>NZ_CM170494.1:4800000-9287313 GCF_057320905.1 Streptomyces sp. DSM 116793 | reverse complement strand
CTCCAGGAGCACGGCCGGGCAAGCCCGGACCGGTGGCCTCCGCTGCGCTCCAGCCACCCAACAGGCCACGCTCCCCGCGGCCTGACTCGGCAGCAGCAAGGGGAGGGAGGGGTGACGGGCCGTCGGAAGGGGGGACCTAGGCAGTTTCGTTTGGATCAGTGAGTCGTTGGTCCGTGTGTGCCGTTGACTGATGCGCAGTGGGCGCGGATCGAGCCGTTACTTCCGGATCGGAGGCCTCAGCGGGGTGGCCGGTGGCGTGATCACCGTGAGGTGCTCGACGCGATCGCTTACAGGTTCCAGACTGGAACGCAGTGGGTCCACCTGCCCGAGAGGTACGGCAACTGGCGAGGCGTCTACAACCGCCTGCGCATGTGGGCCGTCGATGGGACCTGGGAGCGGGTGTTCATCGCCCTGATGGCCCAAGCCGACGCAGACGAGGACTTGAAGTGGGCCGTCTCGGTCGACTCCACGATCGTGCGGGCTCACCAGCACGCAGCCGGGGCCCGCAAAAGGGGGCCCCGGCCGGCGAGCCGCACGACCATGCCATCGGACGGTCCCGCGGCGGGCTGACCACGAAGATCCACCTCGCCGCCGACGGCAACTGTCGACCGTTGGCCTTCGTCCTCACCGCCGGGCAGGCCGGTGACGCCCCCGCATTCATGGATGTGATGGCCCGCCTGCGCGTACCCCGGCGCCGTGGACGGCCGCGCACCAAGCCGGACGTGGTCCTGGCGGACAAGGCGTACTCCTCCCGCGCGATCCGCCATCACCTTCGTCACCGTGGCATCCGGGCAGTGATTCCCATCCCGGCGGACCAGCAACGACATCGGCTACGTCGAGGCAACCGGGGCGGCAGGCCACCGGCCTTCGACCGGCAGACATACAAGCAGCGCAACACCGTCGAGCGGTGCATCAACCGCCTCAAGCAGTGGCGGGGCATCGCCACCCGCTACGAGAAGACCGCGACCATCTACCTGGCCGGACTCCACATCGCAGGCATCTTCCTGTGGTCCGCCCGATGATCCAAACGAAACGCCCTAGGGACGTGGAATGAGTTGACCGGTTGTCAGGCTGCTTTGCATGGTGGCCACAAGGCAGCAGTAACAGAATTCAGCCACGTTCGAGGATTTTCTCGGTTCCGAGTGCTTCACTTTGATGCATGGGATAGAGTCTGGACTCAGACAGCATCACCACTAAGGGATCTGGACCGGTTTCCGATCACGCTTCCGGTTACTGGCCTGAGGCTGCGACCCGGGTCAGGCGAGGTTCACCGTAGCCGATCGCACGCCTCCTACGTGCAGGTTTCACGCTTCCTGCCCAGCCAAGAGCCCAGGAGAAGGCAGACGGATATGTCGACCACAAGCCGCGCCGATCAGCGTGAGGCGGCGCAGCAGGAAGCCGTTGACGCGGTTGTCCATGCCCTCGAATTGTCTGCAAGATCGCTTACTCCCGCGAGGGGGCTCCGGACTCAGGTGATCATGGCGACCGGGTCCGGTAAGACCCGGGTTGCGGCCCGCAGCGCGGAGAAGCTCCGCGCGGGCCGTGTGCTGGTGCTCGTCCCCTCGCTGGATCTGCTCACCCAGACCGAGGCCGCGTGGCGCGAGGCCGGCCGCACGGGCCCGATGGTCGGGGTCTCGTCCCTGCGGGGCGAGGACGTGACCTTCCCCAACACCACGGACGTGGAGGAACTGGTCGGCTGGGTGCGGCCGTTCGACAAGGCCACCGTCTTCGCCACGTACGCCTCCCTCGGGCTGGGCACGCTGGAGCGCGCGCACAAGGCTGGCCTTCCGGGGTGGGACCTGATCGTGGTCGATGAGGCGCACCGGACGTCGGGGCGGCTGGGCAAGCCGTGGGCGGTCGTCCACGACAACACCCGCATCCCGTCCCTGCGCCGCCTCTACATGACCGCCACGCCTCGTCTGTGGCAGTTGGACGAGGAGGCCGAGGGCGCGCCCGGTGAGCTGGTGGCGAGCATGGAGGACGACCCGGACGGCCCGTTCGGCGCCCGCTGCTTCACGCTGACGCTGTCGGAGGCGATCGACCGGGGAATCTGCGCCCCTTATCAGGTGGTGTGCGTGGACATCACCGACACGCAGCTCCAGGCCGCGCAGCTCCTGGGCGCTGAGGGTCGTTCGGACGAGGTCCGCGGGGCCCGGCTCGCCGCGCTCCAGACCGCCCTGCTCAAGGCGTCGTCGGAGGAGGGCTTCCGGCGCACGCTCGTCTTCCACCACGTGGTGAAGGAGGCCGAGGCGTTCGCGGCCGGCCTTACCGACGTCGCCGCGCAGCTGCACGCCGCCGACCCCGAGCTGTACCCGCGCACGATCTGGGCGGACTGGCTGTGCGGCGAGCACAAGCCCAGCCACCGGCGGCGGGTCCTCGGGGAGTTCGCCGATGGGATCGCCACGGACGGCACGGTCGTGGAGAAGTGCTTCCTGGGCTCGGTGAAGGTGCTGGGCGAGGGCGTCGACACCAAGAACTGCGACTCCGTGTACTGGGCCGACGTGCGTGGCTCGATGCCCGACCTCGTCCAGGCCGTGGGCCGCGCGCTGCGGATGCAGCCCGGCGAGGGGAAGGTGGCCAGCCTGGTCGTGCCAGTGCTGCTCGGGCCGGGCGAGACCGCGGACAACATGCTCACCAGCCGCGCGTTCGGCGGGTTGGCGAAGCTGCTGGAGGCGCTCAGAGCGCACGACGCCCGGGTGGTGGAGCAGCTCGCCGAGCAGCAGGCCCCCAGCGCCTACAAGCCCGTCCAGAAGGCCGCGCAGGGCCAAGAGAGCCGGGGCGAGGGGAACGGGTCCAGCGGGCCATCGGCCCTGGCCCGGAAGCTGCTGAAGTTCAGCACGCCGCGCGACCCGGCGCAGCTGGCCGCGTTCATCAACCTGCGGGTCCTCAACCCCGAGCACGAGCACTGGCGGCGGGGGGTGGAGGCCGCCGTCATCTACGCCCGTGAGCACGGCGACCTGAAGGTGCCCTTCACCTACCGGGTGCCCGGCGGGGAGGGCCAGGCGGTGGAGGCCGAGGGGTGGCCGGCCTCGCTCGCGGACTTCCCCCTCGGGCAGTGGATCGCCGACAACCGGCGCTTCTACGCCCGCGGGGACATGGACGAGGACCGCATCGAGCAGTTGGAGAAGCTGGGCATGGTGTGGTCGCACTTCGACGTCGCGTGGGAGGAAGGTCTCGCGGCGGCGCGCGGGTGGGCGGCCGAGGCGGGCCACCTCCTGGCCCCGCTCGACGCCACCTTCCAGGGCTACCGGGTGGGGATCTGGCTGAAGAACGCGCGGGCCGCCGCCCGCAAGGTGCAGGCGATCGAGCAGCGGCGTGCCGAGGGTCTGCCGGTTCAGTCGTCGGCCGGGGCGCTGTCGGAGGAGCGGCGCGAACAGCTGGAGGACATCGACCCGTCGTGGTGCCCGAGCTGGCCGGTGGAGTGGCAGCGCTGCTTCCACCTCGTCCGGCGGCACCTGGAGGCCGGCCGCCCGCTGCCGACCGAGCCGGGCGACGTCGTGCACCAGGGCGAGGACCTCGGACGGTGGGTGCGCTCGGTCCGGCTCGGCTGGGACAACCTCACCACCGTCCAGCAGTGGATGTGCGAGCAGGTCCTCGGGATCGAGTCTGCGGCCGAGGACGAGAAGCCGCCCCCGCGGCGTACACAGGCCGACAAATGGGCCATGAACTATCAGGCCGCCCGACAGTTCTACGAGCGCGAGGGCCACCTGCGGGTGCCGAGGAAGCACGTCGAACGGATCGTCCTCGGCGAGGAGGAGCGGGAGCTCCGGCTCGGGGCATGGATCGGGAACCAGCGCTCACGGGCCGCGACACTGTCCCCGGAGCGGGTGGAGCAGTTGTCCGCGATCGGGATGCGGTGGTCGTGATGGACGCGAGCGCATCGGTCTACACAGCAGATCCACTCAAAGACTCATGAACCGCCCACTGAGGTCCTACAGAGCGGCGGTTGTCTGCTGACCGGTCGCGCTGGCACCGAGCCAGTTCGACCACGACAGATTGAAGTCCCCGTAGCCGTTGTCTCCGGCGGCCTTACCGCGCGGAGATCCGGTGATGGTGACGGGGTCACCCTGCTTGGTCAGGTTGTAGAACCACTCGGCGTTGGCAAAGGACAGGTGCACGCAGCCATGCGATCCGTTGCCGTGGCCCGGGTCCGGGTCGCCGGTGGAGTAATGGAGATAGGTGCCCGACGTGGTGAGGTGGACGTCCCAGGGCAGTACCAGGTCGTAGTAGTTGGGGTCATTCTTGTTGCAGGCGATACCGACGCTGCAGGAGGTCTGCCGCAGCTCTTTCTGCTTGTCGATCACTGCCATCGTTCCGTCCCAGGACGGGAAGGTGGGGCTGCCGGCGTCGACCGGGATCGTGCGCAGCACCTTGCCGTTCTCGGTGACTGTCATCGAGTGGTTGGGCACCGACACCGTGGTCTGGACATCCGATCCGATGGTGAAGTGGTGCACATAGCTGTGCACACCGATCCGGCCGTTGCCGTTCTTCACGCCGGTCAGATCGGCGTTCAGGGTGACCTTGGTACCGGCGGTCCAGAAGTGCAGCGGACGCCAGTCCGCCCGGGTCGAGCTGAACCAGTGCCAGGCTCCCTCCACCGGCTGGGACGCCGACACCTTCATGTGGTGTTCGACCCCGGCCCGGGCGGACGTCGCGACCGGGTTGCTGAAGTTGACCGATATCGGCATCGCCACTCCGACCGTGGCCCCGTCCTCGGGTTCGATCGTGTTCAGCAGCATCGGCGGACCGGCCGGCGGCTTGGGCTTCGTCGCCATCTTCGCTTGTACCGCTGCCGCTGCCGCCTTGGCCGAGGGCGACCGGGCGGCCGAGGACGACCCGCTTGCACTGCAAGCACTGGCGCCGGCCAGAACCGCTCCCATGATCAGTGCGATTCTTATGTGCTTTCGACGGCCCATTATTCGGTCCACAACCACGCTGCAGCTCCAGTCACATCGCTCACGTCGGCATCCGACACCTGTAAAGGATACAGAAGCCGACCAAATGGTCGCAGAACATATATAAAGGGACCGTCAAGTCCTGGCGCGTATCCGAGCAGGCAAGACCGTAGGACAGACGGGCGGATGGCCCGCCCCGGCCCGACAAAATTGAGGTCCGCAGCCCCCGAGGCTGCTATGTCGTGTCAAGCCGCGAGTACGTTCCTGGATGCTCCCAGTCTTGGTGCGTTCAGTCCGTTCGAGGGTCTTGAAGATCGAGCGGCAGATGACCCGCTTGAGGCATCTATGCGCGTCGCGAGGAGTCTTCCCCTCGGCGATTTTCCGGGCGACATACGCATTCGTGGCCGGTCAAGCCGCATGCGGATCAAGGTGATCGTGTGCATGGCGCGGTTGAGCTGCCGGTCTCCACTCCGGTTGAGCCGGTGCCGGTTGGCGAGCACAGAGGAGGCAGGAATCGGCGAGACGCCGGCGAAGGACGCGAAGGCGGCTTCCGAGCGGACCGGCCGGTCCGCCGATGCTGCTGAACACGATCGAACCCGAGGATCGCCTCCACCACTGACGCCCACCCCCACCCATATCCCAGGGCTTGGTCAGTGAGAGGAGGAGAGAAGAGGTTGTGACAACGCGACGCAAGGGCCGTATCTGCATGTGACCTGCGGATTTCCCGTCCCGATGGGCGCCGGGCACCAAAGTGGGTCCCAAAGTGGCACCCCAAGTGCATACCGCAGGAGGGCGGCTTGCCTGCTGCCGGTCGGTCCCATGGCCGGGGCCGGGCGCGCCGGGCGCCTGCCCATGGTCGGTGCGTGGTCATCGCGGTGGCTCCTTCGCTTCGGGCCGCCCTTGGGTGGGCGGTGATCGAGGAGCAGCGTGCAGGGGATTCCCTTGTCCGCGATCTGACCGTGGCCGGTAGCGGCCGTGGTCAAGGAGAAACGCGGCAGCGGCCGGGGCGGTAGCGGACCAGGACAAGGGGTCGTGCGCCGACTCGACGCACTGCCCGCGGCGCGGGCCGAGGTGGACTGGGACGCGCGCGGGGCATGCGGCCCTGCCAACGCTCCGCCCTCGCCCGAGCTCGCTCCCGCCGGGTGGGCGCCGGGGCCCCACGGCGCGTGGGGCCCCGGCGTTTCTGACGCTCCCCGGGCGTCACGGCGTGGCCGGCACTGCGCCGCGCCGGGGCAACAGCGGTCGGGGCGCGGCGCGCCCCCGACCCATCCGCGGCGGGCTCCCTCCCCTGCCCGCCGCCGGTCCCCCGCCAGCCGCGCGCAGCGCCGCCCCGGGGCCCCCTGGCTGCCCCTCGAGCGCCCGCCCTCCCTCCCTTCCTTATTTCCTTCACCACCAAGATGAGAAGGGGGCGCGAGAGGGGCAGACAGGGGGAAGTCAGCGAACTCACCAGATGAAAAACAGGCCTTGACCTGCACCGCCCCATGATCGCTCCCAGATGCTGCGCACCCCCTGGCGCAACCCTTGGCTCGCCCCCCGGTGCACCCTCTGGTGCGCCCTCCCTCGCACCCCTCTGCGCGCCCCCGGCGCCGCCACAGCCGGACCCGCACCGAGCACGCTCCGCCTCTCCATACGCTCCCCCACCCTCTTCAGCGACCTCCCCGAACGCCGGGGCGCCGTCACGACCGTACGGCCGGGCGGGCCGGCCGGACAGGGCGCACACCGGCCCGCCGCCGCACGCCCCGGGCGGCCGCCGGCACGGCCATGCCGGTCCCGGGCCGCGGTGCCGGCCGTGCCCTGCCAGCACTGGGGTCGTTGACCAGGCGGGGCGCTGTGCCGTCGCTCCCCGCCGTCCTGCTCGCCGCCCCTGCCGAGCTGACCGTGCCGACCCTCGCCGTCCCGCCCGCGCCCGCATCGGGGCCGGCGCTGAGTCCCGATGGCGGTCAGCGCCTCGTCGAACAGGCCGTGGTGGCCGACGCGTTGAGCGGTATGGAGCCCGAGGCCCTGGTGTGCGTCGACGTCCCCCTGTCCGGCGGCGGACTGCGTCAGTACACCGCCTGGACCGGCGGCGGCGAGCAGCTCGGCGACCACATCGACCGCGTCGCCCTCGCCGCCGGGCTGGACGCCTGGTCCTGGATCGAGATCCTCGAACGCCACGTCCGCATCACCTACCGCGGCCGGATCGAGATCCGCGCCCACCCCCTGCGCCGCGTCCTCGCCGACGTCGAGGCCGGCCACCGCGGCGACGAGAGCATCCACGCCGGCCTCGCCCGCGCCCTGGCCGCCGAAGCCGCCCGCCACGGCCTGCCCCCGCTGCCCGCCCCGGGAATCCTCCGGTGGATCGGCGTCGGCCCCCGGCTGCATCACCAGCACCGGCTGTAACCCGTCCGGGGAGGCCGTCCGCCCGCCGGTAGGGTGATCCGCCCGGTCGGCAGACGTGAAGGACGACGACATGGCCAGCACCCCGGCGCCGCGCGGCACCCACCTCGTCATCGCCCGGGAGATCGCCGACCAGGTACGGGCCGACCCCGGCATGCGGCAACTGCCCTCGGCGCCGGCGGGGCACCGTACGACGGGCCGCCGCACGGCCCGGCACGGCGGACAACCGGCACGCACAGCCGTAACAGCACCCCCCGGCACCCCGCCCAGCTCGCCCACGACGGCGGGGGCCCGCTCGCGCACGGCCGCGGGGATGTCCGCCGTACGAGCGTGAGCAGCTGCCCGCCGCCACCGCACGACGGGGCTGGGTCTGGACGGCGCCCATGCCGCCGGCGCCGGACGAGCGATTTCCAGACGTTGTCCGCGCACCCCAGCGGATCACCGCCCCATTCGGCAGACTGAGGGCAATGAGAGCCGCCTCTGCACGCCAACTGGCACTGCCCTGGGGGAACTTGTGATCATCCGGGGATTCCTCGACAACGACGGTGAGCTGGCCCAGCACCTCGCCCAGCAGCTCAACATCCCACTGGACTGGCCCCAGGGCGAAGGACTGAACGCCGGACACGTCGCGCAGATCGCTTCCGCGGCAGCCTGCGACGTCTCCTACAACCAGGCATCCAACGGCCATCTGATCGACCTCTTCGCCGCCCTGCCCCTGCCAGGCACACCCGACGGCGACGAGTTCTGGATGGCGCTGGAGAAGGCGGGAGGCACTGCCGCCCTGTACATCGACCCCGGCAACATGGGCGGCCCGTTCTTCGACCGCCTGGCCCGGGGCAACGAAGCGGGCATCGCCGACCGCGTGCTCAGCTTCCTGGCCGAGCTCGACGACCAGCAGCGCGACGCCGTGACCAAAGTGATCGGCGACGCACTCGCCCACGACACCCTCATCCCAGGCGCCCGCTACCTCGGCCAGCTGTGGCTGCGCGACGCCGAGACCACCGCCTGGCACGTCCTGCTCGCCAAGCGCCGGCAGCACGAGGCAGGGGACGACCGCGCACGCTTCTTCGAAGCCTGGGGCAGCGCCTGAACACCACGGCCGTAACAGCCGGCGGCTCCACTGCCGGAGCCAGGACGTTGGGACGCCCCCGGCCGAAGGGGATCACCGCCGTCATCACGGACGACGAGCCCGAGGCGAGCCGGGCGGGCGGTCGTACGGCGGCCGCCTGGAGGCGCGCGGCAGATGCGGAGGGGCGGTTCACGGCCAGGTCGGCGTCGCCGGCGTCGACGGTTCGCAGGCGATGTGCACGCAGCTGATGGTCCTGGACCGCAATCCGCACGTGGTAGGCCTGTCTCGGCGCGGCCGGTGCGACTGATCGTGCAGCGCCGCTGGGTGGAGGCCGCCGTAGCGGTACGGTTCGAGCAGCTGGCGCCGGGGCTGTGGGGGCTGGTCGACAAGCGCCACCTGCGCGGCCCGTCGCCCACCGGGCGTACGGACGAGCGGGTGGTGGCCGCCATGCTGGAGGCGCTGCGCCGGTGCCGGGGGCGGAGGAAGACCACCACCCGGCAGGTCATCGAGCTGACGGAGCAGATCGTGGCGGACACCCACGAGCCGGGCCGGGTACGGCTGCCTGCCCGCTCGTCGCTGTACCGGCTGGTGAAGGCGCTGTCGGATCCGGCCGAGCCGCCGGGCAGCCCGGCCGCGCACCGCCACCGCAGCGGGCCGGGCCGGTGGCCCGCCTGCCGCGCTGCGGCCCGCGGAGCGGGTCCATGTCGCCACCGCCCGCCTGCCAGACGGCGCGGTGGGCGAGGACAGGGCCGGGGTGAAGGTGGCGGTGACGGCCGCGCTGGATCAGGCGGGCGGCTGCGTGCTGGCCGCCGTACTGCACCCTGAGCAGGGCGGGCCGGTTGAGCTGTCGGTGCTGCTGGCCGAGCTGGCCGTGCCCCAGATGCTGCGCCCGGGCTGGCCCGCCCTGCTGGAGCAGGCCCACGCGGGCGGGCCGGCGCGGCGGCTGATGTCCTTGCCCGCCCGGATCGAGGCCACCGCGGCGCGGCCGGCGGCCGTGCCCGAGACACTCGTCCTCGACCACGGGACGGCCGGCGTCTCCTCGACGTTCCTGACCGTGTGCGAGAGCCTCGGCATCAGCCTAGAGCCGGCCCCGCCCCGGACGGCGGACGCCCGCCCCGGTTCCCTGCGCACGCTTCAGGAGCTCGCCGGCCTGTTCAAGATCCTCGGCTACAACTCCAGCCCCAGGTTCCGCGACCTGGACGACCAGCGGTTCTGGCGGGCCATGATGCCCGGCGTCGAGACCGGCAGCTACGGCGTGGTGGAGGACCTGGCCCGCAACCGCGTGAACCTGAACAAGGTGATCACGCACTGGCCGGACATGCTGAAGGTCGCCGGTTCCCTGGTCACCAACCAGGTCCGCGCCTACGACCTGCTGCGCATGTTCGGACGCGACGGGCGCCCGACCCCGCTGGGCGCCGCGTTCGCGGAGTACGGGCGAATCGCGAAGACCGAGCACCTGCTGCGGGTCACCGACCCAGTGGACGACACCTACCGCTGGCAGATGAACCGGCAGCTCACCGTGCAGGAATCCCGCCACAAGCTGGCCCGGGATGTGTGCCACGGCAAGCGCGGCACCATCCACCAGGCGTACCGCGACGGCATGGAGGATCAGCTCGGCGCGCTCGGCCTGGTCCTCAACGCCATCGTGCTCTGGACGACCCGCTGCATCGACGCCGCCGTCGTCCAGCTGAAGGCCGAGGGCCACGAGATTCGGGACGAGGACATCACCCGGCTCTCCCCGCTCAAGCACCGCAACCTGAACCTGCTCGGCCGCTACAGCTTCACCGCCTCCACCCCGGCCGCAGGCGCCCTGCGCCCGCTGCGCGATCCAAACGCACTGGAGCTGGACGAAGACGAGGACGAGTCGGCTGCCGACTGAAGCGGGTTGTCAGCCGGCAGGCACCAACGCGGCGTCGTACCGTACGGCGGCTCAGAAGCTGTGTTCTGACGCTGACGTGTCGACCTCGTTGAAGGGCGGGCCCGGCCTTGTCAGTGGCCACCTGTTTACTTGGCATATGACCGACAAGATGAGTCACAGCGATGTCCGCCGAACCACGGCTCTCACTCCCGACACAGAGATGGTCGAGCCGTACGGAGGCGGGACGGGATTTCGGTTCAAGATCCGCAACGTGAAGATCGATGGCCAGGCCGACGTGGTACACGTGCGCGGAGGAGGTTCGCACAAGGTCAGTTTCGACGTGCTGCATGATTGCTCGGAGTGTGGCAACGCCATCAATCAGGTGATCGTTGGGCTGGCGGGCCAGGATCGGGCCCAGGCGTCGGTATGGAACGGCAAGCAGCGCAGCGGCGGCGGCTTGATGGTGGTCAATGCCGGCACGCACGTCGAGGCGCTGGCGGAAGACAACCCAGGTCCGGCGGAGTGGGTAAATGTGTCGTGCGACCTCGTTGTTCCTGACGAACCCGGCGTCTACTCGGTTCGAGCACGTTACGCCCAGGCGTATCAGGGACGCCTGATGACTGCCGAGGGACGTGCGATCCCACAGCCGGAGTACCAGGACGTCCTGGGTTGGTGGAAGGTCGACCGTCCGGAAGGGCCCGGCCCGGAATCGACCATAGGCACCATCATCGTCGAGGCATGAAGCTACTGGTCAGCCTCTTCGGCCAACCCCATGACCTCGACCGAGCTCGGCATGGTCTCACCGCCGACGTCGATCGCGGCTCAGCGGGCCCGCCTCACCCGCCAGGGTGGCGGACCCCAGGGAGTACAACAACCGGCCCCGGCCGGATGCGGCAGTCAGCGTATCTGTCGTCAAACGATCGGTTGTTGGACACATTGGCCGCAGTCCGCAGGAACGCTTTGTACGCATCCTGCGCGCGGTCCTGGAGAACACCGAGGTCGGGCGCCTCGGGGTCCAGCCCGTCTTCCGCCAGTAGCTCGACATAGCCCGGCAGAGGCGGCGTGATGGGGCCGCCATCCAGGCCCTGGCCCTTGAGGGCCTCAATGGCGCGGCGGGTCGCGCCGCTGAGAACGACGAACCTCTCTGTCACCGCAAGCGCGAGCAGTGGCGCATGCTCGCCGAACGCGCTCCAAACGGCGTCACCGCCGACTACCTGCACCAGGTCTTCGAGCCCACGGCCCGCGCGATCGACGGCCTGGAGAAGGCCCTACCGAGCTGTGTGCCCGCCTCCAGCCGTTCCAGGACCGCTACGACCAGGCCGTGCGCGAGGGTGACGTGGCCCGGCTCACCGGAATCGCCGAGTAGCCGGGGGGAATCTCACCCCCCGGCCCTCACAGAACCGTGCATAACAGTCTCCCGTTACACGGCTCTTGCCGCTCTGATCTTCAGACCGCCACGGCACTCACAGACGGAGCGAGGCGCCAGTGGGCGAACATGCGGGGGTATCGCCTAGCGATCTCCTGCACCTTCTCCAGCGCCCTCCGCTTGGCCGTGAACCGCTTGTACTTCTTGCGGACCCAACGCACCAGGTAGGCATTGATGCGCATCGCGAAGGGGATCAGCTCCCACGGCCGAAAACGCCCGTAGTAGTTGAACCAGCCCGACACCAGAGGATTCAGCTTCTGTGCGAGCTCGTTGAGGGTCAGATCGGTCCGGGTGTGCAGGTGCAAGGACCGCACCGTCCGGCCGATCCTCGTCAGGGCTTCCCTGCTGATCGCCGGCTCGAACGACAGGAACTTCTCGCCGTTCTTGTGCCGGTTCCTCCTGGCGCGGAACGTGTACCCCAGGAACGTGAACGCGGTGTGCTCGTAGGAGCGGGGTCGCGTTCCGTCCTTGCAGTAGATGATCCGGGTCTTGGCCGGGTGCAGTTGCAGTCCGACCTCGGCCATCCTGTCCGTGAGCGCGGCCAGCACCTCGCGGGCCTGGCGCTCACTGACGCAGTGCAGCACCGCGTCGTCGGCGTACCGTTCGAACCAGACGGTCGGGAACTCCCGGGCCATCCAGGCGTCGAACGCGTAGTGCAGGAACAGGTTTGCCAGGACGGGAGACGCGGGGGCCCCTTGCGGGGTTCCGCGCTCCCGTTCATGCAAAGTGCCGTCGGGCATGACGAGCGGGGCCGCAAGCCACCTCCGCACATACAACTTCACCCAAACGGCGTCGGTGTGCGCTTCCACCGCCTTGACCAGCAGGTCCCAGGGCACGCTGTCGAAGAACTTGGCGATGTCGAACTCCACCACCCAGCTCCGCCTCCAACACCGTTCCCGGCATTTCGCTACTGCATCCAACGCGGACCGCCCAGGCCGATATCCAAAGCTGTCCGGATGGAAAATAGGCTCCACCCTTCGCATCAGATGCCGGGCCACCACGGTCTGAGCCACCCGGTCGGCGACAGCAGGAATACCCAGCATCCTGATACCGCCTCCATGTGACTTGGGAATGGCCACCGCGCGCACCGGGGGCGGAAAGTACGAGCCCGACGACATCCGATTCCAGACCCTATAAAGGTTGTTCTTCAGGTCCTTCTCGAAGTCATCGAGGCTCTGTCCATCCACACCAGGCGCACCCTTGTTAGCCCTGACTTCCTCCCACGCCTCCTTGACTTCCCACTTCGAAATATCAAACGGTTTAGCCTGTGACTTCAACTGGCCCATCGCACTCCTCCCGGACACGTCCGGTTGATGTGATCAACACAGTCACGAGCGACCCGGCCCCTTCGCTCCACTCCCATTACAGGAGCTTCGTCACTACTACGAGCCGGTCCGCCAGCGCGCCCCGCATCGGTACTCGACCCCTCACAGTTGCGTCTGCCTGGGGCTCTCCCTCTTGCCACCGCGATGCGGTGGGCAGTGTCGGGACACGCCTTCACCTGTTCCGCACGGAAGCCGCAGATCGGACTCACGTCGCCTGCATGCCGGACACCACCTGGCCAATAAACGGGCACCCGCCAGGCTCATCCCGGAATTTGGACAACACCCCGGTTTCGATGTCATCTAACTTGCTTTCGACACTTCAGCAGCGATTCACTTGCGTTCGTCTTTCCGATCCCCACCTGACGCCTCTCACGACGCCTTTTCCTCATCGCTCACCACGACGGTCTTAAGCCAACGCAGCATGAGGTGGTTTGAAGCCTCCCCCCGTAGGGCGGCTCCGAAGGGCCACAAAACCTTCATCTTCCGCACAGCACCGCAATTGGAAGCTGTCCTACAATCAACTCCTTTTCACGTCAGGTCGCAATGCCCGGGCAAGCACGGCCGCTGGGGACGCGTCTGTGTCCTGGACGACGGTCACGAGACCTCGATGGAGGAACCGCACTGGGGCCGCAACAGCGCGGGGCAGCCGATCGCGTGGGTGGGCAGCGCGCCCGACGACTGGTGAGTGCACCAGGTCGTGCCGCCTTCCACGACGGGCGGCGGCGTAAGAGGTCGTTTTCTCCCGATGTTTATTCCCGGCATCTGATGCTTAGTCTGTTCCGTCGGGTCGCGCCAGCGGACCGCCGGGCACCGGCACGATGACCGCTCACACGTCAGGACTGCCGGGCGTAACCGGGAGGCGCTGCCCGTGCGGGCAAAGCGCCTCCCGGCGCACCTCAGCGGACCCGGAGCCCGGAGCGGAAGACCGCCCGGACGTCCCGCAGCCTGTTCAGGTCTTCCAGCGGATCGCCGTGAACCGCCAGGAAGTCGGCGTCCGCGCCGGCCTGGATACGGCCCTTGCGCCCTTCGACCCGGCACGCCCTGGCAGCCTGACTGGTGAGCGTTTGCAGCGACCGGAGCGGAGACAATCCGCACTCCACAAGATCCAGGGCGGCGTACGGCAGCACATTGTGCGGCTTGACGGAATGGACGCCGGCGTCCGATCCGATCACGACTTTGGCACCGATACCTATCAGGTACTGGCTGATCTCCCGCGCCCTCGCGATGGTTTTCCGGCCCGCTTCCGGAAGGGCGTCGACGCTCACCGGCATGCCGAACGTCAGGCTGAGATATGTGTCGCTCGCGGCGATACCGCGCAGCACGTCGTGATCCAGTTCCTTGAGCTCGCGCTCAAAAAACGACACGTGCTCAACGGTGTCCACGCCGACGCTCACCGCGTCGATGATGGCTTCCATCCCGTGCGCGTGCGCTGCCACGGGCAGACCCAGCCGGTGCGCCTCCTCGACAACGGTACGGATCTCGTCCCTGGTGTACTGCGACGAGCCGGGATCGGATCCCGCGGTCATGTTGCCGCCGCTGGCCATGATCTTCACGACCGCGCATCCGCGGTGGTGGCGTTCCCGCACCGCGACGATCAGTGCGTCCGTTCCCTGTGTCTCCCCGCCCATGAAGTAACAGTGCCCGCCGGGGGTGGTGATGGGCGGACCCGCGGCGAGGATCTCCGGCCCTCGTTCCGGCGCCTTCCTGAACTCCTCCGCCAGGGTCAGCGACAAGAAGTTCCGGTCGCCGAGGTCCCGCACCGTGGTGATGCCCGCGAGTACCGCGCTGTGGGCCGCCTCGCGCATCTGGACCAGGAGCTGCTCGTCATCGACGGCCTTGAGCGACTCGACGGCCTGCGGGCCCGCGTCGAAAGCAAGATGCATATGGGCCTCCACCAGTCCTGGCAAGAGGCACACGTCGGGGCCCAGGTCGACGACATGCTTGCCGGACGGTATCGCTCCCGTCCGGTCCACGAAGAGGATCTGGCCGTCCTCCACATGCACGGTCGCCGGACCTGACATCGTGAACCCATCGAACATGGACCTGGCGTGCAAGGCGTAGGACCCGGGCAGGTCACCGCCCTGAACGTTCACGTCGACACTCTCGAACTGAGTCATTGAATCCCCTTTATGGGCATGAGTTGGACTCTGGCACCGCACGCGGGGAAGAACGAGGCGCCATGTGCCCGGCTGGAGCACCGTGCAGCTCCGGTCCGAGTGACAGGCGCCGGCCCCGCCGACGCGACCCGTCACAAACGGAAGACGGAATCCAGCCCGTTCGCGATCACTTGTACGGTGTTGCCCTTCTCACACCTGAGCTTCCCCCGGCCTCAGCCTCGGCCTCTCGGACACCGCGGGTGGCACGGCGGGTCAGGCCGACAGACTGAGGCTGGGCCTGAGGACGTACGCGCGTTTCCCATCGCGTATCAGCGGCGAGGGAGCTGTTGTGGTCCACGCGGCCGGGGAGATGAGCGGGCAGCGCGCACAGCGGCTGGAACGGCTCGGCATGGTGTGGTCGGTAGCGGATGAGCGGCTCCAGGAGAACCTGGAAGCCGCCAAGGCGTACTACGAGCAGCACCGGACGCTGTGCGCGCCCCGGTCCGCGACGATGCTGGACCGGCCGGTGGAGCAATGGCTGTCCAATCTGCGGCGTCCCGGTGCGCTGGATGGCCACCCCGAGTGGAAGGCCGCGCTGGAGGCCGTGGACGAGCACTGGAACCCGGCGTGGCCAGCGGAATGGCAACGGCACTACGCCGCGCTGCGGGAGCTGGTACGCGACGAAGAGGGCCGGGCCGATGTCCTGCCCGGCGTCACCGTGCACAGGATGGACGTCGGCAAGTGGCTGGCCCGCCAACGGCAGCACACGGTCTGGGCCGGGCTGATGGACGAACAGCGCGAGCTCCTGGAGCAGCTCGGCGTCGTGCCGCTGCCACCGGAGCAGGAACCGCCCGCCAAAGCCCCCAAGGCAGCGTCTGGGGCCTTCGAGCGAGGCGTGGCGGCCCTGGAGCAGTACAAGGCCCGCACCCGCTCCGTGACCGTCCCCAGGGCCCACGTAGAGCAGCTTCCGGAAGGCACCGAGGTCAAGCTCGGGGTGTTCCTGTCCAACACGAAGACCAGGCGCGCCAAACTCACCACCGACAAACTCACCGCGCTCGCCGCCCTCGGACTCGACTGGGCAGCGCAGGCCGCACCCGTGATCCCGGCGTCCCGCGAGTCGCACACCACGCCGCCCGGCCCGCGACGCTCCCACCTTCCCGCCGCGGCGGGCGCTCACCGCCATCGCGCCGGCCGCCAGGCCGCGCGCCGCAGAGCACCCGCCGCGCCCGATCCCCGATGCCGCCGCGCCGACCACACCCACCCCACCCTCCCTTTTTTTCTTCATTTCGTCGTGGAGTAGCGGCAGCAGAGGGGATGTCAGCACCCCGACCACGCCCACCACGGGCCCTGGCCTGCGACAACGCGGGCGGTCACGGAGAGCAGCTCAGTAGATGGCTCAGTAGATGGCTCGGTAGATGGCGTAGGAGATGGCGTGGGAGTTGGCGCAGTAGATGTGACCCCTGCGCAACTTCCAGCGAAACGGTGCGGCGGGCGGGCGGTGACGCTGGGTACCGGCTGCTGTGGTGGCTGCGGGGGCGGGTACGGTCCACGGGCATGGACAGCAGTGCGGGCACGTCGCCGGGGGCGGACCGGTGTGCGTGGTGCGGCGGGCCGGTGACGCAGCCGAAGACGGGGCGCAGGCCGCGCTACTGCCGGCGGACCTGCCGGGACTACGCGTATGTGTCCCGGCGCACCGAGCGGCTGATAGACGAGGCGGTCGACCAGGCGCTCGGCGTGGTGCCGCTGCCGGAACTCCCACCGATCCCCGCGGCAGCGCTGGAGCAGCCCCAGCCCGGCCCGCCCCAGCCACCTGTTTCATCGATCGCAGAAACGCAGACCGTTGGCGCTGAGCTTGTCCTACCTTCCAAGCGTGGGTCTGAGCTGGTCCTTCGTAAGATCGGCGGGCCCAGGGGTTCTGGGTATGGCTGTGAGCTTGTCGCCGTTGGATGGCTCAAAGAACTTGGCCGCCCGGAGCCCCGCGACGACTCGACCGCTAATTGGGATACGCGACTCGATCGCTGTGTAGGACAACGTCGGCGAGGTCGTCTGCGGGACAGTCTGTGACGACGAGCTGGCGGAGGTGACCCGTGCCTCAGATCTGGGCCGGAGTGGACATCGGCAAGGAACACCATCACTGCGTGGTGGTCGACGAGCGAGGCGAGCGCCTCCTTTCACGCCGAGTGTTCAATGACGAACCGGCCCTGCTGGAGCTCATCGCAGACGTGCTCACGCTCTCTGAGGACGCCCTGTGGGCGGTGGATCGGCCTCCTGCTCAGCCACCAGCAGCCGATGGTCTACATCACCGGCCTCGCCGTGCACCAGGCCTCGACGGCCTACCGCGGCCAGGGCAAGACGGACGAGAAGGACGCGTTCGTCATCGCCGACCAGGCACGCATGCGACAGGACCTTGGCCCCCTGCGGCCCGGCGACGAGATAGCCGTCGACCTGCGCACCCTGACCGCCCGCCGCCTGGACCTAGTCAACGACCGGACCCGTCAGACCAACCGGTTGAGGGCACAACTGCTGGAGTTCTTCCCCGCGTTGGAGCGCGTGTTGGCCTTGAGTAAGAAGGGTCCGGTCGTGCTGCTGACCGGCTACCAAGCGCCGGCAGCGATCCGCCGCAGCGGGGCCAGGCGGATCGGAACCTGGCTGAAGAACCGCAAGGTGAAGAACGCGGCGGCGCTCGCCGAGACGGCCGTCGAGGCGGCCAGGGCCCAGCACACCGCACTGCCGGGCGAGACCCTCGCGGCCGCCATGGTGGCCCGGATCGCCAAGGGCGTGCTGGCCCTGGACGAGGAGATCGCCGAACTCGACGCGCTCATCGAAGCCCGGTTCAACGAGCACCGACACGCGTTGGTGATCCGGAGCATGCCCGGCATGGGCACCCTCCTCGGCGCCGAGTTCATCGCCGCCACCGGTGGCGACCTGGAGGCGTTCGGCACGGCCGATCGCCTGGCGTCCTTCGCCGGCCTCTCACCAGTGCCGCGGGACTCCGGCCGCGTCAGCGGCAACATGCGCCGCCCGCGCCGCTACCACCGAGGTCTGCTCCGGGCCTTCTACCTCTCCGCCATGTCCAGCCTGAGAACCTGCTCCGCCTCCAAGGCTTACTACGGGCGCAAGCGGAACGAGGGGAAGGGGCACAAGCAGGCCCTGCTCGCTCTGGCCCGTCGACGAGCCAACGTCTTGTGGGCAATGCTTCGAGACGGAAAGTGCTACGAGGTTCTACCGACCGTAACGCCAGCGGCTTGACATCGTCATTGGGAAGTTCTTTAACCTTTGGCGGTGCCTCAGTGACACCGGTAGGTTCTCCACGGTGACTTTGATGGAGGCACGGGGCCACGTGTCGATGAGCGACGGAGCGCGGTTGCGCTGGATGGCGCTGGGGGACACGTCTCGGCAGCCGGCTGTGGTCCTGCTCCATGGCGGTCCGGGGCTGCCGGACTATCTGGGTGATGTCGCCCTCATGATCGCGGACCTCGCGCCTGTGTACCGGTACGACCAGCGTGGCACGGGCCGATCCCCGTGGCGGGGGCGCCATTCCTTCGCTCGGCATGTCGACGATCTCGCCGAGTTGCTCGACGCGTGGGACGTGCCCCAGGCCGTGCTGATTGGGCACTCCTACGGCACCGATCTGGCGAGCCGGTTCTGTCTGAGGCACTCTGACCGGGTTGCCGCCATGCTGCTGATGTGTGGGCCGTTCGTCGGTGATGGGCGTACCGGGGACCGAGCGGAGCGCCAGCGCCGCATGTCCACAGTGCAGCAGGAGCGGCTCCGCGAATTGGAAGAGTTGCCGCACCGTACCGAGGAGCAGGAAGTCGAGCTGCTCACTCTCGCCTGGTTCACCGACCATGCCGATCCCGAACGCGGGTGGCACTGGGCTGCCCAGGGTGCCCGGCGGCGTCGCCCGGTCAACTGGTCCATGAACGGCGAACTGGGCAAGGAGCGACGCGCGGATCCGCTAGACGAACACCTTGCCGAGCTACGTGCGTGCCTTCCCGCGCGGACGGAGCTCCTTGGTGGTGTCGACGATCCTCGCCCTGTGTCGGCTCTTGATTCACTTGCGCTCCGGCTCGCTCTTCCGCTGACTCGGATCGAGGACGCGGGGCACGAGCCCTGGTTGGAGCGGCCTGGCGCCGTGCGTGCGCACCTTCGGCGATTCGTGCAAGGTGCTATGGGAGCGTAGGGCCTCGACGGGTTCGCTGGCTGGCTTCTCCCCAGTCGTCGGCGCCGCGGCATCCGATGTCGAAATGTGCCTCGAACTGGGTCACCGGCCTGGGCGTTCGCCGGATGCCGAGGCGGCCTTCGTCTGATCATGTGCTCGGGACCAAGGTGCACGTGATCACGAGGGGCGTGGAGGCGGACGTCTGCCGGGAAGGCCTCGCCTACACCGCGCGCTGGTGGCAGGCGCGTCGATGGATCAAGGAGCGCCGTTTCCTGCGCGAGCAGGCCGAGCGCTGAGGTGCCGGCGGTGGCGCGGTCGGTGCCGTGCCACCACTGCCCCTGCACGGGGGGAGCGCCGCCGCGACCGTGATGGCGGCGGCTGCCCGACCACCGTCCATCTCATCGTCGTCACACCGACGGTGCCCGGGATCGCGCGGGGCGCACCCGCCTACTTGAGGCGTGGTGGCGCCCGCCCGGGCTGTCAGGAGGGGAACCGCTCGGGGCGGAAGTCCGCGAGCAGCTCGTCTCTCTTCCCGCTGAGGATCTCCGAAGCCAGCAGTCGCCCGATCACCGGCCCAAGCGTGATCCCGCTGTGGGAAACGGCCTCGTAGTAGCCCGGCACGGACGGCACCGCTCCCACCGAGGGCCATCCGTCGGCAGGGACGGGCCGGTCGACGACTCGTGTCTTCGCGATGCGGGAGTTTCCGAGCTCGGGGACGACGTGGCGCGCCGATTCGTGGAGCAGCTGTGCGAGTTGGCCTGGATCTTCGCCTGTGTCGATGAGTGCGTCGATCTCGCGGCTGTGGAGGACGACCGAGGTGTCTCCGGCAGGACGAATCTCGATGTGAGGCGCGTGCATGGCCCGCTGAACGGGGACCTGAGCACAGTCGATCCGGGCGACGACGCCGGGTTCCCGGCGCATCGGCAAGCGCCGTGGGAGGAGCCCTGCGACATGGGAGGCGCCGGGGCCCGCCGCGTTCACGACGATGTCGACGTCGAGACGGCTCCCATCGGACAGAGCAACTGACCGGATGCTTCCATCGGCACCGGTGCCGATGTCGCATACCGCGTTGCCGGACCGGAGCTCGGCGCTGGATGCGACGGCCTGGCCGACCAGGCGGCCGACAAGATGGCGTCCGTGCACCCAGGCTTCGTCGGGGTAGAACAGGACCGGTACATCGTCGGGCATCGTGAGAGCCGGTTCGAAGCGGCTGCGGACCTCGGCCCCCGTGTACATCTCGACCCGGTAGTCCCAGCTGGCCAGCAGTTCCGCTGTTCTCAGGAACTTCGCCTCCGCTGCGGGATCGTCTGCCCAGCGCAAGTGGCCGCTGGGATACCACCACGAGTCCGGCCCGATGGCCCCGGCAAGCTCACGGTGAGCTGCCATGCCCGCGACGTTCAGGACGACGTAGGACCTGCGCGCGGTCTTGTTGCTCGCGTTGACCCACGAGAAAGACCAGTTGGTGACACCTGCGCCCGGCTGGCCTGCGTCGATGAAGACCACCTCGGCGCCCTGCCGGGACAGGTTCCAGCCCACACTCGCCCCGATGACGCCCACTCCGATGACAGCAACACGTTCAGGCCGCTTCACGGACCCGATCCCCACGAACGGCCCCTTCCCAGATCACAGGCAAACTCCCGTTTCCAGCTCGGGCACCAGTAGTCCTCTCGCGCTACGGCAGATGATGCTGGCCATCGCGCTCTTCGCGGCTGTTGCTGGGGATGCGGGTGCTCATAGTCGCTCATCAGGCACTCGAAGAGAAGGGCTTGGAAGGCTGGCTGCCCGCGGTCGGTGGGATCCAGAGGGGGGCCGCGGCCGTCCTTCGCCGGGAGTCGTCCCAGGTACAAAAGCCGCGCGAGTTCCTTGCTGATCCGCTTGTCGGTCGTGTGCGGCACGGGGTTCCTGCTCCGGCTGCCCCCGGGGCGGCAGCCGTGGAGGAATGCATGCACGGACACCGAGAAACGTGTGTTGCGGGAGCGGGCATCCCACCCTTGAGACATCTGCGACTCCGCCCGGGCGGATCGCTCGCCTCCAGACCGTCCCTGGCCTGGCAGGGGGACAGTACCGGACCGCGCGCGGCAGACCACGCGACGCGCCGGGCGGCACACGGCACCGTAGCCCACCAGCGGCACGGCGAGTAGTTCGTCGTCGCGCAGTGGAAGGGATCCGGTGTGACGTGGACGCTGCCGGAGCCGATGCTGAGCACCCCCGTACCCACACCCACGCTGCGGCCGGGCTGGGCGGCCGAGCCGAAGTGGGACGGGTTCCGGGTGGCCGTCTGCGTCGACGCGGGCCGGGTGGTGCTGCGCTCCAGGCGCGGCACGGACATGGGGCCGGCGTTTTTGGACGTCGTGGCCGGGGCCGTGCAGCTGCCGGATGCGACGGCGATGGACGGCGAGCTGGTCGTATGGGACGCCGCAGGTCGCCTCGCGTTCGAGCGGTTGCAGAACCGGCTTGCCCGGCGCGGCGTGGGGGCGATGCGGGCGGCGCAGGAGTGGCCGGCCCACTTCGTGGCATTCGATCTGCTCAGGTTGTCCGGGACGGACACGACCGGGTGGCCGTACCGCAGGCGGCGGGCCGCGCTGGAGACCGTGTTCGCTGCCCGCCGGCTCACGGCGCCGTGGGCGCTGTGCCCGTCGACCACCGACCCGGAGACCGTGCGCGCGTGGCTGTCGTGGGCGTCGGTGGGGATGGAGGGCGTGGTCTTCAAAAGGCTCACCGACACCTACCGGCCATCGGTGCGGGGCTGGGAGAAGTACAAGGTCCGCAAGACGAGTGAGGCGATCGTCGGCGCGGTCACCGGCTCGCTGGCCGCTCCGCGGACGCTGCTGCTCGGCAGGTACGACGCCGAAGGCCGCCTTCAGTACGTCGGCCGCACCACGACCCTCGCCCGCCAGGCAGGCGCGGCGGTCGCCGGCCTGCTCACCGCGGGGCGGCACGGGCATCCGTGGACGGGCTGGTCGTTCTCCGCCGGGTGGGACAGCCGACAGCAGCTGGACGTCACGTTGGTGGAACCCGAGCTGGTGGTGGAAGTCGGCGTCGATGTCGCCCGTGACCCCTCCGGCCGGTGGCGTCATCCCGCGCGCTGGCATCGCGCCCGGCCCGACCTCTCCCCCGCCGACGTTCCCCACCCGACATCGCCGCACTGACGGCGGCACTGCGCAGCGGCACGGCCTGACGCGCAACCGGCTGAGTGACGCCCCCCGCCCCCAACCAGTGACGGCCCCCGCCCCCTACCGCGGCCGCACCGCCCATCCCGCCCGTCCCTTCCTTCCACTCCAGCCAGAGACATGACCAAGCGGCCACAACGGTGATGTCTGCGGGCCGACCACGGCGAACCCGCGTGGTGACCTGTGCGGACACAGGAGCGGTCCTTTCGGGTCGCGCACCCCCATAGGCGCAACCTTCGCCGCAGCCCCGTGCTCCTGGTCGACTGAGGCATCTGGTCACGCGGCCCGGACATCTCCCCCTCCCCGGGCACGGGCCAGCCGGGCGCAGCTCGGAGCGCGCCCGGCGGGCACCGAGGGCGCGGTCTCCCAGTAGGGGTGCCACCGCAGCCGGACGGACAGGCGCAGCAGGCGGCGGCGCAGGGCGGTGGTGTCGCGGGGGGCGAGGTGCGGCGAGCGCGTTTGTAGGTGGCATTGAAGGCGGCTTGCGTCTGCACCAGCTCGTCGGGGAAGGCGGTCACACCCATACCAGCATGAGAGCGCTTATTCGACCCGCGGGCCTTGTCATGCGGTCTTGGTGCGGAAGGAGCGGAGACCCCACGCGCAGCCAACGGTGGCGATGGCAGCACACCAGACGAGAGCGAAGATCACATTGTTGCCGGCCGGGGAGCCGGTCAACAGCGCCCGGACACTGCCCACGACGGGGGTGAAGGGTTGGAATTCGGCAAACCAGCGGATTCCGGCGGCCATGGACTCGGTCGGCACGAACGCGCTGGATAGGAACGGCAGGACGGTGGAGATGATCTGGGTCATGCTGTTGGCGCCTGTGGGGGTCTTGGCTGCGAGGCCGATGGCAACGGCGAGCCAGGTGAGCGCGAAGGCGAAGGCGAGGACGAGGCCGGCGGCGGCGAGCCAGGCGAGGGGGTTGCCGGCGGGCCGGAACCCGACGAGCAAGGCGACCAGAGTGAGCAGAACGGCCGCGAGGACGGTGCGGATGATGCCGCCGACGACGTGTCCGAGAAGGACAGCGCTGCGGGCGATGGGCATGGTGCGGAACCGGTCGATGATGCCTTCGGACATGTCGGTGGACACGCTGACCGCGGAGGGCAGGGCTCCGGCGGCGACGGTCATGACGAGGATGCCGGGGGTGAGGAAGTCCACGTAGCTGAGCGTGCTGCCGGACCCGGAAAGGCCGGCTCCCACGTAGTTGCCGAAGACGTAGACGAACAGCACGAACATGAGCACCGGGAGGGCGACGGAGGCGACCAGGAACAGCGGGTAACGGCGCAGATGTCGCAGTTCCCGGCCGACCATGGCGGAGGAGTCTTGGGTGGCGGTAGCGATCGTCATCGGTGGCTCTCGGCCTGCGTGGTGTTCTCGGTACCGGTCCGCGGGGCGGTACCGGTGAGGGCGAAGAACACGTCGTCCAGGTCTGGTGTGTGCACGGTGATGTCCTCGATGGGCAGTCCGTCGGGAACCCGGTCGAGGACTCGTTTGATCGCCCCGCCGTCGACTGCCATCGGGCACCGCAACATGAACGCGTCCCCGTCCGGGATGCTGCCTGGGACCGAGAGGGCCGCGGCGTGGAGGTCGGCGGATGTCGCAAAGCGCAGGGTGATGTGCGCGCCTGGTGCGAGTTGTTTGAGTTCGGCGGGAGTGCCATGGGCGACGACGCGGCCGTGGTCGAGCAGGGCGATCTGGTCGGCGAGCTCGTCAGCTTCCTGAAGATATTGCGTGGTGAGGAACACGGTCACGCCCTCGGCGACGAGCTCGCGGACGATCTGCCACATCGTCTGCCGGCTGCGCGGGTCGAGCCCGGTGGTCGGCTCGTCCAGGAAGATCAGCGCCGGATCCCCCATCAGGGTCATGGCGATGTCGAGCCGCCGCCGCATCCCACCGGAGTAGGTCGCCGGGGGCTGGGTCGCGGCCTCGCTGAGGTCGAAGCGTTCCAGCAGGTTACGCGCCCGGGCTTCGCCCTCGTCACGGGCGAGGTGGTAGAGCTTGGCCACCAGCAGCAGGTTCTCCAGTCCGGTGAGCATGCTGTCCACGGCACAGAACTGGCCCGTCACCCCGATCTGGGCCCGCACCTTGGCCGGTGCCATGCGCAGATCGTGGCCGAGCACCTCAGCACTTCCGGCGTCCGGAAGGCGGAGGGTGGAGAGCACCTGCACCAAAGTGGTCTTCCCGGACCCGTTCGGGCCAAGGAGGGCGAACACCGACCCTCGTGGCACTGTGAGCGAGACGCCATCGAGGGCGACGTTCTTCCCGAACGCCTTGCTCAGGTCTGTCGCGACGATCGCGGGTGCGGCCGCACCGGCCCGCGGCGATATCAGCGCCGGTCCGGGCACGTCACTGGTCACGACCGGCGCCCGTCGCAAAGGAGCCGTTCCAGCTCCGTCTCGGCATCCTTGCTGCCTGCGTCACACAGCCGTTGCAGCTCGCGCAGATCACCCCGCTCGACGGCACGGCGGGTCAGCAGTCGCCCGGCACGCTCGCTGCCCTCGTCGAGCAGCTCGGACAGCACGTCCAGGTCGCCGCGGGCATCGGCGAGGTCGGCGAGACGGTCCAGCGCGGCCTCGCTGCCTTCGTCCGCGAGCGCGCGAAGGGTGTCTTCATCGAAGTCCTGATCGATCACGAAACCAGCCTGAAACCTTGCCCTTGGGGCAAGGTCAAGGACCATGATGAGGGATGCTTACGATCGGGCAGCTCGCCAAACATGCCGGCGTGTCAACCAAGGCCATCCGCGTCTACCACGCCAAGGGCCTACTACCCGAACCCGACCGGGACGCCTCCGGATACCGGCGCTACGACGCCCAAGCGATCATCGACCTGACCCGGATCGTCACCCTCGCCCAAGCCGGCGTCCCGCTGGCCCGCATCCGCGACGTGCTGGACGCCGACGCCGACCAGGCCACGGAAGAGATCGGCCGGATCGATGCCGAACTACGCACCCGCATCCGCCAACTCCAGCAACGTCGAACCCGGCTTCGCCACCTCGACCAGCCCGACCGCCTCTGCCTACCGCCCGAAGCCATCGAGTACATGGACCACCTACGTACCATCGGCCTGTCCGAACGCCACGAGCACGCGATCCGCGACGGCTTCATCCTCAGCTACGCCCTCGCCCCCGACCTCACCCGAACCATCCTGCCCTCACGCACCGCCCTGCTAGACGACGACGACTACGTTGCCGTCCTCCGCGGCTACGACGACGCCATCGACTGGAGCCCGGACGATCCCCGACTCGATCAGCTCGCCCATGCGGCGACGCGGCTCGCCCTGCGCATGACGATGTTCTCCGATCTCCCCGGCTTCGACCGCGTGCCACCGGAGACCATCGACCTTCTGGCCGGACACCTCGGCATCGACAGCCCCGCGTGGGAACGCCTCGACCAACTCATCACCCGACGACTCACGCACGCAGCAGAAGTCGGCAATGCCAGCAAAACGGACAGCACCCACACCACCTTTGATCAGAGGGCTCCCCAGCCCTCAGATCGTCTCTACCGCAGGCCGTAAGCGATGGCGTGGACCCGGTCCAACGCCGTAGCCCAGTCATCTGCTGAGCTGCCCGCGGGCTACCTCACTTCAACACGCTCAACTTGACAGAGAAAACGGCCGGCGGCACGGGAGCGGTGCGCATCGAGTGGACTCGGTGCGGTGGAGCGGGCCGGTGGGGGCGGCGCGTTTCCCCCTGACACAAGCCGCGGTCAAGGGGAAACCCGGCGGGTGCCCGCCGGGTGGATGCACGGCATCGTCCCGGCGATGTCGTCCACTCCCCGGCCGGTGGACTCCACTCCACTCGGTGGAATGGACTCCACCGAGTGGAGTGGATGCGCGGCATCGCATCCACCGAGTGGAGTGGATGCGCGGCATCGCCGGTGCGATGCACATCACCGGATGCGCGGCATCGGGTGCACTCAGTGCCCGGCCTCCCGGCCGCGGCACTGTCCGGGCACCTGCGGGCGGTGCGCCTGCTGGCCGTCCTCGCGCACCGGGGTGCGGCCTCTCGGCATCGTCGCGGTGCGCGTAGCGGTCCATCGTGGCGCGAGCCCGGCCGACCGCTGCGGTGAAGGCGTCCCCGAGGTGGCACAGCCGCTCGGCTGTGAGATCGAGGGCTCAGCTTCCACGTCGGTGCGGGACTCCCGCAGGGCCCGCAGCACCAACAGGCGGGCGGCGCTCCGGGCCGCGTTTCGCATGCCGCCGGTGTCGGCTTCGTGACGTGCCGGCAGGTCAGGTGCGGGGCCGCGATACGCTGGATCTGGTCGACGGTGGCAACCTTCAGCACACCGAGCACCCGGAGCACGTCCGCGCGCAACGCGTTCGACGATCCTGCCGGATTCGTGATCCCCCTACCCGCCACCGTCCTTCACCCCCATCCATCCGCGACCGGCTCCTCACCCCGGACGCGCCCCGGGACGGGCGGGAAAGCCCCGCAGCGCCCCCGGCCCCGACGGTCTCCTGAAGCACTGACACCCACCCCCACTCTCCTTTTTTTCCAGGTGTAGGTGTCGAAGGGGAACCAGAGGGGTTGTGACTGGACAGGCCAGGCGCCCAACCATGCCGGTGACCTGGAAAGATCAGGAGATGGCGGCAGGCCCGGGACCCAAGGAGGGTCCGCAGGAGGCCACCAAATGGCGGCGGCAGGAAATTGTCTGCTCTGCCAGGCCGGCCGGCGCACCTTGCTGGAGAACGTCGCCGTGTCCGGCACGGCGAGGCGTACGTCAGGAGCTGCTCATGTCCCCTGCCGTTCCCTTGCCGCACCGGGACAGCGGCGGTCGGGGCGTGGCGCACCCCCGACCCTCCGCGGCGCGGAACCACGCTCGTGGGTTGCGTCTCAGCGCTGACGCCGGGTACCGGCTGCCGTGGTGGCTCAGAGAGCGGGTACCCACGGACATGGACAACAGTGCGGGCACGTCGCCTAGTGCGGACCGGTGTGCGTGGTGCGGCGGGCCGGTGACGCACCTCGGACGGGGCGCAGACGGCACTACTGCCGGCGGACCTGCCGGGACTACGCGTACGTCCCCGGCGCACCGGGCGGCTGACAGGCGAGGCGCGTCGACCAGGCGCTCGGCGTGGTGCCGCTGCCGGAACTCCCACCAATCCCCGCGGCAGCGCTGGAACAGCCCGCCCCGCCCCGCCCCGCCCTGTCTCATCGATCGCAGAAACGCAGACCGATCGCGCTGAGAGCTGCCGACCGCCCCCAGCCGTCTCCATCGCGACGACAGCCCCTGACCACGGTGCTGGTCGACGTCGTGCATCGTGTGCTCCGCTGTCGTTCGTTGCCCACCGGTCGGCGAACAACTGCTGGAAGGCGACGTCGTGCGCCGTGTGCTCCGCTGTCGTTCGTTGCCCACCGGTCGGCGAACAACTGCTGGAAGGCGACGTCGTGCGCCGTGTGCTCCGCTGTCGTTCGTTGCCCACCGGTCGGCGAACAACTGCTGGAAGGCGACGTCGTGCGCCGTGTGCTCCGCTGTCGTTCGTTGCCCACCGGTCGGCGAGCAACTGCTGGAAGGCGGGCGCAGTGGCGTCGACGGCGGACGCGGCGTCGACGACGACCAGGCCCGGCTCACTCACGTGCGCCTCGTTGATCGGGCCCATGTACGGCGGCACCTGCGGTAGCGCACGGGCTGCCATGCCGGCTTCGGCCGACCGCTGGGGTACAGCTGCGTTCGACGACGGTGCTGCCGCGGCTTGGGGGCAGGCCCGCCGCCCGACGCCGCCGGATCTTCTCAATGAGGTGCTGAATCTGTCGTAGTCGCTCCGCCGGAGCTCTAACGCCCCTTGGCTCCGCCATCCGTCATGCGCGCCCCCTCAGGCCGTGCTCACCATCATGACGCCACACGACCGGGCCCCCGACGGCCGACGCCGTACGACACCGCGCGCCGCCGCCCCTGCCTCGTCGTCCGGGAGGTCGCAGGTCGTTCCCGGCGCCGCCGTACACGCCGTCGGAACCGGCCCTCGGCCGGGAGCCGGTGGCTACAGTCGCGTGACGTCCAACCCGCCGTCCGCATACTGCTTCCTGATGGCTTTCTTGTCGAACTTCCCCACACTCGTCCTCGGCACCGCGGGCACCACCGCCCAGCGCTCCGGGACCTGCCACTTGGCGACTCGGCCGCTCAGGAACTCCTTGAGGTCGCCGTAATCGGCGGATCTACCCTCCTTGAGTACGATGGTCGCAAGCGGCCGCTCGCCCCACTTGTCGTCGGGGACGGCCACGACCGCGGCTTCCGCCACAGCCGGATGTCCCATCAGCGCGTTCTCCAGGACGACGCTGGAGATCCACTCGCCGCCGGACTTGATGACGTCCTTGGCCCGGTCAGTCAGGGTGAGGTACCCGTCCGGGCTGATGACGCCGACATCCCCCGTCCTGAGCCAGCCGTCCTCGCTGAACTTGCCCCCGGGCCTGAGTTCCAGGCCGTCGCCGCCGCCGTAGTACGCGCCGGCCACCCACGGGCCCCGCACCTCCAGCTCCCCCGTCGACTCGTTGTCCCACGGCAGGATCTCGCCGCTCGGCCCGGCGAGCCTGGCCTCGATACCGGCGGGAAAGCGGCCCTGTGTGATCCGGTAGGGCCACTCCTCCTCGGGAGTGAGGCCGCCGGGCGGGTCGGACGTCGTGGCGAGGGGCGACGTCTCCGTCATGCCCCAGGTATGACTCAGCCGGACGCCGAGCTTGTCGTATGCGGCCATCAGCGCGGGCGGGCAGGCGGAGCCGCCGATGGTGACTCGGGCCATCGATGTGAGGTCGCGGGGCCTGTCGGTGACTTCGGCCAGCAGACCCTGCCAGATCGTCGGGACCGCGGCGGCGTGAGTGGGCCGTTCCTGCTCGATCATGTCGGCAAGCGGCGCGGGCTGCAGGAACCGGTCAGGCATCAGCATGCTCGCGCCGACCATGAACGCAGCGTGAGGCACCCCCCACCCGTTCACGTGGAACTGCGGGACGACGAGAAGGGTCAGGTCCCGGTCGGTGAAAGCGAAGGCCGCCGTCGTGTTCGCATGCAACGAGTGCAGGTAGACCGAGCGGTGGGAATAGACCACACCCTTAGGGTCGCCCGTGGTGCCGGACGTGTAGCACATGGCGGCTGCGGCACGCTCATCGAGAACGGGCCACGCGAACTCAGCGAAAGCGGGGGAATGACGGGCCAGGAGCTCCTCGTACTCGTGCACCTCCGCCTCGGTCCCCTCCAGCAGACTCCGGTCGCCGGCGCCGCTGACGATGATGTGCCTGACCCTCGGAAGGCGGGCGAGGAGTGGCGCGAGCAGCGGCAGCAGGGAGCCATTGGTGATGATGACGCGATCATCGGCGTGGTTGGCGATCCAGACCAGCTGCTCGGCGGGCAACCGCAGGTTAAGAGTGTGGAGGATCGCGCCCATGGAAGGGATCGCGAGGTATGCCTCGACGTGCTCGGCGTTGTTCCACATCAGCGTCGCCACACGGTCGTCGGGCATGACGCCGAGGTCCTGCCTGAGGGCGGACGCGAGTTGCACGGCGCGACCGCCCGCCTCGGCGAAACTCCGGCGCCGCGGCTGGTCGTGACCCGTCCACGTGATGATCTGCGAAGCCGCGTGGACCGTCATGCCATGGTGAAGGATACGAGTCACCGTCAGCGGCACATCCTGCATGGTACTCAGCACGGCGTCCCCTCAAGGACGACATCTCCAGGACGGGCAGTCGCCGCTGCGGGAATGTCTGGACTTACGGAGACCTCTGGACTTACGGAGACCTCTGGACTTACGGAGACCTCTGGACTTACGGAGACCTCTGGACTTACGGAGACCTCTGGACTTACGGAGACCTCTGGACTTACGGAGACCTCTGGACTTACGGAGACCTCTGGACTTACGGAGACCTCTGGACTTACGGAGACCTCTGGACTTGCGGAGATGTCTGGACTTGCGGGGGTGTCTGGACTCTGCACGGATATCAATTCCGTATGTCACTTTCCAAGAGTGGACCGTCAAACGTTTTCCACATCGGGCTCTTGCACGCCCAAGAGAACCGCTCGCGCTCCCCGATGGCGCCGTCGACGAATCAGGATCAACGGCGCTTGACAATGACAGGATCGATTCCGTTGACCACGTTGGCCACCGGTCTCCCCTCGATGGCAGCCTTGACGTTCTCGAACGTCATGGAGAAGACCTTTCGCACGGATTGACGCGTGGCCCCCGCAGTGTGACAGGACAGCAGTACGTTCTCGTGGCTGCGCAGCGGGTGAGCGACACTCAAAGGTTCCTGCTCGTACACGTCGAGCGCGGCCCCTTTCAAACGACCACTCTCCAGAGCAGCAAGGACGGCGTCATCCGGCGCGATCCCTCCACGAGCGACGTTCACCAGAAAAGCACCTTCCTTCATCATTCCGATTCGCCGCGCATCAAGAAAGCCGTGAGTCTCAGCCGTCAAAGGCAGGCACACCACGACGACATCGGAGGTGGCAAGAAGTTCTTCCACCTCAAGGAACGTCCCTTCGGTCCGACGTCGACGCGACCAGTACACAACCGGGGAACCCAGCGCCTCGAACAGCCGCTTGACCTCCGTGCCGATCGCTCCCATCCCCAGAACACCCACACGACGATCACCCAGTTCGTCGGCGCCGCGTGCGGTCGTGTCGAACTGCGGCCACCCGCCTTCACGCATCCGCCGGTCCGCCCAGGTAAGGCTGCGTGACAAGTCAAGCGTGGCCGCAAGCACCCATTCGGCCACCGCTCGCGTATTCGCCCCGGGCGTGTTTGCAACCGGAACTCCCGCCGCCGTAAGGGCCGCCACGTCGAAAGAATCCAGTCCGACCCGAGGAACCTGCAAAAAGGCGAGACGTGAAGCTGCCACCACGGCGTCGGCGTCGAACGCGAGCACCCCCGTATAGTCACCTATGACTATATCGACGTCTTCCAACGCCGCCAGCACCCCAGCCCTGTCCCGCACAGCGGGAACGCCGAGTTGCACACCCAATGGATCGAACAGATCACGCAAGCGCTCCTCAGCCACAGGAGGCAACGCCAGCACACGCCACGATGACCGAATATTTTCAGGCACTTGACATCTCCTCTTGCAACGTGTCTGCATTGATCCTCTTGCACACATGGACAACAGCCGTCAGCAGTGGACCCTGCGACCTGATACAGCTCACACGACAGTGGCGAGGTGGAGGGGAGGCCCCTCGGTGCCGGGCCGGGTCCACTCGGTTCGCTCCACGGTCAGCGACTGATCACAACCGGTGCACCAGTCCGCGGACTGCGCCGGCCGGCCGCACTCGGTGCACGTGATCACCATCGGCCGCGCCCACTGCGGTGCCGCCGTGTGCCTGGCCCCCCAGTTGGCGAAGGCGTGAAGCACGGGCAGGGCATCACACCCGGCGCCGGTCAGGCGGTACTCGACCCGCGGGCGCACCGCACCCCCGTAAGGGACCCGCGCCACCAGGCCGGCCCCGGTCATACGCGCGAGCCGGGCCGCGAGCACGTTGTCGGACGAGCCGAGCGCCGCACGCAGGCCCTCGAAGCGGACGTTGCCGGCAAACACCTCGCGAAGGACCAGCAGCGTCCACGGATCACCGAGGACGTCGAGACCGCGAGCAATCGGACACGGCCTGTCCGACCAGTCCGACCTCAAAGACATAACATTTCCTTTCTTCAAGAAAGCTAACACCCTGGACGTTACACCTCTGACCGCAGGAGCGACAACCCACGGCCGGTCGGCCCGCAGCGCCAACCACCCACCGTGCCCACACAGCTCCCAGCAACTCCACCCGGGAGTACGAGCCGGAAGTGTGAGACGGAGGCCGGACCCCGCAACGACGACCACCCCAACCACAGCGCGGATCCGGCACAGAACTCCAAGAAGACCCGCACAAAAGCGAAGGACTTCGACCCCACCACCGAGCGACTACACACCCCAGAACACCTTCACCGCGGCAGCCCACCCAGCCCGCACCACCATGAACCGCCACACCGACCAAAGGAAGATACGAACGGAACGAACCCACAACGCAAACCCTCACCGCGACACCGAACCGAGAGATAACGCCCTACCACACCCACGAACCAGCCGAGTCGGACCCATCACAAGGCCCCCACACTCAATCGAACCCATCACAAGCCCCCCACGCTCAAAAGACCCTTCCCACACCCCCGCCGCCGCACCTGCTCATGGGCCTACCACGTGGCCCCCCCGACCGCCGGCCCGGCCACTTCACCCCCCCACCCCACAGCACGAAGTCCACCAACCCGCCCCTAACAGCCACAACCACCGGCCAGGCCCACCAGCCCAGTCCACACCCGGAACCGGGCTGCCGATGCTGCCGCCTACCCGGGCCGGCAGCCGGAACACCCTGCAACACCCGACATACCGCCGGCAGCGACCTGACACACACACTGGCCGGCATCCCTGCACAGCATGGCGAAATGCTCCCCGGCACGCCCGAAAGAGATGCTCCCCGGCACGCCCTAAGCGGCCGACCTGACCACCAGTCGAACCAAGGCCACCAACTCCGTGCGACGGCCACGACATCGACCGCCGGGCGAGCCACCATGACCAGCCACTTCCCGACGAAAACGAACAGTTACCCAACCGGCGCGGTCGGTTGATGCGCGACCGCACCATACAAGGGACCACCGCTGCGACCTACGATGAACACACCGACAGCGAACACAGGCGGTGGGCACACGGCCAGCAAGCACACCGGCAGCGAGCCGAGCACACGGACAGCGAGCACAGGCGGCGAGCACACGGGCGATGACGGCACGGTCGTGACGCAGCAGCACACGCGGGATGTCCCACCAAACACAGGACCGCACCGCGTCCGTCAGCTCGAACAGCTCATCGCCGCGTCCGCTCAGACACGCCTACAACTCCTCCCGGAAGCGTGACGCCTCCGCGAGCGCTTCCCCGCATCCGCTCCCCCACATCCGCATCAGGCAGCAGACTCACCCTCACGGTCTTCGTCGTGATCACGTGCACCTTGGTCGGAGCACATGATCAGACCAAGGCCGCCTCAGCGTCCGGTGAACACCCAGCCGAGCCATCGAGTCCGAAGCGCAATTTCGGAGCCGGCCCAACGGCCGCCGACCTCCCGGTAGCGTGATCGACATGACAGCTGAGGGCGGGGCGACACAGAGCGAAGCACTGGTCGGCGGCATGATGAACGCGGGCGCGGTCATCCGCCGCGGTTCCCTGGTGGAACGACCGGCGCCGCCTACCGCGCGCGCCCTCCACGCCCATCTCCTCGCACTCGAAGAGCACGGCTTCAACGCAGCTCCGACCCCAGTCCAGCTCACCGCGGACGGCCGCGAGCAGCTGACCTACATCCCCGGCGACGTCGCCCTGCCGCCATTTCCCCGCTGGGTGATGACGGAGACCGCTCTGAGCTCGGTGGGAAGCCTGCTGCGGCGCCTGCACGACGCCAGCGCGGCCATCACCGTGGACACCCGCGCCGCCGCCTGGCCCCATGCTCTGGCCGACCCGGCGGGAGGACGGATGCTGTGCCACAACGACGTATGCCCGGAGAACGTCGTCTTCCGCGACGGCCATGCCACGGCCCTGATCGATTTCGACCTGGCGGCGCCCGGACGGCCACTGTGGGACGTCGCCATGACCGCCCGCTACTGGGTCCCCATGCTCGATCCCACGTCCGCGGCAACCCTCTACCCCGCCGGGCTGGACGCCCCGGCGCGACTGCGGACTCTCGCCGACAGCTACGGCCTCTCCCCACAGGAGCGCGCGGAACTACCCAGCATCATCGAACAGGCCACCGCATCCTGCCGGGCCTTCGTCGCAAACCGGGTGGCCGACGGTGACCCCGTCTACACACAGGCGCTGTCCGAGCACGGTGGATGGCAGCGGTGGGACCGCATCCAGGAATGGCTTGAGGCCCACCATGAGATGTTCACGACCGCCCTGCTGGACTGACCGGCCCAAGGGTTGAAGAACAAGCTCAGGTATGCCGAGACAAGAAGGCGACGAACGCGATGTAGGCGATGGCAGCGGTGGCCACGAACCCGAAGTAGGGATCGCCGCTTCGTCCGGATGCCAGGTCACCGATGAAGGCGCAGAGATTCCCCACACCAAGCACCACCACGCCCGTGCCGGCCCGGGATCGCCCTCCGATCCCGGCGAAGCACTCATCGGAAACCTTCTCGGTGAGGCCCTGATAGGTCTCGCTCCGGCGTCCCAGCAGCACTAGGCCAAGACTGCGGACCGCCAGGATCCCGAACGTCACCAGGCCGACAGCGAGGCGGCCGCCGACGGTCGCGGCTGCGGCTGCGGCTGCGAGGCAGACGACTCCAGCGACGAGGAAGAAGCACGGGGACCGACCGCCCGGCTGGGTTACCGGCCATCCGCTGGGCTCTCTTCGACATCAACATCTCCTCAACGCTGACCTCGAAGAACTTGGCCATGGACAAGCCCGGCGGCCGGGAAGGCGCGACGGCCCCCACGGCCGTCACCGCGATGGGGCGAGGCCTGGCCGACGCGGCGGTGATCGTCGATCCGACGGTCTCGCAGGGCATACACGGGCGGGCCGTGACCTCTTTCGCCCGAAGCCGCTGGAGAGGTGCCGGGCACCCGGTCGGCGAACCTCCCTCCGACCGGGCCCGGCACCCGCGTCTGTGTCGGAGCGGCGGCGGGTGGCTACCGGTGCCGGTCGAGGAATCCGCCGACCAGCCGGAGGAACTCCTCCTGCCGCTCCCAGGCGAGCGCGTGGCTCGATCCGGGCCCGCGCACCGCGTGGAGTTCCGCTCCCGGAATGGCCGCGGCGACCGCCCCCAGGCGCGGTGGGGTGACCAGGTCCTGCTCCCCACTGATGACGAGGGTCGGGCAGGCGATCGAAGGGAGCCGGTCGACGGTGTCGTGCGCCAGGTCGGCGCCCCACTGCTCGGCCACCGTCCTGCGCTGCGCCTCGTTCTGCGGCAGGGCAGGCGCGGTCGCCGCCATCACCTGGCCGAGGGCGGGTGAGTCGAGCAGTTCGGGGGAGAACGACACGGCGCTCTGCGCCCGCCACGCCATCTCCGGCCGCCCGAGGGCAGCAGGCGGTCGCGACGGTACCGCTCGGCGGCCTGCCGAGTCGGACGATGTTGCGAAGGCGGCGGTCGTCCGCGTTCTGGCGGACCGAAGCTGCTCAGCGCAGTACGGCCGCCAGCAGGTCGGCACCCAGCGCCGTCAGATCGGGCAGATTGAGGGTGTACCGGACGTAACGGCCCTGCCGCCGAGCCGTGAGCAGGCCCGCACGGCGCAGGACGGCAAGGTGGCGGGACACCTCCGGGGGTGAGAGTTCCCAGAAGTGGGCCAGCTCGCCGGTGGTGTGCGGGCCGCGGGCCAGGGTGCGCAGTAGCCGCAGCCGTACCGGGTGCGCGAGCGCCTCCAGCCGGAGGGTGACCGTCTCCAGAGGGACCGGTTCCGCCGGACTCGGCTCGGCGACGGGGTACTGCACCACCGGATGCCACCCAGGCGCGTGGACCGCCACGAGGTGCGGGCGGCCGAAGACGCTGGGGATGAAGGTGACCCCGGCCCCACACGCAGCGGTCGCCTTGTCCTGCACCTTGTCCACGATGATGCATTCGCCGTCCGGTGCCAGGGTGACCGCGCCGGAGACGGAGGCAAGTGCCGCCCCGATGCCGTGGCGCCTGAGCAGTTCGTTCTTCAGGCGCAGATCGGTGGCGAGCTGCACCGCGACGCCCGCCCAGGCGTCGTCGAAGAATGCCGCGGCGCATTCTTCGAGGGTGTGGCGCACCCGCGCCCGCACCGCGGCCGGGTCCGCGAGCAGCCGTTCCGCGAAGGCCTCCTGCAGCGCGCCGCGGGCCTGGGCCACGTCCAGGGCCCGCTCACGCGCGGTCGTATCGGTGAGCGGCGACGCCCCGGGGAAGTGGACCCGGTTGCTGCCGCAGGTGGTGACGAGCGCGGCGGTCACATACCTCTCGTCGTCGATCCGGTCCACGTCGTCCAGCTCCTCGGCGAGGGTCGGCCGGGGCCGCGCGGGGATCAGGAAGTCGGCCTGTGAAGAACGCCAGAGGAACTCCGCCTCCCTGAGCCGCTCGGCCAGCTCCGGCCGCAGCCCGGCCCAGACGTCCGCGGCCCAGTCGGCGAACTGCGGATGGTGACCGGGTTCGGCCAGCACGTGCAGCATCGCGGTCAGCTCGGCCAGCGGGGAGGCGGCGAACCGCATTCGCTCGGACGGCAGACCGCTGATGTCGATCCTCAGCGTCATCCCCCCATCATCACCGCCCGGACAACCTGGCGACGGCGTCGATTGACGATGTGCGTCAACCGACGTGCCCTGCCCCAGCGGCCGAACGCACCGTCTGCAGCCATGGCAACCATCACCGGAATCCAGCCCCGCGCCCTCGTCCGTGCCTCCGGAGGCCCCCGCTATGCCGTCGCCCTGGCCGTGGACGCGCTAGGCACCGGCCTGCTGCGGCCCTTTCTGCTGCTCTACGGCGTGACGGTGCTGAGGCTGTCCGCGCCCGTCACCGGCACCGCCATGACGGTGGGCATCGTCGCGGGTCTGGTGTGCATGCCCGCGGTGGGCCGATGGCTGGACCACGGCGCACGTAGCACGGTCGTGGCGGCGTCGATGCTGGTGCGGGTGCTGGGCGTGGCGCTGCTGCTGGCCGCCCCAGCGGGGCACATCTGGCTTTTCGCGACGGCGGCACTCTTCCTCGGCATCGGCAACCAGGCATGGCCGGCCGCCCACGCCGCGCTCGTGGCCACGGTCGCCCACGGCCGAGAACGCGACACCGCCCTCGCAGGAGCCCGCGCCCTGCGCAACGCCGCCCTGGGCGTCGGAGCGCTCCTTGCCACCGTATGCCTGGCCGGCGGCACCACCGCGCAGCGGGCGCTGGCAGTTGTCACTGCGCTCGCCTACCTTGCCGCAGCCGCCTTGGCGTGGTCGGTCCACGTGCACACACATCCAGCGGAGGCCGCCCCGGCCGAGGACCGGGACGACGAACCCGCACCCCGGATGCTCGCGCTGCTTGCCGCCAACGTGGTCTACGTCTTCTGCCTCAACGTCCCCGAGATCGCCATCCCTCTGGTCCTGGTGACGCAGTTCCACGCGTCCCCGGTGTGGCCGGCAGCCGTCTTCGTGGCGAACACGGTGCTGGTGGTCACCCTGCAGGTGCCGGTCACCGTCCTGATGTCCCGCTTCTCCCGGCGGACCGCGCTGGCTCTCGCCGGCGTGGTACTCGCCGCGTCCTACCTCGGCTTCCTCGCGGCCACCTCGCTGGGACGCGGCTGGGGTACCCCGGCCGTCGCCACGGTGTCCGTGGTCTGCACCATCGGCGAGATCGTCTATGCCGGCAGCGCCACCACGCTCGTCACCGCCCTCGCCCCGGCTCCTGTCCTGGGACGCGCCCTCGCCCGCTTCCAGCTCTCCACGGGCTTCGGTCTCGCCGTCTCCCCGGCGGTCATCACCGCTCTCGCCTCCCACGGCTCGGCCGCCCTCTGGGGCACCCTCGCCGCCGCGACACTCCTCTCCGCCTCCGCCGTTGCCACCGAGAAGGATCAAGGAACACGGCTCAGCGGTCGCTGACCCCGGGGGCGAGCAGGCTTGTGAGCTCGGCGATCGCCTCGGGGGACGGCTTGAAGTAGCGGCGGACGTTCTCCGGCTTCTTGTGCCGGGACTTCGCCATCAGCACCAACGGCGAGGCGTGCCTGTGCGCCGAGATGGGTCAGGGCGGAGTGGCGGCACTCGTGCAGGTCGCATCGGCGCGTAACCGGCGAACGGATCGCGTACGAGATCCTTGTGGCACAGGTCGACCGTTTCGACGGGTCCGGTGGCCTCAGGCTGCATCAGCGTCGACCTGGAGTGCGGGAGCGCCGGTTTGCGGGTCGCCTGGCCCGGGCCGCCTTCTTCACACGGCCGAGGCGGCGGCCCGCACCTGGTCGAGGATGCGCCGGGCGGTGTCGCCGAACTCGTCGGTGCCGTCCGGGGTGCTCCACTGCTCGTAGGCGGCGTTCATGGCCAGGACGGCCAGGTGTGCGGCCACTGCTGCGGGGAGGGCGGGCGTGCCGCGGCGTTGCATGGCCGCCTTCAGCGTGGCCGTGAGGCTCGCGCTCTTCAGCGCCTCGCGCTCCTTGAGGTCGGGGTGGGCGTCGATCACCGCCCGCCTGCGGGCAGTGAACGCGCGGCGCTCGGGGGTGAAGACCTCCCGCCCGAGGGCGTCGAGGCCGTGCGCCATCGCTTCGAGCGGAGCGTTGTTCGCCGGCGCGGCGGCGAGCGCCGTGATGAGCGGCCCGGTCAGCGCGTCCTCGCCGAAGAGCACTTCCCGCTTGTCCTGGAAGTGCCGGAAGAAGGTGCTCTTGGCGACTCCGGCGCGTTCCGCGATGTCGAGCACGGTCGTGTTCTCGTACCCGCGCTCCGCGAACAGCTCCAAGGCGGCGTCGGCGATTCGTTGCGGTGCGTCGGGCTTCCAGCGGGCCATGGCCACAGCTTACGGGACTTGGTCCCGTCACCGTGTACAGTGATAGGACCAAGTCCCATCACTGATTGCGGAGACACACCATGAGCCGAGCCGTTGTCCACGAGACCTTCGGCGGCCTCGAGGTCCTGGAACTGCGCGAGGTCCCCGAGCCGCACGCGAAGGCCGGCGAGGTCCGGGTCCGGGTGAGCGCCCTCGGCCTCAACCCCATGGACTGGGTCCTCACCTCGATGCCCGCGGTCGCGGAGCAGTTCGGCATCACCCTTCCGTCCGGTTTCGGCACCGACTTCGCCGGCGTCGTGGACGAGGTCGGCGGAGGCGTCTCCGGCTTCGCCGTGGGCGACCGCGTCTACGGGAGCGCGCTGAGCCGGGCCGCCGCCGACTTCGCGGTGGTCGACCCCGCGACGGACGCGATCCTGCACACGCCCGACGGGATCGGCGACGAGGTCGCCGCCACGCTCGCGGTAGCGGGGCTGACCGCCTCGGCGGCGCTCGGGGCGATCGGCGTGAGGGCCGGAGACACCGTCCTGATCGGGAACGCCTCCGGGGGTGTGGGCGTGATCGCCGCCCAGCTGGCCAAGCTGGCCGGCACCCGCGTGATCGGAACCGCTTCCGAGGGCACCTTCGGCTTCCTCCGCCAGTTCGGCGTCGAGGCAGTCACCTACGGCCCCGGGCTGGAAGACCGGGTGCGCGCCATCGCACCCGACGGCGTGAGCGCCGCGACCGACCTCTTCGGCACGGAGACCGCCGAGGCCGCGCTCGCCCTCGGCGTCCCCGCCGAGCGGATCTCCACCATCGCCGCCGGCCCCAATCCTCCCGGGGGCGTGCGTGCGACCGGCGGCATCGACGCGAAGCCCGAGGACCTGAAGCGGATCGCCGACGCCGTCGCCGCAGGTCAGATCACCGTGCCGATCGCCGAGACCTTCCCCATCGAGCAGATCCAGGAAGCCGTGCGACTGCAGGCAGACCGCCACGTCCACGGAAAGATCGTGGTCACCCTCTAAGATGCGGCGACGAGAGCCCGGCCGGGGCGCCGTTCACTCCTGTCCGGCCTGGTCCGGGTCGCGCAGGAGCCGCAGACCGCCGGGCATCTCGGGCAGCGGGAACGAGTACCGGCCGAGCCTGTTGACGTGGTGGCGCACGAACGGGGACAGCCGGGCGACATCGCTGTCGCGGACGTCGACGGGCGACATCGCTGTCGCGTGCGTCGAAGCCCTCGGCGCGCAGGGCGGACACCACGGCGTCCATGTAGCGGGTGTTGAACGGCACCAGGGCGTTGAGGACCAGGCCGGGCGCGCCGATCCTGTCCTCCATGCCTTCCTGGTAGCGCTGGTAGAGCTGTCCGGCACGGCCGTGGAGATCTTCCGGGCGAGCGCGTGGCGGCCCTCCTGGCGGTTGGCCTGAACCTTGATCTGACGCCGGTAGACGGCTCGTCGGCCAGGCGCAGGATGTGCAGGGTCCTGGCGATCCGGCCGTGGTGCGCGATGGTGTCGCCGAGGGCGGTCGGGCGGCCGTCGCGGGAGAGCATGCCGATCACGTCGTAGGCGCGCACCGCGCCGGTGTGGATGGAGCCGATGATCCGCAGCAGGTCCTGCCAGTTCCGCTCGATGCGGTCCAGGTCGATGCGGCCGCGGGCGGTGTCGTTGAACGCCCCGTAGTCAGCGGCGCGGTCGATGCGCCACAGCTTCTGGTCGGGCAGGTCCGCCAGCTGCGGCGCGTGGGTGAACCCGGCCAGGGTGAGCAGGCCGAGCACGATGAACGAACTCGCCGTGGCCCCGGACAGCTCCGCGATCTCCGCCGAGGCATGCCGGTCGAATGAGGGCCTTCAGGGCCTGCTCGGAGTTGTGATCAGCATCCGCAGCGCCTTCACCAGCCGTGCCGCGTCCTTCTCGCCGAGCGGGGCGAGGAACTCGCGTTCCGCCGCCTCGCGGGCTTCCTCCGCATCGGCCCCCACCCGCCTGCCCCGCTCCGTCAACTCAACGACGTTGCGGCGGCGATCCTGCTCACTGCGGCGCCGCTCCACCAACCCCTTGCCCTCCAGCACGTCGACGAGCGCGACCATGGTCGTGCGGTCCACGCCCAGCCGCCGCGCGGCCTCCAGCTGCGACAGCGGGCGGCCCGCCGCCAGCACCGCGAGAACCGCCAACTCCCGTGCGTCCAGCCCGAAGGGGGCCAGTGCGGGCCCAGCGTGCTCGGCCAGCCGCAACTGCGCGTGCTTGAGCAGGTAGCCCAGCCGCGTGCCGAGCAACTCCTCGACCGCGGCCCCGCCGTCGTCATCCTCCGCCATCCCGGCATCTTAACAATCGTCTGATGGTCAGCTGCACTGACGATCAGCTAAGTTGACGGCTATGCCTATTGATGCATCCCAGCGCACGCTCCGTTTCGGAGTCAAGACGACGCCCATGCACCTGGCCTACGACGAGATCCTCCGTGTCTGGGAGGAGGCCGACGAGCTGCCCGAACTCGACGACGCCTGGCTGTGGGACCACCTGATGCCGCTGGCCGGACCGCCCGGCGGCGCCGTCCTGGAGGGCTGGACGCTGCTGGCCGCGCTGGCCGCTCGCACCACTCGGCTCCGTCTCGGCCTGCTCGTCACCAGTAACAGGCTGCGCGCCCCCGCTCACCTCGGAAAGATCGCCACCACCGTGGACGTGATCTCCAAAGGGCGCCTGACCATGGGCCTGGGCGTCGGCGGCACCCGACAGCCTGACGGCCTCAACCCGGCCGTCGCCGGGTACGCCGCCTACGGCCTCCCGCTCCCGAGTCCCGGTGAGGGCCTGGCCCGCCTCACCGAGACGATCACCATCCTGCGCCGCATGTGGACCGAGGAGGTCTTCGATCACGACGGCCCCTTCACCTCCCTGCGCGGCACCCGCAACGGCCCCGGCCCGGTCCGGCCCGGCGGCCCCCCACTGCTGATCGGCGGCTGGGGCACCCGCACGCTGCGCATCATCGCCGAACACGCCGACATCTGGAACGTCCCCGGCCCGCCCCACAACGGCACGGACTGGATCGCCGAGCGCGCCCGCGTCCTGGACGCGCACTGCGCGGCGATCGGCCGTGACCCCGCCGAGATCACCCGCTCCGCGCAGATCATCGTCGACTACGCCGACCCGGCCGCCACCCGCGCCCACGTCCGCGCACTCGCCGCCGTCGGCATCCGGCACGTCGTGCTCGCGCTGCCCCGCCCCTATCCGGACAATGCCGCCCGCTGGCTTGTCGAGGAGATCGTCACCCCTGTCCGCGAGTACGGCGCCTGACGGCGTCTCCGCTATTCGGCCGCCCACCGCCCCTGCCCCGACACCCTCCGGGGCGCGTGCGCGGGTGCGCATGCGACCCCAGGGCACGACGACGCAGCCAGCATCGCGGTGGCGTCGTCGGCGGCCGCGACGTCGACGACGACCAAGCCCGCTCACTCACGTGCGCCTCGTTGATCGGTCCATGTGGGGGGGCACTACGCCCGGGCGCCCCGGGAGGGTTCCGCCGCTGCGGTGTCTTCACCCACCGAGTGGCGGCCGTCAGGGGCTGTCGCCGCCCCAGTCCCAGCGGGCCGGATCGCCGCGGCGCGGATCGTACAGCCCCCGGCCCCGAGGGCCGAACTGCCCGAGCTCTGTTCGGTGGAGTGGATGCCCAGCATCGTGGGTGCGCACCGCGGCATCAGGTGCACGGCATCAGGTGCACGGCATCGGTTGCGCGGCATCGGGGGCACTCAGTGGCCGGCCTCCCGGCTGCGGAAGCGGTCCGGGCTGCTGCGGGCGGTGCGCCTGCTGGTCGTCCTGGCGCACCGGGTGCACTGCACCGGCGAGGACGGACCGCTCGTACTGCAACGGGGCGCGGGGTATCTCCCGCTCCCCCGGCTCCAGTTCCGAGGGCCGGGCGCGGCCGGTGTGCCCGGGTCGGCCGGGGGCTGCCGGTCCGGGTCCGGTGCGGCGGGCGGCAGGCGGCAGGCGGCAGGCGGCAGGCGGCAGGCGGATTCCAGGTCGGCCAGCGACCAGCGGGCGGTGTAGAGGCGGTAGGCACGGACCAGGCCGCGCAGTGTCTTCGGCTCGCCACGCGCCCTCCTTCCACCCCTCGCGCAGCTGTGCGAGAGGCCCGACCTTCCGCTCGGCGGGCGCGTCATCTTCCCGGCAACACAGAAAGGCCCGGCCCCCCTGAACCTCGCGGGGCCGGGCCTTCATTGCTCACGAGGCATCGAACGGTCAGAAGTAGGCCCGCCACTGCTGGGAATTGCCGCCGGTGCACTTGACGAGCGTGACGTGGGCGATGGCCCCCGACCCCTCGGCAAGGCAGGTCTTGGTCACGTTGTTGATCAGCTCGTTGCCCGCGACGGTGGGGTAGAACTGCCACAGGGCTGCCGGGTCGCTGGACGAACAAGGCTTCATCGTCGCCTGACCGTTGCGGGCGACCAAACACAGCCTGTCACCCGCGTTTTGCCGCAGTTCGGAGAGCTCGCCGATGGCGTCGTTCACCAGCCAGGTCTGGTACGCGCCCTCGTTGCACCCTGTCGCGTAGGGCCCGTAGTCGGCCCGGTAATCCAGGCAATCGAGCGTGGCCGCGTTCTGCAGGTGTGTGTAGCTCGACGACGCGTTCGCCGGCGCGATACCCAGTCCCCAACCCAGCACAACGGCCGCACCCACGGCGGCAACCTTCTTCATCAACGCAGTCCCCCTTGGCTTGTTCCGGCATGGCAGAGCGCCGCCGAACAGTAAACACGGGATACCAGCCGGAAGGTGCGTTAACGGCCGACTATCTTCACCCACGGCTTGCTGCTGCCATCACGTGGCGCGAGGGCCGGGCAGACTTCGGCTCATGGCTTGGTGTCCACCTGCACCTCGTACGTGGCGCTGCCGCCCTCGACCAAGCTGATCGTGGCGGTGAAGCCGTTCAGCCGTTCGGGTGCCAGCACGCGTGGCTGTCGAGGGCGGCGGCGCGGATGGACACGGCGACGTCGACCAGGCGGTCGCCGACAACGCAGCAGTTCAGAGCGGTTGTAATACCCGTGGGGGCTGGAGTCGCCGTTCTGCGATGGCGTTTCAGTAACGGAGCTCTCGGACGGCGGTGAATCCGTAGATGAGAGCTATGCCGGAAAGACCGATGATCACGGGCGTACCCGTCTTGGCCTGAGCGCCACCGGCTACCGGTACAGCCCTCTGACACGGGCCCCGGTAAGGGGACCGTGATCGTCACGGCGGAGGTTGAACGCAGCCCGTGCCTGCTCGTAGGGATTGGCGGAGGACCGGGCGAGAGACGCGGCGGTCAGCGAGCAGTGCAGTGCATACTCGTCGTCGCCGCTCTCGCGCCTGGTGCGGGCCAGGTCGTTCAGTACGTCGCAGCGCAGGCCGGGCTCGCCGATCGCTTCGGGTCTCTCCAGTGCCCGCCGGTGGTGTTCCAGTACTTCTGGGTATCGGCCGCGCACCCGCAGCACGCTGCCCAGACAGGTGAGCGCCTCGGCCTCGCCGCGCGGATGGCCGATCTCCCGGTACAGCGCCAGCGCCGCCCATAGCGGTGCCTCCGCCTCGGCTATGTCCCCAGCAGTAGCCGCGCCTGGCCCACCCTCTCCAGGGTGTGCGCCTCGCCCCGGCCGGTCTCCGATGTGCCGGAACAGTCGCAGTGCCTGCTCGAAGTCGGCCAACGCCTGCTGATGGTCGCCCAGCAGCATCCGGCACGCTGCCAGATTTGCCGGCGCGCCGGCCTGCCCGCGGCTGTTGCCACTCATGCTGCAGTGGCAGCACCTGCTGCAGCAACCCGATCGCCTTGGCGTACTGGCCGTACCCCATGTGGGTGGCGCCCAGGCATGCCAGCGTGCTCACTTCGCCCTGCCGGTTGCCCGCGGCCTGTGCAGTGGCAGGGCCCGCGTGAAGTGGTCCAGTTACTCCATGTACCGGCCCCGCCAGGTGGTAGTCGGTGGCCAGCCAGCCCAGCGCCTCGCCGTGACCGCCGGGCTGGGGCAGGACCAGGCCACCGCCGAGGCCGGACCGGATCGGGGTGGGCACGGCGGCCGGGCCGCTCGCCGTCGGACGAGTACCGGGGATCTTCAGTGCGCGTTTCGGCGCGCCCATCGACGTCGAGGAACTTCGACGCCGCATCACGTCATCGGAGCAGCAGGTGGTGGAGCTGACCGACCGGCTCGAAGAACGCGAACCAGGCTTGACGGCGCCGGTGCGGCCAATCGCGAACTGATGTCCCGCCTCAACGCGCCACGCCCAGGGCATCACCGAGGTAGCCGAGTCACCGACTGACGCGGCTGGGGGCGGCTGGATGGTCGGGCAGGGCCACGGTGCTGCTTACCTTCTCCCCCAGCCTGAGCATTGCGTTCAGGAACAAAGGACGGGACAACACGGTGTTGCGGAACCGTATGCCGGCGGCGGTGCCGGGCGCGAGGAACTTCCCCGTGCGGTCACCGCCTGCCTGACAACCCCTGGCGTACTTCCGGAGCCTGCTCTCGTACCGGGCGAAGGCCACCCGGTGGTCGCCCTGGGCTCGCGCGAGTTCACCGGCCAGCACGTAGGCGGCGACCACTGCGGTTCCCGTGCCCATGCCGCCGATCGTGGCCCCGCAGGCGGCGTCCCCGACGAGGCACACTCGCCCAGTGGACCAGGTATCCACGTCCGCCCGGCTGATCGAGTCGAAGTACAGGTCGGGGGCCTGGTGCAGTGTGTCGAGCAGGCGGGGCACCTCCCAGCCGAGGCTGGAGAACGCGTTGTCGATCAGACGCCTCTGCTGTTCGGGGTCGCGGCGGTCGTACGACAGCTCAGGCGCGGCGAATACAAAGAACGCCCCCGCCTGCGCCGGGTTCCTATGGTCGGCGCCGACGGAGGCGAACCGCCCCGGGACGTTGTAGCCGATCGAGCCCTTTCCCAGGCCCAGGTCGTTGGGCAACTGCCAGGTCGCGGCGTAGTAGCCGAGGTGGCTCACATAGTCCTCCTCCGGGCCGAAGGCGAGGCGACGGACGTTGGAGTGCAACCCGTCCGCGCCGATGACCAGGTCGAAGTCGCGCGATGCTCCGCGCTTGAAGTCGACCCGCACGCCGGAGGAGGTCTCGGTGAGGCCCGTGATCGAGTCGCCGAAGACGTACTCGGTGTGGGGGAGGCTATGTTCGTACAGCACTCGGGCCAGGTCCCCGCGGAGCACCTCCATCTCGCCCCCGGTGAACTCGGCCGGCAGATGCAGCAGCGTTCGGCCTAGTTCGTCGACGAATCGCACCGGGGTGCCGCCGGTCTGGATACGGCGCAGTTCGGGAATCAGGCCCATGCGCTCCAACACGGTCAGGTGCGTTTCACCACGGAAGTCGACGGCCTGACCACCCTTGCGCAAGGCCGGGGCCAGTTCGACGACCGTCGGCCTGAAGCCGTGGCGTCCCAGCCAGTAAGCCAGCGCCGGGCCGGCGATACTCGCGCCGGAGATGAGGACGTTCCTGTTCACGGGCTCCTCCGCTCTAAAAAACTGTGTCCGATGGACACTGATAATTACTGTGTACCGTAGACACAGATAGTTCGGCAAGGCCAGAGCAGGAGGGACGGCGGACATGGGTGGCGAGCACACCGAGCTGGTGCGGCTGCTGTGGGGCCCGCACCCCAGGCCCGCACGGGGACCCCGACCGAAGTTCGATCTGGACCGCATCGCGCGGACCGGGATCGAGATCGCCGACTCGGAGGGGTTGGCCGAGGTGTCCATGCAGCGGGTCGCCGCCCAACTGGGCGTGACCAAGATGGCGCTGTACCGGTATGTGCCGGGCAAGGCGGAGTTGGTCGCTCTGATGGTGGACGCCGCGATCGGCCCGTACCCGGCGGCGAAGACGCGGCGCGGTGGCTGGCGGGAGCAGATGGAGGAATGGGCCCGCCAACTGCTCACCGTCTTTCGCCAGCACCCTTGGGCGCTGGACGCCACCATCGGGCCACGGATCCCGGGGCCTGGAGAGCTGTCCTGGATGGAGCACGCCATTTCGGCGCTGGATGGCACGGGACTGAGCGGTGCCGAGCGGATGGACGCGGCTGTTCTGCTGGTGGGTCACGTCCGCGGCATCACCCAGCAGGCCCGTGCCGCAGGCCCTGCGGGCGACCCTGAGGCCCAGCTCAGCACCATCCTTGGCGATCTGATGCAGACCCACGGTGAGCACTTCCCCGCGCTCACTGGGGCCCTCGCGTCAGCAGCCCAGTCCGACGGACAGGATCAGGCGTGGGAGTTCGGCCTGCATCGCATCCTGGACGGCTTGGCCGCACTCATCGACCAGCGCGCACGCTGACCGCTGCTTGTCTCACAGCCGGCCGGCCTGCCCTGCTCATCGTCGCACGTTGGCAAGAGCCGGTCGTCGCTGAACAGGTGCCGCGCCTCGCCCTCACCTCAGGCGGCCCGGTCGAAGCCGGCGCCGGCCGAGGCGCGGCATCCACGGACGGCTGGCCGGTGAGTCAGCTTGCACTCTTTCGTCGTCGCGTGGGAGAGCGCACGGCGGTCGCTCGCGGAGGCGTGGTGGTCGCCGAGCTCCTGGACCCCGGCGAGGCGCACTGGCTCCAAGAGCAGGCCCGCAACGTCCGCCAAGGCTTCATGGACCCGAAGCAGAAGGCGGCGTTCGAGGAGTTTCTCGCCCGACAGCCATCCCTCGATGAGCAGTGACACGCGACTCACTCTTCGGCCACTGGATCATCAGGAATCATCCGCAACGCGGGCCTCCTCGTGATGGCGCAGCAGCCCCATCGCACCGCCGCGATGATCCGGGCGTGCTCTCAACGCTGGGGCGGGGTGCCGAGTACGGCCAGGCGCTCGAAGGCGCCGAGAACTGCTGCGGCCTCTCGTACGTGCGGTGCGGCACTCCTCCGGAGCCCGTTCTCGTGAACACCGACCGGCCGTGTCAGAGGGTGCCTTGCGGAGTCATGGACACCTGCTGCCGGAACTGCAGCAGCAGGCCATTCCGCGACGCACCGCCTGAGGGCTGCATAGGCCGCCGGATGGCCCGGTGGGAGGGGGAAGAGTCGCAGTGAGAGCACGACTGCCCCTGGCCGCGCCGACGGGTCCCGGCCGCGGCCACCGCGGCGGCCGGCGACGTCGGCGCCGCAGGCGGCGATCCACCGGGCCCGTGGCTGGGGGTGTCGCTGATCCATGTGTCGGTGGCGGGGTCCCCTCAGCGCACGCAACGGGGCGGGGTGCCAGTCCAACGGTGCCACCATGAGTGGCCCGCAGGCCCGGAGCGGCTCCGGCAAGTGGAGCCTTCGAGCAGTTCGGCGGTGCCTCTTGAGGGTGTGCGAGACCGTCTGGGCGGATGTCGAGGACGTGCCTGGGTGAGCCTGTTCCGAACATGGCCGGGCCCAAGGCCTGACCAGCAGGAACGTCAGCCCACTGTTCCGAACAGTCTGTTGCCGTTGCCCCCGCCCGATCCACCTGCGCAAGCTACCGAAAGGTCCCGCCGGCCGGGAGCGGCGGCGTTCCGTACGACGGCGCGTCGTCTCACGCGATCCGTGCGGAACCGGGAAGTGACCTCGGAAGCATCCACTGAGATGGGGGAGAACGATGCGTTTGCTCTTCAGGAGACTCGCCATAGCCGCCACCGCGGCCACCGCTGGCCTTGCCCTGGCCGTACCGGCATCCTCCGCGGCGCCGGCCGGCGCGCCGGGCGGCACGATCGCCCAGGCCTGCCCCTTGACCTGGCACCCGGACCCCGACGACTACAGCGGCGACTACGGCGCTGCCACGGTCTCCCAAGCCGACGGGGCCCCCTTGCGGTCCGGGCCGTACGAGGCGTGCGGTTCGCTCGCCACCCTGAAGGACGGCTGGCCCATGACCGTCTACTGCTACTACAGCAACGACTACGGGAACACCTGGTTCTACGTCAGCGCCTACCCCGACTGGCAGACCGGGTGGATCTACTCGCGCAACGTCGACTGGGACACCGCCGTGCCGTGCTGAACGGCCTCCCCGCGGCCGCGCGGCTCGCGCGGGTGGGACCGGGCGCGGCATCCAGGATCCTCCCGCGGTACGAGGGAGCGGCCTGGCCCGGGGCAAAGGTCGCGCTGGTGCGCGGGGCGGTGATGTCGGTGGCGGCAGGCAGGACGAGGTTCCCGTGCAGTCGATGACGATCATGTTGTCGTCGCCGGCCGCGGTCGGCAGACCGGGACCGATCCCCACGATCACCGTGCCGCCGATGAGGATGCCGGCTTCCTGCCAGTCGCCCGCCCAGCAGCGGATTGCCGGTGATCACGGTGCCGCCGGTCAGCAGCAGCGGCCGGCCTTCCGTTGTGCACAGGTCGCACAGCACGCTGTCGTCACGGCGAGGCTCACCCAGGGTGGCGGTGGACATGCCCGTACCTGCTTCGGTCGTCAGAAATCCATGGAGGCGGAAGGGGATGGAGGGGGCGGCTCGCCCTCTCCGGCCCGGCGGGACGCGGGCTGGTCCGGTGAAGACGCGGGCCGTCGGCATCGAGGAAGGGGGCCTGCGTCAGGCGGCGGAAGCGTCAAGGACCTGCTCAGCCAGGTTCTCGGCCTTCGGTACGCGGACGACGCGGACGACGCGGACGAGTTGCTGGGGCGGCTTGCGCAGGTCGTCAGGTTCGGCGCGGAGGCGCGCCAAGTCCTCGGTCCGCTTGGCAGACGTGCCGCCTCGGCCCCGGCGAGCGGCGGCGCGCCCATCAGCAGCCGCACCACGGCGTCGGTGATGGCCCGCACCTCCGCGGCATCATCCGGGCCGACGCCACGGCCGGCGTGCTGCGCGGGGACCGTGCCGGCAACGCGGGCGAGCCCCGACCGCGTCAGCGGCGCCCATGGCGATTTCGGAGACCGCTCCCACTGCCCCGGCCAGGGCTTCTGCACGCTCACGGGTGCACCACCGAGGAGTGCGGAGTCTGCTCACGGAACCGTGCCCCGCCTGAGGTGAGCAGGCGGGGCACCACCACGTCAGCTTGCGACAGCGCTGACAGACAACAGCCGGTCAGCTCAGCGAGACGTCCACACCACAGGCCGTTACCGCATTCTCGCCCAGGGCGCCGACAGCAGCACCGTTTGGGCCCGGTCGCCTGTCAGGACTCCAGGTTCTTCAGCACCCCGCTGGTGTGGAACGTGCCGATGGCGGTGGACTGGCCGATGCCTCCGCTGAGGTGGCGTGTTCGTCGCTCCCACCACTGGGGGTCGGTGGCCCGCTCGTAATCGCTGCGCAGGCCGGCCGGGATCAGGCGGAGGCGTTCATTGGGAAGATCTCTGCCGTTGGCTGCGGCCCACGCTGAGATCTCTTCGAAGTCCGGGGCCGGTGAACCCTTGACCGCGTACGCGGGAAGAGGATCCTCGGCGAGTACGGTGCGGGGCAGTGAGAGGCCGAAGCGCTTCTCGAAGACGGCCAGGCCTCGGCGCTTGCGATCGTCGTAGTCATCGGTGTGGGGATCGCAGTAGGTCTCCCCGTCGGGGTGCAGGATTCCGGCGGCCGCGAGATCGGGCAGCAGCAGGTCGGGCTCCTGGCCGTAGCGATGGCTTTCCTCGCACAGCCCGAATCCGCAGACGGTGCGGCCGTCGCGCGCATACAAGACGATGGTGGGCGGGTGTTCCGCGTTGTAGTGGTAGTGGACGGCTTCCACCCCGTCGCGTGAGACCTCCTCCAGTCGGTTGAGGTAGGGGCCGTAGGCAATGGCGAACGCCCAGCCGGCGTGCTCGCCGACGCGTACCACGGCGCTGCCCGGCCCATGGTCGGGAAAGGCATCGAGATCGAGGGCAGCCATCTCGGCGTCGGTCATCGGTTCCGTCCCGGCCCCGTGTGGCGCGCCCAGGCGAAGGGCCAGTTCCTCTGCGTCGATACCGCGAGCGAAATGCACATCCAGCATCCACCCCGAGCTCGTCGTCGCGCCGACCATCCACTGAATACCGTGGTCCACGTGCCCTCCCCTTTCGGAAACGAACGGCCCCTGCCCGTTCGTGCGTTCGTGCGTCGGTGATGACCATAGGAGGGCCCTGTGACATCGCACCCTCCCTCGGCCCGTACAGCCGCCCAGGAGCGGGCGGAGCGCGAACGCCAGGCGGTGGCCGCCGCCGGGCTGTCCCGCCGCACGGCCGAGATCCGCACCGACCGTCGTCCCCCGCTGGGCGTCTCAGCTGCTGGATGTTCTCGGCTTCCTATTGAAAAACACGCCTCGCCGTACACAGAATGCCTGCATGACTGCTGCTGGGGACCTGCTCGTGGAACGCCTCCACGTCGATCTGTGTCGCCGGTCCAGCGCCGCCTGTCGCGGCTGACCTCTTCCCCCCCGGGACCGCTCTGTAGTTTTCCTGCTCGCCGGATTCCCCCCTGCTCTTCCGGTTCGGGGTTCTCCTGACGTCGTCCGCGGTCCCTCCGCACCCTGTGCAGGGGCCGGCCGCTCCCGGGCGGTTCGCACCTGACATCGCCTGCGGCCCTCCGCACTGTGTGCTCTGCTGCTCGACGCCGAGCCGCTTCGGGCTGCCCTCGGCGGGCCCCTGCTTCCACCTGTCCTCTCCCAGCTCCCGGAGTGCCTTGTGCCCGGATTGACGTTCCACTGGTTCCTTCCCACCACCGGCGACAGCCGCCACATCGTGGGGGGCGGCCACGGCTCCGTGCCCGGTGCGGCCCGTGGTGACCGGCCCGCCACCATCGAGTACCTCGGGCAGATCGCCCGCAGCGCCGAGCAACTCGGCTTCGCCGGCGCCCTGACCCCGACGGGAGCCTGGTGCGAGGACGCCTGGGTGACCACGGCGATGCTGACGCAGGTCACCGAGCGACTGAAGTTCCTGGTGGCGTTCCGGCCCGGGCAGATCAGCCCGACGCTGTCCGCGCAGATGGCCGCCACCTACCAGCGCCAGTCCCACGGGCGGCTGCTGCTGAACGTGGTGACCGGCGGCGAGTCGAAGGAGCAGCGCGCGTACGGCGACTTCCTGGACAAGGACGAGCGCTACGAGCGCACCGGGGAGTTCCTCGACATCGTGCGTCGCCTGTGGGCCGGAAACACCGTCGACCACGAGGGCCGACACCTGCGGGTCGAGGGTGCCCGGCTGAACCGGCGGCCCGACCCGGCCCCACAGGTCTACTTCGGCGGGTCCTCCACCGCCGCCGGCCACGTCGCGGCCCGCCACGCCGATGTCTACCTCACCTGGGGTGAACCGCCGCAGCAGGTCCGGCGGAAAATCGAGTGGGTCCGCGCACTCGCCGCCGAGCAGGGCCGCACGCTGCGGTTCGGCATCCGTCTGCACGCCATCAGCCGGGACACCTCGGCCCAGGCGTGGGCCGAGGCACATCGACTGCTGGACGGGATGGACCCCGAGCGCATCGCCGCCGTGCAGCAGGCACTGGCCACCAGTGAGTCGGAGGGACAGCGGCGGATGCGGCAACTGCACGACGGCAGTACCGAGCGCCTGGAGATCTACCCCAACCTGTGGGCCGGCGTGGGGCTGGTAAGGGGCGGGGCCGGTACGGCACTGGTCGGCAGCCACGAGGAGGTGGCCGACCGCATCGAGGAATACCACGAGCTGGGCATTGACGAGTTCATCCTCTCCGGCGTGCCGCACCTGGAGGAGGCCTACTGGGTCGGCGAGGGGGTGCTGCCGCTGCTCGAACGACGCGGCCTGTGGCACCATCCCGCCGCGGCCGGCGCGCTCGACGGAACGTCCGGGCCCTCGGCGCCCGACACCGAGCCGGGTCTCGTCCCTTTCGTCGGCCGATGACCGCCACACAGGCGGCGCACGCCGCCCAACCACCGTCCCCGTCGCGGACCGGCGCCCGGCGACTGCGCACGGTGGTGCTCTCCAGTCTCTCCGGTACGACCGTCGAGTGGTACGACTTCTTCCTCTACTCCACGGCCGCCGGCCTCGTCTTCGACAAGCTGTTCTTCCCCACCGCGAACCAGACGGTGGGCACCATGCTGTCCTTCGCGACCTTCGCCGTCGGCTTCGTCGCCCGCCCCCTCGGCGGCCTGCTCTTCGGCCACATCGGCGACCGCATCGGCCGCAAACGGACCCTGGCGTTCACGATGGGCCTCATGGGCGTCTCCACCGCGCTGATCGGCGCACTGCCCACCTACCGCCAGGCCGGCCTCCTCGCGCCCACTCTGCTGCTGGTGCTGCGCATCGCGCAGGGCGTGGCGCTGGGCGGCGAGTGGGCCGGCGCCGTGCTGCTGGCGGTGGAACACGGCCCGGCAGGACGCAAGGGCCGCTACGGCAGCTTCCCTCAACTCGGCCTCGCCTTCGGCCTGGCCTTGGGTACCGGCGTGTTCGCGCTGCTCAGCAACATTTTGAGCGACGCCGCCTTCCTCGGCTACGGCTGGCGGGTCGCCTTCCTCATCAGTCTGCTTCTGGTCGTCATCGGCCTGGCCGTACGGTTGCGGGTCCCCGAGACGCCGGACTTCACCGCCGTGCGGCGCCACCGCGAGGAGTCCGGCGAACGGGGAGCGGCACCGTTGACAGAACTGGCGCGTGAGCGCACCTTGCGGCGGCACACGCTGCTGGGCATGGTGGCCCGGTGGGGCGAAGGGGTGTCCTTCAACACCTGGGGCGTGTTCTGCCTCACCTACGCGACGCAGACGCTGCACCATCCCCGTACGCCGGTGCTGCTGGCGGTGACCACGGCCTCGCTGGTGATGGCGGCGCTGCTGCCGCTGTCCGGTGCCCTGGTGGACCGGGTCGGCGCACGCCGCGTCTACCTGGCAGGCATGGCGCTGTTCGCGCTCTCCGCCTACCCGGCGTTCTGGCTGTTCGGCGCCGGCGGGGGCTGGGCGTTCGCCATCGCACTGGTGGCGACACTGGGCGTGGTCCACGCTTCGTTCTACGGAGCCCAGGGCACCCTCTTCGCCGCGCTGTTCCCCACCCCCGTGCGCTACACCGGCATGTCGGTCGTCTACCAGGTGTCCGGCATCTTCGCCTCCGGCCTGACACCGCTGGTCATGACGGCGCTGCTGGCCCTCGGCTCCGGCACACCCTGGTACGCCTGCGGTTATCTGGTCTCCACAGCGCTGGCCAGTGTCTGGGCCACCACCCGGCTCCGCGACCGCGACCTCCACCTCGCCACCGGCAGGCCCCCCGCCCCCTCCCGCACGGACACACCGAGCGACACCGAACGGAACAACAGTGGCCGCGAAGTACCGATCACACCTCCCGCACGGTAGGAGGCAACCGACCATACGACCGAGGCCCACATCGGGATCAGAGGCCCATATCGGGATCAGCGACCCACATCGGGATCAGCGGCATCAGCCTCAATCCGCAATGCGCCCAGGATCCGCCGCCGGATCCCTTCCGCGCAGGTCACGCGGGTCGCAGGTCAGTGTCGGGCCTCGGTGCGGTGACGGCGATGCCGACGGGGACGCGGGCGCCGAGTGGGCGGACGGCGCCGTTGAGCACGGGATCGCAGGACTTCCGGCCGTCGAGGTAGCGCTTGAAGAAGGCGGAGGCGTAGGTGACCAGGCCCTGGCGTTGGGCGGATTCGGTCAGTTCGGGGATGCTCGTGGTGCGGTCGGCGTCGCTGACGCAGGTGCCGGCGGGGCCTCGGTGGGTGGCCTCGTCGGTGGCGGTGGGCAGGCCGCTGCTCGGGGACCAGCGGGTGTTGAAGAAGTTGTGGTTGCCGCCGAGCAGGTGCACGGTCCGGACCGTCGCGGTCTGATCGGACCGGGTGATGGCCCCCGAGTAGTACTCGTCGCCCTCGGAGTTGCTGGTGAAGCCGCCCTGGTCACAGGTGCCGAAGGTGGTCATGAAGGGGATGTCCGGCGCGGTCAGGTACTGGTCGGGGGTGCCGTCGAGAGCGGGGAAGACGGCGGCCAACGGCAGGACCGCCCTGATGCTGACGCCTTTGGGCCAGTCCTTGCGGTTGGCCGCGGACGCCTGCCACTGGACAGCGCGTCCCCCGCGGGAGTGCCCCAGAGTGCCGACATCGGTCATGTCGAGCCGACCACGGAAGTCGACGGAGGCGGTCTTCCCCGTGTCAGTCCAGGTGAAGTGCCCCGTCAGGGGGCCCGTGCCCGCGGCGGCGAGCTGACCCCACATCGCCAGGTGCTCGTTGATGAGCGCGGCGCGCGCGGCGTCACCACCCGCTCCGCTGGGGTCGACGGCGTTGAGGCCGTCGGCGCTGATGGAGATGGCGACGAACCCCTGCCGGGCCAGCTGCTCACCGAGGTAGTCGAACCCACGGTAGCTCTGCATCGCGTTCACTCCCGGACGGCACGGCCACTGGTGCAGGAAGTGGTCCTGCCTCTCCGCCTCCTGCTGGTCCCCCGCCTGCTCCGCTCTCTGCTCGCCCGCCCACGCCCGCTCATCGGCGCACGACGACCACAGCCCGTGCAGGATCACCACGACGGGGTGCTTCCGCGTTCCGAGATCGCTGGGATAGTGGACGACCCCGGTCAACTCGGCACGGGCTCCCCCTGTGTTCGCAGCGGTGAAGGCCTGGTCCCCGAGGTGGTACTCGACGCTGCTGACGCCGGCGACCGCCGTCCTGCCCGCTCCGGCGCGCGAGGACGGGCCGGTCCCGCTCGGGGGACGGACCGGCGGACGCGATACCCGTCGACGCGAAAAGCGTCGCGCCGGCCAGCGCGGCCGCCGTCAGGGTCGTGGCGGCGCTGCGGGCACGGGAGCCCGCTCGGCGGGAACTCGTGACGGACATAGGGGTACTCAGCCTTCCAGCTCGGACGCCGGCAGTCCGATCCTGCCGATCGACCCGGCTGAGTATGCGCTGCGGATGTCATGAAGCCGTTGGCTTCCTGTTCGGAATCCTTGATCCCGGATCGGCGGCCCCGGCCCGTGTCATCCGGTTCGGGGCTCAGGGCATCCACAGCACCAGGCCCGTGCCGCTCCGGGACGCCGCTGCTGCACGATCATCCTGCTGTCGCTCAGGATGGCCCCCTCCGTCGTCGAGCAGGGGCGCCACGGGGTGGGAACGTGGTACCGGCTGGTACATAGTTCGACGACATTCAAAGTTTGACCGCGATTGACGTTTTGGGCATCGTGGGCGTAGGTCCGGCCGAGCCGGCACCGCCGCACCCCCTGCCCCAGCCGCGAGGAGTCGCACATGAGTCGCGCCGTCCGTTTCCATGAGACCGGTGGCCCCGAGGTCCTGCGCTTGGAGGAGGTGCCGGAGCCGACACCGGGTGAGGGCGAGGTTCTGATACACACCCGCGCACTGGGGCTCAACCGGGCGGAGTCGATGTTCCGGCGGGGCGAGTACGGCACCGACCCGGTCTTCCCTTCCGGCCTCGGCTACGAAGCCGCCGGAGTGGTCGCGGCCTTGGGACAAGGCGTGACCGGGCTGCGCGTCGGCCAGGCCGTCAGCGTGGTGCCGTCGTTCGGCATGACCGACTACCCCGTGCACGGTGAAGCGGTCCTCGCCCCCGCGCACGCCGTGGTCGCCCACCCCGACCATCTGTCCTTCGAGGAGGCGGCCTCGGTCTGGATGCAGTTCATCACCGCCTACGGCGGCCTGGTGGACATCGCCGGAGTGCGCCCCGGGGACACCGTGCTGATCCCGGCCGCCTCCAGCAGTGTGGGCCTCGCGGCCATCCAGATCGCCCACAGAGCGGGCGCCCGCGCCGTCGCCCTGACCCGCACCAGCGCCAAGCGGCAGCAGCTCCTGGACGCCGGGGCCGACGTGGTCATCGCCACCGCCGAGGAGGACACCGTCGCCCGGGTACGTGAGCTGACCGGCGGCGAGGGTGCCCGGGTGATCTTCGACCCGGTTGGCGGCCCCGCCCTGGCCGACCTCGTCGAAGCCGCCGCCTACGAGGCCGTCATCGTCATCTACGGCGTCCTCGACGCCGCCCCCGCCCCACTGAACACCGGCACGGTGCTCTTCAAGCGCCTCACCCTCCGCGGCTTCGAACTGTTCGAGATCACCACCGATGACGCACGCCGGGCCGCCGCCGTCGACTACGTCCGCACCGGCCTCACCAAGGGTGAACTGCGTCCCGTCGTCGACAGGACCTTCCCCCTGGACGCCATCGCGGATGCCCACCGCTACCTGGAGGCCGGTGGGCAGGTCGGCAAGATCGTCGTCACGGTCACCTCCAGGGACAGAACCGCGTCGTAGAGCTCGGCTTCCCACCGCGTGGTAAAGCTCGGCTTCCCACCGCGTGGTAGAGCTCGGCTTCATCATGCGCTCCGGTGGCAGGTGAGTCAGGTCTCGGGGCGGACGACGAGGTCCGCGCTCGCCCGCGCGGCCTGCGTGACGTGCGCGGTGGCGCGCCGCAGCGAGCCGATCAGGTCCAGCGGGACGGGCGGCTGCCGGACGACCGCGACGGTCGTGGTCATGACGGCTCCTGTGAGAGGCGCCCGTACAGCGCGGGCCGCCGGTCCACGTGGACGTCGTTGAGTTCGCTGATGGTCTTGTCCCGGGCCTCGGCGAGGTCGAGGGTCGCGGTCAGGATCGTTTCCTCACCGAGTCGCAGCGGGGTCAGGGGGTAGCCGTCGGTGTCGACGATCACACTGCCACCGAGCCAGTCCTGCCCGCGTTCGGTGCCGGTCCGGTCGGCGACCGCGATGAACATGTGGTTGACCGAGGCGTCGGCCTGCACGCGGACGATCTCGCCCGGCCGTTCACGCTCCGGCCGCGGGTACAGCGGCCAGTTGACGGGCCCGCACAGCAGGTCCGCGCCGTCCAGGGCCGCGAGCCTCACCCACTCGGGGAACTCCAGGTCGTAGCAGACCATGAACCCGATGCGGCCGTAGGGGGTGTCGACGACCGGCGGGGGCCTGTCGCCGGGAGTAAAACCCCAGGTCTTCTCCCCGTTCCACAGGTGGGCCTTGCGGTAGGTGGCGCGCAGCCCGGTCGGATCGGCGAGGGCGGCCGCGTTGTAGACGCGCCCGTCCTCGCCGCGTTCCGCGAAGCCGCCGACGATGACCAGATCGTGGCGGGCGGCGAGTGCCTCCCACTCCTTGATCGTGTCACCGTCCGGCGGCTCTGCCACGGCCCGCAGTTCCTCCGCGCCGGTGAAGACGTAGCCGGTGCCGGCCAGCTCCGGCAGGACCACGACGTGTGCGCCGCGCTCGGCGGCCGCCTCGACGGCCGTGCGGATCCGCCGCCGGTTTCCCCCGGTGTCGCCGACCCTGGGTGCGATCTGGCACACGGCGACGGTGACCTCGGTGCCCGGGGCGGCCGGGCGGGGCGGCTGCCGGCTCATCGGGCGGATCCCTCCAGTTCGGCTTCGCTCGCCACCTGGGCGGCGGCCTCCGCTTCATGGTCCAGGCTCCGGGAGAACAGCAGGTAGAGCACGCCGGAGACGACCAGGCCGACGGCGAAGGAGAAGTCCGCTCCGCCGAGAGCGTGCGCTGCGGGGCCGGCGTAGAAGCTCGTCGAGAAGAAGGGGACCATCGCGGCGAACCCGATGACGTAGGCGGTGACGCCCCGCCACGCCCAGCGTCCGTAGACGCCGTCCGGTTTCAGGATCTCGGCGATGGCGTACTTCCCCCGGCGCACGAGGTAGAAGTCGACCAGGTTCACCGCGGTCCACGGGACGAGGAAGTACAGCATCATCAGCACGAAGTTGTTGAAGCTGTCGATGTAGTCGTCCGGGATCAGCAGGGCGACCACCAGGGACACCAGGCCGACCACGACGAGTCCGATGACGCGCAGCCGCACGGTGGGGCGGACATTGCGGAAGCCGTCCAGCGCGCTGGCGCCGGTGAGCATCGCACCGTAGGCGTTGACCCCCATGATGGAGATCAGTGCGAGCACCGAGGCCAGCACGGCGATGAGGCCGAAGCCGGGGAAGAGCAGGTCGCCGACCTGCCGCACGGCGAGGATCGGGTCCGGGTTGGGCAGGTAGCCGGCGAGGATCGCGCCCAGCGACATCAGCCAGACGGCGGAGAACGCGGCGCCCGAGTACACCGCGGAGATCAGGCCCCGTGCGGGCACCTTCGCCGGCAGGTAGCGGGTGTAGTCGGAGACGTACACCGCGTAGCTGATGTTGTACCCGGCGGCGAGAGAGAACTGCACCAGGAACGCCGTCAGGTGCCATCCCGCCGTGGCGGCGGGCACGTCGGCGGGGGTGGGGTGGGAGCCGAAGTGGACGATCGCCACCACGGTGAGGACGGCGAAGACGACGACCAGCAGGTACGTCAGCCAGCGCTGGACGAAGTGGAGCAGGTCGTGGCCGACGACCGCGATGACGATGGACAGCGCGATCAGGACCGGGTACCAGAAGAGCTTGCTGTCCGGCAGCGCCAGTCCAAGGCCCTGTGCGGCGAGGACCGTGTCGAAGACCAGGAAGCCCACGTAGACGAAGACGGTCGCGGCGAAGGGCACCGCGGAGCCGCGGCTGCCGAACTGGGCGCGGGACTGGATCATCTGGGGCAGGCCCATCCGGGGGCCCTGGTTGGCGTGGAAGGCCATGAAGAACGTTCCGGCCATGACGCCGAGCACGATGGCCAGCACGCTGTACCAGATGCTCAGCCCCATGGAGGCGCCGACGAACCCGGTGACCATGGTCGGCAGGACGAAGTTGCCGGTGAACCAGAACGGTCCCTGGTGCCAGACCTTGCCGCGTCGTTCAACGGCGGGCACGTAGTCGATCGAGTGCTGCTCGATCGCCGAGTCGTGCTGCGTCAGAGTGTCCGAGGAGGTCATCGCCTTCCCCTTATCGTTCGTGGGGCCGGTGGTCCGGCGCAGGCAGGTGGTCGGGCGTCATCGCCGAGAGGATCTCGTAGGCGGTGTGGGCGGCGGCGACGGCGGTGAGCTGGGCGTGGTCGTAGGCGGGGGCCACCTCGACCACGTCGGCGCCCACCAGGCGCGTTGCGCGCAGGGTGCGGATCATCGTGAGGAGTTCCCGGCTGGTCATCCCGCCCGCTTCGGGGGTCCCGGTGCCGGGGGCGTGCGCCGGGTCCAGGACGTCGATGTCGATGGACAGGTACACGGGCCGCTCCCCGAGGCGGGCGAGCATGCGCTCGATCGCCCGGGGCAGGCCCTCGGCCTCGATCTCGGGGCTGGAGATCACGGCGAACCCGAGGCGTTCGTCGTCCCGCAGGTCCTTGCGAGAGTACAGCGGGCCCCGGGTGCCCACGTGCAGGCTGGCGGTGAGGTCGATCAGTCCCTCCTCGGACGCGCGGCGGAAGGGGGTGCCGTGCGTGACGGGGGCACCGAAGTAGGTGTCCCAGGTGTCGAGGTGGGCGTCGAAGTGGAGCACGGCGAGCGGGCCGTGCCGCCGGGCGGCGGCGCGCAGCAGCGGCAGGGCGATGGTGTGATCCCCGCCGAGGGTGAGCAGCCGGGCACCGTCCGCGGTCAGTTCCTCGGCGGCGGTCTGGATCTGAGCGACCGCCTCGTCGAGACTGAACGGGTTGGCGGATATGTCGCCGGCGTCGACGACCTGCTGGGCGGCGAAGGGCTCCACGTCCTGCGCCGGGTTGTAGGGTCTCAGCAGCCGGGACGCCTCACGGATGTGCGCGGGCCCGAAGCGGGCGCCGGGCCGGTAGCTCACCCCGCTGTCGAAGGGCACGCCGACGACGGCTATGTCGGCGCTCGGGACGTCTTCCAAGCGGGGCAGCCGGGCGAAGGTCGCGATCCCCGCATACCGGGGGCTCAGACTCGCGTCCGGGGGGCCGACCGGGGGCCGCGGGGATTCGGCGGAGTTCATCGGAACCTCGGATCTGTTCCAGGAGAGAGATTACCTATACACAACAAAGAGTGCCTATTAGGCATCTCGCGTTCCGGGTAGTGTTTGCTCTGAGTTACCACCCTGTCAAGGGTCGTCCGGGAGCCGAACGAGTGACGCGAGGATTCGATGAAAGCGCTGCACCCGACGCCGTCCCCCGCTCCCGTCCGGGTCGGGGCACGCCTGCGGGCCTGCCGCAAGGCCCAGGGCCTGACCATCGAGCAGGTCGCCGCCGCCACCGGCCTGACCAGGGGATTCCTCAGCCGGGTCGAGCGCGACGAGACCTCACCGAGCGTCACTACGCTGGTCACCCTGTGCCAGGTGCTGTCCCTACCGGTCGGATCCCTCTTCGAAGACGCCGATGCCGAGGTGATCCGGCTGGACGCAGCGCCACGCCTCAACATGGGCGGGCACGGCGTCGAGGACCGGATGGTCACACCCCGCGCCCAATCGAAGATCCAGATCCTGCGATCGCGACTCGAGCCGGACGCACACGGCGGCGACCATCTGTACACGATCAACTGCGACGTGGAAGTGCTGCACGTGGTCAGCGGCGAGGTCTCCGTCCGCTTCACCGACCGCACCGAGGTACTCGCCGCCGGTGACACCCTGACCTTCTCCGGCCGGGAGCCACACACCTGGCGCAACTGCGGCCCCGGCCCCGCCGAGGTCACCTGGACCTTCGTCCCGGCCCCCTGGAGCGGCTCCCACTGACCCGGGAAGCTCACCGGACCAGCGCCCGCCCGCCCCTGGCCGGAGCGCTCGTGGCCCTGGCGGACTGGATCTCTGCGGCCAGATGCCCGCAGCCGTCGTTCAACGCCCGCCGTTGCGCCCGGCAACGGCGACGCGGGCAGGTGCCGGCGGGGCCCGGCTGACCGGGTGGCGGGCGTGAGAAGGGCCGCGCCGCGCCGCCCACCGCCACTGCGGCCCGTCCGGCCCGGCGTCAGCGCGTCCGCCGTCACGCGCTGGTCAGCCGGGTACGTCACACCCACCTACGCACCGTGAGGTTCGGCCGGGCGATCCGGGTGCCCGGACCGCCCGCCGAGGCTCACGGCGTGGGGGCTGCGACGCCTTGCAGGTCGTGTCCTTCGCCGGCGGCTTCCCGGTGAGGAGGTAGCTGGTGCCGTGAGCGTCCATGCGCGTGTTGTCGCCGAAGAGGTACTGGCCATGGTTGCCGCCGCCGCCGGCGACGACGAGCCGCGAGCCGGCCAGGGCCCCGTGCATCGTGCGCGCACCGACCAGCGGTGTGGCGGCGTCGTCGGCGGCCTGGAGCATCAGCACCGGCGGCACCTTCACCGAGCCGACCTTCACCGACCTGGCGGCCGGGGCCTGCCAGAAGGCGCACGGCGCGCTGTACCAGGTGTTCAGCCAGGCGAACTACGGTGCCTGACGTGCCGAAGCGGCCGTGTCGTCGTGCCAGGTCCGCCACGACCGGGGCCACTTGGTGTCCACGCAGTTGTACGCGAGCTGGGCCGTGGGCACGCCGTCGGACGCCACCTGGTCCGTGGCACCGAGCAGTGCGCCGTCGTCACCGCGCCGGTGGTCGGAGACCGCCTCGGCCAGGTCGGGCCACATCAGGTCGCTGTACATGGCGGAGGCCAGCAGGTCGTCCGGTTCCGCGCTGCCGGGCGAGGCCGCGGCGGGTTGGCGTGGGGATCGTGACGTCAGCCTGCTCTCGGGTGGATCCTGTGCACTGTCGGAGATCAAGATGCGAGCAGGCGGCGGTGGACTTGCCGTCGGTGCACCGCCGTGACACGGCCGCAACAGGATCCGCACGGTCACCACGGGAGCCCCGACTGGACGGTCCGCACGTCAGGGCCCCCGCTGGAGAGCCCGACCGCCGGGGACTGCTCCGACGAGGCGTCGGCCACGTGCTGGGTCCTGAGGCGACCGGGAGTCCAGCTCGCCTGTTGAAAACAGCGAGGCGATGATCGAGACCGCGGACGGCAGGGGCAGCATAGGGGGAGACGGAACGATCCCTGTCCGGAGAGGTGCCACATGCCCAGTGTCGTAAAGATCAATGTCCTGACCGTGCCCGATGAGCAGCGCGAGATCCTGGAGAAGCGGTTCTCTTCGCGGGCGGGGACCGTGGAGTCCTCGGACGGCTTCGAGTGGTTCGAACTGCTTCGCCCCGTGGAGGGAACCGACCAGTACCTGGTGTACACCAGGTGGCGGGACGAGGCCTCCTTCCAGGCGTGGATGGAGGGTCCGATGAAGTCCGCTCACCAGGGAGGTGGTGAGGAAGGCGGGCAACGCAAGCCCGCTGCCTCCGGGTCCACCCTGTGGTCGTTCGAAGTAGTTCAGCAGGCCGCTCCCAAGCACGGCTGACTCGGCCAGGCACTGCTCCCGAGGCGGAGAGGCTCCTCCTCTCGTGGTGGGTGCGACGCCGAGTGCGCCTTCGACGGCCCGGGCCGCCTCCGATCCTCGACAGGCGGGCGGCCCGGGCCGTTCGACGGGTGACCAACTGGGGCACTTGCTCGACCGCACCACCGACGAGACCGGGTCGGGCGCCGGCATCGCGAGCTCGGCTACGAGCCGGTGGCCGGGCACTGGACGGTGGTCTCGCGCAGGGGGGCGATCAGCGCCACGGCGTGGTCGCGCCACGGCATGGTCGGCGGTGGCATCGCTGGTGCCGAAGGAGGCAGCTGAGGAATCTCCGAGCGAGGACGGGTGACCTCTGAGCGGGCGCGGTCTGCGACGAGGTCCGGGTGCGCGCTGACGATACGGCAGGCGAGGCGGGCAACACCGACGGCACGCGAGGCGGGCAACACCGACGGCAGGACGGGAGGTCTGCCTACTCCCCCAGCGGGGTGGGTACTCACACACACCGTGGGACTTCGTGGGCTTGCTCGACGCACGCCGACCGGATCTCCTCCAGCAGCTTCGGGTAGTGCTCGCCGTACGTGCCCACCGCTGCCCATACCGCGTCCAGTGCCGCCCTCAGCGGGTCGGGCTCGGCAGCGGCGAGCACCGCGGGAAGAGCGACGTGTGGCTGTGAGATCCGCCCGGTGCCACGCGGAACGCCGGAGGTGTGCACCACCGCAGGCAGACTGTGCCCCACACCTCCGGTCGGTGCCGGCCTCTCGGGAGCGGCCACCGTCGGTACCAACGCACCCAGTGCCCGGCCGAGGACCGGCCGCCTCCGCCCGTGGTCCCTGGACTCCGCGGCCGGGACCCACGTCCACCCGGCCACCGGCGGGGGCGCCGGTGGGCGGTACGGCGGTCGCTCGGGAGGTATCGACTTGAGCACCGACCGCCTCGGGACCCGCGGATCGGACCGCAGGGTCTCCCATAGCCGGGCCACGTCGTCGAACGGCGGCGGCAGCGGACGTCTCTCCGTCAGGGCGGTGAGCGCCTGCGTGACCCACGACACGTCGGTCAGGCCCGCCGTCTCGCAGGCCCGCCGGGCGGCCAGCAACGCCACCGCACTCTGGACCTCGGGACCCGCGGCATCGAGGGCGTGCACCAGGTCGCTGTCGAAGCGGAGCAGGCCGCGGACATTGCCGCCAACAGCGCGCAGTCTCTCGCTTGGCAGCCGTCCGCCCCACTCCCACTGCTCGCGGTGCAGTCGCCGCTCCTCGGCGGCCCGTTCCTCCGCCTGGCGGGCCAGGCGTTCGGTCTCGGCGCGCTGCTCGGGTGTGGGCGGTGGCGGAAGTTCGCGTGCGTGGCGGTGCCAGTACGCGGCGTTCCGCGAGGTCTGGCGGATCACGCGGTCCGGGCGGGGCGGCGCTGGCCAGAACTGCAGGAGGTAGCTGTCCGCCTGTGGCTTCCCGGCCGCTCTGGTGTCCAACTCCCGTCCCTCGTCCATTCCCCGGGCGCAGTACCGCACCCGGTAGTCGGTCCGGACGAGATCCAGGTCCCACGCGGCCCCGCCCGCCCACTGCACCAAACAGGTGCGTTCCGACACCGGGCGGAAGGACACCTCCACCACGTCCTCCCAGACCGGATCCAGCACAGGAGCCTCGTCGTGGACTTCCACGACGAAGCCGACGCTGCCGGTGTGCAGTCCGGTGATCAACCAGAGCGCGCCCGGGACCGCGGCCCCGCACAGCCCCGCGCTCTGGCCTGCGAACGCCTCGAAGAGGTCCGGGTTCGCGCTTCTCGGATCGCTCTGGACGTGGATCTGACCGTAGTGAACGTGCACGTCGCCTGTGACCGGCCTACGCACGGCAACCCCTCCCTTCGCCGCAGACGGCCTCGGGTCCCCTGTCGGACGGGCCGTCATATGCCCGCATCATGGCGGAGGCCACTGACAACGGGTCCGACGGCAACGGCCAACGGCATCCCGCGCGGGCAGCCTCCAGGCATGGGTGTGGCGGTCGAGGAGGTGAGGGCGGAGCCCCGTGGTGACACGTCGGCCGCCACGATGGCCGTGCCGGGCCGCCGGGCCCGCTCCGCGCTTCGGCCGGGACTGGTCCTTGCATATCGCTGACGTCCAGCACCAGTCCGCCCCTGCGCCGGTCGCCGGTCGCCGGTCGCCGGTCGCCGGTCGCCGGTCGCCGGTCGCCGGTCGCCGGTCGCCGGTCGCCGGTCAAGCGTGTCAGACTCACCGATCGCGCGGTTACGACTGGGGCGAGTGCGGCCAGGGCGCCGCCGACGGCGAGTTCAGCACGGACTCAAGCGTCGGGCCCGGTCGAATGCGATGGCGCCCCGGCAGTCGGACGTGTCCGGCCGGGGCGCGGGAGGGTGGACGCGAAGGGCGGTCGCCTCGCGGCGAAAGGCACCATGGGGCTTCAGCCGAACGATCTTCCCCATGGGCAATGGGTGAGGCCCGGGGACACTGTCCCCTCCGCATCCACGCCTGGTTCAACGGGCCGAGGTGTCCTCCTGTTCCGGTTCCACAGCCCCTGACGGAGTGAAACCTGCCACATGGGACGGGCCGAGGAGAACCGTGCATCCGTGGCGCTGGCAGGGGTGGGTCGGCCCTGCCCAGGCATGACCGGCTCAGGGCATGAGGGGGAGCTTGCCGACGAGCTTGTCGACCCGGTTGCGCGGGCCGACGAGGCTGACTGCGCAGTAGTCCATGGACTCGCTCTGGGTCTTGCCCACGGCGGTGATGTAGTCGCTGTAGACGCGAGTGCTCTGGGCGGCGGCGGGCACGTCGGCGACGAAGGTGTCGGCGCGAGAGGCCGCCTTGTCGCGGATGGAGCGCAGCGTGGCGGAGTCGGCGACGAGCACCGAGCAACCCACCCAGGGCAGGCCCGGATGCACGGCGCCTTCCGCGTCGGCGGCCTCGGAGCCCAGCAGTCCGGGGACCGCGGCCACCGTGGGGGCGGCTGCGCAGACGGCGGCGTTGGCGGCTCGGCCGGGAGGCAGATCGGCGTTGACGACGACGACCCATTTCAGCCGCACCTGACGGGTGGACAGGCTGAAGTCCATCTCCTCGGACGCGAAGCCCACCGTCGTCGCGCTGGACGCGTTCACCACAGACATGTGATCCCCTGTACTCGTTCGGCCAGACGCAGCAATGCTAGGCAGTGATGTGGGGCTTCAGACGATGTCCCGAACGTCATGCGCCGATGGAGGGGCTTTCGGAATCCTCGGCGCACGTGATGCGGCCGATCCCGGGGAATCTCCGTCGTTCGTACGGAGGAAGGGCCCCGGGGAGGCCGCAGAGATCAGGCAGGAGTCCAGGCCAGGCCCCCATTCGCCGTACTTCGTTCGGCCTATCATGAGTTCTGTGGAACTTGATGCGCTGGACCGGGCCCTGCTGCGGGAGCTGCAGAACGACGCACGGCAGACCAACCGTGACCTCGCGGCCAAGACCGGGGTCTCACCTTCGACCTCGCTGGAGCGGGTGAGGCTGCTCCGCGAGCGTGGCGTGATCACCGGCTACCACGCGGCCTTGGATCTCGACGCGGCCGGCCGGCCCGTTCAGGCGCTCATCTCGGTGCGCATCCGGCCACCGGCCCGGCCCGTCATCGAGGGGTTCCGGGAATGGGCGGCGCGGCTGCCCGAGGTGATCGGCCTGTTCGTCACCTCGGGCAGTCACGACTTCCTCATCCATGTCGCGGTCCCGGATGTGGACAGCGTGTACGCCTTCGTCATCGACCGTCTCACCGAACGCCGCGAAGTCGCCGACGTGCAGACCACGATGGTCTACGAGCACGTTCAGCCCCGCCGTATCGAGCCGGCCGGCCCTGACCGTTCCCGCTCCTCGCGCTCAGCCCGCTGACCGGTTGTCTCCTCACGGTGGCCGTGCCGTGATCCGCCGCGGATCGGCCGGGGACGCGACCGGGATTCCACGGCCCCCGCCACGGGTGCCCCGGGGACAGCGACCGGGGGAATCCGACCGGGCCCATCGGGGGCTCGGAGGTCTGGCCCGCCAGGTGCTCCACGGGATTGAACGCCAGCACGGCGCAGCCCGCCCGGCCGTGTGTTGGTGATCAGTACGCCGGCGCTGCGGACCAGCGCGAGACGGGCGTCTCGGCCCGCCGCGGACTTCATGTCCAGCGCCAGACTGCGCTTGTTGCGGTTGACGCTCAGCGGGGCGGGCATGGGTCGAGTCTCCCGCGGCGCACCAGTGCGGGTGCCGGATGGTCACGCCGCCGCTCGTCGTGCGTCCGGTAGGTCCTGCCTCCCGGAGCCGTCCCGGGGTGAACCCGCCCGGGAGGTGTCGCACCCGCCCGCACCGCAGCGAGCTGGAAGAATGGAGTCCGCAGTCACTCACCGGAGGGGTTCGTCTGTGAAGGTCGGGCTGGCACGTTCCGCCGCAGTCCAGTGGGTCGCCCGGCATGCCCGGCCCGACGCCGGCTTTCGGGGTGCGTACTTCAGCGGCTCGACCGTCGGGCTACCGGACGACGCCGAGCTCCCGCCGTCCTCCGACGTCGACATCGTGGTCGTCACCGCCGATGACGACCCGCCGGCCAAGCCGGGAAAACTCCGCTACCAGGGCGCCCTCCTGGAGGTCAGCCACCTGCCCTTGCGCGAGCTCGCCTCCGCCGACGATGTGCTCGCCTCCTACCACCTGGCCGGAAGCTTCCGCACCGACGCGGTCATCGACGACCCCACCGGTCATCTGCGCAAGCTGCACGCGCAGATCGCGCCCCGTTTCGCCGCCCGGCCCTGGGTCCGCCGCAGGTGCGAGGACGCCCGCCACCGGATCGAGACCCGCCTCGCGGCGATCGACACCTCGAGGCCGTTCCACGAGCAGGTGAACGCCTGGCTGTTCCCCACCGGTGTGACGTGCCACGTGCTCCTCGCCGCCGCCCTGCGCAACCCCACCGTCCGCCTGCGCTACCGGGCCGCACGCGACGTGCTCACCGAGTACGGCCACCTCGGCAGCTATTCCGACCTGTTGAGTCTTCTCGGTTGTGCACACCTGCCTGCGCAACGCGTTCAGCACCATCTACGCGCACTCGTCACGACGTTCGACGCCACCGCCCAGGTCGCGAAGACCCCGTTCTTCTTCAGCAGCGACATCACCCCCGCCGCGCGGCCGATCGCGATCGACGGTAGCCAGGCACTCATCGACTCCGGTGACCACCACGAGGCGGTCTTCTGGATCATCGCGACCTTCGCTCGCTGCCACACCATCCTGGCCACCGACGATCCCCACCTGCACGAGACCCTCGCGCCGGCCTTCCGGGCAGCCGTCGCCGACCTGGGCGTCAGCTCCACGCCCGACCTCCTCCACCGGGCCGGAGAGGTCACCCGATTCCTGCCCCGGCTCTGGCGGACCACCGAAGAGATCCTGACCGGCAACCCCGACATCACGGAATAGACGCGGACGGACAGCGTCTCGGCCGGCGCGCGATGCCGCGCCCTCCACCGGCCCGGGATCGCCGCGGCCCGGGCCAGGGGCCGGCGCACGCGCATCCCCGCGGTCCGGGCGATGACAGGGTTAGGCTTGGCGTTTGGCATGTCGAGCCAGCGTTCCTGCTACGGAGAGTATCGGGATGGTACGCAACGTCAACGTTGCTTCCGATCCGGCGTCGAAGTCTGTCGGCTTCGCGCACAACGCGCTTGACGCGCCTGCCCCCGCTCTGGCTCTCCTCGGCCCCGACGGGAGGATCCTGGCGTGGGGGGACGGCTGTCAGCGGCTGCTCGGCCACCGTGCGGAGGACGTCGTCGCGGCGCCCGTGCGGCAGTTCCTGGCGGCTCCCGGACAGGACGTCTCCTGGTCGCCGGCCCCTGGGGCCGTGGGGCGGCGCGGCGCCCGGCGGGCCGCGGCCGCCGTCGTGGATCTCAGGCACCGGGACGGTGGCGTAGTCCGCCTGACGGTGGAGACCGTCGCACTCACCGGTGGGGACGGTGAGCACTGCTGGCTCGTCGCCGCCACGGGCGCGCCGGAGGGCACGCGGGACCCCGAGGAAGAGGTGTCCCTGCTGGATCGGTCGCCGCTGGCGGTGGCGGTGTGGGACGCCGAGATGCGGCTGGTGTGGGCGAACGACACCACCAGGAAGGTGACGGGCCTGTCCGCCGGGGCCGCCTCGGGGCCGTCGGCGCGGCGGATCCTGCGGGGCTTCGACAGGACCACCACCGAGCCGGTGATGCGGGAGGTGCTGGCGTCGGGCGAGCCGGTGGACGACCATGTGGTGCGGTGGGTGTCGCCGGAGGACGGCCGGGAGGTCGTCTTCTCCTCCTCGCTGTTCCCTCTCGTGTCGAGCGACGGTACTCGGGTGGGTGTGTGCAGTGTGTCGTTGGACGTCACCCAGAGCTGGGAGCGGGAGCGGCTGGCGCTGCTGGGCAGGGCGGCCCACCGCATCGGCACCACCCTGGACGTGATGACGACCGCGCAGGAGCTCGCGGACATGGCCGTCCCCGCCCTGGCGGACTATGTCGCGGTGGACCTGGCCGAGGCCGTGCCGCTGGGCGAGGAACCGCTGAAACGCATGGCGGAGGGCGAGTTCGGCATCCCCGCCTTCCGCCGCGCGGGCATGGCCTCCGTCCACGAAGGAGCGCCCGAGGCACCCTTCCCGGTGGGTGACGTGGTGTACGTGCCACCCGGGTCGCCGTACCTCGCCGTGCTGGGCGAGGGCCGCTCCCATCTCAGCCCGGTGCTGGAATCCGGCCTGGGGACGTGGCTGGACCACGACCCCGCCCGGCGCCGAACCGTCCGTGAGACGGGCATCCACTCCCTGATGATGATTCCGCTGCGGGCCCGCGGCACCATCCTCGGTATCGCCGTGTTCGCCCGGAACGACAACGTCGTTCCGTTCTCGCGGGACGACCTGCTGCTGGCCGAGGAACTGGCCGTCCAGGCGTCGCTGAGCCTGGACAACGCCCGCCGCTACACCCGCGAGCGTAGGGCCGCGCTGACCCTGCAGCGCAGCCTGCTGCCGGAGAAGCTGTCGGGGGGCGGCGCGGTGGACCTGGCCAGCCGCTACCTGCCGTCGGACCGGCACGAGGGGGTCGGCGGGGACTGGATGGACGCCATCGAGCTGCCCGGCGGCCGGATCGCCCTGGTCATCGGCGATGTCGTGGGGCACGGCGTCCACGCCGCCGCCACCATGGGACGCCTGCGCACGGCGGTGCACACCCTCGCCGTGCTCGACCAGCACCCCACGAGACTGCTCGACCACCTCAGCGAGGTCACCGACCAGCTCGCGCAGTCCGGCACCTGGGCCACCGACCAGCCTTCGATCACCGGCGCGAGCTGCCTGTACGCCGTGTACGACCCGGCGCAGCGGGTGTGCACCCTGGCGCGGGCCGGTCATCCTCCGCCGCTGCTGGTCACACCCGGCGGGGAGGTCACGATCGCCGACACCCCGGTGGGCCCGCCGATCGGGACGGGCACCGGCCCTTACGAATCGGTCGACCTCGAACTGCCCGGGGGCACCGTGCTCGCCCTGTACACCGACGGACTGGTCGAATCCCGCCGCGTCGACATCGACACGGGGCTCGACCGGCTGGCCGCCGCACTGCGCGAACCACCCGCCGACCTCGACGACCTCTGCTCCCGCGTCATCACGAGGATGACCGCCAACGCCCCGCAGGAGGACGACGTGGCCCTCCTCGTGGCCCGCACCCGCGGCTCACCGGCCCGGCCCCGCTCCGGGCTCCGGGCTTCCGGGGGCCGGGCGGCGCGAGAGGCTGAAGGGCCGGCTGGGGGGAGTCGGGCGGTGCGTCGCGGGCTACCGGGCCGGCGGGATTCGGTAGACGGAGACGTGTGAGGGCGACTCGGCGGTGAACTCCGCGCCGGCCCAGTCGGCGTGCCTGGTCTCCAGCTCGAATCCGGCCAGTTGGGCCATGAGGTCGAGTTCGGCCGGCCAGACGTAGCGGTGCGGGCTGCGGAACAGCTGTGCCTGCTTGGTCCCCTCGAACCGGAAGTGGTGCGACACGACGTGCTGGCGCAGGACGTCGTAGGTGTCCAGCAAGATGAAGCCGGGCTCGGACTGACAGACGATGGCCGACTGGCCCGGGGGCAGCTTGCGCAGCTCGGGCACCCGGAGCTCGACCACGAACCGGCCGCCGGGCCTGAGGTGACGCGCCGCGTTGCGGAAGCACGCGACCTGCTCGGATTGGGTGAGTAGGGTCGAGATCGCGTTGTAGACGATGTAGACCAGGGTGTACTCCCCCGGGGCCACGGTGGTCGCCATGTCACCGAGGACCACGGGGATCGTCGCTTCGTCGACCTTGGTGCGCAGCTGCTCCACCATCGGCGGCGACAACTCGATGCCGACGACCGGAACTCCTCGCGCGGCGAGCGGAACGGCCACCCGGCCGGTTCCGATGGCGAACTCAAGCGCCGGCCCCTCCCCCGCCAACCGCGCAAGGCGCTCCACAGGCGGGCCCAGGACCTCCGGTGCGAACATGCCCGATCCGGGCGTGTCGTAGTGCTGGGCGACATCAGCGTCCCAGACTTCCTCCTGCCGCATCCCGACAACTCTCACCGCTGACCGCGGGCCCGTCCAGCGAATATCCGCCCCGCCGCGGATCCAGGCGACGACCACGGTCTCGGGGTGGTGCCGGGCCGGCACCCGCAGCGGTCGCCACCTGGCCCAGCGCCCTGGCATCGCTCTGCGCTGAAGTGGCGGGACCGCGGGACGTCGCCGAGGTTGCCTGGCGGTACCTGGCGTCGGATCGATGGCGTTGCCGCGGGGGTGGCGCGAAAAACGGTGAGGCGGGTGCCGACGGGCATGGGCAGGATGTCAGCGCCCAGTACCTGATGAGAAGGGACCCGACGACCGTGGCTCGTGCCATCACTCTGATCCGCTCCGCTTCCCTGTCCGATGTCGCCGAGTACGCCTATGCGGCCACGGCGCCGGCCGAGTCCCGCCTGATCTTCCTCGCCGGGGCGTGTCCCCTGAACGACGACGGCTCGACGGCGGCGGTCGGGGACTACGCGGGGCAGGCGTTGAAAGCGGTCGAGAACATGCAGGCCGCTCTGGCCGCCTCCGGCGCGTCGCTCCAGGACGTCATCAGTACACGGGTTCTCGTCGCATCGACCCGGCGGGAGGATCTGGTGGCCGCCTGGGAGGTGGTCCGGGACTCCTTCGCCGACCATGACGTCCCCAGCACCTTGCTGGGTGTCACTGTGCTCGGCTACAAGGACCAGCTCGTCGAGATCGAGGCCGTCGCCGCCGTGCTTGATTCTTGAGGTCCATCACCCCCCGGCCGGGCGTGGCCGGGGCTGGATGCGCCTGGCGCGTACGCGCTGCGAGGCCGCCGGCCACCTGAACGCGATCCTCCGGTCGGTCCCGCCCTCGCCCGATTCGGGTCCGGGCCCGGCCCGCCCTCGCCTGGCAGGACGGGCTCGGGCGTGGGTGGTCCGGGCCCGGGGGTGGGCGGGGCGGGGATCAGCGCATGGCCGCGTCCCGTGCCGCGGTCAGCAGGTCGTCCGCGGTGAGCGTGCCCGGGTCGCGGGCCGTCCGGGGGGACTTCCCCGGACGGCAGGCGGGAGGCGGAGGCGGACGGGCGGTCCTCGTGGTCGCGGACCGACCAGGTTCTTGCGGACGGTGTGTCAGGCCTGCCCGGCGGCATGGTCCGGCCGGACGACGCCCGCGGCGGCGTCGCGCGTGTTCGCGGTCGGGCCGGTGACGGTGATCATGAGCCCGTGACCAGTCCTCCTGCCGAGGTCAGGCGGAACGTCGCGCGAGGTCTTGCAGCAACGCGATCGCCTCGGCCGCCCGCTCGTAGGGGATGAAAAGGTGGTCATGGTGGAAGCCGGCCACGACATTGCAGCTCAGGCCCGCGCCGGCGAGTTCCCGGGCGACGGCGGCCGTGAGCCCGACTGCGTCCAGGGAAGAATGGACGCGCAGCGTGACCCATGCCGCCACGTAGTCGTACGCGAGTCCAGCCGCATCGGCATCCTCCAGCCGTACGACCAAAGTCAGCCCCTCCTGCTCGGCGACCGTGACGACCGGCGTGAGGCCAGGTGGGATGCCGGCCTCGGCGACGGTGAACACATAACGCCCCGGCCGCAGCTCCGGGCTCATACCACTCAGCAGTTTCCGCAGGTCGGCCTCGCCACTCATGGCCACGATCATAGGGTTGTGCGCGGTCGGGACGCCGCTGGACGACGCACGTCGGAAAGCGCGACCGGAGGGCGGCCCGAGTGGCGACTCCGGCGGCGGGGCCGGTGACCGGGCCCGCTATCGAGGCGGAGTCGTGGTCACGGGCCGAGAGCGTGGCGGCCAGCACTCCGACCAGCGCCATCGACGCGACGGGCAGCAACACGGCCGACCGCAGCAGCCGCGGGGGCGGCGCCGGGGACGGCTGCGACGTCCGCGACGTCCGGGTGGAGAGGGCGCGGGCGCGGTGGATCTGGTGCACCAGGACATCCTTGCGATGGAGATGGCGACTCGGCGGGAGGTCCCGTTCGGCCGGAGCTGACAGCAACTCCTGGACCCCACTGCGGGCGGAGCCGGCGCCACGACAGGTGGTCGGCATTCCTCTGGTCTCCTCCCGCGGCAAGCAGGGCCGCGAACGCGGCCCTGCTCTCCCATCTCTCCGCGAGGGCCCCGCAGTTAAGCGTTCGTGCCGCCGAGTGGGCACCGGCTGAGCCGGTCGAGCCGCGCGCCGGGCCCGCCCGGCCGACCCGGTGCGTCGTGGACCGAGGCGGGACGGCGGACGTCATCGATCCGGCGGACCGTCCCGTCGGCGAAGCCCTCGACCGGCACGGGGTCGGTGCGCACGCCAGGGAGGTGAGCCGCCACGCACACCACAAGCTTCGCCACGCTCGACGAGTGACACCCCTCACTAAGTGATAGCTTGAGTTTCACTTATCGAAGGGAAAGCCGAGTGGACGAGGGCATCGCACGAGCGCTTCGGATCGACCGGAACTCGACGGTCGCCGACCGGCGGGTCGACATCACGACCACGGGGGCACGCACGGGAAGGCCTCGGCGCATCGAGATCTGGCTGTATCGGGCGAGCGGTCGGCTCTACCTGACCGGCCGCCCCGGGCCCCGGGCCTGGTATGCGAACCTCCTCGCCCATCCACGTTTCACCCTCCACCTCAAGGGAGAAGTGGTCGCCGACCTCCCCGCCCTCGCCGTCCCCGTCACACACGAGGCCGAGCGCCGAAGGATCTTCACCGAGCTTCTCGACGACATCAACGCATCCGACGCGATCCCCCATCCGGATCCGCGGCCGACGGTCGAGGACTGGCTGGCCGGCAGCCCCCTCGTGGAGATCCAGCTCGTCGATGCGACGTGACTTCGACGTGACACAGGACACCACCGGGTGCTGTGCCGCCGTGTGGCCGAACGCGGCGTGACGCAAAGCACCGGAATGACGGCGTCGTCCACCGATTGATAGCGACTACTCTCATTTATCGAGGCAGGAACCGTCTGCGAAAGGTGATGGATCAATGACCGACTTCACCGCACCGGCCACGGCGGACACCGCCGCCACCGTCGCCGAGCGCATCGCCGCGCGAGTCGGGGCACTGCGGTTCGACGACCTGCCCGACGAGGTCGTCGCACACACCAAGCTGGTGCTGCTGGACCAACTCGGCGTGCAGACACTCGGCGCCACCCTCCCCAACGTCCGGCCGGTGCTCCGGTTCGCGGAGAGCCAGGGCGGCACACCGGAGGCGACACTGACACACTCGGGCAGGCGAACGAGCGCTTCCCTGGCCGCGTGGGTGAACGGCACGCTGGGGCACAGCGCCGAGTACGACGACGCGCACGCGCTGGCCTGGCACACCTCGTCCGCCGTGGTTCCCGCCGTGCTCGCCCTGGCGGAGCGCGAGGGCGCGGACGGCCGTGAGGTGATCACGGCCGTGGCCGCCGGGATCCAGGTGATGGCGCTACTCGGCGCGGCCACCGCAGGCATGGTCACCACGGGCTGGCACGGTTCCAAGGTGCTCGGCGTCTTCGGCGCCGCCGCGGCGTCCGGGATCGTGCTCGGCTTGAGCACGGCCGAGCTGGTCAATGCGTTCGGCATCGCGGCCAGCGACGCGGGCGGCACGATGGAGTACGACCAGAGCGGCGGCGAGGTCAAGCGTCTCCACGGGGGTTCCGCGTCGCGTGCCGGGCTGGAAGCCGCACTGCTGGCCCGTGCCGGACTGACCGGCCCGCCGACGATCTTCGAGGGGCACCGCGGTGTGTTCCGGCTGTTCGGCGGTGGCGAAGCCACCCGGATCCCCGACGCGCTCTGGGAACGCTGGCACGTGCTCGACACTATCTTCCGCTTCTACCCGGGCGTTGCCACCAACCACGCGCCGCTCGACGCGATCCGGCACCTGCGCGAGGCACACGATCCGAAAGCCGGCGACATCGCGCACATCAGAGTCGGCCTGGTCGATTTCGCCGTGGGCCACGGCGCCTCCGTCACCCGGCCCACTGACGCGATCTCGGCGCAGTTCAGCCTCGCGTTCGGTATCGGCCTGCAGTTCGTCACGGGACGCAACACCCCCGCCGACTACCTCGATCCCGCCCGCTGGAGCGACCCCGAGATCCTCGCGATCGGCGATCGTGTCGAGCCCTACGCGATGCCGATTCCCGCGGATGAGCCGATCTTCACCGCCCAGGTCGACATCGAGTTGCGCGAGGGCACCACGCTGAGCCACCGCCAGACGGGCTTCCGAGGACATCCGAGTCTGCCGGCCACCCGGGCCGGGATCGAGGCGAAGTTCCGCGACAACGTCATCGGCGTCCTGGGCGACGAGCGAACCGAGGCGCTCATCGCGGCCGTCACGGGCCTCGACGCCAGCCCGGACGTCGGCGCGCTCACCGGCCTGCTCGGTCGGGCCACCCCGCACAGCACCGGCGATCAGGACACCGGCTCCACGGAAAGGAGGGGGTGATGTCGCGTTCCCACCCGACCGGCGGGCCCGCCGAAGGACTACGCCGTGACGCCGCCGAGAACCGCGCGCGACTGCTGGACGCGGCCGAACGGGTCTTCGCCGAGCACGGCACGGGTGCCACCATGGAGGACATAGCCCGCGCCGCGGGGGTCGGTCCCGCCACGCTCTACCGGCGCTTCGGCACCAAGGAGGCCCTGGTACGCGAGGTCCTCGGCGTGTTCTTCCGGCGGCTGGTCGACCTCACCCACCAGGCCTGCGCCGAACCACCGCAGCGGTGCCTGGACGTCTACCTGGACACCGTCGGCTGGGAACTGGCCGCCAGCCGCGGCTTCATGCACGGGATGTGGGGCGAACTCGCGCCGGCCCCTCTGGTGCGGGAGCTCGAGGACCTGACCGGCCGACTCCTGGCCAGAGCCCAGGAGGGCGGCGTGTCCAAGCAGGTGACCGTCGGCGACATCGCGACCGCCGTCTGGGCGCTGCGCGGCGTCATCGAGACCAGCGGTGAGGTGGCACCGGACGCGTGGCGCCGACACCTCAGCTACCTCCTCGCCGGGTTCCGCACCCCGGTCGACCACGCCGCGGCGACGCTCACCGCCCAGCAGGTCGCGGCCGCCGTCGCCGCGACCCGGAGGAGCCGGCAGTGAAGTCCGGGCGGTCGAGGTCGCCCCCGGGAGGTCCCGGTCAGCACGTCCCTGCCCCAGGCCACGGACCTCACCCGCGCTCTCGGTCCCCCTTGTTTGAAATAGGTAAAGCACTTACGCTTATTTCAAGCAGTCCCCTCGGCACGCCCAAGGCGGCCGAATGACGGAGGAGCCAGAGCATGCGCGCGATCCAGTACGAGCGGTTCGGTGGGTACGACGTCCTCGACCTCGTCGAGGTGGCCCCGCCGGTCGCCGCCGACGGGCAGGCGGTCGTCCGGATGACGGTGGCGGGCGTCAGCCCGCTGGACGAGACGGTGCGTGCCGGGAAGCTCGCCCCCACCCTGCACAAGCCGCTGCCGATCCGGCCGGGCGGCTCCGGCGTGGGCGTCGTCGAGCAGGCGGGTGCTTCCGGGCCGGCCGCCGGCACCCGGGTCGTGCTGAGCGGTGGCCGCTATGGCGTGAGCGCCGACGGCACATGGGCCGACGCGGTCGCCGTCGACCCCGCCCACCTCGTTCCTGTGCCCGACGGGGTGAAGGAGACGGCCGCCGCCGCGCTGACCGCCGGTGCCGGCTACCTGACCGCCTACCTGGCTCTGACCGAACTGGCCGGGTTCCGCAAGGGCCGGAGTGTTCTGGCCCCCGGTGTCGGCGGCGCGGTCGGCCAAGGGGGGGTGGAGGTCGCCCGGGTGCTCGGCGCGACACACGCCATCACCACCGCCACCAGCACGCGGAAGGCAGAGCAGGGCCGAGCCGCCGGATACGAGGTCATCGACCTGACCCGTGAGTCCCTGCGCGACGGCGTCGCCCGGATCACCGACGGCAAAGGCGTGGATGTGGTGCTGGACGGCGTCGCCGGGGACCTCACCGGGGAGGCCCTCGGCGCGCTGGCGGTCGACGGCACCCTGATCAGCATCGGTTACGCCGGCGGAATGGCGACCCGGATCAACGTCACCGACCTGATCTGGAAGAACGCGCACGTGCACGGTTTCCGCTTCGCCCTGTTCAGCCCCGAGGAGGTCAACGCGGCCAACTCCGTCCTGCTCAACCTGCTCGCGCGCGGAGAGTTGCGCCCGGCGGTGGCCCGGGCCTTCCCCCTGAAGGATGCCGCCGACGCCCAGCGGCTCCTGGCCGAGGGCAGTCCTTTCGGGCGCGTCCTGCTCACGGTGTGAAACCGTTGATCCCCGCGACGCACTTCTCTTCCGCGGTCGCCGCGGAGGCAGGGTTGCCGCGGGGGCGGGGCAGCGCGCGTCAACCCGTATCGTTAGAACAGCCAAGGAACACCATGGATATTGCTGGAAAGAACGTGCTGCTCGCCGGCGCGACCGGAGGCCTCGGCCGCGCCATAGCGACCGCGCTCGCCGCCCGGGGGGCCGACCTGACACTCAGTGGGCGCCGTGCGGGGGAACTACGGCAGTTGGCCGAGGCGCTCGGCGCACAAGCCGTCGCGGCGGACATGTCCGATGCCGGGGACGTCCAGCGACTGGTCAGGGAGGCGGGGCGGGTTGACGTTCTCGTTGTCAGCTTCGGGCTGCCAGCAAGTGGCGAGCTGCTGGATTTCACCGAGCAGGAGGCCGACCGCGCCATCACCGTGAACCTGCGGGCTCCCGTCGCGCTGACCCGTGCGGTTCTCCCCGCCATGCTGGAAAGGCGTCAGGGGCACGTGGTCCTGCTCGGCTCGCTGGCCGGCAAGATCGCCCAGACCCAGGGGTCGCTCTACAACGCGACGAAGTTCGGCCTGCGCGGATTCTGCCTGGGCCTGCGCCAGGACCTGAGAGGCACCGGAGTGGGCGTGTCGGTGGTGCAACCGGGCTTCGTTCGGGATGCGGGCATCTTCGCTGAAGCCGGTGCCGAGCCGCCGAGTGGCGTGAAGACCGTGTCGCCGCTGCAGGTCGCGCACGGCGTGCTGCGCGCGATCGAGAAGGACGTGGCCGAAGTGAACCCGGCCCCGCTCTCACTGCGCCTGCTCGGCACACTGGCCACTGCGTTCCCCGGTATTTCCGCCGCCGTCCAGCAAACGGCGGGCTCCAGGCGAACCACCCGGGCCCTGGTGGAGGGCACACGCCACAAGCGTTGAGCGCCTGCTCGTCACGCGACCTGCTCGTCACGCGGCCTGCTCGTCACGCGACCCGCGGCTGTCCGCGCCGGCGCCGGCATCCGCTGGGCCCGACTGCGCGTCGCAGGATGCCGGCCGTCGGCTCCGCGTATCGCCCCGGTCTCTCGCAGGCCCTCGCGCGCAGCCGGTCGAGGAACTCCCTCGACCGGCATGTGGTCGCGCCCAGCGGCAGAGGAGCGCACCCACCGGGCTGCAGAACGGCCTGGTCAGCGCCGGCTTCCACCGCATCGTGCCGGCCCGCACACGCTGGCGCTAACCGCGCCCGGGTCCGCCTCGGCGACGATCATCCGCCCTGTCCCGCGGCCCCGTCACCCGCCCGCACGTCGGCGAGCTTGATGACGCCGCCGATCAGCATGTCCAGGCCGAAGGTGTAGTAGTCGTCCGGGCTCGCACAGTCGGACAGCGGATCGGCGCAGGCGACGACGGCGGGGAAACGTCGGGGCGAGAGAGCGATCAGCGAGGCGCGTTTGACCCGGATGGCGTCTTCGCGGGCCTCCGGCTCCGTCGGCAGTTCCCGACCCGGCTCGGCGGCGACGAGGGCGACCACGGCACTCAGCAGATAGGCGCCCGTCTCGGCGGCACGCTCGTCCGAGAGGCCCGCCTGCCGCAGCAGCGACAGCGTGCGCTCGGTGACGGCCAGGCCGGCGGGAGAGGACAGCACACGCTGCGGAAGCAGCGGCGCGAGCGTGGGGTGAGGCCGCAACACGGCCAGGAAGCCTTCCAGAACCGCACGCAGTCGGTGCGGCCACGGCTCGTCCGCCGCCTCGCCCGGTAGCTCCACCTCCGCGAAGAGGCGCTCGGCAATGCCGTCCAGGAGCTGGTCCTTGTCCTTGAAATGCCAGTAGAGCGCCGTGGGCGTGACGCCGTGGTACTGAGCAAGGCGCCGGATGGTCACCGCGTCGAGCCCTTCGGCATCAGCCAGCTCCACGGCCCCCGCCGTGATCGTCTCCCGGCTCAGCCGTTCACGGACCTGAGTCGGCATGTCGTTGTCCACCATGGTGACAACCCTACCCCTTACGTGTCTCATGCTCTATGCTCATGAACAACGTTCAGGAGATCCTGAGGGGACGCCGGCCGGCAGTCCGCCCCTTTTCCCCGTAACACCCTCTTCGCCAGGAGACATCGTGAAAACTCTCGTCACCGGAGCAACCGGGTACCTCGGCCGAGCGGTCGCGCAGCGACTGCTCGTCGCCGGCTACGACGTCCTGGGGCTGGCGCGCAGTGACGCCGGTATGCGAGCGCTCGCCGCGGCAGGGGTGACGCCCGTGCGCGGTGATCTGGGCGACCGTGATTCCCTGCGCGCCGCCGTCCAGGACGCGGACGCCGTCATCGAGACCGCGAACGCCGACAGCGCGGAGGCCACCACGGCACTGCTGGACATCCTCGCGGGCTCCGGCAAGCGGTTCATCCGCACCAGCGGCGTCGCCGTCTACACGGAACTGTCCGGCGGTGAGCCGAGCGACACCGTCCACGTGGAGGACCCCGGCTTCGTCCCCATTCCGGCTCTCGCGCACCGCTATGAGCTCGACCAGCGGGTCCTGGCGGCCGCCGAACACGGTCATCACACGGTGGTACTGCGCCCGGGCATGGTCTACGGCCAAGGCGGCAGCGAGCAGCTCCCGGTGTTGTTCAGGGCGGCGCTACGGGACGGCCTGAGCCGCTACACCGGACGCGGCCTGAACCGCTACCCCACCGTGTACCTCGACGACACGGCCGAGGCCTACCTGCTCGCCCTGGAGTCCGCACCGCCCGGAAGCCAGTACAACCTGGCGGCCGATGAGAGCGAGATGCGCTCGGTCGCGGAAGGGATCGCCCGTGCTCTCGGCCAGGAGAGCGCGGTATCCGTCCCGCTGGAGGAGATGGCAGAGGCCATCGGCATGCTCTACGCCGTGGGGATGAGCAGCAATGTCCGGGTCGATGCGGCCAAGGCACGCACGGAACTCGGCTGGAACCCCAAAGGCCCCTCGCTCCTCGACGAGCTCGTCCACGGCTCCTACCGCAGGGTGTGGGGACCGCGCGAGGCCACCCTGACCGCCGGACAGGCGGCCGCGTGAGCTCCACAAGAGCCCCCGGAACATCCGGTCGGCACTTCCCGGCCCGGGACGAACAGGACCTGGTGACGCACGGTGCGTCCCCCCGGCGATTCACCACCGCCGGCCTCGACGCGGCCGCCCCCGGGCGCCGAGGGCAGGGGCCTTCGGGTCGGCGATCGACGCAGATCACAGGTCGGCTGACGGCTTCCCGCCGTGGTTGGCGGGAGGGACGGTCACGGTTGGTGGGAGGCACGGTCATGGTGGGACGCCGCGCCGTCGCGGAGTGGCGAACCATGGCGAACCGCCCGGTACCCCCTGCGGGTCAGCGGGCCCCGGCCGCGTTGTTCTGGACGCGCTGGCGGGCTCGGTAGGCGCGCAGGTTGGCCGGATTGCCGCACCTCTTGACGTCGTGCCACACGCCGCTGTTGTTCCGGGAGCGGTCGTAGAACGCGCACCGGCAGCGGGGGTTCCGGCAGACCTTCAGACGGCGTCGCGTGTCGGTCAGTTGCGCTTCGTACATCGCGGCCAGCACCAGCGAGACGAGGCGGCGCCAGCCGGTGCCGCAGGCCTCCAGGTGGACCTCGCCGTCCTCACCGAGGTGGAGCGCGGCGGCGTAGTGAACGATCGGGGCGGCTCCGCCAGGCCCGGCGGCGCCGTCCGGGGCACCGGCACGCGCGGTGAGCTCCTGGAGATCGTCGCGGAAGGCGCGGAGTTTCCGCACGCCCCCCGCGTCGAGGACGATCTGCGGCGCGGGCTGCCCGGTGGCTGCGGACCAGTCGGTGACCGCCACGTCCACCCAGGCCTGGGCGCTCGCCAGGTCGGAGAGGAGGTCGGGGCGGCCGGCGGAGACGGTGTTGAGCAGGTCCTGCACGAGTGCCAGTGCCCCGGGAGCGGGCTCGACACCATAGCGGTCACTGGCGGGCCAGGCCATCGGGCGCGCCTCCTTCACCGTCTCCTCGACCATTGCATCCATTCATTCTTTCACAGGCGGTCGGCGTCCCCCGGGGGCATGCGCACCGGGAGCGGTGCGGGAGGCCGGGGCGGCCGGAGTGGCCCGTGCATCAGGGCTGCCACCGCCGGCCAGATGCCCGCGGAACCAGGCCAGGGCGGCGGAGCTCGCCCGGTCGAAGCCCGCGGTGTAGGCGTCGAAGTGACCACCGGGGATCAGCTCCAGGCACTTGGGCTCCAGCGCCTTCTCGTACGCCGCCAGGGCCAGGTCCGTGAGGGTGACGGCGTCCTCCGCGGCCACCACCATGAGCAGAGGGGTGGGTGAGATGCGGCTCACCCAGGCGCCCGGCTCGTACATACGGGCCGCGCGGGTGGAACGGACGGTGACCTCGTTGGTCCACACCTCCTCGGCGGCAGGCTGCAGGTAGAAGTCGATCGCCTCCTGCGTGCGGTAGGACGCCGCGACGACCGGATCAGCGCTGACCAGGGCCTGGCGGTGCGGCGGTGCGCCCCGCAGTTGCGCTCGTTCGTCCTCGGTGAAGGCCCTTTCCAGGGCGGCGACCGACTCCGGGGCCACCCGCCGCAGTCCCTGCTCATAGCCGCTGATGGTGGGGACTTGGGCGACGACCGCCTTGAGTCGGCGGTCGGTTGCGCCCAGGACGAGCGCATGGCCGCCTGCGTAGCTGGTGCCCCACACGCCGATCCGTTCCGCGTCCGCCTCGGGGCGGCTCTCCAGGTAGGAGATCGCGCGGCGCCAGTCGGAGACCTGCTGCCAGGGGTCGATGTCGTGGCGCGGCATGCCGCCGCTGAGGCCGAAGCCGCGGTGATCGTGCAGGAGGACGAGGAACCCGGCCCGCGCGAAGACCTCCGCGAACGGCCGTATGCCATGCTCCCTGGTCCCGCCGTACCCGTGGGCCATGGTGATCGCCGGATGCGGACCCGAACCGGGCGGCAGGTAGAGAGTGGCCCGCAGCATGACACCCCCCTCGGCGGGGAAGGCGACTTCCTCTTGCCTGAGCTCGGTCACGGTGCACCACTCCTTCCGTGCTCGGCGCGTCCTTCAGTTCTCGGCGCGCTGCCGGGGGCACTACGTACAGGACAGTGGCGAGGAGATCACGGGCCACCGTCGTTCCAGGGCGGCCGCTTCGCCGGCTCAGCCGTCACCGAGGAGCGCCTGGGCTCCGTACCAGACCGGACCGGGATTCAGCCGGTCCGGGTGAAGTTCGAGCATGCTGTCGTAGAAGTCGCGCGGGCTCGGCTTGGACCCGAGCAGCCGGATCACGTCCTTCAGGTACTGCCGTGTCCGCTCCACGGTGGCGGGGTCATCGGGCAGGTCGCGATTCTTGTGTCCGGCCACGACGGCCCGCGGCTGAAGGGCCTCCACCCGGTCGAGAGCGCCCAGCCACTCGGCGAGCCCACCGTCTGCGCCCTCCAGGAAGTACTGGTGCACGCCGTTGTAGACGACGTCCCCCGCCACGACAAGGCCGAGGGAGGGGACATGGAGCACCGATGTCCCGTCGGTGTCCGTGTGGCCGGTCTCCACGGGGCGCAGGACGTTGCCTTCGAGGAGGAACCCCTCTGCTGGTACGACCTCCGCCATGACCGGCGTCTCGGGGATAAGCCCGGGGAAGGCCCTGTCCCACATCTGCGCGCGGCCCTCCGTGGACTGCCGGTGCATGACCTCGATCGTCGCCGCCGTCGCGTACGCGGTGACGTCCGGGAAGCGCCGCATGAGCTCGCCAGTGGTGAACCAGTGGTCGCCGTGGCCGTGCGTGGCGTAGATGTGGGTCAGCCGCCTGCCGGTCCCCTCGATCCAGTCGCCGACCCGGGCGGCCTGGCTCCGGGTGAAGGGCGGGTCGACGAGAACGGCGTCCCGCTCACCGAGAATCAGCGTCGTGGCGACCGGCGAGGACACGATGCGTTCCCCGTTCGGCAGGTACTGGTCACCGCTCCTGGGGGTCCCGTCGGAGACGAGGACCTCGTAGGACAGGTGGGCGGGCTCCGCCGTGCTCATGGGTGGCTCCTCGGTGTGTTCCGACTCCGACGTGACGGCGTCCTCAGCCGAGCGACCACCGCCTACGAAATAACTGTACCACCTATGGTTATGTCGCACCGCGTTCGACCGAGTTCCCCTGGCCGCCCCTTCCCCCCACGTGGCGCCCCTCATCCGCTGCACTAACGGGACATCGGGCACCGCACCGCCCGCACTGTCGCGGTTGCGGCGCTGATCGCAGTCGCGCTGCTCGCCGGCCCGAACCCGTGCTCTATTCGCGGTCGGGGGCGGAGCTGTGCTCGGTGGCCGCCCAGGTGGCCAGCAGCCGCAGGGCGTCGTGAGAGGGAGAGCCGGGCACGGTCGTGTAGACGACGAGGAACTGTTCACTCTCGGCTTCCACGGCGTAACGCTGCGAGTTCAGCGTCAGCGTTCCGACGACGGGATGGCGGAGGGTTTTCTCATCGGAGCCTGGGGCGCGTACCTGGTGGCTGGCCCACCAGGTACGGAAGTCGTCGTCCTTCAGCGACAGCTCGCCCACCAGTGCCGCGAGACGGCGATCGTCGGTATAGCGCCCGGCATCCAGCCGCAGGTGGGCGACACAGCCTTTGGCGACGGTGGCCCAGTCGTCGTAGAGGGTGCGGAACGCCGGGTCCAGGAAGGTCAGCCGGACCATGTTCCGGTACTCCGGCGGCAGGACGCCGAAGTCGACGAAGAGGGCGGCCGCGAGAGGGTTCCAGGCCAGCACGTCCAGACGGCGGCCCACCACCATCGCCGGCAGGTTCACCAGTGCGTCGAGCAGGTGCCGGGTCTCCGGCCGGATCCGCTGGGAAGGGACATCGGGTCCCGGTGGCCTGCGGGTGACATCGGCGAGTGTGAGCAGGTAGTCGCGTGCGGCGCTGTCGAGGCGCAGCGCGTCGGCGAGCGAGATGAGGACGGCGCGCGAGACGCTGGTCGTGCGGCCCTGTTCGAGCCGGACGAGGTAGTCGACGCTTACGTTCGCGAGCTGGGCCAGTTCCTCGCGGCGCAGACCCGGCACCCTGCGCAGCCGCCCGTCATCGGGCAGCCCGACGTCCGAGGGCCGCAGCCGCTCCCGGCTGGCGCGGAGGAAGTCGCCGAGCGCCGTGCGCGAGCGTGGCCCTTGTGTGCGGTGCATGTCTTCAGTCTCCCTCGCGTCACCCCGTAGCAGGCCGGGGGTGCCTGGTACAGCCAGTCCTACGGACGAGCCCGCCCTGCCGCCGGGAGCGGATCGACGACCAGGCTGGGGACGTCGATACACGGGAGTGGAAGGAACCTGTCGTGCGCTACACGCTGCTGGGGAAGTCCGGGGTGCGGGTGTCGGAGCTGGCATTCGGCACGATGACCTTCGGGGAGGACTGGGGCTGGGGAGCCCCGAAGGAGACCAGCGCCCGCCTGCTGGACATGTACGCGGACGCCGGAGGGAACTTCCTGGACACCGCTGTCGGCTACACCGGCGGCTCGTCGGAAACGATCCTGGGCGAGCTGCTGGAGAAGCGCCGGAACCGGTTCGTGCTGGCGACGAAGTACAGCTCCCAGACCCGCCCCGGGGACATGAACTCCGTGGGCAACCACCGTAAGAACCTGGTGGACTCGCTGGAGACCAGTCTGCGCCGCCTGCGCACGGACCGGATCGACCTGCTGTGGGTGCACGTGCGCGACACGCTCACCCCCGTGCCCGAGATCATGCGCGCGCTGGACGACCAGGTGCGGGCCGGGAAGGTGCTCTACGTCGGGGTGTCCGGCTGGCCGGCCTGGGAGATCGCGCAGGCCAACACGCTGGCCGAGCTGCGCGGCTGGTCACCGTTCGTCGGCCTCCAGATCCGCTACAACCTGCTGGAGCGCACCCCTGAGCGTGAGCTTCTGCCCATGGCAGGCGCGTTTGATCTGCCCGTGGTGGCGTGGGGGCCGCTGGCAGAGGGTCGGCTCACGGGCAAGTATCTGCGTGGTGAGACGGGGCGGCTGGACCGTGATGGCAGTTTCCGTCCCGGCGAGGACGACGACGACGTCGTGCGGGAGGTGATGGCCGTCGCCGACGAAGGGGGCTGGTCGCCCGCACAGGTCGCCCTGGCCTGGCTGCGGACGCGCCCCGGCACCGTCGTACCCCTTCTCGGCGCCCGTGACGAGCACCAGATGCGGGACAATCTCGGCAGCGCCGACGTCCAGCTGGACGCGGCGCAGACGGCACGCCTGAACGAGCTGAGCGCGCCCACCCTCGGCTTCCCCCACAACGTCTCACGCACCGAGCGGATCATCACCAGCGCGTACGGTGACCGTTGGCGTGCGGTCGACGACCGCCGCACCACGGTACGGCGTGCCGTGGGCGACGACGAGGATCTGGGCGGCTACCGGTGAGCTCGCCGACGGCGACTTCCAGCACGACGCGGCAATCACGGTCGCGCCGGGCGGGCCGGCACGTCGCGGGCCGGCGCCACCCGCCGGGCTTGGCCCGGAACGTTACGCGGCGACCGCGCGACCAGGGTCCTCAGGCGCCACGTGGGTGCCGGTCGGCGGGCCGGCCTCACGGCGGACGAGCTGCGGAGAAGCGGCTGCCGGTGCAGAACGCCGGGCGGCGGCGGGCGAGATCGTCCGACCGTTCTTGCGTCAACTCCATAGCGCGGTGACCTCGTCGTGCGTGGGTTCGGAGACAAGGCCGCCGGAAGCGGAGAAGACGCGGGTGTTGGGTGCGGTTGCGCTGTCATAGACGGGCCAGCCGGGGTCGCCGGTCTCGGCGAAGCGCCGCCAGGTGCCGAGGAGGTCGTCCCGGATGGCGTGGTTGGCGGCGGTGTCCATCCCGAACGCGGCGAGCGCGCCGAAGATGAAGGGGAGGTCCGCCCCGTGCGGCGTGCCCGCCTCGGGTCCGAGCGGGTCGGCGGCGAACAGGGCCCGGTATGCCTTTCCGCCCGCTTCGACCTGGGCCCGTGCCAGCCGGTTCGCAGGAAAGCGGTAGACGGCGTCGGTGAGGAATCGGGAACGGAGCCGCGTCAGGTCGGCCTGCGGATCATGTTCACGGTATGCGCCGAGCAGTTCCCCGGGGCGGTCGAAACCGGCCTGGCGCATGTCGGCGAGGAGGGCGTCCTCGTTCTCGGGGCGGAAGCCCGGCGCGGTTTCGAACAGCTGGACCTCATCCCGGTTGGTGCTGACGAGCAGAGTGAGGCCGGCTGCTGCGCCCTCTCGTACCGCCACCGAGGGGAGACGGTGGAGCACGCTCCCGTCGTGCACCACGCCCCAAGCGCGACCACCGGGCAGGTTCCGGCGCCCGATGTCGGAATCGATCACGGTGAGCTGAACGTCGAGAACACGATCGGCGGGCACTGTGCGCAACTCCTCCACCGTCGACAGGCGCAACGCGGCGAACAGGTCCTCGGCCATCGCCGTCGCCGTCGCGGCGGTGTACACCTTCTCGGTGTTTCCGCTGCTGAGGATCGCGCGGTGGAAGAGGCCCGCCGACGAGGGCACCGCGAGGAGCGCGCCGATCGAGAACGCGCCCGCGGACTCACCGGCGACGGTGATGTTCTCCGGGTCGCCGCCGAACGCGGCGATGTTCTCCCGTACCCACCGGAGTCCGGCGATCTGGTCCTGCAGGCCGAGGTTGGTACTCCCGGCCCAGTCGGACCCACCGAGATCAGCCAGGTGCAGCCAGCCGAGTGCACCCACGCGGTAGTTGAGGGCCAGGACCACACAACCCGTGGCGCGGGAGAGCGAGACGACGTCGGTCATGGGCGGGGATGCCGAGCCGATCTCGAACCCGCCGCCGAAGAGCCACACGAGCACGGGACGCCTACCGTCGACACCGGGGGTGCACACGTTGAGGTACAGGCAGTCCTCACTGGTGATGCGTCCGGCGAGTCCGAAGGGATCCGCCAGCAGGGCGGTTCCGCGCTGAGCAGGATTCGGCGGAAAGGCGGTCGCGTCACGAACTCCGGTCCATGGGACGACCGGCTGAGGCGGTCGCAGCCGAAGATCGCCGACCGGGGGCCGCGCGAACGGGACGCCCGCGAAAAGCACACCTCCGCCGGGCTGGGCCCGGCCCCGTACATCGCCGGCCGTGGTCGTCGTCAACGTGCTGGTGGTCATGTCCGTTCTCCGTACGTCGTCGGCGCCTTGGCCGCTGGCGGAGGCTTGCCGACGGTGCCGGCCTCCACGACCTCCAAGGCGGTTGGTTCATCCGCCGGACCGGCCGATCGCGGCATGGCGCTCCGCCGGCCGGCTCAACGTGCTCGGGTTCTCCCTCCACCAGCGGGAAAGCAGCAGTGGGGAAGGGCAATGACCCGCAACGGCGGTTCATGTCGCGGCGGACTCCCGTGGTGGGTCAAGTTCCATCTCAAGGAGGCAGAAGCTCAGGCTCTTGCCGTGCACGTCCACGTTGAGGGTGTGGGTCGCCCCCTCGTCGAGGGCGTCGTGCAGGACGAACTTGAGTGCGTGCAGCTGGGGCAACTCATACCGCTGCACGGGGCCGTCGACGATGTCGGCGAAGTGTTCGCGTACGCGTTCGGCGGTCAGTCGGGTGCGCAGGAACTCGTAGTCGCGTGCTCGGTAGGCGATGACGGAGATGTCGGCGATGGTGCCCTTGTCGCCGGCACGGCTGTGCGCCAGTTCGTGCAGTCTCATCATGCCGCCATGAAGGTGATCTCGGTCTCCACCCGGTCACGCGGCACGAAGACGGAGAGGATGGCGACGACCTTGTGGGTGCGACCGGTGGCGCCGCCGCCTCCAGCAGGGCCATTGAGCCACAGCGCCCGGACCTCGTGGCCGATCCGGCGGGCCTGGTCGAGGGTGGCCGTACGGGCGGCCACGCGGGCACGCGTCTCCTGGGGTTCCACCGGGTACCTGGCCGCGCCGCGGTGCACGGCGTCCACACCGATGAGTTCGAAGCGGGCTTCGGCGGTGGGCACGCCGGCCATGTGCAGGCGCTCGCGCACCACATCCAGGGCCAGCCGGCCACGGGCGACGGCATTCGGTCCGGCGTAGGAGATCTCGCCTTCGCCGACATAGCCGGCGAGGTAGCCGACGGAGACCTTGAGCAGGTCCGGGCGTTGCCTGCCGGTGATCCCCGACACCGCGACCGCGTCGTCACCGACCTGGGTCAGCCGCGCGCCGGAGAAGTCCGCCACCGCGTCCGCCGAGAGGTACGCAGCGGGGTCGTGCACCTCGTACAGCAACTGCTCGGTGCAGGTGCGTACGGTCACCCGGCCACCTGAACCGGGCACCTTCGTGATCGTGAACGAGCCGTCCTCGGCGACCTCGGCGAGGGGGAAGCCGAGGCGGGCCAGGTCCGGCACGTCCTTGAACCCGGGATCGGCGAAGTACCCGCCTGTCACCTGACCGGCGCACTCCAGCAGGTGGCCGACACCGATGCCTCGGCCCAGCACGTCCCAGTCGTCCAGGCGCCAGCCGAACTCGTACACCAAAGGAGCCAGGTACAGCGACGGGTCCGCGATCCGCCCGGTGATCACGACATCGGCACCGCGGGCCAGCGCCTCCACGACGGCGTCGCAGCCCAGATAGGCGTTGGCTGACACGATCGTGTCCCCCAGGGAGGAGAGGGTGGCGTCCCGCTCCATCAGCGGCAGGTCGCTCCCCTTGACCAGGCTCAGTACGTCATCGCCGGTGACTGCGGCGATCCTCAGGTGGCGCAGGCCCTTGCGCCGGGCGATGCCGGCGACCAGCTTCGCCGCCCCGAGCGGGTTGGCGGCGCCCATGTTGGTGATGATCTTGACGCCCTGGCTGGAGCAGTGGTCCAGCACCGCGTCCATCCGCTCACCCAGCAACGGGCTGTACCCGGCCTCCGGGTCCCGTAGGCGGTCGCGCTGGGCGAGCGCGATGGTCCGTTCGGCGAGGCACTCGAACACCAGGTAGTCCAACCGCCCGTGCTCGGCGAGCTCGGCCGCAGGCTCGATGCGGTCGTCGGCGAAACCGGCGCCGGAGCCAATTCTGATCTTCTTCATCATCACCCTCCGCCCGCCAGCATGAGCCTCTTCCGGTCACACCTCCACTATCAATAAGTTCTCCATCTATGCTCTGGGAGCATGGATTTGACGCTACAACAGCTGGACGTCTTCCGGCGGGTCGCGCGAACTCGCTCGTTCACCCGGGCCGCTGCGGAGCTGAGGCTGAGCCAGCCGGTCGTCAGCCGAACCATCGGGGAGATCGAGCGCAAACTGGGCGTCCGGTTGTTCACCAGGACCACTCGCTCGGTCGATATGACCGCCGCGGCAACCGAGTTCCTGACCGTCGCGGAAGGTGTGCTGGACACCTACCGACTGGGCATGAAGCGCTTCTCCGCATACCGCGCGGGCGACTACGGTCACGTCAGGATCGCCGCCCTGCCCTCCGTCGCCGCCGTGCTGCTCCCACCGATCCTGGTCGGATTCCTCGCCGAGCACCCCGGCACCACCCTGCACCTTCTGGACGGAACCACCCGGGAAGTGATCGACCACCTGCGTTCAGGATCGGCCGACCTCGCGATCGCCGACCAGAGTCCGGCCGCATCCGACCTCGCCCGGCAGCCGCTGGCTCACGACCGGGTGGTGGCCGTCCTGCCTCCCGACCACCCGTACAGCGCACGGACGAATCTCTTCTGGTCCGATCTCGCTGCTGAACGGTTCATTGCGCTCAGCACGGACAGCAGCGTGCGCAGGCTCACGGACCTCGGTTTCGCGCAGGCAGACGTCGAGCCCGAGACTCTCGCCGAGACACGAACGGTCGCCACGGCGGGCGGGATGATCGCCAGCGGCCTCGGCATCAGCGCCATGCCGGAACTGGTCCTGCCGCTGCTGTCCTTCACCCACCTCGTCACCCGCCCCCTGGAAAACCCCGTCATCACCAGGAAGCTGTCGCTGTACCGGCGCCGCGGAGAACCTCTCTCCCCCGCCTCACAGCGACTCGTGGACCACCTGGTCACCGCATGAACGCGGAAGGCGGCCGCCGAGCCCGGGGAGAGGGCTGCGACAACGCAAGCGCGCAGGCCGCGCTGGGGTCGCACCGCAGACAGGTCGCGGTGCACCGCCGGTCACCGGCTATCCGCGTCAAGGTGCTGCCGGTCACCGGCTACCCGCGTCAAGGTGCTGGTCATGCCGCAGATGTCGCAGGTCGGGCGGTAGGCGGCGATCCGGCGTCGCCATCGCGGCGGCGTGTCGATGCGGGAGCTTGAGCGCAAGCATGACGTGACGTGGCGGACGGTCCGTAAGGCAGTGGATTCGGTTGGCCGGAGCCGCGTGGGAAGCCCCCGCCCCGAGCGACCGCTCTGGATGTGCCTGCGGGGAAGGTCCGCTACGACAACCTCAAGGCAGCCGTCGCACGGGTGCTCGGACTGAGCCGGGCGAGGGTGGAGGCCGATTGGTGGATCGCGTCCCGGTCGACTTTCGGCATCGGGAGCTCTTACCGCCGCCCGGGCCTCGAAGGCGTCCACGAGAAGGGCGGCGTCGAGGGACAGATCGCCAACATTCGAAACCGGGACCGACGCCTACCGCCTCGCCGGCACCCGGGCACGCGGGCAGAAGAGCCGGCCGGGGACGGCCCGATGATGACAGCCCCGTCTCGGCGGCCCGCCGGCCCTCGAAGCTACTCAGGCGAATTCACTCAACGGCGCCGTGACCGCTTCTTGCCACCGGTCTCGGTGGCCGTCGGCTTGCAGTCGGTAATAAAGGGTCTCCCGGCCCTCGTCATCGGCTGAGCCGACGTGGTCGCCGATGTTGTGCGCGAGCAGGTAGTGCGCGAAGAGAACGCTGCCGGCCGGGCCGACCGCTTGCACCGGATCGCCGAGTTCGATCTTCGGGTACGGTCCAGGCGCCATGTCCTCAACTCGTCTGAGGGCATCCGCTCCCCGCTCGGCGAGATACCGGCCGAATCTGAGGTGGGTACCGGGCCACAGCCACAAGTTGCCCCGCCCGGGTGACGTGTGATCAGTGAGCCACGCACCCGCGAGCAGGGTGAACGTGCCCGGTCGGCCGTCGGGTTCCGTCGGCGTCAGCCCGTCGACATGTGGCCCTCCTGGGCGGTGCGGCCAGGGGGGAACCGTGGTGGCCACCTGCACGCCTTCCGGCCTCTGGATGCCGAGCCCACCGCGGAGCAACTGCCGCGCCAGCTCCTCGATAGGCGTCTGGAAGAAGAAGTCGAGCAGCGGATGCCCCTGGTGTCCGAACTGCCGGAAGATGAAGTGCGGACCCGTGTGTCCCTCGGCGGGAGGCTGCTTCGCCAACATCGCCGCAACCACCCTGCGTCCCACTGCGACCTCCCGAGGAGTCAGCACGCCTGGAACCACGAGGTATCCCTGCTGGCGGAACGACGTCCTCATGTCCTCAGTGATCACGGTAGCCACCGCCTCACTCCATCAACCGACGATCCATGTGGGCAAGCGAATTACCGGGGCGGACAAGGCGGTCACCACGGAGCTGATCTACAGCGGCAGCTCGGAGGAGCTTCAAGCAGGCCCGCACGGGCGGCGAACCGTCCCACCGTGACGTCATGTCTCACCGACATCTCCAAGCCGCCCCCGCCCCCGCCTGCCTCCCGAACCGGTCGCCGGTGCTGCTGCTTGCAGGGCTCTGGTCCACTTCGTGTGGTCGCGCACACGGGGTGACTGTTGATCTTCGCCTCGCCTCATGGGGGTTTCAGCGGTCGCAGGCGGTCGGTGCGCGCGTGAGCGGCTGGCCGCGCACGAGCCTGGCTCCCCTCATCAGGCCCCCGAAAATCGATCATCTAGGCTGGCGCGGTGACTGGTGAGCAGGAGCGGGTGCGGCCGTCGGGAGTGTGGGCCACGGCCGTGGGGGTGGCCAGGGTGCGGGCGCTGGAGACCGAGCGGGAGAACGCGCTGTTCCGCGACCCACTGGCACAGGCCTTCGCAGCCGCCGGCGGCCTGTGGCCCTCCTCGCCGCCACTGCCCGATGACGAGGCCGCGCGACGCCGCCGGCTGGCCGTGTCGTTCTCCATCGTCATCAGGACGAAGTTCCTCGACGACCTGTTGCAGCAGGCCTCCGCGTCCGGGGTCCGGCAGGTCGTGCTGCTCGGCGCCGGCATGGACAGCCGGGCCTTCCGGATGGACTGGCCCGAGGGCACCCGGCTGTTCGAGGTCGACACCGCTGCACCACTGGACTTCAAGGCTTCGGTGCTGCGCCAGGAGCGTGCCGTCGCACGCTGCGAACGGATCACCGTCGCGGTGGATCTGCGTGAGGACTGGCCAGGCGCGCTGGCCGCAGCAGGGCACGACCCGGCCGTGCCGACCGCGTGGATCGCCGAAGGACTACTGATCTATCTGCCCGAGGACGCGGTGGAGCTACTGCTGGCCCGGATCAGCGCGCAGTCGGCGGCAGGCAGTCGGATGGGGCTCACATTGGGCTCGCGCGGCGTGATCGACCGCTTCGGCGCGGACGCCGCGCCGGGATCGGCGGCGTCCATGTGGGTCTCGGAGATGCCCGACGACCCGGTGGGCTGGCTGGCCGGGCACGGCTGGGAGGCCGACAGCCACACCCTGCGCGAGTGCGCCGCCGCCTACGGCCGCCCGATCAGCACCCCGCCGCAGCGCGAGGAGCGGCCCGGCGGTCTCATCTCGGCGGTCCGCCGGTAGAGCGCCTCCCGGTTCCCCGGATGATCGATGCCACGGGGGCCTGATGAGCGGAGCCGGGTTCACGCGCGGCCAGCCCGTCATGCGCGCACCGACCGCCTACGACCACTGAAGTTCGCCCGATAGATCGCCTGGCTGGACAGTGGTGCGGTCATCAGTCCTTCGCCGTGAACGAAGTGCCGCCGCGGTGGAACGAGCTGCTGTTTCCTCGGTCGAGGGCGTGTTGGTGGCATCGGTCCAGGTGAACGACACGGTCGTCCGGGTCGAGGCCCGTACGACCGCGGGGCGGGCGGCCGGTCCGGGGTGTGGGTGCCGGTCGGGGCGAATACCGGGTTCAGGGGGACGACGAGCGGCCCGGGGCCCGCGGCGGCGGGCACCACGCGGGGCGGGTACCGTCACGACGGCCCGCCCCGCCGGTGACCGCCTGCCATGGTTCAGGCGATCGACAACCGTTCCCCCTGGCACCCCCTGGCGGCTGTCTCCTCAGCTGAGCGTCTTCGTGGCCACCGCGTCGTACGGCTTCAGCTCGTCGAAACGGCCGGAGAGCACCTTCGCCGCCCACTCGGGGTCCTGGAGCAGTGCACGGCCCACGGCGACGAGGTCGAACTCGTCGCGCTCGAGCCGATCCAGAAGGTTGTCGAGGTTGCCCACCCCGGAGCCCTGGCCCTGGAAGGACTCGAGGAAGTCGCCTCCGTTCAGACCGACCGAGCCCACGGTGATGGCCGGCTTGCCGGTCAGCTTCTTCGTCCAGCCGGCCAGGTTGAGGTCGGAGCCCTCGAACTCGGGGAGCCAGTAGCGGCGCGTGGAGGCGTGGAACACGTCGGCACCGGCCGCCACGAGCGGCGTCAGGATCGCCTCCAGCTCCTCCGGGGTCTCGGCCAGGCGGGCGTCGTAGGCCTCCTGCTTCCACTGCGAATAGCGGAAGATGACGGGGAACTGCGGCGACACGGTCTCGCGGATCGCGGCGACGATCTCCGACGCGAACTTCGTACGGGCCACCGGATCGCCGCCGTACACGTCCGTACGGCGGTTCGTGCCCGCCCACAGGAACTGGTCGACAAGGTAGCCGTGGGCGCCGTGGATCTCCACGCCGTCGAACCCGATGCGCTCGGCGTCCGCCGCGGCCTGAGCGAAAGCGCCGATGACGGCGTCCAGGTCGGTGCGCGTCATGGCCTTGCCGCCCTCGCTGCCGTCTATGCGCAGACCGGAGGGGCCGACGGCCGGGGCCTCGGGGAACGGCTGCTGGCCCTGCTCGCGGACCATGCCGATGTGCCACAGCTGCGGGACGATGGTGCCGCCCGCCGCATGCACCGCCTCCGCGACCTTCGCCCAGCCCGCAAGCTGGTCCTCGCCGTGGAAGCGCGGCACACGGTCGCTGCTGCCCGCCGACTCGTGGCCCACGTAGGTGCCCTCGGTGACGATCAGACCGACACCGGCGGCGGCGCGACGCCCGTAGTACGCCACCACGTCCTCGCCGGGGACGCCGCCCGGGGAGAACATGCGGGTCATCGGGGCCATCACGATCCTGTTGGGGACGGTGAGACCGTTGAGCACGATCGGGCGGGAGAGGATATCGGCCGTGCGGGCGGCGTTGGGCGTGCTGACGGTCACGTAGGGGCTCCTCAAGTGGCTCTGCTAACCGGTTGTACGGCACACCTACAGGTGTGTCACCCAAAGCAACCTCACCCACCGGCCTGCGCATTCCGTACACACGATGAGCCACGGCGTGACCCCGGACACACTCAGTGGTCCTGCGCGTCGCTGTAGGACAGGACACCCCGGAAGGGCGCGGGGAACCGCGTGCGGGACCCGCCACCGGCCGGTGCAGCGGCCGCGAGCCCGAGCGCACCCTTCGTAGGCCACGACGAGGCCCCGCCTCGTCGTGGGCGGGCGCGCGGTTCCCCGCGGTCTTTGGGGGCGGCCGGGTCGGAGACCCGTTCTCATCGGCGGTCGGTGTCGATTCCGTGGTCCGCGAGGGGTCCCACGTCCAGGCCCGCCGCACGGCAGTGCGCGATGAGATCCGGCAGCATCGCCAGGGTGGCCCGCCAGGCGCCGGGTGCCGCGGTGCGGTCGCTGTCGTGCAGGAGGACCGTGCCGCCGCCGCGCAGATCGCGGCGGACCGTCGCCAGTACGGACGCGGGCGTGGCCTCGGCCGTCCAGTCCCGGCCCCAGGCCGACCAGAGCACCGGCCGCAGCCCGCAGCGGTGCGCGGCGAGCCAGCGTCCGCTCGTGAGGATGCCGTACGGCGGGCGGTACCAGCCGGGCACCGCGCCGGAGGCCCGCCGCACGACCCGCCGGGCACGCGCCAGCTCCCGGGCGTCCCGGCCGGGGGCGGGCAGCCAGGGGTGGCCGTGCGTCCAGCCGTGCACGGCCAGCTCATGGCCGCGGTCGGCGATCTCGCGTGCCAGTTCCGGATGCTCCTGTACCGCCTCACCGAGCACGAAGAACGTGGCCCGCACCCCCAGTCGGTCCAGGGCGTCCAGGAAGCACGGGGTGCTGTCCGGGTCCGGCCCGTCGTCGAAGGTCAGGGCCACATGCCCACGGTCCCCGAGGCCGGCGAGCGCGGGCCACACCACCCGGCGCACCCCCGGCAGCCAGGTGCCGGCGGGCGCGATGTGCGCGGCCAGGGCCAGTGCCGGAAGCACGGGCAGGGCCGCCAGCGCCGCCTGCCGTCCGACCCGGCGCGGCGCAAGCGGTACGACCGGTGCAACCGGTACAACCGGTCGTTCGGGATGCCCGCCGGGCCGCCGTACGAGCCCGGGGAATCCGGGCCGCCGTACGAGCCCGGGGAATCCGTGCCGGCGCCCGGGCCCGGGAAGTCCGGGTCGCCGTACGAACCGGGGAAGTCCGGGTCGCCGTATGTGCCCCGGGAGTCCGGGTCGCCCGGGGAGCCCGCCGGGCGGCTGGGCGGTCACGGCCGCCACCTTCCTCGCCGGCGGTTGCGCCACCGGGCGCGTTGCGGGCGCAGGCGGGTGCGCAGCCGCGGCCGCAGGCGCGGACGGCGCCGCGGTCCCGCGGAGGCCTCGCCGACCACCACGGTGTCCCACTCCCCGTGGACCGCCGGGGAGCGGGAGAGCCCGGTGGTGCCGGCGGCGATCAGGAGGACGCCGAGGACACCGGCGAGCGGATGGTCGCCCAGGGACACCTGTTCCCCGAACAGTGCCCAGCCGAGGGCCACGCTGACCAGCGCGTCGCCGAGTGTCAGCGCCGGCTGGGAGGCCGCCAGGGTGCCGGCCCGCAGGGTGCTCTGCAGGACGAGGAAGCTGAGGAACCCCACCGCACCGGTGGCGTACAGGTAGCCGCTGGTGAACACGTCCGACGCGCCGTCGGGGATGCGCCCGGTGACCTCCTTGATCAGCGCGGCCGTGCAGGCGAAGCCGATGGCGGTGATCGTACCCAGCACGGTGGCGCGGGGTGTGCCGTGCACCGTGTGGGCGAGGATGGTGAGCAGGGACACCGCCACGGCCAGGCAGGCGCCGGCCGGCAGCCAGTGCGCCGCGTCGGAGGTCGCGGCACCGCCTGTCGGGGCCGCCGCGCCCATGAAGAGCCCGAGTCCCGCGGCGAGCATCAGGAACGACAGCCAGGTGAGCGCGCCCGGCCGGTGCCGGAAGACCATGCTGCCGAGCAGCAGCGTGAACAGCAGCTCGCTGGCGAGCAGCGGCTGCACCACGGACAGTTCCCCGACGGTCAGCGCACCGGCCTGGAACACCGCGGCGAGCACCATCGCCGCGAATCCGGCCAGCCAGTACCTGCGCCGCAGCAGCCCGAGCATCCGGCGCAGCACCTGCCGGGCCTGCGGGCCGACGTCCGGGTGGCGGACGTCCTCGGCCTTCTGCTCCACCGCGGCGCGCCGCTGCAGCACGGACGCGGCACCGTTGCCCACCGCCGCGAGCAGCGCCAGGGCAACCGTGAGCGCGTCCACACCATCACCCGAACCGTGCGGCCAGCCGGTGGTAGAGGCCGGGCGCGACACCGCGCACCAGGGCCGGCACCCTCAGCCAGGCGGGCACGTACACCTCGTGGCGGCCCTGCCGCAGCGCCGCGCACACCGCCTCGGCCACCTTCTCCGGCGCCATCGGCCGGGGTCGGCCGCGGGTGTAGGGGGCGCCGCGCCGCTCGAAGAAGGGGGTGTCGACGACGCCCGGCAGGACGTGCGTGAGGCGTACCCCGGTGCCGTCCAGTTCGTAGCGCAAGGCGTCGGCGAAGGTCGCGACGGCGGCCTTGGCCGCGGAGTAGACGGCCTCGCCGCGCACCCCGAGGGTGCCCGCGACCGAGCCGATCAGCACGATGTGCCCGCCGCCCGCCGCGAGCATGTGCGGCAGCACGAGGCGGACCAGGCGGACGACGGCGACGAGGTCCACGGACAGCACCCGGTCGGCCGCCGACCAGGGCATGGCGTGGAAGGACCCCGCCCAGCCGACGCCGGCGCCCGCGACCAGCAGGTCGATGCGGCCCGCCGCGCGGAGCACCTCGCGCACCAGGTGCGCGGTGTCGTCCTCGGCGGTGAGGTCGGCGCGCAGGGCCGTGGCGGAGGTCGCCGCCGCCACCGCGTCCAGGCGGACCTGGTCACGGCCGGTGAGCAGCAGCCGCCAGTCGCCCTCGGCGGCGAGCCGCCGCGCCACGGCCGCCCCGATGCCCGACGACGCGCCCGTCACCAGGGCCACGCCGTGCGCGGTGCCGCCCGGGTCCGCCAGATCCGGGGCGGGCCGGTGGGTGACGCCGGAATCCGTGCGGGCCATGACATCTGCCTCCGTCCGCCGTGGTCACGCCGGTGCACCACGTCGATCGCTGCGGCACGACGTGCGGGGTCGTGTTGAAGTAGCCGGGCCCGGGGGCTCGTAAACCTTTCCGGGGCCGTCCGCAGCAGCGGCGGAACCCGAACGGGGGGACGTCGGCGGTCTCCGCGCTCGGCGGCGCCCCTCCTGCCGGTCCGGCCGTTTGAGGCGGGCCGACCGCGGATACCCCGGCCGAGGGCACCCAGCGGCACCCCGGGTCCGAACCTGGCCCGGGTGCCGCGGGGCAGGACCGGCCACGGGGCCGGGGCGCGCCGGAGGGCAGGGACCCGCCCGGCATCCGGCGGGCACCCCACTGACGAACCGGAGGACGGCGGATGCCCGCACGATTCCTCATCGTGAGCGCAAGCATGGGCCGCGGACACGACGCGGTCGCCGCGGAGCTGGCCCGCAGGCTGCGGGCGGCAGGCCACCACACGGCCCACGCCGATGTGCTCGACCTGCTCCCCGGCGGCCTCGGGGGCGGCGTACGCGGTTTCTACCGGACGGCCGTCGGCCGCTTCCCCGCGGTGTACGCGGGCGTGTACGCGGCGTTCTTCCGGCCGGGGTCCGGGCCGCGCCCGGGCGTCGCGCCGCTGGCGACCCTGGCGGAGCGGGCGCTGCTGGACCTGGTGGCCCGGGAGCGGCCGGACACGGTGGTGGCGACGTTCCACCTCTCCGCCCAGCTGACCGGCCGGCTGCGGGCCCGGGGCCGACTGCGGGTGCCGGCGGCGGTGGTGATCACCGACTTCGCCGCGCACCGCCAGTGGCTGCACCCGGGCAATGACCTCCAGCTCTGCCTCACCCCCGAGATCGCGGCCCGCGTGCGGGAGACGCTGGGGCGCCCCGCGGCCGTGTCGGGGCCGCTGGTGGGCGAGCGGTTCCTCGGCCCCGCGCCCACCGGGGACGACTGGGCGGCGCGACTCGCCGGGACGCCCGGGGGGCCCGTGCTGGTGTCGGCGGGCGCCTGGGGGGTGGGCACACGGGTGGCGCACACGGCGTGGCTGGTGTCCGCGGCCGGGTACCTGCCGGTGGTGCTGTGCGGGGACAACGCCCGGTTGCGCAGGGAACTGGCCCGGGAGCCGGGGGCGCTTGCCCTGGGCTGGACCGAGGACATGCCGGGGCTGCTGGGCGCCTCGCGCGCCCTGATCGACAACGCCGCCGGGCAGACCGCGCTGGAGGCGCTGGCCACCGGGGTTCCCGTGATCGGCTACCGCCCCATTCCGGGCCACGGCGTGGCGGGCGTCAGGACGATGGCGCAGCTCGGCCTCAGCGACCATGCGTGGGACTCGTGGTCGCTGATCCGCGCGCTGGACACGCTCACCCCGCCGGGGCCGGTCCGCGAGCGGCGGATCGCGGCGGGCCGGGCGCTGCTGCGCTCCGACGCGGTGCGGCCGCTGGAGGAGCTGGCCGCGGGCGGCCCCGGTCCTCAGTCGCCTGCCTCCGGGTCGCGGTCGGACGCCGGCCACACATACGGCAGGTCGTCGGGCACACCGGGGAACAGCCCCGCGTAGTGGGCCGGGTCCTTGCGGACCAGCGCGGACCGGTGGCTGCGGTGAAAGTCAGGATCGCCCAGCCAGGGCGGCAGCTCGCCGGCCGCGGCCAGCTCCCGTTGCGTGCGCACCGCCTGGTCCGGGCCCCGGGAGGCATAGCCGGCGAGCAGGGAGGCCGCACAGGTGTCGGCGCGTCCCCCGGCGGTCCACCGGGCGCACATCTGGAGGCCGTAGCGGACCAGCGCCTCCTCGTAGCCGTGCCACATCCGCACCGCGGGGTGCCGCCGCCAGCCGTGCCCGGCCACGGTCAGGCCGCGCAGCACCTGGAGGGCCTCCACCCGCTGCTTGCCGAGCCGTCGCAGGTCCAGCACGGCGGCGGTCTCGGCGAAGTCCGGGTACGGGAGGAACGTCTGCATGGTGGTGCTCTACCCGCGCGCCGCCGGGGCCGCGCCGGCCGGCGGCGAGGACGGGCAGAAGAAGACCGGCCGGGTTGCGGCGATTTCGGGTTACCCGTACACGCATGACACGGCTGACGTATTGGGAACACCTCACCCATCTGGGCCACCGCGGGCACCACGGCCACGCGGACGGCGACGCGGGACACGACCGCGCGGGCATCGGCGACAGGCACGGCGGGGCACACGACGGCACCGGGCCACACGGCGGCTCACAGGACGGCGCCGGAGACCGTCTGCGGGACCGGCTCGGAGACCGCACGGGAAGCCGGCCGAACCGCGGGCGGCAGGACGGCGCGCGGCAGGAGGGCGCGGACGGGGGCGGGGGCGGGGCACCGGCCGGTGCCGGGGCGGCCGTCGCCGACGAGCCCGAGCAGACCGCCGGCCGCTCCTTGCGGGCGGTGCTGCGCCGCACGGCCCGGGAGTTCCAGGAGGACGAGCTGACCGACCGGGCGGCGGCGCTGACGTACTACGCCGTGCTCTCGCTCTTCCCCGCCCTGCTGGTGCTGGTCTCGCTCCTGGGCCTCGCCGGGCCCGGGGTGGCGGACGAGGTCGTGGACACGGTCAAGCGGTTCACGCCCGCCTCCACCGACACCACGATCACGGACGCCGTGCACCACCTCCAGGCCAATGCCTCGCTGGGGTCGGCGCTGGCGGTGGTCGGTGTGCTGGGTGCGCTGTGGTCGGCCTCGGGCTATGTGGCGGCGTTCATCCGCAGTGCCAACGCCGTCTGGGGCATGCCGGAGGGCCGCCCGATGGTGCGGGTGCTGCTGGTGCGGCTCGGAGTGACGGTGGCGTTGGTGCTGCTCGCCTGCGCAAGCGCGCTGATCGTGGTCTTCACGGGCGGGATCGCGCAGCGCGCCGGATCGGCCCTCGGCGTCGGCCACACGGCGCTGACGGCGTGGTCGATCGCCAAGTGGCCGGTGCTGGTGGTGCTGGTGTCCGCCATGATCTCGCTGCTGTACTGGGCGAGCCCGAACGTGAAGGCCCACAAGGTGCGCTGGGTCGCCCCGGGCAGCTGTCTGGCCCTGTTGATCTGGATCGCCGCCTCGGCCGGCTTCGGCGTGTACGTGGCGAACTTCGGCTCGTACAACGCGACCTACGGCACGCTGGCCGGGGTGATCGTCTTCCTGGTGTGGCTGTGGATCGGCAACCTGGCGGTGCTGCTGGGCCTGGAGTTCGACGCGGAGCTGGCTCGCGAGCGGTCCCTCACCGGTGGCGGCAAGGCGCGGCGGGCACGGTACGCCGTGCCGCGGGACACCCGCAAGTGGAGCAGGAAGGACCGGCGCCGCGCGGAGGAGTGACGCGCCGCGTGAACCACCCCGCGGCATCGACGCCGGTCTTCGGGGTACCCCGTGCTGGGACCGAGCAACGGCAGGGAAAGGCAGGTGAGGAGCGTGAGCACCGTCTACCACGACCGGCAGGGCACCGCCGACGAGTCGGTGGGCGTGCTGGTCTCCCGCGCGTCCGAGCAGATTTCGCAGCTGGTGCGCCAGGAGCTCCACCTGGCCCAGGCGGAGATGCGGCTGAAGGGCAAGCGGTTCGGGATCAGCGGGGGCCTGTTCAGCGGGGCGGGGCTGATGGCGTTCCTCGCACTGGAGGGACTGGTGGTCGCGGCGATCGCCGCCGTGACGGCGGTTCTGCCGGTATGGGCCTCGGCCCTGGTCGTCGTCGGCGCGCTGCTGCTGATCGCGGGCGTCATGGGCATCGCGGGCCGGCTGGAGATGGGCCGGGCCACTCCCGCCGCGCCACGGGAGACCATCGCCAGCGTCAAGACCGATGTGGCCGAACTGAGGGAGGCGGCACACCGATGAACCACCGCAACTCACATCCCGGGGCCTCCGCCACGCCCGCCGAACTCCGCGCCCAGGTCGAGGAGCTGCGGACGGAGCTGGGCCACACGGTGGAGGCGCTGGCCGCCAAGGCGGACGTCAAGTCCCGTGCCCAGCAGCGGGCGGCCCAGGTCAGGGAGCAGATGCACAGCAGGGCCACACAGGTCAGGGGCAAGGCGCACGGCACGGCGTCGCAGGTGAAGCAGCGCGGCGGGACGCCCCGGGCGGAGGGCGGGAAGGGCGCCTCCCTGGCGCTCCTGAGGGACAGGCGGATACTCATCACCCTCGCCGTCGTGGCCGCCGCGGGCACCGTGCTCGCCGTGGGCCGCCGCCGCTACTGCCACCGGGGCCACTGAGCCCCGCCGGCCGCGCCCCCGGGCAGCGCGCGGCCGGGCGCCCCCGGGCCCGCCGGCACCACGCCGGCGGGCCCGCCGCCGTACCGTGCGGGTGTCGCGGCGCCGACCCCGAGCCGCGACACCCCGCACGGGACGCTCGGGCACGCCCGCGTACCGGCCGTTAGAACCGCCTCGCCAAGGGCACCCGTGAAGTGCGCTGTTCTTCAGGTCTCACCACGAAGGACGATGAACGACCATGGACACACCCCACAAGGAGAAGCACCCGGGCCCCCGGCCGGCGCCCCCGGCCGGCGCGGCCCACGGGACCCCGCTGACCTCCGCGCCGACCTCCGCGGCGACTCACCGCACCGACACCCGGCCTGCGTCCACGGCGACTCACCGCACCGACACCCGGCCTGCGTCCACGGCGACTCTCCGGGCCGGCCCCCGGCAGGCCGGAGGCATCCGCACCTGCATACCGGCCCTGCGCGGCCGGGGCGGCTACCAGGAACCCACGGAGGCTGGACCGGACTCGCACATCGTGCGCGGCGAGGACTGAGCGCCCCCTCGTCTCCCCCTGCCGCCCGGCGCTCGCGCCGGCACGCGACCGCGGGCGGGCGGAGCACTCGGCGGCAGGGTCACGGGACGGCACGGAGCACTCCGGGCCGTCCCGTGACGACCTGGGGCGGAAGCACCCGCACCGCTCACCGGGCCGAGCGCCGCTTCCCGGGGCGGTCGGCGCCGGCGGTGTTGCATGATGTGCTGATGAGCATCCAGACGCATACCGCTCCGCTGCCGGCCGCGGTCGACACACAGGCGCTGCTGGCGCTGGCCGACGCCCACCACACGCGTGCGGCACGCGCCTTCGGGACGCGTACGGCCGCCGGGCACCTGGTGAAAGTCTACGGGCTTACGGCACCGGGGCGCACGGTCGGCGAGGCGGAGGCCGCCGGTGCGCTGCGGATCGCCGCCGGGCATCTGGAACTGGGCCGGCTGCGCGGATCGCTCGGGCTCGCCGTGCTGATCGTGCACGCGGGCGGCGACGGCGACTACGTCCTCGTGCACAGCTGGATCGAGGGGCACATGTCCGACCTCGCGGTCTTCACCGGCCCGGCCGGTGAGCCCGGCCGGCTGCGGCCCGGGCGCACCGGCCTCGCCCCGTGCGTCTGGGAGGCGGCGCTCCTCGCCCATGAGCGGGAGGCGTTCTCCCGGCACGTCCTGGACGGCACCGGCCCCCTCGCGGGCCGGCTGGCCGCGTGGGGGGCCGATGTACGGGAGGGCGAGGTCGGTTAGGGTGCGGCGCCCCGGCGCGGGTGGGGCCCCTCTCCGTGCCGGGGTGCGGCGGGTCAGCCCCGGGCGAGCACGTCCAGGGCCACCGCCGCCGTCCAGGCGAAATCCCGGCTGCCGTGTGCCTGCCCGGTACGGGCGTCGACGTACTCGGCGAAGTCCGAGGTGGTGGCCGCCGTCAGGAGCGCCCCCGCCAGCCGGTCCGCGGTGTCCTCGGCACCGTACTCGCGCAGTCCGCGCTCCAGCGTCCAGTTGACGTTGAACCATGCGGGGCCCCGCCAGTAGCGGGATGCGTCGTACGCGGGCCCCAGCAGGTCGTAGCTGGGCACCAGGGCGTTCGGCGTGCCCGGTGCGAAGTGCGGGCCGTGCAGGGTGTCCAGCAGGGCCCGGGCGACCCGGCCGGGCAGGCCGGGTACGGCCAGCGGCAGCAGGCCGCTGACACTCCGCTCCTCGATGAGGGCGCCGGAGACCAGGTCCCGGCAGAGGAACTGGCCCGCCTCCGGCTGCCACAGCCGGGCCACCAGCGCCTCGGTGAGCGCACGGGCGCGCTCCCGGTGCGGCTCGGCGGGTCGGCCGAGGCTCTCCGCGATGGCGGCGAGGGCGTGTTCGGAGACGGCGAGGAACGCGTTGAACGCGGGGTCCTCCACGGCGAACGGATGCGGTGCCGCGGCGTCGTCGTAGCGCTGGTCGCGGTAGTGCGTGGCGAGCCGCACATAGCGGCCGTAGTCGTCGTCCGTGGGCCGGTCGGCCGGAGCGCCGTGGGCGAGGTCGGCGCGCCGGAAGGAGTCGGCCGGCGCCGGCTCGACGCGCGCGAGCGGCCCGTCCCAGCAGGGGCTGTTGTCCATGCCGGACTCCCACGGGTGGACGACGGCCGCCAGGCCCTGCCCGCCGAGGTCGCGGCGGTCCGCGAGGTAGCGGTGCCAGGCGGCGAGCCGGGGGTGGAGCCGGGCGAGGAAACCGCGCCGCCGGGACAGCTCCGGGTCGCTGCTGTGCACCAGCCAGGCCGCCAGGGCGTGCACCGGTGGCTGCACGATCCCCGAGGTCTCCGTCCCGGCGGGGGCCCCGGCCGCGGCGCCGGCCTGTCCCGAGCGCCAGAAGCCGGGGCCGGGGAAGTAGGCGTCGGGCGGCACGGCCGGGTTGAACACGATGTGCGGGATGCGGCCGTCCGCCCACTGTGCGCCGCAGAGCGTCTCCAGCTCGCGCTGCGCCCGGTACGGGGACAGGTGCCGCAGGCCGATCGCGATGAACGCGGAGTCCCAGCTCCACTGGTGCGGGTAGAGCGTCAGGGACGGCACGGTGCCGGCACCGGTCCAGTGCGTCAGCAGGACCCGCGCGGCCGCGTCCCGGGGAGTGCGTGGGTGGGGGGTGGGGGTTGTGGGGGTGTCGAGCGCGGTCTGGGTCATGCGCCGTTCCTGCGCAGGAAGGCGGGGACGGAGCGGACCGCGGCGACCGGGTCGCCGGTGAGGCGGCTCTCCAGGGCCAGGTAGCCGTTGTAGCCGGCGGCGTGCAGGGCACCGAGCCAGGCGGGCCAGTCGAGGTGGCCGGCGCCGGGCTGGAAGCGGTTGGAGTCGCTCACCTGCGCATGGCCGATGTAGGGGGCGGCGGCGAGGATCGCGCCGGCCGGGTCGGCCTCCTCGATGTTCATGTGGTAGCTGTCGATGCCGATGCGCACCGAGTCGAGCCCGGTGGCGCGGATCAGGTCCACGGCCTGTTCGAGGCGGTTGACCATGTGGTCCTCGTAGCGGTTGAGCGGTTCGAGGAAGAGGGTGACGCCCTCCGCCCTGGCGTGCTCGCCGAGTTCGGTGAGGCCTTCGAGCAGGACGGTGCGCTCCTCCTCCTCGCCGCGGGGCGGTTCGAAGGGCGGCAGGCGGCGCGAGAACATCCCGTACGAGGCGGGCGTCTGGGCGCCCAGGCCGCCCAGCTCCGCGATCACGGAGAGCTGGGACTTCATCTGCACGATGGCATCACGGCGCAGGTCGTCGTCGAAGGCGCCGAAGAAGTGCAGCATGTCCACGCAGACGGTGGGCATCACGACCCCGTCGGCGAGGGCTCCGCGCAGCTCGGGCAGCCGCCCCTGGAAGTGCAGGTCGCCCTTGCCGCGCAGCTCGATGCCGTCGTAGCCGGCGCGCTGCGCGAACTCCCACTTCTCCTGGAGGGTGGCACCGGGAAGCAGTTGCTCCTGGCAGGCGGTCTTCAGCATGTGGGGGCCTCTCAGAATTCCAGGACGACCTGGAGGGCGTCGGCGGGGCGCTCGTCGAGCAGGACATAGGCGTCGGCGGCGCGGTCGGCCGGTACGACATGGCTGACGAGCGAGGCGACGTCGACGCGCTGCTCGGCGACGAGTGTGAGGAAGGTCTGCTGCAGCCGCTCGACGTTCCACCGGGGCGCGAGCTGCGGGGGCACGCCGCCGATCTGGGAGCAGATGAGCTGGATGCGGTTGTGGTGGAACTCGTCGCCCAGGCGCAGCCCGATGCCGTCGCCCTGGTAGAAACCGGAGGCGACCACTCGGCCACCGGTGGTGACCGAGCGTAGCGCCTCGTGCAGGGCCGGGTACGCGCCGCTGATCTCGATGGCCACGTCGGCGCCGCGGCCGCCGGTGGCGGTGCGGAGGGTCTCGGCGACGGCGTCGCTCCTGGCGTTGAGGGTGGTGGCCGCGCCGAAGGCGCGGGCGGTGGCCAGGCGTCCGTCGAGGGCGTCGACGGCGGTGACCCGGGCGCCGTTGAGCTGGGCGAGCCGGGTGGTGAGCAGGCCGATGACGCCCTGGCCGAAGACGGTGACGTCCTCACCGAGGTGGATGTCGGCGGCCAGCACGGCGTTCAGCGCGATGGCGCCGACCCGTGCGAACGTGGCCGCGAGCGGGTCGAATCCGGCGGGGAGGGTGTGTCCCACGAGCCGCTCCGCGGGCACCACGCCCTCGCTGCGGTGCCCCCAGATGCCGTACACGAGGTCGCCCACGGCCGGCACGCCCGGCGCACCCGCGACATCGGGCGCGACCTCGGTGACCTCACCGGTCTCGGAGTAGCCCCAGCCCGCCACCGGGTACTGGATGCCGGCCGCACCCTCCCGGAAGAGCCGTGCCTCGGCGTCCCAGGTGCGGGTCAGGTACGGGTTGGTGCCTCGGTAGGCGGTGAGCTCGGTGCCCGCGGACACACCCGAGAAACGGGTGCGCACCCGCAGGTGCCCGGCCGGCAGCTCGGCACGCGGGTGCTCGGCCACCTCCACCTGTCGTGGGCCGGTGAACTGGACGACACGTTCCACGTGGCGACTCCGAAAGCCTTGGTTCAGTCGGCCGGGAAGACCCAGCCGTGGGGACAACGTCGAAGATACCCGCGACTTATGTCTTGTCAATACGCAAAAGTAGTGCTGAGATGCGTCAGAACCCAGCGGAAGTAGGGAGAAGGACAGCGCATGCAATGGTGGATCCGCCGTTCCAGAACGGCCCCGGCAGCCGGATCGGCCCGGCCGTCCCGGATCTCCCGGGTGCTCGGCAGGGGCGCGTCGGGCCGTGCGGCCCCGCCGCTCCGGCCGGCCGGCCCGGCCGGAGGCAGCATCCGCGCTCGGCGCGCGGCCCGCCCCGCGCGGAGGCTCACGGCACTCGGGCTCGCCGCGGCACTGAGCACCGGCGTCCTGGCGGGCTGCTCCTCCCGCGTCGGCCCCGCCGCGCCGGACAAGACCATCACGGTCTGGTCGGAGCAGAACCTGCCCCCGCAGATGGCGGCGACGAAGAAGATCGTCCAACGCTTCGAGCAGCAGACCGGGATCAAGGTGAAGCTGGTCGGCGTGGACGAGGGCCAGCTCCCGCAGCTCATCATGTCCGCGGCGGCCTCCGGCACGCTGCCCGATGTGCTGGGCGCGGTGCCGATGGGCCAGATCTGGCAGATGTACAGCAACGGTCTGCTGAACACCAAGGTCAGCGGGGACATCGTGCGGAGCCTGGGCCGCGGCACGTGGAACGCCAACGCCCTGCGGCTCACCTCGGACGCCGGAAAGCAGCTCTCGGTGCCGTCCGACGCCTGGCTGCAGCTGCTCGCCTACCGCAAGGACCGGCTGGCCAAGGCCCACCTGCCGGCCCCGGACACCTACGCCAACCTCGTCAAGGACGCCGCCGCGCTCACCAAGCACGGCCAGTACGGGATCTCGGCCTCCACCGACCCGTCCGACCCCTTCACCCAGCAGAGCTTCGAGGACCTGGCGCTGGCCAACGGCTGCCAGCTCGTGAACGGCGGGGGCAAGGTCACCCTCGACTCACCCGCCTGCCGCACCACCTTCTCCACCTACGACAAGCTGGGCCGCACCTACGGTGCCCCCGGCACCCAGACCGTCGACTCCACCCGGGCCACCTACTTCGCCGGGCAGTCGTCCATCGTGCTCTGGTCGTCGTTCCTGCTCGACGAGCTGGCCGGACTGCGCTCGGACGCGCTGCCGACCTGCCCGGAGTGCAAGAAGGACAAGGGGTTCCTCGCCTCCCACAGCGGCCTGGTCACCGGGCTGTCGGGCCCCGACCACGCGAAGCCCGCGCAGTTCGGCGAGATCACGTCCTGGGCGACCACCAAGACCGCCGAGACCGCCGCGTCCCGGAAGTTCATCACGTACATGCTGAGCAGCGGGTACAAGGACTGGTTCGGCATGGCGCCCGAAGGCATGATCCCCGTTCGCGAGGGGACGGCCGCCCGCCCCCACGAGTACCAGCAGGCCTGGCGGTCCGACAAGATCGGCGTGGACATCCGCAAGCCGATGGACCAGGTGTATCCGAAGGCGCTGCTCGACCAGCTCGTCGCCGGCGTCGACACCATGCAGCGGTGGGGCATCACCCAGGGCCAGGGCGCCCTGGTCGGCGCCCTCAACGGTGAGCTGCCGGTGCCCAAGGCGCTCTCCGCGATGACCAGCGGCCAGACCTCGCCCCGCCAGGCAGCGCAGGACGCGCAGTCCGAGGTGTCCGCCCTCCAGAAGTCCCTCCAGTAGCCGCCCGCCGAGGAAATCCCATGAGTGCACCCACTACAAGCAGAACCGGATCGCCGCGCCGGGCCGGCACGCACGCCGCGCCCGGAGGCCGACCGAAGCGTCCGCTGACCGCGGCACGCCGCGAGAACCGGGCCGGCCTCGCCTTCGTCACCCCCACCTTCGTGGTGGTGCTGGTGGTCGTGATCGTGCCCATCCTCTGGACCGTCCTGCTGGCCTTCCAGCGGGCCCGGCTGGTCGACATCCAGGGCATGGGCCTGTTCGGCAACTGGTCACTGCGGAACTTCTCCCAGGTCTTCGGCTCGCCGGGCTTCTGGTCCAGCCTGGTCACCACGCTGGTCTACACCGTCGGCGGCACCGCCGGCTCCGTCGTGCTGGGCCTGATCGCGGCCCTGGCGCTGCGCCGCCCGTTCCGGGGCCGCGGGCTGCTGCGCGGCACCATGCTGCTGCCGTACGTCGCGCCGGTCGTGGCGGTCACCTTCGTGTGGGAGGTGGCGCTCAGCCCGCAGTACGGCATCGTCAACAACTGGGGCACCCGCTTCCTCGGCTGGCACGACCCCATAGCGTTCCTGTCCACCCGCAGCTACGAGGTGAACCTGCTGGGCTGGCACGTCGGGGTGCCGCTGGCGCTGCTGACCGTCATCGCCTTCGAGACCTGGCGGTACTTCCCCTTCGCCTTCCTCTTCCTGCTGGCCAGGCTCCAGGCGGTGCCACCCGGCCTGGAGGAGGCGGCCCGCGTCGACGGCGCCACCCCCACGCAGCGGTTCCGCTATGTGCTGCTGCCCCAGCTCATGCCGGTCATCGCGCTGCTGTGCGTGCTGCGGTTCATCATGACGTTCAACAAGTTCGACGACGTCTACCTGCTCACCGGCGGCGGCTCGGGCACCGATGTGGTGGCCGTGCGCGTCTACGACTTCCTGACCGCCCGCTTCGACGTGGGCGCGGCGTCCGCGCAGGCCCTCGTGCTGGCCGTGGTGCTGATGGCGCTGCTCGGCCTGTACTTCGTGTTCTTCGCCAAGAAGACCCAGGAGGAGGTGTGATGAGCCGCGCGCAGTTCGAGGAGCGCTTCTTCGGGGTGGCACGCTGGGTGACGATCGTGGTGGTGGCCCTCATCACCATCGTGCCCTTCTACTACATGCTGATGCTGTCGGTGAAGCCGATCGACGCCCTGCTGCTCGACCCGGGGTCGCTGTGGGTGCCGGTCAGGGACTTCACCCTGGACACCTACCGCAGCGTGCTGAAGCCGACCTCCCAGGGCGGGCAGGGCTTCCTGCGGATGCTGCTCAACTCCGCCCTGGTGGCGCTCGGCACGGTGCTGCTCACCCTGGCGGCGGCCGTGCCCGGCGCGTATGCGGTCAGCAGGCTGAAGTTCTTCGGCAGCCGGCAGGTGAGCGCACTCTTCCTCGCCGTGTACCTCTTCCCGGCCACGCTGCTCGCGGTGCCGCTGTTCGTGATGTTCGCGAAGATCGGGCTCTCCGGGAACCTGGTGGGCCTGGCGATCGTGTACATCGCACAGACCGTGCCCGTGTCCATCTACATGATGAAGAACTACTTCGCCACGATCCCGTACAGCATCGAGGAGGCTGCCGCTCTGGACGGCTGTACACGGCTGCAGACGGTGCGCAAGGTCGTACTGCCGCTGAGCGTGCCGTCCCTGATGGCCACCGGGCTGTATGTCTTCATGATCGCCTGGAACGAGTTCCTCTTCGCGCTGCTGTTCCTTGCGGCCTCCCCGGACAAGTGGACGGTGCCGCTGGGCCTCCAGCAGCTCGCGGGCGGCATCGAGGTGCCGAAGACGGTGCTGATGGCCGGGTCGGTGGTGCTGACCATCCCCGTCGTGGCGCTGTTCTACGCTGCGGAGCGACTGCTGACGGAGGGTCTGACGAGCGGCGCGGACAAGGCCTAGCCGTGGTGCGGCGGAGACGGGGCGCGGCCGGGGCGCGGCACACTGCCGCTCCTCGGCCCGCCGGGCGGCCCGGGTCCAGACCCGTGAGCCGCCGCCAGGACGAACGAGGAGTACGGAGTATGCCGGCCAGTCAGGCGAGCGCAGGCCATCTGCTGCAGTTGATCCGCAGCGGACGGGCGACCACCCGCGGCGAGCTCCAGCACGCCACGGGGCTGTCCCGGTCGACCGTCGGCCACCGGCTCGACCAGCTCTTCGGCGCCGGCTGGCTGCGGGAGGCGGGTGGCGCCCCGGGCGCCGTCCCGGCCCCGGCGACCGGCGGCCGGCCCCCGGCGGGCCCGGCCGCCACGGGTGGGCGGCCGTCCGCACGGCTGGAGTTCGACTCCTCCCATGCGGTGGTGATCGCCGTCGACGTGGAGACCCGGCACGCCCAGGCGGCGGTACTCGACCTGGCCGGCCGGACACTCGCCGAGCACACCGCGCCGCTGCTGGTCTCGGACGGCCCCGACCGGGTGCTCGACACGCTCGCGCGGTGGTTCCCGCCGCTGCTCGCCGAGGCCGGCGTGACCGCGGCCAAGGTCTGCGGGATCGGCCTGTCGGTGCCGGGCCCGGTGGACTGGACGACGGGGCGGGTCGTCCAGCCGCCGATCATGCCCGGCTGGGACCAGTACCCGATTCCGGAGCGGATGCAGGAGGCCTACGCCCGCCATGTCGCCCCGGACGCCCCGCCCGTGCCGGTGCTCGTCGACAACGACGCCAACCTGATGGCGTACGCGGAGCAGCGCCGCTTCTACCCGGACTGCTCGGCGTTCCTGCTGGTGAAGGTCTCGACCGGCATCGGCGCGGGCGTCGTGGTGGACGGCGAGCCGTACCGGGGCATCGACGGCGGGGCCGGCGACATCGGGCACATCAGGCTGCACGACGAGACCGACGCGCTGTGCATGTGCGGCTCGTACGGCTGCCTGGCGGCGGTCGCCAGCGGCCGGGCCATCGCCCGGCGGCTCACCGCCGACGGCACTCCGACCGCGTCCGGCTCCGATGTGCGCCGTCATCTCGCGGCCGGGCAGCCTGACGCGGTGCGGCTCGCCAGGGAGGCGGGGCAGCGGGTCGGGGAGGTGCTGGTCACGGTGGTGACGCTGCTCAACCCCGGCGTCCTGGTGCTCGCCGGCGACCTGGCCGGGACGCCCTTCCTGACCGGGGTGCGCGAACTGCTGTACCAGCGCGCCATGCCCCGTACGACCGCCCATCTGCGTGTGGTGACCTCGCGGCTCGGCGACCATGCGGCCCTGGCGGGGGCCGGCGCGATGGTGGTGGAACACCTCTATGCGCCGGACCGTGCCGACGCCCGGCTCGCCGCGCTCGTCGGGGGCTGAGCGGCGCGGGCGGGCCCCTGACACCCGCCCGCGCCCTGGCCCACTCCCCTCGTCCCTGGCCCACTCCCCTCCCTGTCCCCCGAACCACCCTGGAGCATCCCGTGACCACCAGCCGTCCCGCACCCGCCACCCCCTCGCCCGCCTCGCCCGGGGCCGCCCGGACGCCGGAGAGCACCGCCCGCGACGCGGAGGGCGTCGCGTTCCCCGAGGCCGCCGAGGTCCTGGGCGGCGCGGACGGCGTGGCGGCGCCACCGCTCCGGGTCGGCCTGGTCGGGGCGGGGCCCTGGGCGCGGGCGATGCACGCACGGGTCCTCGCGGCCGGCCCCGAAACCCGGCTGACGGCGGTGTGGGCGCGGCGCCCCGAGGCGGCGAAGGAGACCGCCGCACCCTACGGGGCCGCGGTGGCCGCCTCGTTCGAGGACTTGCTGGACGGCTGCGAGGCCGTGGCGTTCGCGGTGCCGCCGGCGGTGCAGGCCGAGTACGCGGTGCGGGCCGCGGCGGCGGGCCGGGCGCTGCTGCTGGAGAAGCCACTGGGCGGGGATCTGGCGTCGGCCCGCAGGGTGGCGGACGCCGTGGCCGAGCACGGGGTGGTCTCCCAGATGGTGCTGACCAAGCGGTACCACCCGGTGACCCGCGCCTTCCTGCGCGCCGCGGCGGACACCGAGGTGCTGGGGGCCCGCTCCTGCTATCTGCACGGGGCGTTCCTCGGCGGCGACTTCGCCACGTCGTGGCGGTTGGAGCAGGGTGCGCTGCTCGACCTGGGGCCGCATCTGCTGGACCTGCTGGACGCGGCCATCGGCCCGATCACCGCCATACGCGCCACCGGGGACTCCCGCCGGTGGATCGAGCTGAGCTGCGAGCACGCGAACGGTGCGGTCAGTCAGGCGTCGTTGTCGGGTGCCGTGCGGGTGGCTCAGGCGCAGACCCGGGTGGAGCTCTTCGGTGCCGCTGAGCCACTGGTCTACGACACCTCGGGGGTGGACCACGAGGAGGCCTGGCCGGTGCTGCGCCGGGAGTTCGCGGCGGCGGTGCGCAGCGGCCGGCCGTCGGCGCTGGACGCGGCGCGGGGGCTGCGGCTTCAGGAGCTGGTGGAGATGGCGCTGGATTCCGGCCGGTCGGGGCGGTGATCACCGCTCGCGCCGCCGATGAGCTCGCGGACGATGTCCGTCTGCCCGGCGCGCCGAGAGGTCTCCTCGATCAGATGGATGAGCACCCATCGCATGGAGACCGCCGGCCGTGCCAGGCGGTGCCCATGTCGTCCAGGTCCAGTTCCTCGATGACCCGGTCGGCGGCGGCGCGGGCCCGTTCGTAGAGGGCGAGGATGCCGGCCGTGGTCTCGTCGAGGGAGCCGCAGGTCGGCGTTCTCGTCGCCGGGGTCGAACGGCAGGGGCTCGGTCGGTCCTGCCGAAGGTCTCGCAGAACCACGCGTACTCGGCGGGCGTGAGGTGCTCCCCAAGACCCGGCAGATGGGCGCCCGAGGGCGTCATGGGCCGCAGCAGCTGATCGTCGTCGTCCTCCTCTGCCTTCCAGAGCACCGCTTGCCGGTGCCGTTCGAGGCCGGCGTGCAGGCTCTCCTTCTCGGCGCCGGTGTACGGCACGGGTTCTGACATGTCCGGGACGGTGACAGCCGGCGCGCTCCATCGGCTCGTCCTTTTCCCCCTGCTGGCTGGCCCCGCACCGGCCCGGAGCCGGCCGGCTCCGGGCTTGCCGGACCCGGGCCTTCCTGACCCGGGCTTCGCCCCTGGGGGGTGGCTCCGGGGCTGATGCGGGCCTGTCCGGGGCTGATGCAGACCCGGTGGGTTCGCCGTCAGGGCCGCTCGGAGTCGCCGGGTATCAGCAGGCCGCGGTTGAACGCCTCGGCGACCGCGGCGGCGCGGTCGCCTACGCCGAGCTTGGCGTAGATGTTCAGCAGGTGCGTCTTGACCGTGGCCTCCGTGATGAACAGCCTGGCCGCCGCCATCTTGTTGGTGGTCCCGGCCGCGACCAGTTCGAGCACCTCCAGCTCGCGACGGCTGAGGGGGGCCGCCGTGGGTGCCCTGACCCGGCTCATCAGCCGCGCGGCCACGGACGGGGAGAGCACGGCCTCGCCGCGGGCGGCCGCCCGGACCGCCCTCAGCAACTCGGCGCGGGGTGCGTCCTTCAGGAGGTAGCCCGTGGCCCCCGCCTCCACCGCGGGCAGCACATGGGCGTCGGTGTCGTAGGTGGTGAGGACCAGTACCCGGGCGGTGTTGCCCTGCCGGGCCAGCTCGGTGATCGCGGTGACGCCGTCCATGCCCGGCATCCGCAGGTCCATCAGGATCACATCGGGCCGCAAGGCGGCGCCGAGCCGGACCGCCTCGGCGCCGTCGGCGGCCTGCCCGACCACCTCGAACTCCGGGTCCCGCGCGAGCATCCTGCACAGGCCGTCCCGCACCACCGGGTGGTCGTCGGCGATCAGCAGCCTGATGGGGCCTCGGGCCGTGGACGCGGTGGCCTCACGACGCGCTTCGGGGTCCGGGGTGGGGTTCGGGCGGCTCATGGGTGCGACTCCCCCACCGCCGCCGGGACGCAGGCGGAGATCCCCGTGCCGAGACCTGGCTCCGACTCGACCTGGAGGGTGCCCGACAGGCCCTCGATGCGCTGCCGCATCGCGACCAGGCCGAAGCCGCCGCCGCCCGCCGCCGGTCCGCCGACCGGCTCCAAGGCGTATGGACCCGGGTCACGGTGGTCGGATGGCCCCGGATCGCCGTGGCCGGCCCACGGATCGGCACGGCCCACCGCCGGACGGCCGGCCGTCCCGGACGTCGCCTCCCCGGCGCTGTCCACCCCGGCCGCGGCCGCCCTGGCGACGCCGCCCGTCCCGGCTGCCTCCGCGCCTCCTACGTCCTCCGTCGCGGCCGTCCCACCCGTCGCCGCCCGCCCGAAGGCCCGTGTCCCGGGCGGCTCCGCCCCCGTGGACCCGCGGCGCGGACGGCTGTCCGTCGCCGGCCGGGACCGGGTCGCTGCCGGCCGGGCGCCCGCAGGGGTCGCCGAGGGCTTGGGGGCCGGGGCGCCCACCGAGGGCTCCCTGTCGGGGCCACCGTCCGCTGCGGTGCCATGGCCGAGCAGGGCCGCCGGGTCGAAGCCCCTGCCGTCGTCCCGTACGTCCAGGGCCACCGCGTGCTCCAGGTACGACAGTGTGACGCCGACGCGGCTCGCCCCGGCGTGCCGGGCGACGTTGGCCAGCGCCTCCTGCGCGGTGCGGAGCAGGGCGACGTCGACCTCCAGGGGTGTCGGGCGGGCCGTGCCCGTGGTGGTGACCTCGACGGCGAGACCGTGCAGTGCCGACCAGCGGTCCGCGACACCGGTGAGTGCCTCGCCCAGGCGCCCGGTCTCCAGCGGCTCCGGGCGCAGGGCGTGCACGGACCTCCGGGCCTCCGACAGGCTCTCCCGGGCGAGCAGGGTCGCGGCGGCCACGTGCCTGCGCCACTCCGTGGGCTCGTCGCCCGCCTGCTCGGCCGCCTGCAACTGGGTGATGATGCCGGTGAGCCCCTGGGCCAGGGTGTCGTGGATCTCCCGGGCCATCCGCTGCCGTTCGTCGAGCATCCCCGCCTCCCTGGCCTGTGTCACCAGTTGCTCGTGGAGGCCGGCGTTCTCGGCCAGGGTGGTCTCCAGGCGGTGGTTGGCCCGTCTGGCCTCGTCCAGCGCCTGCCTGCGCTGCTCGTCCTGCCGGGCGCCGCGCCGGGCGAGCCAGGCGAAGCCGCACATGGGGAGCACGTTCACGGCCAGTACGGCGGCGTACGACAGCAGGCCCAGCACCGTGGACTTGTCCACCTCGGCCGCCTGGGCCGTGCCCGCCACCGCCGCCACGGCGCCCACACCGGGGAGCTGCCATGGCCAGGGAAGCAGCCGGAACGCGTAGAGGTAGCCGGCCGGGCTGAAGCATCCGAACCAGGGGTCCCTGACGACGAGGACGGCGGTGATCGCGATCAGGCCGGTGACGAACACCGCCATCATCGCTGGGCGCTCCCGCCAGGCGGGACGCAGGGTGACCAGCGAGAGCATCCATCCCCCGGCGAGCGCGCAGAGCGCCAGGTCGACGAGGAGTGACTGCCCCGACGAACGCTTCACCACGGCCGTGAAGACGGCCAGGGCGGCCAGGAGCAGATACGGGCCGACGGAGACCACCGGCGGCCACTGCTTCCTCGTGTCCAGCCACGAGCGTGGCATCGCACCGCTCATCTGCGCCCTCCCGGATGGCGTCCACCTCGGCCACGGAGAATGTAACCGGGGCCGGGCGAGCCGCGGCCGGGGGCGGGCCATGGCGCGGCTTCCATAGGACGGCATCGGGCTCACCCCGCCGTGAACAGGGACCGGACACGTCTGGCATTCACCATCACCACGACGCCCGCCAGCAGCAGGCCGCAGACGGCCTGCTCGATCTTCATCCAGAGCGGGAAGGCACCGGGCAGCGCGATGATCACGGCTATGGCGACCGTCATGGCGCCGGAGACCAGCCGCAGCCGGAGGTAGGCACGGCGGGATCCGCGGGCGGCACGGGCGGCGAACCGGTACGTGAGCAGGGCGCTGACGACGACGATGGTGCCGCGCGTCCAGACGGCGTCGTTCACCACCGCGGTGTCGTGGCGGAGCAGGACGATGGCGAGCAGGGTGAGCATGCTGAGGCCGAGATAGCCGGCGACGAGCAGCCTGGGACAGCGCAGGGCGGCCCGGATGTCCGCCTCGCCCATGCGGTCCGCGGCGGGGCTCGGGGTGGTGCTCATGAGGGACCTTTCGTGTCGGTCGGGCCGCGCAGCGCGCCCGCGGCGGCCGGGCGTTCGGCCAGGCACGTTCAGCGTTCCAGCGCCCCGCGGACGCGCACATCGCCCGATCTCATGAGCCGGGGGTGGAACCATCGATCAACCGATCGGTGGAGGGCGCCGCCCGATCGTGCGATACGGGCGGTCCCGTCACCTCCGCTACGGACGGGCCGGGGCGGGCGCCGAGGACGGCAAGGCCTTCGACCCCGTCGCACGTGCGGCGACGTCCCGGCCCCGGCCGCGTCATGGATCGGAACGGGCTGGGCACTCCCCAAGGGCAAGGGTCACAAGCGGCGACACAGGAGACCGACCATGTCCAAGGCAGTGCGGATGGACCGCTACGGCGGCCGTGAGGTGCTGTACATCGCGGACGTCGACCGCCCCGTGCCCGGGGCCGATGAGGTGCTGGTCCAGGTCAGGGCGGCGGGTATCAACCCCGGCGAGACGAAGATACGCGAGGGGGCCCTGCACCGGATCTGGCCGGCCACCTTCCCGCAGGGCCAGGGCAGCGACCTGGCCGGCACCGTGGTGGAGCTGGGCCCGGACGTCGACTCGTTCTCCGTGGGCGACGAGGTCCTCGGGTATGTCGACACCCGCTCGAGCCAGGCCGAACTTGCCGCCGTGCCCACCACTCAGCTCACCCCCCGCCCGGCCGGGGTGCCGTGGGAGGTCGCGGGGTCCCTGAAGGTCGCAGGGTCGACGGCCTGGGCGGCGCTGGACGCGCTGGACCTCAGGCCGGGCGAGACGCTGGTGATCGCGGGCGCCACCGGCGGGGTGGGCTCCCTCGCGGTACAGCTCGCCAGGCGCTCCGGAGCCACCGTGATCGGGATCGCCGGTGCGGACCGCCAGGCCTGGCTGGCGGAGCACGGGGCGGTGCCGGTCACCTACGGTCCCGGGGTGGCGGACCGGATCCGCGAGGCGGCGCCGGGCGGCGTCGACGCCTTCTTCGACGCCTTCGGCTCGGACTACGTGCGGCTCGCGGTCGACCTCGGGGTGCGGCCCGAGCGGATCAACACCATCGTCGACCCCACGGCCACCGACACGTACGGGGCCCGGTTCGTGGGCGGCGCGGCGGCTCCGATGCCCGAGACCCTGCGTGACCTCGCCGACCTGATCGCCACCGGGGAGCTGGAGGCGAAGGTCGCGCGCACCTACCCGCTCGACCGGGTCGCGGACGCCTACGAGGAACTGGAGCAGGGCCACACCCACGGCAAGATCGTCCTGATTCCCTGAGATCCGGCCTGGTTCCCCGAGCGGACGGCCCGCGACGCTCGGCACCGCGTGCGGGACTCTCTGCGCCGCGTGCGGGACACTTCGCACCGCGTGCGGGACGCTCCGCACCACCCGCCGCAGTCCTCCGCCGCCGGTCCCCACGTCCTCGGGACGGACCAGGTCGCGCTGGCCGCGCAGGAACTCACCGGGCGCGTTCGTGCTCTCCTGCCTCCACGCCGGCCCCGCCTCGCGGCAGGTGGCCGGCCCTGTCACGGCCGGGAACACGGGACTGGCAGCCCACCGCGCCATGACGGAGGGTGGGAGCCGGAGCAGGTTCCCCGTCGTGCGCGGCCTGCCCCGTCATCCGGACCCACGAGAGAAGGGCACGGCATGCCTACCTCTGTTCCCGGCGGAACGGTCACGCCGGCCGCCGGCCTCACCCTCAGCCGCATGGGCTACGGCGCGATGCAGCTGGCGGGCCCGAACGCCTTCGGTCCACCGCGGGACCGCACCGAGGCGCTGGCCGTGCTGCGGGAGGCCGTCGAGCTGGGCATCACCCATATCGACACCGCCGACTTCTACGGCCCCCTCTTCGTCAACGAACTCATCAAGGAGGCCCTGGGCCCCTACCCGGAGGGCCTGTGCATCGCGACCAAGGTGGGCGTGCGGCGCGGCGCGGACGGCAGCTGGATCCCGTCCGGGGAGCCGGACGACCTCAGGGCCCAGGTCCGCGAGAACCTCCGGCACCTCGGCCTGGCCGCACTCGACCTGTGCTACCTGCGCACCGGCTCGTACGAGGGCCCCAGCGAGGGGTCGATCGCCGAGGGGTTCGGCGCGCTCGCCGAACTCCGGGACGCGGGCCTCATCCGCCACCTCGGGCTGAGCGGCGTCACCTCGGCGCAGCTCACCGAGGCGCAGTCCATCGCGCCGGTCGCCGCGGTGCAGAACCTGTACAACCTCGGCAACCGGCACGACGACGCCCTCGTCGACCGGTGCGCGGCCGAGAACATCGCCTACACGGCCTATTTCCCACTGGGCGGCTTCACTCCCCTGCAGTCCCAGACGCTGATCGACCTCTCCGCCGACCTGGGCGTCACACCGCAGCAGACGGCCCTGGCCTGGCTGCTGCGGCGGTCGCCCACCATGGCCCTGATCCCGGGCACCTCCTCGGTGGCGCACCTGCGGGAGAACACCGCCGCGGCGCATGTCGTCCTGCCTGCGGACATGGTCGCGGAACTCGACACGATCGGCATGTGACACCCGGGACGTGCCCGCAAGCCCGACGCCCTGGACGTGTGCCACCCGCGACGTGTCCGGCCCGGGCCGGCCTGGCCGCCGGCGGTCCACCGAGCGGTCCACCGAGCGGTCCACCGGGCGGACCGCCGGGCGGACCCGACCGCGGTCCCGGGCATAATGGCGGTGGCGCCCGTGGGCAATGGGGCCTTGCGCACGGATCCGGCACACCGCACCCGGTGAGGCCCGGACCGGTCCGGACGGCACACCCCGCCACCGAGGACACGAGACACACATGGCATTGCAGATCAGCGCCACCAACCCCGAGCACCCGACCCTGCTGCTCGACCTCCCCTGGCACCTCCCCCTCGAACAGTGGCCGGAGAAGCACCTGGTGCCGCTGCCCCGCGGCCTGTCCCGGCACGTGGTGCGCTACGCGCGCGCCGGGAGCGAAGTGGTCGCGGTGAAGGAGCTCGCCGAGCGGCCCGCGCTGCGCGAGTACGAGATGCTGCGCGCCCTCGACCGTCTGGCGATCCCCGCGGTCGACCCGCTGGCCGTGGTCACCGGCCGCACGGACACCGAAGGCCAGCCCCTCGAACCGGTGCTGATCACCCGTCACCTGCGGGGGTCGCAGCCGTACCGTTCCATGTTCGAGACCACGCTGCGGCCCAGTACCGTCCACCGGCTGATGGACGCCCTCGCGGTCCTGCTGGTGCGGCTGCACCTGGCGGGGTTCGCCTGGGGCGACTGCTCGCTGTCGAACACCCTCTTCCGGCGGGACGCGGGCGCGTACGCCGCCTATCTCGTGGACGCCGAGACCGGCGAGGCGCATCCGAGTCTGAGCGACGGGCAGCGGGAGTACGACATCGAGCTGGCGCAGGTGAACATCAGCGGCGAGATGTTCGACCTGGAGGCGGCCGGCGCGCTCCACCCGTCCCTCGACCCGATCACCTTCGGCACCGAGATCGGGCGCCGCTACGGCGAGCTGTGGAACGAGCTGACCCGGGTGTCGGTGTATCCGAAGGGCAAACGGCACTACATCGAGCGCCGCATCCGCCGGCTGAACGACCTCGGGTTCGACGTCGCCGAGATGCAGATCGGGCAGGCCTCGAACGGCGACACGGTGACCTTCGTCCCCAAGGTCGTCGACGCGGGCCATCACCAGCGCCAGTTGCTGCGGCTGACCGGCCTGGACACCGAGGAGAACCAGGCCCGCCGGCTGCTGGGCGACCTGGAGAGCTGGATGGCCACGCAGAAGGACTACGCGCCCGACGGGCTGGGCGCCCGGCCCGAGGTGCTGGCCCACCGCTGGGTCCGCGAGGTCTTCCGGCCCACCGTCCGTGCCGTCCCCGAGGACATCCGCAGCGGCCTGGACCCGGCCGAGCTGTACCACGAGCTGCTGGAGCACCGCTGGTACCTGTCCCAGCGCGCCCAGCACGATGTGGGCCTGGACGCGGCCGTCGCGGACTACGTCCGCACGGTGGCGCCCTGAAGGTACGCGGGGGATCGCACACGCAGCCGGCCGCCGGCCGGTGGCCCCGAGGCGGCACGGGTTGCCCCCTGGGGACAGTGGCGACACGACCGTCTCGTGGCGCCTGGTCGCGCAGTTCCCCGCGCCCCTTTCACCGGGCTCAGCCCCACGGACAGGGCCACGCAGAACTGCCGCACGCAGCCGGCCGCCGGCCGGTGGCCACGACGCGGCACGGGATGCCCCCCCTGGGACGGTGGCGAACAAACCGTCTCGTGGCGGCTCGTCGCGCAGTTCCCCGCGCCCCTCAGCCGGGCGCGGGACGGTCGCGGGATCGGGGCGCAGTTCCGCGTCGGCGAGCGGGGTACACGGAGGTGAGGACGAGAGCAGAGGGAGGTATCCGAGCCATGGCACGGCCCGTGTGGAGCGGCACGCTCACCTTCGGTCTCGTGTCGCTGCCCGTCAGTCTCCACCCGGCCACGGACAGCCACACCATCCACTTCCACCAGGTCCAGCGCGACACCGCGGACCGGGTCCGCAACAGGCGCGTCAACGAGCGCACCGGCGAGGAGGTCCCCCTCGACGAGATCGTCAAGGGGTTCGACGCGGGGGACGAGTACGTGGTCGTGGAGCCCGAGGAGCTGGCCGAGGTCGCGCCGGGCCGCTCCGAGGCGCTGGACGTGGCCGGCTTCGTCGACCTGGACGATATCGACCCGGTGTACTTCGACCGGACGTACTACATGGCACCCCGCAGTGAGAACCATGCGAAGGTGTACGCGCTGCAGGCCGGCGTCGACCGTGCCAGGGAGTCGGGGCGGGGCCGCCGCCGGCGCTCCGGCGCCCGCTCCGGCGCCCGGGCCGAGGGCGGCTCCGGCGGCCACGGCGGCGCGCGGCGCACGACGACCGCACGGAGCGGCGGGGCCCGCGGCGCGTCGCGGGGCGGTTCCCGCAGCGGCGCGCGCCGGGGTGCCGGTTCCCGCGACCGGCTGCGGGAGCTGTCCAAGGACGAGCTGTATCGACGCGCCTCCGAGGCGGGGGTGCGGGGCCGCTCCGGCATGAACCGCGACGAGCTCATCAGGGCCCTGAGCGGCGACGGCGAGCGACGTGCCGCATCCTGATGCCCGGTGGGCGGCGGCCCCCGGTCCGATGGCCTCCGGTTGGCAGCGTCCGGACGAGGCCCCTCGGGGAACGTTCCGGGAAAGGGCACCGCGGCACCGATGAGTTCCGGGCGGGGGCGGGGTCAACCCCTTGCAAGAGCACCGCAACACCGAGGACGCACCGAGAGCCGCGAGGAGAACGACATGCCGAGGATCACCCCCAACCTCTGGTTCGACACGCAGGGCGAGGAGGCAGCCCAGTTCTATGTGTCGATCTTCCCCAACTCCAGGATCACCAGGGTCCTGCACTACGGCGAGGCGGGCCCGCGCGAGGCGGGCCAGGTGCTGACCGTCGACTTCGAGCTCGACGGCCAGCCGTACACCGCGATCAACGGCGGCCCCGACTTCACCTTCGACGAGGCGGTCTCGCTGCTGATCAACTGCGCCGACCAGGACGAGGTCGACTACTACTGGTCGCGGCTGCTCGCGGACGGCGGCCAGGAGAGCCAGTGCGGCTGGCTCAAGGACAAGTACGGCATGTCCTGGCAGGTCGTGCCCACCGAGCTGGAAGAGCTGATCGGCGACCCCGATCCGGGCCGCTCCCAGCGAGCGATGAAGGCCATGCTCGGCATGGTGAAGATCGATCTGGCCGCCCTGCGAGCGGCGGCCGACGGCCAGTGAGAGGGGGCCCGGGCGGCCGGACGCGGGCCGGGCGGCCGGGAGCGGGGCCCGGGCACAGCACATGCCCGGGCCCCGGCAGGCGCGGCACCGGCAGGGGCGGCCCGCCGGCCCGGCCCCCACTCTTCGCTCCGTCCCGCCCGGGGTAGCCGTCCCGTGAGCGTGAGGAGAGACGCCATGGCGGATCTGCTGGACAAGGGCCCGGACGGACCGCGGCGGCTGCGGGAGCTGCTGGCGGGGGACGCGCCGGTGGTGGCGCCGGGGGCGTACGACGCGATGAGCGCGCTGCTGATCGAGCGGGCGGGGTTCCCCGCGGTGTACATGACCGGGTTCGGGACGGCGGCGTCGCTGCTCGGCCGCCCGGACGTCGGCCTGCTCACGATGACCGAGATGACGGGGGCCGCACGGCGGCTCGTCTCCGCGGTGGGCGTGCCCGTGATCGCCGACGCCGACGACGGCTACGGCAACCCGGTCAACGTGGTCAGGACCGTGCACGAGTACGAGGCCGCCGGGGTGGCGGCGATCCACCTGGAGGACCAGGTCGCACCCAAGCGGTGCGGGCACCTGGACGGTAAGGAGGTCATCCCCGCCGAGGCCATGGCGGGCAAGATCGAGGCGGCCGTGGCGGCCCGCAGGAACCCGGACTTCCTGATCATCGCCCGGACCGACGCACATGCCGTCGAGGGCTTCGACGCGGCCCTGCGGCGGGCCCGCCGTACCGCGAGGCGGGTGCGGACATGCTGTTCGTCGAGGCGCTGCGCACCGACGCCGAGATCGAAGCCGCGGCCCGCGCCTTCCCGGACGTACCGCTGCTCTTCAACTGGGCCGAGGGCGGCAAGACCCCGCCGACCGGTCTGGACCGGCTCGCCGAGCTGGGCTACCGGCTCGTCATCCTCCCGCTCACCACGCTGCTGGCCGCGACCCAGGCGGTCACGGACGTGCTGGCGGGCGTGCGGCAGGTCGGCACCCCCGAGGAGGCGGTGAAGTGCCTGCCGGGCCTGCGGGACGTCGTCGACACCCTCGGCCTGCCGGACGTGCTGGCCCTGGGCGAGAGGTTCGACCACGGCTGACGGGCCCGCCCGTACGCCGAGGCCCGGCCGGGGCCCGTACGCCAGGGCCCGTACGCCAGGGCCGCGCGGCATGGACGGTGCGCGGACCGCGGGCGTAGACCGCGCCACCGGGGAACCCGGTCGGTGGGAGATGCGGGCCGGGGCGCGCGTGCCGAGACTGGAAGCGGCGCGGCCGGCCGGGCCGCGGGCCCCGGACATCCGTCAGTACGCAGGGAGCGACCCCATGCGATTCCACGACCGCACCCAGGCGGGCAGGGACCTCGCGGACTGGTTCCTCGAGTGGCCCGAGACCGAGCGCCTCACCGACATCATCGTGCTGGCGCTGCCGCGCGGGGGTGTGCCGGTCGCGGCGGAGCTGGCGAGCGCCCTGCATGCGCCGCTGGATGTCCAGATGGCCCACAAGATCGGCATGCCCGGCCGCCCCGAGCTCGGCGTCGGCGCCCTGGCGGACGACGAGCCGCCCTCGTTCGACCACGAGATGCTGGCCTACCTCGGCCTCACGGAGGACGAGCTGCTGCCCGTCGTCGCGCGTGAGCGCAAGGAGATGCACCGCCGCGAACGCCGCTACCGCATGGGACGCCCGGCCCCGCACCTGCGGAACCGCACCGTGATCCTGGTGGACGATGGTCTGGCCACCGGCGCCACCGCCCGCGCCGCCCTGCGTCATCTGCGTACCCTGCACCCCAAGCGGCTGATCATGGCGGTGCCGGTGGGCAGCCCGGACGCCGCGGTGGATCTGCGCGACTACGCGGACAGTGTGATCTGCCTGCACCAGCCCGAGCACTTCCGGGCGGTGGGCCAGTGGTACACGCACTTCGGGCAGCTGACCGACGACGAGGTGGTCGACACGCTCAGGTCGTTCTACGCGGCGGCGTGAGGGCGGCGCGCAGTTCCCCGCGCCCCTCCTGGCCCGCGGGCCACACCCCGGAAGGGGCGCGGGGAACTGCGCGACAAGCCATGAAGCGACCGCCCGGGGCGCCCCTGCCCCAAACCGCCTGGTCGGGCCACCGAACCGCCGGGTCGGGCCACCGGCGGACGGACGAGCGACCGGACTTGGGCCACCGGCCGTGGCCGGCCGCCGGCCGGTGGCACGCACGGCCCCGCGCGGCTCTCCGCGCCCCGTACGGGGCGGCCCTCACTGCTGCTCGGCCTGGAACATCCAGACGTGCTTCTCGAGCTGCCTGGTCAGCTCGATGAAGATGTCCTGCGTCACCAGGTCGCTCTTGTCGGTCAGGTCGATGCGCTCCCGCATCCTCCTGACCGCGCCGCCCAGCGCCTCCACGAGCGCGGCGACGGCGTCGGCGTCCTTCACCCAGCCGTCCCCGATGCCGCTCAGCCCCGAGGTCTCGGCGACGGTGCGGGCCCGGCCGTCCGGCGGGACCCCGATCGCGGCGGCGCGCTCCGCCACGGTGTCCGCGTAGGAACGGGCCGTGGAGACCACCTCGTCCAGCTGGAGATGGATCGAGCGGAACCGCGGGCCGACGATGTTCCAGTGTGCCTGCTTGGCGATCAGCGAGATGTCGAGGAGCTCCACCAGCGCGCCCTGGAGGGCGTCCCCGGTGGTCTTGCGGTCCTCGTCGTGCAGCGGGCTCTGCATGGCGGCCATGCTGGTGCCTTCCTTCCTCGTGATCGGTTGTGCCTGTGGCGATGTTGCGAACGCGGGTGCCCCCGAACCCGGCAGGACATGCGCCGGGCCCCGCCGCCGCACCGGCGGGCCAGGGGCTGCTCACCGGTGGCCCGGGCCTCCACTGCCGAAGGAGCCGCTCGCGCCCGGGTGCCATCGCCTGCGCCGCTGGTTCCTGCTGGTGGTCGAGCCGTGTGTGCGCAGCTCGTGCGGGAGCAGCCGTTCGTCGCTGCGTGGCAGCTCGTCGGGTTCCCGGCGCTCGCGCTCCTCGCGCACCGGGCCGCCCTCCGGGAGGTGCGGCTGGTCCTCCTCCGACGGCGGCGGGGGTTCGTCCCTGCGGATCCTGATCCCGAGCGACACCGCCCAGATCAGTCCGACCACCACGGGCAGGCCGACGATGAGGATGACGCCGACGGCGAGCCCGCCGGAGAGCGCCAGGTTTTCCATGCTCAGTGCCATCATTGGACAGCGGGTACCCGCAAAGTTCTCGTTTACCGACCGGATGCGCCGCGGCGCATCCGGTCACCGAACGTCCAGCGCCGCTCACCGGCCGACGCGACCCACGCTCGCAGAGCAGAGGTCCCCCGGCTGGCCCAGAATGGACGCGGGCACCCCGGAACGGACCAACGGCCCAAGACGACCGGCCGGAACGCGCCTCGGCGCGCCGCCGCGCGCCCCCTAAAGGCGCGGCCGCCGCGTCCCGACGTAGGAGCGGAACCTGCCTGCGATGGAGAAGAACACGACACAGTCACCAGCACGCCCGACCACCTCCGGCGAGGTGTTCGGCGCACCCAGCTGGGTCAGCCTGATGGCCAGGGACCTCACGTCCTCGCAGGACTTCTACGGTGCCGTCATGGGGTGGGACTTCCGCGCCGGGAAGCTCGGCGAGGACTTCTCGGTCGCGCTGGACCACGGCTCCCCGGTGGCCGGCATCGGGGCGCTGGCCACCGCACTGCAGGTGGGGGTGGCTTGGATTCCGTACTTCGCCGTCACCGACGCCGACCAGACCGCGGCGCGGATCAGGGAACGCAGCGGCACCATGGCGGTGGGCCCGCTCTCCTTCGTCCTGGGCCGGGGCGCGCTCGCGGCCGACCGCGACGGGGCCGCCTTCGGCATCTGGGAGGGCCGTCTCCTGGAGGAGTGGGTGGAGTGGCGCGACCACGCGCCCGCCTGGGCGGGGCTGCACACCCGGGACGCCTTCGAGGCGGCGATCTTCTACGGTGAGGTGCTGGAGTGGGCGGCCGCGCGCCCAGGGGCCTGCGAGGTCGAGTACGTCGACGACGAGGTCGTGCTGCGCAGCGACGGGCACGTGGTGGCCCGGCTGGAGTCGGGGGCCCTGGAGAACGCCCCGGACCCGCTGGTGCGGCCCCACTGGGCGGTGCACTTCCGGGTGCCCGACGTGGCGCGCTGCATAGCGGCGACCCGTGCTCACGGCGGCTCGGTGACCGAGGAGCGGATGACGTCCCAGGGCCCCGAGGCCATCCTCCGTGACCCGGACGGCGGACTCTTCACCGTCAACGAGGTCACACCGCCCCCGGGCAGGAGCTGACGTCCCACGGCCGGCGGCCCCGCCCGGACTGCCCCGCCACGCTCCTGGGTACCCGAGTCCGCGCCCCGCGGTGCGACCGAGCCCGCCGGGCGCGGCAAGCGGTCCGCGCAGAAGGAGGGCAGACGTGCCTCAGCGGAAAGCCGACCAGCGAAAACGTGAAGACGCCGACGGCGGGGACACCCTGCGGACCTACCGCGAGAAGCGGCACTTCGACCGGACCGCCGAGCCCCGCGGCAGTGCGGAGGAGGGCGGCGAGCACCCCCGGTTCGTGGTGCAGATCCACGATGCCAGCACCATGCACTTCGACTTCCGCCTGGAGGTCGACGGCGTCCTGAAGTCGTGGTCGGTGCCGAAGGGGCCCTCGGCCGACCCGCACGACAAGCGGCTGGCCATGCCGACGGAGGACCACCCGCTGGAGTACCGGGACTTCGAGGGGGTGATCCCGGAGGGCGAGTACGGCGGCGGCACCGTGATCGTCTGGGACAAGGGCACCTACCGGCCGCTGAGCCACGATCGCAGGCACCGCCCGGTGCCGTTCGCCGAGGCCCTGCAGAAGGGACACGCCAGCTTCTGGCTGGAGGGGTCCAAACTGCGCGGCGGCTACGCGCTCACCCGGATCCGCGGCGGGGACGGCACCGAGCGCGAGGCCTGGCTGCTGGTCAAGGCCGACGACGACCGGGCCCGGCAGGACGGCGGCCCGCCCGACCCGCGCCGGGCGCGCTCGGCACGCAGCGGGCGCACCCTGCGGCAGGTCGCCGAGCACCCCGAAGCCGAGTGGCAGAGCAACCGGTCGTGACGGCCCCGGGAAGCACCGCGGAGCAGGGCGCCCACGGCCCGGGCGCCCGGCTGCTCACGCGGCTGCCCGCGGACCTGCGGGCCAGGCTGCGTGCCGCGCCGTCCGGGGTGGAGCTGGCCGCGGAGCCGATGCTCGCCACGCTCTCCGACCGCCGGGAACTCCCGGCCGACTGGCTGCTGGAGCGGAAGCTGGACGGCGAGCGGGTCCTCGTGGTCCGCGAGGGCGGCCGGGTCCGGCTCTTCTCCCGCACCGGCCGTCGTCTGAACGCCACCTACCCGGAGGTGGTGGCGGCCCTGGAGGACCAGGAGTGCCAGGACTTCACCGCCGACGGCGAGATGGTCGCGTTCTCCCACGGCCGCACGGACTTCTCCCGGCTGCAGCAGCGCATGGGGCTCACCCGGGCCGAGGAGGTGCGGGCCAGTGACGTCTCCGTGTACTACTACCTCTTCGACCTGCTGCGTCTGGAGGGCGTGGAGACCACCCAGCTGCCACTTCGGGCCCGCAAGTCCCTGCTGCGCGGCGCGCTCGCCTACCGGCAGCCGCTGCGCTACAGCGCGCACCGCAACGCCGACCCGGAGCGCGGCGCCACCGCCGGGCAACTCCTTGACGAGGCCTGCGCCCGGGACTGGGAGGGGCTGATCGCCAAGCGCGCGGACAGCCGCTACCAGCGCCGCCGCTCCACGGACTGGCTCAAGCTGAAGTGCTCCCGCGGCCAGGAGTTCGTGGTCGGCGGCTTCACCGAGCCGTCCGGGACCCGGATCGGCTTCGGTGCGCTGCTGCTCGGCTACTACGACCACGGGCGGCTGCGGTACGCGGGCAAGGTCGGCACCGGCTTCGACCACAGGACGCTGCGGGAGCTGACCCGGGTGCTCGGCGAACTGCACCGGACCGGGTCGCCGTTCGCCGATCCGGTGCGCGAACGCAGGGCCCACTGGGTCGAGCCGCTGCTGGTCGCCCAGATCGCGTTCACCGAGTGGACGCGGGACGGCATGCTGCGCCATCCGCGCTACCTGGGGCTGCGGGACGACAAGGCGGCGGGCGACGTCGTGCGCGAGCGGCCCATGGGTTAGCGGGCGCGGACGCCGGTTACCCGGTGTCCTCTCCGACGAGAGCTGAGGAGGCATCGATGACGGAGTTCGGCTACTTCCTGGCGTGCGAGGAGCACGGGCCCGGTGAGCTCGTCGAGCAGGCGCGCATGGCCGAACAGGCCGGGTTCACCGCGCTGTGGATCTCGGACCACTTCCACCCGTGGAACGACCGTCAGGGCCAGAGCCCGTTCGTGTGGTCGGTGATCGGCGCGCTCTCCGAGGCGGTGTCGCTGCCCGTGCAGACCGCGGTCACCTGCCCCACCGTGCGGCTGCACCCGGTCCTCGCGGCGCAGGCCGCCGCGACCAGCTCTGTGCTGCTGGACGGGCGGTTCCGGCTGGGCGTGGGCAGCGGGGAGGCGCTGAACGAGAGCGTGCTCGGCACCGCGTGGCCGGAGGCCACGGTCCGGCTGGAGATGCTGGAGGAGGCCGTGCAGATCATCCGGCGGCTCTTCGAGGGCGAGGAGGTCAGCCACCGCGGCCGGCACTACACCGTGCAGAACGCCCGGCTGTACACGGTGCCCGACGAGCCCGTGCCCATCGACGTCTCCGCGTTCGGGCCGCAGGCCGCCGAGGTGGCCGGGCGGATCGGTGACGGCTTCATCACCATGCAGCCCGACCCCGAGCCCATCGAGCGGTTCCGGCGCAGCGGCGGCGGCACCAAGCCGGTGGCCGCGGGCCTGAAGGTGTGCTGGGCCCTCGACAAGGACGAGGCCGTGCGCACTGCGCACCGGCTGTGGCCGAACGAGCAGCTCCCGGGCGAGCTGGGGCAGGTCCTTCCCACTCCGCAGCACATCGACCAGGCGTCTCGGCTGGTCACTCCCGAGCAGGTGGCGGAGAGTGTGACGTGCGGAAGCGACGTGGACGCGCACGTGTCCGCGCTCCAGGCCTACGTCGACGCCGGCTTCGACACCGTCTACGTCAATCAGATGGGTCCTGACCAGCAGGGTTTCTTCGACTTCTACCGCATGAAGGTGCTGCCGCAGCTCACCGGCTGAGCCCTTGGGCGGGGCTGCGCCCCGGCCCCCTGTCACGCGCGGGCCCTTTCACGCGCGGGGCGCGCTCTGAGAAGGGCGTGGGGACCTGGGCGACCGGTCCACCACCGGCCGGTGGTCCGGCAACGGCAGAAGCTGCGGCCTTGGGACGGTGACGACGCTCGTGTCTCGTCGTGACCGGGTGCGCCCACGCGGCGGAGCCGCACAATGTCACCGCCCCGCGCGCCTTCGAGGCGGGGCTGCGCCCCGAGCGGCAGAGGCCGCCCCTTCGGGACGGTGGCGACCTGACGGTTCGACGTGGCTGGGTGCGCAGTTCCCCGCGCCCCTGGGTTGACCGGAGCTGGGTTGACCGGGTCACCGCCCCGGCCTGCCCGGGCAGGCCGGGGCGGTGACCCGGTCAGGCGCTGCGGAGACGTAGCTGGACCTCGTTCTCCTGGTCGCCCGCGGCCGTGCCGAGGATCTCGACGGAGAACGCGGCGGACAGGGTGTCCCTGAGCTGGTCCACCGCGTGGTAGCCGCCCTGTACGTCCACCGTGACCGGTGCCGTCAGCCGGCGCCGGCCCGCGCTGCCGGGGCCGCCGCTGACGTCGAAGGTGGCCGCCCACACCGTGGGCTGTGTCGCCGAGGCCATGTGCGGCACGTCCGCGGCGTCGCGGTCGGACGGGAAGAAGTCCCGCAGCGCCTCGAACACCGCTTGGGCGTCGCTCTCGGAGCAGCCGCTGACCTCCACCAGTACCTGTGTGGGCCCTGTGCCGTCGGATACCGTCATCCTTCGCTCCTTTCGGGTACGTCGTGCTTGCCCCGGCCGCCGGCGGCGGCGAGGCGGGCGCGCTGCGGACCGACCGTGTACCGGGGGTCCTCCGCTGAGGCCACGCCGGCCGCGAAGACACCGAACCGGGTACAGGCGGAGCCCGCCAGCAGGGCGAGGCCGCTCAGCGCGGCCGCCGGGCGGGCCCGGCCGGCCAGCAGGGCGCCGGCCGCGCCGGCCGTCACCAGTGCCCGGGCACAGCGCATCAGTGTCCCCGCACGGCCCGTGCGGTAGGTCTCCGCGACGCTGCCGAGGCGCCGTTCGACGGCCCGGGTGAGGGCGTGCTCGGCGCCCGCTGCGAGCACGGCCGCATAGCGTGCGGGGCATGTCTGGGCGGGCGGGCCGAGCACCAGCGCCATGCCGGAGGCGGCGGCCGTCGCGGACGCGGTGAACAGGTACGGCAGCTCGCGGTGGGCGCCGTGCCAGGCCGGTACGGCGGTGTCCGCAGCCAGGACGCCGGTGTAGGCGGCGACGGCCGGGCCGAGCAGCCCCGCGGCCGCGGTGGCGGCGGCGCCGGCGCGCGGCAGCCGGCCGGTGACGGCGGACAGGGCGGCCGCTGTGGCCGTGGGACCGTAGCCGGCGAGCAGCCAGGAGCCCACGCTCATCGGGGAGGTGGGCTTGAGGACACGCAGCATGTTGGCGAACCGCTCGGGCCTGCCGAGGTCGTGGACGAGCGCGGCGGCCGACAGCGAGACGGCCGCCGTGGCGGAGACCTTCAGCGCGGTGGCCGTGGTGGTCCGCCCGGTGAGGTGGGCGCCGGCGGCCAGCACGGAGCCGGCGCCGGCGAGGCCGCCGAGGAAGAAGTACCCGGCGATGTCGGTGGCGGCCCAGGAAGGGGCCTTGATGACGGGGCGTCCGTAGTACGAGGTGACGTCCGCCCGGGGCACCATCGGCTCCTCGCCGCCGCTCAGCCGCCGACGGCGCCGGCGGCCTGAGCCGTCCGGGCCCGCTTCGGGGCCCAGCCGCAGCGCGCCGGGGGCCGCCTGGCGGCCGGGGCGCTCGCCCTCGATGCCGTGCCGGGTCACGTCGGAACCGCTCATGACCGTCCCCCTCCCCGGCGCCCGCGCCTGGCGGGGCCGGCCTTGCCGGTGAGTGCGTCGAGTGCGAACGACAGCGCGAAGGAGCCGAGCAGGGACAGCGCCGCGGCTCCGGCGTGCCGCCACATGGCGGGCAGATCGCGGGTGGTGACGACGGGGTCCGGCGGCAGGCCGTAGACCTCGGGCTCGTCGAGCAGCAGGAAGAACGCGCCGTCGCCGCCGACGCCGTCCTCGGGGTCGTGCCCGTAGAGCCTGGCCTTGCCGACGCCGGCCGCCTGGAGCCGGGCGACGCGCTGTGCGGCACGTTCGCGCAGCTCGTCGAGGGGGCCGAACTGGATGGAATCCGTCGGGCAGGCTTTGGCGCAGGCGGGCTCCTGCCCGGCGGAGAGCCGGTCGTAGCAGAGGGTGCACTTGAACGCGCGGCCGTCCGCGGGCCGTTGCTCGATGACGCCGTAGGGGCAGGCGGGCACGCAGTAGCCGCAGCCGTTGCAGATGTCCTCCTGGACGACGACGGTGCCGAACTCGGTGCGGAACAGCGAGCCCGTGGGGCAGACGTCGAGGCAGGCGGCGTGCGTGCAGTGTTTGCAGACGTCCGACGACATCAGCCAGCGCAGGTCGCCGCCGGCGCCGGCAGCGGCACCGTGCGCACCGTCCGTGCCCTGCGCACCGCCCTGCGCGGCGTCGGCGAGCGGCAGTTCGGTGCGGCCGTCCGGGGTGGGCGGGCTCTGCTCGACGAAGGCGACGTGCCGCCAGGTGGAGGCGCCGAGGCCACCGGTGTTGTCGTACGACATGCCGGTGAGCGCGAGGCCGTCCTCGGGAATGGCGTTCCATTCCTTGCAGGCCACCTCGCAGGCCTTGCAGCCGATGCAGACGGAGGTGTCGGTGAAGAAGCCGACGCGCTCCGGCGGATCGGGGTGTCCGGCGTCGCGGGCCGGGTCGGGTTCGGGGCCGCTGAGCAGGTTCCGCGCGGCGCGCAGGGCGTCCACAGCCTGCCCGGCGCCGGCGGCCGTGGTGTCCGTCACGTGCCTGCCTCCGTTCCGGTGGTGGCGGTGATGCCGGCGCGCCTGCGGTAGTCGGCGACGAACCGCGGCAGGTCGGGGCCGCGCGGCCGGCGGCCCGGCCGGATGTCGGCGGAGAGGGCCTTGTCCTCCTGGATGTGGGCGTTGGGGTCGAGGGCGATGGCGAGCAGCTCGTTGGCGGCGTCGCCCGCCGCGATGCCGTTCGGGCCCCAGTGGAAGGGCAACCCGATCTGGTGGACGGTGCGGCCCTGCACGGTGAGCGGCTTGATGCGCTCGGTCACCATCACCCGGGCCTCGACGGCGTTGCGTGCGGTGACGACGGTGGCCCAGCCGCCGTGCTCCAGGCCGCGCTCCGCGGCGAGCTGCGGGGAGACCTCGCAGAAGAACTCCGGCTGGAGCTCGGAGAGGTAGGGCGAGAAACGGCTCATGCCGCCGGCGGTGAAGTGCTCGGTCAGCCGGTGGGTGGTGACGACGTACGGGAAGACGTCGGCGCCGGGCTCGTCGCCGCTCGGGTGGAAGCGGTTGCCCGCGCGGGGCAGCAGCTGCCGCACCGGGTTCCTCGGCCGGGACGGGTACAGGGCGTTGCCGAACGGCGAGTCCTGGGGCTCGTAGTGCGTGGGCAGCGGCCCGTCCTCCAGGCCCGCGGGCGTGAACAGCCAGCCCTTGCCGTCCGCCTGCATGATGAACGGGTCGTCCCCGCGCAGCGCGTCCGGTCCCCTGGCGCCCTCGGGCGGTACGTACCCGGGCGGGCGGTCGGGCACGAAGTCCGGCACGTCGTGCCCGGTCCACCGTCCGCCGCCCGGAGCATCCGGATCCCACCACACATAGGCCTTGCGCTCGCTCCAGGGGGTGCCGTCGGGGGCGGCGGAGGCACGGTTGTAGAGGATGCGCCGGTTGGCTGGCCAGGCCCAGGCCCACTCGGCGGCGACCCAGTCCTGCTCGACGTGTGGCTTGCGACGGGCCGCCTGGTTGACGCCGTCCGCGAAGACTCCGCAGTAGATCCAGCAGCCGCAGCGGGTGGAGCCGTCGTCCTTGAGTTCGGTGTAGGCGGAGAGCGGGGCGCCGGTGGGGCCGTTGCCGTTGATCTCGGCGAGCACGGCGGCGGCCACCGGCTCCCGTAGCGGTCCTTCCACCGGATAGTCCCAGGTGAGGTCCTGAACGGGCCGGTCCATGGGGTCGGTGGAACCGGCCAGCCTGGCCTTGATGCGGCGCCCGAGGTGGTACATGAACCACAGGTCGCTGCGGGCGTCCCCCTCGGGCTCGACGGCGGCCTCGTGCCACTGGAGCCAGCGGTTGGTGTTGGTGAAGGAGCCGGACTTCTCGGTGTGGGCGGCGGCGGGGAAGAAGAACACCTCGGTGCGGATGTCCTCGGTGCGCAGCTCGCCCGTTTCGATCTCCGGGCCGTCCTTCCACCAGGTGGCGGACTCGATGAGGGAGAAGTCGCGCACCACCAGCCAGTCCAGGTTGGCCATCCCGAGGCGTTGCAGCCGGGTGTTGGCGGAGCCCACGGCGGGGTTCTCCCCCATCAGGAAGTAGCCCTTGCAGACCCCGTCGAGCTGGGCCATGACGGTGTCGTAGGTGGAGTGGGAACCGGTCAGGCGCGGCAGGTGGCCGAAGCAGTAGTCGTTCTCCTCGGTGGCCGCGTCCCCGTAGTACGCCTTGAGCAGGCTGACGAAGTAGGCCCGCATGTCGCCCCAGAAGCCCTTGTCGGTGCGGCTGGCGTCGATGAACGTGTCCAGCGTCTCGTGGGCGTGGGCGTGCGGCATGGGCAGGTAGCCGGGCAGCAGGTTGAAGAGGGTGGGGATGTCGCTGGAGCCCTGGATGGAGGCGTGGCCGCGCAGCGCCTGGATGCCACCGCCGGGCCGGCCTATGTTGCCCAGCAGGAGCTGGAGGATGCTGGCGGCACGGATGTACTGGGCGCCGACGGAGTGCTGGGTCCAGCCGACGGCGTAGGCGAAGGCGCTGGTGCGGTCGGGGCCCGAGTTGGCGGTGAGCGCGTCGCACACCGTGCGGAAGGTGGCCCGGGGCACGCCGCACACCTCCTCGACCAGCTCGGGGGTGTAGCGGGCGTAGTGGCGCCTGAGGATCTGGAAGACGCAGCGCGGGTGCCGCAGGGTCTCGTCGCGGGCCGCCCGCGCGTCTGCGCGGGGGCCTCCGGAGCCGTGCGCCTCGGCTCCGCCTGCCTGGGGGATCCGCAGGTCGTGGGTGTGCGGGGCGGGGTCGCCGGCCGCGTCGCCGGGCTTGTCATGCTCCCGCTGCTCCTCGACCTCGCCGGTGGGCTGCTGGACCCGGGTGTTCTCGTACTGCCAGCTCCGCGGGTCGTAGTGGCGCGCCTCCTCCTCGAGGCCTGAGAAGACGCCGAGGCCGCCCTCGGCGTCCTCGGTGTCCCGGAAGTCCTCGCCGACCAGGGTGGCGGCGTTGGTGTAGGCGAGCACGTAGTCGCGGAAGTACTTCTCCTCGGTGAGGACGTGGTTGATGATGCCGCCCAGGAAGGCGATGTCGGTGCCGGCCCGGATCGGTACGTGCAGGTCGGCGAGGGCGCTGGTGCGGGTGAAGCGCGGGTCCACGTGGATGACGGTGGCGCCGCGCGCCTTGGCCTCCATCACCCACTGGAAGCCCACCGGGTGGGCCTCCGCGAAGTTGGAGCCCTGGATGACGATGCAGTCGGAGTTCTGCAGGTCCTGCATGAACGTGGTGGCGCCGCCGCGGCCGAAGGAGGTGCCGAGGCCCGCGACGGTGGAGCTGTGGCAGACCCGGGCCTGGTTCTCCACCTGGACCACACCGAGTCCGGTCAGCAGCTTCTTGATGAGGTAGTTCTCCTCGTTGTCGAGGGTGGCCCCGCCGAGGCTCGCGATGCCGAGGGTGCGGGCGGTGCGGACGCCGTCCTGCTCCCACTGCCAGGTCTCGCGGCGGGTGGCGACCACCCGGTCGGCGATCATGTCCATCGCCGTCTCCAGGTCGAGCGGCTCCCAGTCGGTGCCGCCCGGACGGCGGTGGAGGACCTGGTGGTGGCGGGCGTCCCCGGTGGTGAGCTGGAGCGTCGCCGAGCCCTTGGGGCAGAGCCTGCCGCGGCTGACCGGGGAGTCGGGGTCGCCCTCGATCTGCACGACCCGGCCGTCCCTGACGTACACCTCCTGGCCGCAGCCCACCGCGCAGTACGGGCACACGGACTTGACCACCCGCTCCGCGCCGTCCGTGCGGGGCCGAAGGCCCCGGGTGTGCGAGGACATCGCGGCGCTGCCCCGGCCGAGCGGGTCCCCGTCGGTGAGCTGTCGGTACAGGGGCCACTCGCGGACACGTTCACGGATGCCCATCGCATTCCTCCCGCACATCGGCTGTGGTGACTGGTGCCGCGGGCTCCTCTCAGGGTGGCCCGCGGCGCTGGTGTCGGCGAGGCGGCGGCGCGTGCGGACGGGGGCTCCACCACCACGGGCGGGCCGTGGAGCCCCGGCCGCCGCGCCGTCGTCACGCGGTTACCACGATCGGCGTAACCGAAACGGACCGTTCGCGCGGCGGCGCGGTGCCGGCCCCGCGCTGACTCGGTGGGGCGGTGCCGCTCGGCGAGGAAACGCCGGGGCCCCAAGGGGCGCGGGGAACCGGGGGCACCTCCCACGCCTTTCAGGCAGTGCGGGAGCGGCAAGCCGCACCGGGCCGCCGGGTCGCCACCGCCCCGAAGGGGGAAGCATCTGCCGCCCCTGACCACAGGCAGGTGGGTGGCTCCGCAGCGGTCGGGCCCGCAGGGCTGCCCGGGGCATGTGCCTCAGCCGGACAGCCCCCCCGGCAGCGCCAGCGCGCCGAGCAGGACCGTGCCGGCGAGCAGCCAGGCGACGTAGTCGCCGATGTGGCCGGAGTGGAGGCGCCGCAGCGGTCTGGCCCAGTGGAGCCCCTCGTGCAGCGACCCGGTGCGCACCGCGAGCGCGGCGAGGGCGACGGCGAGCGCGGTCGACGCGAGGCCGAGCCCGACGCCCACGGCCGACCAGTGCGGCGGCGCGGCACCGCTCGTGCCGAGGGCCCGCCCGACGGCGGCCGCGCACCCCGGCACGGCCCCGGCCAGCAGCGCGGCGGTGAGCAGCACGGCGGGCACGGCCAGCATGGGCAGCGGGACCCGGCCGAGGCGGCCACCGGTCTCCGGCTCCTCGTCGGTACCGCTGGTCTCGTACGGCCGGTCGGAGGCGGGGATCGGCCCCCAGCCGAGGAAGACCCGGGCCGTGACCCGCAGCACCGCTCCCCCGGTCAGCGCGGAGACCACCACGAACAGCACGGTCAGCGGCCCGCCCGCGGCCTCCTCTGTGACGGCCTTGCCGAGGCCGGTGCCGAACGGCGGCAGTCCGGCGAGCGCGACACCGCCGGCCGCGAACAGGCAGGCCACCGAGCCCAGTGCGCGGGCGCGGCCGTGCAGCTCGTGCTCGTCGACGCTGCCGTAGCGGTCGAGCAGTATCCCGGTGCCGGCGAACAGGGCCGCCTTCACGCCCGTGTGGCCGAGCAGGTACAGGGCGATGCCGTCCCTGCCCTCGGGGGTGAGCAGCCCGATGCCGACCAGGAAGAGGCCGGTGTGTGCGATGGTGGAGAACGCCAGCAGCCGTTTGAGGTGCCGCTGCTGCCAGCACATCACGGCGCCGGTCGCCGCGGTGAGCACCCCGAGGGTGATCAGGGCCCGGGTCACGGACGGCGCCGGGATGCCGCCCGAACCGGCGAAGACGGTGGCGTGCACCCGCCACACCCCGTAGACGCCGAGCTCGACCATCACCCCGGACAGCAGCATGCACACCGGTGTGGGCGCGACCGCGTGCGCGTCGGGCAGCCAGAAGTGGAAGGGCACCGCCGCGCACTTCACCAGCAGGCCGGTGAGGATCAGCACGAAGGCGGCGAGTACCAGTGCGTCGGGGCTGCCCTGGGCGTCCAGCCGGGCGCCGGTCTGCCGCATGCCGAGCTCACCGGTGCGGGCGTACAGCAGCACGATGCCCAGCAGCGTGGCGTAGGCGCCGAGGGAGGTGACGACCCCGAACGTCAGCGCGCCCTGCACCGCCTTGGGATCCTCCACGCGGTAGCCGGTCAGCGCGTAGGCGACCACGCTCATCAACTCGAAGAAGACGAACGCGTTGAAGAGGTCGCCGGTGAGGGCGAAGCCGCACATGCCCGCCTGGAAGAGCAGTACCAGGCCCGGGAAGCTGCCCGCGTGGCGGCGCGGCGGCTCCTCGAAGTACCGCCAGGAGTAGACGAGCACGGCGACCACGAGCAGCGAGACCAGGGCGGCGAGCCCGACGCCCGCACGGTCGCCGACGAGGACGATGCCGACGCTCTCGCCGTGCCGGGGCGTCCAGCCGCCCACCCATTCGAGGGTGTCGTCGGGCGTGGTGAACAGCAGGGCGAGCGCGAGGCCTGCGGTGGCCGACGCGGTGGCGAGGCCCAGCACCTCGGCGGCGGCACGGCGCAGCCCGCGCCCGGCGGCGACCAGCAGGGCGGCGCCGCACAGCGGCAGGGCGACGAGCAGCGGCAGCAGGCGGCTCATCCGCGCAGCTCGGAGAGTTCGTCCGGGTCGACCGTGCCGTGCCGCTTGGCGACCTGGATGGCGAGCGCGAGCAGCAGCGCGGTGACGGTGGCGCCGACCACCACGTCGGTGAGCGCGAGGGCCTGGACCACCGGGTCGACCAGCGGCCGCGAGCCGGGGGTGAGGTCGGAGAAGACGGGTGCGGTGCCGCCGGTGCGGTACCCCACGGCGAGCAGCAGGACGTAGGTGGAGGACTGGCACACCGCCAGGCATCCCACCGCGTGCACCAGGTGTCTGCTCGTGGCGAGCCCGTAGCAGCCGGCGAGGAACATCCAGCCGGCGACGAGGTAGGGCAGTACGGACATCAGTCTCCGCTCTCCTCCACGATCTCCACGGCCTGGTCGAGGAAGCGGGCGAGCAGCACCACGACGGCGCAGGCGACCTCCATGCCGATGGCGGCGTTCAGCAGCGGCACGGTGCCCCCCGAGGGGATGGTGTTGAAGGTGCCGTACGGCCGCAGGGTGTTGGCGAGGAAGGCGGACCCGCCCGCCAGACCCGCCACGCCGATCAGCAGGTAGGCGGCCTCGCCGGCCGCGTCGCCCACCTCGTAGACGCCGATCGGGCGGATCCGCTCCAGGGCTCGGTAGTCGACGCCGATGTACAGCAGGTGCAGGGCGGTCGCCACCACCACGCCGCCCTGGAAGCCGCCCCCGGGGCTGAGCTGGCCGTGCGCGACGATGTAGAGGCCGGCGAGCGCGGCGACGGGCAGCATGACGAGGGCGTAGCGCCGCACCGGCCGGACGACGGTGGCCGGCAGCGGGCCGGCCTGCCGTTCACCGCGGGTCTGGCGGAGCAGGACGACGGTGCCGAGCACCGCGCCGAAGAGGATGCTCTCCTCGCCCAGGGTGTCGAAGGCCCGCTGGTCGAAGTTGACGGACGAGATGACGTTGGCGGTGTGCCGGCCGAGTGCGGCCCGCACGGCCCGGGCGCCGTAGGGGTGCCATGCGGTGCCGAAGTGCGGCAGCCGCAGGCAGGCCGCGGTGAAGAGCGCGGCGAAGCCGGCGCTGCCGAGAGCCAGCAGCAGCATCCGCAGCCGTCCGCTCATCCGCCCGCCCCCTCGGGGCGCTCCCCCGGCTCGCCGCTGCCGGACCGGCCGGTGGCGGTCCGGCCGCCGGTGCCGGACCCGCCGGGCCCGCCGCTGCCGGGTCCGCCGCCGGCGGTCCGGCCTGTCGTGGCATGGCCGGGGCCTCCCCGCGGGCCGCCCGCCCTGCGCCGCACCTTGCGGACGGAGAGCAGGATCAGCAGCGGGGTCAGGGCGGAGCCCACCGCGAGCTGGGACAGGGCGACGTCGGGGGCCTGGAGGACCATGAACAGCACCGCGAGACCAAGGCCCAGCACGGCCAGCACCAGGGCCTGGCGTTCCGGTTCGCGCACCGCCACCGCCGCGGTCGCCGACGCGGCGACCAGCAGCAGGGAGATGACGATGAGCGCGTCATTCATCGCGTGCCCCTTCGTGGATGCCGCCGGCCAGGGCGCGCGAGGCGACCACGTTGCCGGTGATCAGCAGTGCCCCGATCAACAGCAGTTTCACGCCGGCCCGGCCGCCGCCGGCGGCCACCGCGAGCGCGACGACCGCGACGGCGGTGCCGGTGGCGGCGGCCGCGGTGAGCCGGGGCGCACGGGGCCCGTGGGGCCGCAGCTCGTCGGCGAGCAGCCGGGCGTACACGAGGGTGCCCACCGGGCCGAGGATCGCCAGTTCGAGGCCCGCGTCGACGTACGCGGAGCGGCCGTAGCCCTGCGCCAGCAGCAGGAGGGCGACACAGACCAGCGAGGTGGACAGGTTCTGGGCGATGACCCTGCGGTGCAGCGGGCCGGTGGCGACGCCCCGCACGGCCGCGCCCACTCCCCCGGCGAGCAGCACGGCCGCGGCGAGCAGCCAGCCGTTCACCGGCGGGTCACCGCCCGGCGCGCGCCGCAGGCCGCGGCGCCCGAGAGCAGTGCGGCCGCGGCTCCGACCAGGAGTTCCCACCGGTCCACGGTGGAGATCAGCATCAGCCAGAGCACGAGCAGGGCTGCTGCCCATGCCGCCGTCTCGGCGACGGCCGCGGCCCGTCCGGGTTTTCGTGCCATGCGTCACCTCCGCCGACCGCCGCGGCCCGGCCGCCGGACGGCGGCACCGTCCTCACCGGGGCCGTGCTCCTCGTCACGTCAACCCGGCCATCCAAGCACCGTGCGTACCCCGCCGGCGCACAACGCGCGGGCGGCGGCACGGGCGGTGTGCCGCGTATGGCAGGCGTCCACATGCCGGTCAGAATGTGCGGTGGACGCCCGGGTCCGCGGCCCACTCCCTCCCGTTCCCCCTGCGGCGCGTCGCATGCCCGTGCGATCGGCGCGGGCGGCGGGACCGCCCCGGCGCTGACCGCCCGTCATACCCGCGGCGGCGGCCTACAGGTGTCCGGACCAGGGCGAAAGGGAAGTGACCAAAGATGCGCGTGGTAACGGACCGTCTCGCCCCCGCCTGGGCCTGGATGAGGAAGCCGCTCCGGGATCCCGTGGCGGCCCAGGCCCTGCGGTCGACGGTGGCGGCGACCATCGCGTACGTCATCGCCAAGCAGCTCAGCAACCAGCCGGCCCCGCTGACCGCTCCGCTCACGGCGCTGCTGGTCGTCCAGGTCACGCTGTACGCGACCCTCAAGACCGGGGTGCGGCGGGTGAACTCGGTGGTGGCGGGCGTCGTCATCGCCGTCGTGTTCAGCTCGCTGGTCGGCCTCACCTGGTGGAGCCTCGCCCTGATCATCATCGCGTCGCTGACCATCGGGCGCTATGTGCGGGCCGGGGAGTTCGTCGTCGAGGTGGCGATCAGCGCCATGCTCGTCCTTGGCGTGACCCAGGTCGCCTCCAACGCCTGGGACCGGGTACTGGAGACCCTGATCGGGGCGCTGACAGGCCTCTTCTTCAACCTCTTCTTCGCGCCGCCGGTCTGGGTGGAGACGGCCGGCGACTCCCTGCTCGACCTGGCCCGCCGGATGCGCAGGCTGCTGCTGCACCTGGGCGAGCAGCTCGACTCCTACACCCCGGTGGAACATGCCACGGCCCGCCTGCTGGAGGCGCGCCAACTGGACCATGACATCTCCGAGGTGGACGCGTCGCTGCGGCAGGCCGAGGACAGCCTGCGGCTCAACCCGCGGGTGCGCGAGGGGCGGCTGCACCGGGTGGTGCTGCGCACCGGCCTCGACACCCTGGAGATCTGCACGGTGGTGCTGCGCGTCATCGCCCGCACCCTCACCGACCTGGCGCGCGAGCGCGAGCAGCAGTGGCTGCTGGAGCCGGAGGTGTCACTCGCGGTGCGCGAGCTGCTGGCGCACATCGCGGACGCGATCGTCAGCTTCGCGGTGCTGGTGACCACCCGCACCAGCGAGGACGCGGAGACCGCCGAGGCCCGGCTGCGCTCGGAGCTGGCCGCGGCGGTGGCCCGCCGGGACTCCGTCGCCCAGATGCTGCTGCAACTGGTGCAGGGCAACCCCGAGCAGTGGCAGCTGCACGGCGCGCTGCTCACCGAGGTCAACCGCATCCTCGACGAGCTGGACATGGAGCACCGCTCGCGCCGCCTGATGGAGGAACTGGACCGCAGCACGCGCATGCTCCATGAGCGCCATCCGCGCCTGATGCGGCTGCGCCGCGTGGCGGACCGCCGCATGGGCCGGCTGCGCAAGCGGTGGCTCGGCCTGCGGGGTGCGCCCCGGTAGGGGCCTTGTGCGGTTCGCCCGCGTGGGCGCGACCCGCTCTGCGGCCGGCTACCCAGGTAGCGGTTGGGGCGGGGCGGGGCGGTCACATTTTGCGGCTCCGACGCGTGGGCGCCCGGCCACGGCGCGCCGCGGCGGGCCACCGGGCCGAGCGAGCCCCTTGCGGTCTCCCGCCTGTGGGGGTGCCTCCCACGCCCTCACGGCAGTGGGACGGCCGGTGGGGCTTGATCGCGCGGTTCCCCGCGCCCCTCCCGGGGCTGAGCCCCTTCCGGGCTGAACCGCACGAAGACAGCCCCCCACCGGGGCCGCCGGCCCGGAGACTCAGCCGGACGGCTCGTCGGGTACCGGATGGTCCGGGTGCGCGCCGCCGGAGCGGGGCGCACCCCGCTTGCCGGTGCCGGACTCGTCCGTGTCAGGCAACTCCTCGTCCTCCTCGCCGTCCCGCGCGTCGTCGCGCTGCCGCTCCCGGGGCAGGTCCCAGCGGTCCTCCCGGCCGTGGAACTGCTGGTCGGGCATGTCGCGGGGCACCGGCTCCGGCTTCCGCCGACCGCCGTCCGGACGGCGGTCGTCCGTGCCTTCCCTGCGCTGGTCGGCCACTGCCTCGTCCTCCTTCGCGACGGCGGCCGGCGGGCCGCCGCGGTGAGCGGTTCCGTTGCGCCGCGGGTACCTCGGGGCCGGTCCCCGAAACCGCGGGCGGTACGGCGCCCACCCGCGCCGCCGACGGCGTCACCAGCAGAGGCAGAAGGGGTGCCCGGCCGGGTCCGCGTACACCCGGAACCTGCGCTGCCCGCCCTGGTCGTCCAGGTCGAGGGGCTCCGCGCCGAGGGCCAGCACCTCGCGCTGCGCGGCCTCGATGTCGGTCACGTCGAAGTCCAGGTGGAGCTGCTGGGAGTTGTCGTCGGCCTGCGGCCAGTCCGGTGCGCGGTGCCCCTCGGCACGCTGGAACGCCAGCCGGGCTCCCCCGGGCAGGTGGAGGTCGTACCAGTTCTCGTCGTACTCGCTGACCTGCCCGCCGAGGATCCCGGCGTAGAAGTCGGCGAGCGCCGCAGGGTCGGGGCAGTCCAGGGCCGTGAGGGTGTAGGTCGCGATGGCCATCGAGGGGTCTCCTTCGGGTTCCGGTCGCGCTGCGGTCACAGGGCGTGCAGCGCCGGCAGGAGCTTGCTGTGTGCCCATTCGATGAACGGCAGTTGGTGGTCGCCGCCGATCTGCACCAGCGCGATCTCGGTGAAGCCGGCCTCGGCGTACGGCCTGACCGCCTCGACGAACGTGTCGACGTCGTCACCGCACGGTACCGCCTCCGCGATGTCCTCGGGGCGCACATACGCGGTCGCCCCGGTGAAGCCGGCGGGCCCGGGCAGCTCGGCGTTGACGGGCCAGCTCCCGACCGCCCAGCGGAACTGGTCGTGGGCGCGGGCGACAGCCGCGGCGCGGTCGGGGTCGTAGCAGACCGGCAGTTGGCCCACCCGGGGCTTGCCCCGGCCGCCGTGCCGGTCGAAGGCGTCCATCAGCTCCCGCTTGGGCTCGGTGGCGATCATCACGTCCGCCTTGGTGCCGGCCACCTCGCAGGAGCGCTCCCCGGAGACGGCCACGCCGATCGGAGGCGGCTGCTCCGGCAGGTCCCACAGCTTGGCGTCGACGACGTCGAAGTGGCGGCCGTGGTGGTTCACATAGCCGCCCTCGAACAGCGCCCTGATGATGTCGATGGCCTCCGCCAGCTTCCCGATCCGGACGTGCGCCGCCGGCCAGCCCCGGCCCACCACGTGCTCGTTGAGGTTCTCCCCGCTGCCGAGCCCGAGGCGGAAGCGGCCCTCGGCGAGGATCTGGACCGTGGCGGCCTTCTGCGCCACGACCGCGGGGTGGTACCGCGTCGTCGGGCAGGTCACGTAGGTCATCAGGGGGATGCGCGAGGTGGCCTGGGCGGCGGCGCCCAGCACGCTCCACGCATAGGGTGAGTGCCCCTGGGAGGCGAGCCACGGGAAGTAGTGATCCGAGGTGACGGAGAAGTCGAACCCGGCCTGCTCGGCGGCCACGGCGTGCTCGACCAGCTCACGGGGGCCGGCCTGTTCCGTCATCATCGTGTATCCGATGTGCGCCATGGGCACTGGGTTGCCCGCGGCGGACGGGTGAAACCTCCGGCCCGCTCGGCACGGTGCGGCCCACGCTCCCACGGGCACCGCGCTCCGGGCGGTTCCGCCCGGCGGACACGCGCCGGGCGGCTCCGAGCTCGCCGCGTTCCATGGGCTCCGCCCGGCGCCCTACGCGGCGCGCTTCCAGGGCGCCGAACGCCGGTCGGGGAACCGTCCCGTCGGGCACCACGCGGCCGGCGGATTCCGGGCACCGCCGCATCACACCACCGCATCGCGCCGCGGAACCGCGCCCCGGTGACGGGACGGCCGGTGGCCGTGCACCGCGCGGCACACGATCGCGGCCGCCGCCCGCCCTGTCTGGATTCTTCCGTCGAACCGAGGAGGTCAGCGGCCCCGAGGACACCGCGGAAAGCCTTCTCCCCTCCAAGAACCCCTGGCCAGAGCCGGTGATGCGGGGCAGGATGGGCCCTGTCCTCCGGCAGTGGAGTACGCGACAGAGGCGGGAGCGGATGGCCGACGAAGTACCCTGCGCGGTCGGGCAGGGACCCGGCGGCGTGCCCCGCGGGGCCCTGCTACGGCCGGACGGGGCGGTGCCCGGGCCGGACGCGGTCCCGCCGCCGGACGCGGCACCCTCCGCGGCGGCCGCGGTCACCCTGTCCGTGCTGACCGGGCCCACGGCGGGCAGCGAGTCCCCCTTCGGCGAGCGGACCGTGCTCCTGGCCGGCCGCGCGGCGGAGTGCCGGCTGCGGCTGCCCCGGGACGACACCGGCGCCGACCGGTTCCACTGCCTCTTCGACATCAGTCCGCCACACGTCCGGATACGGGACCTGGCCGGTGCCCACGGCACCTTCGTCAACGGCGAGGAGCTCGCACACCGCCCGGGCGGACGGGCCGTGCCGGGCGCCGCCGAGCGGGACCTCGCCGACGGCGACGAGGTGCGGCTGGGCGGGACCGTGCTGCGGGTCGGCATCCGGGCGGCCGGCGAGACACCGGCACCCGGCGGGATGCCGGCGCCCGGCCCGGCACCGGATGCGGATGCGGATACGCACGCGGCACCGGATGCGGATGCGGCACCGGATGCGGCACCGTCGCCTCGCCCGACAGCGACGCCCGGCACGGCCCCGGCACCCGCGCCCACGGCACCCGGCGCATCGGCCGCGCCCCACACCGTCTCGTCGCCCGGTCCGGCCACCGCGCCCGGCACGGGACAGGGGCCCGCCGCGGTCCCGGGCCCCGCCGACGTCACGGCACCCGGGACGCTCCCCGCGCCCGCCCGCTGCCCCCACTGCACGCCGGACGCCGACCGCGACCGGGGCCGGAGCCGGAGCACGGGCGACACCACCTGTGAGCGGTGCCGCAGCCGTCCGATGGCCGTGCTGCGCGAGCTGCTGCGCCGCGCGGCCGAGTGCGGTGACCGCACCGTGGACCGGGACCTGGCGGGGGACGGCGCCCTTGCGGGGAACGGCGGCCCCGCCGGGGGCCGCGGCATCGCGCGGGAAGACGGCCCGGCGCGTGGCGGCGGCCTCACACAGGACGGCTGCCTCGACGCGCTGCGCGGCTACGAGGTGGTGCGGGAGATCGGCAGAGGCCGGTACGGGATCGTCTGCCTCGCCCGGCACCGCGGCACCGGCGCGCAGGTCGCGCTGAAGCTGATGCAGGCCCGGGGCCCGGTGGCACCGGGGAACCGCGCCGCGTTCCTCGCGCGGCTGGAACGGCTGCGCGGCCTGCGGCACCCGAACATCCTGCGCCTGTACGGCGCCGGGGCGTACGGCGCGGCGTTCTGCGTGGTCACCGAGTACGCCGCGGGCGGCACGCTGGAGGACCTGCTGGCCGCACGCGGCGGTGTGCTGCCGCCCGCCGAGGCGGTCGGCATCGCCCTCCAGGTGCTGGACGCCCTCGCGAGCGCCCACGCGACACGCCCACGGGCCGGCACCGGCACGGTCGGCTCCGCGCATCCGGACACCGGCGCGATGCGGCCCCCGCATCCCGGCACCGGCGCGATGAGGCACACGCACCCGGGCGCCGGCACGGTGGGCCCCACACACCCGGGCCCCGAACCGGCGGGATCAGCGCATCCGGGCACCGGCACGGAGGAGACCACGCGTCCGGACACCGGACCGGCGGGGCTCGCGCACCTGGACGTCAAGCCTTCCGACATCTTCCTGACCCGGCCCCCGACCGGGGCCGGGCCCTCGACCGTGGCCCCGCTCCGGCGGCCCGCCGACGGGTCCGGCGGCGGGGACACCGCGGCACCGCCCGTCGTCAAGCTCGGCGACTTCGGGCTCGCCGCGGCCTTCGACCGGGCGGGACTCGCGGGGCTGACGCGGACCGGTGCCCGGGCGGACCCGGTCGGCTACCTGCCGCGCGTCCGGCTGGTGGACGACGCCGGCGCGGGCCCGGAGGCGGATGTGTGGGCCACCGCGGCAGTCCTGTACCGCATGCTCACGGGCGCCGTGCCGCGCGAGGTGCCGCCCGGCGCCGATCCGCTGGCGGTGCTGCTGCGGGAGCCGCCCGTGCCGCTCCGCCGGCGCAACCCCGCGGTGCCCCGGCGGCTGGCCCAGGTGATCGACGCGGCGCTGATCGACAGCCCCCGTATCGTCACGGCCGGCGCGGGCGAGTTCCGTGCGGCGCTCAGTGCGAGCGTTCGCTGACGCTCCGGTGGCCGCCCGGCAGCATCTCCTGGACCTTGGCCTTGAAGCCCTGCCTGACCATCGCTGCACGGTCGCTGTCGCCCTTGAGGACCGACGCGGCGGCCGCCTCGATCTGGTCGAGCGAGGCGTGCGGCGGAATCGGCGGGACGGCCGGGTCCGTGCAGAACTCCGCGACGAAGGGCCGCTCCGAGGCGAGCGCGGACCGCCAGGCGCCCTCGACGTCGCCCGGCTTCTCCACCCGCACACCGCCCAGACCGAGGGAGCGCGCGAAGTCCGCGTAACGCACGTCGGGGATCTCCTGCGAGGGCAGGAACTGCGGGGCGCCCGACATGGCCCGCATCTCCCAGGTGACCTGGTTCAGGTCGTGGTTGTTGAGGATCGCGACGATCAGCCGCCCGTCCTTCCACTGCCGCCAGTACTTGGCGATGGTGATCAGCTCCGCCATGCCGTTCATCTGCATGGCCCCGTCGCCCACGATCGCGACCGCGGGCCGCTCCGGGTGGGCGAACTTGGCGCCGATCACATACGGCACCCCGGGGCCCATGGTGGCGAGCGTCCCGGACAGCGAACCGCGCATGGTGCCGCGCATGCGCAGGTGGCGGGCGTACCAGTTGGCGGCGGAGCCGGAGTCGGCCGCGATGATCGCGTCGTCGGGCAGCAGCGGATCGAGCGCGTGCACCACGTACTCCGGGTTGACGGGGTCGGCCTCGACGGCGGCGCGCCGTTCCATCACCTCCCACCAGCGGGCGTTGTCCTTCTCGATCTTCTGCCGCCACTTGCCGTGCTTCTTGCGGTCGAGCCGCGGCAGCAGCCGCTTCAGGGTCTCGGCGGCGTCGCCGACGAGGTTGACCTCGAACGGGTAGCGCATCCCCACCATGTGGGGGTCGATGTCGATCTGCACGGCCCGCGCCTGGTCGAGCTCGGGCATGAACTGCGTGTACGGGAAGCTGGAGCCGATGACGACCAGTGTGTCGCAGCCCTGCATCATCTCGTACGAGGGGCGGCTGCCCAGCAGCCCGATCGAGCCGGTCACATAGGGCAGGGTGTCCGGGAGGACGTCCTTGCCGAGCAGGGCCTTGGCGACGCCGGCGCCGAGCACGTCGGCGAGCTCCTCGACCTCCCGGCGGGCGCCGCTCGCTCCCTGCCCGATGAGCACGGCCACCTTCTCGCCCTCGTTGATCAGCCGGGCGGCCCGGCCGATGTCGTCGTCGGTGGGCACCGGCGCGTACCGGGCCATGCCCAGGCTGGAGGGGACCATCTTGAACGCGTGCTGCGGCGGGCTGTAGTCGAGCTCCTGCACGTCGGCGGGGACGATCACGGCGGTCACGGTCCGCTCGGCGGCGGCCGTGCGCATGGCGCGGTCGAGCACGTTCGGGAGCTGCTCGGGCACCGTCACCATCTCGCAGAAGTCGGAGGCGACGTCCTTATAGAGGCTCTGCAGGTCCACCTCCTGCTGGTACGAGCCGCCCATCGCGCTGCGGTTGGTCTGGCCGACGATCGCGACCACGGGCACGTGGTCGAGCTTGGCGTCGTAGAGGCCGTTGAGCAGGTGGATCGCGCCCGGCCCCGAGGTGGCGGCGCACACGCCGACCCGGCCGGAGAACTTGGCGTAGCCGACGGCTTCGAACGCGGCCATCTCCTCGTGCCTGGCCTGGATGAACTCGGGCTTGTTGCCGGCCCGCTCCCAGGCCGCGAGGAGGCCGTTGATGCCGTCGCCCGGGTAGGCGAAGACATGCTCCACGCCCCACTCGCGCAGCCGTTCCAGGATGTGGTCGGACACCTTCATCGTCACGGGAACCTCTCTCTTCTCCTCACGGAGGCGTTGCCGGAGCCCGGGATCCGGTGCGCGTGCGGGTACCCCGCAAAACAGCCGTCAAGACAGCCGGATGCCCCCGGCCCCGCGCACACAGCCGTACCCGCGCGCCGCCGTGGCACCGTGGCGGGGCCCTGCCGGACCGGCGTGGGCCCGGCCGGCGGCGGACAGGCCGGACGGGCCGGGCAGGCCGGGTAGGCCTGGCGCAGAACCGGCCCGGGAAGCGGGGAACGAGGCGCCGGCGCACGACGGGCCGACGTACGATCGGCAGAGGAACGGGATGGAGGGGTTGGGCACCACCGCGACCTGGCCGGGGACGGCGTACAGCCACGCCGGCACCCCGGGAGAGGAGCCCGGACATGAGCAGCAGCACCCTCGACGAGCGGACCGGCAACAGCGCCTACGGCAAGAAGCCGTTCAAGCGGTCACGGAGCCACTTCGCGGACCGCATCACCGCCGACGGCCGGGACGGCTGGCCGGTGGAGGCCGGACGCTACCGGCTGGTGGTGAGCCGCGCCTGCCCCTGGGCGAGCAGGGCGGTGATCTCCCGCCGGCTGCTGGGCCTGGAGGACGCCCTGTCGCTGGCCGTCACCGACCCGATCCAGGACGACCGGAGCTGGCGCTTCACGCTCGACCCGGACGGCCGTGACCCGGTGCTGGGCATTCGCTACCTCAGCGAGGCCTATGACGCCCGGGAGACGGGCTACCCGGGCGGGGTCAGCGTGCCCGCGATCGTGGACGTGCCCAGCGGACGCCTTGTCACCAACGACTTCCAGCAGATCACCCTGGATCTCGCCACCGAGTGGCGGGCCCTGCACCGGCCCGGCGCGCCCGACCTCTATCCGGAGCCGCTGCGCGACGAGATCGACGAGGTGATGGAGGGCGTCTACCGGGACGTCAACAACGGGGTGTACAAGTCGGGTTTCGCCACCACGCAGGACGAGTACGAGGAGGCCTGCCGGGCGCTCTTCCACCGTCTCGAGGAGGTGTCGCGCCGCCTTGCGAACCGCCGCTACCTGGTCGGGGACACCATCACGGAGGCGGACATCCGGCTGTTCACCACGCTGGTGCGCTTCGACGCCGTGTACCACGGGCATTTCAAGTGCAACCGCTGGAAGCTGTCCGAGGACCCGGTGCTGTGGGCGTACGCACGGGACCTGTACCAGACCCCCGGCTTCGGCGACACCGTGGACTTCGACCACATCAAGCGGCACTACTACCGGGTGCACACCGGCATCAACCCGTCCGGAATCGTTCCCGTCGGCCCGGATCTCCAGGGCTGGCTGACCCCGCACCACCGTGCGGAGCTGGGCGGCCGTCCCTTCGGCGACGGCACGCCGCCCGGCCCGGTGCCCGCGGCGGAGGAGGTGCCGCCGGCGGGGCGGCCCTGAGTCGGCGCTCCCCGGCCTGCCGGCGGCGGGCCCCGCCGGGGTGGAACCCGTCGGCCGCGGCCGGCCCGCCGGCCGTGGCGGGCTCGTTCAGCGGACCGGCTCCCGTCAGGCGGTGGCCGGCGGCCGGCGCAGCACATACAGCCCCACGCAGGCCACCAGCGCCACCACGCACCCCGCGAACACCAGGCCCGCGTCGCGCAGGCCGAGCCAGACGGCCATCGCCCCGACGCCCACCACCGGCAGCGAGATGCCCGTATACGCGACGACGAAGAAGGACGAGATGGTGCCCGCCCGGTGGTCCGCCGGTGCGGCCCGGCCGACCGCGGTCAGGCCGGCGCGGAAGCCCAGTCCCTGGCCGAAGCCCCCGCACAGGGCGCCCGCCACCAGCAGGTCCAGCGTCCGCAGGGCAAGCGAGCCGGCCACCATCAGCAGCCCCAGGACCAGCAGCAGGCACCCGACGGGCAGCGCACGGCGGATGCCCAGGCGGCCGGTGAGGAGCTGGCCGATCGTCGAGCCCAGGAAGACGGAGAAGACCACCGCGCCGGACACGGCCAGGTCGGTCTCGTGCAGGGTCTGCGCGAGGAAGCTGGGCGCCACCGCCGTGAAGAGCCCCAGCAGCGCGAACCCCGCGAAGGCCGCCAGGGACGTCGCCGTGAACACGCCGCGCACCGCGGGCGGCACCTTCAGCCCCGGCGGGCGCGGCGGCCAGGCGGGCCCGGCCCGGCCCGCGGTCTCCGGCAGCCGCAGGATGACCAGGGCGGAGAGCACCACCAGGGCGAGGTGCACCAGGTAGGGCAGCCGCAGCGGGTGGGGCGCGTACTGGGCGAGCAGCCCGGACAGCAGCGGGCCGCAGCCCAGGCCGCCCATGTTGGCCGCGGTCGCCGCGAAGCCGGCCCGTGACTGCCGCCCCTCGGGGGCCAGTTCCAGCACGGTGGCGGTGGCGGCGCCGCTGAGCAACCCGGCGGCGAAGCCGGACAGCAGCCGGCCGAGGAACAGCAGCGGCAGCCCACCCTCGAAGACGAAGCACAGGGCACTGCCCGCGGACAGCCCCATCGCGGCCAGCAGCACGGGCCGCCGGCCCACCCGGTCGGAGAAGTCGCCCAGGGCGAGCAGCACCCCGATCACCCCGACGGCGTACACGGCGAAGACCACCGTCACGATCAGCTCGGAGAAGCCGATCTCCGCCCGGTAGAGCCCGTAGAGGGGCGTCGGCAGGGTCATGCCCGCCATGCCGACGGTGAAGACCACCGCGGCGGCGAGGTAACCGGGTCGCCGCACCCTTCGTTCACCGCTCTGACGTGGAGCATTCACGCCGTCCACGGTACGAGCGCGTGATCCGCGCCGCGCACCGGGGCCTCGCCACGGGGTGCGCGGCGCCCGCGCCGCAGGTCGTGCGCGCCGCCGCTCTCGCGGGAGGTGGGCGGCTCCTGTCGCAAAAGAGCGGGCACGTACGGGACGAAGCCGGGTAGGCGTTCCACCGTGGCCGACGACGCATCCGCGCTGCCGCCGCCTGCGGCCCGGCGGCGCGGCCATCCGCCTCCGGCCCGGCCTGACGGCCCCGCGCGGCAGGCGGCGGATGGGACGAGAGCACCTGGGGCAGGAGTGAGTGGGACATCCTCGGACCGCAAGACGCGCCTCACCGTTCTGGTGGCGCTCGGCGCCAATCTGGCGATCGCCGCCGCCAAGGCCGTGGGCGGGCTGGTCTCCGGCTCGCCCGCGCTGCTGTCGGAGGCCGCGCACTCGGTCGCCGACAGCCTCAACGAACTGTTCCTGCTGGCCGCGCTGCACCGCAGCCGCCGCCCGGCGGACAGCCGGCACCCCTTCGGGTACGGCAAGGAACGCTACTTCTGGTCGCTGCTCGCGGCGGTGGGCATCTTCGTCATGGGCGGCTGCTTCTCCGTCTTCCAGGGCTTCGAGGCGTTGCGGAACGGTGCCGGGGAGAGCCACGCCGGCTATGTGGCGGGCCTGATCGTGCTCGGCGTCGCGCTGCTCTTCGAGGGCGCTTCCCTGCTGCGGGCGGTCCATCAGGCGCGCAACGATCCCGGGTCCGAGGGGCTGCGGGATCCGGCGCTGCGCACCGTGCTCGCAGAGGACGGCACCGCGGTGCTCGGTGTGACGCTGGCCCTGGCCGGGCTGGCGCTGCACATGGTCACCGGACAGGTCGTCTGGGAGGCGTCGGCGTCGTTCGCCATCGGACTGCTCCTCGTCCAGGTCGCCTACCGGCTGGGCCGCGAGGCCCGGGACCAGCTCATCGGAGAGGCGGCCGACCCCGTGCTGCGGCGTGAGATCCGGGAGTTGCTCAGTACCCAGCCGGAGATCGACAACGTCGAGTCGCTGCTCACCATGCGGCTCGGTCTGGACTCCACCCTGGTGGCGGCCCGTATCGACCTCCGGCCCGGCCTGGACAGCGAGGAGGTGGAACTGGTCTCCGAGCGCATCAAGTCATCGGTGCACGACGCCGTGCCGGAGGCCGACCAGATCTTCCTGGACGTCACGGAATCACCGCCGCGGCGGACCGCGGGCACCGCGCTGACAAGGGCGGGAGCACGCAGAGGGGGCGCGGGGCCCGGGCGGTAGCGCCACGGGAGAGGGAGCGACGGGGCCACGGGAGCGGGGCCATGGGAGCGGAACGCTCATGCGGCGGGAGAGGAACGTTCGAGCCGCATGCGAAGCGTTCGTACCGCGGGAAGCCATGGGCCACGGGAAGAAGGCAGCGGCGCAGAGCCGGAACGGCCCGTGGCGCCGCGATGGAAGAAAAGGCTCGGGCGCGGCGGGAAAAGCCCGCCGTGTGAGGTGGAGGGGGCGTAGCGACGGGGCAGCGGAGCGAGCGGACCGGGGAATGCGGGCCTGGCGCCGGTGTGTCTCGCGGGCGCTCCGCGCAGGGTGATCATCCGTCGAAGGAACGTCGCTTTTTCGTATAGGAGTACGAGCCCCCGGGGCCCTCGCCGACGCGGCGCTCACCCTTCGCCGTGGCCCTTGCCGCCGTCGCTTGTCCCAGGTGAGCGGCGTGTGCCAGGGTGGCCCCGGTTCCGCAGGGACCGGGGGCCGGACCTGCTCACGGGGCTTCCGCGCACCTCCGGTACGGCATTCCGTCCCCGGGCCCGCCCCGTACCCAAGACCCGTGGGGCGCTGGCCCGTTCGGGGATTTCCCGTGGTTCCGCCCGCTGTTTCCGCCCTTTTTCCGCGTGCTTTGCTTCGGCTCGGAAGGAAAGCCTCTGTGCCCATGCACCGCCCCCCGCATCCTTGCTATCCGCCCGATCCCGAACCGCTCCAGGAGGAGTCCGATGCGGCGCTCGCGGCATCCCTCAGAACGCCCTCGTGGAGCGCGGATCCCCGCCCTCTGGGCATCCTTGTGGAGCGGCACTGGGAGCAGGTGCACGACTACGCGGCGCTCTGCGCGGAGCTGACGGGCTGCCGGGCCGGCGCGCTGGCCGCGGCGGCCCTGCACCAGGTGCTCAGGGGTCTCGGCAGGACCGGGCCCGCCGTGGCCCTGCGCCCGCAACTGCTGATGACGGTGCGCCACACCGCGGAGACGTGGGCGCTCGACGCGCACTGGGCAGGCCAGGCCGGGGCCGCGGGCGCCGCCCCGCCGGGGCTCGCGGCCGCCGGCGACCGGCGGCTCGCGCTGATCTCCTTCCGCGGCCTGTCGCCCACGGGGCAGTGCCTGCTGTGGCACACCGCGGTCGAGGCCGAACCGGTCTCGGTGCCCGCGGCGCTGCTCGCGCTCGACATCGGCTCGGCCCTGACCGAACTGGAGCTGGCCCGCGGGCAGTTCAGGTCCGGTCTGCTGGGGACCCACGCGGAGCGCGCGGGGCAGCCCCTCTGCCGTGTCTACAACCGGCTGCTCGACACCCAGACCCGGCGCGGCGGGACCCTGCTGCCCGACGTCCGCCAGCATCTGCTGGACTGCCCGGACTGCGGCGCGGCGGCGGAGCAGCTGGACATGCTGGAACGCCGGCTCGGGGAGTTGCTCGGGCAGGCGGTGCTGGGCCGTCCGGCGGCGGACTACCTCGCCTCCCGGCCCGGCCGCCCGGATGCCTCACCCGCCGGTCCCGGACCCGCGGAGGCCGCGCCCCGGCCGGGCTGGCACCGGCGTCCCGGGCGGCACCGCCTTCCGACGGGCGCCGCGGACGGCGGTCCGGCCGCCGGCGCGGCGGCGCCCCCACGGGAGCCCGCGGCACCGTCGCGCGGCTACGCCAGGGCACTGCTCACCGGCGTCGGTCTGGCCTCGGCGCTGGCGCTGGGCGCGGCCGTGACGACCACGCTGTGGCCGGCGGGCAACGCCTCCCGGGCGGGATCGGCGGCACCGGGCGGTGCCGTGCCCCGACCGGGCCTCGGCAGCCGGGCCTGGGCGCCGCCCCGGGCACCCGCCGCGACCGGGGTCCCGGTCGGGACGCCGCCGGCCGGTGCCCCGGAAGCCGGGCCGCGCCCCGCCCCCGGCCTCCGTCCCGACGCCGCGCTCCGAGCCCTGCACGGCACGGGTAGGGACCCGGCGCCTTGCACGCCGACGGCCACCGCGCAGCCGGCCGGCGGAGGTGGCCTGCGCCCGGGCACCGCCGCCCCCGAGCCCTGCCCCGACCCGGCACCGGACCACACGGCCCCCTCCGCCGGGACCCTCCTCTCCCCCGAGCACGGAGGCGATACGCCCGGACACCCCGCGGCGCGGCGCGCCCCCGTGCCCGAGCGGGCACGGCACCTGGCCGGCTCCTGCACCACGGCGGTGCCGGAGCAGGCCCCACCACCCCGGGCCGGCGAGTAGGGGCGCGGGGAACCGCGCGAGCAAGCGACGACAGCGTCGGGGCACCGGCGTCCCACAGCGGCAGCGCCGCGGGCGCGGGGAACCGCGGCGGTGCCCGCGGAGGGAGAATCCTGGAGGCGGGACGGCCCAGGGGCGCGGGGACCGCACGCGCCACCACTTCCGACCGGTACCCGAGCACCAGACCGCAGGGGCCTACCGGTGCCCGAGCACCAGACCGCAGGGGCCTCCAGACCACAAGGGCTTACCGGTGCCCGAGCACCAGGCCGCAGGGGGCTCGGTCTGCCGGCTCCCGAAGCACGTCGCCGGGGCCTCGTCGCCCCGGCGACGCCGTCGCCATGCGCTGCCGCCGTGGCTGGGCCACGCTGGACGCAGGAGGTGCCATGCTTCCCGTCGAAGCGCTCGACCGGATCGCGTTCCTGCTGGAGCGGGCCCAGGCCCCCACCTACCGGGTCCGTGCCTTCCGCACGGCCGCCGCCGCGGTCGAGGCGATGCGGGAGGACGAGCTGCGGGAACTCGCGGCCGCGGGCACCCTCCAGTCGGTGCGGGGCATCGGGCCGCGCACCGCGCAGGTGGTGACGGAGGCGCTGGACGGCCGGGTGCCGGGCTACCTGCAGCGGCTGGAACGGGAGAAGGAACCGCTCACCGAGGGCGGCGAGCGGCTGCGGAGCCTGATGCGCGGGGACTGCCATCTGCACTCCGACTGGTCCGACGGCGGGAGCCCCATCGACGAGATGGCGGCGACCGCGGCCCGGCTCGGGCACGACTGGGCGGTGCTCACCGACCACTCGCCCCGGCTGACCGTGGCCCGCGGGCTGTCCGCCGAGCGGCTGCGCAGGCAGCTGGAGACGGTGGCCCGGCTGAACGCACGGTGGGAGCCCTTCCGGCTGCTCACCGGGATCGAGTGCGACATCCTCCCCGACGGCTCGCTCGACCAGGAGCCGGAGCTGCTGGAGCGGCTCGACGTGGTGGTCGCCTCCGTCCACTCGCAGCTCCGGATGGACACGGCCGCGATGACCCGGCGGATGATCAGGGCCGTGCGCGATCCCCGCACGGACATCCTGGGGCACTGCACCGGGCGTCTGGTCGGGGAGCGGAGGCGGCCCGAGTCGGAGTTCGACGCCGAGGAGGTCTTCGCCGCGTGCGCGGAGACCGGCACGGCCGTGGAGATCAACAGCAGGCCGGAGCGGCGCGACCCGCCGCTCCGGCTGCTGCGCACCGCGCTGGCGGCGGGCACGCTGTTCGCCGTCGACACCGACGCCCATGCGCCGGGCCAGCTCGACTGGCAGATCATCGGCTGCTCCCGCGCCGAGGAGTGCGGGGTGCCGGCCCGGCGGATCATCACCACCTGGAGCGCGGACGAGCTGCTGGAGTGGGCCGGGACCCGGCGGCCCCCCTGATCCCGGGCAGCGCCCAGGAGGCCGGATCCCCTCACCCCGCTGCCCGTCGGCCCCTGCTCCACCGCCCCGCGTGACCCATCGCACCCGGCGTGTCGGGTGTGGATGTTTGCGCGGCCCGTGTGCGTTGCAGACGAAGGTACGACGGCCACGGGCCACGCCCGGCCGGCCGCAGCCCCATCCGCGACACTGCAAGGGAACAGAGAGATGCCACTCACCGGCGAGTACGAGCCCAGCACGAGCCAGCGGTCCCGCGATCAGGTCGAGCTGTACGAGAGCTCGGGCGGCACGGAGGGGACCACCCTGCGCGGCATGCCCGTGGTCATACTGACGTCGCGTGGTGCCAGGAGCGGAAAGATCCGCAAGACGCCGCTGATGCGGGTGGAGCACGACGGCGCCTACGCGGTGGTCGCCTCGCTGGGCGGCGCCCCGAAGCACCCCGTCTGGTACTACAACCTGCTGGCCGACCCCCGGGTGGAGCTGCAGGACGGCCCGGTGCGCCAGGACATGACGGCACGCGAGGTCACCGGCGACGAGCGGGCACTGTGGTGGCGGCGCGCCGTCGAGGCGTACCCCGACTACGCCGACTACCAGCAGAAGACCGACCGCGAGATCCCGGTCTTCGTACTGGAGCGGGCCCCCGCCCCGCACTGAGCCGAACCGCCCCGAGCCGGGCGATGTGCTGCTGCGCAGAGCCCGGTCGCGCAGCCCCCCGAGCCCCTCATACGGCCGCGTCCCTCCGTGGGGCCGCGCCCCGGAAGGGGCGCGGGGAACTGCGCGCGCAACCGCAAGAGACCGGCAGCCGGCAGGCCACAACAGCCCCCTACCCCGCCGCGACTGCCGCAGGCAGTCGGCAAGGGCATTCCGGGGGACCCGGCGGAACCTGCGGACCGGCCCTCACGCCGCGGCAGCGGCGAAAGCACCCAGACCGCCGAGCACACGATCCGGCGTCAGCGGCAGCTCGCGATACCGCACACCCGTGGCGTGGTACACCGCGTTGCCGATCGCGGCGGCCGCGCCGACGATCCCGATCTCGCCGATCCCCTTGCTGCCCATCGGGTTGAGCTGGGCGTCCTCCTCGTCGATCCAGTGCGCCTCGATGTCGCCGATGTCGGCGTGCGTGGGGACGTGGTAGAGGGCGAGGTCGGTCTCGGTGAAGTCGCCGAAGGCCGGCTCCATGGTGCTGCCCTCCATGAGGGCCATTCCCGCGCCCATGGTCATGCCGCCGAGGAACTGGGAGCGGCCGGTGCGGGCGTTGAGCACATGCCCGGCGGCGAACACCCCGAGCATCCGGCGGATCCGCACCTCCCCGCTGTCGGTGTCCACCTGCACCTCGGCGAAGTGCGCACCGAAGGCGCTGCGTGCGTGGTCCGCCCCGCGGTCGGCGGCGTGGGCGGTGTCGGCGTGCGCGTCAAGGCCCTCGGGCGGCAGCGGTCCCCGGTGCTCCCGCAGGCGCGCGGCCAGCGCGGTGCAGGCCTCGTGGACGGCGGTGCCCCAGGACGCCGTCCCGGACGAGCCGCCGGCGACCGGTGCCTTCGGCAGCGCGCTGCTGCCGACCTCGGTGCGCACCGCGGTGAGCGGCACGCCGAGCGCGTCGGCCGCGATCTGGGCGAGGACGGTGCGCGCCCCGGTGCCGATGTCGGCGGCCGCGACCCGCACGGTGCAGGTGCCGTCGGGGTGGGCGTGCGCGCCGGCCAGGGACGGCTGGAAGTGGACGGGGTAGAGCGCGGAGGCGACGCCGGTGCCGATGAGCAGCGCTCCCCTGCGGTCGCGACCGGGCCGGGGGTCGCGCTCGGCCCAGCCGAACCGCTCGGCGCCCTCGCGCAGGCACTCCGCGAGGTGCCGGCTGCTGAACGGCCGGCCGCTGTCCGGCTCCCGGTCGGTGTCGTTGCGCAGGCGCAACTCGACGGGGTCGAGTTGGACGGCCTCGGCCAGTTCGTCCATGGCCGACTCCAGCGCGTACATGCCGGGGCAGGTGCCCGGGGCGCGCATCCAGGAGGGCGTCGGCACGTCGAGCGGGACGACGCGGTGCAGGGTGCGGCTGTGCCGGGAGCCGTACATCGACCGGCTCGGCGTGGCGCCCTGTTCCACGAACTCCTTCACCCGCGAGGTCTGGGTGGTGACCTCGTGGCTCAGCGACGTCAGCCGCCCGTCGGGCTCCGCTCCGAGCCGTATCCGGTGCAGGCTGGGGGGCCGGTGGCCGACCACAGCGGCGAGGTGCCGTCGCGGCAGCGCGAGCGACACGGGCCTGCCGACCTGCCGGGCGGCCATGGCGGCGAGCACGGTGTGGGGCCGGGGTGTGCCCTTGGAGCCGAAGCCGCCGCCGACGTGCTCGGCGACGACGGTGATCTTCTCCTCGGGGAGTCCGAAGAGCGCCGAGAGGGCCGTGCCGACCGCGCTTGCGCCCTGGTCGGAGTCGTAGACGGCGAGCCGGTCGCCCTGCCACTCCGCGGTGGCGGCGTGCGGCTCCATCGGCTGGTTGTGCTCGGGCGGCACCCGGTAGGCGGCGTCGACGCGGACCGGGGAGGCCGCGAAGGCGGCGTCGGGGTCGCCGTGTTCGCGGATGCCGGGGTAGCCGCCGTTGACGTTCTCGGGGACGTAGGCGTCCGGGTGGTCGGCGGTCAGGGTGACGTCGTGCGGGGCGGTCTCGTACTCGATGTGCACCGCGGCCGCGGCGGTGCGGGCCGTCTCCAGGGTCTCGGCGACGACGAGCGCCACGTACCAGCCGCGGTGCGGCACGCTGTCGTTCTGCAGCACGTTCAGGGTGGGGTCGCCCGCGTCGCCCAGCCGTGGCGCGGTGGCGGGCGTGAGGACGGCGAGCACGCCGGGTATGTCCAGGGCGGCGCGGTCGTCCACCCGGACCACCCGGCCGCGCGCGACGGTGGCGGGCACGGGCCAGGCGTGGGCGCAGTTGTAGGGGTGGTACTCCGCCGCGTACCGGGCGGCGCCCATGACCTTCTCGTGGCCCTCGCGGCGCTCGACCGGGTCGCCGAGGACCGGACCGTCCGGGGAACCGGTCGGCGTGGCCGGGCCGGAGGCCGCCCGGGTGCCGGGTGCCGCTGTGGTGTGACGCATCGCCAGTTCCTTCCGTAGCAGCGTCGGTCGGTTGCCAGGGGGTGCCGCCCGCGCGCCGCGCGCCTGGTCCCGGCGGCCGGGCTGCCGGGTGGTGGGTGCATGTCAGCGCGGGCCGGTGGTGAGCCGGGTCAGCACCTCACAGGCCAGATTGCGCGCGAGGGGGATCTTGTAGGCGTTGTCCCGCAGGGGTTCGGCCCGGGACAGCTCGGCGTCGACGGCTTCCGCCACGGCCGCCCTGGTGGGCTCGGCATCCTGGAGGGCCTCCTCGGCGCGGCGGGCCCGCCACGGCCGGTGGGCGAGGCCGCCGAACGCGAGAGCGCTGCGCCGCACCCGGCCGTCCCGCATCTCGACGAGGGCGGCCACCGAGGCGAGCGCGAAGGCGTACGAGGCGCGATCGCGGGCCTTGCGGTAGGCGGCGGGCAGGCCGGCGCTGTGCGCGGGCAGCACGACCGCGGTGATCAGTTCGCCCGGCCGGATCACCGTGTCCTGCTCGGGCCGGTCCCCCGGCAGCCGGTGGAACTCGGTGACGGGTACGGACCGCTCGCCGTCGGTGCCGTGCAGTTCGACCGTGGCGTCGAGGGCGGCGAGGGCGACGGCCATGTCGGAGGGGTGAGTGGCGATGCAGTGCGGGGAGTGTCCCAGCACGGCGTGGTCGCGGTGGCTGCCCTCGCGGGCGGCGCAGCCGCTGCCCGGCCGGCGCTTGTTGCACGGCTTGCCGGTGTCCTGGAAGTAGGGGCAGCGGGTGCGCTGCAGCAGGTTGCCGCCGATGGTGGCGATGTTGCGGAGCTGGCCCGAGGCGCCGGCGAGCAGCGCCTGGGTGAGCACCGGCCACCGGGTGCGGACCAGCGGGTGCACCGCGACGTCGGTGTTGCGTGCGGTGGCGCCGATGCGCAGGGCCCCGTCGGGGCTCTCCTCGATGCCGTCCAGGGGGAGCCTGCTGATGTCGACCAGGGTGTCCGGGGCGGTGACGCCGAGCTTCATCAGGTCGACGAGGTTGGTGCCGCCGCCGAGGTAGTGCGCACCGTAGTGTCCGGCGTAGGCGGCGGTGGCCTCGTCCACGGTGGCGGCCCGCACATAGGAGTAGGGCTTCATTCGATCACGTCCTCGACGGCGGCGACGATGTGGGGGTAGGCGCCGCAGCGGCAGATGTTGCCGCTGAGCCGGGCCCGGATCTCCGCCGGGGTGAGCGCGACGGGCTCGTGGGCCGGATGGTCCGGTTCGGTGACGTCGGAGGGGTGACCCGCCGCGGCCTCGGAGATCATGCCGGCCGCGGAGCAGATCTGCCCCGGGGTGCAGTACCCGCACTGGAAGCCGTCGTGGTCGAGGAAGGCGCGCTGCAGCGGGTGGAGTTCCCCGCCGTCCGCCTCGGCGAGTCCCTCGACGGTGGTGATGTCGTACCCGTCCTGGGCGACGGCGGGCAGCAGGCAGGCGTTGGCGCGGCGGCCCTCGACGAGGACCGTGCAGGAGCCGCACTGCCCGTGGTCGCAGCCCTTCTTGGCGCCGGTGAGGCCGAGTTGCTCGCGGAGCACGTCCAGCAGCGCCGAGCGGTTGTCGACGACGAGGGTGCGGGATGTGCCGTTCACGCGGAGGGTGATGCGGGAGTGGGTCGTCTCCCGCGTCTCGCCCGCGGAGCCCGCGTACGGGCCGTGCGGCTCCTCGGGGGTGGTCGGGGCGTGGGTGCCGGGATGCAGCGTCACGGTGCTCACCTCGCCGGGGGCGGCTCGCGGGACTCACGGCGCGTGTCGGTGCGGTCGGAGTTCTCCGGGACGACGTGGACGGCGGCCTCCTCCGCCGATGCCGCGGCGCCGCTGATGCCGACGTCCTCCGCGAGCAGGTCCTTCTCCTCGTCCTCGTGGGCGCCCTCGTCGGGGGCGACCAGGCGTCCCGCGCGGTCGTCGCCGACCTCGTCGTCGCGGGGCTCGCCGTTGCCGCCGGGCTTGTCGCCGATGCCGTCGTCGAGGAGCGCCTCGTCGTCGAGGGCGGGGTCCGGTTCCTCCTCGGCGAGGCGCTGGTCCAGGGTCTCGCCCTGGTTCTGCTCCCTGGCCGTCGTGCCCTGGTGCTCGACGGCCAGGGGCCGCTCGGGTGGTGACGCGCCCTCGTCGTAGGGGTCGGCGCCCCGGTCGATCAGGGTGTCCTCGGGCTCGCGGATGCCCTCGTAGAGGGGCTCGTCGGGCTCGTCCGGCTGGTAGACGTCGTCACCGTTCGGGTCGTAGAGGTCGTCGCCGCTCGGGTCGTCGGCCGACATGGTTGGCCCCCTTCCTCCGACTGTTCCTCCCCGCTGCGCGTATCCAGCCCGCGGCGGACCACACCTGCGGCTTGCCGGCGGCCGCCCCGCGGCGGCCCGGTCAGCCGCCCCCGACGACGGCGCGGTCGGCCACCCCCGGCGGCGCGGTGAGCCTCGCGAGGTCAGCCGCTCCGGCAGTGCGGTCAGCCGCTCCCGGGAGCCCTGACGAGGACCTCGCCGGCCGCGGTGCGGTAGTAGAGCACCGAGCGGCCGCTGCGCCGCCGGCCGGCGAGGCCGGCGTCGAGCAGGACGCGGAGGTGCCGGCCGACCGAGCCCAGCCCCTGGCCGGTCAGCGTGACCAGGTGGGTGGTGCTCTTCGGGGTGTCAAGCAGGACCAGGACGGCCGCCCGCGCGGGCCCGAGCAGCCGCGCCAGCGCCTTGGGCACGGCGGTGCGGTCCGCATCGGCGAGGACGCCGGAGCAGGGGTGGACGACGGCGTACCGGGCGGCCTCCGGAGGCGTGGACCAGGAGACCCAGCCGTGCTGCTGGTGGGTGACCGGGACGAAGAAGAGCGGGGCTCCTGAGACCTCCCGGGGCGGGTGGTCACGGGGGTTGACCTGGAGCCGGCTGCCGCCGAGCCAGCGCATGCCGGGGCGCATGGCGTCCAGTGTGGCGGCCCAGCCGACCTGCCCGAGCCGGCCGGACCGGGCGACGATGTCGGCCTCGATGATCCGCCGGCGCCGCTCCCAGTCGGGCCGCACGGTGTGCTGCCACACCCACGTCAGCAGGTCGGCGGCGCGTTCGGGCAGGTCGGAGCGGTCCAGCGGGGCCGGCAGCGGGCCACCGAGCGCGTCCCGCAGGTCCTGTCGTGCCCGCTCCGGCGACATGGCCCTGATCTGGTCTGTCTCCGCGTCGAACGCGGGCTCCCGGGCCCCGGTGGGGGTGGGGGTGAGGAAGTCGGCGATCCAGTGGTCGCGGTAGGCCGCACGGAGGAGGCAGGCGGTGACCGGGTCGGCGTCGAGACGGGCCCGGTAGGCGCCGAGGTGGGCGGTGAGCCAGGCGCGCTCGCCGGGGTGCGTGGCCTGCCGGGTGTGCAGGGTGAACAGGCAGGCGGTGGTCTCGGCCAGGGCGGAGACGAGGAACCTGCTGCCCGCCAGCGTGTCCGCGTTGACGTGCCACAGCCCCAATGCTTTCGCCTCCCCGCGAAACATTAACGCCCTCCGGGGCCGCCCACGGAGCCTTGTGGCCATGCACACATACGGGGATCTCTTCCGGGTGCGGGAGTTCCGTGCGCTCTTCACGTCCGTGTCGGCGCAGGTCGCCGCGCAGACGGTGAGCGGGCTGGCGCTCGCCACCCTGGTCTACGGGGCGACGGGGTCGCCTCTGCTGGCCGCGCTGAGCATGTTCGGCGCGTCGTTCGCGCAGCTGGCCGGGGCGCTGACGCTGCTGTCGGCGGCGGACCGGCTGCCGCCGCGCGGCGCGCTGACCGCCATCGCGCTGGTCTTCGCGGCGGGCACCGCGGCGCTGGCGGTGCCGGGGCTGCCGGTGTGGGGGCTGTTCTGCCTGGTGCTGGGCCTCGGTCTGGTGGCGTCGGTCGGGGGCGGGGTGCGCTACGGGCTGCTCAACGAGGTGCTGCCGCGTGACGGGTACCTGCTGGGCCGTTCGGTGCTCAACATGTCCGTGGGTGTCATGCAGATCTCCGGCTACGCCCTGGGCGGTGTGCTGACGGTGGCGCTGTCGCCGCGCGAGACACTGCTGGCCGCCGCACTGCTCCACCTCGCGTCGGCGCTCCTGGCCGGTACCGGGCTGAGCGGGCGGCCCGCGCGCGCCGCGGGCCGTCCCTCGATCGGCGAGACCTGGCGGACCAACCGGCGGCTGTGGTCGTCCGTGCCGCGCAGATACGTGTATCTCACGCTCTGGGTGCCCAATGGGCTGATCGTCGGCTGTGAATCGCTGTTCGTGCCGTACGCACCACATCATGCGGGCCTGCTCTTCGCCATGGCCGCGTTCGGCATGCTCGCCGGGGACACGGTCGCTGGGCGCTTCGTGCCGCCGCGGCTGCGGCACCGGCTGGGGGCGCCGCTGCGGCTGCTGCTCGCGGCGCCGTATCTGCTCTTCGCGCTGCCGCTGCCGCTGCCGGCCGCGGTCGCCGCGGTGACCGTGGCGTCGACGGGCTTCGCGGCGAGCCTGCTGCTCCAGGACCGCCTGCTGGCGCTGACGCCGGAGGATATGAGCGGGCAGGCCCTCGGGCTGCACTCGTCCGGCTTGCTCGCCCTGCAGGGCGTGGGGGCGGCCCTTGCGGGCGCCGTCGCGCAGTGGTCCTCGCCCGGCACGGCGATGGCGGTGATGGCGGTGGCCTCGACGGCGGTGACGCTGGCACTGGCGCCGAGGCTGCGTGCGGAGCCGCCGCAGCCGCGCGGGACGGCCGAACGGGCGGTCGTCGGTCCGTGATCCGGCGGGCGGCCGTTGCTCGCGCAAGTTCCCCGTACCCCTGTGCCACGGCACCGCCGGTGCCCCTCAAGGGGGCGCGGGGAACTGCGCGAGAAGCCCGGCGCGGCCCGTGGAGTGGCACCGGTACGAACGGGCGGGTGCGGTCGCTCCGGCCACCGGCCGGACGAGAGATCCCGCCACCCCACGGGGCTGTTTTCGGACGACGCGCTCACCTGCCGGGGAAACGATCAATCTCTCCATGCCGCGGCACGCTCGGCACCCACCGCGCCCCGGACGGTGACAAGAGGCACCTTCCGGCCATCCGGCATCCCCCACTCCCTCCACAGGGGGCGGTTGGCCGGAAGTCTGTGGTGACAAAGGCCCCGGGAATCGATATTCGTCGTCTGATCACACCATGTTGTGCGGGCGTAACGCTCCGCTCATCATGCGGCGGGCGACGTGACGGGGGTTGCTGTGCACGACGAGATCCTGTGCCAGGTCACCGCCTACGGGGTCTGCGGCGGCAGGCGCGTGGGCGTGCCCCTCGGCACCTACCGGGCCCCGACCCTGCCTCTTGCCCTGTGGTGGCTGCGGGACCGCGCGGCCTGGATAGCCGACCGGCTCGATCCGAACCCGGACGACCCCTTCTTTCCGGCAACGGCCCTCACTCCGGTGGCGGACACCGTACCGGATGTTCCGAGCGCGCTGCGCGCCTGGTGCTTCGATCCGGCGCACCAGGAGAACGTCGCCGAGGAACTCGCCGCCGGACGCCTCATGCGGTTCGCCACCCGGGACGACACGACGGAGTACGAATTGCTGGCGGAATCGGTCGACGCCATGCGCATGCACCGCGCCATGCCGATGCTGATCACCACATGCCCGACCGGGGCGGACTGAGCACGCACCCGGCTCGGCAGGGCCCCGGCCCGATACTGGTCCGTACCAACACCTTGACATGAACATTGCTCACTTCTTGAATCGTGGAGGGCCGCTCCCCCGGCGCGCCCCATCCCCCACATCCACGGACGGGCTGCTCACCGGCTTGTCACGGGGAAGGAACCCCATGATCAAGAGCAACTCCGGCGTGCGCCGGCTCGGCCTCCGGCTCCTCGTGCTCCTCGCGGTGCTGTTCGGCCTCGCCGTCGTGCCGGCCTCCGCACAGGGCCGGGCGGGCGCCGCCCCGTTCAAGGTGCTGGCCTTCTACAACGGCACCTACGACGCCGCCCACATCGCCTTCGTCAAGGAGGCCAACGAGTGGTTCCCGCAGGCGGGCGCGGACCACGGCTTCACCTACACCGCCACCGACGACTGGGGCCTGCTCGCGGACAGCGCCGCCCTCGGGCAGTACCAGGTGCTGCTCTTCCTCGACGACGCCCCGAAGACCGAGGCCGAGCGCTCCGGCTTCGAGGCCTACATGAAGGGCGGCGGCGCCTGGATGGGCTTCCACGTGTCCGCCTTCACCACCGACGCGCAGAGCTGGCCCTGGTACTACGAGCAGTTCCTCGGCAGCGGCGACTTCGTCTCCAACACCTGGGGTCCCACCACCGCCACCCTGCGCACCGAGGACCGCGACCATCCCGCGACGGCCGGCCTGCCCGCCACGTTCACCTCGTCGGTGAGCGAGTGGTACAGCTGGAGCAACGACCTGCGCAGCAACCCGGACATCGACATCCTGGCCTCCGTCGACCCCGTGAGCTTCCCACTGGGCACCGACCCGAACCAGTCCTGGTACGACGGCTACTACCCGATCCTGTGGACGAACACCGAGTACCGGATGCTGTACGCGAACTTCGGCCACGACGCCATGGACTACGCCACCAACACACCCCTGTCGTCGACGTTCGACAGCGAGACCCAGAACACCTTCCTCCTCGACGGCCTGACCTGGCTGGGAACCGGGGCGGCACCCGTCCGATAAACCGTCCCCCAACCTGTCCACCCCGCACTCCGCACCCGTCCACCCCCGCACTCCGTCACCCACGCCGCTTCCGTCACCCACCGTGGCCGGCCGCTGCCCCGAGGCAGCCGCCGGCCACGGGTTTTTCGCGGGGCCGCGGGCCGTTTCCTACCGCTGCGCAGGACTTAACCTGGTATTGACCCGCTATGGCGGACTATGGAGAGAACGCGACCGGGCTGCCGCGCGTGGCATGCGATGCAGTCGGGCCTAGACCTGCTCTTTCACTCTGGAGTGATAGGGATGCACAGCCGTTTCCAGCCCGACAGGCGGCTGACCGCCCGCATGCTGCTGACGCTCTTCCTGCTCGGCCTGCTCTACGTGGGCTTCGTCGCCGCACTCATCGTGCTGCTCCAATCCGTGGTCCTCGTGGTCGTCATCGCGGCCGCGCTGCTCTTCGCGCAGTACTGGTTCTCGGACAAGATCGCCCTGTACGCCATGCACGGCCGGATCGTCTCCCGTGAGGAGGCGCCGCACCTGCACGGTGTCATCGACCGCCTGTGTGCGGCGGCCGACATGCCCAAGCCCCGGGTGGCCGTGGCCACCACGGACATGCCCAACGCGTTCGCGACGGGCCGCAACCCCAATCACGCGGTGGTGTGCGTCACCTCCGGCCTGGAGCGACGTCTGGAGCCGGAGGAGCTCGAGGGCGTGCTCGCCCACGAGCTGTCGCATGTGGCGCACCGCGACGTCGCCGTGATCACGGTGGCCTCGTTCCTGGGCGTGATCGCCGGGCTCGTGGTGCGCTTCGCGTTCTACTCGGAGCTGTTCGGCCGCGGCCGGCGCGACCAGAACACCATGGCGCTGCTGGCGATGGTGGTCGGCGTGTCGATCGCGGTGTACGCGATCAGCTTCGTGCTGATCCGCGCCCTGTCGCGGTACCGCGAGCTGGCCGCGGACCGGGCCGGTGCGATGCTCACCGGCCGCCCCTCGGCCCTCGCCTCGGCGCTGACCAAGCTCACCGGCGACATCGCCCGGATCCCCACCCGCGACCTGCGGACCGCGAAGGCGTTCAACGCCTTCTACTTCACCCCGGCCGTCGGCACGATGCCCGGCTTCAAGCAGCTCTTCTCGACTCACCCGAGCCTGGAGCGCCGGCTCGACCAGCTGGCCGCCATCTCGGCCCAGCTCGGCCAGACCACGGACACCCGGAGCTGACCGCATGGGTTTCCTGGACACCCTGCTCGGGCGCAGCCGTCCGGCCGCGCCCGACCTGGACCAGCTCTTCGGCCTGCCCTCGGCGGCGGTGACCCTGGAGGCCGCCGCCGCCTTCACCCCCACGGGGGTGGGCTCGGTCTGCTTCTCCAGCGTGGAGGGCGCCGAGTTCGCCCAGGTGCACGACGGCGTGCGGGAGCTGCTCGACGCGGACAGCGACCGCAGCGGCCCGCCCATCGCGTTCGAGCGGGATGGCTACGGCTACTCCTGGCTGATCTCCCGCCGGTCGCCCGACGACCTGCCCGCCCTGGTCAGCGATCTGCACGCGGTCAACTCCGCCCTGTACGAGTCCGGCTTCGGACCGCAGCTGCTCTGCTCCCTGGCGGGCTTCCGGGACCCCGAGGGGCGCCGGCTGGCGCTGGTGTACCTGTACAAGCGCGGCTCGTTCTACCCGTTCGCACCGCTGACCGGCGAGCGCCGCGACAACACCCTGGAGTTGCAGATCCGCGCAACCCTCGCGAACGACCTGCGCATCGAGCCCGACCTCACTCGCTGGTTCCCGCTCTGGGGCGCACCCGGGCTGTGACGACGGCCCGGCCCCGGTCCCGGACGGGCCGGGGCCGGGCCCCGGTCCCGCCGGCCGACGGGCCAGCAGGTCACTTCCCCAGCGCACCCGCCCGTGCCGCGCGCCGGGCGAACACCTCGCCCTGCGCCGTGGCCATCTCCCGCAGCGCCGACGCACGCTCCCGCCGGGTGAGCCGGTCCAGGTAGAGACGCCCGTGCAGGTGGTCGGTCTCGTGCTGGAGGCAGCGGGCGAAGTAACCGCGGCCCTCGATCACGAGCGGCCTGCCGTCCTTGTCGGAGCCGCGGACGACGGCGTGTTCCGGCCGGGGCACCACGCGGTACGGACCCGGTACCGACAGGCACCCCTCGGCCTCCTCGGCGAGGCCCCTACGGGCGGCCGGCAGCTCGTCCAGCACGGGGTTGGCTATATGGCCGACGTGCCGGACGCCCCACTCGTCGGTGCAGTCCCAGACGAAGAGGCTGAGACCCACCCCGACCTGGTTGGCGGCGAGGCCCGCGCCCTCGCAGATGTCCAGGGTGGCGAACATGTCGTCGATCAGCCGCGTCAGCTCGGGCGAGCCGAAGTCCTCGACCTCCCGGCACCTGCGGTGCAGGACTTCCTCCCCCACCACGGTGACCCTGCGCATGACGCCCCGGACGGCCTCGGGCACCGTGCGGGGATACGAGTCCACCGGCTCGCCCTGGACCCGCACCCGGCGGTCCCACCGCACTCGTCCGCCCCCGAAACCGACGGCCATGATGCCCCCATCCCTTGCAAAGTGCTTTGCAAAGTAGCACACTCCGTGAGATGACCAAGGAGAACCACCAGGACACTCCGCCGCACCCGGCGCCGGACGGCACCCTGCGCACCACCGGTCGGGCACCGCAGCCGCTGCCCGATCATCCGGTGCGCATCGCGCTGCTGGACCTGCTCGCCGAGACGGGCACCCTGACGGCCACCGAGGCGGCCGCGCGTCTCGGCCACAGCTCGGGGCTGTGCTCGTTCCATCTGCGTCAGCTCGCCCGGCACGGCCTGGTGGAGGAGGCGCCGCACCGGGGCGGCAGGGCCCGGCCCTGGCGGCTGCGGTGGGACGCGCCGGACCGGCCGCAGCGAGCGGCGCGGGAGTTCACCGCGCTGACCCGGGACGTGGAGGACGAGAGCCACCAGCGCTGGCTCGACCGGAGGGAGCGGCTGCCGGTCGAGTGGCAGGACGACCACTCGTTCTCGGCGGTGGTGCACCTCTCCCCCGCGGAACTCGCGGACGTCGCCGCCGGGGCGCGGGAGCTGCTGGAGCCCTACCGGGAGCGGGACGGGGACCCGGCCGCGCGTCCCGCGGACGCGGTGGCCGTGGCCGCGGTCACCCGGCTCTTCCCCCTGCTGTGAGGCGGCGCGGGTGTGCACCCCGGGGCGCGGAGGACCGCGCGCACCCCACCGTCGGCCGGCGGCCCGGCCGTGGTGCGCGGGGTGGACACCGCCGGTTCCGGAGGGCGGCGCACGGGCGCCGCTATATGCGCCACTTGCGGAGCTGCTCGGCGGCCGAGTAGACGTCCGCGTCGCCGTCGCGCACCTGGCGGACCAGGCCGGACAACGCGCCGTACGGCGGGTCGATGCCCTCGCCGGACTGGCCCATGTACTGGGCGGCGACCAGGGCGGCGTAGAGGGAATTGAGGTGCGGCAGCGGCTCCAGGCGGACGATGGCGTGCAGGAGCGCCGCCGCCCGCCAGGCCGCATCCGGATCGGAGGCGGCGAGCGTCGGCATCTTGGTCTTGTGACGGGCTACCGCCGCCACCAGCGCCGAGTAGTCGGCGACGGACACGTCCTCGGGCATGGCACGCTCCTGGACGTCCAGGAGCCATGACACGTCGATGTAGAGGGGCATCAGGCGACCGCGGCTCCCCGGCCACGGCGCCGGGAGGGCGGCAACTCGTCGGGGAACGCCTCGTCGAACTCGGCGCTCAGCTTCTCGCCCCAGGCGAGCGCGCCCGCCACGAACTGCTTCCGCTGGTGCTCCCGCACGCCGAGATCGTGCAGATACTGCTTCAGGCTCTTCCCCTCGGCGGCTGCCGCCGCCCGGACCCCCTCCAGCTCCTCGTCGGTGAACGACACATTCAGGGATGGCATGCTCTCACGGTACCAATCAGGTGCCATTGCAGGGAACGACCCTACCGTCGCCGCGGGAGCACCGGAACAGGGGTGGTGTCGCGGGAGGCGGGGTGCGCTGCCGTAGCGTGCCGCCATGACCACACACAGCTCCACACCCGATCTGCCCACCACCGCACATGCCGTCGCCGCGCTCTCCGCGGGGCCCGTCGACGCGGACACCTCGTTCGTCCCGGTGGACATCGCCCTGCCCGCGCCCGGCCCCCACGACCTGCTGGTGGAGGTCCGCGCGGTCTCCGTGAACCCGGTCGACGTGAAGGTCCGCGCCGCCTTCGGCCCCACCGAGGCGCCCAAGGTGCTGGGCTTCGACGCGTCGGGGGTGGTGGTTGCGACCGGTTCGCAGGTCAGCGCGTTCTCGGTGGGTGACGAGGTGTACTACGCGGGCTCCATCGGCCGCCCCGGCGCCAACGCCGACTACCACCTCGTCGACGAGCGCATCACCGGGCACAAGCCCGCGTCGCTGGACTTCCCGGCGGCCGCCGCGGTGCCGCTGACCACGCTCACCGCTTGGGAGTCGCTGTTCGAGCGGATGGCCCTGCGCAGGGACAGCACCGGGACGCTGGTCGTGATGGCCGGGGCCGGCGGGGTCGGCTCCATGGCGATCCAGCTCGCCCGGCAGCTCACGGACGTCACCGTGATCGCCACCGCCTCCCGCGAGGAGTCCATCGCCTGGACCGAGTCGCTGGGCGCCCACCATGTGGTGAACCACCACAACCTCCGCGAGGACCTGCGCAGGGTGGCACCGGACGGAGTGCAGTTCATCCTGTCGCCGTTCTCGCAGGGCAACGTGCAGACGTACGCGGATGTCATGAGCGTGCACGGGCAGGTGGTCGCGATCGACGAGCCGGCCAGCCTGGACACCCTGCCGCTGAAGTCCAAGAGCCAGACGTGGCACTGGGAGCTGATGTTCACACGTCCGCTGTTCGACCCGGAGAGCACGGCGCAGCGCGAGATCCTCGACGAGGCGGCCCGGTTGTTCGATGCGGGCGTTCTGAAGTCGACGCTCACGAAGAAGCTCGCTCCGATCACGCCGGAGACGTTGCGCGAGGCGCATCGGGCGGTGGAGGGGTCGGGGATGATCGGGAAGGTCGTGATCGCGGCGGAGTGAGACCCGGGCCGGCCGGTCCGGTCGGGGCGGCGGTCGGTCTGGCCGATGGTCGGTCGGGACGGCGGTCGGTCGGTGCTCCCCCGGGCCGGTCGCGTTCCGCGGGTCTCCCCGTGGCTTGGCGCGGGGTTCCCCGCTGCCCCTTCCAGGCGTGGCCGCGCGCCGACAGCGGCGCGCGGCTGCGTCCTGGGGCACCTTCGGAGCCCTTGAGTCCGTGGGGGCTCCGCCGCGTGGGTGCGAGCAACCAGCCACGTTCCGAAGGACCCCGTGTCGCCCTCCGGGTCGGCGATGGAACGCACGGGTGCGGATCACCGGTGGCGAATACCTCTTTGTCAGAGCTAACCTTTCCCCCATGGCCCCAGAAGACCTTGCGGACGCGCTGGCGGACGCGCTGGCCGGAATTCAGCGGCTGATCCGGCGGCGGGTGCGCAGCACCATGGCCGAGCCCCGGCTGCGCGGCGCACAGGTGGAGTTGCTCCGGCTGGTCGTCGCCCGGCCCGGCATCCGGGTGTCGGCGGCGGCCAAGGAGCTGTATCTCGCGGGCAATTCGGTCTCCACGCTCGTCAACCAGCTCAGCAAGGCGGGCTTTCTGATCCGGGAGACCGATCCCGGGGACCGCCGCTCGGCGCTGCTGCGGCCCACGCCCGCGGCCGAGTCACGGCTGCGGGACTGGCAGGCACGGCGCAGCGCACTGGTGCGCGGGCAGGTGGCGCGGCTGAGCGAGGCCGACCGTGCGGCGCTCGCCGCCGCCGTCCCCGCCCTGCGCAGACTCGCCCGGAATCTGCACGAGGAAGTGGAGGGCCCATGACCGACACACCGGAGAAGCCCATGTCGAACTCGGCCGACACGCCGGCGGGCCGCTCCCCGGAGGCCACCGGCAGGCCTTCCGGCACGCCCGGCGGCACGGACACCGGACGGCCCGCCGGGGCCACGGACGCCGGACGGGCCACCGGGGCCGCCGAGGAGCCACCCGGCACCACGGGCGCCGCCTCCGGGAAGCGGCCCGCCGGGTCCGCGCCGGGCGACACGCGGTCCACGCCCCACGCACCGGACACGGCGTCGGGCACCGGCACACCCGACGCACCGGCGGACCCCGACACCAAGGCCGACCCCGACGCCCCGGCGGGTGCCGCCGGCGCCCGCCGGGGCGCGCCGACCGCCCGCCGTGAGGCCCCCGCCGACCAGGGCGGCCCCGACGCCGTCACGTGCACCGGTCTCGAGTACTCCTTCGGCACCACGAAGGCCGTCGACGGCCTGGATCTCTCCGTGGCCGCGGGCGAGGTCTTCGGCCTGCTCGGGCCGAACGGCGCCGGCAAGACCACCGCGATCCGCTGCCTCACCACCTTGCTGCCGGTCCCGTCGGGCACCGTACGGGTCTTCGGGCACGACGCGTCCCGGGAACGGATGGCGGTGCGCCGGCTGCTCGGATACGTGCCGCAGCAGCTCTCGGCCGACGCCGGCCTCACCGGACGGGAGAACGTGGCGCTCTTCGCCCGCGTCTTCGACGTGTCCCGCCGGGAGCGCGCGGACCGGGTCAGCCAGGCGCTGGCCGCGGTCGACCTCTCCGATGCGGCCGACCGGCTGGCCAAGACCTACTCGGGCGGTATGATCCGCCGTCTGGAACTGGCCCAGGCGCTGGTCAGCGCGCCGCGCCTGCTGATACTCGACGAGCCCACCATCGGCCTCGACCCGATCGCACGCACCAGCGTGTGGGAGCACATCAACGCCGTACGGTCCGCCACCGGCATGACCGTGCTGGTGACCACGCACTACATGGACGAGGCCGACCAGTACTGCGACCGGGTCGCGCTGATGCACCGCGGCCGGATCCGCGCGCTCGGCACCCCCGGCGAACTCAGGTCCGACCTGCGCAGCCGCCGCCGGGCGGACGGCGAGACCTCCGCGAACCCGACGCTGGAGGACGTCTTCCGGGACGTCGCCGGCAGCGGCCTCGACGAGTCAGGAGACTTCCGCGATGTCCGAAGCACCCGCCGCACCGCCTCGCGCGTCGGCTGAACCGCGCCCCGGCGCGCCCCGGCCGCTGGACCTGCTGGTGGCCCCGCCCGCGGCCCGCGCCGGATGGCGGGTACTGCCCGCCCGGGTCGCCGCGATGTGCGCGGTCGAGCTGCAGAAGCTGCGGCACGACCGCACCGAGCTGTACACCCGTGCGATACAGCCCGCCCTCTGGCTGCTGATCTTCGGCGAGACCTTCACCCGCATCCGGGCGATACCCACCGGCAACGTGCCCTACCTCGACTACCTCGCACCCGGCATCATCGCCCAGTCCGCGATGTTCATCGCGATCTTCTACGGCATCATGATCATCTGGGAGCGGGACGCCGGGATCCTCACCAAGCTGCTGGTGACGCCCACGCCGCGGTCCGCGCTGATCACCGGCAAGGCGTTCGCGGCCGGGCTGAAGGCGCTCATCCAGGCGGTCGTCGTGGTCGTGATCGCGGCCCTGCTGGGCGTGGCGCTGACCTGGAACCCGCTGAGACTGCTCGGTGTGGCGGCCGCGGTGATCCTGGGCTCCGCGTTCTTCTCGTGCCTGTCGATGTCCATCGCGGGGATCGTGCTCACCCGCGACCGGTTGATGGGCATCGGACAGGCCATCACGATGCCGTTGTTCTTCGGCTCCAACGCCCTGTACCCGGTGTCCGTGATGCCGGACTGGCTGCAGACCATCAGCAAGATCAACCCATTGAGCTACCAGGTCGACGCGTTGCGGGGCCTGCTCCTGGGCACTCCCTCGCATCTGGGGCTCGACTATGCGGTGCTGCTGTTCGCCGCACTCCTGGGCATCGCCGCCGCCTCCTCGCTGCTGGCCCGCCTCGCCCGCTGACGCGGGCAGCCCCTCGCCCGCCGACGCGGGCAGCCGGGCATCCGATGACAAAAGATCCCGGGCACACTACACATAAGCCGCAATTAAGGGCACTATGGGATAAACGGCCTTGAGCCGTACCAGTAAGCACGGCCGGACTTCGTACAGTGAAGGAGTCGAGTCCTCATGGCCGAGGTTTACCACCACAGGGGTGACATCAGCAGTCATCCCGATGTGGATGAAATGAGGGCACGATACGCCCGGGTACTCGGTGGGCGAGACGTTGTGCTGATGGATGCGCCGGTGTTCCTCATCGGCCTCTACCTGGCCGTCTCGCCCTGGGTGGTGCACTTCACCACGAACCAGTCCTTCCTGGTGGTGCACAACGTGATCATCGGCATCGCGCTCGGCCTGCTGGCCCTGGGGTTCACCGTGAACCCGGCCCGGATGTACGGGCTGAGCTGGGCCATGAGCGCCATCGGCGTGTGGCTGATCATCTCGCCCTGGATCGTGGGTACCCACCCGGACGCGGGCGTCATCGCGAACAACGCCACTTTGGGTGGCCTGACCGTAGCATTGGGGCTTTTGTGCGCGGCTGCTGCAGCGAAGGCTAAGAGCAGCCGCCACTCCCACGGTTAGGCCGGCGACTCGACGGAAGGGGGCGCACAGTCCCGCGCGGCGCCCGGCCCGACGGGCGTGCCGGCGCAGGGCGTTGCCCGACACAGCGAACCGCCGTCCACCTCAGACGGGGACGAGCGGTCGGCCCGGCCGGTTCGCCGACGTGCGGACCGGCCGGCGTGTGCCGGTGCGCTCCCTCGCGAAGTCCCCCCGCACGCCCTGTGATCACGCCCCGTGCTCCGTGCGTGCGCGCCCTGCGACCACCGCTCTTGCCGCACCGCGCCCCTGTCCCGCTGAGCGATCCGCCCTGCGCCCGGAGTTGATCGAAATGGCCTGCCCGGGCATCACACACCAACCGGTTCGTGTCTGGTCTCGACCTCTCCCGGTCAAAGCCCCAAGACCGGAGCGACTCAGGGAATACCCTCACAACCGGGGGCGGTACGGCGAGGCGGCACGAAGAGAGCGGTGGAGCGTGGTCGTTGGACAGCGGCATACCGGCACGCTTGCGGTGCAGCAGATGCGCCCCGGGGACCACGCCTTCCTCTGCTACGGCGCACCGAGAGGCAGCGGCGCGCCGCAGGGCGCACGGGCCCCCGGCGCGGAGACGGACGGCTGGGACGTGCTGTCGGCCTTCATCTGGTCGGGGCTGGCCCGCGGCGAGAAGGTGCTGGTCCTGCCACCACCGGGGCTGACGGAGCCGAGGGTGTGGGGGCGCCTGCAGCAGGCGCCCGGTCTGCTGCTCGCCACCGGCCGCACCTCCGGCCAGCTCTGCCTGACCACCATGCGGAAACTGCTCGGGCCCGGCGGACGGTTCACCCCCGAGCGCCAGTGGCAGTCCCTCCGGGAGCAGACCGAGAGGGCACGCCGCGAAGGGTACGCCGGTCTGCGCTGCTACATCGACATGGGGTGGGTCGCCGACCTCGGCGCCCGCATCGAGGTGGTGATGGACCGGGAGCGGCGCGCCGGGCACCTCTTCACCGACGGCTTCTACAGCGAGATCTGCGCCTACCACCGCGCGGACTTCCCCACCGAGGCCCTCGACACCCTCTGCGCGGCCCACCCCCGCAACCTCCTGCCGGGCCTCGGCCAGCTGCGTGCCCTGCATAGCACCGGCACCCTCCGCCTGATCGGCGAGGCGGACGTGGCCACCCGCGGCCGTTTCCGGCAGGCCCTCACCACCGCGGTGTCCGGCAGCGCCGGAACCGCACGGCTGACCGTCGACCTGACCGGCCTGACGTTCCTCGGCAGCGAGTGCGCCGCCGACCTGGTCGGCGTGCTGGGCCGCCGTCCCGGAGGGCAGACGGTCAGCGTCCGGTGCACGGACCGCGACGCGGCCCTGCTGTTCCGCCTGGGCGCGGACCGGGCCAACGTGGACGTGCTCCCCCGCTGACCAGCCCGCAGGCCGGCGGCACGACGATCGCGGCCGCGACCGGGCCCCGGCGGCCGTGACCGGTTCCGACGGCTGTTGTCCCCGCCCGTGGAGCCGCCGGGCCGGGCGGCGCCGGCTCGGACGGCGCCGAAATTCCCTCGGAGACACCGCCCCGCACAGGTTAGGGTCCGGGGGACACACCGACATCGGCGAAAGGGCGGGGCAGGCGGCCATGGAACGAATCGGTCCCCCGTCGATCGCGGGAGAGCGCGAGATGCTCCGCGCGTTCCTCGACTTCCACCGCGCCACCCTGGCCATGAAGTGCGAGGGCCTCGGCGACGAGGAGCTGCGCCGGCGGTCGATGCCGCCGTCGACGCTCACCCTGCTCGGTCTGGTACGGCACATGGCGGAGGTGGAGCGCGCCTGGTTCCGCCGGGTGGTGGGCGGCGAGGACATCGCCCTGGTCTGGTCGGACGACGGTGACTTCCAGGCCGCGTACGACGCACGGGACGCCTCCGGCGCCGAGGCCTTCGCCGCCTGGCGGGCGGAGGTCGAGAAGGCACGCGCGATCGAGGCCGCCGCGGACTCCCTCGACCTGGTCGTGCCCTGCGAGCGCTGGGGTGAGGACGTCTCCCTGCGCATGGTGATGCTGCACCTCATCCACGAGTACGCACGGCACAACGGCCACGCCGACCTCCTCCGCGAGGGCATCGACGGCACGGTCGGAGTCTGAGGGCCGGCTACGGCACGTGCCCGAGGCCCGGCGAACCGCGACCGGCACGGCAGGACCCGGTGAACGGCGCCGGTGGGGCCGGGGGCTGATTCCGGTCGAATCCGGCGGCCGAGAACGAACGGAGGGCCGGGGAGACGCCCGCCCGACGCCACGTCAGGCCTGGCTCCGGCCTTGCTTCCGCGCCCCATCCGCTTCTCGCACCGCAGCGACTTCTCCCTGCTCAGCGGCACCGCGCCGGCGCGTCGGCGACGCACCCGAGGGGCCGTCCCCCGTTTCCCCGCGGTCTATTGACGCGTACGCGTCCACCTGTATGGTCTAGTCCAAGCAGCAGGACCTGCGCCGCCCCGCCCGTGTGGTCGCGGTGGCGGTCATGGGTTTGTGCCGCCGTCCCTTCGCGCCTCTTGGCCCCACAACTCGAGAGGCCGACCCGCCGGGTGCCCTGGTTCCCCTCTCCCACCCGCGCGGGAAGACCTGATGTGAAGGAGTACGCATGCACGCAAAGAGAAAGCTGGCTGCACTCGTCGGCGCTGCACTCGCCCCGGTCATCGCGGTGAGCCTGCCCGCGGGTTCCGCGAGTGCGCACGGTTACATATCCCAGCCGCCGAGCCGTCAGGCGCAGTGCGCCGCCGGCGTGGTGAGCTGTGGCGACATCAAGTACGAGCCGCAGAGCGTGGAGGGCCCCAAGGGGCTGACGAGCTGCAGCGCGGGCATCTCGCGGTTCTCCGACCTCGACGACAACAGCAAGGGCTGGGTCGTCACCAAGGTCGGCTCCACGGCCACCTTCAGCTGGAGGTACACCGCACGGCACGCCACCAGCAACTGGCAGTACTTCGTGGGCGGCAAGAAGATCGCCGAGTTCAGCGGGAACAACCAGCAGCCCGGTGACACCACCACCCACCAGGTGAACTTCGGCAGCCTGCGCGGGCAGCAGAAGGTGCTCGCGGTGTGGAACATCGCGGACACCGCCAACGCGTTCTACTCCTGCGTCGATGTGAACATCGGCTGAGGCGTTCCCTCCCTCCCCCCAACCACCGGGCACCGTGTCGGAGACCACCGGGCCCAGGCCGGAAGGTGGTCCCGGCGCGGTGTCCGGACCCGCCGGCACCCGTGCCGGTGTGACAAGCGCACCACCCAACCCCCCACACGCACAGTGCCGCCCCTACCGGGCGGCAGGCAGGAGTGACCATCGTGCGAACGCGCATGATCGGACTGCTGACCGCGGCGGCGTCCGCGGTGACCCTCTCGGTGCTGACGCTGGCACCCACGGCGTCCGCGCACAACACCTCGGTCAAGGCCGACTTCGTGGTCAGCGAAGCGCAGTTCAACAGCATGTTCCCGAACCGGAACCAGTTCTACACCTACCAGGGCCTGACCGACGCGCTCAGCGCCTACCCGGAGTTCACGCACTCGGGCAGCGACACCGTGCAGAAGCAGGAGGCCGCGGCGTTCCTGGCCAATGTCGCCCATGAGACCGGTGGCCTGGTCTACGTGGTCGAGCAGAACACGGCCAACTATCCGCACTACTGCGACCCATCGCAGCCCTACGGCTGCCCCGCGGGCAACGACAAGTACTACGGCCGCGGCCCGATCCAGCTCAGCTGGAACTTCAACTACAAGGCCGCGGGCGACGCGCTCGGCATCGACCTGCTGAACAACCCGGACCTGGTGCAGAACGACGCGGCGGTGTCCTGGAAGACCGGGCTCTGGTACTGGAACACCCAGACCGGCCCCGGCACCATGACCCCGCACAACGCCATGGTGAACGGCGCCGGTTTCGGTGAGACCATCCGCAGCATCAACGGCAGCCTGGAGTGCAACGGCGCAAACCCCGGCCAGGTCCAAGACCGCATCGACAACTACACCAAGTTCGCGCAGATCCTGGGCGTCGACCCGGGCGGCAACCTCAGTTGCTGAGCCCGGCCGGGCTCCGGGCCCCGCGTCCGGGACCCACCGCGTGACACCTGCCGCGAAGGGCCGTGGGCCGGCGAGCCCCGGCCCTTCGCACTGCCCCGGCGCGGCCGGCCCGCGTCCCGCACGGGGCACCCCGCTCCCGGCCGTCAGCCGCGTCCGCCGGGGACCACCGCACGCCCGGCCGCGGTGAGCGCCCGGACCGCGTCCGCGCACACCTCGGCGACGATGTCGGTGGCCGAGTCGATACCGCTGATCAGGTCGACCGCCTCACCGGCCCAGACCGGCAGGGCCGTCATGTCGCCGCGTGCGACGGCCGCACGGTACTCCTCCAGCGCGGCCGTGTCGGAGCTGAGTTCGTCCTCCCGGTTCCGCCAGCGGTCCAGGAACTCGTTGCGCAGGGTGCGTGCGGTGTACCGGGCCGGCCACGGGGCGCCGCGCGCGATGTCCAGCACCCTGCTGCGCGCGGTGTCACCGCCCTCCGCGTCCACCAGCGCCTTGAGCACCTCCGCCGGCACCAGCGCCTCCCTGCTGGCCCGGAAGCGGGTGCCCATCAGCACCCCGGCCGCGCCCAGGGCCAGCGCCGCGGCCACTCCCCGTCCGTCCGCTATGCCGCCCGCCGCGAGAACGGGTGTGGCCCCGGCCGCGTCGACGACCGCGGGCACGAACGGCAGCGTGGCCCGGCCGCCGCCGTGCCCGCCTGCCTCCGAGCCCTGCGCGACCAGGACGTCGGCGCCCGCGTCGAGCGCCTGCGCCGCCTCGGTGCGGCTGGTGACCTGCACGAGCAGCGGCACTCCCGCGTCGTGCACGGGCGCCGCGAGCGGTCGGGGGTCGCCGAAGGAGAGCATGACCGCCGCGGGCCGGTACTCCAGGGCCCGTGCCACGGTGTCCGCGTCCGCGGCCCAGCTGAGGAAGCCCACTCCCCAGGGACGGGTGGTCTCACGGGTGACCAGCGACAACTCACGCTCCAGCCAGCCGCGCTCGCCCCGGCCGGCGCCCACCATGCCGAGGCCTCCGCCCCGGGACACCGCCGCGGCCAGCGCGCCGCCCGCGCTGCCGCCCATCGGTGCCGACACCACCGGGCACTCGATCCCCACCAACTCCGTGAACGCCGTCTTCCATGCCATGCCCCCATCATCGTCCGCACCCGCAACGCACCCGCGCCCGGGCGCCACACGGCCGCCCCACCGCATTCACGCCAAAGCCCCCCGAGCCCTGTACCTGTGGCCTCCGCCGCGGCGTGATCGGCCCATGACCGCCCGTCACCGGAGCCTCCACGGCCGCCATCGGGCTGGGCCTTTGTGCGCCGGAGCCTTTCACGGACCGTGATGCCGCACTGGTCCCCGACGGGGGACGGTCTCGGCCACCACCGCGATCGCCGTGCTGCCCGAGGGATCTTTGCTCCCTACACTCTTCCTGTCGGCGCCTGCTCCAGGGCCGGGTGCCGACGGGACTGCCGCGCCGCAGGAGCCATATGAGTTGGGCTCCCCCGCCCCGACATCTCCGCGGCGCGGCAGTCGGACCTCCCGGCACACCGCACCCCGCTCCGGGGCCCCTCCGGCACTCCCCGCGGCCCGCTGTCTCATCCTCAGGTCAAGGGTGAGGCACCACTCTTTAGGTGCAACATAGTCCACTCGTTGGTGGTGTCTTCCCTGGCAGAACGGCCGCACTTGCGTGTCCTGCGCAGTACGAGAGTTCTGACGACGCGGTGCCGCACGCCCGATGTGGGTAGCATCCGGCACCACACACCTGCACACGATTCGAGAGAGCGGGGACGCGATGCCGGACAATGCTTCGGACCACACCAACCTCAAGACCCAGTACGCCGCACAGGTGGCCACCGACCTGGAGAACAACGCCAGGGAGCAGGAACGTATCGCTTCGGAGATCGCCACACTGCAGACCCAACTGGGCGAACTCGAGCGGGATCACGCCCTCCTGCTCAGCATGCAGCAGGCACTGGCCGGGGACCCCCCGAACGCTGCCCCTGACACCCCGACGGGTGACACCACGTCCGCCGGTGGACCGTCGAGGGCCCGGCTGCCCCGGGCCCGCAAGCCGCGGGACGGCGCAGGGGAGAAGGGCGAGAAGAGCGAGCGGGACACCAAGGGCACACGGAGCACCAGGGGCGCCAGGCAGGGCGCGGACGGTAAGCCCGGCAGGGCGGCGAAGGCCGCGGCGCAGGGCACCAAGGAGCGCACGGGCCGCCGCAGGACGCCGGGCACGCCCACGTTGCGCGAGGTGGTCGGGTCCCTGCTCGCCGGACACGACGAGCCCCGTTCCGCCGCGGAGGTCACCAACGCGCTCGCCGAGCGGCACCCCGAGCGCAAGGTCAGCCCGACGGTGGTGCGCAACACCCTGGAGGCGCTGGTGGCCAAGGGACAGGCACACCGCAGCAAGCAGCAGAAGTCGGTGTTCTACTCGGCCGTGGCCACGACGCCCCGAGTGGCCGCGAGCGGCGGGGACGTGGAGGCCGGGCCCTCGGACGAGGCCTCCGGCGCCTGAGCCGCCGGGCGGCTCAGGACGGGCACGGGCGGCCGGTCCCGGCCGGGCGGTGACCGGTCACCCGGTGGTGAGCGGGCAGTCGGTCACCAGCCGTGCCGGGTCCCCGCCCCGGGGCAGGGGCACGGTATGGCCGGCCGGCGGCCGCCGCCCGTCGTCGAGCCACGCCTCCAGGGCGCGGAACGCGCTGCGGTGACAGGGCGTCAGCGGCCGGAGCCGGTCGGGGAACGTGTCGAAGAGACCGTCGACATGCGACCCGCCGGCCACGCGGTAGTAGCGGAACAGCCCGTCGCGCCCCGCCGCGTGCACCATCCGGGCGTAGGCGTCGCCGGTGCGGCTGATCGGCAGCAGCACGTCGTAGGTGCCCTGCAGACTGATCAGGGGCTTGCCGATGCGGCCGGTCAGGGCGATCTTCGCGACCGCCCGCCGTACCGACGCGGGGCGCGCCGCGTAGTCGTAGTCGGCGTCGCAGCCGGGGCCGCCGCCCGCGGCGCAGAAGGGGGTGCCGGCCTGGAGGGCACCGTCGTAGTCCGGGTCGAGTTCCTCGCGGTAGGTGCGCTGGGTGAGGTCCCAGTAGGTCTGGTGGTAGTACGGCCACAGGAACTCCGAGCCCGCGGGGTAGCCGGCGGCGAGCAGGGCGCGGTGTGCCCCGGCCGCACCAGTGCCGCCCGCCGCGTAGCCGGGGTAGGCGCGCAGGGCCGGCGGCAGGAAGGTGAGCGGGTTGGGGCCGTCGGTGCGCCACAGGACGCCCTCCCAGTCCACTCCCCCGTCGTACAGCTCGGGATGGTGCTCCAGCTGCCAGCGGACCAGATAGCCGCCGTTCGACAGCCCGGTCGCAAGGGTGCGCCGCGGCGGACGGTGGTACCTCTGGAGCGTCACCGCGCGGGCGGCTCGGGTGAGCTGGGTGAGGCGGCTGTTCCACTCGGCGATCGCATCGCCCGGGGTGCGCCCGTCGCGGTGGAAGTCGGCGCCGGTGTTGCCCTTGTCGGTGGCGGCGAAGGCGTAGCCGCGGGACAGCACCCAGTCGCCGATGGCTCGGTCGTTCGCGTACTGCGCCCGGGTGCCCGGGGCGCCGGTGACGACGAGCCCGCCGTTCCAGTGGTCGGGCAGCCGGATGACGAACTGCGCGTCGTGGTGCCAGCCGTGGTGGCTGTTGGCGGCCGAGCCGTCCGGGAAGTAGCCGTCCAGCTGGATGCCGGGCACCTTACCGGGCACCGGCAGGCCCGCCGGGGTGAGTCCCGCCCAGTCGGCCTGGACGGTGTGTCCGGAGGCGAGGGTGCCCCGCGTGGTGAGGTCGTCCAGGCAGGCGCTCTCGGCACGCTCGGCGGCCGGGACACGGAGTTGTGCGTCCGTCCCGCAGTGCGCGGGCCCGGGCGCGGGCGGTCCGGCGGACCCGGGTGCCGCGGCCGTGACGGCGAGCAGGGCGGCGGCGACCAGCGCCGCCGCGCCGCCCGGGCGCAGGGCGCGGCCCCGCCTCCGGTGGTGCGGCGGGCGGGCGGGGCGACGGTCCGCTGCTCTGCTCGGTGGGGCGTGCATGGCAACCTCCGGAGCCGGTGGACGCGGTAGGCCGTGTGAGCGGGCTTGGGGAGGCTATGCGCGCGGGCACCGCCGCGGCACGGGTGCGCGGTACACAGTGGCCGGGCGCGAAGTGGTGTCCGGCACCGTGGTCGGCCGCATGGCCGGGCGGGCCGGCGCCGGGGGCTCGGACGTGCGCAGGCGCCGCGGCTCGGGGCCACGGCGCCTGCTGACTCACGGTGGGCCGGGACACGGCGTCCCGGCCGGTGCCCGGAGGCCTACGGATACGACGTCACCGTGGATGGCACGGTGCTGGTTCCGGAGGTCGCCGCGCCGGTGTTGTTGATGACGTGGTTGTACTGGCCCATGCCGCCGAGCGAGATCACCAGCAGGTCGTGGAACTTCACGCCCGACTTGGTCGGTGCCTCGAAGCCGTGGTCCTGCACGATGGACGGGTCCACGTTGTAGTTGCAGTAGCTGCCCAGGCCCCAGGCTTCGTGGGTGTTGACGGAGTCGGCCACCTTGTAGGCGGCGTACCCCTTGGTGCTGCCGTTCTGGATGGCGGCCTGGTTGGGGGCGTCGTAGGCCTTCTCGTTCTGGAAGAAGATCGTCTTTCCGTTCTGGCCGTTCCACTGCACGTCGTACTTGTTGAAGTGCTCGACGAACAGCCCGGTGGCGAGGACGTCGTCGCCGTTGACCACCAGGCCGTAGTCGGAACGGTTGGCGGTCCAGCCGACCCCGCTGCCGTGGTCGGCGCGCCACAGCCAGGTGTGGTCGATGATGGTGTCGTCGCTGTTGACGGTCATCGCGGTGGTGACGAGGCCCGGCCCCGCGCCGCCGACCCTGGCGAACACGTCCTGCACCGATGTCGGGTTGGCCGAGTGGTCGGCCGACGAGCCGGGCGGGCCGACCTCGAGGAGCTCCGCGGAGTTGGTGCTGCCCGCGTCGAGGAGGAAACCGGCCAGCTTGACGCCGTCCACGTCCGCGACCTTCATCGCGGTCACACCGTTGTCGGGCACGATCGTGGCGTAGCCGAGGCCCAGCACGACGGTGTTGGCACGGTTGACGTTGATCGTCTGGTTGACGTGATAGATGCCCGGCGTGAACAGCAGGTTCAGGCCCTGTGCCAGCGCCGCGTTGATGGTGGCGGCGGAGTCCCCCGGATGGGCGACGTAGAACTGGTCCAGCGGGATGGAACTGCCCGCTGGTGTGCCGCTCGCCCAGTCCACGCCCTGGGCGTTGGTGCGCTTGGCGGGCACGAACACCTTGTAGGTGCTGCCGTCCAGGTAGAGGAACGGCTTCTCGCGGGAGACGGGCGTGGTTGCGAGGGTGGTGTACGGCGGGTTGGGGAAGCTCTGCGCCGGTGCGCCCTGCACACCGGAGAAGACCATGTTCCAGACGCCGTTCACCCAGCCGCCGACGGAGCTGTCGCGGGTGTACCACTGCTGCTGCGAGTAGGGGCCCACGGAACCGTCGATCTTGCTGTCCGCGATGTAGCCGCCGCTCGCCCAGCCGTAGCCGTTCGGGGCCAGGTTCAGCCCGCCCTTCACATGCATCCGGCGGAACGGGGCGGCCTGGGCGACCGCCCAGCGGTCGGTGCCGTTCACCGGCTTGAGCGCGAGGTTCTCGGCGCTGCGCCAGAAGTTCTGCGTCGCATTGCCGTTGAACCAGCCGGCGTCCACCGTCACATCGCCGTTGATCGTGGTGGAGTCGGGCGACAGGCCGAGGCCCGAGATGGAGGTGTAGAAGCCGAGCTGGGCGTTGAGGCCGTTGTAGGTGCCCGGCTTGAACAGGAGCTGGTAGCGTCCCTGGCCGAACTGGGCGGACTCCTGCTTCCTGAAGATGTCGTCCAGGGTGCCCTGGATGTTCGGCGTCGAGGGGTCGAAGACGATGACGTTCGGACCCAGGTCGCCGCCGCCGGCCAGCGGGGCCGCCTGTGCGGTCCCCGGGGTGAGCGCAGGCACCAGGGCGAGCGCCACCGCGGTCAGGGCGGAGCCGAGCACCGCCGCCACCGAGGCGCGGCCACGGCGGGGCGTGGGATGTGCTCCGCCCGGGTGCACCGGGCTGTGCGGGGGAGAAAGCATGTCGGAGAACTCCTGGAGTAGTTGAGTGCGGGATGCCGCCTCGACCCGGAGAGAGCGCTCTCAGTCGGCAGATGGATCCTTGACCCGGCCGGTACGCCGCGTCAAGACTTGTGCACGGACCGGCATTTCACCGGTCATGGCCCGGACGAGCGCGGTCCATTCGGCGGCAACCGCGGGGCGACTTGGGCCACTTGCCGGACAACACCCTCTTGCCCGAATTCAAGATCTCGCAGCACGCGGGATGCATGGTGCGGGAGAGCGATCAGAAGGTGAAGTACCGAGGTGGGTGGCCCGACGAGTTGGACACCGCCCGGCGTGCCCGCTCCCGTGGTCGGCGCCGAGGTGTGCGACAGGCCTTGACACTCGCTTACTTCATTCCTTAAATCAAGGTCGAGCCACGAGCACCGAACCCCCACCCCGGCCGGTGTGGCCTCCGGACCACACCTGCTCTCCTGTCAGATGCATGACAGGTGCTCGGGAACACCCCCCACACCGGAAGGCAGAGTCATGGACTCTCCGCATGTTGGCCGGCGCCTGCTGATCGCCGGCATCTCCGCCCTGGTGGCGGCCACCGCCCTGGTCCTCCCCTCGACGGCGGGGGCGAGCACTCCGGCCGACGCCGGCGCCAAGCCCGCGGTCAAGCTGAAGGAGGCCTTCTCCGACACCTTCGACGGTGCGGCCGGCTCCGCCGTCGACTCCTCGAAGTGGGTGCAGGAGACCGGCGACAACAACGGCAACAACCACGAGCGCCAGTACTACACGGCGGGCAACGCCAACGCCGCGCTCGACGGCGACGGCCACCTGGTCATCACGGCGCGCAAGGAGAACCCGAACAACTACCAGTGCTGGTACGGCATCTGCGAGTACACCTCGGCGCGGATGAACACCGCCGGCACGTACAGCGCCCAGTACGGGCACGTCGAGGCGCGCATGAAGATCCCGCGGGGCCAGGGCATGTGGCCGGCGTTCTGGATGCTCGGCACCGACATCAACTCGGGCACCCCCTGGCCGGACTGCGGCGAGGTCGACATCATGGAGAACATCGGCAAGGAGCCGGGCACCGTGCACGGCACCATCCACGGCCCCGGCTACTTCGGTGCGGGCGGCATCGGCGCCGGGTACAGCCTGCCGGGCGGTGCGGCCTTCGCCGACGACTTCCACACCTTCGCGGTGGACTGGGCGCCCGACTCCATCAAATGGTCGGTGGACGGCAATGTCTACCAGACTCGCACGCCCGCGGACGTGGGCGGCAACGAGTGGGTGTTCAACAAGCCGTTCTTCCTGATCCTCAACCTCGCGGTGGGCGGTGACTGGCCGGGCGACCCGGACGGCGGCACCAGCTTCCCGCAGGAGCTCGTGGTCGACTCGGTGTCGGTCAGCACCAGCTGAGGCCCGACCGCGGCACCGGTCCGCAAGGGGCGCACGGCACGGGGCAACCCCCGTGCCGTGCGCCCCTGCACGTGGGCGCACCGGCCCGTGCCGCGCGAGGCGGTCGGGTCAGCGGCGGTGCGGGGCATCGTGCCGGGCCGGCGGGGGCGGCGCGGCGCCCGGGTGCGGCGGGGGCGGGGGCAGGGTGGCGAGACCGGGCGGGGCCCCGGGCCACACCAGCAGCACGGGACAGGGGGCGTGGTCGACGACGAACCGGCCGGCCGGTGCCAGGCTGTGCGGCCCGAGCCGGGCGGGGTCGCCGTCGCGCGCCACCACCAGCAACTCGGCGCCCTCGGCCGCGGCCACCACCTCACGCTCCACGCGTCCGTGCCGCACCAGCCGGGAGCAGGGCCGGCCCAGCCGCCGGGCGGCGGCGTCGAGCAGCTCCCGGGCGGCGTCGGCGCCCAGGTCAGCAAGGCGCGCACCGGGGTCGTCCGCAGGGTGGCCGCGGCCCAGCAGCCCCGCGAAGGCGCCGTGCGCGACCGCGGGCACCTCCTCCTCCCGGACGTGCAGCAGCGCGATCCGCGTGTCCTCACGAGCCTGGGCGCGCGCCGCGTCGACGCACGCCGGCCAGGTGCCCTCGGCGATCCAGGCGATCACGGTCACGGTGTCATCCTCCGATCACGAGCAGGGCCAGCCACAGCGCCGGCACGGCGACGGCCAGGGCCAACGGCACGGTCAGCGCGCCCAGCCCGGTGAACTCCGCCAGGTCCACCTCGTGGGCGTGCCGGTGCGCGATGCGCCGCCACAGCAGGGTGGCGAGCGAGCCGGCGTAGGTCAGGTTGGGCCCGATGTTCACCCCGAGCAGCATCGCCAGTACCGGGCCCGGGCCGGCCTGGGCGGTGAGCGGCAGCAGGACGAGCACCGCGGGCAGGTTGTTGATCACATTGGCGAGGACGGCGGCCAGCGCGGCCACCGCGAACAGGTCGGGCAGCCCGGAGCCGTCGGGCACCAGCCGCCCCAGCAGATCGCCGAGGCCGCCGTCCACCACGGCACGGACCACCAGGCCGAGGGCCACCACGAAGGCGAGGAACGGCACGGCGGCCGCGTCCAGCAGGTCCCGGGGGCCGGTGCGGCGGCGGATCAGCGCGCGGCCGGCGAGCACCCCGGCGCCGGCCGCCGCGGCCCATGCCGGGGCGGCGCCCAGCGTGGACGCCAGGACGAACCCGGCCAGCGTGCACACCACGGTGACCAGCGCGAACAACGGCAGCGGCGGCGCCTCGCGCGGACCGCCCACCGCGTCGGCCGGCCCCAGCTCCGCGGCGAAGAAGCGGCGCAGGACGAGGTACTCGGCCGCCACCGCGAGCAGCCAGGGCAGCGCCATCAGCGCCGCGAACCGGGTGAAGCTCAGCCCGCTCGCGGAGAACGCCAGCAGGTTCGTCAGATTGGAGACGGGCAGCAGCAGCGAGGCGGTGTTGGCGAGGTGGGTGCAGGCGTACACGTGCGGCTTGGCGCGGACACCGAGCCGGGCCGCGGTGGCGAACACCACGGGGGTGAGCAGGACGACCGTGGCGTCCAGGCTGAGCACCGCGGTGATCAGGGACGCCAGGACGAAGACGGCGCCCAGCAGCCGCCGCGCGGCGCCCCGTCCCGCGGCCGGCGCCCCGCGCGCCATCGCCGCCCCGCACCAGCGGAAGAGGCCCTCGTCGTCGCAGAGCCGGGCGAGCACCAGGACGGCGGCCAGGAATCCCACCACCGGCCCCAGGTGAGCGGCCTCTGCGCGGGCCTGGTCGAGCGGCAGCGCGCCGGTGGCCAGCACCACCCCGGCGGCGGGCACCGCGACGGCCGCCTCGGGCAGGCCGAGGGGCCGCAGCACGGCGCCCGCCAGCACGGCGACGAGGAGCGCGGCGGACAGCGCCTGAAGCAGCGGTGTGTGCAACCGGCCCGGCCCTCCCGAGGCGCGACGATCGACGGCGTGCGACCATCATCGCGCCCGGCCCTGTGCTGCCCCCCGGCGGGCGGGGCCCGCCGGGGTCGCCGTCACCCGTTCACCGGGTGCCGTCCGCGGTGCCCTCCGGGGCCGGGAGGGTGCCGGTGCGGGCCACCTCGCTGTACCAGTGTGCGCTGGACTTCGGGATCCGCTTGCCGGTCGGGTAGTCCACGTACACGGCGCCGAACCGCTTGCTGTAGCCGTAGCCCCACTCGAAGTTGTCCAGCAGCGACCACAGGAAGTAGCCCCGTACGTCCACGCCCGCCTCGATGGCCCGGTGCACGGCCGCGAGGTGGGCGGCCAGGTAGGCGATGCGGTCCGGGTCGTGCACCTCGCCGTCCGGGTTGACGTAGTCGTCGAAGGCGGCCCCGTTCTCCGTGATCATCAGCGGCAGCCCGGGGAAGTCGGTGTGCAGCCTGAGCAGCAGGTCGTACATGCCGGTCGGGTCCACCGTCCAGCCCATGGCGGTCCTCGTGTCGCCCGGCGGCTGGTGGAAGGCGACGCGGTCGCCACCCGGCCAGGGGCTGTGGGCGCTCTTTCCGTGCCCGTCGGAGGTGTGGGTGCCCTCGCCGGTGGCGGCCGACACCAGGGTCGGCGTGTAGTAGTTGACGCCCAGGAAGTCCAGCGGCTGGCGGGCCAGGGCGGTGTCGCCGTCGCGCACGAACGACCAGTCGGTCAGGTGGGCGGTGTCGCTGAGCAGGTCGGCCGGGTACTCGCCGCTCAGCAGCGGCCCGGTGAAGACACGGTTGGCCACCGCGTCGATCCGGCGTGCCGCGTCGAGGTCGGCGGCGTCCTGGGTGAGGGCCCGCACATGGTGGACGTTGAGGGTGATGGAGACGCGCCCGGCCGGCGGCAGGGCCGCCCGCAGGGCCTGCACCGCCTTGCCGTGTGCCAGGTTGAGGTGGTGTGCGGCGCGCAGGGCGGCCACCTGGTCGGTGCGGCCGGGCGCGTGCACCCCGGAGCCGTAGCCGAGGAAGGCGCTGCACCAGGGTTCGTTGAGGGTGATCCAGGTGTGCACCCGGTCGCCCAGCGCCTCGGCGGCCAGGCCCGCGTACTCGGCGAACCGGTCGGCGGTGGCGCGCTCGGGCCAGCCGCCGGCGTCCTCCAGCTCCTGCGGCAGGTCCCAGTGGTAGAGGGTGGCGACCGGCTCGATGCCCTTCTCCAGCAGCGCGTCGGCGAGCCGCCGGTAGAAGTCGAGCCCCTTCTGGACGGCCGGGCCGCGTCCGGTGGGCTGGATGCGGGGCCAGGACAGCGAGAAGCGGTAGGCGCCGACGCCGAGGTCGGCCATCAGGGCCACGTCCTCGCGCCAGCGGTGGTAGTGGTCGGTGGCGACGTCGCCCGTGTCGCCGTTCTTCACCTTGCCGGGGGTGTGGGAGTAGGTGTCCCAGATGGACGGGGTGCGCCCGTCGACGGCCGCGGCGCCCTCGATCTGGTAGGCGGCTGTCGCCGTGCCCCAGGTGAAGCCCTCCGGGAAGGTGCGGGCGGCGGTGGTGTCCGGTTCGGGTGCTGGGCGGTGTGTTGCTGTGGCCACGAGGGTCCTTCCGGAAGCGTCCGTCCATGGGGTGGACGGAGGGTGGATCGGCGTTCGGTGGGTCTGGTTCGGGGGCGGCCTGTGCGGGGGGCGGGTCGGGGCCGGAGCGGGAGGCGGGGCACGGGGTGCGTCGCCTCGTGGCCGGGCGCGGGGCGGCCGGCCGGCGGCCGCCGGGGTGTTCACCCCTTGACGGCGCCCTGCATGATGCCGCCGACGATCTGCCGTCCGAAGACGACGAACAGCGCGAGCAGCGGCAGCGTGCCGAGCAGGGCGCCCGCCATGATCAGGGAGTCGTCGCGGATGTACCCCTCGCTGAGCTTGGTGAGCGCGACGGGCACGGTCGGGTTCTCCATGTCGAGCGCGATGTACGGCCAGAAGAAGTCATTCCAGGCGTGCACAAAGGTGATCATGAAGAGGACGGCCATCGCGGGACGGGCCACCGGCAGCACGATGCTCCAGAAGATCCGCAGCGAGTGGGCGCCGTCCACCCGGCCCGCCTCCACCAGCTCGTCGGGCAGCGCCTCGGACAGGTACTGCCGCATGAAGAACACGCCGACGGCGCTGACCAGCGTGGGGAAGATGACCGAGGGCAGCTGCTGGCTCCAGCCGAGCTGGGTCATCATCATGAACAGCGGGACGACACCGAGCTGCGGCGGCACCAGCATGGTGCCGATGACCAGCATCAGCAGGATGTTGCGGCCTCTGAAGCGCAGCTTGGCGAAGGCGAACCCGGCGAGCGTGGCGAAGAGCACGGTGGACAGTGCGATGGTGCCGGCCACGATCAGGCTGTTCGCCATCGCCCTGCCGAGCGCGGCGTCCTGCCAGGCCTTGCCGAGGTTGTCCAGCAGGTGTGGTCCGGGCACGAAGGGCGGCGGGGTCTGGGTGACCCGGGTGTTGTCGCTGGAGGCGGCCACCAGCGTCCAGTAGAGCGGGAAGAGCGAGACGAGCGCGGCCAGGATCAGCAGGGCGTAGGTGACGGGCCCCGCGTGGTGCTGACGCCCGGCCCTCGGCCGCGGGAACAGCCGCGGTCGCCCCGCGGACCGCTGTGCCGCGGGCTCGGACCGGGGACCGGTCCTGGCCGGAAGGCTGTCGGTGGTCATGGCGGGAGCTCCTTCAGGACGGGCGGGTGAACAGGCGCCGCAGCAGGCGCTGGGCGACGAAGAGGAGGACGAGCAGCAGGAACATCGCCCAGGCGACGGTGGCGGCCCGGCCCATCTGGTAGTTCTTCCAGCCCTCCTCGTACAGCAGCAGGCCGAGGGTCTGGTACTGGTTGTCGGCGCCGCCGGTGATGCCGTTGGGGCCCTGACCGAAGATCAGCGGCTCACCGAAGAGCTGGGTGGCGCCGATGGTGGAGAGCACGATGGTGAAGACGATCGTGGAGCGGATGCCGGGGACGGTGACCTTCGTGAACTGCTGCCAGCGGGACGCGCCGTCGATGGCCGCCGCCTCGTACCTCTCGAGCGGGATGGCCTGCATGGCGGCCAGGTACAGCAGGGCGTTGTAGCCGGTCCAGCGCCAGATCACGATGGACGAGATCGCGGACTGCGCGGCCCACTTGCTGTTCTCCCAGTCGATGTGGTCCACCCCGACCAGGCTCAGCAGCCAGTTGATCATGCCGAAGTCGCGCTCGAAGAGCATGGTGAAGACCAGTGCCGCGGCGCCCACGGAGGTCGCGTAGGGCGTCAGGGCGGCCACCCGGAAGAAGCTGGAGCCGCGCAGCCGGTAGTTGAGCAGATGGGCGAGCCCGAGCGCCATCAGCAGCTGCGGGACGGTCGAGATCACCCCGATGGTGAAGGTGTTGGCGAGGGCGTTCCAGAACCGGTCGTCGTGCCAGAGCGCCGTGTAGTTGTCGAAGCCGACCCAGTCCATCAGGTCCAGCGTGGACAGCTCCACATGGTGCAGGGAGATCCAGCAGGTGTAGATCAGCGGGTAGAAGCTGAAGGCCGCGAAGACGACGAAGAACGGGGCGACGAACGCATAGGGCGCCGCGCGCAGGTCGAGCCGGTGCAGCAGCGCGCCGCGCCGGACACGGCCGCCGCTGCCGGGCGGCGCGCCGGCGCCGGCCGGGGTCAGGGGGGTGGAAGTGGCCACCGGGGGTCCTTACATGAGGTCGCTGGTTGCGGGGGTGCCGCGCCGGGGAGGAACGGGCGCGGCCCGGTGACCGCCGGGCGCGGCCACCGGTACCGGGCACGGGGCCGGTCAGCCGACGGCCTTCTGGATGCGCTCGTCGGTGGTGTTCCAGGCCTTGTCCGGGTCGGTGCCCTGCGACTCGACCTGCTGCAGTCCCTGCGTGAAGATGTCCTTGATGGTGCCGTCCTTGCGGCCCAGCACCTGGTGGTCCGGGATGTGCTGGGCGGCCTCGGAGAAGATCCGGCCGATCGGCGCGCCGGAGAAGTACTCGGACGTCGCGTTCTTCACCGCCGGCGACTCGAGCGCCTGCCGGGAGGACGGGAAGTTGCCCAGCTTCTTGAAGAGGAACTCCTGCTGCGCGGGGGCGGTGAGCCAGGCGACCAGCTTCTCGGCCTCCGCCTTGACGGGGCTGGCCTCGGTCACGCCCAGGAAGGAGCCGCCCCAGTTGGCGTCCCTGGGGGCCTTGGCGACGTCCCACTTGCCGGAATTCCGGGGGCCCGCCTTCTCGGTGATGTGCGCGAGCATCCAGGCGGGGCAGACCGTGGTGGCGAAGGTGCTGTTGGCGAGGCCCGGGTCCCAGCCGGGCTGGAACTGCCGCAGTTTGGCGGTCAGCCCGCTGGTGGCGGCCCGCACGGAGAGGTTCCAGGCGGCCTTGACGTCGGGGCTGGTCTTGTAGATCAGGTCGCCCTTGTCGTTGTAGAACTGCTCTGGGTTGCCGTAGACCATGGCGTTGAACAGGGCGCTGGCGCTGTCCACGTAGGCGACCTCGGCGTCCTTGTTGTGGGCCTTGAAGTCCTCGCCGACGCTCACGTACTTCTTCCAGTCGCCGGCCCAGAGCCTGCCGACCTCCTCCCGGCCGGTGGGCAGGCCCGCGGCCTTGAAGAGGTCCTTGCGGTAGCAGACGGCGAGCGGCCCGATGTCGGTGCCGAGGCCGAGCACCTTGCCGTCCTTGGTGGTGACCTGTCCTTCCTTCCACGGCAGGAAGTGGTCGGTGCCCGGCACCTTGGAGAGGTCGACGAACTTGTCCGCCTGGGTGTCGACGATCTCCCGGGCGCGGCCTATCTCGATGCCCTGGATGTCCTTGAGGCCGCTGCCGGCGGCGAGGTGGGTCTGCAGCGCGGTGTAGTACGTCTGCTCGTCACCGGCCACGTCGGCCTTGATCTGGACGTCCGGGTGCTCCTTCATGTACCGGTCGAGCAGGCCGGTCTCCTTGAAGCCCATCACGCCGAACAGGCCCATCGTGATGACGGTCTTGCCGTTCTTCTTGCCTCCCCCGGTGCCGCCGCTGCTGCCGCCGCACCCCACGACGAGTCCGAGCGCGGCGGCGGCCGCCACGGTGGCGAAGATCCTGTTGCGCAACATCCTGTGGGCCGTGCCCATTCGTCCTCCTAGCGGCGGCGCTGACGCACCGCAGTCCCGGCCAGGGCCGGAGGCCCTGGCTCGAACACTGCGGTGGGTACGTTCCCAACGAGGAGCCGGATGTACGGTGGGAACGTTCCCAAAGGTGCCCGAAGCGTGACTGGCCGACGATGAACCTGTCAAGGACACCGCGCCACTTCGTTGCCGGCGGCGCCGTGGGGCACAGTGCACAAGGGGGCGGCCGCGCCCGTGGTTCTGGCAGAATGCGCTGGTGGCGGGCGCCCGGGCCGCGCGCAAGGCAAGGAGGGTCCATGGCGGGGAGGCAGCGTCCGACGATCAAGACCGTGGCCGCGCGCGCCGGGGTCGGGCGCACCACGGTGTCCCGGGTGATCAATGGCTCGGATCTGGTCAGCGACGCGGCGCGCGCAGCAGTCCTGGCGGCGATCGCCGAGCTGAAGTACGTCCCGAACTCGGTGGCCCGGGGCCTGGTCACCAGCCGCACGGACGCCATCGCGCTGGTGATCCCCGAGTCGGAGAGCAGGCTGGGCTCGGAGCCGTACTTCTCGGCGGTCATCCGGGGGGTCAGCACCGTGCTCGCCGCCGGCAGGACCCAGCTCCAGCTCGTCCTCGTCCGTGACCAGGGCGAGCTCGACCAGCTCACCGAGACCGTCGCGGCCCGCCGCGTGGACGGCGTGCTGCTGGTCTCGGTGCACGCCGACGACCCGCTGCCCGGCCTGCTGGAGGAGATGGGGCTGCCCACCGTGCTGGCGGGGCGTCGCTCGTCCGGCGAGTCGCTGAGCCATGTGCACTCGGACAACGCCGGGGGCGCGGCCGCGGCCGTACGGCACTTGATGGACTCCGGGCGCCGGACGATCGCGACGATCGCGGGACCGCAGGACATGGACGTGGGCCGCGGCCGCCTCGGTGGCTGGCGCGAGGCGCTGGCGGGGGCCGGGCGGGCGCACGGCGGCCCGCTGGTGGCGGTCTCCGACTTCACCGAGGAGGGCGGCGAGCGGGCGATGCGCCGGCTGCTGTGCGAGGTGCCGGAGCTGGACGCGGTGTTCGCCGCCTCCGACGTGATGGCGGCCGGGGCCCTGCTGGAGCTCAGACGGCAGGGGAAGCGGGTCCCGGACGACGTCGCGGTGGTCGGGTTCGAGGACTCGATCATCGCGCGGCACACCCATCCCCCACTGACCAGCGTGCGGCAGCCGGTGGAGGAGATCGGCGAGACCATCGCCCGGGTCCTGCTGGAGGAGATCGCGAACCCTGACGCCCCGCGCCGGCACCTCGTGCTGCCCACCGAGCTGGTCGTGCGTGAGTCTTCCTGACGTACGTGCTTCCGAACCCCAGGAGTTCCGCCACGGGTGAGGGATTCGGCGGGGCCTATGGCTACTGAACGTGATGCCAACTGGTCGATCGACCCGGCCGCCGCGGACAGGCTGTGGGACTACACGCTGCCTGTCGTGCGAGCGGCCGCGTACGGAATCGTGATGGCTCGTTGATCACGCGGGCCCAGTCCGTTCCACAACCCGGCGGCACGATGGGCCCGGAGGCGAGCTGTGCGGGAAGCCGACGGCGAGGGCCTGCGGCGGCGGTCTGACGCTGCTCCTGGTCCCTGCTGCTCGCCATGGTGTGCAGCAGGGTGCTCCTCGGTGGCGTCCGGTGGCGTTGACCGGGCCGAGGCGCAGAGGATAGTCGACCAATGCGGGCAGGCTCGGCGTCGGCCGTCGCTTCGGCGGCTTCTGGCCCGACGGGCCGGCTCCGGGCGTTCTGGGCTGGGGCAACGAGTCACGTGGCCATGTGCCAAGCGGGCTGCCCGCCTCGCGGCGCCGCTGGGCGTCCTGTTCCAGGACGGTCGACCGCGGACACGGGTAGTGGTGCCGGTTCGGCTCACGAGGCCGGGCGGAGTGTCATCGAGCGGGTGGCGCGGTCCGGTGGGCCCATCGCGGCGTTGACGCGCTGCAGCACGCGGCGGTCCGGGTCGGGGCGCTGGTCGGCGATCGCGGCGGGCAGGTCGGCGCGGCCGGAGACGGAGAGTTTGCGGTAGGCGCGGCTGAGGTGGAGTTCGACAGTGCGCCGGGTGACGTAGAGGCGGCCGGCGATCTCCTTGTTCGTCAGGCCCTCGGCGGCCAGTAGGGCGGTGCGGTGTTCGGCCGGGGTGAGGGCGTCGGGTCCGGTCTCGGCGCCGCGCCGGGGGCGCGCGCCCGCGGAGGTGAGGTCCGCGCGAAGCACGTCGACGAGCGCCCAGGCGTGGCATTTCTCGGCCAGGGCGAGAGCCGCGCGCAGTTGTTCGCGGGCTTTGCGGACCTTGCGCAGCCGCCGCAGTTCGCGGCCCAGGGAGCGCAGCACACGGGCCCGCTCCAGCCATGCCCCGGAGTCCTCCAGCAGGTCGGCCGCCTCGTACAGCAGGGGAGCGCGCTGCCCGGCCTGGGTGACGGCGGCGAGGGTGTGCAGGGCGGTGGCGACGGCGTGCGGAGCGCCCCAGGCGCGGGCCAGGTCCAATTGCTCGTGGGCCAGCCGTGCGGCGGCGGCGGTGTCGCCCGCCTGCGCGTACAGGGCGGCGGCGGCCGTGCGCCACGGGTGGCGGTCGTGGCAGTGCGCGCCGCGCACCAGCCGCCGCCCGCACTCCTCGAGGTCGGCGAGTGCGGCCTGGGTGCGGCCGAGCGTGTCCTGCAGCCGGCCCCGGTGGAACAGCAGGTCGGGCAGGGCCGCCTTGGGTAGGTCGGTCAGCGCCGGGTCGTCCAGGAGGAGTCGGCGTGCCCCGTCCAGGTCGCCGGTCTCCAGCAGGACACCGCCGAGCCAGCAGTGGGCCAGGGCGCTGCCCAGCCAGGTCCCGGTGGGCCCGTCCGCCAGGGCCGCGCGGGCCGCCCGGGCCGCCTCGCCCAACCGGCCGGCCCGGTAGCCGCACTCGGCCAGGATGGCCTCGGCCAGGGCCGCCCTGGTACGCGCGCCCTCGTCGCGGGCCGCCTGGGCCAGCGCCCGGCAGGTGTCCAGTGCCTCGTCGTGTTCCCCCGCCTCGCACAGCAGTTCCGTGAGCAGCAGCCGCAGTGGGGTGGTGGGTACGTCGCCGGGGCCGATGGGTTCGCTCAGCCCGGCACGTGCGTGGCGGACCACCTCCTCGCGCCGCCCGCCCTGTACCCGGGCGGTGAGCGCCGACAGGGTTGCCTGGGCGCAGCGCACCCAGGAGGTGCGGGCGGCGGTGGGGGCGGCCGGGACGGGCAGCGGTGCACGGTTGCCGCCGGTGAGCAGGGTGAGCACGCCGAGGACGGCGAAGGCGCCGGCGGCCGGTTCCCGGTCGGGGTCGGGGAGCTCCAGGTCCGCGAGCGCGCCCCGCACGGTGCGTTGGGCGCCGTCCAGGTCGCCTTCGAGGGCGGTGGCCTGTGCGAGGTTGACGAGGGCGGCGAGGGCGGCGGTGTCGCTGCCGTGGCGCGGCCGGCCCAGGGCACGCAGCCGGCTTACGGCTTCGGCGGGCGCGTCGGCGGCGAGTTCGACGCAGCTGAGCCTGCGCAGGAGTTCGGGCCGGTCGTCGGGGTCGCCTTCCTGGGCGCACCGCTCCACCAGGGTGCGGGCCCCCTCCAGGTCGTGCCGGGACAGGGCCGCGCAGGCGGCGTCGAACAGCAGTTGGCGGGCCCAGCGTGTGCCGATGCGTGGGGCGTGCCGCAGGTGGCGGACCACCTCGTGCGCGGGCGCCCCGGCGGCGTGCAGGGCGCAGGCCGCCGCCGCGTGCAGCCGGGCGTGTTCGCTGGGCGGCAGCGCGGCGAGGAAGGAGACCGGCACGATCGGCTGGGTGAAGGCGACGCCCCCGTCGGTCTCCTGGAGCACGCCGCAGCGTACGAGCGCGTGGAGCATGTCGGCGGCTTCGGTACGGGAGATGCCGACGAGGTCGGCGACCAGGGCGGCGGTGCCGGTCCGGCCGATGACGGCGATGGAGTCCAGGGCCCGGCCGATGCCGGGGAACCGTTCCTCGAAACGGGCGACCACGGTCTCCGCCACCTCTACCGAGCCGAGGCCCTCGATGTGTTCGCAGGTCGGTTCGGTGGCGGTGCCGCCGCGTTTGAGTTCGCGCAGCAGGGCGTGCACCAGCAGAGGGTTGCCGCCGGTGACCCGGTGGCAGGCGTGCACCAGGGCGTCGGCGACGGGGCGGCCGAAGAAGGAGGCCAGTAGGTAGCCGACGGCGCCCGGGTCCAGGCCGGGCAGCACCGTGCGCTGGTGGAAGTCGGAGACGACGCGGGCGAGGTCGGCGGTGCCGTCTTTCCATGCGCCGTTGCCGCCGCGCCCGATGCCCTCCCGTCCGCCGGAGCCGTGGCCGGCGCGGCCGGTGCCGTCGGCACGCGCCGTGTGGTCACGCGGCCGGGACAGGCCGGGGGCGACCGTGGCCAACAGCGCCACCGGCAGCCCCTCCAGCCGGGCCATCAAGTGTTCCAGCCAGCGCAGCGAGCGGTGGTCGGCCCAGTGCAGGTCGTCCACCGCGATCAGCAGCGGCGTGCGGGGGGTGAGCGTGCCGATGAGCTGGTTGAGCCGGCCGGCGGCGGCATCGGAGGGCTCCGGTTCTTCGGCGGACAGCCCGGCGCGTGCAGCCGTGGAGGTCGGGACGGCCGATTGGCGGGGGTGCAGCTGGCGCAGCACGTCGCAGGTCAGGGTGGTCCCGGACGGCCGGGCCCGGATGGAGACCGTCTCGAACCCGGTGGCCTGGGCGGTTCTGACGGCGGCGCGCATCAGGTACGACTTGCCGGCCCCGATACCCCCTTCCAGCAGGAGGCTGGCCCCCGCGCCGGACGCGGCAGAGGCCAGGATCCTCTGTAAGTCGGCCACTTCACAGTCGCGACCGAGCACACGAATCCCTCCTTCGTCCCGTTGGCCCTGGAGTGCTGTGGTTCCCGCGCCCCGCGTGACGCCGTACGCGGCCTGGGCCGGCGCGGCCGGGCGCCTCCGGTCTCCACCGCCGCGGAGGGGTGTCCGGATTCAGACGCTGTCCACGGCTCCGTGCTGGCTGCGCCACTGTGCTGTGGCCACGCCGGCGAGAACGACCTCCACCACGTCCTCGGCGAGGGTGGGCGTGAGCGGCAGGTGGCCGAAGAGCACCCGGTAGTAGGCGGTGGCGCCGAGCATGTCCAGCAGCAGGTCGATATCGGCGTCGGGGCGGATGTCGCCGCGTCGGATGCCCCGGCGCAGAGCGGCCGCCGTGGCGGCACGGCGGGGGTGGAAGAGCTCGTTCAGGAACTCCGACTCCAGTTCCGGATCGTCGGCGAGGTCCGCGATCAGCGCCGGCAGCGCGCGTCGTCCGATGGTCGTGGTGAACGTGTGGCTCAGGCCGCGGATCCCCGCGATGAGGTCGCAGTGGGTGCAGCCGGTGTCGGGGGTGGGTGAGACGCCCATCGTCTGCACGAGCGTGCTGACCACGAGGTGCTGCCGGGAACGCCAGCGGCGGCGCAGGGTCGGCTTGCTGGTGCCGGCCCGGGCGGCGACCGCCTCCAGCGTGAGCCGGCCGTAGCCGACCTCGTTGAGGATCTCCATCACCGCGCGGCGTACCGCGGCGTCGATGCGTTCGTCGCGCGGTCGGCCACGCGAGCGCTGCGCTGCGAGCGGAGCTGTGCCCGCGGGGCCCTGTGGCGTGCTCACCATGCCTCCAGTATATTTATCTTTCCGTTCCGCATCGGAAAGTAATTCTCTCATACGAGGTGACGTCATGTCTCAGCACGTCGGCGGCATACCGGAAGACCTGGGGCCGCCTGCGACCACCGGCGAGTCCACGCGGCCGGCGCGGACCGAGAGCGTCTTCTCCGGCCGCTACCGGGCGCTGAGCCTCGGCGTGATCCTGTCGGTGAGCATGGTCGCGTTCGAGTCCCTGGGCGTGGCCACGGTGCTGCCCGACATCGCTCGGAGCCTGGACGGCCTGGGTGCCTACGGATGGGGCCTGTCCGCGCTGATGCTCGCCAACATCGTCGGCACCGTCCTCGCGGGGCGGGCCGCCGACCGGCGGGGCCCCTGGGGTCCGGTGACGGCGGGGATGGCCGTCTTCGCGGTGGGCTGCGCGGTGGCCGGGGCGGCCGGCTCCTGGCCGCTGTTCCTGGTGGGCCGCTTCCTCCAGGGGCTGGGCGTGGGCGCCGTGATGGCCATGGCCTACACGGTGATCGGGCTAGCCTACCCCGAGCACCTGCGGGCCCGGATGTTCGCCCTGCTCTCCTCGGCCTGGACGATTCCCTCGCTGATCGGCCCGGTCGTCGCGGGCACTCTGGCGGACAGCACCACCTGGCGCGCGGTGTTCCTGCTGATGCTGCCGATCGTGGCGATCGCGACGCTGCTCACGCTGCCCGGCCTGCGCCGCCTGGAGCGTCCGCGGGACGAGCGGCGGGCGGCCCCGGCCGAGCCGTGGTGGAAGGGCCCGCTGGCCAGTGCCGTGCTGCTGACGGTGGGCACCGGTGTGCTGCTCCAGGCGCTGCTGCTGGAGAACATGATCCTGCTGGTCGTGCTCGCGGTCGTGGGCGTCGCCGTCGCCCTGCCGGCGCTGCGCCGGGTGACCCCGGAGGGGACCCTGGCGGCGCGCCCGGGCCTGGGGGCCGGTGTGGTCGTCCGGGGCCTGCTGTGCGGGGTGTACTTCGGCAGCGAGGCCTACCTGCCGCTGGGCCTGCAGGAGTTGCGCGGGCAGAGCGCGTGGGCGGCCGGTCTCGGCCTGTCGGCGGGTGCCATCGCCTGGGTGGTGGGCTCGGCCTGGCAGGCCAAGCGGGACGCCAAGGCGGGCGGGCGGACCGGCAGCGTGGTCATGGGCTTCGTGGTCCTGCTGCTGGGCGTCGGCGTGATCGCCCTGTCGATCCTGACCGGGACGGTCCCGGCGTGGCTCGCGGTCGTGGGCTGGGCCATCGGCGGCATCGGCATGGGTGTGGCGTTCAACGCCGCCACCACCGACACACTGGAGCAGGCGCCGGCGGAGCGGCAGGGTGAGGTGAGCGGGGCGCTCCAGTTGGCGCAGACCCTCGCCACCGGTGTGATCGCCGGTCTCGGCGGCGCGGCGCTGGCCATCGCCGAGCACTACGACGCCACCACCCGCACGGCGCTGGCCGGTCTGTTCGCCCTGACGGCGCTGCTCGCCCTGATCGGCGTCCTGACCTCCCGGCGCCTGCGGCCCGCCGACACGGCCGGGTGACGGTTTCCCTTTCCCTGCCGGGCCCGACCCCCGGATCCGGCCGGGAACGGCCGGTGCCGGTTGCCGGGAACGGCCGGCACCGGGCCGAGGGTGCTCCACCGCTGGGGCTACCGTGAGCACGGGGCCCCGATGAGGCGTCCGGCACCCACACGGCGCACTGTGCCGTGCCGGACACCTAACGGCCTGCCGTACGCGCGCCGAAGACATCCGGCGGGCCGTGTGCCCCTCCCGGGACCGCCGTCGGAACGATCCGGGCGGACGGTACGCGCGTCCCATCCCCCGTCCGCGCGACGCCGGAGCGCGCCGGACCCGCCCGGCGGCACGAGGAGGTCCTCGTCCGGCCGTCGGCACGGCCGAACGAGGGCCTCGCCTTTCCCGCTCCTCCCGTGCGTCCGGTCAGGCCCGGCAGTGGAGCATGGTCAGCGGCGGGTTGGCGAGGAAATCCGCCCAGTAGTCGGCGCCCAGTTCACGCAGGGCCTCCTCCGGCACGTGCAGCGGCACCCACGTCACATCGCGGAAGCCCGCCCGGTGCAGGCTCTGCTCGTACACCTCGCGACGCGGATACGACGTGACGAACTCCACCGGCGGGTCGAGCAGTACGGTGACGCGCACCCGGGGGCCGATCGGGCCCTGCCCCACGGGCTCGTACGTGAAGCCGTACTTGGCCATGGGCGGACCGTCGAAGCGGTGGGCGGGCGCCTGTGTCAGCACACAGAACCGGGCGCCGGGCGCGAGGCTGCGGTGCGCCGCCCGGCACATCCGCTCCATCGCGGCGGCGTCCTGCGTGGTTGACAGGGTGTGGTGCAGGGCCGTCAGCGTCGCCTCCCGGCCGCCGTGGCGCTGGGTGGAGACAGTCATGCCGGTCGCCACCCGGTCGACGAGCAGCCCCCGCGGCCACAGCGGCGCGGTCGACTCCAGGAACCGTCTGAAGGACGAGGACACATTGCCGTAGTAGGTGGGGCACGCCAGCACCAGCCCGTCCGCCCACACCACGTCCTCCGGTTCGGCCACCCGCTCGGGCCAGCCCCGGCCGGCGTACTCCCACTCCGCCTCGGTGGGCAGCCGGAAGGCGCGGCCGGTGCGGTCGGCGAGCCAGGCGGCGTAGGCGTCGGCGGCCTCGGGCGGCACGGTCCACACCGGGTGGTTGCCGAGCCCGTCGGGGTAGCCGCCGAACCGCCACGAGCTCGGCGGCACGGTGCTGCCGGTGTCCTCCAGGAAGCGCCGGTACTCGGCGTTGGTGACGGGGTGGAGTGCGATGCGGAACGCCGGCAGGTCCACCTCGTACACGGGGCACTCCTTGGCGATCCAGTCCTCGATCACCCCGGCGTGCCGCCAGCTTGCGGTGACCCGGCCGACCTCGTCGGGGGCCAGGCCGAGCCTGACGCGGGCGGCGGGGACGTCGGCCATGGGCGGGTCGTCGGGACGGACACGGGGGTCGCCGATCAGGCCGAGCACGGTGCCCGCCGCGTACCGGCGGGTGAAGGACAGCTCGGGGTCCTCCGCGACCGCGACGAGGGTGGCGGCGGGCGCGCCGCGCAGATCGCGGTGGTCCCGCAGCGGCCAGGGACCGGTGCGTGCCACGAAACAGTCGGGCAGCGCCATCGCGGCCCGGTCGGAGAGGGTGTTGGGGTTGGCCAGCACCGGGGTGCCGGTCACGGATGCCTCCCGTTCGGTGCGCGGAGCGTGAACCGCCGGATCACCGGCGGTCATCGGATCGGTGGGGACGGCGTCGGCCACCGCCCGGTAGCCGGTGCCGTCGAGGCGGATGTGGTCCCGTGGTCGTAGGAGGCCCGCCCCGCCGCGGGTCGGCGGGGGCGCGCACGACCGCGCCGGAGTCGGTGACGGCGTCGGACTCCGGGGAGGTGCGCAGTGCTGCGTCGAGGGCGACACGCTGCCGCTCGGCCCCGGCGGGCGCGGTGGTGCCCGTGGCGCCGCCGGCGGCGGGGACCGGCGCACACCGCCGGGGAGGGTTGCCGAGCCGGACGACTCGGCACGGCCCACCGCGACCCGGCCGAGCACCGGGTTCCGGGTGCCGGGGCGTTGGGCGGCCGCAGCCGCGGCTCACCGCCGCCGCCCGAGGTGCGCGCGATCACGCGTACGGTGCGGTTGGCGATGCCGGTCTGCGAGATGCCGTCCTGCGCGGCGGCTCCGGCGCGGTACCCCAGGTGCTGGACCATGTGCCCCCGACGGGACCCGGTGCAGGGTCCCCGGCGGGGCGGGCGGCGGCCGACGGGGCGGTGCCCGGCAGGGCACCGCCCGGCAGGGCACCGCCCGGCAGCGTGGCCGTGGCCACCGCCGCGAGCACGCCGGACAGCCGGCCACCGCGTGCGCGGGCCGGGGCGGCATGTCGCCGGCCCGCGCTCATCGGTCACCGTCCCCGGTCGCGCCCCCGCCCGTGGCGCGGTACGTGCCCACCAGGTAGTGCAGCCCGGCCGCCCCGCGGGGCACCAGTCGTACCTCGACGGGCGTGAAGCCGTGCGCGGTGACCAGCTCGGTCAGCTCCGCCTCGGTGAACTCCCGGTACAGGCGCCGCGCCCCGTTGGCGAAGAGGCGGCCCGGTCCGTCGGCCGACCGGAACACGGACACCGTGAACAGGCCACCGGGGCACAGCAGTTCGCGGATCCGGCCGAGGTAGCGGCCGTAGCCGTCGGGATGCTGGTGGTGCAGACAGCCATTGTCGAGAACGGCGTCGTGGACGGCCGTGCCGTCCAGATCGGGCAGCGAGCACACCGCGAACCGCGCCCGCCCGTCGCTGCGGGCGGTGACCGCGGCCCACTCGGGGGACTCGACGATGTCGATGCCGGTGACCCGGCAGCCCGCGTCGCACAGGACGGCGGCGTCGCGGCCGTGTCCCGTGCCGATGTCGAGGACGTGCGCGCCGGGGCGGTCGCCGAGGGCACGCAGCAGCAGGCGGGGGGCCTCGCGCATGGCGTCCTCGGCGGTCCACACATCGCGCCCGTTGACGTAGTGGTCCTGGAAGTCGGAGCGCAGCACATTCGCGTACGCCGACTCGTCGAGCGGCGGGGCGGCGGCGGGGGCGAGGGAGTACCGGTCGGCTATCCGGTGGCTGGACATGGGTGAGTGGCTGGACATGGGTGACGAGTCCTGACGTGTGGAGGCACGGGCCGGCGGCGGGCGGGAGCGGGCCGGACGCGCCGGCGGTGCCGGAAAGGCCACGCTGCTCCGGCACCGCTCGTCACGGGGCGCCGGGGGCGACCTGCCAGGGGCCGCACCCGGTGCGGCCCGCTCCCGGGCCCTGCGGAGCGCCGCGTCCGGTGCGGCTCCCGCTCCCGCTGTCGTTCAGCCGGCGACCGTGTAGACCTGCCCGTCGTACGAACCGGCGACGAACAGCTTGCGGGCCGCGTCGTAGGCGAGGCAGGAGATGCCGGAGGTGGTGGGCCGGTCGGTCACGGACCAGCGGTCGTCGGCCCGGTCGTAGATCGCGACGTGGCCGTTGTAGCTGCCGGTGGCGATCAGGCGGCCGTCGGTGTCGGCGGCGACGCACTTGATGGAGTGGGTGTGCGGTGTGGACAGGACCTGCACGGTGCGGTCGGGGTGCCAGATGCGCAGCTTCAGATCGCGGCTGATGCTGGCGAACCAGCCGTCGCCGAGGCCCGCGCAGCCGTTGGCGATCTTGTCGTGGGCGGCCTCGACGGTGGCGGCCTTCTCCAGTGTGGAGAGGCGGTACCAGGTGGCGGAGGCGTCAGCGGCGACGGAGAACAGCAGGTCGCCGGAGACCGCGACGCCCTTGACGGCGTTGACGTTCAGCGGCAGGTCCGCGACGTGCTCGACGGTGTCACCGGCCAGCCTCAGCAGCAGTCCCTCGCCGGTGTAGGCGCCGACCACCGCGTAGCCGTCCCCGTCGCGTTCGAAGGCGACGCCGCAGTTCAGCGGTGAGCGGTGCTGGTACAGCTCGCGGCCGGTGAGCGCGTCGAAGACCTTGCCGAGCTGGCCGCCCGTGAGCACCAGGCCGCCGAGCGGGGTGAGGAAGTTGCACAGGCTGCCGGTCTCGGCCACCGGCTCGCCGTCGCGCCGCAGCACGCCCGCGTCGCCGACGGTGAGCGTCGAGCCGCCGCGCTCCGGCAGCACCGCGTTGACGCCGCCGGTGGGCGGCACGGCGGCGGTGTCCCAGGTGCGCGCCTGGTAGTCGTAGCCGCGGTAGGTGGCGCCGAAGGTGGCGAAGACCAGGGTGGTGCCGCCCGCGAAGGCGCAGGAGCGGGGCCAGACGTCGTCGGGCAGGGCCGTGGTGTCGCGGGCCTCGGGGGCACCGGACGAGACGTCCCACAGCCGCATCGTGCGGTCGTAGGAGAGGCTGACCAGCAGGTTGCGGGAGTCGTCGAGCACGAGGCGCTTGATGCCCGCGTCGTGTGCGGGGACCGTGGTGCGCTCGTCGGGGCCGACGACGATGATCTGGCCTTCGTCGTTGCCGGCGAAGATGGTGCCGGAGGAGGAGATGGCGACGGTGTCGGTCTCCACGCCGTCCATGTCCAGGTCGGCGACCATGCCGCCGGTCCGCAGGGACCAGCGCTTGATGGTGCCGTCGTCGCTGGAGGAGATCAACTCGTCCTCGTCGCGGGCCCATTCGACGGAGATGACGTCGGCGGTGTGCCCCTCGAAGCGGTGCAGCACACGGCCGGTGAAGTCGTAGACCCGCACTCGGTGGTCACGGGAGGCGGTGGCGACGAGCTCCTTGCCGGGGTGGAAGACGGACATCTCCACGTCGTCCTCCTGGTCCCCGAAGACCGCAACCAGCCGCAGGCCGGGTACGGTCCACAGGCGGGCGGTGTAGTCGCTGGAGGAGGTCAGCAGGTGCCTGCCGTCCGGCGCGAACTGGCACTGGTTGGCCAAGTGGTCGTGGAAGGAGCGGGCCACCGCCCGCCCGGTGCGCTGATCCCAGCAGATGACCTGGTTGTCGTAGCCGGCCGTGGCCACATACTCGTCCCGCCAGGCGGCGATGCCGCTGATGGGCCCACTATGCCGGATCATATGGACTCTCCCAGGAGCTCGATGGTGTGTCCGCCCTGCTCGGCCTTGACCTGCAGATAGTCGTGGTTGCGTGCGGTCCGGTGGATGCCCGTGGGGATGACCTCCTCCACGGCGACGCCGTAGCCCCTGAGCTGCCGGACCTTGTCGGGGTTGTTGGTGCGCAAGCGGATGCGCGCCACGTCCAGGGCGCCCAGCATCTGCGCGGCGACGCGGTAGTCGCGCATGTCGTCCGAGAAGTTCAGCTCCCGGTTCGCGGCGAAGGTGTCCAGGCCCTGGTCGTCCTGGACACGGTAGGCGTCCAGCTTGTTGTAGAGCCCGATGCCACGCCCTTCCTGACGGAGGTACAGCAGGATGCCCCCGGTCTCGGCGAACAGGTCCACCGCTTCGGCGAGTTGCGGTCCGCAGTCGCACCGGGCGGAGCCGAAGACGTCGCCGGTGAGGCATTCCGAGTGCACACGCACCAGGGGTACGGGCGGTGCGCACGGGAACACGACGGCGATGTGTTCCCGTCCGTCGCCGAGCCCGGTGAAGCTGATCATCTCGGCAGTGCGCCAGGAGCCGTCGCTCAGGTTCACCGGCACTTCGATCTGGGTGCGGATCGTGGCCCCGGTGGTGAGCGGACCGGTCCTCGGTTGCGGCATCTTGCCGCTGGTCGTGCTCAGCATGGATCGTCCCTCCGCTGGTAACGGCCCGATCACGTAACCACGCCTTCACCACTGCGCACATGACGGACAGACCGAGACACCTTCCGAAATGTTTTGTGTTCAACACCGAGACCCTGTTGCTCCTCGGTTGGGGCGATCGAGGACCGTCGAGACCGTGGCGGGGTGCGCGGTGCCCTCCGGCCGGCCGGGACGCGGCCCGTGCCCGGGCCGAGCGGGGATAGCGGCGCGGGACCGGGCCGAGCGGGGAAGGGCGGCGCGGGCTCCCCGAGCGGCGGGGCGGGCGGCGCGGGCTCGGCCGGAACACGGCTGGACAGCCGCACCGGCCTGATCGTTATGCTGCCGCGGAAAGCGTTCAAACGAACATCCGCCGGGCCACGGCGAGGGGGCGGTCAGCATGCGGGACACGGTCGATGTGCGGCGCCGGCGGATCCTCGCCGCGGTGGACTCGCGCGGCACGGCCCGGGTCACGGACCTCGCCTCCGAACTGGGCGTGTCGGTGATCACGGTCCGCCGCGACGTGGAGGAGCTGGAGCGTGCGGGCAAGCTGACCCGGGGCCACGGGGTGGCACGGTCGCTGGCCGCGGTCGGTGCCCGGGCGCCGACCGCGGCCCAGGACCCGCCGGGGGACGGCGGCGCCGTCGGGGTGATCGTCCCCGAGCGCCACTCGTACCTCTACGATGCCCTGCACGGGGCGCGCTCGGTCCTGGAGGCGGCCGGCATGCGGATCGCCCTGCACATCACGCCGCCGACGGCCGGCGCAGAACGTCTCCTGGTGGAGCGGGCACTGGCCGGCGGGGCCCGCGGCCTGATCATCGCGCCGCGCTGGCGCAGCCCCGCAGCCGAGGAGGCCGACTACGGCTGGCTGGCCGCCCTGGACGTGCCCACCGTCCTGATGGAGCGCAGGCCACGCCCCGGCAGCGCCCTGCACGCGCTCGACTCGGTCTGCTCCGACCACTGGTACGGCATCCACCTGGCGGTGGACCACCTGGTCTCCCTCGGCCACCGGCGGATCGTGCTGGCCGCGCGGAACGACAGCCCGACGGCCCGCGCGATCCGCGCGGCCTTCGCCGAGATCGCGGCCGCCAGGCCCGAGGTGGCGGACTGGTCCGTGGCGCTCAGCTCGCCGGACGCCGAGCCCTTCGAGCCGGGCACGGGCGGCACCGACGGGGTGGGCGGTGCGGGCGGCCACCCGGGCCCGGGGCCCCTCGACCTCGCCGAGGTCCTGCGCGAACGGAACGCGACGGCCGCGGTGCTGCACGGCGACGTCGACGCCCTGATCCTGGTCCAGCGGCTGATGGAGCGCGGTGTGCGGGTACCGCGGGACTGCTCGGTGGTGGCCTACGACGACGGTGTGGCGGCCCTGGGCAGCACCCCGCTGACGGCGGTCGCACCGCCGAAGGCGGAGATCGGGCGGGCCTCGGCCGAGCTGCTGCTGCGGCGCCTCGGACACCCGCCGGACGCCGCACCGGCCCCGGTGCGCAGGATCGAGCTGCTGCCGGAGCTGAAGCAGCGCGGCTCGGCGGTGGCCGTGGCACCGGCTCTTCCGGCCGCCCGGCCCCTTTCTGACTGATCGTTTGATCGTCTTAAGTTCTTCTGATCGATCTATTGACCAGATCTGGTCAAGCGATCAGGATGCCCGTGTCTCACCCCGGAGCCGCGGGAGGCCGCCATGCCCAGTCGACTGCCTGCACCGCCTGCAGAACCCGCACCACCCCCATGTCGCGCCCCCTCAAAACGGGCCGCGGCGGCCGGGAGCACCGCGCCGCCGGAGCCGCCCGGCAGGAGCCGCCGGTCCGTGCTCACCGCGCTCGGCACGGTGCCGCTCGCGGGCGCACTCGGGGCCTGCGGGGGCGGTGGAGGCTCCTCGCACGGCTCACGCGGCGTCACCCGCCTCACGTTCTGGTCGGCGCTGCGCGGCAGCCAGGAGGTGGTGGAGGAGTTCAACCGCACCCACGACCGGATCCAGGTCGACTTCGAGCAGATCCCCTCGGGAACCCAGGGCGGCTACCTCAAGCTCAGCAACGCCGCCCGGGCCGGCAACTCCCCCGACGTGGCCACCATCGAGTACCCGGAGGTGCCCGAGTTCGCCATCGACGGGGTGGCCCGCGACATCGGCTCCCTGGTGGACGACCGGCTGCGGGCGAAGCTGCTGCCGCAGGCGCTGGACCTGACCACGTTCGAGAAGCGGATCTACAGCGTCCCGCTGGACGTCGAGCCCATGGTGATGCACTACCGCAAGGACCTCTTCGACCGGTTCGGCATCCGGGTGCCCCGGACCTGGGACGAGTTCGAGCAGGCGGCGCGCGTCGTGCGGAAGAAGGCGCCGGAGCGGCGCCTCGCGGTCTTCGCAACCGACGGCGCCGAGACGTTCGCGGCGTTCGCGTGGCAGGCCGGCGCCCAGTGGTACGACATCCGGGGCGGCGCCTGGAACATCTCGCTCGCCGACGAGCCCACCCGCCGGGTCGCCGCGTACTGGCAGCGGCTGGTCGACGAGGACCTGGTCTTCGCCAATCCCGGGACGGGCAAGCTCCACGACGCGCAGGTCGGCCAGGGCCTGATGCTGGTGCGGTTCTCCGGCGCATGGGAGGCCGGGGCCCAGATGAACGCCCACCCCGTGCAGAAGGGCCAGTGGCGCGTCGCGGGGCTGCCGCAGTGGGACCCGGACCGGCCGGCGGTGAGCACCCAGGGCGGCTCCACCTTCGCTGTCACCAAGGACTGCCGGCACCCGGAGGCCGCGATGGAGTTCATCGCCTGGCAGGTCTCCGACCCGGCGGCGTCACGGGCCCGGCTGTCCAGCGGCGCCAGCAGCCAGTACCCGGCCGCGCCCGGCCTGGTGCAGGTGGGCAGGAAGACCTTCGACCGGTCGTACTACGGCGGCCAGGACATCTACCGGCTCTTCGACGACGAGGCCCACAAGATCAGGGCCAGCTGGCGGTGGGGGCCCCGGATGCGGCCCACCGTCACGGTGATGCAGGACGGCTTCGCGCGGATGAGCGGTGGCCAGGGATCCATCATCGGCGCGGTGCGCCAGGCGCAGCGGGGCACGATGCCCGACCTGAGGGCGCTCGGGCTCGCCACCACCGAGCACAGCACATGACACCGGCGCCGGGGCCCACGGCCCATGACGCGGCGCCGGATCCCGTACGGCACACGGCGCCGGCTCCCCACACGCCCGGCACGGGACACCGCTCGCCGTACGGCGCGCACCGCAGTGACCACAGCACAGCAGAGAGGCAGGTGACACCTGTAATGACCACGACCGCCCCCTGGCCCGCCGCGGGCGAGCGCCCCTCCCCCGCCGCGGTGCCCGCGCCACGCGGTGCCCGCCGCACCGGGCGCCGCCGTGCTCTCGGCGCCTGCGGTGTCCTGATGACGCCGTTCTTCGTCCTTCTCGTGACGGTCTTCCTCATCCCCGTCGCGACGGCCGTGTGGCTCAGCTTCTTCGGCACCGACGAGCCGGGCCTGGGCTTCGGCCCCGAGCGCACCGTCTTCGTCGGCCTGCGCAGCTACGCGGCCGTACTCAGCGACCCCACCTTCCTCAGCGGGCTCGGCGTCGTGGTCCTGTACTGCGTCATCTACATACCCGTGATGGTGCTGTGCGCGCTGGCCCTCGCGCTGCTGCTGGACTCGGGGGTGGTGCGGCTGCGGTCGTGGGCGCAGCTCGGGCTCTTCCTGCCGCACGCGGTGCCCGGCATCATCGCCGCCATCATCTGGCTCTACCTCTACACGCCGGGGCTCTCCCCGGTGATCGACCTGCTCGGCAAGGCCGGGTTCACGGTGGACTTCCTCGGCATCCACACCGTCGTCCCCTCGATCGTGAACATCGCCCTGTGGAGCAACCTCGGCTACGACATGGTGGTCTTCTACGCCGCGCTGCAGGCCGTGCCCCACGAGGTGGTGGAGGCCGCGGTGGTGGACGGGGCCGGGCCGGTGCGCACCGCGTTGCAGGTCAAGACACCGCTGATCCGGGCGTCCATCGTGATGGTGGCGATGTTCACGCTGATCTTCGCGTTGCAGCTGTTCACCGAGCCGATGCTGCTCAGCCAGTCCACACCGATGATCAGCTCGCGGTTCTCACCCAGCATGTACATCTACGACGCCGCGTTCGCCCGCAACAACTACGGTCTGGCGGCGGCCGCGTCCGTGGTGCTGCTGGTGTGCACCATCGCGCTGTCCTACGGCGTCACCCGCTGGACCAGCCGGATCGACGCCCGGAGCGCCCGTGCGGCGCGGCAGGAGGTGGCGGCATGAGTGCCGCGGGAATCGGGGCGGGCGGCCCCGCGGCGCTGCGGCCCCGGCTGCTCGGCCGGGCCACCGTGAACGTGGTGGTGGCCGTCTCCGTGCTGTACACCCTGCTGCCGGTGCTGTGGCTGGTGCTGGCGGCGACCAAGGGCCGGGACGCGCTGTTCAGCAGCGACCTGCTGTCGTTCCACGACTTCGCGCTCTGGACCAACCTCAGGGCCCTGTTCGCCACGGACGGCGGGCTCTACGGCCGGTGGTACCTCAACAGCCTGCTCTACGCGGTGCTGGGTGCCGGGCTGGGCGCGCTGATCAGCACGGCCTGCGGCTACGCCTTCGACAAGTACCGCTTCCGGCACAAGGAGAAGCTGTTCGGCCTGGTGCTGGCCGCGGTGATGGTGCCGCAGACGGTGCTGGCGCTGCCGCTGTACCTGATGGCGTCCGCCACGGGCCTGGTCAACACCTTCTGGGCGGTCTTCGTCCCGGTGCTGTTCAACCCGTTCGGCGTCTACCTGGGGCGCATCTTCAGCCAGGGGTACGTTCCCGACGAGGTGCTGGAGGCGGCGCGGGTGGACGGCGCGGGCGAACTGGCGACCTATGCGAAGGTCTCCCTGCGGATGCTGGGCCCCGGCATCGTCACCGTCTTCCTCTTCCAGCTCACCGCCATCTGGAACAACTTCTTCCTGCCCCTGGTGATGCTCTCGGACCAGCATCTGTACCCGGTCAGCCTCGGCCTGTTCACCTGGAACAGCCAGGCCTCCGTCACACCCGACTACTACCCCGTGGTCATCGCGGGATCGCTGCTCGCGGTGCTCCCGCTGATCGTCGCCTTCGCCCTGTTGCAGCGCTTCTGGCGCTCCGGCCTGACGGCCGGGGCGGTGAAATAGGCCGGCCGCCGCGCACCGCGGGCGAAGGCCGAACGCAAAGGAGAAGAATGCCCGGCGCACCCAGCGACCGTCCCCGTCCGCGCGCCGCTCTGGCCATGAGGCCGGACGCGGCGGCGGCCGTGCTCCCCCCGCCCGCCCTCGAGGCGCTCGGCGCGGTGTGCGACCTGGCCCCGCCGCCCGTCCTCGACGACTTCGGCACCGACCGCGCCCGCCGGGTGCTGGCGGACACCGAGCTCCTCGTCACCGGCTGGGGCTGCCCACCGCTGGACGCGGACGTGCTGGCCGCGGCGCCGCGGCTGCGTGCCGTGGTGCACACCGCGGGCACGGTGCGCGGCCATGTCACCGAGGCCTGCTGGGAGCGGGGCATCGAGGTGTCGTCCGCCGCCGCGGCCAATGCGCTGCCGGTGGCGGAGTACACCGTCGCCATGATCCTGCTGGCCGGCAAGCAGGTCCTGGAGCGTGCCGCCGCCTACCGCAGCACCCGGCGGCGCGACGAGCCGCTCGGCGTGGCCCCCTCGATCGGCAACTACCACCGGAGAGTGGGCATCCTCTCGGCGTCCCTGATCGGCCGGCGCGTCATCGACCTGCTGCGCCCCTATGACCTGCACGTCCTGCTGCACGACCCGTATGTCACCGGTGAGGAGGCGCGCGCGCTCGGGGCCCGGCCGGTGAGCCTGCCCGAGCTGTTCGCCGGCAGCGACATCGTCAGCGTGCACACCCCCCTGCTGCCCGCCACCCGCGGCCTGGTCAGCCGTGAGCTGCTCACGTCGATGCGCCGGGACGCGGTGCTCATCAACACCGCACGCGGCGCGGTCGTCGACCAGGACGCCCTCGTCGACGTCCTGCGGCAGCGCAGGATCCGGGCCGTGCTCGACGTGACGGAACCCGAGGTGCCGCCGCCCGGCCATCCGCTGTGGGACTGCGACAACGCCCTGATCACCCCGCACCTCGCCGGTTCGCAGGGCAACGAGTGGCGGCGTTTGGCCGACCTCGCGATCGGTGAGGTGAAGCGCTGGGCCGCGGGCGACGGCTTCGCCCATCCCGTGCGACGTGAAAGGCTGGCATTCCTGGCATGAGCTCACCCCTTGAACTCCCCGGCGACGAGCGGGAGCTGAGCCCGTACACCGGCTACACCCGGGTCCACTGGGAAGCGGCGGCCGACAGCCTGCTGCGGGCCGCATGGCGCTGGGCCACGCCGGGCAGCGCCCTGCTCGACCTGCCGGGCCGGCCGTCCCGCTCCGGGGTGCGCTCGGACGGCCTGGAGGGCTATGCCCGCACCTTCCTCGCGGCGGGCTTCCGGATCGCGGGGGCGGGCGGGAAGGACCCGTTCGGCTGGCTGGAGCGGTATGCGGCGGGCCTCGCCGCCGGCACCCGGACGCCGGGCCGCGACGACACCGAGTCCTGGCCGCTGATCCTGGACCACACCGTGCAGGGGCAGCCGATGGTGGAGTCCGCGTCGGTGGCGCTGGGGCTGCGGCTGACCAGGCCCTGGCTGTGGGACCGCCTCGACCCCGCGGTGCAGGACCGCGCCGAGGCCTGGCTGCGCGGCGCGCTGCGGCACACTCCCGCGCCCAACAACTGGTACCTGTTTCCCTTCACCGTGGCCGGTTTCCTCCAGTCGGTGGGCCGCAGCGACGCCGAGACGGCCCGGGCCCGCGAGCGGGCCCTCGAACTGCTGGACTCCTGGTACCTGGGCGAGGGCTGGTACTCGGACGGCGACGGGCGCGCCTTCGACCACTACAACGGCTGGGCGCTGCACCTGTACCCGGTGCTGGACGCCCACCTCGGGGGCGACGCGGAACTGTCGGAGCGGTACGGGGCGCGCCTGAGGGCCCATCTGGAGAGCTTCGGGCTGTTCTTCGGCGGCGACGGCGCCCCGCTGCACTTCGGCCGCTCGCTGACGTACCGGTTCGCCACCGGCGCCGCGGTGGCGCTGGGCGCCGTCACGGGGCACACCCCGCTGGCACCGGGGGCGTCGCGGCGCATCGTCAGCGGAGCGCTCAAGTACTTCCTGGACCGGGGCGCGAGCGGCCGTGAGGGGCTGCTCAGCCTGGGCTGGCACGGTCCGCACGAGGCGACCCTCCAGTCCTACTCGGGCCCGGCCTCCCCGTACTGGGCGTCGAAGGCGTTCGTCTCGCTGCTCGCCCCGGCCGGGCACCCGCTGTGGTCGGCACGCGAGGAGCCGGCGCCCAGCGAGGGCCCCGACCGGGTGATCGCGCTGTCCGGGCCCGGGCTGCTGGTGCACAGCACCCGCGCCGACGGGATCGTCCGGCTGCACAACCACGGCACGGACCACGTCCGCCCGCACGAGGGCGAGTCCACAGTCGCGGACGACCCGCTGTACGACCGTGCGGCCTACTCGACCCGCTCAGGACCCACCTCGGCCGTGAACGTCCCCGACAACCACCTCGCTGTCGAGGTCGCCGGGGTCGCGAGCGCACGCCGCAGGATCCGGCCGCTGGGCGCGGGGCAGGGCGACGGCTGGGGCTGGGCGGCATCCTGGCACCGGCCCGTCTTCCCGAAGGGCGCGCCGATGGTGCCGGGGCTGCGGGTCACGAGCGTCACGGTGGTGCGCGGCCGGTACGAGCTGCGGGTGCACCGGGTGTCCGGCGCGCCGGACGGGGCGCGGCTCAGGCAGACGGGGTGGGCCACCGGACCCGACGAGCAGGTGGTCTCCGCGCTGCATCCGCTGCACGGCTGGGACACCGCGGACGAGGTGCGCGCGCCACAGGGCACCGCCTTCACGCGGTGGGCGCTGGTGCCGCGGCTCACCGCGGACGACGCGGGCGGCACCGGTGTGTACGCCGCCCTCGCCACGCTGACCGCGGAGGACGAGCCGGCGCCGCCGGCGGAGGCGGTGACGGGGGTGACGGCCTCCGCCGACGGTTTCGAGGCCCGCTGGGCGGCGGACGGTGCGGTGACGCGGATCGCGTTCGATCCGCTGACGGTCGAACTCCTCCCCTGACCCGACGCCGTCCCCTCGCCCCGGCCGGCTTAGGGGGCGCGGGGAACTGCGCGCCGGCCACGACGAGACGGCCGGGTCGTCACCGTCCCGAAGGGGCAGTCCCTGCCGTCCCCGGGACCACCGGCGAGGGGGTGGTTGCGCGCGCCCGCGCGGTGTTGCCGCACATCGAGGCAGCCCCGCGCCCCCGGGAGGCGGGCCGGGACGCGGCCCCGCCGAGCGGGCCCGGCGAAGGGCACCTTGCGGCCCCATGTGCACCCGCGACACTGTGGTGCCGGTCGGCACCGCGGTGTCGGCCCCTGCCTCACCCCCCACAGACACGAGGTACCGCAGATGATCAGAACCAGCCGCCGCCGCTTCCTCGGCACCATCGCCGCGGGAGCGGCATCCGCCGCCGTCCCGGTCTCGGCCGTGCCCGCCGCCGCGGCCCGCGGGCGGCGCGCCGGCGGGGCCGCCCCGCGCGCCGGGCGGACGCTCTACCTCGGCACCTACGGCCAGGCGGTCGGGGTCGCCGACTACAACCCGGTGAGCGGGGCGATCACGGCACAGGGCACCGTCGACGGCGTGGCCAACCCGTCGTTCCTGGCCCTGCACCCGTCGGGGAAGACCCTCTTCACCGTCGACGAACAGTCCGGCGGCGAGGTGACGGCGGTCTCGCTCACCGGCGACGGCCCCCGGGTGCTGGGCACGCAGAGCACCGGCGGCGACGGCCCCTGCCACCTCTCGGTGCACCCGGACGGTGCCTGGCTGCTGAGCGCCAACTACGGCTCGGGCAGCGTCGCCGTGCACCCGATCGCCGCCGACGGCTCGCTCGGGGCGCGCACCGACCTCGTCACCCACAGCAGTCCGCCGCCCGGTCCCCAGGGCGGCCCGCACGCCCACCAGATCCTCACCAGCCCGGACGGCGCCTTCGTGCTCGCCGTCGACCTCGGCACCGACTCCGTGTACACCTACACCCTGGACCAGGACGCGGGCACGCTCACCCAGGTCTCGGTGGCGGCCTTCCCGGCCGGCAGCGGCCCCCGGCACCTGGTCTTCCACCCGGGCGGCGACTTCGCCTATGTGGCCTGCGAGCTGGGGAACGCGGTCGTGGTCTGCGGGTACGACCCGGCCACCGGGGAGCTCACACCGGGCGAGCCGCAGTCGACGGGCGCCGGCTCCGACTCGAACGCACCCGCGGAGATCGTGGCGACCTCGGACGGTTCCTTCGTCTTCCTCTCCAACCGCGGCGACGACACGATCGCCCGGTACGCCGTCGGATCCGGCGGGGCCGAGCTGCAGCTGCTCGACACCGTGCCGGTGGGCGGCGCCTTCCCGCGGCACCTCGCACTCTCCCCGGACGAGGGCCTGCTCTTCGCCGCCAACCAGAACTCCGGCACCGTCACGGTCTTCCACCTCGACGCGGCCACCGGCGAGCTGCAGAGCACCGGCCGGCCCTTCGCCCAGCCGCAGGCGGTGTGCGTCCTGCCGCTGTGAGCCACGTGCGGGTGTGCGGCTCCCGGCCGGGAGCCGCACACCGGTGGCGGTGGCCCGCCGGCACGGCAGACCCGCCCCCCTCCGGCTACCCGGCCAGGCGCTGGGTGCCGAGCACGGTGAGCAGGGCCAGGCGTTCGGCGTCCGCGGTGCCGGGCTCGGCCGTGTAGATCCTGATGCGCAGGTCGCTGCCGGCCACCGTGAGCACGTCGAAGTCCAGCGTCACCGGCCCGACCTCCGGATGGTCGACGATCACGCGCGCGGCCTCGTGGTGGCCCACCGCGCCGGAGTCCCACAGCTCCACGAACCGGTCGCTGTGCGCGCGCAGCTCCGCGACCAGCCGTCGGATGCCCAGGTCGGCCGGGTAGCGGGCGGCGGCCACGCGCAGGTCGGCGACGAGCGCGGCCTCGAACGCGCGCAGCGTCTTCGGGGTGTGCCGGACCCGGCCCGGCGGGCCGAGCAGCTTGCGCCAGACCGCGTTGCGCTGGTTGCCGCGCCATCCGGAGGAGTCGCCCATCAGCGCCGCATGCGGCTGGTTGGCCAGGAGCAGCGTCCAGGACGCGTCGTAGACCGCGACGGGCGTGGTGGTCAGCCGGTCCAGCACCCGCTGCACGCTCGGGGTGATCTGCCCGGGCACCGTGTCCGGTCCCGGCGGCGCGAGACCGGCGAGACCGTACAGGTGCGCCCGCTCGGGTGCCGACAGCCGCAGGGCCCGGGCCAGGGCCTCGACGACCTGAGCCGAGGGGTGGGAGGCACGGCCCTGTTCGAGGCGGGTGACGTAGTCGACGGAGATCCCGGCCAGCATGGCCAGCTCCTCACGGCGCAGCCCGGCCGCGCGCCGCTGCCCGCCGGTGGGCAGCCCGGCGGCCTCCGGCTGGACCCTGTCGCGCCAGCGGCGCACCGCCCTGCCGAACTCCGCCGTCGTCATGCCCCAAGTCTGCACCCCGGGTGCGCGGACGTGCCTGGTACCGGGAGTCCCAGGAAGCCGGGGCCACTGCCTGTGAGGAGCGTCCGGGCGGAGTCTGGCGGCATGACGACGACACTCATCACCGGAGCGAACAAGGGCCTCGGCTTCGAGACGGCCCGCCGGCTCACCGCGGCCGGGCACACCGTCTACCTCGGCAGCCGGGACGCCGAGCGCGGCCGCCGGGCCGCCGAGCGGCTGGGCGCGCGCCCGGTCCTCCTCGATGTCACGGACGAGGCGTCCGTCGCCGCCGCGGTGCGGACCGTGGCGGCCGACGGCGGCCTGGACGTGCTGGTCAACAACGCCGGCCTCGAGGCGCGGACGCCGGACGGCGCCGTGCCCGGCGCCGGCGAGGTGACCCTCGGCATGCTCCGGGCGGTCTTCGAGACGAACGTCTTCGGCATGGTGCGCGTCACCCACGCCTTCCTGCCGCTGCTCCGGCGGTCCACCGCCCCGGTCGTGGTCAACGTGAGCAGCGGCCTGGCCTCGCTGAGCCGGCTCAGCACCCCGGGCACACCGGCGTACGCCTACCCCGGGCTCGCCTACCCGGCGTCGAAGGCCACGGTCAACACGGTCACCGTGCAGTACGCGAAGGCGTTCCCGGGCATGCGGATCAACGCCGTGGAGCCCGGTTACACCGCGACGGACCTGAACCTGCGCCAGGGCACCCAGACCGTCGAGGAGGGCGCCGACATCATCGTCCGCATGGCGCAGGTGGGCCCCGACGGCCCCACCGGGGGCTACTTCGCCGCCGAAGGCCCGCTGCCCTGGTGATCCGCGGGAGGCCCGGGCGCTCCCGGCGCCACGGTGCAGGTCCGGTGCCGGGCACACCCAGGGCCGAAGCTTCGGAGAGCGCTCTCCGTTCGGGTACAGTGCGGTCATGAAGAGCAAGCCGCAGGAGGTGGCGGCCGGCCCGCCCACGCTGGAGGACGTCGCGCGGGTCGCCGGGGTGTCCCGCGCCACCGTCTCGCGGGTCGTCAACGGCGTCCGCAACGTCGACCCGGCGATCCAGGAGGCGGTGCGCGCGGCCGTCGCCGCCACCGGCTACACGCCCAACCGCGCCGCGCGCTCCCTGGTGACCCGCCGCGCGGAGACCATCGCCCTGGTGGTGTCCGGCGCGGGGGGCGACTCGGCCGAGGAGCAGGCCGCGTTCGCCTCCCGGGTGTTCTCCGACCCGTTCTTCGGGCGGGTGACCAGCGGCGTCATCGGCTATCTGCGGCCGCGCGCCATGCATCCGGTGCTGATGTTCGCGGAGACCCCGGCGGCCCGGGACCAGGTGGTCGCCTTCCTGCGGCAGGGCAGTGCGGACGGGGCCCTGGTCGTGTCGACGCACGCCGACGACCCGCTGCCCCCGATGCTGGCCGAGGCCGCCCTGCCCGCGGTGCTCTTCGCGCGCCCGGCGAGCCCGGTGCCGATCAGCTATGTCGACCTGGCCCACCGGGACGGCGCACGGCTGGCGGCCGAGCATCTGCTGGCCCGCGGCTGCCGGCGGATCGCGACCATCACGGGGCCGCTGGACGTGGTCGCGGGCCAGGACAGGCTGGCCGGCTTCCGGGACGCGATGGCGCGGCACGGCCACGGCCGTGTACCCGTCGCCGAGGGCGGGTTCACCCGGGACAGCGGCGAGGAGGCGATGGCCCGCCTGCTCGCCGAGCACCCCGGACTCGACGGGGTGTTCGCGGCGAACGACCTGATGGCGCAGGGCGCCTGCCGGGTGCTGCGCGAGCACGGCCGGCGGATCCCCGAGGACGTCGCGGTGGTCGGCTTCGACGACAGCAGCGCCGCCGCGGCCTGCGTCCCGCCGCTGACCACGGTGCGTCAGCCGGTGGAGGACATGGCGGCGGAGATGGCCCGGCTGCTCCAGCGGCGCATCGAGGGCCGGGACGAGCAGGACGGCGGTGCCGCCTCCGTCATCTTCGAACCGGAGCTGGTGGTCCGCGAGTCGGCGTGAGCGACGCGATCGGCCGTGACCCGGTAGGCGCGATCGGCCGTGACGCGGTAGCGGGGTGCGGCGGGACGGCGGTGTGCGGCGAGGCGACGGCGTCCGGGGACGCGCGGTCGCCCACCGTACACACCCCCGCGGCTCAGCGCGGCAGCCGGTTCTCCAGGACGTTCTGCCAGTCCGGTGCCGCCTCCCCCTCGCCGTGCTCACGGGCCGGCTCCGGGCGGCGGCCGCCGCGGGCGAAGAAGTCGGCGAGCGGGAGCGTCGCGGCGCCGACGGTGACGGCGTCGGGGCCGAGCCTGCCGAGCTCGATGGTGACGCGGGCGGCCGGGTGGCGCATGGCGTAGTCCTTGGCGTAGGCGCGCACCGCGGGGAGCATGTAGGGGCCGAGCTGGAGGCCCGCCCAGCCGCCGATGAGGATCCGCTCGGGGCTGAAGAGGTTGATCAGGTCGGAGATGCCGGCGCCGAGGTACTCGGCGGTCTCGTCCAGCACGGCGACGGCGACGGGGTCGGGCTCGCCGCCGTCCGCCGGTTTCGCCGCGGCCAGCAGCGCGGTCACCCCGGTCTCCTCGTCGGCGCCCTCGGGCAGCCGCCCGCCGGCCTCCTGCCAGCGTTCGAGCAGCGCCTCCGAGCCCGCGTAGGCCTCCAGGCAGCCGAGTGCGCCGCAGCGGCACCGCCGGCCGCGCACGCTGACCGTGAGGTGGCCCCACTCGCCGGGGGTGCCGTGCGGCCCGCCGTTGATGGTGCCGTCGGTGACGATGCAGGCGCCGACGCCGGAGCCGAACAGCACGATGGCGGCGTCCCGCGCACCCCGTCCGCCGCCGAACCACATCTCGGCCTGGCCGAGCGCCTTGGCGCCGTTGTCGATGTACCAGGCGGTCTCGTCGGGGAGGTCCACCGCGCTGCGCAGCAGCCGCTCCAGCGGGACCGCGTCCCAGCCGATGGTCTGGCCGTGCACGACGGTACCGCGCGGGTCGGAGCCGTCCACGATGCCGGGCACCCCGACGCCGACGCCCAGCAGCCCCGCCGGGTCGATGCCCGCCTCGGCCATCATCTCGGCGACGGCGTCCCTGATGTGGCGGACGATCAGGTCCACGTCGTAGCCGTCGGTGGTGAGGGGGCGCTCGGTGCGGGCCAGCTCCTCCAGTGCGACGTCGAACGCCTCGACCCGCACCCTGGTCTCGCCGACGTCGACCCCGATGAGGTAGCCGCTGGAGGGTGCGACCCGCAGCAGGGTGCGCGGTCGGCCGCCGTCCGACTCGACGACGCCGGCCTCCTCCAGCAGGCCGTCCGCGGTGAGTTCGGCGACGACGTTGCTGACAGAGCCTGAACTCAACCCCGTGGCGGGGCCGAGGGCCTGGCGACTCATCGGGCCGTCGAAATACAACCGTTGCAATACGGCTGTGCGGTTGCCCCTTCGCAGGTCACGCACGGTCCGTCTGTTGCGCTCAGCCATGTGGCTCCTTCCCTTCCGGCAAGATACCCCCGTGGAACCTCTTGACGCGAACTTCCTTCAGGATTTAACTCACGTCCTAAATTAAGCCCTGACATTCTTTGTTCAGTAAAGGCACCCACCTTCAGGACTCCCCGGAAAGGGGCGTATCCGACATGCGCAGACTTCGAGCCGCCGCAGTCATCGCCACGGTCACCGCTCTGTCCGCCACCGCGACCGCCTGCGGAGGCGGCACCAGCACCGGCGGAGGGAGCAACGACTCCCCCAAGACGCTCACCTACTGGGCGTCCAACCAGGGGCCTGACGTCCAGGCGGACAAGAAGATCCTGACGCCTGAGCTGAAGAAGTTCGAGCAGCAGACGGGTATCAAGGTCAAACTCGAGGTCGTGCCGTGGTCGGACCTGCTCAACCGGATCCTGGCCGCCACCACGTCGGGGCAGGGCCCTGACGTGCTGAACATAGGCAACACCTGGTCGGCCTCCCTCCAGGCGACGGGTGCGCTGCTGCCGTGGGATGCGAAGCAGTACGCCAAGATCGGCGGCAAGGACCGCTTCACGGCGTCGGCGGTGGGCTCGACGGGCGCCCCGGGCAAGGACCCGGCCGCGGTGCCGCTCTACTCCATGGCGTTCGCCCTCTACTACAACAAGCAGATGTTCAAGGACGCCGGGATCAGCAAGCCCCCGGCCACCTGGGACGAGCTGGTCGCCGACGGCAAGAAGATCTCCAAGAACGGCAAGTGGGCGCTCGGCGCCGAGGGGTCGAACCCGGTCGAGAACATCCACCAGACCTTCGTGCTCGGCAAGCAGCACGGCGCGGACTTCTTCGACGCCAAGGGCAACCCCACCTTCACCTCGCCCGGCGCCGTCGCCGCCGTGAAGCAGTACGTCGACTTCATGGCCAAGGACAAGATCATCGCGCCGGGCAACGCCGAGTACGCGCAGAACCAGTCCCTGGAGGACTTCGCCAAGAACAAGACGGCGATGGTGCTCTGGCAGAACGCCTCCACCACCTTCAAGGCGCACGGCATGAAGGAGAGCGACTGGGGTGTCGCGCCGGTGCCCGTGGCCTCCGGCACCCCCGGCGCGGGCAAGCAGGTCAACTCGATGGTGGCCGGTATCAACATCGCCATCTTCAAGAACACCAAGAACCTCAAGGGCGCCACGGACTTCGTGAAGTTCATGACGAGCACCGACGAGCAGAAGGTGCTCTGCAAGGCCTATGCGAACATCCCCCCGGTCAAGGCCGCGCAGAGCGACCCGTTCTTCTCCAACCCGGAGGCGACCGTGCTGAAGAACACCCTGCTGACCAGCGCCGCGCCGCTGCCGCAGGTGCCGAACGAGTCGCAGTACGAGACGTCGGTGGGCACGGCGATCAAGGGACTGTTCACCGATGTGGCCGCGGGGCGCCCGGTGACCACGGCGTCGGTGAAGGCGGCGCTCACCAAGGCCCAGCAGCAGATGCCGAAGAGCTGAGCCGATGACCGCCACCACCACCGCCGACCGGCAGGCGCCGCCCACCGGCGGCACGGGGCGGGCGGGCACCGGGCAGGCGGGGCCGAGGAGGCCCCGCCTGCCCGGGCGGCTGCGCCGCGTCGGCCTGCCCTATCTGCTGCTGCTTCCCGCGCTCCTGCTCGAACTCCTGGTCCACCTGGTGCCGATGGTCATCGGCATCGTCATGAGCTTCAAGGAGCTCACCCAGTTCTTCATCCGCGACTGGGGCACCGCTCCGTGGTCCGGGCTCGACAACTACCGCGTCTCGGTCGACTTCGACGCGCCGATCGGGCAGGCGCTGCTCCACTCGTTCGTCGTCACCTGCGGCTTCACGGTGCTCTCCGTGGGCCTGTGCTGGCTGATCGGCACCGTGGCGGCCGTCTACATGCAGGAGAACTTCCGGGGCCGGGGCTTCCTGCGCGCCGTCTTCCTGACGCCGTACGCGCTGCCCGTCTACGCTGCCGTGATCACCTGGGCTTTCATGTTCCAGCGGGACAACGGCCTGGTGAACCACGTGCTCGGCGACCAGCTGGGGCTGACCAACGGCCAGACGTTCTGGCTGATCGGTGACAACAGCTTCGTCGCCCTGCTGACGGTCTCCGTCTGGAAGGGCTGGCCGTTCGCCTTCCTCATCATCATGGCCGGGCTGCAGAACATCCCACGGGAGCTCTACGAGGCGGCGGCCATCGACGGTGCCGGGATGTGGCAGCAGATCCGCCGCATCACCCTGCCGTCGCTGCGCCCGGTCAACCAGGTGCTCGTCCTCGTGCTGTTCCTGTGGACGTTCAACGACTTCAACACCCCGTACGTGCTGTTCGGGAAGTCGGCACCGGAGGCGGCGGACCTCGTCTCGATCCACATCTACCAGGCGTCGTTCGTCACCTGGAACTTCGGCACCGGCTCCGCCATGTCGGTCCTGCTGCTGCTGTTCCTGCTGCTGGTGACGGCCGTCTACCTGGTGCTGACCTCCCGTGGAAGGAAGACGGCCGATGTCTAGCACCGCGGGGGCCACCCGGACCGCGCCCCGCCGCTCCCCCACCGCACCGCCGCCGTCCTTCGTCTGGTCCCGGCGGATCTTCCTCACGCTGCTCACCGTCTTCGTGCTGGTGCCCGTCTATGTGATGATCAGCAGCTCGCTGAAGCCGCTTCAGGACGTCTCCGGGGCGTTCCGCTGGCTGCCCAGCGGGCTGACGATCCGCCCCTACATCGACATCTGGTCGACCGTGCCGCTGGCGAAGTACTTCATGAACTCGCTCATCGTGGCGGGCGCGGCGACGGTGTGCTCGGTGATCGTCGCGGTGTTCGCCGCCTACGCGGTCAGCCGCTACCGGTTCCGCGGCAAGCGGGTCTTCACGGTCACCGTGCTGTCCACGCAGATGTTCCCGGGCATCCTCTTCCTGCTGCCGCTGTTCCTGATCTACGTCAACATCGGCAACGCCACCGGGATCGCGCTGTTCGGCTCGCGCGGCGGGCTCATCCTCACCTATCTGACGTTCTCGCTGCCGTTCTCCATCTGGATGCTGATCGGGTACTTCGACTCGGTGCCGCAGTCCCTGGACGAGGCGGCCCTGGTGGACGGCTGCGGGCCGCTCGGCGCCCTCTTCCGGATCATCGTGCCGGCCGCGATCCCCGGCATCGTGGCGGTCGCCGTGTACGCCTTCATGACCGCCTGGGGCGAGGTGCTCTTCGCGTCCGTCATGACCAACGACACGACCCGCACCCTCGCCGTGGGCCTCCAGGGCTACGCCACCGAGAACAACGTCTACTGGAACCAGGTGATGGCCGCCTCGCTGGTCGTCAGCGTCCCGGTGGTGGCCGGGTTCCTCCTCCTGCAGCGCTATCTGGTCGCCGGTCTCACCGCCGGAGCCGTCAAGTGACACACCCCGAAAGGACCTCCGTGCCCGAGCCCATCGACCTCGCCGCCCTGCCCAAGGACTTCGTCTGGGGTGTGGCCACGTCGGCGTACCAGATCGAGGGAGCCGTAGCCGAGGACGGCCGCTCGCCCTCGATCTGGGACACCTTCTCGCACACCCCCGGCAAGATCGAGGGCGGTGACCACGGCGACGTCGCCTGCGACCACTACCACCGCTGGCCCGAGGACGTCGCGCTGATGAAGGAGCTGGGCGCGGGCGCCTACCGGCTCTCGGTCGCCTGGCCGCGGATCGTGCCGGGCGGCGACGGGCCGGTCAACGAGGCGGGGCTCGGCTTCTACGACCGGCTGGTGGACGCCCTGCTGGAGGCGGGCATCACCCCGAACATCACGCTGTACCACTGGGACCTGCCGCAGGTGCTCCAGGACCGCGGCGGCTGGCCCGCACGGGAGGTCGCCGAGTACTTCGCCGCCTACGCCTCGGTGGTCGCCGAGCGGCTCGGCGACCGGGTGCACCAGTGGGCGACGCTCAACGAGCCGCTCTGCTCCGCCTGGATCGGCCACCTGGAGGGCCGGATGGCGCCCGGCCTCACCGACATCAAGGCCGCCGTGCACGCCTCGTACCACCTGCTGCTCGGCCACGGCCTGGCCGCCCAGGCCATCCGCGCGGCGGCCCCGGGCGCCTCGGTGGGGATCGTCAACAACCTCTCCACCGTCGCACCGGCCACGGACTCCGAGGCCGACGCGGCCGCCGCGCGGCGCGCCGACGGGCACACCAACCGCTGGTGGCTCGACCCGGTGCACGGCCGCGGCTTCCCCGCCGACATGCGCGAGGTGTACGGCGTGGACCTGCCGGAGCGCCCCGGGGACCTTCAGACCATCGCACAGCCGCTGGACTGGCTGGGGCTGAACTACTACTTCCCCGCGGTGGTCGCCGACGACCCCGAGGGCCCCTACCCGTTCGCCCGCCAGGTGCCCCGGCCGGGCGTGCCGCACACCGGCATGGACTGGGAGATCGACGCGAACGGCATCGAGGCGCTGCTGATGCGGCTCACCGAGGAGTACGGCGCCCGCAGCCTCTACGTCACCGAGAACGGCTCCTCGTTCCCGGACGTGGTGCGTGCGGACGGCACCGTGCACGACCCGGAGCGCATCGGCTACCTCGAGGAGCACCTGGCGGCCTGCGCCCGCGCGGCCCGCCGCGGCGCTCCGCTGGCCGGCTACTACGCCTGGTCGCTGCTGGACAACTTCGAGTGGGCCTACGGCTACGACAAGCGGTTCGGCCTCGTGCACGTCGACTACGAGACCCAGAAGCGCACCGTCAAGAGCAGTGGCCGGCGCTATGCGGAGATCATCCGCAGCCACCGCGAGGGCGGCGCGCGGGCCACCTGACGCGTCCCCTCCCCCGGCCCCGGGCCCCCGTACCGTATGTCTTCTGCCGCGGTACCGGGGCCCGGCCCCATGCCCCCGGCGGTCACCCGGGGCGCCGTGCGGTCACCGGAGTGCCACCGGTCAGCTCAGGGCGGCCACGGTGTCGACGGCGGCCGTCAGCGACGGCACCACCTCGCGGCGCGCCCACCTGCGCTCGGCAGCAGACGCCCCCCGCGACTGCTGCTCCACGAGCATGATCAGGTAGAGGTAGCAGCGGTAGAGCGCGATCCGCAGGCGTGACGTCTCGTCGAAGACGACGAAGCCGCCGGCCTCCTCCTTGTAGCCGTCCAGGAAGTACGGGTCCATCTCTATCTCGCCGAGCAGCGCGCCCGAGACGAAGTCGGCCAGCGGGTCCCCCCAGAACATCCGCTCGCCGTCCACCAGGCCGCCGATGCGCGGTCCCTTCGGGCCGCCCTCGATCAGGACGTTGCCCTCCCAGAGGTCGAAGTGCACCAGTCTCGGCACCACGACCTCGTCCAGCACCGGATACGCCCGCCGGAGCACTCCCGCCAGTTCCTCGGCGGGCCTGGGCAGCCGGGCGCCGAACCGGCGTGCGTCGTCGACGACCGCGTCCAACATCCCCGAGAAGGCCTCCCGCCAGGTGGGCGCGAGGGGGCCCAGCGCGCCGGACGGGTAGCCGAAGCCGTCCCCGACGACCGTGTGCAGCCGCGCCACCAGGTTGCCCAGGTCATGGCGGAGCGCTTCCTGCTCGCCCTGGAGGAAGTGCTCGCGCGCCTCGGGCCAGCGGGTGCCGGGCAGGGCGGTCATCAGCAGGAAGGGGCCCACGTCGGCGGCGGCGTCCGTGTGTACGGCCTCGACGTGCGGCACGGGCACCTCGCCGTCCGCCTCGTGGGCAGCGCGGCAGAACATCGCCTCGGCGCGCAGCAGGTCGCGCTCGTAGGCGAGCCGGGGACGGTCCGCGGGCGGCGGGAGCTTCAGCACGAGCCTGCGGTCGTCGTCGAGCGTGATCATGGTGACATCGTTGTACGTGCTCCCGGACAGCTCCCTGGTGTCCCTCACGCGCTCCGGCGGAACCCCGGCGGCGGCCAGGACCTCCGCGAGCTGCTTGGTCATCGTTGCGGTCATGTTCATCGGCTCTTCCTCGCCTGTCGGCACTCGGGCGAACGGCGGGGCCACGGTGGTCCGCTCCCACCCGTGGACCTACGGCGGCCTCGGCGTTTCGTACCGGCGAGCGGGGGTGAGGGCCGGAACGAAACCCGGGGGGAGCCTGACGTCCCAGTGGCGGACGCCGAACTCGTAGATCGCACAACCGTAACGGGTCCTGGAAGCCGCTCAGTTCATCCCCGCCAAGCGGAGGAGGGCATACCGGTCCGGGTGCACGGGAGACCGGTCCGGGGGGCCCGGGTCGTCGGCCGCCCCGAGACCGGCACTGTGCCGGAGAGCGCTCTCCGAACAGTTGGAGTGTTCCGGGGCGGCGGGGGCGTGTCAAGCGGGGGCGCCGGAAGGGCCGGTGGAGGTGCCGGGTGAGGTGTCGATGGAGGTGTCGGAGGGACCGCCTGTGCCTGCCGCGGTGCGCCGGGGTGTCCGTGCCTCGGATGCCACCCGTGCCTGGGCAAGCACGCCGGGGGCGGGTCGTGCCCTGGGGTGGCGCCCGTGCCCTGGGGTGCCGGCGGGGCGCCCGCGACCGCCGCGCGTGCCGGTGGGGAGGCTGTGCCCGACGCGAGAGCCGGTGGGCCACCCGCGACCGCCGCGCATGACGGCGGGGCGCCCGCGCCCGACGCGACAGCCGGCCGGCGCCCGCGACCGCCGCGCGTGCCGATGCGGGCCGCCCCCAGTCGGCCGCGGGTGTCGGTGGGGACGGCCCGAGCCGTTCCGTCGTCTCCATTGACGCGCATGACCTGGGGTGTCTAGCTTGCGTGGGGAGCGGCCGGTCACCCGAAGGAGGGTCCATGGACGACGGGCACCGGGGCGGGACCGGATCCGTGGTCGGCCGCGCGCTGTGCGTGCTGGAGGCCTTCACGCCCGCCACGCCGGTGCTGACCCTCACGGACATCTCCCGGCACACGGAGCTGCCGCTGACCACGGCGTACCGCCTGGTGAAGGAGCTGACGGCGCACCGGGTCCTGGAGCGCGAGGCGGGCGGGGGCTACCGCATCGGACTGCACCTGTGGGAGATCGCGTCGCTCGCGCCCCGCGGCCTGGGCCTGCGCGAGCTGGCGTTGCCCTACCTGTCGGACCTGGGCCACGTGACCCGGGAGAACGTGCAGCTCGCGGTCCGCGAGGAACTGTCCGTGCTGTACGTGGAGCGACTGGCCGGGCGCCGCTCGGTGCGGGTCCTGACCCGGGTCGGCGGCCGGTTCGCACTCACGCCGACCGGGGTCGGCCGGGTGCTGCTCGCGCACGCCCCGGTGGAGGTGCAGGAGCGGGTGCTGGCGCAGCCGATGGTGCCGTACACCGAGCACACGCTCTGCGATCCGGTCCGTATCCGGCGGATCCTCGCCGAGGTGCGGCAGAGCGGGGTGGCGGTCTGCCACCGCCAGGTGACGCCCGACGGCGTCTCGGTCGCGGCACCGGTGCACGGTCCCGGGGGCGAGGTGGTGGCCGCGGTCTCGGTGGTCGCGCATGTGGACAGGGCCGAGCCGCGGGCCCTGATCCCGCTGGTCCAGGTGGCGGCGCGGGGCATCTCCCGGGCGCTGGGCGCGCGGTTGCCCGCGGGGCCCGCGGCGAGCGGGGGCGTGACCGACGGGGCGCCGCCGGCCGGGGCGCGCCTCGCCGGGGCGTGACCGCTTCGGCGAGGCGCCGGTGGGGCTGCGCCCCGGAAGGGGCACGGGGCTGAGACCGTGGGGGCGCCTCCCCCGCCCCCACGGCAGTGGAAGAGGATCCGCCGCGTCGGGGGTACCGCCCACGCCGTCGAGGCGGTGCGGAAGCGACCGGCCACGACGCGACTGCTGCGGGCCCCCGGGCCGAGCCTCTTGCGGTCTCGGCCCCGACGCGTCCACGGCGGGCCCTGGGGGCCGAGCCCCCTGCGGTCTCGGCCCCGGCCACCGGACGCCGGAGCCGAGCGCGCAGCTCCCCGCGCCCCTTCCCGGGCACGAGGCGGGCCCCTACCGTTCCGTCCCCGGCCATCCGCCCGTGTGACCTGCTCGCGCAGTTCCCCGCGCCCCTTCCGGGGCCGCTTCCTTCCGGGGCGACGAGCCCGTATTCAGTGGCCCCGGGCGATCCACTCCCCCAGGTGGGGTGCCTCGCCGCCGATCGTGGTGCTCTCGCCGTGTCCGGTGCGGACCACCGTCTCGGGCGGCAGGGTCAGCAGCCGGTCACGGATCGAGTCGATGATCGTCGGGAAGTCGCTGAACGACCGGCCGGTCGCGCCCGGCCCGCCGGCGAAGAGGGTGTCGCCGGTGAAGACGGTGCCGAGGGCCGGTGCGTAGAGGCTGACCGCCCCGGGGCTGTGGCCCGGGGTGTGCAGCACGCGCAGCACCGCCCCGGCCACGGTGACCTCCTGCCCGTCGCCGAGGTCGCCGTCCGGGGCCCGCTCCGGGTGGGTCTGCCGCCACAGCGGGAGGTCGTCCGGGTGCAGGAGGACGGGGGCACCGGTGCGCTCCGACAGGCCGGGGGCCGCGTCGATGTGGTCGTCGTGGGCGTGCGTGCACACGATCGCGGCGAGCCGCCGGCCGCCCAGCGCGTCCAGGATGGCGTCCGCGTCGTGGGCCGCGTCGATCACCACGGCCTCGGAGTCGTCGCCGACGATCCAGACGTTGTTGTCGACGTCCCAGGTGCCGCCGTCCAGCGAGAAGGTGCCCGAGGTGACCAGGTGGTCGATACGGGCCGCCATCAGAGGACCACCACCGAGCGGAGCACGTCCCCCTGGTGCATCCGTCCGAACGCCTTCTCGACGTCCTCGAGCGGGATGGTCTCGGTGACGAACGCGTCCAGGTCGAGTCGCCCCTGCAGGTACAGGTCGATCAGCATGGGGAAGTCGCGGGACGGCAGGCAGTCGCCGTACCAGGACGACTTCAGGGCGCCGCCGCGGCCGAAGACGTCGAGCAGCGGCAGTTCGAGCCGCATATCGGGCGTGGGTACCCCCACGAGGACCACGGTGCCGGCGAGGTCGCGGGCGTAGAAGGCCTGCTTGTACGTCTCGGGCCGGCCCACCGCCTCGATCACGACGTCCGCGCCGAAGCCGCTCGTCAGCTCCTGAACGGCGGCGACGGGGTCGGCGGCCCGGGAGTTGACGGTGTGGGTGGCGCCGAGTTTCAGGGCCGTCTCCAGCTTCCGGTCGTCGATGTCGACGGCGATGATCTTAGCGGCGCCGGCCAGCCGGGCGCCGGCGATGGCGGCGCCGCCGACGCCGCCGCAGCCGATCACCGCGACCGCGTCGCCGCGGTTCACGTTCCCCGTGTTGATCGCGGCGCCGATGCCCGCCATCACCCCGCAGCCCAGCAGGCCCGCGGCCGCCGGGGACGCCCCCGGGTCGACCTTGGTGCACTGCCCCGCGGCGACCAGCGTCTTCTCCGCGAACGCGCCGATGCCGAGGGCCGGGGTGAGCTCCGTACCGTCCGCCAGTGTCATCTTCTGCTTGGCGTTGTGGGTGTTGAAGCAGTACCAGGGGCGGCCGCGCAGACAGGCGCGGCACTGCCCGCACACGGCACGCCAGTTGAGGATGACGAAGTCGCCCGGGGCCACCTCGGTGACGCCGTCGCCGACGGACTCCACGACGCCGGCGGCCTCGTGCCCCAGCAGGAAGGGGAAGTCGTCGGTGATGCCGCCCTCGCGGTAGTGCAGGTCCGTGTGGCAGACGCCGCACGTCTGCACCGCGACGACCGCCTCGCCGGGCCCGGGGTCCGGGACGGTGATGGTCTCGATCCTGACCGGCTCGCCCTTCGCCGCCGCGATCACACCCTGCACCTGCTGTGCCATGTCCGCCAGCCTCTCTCTTGTCTGTGTCTTCCGACCGCGGCGACTGCGCCGCCCCCGGGACCTACCCGGTCCCGCCGAGTCTCTCGCGCTCCGGGCGCGTCTGTGCGCACGGGGCACGAACGGGTCGGCCATCCCCGTCGTCGGACGGGAACGGGGATGGCCGGGTCCGGGCTCAGAGATCCAGGACCAGCCGTTTGGACGCGCAGCGTGAGACGCACACGAACATCACGTCGTTGGCGGCCCGCTCCTCGGCCGTCAGCAGTGAGTCGCGGTGGTCCACCTCGCCGTCGAGGACACCGGTCTCGCAGGTGCCGCAAGTTCCCTCCCGGCAGGAGGACAGCACCGGCACCCCGGCCTCCTCCAAAACCTCCAGGACGGAGCGGTCCGGCGGCACGGTCAGGGTGGTGCCGCTGCCGGCCAGCTCCACCTCGAAGCTCTCGCCGGTGCCGTCCGGCGCGGGGTCCTCGCGGGGCGTGAAGCGCTCGGTGTGCAGGGCCCCCGCGGGCCAGCCCTGGCAGCGCTGCTCGACCGCGTCGAGCAGCGGCGCGGGCCCGCAGCAGTAGACCTCGGTGCCCGGCCGGGGGCTGCCGAGCAGGCCCTCCAGGTCGAGCAGGCCCGTCTCGTCCTCGGGGCAGAGCTCGACGCGGTCCGGGTGGTCCGCGGCGAGTTCCTCCGCGAAGGCCATGGAGGCGCGGGTGCGGCCCCCGTACACCAGCCGCCAGTCGGCGCCGCGCCGGGCGGCCTCGGCGACCATGGGCAGGATCGGGGTGATGCCGATGCCGCCGGCGATGAAGAGGTAGCGCTCGGCGTCGACCAGCGGGAAGTGGTTGCGCGGGCCCCCGATCCGTACCGTGCTGCCCTCCGTGAGGGTGTCGTGGACGTAGGCGGAGCCGCCGCGGCCGTCCCGCTCGCGGAGTACGGCCACCTGGAGGACCGAGGGGTCGTCCGGGTGGCCGCACAGGGAGTACTGGCGGACCAGACCGGGCGTCAGCCGGAGGTCGATGTGGGCGCCGGGCTGCCAGGCGGGCAGCGGCTCGCCCTGCGGATGGCCGAGGGTCAGCCGGACGACACCGTCGGCCAGCCGCTCCTTGCGCACCAGGGTCAGGTCGAGTTCGACCTCGGTGCGCGGGGGCGTCGTGGTGGGCATGGCGTCTCTCTCTCGGATGCGGACGTGACCAGGGGCGCGGGTGGGGGACCCGGTGCCGGACCGTGCGCCCCGCCGGCCGTGCGCCCCGCCGGCCGTACACCTCGGCGCGCCGGGCGGGGCGGCGGGCGCCGGATGCACGGCCGGCGGGGCGGCCGGGGCTCAGGTCCTCGCCATGGGGCGCTGTTCGGCGGGCCGGGCGGCGTCCGGGTGGGCGAGCAGCCAGTTCCACAGGTCGACCGGGTCCTCGAACTCCTCCTCGGCACCGCAGTAGCAGACGCCGAGCAGCCGGTCCGTGCCGGGCACCCAGTGCACGCGGAAGACGCCACCGGGCAGCGCGGCCGGGTCGTGCGCGCTCACCGGGCGGCCGGCGCCGCCTGGGCGCCCTCCTCGGCCAGCCGCTTGAGGATGCGCCGGGCGGCGAGGCCACCGGTGTCGATGTTGATACTGAGCTCCTGGTAGCCGTCCCGCTCGGCGGTGATGGCCTTCTCCAGGACGTCGAGGGCGACCACGTCCTGCAGGACGACGGTGCGGTTGTTGTCGTGGACGAACTCGGAGACCGACTCGTCGTCCAGAGCGAAGTCGCGGGCCACCGCCCAGAAGTCGTGGGTGCTGTGCTCCGTCTCGGGCGTGATGGCGTACACGACCTCCATGTGGAAGCCGTCCGGGTCGGTGCCGTCGGGCTCCGGCGGCCGGCTGCCCACCGGGGCGACCCGGCTGTGCAGCAGGTAGAGGCAGGGCGCGTGGTACTCGATGTCCTGCCAGCGGGTGATGCGGCCCTCGATGCCGGTGGAGTTGGCGTAGAACGGCGGGCAGGCGGCGTCGTCCATGTGCCGGCTGACCCGGACCACGCCGGCGGCGTCGTCCACCTCGGTGGTGATCGGTGTCTCGGCGACCTCCGGGGTACCGATGTATCCGCCGTGCAGGTAGGTCTCGTGGGAGAGGTCCAGGAGATTGTCGACCAGCAGGTCGTAGCGGGCGGCCAGCGGCTCCATTCCGGAGACGGTGGTGTAGCCGGGGTGGTCGAGCCAGGGTGCGCGCGGGATGAGCTTCTCGTCGGCGAGCTCGCGCTCCCCGATCCACACCCAGACGAACGAGTCCTGCTCGACGACCGGATAGGACGTCAGGCGGGCGGTGCGCGGCACACGTTTCTGCCCCGGCACGCTCACACAGGCGCCGTCGGCACCGTACGTGAAGCCGTGGTAACCGCAGACGACCTGGTCTCCGACGAGCCTGCTGGGCTCCTGGGAGAGCGGGAAGCGGCGGTGCACGCATCGGTCGGACATGGCCGTGACCGTGCCGGACTCGGTGCGCCACAGCAGGATCGGTTCGCCGCAGACGGTGCGCGAGAAGAGCTCCCGGTTCACCTCCCGGCCGTAGGCGGCGACGTACCACTGGTTGCGGACGAATGCTGTCATCGGTCCTCCTGCCATTTGGGACACCGCGCTCAGGGTGCTCCGGGTGTCCGGCCGTGAACAGGGCGGTTTCCGCTCAGCGGAAGCGGTGGGTGCCCCGGGCGCGCCCCGTCTGACGGGGACCGTCTCCGACGAGGCGGCCCCTCCGGGGCGGTGGGGCGGGCCGGGGCCCGGCCGCACGCGAGGGCCCGCCCCGGAAGGGGCGCGGGGCGGTGTCGACCGGTCCCGACGGACGTGCGGATCGGCACCGTACCGAGGGGGCCGTCCGTGTCGTCCCGGGGCCACCGGCCGGTGGGGGCCGCGCGCCCGGCGCGCCCGCGCCCCCGGGTGGGCCCGGGCTCATCCCCGCGTGAGGGCGGGTCAGAAGGGATACGTCGGCTCCGTCGCGCGCATCGTGATCCAGCGGGTCTCCGTGAACGCCTCGGCATTCGCCGCGCCGCCGAACCGCGCCCCCGTACCGGACGCACCTACGCCGCCGAAGGGAACGGGTGCCTCGTCGTTGACGGTCTGGTCGTTGATGTGGACCAGGCCGGTGGGGATCCGCTCGGCGAGGTCCAGGGCCTTCATGACGTCCCGGGTGAGGATGCCGAGCGACAGCCCGTACGGGCTCGCCGTCGCCAGCGCGACCGCCTCTTCCACGGTGGAGAAGCTCCGCACCGGCGCGACGGGACCGAAGACCTCCTCGGCGTAGGCCGGTGAGGTGTCGGTGACGCCGGTGAGGACGGTGGGCCGGTAGAAGAGGTCCTCGTAGGTGCCGCCCGCGGCAAGCCGGGCGCCGCCGGAGACGCTGGCGGTCACCAGGGAGTGGATCTTGTCGCGCTGGCCCGCGTCGATCACCGGCCCGAGCGCCACCTCCTCCTTGGCGGGGTCGCCGACGGGAAGCCGCCCGGCACGCTCGGCGAGCCGCTCGGCGTACTCGTCCGCGACGGACGCGTGGACGAGGTGCCGTCCGGTGGTCATGCACACCTGGCCCTGGTGGAAGAAGGAGCCCCACGCCGCGGTGGAGACGGCACGCTCCAGGTCGGCGTCGGGCAGCACGATCAGCGCGGAGTTGCCGCCGAGTTCCAGATGGGCGCGCTTGAGGTGCTCGGCGGCCGCCGCCCCCACCTTGCGTCCCGCCGCGGTGGATCCGGTGAAGGAGATCACCCGCACCGGTGGCGCGGCCACCAGCGCCGCGCCGGCCGCCGCGCCGCCGGGGACGAGGGTGAGCACGCCCTCGGGGAGCCCCGCCTCCTCGAAGACCCGCACGAGGGCCACCCCGCCGCCGACCGCGGTGCGCGGATCCGGCTTGAGGACGACGGCGTTGCCGAGTGCGAGGGCCGGCGCCACGGACCGTATCGCGAGCACCAGGGGCACGTTGAACGGCGCGATCACACCGACCACGCCGGCCGGCACCCGGCGCGCCATGCTCAGCCGTGGCTGGGCGGACGGCAGCAGCTCGCCCAGCGGCCGGGAGGCGAGCGCGGCGGCCTCGTAGCACTCCTGGGCGGCGGTGTCCGTCTCGAACGCGGCCTTGCCGGGGATGCTGCCGGCCTCCCTGATGAGCCAGCCCTGGATCTCCTCGGCGTGCTCGGTGAAGAGGTCGCCGGCCCTGCGGAGCACCGCGGCGCGCTCGGTGTAAGGGGCCCTGGCCCATGCGTCCTGGCACCGCGCGGCGTGCTCGGCGGCCCGCGCCACGTCCTCGCCGTCGGCGATCCCGGTGTGTTCCAGGACCTCGCCGGTGGCCGGTTCCACGACGGGCGCGGTGCCGCCGGAGGCGGCCGTCCAGCCGCCGATGCTGACCTTGCCCGACCAGGTGCGCGTATCGAGCAGAGACATCATGGGCTCCTTCGGTGTGGGTGTTTCGGTGGTACGGGTGCCGGGCGCGGGCACGGGGTGCGCTGTCACTTCGGGGCCGGCCCGCATGCCGGGCGGGGAGGCCGGTTGGCCGGCGTGCCGGCGGCGGGGCCTCACGGGTCGAAGGTCGGATCGGGTGCGACGGCGACGTCCAGCAGCAGCGGCCGGGTCCGCCCGGCGAGCGTGGGCACCACCGCGTCGAGGGCTGCGATCAGCTCGTCGTGGCCGGTGATCCGCCGGGCGGGGCAGCCCAGCGCGGTGGCGAGCGCGTGGACGCTGATGTCCTCGAAGGCGGGCCAGGGACCCTTGCCGCCCGCCTTCTCCGCGAGCCGGTCCATGATCGCGTAGCGGCCGTTGGAGAGGACCACGAAGACGGCGCCGACGTCGTAGTGGGCGGCCGTCCACAGCGCCTGCACCTGGTAGAGCGAGGAGCCGTCCCCGAGCACGGCGACCACCGGACGGCGGGGCTCCGCCATCCGCGCCCCGATGGCCGCGGGCATCGCGAAGCCGAGGCCGCCCATGGCCGCGCTGAGGAACCCGAGCGGCGCCCGCGCGGGCAGCAGCGCATGCAGGTCCGGGCGGCTGGACGGGGTCTCCTCGACGACGACGGTGTCGGCGGGCAGCCGTTCGGCGAGCGCGGCCAGCACATGGGCGGCACGCAGCGGCTCGCCGGCCGCCGGCGGAGCGGGCCGGGGCCGTCCGGCCGGCGGCACCGGGGTGGCGGCACGGGGCGGCACGGGGGCGGCGGCACGGGGCGGCACCAGGGCGGCGAGCCGGGTGAGGAAGTCGGCCAGCGGGGCGAGGACGGCGAGTTCGACGGGGGCGCGGTGGGCCTCCGCCGGGTCGTCGGTGACCAGGACGAGCCGGGTGCCGGGGCGTACCAGCGGCCCCTCGTCGTAGGGGTACTGGCGCAGCACCGGCGCGCCGGCGACCAGCACCAGGTCGTGGGGGGCGAGCGCGGTGCGCAGGCGGCTGCGGTCGGCGGGCAGGTGCCCCGCGAAGAGGCCGTGGTCCTGGGGGAATCCGGCACGGGCGCCGAACGGCTCCTGCCAGACGGGGCAGCCGAGCCGCTCCGCGAGCGCCACCAGCGCGCGCCAGGTGCCGGGGGTGTCGGCGGCGGCGCCCACCACGACGGCCGGCGCGGCGGCGTCCGCGAGCACGGCGGCCACCTCCGCCACGGACTCGGCGGGGGCGGCGGTGGCCGTGCGGAGCACGGCGGGGGCGGGGACGGGCAGGTCCTCGGCGGGCTCGGCCCAGTCGTTCATGGGGACGACGAACAGTGCGGGGCCGCGGCCGGTCCGGGCGGCGTGCGCGGCGCGTCCGATGGCACCCGGGACGTCCTGGGCGCGCAGCGGGGTCTCGACACGCACCGGGTAGTCGCCGGCCAGGGAGTCCAGCTGTCCGGTGAGGAAGGGTTCGTGGGCCAGGTGGCGGCGGTCCTGCTGGCCGACGAGCACGACCAGCGGGGCCCGGTTGGCGCGCGCGGTGGCCAGCGCGCCGACCGCGTTGCCGAGGCCCGCGGTGGTGTGCAGGACGACCAGCGCGGGCGCGTCGCGCAGGAGCGCCCAGCCGGTGGCGGCCCCGACGACGGAGCCCTCGTGCAGCGCGAGCACGAACCGGAGGTCGTCGGGGAGGTCGGTGAGGAGGGTGATCTCGGTGGAGCCGGGGTTGGCGAACAGGGTGGTCAGGCCGTGCCTGCGCAGTTCGTCGAAGGCGGCGTCGCGGACGGTGCGCATGGGTGGGGTTCCTCGTTCTGTGGGGCTTCGTCGTTCGGGAACGGGCGTACGAGGGACGGTTCTGGTGGCGGCTCGCTTCGTGGGGCTGCATCGTTCGGGAACGGCCCGCGCGGGGCGGGTTCTGGTGGCGGCTCGCTTCGTGGGGCTTCGTCGTTCCGGAACAGGCCCGCGCGGGGCAGGATGTCACGGCGGCTCGGTCCGTGGCACTTCGTCGTGTTCGGCAACAGGCCACGCCCGGCGGGCCCGTTGCGCCTCGTTCCGTGGGATGCCGGGGCCCTGCGGACGGCGATCCCGGACGGCGATCCCGGACGGCGGGCTCGGCGGGCGCCGGAGCTCGGCGGACCGCCGCCCGCCGAGGCCCCGGTGCCCCGGCGTCAGACCGGGCTCGCCGCGCGCCGGCCGCGCACCTGCGCCAGCAGCAGGAAGCCGGCCACGACCAGGCCGGCGTCCAGCCAGACGGCGGCCGTCCAGCCGCCGGTGGAGTCGCGCAGGGCGCCGCCGATCGCGGGCGCCAGCACGGCGCCGGTCTCACCGATCAGGTTCTGCATGCCGAAGGCGGAGCCGCGCAGGTCCGGGCGGGCCAGCTCGGCGGTGAGGGCGTGCCCGACGGGCTGCAGGGCGTTGAAGAAGAGGCTGGCGGTGAAGAGCAGCAGGCCCATCACCCACAGGGACGGATGGTCGGCGGCGCTCAGGTACCAGGCGAAGGCGACGGTGAGGACGGCCTGCACCCCGGTGAAGGTGAGCATCATCTCCTTGCGGCCCCAGCCGCGCCTGAGGCCGTGGTCGGAGAGCCAGCCGCCGGCCGGGAAGCCGATGATGCCCGCGCCCGCGTTGAAGCCGGCCGTCAGCGCGGAGTTGGCGAACGAGGAGTGCGCGGCGCCCGCGACGATGGACACCGACCAGAAGCTGAAGAACCAGAGGTTCCACAGGATCGCGATGTTGCAGAGGTAGATGATGAACAGGTCGCGGTCCTTCAGCACGGGCCCGATCTCCTCGCCCTTGCGGACGAGCACGAACAGCACCAGGCCGACGGCGAGGGCGACTTCGAGCACCGCGATCCACAGGTCGGACAGGCCCGTGGTGTCCCCGACGAGGTAGACGGCCATGATCAGGACGAGCGAGACGGCCGCATAACCGCCCAGGTGCAACGCCGCCCTGCCGACCGTGGCCGCCCTGAGGTGGGCGCGGAAGAACCACGTGACCGCGGCGGCCACCACCAGGGTGGCGGCGCCCAGCACCCAGAACGCCATCCGCCAGCCGTCGATGTCGGGCAGGAAGAGCTGGCCGAAGTCGATGAAGTCGGGGGTGCATATGGTGGCGACGGTGATGCCGATGGCGAGCCCCGAGATGCACACGCCCATCCCGAAGCTGCGGTCCTTGGGCGGGGTGTTGTCGGTGATCAGGGTGCGGTCGTTGGAGTAGAAGGCGCCCTCGCCCAGGCCGGTGGCGACGCGTACCACGATGAAGGCGACGAGTCCGCCGAGGAAGCCGGTGAGGATGGTGGCGAGCCCCGCCCACAGCAGGCTGACGACGACCATGGTGCGGTGCCCGTACCGGTCGCCGAGGTACCCGCCGGGGAACTGGGTGAGCATGTAGCCGGCGAAGAACAGGCCGCCGATGAGGCCGCCGAGGGCGTGCGGGTGCTCGGCGTGCGCCATGAAACCGACACCGTTGTCGATCATCCAGGTGACCACGGGGCCGGTGACGGAGCGGTCCGCGGCGCTGACCGTCCAGCCGAGCAGGAGCAGCAGCCAGAGCGTGTGCCAGGGCGACACGCGTCCGGTGCGCGGGCGGCCGCCGGCCGTCGTGGGCCCCGCGAGGCCGGGCGCCCGTGCGCCGCCGGCTTCCGCTGCGGGAGGGGGAGCCGGGTTGTCACCCGGTACTGGCGTCATCGGGAACTCCTCGCTCGTGGGCGGCGGTTCGGGGACTCGGCGGGCCCCGCGCACGCCACGGGGCAGGCCTCCGGCAAGGGCTGAGGGGCCCGGGGGAAACGGAGGCTCCGGCGCGGCCAAGGTACGGCCGCGCTTCGCTCCGTGGAACAGGTGAAACTACAATTTCTGCTATGCCGAATTCTCAGCCGCCCAGGTCACGGCCTTCAGCGGCGCGCGGGCGGTCTTCCGGGGGGCCTGGGGGCGGTGCGGAGGATGTGTACGGCGCCGCCTCGGTCGCCAACGCGCTGCGTGCGCTCGCCTACCTGGGCGGCCGGGACACCGTCCGGGTCACGGATGTGAGCGACCATCTGGGGGTGGCCCGGTCCACCGCGCACCGGCTGCTGCACACGCTGCGGGTGCACGGCTTCGTGGAGCAGGTGCCGGGCGGCCGGCAGTACCGGCTCGGTGCCGTGCTGCTGGCGCTGGCCGAGGGCCGGGTGGCGGTGGAGTCGCGCAGCAGGATCGGCACGGCTCAGCTGGTCCGCGTCGCCCGGCCGTTCCTGGAACGGCTGCGCGACGAGGCCGCGGAGACCAGCAACCTGCTGCAACTTGACGGGCCGGACGTGCTGTTCCTGGACGGCGTGGACGGCCCGCACGTGCTGCGGGTGGCCCCGCGCACCGGGGACCGGGTGCCCGCGTATGCGACCGCGGGCGGCAAGGCGCAGCTCGCCCAGCTCCCCGTGGAGGCCGTGCGGCTGCTCTATCCGGCCGGCCTCCACCGGCTCACCCCGGCCACCCTCACGGACCTCGGCGCGCTGGAGGCGGACCTGGCCCTGGCCCGCACGCGCGGCTATGCGCTGAACATCGACGAGAGCGTGACCGACGTGCACGGCTTCGGCGTGCCGGTGCGCGATGCGCACGGGGTGTCCATCGCGGCGGTGACCGTGGCCGCACCGAGCACCCGCGGGGGCCCGGCCCGCGCGGCCCGGCTCGCCCCGCTGCTGCACCGGGCGGCCGACGGCATCACCGCACACCTGTGACACACGGGCCGGCGACCGGCCCTCGGCCGGCTCCGAATCCCCGGACTACTCGGTGGGTTCCATGGTCCGTGGTCAGATCCCGGTGGGTCCAAGGTCCTTGGCCTGGTCCGGGTGAGTCCCGGGGCCCCGGTCAGCAGCCGGTGAGCTCGAGGTCCGTGAACCGTGCGGTGAACCCGCCCCCGGTCGGCGAGGCGCACATCAGTCCCGCCCGGGCCGTGGCGTCCGGCGGGAAGAAGGCCAGCCGGAGCAGGGTGGTGGGGGCGCCGCCGTCCGTGCCGTACCGCAGGGTGACCGCGTCGCCGGCACGCTCCATCTCGATGGTGAGCGGCGCGGATGCCGTGCCGAGGCGCGCGAGGGGGACGACGTTCCAGTCCGAGACCTCGCGGGTGACGACGGCGCTGATCTGCCGTTCGCCGTCGACGTACTCGATGCCGGTCTTGACCCAGTTCCGCTCGTCGGCCCGCAGCATCAACCCCGCCTGGTCGTACTGCGTGTGGTAGTCGCCGTCGAAGGTGACCCGCAGCCGGAAGGCGGCGGGGACGGGGCGCAGCAGCGCGTGGCCGGAGTCGCGCACGAACCCGTAGTGCGTGGAGTTCCAGAAGTCCGTCTCCGGGGCCGTGCTGATCTCCACGGCGTCCTCGCCGGGCCGCCAGGCGGCCGGTGGGTTGAGCCAGCGCCAGTCCGCGTAGCCCAAACAGGCCACCGGCACCTGCGCGGTCGGCGCCTGCGCGTCCTGCCCGCTCATGACCACTCCCCGCTCCTCGGGCCCCGCCGGGACTCCCCCGTGCGGACGGCCGCGGCCGACGCCGCCCGGCTCACTCTGCCACACCCCCACTCCCCAAAGAATTAAAGGTTAATTATGAATAATCGTTGACACGTGTCGTCCGAGTCGTCAAAGTCGTCGCAGCGCCGGCCCGGCTGCCGCGGCAGGTCGCCGCGCCGGCGCACTCCATTCCCCCGCGCATGCTCACCACCGGGAGGCACCCGTGCGTTTGCGCACAGCGGGCTCGGCCCGCACCCGAAGAACTCGCCCGCACCGCTGGACCCTGGCCCTGACCGCAGCCCTGGCGCTCACCGCCGGCACGGCGCCGGCCGCCCTCGCCGCCGGCCCGGTCCCGGGCGCGGGGACCGGCGACGACCAGGGCGCGCCCGCGTACTACGACAGCGGTCTCGCCCCCACCCCCTACATGGGCTGGAACACCTACTACGGCCTCGGCGCGCCCACCGAGGACCAGGTGAAGGCGGTCGCCGACGAGATGGTCTCCTCGGGGCTGCGGGACGCCGGCTACGACATCGTGTGGCTGGACGGCGGCTGGCAGGCCGACCAGCCGCGGGACGCCGAGGGCAGGCTGGCGGCGAACCCGGAACGTTTCCCGTCCGGCATCCCCGCCCTGGTGTCGTACCTGCACAAGCGCGGGCTCAGAGTGGGCATCTACACGGACGCGGGCGACTACGACGGCGGGAAGAGCTGCGGCCTCGGCAGCCGGGGCCACTACGAGCAGGACGCCAGGCAGTTCGCCGACTGGAAGATCGACGCCATCAAGGTGGACTTCCTGTGCGGGATCGCCGAGAAGCTCGACCCGGGGCCCGCCTTCCGGGAGTTCAGCGCCGCCGTCGCCAAGTCCGGCCGGCGCATGCTGCTGAACCTCTGCAACCCCCTCACCGACGACTGGGGCCTGCCGCACACCCCCGCGCAGGACGCGCACAACGCATACGTCTACGGCCCCACCACCGCCGACTCCTGGCGCACCGGCACCGACATGGCGTTCGGCACGCCGACCCCGGGCGAGTGGCCCAACGTGCTGCGCGCCGTCGACGCCAACGCCTGGCACCCGGAGGCGAACGGCCCCGGCCACTACAACGACCCGGACTACCTGCTGCCGATGCGGAAGCTCCCGGACGGCGGCTACGAGCTGACGGAGGAGGAGTCCACCACCCAGCTGGTGATGTGGGCCGAGATGGCCTCCCCGTTGGTGATCGGCTCCGACCCGCGCACCCTTCCGCAGTCCATGCTCGACACCCTGAAGAACCCGGAGATCATCGGCGTCGACCAGGACCCGCTGGACGTGCAGGGCGTCCGGGTCGCCACCGATGCCACCGGGGACGTCTACAGCAAGGTGCTCAGCGGTGCGGGCCGGCGGGCCGTGGTGCTGCTGAACCGCTCGGACCAGGCGGCCGACCTGACCGTGAAGTTCGCGGACACCGCGCTGGACGGCCCGGTCCGGGTGCGGGACCTGCGGGCCCGTGCCGACCGGGGTGTGCACACCGGCTCGTACACGGTGCGGGTGCCCGCGCACGGCACGGCCTTCCTGAAGCTCACCGGCCGGGACGCGGCACCGGGCACCGCGCTCGCCAGGCGCGCCTCGGCGAGCCCGGCGCTGGTGCGCGACGGTGACGCGCTCACGGCGTTCTGGCGCGGCGCGGACGGCGCGCTGTACCAGCAGCGCGGCCGGGACGGCGCCTGGTCGGGGCCCGCGCAGCCGCTGGGTGGCCCGACCGGCGGGCGGATACTGGGGCAGCCCGCGGCGCTCGCCTCGGCGGGCGGCCGGCTCGACGTCTTCGTGCGCGGCACCGATTCGGCCGCCTACCAGCGCACCTACGCACAGGGGCGGTGGGGGCGCTGGCAGCGGCTCGGCGGGACGCTCACGGACGCGCCCAGCGTGGTCGCGGACGGCGCGGGCGGCTGGACGCTCTTCGCGCGCGGCGCCGACGGCCTGGTCACCTCCCGCACCGCGACGTCCGGCTGGACGTCGCTCGGCGCACCGTCCGACGCGCCGTTCTACGGCAGGCCCGCGGCGGCCGTGGACTCCGCCGGGCGGGTGCACCTCGCGGTGCGCACCCCCGACGACACGGTGTGGACCCGCACCCGGGACACCTCGGGCGACTGGTCCGACTGGTCGTCGCTGGGCGGCACGGTCGGCGGCAGCCCCACCCTGGTGACGGCCGGGGACAGCGTGCACCTCTACGCGCGGGCCGGCGACTACACCCTGTGGCAGCGCACGCTCGGCGCCGACGGGACGTGGAGCGACTGGAGCAAGCGCGGCGAGTTCCCGAGCGCGTCCTTCTCCGGTGCGCTCGGCGGGGCGGCGGCACCCGGCGGCGACGGGGTCCTCGCGGCGTTCCGCGGCGTGGACGGACGGATCCACCAGACGGCGCTGTGACGCCCGGCCGGTCCCGGGCCCCCGCCCGGGACCGGCCGCACAGCCGGCCCCCAGCCGGCTCGGGCAGCCGACCGGCTGCTCACCTGACAGGCCCTCAGAAAATAAATTACTAATTAATCTTGACGTTCTGTTCCCCTCCGACCAGTCTGATCCCGCCGTAGACGAGAGCCCGGCCGTCAGGGGACCGGAGCTTCGTCCCGCGGACGCAGAGGAGTTCCCCATGATCACACCCGACCCGTCCCGGCGCCGGTTCCTCGCGGGGCTCGGCGCCCTCGGTACGGCCGCCCTGGCGTCCGGCTGCGTCACCTCGACGTCGTCGTCCGGCAAGGACGCGTCGTCGTCAGGTCCCGTCACCCTTCAGTCGAATCTCTCCGCCCCGCAGGCGAAGACCGCCATGGAGAAGCTGGTCGGCGCGTACGGAAAGACCGGCAAGGGCACGGCCTCGCTGAACACCGTGGCGGCCGAGACCTTCCGCACCCAGCTGCCGACCTACCTGACCTCGGCCAATCCGCCGGACGTCTACACCTGGTATCCCGGCTCGGTCGCGGACGCCTATGCCTCGAAGAACCTGCTGCTCGACCTGGGCGACGTCTGGCAGGACTCCCCCGACCTGGCGAAGTACTCCGGCGCGCTGAAGAAGCTGTGCACCTCCCGGGCCGGCAAGAAGGTCTTCGTGCCCTTCACCTACTACTGGTGGGGCATGTTCTACCGGAAGTCGAACTTCGCCAAGTGGGGCGTCGACGAGCCGAAGACCTGGGACGACTTCCTCCAGGTGTGCGACACGCTCAAGTCGAAGGGCGTGGCGCCGATCGGCAACGGCATGGGCGGCAACACCGCCTGGATCGGCTCGGGCTGGTTCGACTACCTGAACATCCGGATCAACGGCGCCGCCTACCACCGCGACCTGCTCGCCGGCCGCCACCGGTTCGACGACCCCGAGGTGCACAGGGTCTTCGACCGCTGGAAGGAGGCACTGCCGTACTTCGACCCGGACGGCACCGCGATCGCGTTCGAGGACGCCACCACCAAGCTGCTCCAGGGCAAGACCGGCATGATGCTGATCGGCACCTTCTTCGCCGACTCGGCGCCCAAGGACGCCCTGGACGACATCGACTTCTTCCGCTTCCCGGTCATCGACCCGAAGGTGCCGCTCGCCGAGGAGGCGCCCACCGACGGGTACTTCGCCAGCATCCACACCCACCGCGAGGACGGGGTGAAGAAGCTGCTGAGCTACCTCGCGACGCCGAAGGCCCAGGAGATCTACATCAAGAACTCCTCCGGAACGGTGCTGCCCGCCCATCCCGACGCCAAGGACAGCGGCACGGCGCTGGTGAAGAAGGGCCGGCAGCTCGTGGAGGGCGCCGCGGACGTCACCCAGTTCTTCAACCGGGACTCCAGCGACGCGATGCAGCCGTCCGCGGACAACGCCCTCACCAAGTTCTTCGCCAAGCCCCAGGAGATCGGCTCGATCCTCACCACCTGGCAGCGCGACGCCGAGAAGATCTGGGGGAAGTGACGTGGCCGTGCTCACCGCCGGCGAGGAGCGCTCCGGCAGCCGCGCGGCCCCGCGCGCCCGCCGGCGTGCCACCCGGGTCCCGCCGGTCGTCGTCGCCTTCGTACTGGTGCCGCTGCTGGCCGAGGCGTTCTGGGTGTTCTGGCCCGCCCTCCAGGGCTTCTACCTCGCGCTGACCTCCTGGGACGGCGTCTCGGCGCCGCACTTCGTGGGCCTCGGCAACTTCCGCGAGATGCTGCACGACGCCACCTTCCGCACCGCTCTGCTCAACACGGTGCTCTGGCTGGTGCTGTTCGGCGGGCTCTCCGCCGTGCTGGGCCTCGGTGCGGCACTGCTGCTCCAGCAGGAGCGCCGCGGGGTCGGCTTCTACCGCGCCGCGCTATTCCTGCCGGTGGTCTTCTCACTGGTGGCCACCGCCCTGGTGTGGCAGGCGCTGTACCAGCCGGACGGCATGATCAACCGGGTGCTGGGCGGCATCGGCCTGGGCAGCCTCAGGCACGCCTGGCTCGCCGACCAGGACACCGCCCTGTACGCGGTGATCGTGCCCGCGCTGTGGCGGCAGATCGGCTATGTGATGGTGCTCTACGTCGCGGGGCTCAAGGGCATCGACCCGGTGCTCTACGAGGCGGCGAAGGTCGACGGCGCCACCCGGTGGCAGCAGTTCCGCCATGTCACACTGCCCCAGCTGCGCAGTGTCAACGCGGTCGTGCTGTCGGTGATCATCATCGACTCGCTGCGCTCCTTCGACGTGGTGTGGTCCCTCACCCGCGGCGGCCCCTACCACTCCTCCGAGCTGCTGAGCACCTATATGTACTCCACGGCGTTCCAGTCGCTGCGCCTCGGCTACGGCTCGGCGCTCGCCGTCGTCATCTTCGTGCTGGCCTTCGGGGTCATCGCCTCGTACCTCGTCCGCGCCTTCAAGGAGGCCGACTGATGAACGCCCCGAGCAGGCGCAAGTGGGCCACCGCGGGCTTCCATGTGAGCGCGGGCGGCCTGTCGCTGCTGTGGCTGCTGCCGATCCTGCTGGTCCTGGTCACCAGCGTGCGGTCCTTCGACGACATCGCGGCGCACGGCCTGGGCGGCCTGCCGCACTCGTTCACGCTGGCCAACTTCGGGCAGGCGTGGTCGGACGGCGGCCAGCAGCGCGCGCTCATCAACAGCCTGCTGGTCACGGTGCCCTGCGTGCTCGTCACACTGGTGCTGGCCTCGATGGCCGCGTTCGCGCTCAGCCGCTATGCGCTGCCGCTGCGCCGCACCCTGCTGCTGGTGATGCTGGGCGGCAACCTGCTGCCGCCGCAGATCCTGCTGATCCCGGTGAACAAGCTGACCGAGCTGACCGGCCTGTACGACTCGCTCACCGCGCTGGTGCTGGTCCAGATCGGCTTCGGCGTCGGGTTCTACGTCTTCGTCCTGCACGGCTTCATGCGGGCGATCCCGGCCGAGATCCAGCAGGCCGCCGTGATCGACGGCGCCTCGCCGGTGCAGATCTTCTGGCGGATCATCCTGCCGCTCACCCGGCCCGCGCTGGCAGCGCTCTCCGCGCTGTCGTTCACCTGGGTCTTCAACGACCTGCTGTGGGCGATCACGGTGCTCCGCTCGGACGCCAAGATGCCCATCACCGCGGCGCTCATCGGGCTCCAGGGCCAGTATGTGTCGATGTGGAACGTGATCGCCGCGGGCTCCGTGATCGCCGCCGCCCCCACCGTGGCCGTCTTCCTCCGCTTCCAGCGGCACTTCGTGGCGGGCCTCAACCTGGGAGCCGTGAAGTGACCGCCACCGCAGCCGAACCGGGGGTCGGCACGGCCGGGCAGGGCGTCCGCCGCTGGACCCTGACCACCGGCACCACCTCGTACACCGTCGTACTTCCGGGGCACGGCCGCTGGGCGGAGCTCGCCTCCTGGGGTCCGCGGGGCGTGGAGGAGGGCCCCGACCCGCTGGACTGGTCGCGGCGCACCCACTTCCTCACCCCCGCCGACGCCGCCCCGGCCGAGTACATCCCGCAGGGCCTGCGCCCCTTCACCGGGGCCGACCTGGTGGCTCAGGTCCCGGGGCGGGAGCGGGGCGTGTGGTGGGACTTCGACGGTGCCCGGTTCACCGCGGCCCGTGCGGACCGGCCCGGGACGCTGCGCCTGGCGTTCGCCGACGCGGTGCTCGGCCTGCGGGCCGAGCTGTGCTATGAGACGGTGCCGGGTACCGATGTGCTCCTGCGCTGGACGGAGCTCACCTGCACCGGCGAGGAGGAACTGCGGCTGACGCAGCTCGACTCCGGGGCCGTGAACGTGCCCCTCACCGGCAGCGCACGGCTCACCTGCCTGTCCGGGCAGTGGTCGCAGGAGTTCCAGCTCACCCCGGTCGAGCTGCCCCGCGGCCGCTTCGAGATCGGCTCCACGCAGGGCGCGCCGGGTCACGCCTACGCGCCCTGGCTCGCCGTGCAGGACACCGCGCACGCCGGCCACGACAGGGGGGACACCTACGGCGTCGCCCTGGCCTGGCCCGGCAACTGGCACATCACGGCCGACGCGGAGCCCGGTGGCATGGTGCGGGTGCGGGCGGGCCGGGTGCCGCACGAGGGCAGCGTGCCGCTCGCCCCCGGGCAGACGCTGTGCACGCCACGGCTGGCGTGCGCGTTCAGCCCGGACGGCCTGGACGGCCTGGCACGGGTGTGGCACCGCTACGAACGCACCCTCGCCGGCGAGCGGCTGCACCGGCCCCGTCCCGTGCTGTACAACTCGTGGGAGGCGACCGGGTTCGACGTGGACGCGGCAAGCCAGCTCGAACTGGCCCGCGCCGCCGCCGCCTTGGGAGCGGAGCTCTTCGTGGTGGACGACGGCTGGTTCACCGGCCGCGACGACGACACCGGCGGCCTCGGCGACTGGCACCCCGAGCCCGCGTCGTTCCCCGGCGGCTTCGGAGCCTTCGTCGCCGAGGTGCGCGCGCTCGGGCTGGGCTTCGGCCTGTGGGTGGAGCCGGAGGCCGTCAGCCCCGCCTCCCGGCTGTATGCCGAGCACCCCGAGTGGGTGTACCGGATCGAGGGCCGCGAGGCCACGCTGGTCCGCAACCAGCTGCTGCTCGACCTCGGCCGCGCGGACGTCCAGGAGTTCGTGCTCGGCACGCTGGACAGGCTGCTCGGCACGTACGACATCGGCTACCTCAAGTGGGACATGAACCGCCCGCCGACCGAGCGGGGCCGCCCCGGCGCGGGCCCGGCCGACCGTCTCGACCTGGACGCCGCGCACGTCGCCGGCTACCTGCGGGTGCTGGACCACCTGCGCGCCGCTCACCCCGGCGTGACGGTGGAGGGCTGTGCGGGCGGCGGCGGACGGATCGAGCACGCCACCGTGGCCCGCACGGACGTGGTGTGGCCGAGCGACAACACCGCGCCGCTGGACCGGCTCGCCATCCAGTACGGCTTCCTGCACGCGCACGCCCCGCACGTGATGAGCTCCTGGGTCACCGACGCGCCCGGCGTCTTCGACCCACGGCCCCGCTCGCTCGCGTTCCGGTTCGTCACCGCCATGGCGGGCGTCCTCGGCATCGGCGCCGACATCCGGACCTGGGCACCGGCGCAGCGCGCCGAGGCCGCCGCGTGGGTGGCCCGCTACAAGGAGGTGCGGGACGTCCTGCACCACGGCGAGGTGCACCTGCTGGGCTCCCCCGCCGACCCGACGTGCGCGGTGCAGTACGAGGAGGCCGGCGGCGGGCGCGTGGTGGTCACCGCCTGGAGCACCGGGCGGCTGGACGGCGCGCCGCTGGTGCCGGGACGCGCGGCACGGCTGCGGCTGCGCGGGCTCGACCCGGCCGCCCGGTACACCGACCGGGCCACCGGCACCGCCTACAGCGGGACCCACCTGCTGCACGCGGGCCTGCCGTTCGCCTGGAGCGCGGAGTACGACGCCGAACTCGTCGTGCTCGAACGGACGGAGGACGGCCGCCGCCACCAGCGGACATAACTTCGTAAATAAAATGGCCGGGGGCGGGCGAGGGCGGTCGCCGCCCCCGGCCGCACGCGTCGACCGCGCGGCGCGCCCCGCACCGCCGCCGCGCGCGGCATCCCGTACCGCGTACCGCGCACCTCACACCGCATGCCCGCACGGCCTACCCCCGAGGAGTGGAACCGCACCATGAACCATCCCCCACAGCGGCCCGGCGCCCGCTTCACCGACCGCGTCGCCGTGGTCACCGGAGCGGCCTCGGGCATCGGCGCGGCCACCGCGCGGCGGCTCGCGGAGGAGGGTGCCGCGGTGGTCCTCACGGATGTGGCCGCCGACCGCGGCGAGCAGGTGGCGCAGGACGTCCGCGGGCACGGCGGGCGGGCGCTGTTCGTGCGCGCCGACGCCGCGGACGCCGCCGACTGGGAACGGGTCGTCGCCGCGGCGCACACCTTCGGGCCCGTGGGAGTGCTGGTCAGCAACGCCTTCACGGTCGAGGTGCGGCCGGCACACGAGATGACGCTGGCCTCCTGGGAGCGGCAGCTCTCCGTCAACCTCACCGGGGCCTTCCTCGGCTTCAAGGCGGCCCTGCCCGACCTCGCCGAGGAGAGCGGCGCGGTGGTGCTCACCTCGTCCGTGCACGCCCACATGGGCCTGCCGGGGCGTCCCGCGTACGCCGCGTCGAAGGGCGCGCTGCTGTCGCTGAGCGGGCAGCTCGCCGTCGAGTACGGGCCGCGGGTGCGGGTCAACACGGTGCTGCCGGGCCCGATCCTGACCGCCGCCTGGGACGGCATCGGGGAGGCGGACCGGGAGCTCAGCGGTGCCGCCACCGCACTGGGCCGGCTGGGGCGTGCCGAGGAGGCGGCCGCCGCCATCGCCTTCCTCGCCTCCCCCGACGCCTCGTACATCACCGGTGCGAGCCTGCTCGTGGACGGCGGCTGGAGCGTCGCCAAGGACTCGTCCTGAACACCGCAGGCCCCCGTCAGGAGAGCCGCACACCTCATCAGGAGAAAGGCAGGAACAGACATGTCGCCTTACGCGCGCCGCGGGGTGCACGGCCAGACCGTGGAGACCCTTGCGCGCCGGGTGCTCAGCGGTGAGTTCCCGGAGGGAGCGACGCTGGACCTGGTGGCGCTCCAGAGGGAGCTGGACGTCAGCCTCACCGCGCTCCGCGAGTCCCTGAAGGTGCTGGCGGCCAAGGGCATGGTGGACGCCCGGCAGAAGCGCGGCACCTTCGTGCGGGCCCGCTCCGACTGGAACCTCCTCGACGCCGATGTGCTGCGCTGGCGGTTCGCCGAGAGCGACGCCTCGGAGCTGGACGGCGGACTGCTGCGCAACCTGGACGAGGTGCGCGGCATCGTCGAGCCCGCCGCGGCCCGGCTGGCCGCCGAGCGCCGCACCGGCGAAGACCTGGCGGCGCTCCAGGAGGCACTCGCGGCGATGGGCGAGGAGGGCGGCACCCCGCACCACGCCGTCGAGTCCGACCTCGCCTTCCACCGCGCCCTGCTCGCCGCCACCCACAACGAACTGCTGGAGCGCATGGAGATGGTGATCGAGTCCGGTCTGGCGCACCGCGACCGGCTGGTGCACAGCACCGGTCGCGCCGGCGACCCGGTGCCCAGCCACCGTGCGGTGCTGGACGCGGTGCGCGCCTCGGACGCGCAGGGCGCCGAGCACGCCATGCGGGCGCTGCTCGCGCAGGCGCTGCGCGACGTGGACCGGGTCAGGGACGCGGTCGAGAGCCCGGCCGGTGAGGAGCGATGAGGATCGACCGGATCGAGACGTTCCTGGTCCCGCCGCGCTGGCTGTTCTGCCGGGTGGAGACCGACGACGGCGTGGTCGGCTGGGGCGAACCGGTCGTCGAGGGCCGCGCGGAGGTGGTGCGCGCCGCGGTGGACGTGCTCGCCGAGCAGCTGCTCGGCCGGGACCCGCTGCGCATCCAGGACCACTGGCAGGTACTCAGCAAGGGCGGCTTCTACCGCGGCGGCCCGGTCCTGTCCAGCGCCGTCGCGGGGCTCGACCAGGCGCTGTGGGACATCGCGGGCCAGGTGTACGGGGCGCCGGTGCACGCGCTGCTGGGCGGCCCGGTGCGGGACACCGTGCGGGTGTACGCGTGGATCGGCGGCGACGAGCCGGGCGAGCTGCGCGAGCAGGCGGCCGAGCAGGTCGCGGCGGGCTTCACCGCCGTCAAGATGAACGCCGCGGGGCGCACCTCGCCGCTGACCACGCCGGCGGAGACCGCCGGCGTCGTCGAGCGGGTCGCCGCGGTGCGCGAGGTGCTCGGGCCGCACCGGGACGTCGCCGTGGACTTCCACGGCCGCTTCACACCCGCGAGCGCCCGGCGGGTGCTCGCCGAGCTGGCGCCGCTGCACCCGCTGTTCGCGGAGGAGCCGCTGCTGCCCGACCAGGGCCATCTGCTGCCCTCGCTGGTGGCGGCCAGCCCGGTGCCGATCGCCACGGGTGAACGGCTCTACGGCCGCGGCGAGTTCCTGCCGGCGCTCACCGCGGGCATCGCCGTGGCCCAGCCGGACCTGTCGCACGCGGGCGGCATATCCGAGGTGCACAGGATCGCCGCACTGGCGGAGACGTTCGGCGCGCAGCTCGCCCCGCACTGCCCGCTCGGCCCCATCGCGCTCGCCGCCAGCCTGCAGGTCGGCTTCGCCACGCCCAACTTCCTCATCCAGGAGCAGAGCCGCGGCATCCACTACAACAAGGACGCCGACCTGCTGTCGTACGTCGTCGACACCGAGCCGTTCCGCTTCGAGGCCGGCCTCGCCCGGCGCACCGCCCTGCCGGGCCTCGGCATCACCGTGGACGAGGGGGCCGTGCGGGCCGCGGACCGGCGGGGCCACGCCTGGCGCAACCCGGTGTGGCGGCACCCCGACGGCTCCTTCGCCGAATGGTGAGCGGCCCAGTGGGGCACGGGCCCGCGGTGAGCGGACCCGCCCCGGACGAGGAACTGCGCATCGTGACCGACCCGGCGCACGGCGGCCGGTGGACCTCGCTCACCGCGGGCGGCCGCGAGTGGCTCTGGCGGCGCCCCGAGCCGCGCCGGGCCCTGGTCGCACCGGGTGACGCGTTCGCCGACGCGGGCGGCCTGGAGGAGTGCGTGCCGACGGTCCGCGGGACACCCGACCACGGAGACGCCTGGTCGCGCCCCTGGGTGCGGGACGGTGACGCGGAGACGGTCGCCTGGCCCGGCTTCCGGCTCACCCGCCGGATCCGCACCGAGGGCGCCAGGGCGGTGGTCGACTACCGGCTGCGGGCCGAGCCCGGCCGCCGGTTCCTGTGGGCCGCGCACGCCCTGCTCCAGCTCTCGGATCAGGCCCGCCTTGTCGCGCCCGAAGGGACGCCGGTGCGGCTCCACCCGGAAGCGGCACCGCTGCTCGCCGAGGACTGGCCGACCGGGGCGCCCTGGATGACCGGTGCCTGGCCGGCACCGTGCGGGCTGCGCCTGGACCGGTTCGGGCCCGACGACGGCACCGCGGTCGGCGCGGTGCTGCTGACACCGGCGGCCGAGGTGCACGACGGCCCCGATGTGCTGCGGCTCGCCCTGCACGCGCCGGACCAGCCGGCCGGGGTCGCGCTCTGGCGCAACCTCGGCGGCTTCCCCGCGGAAGCCCCGTACCGGAGCTGCGGCGTGGAACCGATGCTCGGCCGCTGCTTCGCGCTGGACGACGCCCGGGAGGGCGACGCCGCCGTGGTGCCCGCCTCCGGCGAGGCGCACTGGCGGCTGACGCTCACCGCGCTGCGCGCCACCGCCCCCGCCCGGCCTCCGGGCCCCACCCCGCACCGGCCGCCCGCCGCCCCCGCCCCTTCCGGCCCGCCCGGCCCCGCTTCCTCCCGCCCGCCCGGCCCCGCTTCCTCCCGCCCGCCCGGCCCCGCTTCCTCCCGCCCGCCCGGCCCCGCTTCCTCCCGCCCTGCCGACCCAGGCTCCTCCCGCCCTGCCCGCCCTGCGTCCTCCCGCGCTCCCGGCGCCGCCGCTCCCCCGCCTCCCCCCACAGGAAGGAACCCCACCCCATGACCGAGCAGAGCACGCTGCGACCGCTGTGGGCCGACCGGCTGGAACTCGGCGAGGGCATCCGCCAGGTGGCCGGCCGGATCGTGCTCACCGACATCCTCACCGGCCGGCTGCTCGGCGCCCCTGCGGACCCGGCAGGCGCCCTCGAGGTGCTGGCCGAGCTGCCGGTGCCGCTGGGCGCGGTGGCGCCGGTCGCCGGGCGGGACGGCCACTGGATCGCCGCGGCGGGCACCGGTGTGGCCCTGCTCGGCCCGGACGGCGGCACCGAATGGCTGGCGCGGCCCGCCGACGGCGCCCCGGTGCGCTGCCGGATGAACGACGGCACGGCCGACCCGCGGGGCCGCTTCTGGGCGGGCAGCATGGCCTACGACGCGGTGCCGGACGCCGGGGCGCTGTACCGGGTGGACCCGGACGGTGCCGTGCACCGGGTGCTGGACGGCATCACCGTGCCGAACGGACCGGCGTTCACCGCGGACGGCACGGCCCTGTACCTCGCTGACAGCGCGCGGGGGCTGATCCGCCGGCACGCCGTCGACCCGGCCTCCGGCGAGCTGGGCGAGGCGGTGGTCTTCGCGAGGCTCGACGAGGGCAGCCCGGACGGCATGGCGGTCGACGCGGCGGGCGGGCTGTGGTGCGCGATCTGGGGCGCGGGCGCGGTGCACCACTACCTCCCGGACGGCTCGCTGGACCGGGTGCTGACGCTGCCCGCCGCCCAGCCCGCCGGGGTGTGCCTCGGTGGGCCCGACGGCCGGTCCCTGTACGTCACCACGGCCCGCATCGGCCTCACGTCCCCGGGGCCGCTGGACGGCGCGGTCTTCACAACCCGGGTCGGCACGCCCGGGCTGCCGGTGGCCGAGTACCGTCCCACCACCTGATACGGCGTCACCTCACGTGCCCCGGCGGACACACCGCGTCTTCACCTTCTGAAGGCTCCGTGTTTCCGGAAGGTCAAGGCCCGGTCATTGGTGCATACCTATTGACGAGACATGTTCAACTCCCGAAGCATGTGGCCGAGACCCCGGCCGCGACCTTCCGGCCGGGCCGCACGTGCGGGTGTGCGCGGCGCCTGGCCTCCTCTGGGATCCGGTGCGCCGGGCGGGCCCGCCCGCGTACCAGGAAGGCATCCCCCCACGATGAGAAACCGCAGACACCGCACCCCGCAAGGCATCCGGCACAGACGTGGTGCGCTCTGGACGGCGGCGCTCGCCTCCCTCGCCGCGGCCGGCCTCCGCCCCACACCGGCCGACGCCGACCCGACGGCGGGTGAGGCGCTCCAGGAGGGAGCACTTCACCTACGACCTGCCGGCCGGCCCTCGGCCACCTTCACCTGGGGCGGGCCTGCCTGGACCGCCGGCCACGCCTCGGGCGGCACTCCGGCGGGCCACGGCGCCCTCGCCGCGGTCGCCGCCCCATCCCCCCACAACAAGAGGTGAGCACCTTGAGCACTGCACGACACCGCATGTCACACCGCGGCCGGTGGATCGCCCTGGCGGCCGCCGTGGCCGCCACCGCGACCGGCACCACCGTCGCCGCCTGGGCCGGCACCGGGGACGCACCCGCCGTCAAGGCGGCACCGGCGGCCGTGGCCCCCTACCTCTACAACGGCTGGGGCAACCCGCCCGACCCGGCCGAGGTCATGGACGCCACCGGCGTCAGCTGGTTCACCATGGCCTTCGTCCTGGACGCCGGCGACTGCGACCCCCAGTGGGACGGCAGCCGCCCGCTCGCCGGCGGCCAGGACGAGAAGACCATCGACGCGGTGCGCGCCAAGGGCGGCGACGTGGTGCCGTCCTTCGGCGGCGCGAGCGGCAACAAGCTGGAGCAGTCCTGCGCCGACGCCGACGCGCTCGCGGGCGCGTACCAGAAGGTCATCGACGCCTACGGCCTGAAGGCCATCGACATCGACATCGAGGGCGACGCCTACAACGACCCGAACGTCCAGCAGAAGACGATCGACGCGCTGAAGAAGGTGAAGGCCGACAACGACGGTCTGATCACCTATGTCACCTTCCCCAGCGACCAGAGCGGCCCGGACGCCGGCATGATCGACAAGGCCGCCGACTCGGGCCTGGAGGTGGACGGCTGGACCATCATGCCGTTCGACTTCGGGGGCTCGGGACAGGACATGGCGCAGCTTACCATCCAGGCCACCGACGGCCTCGAGAACGCCGTCAAGAACGCCTACGGCTACAGCGACGAGGAGGCCTACGCGCACAGCGGCCTGTCGTCGATGAACGGCATCACGGACGTCCAGGAGAAGGTCACCACCGACAACTTCCAGACGATCCTGGACTACGCCCGGCAGCACCACCTGGCGCGCCTGTCGTTCTGGTCCGTCAACCGGGACCGCCCCTGCCCCGGCGACTACCCGAACGACGACACCTGTTCCGGCGTCGACCAGGACCCGTGGCAGTTCACCAAGATCTTCGCTGGCTACACCGGCTGAGAGGGCGCCGCAATGTTCCCACGTGTGCAGGGCGACCACAGAAGAGGCCGCAGGGTGGCCCGGCTGGCCGCGGCGTTCGCCGTGCTGGTCGGGGCGGGTGCCGCCGCGCTGACCATGCCGAGCGCCGACGCGGCGGAGGGCGATCCCGACCTCGGTCCGAACGTCGCGATCTTCGACCCGGCCATGTCGAAGGACGAGATCCAGGGCGAGCTGGACGGCGTCTTCAAGCAGCAGGAGACCAACCAGTTCGGCCAGGAGCGGCAGGCGCTGCTGTTCAAGCCGGGCTCCTACGACGTCGACGCCGACGTCGGCTTCTACACCCAGGTCGCCGGCCTCGGCCTCTCACCGGACGACACCACCATCAACGGCGCGGTGCACGCCGAGGCCGACTGGTTCGACGGCAACGCCACGCAGAACTTCTGGCGCGACGCCGAGAACCTGGCGGTCAACCCGACCGGCGGCGCCGACCGCTGGGCCGTCTCCCAGGCGGCGCCCTACCGCCGTATGCACCTCAAGGGCGACCTCCAGCTCGACGACGGCGGCTGGTCCAGCGGTGGCCTGCTGGCCGACAGCAAGATCGACGGAACGGTGAACTCGGGCTCCCAGCAGCAGTGGCTGTCCAGGAACACCGAGTGGGGCGGCTGGACGGGATCCAACTGGAACATGGTCTTCGTGGGCGCCGAGAACGCCCCCGCGGGCGACTTCCCTAAGCCGCCGTACACCCGGGTCGACCAGACCCCGGTCTCCCGCGAGAAGCCGTTCCTGTACGTCGACGACTCGGGCGCCTGGAAGGTGTTCGTGCCCGGGGTGCGCACCGACTCCTCCGGCACGTCCTGGTCGCAGGGCACACCCGAGGGCACCTCCATCCCACTGGACGACTTCTACATCGCCAAGCCGGGGGCGACGGCCGCCGACATGAACGCGGCGCTGGACGCGGGCAAGCACCTGCTCATCACGCCGGGCGTCTACCACCTCGACCAGACGCTGCACATCACCAAGCCGGACACCGTGGTGCTGGGCCTCGGCCTCGCCACGCTGATTCCGGACGGCGGCATCACGGCGGTGTCCGTGGCCGACGTCGACGGTGTGCAGCTCGCCGGACTGCTGATCGACGCGGGCACCACCAACTCCGACGAGCTGATGCAGGTCGGCCCTCAGGGCTCGGGCGCCGACCACTCCGCGGACCCGACCGCGCTGCACGACGTTTTCTTCCGGGTCGGCGGCGCCGGCGTCGGCAAGGCGACCACCAGCCTCACCGTGAACAGCTCGAACGTGATCGGCGACCACCTGTGGATCTGGCGCGCCGACCACGGCGAGGGCGTGGGCTGGGACTCCAACACGGCCGACCGGGGCCTGGTGGTGGGCGGCGCCGACGTCACCATGTACGGCCTGTTCGTGGAGCACTACCAGAAGTACCAGGTGACGTGGAACGGCGAGAGAGGCAGAACGTACTTCTTCCAGAACGAGATGCCGTACGACCCGCCGGACCAGGGCGCCTGGATGAACGGTGACACCAAGGGCTACGCGGCCTACAAGGTCGCCGACTCGGTGCAGCACCATGAGGCGTACGGCCTGGGCAGCTACTGCTTCTTCAACGTGAACAACTCGGTCGTCGCCGACCGTGCCTTCGAGGCGCCGGACGCCCCGGGGGTGACGTTCCACGACCTGGTCGCCGTCTCGCTGGGCGGCGGCGCGGGGAGCATCACCCATGTCATCAATGACACCGGGGGGCCCGCCGACAAATCGAGCACGGTGGCGAACGTGGTCAGCTATCCCTGATCCCGGGGTGGTCGGCGGTCGCTGACCCGGCGCACCGTACGGTATGCGTACCCGAGGGGGTGCGGGCATGGGCCCGCACCCCCTGCGGCTGCCCGGCACGAGGATGCGCCGGGCGAATAGCGGTGGCCGTTCGGCCGGCATTCCACCATGCACAGGAATCGGAAAGTGGAAGAAAAGCAGCCTGACATGACAGCAGGTCACAGGCGCTTTTTCCGGGCACCTTTTCATTTCCCGGGGTCTTGTCACGGGCAGTCCCGGGCCGTATTTTCGCAGCACACCCGGAGGAGGAGAGCGGAGCTGCCGCCGCCTGACGTTCCCCCACCTCTCCGGGCCGGTCCTCATGACGCCGATTTCCCATCCGGGATTCTCTTCGGCGCATGCCCGGCAGAAGCAATGGAGGAATTCTCCCGTGAGCATCAAACGCCGTACTCTACTGGCCTCCGCCCTGGCGGCGTCCGCGGGTGTCGCCGGCGCCGTGGCCGCCGAGCAGGCGGGCGCCGCCCCCACGCCCCGCACCGGCTCGCCCACCGCGAGTCCGGCCGGCGACGTGGTCGGCAAGATCACCGTCGGCTACCAGGGCTGGTTCGCCTGCGGCGGCGACGGCGCCCCGATCAACGGCTGGTGGCACTGGAGCAAGGCTACACTCTTGCAACATGGCCAAACCACAGATTGACCTACTGCTACGAAAATCCAAGGTGGTCCGAGAGGGGGAAGAAGCGCTCTCCCTGCGACGCGCCAGGCGTACACCTGCGAAGAGCTGACCTCCGCCATCCGTGACGAGGGCAGCCGGCTCGCTTCCGTCGCCCACATCAGCGTCAGAGCGGTTCGGATAGAGGCGCAGGAACGTTTCTCCGGCTGGACCGTGGCAGCCGGTGAGTGGGCCGTGAAGGAGCCTGCGGTGGCGCCACATCTGGTCACCTGGGTCGACTGCGAAACCGGACCGAGCCGACTGAACTAGCGACGCACAGAACGGGGAGGCAAGATCCCTTGCCGCAGCCACGGGGCCGCGTGGCTGTGTCCGTCTCCCCTAGCTCTGCACTGTGTCTACAGCTCTGAGGGCATCCCTGCTGGTGTCCACCAACCATTCGGGGGCAAGCCGCCGCAAGGATCGTAGAGCCGCGTTCACACGGTCCCTTACCATTCCCGACGACACTTGAGCCAGCATCGGAACCATATCTGTGAGCGCAGTCTCAGCACTGCGCCACTCTTGAGCCTGAGCTAGCGCGTCTAGCTCTGCCGCGCGATAGGAAAGACCGGCGCGTACGCGACTGCCATCAGTTCCCTTGATTGCCCGGCGGAAATACTGTGCTGCTTCCCCCGGTTGCTCCAGGTCTAGCAACATCTCACCCTTGTGGCCTGCCAGCTCTGCCGGAGTAATCCACCATGTCCACACCGGATCTCGGTCTGAAATGGAATCCTCCAGGCCACCTAGGGCCCTGGCCATCTCCTGCCAACTGCGCGTGCGTTCACCGGCCATTGCCAACGCTCTGGCTCGCCGTACACGGGCCATGACTGCTACCCGGCCCGGGACACGCCCGGATAGCTCAAGGGACGCCTCAGCCAGCCGGACGGCTTCACCGGGCTTGTTCTGCGCCACAGCCACCATGGCGAGCAAGTCACTGGAGAACCATTGCATCCCCAAATCTTTGCCGTGACGTGCCAAGATCAGTGACTCATTCAGCGCGTGCCGCGCATCGTCGTACCGACCGGCACTGTAGCAGAGCCACCCGGCCACTTCCGCCATCTCCGCCACAGCCGATACCTGTTTGGGGTCCGGGTCAACAATCTGATCTAGCTTGCACTGCTCGCTCTTCCAGAGCTGCAACCCTGCTGCGGCGACGTTGTCTCCTCCGAAACGGGAATCAAACGCCAAGAGCGCGTCAAACTGTGCTCGATACCCGGTGTCCCTGTCTTGCTCTCTGATGGGCGACAGAAGCTCATCCATCCTAGACAGGAACTCCTTGGATGGAACTTGCTTCCCGGCCAGCACGCGCGACAGGTACGAAGCATTGGTGTAGCCCATTCGCCTTGAAGCCTCGGTCAGCGTCAGCCCCCGCTGACTAAGAGCCTCCCGTACTCCGTATGCATCGAACCTCGCCATAGGCCCATCGTACCCAGGTCACGTAGTCAACGAGTAGTCAACGGTAGTCAACGTTGGTCAACGGATTGGTACGCCAGTCTAGGTCCCCCACCGCACGACAACGGCCCCGGACGTGGTGAGACGTCCGAGGCCTGATGCCTTCTGGGAGGCACCGTGAGTGAACCTAGCAGTGCTGCGTCAGGGAACGCATCTCCCGGCGCACGAAAGCCCCGTGTGGGCCTGCCTGTGGTCATGCAGGGCCTTGGCCGGAGCTACTTCGCAACTCTGCCCGGCGGAGGACTTCTGATCTCCAGTCCTGGCGCTGACTCGATGCTTCAGGAGTTGGCGCGCGAACCGTACGACGAGCACCGCGACAGCCTGCATGCGCTGATCCGCACGGCTGGCGAAGTTCTGGACCGTCCGACGGCCACGCGCGAGGAGATCCGCACCGTGACCTGTCGTCTGCTGGACGTACTGATGGATGTGGCAGTGAAGCTGTGAGGGAGAAGCCGTCCGCGTGCGACTGGCTGGACGGGATGAAGTTGGACCTACAGCGCATCATCGAATTGGCGAACAGTGGTCTGCGCACGTCCGAACAAATCGCTGAGGCGATGTTGGTCACTTCGCAACTTCGGTACAAGTGCACGGCACTGCGTACGGTCTTTGTCCAAGAGGACGCATCGCGCCAGCGCATCAGGAACGCACGGAAGAGCGCAATTCAGGCGCGCGCCAGGGGGAGCCATGTTCAGTGAGCCTCCAAAGCCTGTCGCCTGGTGCCGAACCTGCCAGGAACTCATGTCCTGGTGGCGAGAGGCGACCCACGGCACCAAGAGAACGTACGACCCGGGCGGAGCGCGTGACTACGCAGCCAGGATCCGCAACCACAACAACGGCCACTAGCCCTACGTGGTACTGCGGCACGTGCATCGGCAAGAGAGTCATTTGGTGTCCGGATTGCTGGGGATTCGGCGGGGCGCCGAAAGATTCCGACCAGTGCAACGGCACAGGCACCCTGCCCTGTCCAGCATGTGCCGGCGGTACGTGGTGGCCAATGGTCTGGTGGTAGAGACTCCCACCCCTACCCGGAAGACGGTATCCATCCCGTTCCGCGAACACCCGGGTAGGGGTGGGGCACGACTACCGGAACGCTCCGGTAGGTCTCAATTGATGCAGCAGCCTCGCTGTGGTTGGCAGACCGTACGCAGCGAGGAAAACGACGGAAAGGAGCCTTATACGAGCGAACGCTGTCACATGACTCTTCCCTGTCCCTGGCCGCTGGTTGCATATCTAGCGGCTGGGGACAGCGTCGACAGTAAGACCCCTGCCCCGGCGGCCGGCTGTACGCAGTCACCGGGACAGAGGCATCGTGAGGTCGCAAGATCCCGTGTGGCTGTCCTCTTTGGACGGACGGCAGCCGCACGGGCCCGCAACTCCTACACGAGAAGGGTAAGTCACGATGACCACACCCACACAGGTTCCATCGCGGCGTGCTTTGAGCACGTCTGCGCGGAGCCTTCTCTCCGAAGAAGGATTCCGACGCGTCGTCCACCTGGTCATGCGGGACAACGACGGCGTTGAGGAGGAGCTGGCGCGCCGGATCGTGGACGAAGCTCTCAAGTTCGTGGCCACGGCCGCCCGCAACCGAACTCGGGGCAGGATCCTCCGCCCGAGCGCGACGGTAGACATGGGTTGGCACGCGCTGATCCTGCACACGGAGCTGTACGCCGATCTGTGTGAGTCTCTGGGACGCTTCATCCACCATCGGCCGGAAGGGCCGGACACACTCCGCCGGGACGACGCCACGTGCGAGCGGACCATGGACGCCATCCGGGAGGCTGGCTACGACCCGGACGCGTATCTCTGGAGTGCCATCGCGGACACGCAGACTCCGGGGGCCAACTGCGGGCACACGGACTGCCACGACGGCGGATCCTCCTGCACGCCTCCGGAACCCGACCCGCCCACCACTGCGTAACAAACTGGCAAAGCGGCCTATATGCCGCCGTAGTGGCCCCTGATACTGGGGCTCAGTACGCCAGGGAGGCGCCATGACATCCGAGCCCGCGTGGGAAGATCCACGGCTCACAAATGTGATTACGTACTTCTCCGCTACCGTGCGGCAGGCAACTCGCCGCAGAGACACACAGCGGTGCCGGAAGGCCAGATCCGGGCACGTAGTCATGGTCAACACGGAGACCGGAGAGCCGTACAAGGTCCCGTGCATGGCGTGCAACCCTGGCAACGACTGACCCGCAGTACCCGGCCCCGTCTGTCTGCCGCCATCCCGCGGCAGGTGGGCGGGGTCGCTTGCATGCCCAGGTATGACGAGAGGCCCTGCCTTCACCTGCGGGCTTTTCTGTTGCCCGCCCGTACGGGCAGCGTGCACGTGCTCTAATCGGATGACCCGCGAGGGCTCTTTACTCATCGGGTGTTGCGTTGCTCTGGAGCAAGGACATGTCCCGGGCTCCTTCGCCGTCCAACTCCGGCATCACCTCCTGGCCGGACATCAGCGAGTACGCGAAGGTCTATCCGACCGACTACGGCAACCTGAACAGTGGCAGGCCGGCCGCGCTGTTCTCCTCCTGGGACGACCAGACGGTGGACACCCACTTCCGCTGGATGCGGGAGAACAACTGCGACACCGCGGCGCTGCAGCGCTTCAACCCGTTCAGCCCGGAGGGGCCCACGCGGGACGCGATGGCGCAGAAGGTGCGTACGGCCGCGGAGAAGCACGGCCGGAAGTTCTACATCATGTACGACGTCACCGGCTGGACCGACATGCAGTCGCAGATCAAGGACGACTGGACGTCGAAGATGCGGGCGCACACCGCCTCCAGCGCCTACGCCAGGCAGAACGGCGAGCCGGTGGTGTGCGTCTGGGGCTTCGGGTTCAACGACTCAGGGCGGCCCTTCACACCGGACCAGTGCCTGGACGTGGTCAACTGGTTCAAGGGCCAGGGTGTCTACCTGATCGGCGGTGTGCCCACCCACTGGCGCACCGGCACGGAGGACTCCCGGCCCGGGTTCACGGACGTGTACCACGGCTTCCACATGATCTCGCCGTGGATGGTCGGCAGGATCTCGGACACGGGCGGGGCCGACCGGTTCCTGCGGGACGTCAACACCCCCGACAAGGCGGACTGCGACGCGCACGGCATCGACTACCAGCCGTGTGTGATCCCCGGTGACCTGCAGTCGGGCCACCGGGCGCACGGCGAGCTGATGTGGCGGCAGTTCTACAACATGGTGGGGCTGAAGGTGGCCGGCATCTACATCTCGATGTTCGACGAGTACAACGAGAGCAACCAGATCGCGAAGACCGCGGCGACGGCCGCGGATGTGCCGGCCGGGTCCGGCTACCGGGCGCTCGACGAGGACGGCACGGCCTGCTCGTCGGACTACTATCTGCGGCTCACCGCGGATGGCGGCCGGATGCTGAAGGGCGAGATCCCGCTCACGGCGACTCGGCCGACGGCGCCGACGCTGTAGGCGGACACCGCTTTGGGCCTCCCGCCGGCGGAGGTCGTTCGCGCAGTTCCCCGCGCCCCTGTTCATGGCCCTTCGCGCCCCGGCAGGGGCGCGGGGAACCACGCGACCAGCCACAACGAAAGCCGCACAAGGCCACCGGCCCGGAGGGGCACCTCGCGCCGTACCGGACCTTCCGGCGGTCGCCGGTCGCGCGTCGCGGTTCCCCGCGGCCCCATCGGCGCGCAGCACCGCTGAAGGGCGCGGGGGCTGCGGGACCGTCCGCCGCGATCGGGAGCCCCCCGCGGGGCTCAGGTGTGGGCTCGTCCCCGCAGGCGTGGGGTGAACGTCGCGTGGAAGATGGTCGATGCCGCGCCGACCGCGGCCGCCTCCGCGCCGAGTACGGAACGCTCCACCTCCACCCGCCGCAGCCGCCGCGCGGTGGGGAACTCGTTGACGGTGCGGCCGATCTCGTCGAGGTAGAACTCGGCCACGTCCTCGGTGAAGAACGGTCCGCCGAGCACGATCAGGTCGATGTCCAGCAGGTCGACCAGGCCGAGCGCGCCGCGCCCCACCGCCCCCGCGACCTCCCGCAGCGCGGCCACCGCTGCCGGGTCGCCGACGGCGGCCGCCCGGCCCACGGCCCGGTAGGCGGCCGTGCTGCCGAGCGCCGCGTCCGGTGTGCGCAGCCCGGCGGACGCGGCGAGTCCGGTGACGGAGACCGGTGGATTGCACTCCGGCAGGATCTCGGGCCGGCCGGCCGCGTCCACCCGGCCCAGTGCCAGCGCGCACAGCTGCCCGAACTCCCCGGCGTTGGCGCTCACCCCGCGGTACAGGTCGCCGTTGAGGTAGAGCCCGGAGCCGACACCGGTACCGAGGTAGAGGTAGGCGAAGTCACGCGCCCGGCGGTCCCGGCCGATCCACCGCTCCCCCGCGGCCGCCGCCAGCGAGTCCTTCTCGATGATGACGGGGCACGGGAAGTGGTCCTTCAGGAGGTACAGCAGCGGCAGGTCGTCCCAGGCGGACAGCAGCGGCGGGGCGAGCACGGTGCCGGAGGCGATGTCCACGGGCCCCGGCACGGCCACACCGATGCCGAGGAAACCGTCCTCGCGGACCGTGCCGCGCGCCTTCTCCAGCGCCTCCCTGGCGAGGGCCACCGCCTGCCCGACGAACTCGCCGGGCTCGATACCGGCGCCCACCGGCCGGGTGCACGTGCAGATCAGGGAGCCGTCCAGGTCGATGACGACGGCCGTGAGCACCTCCGGGTCGATGTGCAGGCCGAGCGCGTGGGCCGCGCTGCCGCACAGCCGCACCGGGGTGCGGGGCTTGCCGGAGGTGGCGCGGCGCTGTGCGTCCGCCACGAGGATGCCCCGGTCCAGCAGCGAACGGGCGATCCTGGAGACGGACTGCTGGGTGAGCCCGGTGCGGTGCGCGATCTCGCCGCGGGTGATGCTGCCGGACAGCCGTACCGTCTCGATCACCACGCACTCGTTGAACGAGCCCAGGTCGATCTGGTTGACGCCGCTGAAGGACCCCTGGGGCCCGGCGTCCTGCCCGTCGCGGGCCGCCCGCAGGTGCTCGGCGACGTTCTCCCGCAGCCAGCACACCGGCGCGTACGGGCCCCCGGTGCGCACCGCGCCGTGCCGCTCCAGAGCACTGATCAGGTCGAGGTAGACCCGCCGGGAGGACTCGGGGTGGCTGGTGCTGTCCAGGGCGATCATGGCGTGCAGGAAGCCGCGCCAGGTGGAGCGGGCGGGCAGCTGGTGGAACGTCACCCGGCCCGCGGGACCGGAGGCGAGCGGGCGCGGGGCGAGCGGGTCGGCGGGCCCGGGCGGTGCAGCGGCGGGCCCGGACGGTGCAGCGGCGGGCCCGGACGGTTCCGCGGCGCACGCGTGCCGGGCCGCGGCGGACGCGGGCCGTGTCGCCTCCGCCTCCTGGCGCGGGCGGTCGCCGGGGTCCTGCGCGGTGTCCCAGAGGGTCACGGCGTGCAGGGCGATGTCGGGGTGGTGCTCGGCGGCCGCGGCCAGGTACCGGGTGAGCTCCGGCGCCCCGGCGGCCCCGGTGGCGGTGCGGGGCACGGCGGCGCCACGCACCGCGTCGAGGGCGCGGTCGAGACCGGCGAGCACGTCCTCGCCGATCACGGAGGCGGCCGGGCCGGGCCCGGGTGACCCGGGCCGGGTCCCGGTGAGCAGCACGGCCCGCTCCTGGTCGGCGTAGAGGCCCATCACCCAGACGTCGGCGCCGGGCAGCGGCGGCCTGGTCGGGACGTGGGGCGTGGGCGACTGGTCGGGGGCGAGCCGCCAGCGGCGCCGGATCGCGGCCACCGTCGCGTGCGAGAGGCCTACCTCGCGGGCGATGGCCCGGCTGGCCCCGCCGCCGCCGGGCGCGAGGAGGGTCCGGGTGACGACCTCGGCCTCGTCGACGGTCACGGGGCGCCCGGTGCGCGGCCGCTGCCGCAGCCCGGCGAGGCCCGCGCGCTGCCAGCGGTGCCGCCAGGTGCCGACGGTCTGCCGGGACACCCCGAGGCGGCGCGATATCTCGGCGTCCCGCAGCCCCTGGGCGGCGAGCAGGACGACCCGTGCCCGGGTGGTCATGGGGCCGTCCTGTTCCGCCCAGCGGCGGAGCTGGGCATGGGTCTCGGGCGGCAGGCCGCCGCCCGGCTGGGCGTCAGGCACCGTGCTCCTCCGGCAGGTCGGACGGGGCTGGGCCGCGCACCAGGCGCAGGGTGAGGACCTGGAACGGCCGCAGGGTGAGCCGCACCCCGCCGCCCTTGAGCGGGTGCTCGGCGCGCCGCTCCTCCAGCAGGTCGGTCTCGTGGCACGGGTGGCGGCGCAGCCGACGCCGAGCCGGACGGCGGCCCGGCCGCCGCGCGACTCGTAGAGGCGGACGACGACGTCGCCGCTGCGGTCGTCGGCGAGCTTGACCGTCTCGACGACGTCGGGGTTGTCGACGGTGACCAGCGGGGGCCCCGGCGGTTCGGCGGGGCCGGGGCGCAGCGGGTGGCACAGGGCGTAGCCGGCGTCGCGGGCGTCGCCGACGTCCGCGGCGGGCACCAGGGCGTGCCGGAAGAACTGGGGGCCGCGGTCGGCGTGCGGGTCGGGGCTGCCGGGGCCGCGCAGCAGCGCGGTGCGCAGCACGGTGGTGGTGCCGCCGTCCGCGCGGGTGTGCCGGCCGACGCCGTGGCCGTGCACGGTGTCGGTGGCGAGGGCCACGCCCCAGCCGTGTTCGCCGACGTGGATCCAGCGGTGCGCGACCGCCTCGTCCGGGGCCGGGTCCCCGTCGGCGTCGCTGTGCGTGGGGCGGGTGACGTGGCCGAACTGCACACCGGCGCGGCTGTGTTCGGCGTGCACGTCCAGCGGCCAGGCGCAGGTGAGGACGGTGTCCCGCTCGCGCCAGTCGACCTCGGTGCCCACGCTCAGGGCGCGGCTGCCCGCGGTGAGGGTGAGGTCCTGCACGACGGTGGACCGCCCGGTGCCGCGCCTCACCCGCACCGCCGCGAGCAGCGGGCCGTGGGCGCGGACGGTGACGTGGTCCGCCCGGTCCAGGTCGCGGCCGGTGCCGGTGCGGAGGTCCAGGTCGCGGGTGCCGGCGCGGCCGGGGCCCGCGCGGTGCAGCCGGAGGAGGTTGCCCGTGGCGCCGGGGGCGATGGCGTCGCGTCCGGTGGCGAGGTCGAGCAGGGAGCGCACCAGGCCGTCGGGGCCGATGTGCACCCGTATCAGGGCGTTGTCGAGCAGGTGGCCGCCGTCGGCGGTGGGGCGCACCGCGACGGGGGCGGTGTCCCCGAGGGGGATGCCGGCGGGGCCCGTGCCGAGCGCGGGCGCCTCGGCGAGGACGGCGACACGCCCGTCGGGCAGGAGCTGCGCGGTGTCCGGGACGGGCCCGGGGGCGCGGTCCAGCACGACGACCTCGCGGCGCGGGATGGGGGCGGGGTTGAGCACGGTGCCGCCGTCCGGCTCGCCCACGGCGCGCCTGACGAGCCGTTCGAGCCTGCGTTGCGCCAGGCGGTGCGCGGCCTCCGCGTCGGCGTGCGCCCAGGCGATGCCGGCGCCGGAGAGGATGTCGTCGCTCTGCTGGAGGAGCACCTGTTTCCAGAGCGCGTCGAGTTCGTCATAGGGGTAGCGGACGCCGGTGCGCACCGCGGCGGTGGCGGACCACAGCTCCGCCTCGTGCAGCAGGGCCTCGCTGAGCCGGTTGGCGCGCTTGGTGCGCGCCTGGCCGGTGTAGCCGCCGCGGTGCGGTGCCAGGTCGAGCGCGCCGCGCCGGACGGGGGCGTCGGGGTGTTCGTCCCGGGCGGCGCGGAAGAACGCCGCCGGATGCTGCATCGTCACCCGCGGGGCGCCGTCCAGGTCGGCGAGGCGGCGGGCGCGCTCCAGCAGGGCGCGGTCGGACCCGATGCCGGGGCGGCCGGCGGGCAGCAGGGAGCGGGTGACGGGGCGCCGGCCGGCGAGGGCGGCGAAGGCCGCGGCGGTGCCGGCGCCGGTGCCGGTACCGATCCCCGTGCCGGCGCCTGTGCTGGTCCAGGTGTCGGCGCTGGTCCAGGTGTCCGTGCCCTCGCCGGTCCAGGTGCCGGTACCCGTCCGGGTGCCGGTGAGCGCGCCGCCCTCCGGTGTGCCGGCTGCGAGGTAGGTGAAGAGGGTGGTCCCGTCGATGCCCTCCCAGCGGAAGGTGTGGTGCGGCGGGGCGTGCACACGGCCCGGCGCCGGGCGGCGGGACAGCAGCCAGTGGGCGCCGGCGAGGCGGGCGAGCTGCGGCAGGGCCGGGGAGGCGCCCATGGCCTCGGGCAGCCAGACGCCGTCGCTGTCGGTCCCCAGCTCGTCGCGGAGGAACCGGCGGCCGTGCACGAACTGCCGCACCAGCGACTCGCCCCCGGCCAGCTCGGTGTCGGCCGCCACCCACATACCGCCCACGGGCACCCAGGTGCCGTCCGCGACGGCCTTGCGGATGCGCTCGAAGACATGCGGCTGGTGCTCCTTCATCCAGGCGTGCCGCTGGGCCCCGGGGGCCGCCACGACCAGCTCCGGGTACTCCTCGGTGAGGGCGGCCAGGGTGCTGAGGGCGCAGGCCGTGGCGCGGACGGCCTCGTGCACCGGGCGCAGCGCCCGGCCGGCGGGCGCATGGCCGACCACGGCGAGGGTGGGTGCCGAGTCGTGGGCGCGGCGGGCCAGGGCGGGCGCGAGCAGCGCGTGTGCCGCCGCGGCGGTGCGGGCGACGGCGGCCGGGTCGACGGCGTCCACCGCGCTCTGCAGGGCGTGGCACAGCTCCTCCCGGCGGGGTTGGCCGGGGGGCAGGGCACGCAGCAGATCGAGCAGTGTCTCCATGTCGTGCAGCAGCCGCCACACGTCCTCGTCGCGTACCACGAGGTCGGCGGCGCGCAGCCGGTACAGCGGATCCTCCCCCGCGGTCACCGGGTTGCCGTACCCGAGGCCCGTGCCGGCGCCGGGGTCGATGGGCGGGTCGGCCGCGGCCTCGATCAGCAGCCGCACCTGCTCCCCGCCCCGGGCCCGGAGCCGGACCGGCACGGGGCCGGCTCCGGGATGCAGGCCCTGCAGGGGCGTGCCGTGCGCGTCGTGCACGAGACCGGCCGGTCCGCCGGGGCCGGCGGGCGCGCCTCCGAGGTCGACCAGGGCGTCCACGCGGCGGCCCGCCCAGCGCTCGGGCACGGTGGCCAGGACGCGGAACCAGGTGGTGGACCAGGGCCTGCCCCATGGGTCGCCGACCGCGAAGGGGGTGTACACGGCGCGCAGGGCGATGCCGACGGGGACCGGCTCCCCGGGGATGTGCCAGGCGCTGACGTCCATGGGCGTCCGCTGCGGATGGAGCGCGGGCCGCAGCCGTTCGGCGAGGAATGCGGTGACGCGTTCCTCGCCGGACCCTCTCCGGTCATGCATCGGAAAGCCCTCCCTGTCCAGCCGGTCACGGACATGTAAAACCAAGTGTGTTATCAAGTCAACGCCCTCGGCGCTCTCCTTCTTCTTGCTGGTTGCCAGCGGCATCCGATGAATCGTCACCCGAATTGAAGACCGCACTCTGCCGAATTCGTAAACTAATCGGGGTGACAATTCCGGGACAGCGGAAGGCGGCAGGAAGGCCCTCTCCTTCCTGCCGCCTCGATTCCCCTTGCGGGGGCTTTTCCGGCGCCGCGGCTACGGCGCCGCCGCGGCGTCAGGCACGGGTGCGGGGCGCTCACAGGTGCTGCCGACCGGCAGGGCGGTGCCCTGGTGCGCCGAGTCCAGCAGGGTGAGCATCACATCGAGCACGTGCCCGGCGAGTTCGGCGGAGGCGCGGTGCGGACGGCCCTCGGCGAGCGCGGCGGCCAGGTCGGCGAGTCCGGTGCCCCGGCCGCCACCCGGGTAGCCGGCCGAGACGGGCAGCGGCTGCCAGGCCCCGTCCCGGTGGATCTCCACGGGGCCGTCGAAGCGGTTGGGGTCGGGCACCGAGAGGGAGGCCTCGGTGCCGTGCACCTCGATCCGGGGCAGCCGTGCGGCACGGATGTCGAAGCTCATCACGAGGGTGGACAACACACCGCCCGCATGCTCCAGGACCCCGGTGACATGGGTGTCGACCTCGACGGGGAAGACCTCGCCGGCACGCGGGCCGCTGCCGATCACCCGCTGCGCGCGCGGCCGGGACGCGGCGCCGGTGACGCGGACCACCGGGCCGAGCAGGTGCACCAGCGCGGAGAGGTAGTAGGGCCCCATGTCCAGCAGCGGGCCGCCGCCGGGCCGGTAGTAGAACTCGGGGTCAGGGTGCCAGGCCTCGTGGCCGGGCGTCGTCATGAACGCGGTGGCGGCGACCGGGGTTCCGATGAGCCCGTCGTCGACGGCCTTGCGCGCGGTCTGGATGCCGGTGCCGAGGACGGTGTCCGGGGCGCAGCCGACCCGCAGCCCGCCGGCGCGCGCGGCGGCCAGCACGGACTCGGCCTCCTCGCGGTTCGCGGCCAGCGGCTTCTCGCCGTAGACGTGCTTGCCCGCGGAAAGCGCGACGAGGGCGACGCCGGCGTGCGCGGCGGGGACGGTCAGGTTGAGCACGGCGTCCACGTCGTCGCGGCCGGCGAGGTCGACGACGGAGCCGGCGACCGCGACCTCGCCGCCGGCCTTCAGGGCGGCCTGCTTGGCGCGGTCGAGGTCCAGGTCGGTGACGGCGGTCACGCGGACCTCGTCCAGCCGGGCCAGGGTGTCCAGGTAGGCGCCGCTGATCTTGCCCGCGCCGACCATGCCGATCCGCAGCGGCTTCACCGGCTCGCCCACAGCAGTCCCCTCTCGGTCAGTGCCCGTACCTCGGGCACGTCGAAGTCGTCCGGCTTGTGTCCGATGGTGCTGACGAAGACCCGGCCCGCGCCCCAGCTCCGGGTCCACACGGCCGGCATCACGGTGGCCCGCTCGCGCAGGTCGTCGGCCTCGAACGTGGTGGTGGCCAGCACGTCGACGAGCGGGTCGGTGGCCACCCAGTACTGCTCGGTGTGCACCCGGAAGTCGCGGAGGCCGGCGACGACGGGATGGTCGGGCCGCTCGGGGGCGATGTGCACCTCGTGGTCGAGGAACCCGGGCGGGTGCATGAGGAACTGCCCGCCGGTGAGCAGCTGGTACCGCAGGTCGCCGCGGAAGGCGTCGACGATGCCGCCGTGCCAGCCGGCCAGGCCGGTGCCCGCGCGGACCGCGGCGGCGAGGCCGGCGCTCTGTTCCGCGCTGATGGTGCCCATGGTCCAGCACTGCACGACGAGGTCGGTGGCGGCCAGCAGGTCCGCGTCCTCGTAGACGGCGAGCGAGTCGGAGACGTCGACGGTGAAGCCCTGGTCCTCGAGGAACGGCACGAAGAGGTCGGTGATCGTCACGGGCTGGTGGCCTTCCCAGCCACCGCGGACGACGAGTGCCCGTCGGGTGTCGGTCGTCACGGTCGTTGCACACTCCCATCGGTGTTGCGCAGCAGGGCCCAGCGGTCGTGTTCGAGCGGCTCGGGCACGGGGTGGCGGCGGGCGGCGGCCTCGTCGAAGTCGACGCCGTGGCCGGGGCTCTCGTGCGGGAGAAGGGTGCCGCCCCGGGGCACGATCGTGCCGGGGAAGACGTCGTGGACGGCAGGTCTGAAGGTCGCGGCCTCCTGGACGCCGAAGGCGTGGCTGCTGATGTCGAGCGCCAGGGTGGCGGCCTGGGCGACCGGGCTGACGTCAGCGGGCCCGTGCGGGGCCAGCCGGACGCCGCGCAGCTCGCAGACGGCGGCGATCTTGCGGGCCGGGGTGAGGCCGCCGAGGGTGGGGCGCGGATCCGGGCGAAGTCGATGGCGGGTCCTGCCAGCAGCGGCAGGAACTGCGCGGTGTCGTGGAAGAGCTCCCCCACCGCGAGCGGCACCGGGGAGACGGCGTGCAGCCGTGCGAAGTGCCCGGCGTCCTCGGGCGCGAGCAGGTCCTCCACAAAGTAGAGGCCCACGTCGGCGACCCGGCGCAGGAACTCGCGGGCCTGGCGGGGGTCGAGCCGCTCGTGCACGTCGTGCAGCAGCTCGACGTCGTCGCCGACCAGTTCGCGCACCCGTGCCAGCACCGCGGGGACGGTGCGCAGGTAGCCGGCGGAGTCCCAGGGCACCCTGCGGGCGCGGACGGCGGCCGGGTCCACGACGGCAGCACGGCTGCCGTAGGTGTCGGCGCCGGGCACCGCGGCCTGGACGCGGACGTGACCGAAGCCGCGCTCACGGGCCGCCGCGACCCCCTCGGCGATCTCCTGGGCGTCGGAGCCGTCCACATGGGTGTACGCGGCGGCTCCGGTGCGCACCCGGCCGCCGAACAGCGCGTACAGCGGCGCGCCGAGCCGCTTGGCCTTGAGGTCCCACAGGGCTACGTCGACCCCGCCGAGGGCGTTGCCGGTGACGGAGCCGCCGCGCCAGTAGGCGCTGTTGAGGAGGAGGCGGTGGATGTCCTCGATGTCGTCGGGGTCGCGGCCCCTGAGCATCGGGGCCACGTAGTCGTCGAGGACGGAGCGGACGGCGAGGGTGCGCTGCGGGTCGCTGGCGCAGCCGAGGCCGTAGAGGCCGGGATCGTTGGTCTCGATGCGGACGACGAGGTGGGGGCAGCCGTGCGGGGCTGTCAGGAAGGTGCGAACGGCCGTGATGCGGATCGTCGAGCCGCGCTCCTCGACCCAGGGGGCCGGGGCGAGGAGCTCGGTGCGGGCATCAGGCTGAGCCATGCGAACCCCCGCATGCAGTTATAAGAATGACGTCCTTCAATCCGAACGCAACCTCCCTATTTTGTCAACGCACCTGCCAAAAGACACCGGAATGACCGGAGCCCTCGACGGCGCGGCCCGGGGGCGGCCACGGCCCTTCTTCCGATGCCCCGCCACGCACCTGCTCAGTGCCGCCCGATGCGCTTGAGCAGCGCCCGCAGCGAGTGCGCCGCCTCGGTGACCGCGACCGCCACCTCCGCCACGCGTGCGTCGTCCATCCGGCTCCTGGGCGCGGAGCAGCTCAGCGCGTCGCCGCCGGACCGGGTCGTCCCGAGGGGCACGGCCACGCACCGGATGTCCACCGAGTTCTCGCCGTCGTCCAGGGCCCAGCCGCGCAGCCGGGCCTCCGCGAGCTGCCGGAGCAGTTCGTCGGGGTCGGTGACGGTGTCGGGGGTGAGCCGCTCCAGGGGCCAGCTCAGCCGGCGCTGCACCTCTGCGGCGTCGTACTGGGAGAGCACCGCCTTGCCGAGGGCGGTGGCGTGCGCGGGCAGCCGGCGGCCGACCGCCGAGTACATCCGCAGCGCGTGCCGCGACTCGCGCTTGGCCAGGTAGACCACGTCCGTGCCGTCCAGCCTGCCCAGGTGCACGGCCTCACCCGTCTCCTCGGCCAGCAGGTCGAGCACCGGTCCCGCGAGGCTCGCGACATCGTCCCCCTCCAGGTAGGCGGTGCCGGTGAGCAGGGCCTTCAGGCCGAGGCTGTACCGGGTGCCGGAGGGGTCGACGTCCACCCAGCGCCTCGCCTCCATGGTGCGCAGGATCGCGTGCAGGCTGCTCTTCGGCACGGACATCGCGCTCGCCATCTCGGCGAGCGACAGGCGGGCGCCGTCCTGCCCCAGCAGCTCGAGCACCTCGAGCACCCGGGCCGCCGACTTGACCTCGTCGGCCTTGCGCCCGCGCGCTTCCGCTGTCACCGCATCCACTGATCCTCCGCTCCCCGGACCGGCACCCGACGGACTGTGTACGCACCTGGTGCGCCGCGCCGCTCCGTCGCGGCGCGCATCTTGACGCTATATCACGGCCAGCCTAGGTTCAGTCACTCCAACGCCATTCGGTCTTCTGAACGGTTGATCCCTGAGGTAGGACCCATGCGTATACCTGTGTCCGGAAAGGCCCGTTGTGCGGCCGCCCTGCTGGCCGCGGCGCTCTCCCTGACGTCGCTCTCGGCGTGCGGGGGCTCGTCAGGCTCGGGCGACGCCAAGGCGCTTGAGATGTGGACGTTCAAGCAGTCCCATGTGGCGGCGCTGCGGAACGCCGCCGAGGAGTTCAGGAAGCAGACCGGCATCTCGGTCCACGTCGAGGCCTACACACCGGACGACGCGTACACCACCAAGGTGCAGAGCGCGGCCAAGACCCATGACCTGCCGGACGTGCTGGAGACCCACTCGGACGGCGAGGACATCTCGCTCGGCGCGGCCGGCATCGCCGCCGATCTCAAGGGGCAGGTCCCCGCCTCCTGGAACGACCGCTTCCAGAAGGCCGTACGGATCTCGGGCACCGTCACCGACCAGAGGGTCCGCGAGTCCAGACCGCAGGACTCCAAGATGCACGGCGTCCAGAAGGGCCAGCGCTTCAGCGTGCCGTTCACGGCGGGCACGTTCGGCATCGTCTACGCCAACAAGCGGATCCTGGCGGACGCCGGCATCACCAAGGCACCGGCGACCTGGGAGGAGTTCCTCGCCGACCTCGAGAAGACCCATGCGAAGGACCCCGCCGGGGGAGGGCGTCAGCCTGGGCCTGAAGGTGAAGGCGACCGGCCTCACCTGGGTCCTCCAGCCGCTCGCCTTCGCCCAGCTCGGCAAGGAGAGGTACGAGGCGCTGTTCGGCCGGGACGCCTCGGAGAACTTCGCCTCTCCCGACGGCACCAAGGTGCTGGCCATGTACGACGAGCTGACGCCGTACTGGATGCCGGGCACCCAGTCGCTCACCATCGACGAGGCCGACCAGGCCTTCGCCCAGGGCAGGTCCGCGTTCGACGTGGGCGGCACGTTCACCCTCGCCTTCCTCCAGCAGAACGGGATGAAGGCCGACGATGTGCTGGCCTTCGGGCTGCCCGCGCCCCGGGACGGCGCTGTTCCGCACCGGGCGCTCGGACCTCTGGCGCTGACCGGGCTCACCCTGACGTCCACCAGCGCCCAGCCGGAGAACGCCAGGAAGTGGATGGAGTTCCTGTCCGGCCGGAAGGTGGCCGCGCGGTTCGCCAGGGACTCCGCGGACCTGCCCGCGACCGAGCTGGGCGCCGAGGGCGTGAAGGTGCTCGGGCCCACGCTCGATGATCGACAGCTTCGGCGGCGCGCCCGGCGAGACCTACGACCCGAGCCTCAACGACTTCCGGCCGCCGGGCTACGACCAGGACCCGGTGGGTGAGGTGCTGGCCGACCTGACCCCGCTCAGGAAGTCGACGCCCGCGCAGACCGGGCAGGACATGCGCAAGCTGATCGACTCGTACTGGGCGGAGTCCGAGTGACCGCCGCGCCCCGGCCCGGCGCCCCGGGCCCGCCCACGGCCGGCTCCCCGGTCGCGGCCCGCCCTGGGCCGCCGGGCCCGCCCGGGCCGGGCGGCGGCCCGGCGGCGGACGGCGGTCCGGCGGCGGACGGCGGTCCGGCGGCGGACGGCGGTCCCGGTGCGCGCGGCAGCCGGCTGCGCGAGGCCCTGACCGGCTATGCCTTCGTCGCCCCGGCCGTGGTGCTGTTGCGTGCTGGGCCTGTACACGGTGGGCTACGGCTTCACGCTGAGCTTCGCGCGGTGGAACGGCTTCACCCCGCACTGGACCTGGGTCGGGCTCGGCAACTACGCCGACGTCCTCTGGCAGGACCCGCGCTACGCGCCCCGGGTGCGCCATGCCGCGCTCAACACACTCTGGGTGATGATCGGCGTGCCGCTGCTGACCGTCGTCGTGTCGTTCCCGCTGGCCGTGCTGCTGGACCAGGCCCGGCGGATGCAGGCCTTCCTCCGCTCGGTGTACTTCCTGCCGTATGTCACCAGCGGCATCGCGGTGTTCTTCGCCTGGACGTACATCCTCCGGCCGGACGGCGCCGTCAACGCCCTCCTCGGGCAGCTCGGCCTGGGCTCGCTCCGGCAGCCGCAGGGCTGGCTGGGCAACCCGGACACCGCGCTGCCCACCGTGATCGTGGTGACGGTGTGGGGCGCGGTGCCGGTGGCGATGCTGCTGTACCTCACCGGGTTGCAGGGCATCGACCGGAGCCTGCTGGAGGCGGCCCAGCTCGACGGCGCCGGCTGGTGGCGCTCGACGGCCTCCGTGGTGTGGCCGCTGGTCCGCCCCATCACGTCCATCGTGGTGCTGCTCAACCTCCGCGAGAGCCTCCAGGGCTTCCAGACGTTCCTGGTGATGACGGACGGCGGCCCCGGCGACCACACCAACGTGCTCGGCCTCGAGGCGTACCGGCTGGCGTTCCTGAAGGAGCTGGCGCCGACCCTGGGCCTGGCGAGCGCGCTCGGCTGGCTGATGTTCGCCGCCGCGCTGATCCTGGCACTGATCAATCTGCGAGCCCTGCGGAGCAAGACATGACGATGTTCTCCCCGGCCCCCGCCGCCGCGCGTGCCCGGTCCGCGGGCGGCGCGGACCGGACCCGCCGGCTGCTCGCGCGCCTCGTCGTGGGCGTACCGCTGGCCCTGTACGGGCTCATCAGCGTCTATCCGTTCCTCTGGATGGTGTCCGCCGCCTTCAAGGACCAGTACGAGGTGGTGCGCGGCGGGCACCTCGTCCCGCGGCACCCCACCTGGGACACCCTGGTCGGCACCTGGAACCGGCTGCACTTCTTCGACTACTTCCTCAACAGCGTCCAGGTGACGGTGTTCACCGCCGTACTCACCCTCGTCGTCTACGCGGCGGCGGGGTACGCGTTCGCGGTGCTGCGCTTCCCGGGGCGCACCGCGCTGTCCCGGCTGTTCGTGTCGCTGCTGTTCGTGCCCGGCATCATGGTGATGCTGCCGATCGTGCTGCTGGAGAACAAGATGGGCATCCTCGGGACCCACCTCGGGCTGGTGCTCTCGTTCGTCAACGGCACCGCGCCGCTGTCGGTGCTCCTGATGACCGGCGCTTTCACGGCCGTCCCCCAGGAGCTGCGGGACTCCGCCCGGGTGGACGGCGCCGGGGAGCTGCGCATCTTCACCCGGGTGTACCTGCCGCTGGCCCGGCCCGCGCTCATCACGGTGGCGCTGCTCACGGCCATCCCCACCTGGAACGAGTACCTGCTGACCCGGGTGTCGCTGAACGACCCGTCCACCTACACCCTGCCGCTCGGCCTGCAGACGCTGGCCGCGGAGAGCGTGCCGCACTACAACAATCTGATGGCGGGCGCGCTGATCGTGGTGATCCCGGTGATCCTGCTCTTCGTGAGCCTCCAGCGGTACTTCGTGGGGGGCCTGGTCGGGGCGGTGAAGGGCTGATGCGGATCCTGGTCACCGGCGCCGCGGGGCACATCGGAGGGCACGTCCTGGACGAGCTGCTGGCCGCGGGGCACTCCGTGATCGCAACTGACCGGGTGCCCCTGGACGACCCGCGCCCCGAGCGGGTGCACACCGGCGACCTCCAGGACCGGGCGCTGGTGCGCAAGGCGATGGACGGCGCCGAGGCCATGGTGCACCTCGGTGCCATCCCGCACCCGGACCCGGAGGACCCCAGCGCTCTGTTCGCCCACAACTGCCTCACCACGCATCGGGTGTTCGAGGAGGCGGGGCGGGCCGGGGTGCGGCGGGTGGCGGCGGCCTCCAGCCTGTCGGCGGTCGGCCTCGCCTGGTCGCCGGTGCCGGTCTCACCGCTGTACGTGCCGCTCGACGAGGAGCATCCGACGCTGGTGCGGGACTCCTACGGGCTGTCGAAGCTGGTCCTGGAGGAGGTGGCGCGCACCGCGCACCGGCAGTGGGGGACGGACATCGTGTGCATGCGTTTCCCGTTCACCGGCAGCGGTGAGCGGCTGGCGCGGCAGCTCGCCGCGGTGGCGGCCGACCCGGGCGCACACCGGCACGACCTGTGGGCGTGGCTGGACACCAGGGACGCGGCGGCCGCGCTGCGCCGGGCCGTGGAGGCGGATGTGCGTGGCTGCCATGTGGTCAACGTGGCCGCCCCCGACACCTCGTCACCGCGTACGTCGGCGGAGCTGATGGACACCTATCACCCGGGCGTGCCGGCCTTCCTGCCGCTCGCGGACCACACCTCGCTGTACGACACGAGCGCGTGCGCGCGGCTGCTGGGCTTCGTGCCCCGGCACACCTGGTGGCGGACGGCGGACCGGGGAGGCGCGGACGGCGCCCCCTGACAGCCTGCGAAGGCGGCCCACGGCGAGCCCGAGCGCGCCCAGCGTGTCGAAGCGGGCCCGGCGGGGTGAATCGGATTTCACCAGTGTAGGTGAAATCCGATTCACCTCATGCCGCCCACGTCACGGCCGGACGCCTCCGGGACGCCCCCTGGGGTCAGGCGGCCCCGCCGCCGGTGATGACGGCATCGATCCGGGCCAGCTCGTCCTGACCGAACTCCAGGGTGTTCACCGCGGCGACGCTGTCCTCCAGCTGGGCGACGCTGCTGGCTCCGATGACGGCGGACGTCACGTTGCGCAGCACCCATGCGAGGGCCAGCTGCGCCAGGGTCTGGCCGCGGCCCTCGGCGATCTCCTGGAGCGCCCTGAGCGTGCCGAGGAGTTCCTCGGTCAGCTTCTCCTCGGTGAGGAAGGGGCTGTCGCCGGCGGCCCGGGAACCGGCCGGAACGCCGTTCAGGTAGCGGTTGGTGAGCAGGCCCTGCTCCAGCGGCGAGTAGGCGATGGAGCCGACGCCCAGCTCGTCGAGCGTCTGCAGCAGCCCGTCCTCGACCCAGCGGTCGAGCATGGAGTAACGCGGCTGGTGGATCAGCAGCGGGGTGCCCAGCTCGCCGAGGATGCGGGCCGCCTCGCGGGTCTGCTCGGGCGAGTAGTTCGAGACGCCCACATACAGCGCCTTGCCCTGCTGCACCGCCGAGTGCAGCGCCCCCATGGTCTCCTCGAGCGGAGTGTCGGGGTCGAAGCGGTGCGAGTAGAACAGGTCGACGTACTCCAGGCCCATCCTCTCCAGGCTCTGGTCGAGCGATGCCAGCAGGGACTTCCTGGACCCCCACTCACCGTAGGGGCCCGGCCACATCAGATAGCCGGCCTTGGTGGAGATGAACAGCTCGTCGCGGTACCGCCCGAGGTCGCTGCCGAGGACCCGCCCGAGGACCTGCTCGGCGGCGCCGGGCGGCGGGCCGTAGTTGTTGGCGAGGTCGAAGTGGGTGATCCCGAGGTCGAACGCACGGCAGAGGATGTCCCGCTGGGTCTGCGCCGGGCGATCGGGACCGAAGTTGTGCCACAGGCCGAGCGACAGCGCCGGCAGCCGGACGCCGCTGCTCCCGCTGCGGCGGTAGGGCATGTCTGCGTAGCGGTCGGGGTGTGCGGTGTACACATGCACTCCTGCTGGGATGAACGAGCCGGGACGAACGGAACCGGCTGGATGAACCGACTGGACGAACGGGGCTGAACCGGGGCGGACCAGGGGACCCGGACGATCCTTCCCCCGATCCCCCCAGCGGTCCAACAGGAGAATCCGATGGGATTGAGCGGATACGCTGCTGAATCATGGAACTACGCCATCTTCAGCACTTCGTGGCCGTCGCCGAGGACCAGCACTTCACCCGGGCGGCGGAGCGCCTGATGGTCTCGCAGTCCGGACTCTCCGCGTCCATCCGGGCCCTGGAGCGGGAGCTGGGGGCGCCGCTGTTCGTACGCACCACCCGCCATGTGACGCTCACGGAGGCGGGCCGGGCGCTGCTCGGCGAGGCGGAGCGGGTGCTGGCCGGGGTCCGGGCGGCCCAGGAGGCGGTGGCGGCGGTCCAGGGCGTGCTGCGCGGGCGGCTGGCGCTCGGCACCGAGCAGTGCATCGCGGGGGTGCGCGTGCCCCGGCTGCTGGCGGCGTTCCGGGAGCGGCATCCCGAGGTGGAGATCCGGTTGCGGCAGGCCGGCTCGGGGCTGCTGGTCGAGGAGGTCGCCGCGGGCCGCCTCGACCTGGCCTTCGCGGTCACCTCCGGTGAGCTGACGGGGCCGGTGCGGGCGGTCCCGCTGACCAGGGAGCCGATGGTGCTGCTCTGCCACCCGGCGCACCGCCTGGCCGCCCACCGCACCGAGGTCGCCGACCTGGGCAAACTGGACCAGGAGGCGTTCGTGGACTTCCACCCGGACTGGGGGCCGCGCAGGACCACCGACGCCGCGTTCGCCGCGGCCCGGGTGCAGCGCACGGTGACACTGGAGGTCAACGACGTGCACGGCCTGCTGGAGCTCGTCCAGGAGGGCCTCGGCATCGCCGTGGTGCCCCGGCACTTCTCCCGCAAGCCGCAGGCGGCGGGGCTGGCCGCGGTACCCCTCGGCATGGCCGCCGGGATCCACTACGAGACGGTCGCCGTGCTCCCCCAGGAGGCCGCCACGAGCCCGGCGGCCCGGGTGCTGATGTCCCTCCTGGATCCCACGGCCTGACACAACCGCGCTGCGGCCGGGCGGCACGGGCCCGGCCGGCTCGGGCTGAGTGCCGATCCGGCCGGGAGAGAGCGGCCGGGCGGTGCCACCCCCTCTTCCACGCGCAACGAAAATGCATACATAGCGGACATATCCTTGGGTTTTGGATAGCGGATATTCCGAATGTCAGGGGTCCGTCATGGAGGGTCTTGTTGTCGCTATCGTCGTGGTGGTCTGCCTGGCGCTGATCTGCCTGGCCTCCTGCGCCCGGGTCGTCAAGCAGTACGAGCGCGGGGTGGTCTTCCGGCTCGGCCGGCTGCACGGCGACGTGCGGAGCCCGGGCCTGACCGTGCTCTTCCCGGCGCTCGACCGGCTGCACAAGGTGAACATGCAGATCGTCACGCTGCCGGTGCCCGCCCAGGAGGGCATCACCCGGGACAACGTCACCGTGCGGGTGGACGCGGTGGTCTACTTCAAGGTCGTCGACGCGGCCAATGCGCTGGTGCGCGTGGAGGACTACCGTTTCGCGGTCTCGCAGATGGCGCAGACGTCCCTGCGCTCGATCATCGGCAAGAGCGACCTGGACGACCTGCTCTCCAACCGCGAGAAGCTCAACCAGGGCCTGGAGCTGATGATCGACAGCCCGGCCGTCGGCTGGGGCGTGCAGGTCGACCGGGTGGAGATCAAGGACGTCTCGCTGCCGGAGACGATGAAGCGGTCGATGGCGCGGCAGGCGGAGGCGGACCGGGAGCGGCGGGCCCGGATCATCAACGCCGACGCCGAGCTGCAGGCCTCCAGGAAGCTGGCCGAGGCGGCCCGCGAGATGTCGCGGCAGCCCGCCGCGCTCCAGCTGAGGCTGCTGCAGACCATGGTGGCGGTCGCCGCGGAGAAGAACTCCACCCTGGTGCTGCCGTTCCCCGTGGAGCTGCTGCGGTTCCTGGACCGCGCCCAGCGTGAGCCCGTCGGGCCCGACGGCGACGAGGGGAGCCCGCTCCCCGGGCCCGACCGGGTCGGGGAGGGCGCCGTCCCGGGCCCCGAGGGCTTCCTCGATCTGGGCCCCGACCCGGCGGCGGCCGCGGGCGCGGCGACGGCCGACGAGGAGGCGGCCGGGTACGCGGCGGCCGGGACGGATCAGGCGGCGGACGGGACGGACACGGCGGCGGCCGGGACCGATACGGACGCGACGGACGAGGCGGCGGACGGCGGCCCGGCGGAGGGTAGCGGCCCGGCGGACCGCGACGGTCCGGCGGATCCGGGATCCCGGCCGGCGCCGCCCCCGCCCCCGCCTCCCGTCGACTAGGCACGCACGTCGCGGCACGGTGCGCGCACGTCACGGCACGGTGCACGTGCATCACGGCACGGTGCACGTGCGTCATGGCGCGGCGCACTCCGCCTCGGGGTGGGGTGCACTCGCCTCGGGGTGGGGTGCACCCGCGTCGGGGTGGGGTGCACCCGCGTCGGGGCGTGGGCAGCCGCACCTGCCCCTGGGGGCATACCCCCAGAAGAAGATGGAGGTCAGCCTCGTTACGCCGCACTCGCCGGCTCCCTAGCGTGAGAGCACATGAGCACGCACCGGCGTGCCGGGGAGTGGTGATGATCGAGGTCAGGAATCTCACGAAGAGGTACGGGTCCACCGTCGCCGTGGACGGGCTGGGCTTCGAGGTGCGGCCCGGCCGTGTGACCGGCTTCCTCGGGCCGAACGGCTCTGGCAAGTCCACCACCATGCGCATGATCATGGGGTTGGACGCGCCCGACACCGGCGAGGCCCGCATCGGCGGGCGCGCGTACCGCGACCTCGCGTGGCCGCTGCGCGAGGTGGGGGCGCTGCTGGAGGCCCGCACGTTCCATCCGGGCCGCAGCGCCCACCACCATCTGGCGGCGCTGGCCGCGGCCGGCGGCATACCGTCCCGCAGGGTCGACGAGGTGCTGCGGACGGTCGGGCTGAGCACGGTGGCGCGCCGGCGGGCCCGGACGTTCTCGCTCGGCATGGCCCAGCGGCTGGGCATCGCCGCGGCACTCCTCGGTGATCCGCCCGTGCTGCTGTTCGACGAGCCGGTGAACGGCCTCGACCCGGAGGGCGTGCGCTGGATCAGGAACCTGATGACGTCCCTGGCCGCCGAGGGCCGGGCCGTCCTGCTCTCCAGCCATCTGATCAGCGAGATGGCGCTCACCGCCGACCACTTGGTGGTGATCGGGCGGGGGCGGCTGCTCGCCGACACCTCGGTGCGGGAGCTGACGCGGGGCGGCGGCTCGCTGGAGGAGGCCTTTTTCCGGCTCACCGGCGACAGCGCCGAGTACCACGGCTCCGCGCCGGCCGCGGCCCCGGCGCCGGTTCCCGGCCTCCCGGGCCCGGCCCCGGCTTCCGGTGTCCCGGAATCGGCCCCGGTCGGCGTCCCCGACCCGGGCCCGGCTCCGGCGGACGGCACGCCCGCCCCGTGCTGGGCCGCGCTTCCGGCGAACGCCACGCCCGCGCCGCACCACCCCGCCCCTGCACGGGGCCGGCACCCGGATCAGAGCACGCCCCGCCGGGGCACCCCCCAGCACGAGGAGCAGCAGTCATGACCTCATCGGCGTCCCCCGCACCGGGGCCGACCTCCGTGACCGGCCCCTCCCCCGCGGTCCCTCCGCCGTCCGCCGCCCGCCCCGCCTGCGGGTACGGCCTGCGGCACGCGGCCCGGATGGAGTGGATCAAGCTGCGCACCCTGCGATCCACGCTCTGGGCGCTGCTGCTGACGGCCGTGGCCATGGTCGGCATCGGCGTGATCACCATGGCGAACACCCGGCCGCCCAGCCCGGACAAGGCCGCCGCCTTCGACCCCACCAACAACGTCATGGCCGGGGTGGCCGTCGGCCAGCTGGTGATCGGCGTCATAGGTGTACTGCTCGTCACGGGCGAGTACGCCTCCGGGTCCATCAGGTCCACGCTCGCGGCCGTCCCCCGGCGGCGGCTGGTCCTCACGGCGAAGGCCGGCGTGTTCGGGGCGCTGGCGCTCGGCGTCGGCGAGGCCGTCGCCCTCCTCACCTTCTTCGCCGGCCGGGCCGCACTCCACCCCGGCGTGCCGCGCCCGGCGCTGGACCAGCCCGGGGTGCTGCGGGCCGTGCTGCTCTCCGGCGCCTATCTCGCGCTGGTCGGACTCATGGGCGTCGGCATCGGCGCCGCCACCCGGCACACCGCGAGCGCCATCGGGGTACTGGTGGCCGTCATCTTCGTGCTCCCGGTGATCGTCGCGGGGCTGACCGGCGTCCGGATAGCGAAGTACTTCCCCACCATGATCGCGGGGAACTCCCTGGCGGTGTCCAGGCCGATGCCGGACATGCTCTCACCCTGGACCGGGTTCGCCGTGCTGTGCCTCTACGCGGCGCTGGTGCTGGGGATCGGTGGCTCGGTGCTGGCCCGGCGGGATGCCTGAGCGAGCCGCGGAACAGCACCCTGCGCCCATGACGGACCGGTACCCTGCGCCCATGCACGACTCCGGCGAGGCGCCCGCACCGGCGGCCGGGTCCCCCGCCCCCCGGACGGGACGGACACCCGCGACGGGACGGGGGCCGGGGCGGGACGGGGGCCCGGGGCGGCCCACGGGACCGGACCGAGCCGCCGCCCCGGACCCGGCCGCCGCCCTCAACCGAGCCGACGGCCCGGAGCGAGCCGGTGGCCCCGGCGGGGGCGAGGGCCCTGGGACCGGTGGACGCCCTGCCACCGCCGACCGCGTCTCCGGCCGGCTCCGCACGGTGCTGACCGCTCCGTGCACCGCGCGCGCATGGGCCGAGGCCGGGTACTGCCTGGCCGCCCTCCCGCTGGGCCTGACCGGGTTCGTGCTCGTCGTCGTGCTGCTCTGCCTGGGCTCGGGGCTGTTGATCTCGCTCATCGGCGGCATCCTGGGGGCGCTGTTCCTGGTGCTGGCGCTCGCCCTGGGGCGTGCGCTGGGCGGGGCGCACCGGGGCCTCGCACGGTGGCTGCTGGGCGAGCACATCCCCGCGCCCGCCGCACCGGCCCCGGCCCGGGGCCTCTTCGCGCGGCTCGACACCCGGCTGCGGGACGCCGCCTCCTGGCGGTGCGCAGGCTATGTGCTGGTGAAGCTGCCGGTGTCGGTGTTCGGCTGCTACGCCGTGCTGTGGTGGGTCACGGGACTGATCAACCTGAGCACGCCGCTGCGCTGGAGCCTGCTCGGGCAGTACCCCGCCCATGGCGGGGAGCGCGGGGCGCCGACGCTGACGCCGCTGCCGTTCGGCGGCTCACCCAGGTTCCACACGTTCTGGGGCACGGTGCTCGCCGCCGCCATCGGTCTCCTCACTCTGCTGGTCGCGCCCTGGCTGACCCGTGCGGTGGTGCATGTCGACCGCCGTCTGATGCGGGAGTTGCTCGGGCCCGGTGTGCTTGCCGCGCGGGTGCGGGACCTGGAGGAGACACGCGCGCTCGCCGTGGACGACGCGGCCGCGCTGCTGCGCCGGGTGGAGCGTGATCTGCACGACGGCGCACAGGTCAGGCTGGTGGCGCTGGCGATGAGCCTGGACATGATCAGAGAGGGCCTCGGCACGGAGGGGGAGGGCACCGAGCGGGACCGGCTGCGCCGTCTGGTCGAGACCGCCCACCACAACGCCACCGAGGCCATCGGCGAGCTGCGCGACCTGGCCCGTGGCATCCATCCGCCGGTACTCGACGACGGCCTGCCGGACGCGCTGGCCACCCTCGCGGCGCGCAGCACGGTGCCGGTGGAGCTGTCGGTGGACGTGCCGAGGCGGCCCACGGCCGCGATCGAGACCATCGCGTACTTCTGCGCGGCCGAGTTGCTGACGAACGTCATCAAGCACAGCGGTGCCCGGTGGGCCGCCGTCCGCGCCGCCGAGCGGGACGGCATGCTGCGCCTCACCGTCACCGACGACGGCCGCGGCGGCGCGGACGTCGGCCTGGGCAGCGGCCTCACCGGCCTCCAGCAGCGGGTGCGGCCGGTGGACGGCACCCTGCACATCGAGAGCCCGCCCGGCGGCCCCACGGTGGTCACCGTCGAGCTTCCACTGCGCGCATGAGAGCATGCCGGCCATGCGCGTGGTGATCGCCGAGGACGCGGCCGTGCTGCGGGAGCTGCTGGCCCAGATGCTGAGCGAGCGCGGCCACGAGGTGTGCGCCGTGGTGGGGGACGCCGACGCCCTGCGCACCGCGGTCGCCGAGCACCGTCCCGACGTCACCGTCGTCGACATCCGGATGCCGCCCACCCACACCGACGAGGGCCTGCGCGCCGCCATCGACCTCCGCAGGCTCCACCCGGGCACCGGTGTGCTGCTCTTCTCGCAGTACGTGGAGACCCGGTACGCGACGCGGCTGCTCGCGTCCGGCTCGGCGGGGGTGGGCTACCTGCTCAAGGACCGGGTCGCCAACGTCGCGGAGTTCGTGGACGCACTTATCCGGGTCGGCGGGGGCGGTACCGCGCTCGACCCCGAGGTGGTCACACAGCTCGCCGCGGGCCGGCACACCGACGAGCTGGCCGCGCTCACCCAGCGGGAGCGCGAGGTGCTGTCGTTGATGGCCGAGGGCCGCTCCAACACCGCGATCGCGGCCGCTCTGACGGTCTCGCCGGGCACCGTGGAGAAGCATGTGGCGGCGATCTTCGGCAAGCTCGGGCTGCCGCCCTCCGAGGACCACAACCGCCGGGTGCTCGCGGTCATCCGCCACCTGCAACGCTGAGGAGCCGGCGACCGGGTCCGGCCGGCGACCGGGCACGGACCCGCGGCGACCCGCGGCACTTCCCAGGGCTCCCGGAGCTTTCCCGGAGCCCCCCGGGCCCCGGGGGCCCCGGGGGCCGGGCGGGCGACATCGCCGCCCGCCGGTGTCGCCCGGCCCCGCTCAGTCCGCCGGCGGAGGCGGCGGTGCCGGGGCCCCGGGGGGCGGTGCCACCTTCACCCGTCCCACCGTGCCGGGCGCCGGGCGCGGCGCGGGCACCGCGGCCGCCGCGGGGGCGGCCGGCGGCAGCAGCGCGTCCCGGCGCGCGCCCGGGTCCCAGCCGGTGAGCACCGCCCTCTTCTGCACCACGATCGCGGCGGCCAGCACCACGGCACCGATCAGCAGCATCAACAGCGCGCCGCCCGTCCGCCCGGCCTTGGCGGCGTTGCCGACGACGGCGCCGAACCAGCCGAAGTCGGCGTCGCCGAACGTGGTGTTCTCCCTGCCGAAGGCGCCGAGCACCTTCAACAGCAGGGCGGGCAGGAAGGTGATCAGCACACCGTTGACGAAGGAGCCCACGACGGCGCCGCGGCGGCCGCCGGTCGCGTTGCCGTAGACGCCCGCGGCGCCCCCGGTGAAGAAGTGCGGCACGAGCCCGGGCAGCACGAGCGCGAGACCGAAGGCCGGATGGAAGATCCAGCCCAGCAGGCCCAGGCTGATCAGCCCGCCGGCGAAGCTGGCGACGAAGCCGATGAGCACGGCGTTCTGGGCGTACGGGAAGACGATGGGCGCGTCGAGCGCGGGGACCGCCCCCGGCACCAGCCGCTCCGCGATGCCCTGGAAGGCCGGCACCAGCTCGCCGAGGATGGTGCGCACCCCGAAGAGGATCACCGCGACCGCGACGCCGAACTCCAGCCCCTGCATGACGGCCTGCATCACATAGTTGCCGAGCCCGTGGGCCGCCGACCCGCCGCCGGCCGCGAATGCCCGATACGCCTCGCCCCTGCCCACCTTGCCCAGGAAGACCAGCGCCATGATCACGTACAACAGCACCATCGACAGGGCGGTGGCGACCATCGAGTCACGCAGGAAGCGCAGCCCCTCGGGGAGCTTCATGTCCTCGGTGCTGCGGCTGCGGCCGCCCACCAGCCGCCCGGTGGCCCCGGCGGCGATGTAGCCGGCACTGCCGAAGTGGCCGATGGCGATGGTGCCGTTGCCGGTCACCCGCTTGGTCCAGGGGTGCGCGAAGGCCGGCATCGCCACCAGCATGATGCCGAGCAGCACGCCCCCGACGACCACCACCAGCCAGGACGGCTGTCCCGCGCTGGCCAGCACCATCGTCAGCAGGGTCGCCATGAACAGCATGTGATGGCCCGTCAGGAAGACATAGCGCAGCGGGGTGAACCGGGCCAGCAGCAGGCTGACGGCGAAGCCGAGGATCATCAGCCAGGCCACCCGGGAGCCGTACTGCTGCTGAGCGATGCCCACGATGGCCTCGTTGGTGGGGATGACGCCGTGCGCACCGGTGGCGCCCTGGATCATCTCGCCCAGCGGCCCCAGTGAGCCGGTGACCAGGGTCGCCCCGGCGTTGATCAGCAGAAAGCCGAGGGTGGCCTTGATGGCGCCCCCGGCGACCTGCCCCACGGGCCGGCCCAGCGCCAGCAGGCCCGCAGCGGTGATCAGGCCCACCAGGTACGGGGGCTGGCTGAGGATCTCGTCGACGAGGAATGTGGCGGTGGTGACAAGCCAGGCCATGGCGGCTGGGCCCCCTCAGACGTCGTAGGTGTCCCGCAGGACGCGGTCGGCCTCGGTGGTGCTGGTGAAGTCCGTGACGACCTGCACGGGGACACCGACGTCGCCGAGAGTCCGCGCTATCTCCCCCGAGGTGAGGATCGCGACGGCCTCCGCGGCCTTGCCCCGGGCCGAGACGGTGTCGGTGGCCTCCACGGTGACGTACCGCGACCAGCCCCAGCGGTCGAGCACCCGCTCGACGGTGTTCTTGAGGAACAGGCTGGTGCCGAGGCCGTTGCCGCAGACGGTGAGGATCTTGTGCGGGGCCGCGCCGGCTTCCGCCCCGGCGGGCCGGGGCCCCTCGCTCGCGGCGCGGGCTGCCGCCGTGGCGGGCCGGACCGGTGCCGAGGCGCCGCTCGCCGCGCCGAGCACGGCCAGCAGTGCCTGAGGCGTCGTCACATCGTGGAGCGCCTGGGCGAGTCCGGGGTCGGCGAGCAGCCGGGCCAGGGCGGCCATCGCGGCGGTGTGCGCACCGGCGTCCTGAGCGGCGAGCGCCACCACGAGTTCCACCGGGTCGTTGCTCTCGTGGCCGAACTCGACGGGTTCGGCGAGCCGCAGCCAGGACATGCCTGTCCTCAGCACGGCGGGCGAGGGTCTGGCGTGGGCGAAGGCGAAGCCGGGCGCGACCACGATGTAGGGCCCGTTCTCCGTGACGTTGCGGATCATCTCGGCCGTGTACGCGTCGGTGCAGACGCCGGCCGCGACCATCAGGCCCCCGGCGGCGGTGATCGCCTCCCGCCAGTCGGCCACCCGGCCGTCCAGCCGGACGGCCTCGGCCGCAAGCAGCTCAGTCAGCTCAGCCATGCGGGGGATGATCGCACGACCGGGTGCCCGGGGCCCAGGTGAAGGTCCGTGCGATGTACCGCACAGGTCGAAGTCGGTTGCCCGGGCAGCGGCCGGGCATGATGGTGGGCCGACGGCGGTGGCACGGCGGACGACCGGAAGGGGTGTGCGGGTGAGTGACCTGTTGGGGGTGGCCGTGCTCGGCGCGGGCCACATGGGCGCGGACCATGTGCGGCGCGTCGACCAGGCGATCAGCGGGGCCCGGATCGTGGCGGTCGCCGATCCGGACACCGGGCGCGCCGAGGCGGCGACGGCGGGCATCGAGGGCGTGTCCCTGCACTCGGAACCGCTTGCGGCGCTCGCCGCGCCGGGCGTCGACGCGGTACTGATCGCCTCCCCGGCCCCGGACCACGAGGAGGCGCTGCTCGCCGCGTTCGGGCGCGGCCTGCCGGTGCTCTGTGAGAAGCCGATGACCCCCGACTCGGCGGGGGCGCTGCGGGTGATGGAGGCGGAGGGCAAGGCCGGCCGCCGGCTGGTGCAGGTCGGCTTCATGCGGCGCTACGACGCGGAGTACCTGCGTCTGAAGGACCTGCTCGACTCCGGGCGCCTGGGCCGGCCGCTGATGCTGCACTGCACGCACCGCAACGTGTCGTCACCGGCGGGCTTCACCAGCGCCATGATGATCAACAGCTCGGTCTCGCACGAGATCGACGCCGGCCGCTGGCTGCTGGCGCAGGAGATCACCGCGGTGTCCGTGCTGCGGCCGCGGCCTTCGGCGGGTGCTCCCGAGGGCCTGTTCGATCCGCAGCTGGTGCTCTTCGAGACGTCCGGCGGCGCGGTCATGGACGTGGAGATCTTCGTCAACTGCGGCTTCGGCTACCAGGTCCGCTGCGAGGCCGTCTGCGAGTCGGGCAGCGCCCGCATCGGCGAGGGCCACACCATGGTGGTGGAGACGGCCGGCAGCGCGCGCGAGGAGGTGCCGCAGGACTACCTGGTCCGCTTCGCCGACGCCTACGACCGCGAGGTGCAGGCGTGGGTGGACGCGACACGCCGGGGACTCGTGACCGGGCCCAGCGCCTGGGACGGCTATGCGTCGGCCGCGGTGGCGGAGGCCGGCGAACGCGCCCTGGCGACCGGTACGCGGGTCACCGTCGACCTGGCCGAGCGCCCGCCGCTGTACGGCTGACGCGTTCGGCACCGGGTGCGGGTGCCGTGGCACCCGCGAGGCCGTCCCGTCCCGTGCTCGGCGCGGGCTCCTCACCCCGGTCCCAGGAGTTCGGCGAGTCCGCGGTCCACCTCGGCGGCGACGTCCTCCCTGCCGGCGGGCACCGCCTCCTCGGTGCGCACCAGGAAGCGGCGCAGCGCCGCCTCGTCGAACTCCACGAGGGCGGTGCCGTCGGGCGCGTCGAACTCGATGACGGTGCGTTCCGGTCCACCGGGCCAGATGTGCACGTCTCCGCGTCCCGCCGGCTTCGACAGCCCCTGCTCCAGCAGGTCGCGGGCGAACGTCCAGGTGACCGGGGCCTCATCGAGGGTCGCCTCCGAGGGGAAGCCGAGGTGGACGGCGAGCGGGTCGGCGACCTCGTACCGCAGGGTCACGGGTACGGACCGCCGGCGCCGTGTGGCGATCAGGCGGGCGTCGGCGGACTGCTGCACGGTGCCGGGCATCTTCGGTCTCCCCTTCCGGTTTCCAGTACGTGCCCGTGCGGGTGCGTCTCTTCTTGGACACGGCGGCGAGGGCAGGTGTCACGCGCCGCGGGCGGGAAATTCCGCTACCGCGCCGGTCCCGGTGGTGGTCGCTCCTGCGATGGGGTCGTTCCCGGGGCCGTCTCTGCGACGTGGTCGTATCGGCGATGTGGTCGTGGGGAAGGTGGTCGTCCCTAGGGGTCGTTCCTGGGGGCGTCCCAGGGGGCCCAGGAGGTCGTCCCTGCGACAGGACCGTTTCCCCCTTGTCCGGGTGGACGTCTCGTTGCGTGGTCCACAGGCCAGAGAAGGACGGTGGCATATGCCAGAAGCACCATCTAGGCGGATTGTGCCAAATCCCTTACCGTGCGTCCCCGGCTGTGCGAAGGTCGTGTCCGGTCCTTCCCACACCGCTGGTGGGTGTCGGCCGCTGTCCATGGCCGGACGCCGACACCCGGATGGTCGCGGAGGAAGGGCGAGCCCGTGCCCGCCGTTCCGGCCGGGTGCCCGTCCCCCACCGGGGCGGCACCGTCCGGTGCGGGTACACCGCACGCGCCCGGTGCGCCCGGCGAGCGAGACCCGTGACTCGCTCGGGGCGCCCGGCCCGCGCGGTGTGCGTGCGCGGGCTCGCGAATGCGCCGCAGGGGGCCGCGCCACCGCCGCGGTCCGGCCTCCTGTGGCGGCGCCCGGCGTACGGCCCGGCTCCCCGCGGCCCACCCGCCCCCTGGCCGCACGCCGGGCTCCTCCCGCGCCACCACCGCGGGCACCGGCACGACGCCCCGCCCCACCGCTGGTCCGCGGTGGAACGGGGCGCCCCTGGTCTTCCTGCTGTATCCGTTCCGGCTCACACCCAGGCATCACCCGGGGGCACGCCCACCTTCTTCCCGGCCGACGGCCTGGGCATCTGCACCTCGATGTCGTTCCGCAGGTCGTCGATGCCGGGCCGGCCCGCGTACTGCCCGGTCAGCCGGTACATCTCGCGCAGCCGGTCCCAGGTGCGCTGGGAGGAGTTGGACCCCATCGACACCAGGGCGAGGCGTGCGTACGTCTCCGCCTGCTCGGGCTCGTCGGCGATGAAGGAGGCCGACGCGAGCGAGATGTAGTCGAAGATCTGCGAGCGCTCCCGCTCCTTCGTCCGCAGCTCCAGGGCCCGCCTGGCGTACCGCTGGGCCATGCCGGCCGCCGCCGGCTCGTGCTCGGCGAGGGTGCGGTAGGCGAGGGCCTGCATCCCGTGCAGGTCCGCCTCGTCGAACATCTGCATCCAGCTCGGCGGCGGCACGTCGCCCTTGTCGGAGACGAACAGCTCCTCCGCGCGGCCGAGGGTGCGGCGCATCGCCTGTCCCTGGCCCATGGACGCCTGCGCCCAGGCCTCGATCGTGTACAGCATGGCCTCGGTGCGCGGCAGGGTCTGCTCGCCGGAGCCGGACCTGGCGAGCTTCATCAGGTCGAGGGCGTCGTCGGGCTTGCCCAGGTGCACCATCTGGCGGGCGGCGCGGGAGAGCGCCTCACCGGCGCGCGGCCGGTCGCCGCTCTCCCGGGCCGCATGGGCGGCGATCACGAAGTACTTCTGGGCCGTGGGCTCCAGGCCGACGTCGTGCGACATCCAGCCCGCGAGCACGGCCAGGTTGGCGGCGACGCCCCACAGGCGGCGCTGCAGATGGTCGGGGTGACGGTAGGCGAGCATGCCACCCACCTCGTTGAGCTGGCCGACCACCGCCTTGCGTTGCAGCCCGCCGCCGCGGGCCGCGTCCCAGGCCCGGAACACCTCGACCGAGTGCTCAAGGGCCTCGATCTCCTGTGCGCCGACGGGGGCCGCCTCGTACCGGTCGAGTCCGGCCGGGTCGGCGTGCAGAGGTGAGTCGGGATCGGGGGGTCGGGGGGCGTCGGCCGCGAGGGCCGGGTCGGTGTTCAGCCAGTCGTGCATGGCGCTGCTGAGTGCGGATCCTGCGGCGAGCGCGGCGCCCGCGCCCACCAAGCCGCGTCGGTTGAGCATGAGGTCCATTCCCGTGAATTCGGTGAGGACCGCAGCCGTCCGCTCGGGCGCCCACGGCAGTCCGTCGGGATGCTCGTCACCCCCGTCGTCACGCCGCCTCGAGGCGCGCCCGTGCCGGACCAGACCGAGGTCCTCGATGGTCACGACACGGCCGAGTTGCTCGGTGAACAGCGCCGCCAGCACCTTCGGCACCGGATCGCGCGGGATCTCCCCCGTGTCGATCCAACGCCGTACCCGTGAGGTGTCGGTGGCGAGCTGGGGGTGGCCCATGGCGGCCGCCTTCCGGTTCACCAGCCTCGCGAGTTCACCCTTCGACCAGCCGGCCAGGCCGAACAGGTCCGATAGGCGGGTGTTGGGTTGTCCGCTCACGTCAAGCCCCCAGGTTCTCGGCTGAACCGACAGTAGCCCGCTGTCAGTTGCTGGGCGACTATTCGCCAGGGTTCGCCAGGGTCCGCCAGATGGTGTGCCAGTGGCCAGGGGGTGTCAGGTAGGAAAGCGCCGCCCCGGCCCGGCGGCGGGTCCCGCACTCCCCAGGGTGCGGAGGATGCCGCCGGGCCGGGCGGCGCAGGGACTCCGCAGGCACACGAAGGGATCGCTCTCGCCCATGTACGCAGCATCGTCCTCCGTGTCCGCCGCGGCCCGGTCGCTGCACCCGCTCCCGCACGCCTCCCGGGCCGGTCAGGCACCCGTGGCGACCGCCGGCGGCTCCCGTCCGGCCCCGCCGTACCCGGTGGCCGTCGACCGCCGGCCGCCCCGGGTACCGGGCTCCGCCGGCGCGCCGCTCAGCGGACGGCTCGACCTGTCGGGGCCGCAGGGCGCGCAGCTGCGTACGGCCATCGCGGCGGTGCACAGGATCTGTCCCGAGTTCAGCCCCGTGCAGTTGCTGCGCCGCAGCGGCCGTTCGGTGCTGCTGGTCGGCACCACCGGGCGCAGCACGGCCGTGGCCAAGTGTTTAGTGGACCACTCCCCCGCGTGGAAGGAGCGGTTCCAGCATGAAATAGCCGTCTACCGTTCCTTTGTCCGCAACCGTCCACCGGTCCGCGTCCCCCGGCTCATCGCCGCCGACCCCGCGGGCGGCGTTCTGGTGATCGAGCGGATGCCGGGGCGGGCCGCGGCGCTCCAGCGGCATCCGGTGCAGGCACCGCCGCGCGGCGATGTGCGGGCCGCGCTGGGCGCGATCTGCCGGCTGGGCCAGTGGCAGCCCCCGGAGGGCACCTTCGGCCGGCCACTGGAGTACGGCACCCGGATCTCCCGCTACCACGAGCTGGGCCTGCTGACCGACCGCGACCTGGGCGACCTGCGGAAGCTCCTGCACGGCATCGCGAAGTCGGCGGACCGCCGGCGCGGGGTACTGCAGTTCTGCCACGGCGACGCCCTGCTGTCGAACATGCTGCTCTCACCCGGAGGCCCGGTCCTGGTGGACTGGGACCAGGCGGGCTGGTACCTCCCCGGCTACGACCTGGCGACGCTGTGGACGGTACTCGGCGACGCGCCCCTGGCGCGGAAGCAGATCTCCCAGCTCGCCCAGGTCGGCGGGCCCGCGGCACGGGACGCCTTCCTGGTGAACCTGATGCTGGTGCTCACCCGGGAGATCCGCACGTACGAGACCGCCGTGCAGCGCTCGCTGCGCGAGCCCGTCGGGCCGCAGCCCGGCCCGGGCCAGCCCGCCGGCGTCCCGTCCTGCGAGGAGCAGCGGCTCCTGCTGCGGCGGCTGCACGACGACTGCCAGATGGCCCGCCGGGCGGTCCGGGCGGCGGTCGGCACCCGCTGAAGGACCGGGCACCCGCCGAGGACCGGGGCCGTCGACGCCACGCTGAGGCCGGGGCCCGCGGTGCGCCAGGGACGATGCGCACCGCGGGCCCTCCGCGTTCTGCGGGGTCTCTTTCCATCCCCGCGGGGCCACGCCCCTCATCGCACGCGCGCGACGGCTCACCACGCGCGTGTCCACGGCGGCTCACCGCGAGCGCGCCCGCAGCAGCAGCCGCAAGCACCCCGCCGCACCCCACCCCGAGCGCCCCCGCACCGAGGGACCGGACACGCCGGGGGCCGTCCGCACGCTCGCACCCGCCGGGTGTCCATTGGTCCACTCCTCTGACGCGCCGCAGGCGGCGTGCCAACCAGTCGTGATCGGGCGCGTTCACCGCCGCTGACGTGCGAAATCCCTTTGCAGGGGGCGTGATTGACGGATCGTCGTGAAGCCGGTACGACTGACCCACGCCCGGCCCCGGGCGCCGCACCGCGCCCATCGTCCCTGGAGGCTGCATTGCGCGGATCCGCCCCCGGCCGCACCCCGGCCATACCCAGACATCCGCTCCGCACGACGGGCGCGCTCGCGGCCGCGGCCCTGCTGCTGCCGCTGATCGGCGCGGCACCGTCCAGCGGCGCCGAGGTGCCCGCGACCGCCCGGCTGCAGAACTCGTTCGCCGCCGCTGCCGCCGCCTCGCATGTGCCGCAGAGCGTGCTGCTGGGCGTCTCCTACATCCAGTCCCGGTGGGACACGCACCAGGGCGCGCCGAGCGTGTCCGGCGGGTACGGGCCCATGCACCTGACGGACGCGCGCACGGCGCTCGCGACCGCGGGCCGGCGGCAGGTCCAGGCGGGCGAGGACCCCCGCGGCGACAGCGCCCGGCCCGCACCGCACCCCGGCGCCGCCCTCGGGGCCGCCCGGCCCGCGGCCACCGAACTGCCCGCCCGGCTGCACACCCTGACCACGGCGGCCTATCTCACCGGCATCCCCGCCACCCGGCTGCGCACCGACCCCGACGCCAACGTCCGCGGCGGCGCCGCCCTGCTGGCCGCGGCGCAGAAGAGGCTCGGCAGGCCGCTGAGCTCCGACCCCGCCGACTGGTACGACGCGGTGGCCCGGTTCTCCGGCGCCGACGACACCGCGACCGCGACCGCGTACGCCGACGACGTGTTCGCCGTCCTGCACGACGGCGCCCGGCGCACCACCGACGCGGGCCAGCGGGTGACCCTCACGGCCGACCCCGGCCTCGCCCCGGACCGGACCCGGGTGCGGCAGCTGGGCCTGCGCGACGCCTCCGCACAGGACACTCAGTGCCCGGCGTCGGTGTCCTGCGAGTGGGTGCCCGCCCCCTACCAGGAGTTCGGCGACGGCGACTACGGCAACCACGACGTGGCCGACCGGCCCAAGGACCAGAGCGTCGACAGCATCGTCATCCACGACACCGAGGAGTACTGGGACGACACACTGAAACTGGTGCAGGACCCCACCTACCTCGGCTGGCACTACACGGTCCGCTCGACGGACGGGCACATCGCACAGCACCTGAGAACCAAGGACGTCGGCTGGCACGCCGGGAACTGGTACGTCAACTCCCACTCCATCGGCATCGAGCACGAGGGCTTCCTGACCGACCCCGACGCCTGGTTCACCGAGGAGATGTATCGTTCCTCCGCGCGCCTGGTGGCCTATCTGGCCGGGAAGTACGGCATCCCGCTGGACCGGCAGCACATCCTCGGCCACGACAACGTCCCGGCCACCACCGGCGCCGGCATCCCGGCGATGCACACCGACCCGGGCCCGTACTGGGACTGGGCGCACTACTTCGCCCTGCTGGGCAAGCCCTTCCACCGGACGGCGGAGCCGGGCTCCCCGGTGGTCACGGTGCTGCCCGGCTATGCCGGCAACCAGCCCGCGTACACCGGCTGCACGGCCGCGGGCCGGCCCTGCGCGGCGCACGGCTCCAGCGAGCTGCGCCTGCGTACGGCACCGGCGGACGACGCCCCGCTGGTCAAGGACGTCGGGCTGCGCCCCGGCGGCCAGGACTCGACCATCGACGTGAACGACGTCGGCGCGCGTGCCTCCACCGGACAGCAGTACGCGGTGGCGGGCCGGCAGGGCGACTGGACGGCGATCTGGTTCCTCGGCCAGAAGGCCTGGTTCAGGAACCCCGCGAAGCACCCGACGGCCGTCGCCTCCTCGGGGCTCCTCGTCACCCCCAAGGCCGGCAGGAGCGGGGTGCCGGTGTACGGGCGGGCCTACCCGGAGGCGTCGGCCTATCCCTCGGACGTGCCGGTGCAGGCCCTCACGCCGATGCCGTACACGCTCCCGGCCGGGCAGAAGTACGTGGCGGGCCAGAAGGTGCGGGGCGAGTACTTCTACGCGGTGACGTTCGATCCCGCCGCGCACCGCGTGGTCACCGGCAGGGACACGTACTACGAGATCCAGTTCGGGCACCGCGTGGAGTACGTACGGGCGGCGGACGTGGACGTGGTGCCGGCCAGGTCCTGACGCGGGACCGGGGCCGGACCGGGCCCCGGCCTGTGGAGGAGGCAGGCCGGGGCCCGGCTCCCCGCTGGCGCCCCCGGCCCCGGCGCCCCGGAGGAGCGGCGGGGCCGTGCTGCCCCGGGGCACCTCCCACGCCTTGAGACAGGGACGGCCCCGCCGAGCTCAGAACGCGAGCATCTCCACGGCCCGCTCCGCGATCGCGTACACCGTCGCGTTGGTGTTGCCGGCCGGCAGGCTCGGCATGACGGACGCGTCGGCGATCCTCAGCCCCTGGACGCCGTGCACCCGCAGATCCGTGTCCACGACGCTCATGTCGTCCGTGCCCATCCGGCAGGTGCCCGCGGGGTGGCAGTAGGACGCCACGCCGTCGGCCAGGTAGGCGCGCAGCTCGGCGTCGCCGGTGACGCCAGGCCCCGGTGCCCGCTCCTCGGCACGCCAGGCGTCCAGGGCACCGGCACGGCCGATCTCCCGGGCCATCCGCAGCCCGGTGACCATGGTCCGGTAGTCCTCCTCGTCACCCAGGTAGTTCGGGTCAAGCCTGGGCGGCCCCGCCGGGTCGTGCGGGGACAGCCGCACGGTGCCACGGCTGCGCGGGCGCATCAGGCCCGCGCCGATGGTGTAGCCCGCGGCCGGTTCCCGCACGGCTTCCTCCGCGGGGCCGAGCGTGGTGCCCTCACCCTCGACCTCGGGAATGTGACCCGGCGCGTCGATGAAGAGCACCTGCACGTCGGGAGCGCCCACGGCGCCGTCGCTGCGCACCAGGCCGAAGGCCTCGCCGTGGTTGTGGCGCGCTTCCGGGATCCGCCGCCGAGCGTCGTAGACGACACTGCCCATGGGGTGGTCCTGCAGGTTCCTCCCCACCCCGGGAAGATCCAGCAGGGTGTCCACGCCACACTCCCGCAGGTGCGCGGCGGGTCCCACACCGGACAGCAGCAGCAGGTGGGACGTGCCGATCGCGCCCGCCGTCAGCACCACCTCACGCGAGCACCCGGCCACCAGGGACTCGTCGCCCCGGTGGTACACGACGCCCGTGCAGCGGTCACCGGCCATCCTCAGCCGGTCCACCATGGCCTCGCACACCACGGCGAGGTTGGGGCGGTCGAACGCCGGAGCGAGGTAGGCGTCGGCCGCGCTCTGCCGCCTGCCGCCGACGATGTTCAGGTCGGTGAAGCCGAAGCCCTCCGCCGTGCCGCTGCTGATGTCGGCCGCCCTGGGATGCCCCGTCTCGACCGCGGCCGCGACGCAGTCCGCGAACAGCGGATGCGCCGGGTCCGCGGGTCCGACGGCCAGCGGGCCCTCGTCGCCGCGCAGCGCCGGATCACGGCCCGTCGTGCTCTCCGAGCGCTTGAAGTACGGCAGCAGGCCGTCGAACCCCCAGCCGTTCGCGCCGGCTTCCACCCATGCGTCATAGCTCGAGTGGTGCCCGCGGGTGAAGATCATGCCGTTGATCCCGGAGGACCCGCCGAGTACCCGCCCCCGGGGCAACGGCGTCGAGATGCCGGTGGCCGACTGCACCACCGTCATATCGCCCCAGCTCGCCGACGTGGTCAGGAGTGCCGGCCACTGCGAGGGCACCGCCATTTCCGGCAGCGGTTCGGCGCTGCCCGCCTCCAGCAGCAGGACCCGGGTACCGGGGTCCTCCGTGAGCCGCGCGGCGATCACACACCCCGCGCTGCCGCCGCCCACCACGACGAAGTCGTAGTCGTTCGCGCCTGTCCTCGCCATTCGTGGTCACCCGATTCCGCACGGTGCGCCGGCGACCGGATTCACGCCTCGTTCGGCACGGCCGGGAGCCCCTGAACCCGCCGGCGTGGAGTTGTCTCCTGCCACCGTAGGCGGCGGCGCGGCACGGACCGTGCCGGAAGGGAAACCGGGCCCGGGAAACTGCACAGACGAAACTGCTCAGGTTCACCTGGACAGGCTTACCTGATGGTCTTAGGGTGAGGTCATGACCGAGATCACCGACGGTGTCTCCACCTCGGCCGTGCGCGCGGCGCGCGACGTGCGGGTGGTGTTCAGCCGGCTGCGGCGCAAGCTGCGTGAGGTCACGGGGAACCGCGACCTCACGCCGAGTCAGACGTCGGTGCTCAGCCGACTCAGGGACGGCGTCGACTCCGCCAGCGGCCTCGCCGCCGCCGAGGGGGTCCGCCCCCAGTCCATGGCCGCCACCCTCTCGGCCCTGGAGCGGCAGGACCTGATCCGGCGCAGCCCCGACCCCGAGGACGGCCGCCGCCAGCTCATCACGCTCACCGAGTCCGGCCGGGCTTGGGTGGAGGACAGCCGGCAGGCGCGCGTGGAGTGGCTGGCCCACGCGCTGCACGAGCAGTACTCGGAGAGCGAGCGGCAGACCGTGATCGAGGCGATGGCCCTCCTGGATCGGCTCACCCGCTCGTGAGGGCGGGACTCATACGCCTGGCCAGGTCGCTGCGCCGCTCCCCGGGTGCCGAGCACGCCTTCGACCGCCGGCTGATCGCGCCGATGATCCTGGGCTCGGTGCTCAACCCGGTGAACTCGTCGATGATCGCGGTGGCGCTGGTCCCGATCGGGACGGCGTTCGGCGCGCCGCCGTCACGCACCGCGTGGCTCGTCTCCGGCCTCTACCTGGCCACCTCCGTGGGCCAGCCGGTGGTCGGGCGGCTCGTGGACGCCTACGGCCCCCGTCCCCTCTACCTGATCGGGTCCGGGCTCACCGGGACGGCGGGGCTGCTGGGCACCCTGGCGCCGAACCTGAGCGTGCTGGTCCTCGCCCGGGTGGTGCTCGGGTTCGGGACGTGTGCGGGCTATCCGGCCGCCATGTACCTGATCCGCAGTGAGGCACGCCGCACCGGGCAGGACAGCCCGGGCGGCGTCCTGACCGCGCTCTCCGTGGCGAGCCAGACGGTGGCCGTGATCGGTCCCAGCCTCGGTGGGCTGCTCATCGGCGCGGGCGGCTGGCGCACCACGTTCCTGGTCAACGTGCCCCTGTCGCTGGCCTGCCTGGTGCTCGGCGCGAGGCGGCTGCCGAGGACGGCCGGCACGCTGCGCACGGCGGCCGGCCGGCCCCCGGGCGGCATGGACTTCGCGGGCATGGGGCTGTTCGCGGCGATGCTCACGACGCTGCTGCTGTTCCTGATGAGCCCCTCGGGCGGGCACTGGTACCTGCCGGTGCTGACCGCGGCGGCGGCCGCCGGGCTCGTGGTGTGCGAGCTGCGGGTGGCCCAGCCGTTCATCGATCTGCGGGTGCTCGCCGGCAACCCGCCCCTGCTGGCCACCTACGGCCGGACCCTGCTGTCGTACGTCGTCTCCTACTCCTTCCTGTACGGCTACACGCAGTGGCTGGAGGAGGGCAGAGGGCTGTCGGCGTCGGCGGCGGGGCTTGTGCTGCTGCCGATGTTCCTGATCGCGATCGTCATCTCCACCGCCACCGGCCGCCGTCCCGAGGTGCAGGCCAAGCTGGCGGTCGGCGGCGCCGGCCAGATCGCCGCCTGCACGCTGCTGCTGCTGGTGGGTTCCGGCAGTGCGGTCTGGCTGCTCGTGCTGGTCTCGGTGGTCGTGGGCGTGCCGCAGGGCCTCAACAACCTGGCCAATCAGAACGCCCTGTACCACCAGGCGGATCCGGCCCTCATGGGCTCCTCCGCGGGGCTGCTGCGTACCTTCACCTATCTGGGCGCCATCGTGGCCTCCGCCGCGAACGGTGCCTTCCTCAGCCACGGTGCCGACACCTCGGGCCTGCACGACCTGGCCCTCTTCGTGCTCTGCGCCGCCGTCGTCTTCCTCGCGGTCACCCTGGCGGACCGCTCCCTGCGCCGGATCGGACGGCGCAGGGCGGGTCCGCGGGGACGGCCGGAGGACGGCGACTCCCCGTCCGGCTCCGCCTCCCCGGGGCCGGAACACACACCGGAACAAGAACCAGATTCAGCAAAGGACTCCCCGATGGCTCTCTCCACGCTCGACGAGCGCACCGCCCTCGTCCTGATCGACCTGCAGAACGGCATAGTCGGCGCGCCCGTGACGCCCCACTCGGGGGCGGACGTGGTGGCCCGCTCGGTGGAACTGGCCGATGCCTTCCGGGCGCAGGGCGCGCCGGTCGTGCTCGTCCGGGTGACCCACGCCGCGGACGGCTCGGACGCCCTGCCGGGCCGCACCGAGCAGTCCCGTGGCGCCGGGGCTCCCCCGGCGGGCTGGGACGTCATCGTCGACGAGCTGGCGGGGCACGAGGGCGACATCCTGGTCACCAAGCGCAACTGGGGCGCCTTCTACGGCACCGACCTGGACCTGCAGCTGCGCCGCCGCGGTGTGACGCAGATCGTGCTGGCCGGCATCGCCACCAGCATCGGGGTGGAGTCTACCGCGCGCGCCGCGCACGAGCACGGCTACCACGTCACCCTCGCGACGGACGCGATGACCGACCTGAGCGAGGAGGCGCACCGCAACAGCATCGAGCGGATCTTCCCGCGCCTCGGGGAGCGGGGCACCACGGCAGAGATCCTCGATCTGCTGGCCAAGACCCGGGCCTGACGGCCCGGCAGATCCGGCGGGGCCGCGTGTCGGCCTGCGCGGATCCGGCGGGCGCCGCGTGTCGGGGCGAACCGCCGGGCTCGCCCCGGCCCGCCACCCCGCGGGGCTCACGTGCCGATTTGGCCCGCGTGCCGTGCCCGGCCCCCAGCCGGGTGCGCGGCCCCGCCGGTGTCGCGCGGGTTCGCACGGCGGACTCGGAGGCTCCCGGGGCGTCTCGCGGGCGGCCCCGCGGCGCGTCGGCCCGGCCCTCGCGGGGCCAGTTCAGCCCTGCTGGAACAGCTCCGCGGGCAGCGGCTTCAGCAGCGCGTAGAGGTCGTCGGTGATCGGCCGGTCCCAGGCGGCGATCGTCACCAGGATGCCGTCGCTGCGGTCGAACTGGACGCAGGAGATCCGGCTCTCGGACAGCTTGATGCGCCGCACCACCAGCAGATTGTCACCCTGCATCACGGGGACGTCCTCCGAGCCGACGACCGTGACCTCCTCCTCGTTCTCCAGCGCGAGCAGGAGCTGGCCGACCTCGAAGGGGATCTCGCCCTCGGCGACGTCACGCGCGGGCGAGCCCTCGGGGAGATTCCCGATGATCATCGCGGGGCCGCGGCCACCGAAGAGGTCGTAGCGCAGGAACACGCCCTGGCAGCTGCCGTCCGGAGCGGGCAGCAGTCCCGCGCCGAGATTGCCCGGCCAGTCCCCGGGGTCCATGGCCAGGACGTCGAAGTCCGGACCCGCGGGTGTGGCGGAGCTGCGGCGGCGGAGGAACGACATGCCGACATGGTACGTGGCCCGGGTCGGCCGTGGACGCGGCCGGTGCCGCTTACGCCGAGGGCTGACCCCTCCTCGTGCCCGGGCCCGGTGGGCGGCCGGCCGGCCACCGCCCGCTCGCCGGGGTGCCCGGGGCCGCTCGCCGACGCCGCCGGGTCAGCGCGAGTCCGCCCCGCCCCCGGGGGACGGGCCGCCGCCGCGTGCCGGGCCACTTCCGCCGCCCGTCGGGCCGGTGGTCCCATCCGGGCCGCTGCCGCCGGCCGTGCCGCCCCCGCCGGTGGCGCCGGCCGTGCCCGGGGCCGGCGGGGCGCCCGCGCCGCCCTGCCGCTGGAACATGCTGTACAGCATCAAGAACGACGGGAGCAGGAACACCGCTCCCACTCCGACCGCGATCAGTGTCGCCGTCAGAACCGCGCTGTGCGAGGCGGCGTCGGAGACCGTGGTGCCCGGCACGAGCATGTCGGGGTACTGGGCGGCGCCCCAGGCCCACAGGATGGCGGCGACCGCGAGCGCGGCGGCGCCGCGGGCCAGCAGGTGGTGCCGGGTGGCCAGCAGTCCGAGCCCGGTCAGGCCGGCCACGGCTCCGGCGATCACCAGGCCGAGGCCCCGGTGGGTGAGGCCGTGGAAGAGCTCGGGGGCGTCCGCGTGCAGCACCGCGATGCCGGCCAGCGCCACCGCGCCGCTGAGCAGTCCGGTGGCCATGGCCCGCCGCTCGAAGCCCCTGGCCAGGGCGGGCTCGCCGGCCCGGGCGGCGTCGGCGCACAGGTAGACCGCGGCGAGGTGGGCGCAGGTCAGCACGGCGAGCACCCCGCCCAGTGCGGAGGTGGGGTTGAGCCACCCGGTGACCAGGTCGCCGCGGGCGATGCCGGGCGGCACCCGTCCCGAGGCGACGCCGCCGGCCACCGTCCCGAGGAAGAACGGCGTGACCACCGACGACACCGCGAAGCAGCCGCCGAACAGCCGCTGCTGCCACAGCTCGGTGCTGGCCTTGCGGAACGCGAAGGCCGCGCCGCGCAGGATGATGCCGAGGGCGACGAGCGTGAGCGGCAGGTACAGCGAGGACAGCACGGCGGCGAACACCGGCGAGAAGTCGGACCAGAGCAGCACCAGGACGAAGATCAGCCAGACGTGGTTGGCCTCCCACACGGGACCGATGCTGTGCTCGATGAGCTTGCGCTGCGGCAGCCCCTTCCGGCTCCGGCCGGCGAGCAGGTCCCACAGGCCGGCGCCGAAGTCGGCGCCGCCGAACAGCGCGTAGCAGGTGAGTCCCGCCCACATGATGGCGAGCATCACATCGGCGAGCACGTGCGCCCCCCGGGCCGGTCCGCGGTCGGCCGGCGGCGGGCCGGGAGCCGGCGGTGCCGGGCGCGCCGCCGGCTCCCGGCGCCGGTGTCATGTGACGGGGTAACGCTCAACATCGCTCTCCTGGGGCGCGATCGGTACCGGTGTGGTCCTGACCATCCGCCGCAGCACGTACACGGTGGCGGCGGTCATCGCGGTGTACACGGTCAGCACCAGCCAGAGCCCGGTCTGCAGGGCGGGCGCGGGGTTGACGGCGTCCCGCACCCGCATCACGCCGTAGACGATCCAGGGCTGGCGGCCGAGTTCGGTGACGGTCCAGCCGCACTCCAGGGCGACCACGGAGAGCGGCCCGCAGAGGGCGGCGACCACCAGGAAGATCCGGTGGCCGCGCAGGTCCATCAGGGCGCGGCCGGTGCGCCGGGCGCGCCACCAGGCCAGCAGCAGGACGACGCCCATGGCGATGAGCAGCACGCCGATGCCCACCATCCCGTCGAAGGCGAGGTGCACGGCGGTCACCACCGGCCACTGGTCGCGCGGCACCTCGTTCAGGCCGCGGACGACGGTCTCGGGTGAGAAGCCGACCAGGAACGACAGGCCGCTGGGGATCTCGAGACCGTACTCCAGACGGTCGTTGCCGGGGGCCGCGCCGAGGAGGGTCAGCGGGATGTGCGAGCCGGTGCGGAACACGCCTTCGATGCCCGCCAGCTTGACGGGCTGGTAGTGGGCGAGGAAGCGGGCCACCCAGTCGCCGACGATCAGCTGGAACGGCGCGAGGAGGGCCCCGAAGGAGAACGGCAGCAGGAAGCCCACCCGGTGGTAGGTGTCGTTCCGGCCGCGCAGCAGGGCCACGGCGTAGACGGAGGCGGTGGCGAAGGACGCCACCATGAACGCGGCGAGGATCATGTGCACGCTCTGCGGCGGCGCGGCCGGGTTGATCATGGCGACCCAGGGGCTGACGTCCGCGAGGGTGCCGTCGGGGCGGAGGGTGATGCCACGCGGCTGGTTCATCCAGGCGTTCGCGCAGACCACGAAGAACGCGGAGAGCGTGCCGGAGATGACGATCGGCACCCCCGTCAGCAGGTGCTGCTTGGGCGGCAACCGGTCCCAGGCGTACAGGTAGATGCCGAGGAACACGGCCTCCAGGAAGAAGGCGAACCCCTCCAAGGCGAACGGCAGGCCGATGACCTGGCCGAACCGCCCCATCAGACCGGGCCACAGCAGCCCCATCTCAAAGCTGAGGATGGTGCCCGACACCGCGCCCACGGCGAACAGCACGCCCATGCCGCGCGCCCACCGGCGGGCCAGCAGCCGCAGCGCGGGGTCACCCGTGCGGATGCCGTACCATTCCGCCGCCAGGGTGAGCAGCGGCAGCCCCACGCCCAGGCACGCCACCACGATGTGCCAGGCGAGCGAGAACCCCATCTGGGCGCGCGCGGCGGCCAGGTCACCCTCGGAGAGCGCCAGCGTCCAGCCGGTCATCCTGCGCTCCCACGAGGTGGTGCGCACGGGGCACGGTGCGCGCTGCCGGACGGAATCATGACGGGGCTCCTGACCGCACAAGGGCGGACATGTCGGGTGTGTGGCGTGCAGTCAGCAGACGTACCACCTGGGGCCGGGCGCAAAACGGCGCGGGGTGGTGCGGACGCGCACATGGCGGAGCGTGCCGCCGGTCAGGAGCGGGCGGGGGTGGAGATGCGGGGGTGGAGATGGGAGTGGCGTGGTGCGTGCCGGAGCCGGGGGGTGGCGCGACGGGACGGTCGGGTCGCCGGGCTATGGACTCACCGGGCCGTCGCCGGGCTCACTCCGCCGGCTCTGCGCCCTCGGTGCCCGGGGGGACGACCGCGACGGGACTGGCGGCGTGCAGCAGGACGGCGTGCGTGACCGAGCCCAGCATCCGGGCCGGCCTGAGCAGCCGCCGGTGGTGGCGGCCGACCACGACGAGTTCGGCGTTCTGCGAGGCGGCGACGAGGTGCCCCGCGGCGTCGCCGGCCGCCACCCGCGTCTCGACGGTCAGCCCGGGGTGGGCCTGGCGGTAGGGGGCGAGGATCTCGTCGAGCTGGTCGGCGGTGGCCGCCTGCGCCGCCTCCTCGTCCTCGGCGGTGGGGGTGAAGTCCGCGGCGGCCGTCCAGGCGTAGGTCGGCCACGGGTAGGAGGAGACCACCTCCAGCCGGGCCGCGTGCCGGACGGCCTCGGAGCAGGCGAAGTCGAGGGTGTTGTCGTCGGCGGCCTCCACCGAGACGCCGACCACCACCCGGGGTCCGGGCGCCGCGGGCGCCGCGCCGTGCACCTCGCGGCCCGGCCGGGGCACCACCACGACCGGGCAGGCGGCGTCGCGGGCGGCAGCCATGCCGGTGGAGCCGAGCAGCAGGCTGGCGAAACCGCCCCGGCCGCGGGAGCCGAGCACCATGAGCTGTGCGCCGGCGCCCAGTTCGGGCAGTACCTGCGCCGGGTCGCCCTCCGGGCTCTGGCTGTCCAGCTCGGGCAGGCCCTCCCGGCCGGCGAACGACGTCAGGACGCGAGTGAGGACCCGGTCCTCCACGGGCTCCTCGGCGGGCTCGGGCGGCTCCGGTACGAGTGCCTGGAGCTGGGGCCACGCGGCGTACTGGCGCACATGGACGACGCGCAGGGGCGCGTCCCGCAGCTGCGCCTCCGCCAGTGCCCAGTCCAGTGCGCGCAGGCTGCCCTCCGAACCGTCGACGGCCACGACGACCGGCAGCGTGCTCATGGATCCTCGTCTCCGGTGCCGGTCTGTGCACGGGCAGCCGGGACCATCTCGTAAACATGCGGTCCAGGTCGTAGAGCCCCTGGACCGCTTCTGACCAAGTCAGGTCATATTAGATCATGTGAGATCGAACTCTCCCTCGCGGGCCCCGAGCACGAACGCCCCCCACTCGTCGGGGGTGAAGATCAGGGACGGGCTGTCCGGGCGGCCGCTGTTGCGCATCGCGATGAATCCTTCGACGAACGCGATCTGGACGTCCCCGAGTCCGCGGCTGCTCGACTGCCACTGCGCGTTGCTGAGGTCCAGGTCGGGTTTGTCCCAGCCCGCGAGCGAGCGCTGCTGGGTGGTGCCTTCGGCCACGTCCATTGCTCCTTCTGGGTTGTCCACCGGGCGCCAGCCTAGCGACCGGCTCCGGCGCCGCACAGGGGCCGTGAGGGGCCCGGGAACGAGCGCTCAGCGCGCCGGGGGCGCCCCGCGTCCGTGCCGGCCGGTGAGGGCGGCGAGCGCCGCGGCGAGCAGGAATCCGGCGGCTCCGACGACGGCCGAGGTGTGCAGCCCGGTGACCAGGCCGCCCGCGGAGAGACTGCCGAAGACGGCGACCCCGAGGGCGCTGCCGCTCTGCCGTGCGGTGTTGAAGACCGCCGACGCGGCCCCGGCGCGGTCCCCGGTCGCGGACTCCATGGCGGCGACGGTGGCGGCGGGCATGGTGAACGCGGTGCCGAAGCCGGCGGCGGCCATCGGCGCGACCAGGACGGCGTAGCCGGTGGCGGGCCCGGCGAGCAGCCAGCCCAGCAGGCCGAGCGCGCCCACGCCGAGCCCGGCGACCATGGGCAGCCGTGGCCCCGTGCGGGCCGTCACCCGGCCCGCGAGGCCGGAGCCGAGCGCCACCACCGCGACGGCGGGCAGCAGCGCACAGCCGGTGCGCAGCACGCCGTAGTGGTGCACCCGCTGGAAGTAGAGCGGGGCGAGGAAGAGCAGGCCGTAGAAGCCGAGGTTGAGCAGCGCCCCGATGGTCACGGCCGGGCCGAAGCCGGGGGCGCGCAGCAGGGAGAGCGGCAGCATCGGGGCGCGGGCGCGCCCTTCGAGCCGCAGGAACGCCAGCGCCCCGGCGAGGCAGAGCGCCACGCCGCCGAGCACGACGGGATGCGTCCAGCCCAGGTCGCCCGCCTCGACCAGCGCCGCCACCAGCGCGGCCAGCCCGAGCGCGAGCGCGCCCTGTGCGGGCAGGTCGAGGCCGCCGCGGGAACTGCCGGGGGCCGGTGGGACACGGCGCAGGGTCAGGAGGGCTCCCGCCGCTCCGACGGGCAGGTTGACCAGGAAGACCGCACGCCAGCCGAGTCCGCCGGCCAGCAGGCCGCCCAGCACCGGTCCCGCCCCGGCGGCCAGGCCGGAGACGGCGCCCCAGACGCCGAAGGCACGCGCCCGGGCCGCCCGGTCCGCGTACATGCCGCGCAGCAGCGCCAGGGACGCGGGCAGCAGCAGGGCGGCCCCGCAGCCCTGGACGAGGCGGGCGAGGACGAGCAACGGCGCGCTCCACGCGGCCGCACAGGCGGCCGAGGCCGGCGTGAAGACCGCGAGACCGGCGAGGAACGCCCGGCGGGCGCCGAACCGGTCCGCGAGGCCGCCGCTGAACGGGAGCAGGCCCGCGAAGAACAGCGTGTAGCCGTCGGCGACCCACTGGAGGGCCGTCACCGACGCCCTCAGGGTGTCGCCGATCACCGGCAGGACCACGGTGACCGCGGTGACGTCCAGAACGACCATGAAGTGCCCGAGGCAGACGGCCACGAGAGCCAGGCCCTGCCGCCTGCCACGGGCCCGCACGGAGAGGGGGGCGGGGGTGGTGGTCATGCGGCCCAGTGTCGAACCGAATCCCTTCGCCCCCGGCCGAACCGTTCCGCTCCCAAGGGGCGCGGCACCGCGCTGACCCCCACGACACAGCCGCAGCCGGTCACCGGTAACCGGTCACCGACCACCAGCCACCGGCCACCGGCCACCGGCCACCGGCCACCGGCCCGAGCCCCGCACGCCGAAGTCGCACACCCGGCCCACTCCCCCACCGCCCGCTCCCGGGCCCACCGAAACCCCAAAAAAAGGCGCGGGGAACTGCGCGGACCGCCACGACGCACCCGTAGTCGGCCACCGCCACCGCCCCAAGCCTCCCGGCGAAGACCGGCCGGTGGGCCCCGCACCCACGGCACGCGGCCCGCACCCACGGCACGCGGCCCGCACCCACAGCACGCGGCCCGCACCCACAGCACGCAGGCCCTGCACTCACGGCACGCGCGCACATACGGACAATGGGGGCCCGGCCCGCCGGGAACACTTCGGCCCGAGCCGAACCCTCCCCCGCTTACCCTCGACGCATGACCCCGAGCACCGAGACCGACATCGCCGAGGTGGCCGCCGCCATCGGCGACCCCGCCCGGGCCAGGATCCTGCTGGCGCTGGCGGGCGGCGGTGCCCTGCCGGCGAGCGCGCTCACCGCGGAGGCCGGTCTTGCGCCCTCCACCGTCAGCGGGCATCTGGGCCGGCTGCGCGAGGCGCGGCTGGTCACCGTCGAGCTGGACGGACGGCACCGTTACTACCGGCTCGCCACCCCGGAGGTCGCCGGGGCGCTGGAGCACCTGGCGCGCATCGCCCGCCCGGTGCCGCCGCGCACGCTGAGCGCCGACGGCCGTGCGCGGGCACTGCTGCGGGCCCGGCTCTGCTACGACCACCTGGCGGGACGGCTCGGCGTCGCGCTGATGGCCGCACTGCTGGAGGCCGGGATCCTCGCGGTGCACCGGCCGCCCGGCGGCGACGAGACCGCCGAGGTGTCCTACGCCGTGACCCCGAAGGGCCGCACCGCGCTCGAGGACTTCGGCGTGGACATGGCCGCCCTGCCCCGGCGGCGGTCCGCCGTGCGCTACTGCGTCGACTGGGCCGAGCGCCGCCACCACCTGGCGGGGCCGCTGGGCGGCCTGGTCGCCGCCCGGCTGTTCGAGCTCGGCTGGCTGCGGCGGGGCAGGTACCGGCGCGTCGTGCACCTCACCGAAGCGGGCCGCACAGGTCTCACCGGCACCTTCGGCATCGTGCTCGACGAGGTCGACGCCCGGCGGTGAGGCGCCCAGTTCCCGGCCCCGGGATGCCGCGGCCCTCCCCCGGGGAGCGTGTGCCGGTGCCGCGGGGGGCCAAGGCCGACCGTAGGCAGCCCGGCCGGCGGCCCGCACCCGGGGCACCGTGGACGCGGTGGATCCCGTCGGCTCCCTTGACGCACCCCGAAGCGCCCTGGATTACTGATCCCCGAGCGGCCCGGACCGAATGATCGGTCGACCGGACGCCTCGCCGACAAGGGGGAACGCCATGACGACGCACCCGGCGGGACCGAGCGCCACGGCAGGCCCGCGCGACGCGGGCGAGCGGCTCGACCCCGAGCAGCTCCGCGACGTCCAACTCCGCCGGCTGCGTGCGACGCTCCGGCACGTCTACGACCACGTCCCCTTCCACCGCGCCGCGTTCGACCGTGCGGGGCTGCGCCCCGAGGACTGCCGCTCGCTCGCCGACCTCGCCCGCTTCCCGTTCACCAGCAAGGCCGACCTGCGGGACACCTACCCGTTCGGGATGTTCGCGGTGCCCGAGGCGGAGGTGCGGCGGCTGCACGTGTCGAGCGGGACGACGGGCCGCCCCACCGTCGTCGGCTACACGGAGGGCGACCTGTCCCTCTGGGCCGACCTCGTGGCCCGGTCGATCCGGGCGGCCGGCGGGCGGCCCGGGCACAAGGTGCATGTGGCGTACGGCTACGGCCTGTTCACCGGCGGCCTCGGCGCGCACTACGGCGCCGAGCGGCTCGGCTGCACCGTGATCCCCGCGTCCGGGGGGATGACGGCGCGCCAGGTGCGGCTCATCCAGGACTTCCGTCCCGAGGTCATCATGGTGACGCCCTCGTACCTGCTGGCGCTGCTGGACGAGTTCGAGCGGCAGGGCGTCGACCCGCGCACCACCTCGCTCAAGGTGGGCATCCTCGGCGCCGAGCCGTGGAGCGAGGAGATGCGCCGGGAGATCGAGGAGCGCCTGGCGATCGACGCGGTCGACATCTACGGCCTGTCGGAGGTGATCGGCCCCGGCGTGGCACAGGAGTGCGTGGAGACCAAGGACGGGCTGCACATCTGGGAGGACCACTTCCTGCCGGAGATCGTGGATCCGGTCACCGGCGAGGTGCTGCCGGACGGCGAGCCGGGCGAGCTGGTGATCACCTCGCTCACCAAGGAGGCGATGCCCGTCGTGCGGTACCGCACGCGGGACCTCACCCGGCTGCTGCCGGGCACCGCCCGGGTCTTCAGGCGGATGGCGAGGGTCATGGGCCGCAGCGACGACATGGTGATCCTGCGCGGCGTCAACGTCTTCCCCACCCAGATCGAGGAGATCGTGCTGCGCACCCCAGCGGTCGCGCCGCACTTCCAGCTGCGGCTGACGCGCGAGGGGCGGTTGGACGCGCTGACGGTGCGCGCCGAGGCCCGTCCCGGTGCGACACCGCAGGCCCGCGAGGCGGCGGCCCGGGCGATCACCGCCGGCGTGAAGGACGGCATCGGGGTGACCGTGGCCGTCGAGATCGTGCCGCCCGAGTCGCTGGAACGCTCGGTCGGCAAGATCAAGCGGCTGGTGGACCTGCGGCCCCGTGGTGACGCGCCCGTGGCGGGCAACCCGACGGGCTGACACCGCCACCCGCCAGACTGAAGCGGCGGGCCGAGCGGAACGTGCCACGGGCCGCGGCGGCCTAGTACCCCAGTACCGCCATCGCCGCGTTGTGGCCGCCGATGCCGCTCACGCCGCCGCCGCGCACCGCGCCCGCGCCGCACAGCAGGATGTTCGGGTGGGCGGTCGCCACGCCCCAGCGGCCGGTGTCCTCGCCTGACCACGGGAAGGCCAGGTCGCCGTGGAAGATGTTCCCGCCGGGCAGCCGCAGGTCGCGTTCGAGGTCGAGCGGGGACTTCGCCTCGATGCACGGCCTGCCCTCGGCGTCCCTGGCCAGGCAGGACTCGACGGGCTCCGCGAGGTGTGCGTCGAGCTGCGCCAGCGTGGCGCGCAGCAACTCCTCGCGGACGGCGGTGTTGTCGTGCCGGAACAGCCGGGCGGGGGTGTGCAGCCCGAAGAGCGTGAGGGTGTGCCAGCCGCGCCGGGCGGGTTCCGGGCCGAGGATGCTCGGGTCGGTGAGCGAGTGGCAGTAGATCTCGGAGGGCGGGGCGGTGGGCACGGTGCCGGACGCCGCCTGGTCGTGCGCATGCGCCAGTGCCTCGTAGCCCTCGGCGATGTGGAAGGTGCCGGCGAAGGCGTCGCGGGGGTCGACGGCGCTGTCGCGCAGCCGCGGCAAGCGCTCCAGCAGCATGTTGACCTTGAGCTGGGCGCCCTCCGCGGGTGCCGGCGGGTCCTCGCCGAGAAGGGTGGCGAGCTCCTGCGGTGAGGCGCCCGACAGGACGTGGCGGGCGCCGACGGTGCCCTCACGCTCCCGGGTCCGGTAGGTCACCTCCGCAGCACGGTCGTCCGTGTCCACGCTGACGACCTCGTGCCCGGTGGCGATCTCCGCACCCGCGGCGCGCGCGGCGGCGGCCAGGGCGTCGGTGAGCGCGCCCATGCCGCCGACCGGGACGTCCCAGTCGCCGGTGCCGCCGCCGATGACGTGATAGAGGAAGCAGCGGTTCTGCCGCAGCGACGGGTCGTGGGCGCCGGCGAACGTGCCGATGAGCGCGTCGGTGAGAACGACACCGCGCACCAGGTCGTCCTGGAAGTACTCCTCGACGGCGGCCCCGATGGGCTCCTCGAAGAGCATCCGCCACGCCTCGTCGTCGCCGACGCGGCGGCGCAGCTCGTCCCGGGTCGGCAGGGGTTCGGTGAGCGTGGGGAAGACCCGCTCCGCGACCTGCCGGGTGCGGCCGTAGAACGCCTGCCAGGCCGCGTACTCGCGCTCCCCGCCGGTCAGCCGCGCGAACGACTCCCGGGTGCGCTCCCCGCTGCCCGGGCCGGCACCGACCAGCAGGCCCGTCGGGCGTCCGGCGCGCTCGGCGGGCGTGTACGAGGAGACGGTGCGCTTGGCCAGCCGGACGTCCAGGCCCAGGTCGGTCACGATCTTCTGCGGCAGCAGGCTGACCAGGTAGGAGTACCGCGACAGCCGTGCGTCGACCCCGGCGAACGGGCGGGTGGAGACGGCCGCGCCGCCCGCGCCGTCGAGCCGCTCCAGCACCAGGACCGTCCGTCCGGCGCGGGCCAGATAGGCGGCGGCCACCAGGGCGTTGTGTCCCCCGCCGATGATCACGGCATCGTAGGCATCGCGAGCAGGCATGGTCCTTGGTAACACGCGAAGATCGCGGGGGCCAGGGGCGGGGGCGCCATCCGGACGTGCCCGCGCGGGACACGGGACCGGGTCGCTCTGGTGCGAACGAAGAGGGGGCGCGGCAGACACCCCCGACCGGCAACCGCCCGCAGGGCGCGGGCGGATCTCGCCACACCGCCCGTGTCAGGGCGCGCGGCGCTGCCGCAGGGCGGCCACTCTGCGGTACAGGGCGACGGCCTCCGGGCCGCGTCCCAGCTGTTCCAGGCAGTGCGCCTCGTCGTTGTGGGCCGCGAGGGTGTCCGGATGGTCGGCGCCGAGCGACCTCGCGCGGGCCGCGGCCACCGCACGGTACTCGGGCAGGGCGTCGGGCCAGCGGCCGAGCCAGCCCAGGGCGACGGCGACCTCACGGCGGCTCACCAGGGTGTCGGGGTGGTCGGGGCCCAGCACCCTGGCCCGGAGCGCGGCCACGTCGCGCGCCTCCGCCAGGGCCTCCTCCCAGCGGCCGAGCCGCCCGAGGTTGACTCCGAGGCCGTGCCGGGCCCGCAGGGTCTCGGGGGCGTCCGGGCCGTCCACCCGGGCGCGGTCCTCGATCAGGCCCCGGTACAGCTCCAGCGCCTCGGCGCTGCGGCCGAGACGGCCGAGGCTGATCCCGATCTCGTAGCGGGCGGCGAACGTGTCCGGGTGGTCGGGACCGAGCACCCGGCTGCGCACCCCGGCGACCGCGCGGTAGACGTCCAGCGCCTCCGCCCAGCGCCCGAGCAGCCCCAGCACGTACGCGACCTCGTACTGGGTGACCAGCGTGTCGGGGTGCTGCGCGCCGAGCACCCGGGCCCGGGCCGCCGCCACCTCGGAGGCCATCCGGCAGGAGTCCTCCAGGCGGCCGAGCCTGCTGAGGTTGAAGGCGAGGTTGTGCCGGCAGCGGAGCGTGTCGGGGTGGTCGGCACCCATGGCGCGGGTGCGGGCTTCCAGGACCGCCGCGTAGACCTGGTGGGCCTCGGCGTGCCGGCCGAGCTGCCCCAGCTCGTACGCCGTCTCCTGGAGGGCCGCGAGGGTGTCGGGATGGTCGGCGCCGAGCACCCGGGCCCGGGCCGCGGCCACGTCCCCGTACTCGCCGAGGGCGGCCTCCGGCTGCCCGGTGCGGCTGAGGGTGAAGGCGACCTCGTAGCGGCTGGCGAGGGTGTCGGGGTGGTCGGGGCCGAGCGCCCGGGCACGCTCCGCGGCCACCACGCGGTGCACCTCCGCCGCCTCGGCCCAGCGGCCGAGCCGGCCCAGGCTCAGGCCCGCCTCGTGCCGGGAGGCCAGCACGGCGGCCGCGCCGGTGGGGTGCGCGGGGGTGGAGTGCCCTCCCGTGGGCCTCCGGGCGTGGTGCCCCGAGGTGGCCTGCCCTCGGGTGGGCTGCTCCGGAGCGGACTGCCCCCGGGTGGTGTGCGGCGACGGGTCTGCCGCGCCGGCCCCGGGCTTCGCGGGGCCGGACCCGGTGTCCGCCGGGCCGGGGCCCGGCACCGCGGGCCGGGAACCGGTCGTCTCTGGGCGGGACCCGGGCGTCGCGGGGCGGGACCCGGGCGTCGCGGGGCGGGACCCGGGCGTCGCGGGGCGCGGTCCGTAGGGCAGCCCGTGCGGGGCGGAGGGCATGGCATACGGCGCGGAGGGCACCGCGTGCGAGCCGGACGAGGGCGGGCGACGGCCCGGCGGCGGGGAGCCGGGGCCCGGGCCCGCCGCCGGGCGGGCCGGTCCCGTGCCGCCCGCGCCTGGGCGGGACCCGCGCGGGGCGGTGGTCCAGGGACCGGTGAGGCCCGCGGCGGTGTCGGGCGGGGTGGGGTGCAGGTCCAGGCCGCCGCTGGCCTTCGGCCCGGTGATCATGCCCTCGGTCCAGGGCGGCAGGAGCGGCTCGGGGCCCGACGGATAGGCGGCCCCGGCACCGGACGGGTGGGCGGCCCCGGCACCGGACGGGTGGGCGGCCCCGGCACCGGACGGGTGGGGGGTCCTGACGGCGTGCGGCGTGCCGGGGCCCGTGCGGGGGACGCCGGGCGGCACGGCACGGCCGGTGCCGCGGTCGCCGGGCCGGGCGCCCGGGTCCGCCGAGTCCCGCGGTGCCCGCGCCGCACCGGCCGCCGGGGCGGTGCGGCCCCGGCCCGCGTGGATGCGGGCGGCCAGGTCACGGGCGTCGTCCGGGCGGGTGTCGGGGTCCTTCTCGAGCAGGTCGAGGATGATCTGCTCCAGATAGCCCGGCAGGTCGGCGCGGTGCCTGCGGGGCGGCCGGGGTGCGGTGTCGCGGTGCCCGACGAGCACCGCCCAGGCGTCGTCCAGGTCGAACGGCGGTGCGCCGGTGGCGAGTTCGTACAGCACGCAGCCGAGCGAGTAGAGGTCGCTGCGGTGGTCCACATAGCCACCGCCGATCTGCTCGGGGGACATGTAGTGAGGGGTGCCCATGGCGATGCCGGTGCCGGTGAGCCGCTGGGTGAAGCCGATGTCGTGGCCGAGCCGGGCGATGCCGAAGTCGCAGATCTTCACCGTGCCGTCGGTGAGCCGCATGATGTTGGCCGGTTTCAGGTCCCGGTGCACGACGCCCTGTTCGTGGGTGTAGGCGAGCGCCGTGGCGACCTGGTCGGCGATCTCCTCGATCTCGGCGACCGGCAGCGGGCGGCGCGCGCAGTCCCCGGCGGCCAGCAGCTGGCTCAGGTTCCGGCCCTGGAGCAGCTCCATGACGAGGTACAGCACGCCGTCGTGCTCGCCGAAGTCGTGCACCACCGTGATGCCGCGGTGCTGCAACGACGCGGCCACCCGGGCCTCACGCCGGAACCGCTCCCGCATCACCCGGGTGAGGGACGCGTCCTGGTGGGGCGTCAGCGGTTTGAGGCACTTCACGGCGACCCGGCGGCCCAGCGACTCGTCACGGGCGCTCCACACCTCGCCCATGCCGCCCCGCCCGATCATGTCGAGCAGCCGGTAGCGGTCCTGGATGAGTCTGCTCTCCGCCATCTCGTGCTGTCGCCCCCGTCACCCGCCCGTGCCCTCCCCCGGCCCGTCCAGTATGGCGAGCCGGGCGCCGAGTTTGTACGGCGAGGGGCGGGCGGCGGGGCCGAGACGCGCCATGGCGCGCAGGATGTGCTTGGGCGGCAGCTGCCAGCGCAGCCTGCCGGGGATCAGGCGCAGCATCGCCCCGGTGGCGCGCAGCCGGCGGGTCACCACGGCGGGCTCCGGGGCGGGTGTGCCGTACAGCACGTGGGCGTACGGCGGAAGCGAGGCGTAGGCGAGCCGGGCCAGCGGGCGCCAGAGCAGGGCACGCACCGGGAGCAGCGGCAGGGGCACCGGCGGGCGGCGCAGGAAGTCGTCGACGTCCCGGGCCTCGGAGCCCGCGGCCAGTTCGGGCCGCGTCCGCTCGAAGTAGGCGGTGAGTCCGGCGCGGTCGGCGGGCACGTCCCGCGGGTCGAGTCCGACGAGCGGCGCCCCGGCCGCCGCCTGCTCGGCGATGTAGCGGTCGGCCTGCTCGTCGGTGAGGGGGAAGCCGGAGCGGCGTACGACGTGCAGGTAGGAGTCGATCTCGGCGCAGTGCACCCAGAGCAGCAGCGCGGGGTCGTCGACGCCGTAGACGGCTCCGGTACCGGGGTCGGTGGCCGTCAGCCGGGCGTGGATGCCACGCACGCGGGCGCCCGCCGCCCGGGCGTTCTCGGCACTGCCGTAGGTGGTGGCCGCGACGTAGCGTGCGGTGCGGACCAACCGGCCCCAGGCGTCCCGGCGGAAGTCCGAGTTCTGCATGACTCCCCGCACCGCGCGCGGGTGCAGTGCCTGGAGGTAGAGGGCGCGTACGCCGGCCACCCACATCATCGGGTCGGCGTGCATCTGCCAGGTCACGGAGGCCGGGCCGAAGAGCCCCGCGTCGCCGTCCCGCACGGCCCTGCACCCCCTGCGTCTGTCCCGGTCCGAAGGTTTTCCGACGGCCAGGTTATCCGCACGCGCCGCCCGGGCCGCGCACGCCTCCCCTCACGGCCCCGGTCCCGGGGCGGCACCGCTGCCGTGGCCGGACCCTCGGCCGGTGGCCGGGTGACCGCGCCCACACGGCGGGGCCTCCGAACGCCACCGGCCCGGAACGGGCGCGGCGGGCGGCGGGCGGCGGGCCTCAGCCCAGGATGGCCAGGAAATCCGTGCAGGCCCGCGCGCAGGCCCGGCACGCCGCCGCGCACTCCTCTGCGCCGGGGTGCGCATCGCACACATGGGCGCACTCGATGCACATCGCCCTGCACCACTCGACCTGGATCCGCATGCTGTACTCGTCCTGATGCGCCTGCTCCGACAGCATCGCGCAGGTCGCGTCGCACACCTCCGTGCACAGCACCGCCTGCCGGCGCATCTCGTGCCCCACGCCCGCGTCGCCGGGACCGGCGAAGCTCACCCGGCCCGCGCAGACCCGGGCGCAGTCGGCGCACGCCTGTGCACAGGCGAAACCCTCTTCCAGAAACGCGACGAGATCCTGCCGGTCCTCCGCGTGCCACGCCGTGGACGTCACCGTTCGGCTCTCCTCTCCGAGCTCTGCGCTCCGCTTGCGCCTCGCCCCTCGGGGCCCCCTCTCCCGGCCCTGCGGGTAGCCCCGGCCCCGGCGCACCAAACCCCTCCGCGGAGCACCCTTCCGGCCAGGTCCGGCCTCCCAGGCGGTCCGCTGACCTGAACTCGCCCCCGCTCCACAAAGTGGAGCAAGAAGGTCTGCGCAAACCGTGGACTGCCAAACACGCTTCTGCAATTCTTCAACAAATAGGCGCAAGAATGCGAGGTACCCGCGCCCCGGCCCACTCGGCAGCGGCACCCTCCGCGCCCGGGCCGCACCCGGGGCCCTCGGCGCGCCCGCACTCCCGCACGCGCTCCTCCCGCACACCCGTACTCGGTACCTCACACACCCGTACTCGGTACTCCGCACGCCCGTACTCGACGACAAGGCGCCCGGCCGCCGTGCGCGGCCCGCGCCGAGGACAGGGGAACAATGCCCAGACAACGCTGGAGACGACGGGCGCTGACCGGCGCCCTCGCCACCGCCCTGGCCCTGGTCGGCCTGCCGGCCGTGCCCGGCGTGGCGGACAGCGGCCGGCAGGCCGCCGTGAGCGGCACCCACAACCTCGCGCACGGCAAGCGGCTGACGGCCAGCAGCTCGGCCCGGGGCGCGACGGCGGCCCGGGCCGGCGACGGCAGCCGCGCCACCTACTGGGAGGGCGCGAAAGCTGATCTCCCGCAGTGGATCCAGACGGATCTCGGGGCGTCGGTGGGCGTCGACCGCGTGGTGCTCGGGATGCCGCCCGGCCGCCACACGGGGGCGCAGACCCTCACCCTCCAGGGCAGCACCGACGGCGAACACTTCACCGACCTGGTCGCCTCGCACCGCTACGCGTTCGGCGCCGCACAGCACCGGTCGGCGACGCTGTCGTTCGGCACCACCGTGACGCGCTACGTCCGCGTGGCGGTCGCCGCCGGTTCCGGCGGGACCGCCGCCCGGCTCGCCGAGCTGGAGGTCTACGGCCCGGCGCGGGGCGACACGACACCACCGACCACACCGCGCGCGCTGACCTTCAGCGAGCCCGAGACCGGGCAGGTCAAGCTCAACTGGCGGGCCGCGCACGACAACACCGAGGTCACCGGGTACGACGTCTACACCGGCGACGGCACCCTGCGCGCCAGCCTGCCCGCGAGCACCACCACCTACACGGACACCCCGCCCGCCGGCTCGGCCGCGGCCTACTTCGTGCGGGCCAGGGACGCCGCGGGCAACCAGTCCCCCGACAGCACGACGGTGACCCGCAAGGCGGTCCGGGGCGACAGCCGGGCGCCGACGGCCCCCGAACACCTGGCCCTCACCGAGCGCTGGGCCGGCACGATCCACCTGACCTGGGGCGGATCCCAGGACGACACCAAGGTCACCGGGTACGACGTGTACGCCGACGACGGCACCCTGCTGGGCAGCGTGGGCGGCGGCACCACCTCCTACACGGACACCCGGCCCGCCGGCACCAGCACCACGTACCAGGTGCGGGCCAGGGACGCCGCGGGCAACAGGTCGATCGGCAGCAACACCGTCACCCGTACGGGGCGCGCCGCACAGGACGCCGACCTCGCCGCCCACAAGCCGATCAGCGCCTCGTCGACGGTGTTCACCTACGTCGCCGAGAACGCCAACGACGGCAATGTGGGCACCTACTGGGAGGGCGGCGGAGGCAGCTACCCGAACACCCTCACCGTGAAACTCGGCGCCAACGCCGACGTCCACCAGGTGGTGGTCAAGCTCAATCCGGACCCGGTCTGGAGCAAGCGCACCCAGACCTTCGAGGTGCTGGGGCGCGAGCAGAAGGCCAGCGGTTTCAGCAGCCTGGTCGCGAGCCGCGGCTACGCCTTCGACCCGGCCACCGGGAACACCGTGACCATCCCGGTCTCGGCCCGCGTCGCGGACCTCCAGCTCAGGTTCACCGCCAACACCGGAGCGCCGGCCGGCCAGGTCGCCGAGCTCCAGGTGCTCGGCGTGCCGGCGCCCAACCCGGACCTGCAGGTCACCAAGGTGACGGCTGCCCCGTCGGCGCCGGTCGAGTCGGACCGGGTCAGCCTGACGGCGACCGTCGCCAACACCGGCACCGCGGCCTCGGACCCGGCCGACGTCACCTTCCAGCTCGGCTCCACCAAGGTGGGCACGGCCCAGGTCGGCGCCATCGCGGCCGGTGCCACGGCGACCGTGACGGCGGACACCGGGGCGCACGACGCGGGCTCGTACCAGGTGGGCGCGGCCGTCGATCCGGACAACAAGGTCATCGAGCAGAACGACGGCAACAACACCTACACCAGTCCGACGCCGCTGGTGGTCACACCCGTCTCCAGCTCCGACCTGCTCGCCGCCCCGGTGAGCTGGTCGCCGTCCGCCGCGTCCGGCGGGGACACGGTGACCTTCACCGTCGCCCTCAGGAACCAGGGCACGGTGGCCTCCGCGGGCGGCTCGCACGCCATCACACTCTCGGTGCTCGGCGCGAACGGCTCCACGGTGCAGACGCTCACCGGCTCCTACACCGGCAGCGTCGCGCCGGGCGCCACCACGGCACCGGTGCGGCTCGGCACCTGGACCGCGGCGAACGGCAAGTACACGGTGAAGACCGTGATCGCCGACGACGCCAACGAGGTGCCCGTCAAGCGCGCCAACAACACCACCTCGCAGCCGCTGTTCGTGGGACGGGGCGCCGACATGCCCTACGACACCTACGAGGCGGAGGACGGGGTGGTGGGCGGCGGTGCCAGGACCGTCGGACCGGGCCGCGCCGTGGGCGACCTCGCCGGTGAGGCGTCGGGCCGCCGGGCCGTCACCCTGGAGAGCACCGGCAGCTATGTCGAGTTCACCACGAAGGCCAGCACCAACACGCTCGTCACCCGCTTCTCCATCCCGGACTCCGCGGGCGGCGGCGGCACCAGCGCCACGCTGAACGTCTACGTCAACGGCGCCTTCCGCAAGGCGATCGACCTGACCTCGAAGTACGCGTGGCTGTACGGCGCCGAGACAGGACCCGGCAACTCACCCGGCGCGGGCTCGCCGCGGCACATCTACGACGAGGCCAACCTGATGCTCGGCGAGAGCGTGCCGGCCGGCAGCACCATCCGGCTGCAGAAGGACGCCGCCAACACCTCCAGGTACGCGATCGACTTCATCAGCCTGGAGCAGGTCTCGCCGATCGCCAACCCGGACCCGGCCCACTACGCCCAGCCGGCCGGCTTCACCCAGCAGGACGTGCAGAACGCCCTGGACAAGGTCCGCATGGACACCACGGGCACCCTCACCGGGGTGTACCTGCCGCCGGGCGACTACGAGACGTCGGGCAAGTTCCAGGTGTACGGCAAGGCCGTGAAGGTGGTCGGCGCCGGGCCCTGGTACACCCGCTTCCACGCCCCGTCGTCACAGGAGAACACGGACGTCGGCTTCCGCGCGGAGAGCTCCGCGAACGGCTCCACCTTCGCGAACTTCTCCTACTTCGGGAACTACACCTCACGGATCGACGGGCCCGGCAAGGTCTTCGACTTCTCCAACGTCACCGACATGACCATCGACAACATCTGGGACGAGCACACGGTGTGCCTCTACTGGGGCGCCAACACCGACCGGGTCACCATCAGGAACTCCCGGATCCACGACACCTTCGCCGACGGCGTCAACATGACCAACGGCAGCACCGACAACCACGTCGTCAACAACGAGGCGCGTGCCACCGGCGACGACAGCTTCGCCCTCTTCTCTGCCATCGACGCCGGCGGCGCAGACGAGAAGAACAACGTCTACGAGAACCTGACGGCCGTCCTGACCTGGCGCGCCGCCGGTGTCGCCGTGTACGGCGGCTACGACAACACCTTCCGCAACATCCACATCGCGGACACCCTGGTGTACTCGGGGGTCACCGTCAGCTCGCTCGACTTCGGGTATCCGATGAACGGCTTCGGCACCAGTCCCACCACCCTGGAGAACATCTCCGTCGTGCGCGCGGGAGGCCACTTCTGGGGGGCACAGACCTTCCCGGGGATCTGGCTCTTCTCGGCGTCGAAGGTGTTCCAGGGCATCAGGATCAACAACACCGACATCATCGACCCGACGTACAGCGGCATCATGTTCCAGACCAACTACGTGGGAGGCCAGCCGCAGTACCCCATCAAGGACACCGTCCTGACCGACATCACCATCACCGGCGCCCACAAGAGCGGCGACGCCTACGACGCCAAGTCGGGCTTCGGGCTCTGGGCCAACGAGATGCCCGAGCCGGGGCAGGGCCCGGCGGTCGGCGAGGTCACGTTCCACAACCTCACACTGTCCGACAACGCCCAGGACGTGAAGAACACCACGTCCACCTTCACCATCAACCGGCTGCCGTAGGGGCGAGCACGCCTCCGGCGGTCCCCGGCCGGCACCGCGCCGGCCGGGCACGCACGCACACCGCATGCGGTGGGGTCGCCGGCCCCACCGCATGTCCACGCCCCGCTAAGGTGGGGCGGCGCCGTGTGCCACGGGCGGCGCACGCACCGTGCAGGCAGTGCACCGGGCGACGGCTAAGGCACAGGGGGGCGGGCGCATGCAGTGGACACCCCGGCTGCCGGGGCGTACGGCCCGCAGGGCCGCGCTCCGCGCGGTGAGCTCCCTGGGCATCGCCGCCGTGGCCACCCGCGCGCTGGCCCCCGCCGGCTCCCGCAGGCCGCTGCGCGGCGCCACCGGGCAGGCGGCCTGTGCGGCCGCGCTGACCCTCGGCGCCCTGCTGGAGGCGCCCCGGTTCGGGCTGTTCGTGGGCCCGTTGACCGGTGCCCTGGCCGCCGCGCGGATCCGGGCCGGCGGGCACCGCAGGGGCGAGGTGGCGGCCGGCGTCGCCATAGGGGCGGGCGCGGCGGTGCTCACCTGCCGCTGGTGGCCGGTCAAGCCCGAGGCGGCCGCCGCGGCCGCACCGCCCCGCAGTCCGGCCCCCGCGCTCAAGGACGGCGAGGGGCTGCGCCTGGTGGTCAACCCCTCCTCGGGCATCTCCTTCGGCCAGGAGCCCGGCGGCATCGCCGACCAGCTCCGCGCCCTGCTGCCGGCCGCCGAGATCACCGTCCTCGACCAGGGTGACGACCTCGCCGCGGTGCTGGACGCCGCGGCGGCCCGCGCCGCCGGGGGCGGCGGCGCCCTCGGCGTCTGCGGCGGCGACGGCACCGTGAACGCCGCCGCCGGGGCCTGTGTGCGCCACGGTGTGCCGCTCGCGGTCTTCCCCGGTGGCACCTTCAACCACTTCGCGCTCGACCTGGGCAACCAGTCCCTCGCGGACGTGGCGCGGGCCGTCCGCGACGGGGACGCGGTGGTCGCGGATGTCGGCCGTGCCGCGGCACCGGGCGGCACGGACCAGCTCTTCGTCAACACCTTCAGCCTGGGCGTCTATTCAGAGCTGGTGCAGGCCAGGGAGCGCCTGGAGGAGCGCATCGGCAAATGGCCCGCGGTGGTGGCCGGCCTCGCCACGGTGCTGGCCACCGGGAGCCCGGTGCGCGTCGCCGTGGGCGGCCGGCCGCGCCGGCTGTGGCTGCTCTTCGTCGGCAACGGCATATACCACCCGGCCGGCTTCGCCCCCACCTACCGCACCCAGCTCGACGACGGCCTGCTCGACATCCGCGCGGTCGACGGCGGCACCCCGTTCGCCAGGACCAGGCTGCTGCTCGCGGTGCTCACCGGCACCCTGCACAGCACGCGGGTGCTGACCACCGCGCAGGTGCGCCGGGTCCGCCTGGAGGTACTGGAGGGCGACCCGCGGTTCGCCTACGACGGCGAGGTCACCCGCGCCTCGGACACCCATCTCGTGCTCGACAAGCTGCCGCGCGCCGTGACCGTCTACCGGCCCGCGGACCAGGACCGGTGGCTGCGCTGACAGCGCGGGGAGACGGCGCCCGGCCGGCGGGTACGGAGCCGGTCCCCGCGGGGGCCGGAGCGGAGCCGGCCCGCCGGCTACCCGGGGAGCCGGGGAACATTCCGGCGTGCGCCGCGGCATTTCGGGCAGGCGCAGCACTGAAGCGAATTCCCTGACGGGGTGAACGGATGTGATGGAAGCAGAGATGCGGGCAGGCGAGGGGCCCGGGCCGCCCGGCGAGCGGGGCCTGCGCCCGGCCACCATCGCCCAGGCACGCGACCTGGCCAGGCGACGGCTGAGGGGGTTCGACACCCGCTTGGTGGACGACTGCCTCCTGGTGGTCTCCGAACTGGTCACCAACGCGATCCGGCACGGCGGGGGGCTGGTGCGCTGCGACGTGACGGCCCGGCCGGGGCGGATCACCGTCAGTGTGCAGGACCGCAGCAGTGCGTTGCCGACCACCGCCCCGCCCACCGGGCACTGGCTGCCCGGCGGCTATGGGTGGCCGATGGTGTGCCGCCTGGCCAAGAAGGTCACCATCAGCCTGCTGGAGGGCGGCGGCAAGGCGATCCATGTGAACCTCGCCTGCTGACCGCCGCGGCCCCGGCGCATCGCCCGCCGGCCGCCGTGCTCCAGCGGGCCGCCGCCGACGGGCGCCTCAGCGCCCCCACGGGCGCGGGAACAGCGGGGTGCCTCCCACGCCTTTCCGGCAGTGGGTGCCTCCCACGCCTTTCCGGCAGTGGAAGACAGCCATGAGGAGACCGCCGGATCGCCACCGGCCGAGGAGGGCGGCCTCACCGTCTCCGCACCGCCGACCGGCACGACGGCCGCCCCTGAATGGCGGCCGTCCGATATCCGCGCTGGTCGGAGCCGTCTCGGCGCCGCATCCCCGACTTCCCGGAATTTCTGTGCATAACGGCCGGGGCAGAGCAGAATGGACACATGGCCGATTGGTCAGCACGCTCCTCTCCACAGAAGCCCGAGCCCCGGCGTCAGGTCCCGATCCTGGCGCTGAACCGCCTCGGCAGCTTTCACTGGGACCTGGACCGGCGCCGGCTGGACATGGACGCCACGGGCCTCGCCGTCTTCGGCCTCGGCGAGGAGGAGTACGACGGGCACCCGTCCACCCTCGCCGACCGTCTCCCGCCCGCCGACGCGCGCCGCGTCCGGGAGACGGTCAGCACGGCGTTCCGCAGCGGCGCCGAGACCTACGGCACCTACTTCCGGGTGCGCCGGCCCGCCCAGGGACCGCGCTGGGCGCACACGCACGGTTTCATCCACAGGGACGCGCAGGGCCGCGCCCGGTGGGTGCACGGCATCGTCCGGGACGCCACGGACGAACTCGGCGAGCCGGGCCGCCCGGAGGCGAGGCCCCGCCGGCACGGCGAGCAGCCGCTGGGCGGCATCGTGCAGGACGCCACCGCGGCGCTGGCCCGCGCCCGCACGGTACGCGACGTGATCCAGGTCCTCGAGGAGGCCTACGACGTCGAGCGGCTGGGCTCGGCCAGCATGGTGCTGGGGCTGCTCGACGGCGGGCGGGTGCGCATCGTCGCGGCCCAGCCGGCCAGCCGGCTGATGCCCGACACCGAGGTGACCCGGCTGGACGAGCCGTACCCCACCGATGACGCGGTGCGCACGCTCGGCCCGGTCTTCATCGAGTCGCCGGAGGAGTTCAAGCGGGCCTACCCGGAGCTGTGGGAGAGCTTCAGCGTCCACGGCCTGACCGCCGCCGCCTACCTCCCCCTGGTCGCCCAGGGGCGCCCCATCGGCGTCTTCGGGCTGCACTACCACGACAAGTACGCGTTCTCCCACGAGGAGCGGAACCTGCTCATCGCGCTGGCCGGCAACATCGCCCAGGGCCTGCAGCGTGCGATGTTCTTCGACCAGGCCAAGGACCTCGCCCAGAGCCTCCAGGAGGCGATGCTGCCGCACAGCATCCCCGCGGTGCCCGGCGCGGACGTCGTCGTCCGCTACCGCTCGGCCTCGCTCGCGCGGGAGATCGGCGGCGACTGGTACGACCTGATCCCGCTGCCGCAGGGCCGCTACGGTGCCGTCATCGGGGACGTGCAGGGCCATGACACCCAGGCGGCCGCCGTGATGGGCCAGCTCCGCATCGTGCTGCGCGCCTACGCCGCCGAGGGGCACACACCGGCCACGGTGATGGCGCGCGCCTCCGTCTTCCTCCACGAACTGGACACCGACCGCTTCGCGACCTGCGTCTACGCGGAGGCGGACCTGACGACCGGGCTGATCCAGCTGGTGCGGGCCGGGCACCTGGCGCCGCTGCTGCGCGAGGAGGACGGCACCTGCCGGCCGGTCGACGTGGCGGGCGGACTTCCGCTCGGCCACTCCGAGGAGTTCGGCAGGCCCGAGTACGAGGTGACGATGCTGGAGCTGGCGCCCGGCCAGACGCTGCTGCTCTTCACCGACGGCCTGGTGGAGCGGCCGGGCGCCGACGTGGAGGACGCCCTGTCCGTCCTCGCCGATCAGGTCGCCGCCGGCCCGCGGGAGCTGGACCGGCTGGCGGACCGGCTGACGTCCGTCGCCGACGAGCGGGAGGGCGAGGACGACATCGCGCTGCTCCTGCTGCGCCGGCACGCGCCGGGCAGTGACCACCTCGCGGCGCGGCTGCGCCGCGAGGTGGTCAGGGACGACCCCGACGCGCTGATCGCGGCCCGCCAGATGATCCGGGACGCCGGGCGCAGCATGGGCATCGACGAGCGCGGCGACGAGGTGGAACTGGTCGCGGACGAGCTGATCACGAACGTGCTCGTGCACACCGAGAGCTCGGCCACGGTGACCGTGCGGATGCAGGACGGCGACGAGCGGCGGCTGCGGGTGGAGGTGGAGGACTCCTCCAGCGCGCTGCCCCGCCGCCGGGAGGCGGGCGAGTCGGGCGTGTCGGGACGGGGACTGCTGCTGGTGGACCAGCTGGCGGACGGATGGGGGGTGGAGCCGCGGGGCGAGGGCAAGTGCGTCTGGTCGGAGTTCACGGTGCCGGACGGCGGGTGAGGCCCCGTCAGACACCGCCGAGGATGAGGCGGGTGCGGCCGTGACGCGTGACAGCGAATTCTTGATACTGATGATATTGCTCTTGAACGACCGGGCCGTCGGCCCGGCGCCGCCGGCGAACACCGCCGGTGTGCCGCGCTCCGCCCGACCGGGTGCACCTTGGAGGTACCGATGAAGATGCTGATCAATGTGGCGGAGACGGTGGTCGCCGACGGCCTGCGGGGCCTTGCGGCCGCCCACCCCGAGCTGGCGGTCGACGTGGACAACCGCGTGGTGGTCCGGCGGGACGCACCGGTCGAGGGCCGGGTGGGCCTGGTGTCCGGCGGCGGCTCGGGGCACGAGCCGATGCACGCCGGGTTCGTGGGCCCGGGCATGCTGTCGGCGGCCTGCCCCGGCGAGGTGTTCACCTCCCCTGTGCCGGACCAGATGGTGCGGGCCGCGGCCGCGGTGGACAGCGGCGCGGGCGTGCTGTTCATCGTGAAGAACTACACGGGCGACGTGCTCAACTTCGACATGGCCGCGGAGCTGGCCGAGGACGAGGGCATCCAGATCGCGAAGGTGCTCGTCAACGACGACGTGGCGGTCACGGACAGCCTCTACACCGCGGGGCGGCGCGGCACCGGCGGGACGCTGTTCGTGGAGAAGCTGGCGGGGGCGGCGGCCGAGGAGGGCCAGCCTCTGGAGCGGGTGCAGTCGATCGCCCGTCAGGTCAACGAGAACTCCCGCAGCTTCGGCGTCGCCCTGAGCGCCGTCACCACCCCGGCGAAGGGCAGCCCGACCTTCGACCTGCCCGCGGGTGAGCTGGAGCTGGGCATCGGCATCCACGGCGAGCCGGGGCGTGAGCGGCGCGCCATGATGACCTCCGGCGAGATCGCGGACTTCTCCGTCGACGCGATCCTGGAGGACCTGCAGCCGAGCAACCCGGTGCTGGTGCTGGTCAACGGCATGGGCGCCACTCCGCTGCTGGAGCTGTACGGGTTCAACGCAGAGGTGCAGCGGGTGCTGTCGGAGCGGCGGGTGGCGGTGGCCCGCACCCTCGTCGGCAACTATGTGACGTCGCTGGACATGGCCGGCGCCTCGGTGACCCTGTGCCAGGTGGACGAGGAACTGCTGCGGCTGTGGGACGCGCCGGTGAGCACGCCGGGGCTGCGCTGGGGCATGTGAGGGCCGCCGCGCCGGCCACGCCACCGTCCGGTGTGCCACCCCGCCCGAACCGACCTCGCAAGGAGATCCCGTGCTCGACGCAGAATTCTTCCGCCGCTGGATGACGCTGGCCGCCTCGTGGGTGGAGCGCGACGCCGACCGGCTCACCGCCCTCGACTCCCCCATCGGCGACGCGGACCACGGCAGCAACCTGCTCCGTGGTTTCACCGCGGTCATAGCGACGCTGGAGGAACAGCATCCTCCGACGCCCGGCGGTGTGCTCGCGCTGGCCGGGCGGCGACTGGTCTCCACGGTGGGCGGCGCCTCGGGGCCGCTGTACGGCACTCTGCTGCGGCGCACCGGCAAGGCGCTCGGCGACGCGCCCACGGTCGACCGCGACCAGCTCGCCGAGGCGCTGGGCGCCGGTGTGGACGCGGTGGCGGGTCTGGGCGGCGCCACGCCGGGCGACAAGACCATGCTGGACGCGCTGGTGCCGGCCGCCGGGGCGCTGCACACCTCGTTCGCGGCGGCCCGGGAGGCCGCCGAGCAGGGCGCGCTGGCGACGACGCCCATGCTGGCCCGCAAGGGCCGGGCCAGCTATGTGGGCGAGCGCAGCATCGGGCACCAGGACCCCGGGGCGACGTCCTCCGCGCTGCTGGTGGCCGCGCTCGCCGAGACGGCCCGGACGTCGGGCGAGGAGGACACCTCCGGTGAGTGAGGCGAACGACGCGACGGACGAGCGTCGGCCGGGCGGCAGACGGCGGCCCGCGGGCGACGGCGCCGGGCAGGTGGGCATCGTGCTGGTGTCGCACAGCGACGCGGTGGCCTCGGCCGTCGCCGAGATGGCGGCGGGCCTCGCCGGCGGCGGCGCCACGGCGCCGGTGGCCCCCGCGGGCGGCACGGAGGGCGGCGGCATGGGCACCAGCGCGGAGCTGATCGTGGCCGCGGCGGCCCGGGTCGACCAGGGCGCGGGCGTGGCCGTACTGGCGGACCTGGGCAGCGCGGTCCTCACCGTGAAGGCGCTGCTGGCGGAGGGCGAGGAACTGCCGGAGAACACCCGGCTGGTGGACGCGCCCTTCGTGGAGGGCGCGGTCGCGGCCGTCGTGACCGCGTCCGCGGGCGCGCCCCTGGACGCGGTCGCCGCGGCGGCCACGGAGGCGTACGACTACCGCAAGGTCTGAGCGGGCGTTCCGAAGGAGCGCCACCCTTCCGCTCTCTCCCCTCTCTCCCCCGGCCACCGGCCGGAGGCGGCGCGCCCGGAAGCCGGCCACCGCTGGCAAGGGCGCGCCCCGGGGAGGGGCTCCAGGGAACTGCGCCCAGCCCCTGCCGGCCGTCCCCCACCGCCGCAAGGGCACGGGGAGGGAAGCCCCCCGGGCGAAGAGACCGCGAGAGGCTGGGCCGGTGGCCCGCCGCAGGCACATTGTGGTCGCTCGCGCCCCTACCCGGGCGCTTCGCGCAACCGGTGGTACGCCGTCCGAGGCCACCGTCACCCCCACGGTGGCGGTCCGCATGCGCGTCGCGCGCGGGGCGCGTTGGCTCGACGTAGGCGCACGGTTCTCCCGACCTCGGCGGCGCATGGGCTACCGCCGACCGTGCAGCCGGAGGGCAATCCTATGCGTACTACTCAGATAGTCGTCCGATCCGGCCTGGCCGCGGCCGCTCTCGCCCTGCCGCTCACCCTGGCCGCGGAGACGGCGTCCGCGGTGGGGGTCAACGTCTCCGCCACGGGCTCCACCGTGCGGGTCGCCACCTCGGCCTGCCCGCGCGGCGGGAACGCCTCGCTGCTCTCCAGCGGCCAGGCCATCTTCGCCCAGGGCAGGCAGGCCACCCTGAGCACCGGGACCAGCCAGAGCGCGTCCTGGTCGAACGTCGCGTCCGGGTCGCACACGGTGATCGTGATGTGCAGCGACGGCACCACCGCGGGCACCGGCACGGTACACGTCGCCGCCGGTGCCACCACGTCCCCGGCCACCATCTCTCCCCCGCCCACCACCCGGCCGCCCACCACGGCGCCGCCGACCACGGTCGTGCCCACTGTCACCGCCACGGCCTCGCCGCCGCTCGGCGTGCAGGGCGGTGTGGGCGGCGGGTCCACGGACTACAGCACGCTCACGCTCGCCGTGGGCAGCACCCTGGTGGCCGCCGCGGTCGGCGGCGGGGCCTGGTACATGCGTCGCCGCCGCACGCAGAGGCGGGCCTGAACCGCCGGGACCGCCGCCCGTCCACCCGCTGTCGTCCGCCCGCACCCGCTCGGGCGGACGACGGCCGTGTGCGCCGGGGCGCGGTCACGCGCGCTCGGGCGCCCCCCGTGTGCCCGGAAACGCCCGGCATGGCTGGAATCGGGTCATTGGCAGAGCAGAGGTCGCGCATTACCGTCCCCCAGGACAGACAGGAGGGGGTTCATGCGACCGCTCAGCGTTCAGCTCTACTCCGTGCGGACCGAGCTCGCCGCCGACCACGACGGCACGCTGGCCCGCCTCGCCGGAATGGGCTTCGGCGCGGTGGAGCCGTTCGACGTACTCACCGACCCGCGAGGACTGCGCAGCCGGCTGGACGACCTCGGACTCGCCGTCTCCGGCGTGCACGTCCGCCCGCTGGTCGACCCGGGACACGACCCCGACCGCATCCTGGACGCCGTCGCCCTGCTCGGCGCCACCGACGCCATCGTCCCCGCGGGCATCCCCCGCGAGGACTTCACCGACCGCGACGGCCTGGCACGCGCCGCCGCCCTGCTCAACCGGCTGTCCGCCCGGGCCGCCGAGCGTGGCATCCGCCTCGGTTACCACAACCACTGGTGGGAGATCGAACCCAAGTTCGGCGAGCAGCACGCCATCGAAGTGCTGGCCGGCCTGCTGGACCCCGCCGTCTTCCTGGAGATCGACACCTACTGGGCCGCGGTGGGCGGCGCGGACGTGCCGGCCCTGCTGCGGCGGCTCGGTGAGCGGGTACGGGCCCTGCACGTCAAGGACGGCCCGGGCACCAAGGGGGATCCGAACGTGGCGGTGGGCGCCGGCGTCCTGCCGGTGCCCGAGATCCTCGCGGCCGCGCCGGACGCCTGGCGCATCGTCGAGTTCGACTCCTGCGCGGGCGACCTGTTCGCCGAACTGGCCGCCAGCCAGACCTATGTATCCGCCCTGGAGGCCGTATGAGCACGGGACCCGTCGGTGTCGCCATCGTCGGCGCGGGCGTCATCAGCAAGCAGTACCTGAGCACCCTGAGCGGCTTCCCCGACGTGCGGCTGCTGGCCGTCGCGGACCTGGACCCGTCGCGGGCCCTGGCGGCGGCCCGCGCCTATGACGTGCCCGTCTCGGGCGACCTGGCCACGGCGCTCGCGGTGCCCGAGGTCGAACTGGTCGTCAACCTGACGGTCCCGGCCGCACACGGCCAGGTGGCGACGGCGGCGCTCAGGGCGGGCAAGCACGTGTACGGGGAGAAGCCGATCACGCTCACCCCGAATGAGGCGGAGAAGCTGCTCGCCGAGGCGTCCGAGCGCGGCCTGCTGGTCGGCAACGCCCCGGACACGTTCCTCGGCGCTGGCCTGCAGTCCGCCCTCCGCGCGGTGCAGGCGGGCCACATAGGCACCCCCGTCGCCGCGTCCACGGTGGTCCAGAGCCTCGGCCCGGAGTCCTGGCACCCGGACCCCGCCTTCCTGTACCAGCAGGGTGCCGGACCGCTCTTCGACCTCGGCCCGTACTACCTGACGGCGCTGGTCGCGCTGTTCGGCGGGGTGACCAGGGTGGGGGCGACCGCGACCAGGGCCCGCCTGGAGCGCACGGTCGGCTCGGGGCCGAAGGCGGGGCAGACCTTCCCGGTGACGGTGCCCACGCACGTCTGCGCGCTGCTGGAGTTCGCCTCGGGGGCGACCTCCAACTCGACGTTCAGCTTCGACTCGGCCGTGCGCCGCATCCAGTTCGAGATCACCGGCACCGAGGGCACGCTCTCCGTGCCGGACCCCAACACGTTCGGCGGCCCGCTGCGGGTGCGTCCGAACGGCGCGGGCGACTGGACCGAGCTGCCGGTGACCGGGCGGACCGACGGGCGGGGGCTCGGGGTGCTCGACATGGCGCGGGCGATCCGCGGCACCGGGCAGCACCGGGCGTCCGGGACGCTTGCCCTGCACGTGCTGCAGACCATGACGGCGGTGGACGAGTCGGCGGCCCGGGGGGAGTTCACCACCCCGGCGGGCCGGATCGTGCCACCCGCCCCACTGCCCGCGGACTGGGACCCGACGGCCGCGACACTGGCGAAGGGAGCCCCCTGACCGGTGCGGTGGGCGGCGGGTCGTACCGGGACATACCCTCGGGATCATGACCGCCACGCCACGCCGCCACACCGTGGCCCTCAAACCCCGGCTCGCCGACGCCGAGGGCCATCCGGACCACGGCAACAGCCTGCGGACCGTGGTCGTGGAGGCGACCGGCGACCTGGGGGTGTCCGGCTTCCCGCGGTACGTCGGACCCGGCGTGCAGGTGGAGATCGACCCGCGCACCAGGACCGTCGAGAGGATCACGGTCGACGGCGACGAACTGCCCTACGGATGGATGGCCGAGGTGGTGGGCGAACCGGCGGACCGCTGAGGGCCGGGGCCCTTTCGTGCGCCGCGGGTCCAGAGGCCATCCGTGCGACGCGGGTCCGGGGACCCGCCTGTCGCACCCGGGCGGCCGTCGCACACCTTGGGACCCTCCCGCACCGGGGCGGCCGTGTCGCCACGCCGGGATGCCACGTCGTGACGGCCGGTCGCCGCAGCCGGCCCCGTGGTGCGGCCGCTCCGCGGCAGGGGTGACCAACCCGGGAAGAAGTTGTACTATGCAACTAGAGTGGGTGCGGGATGCACCGGGGCGCCGGTGGAGGGAGCGGTCATGACGTCAGGGGAGCGGGCCGAGGCGGAGGCCGCCGTCGAGACCATCCACCGGGAGCTGACGGCCTTCGCCCGGCGGGCCAGGGCCACGGCGGGGCGGATGCATCCGCAGCTCTCCTTCGTCGCGTACACCCTGCTGAGTCACCTGGAGGAGCGGGGCGGCTGCCGGGCCACCGACCTGGCCGCCCACTACGCCCTGGACAAGTCGACCGTCAGCAGGCAGGTGGCCGCGCTGGAGCGGGCCGGCCTGGTCCGGCGCGAGGTGGACCCGAGCGACCACCGCGGCCAGGTGCTCGGCCTCACCGAGGCCGGCAGGGCCGTCCTCACCGAGGTCACCGAGAGCCGCCGGGCCGCCTTCGACGCACGGCTGGCCGGCTGGCCGGATGCCGACCTCGTCCGCTTCGCGGCCTACCTGGAGCGGTACAACGCCCAGGGGCCACACCCTAAGACCCAGGAGAGCGGGGCCGCCGGGGAGCGGTGAGCCCGGTCGGTCGCCGCCGCATTCCATCGCCCGCCGCCGGACCGGCCGGCATCCCGCCCCCGCCGCGGGCGATGGGAACGGGATGCCGGCAGGCAGGCGGGATGCGGGCCGCTCAGACCGCTTCCGCGGTGCGCAGGCCGGGTACCGCCTCGGGGGCCAGGGCGTTGAGGAACATGGTGGTGCGGCGCCGCCGGAAGCCGAGGGACTCGTAGAGCCGGATGGCCGTGGTGTTGTGGGCGGCCGTGTGCAGGAACGGGGTCTCGCCCCGCGCCCCGATGCCCGCGGCCACCGCCCGGATCAGCCGGGTCGCCAGGCCCTGGCCGCGGTACTCCCGGTCGGTGCAGACCGCACTGACCTCCGTCCAGCCGGGCGGGCGCAGCCGCTCCCCCGCCATGGCGATCAGCCGTCCCTGCCTGCGGATGCCCAGGTAGGTGCCGAGCTCGATGGTGCGCGGCAGGAACGGGCCCGGCTCGGCGCGCGCCACCAGGTCCAGCATCTCCGGTACGTCGGCGGCCGTCAGCCGTACCGCCTCCGCGTCATGGGCCGCGTCGACGGCGTCGCCCACGAACTGGACACCGGGCACCCGGCTGGTCACCCGCCAGCCGGGCGGCGGTTCCGCCCGCACCCCGAGCAGCGGCACCTCGCTGCCCGGTCCCGCGAGCGCGGCGAGGTCGGCCCAGTCGCCGGGGCCCAGGTCGTCCGGCAGGGCGAGCCAGGGCGACACGTCCACCCGGTAGCGCAGCACCCGCCCTCTGCGCTCGGCGAGGTGGGCGTGCGCGCCGGTCAGCGCGCCGCGGGCCGGGTTGTCCAGCGGGTGCGGGGGGTGTCCGGCGGGGCGCGGGATGCGGTCGGCCGGGTGCGGGGCGGGCTCGGCGGTCACGCGCCCACCTCGATGACGACCTTGCCGCGGGCGTGCCCCTCCTCCACGGTGCGCAGCGCCTCGCCGGCCCGCTCCAGCGGGAAGGTGGCCGTGACATGGGTGCGCAGCGCGCCCTCGACCGCGAGCCCGGCCACCGCGTCCAGCACGGCGGAGGTGCGGGCGCGCGCCACCGGGGAGCCGCCGAGCCGGCCCACTCCCTCCCGGTCCCCCGCGCTGATCAGTTTCGTACGGTCGTCGAGCAGGCTTGCCGCCTCCTCCAGCACCTCGCCGCCGACCAGGTCGAAGACGGCGTCGACGCCGTCGGGGGCGACGGCCCGCAGCCGGTCGGCGAGGCCGGGTCCGGAGGGCACGTGCACGGCGCCGAGCGAGGTCACGAAGTCCTTCTTGCCGTCACCCGCGACCCCGACGACCCGCACGCCCTCCGCGCGGGCGATCTGCACGGCCGCGACGCCCACGCCGCCTCCGGCGCCGGTGACGAGGAGGGTGGCGCCGGCGGGCAGGCCCAGCTGGCGCACGCCGTCGTAGGCGGTGGCGGCGGCCACCGGCAGCGTCGCGGCGTCGACGAAGGAGAGTGCCTCCGGCTTGTGCGCGGCGATGCCCACCGGGAGGAGGGTCTGCTCCGCGTACCCGCCGGCGTCGGTGCTGCCGAACACCGCGTCGCCGACGGCGAAGCCCTCGACCCCGGGCCCGACCCGCTCGACGATCCCGGCGGCCTCGCTGCCGAACACGACGGGCAGCTCGGCCGGCGGCGCGCCGGGCCGGGCGTAGCCGTTGCGCAGCTTCCAGTCGACGGGGTTGACGCCGGCCGCGCGCACCGCGATGAGCAGTTGCCCGGGCCCGGGCTCCGGTGCCGGCCGGTCGATGAAGGCCTCCACCTCCGGGCCCCCGAACTCGGTGTACACATACGCCTTGCCCATGCGCTCTCTCCTTCTCCGCACCCTGACGGCGGTGCACCGGTCCGCGACCCGGCGCCAGCACCTGCAAGGTCCGGGCGGTGCTCCGCTATTCCCGGGCCGTGGAAGTGTTCATACCGTCGTCACACCCGCCGGACGACGACCGCCCCGTCGTGCCGGACGGCGGGGCGGTCCGATCGTGGTGCGCGGCCCTCGCGGGGCGGTGGCGGGCTGCATGCGATGCGGCCCGCCCCGCGCACCGGTGGGGCTACGGTCGGCGGTCAGGTGCGGGGTGGCTGCCGTAGGGCCTGGTGATGATCTCCATGCCGTGGCCGGCGGGGTCCATGAAGTACAGGCCGCGCCCGCCGTGGTGGTGGTTGATCTCCCCCGGCTGCTTGCGGCGCGGATCGGCGTAGTACGTGATGCCGCGCTCCCGGAGCCGCTTGAAGGCCGCGTCGAACTCGTCGTCGGAGACGAGGAACGCGTAGTGCTGCAGGGTGATGGCGTCCGGCGGGATGCTGGCGAAGTCAAGGGTGACGCCGTTGGCGGTGGCGACGGGGACGAACGGGCCCCACTCGGGGCCGACCTCCAGGCCCAGGATCGACGCGAGGAATTCCGCGGACTCCCGGTTGTCCCGGGCGTGAACGATGGTGTGGTTCAACTCGACTGGCACTGTGGAATGCCTCCGTAAGGCAATCTCACGGGCACCTCCATGCCTCACCCGGCCGGTGACCGACACGCGATGCCGTACCCGAGATCCTAGGACCCGCCGCCGGACGGGTCGAGACGGATACGGCCAACCCGGTCCCGCGTGGGGCCTGCCCGCGCGCCTCTCCTCCAGGGCTCTCGCGGCGCGCTCACCCACGCCTCCTCAGCCAGGCAGCTGATCCGATCGTATGAAGAACTCGGTGCGCCATGGCCCCTCCGCGTGACATCAGGAGCGTTCCATGACATTGAGGAGAAATGGGATCAGATAATCATATGAATACGCGCCGATGGTTCCTGGTCAGCGCTCTCGGAGTGGGGGCTGCGGCCGCGACCGGCTCGGCCGTCATGCTGACCGGCTCCTCGGACCACCCCGCTTCGGGCGCACACAAGGCCGCCTCCGGCACCGCGTCGGCCACCCCGAAGGCCACGCCCCGCAGGCGGCCGGCCAAGGCCGCATCGGCACGGCCGCGCCGCCCGTCGAGCGCCCCGCGCCCCGGTCCCGTGCCCGTCGGGGCGGCCCGGCGGCAGGTCTACCGGCTGCGCCCGATCGCCGGTGACTCCGCGCTGGGCGCCCCGGCCTTCCACCCGCAGGTGCGCACCCACGCGGAGCTGACGCTGCCCGGCAAGGCCCGCGCCGTCGCCCTGACCTTCGACGACGGCCCCGACCCGGACTTCACTCCGAAGGTGCTCGCGGTACTGCGCACCTACCGGGTGCAGGCGACGTTCTTCGTCGTCGGCGAGAACGCCGCGGCCTTCCCCCGGCTGCTGCACGACATCGCCGCGGGTGGTCACGTGGTCGCCAACCACAGTTACACGCACCCGCTGCTGACCGAGCTCTCGCCCGGCAAGGTCAGGGACGAGCTGGGCAGGACCAGCGACGTCATCGAGCGGGTGCTCGACGCGCCGCCGCGCTGGTGCCGGGCGCCCTACGGCGAGTGGGACGCGCGGTCCCTCCGGGTCTGCGCCAGGCTCGGCATGGAGCCGCTCGGCTGGTCCATCGACACCAACGACTGGGCACGTCCCGGCATCGCCAGCATCGAACGGGCCGTCACCCGCGCCATCGAGCCGGGCAGCATCATCCTCCAGCACGACGGCGGCGGCGACCGGTCCCAGACCGTACGGGCGGTCTCCGAGTACCTGCCCCGGCTGCTCGACAGGGGCTACGAGTTCGTCAGACCGCATGTGTGAGGCCGGAAACGGTGGTCAGCCGCGGTGCATGAGTGCCCCGGTCCGGTGTCCGTGACGGGTGCCCCGGTCCGGTGTCCGTGACGGGTGTCCCCCGGCCCGGAGGACCGCCGCGGGTGCCCGGGCTCGGTGTCCGCGGCGGCGGTCCGCGGCTGTCCATGATGCGGGCGGCCCTTTACCGGTCCGCGCCGCTCCGGATACGTTGCGCCCCATGCAGCGCTCCGCACTCCTCACGACGCGCGGTCACGTCGACCTGAAGCGCGTGTGCTCCGCTGTGTGTCGTAGTTCCTGAGGGTACGGCGGCCACGCCCCCGTACCGCATCGCGCCCCGCGCACCGCATCGCGCCCCCGCGCACCGCAGCCTGCCCCGCCTCCCGGGGCGGCACCGCACCGGCGACCGTGCCCGACGGCACAGCCGCGCCCACGGCCCGCCGGCCGCGGCGGTGCGGGGGATGCCGTCCCGGACGCGCCCGTCCCGGCCCACCGGGGCGCACGGGCGCCGCCGCCCGCAGCCGCACCTCAGGAAGGCCCCCGTGACCGGATCCCGGGCATCCGCAGACGCCCGCCCCGCACTCCGCCGCTCCGAACTGCCCGCGCGCACGGCCCGCCGCCCGCCGGGCACGCATGCGGTGCTGGGGGCGATACTCGACCACGGCCCGGTGGCGCGCAGCACCGTCGCCCGGCTGACGGGCCTCTCGCCGGCCTCCGTGACGGGGCACTGCGGGCACCTGCTGGAGCGTGGGCTGATCCGGGAGGGCACCCGGGCGACCGGTCCCCACGGGCTCGGCAGGCCGCACATCCCGCTGGAGATAGACACCCGGCGCCATCTGGTGGCCGGCGCCCATGTCGCCGTCCGGCACACGACGCTGTCGCTGATGGACCTGCGGGGCCGGATCGTGGCCGAGGACCGCGAGCCGCACCGGGACACGGAACCCGGTGCCGTGCTGCACCGGCTGGCCGCGCGGCTGCCCCGGCTGGTGGCCGCCCACGCCGCCGGCCGGACCGTGCTCGCCCTCGGGGTGGCCACCGGGCACCGGGTGGACCCGGCGGCCGGCGTGATCGTGGACCACCCGCAGCTCGGCTGGCGCGACGTGCCGGCGCGCGAGGTGCTGCACACCGCGACCGGCCTGCCGGTGCACGTGGACAGCCACGCCCGCGCGCTGGCCCGTGCCGAGCAGCTCATCGGCGAGCCGTCGACCCGTCAGAGCGCGGTGCTGCTCTTCGTGGGCACGGTGGTCGACGCCGCCTTCGCCACCGGCGGCAGTGTCCACCTCGGCCCGCGCTCCGGGGCGGGCGGCGTGGCGCACCTTCCCATCGGCGCTCCCCCGGCCCCGGCGGACTCCGACGCGCGGGCGCACTCCGGGGCGCCGACTCACTCCGGGGCGCCGACTCGCTCCGGGGCGTCGGCCGCCTCCGGAGCGGGCCTGGCGTGTTCCTGCGGGTCGGCGGAGTGCTTCCAGGCACAGGTGTCGGAACCCGTGATGGTGGCGCGCGCGGCCCGCCGCGGGCTGTCCGTGCCCGCCTTTCCCGACCTGCTCGCCCTGGCCCTGGACGGCGAGCCACGGGCACGTGCGCTCTTCAGGGACCGGGCGCGCCGGGTCGGCCGTGCGGCGGCGCTGCTGCTGGACGTGTTCGACCCCGCGGTGCTGGTGGTCGTGGAGCCGGGCACGGGCCGGCTGCCGGAGTGCATGGCGGAGCTGCGCGCCGAGGTGGCGGAGCGCTCCCGGCTGTGCGACGAACCCGAGCGTGCCGTCGTGCCGAGCAGCTTCACCGGTTCCGTGCTGGCGGTGGCGGGCGCGTCGGTGGCACTGGGCGCGCTGTACGCCGACCCGCTCGGCCCGTGGCCGACCCTGCGCCCCGCGGCAGCCGGTCGGCCCGACGCGGAATCGACTTAATTCAGGGATGCGCATTGTTGACCGACCGTCGCCGTGCACAGGAAAATGGATTCATGAGCACCCCGCAGCGGATTCTCCCGTACACGCCCCAGACGGCGCTGCACGGCCCCTTGGCTGCGCCTGCGCGGATGTGCGTCCGCCATTTCTGTTGTCGTCCCGGACAGGCGATCTGACGCCCCGTCGGGCTCTCCCCGGCCGCTGAGGCGAACGGTGTCCGCCGTGCCGCCGGAAATCCGGCGGCATGCCTGAGAAATCGTCTGCCGTGCCCACGCCGCACCGCTCTTCCCAGGGTGGTGCACGGGCCGGGCCGGCGTTGTCACGGTGATGCCCGGCGATTCCCGGCGGCTCCTCCGGGTCCGTGGGCGTGCAGTCACGGCGTTTCCCGGCACATGGGCGTGCCGTCACCGGGTTTTCCCGCACCCCTGCGCTGGCATTTCCGCATTCCTCGCGCCCGTTTCCGATGAACACCGCCGTGCCGTACGCCGGCGGCCGAGAATCACTGCCCTTTCCCTTCGTCATGCCCTTGTTCCCCGCCGTCCTGGAGAGTTCCTTGACCATTGCCGCCGTTTCGCCGGGGTCCCCGCCCGGTATCGCCCAGGGCCGTTTCAAAGAGGCGTTCCGCCGCCATCCCGCCGGGGTGGTCGTGGTCACGCTGGATGCCGGCCGGGGACCCGCCGGATTCACCGCCACCTCGCTCACCTCGCTCTCGCTCGCCCCGCCGCTGGTGTCCTTCGCGGTCTCGGAGACCGCGTCGTCGTGGCCGCATGTCGAGGCCGCCGGATGGGCCGTCGTGCACTTCCTCGGCGCCGAACAGGAGGTACTGGCACGCCGGTTCGCCACGAGCGGCATCGACCGGTTCGCCGCCCCGACGAGGTGGCGGCGCCTTCAGACCGGCGAACCGCTGCTCGACGGGGTGGCCGGATGGCTGCGGCTCGGCATCGAGCGATGCGTGCCGGCCGGTGACCACCGCATCGTCGTCTCCCGTGTGGTGGAGGCCTGGCTCGACACCGCCCGCGACCCCCTCCTCTTCCACGACGGCGCCTACCACTCGCTCCGCACCCGAACGGAAACCGGCAATGCCCATCCCCACCTCGCCTGACACGACCGCCCGCAGACGCTTCCTCGCGCTGGCCGGCGGTGTGTCCCTCGGCCTCGGCCTCACCGGCTGTGTCGCGGCCTCGAACGCCGCGACCCGGCCGGCGCCCACCGGCCCCCTGCCGACCCGGGCCCCGGCGCGCGGCACCAAGCTCTCGATCGCCATCCACACCGCCCAACTGCAACTCGCCGCGTCCGGGCTCGACCGGAGACTGGGATTCACCGTCTCCCAGTGGCCCAACCTGACCGCGGGCCCGGACATCATCCAGGGTTTCCGGGCGCACTCCATCGACCTGGCGTCCAATGCCGGCATCCCGCCCATCCAGGCCGCCGACATCGGAGTCCGCGCCAGGATCGTCGCCGTCCAGACCCGTGACGTCCCCGTCTACCGGTTCGCCACCGCACCCGGCTCGCGCATCACCCGCGCCGAGGACTTCCGCGGCAGGAAGATCGCGTTCTCGCAGGGGCAGGCGCAGGGCGTCGTCGTCCTGCGCGCGCTGAAGGAAGCGGGCCTGTCGTACGACGACGCGAAGCTCGTCCCGCTGCCCAGCACGCAGTTCCTGACGGCACTGCAGTCCGGGCAGGTGGACGTGGCACCGCTCAGCGAACCCGTCCTGACGAAATACCTCGACCAGTACGCGAAGGACGGCGCGCGGGCGCTGAAGACCGACGTGGTGGACCTGCTCACCGTGCTCTGGGCACCCGTGGAGGTGCTCGACGACCCCGGCAGGCTCGCCGCGGTACGGCAGTTCGTACCGCTATGGGCCCAGGGGCAGGTGTGGGCGTGGCGGCACACCAGCGCCTGGATCGACGCGTACTACGTCAGGGACCAGGGCGTCACCAGGGCGGACGGCGAACGCATCGTGGACTCCCTGGACAAACCGGTGTTCCCGGAGAGCTGGGACAGGGCCATCGCCTGGGAGCAGCAGACGGCGGACCTGATGGCCGCCGGCGGGTTCGTCAGGAAGCTGGATGTGGCCCCGCTCTTCGACCGGCGCTTCGAGGCCCTCGCGGCCCGGGCCGTGCCGGCCGCGTACCGGGAGGCGACATGAGTGGGACGCTGTCGGACGTCCGGGGCACGCAGACCGCCGCCGCACCGCCAAAGGCTCCACCGGACGCGGCGCCGGCCACCGCGAGCCGCCCGGGTGCCCGGCGGGTGCGCCGCCGGCTCGGGCCCGGCCGGCGGGTGCCGTTCGGCCGGCTGCTCGGGCCCGTGCTGCTGGTCGCCGCCTGGTGGGCGGCCTCGGCACTCGGGGTGCTCGACCCGCGGATCCTGTCGGGGCCGGGTACGGTGCTGGGCACCGCCCGTGACCTCGTCTCGGACGGCCGCCTCCAGGACAGCGCGCTGATCTCGCTGCAGCGGGCCGGTCTCGGTCTGCTGTTCGGTGTGGTCGGCGGGGTGGTGCTGGCGGTGGTGGCCGGGCTGAGCCGGCTCGGCGAGTATCTCGTCGACGGCCCCCTGCAGATCAAGCGGGCCATCCCCGCGCTGGCGATGCTGCCGTTGCTGATCCTCTGGCTCGGCATCGGCGAGCAGATGAAGGTCACCGTCATCGCCCTCGGGGTGGCGGTCAGTATGTACGTCAACACCTATGCCTCGCTGACCGGCATCGACAGCCGGCACGTGGAGCTGGCCGAGTCGCTGGAGCTCAGCAGGTGGCAGTTCCTGCGCACCGTCGTCGTGCCGGGGTCCCTGCCGGGGTTCTTCGTGGGGCTGCGGCTCGCGGTGACCTCGTCCTGGCTGGGCCTGATCGTGGTCGAGCAGATCAACGCCACCAGCGGCGTCGGCTACATGATGTTCCAGGCCCAGCAGTACGCCCAGACCGATGTGATCGTCGTCGGTCTTGTGGTCTACGGCGTCTTCGGGTTCCTCTCCGACGCCCTGGTCCGCGCGATCGAAGGAAGGGTGCTGTCATGGCGGCGCACACTCGCGAGCTGACCGGGCCCACGGCCCCCGGCACGGCCGAGACGGCCGGAACGACCGGCACGGCCGGCACGACCGAGACCGCCGAGACCGCCGAGACGACGAGCACGGCCGGGCGGCGGGACCGGGCCGCCGGCGGCCCCCGGGACCGCGAGCAGGCACCCGCGGTGCGGGCCACCCGGCTGGTGCGGCGGTTCGGCGGCCGAGCGGTGCTCAGGGAGCTCGACCTCACCCTGGCGCCCGGGGAGTTCATCGCCCTGCTGGGCCGCAGCGGCTCCGGCAAGTCGACCCTGCTGCGGGCCGTCGCCGGCCTGGACCACCGGGTGGCGGGCTCGGGCGAGCTGGTGGTGCCCGAGCGGATCTCGCTGTCGTTCCAGGACTCCCGGCTGCTGCCGTGGCTGCGGGTGCTCGACAACGTGATCCTCGGCGTACGCGGCCGGGGCGCCCGGGCACGGGGCAGCGAGGCGCTGGCGGAGGTGGGCCTCGGCGGCCGCGAGAAGGCCTGGCCACACGAGCTCTCCGGCGGTGAGCAGCAGCGCGCCGCGCTCGCCCGCGCCCTGGTGCGCGACCCCGAACTGCTGCTCGCCGACGAGCCGTTCGGCGCGCTGGACGCGCTCACCAGGATCAGGATGCACGGCCTGCTGCGCGAGCTGTACGAGCGGCACCGCCCCGCCGTGCTGCTGGTCACCCATGACGTCGACGAGGCGGTCGAGCTGGCCGACCGGGTGCTGGTCCTGGAGGACGGCCGGATCTCGGTGGACCTCACCGTCGAGCTGCCCGCGCCGCGCACCCGGCGTGATCCCCGGTTCCAGGAGTACCGCGAGGCGCTGCTCACCGCCCTGGGGGTGACCGCCGATCCCCCGCCGGCCGGCACTGACCCGCCGGTCACCAAGTCCACACCGGTCACCACTCACCCGCCGGCCACCGCCTCCACACCGGCCACCGCTCACCCGGCAGCCCCGGCATCCCCGCCGGCCGCCGAGTCCGTCGAGCCCGCCGACCGCCCCGTTCCCCGGCTTCGCAAGGAGAAGACCCCGCATGCCCCGCAGGACTGACCGCCCACCGTTGCACCTCAACGCGTTCCTGATGTCCGTGGGCCACCACGAGGCGGCCTGGCGGCTGCCCGAGAGCGACGCACAGCCCAGACCCGACATCGAGCACTACAAGCACCTGGCGCGCACCGCCGAGCGCGGCAAGCTGGACTCGCTGTTCCTCGCGGACAGCCCGGTCCTGCAGGGCGACCCCGGGCGCCGCCCCTCCAGCAGTCTCGAACCCACCCTGCTGCTCACCGCGCTGGCCGGCGCCACCAGCCGGATCGGCCTGATCGCCACCGCCTCCACCAGCTACAACGAGCCGTACAACCTGGCGCGCAGGTTCGCCTCGCTGGACCATGTCTCGGGCGGCCGGGCGGGCTGGAACATCGTCACCACCGCGGGTGCCGACGCGGCCCGCAACTTCGGCCTGGCCGACACCCCGCTGCACCGCGACCGCTACCGGCGCGCCGCCGAGTTCGTCGAGGTCTCCACCAAGCTCTGGGACAGCTGGGCGGACGACGCCGTGGTCGCCGACAAGGAACGCGGCGTGCACGCCAGGACGGAACGGGTGCGCCCGGTCGCGCACCGGGGCGAGTTCTTCCGGGTGGCGGGACCGCTGAACCTGCAGCGCGCTCCGCAGGGCTATCCGCTGCTGGTGCAGGCGGGGTCGAGCGAGGACGGCAAGGACTTCGCGGCACGCTACGCGGAGGCCGTGTTCACGGCGCAGCAGACGCTGGAGGAGGGCATCGCGTTCTACAAGGACGTGAAGCGGCGCGCCGAGCTGATCGGGCGGAACCCGGACGGCATCAGGATCCTGCCCGGCATCGTGCCGGTGCTCGGGGACACCGAGGCCGAGGCGCTCGAGCTGGACGCCGAGCTGGACCGGCTGATCGTGCCCGAGTACGCCAAGCGGCAGCTCGCCAGGACGCTCGGGCTGGAGCCGGACGCCCTCGCGCTCGACGCGGAGCTGCCCGACGGCCTGCCCGACGAGGACGAGATCGAGGGCGCGAAGAGCCGCTACACGCTGATCGTGGAGCTGGCCAGGCGGGAGCGGCTGACCGTGCGGCAGCTGATCGGCCGGCTCGGCGGCGGACGGGGCCACCGCACCTTCGCGGGAACGGCGCAGCAGGTCGCCGACACCATCGAGCACTGGTACGACAGCGGTGCCGCGGACGGCTTCAACATCATGCCGGCGGTGCTGCCGTCCGGCCTGGAGCGGTTCGTGGACCAGGTGGTGCCGATCCTGCAGGAGCGTGGGCTGTTCCGCACCGAGTACACCGGCAGCACGCTGCGCGAGCACTACGGCCTGCCGAGGCCCGCCAACCGCCTCTTCGAGACGGTCGACCGCGGCCCGGGGTTCACGGGCGTCGGGCTGGCGGCCGAGGCGGGCTGATCACGGGCGCCCGGAGGTGCGGCCGCCCGGCAGGGTGGCCACCACCACCGCGCAGCGCGGACTGCCGTCGGGCCTGAGGCCCAACTCCGGCAGGGCGCGCAGCCGGACGTCGAACCCGGCCTGCCGCAGTTCCCGGCAGACCCGCGCGGGTGGGAAGGTGCGGTAGTACATGACGAACGGGGGCCGCCACAGCGCGTTGCGGATCCGCATGGCCACGTCGAACGCCAGCAGCATCCAGTAGCCCCGGCTGCCGGGCCGCGCGGGCGCGACCACCGGGAAGACGAACCGCCCGCCGGGCCGCAGCACCCGCGTGACCTGGGCGAAGAGCCGGGGGCGTGCGGAGGGCAGGAAGTGGCCGAAGGCGCCGAAGCTCACCACCAGGTCGAAGACGGCGCCGAACGGCAGGGCCATGGCGTCGGCCCGCACCCAGTCGACGCGGGCTCCGGGCGGCGCCGCGGCCCGCACCGACCGGGTGACGGCCGGCGGCTGCACGGTCTGTACGGGGCCGGTGCTCGGGGCGGGGCCGGCGGCCGGTGCGGGCCAGGGCTGCGGGGCGGGGCCGCGCCGGGCGAGCGGCCAGGTGGCCCGGCCCCGGGCGAGCATGCCCGCGCTGATGTCGACGCCGGTGATGCTCCGCCGGCACACCTGGGCGAGCACGTCCATGCCGGCCCCGGTGCCGCAGCACAGGTCCAGGCCCCGGCCGAACGGGCCGAGTGGGCGCAGCGCACGGGCCACGGCGTCCAGGACGGCGTCCGGGGTGCGGAACGGCGTCAGGTCGAACTTCGGCGCGAGCAGGTCGTAGCCGCGCTCGACGGACGACAGCGCCTGGACGGCGAGCTCACGGACGGTGGGGCCCTCGGGTGCGAACATCGCTGCTCAGCATAGGCGGCCCCGCGGCCGGCCAGCCATGATGCACCCCGGAGCCCGGGCCAGGTGCCCCGGGCCCCTGCCCAGGATCCGGGCCGAAGCGCCCCGGGCCTTGTCCTCCTGCGTGTCCCGGGACCGCGCCGTGGCCCGGGGACACACCGGGCAGGGACACACCTCGCCGACCGGCTCGCCGCGCCGGTTCACACCGCGCTGCACCCGCCGTCCACGGGGACCACGGCGCCGGTCACGAACGACGACCGGTCGCTGCAGAGCCAAGCGACGGCCTGCGCGATCTCCTCCGGCTCGGCCAGCCGCTTCTGGATGGCGCGGGCCACGGCGTGCTGCTCCAGCTCCGGCATCGCCCGTATCGCCCCCTCCAGCAGCTCGGTGCGGGTGCTGCCCACCATCAGCACATTGACGCGGATGTTGCTGCCGCCGTACTCGGCGGCGGCGGCCTTGGTCAGGCCTGTCACCGCGTGCTTGGCGGCCACGTACGGGGCGCCGACGCCGGTGGCGAAGGAGCCGGCGGTGCTGCCGGTGTTCACGATCGACCCGCCGGAGGGCTGCTCCAGCATCACCCGCACCTGGTGGCGCAGGCAGTTCCAGACGCCGCGGACGTTGACGTCCATGGTCCGGTCGAACTCGGCGTCGTCCATCAGGTGGAGCGGGGTGCCGAGGGTGCCCCAGCCGGCGTTGTTGAACGCGGCGTCGAGCGACCCGAAGGTGTCCACGGCCGTCGAGACGGCCCGCTCGACGTCGGCCGGCGAGGTGACGTCGCCCTCGGCCACCACGGCCCGGCCGCCCCCGGCCGTGATGTCCGCGGCCACCCTGCGCAGCAGCTCGCCGCGTCTGGCCATCAGCACCACCGCCGCGCCCTCCGCCGCAAGCAGCCGCGCGGCCGCCGCACCGATCCCGCTGGACGCACCCGTGATCATGACCGTCTTCCCGCTGAGCATCGGCTTTCCCCTCGCTACGACCGAACGTCCGTCCGGCACCGGTTGCTTGAGAGGCACACCGTACGGCCCACCACGCCCCGCCCCCGGCGTGGGCGGCACTCGGTCGTGCGCGGCGGGGGCGGAGGAACCGGGGCCGTGTCCCGGGGAGGGGCGTGTCCCGGGCCGTGCCCCGGAAGAAGCGGCACTCGGACCGTGCCCCGGCAGGAGCGGGACTCAGGCCGTGCCCCGGAAGTGGCGGCACTCGGACCGTGCCCGGGAAGGGGCGCGGGGAACTGCGCGGGCACCCCCGCCGGCGGGAGGCCCGGCGGTGACCGCAAGGGGCTGGGCGGGCGGCGCCGGGCGGCCGGCCCGGTGGCGCCGCGCCGGGCACGGGGAGCCCGAGCCCACCGTCTCGACTGTGCTTGCGGTCCCCCGCGCCGCTCCCGGCGAGCCCCGCGCAGCGGCCGCTCAGAGGTACCGGCCGCGGTCCTCCCCGAACTCCAGCCGCTTGACGACGCTGGGCACGGCCAGCGCGGGCAGGATGCAGCGCCACATCTCGACGATGCGGTCGGGCAGGTCCTTGCGCCCGGTCTCCATGCTGGCGTGCATCTGGGCGCCGGTGCAGGCGTTGACCAGCAGGCGGGACCAGGCCTCTACGTCCACGCCGGCCCGCACCTCGCGCTTGCGCTGCGCCTCCTGGAAGCTCGGCAGCACCACGGCGGCCCACTGCTGGTGGGAGTTCTCCTCGGGCGAGATGAACTGCTCCTGGTCCGTCACCAGCCGCGCCCCGGCCAGCAGGACGGGGTTGTCGAGGAGCTGGTAGGCCCAGGTGAGGGTGATGTCGACGACCCGCTGGAGGCCTTGTGACGGGATCGGCGGCACCACCAGGTCGGGCTGGCTGCGCACGATCTCACGGGCCAGTTCCTCCTTGCTGCGGAAGTGGAAGTACATGGCGCCCAGGGTCACGCCCGCCCGGCTTGCGATCTTCGCGACGCTGGCCCCGGCGAATCCCGACTCGGCGAACACCTCGGCCGCCGAGCGCACAAGGGTCGCACGGGTGCGCACAGCCCGCCCCTGCTTCACCGCCCGTCCTGTCATGCCCCACCGATCCGATCTTGCTCGACAACGATTTCGGCACTCTCTATTTTTGTTAGCCCGGCAACTTGCTCCATCGACATCAAGACGTCATCGCTCACCGGCGCCCAGCCGCCGTCCGCTGCCCGCCCCCGTGATGTTCCAGGGAGAGATTTCGCATGGTCACGAGTACCACTGTTGCTCTCTCAACGGCCCCTTCAGAACCCGAGCACGCGCTGCACGAGTACGTGCGGAAGGTGGAGAGCGCGGAGATCCTCGTCCACGACTGGCACCAGGAGTCCCCGGAGACCCAGGTCGTCACGCTCCGTTGGCCGAGGACGCACGCCTTCTACACCCTGCGCAAGGACGTCACCAGCCCCCTGCTCTTCACGGAGAGCATCCGCCAGGCCCTGGCCCTCCTCTCCCACACGGTGCACCGCATACCACTGGAGCACCGGCTGGGCTGGGAGTACGCACGCTTCACCGTCGCACCCGCCGCCTTCTGGCGGGGCCCCACCCCCTCGCTGGTGGACCTCAGGGTCACCCACACCGCAGTCTCCCGCCGGCACCTCGGCTCCGTCCAGGTCACCGCCCTGATCGAGGCGACCGGTGACGGTGCGTACGTGGGCTCGGCCGAGATCCGGTATGTTACCCACCCGCCCGCGTTCTACCGCAGGCTCCGCGGGCGGTACGCGGACGCGGTGGAATCCTTCGCGCGGGCCCTGCCGCCCGCGCCCCCGCTCGCCGCCGCCCTGGTCGGCCGGGACCGTGCGCGTGACGTCGTCCTCTCCCCGGCGGAGACGCCGCACCGCTGGCGGCTGCGCACCGACACCACCCACGAGGTGCTCTTCGACCACTCGCACGACCACGTGCCCGGCATGGTGCTCCTGGAGGCCGCCGCGCAGGCCGCACAGGTCGAGGCCGGGCCGCGCCCGGTGCTGGCCGTGGGCTACGAGACCACCTTCCACCGCTATGTCGAGCTCGACCAGGAGTGCTGGATCACGGCAGAGCCCGCCCCCCCTGATCTGCTCGGCCGTTCTCGTCTCAAAGTCGACGGTATGCAGGGGGATCATGTGGTCTCCTCGACCCTTGTCGCAACCGAGCCGCTCGATCGGACGTCCCACGGAGATACGGCTTCCGACGCCTGAGGACATGCCTGGCGCCGCCCGCGGGTCCGCACCGGGCCTGACGGGCCGCTCGCCGGGGCCACGGGGGCGGTGGCACCCGGCCGGGGCAGGTCCGGCACCACCACGAACGCCCGGGGCGCCGGAGTGACGACCGGCGCCCCGCTCTCCTCCCGCCCGCCACGGGCCCCGCCGCCCACGCACGCTCCCCGCGGACCGCGCCGCCCACGCCCTCGCCACCTCGCCGCCCCGCCGCGCACCGCCCTTCGCCGCGCGCCGAGGCCCGCCGCCGTGCGCACCCGTCCGCCTCCGGCGCGCCCCATCCCCTTGGCCCACCTCCCTCACCCCCACCGCGTCCGCCCCACCCGTCCGCCCCGCCGTGCCCGCCGCCTCGTCCCCTCGGCCCCGCAGTCCCGCGCCTTGACAACTCCCGGTAATCCCAAGAGGCTTTGAGAGCGCTCTCTCGCCCGGATCGCCACCGCCGTCCAGGGTGCTCGACAGCGCACAGCAAGGCTGGACCAGGGCCACCACCCGGCCGTGGCCTGTGCGTCCGCGCCTGACCACACCCCCCACAGCCAGGGAGGAACGATGCCCCCCACAGCAACGCCCCCGCTGCATCGCCGGCGCTCGGCCTATCTGATCGGCGCCGTCGCCCTGCTGCTCACCACCACGTCCGTGATCATGAACACCTCGTCGCCCTCGGCCTTCGGCGCCCAGACCGACGCGCCGGCCGTCGCCGCGGGCGTGGCGCCGCCGGACGACTGGTGGGGCGACACGAGCAGCATTCCGCCCGCGAAGAACGTGCTCACGGTCAAGGTGCTCAACAAGACCAACGGCCAGTACCCGGACGACCAGGTCTACTGGACGTTCAACAACGAGACGCACTCGATCGCCGAGCAGCCGTACATCGACATGCCCGCCAACTCGGCCGGCCGGATGTACTTCCACCTCGGCTCGCCGGACAGCAAGTACCAGGACTTCATCGAGTTCACCGTCGGCGACGACGTCTTCAACGGCAACACCACCCGCGTCGACGCGTTCGGCCTGAAGCTGGCGATGCGTCTGCACGCCAAGGACGGCTACGACACGCAGGTCGGCGAGGACTACGAGACGTTCCAGGAGTCCAGGGACGCCACCTGGCAGAAGTTCGCGGACGCCATGCCGACCGAGTTCAAGTCGCTCACCGAGGTCGAGAAGCCGTACCGGATCCCGGCCCCGGGCAGCGTGCCGGACTTCCGCGAGGGCGGCCAGTACGCCACCTACATGAGCGACTACGCGAAGAAGGTCGGCGTGAACGCCCCCACCTCCGACATCTTCGGCTGCGCCGGCACGCTGGCGGGCGACCCTGGCATGTGCTCGGCGCTCAACCGCCATGTCGCCGAGATGCCCCAGGACGCCTGGTCGAAGCCGGAGAACTACTACAAGGACGCCCCGGCGAACTACTACGCCAAGTTCTGGCACGACCACGCCATCAACAACCTGGCCTACGGCTTCCCGTACGACGACTACGCGGGCCAGTCCTCGTTCATCTCGCACGGCGACCCGCAGTGGCTGGAGGTGGCCGTCGGCTGGTGAGCCGCGCAGTCCCGTGCGGCGCCGGGCACGGCGCCAAGCGAGCCCCCGGGGCGACCCGGGGGCTCCCGTGCGGGCGACGCCCGCCCGTCGGCTCAGCCGGGGACCACCAGCTCCACGGACTCTCCCGGTTCGACGACCACCGAGCGGTCCGGGAGTTCGATCTCGATGGGCGACCTGTCCGAGTCGGGCACCGCGAGGTGCAGCAGGCCGGGCCGCACGCCCAGTTGCACGCCGACATGGCCCTGGTAGTGCACGGAGAAGCTGTAGGAGGCGAGTTCGGGCATCGGCACCGGATCCAGGCAGAGCGCGCCGCCCCGGGTGGACATGCCGGTCAGGCCGCGCTGGACGAGGTCGAGCGTGCCGGCCATGGCGCCCAGGTGGACACCCTCGCCGGTGGTGCCACCCTGCAGGTCGGCGATGTCCCCCTTGATGGCCTCCTGGCAGAACCGCCACGCCTCGCTCCGCCTGACCCGGGCCAGCACCCAGCCGTGCACGAGGCCGCTGAGCGTGGAGCCGTGGCTGGTGCGGCGCAGGTAGTAGTCGACCGTGCGCTGCCACAGGTCGTCGTCGAAGCGGTAGCCGAGGCGGTCGAAGAGCGCGGCCAGCTCGGCGGGCGAGAAGAGGTAGCCGAGCATCAGCACGTCCGCCTGCTTGGACGCCTGGTAGCGATTGACGGTGTCGCCCTCGGCCTCCAGGATCCGGTCCAGGCGCCGGATGTTGCCGTAGGCCTTCGCATAGCCGTCCCAGTCCAGCTCCTTCAGGTCCCCGTAGCCCTCGAACTGGCTGATGACGCCGGAGTGGAAGGGCACGTACAGGCCGCGTGAGACGTCCTCCCAGTGGCTGATCTCGTCGTCCCGGAGTCCGGTGCGCTCGGCGAGGTCGCGGCGCCCCGGCTCGGGGAGGGTGCCGAGCAGGTCCAGGGTGCGGGCCAGCACCCAGGCGGCGGTGACGTTGGTGTACGCGTTGTCGTCGAGGCCGGGCCGCCGGGCGCCGGGGTAGGCGTCGTGGTACTCGTCGGGGCCGACCACGCCGCGGATGCGGTAGCGGCCGAGCGTCCGGTCGTACTCCGCGAGGCCCGCCCAGAACCGTGCGACGTGCAGCAGCATCTCGGCGCCCCTGGTGTGCAGGAACTCGACGTCGCCGCTCGCCTCGCAGTACTGCCAGACGTTGTAGGCGATGGCGGAGCCGACATGGCGCTGGAGATGGGAGTGGTCGGGCAGCCAGCGCCCCGACCGGGGGTTGAGGTGCAGCTCCTGGGTCTCCTCCCGGCCGTCGCTGCCGCTCTGCCACGGGTACATGGCGCCGGTCAGGTCCGAGTCCCGGGCCGAGTGGCGGGCCCGCTCCAGGCGGCGGTGCCGGTAGCCGAGCAGGGCCCGGGAGACCTCGGGGAAGTGCAGGTTTAAAAAGGGCAGGACGAACAGCTCGTCCCAGAAGATGTGGCCGCGGTAGGCCTCGCCGTGCAGCCCGCGGGCCGGCACGCCGGCGTCCTGCTCGGTGGTGTGCGGGGAGAGCGTCTGCAGCACGTGGAAGAGGTGCAGTCGCAGGATGTGGCCCGCCTCGCCGGCGACGACCAGCTCGGCGCGCCGCCACAGCTGCTGCCACGCGGTGCGGTGCGTGGCGAGCAGGTCGTCGAAGCCGGGCGCGCGGGCCACCCGGTAGGCGGCGGCGTCCAGCGGCTCGCTGATCGCCCGGTCCCGGGAGGTGTGCAGGGCCACCACCTTGTCCGCGGTGACCGTGCGGCCCTGCTCGGCGCCGAGCCGCCACACCTGCACGGCGCGTGCCGCCTCGTGTGCCGTCGTGGTGTCCGCACCGGTGCCGCCGCGCACCGAGGTGCGCGCCGCGAGGCCGATGCGCAGTCCGGACGTGCGGGTGCGGCAGGCCAGCCAGACGCAGTTCCAGGCGGCGGTGCCGGTGGTCACGTCGGTGAGGTGGTTGCCGTTCAGGTCGCGGTAGCGGGCCACGCCGGCGTTGGTGACCGTCCCGTCGAGGGCCGCCTCCAGTTCGATCCGGCCGGCGAAGTTCTCGGCGGTGACCTCGGTGCGCAGCGCGGCGAGGTAGGGGTCCGCCATGTGCACCAGGCGCAGCTGGCGTACCGTCACGCACCGGCCGCGCTCGTCCTCGTAGCGGGTGCGACGCTCCAGCACGCCGGTGTCCAGGTGGAGGACCTGGCGGTGGTCGCGCAGCGCCTGGGTGTCGGGGGTCAGCCAGGGTGCGGGGCCCCTGCGGTCGGTGCCGCCGCCGTCGTCCCCGTCGCCGCCCTCGATGATCCGCAGTCGCAGCGGCAGCCAGTCCGGCAGGTTGACCATGTCCTCGTTCTCGATCTGCCGGCCGTCCACGGTCGAGGCGAGGCGGTTGTAGAAGCCGGCGGCGTAGGTGCCCGGGTAGTGCACGTCGTCCGCGGGGCACTCGCTCGCCGCGCCACGGGTGGCGAAGCGGCCGTTGCCCAGGGTGCACAGCGACTCCCGCAGCCTCTCCTCGGCGGGATCGTAGCCCTCGTACTCCCAGGTCCAGTCGGTCGTCGTCGCGGCGGTCCGCTCCGTTGTGTCCGTCACGTGGGGGCTCCTTCGGTGCGCAGCTCGCCCAGGTCGCGTACCACCGGATCGGCGCCGTGACACCGCGACCGCTCCGCGGCGCGGGGATCCGTGCCCCGCGGCACGCCGTCGCCGGAGTGGAGCCCCACCCGGCGGCTCGCCGCCACCCCGGCCACGGCGTCCTCGGCGAGCACCGTGCCCTCGGGCGGCCGGCCCGGTCGGCGGGCGGCCTTCCGGCGGGGCGGGGGCCGGTCGGGGCGGGGCCGGCGGGAAGCGGGAGACGGGAGACGGGACGGTTCGGGGTTCAGGCGGGGGGTTCGGGGCGCAAGGGTCACTCGCGGTACGGGACGACGGCGACCGGGCAGTCGGCGTAGTGCAGCATCGTGTGCGCGACCCGGCCGATCCGGGCGCCCAGGTGGCCCGGCTCCCGCTGCGCGCCGGTGACCAGCAGGTCGGCGGCGTGGGAACTCTCCAGCAGCAGTTCGTGGGCGGGGCCCTCCGCGACGGTGCGGAGCACCTCGGCGCCGGGGTGCTCGCGCTGGGCGTCGCGCAGCGCCTCGTCGAGCAGCCGGGCGGCGCGCTGCCGCTGGCGGCGCGCGCGCTCCTTGGGCCAGCGCAGCCGGCCCGCCATCTGCGACGCGGGGCACCGCCAGGCGCGCAGCGCCTCCAGCTCACTGTGCCGCACCTCGGCCTCGCGGAGGGCGAACCGCACCGCGGCGGCGCAGCCGGCCGACTCTCCCACGCCGAGCACGACCCGGTGGCGGCCGCCCGCGCGGTTGGTCGCGTCGCCCCGCACCACGACGACGGGGCACGGCGCCTTGGCGGCCATGGCGAGGCTGACGGTGCCGAGCAGCACACCGGGCACCGCGCCCCGGCCGCGTTCGCCGGTGATCAGTGCGGTCGCGTTGCGCGCCTCGCGCAGCAGCGCCTCCTCGGTCTCCTCACAGAACACCTCCGTGAGGATCTTGACGTCCGGGTTGCGGCGGGCGGCACGCTCGGCGGCCCAGCCGACGATGCGGTCCGGGGACTCCTCGGCGGTGCGCTGGTCCAGTTCTCCGGGTCCTCCCGGTGTGGGGGACACGGCCGTGTCCCCGGGCGCGGTGGAGGCCGCGGTGTCCCCGAGTGGGGTGGAGGCGGCGGTGTCCGCCGGGAGGGTGGCCGCGGCCGTGTCTGCGGGGGCGGCCGCCCGGGCCGTGTCCTCGGATCCGCGCCGCCGGCGGGGCCGCCCGGCGAGGGCGGTGTCCTCCGGGTGCCGCCGGGTGCCGCCGCTCTCGTCGGCCCCGGAACCGGCGGGACCGGTGTCATCGGCGAGGCCGGTGTGCTCGTAGCGCTGCCAGAGGGAGGCGTGCACCAGACGCAGCGGCAGCCCGTGCCTGGCGGCCTCGTCCGTTGCCCAGTCGACCGCCCGCAGGCTGCACTCCGAGCCGTCGACGCCCACGACCAGCGGCAGTTCCATGATCCGCACCGCCTCTCACGCGCGTGCCCCGACACTGCCTCCCAGTCCATCGTGGCACCGGGGTGAGGCGCCGGCAGGAGGGCCGTCCGCCCCAGGGCCCGGGACGTTCGGCCCAGGGACGGGGCCGTGCGGCGGACGCACGCTCGTATCAGAACATGTGCCGCGCAACGGCCGCGCAGCCGCCCTTGGCCGCGAGGCGGGGGCGGCGTCGGCGCGGAGGCTCCGTGCGCCGGCGCAAAGCGGTCGGCGCCCGGGCACCGTTGCGGGGCATGTGCTCGTGTCGGATCAGGTACCGCGCCCGCGGCCGGGCGCCGTGGGCGCGGGACCGGGCGGGCCCGGCCGGGACGGCCCCGGCCCGGTGGGCGGGTGGGTCCGTGCGCCGGGAGCGCCGACCGTGGCAGCCCGGTTCCGGGAAGGAAGGCAGGGCCCGGCCATGACCGTCGCGACGACCATCACGATCCACGCGCTGGCGCCGGAGCACCGGGCGCGGCTGATGGAGCTGGCACGGGACGCGTCGTTCGCCGAAGGGGCGCGGATCTTCGAGGAGGGCCAGCACGCGGACCGGTTCTGGATCGTGCGGACCGGCACGGTCTCCCTGGACATGCGGGTGCCCGGCCGTCGTCCGCCGGTGGTCGACACCATCGGCCACAACGAGCTGATCGGCTGGTCCTGGCTCTTCGAGCCGTTCGTCTGGCAGATGGGTGCGGAGGCGTTGTCGCCGGTGCGCGCGCACGAGTTCGATGCGGCGGCGGTTCGGGACGTGTGCAGGGGAGATCCGCCGCTGGACGCGGCGGTCTCCAAGTGGGTGGGGCGGGTGATAGCCCATCGTCTCCAGACCGCTCGTAACCGGCTGCTCGATCTTTATGCGCCGTATGGCAGTGGGGCTTGGAGCTGAGGGTGTTTCTGCGCCGGTTCGGGGCGCGGGCCTCGTTGTGGAGGTCGGTGGCGTCGGTGGTGGCGGTGGCATCGCCGGCATCGGTGGTGTCGGTGGTGTCTGTGGCGCCTGTGGCGTCGGATTGGGCGTCGGCGGGTGGGCCGCGTGCGATGGAGAGTGCCCCTTGAGGTCGTGGCGACGCGCGGAGATCGTCGTGGCCGGTCGCGCAGTTCCCCGCACCGCTGCCGGGGCGCCACGCGCTAGCTGCATCTGCTGGGGGGTCAGCCCATTCGGTGGCGCCAGCGGGGTTCGACGTCCTCCCACTCCTTGTCCCAGTGGGCGGCGCGTGCGGCGTCCACGCGGAGGCGGACGCCGCGTCCGACCGCATACGTGGCGCCGCCGAAGAAGACCGCGGCCGAGCCGCCCAGCAGTACCGACTGGAGCGCGGACTCGCCGGGGCTGGCGGGCGCGCTGGTGAGCCGGCCCCGGTCGTCCGTCCAGATCTTGACCTTGTAGCCGGCCTGGTGTCCGGCGTCGACCATGGTGTGGCCGGTGTGCCGGGAACCGTCGGGTGCCGTCCAGTGCACCGGCGCCCGTACGCGGTTGTCGTTGTCGCCCGTCGCGCCGGGTGACGCCGGCGCGTCCTTGGAGAGTACGGCGGTCACGGAATGCCGCTCGGCGCGCTGCTGGGCCAGGGTCTCGTCGGTGGCGCGGGCCGCCAGCATGCCCACGAACGCACCGCCCACCGCGACGACGATCCACACGATCAGGATGATCCACGCCTCGAGGATGTCCTCGCGGCGCCGCAGCGGGTTTCTGCGCCAGCGCCACAGACGCGGCCTGCGGCGCAGCGCCTGCGGGCCGTCGGGCCCGGGTCCAGGTGGCGGCCTCGGCGGCGTGCCCCTGCGCATTGGACGCCTCCTCTTCACGCTCACCTTCGAAGGTGGCATCCGGCGGCCGCGGCACGGCAGGGGCCGCCCGGGGTGCTGGTGGGGCCCGGCGGACCGGGTGCGGGGGGCCGCCCGGCCCAAGACCGGCTCGGCGAAGGCCGGGCACGCTGATCCTGGTGGAATGTCCGCCGGCGTGGGAAGGCGCGGAGGGAACGTCATGAAAGCGCTCGTCTACCGCGGCCCCGGCCGCATGGCATGGCAGGGCGTCCCCGATCCCGGCGTGCGGGAGGCCGGCGACGCGGTCGTCCGGGTCGAGGCCACCAGCATCTGCGGCACCGACCTGGACATCGTCACGGGCGACGGGCCCGCGGTGCGGCCGGGCACGGTGCTCGGCCACGAGGCGGTCGGAGAGGTGGTCGAGACCGGCCCCGAGGTGCGCTCGGTGCAGCCCGGCGACCGGGTGCTGGTGTCGTGCATCTCGGCGTGCGGACGGTGCGGGCCCTGCCGGCTGGCCCGGTACGGGCAGTGCCGCGGCGGCGGAGGCTGGCTCCTCGGCCACCGGATCGACGGCACCCAGGCCGAGTACGTCAGGGTGCCCTGGGCCGACCTCTCCGTGCATCCGCTGCCGGGCACGCTGAGCAGCAGGGACGCGGTGCTGCTCGCGGACGTCCTCCCCACCGGGTACGAGGTCGGGGTGCTCAGGGGCGGCGTGCGCGCCGGGGACACCGTGGCCGTCGTCGGCGCCGGCCCGGTCGGTCTCGCCGCGGTCGCGACCGCACAGCTCGCATCGCCGGAGCGCACCATCGCCGTGGACCTCGACGGGGCCCGGCTCGACACCGCGAAGCGGCTCGGCGCGGACGCCGTGGTGAACGCCGCGGACGTCCCCGAGCAGTTGGTGTCCGACCTCACGGGGTCGCTGGGCGCCGACGTGGTGATCGAGGCGGTGGGCGTGCCGGAGACCTTCGAGCTGTGCACCCGGATGGTGGGCCCCGGGGGCCATGTGGCCAATGTGGGCGTACACGGCAAACCCGCGGCGCTCCATCTGGAAGAGCTCTGGGACCGGGACGTGACGATCACCACCGGGCTCGTCGACACGCACTCCCTGCCCACCCTGCTGCGCCTGATGGCGGCCGGCCGGCTGCCCACGGCCGAGCTGATCACCCATGACTTCCCGCTCGCCGCCATGGCGGAGGCCTACGACGTCTTCGCACGGTCGAGGGCCACCGCGGCGCTGAAAGTGGTCCTGGGCGAGGAGCCGCACGACGCACTCGCCACCACACCCCGGACCACCGCCCGCGCCTAGGTCCTGTCGTGCGCCCCGGCCACCCGGCCCGGCCGCGGCCGACTCCGCCAGGGCAGTCCCCCGCTGGGCCGTTCCCCGCCGACGGAGGCCCGATGGGCCCTGTGCCGGGCGCGGGGCGAGGTGGAGCGTGGACTGCGGGGATCAGGCGCCGGCCCGCGCCCGGCCGAGCCGAGCCACCCCGCGGGGAGCTCGAGAACCGCGGGTGACACGGATACGGCGGACGGGATGAGGCGGGTGCCGGAACGACGCGATGAGCCGATCTCTTCCGAGTGAGCCCTTGCATGAACGCCCAGGACGGCTTCCATGAACTCGGCAGGCAGGAGAGCCTGCGGCTGCTGAGCAGGGCACCCGTGGGCCGGGTGATCCACACCCGGCGGGCGCTGCCCGCGGTGCTGCCGGTCCGCTTCTGCCTGGACGCCGACTCCGCCGTCGTCCTGCGTGCCCCGGCCCACTCCGAGCTGGTGCGCGCGCTCGACGGCGTGGTGGTGGCGTTCGAGGTGGACGAGGTGGACGCCGGCGCTCGGGTCGGGTGGAGCGTCGTGGTGACCGGACGGGCCACGGTGGTGACGAGCCGGGCCGAGCACGAACGGCTGTCGCGCACCGGGCCGCGCTCCTGGACCGCGCCCGACGGGGACGCCGGCGGCGCCGATGACGTCTTCGTCCGCATCGAGCCCGAACTGGTCACGGGCCGCGAGCTCACCCACGGCGCGGGGGCGGGCCTCGCCCCGTGAGCGTCCCCGTGGCGGCCGGTCCATCGCCGTCCCTCACGGCTCGTGCACGACCCGCCACGGCGTCCGTGCATGACCGGCCTTGCCCGGCGTCCGGTGTGTTCGCCCGGGCCTGGCCCGGGTACTGGGGAGAAACCGACACTCCGCCGCCGGCGCGGGCACTCCGGCGCCGGCGGAGACCCGCGTTGGGAGCACCCATGGCGGACACCGACCCGGCCCGCTCCGGCCGCCCGATCACGGTCTTCCTGCTGGACGACCACGAGGTGGTGCGGCGCGGCGTGCACGACCTGCTGAGCGACGAGCCCGACATCGACGTGGTCGGCGAGGCGGCCACGGCCGCGCAGGCCCTGGTGCGGGTGCCCGCGCTGCGCCCGCAGGTCGCGGTGCTCGACGTGCGGCTGCCGGACGGCGACGGGGTGAACGTCTGCCGCGAGCTGCGCGCCCGGATGCCCCACCTCGCCTGCCTGATGCTGACCTCCTTCGACGACGAGGAGGCCCTGCTCGACTCGATCATGGCGGGCGCGTCCGGCTTCGTGCTGAAGCAGATCTGCGGCTCCGACCTGGTCTCCGCGGTGCGTCAGGTGGCAGCGGGGCAGTCGCTGCTCGACCCCAGCGCCACCGCGCGGCTGATGGCGCGGCTCCGCGGCGAGCAGGACCACGAGGAGGAGCAGGACGCCCTGCCCGGGCTGACCGAGCGGGAGCGGGAGATACTCGCGCTGATCGGTGAGGGGCTCACCAACCGGCAGATCGGACGGCGGCTCTACCTCGCCGAGAAGACCGTGAAGAACCACATCTCGCGGCTGCTGGCCAAGCTCGGGGTGGAGCGGCGCATCCAGGCCGCCGTCATCGCCACCCAGGAGCAGGACCGGCGGGAGCGCGACACCCACCGCCGGGAGCGGGAGGGGTACGGCAGCAGGGCGGGAGCGCACGGCCCCTGAGACGGCGGCGTCCTCGAGACGGCGGCGTCCTCGAGACGCCCGCGCACCTGGGACGGCCGGGTGCCTGAAGCGCCCGCGTACCCGGGAGGACCCGCTTCCCCGACCCGCCCGCTTCCTTGAGGCGGGCCGCCGAGCTGGGGCTCCCGCCGCCGCTGCGCCGCGGGCCCTCGTCGCCGTCACACCCAGTCGCGTTCCCCGGCTCGGTCACCGTCCCGGGCCGCTTTCCCGGCCGGGTCCCCCGGCCCGGTCACCGTCCCCGGTCGCATCCCGGGCCGTGTCCCCCGGGTCGTCGACGATGAACCGCCGACCGGTGAGGCGGTGCGGCGTCAGGACCACCCACATATGGCGGTCGCCGCCCGCCCAGGGCGTGCTGTAGGCCTCCCGGTCCAGCCTGCGGACCGTCTCGTCGTCGGTGACCGCCCGTGCAGAGCCGACCGCGAGCACGCTCCAGCCCCGGCTGAACGCGTCGTCGATGTGGTCCACCTCGAAGGCGGTGTCGCTGCCGGCCGCATGGGCGGGCGGTGCCTCCGGCGAGGTGCGGAACGCGAGGTCGTCCTCGATGACCTGGTAGTTGACGGGGAAGATCGCGGGACCGCGCTCGGTGGTCACGGCGACCCTGCCGACGCCGTGGGTGCCGAGCAGTTCGCGGCACTCCCCCGGGTCCAGGTTCGCCAGCCGGGCGTGCCGGGCGGCGCGGCCGAGGCCGGGGGGCAGCTCCGTGGTGCCGCCGGTCAGCTCCTCCACGGTGGTCTCCAGTGCGTCGGCGAGGCGGAGCAGGAATCCCGTGCTCGGCGCCGCGGTGTGCTCCTCCATGTACTGGATGTAGCCGGGTGCCGAGCCGGACCGCGCGGCCACCTCCTCGCGGCTGAGGCCCAGTTGCTCACGGCGGCCCGCGATGCGTCGGCCGATGTCCCCCTTCACGCGCTCCGCCTCGGGGGGCACGGATCCCGGCTGCGGTTGTTCGGGCATGGCGGCACCAATCCTTCGTCGACGGCTGGGGACGGCCCGGCGGGGCCGTCGGCTCCGCTCCCCTCTTCATGCCCGTCCGGTACCCGGGTGCTGTGGGGGCTCACCCGATCGGCGGCGTCGGCATGAGCCGCGCCTCCCGCCGTTACGCCCTGCCGGTGACGGCACTGCAGCCGGCGGCGCGCGTCTGCGCAGTTTCACGGCGGTGACACGGTATGCGTGAGGTGTGCTCATACGGCGCTCGCCGCCCTCCCGTGCGAGCCGGCCGTGCGGGACCCGCCGGGCCGTCACGCGGGCGCCGCCACCACCGTCCGGAGGAGACCGCCGATGGCCGACCTGGCCTATATCGCCCTGACCATCGCCTTCTTCGCGCTGATGGTGCTGGTCCTGAAGGGCGCGGAGCGGCGGTGAGCGCCTCCGACGCCGTGGGGCTGAGCTGTGCGGTGGTCCTCGTGGTCTACCTCGTGCTCGCCCTGGTGTTCCCGGAGCGCTTCTGATGACCGAGACCGGGGCGGGGCTGCTCACCATCGCCCTGCTGGTCGGGGCGCTCGCGGTGGTCCATGTGCCGCTCGGCGCGTACATGGCCCGGGTGTACCGCGGCGACCGGCACCTGGCGGTGGAGCGGCTGCTGTACCGCCTCGCGCGGGTCAACCCGGACGCCGACCAGCGCTGGACGGCGTACGCGCTGGCGCTGCTGGGGTTCTCCGCGGTGTCCGTGCTGTTCCTCTACGGCTTCCTGCGGTTGCAGGGCGACCTGCCGCTGGCGCTGGGGTTTCCCTCGGTGCACCCGGACGGGGCGTTCAACACGGCCGTGGCCTTCGTGACCAACACCAACTGGCAGTGGTACGCCGGGGAGGCGACGCTGGGCCATCTGGTGCAGATGGCGGGCCTCGCCGTGCAGAACTTCCTGTCCGCGGCGGTGGGCATGGCCGTGGCGGTGGCTCTGGTGCGGGGGTTCGCACGGTCGGAGACCGATCGGGTCGGCAACTTCTGGGTCGACCTGGTGCGCGGCACGGTGCGCATCCTGCTGCCCCTGGCGTTCCTGGCCGCGATCGTGCTGGTGGCGGCCGGAGCGGTGCAGAACTTCTCCTCCCCGGACCCGGTGCACTCGCTCGCCGGCGGCACCCAGTCGATCGTGGGCGGTCCCGTTGCCTCCCAGGAGGCGATCAAGGAGCTGGGCACCAACGGCGGCGGCTTCTACAACGCCAACTCATCGCACCCGTTCGAGAACCCGAACCCGTTCACCAACGTCTTCGAGGTGTTCCTGCTGCTGCTCATCCCCAGCGCGCTGCCGCGTACCTTCGGCCTGCTGGTCGGCAGTCCCCGCCAGGGCTGGGCGATCCTGGCGGCCATGGCGGTCATCTGGGCGGGCGGCCTGGCCGCGGTGACGGCGGCGGAGGCGCTGCACCCCGGCACCGTGCCGCAGGCGGTGGGTGCGTCGATGGAGGGCAAGGAGCAGCAGTTCGGGGTCTGGAACTCCGCCCTGTTCGCGAACGCGACGACCACGACGTCGACCGGGGCGGTGAACTCCTCCCACGACAGCTACACCGCGCTGGGCGGCGGCATGCTCCTGCTGAACATGCTGCTGGGAGAGGTGGCGCCCGGCGGCACCGGCTCGGGCCTGTACGGGATGCTGGTGGTGGCGGTGCTCACCGTCTTCCTCGCCGGGCTGATGGTCGGCCGGACCCCGGAGTACCTGGGCAAGAAGATCCGGCAGCGGGAGACCACCTTCGTCGCGCTGTACGTGCTCGCCATGCCGTTCGCCGTGCTGGTCGGCGCCGGTCTCGCGGTGGCCTTCCCCGGGCCGCGCTCGACCATCCTCAACCCACGGCCGCACGGCCTGTCCGAGGTGCTGTACGCCTACGCGTCCACGGCCAACAACAACGGCAGCGCCTTCGCGGGCCTCGGCACGGACACCGTCTTCTACAACACGACCCTGGCCCTGGCGATGCTCATCGGCCGCTTCCTGCCGATGGTGTTCATCCTCGCGCTGGCCGGCTCGCTGGCGCGGCAGCGGCCGGTGCCGGTCGGCGCGGGCACGCTGCCCACCCACCGTCCGCTCTTCGTGGGGATGCTGATCGGAGTGGCGATCCTGGTGGCCGCCCTGGCGTTCTTCCCGGGCCTCGCCCTGGGGCCGATCGCGGAGGGGCTGGCATGACCACGGCCACGCCACCGCTCGGCGAGGGGCCCCGCAGGGTGTCGGCGGGGGCGTTCAGGCCGCACCAGCTCGTGCGGTCCCTGCCGGACGCGGTCCGCAAGCTGGACATCCGCCATATGGTGCGCACCCCGGTGATGTTCGTGGTGTGGGTCGGCTCCGTGCTGGCCACCGTCTTCACGGCGACGACCGACGCCAGTGCGTTCGGCATCGCGACCACGGCGTGGCTGTGGGTCACGGTGGTCTTCGCCAACCTCGCGGAGGCGGTCGCCGAGGGCCGCGGCCGGGCGCAGGCGGCGGCCCTGCGGCAGGCCAAGCAGGAGACGACGGCCCGGCGGCTGCGCGAGGACGGCACCGAGGAGCAGGTGGCGGGCACCCGGCTGCGGATCGGCGACCTGGTGGTGGTCGAGGCCGGCCAGGTGATCCCCGGCGACGGCGAGGTGGTCGAGGGCATCGCGAGCGTGGACGAGTCCGCGATCACCGGCGAGTCGGCGCCCGTCATCCGCGAGTCGGGCGGCGACCGCTCGGCCGCCACCGGCGGCACCAAGGTGCTCTCCGACCGGATCGTGGTCCGGATCACGGTGCGGCCCGGCGAGAACTTCATCGACCGGATGATCTCGCTGGTGGAGGGGGCGATCCGGCAGAAGACGCCCAACGAGATCGCGCTGAACATCCTGCTGGCCGCCCTCACGATCGTCTTCCTCCTCGCGGTGGCGAGCCTCCAGCCGCTCGCGACGTTCTCCGGCGGACCGCAGTCGATCATCGTCCTGGTGGCCCTGCTGGTCTGCCTGATCCCCACGACCATCGGCGCCCTGCTGTCGGCGATCGGCATCGCGGGCATGGACCGGTTGATCCAGCACAACGTGGTGGCCATGTCGGGCCGCGCGGTGGAGGCGGCGGGGGACGTCAACACGCTCCTGCTCGACAAGACGGGCACCATCACGCTCGGCAACCGGGAGGCCACGGAGTTCGTGCCCGCCGAGGGCGTCACGGCCACCGAGCTGGCCGACGCGTCCCAGCTGGCCAGCCTCGCGGACGAGACCCCCGAGGGGCGCTCCATCGTGGTGCTGGCCAAGGAGCGGTACGGGCTGCGGGCGCGCGAGGAGGGCGTGATCCAGGGCGCCTCCTTCGTGCCGTTCTCGGCGCAGACCCGGATGTCCGGAGTGGACCTGGAAGGCGGCCGCATGGTCCGCAAGGGAGCCGCAGCCGCGGTGCTCAAGTGGGTGCGCGACCACGCGGGCCACCCCAGTGCGGAGATCAGGTCGGTGGTGGACGCCATCGGCGCCAGCGGCGGCACCCCGCTCGTCGTCGCCGAGCGCCCGCCGGACGGGCCGGCCCGGGTGCTGGGCGTCGTCCATCTCAAGGACATCGTCAAGGCCGGCATGCGCGAGCGCTTCGCCGAGCTGCGCCGGATGGGCATCCGCACGGTGATGATCACCGGCGACAACCCGCTCACCGCCCGCGCCATCGCGGACGAGGCCGGCGTGGACGACTTCCTCGCCGAGGCCACCCCCGAGGACAAGTTGGAGTTGATCACCCAGGAGCAGAGCGGCGGCCGGCTGGTCGCGATGACCGGGGACGGCACCAACGACGCGCCGGCGCTCGCCAAGGCGGACGTCGGCGTCGCCATGAACGCCGGCACCACGGCCGCCAAGGAGGCCGGCAACATGGTCGACCTCGACTCCAACCCCACCAAGCTGATCGAGATCGTCGAGATCGGCAAACAACTGCTCATCACCCGCGGCGCCCTGACCACGTTCTCCATCGCCAACGACGTCGCCAAGTACTTCGCGATCATCCCCGCGATGTTCGCGGCGGCCTACCCGCAGCTCGACGACCTGAACGTGATGCGCCTCGGCAGCCCCGAGTCGGCGATCCTGTCCGCCGTGATCTTCAACGCGCTGGTCATCGCCGCGCTGATCCCGCTCGCGCTGCGCGGCGTCCGCTACCGGCCGACCAGCGCGGCCCGGATGCTCCGCCGCAACCTCGTCCTCTACGGTCTCGGCGGCATCATCGCACCGTTCGCCGGCATCAAGGTCATCGACCTGATCGTCTCGCAGTTTCCCGGGCTGAGGTGACCGGCTCCCATGACCATCACCGTCCTCAGGCAGGCCGCGGCGGGGCTCCGGGTCCTGATCGTGCTCTCCCTGGTCACCGGCGCGCTCTACCCGGTCGTCGTCTGGGGCATCGCCCAGCTGGCCTTCGAGCACAAGGCGGACGGCTCCAAGGTCGCCCTCGCCGGACGCACCGTGGGCTCCTCACGGATCGGCCAGGGCTTCACCGGAGCCCGGTGGTTCCACTCCCGGCCGTCCGCGGCCGGGGCGCACGGTTACGACCCGCTCGCCTCCGGGGCGTCCAACCTGGGCCCGGAGAACCGCACCCTGCTGGCGCGGGTACGGCAGCGGCGGGCGGCGGTCGCGGCCCGGGACGGCATCAGTCCCGCCCGGGTGCCCGCCGACGCCCTGACGGCCTCCGGAAGCGGGCTCGACCCGTATGTCTCGCCCGGTTACGCCCGGCGGCAGACCGCCCGGGTGGCCCGCGTCCGCCGGCTGCCGGAGCGGCGCGTCGCGGCCCTCGTGAGCGACCATGTAGAGGGAAGACTGCTCGGATTCCTCGGCGCGCCGCGGGTCAACGTCCTGGAGCTGAACCTGGCACTGGAGAGGCTCACCCGGAGCGGGTGAGCCGCGAGCGCGTCCCGGAAGGAGGCACCGTGCCGCGTGGCAGGCTGCTGGTGTACCTCGGGGCCGCACCCGGGGTCGGCAAGACCTACGACATGCTCGGCGACGGCCAGCGCCGCGCCGAGCGGGGCACGGACGTCGTCATCGGGTTCATGGAGGACTACGGCCGGCCGCTGACCCGGAAGATGGCCGAGGGCCTGGAGGCGGTGCCGCGCACCACGCTGACGTACCGCGGCACGGTCTTCACCGAGATGGACCTCGACGCCGTCCTGGCCCGCGCCCCCGAGGTCGCCCTGGTCGACGAGCTGGCCCATACCAACGTCCCCGGCTGCCGGCACAAGAAGCGCTGGCAGGACATCGAGGAACTGCTGGCGGCGGGCATCGACGTGATCTCCACCGTCAACATCCAGCATCTGGAGTCCCTCAACGACGTGGTCCAGCAGATCACCGGCGTCCGGCAGCGCGAGACCGTCCCCGACGACGTCGTCCGGCGCGCCGACCAGATCGAGCTGGTCGACATGTCCGCGGAGGCCCTGCGCCGCCGGATGGCGCACGGCCACGTCTATCCTCCGGAGAAGATCGACGCCGCCCTCGGCAACTACTTCCGCACCGGCAACCTCACGGCGCTGCGGGAGATCGCCATGCTCTGGGCGGCCGACCGGGTGGAGGAGGCGCTGCTGCGGTACCGCAAGGACCACGGCATCCAGCACCCGTGGGGCACCCGCGAACGGGTACTGGTAGCGCTCTCCGGCGGCCCCGAGGGCGGCACGCTGGTGCGGCGCGCCAAGCGGACCGCGTCCCGGGGAGCGGGCGGTGAGTTCCTCGCCGTGCACATCCGGCGCAGCGACGGGCTCGCCACCGCCTCGCCCCGGCTCCTCGACGACCAGCGCGCCCTGGTGGACGAGCTCGGCGGCAGCTACCACACCGTGGAGAGCGACGACCCCGCGCGCGCCATCCTGGACTTCGCCCGCCAGGTCAACGCCACCCAGATCGTGATCGGCGCGACCCGGCGCAGCCGCCTGAAGGGGCTCTTCAGCCGGGGCATCGGCGAGTCCGTCATCGAGGGGTCCGGCGACGACATCGACGTACACGTCGTCACCCACGCGGAGGCCGCGCACGGCCGACTGCTGCACCGCGGGGGGCGCCCGGGCCGGCGTACCGGCGACGCGGCGTGAGCGGTGCGGAGCGCCCCGGAAGGGGCGCGGGGAACCGCGCGACCAGCCCCGACCGGCCGGTGGCCGGGAACGAGACCGCAAGGGGCTGAGCCCGGTGGCCCGCCGCGGGCACGTGGTGACCGGTCGCTCCCCACCGCCTCGACGGCGTCGGCGGTACCCCAACGCGGCGGAGCCGCATGCGGAACAGCCCCGCGCCCCTCCCGGGGCTTACGCTCCGGGAAGGGGCGCGGGGCCGGATCCCGCAGCCGTCAGCCCGCGGCGGGCTGGGGCAGCCCCGGGTACAGGGCACCCACACCGCCGGCCAGACCCGCCTGCACCCGCTTGCTCGCGTCGTCGGCGAGCACCTCGTACAGGCCGGCCTCGACCCCTTCCAGCGCCAGCCGGGCGATCTTCGCCGGGTCCAGCTTGGGCGCGTCGATGTGCGCCACCATGTCGGTCTCCATGTAGCCGACGTGCAGCGCGGTGACCTGGGTGCCCTGCTCCGCGAGGGCCTGGCGGGCGGCGTTGGTGACCGACCAAGCGGCGGCCTTGGCGGCGCAGTAGGCGGCGGACCCGGGCTGGGCGAACCAGGCGAGCACGGACAGCACGTTGAGGACCGCTCCCCCGCCGGCCCGGGCCAGCGCGGGCGCGAACGCCCTGGTCATGCCGAGCGAGCCCAGGACATGGGTCTCGAACTCGGTCCGGAAGTCGTCCAGGGGGCCGTCCAGGACGCCGGCGCCCAGCGACGTGCCCGCGTTGTTGATCAGCAGCGTGACGTCCTGGGCCTGCTCGGCCGCGGCGCGCACGGACGCGGGGTCCGTGACGTCCAGGGCCAGCGGGACCGCGCCGGGCACGGTGACCTTGCGGGGATCGCGGGAGGCCGCGTACACCTTGGCGGCCCCGGCGTCGAGGAGGGCCCGGACGAACTGCTCGCCGAGCCCGCGGTTGCCGCCGGTGACCAGGGCCACGGAACCGTTGATCTGCATGACAGGCCTTTCGTGGGAGAAGCACAGAGGCGGTCCGCCGCGGGCACACCACGACGGACCGAGGAGGGCCGACCAGGAGAAACCGATCGGTTTCCAGTGAGCGTAAACCAATCGGTTTCCACCTGCCAAGCCGGCCGGGTAACCTGGTCGCATGAGCTCCATCACGACCCCGAAGGCGTCACCGCGCGAGCGGCTGCTCGACGCGGCCGCCCGGCTCTTCTACGAGCAGGGCGTGGGCATCGGCGTCGAGGCGCTGTGCAAGGCCGCCGGAGTGTCGAAGCGGTCGATGTACCAGCTCTTCGAGACCAAGGACGAGGTGCTGGCGGCGGCGCTCGACCGGCAGGGGCCGGGCCTGGCGGCACGGCTGAGGCCACCGCCGGGCGCCCCCGACTCGCCGCGCGCGAGGGTGCTGTACGTGTTCGAGCGGCTGGAGGAGGCCGCGGCCGGGCCGGACTTCCTGGGCTGTCCGTACCTGGCCGTGCAGATGGAGCTGAAGCGCCCCGACCACCCGGCGAGCAGGGTCGCCGCGGACCACAAGCGGACGCTCGCCGGCTTCTTCCGCGCCGAGGCCGAGCGCGCCGGAGTGCCCGACCCGGAGTTGCTGGCCCGCCGGCTCATGGTGGTCTACGACGGGGCGAGCGCGCGGGCGGGGATCAAGGCGGACGCGCTGGACGAGGGGCTGGCGGTGAGCACCGCAGCGGCCGTTCTGGACGCCGCGGGGTTCCCGGCGTAGCCGCGCCGTTCCGGACATCCCCCGCTCGACCGCGCCGATCCGGACCTCCGCGAGTAGCCGCGCCCCTCCTGACGTAGGCGCCGCTTCCGGCGGACCGCACCGTTCCCGGCGGGACCGCGCCGTTCCCGGCGGGACCGCGCCGTTCCCGGCGTAACGGAGACCCCCGCGCGGCGGCCGGCCGGGCCGGGAGCGCGACCGCACGGAGCCCCGGCGGACCGGCGGACAGCCGCCCATGCGGCGGGGCCCGGGATTCAGGGCCGCGCCGCGGACGGATCCTGTCCGATCCGCTTCTCGAACCAGTGGTGGGCGTACGGCTCGTCGTTGAAGGCGGGGACCTCCTCGAAGCCGTACGAGTGGTAGAGGCGGACGGCGGCGGTGAGCGCCTTGTTGGTGTCCAGGCGGAGCACATCGCGGCCGTGCCGGGCGGCCGCGCCTCCAGCTCGGCCAGGAACCGGCGGGCGAGGCCGAGCCGCCGGGCGGCCGGCGCGACCCACATACGCTTGATCTCGGCCGGGGCACCGGGCGGCAGCTTCAGGCCGGCACAGCCGACCGGCTCGCCACGCAGCCGGGCGACCAGGAACAGGCCGCGCGGCGGGCGGAGTTCGCCCGGGTCGGGCAGCAGGCTCAGGGCCGGATCGAAGCCGCCGTCGAAGCACTCCTGGAGCTCGGCGGCGTAGGCCGTGAGACAGTGCCGTGCGTCGGGGTGGTCCGGGTCGACTCGGACCGCCGCGGGGACACCCGGGGGCGAAGGAGCGGGAGAGCGGGAGAGGTTTCCGCCGGCACGCCTCGGGCCGCGGCTCGGGCCCGGCGAGCCGACGGCACGGGCGACCAGGGGGCCTCAAAGCCGCGCGCTTCCCGCGGCGTTGCCGCGGCCCGGTCTCCTGGTCAGACGGCGGCCGGGAAAGCTATCCTGAGCCCCGATGCCGACCACCCGCCGTCCGCGACCCAAGGGAGCACGACTCCTCGGGGACCACCCGCGAAGAGGAGTGACAGGCGGCCGCCCGGCCCGGCCGGGAGACGGACCGGCGAGCGGCCGGAGCGCGCGGGGGCGCGCAGACGATGATGGGGTTCTCTGACGAATATGAACGACTCTCGCGAGGTCGCGGGTGCGATTCTGCCGGGCTACTCCGAACCCCTGTGGATCCAGGCGGTCAATCTGATCCACGGCGAGATCGAGAAGGGGAACCTCAAGCCGGGCGCGCGGCTCGCCCCCGAGCGTGAGCTCTGCGCCCAGCTCGGCATCAGCCGGGTCACGCTGCGCAAGGCGCTCGGCCACCTGGTGGAGCGCGGCGAGCTGAGCGCGTCGCACGGCCGCGGCTGGTACGTCGCCCGGACCGCGCCGAAGAAGGAGTGGCCCAACAGCCTGGAGTCGTTCAGCGAGACGGCCGCCAGGATGGGGCTGAAGCCGCACTCGCAGGTGCTGCGCGCGGAGACGGACCCGGCCAGCTTCGACGAGGCGGAGCAACTCGGGATCGCGCCCGGCACCCCGCTGTTCCGCCTGGAGCGGGTCCGCCTGCTCGACGAGGTGCCGATCGCGCTCGACCTGAGCCGGATCCCGCTGGCCCTCGCGCCGGGCCTCGCGGACGTCGACTTCCGCACCCGTTCGCTCTACTCGACGCTGGAGGAGGCGGGGGTGGAGCCGGTGCGTGCCGACAGCACCATCGAGGCGACCAAGGCCGACGAGCGGGCCGCCGAGCAACTCGGCATGGCGCCGGGCGACCCGCTGCTGGTGATGCACCAGGTCGCCCTGGGCGCCCAGCAGGAGCCGCTGTTCCTCTCGACGATCCGCTACGCGGGCGACCGCTACCGGCTGCGCACCTCGTTCGCCCGGTCGTACGACTGAGCGTGCCGCGGGCCACGCCGAGCCGCGCCCGCGGCACGATGCGGCTCAGGGCAGCACCACCGCCTTGACGAAGTCTGCGGCGCCCCGGTGCATCGCGGCGAACGCCTCGTCGACCTGCCCGAGGCCGAACCGGTGCGTGACCAGGGGTGCGTAGCTGAAGCGGCGCTGGGCGACGAGGTCGAGCACCTCCCGCATGGCCGCCATCAGCCGGGTGCGGTCGGGGCAGAAGCCGTTGACTATGGTGACAGCCTTGTACCAGAGGTCCATGTCCATCATGGCGTCCCCGGTGTGGTGGTAGCCCACCACGCAGAGCCTGCCGAACGGCCTGACGAGGCTGCCCGCCGTGGTCAGGCCCGCGGTCACGCCGGTGGCCTCCAGCACCACGTCCAGCCGGGCCTCGGTGCGCCGGCCGGTCCCCGTGCGGAACTCCTCGGGGAGTTCGTCCGGCGCGAAGACGAGGTCCGCACCGAGCCGGCGCGCCCGCTCGCGGCGCGCCGGGTCCGGGTCGACCCCCACCAGCAGGTCCGGCGCGTGCCGCCTGACGAGCTGCACCAGGCTAAGGCCCATGAAGCCGAGCCCCACGACCGCGACCCGGTCACCGGCCGCCACCCCGGTGCGGGACAGGGCCTCCTCCAGGTCGGCGATCGGCTCGCCGATCGCGTGGGCGGGCTCGATGCCGGCCGGCACGGGCAGGGTCGCATGGGCGTCCATGACGGCGAGCGTCGCGAACCCCTCGCCACCGAGGCCCGTCACCAGGTCACCGGGCCGCCAGCGGTCCGCGTCGCGGCCGGTGGCGACGACCCGGCCGACCATCTCGTGGCCCAGCCGCACCGGGGCCCCGGCCGGGTCATGGCCGAGCCAGGGCCCGAGGTCCGAGGTGCACACCCCGCTGGCCACCACCTCCACCAGCACCTGGTCGTCCCCCGGCACCGGGTCCGCCACCTCCACGACCTCCGAGGTGCGCGGCCCGACGACTTGACTGATCTTCATGCGAACTCCTGTCCGGACACGGGCGGCACCGCACAGGCGCCCACCGGGGGTGGCTGCCGCGGAACCGGGCGCACGGCGGGTCCAGGGCCTGCTTCCGGCGGACCCAGGGCCCCCTCCCCCTGTGGTCCTATGTGGTACACGGTGGAGTACCGCGCTGTCTACCTCATCCGGCCTCCCCCTCGGGGCATGTAAGGCATGAAGTGCGCACGTAACGCCTGAGCACCAGCAACATTGCACGACTGTTGCCCGCAGGCATCTAGACAGGACGGTCATTCGTCCTTACCTTGGCTCGCAACTGGTAGCAAGTGGTATCTGTTTGGCACAGCCATGGATGAGCCCGGTAAGGAGTCGCGGATATGGACCCACTCTCGGCGGGGGCCGGCGGCGCGGGCTCACGGAAGGCCGTGTGCGAGTGCGCTCGGCGCCCCGTGGCCCTCGGTTCACCGGGTGCGGACGGAACGGGCGCCGAGGGCACCGGACCGGGGGCGGACACCGGTGACATACGCGCTCACCAGGACTATCACGCCCTCCGGGCAAGGGACCAGAGCGCTTTCGTGAGCATCCGCACACCCCGCGTGTTCCGCATCCGCCGCGCCCTGGGGTCCGCCGGGCGGCCACCCGGCCGGGGCGTGTCACACGCGGGCCGCACCGAGGGGAGCTGAGCGATGCGTACCGTGCTCACGAAGCTCGGCTTCTATGTGCTGACCGCCTGGGCGGCGATCAGCCTCAACTTCCTGATTCCGCGCATCATGCCCGGCGATCCCGCCGACAACCTGATCAACCAGTTCCACGGCAAGCTGAGCCCCTCCGCCGTCCAGGCGCTCCGGGTGCTCTTCGGGCAGAAGGACGCGAGCCTGTGGCACCAGTACCTGAGCTACTGGCACAGCGTGTTCACCGGTGACTTCGGCATCTCGTACGCCTACTACCCGTCGAAGGTGAGCACGGTGCTCGGGCAGAGCATGTACTGGACGCTCATCCTCATCACCGCCTGCACGGTCCTCAGCTTCGTCATCGGCACCGGCCTCGGCATGCTCGCCGGCTGGAAGCGCGGCACCTGGCTGGACTCGCTGGTGCCGGTCACCACGTTCCTCTCGTCGATCCCGTACTTCTGGTTCGCCATCATCGTGGTGCTGGTCTTCGCGATCACCCTGAAGTGGTTCCCGCTGTCCGGCGGCTACGCGGTCACCGAGAGCATCGGGTTCACCGGCGGGTTCCTGTCCAGCGCGCTCTACTACGCGGTGCTGCCCGCGCTCACCATCGTCGTCGCGTCCGTCGGCGGCTGGCTGATCGGCATGCGCAACATGATGGTCACCACCCTGAGCGAGGACTACGTCCGGCTCGCCGAGGCCAAGGGGCTGTCCCGGCGGCGGGTGATGTACCACTACGCCGCCCGCAACGCGATGCTTCCGTCGCTCTCCGGGTTCGCGATGTCGCTCGGCTTCGTCGTCGGCGGCTCCATCGTGACCGAGGTCGTCTTCAACTACCCCGGCATCGGCACGGTGCTCTTCAAGGCCGCCCAGTCGGCGGACTACCCGCTGATGTCGGCCATCTTCCTGCTGATCACCGTCCTGGTGCTGGTCGCCAACCTGCTCGCGGACATCGCCTATGTGTTCCTCGACCCGAGGACGAGGGAGAGCTGACCCATGGCCGTACCTGCAGCCGCCGTCGCCGAGGCGGACGCGGCAACCACGTCCCCGGCCGGCCACGCGCGGCTCTGGCTGCGCCTGCTGCGCTCGCCGCTCACCTGCACCGGCCTGGTCATCACGGTGGTCTTCCTCGTGGTGGCGGTGATCGGCCCGTGGATCGCCCCGTACGACCCGTCGGCGGTCAGCCACGACGTGACGGCCGGGCCGTCCGCCGCTCATCTGCTGGGCACCACCCAGAACGGGCAGGACGTCCTCTCCCAGATGCTCTACGGCGCCCGTGCCTCGCTGCTCGTGGGCTTCGGCTCCGCCGTGGTGACGACACTGCTGTCGGTCCTCGTCGGGGTCACGGCGGGCTATGTCGGCGGCCTCGGGGACGAACTGCTGTCCCTGCTCGCCAATGTCTTCCTGGTGCTGCCCAGCCTACCGCTGACGATCATCCTCGCCGCGTACCTTCCGCACAGCGGCTCGCTCGGCATCATCCTCGTCATCTCGGTGACCGGCTGGGCGTGGGGCGCCCGGGTGCTGCGGGCCCAGACGCTGTCGCTGCGCAAGCGGGACTTCGTGGAGGCGGCGCGGGCGACCGGTGAGCGGACCTCCAGGATCATCCTCCGGGACATCCTGCCGAACCAGGTCGCGGTCATCGCCGCCTCGTTCCTCGGGACCGTCACCGCCGCGATCCTCACCCAGGCGAGCCTCGCGTTCCTCGGCCTCACCGATGTGACCCAGTGGTCGTGGGGCACCATCCTCTACTGGGCGCAGGTCAACAGCGCGCTGCTCACCGGGGCCTGGTGGTGGTTCGTGCCGGCCGGCCTCGCCATCGCACTGCTCGGCACCGCCCTGTCGCTGGTGAACTTCGGCATCGACGAGTTCATCAACCCCCGGCTGCGGCAGGCCGGCATCGGCACCAAGAAGGCCCAGCGGGCCCAGGCGGGCCGCCGCCGTACCCGGCGTCCCGGGCGCTCCGCCCGCGGCACCGCGCCGCGGCCCCCGGCGGTGCGCTTCACCCAGGACAGCACCGACGTGGTGCTCGACGTGCGGGACCTGCGGGTGGAGTACGCGGGCGAGGGCGGCCGGGTCCGGGCGGTCGACGACGTGTCGTTCACCCTGCGGCGTGGTGAGGTGCTGGGCATCGCGGGTGAGTCCGGCTCCGGCAAGTCCACCCTCGCGTACGCCATCACCCGGCTGCACCGGCCCCCGGCGGAGGTCTCCCGGGGCGAGATCCGCTACACCGCGCCCGGCGGCGAGAGCGTGGACGTGCTGTCGATGGCCGACGACGAGCTGCGGGAGTTCCGCTGGGAGGAGTTGTCGATCGTCTTCCAGTCGGCCATGCACGCACTCAACCCGATCATGCGGATCGGGGCGCAGATCGAGGACGTGCTCACCGCGCACCGTCCGCACATGACCGCCCAGCAGCGCGCGGCCCGGATCGTGGAGCTGCTCGGCGTCGTGGGCATCCCCGCCGACCGCGCGGACTCCTACCCGCACGAGCTGTCCGGCGGGATGCGGCAGCGGGCCATGATCGCGGTCGGGCTCGCCCTGGACCCCGAGATCATCGTCATGGACGAGCCGACGACCGCGCTCGACGTGGTCATCCAGCGGCAGATCATCGAGAAGATCATGGAGCTCAAGGACACACTGGGCTTCTCGGTCGTCTTCATCACCCACGACCTGTCCCTGCTGATCGAGCTCTCGGACACCATCGCGGTGATGTACGGCGGCAGGATCGTCGAGACGGCTCCGGCCGCCGACTTCTACCGGCGGCCCCGGCACCCCTACAGTCGCGGCCTGCTCGCGTCGTTCCCGACGCTGGGCGGCCCCAAGCGCGAGCTGACCGGCATCGTCGGGTCGCCGCCCGACCTGCGCCGGATGCCGTCCGGGTGTGCCTTCCACCCGCGCTGCCCGGTCGCGTTCGAGGCGTGCTCGACCCGGCAGCCCGTCCTGTACCGGATCGAGGAGCCGGACGGCGAAGCCGCCTCGGCGGCCTGCCTGCTGTACGCGGACGGCGACGGGCAGCACGCCCGCGGCGACGACACGGAGACCGAACTGGCGATGGGTGAGATGCAGTGAGCGCCGAGCAGACGACCGGCGGCGGTGCCCGCCCAGCGGGACCCGCACGTGCCGAGGACACCGCGCGTGCCGAGGACACCGCGCGTGCCGAGGACACCGCGCGTGCCGAGGGCTCGGCTCCCGGGGTGGGCACCGCGCCCGCGGCCGGCGCCGAGCGGCCCGCCGGTGAGCCGGTGCTGGAGGCCGTGGGCGTGACCAAGCGGTTCCCGGTGCGCAGTGCGCTGCAACGGCGCGGCGGCGGCCGGCGGGTGGTGCACGCCGTGGAGAACGTGTCGCTGAGCCTGTACGCGGGCCGGATCACCGCCCTCGTCGGCGAGTCGGGGTCCGGCAAGTCCACGCTGGCCCGGCTGCTGGCCCAGCTGCACCCGCTGACCGGCGGCGAGCTCAGGCTGCACGGGGAACCGGTGCGGCCGGCGCGCGGGCGTGCGTTCCGCGCGTACACCAGCGAGGTGCAGCTGATCCTCCAGGACCCCTTCGCGTCGTTCAATCCGGTGGCCACCATCGCGAGCACCCTGCGGCGGGCGGTCGCCCTGCACCACCCGGGCAGCGGCCGCAAGGAACAGGACGCCGTCATCGACGGGCTGCTCGAACAGATCAACCTCGTGCCGCCGCGCCAGTTCACGGAGAAGTACCCGCACGAGCTGTCCGGCGGGCAGTTGCAGCGCCTCTCGATCGCGCGGGCGCTCACGGCGAGCCCCGCGGTGTTCCTCGCGGACGAGCCGGTCTCCAGCCTGGACGTCTCCATCCGCCTGGGCATCCTCAACCTCCTTCGCCGCCTCACCGAGGAGCGCAACGCGGCGATGCTCTACGTCACCCACGACATCGCCTCCGCCCGCTACTTCGCCGCCGACACGGCGGTGATGTACGCCGGGGAGGTCGTCGAGTCGGGACCGTCCGAGGCGGTGACGCAGCGGGCGGCGCACCCGTACACCCAGCTGCTGATCTCCTCGGCGCCCGACCCGTCGCGCGCGGGAGCGCCACGGGTCAGGGACATCGGGCAGCCGCCGAGCCTCATCGACCCGCCCACGGGCTGCCGGTTCCACCCGCGCTGCCCCTTCGCCATGGACCGCTGCGCACGTGAGGCGCCGCCCGCGTTCGACCTGCCCGGCGGCCACACGGCCCGCTGCTGGCTGTACGCCGACGACCCCGAGGCCCGCGCGAAGCGGGCCGAGAACGCCACGGCGGTCGCCGGCCTCACCGCGGGCACCGCAGCGCCCGCCGAACCCGCCGGGCGGTGACCCGGCCCCAGAGCGCCGCCCCCCGTCCACACGCACAAGGAGCAGATGCACCGTGAGCACTCCACCACCCCCGGCCCGTGCGGCCGGCACCGTTCTCGGGAAGCCGACGAGACGCGGCGTCCTCGCGGGCGCCCTGGCGACCGCCGGCGGCGTCGCCCTGGCCGCCTGCTCGCCATCGGCGGGCGCCGGCTCGGGCGGCGGCAGCACCACCCTGGTCGTCGCCGGCCAGTCCGACAACCTCACCCAGGTCTTCAACCCGTTCCTACCGCACTCGGCGCAGGGTCTCACCTACACCAACCAGGGGTCGGGCGGGTTCATCTACGAGCCGCTGGTGCAGATCAACACGGTGGACATCGGCAAGGACATCCCCTGGCTCGCGAAGAAGTGGGCATGGTCGGCGGGGAACAAGAAGCTCACGCTGACGCTGCGGTCCCGTGTGACGTGGACGGACGGCAAGCCGTTCTCCGCCGACGACGTGGTGTTCACCTTCGAGCTGCTGAAGAAGCACCCGGCGCTCAACGTGAACGGGATCAAGTTCGACACCGTCGCGGCGAACGGGCCCACCGAGGTCGTCATGACCTTCGCCGAGCCGTCCGAGCAGTTCTTCACGAACATCGTCTCGGCGCCGATGCTGCCGCGGCACATCTGGTCGAAGGCCGGCGACCCGACGACGTACCCCGACAAGAACCCGGTCGGCACCGGGCCGTTCAAACTCGGCTCGTTCTCCGCGCAGAGCTACGTGCTGGAGCGCAACGAGCACTACTGGCAGCAGAAGCCCGCGCTCACCAGCATCCGCTTCGTGGCCTACAAGGACAACCAGAGCATGACCAACGCACTGGTCCAGGGCCAGGCGGACTGGGGCGGCACCTACATCGCCAACGCGGACAAGGTGTACCTGTCGCGCAGCAAGGACAACCACTACTGGGCGCCGCTGGCCGGCACGGACGGTCTCATCCCCAACCTGGAGCGGTGGCCCCTCAGCGACCTCGCGGTGCGCAGGGCCATCAGCCTCGGGGTGGACCGGCGGCAGGTCGCGGCGGCCACCCACGACGTGCCCGCCACCAGCGTCACGGGGCTGCCCATGCCCGCGTACAAGGACTCGATCGCACCGCAGTACCGGGGCGTCGACTTCGTCCAGGACAAGGCGAAGGCGGAGAAGACGCTGACCGACGCCGGCTACACCAAGGGGAGCGACGGCTACTACCACAAGGGCGGCAAACGGGTCGAGTTCTCGATCAGCTTCCCGTCCGCGTACACCGACATCGCCTCGCGCGTGCAGGTGCTCGTCTCCCAGCTCAAGGACATCGGCATCAAGCTGACCATCGACACCACGACGGTCAACGACATCAACGACCTCACCGCGAAGGGCGACTTCGACTCCACGATGGGCTACCCGGTGGGCCCGGCGCCGCGCGCCTTCAACTTCTACAACGACACCGGCAACCCGAACCTGTACTACCCGATCGGGAAGTCGACACCGACCTACCAGAACATCGAGCGGTTCCGCAACAAGGAGGCCGCTCAGCTGTTCAAGCAGTACCCGAACGCGGCCACGGACGCCGAGCGCCAGAAGATCGTCGACAAGATCGAGCGGATCTTCGTCGAGAACCTGCCGTGGATACCGATGTTCTACTGGAGCAGCCCCGGCAACTGGAGCACCGCCAAGGTCACTGGCTTCCCCTCGCCCGAGAACCCCTACTTCAGCCCGGTGCCCAACCCCGTCGTCGCGCTGCGGCTGAAGCCCGTATGAGCCCGACCGTCCGCCACCCCCGTCGTGGCCGCCACGGCCACCGGCCGGTCCCACGACCGGCCGGTGCCGGGTGCCGCAGCAAGGAGGAACGATGCCGGCCGACCTCGGCGTCATGATGTACACGGTGCTCGCCCAGGCCCGTGCCGACCTGGAGGGCACCCTGGAGCGGCTGGCCCGCCTGGGCTACGCGGGCATCGAGACCTACGGCCTGGTGGAGCACTTCGGGCCGGCCCGGGTGCGCCGCGCGATCGACGCCGCGGGACTCGTCCTCACCAGCGCCCACGCCCCGTTCCCCGCCGGGCCCCGCGCGGAGGCGATCCTCGACGAGAACGCGGAACTCGGCGCCGAGGTGCTGGTGTGGAGCATGGAGCGTGAGGAGTTCGACTCCCCGGACTCCGTGCGGCGCGGCGCGGCGCGGGTGAACGAGGCGGCGGAGCGTGCCGCCCGGCACGGCATGCGGATCGCCTACCACAACCACTTCGCGGAGTTCTCGCAGGTCTTCGGCGGCCGTCAGGCCTACGACCTGCTGCTGGAGGAGCTCGACGAGCGCGTCCTGGTCGAACTGGACGCGTACTGGGCCCTGATGGGTGGCGCCGACCCGGCCGAGGTGATCGCCCGCCTCGGTGACCGGGTGCGCCTCGTGCACGTCAAGGACGGCCCCGCGGTCAGCTACGAGGAGGACGTCATGGTGCCCATCGGCGAGGGCCGGATCGACTGGGCACGGGCACTCGGCGTGCCGTCCGGTATCCGGTGGCACATCGTCGAGCTGGAGCGGCTGCACGTCGACACGTTCGAGGCGCTGCGCCGCAGCCACGACCACCTGGTGGGCCGGGGCCTGACGCGCGGCGGCAACGGCGGCGGGCGCGCCGCGTGGAAGGAGCGGGCATGAAGGTGCTCTTCCTGGGCGGCGCCGGCATGATCGGCTCGGCGGCGGCCGCCGAGGCGGTACGGCGCGGCAACGAGGTCACGGTGGTCACCCGGGGCGAGCCGCGCCGGCCGCTCGCGCCCGGGGTCAGGCGGCTCGCCGCGGACGTCCGGGACACCGCGGCGCTGCGCGGGGCGCTGGGCGGCGAGGAGTTCGACGCCGTCGTCAACTGGGTGGGCTTCACGCCCGACGACGTGCGCGGCCACCCGGGGCTGTTCGCCGGCGCCACGGGACAGTACGTGTTCATCAGCACCTGCTCAGTCTTCGGGCGGCCGGTGCCGAGCCTGCCCATCACCGAGTCCAGCCCGCGCCGCCAGCCGGTCTTCGGCTACGCACGCGACAAGATCGCCTGCGAGGTGCTCCTGGAGGACTCCCACCGCACGGCGGACTTCCCGCTGACGATCGTGCGGCCCTTCCACACCTACGACCGCACGGTGATACCGAGCCTCGCGGGCTGGACCGCGATCGACCGGATGCGCAGGGGCCGTCCTGTGGTGGTGCACGGCGACGGGACCTCCCTGTGGTCGCTGATGCACTCCCGGGACTTCGCGTGCGCCTTCGTGCCGCTGCTCGGCAACGGCCACGCGGTGGGCGAGAGCGTCAACGTCGTCAGCGGGGACATCCTGACCTGGGACCAGATCCACCTGGCGCTGGCCGCCGCGGCGGGGGTGCGGCGCCCGGTGCTGCGGCACCGCTCCAGCGAGTCGATCGCGGAGGAGGTGCCCGGCTGGCGGGAGGTGCTCGAACACGACTTCCGGCACTCGATGCTCTTCGACACCGCCAAGCTGAGGGCACTCGTCCCCGGCTTCGCGCCCGAGGTGTCGTTCGCCGAGGGCGCCCGCGAGGTGCTCGCCCACTACGACGCGGACCCCGCGCTCCAGGTGGTCGACCAGGCACTCGACGGCGCGATGGACCGGCTGCTGGGCGAGGCATGACACCGGCTGACCGGAATCGGGCAGGACGGCGGGCCGGGCGGTGACAGAACACCGGACTGTACACCACGCTTACCTTTATAAGACCAAAGCAAAACCACTTGCTATCATGGAAGTCGACCGGGTCCGCAGCAGCGGCCGCGGGCGGCACGAGAAGGAAGAGAGACAGTGATCGGCGTCGGCCCCCTCGGCTCCGGGTTCATCGGCGGCACCTTCGCGGACGCGCTCCGGGTGGCCGGATGACCACCGGAGCGGACACCCCGCGGACCCTGCCCGCCGCTTACCCGGAGCCGCTGTGGGCGCAGGCCAGGGCGGCCCTGCGGGCGCGCATCGAGAGCGGTGAGGTGCGGCCGGGCGCACGGCTGCCGCCGGAGCGTGAACTGTGCCGGATGCTGGCCATCTCGCGGGTGACCCTGCGCAAGGCGCTGACGGCCCTCGTCGAGGAGGGCGCGCTGCGACCGGCGCACGGCCGGGGCTGGTACGTCACCGCGCCGGAGCGCGGCGACTGGCCCAACACCCTGGAGTCGTTCTCCGAGACGGCACAGCGGATGGGCCTCGTGGCCACGTCACGCGTGCTGCGCCGCGCGCTGGGCCCCTCCACCCTCGACGAGGCCGAGGCCTTCCAGATCGCCCCGGGCACCCCCGTCTACCGCCTGGACCGAGTGCGCATGCTCGACAACGTCCCCATCGCCGTGGACGAGTCGCTGGTGCCCGCCGGTGTCGCCGAGGGCTTCGACGACGTCGACTTCACCACCGGCTCCCTGTACGACGTCCTCACCGGCCGCGGCCACCGACTGGACCGGGCGGACAGCACGATCGAGGCCCGCGCAGCCGACGCGGACCTCGCCGCACACCTCGACATCGCCGCGGGCACCCCTGTTCTGGAGATGCGCCAGATCGTCCGCGATCCGGCGCAGCGCCCGCTGCTCTCCTCCACCATCCGCTACGCGGGCGACCGCTACCGGCTGCGCACCTCCTTCGCGCGAAGCGCGGGGGCATGAGCCGCAGCCCCGCCCCCGTCCGCCCGGCGCCGGCGGCGGGGCCGGCGACGAACGCCCCGGCCGCAGCCGTCCGGGGCACATCCCCCACCCCCGCCGTCCGGAGCACGTCCTCGGCCGCGGTCGTCCGGGGCACGCCCCGGGACACCGGCCGGGGCACCGCCCTTGCGGCCACGCCGGCCCGGTCCCTGCACGCCGGGACCTCCCCGGCCAGGCCGTACGGCGCCCTCACCCCGAACCAGATGCGGAGCCCCTGTGACCCCACGCGTCCACCCCGGCCACCGCGGCCGTCACGAAGGCAACGGCCAGGACGGCGACCGAAGGAACGGAGCACACATGAGCGACGGCTACATCGCCTACGCGGCGGCCCGCGCGACGCAGGCGGGTGAGCTCGCCACGGCGGTCACCCGGCTGACCGGGCAGGTGACCTCCCTCGCCGAGGAGGGCAGGCTGGCCGGGCCCGGTCCCGTCTTCGTCGGCATCGGCGCCAGTCTGGCCGCCGTCTGCGCCCCGGTCTGGCAGTTGCGCAGCCGGGGCGTGCACTCCTGGCGGCTGGGCGCCGGGGACCATCCGCTGCCGTTCCCGCGCAGCAGCCACCCCGTGTTCGGTGTCTCGCAGAGCGGGCGCAGCGCGGAGACGCTCGCGGTGCTGGAGTCGGTGCCCGCGGCGCAGCGGTACGCCGTCGTGAACGCGGTCCCCTCCCCCATCGCCGATGTCTCCCCGGTCGTCCTGGGCCTGGGCGGTATCCCGGACAGCTATGCGTCGACGATCGGCTACACCGCCACCGTCGTCGCGGCCGGGATGCTCGCCGACGCCTGGGACGGCGGCACGGTCCACCCCGGGTGGGCGGAGCTGGCGGAGGTGTTCGCGGCCGCCGAGCGGGACCTGACCGACCAGGTGCGCGCGCTCGCGCCGCTGTTCACGGCCACGGCCTCGGCGGACTTCGTGGGCAGCGGCCCCGCGGTCGGCTCGGCCGAGGAGAGCGCCCTGCTGTTCCGGGAGATCGCCCGGATCCAGTCGACGGGCATGAGCACCCGGCAGTACCTGCACGGCTCCATGGAGTCCGCCGGGGACAGTGCGCACGTCCTCTTCGGCGGGGCCCGGGAGGCCTCGATCGCCGAGACCCTGGCCCGCTCGGGGCACCCGGCCGTGCTCGTCACCGCTGAACCGGTCGCCGGGGCACCGCTGGTCCACCAGGTGCGGGTGCCCGCCCTGCCGGCTGCGCAGCGCGCCGTCGTGGAGGTCCTGGTCACCCAGATCCTGGTGGAGGCCGTCGCCGGACTACGGGGTGTCGAGATAGAGGAGTTCGTGTTCCACAACGCCGACATCAAGGTGGCGTCCGGGGGGCCGCGCCCATGAGGGTGGTGGTCGGCGCGGACGTGGGCGGCACCAAGGTGGACATCCTGGTGGCCACGCCGGACGGGGAGTTGCGCGCCGAGGTGCGCCGCCCCTCCGGCGGCTGGGAGGCGTCGCCCGTCGGCGCCGCGGCGAGGCGGCTGGTGGCGGAGGTGAGGGCGGCGGTGCCCGGCGGGGACGAGATCGCCGCCGTGGGGATCGGGGCGCAGGGCTGTGACACCCAGGAGCACTGCGCCCGCCTGGCAGCGGCCGTGGAGGCGGAGGGCGGGGTGCCGGCGGCGGTCGTCAACGACGCCGCCCTGCTGGTGCCGGCCGCCGGACTGGACCACGGGATCGGCCTCATCGCGGGCACCGGCTCCATCGGCGTCGGGACGGACGCCGCCGGGCGGGTGCTGTTCGCGGGCGGCTGGGGCTGGGTGCTCGGCGACGAGGGCAGCGCGCCGGCGATCGTACGGGAGGCGACGCGTGCGGCACTGGCCGCGCACGACGCGGGGCTGGGCGACGACGGGCTGATGTCCGCGCTGCTGGCGCACTTCGGTGCCGTGGACCCGCCCGCGCTGGCCCGGAGCGTCAACGACCGCCCGGAGCCCGGGCACTGGGGTCCGGGCGCGCCGGCCGTGTTCCGCGCGGCGGACGCCGGATCCGCGCTCGCCGCGCGGGTGGTGGACGAGGCCGCGGGGCACCTGGAGACGCTGGTGACCCGGCTGACCGCCCGCGGCGCCGTGGGGGCCACGGTCGTGGCGGCGGGCGGCGTCCTGGTGCGCCAGCCGCGGCTCGCCGACGGTCTCAGGGACCGGCTGGCGGCGTCCCATCCTTCGCTGACGCTGCGGGTGCTCGGCGTGCCGCCGGTCGCCGGCGGGGTGGTTCTCGCGCGTCGTCTGCTGGACGCGCGGGCGCGCGGGTGAGCCGTTGTGGTGCGGTGCGCCGAGTTCTCGGCCTCTGCGTTTCCCGCCTACGGCGGGCTGTCGCGCCCAGCCCCCTTGCGGTTCTCGGCCACGCACCGGCCGGCGGGGGCTGAGCGCACAGTCCCCCGCGCCCCTGGACGGGGCACCCCCGATGCGAAGGCCGCCCGGGGGCCTCGGGGTCAGCGGGCTGCCGAGGAGGCCAGGAGGAACCAGGCCGAGTGGGGGATCCACTGTTCTGCCCAGCGCCAGGTGACGCCCTTGGCGACCTCCTCGGGGGGCATGAAGGCGATGTCGTGCTCGTCATCGATGCCGGCTGTGATGCCGTTCAGGATGCCGCCGGGGACGTTCTGGTAGATGGCGGAGTACTCGGCCTGGTTACGGCCGCGGCCCTGCATCATCGAGCTGTCGTAGGGGTTCAGTCCGAGCACCCACTGGAGCTGGTCCTCGGCCAGCACCCGCAGCCGGTCCCGCAGGCCCTCCTCGCACTCGGGCAGCGCGGCGGCCCGCAGGGCCGCGTAGGCCGTGGAGCAGATCCCCGCGTTCTCGCCCTGCCACCAGTAGCCGGTCTCGTTCTCGTGCGGAAAGAAGAAGCTGGTGCGCGGCTCCCCGCCGAGCGGCTGGACCAACTGGCGGGCGCAGCCGAAGGGGTTGGCGACCTCGTCGGCCAGGAACACGGCGTCCCGGGCCAGGGCGAGCGCGGTCGACCTGGCCCGGCCTGCGAGCGGCGAGCCGGGGCAGACCTCGGCGAAGCGCAGCAGGGCCACGACCGGCAGGCCGGGCTCGGCCGCGTGGAAGAACGGCCGGCCCTCCGCGTCGCCGCGCAGATGGCCGAAGCCGCGCCCGGAGTCGGTGTAACGGTCGGCGAGCGAGGCGGCGCGGCGCTCGGCCGCGGCCAGGAACGGCGCGCGGTCGGCCGCCTCCGAGGCGGCGGCGAGCTCGGTCGCCGCGAGCAGCGCGCAGTAGTCGTCGAGGACGGTCTCGGTGCCGTCGTACAGGTACTCCGTGTTGTGCTCCTCAAGGTGCACGAAGCCCCGCCGGGCAGCGGCCAGGTACTCGCCGGAGGTGAAGTCGCCGTGGTCCTCGGCCGTGGACGCGCGGGCCAGCGCCGCGATGGCGAGGCCGCCGCCCATCCGGTAGGCCGCCTGCCAGCGCTGGGTGCGGACGCTGTCCTGGAGCGGGGCGTTGATGACGCGTTCCTTGAGATCCTTGGTGAGCGCGTCGAAGATCGCCGTGTAGAAGTAGCCCTCCGGGGACTGGAAGCGGACCAGGAAGTCGGCGCCGTGCAGGCCCTCGTCGCGCAGCCGGGCGCTCAGGGCAGTCGCCAGCTCCGGGTGGGTGGTGCGCAGTTCGTCGCGCGCGGCGAAGAACGCCCACGCGCACAGCGGAGTCTGCTGCGGGCTCATCATCCGCGTGTAGTTGAGGTGGCTGAGGAACTTGCTGAAGTCGCCGGAGGCGTCGAGCCAGCCGCCCCGGGCGTCCACGGTGCGGCCGGAGTCGTCGTCGTAGAAGCGGGCCGCACGGTCCTTGCGGTCGATCTCGCCGCTGGAGCGCACCGCCTTGAAGTAGTTGACGCAGTCGGAGAGTGTCGCGGCCTGCAGGCGCCCGGGGCCGATCGGGAAGGGCTCGGAGCGGTGGGTGCCGTCGGGGGTGCGGATCTCGACGCGGTAGCTGCCGGGGGTGCCGACGTGGCTGAAGTCGATGCGGCGGAAGGTGCCGAGGGACCACCGGTCCACGGTCTGCTCCGGGCCCGGCGTCAGCTCGGTCCGGGAGCCCGTCGCCGTCTCGACGAGGGCGGCCGCCAGGACCTCGGTGGGCTCCGGGCAGAGCACCACCGCTTTCTTCGACGCTTCTGTGTTGTATCCGAGATGACTGGTCAGGACGGTCGGCACTGCTGCTCTCCCGGGGTAGCGCGGATGCGTTCGGACGCTACTCGGTGTCCGCCCGTGGTACAAGTGGTATCGTCTTGGATCTTTATTGGTATCTCTTGGTATTGCCCCTGCCTGGTATCGTCCCCGTCGGATGTGACACCGGAGGGAGCGTGTGACACCCGAGGGACCGGAGGTAGGCGTTGAAGCTGCGAGCAGTCCCGTCCGCGCTGGTGCTCGTGGACGGCACGGACCTGCACCACGACCTGATCGGTGCCGCCCTGGCGCTCCAGGAGATCGTGATCGAGGCGGGCATCCCCGCGGCACGCGGTGTGGGCGTGGGCAGGTTCACGGACCCGATGCCGGCCACCGCGGAGGCCGATGTCTATGTGCTGTACCTGTCAGGGCCCCGCTTCGACCCGGCCGAGCAGCGGGCGCTGTCCGCCCTGGTGGCCGAGGAGGGCAAGGGCGTGGTGGCCGTGCACGCCAGCAATCTCTTCGGGTTCGGCCCCGGCGGCGTCGAGGCGGACCGGGCGGCCATCGACCTCGTGGGATCCCGCTACCTCTCGCACGGCGACGCGGGCTCCGAGGGCCGTTTCGACGTCCGGGTGCGCCCCGGCCACCCGGTGACCCGTCATCTGGACGACTTCGCCATCGACGACGAGTACTACCTCATCGACTGTGTGGCGGGGCTCGACGTCCTCGCCGAGCGCGACACCCCCGGGGGCCCGCAGCCGGTGGCCTACGCCCACGCGCACGGCGCGGGCCGGGTGTGCTACACGGCCCTCGGCCACGACGCCCGCGCCTGGGGCAATCCGGGGTTCCGCCAGCTGCTGCGCCAGTCCGTCCTGTGGGCGGCGGGCGTCGCCGGGGAGGACATCGCCTCCTGGTCCACCCGGTGGCCGCTGGGGAACGGGCGCTTCATCGGGGGCGGGCCCGCCGGCCATGGGCCTCGGTGACACCGCGGCCGGCTTCCCGACTGGCCCATGAGCGTCGATGACACCCGGGCCGGGACCGGCGGCCTGTCAGGGACCGGCGCGGGCACCGGCCCGCGCGCCCGGTGGCGTGGCGGTGAGGCGCCCACCGACGTGTTCGGTCCTCCCGGCGCGGTCGGGAGGGGCCCCGGGCCGCGCCAGGTCACCCGGCCGCCGGCGGGGCCCCTGACGCGGCCGTGCCGGACGGGTCGGGCGCACCGCCCGTCCGCGGGCGGCCGGACGCCACGCGTACCGCCGCCGGTCCGGGCCGGTGCAACGGCCGTTCCGGGTGCACGAACCGCCACGTGACCGCGGAGAGCAGCCCCGCGCAGCCGAGGACGGCCAGCGCCGCGTCCCAGTCCGCACCGGCGTCGACGAGCAGGACGGTGAGCATCGGCCCGGCCGCGAGAGCGACGTTGCCCCAGGTGGTGGTCCAGCCGGTGAGCACGGCGGCATAGCGGCCGGAGAGGTCCTGGCAGCAGGCCCACACCTGCACCTGCACGACGCCGAGGGCGCCCAGGCCGGCCGTCAGGAACGCGATCGTCGTCCAGGGGCCCGACGCGTACGCGGCCAGCATGAGGAACGCCCCCGCGGCGACGCTGCCGCCCGCCGCCAGCGGCACCCGGGCGGCCCACAGCGAACCGGTGCGACGCAGCAGCCGGTCGCCGACGGCGCTGGTGACCAGGGCGGTCAGCAGCATCGCGAGCCACGGCAGCGAGGCGCCGAAACCCATCCGCGCGAGGGAGAAGTCACGCGCCTGCACCAGGTACGTGGGCAGCCAGGTCACATAGAAGCCCTGCATCAGGCAGAGCAGCGCGTACTGCGCGCCGAGGGCCCAGAACTGGCCCGAGGAGGCGAAAGCCCGCCAGCGCAGCCCGGCCGGATGCCGTTCGGCGGGGCGGCCGGCGGTGATGTGGGCGAGTTCCGCCCTGCCCACCCAGGGGTGTGCGGCGGGGGTGTCCCGCATCAGCAGCCACCAGGCCGTGGCGATGACCACACCCACCGACCCGTACCCGTAGAAGGCGGCCTGCCAGCCGAGGGCCGAGACGATCCAGACCGTCAGCGGTGTGCCGATGACGGGGCCGAGGTACAGCCCGGCGAGCATCAGTGAGTTGCCGCGCGCCTGCTCCGCCTTGGGGAACCAGCGCGACAGCGTGAGGACCGCGGCGGGCATGTCGGCGGCCTGGCCCGCGCCGAGCAGCGTCCGCAGGGCCGTGAGCGTGACGAGGCCGCTGCCGAACGGCGTGAGCAGCGTGAACACCGACCACCACAGCGACGCTGCGGCCAGGGTGCGCCGCGGTCCGAACCGTTCCGCGGCCAGTCCGCCGGGGATCTGGAAGGCCGCATACGTCCAGAAGAAGCTGGTCAGAACGATGGACATGGCGCCGAGCGAGAGGCCCGTCGCCTCCTGGATCATGGGCGAGGCGACCGTCATGGCCGACCGGTCCAGGCTCATGACGAGACTCATCGGAAGCAGCAGGGCACCGGTCAGCAGCCACCGGATCCGGCCCGGTCGGGCGGCCGTGGACCGTGCGGGGCGGGCCGCCATCAGACGCTCCCGACCGTGTGGCCGGCCCCGACAAGGCCCTCCGCCGCCCCGCCCAGGGTGACGCCCGCGCGGTAGACGGCCACCAGGTTGCGGCTGTCCGTGATCCGCACCGTGGGATCGCCCTCGGTCACCACCAGGTCGGCGCGCGCTCCGGCCGCGATCCGGCCGCGGTCGTCCAGGCCGAACCGGTCGGCGGGTGCGGAGGTGGCGGCGGCCAGCGCCTCGGTGGCGCTCAGGCCGGCGCCGACCAGCAGCTCCAGCTCGCGGTGGAGACTCGCCCCGTGGGCGGTGCCCGGAGCGCGTGAGTCGGTGCCGGCGAGGACGGTGACGCCGGCGTCGGCGAGCGCGCGCACGGAACGCGCGGCGTGCTCGGGCCGGTGGCGGGGGTCGAGCGGCGCGGGGGTCATGACGGAGCGCAGGCGATCGAGCGCCTCGGCACTCAGCCGGCGCCGGATGCGGGGGTCTTCGGCGAACCGCGCACCGCCGGGCACCTGGCAGAACGATTCCGCCATGGTGAGGGTGGGCACGGTGAACGCGCCCGAGGCGGCGACCAGCGCCACCTCCGCGCTGCTGAGGGCCCGGTCGAACGGCAGGTGGGCGAGTCCGTCGGCGCCGCTCGCCACGGCGCGGACCGCCGAGGCCGCGTCGGTGGCGTGCGCGAGCACGAGCAGTCCGCGGTCGTGGGCGGCCGCCACGAGCGCAGCCAGGACCGGCTCCGGCAGACCGGGCCGCCCCGGCTCGCCCGGCACGCCGGAGGCGAACACCTTCAGGTAGTCCGATCCCTCGGCGATGCGGGCCGCGACGAAGCCGGGGGCGTCCTCCGGGCGTTCGACGGTCGGGAAGGGCGGGAACAGGCCCAGGCCGACCATCTGGCAGGGGTGGCCGCCCGGGACGGTGGCGCCCGTGCCCGCGGAGCGCAGGTCGGCCACGTCCGGGCGCCGCGCCGACTCGGCGCGCAGCTGCGGCAGTTGCGCCGGGTCGGCGAACATGTCGAGTTGTGTGGTGACGCCGAAGGCGAGCGCCTGCGCCGAGGCTCCGGGCGCGATGTGCACATGGGCGTCGATCAGGCCGGGCAGCAGGGTGCGCCCGGCGCCGTCGAGGACGGCGGTGCCGGCGGGGGCCTCGATGCGGGGTCCCACGCCGGCGATGTGTGCCCCGTCGACGAGTACCCGGGTGCGCTCGGTCACGCCCTCGCCGTCGAACACGCGGATCTCACGGAAGAGCACCCGGCGGGGCCCGCCGGGCCTGCTGCTGGGTCGCGTCATCGGCCGGCTCCTTTCCACGCCCGGGGCGTCAGTAACGGGCGCCGGCCGCGCGGGGGAGCATGTCGAGCCGGTGCAGGTCCTCGGCGGTGAGGCGGATGTCGGCGGCGGCGGCGTTCTCCTCCAGGAACCGCCGCCGGTCACTGCCGGGTATCGGCACGATGTGCCCGCCCTTGGCCAGCAGCCAGGCCAGGGCTATCTGCGCGGGCGTGGCACCGTGCCGGGCCGCGACCTCCTTGACCCGCTCGACGATGACCTGGTTGGCGTCGATGGCGTCCTGGCGGAAGCGGGGGTTGCCGGCGCGGAAGTCGCCGTCGGCGAAGGCGGCGGTGGTGATGGCGCCGGTGAGGAAGCCCCGCCCGAGCGGCGCGTACGGCACGAAGCCGGCGCCGTGCGCGGCGCACCAGTCGACGATGCCGTCCCGGCCCTCCCTCTCCCCTTCCTCGGCCGGCCAGGCACGGCGCCCGAGCGGCTCCCTGGTCCACAGGGACATCTCGGACTCGACCACGCCCACCGGGTGGATGCGGTGCACCGACTCGGCCTGCTCGACGGTGACCTCCGACAGCCCGAGCCGCACCACCTTGCCCTCGGCCACCAGCTCGGCCATCGCCCCCCAGGACTCCTGAAGCGGCACATCGGGGTCGATGCGGTGCAGGTAGTAGAGGTCGATGACGTCGGTCTCCAGGCGCTTGAGGCTGGCCTCGACGGCGCGGCGTATGTGGTCCGGCCGGCCGTTCGGGCGCATGGCCAGCGTCGCCCGGTCCGTGACGACCATGCCGACCTTGGTGGCCAGCGTGACGCGGTCGCGCAGGCCGCGCAGGGCCCGTCCGACGAGTAACTCGTTGTCGCCGTCCGAGTAGACGTCGGCGGTGTCCACGAGGGTGACGCCACGGTCCACGGCGGCCCGGACGATGCGGACGTACCTGTCGACGTCCGGGTCCGTCCCGCCGTAGGCCCAGCTCATTCCCATACAGCCGAGCCCTATCGCGCCGACGGCGGGGCCCTCGCTGCCGAGTGTGCGTTGCTGCATCGGTTACTCCTCCAGGCGTGGGATGCGCGGCGTCACAGGGTGGCGTCGAGCAACTGGTCGAGCAGAGCGGTGAGTTCGTCCCGCTCCTGCGGGGCGAGCGCGGCGAAGACGGGCGCGGTCAGGTGCTGGGTGCGCTCTTCCGCGGCCTCCCAGCGCAGCACCGTCTCGGCCAGCCGCTCCGCGGGGATCGGCCCCGGCCAGCCGAACAGGTCCATGACATACGGAGAGCGGTGGCGCACGGCGTCGCCGACGTCCAGCCCCTCGGCGACCACGGCGGTCATGTGCCGGGCACCGCGCACCTCGCGCAGCAGGTTGAGTTCGGCGAGCAGCCGGGCCCTGGGTCCGGCGGGCCGGGGCAGGGCGCGCACGGCCGCGAAGACGGGGGCGAGGACGGGCGAGGCGTCCTCGACGACGCGGTGCAGCAGTTCGGCGGCGCGTACGGCGGGGAAGTCGTCCGGTATGTGCTCGTCGGCCCATGCGTCGCGGCACGCGGCGAACGCGGCGGCCGCCTCGGCGCGGGGCAGGACGTCGCGGCTGCGCTCCCACGCGGTGCGCACGGCGGCCGGGTGCACGAACGTGAACGCCGCGGTGACGACGTCGGCGTGCACGTCGCCGAGGACGCCGCCCCGCCCGGCGAAGTAGAAGTCCTTGCCGGCGAAGCCGAGTTCGGCGCCGCGCGCGGTGGTCTTGGCGGCGAACATGTACCCGGCGGGGATTCTTCGCACCGGGTCCTCGGTCGCGCGGGCGGTCTCCAACAGGTCCATCGTGATCCCTTCCGGATCGTGGCAGGGCGTGGTGGGGCTGGGCATGGTGAGGACGCCGGTGTGGGTGGCCGACGGGCGCCGTAGGGGGCCGCGGGGCCGGCGGGACCGGCCTGCATACGGCGGCGGACGGGGCTCCGGGCCACCCACCGCCCGGCCTGCGAAGGCCCACCACCGGAGCCGGAGTCCGAGGCCGGGCGCCGGGGCCCGGGCCACCGTGGCGCCGGCCACCGGTGCCGGGCCATCGCGGCCTTTTCGCTCGCCGCGCTCTCCGCCCTGCCGCGGCCCGGGCGCCCAGGCGGCCCTGCCGCTCGGCCCTCTCAGGCGCCGGCGCCCGGCGCAAGCGCCTCCAGGGCCTCTTCCGCACGGGCCATCGAGCGCCGTGGGTCGGCGTCGGGGGCGCAGATCTCCTCGTCGAAGTTGAGGTCGACGAAGAGTTCCGTGACGCCCTGTTCGGCGAGCCGGCCGAAGTCGCCGCGGATCTGGTCGAGCGTGCCGGTCAGCGGCGCCCGGTCCCGACCCGCGTCCGGACGCACGCTGGTGGACCCACGGCACACGATGCGTACCAGGTCGGGGTCCTTGCCCGCCTCGGCCGCGGCCTCCTTGACGACCCTGATGGCGCGGCCCATCTGCGCCAGGTCGGCGAAGCTGGGGCTGACCCAGCCGTCGGCGATACGGCCGGCGCGGCGCAGCGCCTTCTCGGTGGTGCCGCCGAGCAGCACCGGCAGCCGGGGCTGGACGGGCCGCGGCAGCACCAGGCCGCGCGGCATCTCGGTGAACTCGCCCTTGAACTCGGAGACCTCGTGCTGCCAGATCTGCTGCACGACGCTCAGATACTCGGTGGTGCGGCCCACCCGGCGCTCCATGGGAACGCCGATCGTGCGGTACTCCTCCTCGGACCAGCCGGTGCCGACACCGATGTCGATCCTGCCGTCGGAGACCAGGTCGAGCTGGATGAGCTGCTTGGCGAGCATGGCGGGGGCGTAGAACGGCATGTTGATGACCGCGACCCCCAGCCGGACGGTGCGCGTGTGGGCCGCCAGGTAGGCGAGCGACACAATGGGTTCGGGGACCTCGCGGTAGGGCAGGCGCCAGTGCGGATCGGTGCTGTCGAGCGGGTACATCAGGCGGGCGAAGGTCCACAGTGACGCGTACCCGAGCTCCTCGGCGCGCCGTGCGATGCGCACCTGGTTGTCCGGTGTGGCCCAGGGCCCCGAGAACGGGACCCCGAAACCTGTCTTCAAGGGTGTGGGCGACGTCGACATGGCCGGCTTCTCCTCGTACGGATCGGAGGAATCGGGTGGGACGGCTGGCGTGCCGCCGCGGTGGTACCCGCTCAGGAGCCGCTGACCACGGCGGGGGCGCTGCGCCGCGCGATGGTGTGCCCCATGAGCACCGTGGCCGCACCGGCCACCGAGGAGACCGCGGCGATGCCGACCGTCGTGGAGATGCTGGTGAGCGAGACCAGCGCACCGAACGCGAGCGGGGCGATGGCGGCTCCGCTGAACAGGCCGATCTGCATGGCGGCCCCGGCGCGGGAGGCGTCGCCGGGCAGCAGCCGCATGGTGGCGGCGAGCAGCAGACCGGTCCAGCCCCAGCCGCCGGCCACGGCGATGGTGGCCCCGATGACGAACGCGGTCGGTGTGTCGGCGGTCATGACGGCGAGCCCGACCGCGCCGCTGAGCATCATCAGGGACACGATGAACGGGTTCTGCCGGGGCGCCCGGTCGGCGACCGCCCCGACCAGCACACGGACGGCGACGGCCACGGCACCGGCCGCGGACTGCAGGGCTCCCGCGGTGGACGTGGTGATGCCGGAGTCCGTCGCGATCTGCACGAAGTAGGAGGCTGCCACGTTCACGCCGAGCGTGCCGAGGCCGGCGGCGAGGGTCCACAGCCACAGGGCGGAGTTCTGCGCACGGGTCGCGGTCGGCGCGGTGCGGGCCGCGGGCGCGGCGGGCGTGCTCCGGCCCGGCGCGGCGGCCGGACTGCCCTGCTCGGAGCGGCGCCGGGTCAGCGGGGCCAGCAGCGCGGTGACCGCCGCGACGATCCCGCCGACGACCATGGCCGCGCGCCAGCCGTGCGGGGCCGCGACCAGCGAGACGAGCAGGCCGGGGATGAGCGGGGCGGCACCGAGCGCGGCGCCCACCAGGCCGGTGGCGAGCGAGAGCCGGCCGGCGGGGATGGCGGCCGCGATGTAGCGGCCGGCCGCGGGCTGCACCAGGGCGTTGCCGAACCCGGCGACGGCCATCAGCACCCCGAGCAGCACCGGCCCTTCGGCCCGTGATCCGATGAGCAGTACCACTGCGGAGCAGCCGCTGATGAGCAGCATCACGGTCGGCACGGGCAGCCGGGGCACCAGCCTCTTGGTGAGGAAGGAGCCGAGGGCCGACACGGCGAAGAAACAGGCGAGGACGAGGCCGAACGCGGTGGTGCCGATGTGCAGCCCGTCCTCGATCGGTCCTGCCAACGATCCCAGCGCAAAGCCGGGCAGAATGCCGGCGACCGCGACGAGGACGACGGCGGCCATGCCGGCCCAGTCGGCACCGGTCGCGGCGCGCTCGCCGTCCACGGTCCCTGCGGTGGTGGTCATCAAGGGTGCCCTTCCAGAGTTCCGGAGCTCCGACGCACTCCATGCAACAATCGCAGTAATGTTCAGTCAACGAGTACATGACTGGCCCCGCATGTCGCTTCTGACACGCCGCCAGGGAGCCGGGCACGGACACCCGGGAGCCGGGGCACGGACACCCGGGAGCCGCGGCACGGACACCCGGGAGCCGGGGGCACGGCCACCAGGGGTGCACCGGGCGGCGCACCGCGCGGGCTCAGGACCCGGCGCCCTCGCGCAGCCAGCCGACGCGGGTGAAGTCGATGGTCCCGAACCCGGCGGCTCCGTAGTTCGCGAGACGGGAGCGCACCGCGACGATCTGCGGGCGCTCGTAGAGTTCCAAGGAGTGACCGCTCGACCAGATCAACCGGTCGGCCTGGTTGTAGAGGGCGGCGGCCCGCCGGGGGTCCAGCTCCTCGGTGGCCCGGCGCAGCAGGGTGTCGACGCGCGGCGAGGAGATCCGCCCGTAGTTCTCATAGCTGTTCCCGCCGGCCGGCTGCCGGTAGGAGCCGCGCGCGCTGCTGGGGAAGATCCGGCCGATGTACCGGTACATCACGAGGTCGAAGTTGCCCTTGGTCACGTAGTCCGGGAAGTACGCCTCGTCGGGGACGCGTTCGATCGTCATTCCGATGCCGACCTCGCGCAGCATGTGCTGGACGAGTTGGGCGTAGTCCTTGGCCAGCTCGTTGGCCCCGGCCTGGATCACGAACCGCAGCCGCAGGGTCCTGCCGTCCTTGCTGCGCAGCCCTGCCGCGCCGCTCCTGCGCCAGCCCGCGGCGTCCAGCACCCTGCCCGCGGCGCCGGGATCGTACCGGCCCTCGGCTCCCGCGTTGTTCCGGTAGCCCGGCTGGCCGGGCATGAAGAAGTGGTTGCCGAGGACCGGTACGGACACGGGCAGGCCCTTGGAGACGACATCGGCGATCAGGTTCCGGTCGACGGCCTCCAGCACGGCCCGGCGGACTCGCACGTCGTGCAGCGGCCCCGAGCGCCCCGACAGCGTCAGATGGGCCTCGTCCCAGGTGGCGGCGGTCCGTATGACGCTGTCCCGGGCCCGCTTCGCCTGCCTGTAGTCATCCGAGGTGGAGAGGGCGACGGCGTCGATCTCGTCGTTCTGGTACGCCTGCAGGGCCGCCTCGGGGGTGAGGGTGCGGAAGACGATCCGGTCCAGCTTGGGCCGCTCGCCCCACCACGAGGGGGACGGCCGCACGATCACCGTCTGCGTCTTGGTGTCGACGCCGCTCAGCCGGAAGGGACCGCCGGTGATCGGCGCGGCGTTCTTCCACGAGGTGTTGAACTCCTTCGGGGTGCCGTAGGCCGCCGCCGGGTAGAGCGGGCTGAACAGCTTCCGCCAGTCGGCGTAGGGCCGGTCGAAGGTGACGATCACATCATGCGCGCCGCGACCGCGGGCGACCGAGCCGATCTGCTCGTAGCCCGTGCTGTCCTGTGCGAAGTAGTGGGGATCGCGCCCGTCCAGTGCCCGCCCCATGGCCGCGAAGTCCCGCCAGGAGAAGGGTGTGCCGTCGGACCAGCGGGCGCGTGGGTTGAGCCGGTAGGTGACGCGCATGGGATGGGTGGAGGTGACACGTGCCGAGGCGAGGTAGTCGTGGTCGGGCGTGGCGCGGCCCTCGGCGTCCCGCTGGAAGAGCACGGGCTCGACGAGCGCCGTGATGTCGGAGACACCCTCGATGCCGCCCTCGGCGTGGTGGGAGTTGAACTGGGGCGACCACAGCGACATGGCGAGCGTGAGGACCCCGCCCTGCCGGATGCGGGAAGTCGGCTGGGCACCCACGTCCTCGGCCATCGGGGCCGCCGACTCGGCGGAGCCGGGGCTGTCGGAGTCGGACGGGCCACAGGCGGTGGCGGCGGTGAGCAGGAGGGCGAGAACGAGCAGCCCGCGCGGCGTCCACCGCCGCGCGAACCAGGCGTGCAACGGTGACTCATGTGTCCCGGCCGGTATCCGCACACGCCTGATGGCCCTCGGCATGTCTCCCCCATCGTCGATTTGAGACCACATCAGATCTGATTCGATCGGATGTCGACAATGGCATGCCCTTCATTGGCTACTTCCTTTCGCTTCTGACCGTCAGGGCAGGCCTTCCAGTCGCCGCTCGCGCCTGACACCCCGGGCGCGGACCGCCCACTCGGCACACCCCAGCAGCTCCTCCCGGGGCAGTCCTCGCATCGCCTCGCGCATCTCCTCCTCGGTGGCGTACGCGACGAGCATCGGGTTGAGCCGGTACACGCCATCCCCCTCGGGCCGCACCAGCGCGCAGCGGCCCAACGCCCCGATGGCCCTGCTGACCGAGGCGCGCTCCATCCGGAGGTCGTGCGCTATGCGGGCCTGGGTCGCCCGAACGTAGCCACCAGGGCGCTGCGAGCCGATGAGCCACATCAGGACACGGAAGACACCCCCCGACAAGGAGAGCGCCGAGAGCGCCCCGAGACCGGCGTCGGGGATCGACCGATACCGACGCCGCACGCTTTGCACCTCTGTCATGAGGCTACCTCACACATAGATCAACTCCCTGTCACTTGTTGATTTACAGAAGGTTATCGGAAACGACACGTAAAGAGGTTTCTGTGCCGTTGCCATGCGATGTTCGACGTGCCGCGAGGACATCTTTGTAGACCCGGGCCGTGGCCTCGGCGATATTTCGCCAGGAGAACTCGGAGCAGGCACGCTCACGGCCGGCCCCACCCAGCTTCGCGGCGAGCCGGGGGCGCTTGAGCAGGTCCGACACGGCGGATGCCAGCCGCTCGGCGAACCCCCCGGGGTCGCGCGGTTCACCGGTCGCCGGCTCCTGTGCGCCGATGGGCACGAGGACGCCGGTCACACCGTCGTCGACGACCTCCGGGATGCCGCCGACCGAGGACGCGACGACGGCCGTGCCGCACGCCATGGCCTCCAGGTTGACGATGCCCATCGGCTCGTACACGGACGGGCACACGAACACCGCGGCGTGCGTGAGCAGCTGGCGCACGGTGGCCTGGTCCAGCATGCCGTCGATGCGGATCACACCGGTGCGGGCCCTGCGCAGCGCCCGCATCAGCTCCTTGGTCTCCGCGGCGATCTCCGGGGTGTCCGGACGGCCACAGCACAGCACGAGCTGCACGTCGGGCGGCAGCGTGAACGCTGCCCTGAGCAGGTGCCCGAGCCCCTTCTGCCGGGTGACGCGGCCCACGAAGACGACATAGGGGCGGGCGGGATCGACGCCGTGGTGCAGCAGGGCGTCCTCGTGCCGGTCGGGCCGCCACGTGTCGGTGTCGACGCCGTTGTGGATGACGTGCACCCGCGCGGGGTCGAGCCCCGGATAGACGCGGAGAACGTCGTCCCGCATGGCACGCGAGACCGCGACGACCGCGTCGGCGTCCAGCACGGCCGTGCGTTCCAGCCAGGAGGACAGGGCGTACCCGCCCCCCAGTTGCTCGGCCTTCCAGGGCCGGGACGGCTCCAGACTGTGCACCGTCATCACATGCGGGATGCCGTGCAGCCGGGCGGCGATATGGCCCGCCGCGTTGGCGTACCAGGTGTGGCTGTGGACCAGGTCGGCGCCCGCGGTGTCGCGCGCCATGAGCAGGTTCGCACCCAGGGTGCGCAGGGCGTCGTTGGCCCCGTCCAGCTCCCTGGGCGGCAGGTAGCCCCACACCCCGGGCTCACCCCTCGGCCCGTCCATGCAGCGCACTCTGACGTCGGCCAGGTCACCGAGGGCGCGGCTCAGCTCGGCGACGTGCACGCCGGCGCCTCCGTAGACGTGGGGCGGGTACTCGCGGGTCAGTAGGTCGATGCGCATGAGAAACCTTTCTTCACGGAGTCAGCAGCATTCGCCGCCGCCGGTGGTGTCGCCCTCCGTTCCCGACAGCGTCTGCCTTTGTCCGCCCCCACCCCCGGAGCCGAGCGACGGCCCGGCAGGAATCAGAACTGCCATCAGCACTGCGACCGTGACTGCGACAAGAAGAATCGTTCTCGACATGAGCCCCCCTCCGAACACATACGCGAACGTTGACTGTGTCAGTCAACCATTGTCACGCAATGAGTCAAGGATGAAATTCGGTCGAGGTTGTAGCCATGTCTGGCCGTCGCGTTTATCCTGGTTCGCACTTGTGCACTTGCTTTACTGACTGGTAAATTGACCTGATCGTTCCGGTCATGCGGGGGAGTGCGTGAACAAGTCATGGGAGGTGTCCGCATGGAGGACATGATCAGTGGCGTGGGGGAACGCGTGCGCCGACTGCGTATGGAACGGGGGCTGAAACAGCAGGACCTGACCTCCGAAAGGATCTCCGCCAGCTACATCTCTCTCATCGAGTCCGGCAAGCGGATGCCCTCGGACTCCGTGATGGCCACCCTCGCCGCCAAGTTGGGCTGCACCGTCGAGCACCTGCGCACCGGCCGTTCCGAGAACGACACCGAACACGCGCAACTCAAGCTGCTGTTCGCTGAAATGGCCCTGCGCAACGGAGAGAACGGCGAGGCGCTGCGCACGTTCAGCGATCTGCTCAGCCACCAGACGTTGCTGGACGCGCCGGCCAAGATCCGTGCCCGCTCCGGACAGGCTGCGGCGCTGGAGAAGCTGGGCCAGCGGGAGGCGGCCATCCCGCTGCTCCAGGAACTGCTCGAGGACCCGTCGGTGGTCGCGGGCTCCGCCGAGTGGTGCCAGATCTCAGTGGCCCTGTGCCGCTGCTACAAGGACGTGGGCGACCTCGCCAGCGCGGTCGAGGTCGGGGAGCGGGCCGTCAAGGAACTGGACTCGCTCGGCCTGGAGGCCACGGCGGACCACATCCAGCTCGGCGCCACGCTGATGGGTGCCTACTTGCGGCGGGGCGACCGCGTCCGTGCCCAACTGCTCGCCGACCGCCTGCTGCCCATCGCGGACCAGACCGGTGCCCACACCGCCAAGGGCGCCATCTACTGGAACGCCGGCATGGTCGCCGAGTCGCGCGGCCGCCTCCGCGAGGCCCTCGCCCTCACGGAACGCGCACTGGCGCTGATGTCCGAGGGAGACAACGTCCGGCACGTGGCCCAACTGCGCCACCGCACCGCCTGGCTCCTGATGCTCAACGAGCCCCCTGACCCGGCCCGCGCGCTGGCCCTCCTGGAACTGGCCCAGTCGGCACTGACCGAGGTGGGCAGTATCGAGAGCCGGGCCGACTGCCTCGGTGCCATCACGCTGGCCAAGCTGATGCTCGGCGACCTGGACGGAGCCACGGAGGCGGCCCAACAGATCATCGGCCTGCAGAAGAACGGCCCCGGCGAGTTCACGGCATTCGCCCGCATCCGCCTCGGCGAGATCGCGCTGGTCCAGGGGCGCACCTCCGAGGGCGAGGCCTACCTCAAGGCCGCCGCGCGCGAGCTCGGCCAGATGAAGGAGCCCAAGGCCAAGCTGTGGCGCGCCCTCGCCGACGTCTGGAACCGCCACGGCAACACCCAGGCCGCCCTGGACGCCTACCAGCGGGCGCTGGACTGCGCGAACGTCCAGCGGTACCCGGCCCCCGGCGAGGCACCCGCCTCCGCCTGCGACCACGGCTCCGCCACCGCCGGTTACGCCCCCTGACCCTCATCGGGCTCCCGCCGCGCCGCCGCCAGCCACACCGTGGCCAGCGGCGGCAGCAGGAGGGTCACGGAGCCCCCCGCGTCCGCCGCCATCAGGGCCCCGACGCCCTGGTGGCGGCGGAGGCCGGAGCCGCCGTACCCTGCGTCGTCCGTGTCCAGGACCACCTGCCAGTTCCCCTCCCCCGCCGGGAGGCTGACCCGGAACGGACGCGGTACGGGGGCGAAGTTGGCGACCGCCGCCACCGCGCCGGAGCCGTCGCCGGACTGCCGCACGAAGGCGTACACGTTGTCGTCCGCCGCATCCGCCGCCAGCCAGCGGAAGCCGGCCGGTTCCGAGTCCAGCCGCCACAGCGCCGGGCGGGCCCGGTACTCCCGGTTCAGGTCGCGCACCAGGCGCCGCACACCGCGGTGGTCGGAGTGAGCCGGCCAGTCGTCGCCCAGCACCCACCACTGCGGGCCCGCGTCGTGGTCCCACTCGGCGCCCTGGGCGAACTCCTGCCCCATGAAGAGGAGTTTCTTCCCGGGGTGCGCCCACATGAAGGCCAGGTACGCACGGAGCGTGGCACGGCGCTGCCACCAGTTGCCCGGCACCTTGGCCACCAGCGCGCCCTTGCCGTGCACGGTCTCGTCGTGCGACAGGGGCAGGACGTAGTTCTCCGTGTACGCGTACGCCATCGCGAACGTCATCTCGTGGTGGTGCCAGCGGCGGTGCACCGGGTCCCGCGAGAGATACCCGAGGGTGTCGTGCATCCAGCCCATGTTCCACTTCAGGCCGAAGCCGAGGCCGCCCGTGTCGGTGGGGCTGGTGACACCGGGCCAGGCCGTGGACTCCTCGGCGATCGTGAACACACCGGGGTTGCGGCGGTAGACGGTGGCGTTCATCTCCTGCAGGAAGCGCACCGCGTCCTCGTTCTCCCGGCCGCCGTGCGCGTTCGGCCGCCACCGGCCGTCGGGGCGCGAGTAGTCCAGGTACAGCATGGAGGCGACCGCGTCCACCCGCAGGGCGTCGATGTGGAACTCCTCGCACCAGTAGAGGGCATTGGCGACGAGGAAGTTCCGGACCTCGGGGCGGCCGTAGTCGAACTCGTAGGTGCCCCAGTCCGGGTGCTCGGCGCGCAGCGGATCGTCCGGCTCGTACAGCGGCGCGCCGTCGAAGCGGGCCAGGGCCCAGTCGTCGCGCGGGAAGTGCGCGGGCACCCAGTCCGCGATCACCCCGATCCCGCTCTGGTGCAGGCGGTCCACCAGGAGCCTGAAGTCGTCGGGGGTGCCCAGGCGTGCCGTGGGCGCGAAGTAGCCGGTGACCTGGTAGCCCCATGAGCCGCCGAACGGGTGCTCCATCACCGGGAGCAGCTCGACGTGCGTGAAGCCCAGGTCCCGTACGTACGCCGGCAGGTGCTCGGCCAGGTCGCGGTAGGTCAGGCCGGGGCGCCAGGACGGCAGGTGCACCTCGTACACCGACACGGGCGCACGGTGGCACGGGCGGTCGGCGCGGTGCGCGAGCCATGCGGCGTCGCCCCAGCGGTAGGCGGAGTGCGTGACCACCGACGCCGTCTCAGGAGGTGCCTGAGCCGCGCGGGCGAGCGGGTCGGCGCGCCGCACCACGCGCCCGTCCGGCGCGGTGATCTCGTACTTGTAGCGGGTGCCGGGGCCGACGTCCGGCACGAACAGCTCCCACACGCCGCAGTGGCCCAGCGAGCGCATCGGGTGGGACCGCCCGGACCAGCCGTTGAAGTCGCCGATGACCCGGACCCCGGCGGCGCGCGGCGCCCAGACGGCGAACGATGTGCCGCGCACCGCCCGGCCGGTGCCGGGATCCAGCTCGCGGACGTGGGAGCCGAGCACCCGCCACAGTTCCTCGTGGCGGCCCTCGGTGATCAGGTGGCGGTCCAGCTCGCCCAGGGTGGGCGGGAAGCGGTAGCCGTCGTCCTGCTCCATCGGGGCGGCCCCCGGCCAGGTGACCACGAGCGTGTAGTCGGGGACGGAGCCGTCCGGCGCCGCGGGGAGCACGCCCCCGAACAGCCCGCCGTGCAGGTGCGGAAGGTCGACGTCGCCGTGTGCGGTGCGGGCCGCCACGCGCTCCGCCAGCGGGCGCAGCGCGCGCACCACGACGCCCCCGGGGCCCGGGTGGGCGCCGAGGACGGCGTGTGGGTCGTGGTGGCGCCCCGCGAGGAGCCGGTCCCGTTCGGCGGCGGCCACCTCGGCGGTCGTGCCTGCGGTGCTCCGGGCGGTTGGGGGTGGGGCGGACTCGGCGGTCCGGGCCTCGGCGGTCTCGATGGGCACGGCCGCCCCGGTCCCGATGGCCCGGGCTGGCCCGCTCCCGGGGATCCGGGGCCGGGTCGGCTCGGCGGTCGGTGCCTGGGCGGCGCTCGGTCCAGGGGCGGCGGTCGGTGCCGGGGCGGTCTCGTGCCGGAGGAAGGTCGTCACGGGAGTGCGGGTCCTCAACTCGTCGCGGGGATGGGGACAGTGCTCAGCGGCCCGCCGTCATGCGTCGTATCGCCGACAGGGGCGTGGTCAGCCATCGCGGCCGGAACCTGGCCTCGTACACGGCCTCGTAGACCGCCTTGTCGAGCTCGAAGGCCAGCAGCATCAGGGGGTGGCTGCGCGGATCCACCGCCGGTGCGGAGACATAACCGGCACAGAAGGCACGGCGGTGCAGCTGCGTCCAGGCGCGCGCCCGGCGCGTCAGCGTGACGGGGGCGAGGTCCGGCGCGTCTGCGTCCAGGCCGCGGGCGCGCAGTTCGCCGCGCAGGGCCTCCTGGACGGCGTAGTCGAAGGAGCGCAGCATGCCCGCGACGTCGCGCAGGACATGCTGGAGTCCGCCGCGCTCCGCGGCGGCGCGGGCCGGCTCCCCCTCGAAGTCGATGACGCGCCAGCCGTCGGGCGTGTGCAGCGCCTGGCCGAGGTGGAGGTCACCGTGGATGCGCTGCAACGGCGTGGCGGTGCCCGGGGCTGCCAGGCACGCGAAGTCCTGGTACAGGCCCGCGATGTGGTCCATGTACGGGGCCAGCTGCGGCACGCGGTCCACCGCCTCGTGCAGCCGCAGGGTCATCAGGCGGCTCTCGCGCCGGATCCAGGGTCCGTCGGCCGGTTCGGACCCGAACGCCTCGGCCAGGGCGCGGTGGACGCCCGCGACCGCCGCGCCGAGCGCGCGGGTCGCCCCGACCGACGAGCTGAAGGCGGTGGACTCCTCGCCGAGGAAGTCGGCGGCGTCCCGCACGGCCCTGTCCCATCCGGTGCCGTCGGCGGGCAGGTACTCCAGGAGCAGGCCCAGCGTGTGCGGAACGCCCTCGTCCGTGGCGCGTATCTCGCCCACCAGGGCGGGCACCAGCGGCGTGCCCCGCTCGGTGAGCACACGCAGGACCTCGGCCTCGGTGGACGGCCCGGGCTCGGGCCTGCGGTACAGCTTGAGGAGCAGGCTGTCGCCGTAGACGACTCCGGTGTTGCTGGCCTGGACGGGCAGTGGACGCGGCCGCAGGCCGGTCGGCAGGGGGTGGCCGAGTGTCAGGTCGACGTGCAGCGGGCCCGCGCCGCCGGGGCGGCGGCCGGCAAGCTCCCGCAGGAGTACCGACATCATCTCCTCGGCCTCGGTGGCCTCGTACAGCCACCAGTCGGCGCGCGGCCCCTCGGCGAGCCGCCCGACGACGGCGCCGTCCGCGAGGTGCGGACGGGACCGGGCGAGCCCGAGGAGGAGCTGGTAGCCGCGCGGCGCGGCGGCCCCGGAGTGCCGGGCGTCGAGCAGGGCGTGCCACAGCTCCGGCCCGGAGGAGCCGTCCGTGCCGATGCGTTCCAGGGAGCGCAGGCTCAGGCCGTCCAGACAGCCGTCGTCGTGGGCGAACCAGCGGCGCGTCGGCAGCCAGGGCCGCAGCAGCGGGGCGAGGGTGTCGACGAGTGGGCCCGCGGCCCGCGCCGCCGCCACGGGGGCGGCGGCGCAGACACAGTCGGTGGGCACGGGCAGGGTCGTGGTCACGTCGTCTTACTCCCCTCCTCGGCGGCCAGGGTCAGCAGGTGCTGGTTGCCCTCGCTCCCGGTGGCCGTCATGACGAGCCCCGAGATCCGCCAGCCCTTCGCGCCCCGGTGCAGGGTGAAGCGGTAGTGACCGCGCAGGGTCCACTGGGGGTCGCCGCCCCGGACCGAGGCGAGCCGGTGCACCGCCTGGAACTGCGCCGTGCACACCGCGTTGTTGCCGTCGACCTCCACGAGGTGGTTGGTGACCAGGTGCTGGGTGGCGTCGAGGTTGCCGAGCAGCGCGGCCCAGTTCGCGACGAGTTCCTTCGGGGCGATGGTGGCGGGCTCACCGCCCTGCAGGCTGGTGTAGTCGAGCAGCACCAGCTCGGCGAAGATCTCCTCCAGCCGGTCCCACTGGCGCATGTCGGTGTACCAGGCCATGCGGGTGCAGGTGTCGATGATGTCGAGACGGTCGGCGACGTCGGTCACGTGTCTTCCTTCATGTGTCGGTGCGTGTGGTGCTTCACGTGTTGGTGTGTTGGTGTGTTGGTGGTTGACGTGTTGGTGCGTGTGGTGGTTCAGGTGTCGGTTGCGTGTGGTGGTCGGGGTGTCGGTCCGTGTCGTGCGTCAGGGATTCGGTGAGTCGGTGCGGAGGGTGTCGGCGCCGCTCGGGGCGCGCCGGCCGGCCGGCGGGCGCGGCACGACCGGTTCCCGCCCGTGCGTCCGGCCGCGGTCCGCGTGGCGGAGCCCGACCAGGGCCGTGGCCAGGCCCAGCGCGGAGAACAGGGCGCCGGCCAGGAACGCCCTGCGGTAGCCCGCCAGGCCACCGCCGGCGGCGGTGAGCACGGCGGTCAGGGTGGCGGTGCCGATGCCTGCGCCAATCTGGTACGAGGCCGTGATCAGGCCGGACGCCACGCCCTGGTGGCCGTCGCCCACACCGCTGACGCCCGCGATGTTGACCGTCGGGAACAGCAGGCCGTTGCCGATGCCCTGGATCAGCACGCCGGGCAGCAGGACCGCGGCGTAGCCGCTGTCGGCGCCGATGCGGCAGAACAGCACCACACCGATGCCCTGGGCGAGGGCGCCGAGGACGACGACGCGGCGCAGGCCCCAGCGGCCCACCAGGGTGCCGCCCGCGATCCGCGCGGTGAGCACGATGACGATGCCGAGCGGCAGGAACGCGAAGGCGGTCTCCAGGGCGCTGTAGCCCATGGTCTCCTGGAGGTAGAGCGTGGCGACGAACTGCCAGCCGATGGTGGAGCACGCCCAGGCGACGGCGACCAGGTTGGCGCTGGACAGCACGGGCGAGCGGAACAACGACAACGGCACGAGCGGCGCCCGGTGGCGGTGCTCGACGGCCACGAAGGCGACCAGGCACAGCACGGCGCCGAGCAGGGCGGCCACCGTGCCGGGTGAGGTCCAGCCCCGCTCGGGGGCCTGCACCAGGCCGTAGATGAGAAGCATGATCCCGGCGGTGACGGTGAGGGCGCCGGGCAGGTCGAACCTGCCGGCGGCCCGCTCCCGGGGTGGATCGGGGGCGATCAGCGGGGCCCCGGCGACGACGGCGAGTGCCACCACGCCCGGCGTGAGGAACACCAACCGCCAGTCCACCTCGGTGAGTACCCCGGACAGCACGAGGCCGAAACTGTAGCCGCCGGCGCCGGTCATCGCGAACACCGCCAGGGCGCGGTTGCGTTCGGCGCCCTCGTGGAAGGTGGTGGTGATCAGGGACATCGCGGCCGGCGCGGTGAAGCCGGCCGCGACGCCCTTCAGCACGCGGGTGGCCACCAGCAAACCGCCCCCGGTGAAGACGCAGCCGAGCAGGCTGGCCACGGCGAAGACGAGCATCGCGACGACGAAGGTCCTGCGCCGTCCGAGGATGTCCGCGGTGCGGCCGCCGAGCAGCAGGAAGCCGCCGTAGCCGACGGTGTACCCGGAGATCAGCCACTGGAGGCCGCCGTCGGAGAGGCCGAGGTCGGCCTTGATGCTGGGCAGCGAGACGCCGAGCAGGGACGTGTCGAGGGCGTCGAGGAAGGCCGCAGCGCACAGGATGAGCAGCGACAAGTGCCTGCGGGCGCTGCCGCCCGGCGTGGCCCGGCCGGCGGCGGTCGAGTTGAGCGTGGCCATCGGTCTTCGTTCCCGTCAGTCGGCGTAGGTGAGGTCGGCCCGCACGATGCGGTCGTCCTCGATGGCGAAGGCGTAGTGGGCGCGGAACCCGCCGGGGCCCGCCGGGGCGACGTGCACGAGCAGCGTGGTGCCGCCCCGCCGCGGCGTGGCGTCGAGCACGGTCAGCTCGCCGCCGATCACCTCGCGGGCGGCCCAGGCGCGCACGGCGCCCCGGCCGCGGAACTCCCGGCCCGGCTCGGTGACCACCGGATCGTCCGAGAAGGCGGCCATCAGCGCGTCGAGGTCCTCGTCGGCCACCGCGTCGACGTACGCACGCGCCGCGGGCGGCAGAGAGCCGAGGGCCGCGGCGGCGGAGCCCGTGGACGGCGCGGCGGCCGGCGGGCCCTGCGAGCCGGCCGCGGCTCGGCGGGTCTCCTGCTGCCCGTCGGCGGGCAGCAGGAGCACGGCGGCCGCCGCCGCGCCGCCCGCCAGGACCGCGATGACCACTGCCGTGCGCAGGCGCGGTGCCCGGATCACGCGCCGGCCGCCAGGGTGCCGCCGAAGTGCCGCACCACGTGGTCGAGGGCACGGGTGACGGTCGGTTCGTCGTCGTAGAAGTCGAACTGCGTGCCCTCGGTCCAGACCAGCCGGCGCGCGGCGGGGCGGCGGGCGGCGAACCGGCGGGCGCCGTCCGGGATGGCGGCCGTCTCGCTGTGCACGAGGAGGGCGGGCTGGGTGAGGCCGTCTGCCGCCGGCACCGGGTCGAAGGCGAGCCACTCCGGCCAGGCCATCACGGCGAACCGGTTCGGCCACTGCGGGATGGCTCCCCGGTCGCTCCTCAGGTAGTAGTCGAAGGGCCCGTACATCGCGGCTGCCGGGTCGTCGGCGCTGGCGGCGGGCACGTAGTCGACCTCGCCGGTCTCCCGGAAGCGCTCCCGCGCCTTCTCACCGGCGGCGATGCGCTCCCGTACGCCTTCGGCCCCGCCGTACAGGGCCTCGACCAGCTCGCCGTCGTGCAGCCAGGGCGCGACCAGGGCGACGGAGCGCACCTGCGGCAGGCCGGCGGCGGCGACGGCCGTGTAGCCGGCGCCCGCGCAGATGCCGAGGGCGCCGATGCGCTCGGCGTCGATCGCGGGGTGGCCGGCGAGGAAGGCGGCGGCGGCGCGGATGTCGCGGATCTTCTGCGCGGGCGACTCGACGTTCCGCGGGCTGCCACCGGACTCTCCGTACCCGGTGAAGTCGAAGGCGAGCGCGGCGAAGCCCAGGTCCGCGAGACGCCGTGCGTAGTGGCCGGCCATCTGTTCCTTGACGGTGAGCCAGGAGCCGGAGACGACGACGGCGGGCAGCCCGCCGGTGCCCTCGGCGGGCAGGTGCAGGTCGCCGGTGAGCGTGGTGCCGTGGCTGGAGAAGGTGATCTTACGCACGGGCATGAGGGGTGCCTTCCTTGCCGGAACGAAGGGTGAGCAGGTGCGCCGGGTGGCGCCCGGGATCCAGGCGTACGTACGCCTGGTGGCCCCAGGTGTAGGTCTCGCCGGACAGCTCGTCGTGCCAGGTGAGCCGCTCGGGGGCGAGGCCGGGCACGGTCGGGTCGAGCCGGACCGTGGCCTCCTGGGTGTGGTGCGGGTCGAGGTTGACGACGACCAGGACGGTGTCGCCCCGGGTGTGCTTGGAGTACACGAGCAGCGCGTCGTTGTCGCAGTCGTGGACGTGGATGTTGCGCAGGTGCTGCAGGGCGGGGTGCGCCCGGCGCACGGCGTTGAGCCGGGTGATCAGCGGGGTGATGGTGCGCCCCTCCCGTTCGGCGGCGGCCCAGTCGCGGGGCCGCAGCTGGTACTTCTCGCTGTGCAGGTACTCCTCCGTGCCGGCCCGCAGCGGTGTGTTCTCGCAGAGTTCGAACCCGGCGTACATGCCCCACGACGGGGAGAGCGTCGCGGCGAGGACGGCACGGACGCCGAAGGCGGGGCGGCCGCCGTCCTGCAGGTACCCGGGGAGGATGTCCGGTGTGTTGACGAAGAAGTTGGGCCGCAGGTAGGCGCCGGTGCCGTCCGTCACCTCGTGGATGTACTCGGTGAGTTCCCGCCTGGTGTTGCGCCAGGTGAAGTAGGTGTACGACTGCTGGAAGCCGCCGGCCGCGAGCGCCCGCAGCAGTGCGGGCCGGGTGAACGCCTCCGCCAGGAAGATCACGTCGGGATCGGTCGCGTTGATCTCGGCGATCACGCGCTCCCAGAAGAGCAGCGGCTTGGTGTGCGGGTTGTCGACCCGGAAGACGCGTACGCCGTGCGCCATCCAGAGGCGCAGCACGCGCAGTGTCTCGGCGAGGATGCCGTCGAAGTCGTGGTCGAAGTGGACGGGGTGGATGTCCTGGTACTTCTTCGGCGGGTTCTCGGCGAAGGCGATGGATCCGTCGGCGCGGTGCGCGAACCACTCGGGGTGCTCGGTGACCCAGGGGTGGTCGGGCGAGCACTGCAGCGCGAAGTCGAGCGCCACCTCCATGCCCAGGGCCCGGGCGCGGCCCACGAAGTGGTCGAAGTCCTCGAACGTGCCGAGGTCGGGGTGGATCGCGTCGTGGCCGCCGGCCGCCGAGCCGATCGCCCAGGGCGATCCGACGTCGTGGGGGCCCGCGGTCTCGGTGTTGTCGGGCCCCTTGCGGTGTGTGCGGCCGATGGGGTGGACCGGCGGCAGGTAGACGATGTCGAAGCCCATCGCCGCGACGGCCGGCAGCCGGTCGGCGGCGGTGCGCAGCGTTCCGCCGGTCGGCGGCCCGTCCGGGTCCAGCCGGGCGCCCTCGGAGCGCGGGAACAGCTCGTACCAGGAGCCGTACAGGGCACGGCGCCGCTCCACCAGCAGGGGCAGCGGCCGGGATGCGGTGAGCAGGTCGCGCAGCGGGTGGCGGCGCAGCACGGCGGTGACGCCCGGGGCCAGCGCGGCCGCCAGGCGTGCGCCCGGCTCCCGCCGGGGGTCGGCGAGAGCGCCCGCCGCGGCGCGCACCAGGTCCCGGCCGCCGGAGTCGGGCATCCCGGCCGCCGCGCGCAGGTACAGCGCGGCGCCCTCGGCGAGTACGAGGTCGGTGTCTATGCCGGCCGGGATCTTGATCGCGGCCGCCTGCTGCCAGGTGGTCAGCGGGTCGCTCCACGCCTCCACCGTGTAGGTCCAGGTGCCCTCGCGGTCGGGGGTGACGTCGGCGCCCCAGCGGTCGGTGCCGGGCGCCAGCTCGCGCATCGGGGTCCACGGGCCGGGGCGGCCGTCGGGGTCGACCAGCAGCACGTCGGCGCCGACTGCCTGGTGGCCCTCGCGGAACACGGTGGCGCTGACCTGGAAGGTCTCCCCCGGCACGGCCTTGGCGGGGCGCCGGCCGTGTTCCACGAGCGGCTGCACGTCGCGGATCGGGATGCGTCCGGCGGCCCGGGACCAGCGCGTGGCGGTGCGCGGGGCGGCCGGCTGTGCGGCGGCGGCAGGGTGCGGTGCGAGCGTCGTCATGTCGTCCCCCTTCGCCCGCACACATGGCAGGGGACGCTCGCCGGGGCCGCGGGCAGCGCCGGGCGGGTCATGGCAGTCTTCTCGTCCTGTGGCCCGGTCCTGACCTGCTGCTCCGGGTGCGCGCCGAACACCTCAACCATGTACATGATCAGGAGCACGCCGAACATGGTGAGGCTGGCGACCGCACTGAGCAGACCGACCACGGTCGCACCCAGGTACATCACCGGACCCCGCAAGAAGTGCTTGCCGAGCGCACTGGCCTGCTCGACGGTGATCGTCTCGCCGAGGTGGCGGTGCCCCCGCGAGGCGTAGATCCAGATGGCGTTGAACGGGATGCCGCCCAGGGTGAGCGTCAGGCCGTACACGATGGCGGCCGTGCGTTCGCCGTGCCCGGTGCTGAGTGCCTCGGCCAGCAGGTCGGCGGGGAACGGGATGAACGCCACGTCGAGCAGGAGGAAGAGGTTGAGCACCAGCAGGGTGCGGTCGACCTTGCGGATGTGGAACAACATCGTGTGGTGGTTGGTCCACACCACCCCGATGATCAGGAAGCTGATGAGGTAGGCCAGGTACGACGGCCACATGTGCAGCAGGGCACGGGCCAGCGAGCCCTCGGCCCTCGGCACCTTGATCTCGATGACGAGCAGGGTGATGGCGATGGCGAACACGCCGTCGCTGAAGGCCTCCAGGCGCGACGAGTCGACCTCCACCACGTCTTCCGCTTCGGGATGGCGGTGCTGGTGGTGAGGCGGGTGGGTGGGGCGGTCCGGCACGGTCTCCTCCATGTCGGTCTCGGTCGGTGCGGCGCCGGGGCGGGTGTCACCAGGGGATCGGCCGGCGTTCCCGGAAGAAGCCGCCGGTGGGGCCGGAGTCGGGCAGCGCGGCCAGCCAGACGACGGTGTCGGCGCCCTGCTCCGCCGTCAGCGGGGCGGCCCGGCCGCCCATGCGGGTGCGCACCCAGCCGGGGCACACGGCGTTGACCTTCACGTCCGGCGGGACGCTCGCCGAGACCGCCAGCGTCAGCGCGTTCAGGGACGCCTTCGCGATGCCGTAGGCGGCCGGCCCCGGGACGCCGTCGGTCAGCGACCCGAGGCCCGAGGAGACGTTGACGACCCGGCCCCAGCCCTGCCGGACCATGGCCGGGACGAACGCCTGGCAGGTGCGGAAGGCGCCCAGCAGGTTGACGTCCAGGGAGTGCCGCAGCCGGCTCTCGCCGAGCGAGAAGAAGGGCTCCGTGGGGTGAACCCCGGCGTTGTTGACCAGGATGTCCACCGTGATTCCCGCGGACTTCAGACGCTGCGCGCACGCCTTGACGCTCTCGGGCTCGGTGACGTCGAGCACCTCGGCCCGGGCCGTGAGGCCCTGGGCGCGCAGGCGCTCCACGGCCTCCCGGCCGCGCGCGGCGTCGCGCGCGGCCAGGACGACCCGGTGGCCCCGGGCCGCGAGCTGCCGGCCGGTCTCCCAGCCGATGCCCCGGTTGCCGCCGGTCACCAGGGCGGTGCGCTGCCGTTCGACGGTCATACGGGGGCGCTCTCCGAACCGATCAGCCAGTGCTCCCGGACGGCGAGCCGGTGGCGGTAGCGCGGCTCGGTGAACTGGGCGAGGTCCTGCTCGACCTGTTCGAACTCCGGCGACCCGACGGCCCTGCGGAGCGCCTCTTCGCCGGGGAAGGAGAACAGGTGGGCCGCGTCCAGCGGCGCCTCCGTCACCGCGTAGGCGCCGTCGCGCGTGAAGCACTGCATATAGCGCTCCAGGCCCGGCACCTCCAGGGCGAGCTTGGCGTGGGCCTCCAGGCTGCGACCGCGGAACTCCGCCACGGTGCTGCCGGCGGCACGCTTGAGCAGCACGATCAGCTTCACCGGGTGCGGGGCGCCGGCCGGGCCGGCGCGCAGGACGTGCGCGTCGGTGTCCAGGACGACGGTGCGCCAGAACGCGGCCCAGTTGGGCTCGTCGCGGCGCGCCCCGTCGAGGAACTCGGGGGTCTGCAGCGACGCCAGCTGCTCCTCCTCGTCGGCCAGCCAGATCTCGGCGACGCCGCTCCACAGCGGGTCGTCCTCGCCGCCGGCGGTCCTGCCGGGCAGCGGGATGCGGGTGTCGACGCAGTACTTGCGGATCTGCGGGATCTTCGCGGCGTAACGGGGACCGTGCACCTCGACCCAGTAGCGCTGGAAGTCCTGTTCGCTCATGCCCGGCCTGGGGTGGGCGAAGATCAGTTGGTGGATCACTGTTGTCTCCCGGTCGTGGGCGGTCAGGCGGCCGCGGGCGTGCGGGCCGCGCGCCGCGCGGTGAGTTCGATGAGGGTGCGCGCGAACAGGTGGCAGTGCGCGCCGGTGCGCGCGGTGACCAGGTCGCCGTCGACCACGACGTCCTGGTCGACGTAGATGCCGCCCATGTTGCGCAGGTCGCCGAGGAGGTTGTTGTGCACCACGGCGCGCCGCCCGCGTACGGTCTCCGGGATCGGTGCGGCCAGCCACATGCCGTGGCAGATGATCCCCTTGACCAGGTCGGGGTCGGCCATGGCGCGGCGCAGCAGGTCGGTCGCCGGCGGCAGCACATCGGGGTGCTCGGTGTAGCGCAGCCGGTCGGCGACCATTCCGGAGGGCACGATCAGGGCGGAGTACTCGGCGAGCCGTTCGTCGTCCAGGTCCTCAAGGCTCTCGCTGACGGTGAAGGGCATCCGGTGCTCGTGCCCCTGGAACATCAGCTCGTCATTGCCCCACAGACGGCTGAGGAAGTGCACCTCGGCGCCCTCCTCGGGGAACCGCTGCTGGTAGTAGAGGATCTCGGGTTCGTAGAAGTCGTTCTCCAACAGGACGGCGATCTTGTGTCCGGTCAGGCGCATGAACGCGCTCCTTGTCTGGAAGCCGGGCGGTGCTCAGCCCTGGCGGCCGGTCATGAGGTGGATCAGGAACGGGCCGGGGGCGGCGAGCATCGTCCGTACGGCATCGGCGACCTGGTCGGGCTTGGCGACGGTCAGGGCGGGCACGCCCAGGGAGGCCGAGAGCCCGCTGAAGTCGATCTGCGGCGACAGGTCGAACAGGGCCGGGAAGTCGTGGCGCGCGATGTCCTGCCGGCGCCAGTACTGCTCGATGTTGTCCTTGAGCAGCTCGTAGGCGCCGTTGTCGCAGATGACGAACTTGGCGTCGACCCCGTGCCGGGCCGCGGTCCACAGCGCCTGGATGGTGTACATGCTGCCGCCGTCGCCGGTGACGCCGACGACGGTGCGCCCGGGGTGTGCCAGCTTGGCGCCCACGGCCCCGGGGATGCCGATGCCGAGGGAGCCGCCGCGGGTCTGGAACCAGTGCCCGGGCCGGGTGGGCGGCAGGTGGCGCAGCAGGTCGGGCTCGCTGGTGAGCGCCTCCTCGAAGACCACGGCGTCGGATGGCAGGCGGCGCCCCAGTTCCTCGAAGAACACCGCCGCGGGCATGGGCAGTCGGTCGGCGCGTGCCCGGTCGGCGGCCTTCTCCCGCTCGGTCCGCTCCCGCTTGCGTACGGCGAGGAGTTCGACGCGGGCCGCCGCCGCCCGGCGCTGCTCCGGTGTCATACGGCTCCGCAGCGCCCGGGCGAGTGGGCCCAGGGTCAGCCTGGGGTCGGCGACGACACCGAGGTCGACCGGGAAGTTCTTGGCGATGGCCTCGCTGTCCAGGTCCACGTGGACCACCGGCGCGCCCGGCGCGAAGACACCGTCCAGCGCCGGATACACCTCGGGGAACACATAGGTGCCACAGATCAGGACGGCATCGGCGGCGGCCGTCACACGGCTGCTGTGCTCGCCGAACATATGGCCGAGCTGCCCCTGGTAACAGGGGTGCAGGAAGGACAGGTTGACCTCGGCCTCGTCGGCGCCCCACACCTCGGCGCCCCAGGTGGTGGCCAGCCTCCCGAGCTCGCGCTGCGCGCCGGAGAAGTGGACACCGTCGCCGACGAGCACCAGGGGGCGCTCGGCCCCGGCGAGCAGCGCGGCGGCGTGCGCGACGGTGTCCCGGGACGGGGCGACGGCGGTGTCCAGGTGGCTGGTGGGCACGGCGGGCTCGTCGGTGGGGCGGTCCATCACGTCGGCGGGCAGCACGACGAGCACCGGTCCGTAGGGCGGGGTGGCGGCCGTCTTCATGGCCCGGCGCAGCGTCCGCAGGGTCGAGCGGGGCTCCACGACCCGGGTGGCCCACTTGGTGACCGGGCGCGCCATGCCCACCAGGTCGGCGGCCATCTGACCCTGCATGTTCTCGTAGGCGAGACCGGCCTCGCCCACCAGGACCACGATCGGGGCATGGCCGCGCATCGCCTGGTAGAGCATGCCGATGCCGTTGCCCTCGCCGACGCCGGAGTGCAGCTGGACGACGGCGGGTGCGCGGGTGGCGCGGGCGATGCCGTCGGCGATTCCGACGGCGACCCCCTCGTGCAGGGTCAGGACGTATTCGATCTCGGGGAACGTGCGCAGCTCGTCGAGGAACCCCTGCTCGACCGTGCCGGGGTTGCCGATCAGGTGGCGCACGCCGTCGGCGGCCAGCTGTTCGAGCAGGGCGACCCGTGCGGGCCTGCTGGGCATCGCGGTGCCTCCTTGCTGGTCAGGGTTGGTCGCGGCCGCTCAGAAGCCCCACCGGCGCAGCCCCTGCTCCAGGACCTCGACCATCTTCTGGCCGGTGAGGTAGGAGTCGGGCGTGGAGCGTCCGGTGATGAACGGGTAGTCGACGACGACGGACGTGGTGCGGCCGAAGTTGCCGATGTAGGCGCCGTCGGGGGCGGTCGCGTCGCGCAGGATGTACTCCAGCGGGTACGGCGGCGGCCCGATCACGAAGTCCGTGTTGAGGAACCCGGTGCCGTCCTTGTAGTCGTACTCGATGCAGTGCCCGGTGACGTGCTTGTTGCGGATGATGCTGGTGCGGTTCTCCTGATCGCGGGCGAAGGCGAGGCAGGCGACGCCGTAGCACTCGGCGCCCACGGGCCTGTCGAGCGCGTGGAACGCCAGGACGAGCGCGTGCACCCGGGCGTTGTTGGCGAGATCGACGAGGGGTCCCGAGCCGCCGACGATGAGGATCGCGTCGTACGTCTGCTCGATCTCGGCGCGGATCTCCGCCAGGCGCGTGTGGTACGCCTCCCATCTGCGCAGCCAGTCGCTGTCGCTGCGGTAGGGCGCCTCGGGCAGCCAGGACGACAGGTCGAGCGGGTCGTCGAGCCGGTCGGAGGCGTCCAGGGCGCGGACCTTCGCGGCCATCTCGGGGGTGGTGACGCTCCGGCCGAGCGGCGGGTCGACATAGTCGGGGTCCATGCTCGGCGGAAGGGCGTGGGCGCGCTTGCCGGTGGGCGTGGCGAAGGTGACGCGGTAGCCGGCCTCGTCGAACGTCTCCAGGGGGCCGACGAGTTCCTCGCCCCAGTAGCCGTACTCGGAGAGCACGAGAAGGATGTGCTTGCTCACGGAAGTCTCCTCTTGGATGAGCGGACGCGCGGGGCCGGGCCCGCGGCGGGCCCGAGCACGGGCCGGGGCAGCGCCCGGGAGCCGGGGGCGGTACGCGGTGGGCGTGGGCCGCGGCCACCGCGGGCAGGGGCCGGGCGCGGCGCCGGCGGGCGGGTCAGACCCGGTAGCGCTGCTTGACGTCCTCGGCGAAGCCCAGGTAGTCGCGGAGCGGCCACACCTTCTCGAACTCCAGGTACTCGCGCATGGGCAGCCGGCCCAGGGCGGTGCGGTCCAGCTCCTCGGCGTCGGGCGAGTCGATGATGGCGATCACGCGCTTCTGCGCGGCGACCTTCCAGATGCCGACGCAGAAGCCGGACTCCACGGTCTCGGCGGCGTGCTCGGCCTCGTCCTGTTCGATCTCCCACAGCTCGTCGAGGGTGATGCGGCCCTCGTGCTTCCACTTCATCTGTACGTAGAACAGCATGCGAACTCCTGTGTAGAGGCGGGGAAGCCGGGCGCGGCGGCGGTGACTGGGGGCCCACCGCGGCGCCCGGTCCTCAGGTGGCCTGCCGGCCGCCGCGCAGCGCGGCGGTGAGCGGGTGGTTCCCGCCGAACTCGTCCGCCGCGAGGTCGGCCGGGAGCTTGCCGTCGTGCCCGGCCAGGTCGGTGCGGGCACCGGCGGCCAGCAGGATCCGCACGCACTCCTCGTAGCCATGCCAGATGGCGTCGTGCAGCGGCGTGTAGCCGTTGGTCGCGCCCTGGAAGTCCAGGTCGACGCCCGGGTGGGCGACCAGGAGCCGGGTGATGTCGGCGTGGCCGTTGTAGACCGCCTTGTGCAGCGGTACGGCGCCGAAGCAGGGCTCGATGGCGTTGACGTCGGCGCCCGCGCCGAGGAGCACCTCGACGATCTGGGTGTGTCCGTCGCGCGACGCCACCAGGAGCGGTGTGTGGGCGTCGTTGAAGCCGTTCAGGTGCGGGAAGCGCTCGTCGGGGGCGGCACCCGCGGCGAGCGCCGCCCGGGCGCCGGCGGTGTCCCCGGCGGTGACCGCGGCCATCAGGCGCTGGGCCTCGACGGCGGCGCCGTCCTGTGCGCGCCGCCGCTTGAGCAGTCCGTCGGCGCGCTGCAGCAGGTCCTTGCCCCTGGTGTTGACCTGGAGCTCGTAGTCGAAGTGCTGCTGGAGGGTGAAGCCGTAGTGCGTGCTGAGTTCCAGCCCCGCGCCCTGCTCGAGGAAGTACTCGACCAGCTCCGGGCGCTTGTACCACAGGGCGTCCATCAACGGGGTGTGCCCGGTGGTGGGCGCCACGGCGTCCACGAACGCACCGGCCTCCACCAGGGCGCGGGCCACCTCCAGGCTGCCGCTCTGGCATGCCTTGTGCAGGGCGGTGGCGCCGGCGCGGCTGTCGGCGGTGAGCGGATCGGCGCCGGCCTTCAGCAGGACCTCGACCGTGGCGGCGTCACCGCGGCCGGCGGCGGCCATCAGAACGCTCAGTCCGCTCGCCGTGTCGCGGGTGTTGGGGTCGGCACCGGCCGCGAGCAGCTCCGCTGCGGCAGCGGTGTCCCGGGCGTTGACCGCGGCGATCAGCGCGCCGCTCATGCGGCCTCCTCGGCGGGGGCCTCGCCGCGCAGGGCGCGCACGATGCGGGACGGGTCGGTGTAGGACTTCCAGCGGACGATCCTGCCGTCGCGGACGGTGAGCCACTGGATGAACTCGATGTCGAACGGCTGCCCGGTGGCCTTGACCACGGACTGCTCGTGGATCACACCCGCGGCCTCGGTGCCGTCGACGCTCAGGCGCACCAGTTGCTCGGAGACGACGTCGACGTCCCCGGTGAACACCGTGAGGCTGGCGAGGACCGCCTCGCGGCCGTGCACGGTGCCGATCCACTTCATGTCGTCGTTGTAGCCGGGCACGATGTCGTAGTTGATCCACTCGACGTCGTCGGCGAGGCAGTCGAGCGCGGTCTCGAAGTCGCCGCCGGTCAGGGCGGTGAACCAGCGCTGCGCGACCGCCCTGGTGGCTTCGGTCGTGGTGATGTCCGTCGGGCTCATGCGTACTCCCGGTTCGGTGGTGTCGGCGTACGGAGCGGGCCGGTCGGCCCCCCGGTGGGTTCCAGGCGGGGATGGGCGGGGATGGGCGGCGCCGTCACGGCGCAGGCTGCGGGTCCTCCAGGACGAAGGCGTCGGTGGCCAGCAGGGCCCTGGTGACGTCGGGCAGCGCGCACCCCACGATCACGAAGTCGGTGTCCAGGCCCATCTTGGCGCGCTGGAAGAGGAGTTCGTTGATGGCCGGGCGGCAGATCTCGGTGACCTCGCACAGGTCGAGTTCGACGCGGCTCGGCGCGGGCTCCAGGGCCTCGCTGACGACATGGCGGAACTTCTCCAGCTCCGACAGGTCGATGGCGCCGCGCAGCCTGACCCGGGCGACCTCGCCGTCGTACTCGCTGCGCGCCCGCAGTTTCATACGGGTCGGCGAGATCTCGGCCCGCACCCGCACGGGTTCGTCGTGCTCGGGCAGCCGGACGGTGAGCAGGCGCGCGTCGAAGTCCTCGTGCGGCGCGCCGTTCACCCAGACCCGGCTGAGCTCGACGCTGCCGGGCGGCAGCAGGTCGGGGGCCACGTGCAGCACCCGGCCGGGCAGGTCGCCGGGGTTGGGCCGGAAGTGCAGGGTGAGGGGTTCCTCGGTGAGCAGCAGGCCGATGTAGGCGGCGGCCAGGTAGCACAGCTCCATGGAGTGGTAGCCGGCCATGGAGTGGCTGCCCTTGAGCCGCTCGGTGCCCAGCAGGTACGGGATGCCGTTGGCGAGCACGTTGAAGTAGACGCCGCCGTCGTCGTAGTCGAGGAAGAAGGCGTTGTGGAACGCCGCCGCCTCGCGGGCGAGCCTGCGGTGCTCGGGGTCGCTGGTGGTGCCGGCCAGGATCAGGTAGGCGAGGATGGCCTGCTCCTGCTGCCACCACGCCTTGCGGTCGTGCCAGACGAGCCGGTGGATTCCGGAGTCCGGGTCGGGGGTGCGCTCGACGACGTCGTACCAGCCGCCGCGCAGTTGGTCGCTGCCGACGGCGGGCATGATCTCGGCGATCCGCTCGGCCGTGCGCGTGTAGCCCTCCTTGGGCCGCAGGGAGTTGATCCGCGTCAGGTTCCAGGCGATCTTGAGGTTGTGCCCGACGACGGCCCGGTTCTGCTGCCAGCCCCAGGTCTTGTCGTGGCTCCAGTCCTCGTGGAAGCGCTCCTGCACGAACGGGCTCGCGGGCTCGTCGGGCAGGTGCGTGACGATGCAGTCCGCGGTTTCCTCGAGCAGCGCGGCCAGGTCCTCCCGGCCGGTCGCCAGGTAGGCGTTGATGAGGTAGGCGGGTGCGTGGTCGCCGATGGAGTTCCAGTTCTTGCGGGCCCGGTTGCCGCCGAGCGAGTCGGCGCGCGGGTCGAGGGTGACCGGGTCGATGTGCGAGAAGAAGCCGCCGTGCCGGTCGTCCCGGAAGTAGCGGTCGAACAGCACGAGGGTGCGGTCGATGTCCTCGAGGATCCGGCGGTCGCCGGTGATCCGGTAGGTCTGGGTGGGGCCGGCGAGCGCGTAGATCTGCTCGTACATGGGGATGGCGTCGTAGTCGTCGCCGAACTCCGAGGCGAACACCTTGCGCTGCCCGGTCGGGGTGATGTCGATGGCGTGGTACCAGTAGGTGAAGCCCTCGCGGTCGTCGGTGACCCGCATGTGCTCGCGCAGGTACGCGGTGCCCGACTCGGCGGCCTCGAGGAAGCGGTCCTCGCCGGTGAGCAGGTAGGCGGTGGCCAGCCCGTAGACGAGGCGCGAGATGGTGTCGGTCTCCTGCCTGATGTCCTGGTCGGCGAAGTCCGGCAGATGGGTGCCGGAGAGGGTGAGCTTGGTGCGGAAGTTGCGCCAGTCGTATGTGCCGTCGGGGAAGTGGCCGCGCAGGTAGAAGTCGGCCACCTGGACGGCCTGCTGGATCCACCAGCCGGGCCGTTCGAAGACGTAGTGGCCGCGGCTCTCCTCGGGGAAGGTGAGTTCCTTGGCCTCGAAGCGCTCGTTGCCGTCCCAGCGGTAGAAGATGCCGTGCACGAAGACGAAGCGGCCCTCGGCGAGCATGTCCCGGGTGGCGCCGGTGGTGTCGCGATAGCCGTCGCCGAGGTTGCGCACGATCCGGGAGATCACGTTCTCCGCGAGGTGCACGGTGAACTCCCTGCCGTCCGAGGTGCGCAGGCCGAAGTGGTCCTGGGACGGCGAGTATGCGGTGACGTACCCGGCGACCAGGTCGGAGTCGGTGCGCCGGGTGCCTGCGGGTGAGCTCATCGGATGGTCTCCCCATCGTCGGGCAGGGCGGCCAGGAGTACGACACTGCGGCCCTGGGCGTGGTAGACGGTGCCGTCGACGGGCCGCTCCTCCCCCGGGGCCAGCACGTCGTCGGGGCTGGCGTGAGCGGTGTCGAGGACGCGGGCCCAGCGGTGCCCCGCGATCTCGGGCAACTCGAAGTCGAGGCCCAGGTGGTACATGTTGAGGATCAGGTGGAGGTCGGGGTCCTGCTCGTCGCCGGCCAGGGTGAGCGCGAGGACGCGGGCGTGCGGGTCCTTCCAGCCGGGCCGGTGCAGGGCGGTGCCGTGCCAGGCGACCTCGGGCACGCCCCGGGCATTGGTCTCGGCGGAGAAGAACCGGTTGGCGCGGAAGGTCCGGAACCGCTTGCGCAGCGCGAGGACCCCCTGGAAGTAGCCGCGCAGGTCGCGCGCCTTCTCGGCCTGCTCCCAGTCCAGCCAGGACGTCTGGTTGTCCTGGCAGTAGGCGTTGTTGTTGCCGCCCTGGCTGTTGCGGAACTCGTCGCCGGCCAGGAACATCGGCACACCCCGGCTGAGCATCAGGATGGCGGCGAAGTTCTTGATCTGGCGGAGCCGCAGGCGGTCCACCTCGGGATCGTCGGTGGGTCCCTCGACGCCGCAGTTCCAGCTGAAGTTCTCGGCCGCGCCGTCGGCGTTGCACTCGCCGTTCGCCTCGTTGTGCTTCTCGTTGTAGCTGACGAGGTCGTTGAGGGTGAACCCGTCGTGGCAGGTGACGAAGTTGATGCTGTTGGTGGGCACTTCCCCCTGCGGCCCGTAGAGGTCGTCGGATCCGCCGAGTCGCTTGGCCACCTCTCCGATCACGCCCGCGTCGCCGCGTACGAAGCGCCGCACGTCGTCGCGGTAGGGGCCGTTCCACTGCGCCCAGCGCTTTCCGGGAAAACGGCCGACCTGGTACAGGCCGCCGCCGTCCCACGGCTCGGCGATGATCTTCGTCTCGGCGAGGGTGGTGGACAGCTCGATCCCCCACAGCACCGGCGGCACGTCCAGAGTGCGCCCCATGGGACCGCGGGCCAGCTCGGACGCCAGATCGAAGCGGAACCCGTCGACGTGATGCTCGCGCACCCAGTACTCCAGGGACTCCAGGATCAGCTTGGTGGCCATCGGGTGGTTGGCGTTGATGGAGTTGCCGCACCCCGTGAAGTCCATGTAGTGGGCGCGGTTCTCCGGCCACAGGTGGTAGTACGCCTCGTTGGCCTGGCCGCGGAAGCTGATGGTGGGCCCGAACTCGTTGCCCTCGCTGGTGTGGTTGTAGACCACGTCGAGGATGACCTCGATGCCGGCCCTGTGCAGCGCCTTGACCATGTCGCGGAACTCGGTGATGTGGGTGGCCAGGTGGGGCGACGTGCAGTAGCCGGTGTGCGGGGCGAAGAAGCCGTAGGGGTCGTATCCCCAGTAGTTGGGCAGCCGGGTGCCGTCGCCGAGGGTGCGCAGCACGTGGTGCTCGTCGAAGTCGAAGACGGGCATCAGCTCGACGGCGGTGATGCCGAGTTCCCTGAGGTACGGGATCTTCTCCACGACCCCGGAGAAGGTGCCGGGGCTGGCCACCCCCGAGGTGGGCGAGGAGGTGAAGCCCCCCACGTGCATCTCGTAGAGGACGGTGTCGGCCATGGGGGTGTGCAGTGGGGTGTCGCCCTCCCAGTCGTAGTCGTCGAGGTCGACGACGAGCGAGCGCATCGAGCAGGCGACGTTGTCCTCGGCGCTGGTGGCCATCACCCTGTCCCACACCGAGTTGACGTTGGCGCAGGCGTAGGGGTCGAGCAGCACCTTCTTGTGGTTGAAGCGCGTGCCGATGCCGTGGGTGTCCACCGGCCCGTCCATCCGGTAGGCGTAGACCTGGCCCGCACGCAGGCCGCGGACATGGCAGTGCCAGAAGTGGAAGCTGCGGTTGGCCACGGGGTCGAGAGAGATGACGCGGGCCGGTTCCGGGTCGTCGCAGCGGTCGAAGAGCAGCAGGTCGACCCGGGTGGCGTGCTCGGAGAACACCGAGAAGTTGATGCCGTCGTCGTCGACGGTGGTGCCCAGGGGCTGGGGACGGCCTCTGGTCACGACGGACTCGTCGGCGCCAAGGACCTGCCGCTGGTGGGCAGGGCTCTCGCCAGGCATGTCATCACATCCTGATCAGCGCAGGGGGTGCGCACATCGGGGGCGGGTGAGCGGGGCACCGGCGCTGGTCGGGGCGCCGGTGATGGTGCGGGACAGTGGTGGCGGTCGGGGCGCTGGCGACGGTATGGGCGCGCCGGTGGCGGTGGCGGTGCGGGGCACCGATGACGGTGCGGGGGTGACGGTGCTGGGCACCGATGACGGTGCGGGAGTGGCGGTGCTGGGCACCGATGACGGTGCGGGAGTGGCGGTGCTGGGCACCGATGACGGTGCGGGAGTGGCGGTGCTGGGCACCGGTGGCGGTTGCGGGCACCGGAGCGGGTCAGGGCACCGGCAGCGGGTCGGGGCGCAGAGCGGCGAACAGGGTCCGCCACTCGTCGGCACCGCGCTGGGGCGCGCCCGACTCGTTGTAGATCTCGAAGGTCTTGCCCACGGCCTCGTCGTCGCGGAGGGCGTACAGACAGGCCTCCGCGACGTCGTGCCGGCTGACCCGGCCCTCGCCGCGGTCGCCCTGTTCCAGGCGCACCCTGTTGGCGTGTCCGGGCACATCGGTCAGCCAGCTCGGGCGGACCACGGTGGCGTCGAGGCCGCTGGCACGCACGGCGTCCTCGCCGCGCAGCCGCCAGTCGAGCAGGTGTCCGTAGGAGTTCATCGGGTGGTCCCCGCGGGTCACGTAGATCTGGCTGACCAGCACGAAGCGGGGCTGTGCCGCCTGGGCGCCGGCCAGGTCGAGCACGCTGCGCACGCCCTCGTACACCGTGGCGCGCGGGGAGTTCGGCCCGTCGTCCTCGGTGCCGGGCTCGACGCAGAACACGACGGCGGCACAGTCGCGCAGCGGCGCGGCCAGGGAGCGCGCGTCGCGCACGTCGCCCTGGTGGTACTCGGCCTCGGGCGGGACATGGCGCCCCGGTTCGGGACGCCGGCCCACCACGCGTACCCGTTCGCCACGGTCGGTGAGACGGCGGGCGAGCAGCCGGCCCGTGCGGCCGGTGCCGCCGATCACCACGGTCGGTCCGTCCATCGCTTCCTCCTGGTTCACCGTCGCCGGGTCAGACCCAGCGCAGTACGTCGGCGGGCTCGGTCAGACGGGTGCCGTTCGGGACGCCGGAGAGCGCCGGCACCCGCAGCCTGGGGTGCACGCTGATGCCGGCGAGACGCACGCCGGCGCTGAGCCGGGCGCCGTCGCCGAGGGCGGTGTTGCCCTCCAGACGGGCGGGCCGGCCGCGTGCCGAGTCCACCTCGGACATGGGGCCGAGGTAGGTGTCGGTGATCTGTGCGAACGGCCCGACGACGGCGCCGTGGCCGACGATCACCCGGTGCAGGCTGGCGCCCTCGTGCAGGTCGACGCTGTCGCCGATGTCCGCGTGCGAGAGGTGCACACCCGGCCCGATCTCGACGTGCTGGCCGATCCGCACCCCGGAGCCGATGGTGACCACACCGTCCTCGATCTTCTGAGCGAGCGTGGTCCCGGTGGCGGAGTCCTTCGCGTAGAGGCTGCTCTCGTGGATCCAGTACCGCGGCGAACGGCTGGTGGGCTCGCCCAGCAGGCCGTTGAGGGTGGCATAGCCACCGCCCAGCACGTCGCCGACGGCGGTCAGGTAGTCGTCGACGGTGCCGAGGTCGCCGAGGGCCGCGATGGTGTGTGCGGCGACGGGGTATCCCCTGTCGACCAGCCAGGGCAGCAGGTGCAGCCCCCAGTCCAGGCGCTGCCCGGCCATCCGCAGCAACTCCGGCTCCCGGGCGATGACCCGGATCCGGGCGCAGTCCACCAGATACATGCCGGCGCTGGTGCGCACCCGCTCGGCACCGGGGAAGACCCGGTGGAGCCGCTCCAGTCCGGGCTTCTCGACGAAGCCGAGGATCCGGGCGCCGTCGGAGCGCATGACGCCGTACTTGCCGGCGACCTCCCTCGGTGCCCGCTCCACCGAGGCCACCGTCACCACGGCACCGGTGTCGCGCTGGGTGGCCGCCATCTCGTCGAGCGAGAAGTCGAAGACCGAGTCGACGGGCAGCACGAGCGCCTGCTCGTCAAGGTCCCACTGCTCCAGGTTGTGCAGTGTCGCCGCGCCCGACCCGACGTTGTACCGGTCGAGCCGGGGGCGCGAGTACTGGATCTCCACGCCGTAGCGCTCCCCGTGCCCGAGCAGCAGCTGGATCTGGTTGCGGTTCTCCAGCCCCTGGGCCACCACGTAGAAACGCCGGATGCCCTGTTCCCTGCAGATGTCCACGACCCACTCGACGAGCCGTCGACCGGCGAGCGGGATCAGGGCCTTGCTCCGTACGTAATCGGCGGACTCCAACGTCACGGGCTGCGCCCGCTCCCCCCGTCCGCCGGCCAGAATGATGCCGACCGTGTTCTGCCTCGTGCTGCCCATCCCACCCCTCCGTGAGTGCCGAACAGCGTCGAACATCCATACAACAAGTCGAGTCATATGGAGTCAATCAGCCAGTCAAGGCACTGTGTGCCCGTCACGACACACCGGGAACTCCGCGCGACCGGACGGCGTCACCGCTGGTGAGCGGCGCGCCCGTCCGGAAGGAAGGGGGATGAGCCGTGAGGGCGCCTGGAGCAGGGCACGCCGGGCGCGCCGGGCGCTCAGCCGTCAGAGCACTGGACGGCTCGTCGATGCCGTCGGCGAGCACCACCGGACAGCGGGCGCCCGCTGTCCGGCCCCGCCGCCGGGAGCGCCCGTCACGCTGTTCACCGGAAGTGCCGCCCGGTGATGTCCGTGCCGGCCGGCACCCGCCGTCATCGCCGCAGGCCGGGGGCGTGCCGCGGGGTATCGGACGCGGGCTCCGGGGTACCGTCCGCCTGGTCGGCGGCGCGGGCGCGGGACCAGCGTCGGGCGAGCGCGGCACAGGTCATCAACTGCATGGTGTGGTACAGCATCAGCGGCAGCACGATCAGGCTCACCTCGGCCTCGGCGAACAGCACCGTGGCGATCGGGAGGCCGCTGGCCAGGCTCTTGGTGGCGGCGCAGAACACCACGGTCATCCGGTCCTCGCGAGGGAAGCCGAGCCACCGGGCGGACCGCTCGGCAAGCCCCAGCACCAGTGCCAGCAGCACCCCGCAGAGCGCCACCAGGAACAGCAGGCGCGGGGTGGAGACCCGGCTCCAGATGCCCTCGTTCATGCCCTCGCTGAACGCGGCGTAGACCACCAGCAGGATCGAGCCACGGTCGGTGAGGGTGGTGAGCAGTTTGTGCCGGGAGATCCAGTTCGAGATCCAGCGGCGCACCATCTGCCCGGCGAGGAAGGGCAGAAGCAGCTGGACGACGATGTCGATCACGCGCTCGGCGGAGAAGTGGACGGCACCGTCGCCGTCCCGCAGCAGCAGTGCGGCCAGGGCCGGGGTGAGGAGCACTCCGAGCATGTTGGAGAAGGACGCCGAGCAGATCGCGGCGGCCACGTTGCCGCGCGAGATCGACACAAAGGCCACGGACGACTGCACCGTGGACGGCAGCAGGCACAGGAAGAGCACCCCGGTGGCCGACTCGCTGCCGAGCAGGGCCGTCGGCAGCAGGCCGGCGGCCAGGCCGAGCAGGGGGAAGACCGCGAACGTGAACAGCATGATCGGCACGTGCAGGCGCCAGTGCCGCAGTCCGGCCAGCGCCGTCTCGCGGGAGAGCCGGGCGCCGTAGAGGAAGAACAGCAGCCCCACCGCCACCTTGGTGGCGGTGTCGAGCACGTCGGCCGGTGCGCCGCGGGCCGGGACGAGCGCCGCCAGACCGACCGTGGCGAGCAGCGCCACGACGTACCAGTCGATGCGGCGCAGCAGACTGTGCGGGGCGGTGAGAGGGGACATCGACAGAGCCGGCCTTCCGGGGAGGACGGGACATGAGCCGGGGACATGGGGAACCAGGGCACGGGCTGATCGACGTCTCACCCCCGCGCCCCTCCGCGCCGCGCCGCGGGACCGGCGCGCGTCATACCGCGGAAGGGCGGGGCCCCGGGGCCTTGGCGGCTCGGCCGGAGCCCCGCCCGTGTCAGCGAGGTGCGCGGCCGTCAGCCGACGACGGCCTCGGCGGGAGCCCGGTCGTGGTGCCGGCTGATGTTCTTCTCCAGCAGGGCCAGGGACTCCGGGACGCCCACGCTCTGCGGGGTGTGCTCCGGAAGCCGGCCGTCCGCGCCCTTCAGCTCGGTCAGCGCCCTGTCGATCGCGGTCTGGGCCGCGAACAGGCACGGGGTGCTGTAGATGGCGACGTTCACGCCCAGCTCGGACAGCTCGGGCAGGGACAGCCGCGGTGACTTGCCGCCCGCGATCTGGTTGAAGAGCAGCGGCTTGTCACCGATGACCGCCCGCACCTTGCGGATCCAGTCCACACTGCGCACGCCGTCCACGAGGATCACGTCCGCGTTGGTCGAGGCCAGCGCCTTGGCGCGGCGCAGGATCTCGTCCTCCTCGGTGGCGTCGGTACGGGCCACCACCACCAGGTCGCGGCGCGACTCCAGCACCATGGTCAGCTTCTCCAGATACTCCTCCAGCGGGAGCACCTGCTTGCCGTCCACGTGTCCGCAGCGCCGCGGCCGCTTCTGGTCCTCCAGGATCACCCCGGAGGCGCCGATCGCCTCCAGGTGCTGCACGACGTGGCAGGCGGTCTCGGGATCGACGTATCCGTCGTCGATGTCCACCAGCAGGTGCTGCCTGGGGAAGGCCAGGCGCAGCCGCTGCACGAAGTTGACGATGTCGGGCCAGGCGATGAACCCGATGTCCGGCAGTCCGTAGTGGGAGGCGGCGAAGCCGAAGCCGGAGACGAAGATGCCGTCGTAGTGCTGGGCCGCCACCGACGCCGAGAACATGTCGAAGACGCCGATGAGCGGGGTCGTGCCGTTTTCGGCTATCGCAGCGCGTAGCCGACTGGGGTGATTCACGGGTACTCTCCCGGGTGTTGGTTACGTTGACGTGTGTCCTGCCGGCCTCTGCCTGCGAAGCTCCGGCCGGCGACGGTGGCACAACGCGTCAGCGGGCTGTGCCGGGGGCTTGTGCCGCGTCGTGCGGCGCGCCCCCGGCCTGTGCGTGGTCCTGTGCCGTTGCCAGCGACTGCATGCGTGTACGCACCTGTCCGGACGAGACAGGGGAAGACGCGCTCTCGAGGTTCCCCTGCAGGGAAGAGAGTGTCAGGTAGAGGTCGGTCGGCACTGACCGTCAACACCTGATCACTTTCAGGAGCAGATTAACCAAGAGCTGGTCATGCAACAACAAGTTCCAGGTAAACAGGGGCGCCATCGATGATTTTCCGTCGATCGGCAAGAGAGCCCTGAGCAGGCATTCAAGGCCGTACGGACGTGCCGCCCCAGGCCCTCAGTGCGACCGGCAGTGCCACGACCACAGATGACCCGTCACCCGGTCGGTTGCACCGGCGCCCGGAGGTTGTCGTATGCGCGACCCGTTCACGGCGGCGCTCCCTTTGCGCTTCTTGACACGCCTTCTGCTCCTCTTCCTGCTCCGTCCGGCAACGTCCGCCACGCGGCGCTCCGGCGCCTCCCGCTCCCCCTGTCCGCTCGCGGCCTCCGGCGCCAACGGAACCGTGGAATCAGCAGGTCACCACGGATGTCACCCGGCTTGCTCCGCCGTGGTGGCGGTCGTCTCGGCGGTCCCCTCCTCGCCGTCCGGAGGCGTCACCCGGGTGTCGCCGGTGTTCTCGTCACCCTCTTCACCACCCCTTTCCAGGGCGAGTTCTCTGGCTCGCTTCTCCGAGTACAACCGCATTTCAGCCTCTGACCTGAGTTCGAACACCGTTGCCTCCTTCGAGGTTCTCCGTGCTGCGGGGTGCCGTGGTGCGCTGCCCCTCGCCCGGTGCGGGCGAGGGGCAGCGGAGAGTGGGTTCTGCCCTATGGCCGTGCGGCCGGGTCGGGGGCGGTCGCGCGTTCGAGATGAACGGCCGGCCGGGCCTGCGCGAGCGTCCCGATCGTGGTTCCCCGCTGCTGTGCCCAGTTCTCCAGGGTCGTACGGCAGGCGTGGTCGAGGTGGCGCAGCTCCGACAGGTCGAGCTCGACCGGGTGGTCGTGCGGGAGCCCCTCGAGGGTTTCGAGCATGCGGGGCAGGCGGAGGAAGGTCGCCGAACCGGTGATGGCGACGATGAGGCGGCCGTCGGTCGTCTCGTGGACGTCGAGGTGGATGTGGGAGGTCTCCCAGGCGGACTTGACCACGGCGAGGACGAGGCCGACGAGGACGCCCTCGAACATGTTGGTGGTGATGATGCCGATCGCGGTGACGGCGAGGACGAGGGCTTCGCCGCGGTGTGTACGCCACAGGGGCAGGAGTTCCCTGACCGGGATGAGTTTGCAGCCGGCGTGGATGAGCACCCCGGCGAGTGCGGCCAGCGGGATGATGCCGATCGCGGCCGGGAGGAGTGCGGCGAAGAGCACGAGCCAGAGTCCGTGCAGGACGCGGGAGAGCTTGGTTCTGGCTCCTGCCTGGACGTTGGCGGAACTGCGCACGATGACGGCGGTCAGGGGCAGTGCCCCGAGGACGCCGCAGATGGTGTTGCCCACACCCTGGGCCATCAGCTCCTTGTTGTAGTCGGTCCGCGGGCCGTCGTGCATGCGGTCGACGGCGGCGGCGCTGAAGAGGCTCTCGGCCGAGGCGATGAGCGCGAAGGCGAGCACCGTACCGAGGGCGGCCAGGCTGCCCAGCGAGGTGAAGTCGGCTCCGCCGGGCGGCTGGACGGCGGCCAGCAGCCCTTGCACCTCGACGCGGGGCACCGACCATCCGGCTGCCGCCGTGGCGGCGGTGGCCAGGGCGACCGCGGCAAGCGGTGCGGGGACCAGCTGGGCCCGGGACGGGAGCCTCTTCCACAGCACGAGGACGGCGATGGTGGCCGCCCCCACGGCGAACGCGATCAGGGCGTCGCCGGAGGTGGCGATCTCGGTGACCAGGTGGGGCAGTCCCGCGATCTTGTCGATTCCGGAGCGGGGCTGCCGGACGTCGGCCATGGTGTAGAGCTGGCCGAAGATGAGAACGAGTCCGATGCCGGCGAGCATGCCATTGACGACGGCCACCGATATCGCACGGAAGAGGCGGCCGAAGCGCAGGGCTCCCAGCACGAGTTGGATCACGCCGGCGGCCATGACGATGGCCCCCAGGGCGCCGAGGCCGTATTCGTGCACGGCCTCGAAGACCAGGACGGTGAGGCCGGCGGCGGGCCCGCTGACCTGGAGGCTGCTGCCCGGCAGGAAGCCGACGACCAGACCACCGACGATGCCGGTGATCAGGCCCAGCTCGGCGGGCACCCCCGAGGCCACGGCCACGCCCACGCACAACGGGAGGGCGACCAGGAAGACGACGAGGGAGGCCAGGACGTCACGCCGTAGATGGACGGGCTTTTTGAGGTTGAAGAGCATCAGTGGAATTCCTCGCACAGGGGAGGCGGAAGGGAAGAGGTACTCGGCTGCCCGTGAAACGGGCGGATGCGGGTCACAGCGGCCGGAAGGACTTGTCGCCCGGCCTGTACTCCTTCACGACTCCGGTGTGCACCTCGTAGTACCAGGCGTGCGTCGTCAAGGCCCCCTCTCCGATCCGTTCCGCGACGCAGGGGTGGGTGCCCAACCGCTCCAGCTGAGCGACCGCGTGGCGCTGGACGGCCTCCGCGAGGTCGGGGGAAGGGGGTGCGGCCGTCTCGGGCCGCGATGCCGCGTGCTCCAGCCAGCCCTGGACGGCCGGGATACCGGAGAGATCGTCCTCGCTCACCAGCGCGTTGACCGCGCCGCAGTGGGAGTGTCCGCACACGATCACATCGCGGACGCCGAGCACCCGCACCGCGTACTCGATGGTGGCCGTCTCGCCGGTGGGGTGGTCACTGCGGTATGCGGGCACGATGTTGCCCGCCGTCCGTAGTTCGAACAGTTCACCCGGCCGGGCGCCGGTGATCAGCGAGGGCACCACACGCGAGTCGGAACAGGTGATGAACAGCGCATCAGGGCGCTGACCCGCCTCAAGGGCGCGGAACTCCTCGGCACGCTCCCTCACATGGGTCGTGAATGATCGTGCGTTGTCAATCAGGGACTTCATGGTGGCCTTTCTCCTGCGTCCACGAACCTGCGTCCGGGCGCGGTGTGTTCAGGTCATCAGCGGAAGGGACGGGGACCGGCGTGCCCGAAGGACGGGACAGCCGGGTTCTCGCGTCATCGTCGACGCGAAGAGGTGGTTCGGTGGCCGCGCCCGCTACGCGGAGCGCGTCACCACCGCGCGGCAGCAGGCGCGGCACCGTCTGTGGCCCGGGAGTGACCGTGCCCACCGGTGCCGGCAAGCGCCTGACGTCCGCCGCCACTCCATCAGCACAATCTCCCCCGGATACGTAGTGACCGTCGGTCAGGCCTCTTATGGGCCACCGCGTCAACGCGACAAGACGGTCGCTTGGTGCTACCGCGAACATCTCTTTGCCTGGAGATTACCTCACGACCGGAGGTCAAGTCACAGTAAAACGCTGCTCCATATGGGTGATTGACGCATGCCCGACCGTGATGCGCTCGGGCGTGCGCCCCCATTGCGCCATGTGGAAGAGCGCTACCCCCGCGCGCGGTGCACGGCGCCGGAGCAGCGCGAATCGTCCGGGCGCCCGGCCGAGCGGTCCCACGCCCGGCCTGCGCCCGCCGATGTGGCCGCGGTACCCGCCCGGCGGGCACGCGGCGCCCCCAGCCCCGTCGGACGTATCAGGAAGCCGGGGCCCCCTCCCGCTTCCCGGGGCCTGCGTCGGTTGCGCTGATTACGTTTGCGATGTCATCGCGTGCGGTGTCCTCCCGGGGCGGTGACGCGCCGCCATCCGCAGTGCGGTTTCGGTCATAGAGACCGCACGCATACGCCGCCCCTGAACTATGGCGTCCCGCCATATGTGCGCCCGATGTGCGTGTTCCTACCTTGTGCCGACACGTAGTCCTCCTCTCCCACGCCTGGATGTGGTGCACATGGCCTCTGCAGCAGCCGCTCCCCCGACGCCGGCGAAGCTTCCCCGGATCGTCGCCGCGAGCCTCGTCGGCACCACTGTCGAGTGGTACGACTTCTTCCTCTACGGGTCCGCCGCGGCCCTGGTCTTCAACAAGCTCTTCTTCCCCGACTCGGACCCGCTCGTCGGCACCCTGCTGTCCTTCCTCACCTACGCCGTCGGCTTCGCCGCCCGGCCGCTCGGCGCCCTGGTGTTCGGCCACTACGGGGACCGGCTCGGCCGGAAGAGGCTGCTGGTCGTCAGCCTGCTGACGATGGGCGCGGCGACCTTCGCGATCGGGCTGCTGCCCACCCATGCCACGGTGGGCAGCGCCGCCCCCGTGCTGCTCACGGTGCTGCGCCTGGTCCAGGGGTTCGCGCTCGGCGGTGAGTGGGGCGGTGCCGTGCTGCTGGTCTCCGAGCACGGCGACGCACGGCGCCGTGGGTTCTGGGCGTCCTGGCCGCAGACCGGCGCGCCCGCGGGCCAGCTCCTCGCCACCGGGGTGCTGTCGCTGCTGACCTGGCTGCTGTCCGACGCCGCGTTCGGGTCCTGGGGCTGGCGGGTGCCTTTCCTGCTCTCCGGAGTGCTGGTCGTGATCGGTCTGTGGATTCGTCTCTCCGTCGATGAGTCCCCCGTCTTCCAGGCCGCCCTCGCGCGCGCCGAGGCCCGCAGGGCGGCCGAGGCCGCCGCGGCCGTCGTGGGGAGCGAGCGGCAGGCGGCGGCCGGGGGCACCAGGGCGATGGCCACGGCCACGGCCGAGAGGCTGCCCCTGGTCGGTGTGGTGCGCGAGCACTGGCGCGACGTGCTGGTGGCCATGGGCGCCCGGATGGCGGAGAACATCGGCTATTACGTCATCACCGCGTTCGTCCTCGTCTACGCCACCACGTCGGCCGGGGTGTCCGAGCAGACCGCGCTCAACTCCGTGCTGATCGGCTCCGCCGTGCACTTCGCCGTGATCCCGGCGTGGGGCGCGCTGTCGGACCGGATCGGCCGCAAGCCGGTGTACCTGCTCGGCGCGGCGGGGGTGGGCGCGTGGATCGTGCCGTTCTTCACGCTGGCCGACACCGGCTCGTTCGGCGCCCTGGTGCTCGCCGTGACCGTCGCCCTGATCCTGCACGGTGCCATGTACGCGCCGCAGGCGGCGTTCTTCGCGGAGATGTTCGCCACCCGCATGCGGTACTCGGGTGCGTCCATGGGCGCGCAGTTCGCGTCCGTCGCGGCCGGCGCGCCGGCACCGCTGATCGCCACCGCACTGCTCGACGACTACGGCAGCTCCACCCCCGTCTCCCTGTATGTGATCGCGGCGGCCGTGGTGACGCTCATCGCGGTGGGGGTGGCCAAGGAGACCCGGCACCGCGATCTGGAGGACGTGACGGCCGACTCGGGGCGCGGGCCGACGGGCGCTCCCCCCTCGGACGCCGGCACCTCCACGTCCGAGGCAGGCGGCTGCTCTGAGGCCGGCAACTCCGCCTCTGGTGCCGACGCCGTCGCGGACACCGCTGCGGACACCGCTGCGGACACCGCTGCGGACACCGCCTCCGCGCACACGCGCTCGGCGTGACGAAGAGCGCCGCTCCACCGGCATTCCACCGCCACTCCACCGCAGCCCCACCCGGCCGGGGCGCCCTCCCGCCGCGGGGTGGCGCCCCGCGCTCAGTCCCCGTCGAGCGCCGGCGCCAGCCGGTGCAGGCGCAGCGCGAGCTGGATCTCCAGGGCGCGGCCGGGGCTCTGCCAGTCGGCGCCGAGCAGGCGCCCCACCCGCTCAAGACGCTGCGCCACCGTGTTCACGTGCACATGCAGCTCGTCCTTGGTGCGGGCCGGGCTCATTCCGCAGGCGAAGTAGGCGTCCAGGGTGCGGACGAGATCGGTGCCGCGCCGCCGGTCGTAGTCGACGACGGCGCCGATGCCGCGGCGCACGAACCCGGATATGTCCCGGCTGTCGGCGAGCAGCAGCCCGAGGAACCCGAAGTCCTCGGCGGCCGCGCCCTGACCCGCGCGGCCCAGCAGCCGCAGTGCGTCCAGGCAGCGGCGGCTCTCCGCGTACGCGGCGGCCACCGCGTCGGTGCCGGCCGCCAGCCCGGCGACGGGGCCGGACGCGCCGACGGTGACCGCCTCGTGCACGGCCGTGCCCAGCCGCCGGGCGACACCCCGGGCCAGCTCGGCCGCGGTGCCGCGGGCGGCGAGCGGGAGCAGCAGCACGGTGCCGCCGTCCCGGGCCGAGGCCAGGCCGTGCCGGGTGGCGGCCAGGTGGGACGCGGCGGACCACAGCCGGCGCCGGGCGTCGGCCTCGGTCTCCGCGTCGGCGTGCTCGCCGCCCAGCCGGGCGGCGAGCACCACGTGCGTGGCGTCCGGGTCCGCGCCCAGCCTGGCCGCGCGCTCCCGCAGCAGGCGCGGGTCACGGTCGCGGGCGTCCAGCAGATCGTCCAGGAGCTCCCCGCGGACGCGCTGTTCGGCGTCGGAGGCGGACCGCCGGGCGAGCAGCAGCAGGGAGGTGACCATCGCGGCCCGCTCCAGGGTGCGCTGGTCGACCGGGTCCAGGCGGGGGTGGCCGTGCAGGACCAGCGCGCCGAACAGTTCGCCGCCCGCGGCGACGGCCGCGATCCAGTCCTGCCCGTGCCGTACCGCGTGCCCGTCCTGCGCGGAGGCCGTCAGCGCCCCCTGGGCGGAGCCGGTGAGCGCCCCCGCGGGCGCGGCGGAGGCGTCGGTGAACTCCACCGTGCCGTCCAGCACCTCGGAGACGGCGGCGGCGACGTCGTGCACACCGCCGCCGCGCAGCACCAGCTCGGTGAGCCGGTCGTGGACGTCGGAGGCGCGCTCGATGACGCCACTGCGGTCCCGGATGATCTCGTTGGCCCGCTCCAGGCCGCCCAGCGCCTCGCGGGTCTCCGACAGCAGGTGGGCCGTGTCGATGGCGGCGGCCGCGAGCGCGGCGAAGGAGCCAAGCAGTGCGATCTGCTCACGCTCGAAGACCCTGGCCCGCCGGTCCGCCGCGAACAGCACCCCGATCACCTGGGGGCCGAGCTTCAGCGGCACCCCGAGGATGGCGACGAGACCCTCCTCCGCGACACCGGTGTCGATGGTGCGGGTGTGCTGGAAGCGGGCGTCGTTGAAGTAGTCGTCGGTGACATAGGGGCGGGCGGTCTGGGCGACCAGGCCGCCGAGGCCCTCCCCCATGCCGAGCCTGAGCTGCTGGAAGCGGGCCGCGACAGAGCCCTCCGTGACGCGCATGTACGTGTCGCCCCGCTCCGGGTCGTTGAGCGTGAGGTAGGCGACGTCGGTGCCGAGCAGGGAGCGGGCGCGCTGCACGATCGCCTGCAGGACGACATCGAGATCGCGGAGGCCCGCCAGGTCGTGCGCGGTCTCGAAGAGCGCGGACAGCTCGGCCTCGCGGCGCCTGCGTCCCTCCAGCTCCGCGCGGACCCGCAGGGCGAGCATCTTGGCACGCTCCAGGGCCGCGATCCGGCCGGCGGGCTGCCCGGCGGCACGGGCCCGCAGCACCGGCTGCTCGTACGCGTCCGCCGGGGCGTCCCGCGTCAACAGCTCCAGGAAATCAGGGGACTCCAGGGGGATCGAGAGCTCGGGCAGCTCCGGGGGCCCCGGCCGCTCCGCGGACCCCGGCCGCTCCGGAGGCTCCGGCCGCTCCGGGGTCTCCGGCGGCTGTGGGGACTGCGAGCGCTCGGTGAGACCCGGGGATTCCCCACCCTCGGCGGCCCCGCCCGCCGCACCGGGCCCATCCTCCTCCACGGCCCGCCCCCGCCCGCCCGTCTCCGCACCCGCACCGGACCCGCCGGCCTCCCCCGCCTCTCCCGACTCGCCGATCTCCCCCATCTCTCCGATCTCTCCGGCCTCTGCGGCCTCTGCGGCCTCTCCGCGCCCACGCGGATATGCGGCACGGGCCGGCCGTGTCTGCGTGCCGATGCTCCGAACCCGCCCGGCGGTGTCCGGCCTGTCGCCCTCGCGTTCCATGGTCACCAGGATTACCTGCCGTACGCCGGACCCCGCCACCCCTGTGGATAACTCCCGGTGCCGTACCGTCCGGAGGAGTCAGTGCGCCGTCCAGCCGCCGTCCAGCACCAGAGAGGTGCCGGTCACGAAGGACGCGGCGGGCGAGCACAGGTAGGCCACGGCCTCGGCGACCTCGTCGGGCTCCACCAGGCGTTTGACGGCGCTGTCCTGCAGCAGCACCTCGGTGAGGACCCGCTCCTCGGGGATGCCGTGGGCCTTCGCCTGGTCCGCGATCTGCCGTTCGACCAGGGGGGTCCGGACATAGCCCGGGTTGACGCAGTTGGAGGTGACCCCGTGCGCGGCGCCCTCCAGGGCGGCGGTCTTCGACAGGCCCTCCAGACCGTGCTTGGCGGCGACATAGGCGGCCTTGTACGGCGAGGCGCGCAGCCCGTGCACCGAGGAGATGTTGACGATGCGGCCCCAGCCCTGGCCGTACATGTGCGGCAGGGCGCCCCGGATCAGCCGGAACGGCGCCTCCAGCATCACGGTGAGCACCGTGTGGAACACATCCGGCGGGAAATCCTCGATCGGCCGCACGAGCTGGAGCCCCGCGTTGTTGACGAGGATGTCGGTGCCGTCGGCGCTGGCCTCGGCGGCGTCCAGGTCGGTGAGGTCCAGGGTGAGCGTCTCGACGCCGCCGGGCAGTCCGGCCGACTCGTCGCCGAGGGTGCCGAGGCCCTCCGCGTCCCGGTCCACGGCACGCACCGCGGCACCGGCCGCGGCGAGCCGCAGCGCACAGGACCGGCCTATGCCGCTGGCAGCCCCGGTGACCAGCGCGGTGCGGCCGGCGAGGCCGGGGCCGGCGCCTTGGGAGTCCGCGGCCGTCGAGGTGACGAAGGGAACGGAGGAGCTCGGTGTGCTGGGCGCGGTCATGATCCGACCCTAGACAGTCGCCTTCGTACGACCCATATGGGCACCCCCCATACTTCACACGTCACCGGTGGGCACTTCACACGTCACCGGTGGGCTCGAACCATGTGGGGGCATCGGCCAGGGCCTGCTTGATCCGGAACAGTCCCGTCTCGTGCAGTTCCGGCAGCGCGTCCACCGGGAACCAGCCCACTTCCACCGACTCGTCGTCGTTGACCCGCGCCCGCCCGCCCACGGCCCGGCAGCGGAAGGTGATGTCCATGAACTGGCACTGATCGCCGTTCGCATAGGTGACCGGCTCCAGTGCCTGCACCAGGACGACGCGCTCGGCGACGCAGTGCACCGCCGTCTCCTCGTACACCTCGCGCACCGCACACGCCGCGGGCTGCTCCCCCGGGTCCGGGATGCCGCCGATCACCGACCACTTCCGGTTGTCGCTGCGTCGCCCGAGGAGGACTCTGCCGTCGTCGTCGAAGACGATCGCGGTGACGCCGGGAAGCCAGAGCAGCTGGTGGCCGGCGGTGGCCCGCACGGTCCGGATGAAGTCAGGAGTAGCCATGGCCCGACCCTAACGGCCCCCGCCGCCGTCGCCAGGGTGCGGCCCCGGGTCCCGGGCGGGGTCTGCCGCCGGCCCGCCCGCCGGGCGCGGGACCGCGCGCCGGGCCCGTACCGAGGCCGTCACCGCCCAGCCGAGGCCGCCCGCCGCCACCAGCACGAGCAGGCCCTCGGGGAGCACGCCGAGGCGGGTCGCGGGGGTCAGCGAGGAGCGCAGCGGCACCTTGTCGACCAGGGCGTCGGCCGTGAACATCGCCGTCCTCGCGACGATCCGCCCGTCCGGCCGGATCACGGCGCTGACGCCGCTCGTCACCGGGACGGTGACGCTACGGCTGTGCTCCACGGCCCGGATCCGGCTCATGGCGAGTTGCTGGTAGGTCATCTCGCTGCGGTCGAACGTCGCGTTGTTGCTCGGTACGGAGATCATCTGCGCCCCGTCGCGCACGGTGTCCCGCACGGCCCAGTCGAAGGCCGCCTCGTAGCAGGTGGCGAGGCCCACCTTGGCACCCGCCATGGTGAAGACGCCCGGCTTGGTGCCGCGGCTGAAGTCCTGCGGCACCATCCCGACGTCGCTGCTGAACGCGCTGACGAGGGACCGCAGGGGGATGTACTCGCCGAACGGCTGGATCTGCCGCTTGTCGTAGGTGTCCGTGGGCCCCTTGGCCGGGTCCCACAGGATCTGCTCGTTGAAGAGCCTGCCGTCGCTCTTCTGGACGACGCTGCCCACCGAGACGGGCGCCCCGATGTCCCGGACCGCGGCGTCGATCTCGGCGCGGGCGTCCGGGTTGGTGAACGGGTCGATGTCCGAGGAGTTCTCCGGCCAGAGCACCAGGTCGGGGCGGGCCACCTTGCCGGCCCTGATCTGCGCCGCGAGGCGTTCGGTCTCCCGTACGTGGTAGTCGAGGACGGCGCGCCGCTGGGCGTTGAAGGCGAGCCCGGCGCGTGGCACGTTGCCCTGGATCACCGCGACGGTGACCTCGCCGTCCTGGGCGGCGTCGCTGACCAGCGGCAGGGCGGCGAACCCGGCCGCGACGGGCACGGCGACGGTGAGCAGCGCGGCCGTCGCGGCACCACGGCGCAGCACCCGGGTGCGGCGGGCACCGAGCACCTGGCGGACAACCTCGTGGAGACCGAAGCCGCAGAGCACCACCGCGAAGCCGAGCACCGGGGTGCCGCCGACCGCGGCAAGCGGCAGGAACACCCCGTCGGCCTGCCCGAAGGCGATCTTTCCCCAGGGGAAGCCGCCGAACGGCACGCGTGCGCGTGCCGCCTCCCCGGCGATCCACAGGGCCGCGGCCCACACCGGCCACACCGGCAGCCGGGAGACCACCGCCACGGACGCGCCCACCAGTGCGATGAAGCACGCCTCTGCGGCGACCAGCGCCAGCCAGGGTCCCGGCCCGACCTCCACGCCCGTCCACACCAGCAGCGGCAGCAGGAACCCGAGCCCGAAGAGGTAACCGAGGCCCGCCCCGGCCTTCCAGCCGCGGCCGTGCAGGCACCAGCCGAACACCGCGAAGGCCGGCAGGGCCAGCCACCACAGGTCGCGCGGCGGGAAGCTGATGTACAGCAGCACACCCGCCAGCACCGCGGCGGCCGCCGGGACCAGGCCTCTGACCAGGAGTACGAGCCGCGTGGGGGACACCGGGGCCTGCGGGGGCGGGTCCGTGTCACGCACGGAAGTGGCGATGGCGGTCACCCGGGGAGTGTACGGCGCGTCACCGCCGCGCCCGCGGGCCGGCCGCCGCCGTGCCGGCCAAGGCCTCCGGACCCACCGTCGCCGACCGGCCCCCGCACGCACCTTCTCCGTCATTTCCGCATCGTTTCTTCCCTGCTTGTCCACAAACCGACGCATCAACCACTACCGTGTGCGCAAGTCCCCGATGTGCAGCCGTACCGGTGGGAGCCGTGCCGGTGGCGCCGATCGGGGCCCGTCAGACGTCGGGGGGCGACGGGTGGGGTTCACGGGGCGGTGGGTGGGGGCGGCAGGGCGGACGGCGGTGTCCGCTTCCGCGGTTGCGGACGATCGCCGCGGCGGGGCGGATGCCGTGGGCATGGTGGTGCTCGGCGGCTGTGCGGCGTGGTCCCTGGTGACGGCCGCGGCCACCGGCGGCAGACCGGAGGGCATGCTGCTGGCCGTGCTGGCGGTGGCGGCCGGATACGCGGGCGGACGGATCGCCGGGACGGTGCTGCCGGTGGCGGCGCCCGCGGCCGGGGCGCTGGCCGGGGGCATCCTGATGGCGGCGGCGCCGGGCGCCCCGCATCCGTCGCCCGCCCTGCATCCGCCGGACGGCCCGCTCCCACTCGGGGACACGGCGGGCACGGCCGCCGTCTGGGTGCTGTGCGCGGGTGCGGCGTGTTGTGCGGCCGCCACCGCCGAGCGGCCCGGAGTGCGCGTTCTGCTGCGGCTGCCGGCCGCCGCGCTGGTGCCGGCGGCGGCACTGCTGGGCTCGCCCGCGGGTGCCGTGGGCGCCCTGGTGGTGCTGGTGTGCTCACTGGTGGCCGGCCGGGTGCGCAGGTCGTGGGGGCTCGCGGCCCTCACCGCCGTCTCGGCGCTGGCGGCGGCGGCCACCTGGGGCCTTGCCTCCGGCACCCTGCCGCCCGGCCTGTCGGCGCCCGCGGGGGACGTGCTCGGCGCGCACCGCCTGCTGCTGTGGCGGGACGCGGCCCGGCTCGCCCTCGACCATCCGGTGCTCGGTGCGGGGCCGGGCCGGTTCGCCGATCTCGGTCCCGAGGCCGCGGCGGCCCCGGCGGCGGACGGCAGGCCGCATTCGGCACTGCTGCAGCAGGCGGCCGAGCAGGGTTTCGTGGGGGTGCTCCTGCTGGCCGCGGCTCCCTGCTGGGCGCTGCACGCGCTGTGGCGCTCGCCGCGGCCCGCGCCCGTGGTCCTCACGGCGACCGCCGCCCTGACGGTGCTGGCCGGGCCGGCCCTGGCGGGCAACGCCCTGAGCTTCACCTCGGTCACGGCCGGCGCCGGCCTCCTCGCGGGCGTCGCGACGGCTCGGCCGCTGGGGGGCGAGCTCGACGCGTTCCAGTCGTGACGGGGCCGCCCCGGCGCGGGGCGGTCGCGTGGGGCGCCGGGCGGTCGTGGACATGCGCCGGGCGCGGCGGGGCGCAGGAGGTCGTTGGAGGTCGTTGGAGGGGTCGGACGAGGTGCTGTCAGGCCCGGCGGACTCGGATGGACACCGTGAGGGGCTTGCTTCGGCCGGCCGTCAGGCGGGCATCGGACGCCCGTGCGGAGCCGAACCGTCGGGCCGGGGTCCGCCGGGCGTCAGGCGGGCGTGCCCGGTGCGGTGCGGCCGAGGTGGGCCCGGATGAACCTGACCGCGGCCTCGGCGTTGTCCACGGTGACCGTGAACCGGTGGCCGTCCCCCAGGACCAGCACCATGCCCTCACCGCGCCGCACCACCACGGCGGTGCCCTTGCCGGGCCGCCACCGGTACCCCCAACCGCCCCACTGCCGGGGCGTGACCCGCGGTGCGAAGGTGGCGTCCACGACATGGGAGAGCAGGATCCGGCGGCGCGGCACGCCGATGTGCCCGCAGCGCACCTCGAGGCAGTCCTTGTCGACCTTCACGGCGACGTGCACGAAGGCGAGCGTGCCGTACAGCATCAGCAGACCGGCGGCGATGCAGCCGACGACGGCCACGATCAGGGCGGGCAGTCCGGAGGCCCATCCGGGGTCGACGGCGAGCTCGACGCCGAGTGCGAGACAGGCGGCACCGCCGGTGGCGAGCAGCCACTGTGCGCGGTTGGTCGCTCGTCCCGTCCAGATTGCCGGCAGCGCTTCGCTGGAGCCGCGCGCACCGTGGAGGTGGTGCCTCATGTCACGAGAGTACCCAGGTTCGGCACCGGCGGCAGCGGATCCCGCTCGGGTCACGCCACGGCGCGGGTCACCGCACGGGGCTGACGGCGGCGAGCTGCCGGCCCTCTGGGTAGGCCAGGGCCTCGGCGGGCAGCGCCGCCTCGCGGCCGCTCAACAGCACGGTCAGACCGCCCGGCTCGCGCCCCGCGGTGTCCGGTCCGGTGGGCTGGACGCCGATCCTGCGCAGCGCCTGGGCGGCGACGGCACCGGCCGAGCCGTGCATGACGAGGGGCGGCAGGCCGTCCCGCTGCACGGCGGCGCGGATGCGTTCCGCGACCAGTTCGTAGTGCGTACATCCGAGCACGACGGCGCGGGTGTCCTCGGGTGTGCGTTCCGCCGCGGCGGCGACGGCCGCGGTGACGGCGGACTGGTCGGCGTACTGGACCGCCTCGGCGAGCCCCGGGCAGGCCACCTCGGTGACCGCGACGCCGGCGGCGAAGTCGGCGATGAGCCGGCGCTGGTAGGCGCTGCCCGTGGTGGCGGGCGTGGCCCAGATGGCCACCGGGCCGCCGCCCGCCGCCGCCGGCTTGATCGCCGGAACGGTGCCCACCACGGGCAGCGCCGGCTCCAGGCGGGCGCGCAGCGCGTCCAGGGCGTGTACGGAGGCCGTGTTGCAGGCGACGATCAGCACGTCGGGTCCGAGGGCGGCGGCCGCCTCCGCGGCGGCCACGGCGTGCGCCGAGACGTCGTGCGGGGCGCGCGGGCCCCAGGGCATGCCGTCCGGGTCGCAGGAGAGCACCAGGTCGGCGTCGGGTCGCAGCCGCCGCACCGCGGCGGCCGTGGGAAGCAGTCCGAGTCCGGAGTCCACGAGCGCGATCTTCACCCCGCCACCTTAGACGATGGGTCCTGACAGGACCCGGCCGAGCCCCGACCGCGCCGGGCCGGACCGGCAAGCCGTCGCCGTCCCGGAGGGCGGCCCCCGCCGTGCGCCCGGACCACCAGCCGGTGGGTGGCTGGTCGCCCGGCTCCCCGCGCCCCTCATCGGCGCGCAGCCCCCGCCGCGAAGGGGGCGCGAGGCTGTGTCGATGTGCGGCTCGGCCGCATGGTCGCGCCCCCGGCCACACCGTCAGGTCGCCCCCCGTCCCGAAGGGCCGGCCCCTGCCGTGCCCGGACCACGGGCCCGTTGGTGGGGCGCGCTTCGGCGGGCCGGACTGGGCGGCCCGCGGACCGTGGGGCAGACTGCGGCGGGTGAGCGTCTTGACGGGAATCGCCCTCGTATCACTGGTCGGATGGCTGTGGCTGCTGCTGGGCCAGGGGTTCTTCTGGCGCACCGATGTGCGCCTGCCGCCGCGGGGGGTGCCGCGCGAGTGGCCGCAGGTGTGCGTGGTGGTGCCGGCCAGGGACGAGGCGGAGGTGCTGCCCCGGAGCCTGCCCTCGCTGCTGGCCCAGGACTACCCGGGCCCCGCCGAGGTGTTCCTCGTCGACGACAGCAGTTCGGACGGCACCGGCGACCTGGCCAGGGCGCTGGCCGAGCGGCACGGCGGGCTGCCGCTCACCGTCTCGTCACCGGGCGAGCCGCCCGCCGGCTGGACGGGCAAGCTGTGGGCGGTGCGGCACGGCATCGGCCTGGCACGTGCGCGTGCGCCGCGGTACCTGCTGCTCACCGACGCCGACATCGCCCATGCGCCGAGCAGTCTCAGGGAGTTGGTGGCCGCGGCCGAGAAGGGCGGATTCGACCTGGTGTCCCAGATGGCGCGGCTGCGGGTGGCGAGCGCCTGGGAGCGGCTGGTGGTCCCGGCCTTCGTGTACTTCTTCGCGCAGCTCTACCCGTTCCGGTGGATCGGTGTGAGCGGGTCACGGACGGCGGCAGCGGCGGGCGGCTGCGTCCTGCTGCGCGCGGAGGCCGCCGACCGCGCCCGGGTGCCGGACGCCATCCGGCAGGCCGTGATCGACGACGTCTCGCTGGCGAAGGCGGTCAAGCGCACCGGTGGCCACATCTGGCTGGGGCTCGCCGACGGGGTCGAGAGCGTGCGGCCGTACCCGCGGCTGCACGACCTGTGGCGCATGGTGTCGCGCAGCGCCTATGCGCAGTTGCGGCACAACCCGCTCGTCCTCGCCGGCACCGTCGTCGGTCTCGCGCTGGTGTACCTGGTGCCGCCCGTGGCGCTGGTCGGGGGGCTCGTCGCGGGCGGTACGGGCAGCGCGGTCGCCGGGGGCCTGGCGTGGCTGGTGATGGCGGGGACGTACCTGCCCATGCTGCGCTACTACCGCCAGCCCCTGTGGCTCGCTCCGCTGCTGCCGTTCACCGCCCTGCTATACCTGCTGATGACGGTGGACTCCGCGGTGCAGCACTACCGGGGCCGGGGGGCGGCCTGGAAGGGCCGTACGTACGCGCGTCCCGACGCCGGTCCTGAGGCGGCGTCAGGGGCCGGGACGACGACCGAGGCCACGCCCGGGCAGCACTGACACGGCAGCCGGCCGGCGGGACGGGAGCCGGGGCCGTTCCGCTCAGGCACGGACCGGGCGGGGCACGCTCGTCGTCGGCGCCCCGGCACCGGGCGGGGGCGGACCGACGGCCGGCACGGCGCCCCGCGCGGCGGGCACGGTGCGGCCGCCGCCCGCCGGGCTCGCGGCCCGAACGGCGGCCCAATTCGACGCGCACGGCAGGTGACCCACCGGCGCATTCGAACTCTCCTTCATTGACACGTCCGCCCGCACTGCACACCGCCGTGGCCGAAGAGATTCGTTCACCCTTTCGCATTCCCGCGGACTCCGCTTTTTCGGGGGCGCCGCGGGCCCGCACAGGCGCGTCGGGAGACCGTCCTGTGACGGTCGTCCGACCGACGGGTAACCCTTCTGGAGCTTGGTCTTTACGCCATTCCTACGTCGCCCGGCGACCGTTTTCCCCACGTTCGCTCGCATTGGGGATCCACAGCTGTGCCCCACCCCCAAAACAACCCTCTTATCGGTCTCCCCAACCAGCACATCGTGGGCTTAACTTATGAGGCATGACCTCCCCCCGCTCCACTTATGGCGGCGGTTACTACTCCGCGCCGTCCTTCCCGGACACTCCGATCTACGACTCCCTGGTCGCAGAGCGGGGCACCCCGCAGATCGCCCCGATCCGCGTTCCCTCGGCCTACGAGGCCCCCGGCAGCCATCTGCCCGCGCTCCCGTCGGCACTTCCGGCCCTGCCCGCGGGGCCCTCCTCGCAGGCCGCGGTGCCTCCTCAGTACGGCGGCGGCTATCAACCGGCCCCGCAGCAGGCGCCCCTGCACCAGGCACCGTCTCCGTACGTGCCCCAGCAGCCGGCCCAGCCGGCACCACCGCGCGGCTACCAGGGCGGCTATCCCCAGCCGCAGCGGCCCGCACCGGCCGGCACGGGCTACGAGGCCATGCGTCCCGCGGCGCCCGTGCGCCCGGCCGCGCCGCGCCCCGCGGCCCCGCGCCAGGCACCGGCCCCGGCCGGCTACGAGGATCCGTACGACAGGCAGTACCGCGGTTACTGAGTGGCCGCGAGCGCGGCCCGGCCCGGAGGCCGTCCGCCGGCTGGCAGAATGCCGCTATGCCGAACCCCGCGCTCGCGTCGCTGCACGTGTATCCGCTCAAGGCCGTGCGGGGCCATGCACCCCGGGAAGCGGTCGTGGAGCCGTGGGGGCTCGCGGGTGACCGGCGCTGGATGCTCGTCGACGACGCCGGCCGGGTCGTCACCCAACGCTCCCATCCGGGCCTGGCACTCGTCACCGCGCAGCTGCTGCCCGGCGGGGGGCTACGGTTGTCGGGACCGGGCCGGGACGCACTGACCGTCGAGGTGCCCGCCTCCGGCGACACCGTCGTCGCGCAGCTCTTCCGGGACAAGGTCGAGCTGGTACCGGCCGACCTGGCGGCGCACGCCTGGTTCAGTGCCCACCTCGGCGAGGACGTGCGCCTCGTGCACCTGGACAGGCCCGCGACGGCCCGCGCCATCGACCCCCGGTACGGGCGCCCCGGAGAGACCGTCTCGCTCGCCGACGGCTACCCCCTGCTGCTCACCTCCCTGTCCTCGCTGGACGCCCTCAACACCCTCGTCGCGCAGGGCGCGCACGCCGCCGAGGGGCCGCTGCCCATGAGCCGGTTCCGGCCGAGCGCGGTCGTCGAGGGCCTGCCCGCCTGGGCGGAGGACGACTGGGAGCGCATCGCCGTCGGCGAGGTCGTCTTCCGGGCCGCCGAGCCGTGTGGGCGCTGTGTGGTGTCCACCACCGACCAGGACAGTGCACGGCGCGGCAGGGAACCCCTGCACACCCTGGCCGCGTACCGCAGGTTCGGCGACAAGCTCGTCTTCGGGCGGCACCTGGTACCGGAGACCACCGGCACCCTGCGGCTGGGCGACCCGGTCACCGTTCTCGCATAGATTCGGCCATACATCCGGCCACCGTGACCGCGCAGGCGCCGGACTCCCAACGCGCCCCATGAGCCGTCGCATAGCCTCGCCCCGCTCGGGAACCCGTCGGGCCGGCACGGACGTTCACAGGACGCGGCCGGGAATCCGACAGGACGGCTGTGGAACCGGCAGGATGCCGGTGAGGGGCGAGCGTGATCTGGCTCTCTCTTCGCGTCATATGGGTGTGGACCGTGCCGTTCGAGGCCAAGACGGACGCGGAAGGGGGTGCAGGGCTGTGCGAGCGATCGTCGGGCTCTGGCGTTGGCGGCACAATCCGCTGCGCCGGAAGACCGATCTCCTCGAATCCTGGGTGGCGCTGACGGCCGCGGTGCTGATCGCCGTCGCCGCCCCGGTCGCCGGAGTGGTGACGGGGACGCTGAGCGAGCAGGCCCTGCTGCGATCGGTTCACCAGCAGCACCTGGAGCGCCACGCGGTGCCGGCCGTGGTGGTGCGCACGGTCCGGCGGCCCCCCGTGGACCCCGACCCGGAGACCGTGGCCGCGCGGGACGCGCACAGCCGTGTGATCGCCAGCTGGCGGGCGCCGGACGGCACCCCGCGCACCGGCCCCGTCATAGCCGACCTGAAGAGCCCCCGCGCCGGCGACCACTTCCCCGTCTGGACCGACCGGCACGGCCACGTGGTCGCCCGCCCGCTGGACCCGGTCGCCGCGAGCACCCATGCGGCGCTGGCCGGCTTCGGCGCGGCCGCGGCCTTCGCCGCCCTGGTCGAGGCCGGCCGCCGGGTGGTCCTCTGGCAGATGGTCCGCCGCAGGTACGCACGCTGGGACCGGGCATGGGAGAAGGCCGGTCCCGACTGGGGCAGGACCGGCACCGGAAGCTGACCGGGCCCCGGACTGGGTCAACTCCCCCGCCGTACACACGCTACCGTGGAGCCGGCCGGCTCCACGGCACTCCTCCGGCACTCTTCGCCGACCGAACCACGAGGTGGGGGACAGAACACCGCATGGCACAGGGCACGGTCCAGGTGACGCACACCGGCACATCGCGGTGGCGGCGCCGCGCGGGCGAATACGCCTCCCTCACGGCGGCCCTGGAGGCCGCGGTGGACGGTGACGTCCTCACCATCTCCGCCGGCACCTACCGCGAGAACCTGCTGGTGCAGCGCGCGGTGACGCTGCGCGGCCCGGAGGGCTCCCCCGGCTCGGTGCGCATAGCGCCCGCCGACGGTGTGCCTCTCACCGTGCGCGCCTCCGCGGTGATCCAGGACCTCCAGGTGGAGGGGCAGGACGCGGCGGCCCCCGCGCTGCTGGTGGAGGACGGCACCCCCGACCTGTCCGGGCTGCGGATCGTCACCCGCTCCGCGACCGGCATCGAGGTGCGCGGCGGCACCGCCCGCCCCACCGTCCGCAGGTGCACGATCGACAACCCCGCGGGCATCGGCATCGCCGTGCTCGACGAGGCCGGCGGCCTCTTCGAGGAGTGCGAGGTCGTCGCATCCGGCCAGGCGGGCGTGGCGGCACGCTCCGGCGCGCATCCGCGTCTCGAACGCTGCCGGGTGCACCACACCTCGGGCGCGGGCCTGTCGGCGACCGGCGAGCACACCGGCCTGGAGGCGGTGGGCTGCGAGGTGTACGAGGTCAAGGGCAGCGGTGTGCAGGTCACCGGCCGGGCCGGGGCGTTCCTCACCGACTGCGATGTGCACCGCACCACGGCCGACGGCATCACCCTGGACACCGACGCGGTGCTCACCCTCGCCGACTGCCGCATCCACGACGTCCCGGAGAACGCGGTGGACCTGAGGTCCCGCTCGGTCCTCACGCTGACCCGCTCCACGGTGCACCGCTTCGGCCGCAACGGCCTGTCGGTGTGGGACCCAGGCACCCGTGTCGACGCCAACCAGTGCGAGATCCACGAGAGCACGGGCGACTACCCGGCGGTGTGGGTGAGCGACGGAGCGACGGCCGTGCTGGAGGCCTGCCGGGTGCACGACGTGCCGGACGCGTTGTTCGTACTCGACCGCGGCTCCCGGGTCGACGTCGTCGACAGCGACCTCTCCCAGGTGCGCAACACCGCGGTGTCGGTGAGCGACGGCGCCACCGCGCAGCTCGACGACTGCCGCATCCGCGACGCCGCCACGGGCGCCTGGTTCCGCGACCACGGCAGCGGCGGCACGCTGTCCGGGTGCACGGTCGACGGCACCCAGACCGGCGTGATCGTCACCAAGGGCGCCGACCCCACCGTCGAGCGCTGCACCATCACCTCCCCCGCGGAGGCCGGCTGCTACGTCTCGGCGGGCGGCCGCGGCAGCTTCCTGAACTGCCGGGTCACCGACAGCGGCGGGTACGGCTTCCACGTCATCGACGGCTGCCGCACCACGCTCCGCAAGTGCCGAACGGAGCGGTGCACCCGCGGCGGCTACGAGTTCGCGGACGCGCCGGCCGGCCAGGGCGGCGGCAGCGGCCCCACCGTCGAGGACTGCACCAGCGACGAGAGCGCCGGCCCCCGGACCGCGATATCCGAGGCCGCGGTGCAGCCGACGGCGTCGGCGGGGCTGCTCGGCCAGATTCCCGCCCAGCGCACCGCGGAGCAGCAGCCCTTCCCCGCCGCGCCCGCGGCGCCGCCGCAGGCCCCCGAGTGGCCGGCGCGCAGCCCCAAGGACGTGCTGGGCGAGCTGGACGCGCTGGTGGGCCTGGAGAGCGTCAAGCGAGAGGTGCGGGCCCTCACCGACATGATCGAGGTGGGCCGACGCAGGCAGCAGGCGGGCCTCAAGGCGGCCTCGGTCCGCCGCCACCTGGTGTTCACGGGCTCCCCGGGCACCGGCAAGACCACGGTGGCCCGGCTGTACGGCGAGATCCTGGCGTCGCTCGCCGTGCTGGAGAAGGGCCACCTGGTGGAGGTGTCCCGGGTGGACCTGGTCGGCGAGCACATCGGCTCCACGGCCATCCGCACCCAGGAGGCGTTCGAGCGGGCCCGCGGCGGGGTGCTCTTCATCGACGAGGCCTATGCGCTCTCGCCGGAGGACTCGGGGCGGGACTTCGGCCGGGAGGCCATCGACACGCTCGTGAAGCTGATGGAGGACCACCGCGACGCCGTGGTGGTGATCGTCGCGGGCTACACGGCGGAGATGGAGCGGTTCCTGTCGGTCAACCCCGGTGTGGCGTCCCGTTTCTCGCGCACCATCACCTTCGGCGACTACACGCCCGCGGAGTTGCTGCGGATCGTGGAGCAGCAGGCGGACGAGCAGGAGTACCGGCTCGGCCCGGGCACCGGCGAGGCCCTGCTGAAGTACTTCACCGAGCTGCCCAAGGGTCCCGGGTTCGGCAACGGCCGCACGGCACGTCAGACGTTCGAGGCGATGGTCGAGCGGCACGCGGGCCGGGTCGCCCAGCTGGCCGAGCCGAGCACGGACGAGCTGACGCTGCTCCACCCCGAGGACCTTCCCGAGCTGCCCTGAGCTCCTCCGCCGGAACTCGTGGCTGCCTGCCCTGAGCCTCCCCCACCGGGCCTTACGGCTGCCTGCCCTGAGCCTCCCCTACCGGGGCCTGCGGCTGTCCGCGCTGAGCGGCGCCCTCTCAGGCCGGACCGTGGCTGTCCGCCTGAGTGGCACCCTCACGAAGGCTTTGCGGCTGTCCGCCAAGGTGGTGCCCCCAACAGGAGGCTCGCGGCTGCCTGCCCTGAGCCTCCCCTACCGGGGCCTGCGGCTGTCCGCGCTGAGCGGCGCCCTCTCAGGCCGGACCGTGGCTGTCCGCCTGAGTGGCACCCTCACGAAGGCTTTGCGGCTGTCCGCCAGGGTGGCGCCCCCACAGGGGGGCCGAGGTCGCCTGCCCACAGCGGTACCCCAGAGGGAGCTGTGGTCGCCCGCCTTGAGCGGTGACCTCGCCGGATGGCCGCCCGCCCTGGCCGCCGCCCCCTCGCCGGCACCAGGCACATGGAGGGGGCCACGCGAGGGGCGCCCCCTGCGCGGGCGCACGTCCGCGTATGCGGTCGCCTGCCCCCGGCCGGCGACCCCGCCGTCACCGGACTTGTGGCTGCCTGCCCGGATCGCCCTCGCCGGCCTGTGGATGCTCCTGGGGGTCGTCGTCGGTGACCACGGCCACCCCGCCGATGTCCGCGGCTGTCTCCTCGGCGCCCGGGCGCTGGTCGGGCACGGCGGGCCGCAGCCGCGCCAACAGCAACGCCCGCTCCTTCGCGAAGGCGGGGTCGGCCTGGTAGTCGCCGTGCCCGAGGATCGGCGCCGGCAGCGGATGCAGCTGAGTGCGCCCGTAGGCCAGCGGGTCCTTGAAGGCGGGTGCGTCGACCCGCGGGCCACCCTCGCCGGGCAGCCGGACGGGGCCTCCGATGGGGTCGGTGGCCCGGTGCAGATTGCGCCAGCAGACCACCTCTCGGTGGAGCCCTTCGAGCGCCTCGGGGCCGAAGTGGGCCGGGAACCACCGCCCGTAGAGGCGTTCCAGCGGGGAGCCGTAGGTGAGCAGTGCCACCCGGCCGCGCATCGCGGGCTTCAGCTGCCAGGCCGCCGCGGCCGCGAGCACACTGCCCTGGGAGTGCCCGGACAGCACGAGGCGGCCGCCCGTGAGCCGTGTCCAGGTCGCCATGCGCCATGTGAGGTCGGGTACCGCGCGCTCGGCGTAGCAGGGGGGCGCGAAGGGGTGTGCGGCGCGCGGCCAGAAGGTGCCGACGTCCCACAGGATCCCTATGGTGCGCCGGGCGGAGACGTCCTTGTAGGCGCGCCGGCCCCAGGTGACGAAGAGGATGAACCCGAACCCGATCAGCCAGGAGCCGAGTGCCTGCGCCGTCTGCGCCGTACCGTCCACGACGGCCCCCGCGCCCTGGGCGGCGCGGCTGGGCACCTCGCCGGTGGCCCACGCGCCGGCCAGCGCGCCCGCGCCCAGCAGCAGGGTCACGGTGGAGATGATGCCGACGGCGAGGGGCGCACGGTCGGTGAGGGCGGCGCGGGCCCGGGTGGCGGCGATCTGGCGGGTGCGCGCCGGGTCCTCCGGCTCGTCCGGGTAGTCGGCCCGGACCCGCGCCAGACCCCGCCGGGTACGGACGGAGGTGCGGACGGCGAGCCAGCCGGCGAGCACCAGCAGGATCACCAGCAGCGGCGGGATCACCGAGGCCTGCCAGGTCAGCAGCACCGGCGGGCCCGCGATGGTGCCGCCCACGCCCGGGCTCCCCGAGCCGTCCACCCAGTCGGCGACGCGCTGCGCCACGCCACCCGTCATCACGCCGCCCAGCGCACAGGCGAGCATGGCGACGGCGGGCCCGCCGAGGCCGCGCAGCACCGTGCGGGTGTCGGGCGAGCCGCGGTGCAGCGCATGGGCGACCACGGCGAGCACGACCACCAGCACGCCCTGTACGAGGGCGATGCCTCCGAAGGTGGCGTCGCCCGGCAGCCGGCCGGCCGACTGCCAGGCGGGGCGGGACCAGCCGGCGTACACCAGGGTGAGCACCAGCACGGCCAGCGCGGCCAGCGGCAGCGCCCGCACCAGGGCCCGGTCGAGGTCGTGGTCGAGCCGCATCTCGCTGCGGCCCCTGCGGGCCACCACCCAGACGACGGCGCAGGCCCCGGCGATCAGCGTCCCGTCCAGGACCCGGCCCAGCGCGTCCAGCGCCACCGGGCCGCCCGGGGCCCGGTCGAAGCGGGCCGCGGAGGTTCCGACGGCGGCGGCCACGGTCAGCAGGCCGGCGGCGGTGTGCGCCGCCCGCAGCCGGGCCACCAGGCGCCGCCCGTACCAGAAGCCCGGCCGGCCGAGGGCGGTGTGCACGTCCTCCTCGGGCTCGCTCCCGCGGGGCAGCGGCTGCGCGGACTCGTAGGCGCTCCAGGTGCGGTGGGAGAGGTACCACAGGAGTGCGGTGAGGGCCGTCGGCACCAGCGCGGCGAGGGCGAGACGGCGGCCCGGCTGGGTCCACCAGCCGTGGTGGAACAGCTCCGGGGAGAGGAACCGCAGCCATGCGTGGTCCTGCGCGCACGCGCGCGTGCCTGCGCACTGCCAGGCCGCGAGGTCCAGGGCGACCTCGCAGGCGGCGGCGACGAGCACCACGGTGAGCGTGAGGCCGGTGAGCCGCACCAGCAGGCCATACGCGCTGACCGCCCCGCCGCGCCCGCGGCGGGTCCTGGGACGCATCCAGTGGGCCAGGTTGACCACCATGAACGGCAGCAGGAGCAGCCACAGCGCGCGGGAGCCGTTGCCCGAGGTGAGGTTGCACCACACATAGGCCTCGGGGACGGGCTTGTCGCGGTACTCCGCGGGGTGCTGCTCGGCGTCGACGTCGTCGGCCCTGCGGTAGACGGCGGCGGTCTCGTCGCCGGTGACGCGGACGGTGCGCGGGTCGCCGAGCATCTCCTCAGGGGTGGTGCCGCCGACGCCGTGCACCAGGAGTTCCAGGGCGGTGCCGTCCGCGGACGCTCGGCTGCCCGCCGTGGGGCCCTTCGTGGCTGCCACAGTTCTGCTTCCCCCCGGTCCCGCGTATGGGTGATGTCCGCTCCCAGGATCCCCGTCCGGCGCCGCCAGGTACACCTTCCGTCACGGAATCTCCCCCCTGGGTTCGGGTGTTGGTCCGAATCCCGCCGTCCGGGCGGGCCGCTCGGCGCCCCGGCCGTGGGTGGGGCCTCGGCGGGAGCCCCGGTGCCCGGGGCGGCGCGATTGTCGGTGGCGCATGCGAGGATGAGGGATCCTGAAGGGCGGATTGCGGCGGATCGACGGCGAACGGCAGCAAGGTGAACGAAGACGGCACAAGGCACCACGGCACAGCGCGCGGCGAGAGGACCCCGGCGGCGTGAGCGAGAACCAGAACCTGCTGGCCGAGCAGCGCCGCGCCCTGATCCTGGACGAGGTGCGGCGCCGCGGCGGTGTCCGTGTCAACGAGCTCACCAGGAAGCTCGGCGTCTCCGACATGACGGTCCGCCGTGACCTGGACGCGCTGGCCCGCCAGGGGGTCCTGGAGAAGGTGCACGGCGGCGCGGTCCCCGTGCTGGAGGCCAGCACCCACGAGCCCGGCTTCGAGGCCAAGTCGGGTCTGGAGCTGACGGCCAAGGAGGACATCGCCCGGGCCGCCGCGGCCCTGGTGCAGCCCGGCACGGCCATCGCCCTGTCCGGCGGCACGACGACCTTCGCGCTCGCCCACCATCTCCTGGACGTGCCCGATCTGACGGTCGTGACCAATTCGGTGCGGGTGGCCGATGTGTTCCACGCGGCGCAGCGGACCGCGGGCCAGCGCCAGGGCGCGGCGACGGTCGTGCTCACCGGCGGGGTGCGCACCCCGTCCGACTCACTGGTCGGCCCGGTCGCCGACCGTGCCATCGGCGAGCTCCACTTCGACATGCTCTTCCTCGGTGTGCACGGCATATCCGTGCAGGCGGGCCTGTCGACGCCCAATCTGGCGGAGGCGGAGACGAACAGGCGTCTGGTGCGCTCCGCCCGCCGTGTGGTGGTCGTCGCCGACCACACGAAGTGGGGCACCGTGGGTCTGAGTTCGTTCGCCGCGCTGTCCCAGGTGGACACCCTGGTCACCGATGCGGGGCTGCCCGAGGAGGCGCGTGCGGAGGTCTCCGAGCAGTTGCGGCGCCTGGTGGTGGCGGGCACGTCCGGAGCGGGCGCACCCGGGTCCGGTGACCAGGCGTCCGCCGCCCCGGGCGAGGGCGGCGGCGCGGAGGCCGCGGAGGCCGCGGAGGCCGCCGCAGGCGGCTGACGAAGCGCTGCGGGCCGGCGGGCTGCCCCGGAGGGGGCGTGCGGTCGCCGTCTCGGCGCCCACGGCCGGATACCGTCGCCGGGCCCGTCCCCCGCCCGAGCTCGCCCCGCAGCCCTCACGCACCGCCACCGGCCCCCGAGCGTCGCCCACCGCAACCGGCCCCCGAGCATCACGCACCGGTGCCGACCCCGAGCATCGCCCACCGGTGCGGCTCACAGTTCGCCACCCACCCCTGCCGGCCTCGGGATCCTCACCCGCCGGTGCCGCCCGGCCAGCCCCCCGTGGTCAGCAGCGACTCGATCGCGGCGGAGTACGGGGTGATGTCCAGGCCCTGTCCGGCCAGCCAGCCGTCCGCGTAGTACTTGTCGAGGTAGCGGTCACCAGGGTCGCAGAGCAGCGTGACGACGCTGCCGGTGCTGCCGTCGGCGACCATCTCCGCGACGATCTTCAGTGCGCTCCACAGCCCGGTGCCGGTGGAGCCGCCGGCCTTGCGCCCGATGGCCGGCTCCAGCGCGCGCACGGCGGCGACACTGGCGGCGTCCGGCACCTTCATCATCCGGTCGATGGCGCCGGGCACGAAGCTGGGCTCCATGCGCGGCCGGCCGATGCCCTCGATCCGCGAGCCCCGGTCGCAGGTCACGTCGGGGTCGCCGCTGGTCCAGCCGTCGAAGAAACAGGAGTTCTCCGGGTCGGCGACGCAGATCCGGGTGTCGTATTGCATGTAGTGCACGTAGCGGGCCAGGGTGGCGGAGGTGCCGCCGGTGCCGGCCGTGGCGACGATCCAGGCGGGCTGCGGGTAGCGCTCCAGCGCCAGCTGACGGTAGATCGACTCGGCGATGTTGTTGTTGCCGCGCCAGTCCGTGGCGCGCTCCGCGTAGGTGAACTGGTCCATGTAGTGGCCGCCGGTCCGGGCCGCGAGCGCCGCCGACTCCTCGTACATCGTGCGGGGATCGTCCACGAAGTGGCAGGTGGCGCCGTGGAATTCGATGAGGCGGCACTTCTCCGCGCTGGTGGTGCGGGGCATCACCGCGATGAAGGGGACGCCGATCAGCTGCGCGAAGTACGCCTCCGAGACGGCCGTGGAGCCGCTGGAGGCCTCGATGACCGGCCGGCCGGGGCGGATCCAGCCGTTGCACAGGCCGTAGAGGAAGAGCGAGCGGGCCAGGCGGTGCTTGAGGCTGCCGGTGGGGTGGGTGGACTCGTCCTTCAGGTAGAGGTCGATGCCCCAGGTCTCCGGCAGCGGGAAGCGCAGCAGATGGGTGTCGGCGGAGCGGTTGGCGTCGGCCTGCACCTTGCGGACGGCCTCGCGCAGCCAGGCGCGGTAGGCGGGGTCGCTGCGGTCGACGTCCCGGGTGTCCGTCAGGGCGGGGGCTGCTTGCGGAGGGGTGGCACTCACCGGTCGGCTCCTCTGTGTCGCGTCGGCCGCCGGTCCGGCTCGGGCATCCGTACGACCTCGTGGGTGGCCTGATGATAGACATCCGCCGAGCGCATCTCACCTGCGGAAACACCCCACAGGGCGGACTGGTCCGGAGCCCGGTGGGCGGCTTGGCGCGTCGCGGGCGCCCCCGGCGCGCGGGCGCTCCCCTTCCGTGCGCCCGGCCCGCCCACGTACACCCTGGCGCCCTACCACGGGTACGGGCACACTGCTGACACGGGAACATTCCCGGTGGTAGCCGCGTTGGAACCCTGTTCGGGTGCCTCCTTGGAGGCCCCCGGACGCGCACACCTCGTACCCAAGGGGGGCATCATGGCGGAGCCGGAGTTCACGGCGGACCGGGTTCGGATCGACAGGCGCCTGCGGTCGCTCACCCGGGCAGGTCAGGTCCGCATCAACGACGGCCGGGTGGAACTGCTCAACAGCCACGGCAGCGAGATCGACAGCGCGCCCGTACAGGCGGTACGCGCGGGCAAGGCGTGGTTCTCCTCGGGCGACAGCGCCTCGGCCGAGGTGAACGGCACGCGATACACACTGACCATGGGCGACGACACGGCGGACGCCACACAGGACGGCCGCGCCCGCCGCTTCATCGAAGCCGTCCGCAGAGCGGGGGGCCGCCGCCCCTGACGGCGGCCGTCCTGTGAGGGGTGGGGCCGAGCCCCTTGCGGTTGCCGCCGGGCCCACGGCCGGTTCGGCGCACGGTTCCCCGCGCCCCCGGCGCGGAACCTTCGGGTACGCACGGAAGGGACGCGGGGAACCGCGCTGGTGCTGCCTCCCACGCCGTTCAGGCAGTGGAGGACGGCCACGACGAGACCGTCGTCCCGCCACCCGGCCCAGCGAGGCTTCCTCCACCGCGAACCCACCGGGCCCGGGCCGGGCAGACCCACCGTTCAGACGCCCCCCGGTTGCACGCCGGTGTGACATGAGTCACGCTTGACTCATCTCACTCAGGGTGCACCGGCCATCACGCTGCGAACCAGTCACGCGCCGGTCCTCCAGCAGGCGGTCGCCCGCCGCAGCCGCCGCGCTGGCGTCTTCTTCCGGAACCTCGAATTCGGGGAGTCGTGGCCGTGATCAGCCAGCCAGGAAGGCACTGCACGGTGGAGCTCCAGGCCCTGCCGTCGCGGATCGGACAGGTCCGCAGAATCGTCTCCGCACAACTGCGCCACTGGCGTCTCGACGCCTTGATCGACCGGGCTGCGCTCGGCGTGACCGAGTTGCTGACCAACGTGCACCGGCACGCACGCCCGGACAAGACCTGCACCGTCGACATGGAGCTGCACCTCGACCGGCTCACCGTCTCCGTGCACGACCACGATCCCCGGCTGCCCCGGATGCACGACGCTGAGCCGTACCAGACGTGTGGTCGCGGGCTCGCCATGATCGCCGCCATGTGCGAGAGCTGGGGGGCACGGACGCAGGGCGACGCCGGAAAGATCGTCTGGTTCACGCTCCCGGTGCCGATGACCGCGCCGCTGACCGCCACACTGCCCGTCTACGGCGCCGCCACCACGGGCCCGTTCGGGAGCACGGCGGATCTGGTGGGCCCGGCGAACCTGACAGACCTGGCCCACGGCCCGGCCGGCCCGCACGGCAGAGCCGTGGCCCGCTCCACCGTGCTGGGCTGAGTCGAGCGGGACGCGGCGCGGTTCCGCGCCCGCCGAGCGGGGCCTGGGTACCGTCCGGTGCCGCGCCGGCCGAGCGGGCCGGGGCATGCCCCCGTGCCGCGCAGGCCGGCCAGGCCGGACACGGACGGCGGTGCGCGCCGGTGCCGTACCCCTCGACGGACCGGCCGCCCGCGCCGTGGGCGCCGGCGCCCACGGCGGCAACCGGAGGCGTCATGCGGGCGGCGTTACAGGGCGCCGCCCTTGCGGTGCCGGCCGAACTGCTCGTCCAGGACGGACAGCCGCCGCCAGTACTCGTCCTCGTCGATCTCGCCGGCGGCGAAGCGGCGGCCGAGCACTGTGATCGGCGAGTGCTCCTCGGCGCCGAGGCGCCACGGCCCGCGGTGGCCCCGGAGGCCGGCACGGCGCAGGACGGTGATCACGCCGACGACGGCGGCCGCCCAGAGCAGCGGGAAGAACAGCACCCACGGCCCGGGGCCGTCGTGTGCGAAAGCCAGTGTGTTCATGGGGAGTCATCTCCTCGGCGGGCGAGCGCGGCACCGCCCTCGCCGGTGGCCGGCGGACCGGGACCCGCACGGGGCCGGCCAGCCGGACGGTGGTGTCGGTTACGGTCCCGAGACTCGCTCGACAGGGGTGCCCACGTCGTCGTACGGGCAGCGGCCGTGCGCCTACCACGTCGGGAGTAGCCCTGCCGCGTACGGCTGCTCCCGGGCCGTGGGAGGCTCGGCGGCCGATCGCCGCTCCCGCGATCGTCGGCACCGGACCCCGCTCTCGGCCGCCGGTGATCGCGAGGCCCCGTCCGACGCCCGATCCGGTGAGTGTACCTATCGATAGGTACACTCACCGGGCGTGGTGGCCCCGACCTGCCGGGAGGGCCACGGACCCCGGCCCACGGGCCGTTTGAGGAGGCATCGGCATGCACGCCATGCAGTACGAGATCACGCTGCCCGCGGACTACGACATGGCCGTCATCCGCGGTCGCGTCGCCGCCAGGGGCCCGCTCCTGGACGGCTTCGCCGGCCTCGGTGTGAAGGCGTACCTGCTCAGGGAGCGGGGCGTACACGGCTCGCCGGTGAACCAGTACGCGCCGTTCTACCTGTGGAACGACCCCGAGGGGATGAACGCGTTCCTGTGGGGCTCCGGGTTCCGCGGTCTCGTCGAGGACTTCGGCCGGCCGCCGGTGCTGCACTGGACCGGCCTCGCCTTCGAGGAGGGCAGCGCGTCGGACGCCGCGCCGGTGACCGCTGTGCGGCGGCGCGAGCAGGTCCCCGCCACGGCGCCGCTGCACACGCTGGTGGAGGAGATGGCGCGCGAGACGGCTAGCCTCGCCCGCCGGGACGGTGTGGTGTATGCGGCACTCGCCGTCGACCCGCGCCACTGGGAGCTGGTGCACTTCTCGGTGTGGGCCCATGACACGCCCGAGCAGGAGGGTGAGGTGTACCGGGTGCTGCGTCTGTCCGCGCCGGAACGGCACCTGCTGACCGCGGGCCGGCAGTGGTGAGCGCGGCCGCCCGTGACGGGCCGGCCACGGCGCGGACGCGGCGGGCGGCCGGAGCGGGTCCGGCCCACGTGCGGGTCCGAGGCCACGAACGAGGACGGGGAGACGACGGAGAGCGGGGACACGGTGGAGAGCGCGGACACGGGTGCGGACGAGGACAGGGGCGCGAGCGGGGACAGGGGTGCGAGCACGGCCGGCGGCACGAGCGGGGCGGGCGGCGGAGGCGTGAGCGGCATGGCCGGGTCCGGGGGTTCGGACGGGGTCGGCGGCGCGTCGGTCAGGACCGTGACCGGCGATGTCGCGCCCGGCCTCCTGGGGCCCTGCGACGCGCACGACCACCTGTTCTTCCGCAGCCCCCGGTTGCCCGGCGAGGAGCTGGACGACGTGCCGTCCGCGGCCGCCGAGCTGCGGGCGTTCCACGCGCTGGGCGGCCGGGCCGTGGTCCAGTGGACCCCGCACGGCCTGGGCCGGCGCGCCGGGGACCTGGCGGCGCTGGCCCGCGACACGGGGGTGCGGATCGTGGCGGCCACCGGGCTGCACCAGGCGGTGCACTACCCGCCGGGCCTGCTCGACGCGCTGCGCCCGGGCGGCCGCCTCGCCGAGGTGTTCGTCCGCGAGCTCACCGAGGGCATCGGGACGTCGGACGTCCGGGCCGGCCTGATCAAGGTCGCCGGCGGCTTCCACGCGCTGGACGGGCACGCGCGCTGGACGATGCGCGCGGCGGCCGAGGCGCACCACGCCACCGGCGCCCCCGTCGCCGTCCCCCACGAACTGGGCACCGGCGCCCTGGACGTGCTCGACCTGCTCTGCGACGACCTCGGGGTGTCGCCCGACCGGGTGATCCTGGGGCACCTCAACCGCTGCCCTGACCCGGTGATGCACCGCCAGGCCGCCGAGTCGGGCGCTTTCCTCGCCTTCGACGGCCCGTCACGGGCCAACCACGCCACCGACTGGCGGATGCCGGACGCCGTCGGCGCGCTCGCCGACGCCGGTTTCGCCGACCGGATCCTGCTGGGTGCCGACACCACGACCGCCACCGCCCGCTCGGTGACGGGCGGCCCCGGCATGCCGTACCTGCTGCGCGGGGTACGGCCGCGGCTGGCGGCCACCCTCGGCGAGGAGCTGACGGACCGCATCCTCACGGAGAATCCGCGGCGGGCCTTCGCGGTGCGGTGGCGCTGAGCCACGCCCAGGAGGCCGCCCGCCGACCGGGGGCCGCCCGCTGACCGGGGCCCTCGCGGGCGCCGGCACGCGGGGCTCAGCCCGCGAGGGCGGTGAGGGGGTCGTCGAGCACCGGCTGCCAGGCCAGCTCGGCGGCGCCCACCAGGCTGTTGTGGTCCAGGGTGCATGGCAGGATCGGCACTCCGCCGCTGTCGCGGCCCCAGAGGCTGCGCTCGGCGACCACGGCGCGCAGCCGCTCCGGGTCGGCGGCGAGCAGCTCGCGGTGCAGGCCGCCGAGGATGATCCGGTCGGGGTTGAGGATGTTGACCAGGCCGGCGAGCCCGAGGCCCAACCGGTCGATCAGCGCGCCGGTGACGGCCCGTACGTGCGGGTCGTCGTACTCCTCACGGAGCAGCGTCCTGGCCTGGTCGAGCAGGGAGGGCTCGGGGCCGGGGGCACGGCCGGCGTCCGTCAGGAGGGCCAGCGGGTCGGCCTCCACGTCCAGGCAGCCGCGGCTGCCGCAGTGGCAGGGACGGCCCTCGGGGTTGACGGTGAGGTGGCCGACCTCCAGGGCGAGACCGGAGCTTCCGGTGTGCAGCCGCCCGTCGAGTACCAGCGCTCCGCCGACGCCGCGGTGTCCGGTGGCGACGCAGAGCAGGTCGCGTGCGCCGCGCCCCGCGCCGTGCCGGTGCTCGGCGAGCGCGGCGAGGTTGACGTCGTTGCCGCAGAACGCGGGCCCGGTGATGCCGGCGTCGCGGACCTGCCTGGCGAAGATGTCCCGCACCGGGGCGGCCACGGGCCAGGCGAGGTGCAGCGGGTTGAGCGCGGTGCCCTCGGGCTCGGCGACCGAGGACGGCACGGCGAGGCCGGCCCCGATGCACCGCCGGCCGGCCTCCCGCAGCAACCGCGCGCCTGCCGCCACCACCGCGCCCAGCACCTGCGCCGGGTCGGCTTCGACGGTGTCGCAGCCGGGCGAGGTGGCGACGATCCGGCCGCCCAGGCCGACGAGGGCCGCCCGGTATCCGTCGGCGTGCACCTGCGCGGCCAGCGCCACGGGACCCTGCTCGGCGACGTCGAGACGGTGTGAGGGGCGGCCGTGCGCGCCGGCCGACGCGGTGGGCCGGACGTCCACGCGGATCAGGCCGAGGGCCGCCAGCTCCGCCGCGACCGCCCCGGCCGTGGCGCGGGTGACACCGAGTTCGGCGGTGAGCACGGCACGGGTCGGGGCGCGGCCGGTGTGCACCAACTCCAGCGCGGGGCCGAGTGCGCCACGCCCCCGCTCCAGCCGGGTCTGCGTGGGCCCCGTGGCGCGGGGGGCCGCCTTGCCGTTCATGTGAGCGAGTCTCCCATGATCAGGGGGTGCTGCCGCCGCCCGTGGCGGGACTCGGACACGGTACGGGAGGCCGGTCTCCGGCGGAACGGGCCGCGTGAGGGAACCGGGGGCGCGGGTCCGCGGCCGTGTCGTCGGGTCGGCGCGGAGCACCGGGCGGCGGGCGCTGGGCGGCGGGCGCGGCGAGAACGAGGGGTGATCGGCCCCGCCGGGCGGTGGCCGTTCGGCGGGGTCGGCCTGCGGGTTCGGCGCCGCGGGATGCAGGTCCGGCGCCGTGGGCCGGGGCGCCGTGGGACGGGGGCCTTCTCGGCCGTGGGGCGGGGCGCCGGCGCCGCGTCGAGGGCCTGGCATCACGCCGTGAGGCCGTGTCACGCCGTGCGTGTCACGCCGTGAGGCCGTGTCACGCCGCAGCGGCCGCCCTCGTCACGGCGCCGCGGGCAGCCCGCTGACGCGCAGCGTGATGTTGAGCCGGCCGTGCAGCCCGAGCGCCGGCGGGGCGGTGCCGGGCTCGATGCACGGCACCCCGTGGTAGGCCCCGCGCACCGGGCCGCCGAACACGAACACGTCGCCGCTGCGCAGCCGGACGTCGGTGTAGGGCCGCCCGCGCGAGGCGGTGTTCCCGAACCGGAAGACGCAGGTGTCCCCGAGGCTGACCGACACCACCGGGGCGTCGGACCGCTCGTCGCCGTCGCGGTGCATGCCCATCCGGGCGTCGGCGTCGTAGTAGTTGACGAGGGCGATGTCGTAGGGCTCCGTGCACGGCCCGGCCGCGTAGGCGCTCTCCACGGCCCGGCGGGCGAGCTCGCCCAGCCCGGCTGGGAACGGCTTGACGGGGGCGCCGTCGCCGTCGACCACGGTGCGGGCATAGCCGTACGGATACCAGTGCCAGCCCAGGCAGACCTGCCGGGCGCTCATGGTGCCACCGCCCGGCGTGCGGACGGTGCGCAGGCCCGCGGGCGGGCGGGCCCAGTCCCGGCACGACGCGAGGAGCGCCTGCTGCTCGGCGGCGGACAGCAGGCCCGGGAGGTGGACGGCACCCGGGGTGAGCACGCGGGGGCCGTGCGGGTTACCGGCTGGGTCGGTGCCGCCGGCCGGGCTCGGAGCGGGCCGGACGTCGTCGCGTGGGAAGAGTGCTTCGTCGCTCTCCGCATGCGTGGTCCGGCGCATCCGTCCGGCCTCCCCGTGGTCCCGTCTCTCCGGTCTCGTCCTGGCCGTCATGGTCGCACGGTGACCCGTGGTCCTGCCCGGTCCCCCGCTCCCCGCACTCGATTGACATGCAGCCTGCTGGCTGCCTTTAATAAAAAGGCAGCCAGCAGGCTGCATATACCAGAAGGGCCGAAGACGGGATGCGCGATGGACGAGGTGTTCAAGGCGCTGGCGGACGCCAGCCGCCGCCGGCTGCTGGACAGCCTGGAGAACCGCAACGGCCAGAGCCTGCGCGAACTGTGCGCCGGTCTTGAGATGGCCCGCCAGTCGGTCAGCAAGCACCTGGCCGTCCTGGAGTCCGCCGGACTGGTGACCACACGGCGCCGCGGCAGGGAGAAGCTTCACTACCTCAATGCCGCGCCGATCAACGCCGTCGCGGACCGGTGGATCAGCCGGTACGACCGGGAGCGCGCCCATGCGCTCGCCGATCTGAAGACAGCATTGGAGCAGAAGCCGATGGACACCACCCCCTTCGTCTACGTGACGTACATCCACACCACCCCCGAGCGGCTCTGGCAGGCGCTCACCGACCCGGCGTTCACCCGGCGCTACTGGGGCCCGGCCCTGGAGTCGGACTGGCGCCCGGGCTCACCCGTGGTCTGGGACGGCGAGGGCGGAAGGATCGCGGACCCCGAGCAGATCGTGCTGGACGCCCAGCCGGGCCGCCGCCTCTCCTACACCTGGCACACCTTCACCCCCGAGTGGGGCAGGGCCTCCGGGCTCCCCCAGGACGTGCTCGACCGGATCCGCGGGGAGCGCCGCTCGAAGGTGACGTTCGAGATGGAGCCGGCGGGCGAGATGGTCAAGCTGACGGTGATCCACGACGATCTGGAGCCCGACGGCACCGTGCGCGAACTGATCCGCGAGGGCTGGCCGGCGCTGCTGTCCAGCCTCAAGACGCTCCTGGAGACGGGCGAGCCGCTGCCCGAACCCGCGCGGTGACCGACGACCGGCTGCGCGGACGACGGCGTGCGGGCGCGGGCGGGGCCGGCGCACGGACGTGGGACGGAACGCGGACGCGACGACGGCACGCCGGCCGGGCGCCGGAGCCTGGACGCGGCGGCCGCGCACCGTCGTCCGCGCCGGGTGCGCCCGGCCCCCGGCCGAACCCGGTCGGATCCAGCCCCGGTCCGGCCGCACCCGCCCGTCCACTCCGCACCCGCCCCACCGGCCGGACACGCCACCCTTGGCCTCCCTACGGCGCCGCGCTCACCACGCCCATCAGCCGCGTCACCGTCTCGGTCATGGCTTCCCGGCCCGCGGCGAGGTAGGGCCTGCAGTCGACGGTCTCGGGGTGGGTGGCGAGGAACCCGCGGAGGGCGGCGGTCATCGCGAGGTTGAGGGCCGTACCGATGTTGACCTTCGCGACGCCGCCCCTGACGGCGGCCGTGAGCTCCCCGTCGGGCACCCCCGAGGAGCCGTGCAGCACCAACGGGACGCCCGCCGCGGGTACCAGCCGGCCCAGCAGGTCGTGGTCGAGGGCGGCGGTGCGCCGGGTCATGGCGTGCGTGCTGCCGATCGCGACGGCCAGCGCGTCCACGCCGGTGCCGGTCACGAAGGCCCGCGCCTCCTCCGGGTCGGTGCGCGCGCCCGGCGCGTGCGCGTCCAGCGGCGGCGCGGGGGGCCCGCCGGCGGCGGCCTTGCCGCCCACCTCGCCCAGCTCCGCCTCGATCCACAGTCCACAGGCGTGTGCCCAGTCGGCGGCCGCCCGGGTGGCGGCGAGGTTCTCCCGGTACGGCAGCCGGGCCGCGTCGTACATCACGGAGCTGAAGCCCGCGTCGGCGGCCTGCCGCAGCAGCTCGTCGCTCTGTACATGGTCGAGGTGCAGGGCGACGGGCACCGAGGCCTGCTCCGCTGCCGCGGCGGCGGCCCGGGCCAGCGGCAGCAGCCGCCCGCCGCGGAACGCCACCGCGTTCTCGCTGACCTGGAGGATCACGGCGGACCCGGCGGCCTCGGCGCCGGCGACGACGGCCTCCACGTGTTCGAGCGTGATGACGTTGAACGCAGCCACGGCGGTCCGGGCTGCCGCGGCACGGCTGACCAGCGTGCCGGATGCTTCGAGGGGCACGGCCCCTCCTTCCCTTCGTAGGACGGGGGTCGGGCGACGGCCGGGAGCTGCCTGGGCCGGGGGCGCACCGGGCGGGGCCGGCCCGCGCTCAGGCGCGGGAGGCCTCGCACCCTGGGCGTGGCCTCCGCACCCTGCGGGCGGGCGGGGCCGCGGCCTGAGGTGCGGGGACCGCAGCCGGTGTGCGACGGCCCCGGCCGGGCGCCGGGGACGTCAGGACGCGGGTCGCGTCAGGATCACCGAGCGGCTGAGGTGGCGCGGCTGGTCGGGATCCACACCACGGGCCGCCGCGACGGCGACCGCGAGGCGCTGCACCCGCACCAGCTCGGCCAGCGGGTCCAGCTCCCCCGCCACCCACGTCGCACCGGTGGCGCGCACCTGTCCGGCCAGTCCGCCGGGGGCCTCGCCGAGCATCCAGGTGGCGGTGCCCCGGGTGGCGATGCTGATGGGGCCGTGCCGGTACTCCATCGCCGGGTACGCCTCGGTCCAGCTCAGCGAGGCCTCACGCATCTTCAGCCCCGCCTCGCTGGCGAGGCCCACGGTCCAGCCGCGACCCAGGAAGGTGAACTGCGTGCAGTCGACGAGGCCGTCCGGCAGCGGGTCCGCAAGGGCGGTGCGGGCGTCCTCGACGACCGCGTCGGAGTGCAGGCCCAGGTGGGCGCGGAGCAGCGTCAGCGCGGTGGTGGCGAAGCGCGTCTGGACGACCGAGCGCTCCTCGGCGAAGTCGAGCACCACCGACTCGTCGGCGGCCTCCATCACCGGGGTGCGGGGGTCGGCGGTGATCGCTGTGGTGAGGGTGCGGCCCTTGAGCGCCGAGAGAAGGTCGAGGACCTCCGTGGTGGTGCCCGACCGGGTGAAGGCGACCACCCTGTCGTACCCGCGACCGGCCGGGAACTCCGAGGCGGGGAAGGCATCCGTCTCGCCCTGCCCGGCGCCCTCGCGGAGCCCCGCGACCGCCTGCGCCATGAAGTACGAGGTCCCGCAGCCGACGACCGCGACCCGCTCGCCCGCACTCGGCAGCACGGCGGCGTGCCGGTCCGCGAGTGCGGCGGCCCGCGCCCAGCACTCCGGCTGGCTGATCAGCTCGTTCTCGACATGACTCATGCCACGCCTCCCTCAGTGTGATTGTTTCTGCAAGTTATAGGCACGTTACAAGCATGATCAAGCATGCCCGGCGGCGCACTGCGCTAGGGTCACCGACGTCGGACATCCGCGGGCCGGCACGAGACGTGCCCGCCCGCGGACCGGACCGGCCCGGTTCCCGGGCCGGTCCCGGGCATTCACCTGCCCGGGACCGAACCTGCGGACCCCTGCCGGGAGTGGCCCGGGACAGGACCGACCGACCCGGGGCCACGAGGCCGGGACCGGCCGTGGGGCAGCAGGGCCGGGTCGTGAACCGCCCGGAGCAGGACGGCCGGGCCGGGACCGGCCAGGCCAGGAACTGAGCGCCGGTGGGCGCGGAGGGAGGCACGGCATGTCGCGCGACGCCCGCTGGCAGGAGCTGCTGGAACTGCTGGTGGAGCACGGCCGGCTGGACGTGGAGGAGGCCGCCGCCCGGCTCGGGGTGTCGGCGGCGACCATCCGGCGCGACTTCGACGGGCTTGCCGAGCAGCAGATGCTGGTGCGCACCCGGGGCGGCGCCGTGGCGCACGGCGTCTCGTACGAACTGCCGCTCCGCTACAAGACCGCCCGGCGCGCCTCCGACAAGCAGCGCATCGCCGAGGCCGTCGCCTCTCTCGTCGCTCCGGGTGAGGCGGTCGGCCTGACCGGTGGCACCACCACGACGGAGGTGGCCCGCGCCCTCGCCGTCCGCACCGACCTCGCCTCCGGATCGCCCGCCCTGACCGTGGTCACCAACGCGCTCAACATCGCCACCGAGCTCACCGTCCGCCCGCAGTTCAAGATCGTGGTGACCGGAGGGGTGGCCCGTGCGCAGTCGTACGAGCTGATCGGCCCGCTCGCGGACGGCGTGCTCGGCCAGATCACGCTCGACGTCGCCGTGCTGGGGGTGGACGGTCTCGACCCGGCACACGGCGCCACGGCGCACGACGAGGCGGAGGCCGCCATCAACCGCCTGCTGTGCGAGCGCGCCCAGCGGGTGGTGGTCGCTGCCGACTCCAGCAAGCTGGGCCGCCGCGCCTTCGCCCGGATCTGCGCCACGGACCGGGTGGACACGCTCATCACGGACGCCGCCGCGCCGCCCGAGACACTGGCTCGCTTCGAGGACGCGGGCGTCGGCACGGTCGTGGCGGTGTGACCGGACGGCCCGCACGGATACCCGTGGCGACCACGCGCCGACGCCGGCGCGGCTGCGCACCGACGCCCGCACAGCCGCGCGATCACGCCCGTGGCGGCCGGCCCGATGCCCGTGCCGTCGCACCGACGCCGTAGAGGCCACGCGCCGACGCCCGTGGCGGTCATCCGCCCACGCCCGCAGCGGCCCGCATGCCGATGCCCGTGACGATGCCCATGCCGGGGACCCGCCCTGCGCGTGGGCGGCCGGACGGATCATGCCTTGGCGGGTCGGCTGCCCACAGTGGCGGCGGCCGTGGCGCTCTGACGGGCGTCGGCCGGTCGCTGTGCCCGCGCGGGCGCCCGGGGGTTCCGTCGGGGACGCCGTGTCAATTCCCTTGCCGGGCTGGGAGCGCTCTCCTAGTCTGATTTTGTGCCGATACTAAACAAAACCGGGAGCGCATCGCCGCGCGACCCGGACGCGCTCGCCCTGACCGGACTGCGCGCCGCGGTGACGGTCTTCTTCGCGCTCGACGGGTTCTTGTTCGCCGGCTGGGTGGTGCGCATCCCGGCCGTCAAGGAGCAGACCAACGCGTCGGCGAGTGCCCTGGGCCTCGCGCTGCTGGGAGTCTCGGCGGGCGCGGTGGTGACGATGATGTTCACCGGCGGGCTCTGCCGGCGGTTCGGCAACCACCCGATGACCGTGACCTGCGGCGCGCTGACGTCCCTGGCCGTGGCCCTGCCTCCACTGACCCACTCCGCGGCGGCGCTCGGCGGGGTGCTGTTCGTGTTCGGCGCGGCCTACGGGGGTCTCAACGTCGCCATGAACAGCGCTGCCGTGGACGTCGTCGCGGCCCTGCGGCGGCCCGTGATGCCGAGTTTCCACGCCGCGTTCAGCCTGGGAGGAATGCTGGGCTCGGGCCTGGGCGGCCTGGTCGCGAGCCGCCTCTCCCCCACGCGGCACCTCTTGGCGCTCGCGGTGATCGGCCTGCTGGTGACGGCGGTGGCGGGCCGCACCGTCCTGCGGCACACGGCGCCGGCGCCCGGGACGGGCGCGCGGGGCGGCGACGTCTCGGGCGCGGAGGCGGAGAGGGCCGCGGGTGCGGTGGATGCGGCGGCAGGTGTTCCGGTGCCCGGGGAGGCGGGTGTTGCGGCGGCAGTCCCGGTGCGTGAGGTGACGGGCGCCGCGGTTGTCCCCGTGCGCGACGAGGCGCGCACGGGGACGCGCCCGGAAGCGGGTGCGCGGGGGCGCACGGAAGCGGGTGCGCGGGGGCGTGAGGAGACGGCCGTGCGGGGCGCCGGAACCGGAGCCGGGGGCCCGGCCCCCACGGCACCCGGGTCCGTTTCCGGGCCTGCCGCCGGAGCACCCTCGGCGCGGCGGCTCGACGGCGGGACGCGCGGCCTGGTGTTCGTGTTCGGCCTGATCGCGCTCTGCACCGCCTACGGGGAGGGCGCGCTCGCCGACTGGGGCGCGCTGCACCTGCAGCAGGACCTGCTGGCGGACGCGGGCGTCGCGGCCACCGGATACGCGTCCTTCGCGCTGGCCATGACCGTCGGCCGGGCCACCGGCACCGCCCTGCTCGAACGGCTCGGACGGACCCGCACACTCGTCGTGGGCGGTTCCACGGCAGCGTTCGGGATGCTGCTCGGCTCCCTGGCGCCCGCACTGTGGGCGGCGCTGCTCGGGTTCGGCGTCACCGGCCTGGGCCTGGCCAACATCTTCCCCGTCGCCATCGACCGGGCGGGCGCCCTGGCCGGGCCCAGCGGGGTCGCCGCCGCCTCCACGCTCGGCTACGCCGGCATGCTGCTGGGTCCGCCCGCGATCGGCTTCATGGCGGACTGGTTCTCCCTGCCCACCGCGCTGACCAGCGTGGCCGTACTGGCGGCGGTGGCCGCGGTGGTGGGGTACGCGACGCGGCGGGCGGCACCGGCCTGAGCCCACCGAGCGGGCCCCGGCGGGACAGGGCACGGTTTCGCCCCGCGGCCAGCGCGCACACGACACGCCAGGCGGCACAGGGGTGCAGGCCCCGCCGGGGAAGACGGGCTTCCGGCTTCCGCCAGGAGCCGGTGCGCCCGACGTGCGCCGTGGTTGTGGCGCCCCCGCGGGGCAGAATCCCCCCCATGGAGACAGCCGATCACATAGAGAACCTGGTCCGGCAGGGCGAGGCCATGGCGCGGGCGGCAGCCGCGGCGGGCCTGACGGCCGCGGTGCCGACCTGCCCCGGCTGGCAGGTCGCCGATCTGCTGCGGCACACCGGACAAGTACACCGCTGGGCCACCGCGTATGTCGCCGAGGGACTCACGTCGTACCGTCCCCAGCCTCCCGCGCCGGACGGCGGCACGGACCTGCTCTCCTGGTTCGGCGACGGACATGCCGCGCTCGTCGCGGTGCTGCGGTCCGCCCCCGAGGACCTGGCGTGCTGGACGTTCCTGCCCGCGTCGTCCCCGCTCGCGTTCTGGGCACGCAGACAGGTGCATGAGACGGCGATCCACCGGGAGGACGCCGAGTCCGCGCGCGGCAGACGGGCCGAGGACATCGGCGCCGACCTGGCCGTGGACGGCATCGACGAACTGCTCACGGGCTTCCACCGGCGCTCCCGGAGCGAGGTGCGCACGGTCCGGCCCCGGGTGCTGCGGGTGCGCGCCACGGATACCGGCGACACCTGGACGGTACGGCTGTCCTCCGAGCCCCCGGTCACCGAGCGGGACACGACGGCCGAGGCGGACTGCGAACTGTCCGGCCCCGCCGCCGAGCTCTACCCGGCCCTGTGGAACCGCCGCCCGGTCCCCTCCGTGAGCGGCGACCCCGCGCTCGCCGAGCTCTGGCGGGAGCGCTCCGGTATCGGGTGAGCAGGACGGCGCCTGGGCGGGGTCACGCGGCCGGCCCGGCGGCACGGCATGCCGGACGACGTACGCGACCGGGCGGCGCGGCATGCAGGCGGTGCGCCCATCCCCCCGGGGCGGCGCACAGAGCGCATCGCACCGCCGGACGAACCGGGTCCGCCGGGGCGGCGCGCCCCACGGGTCCCTGCGCTCAGCCCAGCCAGCCGGGCCGCACCAGCCCGGACTCGTAGGCGAGTACGACGAGTTGGGCGCGGTCGCGGGCACCGAGCTTCACCATCGTCCGGCTGACGTGCGTCTTCGCGGTGAGCGGACTGACCACCAGGCGGCGGGCGATCTCCTCGTTGGACAGGCCGATGCCCACCAGCGCCATCACCTCCCGCTCGCGCTCGGTGAGGTCGGCGAGCGACGCGGCGGCCGCCGGCTCCTTGGAACGCGCCGCGAACTCGGCGATCAGCCGGCGCGTCACCCCCGGGGACAGCAGCGCGTCCCCACCGACCACGGCGCGCACCGCACGCACCAGTTCGTCCGGCTCGGTGTCCTTCACCAGGAACCCCGACGCGCCCGATCTGATCGCCTCGAAGACGTACTCGTCCAGCTCGAAGGTGGTCAGCATGACCACCTTGACGTCGGCCAGCTCCGGGTCCCCGGTGATCCTGCGAGTCGCCGCCAGCCCGTCGAGCACCGGCATGCGGATGTCCGTCAGGACGACGTCGGGGCTCAGTTCGCGCACACGCCGCAGCGCCTCCTCGCCGTCGGCGGCCTCCCCCGCGACCTCGATGTCGCGCTGCGCATCGAGCAGCGCCTTGAAACCCGCCCTGACGAGCAGCTGGTCGTCGGCGAGCAGCACCCGGATCAACGGTCCTCCTTGAGCGGCAGTTCGGCGGACACCGTGAAGCCGCCGTCGGGGCGCGGGCCCGCGTCGATGGTGCCACCCAGCGCCGCGGCACGCTCCCGCATCCCCGCGAGGCCGTTGCCGCTGCCACCCGCGTCGGTGGCGGTGGCCGGACCGTCGTCCTCGATCCGCAGTCGCAGGGCACGCGGCCCGTACCGGACGTGCACGCGCGCCTGCCGCGATCCGGAGTGCCGCACCACGTTCGTCAGCGCCTCCTGCACGATACGGAAGGCGGCGAGGTCCAGCCCCGGCGGCAGCGCGGGGGGCGCGGCCGCGGCGGAGCGGCCGGCGGGGCGGCCTGCACAGGGGCCTGCGGAGGGGCCTGCGGAGGCGGAGACGGACGGGGCGATGGCAGGAGCGGGGGCGGAGACCGCGTCGGGCCCGTCGCCGGCGGCGGCCCCGGCCGCGCCACCGCCGCTGTCAGCGTCTCCGTCACCGCCGCTGTCAGCGTCTCCGCCTGCATCGGCATCTGTATCCGTGCCCGTGCCTGTGCCTGTGGCTGCGGCTGCGGCTGCGGCTGCGGCCACGTGTGCGTCCGCTTCGGCAGCTGCGACGCGGGTGTCCACATGCACGGTGAGGCCCGCGTTCGCCGCCTGGTCGACGAGTTCCTGGAGGCGGTCGAGCCCGGGCGCGGGCGCTTTCGGCGCGTAACCCGGCGCACGCAGGGTGTCGAGCACCTGGCGTACCTCGCCCAGCGCTTCCTTACTGGCGGTCTTGATGGTGGTCAGCGCCGTACGGGCCTGTTCGGGGTCGGCGTCCAGCAGCGCCAGGCCCACACCGGCCTGCACATTGATCACGGAGATGCTGTGCGCCAGCACGTCGTGCAGCTCGCGGGCGATCCTGAGCCGTTCCTCGTCGGCGCGCCGCCGCGCGGCCTGCGCGCGCTCGGCCCGCTCCCGCGCCCACTGCTCACGCCGTACGCGGACGAGCTCCGAGACCACGACGACGGCGAGCGCCCACGCCGCGACGCCCACCTCGCTGGGCCAGGGCGTCGGCCCGTCGCCGGACGGCGGCAGGTGGGCGTAGAGCCCGTGGGCGACCAGCAGGTGCCCGGCCCACAACAGGCCGATGGCCCACCAGGCAGCCCTGCGGTGCCCGGAGACGACGGCGCTGAAGCAGCCGAGGGCGATGGTCAGGAAGACGGGCCCGTACGGATATCCGGCCCCGAGGTAGAGGAAGCCCGCGGTGGCCGTGCCGAACGCCACCAGGACCGGTCTGCGCCGCCGCCACAGCAGGACCAGGCCCCCGGCCGCCAGCAGGGCGTTCGCGAACGGGTCCAGCGGCTCGCGCGTGCTCTGCCCGTGGGCGGCGAAGTGGGATCCCGCGAGGACGAAGGCGGTCAGCACCAGCGTGGAGACCCACAGCCGGCGGCCGCCTCGGTCTTGCCCAGCGCCGTCGTCCTGCGCCCGGGCCCACGGCGGTTCCTGCCGCCACCACCGCCACGGCGACCATGGCGGCCCCGCCCAGCCCGGGTCCCCGCCGCCGTGCACGCGCTCCTCTGCCATGCCGCCACGCTAGACGCCTCGCCCGGTGCGCGGCGTCCGACGGGTGGGGTGGCCGGGCGTACTCCCCGGGGAGTAGACGCGGACGGTCCGCCGGAGCCGGAGGGGACGCGGGGCTCGCGCCGCGGGGCTCGCGCCGCGGTACGCGGGTATGGCAGACGCGGTACCCGGATATGGCAACGCGCGGTGCTCGGCCATGGCACCGGTGCGCGGCGGCGCTTGAACGAGGCGGTGAGCGCCCCGCAGACCGTTGCGCACGACGTGCTGACCGGCTCGTGGGCCGAAGGCCGGGGCGCGCTGCGCGGCGGACGGCCCACGGAAGCGACGCAAACGAACCCTGATGGCCCCGGAACGATGAACCCCAGCCGGACACGATCAGCCCGAGGAGCTGCGCCCACGCCGCGACCGCAGCCGCCGCCACCATGGGCGGCCGCCCCGGCGGAGCAGGGTCCACCCGGCTCCCGCGCGCAGGGCGGCCCGAGAGCCGGACCTAGCGGTCCATCGCGTTCAGCACCCGCCCCGCGACCGGATGCGTCCGCACGAGCTCCGCGAGGGACGTCGAGCCGCGCGTTATGCGCGTGAACGCCTTCCAGGCGGGCCGGAAGCCGGTGATCGCGGCGTGGAACATGCCGGGACGGCGCTCGAAGGCGGTGAGCAGCCGCTTGCCGACGCCCATCTCGACGCCGAGTCCCGCCTTGATCGCGAAGGTGTAGTTGAGGGCCTGGCGGCGTGCGTCGACGGCGTCCGGGGCCTCGGCGATGCGTACCGCCCACTCCCCCGCCAGCCGGCCGGACCGCAGGGCGAAGGAGATGCCCTCGCGCGTCCAGGGCTCCAGCAGCCCGGCGGCGTCCCCGCACACGAGGACCCGGCCGCGGGACAGCGGCGAGTCGTCGCTGCGGCAGCGGGTGAGGTGCCCGGACGACATGCTCGGCTCGAAGCCCGCGAGCCCGAGGCGGGCGATGAAGTCCTCCAGGTACCGCTTGGTGGCCGCGCCCTCGCCGCGGGCGGAGATCACACCGACCGTGAGCGTGTCGCCCTTCGGGAACACCCAGCCGTAACTGCCCGGCATCGGCCCCCAGTCGATCAGCACCCGTCCCGCCCAGTCCTCGGCGACCGGCTCCGGGACCGGGATCTCCGCCTCCAGGCCCAGGTCCACCTGGTCGACCTTCACCCCGACATGCGCTCCTATCCGGCTCGCGCTGCCATCGGCGCCGACCACGGCCCGGGCGAGCAGGGTCTCCCCACCCTGCAGCACGATGGCCACCGTGCGCCGGTCGGGCACCGCGGGCCCGTGCTGCTCCACCCTGGAGACGGTGACGCCGGTGCGCAGCTCGGCGCCCGCCTTCTGGGCGTGCATGACCAGCTGGTGATCGAACTCGGGGCGGTTGACCAGGCCGAAGAGCATCTGCGAGGAACGCCGGGTGCGGGTGTACCTGCCGTCCATCGAGAACGTCACCGCGTGCACGCGGTCCCGTAGCGGCAGCTCGAAGCCCGGGGGCAGGGAGTCCCGGGACGGGCCGATGATGCCGCCGCCGCAGGTCTTGTAGCGGGGCAGCTCGGCCTTCTCCAGCAGCAGCACACGGCGCCCGGTGACGGCTGCCGCATACGCGGCACTGGCTCCCGCGGGTCCCGCTCCGACCACGACGACGTCCCACACCTGCCGAGCGTCGTCCGAAGTGTTGTCGCTGCTCACGTTGGTCTACCGCTCCCGATCAAGCTGCCTGGCACACCTTTCCCCGGCATCCTACGGTGGCCCCGGCCGTCGGCCCCTGTGGGAGGATCATCATCATATTCACCAGTGCGCGCAGGCAGCCGTCCGGCACCGTGCGCCGCGGACGCCCCCGGGCGCCCCGGTGCTCGTGCGATCCGGGGCGGGGGATCCACCCGGGGCGTCAGCCGGGCGGGCGTCCGGACGGGCCCTCGTCCGTGGGCCGCCGCCGGCCGTCCGGCGCCGCCCACCGCACCCCGGCCGGGGCAATCGGCCGGGCGGGCAGCCGTTCGGACCGGCCGCCCGGCACCCAGCAGAGCACCCACAAGGAGCGGAATCCATGTCGCCGAACACGATCGCCGAGACCGTCGCCTCCCTGCTGCCACGGGCCAGGGAGGAACTCACGGAACTGGTGGCCTTCAAGTCGGTGGCGGACTTCGAGCAGTACCCGAGGAGCGAGAGCGAGGCCGCTGCCTCCTGGGTGGCCGGCGCGCTGCGCGCCGAGGGCTTCCAGGACGTCGCCCTGCTGGACACGCCGGACGGCACACAGTCGGTCTACGGGTACCTGCCGGGCCCCGCGGGCGCCCCGACGGTGCTCCTGTACGCGCACTACGACGTGCAGCCCCCGCTCGACGAGGCCGGCTGGGTCACTCCCCCGTTCGAACTGACCGAGCGCGACGGCCGCTGGTACGGGCGCGGCGCGGCGGACTGCAAGGGCAGCGTCGTGATGCACCTGCTGGCCCTGCGGGCCCTGCGGGCCGCGGGCGGGGCCCCGGTGAGCGTCAAGGTGATCGTGGAGGGCTCGGAGGAGCAGGGCACGGGCGGTCTGGAACGGTACGCGGAGCAGCACCCGGAGCTGCTGCGTGCGGACACGATCGTGATCGGCGACGCGGGCAACTTCCGCGTCGGCCTGCCGACGGTGACCACCTCGCTGCGCGGCATGACGCTGGTACGGGTGCAGGTGGACACCCTGGAGGGCAACCTGCACTCGGGCCAGTTCGGCGGTGCGGCGCCGGACGCGCTGGCGGCCCTGATCCGCATCCTGGACTCGCTGCGCGCCGAGGACGGCTCCACCACGGTGGACGGCCTCGACGGCGGCGGTTCCTGGGCGGGCCTGCAGTACTCGGAGGCCGACTTCCGCCGGGACGCCAAGGTGCGCGAAGGGGTCGAGCTGATCGGTTCGGGCACCGTCGGCGACCGCATCTGGGCGCGGCCGTCGGTGACGGTGCTCGGCATCGACTGCCCGCCCGTCGTCGGCGCCACCCCGTCCGTGCAGGCGAGCGCGCGGGCGCTGGTCAGCCTGCGGGTGCCACCGGGCACGGACGCGGTGGAGGCGGGCAAGCTCCTGAAGGCGCACTGCGAGGCGCACGCTCCGTGGGGCGCCCGGGTGCGGTGCGAGCTGACCGGCCAGGGCCAGGCCTACCGGGCGAGCACCGACACGCCGGCCTACGCGGCGATGGCGCACGCCATGAGCGAGGCCTACCCGGGCCAGGAGATGCAGTTCGCCGGCAACGGCGGCTCGATCCCGCTCTGCAACACCCTCGCCGGCCTGTACCCGGACGCGGAGATCCTGCTGATCGGCCTGAGCGAGCCGGAGGCGCGGATACACGCCGTGAACGAGAGCGTCTCGCCCGACGAGCTGCGGCGGCTGGCCATCGCCGAGGCGCTGTTCCTGCGGAACTACGCGGGCTGAGCCCCTCCGTCCAGGTCCTCGGCCTCCCCCGGGACGACTGCCCGGTCTCCGCCCGTGGGCGCTCCCGGACCTGCCGTGTCGGCCGCACCCCGGGAGGGCGGGGAACCGCGCGACCGGTCCCCACCGGCAGGTGGTCGGGGTCGGCACGGAGAGGGGCCGGACGGGCGGGACGGAGCCCGCGCCCCGGAGGGAGACCGGGTCTGCCCAAGGCATAGTCCCCTGGCGTCCGGGCCACGCCGCTCTCTACGGTTGCCGCATGGACGACATGGAGGTCATCGAGGTCCGCCCCCGTCTGCACCTGCTGCGTTTCGCCGTGGGACAGGCCTATCTGTGGCGGGACGGGGACGACGAGTTCACGCTAGGGGGTTTCTGATGGATCTCCGTGGCGTCGCGACGCCCGGCACGCTCCCCCACGCTCGGCTGCTCCCCCACGCTCGAACGGGCTCGCGCGGGGGCACCCCCACGCGCGGGGGGACCCCCACTCGCCGCACCGGGCACAAGCCCACGTACGCCCAGTACGAGGACTTGCACCCGGCACTCCCCCAAGCTCTTCGAGCAGGGGGCACCCCCAGAGCACGCACTGGGGGCACCTCCCACGCCCTTGAGGCAGTGGGGGAGCCGCTCCTTCTCCCACGGAGATCCATCAGAAACCCCCTAGTCGACGCGGGAGCGGTCGGCGCGGGCCCGCTGATCGCCGGTGCGCTCGCCGGGCTCGGGAGACATCCGCGTGAGGTCCGGCGGGTGGTGCTCACGCACTTCCACGCGGACCACGCGGGCGGTGCCGGGGAGTTCGCGGCACTCAGCGGCGCGGAGGTGCTGGCGCACCGCCTCGACGCACCTTTCGTGCGGGGTACCGCACAGGGGCCTCGGCCGGTGTACGAGGAGGCGTGGGAGGCGCGGCTGCACGCGGAGGCGCTGCGCCGGCTTCCGCCGTCCTCCGTGCCGCCGGTGCCGCCGGCGGCCGTCCGTGAACTGGCGGACGGCGATGTGCTCGGCTTCGGCGGCGGAGCCCGGGTCGTCGCCGTGCCGGGGCACACCGACGGCAGCATCGCGCTGCTGCTCCCGGAGCACGGGGTGCTCTTCGCCGGTGATGCGGTGGCGGCCGCCCCGGGCACGGGAGAGGTGATCCGGGGAGTGTTCAACCTGGACGGCGACCGTGCCACCACCTCGCTCCGCAGGCTCGCCGCGCTCGACGTCGAGGTGGCCTGCTTCGGGCACGACGGCCCGGTCACCGAGCACGCCGGGCGGGAGCTCACGCGGGCGGCCGGACGGTACGACGCCTGAGCCCCGAACGGGGCTCCCAACCGGCCCTCTCGGACCCCAACCGGCCCTCTCGGCCCCGGACCGAGCCCCGGTCAGCCCCGGGGCCGAACCCCCCGGCCTCAGACCGGAACGCCCGCCTCAAGGTAGACCGCGGCGCCCCGCTCCCGTGCGTGCAGGGCCCAGCGGAGCCGCTCGTAGCGGACGGGCGGGAGCAGGTGTGCGGCCTCCTGCTCGGTGACGAAGCGCCAGTCGCGGAGCTCGGGCCCGGGCAGCAGCACGTCGCGTGCGGTGCCACTGTTCAGCCGCCCACCGTCGAAGAGCAGCCGCAGTCCCCCGAAGCCGGGTGGCGTGGGCAGCTCCCAGTCGACGACCAGCAGGCGGGGCACGTCGTCGAGCCTTATGCCGGTCTCCTCGGCGACCTCCCGCATGCCGGCGCGGGCCGGCGCCTCACCGGGCTCGACGACCCCGCCGGGGAACTCCCAGCCCGCCTTGTAGGTGGGATCGACGAGCAGCACCCTGTCCTGGTCGTCGAAGAGCAGCACCCCGGAGGCGAGGGTCTCCGCGGTGGGCTCGGGGGTCTGCACGATGTCGCAGACGGGCGCGGCGCCGGTGCGCACGGCCTCGGCGATGCGGACCGCCGTCTCGTGGGCCGTGAGGGCGCCGTTGTCGATGAGGTGGGCGTCGGCGGCGAGCCAGGTCGCCAGTGCGGTGCGGTACGGCTGGATGTGGTCGGGGGCCCACTGGCGCGCGTCCATCGCGTCGCCGGGCGGTCCCGGCACCGCACGGGCCGCGATACGGGCACGCAGGATCGTTTCGGCCGGAGTGAGGGCGATATGACGCACCGGAATCCTGCGGGCGGCCAGGCCGCCGAAGATCTCGTCCCGGTACTCCTGCCGGAGCAGCGTCATCGGGACCACCAGGACCCCGCCCACCTCGGCTAGGAGCGCTGCGGCGGTGTCCACCACGAGCCGCCGCCAGATGGGCAGGTCCTGGAAGTCGCTCACCTCGGCGAGGCGCTTGGGCGGCAGCAGGCAGGACAGCCCGCCGCCGATGATCTCGGGGTCGAAGAGCGTGCTGTTCGGGATCAGGTCGATCAGTTCCCGTGCGGTGGTGGTCTTCCCCGCACCGAACGCACCGTTGATCCAGACGATCACGGTTCCCCCTCTTCTGTCGGCCCCCTGTGGCTTGCCCGCAACACCCTGCCATGGAAACCAGCCGCTGATCAGATCACCTGCCACGGGGCCCGCCGGGCAGCTGCCTCCTTCCCCGGGCCGGATCGCCGGCATGGCCGCGGCCCGGACGCAGGGCCGGTGTGCGCTCAGGCGTCGGTCTCGCGCGGGGTGCGCTCAGGCGCCGGTCTCGCGCGGGGTGTGCTTGGCCTGCCAGCCGCTGAGGAACGTCAGCGCCGGCGGCGCCGCGGCGAGGATGACGGACTGGAGCCACTCGGGCAGTGAGCCGAGCAGGCCGGCGTCGGAGACGAGGGCGTTCAGCAGGGCGATGACGACGCCGACCACCAGGGAGGCCGCCGTGGCCGCAGTGACCTTTCTCTCGACCGGTGCGGCCATCTCAGTCCTCTTTCCAGACCATGGCCTTGAGGACGGCGGACGTCACGGTGACCGGGGTGTCCTGGAAGGCCTTGATCCGGATCCGCATCTGCCGGCCCTTGCCGACCCTGCCGACGATGGGCACGATGCCGAAGGTGCCGCCCTCGGTGCCGATCAGCTCCGCGATGGGGTGGTCGGCGACGTACTCGCCGTCGGAGTCGCACTCGGACTGGCGGACCTGGAACTGCGTGCCGACCGGGACACCGGAGAGCACCAGGCTGACCTGGCCGGTGTAGCGGGCGGCGCCGCGGACGAACACCGAGCCGTCGTTGGCGTGGCCGCCGGGCTCGTCGGTCCACTCCTTGGTGAACTCGATGGCGTCCCAGTCCTGGCCGGGGTGGAGGGTGAAGGGCTTGTCGATGCCGAGGTTCACGTACTGGGGCATGTCGTCCTCCGTCGATGATGCTGTGCCGGTGGCCCACTTCCGCAGGGCGGACCTGCTGGAGAAGTTCCCGATGTTGGTGTCGACCGGCTTGCTGGTGTACTGGTGGAACACCCACGGCGCCTTGATGCCCGGCCGGCCGGGGTGGCCGTTGTAGTCGGCGATCCACAGGCCGTCCCCCGCGAAGGAGGTGCTGTCGTGGTTGAGCCAGAAGTCGCGGTTGCAGTAGAGGCCCACGCGGTGCTTCCTGCCGCGCAGGCGCTGCACGGCGCGGATGAACGCGTCCTTCTCCGCCCCCGAGGCGCGGGTGCCCGACGAGGTGTTCTCCCAGTCGACGAAGAGCAGGTCGCCCTCGACGGAGACGCACTTGTCCACGAAGTACTCTGCCTGGGCCTGGATGTTCCCCGGCCACAGGAAGTGGTAGAAACCGACCACACATCCGGCGTCACGTGCCCGCTTCGCCTGCGCGGCCTGCTTGGGGTTGATGTAGGAGCGGCCCTCCGTGGCCTTCACGATGACGAAGTCGAGTCCACTCGTGGAGAAGCCCGTCCCCTGGTAGTCACTGACGTCGATCCCTTTGATCACAGCGGCTCCCTTGCCTGATGGGCGGTACGACGCCTGCCGTGACGCACACCCCGTGACCCCCGTCGCTGCCGTCGGCCCCGTCACGCCCCGGCATGCCGTCATTGTCGCCGTCAACTCGACACTCCACCAGTCGCTTTGACGACGCGGCGTGTCACCGGGAGACGCTCCCGCCGTTACTCCGGGTGTGTGCCCGCTTCTCCCCCGGGGCCAAACGGGGGCACTGTGCAACGGTTCGGCAGCGCTCGTGCCGCAGCCTGGTTCCCCTGGGCGCGGGCCCTGGGGAACCAGGCTGCGGGGTGCCGGGCGGGGCGTCAGTTCTCCACGGCGCCGATGTCCGGCGCACCCCGGTACAGCCTGGCGCCGCGGTAGTCGCGGCCGCCGTTGTCCGCGATGGTGAGGCCGGCGCCGATCAGCGGCGACGGCTTCTCGGGGGCGAAGGCCAGGGCGGTGCCGAGCTGCGGGCCCGTGCCGGCGGTGCCGTAGGGGCCCGTCACGCCGGGGTTCCGGAAGCGGGGGTCGCCGGTGCGGGCGTGGGTGTCGGTCGCCGGCACGGGCAGGGGCGCGCCCGAGTAGACGTTGTTGTCGTAGGTGATGGTCTCACTCGTCGTCAGGCCGGCGTCGGCGACAACCGAGTGGAACACGTTGTTGCGCAGGTCGTAGCGGGCCGCCAGCGAGGAACCGTAGCCGTATACGAGGTAGTGGCTCGACGGGTTGTAGACGGTGTTGTTGTAGACCTCGGCGGAGGCCGCCCTGTCGGAGTGCAGGTAGACCGGGTAGCGGGTGTTGCCGCTGACGATGTTGTAGCGCACGGTGACGTCGCCGAAGGCGAACTGGCAGAGCAGCAGGCCGTCGCCGTTGTCGTGGACGAAGTTGTACTGGATGACGGCCCCGGTCGTGCCCTTGTCCGCGTCGATGCCGTTGGAGTCGGCGCCGTTGGCCTTCTGCTCCGTCCGGTAGACCTCGTTGTGCTGGATGGTGACTCGGTCGGAGAAGTACGTCTCGATGCCCGACGTGCCGGCCCTGTCGACCACGTTGTGGTCCACCGTGGCGTCCCTGACGTCGGTCAGGTAGACGGCGTCGCACCCGTAGTCGGTGTCGGCCTGGGTCAGGTAGTTGTTGCGGATCGTGACGTTGGTGTGCGGCGCGAAAGCGGTGTCCGACGCGGATGTGCGGGTGCCCCATCCGGTCGCCTCGGCGATGGTGTCGCCGTTCTGGTCCTTGCCGTCGCCGGTGTACTGCTTGACGACGATGCCCGCGAAGGACGTGTTGCGCACCGTGGAGTTCCGCACGGTGATGTCGTTGAGGACGGTGGGTGTGGCGGGCGGATCGGTGATGTCGGGGACGGTCGTGTCGAACACGATGCCGCCCGTCTTCTTCGAGCCGTCCCAGCCGGTCTGGAAGTGGATGCCGGGCGCGTCGTCCGACACCGATCCGCCGATCCAGTTGACCTCGCCGCTGACGTCGTGCACGTCCACGCGGTCGACGACGAAGTGGTCGAGCTGCCGGGAGTCGTCCCCGGAGATGTGGATGCCGCGCAGGTCGCGCAGGTTCTCGCCCGGTGTGCCGGTGGCGGGCACGGTGTTGCTGACGTCGAGTTCCCGGATCGTCCAGTACTGCTGGTTCCAGAGTCTGACGGCGTCGGCGACCGTACCGGCGCCCTTGATCGCGGGTTTGGGCCCGGAGCCGTACGCGCCTATGGTGATGGGGCTCGACGCGTCGCCCGATCCCTTCGGCCACAGCTGACCCCGCCAGCTGGATCCGGCCTTGAGCAGGATCCTGTCGCCCGGGTGGAACGTGGTGAGGTTGACCTTGCCGAGGCTCCGCCACGCCGCGCTCGGTGACGTTCCCCGCGCGCTGTCGTCGCCGGCTGCGGCGTCGACGTAGTAGACGGTGCCGGCGGCCCGGGCGGCGGGCGGTGCCGCGCCCGCGGCGGCGGGCAGTGGGGCGCCGACCGTGCCGGACGCCGCGAGGATCAGCGCCGCCGCGAGGGTGCCGACGCGGCCGAGCGCCCGCCCGGACCGGGGCGGGTGGGAAAAGGCTGTCCACCTCATTGGGTCGTCCCTTTCGGTGTGGTGATGGTGATGGTGATGGTGATGTCGGTGGCCGGTGTCACAGGACGAACTCCTCTGCGAGTGCCTCCAGTTCGTCACGTTCGAGGCCACGGTCGACGAACACGAAGCGGTGCCGCAGGTTCAGGGTGTCGCCCGGCGCCAGCGTGATCTCGGCGTCGAAGGCCGGGGACGGGTTGAGGGCGGCGAAGGCACTGCTGCGGGCGAACCACTTGATCGGTACCGGCGCGGAGGACGTCCCGGCACAGGCGAGCACGGTCGCGGCGCCGTCGATGCCGTCGTGTTCGCCGGTGAGGGCGGCCCAGGGTGCCTCGGCTCCCATCAGCGCCTCGCCCGCCATGCCGCCCGCGGCGACGACGTCCCCGCCGGTCCAGGAGCGTGGCCCGCGCCAGAACAGGCCGGCGTATCCGGCGTTCGGACGTCCGTGTGTGGTGGGGCTGCCGAGGTCCAGCGGCTCGCGGTGCACACTGGTGAGGTCGGTGGTGAAGTCCAGCGCCCAGCTGCCGCGGCCGGCGTCCGCGCCGTGGAAGCGCAGGGTGCGGGTCTCGTCGAGCCATGCCTCCCCGGTGGAGGCGATCCAGTCCAGCGCCTCCACCACGGACACCTCGGTGCCCTCGGTGTGCTGCGTGTCGAAACCGCGGTGCTGCTGCCGGCCGTGGTTGTCGCGCCGGACGTAGCCGTGCCCGGGTGCGCCCTCCTCGAAGGTGGGCCCGCCCCAGAAGTTGTCGCCCGACAGGTGGGACCACGTCATCTGCAGGCCCTTGTGCCAGCGGTGGTCCCAGGGACGGTAGACACCCAGGGGTGCCCCGGACAGGGTCGTGAGGGGGTAGAGGTAGGGCTTGGGTGACTCCTCGAGCGGGGTGTCGGGCCGGTACACGTAGTGCGCGACGTCCGTCGTGCCGACGGTGACGACCAATTCGGTGGCGGCGTCGTCGTGGTGGAGGATGAAGAGCTCGGGCCCAGCAGGGCGACGAACTCGCCGCGCGCGAGTTCCAGGTCCAGGTGAGCGAGGGCCGTTGCGGGCGCCTTGGGGTAGCTGCGGGTGACCCCCGCATCGACAGCCTCTCGAAGCCCACGGCGGGCTTGCTCACGGTCGTGGCCACGCTCAGCCACCCACCTTGGATCCGATGGTGCGCTGCCACAGGTCGAAGGCCTGCTGCATCGCGCCGGGCGTCAGCGGGGTGCGGACGGTTCCGGTCCTCAGCGCGGTGGGGAAGAAGCCCGGCCGGCCCCACTTCTGTACGAAACCGCTGACGGCAGAGCCGGAGTCGGCCGTCGTCACGTCCTTGTCCGCCGTGGTCAGCACGCCGGTGGTGAGACGCTACCGCTGGGCCGCCGGCTGCACCATGGCCGACTCCAGCTTGAGGTCCACGTACAGCGTCTCGGCGCTGACACCCTTGGGGATCATCGCGAAGTGCCCGTCGCTGAGCCAGTTCTGGTCCTTGAAGAGGGTGATGCCGGTGCGCGCGGGCCACGTGCCGGTCCTGCGGTTGGAGATGTCGTGGGCGACGATCGTCGGGATCACGTCGAGCTGGCCGGCGCCGAACTGCTGGGCGAGCAGTGTGGAGCTGGCCGGGTAGCTGGTGATGTACCGGCCGAGCTCCCGCAGATACGCCCAGGTCTTGTTCCAGCCCTTCACCGGGTCGATGGGGTCGGAGTCGCCCAGCATGTAGGGCAGGGCCTGGATGAACGCCCGGCCGGATCCCGAGCCCGCGGGCTGGGCGTAGCTGAACTCGCCCCTGTGCCGCTTCGCCCAGGCGAGCAGGCGCTGCGAGGTGTTCGGTGCCGCGGAGGCCTTGACCTTGGCCGGGGTGTAGTCGATGAAGGGCCCGTTCGGGTCGTAGTTGATCAGTACGCCGTAGCCGTCGGACGACTTCTGGAAGTCGGCCCTTGGCGTGTCCCGCATCTTCGGCAGCTCGGGAAGCGACCTCGCGTGCGCCGGGAGCTGCTTCATGAGCAGGTTCTGCCGCTCGGCCGCGCCCAGCACGTCGGGACCCCCGAGGAGCAGCGAGGTGTCGACGGAGCCGCCGTTCTGCTGGGCCTTGACCTTGCCTGCGACGTCGGGCGCGGCGGCGGTCTGGTAGCTGACCTTCGAGACCAGGTCGGGGTTGGCCTTCACAAAGGCGTCGATGGCCGCCTTTCCACCGCCGGTGAGGTCACCGCCGCCGTCCAGGACGGTCAGGGCGATCGGCTTCGACGGCTTCTCGGGCGTCACCGGCCCCGATGAGGAGGAGCCTTTGTCGGCGCCGCACCCGGCCAGCGAGGCGGCCGCCAGGGCGGAGACGGTGACTCCTGTCAGGGCACGGACACATCTACCCGGTCCAACACGTCGTCGGATCATGTCTTTCCTTCTCCGGCACGTCGACGTGCCACCAGAGCGCCGGCTCGCGGGCATGCGGCCAGGGGGATGGGATCAGCGGGAGAAATGGGGTGCTCACCGACGTGACGCGGCGGCAACCTGAACGTAGTGATCGATCACCTTTTGCGTCAAGACTCACGGAGGTGATCGATCACCTTTCCCTCTGGCAACCATCAACTGCAAACAGAGGCAAGGGAGACGGGCGCGGGAGTGACTCCTGCTACCCCCTCAGAAGTGACTCCAGCTCCCGCTGAGAGGGGGCGGCCTACCCGCCTAGCAGGGTGCGACCCCGCTGGAACCACGCGGTATCAGTTCGAAGAAATCGCAGAAGTTAATCCCTGGATCCGGATCGTTCCTGATCCGCGCGAGCAGGGCCAGCATCGCCTGACGGCCCAGGGTCTCCCGATCGAGCTTCACCGTCGACATCGTCGGCCGGAAGTACTGGGTGAACTGCTCGTCGTCCCAGCCGAACACGCTCACGTCCTCCGGCACGCCGACGCCCCGGTCCTGGAAGCCGCGGATGACCCCCATGGCCACGTAGTCGTTGGCCGCCAGCACCGCCGTCACACCCGAGTCCGCGGGCAGGTCCCGGGCCGCCTCGTAGCCGGAGCGCACCGACCAGTCCCCGTCGACGATGCCGTACGACTCCAGGCCGAGCCTCTCCACCGTCGCCGCGTACACGGCCCGCCGGTTGCGCGCCGAGGCCCAGTCCTGCGAGCCGGCCACGTGCAGGAACCGCCGGTGGCCCAGGTCCGCGAGATGGCGCACGATGGCCTCGGCGGGACTGCCGTCCGCGAGCGCGCCCCGCGAGTGCATGTTGTCGTCGTACTCACCGAAGACGACGATGGGCCGGGGCTCGCCGTTCTGGCTCTCCGCGACCTCGCCCAGCGGCGCGAACGACAGGACGCCGTCGGCCTGCTCGGAGTCGAGCAGCGACAGCACACCCTCGGCGCGCCGGGCCTCGCCGCCCTCCAGGCCGACGACGTCGGTCGTGTAACCGGCCTCGTGCGCCGCGGCCGAGGCACCGCGCAGCAGCGGGATCGGAACGAAGCTCGTCAGCTCGGGCAGGATGACCGCGATCCGGTTGGACCGCTGCGTCCGCATCGACCGGGCGATGAGATTCGGGCGGTAGTTGAGCTCCGCCACGGCCTTGTCGATCTTCTCCCGGGTGGTGGGCTTCAGGCCGCCGTTGTTCTTCAGATACCGTGACACGGTCTGGTGGGACACCCCGGCCCGCCTGGCGACCTCCCAGATGGTCGCCCGCTTCCTCTTCGGACCCGCCGCCTCGGTGCCACTGGCCATCCCGCCGCTTCAACCCTTCCGATGCCTGCCCGGCGGGCCCACCGCCCCCGAGACGTCAGCGCCGCGCCTCATCCCGCCCAGCGACCACCCCGAGCATAGAACGACGGCTCGGATGCCCGGCGCCCTCGGGACGAGCCCGTCGGACACGGGTGCCCAGCGTCCTCGTGGCGGGCCCGTCGGGCGGCTCGCGGTCGGCGCGCACATCGGGCGCTGGCCGGGGACGTGGGGCCGGGACCGGGGTGGACGTGGGTCCGGGGCTCGGGGTGGACACCGACCCGGCCGTCCGGGGACCGTCGTCCTTCGTCGGCCAGTCGGTGATCGACGGCGCGGACTGGGAGAAGCACACCAATCCGCTCTTCGCGTTCGACGGCTGTCTCGACACCGGAAGCCGACACGGCGACGCGCCCGAGACCGGCATCTATGCGCGGCAGTGTGGCGTGATCCCCGAGTGACATACCCCACCCGCAAACGGCGTGTTTTTCGGCGGCGCTTGTCAGTGCTCCCGCATAGGCTGAACGCATGACCGACACGCCCGACACCCGGCTGTCCGCCGGAGAGCTGAACCAGCAGATTCGCGATCTGCTCCTGCGCTCGGGCGGCCGACTGAGCGACGAGCAGCGGGCCGAGTATCAGGAACTGCTCCAGGAATGGGCGGCAGCCGTGCGCGCGAACGTGGTGCGGGCCGCTTAGGACCCGCTCTCCGGCTCCGCCGGATACTCCGGCGGAGCCCGGCCGTTCGAGCCTGCCGCCCCGGCCGCGATCCCCCGGACACGTCCCCCGGTGTGCCCGCGCCCGCGTGAGGGAAAAGGGAAGGCGGGGCGTAGTGGCGGGGCACGGGATCAACACCTTGGACATGTCCCGGCCCCGGCATCGGAAACTCCGGCGGACCATCGTCCCGTCCCGTTACCGATCCTCTGGCATGGAGGTACGTGTGCACCATCCCATCCTCAAGGGCCGGCGGAACTCCAACGACCTCGCGCGCATCAGGCTCAGCCGGCGGCGCGTGCTCCAGGCGGCCGGGACCTCGGTGGCCCTCGGCACGGCGCTCGGCGTGGCGCTCCCGGGCACGGCCGGTGCGGCCGCCCGGAGCACCAAGGGACGCAAGAAGTACGACGTGCTGCTCAGAACCAGCAAGGAGAACGCGCTCTGGGGCTGGTTCCCCACGAGCCGCCCGTCCGTGCTCACCGTCCCGTCCGGCACCGTGGTGAAGATCGACGCGGTGAACCAGTCCGGGGTGTCCGCGAAGGACGGCCCCGTCGCCTACTTCGAGGCACTCGGCGTGCCGGCCGACCAGGTGCTGCCGGAGCTCGCCGACATCGCCACCATTCCGAGGACGCCCGGTTCCAGCGGACACGTCCTGACCGGCCCGCTCCACGTCGACGGCGCCGAACCGGGCGATGTGCTGGAGATCAAGATCCTCGACGTCGCACCCCGCGTCCCCTACGGCGTGAACAGCACCGGACCGGGCAGCGGTGTGCTCCCCCAACTGCTCACCGAGCCCTCGGCCCGGCTGCTCACCCTCGACAGGCGCAAGCGCTACTACCAGTTCGCACCCGGCATCCGCATACCCTTCCGCCCCTTCGCGGGGATCACCGGTGTGGCGCCGCCCACCGAGGCGGGCTTCGTCTCGGCGAACCCGCCGGACCGGTGGGGCGGCAACCTCGACCTCAAGGACCTGACGGCGGGTGCCACGCTGTACCTTCCGGTGTTCCAGCCCGGTGCGCAGTTCTACATCGGCGACACACACGGCGCCCAAGGACACGGCGAGATCGACCAGACCGCCGTCGAGCACTCGATGTCGTTCACCGCGAAGTTCACGGTGCGCAAGGGCGGGCAGCTCACCTACCCACGGGCCGACCTGCCCGGCCACACCGTGGCGATGGGCATCGACGCCGACCTGGACATCGCCCTCCAGGTCGCCGCGACCGAGGCCGTCCGCTGTGTGCGCGAGGCCACGCACGGCTCGCTCAGTGACGCGGACGCCTATGCGCTGTGCAGCCTCGCCGTCGACTTCGTCATCGCCGAAGCGGTCGACGGCAACAAACTGGTCGCCGCCTACATCCCGAAGTCGCTGCTGCCCTGAGGGGATCGGCTGCGTGCCGTGGTGCCGGACGGGCCCGGCACCACGGCACGCACGACAGGCCCCCGCTTGTGGGAGCCGCCCGTCGGGGCCGGCCTCACCCCTTGGTCTGAGCTGCTCGATGGATCTCCCCATGTGACAGTGGTCGATCGCTTCGCGATGATCTCGTCCGGCGTTGCGACGGCTGCAGGCGGTTCGTGGCCGGCCTGCCCGTCTCGGTCCTTGCCGATGATTTTCTGCGGGCCACGGAGTCCGTACGGCATGACTACTGCGAACAAGCCGTCCGTCGTTTCTCGCCCGGAGTGGCTGGCCGCCATCGACACCGTGCGCGCCCGGGAGAAGGCGCACACCCGGGAGGGCGATGCGATCGCCGCCGCACGGCGGCGGCTGCCCATGACCGAGGTGGACCCCTCGACCCCGCTCGTGGGCGGCGACGGCGAAGTACCCCTGATCGACGTCTTCGAGAGCCGCACCCAGCTATTCGTGTCGTATCACATGTGGCATGACGGCCACGCCGCAGCCGACCAGTGCGAGGGCTGCACCTTCTTCACCGGCCACGTCCGCGAACTGTCCTATCTGCACCAGCGTGACGTCACCTTCGCCGTCTTCTGCCAGGGCTCCTACCCGGAGTCCGACCGCTACCGCCGCTTCATGGGCTGGGAGATGCCCTGGTACTCCGTGCCCGCCGAGTCCCATGAACGGCTCGTCGCCGGCCGTAACTTCGGTATGAAAGCGTGCTACCTGCGTGACCAGGACCGCGTCTACGAGACGTACTGGACCACCGGCCGCGGCGTGGAGCCTATGGCGTCCTCGTACGGCATCCTCGACATGACCGTCTACGGGCGGCAGGAGACCTGGGAGGACAGCCCGGCGGGCTGGCCGCAGCCGTACGAGACCCGCGGCGAGCAGTTCCGCAGGGATGGACGGCCGACCGCGCAATGGGCACGGATCGCAGCCGGTCGCGACGACGACCTCGGCGGCGCGACTTCTCCGGCGGTCAGCTCAGGCTGCTGCAGCTGAGCCTGAGGCCAAGAGGCAGAGCGGACCACCGCCCGATGACAGCCGTGGGCACAACACATGTGCCCACCGCGCTCCGCTCTCGCCCGATCTGTCACTTCTTGAACGGTGCACCGCCTGGGGAGGAAGCATCCCTGGCCGTTTTCGAGAATCCTCATCATCCTCCAGCGTGATCCGTGACCGCTGGGCAAGCGCCTGGGCCGTCGTGCGGCGACGCACCCAGCCCTCCAGCACGGCCCTTTGGACATCGGTCACCAACAATGGCGGAACCTTCGGACCTGGACGACAAGAGAAAGACGCGGCAGCGTCACAGTCCGGCTCGACGGGCAGGCCGGCATCCAACAGAGCGTGCGTGCGCTCACCCCCGCCATCGCCAAGTTTCTGAGCGGTGGCGGGTGGTTCCACGCTGGACGGACGAGATCATCACCCCTGACTCGTCCGCCGATCCGGAGGGAGGCTTCCGTGCCCGGATACATCGAGGACCGCTGGTACGACGCGTCCTGACCCGAAGACCGGAGAGCGCCGAAAGACCGCGCCACGGCATGGGCAAGCGGTACCGGGTCGCCGGCATCCCAGGCGTGCGCGACCGATCCTTCGATCGGCTCATCGGGCCCGAGGGCGCGAACGCATGGCTCGCCAAGGCGCAGCACGAGAGTGAAGGAGCTTGAATCCGCTATCGGCGGCGGAACCGCGTTCGCCGCTTGGGGCTACCTGTCCACCATCCTTGAGTGCGCGATCGACGACGAACGGATCGCACGCGACCCTTGCAAGGCGAAGACGGTCAAGCCCCCAGCCCGGCCCGAGGGAAAGGCCCGCGCGTGGGAGGCCGACCAGCTTGCCGCGGTGCGCGCCGCTCAGCACCCGCGCTACCAGATCCTGCTGGACATCGGGGTCGGCGCCGGGCTGCGTCAGGGTGAAGCTCTGGGCATCGATGTCGATACCGACTTGGACTTCGAGATCCGGGTTTCTGCATGTGCGAAGGCAGGTGAAGCGGGTCGCGGGCAAGCTTGTCTTCGGGCCGCCGAAGTACCGGCGCGAGCGCTCCGGCGGCACACCTACGCCTCAGTACAACCGGATGCGCGGGAGAACCCCGTGGCAGTCCCGAAGTGGCTGGGACACAAGGACGCCTCGACGACGTTGCGCATCTACGCACACTTCATGCCGGCCGCCGACGGGCGTGGGCGCGAGGCGATGGACACCTGGTTCTCCCTCATGCAGACGAGCCAGAAAAAGATCTCCCCAGACGCTCGCCAGGGCTCCGAGAAACAGTCGACCGAGGGCGCGTCGGGCACTGTCGTGATCCCCTCTTCGCGACTCGCGGAGGGCGTGGCAGAGCCGACAGAGGCCGACGCTGCCACGCCATGAGTGGCACGTTTTCCCAGCTCAGGCCTCACCCCTTACCCGACCCCAGCGTCAGCCCCGCGATGAAGTGCTTCTGCAGCAGCAGGAAGACGACGATGGTGGGCAGGGCCACCAGGACGGAGCCGGCGGCCAGCAGGTTGTAATCGGTGAAGAACTGCCCGCGGAGATTGTTCAGCGACGAGGTGACGGGGAGTTTGTCGGGGTCCGAGATGAAGATCAGGGCCCAGAGGAAGTCGTTGTAGACCCAGGTGAATTCCAGCGTGCCGAGCGCGGCGAGCGCGGGGCGGCACAGCGGGAGGGTGATGCGCCAGAACTGGGTCCACACCCCGGCGCCGTCCACGATCGCCGCCTCGGTGATCTCCTGTGGGAGCGTGCGCATATAGCTCGCCAGCACAAAGACGCAGAATCCCAGCTGGAATCCGATGTGCACCAGGATGACGGCCCAGTACGAGTCGTACAGGGTCATCGAATCCGACATCCACCAGGGCAGCGGAATCCGGTTGAAGAGCACGTACAGGGGGGTGACGATCACCTGCTGGGGCAGCAGGTTGCCCGCCGTGAAGAGCATCAGCAGCAGGACGCTTCCGCGAATCCGCAGCCGGGAGAGGGCATAGCCGACGAAGGCCGCCAGGAAGAGCGTGATCAGCACCGCGGGCACGGCGATGATCAGCGTGTTGACGAAGTACCTCCCCATGCCGGACTCGGTGAAGGCCCGCTGGTAGTACGTGAAGGAGAGATGCCTGGGCAGCGAGAAATAGCCGTACTTCGCCGTCTCGTCGTACGGCCGCAGCGACGCGTAGACGGCGAGCAGCAGCGGCGCGAGAAAAGCGAGCGAGACGGCGAGCAGGAAGATGTGCACGCCCCAGCGGCCGCGGCGCGCCGGGCGCCGGCCGGAGCCCCGGGCGGCCGGGCGGAGCGGCGCCGGGACGGTGGTGCCGAGCGGGGTCGTCATCTCTCCCGGGCTCCTTTCAGCTCTTGGACCAGGAACGTCACCACGAAGCCGAGGGAGACGGCGAGCAGGACGACCGCGATGGCCGAGCCGAAACCGATTCGGCTGGCCTCGCCGATGATGTTGTCCGTGATGAGCACGGAGAGCAGCTCGAGGCCGTTGCGGCCCTTGTTGACCGCGTAGACGATGTCGAAGGCGCGCAACGCCTCGATGACGGTGATGACGCCGACGATGACGTTGACGGGGCGCAGGGTGGGAAAGGTGACGCGGAAAAAGGTCTGGCGTGCACTGGCGCCGTCGATCGCCGCCGCCTCCGCCAGCGCGGGATCAACCGCCTTCAGACCGGCCAGGTAGAGGATCATCACATAGCCGACGTGCCGCCAGCCCGCGGCCAGCAGGATCATCCAGATATTGAGGTGCGGGTCACCGAGCCAGTCGATCGGGTCCTGGGGGTTGCCGAGCATGGTGTTCAGCGCGCCCTGGTCGGTGCCGAGGATCAGCTGCGCGATAAAGCCGACGACGGCGAGTGAGAGCACCACCGGCATATAGATGACGGACTGGTAGAAACGGCTGAAGCGGACGCCACGGTCGATGAGGACGGCCAGGAAGAGGCCGAAGGGCGTGGCGACGAGACCGAGAAATCCCAGCCACAGCAGGTTGTGCCGGACGGCGGGCCAGAAGGACGGATAGTTGTGGATGAGGTTGTCATAGTTCTGCCCGCCGACCCAGTGGATGTCGCCGATGCCGTCCCAGGCCGTGAACGACAGTCCCACGGAGGCCAGGGTCGGGCCCCACACAATGGCGAGATCGAGCAGCACGGATATGCCAAGCAGCGCGCCGAGCACCGCGAGATCGCGGCGCGTGAAACGCCGCGATCTGCGTGTGGGACGCCGCGCGGTTTTCAGCGGCACGTCGTCGGTTCCTCCCTGTCGGCTGCCCGCCGGGCGCCGGCCGTCTCCCCGGTCATCCGACGGGCTGGGAAAAGATGGTCTTCTTCTGCCGCTCGATGCCGTTGACCAGGCCGTCGACATCCTTCGGATTGCCGATGAAGTCCTGAATTGCCTTGATCATCACCGTGCTGGCGAAGTCGGGGCGGGTGTCGCGGTCCATGAACTGCGATATCTGCTTGGCGTTCGAGACCAGCTCGACGGATTTCTTCTGCAGGGCGCTGTACTTGGATGTGTCGGCCCCGTCGTTGACCGCGATGTTGTTGGGGTCGCCGGCCAGGTAGATGTCCTCGGCCCCGGGGGTGCCGAGGAAGCGCAGCAGGTCCTTGGCGGCCGCCACGTTCTTCGACTTCCTGGCGATCAGGAAGCCGTCGATCGGCGCCTCCACGGCGTCCTGGCCGTAGGCGGGGTCGATCTCCGGGAAGGCGAAGAAGTCGATGTCGTCACGCTCGTTCACGGGGAACTGCTGGCCGGGGTGGGGCATGCCGAAGACGGCCATGCCGCAGGTCCGCTTCTGCAGCCCCTGGGCAGCCTCCTGCCAGGTCCTGCCGTTCGCGGCCGGCTGGCAGTACGGCAGCAGTTCGCGCCAGAGGTCGAAGACGTGCTTGACTTTCGGATCGGTCCACGACTCCGTGCCGGCCATCAGGGACTTGTGGAAGTCGTATCCGTTGGCCCGGAGATTGATGTAGTCGAAGGTGCCCATCGCCGGCCAGCCGTCCTTGTCGCTGAAGGCGACGGGCAGCTTGTCCTTGTGCATCCGCCTGGCCAGGGCTATGAAGTCGTCCCAGGTCTTCGGCTGCTCATAACCACGCTGCTTGAACAGGCTCTTACGGTGGAAGACGGCCCACGGATAGTAGTAATAAGGCACGAAGTACTGCTTGCCGTCCCTGGACGACTGCGCCTTGATGGCCGGCGAGAATCCCTTGAGGTCCCGCCACACATCGCTGATGTCGACCAGCAGGCCCTTCTGGGCGAAATACTGCATGCGGTACCCGGCGAACCACATGAAGGCGTCGTCCGGCCTGCCCTGCAGATAGCGGTTGATGTTCTCCTGGAAGTCCTCGTGGTTCTGGGTGTTGACCTTGACCGTCTTCCCCGACTTCTTCTCATAGGCGTGGAAGGCGTCGGCGAATGCCTTCTTGGGCACCGCGTCGGACGCGTTCGAGCCCATCGTGACGGTGTTGCCGCCCCCCGGGCCCTTTCCGCAGGCGGCCAGCAGGCCGGGCAGCGTGACGGCGCCCGCCGCTGCCGCCGTGCTACGCAGCAGGACCCGTCTGGACACCGGAGGTGTCCCGCGCCCTACCGCACTCCGCCCGTTGCCTGGATCCCGGAACGATGACTGCGCCATGTCCCCTCCTCGGGGTCGCTCATCCTGTCGAACACGAGATCTGGATCTCACTGCCAAGCGATCAGCGCGTCAAGAGTTTTGACCGGGCTCGGGAGTAAACGCTTTCCCCCTACGGTGCCGCCGGCCGTCAGCCGCCGACGTGCGCCGTGGCCGCGTCCGGCGCGGCGTGCAGCGCGGCCGCGGCCGCGCCCACCAGCCCGGCGTCCGTCCCCATCTGCGCGGGTGTCACCGTCAGGCGCTGTACGAAGGAGAGCGTGGCGTAGTCGCGCAGGGCCCGGCGCAGCGGTGTGAACAGCACCTCACCGGCGCCGGCGACGCCCCCGCCGATCACCGCGATGTCGATCTCGACCAGGGTGGCCGTCGCGGCGATCCCGGCGGCCAGCGCCTGCGCGGCCCGCTCGAACGACGCCACCGCGGGCGGATCACCGGCGCGTGCGGCCTCGGCCACCGCGGCCGCCGAGGCATCGCCGTCCGAGCCGGGCCGCCAGCCGCCCGCCAGGGCGCGCCGGGCGATGTTCGGGCCGCTCGCGATGCGCTCCACGCACCCGCGCGCCCCGCACGGGCACGGGTCACCGTCCAGGTCGACGCTGATGTGACCGATGTGGCCGGCGTTCCCCGTCGGGCCCGGGTGCAGCCGGCCGCCCAGCACCAGGCCGCCGCCCACGCCGGTGGAGACCACCATGCACAGGGCGTTGTCGTGGCCGCGGGCCGCGCCCTGCCAGTGCTCCGCCGCGGTGATCGCGACCCCGTCGCCGATCAGTTCCACGGGCAGCCCGCCGGTGACCGCGCGTACCCGCTCCACCAGGGGGAAGTTCCGCCAGCCCGGCACGTTCACCGGGCTCACGGTGCCGGTGGTGGCGTCCACCGGACCCGCGCTGCCGATGCCGAGCGAGCCGGCTCTGGGCCACAACGGCGAGCCGGTCAGGTCGCCCAGCACCTCCTCGACGGCACCCATGACGGTATCGCCATTCTCCCTGGCGGGCGTGGGGCGCTGGGCGCGCAGCAGTATCCGACCGCCGCCGTCCACCAAGGCTCCAGCGATCTTGGTGCCGCCGATGTCCAGCGCGGCGACGAGGTCCGTGTGCATCAGGTGAGGTCTCCAGGTGAAAGGGCAGGCCGGAGATTGGGTCGAACCAGTCTCTCCTGCATCTGACAACGTTGTCCAGGCCGTATGCTCGACGCCACATCCTCATACATTCATGAACGACAGGACAGATCACCGTGGCCGAGACCACCCGCAGAGCCGAGACCCGCTACGGCAACCGTCCGACGATGAAGGACGTAGCCGCACGCGCCGGGGTCGGCCTGAAGACGGTCTCCCGGGTGGTCAACGGCGAGCCGGGTGTGACGGCGGACACCGAGCGCCGGGTCCAGGAGGCCATCGAGGCGCTGAACTTCCGGCGCAACGACTCCGCGCGCGTCCTCCGCAAGGGGCGGACCGCCAGCATCGGCCTGGTCCTGGAGGACCTGGCCGACCCCTTCTACGGGCCGCTCAGCCGGGCCGTGGAGGAGGTGGCACGGGCACATGGCGCCCTGCTGATCAACGGATCGAGCGCCGAGGAGCCGGAGCGCGAGCAGGAGCTGGCGCTGGCGTTGTGCGCCCGGCGAGTGGACGGGCTGCTCGTCATCCCGGCCGGTGACGACCACCGCTATCTGGAGCCGGAGATGCGGGCGGGCGTCGCGACCGTCTTCGTCGACCGGCCCGCGGGGCGGATCGACGCGGACGTCGTGCTGTCCGACAGCTTCGGCGGCGCCCGGGATGGTGTCGCCCACCTGGTCGCCCAGGGGCACCGCAGGATCGGCTTCATCGGCGACCAGCCCCGGATCCACACCGCCGCGGAGCGGCTGCGCGGCTACCGGGCCGCGATGGAGGACGCGGGCATCGCCATCGACGACTCCTGGATGTCGCTGGGGGTCACCGACCCCGAGCGGGTCCGGCGGGCCGCGGAGGAGATGCTCACCGGGCCCGACGCGGTCACCGCGGTCTTCGCCGGGAACAACCGCGTCACCGTGACCGTGGTGCGTGTGCTGTCCGCGCTGGCCGAACGGGGCCGCCGGGTCGCCCTCGTGGGCTTCGACGACTTCGAGCTCGCCGACCTGCTTCAGCCCGGTGTCACCGTGGTCGCCCAGGACTCCGCCCAGTTGGGCCGCACCGCGGCGGAGCGGCTGTTCAGCCGGCTTGACGGGGTGTCCCTGGCGCCGGAGCGCATCGAGTTGCCGACCCGGCTCATCACGCGGGGCTCCGGGGAGATTCCGCCGGCGTTCTGACTCTGCCCGACCCGCCGGCCTTCGGCGGGTGTGTGCCGCGAGAGCGGCGCGGGGAACTGCGCGATCAGCCACGACGAGACCGGAGGATCTCCACCGGCCGAAGGCGGCTGCTTCTGCCGTCGGCGGCCACCGGCCGCTGGGTTTTCCACCGACCGGTTGATTTCCGCCGACCAGTCGGTTTCCACCGGCCGGTGGGTTTTCTCCCGTCTGCCACCCACCCGCCGGTGGTGTCGCGCGCGCAGTTCTCCGCGCCCTCTTCGGACGCGCCTCGGCCCCGGCTGATCGGGGCGTGCCCGGCCGCGGGCCGAACGCGCGTCGGAGCCAGGGCTGAAGGCGTGTCGGAGCCGTCAGCAGGTGGGCAGTCCTGGTATCGGCTGGTCGTTGTCGCCGCCCTGGAGGTACACGTCGCCGACGAAGACGTTCGTGTTGCCGCTGTCGTCGTCCGTCCTGGCGCGTCCAGCACCTCGGCGCCCACGGCGGCCGCCTCGCCCGGGGCGAGAGTGCCGCGCTCACGCAGTGCGTCGTCGAGCGAGGGGCCGTCGATCAGCTCCATCACGATGAGCGGGCGGCCGTCGGCGTCAGCGATGTCGTGCACGGCGACGACTCCGGGGTGGCGCACCCGGCCAGGGCGCGGGCCTCGCGCTGCATCCGCACCGTGAGATCGGAGAGCTCACCGGGCGCGGCGTCGGTGTACGTCCGCAACTCCTTGACGGCGACCTCGCGGCCCAGGACCTAGTCCACGGCGCGCCAGACCACGCCCATGCCGCCACGGCCGAGCTGCCCGGCCACCCGGTACCGGCCGGCGAGCAGCCGCCCGGTGCCGTCCGTCCGCCCGTACTCCCCCGAAGAAACTCCCGCACCGTCCCTGTCACGCGTCAACGGGGCAACAGCCTACGCGGCACCACTGACAGGACCGCAGCCGCCGGTCCCCCGGGGGTACTCCCGGGAGCTGCCGGGTCCTGGGAAATGCCGGCGGCCCCGGAGCTGCCGGCGGGTCAGGCCGGGCGGGCCCGTGGCGCGGTGTGCGCCTCCAGGTCGGCGCGGGTGAGGCCGGTGTGGCGGGCGACCTCGGCGATGTCCAGGGCGCCGCAGTCCAGGCCGCGCAGGAGGTGGCCGGCGAGCGCGCGGGCGGTGGCGGGTTCGTCCAGCACACCGCCGCTCGTGCGCCGGGTGTAGGCGACCAGGCGGGCGGCGGCCGGTGCGAGGCCCTCGCGGTAGAAGGCGAACACGGCGGCGTACCGGGTGGGCAGGTGGCCGGGGTGCATGTCCCAGCCCTGGTAGTAGGCGCGGGCCAGGGCGCGGCGGGTGAGGCGGTAGTGCAGCCGCCAGGCGTCGTGCACGCGCGCGGTGGGCCCGACAGGCAGCACGTTGGTGGAGCCGTCGCTGAGGCGTACGCCGGTGCCCGCGGCGGCGACCTGCATCACGGCCTTGGCGTGGTCGGCGACGGGGTGATCACCGGCCTGGTGGGCGGCGCTGACACCGAGGGCGGCGCTGTAGTCGAAGGTGCCGTAGTGCAGTCCGGTGGCGCGACCCCGCGCGGCCTCGATCATCCGGGCGACGGTGGCCGTTCCGTCGGCGGCGAGGATGGCCTGGCTGGTCTCGATCTGTATCTCGAAGCCGATCCGCCCGGCGGGCAGGCCGTGGGCCTCCTCGAAGGCGTCCAGTACCCGGGCGAAGGCGGCGACCTGCCCGGTGTGGCTCACCTTCGGCAGGGTGAGCACCAGTCCTGCGGGCAGACCGCCGGCGGCCATCAGGCCGGTGAGGAAGATGTCGAGGGTGCGGATGCCGCGGTCGCGCACGGCGGCCTCCATACCCTTGGGCCTGATGCCGGTCCACGGGGCGGCGGTGCCGTCGGCGTACGCCTCGGCCGTCAGCCGGGCGGCGCGGGCTGCCGCCGCGTCCTCCTCGGCGTCCGGGCGGATGCCGTAGCCGTCCTCGAAGTCGATACGGAGGTCCTCCACGGGCTCACGTGCCAGCTTGGCCCGCACTCGGTCGTGGACGGGCCCGGCGAGTTCGTCGGCGAGGCCGAGGACGGCGGCGAAGGAGGCGGCGTCGGGGGCGTGCTCGTCGAGTGCCCGCAGGGCCTGCTCGCCCCAGGAGCCGAGGGTGGTGGCGGTGAGGGAGTCGGCGGGGACGTAGACGGTGTGGACGGGCTGGCGGGTGCCCGGGTCGCCGGGGTAACGGCGCGCCAAGTCCGCGTCGACGGGGGCGAGGAGGGCGTCGATGTCCTCGCCGAGGCCGGCGGGGAGAGAGGTCGTCACGTTCTCCTGAGGGACATGCTCCTGGGGGAGGTACTCCTGAGAGGCGCTCTTCTGCGGGACGCTCCCCTGCGGGGCCATGGCCTGCCTCCGATGCCGCTGGACGACGATCCGCGTGCCGGAATCAACAGTCCGTTGAAGAACGTAACCGCAGCCGTGGGCGGCGTCAATGACGGCGCGGACCGGGGCGGTCCGGACCGCTCCGGAGCGGCCGGGGCGGCACGGCCAGGGCGGCACGGCTCAGGCCGGGGCCGCGCGGTGGTGGTCACCGCGCGGCCCCGGCCCGTCGATCGCCTCCCGGCGCGCCCGGACGGCTCCCCGAGCGTTCCCCGGGCCCCCGGGGTCCCCCGGGCGTCTCCGTGGTCGCCTTCGGACGCCTTCGAGGTCCCGGTCCCTTCGGCGTCCCGATTCCTTCGGCGTCCCGATCCCTTCGGACGTCCCGGTCTCTTCGGACAGCCCCTGGAGGACGTCAGCCCTTGCGGGCGGTGACCTCCTCGGTGAGCTGGGGGACGACCTGGAAGAGGTCGCCGACCACGCCGTAGTCCACCAGGTCGAAGATCGGGGCCTCGGCGTCCTTGTTGATCGCCACGATGGTCTTCGAGGTCTGCATGCCCGCCCGGTGCTGGATGGCGCCGGAGATTCCGGAGGCGATGTAGAGCTGCGGCGAGACGGTCTTACCGGTCTGGCCGACCTGGTGGGAGTGCGGGTACCAGCCGGCGTCGACCGCGGCGCGCGAGGCCCCCACGGCGGCGCCCAGGGAGTCGGCCAGCGCCTCGATGACCGCGAAGTTCTCCGCGCCGTTCACACCGCGGCCGCCGGAGACCACGATCGCGGCCTCGGTCAGCTCCGGGCGACCGGTGGACTCGCGCGGGGTGCGTGCGACGACCTTGGTGCCGGTGGCCAGCGCGCCGAAGGTGACGTCCAGCGGCTCGACGGTGCCTGCGGCGGGCGCCGGCTCGACCGGGGCGGAGTTGGGCTTGACGGTGATGACGGGGGTGCCCTTGGTGATACGGGACTTGGTGGTGAACGCCGCCGCGAAGACGGACTGGGTGGCCACCGGGCCGTCGTCGCCGGGCTCCAGGTCGACGGCGTCGGTGATGATGCCGGAGCCGATGCGCACCGCGAGGCGCGCGGCGATCTCCTTGCCCTCGGCCGAGGACGGCACCAGGACGGCGGCCGGAGAGACAGCCTCGTGGGCGGCCTGCAGGGCGTCCACCTTGGGCACGACGAGGTAGTCGGCGAACTGAGGGGCTTCGGCGGTGAGGACCCGCGCCGCGCCGTGCTCGGCGAGCGCGGCGGCGGTGTCCCCGGCGCCGGGGCCGAGGGCGACGGCGACCGGCTCGCCGATCCGGCGGGCCAGGGTCAGCAGTTCCAGGGTGGGCTTGCGGACGGCGCCGTCCACGTGGTCGACGTAGACGAGAACTTCAGCCATGGGATTGCTCTCCTGCGAGTACGAAGTGGCTCGGGCGGGTGAGGGTGCAGCGGCGCGACGGCCGGGCCGCGCTCGGACGGACCTCCGCGCGGCCGGGCTGCGGCTAGATGAACTTCTGCTCCGCAAGGTAGGCGGCCAGCTGCTTGCCGCCCTCGCCCTCGTCCTTGACGATCGTGCCGGCGGTGCGGGCCGGGCGCTCCGTGGCGGAGTCGACCTGCGTCCAGGCGCCCTTGAGGCCGACGTCGTCGGCGTCGATCTCCAGGTCGTCCAGGTCGAGCGCCTCGACCGGCTTCTTCTTGGCGGCCATGATGCCCTTGAAGGACGGGTAGCGGGCCTCACCCGACTGGTCCGTCACCGACACGACCGCGGGCAGGGACGCCTCGAGCTGCTCGGAGGCGGCGTCACCGTCCCTGCGGCCCTTCACGGTGCCGTCCTCGACGGAGACCTCCGACAGGAGGGTGACCTGCGGCACGCCCAGGCGCTCGGCGAGGATCGCGGGGAGCACGCCCATGGTGCCGTCCGTGGAGGCCATGCCGCAGATCACCAGGTCGTAGCCGGTGCGCTCGATGGCCTTGGCGAGCACCAGGGAGGTGCCCATGACATCGGTGCCGTGCAGGTCGTCGTCCTCCACGTGGACGGCCTTGTCGGCGCCCATGGAGAGCGCCTTGCGCAGCGCGTCCTTGGCGTCCTCGCCGCCGACGGTGAGCACGGTGATCTCCGCGTCGTCCGCCTCCTCGGCGATCTGGAGCGCCTGCTCCACCGCGTACTCGTCCAGCTCCGACAGCAGTCCGTCGACGTCGTCACGGTCGACGGTCAGGTCCTCGGCGAAGTGCCGGTCGCCGGTGGCATCGGGCACGTACTTCACACAGACAACGATCCTCAAGCTCACGCCGGCTCTCCTACTGCGTCGTCAATCCTTCGGCTGCCTTCTGCAGGCAGCATAAGCGCCTGAAGCGGCAGATCCCGGTCGGGGCGACCGCGCTTACGAGCGCAATATTACTCGCCAGTACACCCAAGGTGATTCCCCCTGAGCAAGCGCTTTGAACTGTGACGTTCACAACGCTGCGTAACCGAGGAGGCCCGTGCGCCGGCGCGCGGGGCTGCTGTTACGTGCGGGTTCGGCGGGCGGCCAGGGAACTCAGTCGCGCAGCGTGCGGAAGCCGCCCTCGTGGTAGAGCAGGGGCCCGCCGGCGCCCGTGGGGTCGCCGGCGACGGGCTCGGCCAGGACGATGTGGTGGTCGCCGGCGGGCACCCGGGCGCTGATCCGGCAGACCAGCCAGGCCGGCACGTCCGCCAGCACGGGCACGCCCTCGGGGCCCGGGCTCCACCGGGTGGGCGCGGCGAACCGGTCGGCCCCGCTGCGCGCGAAGGTGGCGGCGAGCTCGCGCTGGTGCTCGCCCAGGATGTGCACGCCTATGTGCTCGGCGGTGGAGATCACCGGCCAGCAGGACGCGGTGGCACCGATTCCGAAGGATATGAGCGGGGGTTCCGCGGAGACCGAGGTCAGCGAGGTGGCGGTGAAGCCGACGGGGGTCTCCCCCCGGGCGGTGATCACGGCGACGCCGGCCGCATGGCGGCGGAAGACGGCGCGCAGCAGGTCGGTGGCGGCTGTGGCGGGGAGCCGGGGCGTTTCGAGGCCGGGCGTGGCCGTCATGCGGGTGTCCTTCTGCCGAGGCGGGGAGATGGCCGGTTCCTTGGCTGCTCAGCAGGCCGGACAGCGGGCGCTGGCGGTGCGGGCGAGATCCACGTGGACGCGCGCGTACAGGCGGAGTTCTCCGGGCATGCGCTCAGGCTGACCATCGGTGCCGGGTGCGGTCAAGTCCGCCCGGGCGGGCGCGTGGCGGCTCACCGGGCGCCTGCCGGGGACTGGGTGCCGGGGGATTGCACGGCCTCGCCGAGGGCGGCGATCACATCGGCACGGCGCGGCAGGCCCGTGGCGCGGCGCACCACGCGTCCGGTGGCGTCCAGCACCAGGACGGTGGGCGTACTGCGGATGTCCAGGGCGCGCACCAGGGCGAGCCGGCTCTCGGCGTCCAGGTCGACGTGCACCACGCCGGGCACCATGGCGGCGACGTCGGCGAGCACCCGCCGGGTCGCCGTGCAGGGCCGGCAGAAGGCGGTGGAGAACTGCACGAGGGTGGCGCGCTCCCCCGGCGCACGGCCCAGTTCCGCCGTCCCGAGTCGCTGTGCATCGTTGTCGTGTCCGCGAGGGACCACTCCCGCTCTCCTTCCGCTTGCCGCCGACACCGAGTGCAGCGCACGGCGGCCGCAGAAGATTCCCGGCGCCCCGGACAGGGCCGAGAGGCCCCTGTGCGGGGCCTCTTGCCGACGGCCCTCGGGGGTAACCACGGGCACGGCCGGCCAACGGCACCCGCAGGGGCCCGGGCCTGTCCTCGAACTCCTGTCCGCCGCGCGACGCCCTGCACGCACCTGACGCCGCGCGGCCAGCGCTCCGGGCGAACGAGGGGAGTTCGACGAAGGACCTAGCGCGCCATCTCCTCCTTGAGTGCCGCCACGAACCCGTCGACGTCCTCCTCGGTGGTGTCGTAGGCGCACATCCAGCGCACGTCGCCGGCGGCCTCGTCCCAGAAGTAGAACCTGTACCGCTTGCGGAGGCGCTCGCTCACGTCGTGCGGCAGCCGGGCGAAGACGGCGTTGGCCTGGACGGGGTACAGGATCTCCACGCCGTCGACCGCCCGGACCCCCTCCGCGAGCCGCTGGGCCATGGCGTTGGCGTGCCGGGCGTTGCGCAGCCACAGGTCCTTGGCGAGCAGCGCCTCCAGTTGGACGGAGGCGAAGCGCATCTTGGACGCGAGCTGCATCGACAGCTTGCGCAGGTGTTTCATGTGCCGCACCGCGCCCTGGTTGAGGACGACGACGGCCTCGCCGAAGAGTGCGCCGTTCTTGGTGCCGCCGAAGGAGAGGATGTCCACCCCGGCGGCGTTGGTGAAGGCGCGCATGGGGACGTCGAGCGAGGCCGCGGCGTTGGCGAGGCGCGCGCCGTCCATGTGCACCAGCATGCCGAGCTGGTGGGCGTGGTCGCAGACGGCGCGGATCTCCGCGGGGGTGTAGACGGTGCCCAGCTCGGTGTTCTGGGTGATGGAGACGGCCTGCGGCATGGCGCGGTGTTCGTCCTCGAAACCGAACGCCTGCCGGTCGATCAGCTCCGGCGTCAGCTTGCCGTCGGGGGTGGGCACGGTGAGCAGCTTGAGGCCCGCGACGTGTTCGGGTGCGCCGCACTCGTCGGTGTGCACATGGGCGGACTCGGCGCAGATCACCGCGCCCCAGCGGTCGGTGACGGCCTGGAGGGAGATGACGTTCGCCCCGGTGCCGTTGAAGACGGGGTACGCCTCCGCGGTGGCGCCGAAGTGGCTGCGGACGACCTGCTGGAGGTGGTCGGTGTAGACATCCTCCCCGTAGGCGACCTGGTGCCCGCCGTTGGCGACCGCGAGGGCGGCGAGCACCTCGGGGTGCACGCCGGCGTAGTTGTCGCTGGCGAAGCCGCGTATGTCCGGGTCGTGCCGGCGGCGGGCGTCGGTCCTGGGAGGGTTCACGGCTTCTCGGTGAGCCACAGACGGTTTCCGTTCACTTCACTGGCGGGCCTCTCCCAGATCCCGGCGATGGCGTCGGCCAGCTCCTTGACGTCGGTGAAGCCCGCGAACTTGGCTTTCGGCCGCTCGGCACGCATCGCGTCGTGCACAAGCGCCTTCACCACCAGGATCGCAGCCGCCGCCCGCGGCCCCTGCTCGCCCCCCGCCTTGCGGAAGTCGTCGGCGAGCGCCAGCGTCCAGGCCTCGGCGGCCGCCTTCGCCGCGGAGTAGGCGGCGTTTCCTGCGGTCGGCCGGCTCGCGCCCGCCGCGCTGACGAGGACGTAGCGGCCGCGGTCGCTGCGCGAGAGCGGGGCGTGGAAGGCGAGCGAGGTCTGCTGCACGGTCCTGATCAGCAGCTTCTCCAGTAGGTCCCAGTCGGCCAGATCGGTGTCCGCGAAGGTGGCACCGCCGCGCCAGCCGCCGACCAGGTGGACGAGCCCGTCGACGTGCCCGAAGTCCTTCTCGATGCGCTCCGCCCAGTGGCGGGTGGCCGCGGGGTCGAGCAGGTCGACGGTGTCCCCGGTGACGGTGGCGCCGCCGGCGGCGCCCGCCGCGGCGTCCACCGCCTCCGCCAGGCGCTCGGGGTCGGCGTCGGCGCCCACGACCGTGGCCCCGGCCTCCGCGAGCCTGAGCAGGGTGGCCCGTCCCGCGGGTCCCGCCGCGCCCGCGACCGCGATCACCGCACCGTCGAGTGCCCCGGTACTGCCGTCCATCGTCCTCACCTCCGGCCCCTGGCGGCTCACGCGGCCGCCTTCGCCACGCCCGCCGCCGTGATTCCCTTGGTCGAGGCGATCACTTTCCTGAGCTTCTTGGCAAGCGCTTCGTAGAACATGCTCAGCGGAAACTCGTCCGGGAGCACGTCGTCGACGAGCTTGCGCGGCGGCTGGGAGAGGTCGAGCGCCTCGGGGCCCTTGGCCCAGCGCGAGCCGGGGTGCGGGGCGAGGTAGCGGGAGACCAGCTCGTAGCCCGCGAACCAGTGCACCAGCTTGGGGCGGTCGATGCCGTCCCGGTAGAGCTGCTCGATCTCGGCGCACAGCCGGGTGGTGACCTGGGGGGCACGGTCCCAGTCGATGCTCAGGGTGTTGTCCGTCCAGCGGACGACGTCGTGCTGGTGCAGGTAGGCGAAGAGCAGCTGGCCGCCGAGTCCGTCGTAGTTCCGCACCCGCTGGCCGGTGACGGGGAAGCGGAACATCCGGTCGAAGAGGATCGCGTACTGGACGTCACGCCCCTGGGGGACGCCGTCCGCCGCCAGGGCGCAGGCCTCCCGGAAGGCGGTGAGGTCGCAGCGCAGTTCCTCCAGGCCGTACATCCAGAACGGCTGCCGCTGCTTGATCATGAAGGGGTCGAACGGCAGGTCGCCGTGGCTGTGGGTGCGGTCGTGGATCATGTCCCAGAGCACGAAGGCCTGCTGGCAGCGGTCCTGGTCGCGGATCATCGCGCGGATGTCGTCCGGCAGCCGCAGGCCGAGGACGTCCACGGCCGCGTCGATGACGGTGCGGAAACGGGCGGCCTCGCGGTCGCAGAAGATGCCGCCCCAGCCGAAGCGCTCCGGCGCCTCGCGCACGGCGATGGTCTCCGGGAAGAGCACGGCGGAGTTGGTGTCGTAGCCGGACGTGAAGTCCTCGAAGGTGATCCCGCAGAAGGCAGGGTTGTCGTAACGGGTCCGCTCCAGTTCGGCGAGCCAGTCGGGCCACACCATGCGGAACACGAGCGCCTCCAGGTTGCGGTCCGGGTTGCCGTTCTGCGTGTACATAGGAAAGACGGCGAGGTGCTGGAGGCCGTCCTCGCGTCGTGCGGCGGGCTGGAAGGCGAGCAGCGCGTCGAGGAAGTCCGGGACCTGGAGGCCGCCCTCGACCCACCGCCGCAGGTCGGCGACGAGCGCCTGGTGGTAGGCGGCGTCGTGCGGCAGCAGAGGAGCCAGCCGCTCGATGGCCGAGATGACGCGCTGGACGGCCTCCCGGGCGGTGGCGGGCGACGGGGCGCCCTCGGCGTCGAAATCGATGGAGCCGTCCTTGGACTGCCAGGCCCTGATGTCCTCGACGGCCTGCTTCAGCAGGGGCCAGGCAGGATGCTCCACCACGCGCATGGCCGGAGAAATCCTCTCTTCCTCACGGTACTGCGCAAGCATTTCCGTCATGACCCCTCCTTCACAGCAGAACCTCTTGTGGCACCACGGTATGCGGCCAAGGTCATCGCCACAAGTCGGCCTTCAGGAAATCATCCGGCTCACTGAGCCTACTGCGCCTGTTTTTCCTGCTTGAGAAATGTTTCGCGGATGTTTCTGCGGAAAGGGTTGCACTACCGGCCCAACGCAGCCCGCCCCGCGGGCCGTCCGCGCACGCCTTGTGTCACCCCGTCCGGGACACGCCCACGCATGGGTGAGGCGGCACGGGCGGAAGCCAGGCGCGAGGGCGTCCGGAGGGGCGTGACGCCGGACTTCGGCCACTCACGTCGGAGCGGTTCCCTCTCACAGGAGGGCCATTAGGCTGCCAGCCTGGCCGCGTGAGCACGCTCCCCCTGCTCCCAGCGCCGTTCCGAGCCGGGGACCCCCACCGCCACGCGGGAGCCGAGCCGCCGTCGACGGAAGCGAGTGAACCTTGAACTTCCTCACCATCGGTCATCGTGGAGTCATGGGTGTCGCACCCGAGAACACCCTGCGCTCCTTCATCGCCGCGCAGCACGCCGGCCTCGACGCCATCGAACTCGACCTGCACCTGAGCAAGGACGGCGCCCTCGTCGTCATGCACGACGCGGACGTGGACCGTACGACGGACGGCAAAGGGCCGATCGCCGAGAAGACGCTGGACGAGCTGCGCGCGCTGGACGCCGGCGGCGGCGAGCGCGTCCCGGTCTTCGAGGAGGTGCTGGACGCCGTCACGGCACCGCTGCAGGCCGAGATCAAGGACATCGCGGCGGCCCGGGCGCTCGCGGAGGTGATGGTCCGGCGCGACCTGTGTGCCCGGGTGGAGGTGCTCTCGTTCCACGACGACGCCCTCGCCGAGATGGCACGCCTGGTGCCGGGCGTGCGGACGACGCTCGTCGCGAGCCACTACGGGACGGACGTGGCGCGGCGGGCGACGGACGTGGGGGCGACGGCGCTCGCGCTGGACATCCAGCGGCTCACCCTGGAGGTCGTCGCGGCCGCCAGGAAGGCCGGTCTGAAGGTCTACGGCTGGGTCGTCAACACCCAGGAGCACCTGAGGCTGGTACGCGCGCTGGAGCTGGACGGGGCGACCACCGACTACCCGGAGATCAAGCGCACCGCCCGCTTCACCGCCTGAGCCGTCCGCCCGGGGCGGGGCCCCGGCCCAGGGTGCCCGCCGGCCCGGCCCGCACCGGCGCACCGCCCCCGGCGGCCGTGCTCACACCAGCGGCTTGACCAGCAGCTCGAACTCCAGGTCCGGGCGCTGCGGGATCCCGAACCGCTCGTCGCCGTAGGGGAACGGGCTCGTCGTGCCGGTGCGGCGGTAGCCGCGCCGCTCGTACCAGGCGATCAGGTCGTCGCGCACCGAGATGACGGTCATCTGCATCTCCCGTGCTCCCCAGTCCTCGCGGGCGGTCCGCTCCGCCTCGGCGATGATCGTCTTGCCCAGCCCCGCGCCCTGGAGCGCCGGACGGACCGCGAACATCCCGAAGTAGGCGCTGTCGCCGCGGCGTTCCAGCTGGCAGCAGGCCACGATCTCGCCGTCGCGCTCCACCGCGATCAGACGGCTGGCGGGGCTCTCGATGACCTCCAGCACGCCCTGCGGGTCGGTGCGCTGCCCCTGAAGGATGTCGGCCTCGGTGGTCCAGCCCTTCCTGCTGGAGTCCCCGCGGTAGGCCGACTCGATGAGTGCCACCAGCGCGTCGACGTCGCTGCCGAGCGCATCACGGAAGACGAGTTCGCCGGGGGCGGGGGACGGGGCGGTGGCCATGGGACGATCTCCGAATCTGTACTGTGACGGGACCGCCCGCCGGGGCTCGAGCGCACGATGCGGCGCTCGAAGCGAGGCGGGGCGCACGGCGGAGGCGAGTGCGCGGGGTGAGCGCCTCTGCGGCTCCGTACGGTCGAGTGAGCCTAACCCGGCGGCGCCGCGGCCCGTAAGGTCGGCCCTCATGGTGCATGTATTGAGCAGCAGGACCCTTCTCAGGCCCACCGACCCCGAGCGCTCCCGCACCTTCTACGGGGAGCAGCTCGGCCTTGAGGTCTACCGCGAGTTCGGCACGGGCCCCGAGCGCGGCACCGTCTACTTCCTGGGCGGTGGCTTCCTGGAGGTCTCCGGCCGCTCGGAGCAGCCACCCGCCCCGGGCCTCGGGCTCTGGCTCCAGGTGGCGGACGCGGCGGCGGCCCACGACGAGCTCAGGGCGCGCGGCGTCGAGGTCGCCCGTCCGCCCCGGCGGGAGCCCTGGGGCCTGATCGAAATGTGGATCAAGGATCCGGACGGCTGCGACATCGCGGTCGTGGAAGTCCCCGCGGACCATCCGCTGCGGTACCGGCCCTGACGGGCCCGGGCCGCCCCCGGTCCGCACCCGGTGGCCGGGACGGGACGTGGGGCGCGGTGAGCGGGGCGTGGGGCGTGGTGATGGGCAGGCGCTCCGGGGGGCGGGGCGCGCGGTGGTGGGGTCGGGGCGCTTGGTGGCGTGCGTGCCGAGGGGATCGGGCAGAGGCGCCCCGTCGGCGCGCGACCGGAGGGCAAGCGCGTGCGCCCTGCGGCGGCTTCCGCACTCTTGTCCGGCGCACTCGCGTGCGGTTCTGCTCCCCCCTTGCACTCCTGTGCGCTCGGTTACGCCGCCCGCCGTGGGGGCATCGCTCACCGGGACACGTCGAGGGGGTGTGCGGTGCACGGACCTGCGCCGGCAGCGTGGCTCGTCGTAGTGGTGTGCGCGACGAGCGGTGCGTACTGCCTGCTGCGGATGCGCGGCACGGTGGGTGCGGAGCGGCACGCCGCGGGCGGGGATGCCCTGATGGGGTTGGGCACCGCGGCGATGGCGGTGCCCGCGGCCGTACTGACCCCGCCGCGGCAGGCGTGGCTCGTCTGCGCGGCGGTCTTCGGCGCCGCGGCGCTGCACGCTGCCTGGTCGGCCCGGCACGACCGCGGCCATCTGCACCATCTGGTCTGCTCCGGTGCCATGGTGTACATGTCCGTGGCCATGGCGGTGATACCGCCGATGCCGGACGGGCGCATGGACCACGGCACGGCGGGCGTGCCCGGAGTGACCGGACCGCTGCTGCTGTACTTCGCCGGGTACGCGCTGTGGGCCGGGATCCGGCTGGTGCCCGCCGCGGCGGCGGCGCCGGCCGTCGCCGCCGCCGGCGGTCCCCCGAGCGGCCCCTCGGCGGGCGGCTGGACGGACCGGCCCGAGCTGGCGCGCGCCTGCCGGATCTGCATGAGCATCGGCATGCTGGCGACCCTGCTCGCGCTGTGACGGTGGAGGGGCGGACACCCCGCGGCCCGGCGGCCGTCCGGCGGCCGTCCGGGGGCCGTCCGGGGGCTGTCCGGGGGCTGTCCGGGGGCTGTCCGGGGGCCGTTGACGGCTGGCGTGGCGTACGTCACACGGCCCGTCATCCCATATCGCGGTCGGTATCCCCGCTCATAGGGTGACGTTCATGATGGTCCCCGTGGCATTGCTGCTGCTCGGCGCGCTGATCGCCGTCGTCGGACCCCGCTTGCTCGCCCGTGCCGACTGGCTGGAGCGCGAGCCCATCGTGGCGCTGTGGGCGTGGCAGTGCGTGGTGGCCGCCGTCCTGCTGTGCTGTGTGCTGTCGATGACGCTGAGCGCATCCGGGGCCTGGCAGGCGGTGCGCGGCCAGGTGTTCGCGCCTGCGCCGCGGCCGGTCGTCGAGGCGTACGCCCTCGAAGCGCCGCGCCCCTGGGCCGCGGCGGTGGCGGTGGCGCTGGCCTGCGGCGGGCTGTGGACGGCCGCGATGCTGGTCCGGGAGATCGTCAGGGCGCGCGCCCGGCGCCGCGTGCGGCGCGCCGAACTGCTCGTGCGGGCACCGCTGCTGCCGGGCGAGGAGCCGGGCAGCGACCGTCTGGTGGTGCTGGAGGGCGACCGCCCCGAGGCCTGGTGGCTGCCGGGAACCCCGCCCCGGCTGGTCATCACGACGGCCGCGCTGCGCCGCCTGAAGGGGCGCCAGCTCGACGCCGTCGTCGCCCACGAGCAGGGCCACGCGCAGGCCAGGCACGACTGGCTGCTGCACTGCTCGGGCGCGTTGGCCGAAGGGTTCCCGCAGGTCCCGGTGTTCGCGGCGTTCCGCAGGGAGATGCACCGGCTGGTCGAGCTGGCCGCGGACGATGTCGCGTCCCGGCGCTTCGGGCGGCTCACGACGGCCCTCGCCCTGGTCGAGCTGAACGAGGACCGGGGCGTCTTCGGCCCCAGTGCCGCCCCCGGCGCCCACCTCCCCCAGCGGGTGAACCGCCTCCTCGCCGCGCAGTCCCGGCTCCCCGCCGTGCACCGCCTGCGTCTCACGGCGGTCGCGGCGCTGGTGCCGGTCATCCCCCTGCTGGTGGCGTTCTGGCCGGGGCTGCGGGCGATGTGACAGCGCCCGCTCACCACTGCGCGCTCCAGCAACGGACGCAGTGGTGGCGCGCCGGCCCGATCACGGTGCTGGCCTTCGGGCCGGAGGCGCGGGCCGCCGCCGGTCTCCAGGATGCGGGCATCCGGGGGCGTGGGTCGCGGGACTGGGCCCTCCCGTCCGGGCCGGCCCCGTGGCGGGGACTCCCCGGGGGGATCCACGCGGCGGAGCTCCGCCGGCGGCGGGGTGCGGTGGGCCGAGCGGCGCCGGCGCCGCTCCCCTGGACCCGGGCTCCCCCTCTGGCGCCCCTCCCCCGGCCGGCCGGATTCCTCCGCCGGGGCCCGTCCCCGGGCGTGGGCACCCGCCCCGGATGGCGCCCGTCGGCGAGGATCACGGCATGCGTCCCGCCACCCCGCCCGGCGCCCCGGCCCGTTCGCGGGCCTCCCGCGCCGTGCTGCTGACCGCGCTCCTGCTGTCGGTGCCCACGGCTCTGCTCGTGGCGCTGGTGGCGGCACGCTGGCAGCCGCTGATGGACTGGGACGCCTCCCTGGCACGCACCGTGCACCGCACCGCGCTGGCCCACCCCGCCCCGACCCGGGCGAGCCGGGTGCTGACCGACTGGGTGTGGGGCCCGTGGCCGACGCGTGCGGCGAGCGCCGTGGTGGCGGGCCTGCTGCTGTGGCTGAGGGCCTGGCGGACGGCGCTGTGGCTGGTCGGGACGGACGTGTGCGGCGGTCTGGTGCAGCACGGCATCAAGGCGGGGGTGGACCGGGCGCGCCCGGTGTGGCGCCACCCGCTGGACTCCGTGGGCTATGAGGCCTTCCCGTCCGCGCACGCGATGACCGCGACCATGGTCTGCGGGGCGCTGCTGTGGGTGCTGCACCTGCGCGGCGGCGACCGGGGAGGGTGGTGGTGGCCCGCCGTCACGCTCGCCGTGGTCAGCGTGGTGGGCGCGGGCGTGACCCGCGTGTGGCTCGGAGTGCACTGGCCCTCCGACGTCCTGGGCGGCTGGCTGCTGGGCGCCCTGCTGGTGGCGCTGGCGGTGCCCCTGTCACCGGCCCGGCGGGACCGCTGAGGCCCGAGGGCAGTCCCTCTCCACACCCCTGCCGTTGCTGTCCCGGCCGGCCAAGGCCTGCGAAACCGGGCAGCGCCCTTGACCGCCGCCCGCCGGTGCCAAAGGATCTTCGTATGGCCACAGGCGTGCTGTTCGACTTCTCGGGGACCCTCTTCCGCGTCGAGCCGGTCGGGACCTGGCTGCGTGCGGTGCTCGACGACTCGGGCACGCGCATGTCCGACGCAGAGGTGGCGCGGGCCGCCGCCCGCCTGGCCGCGGCGGGTGCGCTGCCCGGCGGGTCCACGCCCGAGCGGGTTCCGGAAGAGCTGGCCGGGGCCTGGGCCACCCGGGACAGCACGGCAGCTCTGCACCGCACCGTGTACACGGGCCTGTCCCGCCAGGTGGAGCTGCCGGACCCGGCCCTGCACGACGCCCTGTACGACCGCCATATGAGACCCGAGGCCTGGCGGCCCTACCCGGACGCCGAGCCGGTACTCGCGGAGCTGCACGCGCGCGGTGTGGCAGTGGGCGTGGTCAGCAACGTCGGCTGGGACCTGCGCCCCGTCTTCCGCGCCCACCGCCTCGACGGCTACATCGACACGTACGTCCTGTCCTACGAGCACGGCATCCAGAAGCCGGACGCCCGGATCTTCGAACTCGCCTGCGCGGAGCTGGGGCTACCGCCCCAGGAGGTGCTGATGGTCGGGGACGACCGCAGGGCGGACGGCGGGGCGGCCCGGATCGGCTGCGGCGTCCACTTCGTGGACCACCTGCCGGAGACCGAGCGTCCCGAGGGCCTGCGGCCCGTTCTGGAGCTGGCCGGTGGCTGAACCCGACCGTGCTGCGAGCACCCGACGTGCGGGGCATATGCTTACGGCATATCGCAGACCGGAATAAAGCCGTCCGCATGGACGATCCCCCGCGTCGCCCATGCGGACGGCAGCCTCGCACACCTCTCCCCGAGAGGGGCCCGGTGGCGGGACAGTCTGAGTATATTGGCTGTGGGCCAGTCAACGCAGGAGTTACAGGATGTCCCCTCGAAGCGCATCGGTCAATGAAGAGTTGCGCCGGCGCTCACGGGAGCGACTTCTGCAGGCGGCCCTGGAGTTGGTCAGCGAGCGGGGCTACGACTCCACGACGCTGGCGGGGATCGCCGACCGGGCCGGCTCGGCACGGGGCCTGGTCTCGTACTACTTCCCCGGCAAGCGCCAGCTCGTGCAGTCGGCGGTGCACCGGCTGATGCACCGCACACTGGAGTCGGCCCTGGAGCGCGAGCCGCGCGCGGAGGACGGTCGGGAGCGGATGGCGCGAGCGATTGACGCGATATTGGGCCTCGCCCGGGACCAGCCGGTGCTGATGCGCACTCATATGGCGGGCATCCTGCAGGCCGAGGGATTCGTGCAGTGCCCGGAGCAGCAGCGGCTCGCCGAGTTGCTGCGCGACACGGTCCGGCGGTACGGCTCCACGGCCGTCGACAGCGACTATCCGATGCTCAGGGCGCTGCTGATGGGCGCCGTCTTCGCGGCACTGGTACCCGGCGCCCCGATGCCCTTGCCGACGCTGCGCACCGAGCTGTTCCGGCGCTACCGGCTCGACTGGGAACTGGGCTCGCCGCCCGGGGAGCCCGCAGCGGAGGACGGCGAGCGGAAGCCCGCGGACCTGTCCGTGTTCTTCGACCCGCGCCCGGTGGCCGAGGGGCGGGCTTAGCTCGGCGCGCCGTTCCAGGCCACCGGCGTGACCCACCCGACCCGCGATGTGACTCTTCCCGGATTCGAGCACTGCACGTCGATCGCCGACGACCTGCGCGTGGAGCACAATCGGCTGACGTGACCAAGGGCCAGCAGATGAAGCAGGGGGATCAAACCACCGGGGCCGCCCCTCTCTCCGGCTTCCGCCGTCCGCGCTCGCCGCCCGTGCTCGCGGTCCCAGCCCGTCGTCGTCCCTCGTCCAGGGTGCTCCGAGCTCCGTGCCTACTGCCGCCCAGGACGACACCACCGGCCGAGTGATCTTCCGGAATGGTCCGCTCACCAATGTCAGAGAGTGGCCGTAAGGTCACCGGGTGAAAGCCACTCAGGGGATTTTCCGGGCGGAGGATGCGACAGGAATGCGGACACGCCATATCGGTGCTGTCGAGGTCAGCGCGGTGGGCCTCGGAGCCATGAACCTGTCGATCGAGGGTAGGCCCGAGGAGGCACGCGCGATCGCCACCATCCACGCGGCGATCGACGCCGGTGTGAACCTGATCGACACGGCCGACTCGTATCACCTGGCCGGACACGACGAGGTGGGGCACAACGAGAAACTGATCGCGAAGGCACTGTCCTCGCACAGTCTCGGGTCCGAGGTACTGGTCGCCACCAAGGGTGGTCACATGCGCCCCGATCTCAACCCGGGCCCGTACATCTGGCCCGTGAACGGGCGGCCCGAGCACATCAAGGCGGCCTGTGAGGCCTCGCTCAAGCGGCTGGGTGGAGAGGCGATCGGCCTGTACTTCCTGCACCGTACCGACAAGGACGTCCCGTACGCGGACTCCGTCGGTGCGATCCGCGACCTGCTCGATGACGGCAAGATCCGGATGGCCGGCATCTCCAACGCCGATCCCGCCCAGATCGAGCTCGCCAATGAGGTCCTGGGCGGACGGCTCGCCGCGGTGCAGAACCAGTTCGCCCCTGGCTTTCGATCCAGTGAACCCGAGCTGGAACGGTGCGACGCGATGGGTGTCGCGTTCCTGCCCTGGGGCCCGTTCGGCGGCGTCTCCCGGTCGGGCGACGGCAGCGACGTCCACGACCGGTTCGCCCGGGTGGCGCAGGCACACGGGGTGAGCCGCCAGCAGGTCATCTTGGCGTGGATGCTCGCCAAGTCACCGATGGTCATCCCGATCCCTGGTTCCACGCGTCCGGAGACCGCACGCGACTCCGCGGCAGCGGCTGACCTCGTGTTGGACGACGCCGAACTCAGGGAACTCGACACCGTCTGAGGCTCCGTATACCCGGGCCTGCACCCAGAGCCGTCGGCGACCCTGCGCAGTCCAGTCCCCGGGTCTCTTCGCCATCGCCACCAGCGCCGGAATCCGCCACGCCCACGTCCCAGACCGCGCCGCCACGACCAGAACATGGTCAGCGTGACGATGGGCGCCCCGCACTTTCCCGGCCCCGATCGCGCGACCCCGATCGCGCGACCACCCATCCGAGCACAAGGGCGCGGCAAGAGCCGAGGCTCAGGCGTGCCGTTGCCCGGGCGTCCGCGTACGGCAACAGGTGCCCCAGCGTCGGAAACCTCGCCTGAGCGTCGGAAACATCGGCTGAACGGCACCGGCCAGCTCCGGCCCCCACAGACGACACCATGCTTGGCGCGAGCCTCGATCGAGCCGCCCCCGCCACGGATCTGGATGTTGATCACGGTCCGGGCCCCATGGCCCGAGATCCGCCGAGCCCAGAGGCCCGCGCCCCGTTCAAGGACCGCTCACAGCGTGTCGCCCGTCACCAACGTCCCCGGACAGCACACCAACGTCCCCGGACAGCACACCTACGCCCCCGGACAGCACACCTAGCGCGGCGCGCCGGCTTCCGGGGCCACCGCACGTCCGGCCTGCCGCTCAGCGGCGTCCAGGACGCTGTCGAGCAGGCCGGGAAAGAGCGCGTCCAGATCGGACCTGCGCAGTACGTTCATCTTGGCGGTCCCCCGGTAGGCCTGCCGGATCACCCCGTTCTCCCGCAGCACCCGGAAATGGTGCGTCGTGGTGGACTTGGTGACGGGCAGCTCGAAGGTGCCGCAGGGCAGTTCGCCGTCGCGGGCCGCCAGCTCCCGGACCACCCTCAGGCGCATGGGGTCGGACAGGGCGTGCAGCACGCCCTCCAGCCGGATGGCCTCGCGGGCCGGGTGGGCCAGGGCCCGGCTGCCGGATGGTGCGGTGGTCACGGCGGCTCCACTTCGTCGGCGATCTAAGGATGGACGGTTCTTCCGGAGTGCGCGGTTCTTCGGCGCTGTGCGATGCGCCGGCGGTGGGGGGGGTCGCGGGCGACGACGGCTCGCCGGAGCGATGAGCGGTTTCCGGGGGTCGCTCCATGCGCATTGTACGAGACTCATCGTAGTTTGACATTCGCCGTACTACGAAGAGTATCGTCCATGCAGGTTGCCCCAGGAGAGCGCCGGGGCGGCCGCTGTGTCGCCCCCGATTCGAGGAGTCCGCCGTGAGCGCCTTGTTCGAGCCCTGCACGCTGCGTTCGCTGACCGTGCCGAACCGCGTCTGGATGTCGCCGATGTGCCAGTACAGCGCCGCCGCCGAGGGGCCCGAGCAGGGGGCGCCGAGGGACTGGCACTTCCAGCACCTGGCCGCACGGGCGGTCGGCGGTGCCGGCCTGATCCTCGCCGAGGCCACCGCGGTGAGCCCCGAGGGCCGGATCAGCCCCTACGACCTCGGCCTGTGGAACGGCACCCAGACGGAGGCGTTCCGGCGGATCACCGCCTTCCTGAAGGAGCAGGGCAGCGTTCCCGGGGTTCAGCTCGCCCACGCGGGCCGCAAGGCCTCGACCAACGCCCCCTGGAACGGCGGCGGCCCGCTCGGCGAGGACGAGGGCGGCTGGCCGGTGGTGGGGCCGAGCCCGCTGGCGTTCGACGAGGGGCACCCGGTTCCCGTGGAGCTGACCACCGACCAGATCCGCGAGATCACGGGGCAGTTCGCCGCGGCCGCCCTGCGGGCCCTGGACGCCGGTTTCGAGGTGGTCGAGGTGCACGGCGCGCACGGCTACCTGCTCAGCGAGTTCGTCTCCCCGTACTCCAACCACCGCACCGACGAGTACGGCGGCTCCTTCGAGAACCGCACCCGCTTCCCCCTGGAGGTCGTGGACGCGATCCGCGCGGTGTGGCCCGCGGACAAGCCGGTGTTCTACCGGGTCACCGCCACCGACTGGCTGGAGGAGGGCGGCTGGACCGCCGACGACACCGTCCGCTTCGCCGCCCTGCTCCGCGACCACGGCGTGGATCTCCTGGACGTCTCCTCGGGCGGCAACGCCCCGGGGGTACGCATCCCCGTGGGCCCCGGCTACCAGGTGCCCTTCGCCGCCCGGGTCAGGAACGAGACCGGGATGCCGGTCGCCGCGGTCGGGATGATCACGGAGTCCGACCAGGCGGAGAAGATCGTGTCCGGCGGCGAGGCCGACGCGGTGCTGCTCGGCCGGGAGTTGCTGCGCGACCCGTACTGGCCGCGGCACGCGGCGCAGCAGCTCGGCGCCCCCGCGCACGTACCGGACCAGTACCTGCGGTCCGTCTGAGGCGGTTGGGCGGCCTGTCCCGGGCCCGTCTGGGAGGTCTGCCCGCCTGGAGTGCGCCCGCCTTGGAGGTGCCGTCCCGCCTGGGGCGGTTGCCCCGGTGGTGGTTGCCGTCCGGGGTTGGCTGCCGCCCCAGGGATTGCTGCCGCCCGGGGCCGGCTGCCGTCGTCCTGGGGCGGTTTGCCGGGGGCCGTTGGGGTCCGCGGGGCCGGGCGGCCGGGCCTTGCGAGGGCGTGCCCGCCCGGGCTGGTTGCCGGGGTGCCGCTCGCCCGGACCGGCGCCCGGCCGCGGGTGTCGTCCATCGGCCCCGGCCGGGCCCCGGGGGCCTCCCGAGTCCGTGGGCACGCCCGTGTGCGCCGGTGGGCTAGCGTCGGTGCTGTGAACGGTGCAGGCACTTTCGCGGACGCGCTCGCCCGGGGTCCTCTCGTGCTCGACGGCGGCCTGTCGAACCAACTGGAGGCCGCGGGACACGACCTGGGCGACGCGCTCTGGTCGGCACGGCTGCTCGCGGACCGGCCGGAGGCGATCACCGCGGCCCACCGCGCCTACGCGGACGCGGGCGCCGATGTGCTGATCACGGCCAGCTACCAGGCCACCTTCGAGGGCTTCGAGCGGCGCGGCATCGACTGCGCGCGGGCTGCGGAGCTGCTGCGACTGAGCGTCCGGCTGGCCCGTGCCGCGGTGCGCGGTGTCCCGGGCCGTCCGCGGTGGGTGGCGGCCTCCGCCGGGCCCTACGGGGCCATGCTCGCGGACGGCTCCGAGTACCGCGGCCGGTACGGACTGAGCGTGCCGGAGCTGGTGCGTTTCCACCGACCCCGGCTGGCGGCCCTCGCCGAGGCGGGGCCGGACGTGTTCGCGCTGGAGACCGTGCCGGACGTCGACGAGGCCCGGGCGCTGCTGCGTGCGGTGCGCGGACTCGGGGTGCCCGCCTGGCTGTCCTACAGCGTCGCGGAGGGCCGGACGCGGGCCGGGCAGCCCCTGGACGAGGCCTTCGCGGTGGCGGCCGCGGCGGACGAGGTGGTCGCGGTCGGGGTGAACTGCTGCTCGCCGCAGGACGCGGACGCCGCGGTGCCGCTGGCCGCCGAGATCACCGGCAAGCCCGTCGTCGTCTACCCGAACAGCGGCGAGCAGTGGGACCCGGTGGCACGCGCCTGGCGGGGCCCCCGGCGCTTCGCGGCGGGCCGGGCCGGGGCCTGGCGCGCGGCCGGCGCCCGGCTGATCGGCGGCTGCTGCCGGGTGGGCCCCGACGCCATCGCCCAGGTGGCCGCCGAACTCACCGGAACACCGCCCGCCCGCACCGCCCACCCGCGCCCCACCACTCCCCCGCCCCGGCCCGGCCGACCGCTCTGACATGCGGAGGGACACCCTGGTATGCGGAGTGCCGGCGCGCGTCCGGGGTGACTGTCAGTGGCACGGTGCAGACTGACCCGTGGCTGAGACAGCGCATTCCCGGAGGTGGTTCCGTCATGGCCGACGTACTGCTCACGGTGGGCACCAGGAAAGGTCTCTTCATCGCCCGCAGACGTGGCGGCACCTGGGAGTTCGACAAGGCGCCGTACTTCACCGCCCAGGCCGTGTACTCGGTCGCCATCGACACTCGGGGGCCGGTCCCCCGGCTGCTCGCCGGCGGCGACAGCGCCCACTGGGGCCCGTCCGTCTTCCATTCGGACGACCTCGGGCGGACCTGGACAGAGCCGGCGCGGCCGCCCGTCAAGTTCCCCGAGGACACCGGCGCCTCCCTGGAGCGCGTCTGGCAGCTCCACCCTGCCGCCGCCGAGCCGGACGTGGTCTACGCCGGTACCGAGCCCGCCGCGCTGTACCGGTCGGAGGACCGGGGCGAGACCTTCGAGCTGGTGCGCCCGCTGTGGGAGCACCCGACACGCGGGCGGTGGGTGCCGGGCGGCGGCGGGGAGGGGCTGCACACCGTGGTCACCGACCCACGTGACCCCCGGTCGGTGACCGTGGCGGTCTCCGCGGCCGGCGTCTTCCGCACCCACGACGGCGGCGCGAGCTGGACCCCGTCGAACAAGGGCGTGTCCGCCGTCTTCCTGCCGGACCCGGACCCCGAGTTCGGCCAGTGCGTGCACAAGGTCGTCCAGGACGCCGTGGACCCGGACCGCCTCTACCTCCAGAACCACTGGGGCGTCTACCGCAGCGACGACGCGGGCGCGCAGTGGACCGACATCGGCGAGGGTCTGCCGTCCACGTTCGGCTTCGCGGCGGCGGCACATCCGCACCGTGCGGACACCGCGTACCTCTTCCCGATCAACGCCGACTCGGACCGCGTGCCCGCGGGCCGCCGCTGCCGGGTGCACCGCACCGCCGACGCGGGCAGCACCTGGGAGGCGCTCTCCGCCGGGCTCCCCGAGGAGCAGCATTACGGCACGGTACTCAGGGACGCGATGTGCACGGACGACGCCGACCCGGCGGGGGTCTACTTCGGCAACCGCAATGGGGAGGTGTACGCGTCGGCGGACGACGGCGACAGCTGGCGGCAGATCGCTGCGCACTTGCCGGACGTGCTGTGTGTCCGGGCGGCGGTGGTGGGCTGACCACTGTGCGTCCGGGCGGCGGTGGTGGGCTGACCGCCGCCGGCGGAGGCTGCGCGCGTCACGCTCCGGCCGGTGGCCCCGTGCGGGAGGCTGTCCCGTGCGGGGGGCTGTCCCGTGCGGGGGGCTGTCCCGTGCGGGGGGCTGCCACTTCGAGGGTAGCCATGGGGCGGCTCATCGGGGCTGCGCGCACAGTTCCGCGCGCCCCTTGCGGGGCGCTCTGGGCGGAGAGAGGGCCCACTGCACTGCTGTGGGCCTGGGGCCGCTGCCGGCTGGGCGCCTTGGGTCGCGCGCATTGTGTGGGGCAGGTGGTTCGGGCGGCAGGGGCTGCCCTTGGGGCGCAGGTCAAGTGGCGGGCGCGCCGGGGCTGGGAGCGCGGTTCCCCGCGCCCCTTGCGGGGGGCCGTGGGCGCAAGGGGGGCCATGGGGGCTTGAGGCAAGACGAATGCCGGGGTCGGGAGTTGATCGCGGATCGGTGGGCGGCAGTAGAGTGACGCTCCGTGGCACCACGACCCTTGCATGAAATCGTCGAAGAAGGCTGGGCGAAAGCCCTGGAGCCCGTCGCGGGCCGGATCTCCGCCATGGGGGAGTTCCTGCGGGCGGAGATCGCCGCGGGCCGCACCTACCTGCCCGCCGGGCAGCATGTGCTGCGGGCCTTCCAGCAGCCCTTCGACGACGTCCGCGTCCTCATCGTCGGCCAGGATCCCTACCCCACCCCGGGGCACGCCGTGGGGCTCTCGTTCGCCGTCGCCCCGGACGTCAGACCGCTACCCGGCAGCCTGATCAACATCTTCCGGGAGCTGAGCACCGACCTCGGCCTGCCCCAGCCGAGCACCGGTGACCTCACCCCGTGGACGGAGCAGGGCGTGCTGCTGCTCAACAGGTCGCTGACGACCGCCCCGAGGCGTCCCGGTGCGCATCGCGGCAAGGGCTGGGAGGAGGTCACGGAACAGGCCATCCGGGCGCTGGCGGCCCGCGGCAAGCCACTGGTGTCGATCCTCTGGGGCCGCGACGCCCGCAACGCCCGTCCGCTGCTCGGCCAGCTGCCGGCCGTGGAGTCGGCCCATCCCTCGCCGATGTCGGCGGACCGCGGCTTCTTCGGCTCCAGGCCGTTCAGCCGCACCAACGAGCTCCTCGTCGGACAGGGCGCCAGCCCGGTCGACTGGCGGCTGTCGTGACCGAGGCGCACCGCCCGGAGGAGGGCGGCACCGCGGACGCCGTACTCGGCGTGGACTCGGGTGGCTCGGGACTGCGCGCCGCCCTCGCGCTCCGCCACGGCACCGGAGGGCCACCCCTGGCCTCGCGTACCCCCGTCCGTACGGGGCCCGGCGGCATCGACCCCGGCCACCTGCTGGAACAGCTGGTGCCGATGGTCCGCGAGCTGATGGCGCGGACCGGAAGCACCCGGCTGAGGGCCGTCGCCATCGGCGCCGCGGGCATGGCCACCCTCGGTGACGCCCTCCGCGCCGAACTGCCGGCCGCGCTGGAGAAGGAGTTCGGCACCCGTCGTGTGGCGCTCGCCGCCGACGCCGTGACCGCGTACGTCGGCGCCCTGGGCACACGTCCGGGCGCCGTGGTCGCCGCGGGCACCGGTCTGATCGCGCTCGGCACGGACCTGCGGACCTGGCGCCGCGCCGACGGCTGGGGCCATCTGCTCGGCGACTGCGGCTCCGGCGCCTGGATCGGCAGGGCCGGTCTGGAAGCCGCGCTGCGCGCTTTCGACGGGCGGCGGGGCGGGTCGGCGGCGCTGCTGGAGCGCGCGGAGCGGATGTTCGGCCCGGCGTCCGACCTGCCCGGGAAGGTCTACCCCCGCACCGACCGGCCCGCGGTGCTCGCCTCGTTCGCCCCCGAGGTGGCGGGCGCGGCCCGGGACGGCAGTGCGGCGGGCGGCGGGGACGAGGTGGCGGCGGGCATTCTCCGCTCGGCGGCCCGGCACATCGCCGAGGCCGCCGCGGCCGCCTGCCCCCGTACCGGGCCGTGCGACGTGTCCCTGACGGGCGGGCTGCTGCAGATCGGCGAACCCCTGCTGGGCCCGCTCCGCGCCGAGCTGGCCGAACAGGTGCCGCACGCCCGCCAGGTCCCCGCCGCCGGCGATCCCCTGGCCGGTTCCGTCCACATCGCCTCCGACCTCGCGGACGGCCGTCTGGCACTGCCCCGGGACGGCCGCATGCTGTACGTCGAGCCCGGACCGGAGGTTTCTGCCACGGAGTGAGGCGCCTTCCGCCACGGAGTGACACTCCGGCCGGCCCTCCTGTGCCCACGGCGTGGCCGGCCGCCTTCAGCGACCACCGTCCGGCCCCGGTCCTGCACCGCCGACACCGTCCGGCCCCGGTCCGCGCCCGCGTCCGGCTCCGGTCCGCGCCCGCGTCCGGCTCCGGCCGCGTCCGCCGTCCGGAACGTGTCGGCGATCGTCATCGGGCCTGTCCGCGACCGCCGTCGCGAACAGGCCCGGAAGTGCGGCCGGGACCGCCCCAAGCGCTCCCGCGGCCGCCGGGCCGATTCCGCGCAGACGGGCCTGCCCCGTATGCGCGGATCCTGTCCCGGCTCACCCCACGAGCCCGTGCTCACCGGCCCCTCTTGCTCACCGGCCCCTTCCGCACCGCGCGCGGCGCGGGCGCGCGCGGTCGGCTCTCGTGTGAATAGGGCGGTATCTCCCATCCCCTCCCCGTCATCCCCATCGACACCATCTGTGGCGCACCGCCCCAATCCGCCACTCCGACAAACAGGGATATACACCGCTCAGAAGCCCCTCCCCGAACAGAGATGCCCGGAAAGCCAGTAGCATGCGGCGCCATGAGCTCCCCCACTGGGCCCGCTTCCGGCCTGCCTGTACGAATGCCGCCGCCCCGCCGGTCGGGGCGACACCGCCGCCCGGAGCCTGCCGTGGCTCCCGAGGGTGCACCCGCGCTCGTTCTCGCGGTGCCGGGCACCCCCGGCACGGACACGCGCAGTCTCGCCGAGGAGGTCGTGAGCATCGCGCGCTCCGAACTCCCCGGCCTGGACGGCCGCATCGGCTACGTGGACGGGGAGGGGGACGACGCCGAGTTCCCCGGACTTGCGACGGTACTCACCCGAACCGTGGAGGAGCGCACAGCCCGCTACGAGCAGGCCAAGGCCGCCGGCGCCGAGGTGACTGAGCCCGAGGGCCCGGCCGCCGTGGTGGTGCCGCTCCTCGCGGGCCCGCACCCGGCGCTGCTCGACCGCATCCGCCAGGAGGTGGCCGCCAGTGGGGCGCCGGCCGAACTGACCGATGTGCTCGGCCCCCACCCGCTGCTCGCCGAGGCGCTGCACGTGCGCCTCTCCGAGGCGGGCCTGGCGCGCGCCGACCGGGCCCGGCTTTTCACCGTGGCCACCGCGGCCGACGGCATCATCCTCGCGTCCGTGGGCGGTGCGGAGGCCGTGCAGGCCGCGGGCATCACGGGGATGCTGCTGGCCGCACGGCTCGCGGTCCCGGTGATGGCGGCCGCCCTCGACGAGGACGGCGCCGTCGCGACCACCGCCAAGGAGTTGCAGGCGGCCGGTTCCGGGCAGTTGGCACTCGCCCCGTACCTCATCGGCCCCGAGGTCGACCGCACCCGGCTCGAGGCCGCGGCCATGGAGGCAGGCTGCTCGACCGCCGAGCCACTCGGCGCCTATCCGGCGATCGGCAGGCTGGCGCTGTCCCAGTACGCCGCGGCCGTGGGCATCAAGCTGCAGCAGCAGGGGACGGCCGGCCGCTGACCGACCGGCACACGATCACCCGCAAGGGCCCGCTCCACCGAGCGGGCCCTTCGTGAACCGCCGGGGCACCGTCGTGCGCCTCCGCGACCATGTGGTGCGCCTCCGGGGCTGTTCGTGCACCCTCCACGACCGTCTCATGCACCTCCGGTTGATCACCTCGTGCACGATCACCTCGTGCACCGTCAAGACCACCCCGTGCACCGGCGCGCCTCCCCCGCCGGCCTCCCCGGAGCCCGGACGCCAGGCGGTCAGTCGAAGATCACACAGGAGGCCGCCGGGGCCTGCACGGCGCCGGCCCGGGCCGGCAACCCGGTCTCCGGGTCGAGGGTGAACCAGGTGACGTCCCCGGACCGCTCGTTCGCCACGTACAGGAACCGCCCGGAGGGGTGGACGGCCAGGTCGCGGGGCCAGTGGCCGCCACACGGCACCATGGCGGCGACGGTGAGGCGTTCACCGTCGGCGTCGAGCGCCAGCACCGAGATCACGTCCTCGCCACGGGTCGCCGTCCAGGCGAACCGGCCGTCGGGGGCGACCACGATCTCGGACGGGTAGGCGTCGCCGTCCGGCGCACCGGTGAGCACGGCGATCTCCGGCCCCGGCTGGAGCACGCCGTCGGCGGCGTTCCAGCGGCAGACGGTCACCGCAGGGGCGAGTTCGTTCAGGACGTAGGCGCGGTGGCCGCGGGGGTGGAAGGCGAGGTGGCGTGGGCCGGAGCCGGGCCGCAGCGCCGTCTCGTGATGGAGCTTGAGGCCACCGGACGGGTCGAGCGCGCAGACCCGCACCGAGTCGGTGCCGAGGTCGACGCTCACCGCCCACCGCCCGCTGGGATCCGGCAGCACCTGGTGGGCGTGCGGGCCCTGCTGGCGCTGCGGATGCGGGCCGCGGCCCTCGTGCAGCAGCACGGAGGCCCGCGCGCCGAGCCGCCCGTCGGGCCGTACGGGCACCGCGGTCACACTGCCCGAACCGTAGTTGGCGGTCAGCGCGTGCCCGGCGTACAGGGCCAGGTGCGTGGGGCCGTCGCCGCCGACGCGCACCGGCTCGCCGGCGGGCCGGGGGCCCTCGGGGGTCACGTCGAACGCGGCGAGCGCGCCGTCGTTCGTCTCGCTCACCGCGTAGAGGGTCCCGCCGGAGGCCGAGAGCGCGAGGTACGACGGGTCCGGGACCGCGTCGGTGGCGCTCAGCACGGTCAGCGCGCCGGTGTCCGGATGCACGGCGGCCGTGAGCACGCCTCTGCCGCCGGCCGCGGTGAACGATCCGATATATGCCCGACTACCCGCCTTGCCCACTGTTGTCCCCTCTCGGCTCCACGCTGTCGCGGCCGACGGTAGCAGTCCCCGGCCTCAGGTCCGGACCAAATGGCCGCCGCGCCGGCTGTGCCGGGTTGGCATGCTGGGAGGCATGAGCAGCCCCGGCAACAGCACATGTCAGGCCCTTCGTCCCCCGACCGCCGCCACCGCCACGCCGGCCGTCGTCTTCGACCTGGACGGCACGCTGGTGGACAGCGAGCCGCTCTACTACGAGGCGGGGCGCGGCACCCTCGCCGACCACGGCGTCACCGGTTTCACCTGGCAGGAGCACGAGAGCTATGTCGGCATCAGCACCCGGGAGACGGTGGTGCTGTGGCGGGAGCGGTACGGGATCGCGGCGTCCGTGGAGGAACTGCTGGCGGACCTGGAGCGCCGCTATCTGCGGCTGGCGCGCACCGACGCCAGGGTCTACCCGGAGATGCGGTCCTTCGTCGAACGGCTGGGGGCGGCGGGGGTGCCGATGGCGGTGGCCTCCGGGTCCTCACGGGCGGCGATCGAGGCGGTTCTGTCGGGCACGGGCCTGGCGGCTCTGCTGCCCGTGACGGTCTCCTCCGACGAGGTCGCCCGCGGCAAGCCCGCCCCCGACACCTTTCTGGAGGCGGCCCGGCGGCTCGGCGCCGCCCCCGGGAACTGCGTGGTGGTGGAGGACGCCGCGCCCGGTGCGGCGGCCGCCCGGGCCGCGGGGATGCGCTGCATCGCGGTGCCCTACGTGGCCGCGCAGGCCGACGATCCCGGGTTCGCCTCCGCGGGGCTGCTGTTCCGTGGCGGCCAGCGCGAGTTCACGGCCGGGGCCGCGTTCGCGTGGGTGATGGGGGCGGGAGGGGGACGGGACGGCGGGGACGCTGCCGAGGCGCCGGCCGAGGAGTAGGCCCGTACCCCGGGTGGAGGGCAGGCCGACGCCTCGCCGGGCCATGTCGCGGCGTGGACACGTCGGGGCATGGACACCGGATGGTGCACACGTCGGGGCGCCGACACCCCGGAGCGTCGTCAGGTGGGACCGGTGGCCACGTGACCGTGGTGGGCCACGTGGCCGTGCGGCCGACGGCACGCCTGCTCCGGCGCCGGGTACCGTGCGGAGCAGCCGCGCACCCGAGCGGGACGCCGACCACCCGCGCGCCCGAGCGGGGCAGCCCTCTGCTCAGTCCTGCTCGCCGGCGGGCAGGCCCCGGAGAGCGACCAGCCGCAGGAAGCCGTTGGGCTCGTGGGGATGCCGGCTGGCCATGTCGAGCCGGAGGGCGGTGGTGGCCACCGGCTCGAAGGTCACCCGGGTGGGCTGGTCCGAGTCGGCCGCCCAGGTGACGGCGGGGTGGTCCACGGGCACGTACTCCCTGCCGTTCCAGTGGCTCACCCGGATCGAGGCCGGCAGAGCGTGCCTGCCGTCGGCCGTGAACACCGCCTCCACCCCCTGGAACTGGCGACGCTCCGGCCAGGTCAGCGAGACCCAGGCAGTGGGGTGCGCCCTGCTGATCTCGGGCAGCAGGGCTGTGGCGGCCATCGAGTAGGCGTTGGACCAGGCGGTGGAGGGGTCGCCGTCCAGCATGTGCGCGGGGACGGTGCCGGGGGCGCCCGAGAAGCCGGCATCCGCCTCGGGGCCGGGCGTGGCGGCGGAATCGGCGACCGGCGGGGTGAGCGGGACGGGCGTGGTGGGCGGGGCGGGCGTTCCTGAGGTGATCCGGGCGGCCGGCGTGCCGCCGTGGCCGCCGTGGCTCCGGGGCCCGTCCTGGCCGCTGCGGCCGCCGTGGCCACCGTAGCCGCCGTGGGCCGTCACCGACGCGGAGTCCGGCCGCAGCCCCTCCGCGTGGGCGGTGACCGTGATCGTCCCCGCGTCCCGGCCCGCCCGTACGATCGCGAGGGCCTTGCCGCCCCAGGCCGTCCTGGTGGCCGAGCGGTAGTTCTCGGCGCTCTCCTGCCGGCCGTTGTCGGCGCCCAGGAGGTGGCCGCCGGTCACGGTGAACGTCAGCGCGTGGCAGGCGTCCGGCACGGTCACGCCCCGTGCGTCGGTCACCTCGGCGGTGACGAAGAAGAGCGCACGGCCGTCGGCCGCGACCTCCTCCCGGTCCGCGGTCAGCCGCAGCGCGGCCGGCTGCCCGGCGGTGCGCAGCACGTCACGGGCGACCTCCGCGCCGTCCCGCCGTGCCACCGCGACGAGCTTCCCGGGGGCGAACGGCACCCGCCACGTCAGGTGCAGGTGCCCAGCGCTGCCGTTCGGGCTCGTGTAGCTGCCCGGGTAGGGGCCCGAGGTGACGGTCTTGTCATCGCCGGTGGCCTCGGTGGTCTCCAGGTAGGCGGCTCCGTACGGGGTCGTCTTGCGGTCGAAGCGGCGGGTGCCGAGCGAGGTTCCGTTGAGGAACAGCTCGACCTCCTCGACATTGCTGTAGGCCCACACCACCACCTCCTCCTTCGGGCGGTGGCCGGTCCAGTCCATGGGCACCAGGTGCACCATCGGCTCGTCGCTCCACTGGCTGCGGAAGAGGAAGAACTGGTCCTTGGGGAACCCGGCGGTGTCCACGGCGCCGAAGAAGGACGACTTCACCGGGAAGACGTCGTTGTACGGGGTGGGCTCACCGATGTAGTCGATGCCGGTCCACACGAACTGCCCGGCGTGGAACTCCCGGTCGCGGTCCTTCTTGAGCACGTACTCGCCGCTCATGGTCCACGTCTCGAGGTTGTTGTCGTAGGACGAGACGCCGCGCCGGCCGGGCGAGTAGTTCTCGCCGGTGTTGAGCTGGTCCGGGTTGTCGTAGACGCCCCGGGTCGAGGTGCACGAGGAGGACTCGGACTCGAAGAAGAAGGTGTCCGGGTACTTCGCATGCAGGGCGTCCACGGAGACCGCGGTGTTGTAGTTCAGCCCGACGCCGTCCAGCATCCGCAGGATCAGGTCCTGCGGCGAGCCGTCCGCGGGCACGCCCCGGTACTTGTCGGAGCCGATCACCACCGGCCGGGTGGGGTCGGCGGCCCGGACCGCCTCGATCAGCGCCTTGGCCATCGGCACCCCCGCGGCGCTCGTGCTGTCGGGGATCTCGTTGCCGATCGACCACATCACCACCGCGGGCGAGTTCCTCGCGGCCCGCACCATCTCCGTGATGTCGTCCTGGCCGTGCTCGTCGAAGAACCGGCCGTAGTCGTACCGGTTCTTGGGGGTTCGCCAGCAGTCGAAGGCCTCCACCATCAGCAGGATCCCCAGCTCGTCGCAGAGGTCGACGAGCTGGGGCGCGGGCGGGTTGTGCGAGGTCCGCAGCGCGTTGACGCCCATCCGGCGCATCAGCGTCAGCTGGCGGCGGGCGGCGTCTGGGTGGAACGCGGAGCCGAGCGCCCCCAGGTCGTGGTGGAGGTTGACGCCGTGCAGCTTGGTACGCCGGCCGTTGAGGGAGAAGCCGTGGTCGGGGTCGAAGGCGAAGTGACGGAAGCCGAAGCAGGTACGGGTCTCGTCGCAGGTGCGGCCGTCGACATTGACGCGGGTGCGCACGGTGTACAGCGCCGTCGTAGGCTCTCCGGCCGGGCGTCCGGCGGACGGCTCCGTGGACCAGAGCCTGGGGTGGTCGACCCGCAGGCTGATCGTGGCGGTGGCGGGGGTACCGGTGAGGGTGACGGTGGTGCGGCCGTCTGCCACGATCCTGCCCGCCGGGTCCTCCACGACCGCCGTCACCTCTGCCGGAACGGTGCGCTCCGCGCTGACGGCGACCGCCGCCACCCGCACCTCGGCGTGCCCGGCGGTGATCGTCTCGGTGAGCCGCGGGGTGGTGACGGTGACACCGTGCCGGGTGAGGTGGACGGGGTCGGTGACGATGAGGCGCACGTCGCGGTGGATGCCGCTGCCCGAGTACCAGCGGCTGCTGGGTACCTGGTTGCGCACCCGGACCGCGAGCGTGTTCCGCGTCGTTCCGTCGGTGTGCGCCAGGGAGGTGAGGTCGGCGGCGAACCCCGTGTACCCGTACGGGTGGGCGGCGACCAGCTCGCCGTTGAAGTGGACCTGCGCGTCCATGTAGACGCCGTCGAACTCCACGGCCAGCCGCTTCCCCGCGGTCGCCGGCGGGAGGGTGAAGGTCTTCGTGTACCAGCCGAGCCCGCCCGGCAGGTAGCCGCTGCCCGCGGTGGTGTGCGCGTCGCGGCGCGGGTCGAGTTCGATGCTCCAGTCATGCGGGAGGTCCACGTCGCGCCAGCCCGGGTCACCGGCGTCCGGTTGGGCGGCTTCGTCCCCCGTGGTGTTGACCAGGGCGAAGCGCCAGCCCTGGCGGAGGTCGACGGTGCGGGCGGACGCGGCGTCCGCGAGCAGGTCCGGCGCCGGGCCACCGCTGCCGGCCGGCCCGCCGACGGCGGCCGACGCGGGCGCGGCCGCGGCCGTCTGCCGGGCCGCCGCACCCCCGAGTGCAGCCACGCCCACCCCGCTCAGAGCCGTTCTTCGTGAGATCGCCATCCGTGCCTCCTGGACCGTGGTCGTCGCGGCGGCGCTCCGGACGGCGCCGCCGCGCTGGCCGAACGATGGCGAGTGTGTCGCTCTCTGTTTGATTTAGTCAATGAACCAAACAAACCTTTCCAAGATGGCTCAATATGTCGTACAGGAAGCCCTGTCGGGCCCGGCTGGACGGCGAACGAGGGCAGCCACGGGTCGGGCCCGAGGGCAGCCGCTGGGGCACCGCTGCCGGCAACCCGCTGAATCGGGGGGCAACCGGCTGAGCCGGGGCAGCCGTGGGCATGCGTCCGGGCAACCGTGCGGCATGCGCCGGGGCAGCCGTGGTCCATGCGCCGGGGAGGCGGCGGCGCGGTCAGCCGAGGAAGGTCAGACGCACCGTCCGGCGCGGGTTGTCCCCGTTGGTGTCGACCAGGCACACCGACTGCCAGGTGCCCAGCTCCAGGCTCCCGTCGAGCACGGGCAGCGTGGCGTGCGGCGGTACGAACGCCGGCAGGACATGGTCCCGGCCGTGCCCGCGGCTGCCGTGCCGGTGCTGCCACCGATCGTCCGCGGGGAGCAGGTCGCGCAGCGCCGCCAGCAGGTCGTGGTCGCTGCCCGAGCCCGTCTCGATCAGTGCGATCCCGGCGGTGGCGTGCGGTACGAACACATTGAGCAGACCGTTCCTGCCGGGGGCCACCTCCCTGAGGTACGTGTCGCAGGTGCGGGTGATGTCGACGACGGTCTCGTCGGATCCCGTGGTGATACTCAGGACGCGCGTGCTGAAGGCTTCGGACATGGCCCCATCCTGCCCCGGGACACGTATTTCACCGTGTCGCCACGGGGACGCGCCGTGATCCGGGCGCCCGGCGGGGTGTGACGGACGGGGGCTGGGGCGGGGGCGCGGAGGCGCGGGCGCGGAGGCGTAGGAGCGAGCGCGGGCACGGGCACGGACGGCGTGTGGGGAAGATTCGGCGGTGCCGGAAAGTTAGTAGAACCGTGAACGAATTCGTGGGTACCGACCTCGACGTGCTGGTCATCGGCGCGGGACAGGCCGGGCTGTCCAGCGCCTTCCACCTGCGCCGCACCGGCTTCGAGCCGGGCCCCGGCTTCGTCGTGCTCGACCATGCGCCGGGACCCGGTGGCGCCTGGCAGTTCCGCTGGCCGACGCTGACCTACGGAGTGGTGCACGGCATGCACTCCCTGCCGGGCATGGAGCTGACCGACGCCGATCCCGCCCGGCCGTCGTCCGAGGTGATCACCGAGTACTTCGCCGCGTACGAGCGGACGTTCGACCTGCGTGTCCGGCGCCCGGTGGACGTCCACGCGGTGCGCGAGGGCACCGGCGGCCGTCTGCTGGTGGAGACCTCGGCGGGGAACTGGGCGCCACGGGCGCTGGTCAACGCCACCGGCACCTGGGACCGGCCGTTCTGGCCTCGCTACCCCGGTCAGCGGGACTTCCGCGGGCGCCAGCTGCACACGGCGCAGTACCGGGGCCCCGAGGAGTTCGCCGGGCTGCGGGTCGTCGTGGTGGGCGGCGGGGCGTCGGGAACCCAGCACCTCATGGAGATCGCCCCCTACGCCGCCGCGACGACCTGGGTGACGCGCCGGCCTCCGGTCTTCCGTGCGGGCCCCTTCGACGAGAACCGGGGCCGGGAGGCCGTGGCGCTCGTCGAGGAACGGGTCCGGCAGGGGCTGCCGCCGCTGAGCGTGGTCTCGGTCACCGGCCTGCCCCTCACCGACGCCATCCGCCGGGCGCGCGCCGAGGGCGTGCTGGACCGGCTGCCCATGTTCGACCGGATCGTCCCCGAGGGCGTGGTGTGGCGGGACGGCCACCGGGTCGAGGCCGACGTCATCCTCTGGGCGACCGGCTTCCGGGCCGCCGTCGACCACCTGGCGCCGCTCCGACTGCGGGGAGCCGGCGGTGGGATCCGGGTCGACGGCACCCGGGTGGTGGCGGACCCGCGCATCCACCTCGTGGGCTACGGCCCCTCGGCCAGCACCATCGGGGCCAACCGGGCGGGGCGGGCGGCGGTGCGGGACATCCGGCGGCTGTTCGCGGGCGAGTTCGGGGAATCCCGGAAGCCCGGGGAGCCGGTCGCGGCCTGAGCTCAGCTCGCCATCCGGGCGGCCCGGTGATTGCGGTTGAACTCCGCCACGTTCCGCATCTGCTCCTCGTACCTCGAGGTGAAACGGGTGTCCCCCGGCTTGACGGTCACGAAGTACAACCAGTCGCCCGGCGTGGGGTCGACCGCTGCGCGCAACGCCTGGTCGCCCGGGTTGCCGATGGGCGTCGGGGGCAGGCCCATCCTGTTGTACGAGTTGTAGGGGCTGTTGAGCTTCGTGTCCTTCTCGGTGGTGTGCACCGTGGAGCGGTTCAGGGCGTAGTTGAGGGTGGAGTCCATCTGCAGCGGCATACCACGGGAGAGTCGGTTGTAGACGATCCGTGCCACCTTGCCCATGTCATCCTGGTTGGCCGCCTCGGCCTGGACGACGCTTGCGATGGTGATGGCCTGATAGCCGTTCAGGGCGTTGGCCTGGGCCCTCGCCGCCACGCCCCGCTCGCTGAACTTCTTGTTGGCGGTCTCCACCATGGCGGCCAGCAGAGACGCCGGCGTGGTCTGCTGGGTGATCGGGTACGTGGCCGGGAAGAGGTAGCCCTCCGGATTACCCCGCGCCTCCTGGGGCAGCGCGAGGTGCGCCTGGGCCACGGACTTCTTGGTCGTGCCCGCGGGAATGGCGAGCACCTTGTCCACGGCCTCGTACACCTGGCTGGCGCGCCAGCCCTCGGGAATCGTCAGCATCTGCGGCGGCTCCGGATGGTCGTCGTCCGGAAGCAGCGCTGTCACGATCACCGCGATGACGGCCCCGAGGGTGAGCGCGCAGACGGTGCTCACCACGAGCCGGCCGCGGCGCGTCAGCCGGACCTTGCTCCGCCTCCGTCGCGGGGGTGTGGATCTCATGGCGGCACGGTATCCCGCATAAGGGTGGAAACCGGGCATATTTTCACTTCGCCTGCTCCAGTCGTGCGTCCCTGCGGACCAGTGCCGCATAGCGCCCGCCGGCCTCGAGGAGTTCCCCGTGCGTTCCTCGCTCGGCTATCCGGCCGGCCTCCAGCACCACGATCTGGTCGGCGCCGCGGACGGTGGAGAGCCGGTGCGCGATGGTGATGGTGGTCCGGTCGGCCGACAAGGCGTCGATGGCCTCCTGCACCGCATACTCGGTGCGGGTGTCCAGTGCGCTGGTCGCCTCGTCCAGGATGAGCACGGGCGGGTCGCGCAGGATGGTGCGGGCGATCGCCAGGCGCTGCTTCTCGCCGCCGGAGAAGCGGTGGCCGCGCTCCCCGACGAGCGTCTCGTACCCCTGGGGCAGCGAGGCGATGTGGTCGTGGATCTGGGCGGCGCGGGCGGCGGTGACCAGCTCCTCGTCGGTGGCGTCCGGCTTGGCGAAGCGGAGGTTGTCCGCCACCGAGGCATGGAAGAGGTAGGTCTCCTGGGAGACCACACCGACCGCGCGCGCGAGGCTCTCGAAGTCCATGTCGCGCACGTCGACACCGTCGATGGTGACGCGGCCCGCCGTCACGTCGTACAGCCGCGGGACCAGGTAGCTCAGCGTCGACTTGCCCGCCCCGGTCTGCCCGACGACGGCCAGGCTGCTGCCCGCCGGGACGGTGAGGTCGATGCCGTCGAGCGTCGGCGGGGCCTTCTCGTCGTAGCGGAACCCGACGCCCTCGAAGCGGATCTCACCCTTCACCTCGCCGAGGCGCACCGGACGCGCCGGCTCCTCGATGTCGATGGGCAGGTCGAGGTACTCGAAGATGCGCTGGAAGAGCGCGAGCGAGGTCTGTATCTGCACACCGGTGACCAGCAGGCTGACCGCCGGCCTGAACAGGCCCTGCTGGAGGGAGACGAAGGCGACCAGCGTGCCGATCGAGACGGTCGGGCCGCCGAGCTGGAACGCGAGGCCCGCCGCCCAGTAGATGACGGCGGGCATGGCGGCCATGACGATCGTGATGACCGCCATACGCCAGCGGCCCGCCATGTTCGACCGCACCTCCAGGTCGACCAGGCCCTCGGACTCGACCGCGAAGGAACGCGTGAGGGAATCGGCCCGGCCCATGGTGCGGCCGAGCAGGATGCCGCTGACGGAGAGGGATTCGGTGACGGTGGCCGCCATCGTGGCCATCTGCTTCTGCCGCTGTGTGGCGATCTTCTTGCGCTCCTGGCCGACCCTGCGGCTGATCCACACGAACACCGGCATCAGCAGCAGCGACACGATGGTCAGCCGCCAGTCCAGCGCGACCATCGCCACGACCGTCGCGACGACGCTGGTGACGTTGGAGACCAGCGAGGTGGCCGTGGAGGTGACCGTGGCCTGCATGCCGCCGATGTCGTTGGCGATGCGCGACTGGACCTCGCCGGTGCGGGTGCGGGTGAAGAACGCCAGCGACATGCGCTGCAGGCGGCCGTACACGGCGGTGCGCAGGTCGTGCATGACGCGCTGGCCGACGGTGGTCGAGATGAGCGTCTGCAGCACGCCGAAGATGCTGCTGACCACCGCGCTGAGGATCATGCCCAGGGCGAGCAGGCTCAGCAGGCCGGTACGGCCCTGCGGGATGGCCGTGTCCAGGATGGCCCTGAGGAGGAAGGGCGTGACGACCGACACCAGGGACGAGGCGCAGACCAGCAGGCCGACGACGGCGAGGCGGCCGCGGTAGGGGCGGAAGAGACGGAGGATACGGCGGGTCTGGCGGGGCTGGTCCGGATCGACGGCGGGCGGCGTCCAGTCGGACTGGTCGATGCGCATGGGCTCCTACGGTGATCGGGGCGGCGGAAAGGGGCATGAGAGGTCTGCGGACACGCGGAACGGCGAGTGGGCGGCACACGCCGGCGAGGATCTACAGAGCCTAGCTCATTGTTACCTATACTCACAATGATGGGAGTCCTGATATGGTTCCCGCATGAGCACCCCAGATGCCGACGGCCTGCTCGCCGAGCAACTGCTGCGCCTGACGCGCCGTGTGCACCGCATCCAGAAGCGCCACCTGGAGCGGTCCGGACTCGGCATCACGCCGGCCCAGTCCCGGCTACTGCGTGTCCTTGCGCAGTACGGGGCGCCGCCCAGCATGGCCGACCTGGCACGCCATCTGGAGGTGGTGCCCCGGGCCGTGACCACGCTGGTGGACGGCCTGGAGAGTGGCGGATCGGTGCGCCGCGCCCCCGATCCCGTCAACCGCCGGGTGATACGGATCGAGATCACCGACCACGGACGCCAGGCGCTCAAGGAGCTGCGGCGTGCGCGCAGGGTCGCCGCGGAGGAGATCCTGGCACCGCTGAACGGCCATCAGCGCGACGCCCTGGGCGAGCTGCTGTCCGCCCTGCTGGAGGACCCCGACGTCCGGACGAGGGACGAACGGTCGCCCGCTGCGCGGGTCTAGGGGCTTCTGATGGATCTCCGCGGCGTCGCGACGCCCGGCACGCACTCTCCCACGGAGATCCCTCAAAAACCCCCTAGGTCTCCAGGTCCGCGCTGTCCCCCATGACCACGACCGGATGCCGACCGGGGTCCAGCGTGCGCAGCAGGTACTCCATGGCCGTCTTGGGCAGGCTCACACATCCCGACGTGCCGCTGCCGTGGTCCATGTGCAGCCAGATGCTGCCGCCCTTGCCATAACCCTGGGGACGGGTCGGATCATTGGGCGGTGTGCCCTTGACGCGGTTGTAGTCGATCGCGATCACGTAGTCGAAGTCGTGGTGGTACGCCTTGCCCCAGAAGGCCGGGGCCTGGAACGCCGCGGACGCGGTGTACGGCAGCCTGGCACCCGGGTCGGGCAGCACCCCGCCCGCGTCGCTGAGCGTGAACACGCCCACCGGGCTTCGCTTGTCGCCCTCGTGGTGTGCGCGCGTCCATCCCTTCCTGCCGTTGTGCGCGGGCCAGGTACGGCCCTTGTGCCATACCGCTCCCTGTTTGGTGAACAACGTCACGGTGGATTCCGGGGAGTCCGCGCCCTTGCCGTAGACGGCGACCACCTGGCGGGAGTCGGCCGGGATCCGCCGCCGCAGCCTGTCACCCACATCGGGGATCCGGTCGAGACCGACCGAGCGCGGGCGGGCGTGCTGGGTCCGCTCCGCGCCCGCCCCGTTCTTCGGCGTGCCCGGGTCGTCCTGCTGCCCGCACGCAACGAGCGCAGCCACCAGAACCCCGCAGGTCACAGCGGTGCGCACGGCGCGGCCCGCCCCGCCCGGACGCGTCGGCACCGGACCGCCCGCGGACGCGCGGTGGGCACTATGAGGTGGTGTGGTCCCCCTGAGGCGCGGCACAAGCCATCGCCCGCCGGTGGAAAATCGATTGCTTCGGGCTGCCTCGTGCCGGGAGCCTGTCACGGTTTACGTCCTCTCTCACCGCCCGTTTCCACACCCGTCCTGCCGGTTCGGCCCATCACCGGGTCCGGACCCTCTTGATCCCCTTCATCGCCTCCGCAGCCCATCTCATCTCCTCGGCACTCTTCCACCTGTCCGTCCTATTCCCAACTTTGCGAGCCCTGGGACACCATGCAGATCCGAGATCTCCCGTACGCCGACCCGGGTGTGCCCGATGCCAGCTCGGGTCCCCGATTCCTGCTGTGGCTCGGCCGCAACCAGCTCGGCGGGCAGTTGAAGTCCCTTGCGTGGGGGCTGATGACATTCCTGTCCATCTCGTCCCTCCCCTATCTGGTCGGCTTCGCCGTCCAGGCCGTGGTGGACCGCGACGGCGCACGGCTCGCCCTGACCGGCGAGCTCACCGCGCTGTGCGGTGGGGTGATCGCCATGAGCGACACCATGCTGCACCGCGCCGCCGTCACCAACTGGATCACCGCGGCCGCCCGTGTCCAGCAGCTGCTCGCCCGGCACACCGCTCACCTCGGCTCGACCCTCACCCGCAGGGTCGCGGCAGGCGAGGTGGTCGCCGTGTCCACGGGCGACGTCGAGAAGATCGGCTGGTTCGTCGAGGCGCTCTCCCGCTTCACCGCGGCGGCCCTCACCGTGGTCGCCATCTGTGCGGGTCTCCTCGTCTACCAGCCCGCGCTGGGCGTGATCGTCGCGATCGGCGTGCCCGTGCTGGCCCTGGCCGTGCTGCCGCTGCTGCCGCGTGCGACGCGCAGGGCCGACCAGCAGCGCACCAAGGCGGGCCGGGCGACCGAGCTGGCCTCCGACACGGTCGCCGGCCTGCGAGTGCTGCGCGGCATCGGCGGCGAGGAACTGTTCCTCGACCGCTACCGCCGCGCCTCCCAGGAGGTCCGCAAGGCGGCCGTGCACAGCGCCCGCATGTGGTCGTTGATCGCGATGGTGCAGGTGCTGCTGCCCGGAGCGCTGCTGATCGTGGTCGTCTGGTACGGCGTGCACCTCGCCCGCGAGGGCCGGATCAGCGTGGGCGAACTGGTGACCGTCTACAGCGCCGTCACCCTGCTCAACTTCCCGCTGCGCCACTTCGAGGAGATCGCCATGGCGTACTCCTTCTCCCGGCCGTCGGCGCAGCGCGCGGCCCGAGTGCTGTCGCTGCAGCGGTCCACGGACGCGGGCGGGGCACGCACGCACACCGCGCCACCCCCGGGCGGCGACCTGTCCGACCCGGCGACGGGTCTGCTCGCGCCCACGGGGCAGTTCACCGCGGTGGTGTGCGGGGACCCGGACGCCGCCGGCCGGCTCGCGGAACGCCTCGGGGGCCACGCCGCGGACGACGCCTCTCCCGACGACCCGAGGCCGCCGTCCGCCCGGCTCGGCGGTGTCCCCCTGGACGAGCTGCCGCTGGAGGCCGCCCGCACGGCCGTCCTCGTCCAGGACAAGGACCCGGTGCTGCTCTCCGGCACACTGGGGGAACTCTTCGACGTCCCCGCCTCGGGCTCGGTCACGCCCGAAAGGGCCCTCGACGCCGCCCAGTGCTCCGACGTCCTGGACGCCCTCCTGCAGGGCTCGCCGGATCGGGCAGACCCCTTGCGGGCCCATATCACCGAGCGCGGCCGCTCCCTCTCCGGCGGCCAGCGGCAGCGACTCGCGCTGGCCAGATCACTGGTCACCGACCCCGAGGTGCTGGTGCTGGACGAGCCCACCTCGGCGGTCGACTCCCACACGGAGGCGCGCATCGCGGAGGGTCTGCGGGGCCTGCGGGCCGGCCGTACGACGGTGGTCCTCACCTCCTCGCCGTTGCTGCTGGACCGCGCCGACCGGGTCGTCCTGGTCCACGAGGGCACGGTCCTCGCCACGGGCGCCCACCGCGAGTTGATGGTCACCGAGCCGCGGTACCGGGCCGTGGTGGCCCGCGAAGCCGGGGACGAGACGTCCGCCCCGGCGGCGGGTCCCGCCGAGGAGGGCACACCCGGTGCCGCGGCAACCGGGCCCCGCACGGCCGCCCGGACAGCCCGGGCCCCCGACGAGCTGCGGGCCGTGAGCACACTCGGCCAACTGGAAGACATCGAGGAGACCGCATGATCGGCCTGGCGCCCCCGACCTACGACCCGGCGGCACCGACCACCGCACACACCCTCCCCGTGGGCGGCCCCGCCACCGTGCGGTCCTACGTCGGCGAACTCTTCCGCCGCCACCGGCGGGCCTTCCTGCTGCTCGTCTCGGCCAACGCGATCGCCGTCGTCGCCTCCATGGCGGGCCCGTACCTGTTGGGCGACCTCGTCCAGGACGTGACGGACTCCGACGCGCTGCGCCAGCTCCACCTTGGGCGGGCCGTCACGCTGTTCACGGTCGCCCTGGTGATCCAGGCCTACTTCGTGCGGGAGGTGCGACTGCGGGGGGCAGTGCTCGGTGAGCGGATGCTCGCGGACCTGCGCGAGGACTTCCTCGTACGGTCCGTGGGGCTGCCGCCCGGAGTGCTGGAGCGGGCCGGGACGGGTGACCTGCTGTCCCGGATCACCACCGACATCGACCGCCTCGCCAACGCCATGCGTGAAGCGGTGCCCCAACTGGCCATCGGTGTCGTGTGGGCCGCCCTGCTGCTCGGCGGGCTCGCCGTGACCGCCCCTGTGGTGGCTCCCGCCGTGCTGATCGCGGTGCCGCTGCTGGTGGCGGGCTGCCGCTGGTACTTCAAGCGGGCGCCGTCCGCGTACCGCTCGGAAGCCGCCGGCTACGCCGCGGTGGCCGCTGCACTCGCGGAGACCGTCGACGCCGGGCGGACGGTGGAGGCCCACCGGCTCGGCCCGCACCGCATCGGGCTGTCCGACCGGCGTGTCGCCCAGTGGACCGCGTGGGAGCGCTACACGCTGTGGCTGCGGTCGGTGCTCTTCCCCGTCGTCAACGTCACACACGCGACCGTGCTGTGCTCGGTGCTCATGATCGGCGGTGTCTTCGTCCTGGAGGGCTGGATCGACGTCGGCCAGCTGACCACCAGTGCCCTCATCGCCCAGATGCTGGTCGACCCGGTGGGGCTGATCCTGCGCTGGTACGACGAGCTTCAGGTCGCCCAGGTCTCGCTCGCCCGGCTCGTGGGTGTGCGGGAGATCGCTCCCGACCAGGGCGACGCCTCCGTCGCCCCCGAGGGGCGGGCCGTGCACGCCGACGCCGTGCACTTCGGGTACCGGCCGGACGTGGATGTGCTCCGCAAGGTGTCCCTGGAGGTGGAGCCCGGCACACGGCTGGCGCTCGTCGGCCCGTCCGGCGCCGGGAAGTCCACCCTGGGCCGGCTGCTCGCGGGCATCTACGCCCCCCGGAGCGGGCGGATCACTCTGGGTGGCGCCGAGCTGTCCCGGATGCCGGCCGAGCAGGTCCGCGCCCATGTGGCCCTCGTCAACCAGGAGCACCACGTGTTCGTCGGCTCGCTGCGCGACAACCTCCTGCTGGCCCGCCCAGAGGCCGAGGACGCCGAGCTGTGGGCGGCCCTCGCGGCGGTGGACGCCCGTACCTGGGCGAGCGCGCTCGCCGACGGGCTGGACACCGAGGTCGGCTCGGGCGGACTGGCACTCACCCCTGCACAGGCGCAGCAGATCGCGCTGGCCCGGCTGGTGCTCGCCGACCCGCACACCCTCGTCCTCGACGAGGCCACGTCGCTCCTGGATCCGCGCGCGGCCCGGCACCTGGAGCGCTCGCTCGCCCGTGTGCTGGACGGACGCACCGTCGTGGCGATCGCACACCGGCTGCACACCGCTCATGACGCCGATCTGATCGCGGTCGTCGAGGACGGCCGCATCAGGGAACTGGGCAGCCATGACGCACTGGTGGCGGCCGACGGCGCCTACGCGGCGCTGTGGCGGTCGTGGCACGGCCAGCCAGGCCGGGAGCCAGAGGGTGGGCAGCTCTCGGGCCGGTTCGGGTGAGCGGGCTGGGAGGACTGGACCGGCCGCCCGGGGCGACGTCCAGACGGTCCGCTGCCGTGGCACGACCGGACCGAACAGGCCGGCAAGCCGAGGCCGCGGATCCACCGTCCTGAGCCACGGCGCCGGCGAGCGGACTGGCGGAACCACCGAGCGCGGCCGCGGACCGGGCAGCCGTTCCCCCGGCGCCCGGGGCGCCGCCCTCAGATCACGTTCAGTGCGGCGGCGGCGCCGACCCCGCCCAGCAGCATGAAGAGCGGCATGAGGACCTTCAGCTCGACCCAGCTCCCCGCCCGAAAGCGCATCGCCTTGGGCGGGCCGACCGGATACCAGCGCTTGCGGCCCACGGGTATCGGCCAGAATATCGGGCAGCCGGACACCGTCAGGGCATCGCCGATGTCGTGCACCAGGGAGCCCAGCACGATCGGCAGGCCCAGCCACAGGTACTCCTGGCCGGGGGCGGTGAACAGCCAGTCCGAGCCGTTCCCCGGTTGGTCCAGGATCCCCGCGAGGATCCAGGCGCTGGTCGCCGCCAGCAGCCACACCAGCACATCGCTGCTCGATCCGCGGGCGGCCCGCCAGAGCAGCCCTTCGATGGCCAGCACCATATGGATGAAGAGGATCGCAAGGACCGCCCAGCGGCCGATCGTGATCGCCAGCGCCGAGGTGGCGGCGCCGACCAGAACCGCCCACAGCCAGGTGTGGGTGAGGGTGCGGTGTCCTCCGGTGCGCCTGGGGTCGCCCTTCATCCGGGTGGCCTTGTAGACGGCGTAGGAGAGCTTGTCGACGACCTCGCACACCCCCCGTGAGATCGGCCCGAAGGCCCGGGAGATCGTCGCCGCCTTGTGGTCCAGATCCGGAGCCAGGGCGGCCCCCGCACAGATCAGGGCGCCCACGAGGAGGACCGGCCAGGGCATGGCGTGTCCCGCGGCAGCGGCCGCCGCGCCCACCCCCAGCCAGGCCGCCGCTCCCGACAGTGAGTGTGCCGGTCCCATCATGGTTGCATCCCGCCCCGTTTCCCTTGTCCTCGTGTGCAGTTGTCCGCGATCGATGACGTGCCGTCGGCGCCTCAGCGTAGCGTTCGCGATCTTCGCATGAGCGTCCGATTGCCTCTTCGGTCGGGTCGACGGGCAAGATGGGGGTGTGACCCTTATCGATCAGCTTCCGAAGACCGCCGACCCCGACGCCCTCTACGAGGCCTTCGAGTCGTGGGCCACCGAGCGCGGTCTCACCCTCTACCCGCACCAGGAGGAGGCGCTGATCGAGGTGGTCTCCGGTGCGAATGTGATCGTGTCGACCCCCACCGGATCGGGGAAGAGCATGATCGCCGCCGGTGCGCACTTCGCCGCGCTCGCCCGTGACGAGGTCACCTTCTACACCGCCCCCATCAAGGCCCTGGTGTCGGAGAAGTTCTTCGAGCTGTGCAAGCTCTTCGGCACCGAGAACGTGGGCATGCTGACCGGCGACGCCTCCGTGAACGCCGACGCGCCGGTGATCTGCTGCACCGCCGAGGTGCTGGCCTCCATCGCGCTGCGCGACGGCAGGCATGCCGACGTCGGCCAGGTCGTGATGGACGAGTTCCACTTCTACGCGGAGGCCGACCGCGGCTGGGCCTGGCAGATCCCCCTGCTGGAGCTGCCGCAGGCCCAGTTCATCCTGATGTCGGCCACGCTCGGTGACGTGTCGATGTTCGAGAAGGACCTCACACGCCGCACCGGCCGTCCGACCGCGGTGGTCCGCTCCGCCACCCGCCCCGTCCCGCTGTCGTACGAGTACCGCCTGACTCCGCTGACGGAGACGCTGACCGAACTGCTGGAGACCCGGCAGGCGCCCGTCTACATCGTGCACTTCACGCAGGCCCAGGCCGTCGAGCGGGCCCAGGCGCTGATGAGCATCAATATGTGCAGCCGGGAGGAGAAGGACCGCATCGCGGAGCTCATCGGCAACTTCCGCTTCACCACCAGGTTCGGCCGCAATCTGTCGCGCTACGTGCGGCACGGTATCGGCGTCCACCATGCGGGCATGCTGCCGAAGTACCGGCGCCTGGTGGAGAAGCTGGCTCAGGCCGGGCTGCTGAAGGTCATCTGCGGGACGGACACTCTGGGTGTGGGCGTGAACGTGCCGATCCGCACGGTGCTGTTCACGGCGCTCACCAAGTACGACGGCAACCGGGTGCGGGTGCTGCGCGCCAGGGAGTTCCACCAGATCGCGGGCCGCGCCGGCCGCGCGGGTTTCGACACGGCGGGTCTGGTGGTGGCGCAGGCGCCCGAGCACGTCATCGAGAACGAGAAGGCTCTTGCGAAGGCGGGCGACGACCCCAAGAAGCGGCGGAAGGTGGTCCGCAAGAAGGCGCCCGAGGGCTTCGTGGGCTGGACGCAGAACACTTTTGAGAAGCTGATCGCGTCCGAGCCGGAACCGCTTACCTCCCGCTTCCGCGTCACCCACACCATGCTGCTCGCGGTGATCGCCCGGCCCGGCAACGCGTTCCAGGAGATGCGCCGCCTGCTGGAAGACAATCACGAGCCGCGCAAGCAGCAGCTCCGGCACATCCGGCGCGCCATCGCCATCTACCGGTCGCTGCTGGACGGCGGCATCGTGGAGAAGCTGGACGAACCGGACGCCGAGGGCCGCATCGTCCGCCTGACGGTCGACCTGCAGCAGGACTTCGCGCTCACCCAGCCGCTGTCGACGTTCGCCCTGGCCGCCTTCGAGCTGCTGGATCCGGAGTCGCCCTCCTACGCGCTCGACATGGTCTCCGTCATCGAGTCCACCCTCGACGACCCGCGGCAGATCCTCGCCGCCCAGCAGAACAAGGCACGCGGCGAGGCCGTCGCCGCGATGAAGGCGGACGGGGTCGACTACGAGGAGCGCATGGAGCGGCTGCAGGACATCTCGTACCCCAAGCCGCTGGAGGAATTGCTCTTCCACGCGTACAACACCTACCGGAGGAGCCATCCCTGGGTGGGTGACCACCCCCTGTCGCCCAAGTCGGTCGTACGGGACATGTACGAACGGGCGCTTTCCTTCGGGGAGTTCGTCTCCTTCTACGAGCTGGCGAGGACCGAGGGCATCGTGCTGCGCTACCTCGCCGGCGCCTACAAGGCGCTGGACCACACCGTGCCCGACGACCTGAAGTCGGACGACCTTCAGGACCTGATCGCCTGGCTCGGCGAAATGGTCCGCCAGGTCGACTCCAGCCTGCTCGACGAGTGGGAGCAGCTCGCGAACCCGGAGGAGATGACCGCGGAGGAGGCGCAGGAGAAGGCCGACCAGGTCAAGCCGGTCACCTCCAATGCCCGCGCCTTCCGGGTCCTGGTCCGCAATGCGATGTTCCGCCGCGTGGAACTCGCGGCGCTCGACCATGTCGAGGAGCTCGGAGAGATGGACGCCGAGTCCGGATGGGATGCCGAGGCATGGGGCGAGGCGATGGACGCATACTGGGACGAGTACGACACCCTCGGTACCGGCCCTGACGCGCGCGGCCCGAAGCTTCTGATGATCGAGGAGGAGCCGGCGAACGGACTCTGGCGCGTCCGGCAGACCTTCGCCGATCCGAACGGTGATCATGACTGGGGCATCAGTGCGGAGATCGATCTCGCGGCCTCCGACGCGGAGGGCCGGGCCGTGGTCCGCGTCACCGACGTCGGCCAGTTGTGACGCGCCCCTTTCGACGCCTGCCCGGCCCAAGGGCTTGTTCCCGTCCCATCGTGCACCCAGGAGTACACCAGTCATGACGAATCCGGCGGAGCGGCTTGTCGACCTGCTCGACCTGGAGCGGATCGAGGTCGACATCTTCCGTGGGCGCAGCCCCCATGAGTCCCTCCAGCGGGTCTTCGGCGGACAGGTCGCGGGCCAGGCCCTGGTGGCGGCCGGGCGCACCACCGACGGCGAGCGCCCCGTGCACTCCCTGCATGCGTACTTCCTGCGCCCGGGCCGGCCGGGCGTGCCGATCGTGTACTTGGTGGAGCGGGTGCGCGACGGGCGGTCGTTCACCACACGACGGGTCACCGCCGTACAGGAGGGCCGAACGATCTTCACTCTCACCGCCTCCTTTCACAAACCCGAGGAAGGAACGTTCGAACACCAACTGCCGCTGCCGCGGGAGGTGCCGGGACCCGAGGAGCTGCCCACGATCGGGCAGGAGGTCCGCGAGCACCTGGGGGCCCTGCCCGAGCAGTTGGAGAGGATGGCCAGGCGACAGCCCTTCGACATCCGCTACGTGGACCGGCTGCGCTGGACCCCTGAGGAGATCAAGGACGCTCCTCCGCGCAGTGCCGTGTGGATGCGTGCGGTCGGCCCCCTGGGAGACGATCCGCTGGTGCACACCTGCGCCCTGACCTACGCCAGCGACATGACCCTTCTGGACGCCGTACGCATTCCCGTAGAACCGCTGTGGGGCCCTCGCGGCTTCGACATGGCGTCGCTGGACCACGCGATGTGGTTCCACCGGCCGTTCCGCGCGGACGAGTGGTTCCTGTACGACCAGGAGTCCCCGATCGCCATCGGCGGACGCGGACTGGCACGCGGCCGGATCTACGACCAGAAGGGCTGCCTGCTGGTGTCGGTCGTCCAGGAGGGGCTCTTCAGGCCTGTCTGAGATGCGGGGAGCCAGGCAGGGGTGGTGCTGTGCGACCGCGCCCTGCGCGGCTTCCAGCCGGCGGAGCACGCCCGTGAGGGACCGGCGCCGCCGTCCGTCTACTCGCGGCTGCGGCGGAACCGGGCCAGCAGGCCCTTCGGGCGGGACGCGGGCCCATGCGTCACCGTCTCGTCCTCGGGGGCCTCGGCTCGGTATGTGGCAGCCGGGGCCCCGCCCCCCGCTGGCTCCGTGAGCGGGGCCGTCGGCTGCGGGCGCGGCGCCGGCCGGGCCTTTCTCGCCTCGGCCAGGCCCAGCGCGAGGCTTGACCGCAGCCACTCGATCTCGTCCGGGGTGTCCGCTCTCATCAGTTCGCCGACGACCTGGGAGGCAAGCGAGCCGGGTGAGCCCTGCGCGGGTCGCTCGGGCCTGAGCCAGGCAAGGTAGGCGCGCTCACTCGGGTCGCCGACGATGTCCTCGACCTCATCGGCGTCGAGCAGGGACGCGGTGATCGCCGCACGGGCCCAGGGGTCCTCTGCGAGCCGCAGGAGGAAGCCGGTGTGCCTGCCGCGCCAGTTCCGGGCGCGCAGGTCGGTGCCCGAGTCGAGCTGCGAGCGGAGTGTCTCCGGGAGCCGGGCGGTCAGCAGGGCTTCGTTCGCCTTGACCGCGGCGAAGGTGCGGAGCTCCTCGGCCAGGTACATCCACACCACCGTGCGGTACCGGTTGAGGTAGAAGCGGACGGGGACCAGGAGGCCGAGCCGCGCCAGGCGGGTGAATCGTGCCGTGGTGATGCCCATGAGCTGGGCGCCCTGCGGGGCACTGACCGTCGAGATGTCCGCGCGCAGGGTGTCCGGGAAGCCCTTGGCGGCGCGGAGGCGGTCGATCTCCTCGCGTGCGACACGCCTGCGGGCACCTGGCGGCTCATGTGCCCGCGCGGCGTCCGCGAAGGTGCGGATGCGTCCCAGGTGGACGGCCAGGTCGAACTCCGCGCGCCGCAGGCCGAGCTCGCGGGCGGCACGGCCCGCCGTGAGCGACTGTGTGCGGGCGGGTGAGCCGGTGGTGGCATCGGGCTTGGTGATGGTGTTTCCGCTCATGACTGGTCTCCCCCGTGTGATGCGATCGATCGGGGTGCGATCGATCCCGGGAAAACCGTAGCCCGATTGCCGCTCGGCCCGCTGAGCCTGTGGATAACTCTGCTTTCGCCGAGTCTGCGCAGGTCAGATGCGGTGTCGGCGAAGGAACGGAACTCGGCCGGCGAGGGGGCGCACCCGGCTCAGCTCTCCACGGCGGGGGCGTGCTCCGGCTGCCTGGCGTCCACGCCGAGGTGCTCCCCGACACGGTTGACCAGCAGGGTCATCTCGTAGGCGACCTGGCCGACGTCCGCCTCGGCGGCACTCAGCACGCACAGGCAGCTGCCGTCGCCCGCCGCCGTGACGAACAGCACCGCGTCATCGAACTCGATCATGGTCTGCCTGACCCGGCCCGCGCGGAAGTGGCGTCCGGAGCCCTTGGCCAGGCTGTGCAGCCCTGACGAGACGGCGGCCAGATGCTCGGCGTCCTCGCGTTTCAGCCCGGTGCTGGCTCCGGTGACGAGTCCGTCGTTCGACAGGATCATGGCATGCCGTACATGTTCGACGCGTTGCGTCAAGTCGTCCAGCAGCCAGCCGAGCCCTTTGTTCTGCGGCATGTGCGGTCTCCCCGCTCGCGGTTCCTCCCCGTGTCCCCCCGGCCGGAGGATCTGTCTGCCAGCCTTCACCACCGTCGGCCTTCGGGCAAGCAGGATGGAGGCATGGCACACAAGATGACCGATGACGAATGGCGGGCCTTCGTCTCCAAGGGCACCCGCACGGCGATTCTCTCGACCGTACGAGCCGACGGCAGCCCGCACAGCGCGCCCGTCTGGTTCCTGCTGGACGGCGACGACATCGTCCTCACCACGGACAAGCGGAGTGTGAAAGGACGAAACCTCGCCCGGGACGGACGTGCCAGCCTGTGCGTGGACGACGACCGGACACCCTACTCGTTCGTGGTGCTCCAGGGCCGCGCCACCATCTCGGAGGACCTCACCGAGTTGCGGGCGTGGGCCACGCGGCTCGGCGGCCGGTACATGGGCGAGGACCTGGCTGAGGAGATCGGTGCGCGCAACGGCGTGCCCGGCCAGCTGCTGGTACGCGTGCATGTCGACAAGGTGGTCTCGATGGCCGACCTGGCGGACTGACCGCCGCTTCGGCTTGCCCGGCCCTGCCACCCCCGCCCACCGGCACCCGGGCGCACGCGCGCCGACGGTGCGAGAACATGCCGTGCATGAGTGACGACCACGCCCATGTACGAGAGTTCTTCACGGCTCGCGCGGCCGACTGGGACCGCAGGTTTCCCGACGACGGCCCTGCGTTCCGGGACGCGGTCGCCCAACTGGGACTGCGCCACGGGGACCGCGTCCTGGACGCAGGGTGCGGCACCGGCCGTGCTCTGCCCGCGCTGCGGCATGCCGTGGGTGCCGAGGGCATCGTGCTCGGCGCCGATCTCACCCCGGCCATGCTGGACGAGGCCGTCCGCGCGGAACGGCACACCAAGGGTCTGCTGCTGCTTGCGGACGTGGCGCGGCTTCCGGTGCGCACGGCGGCGCTCGACGCGGTGTTCGCGGCGGGCCTGATCGCCCATCTGCCGCAGCCCGACGACAACCTCAGGGAGCTTGCCCGCGCGGTGCGCCCCGGCGGTGTCCTCGCTCTCTTCCACCCGATCGGGCGGGCGGCCCTGGCAGCACGGCAGGGCCGCCGGATCACGCCGGGCGACCTTCGGGCCGAGGAGAACCTTCGGCCTCTGCTGGCACGCTCCGGTTGGCGTATGACGTCCTATGTGGATGTCGACACGCAGTTCCTCGCGCTTTCCGTGCGGACGCGGTGAGCTCCGGCGGACGGTGCACCTTGACCCCCGCCGGCCCGCCGGTCGGGCGGAGCGGCGCCGTACCCCACTTTCGCGTGAGTTTCCTGCTCACCCGCCCTCGACGGCGTGATCGGCGGGGGTTAAGGTGCGCCGACGGACGTAGCGATGGGAAGGACGACATGGCCGGGACGGATGACGCAGCCGTCGCTGCCGGAGACGACGCACTGTATGTGCTGACCGCGGTGCTGCTGACGCCCGCGCAGTTTCCGAGCGTGCTGGGCGACGACTACCCCGAGGCGTGCCGAGCGCTCGGGCTGGTTCCGGATGCCGAGGGGTACGGGCTGGTGCTGGGCCAGGACAGCACGGGCGCCCGGTGGACGGTCGTGGTGGACGATGTGTCGCTTGTAGCGGTGGCGATCGCCTCCTGGGACTGCGGCATGGAGTACGACCTTTCGCCCGACGAGCGCTCCGTGGTCACCGCGCTGCCCGGCTGGCCCCTCGCCCTGGCGGTGGCCGCCCCGGGCGTGCCCGCTCCGCACGACCCCGAGCCGGGCCCCGAGAACGCCGACCGGCCTCCCCTGACGCCTCCCAACACCGAGACCTGGGGCCCCGCCCAGCGGCGACTGGGCGCCGACGAAATAGCACTCCAGTGGGCCGCGTGGCGGGAACAGATCGACGACGCGAACTTCGCCACCGACGGCGGCGACGTGCCGGATGCTGAGGCGGCGTCGGAGAAGGGCGATGAGGGGGGTAAGCCGAAGCCTCACCACGGTATCCAGCGGGCGCTGGCCGAGGCGCGTGCCTATGTGGACTCGCCACCGCCACTCGGGCGGGTGCGCTCGTCCTTCGCCCCGGGGGAGGCCCGGACGCTGCGTGCCGACGGACCCGGCTGGTCGATGGTCGCCAGGACGGACGACATCGCCTTCGTCCTGCTCGACGAGGAGCCGGGTGAGGTGCTTCCCGTGGGACGTGGGCCGGAGCTGCCGGGGCTTCTGGAAGCGCTCGACAAGATGGCCGTACGCCCGTCCTGACCTCCGCGGGGGCACTCCGCCGCCCGGTCCCTGTATCGTGCCCGGCCCGCCGCCCGCGGTCGTGCCGGGCCGACCGCGCCGAGTGGCGGCCGGTAATGGCTCACGGTGGGCCACCGGCGCAGGACAGGGGCGCCGGGTCAGGGCTCAGCGGCCCAGTTCCCTACGGGAGATACGGCGCAGCCTGCGTCGCTGGCCCGGGTCCAGCGCCAGATAGGCCGCCGCGGGCACGCCCACCACGATCAGGAATGCGGCCCACCAGGGCAGCCAGATCAGCAGGAACAGTCCGACCGCCACACCTCCAGCGGCGATCTTCGCCCTCTTCGACATGTGCGTCGCCTCCTCCAGCGGCATGTGCCGCCCTCTGCTGTGAAAACGGCCGTGCGTCCCCGGCAGTTCCATCCCTGGACCCTGAGAAACCCCTGAAGAGCGTCCCCTACGCGACCCTGAGCCACTTCTCACGGTCGTTCCCCGTCCCTGTCCCCGCTGGGGACGGTGCCGGTCACCGGCGAGCCGCCCCTGAGCGGCTCCCCCACGTTGTGCATGTACCGCAAGGCCTGCCGATAGGAGTCCACGAGGCCGGTCTCCGTGTACGGGATGCCGAGGCCGAGGCAGTGGGCGCGCACCATGGGCTGCGCCAGCCTGAGGTGGGGGCGGGGCATGCTGGGGAACAGATGGTGCTCGACCTGGTAATTGAGCCCTCCCAGGAACCAGTCCGTCAGTACGCCGCCGCGGATGTTGCGGGAGGTGAGCACCTGGCGGCGCAGATGGTCCCACCGGTCCTCGCCGGGGTCGGGCATCTCCATGCCCTTGTGGTTGGGCGCGAAGGCGAGACCCAGGTGCAGGCCGAAAAGTGCCTGGTGCAGAGCCGCGAACAGCAGGGCCTTGCCAGGCGACAGGGCGCCGAGCAGCAGGGACGCGTACCCGATCACATGGGCGGCCAGCAACAGCGCCTCCACCGTGCGCCTGCCCGGTGACTGCGTGCGCAGGCTCCGGAAGCTGTGCACCTTGAGTGCCACGCCCTCCAGGAGGGTGAGCGGGAAGAAGAGCCATGCCTGGTTGCGGGTGAGCCAGCGCCTGAGGCCCGTGCGGACGGCCGCCTGCCGCCGTGTGAACACCAGGACGTCGGCGGCCACGTCGGGGTCCTTCTCGGTGTGGTTGGGGTTGGCGTGGTGGCGGTGGTGCTTCTCGTTCCACCAGGCGTAGCTCATGCCCAGAAGGAGGTTCCCGTGGACCAGGCCGATGGCGCGGCCGACCGTACGGTCGCCGGATATCTGGGCGTGTCCGGCGTCGTGGCCGATGAAGGCGGTCCTGGTGGACAGCACCGCGAGCACGGGGGCCAGGGCGAGCGTCCACCAGGTGTCTCCCAGCAGGATGACGCCGGTGACCACGGCGGTGAGCAGCAACAGGTTGACGGTGATCCCGGCCGCGTACCAGCCGGTGCGGCGGTCGAGCAGGCCCTGGCCCCGCACCGTCCGCAGCAGCGGTGCGAAATCGCTTCCCCTGTCGTGGGAGCCGGACTCGGGTGGGGGGCCTGCAAGGGCGGTGGCGGCCTGAGGCATGGTGGGTCTCCGAGTCTCATGGATATGGGGCTGACCTCAGGAAACGTACGCAGAGTGACTGCCTGGGGCCATGGCGCTGCCACCCCGATACGAGCGGTGCGGACCCCCTGAGCGGCGGGGGGCTGACCACACCCCGCCCCTGGGGTGAACCCCCGGACCGGCCCGAGGTTCCCGCTCCGGCGCCCGCGTGGTACACCCTCGTCCGCCCAGTACTCAAATTTGAGGAGTAGTCTTCCCGCCGCGCGTTCCTGTGCCGGCGTTCTCGGACACCTCCGAACTGACCCGGTGCTCCGTGGTGTTCGTCCCCGCCGATCCGCCGCGCGCCGGAAGCTTCGCCTTCTGGTGCCCCGACGGGGCGGACCCGCCCGTGGCGGCAGGCGGCCGGCGGGAGCGGCTGACCGTTGTGCTGCCGGGTGCCGCAGGCGTGGAGGCCGTCTCCGTGCCCGCGGTGCACCTGCCTGTGCGCAGTGCCCTGCCGGGGTGCCCTGCCGGTCCTCACACGCGAGCGTGGCGCGGCCGACGCTCATCCGTCAGCGGAGTTCTGGAGCGCTGCGGCGCTGCTGGCACTGCACTTCCTCGCGCGCGGGATGCTCCTTCCCGGTGTGAGCCCGGACAGTCACGACACATGGCGCTGCGCGCCGTCGGGCGTCGAGGACACCGCCTCGATCCGTGAACTCGCCGCCGCGGCACCGCCCGCTGCGCACGCCGTGCCGCCGGCCGCGGCCGTGCCGCCATCCGGGACGCTCCCTGCCCTCGGCCCGTCCGCAGGGGCCCCTTCGGAAGCTCTCCCGGATCCTCTGCGGCTGCCGGAGCCCGAGCTCCGCCGAGATGGCGGGGCGCAGGGTCGACGTCGAGCCCGACGCGGCTCCGGCCCGCTTGCGTGCGGCATTGTCGGATCCGGAGGCCGCGACACAGGTGCGGCAGCCCGCGGCGCCCTCCGTTCCGCTGCGGGACTACCAGGTGCGCGGCCTGAGCCGGCTGGCCCGGATGACGTCACTTGGCCTCGGCGGATGCCTCGCGGACGACATGGGTCTCGGCAAGACGATCACGCTGATCTTCCCTGTCAAGTCAGCATGTTGAGTCGTTGAGGTCCGGCATCCGGGCCGCACACGGCTGCGGGAACATCACCCAACTCGCCGCGTCGCACAACCGGATCACGGCGGCCGCCGGTGTCCGCATTTGGAATGCAGGCCAGCCCCGTCCCAACCTGTGACGCGACCACGAACCTTTCCCGTGGATTCACTGCCTTTCCAGTGCACGGGAAAGCATCACCGGCGTTCAAGGGAAACGAAGGAATGCATGACAAGAAGTGCGGTCAGCTGTAAGGACATAGACGCGACAAGTAAGTCAAGACTTACCTTTAGGGAACTTTGGCCGTATGGTGCGGCTCGAATCGAAGGAGTCCCTTGTTGTCAAACACAAATGATTCTGCCGTGCGTGCGGTTGAATCGGAGCAAGGTTACGTGTCCTCATTGTATGAGCTGCTCACCGAGCGGCTTTCCGAGGCGCGAGCGAACCGGGAGAGTGTGCTGAAGGCCCCGGCGGACGGCGCCGGCGAGGCGTACGAGAGAGAGATCGCCGCCGACCGTCTGACCAAGGAGATCGGCCGGCTGGAAGGCGCCGAGAAGGGGCTGGTCTTCGGGCGCATCGACTGGACGGACGGCACGGCCCTGCGCATCGGGCGGATCGGACTGCACACGGAGGAGGACGAACTGCCGCTGCTCGTGGACTGGCGCGCGAACGCGGCGCGGCCCTTCTACGAGGCGACACCGGTCCACCCGATGGAGCTGCGGCGGCGCCGGCACCTGCGCCTCGAGGGGCGCACGGTCGTCTCGGTGAGCGACGAACTGCTCGACGGGACCGCCCCGACCGACGGAGACGTCGTGGGGGACGGCCCGTTGACCGAGGCTCTGTCGGCACGGCGTACGGGCAGGATGCACGCGGCCGTCGCGACGCTGCAGGCCGAGCAGGACGAGATCGTGCGCTCCGCCCACCGCGGGGTGACCGTGGTGCAGGGCGGGCCCGGCACCGGCAAGACGGTGGTCGCCCTGCACCGGGCGGCCTACGTCCTGTACGCGTTCCCGCGCGCCGCGGAGGAAGGCGTCCTCGTGGTGGGCCCCAACGCCCGTTTCCTCGACTACATCTCCCAGGTCCTTCCCTCGCTCGGGGAGAACGACGTCGATCTGGCGACCTGCCAGGAACTGGCCGGAGTGTCCCCGGACGCGGTGGACCCGTTCGACACGGCGCGCCTCAAGGGCGGCCTGGACCTCGCCGACGCCCTGGCCGGCCTGCTGCGAGACCACCAGGCCCCCGCCGGTGACTTCACCGTCCGGGTCGGGCGGGAACTGGTCCACCTGTCCGGGAAGGAGGTCGCCACTGCACGCGCCGCCGCCCTGGCGGCCGCATCCGGCCACAACCCCGCCCGCCAGGCGTTCAGGGAACTCCTGGTCGACGCCGTCACCGACGCGATGCAACGGGACATGGGCGACCTCCTGGAGCAGATCGACGCCGATGCCGAGCAGATGACGGGCCTGAACTTCGACCGGTTCACGGGGGTCGCCCAGCGCCGTGCCGAGGGCGCCGCCGACCCGGGTCCGGTCCACGAGCTGGACCTGGACGCCATCCGGGCCGATCTCCTCGACGACGCCGGTGTCGACCGGGCGGTCGAGGCGCTGTGGCCGAGGCTGGTACCCGGCAACCTCGTGAAGGCACTGCTGACGGATGCCGACGCCCTGGCCGGGCGCCTGCCGACCCTGACCCCGCAGGAGCGGTCCCTTCTCCTGCGTGCCCCGGACGCCCCGTGGACCGATGCGGACGTGCCGTTGCTGGACGAGGCGGCGAGCCTGGTCGACGGCCCGCCCGAGCGGACGTACGGGCACGTCGTCGTCGACGAGGCGCAGGAACTAACCGCTATGCAGTGGCGGATGATCGTCCGCCGCTGCCCGGCGAGGGCGATGACGCTGGTGGGTGACTTCGCCCAGTCGGGCCCGGCCACGACGGCACGCGACTGGAAGGAAGCCCTGAGCCCGTATGTCGGGACGCGGTTCAGACTGCACGACCTGACGGTCAGTTACCGCACCACGCAGGAGATCCTGGAGAACGTCCGGGACCTGCTCACGCGGATCGCTCCGGACCAGCGGCCCACTCGGTCACTGCGCAGCGGTGAGAGCCCGCGCACCGTGACCACACATGGGGACGGGTTGGTCACCGCCGTCGTGGAGGAACTGCGCGCCCAGAGCACCGCGCAGCCGGACGAACTCCTGGGAGTGATCTGCGCGGACACCCGAGTGAGCCAGTTGACGGCTCACGGCATCGCCGACCACGCACGCATCGTGCCCGCGTCCGAAGCACGGGGCCTCGAGTTCGACGGGGTCGTCGTCCTGAACCCCGAGGAGATCATCACGGCCCGCCCCGGCGGGGAGAGGGACCTGTACGTGGCCCTGACCCGGGCCACCAAGCGCCTGTGCACCATCACCACCCGGCCCGCATGATGGCGCGGCGCCCGCGTGGTCGCCGCGGGCGCACAAGTGCCCCAACGCGCCGTCAACGTGCGCACTGGTACGGCCCTGGCCTCCCTGCTCAGCCTGATGTCCTGCCGTCCGGCGTGCGTCGTCCAACGAGAGAGGCGGCTACCGGGTCCCTGCGGACTGATACCGACGGAGTCCGCGACCTGTTCTACCCGTCCGAGGGGTTCGCCTCGGACGGGTAAGGCCTGTCCCGCAATGTTGGACAGGAGTGTGAGTGAGGTTTTCTCGGGCACTCGTGCACACTGGAGATCGCACAAGGCCCGCGACCGGCATTCCTGCTGGTCACGGGCCTTTCATGAAAGTAGCCCCGACGGGTCACACAGCAGATGGATGCTGGACGTGCCGCTGGTCATCAGATCCGTTTGCTCGCTGGACCCATCTGTCGTATGAGTACCGGTTCGCGGTTCACTTCGGGTGAGCGTGAGTTCCGCCGGCGGGGCCGGCGGGGCCGCCAGGCCACCCTGGACGTCAGTGCGCCGGTCAGTCGACGCCTTCGATGATGCGGAAGTCGCGCTCGACGGCGTCGGAAAGGACGACCAGCGCCTCCTGGTATGCGGCGCTCTCGTGTGCCGCGACCGCCTGTTCAAAGGTGTCGAACTCGACCAGGACGGTGCGCTCGGCGATTCCGGCGTCGTGGGCGACGACCCGACCGCCACGGGCGAGCGTCCGCCCGCCCCCGGCCTGGACAGCCGGACCGGCCAGCTTGTTGTAGGCGGCTAGCTTCTCGGGGTCGGAAATGGTGCGGTAGACGCTGACCCAGTAGCCCTTGGCCATGGAAACCTCCTGTGTTCGGACAAGCGTGCCAGGCATCGAGTCGACACTCAGATTGATCGGCCCCGGCGACGGATCACCGGGCATTTCAGAGGGCGGCTCGCAAGGGACTGGCTGATTGTGGTGTGCTGTTGAGATAGGACGATGTCTCAGTTGGAGATGGACCCCTGCCTACGACTCGTACCAATCGCTCAGTTCACCAGGCACCCCTGTTCCGATGAAGTCGTGAACCAGTCCGTGGCCCAGCAGGCCGGCCCCCAGGGCGAACATGCGTGAGGCCAGTTCCGGGTTGCGGTGCAGTACCCGGAACAGTGTGAGCGGCTCGTGTGTCACGCCGGGAGGCATCCATCGGCGCAGTGCCTGGTCGATGGGCGCGGGGTATGGCGGGGTGAGCGGTTCGATGCGCGGCATGGGCACCTCTTGCTTCGGGTTTCGAATCACTATGATGCTTCGAAACCCGAAGCGCAAGGATGCGAGGTGCCGTCGGCGGGCCGCTCGCTGTTGCGGTGCTCGGGTTGCGGGTCGAGCATCGCCGCCCAGCGCTCCGACCACTGGACGAGGGGGCCGAGTGCGAGGCAGGCATCCCGCCCCATTGGAGTGAGCTCGTACCGGCTGTCGGGTAGTTGGTGAACCACGAGGGCATCCAGCAGTTCGGTCAGGCGCTGCCGCATCACGCTGGAGGACATGTCGTCGCACTGCTTCTGCAGGGGACGGAACCCAAGGGGGCCTCCGCGCAGCTCCCACAGGATGCGCAGGCTCCACCGCCGTCCGAACAGGTCGAGTGCGGCCATGAGGGGGCGACCGGTGGTCGAACCACGAACTGGCTTGCCGGGTTTTGGGGTTGGCATGGCGTGGAGTCCAGCCTCCAAGGTTGATGCTTCGGATTCCGAAACGCTACCATCGGCGATCGCTTCGGAAAACGAAACGAAGGGGACCCTCGTGGCAACCACCCACCCGCGTCGCCCCGCACCGTGCGCTGCGGAATCCCACGATCACTGCTTGAAAACACTACCTGCGCTGCAGCTGAGTCAGTGGTGGTGACCGCCAGGCTCAACCCCCGCTCGGAGATGCAGACCAGATGACCACGACACAGTTCCCTCGGCTTCCCTCGGCTGCGGGACGAACCGCCGTCGCCGCCGCCCTGGCCGGGGACGCCTCGGGGAACGACATCACCACCGCGTGGAGTGTTCCCGAAGACCTGGCGGCCACGGCCGAAGACCGCACCCGGCAGCGCGGCATTGCCGCCGGCCTCCCCACGGTCGCCGAGGTCTTCGCGCAGGTCGATCCCGAGGTCGAGATCGAGGCGAGCGTCGCCGACGGCGCCCGGCTGACCGACGGCGACGTCCTGTTGTGCCTGTCCGGTCCGGCGCGCAGCCTGATCACCCGGCGAGCGCACGGCGCTGAACTTCCTGCAGCGCCTGTGCGGCATCGCGACACTGACCGACCGCTACGTCCAGGCCGTGGCCGCGACCAAGACCCGCATTCTGGACACCCGCAAGACGGCACCGGGCCTGCGTGCCCTCGACAAGTGCGCGGTGACCGTCGGCGGTGGCCGCAACCACCGGCTCGACCTGGCGGCGATGGTCCTGTTCAAGGAGAACCACATCGCCGCGGCGGGCGGGTGACCGCAGCGATCGAGGCGGTCCGCAGCGGGATGGCGCGTAGCGGGCAGACGGTGGAGGTCGATGTCGAAGTGCAGACCGTGGCGGAAGCTGCTGAGGCGCTCGATGCCGGGACCCGCTGGATCATGCTCGACAACATGCCGTTGGCCGACATCGAGCAGGTGGTGAAGATCCGGGCCGGGCGGGCCGACGCTCCCCGGATCCTGCTGGAGGCCTCGGGTACCGTCCGCCTGGACGGTACCCGCGCCATCGCCGAAACGGGCGTCGACCTCATCTCGGTCGGAGCGTTGACGCACAGCGCGCTCGCACTCGACCTGACGATGCTGCTGACCACCGGCCCGGTGCCATGCCCGAGGTAGCGATCGTCGACGCGTGTCAGCGACAGCGCAGGGGTGGCAGCGCGACCGCCGTTCTGGACGACGCGCCGTTGGCCGACGAGGAACGATGCCGTGTTCCCACGGAGTTGGGAACGTCGCACGCCGTCTTCCTCCGCGCGACCGGAACCGAGCGCGCCCATCCGTCGTACACCCTCCGGTTCTTCACCGCCGCAGGCGAACTGCCCGCCTGCGGCCACGGCACCGTCGCCGCCCTCGCGCTGCTCGCCGAGCGTGAAGGCGGCGACGACTACCGCGCCGTCCTGCGGACGGCCCACCGCAGCTTCGACGGCCGGGCCACCCGAGACGGTGACAGCCTGACAGCATCGTTCGATCCAGGCCCGGTCAGCCTGAGCGACGCCCAAGGGCCCGAACTGGAGGCGATCGCACACGGCCTCGGACTGCCCGAGGACGCAGTCGCCGGGGACGCCTGCGTGGCGTCGAACGGACGGCCGAGGCTTCTGATGCCCGTCCGGTCCCGCGCCGTGCTGGCCGATCTCACCCCGGACTTCACCCTGCTGCGCGCAGCCTGCGACCGCCACGGTCTGCTGGGCTGCTACGCCTACTCGCTCCCGGACCGGCACGGCCGGGCGGCAGCCCGGATGTTCGCGCCGTCGATCGGAGTCCCCGAGGACATCGCCAACGCCAACAGCACGGCCTGCCTGGCCGCGCACTCGGCCGGATCCGGTACGGACCGCCTCATCGTCGACATGGGCGACCACCTCGGCTGCCCGTCGACCATCACAGCAACCGTTCACCACGACGGCGTGGAGCACCGAATCCGGGTCGGCGGCCAAGCGACGATCGCGCGAACGGTCGTGCGCTGAGGCCTGCGGTACTCAGGGCCGGTCAGGCTGCGTGCCGAGCAGAGCCGCCCACGGGCTGTCGGCCGGTGCGGCCAGGACGAAGCGTTCGTGCGGTGCGTCGGGCGGGAGCGGACGCCAGGCCATTCCCGCCTCGGCGCCGAAGGCGCTCGCCGACGCGGTGCTCGGCATGGGCGAGCCGGCACCGACCGAGTTGACGGACGCCGAGCCGGCGGACCTCGTGAAGCTGCGCGGAGGCGGGCGATGAGCACGGCGGACGACCACCGTGCGGAAGGCGGCGGGATGGGGGACGAGTACGACGACGAAGCGGCGGACGGGTGCGGCGAGGACCGGCGGGATGACCGGGACGAGCACGCCCGGACCTTCGAAGCCCTGCCTCCCGCGCGCGGGAGTGCCTTCGCACGGACCTGGTGGGGGCATGCCCGGCTGAAGGCCCTGGAGAACACCGCCCTCGACGGCGGGCAGGTCAAGGCGGGCAGGTCAAAGGCGGGCCGGCGGCTGGCGCGGGCCGGTGCGGTCGGAGCCGTCTCGGTGCGGCCGGGAAGAATCACGGCGGTGGTCAGGGACCCGGACCGCACAGCGCACCGCTCCGATGTGCTGGTCCAGCCGCTGAGCGATGCCGAGTGGGACCGGTTCCTGGCCATGACGGTCGAGCGCGCCGGGCACATCGCGGCCCTGTGTGAGCGCGACATTCCGCCGGACCTCGTGGCGGACGCCATGGCGGCCGGTGTCGAGCTGCTGCCCGGCGTCGGGGACCAGGAGCCCGCCTGCGACTGCGGTGCCCGGGACCACTGCGGTCACACCGCGGCCCTGTGCCATCAGGTAGCCCGGCTCCTCGACTCAGACCCGTTCGTCCTGTTCCTGATGCGTGGCCGGGCCGAACGGGACCTGCTGGACGAGCTCCAGGAGCGCACGCCGGCACCGGCCGACCACGACGCGCCCGGGACGGGCACCGCCGACCCGTACGGCCTGACCGGGGTGGACGCCGCGGAGACATACGTCTCCGGGGGCGTCCTTCCGCCGCTGCCCGGGCCGCCGCAGCCGCCCGCCGCGCCCGGGGGGCCGCCGTTCCTGGGCAGTGGCGTGGAACCGGTGCCCGGTATCGACGTCGACGGTCTGGAATGCATCGCAGCACGTGCCGCGGAGGAGGCCCACCGGCTGCTCACGGCGGCGCCCGCCCGGCGGAGGGGGACACCGCCCTGGGAGCTCACCGTGGCTCAGGACGCCGTCCGGATCGCGGCCGCACGGCCCGGCCCCGGCCAGGGCGCGGAAGCGGAGACCGCCGCCCGGCTGGCCGCCGGCAGCGGACGGGGCACCGCCGCCCTCTCCCGGGCCGTACGCGCGTGGGCGCACGGCGGGGTGGCCGCACTGCGGGTGCTCGAAGAGGAGCTGGAACCGGCCCCGGAGACGTAGGCACGCGCGCGTGCCGCACTCGACACGGCGTGGGACGACGACGAACGCCCGGGCCTTGGGAGGAGGGCCGGGAACCGCTGGACCACGGATGACGGCCGCGCGCGGGTGCGCCTCGATCTCGAGGGCCGCTGGTGGCCGAACCGCGAGGAGCACGGTCACCGGGCGCCGGCGGGGCCGGGCGCCCCTGATCCGGCCTCGGCCCTCGCCCAGGCCGTGGAGTCCGGCTGACAGCCCCGGCTCGGCAAGCTCCACGGAGCCGGACAGGCCAGGCCCGGACTCCATACGATCGCGGAAGAGGGGCGCCGCAAAGCCGCGTCCGGGGCCACGGGAGCACCCTCCCACGGCCCCGGCGCACGAGGTGCGGCGTCAGCCGCGCGCCGCCAGCAGGTGGTCCATCGCCAGCTGGTCGAGCCGCTCGAAGGCCATGCCGCGCCGGGCGGCGGCCTCCACGTCGAACTCCTCGAAGGCGCTCCGGTCGGCAAGCAGCCCGGACAGGCCGTCAGCGGCGGTGGGCTGGGCCAGCTCGTCCAGGCGCGAGGCCCGCAGCGCCTCCTGGACCTCCGGATCGGCGCGGAAGGCCGCAGCACGCTCCTTGAGGATGAGGTAGTTGCGCATGCACCCTGCGGCCGAGGCCCACACGCCCTCGAAGTCCTCGGTCCGCGGGGGCTTGAAGTCGAAGTGCCGCGGGCCCTCGTACCCGCCGCGCTCCAGGAGGTCCACGAGCCAGAAGGCGGCACGGAGGTCACCGGCACCGAAACGCAGGTCCTGGTCGTACTTGATGCCCGACTGGCCGTTCAGGTCGATGTGGTAGAGCTTGCCCGCCCACAGCGCCTGGGCGATGCCGTGCGGGAAGTTGAGGCCCGCCATCTGCTCGTGGCCGACCTCCGGGTTGACGCCGTACAGCTCCGGCCGCTCCAGACGCTCGATGAAGGCGAGCGCGTGGCCGACGGTCGGCAGAAGGATGTCGCCGCGCGGCTCGTTCGGCTTGGGCTCGATCGCGAAACGGATGTCGTACCCCTGGGAGGTGACGTACTCGCCCAGCAGGTCGAAGGCCTCCTTCATGCGGTCGAGCGCGTCCCGTACGTCCTTCGCGCCGCCGGACTCCGAGCCCTCACGGCCGCCCCAGGCCACATAGGTCTTGGCACCCAGCTCCACCGCGAGGTCGATGTTCCGGATCGTCTTGCGGATGGCGTACCGGCGCACGTCGCGGTCGTTGGCGGTGAAGCCGCCGTCCTTGAAGACGGGGTGCGTGAACAGGTTCGTGGTGGCCATCGGCACCACCATGCCGGTGGCGTCGAGAGCCTGCCGGAAGCGCTTGATGTGGGACTCGCGCTCCGTCTCCGTGGCACCGAACGGAATCAGGTCGTTGTCGTGGAAGGTGACGCCGTAGGCACCGAGCTCGGCCAGGCGCTGCACGGACTCGACCGGATCGAGGGCCGGACGGGTGGCGTCGCCGAAGGGGTCCCTCCCCTGCCAGCCGACGGTCCACAGACCGAAGGTGAACCTGTCCTCGGGGGTGGGCTGAAAACTCATGACACGGCTCCTCGCTCGCTCACGCTATTTCGTCATGGCACTTTACAAATTAGTATGCATACGCAGCCCTGGGAAGCCGGGGAGCGCAGATCGCGACGGATCGCACACCGCAGGCCCCTGCATCCGGTGATCCGACGAGAACAGTTCAAACAGGTCCGGTACACGCCGCAGAAACGGAGAGCCCGATGACAGCAGCCGATGGACCACTCGTCGTCGGGGTGGACTCGTCCACCCAGTCCACGAAGGCCCTGGTCGTCGATGTCGCCACCGGACGTGTCGTGGCGAGCGGGCAGGCCGGGCACACGGTGACGTCGGGCGCCGGCCGGGAGAGCGATCCGGAGCAGTGGTGGAGCGCCCTCCTGGAGGCGCTGGCCCAGTGCGGTGACGCGGCACACGAGGCGGCGGCGGTCTCGGTGGGCGGCCAGCAGCACGGTCTTGTCACCCTGGACGCCCAGGGCAATCCGGTACGCCCGGCGCTGCTGTGGAACGACGTGCGTTCGGCACCCCAGGCGCAGCGGCTCATCGAGGAGCTGGGCGGCGCGAAGGAGTGGGCCGACCGCTTCGGCAGCGTCCCCGGGCCGTCGTTCACGGTCACCAAGTGGGCCTGGCTCACCGAGCACGAGCCCGAGGCGGCCCGTGCCACGGCCGCGGTCCGGCTCCCCCACGACTACCTGACCGAGCGTCTGACGGGCACGGGCACCACCGACCGCGGCGACGCCTCGGGGACGGGCTGGTGGGCGTCGTCCACCGAGTCGTACGACGAGGACATCCTGGGCCGGGTGGGACTCGATCCTGCGCTGCTGCCCCGTGTCGTGCGCCCCGGGGAGGTCGCAGGCACGGTCCGCGACGGCAGCGACCTGCCGTTCGCGAGGGGCACGCTGGTGGCGCCCGGCACCGGCGACAACGCGGCCGCCGCGCTGGGCCTCGGCCTGCGGACCGGAACCCCCGTCCTCAGCCTCGGCACGTCCGGCACGGTCTACGCCGTGTCCCAGAGCAGGCCGTCGGACCCCACCGGTATCGTCGCCGGATTCGCCGACGCCCGGGGCGACTGGCTGCCCCTGGCGTGCACCCTCAACTGCACGCTCGCCGTCGACCGGATCGCCGCCTTGCTCGGCCGGGACCGCGAGGCGGTGGAACCGGGCGGCGAGGTCACCCTCCTGCCGTACCTGGACGGCGAGCGGACCCCGGCACTGCCCGGCGCTTCGGGTCTGCTGCACGGTCTGCGGCACGAGACGACGGCCGGGCAGTTGCTCCAGGCGGCGTACGACGGCGCGGTCCACTCGCTGCTGGGCGCGCTGGACCTGGTACTCGACGCGGCTGCGGACCGCTCGACTCCGCTGCTGCTGATCGGCGGCGGAGCCCGGGGCACCGCCTGGCAGCAGACGGTACGCCGGCTGTCCGGGCGGCCGGTGCAGATCCCCGAGGCCAAGGAGCTGGTCGCCCTGGGTGCCGCCGCCCAGGCCGCGGGCGTCCTGACGGGCGAGGACCCCGCGGCGGTCGCCCAGCGGTGGGGCACGGCCGAGGGTCCGGTGCTGGAGGCCGTCGAGCGGGACGAGGCGACACTGGAGCGGATCAGCGCGGTGCTCTCCGACGCCGCACCGCTGCTCGACCGGGCGTGACCGCACGCTTGACCGGGCCCGTGGCACCCGCCACGGGCCTCCCGCACAGAGGACCCACCGTATGACCGCACCCCTGCACGAGGCAGGCAACGGCACTCCCGACACACAGCAGGGGATGCGCCGCAGGAACCTCTCCCGAGTGATGCACGCGATCGCCGCCGACGGCCCCATGTCGCGTGCGGCGGTCGCCTCGCGGATCGGGCTCACCCGGGCAGCCGTCTCCACCCTGGTGGACGAGCTGATCCGGGCCGGCCTCCTTCAGGAGCTGGGTCCCGAGCGGCCGGGGCGGGTCGGGCGCCCGGGCTCCGCGCTCGCGGTCAGCGGCAGCGGCCCGGCCGGCGTCGGGGCGGAGGTCGGTGTGGATCACCTCGCCGCGTGCGTCGTCGACCTCCGCGGGGACGTGCGGGCCCGCGCCGAGCGCCATGTCAGCAACAGAGGCCGCGCTCCCGAACCGGTGATCGCGGATCTGACGGCACTGGTCCGGCAGGTGATCGACGCGGTGGCCACGGAGGGACTCCGGCCGGCCGGACTCGCCGTGGCGGTTCCCGGGCTGGTGGCACGGGACAGCCGTACGGTCGTCAGGGCACCCAACCTGAACTGGCACGACACCGACCTCACCGACCTGCTGCCCGCGCACCCGCCGGTCACGGTGGACAATGAGGCCAACCTCGGTGCCCTCGCGGAACTGTGGCTCGGCCGGCCGGCCCCGGGCGACTTCGTCCATGTGTCCGCCGAGATCGGCATCGGTGCCGCGGTGGTGGTCGACGGACGGCTGCTGCGCGGCACTCGGGGGTTCGCGGGTGAGCTCGGCCATGTGCCGGTGCATCCGGAGGGGCCGCCGTGCGCGTGCGGCGGGCAGGGGTGTCTGGAGCAGTTCGCGGGCGAGGAAGCCGTCTTGCGCGCAGCAGGGCTCGACCCTGGCGAGGGGCGTGTCGGGCTGCTCGCCGAGCGGGCCGCCGAAGGGGATCAGCGGGTGCGGAAGGCGTTGCGGGAGGCCGGCACCGCGATGGGCATAGCGCTCACCGGCACGGTCAATCTGCTCGATCCGCAGTCCGTGGTGCTGGGGGGCTCGCTGTCACGCCTGGCGCCGTGGTTGCTGCCGTCGCTGGAGGCAGAGTTGGAGCGGCGCACGGCGAGCCCGGCCTGCGGGATCGCCGTGTCGCATCTGGGGCCGGAGGGTCCGCTGCTCGGCGCCGCGCACTCCGTCGTCCGGGCGGTGCTGGACGATCCGGCCGGCGTCGCCAACGCGACCTGAGGCTCGCCCCGCGGTGGGCCCGCGCTGGGTAAGTCCTCGGGTGCTTCGGCTCCACGACGTGAAGGACGGTTCCGTCAACGTCGCCCGCGCCCGCGCCGAGCCGGGCGACGCCCATGCTGCCGTAGAGACCGCCCACGAAGCCCTGGGCGGCGGGCCCAGCCGAGGCGGACGCCGAGTTCTCCGGGCGTGCGACGGAGCTTTACGTAGCCCTGTGGAATCACATACCCCTGCCTGTGGTCAAGGATGACAAGACGCTCGCAGAGCTATGGCGCACCTCCTCGATGACCTTACAGGAGGTCTGGGTGAACCTCCGTGGAGACCGCGTCTCACCGTCCGAGCGTTTGGGGCGTGAGTAGTTGACGACACTGAAACCAGGCTGGGGAGCCAGAGGGAGACCGGCGAGCTGGAGGAGGTGAGCTCGGCTGCCTCCCCGGTGCGTCAGAGGAACCCCGGCTCAGGCGAGCAGGACGGCCCGCCGTGGCCGCCGGCCACAGGCGCCGCGCGTCGGGGCTCGGGTGCGCCTCGACGGGGCCACCCGCTCCGGCCGCCCGCCCGCAGGGCGCCGGCCGCCCGGCGGAGCCCGCCGGACCCGTCCGCCATGAGGCCGTACGGACCAACCCCAGCCGTCATCACCACGGCCCCATCTACACCGTCCGCTGCTCTCCGCCGGGATCTCGCCGCCCGCCCCGAACGCCTCACGGGCACCACCCGCCCCGGCTCCACGCCCCCGCCGCGGCGGCATTGACGGCGCAGCCGCGCAGTCCGTTTACCGCGATACCTTATTTTTACCTGTGATCTCTTCGACACGTCGTCCCGTTGTGAGCGCAAGGAGAGACCACGATAATCAGCTGTAATGTGCAATAAGCCCCGAGCACGTCATGGGGGTGGGAGGAAAGTGCTTCACTCAACCGTGGCCGGTACGGCATACCGAACAGCACTCGACCGAGCTGCCCAATTATCGGCGTCTCCGCTGAGCAGTGACTCCTCGATACTTCACGGAGGAGGCCACGAGAAAGGCCTCAGATTCACGATACTGGGCCCGGTCACCGCCTGGGACGGGGCGACCGAACTCGACCTGGGAAGTCCACAGCAGCGCGCAGTACTCGCCATTCTCCTCATGCATGCGGGCACATACGTCTCGCTTGAGCGCATTGTCGAAGGCGTGTGGGGCTCCCATGCCATCGCCACCGCGGAGAAGACCGTCCGCACTTATGTGTACCGGTTACGCCGAGTCCTGGGTGCCGGAAGAGCGGGCCAGCCGCCTGTCATCACCTCGGCGACCGGCGGATATCTGGCCAATTTATCACCGGAGATGCTGGATTTCAATATCTTCGACCGGCACAGACGGAGAGCCGATACCGCCCGCAAGACGGGAGATGTGGCCACCGCTCTGCGTCACCTGAGAGCCGCGCTTGCCCTCTGGGACGGAAACACGGCACTGAGCGGAATCCCAGGAGAATCCGCCGAGCGACAGCGCTCGTACCTGGAGGAGTTGCGGCTGTCCACGCTGGCGACGTGCCTCACCCTGGACCTGGAGATGGGAATGGTGAGCTCCGCCGTGGCGGAACTCGCGGGGTTGGTTGCCGACCACCCCGTGGACGAGCGTTTCCGAGCCCTGTACATGATGGCTCTCTACCGCAGCGACCGGCGTGCGGACGCGTTGCAGACCTACAGCGAGGCACGCTCGGTGCTCTCCGAGGAACTCGGCATCGATCCGAGCGGCGTGCTGCAGCAGCTCTACATGCGCATACTGCGTGACGATCCCGACCTGGTGCCGAGCGGGTCGGCTCCCGCGAAGCCCTCCCCGACGCGCCGGGGAGAGGCGCCCGCGCCGGCGCAGCTCCCGCCCGATCTCCCGGCGTTCGCCGGCCGTGCCGCAGAACTCGCGGAGTTGGACAGGTGCCTGGCGTCGCGCGACGCCGGGCTGCCTCCCCTCGTGGTCAGCGGCATGGGTGGAACGGGAAAGAGCACTCTCGCGATCCATTGGGCCCACCGGATCGGGCACCTCTTCCCGGACGGGCAGGTCTATGTCAACCTCCGTGAGGCCGACCGCTCTCGCACTGCCGCCATGCATGCGAGCCGTCTGGTGCTCGAAAGCTACGGAATCGACACATCACGTCTGCCTCAGGACCGTCTGGCGCGGCAGTCCTACTACCGCAGCGCGCTGAGGGGGCGGCGATTCCTGCTGCTGCTCGACGGCGCCGAGCGTGGTGAGCAGGTGCTGGAACTGATGCCGGGTTCGTCCGACTGTCTCATCGTCGTCACCAGCCGGAACCAACTCTCCGACCTCACCATCAGGTGGGGTGCGCGGAATCTGCAGCTGTCCGGTCTTCCTCCGCTGGAGGCCCGGGAGTTCTTCACCAAGCGCATGCGGCTCACCGCCGTGTCGCCGCATCCCGACGTGATCGACCGGATCATCGAGGCCTGCGACGGACTTCCGCTGGCTCTCGCCATTGTCACCAGCTATGTGACACGGTGTCCCGACTGCGCCCTGCGGGAGATCGCCGGGCGCATGGAAGAGAAGGGCCCCCTTGAGGCCCTTGGCGCCATGAACGCCTTCGCCGACGTGAGTGCCGCCTTCGACGGGCCGTATTCCTCTCTCGACCCGACGACCGCCGAACTGCTCAGGGGACTGGCAGAGCTCCCTGACACCCTGTACGGGCCGGAGCAGTGCGCGGCTCTGTCGGGCCGCCCGGTCCGTGAAACCCTCACGCTGATCCGCGGCCTGTTGGAGTCGAGTCTTCTGACGCGTGTTTCCTCGTTCACCTACACGATGCCCAGTCTCCTGCGCACCTACCTGAGAGAGCGGAAGGCGACCCTTCCGGAGAGTGCCGGAGGCCGGACTGCCGAAGGCCTCGTTCTCCCCTCTCCGGGGACGGTACACGCCTGACGACGGTAGCCGCCTGAAGAGGGATTCCGTGCTCGTTCGACTCCTGCGCGTCCGTCTCGCTCCCTATCGCGGAGACATCGCGACGCTGGCGGCGTTCCAGTTGCTGGGGACCGCCGCCAACCTGTTCCTCCCCACCCTCAACGCACAGATCATCGACAACGGCGTCGTGAACGGAGACACGGACTACATCCTGGGTGCCGGCGGCCTCATGCTGGCCGCCAGCGTGTTCCAGATCGTCTGCGCCATGGGAGCCGTACGCCACAGCGCTCGCACGGCCGCGGCCTTCGGACGTGATGTGCGCGCAGCGGTCTTCGCACACGTGCAGACGTTCTCCGAGCAGGAGATGCAGCGGTTCGGTACGGCCTCGCTGGTGAACCGCACCACGAACGACGTCCAGCAGGTACAGAACGCCGTACTGACCTCGCTGACGCTGGCGGTGACCGCTCCCCTCATGTGCGCCGGAGGGATCGTCATGGCCCTCGGTCAGGACGTGCCGCTGTCGGCGGTCCTGATCGCAGTGGTGCCGGCGATGGGAGTCCCGGTCGGTCTCATGGTCCGTCGGCTGCGGCCGCTGTACCGCCGTATGCAGAGGAGAATCGACCGCGTCAACCGGGTACTGCGTGAGCAGATCACCGGCGGCCGGGTGATCCGCGCCTTCGGCCGGGACGCCTACGAACGCGACCGCTTCAGCGAGGCCAACCACGCGCTGGTGAGCATGCAGTCCTCGACGGGGCGCCTGATGGCGCTCATGTTCCCCACGGTGATGACAGTCGTGAACCTGGCCTCGATCGCGATCATCTGGTTCGGTGCCGGCCGCATGGACCGGGGCGCGTTGGACATCGGGGCGCTGACCGCCTTTCTCTCCTACCTGACCCAGGTCGCCACATCCGTGCTGACGGCCAGTCTCATGTTCATGATGCTGCCGCGGGCCGAGGTGTGCGCGGAGCGCATCCAGGAGGTACTGGACACCCACCCCTGCGTCGTGCCACCAGTCGCCGCCGTAACCCAGGTGCGCAGGCGCGGCCGGCTGGAGATACGGGGTGTGGGCTTCCGCTATCCGGGCGCAGAGGAACCGGTGCTCAGACGGGTCGACCTGGTGGCCGATCCCGGGGAGACGATCGCCGTCGTCGGTTCGACGGGCAGTGGCAAATCGACTCTGCTGAATCTCGTTCCGCGGCTGATGGAGCCCAGCGAGGGCCTTGTCCGGGTGGGGGACCAGGATGTGCGCGCCCTCGATCCCCGGCTTCTCGCGAAGGCCGTCGGTATCGTGCCTCAGCGGCCCTATCTTTTCGCCGGCACGGTGGCCACGAACCTGAGGTACGGAAATCCGGACGCCACCGACGAGGAATTGTGGCATGCCCTCGCGGTGGCGCAGGCCAGGCAATTCGTGATGGCCTTGGAGGGCGGGCTCGACGCGCCCATCGCCCAGGGCGGACGCAATGTCTCGGGCGGACAGCGGCAGCGGCTCGCCATCGCGCGGACCCTTGTGCAGCGCCCCGACATCTATCTGTTCGACGACTCATTCTCGGCGCTCGACCATGCCACGGACGCCCGACTGCGGACCGCTCTGAAGAAGGAGACGGCGGAGGCGACGGTGCTGATGGTCACGCAGCGCGCGACGACCCTCGCGGGCGCCGACCGCATCGTGGTGCTCGACGCGGGCCGGGTGGTGGCGACGGGTCGGCACGAGGAACTGGTCTCCTCCAGCGCGGCCTACCGGGAACTCCTCTTCTCCGAGCAGCCCTCCGCGGAGGCGGCCGTGCCGCCAGCCGGCTCCTCGTCCCCGTCGCCGACACTGCCCTCGCCGCGAGTCTGACCGGCTCCGCTGCGGCACCCGCCGTCGCGGATCGCCGCCCGGTCGGCCGTGGAGAACCCCGGCCAACAATTGACATGACCTCGTCACATTCCGCGCGTCCGGCCGAACCCGCTGACGCCGGAACGCGCCGTACGTCGGCATGCGGAGGATGAAATATCTATCTGGTGACTATCTCGGCTCGCGATGCTCTCTGAGGACGCACTCGAATGCGCCTGTACCTGCACAAAAGACACCGTAAAGAGTCACCGATCAATTGGTAACGTCCGCGCCGGTTACCGGCTGCTCCGGGGTACGGAGCGCGGACGTCGTAATCGACGAGGTTGCAAATGGTCTACCAAGAAACTGTGGCCGGACAGGTCGGTATTGATTACGGCTCGGCTGCCCGTGCTCTGACCATGTCGGGGGAGATCCGCGGACTCGAAGCCTCGCTACTGGAATTCGCTCGGGAACACGGGCTCACCTGTGCCGAGCTGCCCTCGAACTCCGAGGACCGGGTGCAGCTCAGCCTGGTCGGGGACCAGGTGCAGCTCTTCGTGTTCGGCCGGTCGACGCCGGCACAGCACGGAGGCACCCTGGCGCTTCCCCCGGAGGGAGTCACCCGGACCGAGGTCATCCTGACCGCGAGCGGAGTCCGCGCCGCCGGGCCACCGGCCCTCCTCGACGACCTCACCGCGTACCTCCGGGCCCGGAACTGCGCCTATTCGGCGGCGGAGGCCGAGAGCATCATCGCGGCGATGCCGATCCTCAACCGGTACGCGGAACCCGATGAGGCGCTGAAGTCGTGGGCGCTGATCTTCCGGGATCACTACGTCGAGAACAGCGTCGGCTTCCTGCATGCCTTCGTGCAGGCCGGGCTCGACCCCCAGTGGATCTACGCCCTCGCCAAGGGGGACAGGACCTCCCACCGCGACCGGGTCCACGCGTGGTTCCTCCAGCGGGGGTACCGCAGTGCGGTGCTCGACAACTCCGTCATCAACGGCACGGCGTCCGACGAGGAGGTGCGGCACGCCGCGGAGGTCGGTGCCGACGTCAATGACTTCATCCGGGCCGCGCACAGGGCCGGTCGTCGCGTCCTCATCATCGACGACGGCGGACTCATCGCGCAGGGCGGGGCCGCCGAGGGGCTCGGCTACGAGAAGGCCGACGCGGCCATCGAGTTGACGGTCAGCGGCCTCAAGCGCATCTCGGGTTCGCGGGTGGAGATCCCGGTGTTCAACATGGCCCGTTCCGCGCTGAAGACCCACCTCGGGTACAACGAGATCGCCGACTCCTGTCTGCGCCGTATCCGGGCCCTGCTGGGCGGGCAGAAGTTCCTCGGCCGCCGGGTGGTCTGTCTGGGCTTCGGGACGCTGGGGGCCCGCCTGGCCAGAGCACTGCGGGCCGTCGGCAGCCGCGTCGTCGTCGTGGACACGGACGCGCTCGCTCTGGTGCGTGCCGCGGAGGAGGGTTTCGAGACGGCGCGTTCCCTGCGCTCCGCGCTCCTGCTCGGCGCACCGTTCCTGGTGACGGGCAGCACCGGAGAGGTGGCGATCGGCATGGGCGACCTCGACGCGCTGCCGGACGGCGTCCATCTCGCGGGCTTCGCCACGAAGGACTTCAGTTTCTTCTCCCAGAACCTCCAAGACCTGCCCTGCCGGCCGGTGGCGGACTGCGGAACGGAGTACACCCTCCCGACCGGAGCCCGCGTGGTGCTGCTGGGCGACGGACGCTCGCTCAACCTGTTCGACTACGAGGGCATCCCGAACCAGGGCTACGACGCCTACCGGGCCGGCACGTTCATCGTCGCCAAGGCCGTCTGCCGCTCACTGTGGGAGATGCCGCCGGGCGTGTACGTCTCCGAGGTCGACGGCCTGATCGACTCGGCGGGCCTCTTCGACCTCTACTACGACACGTACATCGACCGCGGCGCCCGGGAGCCTCTCCCCGCCGCCGGCCTCGCGGCCTCGACGGGCAGGCGCCCGTGATGAACGGGGCGCCGCAGGTGTGCGTCGTCGGCTTCGGCAAGGTCGGCCGGCTGCACCACCGCCTGCTCCGCGAACTGGGCGCCACGGTGGTCGTCGTGGACCCCCACTCCCCCGGTACTGACGGTGCCTGGTGGCGGACGATCGAGGAGGTGCCCGCGGGAACGGTCGACGTGTGGCTCGTCTGCACCCCGACTTCCGCACACCTGACCTGCCTGCGCCGCATCCTCGCCGTCGAGCCGGACGCCCGTGTGATCGTGGAGAAACCGGCCTGCGCCCCGTCGGAGGTCGACGAGCTCGCGCACCTCGTGAGCCAGGGCGCCGCCGGGCGGATCGCCCTCATGGACCAGTACGCCCACGCCCACGCCCTCGCGGAGTTCGTAGGCCGCTTCCGCACCGTCGCCGAGCGGTACCCCCTCCACGAGGTGCGGATCGAGTTCAGCAAGGACCGTTCGCAGGACGCGCTCCGGGGCCGGTTCGTCGACCGGGACTACGGCGTCTTCGGCTACGAGTGGCTGCACATGCTGACCTGTCTGCGCACCGTGCTCGGCGATCAGGAGTACGACCGCTACCTCGCGACGGCGGCCAGGCCGGTCGTCAGGACGGCTGACGAGGAGCTGGGACTGGCCAGCGCCCGGGAGCACAGCAGCGTCAGCGGTGTCGGCATCGATCTCTACTCCAGCACCGGAGGGCAGGACGTCCAAGGCGACCCGGCGGGCTGGTCCAGCGACTACCTCACCGGCCGGGGCGGGCGCCGGCGCGTCGTCGAGCTCCGAGCGGGACCTGCCCTGCTCACCCTGCAACTCGATCCGGCCGTCACCGCGGACGGCAGGGAACTCCCGCTCAACACCCACCTGCTCACCGTCCGGACCCCCGACACCCATCGGGCCTGGACCGTCAGCGACTCCCCCATGCGTTCCGCCCTCCGGTGCTACCTCGACTACCTGCTGCGGGGACTGGGCGCCCCTCCGACGGATCTGCGCTCACTGCGGCGGTTGGTGACGACGGCGAACGCCCTCTCATACGCCCCGTAGAGCCCGAGTCTCCGTACGAAAGTGCGCCGGGGCACCGGGGCGCCCCGCCGCCGGACGTGCACTGCGCAAGCCGACCTCCCCGGACCCGTGCCGGTCCGGTATCCGCACCCATTGAAAAGGGAACTCCCCGTGGCCCACATTCGGTTTGTCATCCCCGAGGATGAGTTCGAGCGTGTCTTCTTCCAGATGCCGGTGGACGTCGCCTACGCGGCGGCCGTCCTACGGAACCAGGGGCACGAGGTCAGCGTCTGGGACCGGCGGGTGGAGGCCACTCCCCCGAGCGGGAACACCGCCGTCGACGGCCTCGTCCTCGTCACGGCGATAGCCGACCGCGCCCAGTGTTACCCACTGGACATCGGCCCGATTCGCGAAGCCGCCCGCAGCGCGCGGCTGCATCACCCCGGGGCCTGGCTGCTCGCCGTCGGCCCACACCCCACTCAGCTGCCCGAACCCACCAGGGCCGACCTCGGCGTCGACCACGTCGCCGTGGGCGAGGTGGACGCCGCCGCGGTGCACGGCGTGGCGCAGGTCCTCGCACACCCGGACACCGCGCCCGCCGTGCTCGTACCGCCGGCCGACGCCGCCGCCTACGACCTGGAGCACCTGCCCCTTCCGGCGTACGACCTGCTGAAGCTGGACTCCTACCGCGCCGAGATGTTCGACGGCCACCAGCTGTACCAGGGACCGAGCGGCATGGTCTTCGCAGCCCGTGGGTGCACCTACGGTTGCACGTTCTGCCACCTCCCCTTCGGCACGCGCATGCGGACCCGGCCGGTGCACCGGGTGCTGGCCGAGGTCGAGGAGCTCACGCTGCGGGGCGTCTCCACCCTGTTCTTCCTCGACTACGTCTTCGGGATCAACCGGGCCTTCTACGGGGAGCTGTGCCGCGGGCTGCGGCAACGCGATGTCACCTGGCTCGGCCAGACGAGGACCGAGGTCGTGCTCAAGAGCAACGTCGAGGAGTGGGCGGAGGCGGGGTGCCGGGGCATGTGGCTCGGCGCCGAGTCGCCCGCGGTGGCCATGGCCGGCGTGAACAAGAACGTCACGGACACGCAGATCAGGGAGGCCATACACAAGCTGGAGAGCGCCGGTATCCAGCCGTTCGCCTTCGTCATCCTCGGCCTGCCGGGCGACCCGGCGTGTCTGAGCGGGCAGATCGTCGACTGGGCGGCCGACCTGCCGGCGAAGTTCGGCATCAACCAGTTGTTCCTGCGCCCCGGGACCTCGCTGTACACCGAGCTCGCCCCCCGGTACTCCGGCGGCAGGATGCCGGCGACCTGGGACGAGGTGAAGGCCGCCACCGACGCCTACCGGCGGGACTACCCCGTCGACCTGGACGCGCTGGAGGCCAGGCTCCTGGCCCTGCCGAACAACCTCGGGAACGCCATGGCCGAGCTCTGACCGTTCCGCCGCACCTCATCACCACCCGGAGAATCATGTCCCGAGTACTCATCAGTGCGCCGATCCCCTACGCCGACGCCCGGCCGCACCTCGGCTACGCTCTGGACCTCGTCCATGCGGACGCGTTGGCCCGCCACTTCGACCGCGACGCCACGGTCCACCGGGTGACGGGCGTCGACGAGAACCCCCTGTCGGTGCTCCGTGCCGCCGAGGAGAACGGGGCCACCCCCGCGGCCTTCGTCCGGCAGCGGGCGGAGGGCTTCAAGGAGCTGCTCGCCGCCCTTCAGGCCCCCTTCGAGCAGGTCGTCCGGACCAGTGCCGACACACGCCACGCCCGGGGGGTGCAACGCCTGTGGACGCACTGCCTGGACCGGGGCGACCTGGTCCAGCGGCGCTACACCGGTCGGTACTGCCCGTCGTGCGAGCGGTTCGTGTCCGAGCCGGACGCGGTGCGCTGCCCCGACGACGACACGGTACTGGTCGCCCGCACCGAGCAGAACTGGTACTTCACACTCTCCCGGCACACCGAGCGGCTCAGGGAGCTCGTCGAGAGCGGTCGTCTCGTCATCCGCCCGGAGCCGTTCCGCCGGGAGACGCTGGCGCTGCTCGACCAGGGCCTCGAGGACATCAGCGTCTCCCGGTCCGCGGACCGGGCGCACGGCTGGGGCATCCCCGTACCCAACGACCCGGACCAGGTCGTCTACGCGTGGTTCGACGCCCTGGCCGCGTACACCAGTGCCTACCGCGGCGCCGGGGAGCAGGAGGAGGCGTGGCTGTCGGCGCGTCGGCTGCACGTCATCGGAAAGAACATCCTCCGCTTCCACACCGTGATCCTGCCGGCCATCCTGCTGTCGGCCGGTGACCGCCCGGACGCGGAGGTGCTGGTCCACGGGCACCTGCGGCTCGCCGATCCCACCGCCGCCCGCAGCGCCCTGGAGTACGACCCGATCGCCATGGTGCGGGACTACGGGGTCGAGCCCGTCCGGTGGTGGCTGCTCAGGGACGGGCCGGCGAGCGGGGACTCCGCCTTCAGCGTGGCACTCATGCTGGAGCGCGCGAACGAGGACCTGACCCACGGCATCGGCAACCTCTGCCACCGGCTCTCCAGCATGGTGTGGCGCTACCGCGCCGGTACCGTGCCGCGCGCGGACCGGCGGGCGGAACCGGTCCTCGCCCCCCGCCTCGCCGAGGCCCGGCGCGCGATCGACGGTCATATGCGCGCCTACGAGCTGCGGCCGGCCACGCAGGAGCTGATGGCCGTCGTCGGGGTGGTCAACCGGTATCTCGAAGCGAAGGAGCCATGGGCGCTCGCCAAGGCGGAACGGGACGGTGACCCGTCGGCGGCGCCGGAGCTGGACACCGTGCTGGCCGAGACGGCGGCGGCCCTCGGGGAACTCGCCGACCTGCTGGGTCCCTTCCTCCCGGGCGCCGCGCAGGGTCTGCGTGACCGGTGCGCCCCGCCGGGAGGGCGACTGCCCCGGCCTGCGAAGCTGTTCCCCGCCTACGAGAGCGCCGAGCCCGGTGTCGGCGGGGAGCGTGTGCCGTCATGACGGGCGCCGGACTGGCCGTGGCCCGGCGGATCGGGGCGCTGGAGGACCGGTGGCGCCCCTTCGTCAGAGGGCTGTACACGACGCCGGAGTGGCTGCGGCCGTACGAGAGCACCGGCGCCGAGCGGCGGTACGCGGTCGTCGGCCCGGCGCGCGGTACGGGTGCGGCGCTGCTGGTGGAGCGCCTGGACGACCGGCAGGGCCTGAGCCACAACCCGGCCGCGCTGCTGTACCGGGATTTCGCCGATCTCGGACCGCACCTCAGCCGGGACGAGAGCGCTGCCCTCGACTCCGCCCGCGCCGCGCTCGCCGCCGCGGGCACGCGTCTGTTCCCGAGCGCCGTCGCCGTGCTTCCCGGTGCGTTCCTGCCGGGAGTCCTGCGGGAGGACCCGGATGACGCCGGTGTCGTCGAGCGGGCGCTCGACGTCCTGGAGGACGTGTCGGAGGATCTGGGCGCCGTCACCACCGCCTGTGCTCACGTGCCCGAGCACGACGGGGTGCTGTCGACGGCACTGGCCGAACGCGGCTATGTGTCCTTCGCGTGCCTCGCCGAGTGTGTGCTGCACACGCCCTGGTGTGACCTCGACGGCTACTTCTCGGCGATGTCGCAGCGCCGCCGCTCCCGGGCGCGGCGGGAGATCCGGGACTTCAGGGCGTCAGGGGCCACCCTCGTGGACGCGCCCGTGGAGTCCCTGGACGAGCGGCACGCGCGACTGCACGTCACGCACATGGCCAAGCTCGGCCACACCGTCTCCTCGGAGCTGGCGCACCGGATCGTGTGCGGTATCCGTGACCACCTCGCTCCGCACGCACGGCTGCTCGAGGCGCACCACGCCGGAGAGCTCATCGGCTTCCTCGTCTACTACGTCGCCGACGGGCTCCTCCACCCGAAGTTCCTCGGGCTGTCGGAGGCGGCCGCCGAGGTGCCCTACACGTACTTCAACCTCGCCTACTACGCCATGGTCGAGCGCGCCGTGGCGGCGGGGGCCGACGGACTGGTCATGGGCCCGGAGGCGTACGACGCCAAGGCGCTGCGCGGCTGCGACCACGAGGTCAGGGTCCTGCACCTCAAGGTGCCTCCGCAGGCGCGGGAGCCGGTGGCAGCCGTGGCCGGTCTCCTCGACGGGGGCTACCGCAGGCGGATCGCCGCCAATCCGTGGTCACCGTTCGTACCGGCACACACGGACCGGCCCCGGGCGGGGTCCGCGTCCCCGACGAAGGGAGCAGCGTGCTGCGCTTCGGAATCATCGGCTGCGGAGTGATAGGCGGCCTGTTCGGCCGGCTGCTGTCCGGGGCCGACGAGGTGTCCGCCGCGGCGTTCGCGGGGCGGGCCGAGCTCGTCGCGGTCGCGGCCGCGCGCCCCGACCGGGCACGGGCGGCGGCCGCGGAACTCTCCTGCGCCGCGGAGACCGTCGAGGGTCTGCTCCTACGGAAGGACATCGACGCGGTCTGCGTGTGCACCCCGAGTGGCACGCACGCGGCCGTGGGCGGACAGGCGCTCGCGGCGGGCAAGCACGTGCTCGTGGAGAAGCCGATCGATGTCACGCTGGACGCCGCGGACCGGCTCATCGCCGCGGCGGACAAGGCGGGACGCGTGCTCGGCGTGGTCTCGCAGCACCGGTTCGACCCCTCGGCACGGCTCGCGCACGACGCCATCGCCGCGGGGGAGCTGGGCCGCGTCGCGTCGGTGGTCGTCGAGGTGCCGTGGTGGCGGGGGCAGTCGTACTACTCCTCCGCGTCCTGGCGGGGCACCACCGCGCTCGACGGCGGCGGCGCCCTCATGAACCAGGCGATCCACTCCGTGGACCTGGCCCAGTGGTTCGCCGGGCCGGTGGCGGAGGTCAGCGGGCACACCGCGCGGAGCGCCCACCGCTCGCTCGAGGTGGAGGACGTGGCGACCGCCAGCCTGCGCTTCACGAGTGGCGCCCTCGGTGTCCTGCTCGCGACCACGGGCGCCTACCCGGGGCGCACCTCCCGGGTCAGCGTGAACGGAGACCGGGGCTCCCTGGTCCTGGAGAACGACGAGCTGGTGTACTTCCACGCCCGCGCGCAGGGCGCGGCACCCGTGGGTTCCCACGGCGCGTACGGCAGCCACAACCAGGCGGCGGAGCGGCTCGCCGCAAGCGGCCGGACGGACGGCGGACGGGACGCGACGGGACTGCTGCGCCAGCCCCACCGGGACCAGCTTCTGGACTTCGTCTCGGCGGTGACGGCCGGGACCGAGCCCGCCGTCCGCGGACGCGAGGCCCGGCGCGCGCTGGAAACCGTCCTCGCCGTCTACCGGTCCGCAGCGAGGACCGAATTCATACGGATATTCGACTGAGGGAGAGGGCCGTGAACGCGAGCCAGACCATGGACGGTGCCGTGGCGAGCCGTCCGACCAGTGCCGCACTGTTCTCCTCACCGTGGTTCCGGAGCGCCGGTGCGCTGCTGTCGGCGACCGTGGTCGACGAGGAGGACGCCATACGTTTCCGGCTGAACGTGACGGACGGGAGGGAGGACGGGGCCGCGCAGAGCGTTCTGCTGCTGCTGGACCGGAACACCGACGGCCTCAGGTGCGTGCCGTGGACCGAGTCCCCCCGGCCGAACCTGGAGATCACCCTGAGCCGCGACCAGGCGGCCGCCCTCCTCTTCGGCAATGCCGCGGAGCGGGCACGGCTGCTGGAGGACGACGGGATCCTCGTGGTCGGCGTGTTCCAGTACCTGTACTACGTGGACCGCGCCCTTCAGCAGGACCGGGTGAACGCGCTCGCCCGGCTGCGTCGGCTGACCGCGGACCTGCCGGCCGGCATCGGCCGGCCCTGCTGGCCGGAGCCCCGGCCGGGCGGCCTCCTTCGGGACCATGTGGACGCCACCGACGGTGCGGGCGAGATGCTGCCCCGGACCATGGCCGCGTTGCGGGCCGAGATCCCGTCGTCCACGCCCGGCGCCCAGCTGTACGTCTCACACGCGCCGTCCGGCAGGTCCGCCTCGGTCGCCCTGGGCGAGTGCAGGCCCGGCGTGCCCTTCGACCGCGAGGCCCTGGCGCAGTGGAACTGCTGCGCGAAGCCGTTGGGCGCGGTGGCCGTGGGGCAGTTGTGGGAACGGGGTCTGCTCGATCCGTCGGCGCCCGCCGCCGAGTATGTGCCGTGGTTCTCCGGGCAGGGCCGGGAGACCGTCACCATACGGCAGTTGCTGACGCACACGACCGCGCTGCCCGCCGCGTTCGATCCCTTTCACGGCCGGCTGGTCATCGACCGTGCGGGCCGCCGGGAACTGCTGAGCAGGCTGGTCGTTCCGGCCGGCTCCGAGGCGGGCGGGCAGCACAACTACAGCGCCAAGTGGGCCTGGTTCCTCCTCGCCGAGGTGGTGCAGGCGGTCGACGGCCGCGACTACGACACCTACCTCGCCGAGGAGATCCTGCGGCCCTGCGGCATGACGCTGAGCAGGTCGTTCCTGAGCCCCGAGGAGTACGGCCGGCTGGCCGGCCGGCTGCCGGTCAGGTACATCAGCGGCGACGGCAGGACCGCGCAGCCCAGCTACTGGTTCAGTACGGAGGCCGCATGCACCACCTCGCTCCCCGGTGCGAGCCACCGCGGGCCGATGTCGGACCTCGGGCTGCTGCTCGAGATGCTGCTGCACGACGGCGAGGCACCCGGCGGCCGGGTCCTGATGCCCCAGACGGTCGCGGCGCTCACGGGCCGGCAGCGCGCCGGGGTGACCGACCGGTTCGGCAATGCGGACTGGGGCCTTGGATTCCGCATCGAATCACACCATCTCGGGGCGCTCTACACCGCGTTCAGCAAGCATGCCTCGCTGCGTAGCTACGGCCACTACGGACTGTGGACGAACGTCGGCTTCGCCGACCCGGACGCAGGGCTCGTGGTGGCCCTGCACTTCAACGGGCAGACCTGGCACGAGGAGCACCTGGCTCGCATGCTCCGGGTCGACGACGCCGTCTACGAGGACCTCGGCCTCGTCCCGTAGCCGGCCGCACGTGCGGCCCCGGTCGGCAAGTGCCCTCAGGTCAGGACGAATGTCAGGAGAATGCGATGTGCGGTATCACCGGCTGGATCTCGTTCGAACGTGACATGGCGAACGAGCGGCCCACGGTCGAGGCGATGACGTCCACCATGGCGTGCCGGGGGCCGGACGCGTCGGGTGTGTGGAGCCGGGGCCACGCCGCCGTCGGCCACCGGCGGCTCGGTGTCATCGACCTCGTGGGCGGGCGGCAGCCGATGACGTTCGAGACGTCCGGGGGCTCGATCGCGCTGGTCTACTCCGGCGAGGCCTACAACTTCCAGGAGCTGCGCACCGAACTGGCCGGTCGCGGCCATGTCTTCCGCACCTCCAGCGATACCGAGGTCGTCCTGCACGGATACCTGGAGTGGGGCGAGCGGGTCGCCGAACGTCTCAACGGGATGTACGCCTTCGCCGTCTGGGACGGGCGGGCCGAGAAGCTGGTCATGATCCGCGACCGGATGGGCGTCAAGCCCCTCTACTACCGGCCCACGCCGGACGGGGTGCTCTTCGGCTCCGAACCGAAGGCCATCCTGGCCAACCCCGCGGCCGCACGCCGGATCGAGACCGACGGCCTGCGGGAGATCCTGGCGTTCACGCACCGGCCCGGCTGGACGTTGTGGAAGGACATGCGTCAGGTCGAGCCCGGCACGGTCGTCACGGTGACCACCGAGGGCATCCGCACCAGGACGTACTGGAGGCTGGAGACCCGTCCGCACGAGGACGGCCGGGATACGACGGTGGCGACCGTACGGGAGCTGCTGTCCGATGCCGTGCACCGCCAACTGGTCGCCGACGTCCCGCTGTGCGTGCTGCTGTCCGGCGGTCTCGACTCCAGCGCCATCACCGGGATCGCGGCCTCGTTCCTGGCGGGCCGGGGCGAGCGACTGCGTACGTTCTCCGTGGACTTCGCCGGGCGGCAGGAGCATTTCGTCCCCGACGACATGCGGTCCACCACGGACGCGCCGTATGTGAGGGCCATGGCCACGCGTGCCGGCTCGGAGCACCGGGACATCCTGCTGGACGCCGAGGAGCTCACGGATCCCGCCGTCCGCCGTGCCGTGATCGCCGCTCGCGACAGTCCCGCGGGCCTGGGGGACATGGACACCTCCCTGTACCTCCTCTTCCGGGCGATCAAGACGGAGTCGACGGTGGCGCTCTCCGGAGAGGCCGCGGACGAGGTGTTCGGCGGCTACCGGTGGTTCCACAACGACACGGCGCTCAACACGAGCACCTTCCCCTGGCTCGTCCAGCGCGGCGTGCTGGACAGGACGCGGGGCATCCGCGCCGACGTCCTGGCCGAGCTGGACATCGAGCAGTACGTCGCCGACGAGTACGCGACCGCGGCGGCCTCGGTCGAGCACGTCCTCGGCGCGAGCCCGGCCGAGCGCCGGATGCGGGTGTTCAGCCATCTCCATCTCACCCGGCACGTCCGCATGCTGTTGGACCGCAAGGACCGCACGTCGATGGCCCTGGGCCTGGAGGTGCGCGTGCCCTTCTGCGACCACCGGCTCGTGGAGTACGTCTACAACGCCCCCTGGGCCCTGAAGTCCTTCGACGGCAGGGAGAAGAGCCTGCTCAGGCACGCCACCAGACACCTCCTGCCGGGCATGGTCGCGCTGCGTCCCAAGGCCCACTTCCCGTCCGTCCAGGACCCCGGCTACGCGAGGGAACTCCAGCGGCAGGCCAAGGAGATGCTGGTCGCCTCCGACAACTCCGCCTTCGCCCTGATCGACCGGGACTGGGTGGAGGAGGCCGCAGCCCTCGACCCGGAGGCGATCCCGATCCGTACGCGCCACGACCTGGACCGGGTCCTCGACATGTACCACTGGTTCGACCTGTACTCGCCGCACATCGGAGTAGGTGGATGACTACGCGACAGGAATCGGCGCCGCACCCGTGCGAGGCCACCGGCACCGCCCCGCGTCCGGGGCACCCCCGAGCACATGCGCCCGTGTCCGAGCGGCCGGGGGCACCGGCGGCCCGCCGCCTCGCGCCGTCCGACGAGTTCCATGTGTTCGACACCACCCTCCGTGACGGAGCGCAGCGCCAGGGCATCAGTCTGAGCGTCGACGACCGGCTGGAGATCGCGCGGCTGCTGGACGGGCTGGGGGTCGGCTTCATCGAGGGGGGCTGGCCTGGGTCGAACCCACGGGACACCGAGTTCTTCCGGCGCGCCGGAAAGGAGCTGGACCTCACGCACGCCCAGCTCGTGGCCTTCGGCTCGACCCGCAGGGCCCATGTGCCGGCCGCACGCGATCCGCAGGTCCAGGACCTGCTGGAGGCGGGCACCTCGGTGGTCACACTGGTGGCGAAGGCGGATCGGCGGCATGTGGAGCAGGCTCTGCGCACCTCCCCGGAGGAGAACCTCGCCATGATCGCCGACACGGTCTGCTACCTGCGGTCACAGGGCCGACGGGTCTTCGTCGACTGTGAGCACTTCTTCGACGGGTACCACGCCGACCCCGGCTACGCCCGGCAGGTGGTGCTGACCGCGCACCAGGCCGGGGCCTCCGTGGTCCTCCTGTGCGACACCAACGGCGGCACCTTACCGCCGCGGGTCCACGCCGTGGCCGGGTCCGTGCTCGCCGACACGGGCGTTAGGCTGGGGATCCACGCCCAGGACGACTCGGGCTGCGCGGTGGCCAACACGCTGGCGGCCGTGGACGCGGGCGTCACGCACGTACAGTGCACGGCCAACGGGTACGGCGAACGGGTCGGCAACGCGAACCTCTTCTCCGTGCTGGGCACGCTGGAGCTCAAGTACGACCGGCGCGTGCTGCCGGACGTAGCCCTGGCGGGGATGACACACGTCTCCGGGGCCATCGCCCGGCTGGCCCGCATGGAGCCGGTCAGCCATCAGCCGTACGTCGGCCTGTCGGCGTTCGCGCACAAGGCCGGGCTGCACGCGGCCGCCATCAGGACGGACCCCGATCTGTACCAGCACGTCACACCCGGGGCCGTGGGCAACTCCATGCGCATGCTGGTCTGCGAGATGGCGGGGCGGGCGTCGGTCGAGTTGAAGGCCCGCGAGCTCGGTTACGACCTCTCGGACGACCGTGAGCTGCTGGGACGGCTCACCCACCGGATCAAGCAGGGGGAGGCCGCCGGCCTCACCTACGAGATCGCCGACGCCTCCCTGGAACTGCTCATCCGCGCCGAACTGTGCGGGCCGGAGGACCGTCGCTTCTCCGTCGACTCCTGGTACACGTCCTCGGGCGTCGACGCCGACGGCACGCACCACGCCAACGCCCTGGTGACGGTGACGGTCGGAGACCGGAAGGTCGCCGCCACCGGCGGCGGCAGTGTGTGCGGCGCGCTCGACGACGCACTGCGTGCCGCCCTCGGCGGCACTTATCCGGCGGTGGGGCTGGTGTCGGTCGAGGACATCAGGATCGATGTCCTCGACGGCCGCGGCACCGCGGGGAACCCCGGCGCGCGTGCGCTGGTCACCATGGCGGACGGCGAGCGCAGGTGGTCCACCGTCGCGGTGGGCGGCGACAGGGACGAAGCCTGCTGGCAGGCGTTGTGCGAGGGGTACGCCTACGCCCTGGTGAAGCACGGGGCGGACCGCTGATGTGCCCTGACCCGGCCGGCGGAGACTCTCCGCGACGCGGGACGGGACGGGTGCCTCCCGGCGGACGAACCGGCCGTGAGGCACCCGGCGGCGGGCCGTCACAGCACGCCGCGCGACCTCAGCTCGGCACGCCTGCGCTCGTTAAGTCCCAGCTCGTCGAGCACGGCGTCGGTGTGCTCACCGAGCTCCGGGCCGAGCCACCGGGTGGCGCCCGGTGAGTGCTGGAACTTGGGGACTATTCCGGGGAACGTCACCTCCGCGGTCGTCTCCTCGGTCAGCGCCACGGGGTGCCTCTCCAGCATGTCCCGCGCACGGAAGTGCGGGTCGTGCACGATGTCCTCGACCGTGTAGATGGCCCCGCCGGGCACGCCGGCCTCCTCCAGCACACGCAGTACGGCCGCACGCGGGAGAGTCGCCGTCCACGCGCCGATGGCCTCGTCCAGTTCCGCCGTGCGGGCGACCCGGCCCGCGTTGTCCGCGAGCGAGGGGTCGGCCGCGAGGTCGGGGCGCCCCACCACCGCCATCAACCGTCGGTAGATCGCGTCCCCGTTGCCGCTGATGACCGCGAACGTGCCGTCCGCGCACCGATACGTGTTGGACGGCGCGATGCCGGGCAGTCCGCTGCCGGTGCGTTCGGGGGTGACGCCGAAGGCGTCGTAGTCGGGCACCAGGGACTCCAGCAGGGAGAACACCCCTTCATAAAGGGCCACATCCACGACGTCGCCGCCCCTTCCGAAGTCTCTCTTGGCCAGTCCCGCCTCGGAGGATGCGGGACGGCGTGGGAAGCGCTTTTCAACAGACCCGCCAGGGAGGCTTGAAGATGAATCCGTACGGTAAAGACACGGCAGATACAGGAAGCTCAGGGCAGGCTTCCTATCTTCGTTTTCCCGACATACACGGTGGGTCCGTCGTCTTCACCGCCGAACACGACGTGTGGACCGCCCCGCTCGACGGAGGGCGGGCCTGGCGGGCCACTTCGGATGGCGCGCCCGTGTCCCGCCCCAGGTTCTCGCCGGACGGCGCCTGGATCGCCTACACGTCGCTGCGTGACGGGGCGTCCGAGGTGTACCTGGCACCGGCCGACGGCGGAGAGGTCACTCGCCTCACCTACTGGGGCAGTCCCAGGACCTCGGTGTGCGGGTGGACTCCGGACGGCGAGATCCTCGTCACCACCACGCACGGCGAGGCCACGGTCCGCCGCACGTGGGCCTACGCCCTTCCCCCCACCGGAGGAACCGGACGGCGCCTGCCGTATGGACCGGTCAGCGATGTCTCCCCCGGCCCGGGCAACGCCGTTCTGATCGCCTCGGCGACGATGGGCCGCGATGCCAGCACCTGGAAGCGGTTCCGGGGCGGCATGGCCGGCAGGCTGTGGATCGACCGGGAAGGGGACGGTGCCTTCGAGCGGCTCCTGCCGGACCTCGACGGCAATGTGGAGTGCCCGATGTGGGTGCGCGACCGGGTGGCGTTCCTGTCGGACCACGAGGGCACGGGAGCCGTCTACTCCTGCCTCCCGGACGGGTCCCGGTTGCGCCGGCACACGGAACTCGGCGGGTTCTACGCACGGCATGCCGCGACGGACGGCGAGCGTGTCGTCTACTGCGCGGCGGGCGTACTGCACCTGCTCGACGGCCTGGACGCCACGCCCGTACCCCTCCCCGTGCGGCTGGGCGGTCAGCGCACGGAACGGGCCCCGTACCGGATCAGCGCCGCACGGTACCTGGGAGACGTCTGCCCGGATCACGACGGGCTCGGGCAGGCCGTAGAGGTGCGCGGCTCCCTCCACTGGCTCACGGGCGCCCGGGGACCCGCCCGCCTGATCGCTCACCGGCCGGACGTGCGGTGCCGGCTGCCCCGTGTCTTCCGGCGGGGGCACGACGGCGAGTCCATGCTGCTCTGGGTCACCGACGAGCTCGGCGACGACGCACTCGCCTGCGCTCCCGTCCACCCCTGTGGCGGGCCGGCGAGACACCGGGTCCTGACGGCCGGGGGGCTCGGCCGGGTGCTGGAGATGACGGTCGCGCCCGATGGCCGCGCGGCGGCGGTGGCCTGCGACGACGGCCGTGTCCTGCTGATCTCCACCGGGGACGGTGCCAGGCGCGAAGTGACGACCGGTGAGCACGGCGAGGCGACCGGCCTCGTGTTCTCGCCCGACTCCCGCTGGCTCGCCTGGTCGCATCCGGGCCCGGCTCCGCTGCGGCAGCTGTTGATCGCCGACACGGCGGACCTGGTGGTCTCCGAGGTGACACCGCTGCGGTTCAACGACTTCTCGCCCGCCTTCACCGCTGACGGCATGTACCTGGCCTTCCTGTCGGAGCGGGTCTTCGATCCGGCCTACGACACACAGTCCTTCGGGCTCTCCTTCCCGGTGGCCTGCCGCCCCCATCTCGTGGCCCTGGCCGGCACCACCCCGTCGCCCTTCGGCCCGCCGTACGAGCAGCGGGACCCGGCGGGCGCGGACCGGGACGGTGCCGGCGTGCCCGACGGGCCCTTCGTCGAAGTCGAGCGTGCCGGGCTCGGCGAGCGGGTGGAGCCCTTCCCCGTGGCGGCCGCCGAATACAGCACGCTCCAGGCCGGGCACGGAGCCGTCTTCTGGTTGCGGCATCCGAGGAGGACGGAGCTCGGGACCTCTCGCGAAGCCACGGGGCCGGGGCCCGAGGCACCGGTCCTGGAGCGGTTCCGCCTGCCGGGCCACGGCACGGTCGAGCAGCTCGACTCGGGTGTCACCGCCGTCCGCGTGTCGGGCAACGGGCGCCGGCTGCTGCTGAAGCGGGACGGTGAGCTGCGGGTGGCGGACGCGGACCGCGACGCGGGGACCGGCGCGTCCGTCCCCGTCGATCTGTCCTGTGTCGGGGTGACCGTCGAACCGGCTGCCGAGTGGCGGCAGATGTACGCGGAGGCCGGCCGCCTGATGCGGGACAACTTCTACCGCGCCGACATGCTGGGCGTCGACTGGGAGGAGGTCCTCGACCGCTACCGCCCCGTCCTCGAACGGGTGGCCACGCACGACGACCTCGTCGATCTGCTGTGGGAGGTGCAGGGCGAGCTCGCCACGTCGCACGCGTACGTCGGTCCGCAACTCGGCACGCCCGACGACGCCCGACGGCAGGGCATGCTCGGTGCGGACATCTCCCGGGACGAGCACGGCGTCTGGCGGATCGACCGGGTGCTGCCCACGGAGAGCTCCGATCCCGCGGCCCGGTCTCCTCTGGCGGCCTCAGGGGTCCGCATAACCGGCGGTGAGGCGATCCTCGCCGTCGGCGGACGGCCGGTGGACCCGGCCCGGGGACCGGCGCCACTGCTCACGGGCACGGCCGGACGGCCCGTCGAACTCACCGTCGCCGCCGAAGGCGGTGCGCCCCGCGACGTCGTGGTGGTTCCGCTGGCCACCGAGGAACCGCTGCGCTACCACGACTGGGTGGGCGGCCGCCGCGCGCGGGTCCGGCGCCGGTCCGGTGGACGCCTCGGCTACCTGCACGTGCCGGACATGATGGGCGAGGGCTGGGCCCAGCTGCACCGGGACCTGCGGGTCGAAACGGCGTACGACGGCCTGATCGTGGACGTGCGGGAGAACCGCGGGGGCCGTTGTTCCCAGTTGGTGCTCGAACGGCTGGCTCGGCCGATCGTGGGGTGGAGCGCGTCCCGCAGGGCCCTTCCGGTCAGCTATCCCCGGTCGGCTCCCCGCGGCCCGGTCGTGGTGGTCTGCAACGAGTTCTCCGGATCCGACGCCGAGATCTTCTGTGCGGCCTTCCAGGCGCGCGGACTCGGCCCGGTCGTCGGCACCCGTACGTCGGGCGGTGTGATCGGCATCGACCTCAAGTACACGCTTGTCGACGGCACGGGAGTCACCCAGCCCAAGGTCGGTACCTGGTCCGAGCTGTACGGCTGGGACATCGAGAATCGCGGGATCGACCCGGATGTGGTGGTCGTGCAGACCCCCCAGGACTGGGCCGCGGACCGCGATCCCCAGTTGGACACGGCGGTCGACGTGGCCTTGGAGAAGCTGGTGAAGTCGCCCGCCAGGACCGCGCCCCGGTGACCGGCCCGCAGGTGCGGCGGGAGCGCCGCGCACCGCCGCCTCCCTCTGGAGCCCATGCCCATGCCCATGCCCATGCGAATTCTATCTCCCGTCTACTCCCCCGGATGAAGATCGATGAGGACGTTTCCAGTCAGGAGTATCCGACCTCATATCGTCACGGGAATTCTTGCTGCGGAGAGGGCTTCATGTCGGGAATAGCTGGGTGGGTGGACCACACCCGCGATCTGGAGAACGAAGGGCCCGCAGCCGTGCGTATGGCGGAGGATCTCCACACCCGCGGGCAGCGCGCGGGCGGTGTGTGGCTGGGCCGGCACGCATGTCTGGCACTGCGGCCCGACCCGGTCTGGCCGGGCCGGGAGACACCGGCGACCTACGAGGTCGGGGGCCGCGTGGTGGCGGCGGCCGTTTGCGACGGTTACCTGCACAACGACGCATCTCTGCGGGACGCGAGCGGCGTAGTCGCGGATGACGACCATTCACCCGCCGACACGGTTCTCCACGCATACCTGCGCTGGGGGCCGGAATTCGTTGAGCGACTCGACGGCAGTTTTGCGTTCGCCGTCTGGGATGCCCGACGGGAAGAACTCGTTCTCGGGCGTGACCGGATGGGCATCAAGCCCCTCAGCTACGCGCTCGTCCCGCACGGGCTGGTCTTCGCCTCGGACCTGCCGACTCTGGTGAGGCATCCGCTGATCCGGCCGGTCGTGGATGTGGACTCCTTCCGCGCGCTCGTCACCCAGATTCGCCCGCCGGGTGACGGCGCGCTGCGCGGGATCCGCGAGGTGCGCGCCGGACACACGGTCCGTTTCTCCGCCGAGCGGGTTGCCGAACACCGGTACTGGAGTCTTGAGGCACACGAGCACACGCAGGGCCGAGACGAGACGCTCCAGAAGGCGAAGGAGCTGCTGGAGGCGTCCATCAGCCGGAACCTGCAGGGCATCCCCCCTGCCGTACTGCTCTCCGGGGGCCTCGACTCGAGCGTGCTGACCGGCCTCGTCGCGGGCAGGGCGGGCGGCCGGGTGACGCAGACCTTCACCGTCGCGTTCGGTGACGGCGCGGCGCCGATTCCCGATCGGCCCTACGCGGAGGAGGTGGTCCGTTTCTGGCAGACGGACCACGAGGAGATCGCGATCCGTCCTGCCGAACTCTCCGATCCGGCGACGTTGACGTCCGTGCTCTCCGCGAAGGACTATCCGACCCCCTTCGGCGACAAGAACATCAGTCCCTACCTCTTCGGACGCCGGGTCGCCGGGAAGACGCCCGCCGCGCTCAGCGGCGAAGGGGCCGACACGGTCTTCGGCGGGATCGGCGGTGTGATCGACGACCAACGCGAACTCAAGACGTTTCCCTGGGTGGAGACATACCAGGCCTTCGGCAGGACCCACGGCATCGGCACCGGCCTGTTCGACCCCGAACTACTGCGCACGACGGACACGATGGGCCATCTGGAGCGCATGTTCCGCGCTGCCCTCGACGAGGTTCCGCAGGTGCCGGGCGCGGCGCCCGCCGACCGCCTGAGCCGCCAGGTCGACTACCTGATCGTCACCCGCATGCTGGAGCAGGCGATCCAGCACTCGGAACGCCTGTCCGCCGCCGCGGGGCTCCAGGTGCGCTTCCCCTTCGCCGATCACAGGCTCTACTCCTACCTGTTCAACGTGCCCGCCCGCATCAAGTACTTCGACGGGCGGGAGAAGAGCGTCCTGAGGGCCATCGGTCAGAAGGTCGTGCCTGACTCGGTCCTCGCCCGGCGCAAGGTCGCCTACCCGGTCACGTTCGACAAGCGTTACAAGACGGCGCTCCAGCGGCGGTTGATCGCCGTGCTGGACGACTCGGCGGCGCCGGTGCGTCCGTTGATCGATGTCGAGGCGGCCAGGCGCGTCGCGAGCAGCCCGAAACTGTTCGACCGCGGCGGCTGGTTCGGCCGGGCGGACATCGAAATGGTTCTTCAACTCGACGCGTGGATGAAGTGGCTGGGCGTCCGCACGAGTCTGTAACCCCGCGCGCCTCCCCTTCTCGAGGTCTCGACGTCTCGAACAGAACGGTGACACCACACCATGCCGACTACCTCCGACAAGGCACCCACACTGTACGGACTCTTCGCCGAACGGGCCGCCGCCGCCCCGGACAGCGAGGCGGTACGCGACGAGCACACCTCGCTCACCTACGGTGAGCTGGCCCACCGGGTCGGTGTGCTCACCGCCGCCATCCAGGGGGAGGACCCCGGGCGCGGCAGCCGGATCGGCCTGTACCTGACCCGGGGCGTGGACCTGGTGGCCGCCGTCCTCGCCGTGGTCGCGGCCGGGTGCACCTATGTGCCGCTGGATCCCTCGTATCCCGTCCAGCGCGTGCGCTTCATGGCCGATGACAGCGGGATCGCCCTGGTCCTCAGCGACAGCGCACCGCCGGCGGGGCTGTTCGACGTGCCCGTGCTGCGGACGGACACCCTCGATCCGACCGGGCAGGCGCGTGCGGTGACCGCACCGGCGGACGACGACGAGGCGGCGGCGTACGTCATCTACACGTCGGGATCGACGGGGCGTCCCAAGGGGGTCGAGATCCCGCGGAAGAACGTCGTGGCGATGGTGCGAGGTGTCTGCTCCCGTTACGACTTCCTCCCCGGTGACGTGTGGACGCTCTTCCACTCCTACTGCTTCGACTTCTCGGTCTGGGAGATGTGGGGTGCCTTGGCGACCGGTGCCACGCTGGTGGTCGTCCCCGCCGAGACCGCGCTCTCGCCCCGCTCGACCGCCGAGCTGCTCGCGCGTGAGCGCGTCACCGTGATGAGCATCGTCCCCTCGGTGTTCCGCTACCTGGTGGGGGCGCTCCGGGCGAAGGCGGCGCCCCCGCTCCAGCTGCGCCGCATCATCTTCGGCGGCGAGTCGATCGAGGTCAGGGACATCAACGCGTGGCGGAGCCGCTACGGGGACGCCTGCCAGTTCGTGAACACGTACGGCATCACGGAGACGACCGTCTTCGTCACCACACGCACTCTGGGTCCCGAGGAACTGGCCGCCGACGACGGCGAGATGGCCAGGGATCTCGGGATCGCACTGCCGGGCTGGGAGTACCACGTGCTGGACCCCTCCGGCAGGCCCGTGGGCCGGGGCGAGACCGGGGAGATCTGGGTGACGGGGCGAGGAGTGGCGACCGGTTACCTGAACCGGCCGGAACTCACCGCGGAGCGGTTCACGCCGCTGTCCCTGCCGGGAGGTGTGACCACGCGCGCGTACCGGAGCGGCGACCTCGCCACCCGGACGCAGAACGACGTCCTGTGCTACGCGGGCCGCGCCGACGACCAGGTGAAGATCAACGGCTTCCGCATCGAACTGGGCGAGGTCGAACGCACGTTGCGGCGGCTGCCCGCGGTCCGGGACGCGGCGGTGGTGTACGGCCGCAGCAGGGTGGGCGGCCCCCTGCTCACGGCATACGTCGTGTCCGATGACGGCACCACGGGCGAGGAGATCGCCCGGCAGGCCGGGGAGGCGCTGCCGCGGCACATGGTGCCGGGGCGGTTCCACTGCCTGCCCCACCTGCCCAAGGGCGCCTCGGGCAAGACCGACCGGCGTGCGCTGGCGGACGCCGATCACCAGCCCGGGGAGCGCCTTCGTTCCCCGAGGAAGGAAGAAGTGTGACAACCAAGCCCCAGTGCTCGACACCTCTCTCGGTGAACCAGGAGGCCATGTGGGTCGCCTGGCAGGTGGAGCCCACGCAGTGGACGAACATCATTCCCACGCCGTTCTCCATCGACGGCACACTCGATCCCGCGCGGATCGCGCACGCGGTGCGTTCGGTCGGTGACGCCTTTCCGCAGCTGAGGGCACGGGTGGTGACCGAGGCCGGCGAGACCGCCCGGCTGGACTGGTCCGACGCGCCCGCCATCCCGGTACGGGAGACCACCACCTCGCTGGACCGCGACGAGGCGGTGCGGCGTGCCTGGCAGGTCCCCTTCGACCTGCGTCGCGGACCACTCGCACGGGTCGACCTGCTGCACGGGCCGGGCTACGACGTGCTCCTGCTGGCGGTGCACCACCTGGTGTTCGACGGCGCCTCGATCCTGCTCCTCCTCGAAGCGCTCCGGGACGCCTACGCGGGCGGGGAACCGGCCCGCGCACCCCAGGCGCCGCCCCTGGCGGAGCACGCCCGGCACACCCGCGCACTGACCCGGACGGCGCGCGGTGCCGAGCACCGGACGTTCTGGCAGGGGGTACTCGGCCCGGACACACCCGACCTCCCCCTGCCCACATCCGTCGACCTGCCTCAGTACACCGTACGGAGCGACCTGCTGCCCGACGGGCTCGCACGCGACCTCCGCACGGTCGCGTCCGGCCTCGGCGTCTCCTACGTGTCGGTCCTGATGTCGGGCTACTACGCACTGCTGCGGCGCTACAGCGGGGCGGACGACATCCTCTCCTTCCTGCCGTTCCACGGCCGCACCCTCGAATCGGCACGGCACCAGATCGGCTATTTCGTCAACCCGCTGCCCATCCGGTGCGAGGTCCGCGGCGACGACACCTACGCCGAGCTCGCCGGGCGGATCCACACCCGGGTACGGGAAGCCGTGCGGCACGGGGACCTGCCGCTGCCGGAGATCATGCGGACGGCACGCCTGACCGGTGCCGAGGCCCGGGAACGCACGCACCAGTCGGTGTTCCAGTTCTGGCACGCGGGCCTGCGGGACGGCGTGGACGTCCAGGACCTGCGCCTCGCCCACGCGGGCACCGGGGCGCGGCTGAGTCTGCTGGACATGGAGAGCAGTGCCGGCTTCACGCTGGCTGTGATGGTCCGCGAGGACAGCGCGGGAACCCACGTTCTGTGGAAGGACCCGACGGGTGCCATCGGGCCCACTCTGGTGGACTCCATGGCCACGGACTTCTTCACCGTGCTGCGGACGCTGGCGTCCGCGCCGCGCACGTGCCTGGTGGAGAAACTCGCGTCACCGCGCTCGGTCGGGGCCCCGGCCGAGCCGACCGCACCGGACGCGGACCCGCCGGTCCCCTCGGACGGTCGGGCTCTCGCCGACATGATCGCCGTGTGGGAGGAGGTTCTGGAGATCGAGGGGGTCACGCCGGCGGACTCCTTCTTCGAGCTGGGCGGCCACTCACTCCTCGCGGAGAGCCTGGTCCTCGCGGTCGCCGACCGGTTCGGCGCCGAGGTCTCGATGCTGACGCTCTTCGACAGCCCCCGGCTGCGGGATTTCACGGCGGCCGTTCTCGGCGCCTCCTCCCAGGCGTCCGCCCCCGCGCCGGCGCCCGCGGCCGCACACCGGTGCATGGTCGGGGACGAGCAGCGAGAATGGCGTGCGCTGCCGGCACGCATGAGCCTCGGAGTGCGGCGTCTGGAACGGGAGGACGGTTCCATCGGCTCCGAGGGCACCATCTGCAAGACCTACCACTTCCCGGAGTCCACGGTCGACGCCGAGCGGCTGGAGACGGCGGTGCGCCGGGCCGTGGCGGTCAACCCGGCGTTGCACAGCGTCTTCCGGAACGACGAGACGCTGGGCCCCCAGTACCGTGAGCGCTCTCTTCCCGCCGGTCTGGTGGCACACCTCGACATGGGGACCGGTACCTGGGAGGAGTTGACCGCCGCCGCTCAGCGGATCGCCGACGGCGAGGTGGCGCGGAAGGTGGACCTCCGCGAGAGCGACCTCGTCCATGTGGTGTGCCTGCGGAGACGAGGCCCGGGGTTCGCCCTCGTGGTCCGGGCCGACCACTCCGTGTGTGACGGGATGTCGTTCATCCGCTTCCTGGAGGACATCGCCGACGCCTACACGGCGAAGGACGGCGAGGAGTTCCACGCGTCGCACGCCCGGCCCTCCCTCGCCGCCGTGGCGGAGGCGGAGAAGGCCGTGCTCGCCGGGGAGAACGGTCAGGCGCTGCGCGCTGCCTGGCGCCGGCGGCTGCCCGCGGGGGTGCCGGAGGTGATGCTCAAGGACACCCGGCCCTGGCACGAGAACTCGCTGGAGGGACGCTCGTTCGACTCGTCGCTGGGCGCTGCCGCCTACCGACGTCACAGGACGGAGGCCAGCGCCCTGGGCGTGACGAGCTTCGCCCTCGGGGCCGCCAAGGTCCTGCACGCCATGCGCGCCGATGTCGTGGGCGACGAGCTGGCCTTCTTCTGCCCGTTCCCCGGACGCTTCGTCCCCGAGGCGAAGCAAGTGGTCGGCAACTTCACCAACCTGCTGCCCGTGGTCGTCGACGCGCCGCGCGACGCGGACCTGGTGACCACCGTGCGGTCCGTGCGGGAGGGCCTGCTGTGGACCCTGCTGCACCAGGGCCTGCCGTTCGCCGAGATCATGCGCGAGGTACGGGATGTGGACGCCACCGGCGAGGAACTGCCGCGCAAACGGCGCTCGGTGTTCCTCGCGGGCAATCCTCCGGAGCGCTTCACCCTCGAAGGGGAGACCGGACGGTTGCGTCTGCCCCGGATGAACAGCGCCCTCTTCGATGTCAGCCTGTGGCTCTCGGACACGGGCGAGGACCTGCGCTGCGGAGTGATCTACCGCGACTGCCTGCTGACCCGGACCACGGTCGAGACATGGCTGGACGCTCTGCGCATGCCCGTCACACTCGATCAGCCGGACCTTGTGGGGGCCGTGGGCGCTTAGGCGGCCCGCGTGGGCGGCGTGCGCCGCGACTGGCCCGCCGCCCCCGGCCCTCCGGGACGCCCGGCCGTCGGACGCCCTGGTCGGCGGCCGCCACGTGTCGCGGGCCGATTCCTCGGTGAGGTCCCACGCGGCGAGCTGGGCGGAGACGAGGTTCCGGGCCTGGGCGACGACGACCGGATCGGCCGGCAGGTCCCAAGTGGCGACGTGCATCTACTCCGTGCTCTTCCGTCCCAACCTCCGTGGCTCGTACCGTGAATGACGCGCGTCGAATCGCGTGCATGCACGAACGTGCAGGGTGATGGTGGGAGGGGGAGGCGATGCCGGAGCAGATCGGCCGGGCCGGTCCGGATGGTCCGGGCCTGCGGCGCGGGGCCGTCGGTTTGCGGGATGTCCTGTTCCAGAGCATCACGGCCATGGCGCCGGCCGCGGCAGTCGCCGCCTCCATTCCGTCGGGCGCGGCCTTCGCGGGCGGCAGCCTGCCCCTGTCCGTGCTGGTCGCGCTCGTCGCCTGCCTGTTCACGGCGTCCTGCGTGGCCGATCTCGCCCGGCAGCTGCCCGCCGCCGGCTCGGTGGCCACCTACACCGCGCAGGGTCTGCATCCGGCCGTGGGGTTCCTGGTCGGCTGGGGCTATGTGTTCGTGCAGGCGCTGGTCCCTCCCCTGCTGCTGCTTCAGCTCGGCTTCACCACGGCCGGCACGCTGCACGACGAGTGGTCCTCCTACCCGGTGGAGCTGTGGTGGCCATGGGCACTGGCGGGTGCGGTGATCATCGCAGCGGCGGGCTACTTCGGGGTGCGGGCCTCGGCCCGGTTCGGCACCGTGCTCGGCGTGTTCGAGGTGGCCGTCCTGCTGGTCTTCGCCGTGCTGCTGATCGTGAAGGCCGGCGGGGAGAACACGCTCTCGGTGTTCGGCACCTCCCACACACCGGCGGACCACAGAGGCATCAGCGGTGTGTTCGCGGGTTCGGTCTACACGGTGCTGGCGTTCTCCGGCTTCGAGGCGGCCGCCCCGCTCGCCGAGGAGACGAAGGACCCGCGGCGCACCATGCACCGCGCCGTGCTGGGGTCGGCACTCGGCATCGGGCTGTTCTACGTGGTGACGACCTATGCGATGACCGTGTTCTTCGGCGCTGACGACTTCGCCGGGTTCGGCGCCTCGGGGGCCGCGTCCTGGCAAGGGGTGGCCCGGACCTCGTTCGGGCTGTTCTGGGTGCTGGTGTTCCTCGCCGTCGTCAACTCCACGATCGCCAACGCCAACGCCAGCGCGAACGTCTCCACCCGCACCGCCTTCGCCCTGGGCCGTATCGGTGTCTTCCCCGGGCCGTTCGCACGGTTGCACGGGGTCCGGCTCTCGCCGGTGGCCGGTGTTGCGGCGCAGTTCGTGGTGGCGGTGGCCGTCATGCTGGGCCTGGGGTTCGGCTACGACCCGCAGACGGCCTTCCTGCTGCTCGCGACGGTGATCGTGACGGTCGTGATCGGCGTCTACATCCTCACCAACGCGGCGTGCGCCGGGTACTTCCTGCGCCGCAGGCGCACGGAGCTGCGCCCCGTGCGCCATCTGCTCTTCCCCGTGCTGGGCATCGCCGCCTTCGTGCCGGCGCTGTTCACGGCGGCGGGGCTGCCCGTGTTCGACTTCGTCTCCAAGCTGACGGCGCCCGTGTCGTACGCGGGCCCGATTGTGGGGCTCTGGCTGCTCGCCGGCGTCGTGGTGCTGGCCGTGCTGGCGAAACGCCACCCGGGGCGCATAGCCGAGACCGCCCGTGTTCACCTGGACGACGATCCCGTATCCGCCCCTGGACAGAGTGGAGCCGAGCTGCGATGAGCGACCCGCGGATTCTCACGGTGCGTCCCCGACCGGACGAATACGCCTGGACGTTCGGCGGTGCCCCGCCGGTGGCGCGTATCGCCCCGGGCACGGTTCTCGACCTCTTCACGGAGGACTGCTACGCCGGGCGGGTCAGGTCGGAGAAGGACCTGGTCTCCGAGGTCTGCGAGTTCCCGTTCCTGAACCCGCAGACGGGGCCCTTCCATGTGGAGGGCGCGGAGCCGGGCGACACACTGGCGGTGCACTTCGTCTCCGTCGAGCCCGCGCGCGACTGGGCGGCCTCGACGACGGTGCCGTTGTTCGGGGCGCTCACCTCCACGCACGCGACGGCCTCGCTACAGGCGCCGCTGCCCGAGCGGGTGTGGATCTGGCAGCTCGACCGGGAGAAGCGGACCGCGACGTTCTCCGCACGGGACGGCGGCTTCGAGAGGGAGTTGCCCATGGACCCGATGCACGGCACGGTCGGCGTGGCCCCCGCCAATCTGGAGGTGCGCTCGGCCCTGGTGCCCGATGCGCATGGCGGGAACATGGACACACCGGAGATGCGTGCCGGAGTGACGTGCTACCTCGGGGTGAACGTGGAAGGCGCCCAGGTGAGCCTCGGCGACGGGCATGCGCGGCAGGGCGAGGGCGAGACCTGTGGTGTGGCGGTCGAGTGCGCCATGAACACGGTGGTCATCGTGGACCTGCTCAAGGGGGTCGTCACACCCTGGCCGCGGCTGGAGTCCGACACGCACATCATGTCCACCGGGTCGGCCCGCCCGCTTGAGGACGCCTTCCGGATATCCCAGCTCGACCTGGTGCAGTGGCTGGTGAGGGACTACGGGTTCAGCGAGCTGGACGCCTATCAGTTCGCGTCACAGACCGTGGAGTCGCCGCTCGCCAACGTCTGCGACACCAACTACACCTGCGTGGCGAAGCTCCGCAAGGAGTGGCTGCCGGCGCGTGAGACCTACCGCGGAATACATGCACACCTGCGGGAGGCCGCGTCGGCGCTGTCCCTCTGACCCATCCCGGTCGATGCTGCCGCTTCGCCGCTCCTCCCGCCGTCCTGCCCCACCCTGACCCGCCTGGGCACCATCGGCCGGCCACCCGGCTGCCCGGGCGGGACCGGAGCACGGGGCCGGGATCCAGCCATCTGGCCGGCCACAGCCCAGGATTCCAGCCCCTCTGGCCAGCCCTGACCCGGGATCCAGCCGCACTGTCCGCACCGGCTGCTCCGCCCGCTCCAGACGCTCCACCTGCTCCACCCGCTGCCTGTACCGTCCGCTTCAGCCACTCCACCCGCTCCTGACCGCCCGCTTCAGCCGCTCATTCCCTTCCGACTGCTCCACCCGTTCGAACAGCCCCACCCGCTCCAACCGCCCCATCCGCTCCGGTGCAGTGCATGCACTGCACTGCACGGAGTGCATCCGCACCACCCCGCTCCACCGTGCAGTTCGCTCCCTTTCCGCTGTTCCCCCACCGAGAGGTAGGCCAGCAATGGAACGAGCAAGACCCTCCCTCAGCCGGCGCCGGTTGCTCCAAGGCGCCGCTCTCGCCGCGGTGCCCACCGCACTGCTCAGCGAGGAGCCCGCCCTCGCCGATGCGCAGGCGGTCGACTACCCGGCGGCCGAGTCGCGCCCCGCCAGCACGTCCAACTACACCGCGTCCAGCCGCCCGACCAGCTACCCCATCGACCATGTGGTCATCCACGTCACCCAGGAGACGTGGGACGACGCCATAGGGATCTTCCAGGACCCGACCGCGGCGGTGTCGGCCCACTACGTGGTGCGCTCGCGGGACGGCCACATCGCCCAGTGCGTCCGCGAGCACGACATCGCCTGGCACGCCGGGAACTGGGACTACAACACGCGCAGCATCGGGATCGAACACGAGGGCTGGGTGGACCAGCCGGAGTACTTCACGGACGCGCTCTACCAGCAGTCGGCGCTGCTGACCGCGGCGATCTGCACCAAGTACCGCATCCCGATCAACCGCGGCTACATCATCGGTCACCGTGAGGTCCCCGGGGCGACCCACACCGACCCCGGCCCCTACTGGGACTGGGACAAGTACCTGAATCTCATCATCCAGGCGGCGCAGCGGGCGCGCTGACGGCCCGGGCCTGGTCCCCGGGCGGTGGCCGCCTGCCGGCGGCCGCCGCCCGGGGCGGGCCCTGGACGGCCGGCACCCGGGTCAGGGACGGGCGGGGCACATCCGGTTCAGGGGTTGAGGCGGCTGACGATGTCCGCGGTGGCGGTCAGCCCCTCCTGGATGGTCGGGGCCATGCTGGTGCTGGACAGGTAGAAGCCGAGCAGCGCGCACACCACGGCGTGCGACATCTTCAGCGTGCCGTTGCGCACGAAGATCACGGCAAGGATCAGCAACAGCAGCACCGCGGAGATGGAAATCGCCATCGTCACCCTCCAGGGCCATGCCGACACCCATGGCCTTCGGCCGTAAGTGTGGCGCAGCGCGGGCTCCGTCCGGGCGAGCGGCATGTCCTCCGAACGTGTATGACTTCGGGTGACGGCGGCGGGGCCCCGGGAGCCGCGTCACCGTGCCGGCGCGCGCCCCGGCTATCCGGTTGCGTGAGCGGTGAGGAACTCCTCCAGGCCGGCCAGGTCGTCGGTGTTCAGCAGGTCGGTGCCGGCGGCCAGCAGTTCCGTCCACAGGGCGTCACGGGCGGGGCCGGGAGTGTCGGGGGTGGCCCAGAAGCGCACGCGCTGCCCGTGGGCGTGGGCGGTGCGGACCATCCGGCGCAGGGCGGCGCGTTCCGCGGCGGGGATCGGACCGGTGCCTCGCCAGGTGAACATCGTCGTCCAGTCCTCGCTGATCAGCGGGATGAACGAGGCGGGGGCGCCGCCCAGGTCGGTGCCGCGTCCGTCGTAGAAGGCGTGGCGGACCTGCTGGGACTCCATCGGGGCGCGCGCGGCGCGGTCACCGGAGACGACCGCGGTGACCGGTCCGCGGCGGACCGCGCCCTGGGCGTAGGTGGTGAGGATCCGCTGATAGCGCCGGAGGTGGCGGGCGAGTGCCAGGTAGGTCGCGGCGCCCTCGGTCTTGATGTCGATCAGCAGGTGCAGCGGGGTGCGCCGGCCTTCGTACACCCAGCCGTGGTGGTCCGTGATCCTGGCGAGGAGGGGGGCGAGGTAGAGCGATTCGAGGGTGCGGGCAGGGTCGAGGTCCGCGGCATCGTGGGCGACGAGCAACTGGCCGTCCACCAGGTGGATGTCGGCCTCGACGCTGCCGAACCGGTGGTCGAGAGCGTCGAGCAGGGGGCGGGGGTGGTCGTAGTCGTTGTGGGCGTGCGCGTGGATCAGCGGGCGGGGGCCGCGGGCGCGGGCGTGCGCTTGGGCGGTCCCGGTGGGGAGTGTGCTGCACGCAAGGGCGGTGCCCAGGGTGGTGAGGGCTCCGCGGCGGGTGATGAGGGCCATGCGCTGCCTCCCTGGAGGTGGCGTACGGGACCTCAGCGAGTATGGGGCGCCGGAGGCCGGCGGGGCGGCGGTCCGGGATGAGTTGGCCGAATGGCCGTTCGGCGTTCACCTGGAGAGGCGGCGGGACGGTGGGGACGGGTCTGGGGCGCCCGGATCCGGCCGCCCCGCCTCCCGGAGCGTGGCGTCAGGTGTGGCGAGGCGCCGTCAGGCCGGTGAGTTCTCCCAGGAGTGCACGGTGGTGGCCGGCGGTACCGAGGGCGATGGAGTCGGCCTTGGCGCGTTTGAGGTAGAGGTGCACGGGGTGCTCCCAGGTCATACCGATCCCGCCGTGCAGTTGGAGCGCCTCCTCGGCCGCGTGCACGGCTACGCCCGGGGCGTAGGACTGGGCGAGCGCGGCGGCGAGCGCGGTCTCGGGGCTGCCGGTGGCCAGGGCGTCGGCGGCGTTCCGGGCAGCGGCTCGGGTGTGGACGGTCTCCAGCCAGAGTTGGGCGAGTCGGTGCTTCAGCGCCTGGAAGGAGCCCACAGGGCGGTTGAACTGGTACCGGTCGCGGGTGTACCCGACGGTTTCGGTCAGGCACCACTCGGCGATGCCGAGTTGTTCCGAGGCGAGCAGACCGGCGCCCGCGCGCAGGGCGCGCCGCAGCGGCTCTTCCACCTCGGTGGTGAGCCGGCGTCCGGGTGCGGCGTGCAGGGTGACGTCGGCGAGCGGCCGGGTCCGGTCGAGCGAGGTGCGAGCCGTGACGGTGACCCCGTCGTGGCCGGACTCCACCGCGTGAAGACCGGCGTCGGTGGGCACGAGCAGGACGTCCGCCGCGGCCACGTCTGCGACGCCGGTGATACGGCCGTGCAGCGCGCCCTTCTCGACCCGCACGGCGCCGGGTGCGGGCCGTCCGGTCGGTCCGGCCTCTTCCCCCGTCGGCACCACAGGTGCCGTCGACAGGGGCACGGCGAGCACCGCGACGGTCTGCCCGGTGGCGAGTGCGGTCAGCAGTTCGGCCGCCGCTGCGCCGTCGGCGCCGGCGTCGGACGGCTGGCCGTCCGCTCCCTGCGGCAGGCATCCGAGCAGGGCCTCCGTGGCAAGGACCGCGCTGGTCAGGAAGGGGACAGGGGCGACGGCGCGGCCCAGTTCCTCCAGCACGACCGCGGTCTCGCGGTGGGTCGCGCCCTGGCCGCCGAGGTGTTCGGGGACCAGCAGCCCGGCCAGGCCCATGTCCGCCAGGGCCGTCCAGAGTCCCTGGTCATGGGGCGTGTCGGACTCGATGCGGGCGAGCACCGCGGCCGCATCGCAGCGGTCGGCCAGGAGGCGGCGCACGGCGGCGCGCAGTGCCTCCTCCTCTTCGGAATAGAGCAGGTCGGGGGCGGATTCCCCCGTGCCGTCCGGGTCCGGGCCAGTGGGGCGGGGCTCCCGCGGCGTGGGCACGCCGCCGTCCGCGGGCGGCCCGCCGTTCCCGGACAGCGTGTTCTCCGACGGCGCCTCGTTCCCGGACGGCACGCCACCGGCGGGAGTACCACCAGCCGGAGCGTCACCCTGCGGAGCATCCCCGGGCCGTGCGTCGCCCGCAGGCGCCGCGCCGCCGCGGGAGGCGGGTGCCGCGCCGGAGAACGGGTCGCCGGTGGTCTCGTGCGGCGTGCTCATCGGGTGAGGTCCTTCCAGGCGACGTCCTTGTCGGTGCGCGGCTCGGGCGGCAGGCCCAGGACGCGCTCGGCGATGATGTTCAGCAGGATCTCGCTGGTGCCGCCCTCGATGCTGTTGCCCTTGGCGCGTAGATAGCGGTAGCCGGCCTCGCGGCCGGTGAAGTCCACGAGTTCGGGACGGCGCATCGTCCAGTCGTCGTACAGCAGTCCCTCCTCGCCGAGGAGTTCCACCTCCAGGGCGCTGATCTCCTGGTTCAGCCGGGCGAACGCCAGCTTCATCCCGGAGCCCTCGGGTCCGGGATGGCCGACGGCCAGTTGCTGGCGCAGTCGCTCGCCGGTGAGCCGGGCCACCTCGGCCTCCGACCAGAGGGTCAGCAGCCGTTGGTGGAGGTCGTGGGTGCGCAGTTCCGGGCGTTCCCGCCAGGTCCTGGCGAGCGGGCCGATCATGCCGCCCTCGCGGGGCACGCGGGAGCCGCCGATGGACACCCGCTCGTTCATCAGGGTGGTCTGGGCGACTTTCCACCCCTCGCCGACCGGGCCGAGGCGCTGGGCGTCGGGGATGCGGACGCCGGTCAGGAAGACCTCGTTGAACTCGGCCTCGCCGGTGATCTGGCGCAACGGGCGCACCTCGACACCGGGGGCGGTCATGTCGCAGATGAAGTAGGTGATGCCGCGGTGCTTGGGCACGCCGGGGTCGGTGCGGGCGACGAGGATGGCCCATCGGGCGAGGTGGGCACTGGACGTCCACACCTTCTGCCCGTTCACGATCCACTCGCCGGCTCCGGGGCCCTCGGCCCCACCGGCGTCGGGGCCGTCGCCGTCCGGTACGCCTCCCCCGCCGCCGGCCCCCGGGCCCGCGGAGCCGTCCTCCACACGCACCGCACGCGTCGCGAGTGCCGCCAGGTCGGAGCCGGCGCCCGGCTCGCTGAACAGCTGGCACCACACCTCCTCGCCGGTCCACAACGGCCGCAGGAAGCGCCTCTTCTGCTCCTCGGTGCCGAATGCCAGGAGGGTGGGGGCGGCCATGCCGAGGCCGATGCCGATGCGGCGCGGGTTGTTGTCGGGAGCTCCCGCGGCCGCCAGCTCGGCGTCGACCACGGCCTGGACAGCGCGCGGTGCCGCGAGACCGCCCAACCCCTCCGGGTAGTGCACCCAGGCGAGTCCGGCGTCGAAGCGGGCCCGGAGAAAAGCCTGGCGGTCGGTGGTGGCGGGCGGGTAGGCCGCCAGCAGCTCCCTGGTGCGGCGGCGCAGTTCGGTGGCGTCGGTCATGCCGTCACCCCGTCCGCGGCGGCGGAGCCCTCGGAGGCGGGTCCGGGCAGCACGCACAGCCGCCCCGTGGTCGTTCCGTCCGCCACCCGCTGGACCGCGTCGGCCGCGGCCGCCAGGGGTACCCGCTCGCTGACCAGCGGGGTGATGGCGCCCTTCTCGGCCAGCGCGGTGAGCTGGCCGTGGCACTCCAGCACCGCGCCCGGGGACTTGGCCGCATACAGACCCCAGTGCAGGCCGAGGAGGGAGTAGTTCTTCACCAGGACGTGCCCCAGGGCGGGGTTCGGGATGGTGCCGCTGCTGAAGCCGACCAGGACGATCCGGCCCTCGAAGGCGACGCATTTGGTGGACTGGGTGTAGGCGTCGCCGCCCACGGGGTCGTAGACCACGTCGGCGCCCCGGCCGCCCGTCGCCTCCTTCACCGCCGCGACGACATCGTCCTCGTGCCGGTCGATCACCAGGTCGCAGCCGAGCGCCCGGGCCGTCTCGGCCTTCGCCGGGCCGCCCACGACCCCGATGACCCGGGCGCCCGCGGCCTTGCCGAGCTGTACGGCGGCGCTGCCGACGCCGCCGGCGGCCGCGTGCACCAGCAGCGTCTCGCCCGCCCGCAGCCCTGCCCTGCGGTGCAGGCCGAACCATCCGGTCTGGTACGCGATGAGCAGCGCGGCGGCCTGTGCGTCGTCCAGCACCTCGGGCGCGGGCAGCAGGCCCCTGGCGTCCGCGAGTGCGTACTCGGCGAAGCCGCCGTGCGGCAGGGCGCAGGTGGTGATGACACGGCGGCCGTCCTCGGTCGTGCCGCAGATCTCCACCCCCGGGATGAACGGCAGCGGCGGGTGCACCTGGTACCGGCCGCGGCAGAGCAGCGCGTCGGGGAAGTTGACGCTCGCCGCACGCACCCTCAGCAGGACCTGGCCCTCGCCCGGCACGGGCCGCTCCGACTCCTCCAGGCGCATCACCTCGCGCGGCTCGCCGGTCTGGTGCACGTGCCATGCCTGCATCGGGGGCATGGGGGGCATAGGTGGCCTCCACGGAGAATCGTAGAACCTGGCCCTTGACATACTAAGCGGTCGCTTGCCATCCGAAAAGCACCGCGAACCACACCGCGCCCGCACACGGGGCCCACGCCCACCCACGCCACCGCGTCCCCACCCCCACCCTGCGGCCCGCGCAACCCACGCCACCGCGGGCCCACCACCCGGTCGCGCACAGCCACGCCACCGCGTCCGGCGCCGCCTGGTCCCGCACAGCCACGCCACCGCGTCCGGCGCCGCCTGGTCCCGCACAGCCACGCCACCGCGTCCGGCGCCGCCTGGTCCCGCACAGCACACGCCACCGCGCCCCGCACCTGGTCCCGCAGAGCCGACGCCGCCCGCATGTCCAGCCCACGCACCAGCCACCGCACCATCCCCCCACACCAACCGCACGCACCCCTACCGCACGCCGCAGGTCACAGGACCGCAGACCGCAGACCGCAGACCGCAGGACCCCAGAATCGCGGGACCGCAGCCAGCACCACCACAGGCCACAGCACCACAGCCAGCAACACCGCAGATCACAGCGCCACAGCCGACAGCACCACAGATCACAGCACCACACCCGGCAGGACCGCCAAAAGCAGCCCGCCCCCGCCGCTCACAGACGCCGCAGGCTTGACCTCCGGACCACCAGTTCCGGCTGAAGCACCACCCGCCGGTGGGTATGGCCGGCCACGCCCCCGGCCGACGCGCCCGCCTCCGTCTCCTCCAGGAGGAGTTCCGCCGCCATCGCCCCCATGGTGACCGCGGGCTGGCGCACCGAGGTGAGGGGCACCGCGGCCGCGGCGGCGAACTCGATGTCGTCGTAGCCGACGATGGCCACCTCGTCGGGGACCGAGACGCCGGCCGCGAACATCGCCTGGAGGACGCCGAGCGCCAGCAGGTCGTTGGCGCAGAAGACGGCGGTGGGCCGGTCGGCGAGGCCCAGCAGGCGGGCGCCGGCGTCCCGGCCGGCGGCGACGTCCAGGCGTTCGGTGGGCAGTTCGTGCAGGGTCTCGGGCGGCAGCCCGGCCTCGGCGAGCGCCCGCAGCGCGCCCTCCCTGCGGTCCCTGACCTGGTTGAGCCCGGGCGGGCCGCTCACATACGCGATGCGGCGGTGCCCGGTGTCGGCGAGGTGCCGTACCGCGAGCGCGCCGCCCGCGACGTCGTCGACGGAGACGGAGCACTCGGTGGTGCCCTCCGCGACCCGGTCGACCAGCACGAAGGGGATCCGGTGGCGCCGGAACGCCTCGATGTTGCTGCCGCTGGCGTCGGTCGGGGTGAGGAGCACGCCGCGGACCCGCTGCTCGGCGAAGAGCGAGAGGTAGTCGGCCTCCTCGGCGGGGTTCTGGTCGCTGTTGCAGACCATCACGCCGAGGCCGGCCTCGCGGGCGGCGCGCTCGGCGCCGCGCGCCACGTCCACGAAGAACGGGTTCCCCATGTCGAGGACGAGGAGGGCCATGATGCGGCTGTGCCCGGCCCTGAGCTGGCGCGCCGACTCGCTGCGGACGTAGCCGAGCCGGTCGATGACGGCCTGCACCCGGCGGCGGGTCTCCTCGGACACCAGATCGGGACGGTTGATCACGTTCGATACGGTGCCCACCGAGACCCCGGCGTCCCGCGCCACGTCCTTGATGCCGACCATGTCTTGTCGCTGCTCCGTCCTGCCGTCGATGGGCCCGGCGGCGGCGGCGCGGGCCGGGTCGGTGTCAGCGTATGCGGCCCGCGCCGTGTGAAGAGACCGCCACCGGCCGGTGCCGCATCAGAACCGGCCACCGGCGGCCTCCTTCGCGCCGAGGACGAAGGCGAAGACGGGGACGAAGGCGGTGGGCCGACCGAGGTCGATCAGCCCCGGGCTCCGACGGTGAGGCTGCCCGTGTCGCCCGCCTTCCGGAAACGGAGAGCACAACCGTCGGTCGAGGTAAGCGGCGGCACGCCGAGGGCCGCCGCCCCGTGGACACCGCCGGAGCCGCCGCCCCGCGCACGGACCGGGCCCTCCGGCACGCCCGAGCACGTCCGAGACCGGGGCGAGGTCGGGCCCGGGCGAGGTCGGGCCCGGGCTCAGGCGAGCCATGAAGTCCATGAAGCCGGACGTCCATGAAATGATTCAATCCAGTTCCGAGGAAGCTAGCCCCCAACAGAATTCCCGTCAAGGCTGCACACCTTGACTCTCCTGGCGCTTACCACGGAGGATCCAGGGGCACCCGGGGCCTTGACGCCAGCCGCAATCGGCGCCAGAGTTCCTTGATATTGGATTGAATCGTTTTCAGAGGTGGCACATGCCCGATCGCTCGGCCGTGAAGGCGGCACTGGCTGCCCAGCACATCGAGACACCGTCCTGGGCCTACGGCAACTCCGGTACCCGCTTCAAGGTGTTTGCCCAGCCAGGCGTGCCCCGCACCCCGCGGGAGAAGCTGGACGACGCCGCCCGGGTCCACGAGCACACGGGCGTGGCGCCGACCGTGGCCCTGCACATCCCCTGGGACCGGGTCGACGACTACGCGGCCCTCGCGGACCACGCGAAGGAACGGGGGCTCAGGCTCGGCGCGATCAACTCCAACGTCTTCCAGGACGACGACTACAAGCTGGGCTCCGTCACCAACCCGGACCCGGCCGTCCGCCGCAAGGCCCTCGGCCATCTGCTGGAGTGCGTCGACATCATGGACGCCACCGGCTCCCGCGACCTGAAGCTCTGGTTCTCGGACGGCACCAACTACCCGGGCCAGGACGACCTGCGCGCCCGCCAGGACCGGCTCGCCGAGGCGCTGGCCGCGGTGTACGAGCGGCTGGGCGACGGTCAGCGGATGCTCCTGGAGTACAAGCTCTTCGAGCCCGCCTTCTACGCCACCGACGTGCCGGACTGGGGCACCGCCTACGCGCACTGCCTGAAGCTCGGCCCCAAGGCGCAGGTCGTGGTCGACACCGGCCACCACGCGCCGGGCACCAACATCGAGTTCATCGTCGCGTTCCTGCTCCGCGAGAAGAGACTCGGCGGCTTCGACTTCAACTCCCGCTTCTACGCGGACGACGACCTGATGGTGGGCGCCGCGGACCCGTTCCAGCTGTTCAGGATCATGTACGAGGTGGTGCGCGGCGGCGGCCTCGCCCGGGAGTCCGGGATCGCGTTCATGCTCGACCAGTGCCACAACATCGAGCCCAAGATCCCGGCGATCATCCGCTCCGTGATGAACGTCCAGGAGGCGACGGCGAAGGCCCTGCTGGTGGACGCCGAGGCACTGCGGGAGGCCCAGCTCGCGGGCGATGTGCTGGGCGCGAACGCCGCGCTGATGGACGCGTTCGACACCGACGTGCGCCCGCTGCTCGCCGAGGTGCGCACCGAGGCCGGGCTCGCCCCCGACCCGCTGGCGTCCTACCGGGCGTCGGGCTGGCAGGAGCACATCGTCGCTGACCGCGTGGGCGGTACGCAGGCCGGATGGGGAGCGTAGGACCATGACGCGCGAGACCCGGGACAGCGGGGGCACGGCCGGGGCGGAGCCGGCCTCCGGTCCAGCCCCCGCACGGCACCCGCGGGTGGCCGGGCTGCTGGCCCGCTCCCACCGCCTCGGCGCGGATCCCCGCACCACCAACTACGCCGGCGGGGGCGCCTCCGCCAAGGGCATGGGCGGAGACATCGTCCACCTCGCCTCGAAGAACGCGGTCTTCGCCGGCCCCGACAACATCGCCTGCTCGGCCACCAAGGCCCACCAGGCGCACCAGGTGCGGCTGCTCGCCGCCGAGCTGGGCGAGCACGGCATCCGCGTCAACGGCATCAACCCGGACGCCGTGGTGCGCGGCTCGGGCATCCTCGCCGGCGGGCGGGGCGCGAAGCGCGCCGCGGTGTACGGGGTGCCGGAGGAGGAGCCGGGCGAGTTCCACGCCCGGCGCACCCTGCTCAGGCGCGAGGTACTGCCCGAGCACGTCGCGGCTGCGGTCTTCGCGCTGACCGGTGGCGGCCTGTCGCACACCACAGGCCTGCACATCCCGGTGGACGCGGGCGTCGCGGCCGCCTTCCTGCGGTGAGCCGGCCCGCCGTCGCGGGACGGGGAGCAGTGAGCGGACCGGCCGTCGCGGAACGGGGACGAGTGGGGCAGGATGTCACGGCGCGAGCGGCGAAGCCGGCCGGACGTGCCGGGCGGCCGAGGGGGCGGCGATGAGTGCGTTCGTGTGCGCGGCGGTCGACCTGGGCGCCTCCAGCGGGCGGGTGATGACCGGCCGGGTGACCCCGCGCGGCCCCGGGACGCCCGCCGGCCTCGCCCTCGCCGAGGCGCACCGCTTCCCGAACCGGCCGCTGCGGCTCCCCGAGGGGCTGCGCTGGGACGTCCTCGCGCTGTACGGCGGGGTGCTGGACGGTTTGCGGGCCGCCGGGCCCGTCGACTCGGTGGGCATCGACAGCTGGGCCGTGGACTACGGTCTGCTCGACGCCGACGGCGCCCTGCTCGGCAACCCGGTGCACTACCGCGACGACCGCACCGACAAAGTGGCGGAGCGGGTGTGGCGGACGGTGCCGGCGGCCGAGCTGTACGCGGCGACCGGGCTACAGCACGTTCCGTTCAACACGCTCTACCAGCTCGTGGCCGCCCGCGGCAGCGCGCAGTTCGCTGCGGCCCGCAGGCTGCTGCTGATTCCCGACCTGATCACGTACTGGCTGACCGGCGAGGAGGGCACCGAGCTCACCAACGCCTCCACCACCCAGCTCATCGACCCCCGCACCCGCGACTGGTCGTACCGCACGGCCGAGCGGCTCGGCATCGACCTCTCCCTGTTCGCGCCGCTGCGCCGGCCCGGCGACCCGGCCGGCCGGCTGCTGCCCGCGGTGCTGGCCGAGACCGGGCTCGGCTCGCCGGTGCCGGTCACCGCGGTGGGCTCGCACGACACGGCCTCCGCGGTGGCGGCGGTGCCCGCGGCGGACGGCGCCGCCTTCGCCTATGTCTGCACGGGCACCTGGTCCCTGGCCGGCCTGGAGCTGGACGCCCCCGTGCTCACCGAGGGGAGCCGCGCCGCGAACTTCACCAACGAGCTGGGCCTGGACGGCACCGTGCGCTACCTGCGCAACATCATGGGGCTCTGGCTGCTCCAGGAGTGCCTGCGGGAGTGGGGCGACCCGCCGCTCGAGCCGCTGCTGCGCGAGGCCGCGGCGCTGCCCGCGCTGCGCTGGGTGGTGGACGCCGGGGACCCGGCGTTCCTCGCGCCCGGCGGCATGGAGCGGCGCATCGCCGCCGCCTGCCGGGAGCGTGGTGGGCCCGTGCCCGGCAGCCGGGCGGAGGTGACCCGGTGCGTCCTGGACTCCCTCGCCCTCGCCCACCGGCGCGCCGTCGACGAGGCCCAGCGCCTTGCGGGCAGGCACGTGGACGTGGTGCACATCGTCGGCGGCGGCGCACACAATGCTCTGCTGTGCCGGCTCACCGCGGACGCCTGCGGCCTGCCGGTGGTCGCGGGACCCGCGGAGGCAGCCGCGTTCGGCAACGTCCTCGTGCAGGCCAGGGCCCGCGGCCTGGTCGGCGACCTGCCCGGGATGCGCGCCCTGCTGGCCGCCACCCAGCCGCTCACCCGCTACGAGCCCACCGGCGACCGGGCAGCGTGGGACCGCGCCGCCCGCCAGGAGGCCGCCTGCCAGGAGGCCCCGTGCCGGGATGCCCCGCACCGCGAGGACGCGGGACGGTGACCCGCCGGGGCGGCCACCCCGCCGTTGCGTCTCCCTCAGCGGCGACGCGTAGTCTGCATCCATCCGATGACCGATGAAGAGGAGCCCGCGATGCGTGTCGCCCTGTTCCTGACGTGCGTCAACGACACGCTCTATCCCGACACCGGCCGTGCCGTGGTCAAACTCCTGACCAGACTGGGGGTCGAGGTGGACTTCCCCATGGCGCAGACCTGCTGCGGGCAGGCCCACTACAACACCGGCTATCGGCACCAGGCCGAGCCCCTGGCCCGTCAGTTCTCCGATGTCTTCCGGGACTACGAGGCGATCGTGACCCCGTCGGGGTCCTGTGCGGCCATGGTGCGCGAACTGTATCCGCGGCTCGGCGAAAGAGCCCGCGCGGAGGGCCGCGGCAGCGCGCTCGCCGAGCAGCTGGCGCCGGTGGTGCCCAGAACCTACGAACTCACCGAGTTCCTGGTCGACGTGCTGGGTGTGACGGACGTCGGCGCCTACTACCCACACACCGTCACCTACCACCCCACCTGCCACGGGCTGCGCTCGCTGCGCCTCGGCGACCGGCCGCGGCGGCTGCTGTCCGCGGTCCGGGGACTCGACCTGGTGGAGCTGCCCGGCGCCGAGGAGTGCTGCGGTTTCGGCGGCACCTTCGCCGTGAAGAACTCCGATGTCTCCGCGGCCATGGGCGCGGACAAGGTACGCAACGCGGAGTCGACCGGGGCCGAGGTGCTGTGCGCGGCGGACAACTCCTGCCTGATGCACCTCGGCGGCACCATGACCCGGCTGCGCACGTCCGTCCGGCCCGTCCACATCGCCGAGATCCTGGCGAGCACGGTAGAGGAGTCCCTGGCATGACCGGCACCTTCGTGGGCATGCCCGCGTTCCCCACGGCCGCCAAGGAGGCCCTGGGCAACCAGACGCTCCGCCGCAACCTGCGGTACGCCACGCACACCATCCGCGCCAAGCGCGCCGTCGCGGTGTCCGAGCTGGACGACTGGGCCGCGCTGCGCGAGGCGGGCCGGCAGATCAAGGACCACACCCTGCGCCACCTCGACCGCTATCTGCTCCAGCTGGAGGAGGCGGTGACCGCCGCGGGCGGCGTGGTGCACTGGGCGGCCGACGCGGACGAGGCGAACCGCATCGTCACCGGCCTGGTGAAGGCGACCGGCGAGAGCGAGGTCGTCAAGGTGAAGTCCATGGCCACCCAGGAGATCGGCCTCAACGAGGCCCTCGCCGCCGAGGGCATCCGCGCCTACGAGACCGACCTCGCGGAACTCATCGTCCAGCTCGGCAGGGACCGGCCGTCCCACATCCTCGTCCCGGCGATCCACCGCAACCGCGGCGAGATCCGGGACATCTTCACGAGCGAGATGAGCGAGTGGGGCCGCCCCGCACCCGCGGGACTGAGCGACACCCCCGCCGAGCTGGCCGAGGCCGCGCGGCTGCACCTGCGGGAGAAGTTCCTGCGCGCCAAGGTCGGTATCTCCGGCGCCAACTTCATGGTCGCCGAGACCGGCACGCTCGCCGTCTTCGAGTCCGAGGGCAACGGCCGGATGTGCCTGACCCTCCCCGAGACGCTGATCTCGGTGGTCGGCATCGAGAAGCTCGTGCCGACCTGGCGGGACCTGGAGGTCTTCCTCCAGACCCTGCCGCGCTCCTCGACCGCGGAGCGGATGAACCCCTACACGTCCATGTGGACCGGCACCACGGATGACGACGGACCCCGCACGTTCCACCTGGTGCTGCTCGACAACGGCCGCACGGACACCCTCGCCGACCAGGTGGGCCGGCAGGCCCTGCGCTGCATCCGCTGCTCCGCCTGCCTGAACGTCTGCCCGGTCTACGAGCGCGCGGGCGGCCACGCGTACGGGTCGGTGTACCCGGGGCCGATCGGGGCGATCCTCAGCCCCCAGCTGCGCGGCACCGCGACCGACATCGACGCGTCGCTGCCGTATGCGTCCTCGCTGTGCGGCGCCTGCTACGAAGTGTGCCCGGTCGCCATCGACATCCCGGAGGTCCTGGTGCACCTGCGGGAGCGGGTCGTCGAGGGCGGCCCGGTGGTCCGGCGGGGCGCCAAGGTGACGCTGCGGCCGGCCCGCGGGCACGCTGCCGAGCGCGCCGCGATGCGCGCCGCGCGCTTCGCGTTCAGCCATCCGGGTGCGCTCCGCGCCGGCCAGCGCCTGGCCTCCGGTACCCGGCGCATCCAGCCGCGCACCCTGCCGGGCCCGGGGCGGGCCTGGACGGCCACCCGTGACCTGCCCAAGCTGCCGCCGGAACCGTTCCGCGAATGGTGGCGGCGCACCCGGCGGACGCAGCCGGCCGGGCCGGCCCGGGCCGAGGGCGGGGAGGGCCGGCGGTGAGCAGCAAGGACGTGATCCTCGGCCGGGTGCGCAGGGCACTCGCCGACGTGCCGGACGACGACACCCCCTACGAGGCGGCCGTACACCGCGACTACCACCGCGTGCACGGCGACCGCTCGCAGAGCGCGACCGTGGACCTGCTGGCCGAGAACCTGGCGGACTACCGCGCCCTGGTGCACCGTACGGACACCGCGGGCCTGCCCCGACTGATCGCCCGGCTGCTGGCCGAGCGCGGCGCCCGGTCGGTCCTGGTGCCGCACGGGCTGCCGGACGGCTGGCTGACCGGGGAAGGTCCGGAGCGGGTGCCCGACGACCCCGGCCTCACGCCGCACCGGCTGGACCTGGTGGACAGCGTGGTGACGGGATGTGCGGTGGCGATCGCCGAGACCGGCACCCTCGTGCTGGACGGCGGCCCCGACCAGGGCAGGCGCCGGATCACGCTCATCCCGGACCACCACGTCTGCGTGGTGCGGGTGCCTTCCCAGGTCGTCTCGTCGGTCCCCGAGGCCCTCGGCAGGCTGACCCCGGAGCGGCCGCTCACCTGGATCTCCGGCCCCTCGGCGACCAGCGACATCGAACTCGACCGGGTGGAGGGGGTGCACGGGCCCCGCAGGCTGGACGTCGTCCTCCTGGACGAGGGCTGAGCGGCCGTCCCCGCGGCCGAGCCGGGGGCGCCGCACGGCCGCGGGGACGTGGGTGCCTGCACCCGCCGGGGGTCGTACGGCCGCGGGGACGTGAGTGCGGTCGCCTGCACCCGCCGGGGGTCGTACGGCCCCGGGACCGCACGCGCCCCGGCCCGCAAGGGGCGCGCGGCCGCCGTCCTGGGTGCCTCCCGCGCGCCGTGCGCGAACCGGGCCGGTCCAGCGGTCGTGCACCGGCCGGCGCCGGCCCACCGCTTCCGCGGGGTCAGGGCAGCGGCTGCTCCGTCCAGATGGTCTTGCCGCCGTCGGTGCGGCGCATGCCCCACCGGGTGGTGCTCTGCGCGACCAGGTACAGGCCGCGCCCGCCCTCGTCGTCGTCCTCCGCGTGGCGCAGGTGCGGCGCGGCGCCGCTCATGTCGGAGACCTCGCAGATCAGCGACCCGTCCCGGATGAGCCGCAGGTCCACGGGGCCGCTGGAGTAGCGGACCGCGTTGGTCACCAGCTCGCTGGCGATCAGCTCGGTGGTGAAGCGCAGGTCGTCAAGGCCCCAGTCGGTCAGCCGCTGGTGCACCAGGCGGCGGGCCTCGGCGACGCTCTCCGGCCGGCTCGGCAGCGTCCATGACGCCACGTGCCGCGGGGCCAGGGCGCGGGTCCTGGCCAGCAGCAGCATCGCGTCGTCCACGGGATCCTCGGGGAGCAGCCAGGACGCGAGGTCGTCACAGACGTCCCAGAGCATGGCCCCCGGCCGGTTCAGGGCATGCTCGTAGATCCGCAGCTCCTCGTCGGTGTCGGCCTTGATCAGGCCGATGTTGCGCAGGCCGAGCACGGTGCCCGGTGGCAGGCTGAGCCGGGTGGACGCGTAGTCGGCCACCCCGCGCCCCAGCGCCGGTCCCTGCGGCACGTCGGGGACCTCGGCCCGGCCGTCCGGCCGCACGAGCACCGGTGCGGGGTGGCCCGCGCTGGCCATCTCGCAGGAGCGCATCACGGGGTCGTAGACCACGTAGAGGCAGGTCGCCGTCAGGTGCACGGGAGAGCCGATCCGCGAGGGGTACTCGCTGGCGAGCTGCGCGGTCATCTCGTGCAGGCGCTCGAGCAGTTCCTCCGCGGACAGGTCCATCACGGCCAGCGCGCCCACGACCGTGCGCAGCCTGCCCATGGTGACCACCGCGGGCATGCCGTGCCCGGAGACGTCCCCGGCGACCAGCGCCACCCGCGATCCCGAGAGCGAGATGACGTCGTACCAGGCACCGCCGGAGGCGAACGGCAGATAGGTGTACGCGGTCTCGACGGCGGCGTGCTCGGGGAGGCTGATGGGCAGCAGATTGCGCTGGACGAGGCGCGCCCTGGTGTGTTCGCGGGTGTAGTGGCGGGCGTTGTCGATGCTGGTCGCGGCCTGGCTGGCGACGTCCATGGCGAGGTCGAGGTCGGAGTCGTCGAAGGCGGGCGAGCCCGCGGCGCGGTAGAAGGAGGCCATGCCGAGCACCACCCCGCGGGCGGTGAGCGGCACCGTGATCTTGGAGTGCAGCCCCGCGTCCCGCACCAGCTTCGCCAGTGCCTCGTTCTTGGTGAGCCAGATGTCCTCGGGGAGGAGCCTGCGGATCAGCCGGGGCCTGAGGTCGGAGAGCACCTGGGAGTACGGCGTGCCGTGGTGCAGCACGCGCACCGCGCCGAGCCCGTACACGCTGCGGGCCCGGGTACCCGGTGCGGCCCGGAACCCGGCCCGGCGCACGGTGAGCCGGTCGTACACCGGGCCGGGCGCCGGCGCGTCGCCGTGCAGCACCGAGTCGAGGACCTCCACGGACACCATGTCCGCGAGCCCCGTCACGGCCACGTCGGCGAGCTCCTGGGCGGTGCGGAAGATGTCGAGGGTGCTGCCGATGCCCTCGCTCGCACGGTGCAGCAGTTCCAGGCGGCGCTGAGCCCGCCACCGTTCCGTGATGTCGATCGTGGTGGCCGCCACGCCCACCGGGCGCCCGTCCGGCCCCTCCAGGCGGAACGCGGACAGGGACAGCATCCGCTCCTGGGGGGACGGCGCCGGCAGGCGGATCCCATAGGCGTGCTGGATCACCTGCTCACCCGTCTCCAGCACACGCCGCAGCATGTCCTCCACCTCGTCGGTGGCGAGCCCCGCCTCCTTCAGGGTGTGGCCGGCCAGCCGTCCGGGATCCGTCCCGTCCGCCGCCCACGACCCCCGGTTGCTGCGCACCACGCGCAGTTCGCGGTCCATGACGTACAGCCCGAAGGGAGACTGGGTGAACAGCGTCTTCAGCAGCGCCGCACCGTAGTCAGGATCCATGCCGCCCCGGCCTCCCCGGCGCTCCGGTTGCGCGCCGTGGGCTCCAGTCAATCCCCGCCGCGGCCGGACGGCAGTCCGTATGACCCGGACGGCTGAACCCCCCGGCACCCGAAGCGGGCAGGGGCCGGGAGGCGGCACCGCAGTGGGCCACGCAATTGGTTCAGACCATTACCCCGGAGCGGTGGCGTGCATACCGTCGTGTGCCGGCTCGCGGGTTCCCGCACCGGGCGGGCGACGGCAGCGGGCCGGATGTTGGCTGTGGTGTGCCCGTACGGACGATCCGGCTGCACGGCGAACGGGCCGAGGCCGAGTACCAGACGGCAGGCAGCGGCGAGGACGTGGCCGCCGAGCCGCTGCTGTACTGGCTCCGCGAGCGGTTCGGGCAGCACGGGCCGCGGTCGGCTGCGGTGTCTCGCAGTGCGGCGCCTGCACGGTGCTGGTGGACGGCGCCCCCGTGCGGTCCTGCACCACGCAGGTGCACACCGTGGCCGACGGCACCAAGGTGCGCACCCTGGACGGCCTCGCGGCGGACGGGCGGCGGCATCCGCTGCAGGAGGCGTTCGTGGAGTTCCAGGCCGGGCAGTGCGCGTTCTGCGGCAACGGCACGGTGACGGCGGCGCTCGGCGGGCTGGAAGGCCGGATCGCGGCGGTCGACCGCTCGGTGCCGTCCGCCGACGAGATACGGGCCTTCCTGTCCGGCGCCACCGAGGAGAACGAGCGCGCCTACCTCTGCCGCTGCGGCAGCCACACCCGGATCACCGCCGCCATACGCTCCGCCGCCGAGGAGATGGTCAGGTGAGCGTCGAGACCACCCGCCGCGGATTCCTGCTCGGTGCCGGCTCCCTCGCGGTCGGCTTCTCCTTCCTCGCCGCACCCGGGTCTCCTCGCCGAGCGAATCGCTGATCGATTACGGTTACGGCTCAGGCGACGGTACTGCCTGCCGAGCGGTCGGCCGAGGAATCCACGCCGGGAGGAGGGGTCGGCGATGGGCCGACCGCAGGACACAGACGACACCTACTCCTCGTACAGCGCCTGGACCAGGAACCTGACCACTCCGCTGCGGGAGTTCCTGCGCACCGAGGTCGGCAGCGCCGTGGTGCTCCTGCTGGCCACCGTGGGCGCCGTGGCATGGGCCAACGCCGCGCCCGGCACGTACGACTCGTTCTGGCGCACCGACCTGGTGATCCGGGTGGGCGGCCACGGCCTCGCCCAGGACCTGCGGCACTGGGTCAACGGCGGCCTGATGACGTTCTTCTTCTTCGTCGTGGGCCTGGAGGCGCGCCGGGAGCTCGACATGGGCGAACTGCGCGAGCGCCGGCAGGTGGTGGTGCCGCTGCTCGCCGGGCTCAGCGGCATGCTGGTCCCGGTCGGGATCTACCTCGCCCTCAACGCCGGCGGCCCCACCGCGCACGGCTGGGGCGCCGCGATGTCCACGGACACGGCGTTCGCACTCGGACTGCTGTCGCTCTTCGGCGCCCGCTTCCCTCGGGTGCTGCGCACGTTCATCCTGACCGTGACCGTCGTCGACGACCTGGTGGCGCTGGCCGTGATCACGGTCGTGTACAGCGGCTCGGTCTCCCTCACGGCGCTGCTGGTGGGCGTGGGCGTGCTCGCCCTGGTCCTGGTGCTGCACACCGCCGGGGTGCGCCGCGGGCCCGTGGATGCGGTGCTGGGCGTGACCGCATGGGTGGCGTTCTCCGTCTCGGGCGTCGAGGCCGTCGTTGTCGGGCTGGTCATGGGACTGCTCACCTACGCGCACCCGGCGGCCCGCAGCGACCTGGAGCGGGCCAGCGACCTCTTCCGGGAGTTCCGCGAGCAGCCGACGCCGGAGCTGGAGCGCTCGGCACGCAAGGGGCTCGCCGAGGCGCTCTCCCCGAACGAGCGGCTGCAGCGCCTGTACCACCCGTGGACCAGCTATGTGTTCGTGCCGCTCTTCGCGCTCGCCAACGCCGGGGTGACCATCGGGACCGACCTGCTGTCCCGCGCCGTCCACTCGCCGGTCAGCTGGGGCATCCTGCTCGGCTACACACTCGGCAAGCCGTGCGGGATCGTGGGCTCCACATGGCTGGCGTTCAAGCTCGGCAAGGGCCGGCTGCGCCCGGGCACCGGCTGGGCGGGGGTCATGGCCGGCGGCACCATCGCGGGCATCGGCTTCACCGTCTCCCTGCTGATCGCCACCCTGGCGTTCCACGGTGAGCGGCTCGCGGAGGCCAAGCTCGGGGTGCTCGCGGCCGTCGTCTGCGCGCTGCCGACCACGTGGACGGTGGCGCTCGTCGTCTCCCTCCTGCCGCCGCGCTGGCGGGCCCGTGCGCTCTACGGCACCGCGCAGGGCCTGGTCGACCTGGCCGAGCCGGTCGACCCGGACCGCGACCATGTGCGCGGTCCGCACGACGCGCCGGTGACGCTGGTCGAGTACGGCGACTTCGAGTGCCCCTACTGCGGGCAGGCCGAGCCGATCGTCCGGGATCTGCTGCGGGAGTTCGGGGACGAGGTGCGCTATGTGTGGCGGCACCTGCCGCTGATCGACGTCCACCCGCACGCCATGCTCGCCGCGGAGGCCTCGGAGGCCGCGGCCGCTCAGGGCGCGTTCTGGGAGATGCACGACCGCCTCCTCGCGCACCAGGGCGAGCTGACCCAACGGCACCTGGTGCGCTACGCCGAGGAGATCGGCCTCGACCCGGAGCGGTTCCGGCGCGCGCTGCGGGCGAAGTCGGGGGCCGTGCGGATCGCGCAGGACATGGAGTCCGCCGACCTGAGCGGGGTGTCCGGGACACCGTCGTTCTTCGTCAACGGCCGTCGGCACCACGGCTCGTACGACATCGGCAGCCTCTCCGCGGCGGTGCAGGCGGCGGCGGCGAGGACCTGGTGAGGGACCGCACCGGGCGGGGCGGGCGGCCGTGGCCCGCGCGGGCCGCCCGGCGGAAGACGGTGGCGGGCACGGCCCGGGCGTGGCGGGTGCCTGCCGAACGGGTGGCGCGGGCGGCCCGTCGGCATGTGCCGGTGTGCGCCGGGACGGGAATCCGCGAGGGTGAGAAACGGCCGGTCCGGCCCGTGCCGCCAGTGGACGGCCGACGGGGAACGCCGGCGGGGCGCCGAGGAGGAATAATCGTGACGGGTGCGTTCGCTGCTGGTGCTATGACTTCCGACACGCATGAGTTGTTCGGCCGGATCGGCATCTGGAATCCCTCGCTGCGCACAGCGGACGCCGACGCGGCACGCCGCGGTACGGTATCCCAGGCGGTGGCCGAGTTGGAGGAGTTGGGGTACGGCACCGTATGGATCGGCGGCAGTCCCTCGATGGCCGATGCCGCGGCCATCGTGGACGCCACCTCGCGCATCACCGTCGCCACCGGCATCCTCAGCATCTGGGAGCACTCCGCACAGGACGTCGCGGCGCAGGTGGCGCAGCTCGAGGAGCGGGCACCGGGCCGGTTCGTCCTCGGCATCGGCGTCAGCCACGACGCGCTGGCGCCGCAGTACGCGCGGCCCTACTCGCACATGGTGGACTACCTCGCCGCTCTGGACGCGGCGGATCGCCCCGTGCCGCCGGAGCGCCGGGTGCTGGCGGCGCTCGGGCCCAGGATGCTCAAGCTCTCCGGCGAGCGGTCCCGCGGGGCCCATCCGTACCTCGTCACCGCCGAGCACGTGCGGCAGGCGCGGGAGGTGCTCGGCGCCGGGCCGCTGCTGGCGCCCGAGCTGAAGGTGGTCCTGGACGACGATCTCGAAACGGCCCGCGGCATCGCCCGCGAGACCCTCGGGATGTACCTGCGGCTGCCCAACTACACGAGCAATCTGCTCCGGCTGGGCTTCGAGGAGAGCGACTTCGAGGGCGGCGGCAGCAACCGCCTCCTGGACGCGCTCTTCGCCCTGGGCGGCGCAGAGGAGGCCCGGGCCCGGGTGGACGCGTTCTTCACCGCGGGCGCGGACCACGTCGCCCTCCAGGTCCTCACCGCCGAGGGCCGCGACGGAGCACTGCCCCTTGCCGAGTGGCGCGAGCTCTCCACGGTGTTCTCCCTGCGCTGACGCCTGTGACCCGGGCGGGCCCGGGGCGGTGTCCGGAGCCCACGCGCCCGGGCCGCGGGCCCCGCGCAGCATCGGGCCACCGGCCACCCCGCGTCGGCCACCCCGGGCCGGCCGCGCTCGGCCGGCCCGGCGGACGCGTCGGTCACGGCCGCGAGAAGACGCCTATCCCATTGGGCACGGGGCGTTCCGCTCCGCCGCCGGGGTGGTTGCGGACCGTGACGTGCGGGGCGCCGGGGTCGCGGGTGACGAGGGTGGTGGAGCCTCCGCCGTCGAGGTTGACCGCGTCGTCGGCGCCCAAGCCCCGCATGACCGTGGCCAGCTCGCTGATCGTCAGCCCGGCACTGGTCTCGGCGGTGCCGTCCAGGGCGAGCAGGTAGAGGACCCGGCCGTGCGAGCCGACGCCCGCCGCCGTGCGGGTCGCGGCGGTGACGGTGTCGAGGCCGGCGAGGGGGCTCCCGGCGCGCAGGATCGGGAAGCCGCCGACGGCGAACCGCAGCGGGACGCGGCCCTGCCCCGCGAGGTGGTAGGAGACCCGGACACGCGCGCCCGGGACCAGCGCGCGCAGCGCGTCGGCGCCCTGCTCACGGCCGACGAGGACCGTGCTCCCCGGTGCGACGGGGCCCGCGCCGGGCGTGCCGGCGACGGAGACGACGCGGCCGCCGCGCACGGTCACCTCGTAGGTGTCGGTGCTGCACGGCGCCTCGCGCACGGTGTCCGTGCCGCAGGTGGCGCGGGCGCGGGAGACGGTGCCCCAGTCGGAGGTGTAGGCACCCACGCCGTTCTCCGGCAGTGCGTACTGGTTGAGGCCGGTCAGCGGCAGCGTGCCGGACCCGGTGAGCACCGCCCCCTTGAGGGAGAGGGTGTCCAGGCGGCCCCTGCGGTCGGCGCCGACACCGATGACGTCCTGGGTGGAGGTGCCGGGCGGCAGCGCCGGCCCGAACCGCTGGCCGTTCGGCACGGCCGCCTTGAGCTGGTGGCCCCCGGCGATGGCGGGGCCGTCGGAGGAGCCGGTGGGCGGCACCGAGGGGTGGGTCTCGGAGATGTTGAAGAAGTCGCCGTTCACCCCCGCCACCGCGCCCTGGCCGTCGGCGAGTGCGGACACCGGCTCGCGGTCGGTGACCGAGGTACCGTGCAGCAGGTCGACGGAGACGTGCGGATCGCGCAGGTCGACGGTGACCACATGGCCGTTGACCTGACCGTGCGACGCGGTGAAGCCGATGTCCTGGTACACCACGCCGGGCGCGACCCGGGTGGCGCCCGCGGCCTCGACCGCCACCCCGTGCGGCGCGGCCGCGGCGGGCCCCGCGCCCGCGATCCCGCCCGCGACGAGCACACCGCACACGGCCAGCGCGGCCGCCGCCGACCGCACGCATCTGGATTCCCGGACAGCTCGCTGTGCCACAGCCCCACCCCTGACATCTCGCCACTCGTCACATCACTGCGTTCAGGCGAGACTTCAGCACGCCCGGACACCGGGCGGAAGAGGGCGTCAGGGTTGTTGGCCGAGCGCTCCCGGCGTGTTCACCGGGGCCGCCCACCGTTCAGCCGCGGCGTTCGCCCCGACGGCCGCGGTGCTCGCCGCGAGCGGCTGCCGCGTTCTCGTCGAGGTCGGCCGGGGTGGGCGCCGGCCGGTGGCGGTGCGCGGGGTGGGGGAGGGTCAGGCCCGCACGCTGGTGATAACGCAGCGTGTCACCGCTCAGCCCACAGGCCATGGACCGGGCGCGTCCGCCTGCGGTGCGGGTCAGCCGCCGTCGCCCTCGGACGCCGGGGGCGGTGCCGGCCGGGACGGCAGGCGCAGCCGGAAGACGGAGCCGGCGCCCGGCTCGCTCTCGGCGGTCACGGTGCCGCCGTGCGCGGTGACGAGCTGGCGGACGATCGCAAGGCCGAGCCCGCTCCCGCCGGTGCGTCTGCTGCGGGACTTCTCGGCCCGCCAGAACCGGTCGAAGACGTGCGGCAGGTCCTCCGGCGCGATCCCGCTCCCGGTGTCCGCCACCTCGAAGAGGGCCTGCTCGCCGTCCGGCCGCACGGTCAGGGTGATGCTGCCCCCGGCCGGGGTGTGGCGGATGGCGTTGGAGACCAGGTTGCCGATCGCCTGCCGCATCCTGACCGGATCCGCGTCGAGCCAGGGGCTGCCGGGCGCGGCCGTGGCCAGCTCGACGCCGGCCGCGTCCGCCGCGACTCGGTGGGCGGCGGCCACCTGCTCCAGGAGTTCGTCGGCGCGCACCGGCTCCCTGCGCAGGCGGAGCGTGCCCGCGTCGGCGGCCGCGAGGTCCTGGAGGTCGTCGATGACGCGCTGGAGCACCACCGCCTCGTCGTGCAGGGAGGCCAGCAGCTCGGGATCGGGCTCGACGATGCCGTCCCTGGCGACCTCCAGCCAGCCGCGGATGTTGGTGAGCGGGGTGCGCAGCTCGTGGGCGATGTCGCTCACCATCGCCTTGCGCTGTGCTTCGATGCGTTCACGGCGCTCGGTGAGGTCGTTGAAGGCGGCGGCGAGGATGCCCGTCTCGTCCCGGGTGGCGACCGGGACCCGCAGGCGCCGCTCCGGCATCTGCTGGGCGGCCTGGGTGAGGGCGCGCAGCGGCCGCACCAGCCGCAGACCGACGACGACGGTCACGGCGACGGTGAGGGCGAGGACGAGCGCGACGACCGCGACCACCTTCGCCTTGTTGGCGCTGGACATGTCGAACGACGGCTGGGCGGTGTCGGCGCTGCCGAGGAACAGCTCCGCGGTCGGCGCGACATACGGGTCGAGTTGCCGGCGGCGCGCCGATTCGACGCACTCCTGCTCCTTCCGCTGGGCCGCGGTGCTCCGTCCCGTCGCGTCCTCGGGCAGGTAGCGCACGGCGAGGGGCTGGCCTCCGAAGTCCAGCGAGAACAACAGCGTGGCGCCGCGTGACGCGCCGTTTCCTTCCGGGCCCAGGCAGGCCTTCGCGTCGGCGTACAGCCTGTTCAGGGCGGCCTTCTCGGTCGGCACGGGGGCGTTGAGCTTGCCGTCGGCGCAGGCGTCGGGGACGGGGACGTCGGTGGAGCCGTCCTCGCCGACCAGTAGGGAGCGGCCGCTGGGCGTCTGGGTGATGCGTGTGTCGATGCCGTACTTCGCGGCGCAGGTGCGGCGGATCTCGGCCAGCGCGAGCACCCGTTCGCGTTCGGACCGGGTGAGGCGGTAGGGGCCGACGGCACGCGGATCGATGCCGGTGATCTGGGCGCCGGGCTCGGTGGAGGTGTCGGTGTGCAGCGGGTCGATGGTGGCGGCCGCCCTTGGCGGCAGCGGGACCCGGCCGGCGGCGGAGTCCGCGATGGGTTCCCGGTCGGTGGTGGTCAGGGCGATCCGCCGGCCGGTCCTGCGGGTCAGCGCGCGCAGTTCGTCCGAGACGCCTGCCCAGCTCGGGTGGGTGGCCGCCCAGCCACTCAGCCGGCGCAGGATGTCGGTGTCCTCGGAGAGCACCTGGCCCTGTTCCTCGCGGATGGCGCTGGTGGTGGTCTGCACCGCGAGCCAGGCCGTGCCCGCCACCGAGCAGGCGGCGATCAGCACCGAGGTGAACAGCAGCCTGACCAGCAGGCTCTTGTGCAGCGGTATGGTCCGTCGCGGCAGTCGGCGGCCCGTCACGGCCGCTCACCGCTGAGTTTGTACCCCACGCCGAAGACCGTCAGGAGGCGGACGGGCCGGCGCGGGTCGGGCTCTATCTTCCTGCGCAGGTTCATGATGTGGGCGTCGATGGCCCGCTCGGTGGACGCCCGGTCGATGCCCCGGGTGCACTCCAGGAGCTGTCTGCGGGAGAACACCCGGCCCGGCTCGGCCGCCATGGCCAGCAGGATCTCGTACTCGCCGGGGGTGCAGTCGACCGGCGAGCCGTCGCAGCGCACCTCGTGACGGGCGGGGTCGACGACGAGTCCGGCGGCCCGCAGCACGGGGGTGGTCGCGGGCCGGCCGGGCGCCGGGGGCCGGCTCCGCCTGAGGACCGTTCGGATCCGGGCCATCAGCTCCCGCGGGCTGTAGGGCTTGGTCATGTAGTCGTCCGCGCCCAACTCCAGGCCGAGCAGCACATCGTCCTCCGTGGAGCGGGCGGTGAGCATCAGGATGGCGACGTCGTCGTCGCGCCGCAGCACGCGGCACACCCCGTAGCCGTCGATCACCGGCAGCATGAGGTCCAGCACGACCAGGTCCGGCCTGTCCCGCCGCACCGCGTCGAGGGCGGCCCGCCCGTCGTGGACCACGGTGGCGGTGTGGCCCTCCTGCAGCAGGGAGCGGCGGATCAGCTCGGCCTGCATCTCGTCGTCCTCGGCGACCAGCACATGTGCGCACACGCCGCTGATGCTAGGCCCGTACGGCGGTGCCCGGAGCGGGGACCCGTACCGGGGGCCCGTACCGGGGGCCCGTACCGGGGGCCCGTACCGGGGGCCCGACGCACCCGAGCAGGGTGGGCAGGCGCAAGCGGAAGGGGTGAGCCGAGTCGAACCGCCGCCGGGACTCAACCGCTCCCGCAGGCGCACCCGTTCCCCAGAACCCACCCGCCGCGACCGCTCCCGCAGGCGCACCCGTTCCCCAGAACCCACCCGCCGCGACCGCTCCCGCAGGCGCACCCGTTCCCCAGAACCCACCCGCCGCGACCGCTCCCGCAGGCGCACCCGTTCGCGGCGAGCCGCTCACTTCCGCAGGGCCGCCGCGTCGCCCATCACCACCACCGGATGCAGGGCGGGGTCCAGCGCGCGCAGCAGTTCCTTCATGTGGTCCTTGCTGAGGCTGACGCACCCGTGGGTGGGACCGCCGTGGTCGACGTGGAACCAGATGCCGCCGCCGCGTCCGGCGCCGAGCGGCCGGGTCCAGTCCAGCGGGGTGGTGCCCGGCTTGCGGTTGTAGTTGATGGCGACGACGTAGTCGAAGGAGCCTTCCAGCGGTTCGCCCTCGAACCCGGTGCCGGGCATGGTGAAGGCCCCCGAGTGGTCGTACGGGAGTCTGGTGCCGGGGTCGGCGAGCCGGCCTCCCGCGTCCGTGAGGGTGTAGACGCCGATCGGCGAGCGCAGGTCCCCGGCGCGGTGGTGGCCGGTCCAGCCGTGCAGGGCGTTGTGCGCGGGCCAGCTCTCCCCCGCGCGCCAGCCCGCCGCGGTGCGTTCGTAGAGCACGGCGGTGGACAGCGGCGAGTCCTTGTCCCGGCCGGTCACCACGACGGCCTGGCGGGCCGTGGGCGGCACCTCGGCCCAGGTCTTGGGCCCGAGGCCGGGGATCTGCTGGGGTGCCACCTCGACGGACAGCGAGGGCGCCGGGGACGGTGCGGCACGGTCGTCCGCGGTGGCCGCGGCCTCGCTTCTTCCGCCGGTGGTCACGGCGCCGCACCCGGACAGCAGCAGCGCACCCGCGAGCACGGCCGCCGGCACGGCCGGCATCCGCGGGCGAACGGTGCGTCCACGGGGCACGGCGGAACCGGGGGGTGCCACGGAGGCGGAGGACCCCGCAGAGGCGGCGAACAGTCCGGTGTGGGGGGCGGATCCAGCGCGCGGGCCGGAACCGGTGGTGCTGTGCGGCTTCCTCGTCATGACTCCGACCATGGCGCCCAGTTGTGAGGAAATCGTCAGGTCCCAAGAGCGATCTCCGTCACTCTCGGGCGGCTCCCCCGCCGTGCACCACCCGGCCGCCCACCACGGTGAACTCCGGGCGCAGCGTGAGCAGTCGCTCCTCGGCGCAGGCCAGCGGGTCGTCCGGGTAGGCGACCAGGTCGGCGGGGGCGCCCGGGGCGAGCCCGCCGGTGCCGCCGAGGAGCCGGGCACCGGCCGTCGTGGCGAGCCGGAAGGCGGTGTGCCGGTCGATCGCGTGGCCGGGCCCGAGGACTCCGACGGGAGTGCGGCGGGTGACCATGCCGTGGACGGCCCGCAGCGGGTCCAGGGGGCCGATGGGGTGGTCGGTGCCGGCGCTGATGGAGACGCCCGCGGCCAGCAGCTCGCGCAACGGGAAGAGACCGGCGGCCCGTTCGGCGCCCCATGCCGTGCTGAGCGCCTCGGCGAGGCCGTCCAGCAGCGGCTGCTGGACGGTGATGTGGCACCCGAGGTCCGCGGCGTCGGCGATCCGCGCGCCGACCAGACCGCCGTGCTCGACCACCAGGGCGCCCGGCGGCAGCGGTCCGAGCCGGTCGCGCACCGCACGCAGCACATCGAGGAGGAGCGCCACGGCACGGTCGCCGAACGCATGGGTGCCGACCGGCCAGCCACGGCGTGCGGCGGTGGCCAGGACGTCGGTGAGCGCCGCCCGGTCCCACATCAACTCGCCGTGGTAGCCGGGCCGGTCGGCGTAGGGCTGCTGGAGCGCCGCGGCCTCGACACCGCCGTCGAGCACCAGCTTCAGGCCCCACAGCCGCAGTCCGGGGCGGCCGGCGCCGGGCCGGATGCCCTGCTCCTCCAGCGCGTCGAGGTAGGCGTCGGGCGAGCCGGCGCTCTCGACCTTCGTCCGGGTGGAGAAGATCATCGCGTGGGAGCGCACGGAGAGCCGCCCGGCGTCCCCGGCAGCCGTGTAGGCGGCCCACTCCGCCGGGGTGACGGCCGGGTCCCTGACCGTGCCGATGCCGTGCCCGGCGTAGTGCGCCGAGGCCTCTTCGAGCCCGGCGGCGAGCAGGTCGGGGGGTGTCGGCGGCAGGGCGCGCTGGGCGTGTTCGAGCGCGGTGTCCTGCACCCACCCGGTCGGGTTCCCCGACGCGTCGCGGGCGACGAAGCCGCCGGGCGGGTCCGGAGTGCCGGGGCCGATGCCCGCGAGGCGCAGGCCCGCGGTGTTCAGTACGCCGTTGTGGCCGCCGCGCAGCACCAGCACCGGGTGGTCCGCGGTGGCCCGGTCGAGCTCGGCCGCGGTGGGCAGGCGCCGCTCGGTGAGCCGGAGTTCGTGCCAGTCGGCCGCCGTGACGATCCACCGGCCGGGCGGCGTGTGCGCGGCGCGCTCCCGGACCAGCCGCAGGAACTCCGCGAGGTCCGCCGCCCCGGACACCGGCACGCCGAGGCGGTTGCGGGCGGCGAGCATCAGATGGTTGTGGGTGTCGACGAAGGCGGGGAGCACGACGGCGGACGGGCCGCCGAGCCGGCGCGTGCGGGGCCCGCACAGCGCGTCCAGGGCGTCGGCCTCGTCGGCGGTCCTGGCGACCGCGGCGATGGTTCCGTCCCGTACCGCCAGTGCCACCGCGGTGGGGTGCGCCGCGTCCATGGTGTGGATCCGCCGTGCGCGGACCACGAGATCGGCCGCTGCGACTTCCGCCATGCGGGCGATCGTACGGGCGGGGTCGGCCGGGGCGCAGGGCCGGGGTGCCGTCGGCACGGGGCCGGCCACCGGAGCCGGAGGCCCTGGACCTCGCGGTGGCCGGCGTTACGATGTGCCCATGCGTCTTTCGTCGTGTCTGAGCTGGTGGCGCTCCTCGTAGGAGCGGCCACCTCTCACGCGCGCACCGGGCCGTTCGGACGGACGGCCCTTCCGTGGTCCCTGGATCAGGGGTCGTGTCGTCCTGACGGCGATACCGACCCCACCAGGAGACACCATGAACACCACACTCCGCACCGCGGGCCCCGCCGCCCCCGTCCCAGCCTCCTCCGCCGGCGCCGACGCGCTCCGGACGTCTGCCGCCCGGGCCCGCAGCGCGGAGCTGGAGAGGCTGATCGCCGAGGATCCCGAGCGGTTCCGGGTGCTGACCGGCGACCGCCCCACCGGGCGGCTGCACCTGGGCCACTACTTCGGCACCCTCCACAACCGCGTACGTCTCCAGAACCTCGGCGTGGAGATGTTCGTGATCATCGCGGACTACCAGGTGCTGACCGACCGCGATGTGGCGGACAACCTGACCGGGTACGTCGAGGAGCTGGTCCTGGACTACCTCGCGATCGGCGTGGACCCGGCACGCAGCACGATCTTCACGCACAGCGCCGTTCCCGCCCTCAACCAGTTGCTGCTGCCCTTCCTCAGCCTGGTCTCGACGGCGGAGCTCGGCCGCAATCCCACCGTCAAGGACGAGATCGCCCAGGCGCGGCAGTCCTCCGTCAGCGGCCTGATGTTCACCTACCCCGCCCACCAGGCCGCCGACATCCTCTTCTGCAAGGCCAACCTGGTCCCGGTCGGTCAGGACCAGCTGCCCCACCTCGAACTCACCCGGACCATCGCCCGCCGATTCAACGACCGTTACGGCGCCGGCACCGCCGTCTTCCCCGAGCCCGGTGCGCTCCTGTCGGACATACCGCTGCTGCTCGGCACGGACGGCACCAAGATGAGCAAGAGCCGGGGGAACGCCATCACCCTGGCCGCGGGCGCGGACGAGACAGCCCGGCTGATCAAGGGTGCCAGGACCGACTCCGAGCGCCACATCACCTACGACCCGGCCACGCGCCCCGAGGTGTCTTCGCTCCTCCTGCTGGCGGCCCTCTGCCAGCACCTCACTCCCCAGCAGGTCGCCGCCGACATCGGCTCCGCGGGAGCCGCCGCTCTGAAGAGGACGGTGACCGAGGCGGTCAACGAGTACCTGGCTCCGATCCGGGCCCGCCGTACCCGGTACGCGCAGGACCGCGGTTACCTCCGCCGGGTCCTGCGCGAGGGCAACGACCGCGCCAGAGCCGTGGCCGACACCACCCTCGCCGAGGTGCGTGCCGCCATGAACAGCCACTACTGACACCGGGCCGGGTCAGGCCGGGAAACCGCGGAGGGTGCTCCACGGGCGCGTCGGGCCGCTCCTCAGGGATGAGGTGACCGCGTTCGGGGATTTCGGCCCCGGTGACCCGGTCCGCGTACCCGCGCGAGCCGTCTGGTGCCGGGGCCCGCTCCAAGCGGACAATTCCCTTGGCGGGGCGTGGCGTCGGACATCGTCGTGGCGGGGCGTCTCACGGCACCGCGGCCACCGTCGGCGTCCGGGGCCGCCCGAGATCCCGATGCGGGACCGTCCACGCCGCCGATGCGCCACCAGAGCCGGTGAGGGGGGAAACCGATGACGTCGTGTGGGGTCTCCGGCAGCGGGCCCGGGGGCGACCCGCTGGCCGATGCCGTCCGCGGGGTCCTGCCCTGGGCTTCCGGGGACGTCGCGCGGTTCACCGGCCTGGTCTGCTGGCTTGCCACCACCGTCTACGATCCGTGTGTCCCCGCCGGACAGGCCGCCGCGGAGGTCGGCGCCCTCGGGCTGGACGCCCCGCTGTACGCGCCCCTGCGCGCCCTGCTCACCGGGCTGAGATCGGGCGGCGACGCACCCGCCGGGGCGCGCGCCGAGGACGTCCGGCGCTGTGCCGACGTGGTCCGTGGGGCCCTGCGCTCACTGCCTGGGCGGGCCCACGGCGAACGGCCCCGCCTGGCCCGGCTCCACGCCGCCCTGCTGGTGCAGGCGAACGTCCTGGTGCCCGGGATGATGGACTTCGACGAGGTGGACGAGGCGGCGGAGCAGCCGGAGAGCGATCCCGCCGGCCGCCGTGAGCTCGCGGGGTGGGGGCAGGTCGGCCTGGTGGAGTACCTGGCCCTGTCCGTGGACAACGTGCGTGCCTGCCAGAGCGGGGACATGGGCGCCCTGGAACGGCTCGTCGCCCGGATCCGGCGGCTGATCACCACGCTGCCGGGGGACCCGTCGGCGGCCACCGCCTACGGGCCGCTGGCCGGCATGCTCGCCACGGCGCTGTCCCAGGCGGCGGGCCTGGGCGGCAGCCTCCAGGACGCCGAGGCGGGACTGGCCGTGCTGCGGGAGCTGCGCACCGCCCTCGGCCGCGCGGGCACCGCCCTCCCGGTCTCCATGGCGGTGGCCGCCGCACTCGCCGAGATCGATGTGGCCCGGCGGCGCGGGGACCCCTCGGCGCTGCCGCCCCTGATCGCGGAACTGAGCGCTCTGGCCGCCGCTCCGCCCGCGAGCGACCACGACCGGTTCGCCGTCGCCGTCGTCCTGGGGATGGCGTACGAGACGAGCGCCGACTGCGCCGGGGACCCGGCCTCGTACCACCTCGCCGCGCGCTGCTTCCGGCAGGCGCGGCAGGTCGCCCCGCAGGGGCTCCCTCCGTCGATGCGGGTGTTCTTCCAGTACCAGCAGGCCTCGCTGGTGACCCGGCTGGCCATGATCGAGCCCAGCCGGGAGGCCGTGCGGCGCGCCGTCGAGGCCGTGCACGAGGCCCTCGCGGGGACGGGGTGCCCGGCGCCCACGGAGATGGCGCTGCGACAGGGCCTGGCACGGGCCCTGCTGCGCGCCGCCGACCTGCTCGGCGCCCCCGATCTCCTCGGCCCCTGCCTGCGGGAGCTCTCCCTGCTCCTGGCACGGACGAGGGAGCTGATCGACCGGGGCGAGGTGTGGCCGGGCACCGCCGACGTGATGATCCTGGCGTCCGACGCCGTGTGGGCGCACGGCCGGAGCCGCACCGGCGACGACGCGGCCCGGGCCCGGGAGGCCAGCCTGTCGATCCGCGGGAAGGCCCTCCTCGTCATGGCCTTCAACGTTCTGATCCAGGGCAGGGCGGAGCACGGCCTTGCGGTGGCCCGGTCCGGGACGGTGCACGCATTGTGGCTGGCGCACCGCAGGATCGAGTCCGGCGAGGTCGCCGACGCCGTGTGGGCGCTGGAGCTCGGCCGCGCCCTCGTCCTGCGCAAGGCCACCGCCTCACGCGGTCTGTCGGAGCAGATGGCCGCGGCGGGCCGGCCCGACCTCGCAGCGCGCTGGCACGCCGAGGCCCTGCGGGACCTGCTCAGCCCGGACGCCGCCGCGCTGCTCGAACCGCCGAGCGGACCGCAGTTCTCCAGCACCCTGCGGCGCAGGATGATGCAACTGCGTCCGGCGAGCGAGTACACCAGGGACGTGGTGGAGGTGCCGGGTGTGGCCGAGCTGACCGGCGCCCTCGCGGCCGCCGGCGCCGACGCGCTCGTCTACCTCGTGCCCGGGGAGGGGCCCGGGCAGCCCGGCCACGCGCTGGTCCTCAGGCCGGGCGCCGGAGCGCAGGAGCCCGTCACCCTCGCACTGCCGCTGCTCACCGACGCCAGCCCGCCGCTGGAGGCCTACCTCGACGCCGCCGCGCAGCGCTCGCGGGCCCGCACGGAACGCGTCCACATGTCGTGGCAGTCGGCGTGGGACGCCCACTGGGAGGTCATGCTGGACAAGCTGTGCGACTGGGCCTGGCCGGCCGCCATGGGCCCGGTCCTCGCGGCCGTCGGCCACCCGGGCCGGACACCGCGGATCGTGCTGGTGCCCTGCGGGCGGCTCGGCGTCGTCCCCTGGCACGCGGCGCGCGCCCCCGGCGACCCCGGCGGGGACGGGGCAGGCGGACACCGCTACGCCTGCCAGGAAGCGGTGATCAGCTACGCCTCCTCGGGCAGCCAGTTCCGGCGCGCCGCGGCCCGGGAACGCATGCCCGCCACCGGACGTAAGGTACTGGTCGACGACCCGCAACTCGAGCTCGTCTGGGCCGCCATCGAGACGGAGGCCCTCCTGACGGCCTGTTATCCGGACGCCCTGTGCTACGGGGAGCTCTCCTCGGACGGCGGGGGCGAGGGCGCACCGGGCACTCCCGAGGACGTCCTCGCCGTCCTGCCGGGCGGCTCGGCGCCGGCCGCCGTCGTGCACATCGCCTGCCACGCCCTCGCCGGTCCGGATCCGACCCGGTCCGCCCTGCGGCTCGCCGCGCCGCCCGGCGCTCCACCGGACGCGGGGCGCCTGACCGTGGCCAGGATCCTCGACAGCACCGCGGTCGCCCGCCCCGGCACCGCGGGCCCGCTGGTCGTGCTCAGCGCCTGCGAGACCGACCTGAGCACCCGTGACCACGACGAGGCCCTCACCCTGGCCACCGCCCTCGTCGCGCACGGCGCCTCGGACGTGGTCGGCTCGCGCTGGGCCGTGCACGGCGCCCCGACCGCCCTGATGATGGCCGTCTTCCACCACTTCCGCACCGCCCGGGGCCAGGCGCCCGCCGACGCCCTGCGTTCCGCGCAGCTCTGGATGCTCGACCCGGACCGGAAGGTCCCGCCCGGCCTCCACGACGTGCTGCGCCGCGAGGCCGCCCGGACCGACCTCCACCGCGTCCACCGCTGGGCCGCCTTCACCCACCAGGGCAATCCCACGACGGACGAGAGGACCGACGAGATCACGGCCGTCAGAAGGCGACGGGAACTCTTCAGGGCCGGCGGTCACCGGCTCGGCGTGGCGACGGCATCGAGCCACCTCGGAGCGCTGCTGCTGCGGGAACGCAGGTACGAGGAGGCCGTCGCGGCGCACGACGCCGCCCTGGAGGCGTGGCAGGGACTCGGCGACGGCCATCCCCTCCGGACCACGGCACTGGTGGCCTGGACGGTGGCCCACAACGAGCGCTGGCTGCGGCGGGCCCACCACTCCCCCGTCCGGGCGGACGCGCTACGCCGGGCGTGACGGGTGGCGCCGAACCACCACCTGACCCCGAACCACCACCGGACCACCCACCTGCGGTCGCCGCGGCGCGCCCACCGGAGGTGACCCGGTGGGGCGCCGCGCACCGTACACGCGGCGCCCCGGGTGCCGGGCCGTGCCGGGCCGTGCCGTCCCCCGGCCCCCCGAGAGCCGTCGCCTCCCCGTACCGTGACGCGGCGACGGACGGGCGCCGGGGACGGCACCCGGCGCCCGGCGGTCCACGGACGCCGGGCGGCCGGCCGGGCAGCTCCTACGCGTCGGGGCCGGTGAGGATCTTCAGGTCCGTCACGGTGTAGGAGAGCGAGCCGCGGAAGCCCACACCGGTGCGTTCGATCTTCAGGTCGGCCAGCTCCTCGTTCGGCGCGGCGAAGAAGCCGAGGTCGCCGCTTCCGGTCCAGACCCCCGCCACCTGCGGGCTGTCCAGCACGGACTGCGTGAGTTCGTGCACGGCCGGGTTGTCGTACTGCCCGGCGGTGAGCCGGGGGAAGTGCCGCAGGTTCACGATCGGCCGGCTCAGGGCGGGCAGGCTGGTGCCCGTCTTCTCCAGGGTGATCCGGGCCTCGGCTAGCCGGTGCCCCGCGGCGGACATGCTCGCGGCGAAGGTGCCCCCGGGGCCGACGACCGGAGCGGCCTTGCTGTCGACGGCGAAGGCGCGGGTCTGGCGGATGGCGCCCAGCTTCTTGGGAAAGCCCTGGAACCAGCCGCGCGCCAGCGCCGCGTCGTTGTCGACGTAGATGAACGGGCACCAGGCGACGGGGCTGCTCTGCCACTGCGCGTCGAGCAGGACGAGGAACTCCGCGTACCGGCTGCGCACCGGGTCGAGGTACTCCTGCTTGTCGCCGGAGAACTGCCAGTCGATGAAGAGGGCGTAGCCGTGCCCCGACGTGGTGGGATCGGGCGTCAGCCCCGCGGGCAGCGCGGCCTCCGCGGCGTCGGAGGACGTCCAGAACTCCACACCGACCACGTCGCCGACGTAGTGCCACGGCGGCGCCCCGACCAGCTGTGCGGTGCCGCGTGCGCTGAGCGGCAGGCTGTAGCCGAGCAACTCGCCCTCCGGGACGGTCACGTCGGCGCGGGCTCCGGACGTGGCCGTCGCCGCGTCGGCCGAAGCGGGTGCCGCCAGTGCGGTGGTCGCCACGGCCGCGATCCCGCCGCCGATCAGGCCGCGTCTGCCCAGGGTGGCCCGGGGCGCGTCGTTGTCTGTCATCGAGATCGGTCTCCTTGGTGCTCGTCAGGTGCCAAGGCCGGCGCGCCGGCCCCGCCTCCCGCGCCTCCCGGAGCGCGGTGCGCCCGTGCGGGCCTCCCCCGAGAGGGTGTTTTCCATGGACGTACGTAAGGGGGGAACGGAGGCCGGCGCGGCACCGTTCAGCCGGATTCGGCGCGGGCGGGATCTCCTGCCCGTCCCGCGGCCGCACTTCCTGGGGCGGGACGACACGCGCAAGCCGCCGGAAACCGGCTGTTCGGCCCCGGCCGCGCGCCGCTCACCACGGCCCCACCGCGCGAGGCGGCTCCGGCATGTCCGGCCCTGCGCAGCGCACCGCGACGCCCCGCCGGACGTCGCCGATCGGCCGCAAGACGCCCGTCGGCTATGCTCACCAACCGGTCCAATACCGTCATTCCTCATGTTCCGGGAAAGAGGGGCCGTGCGGGCAGGGCAGAGAGCACCGAAGGCGCGGGCCGCGATCGGCCTGGGTGCGGCGAGGCCGCGCAGGGCCCTGGCCTTCCCGCTCGGCCTGATCGTCGCCATCGTGCTGGCGGACGTGCTGACTCCCCCTGAGGTCCATCTGGGCTCTCTGCTGATCGTGGCTCCCGCGATCACGGCGTCCTTCGCCGGAGCGCTCGTCACGGGCGCCGTCGGGGCGCTGGCGGTCGCCGCCCAGTTGGTGACCAGCCTCCTTCCCCCCGCCCCGCTGCACATGGAGAACGTGGTCGCGCACACCATCGCCATCGTGGTGGTCACGGTCCTGGTGAGTCTGTTCCGCCACCTCCAGGACCAGCGGGCCACCGAACTCGGCCAGGTCAGGCGCGTCTCCGTGGCGGCCCAGCAGGCGGTCCTGCGTCCGCTTCCGCCGCGCGTCGGCCCGCTGCGCGTGGAGTCGCTGTACCTGGCGGCCGAGGACCACGCGCTCATCGGGGGCGACCTCTACGCGGCCGTACGCACCCCGGGCAGCACCCGCCTGCTGATCGGCGACGTCATGGGCAAGGGCATCACCGCCATGGGGGACGCCGCCCTGCTGCTCGGCGTGTTCCGCGAGGCCGCCCCGCGCATCACAGGACTCGACGAACTGATGGCCTATCTGGAGAGCCGGATCTCCGCGAACATCACCGAGCCGACGCGCCCCGACGAGGCCACGGAGTTCTTCATCACGGCCGCGGTCGTCGACATCCCCGACACACCCGGCTCCGCCCGGATCATCAACTCCGGCCATGTTCCCCCGCTCCTGCGCCGGGGGGACCGGCTCCTCACCCTCGACACCGAGACCGACCCTCCCCTGGGCCTGGGCCTGCCGGGCGCCCGCTCCTTCCGCCCCTGTTCGTTCGCCTTCGGCGGCGACGACGTCCTCCTGCTGTACACGGACGGAATCACCGAGGCCCGCTCCCCGGACGGCACCTTCTTCCCCCTGGCGCATCTCGCCGCCGGGTGGACCTGGGACAGCCCCCGGACCGTGGTGCAGCAGCTGCGACACGATCTGGAACGCCATGTACAGGGCCCTCTGCGGGACGACGCGGCGGTCGTCGCCATCCAGCGCACCGGGACCCACCGGCCGGACCGGGCATGACGCCCCACGGGGGCGGCGCCGGGCACCCGCACCTAGGCGGCCGGGCGTTCCCGCGCCGCCCGCCGTCCCGCAGGTCACGGCCTGCGTGGCCGTGTGGTTTCCTCCGGCCCGTTGACCTCGCGCCCCGGCGCCGCGCCCTGATCGCCTTCACCCCGGGTGCGTCGCACGATGAGGTCGGATGCGGCCCAATCGGTGGTCGACCGGGCCCCGGGTGCGCTTGGCTGTACGCAGCGAAGCGCGGGTGGGGTCGCGGCTGCCGGGCGTCCGTGCGGCGGATCGTCGCCATCCGGTGGATCACCGTGCCGCCGGTGGACCGTCGTGACTCCGGCGGGCCGTCGTCGAGGAGGTCTCATGGGCAGGGGCAGTGCGGTTGTCGTCGGGGGAAGCGTGGCCGGTCTGCTGGCCGCCCGCGCGTTGAGTGACCGTTTCGAGCGCGTCACCGTCTTCGACCGCGACACCCTGCCGACCGCGGCCCGGCCGCGCACCGGGGTCCCCCAGGGACGCCAGGTGCACGCCCTGCTCAACCGCGGCGCGCAGGCCCTGGAGGCGCTGCTGCCCGGATTCCTGGACGACCTGAAGGGCGCGGGAGTGCCCACGGGGGACGGCCAGCTGGACCACTACATGTACCTGGACGGCCGCCGCATCGCGCCCGCCGCGTCCGGGCTCACGCTGTACGGCGCGAGCAGACCGCTCATCGAACACCTGATCCGCACCCGGGTCGCCGCGCTGCCCAATGTGACGATCCAGGACGGCACCGCGGTCACCGGGCTCGTGCTCGACGGGGACGGCCGGGGTGTCGCCGGGGTGCGGCCGGCCGGCGCCGCCGACGAGGTCCGCGCCGACCTCGTCGTGGACGCCGCGGGCCGCGGCTCGCACGGGGTGCGCTGGCTGCGCGAGGCCGGTCTCACGGTGCCGCGGTCCCCCGCCATCCGTGCCGACGTCGTGTACGTCACCCGGCACTACGCCCGCAGGCCCGAGCACCTGAACGGGCTGCTCGGCGCCACCATCGTGCCGTATCCGGGGATGCACCGCGGCGGCGTCGCGGTACGGCAGGAGGGCGACAGGTTCGCCGTCGTGCTCGCCGGCATGCTGGGCGAGGAACCGCCGCTCGACGACACGGCGTACGCCGCCTGGGCCCGTACCCTGCCGGCGCCCGACGTCGCCGATGTCATCGACGTCGCGAAGCCGCTCGACGAGCCGGCCAGGATGCGCTTCCGCCAGAGTGTCCGCCACCTTTTCGAACGGCTCGACGCACCGCCCGCCGGCTTCCTGGCCGTGGGCGACGCGCTGTGCGACTTCAACCCCGTGTACGGGCAGGGCATGACCGTCGCCGCCATGGAGGCCGAACTGCTGCGGGGACTCCTCGCCGGTGGGGGTGAGCGGGACCTGCCGCGGCGCTTCTTCGCCGCGGCCGCCAAGGTGGTGGACGGACCGTGGCAGCTGGCGGCCGGAGGCGACTACCGGTTCCCCGAGGTCGAAGGGCCGCGCCCGGCCCTGGGGAGGCTCGTGGGCCGCTACCTCGACCGCTATCGGGCGGCGTCCGCCGTGGATCCGGTGCTGGGCACCCGCTTCCTGCGCGTCGCGCACCTCGTGGACCCGCCGTCCGGCCTGCTGTCCCCCGGGGCGGTCCTGCGGGTGATGCGGGCACGCCCCGGGCGGATGCCCGGCCGCTGACCCACGCCGCGGCCATGCCGGCGGCATCCCGGTCCGGGATCCCGCCGGCATGGCCGCTCCGTGCGGCCGTCCCCACCGGTCAGCGCAGGTCGAGCAGGTACACCTGGTGGGTGCGGTCGCGCTGGGTGCGGCGCCCGGCGCGGTCGCCCGTGAAGACCACGGTGCCGCGGTCCAGCGCGGGCCAGGTGGAGTTGCCGCGGGTCGTCACCTGCCGCGCGGCGGACCAGCCCGACGTCGCGTCGAACGTCGCGGTGTACACCTTCCACCGCCAGTCGGCCGAGCGTGAGTCGTACCAGACCGCACGCAGCGGGCCGCCGGGGTCACGGCTCAGCCTGGCCCGCTGGCTCATCGCCGCGGGAGCGGGAGCGACCTGCTCGAACGGCGTCCAGGTGGCACCGCCGTCGGTGGAACGGCACGCGCGCAACTGGAGGTTGGCGCCGGAGCTCTGCAGCGCGCCGCTCTCCCAGATCGCGACGAACGCGCCCGCGGCGTCGACTGCCACATCCGGGTGCCGGTCGGCCCGGTCGGTGACCGCGCTGACCTGCACGGGGTCACTCCAGCCGCGGCCGGGTGCGGTGCGGACCGCGGCCAGGATCTGCCAGTTGTCCGGGTCCGTGCCGCCGCTCGCGGGCTGTCCCGGGGGCGGAGTGTGGCCCGTCCACAGGGGGTCCGGGTCGAAGCGGTCGTCCTGCCAGGTGATCACGGCGTGCCCGCGGTCGCCGACGGCGATCGAGGGGAAGAGGGAGGCGGGATGGCGCGGTGACCGCGCGTCGTCCGGTGTGCCGGCGCTGACCGTCTTGCCCGCCGCGGAGATGTTGACCGGGGCCTTGTCGACGCCGACGATCTGCGCGAAGACGTCGAACGCGCCGGAGCTGTTGTCCGACCAGGCCACGAGCGGGTGCGTGTCGTCGATCAGGGCCAGCGCCGGGTGGATGGAGCGGCCGTCGCCGCCGCCGAGTCGCCGGGGAGGCCGGAAGGACGCGCCGCCGTCGGTGCTCTGCCGCAGGAGGATCACCGGGCGGTGCGGCTGCTCCCGGCCCAGCTCGTCCTGCCAGACGACCCAGACGTTCCGGCCGGCGGCGATGATCCGGGGGAAGCGGGCGGTGGCGGAGTCGCCGGACAGGGTGAGGGTCCGGGTGAGCCGGCCCTTGGCGTCCAGCCGCCGGTAGACGATCCTCGTCGCGCCGTCCTGGTGGTCCTCCGCGACGACATGGGTGGCGTCGCCGGCCACGGCGACGTCGGGGAACCCGGTGAACCGGCCCTGCTCACCGGCCACGGACCGCGCAGCGTCGGGCCGGGTGTCGGCGGGCGGCAGGGCGATCTCTGGCCGCGGGGCGGCGGGCGCGCCGACGGAGAGGAAGACCGGTGACGTGGCGCCGCGCAGCTGGGTGGGGCGGGTGGGGTCCGCGTCCGCGCCTGAGGCGCTGCCGGGCGAGCGTGCCTCAACCCGGTACCAGGTGTGGTCCGTGCCGGGCGTGGGCAGCGGCAGCTCGTAGGTCTCGACCTGCTTCGCCGGTGTGAAGGTGGCGACGGGCCCGGCCGAGCGGCCGGGCGCGGCGTACACCTGGACGGTCGTGCCCACGCCGCCCACCACCGTCACCCGCAGGGCGGCGCGCTTCGGCAGGCGGCGCGCGGCCAGGACGATCTCGTCGCCGCCGAGGGCCTCGAACACGCCGTCGCCGTCGGCGTCGGCCTCGATGGTGAGGAACGGTCCGCGGACGTTCTGCGCGACCGTGGTGCGGCCGCTCTGGAAGCCGTCGAGGATGGCCCGTACGGAACGTGCGGAGGCGAAGACGTGCGTGGTCGGCTCGCCGGGCCCGGCGATGTCCCAGTACTCGCGGAAGTGGCAGTCGCTGGCCGCGGCCACACCGAAGCGGAAGCCTGCGTTCCAGCGGTTCTCGGCGTAGTCGAGCTGGGCGTCCGGATCGGTGGACACGTTCAGCACCTCCACCAGGTCCGCGCCCTGGACGCTGGCGTTGTCGTTGACGCCGTCGGCCGGCGTGTACTCGCCGTCGTCCGGGTGCGCCTGCGAGAAGACCGCGTCCTGGGCGTGCACGTCCCAGACGGACTGCTGGACGTGCCGGAAGGCCGCGGAGCCCTCGGGGTTGGCACCGTCGACGACCACGTCCACGGTGCCGAGGAGCACGGCGTGGGGTGAGCCGTTGGCCTCCTCACCGGGGATGAGCAAGAGTTTCGAGGACGTCCACTGGGGATCCCAGTGCTGGTCGTACGTGCGGTGGTCGGTCAGCGGCATGAAGGCCAGGCCCGTCCGCTCACCCTGCGCGATCTGGTCGCCGACGGGGAGGTTGCCCGGCAGCGTCTGCTTCGAACGTCTGCCGGGGTGCGCTGCCGTCCGAGGAGTGGTCGTCGTGGACGTGCGTGTCACCGGCCAGCCACTGGCCCGACGGCGCGGTGCGCCGCGCCCCGGAGCCGTCCGCGGGGCCCTGCTCCGTCCCGCCCGGGCCGCCGCCGGCGCCGGTGGCCGCCTGCGCCTGTCCTGCGCCGGCCCCGGCGGCCGCGACGGCCGCACCGGCCGCCGCCACGAACCCCCTGCGCGTCAGCTCTCCGCGGGCCGCCGCTCTCTGTGGATCGGACGCTCTCTCCGGATCGGACGCTCTCCTGGATGTCCCCATCAGGGCCTGCCTTTCGTGTACCGCTCCGCACCAAAGCGGTGCGAACCGGCGGAGAGGCTAAAAACTGCCCTGTCCTGTGGCGTGAACCCATTGGGAAGGGACCGTGCAGGGTGGGCGAACAGCAGGGGCTGCCTCGGTGCGGGGCCGCGCCACCGAGGCGGTGACGCGGCCCCGTCACCGGCGCGAGTACCGGCGGGGGTGGGGGCCGGGCTCAGGCCCAGGGTTGGGCGATGGCCCAGCTGGTGTCGTCGTTCCAGGACGTGGTGCTGTCCCAGGTGTGGGATCCGCCGTTGCCGGCGATGTAGACGGTGTAGCTGTAGTGGCGCAGGTAGTCGTCGGGATAGTTCACGGCCTGGAATGAGAGGCCCTGGCCGTTGTGGCCCGGCTGCGGGCAGAAGGTGGCGTCCTGGGCGAACTGGGAGCTGCCGTCGTTGGGATCCAGGTGCAACTGGAAGTTGTTGTGCCGCAGGTACTGGCCCGACTTGTTCGCGGACTCGAAGGAGACGCAGGAGCCGTTGGACAGGCCCGCGCGGACGATCCAGGTGGCGTCGGCCTTGTCGGTGGCCGGGCTGGACGAGGAGATCGCCGAGATCACCACGTTGCTGTCGGCATCGTCGTGCCGGACGTAGTCGTTGGTGCAGCACGAGGTCGTCGCCCGCAGCGAGATCCTCGACCCGGGCGCCGGTGAACCGGTTCCCGACGACGACGTCCCGTAGCCGACCGACGTGATGTTGGCCTGCACCGCGTTCTCGGTGGCGTCCGACGGATAGCCGGAGGTCATCACGCCCTCGTAGAAGGTGCCGGCGGAGCCGTGGCTGTTGTCGCCGCCGATGCCGAGGATGATGGCCCCTTCCTTCTTCATCGGGTTGTAGCCGGCGACGTTGGGGCGGGGCCCGTTGTAGTAGGTCGACAGGCCGCCCGACTGCGCGTTGCCCGCCCGGATGGACCAGTGGTTCGGCTCACCCTTGACGATGGCCGTCAGGAAGCGGTGGTTGACGGTCGGATCGCCCGCGTTGTAGCCGGCGTTCACCCCGGAGAACAGGCCGTTCTCGAGGTCGGCCATGACCCAGGGGCCGTTGCCGGTGCCGTAGCCCCAGACCTTGATGTTGCCGAAGTAGATGGCCTCCATGGTGCCGTTGCCGTTGTCCCGGCTGTTGGTCTCGGCGTTGCCGTAGTCGAAGCAGCAGCCGCCGTTGTAGTGCGAGCCGTCGAAGATCGCGTACATCCCCTCCGGCTGGTCGCCGGTCGCGACGCCCGAGGTGCTGTTGTCGCGGTAACCGGTGCCGGGCGCCACGAAGACGCCATAGGCCTTGTGGCCGCCGACCGTGACCGGCGCCGCGGTCGCGTCCGCGAGGTTGTCGTATCCGCCCGGAGCCGGGCCGGAGAAACCGCCGGGCGGCGCCTGGGTGAGCTTGTTGCCCCGGCCGGACTGGTCGTAGATGACGGTGATGAGACAGGTCGTGCCGGAGCAGAACGAGTCCTGCGCCGCGGCGTTGGCGTATCCGCCCGCGCTCAGCACGCCGATGTCCCGGGTGGCGTTGTCCGAGGCGCGTCTGACCTGGTAGAGCGGGCCGTTGTAGCCGGCGTACAGCGCCCGCGTGGTGCTGTGCGCGGCGACACAGGGCGTGCCGCCCGCGGCATAGATGTCGCAGGGCAGCGACGCCGCGGCGAGCGCGCCGCCACCGGCGCCCGCCCGGTGCGCCCCGGTGGGCGAGGCCGCCGCGGGCCCGTTGGCGGCCGCCTGACCGCCGAACACGGCCGCGGCCATGGCGAGCACGAGCACGAGTACGGCAAGCGGTCTGGCCCGCCGGACACCGGTCGATGGTAAGGACATGCGGGTCTCCTTGAGAGGTGAGCGATGGGGGCCACGGCCGGCGAAGAGGAGTTGCCGTACCGAGGTCCCACCTCGACAGGCAGGGACTGCCATGAACATGACATACCTGGTGCGTTCCGAACCTCGGCGGCTTCCGGGGGCAGCCAGCGGCCCGCCGCGTACCCGGCGTGCAGCTACGGAGTCCGCGAGGAGGACACCGATCAAGGCCGATATTTCGAACAATGGTCGAACTCTCGGACAACCACTGATGATAGAGGGGGGCCGAAGGGTGTCAACACCTCGCGCGCGCCGGACGCGGCGGCCGGAGAACGCGCGTACGCACGGGTGCCCCCGGTCAGGACGGGCGGCCGCCCGAGCCCACGGCGGTCACCGCCGCGTCGATGCGGTCCGCCAAGGCCATGTCCAGCATGGTGACGGCGTCCACCGAGCGGGTGCGCAGGGTGAAGGTGATGCCGTCCCCGGCCCGCTCGTGATCGACGTGGTGGTTCAGCTCTCGCGCGTCCTTGGTGATCTGGTTCATCAGGGGCGGCATGCGGTCGGCGGGCAGCACCACGGTCCGGGTCATGCGGTGGGCGTCCCCGCTCCACTCGGGGCGCCGGCGCAACTCTGTGCCGAGTTCCTGCGGGGTGAGCGGGCTGGGGGACACGACGGCCGAGTTCCGGCGTTCCGGATAGGACTCGGGGGCGGTGAACAGTTCCTCGACGTCCTCCGGCAGGCTCTCGCGCAGTTCCCGGCCGAGGCCCGGATCCTCCGCCGCCACGGTGGAGAGCACCGTCCGGGCCAGGTGGCGGGCGCGCTCCGGCGTGGACAGAAGATTGCGGGCGATCTCCTCCTGCAGCTCGGCGACCCCGCCCTCGGCACGCGGAACGGTCACCACCGCGGCGTCCCGCTCGGGGCCAGGCAGGGCCTGCCGCAGCCGCCGGCGCCGGGGCATCTCCAAGCGGCGGGCGAGCGCCGCCAGTGTGACGTTGACGACCCGTACCGCCTCGCCCGTGGTGGCAAGCCGCGCCTGGGACGCAACGTCCTCCACCAAGCGCTCATGAGTGATCATCGCTGCCTCCAAGCGGATCCGCCATGACCCGGTCGGGTGCCCGTGACCTGATCGGGTGCCCGCGGGAAACGCGCCCCAAACGGCCGGGCCGCCCGGCCACCGGGACCCTCCGCCCTCTCCCGAGGTCCCTCGTTTCCACCCGGGCCGAGGGAGCACTCGGCGGGCATGCGCAATATCTCCATCTCCGAGTCCGAGCTCGACGCTCTCTGGCAGGAGTTCCACCGCGTCGTGAACATGACGTCCGTGGAGCTCAGCGAATGGTTGCGGGTGGCATCGGCGCACGAGCGGTCCGAGGAGCTGCCGGAGGATTCCGGGTCGATGACCGGCCGGCATGTGCTGGCGATCCTCCAGAAGCGCCGCAAGGACCTCACGGACGACGATGTGCGAATCATGCGGAAGGTGGTGAACACGGTCGAGAATCAGCGCCGCAGTGATCTGGCCACCACCGCGGGTGACAGCGGCTGGCGGCACCGGCTCATGACCCTGGGGCACGACCCGCTGAAGCCGGCGTGAGCCGGCCGGCGCGTACGGCGGGGAGAACCGCGGACGGGCTGAGCGCGCGGGCGTCCGGCCCGTCATATGCCGGTGAGTGACCGGATGTGCCGGTGAGTGACCGCCTGGTCGGGCGCCGACGGCCGGCGCGCGCCGGCCGTCGCCGGTCGTCGCCGGCCGTCGGCGGCCGTGGGGGCACCGGGCCGTGGCCGGGCCCGCACGTGTTCAGTACTGACCGGTCGCGGAGTGCTGCGCGGCCAGCCGGATGGGGGCGTTGACCGCTCCATAGCCCCGGTAGCCCGCGTCGCGCTGGACCAGTTCGAAGAACAGCCGGCCGGTGGTCGCCGTGTAGCAGTGCCGGAAGGCGCCGTGTTCGTCCTGGTCGTAGAGGATGCCCAGCTCACGGTAGACGTCCAGGACGTCATCGGGGAGCTCGAAGCGGGCCGCGAGGTCGTCGTAGTAGTTGCGGGGAATGGCGAGGAGCCGGCCGCCGGCCGCCCGGAAGGCGCGGGCCGCGGCGACGACGTCCTCCGTGGCCAGCGCGATGTGCTGGGTGCGGGGCCGGTCGTCGGTGGGGGCCGGGCCGATGCTCAGCGCGATACGGACGCGGCCGGCGGTGTCGGCGACGGCCCGGCTGCGCAGCAGGCCGTGCGGCTCCGCCACTTCGACGCTCTCCTGGGGGCTGAGACCGAGGACGGTGCGGTGGAAGAGTGCGGCCTCGTCGAACTGGTGCCAGGGCTGCGTCAGGGCCAGGTGGTCGATGCCCAGCACGGTCGCGGGACGGCCGGGGCGGTGACCCGTCGCCGTGAAGTCCGCCAGCCAGTCGGGCAGCCCGGGGCGGGCGGTGGCGCAGAAGAACAGCTCGGTGCCGTCCGGGGCGGCGACGGCGTCGAGCGGGGTGTCGTCGGCGTCGCGACGGCGGGGCAGCACGGGGGCGAGGAGGGCCTCCGCGCGCTTGGCCGCGGCGGCCGGATCGGACGATTCGAGGCCCACGGCCGCCAGCCGCGTCCCCGCGCGCCGGCTGGCCGGCCCGGTGTTGAGGAGGATCCGGGCGCCGCCGTGCTCCCACAGGGAGACGGGCTTGGTGCGGTGCGCGCCGGTGCGGGTGAAGCCGAGGGCGGTGAGCTGGGCGGCGGGGAGTTCGGGGTCGGGGGTGGTGAGTTCGGCGAACGCGATGCCGGTGGGGGGTGCGGGCGCCGGCAGGACGGCGGCGCCCACGGCCTCCTGCAGAGCGAGCAGGGAGCGGTGGGCGTCGACCGCGGTGGGGCCGGGGTCCGCCTGCCTGAAGACGTCGTTGAAGACCTCCAGGGACAGCGGGCCCCGGTAGCCGGCGGCCAGCACGTGGCGTAGCAGCGCGGGCAGATCGAAGCCGCCCTGGCCGGGGAAGCAGCGGTAGTGGCGGCTCCACTGCAGGACGTCCATGGCCATGATCGGGGCGTCGGCGAGCTGGAGGAAGAAGATCTTCTCGCCGGGGATCGCCTCGATGGCCCCCGGATCGCTGCCCCGGGCCAGGATGTGGAAGCTGTCCAGGCAGACGCCCAGTGACGGGTGGTCCGCGGCCTCGACGATGCGCCATGCGTGGTCGTAGGTACTGACGTGCCGCCCCCAGGAGAGGGCCTCGTAGGCGACCTTGATGCCGTGATCGGCGGCGAGTTCCGCGAGCCGGTACAGGTGCTCGGCGGCCAGGGCGTCGTCGTCCACCGCGTGGCGGGCCAGAGTGGAGCAGACCAGGACCGTGTCGGCGCCGAGCCGCTGCATGGTGCGGAACTTGTGCCGGGCGCGCCGCAGGTTGCGCGCGAAGTCCGCCTCGGGCACCGCCTCGATGTCGCGCATCGGCTGGTAGAGGTCGACGCCCAGGCCGAGGTCGGCGCAGCGGGCACGGATCTCCTCGGGGGTGAGCGGGCTGGCCAGCAGGTCGTTCTCGAAGATCTCCACACCGTCGAAGCCCGCCCGGGAGGCGGCGGTGAGCTTCTCGGTCAGGGAGCCGCTCAGGCTGACGGTGGCGATGGCGGTGCGCACGGGGCGCTCCTTCCCGGTGATGGCTGATCAGGTGCGGGCGCGCGGCGCCCCGGTGAGGTCGGCGAGGTCGGCGAGCATCCGGGCGCGGTCCGGTGCCAGGCCGGTGAAGAGCCGGAACGCGTCCGCCGCCTGATGGACGGCCATGCCGCCGCCGTCCAGGACACGGCAGCCCCGGGCGCGGGCGGCCCGCAGCAGCTCGGTGTCGAGCGGGCGGTACACGATGTCGGCGACCCACAGGCCGGGGTGCAGGAGGTCGGCGGGGAGCGGGACGCCGGGGTGGGCGGCCATCCCGGTGGGCGTGGCATGGACCAGCCCGTCGGCGCGGGCCAGCTCGGCGGCGAGGTCCCGGGGTGGGCGGCTGCGGACGCGGTCGGTGCCGAAGTGCCCGTTCAGCGCCCCGGCCAGGGCGTGGGCCCGCTCGGGCACGGTGTCCACGAGGGTGAGGTGCCGCGCCCCGAGGCCGAGCAGCGCGTGCGCGACGGCCGCGCCCGCGCCGCCCGCGCCGAGCTGGACGACGCGGTCGAGCGGGCCGTCCAGGCCGCGGGCGAAGGCGGCGGCGAACCCGGTGACGTCGGTGTTGTGCCCGACGGCCCGGCCGTCCGGCGTGAGGACGACGGTGTTGACCGCCTTGAGCGCGGCCGCCTGGCCGGAGAGCTCGTCCAGGTGTCCTATGACGTGCTGCTTGCAGGGGTGGGTGATGTTCAGGCCGGTGTAACCGGTGTCGCGGGCCGCCCGCAGCAGGCGCCCCACCTCGGTGGGCGGGATCCCGAGCCGGTCGATGTCGAGGAGGCGGTAGAGGTAGCGCAGACCGTGCCGGTCCGCCTCGCGCTCGTGCAGCGCGGGGCTGAGGGAGGGGCCGATCCCCGACCCGATGAGACCGACGAGGTGGGAGTCCTGGGCCACGCTGCTCTCCACTGGCTCACGAAAGCTAATGTACGAACTGGTTCGTTATCTATATCAGTCGGTGCGCTTCAGCGGAAGCCCCGATGCCGGGGGTGCCCGATGAGTGCACGGAAGCCACGAGCACACACGGAGGTCCGAGCACACGGAAGCCGCGGGCGCCGCCCGGTGCACGCCGCGGGCGCACGAGGTATCCGTGAGCCCCGTGAGCATGCGGCGAGCGCTCGCGAGGAAGCCGCAGACGCGCACCACGAAGGCGCGTGCGCCGTCCCGGCGAGCCGCGTGCGCTGTCCACGGCGGGAGCGCGGAACACGTCCGGCCGTGCGGAAGGTGCCTCTAGGATTCCGGCGGGAGGTCCGGCGGCATGCCGGCCGGACACCGTGTTCACGCTCCGCGCCACCGAGGAACCAGATGCCCACTGCCGAGAAGCCGGCCGCAGGCCGGACGCGGGACGCCGCCCGCACCCAGGCCGAGATCCTCGACGTGGCCACCGCCGAGTTCGCCCGGGCGGGCTTCACCGGTGCCCGGGTGGACGAGATCGCCGCACGCACCCGCACCACCAAGCGGATGATCTACTACTACTTCGGCAGCAAGGAGCAGCTGTTCACGGCCGTCCTGGAGCGGGCGTACGCGGTGATCCGGGGCGCCGAGCAGGACCTGGACGTGGAGCACCTCGACCCGGTGGCCGCCATACGCCGGCTCGCCGAGCTCACCTTCGACCACCACGAGGCGCACCCCGACTTCATCCGGCTGGTCAGCATCGAGAACATCCACGACGCCGAGCACATCGCCGCCTCCGAGAAACTCGGCCGGCTCAACTGGCCCGCCATCGACGTGATCGCCCGGATCCTGGCGAACGGCCGGGAGAGCGGCGTGTTCACCGCCGACGTGGACGCCGTGAACCTGCACGCGATGATCAGCTCGTTCTGCTTCTTCCGCGTCGCCAACCGGCCCACCTTCGCCGCCCTGTTCGGGCGTGACCTGCTGGCCGCCGGGGAGCGCGAGCGCTACCGCACCATGCTGGGTGACATGGTGGTCGGCTATCTGACCGGCGGCACACCACGCCGGTAGGCGGCGGCCGACGCCCGCCCCGTGCGGCGCGTCGCGACGCGTCGCGTGCAGGGGCCTTGACACCCGCGGTCCGGCGCAAGCAGCATCCGTCCCACCACTTAATTAACTATCTAGTGGGTTATTCGCGGTGCCGGCGTCCCGCTCCCCGCCCGCCGGCACCGCCAGCCGTCCTGCCCCCTCCCCCGGAGCCGAAGGAGTTCGCCGTGCCCTCCTCCGCCACGCCGCCCGCCGCACCCCACGGGCAACCGCGCAGAGCCGCGTTCGCCGCCTGGATCGGCAGTGCCCTGGAGTACTACGACTTCTTCATCTACGGCAGCGCCGCCGCGCTGGTCTTCCCGAAGGTCTTCTTCGACGAGTCCGACCCGGCGAACGCGACGCTGCTCTCGATGGCCACTTTCGGCGTCGCCTACGCGGCCCGCCCGGTCGGCGCGCTCGTCCTCGGGCACTTCGGGGACCGCATCGGCCGGAAGAAGATCATGGTCTTCACCCTGGTCCTGATGGGTCTGTCGACGTTCCTCATCGGCTGTCTGCCCACCCGCGCAGAGGTCGGCGGCCTCGCGCCCGTCCTGCTGGTGCTCTGCCGGATCCTCGGGGGCATCTCGGCGGCGGGCGAGCAGGCGAGCGCGAGTTCCATGACGCTGGAGCACGCGCCGCAGCTGCGCCGCGCCTACTTCACCAGTTTCACCCTGAACGGCACTCAGGCCGGGCAGTTGCTGGCCACCCTGGTCTTCCTGCCCGTCGCCGCCCTCGGGGACGACGCGCTGCTGTCCTGGGGCTGGCGGCTGCCGTTCCTGTTCAGCGTGGTCGTCGCCGTCGTCGGCTATGTCATCCGCCGCACCCTCGAGGAGCCCCCCGCCTTCACCCGGCAGGCCTCGGCGGAGGGCGTCGACCGGCTTCCGCTGGTGTCGCTGCTGCGCGGGCACTGGGCGGACGTCCTGCGGGTCATCGGCGGTGCGCTGGTGGCCTCGGTCAGCACCATCTTCACCGTCTGGTCGCTCTCCTTCGCCACCTCCGACGCGGTCGGCATGAACCGTACGTTCATGCTGTGGGTGGGCGCGCTCGCCAACCTGGTGGCGCTCGGGGCCATCCCGCTGTGGGCCGTGCTCTCCGACCGCATCGGCCGCAGGCCGGTGTTCCTCGTGGGCGCGGTCGGCAGCGCGGCCTTCATGTTCCTCTACCTGTGGGCGATCGCCGCCGGCTCGTACCCGCTGACGGCGCTGCTCGGCATCGTGGCCTTCGGTGTGGTCTACAGCGCGGCCAACGGCATCTGGCCCTCCTTCTACGGAGAGATGTTCCCCACGCGTGTGCGGCTGTCCGGGGTCGCCGTCGGCACCCAGATCGGCTTCGCCCTCTCCGGCTTCGCCGTCACCTTCGCCGCGCAGATCGCCGGCCCGGACGACGACTGGGTCGCCGTCGCCCTGTTCACGGCCGCGCTGTGCGTCCCGCCGGTGATCGCCGCGCTCACCGCGCGCGAGACCCATGACGTGCCCACCGACGAACTCGGCCCGCGCACCGCCGGCGCCGCGGACGGTGACCCGGTCAGGGCCGGCGCGAGGGCGGTCCCGCCCCGGTGACGCCGGACGGGGCCCCGACCAGACGAGCACCGTGCGGCCGTGCCGTCGGCCGCCGCCGCGGTCCGTCCGGGCCGGCGACGAGGGCTCCGTCCGCAAGCCCCGCACCCGCGCCCGGCCCGCCGAACCGGCTCGATAAGCCGCGGCCGCGGTCCCATGTGCCCGCACGCTTGGCGGGCATCTCCTCCATGTCCCTGCGCCAGACGGTCACCCCTGACCGGCTCCTCGGCCGGGTCACCTCCGCATGCTGGACGGTGCACGGCTCGCTGGCGCCCGCCGGGGCCGCCGCGCCGACCGCGCTGGTGGGCCGTTACGGCGTACGCGGACCGCTGCTGGGCGCGAGCACCGTGTTCCTCGCCGTGGTGGCGGTGGGCGCCTGCACGCCCGTCCGCTGGCGCAGGCCGGAGGCGGAGGTCGTCCCCGGTGCCGCCTCCTGAGCCCGCGTCGGGACTGCCGGGCATGCCCGTACGAACTGCCGGCCAGGGCTCCGGAGCCGCCGGTACGGCCCCGCGCCGGGAGTCCGGTGGACGGGACGTACCCTCGGTGCACCACACGAGGGGAGAGCCGAGTGAAGATGGTGCTGCCGGGGGGAACCGGCCAGGTGGGCGGCATTCTGCACCGGGCGCTGACCGCCGCGGGCCACGAGGTCGTGGTCCTGACCAGACGTCCGGCGCGCGAGGGCGACGTCCGGTGGGACGGCAGAACGCTCGGTCCCTGGGCGGAGACGATCGACGGCAGCGACGTCGTGATCAATCTGGCCGGCCGCAGCGTCAGCTGCCGCTACACCGATGAGAACCTCCGCGCCATGATGGAGTCGCGCGTGGACTCCGCGCGGGTCGTGGGCGAGGCGATCGCGGCTGCCCGGCGGCCGCCCCGGGTCTGGCTCCAGATGAGCACCGCCACGATCTACGCCCACCGTTTCGACGCGCCCAACGACGAGGCGGCCGGGGTGATAGGCGGCGGCGAACCCGGTGTCCCCGGTTACTGGGCCTTCAGCGTGGAGATCGCGAGGAACTGGGAGCGGGAGCAGGAGCGGGCCGCGACGCCGGGCACCCGCAAGGTGGCCCTGCGCTCGGCGATGGTGATGAGCCCCGATCGCGGTGGCGTCTTCGACTACCTGCTGTGGCTGACACGGCTCGGCCTCGGCGGGCCGGTCGCGGGCGGCGCGCAGTACGTGTCCTGGATCCACGACCGTGATGTCGTCCGCGCGGTGGAGTTCCTGATCGACCGGGACGACATCACCGGCCCGGTCAATCTGGCGGCCCCCGCTCCCCTCCCGCAGCGGGCGTTCATGCGCGCGCTGCGCAGGGCCTGGGGCGTCCCGGTGGGGCTGCCGGCGACGAAGTGGATGGCCGGCATCGGAGCGTTCGTGCTGCGCTCCGACACCGAGCTCCTCCTCAAGAGCCGCCGGGTCGTGCCGGGCCGGCTGCTCGAAGCCGGATTCACGTTCGACCACGGTGAGTGGCCGGGGGCCGCGGCCGACCTCGTGCGGCGGGTGCGTCAGGAGCGGGCCCGTACCTGATCGTCCCCGGACACGCGAGTCCCGTGTCGGTGGGCCGCCGCCCGCCGCGGCGGCGGCTCACGGCGTCAGCGCGGTGCCCGCGTACAGCGGCGTCGGCTCGTCCACCGGCGCGGGTTCCTCCTTGTACCACTCGACGGCGCGGACCACCCCGGGGTCCACCAACGTGAGACCGTCGAAGAACCGTGCCACCTCCGCGCGCGTGCGCGGCACCAGAGTGATGCCGCCCGACTGGTACACGCTCGTGACGTCGGCCTCCAGCTCGCCGTGGAAGTCCGCGGTGCCGTGGGAGAGGACCAGCGCGCTGCCGCTCGGCAGGGCACTCACCAAGGTCCGGGCCACACCGTAGGGATCGTCCGAGTCCGGGATGAAGTGCATCAGGGCGACGAGGAACAGGGCGATGGGCCTGTCGAAGTCGAGGAGGCGGCGGGCCTCGGCGAGGATGGTCTCCGGTTCGCGCACGTCGGCCTGGACGTAGTCCGTGGCGCCCTCGGGCGTGCTGACCAGCAAGGCTTCCGCGTGGCGCAGGACGATCGGGTCGTTGTCGGTGTAGACGACGCGGGCCGTCGGGTCGATCCGCTGCACGATCTGGTGGAGGTTCGGCTCGGTCGGGATGCCCGTGCCGACGTCCAGGAACTGGTCGATGCCCTCACGCGCCGCCCAGGCCGCCGCCCGGTGCATGAAGGCCCGGTTCTGTCGGGCGCTGTCCCTGGCTATCTGCGGGAGGCGCAGCCCCACCTCCTCGTCGACCGGGTAATTGTCCTTGCCGCCCAGCAGCCAGTCGTAGACACGAGCCGGATGCGCTCTGGAGGTGTCCACCAGGCCTCTGCCTCTACCGGATGTCATGTACGGCTCCGATCTTGGTCCGAGTTCCCACGCGCACAGCCCTGGACGGCGGTACGCGGCACTCACATGATCGCACCCGGCCGTTCCCGGCCGCGGCGAGGCTGCCGACGGCCTGCCCGCTCCGCGGGCCGTGGACGCGCCGGCCGGCACCGGACACGGTGCCGGCCACGACCACGGCCACGACCACGGCCACGGCCACGACCACGACCACGGAACGAGCCCTCCGGCTCAGCTTCTCCGGCCGGCCCGCCGGGAAAGCCCACGGGTCAGGCACTCCGTGAGGCGCGCTGCGATGCTCCCGTCCGGATCGAGGCGGGGGTTGAAAATCGTGACGTCGAGCCCCAGGGCTCGTTCGTCGGCCAACGCCACTCCGAGCACGTTTTCCAGTTCGAGCCAGGTCAGTCCGCCGGGCAGCCGGTAGTCGACCGCCGGCATGACCGCATCGTCCAGGACATCGACGTCGAGATGGACCCAGAATCCGGCACCGACGGCGGTGAGCCGGCCGACCGCCTCGCGTGCCGCCGCGGCGGCTCCGGCTGCCCGCACGCCGGCGAGGTCGATCGCGTGCAGCCCGGATGGCAGCGGCTGCATCCCGTCGGCGGCGGACTCCGCGGCGTCACGGAAGGCGAAGGCGACGACGTCCTCGTCGCGCAACAGGGGTCCACGGCCTTCGAGGTCGCTCAGCGGGCGAGGGCCGCGGCCCGTGGCCAGGGCGAGTTCCATCGAGGCCGCCTCACCGGTGGGCTCGGCCGACGGCTGATAGAAGTCGGTGTGGCCGTCGATGAACAGCAACCCATGGCGTCCGCGGCGCCGCAGGGCGAGGAGGTTGCCGAGCAGGATGCTGCAATCACCGCCGAGGACCACGGGAAACCCGCCACCGTCGAGGACACCGCCGACCGCCTCTGCCAGCCTGACGGAGTACTCCGCGATGCCGTCCGGGTTGAGGATTCCGGTCTCGTCGTCCCGCCTCGGGTCGTATTCCGGCGCTTCGACGCGGTCGGCCCACTCCGCCCCGAGACCGGCCAGCAGACCGGCGTCGAGCAGCGCCGCCGGCAGGTCCTGGACCCCGGAGGGCCGCAGCCCCAGCACCGACGGCGCTTCGATGACCACACATTGCCGCATGCGCGAATCCCTTTTACGCCGCGAGACGCCGCCGCACCGGAAGCAGGGGGGCCGCCGGCCGTGCTCAGCTCCTCGACTGAGAAGACGCCGATGCCGCCTTCTCTATCACGGGCGGGACCCGCCCATGGGTACGACACCGGCACACCGTGCCTCGCACACGCGTGAGGGTCCGTGGCGCCTGCCGGCCCGGCTTCTGGCCGGGTGCGGCCGGGCCGGTGCGGCGCCGACTGCCTCCCCGCCGACCGGAGTCACGGCCGTGGCTTGCGGCAACCACAGCCGCCGCACGTCAAAAAAGCATGAGTGCTCCCATGGTGGGGTGTCCTCTGGCGGCCCGCACCGAGCGGGCCTTCCGCCTGCCGACGGAGCCGAATGGGAGTACGCGGCCGGCGGGGGCGACGGGCGAGCCTACCCGTGGGGCGAGGAACCGGGCCCCGACCGCGCCAACACGGTCGAGTACGGACCCCTGGCCACCACCCCGGTGGGCATGTACCCGGCCGGCCGCTCCCCGTTCGGCGCCTCCGACATGGGCGGCAACGTGGAGGAGTACGTGGCCGACGACTACCGTCCCTACCCGGGCGGCGCGGCGGTCGACGACGACCTGGGCGGGCCGGTGTCATACCGCATCGCCCGCGGCGGCAGCTTCACCCGCTTCGCGGACCTGGCCCGTTGCCGCCGCCGGCACGGCTGGTACCACAGGGGCATGTACGCGATGGGCTTCCGGCTGGCCGAGTCGTGACCCCGCGCCCGGAGAACGCCGGGCCGGGCCCCGGCCGGCCTGAGCGCGGCCGGGGCCCGGTGCACCGAGGTTTCCCTGCGGAGCACACGGCTACCCAACGCAGGAGGAGGCCGAGACCCCAGCAGACGGAGAGAAGTCCATGGCCTGTCAGCTTGATGAACAGGACACGATCGACACCTCACCACCAACTTCCGCCGCGGCCACGAGGATCGTGCTGCGACCGTTGGCGAGCAGCCTGCCCCTCGGCTGCTTCGCGCTGTACGGGGGGCTGGCCCTGTTGCTGGAGGACGGCGCTCAGCGCACGGTCCTTCCCCTGGGCCGCCGCGGCCGTGCCCGGCTGTCCCTGGAGGGCGACCTCGGCCACCAGATACACCGCACCGAGCGCGAGGCGGGCGTCCGCCGCCAGCTCTGAGACGCCCCCGTGTGGCCGCGGGACACGCCGGCCACCCCACCCACAAGGCGGCTGCGCGGGCGGCGCGTCCTGCGACGCGCCAGGTGAGGAGGCCGAGGGCGGCGGCGGGGTGGCCTCCGCCGTGTCACCACAGAACCGGAAGACGTTCGGGCGTGCGTTTGATCCACCCCGACCGCCAGCTGATCTCTTCCGCGGGGACGGCCAAGCGCAGCTGGGGCATCCGCTCCAGGACAGCCGACAGCGCGACGGACGCGTGGGTGCGCGCGAGAAAGGTGGCCGAGCAGTAGTGCCGTCCCGCGCCGAACGTCAGGTGCGCCTTCGGATTGCGCGTCAGGTCCAGCTTCTGCGGGTCGTCGAACGCGGCGGGATCGTGGTTGGCGCCTTCGACGAGGACGAGAACGAGATCACCTTTCGCGATGGCCTGCCCGCCCAGTTCGGTGTCCCTGGTGGCGATGCGCGGAAGTCCGTCACCGATGGCGAGGCTGTAGCGGAGCAGTTCCTCCACCGCCGGCTCCATCGCCTCGGGGTGCGCACGCAGCCAACCCATCTGGTCACGGTGCACCATGAGCAGCAGCAGGGACAGCAGGAGGAATGCCGAGGTGCTCAGCCCTCCCGCGACGAAGAGGTTGTTGAGCATCAGCGCGAGCTCTTCGTCGAGTTCGGCCGTCGTCCCCTTCTCCACCCGGAAGCGGGCCAGCGCGCCCAGGAGACCCGGCGCCTGCACGGCATCGTGGGCCAGCAGCCGGGCGCGGGTGCGCGCCATGCCCTTCTCCCAGGTGACCCGCGCGCCCTCGAACGAGTGCGGCACGGTCATGATGCTGATGTCGAACCCGTCCATCAGCAGGCGTCCATGGTCTTCTGAGAGGCCCAGGACCGTGGACATCACGGAGGAGGTGTAGGGCTGGGTGAAGCGCGCCCGGACGTCTACCGGTGGGCCCTCGGCCGTCAGCTCGTCGAGCAGTTCGTCGGCCCTGCGGCGAAAATCGCCGATGACCTCTTTGACCGCGTGGGGGGAGAGGGCTTGCATGACCGTCTCGCGCAGCCCCGCGTTCACCATGTCCTTCACACTGCTGCGGTTCGACGCCGGGAAGAGCGGCGCGTACTGCAGGCGCGCCCCCGGCTCGGCCAGGGCCGACATGCTGAAGGTGTCATCCTGCAACACGCGTGTGGCCAGTTCGTGAGTGGCGACCAACCACGCCGGATCACCGGTCAGCGTACGGACTCGGGCGACAGGCCTGTGCTCGCGGAGCCACGTGCACACCTCGGGGACGACATCACCGCGCCGGGAGAGGGGCCACTCCACATCCACCTCTGACACTGCTTCCGTATTCATGACAAACCTCTGCGCAATGGGGAGAAAAGGGATAATTCCTGTGGTGTGCGGACCTCGTCGCGGGCGTCGGCGGGCTTGAGGGCGGCGCGCAGGGTGCGCGGGTCGGTGCCGGCGTCCGCCTGTCCGGCGAAGGCGCAGCGGCCGAGCGGCCGATAGGGCACCGCCCGGCACCGGGGCCGACCGGCCCCGGCCCCTCACGGCGTCGAGGGAGGGTTTCTCGCCGCGCCGGTGGCCGGGTCCGGTCGGAGCGGGGACGCCGGAGTCCTCGCCCACAGGAACAGGCTTCTCTCGGGTGACGTCTGCTCGCGCGAGGGTGCTCCGGCACGGACCTCCACGCGCTCAACCTCCAGACCGGCCAGTCGGGCGTAACGGTCGACGTCCTCGCGGAGGCAACGCACAGGATGGTAGGTCCGGTCGAGGAACCGCACTTCTTCGGTGCCCTCGTACTCCGGAACGGCGAGCAGAATGGTGCCGCCCGGCACGGTGAGGGCCGCGAGCCGCCGCAGCCCCGCCACGAAAGGGCGCTCGGGCACATGGACGAGGCAGAACAGACACACAACGGCGTCGTACACCCCGAGGTCGGCGGGGACGTCGCCGAAGAGGTCGGCCAGGACGAAGCGCGCCTGCGGCACCTGGCGCCGCGCATGGGCCAGCATGACCTCGGAGACGTCGATGCCCGTGACGTCCAGGCCCTTCCCGCACAGCTGCTCCGTCGTGGGGCGGCCCGTCGCGCACCCCACGTCCAATACGCGTGAGCCTGGGGCGAGGCGGTGCGCCAGGTCTTCGACGGCCTCGATCTGGGCCTGCTTCCGGCCGGTGAAGGCGTGCTCGTACGCCATCCCGAGACCGTCGAAGATGCGCGCCACACGGGCGCCATCCGGCGAGATCGCCTGCGGCTCACTGCGGGCCATCGTCACTCCTTGCGTGCACGTGTACGCATACACCTCGCCGTATTCCCGCGTAGAGTGACGTGAATGCCGTCAACACCTCTAAAGCGTGACGCTGAGTAGCCGCCGGCGAGGTCGCACGCCCCTCACCGCGCGCCCTGCACGCCCGGCTCACCACCCCTAACGGTCGGCGGGTCCGGCGACGGCCACGATATGCGTGGGTGAGCACGTACCAGCGGTGCGCCCGGAGCGCCGACGCGCTTCCCGATTCTCGTCCGCGAGGTCGGCGCCCATGCAGGTGCCGTCCGGCCGCACGGTGGGAAGCGTGGCCGTCCGGGCCGGCTCCGCCGTGAGTGCCCGGAGCGTGGTCCGTCCGTCGAGCGGATCCGCGACCACATCGAGGTCCCACCGCCGGCCCCGATGCCGTCCACCGACACCACGGCGATACGGTCCCCGCCGGTACGGACAGGTGTACCCGCACAGCACAGCACAGCTCGGCGGTGGGCCCGACCGAGCGTTCGATAGCATGGCCGATCGTGTCGTCGAAGGGCCCCAGGATGGCCACCATCAGGGACGTCGCCCAGCGGGCGGCGGTCGCTCCGAGCACCGTCTCGTACGTGCTCAACGGGTCGCGGTCCATCTCCCAGGAGACGCGCCGCCGCGTGCAGGAGGCCGTGGAGGCACTCGGTTACCACCCGCGTGCCAGCGCGCGGACACTGCGGAGCAGCCGTACCCGGGTGATCGCCCTGGCCCTGCCCCGCAGGGCGGGGCTCCAGCACTCGGTGGACGGCAGGTTCGCCATCGAGCTGAGCGATGCGGCCAACGGCCTGGGCTTCGACCTCCTGCTGACGACCAACCGGGACAAGGCCGAGGGGCTGCGCCGGGTCGCGCTGAGCGGGCTTGCGGACGCGGCGGTGCTGATGGCCGTCGACATGGAGGACGCCCGCATCGACGTGGTGCGCGAGGTGGGCTTCCCCGCGGCGCTGATCGGCCGGCCGGCCGACGAGGACGCGCTGCCGTGGACGGACCTGGACTGGGAGGAGGCCGCGGCGCGCACCGTGCGGACCCTCTCCGCGGCAGGGCACCGTGCGCTGGTGTACCTGGCGCCGACCGAGGCGGAGGTGCGGGCGCGACGCAGCTACGCGTTGCGCGGCATCGCGGGCGCGCGCAGGGGTGCCGCGGAGACCGGGTGCGCCGTCGAGGTGGCGCACTCGCTGGACGACCCGGCGGGGCTCGCGCGCCGCCTGCGGACCCTGCTGGCCAGCGACGGTGCGGCCCGGCGCCCCGGTGGGCCGACCGCCCTGGTGGTGCAGCATCCGTCGGCACACCACCACATCCTCGCGTCGATGCCGTCGGCGACGGGCCTGCGGGTGCCGGACGACCTGACGATGGTGGTCATCGGCACGCTGCCGGAGGATCCGTCGAGCAGCGGTCTTTCGCGGATCGAACTGCCGGTCAGGACTCTCGCGGACGAGGTGACACGGCTGGCGGTGGCGGCCGCCGAGGCGCTCCGGGAGCAGCGCGGAGCCGGCGGGCCCGGCGCGCGGCCCCCGGCGGACATGGCACGGCACCTGCTCGTCGCACCCGAACTGCTCCCGGGCGCCGTGCCGCTGACGCCACCGCGCGCCTGACCGGCCCTCCGCCCCGCGACGCCGAGTCCCCCGCCAAGCGCCTCCGCCCACCCCACTGCCGCTCCCCCGCCAAGCGCTTCCGCCGACCTATTGTCGCCGCCCCAACAAGCGCCTAGCATCGCGGCGTCACCCAGTCGAATCGATTCGACAGACCTTCGACCCGGGTGCCCTCCGCGTTCTCACAGAGCCGTAGACCGAAGGAGTGCCCACGACCATGCACGTGAGTCGTCGTCGCCGCACGGCGATGGCCACCCTTTCCGCCGCCGCCCTGGCGGCGACCGCGCTGACGGGATGCGCGAGCGTCCCCGACCCCGGCACCATCACGGTGCTCAACTCCGCGACGGACACCCTGGAACACGACAAGGAACAGAAGTTCTTCGACCGGTGCGCGAGACCGCTCGGGATCAAGGTCAGGCAGACCAGCGTCCCCGCCGACCAGGTGGTGTCCAAGGCCCTGCGGATGGCCTCGTCCCACTCGCTGACCGACATCCTGGAGCTCGACGGCTCCGAGGTGCCCCAGTTCGCCGACACCGGCGGCCTCGTACCGGTGCGGAAGGCCGGCGTCGACGTCTCGGGGATGTCGAAGAGCGCCGTGACGATGGGGAGTTTCCGGGGCACGCAGTACGGCGTGGCCAGGGCGGTCAATTCACTGGCGCTGATCTACAACACCGACCTGCTGAAGCGGGCGGGCCTCCGGCCGCCGACGACCTGGGCCGAGCTGAAGGACACGGCGAAGAAGCTCACCCACGGGTCCACGTTCGGGATGGCGTTCAGCGCGACGCCGGACGCCGACGGCGTCTACCAGTTCCTGCCGTTCTTCTGGTCGACGGGCGGCGACGAGGCGCACCTCGACGACGGGAAGGGCGCACCCGCGCTCCAGCTGTGGAAGGACCTGGTGACCCGGAAGTCCGCGTCACGGGCGGTGGTCACCTGGAACCAGCAGGACGTGAACGACCAGTTCATCGCGGGACGCGCGGCCATGATGATCAACGGTCCGTGGCAGGTGCCGGTGCTGAGCCAGCACAAGGACCTGCACTGGGCCGTCGCGCCGATCCCGGTGCCCCGGGCCGGGATGCCGCCGGTGCCGCCGATCGGCGGGACGGTGATGACGATCCCGCAGACCGGCGACACGGGCAGGCAGCACACCGCGGCGAAGATCATCAACTGTCTCAACCGGCAGCGGAACCAGGTGGCGTGGGGCGAGTCGGTCAACAACGTGCCGACGGTGGCGGCGGCGGCGCGGCAGTACAAGGCGCAGAACCCGAAGCTCGCGGCCTTCGCCGACGAGGTCACGACCGCCAGGTCCCGCACCGACCGGGTCGGCTCCCGCTGGCCCGTCGTCTCCGACGCGCTGTCGGGCGCCTTCCAGTCCGTGCTGACGGGACGGGCGTCCCCGCGGGCGGCCCTCAGGCAGGCCCAGACGCGGGCCGCGGCCGGCGAGTGAGGAGAGAGCAGCCATGACCATCACCGCCGCCGGCGCCACCACCGCGGTCCCCGGATCCGCGTCCGCGCGCACCACGGGAACCAGCGGGCGCCGCGCCCACCTGCTGCGCTGGTGCTTCGTCGCGCCCGCCGTCCTGTACATGCTGGCCTTCTTCGGCTACCCGCTCGTGCGCAACATCGTCATGAGCTTCCAGCACTACACACCGAGCACGTACTTCACCGGGCAGTCGCCGTTCAACGGCTTGGACAACTGGCGGGCCGTCTTCGCGAACCCGCTCTTCACCGGCTCGCTCTGGCACACCCTGGTGTTCACCGCGGGATCGCTGCTCGGCCAGTTCGTCATCGGCCTCTCTCTCGCCGTCTTCTTCTCCCGGCGCTTCCGGCTCTCCGGCTTCGCCCGCGCGGTGCTGCTGCTGCCGTGGCTGGTGCCGATGGTCGTCACGTCCATCGTGTGGCGCAAGCTGCTCGACCAGGAGACCGGGGTGGTCAACACCCTCCTCACCGACCTGCACCTGACGTCGTCGCCGGTGCCGTGGCTGAGCAGCCCGGGCGTCGCGCTGCTCTCCGCGATCCTGGTCAACGTCTGGATCGGCATCCCGTTCAACATGGTGATCCTCTACGGCGGTCTGCAGGAGATACCGCGGGACCTGTACGAGGCGGCGGCGCTGGACGGAGCGGGCGCCTGGCGGGCGTTCCGCAGCGTGACCCTGCCGCTGCTGCGGCCCGTGGTCACCGTGGTGCTCGTCCTGGGCTTCATGTCGACCGTGAAGATCCTCGACCTGATCCTCGCGCTGACGGCGGGCGGTCCCGCCGACTCCACCCAGACGCTGGGCACCGTCACGTACCAACTGTCGTTCCAGCAGCTCGACTTCGGCCAGGGCGCCGTGGTGGGCGACATCCTGATCCTGGTGAGCGCGGTCTTCGCCGTGCTGTACCTCCGAGCCAACAGGGCCGACTTCGGCCGGGGGAAGTGAGCTGCCATGTCGTCACCCTCGACGCGGACGTCCCGTCCGGCACCCGCCCGGGCCGGCGCCCGGCGGCCCGGGCGCGGGACCCGGGGAACGCCCCGCGCCCTCAACACGGCCATCGCCGTGGCCATCCTGGTCGTCCTGCTGTTCCCGCTGTACTGGATGCTCAACATCGCGCTCCAGCCCGGTGAGAGCCTGGCCGCCGTCGACTGGTTCCCGGTGTCGCCCGGCTGGGACAACTTCCGGCGCGCGCTGAGCAGTCAGGGCGGCTCGCTGGGCACCAGCCTGATCGTCGCGCTCGGCGCTGTGGTCGTGTGCCTGGCGCTCGCGGCCCCCGCCGCGTACGGACTCGCCCAGTTCGGCCTGCGCGGCAGCCGGATCATCGTGTTCGGCACGCTCATCACGCAGATGGTGCCGGGCATCGTCATTGCCAACGCCCTCTACAGCGCGTACGTCGACCTGCACCTGGTGAACTCGCTGCTGGGGCTGATCCTCGCGGACGCGTCGCTGGGGCTGCCGTTCTCGCTGGTGCTGCTGCGCGCCTTCATGGTGTCGATCCCGCGCGAGGTGGTGGAGGCGTCGCTGGTGGACGGCGCGAACCGGTTCACCTCGTTCGTCCGGATCGTGCTGCCCATGAGCCGCAACGCCCTCATCACGTCGGGCCTGTTCACGTTCCTGTTCGCCTGGTCGGACTTCATGTTCGCACTGACGCTGAACACCACCGACGACGTCAAGCCGATCACGCTGAGCATGTACGAGTACATCGGCGCCCACGTCAGCGACTGGGGCGCGGTCATGGCCACCGCCGTGGTGTCCGCGGTCCCCGCCGCGATCCTTCTGGTGCTGGCCCAGAAGTACGTCGCCGCCGGCATCACCGGTGGCTCGGTCAAGTGAACAGTTGGGAGCACTGATGAAGTTCACCGACGGCTACTGGCTGATGCGTCCCGGGGTGAGCGCGCACCATGCGTCCTCGGTCGCCGACGCCGTCGTCGCCGAGGACCGGTTCACGCTGTACGCGCCGGTCGGCAGGGTCAGGCACCGGGGGGACACGCTCAACGCACCGCTCCTGACGGTCGAGTGCTTCTCCCCCGCCGAGGGCGTGATCGGCGTCCGCACCACCCACCACGCGGGACGGGCCCCCCGTGGCCCTCGGTTCGCCCTCGCGTCCGCCGGCGACGGCGGTCATGCGACGGCCGTCCGGGAGGGCTCCACGCTCGTGCTCCGCTCGGGCGAGCTGACGCTGACCGTCGACACCGCGGACGAGTGGCGGCTCGACTTCGGCGCCGCGGGGCGGACCCTCACCTCGCTCGGGACGCACGGCACCGGCTACGTGGAGGACGCCGAGGGCCGGCACTTCATGGTCGGCCGGCACACACTGGCCGTCGGTGAGCAGGTGTACGGCCTCGGTGAGCGGTTCACACCGTTCGTCAAGAACGGGCAGAGCGTGGACATCTGGCAGGCGGACGGGGGCACCAGCAGCGAGCAGGCCTACAAGAACGTGCCGTTCCACCTCTCCAGCCGGGGCTACGGCGTGTTCGTGAACCATCCCGGGCGGGTCTCCTACGAGGTGGGGTCCGAGGCCGTCGGGGAGGTCCAGTTCAGTGTCGAGGACCAGTCGCTGGAGTTCTACGTCGTCCACGGTCCGACGCCGAAGGAGGTGCTCGCGCGGTACACCGCGCTCACCGGGCGGCCGGCGCTCCCCCCGGACTGGTCCTTCGGCCTGTGGCTGTCGACGTCGTTCACCACCGACTACGACGAGGCGACGGTGAACCGCTTCGTCGACGGGATGACGGACGCGGGGATCCCCCTGAGCGTCTTCCATTTCGACTGCTTCTGGATGCGCGCCTACCAGTGGAGCGACTTCGTCTGGAACCCGGACGTCTTCCCCGATCCCGCCGGCATGCTGGCCCGGCTGCGGGAGCGGGGCCTGAAGGTCTGCGTGTGGATCAACCCGTACATCGCGCAGAAGTCCCGCCTGTTCGCGGAGGGGATGGCACGGGGCTACCTGCTGCGCAGGCCGGACGGCGACGTGTGGCAGTGGGACCGCTGGCAGGCCGGCATGGCGCTGGTGGACTTCACCAACCCGGAGGCCAGGACCTGGTACGCGGACCAGCTGAAGGTGCTGCTCGAGACGGGCGTGGACTGCTTCAAGACGGACTTCGGCGAGCGGGTGCCTCTCGACGTGGCCTGGCACGACGGCTCGGATCCGGAGCGCATGCACAACTACTACACGCAGTTGTACAACGAGACCGTCTTCGACCTGCTGCGCCGGGAGCGGGGTGAGGGCGAGGCGGTGGTCTTCGCCCGTTCCGCCACCGCGGGCGGGCAGCGGCTGCCGGTGCACTGGGGCGGCGACTGCGAGTCGACGTTCGAGGCGATGGCGGAGTCGCTGCGCGGCGGCCTGTCGCTCGGCCTGTCCGGCTTCGGCTTCTGGAGCCACGACATCGGAGGGTTCGAGGGGACGCCGACGCCCGCGCTGTTCACGCGCTGGGTGCAGTTCGGACTGCTCTCCTCGCACAGCAGGCTGCACGGGTCGAAGTCGTACCGGGTGCCGTGGGACTACGGCGCGGAGGCGGTCGAGGTCACCCGCGCGTTCACCCGCCTCAAGCACCGCCTGATGCCCTACCTGTACGGGACGGCCGTCCAGGCGAGGGAGCACGGTACCCCGGCCATGCGCGCCATGGTGCTGGAGTTCCCCGACGACCCGGCCTGCCGGACGCTGGACCGGCAGTACATGCTCGGCGACGACCTCCTGGTGGCGCCGGTGTTCAGCGAGGACGGCTCGGTCGAGTACTACGTTCCGGCCGGCACGTGGACCAACGTCCTCACCGGGGAGCGGATCACCGGGCCCTGCTGGCGTCAGGAGACCCACGGCTTCGACACGCTGCCGCTGCTGGCGAGGCCCGGGTCCGTCGTGCCGTTCGGCGCGGTCGACGTCCGCCCCGCGTACGACTGGGCGGACGGGGTGACCCTCAGGGTGCACTCCCCCGCCGACGGTTCGCGGGCCGTCACCACGGTCCCGTCCCGCGACGGGACACCGGCCGCGGTGTTCACCGTCCGGCGCGCGGGCGACGCGGTGACGGTCGAAACGGACAGCGACCTGCCCTGGCGGGTTCTGCTCGTGGGCGCGGCACCGACCGGCGAGGCCGTGTCCGACCCGCTGGGCGCGCTGTGGAGCTGCGCGGCGGGCACGCACCGGCTGACCGCGTCCCTGTCCTGAGCCCACCGAGGCCCCGTGCGCGGGGCCGTGCGCGGGGCCGTGCGCCGGGCCTCGGTGAATCGATTCGATCGGCATGGAGCAGAGGTACTTCCCCAACGGAGGACAGTCACCATGACCCAGCACCCGCAGACCGGCGACGCACCCCAGGACGGCGGTCTGCGCCGCCGCGCCCTCCTCGGCGTCCTCGCCGCGGGCACGGGCGGCCTCGTGTTCGCCCTGCCCGCACAGCACGCCACCGCCACCGCCACCGACTCGGCCGCGTCCGCGGCCGAGCAGGCCGTCGCCGACTACCTCGACACCTCGCTGCCGCTCGACCGGCGTGTCGACGCGCTCCTCGCCCAGCTCACCGACGAACAGAAGCTCTCCTGCCTCACCGGACTCCCGGCCATGACCCTGGCGGACGGCTATGAGCTGCCGGCCCGCGGCAGCGCGGGCGTCGAGGGCCTGCACGGCTCCGGCCAGGTGCCGAACGCGACGATGTTCCCGCAGGCCATCGGCTTCGGCTCCACCTGGGACACGGAACTCGTCGAGGCCATGGGCCGGGTGGTGGGCACCGAGGTACGAGCGAGGAACCCGGCGAACCTGCGTGCCTGGGCCCCGGTGGCGGACGTCCGCAGCAACCCGCTCGCGGGCCGCTACGAGGAGGGCTACGGCGAGGACCCGTTCCTGTGCGGGACGCTGGGCACCGCGTACGCGTTCGGCATCAAGGGCCGCCATCCCCTCTACATCCTGGCGAAGCCGGAGATGAAGCACTTCTTCGCCTACAACCACGAGTGGAACAGGGCCCGTTCCAGCAGCAGCATGAGCGCGCGGGCGCTGCACGAGTTCAACATCGTTAGCTACCGGATGCCCGTGGTGGCGGGGGCCGTGCTCGGCGCGATGGTGTCGTACAACCTGGTCAACGGCGTCCCGGGCAACATGAACCCGATCCTTGAGCAGGTCAGGGACGAGTGGGCGCCCGGCAGCTTCATGTTCGTCTCGGACGCCTGGGACGAGTTCAACGTCTACCACACCAAGGGCGCGCCGTACGTGTTCCCCCTCCGGGTGCCCGACGGCGCCGACGTCTCGTACACGGCGGGCCTCAGCCCCGATCCGTCCGACGACGCGACGAACCGGGCCACCACGGGCGCGCTGCTTCTCCACTCGGGCATGTCGAACTTCTCCGACGGCAACGGCGCCGGTTTCACCCCGGACGCGTACGCCCGTGACGCCGTCGCGCGGGGTGTCCTCGGCGCGTCGGTGACGGACGTCGACCGGGTGGTGCGGGACTGGCTCGCGTACCAGATCCGCAGCGGCGCGCTGGACGGGGACGCCAGCCCGTACACCGTGCGCACGGTGCCGCCGGACTCCGAGCCGCAGAGGAGCAAGAGCAGCAGACGACTCGCGCTGCTCGCCGCGCGCGAGCAGGTGGTACTGCTGAAGAACGACCACGGGCTGCTGCCGCTGGACCCCTCGACGACGCGGAGCGTGGCGGTGGTCGGCCCGCTCGCCGACGTCAACCTGCGGGACTACTACAGCCCCGCGCCGCCGGACGCCGAGCGGGTCACACCGCTGGCGGGCATCACCGCCGAGCTCGGCGCCGACAGGGTGCGGTTCACCACCGGCACCGACGTCGTCGCCTGGCGGTCCGCCGCGTACGGCACGTACGTCACGGCGGGGACCGGCGACGGGCCGATGACCGCCGCGTTCACCCCGTCGGCCCGGAGGGTGACGGACGGTTACGCCGTCCCGGGCGGCTGGATCGGCCCCGAGCAGGCGTTCCGCATCTACGACTGGGGCTACGACCAGCAGTTCTTCCGCAGCGTGGCGACCGGCGCGTACGTCGACACCGACCAGGACACCGTGGGCTCGGCGACCGAGCTGCGCACCTCGCAGGCGACCATGCCGGACGGCGACGCGCAGTGGAACACCAACACGAACTGGCACTATCCCCGCAACCAGAACGGCACCCGGTCGCTCTACGGTGTGGACTACATCCAGGACGACCAGTTCTACCGGCGGTTCCCCACCGGCCGGTACGTGCGGGCGGAGCCCGGCGGGGACCACCGGCTCGTGCCGTCCCTCACCCACGACGCGTTCCACTCCGGCGACGACGCCCTGCGGGCGACGGCCGAGTTCGGCGAGGTCGTCCTGGAACGCGGTGCCGAGACGGCGGCCGCGCTGGCCCGCTCCGGCGACTACGCCGTCGTCGTCATCGGCAACAACGTCCGCGTGAACGCCCGCGAGAGCCAGGACCGGCCCGGCCTCGCCCTGCCGCCGCGGCAGCTCGAACTGGTGCGCGCGACCGCCGCCGCCCGTCCGGGACGCACCGTCGTCGTGATCGTGAGCAGTTACCCGTACGCCGTGCAGGAGATCCAGGACGACCCCGACGTCGCGGCGGTCCTCTACTCGTCGCACGCGGGCCAGGCGGCGGGCACCGCGCTCGCCGACGTGCTGTTCGGCCGCTACGCGCCGGCCGGGCGGCTGAGTGGGACGTGGCTGCGGGACGAGTCGTCGCTGCCCAGGATGACGGCCGACGCCGACGGCCACGAGCCGCAGTACACCGTCGACATGCTCCAGTACGACCAGCTGGCGGCACGGCTCACGTACCGCTACTCGACCGCGCCGTACACCTACGCCTTCGGGCACGGCCTGACGTACACCACGTTCCGGTACGGGAATCTGTCGCTGCCCGGCAGGACGGGGTCCCGTGACCCGTTCACGGTGTCGCTGCGGCTCACCAACTCGGGCCGCACGCGCAGCGACGAGGTGGTCCAGGTGTACGTGCGGTCGCTCGACTCGGCGTACGGGGCGAACGTGCCCAGCAAGCAGCTCGCGGGGTTCCGGCGCGTGAAGGGCGTACGGGCCGGCGAGACCCGCACGGTCCGGGTGCGGATCGACCCGGCGGACCTGGCCGTGTGGGACCCGGTGAGCGGCACGACCGTGGTCGAGGACGGCCGTTACGAGGTCATGGTGGGAGCGGCGTCCGACGACGTCAGGCTGCGCGGCACGGTCCGGATCGACGGGCACACGATCGGCACCCTCGACCTGTCGGGCCCGGCGCACAACGCGTGGGAGCACTACACGGTCAGCAGCCCCGGCATCACGCACTGGGAGGTGTCGAAGGAGAACACCTTCGCGCGCCGCGGCGGCTACCACTCGGTGGCCTCACGCCGGGCGGGCGACCACATCGGCTTCACACGGGTCGACCTGCGCACGGCACGCGGCATCGAGCTGCGGGTGGCCACGACCACCGCGCCCTGGGCGAAGGTGCGCAGCCCCGCCGTGCGCGTGCACGCCGACGCGCCCGACGGACCGCTGCTGGGCACGGTGACGTTCGCGCCGACGGGCGGGCTGCAGGACTTCCGCACCGCGCGGACCACACTGCGGCCCGCGCCGGGCGACCGGGGCCCGCGGTCGCTCTACCTGGTGTTCACCGAACCGGGCAGCTACCTGGACACGCTGCGGCTCACCACGGACGGCTGAGGGATCAGCGGCAGGGCGGGGGGTGCGGCCGCCGCCGTGCCCGTCCTCGCGGGGGGGGCTCCGCGGCGGCGGGCCGTGCTCGGACGGCCCGCCGGCGGCACTGACTGCCGTGGGCGACCAGCGCTCCCGGCGATCAGGCAGGACCTCGCCCCCACAGCACGTGGAGGGCGGCGGGCTTGCGGAAGACCAGACCGCGTGGGGTGGTGGGGCGAGCCGGGTCGAGACGGAGGGAGGGGAGGCGTTCGAGCAGGTGCTGGAGGGCGATGCGCGCCTCCAGGCGGGCGAGGTGCACACCGAGGCAGTAGTGCGGGCCGTAGGCGAAGCCCAGGTGGAGACGGACGTTCTCGCGACGGGCGTCGAACCGGTCGGGGTCGGGGAAGACGGCCGGGTCCCGGTTGGCGCCCGCCAGGGAGACGGTGACCAGGTCACCCTCGCGGACCGTGGCCGGGCCCAGGGCGACGTCGCGGGTGGCGTACCGGTCCACGAAGGCCGCGCCCGGTTCCAGGCGCAGCGATTCCTCGATCGCGCCGTCCAGGAAAGCCGCATCGGCACGGACGAGGGCGAGCTGGTCCTCCCGTGCCAGCAGGTGCAGCAGGGCATTGATGATCATCGCCTCGGTGGTCTCGATGCCTCCGAACATCAGGACCGCGGCGTTGGACGCCACCTCGGGAACGGCAAGCGACTCGGCGGCGGAGCCGACGAGCGAGGAACCGCCCTGGTCGGCGACGGTGGTCTCCACGGCGGTCCGTAGCCGGGCGTACGCGCCGGCACCGGCAGCCCCCGCCGCGTGCCCCGCGGTGATCTCCGATACCGACCGCACGATGGCGTCGTACCAGGACAGCACCGTGTCCGTGGTCGTGCCCTCAAGTCCCAGAGCCCGGGTGACGACGGCGACCGACAGCGGTCCGGCGACGGCACGCCGCAGTTCGGCGCCGCCCGCCGGTTCCAGTGCGGAGATCAGCCGGTCGGCCTCCTCCTCGATGAACGTGGTGAAGGAGTGGCGCACCGCCCGAGGACGGAAAGGAGCGTTGAAGGGCTCACGATGACGGGCGTGCCGGTCGCCGTCCGTGGAGAGCATGCTCGGCCCGATGACCTGCGCGGTGGAGAACCGGGGGTCCTCGACGGTGAAGGTCACGGAGTCACGCATCACGCTCGTCGCGAGGTCGTGCCGGGTCACCAGCCAGCCGCCCAGTTCGGGCAGCCAGGAGACGGGCTCGTGCGCGCGGAGCGACGCCAGTCGCGGGTGCGGGTCCCCGGTGAGCTCGGTGAGCGTGGTCGCGGCACCGAGCGGGAAGGAATCGACGACGCTCATCGCGGCCTTGTCCGGTATGGGGGGGGAGCTACCACGGCCGACGCTATCAATCGCCGTGAGGGCGGGGGCCGCCGGGTCTGCGTGGTGCCGTCGGGCGCGGGCCCGCCACGACGGCACCGTCCCGACCCGCCGGGCGGGAACGGTGGGGCGGCCGGGCGGGCGGGGACCGGGTGAGGACCCGGGAGCAGGCGGGAGCACGGGAGCAGGCGGGAGCACGGGGGCAGGCGGGGTCATGGGGGCCGGGCGAGTCGACGGGTGCGGGTGGGGCCATGGACGCCGACGGGGACGCCGGTTGGGTCACGTTCCGGCCGGCGAAGGGCATCACCGCCTCACGGCTCATGTCGTCGGGGGCGTGGCTCACCGGCGGGCCAGGCACTCCTCCAGGAAGGCGAGCGCTCGGAGGTGGTAGGAGCGGGCGGACCAACCGAGGCTGATGTTGTGGCCTGCCTCGGGTTGGTGGTCGACGAGAACGCGGGTGCCGGACAGCATGCGGGTCAGCTCGGCCACGGCTGCCTCGTCGTGCCGCCACCACCGCTCGTGCTCGGCGAACGTGAGGCGTACGGGTACGCGTACGCGCGCGGCGACGCCGGGGAACATCTCCGGCCAGTGCGAGGCCTCCTCCCGCTCCCGCTCGGGCATGGGCGCCAGCAGCGGCCGGCAGCTCAGGAAGGTGCCGGGCGGGTAGAGGCGGGGCGGCCCCCAGTTCAGGCGCCAGCGTGCCGATGCCCCTCTGTCGGACGGCTCGCGGGGTGTCACCGCGTACTGGTGGCCGCAGCCCGAGACGTCCAGCCCGATCAGCCGGTCGCCCATGTCGGCGGCGGCGGTCAGGGCGAGCTTGCCGCCGTAGGAGTGCGCCGTGACGAAGAAACCCGCCCCCACCGGGTGCCGGCGGGCGAACCAGGCCAGCGCGGCGTGCAGCGTCGTGGACTGTTCGGCCAGCGACTGGCCGCGAGCCAGTCGCGAGGCCGACAGTCCGTAGCCGGGCCGGTCCAGGGCCAGCACGGCGAACCCCAGACGGGCGCCGAGGGTCAGCAGCGAAAGACCGGGGTGGGCCTGGCCGTCGAAGTAGCCGGCGCGCATGCCGCCGCCGTGGACGGCCACCACGACGGCGCGGGGTGGCGCCGCCACGGGTTCGCTGAGCAGGCCGGACAGGGTGATGCCGCCCGCGTCGAGGGTGGTCTCCCGCACGCCGGGAGAGGCGGTGAGCCGGGTCATGGCTGAGGTCAGTCCTTGAGGTCGCAGAGGGCGGCGCCGGAGGGCACGGAGCCTCCTTGGTGTGGGATTCGGTCACGGGCCCGTCTTCCAGGAGCCGGCCACGTGGTGTCCGTCCGTGTTCCAGTCGGCCCGCGCCGGGTGCCCGGCCGGAGTGTCCGGTGCGGTGGCGGGGCGTCCCGCCGTGGCGAGCAGGACCGCCAGGACCGCGGCGAGCTCCTCGTCGGTCGGCTTCCCGGCGACGACACGTACCTCGTTCACTGTGCTCCTCGTGCTCTGTGTCAGATCGGGGCATTGGCGTGCTTGCGCGACGGCAGGTCCGCGTGCTTCCCGCGTAGCATCGCCAGCGAGCGGACGAGTGCGGAGCGGGTCTCGCGCGGATCGATGACGTCGTCCACCAGGCCGCGCTCGGCCGCGTAGTACGGGTGCATGAGCTCGGTCCTGTACTCCTTGATCTTCTGCTCCCGTACCGCGTCGGGATCGTCGGCCGCGGCGATCTCGCGGCGGAACACGACCTTGGCGGCGCCCTCGGCGCCCATCACCGCGATCTCGTTGGTCGGCCAGGCGAGCGACAGGTCGGCGCCGATGGAGAGCGAGTCCATCACGATGTACGCGCCGCCGTACGCCTTGCGCAGGACGAGGGAGATCCGTGGCACGGTGGCGTTGCAGTACGCGTGGAGCAGTTTGGCGCCGTGCCGGATGATGCCGCCGTGCTCCTGGTCGACACCGGGCAGGAACCCGGGGACGTCGACGAGCGTCACGAGGGGGACGTTGAAGGCGTCGCAGAACTGCACGAAGCGTGCGGCCTTCTCGGACGCCTCGATGTCCAGGACGCCCGCCATGGACAAGGGCTGGTTCGCGACCAGGCCGACGACGTGGCCGTCGAGCCGGGCCAGGGCGCAGATGACGTTCGTCGCCCAGGTGGGGTGCACCTCGAAGAACTCGCCGTCGTCGACGGTCTCCTCGATCACCGCACGCATGTCGTACGCCTGGTTGGGGTCCGGAGGCACCAGGTCGAGCAGGGCCTCGGTGGGCCGTTCGGCGGGATCGTCGCACTCGGCGACGGGCGGCAGTTCGCGGTTGTTGGCGGGCAGCAGGGAGAGCAGGAAGCGGACGTCCTCCAGGCAGGTCTCCTCGTCGTCGTAGGCGAGGTGTGCCACGCCGGAGGTCGTGGCGTGCACGTCGGCGCCCCCGAGGCCGGCGTGGGTCACCTCTTCCCCGGTGACGGCCTGGACGATGTCCGGACCGGTGATGAACATCTGCGCGGTGTCCCGCACCATGAAGACAAAGTCGGTGAGCGCGGGCGAGTAGGCGGCGCCGCCGGCGCAGGGGCCGAGTATGACGCTGATCTGCGGGATGACGCCCGAGAAGCGGGTGTTGCGCTGGAAGATGCCGCCGTAGCCGGCGAGGGCGCTGACGCCCTCCTGGATGCGGGCGCCGGCGCCGTCGTTGAGTGACACCAGGGGCGCACCGGCCGCCTCCGCCATGTCCATCAGCTTCTGGATCTTCTCGGCGTGCGCCTCGCCCAGTGATCCGCCGAAGATCCGGAAGTCGTGCGCGTAGACGAAGACGGTGCGGCCGTACACGGTGCCCCAACCGGTCACGACTCCGTCGGAGTGCGGGCGTCGGCGCTCCAGTCCGAACCCGGTGGCGCGGTGCCGGCGCAGCGCCTCCACCTCCGTGAACGACCCCTCGTCCACCAGCAGGTCGATCCGCTCGTGGGCGGTGAGCTTGCCCTTGGCGTGCTGACGCTCCGTGGCGGCCGGGTCGGGGCCCTGCCGGGTGGACTCCTTGAGGGCGCCGAGTTCGGTGAGCCGGTCGCGCAGCGTCGGCTCTCGCGGGGACTCGGGCACGAGCCGCAGTGGCGTCCCGGTGGGTTGCTCGGTGATCTCCGTGGTGGTCTGTTCGGCGGTGGTCATGGTGCCTCACTCTCTGGACGCTGCTTGCGGGCCGGACGTGCGCGGCGCGGCGGATCGCGCGCGCCGCGCGGTGCCGCTTGTGCGCCGGCCCCCTGTGAGCGGTGCGGGGCGGGTGGCGGTCAGGCCGGGCTGTGCACCGGGGTCCTGTCGGCGGGGACGACGGGGTCGGCCGGCGGGCCGACGGTGCGGGAGAGGGCGTCCGCGTCGTGGGTGTGGTCGATGCGCGCCGCCGGGGCGATGCGACCGGCGAGGCCGCCGAGCACCCGCCCCGGACCGACCTCGACGAAGCGGTCCACCGAGCCGAGGCGCCGCACCGCGCCGGTCCACCGCACCCGGCCGGCGAGCTGCCTGCGCAGGTAGCAGGTGGCCTCTCCGGCGCTGTCCACCCGTTCCGCGGTGACGCTGGAGACCACCGGCATCCGCGGCGCGCGGAACGGCACCTCCGCCAGGGCGGCGGCGAACTCGTCCTCGATCTCCCGCATGAGGGAGCAGTGGAAGGGGGCGCCGACCCCGAGGGTGACGACACGCCTGCTGCCGGCGGCACGGGCGCGTTCCATGGCCGCCTCCACGGCGGTGGCCTGCCCGGAAACGACGACCTGGCCGGGCGCGTTGTCATTGGCGACCTCGACGACCTGGCCGGTGGCCGAGGCCGCTGCGGCGCAGATCCGCTCGACGGCCGGCAGGCCGAGGCCCAGTACGGCCGCCATCTTGCCGGTCAGGCGCGCGTTGACGGCCTGCATGAGCTCTCCGCGCAACCGCACCAGCCGCAGGGCGTCGGTCCAGTCGAGCACGTCCGCGCAGACCAGCGCCGCGTACTCGCCCAGGCTGTGGCCGGCCACGACGTCCGGGACGACGCCGTGGCCACGGAGGACGTCCAGCGTGGCCACGCTGGTGAGGAAGAGCGCGGGCTGGGTGACGGCCGTTTCGCGCAGCGTCTCGGAGGGACCCTCCCAGCACAGTCGGGACAGGGGGAAGCCGAGCACCTCGTCGGCCCTCCTGTAGTAGGTGTCGAGCAGGTCGGGCCGGTCGGCGAGCAGGTGGCGTCCCATGCCGACGCGTTGGGAGCCCTGACCGGGGAAGAGGAAGGCGGTACGGGCCATGGCGATCGGGTCCTTTCAGATGGTGCCCGCAGGGCGGGCGGGGGCGAGCCGGGGGGCGGGAACGGCGGCGGGGCATACGGGGGGGCAGGCCGCGAGGGGATCGGGGGGTGCCCCGGCGGAGGCGGGTGCGGGGAGCGCCCGCTCCCCCGCGCGCGGGCCCCCATACGAACGACGCCGCCGCCGGTCCCGCCGAGGTCACGGCGGCGGCCTCGGGTCCTCAGACGCGCGAGGGGGCCGCGCCGGACTCGGCGAAGGACTTGGCGTGTTCCAGCGTGATCCGGCTGTTGCCGCTGAGCGCCGACCGGGCGAACTCGCGGGCGTCGGCGAGCGTCGCACCCGCGCCGAGGACGTCCGGCACGGCCTCCGGGCGGATCGCCACCGTGTGCCGGGAGGTCACCGCCACCCCCTCGGGCACCGTCTTCAGGCTCCAGACGCCGGTGTGCGCCGTCATCAGCGGCGGCACGACGGTCTGCTTGTAGACGATGCGGTCGTCGGTGAAGCAGATGCGCACCGACTTGGTGGTGTGGCCGGCGCCGTCCGCCGTGATGGTGTCCATCTCCATGACCTGCACGCCCGGTTCGTCCTCCGTCAGGGCCATATGGGAGACGTGCGGCAGCCGGTCGGGCCACCGGTCGGCCCGGTACAGGAAGTCGTAGGCGTCGCCGGGCCCGCCCGCCACGACGACCGTGTCCTCGAAGGTCAGCCACAGCTCGGAGCGGTCGGTCGCCTGCTCGGCCAGGGCCTTCAGGTTCGCCAGTTCGGCACGGCTGTTGCGGTCGGTGACCTCATCGATCCAGGAAAGGTACTCCGGGTCGTCGTCGACCGCGCGGTAGGCGTGTTCCAGCACGACCTCGGTCCCCCCGTCCGTACGGGGGTGGAGGACCCAGGCGCCGGACATCGCGGCGATCGGGGGCTGTGAGACCTCCTGCCGGAAGCCGATGCGCAGGCGCTCCGGGTCGAGTTCGCGCCGCGAGGTCCAGCTCTTGACCTGTTCGCCGGCGACCGCCCAGATGCGGATGCGCTCCGACGAGGCGTCCCGTTCGAGCTGCTCCACGTGGACCGTGGGGCGGAAGCCGACGGGCCACCGGGTGGTGTCCGCGAGCAGTTCGTACACCGTCTCCGGTGCGGCTGCCACCGTGATGGTGTGCCGTGCGTCGTGCAGGTCGTTCATGGTTCGCATGTCCTTAGCCGTAGGAGGAGAGGGCCGGGGAGGGGGCTGGCGTGACCGGGGATCAGTAGTTGCCGAGGCCACCGCACACGTTCAGTGCCTGGGCGGTCACGGACGCCGCCGGGTCCGACAACAGGTAGGCGACCATCCCGGCCACCTCCTCAGGGGTGGTGTAGCGGCCGAGCGGGATCTTCGACTCGAAGCTCTCCAGCACGGTCTGCTCGTCGGTGTCCCAGATCCGCGCGTAGTTGCCGCGAACGCGCTGCGCCATCGGCGTCTCCACGTAGCCGGGGCAGACGGCGTTGACCGTGATCCCGGTCTTCGCCAGCTCCCGGCCCAGTGCCTTGGTGAACCCGACGACGCCGTGCTTGGACGCCGAGTAGGGCGCGCCCAGAACCACGCCCTGCTTGCCGCCGGTCGAGGCGATGTTGACGATGCGGCCACGGGACTTGTCGCGGAGGCCGCCGGTGGTCAGGACCTCGCGCGTCATCAGGAAGACGCTGTTGAGGTTGGTGTCGATGACGTCGTACCAGGTGTCGTCGTCGATGTCCGCGGTGACCCCGCCACCGCTGCGGCCCGCGTTGTTGACGAGGGCGTCGACGGTGCCGTAGCGGTCCACGGCGGCCCGGACGAAGGCGCGCACCTCGTCGCGGGAGCGGACGTCGCACGTCGTCCCGTCCACCTCCAGGCCGCGCTCGCGCAGCTCCTTGACGGTGACGGCGAGCTCGTCGGCGTTCCGTGCGCAGATGAAAACCTTCGCGCCCGAGGTGGCCAGGTTCTCGGTGACCGCGAGACCGATGCCGCTGGTGCCACCGGTGACGACCGCCACGTCCGTGTCCTCGTATCCCATGGTGTGCGTACCTCTGCTTCCTCTGTCGGCTGTTCTGGCTCTGTCGGCTGTTCAGGCCGCTTCGTCGTGGAGCGGGGGTGGAACGGGGGTGGGTGGTGGGAGTGGACGGGTTCGGGACCCGCCGGGCGGTCCGGGGCACGCCGGCGGGCAGGGACGGCTCAGGCCCCGGCCGGGATGCGCCCGTTGACGAGGGCCAGGAACGAGCGCGGGGTCTCGGCGATGGCTGCGGCGTCGTCGTCGAGCGAGACGCCCGCCTCGCGCTCGACCCTGCTGGCCACCTCCAGCAGGGCGAGCGAGTCGTAGCCGAGGTCGGCGAACGGCGTGTCCAGCACGTCACCGTCCAGGGTGATGCTCTCGTCCTCGCCGGCGGCCTCCCGGAGGATGCGGGTCAGGTCGGTCAGAGTCAGTTCGTGAGTCGGCACGGGGCTCTCTCCTCGTTGTCGGTCTTCTCGGTTCTCGGTTCTCAGTTCGCGGCTGTCGGTTCTCGGCTGTCGGTTCTCGGTTCTCGGCTGTCGGCTGTCGGTTCTGGTTCCTGGTCGTCGGCCGCCGGCTCCCCGGGCCCCGTCGCCGGTTGTCCCGGTCGAGCCGGAGCGGCGGTCCCAGGACCCTTCAGGGGGTGCCGGGGGCGCGCAGGACCACCGCGGCGTTGAAGCCGCCGTGGCCCCGGGCGACCACCAGGGCGGTGCGCACGGACATCTCCCGCGCGGTGTGGCGGACCAGGCTGACCGGGCAGTCCTCCGCCTGCTCCGCGACGCCCAGGGTCGGGGGGACGAGCCCGTCCCGCATGGCGAGCAGCGCCGTGGCCACATCGAGGGAGGCGGCGCCGGAGTACAGGCGTCCGGTCATCGTCTTGGGCGCGGTGACGGGGACGCCGTACGGGCCGAACACGTCGGCCAGCGCCTCCGCCTCGGCCCGGTCGAGGTCCCGTGTGCCGGCGGCGTCGGCGAAGACGACGTCGACCTCGGACGGGTCCACCGCGGCGTCGCGGAGGGCGAGTCGGATGGCCCGGCCGAGTCCCGGCTGACGACCGGTGCCCGGGGCGGGGTCGAAGGTCGCGGCGTAGCCGGCCAGCGTTCCGTAGCGGCGGGCGCCGCGCTCCCGGGCCCGGGACTCCCGCTCCAGGACGAGCAGGGCGCCGCCCTCGCCGGGGACGTGGCCCGCGGCCGAGGCGCCGAAGGGGGCGTAAGCCCGCTCGGGGTCCGCGCACCGGCTGAGACGTCCGCTGGTGATCTGGGAGACCAGCCCCCAGGGGGAGAGGGAGGCGTCCATACCGCCGGAGACGAGCAGCCCCGTGCCCCGGCGCGCGGTCCGACGCGCGTGGCCGAGGGCGTCCAGTCCGCCCGCCTGCTCGGTCACCAGCACTCCGCTGGGGCCGCGCATGCCGTGCCGGATGGAGATCTGGCCGGTGTTGACGGCGTAGAACCAGGCGAAGGACTGGTACGCGCTGACGTACTCGGGGCCTTTGCTCCACAGCTTCTGCAGCTCGTGCTGCGCGAACTCGAAGCCGCCGGACGCGCTGGCGGTCACCACTCCCATGTCGAACTCCGGCTCCGCCGCCGGATCGATGCCGGCGTCCCGCAGGGCCCAGTCCGAGGCGACGAGCGCCATCTGCGTCATCCGGTCGGTCTGCGGGAGCAGCCGGTTGGACAGGTGGTCGGCCGCGGTGAACGTCTCGACCTCGCCGGCGAGCGGCGAGGGGTAGCGACTCGGGTCATAGCGGCTGATCCGGTCGATGCCGCTGATGCCCTTCACCGTCGCCGTCCAGTACGCCTCGGTGCCCAGGCCGTTCGGCGCGACCACGCCGAGACCGGTGAACACCACGTCCTCGGCCGCGCTCTCCCGCGGCTCGCGCGCGAGCGCCGGCGTCGTCCCGAGTGTCGTCCCCGGTGTCGTCCTCCGTGCGGTGTTCATGGTCATGCCGCCACCGGCCTCTTGGTGGCGCGGGTGAGCACCATGGCGCTCTGGAACCCGCCGAAGCCGCTGCCGACGGTGAGCACCGTGTCCAGTCGCTGTTCGCGGGCGGTCCTCGGCACGTAGTCCAGGTCGCAGTCGGGATCGGGGGTATGCAGGTTGGCCGTGGGCGGCACCACCCCGTGCTCGATGGCCAGCGCGCTCGCGGCGATCTCGATGGAGCCGATCGCGCCCAGGGAGTGCCCGATCATCGACTTGATGGAGCTGACGGGCACCTCGTAGGCGTGGTGGCCGAGGCTGCGCTTGAAGGCGGCGGTCTCGTGGCGGTCGTTCTGCTTGGTGCCCGAGCCGTGGGCGTTGACGTAGTCCACCCGGTCCGCGTCGAGCCGGGCCTCGTCCAGGGCCGTGTCGATGGCGACGGCCATCTCCCGTCCGTCGGGGCGCAGCCCCGTCATGTGGAAGGCGTTGCACCGGGAGGCGAAGCCGGACAGCTCCGCGTAGATGTGAGCGTCCCGGCGGCGTGCGTGCTCGTACTCCTCCAGCACGAAGACGGCGGCGCCCTCCCCGAGTACGAAGCCGTTCCGGCTGGCGTCGAAGGGCCGGGAGGCGTGCTCGGCGTCGTCGTTACGGGGGCTGGTGGCCTTGATGGCGTCGAAGCAGGCCACCGCGATCGGGGAGATCGGGGCGTCGGTGGCGCCGGCGACCATGACATCGGCGGTGCCCTCGGCGACGAGTTCGCGGGCGTGGCCGACGGAGTCAAGACCGGAGGTGCAGCCGGCGGAGACGACGGCGGTCGGGCCCTCCGCGTCCACGGCCCAGGCGACCTCGGCCGCGATGCTGCTGGGCACGAAGTGGCCGTACAGGTGCGGCACTCCGTAGGCGCTGTCGACCAGCCACGTACGACCGCTGTCGCTCAGTACGACGTACTCCTCCTCCAGGCCCATGGTGGCGCCCACCGCGCTGCCGATGGTGACTCCGGCGCGCGTCCGGTCGAAGCCCGCGAAGTCGAGGCCGCTGTCCTGAGCCGCCTCCCGGGCCGTGACGACCGCGAGCTGTGTGGCCCGGTCCATGCGCCGGGTCTCGCGGGGTGTCAGGCCTGCCCGGGCCGGGTCGAAGGTGCACTCGGCGGCGATCTGGGACCGGTACGGGGACGGGTCGAAGAAGGAGATGCGGGAGGTCGCGGTACGGCCGGAGGTGATGCAGTCCCAGAACGCCTTGGTGCCCGTGCCGCCGGGCGCCGTGACGCCGATGCCGGTGATGACCACGCGGCGAGGGGCCGATGGCGCCCGATCGGGCCGCGCGGCGCGGCCGGCGCCGGAGGCGGGGTCAGTCGCTGACATGTCGGTCTGCCTTTCTGAAAAGGGGGGCGCGGCACGGCCGTACGCGGGGAGTCGGCGCGGGCCAAAGGCGTCGGGAGACCGCCGGCACAGGGGCCGTACCAGGTGCTTCGACGTTCTCGACGCCGCCTCAAGGACGACTCAAATGCGCCGCACGCGGCATCCGGCCTCCTCACGGGCGCGCCCCGTGACCAGGCACCGCATCGCTTTGAGCGGACCTTGAGCGGGGCCTGTTTGCTTCCGGTTACCGCCGTTTCGGCGCCCATCCGGGCCGGATGCGGGCATCCGGCCCGCCCCAGCCACCGACGCGATGTGAGGACCTCATGAGCACGCACACGCCGACCGCGGAGAAGACCTCCGTCGTCAACGCCACCGTCATCGGCGTCCCCGTGGAGGACGTCTGGAACTCCTGCACCGACATCGAGCACTGGCCGCAGATCTTCCCCACCACCCTGGAGGTGCGCCGCACCGAGGTCGGCGCGAACGAGGTGGTGATGGACATGACGGTCTCGAACGAGCTCGGCGTCAACACGGTGCGTTCGCACCGCTGGTACCGCCCGGAGCACCACCGCATCGACTTCCGGATGATCTCGCTGCCGCCGGCGATCGCCGAGATGGAGGGAAGCTGGCGCGTGGAAGCGGCCGAAGGCAACGCCCGACTGGAGATCGTGCACACCTTCGTCCCGCGGGACAGCGACGCCGCCGGCACGGCCGAGCTCGCCGACACCATGTCCCGTACCACCGATGCCGTGCTGGCCGCGCTCAAGCGGTGGCTGGAGACCGACCGTCACACCGTCGGCGGCGCCGTGACGGCCGACGGGCTGCGCGACGCGTGGGGGCCGAGGAACGCGGGCAACGGCATCTCACCCGAGACGTTCGAGAACTGCGAGCTGTTCTTCAGCCGGCTCGGTCTGGCCGGCCTCGACTGGGGCGACATCACGATGGTCCTCAAGGACCTGCGCAAGGAGAGCACGCACACGGACTGGTCCGACTGGCACCGCCGGTGGTCGGCGCTGGGCGTGCACTACGAGCAGCGTGCCGCCGAGGCCCTCGACGCCGGCCACCGGGAGACCGCCCGCGTCGCGGGCCGCAAGGCCGCCGCCTGCCACCACTACGCCGAGTTCTTCTACTTCGAGGAAGCGGAGGTCAAGCGGCGCAGCCGGGCCCAGGTCACCGAGGTCTTCGAACGCGGAATGCCGTACATGTCCGAGGTGGTGCGCCCCTTCGGCGTCGTCTGCGACGGAGTCGAGGTGCCGGGTTACGTGGTGCTGCCCGCCGGCGAGGGGCCGTGGCCGTGCGTGGTGCTGGTCAACGGCCTGGACTCCGCCAAGGAGGTCGAGCTGTACGCCTTCGCCCGGGAACTCGTGGCGCGCGGCATGGGCGCCGTGGTCTTCGACGGTCCGGGGCAGGGCGTGAACATCGGCCGGGTGCCGATGCCGGTCGAGTTCGAACGCGTGGTGGCGGCGGTGCGGGACGAGGCCGTGCGCTTTCCGGAGGTGGACGGGGACCGGGTGGGGATCTTCGGGGTGAGTTTCGGCGGCTACCTCGCGGCACGGGCCGCCGCGGCCGTGCCCGGGTTCCGGGCGTGCGTCAACCTCTCCGGCGGCTTCGACCACGACACCTACGCGAGCATCAACTCCATGGTGCGGGAGGACTTCCGGTTCGTCTTCGACGTGCCGGACGACGGCGCCATGGCGGAGCTCGCGGAGACCTCCCTGAACCTCCGCGGCCTCCCGCCGCTGCGGATGCCCCTGCTCGCCATCCACGGAGAGCTCGACACGATCATCCCGATCGAGTCGTGCGAGCGCATGCTGGAGTGGGCGGAGGGGGAGACGGAGCTGATCCGCTACCCCGGCGAACGCCACGTGGCCACCAACTACTTCGGTGACTTCATCCCCCGGTTCTGCGACTGGATGTCCGATCACCTCGGCGCCACCGGCGGCTGACCCCTTTCCCTCGGCCGCGCGCCGTGCGGAGGTTGACAGACATAGCAAGCTATGCATGTATGGATAGCATGCTATGGAAGGCGAGACGCTGATGCCGGGCCGGCACAAGGGGGCGCCGGCCCGGTCATCCGCGAGGCTGCCCCGGGAGACATCGTTGGGGTACCAGGTGAACCACCTCGCACGGATGCTGGAACGCGCCCTGCGGGCGCGGATCGCACAGCACGGCGTGGCGCCGGGCCAGTTCGCCCAGCTCCTCGCGCTCTACGAGCAGGACGGGCTGACCCAGCGCGAGCTGTGCAGGCGGGTGAGGATCGAGCAGCCGACCATGGCGTACACGCTGAAGCGGATGGAGCGGGACGGGCTGGTCTACCGCACCCCCGACCCGCACGGCGGACGCCAGGCGCTGGTCCTGCTCACCGACCGCGCCCGCGAGTTGCGCGAGCCGCTGATCGCGGCTGCCCGCGAGGTGAACGACCTCGCCACCCATGGCCTCGACTCCGAAGAGGCCGACTTGCTCATGAGGACGCTCGCTCGGGTGATCGCGAACCTGGAGGATCCGGATCGCCTCTGACGCGGTGCCGGGCAGCGCGGCCTCAGCGCCCCTGTACGAGGCGTCACCGACGCCTGCCCGCCCACCGTGATGGGAAGTCGAACGTGAAACCGCGAGTGCACGCCTTCGCCGGAATCCTCGCCCTGACCTTGATCACCTCCTTCGCACTGGCCTCCGTCGCCGCCGAGGCCTGGGCCGACGAGCACACGATCGCGCTCGTCAAGACGGCCGTCGTCTGGGCCCTGTTCCTCCTGGTACCGAGCATGGCGGTGACGGGTGCCACCGGACGTTCCCTGAGCGGCCGACGCCGCCGCTCCCCCGTGATCCGGCGCAAGCAGCGACGCACCGCGGTGGCCGCGGCCATCGGACTGGCGGTGCTCGTTCCCTGCGCCGTCATCCTGCGGACGCTGGCCGCCGACGGCGACCTCGGCACGACGTTCGCCGTCGTCCAGGCGGTCGAACTCGCCGGCGGCTCGGTCAACATCACGCTCCTCGCGCTCAACACCCGGGAGGGCAGGCGTCTTTCGTCCGCTCGCCCGAACCGTACGCGGTCCGCGTCACAGCCACCGACCACCGCCGCCTCCGCGGCGCCCTCGGCGATCCCGGAAGGGTGAGCCGGCCGGGCCGGCTCCGGGCGCGGGCAGGAGAGTACGAGTAGCAGAGCAGTGGTGGTGACGACATGTACATATCGATTCTCGGTCCCCTGGCGGTGGGTTCCACCCAGCTCGCCCTGCCGACCGCGCCCAAGCCGCGGCAGGCCCTCGCCCTGCTGGCGGCCAGCGCGGACCAGGTGGTGTCCATGGACGCGCTGGTGGACGAGCTGTGGGGCAGCGAACCCCCGGCGAGCGCGCTGACCGCCGTGCAGACGTACATCATGCAGCTGCGGCGGTCCCTCGCCCGCGCCCTGCGCCTCGGCAACCGAGAGGTCTCCCACGACGTGCTGGCCTATACGGGCTGGGGGTACCGGCTGATCACCGGCCCGGGCGCCTCCGACGCCCAGGAGTTCGCGCACTACGCGACGCTCGGCAGGCGGGCGCTGGTGAACGACGACAACGCCCGGGCTGCCGCGCTGCTCCGTCGGGCGCTGCGCGTCTGGCGGGGCCGCGCGTTGGAGGACGTACGGATCGGCCCGCAGCTACGAGCCCACCGTGCCCGCCTGGAGGAGATCAGGCTCGGCGCGGTCGAGCAGCGGCTGGAAGCCGACCTCCGCCTCGGGCGGCACCAGGAGATCATCGGGGAACTGAACGGCCTGGTGCAGCAGTACCCCTTCCACGAGAACCTCTTCGCGCTGTTGATCATCTCGCTGTACCGGGCCGACCGCCCCGCAGCGGCCCTGCGGGCGTTCGACACCCTGCGCGCCAATCTCGCCGACCAGGTCGGCCTGGACCCCTCGCCCCGTCTGTGCGTGCTGCGCGACGGCATCGTCGAGCAGCGCGTGCCGGCGTGACCGCACCCGTGCGTGCCGACGCGGTCGACGCGACGGCCGGACGGAAGGCGGGAGACCGGTTCTCCCGACGGCACGTGAGCCCGGCACGTGAGCCCGGACCTTTCGAGGACCGGGCTCACGTTGGTGTTGGAATCGGCTGGAGGTGGATTGGCGCAGTCCTGCGCTAAGGGGCGAGTTCGAGTTCGAGCCGGAAAAGGCTCGACTGCTTTTCCCCTTCCAGGGAGGGGTCGGCCGCGAGTATCGCCTGGTGCAGCTCCCAGGTCTGCGGGGACGGCGAAATTCCCAGTTCCTCACGGAGATTCCGCCGAAGCCGTTCGAAGACGTGGAGGGCCTGCGCCGGGCGGCCCGCCCTGTAGAGGGAGACCATGTAGAGCGAGTGCAGCCGCTCGTTCAGCGGATGGTGCAGTACGAAGCCCGACAGTTCGCCGAGGAGTTCATGGTGGTGGCCCAGCCGTAGATCGGCCTCGACGCGTTGTTCGATGACGTCGAGACGGTTCTCTTCGAGAGTCGTCTTGTGGGCGAGCAGATGCGGTCCCGGCCGGACGTCGGCGAATGCGGGACCGCGCCACACCCTTAACGCGTGACGCAGGGCGCGTGACGCCTTCCGGTCCTCCTGGTCGGCCAGTGCCCGGCGTCCCCGTTCCGCCTCCTGCCGGAAGGCGTGCACGTCGTGGCCCCCGCCGTCGGCCGCCAGCCGGTACCCCCAGCCGGTGAACGGGAGGACGCTGTCGGCCACCTGGGCGGTGCTGACCTGCAACGCGTCGGCCAGGCTGCGGCGGAGCTGGACGATGTACGTCTGGACGGCCGTCATCGCACTCGCCGGCGGCCGGTACTCCCACAGCTCCTCGATCAGCAGATCGGTGGAGACCACCTGTCCGGCGCGGGCCGCCAGCAGGGCGAGCATCTGCCGCGGTTTGGGCGCCGTCGGAGTGGCCTCGCCGCCTTTGGCCCGAAGCGTCAAAGGACCGAGAATCCCTATGTCCAAAGCAAACCCCCAAGGGGAGAGCGGAGCGGTTTGCAAAGAATTGAACGGACGAGGAGCGCGTGCCCCTCTGGCGAGGTCTGAAACAGGGACCGCAGAATCGGAGATGACATGGGAAAGTCATGTGAATGGATCGGACGCACATATGGAGAAAACGTGAGGCACACCGGAGGGCTCGTCTGAATAAATAGCCCTCTTGACGTCACGCTAGGACTCTGCTGATGAGCTGTCAAGATCGCGCGGTTTCTCAACCGTTCATGAGCCCCGGAAGTGCCGGGTGACATCTTGTCGACATCCGTCTTTCCCATCGGTGACCATATCGTGCAGCGCACCGCCGCATCGCACCGGACAATGGAACCGGGGGGCAGCCGGCGACCTGCTCTGCGAGGTTTGACCGCTTTTTTAGTGAGGGGTGGCAGCCTCTCGTGGAAAGGAACGTCGGTAAACGGGAAGGAGGTGATCCGAGGTGCTGCATCTGGTCAACATGTTCACCGTCCACGGCCCGCCGGCGGACTTCGAACGGGCCTTCCGCGGGGTGTCGGATCACATGGCCGTGCAGGACGGCTTCCACCGCCACACGCTGCTGCGCTCGGAGAAAGACCCCTCCCTCTACTTCAACTCCGTCGCCTGGGAGGACGAGGAGTCCCTGCGGACGGCGCTGCAACGGTGTGACTTCCGCGCGCAGGCCGGGGATCTCTCCCGCCTGGCGACCAGCCGGCCCCACATCTGTCGTCTGGTCATCGACCGCCCCGCACCACCTGGAGTCTGACGTGGACGTAGGCAACACCCGGATCACACACGAGGTCGAGCAGATCGCGGAGGGAGTCCACGCCTACCTCCAGCCGGACGGAGGCTGGTGCCTGAACAACGCGGGCCTGCTGACCGGCGGCCGGAACACCGTCCTCGTGGACACCGCCGCCACCGAGGCCCGCGCCGACCGACTACGCCGCACGGTGTACGAGCTGAGCCGTCGCCCCGTCGACATCCTGGTCAACACCCACAGCCACGGCGATCACACCTTCGGCAACCGCCTGTTCGCGGACACCGCGACGGTGGTGGCGCACGAGAAGGCCGCGGAGGAGATCGCCGCGTACGGCCCCGCGCTCACCACCCTGTGGCCGCAGGTGGACTGGGGCCGCGTCGCCGTGACCGTGCCGACGGTGACGTTCCGGGAGCGGATGAGCCTGCCGGAGGTGGGGACGCGGGTCGAACTGCTGCACCTCGGGGCGGGGCACACGGCGGGCGACACGGTCGTCTGGCTGCCCGACCAGCGCGTGCTCTTCGGAGGGGACCTGGTCTTCTCCGGTGCCACCCCGTACGTCCTGATGGGATCGTTGAGCGGCTCGCTGCGCGTGCTGGACCGACTGCGCGCCCTGGAGCCGCTGTACGTCGTGCCCGGGCACGGCCGGCCGGGCGGGCCCGATCTGCTCGACGTCAATGCGGACTACCTGCGCTGGGTCCGTGCCGTGGCACGCGAGGGCATCGCCGGGGGACTCGACCCGCTCGCCCTCGCGCGCGCCACCGGGCCCGGGCCGTACGGCCACCTGCGGGACGGCGAGCGGCTGGTCGGCAATCTGGCCCGCGCCTACGCCGAGGAGCACGGCGCCGCACCCGCCGCTCCCCTGGACGTACGGGCGGCCTTCGACGACATGGTCGCCCTGCACGGCGGGTTGCCGCACTGCGCGGCGTGAGACACCCGGGGTGCCGGACCGGGCGCGGGCGCCCCGGCACCGTGGGCGTGGGGTGGGAATCCACCGAGATCGCGCGGCTGGTGGTCGCCGGGGGCGACCGCCCAAGGGGCTTGGAACGAATCCTTGGGCGGTCGCCGAGGTGGCACCGTCAGCCTGTGCTGCGGGCCAGATACAGGTTCTGGGCGCGGAAGTAGGTTTCCGTGGTGGGCCCGGGTGAGCCGGAGGAGCCTTCCATCTGTAGGTCGATGATGAGCCACAGCGGCTGGTTCACAAAGCCGGCGCCGGTATGGGTACCCTTCAACGCCCCGTCGATGTAGTACTGGATCTGCACGTCGCTGCCGTTGGCCCTGCGCAGGACGGCCTTGTAGTTGTGCCAGGTGCCGCCCGGGTTGGAGATGGCGGTCCTGGTGGTGGACCAGCCGCCGTCCTGGTTCTTGTAGGTGTTGGACCAGTTGGTCGCGTCGCCCTTGAACTCCAGGATGTCGCTTTCCGGGGGCCAGCTGTTCACCCCGGTCAGCCAGAACGCGGGCCAGGTGCCCCTGGCGGACGGTGCCTGGAAGTCGCCTCGCACCTCCCACACCGGCCAGGAGTCACTCACCGTAACCTGCTGCTTCGCGTAGACGGTGCCTGAGTGGTAGTGGAAGTCGCCGTCCGAGTAGGGCGTGGCGGTCAGTGTGAGCACCCCGCCGGACAGCGACACATGGTTGTGGTTGCTGGAGCTGGCGACCATGAGCGCCGAGCCGTTGTGACTGTCGCCCCACGGGTACAGGTAGTTCCACTTGCTCTCGAAGGTGCTGTAGGAGGCCAGAGAGCCGGAGATGAGCACCTCGGTGCCGGCCGCGGCGGCCCGGGCGGCGGACGGGGAGAGGGCGGTCGTGGCGCCCGCGAGCAGCCCGCCGCCCAGCAGCCCGAGTGTCCTGCGGCGGGACGGTGCGGGGCCGGTCGGGCGGTGTCGTGGTAAGTCGGTCATCGGTCCTCCTTGACGGGAGAGGGACAGTGGTGCGCGTCGTGGCTGACGGCCGGTCGGCCGGGGAGCCGGCCTGGTCGCTGCCGCGGCCCGGGAGGTTGTCGTCCGGGCCGGTGTCGGAAGCGGCCGTCCGCGTCGGATCGGGGATCGTCACAGACCCCAGGAGTAGCGCAGCTGGTCCCGGCCCGAGGCGCTGGTCGTGGTCAGGGAGATGGTGGTCCCGCTGCCGTTGATGGTTTCCATCCGGTAGTGGTCGCCTGGCCGTACGCCGGGCCAGTAGACGGTGCCGATGCCGAGAGAACGGGACTCGGCGGCCACGCCGCGAATGAACGCCACGAAGTCGTCGCTGTTGTCCGCCGGGGTGTTGTAGTTCTTGCCCTCCGTCATGGGGGCTCCCCACTCGGTGATCAGGGACCGGTTGGCGTACTGGCCGATGCTGTCGGACAGCGCTTGGCGCCAGGAGGCCTCGGTGTGCCGGCCGGTGTCGAAGAACTGGTAGATGTGCCGGGACAGCAGGGTGCCGTCGAAGCGGCTGTCGTCGCCGATGGTGATCAGCCGCTGGTTGTACCCGGCGCCGCTGACGATGACATTGCCCCGTGGCACGCCGGGGTACTTGCCCAACCACTGGGCGGCGAGGTTCTTCCAGTCGTCGTCGCTGTAGCCGTGCGGCTCGTTCATCGGCTCGAAGTAGACGTTGGCGTTCCTGCCGTACTTGGAGACGATGGTCTGCCACATCGACCAGAACTGGTCCAGGTCGTCGACCTTGCCGTCCCGGGAGTTGTCGGCCTCCCAGTAACTCAGGATGACCTTCATGCCCTTGCTCGTGGCCTTGTCGATTGCGCCGGTGTAGGAGTTCCAGTAGGAGCCGGAGACGGTTGGATAGTTCACCGGCATGCGGACGGTGTTGGCGCCCAGGTTGTTCTGGAAGCCTGTGAGGATCTTGTCCGCCTTGGCCTGCGTGGTGGCATAGCTGTCCGATGTGCTCAGCCCGCCCAGCACCAGGGTGCCGCCTACGAAGTTGTCCCTCTCGTCGGCCCAGTTCACGCCCCGGAAGCCATTCGTGGCGGCCTGCGCGGGGGCGGTGTTCGCACCCCAGCCGAGCACCGTCGTCACGGCCGCCAGAAGCAGACCGGCAAGGACGGGCCTGATGCGGTGTCGCATGATCGATTCCTTTCCGTGCGGAGGAGGCGAGGCGTCCGGCGGCATGCCCGACCGGCACCTGGCGGTGACGCGCGGGTGGACACCATGTGCGTCGTTCAGCAGGAGCTATGAGGGGATGCGGTCCCGGGGGCCGCGGGGAGGATGGGCGAGGGACCGGGGGTGGGTGCTCCCGGCCCTCGACCGTCGCGCGGTGCGCCGCAGGGGAGCCGTGACCGGCTTCGCGGTCGGGTCGGCCGTGGCGGACCCTGCGGGCAGGCGTGCGCCGTTCAACGCTTTGCGGTGGTGCTGACCCGGTCGGCCGACCCAGGACTCGGGAATGGCCCGCCGAGCGCGATCGCCGTGCGGAGCCTGGCTGTTCCTCCCCATGCGACAGGGCTGTTCGCGGCCCCGTCGAACTGGCTCCCGGGGAGCCCGGACGGGCCGGAACCGCCGCGCCGGTGCCGCCCGGATGGCCGCCGTGTCCGTCACACCGCGCACGGGGAAGTCATGAGCATTAACGCAACGGTTACGTTAGAGGGTTGGTCGGGGGCCCCGTCAAGACGTTCGACACGGGCAATGTTTACGAAAACACGCGACCGCGCGAGAGCGCCACCCCGGCCCTCCCCCGGTCGTTGCTCCACAGCGGCACCAACCGCGACTCCGCCCGGGCCCGATCATCCGTCGAGCACGGCGCGGCGCGACGGACACCCCGGCGCGTCTTCGGCAGGTCGCGCGCCGGCCCCCTGCCGGATGGAAGCACGGTGCGCAGGCGAGCCTCTGCCACGCACTCAGGTCCGGCCCTTTTCGTAGCCAATCGCCATCTACTCGACATAGAGAATGATCGCTTCTGAACGTTTGTGTTCGTGTTGAGTTGAAATTGTGGCGCCCTCTTGGCAGGTGCCAAGCCCACGGCGGGGGTCTCATCGAAGTCGGCAGCACCTACTACTGGCTGGGCGAGGACAAGACCAACGGCTCCCCCTTCCAGAACATCAGGTGCTACTCCTCGACCGACCTCGAGAACTGGACGTTCGTCCGCAACGTCCTGACGCGGCAGTCCAGTGGTGACCTCGGGCCGAACCGGGTCGTGGAGCGGCCACACGTCATCTACAACAGTTCCACGAAGCAATATGTCATGTATATGCACATCGACAGCAGCAACTACTCGGAGCGGAGGGCGGGCGTCGCCACGAGCAGCAGCGTGTGCGGCGCCTACAGCTACCGCGGCAGTTTCAAGCCCCTCGGTCACGACAGCCTGGACGACAACTTGTTCGTCGACGGCGGCACCGGCTACTTCATGAGCGAGGACCGGACCAACGCCAAGCTACAGATCTACCGGCTCTCGTCGGACTTCCTCAGCGTGGAGTCCCTGGTCAAGACCCTGCCCCAGTACGAGGCACCGGCCATGGCCAAGATCGGCGGCACCTACTACCTCTTCGGACCCACCTGACCGGGTGGTCGACCAACGACAACCAGTACGCGACCACGAGCTCGATCACGGGCACCTGGTCGTCCTGGCGCAGCTTCGCGCCGTCCGGCACCAACACGTGCAACTCGCAGACGACGTCGATTCAGCCGATCGCTGGCTCCAGCACGACCAGCTACCTCTTCATGGGCGATCGGTGGAACTCCGGCAACCTCAGCGACTCGCGGTACATCTGGGAGCCACTCACCGTTGGCGGAACCACCGCCTCGATCGCATGCCGTGATGCGTGGACCGTGGACGCGGAGACAGGCGTCATGGGGTAACCGCCGGGGCGGGCGCCGGAGCGGCCGTGCATGACGGGACCGGGCGACCCGGCGACCCGGGAGCGGCGGTGACTCGTGGCCCAGCTGCTGGCCTGCGCCGGCGGCGCGTGGGCGAGTTACCGCACGCAAGGGTGCCCTCGCTCCTCCCGCCCGGACGCCGGCGAGAGGCGGCGGGCCTCCTTGGCGGCCCCCCGCTGCGGGGACCCTCACGGGGTGTCCAGGCGGGGGCCCTCACGGGTGTCCAGCGAGAACCCTCACGGGGTGTCCAGTGGGGACTCGCCGTGGGGTGCGCCGACGGTCTCCCGGCTTCCGCAGGACTCGCGCACCACGAGGTTGGGCCAGAGCTCCACGCGGTGGACGGGGCGGTCTTGGGCGAGGTCGGCGAGCCGCACCAGGTGTTCGTGTGGCTGGGCAACTACGCCGACGTCCTCGGGGGCGGGGACTTCCTCGCCGGAGTCGGCAACGTGGCGCTGTTCTCCCTCATCCACATTCCCGTGATGCTCGGCGGCGCGCTGTCCTGGCGCTGCTGCTGGACTCCGCGGTGGTGCGCCTGCGCGGCCTGTGGACGCTCGCGGTGTTCCTGCCGTACGCGGTTCCCGGGGTGATCGCCGGACTGATCTGGGCCTACCTCTACAGTCCCACCATCGGCCCGGTCAGCGACCTGCTCCCGTTCGATCCGCTGGGCGGCAACGGCGTGCTGGCCTCCGTGGCCAACATGGCCGACTGGCAGTGGTGCGGCTACAACATGATCGTCTTTCTGACGGCGCTGCGCTCCGTGCCCCGTGATCTCCTGGAGGCCGCCCGTGTGGACGGCGCGGGCCCGCTGCGCACCGCGCTGCGGATCAAGGTGCCGGTCATCCGGCCCACCCTGTTCGTGGCGCTGGTCTTCACCCTCATCGGCTCTCTCCAGCTGTTCACCGAGCCGCTGGTGCTGCACGGCTTCACCGGCTCGGTCACCAGCGACTGGACCCCGAGCCTGTACGTCCACGACGCCGCTTTCGTCGAGAACTCCTACGGTCACGCCGCCGCGGCCTCGGTCCTGCCGGCGCTGGTGTCCGCCCTGCTCTCCGCGCTCATCATGCGCCTGTCCGCAAGGAGGTCGGCACGATGAGCGCCACCACACCCCGCACCACCGCCGCCGTCCCCGTGCCCAGGCCCGCCACCGGCTCGGTGGGGACCTCGCGCGCCGGTGTCCACGTCGTCCTGCTGATCGGCGCGCGCTACACCGTCCTGTCGCTGGTCTGGCTGGTGACCTCCTCGACCAAGAGCGTCGGCGACTTCTCCACCACCGGCGCCTTCCACTTGGGCTCCTTCGGCCTCGGCGACAACCTCCGTGGCCTCTTCGCCGAGCAGGACGGCATCTTCCTGTACTGGATACGCAACTCCGTGCTGTACGCGGTGGTCGGCGCCGCCCTCGGCGCGCTGATCTGTACGGCCTGCGGCTACGCCGTCGCCAAGCTGGAGTTCCCCGGCCGCCGCGCCCTGTTCGCCGTCACCCTCGCCGGCGTCCTGGTGCCGACCACCGCGCTGGCCCTGCCGCTGTACCTGCTGGCCTCGCACCTGCGCCTGGTGGACACCTTCTGGGCCGTGTTCCTGCCGATGCTCACCAACCCCTTCGGGGTGTACCTGGCCCGCGCCTTCGCGGACGCCTCGGTGCCCGACGAGGTCCTTCAGGCCGCCCGCGTGGACGGTGCCGGGGAGCTGCGCGGCTTCTTCACCGTGGGCCTGCCGATGATGCGCAACGGCCTGATCACCATCGTCCTGTTCCAGGTCGTGGCCGTCTGGAACAACTTCTTCCTACCGCTGGTGATGCTCACCGACCCGAAGCTGTTCCCGATGAACCTCGGCATCTTCCAGTGGAGCACCCGCGTCACCCAGTTCCCCCAGTACAACCCGCTGGTGATCACCGGGTCGCTGCTCGCCGTCGTTCCCCTCGTCACCGCCTTCCTCCTCCTGCAGCGCCAGTGGCGCAGCGGACTGGCCGCGGGGAGCGTCAAGTGACCGACACCTCCGCCGCACAGGATCCGGCCGCCGCCCCCGACGGGGCCCGGCACACCGGCAGAAACCGGCGCCCGCGGACGCTGCTGGTGATGGATCGCAGGGCACTCGGCATGCAGTTCGGCACCGAGGAGATGACCCGGCTCGCGCGCACCGCGACGCTCGGCGACCCGGTGGCCGTCCACGAACTGGCCTCGGCGGAGACCCGGCACCGGTTGGCCGGGACGGAGGTGCTGATCACCTCGTGGGGCTGTCCCCGGCTCGGAGCGGACGTCCTCGAAGCCGCCCCCGGGCTGCGGGCCGTGCTCCACGCGGCCGGCTCGGTACGGGGACACGTCACCAACGCCGTCTTCGACCGGGGCATCCTGGTGACCACCGCCGCCGACGCCAACGCCGAACCCGTCGTGCACTTCACCCTCGCCGCCGTGCTGGGGGCGTTCAAGAAGGTCCCGTTCGTCGCCGCCGACGCCCGTACGTTCCGCGAGGACTGGAGCTACGTCGAGGGCCGCGGCGAACTGTCCGGCGCGTCGATCGCACGGTGGTCGTGGTCGGCTTCTCCCGGATCGGCAGCCGGGTGCTGCGGGTGCTGGTCGTCGACCCGGTGGCCGACCCGGCCGCGGGCGTCGCCGCGGGCGGTGAGCCGGTCACCCTCGCCGCTGCCCTGCCACGCGCCGACGTGCTCAGCCTCCACGCGCCCGCACTGCCCGGGACCCGGCACATGACCGGCGCCGCGGAACTCGCCGCTCTGCCGAAGGACGCCGTGCTCATCAACACCGCCCGCGGGTCCCTGGTCGACACCACCGCGCTGGAGGCAGCCTGTACCGCCGGGCTGCACGCCGTCCTGGACGTCACCGACCCCGAGCCGCTGCCCGCCGACTCCCCGTCGTACTCCCGGTCATGCGGGCCATCGGACGCCCTTCCGCGGACCGCCCGAGGCGCTCGCCCAGGGGCGGCTCAGTGTCGAGGCGTCGAGGTACTGGACCGGACGACCAGCCGGGTCGGGACGAGGGTGGTGCCCACTTCGGCCTCGTCGCTGCGTATCTGGCGCAGGACGCCGTCCACACAGCGCCGACCGACCTCGGCGAAGTCCTGGTGGACCGTCGTGAGCGGCGGAATGAAGGTCGCGGCCTCCGGAAGGCCGTCGAAGCCGACCACGCTGATGTCGTCCGGCACGCCACGGCCGGCCTCGTGCACCGCGCGCAGGATGCCGAGGGCCATCTGGTCGTTGGCGGCGAACACGGCGGTGCATGCGGGATCCGCCGCGAGGGCCCTGCCTGCCAGGTACCCCGAGTCGGCCGACCAGTCGCCACGCAGCGGAGCCGGCACCGGTCGGCCGTTCTCCTCCAGGGCCGCACGCCAGGCGCTCTCACGGTGCTGCGCCGAGAAGGAGCCCTCGGGCCCGGCCACGTGGTGGACCGTCTCGTGGCCCAGCCCGAGCAGGTGCCGCATGGCCGCCTTCGTCCCGCCGACCTGGTCGGTGTCCACCACGCAGTAGCGGTCACCTGCGTTGGAGTCGGCGACGACCACGTGCGTCCGTGGCGGCAGGGACACCGTCACCGAGTCCAGCAGGTGCTCCTCCATGAGGACGATCACCCCGTCGACGGCCAGCTCGCCCAGCCGGGTGAAGGCACCTCGCACGCTGTCCTGGGTCGGAACGGTGACCGGAATCAGGACGGTGGCGTATCCCTCGTGGGCCGCCGATGTCGCGATGGCCTCCAGGGTTCGGACGTTGCCCGTGGTCGAGAGGTTGAACAGGATGATGCCGATGGTGCGGAACTCGCCTCGCTTGAGCGCCCTGGCGGCGCTGTTGGGGCGGTAGTCGAGCTCCTTCATGGCGTCGAGCACCTGTTGACGGGTCGACTCGACGACGCCCGGGAATCCGTTCGACACGCGGGAAACCGTCTGCGAGGAAACGCCGGCCAGGCGGGCCACGTCGGCCATGGAAGCGCCCCGCTTCCGACGCGGCGTCCCCACCGAGCTGCCGCCGCCGTCCACGCTGCTGCGCTCGGTCCCGTACGTGTCCTCGTCCACGTGTTGCCTGTACCTCACTCGCCGCGTCGGTCCCCCAGGCCCTCTGCGCCTCGCAGTCTACGAGCGTGCGCACCGGTCCCACCAGCGCTTCCGGAGGCTCTGACGGCCGAACGGTGCCCCGAGGGCCACAGCGAGCGTCTCCCGGCCCGGTCGACCAGGGTGTCGGCGGGAGCGCACCGGCTCGTCGGCCGACCTCACGGCGCAGTCCGCGGGCCGGCAGCAAGCCAGTCATGGCCATGCCCGGGCAACGCGCTCTGATCTGGTCTTCGACCTATTAGTAATGGGATCCATTTTCATGTAGCGTTCTGCTCCGCCCGTTCATCCCGGAGGTCCCCATGGCTGTGCCCAAGCGCAAGATGTCCCGCAGCAACACCCGCCACCGCCGCGCGCAGTGGAAGGCGACGACGCCGCAGCTTGTGCCGGTCACCGTGGACGGCGTCTCCTACCTGGTGCCCCAGCGGCTGGTGAAGGCCTACGAGCGCGGGCTGCTGCTCCCCGAAGGCTGACCACCGATGCCGCACGACACACCCGACCGGCTGCCCGTCACCGTCCTGTCCGGGTTTCTCGGGGCGGGCAAGACCACGCTGCTCAACCACGTCCTCGGCAGTCGCGACGGTCTGCGCGTCGCCGTCATCGTCAACGACATGAGCGAGGTCAACATCGACGCCGCCCTCGTCCGCGGCGGTGAGGCCGCCCTCTCGCGCACCGAGGAGCGCCTGGTCGAGATGACCAACGGGTGCATCTGCTGCACCCTGCGCGACGACCTGCTGGAGGAGGTCTACGCCCTGGCCCGCGAGGGGCGGTTCGACTACCTCCTCATCGAGTCGTCCGGCATTTCCGAACCCATGCCGGTGGCGGCCACCTTCGCCTTCGCCCGGGACGACGGCGCCACACTCGGCAACGTCGCCCGGCTGGACACGATGGTCACGGTGGTCGACGCCGCCAACTTCCTGTCCGAGCTGGCAAGCGGCGACGAACTCGCCGACCGCGGCCTGGACCAGTACGAGGAGGACGAACGCACCGTCAGCGACCTGCTCATGGACCAGATCGAGTTCGCCGACGTCATCGTCATCAACAAGCTCGACCTCGTCGACGCCGAGTCCGCCGCCCGGCTGCGGGCGACCCTCTCCCGCCTCAACCCGGCAGCGCGGATCGTCCCCGCCGTGCACGGCCGCGTGCCGTCCGGTGACGTCCTTGGCACCCGGCTCTTCGACCTGGAGCGAGCCTCGCAAGCACCCGGCTGGGTCATGGAGTTGAACGGCGACCATGTGCCCGAGACGGAGGAGTACGGCATCTCCTCCACGGTCTTCCGCTCCGACGTGCCCTTCCACCCCGGGCGGCTGTGGTCATTCGTCACCGAGGAACTCGACGGCGGCGCCTACGGGCACATCCTCCGGTCGAAGGGTTTCTTCACCCTCGCCAGCCGCCCGCACATGACGGGCCTGTGGTCGCAGGCCGGCTCCGTGGCCCGCTTCGAGCCCTCCGCCGCCAAGGACGCCGGAAGTCCCGGCGGTCAGGAACTGGTCTTCATCGGCACCCAGCTGCATGCGGACGCGCTGCACGCGTCCCTGACCGACTGCCTCATGGCGTTCGGCGAGAGCCTGCCGTCCCAAGACCCGTTCCCCGTCTGGAACAGCCACGGCGTCAACGACTCCTGCGAACACCAGCATCCCGCCCCCGTGGCGGGGCCCTGAAGACTCCGGGCCGGGCGGTGAGCGCGGCCACGCGCCGCCCGGCCCGGTCCGACACCGATCCGGGCGCCTGCCCGGTACATCGGACTGTCCACCTGCCGGGCGGCCACGGCGTCGCCCACCCGGGGCCCGTCGCCGGGCGAAGGAGCCGGTACTCCTCCTCGACCTGGCGGTTCCTCGTGCACCCGGGAGGGGAGGCTGCAACGTGCCGTGGTGGGGGCGTTGCCCGCAGCCCGGCGGGCAGCGTGCCGTCGTCCGGCAAGCGCAGATCGGGCATTGATTACTCAACTACGCGAGGAGCACATCCCGCCGCCGACACCATGCACGTCGGTCGATCCAGCCCGATCATGCACGTCGGACTAGGAGAAAAAGCTGTTGACAGCAGCGATGTCGGAGACACCACTGTCAATACTGGCGATTTTACCATCACGGAACTTGAAATCATCTATCACGAACTCGTCGAGCGTCTTGCCGTTGTGTTCGGCGTGCGTGTGGAACTCGGCCAGCAGGTCATGCGTACTGAATGCCGTGTGCTCAGGCTGGATCGTCAGGCCGAAGTCATGCTGGATCTGGCCCCGCTTTATTATTTGGTCCACGCCACGAGCCCGGCCCGACTCGGGGCTGGACCCGGGAAATGTCCATACCACGTTCCTGGTCACCACCTGAGCCATGGCGTCGCGATCCAACCCCTTGAGGGCCGTCCCGAAATCCGTTACCAGAGCAGCCTTCCGCGCGTCCGTCAAGCCGGCCTCGTGAGCCGACACCGCTGAAGCGGTAACGGGAACCAGGAGGGCGGTGGCCAGTGAAACCCCTGAAGCCAGGATGGCAATCTTGCTCACCATGTCATGAATCCATTCCAAGTTGAGGACGACTGAGCGTCCATCGAACGTTCCGCCACAACCGTACACCGTTTGGTTCTTACGCAGCGGTAAAATCTGAACCACAGGCACGCACGGGATGCCGGGGCGTCCCGCAACCACGGTGACCCGGCAACGTCTCGCTCACCGTGGCATCAGGTGATGGGCAGTGCGTCCAGACACTGGGATCCCGATCTGCTGCTCGCGTGGAATGATCAGGTACTCCCGGATGACGGGCTCTCGCCGTGGACCTCGGGGAGTAGCATCGGCCGGTATCGTCCATCGGCACGCTCTACTCTGCCTTCGGACCCCTCGCGGGCACTGTGGGCACTGATGTGTTCCGTCCCCCGCGACCTGTGAGAGGCATGAGTGAAAGACGTGGCGTGGCGCCGCTCGGGCGGTGGTGAGGACGACAACTGCGTCGAACTCGCCGAGCTCCACGACCGCGTCGGCGGACGCGACGGTGTCTTCCTCTCCCACGCCGTCAGCGTCGACCACCGGGCGCTGCGCGTGTTCCCCGGGTGGATACGCAGGGCCACTCCCGGCGTGCCCGCCGGTGTGCGGTAGAGGAGGTTGCCGCGTGCCCCCTCATACGTCCTCCGAGCCCTTGACCGTCCGGCGCGTGCTGGGCGATGGACCGTGCGCCGAGGCAGGAATCCCCCGGACGGTCGCCACGTCCGACCGGCTGTTCGCGGTGGGCGGCACCGTCGGAGGGCCCTGCTCGGGCGGCGCGGCCGCCACCGAGCACGGCTGGAGCGCGTTCCGGATCGGGGTCTACCGGCGCGACGACCTGCGGTGCCTGCACGTCGTGCCGTCCCGCTGGCGCGTCAACTCGATGGCGTTCCACCCTCGTCTCCCTCTCCTTGCCATCGGCACCGGGAGCTATGACGGCGGGATGTTCTTCCGCGGGGAGCTGCTCCTGCTCGACCTCGACTCCGGCACGGTCGTCTCCGCCCTCGCGAACGGGTGTGAGGTGCGAAAGGTCACGTGGCGCACGTGGCGCGACGGGCGGGTCCTCGACCTCGCACTGGCGCCGTGGAGCGACTTTGAACTCCACCGGGAGGCCTTCACCCTCGGCTATGACGCCGTGGTCGAGCGGGACGACTGGTCGGCCGTCGGGGAAGGCACGATATCCAGCCGGGAACTGGACGGTCCGTTGCGCGAGAACGCCTGGCACGGCAGCGAGGAGGCCGCGGCCCGGGGAGTGGCGCGGCTGTGCGCACGGGCCGGCGCCGTGTGGTCGCCGCGCCGGTCGGTGGGGGCGGTGGAACAGCTGCGCGACGGCGGGGTGCTGGCCGCGCTCGACGGCATACGGCTCGAACTGTGGCGGGAGTCCGGGGAGCGCGCGTGGGCCGTCCCGGACGCCGGCGCGGTCGGCGGACAGCGGATCGAAGTGGGCCCCGGCGGGGGATGGGCGTGGGTCACCGAGTCGGTGCGCCGCGACCGGCCGGGCCTGGAGGGCGCCGCCCCGCGCGAAGGGGTGGTGCGGTACTCGGTGCAGGACGGGCGGCCGCTGGAGCGCCTCGACGTCGGGTTCCCGGCCGTACTGGCGACACGCTCCGACGGTTCGCCGGCGCTGCGCGACGCCCGCGGCGGGCGGGCCTCTTCGCAGATGGTGCTCTTCTCCCCCGGCCCCGGCTCGCGGGAGGCGGGCCGGGTGGAGCTGAGCGGCTTCTCGCCCTACAGCCTGGACCTCCCCGTCCGGCACGCCACCACGTTCTACGTGATGCATGGCGAGGGTGAATGGCACCACCCGGAGCCGTGGATCGCCGCCGTCGAGTCCGGTGCCGACGGTCACACGCCAGCGGTGCGCCTCCTGTTCCCCCTCGCCTGGGACACCCTCGCACGGGACAGCACGAAGGGCACCCACGTCTACAGCGGCCCCGCTCTGGAACTGACCGACGCGACCGGTTCGGCCCTGGTGCACGCGGTGATGCTGCGGGACACCGCGCCGCGCGCGTTCCTCGCCCGCAGGCGGTTGCCCGACGGCGCCCCGAGCTGGGTGGCCCCCGTCGAGCACCCGGTGACCGCGGTGGAGTCGGACAGCGAGGGGGGCACCGTGTACGCGGCCCTCGTCTCCGGCGATGTCGTGGCCCTCGACGCCGGGACCGGCGCCCCGCGCTGGCAACGGCGGCTCACCGTCCACGGGCATCCGGTCGTGCCGCTCTCCCTCTCGTCGACCCTGCCGGGACGGCTGCTGGCCGGCACGGCCGACGGCCGGATCCTCGACTGCTCGACGGCGGCCGCCGAGACGCCCGGCCGCTGACAGCGGACCCCACCCCGGGCGCACGTCCCACTCAGCCGGGCTCAACACACCGAGGTCGGACCGACGAGCCGAGAGACATGGCGGATCCGCCGCCGACCGGCGACCGCGCCGGTCGCGAAGGCGGCGTCGTAAGACGTCCTCAGCGGCGTCGTAAGGCGTCCTCAGCGGCATCGTAGGCAGCGTCGTAGGCGGCAGGCGAGAGTGCCGGCACAGGTGAGGACGTCACCCGCCGCTCCCATTCGTGCGCCGCCACCTCAACATGCTGGGCCGCTGTCCTTTCCCACTCCCCGACCTGCCCCCCGGGGGGCGCTACATTGCCCCCGGGGGGCGCTACGTTGCCCCGGGGGGCGCTACGCGACGGAAACGTCGCGATGCCGAGTGCGTTTGTCGTCACTGAGCCGCAGACCCGGTTTCTCAGCGATACGGCGACTGTGCCGGCCACACACCTCTGAGCGGGTACGCCCCCTGGAAACCCCACCGCGCGCCCGCTGTGCGTACCCTGGAGCGCGTGGGAAGTGCCCTGTACGACAATCCGTCCGACGCGGAACTGCTGCGCAGCGCGCGCGACGGTGACGTGGCCGCGGTCGGCGCGCTGCTCGAACGGCACCGGGCCGGTATGCGGGCCGTGGCGCTGAGCGTGCTGGGCCACCAACCCGACGTGGAGGATGCCGTGCAGGACGCGTCGCTGATCGCCTTGCGGCACATCGGCGACGTGCGGCAACCGGAATCCGTGAGCGCGTGGCTGCGCATGATCGTGCGCAACGTCTGCCGCTCCCGACTGCGCTCGACGCCCCCCACTACGCCACTCCCGGACCTGTCCCTGCTCGCCGCGGAGACCGACCCCGAGAAGGTCATCGACCGGCATGCCGTGCGCGACTGGATCTGGCAGGCGATCGACGAACTGTCTCCCACGCTGCGCATGACCCTGATGCTGCGGCACTTCAGCCCGCGCACCCCTTCCTACGACCAGATGGCCGCCCTGTGCGGAGTACCTGTCGGCACGGTGCGCAGCAGGCTCGGCGAGGCCAGGAAGAAGCTCGTCGAGGCGATGGCCGTGACTGCGGACTCGGTGCACGCCGACGCCCTCGCGGCGTCCCGGGGAAGCGCCCGGGACGCCGAGGAGACGCTGGCCGCGGCCGAGCAGGGCCGCTTTGCGGAGCTGACGGCCGAACGCTGGGCGCCGGATGCCGCCTACTACGCGGGACGGCAGCGGGTGGGCGATCGGGACTTCCTGGTCCGCGGCATGGCCGGCGATCTCGAAGCAGGGGTGCGGCAACGCTTCGTGAGCGCCGTCACCAGCCGGGACACGACCATCTGGGAAATGGACATGGTCAATCCGCCGGACGCGCCGGACCACTGCCCGCCGGCCGTCGCCTGGCTGATGACCATGAAGGACGGCAGGATGCACGAACTGCGGCTCTTCCACGCAGCGGGTGTCCAGGACGTCGGGACACCACCCGCAAATGTGTGATGTGTATCACTTCTAGGTGATCGAACTTTTCGGGATGCGCTGCGTCTTGTGGGTGTTCCAAGCACTACCCACACGGAGAACTGATGCAGAACGAAACGGCCGACCTCCTGTCCCCTGGAGCCCACGATGTCACGGTGGACGGCCTGAACCAGCGGTACCACGTCCACGGCTCGGGCCCGGTCTGCCTGGCCCTGCCCGGCGGGCCGGGCGTGATCTGGGAGTCCCTTCGGGCACCGGCCCTGGAAGAGTTCCTGACCATGGTGTACGTCGAGCCGCTGGGCACCGGCGGATCGCAGCGCCTGCCGTCGCACCCCGACGGCTACACCCGCGAGCGCTACACACAGGGCTTGACAGGCCTGCTCGACCGGCTGTCGCTGCCCCGCGTGTTCCTCCTGGGGCACTCGCACGGCGGTTTCGTGGCCCAGTACGTCGCGCTGCGCCACCCGGACCGGATCCGCGGGCTGGTGCTGTACGAGAGTGCTCCGGTGACGGGCTCCGAGCACATGGCCGAGGCCGCCACCAGGGTCGAGGAGTTCGTCCACCGCAACGAGGGCCGACCGGAACTCCCGGCGGCGCTCGCCGCGCTCCAGAGCGTCGGGGCCATCACCGACGACGAGAAGATCACCGCCGCACTGCGCGGCCTGCTGCCGATCTACCTCGCGCGCTACTGGGACCGCGAGGACGCGTTCCGGGGGCTGCGCCAGACGATCACCTGCACCTATATCTCGTCCCTCGACGAGAACGGGGAACCCGAGATCATCGACGACCGGGCGGCTCTCCCGACGCTCACCGTGCCCACGCTGATCGTGGTCGGCCGATACGACGTGATCTGCGGACCGCGATGGGCACAGGAACTCCACGCCCTGATCCCCCAGTCCCGACTGGTCGTGCTGGAGGACAGCGGGCACCTGGGCCACCTCGAAGAGCCCGAGGCGTTCGCGGGCGCCGTGCGCGCCTTTACTGGATCGACACCCGCGTAGAATCTGTTCCGCCCCTGGTCCTCCCGCCAGCTGGTCCTTCGTAAGATCGGCGGGCCGGGGGTCCGGGTATGGCTGTGAGCTTCTCGCCGAAGTCACCGACCGTGTCCGCCCGGGCCCGGGCCCGCCGCCCCCAGGGAGGACCCGGGGGCGGCGGTGAGGGCTACGGGTGCCGGGCCGCGGTGGTGCTCGTGGCGCGGAACGAGTCGATCAGGGCCTGGGTCGGCGAGCCGAGGCCGGTGGTGGTGTCGTAGCCGGGGCCGCAGTGGAGGCCGCTGTCCTGGGAGCGGCCCAGGACGGAGATCTGGTCGTTGACGTAGTTCGGCTTGCTCCAGGCCAGGGCCGGTGTGCCGGTCAGGCCGGCCGGGGTGTCGGTGATGTCGCGGAAGTCGGCGGCGTGGGCGTAGTACGCCGGGTTCGCGAAGCCGAGCGGGACGCCGTGCCGGGCCTGGACGATGAGCGCGTCGAGTCCGGAGAACAGCGGCGTGGACAGGCTCGTACCGCCGTAGTTGTCGTGTGCCCAGGTGGTGCCGTCGTGGTCGGTGTAGCCGATCCGCATCCCGATGGTCCCGTCGGCGAAGTCGGCCACGTCCGGCACCGTGCGCATCGGCGCGGTGGCCCCGGCCGGGGTGGACAGCGCCGCGGGGACGGCGGAGCGCTGGTAGGACGGCTGGGCGAACAGCGTGCTCGTGCCGCCCCCCGAGCCCTCCTGGAACGTCCCCGGCAGCGCGGGCTCCCACTGGGACCCGTCGTCGGACAGCGACGCCGCGTCCGTCTCCCAGCTCGTCTCCCACAGGTACGTGTCGTTGCGGCCGATGGCGAGGCTCGTGCCGCCGACCGCGGTGACCCACGGGCTGACGGCGGGGTACTGGATCTGACCGGGCGCCGGCGTGTCGTCGGCCAGCCGGGCGGCGGTGGGGATCGCCGCGCCGGTGGCGGCCTGGTTCAGCGCGCCGCCGTCCCCGGAGGCGAAGTTGAACGTGATGCCCTCGACGGCGGCCTGCTGGAACAGCTGCTCGTAGGCGGCGATGAGGGCGGGGTCCGTCGTCTCGCCGTCGAGGCCGGGCAGCAGGCCGTCGCCCCAGGAGTCGGAGACCACGTCGGCGAGGTGGTCGTCGACCACGTCGGTGACGGCGTTGAGGTACGGGTCGCCGCCGGCGGTGCCGGCCGCGCCGACCACGTAGACGATCTTCGCGTTCGGCGCCATGGCGTGGACGGCCTCGATGTCCATGGCGCTCTCCTCGTCCCCGGTTCCGGATACCGCCCCGGCCTGGACGTGGGTGGTGAACTGGCCCGGCGCGTACGGGGCTTCGCCCTGCTCGGCCGCGTAACGGGCGGCATCGGACTGCGCGGTGGTGTCGTCGTGGTTCATGACGACCGCGACGGTGGTGCCCGCGCCGGTCAGGCCGGTCCCTGACACCCCGTAGGCGTCGCGCAGTTGGGCGGGGGTGTAGCCGCAGGGCGCCCACAGCGGGGAGCTGCCGAACGCCTCCGGCAGCCCGGCGGCGCTCGCCGCGCCGTAGTACGCGGGGCAGGGATCCGACGGCGGAGCGGCGCCGTCGACGCCGGCCGCCGGCGTCCCAGCGCCAGCCGTCGGCGTCCCGGCGGAGGTCTTCGGCGTCCCAGCGGAGGTCTTCGGCGTTCCGGTGGCGGTCTTCGGCGTCCCGGTGGCCTTCGGTGCCCCATCGTCCGCGGCGCCGTCCGGGGGCGCGGCGGCGGTGCTCTTCGATCCGGCGGCCATGCGGCCGGTCCGGGTTTCCACGGTGTTCAGACCCGTGACGGCGAGCACGTCGGGGGCGACGGCGGCGGGCACGCTGATGTCGCCGAGTGGCGCGTGGCCCACGGTGCCGCCGAACCGGTAGTCCTCCAGCCGCGTCCCGAACGCCCCCTGCACGGCGGACGCCGTGCCGCTGACCAGCACCGCGTGGTGCGTGACCCCGGTGACCGTCAGCCCGGCCGACCGCAGCCACGCCTCGACCCTCCGGGTCTGCGCCCCGGTGGGACCGAACCGGGCGCGGGTCCGCGCGGGGCTCAGGTAGTGCGCGTAACGGGGGTCGCGCGGATCGGACACCTCGCGCGCGTACGCCGCCAACCCCGCGCGGTCACCCGCCAGATACACCTGCGCGGTGACCCGATCCGCCGGACCCGTCGGCCCGCGGTCCGCACCCTGCACGGCCACCGCACCACCCGGCAGCACCGTCCGCGCCGCCGCCTGCGCCGCCTGCGCCGGCAGCCCCGACAACCCGACCACCGCCACGGACGCCACCACCAGTGCCGCCACCCGCCGCCGCTGTTCCGTCTTCATGTCGCTCCCTCGCGGTCCCATGGGGGAGAGCGGGACCGGCCCCGGCACGCTAGGCGCGGTATGGGGCCCCACCAGGATCGGAAGTCGACCGTTGTGTCACAGACTCCCGAGGAGGGCTGATCGGCGGCCACCGGAATCCTCGGTGTCGTGCGCGCCCCCGACAAGTACTCCACCACCATCGCGCCATCTGACCTGGTCAGAGGCGTTGTGCGGAGTGTCCGTGGGTGCCGAGCTCATCGAGGATGACCCGGTGCAGCCGGGCCCACACGCGCTCCCGGCTCCACCTGGCAACGCGGCGGTAAACGAGGAGCCAGGCCGGGCCGAACACGGGCGGCAGCCCCCCACCCACCCGGCCCTTCTCGGTCCCGACGCGGCCATGTGCTTGCTCGACGGTCCTCCAGCCCGGTCAGGCGCCGGTACGGACACGAGGCGCGACGGCGGAGTGCGACCGGCCTCGACGCCGGCGGGGTGCTCCGGCGCCGGGGCGGCTGGCCAGAAGAGGTCAGTAGCCGTAGATCATCTTGTAGGCGACCTCCGGCAGGAACTGCCCCGCCGAGGAGCCCGATCCGACGCCGCAGTCACCGTCGGACTCACCAGGGGTCTTGATCCACAGGAGCATCTCGGCACCGTCACCCCCCTCCTGGGTGGGGGTGCCGATCTTGCGACCCGCAGGGTTGCACCACTCGCCGTTGGAGCCGTTGCCATTGCGGCTGGTGTCCACGACGAACGGCTTGCTGTAGCCGTGACGCTGGCTCAGAACCTGATTGACACTGCCGGCGTAGGACGAGTTCTGGGAGGTGGGGAAGTAGTTCGAGACGTTGAGGGCGAAGCCCCTCGCATTTCGGAGGCCGGCGGCGTTGAGGTGTTCTGCCATGGTCGAGGCGTCGACCCAGCCGGGGTTGCCCGCGTCGAGGTAGACCCAGGCGTTCGGCGCCTTGGACCGGAACTGCGAGAGGGCGTTGATGATCATGTTCTGGCGCTCGTTGATCTTGTCCTGGCTCATGCAGCTGTAGTCGCCCAGGGAATCGGGTTCGAGGATGACGACGGCCGGACGGCTGCCGATGCCGCCGGCGAAGGCACTGATCCAACTGGCGTACTCGGACGGTGACGCGGCTCCGCCCGAGGACTGCCCGCCACAGGCGTCGCGGCCGTACATGTTGTAGGCGACGAGGATCGGCAGCTTGTTGGCGGACGCGGCCGCACCGGCGAAGGAGCCCGTGGCGGAGCCGATATCACCGCTCCAGGAGCCGAACCAGCGGGCCACGGGGACGTTGGCGATGGAGTTGCGGATCGCGGAGGCGCGTCCGTCGCCGGGATTGGCGGCCGCCCATGCCGCAGGGCTGGAATTCGGGTCGACATAGAAGCCGCTGGTCATGGCGAGCGGGTTGGGTGCCGCCTGCGCGGACGGTGACGAGGCCAGGAACAGTGGCAGAGCAAGGCACGCTGCCACTGCCCCGCGTATGAGTTTGCGCATGAATGCACCTCGTTCATGGGGATGGAGCGCCGCGCGGCTTTCGTCCATAGCCCGCGACGCGGGGATGCGACGGCGCCGACTGCGGCACTCGGGTGCGAGTCGCGTCAGCGGCTGCCGGGAAGTGATCTTTGGGAGCGCTCCCAAACACAGGCGAAACCCTGGGAGCGCGCTTTCGGTATGGTGTGCGTCCAGTTGAAGGCTGTCAAGGGGTACCATGAAGCGGCCCTTCACTTGAAAACGACCCCTGTCCACCGAAGTCGCCACCGGCTTCACCGGACGCGTCATCGGCATGTACGCGACCGACGGCACCGTCACATTCGACTGGTTCCACTACGCACCGGCACCCTCCGCCTGACGCGCCCGAGCCGCCGGATCAGGCATCCATCGCGCGGCTCAGGAGGTTTCCCCGGTACCGCCGGCGCTTGGCCGGGTCCTGTCCGGCCCCGGCCACGCGCCGGCGGGTTGGCGCAGGGGTGTGGCAATTCAACGGCCCTGTCTCCCATTCGGTGGGGCGTACCGCTATCCGAGAAGGATGTGGTGGCGGAGAAGGGTGAAGCCCGCTGACCGACGACTTCCACGTCGGCACCGCCACCGCCTCACACGATCCGTGCCTCGTCGCTGCGGTACGCCAGGCACACCGGCCGCAGCGTCATTCCGGCACGCTCGGACCGTACGCGGACGGTCGGCGGCCATGGAGCGGAAGCGGTGGAGGAGCATGCCGCGATCTGCCGCGCCGGCGGGACGACGATCCGGAGGCGGCGGCTCGGGCCGCCATGGCCCACCTGGACCACCATCGCCCAGAGGGTTGACAGGCTTCGGGGTGCCTCTGCCATCCTGACCGTCCGAGAGTCCGACCAATGTTCGAAATCTCGACTATGTGCAGGGGCTCCGCGCTTGCACACAGGCCCCCGGACCGCTCTCCGGAGACCTTGGCACTTCAGCTCGATCTGTTCGAATTTGTCATGAGCATGACCCTATGCGCGCTATCCGGGTGGGCCCGTGAACCACCCCGCCTTCGCCCCATCCTTCAGAAGGAAAAGCCGTGCAGCCTTCGTTCGCTTCCCCGCCGACCCGTGCGTCCCGCGTGCGGCATTCACCCGTCCGTCGTCGCCGCGTCTCCGGCGCTGATGCTGATCGCCGCGCCGACCGCCGCCGCTGTCCCCACCGCGGCGGTGTCCACCCTCGTGGCTGCCAACCGCCCTACGTCAGCGAGCGCCCTGGGAGGCGATGATGACCTCGACTCGACCATTTTCGACGGCTCCGGCGCGCTCGACCAGCACGAGACTCAGACGGGCAGTCGCCTGGGTGGTGGGCCTCCTGCTGGCCTTCGCCGTCCCTGCCGTCGTACAGCCCGCGACGGCCAGAGCGGACAACCCCATCGTGCAGACCATCTATACCGCCGACCCCGCACCGCTGGTGTACGACGGCCGGGTGTACCTCTACACCGGCCACGACGAGGACAGCTCCACCACCTACACGATGAAAGAGTGGCGGGTGTGGTCCTCCGAGGACATGGTCAACTGGACCGACCACGGCTCCCCGCTGAACCTGTCCTCCTTCAGCTGGGCATCCAGTAACGCCTGGGCAGGTCAGACCGTCTACCGCAACGGCAAGTTCTACTGGTACGTGCCGATGACGGACAAGGCGACCGGCCGGATGGCCATCGGTGTGGCGGTGTCGGACAGCCCCACCGGGCCGTTCCATGACGCTCTCGGCCACCCGCTGGTGGAGAACGGCCAGATCGACCCGACGGTCTTCGTCGATGACGACGGCCAGGCCTACCTCTACTGGGGCAATCCCGATCTGTGGTACGTCAAACTGAATGCGGACATGACCTCGTACTCGGGCAGTCCGAGCAAAATAGCGCTCACCACCGCCGGGTTCGGAAGCCGCACCGGCGACGCCAACCGGCCCACCCTGTTCGAGGAGGGCCCCTGGGTCTACAAGCGCAACGGCCTGTACTACATCGTCTTCGCGGCCAAGTGCTGCTCGGAGTTCATCGCCTACTCCACGGCGCCCGGCCCGACCGGACCGTGGACCTACCGGGGCACGGTCATGCCCACGCAGGGCGGCAGCTTCACCAACCACCCCGGCATCACCGATTTCAAGGGGAGTTCGTACTTCTTCTACCACAACGGCGCCTTGCCCGGCGGGAGCGGCTACACCCGTTCGGTCGCCGTGGAGAAGTTCTCCTACAACTCCGACGGCACGATCCCGACGATCAACATGACCTCCACGGGTGCGCCCCAGGTCGGCACGCTCAACCCGTACACACGCCAGGAAGCCGAGACGATCGCCTGGGAGTCCGGGGTCGAAACCGAGCCGTCCGGCGAGGGAGGAATGGACGTCGGATTCATCGAGAACGGCGACTACATCAAGGTCAAGGGCGTGGCCTTCGGCGCAGGCGCGTCGTCCTTCACCGCTCGGGTGGCCTCGACGGTCGGCGGCAGCAGCGTAGAACTGCACCTGGGCAGTGCGGGCGGGACGACGGTGGGCCGGTGCAGCGTGCCGAACACAGGCGACTGGCAGGCCTGGACGAGCGTGTCCTGCCCGGTCAGCGGTGCGACGGGGACCCAGGACCTGTACCTGAAGTTCACCGGCGGCAGCGGTTATCTGCTCAACATGAACTGGTGGCAGTTCACCGCCGCCGCCCGCACGGCACCGCCCAGGTAGCCCGGCGGTTCGGCGGCGCCCCAGCTGCCGGGTCAGCGCTGCCGCCTGCTGCGGCCGAGCACCGGTATCGAGTCGGCGCGCGTCCGTCAGCCCTCTCCCCCACCATCACCTACAGCCACTCAGAACAAGGAGTGAACCATGTCGATGCGAAGGCGCACCTTCGTCGGCCTCGGCGCAGCGGTCGCGGCCGGCGCGGGCCTACCCATGCTCGGCACCACGGCAAGCGCCGGCACCCCCACGCCCCGGACGGCCTCTCCTCGGCAGGCGCCCACTCAGCCGTTCGCCATCGGCGTACGGCAGTTCAACTGGTCGCGCAGCGGTCGCCAGATCCTCACGAAGGTCTTCTACCCGACCGCCGGCACCCCGGGTGGCAACCCCATCCCGGACGCCCCGATCGCCGACGGCGTCTTCCCCATAGCCGAGTGGAGCCACGGGATGGGGTGCAACTCCGACTGCTACTCGTCGCAGACCCACGATCTGGCTTCAGCGGGCTTCATCTGCCCCGCTCCCTCGTTCTCCGACAACACCAACATCGGCAGTGTCTACAACGGCAACTGGTCGAAGGACGTCTCCGAGGTCCTCACCCGGACGTTGGCGCTGAACAACTCCGGAAGCCCGTTCGCCGGGCACATCGACACCGCGGCGGGCGTCGGTGTGTCGGGCCACTCGATGGGCGGCATGACCACCCACGGCCTGCTCACCGCCTGGCCGGACAACCGCATCGTCGCCGCCGTCCCGGTCGCCTGCGTGGACATGGGCAACCCGGCAGGTCTTGCCGCCAAGGTACTGTTCATCCACGGCAGCAACGACCAGACCTGCGACATCAACTCGGCGCGTGCCGCATACAACGAACTGCCCGCACCCAAGGCGTTCCTCACCCAGAACGGGGCGGACCACGGCTCGTTCCTGACTCCGCAATACCCGTACTACGCCCAGACGGAGAACACCTTCCTCGACTGGTTCCGCTGGGGCCTGTACGGCGACACCACGGCTCGTGACCGCCTCCACGGCGACGCCACCAGCAACGGCACCTCCTGGGTAACGGTCATGGGCTAATCGGCGATCGAGGCCCGCGGACCCCGCCGGCCGGGCCGCTGCGGTCAAACGCATCGCCGGCCGACGGGACTCCTGCACGGGCGTGTGCGTACTCAGGTGGGAGTGCTACTGCTGCGGACTATCAGCCGCGGCTCAATCACCACGCGCTCGCCGTTCGGCAATGCGCTGCCGGACCCGAGCCTGTTGATCAGCAAGCGGATGCTGGCCTGGCCGACCGCCGCGAAGTCCTGCCGCACGGTCGTCAGCGGCGGCGCGAAGAACTCCGCTTCGGGAATGTCGTCGAAGCCCGCGATGGCCACCTGTCCCGGCACCGACAGGCCGGCCTCGCGGAACGCCCGCAGCACGCCGAGTGCCATCGGGTCGTTGGCCACGAAGACGGCGGTCACGTCGGGAGAGCGGCGCCGTGCCCCGCTCGCAGCCACCCGCCCGGCCAGCTCCTGACCCGCCCGGTAGCCCGACAGTGGCGTCCAGTCCCCCACCAGCGACGGCGGCACCTCGGCGCCCGCCTCCTGCAGCGCCTCCCGCCAGCCCCGCACCCGGGACTCGGCCTCCAGCCAGTCCGACGGGCCCGCCACATGCCACACCGTACGGTGACCCGCGCTCAGCAGATGGCCGGTCGCCAGTCGGGCTCCCAGGTCCTGGTCCACCGAGACGCCCGGTATCGGCAGCGAGTGTCCACCCTCCACGGTCACGACCGGGACGGGCAGCCGCAGCTCGGCGAGCGCCGCGACCGCGGCACGGTGCGGAACGATCACCACGATGCCCTCCACCCCCCAGTCACTGAGGTGGTCGATCGCATCGGACAGCGCCTTGGCCGTGTAGTGCCGCAGCGTGACCGAGGAGACCATGTACCCCTCGTCGCGCGCGGCCTCCTCCAGCCCGAACAGCATGCTCGCCGGCCCGAACAGGGTCGGATTGCACGCCACGACGCCAAGCGTCAGGGTCCGCCGAGTCACCAGGGCCCGGGCTGAGGAATTCCGGCGGTAGCCGAGTTCCTCGATCGCCTGCAACACATCCGCCCGCGTCGAGTCACGTACGTTGGGATGGTTGCTCAGCACCCGCGACACGGTCTGGTGGGACACCCCGGCGCGCTGGGCGACATCCGTCATCGTGGGGGCCCGGCGGGCTCCAGCGGTCTGCGCGGTCTCGCGAGTCTGCGACATGCTACTCCGTTCAGCGTCAGCATCATCGTCAGCGCTCACCTACGTCGAAGTCAAAGCCTCCCACACGGACCAGCAGCCTTGTCGGCGCAGCTCAGTCCCCCCGGCACCTGCGGTTGCCGGCCGGTGGCGCCGACGACGTGCCAGGAAGCGGCGTCCAAGGGTCGTGGCGACGGCCAAGGCTCGCAGGCCACCGGCCGGCCGGGGCGGGGTGGGGGCGGCGAGGGCGGGGCCGAGGCCCCTGCCCCCGCCCGGGGAGGTCACACGCCGGTGATGGTCCACTCGTTGTTGGTGCTGGAGTTCGGCGACCACATCACCGTGGTGGCGCCGGACGTGGTGCTGCCGGCGCCGTCAAGGGCGGTGCCGGTGCCGCGGTTGACGATCTGGTAGCGGTTGTTTCCCCTGCCGGCCAGGGACCACTGCTGGTTGTTGCCGCCGTTCCACGGCGCCTGCCGGGCCGGGGCGCCGTCGCTCGAGTCGCCCCAGCTGTCGGCCACCATGCCGTTGGTGCGGTTGACGATGCGGTGGTAGCCGTTGCCGAGGTCCACCAGCTGCCACTGGAGGTTGCCGCTCCCGTCGTAGCTCCACTGCTTGAGGTTGGAGCCGGAAGCGACGCCGCCACCGCTGTCCAGCGCCAGCCCGCTGGTCACGTTGGCGATCTTCACCCATATGGTGGAGCCGCCTGGGCTGCCCAGCGGGGGGATCTGGCCGGAGAAGGTGAGCTTGACCGTGTAGGCCAGCGCGTTGAACGGTGCGTTGGACGAGGGCATGGTCAGGTGCAGGCCGGAGCCGTCCTGGGTTGGCGCCGGCAGGCCGATGTAGCTGCCCGCCGTGTTGTCCAGCAGCTGCGCGCTCGTCAGGCTGCTGATATTGAACCGGTTCGAGTTCAGCGTCGTGATGGTCATGGTGCCGCCCTGCCAGCCCAGGGCGGTGGCGTAGAGCACCTTGTCGTCCTGGGTGCGGGTGAACCGTACGTCCCGCGCGGTGCCGGCCTTCGGGCCGCTGAACGAGCCGCCGCCCATCACGGTCGGGCCCTCGCCGTAGCTGGCCCAGCTGCGGGTCCCGTAGACGGCCTCTCCGAAGCGGCCGAGCCAGTCACCCATCCCGCGCAGGATCGTCTGCTGCCCGGAGGGGATGGTGCCGTCGGCCATGGGGGCGATGTTCAGCAGCATGGTGCCGCCCTTGCTGGTCCGGTCGATCAGCGAGTGCAGCAGGGCCTGCGTCGTGTAGTAGCCGATACCCACGGTGTAGCACCAGCTGGACGAGGAGATGCTGTCGTCCGTCAGCCAGTAGGGGGTGAGCAGATCGGACGGGCCGCCGCGTTCGAAGTCGAACACTTCGCCCTTGTTGTCGAAGCCGTCCTTGTAGGTCGCAACCACGTCCTTGTTCCAGGCGACGGCCTTGTTGTAGTAGTACGCCAGGAACCGCAGCCGTTCGGACTCCTGGACCAGGCCCAGGTCGAAGTCCTGCCAGATCAGGTCGGGCTGGTAGCCGTCGACGACCTCGACCAGCTTGTCGTACCACAGCTGGTTCTCCGCCGCCGAGCCCTGCTGTCCGAACAGGAGGCGCAGTGTCGGGTCCGACTGATACGGCACGTGGTCGTAGTAGCCGTTGAAGTGGTAGGCGTGGTGCAGCGAGGCCATGAACTTCAGCCCCACCCCGCGGATCGCCTGGGCGTGCTGCCCCACCAGGTCGAGACGGGGGCCGTGCCGCACCGAGTTCCACGGGTTGGAGGCGCTGTTCCACATGGAGAAGCCGTCGTGGTGCTCGGCCACCGGGCCGGCGAACCTCGCGCCGGCGGCCTTGAACAACTGCGCCCAGGCGTTGGGGTCCCAGCTGCCGCCCTGCGAGACCAGCCTGGGGGCGAACTGCACGAAGTTGCCGGCCTTGTCGCGGGCACCGTCGATGAAGTTGTTGTACGGCCACACCGACGGGTCGCCGTAGGTGGCGATGTGGTGCCGGTTCTCGGTCGAGCCGCCGATGTACATGTTGCGCGGGTACCACTCGTTGCCGAACGCGGGGACGCTGAAGACGCCCCAGTGGTAGTAGATGCCGAACTTGGCGTCCTGGAACCAGGACGGGGCGGGAGGGTGCTGGTCGACGGAGGACCAGCTGGCGGTGTAGCTGCCGGGGCCCGCGGTCGCGGCGGCCTCGGGGGCGAACCGCATCAGGCCGAAGGCCGTGGCCGCGCCGGCCGCGGCAAGCAGCCGGCGCCGGCTGATCGGACGGGAGGAGGACATGCCCAGGGCTCCAAACGGGTGGTCGGGAGTGGTCGGCTTCGGGCGCACCGCCCGGTTGAGGTCGGGATCAGTAGTGCGTCCACTGCTGGTTGCTGCCGCCGTTGCAGTCCCACAGCTCCAGGAGGGTGCCGTTGCCCGTTCCGTTGCCCGTGGCGTCCAGGCACAGGCCCGACTGCCTGCCGGTGATCGTGCCGTCGGCGTTGAGCGTCCACTGCTGGTTGCTGCCGCCGTTGCAGGTGTAGATGTCCACCTTGGTGCCGGGGCTGGTGCCCTGCCCCGCCGCGTCCAGGCAGTGGTCGCCGTAGACCCGCAGCTCACCGGCTGCGGTGCTGGTCCACTGCTGGTTGCTGCCGCCGTTGCAGTCCCATAGGTCCACCTGGGTTCCGTTGGTCTGGGTCTGGCCCGGCACGTCCACGCAGCGGCCGGAGCCGACGCCGGTGATCGGGCCACTCGTGCCGCCGCCCGGTCCGCCCGGTCCGGGGGTGATGGACAGACGGTCGAACTGCGCGGTCTCGCCCTGGCTGGTCGCGTAGCCGACCTGCCCGCCGGCGAAGCTGTGGTCGCCGGCCGAACCGACCGTGGAACCGTCGATGGAGGCGGTGATGGTGCTGCCGGAGAAGGCGAGCGACAGGGTGTGCCACCGGCCGGTGCCCAGCGCTGCCGTCGTGCCGTGGGCCAGCGTGGAGACGTTGCCGTCGGTGTTGGAGCTCAGGATCGACCAGTTCCCGTTGTCGCTGACCCGCAGGTGGTACGCGTTCAGACCCGCCGCCCCGGTGTAGCCCTGCCCGTTCGCCCGGCCGAGCAGCTCGGCGTACCCGGACTTCTCCAGCAGCACGTCGGAGGTGAGGGTGTAGTCGCTCCAGCCCAGGTCGCCGAGCAGGGCGTGTGGATCGGTGAGTGTGTCCCAGGTGATCGGGGCCTGCGGACTCATCTGCCGGACGCACTTGCCGCTGCGGTCGCCGCCACATGAGGCGATCTCGAAGGCGCCCTGCCAGTCCATGAGGTACTTGGCCTCGGCACCGGCGGTGTAGCCGTCGAAGTCGTCGCTGTAGGGCAGGCTCATGCTCCCCGGGGCGGGGCCGGCGGCGCTGCCCTTGCCCTGACCGGTGGTGGTGGTGAGGGTGTAGACGCGGCCGGGCTGCACGGTCAGGCTGAAGCTGCCGCCGGACGGGGCGATATCGGCGGAGTGCACGAGGTAGTCGGCCCGGTTGGCGGAGTTGACGTTGGTCGACCAGACGTGCACGGCACCGGTGGAGAGCCCGCCGGTGACGTTGAAGTTCAGTGTCTGGTCACTGCTGGCGTCCATCGTCTCGATGACCGTGGAGTAGTCGGACCCGTTCGTGGACTTCAGCGACACGTAGCTGCCGTTGGTGCGGTTGCCGCCGATGTAGCCGCTGGACGAGTCGAGGTACTTCCAGCCCGGGGCAGTGAACTGGCTGGTCTGGGCCATCACCCAGGCGTTCTTGCCGATCGCGTAGGAGCCGGACCACGGCTGCGAGGCCAGGGCGAGCCCCATGGTGGGGTACGGCAGGTTCGGTGTGATCGCGGCGACCACGGGCCAGTTGATGTACGCGGTCATCCGTCCGTCGATGTACCCGCGGTTGATGCCGCGGGCCACCGCCGGAGCTCCGGCGTTGTAGTCGTCGGAACCGTTCTCGCTGGCCCACAGCGGCTTGCCGGACGACGTCGCGGCCGCGGGCACCGTGCAGCTCGTCTGGGCCGATCGGTAACCGCAGGGGTAGTGGGCGCCGAGAACGTCCGCCGCGGCGGCGAACGCCGGGTTGGAGTTGACGTCGTCGGCCACGGACCAGTCCGAGTCCGCCGCGACGATCTTGATGCCGCCGTAGCCGTTGGAGTCGAGCGTGCTGCGCAGTTGCTCGTACCAGGAGATGTTGTAGCCGCGCTCGTTCCATCCGCCGAGGTAGTCGATGGTCAGCCCGTGCTGCTTGGCGCAGCCCAGCCAGGAGATCAGGTAGCCGATCATGTCGCTGGACCAGAAGTTGCCGTTGCCTATCCAGCCGGGCGCGCCCCACGCGAGGCCGTACAGCTTGATGTTCGGGTTGCGCGCCTTGGCCTGCTCCATCAGCCACCACTCGTAGCCCCGGTTGCAGTTCAGGTCCGTCCGGGTGTGCTCGTGGCTCGGCTCGGCCCCTGAGGTGGAGTTCGTGTCACCGCCGATCTCGGCCTTGAGGATCTGCAGGGAGGCGCCGTAACCGGGCCGGAAGAGGTAGTCCAGGATCTGGCCGCGTTCGGGCTCGGGATAGTCGACCAGGAGCCTGCTGTTGCCACCGCCGCCGCTGATCGCGCCCACACCGTCGAACGTGCGGCCGCCGGAGGTGCCGTTGATCGTGATCGAGGTGGCGGCGTTGGCCGGCTCGGCGGCCATGGTCACGATGCCGCCCGCGGCCATGACGAGGGCTGCGAGTATGGCCGTCGAAGTTCGTAAGCGCCGGAGCAACCGGCTGAGGACTGGCACGAGGGGGGTCCTTTCGCGAGGTGGGAGACTCACATGGCGGCCTGCGTGGGGACGGCCACGGGTCGGCTGGCTCGGGCAGCCCGCCGGCCGCGTGTGTCGCGACCGGGCAGCCATACGGCTCCTGTACGGATTCAGACGGGGATATGGTGTGTCGGCACTCTCCGCGCCGGCTTGGTTCCTTGTGCCGTTTCCGTGAGGTGTGGGCGGCGCGGTTCGGCTCAGCCGCCGGGACGACGGAAGACGCCGTCCCGGCGGCGAGTGTCCGCGGGGCCTCAGCGGGTCATCCGAGGGTCCACTGCTGGTTGGATCCGCCGTTGCACGTCCACAGTTCGGCCAGGGCGCCGTTGGCCGTCGAGGCCCCGGTCACCTCCAGGCACAGACCCGACTGCACCCCGGTGATCGTCCCGTTGGAGTTCAGGCGCCACTCCTGGTTCGCCCCGCCGTTGCACGGCCACGTCTCGACCTTGGTCCCGGCCGTGGTCCGGTTGTCGTAGGCGTCCAGGCACATCCGGCTGCCCCCGGTGACCACCGTCAGCTGGTTCGAGGAGGTGTTGGTCCAGTTCTGGTTCGCCTGTCCGTTGCAGTCCCAGATCTGCAGTTGCGTGCCCGCCGTGGCAGAGGAGTTCGGCACGTCCAGACACTTGCCCGCACCCACCGCGTGCAACGGACCCGACGTCCCCCCACCACCGGTGGACGAGCCGCCCAGCGCGGTGACCGCGGCGTTGTAGGCGGGCTTCGGCTGGTAGTTGCTGTCGTACATGGTGGCCGCGCCATAGCCGGGGAAGGTGCCGGGGATCCAGGAGTGGCCGTCGTCCACACCCCACTGGCTCACACCCACGCAACGCGACACCGCCAGGCAGTCGTCGACCACGGTGGTGTAGTCGGACGCCTGCTGCTGCAGGCTCGCGCTGGAGGACGGGAGTTGGATGCGGTCGTCCAGTTCGGTGATCGCGACGTCCAGGCCGAGGTTGGCGAAGCGCTGCATGTTCGCCAGCATCGACGAGGGGACCTGGCCGGCGATGAAGTGGGCCTCCAGGCCTATGCCCCCCAGGGGCATACCCTGGGCGAGCAACGACCGGGCCAGGCTGTACAGGGCGTTGCTCTTGGCGTTCTCCCCTTCGATGTTGTAGTCGTTGATGTACAGCTTTGCGTTCGGGTCCGCGTTGTGCGCGGTGCGGATCGCGTCGGCCAGGTAGCCGGTGCCCATCGCCTTGTAGAACACGTCCTGGCGCAGGCTGCCGTCCTCGTTGAAGGGCTCGTTGATCACGTCCCAGGCGTAGATCTTGCCCTTGTAGTGGTTGACCTCCGTGGTGATGTGGGACTCCATCACACCCTGGACCTGGTTCAGCGGCAGGTTGCTGACCCAGCCGGGCAGCTGGGCGTGCCAGACCAGGTTGTGCCCGCGCACACGGGCGCTGTGCGCCTGGGCCCAGTTGACGATCTGGTCGCCCGGGCCGAAGTTGTAGGACCCGTTGGACGGCTCGGTGGTGTCCCACTTCATCTCGTTGCCGGGAGTCACCATGTCGAACTGGGTCCCGGCGATGGCCATCTCCTGGCTGATGTTCAGGTCGCCGGTCGTCAGCGCGGTGCCGAAGTACTTGCCCTTGCCCTCGGCCAGTGACCGGAGCGTCGAGGCTGCTTGCGCGGGGGTGGCCGCGAGCACGGCCATGAGCGTCGCGGTGGTCGCGGCCACCGTGACGGTCAGCGCACGCAGGCGGCGGTGCGGTGAGCGGAGAATGCGTGTGCCCGAAGGCATCGGGTACCTCCAAGTCATGATGTCGGTGGTGTCTGCAGGGCCCCCCGGCGAGCGCGGTCGCGGTTCGCCGGCGGCCCCGACCGGGGCGCCCGGTAGCAGCGGGCGCGGCGCACGGCGGTCCCTCCGGGCGTGCCGGAGGGCCGCCGCTTCCCCCCGGCCAGAGGCGGTTCCGGCTCAGCGGTAGCCGGTGGCGACGATGTCGGCCTGCACCGCGTTGTCGGTGGCGTCGGACGGATAGCCGGCCACGATGGCCCCTTCGTAGAAGGTGCCCGCGCTCAAGTTGGCGCCTCCGCCCGGCTTGCAGCAGTCGCCGCCGCTGCCGAGGATGACGGCGCCCTGCTTCCTCATGGGGCTGTATCCGCCGGGAAGGCCGCCGTCCCACATGGTCGTCAGGCCGCCGGCCTGCGCGTTCGCGCCCTTGAGGGCGAATCTCGTCGTGCCGTTGTTCTTCAGCATCGCGGTGACGAACTTGCTGCCGAACGCGCGCTGACCGGTGTTCCATGACTGGCTGCCGCCGGAGTACAGACCCCACTCGAGGTCCGCCTGGACCCAGGGCCCGCTTCCCGAGCAGCCGCCGAACCAGCATTCGGTGCCGAAGTTGATCGCGTCCATGGCCCCGGCTGCGTCGGCCATCCGGTCGGTCTCGCTGTTGCCGTAGTCGAAGCAGCAGCCGGAGTTGACGTGGGTGCCGCTGGTCACCATGTACGCACCTTCGGGGGCGCTGCCGGTGGGAATGCCGGTGAGGTGGCCGTCGTGCCAGTAGCTGTTGCCTGGGTTGATGTAGAGCGAGTACGCCGTGCCGCCGGCCACCGTCAGCGACTCCGAGGTCGCCTTCGCGGGGCTGCTCTGACTCGACCCGGGGACCTGGGACGATCCCTGGTACCACAGGTCGTTGCCGTGTCCGGACTGGTCGTAGACGGCGGTGATCACGCATGTGGTGCCCGAGCAGAACGAGTCCTGCGCCGCCGCGTCGGCACGGCCTGTGGCCGCGAGTACGCCGATGTCCCGTGTCGCGTTGTCGGAGGAGCGCCTGACCTGGTAGAGCGTGCCGCTGTAGGAACCGTACAGCGCACGGACGGTGCTGTGCGCCGCCACGCACGGGGTGCCGCCGGCCACGTAGATGTCACACGGCCGGGACCCGGAGGGCGGAGGGGTCGTCGGAGGCGCGACGCTCCACTTCTGGTTGCTCTGACCGTTGCAGTTCCACAGGATGACGGCGGTGCCGTTGGCCGTGCCCCCATCGTTGGCGTCCAGGCACAGGCCGGACTGGACGCCGGTGATCGACCCGTCGGAGTTCTGCCGCCATGTCTGGTTCGGCTGCCCGTTGCAGGTCCAGATGACGACCGGTGTTCCGGGGGCCGTCCGGCTGCCGGAGGCGTCCACGCAGCGGGTGCCGCCCATCGTCCTGAGTTCACCGGCCGAGGTGAATTCGAAGGCTTGGTTCGCCTGGCCGTTGCAGTCCCACAGCTCCAGGGCCGTTCCCGCCGCGTCGGTGTCTCCCGTGACGTCGAGGCACCGCCCCGAGCCCGAGCCCACCAGGGGCGCGGCCACCGCCGAGGCGGGCGCCGGCCATGTCACAGCAGTCGCCAGCAACACCATCACGGACAGGACCACGGTAACCAGCAGGCGGGATCCGCCGGCTGCGGGACCGCGGGACGAAGCGGATGAAGGCTGCATTGTCTGTTCCTCTGGGATGAGGGGGACGAAGGTGAGAGCAGGTACGGGGGCCGGTCCGGCGCACCGGGTACGGTCAGGGGCTCAGGAGACCGGTAGAGCCGTCCACTCCTGGTCGACGCCACCGCTGCGGTCCCACAGCATCAGCCGCGTGCCGTCGGTGGTCGAGGAGTCGGGGTCGTCCGGGCACTTCCCGAGCGCCCGCAGGGTGCCGTCGTACGACGCGTGGAGGGCCCGCGTCGTACTGTGCGCGGCCACACATGCCGTACCGCTCGCCGCGTAGACGTCACGGGGCTCGGCCGTCGCCGCCCCCTCAGTACCCGCCGTGGCGGTCGCGCCGACGAGCGCACCGGCCGTGAGCGTGACCGCCGCGTCCGCCCGGGCCAATGCCTTCACCGGGGAGCGGCGCCACCACGCTGACGGACGCTTGACCGCAGGGAGCAGCCAGGGGACGCCACGGCCTCGGGCCCTCGGGTGGCGTCCCGTACGTGTGGTTCTCAACCTCATCTCCCATACCTGTCGGCGCGACCCGCCGGGGGCGCACTGTTAGCGTTCACACTCGAAAGCGCCGGAGAATGCCGTGGAGCAATGGGATTACTGAGAGGGTTTCGAGGTGAGACGGTGCTCTCCGCTCCACAGCTCTGTCAAGAGTGCGGGGCCAACTCGCACCAGGAGCCGTCGACGATCGGCGGGTTTCCGGCACGCCGCCGGCGCGGCGTCTTCCACGTCACTCCGGGACGGGTCGGCGGACCCGAGCTCGGCACGGCGTGACGGGAAACGCGCCGCACTCGGGAGCATCCGGACACCGCGCACCCGAGCGGCATCCTTTCGTCGCCCTTCATGCGGCAGCGCGTGAGTATCCGCAGGATGCAGCCGTGCTGACGGCCTGACGGACGCACGTCCCCGGTCGCTCCACCGCCAGTCCCCCGCCCTCGTCTCGGCCCGGCGCGGAGCGAGCGGCGGCCCCCTCAGCCGGAGCCCGCCGAACCGCGGGACGCCACCCCGGGGCACCGAAACACCCCTCCGGGTGACATCGGATCCGGCCCCTCGGAGCCGCGGCGGCCGGCATGCCGGTGCGGCGGGCACCAGCGGTTGACAGGGCGTACGGCGCGATGCAGGCTGCGGCCGTTTGCCCACGAGACATCCCATCTCTGCTTCCGGGAGTAAGACGTGGCATGTTCATGGCTGTTAGCGCTCATGCATGACCGCGGCACCCTCTGCCGTCCCCCACACCGAGTGACTCCGCCAGTCGCTCCCGGCCGCCGAAAACGGCGGGGAAGGGCGCTCCCGCACCCTTGGCCGAGGCACGTCGCCGGCAATACCCCGGCCCCGACCCCCGGATCTCCCGAAACACCTCGTGTTCGCCCACTCCGCCGGGCCGATCGACCACGTCCGCGCCTCTCTGCACCCCCACGGAGCGGGCTCCTGCGCCGACATCGACAACACGTCGGCCAACAGCACGCGGACCCAACCGCGGGATGCAGCACGAAACTTTCGACAACGTTGGCAAAAATGCTCCCCCTATCGAAGGGGCAACACAGGTCGACTCCGCATGCGAGCAACTCTTCTACATCTATGAGCAGTAGTTATGTGGCCTCAATGGCACGTCCGAGCAGCTCGTGGCCTTTCGATATTTTGTCGAAACTGTTGACAGGCTTGACGCGCCCGGCCCAATCTTTCGGCATCGACGGACCTCGTTGCCTGTCGAACCGGATGAGGGACGCGAGGAGTTGTGTGGTCGTCGGCCGCACGACGAGCCACCCACCGCCTTCGCGTTGCGCGATACCGCATACGGATCGGCGCCATTCTGGCCATGGACAGGCCCACCAGGTGACATCACGCCGCCTGGCCCCTGTCAGCCTTCACGAGAGGAAGCGCACATGAACGAGATCCCCAGGCCCTTCAGTGGTGGCCTCGCTCGCCCGGTCGGACGCCGAGGCTTCCTCGGCGGCGCCGCTCTCGCACTCGGGGCCGGATCCGGGCTGCTCCTGCCCGGTACCGCCCAGGCCGCCACCACCATCACCACCAACCAGACCGGCTACGACGGCATGTACTACTCCTTCTGGACCGACGGCGGCGGCTCCGTCTCCATGACCCTCAACGGCGGCGGCAGCTACAGCACCCAGTGGCGCAACTGCGGCAACTTCGTCGCCGGCAAGGGATGGAGCAACGGCGGACGTAGAACGGTCCGCTACAACGGTTACTTCAACCCGTCAGGCAACGGATACGGAGCCCTCTACGGCTGGACCTCCAACCCGCTGGTGGAGTACTACATCCTCGACAACTGGGGCAGCTTCCGGCCCACGGGCACCTACAAGGGCACCGTCTCCAGCGATGGCGGCACGTACGACATCTACCAGACCACGCGCTACAACGCCCCGTCCGTCGAAGGCACCAAGACCTTCAACCAGTACTGGAGCGTCCGGCAGCAGAAGCAGCTGAACAGCTCCGGCACCATCACCACCGGCAACCACTTCGACGCGTGGGCCAGCCACGGCATGAACCTCGGCAGCTTCGCCTACTACATGATCCTCGCCACCGAGGGCTACCAGAGCAGCGGCAGCTCCACCATCACCGTGAGCGGATGACTCTCGACCCATCGGAAGAGCATCCCGACCTGGACACCGGTCCCACTGCTCCAGACGGCTGGTGACCGCCGCGCCCACGGCGACAACCGGGGCGCGGCGCGCCGGGTCAACGGCGACTTGACCCGGCGCGTTGCAACTGCACGGCCACCCGGCCCGCCTTATCCGCGCTCTCGCCGACGGCTTCGGAAACGACGAGTCGGCTGGCGCGCCCGATCCGGAAGGCGCTCCGCAGCAGGAGGAGGAATTTGGCGATGCGATCCGTAGCGTGCGTGCCACGCTCGGTGCATTGCGTTCCGAACTCGCCGAGCAGCTGGCTCGGCTGCAAGTCGCGAAAGATTCAGAGCCGCCGGCGACCCTGTCCCCACGGGCGCGGAGCGCGGAGCCGGGATCGCGGGGAAGTCTCCGTCACGTTCAACAAGTAGCCAGAGGTATGGCTGAGACGGAGGACGCGTTACTGTCCGAGCCGATGGGACTGGTGAATCGGTAGCACTGTTCGGTCACTGCATGGCGGTTGTTTCCAGCCCGGATGAGGATGGTGATCCTGAGGGATTGTGCGCGTCGTACGGCCTCCTTGACGACATATGGGCGTTCCTGGTCGCCAGTGTTCAGCGCTTGCGCCAGTCCCGAACGGGTGATGCTCGCGACGGGTAGGTTCTTGATTCGTCTCTGTCCCAGGATGACCAGATTGTTGATCCTGCTGCTCGAATCGCACAGTCCACCGTTCTGTTCCGCCATCGTGGTCGTCCAGTTCAGGCCGGGACCGCGGACGGAGGTGAAGGTGAGGCAGCGAACCACCCGCCCGGGCCCGCCACCAAGAGGGAAGACCTTCTTGTCGTAAAGAGCCGATCGCGAGGCCACGGCAGTGAGCGTGTGGCGGGAGGCGTCGTAGGTGATCAGCGGGGCGTGGGTGTGTCGCCATATGGTGGCCGTCAGCTCGTTGGGGTCTGTGGAGCCGCTGGAGCTGAGCGCGCGGGCTGTGGCCTCTGCCACGTGAGAGCCCTGCTGAAGGACGGATGTCACGGCGGCTTGCCTGTGCTGATCGTTCACGTGACCTATGTGCCAGGCCTCGTACCAGAAGTAGACAAGCAGGCCGGCCGGAACCATCAAGAGGACGAGGCAGCCGTTGGCCGCGCGGCGGGTGAACCGCCCCGCGGCCAAGGAGCTGATGTGTGGGCGTGTCATCAGCTGCCCGTACAGAGGATGTCGGCCAGGGTCTGGTCCATGACCTGAGCGTACTTTGACGTGCCGGCGTTCTTCGGGTGGAAGGACTCAAGGCTGGCGCAGATTCGGCATGACCAGAGTCCTTCCCCCTGCTTTACCTGCATGGACTGTCCTCGGGGGACTTCATCACACGTCACCCGGACCACGGCGATTGACAATTGCTCTCGCCGTCCGCCGTGTTGACTCCCGGCTTCTCCAATGCGGGACATGATCACCTACTTGGAATCGGCCACGGTCGCGTTCAGCGGCTTCATCAGATCCAGCGCCTGGCCGTCGCCGATGGCGGCCACCTGGTGAATTACCTGCACAATTAGCTAGGTTGCCCCCACCTCGTCCGATTCTCACAGGGGGAATGGCAGCCATGCGGCAACAGCACAAGACGTTCCAGGCGATCGAGGTCGGCGACGGCGGCGACGGGCGGTGGGCCGCCCACGCCCGGGCCCTGTGGCAGGACATGGAGGGCCTGCTGACCGCGGAGGGCAGGACTCCGCAGGGCGCGGACCGTGTTCGGGCGCTGTTCCGTGCGCACATGCCGGAGCTGGTCCCGGTTCTGGACCGACTGGCCGGCCAACTCGACCGGCCCGAGGCGGAAGCCTTCCTCACCCACGCGGCACTGCGGCCGTTCTCCCCAGCCTGCACCCAGATCGGCCAGAACGGCACTCTGCTGCGCAACTATGACTTCCCGCCCGATCAGTGCGAGGGCACCATCGTCTCCTCCTGCTTCCTGCGCCCCGTGATCGGGATGCAGGACGTGCTGTGGGGCTTGCTGGACGGGATGAACGACGCCGGTCTCGCGGTCTCGCTCACCTTCGGCGGACGTTCCGTCTACGGACGCGGCTTCGCCATTCTCATCGTGGTGCGCTACCTGCTGGAGACGTGCGACACCGTCGATGAGGCGGTCGGCAGGCTGCGGTCCCTGCCGGTCGCCGTCCCACAGAACCTCACCCTTGTCGATCCCGCGAAGGCGATGACGGTGTTCGTGGGACCGGATATGTCGCCGACGGTGGCGCCGGATGCCTGCGCCGCCAATCACCAGCACCTGCCGGTGACCGACGAGCAGGAGCGGGCCTTGCGGACGCAGGAGCGGCTGCGCGCCATTCGCGACGCGGGTGCGGACGTGGCGGCGATGCTGAAGCCGCCGCTGTATCGATCCGTCGACGAGCAGGGGACGGGAACGCTCTACACAGCCCGCTACCGGCCCGTCGAGGGCCGCGTGACGTACTACTGGCCCGGTGAGTCCTGGCAACAGTCCTTCGACGACTTCACACCCGGATCCCGCACCGTGACCTTGAGCCGGGCCAGCTGAGAGGCTTTCCGGACTCCTGCTTCCATTGGGGAGTGCCGTGACTGGTGTCGGACTCGGGCGAGTAGTTCCCGGCGCCTTCGCCGGAGGAGTAGGAGTCGCCCATGGCGACGAGCCTATGCTGCGGCTTGGCCGCGAGTTCCTTGAAGGCGACCGAGGTGAACGCGATGTCATCGTCGGCTGTGCCGTCATCGGTGAAGCCGTTCTCGTTGACGGCCGCAGCGCACTGGGCGCACTCCACCAGTTCCTTGAGACTGCCGGCGAGTGGTGCGAACGCAACCAGGAGCCGGCCATCGCCGAGCGGTACAGGCAGCACGCCGATCAACTGTCCGCACTCGGCGACCAGCTCAGCTACCTCACCGATGACCACCTGGCCCAGACCTACCAGCGCACCTACCCGGCTGGACCGTCACGTCCTGTCCCAAGTGGCCCGGCGAAGCCTGCGCCCTCATCGGCCTCGGCCACGCGCCGCTCCCCGCGCTGAGCCTACCCACTCCTTGGAGATCATCTGTCACCGCGCTCCTTCATCGCCCGCCCCACCGCCTCCGGCTACGCCGGCATCTACGTCCACTACGACGGCTACCCCGGCGGTTGACTCCCCCTGCTGCTCACGGCCTACCAGCATCGTTTCGGCGGTGACGTCGAAGCCCTGTCCCGCCACCTCATCGACGACGTGGACTTCGGCTGGTCCGAACTCGGCACAGACCTGCTCGACCGCACACCCGAGGAGCTGCGCCAGAGCCTGACCGGCGGCACCGACTTCCCCAGCCGCAGGTACGACTCGATCATCACGAGCAACGGCTCACCGGCCAAACGCCACCTCCTCACCCAGGACAACACCGGCGGCCTGGACTGGGGCTACGTGCTGCACCCGACCGGCATCGAGGTCATCAGCCTGCCCGAAGAGGAACGCGGGCCCATCGTGGAGTGGCACACCGACCCCCGCGCCCGCTTCAGCGACAGCTACGCGCGGTGGAAACCCAACTGCCCGATCCCGGCCACCATTCCACCCCGAGCCACGCAGCCCACCAGCATCCCCTCGCAGCCGGCAGCCGCGCCCGCCCCACCACGTTCCAGCTCCCGCCGATAGCCCGGCCCCCGCCTGTCCCTGAACCCTCACACCTGAAGGCACCATGCCCCGCAACCCTGACCAGGCGGCGGAGGGGGAAGTCCTCCTCAGCCCCCGCTACCTGGCCGCGAGCTTCCCCCACGAACACCACACCCTGCTCACCGCCTTCGCCGACCGCTCCCACTGGAGTGGCCGCACCAGCGAGTCCTCGTTCACCGCCACCAGTCCGTGCGAGCGCATCACCATCCGCCACGACCGTGCCACCGAGGGATACGGGCCCCACCTGGTGATCACGGCCCGCACGGACAAGGACGCGCCAGAGCGCTGGCGAGCCGGCGTCGCCGGAAACGTCCCCGTGGAGTTCGTCGCCTCCCTCATCCGCGCCGTCGCCGACGGACTGGAGACCGATCCTGATCACACGATCTACGGCATCGGCACCGAGCCGGACCTGATCGAACTGCACAACGACCCCGACCGCTGGGACATCACCGAGGAGTTCGGAATCGCCGGGTTCCAGTCCCGCGATGGACACGCCGGTATCTTCGGCCGCCCGCCCACTCGCCGGCCCCGCCGTTCCAGGACGACCCGTGCCCGCGTCCCCCGGCGCCCGCTCCGCCCTCCGCCACTAGGGCCTCTCGTTTGGATCATGCTGGGCTCGCGGGGTCCGGCACGCGCATCTGCGGCGTTGTCGTCGGTCGCCGACGCTCCGCGTCGACTCCCTCCTCCGCCTTGCAGCTGCACGCACCGGACCCCGCTCCCTGATTCAGTCTGATCCAACGAAAGACCCTGGGGCGTAGTCAGGGCCCGGCCGGATACGCGAGGGGCTGGTGCCGCGGAGCGCGGCACCACCCCCTGTCGGTGCGCCGTGCGGGTCTCGGAAACGGGTGCCGGCGTGTCAGCGGGCACTCGTCGAGCGCCGGTTGCCCGCCCTCGCGCTCCGAGGCGCCACTGTCTCGGCCCAATGTTTCGCAGTGCGTATTTAATATTAAATCCAAAGTGGAACCGTTGCCCCCCGTCTCCGCCGGCTGGCACATTGCGTTGGCGCGCAAGGTATTCACCGCCAGGGGTCGCGGCGTTCGCGGATCACAACGGTCCGCCCGACAGCAGCGCGCGGCACCCGGGCATCGCTTCAACCGTCGTGGCGCGGCGCTGCGCCACGAGCGGCGCTGTTCGCCACCCCTGGAGCAGCGGAGTCGGCCCACCCTCGACTCCGCGATGGACAACGGCCCGGTCCGGGCCGTGAAAGGCGATGTCGGTAGATGACCAGCAGCGAAGGCTCAAGACTTTCTCGTCGAACACTTCTTCGCACCAGTGCGGCGGCCGGCGCCGTGGCCGCCGCGACGACGGTGATCCATCCGGGCACTGCCTCGGCGGCGCCCGCGACACTCCCACCCCAGGCCGGCCACGACCAGCCGTCCGCCGTGACGCAGGAGAAGGGGGCCATCCCGACCCCGGCGGAGTACTTCGGAACTCCGATCGGAACCGACGGCTTCCTGGCCCAATGGAACAAGATGCTCCCGTACTTCCAGCTGATCGGTGCCCGCAGCGACCGGGTGAGGTACGAGGAGATCGGCAAGACCACCCGGGGAAATCCGTACATCCTGCTGACCATCAGCTCGCCGAAGAACCTGGCCGATCTCGACAGGCTGGTCGCCACCAACGCCAGGCTGGCCGACCCCCGAGGGCTGTCCGAGGCCGACGCGAAGAAGCTGGCCACCGAGGGCAAGCCGTTCTACTACGTGCAGGCTGGCATCCACTCGACCGAGGTCGGCAACTCCCAGGCCGCCATCGAATGGGCCCACCGGCTGGCCACCGAGCAGTCCGACTACGTCGAGAAGCTCCTGGACAACCTGGTCATCCTGCTTCAGCCGTGCCAGAACCCGGACGGCCTCGTCCTCGTCAACGACTACTTCGCCGCCACGGCCGGCACCGACTACGCGCGCACCTACCCCGACCTGTACAACAAGTACACCGGCCACGACGACAACCGTGACTGGATCATGCTGACCCAGATCGAGAGCAGGTACAACGTCTCGATCCTGAACACGTACCGGCCCCAGGTCTTCCAGGACTCCCACGGCGCCGGCACCAGTGCTCCCCGGCTGTTCACGCCGCCGTACCTGTCGCCGTACGACCCCAACATCGACACCATCCTGGTGCAGCAGACCGACACGGTGGGCCTGGCGATGCAGCGCGGCATGACGGTCGCCGGCATGAAGGGCAACGGCTGGGGCTCGGAGTACGACTACTGGTCCCCGTCCCGGCAGTACTGCGTCTACCACGGCGCGGCGCGCATCCTGACCGAGGCGGCGGCCGCCGCCAACCTCGCCTACCCCCAGGTGGGCAAGGGCCCGCTCGGCCAGCAGACCACCGACATCAACTTCATCGAGCCGTACGAATCCAACACCTGGACGCTGCGCAACATCATCGACTGGGTCTCCAAGGCCTTCTACTCGGGTCTGGAGGCGGTCGCCTACGACACCTACAACTGGCTTTACAACTCCTACCGCGTCGGGGCCAAGGCGGTCACCCGCACCAGCCCGTACGCCTACGTCATCCCGGCCGGGCAGCGTGACCCGCAGGCCGTCCACGACGCCCTGGAGATCTTCCACCTCGGCGCGGTGGAGATCCGCCAGTCACAGGCCGCGTTCACCGCGGGCGGCAAGAAGTACCCGGCCGGGTCGTACGTCATCTACCTCCAACAGCCCTACGCCGCCTTCGCCAAGACGCTGCTGGAGGTCCAGGAGTACCCGCAGCTGTTGCAGTACCCCGGTGGCCCGCCGCAGCGGCCGTACGACACCACCGCGCAGACCCTGCCGATGCTGCTCGGCTTCGAGGCCGACCTCATCGCCGCGTCCTTCTCGGCCGACACCAAGCTGCTGAGTTCCGTCAAGCCTCCGGCGGTCGCCGCGCCATCCGCGCCGCCGAGCACCGGGGCCTACGCGATCGGGCCGGAGTCGTACGGGGTGTTCCGGATCGTCGCCGCGCTCCAGAAGCAGAACATCCCCACATTCCGCGCCGCCGCCGACTTCACCGACGGCGGCCGCACCTACCCCGCCGGCACCTTCCTCGTCCCGCCGTCCTCAGCCGCCCGGCAGCTCCTTGAGACCCAGTCGAAGAACACCGGCATACCCGTCTTGGCCATCAGCGCGGTGCCGGCCGTCGCCGGCGTCCAGCTCAAGCCCGGAACGAGGATCGGCCTGATCAAACCCCCGGACAACATGCCGTCCGGCTGGCTGATGTGGACGTTCGAACAGTACGGGGTGAACTACTCGGTCGTTCAGGCGAGCGACTACGCCGACCTCGCCGGCACGTACGACGCCATCATCATGCCGGAGGGGGTCAGCAAGGACTCCATAGTCAACGGCCTGGACCCGAAGGACTACCCGCCCGAGTGGGCCTGGGCGTTCGGCGTCGGCACGACCGGCTGGAACCGCCTGCACGACTTCGTGACCGGCGGCGGCACGCTCGTCGCCTACGGCAGCGGGACCGCCACCGCCCAGTCGCTGTTCGACCTGCCCATCACCTCCGCCCTGCCCAGCGGCTCCTCCTCGGACTTCTACTGCCCGGGATCGCTGCTGAGCCAGGAGTTCGACACGAACAACCCGGCGGCCTGGGGCGTGCCGGCGAACAACCCCGTGTGGTTCGTGACGGACGACGCGTACAAGGTGACCAGCACGAGCACCTACCCGGTCGAGGTGGTGGCGAAGTACCCGGACAGCGGCGATCAGCTGAAGAGCGGCTGGCTGATCGGCGGCGAACACCTGGGCGGGGCGGTCAACGGGCTGTCCTGGACGATCGGCAAGGGCTACGTCGTCACCTTCGGCAACGAGATCGGGTTCCGCACCTGGAACCGGTCCGAGCAGCGGATGCTCTTCAACGCCGCGTACTACGGGCCGTCGACGAAGCTCACCGCCGACCAGTTCCAACGCCTCGGACGCTAGATCGCGTGGTGGTGGGGGCGGGTCCACCCGGTCCCACCCGGCCCCACCACCGACCGTCCCCGGCCCGATGGAGAGGAAGCACCGGTTGTATCCCGACGACGGGAGCGATGGCCCGCTCGCCCGGCCACCCGCCGACGCGCAGGCGGCGATGGTCGAGCTGCGCTCGGTACACAAGTCGTACGGCAGTGTCGAGGTGCTCAAGGGCGTCGATCTGACGGTGGCCCGCGGTGAGGTGGTCGCCGTCATCGGCCCGTCCGGCGGTGGCAAGAGCACCCTGCTGCGCTGCGTCAACCTGCTGGAGCAGGTGACCTCGGGCCAGGTGCTCCTGGAGAACGAGGACCTCACCGGGCCCGGCGTCGACCTGAACACGGTGCGCCGGCGCATCGGCATGGTCTTCCAGCAGTTCAATCTCTTCCCGCACCTGTCCGCCGTCGACAACCTCACCCTGGCGCCCCGCAGGCTGCTGCGGACGCCCAAGGACGAGGCGCGGGAGCGTGCCACCGCGTTGCTGGACCGCGTGGGTCTTGCCGGCAAGGCCGACGCGTACCCGAGACAACTGTCGGGTGGGCAGCAGCAGCGGGTCGCCATCGCCCGCGCGTTGATGATGGACCCCCATGTCATGCTCTTCGACGAGGTGACCTCCGCACTGGACCCCGAGCTGGTCGGCGAGGTCCTCGACGTGATGCGTGACCTCGCCCGCTCCGGAATGACGATGCTCTGTGTCACCCACGAGATGGGCTTCGCCCGCGAGCTCGCCGACCGTCTGGTCTTCGTCGACGGCGGAGTGATCGCGGAGCAGGGCCGCCCGGCCGATGTGCTGGACCGGCCCCAGAACGACCGTACCCGCCAGTTCCTGCGCAAGGTTCTCCGATAGCCCGCCCGAGCGGGCAGAAGGAAGTTGTGTCGTGAGATCGCAATTCGGCATCGTCATCGGAGCGGCGATGGCCATCGTCCTCGCCGCCGGCTGCTCTTCCTCGTCCGGCGGCGGCTCGGGCGGTTCCACCGCCGCCTCCGGCAAGCCCGTGAACGTGGGGGCGCCGCTGCCCGCCGAGGTGAAGGCCAAGGGCAAGCTGACCGTCGGCGTCAAGTGCGACTACCCGCCCTTCGGATACATCGACGAGTCGTCGAAGAACGCGGGCTTCGAAATCGACATCGCCCACCAGATGGCCTCCTACGCGTTCGGCGACCCCAACGCGCTGAACCTGACCTGCGTGACCGGATCCAACCGGGTGTCGTACCTGACCTCCCAGCGCATCGACCTGATCGAAGCGACGATGAACTACACCCCGGAACGCGCCAAGACCATCGACTTCTCCAGCCCCTACTTCGACAGCGGCGTGAAACTGCTGGTACCGAAGAACTCCCCGATCACATCCTTCGACCAGTTGGCCGGCAAGTCGGTCATCACCACCAGCGGCTCCACCGCCAGTCTCTGGCTGACCCAGTGCAAGAAGGATGTCAAGCAGGCGCTGTTCACCGAGACCAGTCAGGCACTGACCGCGCTGAACCAGAACCGCGGTGTCGCGTTCGCCCAGGACGACACCCTGCTGCTCGACCTCGCGGCGAAGAACCCCGCCCTCAAGGTCGTCGGCGATGCCAAGGCCGACAGCCCCTGGGGTATGGGCGTCCGCAAGGGCGACGCCAAGATGCTCGCCTGGGTCAACGGTGCCCTGGCCCACATGCAGAAGACCGATTTCTTCTGGAAGGAGTTTCAGAAGACGGTCACCGACAAGTCCGTGCAGCAGCAGTTCGCCAAGTACGTGCCCCGCCCGGGCGGCAACCTGACCTACCCCTCCGGCTCCACCCTCACGTGCTGAGCATGCCCGACGCCTCCGGTTACCACTTCGAGATGGGCTTCGTCGCCCACCATCTCGGCGCTCTCGGCACCGGGCTGCTGCGCACGCTGGCGATCAGCGCCATCGGCATGGCCGGGGCCCTGCTCGTCGGTGCCCTGCTCGGCGCGATCAGCGCGCTCCGCATACCCGTCGCCCGACAGCTGATCACGGTCTACGTGGAGGTGTTCCGCAACACCCCCCTCCTGGTCCAGATCTTCTTCCTCTACTTCGCGCTGCCCGAGATCGGGCTCCAACTCGGCGGCTTCACCGTCGGCTGGCTGTCCCTGCTTCTGTGGGGCGGCGCCTACAACACGGAGAACTTCCGCGCCGGCTTCGAAGCCGTCGAGGGCGGCTACGTCGAAGCCTGCCGAGCCCTCGGCTTCCCCCGCCTGGCCGCCTTCCGGCACGCCAGCCTCCCTCTCGGCGCCCGCATCGCACTGCCGTCCGTCACCAACACCCTGATATCCGTCTTCAAGAACTCGTCGTTCATGGTCGCGATCAGCTATCCGGAACTCACCGAAACCGCGGTCAACATCGTCGCCGTCAGCTTCCGGGTGTTCGAGATGTTCCTCGCGATCGGCATCGTCTACCTGGGGCTGGTCTGGTTCATGTCGCTGGGTGCCGCAGCCGTCGAGCGCCGCTTCGCGATACCGGGAGGACACTGATGGCCCCCTGGGTCGGCCCCGTCGCGAGCTACCTCGCCGGCGGCCTGCGCGAAACCGCCCTGCTCGCCCTGGTCAGCATCGCCGCCAGCCTCGTGGCCGGAACCCTGCTCGGCACCGTACTCACCCTGCCGGGCAGAGTGGTCCGGGCGGTGGTCCGGGCCTACGTCGAAATCTGGCGGGGTCTGCCGATCATCATCATCCTGTTCTTCATCTTCTTCGTCCTGCCCGTCATCGGCATACGGGTGGACACCTTCACCGCCGCCGCCGTCGGACTGTCCCTGTGGGGCAGCGCCAACATGGCCGAAGTGGTCCGCGGCGCCGTCCAGTCGGTGCCTCGCGGGCAGGCCGAGGCCGCCGCGGCGCTGGGCTTCTCCTGGACCGGACGGATGCGACACGTCCTCCTGCCCCAGGCCGCGCGGCGCGCACTGCCCCCGCTCATCGGACTCGTCGTCAACCTCACCCAACAGACCTCGCTGGCCGCCGTCATCGGACTGCTCGACATCCTCGAAGCGGCACAACGCTCCATCGAACGACTCACCCTCTCCGGCGGCTCCTCCCACGCGGTACCGATCCTCGGCGCCGTACTCGCCGTCTTCTTCGTCATCTGCCTGCCACTGACGATGCTGTCCCGCTGGTACGAGCGCAGACTCCACTGACGCGCCGGGCCGCACCGCGCCATGTCGCGGCAGCAGCGCCCTCGGCACCGACACCGACCTGGGAAAAGGGGGCACCGGTGATCATGACCGTCCCGCGCCACACCCTGCTGAACGCCGCCTACGACCACCTGCGGGCCGCCATCCTCGACGGCTCCCTCGCCCCGGGCGCCCGCGTCACCGTCCGTCCCCTGACCGAACGGCTGGGCCTGAGCCCCACCCCCATCAAAGCCGCCCTCGCCGCGCTCGAACGCGAAGGCTTCCTCATCGCCGTCCCGCACCGCGGCTACTTCGTCCCCGAAGTCAGCACCGACGACCTGCTGGAACTGTACGAGCTGCGGGAGGCCGTCGACGGGATCGCCGCGCGCCGGGCGGCGGGGTCGCCCGACCACGACCGGATCGCCACCCGGCTGCACCGGCTGCTGGCCGAGCAGCGCAAGGCCATCGAGGCGAACGACCTGCACTCCTACGGAGAATGGGACCTCGCGTTCCACCGCCTCATCTGGGAGGGCTCGAACAGCCGGCGGCTCATCCCCATCGCGGAGAACCTCGTCGCCCAGGTGCGCCTGGGCAACCGTCTCTCCGCCCGGGCGCCCGACCGATTACCGATCGCTCTCGACGAGCACGAGGCCGTCCTGGAGGCGATCCGGAAGGGCGACCCGCCAGCCGCGGAGCGGCATATACGCCATCACGTCCATGCAGCCGGCGAGGCGCTGCGGTGCTACCTCGGGGTTCGGGGCGTGGCGGAGCAGCCGCGGCAGCCGTGACGTCACGCCACCGCTGCGCGGTCGAACCCGGCCGCGGTGCTTGCGAAGCGACGGCGGGAGCGAAGGGCGGTGCCGCCAACGCTGCACCGCCCCCTGTGGTACGCCGTGCGGGCCTCAGAACACGAACGGTCCCGGGTCCTGCGCCGTGGTGGCCGTGCAGGTCGCCGTGATGCCGATGACGGTGACCTTCAGGGTCTTCGCCTCCAGGCTGTCGCCCGCGGCGACGGTGCCGGTCAGCGGGCCGGAGCCGACACCGCTGCCCGCCGGGATGTCGGGGTTGGACTTGCCGCTGAACGTGACCGAGTCGGAGCCGTTCTTGGTGAGGGTGAGCGTGGACGAGGCGGAGCCCGCCGGGACGTCGAACGGCGCCTTCACGGCGTCCGTGGCGATGTCGATGGTGGCGGAGGTGCCGTCCTGGGTGGCGGTGAGGGTCACCGTTCCCGAGCCGAAGCGGCCGCAGTCGAAGCCGATGGTGGCCGACTCGGGGGTCACGGCGCCCGCACCCGGCGCGAGGGTGAGGCCGGCGGCCGCTACACCTGCGACCAGTGCGGTGCTGATTCCAAGCGAGCGGAGTTTTACGGTTTTCCTGCTCTCCTGTGGGGGGTTGGGGGTCGCACATCCCGCCACTGACGTCTGGATCGCACAACTCGTGTGTGCAGCATGGGGGAGTTGCAGGCCGTGGCGCCGCCAGTGGCGTGAGGCGATGCCCATTGAGGCACGCACCGGTGGCCAGGGCAAGACCGCGGATCCGCCTTATTGACATGTCCGAGACAACGGGCCTGCGCCTCGCCTGCGGCCCAGGGAGCGCCCGCATCACCTTCCACCCAAGGAGACCACAGGTATGGCCGTTCGTACCACCTGGAACATCGTCCACAGCTGTGGACACGAGATGTCGCATGATCTGTCCAACCGTCCGGCTGACCGTCGAGCCGGCTTCGCCCGCTGGCTCGCCGATCACGACTGCACCGACTGCTGGAAGGCCGCCCGCGACCGGGAAATGGCTCGCCGCCAAACGCGCCGAGGAACAGCAGGCAGCCATCGACTGGGCCGAGCAGTTCGACATGCCGCCGCTGGAAGGACCCGACAAGGCCATCGGATGGGGCGACTCGGTCATCGTCTTCACAGGGGTGGCCGGCGCACGGCTGCGCCATGACCGTCGTCACCCCCTCCTGGCACACCCCGACCGAGGAGGACGGGTGGCGGCTGCGCAACCCCCGCGGTGGCAAGCAGACCTACATCACCGGCCCCCGTTATGTTTTTCGCGGTCCTGCAAGAGGGCCGCTGGCCTCCGGGCCCGGCATGACTGTTGCCCCCTGTCGAAGGTATGACCTGGGGGGTGGTGTCACCGGGCCCGTGGGGTGCCGTGGGAGACGCTGATGAGAGGTCTGACTACCGCCTGGCCGGGTGCAATGCCCGGCATCCTGCGGCCGGCAGGTCTGCATAACGTGGATGCGCGTGTACGGCGCCGTCGCCCTGGCCAGCACCGCACGAGCCATGCTTTCGGGAGGACGGGTTGTACGACATCGACGACGTGGGTGTCTTCCTCGGCCTGGACGTCGGCAAGAGCGCCCATCACGGACACGGGCTGACTCCGGCCGGCAAGAAGGTCTTCGACAAGCAGCTGCCCAACAGCGAGCCGAAACTGCGGGCCACCTTCGACAAGCTCACGGCGAAGTTCGGCACCGTTCTGGTCATCGTGGACCAGCCCGCCTCCATCGGAGCCCTCCCGCTCACCGTCGCCCGCAACACGGGCTGCGAGGTCGCCTATCTGCCGGGCCTGGCCATGCGGCGAATCGCCGATCTCCACCCCGGCGAGGCCAAGACCGACGCGAAGGACGCCGCGGTGATCGCGGACGCCGCCCGCACCATGCCGCACACCCTGCGCACGCTTCACATGACCGACGAGATCACCGCCGAGCTGACCGTGCTCGTCGGCTTCGACCAGGACCTCGCAGCCGAGGCCACCCGCACCTCCAACCGCATACGCAGCCTGCTCACCCAGTTCCACCCCAGCCTGGAACGCGTGCCTGGGCCACGTCTGGACCACCAGGCCATCACCTGGCTGCTGGAACGCTACGGCTCCCCGACCGCACTGCGAAAAGCAGGCCGCCGCAAGCTCGTGGAAGTGATCCATCCCAAAGCCCCACGCATGGCCCAGCGGCTGATCGACGACGTCTTCGACGCACTCCACGAACAGACCGTCGTGGTCCCGGGCACCGGCACCCTCGACGTCGTGATCCCGTCCCTGGCCCGCTCCCTCGCCGCCGTTCACGAACAGCGCCGAGCCCTTCAGACCCAGCTCGAGGCCCTGCTGGAGGAGCACCCTCTTTCGAAGGTCCTGACCTCGATTCCGGGGGTCGCGGTCAGGACCGCCGCCACCTTGCTGGTCACCGTCGGCGACGGCACCAGCTTCCCCACCGCCGCCCACCTGGCCTCCTACGCCGGCCTCACCCCGACAACAACGTCATCGGGGACCTCAATCCACGGCGAACACGCACCCAGAGGCGGCAACCGGCAACTCAAACGAGCGATGTTCCTCTCCGCGTTCGCCGCCCTGCACGATCCCGCCTCCCGCACCTACTACGACCGCTGCCGAGCCCGCGGCAAGACCCACACACAGGCCCTCCTCCGCCTCGCCCGCCACCGCATCAGCGTGCTCTTCGCCATGCTCCGCGACGGCACCTTCTACGAACCCAGAACCCCACGCCACGCTTGACGAAAGACATAGAGGCACCCCCCCGCTACCTCGTCCACCTCCACCGCCGGTGTGCCGACTGCCTCATCTACCAGCGCGCTCTTCAGGACTACCTGATCCCGAAGTTCACCGACACCCCCGACACGATCGACCTGGGCTGGTACTCGTTCACCCCCCTCAACCAGCTCGTCCACATCAACGACGCCGACCGGAACAGCCAATGACCGACTCCGACCGGCGAACGGGTCTGGATCGCGCACTACGGCGCGCCAAGCACCGCGCCACCACGGCGGACGAAGCAGACCCCTGGCCCCAGCAGCTGGCCGCCGACCTTCGTGAACTCGGCGCGACCTGGCGGGAATCCGCCGACGTGTGCGCCGACGCCGCCTGGACCGCACGCGCACGCCCAGCGCCCCCTGCTGCGCCTGATGCAGCCAGAACAGATCACCGCCCACGGGCCCGACGAGACGACGGCCCGCACCTACCGGCACCTGTATCTGAGCAGCCTGCGCTACGACTTCCGCAGCCGCACCATCCAGACCCTCATCACGGCACTTCCACTCAGCCTGCCGTACCGGGACCCGTACACGAACGCGTTGTACGCTTTCGGGTTTCTGGGCCAGTCCAAGCCCGAGGGCCTCGGCCTCATGGAGACGGTCCTCGACCAGGCCGGCGATCATCCAAGACCGTGCACGTGCTCCTGCACGGCCTCTGGCTCGGCCAGCACCTGCCTCACCGCGCGAAGCACATCCTGCATCTCCTGGCCCGTCCCCCTTGTCGACAGCTACCGCATCCGCCACCACGACTAGCAACCAGATACCCGGCCTGTTCAGGAGCCCATGACCGGCTCGAACCTCCCTTCCCTGCAACTGGCTGACAGCATCGCCCGCCGACTCGGCCAGCTACGCCGCCTTCTTGCCCTGGCACCGCCGCATGAGGCGGCCCAGATCATCGGCAGCGTCCTGGACTTCGACACCGGCATCCTCGGAAAGGTCACCGACCTCGTCGACACAGGATCGCGTTTCGCGAAAATCGACTCCGAGCACGGCATTCTGCCGCCCGAGGTCTGGCTGGCCCTCGGCCGCGCCGCCAACGAACTCAACAGCGTCGGCGAAGACCTCAACGAGCACACCAACACGAGCAAGCAGGTGGCCAACCCTCCGCCCCGCCCACAGCCCCGGCAATGGTCATCCCGCGGCGCCGGTGAAGAAGAACACGCAGTGGGCCGGCTGGGGCCCCGGCGCTCAGGCCCAGCAGCACTATCTCGTCGAGCCCCGTCACCTCGCCGGTGGCGGAGACCCTGGCTACGTCACCGAGTACCTGCGTGCCTCGGGCTGGAAGGCCAAGTCGAAGTCCGGCGTCCCGATCGCGTTCGACAGCCCTGACAAGTCCGTGCGCATTGGTTACGACCCGTTCACCCGGCCCGGCGGCTGGACGATCAGCGGGAAGCAGACCGCCCGCCAGGAGGCGTGGCACGCCACGCTCGGCCGGCAGACCCCCGTCGAGATCATCGCCGGCCTCACTGAGGCGCTGACCCAGCCGCGCTCCGCACACGCCCCGAACGTGTGGGCACCGCTGCAGACACAGGGTTGGAAGACCGAGCCAGGCCGACACCAGGTCGCGCACAGCCCGGACGGCGATGCCCTGTTCCGCTTCCACCAGTCGGGAGGTCCGCCTTCAGGTAGACCAGCACCTTGGTCTGCTGGGGCGGTATGACACAGGCGAAGTTCCGCAGCCGCTGATAGGCCGCATACTGCTTGCGCTGGACACGGGTGACGCCGTCGCCAAGGCCGAGGAGCACCTCGTTGGCGGCCTCGGCCAGCTCTGTCATGCCCCTCTACGCTTCGGGGTTGCCTGGGCCATGCCCCTGCGCTGGCGAGCCCGTCGGCTCGCGCTCGGCCGCCCGGTAACCGAAGCCACGGTTTCAAGCCCTATGAGGTCGTTGCCGTAATACCGGTAGCGCACCAGGTCGATGCCGCGCCGGTGCTCGCGCACGTCGTGCACGTCGTAGCGGGTGAAGTCGCCGGCAACGCAGATCAGCCTGGGCGCACTCCACAGCACCTGGGCCGCGGTCGTGACCTCGATCCGGTCGCGGACCAGGTGCTGGAACTCCGCCCGGTGATCCATCAACCGGCCGAGATAGAACAGCCCCTGGTTGATGACGCCGGAGTCCACACCCCGCTTGTACTCGACGACCACCGGAGCCCCGTTCTCGTCGAGGCCCAGCGAATCGATCCGGCCACCGTGGACCGGGCCGGTGCTGTACTCGCTTGCCAGGAACCGGACCCCGAGCAACTTCTCCATGTTGCCCTCGACGATGCTCTGCACATCGGCCTCGGCATCAGCAAGACGCGGCTCGACCTCAGTCACGCCGCCATTCGTGTTGTAGAGCTTCAGGTCCGGCACCGCCCCGCCCGTGCAGCCAGTGTGGCCGACACTCAACGGCAGGGGCTGTCGAACTTATTTCCGGGTACTCCGCAACCTGGCCCCGGAACTCTCCGGGACACCGCAATTGAGGCACACAGGTCAGAATAGGGTATTTCTAGATCGCGGGACATACGCGGGACGGCGCAGCTAACACTTCGCCAGGCAGCCCGCTGACCTGCGAGAACGACTGGGAATTCTCCGGAGCCGTGTGCGCAGGTTCGAATCCTGCCGGGGGCACTCCGGAAAAGACCCCTGACCTGCGGAAATACAGGTCGGGGTGTTTTTGTGTGCATGCCAAAAGCACACGGTCTTTTGACCGTTGCTCGTTTCGAGTGACGCAACCGTGTCCGCGTTCTCCTTCTGATTTATTTCCGGGACTCAAAGACCATTCGTCAAAGGCTTGTGGCCGTACACGCCGCCAAATACCGACCGCGCCGCGCACCTCGGTCCCCGAGTTCACTTCTACTCGCAAACCCCATGTGACCTGGCTGAATGTGCCGAACAACACACCAAAAGCAAACGGTCTGGTGGGTCGTCACAGTTTCGGTCTTCCGTCAAGTCCAAGTGGGTTCAAGTGCCGCTGGGCACCGGGACTGACAGGCCCCGAAGGCTCGGCCCGCCCAGCGCCGGCGTGCGACCTGCGCCTGGCGCAGCAGGTCAGCGAGTTCGACCTCCAGGTGGGTCAGGGCCTGTCATGAACGCCTGGGCGGCTGGATCGGGATCCGTCACACGGGGCACGCCGGGCCTCCAAGGTCCAGGCTCGCATACGACTTGGGGACAGCTCGGGTCCCGGTGCCGCGCGACCATGAACAGCGGCGTGGCCGTCACCTTTCCCTGACCAACAATGAAGCAGGCCGTGGCCGAGTCCGTATGCACAGCTCAGGACGTCGTACGACGGGCGCGATGACCTGCTTGGCGGCGAGCTGGCAGGAGCTGGGGTGTCGCCGAGATAAGCACCAAGGCCGCCAGTAGTTGATCTTGAGCGGCCCGGGGTCGGTGAGACCGTGGTTGGCGCTGAGATCGATCATGGCCGTCGCCGGTCCTTGACACACCTAGGATTGCGAGGGTGACGGCGAGAACCAGTGACATCGAGAAGGCGGCCGGTGTGCTGCGCGCCGGCGGCCTGGTGGCCCTCCCGACCGAGACCGTCTACGGTCTTGGCGCCAACGCCGAGGACCCCGCCGCCGTCTCGCGCATCTTCCAGGTCAAGGGACGCCCGCCCTCGCACCCGCTGATCGTCCACATCCGAGGCGCGGAACACCTGGACGACTGGGTCCAGGAGGTACCCGCGACGGCCCGTCTGCTGGCCGAACGCTTCTGGCCGGGGCCTCTCACGCTGGTCCTGCGGCGCGGGCGCCGGGTGCCTCTGGAGGCGACCGGTGGCTTGGAGACGGTGGCCGTGCGCGTGCCCGACCACCCCGTCGCGCTCGCGCTGCTGTCGGCCTTCGGTGGCGGTGTCACGGCCCCGTCCGCCAACCGCTTCGGCTCGGTGAGCCCCACGACCGCGGACGACGTCCGTGCCGAGCTCGGCGACGTCGTCGACTTCGTGCTGGACGGCGGCCCCTGCGAGGTCGGTGTCGAGTCGACCATCGTCGACGCCACCGGCGAGATCCCGACCATCCTGCGGCCCGGCGGGGTGACGCGCGAGGACCTCGAAGCGGTGCTGGGATGCCCGCTCGCGGTCCCGGCGACCAGCCACATCCGGGTGCCGGGCCAGCATCCGTCACACTACGCGCCGCGTGCTCGGGTCGTCCTGGTCGAGCCGGAGAAGGTCGTCGCCGAGGCGGAGCTCGCGCAGGAGCTGGGGCACCAGGTCGGCGTCTTTCTTCCTGCCGCCTTCGCCGGCGCCGAGGTGAAGGCGCACGCGGTGGTGCAGGTCCCCGGTTCGATGGCCGCCTATGCGCGGGGGCTGTACGGGTTCCTGCGCGAGCTCGACCAGCAAGGGTGCGACCTCATCGTCGCCTCCCTGCCAGCGCAGGAGGGGCTGGGGCTGGCGATCGCCAACCGGCTCCGCCGCGCCGCGGGGCCCCGAACCACCGTGTGACCAGCCCCGACGCCCTGCCCTTACTACTCCCGGGTGCAGGGGGCCTGGCGGATTCGCGGCGGATTCGGCTGAGCTTCCACCGGTCTGGCAGGCCGAGCACAGCTCGTGCCGCCCGTCGTCGGTGACGACCGTTCCCCATCCCCGGCACACCTCGCAGCCCGCACGGCCCGCGCCAGGTCGGCGCGGGGGGGCGTGCTGGGCGCGTGGTCGGCTCCGTGAGCCATCGGGTGGTGCCCTTCGGGGGTGATCGAGCGGTGAACCCGGTGGGCTCCCCTCCACGTATACGGGTCTCCTCCGACCGGGGCAAATCACGCCAGGGCAACCACGGCCGGGATGGTCAGGACGCGGCAGGGACCCCCGCACCGAGGCCGCGAGAGGCGACGAGCTGTGCACTGCCGTCGGCCAGCCGGTAGGACAGCCCCACCACACCGAGGCGGCCGGCGGCCACCCGCTCAGCCAGGACGCGGGAGCGTTCGAGCAGCAGGTCCACGGTGTGCTCGATGTGCTCGGCCAGGATCTCGTCGGCCTGCTCGCGTCCGGCGGCGCGGGCTGCCAGCACGCTCGGGGTCACCCGTTCAACAACATCACGGACGAAGCCACCGGGCACCCTGCCACCGTCGGCTACGGCACGGGCGGCTGCGATGGCCCCGCACGAGTCGTGGCCGAGCACGACGACGAGCGGGGCGTCGAGCACGCTCACGCCGTACTCGACGGAACCGAGGACCTCAGCACCGGCGACATGCCCCGCGGTGCGCACCACGAACAGATCGCCCAGTCCGCGGTCGAAGATGATCTCGGCGGCCAGCCGGGAGTCGGAACACCCGAACAGCACCGCGAAGGGCTGCTGGGACGGTGCGATCTCGGTGCGGCGTATGGCGTCCTGGTTCGGGTGCTCAGGGGCGCCTGAGACGAAGCGCTGGTTACCGGCCATGAGCAGCTCGAAGGCGTCGCGGGGCGTCCGATTCTGGATCTCGGTCACGGCGGCAGCCTACAAGCAGGGACCAGCCGTCGCGCCGCCTGGTTCCGCCAGAGGTCGCCGGATTGGGCCACGCTGACGGCCTTGTCATCAACCCCAGGCGCCAGGCGAGGACGGTCTCGGTGCGGAACCTCAGCGCGCGACGGTGCTGCCCCGCCCCGTAGGGGTATCGCCGAGGTGAGCCCAAAAGGGGCCATGGGATGATCTTGAACTCCTGAAGGCCAGCCGGAGTGCGACCGGCGAGTTGGTGGCGGTGACTGCGGCGGGCGTATGCTGTGCGCGGTTTGAACAGGCACCTCGTTCGGTGAGGCGTCTTCACGGACACAGGCCACTGACCCGACGACGTCGAGAGACGCCCAGGTTCAGGACACCTCTCCCCGGCCTAAGGGGTGAGGCCAAGTGGCTTCCCGCCCGGTGGGTGGGATCACGCCGTGGAGTGCCAAAGCTCTGACGAGTTGGGGTGAACCAGGAGCATCGCGTCCTGGTCGCTCCTTGCCGAGTCGTTGTGACGCCCTGGGTGTCCCGGCCGGAGGGAGGCGAGTGATGGACAGTAGTCCGGGCCATAGTCGGCCCTCTTCCGTGTTGTCCTCGTCCTTGCCGTCCTGCCGCGGCACGAGGCAGCCGACCGCTCCCTGACCGTCGTCCGGCACCGTCGCCGGCCGCCCGCTCCTGCCTGCCCGCCTCCGGGCCTGCGGTTTCGTCCTGGTCAGGGCGCCTGGTGCTGTCCGCTGCCGCCCAATGCCCCGCCGTCTCGTCGGGGCAAGGGGGTGTTCACCTTGGCCACCAACACTCTGCTCATGTCCACCACCGCCCGCCTGCGCGGCCGCCGCGTCCAGCTGGAACGCCGCGCCACCGCCTCCAAGGCCGTACGTGCCTCCCTGGTGTCGCTGGCCGGGCTGATCGGCGGCCCGGTCACCAACCAGGCCGGGGAGGAGGTCGGCCGGGTCGTCGACGTCGTCGCCCGGCTCTACGGCGCCGAGCCCTACCCGCCGGTGACCGGCCTGGTCGTCCGGGTCGGCCGCCGCCGCACCTTCCTGCCCGCCGACACGGTGGAGAAGGTGCACTCCGGGCGGGTCGCGCTGCGCAGTGCCCGGCTGGACCTGCGCGAGTACGAGCGGCGTCCCGGAGAGGTGCTGCTCGCCCGCGACGTGCTCGACCACCAGCTCGTCGATGTCGACGGGGTGCAGGTCACCCGCGCCGCCGACCTGTATCTCGCCCCGCTGGCCGACCGCGTGGTGCTGGTCGGGGTGGACGTGAGCCTGCCGACCCTGCTGCGCCGCCTCGGCCCGCGCCGATGGCAGGCCCGGCCGACACCGGAGCGGGTGCTGGACTGGCAGGCCATGGCCCCGTTCGCCGAGCACGCCACCGACGGGCCCGCCCAGGTCCAGCTGCGCGCCTCCAGGGGCGCGTTGCACCGGCTGCGCCCAGCGGACCTGGCCGACCTGCTCGAAGACCTCGGCCGGGCCGAACGCCAGCAGCTGCTGCACATGCTGGAGCCCGCCGCCGCCGCGGACGCACTGGAGGAGATGGAACCGGCCGAGCTGGAGAACCTGCTGCGCGAGGCCGACCCCGCCCACGCCGCGCAACTCGTGGACGAGATGGAGCCGGACGAGGCCGTGGACGCGCTACGCGACCTGCACGACGACGAGCGGGAGCGCCTGCTGGACCGTATGCCCGCGGCCCAGGCCGGACACCTGCGCCGGCTGCTGGCCTACCCCGAGGACACGGCCGGCGGCGCCATGACCACGCTGCTGGTGACCGTCCGCCGCGAGCAGAGCGTCGCCGAGGTGCGGGCCGCCCTCGCCGCGCAGGCCGAGCACCGCACCGAGATCGACGCCATCGCCGTGGTCGACGCCGACGGCCGCCTCGTCACCGACATCGCCCTGTTCGACCTGGTGGTGGCCGAGGACGCCACCATGGTCGCCGACCTGACCGGCTGGCTGGCCCAGTTCGGCCCGCCGGTGACCGTGCACCCCGACACCCGCCTGTCCGAGGCCGCCGAGCAGCTGGTGGCCGCGCGCGTCTCCTCGCTCCTGGTCGTCGACGACCAGGACCGCCCGCTGGGCCGCATCCTCGCCGACGATGTCCTGGACACCCTGCTGCCCGAGCGCGGGCGCCTGCACTTCCGGAGGTTCCTGCAGTGACCCGCGACCTCGACACCACCACGGCGCCGCCCACCGCCGCCCCCGTCACGAAGCGGCGCGGCCTCGGCCGCCTCGCCATGATCGCCGCGATCGCCGGGCCCGGCCTGGTCGCCGCCAACGCGGGCAACGATGCCGCAGGCATCGCCACCTATGCCTCCGCAGGCTCCCAGTTCACCTACGGCACGCTGTTCTTCATGGTGCTCGTCACCATCGCCCTGGTCATGGTCCAGGAGATGGCCGTACGCCTCGGCGCACACACCGGCAAAGGGCTCGGCGCGCTCATCCGCGAACAGTTCAGCCTGCGGCTGACCGCGCTGGCGGTGTTCTGCCTCCTGCTGGCCAACACCGGCCTGGTCGTCTCCGAATTCGCCGGCATCGGCGCCGCCTTCGAGCTGCTGGGCGTGCCGAAGTGGGCAGTCATCCCGCCGGCCGCGATCCTGCTGTGGTCACTCGTCCTGTTCGGCTCCTACCGGTGGGCCGAACGCATATTCCTGATCATGTCGCTTGCGTTCTTCGCCTACCCCATCGCGATGATCCTCGGCCACCCGCACTGGGGCGAGGTCGGCAAGCACCTGATCGTCCCGCACATGGAGCCCAGCAAGGACTTCGTCCTGCTCGCGGTCGCCCTGATCGGCACCACGGTCAGCCCGTACATGCAGTTCTACGCCGCCGCAGGCGTCGTCGACCGCGGCGCCAAGCCCGAGGACTACCGGCTGATCAAACTGGACGCGGTGCTGGGCGCGGTGTTCGCCTGCATCATCAGCCTGACCATCATCATCGCCACCGCCGCCGTGATCGGCGGCACCGGTCCGCTCGACTCCGCCGCCCAGGCCGCCGAAGCCCTCAAGCCCGTAGCCGGGCAGAACGCCGAACTGCTCTTCGCCCTCGGCCTGATCGGTGCCTCCGCCCTCGCCGGGGCCGTTGTGCCGCTGTCGGCCAGCTACGCCATCGGAGAGGCCGCCGGCGTGGAACGCTCCGTCTCCCGCAGCTTCCGCGACGCGCCGTTGTTCCTGGGCCTGTTCACCGCGCAGATCGTGCTCGGCGCGGTGGTCGCGCTGACCCCCGTCGACGTCATCCAGCTGCTGATCGGCACGCAGGTCCTGCAAGGTCTGATCAGCCCGATTGTGCTGGTCTATCTGCTGGTCCTCACCAACCGCCGCTCGCTGCTGGGCACGGCGGCCAACGGCCCGCGCTACCGCATCGCCGCGACCACGGTCGTCGTGGGCGTCGCGGGCATGTCCACCATCCTGCTCGTGCAAACCGTCCTGGGCTGGTTCGGCCTCGGCTGACCCCGCTCCACCCGAGAGGGAGGCCCCGCAATGAAGAAGTACCGCCCTTACCTGGTGGCCACCGCCCTGCTCGCCTGGATCACCACGCTCGTCGTCCTCATCGCGCTCGATCCCCAGCCCGTGCCCTGACGCCGGGCCCGATCAGGGTGCGGCAACGGCGGCTGTGACGCCCGGCGATGCCGCTCGGGTGATCGCCGCCAGTCAGGGCGCCGTCGCCACCGGCGACATGGGCCCCCCGGCCGCGCAGGCCGGGCAGCTGGAGGCGGCCCACGAGGCGCTCCAGAACGCGATGGACAACACCGGTTTGCTGCTGAACCTGCTCAAGTCGGTGGGCTTGTAGGGCCCGTCGGCGTCCAGGCTGAGCGGAGCCGTCCCGGTGGCCTCCCCCCGTGCCACCGGGACGGCTGTCTCGTACGTCACGATCGGCCAGTGCTCGGCGGTGAAGATCTCGCGGACCTCGCGGATCGCGCAGTAGACCAGCAGGTAGCCCGCTGCGGGGTCGGCCCACCACAGGCCGGCGGCGGAGTTGAGGACCAGGCCTGCGAGGACGGCGACGGCCAGCAGGCCGTCGATCAGGGTGACGCGGCCCTCGGTGGTGAGGACGGGGTTGTCCAGGGCCGCGCCGGTGCGGGCCTTGCCGAAGGCGAGGGCGAACATGACGGCGGCGGTGACCGCGGTCCAGCCGATGCCCAGCGGCGAGTGGCGCGGGTGGTAGCCGGTGGCCAATGCCCAGGTGGACTGCACCAGCAGGCAGAGGGCGAGCGCCGCGAACCCGACGCCGATCAGTCTGAGGGCGCGGCGCCGGCGGGCGATCAGGTCCGTCGGCCGGTTCTTCGACGCGGCCTCCTTGCGGATCGCCGCCTCGGCGATCCGCCGGGCCTCCGCCTGCCCGTAGACCACGCCCACCCACCGGCGCACCTCCGTACGCTGCCGCTCGGCAGTCCGGTCCGTACCCCACGACGGCACGGTGCCCTCCGGCAACTCGACCGCGCGGCGCACGAAGTCGACCACCATCTCCGGGTACTCCTCCGGCCTCGGGAAGCGCCCCATCCGCTGATACGACTTCAGCGCCAGCAGCAGCGCGAGCTGATGTTCATCGGAACCCCATCCGCTCAGCTGCCCACGCCGCCTGGGCCGCTCCCGGCGGTCCTCATGGACCGTCCCTACCCAGCAGCTCACGCAGGGCCCGCTCCTCCTCGGGGCTCAGGCCGGTGACGAAGTGCTGGAGGGTGACGATCGGGTCGGGGCCCTGGGCGAGGGCCTCGCGCATGGCCTCGGCGGTGAGTTCGGCGGCGTTCTTGGCGGGCCGGTACGCGCCGCGCCGACCGTCAGCGTCACGCAGGACCAGTCCCTTGTCGTGCAGGCGCTTGAGGATGGTGTGCACGGTGTTGTAGGCGAGGTCGCCGCCGATCTCGGCCTGGATCTCGGCGGGGGTGAGTGTCCGGTCGGTGGCCCACAGGGCGGCGAGGACCGCGCTCTCCAGCTCGCCGGCGCCGCGCCGTTCCGGTCGGTTGTGGGGGCCTGTGCCTGCCATGCCGCCACCCTACAGCGCGTAGGGCGGCGGGTCTTTTATCCGATGCCAACCCTACAGCCTGTAGGGTAGCCAACCCTACAGGCTGTAGGGTGAGGGGTTGGATGATGGCCGAGACCTTGAACGTCCCGCTCGTCGGCGCGGAACGCCACGGCCCACCACCCTCACGTGTCCGCACACCGTGGTGGCTGGGAGGCCAGAACGGGTGGCCGGCCTGGGTCGCGGGCGCCTTCACGCTCGCCCAACTCGCCCTGGTACGGCCCGGGATGGGGCTCGGCTGGGACGAGTCGGTGTATGTCAGCCAGATCAGCTCCCACGCTGCCGCGGCGTTCTTCAGTGCGCCGCGCGCCCGCGGTATCTCCCTGCTGGTCGCGCCCGTCGCGTCGTGGTCGTCGTCCACGCCGCTGCTGCGGGTCTATCTGGCGGTGCTGTCCGGACTGGGCCTGTTCCTGGCGTTGCGGGCCTGGCGCGGCCTGTTCCCGGGCCGGGTGCTGGGCCTGGCGAGCGCGCTGTTCGCGACGCTGTGGGTGACGGTGTTCTACGGCCCGCAGGTCATGCCCAACTACTGGGTCGCCGTCGGAGCCCTCGCGTGCGCCGGGTATTTCCTGCGTGCCCAGGCGAGCCGCTTCGACCGGGCGGCCCTGTGGGGCCTGGGCGCGAGCGCGGCGCTGATGGCCGGGATGCGGCCCACAGACGCGGTGTGGGTGACCCTCCCGCTGCTGACTCTGCTGGTGTGCGTGCGCCGTTGGCGGCGGCCCCGGATGCTGGTGGCGTTGGTCGCGGGGCTGGTGGCCGGGGCGGGCGAGTGGGTCATCGAGGCGTATGTCAGCTACGGCGGCCTGATGCAGCGGCTGTCCGACGCCTCCGGGACCGAAGGCGGTCTCGGCTGGAACGTCGCCGTCGACGACCAGCTGCGCAGCCTCGGCGGGCGCACCCTGTGCCGCCCTTGCACCGGGGCGGCACCGCCTGTCGCGGTGACGTTGTGGTGGTTCGTCCTGCCTCTCCTCGCCGTCATCGGGGCGGTGATCGCAATCCGCGCCCGTCGCTCGGCGCACACCCTGGTGCCGCTGGCCTGCGCCACGACGGCCGCCGTCCCGTACCTATTCCTGATCGGCTACGCGGCCCCCCGCTTCCTGCTACCCGCCTACGCCCTCCTCGCGATCCCCGTCGCCGACGCACTTGTTCACCTAGTCTCCAAGCCCGGCGGGGCATGGCGACCCGTCGCCGCGACCCTCGTGGCCGTGGGCCTGGCCGGGCACCTGGCCGTCCAGTACGTGGTGCTGGAACGCACCGTGCAGCGCACCACCGCCACCCACCGCGACTGGGCCCGCACGGCGGCCGACCTGCACCGGCTCGGCGTACGGCAGCCGTGCCTGCTCACCGGATACAACGCCATCCCGATCGCGTTCTACGCGGGCTGCTCCTCCGTGCAGACCCAGGGCAACAACGCCAACACCACCCAGGCGGACATCGCCCGGTCCGCCCGGCGACTGCCGGCCGCCGTCCTGACCGCGCCGGGAGGACGGCCACCCGCGTACGCCCGCACCTGGCCGTCCCACCGGGTCGGGACGCTGTGGGCCTACACCGCACCCGCCCCGCACCGGGGTACGGGCGCATGACCCTCACGCCGAGCGCGCCGCCGGCCCTGAGCGGACGGCGCGGATGGGGCGGATGGGGCGGACGGCGCAGGCAGGTCTCCTGGCATACCGCGGTCACGCTCCTCGTCGTGGCCTGCGCGGGCTTTCTCGCGCACCGGCACTGGCCGGTGATCGAGGACGGAGCCGACCGGCTCACCGTCGCCGACCGGGGCTGGCTGCTGGTGGCGGCCGTGGCCGCCGTGTCGACATGGGTCTGCTCGGCGGTCGCCCAGCAAGGTGCGGTGGTCCGGCCGTTGCCCGCCGGGCGGCTGGTCGCGGCGCAGTTCGCGGCGTCCGCGGCCAACCACGTGCTGCCCGCGGGGCTCGGCGCGAGCACGGTCAACCTGCGCTTCCTGACCCGGTGCGGGCTGCCGCTCGCCGCCTCGGCGAGCGCGCTCGCGGTCAAGGCGACCGCCGGGACGGTGGTACGGGGCGCCTTGATCGCCGTGCTGGCCCTGGCCTGTCCCGGCGTACTCCTCCTCCCCCATGTCTCCGCCGCGGCATGGGCGGTGGCTGTCACGGCAGTCGCGGTCGCCGTCGTGCTGCTGTCCCGTCCGCTGCGGCGCGCGGTCCGGACGGTGCTGGCGGATGTGCGTGCCGTGCACGACGTCCCGGCGCGGGCAGCCGCGTTGTGGGGCGGCTCGCTGGCCTTCGCCTCCCTGCACGCGGCCGTGGTGATGGCGACGACACAGGCCCTGGACCTGCCGCTGCCGCCGGCCCGGGTGGCACTGGCGTACCTGGCCGCGAGCAGTGCGGCCGTCCTGTTGCCGGCCCCCGGCGGATTGGGCTCCCTGGACGCGGCACTGGCCTTCGCCCTCACCCTGGCCGGCGCGCCCGGAGGCGCGGCGGCCTCGGTGGTGTTGGGTTATCGGCTGCTGACCGTGTGGCTGCCGCTGGTTCCGGGGCTGGTGACGCTGGGAGTGCTGGTGCGCCGCGCGGTGCTGTGATGCGCCACGGCCCTGTCAGTCGTGGTCGAGGCGGTATCCGTGTCCGCGCAGTGTGGTGATCCGCGGCAGCCGTGAAGGGCTGGAGGACGCGTCGGCCGCGTCGGTGAGACGGCGGCGGAGCCCGGCCATGGTGACGTCGAGGGTCTTGGTGGAGCCGAACCAGTTCTCGTCCCAGACCTCGGCCATGAGCGTCTCGCGGGACACAGCCGCGCCCGTGTGCCGGGCGAGGACGGCCAGCAGCTCGAACTCCTTGGGGCGGAGGCGTACGCGGCCAGCGCCTCCCGGTCAGTGACCAGGCCGTGGAAGGTGACGCGGTCGGCGATACCCAGCTCGTGCGCCAGGTTCTCCAGGGCGCGGCGGCGGGAGCCGTCGCCGACGATCTCGCCGCGCACCTTCAGCCGCGCGGGCAGCAGCGCCAGGGCGTGCAGCAGCTCGTGCACGTTCTTCTCCTCGTCCAGCCGGCCCACGAACAGCACGCGTCTCCCCGTCGCCGCGGTCCGTCGCCGGCTGGGAGAAGCGGGCCAGGTCGAGGGCGCAGGGAGACCGGCAGGGCGGGGGACGTCAGACCGTTGTCGTGCAGCAGCCGTACGGCCCGGGGAGGGGGCGCGTGACGAAGCGGGCCCGGCGGAAGACCCGTACGAGGTCGCGCCAGGCGAGCCGGCAGGCCGCGCCGGTGAGCTGGGCGGGCAGGTGGGCGTAGCCGGTGAGGTTCTCCGGCATGAAGTGGTTGGTCGCCACCACGGGTATGCGGCGCCGGTGCGCGGCGGCGGCCAGCGAGCGGCACCCGGCGAAGTGGGACTGGATGTGCACCACGTCCGGCGCGATGTCGTCCAGCAGGCGGGCGGCGGGCCGGGCGGTCTGCCAGGGCAGGCAGACGCGGAAGGTGGGGTGGACCGGGGTGCGGTGGGACGCCAGCCGGTGCACGGCGATCCCGTTCACCGCGGTCGTGCCGGGGCCGGCCTCCGTCGCCGGGCAGACGACGTGCACCTGATGTCCGCGGTCCGCCAGTCGTTCGGCGAGGCGGTGGGCGAAGTTCGCGGCCCCGTTGACGTCCGGCGGGAAGGTATCGGCGCCGATGACAATGCGCTGCGGGCGGGGGGAGGAGGAGCTGGGCATGGGATGTTCCTGTCGTGGGAGAGGCCGGTGGCCGGGAGTGAGGTGGGAAGCGGGGGTGGCGCGGGTGATGTGGAGGACGCCGGCCACGGCGAGCGCCCAGCAGGCCAGGCCGGCGGCCGCGGTGGCGGCGGAGAGCGCGGGCGCCTCGTGCAGGAGGCCGATGCCGATGCCGACGGCGACGGCGACGAGCGGGTCGACCACGGTCAGGCAGGCGACCGTGCCTCCGGCGGGCCGGCGGCGTGCGCGCGCTGGGCCAGCCAGAAGCCGACGGAACCGGCCAGCGCCAGCCCGGCGAGCGTGCCGCCCAAGGCGCCGCTCAAGCCGTACGACGTGAACTCCTCGCCCGCGGCCCGGCCGAGGACGGACACACAGCCGTAGGCACTGCCGGCGCCGGCCGCCAGCGCCAGGCACCGCGCCCGGCCGGACAGCACACGGTCAACCCCGGCGCAGGCGGCGACCACGGTCAGGACCAGCAGCCCGGCCCACAGCTGGGCACCGGTGGTGACAGGCGTGGCGACGGTGGCGTGCGCGGCGAGGACCGCGAACCCCGTGGTCCCTGCGACGATCGCCGTGAGGGCGAGGACAGTTCCCCGGCTCCCGCCCAAGGGCTGCACCACGGTCACGGGCGCCAGCCGGAGGGGTGGTGACCTGCAGGGATCCGCCGACGCCGAGCAGGGCCAGCCCGGCGAGCAGCCGCCGTCGGCGTCGTCGCAGGACGGCGCGCGGCGGGGCGGGTGCGCGGTCCGCTGAGCCGCCTCGTGCTGCAGTCGTGCGGCTGCCGCGTAACAGGTGGCGCCGAGAACCGCGAGGAGGGCGGCGACCGGGGTCGTCATGGGCGTCGGCCGGTGGATGGGTGCCGGCCGGTGGTCGGTGGCTCGCCGCCGGACGTGTGCAGCCCGGTGGCCAAGCGCCACCCGGTGGCCAGGCACCGCCCGGTGGCCAGGCACCACCCGGTGGCCAGGCACCACCCGGTGGCCAGGCACCACCCGGTGGCCAGGCGCCACCCGGTGGCCAGGCACCGCCCGGTGGCCAGGCGCCACCCGGTGGCCAGGCGCCGCCCGGTGGACGTGTGTCGCCCGGCGAACAACCGCCGTGCGGAGGAGAGGGGTTGCCCGGCGAACGCGCCCCGCCCGGAGGGCACGGCATCGGCCATCGCGAAAGCAGGGCGACCTCCAGCCCCAGCGTCACGCGCTCGGCCAGACCGAGCAGCGGGGCGGCCCGTGCCGCCACCGGCGTGACCGGCCGGAGTGCGCTGAGGTGGGTGCCCAGGAAGACCAGCGCGGCGGCCGAACTGGCCCACGACAGGCGGCGTATCCGGCGCCCTTGCGCGCGTGTCGGCGCATGGCCGTGCAGGCAGTGGGCCAGGAGCGGACCGCCCGCCGGGAGCGCGGCCAGCGCGGCCCCCGCCGCATGACGGTGCACCACGCCGCTCAGCGACGGCACGGCGCCCGCCGGATCCGTCGGGAAGACGGCGCTGAGCGCGAGCCCCACGCGGCCGACCCCCAGGACCGCCGGTGCGACGGAGCCGATCGGCAGCCGACTGCGGAGCAGCCCGGCGAGCAGCGCGGCCGACCCCGCCGCCGAGCCGACGCAGGCCGTAAACAACGTCGTCGTGCCCTCGTGCAGTGCTAGTCGCTGAGCGTCTGCCCGAGGGGGTCCACCTGCTTGGCCGAGCCCAGGTGAAGCAGGGCGGCAAGCACGACGGAACCGGTCAGCGCGGTGTGCGCCGCTGTCGTCAGACTCTGGTGGCCACGGTGATCGACGGAGGCCGGGGGTGGGAGAAGCGCGTGCATGACGACGAGACAACCGGTGATCGATAAGGCGTCTACCACTCGGCGCGTGAATCTTCGATGAAGGTCGTCTGTGAGCCCCCTCGGCGTCGGGACACGCCAGTCAGGATGCGTTCAGGCAGCCGGTGGCACGGTCGGGTCCCATGACCTACGAGACATCCGGGACTCCACAGACCCCCGCCGCCCACGCCGCCGCACCGGCCCCGATCCGCCACCGTATGCGCTGGAACAAGGTGCCCGAAGTTACCCTGTACTTCTGGGTCATCAAGGTGCTGTGCACGACGGTCGGCGAGACCGCGGCCGACATGCTGAACGAGAAGCTGGGCCTGGGCCTGACCGGTGTGTCGCTGCTGATGAGCGTGCTGCTGGCAGTGGTTCTGGTCTGGCAGTTCCGTACGACGGCCTACCGCGCAGGTGTCTACTGGCCGGCCGTCGCCCTGATCAGCGTCGTCGGCACGCTGATCAGCGACAACCTCACCGACAACATGGGCGTGCCGCTGACCACCAGCACCACGGTGTTCGCGATCGTCCTCGCGGTCGTGTTCGTCGTCTGGTACCGCCGGGAGCGGACCCTGTCCATCCACAGCATCGACAGCCTCGGCCGTGAGTCCTTCTACTGGCTCGCGGTGCTGTTCACCTTCGCGCTCGGTACGGCGGCCGGTGACCTGGTCGCCGAGCGCATGGCCCTCGGGTACTGGGTGTCGGCGCTCCTGTTCGCCCTCGCGATCGCCGCGGTGGGCGTCGTGCACTTCGCGCTGGGCTTCGACGCCGTGTGGAGCTTCTGGATCGCGTACGTCCTCACCCGGCCGCTCGGCGCCTCGGTGGGCGACTACCTGTCCCAGCCGACCGCGGACGGCGGCCTCGGCCTGGGCACGGTGGTCACCAGTGTGCTGTTCCTCGCCGTCATCCTCGGCCTCGTCGTGTTCCTGTCGGTGACGCGGAAGGACGTCGCCGAGCGGGACCGGGTCACCCTGCCGGCAGGCTGACCACGAACCGCGCCCCGGGCGCATGACCGGGGCCGTGGGACACCTCACCACCGACGGAGCGGGCCAGGCGTCGCGCGAGCGGCAGCCCCAGGCCCGCTCCGCCGTGCCCGTCGGCGGGATCGGCGCGCCGGCCCGGCTGGAACAGCTGGCTGGCGAACTGTGGCGGTACGCCGGGACCGTCGTCGGTGACGTCGATGGTCACGCCGTCCGGCTGCCGGTCCGCTACGACGCTGACGCGTGAGCGCGCGTACCGCAGGGCGTTGTCGAGGAGGGGGCTGACGAGGCGTTCGAGGAGCGCGGGCGGGACGCCGGCTTCCAGGCCCGGGTCCGTGGCCTCGACGACGACCTCCAGGCGGCCGGGTACGTCGAGGTGTTCGGTGAGGCGGCGCAGCGTGGGCAGCACACTGGCGGTGCCGGGTGCGGCGCAGGTACTTCCCCGGGCGTCGTCGAGCAGGGTGTCGCAGATGGTGCGCATGGACTGGGCTGCGTCGGCGAGGGCCGCGTGGGTGCTCCGGGTGTCGGCCTCTGAGCGGGGCCGGGCCTGCAGCCAGTCGAGTTCGGCGGTGATCCGGCTGAGCGGGGTTCGCAGTTCGTGGGAAAGCTCCTGGGTGAGCTGCTGTTCGTGGCGCAGCACCGCGCGGATGCGGTCCAGGAGCGCGTCCAGGGACGCACCCAGGCGGGCGAGTTCGGTGGGCTGGTTGTCGGTGCCGAAGCGATCGGGGGAGGTGACGGCGCTCCACTGGGTGGCCTGCTCCGTCATGGTGCTCACGGGACGCAGTGCTCGGCCGACCGCGAGCCGCGTCAGTACGTAGGTGCAGGTGAGGACGGCGGCGTCGAGGGCGAGGGACGCGAGGAGCAGGGTGTCGGCCGAAGCTCGGTAGGGCGCCAGGTCGAGGGCGGTGACGACGGCCGCGGTGCCGCCTGTGATCTGTGCGCACAGCCGGACCGGGCCACCGGCGTGTTCGACGGTGGCGCAGTGCTGCTCGTCGCGCGCGGCGAGCCGGCCGGCGGCGCGGGTGAGGGGGCTGGCGGCGGTGGCGGAGGGCGGCCGTTCGAGCAGGTGCGTGCCGGCGTAGATCCACACGTTCGTGTCGAGGAGTTCGTCGTTCGACGTCTCCCGGACCCGCACTCCCGTCCGGCCGGTGTCGACGGTGGTGGCGATGGCGGCGGCCCGGGTGCGCAGTTCGTCGTCCGCCTGGCGCTGGAGGTGCTGGCGAACCACGGTGTTGAACACGACGGTGAGGATCATCAGCACGAACGCGGCGGTGGTGAGGGCCACCAGGGAGAGCCGGCCACGCAGCGTGCGGGGTACCAGACGTGATACCGGCCGGGAGATCCACCGTGAGAGGAGCCCGGTCATGACAGGCGGTGGCCGATTCCGCGGGCGGTCGTGACGGTGAGCGCGCTGCCACTGTCCCGGAGCTTGCGGCGCAGCCGGGTCAGGTACTGGTCGAGGGTGTTGTCACTGACGTGTGCCCCCTCTGGCCAGCCCGCTCTGATCAGCTCACGGCGGCTCACGATGTCTCCGGACGAGGCCATGAGCGCGGCCAGCAGCCGGAACTCCGTGGGGGCCAGGTCGACGCGGGCGCCGCGCACGGTGAGGCGGTGCCGGACGGCGTTAAGGACCAGGTCTCCGGCCGCGGCGGCCGGACGAGGCCCGCCGCGTTTGACGGCGGCCCGCAGCCGGGCGGCGAGTTCGGCCAGGTGGAAGGGTTTGGGCAGGTAGTCGTCGCCGCCGGCGGAGAACCCATTGAGCCGGTCGGTGAGCCGGTGATGGGCGGTCAGGAAGATGACAGGCGAGAGGAAACCGTTCGCCCTCATCGCCTGGCAGACGTCCCGCCCGTCCGCGTCCGGCAGCCCCACATCGAGGACAGCGCCGGCGAAGCCGTCACCGGCCAGGCGCAGCGCGGTCGCGCCGTCCTGCGCGGGCACGGCGTCGAAGTCCTCATCGTGCAGGCCGCGCAGCAGCACGTCACGCAGGGCGTGATCGTCCTCGACGACCAGGATCTTGGGGCGCATGGTGCTTCACCTGTTCTCGTGGCTGTTCCTGGGGCGGACCGGCAGCGGCGGCGTCCTCCGCTGCCGGTTGTCTCGTACCGGCGAGGACCTGCTCGGGCCGCCTCCTAGCAGTGGCGGCGAGGCACAGTCCCAGCCAGCCGATGCCGAACAGCCAGCCGCCGAGGACGTCGGTGAACCAGTGCACGCCGAGGTAGACGCGGGTCAGGCCGACCAGCGCGCCCCAGCAGCAGGCGGCAAGGGCGAGCAGGGTCCTGCCGCGGGGGCCGCGTGCGAACACCGCGATGACGAGCAGTCCTGCGGTGAGGGTGGCGGTCGTCGCGTGGCCGGAGGGGAACGACCATCCCGAGGCGTGCGTCGCCCAGTCCACCCGTGGCGGGCGGGGCCGGGCCGTCAGCTCCATCACGCCGTACCGGACGGCCTGCCCGGCCCCGAGACAGGCCACGCAGAGGGCGACGGTGACCGGACGGCCGCGTAGCGTCCGTGCGGCGACGAGCCCCGCCAGGACGGCCAGTACATACGGAACCACACCCGTCCCCGTGGCCGTGACACCCCGGGCCACTGCAACCGCGGCAGCCGGGCGGTGCGCCAGAGGCCAGGAGTGGAGGTCCTCGTCGCCGAACCGTATGGCGCCGTCGGCGCCGATCACGACCATGAGCAGGACACCGAACGCCGTCAGGGCGCCCAGTCCCGTGCAGCCGGCCACGTCGGCGACGTCCCCGCGGTTCACGGCGCCACCAGCAGCGGCCGCAGCCGTGTCGCGGTGAGTCGGCGCGCCAGCGCGTCGGGACGCCTGCGCACCGCTGAGCTCAGCAGCACCGCGACGACAGCCCCGACCGCCAGACCGGCCACCACGTCGTGCGGGTAGTGCGCGCCGACCCAGACCCGGGACGCGGCCATCACCACAGCGGCCACCGCCGCGACCGCACCGAGCCGACGGGAGACGAAGAGGAGAGCGACGGCCGCCGCGGCGGCTATCGCCGCGTGGTTGCTGGGGAACGACCAGTCACCCGGCGCCGGACACGCCTCCAGCGTCACCACCCGCAGGCTCTGACACGGACGGTCCTCGCGCACCACCAGCTTCAGCGCGTCGTTCACCGCGTACGCCACGACGACCGTCACCGGCGCGGCCAGCGCCACCACCGCCGCACGCGCACCCGCGTGCCGCGCCCGCCACCAGCCCACCACCATGAGGACGGCAAACAGGCCAAGGCCGTACGTCGACCAGGCGGACACCAGGCCGTCCAGCCACGCCGGGGAGCGGTGGGCGAGGTCCACCACGTCGGTGTAGGCGGAACCGTCGATCCCGGCCCCGTCGAAGGCGAGCATCACCCCTCGGCTCCCTTCTGCCCGATGGCCGCCCGGCGGGAGCGGTACAGCTCGGCGACGGGCGGAACCAGCGACAGGGCGACGATCACCCCGACCATGGGCAGCGGATAGCGGTCCACGTTGGGGACGGACGAGCCGAGGGCGTACCCGGCGAGGGTGAGCCCCGAGCTCCAGACGAGCCCGCCGGCCGCCTGCCACACGGTGAACGTCCGTATGGGTACGTGCAGGGCACCTGCCAGGGGATTGAGCACCGTACGCACCACCGGCACGAACCGGGCCGGCACGATCGCCTTCGCGTGCCCGTACCGCTCCAGCAGCTCCTCCGCGCGCCGGGCCCCTTCCTGGAGGCGGGCCGAGCGGCTGCGGGTGAGCAGCGCTCCGCCGGCCTTCCGCACGAGCGGGTAGCCGCACTGCGAACCGGCCAGCGCACCCACGGCGGCGACGGCCAGCAGCGGCACCAGGGACAGCCGCAACCCGCCAGGGGCCGTCCCGGTACACAGCAGACCGGCTGTGAACAGCAGGGAGTCACCGGGCAGGAAGAAGCCGACCAACAGCCCCGTCTCGGCGAACAGCACCACGCCGACACCCAGCACACCGAAGGCGGACAGCAGGGATGGAGCACTGAGGACATTCACTGCCAGCTGCGGCGCCGCAGCTGCGGCCACGGGCGCGAGCCCTGTCATACGCGAGCCCTCTCATACTGGACGGACGGGAGCACGCGGACACAGCACCCGGCTGACTACAATCCTGTAGACGGTCTACTGCACTGTAGACGAAGACAGGGTGAGGATCGTTCCCATGACCGAAGCGAAGGACGAACGCCGACCGGCGGGCGAGCTCGAGGCCAGCGTCATGGCCGGGCTGTGGGCCGCCGACGGCCCGCGCACACCGGGGCAGGTGCAGACCGACCTCGCCGTCGACCTGGCCCGCACCACCGTGACGACGATCCTGACCCGCCTGCACGACAAGGGCGTCGTCGGCCGCGAGCGGCAGGGCCGCGGCTACGCGTACTACCCCGTCGAGGACCCGCCCGGCCTCACCGCCCGCCGCATGCACAGCGAACTCGAGCGGGACGCCGACCGCGAGACGGTCCTGGCCCGCTTCGTCGCCCGGCTCAGCTCCGACGACGGGCGCATCCTGCGCGAACTCCTGGAATCGAGTGAGCAATGACCGTCCTGCTGCTGGTCCCCCCGCTGCTCCTGCCCTTCGCCGTCCACGGTCTCGCCGGGCGCACACTCGACCGTCTCCACCCCGTCACCGCGCTCCGGACGCTCACCCTCACCGCGATCGTGCTGGCCGGCGCCTGCGTGTCCGCACTGGGCGCACTGGTCCTGACCGGCCTGCTCGCCCTCCCGCTGTTCGCCCCACTCGGCGAGCTCGTCCACCCGTTGCACACGCCGCCGAACACCCTCGTCCTGCCCGTAGCCATGGTGGCCACCGGCGTGCTCACGGTCAGCGCCTGGACGCTGCCGCGGTCGGCCCTGCGCCAGATCCGCGCCTACCGCACCGCCCGCCGGCAGGCCGAGAGCAGCCCCGCCGCGGGCGATCTGTGCGTCGTCGACTCGCCCCACCCGGACGCGTACGCCCTGCCGGGCCGCCCGCACCGCATCGTCGTCACCACCGGGATGCTGCGCACCCTCGCCCCCGCCGAGCGAGAGGTGCTCCTCGCCCACGAACGCGCCCACAACGCGGGCGGCCACTACCGCTACCTACTCGCCGCGGAACTCGCGGCCCACTGCCACCCCGGCCTGCGCCGCCTCCGCGATGCCGTCCAACTCGCCGCGGAGCGAGCGGCGGACGAGGCCGCCGCGGCCGCCGTCGGCGACCGCCGGCTGACCGCGCAAGCCATCGCGCGCGCCGCCCTCGCCACCCGAGCAGCACCGTCCACCCGCCCGGACTTCGCCTCCGCCGCGACCACCGGCCCCGTCCCCCAACGGATCGCGGCCCTCCTCGCAACCCCCGCGGAGCTCCCCCGCAGCGCCTCCTGGATCGCCCTGCTCCTCGCCGCCTGCGCGGCCGTCTCGGCCTGTGCCGCGACGACCGGCGTGGTCGTGTTCCACCACGAGGTGGAGGTCGCCCAAGGCGAGGCGCCGCGCTGAGCGGCCCCCTTTGGGGAGGTACGCGGGCCGCTGCGCAGGGCGGGGCGCTTCCCCCGCGCGGGCCCGCCGCTACCGGATCCGCCCGCCACTTACGGCGTCACCGGGTATCTTCTTCACCAAGGCGTTCGCCTTCGCGTTCACCTGACGCCGATCGTGGCGATGTCCTTGTGGCTCACGGCGAGGTAGCCGACGAGGCCGAGGATCGCGATCGTCCAGCAGAGGGTGACGGGACCCAGGCCCAGCCCGAGGCCGCCCCGGGCGAAGGAGACCGCCATCCAGTCCGCGAAGGAGGCGCCGAGCGGCCTGGTCACCACATAGGCGGACCAGAAGGCGGCGATCGCGTTCAGCCCCAGCCACCGGTGGGCGACGACCGGAACGGCGATCACAGCGGCGAACATGGCGCCGGAACCGAGGTATCCGAGGCCCGCGGTGGTGGCAGTCAGGTCACCCGCAGCCGTGCCCAGAGCGAAGGTCGCGAGAACGGCGGCCCAGTAGAACACCTCCCTCCGGCGGGTGTGGATGCTGTGGATGGAGAGCGTCCTCTCACTCGCGTACCAGGTCGCGAAGACCGCCGCGAGGGCGGTCAGGAACAGGGGGGTGGACAGCGTGTAGGGGACGCCCAGGCCCACGTGCAGCACGTCGGCCGCCATGGTGCCGAAGACGCTGACCATGACGATGGCGGTCCAGTAGATCCATGGCACGTACCGCCGCACGGAGAGCTGAAGGGCGAGTGAGGCGGCGAGGGCGAGGCCGCCGAGGGCGACGGCGGGGATGGGGCCGAGCAGGTGGGCGAGGAAGTCGGAGGCCGTCTCTCCCATGCCAGTGGTCAGGACTTTGATGACCCAGAAGTAGAGGGTGACTTCGGGGACCTTGCTCGCTATGTGGCGTATGCCGAGCGGGGGTTGCTCCTGCTGGAGCTGCGCTGTCCCCATGTCTGGGAACGATGGCGCGACATCACGGTTCACGGAGGACGTCATGGGTGTTCTTCTTGTTCCTTTCACACGGTGCTTGCCGCCGGTCATGCGCTGCCGCCGGGGACCGGCAGTGGAATCGGGGTGGTGGTGATGGTCATCGGTGTGCCGGAGACCGCGATGAGGGAGATGCGTGGGTGCTTGCCGCCGGGCAGGGCGTGGAAGCAGCCCGGGGCTCGCAGGACGTACCGGGCTCGGGCGTGCGGGCGCAGGACGGCGGGGCCGGACTCGGCGGACCACCAGCCGGAGGCGCCCTGCCCCGTGCGGGTGGCGAAGTGCGGGGCGATGGCGGTGCCGGTGGTGTTGGCGGCCTGGACGATCAGTGAGGTGATCCCCGGACGGTTCGGGGACCGGTCGGCGATCGCTGTCCGGTCGATGGTCAGGCGCAGCGGGGGCGGGCTCGCGGCCGCGACGCCCGTGCACAGGAAGGCGGGAGCGAGCAGGCCACAGGCCAGGGCGGCTTTGGTGCGGCGACCGGTGAGGCGGGGGAGGCTGGGCTGCCAGGCCGTGGCCAGAGCGGATGAGGGGACGGTCGCGGCGGCGGCCAGCCACAGCGGCGTCATCATCAGGAAGTAGCCGTCCTGGGAACGGGTGGTGAAGTAGAAGGCGCACCAGGGCAGGACGGTCAGGGCCGGGCCGAGCCGCCGCACGAACAGCACGGTGGCGGTGAGCAGGCCGAGGAGCAGCAGGATGCTGGCGTAGGAGTAGTAGTCCAGGCGGCTGCTGCCGTCGGTGAAGTAATAGGAGATGCCCATGACGCCCTGTCCGTGCAGGATCGCCTTCTGGGTGAGCGGCAGCAGGCTGCCGGACAGCCAGGCGCCCGGTGCCTGGGCGATGAAGTAGACGTTGGCCAGCAGCCAGGCCAGGAACGCGCCTCCGGCGTACCGGGCGGTGGTGGCGAGGGCCTGGCGGTGTCCGAGTTCGCCGCGCCGGACGGCGTAGACGCCGACGAGCAGGAACGGCGTGAGGAACCAGGCCAGTTGCTGGGCGGCGCAGGCCAGGCCGAGGCAGACGGCGCGCAGTGCGCCGTACCGCCCGAGCCGCCCGCCGACGCCGGTGCGATGCCAGCGCGCGACGACCGGCACGAGCAGGGCGAGCGCGGTGATGGCCGGGTAACCGGCATGGGCGTAGGTGGGCAGGAACCCGAAGCCCAGGCATACGGCGGTGGCGGCCGACCGCCAGGGCGCCGGGATCAGCAGCCACAGCACCACGGTGCCCGCCAGGAGCGCCCCGGTGGTCACCAGCGTCGCGGCCGCCGTCGAGTGGAGGACGGCGTGGACGGGGGCGGCGAGCAGGGCGGTCAGCGGCGGATAGCCGTAGGTGTAGTCGGCGCCGCCGGACATCGTCTTGGTGATGCCGACTCGTGGCGTGCCGAACAGCCACGGCCAGGGCTGCCCGTAGATCGGGTGCCCGTGCAGGATCTCGCTCGCCGCCTGCGCGGTGAGCACCCCCTCGTCGGTGCCCGCGTGGTTGAGCCAGTACCCGCACAGCACCAGCGTGACCGCCAGCACGAGCACGCCCGCGTCGACGCGGGCCAGTGCCCTGCGGCTGCGTACCGCCAGGGTGCACACCCCGGCGACGAAGATCCCGGCGTAGCACAGGGAGATGACGGCGGCGACGGGCGGCGCGGACACCATCGCGCTGGTCCACGCGGCCCGGGTGCCGATGAACAGGCTGATCGTGGCGATCAGCGTCATGCCCCGGTGCCACTGCGGCGGCGCGGCGTCCGGCAGACGGGCTTGCACCGGCGCGGTGTGCGGCGGTGCCGTCACGGGAGGCAGCTCTACGGCGGTCGCGGCGCCGGTGCCCGTGCGTGTGCCTACGTGCGGATCGTCGTCCATATGGCGTCTCCCTGAAAGCAACCCGACGAGCATCTACTACATCTTGTAGAGGAGAGATCGCCGACGGCGGTTCCACAGAGGGAAAGGCGCTGTCCATGAACCAGGACACCGATGCGGCCCGCATCCTGGTCGTCGTCCCCACCTACAACGAGGCGGACAACATCACCGCCGTGACCAGCAGGCTCCGCTCCGCCGTCCCCCACGCGCATCTGCTGATCGCCGACGACAACAGCCCGGACGGCACCGGAAAGATCGCCGACGAACTGGCGGAGGACGACGACCACGTCCACGTCCTGCACCGTCCCGACAAGCAGGGCCTGGGCGCCGCCTACCTCGCCGGTTTCCGCTGGGGAATGGAACGCGGCTACGACGTGCTGGTCGAGATGGACGCCGACGGCTCCCACCGCCCCGAGGAACTGCCGCGCCTGCTCACGGTGCTCGACAGGGGCGCCGACCTGGCCCTCGGCTCCCGCTGGGTGCCCGGGGGCCAGGTGGTCGACTGGCCCGCCTCCCGCAGGTGGCTCTCGCGGGGCGGCAGCGCCTACTCCCGCCTTCTGCTGCGGTTGCCGGTCCGCGATGTGACCGGCGGCTTCCGGGCGTTCCGGCTGCACACACTGGAGGGGATCGGCCTGGAGGACGTCGAGTCCCAGGGGTACTGCTTCCAGGTCGATCTGCTGCGCCGCACGGTCGAGCGGGGATTCCGGGTCGCCGAGGTGCCGATCACCTTCGTGGAGCGGCGGCACGGCGCCAGCAAAATGAACCGGTCCATCGTCACCGAGGCACTGTGGCGCGTCACCGTGTGGGGCCTGCGCTCACGACTGCGGCCGCTCACGCGCCTGCGGCGGGCCGGGTGACAAGAGCGCCTCCGACCTACCCGGAAACGGCTCCCCCGGACATCGTGCCCAGCCGCGACGCGACCCGGCACGCGATCTGAACACCCGATCGCCACCCGAACACCCCGATTGCCTGGGCCAGTCGACGGCGCGGCGGCGGTGACACCGACCTCCGGCCGGCGCCCCATCGATGTCTGCCACGACCCGCCCCGCGCCCTCGGTCAGTCCTGGCCGACGGCGGCGCCCTCGTGTGCCTGACCGGTGTGCGGCACTGGTGACTGCTTCCTCTGCTGCATGCGGTCCCGCCGCTCATCGGCGTCGGCCCGGTCACCGTCACAGCGGACGCCGGACCGGTGCCCGAGCGCGGGCCTGTCGACGGACGCCGTATATGTCGCATACTGGGCGCTGTCGACCATCGCCTCGCTGTCGGAGGCCGCGTTGGCCAGGCTCGCGCAGCACAGGCCGAGCAGCATCCCGCCCGCGGCGAAAGGCAGGACGCGGAGCCGGGGCGGTGGCGCCAGCAGGGCCCGAACCCTCTGCGGGACCGCGCCGCCGGTCGCGGCCAGCGCCGCGCCCCGGGACGAGTGCGCGGTGGACGCGAGGGCGGCCCGGGCCACCGCGCGGGCGACGACCGTACGGTCGCCGGCACGCGCCGCCGCCTCGTCGGCCCAGCGCTCCAGGACGAAGTCGCCTGCGGTGGCCAGCGGCCGCAGCAGCGGATTCACGGCCGCCGCGAGCCGCCAGACGGTCTGGAAGACGTCGTGCCTGCACCGCAGATGGGCCCGCTCGTGCGCCAGCAGCGCCTCCCGCTCGCCATCGGCGAGGCAGCGCAGCATGCCCCGGGACACCACGATCCGCCCCGGCGCACCGGGCAGCGCGAAGGCCAGCGGGGAGTCGTCATCGAGCACGACCAGCTCCGTGTCGCCGGGCAGCCGCGCACACTCCCGCCGCGCCCACCTGACGTGGCGGGCCTGGCGTACAGCGGCGGCTGCGAGGGCCACGCTCGCGATGAGCAGGGCGAGCGCGCTGCCCACCGCGACGACGAGGTGCACCGGGTCCGCGGCGCGCAACGCCGACACCGACCAGCGTCCTTCCTCGGCGACCTCGGGCATCTGCGCGAGCCCGGTGAACGCCAGCAGGGCCAGCGACCCCAGCCAGCCGACGACCGTGACCAGCGCAACGCAGGCCAGTGCCCAGGAGGCCGGACACGGAGGCAGCCGCCGCGCCGACCGGGGCGCGAACGCCGCGAGGACGACGGTGAGAAGAAACGGGATGTAGACGCTGATCCGCACCGCTCACGGCCCTTCACCGGACCGCGTGGCGCGGTCGGCGTGGTCATCCCCGGCCAGCAGCCGTTGCAGCAACTGCCCTTCGCATTCGGAGAGTTCGGAGACGAACCGGGCCAGCACCGCCTCCCGGTCGGAGCCGTGCTCCAACAGCGTACGCATCTGCTCGGCGGTGTGGGACGCCTCGTCCCGAGCCGGCTCGTACGCGTAACCGCGCCCCTCCCGGTGCCGGACCAGCATCCCCTTGTCGTACAGTCGCGACAGGATCGTCAGCACCGTGGTGTACGCCAGGTCCGCCGGCAGCGCTTCCCTGACCTGCTTCGCCGTCAACGGGCCATCGGCTGCCCAGAGAGCAGCCAGCACACTGCTCTCCAACTCCCCCCTGCCCCGCCTACGGGACGACCCGCCGCCTTCGTCGTGGTGTCCGTCTCGCACTGACCATGCCTCTCTCCGGCCCGGATTCTCAGGCTAAACCTTCCCCCTCATGAGTGCCGCGCTTGCCTCAACGATCGAGCCGCTGCGTCAGACCATGTCACGGCACGAGGAGGGCAAGCCTGGGGAGCTATCCGCGTGCGTGATCGACGGGCAGAGCGTGAAGACCTTCACCAGCGTCCCGGCTGGCCGCAAAGCGGAGCATCGTCGCCGCCCCCCTCGGACCGCATGCTCGCGTGGCTGGCCACGGCTCCGTTGCCGACACCCAGCTGATCTCCCAGGTGGGTGCCCCACCGCCCCGCCATCCGCAGAGTCCCATCGGACGGCGGCTACCGCCAGCACTCGTCGAGCACGCCACCCGCCTCGGCATCGACATGGAAATCGTACAACTCCACCAGAGCGGAAGAACATGGAAGTCACGGGGGTAGGGCGGGCCGGATCGTGGAGTTGTCCCGCACCGAGTTCGAACTACTGCGGTTCCTGATGCGCAACCCCGCGCCGGGTGCTGTCGAAGGATCAGATCCTCGACGGCGTGTGGTCCTACGACTTCGGGGGCCGGGCCCACGTTGTCGAGCTCTACATCAGCTACCTGCGCAAGAAGATCGACGCCGGGCGGGCGCCGCTGATCCACACGGTGCGCGGTGTGGGCTACGTCCTCAAGGAGGACCGGTCGTGACGGAGCGCCGGCCACGCCCACCCGCAGCACTGCGCCGCCGACTCGCCGCCCGGCGCGCACGCCGGCCGGTGTCCTTGCGCCTGCGGCTGACCGCAGGGCTCGTGGTGCTGCTGGCGGTGGCCTGCGCGGTCGTCGGCGTCGCGACCGCCGTCGCCCTGGAGAGCTTCCTCGTCGGACGCGTCGACCAGCAACTCGCCGCCACCGGCGGCCGGTTCACGGCCAGCCTCGTCGAGCACGAGAAGCGCCCCGACGCCGATAACGTCCCCGACACCCGCGGCCAGGCCGAGGGGACGTTCGGCGCCCGCCTGCTGGCCGGCCACACAACCCAGGCCGCCGTGGTAAGGACGACACCGACGCCGCCGTTCATCTGACCCCGGCCGACCGGCGCGCCCTGGCCACGCTGCCACCAGACGGCGAAGGGCGCAGCGTCCACCTGTCCGCGCTGGCCGGTCGCTACCGCCTGGCCGCCGTCCGGGGCGACGACGGCGACATCCTGGTCACCGGACTCCCGCTGCGCGCCGTCGAGGACACCGTGCACCGGCTGGAGATCGTGGAGGCCGCCGTCTTCGGCGCGGCCCTGGCGGCCACCGCCGCCGCGGGCGCCGCCTGGGTGCGCCTGTCCCTCCGTCCCCTGGAGCGGGTGGCCAAAACAGCGACCGAGGTTACGCGCCTGCCCCTGGCCACCGGGGAGGTCGCCATGCCCGCCCCCGTCCCGCACAGCGACACGCACACCGAGGTCGGCCGGGTCGCCACAGCCCTCAACCGCATGCTCGGTCACATCGGCGACGCCCTCGCCCGACGCGACGCCGGCGAGGAACGTCTCCGTCACTTCGCCGCCGGCGCCAGCCACGAACCACGCACCCCCATCGCCACCGTCCGCGCCCACACCGACCTCGCCCTGCGCTACCCCGGCCCCCTGCCCCAGCGGGTACGGCACTCTTTGGAACGCATCTCCGCCACGTCACAGCGGATGAGCGGCCTGGTCGACGACCTGCTCCTCCTCGCGCGCCTGGACGCGGGCCGCCCCTTGGCCCGCGAACCCGTAGACCTCACCCGCCTGACTCTCGACGCACTGGACGACGCCCGCGCTCTGTCCACCGACCACCACTGGCTGCTGGACCTGCCCGAGGAACCCGTCATCGTCCAGGGCGACGAACACCGCCTCCACCAGGTCCTGGCCAACCTGCTCGCCAACGCACGCACCCACACCCCGCCCGGCACACGAGTGGCGCTGTCCCTCACCACCTACCCGGATCACGCCGAACTTGCGGCTACCGCTCGCAACGACACCCGACGAGCACCCGGCCCTCCACAAGGACGCGGACTCCTACTCCGCGTAACGTCTCCCGACCGCTGCCACTACCGGCCTCCGCAGGCGCCCCTTCGCGGCCCCGAGCGTCCGGGGCGGACTTCGACGGTTCGAGAGTGTTGTCCCCCTGCCGGGGGGCGCTGGCGAGGGCCCCGACAGTCCCTGCGCCGGGAGCGGCAAAAGCTCCGGTGCGGCGGGTCCTGCGGCACCGACTGACGGTGACCGAGGTGCGGCCCGAGGCGCCCGGCGTGGTGTCGGTCTTCATGAGCGGCCGGCACCTGGACGAACTGGGTGCCGGGCCCGGTCAGTTCTTCCGCCGGCGTTTCCTCGCCCCCCGGATGTGGTGGACGGCGAACCCGTACTCGCTCTCCGCACCGCCGACCCCGGCCTACCTGCGGATCACCGTGAAGGCCGTCGGCGGCCACAGCGAGGCGCTGGCCAGGCTCCGGCCAGGCACCCGGGTGTGGGCCGAGGGGCCCTACGGTGCCTTCACGGCGGCTCGACGCACGGCCGGAAAAGTCCTGCTGCTGGGCGGCGGCGCCGGCATCACCCCGCTGCGCGCGCTGTTCGAGACGCTGCCCGGCCAGGTCACCCTGGTCTACCGGGCGCGCCGCCCGGAGGACCTGGCGCTGTGGCAGGAACTCGACGCCATAGCCGCCGATCGCGGCGCGACCGTGCACTACGTGGTCGACAAACCCGCCCAGTGCTCCTCGCCCCTCACCGCGGACGGGCTGGCCACCCTCGTGCCCGACATCGCCGAGCGCGACGTCTACCTGTGCGGCCCACCGGGGATGACGGCCGCGGCGATACCCGCCCTGCGTGGGGCCGGGGTACCTCGCCGCCGCATCCACCACGGATCATTCGCGTTCTGACCGGTCCGAGCATCCTGAAAGGAGCAACATCAGGGCAGTGCGCCGAGCCGCCCTCCTGACGACATCAACCGTTGCGGGCCTGGTCCTGCTGCTGTCCCTCAAACCGCACCACAGCGCCCTGCCGCTGCTGGCCGGCTCAGGCGGCGGGGCGGTCTCCTCGCCGACGCCGGGCGACAGCTCCGGCCAGCCGAGCCACTCCAGCCGCCCCAGCGGGTCGAAGAGCGAGGACTCCGCCGCGTTCGCTGAAGAACAGCCGACCGTCGTCGGCCGTGCCGAAGGCGGCGACGTGCTCGCGCCACAAGGCCACCAGGTGCGGGGGCAGCGGCACCACCCGTGTTTCTCCCGGCGGGCGGTTCTTCAGACCCCGCTCGTCGTGGTTCCGGCCGGTGTCGGTCCACCGTTTGCCCGCCTGGGGCAGCGTGCGGTGCACGACCAGCCGCCCCCAGCCCGTTCGAGGCAGGCGGCAGTCCGGCAGCGCCGCCGCGACCGCCTCCTCCGGACGCAGACCCGCGTAGTACATGCCCGCGAAGAACCCCACCAGCCGACGCCCACGGGCCCTGCGGTAGCCACCCACGTAGGAGACAGCGCTCAGCAACTCCCGTGCCTGGTACGGGTTGGCCACCAGCCGCGGATCCACCGAGACCGACGGCTTGGGCACCCGCCACCGGATCTTCTCCAGCGGATGGCTGCCCAGCTCGCCCCTCTCGACGGCGTAGTGGAGCGCGTGCACCAGCACCTTGCGCTTGCGGCGCAGCGTCTCCACCGCCGCCTCGCCGCCGTCCAGCTTGCGGCGCAGCGACTCCAGCACCTCCCGCGCCAGGACCGGATCATGCAGGTCGACCAGCAGCCGGGGCGCCTTCGCCACCCACTGCAGCACCAGCCGGTCCTCCGCCGGCATCTCCTGCTGTCCCGGGCCGGGTACGACAAAGGCCCAGTGCCGCAGGGCACGGCGCAGCAGTTCCTCCTTGGGTCGGCCGGGGATCTCCCAGCACATCGCCTGCGTGATGGCTGTCAGTGCGTCGCTGACCTCGTCCCGGGTCTTCGCCGCCCGGCCGGGCCAGTGCGCCCGGCGTACTCGGTCGCGAAGTCATACCAGCTCAGCCTGGAAGGGCCCCGGACCCCGTACATGGGGCTGGCGCCCTGCGCCAGACCCGCGCGGATGGCCCGCACCAGCTCCGCACCGAACTCGCCGGCCGTGTCCGCAACCGCGCTACCGCGGTCCTGGGGTGTCTCACCTGGCGGCTGTTGCACCGGGGATTGGTTCGGCGTCTGTTCGGGGCCGGTGTGGCACCGTTGTGATGCTCGTTTAAGTTCATGCCCGCCTCCTCTTGATCGGCGGGGCATGACTGCCCGGCTGATCCATTCGAACATCCCCCGACAAGAGGGCATTCGGGCGGCGCCGGATTGACGACTGCGGATTATCGGACTTTCGGCACGACTTCTGTCGCCGCTGGTCACGCCCGGTCCCGGCATGGCCGGTTCCGCACCATGGCTCACCATGCGCACTTGCATGCGCCCCATTGCTCCGAACTACCGTTCCCTGTCGGCCAGGGCACGCGGACACGTGGGGGGATGCATGGCGAGAACCGCGCGACAGATCCTGAACGCACTCAGCCGCTCGACAAGCGTTCACGTCCACTCGACGATTGAACTGGCCACACGTGTTGACTCCGCAGCGGCTGCTATCGACAAGAGGCGTCGGGAATAGGGCCAGGAAGCAGCACGCAGGAAACCGGAGCTGCGCCCCGTCGCGCGGGCCGAGCACGGCCGGTCCATCGAGCTGACGCCGTGGCAGGTGCTGCACGCCGTCGCCCGCGGCTACGTGCTGGCCGGCCAGGGAATGGGCCGCGGGCTCGCGGAACACTGGCTGAGCCTGAAGTTCTGCGAGGCGCTGTACGGCAATCGCGCCGGTTCCATGGATCTCACCGACAAGGGCCGCACGTCCGAGAGCTGGTACAAGGGCATGCAGGCCCGGGAACTGGCCGTCGGCTTCGGACTCGCCGTGGCAGAACACATCGTGCAGCAGCGATACCCGGACCACATCGTCTCCGTCGTGGACACGAGCACGGTACTGCGAGCCGGCTGGCCCCTGAGCGTCTCGCAACGGAACAAGACCTCACGCCCTCGCCCCGACTACCTCATCGAGGCGTGGAAGCCCGGCGAGCCGTCGAAAGTCACCTTCGTGGCCTGCCGTGGAAACCACCAAAAACCGAGCAAGCGGAGCGGCCGGACCCGCAGCACCACCATCCAGCAACTGGTCAAGGGGGCCGAGTTGACCGAGGGCATGCAGATCGGCCCGTGGAACACGACCCCGTGCCTGATGCTGTCCACCGAGCTCATGGGGCAGGGCGGGATCGTGGTCAATGCCCTGCAGTCCCCCGGCGAAGCACTACTTCCCCTCCGCACACCGGACGCCCCGGGAAACGCCGACGAGGAGATCAAGGACAAGTCCGGTATCCCCTACCCCAACGCCATTCGCATACCGGCCCGCGAGGGCAGGCGGGCGCGGACCGTCGACGGTTTCCAGGTGGGCGAGGACGACCTCGGCTGGTTCGGTCAACTCCTGGCCCGCACCGGGGCAGCCGGTCTGACCGCGTTCTCAGGCGGAGGACAAAATACAGCCAGGTACCTCACCACACGCCAAGGACGAGAGCACTACAACGTGCCCACCTTCGCCGCCACATCGAGCGTCGACGATGCAGACATCGTGGTCGGCGACACGGAATTCGTCGGCACGGACCACGTCTTCCGCATGGGGAGCGCACGCATCGAAGCATTCTCCGGTATGCCCACGGACCTGTATGGACTGATCAAAGACGGCCGCGTGGAGGAGTACCGGCAAGCCGCCTACGAACTCCACTGCAAACGGCCCGACTCGCCTGAAGCGGGGAAATGGAACGGCCCGGTCTCGTTCCACGCCGACGGCACCGTCATGGCCCTGAGCATTCTGCCTATCCGTAGAAGGCGCCCGCTCTGACACCTCCTGGCGCCACCCGGACCAGCACAGGGACTCAGAGATCGTCCTCGGTCGCATGGGCCGCTTTGAGCAGCGCAACATAGCGCGGGATCGCCGGTTAGCCAAACCGGCGATCCTCCGCATCATTGGAGATCCACCGCCACGCCCTATCCGCCCCGACGAAAGGCGGCACCGCGCAAACAGCTCACAACTTCATACGACAGCCGTCTGCCTCACGAGGCGCGGCCGATCCCTCCTGCCAACGATTCCGGTCACCATCGACTCACCTGCGGTCTGCAGCCAACCTCGAAACGCGCTGGCCCGCGCGAGCCGGTTTCCGCCCTCCGGTCGCGCAATTTCCAGCAACACGATCCGCCGCAGGACTCGTCGAGCGTTCACCCAGTGGGCCGCAGGCCCTACCCGCCGACCAGCGACACCCCCACCCATGACTGGGGAGCCCTGGCGCAGCACTCGGAACTCAGGATGGAAGACCTCCCCGGGCCAGGGGCACATCGGCGCACTCGGCTGCCCGCACGCTCCCGACCGCCTCCCCGTTCGATTGAAGCGGGCACAGAACACCCTCTACCCTGACAAGGGATTCGTGATCTCCATCACCCGACGCAAGCTGACCGCCGCGGCGAAACAATCGGAGCAAGAAGACCAAACGGGATATTCCCTGTTCGCGGGATACACGCGGGACGACCGGCTTAACAGGGCGTCAGGCAACCCGCCGACCTGGTAAAACGGATGAAAGTCTGACGGCCTCCGGAGCCGTCTGCCCGACTCTGGCCGCCCGGCTCAGCGACGACACGAAGAGCAGAAACCCGAGCAGTGTCACAGCACAGATTGACGGATCCCCACAATGGCCCCCTCACCGTGTCGGCCGCTCTCCTCGCGTCTGCCGACTGTTTGCGGCCTCCCGTGGCCCACGCCGTACCGCCGGTCAGCAATGGGTCGACATGCCCTCGACCGACAGCAGCGGCGCGAAGCCTCTACCAGCCGTGACCTCACCACAGTGGCGCCTGACGTCCCATCAGGAAAGTCAGCATTGGGTCAGCATTAGGTTGACGAAGGACGCCTACGGATGACCAAACTTGGGACGGCACCGGGCTCTTGAAGGAGGGCCTCGGGGGCCAGCGCCTTCTCCCCGGCGACACGCACCGGTCCAAGGCGTTCGCGCCAGGCAGAGAGCCGACCCTCGGACCGTATGCCCAGGTCAGCGCACCCGCCCCCGCGGTTTCAGCGGCACCGGGGGCAATTCAGGAGCAGGCAGCCGATCGCCGTCGTAGCCATGTACCTCGCCGAAGCGGGAGCCCTTCATCCAGTCCTCACGGGCCTGTGCGATGTCGTCCTGAGACCGGCCGATGAAGTTCCACCACATCACCAGCTCCTCCGCGAACGGCTCCCCGCCGAGCAGCATCACCGAGGCATCCGAGCCCGCGCGCAGCGGCAGTTCGGTGCGGCCGCAGCCGAGGTAGAGCATGGCGCCGGGCAGTACGGGCACGCCGTCCACATGGGTCTCGCCGGACATCGCGAGCACCGAGTACTCGAAGTCCGGGTCGAGCGGCAGGCGCACCTCCGCGTCGGAGCTCAGGGCGAGGTCGGCACCGACGAGGGGACTGTAGGTGGTGCCCGGGGAGGCGGTGCCGTCCAGGGAGCCGAGGATGAGGGTGGCGGTGAGGCCGGGTGCGGTGACGGTGGGCAGCGCGGCGTGGTGCTCGAAGTGCGGCTCGGTGTGCCGGTGCCCGTCGGGCAGCGCCACCCAGAGCTGTGCGCCGTGCAGCAGCCGGGCGTGCGGACGAGGGCTCTCCTCGGAGTGGCTGATGGCCCGCCCGGACGTCATCAGGCCCAGCTCGTAGGGGCGGACGGTCTGCAGGCTGCCCAGCGAGTCCCGGTGCAGCACCTCCCCCTCGTGCAGCCAGCTCACGGTCTGCAGGCCCATGTGCGGGTGCGGCGGCACCTGCATGCCGGGCTCGTCCGCGATGTCGTCCGGACCGTAGTGGTCCACGAAGCACCAGGCGCCCACCATGCGGCGGCCCAGGTTCGGCAGCAGGCGGCGGACCTCGGTGGACTCGCCCAGCTTGACCCGCCGGGGGCTGAGAAGCTCGCGCACCGGCTCTGCCACGACGAAGCCCCGGCCGCCGCAGGGCGTGGGCACGGCCTCACGATCCAGATTGCTCATGCCTCCAACCTAGCCGCCTCAGGCCACCTCGATGCTGTCCAGTTCCGTGTAGTAGTCGCCCTTGGCCAGCCGCAGGGTGTTCCAGCCGTCGTGCAGGTCCACCGTGACGTCCACCTTCTGCCAGCTGTCCCAGCCGGTGAACGGGTACCGCACCTCCCCCGCGCCCGCCCCGTTGACGGTGAGCACGTGCGACGCCCCGACCCGGGCGCCCGCCGCGTCGAGCGAGCCGTTGCCGAACCGCACGGACAGGGTGTGCCGGCCCGCGGACGCCGCGAAGACGCTGAACTCCACATAGCTGTCCGGGTTGTCGATCTTCCCCACCGCCCGGCCGTCCAGCGCGCCGGCGGCGTCCCGCACCACGGCGTCGTGCACGACCGCGTTCTCCGCCTGGTAGATCACCTTGCTGCCGCGCACCACCGGGTATCCGTTGGCCCAGCCCAGGTCGGCCACGTACATCGCCCGGTACCGGTACGCCGGGTCCCAGCCGTGGAAGACGATGTGGTCACGGCCGTCGGGGCCCGTCACCACGTCCTGGCCGCCGGGGCCGCGGACCGTACCGGCGAACGAGTCGGTGGTCATCAGCGGCGCCGCGGCCTTCGTGTAGGGGCCGGTGAGGCTCCCGGAGACCGCGTAGCTCGTCGCGTAGCCGTCGCCCGCGTAGGAGCTGGCGGAGTAGAACAGGACGTAGTGGCCGTCCCGCTTGACGAGGGTCGGGGCCTCGATGACGTTGCCCTCGAAGGGGCGGTCCTGCCGGATGAGCCGTACCGCGCCGCCGGTGGTGGCGGTGCCGTCCGCGCTGACCGGCTGGATGTGCAGCCAGGTGTCGAGCCCGCAGCAGTTGCCGTCGTTCTTCCAGAGCAGGTAACGCTGCCCGTTCTCGGTGTAGCTGGAGGCGTCGATCGCGCCGCCGTCGGCCGCCGGGCAGACCAGGGGCCCGCTGCCGACCGGTGTGAACGGCCCGTCGGGCGAGGTGGCCCTGGCAACGCCGATGCACTGCTTGTCGCCGGCCCTGTCACGGGCGGTGTAGTACATCGTCAGGCCGCCGCCGGCCTCGAAGACGTCCGGCGCCCAGACCAGGGACGTCTGCGGGAGTGCCCAGGAACCGACGGCGGGCAGGGCGTCGGCGCCCGCGACCGACCAGTGCACCAGGTCGGTGGAGGTGGCGTGCTGGATGTTCTTGCTGTCGCCGTTGGTGGCGTAGGCGTGGTAGGTACCGCCCACCCGCACCACGTCCGGGTCGGGGAAGTTCCGGTCAAGCACGGGGCCGCCGGTGGCCGCCCGCGCCGGGGCGGCTGCGAGCGGAGTGGTGGCGAGCGGGACCGCGGCCAGGGCGGCCGCGGTGAGCAGGACCGCGAGGCCACGGGCACGGCGGGGCCGGCCGGCGGGTCTGCGCAGGCGCGGGGTTCTGCGGATTCCTCTCATGCGGCTTCCTTTCGTGGGGGCCGGCAGTCCTGGGTGCGGAGGATCTGGGTGCGCAGGTCCTGGGTGCGCAGGTCCTGGGTGCGCAGGTCCTGCGGCACGGACGTCCCGGGCGCGGAGGTTGCGGGGGGAAGGTCGTGGAGACGGAGGTCCTGTGGGCGGACGTCCAGGGGGCGCAGGTTGTGGGGGGCGGACCTCCAGGGGGCGGACCTCCAGGGAAATGAGGCCTCTGTGGGGCGCGCTCCCCCTGAGAGGCCCCGGCCGGGCCACGCCGGCCGGGCTCAGTCGGTGTACACCTCCGCGCGGTCGACGCTGACGAAGGACGCCGACGAGTTCGGGTCGTGCTGGCCGGTCACCCGGACCCGCAGGGTGTGCTGCCCCGGGGCCAGCCGCGGGCTGATGTACTGCACCACCTCGCCGGTGCGGATGGCGCCGTAGTAGTCGACCTGCTGCTCGGGACCACCGTCGACGCTGATCGCCGCATAGCCGTTGCCGACGTCGCGCACGGACAGCAGGGCTATCCGGGTGCCCGTGAAGGAGAACGTGGCGGTGGCCCCGGCCTGGTCGAGCCAGTGGTCGTCACCCCAGAAGCACTGCGCGGCGCAGCCGGTACCGGAGTTCCACGTGCCGGTGAACGTCACACCTCCCGGCCCGCTGGAGCGGCCGTCGTCGTTGATCCAGTAGGCACCGGGACCCGGATCGCCGGACGGCAGGTCCTGGGTGGCGCCGGTGGCCAGCGGGATGCCGAAGTCGGGGCTGCCGTCGGCGCGCCAGGTGAACCGCTGTGCACGGGTGGTGCGGTTGTCGTACGTGTAGGTACTGGTGCTCTTGGCGTGGTACACGATCCAGTCCTCGGTGCCGTCCGGGGAGCGGAAGAAGGCGTGGTGGCCGGGGCCGAAGACGCCGTTCGCGTCGGCGCGGGAGAACACGGCACCCTGGTGCTGGGTCCAGTTCCCGGGCACCAGCGGGTCGGCGCCGTCCGGCAGGGACATCATCCAGATCTGGTAGTCGGGCTTGCCGGTGTCGCACGTCGAGTAGGTCATCCAGGTACGGCCGCCGTGGTACAGGAACTCCGGGCCCTCCCGCACCTCGGGGCAGCCGCCCGCGGCGTTGATGGCGACCGCGTTGCCGGAGACCGTGTACGGGTTGGCGAGCGGGGCGATGTTGAGGCCGTTGTGCTGGTACTGGTTGATCCCGCTGTAGGCCAGGTACAGCTTGCCGCCGACCTGGAGGATGCCCGGGTCGATGGCGAAGTCCTCGGCATGGTTCGGCGGCGCAAGCTTCGCCTTGAAGTGGTAGGGACCCGCGGGGTCGTCACGGTCGGACTCCAGGACGTAGATCCGGTGGTGGTCGTCCACGCCGTCGTCGGCCGTGTAGTACAGGTACCAGCGGTCGCCGAAGCGGTAGAACTCCGGGGCCCAGATGTCCCGGTTGCGTGACGGGTCGCTGTCCGTCCAGACGGTGACGGGGTCCGCGGTGAGCAGCGTGCCGAGGGACGGCGAGCGCCACATCCTGATGCTGCCGCCCTGGGTGGTGGTCAGATAGTAGGCGCCCTTGAAATAGGTCAGATACGGGTCGGGGCCGGTGTTCAGCGGATTGCGGAAGGTGCCGGACGCGGCCGTGCTCCGTGCCGTACCGTGGCCGGCCGCCGGCGGTGCCCCGCCGGGAGCGGCCACCGCCGGGAGCGATCCGGCGAGCAGCGCGACCAGGCCGAGCAGCAGCGCGACGAACAGGCCTCTTCGTCCCGCCCGGTGCGCGGGAAGCGGTGTGGACATACGGCAACCCTCCGGGACACAACTCGAACGGAGCCCGTACGCGGAACCCGTACGCCACGGGCTTTACATCGATGTAACCACGTCGCGACGACGGTAGAGAGAGGGCGTGCACCTGTCAATGCCCACGGCGAGGAACGGTCCTCCGAAGAGCGGTTCCCCGAAGAGCGGTTCTCTCCGACCAGGGGCGTCCACGAAGGGGCGCGGGGAACTGCGCGACCGACCACGACGACACCCCAACGTCGTCACCGGCCCGAAGGGGCAGCCTCCACCGCCCGCCCGGTGCCCCGAAGGAACAGCCCCTACCGCCGGAGCCACCCCAGAGGCCGGGACCACCCGCACAGGCCCGGACCAGCCGCAGAGGCTGGAACCACCGCAGAGGCCGGGACCAGTTGGAGCGGGCTCAGCGCCGAGGCGGACCATCCGGGCGGGACCGACCGAGGCGGGACCAACCGAGGCTGGACCAACCGGGCCGAAGCCGGCCAGGGCGGGCCCACCCGCCGGCTCACCCCCCGGAACTCTCCCGCACGATCAGCCGGTGCCCCGCCACATGCTCCACAGGAGGCGTCCCGTCGCCCGCACGCTCGATACGCTCCAGCAGCAGCTCCACCGCCGCACGGGCGATCTCCCGCTTGTCCGGCGCCACCGTACTGAGCGTCGGAATGCTGAACCGCGAGGCCTCGATGTCGTCGAACCCCACGACATCCAGGTCGTCGGGGACCGCGAGGCCCTGCTCGTGCAGGGCCCGTACCGCCCCCAGCGCCAGGTGGTCGTTGAGGCAGAGCAGCGCGTCCGGCGGGTCGGCACGTGCGGCGAGCGCCGCCGCGGCGCGTGCGCCGTCCTGCCAGTGGAACGCGGGGACGGGCGCCACCAGGCTCGCGTCGAAGGGCACGCCGGCGGCGCGCAGCGCCTCGCGGTAGCCGTGGGTGCGCAGCCGGTCGGTGCCCTGGGGGCCGCGCAGCGCACCGCCGACGACGGCGATCCGCCGCCGGCCGCGGGCCAGCAGGTGTTCGGTCGCCTCCCGGGCGGCGGTGACGTTGTCGATGCCCACGTGGTCGGCGCCGCCGGGGGCGGTCCGCTCCCCCAGCAGCACCAGCGGCAGGCGGGTGTCACGGCCGGCCAGGTCGCGCGGCAGCAGGGCGAGGGGGCTGAGGATCACCCCGTCGGTGAACTGTGCGTCGAAGCCGTGCACCGCCGCCAGCTCGCGCTCGCGGCGGCCACCGGTCTCATGGATGAGTACGGTGCCGCCGCGCCGGTCGGCCTCCAGCATCACGTGCCGGGCCAGCTCCGCGAAGTAGGCGACGTCCAGCTCGGGCACCGCGAGGGCCAGCATGCCGGTACGGCCCCGGCGCAGCTGGCGGCCCGCGATGTTCACGCGGTAGCCCAGGGCGTCGATGGCCTCGCGGACGGCGGCGCGGGTCCGCTCCGATACGTGCTCGTAGTCGTTGATCACGTTCGAGACGGTCTTCGGGGAGACGCCCGCGTACTCCGCCACGTCCTTGATCCTCGGCCTGGCCACCACGTTCTGTTTCCTTCCGCCACCGTGATCGTACCGAGCCCCGCCCCGCCGCCACGGCGCCGACCGGGAGAGGCCGGCCGGGCCGCGGCCGTACCGGCCCGGCCGAGGAGACGCAGCACGCGGCGGCAGCCGAGGGGCGGCACCCAGGGGGCTTCTGATGGATCTCCGTGGCGTCGCGACGCCCGGCACACTCCCCCACGCTCGGCTGCTCCCCCACGCTCGAACGGGCTCGCGCGGGGGTGCCCCCACGCGCGGGGGTGCCCCCACGCGCGGGGGCACCCCCACTCGCCGCACCGGGCACAAGCCCACGTACGCCCAGCACGAGGACGCGCACCCGGCACTCCCCAAGCTCTTCGAGCAGGAGGCACCCCCAGAGCACGCACTTGGGGGCACCTCCCACGCCTTCGAGGCGGTGGGGGAGCCGCTCCTTCTCCCACGGAGATCCATCAGAAACCCCCTAGGCGAGCGGCCGGACGACAGCGTCTCTCGACACGTCGCCGGCCGGCGTCCCCCGGCCGGCAGCCGCTCGGCACCGCCTCGGCCGGCCGTCGATCAGAGCCCACGCGCCGGCAGGCGCGGAGCAGCGCCGCGGCCGGCAACCCCACGGCATCACAAATCGGTCTCGTGGCGCACTCGCTCGGTCCCAGCCATTTACATCGATGTAAGCACGTGGTGGCATGGCCCCGCACCGAATCGCACCTGCGTACGCGAGGAGCAGCATGTCCCCTCCCCCGCCGCACCGGGGCGTCCCTCCGCACCCGGACGTCCCTTCGCCGTCGGACCTCCCGCGTCCCGAGTACCCCCGCCCCCAGTTCGTCCGGGCGGACTGGCTGAATCTCAACGGTCGCTGGGAGTTCGAGATCGACCGTTCGGACACCGGCCTGGAGCGCGGCCTGCGGGAGCGTCCGCTGGCGGACGCCATCACGGTGCCGTTCTGCCCGGAGTCCACGCTGTCCGGCGTCGGCGAGACCGACTTCATGGAGGCCGTCTGGTACCGCAGGAGCGTGCCGGTGCCCCGCGCCTGGGCGGGCTCCCGGGTCCTGCTGCACTTCGGCGCCGTCGACCACGACACCACGGTGTGGGTGAACGGCACGGAGGTGGCGCGCCACCGGGGCGGTTTCACGCCGTTCACGGCGGATCTGCACGGCGTGGTGGAGCCGGGCGCCGAGGCGGTGATCGTGGTCCGGGCGCGCGACACCCGGCACGGTCCGCAGGCCCGCGGCAAGCAGGCAACCTGGTACGCCAACTCGGGCTGCCACTACACGCGCACCACCGGCATCTGGCAGACGGTGTGGCTGGAGCCGGTGCCGCTCGCCGCCCACCTCAAGCGGCCCCGCATCACCCCCGACCTGGCCTCGGGCTCGTTCCACCTGGAGCTGCCGCTGACCGCCAACCTGCCGGGCCACCGGGTCAGGGCACAGCTCGGCGACGAGCGGGGCGAGGTGACCCGGGCCGAGAGCCGGGCCGACCTCGACCTGTGCCCGCGCCTGGTGCTCACCGTTCCCGAGGACCGGGTGCGCCCCTGGTCGCCCCGGGACCCGCACCTGTACGACCTTCGGCTGGAGCTGCTGGACGAGCGGGGCGAGGTGGTGGACGGGGCACGTTCGTACGCGGGCCTGCGCTCGGTGGCGCTGCACGGCAAACGGGTGCTGCTCAACGGCGAGCCGGTCTTCCAGCGGCTCGTCCTCGACCAGGGCTACTACCCGGACGGTCTGATGACCGCGCCGGGCGACGCGGACCTGGAGCGGGACATCCGGCTGGGCATGGCCGCCGGGTTCAACGGCGCGCGGCTGCATCAGAAGGTCTTCGAGGAGCGCTACCTGTACCACGCCGACCGGCTCGGCTACCTGGTCTGGGGGGAGTTCGGCGACTGGGGCTGCGAGGTGGGCGCCCGGGACGACAACCAGCGCCCGGACGCGTCCTACGCGGCCGAGTGGCTGGAGGCACTGGAGCGCGACTACTCGCACCCGTCGGTGATCGGCTGGTGCCCGCTCAACGAGACGTACCAGCACCTGCACGACCGGATCACCCAGCTCGACGACGTCACCCGCGCGATGTTCCTGGCGACCAAGGCGATGGACACCACCCGTCCGGTGATCGACGCCTCGGGCTATGCGCACCGGATCGCCGAGACCGACGTCTACGACTCGCACTGCTACGAGCAGGACCCCGAGGCGTTCGCGAAGATCATGGGCGGCCTCGCCGAGGACCGGCCGTACGTCAACTCCGCGCCGGACGAAAGGCCCTGGTCGGTACCGTACCGGGGGCAGCCGTACTTCTGCAGCGAGTTCGGGGGCATCTGGTGGGATCCGGCCGCCGCCGGCACCGCAGCGGGCGACGAGCGGGACTCCTCCTGGGGCTACGGCGAGCGACCGCGCACCGCCGAGGAGTTCATCGCACGCTTCACCGGCCTGGTGAACGTGCTGCTCGGCGACCCCGGGATGTTCGGCTACTGCTACACCCAGCTCACCGACGTCTTCCAGGAGCGCAACGGCGTCTACGCCTTCGACCGCTCCGAGAAGCTCGACACCGGCGCGCTGCGCCGCGTCCAGCAGCGCCCGGCTGCCTCCGAGTCGCGCTCCTGAACCCTGTTCCCCAGGGCGAGCGCGGCCCCGGGCGGCGCTCCCGGGCAGGCGCCGGGGACCCTCCGGTCGCCGGCGTCCGCCACCCCGCGCCCCGGCGCGCACGGCACGCGCCTCCGCCCCGCGCCATGACGTATCTCGATACACAGGAAGGGCATTTCATGGTCGACCTGCCTCTCCCCCGTGCCGCCGGCCCCGGCGGCGGCACCGGTGTGACACGCCGCCGTGCGCTGCGGACCGCGCTGGTCCCGGCCGGGCTGCTGCTGGGCGGTCCCGCCCTCAGCGCGTGCGGCTCGGCGCTCGCCGCGGACGAGCGGACGGTGCGGCTGTGGGACCTGTTCTCGGGCGGCGACGGCGCCAACCTCAACGTCATGATCGACAAAGCCCGCCCGGAGATGCCCGGGACCCGGATCGAGCGCACCGTACTGGAGTGGGGCACCCCGTACTACACCAAGCTCGCCATGGCGTCGGCGGGCGGGCGGGGCCCCGATGTGGCCATCATGCACATGTCGCGGCTGCCGGGCTACGCGCCGACGGGACTGCTGGATCCGTGGGACCCGGAGCTGCTCGCCGAGTACGGCATCCGCCGCGAGGACTTCGCGCCGAACGTCTGGGCGCGCGCCCGGTCCGGCGGCGGCACCTACGCCGTGCCGCTGGACACCCACCCGTTCATCGTCTTCTTCCACCCGGGCCCGGCCGGGAAGGCGGGGCTGCTGAGGCCGGACGGCTCGCTGGACCAGGAGGCGTTCTCCTCACCGGGGCGCTTTCTCGAGGCGGGCCGGGAGCTGGCGAAGGCCTCCGGCAAGCAGGGCATCGGCTTCGGCTACGTCAACGACACCGCCCAGGGCTGGCGGCTGTTCTACGGCCTGTACCGGCAGACCGGCGGCACCCTGGAGCTGCCGGCCGGCGGCCCCGCGAAGGCGGACGAGGACCGGATGGCGGAGGTCATCGCGTTCATGGCGCGGATCACCGACGGCAAGGTCAACCCGAAGGCGCTCGACTACAACGCGGGGCTCGCCGCCTTCGTCAACGGGCAGACGGCCATGATCCTCTCCGGTGAGTGGGAGCTGCCCACCTTCAAGGGCGCGGACCCGAAGGTGGGCGCCGCGCCCTTCCCCACCGTCTTCGGCACGCCCGCGGTCTACGCCGACTCGCACTCGTTCGTCCTGCCGCACCGCCCGCACCCCGATCCCGCCCACCGCAGGCGGACCCACCGCGCGGTGGCGGCACTCCTCAAGGCGGGCCAGGTGTGGGCGACGGCGGGGCACATCCCCGCGTACCGCCCGGTGACGCGCACCACGGCGTACGAGCACCTGTTGCCGCAGTCGCGGTACGCGGCGGCCCAGGACCATGTGGTGCTCGACCCGGTGGCCTGGTTCGCCGGGGCGGGCTCCGACTTCCAGAACGCGATGTGCCAGGTGCTGCAGCAGGCGCTGCTGAACGGTCTGTCCCCGAAGGCGGCGGCGCGCGCCATGGTCAAGCGCCTCGACACCTTCCTCTCCAAGCCGAGTCCGGCCTGAGCCCGAGCGCAGGAGGCACCACGATGTCCGCTCCCCCAGCCGCGCCGCGCCCGTCCACGGCCACCACCGCGCGCCGCTTCCTCAGTCCGGGGCTGCTGTTCGCCCTGCCGTTCCTGGCCCTGTTCGCCGTGTTCATGGCCTGGCCCCTGGTCCAGGGGCTGTGGATGAGCCTGACGGACCGTTCCCTGTCCGCGCACGCCCCGTCCTTCGTGGGCCTCGGCAACTACGCGGAGGCGCTCGGCGACGCCGAGATGTGGCGGGCGGTGTGGCACACCGTTCTGTTCACCCTGATCTCGACCGTGCCCCTGGTGCTGGTGGCGCTGGTGATGGCGCTCCTGGTGCACACCGGGCTGCCGGGCCAGTGGGTGTGGCGGCTGGCCTTCTTCGCGCCGTACCTGCTGCCGGTCGGTGTGGTGAGCCTGCTGTGGCTCTGGCTGTACCAGCCCGATCTCGGCCTCTACAACCATCTGCTGGGCGCCGTGGGGCTCGGGGGCATCGGCTGGCTGAGTGACGAGTCGGTGGCGATCTGGGCGATCGCGCTGACCACCCTGTGGTGGACCGTCGGCTTCAACTTCCTGCTGTACCTGGCGGCCCTGCAGTCGATCCCCGACCACCTCTACGAGGCCGCGGCCATCGACGGCGCCGGGGCGTGGCGGCGTCTGTGGTCGATCACGCTGCCGCAGCTCGGCCGGATCACCGGCGTGATCGCGGTGTTGCAGATCCTCGCCTCGCTCAAGGTCTTCGACCAGGTGTACCTGCTGACCAAGGGCGGCCCGAACGGCTCGACGCGGCCGGTCATCGAGTACGTCTACGACGTCGGGTTCACCGGCTACCGCCTCGGTTACGCCTCCGCGATCAGCTACATCTTCTTCGCGCTGGTCGTCCTCGCCTCCGTCGCGCAGCTCACCGCCTTCCGCCGCAGGGAGAAGTGACATGACCTCCACCGATCTGCCCGTGCGCCCCGTACGCGCCGCGGCGCCCCGGCGGGTGCCCGCGCCCGGTGCCCGCCGCCGCCCCGCCTTCACCACGGGGACGAACCTCACCCTGGGCGGCAGCCGGCTCGCCCGGGTCCTGGCGCTCGCCGCGCTCGCCGCGCTCGCGGCCCTGTGGCTGCTGCCGCTGCTGTGGGCCGTGCTGACGTCCTTCAAGTCGGAGCGGGACGCCAGCGACGCCGGGCACTGGTTCTGGCCGCACGGGGGCTTCACGCTGGACGGTTTCCGTACCGTCGTCGAGCGGGGCGACCTGCCGCTGTGGATGTTCAACAGCCTGCTGATCTCGACCGCGGTCACGGTCATCACCGTGCTGGTCTCCGCCATGGCCGGCTACGCCTTCTCGCGCACCCTCTTCGCCGGGCGCAGATGGCTGTTCGCGGTGACGGTGGCCGCGATCCTGGTGCCGCAGCAGGTGCTGATCGTGCCGTGGTTCCAGCAGATGCTCACGCTGGGGCTCATCGACACGTATGCGGCGGTGATCCTGCCCCAGACGGTGATGCCGATGATGGTCTTCATCCTGAAGAAGCACTTCGACTCCGTCCCCCGGGAGCTTCAGGAGGCGGCGCGGATCGACGGCGCCGGGCACTGGAGGATCTTCTGGTCCGTGGTGCTGCCGCTGTCCCGGCCGATGCTGGCGGCGGTCGCGATCTTCGTCTTCATCACCGCCTGGAACAACTTCCTGTGGCCGTTCGTGTCCACCTCCGACCCGGCGCTGATGACGCTCCCGGTGGGCATCACCTCGGTCAAGGACGCCTATGGCGTCCAGTACGCGCAGACCATGTCCTCGGCGGTGCTCGCCGCGCTGCCGCTGGTGATCGTGTTCATGCTCTTCCAGCGCCACATCGTGAAGTCGGTGGCCACCACGGGCCTGGGCGGGCAGTGAGGCCGGGCGCCCGCCGGGCCGCACCCGCGCCTCCGTCGGCGCCGTTCCCGCCGGTCAGCTGTCCCGGTACGACTCCAGCAGCCGCAACCACACCTCGCTGATCGTCGGGAAGGACGGCACGGCGTGCCAGAGGCGCTCGACGGTTACCTCGCCCGCGACCGCGATGGTGGCCGAGTGGAGCAGCTCGCCGACGCCGGGCCCGGCGAAGCAGACCCCCGCCAGCACGCCCCGGTCGAGGTCGACGACCATCCGGGCGCGGCCGCTGTAGCCGTCGCCGTAGAGCGCCGCGCCCTCGGCGGCGGTGATGTCCTGGTCGACGGCGCGCACCCGCAGGCCCCGGCGCTCGGCCTCGGCGAGGGTGAGGCCGACGGCGCCGACCTCGGGGTGGGTGAAGACGACCTGCGGCACCGCGGCGTGGTCGGCGGTCGCGGTGTGCAGGCCCCAGGGGTCCGTCTCCAGGATGGGCACGCCCTGGGCGCGGGCGGCGATCGCCGCGCCCGCGATGCGGGCCTGGTACTTGCCTTGGTGGGTGAGGAGCGCACGGTGGTTGACGTCACCGCACGCATAGAGCCAGGTGGTGCCCTTCACCAGGCAGGTGTCGTCGATGTCCAGCCAGGAGCCGGGCTCCAGACCGACGGTGTCGAGGCCGATGTCCTCGGTGCGCGGGGCACGTCCGGTGGCGAAGAGGATCTCGTCGGCCTCCACGGTCCCGCCGCCGGCCAGCTCGGCCCTGACCACGTCGCCGTCCCGGGCGACGGAGGCCACCGAGGTGCCGGTGCGGACCTCGGCGCCCGCCTCGCGCAGCGCGTCGGCGACCAGCTCACCGGCGAACGGCTCCATCCGCTCCAGCAGCCCCTGGCCGCGTACGAGCACGGTGACCCGGGAGCCCAGCGCCTGCCAGGCCGTCGCCATCTCACAGGCGACGACGCCGCCGCCGACGATGAGGAGCCGGCCCGGCACATCATGGGCCGAGGTGGCGTTCCTGCTGTCCCACGGCCGCACCCGGTCGATGCCGGGCAGGTCGGGCAGCGCGGCGCGGCTGCCCGTGCACACGGCCACCGCCTGGCGCGCGGACAGCTCCGTCACCTTGCCGTCCGCGCGGGTGACGGTGACCCTGCGGGCTCCCGCGAGCCGGCCCTGACCCCGGTACAGCTCGGCGCCGATGCTCTTCAGCCACTCGACCTGGCCGTCGTCGTTCCAGTTCGCGGTGAAGTAGTCACGGTGGGCGAAGACCTCGGACACGTCGAGCGGACCCTGTACGGCCCCGCGCAGGCCGGGCACCATACGGGCCTCCGCACGTGCGATCACGGGCCTCAGCATGGCCTTGCTGGGAACACACGCGTAGTAGGAACAGTCCCCGCCCACCAGCTCGGTCTCGACCACCGCGGTGCTCAGGCCCGCCGCGCGGGCCCGGTCCGCGACGTTCTCCCCCACCGGACCGGCGCCGAGGACCACCACGTCGTATTCGATCGCGTCCGTCATGCAGGCCAGTCTGAAGGCAGGTGTGCGCCGGGGCCAGTCGGGTACGCGCGCGGAATACGTGCCGGTCCGGATCTGTTCCCGGCATGAGCTGCACCGGATCCGGGAGCCGGAGTCCGGATATTCAGGAAGAGGTAAGGACGCCCATGAGCAGCACCGTCGAGCTCACCAAAGAGAACTTCGACCAGACGGTCACGGACAACGACTTCGTCCTCATCGATTTCTGGGCGTCGTGGTGCGGGCCATGCAAGCAGTTCGAACCCGTCTACGAGAGGGCGGCCGAGGCCAACCCCGACCTGGTCTTCGGGAAGATCGACACGGAGGCGCAGCCCGAGCTGGCGCAGGCCTTCGGCATCCAGTCGATTCCGACGCTGATGATCGTCCGCGACCAGGTCGCCGTCTTCGCGCAGCCCGGCGCACTGCCCGAGGCCGCGCTGGACGACGTCATCGGCCAGGCCAGGAACCTGGACATGGACGAGGTCCGTAAGTCGATCGCCCAGGCGGAGGCCCAGGGCAGGCAGAGCGCCCAGCCGGACGGCAGCGGCCCCGCGGAGTAACGCCCCCGGCCCGGGCCCTGTCCCCCTGCCCGGCCCGGGCCACCGCGGCAGCGCGCCGCCGCCCCTGCGGGTCGCCACCGCCCCGAAGGGGCAGTCCACTGCCATCGCCGGGCCACTGGGTGGTAGGTGGCTGGGCGCGCGGTTCCCGCGCCCCTCAAAGGCAGGGCTGCACCCCGGCCAACCTCAGGGGCGCGGGGAACCGCGCGCCCAGCCACGACGAAACCACCACAAGACCACCGCCCCGGGGGACTCCACCGGGGCGCGGCCCCGAAAAGGGGCGCGGCCCCGAAAAGGGGCGCGGGGAACCGCGCGCCCAGCCACCACGAACCACCACGACACCACCGTCCCGAAGGGGCGATCCGCGGCCCCCGGCCACAGCCCGCAGCCGAACAGGGGCCGCACCTCACGGAACGGCACCCCGGCGCCGCAGGCGCCTACGTGGACTCCCGCTGCACCGCCGTAGCCGCCAGCAGATCGTGCGCCTCGGCGCGCACACCCGGCGCCCGCACCAGCCGGTCGACCAGGTCCGCGAGCGCCTGACCGGACGGCAGCCCGATCCGGACCGTGCTCAGCCGGGGCCGCAGCAACCGGCAGAGCAGCAGGTCGTCCGCGCCCATCACCGCGGTGTCGCCGGGCACCGACACGCCTTCGTCCTGCAGCGCACGCATCAGCAGCATCGCGTACTCGTCGTTGTACGTGAACACCGCATCGAGGCCGAGGCCGCGCCAGCGCCCGGCGAGCCGGGCGGCGGCCTCCTCGGTGTGGGCGAGCGGGACCTCCGTGATCTCCGCACCGGTGTCCTCGGCGGCGAGCCGCATGCCCTCCGCGATGGGCCGGGAGAAGACCTCCAGGCCGGGCTCGGTGGGCACCACCACCCCGATCCGCCTGCGGCCGCGGGCCAGCAGGTGCGCGGCGGCGCACCGCCCGACCCGGCTGTGGTCGGTGAGCAGGGCGTGCGCGCCGTCCACCCGCTCGGGGCCGAGCGTGAGCACCGCGCGTGCGCCGGAGCGCTTGAGCACCGCCACGCCCTCCGGTCCCAGGCCGGCCCCGGACGGCGCGAGCACCGCCACCGGTCGCAGCTCGGCCCAGGCACGCGCCGCGGCGTCGCCGGTGCGCCCCAGGCCGCCGTACTGGACGACGGTGTACTCCAGACGGCCCAGCGCCGCCTGGAGATCGTTCAGGAAGCTGCCGTAGAGCGGGCTCAGCGGCAGGTTCGACGAGGGCATCAGGACCATGCGGCTGTGCCCGGCACGCAGGCTGCGGGCGGCGGCGTGCGGCACGTAGCCCAGTTCCTCGGCCGCCGCCCTGACCCGCCGGCGGGTGGGCTCGCTGATCCGCATGGTGCTGGTGTTGTTCAGCACATACGAGACCGTGGCCCGGGAGACGCCGGCGAGGCGGGCGACGTCCGCACTGGTGGGGGCGGGCCGGATGACCGGCCCGGGGGTGCGGGGCACGGCGGGGGCGGCGGGCGCCCCCGCGGACGGGGCGGACGCCGGGGCGCCCGAGCGCCGTCCCCCGGTCGGCTGCGGTCCATGCGGTTTCGGTATCTGCGCCATGACGCCCCGTATTTTTCCACTCACGCGCCGCTGTGGGGGGAACTCCCGTAAACCCACGGCCTTCCGGCAGCGGGCCGCCCCGCCCGGAGCGCGGCCGGCCCCCGGCTCTAACGTGACCCGCGTGACTGAGCGCATCGATCTCCGGCAGACCGACGACACCCCGGGCCGCAGCGGGCCCACGGCCACCACCGAGGCCCGCCCCGACCGGGTCGGGCGGGTGCGCACCGAGTACGCCCCGGAGCACGACGGAGATCCCGACCCCGGCGAAATCGTCTGGACGTGGGTACCGTTCGAAGAGAACGACGGCCGCGGCAAGGACCGGCCGGTGCTGGTCGTCGCGCGCGAGGCGGCGGGCACCCTGCTCGCCGTGCAGTTGTCGAGCAAGCGGCACGACCGCGACCGGGAGTGGGTGCCGATCGGGAGCGGGCCGTGGGACCGGGAAGGCCGTGACTCATGGGTGGACGTGGACCGGGTGCTGCGAGTGCACGAGGAAGGCATGCGGCGCGAGGCGTGTGCGCTGGACCGGATGCGCTTCAACCTGGTGATCCACCGGTTGCGGGAGCGCTACGGCTGGCGGTGACGCAGCCCCCGGGGCCCCGCGGCCCGAGGCCTTCCCCCGGGTCCGTACCGGGCCCGGCGCGCGCGGGGTTGTCCGCACCCTGTAATCGTCCGTAAGTTCGAAATACCCTTGTGTGCGCCGTCGTGATCGGCTTGGGTGGGACAGGTGCGGCCGGCCGGGTCCACCGGGGACCTGGCCGGCTCATGGTTCTCGACCGGAGGATCAGGAGGCTCCCGATATGACCGAGGGGAACTGTACGGAGGTCGGCCCGGACATCGCCGAGGCCGACCTGGACGCCCTGGTGCGCGGCATCTGCTTCAAGACCGGACCGCCGCGGACGCTGGGTGTCGAGGTGGAGTGGCTGCTGCACGAGCCGCACCGCCCGCGCGTCCCCATCACCCCCGCCCGCCTCGAAGCGGCACGCGCCGCCGTGCGGGCCCTGCCCCTGAGTTCGGCGCTGACCGTCGAACCCGGCGGCCAGCTGGAGCTGAGCTCGCTGCCCGCCGCATCCCTGATGGAGTGCGTCACGGCCGTCTCGGCCGACCTGGCGCTGGTGCGCTCCGCACTCCGCGTTCTCGACCTCACCCTCACCGGCCTCGGTACCGACCCGTGGCGCCCGCCCGCCCGGCTGCTGCGCGAACCCCGGTACGACGCCATGGAGACCTACCTGGACCGCGCGGGCCCGGCCGGCCGGGGCATGATGTGCTCCTCGGCCTCCGTGCAGGTCTGCGTCGACGCCGGCCACGAGGAGCCCGGCCCGCTGGGCCACGGCAGACGCTGGCGGCTCGCCCATCTGCTGGGCCCCGTGCTGGTCGCCGCGTTCGCCAACTCCCCCCTGATCGGCGGGCGGCCGAGCGGGTGGCGCTCCACCCGGCAGGCGCTGTGGGCCGGCATCGAGCCGGGCAGGTCGGCCGCGCCCGGCCTCGACCAGGAGCCGCGCGCCGCGTGGGCGAGACGGGCGCTGGACGCCCCCGTGATGTGCGTGCGCGCCGACGACGGACCCTGGCTGGTGCCCGAGGGCCTGTCCTTCCGGGCCTGGGCGCTGAACGGGGCGCCCCGGCCGCCGACCAGGGCCGACCTCGACTACCACCTGTCCACCCTCTTCCCGCCGGTGCGGCCGCGCGGCCACCTCGAACTGCGCATGATCGACGCCCAGCCGGGCGACGACGGCTGGATCGTGCCGCTGGCCGTGACGGCCGCGCTCTTCGACGACGCCGCGGCGGCGGAGACCGCCTACCGGGCCGTCAAACCGCTGGCGGAGCGCGCGGGCCCGCGGCCCGCGCCGCGCAACGCGCTCTGGCTGGCCGCCGCGCGGCACGCCCTGGCCGACCCGGAGCTGCACGACGCGGCCGTGGTCTGCTTCGCCGCCGCGCTGGACGCGTTGCCCAGGATCGGCGCGACCACGGCCGTCCTGGACGCCGTGGGCGGCTACGCCGAGCGCTATGTGGTCCGCGGGCGCTGCCCCGCGGACGAACTGATCGACCGATTCACCCAGCAGGGGAAGGACGTGCTGTCATGACCGATCCCACCGCCCCCACGACCGACCCCGACGCACTGCGAGGACGCGCCCTCGCGGCCCTGCTCGCCGCCCGCGACCGCACCGCCCTGCTCACCGAGTGCGTGGACGAGGCGGACCTGACGGCGCAGCACTCACCGCTGATGTCGCCCCTGGTGTGGGACCTCGCGCACATCGGCAACCAGGAGGAGCTGTGGCTGCTGCGCGCGGTGGCCGGCCGCGCCGCGATGCGCCCGGAGATCGACCCGCTCTACGACGCCTTCGAGCACCCGCGCTCCGAGCGGCCCACGCTGCCGCTGCTGGCGCCCCGGGAGGCCCGCGGCTACGCGGCCGAGGTGCGCGGCCGGGCCCTCGACGTGCTGGAGCGCACCGAGTTCCGCGGCACGCCGCTCACCCGGGACGGCTTCGCCTTCGGCATGATCGCGCAGCACGAGCAGCAGCACGACGAGACCATGCTCATCACCCACCAGCTCCGCCGGGGCCCGGCGGCCCTCACCGCCCCGGATCCCGAGCCGTCCGGCTTCGCGGGCCCTCCCGAGGTGCTGGTGCCCGGCGGCCCGTTCACCATGGGCACCTCCACCGAGCCCTGGGCGCTGGACAACGAACGCCCGGCGCACCGCAGGCTGGTGCCGCCGTTCTTCATCGACACGGTGCCGGTCACCAACGGCGCGTTCCAGCTCTTCATCTCCGACGGCGGGTACGAGGAGCGGCGCTGGTGGACGCCGCAGGGCTGGGCGCACATCCGCGAGCACGGCATCTCGGCGCCGCTGTTCTGGCGGCAGGAGGGCGGCCTGTGGCTGCGGCGCAGGTTCGGGGTGACGGAGCCGGTGCCGCCGGACGAGCCGGTGCTGCACGTGAGCTGGTACGAGGCGGACGCCTACGCGCGCTGGGCCGGCCGCCGGCTGCCCAGCGAGACCGAGTGGGAGAAGGCCGCCCGGTACGACCCGGCGACCGGGCGCTCGATGCGCTTCCCGTGGGGCGACGCCGACCCCCGTCCCGAGCACGCCAACCTGGGCCAGCGGCATCTGCGCCCGGCGCCCGCGGGCAGCTACCCGGCCGGCGAGTCGCCACTCGGGGTGCGCCAGCTCATCGGGGACGTCTGGGAGTGGACGTCGAGCGACTTCCTGCCGTACCCGGGCTTCACGGCCTTCCCCTACAAGGAGTATTCGGAGGTGTTCTTCGGACCCGAGTACAAGGTGCTCAGGGGCGGCTCGTTCGCGATGGGCGAGGTGGTGTGCCGCGGCACGTTCCGCAACTGGGACTATCCGATACGGCGGCAGATCTTCTCCGGCTTCCGCACGGCACGGGACGCCACGCCCGCCGACGGCTCTCAGGGGGCCCTCTGATGTGCCGGCACCTGGCCTATCTGGGGCCCACGGTGCCGTTCGGCGAGGTGCTTCTCGCACCGCCGCACAGCCTGCTGCGGCAGTCGTGGGCGCCGCGCCGGCAGCAGCACGGCACCGTCAACGCTGACGGCTTCGGGGTCGGCTGGTACGCCGAGGGCGACCCGGTGCCGGCGCGCTACCGCCGTTCGGGCCCGATCTGGGCCGACCAGTCGGTGACGGACCTGGCCCGGGTGGTGCGCACGGGCGCGCTGCTCGGGGCGGTCCGCGACGCCACGCTGCCCGGCGCGGACGGGGAGGCCGCGGCGGCGCCGTTCGCCGACGGTCCCTGGCTGTTCAGCCACACCGGTGCCGTCGGCGGCTGGCCGGACTCCCTGGCGCCGCTCGCCGCCGGCCTGCCGCCCGCCGCCCTGCTGCGGCTCGCGGCGCGCAGCGACTCCGCTCTGCTGTGGGCGCTGGTGCTGCACCGGCTGCGGCACGGCGACTACCGCGACCGGGCGGGGCAGGCGCTCGCGGACACCGTCCTGGAGGTGGCGCGGGCCGCGCCCGCGTCGCGTCTCAACCTGCTGCTGACGAACGGTTCGGCGATCATGGCCACATCGTGGGGTGACGCCCTGTGGTACCGCACCGGTCCGGGCCCCCGGGTCGTCGTGGCCTCCGAGCCGTACGACGACGAGGCGGGCTGGCAGCCGGTTCCGGAGCGGTCGCTGCTGGTGGCGACCCCCTCGGACGTCGAGCTGACCCCGCTCAAGGAGGTCACGGCATGAGCCCGTTCCGCGTCACCCGCACCCTGCCCGAGGACGCCACCGGCGCCGCGCTGCGCGCGGACGTCCGGCAGGGCCTCACCCGGATGCCCAAGACCCTGCCGCCCAAGTGGTTCTACGACGCGCGCGGCAGCGCCCTGTTCGAGGAGATCACCGCGCTGCCCGAGTACTACCCGACCCGTGCGGAGCGCGAGATCCTGCGCGAGCGCGCCGCGGAGATCGCCGCCGCCACCGGCGCCCGCACGCTGGTGGAGCTGGGCTCCGGCTCCTCGGAGAAGACCCGGCACCTGCTGGACGCGCTCACCGGCCTGCACACATATGTCCCGGTGGACGTGAGCGAGAGCGCGCTCGCCCTGGCGGGCGAGGCGCTGCTCGCGGAGCGCCCGGATCTCGACGTGCACGCGCTGATCGCCGACTTCACCGGGGGCCTCACGCTGCCCGAGGCGCCCGGTCCCCGGTTGGTGGCGTTCCTCGGCGGCACCATCGGCAATCTGCTGCCGCCCGAGCGGGCCGCGTTCCTGTCCGCGGTGCGCGCCCTGCTGGCCCCCGGGGACGCACTGCTCCTCGGCACCGACCTGGTGAAGGACGAGGGGGTGCTGGTCGCGGCGTACGACGACGCGGCCGGGGTGACGGCGGCGTTCAACAAGAACGTGCTGGCGGTCGTCAACCGCGAGCTGGCGGCGGACTTCCACCCGGACATGTTCACTCACGTGGCCCTGTGGGACCCGGAGAGAGAGTGGATCGAGATGCGGCTGCGTTCGCGCGCCGCCCAGACGGTGAAGATCCGTGCGCTCGACCTCGCCGTCGACTTCGCGGCCGGCGAGGACCTGCGCACGGAGGTGTCCGCCAAGTTCCGCCCGGACGGTGTACGCGCCGAGCTGGCCGCGGCGGGACTGGAGCGCACCCACTGGTGGACGGACGCGGCGGGGCGCTTCGCGCTCTCGCTGAGCACGGCCGTGTGAGAGGAAGGGAGATCGCCATGTCCCATCACACCTACCGGGTCACCGAGATCGTCGGGACCTCCCACGAGGGGGTCGACCAGGCCATCCGCAACGGCATCGAGCGGGCCTCGCGCACCGTCAGGAACCTCGACTGGTTCGAGGTGACGGAGGTGCGCGGGCAGATCGAGGAGGGGCAGATCGAGCACTACCAGGTGGGTCTGAAGGTCGGCTTCCGCCTGGAGGAGGACGGCTGACGAGCACGGCCGGGAATCCTGACGGCGCCCGGGCGTTGAGGTGAAGGTGAGTTCCGTCATCACCGCCACCCGCTTCTCCGTGCTGGACCGCTCGCGCGTGCGCGAGGGGTACGGCGAGGCCCGGGCGCTGCGGGACACCGTCCGTCTCGCGGTCCGGCTCGAACGGCTCGGCTACCACCGGTTCTGGGTCTCCGAGCACCATGGCGTACCCGGTGTCGCCGGCTCGGCACCGACCGTGCTGGCGGCGGCGGTGGCCGCCGCCACCCGCACGATCAGGGTGGGCACGGGCGGTGTGATGCTCCCGAACCACCGCCCGTACGTGGTGGCCGAGCAGTTCGGCGTGCTGGAGTCGCTGTTCCCGGGCCGGATCGACATGGGTCTCGGCCGCTCGGTGGGGTTCACCGACGGGGTGCGCAGGGCGCTGGGCAGCGGCAAGGACGACGCGGACGACTTCGCCGGGCAGCTCGCCGAGCTGCTGGGCTTCTTCCGCGGCGGCTCCCCGACCCGGGCGCACGCGCGCCCCGCCGAGGGCCTGCGGGTGCCCGCCTTCGTGCTGGCCACCGGCGAGGGCGCGGACATCGCGGCCGGGGCCGGGCTGCCGCTGGTGATCGGTGACGTCCGCGGCCGGGAGCGGATGCTGCGCGCCATCGACCGCTACCGGCAGGGGTTCAGGCCCTCGCCATGGGCGGCTGAACCGTATGTCGTGGTGGCCGGCACGGTCGCGGTCGCCGCGACCGAGGAGGCGGCGCACCGCCTGCTGATCCCGGAGGCCTGGTCGTCGGCCCACTCGCGCACGCACGGCACCTTTCCGCCGCTCCCGCCCGCCGAGGCCGTGGCGGACCGCCCCATGACCGCCAAGGAGCGCGAGCTGTACGAGTCGGCGCTGCGCGGGCATGTGCACGGCACGGAGGAGCAGGTCACCGAGGCGCTGGAGACGCTGATCAAGGACAGCGGGGCCCAGGAGGTGCTGGTCACCACCAGCACCCATGACCGGGTGGCCCTGCTGGACTCCCACACGCGGCTGGCCCGGATCGCCGGGCTCACCCCCCGGACACCCTGAGCACGCATGGACGCCCTGAGCACGCATGGCGGGGCCGCCGGCGGACCCCCGCCCGGCAACCGGCTCGTTTTCGACCCGCTCCTGATCCTGCTCCCCTCGTTACGTCTGTCGCGCTCGGTTCATCGAGGCACACGCACCGCGATCGCGGTAGCCGGCCGGGGGTGCGCCGCGCCCCTCCGGGGCATGACCGGTGTGCGTCGCGCCCGCGGGGGCCGGGCCGATGGGAGCCGCGCCCGCCGGCACCGGAGGGGCGGGCACGGCTCGGGCCGGTGCCGGGTGGGCCGGCGTGTGGCCGTTCAGCACGGCGGCCTGCGCCGCGCGGGCGAGGGCGCGGCGGTCGGGGTGGCCGGCGGGCGCGAGCGGGGCCCGTACCCGCACATGGGCGACGAGTCCCCGGGCCGTCGCGACCCGCCACACCGACTCCAGCAGGGTGTCCGCACCGATGAAGGCGGGAACGGTGCTCTGGGCGCCGGAGGCGGCCGCATACCGCAGGTGCACCGGCTGCACGGGCGCGCCCGCGTCCAGCGCCGCCTGGAAGACGGCCCGCCGGAAGGCCCCCTGGCCCCTGCCGCACCAGGTGCTGCCCTCGGGGAACGCGGTCACGGCGGAGCCCGCGCGCAGCGCACCGGCGATCTCCCGCACCGTGCCGGGCAGGGCACGCGGCCTCGACCGGTCGATGAACAGGGTGCGCCCGCGGATCGCGAGCGCACCCGCCCCGGGCCAGCCGCGTACCTCCGACTTGGCCAGCATCCGGGCGGGCCGGACGGCGGCGAGCAGGGGGATGTCGAGCCAGGAGATGTGGTTGGCCACGATCAGCACCCCGCCCGGCGCCGCCGGCTCCCCCGTCACCCTGATCGCCACCCCCAGTGCCCGCACCACGGCACGGCACCAGAGCCTGACGAGCCGTTCGCGGGGGCCGCGGGCGCAACGGCCGGCCACCGGGGCGAGGGCGATCCCGGCGCACAGCACGGCCGCCAGGGCCGCGAGCCTGAACAGGGCCCGCGGCACACCGGCCAGGGGCGTCGTGCCGGGGATGCAGGCGGCGGGGGTGCAGGGCGTGCTGGGCTGCCAGGTGGTCATGACGCGGGCACGAGGGAGAGGAAGTGCCGCAGGTAGCGGGGGTTGACCCGGCGCATGGGCAGCAGCACGTAGAGGTCGGCGACGCCGAAGTCCGCGTCGAGCGCGGGCTCCGAGCAGACCCAGGCGCCGAGCCGGAGGTAGCCGCGCAGCAGCGGCGGCAGCTCGGTGCGGTCCTGCCGGGCGATGTCCTCGTGGTGCCACGGCAGCAGCGGCCGCACCCGGTACTCCTCGGGCGCGAGGTGGCGCTCTCGGACCCGGTCCCACGTGCCGGCGGCGAGCGCCCCGCCGTCGGCGAGCGGCACCGAGCAGCAGCCGCCCAGCCACGCGTGTCCCGCGTCGGTCATGTAGCGGGCGATGCCGGCCCAGATGAGGCCGATGACGGCGCCGTCGCGGTGCGCGGGGTGCACGCAGGAGCGGCCGACCTCCACCAGGGAGCCGCGGATCCCGTCGAGCGCGCCGAGGTCGAACTCGCTCTCGGCGTAGAGCCGGCCCGCGACCGAGGCACGCTCGGGCGGCAGCAGCCGGTAGGTGCCGACGACCTGTCCGGTGGCCTCGTCGCGGACGAGCAGGTGGTCGCAGTAGGCGTCGAAGGCGTCGGTGTCGAGGCCCGGCTCCGTGGCGCCCCGCAGGTTCGCCCCCATCTCCAGGGCGAACACGTCGTGGCGCAGCCGCTGGGCGGCCCGTACGTCGGACTCGGCACGGGCCAGGGAGACGGTGTAGCGGGCCGGGGGCGCGGGCGGGGCGGCGAGGGCGGGGACGGCGGTCATGGCTCTCTCCTGGTCACAGGCGGCGAGGGCGGGGACACCACGGACCGCGGTGGGTCCGTGGTGTCAGTTCTTCCGCCGCCTGCTGGCGTGCACATGACCTTCGGCGGGAGCCGGAGTGAGCGGATGCTGAACGGGACTGTTCAGCCCTTCTTCCGGTGCCTGGCCCGGTGCCCTCGGGGGCGCGGGGAACTGCGCGGGCAACCACCACCTGCCGGTGGTCCCTGCACGACAGGGACTGCCCCTCCGGGACGGTGACGACCCGACGGTCTCGTCGTGGCTGATCGCGCAGTTCCCCGCGCCCCTACACGGCACCGGGACGGGCCTTGAAGGCAGGCTCGCCCCAAGGGGGCTACCGCTGGCCCGCCTTGCGGGTGGCCCGCAGCCACTCCTTGTTCATGCCGGTGATGGACATCAGAGGAATCCCCTTGGGGCAGGCCGTCGCGCACTCACCGGTGAGGGTGCAGCCGCCGAAGCCTTCCTCGTCCATCTGGGCCACCATGTTCAGCACCCGGCTCTCCCGCTCGGGAGCGCCCTGCGGCAGCACGTTGAGGTGGTTGACCTTCGCCGAGGTGAAGAGCATCGCCGCACCGTTCGGGCAGGCCGCCACGCACGCGCCGCAGCCGATGCACTCGGCGTGCTCGAACGCGAAGTCCGCGTCCGCCTTGGGGACGGGTGTGGCGTGCGCCTCGGGTGCCGCACCGGTCGGGGCGGTGACATAGCCGCCCGCCTGGATGATCCGGTCGAACGCGGACCGGTCCACGACCAGGTCCTTCACGACCGGGAAGGCGGCGGCACGCCACGGCTCGATGTCGATCGTGTCGCCGTCCTGGAACGCCCGCATGTGCAGCTGGCAGGTGGTGGTGCGCTCCGGGCCGTGCGCCTCGCCGTTGATGACGAGGCTACAGGCACCGCAGATGCCCTCACGGCAGTCGTGGTCGAAGGCGACCGGGTCCTCCCCCTTGAGGATGAGCTCCTCGTTGAGGGTGTCGAGCATTTCGAGGAACGACATGTCCTGCGAGATGCCGTCCACCTCGTAGGTGGACATGGCGCCTTCGGCGTCGGCGTTCTTCTGCCGCCAGACGCGCAGGGTGAGCTTCATGCATAGCTCCGCTGAGTGGGGTGGACATACTCGAAGACCAGGTCTTCCTTGTGCAGGACGGGAGCGCGGCCGGTGCCGGTGAACTCCCAGGCGGCGGCGTAGGAGAACTCGTCGTCCCTGCGGGCCGCCTCGCCGTCCGGCGTCTGCGACTCCTCGCGGAAGTGGCCGCCGCAGGACTCGCTGCGGTGCAGGGCGTCGAGGCACATGAGCTCGGCGAGCTCCAGGTAGTCGACGACCCGGTTGGCCTTCTCCAGGGACTGGTTGAACTCCTCGCCGGTGCCGGGCACCTTGATGCGCCGCCAGAACTCCTCGCGGATCGCGGGGATACGCTCCAGCGCCTTCCGCAGCCCCGACTCGGTGCGGGCCATTCCGCAGAACTCCCACATCAGCTCGCCGATCTCGCGGTGGAAGGAGTCCGGCGTGCGGTCGCCGTCGACGGCCAGCAGCCGCTCGAGGCGCTCCTCGGTCTCCTTGCGCGCCTCGACGGCGGCCGGGTGCTCGGCGGTCACCTCGTCGTGGTGCGGGTGGCGGGCGAGGTAGTCGTTGATCGTGGACGGCAGCACGAAGTAGCCGTCCGCGAGGCCCTGCATCAGCGCCGAGGCACCGAGACGGTTGGCGCCGTGGTCGGAGAAGTTGGCCTCGCCGATGGCGAACAGGCCGGGGATGCTGGTCTGCAGGTCGTAGTCGACCCAGAGGCCGCCCATGGTGTAGTGCACGGCGGGGTAGATCCGCATCGGCACCTCGTACGGGTTCTCCGCGGTGATCCGCTCGTACATGTCGAACAGGTTGCCGTACTTCTCGGCGACCTTGTCCTTGCCCATGCGGCGGATGGCGTCGGCGAAGTCCAGGTAGACGCCCTGGCCGCCGGGGCCGACGCCGCGGCCCTCGTCGCAGACGTTCTTCGCGGCGCGGGAGGCGATGTCACGCGGGACGAGGTTGCCGAAGGACGGGTAGATGCGCTCCAGGTAGTAGTCGCGCTCGTCCTCGGGGATCTCGTTCGGCGGGCGGGTGTCGCCCTTGGCCTTCGGCACCCAGATGCGGCCGTCGTTGCGCAGCGACTCGCTCATCAGGGTCAGCTTCGACTGGTGGTCGCCGGTGCGCGGGATGCAGGTGGGGTGGATCTGGGTGAAGCAGGGGTTGGCGAAGTAGGCGCCCTTGCGGTGTGCGCGCCAGATCGCGGTGGCGTTGGAGTTCATGGCGTTCGTCGACAGGTAGAAGACGTTGCCGTAGCCGCCGCTGGCGAGCACCACCGCGTCCGCGAAGTAGGTGTCGATCCTGCCGGTGATCAGGTCGCGGGCGACGATGCCGCGGGCCCGTCCGTCGACGACGATCAGGTCCAGCATCTCGGTGCGCGGGTGCATCTCGACATTGCCCGCCGCGATCTGCCGCGACAGCGCCTGGTAGGCGCCGAGCAGCAGCTGCTGGCCCGTCTGGCCGCGCGCGTAGAAGGTGCGGGAGACCTGGACGCCGCCGAAGGAACGGGTGTCGAGCAGGCCGCCGTACTCACGGGCGAAGGGCACGCCCTGGGCGACGCACTGGTCGATGATCTCCACGGAGATCTGGGCGAGCCGGTGCACGTTGGACTCGCGGGCCCTGAAGTCGCCGCCCTTCACGGTGTCGTAGAAGAGGCGGTGCACGGAGTCGCCGTCGTTGCGGTAGTTCTTCGCGGCGTTGATGCCGCCCTGCGCGGCGATGGAGTGGGCCCGGCGCGGCGAGTCCTGGTAGCAGAACTGCACCACGTGGTAGCCCTGCTCGGCGAGCGTGGCACCCGCGGAGCCGCCGGCGAGGCCGGTGCCGACGACGATGACGGTGTGCTTGCGGCGGTTGGCGGGGTTGACCAGCTTCGCCTGGAAGCGGCGGGTGTCCCAGCGCTCGTTGATCGGTCCCTCGGGGGCCTTGGTGTCGGCGACCGGCTCGCCGGTCGTGTAGGCGGCGTATTCGGTGTAGTCGCTGCTTGAGGTCATGTTCAGGCCACCAATCCGGTCATGACGCCGACGGGTACGGCGATGAAGCCCGCCGTCAGAACCACGGCGAGCACATTGGCGATGATCTTGAGGACCCGGTCGCGGGTGCGGCTGCCGACGCCGAGGGTCTGCGCGGCGCTCCAGAAGCCGTGCTGGACGTGCAGGCCGAGCGCCAGCATCGCGACGATGTAGATGAGGTTGCCGTACCAGGTGGAGAAGGTGTCCACGACGTTCTGGTACGGGTGGCCCGGCTGGAAGCCGCCGGAGTGCACGGTGCCGGTGGTCAGGTCCAGGATGTGCCAGACGACGAAGAGGCCGAGGATGATCCCGCCCCAGCGCATCGTGCGGGTCGCGTAGCTGGCGCGGGCGCGGGTGTGCACGTACTTGCTCGGGCGGGCCTTGATGTCGCGGCGACTGAGCTGGTAGGCGGAGGTGGCGTGCGCCACGACGGCGACGACCAGCACCACGCGGATCACCCAGAGCGTCCACTCGTAGTGCATGAACGGTTCGCCGATGGTGCGGAGCCAGTGGGCGTAGTCGTTGAACGTGCCGGGGCCGAAGAAGATCTTCAGGTTCCCGTACATGTGGACGACCAGGTAGAGCAGCATGATCAGGCCGCTGACGGCCATCACCGTCTTCTTGCCGACCGACGAGTCCCAGAGGGTGCGTGTCATGGACGGCCGTCGGTCCGTCCGCGTTGCCAGAGCCATGTCACAGAACGTTAGAACCAAGGGGGCCGATCGGTCCAAGAGATGGAACAGCTCATTTCGATAGGCCACGCCTATTAATTGGTTAAACTGACCCCATGCAGTTCCAGCAGCTTCAGTATTTCGTGGCGGTCGCGGAGACCCGGCACTTCACCCGGGCCGCCGAGCTGGTGCATGTAGCCCAGCCGTCACTGTCCCAGCAGATCAGGTCGCTGGAGCGGGAGCTGGGCGCCGATCTCTTCCGGCGCGCCCGGGGCAACATCACGCTGACCGACGCGGGCGAGGCGCTGCTGCCGCTGGCCCGCCGGATCCTGGCGGACGCCGACACGGCCCGCCAGGAGGTCCAGGAGCTGGCCCAGCTGCGCAGCGGCCGGGTTCGGCTCGGCGCGACACCGAGCCTCTGCACGGGTCTGCTGCCGGACGTGCTGCGCGACTTCCACGACCGCTATCCGGGCATCCGGCTGCTGATCGAGGAGGGCGGCTCACACGACCTGGTGCGCGAGCTCGCGCGCGGTGCGCTGGATCTGGCGCTGGTCGTGCTGCCGCTGCCCACCCCCTCCCCCGCGCTCACCACGGTGGAGCTGCTCCGCGAGGACCTGGTCGTGGTCTCCTCACCGCACTCGCCGGCGCCGGGCTCGGGGGACGTGGTCCGGGTACCGGACCTTGAGGGCGAGCGCCTGGTGATGTTCCGGCACGGCTACGACCTCAGGGAGCTGACCGTGGCCGCCTGCCGCGCCGAGGGCTTCGAGCCGGCCTTCGCGGTGGAGGGCGGCGAGATGGACGCGGTGCTCGGTTTCGTACGGGCCGGTCTCGGGGTGGCCGTGGTGCCGCAGATGGTGGCCGAGCGGGCCGGCCACGGGTTGCGGGTGACTCCGCTGGCCCGCCCCGGTCTGCACCGGGCCATCGCGCTGGCCCACCGCAGCGACGTCGCGCCCCCCAGGGCGGCGCGCGAACTCCAGCGGATGCTCCTGTCGCGGTGACCGCGCGGCCCCGGACAGCCCCGGTACACCCGGGGGCGCGGGGCCGTGCCGTGTGACACCTCCCGGGCCCTTCGGGCAGTGGGGGCATCGTCGCATGGGCGCGACAAGCCACGACGCGGGGAAGTGCGCGGCCCAACCCAACGAAAGCCGCACACCACCGCCGACCCAGAGGGACATTTCCAGACATGTCCGGACCACCGGCAAGACGGCGCTGAGCCGCCCCTCACACGGCGCGGGCGTCAGCCGGTCGCGTCGGCCAGGGCGAGGTGGTGGAGGCGGTCGAGTGGGCCGGGGCGGGCGTAGTACCAGCCCTGGGCGGTGTCACAGCCCATGTCCCGCAGGGCCTCTGCCTGCGCACCCGTCTCCACGCCCTCCACGGTCACCGACAGACTCAGGCTGTGCGCGAGTGACACGATCCCCTCGACGATCTTGAGGTCGACCGGGTCTGCGGGAAACTGCTGCATGCCCCGCGTGAACGAGCGGTCGAGCTTGAGAATGCTCACGGGCAGCCTGCGGAGGTTCGCGAGGTTCGAGTAACCCGTGCCGAAGTCGTCGAGCGCGATGTCCACGCCCATCTCGGCCAGCCGCCGCAGCGGCTTGAGGAGGTCGTCGTCGGCTCCGATCAGCGCCGACTCGGTGACCTCCAGGCAGAGCGCGGACGGATCGAGCCCGAGCCGGTCCAGGATGTCGACCGTGTCGGCGACCAGCCCCGGATGCTGGAGCTGGCAGGGCGAGAGGTTCACATTGATCCGCAGCGGCCCGGCCTCGGTGTGCCGCTCCTGCCAGCGCCTGGCCTGCCGCACGGACTCCTCGAGCACCCAGCGGCCCAGCGGCACGATCAGGCCGGTGTCCTCGGCCAGCGGTATGAACCGGTCGGGCCCGAGCACCCCGTGCTGCGGATGCGCCCAGCGCACCAGCGCCTCCGCGCCCCGCACGCTGCCGTCCCCGAGGTGCACCAGCGGCTGGTACTCGATGAAGAACTCGTCGCGCTCGAGGGCCGCGGGCAGCGCGGTGGTCAGGCCGTGCCGGGTGATGGCGCGGGCGTCCGCCTCCGGGTCGGCCAGCTCGTAGCGGTTGCCGCCCGCCGACTTGGCCCGGTACATGGTGATGTCGGCGCTGCGCAGCACCTCGGCCGGGCTGCGCTCCTTCGCGGGGCCCTCCACGATGCCGATGCTGCCGCGTACCGTCAGCTCACGGCCCTCGATGCGGACCGGGGTGCCCAGCGCGTTCATGATCCGGCCGGCCAGGTCGTCGACGTCGGTCTCGTCGGCGGGTCCCGACGTCAGCGCCACGAACTCGTCGCCGCCGAGCCGGGCGACCATCTCGCCGGGCGCCGTCGCACAGGCCTGGAGCCGGTCGGCGACCTCCACCAGGAGCCGGTCGCCGGCCGCGTGCCCCAGGCTGTCGTTGACGGTCTTGAAGCCGTCCAGGTCGAGATAGCAGAGGCCGAAGCGCTTGTCCTCGCCGGCCGCGAGCGCCTTCTCCAGGCGTTCGAAGAACAGCGTCCTGTTGGGCAGTCCGGTGAGCGCGTCATGGGTGGCCTCGTAGCGCAGCCGGAGGTTGAGCAGCCTGCGCTCGGTGGTGTCCTCCATCAGCGCCAGCTGGTACTGCGGGCGGCCCTCGGCGTCGCGGAGCAGGGAGACCGTCAGATTGGTCCACAGCACGGTGCCGTCGGGGCGGTAGAAGGCCTTCTCCACGCGGTAGTGCTCACGGTCGCCGCGCACCAGCTCCTCGTAGAGCCGCCATATGTGGGGGGTGTCGTCGGGGTGTGTCCAGTCGGTGACTTTGCGGCCGCGAATGAGTTGCTCGGAGCCGCCGAACATCCGCACCAGGGCGTCGTTGGCCTCCAGGACGGTGCCGTCCAGGTCGGCTATGCCGATGCCTATCGCGGCCTCCTCGAAGACCGCGCGGAAGCGCGCCTCGCTGGCGTGCAGGGCCAGGGCCACGGTGCCGCGGGCGTCCAGCGCCGCGCGCGCGACGGCCTCCTGCTCGGCGAGGGTGCGCTCGCGCAGGGCGCCGGCGAAGCCGGCCGCGACGGCGTGCTGCACCCGGGAGCACCGGGACCGCAGCTCCTCCTGGGGGCCTTCGCCGCCGCAATAGAGCACCAGATAGGCGTCGACCACGTCGAGGGTGCGGCTGAGCGCCTCCGGGTCGGTGCAGTGCGCGTCGACGAGCGCCGCACCGACCCGCTGGCCGGGGGCGGCGTCGAAGGAGCGGGCGAGCAGCGCGTCGCGCAGCTGCCGGGCGAGCGGCAGGAGCCGCTCCTCGAACTCCGGGCGGTTCAGCGAGGTGGCGGTGACCGGGAAGACCGCCCGGCTCCAGATGGTCGTGAACCTGCGCAGTCTGTCTTCCGGGCCGTCCGGCTCCGCGGTCACGCCTTTCGCCCCACACCGGCGACGCCCCAGAAGGCGAAGGGGTCCTCCTCCTCGGGAGCGGTCACCGGCCGCCAGCACGGCAGCGGCACGAGCCCCGGTTCCACCATGTCGTACCCCTCGAAGAACCGCGCGATCTCGTCACGCGAGCGCATGATCAGTGGATTGCGGATGTCCCTGTACACATCCAGTGCTCTGCCCGCCTGTTCGGCCGGGACGGGGATCCCTTCTTCCGAGACGTGCGTGAGGATGAGCAGACTACCCGGTGCCATGGCGTCCCGGAGGGCGCGCACGGCTTCGTACGGATCGTCGGCGTCGGTGAGGAAGTGCAGCACCGCGACGAGCAACAGCGCGGCCGGCCGCCGCAGATCGAGCAGCCGTCCGACGGGTTCGAGCGTCAGGACCTCGCGCGGCCTGCGCAGATCGGCCGTGCCCGCGTCCGCCGCCGCATTGCCTTCGAGGACCGCCCGGCCGTGCGCGACGGCCACCGGGTCGTGGTCGACGTACACCACCCGGGCGTCCGGGTGGGCCTGTTGGGCGACTTCGTGGACATTGCCGAAGGCCGGGATTCCGGAGCCCATGTCGAGGAACTGCGTGATGCCCTCGGCCACGGCGTACTGCACCGCCCGCCGCATGAAGGCACGGTTCGCCTGGGCGATCCTCGGCAGCCCCGGCATGGCCTCCATGGCCTTGCGGCCCGCCGCCCTGTCGGCCTCGAAGTTGTGCGAACCGCCCAGGTAGAAGTCGTAGATGCGGGCCACGCTGGGCACCGAGACATCAATGCCCGGCGGTGCCCACGGCGGACGCTCCATCAAAGTCTCCAAGGCTCGGACGATCCGGTGTTCGAGCTGAGGCTACTGATCGCCCGCCAAAGGAGCGAGCCCAAACGGAAATTGGCGGTCCGTTCTCGGTCACTGCCTGCGGCAAGTGCCGTAAATCGACGGACGTAAAACCGTTGAATCTGTCGGAAGTCTGCCAAGATGCGCGTAGCGCACCTTGGGGCCGCTTCGGTACGCGGCAGCCGAGACCGGACCCCTGCGCGGTTCCGGGGCATCCCGAGGTGATGGCGGCTCGGATTCCGGTCCGGGGGTGTGTCGCGCACGCGCATGTACCGTCGTACGCCGGGTTCAGTCGCCATGACGGAATGGCCGGTTCTCGTCCTTGCGGATGCGCAGCCCGGCGTCCGGACAGGGGAGCGGGGAACCGCGCGACAAGCCACGACGACCGTCACGTCCAGGGCACCTCGCACGCCCTTCAGGCAGTGGGGGACGCCCCGCAGGGGCAGTCTCCGCCGCAGCCTGACCAACGGCCGGTGCACGGGTTGCCCGCGCCCACGCGGCGGAGCCTCCCCCACTGTCTGAAGGGCGTGGGAGTGCCCCACGACACGGCCTCGCGGCCCCTGTCGGGCGCCGGGCACCCGAACGGTCCCGCGCCTTACCCCGTTCGCGCGATAGCGATCGCGCCACGCCGCGCGCCTCCTTAGCGTAGGGGACATCGAGGTGCATACGACGCGAGCGGAACAAGTCCGCAGGGTGCTCCTCGGGAGGTGGAGGACGCCCCATGTGCGCCATACGCACCGCCTCGGCCGCCCTGCTCGGTGCCGCCGCGCTGGCCCTCATACCTCCCGTCCCGGCCGCCGCCGCCTCGCGGCCCGGTGCCGTGCCACCCACCGCCGCCGGCCTCGGTGACGAGCCGTTCCAGGCCATGGTCACGCCGGCGGTGATCGCCGCCGGCGGCAGGGTCACCCTCACCGCACGCGGCTGCCACGGCGACACCACGGCGACCTCCCCCCTCTTCGGCACGGTGACCCTCCAGAAGCACTCCGGCGCGGGCACGGCGACCGTGCCCGGGGCGGCACGGCCTCACGGGGCGCAGCGGGTCACCTTCGTCTGCGCGGACGGGCGTGTGCGGACCCGCGAGCTGACGGTCACGGCCGGCGCGGGCACGGCCCACGGGCGCGCCGCCGACGACGGCTTCGCGCGGCACGGTGTGCGGGCCGGCTTCGGTGGCACCCTGCGCGGCTTCGACCTGCAGGAGATAGGGGTGGGCGCGGCGCTCATCGCCGGCGCGCTGGCCCTGGTGTACCGCCGCGCCCGGCGCCACCCCGGCGTCGTGCGGGTGACGCCCGCCGAGTCCGGTGAGTCCCGTGTGTCCGCGGAGCGGAAGCGGACCGGGCGGGTGGCGGGGTGAGCACGGCCCTTCGCCCCGGAAGCGGTGGTCCCGGGGTGAAGGGCCGTACCGTACGGGCGGCCCGGGCACGAGGTGCGCGGCCGCGCTGCGTCAGAGGGGTGAGGGGGGCATGGGGTGGTCGGGGGCGGCGGGGTCGCGCCGGACGGCGGCCCCCACTGCCGTGCTGGTGGGGTGGTACCACGACCGGACCGCCGGGAGCGGCCCGGGATCAGGCCTTGCTCTCGGCGCGCCGGTTCCGCAGCACGAGGCCGCCGCCCAGCAGGGCCGCCGCCAGGAGCCCCCCGCCGACCAGCATGTCGCTGCCGGCGGCGCCGGTGGTGCTGCCACCGAGACCGCCCTGCACACCGCCGATGACGGTGAAGGCGTTCCGCTTGGTGAGGGTGGTGCCGTCGCACCGGGCCGTGACGTCGTACGAGCCGCGGTTGGCGTTGTTGAAGACCCGGACGGTGGCGGTGACGCGGTTGCTGTTGGGCTCGAAGGGCTGCAGCCGAGTCGTGGGGAAGGCCGGCGACTCCACCGTTCCGCCGGGGACCCGGCATTCAGCGGCGTCGACGGTGATGGTGAGCTGACCGCCGCGGGCGACGACCTGCGGGCTGACGGTGATGTTGTTGGGGTCGTTCCAGGCCGCGGCCGTGGGGGCGGCGAGTCCTACGGCGGTGGCCGTAAGGGCCGAGACCGCCAGGGCTCGGAATCTGCGCATGGGAATCCTCCGCGGAAGGCGCCCGGGGAGCCGTCCCCGGTGGGTCGGTGAACACGCCTTCCAGACAGACCCTCAGATGCGGTGCGCAGGGTCGCATGTCGGGACTCGTCCGTCCCGGTGAGACGACACGCCGGAGCCCCCTGCGCCCGCCTGGATCGCCGCAGGTCACCTCGCATCAGAAATTTCCCGGCGGGCGGGACTCGGATGGCGCACCGAAGTGTCGGCGCCACCCGTTCGCCGCTGCCGCGTCGCCGCCCGGGGGCGGTGCGCCTACCGTGCTGGTAAGCGCACCGCGCGGCTCGCCCGCCGCGTCGAGAGGGGATAAGCGAATGTTCTCGTCCGAGTCGGCCGAGGAGGAGGAACGGCCCAGGAAGCGCACGCCGTGGGGCGCGCTCGCGCTGGTCCTGCTCACCGGTCTCGCGCTGATCCGCAACGGCTCGGGGGAGTTCAACACCGGCCCCCCGCAGCCCGCCTCCGCGGCGGCACCGAGCGCCAGCTTCGCCGTCGGGGTGCCCGCCCCCGGGCTGCAGCCGCTGCCGTACTCGATGGTCGACCGGGTAGCCATCCCGGAGATCAAGGTGGACGCGCCGGTCACCCCGGTGGGCCTCGACTCGGACGGGTGGGTGGGTGCGCCGCCGCCCGAGGATCCCAACCTCGCCGGCTGGTTCACCGGCGCGGTGTCCCCCGGTGAGAAGGGCACGGCCGTCATCGTCGGCCATGTCGACAACGCCCGGGGCCCGGCCGTGTTCTACGGCCTCGGTTCGCTGAAGCAGGGAAACCACATCGAGGTCAGGCGCCGGGACCAGCGCACCGCCGTCTTCGAGGTGTACGGGGTCGAGCTCTTCGAGAAGGAGAACTTCCCGGGCGACCGGGTCTACGCCAGCACGGGGAAGCCGGAGCTGCGGGTGATCACCTGCGGCGGCGGCTTCTCCAAGCAGCGCGGCTACGACGGCAACGTGGTGGTGTTCGCGCGCATGGTGGAGGTGCGCTGACAGCCGTGCCACGCGGTCCCGGAAGCTGCTGCCGTCCCCCCGGGGTCCCGGACCAACCGGTTCCGCTAGCCTCACGGCTGTGACCGATCAGCAGTCCACCCGGTTCGAGCGCGGCACGGACGGTCCCAAGGTGATCGTCGTCGGCGTCGACGGCTCGGAGTCCTCGTTGCGCGCCGCCTCCTACGCGGGTGGGCTGGCCCGCCGGCAGCACGCACTGCTCGCCGTCGTGTACGTACAGCCGGTGATGGCTGCGGGCGCCGCGCTCGGGGTACCGGTCGCGGACACCACCGACGAGATCGCCGAGAGCCTGGCCAGGGAGATCCGGAAGGCGGCCGAGCGGGTGAAGGACATATTCGAGGTGCGCTGGGAGTTCCACACCTTCCGCGGTGACCCCTACAACGGCCTGGTGACCGCCGCGGACGAACTCAAGGCCGATGCCGTCGTGGTGGGCGCCTCGGAGCAGGCCGGCCACCGCTTCGTCGGCTCGGTGGCGATCCGGCTGGTCAAGGCGGGCCGGTGGCCGGTGACGGTGGTGCCGTAGGCCACCGCGGTGGGCCGGCGGAGGCAGGTGCGTAGCCGGCGACGGGGGTCTGGTGCGGTGGGTGCCGTGGCCGGCGACGGCGGACCGGTTCGGTGGTACCTGACCGGCGACGGTGGTCTGGTGCGGTGGGGTGCCGTGGCCGGCGACGGCAGGCCGGTGCCGTGGTTGCGGCACGAACGGTGACCGGTGGCCGTGGGAGGCACCGGGCGCGTACACACCGTGACGCACGTGCGACGGTGTGTCATGGCCGGGCGGCCGTGACACACGGTCCGTGGTGCGGTGTCTTCCCTCCCGGACGTTCGTCAGACATCATGATCGGCCATCAGCCGACTGCCGTCCGCGAAGAGGTGGGTCCTCATGGCGCGACTCCGTATGGGCGAGGGCGTACTCCGCCGCAAACCGATCGACCAGATCGCCGAGGCCGGGAGCGCGCCGGGCGCCGAGGGGGGCGAGGGCGAGCAGCTGACCCGGACCCTGGGCCTGTGGCAGCTCACCGCGATCGGGGTGGGCGGCATCATCGGCGCGGGCATCTTCGCGCTGGCCGGCACGGTGGCCAACGGCACCGCGGGCCCGGCCGTGCTGGTGTCCTTCCTGATCGCGGGGGTGGCGAGTGCGGCGGCGGCGCTGTCGTACGCGGAGTTCGCGGGGCTCATCCCGAGAGCGGGCTCGGCCTACACCTACGGCTATGCGGTGCTGGGCGAGCTGGCCGGCTGGTGCATCGGGTGGGACCTGCTGCTGGAGTACACGGCGATCGTCTCGGTGGTGGCGATCGGCATCTCCGGCTACTTCACCTTCCTGCTCGGCGACATGGGCGCCCACCTGCCGACCTGGATGCTGGGCGCGCCCGGCACCGGCAGCGGCCACCGGGTGGACCTGATCGCGGCGCTGCTCTGTCTGCTCATCGCCTACCTGCTCAACCTGGGCATCAAGAACGCCGCGCGCTTCGAGACGTTCGTGGTGGGCCTGAAGGTTCTGGTCGTGCTGCTGGTGATCGGCGTCGGCTTCTTCCACATCAGCACCGGCAACTACCACCCGTACTTCCCCTACGGGGTAGGGGGCGCCTTCACGGGTGCGGCGACGGTGTTCTTCGCGGTGTTCGGCTACGACGCGATGAGCACGGCCGCCGAGGAGTCCAAGGACGCCCAGCGGCACATGCCGAAGGCGATCATCTACTCGCTGGTGATCGCGATGGTGCTCTACGTACTGGTCTGCCTGGTGCTCACCGGCATGCAGAACTACCGGCACATCGACAAGGCCAGCGGGCTGTCCTCGGCGTTCAAGTCGGTGGGGCTCGGGTCCCTCGCCGACGTGATCGCGGTGGGCGCGATCATCGGCATCCTGACCGTGATGTTCACCTTCATGCTGGGGGTGACGCGGGTGTGGTTCTCGATGAGCCGGGACGGGCTGCTGCCGAAGTGGTTCGCCAAGACCCACCCGACCCGGCGGGTGCCCACCCGGGTGACGTGGATCGTGGGCGCGGCCTCCGCCGTCATCGCCGGGTTCCTGCCGATCGGCGAGGCGGCCGAGTTGACCAACATCGGCATTCTGCTGGCGTTCGTGGTGGTGTGCGTGGCAGTGATCGTGCTCCGCTACCGCCGGCCCGACCTGCCCCGGACGTTCCGCACCCCGGGCATGCCGGTGGTGCCGGCGATCGGTGTGGTCTTCTCCGTCTGGCTGATCACGTTCCTGCAGTGGGTGACCTGGGTGCGGTTCGCGGTGTGGTTCGCGATCGGCCTGGTGATCTACTTCGGGTACTCGCGGCGCAGGTCGCTGCTGGCGGCGCCCGCCGCGGGGGATGCGGCGCCGCCGAGCGCGCGGGACACCACCGCCCCATGACCGGACGCGACGCCGCCGCCCCTTGACCAGGCGGGACGCTACCGCCCCATGACCAGCCCGTCGCGGCCCGCGCCGCGGCTGAGCACCACCTTCCGGATCCGGTCGCGCACCGGCGTCAGCGGCCGGCCCCTGCGGATCGCCTCGTTGAGGTTGGTGACCCGCCCGGTCGCCGTGTCGTACCACTGCGGGATGAACTCGGCCCTGGTCACCCGCCACCGCTCGCCGTCCCGCCCGGGCGGCGCGAAGGTGAAGCGGGCGAGGGTGCCCTCGTTGCCGCGCGGGTCCTGCTGGCCGGCGTGGTTGACCATGTCGCCGGCGATCTGGTCGCCCATGCCGTAGACCACCCAGGTGCCGCCCACCTTCTCGTAGGCCTGCGGGATGTGGGCGTGGGTGCCCAGGATCAGGTCGATGTCGGGGCGGCCCGCGGTGCGGGACGCGGTCAGCTCGCGGGCGAGGGTGAGCTGTTGCGCGTCCGGCTCGTCCTGCCACTCGGTGCCCCAGTGTACGGACACCACGACCACGTCGGCGCCCGCCCGGCGGGCCGCGCGGGCGTCCGCGACGATCCGGTCGCGGTCGATCAGGTTGACCGTCCAGGGTCTGCCGACGGGCAGCGGGATGCCGTTGGTGCCGTAGGTGTAGGCGAGGTGGGCCACCCTGGCACCGCCCGCCTGGAGCCAGGCCGGGGTGTGGGCCTCCGCCTCCGTGCGCCCGGAGCCGGCGTGCCGCACGCCCGCCCGGTCGAGGGCGTCCAGCGTGCGCTGCACCCCGGCGGCGCCGTCGTCGAGCGTGTGGTTGGAGGCGGTGGAGCAGGCGTCGTACCCCGTGGCGTGCAGGCCGGCGGCGACCTCGGGCGGGGACTTGAACGAGGGGTAGCCGGTGTAGTCGCCCCTCGCGCCGTAGACCGTCTCCATGTGGCAGATGGCCAGGTCGGCCCGGGAGACCACGGGCTTGACGTCCGCCAGCATCGGGGCGAAGTCGTAGCCGCGGCCGCCCGCGTCGGCGCCGGCCTGGCGGATGATCGAGTCGTGCGGCAGCACATCGCCGGAGGCGACCAGCGTGAAACCGCGCGATGCCGGCCCGGTGCCCGCCGGGTGGGTGCCGGCGGCGCGGCCGGCGTGCCGCTGTTGGGTCGCGCAGGCCCCGACCGCGAGCAGCACGGTGAGCGCGGGCATCAGCGTCCAGCGCAGGACGCCCCGGATCCTGCTGGGCCGTGCGGTGCGGCGGGGCTGTGCGGTGGGCCGGCAGCCGCGGGTGCCCCGGATCCTCCCGGCGCCCGGGACGGCGGCGCGCCCGAGGCATCGGGCGGGTCTGCGTGCGCTGCGCTCGGGCATGGCTGGCCTCTCCGTGCGGTGTGCTTTACCTACACAATCCGCATATATGACTAATACGGAGTCAAGCAGCCAGGCCGCCCCGGTCCCCGATTCGGCGGCACCCAGGCAGCAGGGGTCCACCCCGGCCCACCCAAGCGGCACGAAGAACAGCACGACCAGCCACAACCAACCGCAACACCACCACCAGCCGAACGAACAGCCCCAACCGGCCCGGCCACCGACCGAAGAAGACCTGAGCACTCACCGCACCCCTTGAGCGCACCCATGACGCAGGGCCCACCCCGGCCCACCCAAGGGGCGCGGGGAACTGCGCGACCAGCCACAACGAACCGCGACATCGCCACCGGCCGAACGGACAGCCCCGACCGACCCGGCCACCGGCCGAAGGACGCAGCCGCAAACGCCCCGGCCGACGCCCGAAAGACGCCCGGCCGACGGCCGAAAGACGCACCCCCGGCCGCCCGGGCACCGGAGAAGGGGCGCGGGGACGCGACAGGCCCCCGGTCACCCGCTCACCGCACCGCTCGCCGACCGCATCGACCGCCCGCCGCAGACCCGGGCCGCCGCCCTGTCCGTGCCGCCCGGCCTGCGCTGGCATACGCCCATGACGGTGAGGACGCAGGAGCGTGAGCTGGCCGAACTCCTTCGTGAGCACGCGGGTCCGCTCTTCGCGCTGTTGCTGAGGCTGAGCGACGGAGACCGGCAGCGCGCCGAGGACCTGGTGCAGGAGACCCTGGTACGCGCCTGGCAGCACCCGGAGGCGCTGCGCGCCGACTACGAGTCGGTGCGCCCCTGGCTGTTCACGGTCGGCAGACGCCTGGCGATCGACGCGCGGCGCGCCCGACTGGCCCGCCCCGCCGAGGTCCAGGGCACGGAGCTGGAGAGCGCGCGGGTCTGCGCGGACCACGCGGAGCGCGCCGCCGCGATGCTCGACGTCCGGGAGGCTGTGAAGACTCTCACTCCCGAACACCGGGACGTTCTGTTGCAGGTGTACTTCCGTGGTGCAAGCGTGGCGGAAGCCGCCCAGGCCCTGGGGATACCTCCCGGTACTGTGAAGTCCCGGGCGTACTACGCGCTCCGCGCGCTGCGCCGGGTGCTCCCCGGTTACGCGTCCGACCAGGGATGAAACCACGGCTGAGGCAAAGGCTTCGCAAAGCGCCTTGCCAGTGCGCCGGTTGAGTACTCGGCTGGCCCATGACATCCGTGTTCCACAGAATCAGGGGCCCGGCCGTGGCGTGCCATGGACCGGAGGAAGGCGGGAAGGGATGCAGCACAGGGGCCGAGGAAGTACGGACGGCGCCGGCGGAGGCGAACTCACCGTCCCCATGGCGTGGTTGTACGCCGAGTACATCGCCGACGAGGTGCTGCGCACCGGGGACCTGATGCCGCCCACCTCGTTCGAGTTCCGCGCCGGGCGCGACGCCCTCGCGCTGACGATCTTCCTGTCCGCCCCGGACACGGAGCTCACCGGACCCCGCATCGTCACGCACCTGGACACCTGGCTGTCGCTGACGGCCTACGACCAGCCGTGGCGGGACTGGGTGCGCGAGCGGATGGCGCTGCTCACCGCGGACGCTGTGGCGTCCGGGGGCGTCGGTCCCGATCTGGAGCTCGCGGCGAACGCCTGGCGGTGGCTGGAGGAGACCGAGCTGCTCGCTCCCGATCTGGACGCGGTGCCCGGCGGCGGCCCGGTTCCCGAGGAGGACGAGGCGCCCCAGGTGTGGACGCCCGCCTGGCAGCTCGGGCTGCCGCTCGGCCATCTGGCGATCCACCTGTTCTGAAGCCGCGCCCTCTTGGCCCGCCTGCGCCGTGCCGTGCGCCGCGCGCCACCTGCGCCACGCCCCGGACGGCCCGGCTCCACGCACCGCCCCGGGCGCCCCGGCCGCCCCACCCGGCCCTCCGCACCCCCCGGCGAGCGCCGTCAGCCCGTGCCGTCCGCCGGTGAGGAGTGCACGCCCGCCCGGTACTTGGGGATCCGGATCGTGATCCGCATGCCCGCGCCCACGCCGGTGTCGATGACCAGCCCGTACTCGTCCCCGAAGACCTGCCGCAGCCGCTCGTCCACATTGGACAGACCGATGCCGGACGTCGGGTCGCCCTCGCCGCGCAGGATCCTGCGCAGCCGCTCCGGCTCCATGCCGACACCGTCGTCCTCGATCACCACCTCCGCCTCCGCGCCGGCGTCCTGGGCGCTGATGGAGATGCTGCTGCGCGCGACGGCGCCCTCCAGGCCGTGCTTGACGGCGTTCTCCACCAGCGGTTGCAGACACAGGAACGGCAGCGCCACCGGCAGCACCTCGGGCGCGATCTGCAGGGTCACCGAGAGCCGGTCGCCGAACCGGGCCCGCACCAGCGCCAGATACTGGTCGATGGAGTGCAGCTCGTCGGCGAGCGTGGTGAACTCGCCGTGCCGCCGGAACGAGTAGCGGGTGAAGTCGGCGAACTCCAGCAGCAGTTCCCTGGCCCGCTCCGGGTCGGTGCGCACGAACGACGCGATCGCCGCCAGTGAGTTGAAGATGAAGTGCGGGGAGATCTGCGCCCGCAGCGCCCTGATCTCCGCCTCGATCAGCCGGGTGCGCGAGCGGTCCAGCTCGGCCAGCTCCAGCTGGACGGAGACCCAGCGGGCCACCTCGTCGGTGGCGCGGGCCAGCACCGCGAAGTCCCGGGTCGCGTACGCCACCAGGGCGCCGAGCACCCGCTGGTCGACCACCACGGCCGCGGCCACCCCCCAGCGCAGGGAGCAGTCGGGGTCGCCGCAGCCGCAGTCGAAGGCGGTCGAGCGGCCGGTGGCCAGCAGCCCGGACAGCTTCTCCATCACGTGCCTGGCGTGCTGGTCCCCGCTGCCGTCCCAGGCGAGCACCGCCCCGCGGTTGGTGACACAGAGGGCGTCGGTGCCCAGCAGGGTGCGCAGCCCCCGCACCGCCTTGCGCGCGGTGTCCTCCGTCAGCCCGGCGCGCAGCGGGGGCGCGGCGAGCGACGCGGTGTGCAGGGTCTCGAAGGTGGCGCGCTCCACGGGCGAGCCGACATCGCTGCGGCCGTTCGGGTGCGCGCTGCGCCGGCCCACCAGGAAACCGCCCGCGAGCAGCAGCGGGCAGAGCGCGAGCAGCACGGCGGCCGCGGTCCCGGTCACTCCGGCGCCCCGGGTGCCGCCCGGCCGGGAGGCGTCCCCGGCGGCGGATTCGCCGCGGCCTCCGCGGCGGCCGCGGTCTGCCGCACGCTCAGCGACTCCGGCAGGTGCAGCCGGGTCATGGTCGCGCTGGTGTGCGGCGGGATGCTGCCCGGCGTGGCCAGCGAGACCAGCACCATGGCGAGGAACCCCACGGGCACCGACCAGATGGCGGGCCAGGCCAGCAGCGTGTGCAGCCACCCCGCGTGCGCCGGGTCCGCCCCCGCGACCGTCAGCGTGACCGCGAGCAGCGCCGAGCCGCCGCCCAGCAGCAGCCCCGCCAGCGCCCCGGGCGGGGTGAGCCTGCGCCACCAGATGCCGAGCACCAGCAGGGGGCAGAACGCCGACGCGGACACCGCGAACGCCATCCCCACCGCATCCGCCACCGGCATCCCGCTCATCAGCAGCGCACCGCCGAGCGGGACGCCCATCGCCGGTACCGCGGCCAGCCGGAAGTGCCGCACCCCGCGGGTCGGCAGCACGTCCTGGCTGAGCACTCCGGAGACCGCCATGGTGAGCCCGGACGCGGTGGACAGGAACGCCGCGAAGGCGCCGCCCGCGACCAGCGCCCCCAGCAGGTCGCCGCCGAGACCGCCGACGGCACGCCCCGGCAGCAGCAGCACCGCCGCGTCGGCGTCCTCGGTGCCGGTCAGCTCGGGCGCGTACAGCCGGCCGAGCCAGCCGTAGACGGGCGGCAGCAGGTAGAACAGGCCGACCAGTGCGAGGACGACGACGGTGGTGCGGCGCGCGGCCCGGCCGTTGGGGCTGGTGTAGAAGCGCACCACGACGTGCGGCAGGCCCATGGTGCCCAGGAAGGTGGCGACGATCAGGCCGTAGGTGGCGTACAGCGGGTGGTCGGCGCGGCTGCCCGCGAGCGGCTGGCCGGAGCCCGGCGCGGTGGACAGCGCGCCGGGGTCCGCCGGGAAGACCGGCTGGGTGCCGCCGTCGTGGCGCCAGGCGAGCAGCACGAACACGGCCGGCACCAGCAGTGCGGTGAGCTTCAGCCAGTACTGGAAGGCCTGCACGAAGGTGATACTGCGCATGCCGCCCGCGGCCACCGCGACCACCACCACACAGGCGACGAGCACCGCGCCGAGCCACCGCGGCGCCCCGGTCAGGGTGCCCAGCGTCAGCCCCGCGCCCTGCAACTGCGGCACCAGGTACAGCCAGCCGGCACCCACCACCAGGGCGCTGACGACCCGGCGCACCCGCGCGGACTCCAGGCGGCCCTCGGCGAAGTCCGGCAGCGTGTAGGCGCCGGAACGGCGCAGCGGCGCGGCCACGAAGATCAGCAGCACCAGGTAGCCGGCGGTGTAGCCGACCGGGTACCAGAGCATCTCGGGACCGTGCACGAGCAACAGCCCCGCGACGCCCAGGAACGAGGCGGCGGAGAGGTACTCGCCGCTGATCGCGGCGGCGTTGAGGGAGGGGCCCACGGTGCGGGAGGCCACGTAGAAGTCGGAGGTGGTGCGCGAGATGCGCAGGCCGAACCCGCCGATGAGGACGGTGGCGAGCACCACCACGGCCACCGCGCCGACGGCGTAGGCGTCGTTCACTGCGGTCCGGGGTGGTCGGCGCCGCGCACCAGGCGGGCGAAGTCGCGCTCGTTGCGCTCCGCGCGCCGCACGTACCACCAGCCCAGCAGCACCAGCAGCGGGTAGCCGCAGAAGCCGAGTGCGGCCCAGACGAGGGTGGCGCTGCGCAGCGCCGCGAAGAACAGCGGCAGGGTGACGACGGGCAGGGCGAGCAGGGCGAACGCGGCGAGGCCGGTGCGGAGCTGACTGCGGATCAGCGAGCGGACGTAGGCGGCGCCGAGCGTGGTCTGCTCGTCTATCTCCCACTGGGTGCGGTGCCCGGGCAGCCGGTGCACCCTGCGCGGCTCGCCGGTGACCCGCTCACGGCGGGGTGCGGGCTCGGCGCTGGCGGACACGGCGTGGAGTGTAGGCAGGGTGCCGGCCGAAGGGAAGCCGGGACACCCGTGCGGGGGCGGGTGGGACGCCCGAGCCACGACCGACGGGGCGGTGTCCGCGGACGGCCCGGGCGTGGACGGCGGGCGGCGCCGGCTCAGCCCTCCGCCCGCCGCATCAGCAGTTCGCGCACCCGGCTCGCGTGCCGCCTGCTCACGGCGAGCTGTGCGCCGCCGATCCGGACGCTCATGCCACCGCCGTCCAGGCGGAGTTCGTCGATCCGGTGCAGGGCGACCAGGTGGCTGCGGTGGATGCGCACGAACCCGTAGGGCCCCCAGCGCTCCTCCAGCGTGGCCAGCGGGATGCGCACCAGGTGGCTGCCGTCCGGGGTGTGCAGCCGGGCGTAGTCGCCCTGGGCCTCCGCGTAGGTGATGTCGGCGACGGCCAGCAGCCGGGTGACCCCGCCGAGTTCGACCGTGATGCGGTCGGCGCCCGCGGTGGGAATGCGTTCGGCGGCGGACGCCCGGCCGGCGCCGTCGGCGGGCGCGCGGTCTGCGGTGCGGGAGACCGCGAGCTGCCCGGCGACCCGGCTCACCGCCTCCGCGAGCCGCTCCCTGCGCACCGGCTTGAGGAGGTAGTCCACCGCCTTGAGATCGAAGGCCTGGACGGCGAAGTCCTCGTGGGCCGTGACGAAGACGATCAGCGGGGGCCGGGCGAAGCCGGCCAGCAGCCTCGCGACGTCGAGGCCGCTCAGCCCCGCCATCCGGATGTCGAGGAACAGCACGTCGAACGCTTCCTCGCCATCCGGTCCGGCCTCCAGGGCGCGGCCTATCCGGCGCAGCGCCTCGGTGGCCTCGGTGGCGCCCTCCACCTGACCGACCCTGGCGTCGGCCCGGAGCAGGTACACCAGCTCGGCGAGGGCCGGCTCCTCGTCGTCCACGGCCAGTACGCGCAGCATGCGGCTGGAGTCTAGAGGCTCGTGACGGCGCTGGGCAGCGGCCGGGTCCGGCTACTTCAGCAGGCGCGACATCCGGCGGTCGGCGAGGATCTTCCCGCCGGTCTGGCAGGTGGGGCAGTACTGCAGGGCCGAGTCGCTGAACGACACCTCCCGCACGGTGTCCCCGCAGACCGGGCAGGGCTCACCGGCCCGGCCGTGCACCCGCATCCCGCTCTTCTTCTCGGCCTTCAGCCGCCCGGCGGCCACACCCCGCGCCCGCTCCACCGCGTCGCCCAGCGTGCCGCGCATGGCCTCGTGGAGTCCGTGCACCTCGTCGGCGTCGAGGCTCGCCGCCAGCTTGTACGGGCTCATGCGCGCGGCGTGTAGGATCTCGTCGCTGTAGGCATTGCCGATCCCGGCGATCAGGCTCTGGTCGCGCAGGGCGCCCTTGATCTGCCGCCGCTCCCCCGCCAGCAGCCCGGCCAGGCGCGCCTGGTCGAAGTCGGCGGCGAGCGGGTCGGGGCCCAGCCTGGCGATGCCGGGCACCTGGGCGGGGTCGCGCACGACGTACACGGCGAGGCGCTTCTGGGTGCCCTGCTCGGTGAGGTCGAAGCCCTCGCCGGATTCCAGGGCGACCCGCAGGGCGAGCGGGCCCTTGCCAGGACGGGGCGCCCCGTCGGGCAGCCGGTCGCGCCAGTGGAGCCAGCCGGCGCGGGCCAGGTGCACGACCATGTGCAGGCCGTCCGCGTCCACGTCGAGGAACTTGCCGTACCGCCGCACGGCCGTGACGCTCCGGCCCTCCAGGGCGGTGACGGGCGGGTCGTAGGTCTTCAGGACATTGATCGCGACCGGCAGCACCCGCACGATGTCGTGCTCGGTCAGGTGGTCGCCGAGGAAGTCGGTGAGCGCTTCCACCTCGGGAAGTTCGGGCATGGCTCCAGGGTGCCACCACCGAGGGCGTCACCACTCTCCGTCACTCGCGCGGGCGCACCGTGAACTCGCCCCACACACACTTCCCGCCGCCGCGCGACTCCACGCCCCATACGTCCGCCAGCCGGTCGACCAGCAGCAGGCCCCGCCCGGACATGCCGACGGCGCCGGTGTCCCGGCGGCGCGGCAGGGCGCTGGAGCCGTCCTCGACCTCGACGCGCAGCCGCCGGTCGGCGCCGGTCAGCACACGGAGCGTGACGATGGCGGGGCCATCGGTGTGCATCAGGGAGTTGGTGATCAGCTCGCCCGCCACCAGCTCGATCTCGTCGGTGCGCTCCGCGGCGCCCCAGGCGTGCACCGCGGCGCGGATCATGTGGCGGGCCTCGTGGAACGCGTCGGGGTCGCCGGGCTCGATGTGCTGCTGGAGCCGGCCGCCGCCCTGCGGGGCGTCGACGCCCCTGCGGCGGAGCAGCAGCAGTGCCACGTCGTCGCGGCCGCTCAGCTCGTCCGCGGCCAGGCAGAGCCGGTCGGCGAGCCGCGGCAGGTCGCCGGGGCCGGTGGCGACCAGCGTGGTCAGGTGGTGCATGCCGTCGTCCAGGTCCCCGCCGGGCTTCTCGACGAGGCCGTCGGTGCACAGCAGCAGGGTCTCGCCGGGATCCAGCTCCACGGTGCTGACGGGGTAGGCGAGCTGTCCGAACTCCGCGGAGAGGCCGAGCGGCAGCCCGCCCTCCACGGGCAGCCGCCGGCAGGCGCCGTCGGTGTGCCGCAGCAGCGGGTCCAGATGGCCGGCCCGGACCAGCTGGACCACTCCGGTGGCGAGGTCCACTTCGGCGTAGAGGCAGGTCGCGAAGCGCTCGGTGTCCAGTTCGTGCAGGAAGACGGAGGCCCTGGCCATCACGGCGGCGGGCGTGTGGCCCTCCGCGGCGTAGGCGCGCAGCACGATCCTCAGCTGGCCCATCACCGCGGCGGCATGGGTGTCGTGTCCCTGCACGTCGCCGATGACCGCGCCGACCCGGCCGCGGGGCAGGGGTATCACGTCGTACCAGTCGCCGCCGATGCCGCGGCCGAGCGAGGCCGACCGGTAGCGGACCGCGATCTCGGCGCCGGCCACCTCGGGGATGGTGCGCGGCAGCATGGCCTGCTGGAGGCCCTCAGCGAGGTCCTTCTCCTGCTCGAAGAGCATGGCACGCTGCAGGCTCTGGGCGATGCTGCTGCTCAGGGCGACCATGACGTTCCGCTCTTCTTCCGAGAAGCCGAGCCTGTCGCGGTAGAGCATTCCGAGTGTGCCGATCGGGCGGGCCTGCGCGATGAGCGGCAGGTACGCGGCGGCCGTGATGCCCAGGTGGCTCAGCTGTGGCCAGAGCACCGGGTAGGACGAGGCGAACTCCTCCGGCGAGTCGATGAAGCGCGGCTTCAGCGTGCGGACCACCTCGCCCATCGGGTAGGGCTCGTCGGTCCTGGTGACGGTCGCGCCGGGTACCGGGGTGTCCGCGGAGCCCCCCGTCACCAGCCGGATCCGCCCGGCCTCCACCAAGCCCACGACCAGACTCGTGGCCCCCAGGTGCAGCAGCCCCCGGATGTCCTCCAGCACGTCGATGACGTCCTGGACGGTGCGGGCGTGGGCGAGGGCGGCGGTGGTGCGCTGCACGATGCCGGTCTGCCGCCTGCGCTCGTCGCCGGAGGTGCCGGTCCGCTCCTCGCGGTGCCGGCGGGCGGCCCTGTCGCCGAGCTCCTGGGTGGCGTCCCGCACGATGCCGAAGATGCGCCGCGGCCGGCCGGTCTCGTCGCGGCGTATGTACCCCTGGGTGTGCGTCCAGCGCATGGTGCCGTTGTGGCAGCGGATCCGGAAGTAGGTGCCGTAGTTCTCCGCGCCGGTCTTGAGGGCGCCGGAGATGACCGCGTCGACCCGGGCCGCCTCGTTCGGCGGGAAGAGCGCGCCCAGGTTGTAGGCGAGTCCGTCGTACTCGCCGGGCCGCACGTCGAGCACCTCGTGGCCCTGGGCGTCGAGGTGCAGCAGGCCGCTGTCGAGGTCCCAGTCGAAGCTGCCCATGCCGTTGAGCGCCAGGATGGGGTCCGGGTCGACCGGCCAGTCCTCGGGGAGTGCCGGCGCCTTCGCGCCCCGCTCGATCATGGAGCCACCTTGCCGCCAGTTGCCGACTCGTTGCGTCTCTACGGTTCCGTCACTTCCCCGCCGGTCCACCGCTCCCCCACCGGTCTGCTCCGTTTGTGAAGTTTATCTAGCTTTCATATGGCGTGCCGCTTCCTGCTCCGCCATTCCCCTCACTCCGCGGGCCCGGCCGGATGACCCCGCGTCACACTGGCGGCATGGAATGGTTCACGGCCGACGGCTACTGGATGAGCCGGCTGATCTTACAGCGGGGTCTCGCCGCCCTCTATCTGGTGGCGTTCCTTGCGGCGGCCCTGCAGTTCAGGGCGCTGATCGGGAGCCGCGGGATGCTGCCGGTGCCCGCCTTCACGGCCCGGGTGCCCTTCCGCAGAGCGCCGAGCCTGTTCCACGCGCACTACTCGGACCGGTTCTTCGCGGGCTGCGCCTGGCTGGGCTGCGCCGTGGCCCTCGCCCTGCTCGCCGGCGCCGACAACCAGGTGCCGCTGTGGGCGGCGATGCTGCTGTGGGCGCTGCCCTGGGCGCTGTACCTCTCGATCGTGAACGTCGGCCAGACCTGGTACGGCTTCGGCTGGGAGTCGCTGCTGCTGGAAGTGGGGTTCCTGGCGATCTGGCTCGGCAACGACCACGTGGGGCCGCCCGTCGTGGTGCTGTTCCTGCTGCGCTGGGTGCTGTTCCGGGTGGAGTTCGGGGCCGGGTTGATCAAGATCAGGGGGGACGAGTGCTGGCGCCGGCTCACCTGTCTGGACTACCACCACGAGACACAGCCGATGCCGGGCCCGCTGAGCTGGTTCTTCCACCACCTCCCGAAGCCGCTGCACCGTGTGGAGGTGGCCGCGAACCACGTCACGCAGCTCCTCGTGCCGGTGCTGCTCTTCACCCCGCAGCCCATCGCCTCCGTGGCAGCCGGCCTGATGATCGTCACCCAGCTGTGGCTGGTGCTCTCGGGCAATTTCGCCTGGCTGAACTGGGTGACGATCGTGGTGGCGTTCGCCGCCGTGGACCTCTCCCCGCTCACCGGCGGCCGCGACCAGCCGGGCGCGCCGCTCTGGTACGAGGTGCTGGTGCTCACCGTCATGGCGCTGCTGGTGGCCCTGAGCTACCGGCCCGCGCGCAATCTGTTCGCCCGGCGGCAGCTGATGAACTTCTCGTTCGACCCGCTGCATCTGGTGAACACCTACGGCGCCTTCGGCAGCGTCAGCCGGATCCGTCTCGAGGTGGTGCTGGAGGGCACCGCGGAGCCGCTGCCGCAGACGGACGCCGACTGGCGGGAGTACGAGTTCAGGGGCAAGCCGGGCGATCCCCGGCACTGGCCGCGCCAGTTCGCGCCGTACCATCTGCGTCTCGACTGGCTGATGTGGTTCGCCGCGCTCTCCCCCGCCTACGCCCGCCCCTGGTTCGGCCCGCTGGTGGAGCGGCTGCTCAGGGGCGACCGGGACACGCTGCGGCTGCTGCGCCGCTCGCCCTTCCCCGCGAAGGCACCGCCGGCGGCCGTCCGGGCCCGGCTCTACCGGTACCGGTTCACGACCCCGGCCGAGCTGCGCGCCACGGGCGCCTGCTGGGACCGCACCTACGTCCGCGAGTACTGGCCGCCGACCCGGCTGGACACCGCGGCGCGCGGACCGGGGGCCTGATGTATCCCAGGGGTGCCCCCACGCCTGCCCCCAGGACACACCTCGCGCCCCTTCCCGGGCGCGGCCCCGCACCCCTTCCCGGGCGCGGCCCGCCGACAGGCTGTGGTGCCGGGCTCACAGCCCGTAGACGCGGGTGGCGGTGCCTGCGAAGACCTGGGTGCGCTCGGCGTCGTCCAGCCGCTCGGTGAGCCGGAGCGCGGTGTCCACGACCTGCCCGTAGTCCGCCGCGAGGGTGCACACGGGCCAGTCCGAGCCGAACATCACCCGGCCGGGCCCGAAGGCGTCCAGCACGGTCTCGGCGTACGGCCGCAGATCCGCCGTCGTCCAGGAGTCCCAGGTGGCCTCGGTGACCATGCCGGAGAGCTTGCAGACGGTGTTCGGCAGCGCGGCCAGGGCCCGGACGTGGCCGGCCCAGGGCTCCAGGGTGCCCGCGGCGACGGGCGGCTTGCCGAGGTGGTCGAGGACGAAGGTGAGCTGCGGCAGCCCGGCCGCGGCCCGGACGCACGCCGGCAACTGGTGCGGCAGCACCACCAGGTCGTAGACGAGGCCCGCGGCGGCGACGGCGGCCAGGCCGCGGCGCACGTCCGGGCGCAGCAGCCACTGCGGGTCGTTCTCGCCCTGCACCTGGTGCCGAATGCCGACCAGGTGCCGCCCGCCGGGCAGCGCGCGCAGCGCCGCCAGCGACTCCTCGACGTCCGGCCTGGTCAGGTCGGTCCAGCCGACCACGCCCGCGACCAGGTCGCTGCCCTCCGCGATGGCCAGGAACTCCGGGGTCTCGGCGGCGACGGTGACCGTCTGCACCAGCACGCTCGCCCTCACGCCCCGCGCCCGCGCCTCGGGCGCCAGGTCGTCGACGGTGAAGTTCCGCCGGATCGGCGCCATGGCCTCCCCGGTGATCCAGTCCTGGTCGCGCACCGACAGGTCCCAGACGTGGTGGTGGGCGTCGACGATCCCGGTCGTCACCGCGGGCACGGGCGCCGCGCGCCCGCCGTTCCCGGGCGGTGTTCCCTCCGGCGTGGTCACGGCAGCTCCCATACGACCGGCAGGCCCGCCCCGGCCCCCTCCGGCGAGTAGTCGTGGGTCTCGTCGAGGAGCTCCGCCATCCGGGCCTGCCAGGCGACGTTCACCGGCAGGTGCTCCAGCTCGGCCAGCAGCCGGGCGTAGTCCTCGCACTCCAGCAGGTGGAAGAGGTGGGTGCCGCTGCGCCAGATGGTCCAGGAGGTGGCGCCCGCGGCACGGATCGCGCCGATCAGCTCCTCGGGGACCTCCCGGTGCGCGGCCTCGTAGTCCGCGATCCGGTCGGCGCGGACGGTGGTGTGCAGGGCGACCCTCATGCCGTGCTCCCCGCGACGGGCCGCCCCGGCACCGGCACCCCGGGGGGCAGCAGCCGCTCGGCGTGCAGCTCGGCCCAGAAGTCCGCGGGCACCGGGCTCCGGTACTGCCGCACGCAGTCGGACACCTCGTCCGCCGACCGGGTGCCCACCAGCACCGCGGCGACGGCGGGGTGGCCGAGCGGGAAGGCGAGGGCCGCGGCCCGCAGCGTGGTGCCGTGCCGCTCGGCGACGGCCTTCATACGCAGGGCGCGGTCGAGCAGGTCGTGCGGTGCGGTGCCGTAGTCGTAGGTGGCGCCCGGCCGGGGGTCGGCGAGCAGCCCGGAGTTGAAGGCGCCGCCGACCACGACGGAGGTGCCGCGCCGCTCGGCGGCGGGCAGCAGCTCGGCCAGCGCCCGCTGGTCCAGCAGGGTGTAGCGGCCCGCGCAGAGGACCACGTCGACATCGGTGTCGCGGACGAACCTGGTGAGCATGGCCGCCTGGTTCATGCCGGCGCCTATCGCGCCCACCACGCCCTCGGAGCGCAGCCGCTCCAGGGCGGGGTAGGCCTCGCGGAAGGCCTGCTCGCCGTGGTCGTCCGGGTCGTGCAGGTAGACGACGTCCACCCGGTCGGTGCCGAGCCGGGCGAGGCTCTCCGCCAGGGAGCGGCGCACCCCGTCGGCGCTGAAGTCCCACACCCGGCGGTGCGTGGCGGGCACCGCGAAGCCGTTCGCCAGGTCGTCGGCCGCCGTGCCGCCGCCCGTCGGCTCCAGCAGCCGGCCCACCTTGGTGGACAGGGTGTACTCGTCGCGGGGCCGGCCGGCGAGGGCCGCGCCGAGCCGCCGCTCGGAGAGGCCGATGCCGTAGTGCGGGGCCGTGTCGTAGTACCGGACGCCGGCGTCCCACGCGGCGTCCACCGCGGCCCGCGCGTCCTCGTCGGCGACCGCCGTGTAGAGGTTGCCGATGGCCGCGGCGCCGAACGCCAGCTCCGTCACGTTCACCGGGCCGCGGCCGAGGGTACGGGTCGGCAGGGTCGGCATGCTGGGCACCGCGCTCACCGCCCGGCCGGGCGCAGCCTGAGCCCCTGCATGCCGCCGTCCACCGCGAGCGCGGTGCCGGTGGTGGCGCCGGAGAGCGGGCTCGCCAGGTAGGCGATGGCGGCGGCCACCTCATCGGCGCTCACCAGCCGCCCGGTGGGCTGGCGGGCCTCCAGCGCGACCCGCTCGGCGGCCGGGTCATCGGCCGCGTCCAGCAGCCTGCCGACCCAGGGGGTGTCGACGGTGCCGGGGGTGACGCAGTTGACCCGGATGCCCTCGCGGACGTGGTCCGCGGCCATGGCGAGGGTCAGCGAGTAGACGGCGCCCTTGCTGGCGCTGTACAGGGCGCGCTGCGGCAGGCCCGCAGTGGCGGCTATGGAACAGGTGTTGACGATCGCGGCGGTGCGGCCGGGCCCTGCGGCGCGGCGCAGGTGCGGCAGGGCGGCGCGGGTGGTGCGGACGATGCCGAGGACGTTGACGTCGAACACGCGCTGCCACTCGGCGTCGTCGTTGTCCTCGACGGTGCCACGGGCCCCGATCCCCGCGTTGTTGACCAGGATGTCCAGGCCGCCGAGGGCGTCGGTGGCGGCGGTGACCGCGGCGCGGACGGAGGCGTCGTCGGTGACGTCCGCGCGGTGGCCGACCAGCGGCCCGCTGTCGCCCGCCAGGTCGCCGGGGTCGCGGTCGAGCACCGCGACCCGGGCGCCGCGCGCCGCCAGCAGCTCGGCGGTGGCCCGCCCGATGCCGGACGCGCCCCCGGTGACCAGGGCCTTGAGTCCCGCGAGCTCCGAAGAGTCCGTCGGCTGCGGCGACGTCATTCCGCTGCATCCTTCCGCTGAGCGAGGTCGGCGGCCCAGAAGGTGCCGCCCGGATAGGTGTACTCCGCGATCGACTCGGGCCGGATGGTGGCCGAGAAGCCGGGTACGGACGGGGCCCGGTAGTGCCCGTCGGTGATCACCACCGGGTCCTCGAAGTGGTCGTGGAGGTGGTCCACGTACTCGATCACACGGTCGTCGGTGGTGCCGGTGAGGGCGACGTAGTCGAACATCGACAGGTGCTGTACCAGCTCGCACAGGCCCACGCCGCCGGCGTGCGGGCAGACCGGGACGCCGAACTTGGCGGCGAGCAGCAGGATGGCGAGGTTCTCGTTGACGCCGCCGACGCGTGCCGCGTCGATCTGGAGCACGTCGATGGCCTCCGCCTGGAGGAGTTGCTTGAAGACGATGCGGTTCTGCACGTGCTCGCCGGTGGCGACCTTGACGGGGGCGACGCCCCGGCGGATCGCGGCGTGGCCGAGGATGTCGTCGGGGCTGGTGGGCTCCTCCACCCAGTAGGGGTCGAACTCGGCCAGCGCCCGGGTCCACTCGATCGCCGCGTCGACGTCCCAGCGCTGGTTGGCGTCGATGGCCATCCGGATGTCCGGGCCGACGACGGAGCGCGCCACCCGGCAGCGGCGGACGTCGTCGGCGAGGTCGGCGCCCACCTTCAGCTTGATCTGGGTGAAGCCGTCGGCGACGGCCTGCCGGGCGAGCCGGGTCAGCTTCTCGTCGTCGTAGCCGAGCCAGCCGGGTGAGGTGGTGTAGGCGGGGTAGCCGCGCTCGCGCAGCCGGGCGGCGCGCTCCGCGGCTCCCTCACGCCCCCGGCGCAGCAGGTCGAGGGCCTCGTCGGGGGTGAGGGCGTCGGTGAGGTAGCGGAAGTCGACCTGGCGCACCAGCCACTCGGGGTCGGCGTCCGCGAGGAACTGCCAGAGCGGCTTGCCGGCGCACTTGGCGGCCAGGTCCCAGGCGGCGTTGACCACGGCGCCGATCGCCATGTGCATCACGCCCTTCTCGGGGCCCAGCCAGCGGAGCTGGCTGTCGCCGGTCAGGTCGCGGGCGAGCGAGCCGGGGTCGGCCGCGAGTCCGGCCACGGGACGCCCGAGCACGTGCTCCCGCAGGGAGTCGATGGCGGCGACCTGGACATCGTTGCCACGCCCGATGGTGAAGGTGAAGCCATGCCCCTCCAGGCCGTCCTCCGCGTCGGTGCGCAGCACGACGTACGCCGCCGAGTAGTCGGGGTCCGGGTTCATCGCGTCGGAGCCGTCGAGCTCCCTGGAGGTGGGGAAGCGGATGTCATAGGTGTCGACCGCGGTGATGCGGGCGGCGGAGGTGACGTTCTCGGTCACGTAAGGCCTTTCGGTTGGGTCAGTCCTGCGCGCGGCCGGTCGTGACACGGGCGATCATCAGGGCGAGCAGGATGATTCCGCCGTAGATGGCGTCGATCCAGAAGGACTGCACCTGGGCGAGCGTCAGCATGTTCTTGACGACGCCGAGCAGCAGCACTCCGGTCACGGCACCGAACATGGTGCCCTTGCCGCCGTCGAGGCTGATGCCGCCGATGACCGCGGCGGCGAACACGGTGAAGATCATGTTCTGGCCCTGGTTGGCGCCGATCGCTCCGACGTAGCCGGTGTACATGATCCCGCCGACCGAGGCGAGGACGCCGGCGATGACGTAGACGGCGAGACGCACCCGGTCCACCCGGATGCCCGCGGCCCGGGCCGCCTCGACGTTGCCGCCGATGGCGTACAGCGAGCGCCCCCAGCGGTGGTACTTGAGCATCAGTCCGGCGATGACGAAGGCCACGGCGGCGAGCCACACCGACAGCGGAATGCGCAGGAAGGTGGTGGTGGCCAGGGAGAAGAACGCGTCGGGCATGCCGAAGAGGGTCTTGCCCTTGGTGGCGCCGACGAGCAGGCCGCGCAGCACGATCAGCATGGCGAGGGTGACGATGAACGCGTTGAGCTTCAGCTTCACCACGAGCAGCCCGTTGAACGTGCCGAGCAGGGCGCCGACCACGAGGATCGCGAGGATGGCCACCCCGGCGGGCAGTTCGGTGCCGAAGCCGGACTGGGCCGCGGGCAGCACGAGCAGCGCGCCGACGGCGGGCGCGATGCCGACGACCGACTCCAGGGACAGGTCGAACTTGCCGGAGATCAGCACCAGCGACTCGGCCAGCACCAGCATGGCGAGTGACGCGGACGCGCCCAGGATGGAGACCAGGTTGGTCTCGGTGAAGAAGGCGTCGTTGAGGACGCTGCCGAGGATCAGCAGCACCACCAGCGCGGGCACCAGGGAGAGTTCGCGGGCCTTGCGCAGCAGAACGGACTTGGCGGCCCCCTCACGTCCCGCCCGCCCCGGTGCGGGGGCCTCGGCCGACGGGGCCTTGGTGTCAGCCATCGTGTTCAGCTCCTTGTGAGTGCGTGTGCTGTGCCGCCTGCCCTTCGGCCGAGACCCCCTCGATGGAGGCGATCAGCTCGTGGTCGCTCCAGCCCGCCGGGTGCTCGGCGACGACGCGGCCGTGGAAGAGGACCAGGACCCGGTCGCAGCGGCGCAGGTCGTCGAGTTCGTCGGAGACGACCAGGACGGCGGTGCCGTCCTCGCGGGCGTTGTCGACGCGTCGCAGCAGGGATTCCTTGGACTTCACGTCCACGCCAGCCGTGGGGTTGATGAGGACGAGCAGCCGCGGGTCGGAGGCGAGGGCGCGCGCCATGACGACCTTCTGCGCATTGCCCCCGGAGAGGTCGGATACGGGCTGGTCGGGTCCCTCGGCGTGGATGTCGAGCCGCTCGATGAGGTCGGACGCGAAGGAGCGCCTGCGCTCGGTGCCGACGAAACCCCGGCTGCCGATGCGGTCGAGGACGCTGAGGGTGGCGTTGTCGCCGATGGTGAGGTCCCTGACGAGGCCCTGTTCGTGCCGGTCGCGGGGCACCCAGCCGACGCCCGCGCGCAGCGCCGCGGTCACGTCGCCGAACGGCAGCGGGCTGCCCTGGAGGCTGACCGTGCCGGAGGTCGGCCGGTGCATGCCGGTGAACGACTCGGCGAGCTGGATCTTGCCGCTGCCGCTGGACCCGGCGAGGCCGACGACCTCGCCGCGGCGGATGGTGAGGTCCACGTCGTGGTAGGTGTCCGAGGTCAGTTCCCTGGCGTCGAGGAGGACGGGCGCGTCGTCGGGGACGCCGGCGCGGGCCGCGGACTCCTCGCGGGTGATGAGCTCCCCCGCCATGGCCTCCACGAGCGCCGGACGGTCGAGTTCCGCGACCGGCGCGGTGACGATCCAGCGGGCGTCACGCAGCACGGTGACGGCCTGGCAGACCTCGTAGACCTCCTGGAGGTGGTGCGAGATGAACAGGAAGGTGACACCGGACTGCTGGAGGGCCCGCATCCGCGCGAAGAGCCGTTCGATCTCGCGGTTGTCGAGCTGAGCGGTGGGTTCGTCGAGGATGATGAAGCGCGCGCCGCCGCTGAGGGCGCGGGCGATCTCCACCATCTGCCGGTCCTCGACCTTGAGTTCGGCGGTGCGCGCCTCCGGGTCGACGTGGATGTCCCAGGTGTCGAGGAGCCGCGCGGCCTCGCTGCGCAGGGTGCGCCAGCTGAAGAAGCCGCGGCGGCTGGAGGGCTGGCGGTTGAGGAAGAGGTTCTCGGCGACGGTCAGGTCGGGGACGACGGTGGGGTGCTGGTAGACGCAGGCCACCTTCTGCCGCCAGGTATCGCGGTCGCCGAGCGGCGGCGCTGGCTCGCCGTCGAAGAGGACGGTGCCCGCGTCCGGCGCCTCGAGACCGGTGAGGACCCGCACCAGGGTGGACTTGCCCGCGCCGTTGCGGCCGACGAGGGCGTGGGACTCGCCCGGCAGGACGGTCAGCTTTCCGTCCTGGAGGGCGACGGTGGGGCCGTACCGCTTGACGATGCCGACCGCCTCGACGAGCGGCCGCCGTCCGGTGGTGTCGCTCGTCTTGCCTGCGGTGCTCGTGTCGCTCGTGCTCATTTGACCGTGTTGCCCCAGAGCTTGGGGTCGTCGACGTTGTCCTTGGTGACCAGCGGCGCGGGAAGCTCGTCCTCAAGGATGCCGCTGGGCAGCTTGACGATCTTCGAGTCGTGGTCGGTCGGGCCGGGCTTGAACGTCTTCCCCTGCATCGCCGCCTTGATGTAGTACATGCCGTACTTGGCGTAGGCGTCGGCGGGCTGCGAGACGGTGGCGTCGATCTGGCCGCTGCGGATGGCGGCGAACTCCTGCGGGATACCGTCGTTGGAGATGATGGTGATGTGGCCCTTCTGGCCGGCCTTCTTCAGCAGCCCCTTGGACTTGAGGGTCTGCAGTGTGGGGGCGAGGTAGACGCCGCCCGCCTGCAGGTAGATGCCCTTGATGTCGGGGTTGGCGTTCAGCAGGGTGTCGAGCTTGGAGGCGGCCGTGTCGGCCTCCCACTTGGCCGGGATCTCCAGCACCTTGAGGCCGGGGTACTTCTTCTTGGCACAGGCGCGGAACGCCTCGGAGCGGTCACGGCCGTTGACGGAGGCGAGGTCGCCCATGACCTGCACGACCTTGCCGGTCTTGACGTGCTGGCCCAGGTAGTCGCAGGCCTTCTGGCCGTAGGCGACGTTGTCGGCGCGCACCACCATGGCGACCTTGCCCTTCTCGGGCGCGACGTCCACGGCGACGACCGGCACACCCTTGCGCTCGGCCTGCGCCAGGCCCGCGGAGATGGCGGCGCTGTCGATGGGGGCGACGAGGAGGCCCTTGACGTTCTGGTTGAGGGCGTTGTTGATGTCGGTGATCTGCTGCGAGGGGTCGTTGTTGGAGTTGACGGTCTTGAGCGCGTCCACCCCTTCGGACTTCGCCATCTTCGGCACATAGTCGTTGTACGACTGCCAGAACGGCGAGGTGAGCATGGGCAGGACCACCCCGACCTTGCCCTTGCCGTCGCCGCCGGCGGCCGCGCCGGTGTCCTTGGTGCTGCCGCACGCCGTGAGTGCGAGCGCGACGCAGGCGGCCGCAGCCGCCGTACGCACCGCCCGCGAAGTCGTTCGCCTGTTCCGCACTGTCCTGCCGGCCATCTGACGGCACTCTCCTCGCCTAGCGGTGAAACGGGAATGTGGGGACCGAGCGACGCGTCCTGAGGCCGGGTGTCCCGTTCCCGACCGGGACGATATTTATCAGACCACTTGGGAGACGCAACACCCTCCGTCGCGGATTTCCCTGAGCTTTTCTCCGGTATTGGTCGGGCCACATCCGTGGTGGTCCGACCACATCGCTGGTTACACTGCCCCGACCTCAGGCGACGGAGAGGCGACGGAAACGAAACGGAAGGACTCAGGGTGAACGACAGCGCCGAGAGCGCCCCGCAGAAGGGCACGGTGACGCAGCGCGCCATCGAGCAGATCAAGGCGCTGATCGGAGAGGGCCGCCTGGAGCCCGGGGCGCGGCTGCCGACGGAGCGGGAACTCGCGGTGCAGCTCGGCATCTCCCGCAGCTCCATGCGCGAGGCGATCCGGGCCCTGACGGTGATGGGCGTGCTGGAGGCCCGGCACGGCTCCGGTATCTACGTCACCCGCCTGGAGGCCGGCGACCTGCTGGAGACCTTCGGTGTGGTCGCCGACCTGTCCCGCGGCATGGGCCTGGTGGAACTGATGGAGGTACGGCGGGTCCTGGAGTCCACGGCCACCTCGCTGGCCGCCGCCCGGATCACCGAGGAGCAGCTCGCCGAGGTGGAGGGCCATCTGACGGCGATGAAGGACACCGACGAGTGGGAGGACATCGTCACCCACGACCTGGCGTTCCACCGCGCCATCGCGCTGGCCGCGGGCAACCACACCATGGCGGCGATCCTGGAGGGCCTGTCGTCGCGCACGTTCCGCGCGCGGGTGTGGCGCGGGTACCAGCAGGAGGGGGTGTTCTCGCGTACGAAGCGTGAGCATGAGCGGATCCATGCGGCGCTCGCCGCCCGGGACCCCGAGGCGGCTCGCGCCGCGGCGGCGGCGCATGTCGCCGGCGTCGAGGAGTGGCTGCGGGGGCGGTTGGCCCTGTGAGGTTCCTTCTGTTGCGTGCGTGAAGGCTCTTTGGTCGCCACCCACGCCCAGCCCCTTGCGGCTTCGGGCGCGATCACCGGCCGGTGGGACCTGATCGCGCAGTTCCCCGCGCCCGTGACGGGGCGCGCCCGCTGTCAGGGCGCCAGAAGAGGGGCGCGGGGAACTGCGCGACAAGCCCACCACCGGCAGTGGTCGCGGACGAGAGAGAAAGGGGCTGGGCGGGGCCGCGACCCGCGCGGCGGGGGTCAGCCGCGCCGCAGGCGCAGGGTCATGAGCTGGAAGGGCCGCAGGGACACGGCAACCGAGTCCCCGGCGAGCTCCGGCGCCGCGACGCCGGCAAGCTCACGCTCCAGCAGGTCCGTGACGGTCACCGAGGCAACCGGGAAACCGGCCGTGACAACGGCCCTCGCACGGCCCCCGTGCGCCTCATGGAAGCGCAGCACCACATCCCCGCTGCCGTCGTCGGCGAGCTTCACCGCCGTGACCACCACCGCGTCGTTGTCGACGGAGATCAGCGGAGCCACCTCGCCCGCGCCGGTGACCACCCGCGCGGGGAGGTTGATGCGGTATCCCTCCCGTACCGCGTCCCCGACGGACGCACCGGGCACGAGCGCGTGCCGGAAGCGGTGCACCCCCTGGTCCGTCTCCGGGTCCGGGAAGCGGGGGGCGCGCAGCAGCGAGGCCCGCACCGTGGTGGTAGTGCCGCCGTCCTCGGTCCTGACGGTGCGCGTCACATCGTGGCCGTACGTCGAGTCGTTCACCAGCGCCACGCCCCAGCCGGGCTCCGCGAGGTGGACGAAGCGGTGGTTGCAGGCCTCGAACTTGGCGGCCTCCCAGCTGGTGTTGGTGTGGGTGGGCCGGTAGAAGTGCCCGAACTGGGTCTCGGACGCGTACCGCTCGGCGTGGATGTCGACCGGGAAGGTCAGCTTGAGGAACTTCTCGGTCTCGTGCCAGTCGACCTCGGTGGCGATGTCGAGTCGCGGCTCGCCGGGCGCGAGGTAGAGCACCTGGGTGACGCGGGAGTCCCCGAAGCTGCGCACGATCCGCACCGAGGGCCCGTCCTCGCCCGGCTGTGCCGTCACCTCGTCCGCCTCGGTGAGGTCGGTGACCGAGTTGCGGTAGAACGCGTCGACGTCCCAGGCGTCCCACTTGTTGGGGAGGTCGGGGTGCAGCTGGAGGAGGTTGGCACACCGGCCGGGGGCGACGGTCTCGCGGTCGGCCACCAGGTCGTATGCGGAGACGACCAGGCCCCGCCCGTCGACCTCCACCCGCAGCAGGCCGTTGTCCAGGACGTGGCCGCCGCCGGGGCGCTCGGTGAGCGTGGCGGTGCCACCGGCGACGGGGGCGGCCGCGCCGCCCGCGGGCACGCCGTCACGGGTGTGCGGGGTCGAGTTGAACACCAGCGGTGTCCCGCCGTCGCCGGCCAGGGCCCGCTGGGCGGCCGTGATGATGCCGGTCAGTTCCTCGGCCACCGTCTCGTAGGTGCGGCGGGCCTCGCGGTGCACCCAGGCGATGGACGAGCCGGGCAGGATGTCGTGGAACTGGTGCAGCAGCACCGTCTTCCAGATCCGGTCGAGCTGCTCGTAGGGGTAGGCGAAGCCGGTGCGCACGGCGGCGGTCGCCGCCCACAGCTCCGCCTCGCGCAGCAGGTGCTCGCTGCGGCGGTTGCCCTGCTTGGTCCCCGCCTGGCTGGTGAGGGTGGCGCGGTGCAGCTCCAGGTAGAGCTCGCCGACCCACACCGGGGGCTCGGGGTACTCGGCCTCCGCCTTCTCGAAGAACTCCTTCGGGGTCTCCCAGACGACCTGGGCCGCACCCTCCAGGTTCCGCATCCGGGCCGCCCTGGCGACCATCTCGCGGGTGGTTCCGCCGCCTCCGTCGCCCCAGCCGGTGGGTGCCAGCGAGTGGCTCGCCGCGTCCTTGTCCTTGAAGTTGCGCACCGCGTGGGCGATCTCCCGGCCCTGCATGGAGCAGTTGTAGGTGTCCACCGGCGGGAAGTGGGTGAAGATCCGGGTGCCGTCGATGCCCTCCCAGCGGAAGGTGTGGTGCGGGAAGGAGTTCGTCTGCGACCAGGAGATCTTCTGGGTGAGCAGCCACTTGGCGCCCGCCGCCTTGATGATCTGCGGCAGCCCGGCGGCGAAGCCGAAGGTGTCGGGCAGCCAGGCCTCCTCGTTGTCGATGCCGAACTCGTCGATGAAGAACCGCTTGCCGTGCACGAACTGCCGCGCCATCGCCTCCGAGCCGGGCATGTTGGTGTCGGACTCCACCCACATGCCGCCGGCCGGCACGAACCTGCCGTCCGCCACGGCCTTCTTCACCTTCGCCCACACCTCGGGCCGGTGGTCCTTGACCCAGGCCCACTGCTGGGCCTGCGACATGGCGAAGACGAAGTCCGGCTCGTCCTGAAGCAGCGCGGTCATGTTGGCCGTGGTACGGGCCACCTTGCGCACCGTCTCGCGCAGCGGCCACAGCCAGGCGGAGTCGATGTGGGCGTGGCCGACGGCGCTGATGCGGTGGGCCGAGGGCGCCGCGGGCCGCGCGAGGACGTCCTCCAGGCGGGCCCGGGCCTCGCCGGCGGTGCCGTTCACGTCCTGTAGGTCCACCGCGTCCAGCGCGTGTTCCAGGGCGCGCAGCAGCTCCCAGCGGCGCGGGGAGTCGACGGGCAGCTCGTGCATCAGCTCGCCGAGCACGTCGAGGTCGTTGACCAGCTCCCACACGGTCTCGTCGAGGACCGCGAGGTCCATCCGGGTCAGGGTGTACTGGGGCTCGCTGCCCGCGGTCTCCCGGTCGCCGAGCGGGGTGGGCTGGAAGGGACGGTAGCCCATGATGACGGGGTTGGACGCGGCCTCGATGTGCAGCCGCACCTCCTCGCCACCCGCCACGGGCGCGCCGATGCGGACCCACTGGTTGCGCGGGTTGAGGCCCTTCACGGGCGTGCCGTCGGGGCGGTAGACCAGGCCCTCGCACTGGAAGCCGGGCATGTTCTCGTCGAAGCCCAGGTCCAGCAGGGCCTCCACGGTGCGGCCCGCCCAGGCCTCGGGCACGGTGCCGGTGACCCGGAACCAGCTCGTCCCCCACGGGGCGCCCCACCGCTCGCCCACCGCGATGGGCTCCGGCTCGGCGGCCAGCCCCTCCTCGATGGGCACCGGCTCGCCGGGCGCGTGCCACACCGCGACCTCCAGGGGCACGGACTCCGGGTACACGGCGGGCCTGATGCGTTCCTCGAGGACGCGCTCGAGCCGGGATTCGACCAGGGTGCGGTCGTCATGCATGACGGGTGCTCCGTAGTGTTTCGGGGGCGTAGTGCCGGGTGGGTGCGGGCCGGGGGCACCGCGGGGGGTGTGCCCTGTGCGGGCCGCGTGGCGGTCGGTGCGGACCGGGCACGGCGGCGGGACGGATACAGCTCTGCCAGGGACCGTACTTCCCGCCGCGCGGCCCGCTCATCCGGCTTCGGCCGGATTCCCTGGTCGCGAGGGTGACGCGGTCGTTCGGGAGGGTGCCGAGGGCCCGTTCGCCGGCCGGCGAGGGCGGGCCGGGGCAGCGGCGGCGGTGGGCGGGGACGGCGCGCGGTGGGGCGGGCGTCAGCCCTTGACGGCGCCCTCGCCCACGCCGCGGAAGAAGTACCGCTGGAGGCAGGCGAAGAGCACGATCAACGGCAGGACGGCGATGACGGTGCCGGCGGCGACCAGGCGCTCGTCGTTGGCGAAGGTGCCGTGCAGGTAGTTGAGACCGATGGTGAGGGTGAAGCGGCTCGGGTCACTGAGCACGATCAACGGCCAGAGGAAGTCGTCCCAGGCCGCCATGAACGCGAAGATCGCCACGACCGCGAGGGTGCCCCGCACCGAGGGCAGGGCGATCCGCCAGAACCGCTGCCAGGAGGTGGCGCCGTCCACGAAGGCCGCCTCCTCGACCTCGTAGGGCACCTGCCGGAAGGCGCCCCGCATCAGCAGGACGTTCAGGGCGGCCACGGAGGCGGGCAGCATCACCCCGACAAGGGTGTTGTTCAGGCCCAGCTCGCGCATGGTCGTGAACTGCGCGATGACGATGGCCTCGGCCGGCACCAGCATCGCCAGCACGAAGACCAGCACGGCCGCCGACCGGCCCCGGTAGCGCAGCCGTGCCAGGGCGTACCCGGCGAGCGAGGCGCCGGCGCAGTTGGTGACCACGCTGGCTGCGGAGACCTTCAGTGAGTTCAGCGCGTAGCTCCACACCGGGATGGTGTCGGCGACCCGCTGGTAGTTGTGCAGGGTGGGATGGGCGGGCAGGAACGACGGCGGGGAGCTGAAGATGTCCTCGGTGGGGCCCTTGAGGGAGGTCGACAGCTGCCAGAGGAAGGGGCCCACGGTCAGCGCAAGCACGCCGACCAGCAGCAGGTAGCGCAGCGCCAGCTCCCAGCCGGGGATCCGCCGGCCGTTCTGGTCGGTGAACCGCGCCGCCCGGCGGCCCCGCCGGCCTGGGCCGGCGCCGCCGGTCCGGCGCGCGCGCCCGGCGGCGGCCCGGGGCTCACGGGCGGCGCCGTCCGCCGTGACGGGTGCGCTCATGCGGGGTCCTCCCTGCGGTCCGCGCGCAGCACCAGCAGCATCAGCGCGACGGTGACGACGAAGACGACGACGGAGAGCGCCGAGGCGTACCCGACGCGGCCGGTGAGACCGGTGCCGGCGCGCTGGACCAGCATCACCAGCGTGGTGTCCTCGCCCGCGGGCCCGCCGGTGGGGCCGGCCATCAGGTACACCTCGGAGAACGTCTTGAACGCGGAGACCGCCGACAGCGCGCCCACCAGCACCATGGTGGAGCGCACCGCGGGCACGGTGACGGTCAGGAAGCGGCGCACCGCTCCCGCGCCGTCCACGGCGGCGGCCTCGTGCAGTTCCCTGGGCACATTCGCGAGCGCCGCCAAGTAAATGATCATGTAGTAGCCGAGGCCCCGCCAGACGGTGACGGCCATGGCGCTCAGCAACAGCAGCCACTGGTCACTGAGGAACCCCGCCTTCCCGCCGCCCACGGCCTCCAGGAGGGAGTTCACCAGGCCCCGTTCGTCCAGCATCCACACCCAGATCAGGCCCACCACCACGATCGAGGCGACCACCGGTGTGTAGAACGCGGAGCGGAAGAAGCCGATGCCGGGGATGTGCTTGTGGACCAGCAGGGCGAGCAGCAGCGGGAGCAGGACGAGCGCGGGCACCACGCCGAGCACATAGAGGGTGCTGTTGCGCAGGCCGGTCCAGAACATGTCGTCGTGCAGCAGCTCGCGGTAGTTGGCGAGACCCACCCAGTGGCCCGGGACCAGCATCCTGCGGTCGGTGAAGGAGTCGGTCACGGTGGACACGAACGGGTAGAGCACGAAGAGACCGACGACCAACAGGCCGGGCGCGGCGAACAGCCAGGGGCTGGTGGGCAGTTGCCGGCGCACGCGCGGGCGGCGGGCGCCGGCCGGGGCGGGTGCCCGGCGCGCGCCGGCGGGCAGGGCGGGAGCGGGGGCGGGGGCGGGGGCGGGGGCGGGGGAAGTCTGCATGGCGGGCCGCGGGGTCAGCTCTGCTGGAGCAGCCGGTCGCAGGCCCTGACGGCGCCGTCCAGCGCGGCCTCGGGGCTCTGCTTGCCCTGCAGGGCGCGGTCGACGGCATTGCGCAGCTCGATCTTCATCTGGTCGCTGAAGAGCACCGGCGTGTAGTTGACCGCGGACTTCAGCGACTGGGCGGCGGCGACCCGCACCCGGGTCTCGTCGGTGCCGTCCTGCTTGGTGAAGTACGGGTCGTCGAGCGAGCCGGCGGTGCTGGGGAAGATCGCCACTTTCCTGGCGAAGGACATCTGGTGCGCGGCGTCGGTGACGAAGTGCGCGAACGCCACGGCCGCGGGCTTCTGCTTCGTCCGGGCGTTCACCATCACGCCCATCACATACATGTTGACCTTGCCGGTGCTGGTGATCTGGTCGGTGATGCCGATGTTCCGGTAGAGGCGCGGCGCCTGCTTCTTGAAGTTGCCGAGGTCCAGTGCGCTGCCGGGGTTCATCGCGACGGCCTCGGTGAGGAACTTCTTACCCGCGGACTCCGGGGTTGCGGTGAGCGCCTGGGGGTCGAGGGCCTTCGCGTCGTACAGCTCCTTGTACTTGGCGAGCAGTTCCACGCCCTTGGGGTCGTTGAAGGTGAAGCCGGTGCCCGCCTTGTTCATCAGCGGCACGCCGTAGCGGCCGAAGTCCTCGATGGTGGGGACGCCCGCGAGCGTGGCGACCTTGCCGTGGCTGCGGTCGGCCATCCGCAGGGCGTCGGCGAACAGCTCCGCGTAGGTCTTCGGGGGCTTGGCGGGGTCGAGCCCGGCGTCCTCGAAGAGCCGCTTGTTGTAGAAGAGCGGGCCGGTGTTCAGGTACCAGGGGAAGGCGAAGGTGCCACTCGCGCCGGGCACCTGCTGGCCGCGCCAGGCACCCGGCAGGTACTCCTTCCGGTACTGCCCCGCCGCCTTGTCCAGGTCGAGCGCGAGGCCCGCCCTGGCGAGCGGGGCGAGCAGGTCGGGCGAGACGTTGACGACGTCGGGCAGGGTGCCGCCGGCCGCGTCGGCGCTGATCTTGTCCGCGTATCCCTCGGCCGGCTGGTCGATCCACTTCACGTGCGTGCCGGGGTGCTTCTTCTCGAACTCCTTCACCAGGCCGTCGAAGTAGGCCTGGTAGTTGGCGCGCAGGTTCCAGGTCTGGAAGGTGATGGTGCCCGTCACCTTTCCGGAGGCGTCGTCGCTGCCGCCGTCACCGCTGCCGCAGGCGGCGAGCGGCAGGGCGAGAGCGAGCACGGCGGCGGTGAGGGCGCGGCGCGGCAGGCGCCGGGCGAGGGCGCCGCGGGCTGGGCCGCTGCGGGAAGAGGGCTCGGTACGCACGGTGGATCGGCTCCTTTGCTCGGCCCGGAACACAGCGAGGGCCCAGGGCGCCGCACAGAGCTCACGGCGGCGGTCGGGCACTGCCGTGCAGGACCCTGCAATACGCCTGCGGAAAAAGTCAATGGATTGGTCGGTACCAAACCCGACTCGACTGGATCACCGCAGGTCAGCTCGGTCGTGGGCGCCAATAAATGCCACGGCTAATGCGCTTTAGGAGATACGGCTCAAGCGCTTTACCTCCCAGCCGTGCGCTAGGGTGGCGTGTCTCAGGAGTCCGGTGAAAGGGGCGGGATTGTCAGCCAAGCGGTCGCCCGCGCGCCGCCCGACGATGAAGGACATCGCGCGCCGCGCCGGCGTCTCGGAGAGCGCTGTCTCCTTCGCGCTCAACGACCGTCCCGGGGTCTCCGAGGCCACCCGCGCCCGGGTGCGCAGGGTCGCACAGCAACTCGGCTGGCGGCCCAGCACCGCGGCGCGCGCCCTGTCCGGCGAGGGTGCCGCCACGGTCGGGCTGGTGCTGGCGAGGCCGGCGGCCATGCTCGGCGTGGACTCGTTCTTCCTGCAACTCGTCTCGGGCATCCAGGAGGTGCTGGCGGAGCGTCACCTCGGGCTGCTCTTCCAGGTGGTGGAGGACGTCGGGGCGGAGTGCGAGGTGTACCGGAGCTGGTGGGCCGAGCACCGGGTGGACGGCGTGATGGTGGTCGACCCCCGGATCGACGATCCCCGGCCCGCGCTGCTGGACGAGCTGGCGCTGCCGGTTGTCGTCATCGGCGGCGTTCCGGAGAGCGGCCACCCGGGGCTGTCCACGGTCTGGGCGGACGACGCCGGGGCGATGGCGCAGGTGGTGGAGCGGCTGCACGCCCTGGGGCACCGCAGGATCGTGCACATCGCGGGCCTCGCCGACCTCGCCCACACCGACCGCCGGATCCGCACCCTGCGGGCCGAGGCCGCGCGGCGCGGGCTGACCGGCGTGCGGTCGGTGACCACGGACTACTCCGACGCGGAGGGCGCCGCCGCCACCCGCCGGGTGCTCGGCTCGGCCACCCCGCCGACGGCACTGGTCTACGACAACGACGTGATGGCCGTCGCCGGGGTGGCCGCCGCTGCCGCCCTCGGCTTCTCCGTGCCGGGCGACGTGTCGGTGGTCGCCTGGGAGGACTCGGCGCTCTGCCGGATGGTGCATCCGTGGCTGTCGGCGATGTCTCGTGACTCGGTGTCCTTCGGCCGCACCGCGGCGCGTGAGCTGCTCGGCCTGCTCGACGGGGGGCCTGCTCGGGCGGTGCAGGTGCCGGTGCCGCGTCTGATCGAGCGGGAGAGTACGTCGGCGGTGCGCGGGGAGTGATGCGGCGGCGCCCGGCCGGCCCGCGGCGGGCGCCGGGTCCGTCGGCCTTGCGGCCCGTCGGCTGCCACCGGCCGGTGGGCGGTTGCTCGCGCAGCTCCCCGCGCCCCCGTCAGGGCGCTGCCCCTCCAGACCTCCCCCGGCACCCCCGGTCGGCGGTTGCTCGCGCAGCTCCCCACGTCCCCGTCAGGGCGCTGTCCCTGCCGGTCTCCTTCTCGTCGCCGGCCGGTGGGAGTGCTCGCGCATCTTCCGCGGCCCTGTCGGGAGCGCCAACCGCGCGTGTCCTACCGGTGCTCCGGGTTCGACTGGTCGTAGCGGCAGCCGGCGTCCCAGGCGGTGCGTTGGTTGCCGTGGGGCGGGATGCCGCCGGCGTCCTTCAGGAGGCGGGCCATGTGCAGGAGGTTCCAGGTCATGAAGGTGGTGTTGCGGTTGGTGAAGTCGTTCTCCGGGCCGCCCGAGCCGGGGTCAAGATAGGACGGGCCCGGGCCCGCTTCGCCCACCCAGCCGGCGTCCGCCTGCGGCGGGACGGTGTAGCCCACGTGCTGGAGGCTGTAGAGGACGGCCGCCGCGCAGTGCTTGACGCCGTCCTCGTTGCCGGTGATCAGGCAGCCGCCGACCCTGCCGTAGTAGGCGTACTGGCCCAAGTCGTTGAGCAGGCTGGAGCAGGAGTAGAGCCGCTCGATGACCATCCTGGTCACCGAGCTGTTGTCGCCGAGCCAGACCGGGCCCGCCAGGATGAGGATGTCGGCCGCCATGACCCGCTCGTAGAGCGCCGGCCAGGCGTCGCTGGCCCAGCCGTGCTCGGTCATGTCGGGCCAGACGCCGGTGGCGATGTCCTCGTCGACGGCCCGGACCAGCTCCACCCGCACCCCCTGTGCCCGCATGATCCCCATGCTGCGGTCGACCAGGCCCTGGGTGTTGCTGCGCTCCGGGGAGCGCTTGAGGGTGCAGTTGATGTACAGCGCCCTCAGATCGTCGTAGCGGGCGGGGGGTGCGGTGGCGTCCTCGCTCGGGCTGGTCATACGGTGCCCTCCGGGCATCGGGCCGCCGTGCCGTTCACCGCGGCGCAACGCTGACCATGGTGCTGGCCCGGCGATCACCGTCGCGGCAGCGCCGCATCGGGGCGCCGACGACCACCCCGACAGCCGAACGGCCCGGCGCCGGCCACGGGCCCGTACGGGGACGCGCTCACGACCCATGAGAGGCCGGTCGCGGCCCTACGAGGACCGGTTCCACGGCCGGCGCCCTGATGCCGTGGCCCTGAGGCCGGCGCTCGTGAGCCCGCTCGTGAGCCCGCGCTCGTGAGGCCCGTGCCCCTGAGTGACGGCACTCCCGGAAACGGCGCCGTGGCAGCCCGGGGCCGGCGTCCCCTTGCAGCGTCGGTCAGTCGACGCTAGGCAGGATGTGGGGCTCGGCGAGGTCGTCCTCGTAGCCGGCGAGGCGGATGGGGGCGGACCTGGCCCAGACGTCCAGGCTGCCGAGCTTCTCGGCGCCTGGAACGAGGCGCTCCGTGCGTTCCTTCGGGGATTGTTCGGCCGTGGGCTTCTCTGGTGTCACCGCGCACTCCTTCTGTGTCGGGTAACCCTCGGGGACAGGCCCGCCCGGTCTCCGACCAGGCGCCTGACGCCCGGTGGGGCTTGGGACGAGGGCAGCTGGGACGCGGTGGCGCCGGCAGTTCGCTGTGGAGCAGGCCGTGGTGGCCGGCCTGTCCCTGGACGGACCATGGAAATGGATGTGGCCCCGAGAACCGTCCGTCCGCTCCAGAGTAACCATGTGAGCGCATATCCGCTCGATAGCGAGGAATAATAAGGCTATTTGTCCGCGACCATCCGCTTCCATTCGGCCATGATCCCCGGTCGGGCCGGCGTCCGCAGGCCGGGCGGGGACGCACCGGCCCGCCGAGTCCCGTGCGAGCAGGGCGAGTCGGGCGCCCGCGGGGCCGGACGCGCTGCTCCGTCCGGGTGATGCGCTACCAGGGGCGCGGGGCGTAGTCCTTGAGGAAGACGCCGTACAGATCCTCGCCCGCCTCGCCCCGCACGATCGGGTCGTAGACGCGTGCCGCGCCGTCGACCAGATCGAGCGGGGCGTGGAAGCCCGCCTCGGCGAGGCGCATCTTGTCCGGGTGCGGCCGCTCGTCGGTGATCCAGCCGGTGTCCACCGCCGTCATCAGGATGCGGTCGGTCTGGAACATCTCCTGGGCGCTGGTCCTGGTCAGCATGTTCAGCGCGGCCTTGGCCATGTTGGTGTGCGGGTGCCCGGCGCCCTTGTAGCCGCGCCCGAAGACGCCCTCCATCGCCGAGACGTTCACGACGTAGGCACGCCGGCCGCCCGCCGCGACGGCCGCGGCCATGGCCGCCCGCAGCCTGCTGATGAGGATGAACGGCGCGGTGGAGTTGCAGAGCTGCACCTCGAGGAGTTCGACCGGATCCACGTCCTGGACGGCCTGCACCCAGCTGTTGCTGTCGTGCAGGTCGGGGACGAGCCCGCCGGCGTCCACGGCCGTGCCCGCCGCGATCCTGTCGGGCGCCGCGGACCCGGAGACCAGCGCCAGTTCGGTGATCTCCTGCGCGCTCAGGCCGCCCCGCCGGGGCGCGGGCAGCGCCGCCACGGCTCCGGAGCCGAAGGTTCCGATCACCTCGGCCGCGGGCAGCACCCCGGCGGGCAGCGGTGCCGACTCGGCGGCCACCAGTTCGCTGTACGCGGTCGGCGAGCGGCGCACGGTCTGGGCGGCGTTGTTGATCAGGACGTCCAGGGGGCCCTGGGCGGCGACCGAGTCGGCGAGCGCGACCACCTGGGCCGGGTCGCGCAGGTCGATGCCGACGATCTTCAGCCGGTGGATCCACTCGTCGCTGTCGGGCATCGCCTTGAAGCGCCGTGTCGCGTCGTTGGGGAAGCGGGTGGTGATCGTGGTGTGAGCGCCGTCACGCAGCAGCCGCAGCGCGATGTACATGCCGATCTTGGCCCGGCCGCCGGTGAGCAGGGCCCGCTTGCCGGAAAGGTCGGTGCGGGCGTCGCGGCGTGCGCGGTTCTCGGCGGCGCACGCCTGGCAGAGCTGGTGGTAGAAGGCGTCGACCTCGACGTAGCGGGTCTTGCAGACGTAGCAGGACCGGGGCCGGCGCAGGACGCCCGCGATCTCGCCCCGTGCCGCCGAGGACGGCAGCAGGCCCCGCGTCTCGTCGTCGATGCGGTCCGCCGAGCCGGTGGCGGTGGCCTCGGTGACGGCCTTGTCGTGGGCGGTCTTGGCGGCCCGCCGCTCCTGGCGGCGGCGCTGCTTGACCGTGCGGTAGAGCCCGGAGGTGGCGCGCCGGACGGCGATCGCGTCCGGGTGGTCGATCTCCAGCGTGTCCAGCTCCGCGAGCACGCCCAGGGCTATCGCGAGCCGCTCGGGGTCGATGCCGGGGCCGTACTCCGCCGGTCCGGATCCAGCCTCCCCGGGTCCGGGGCCGGACGTCCCCGGCCCGCGGCCGGACTCCCCTGGTCCGCGGCCGGACTCCCCTGGTCCGCGGCCGGACTCTCCTGATCCAGAACCGGACTCCCCTGGTCCGAGGCCTGGCTCCGCTCGGCCCGAACCGTACGGGCCGGGCGCTCCGCCCGGCTCCCCCGGCATGCGGCCGGACTCCGCCCGGCCGGTGCCGGGCCGTCCCTGCCGGGTGCCCGGGTTGCCCGGCCTTCCCGGGTCGGGTGTGAGGCGTTCGGCAGCGCTGCCGGGCCGCCGCACCGGTCCGTCGTGTGTCGCCGTCATCGCCGCCGCGTGCCCCTTCATCAGCTCGAACTGCCCGGGCGCCCCCCGGCCGGCCCGTGCACGCGGTGCGTGCTACCGGCCGGCCGGGTGCCCTCGGAAACGGCCGCGCACGGGCGTTCCAGAAGCGGGACTCTACGTCAGGCACGGCGTGCCACGCCAAACCGACCCATCGGGAATACCCCCGGCGTCCACGGCCTTTACCCCGGCGGCGTCCCCCCGCGGTCGCCAGTCCGGGGGATGACAGGAACCCCTGTGTACTCCTTTGGCAGTAGGACCCAATGCGTGCTCAGGGACGACGACACGAACCGCATTGCGAGGCATCGTGGAAGGTATGGACGCCGCCTGCACGCACCACGGGACAGACCGCACAGCGCGCTCTGCCCACCGCACGCCCGGCCCGGCGAGGTGCTCGAGATGAGTGCCCTCACCCTGGCCGTGCTGCTCTCCCTGGTCTCCGCCGTGGCGTACGCGGGCGGCGCCATCGTCCAGGAGCGGGTCGCCGCCGCGGCGCCCGGCCCGCAGTACGCCCCGCTGCACCGCCCGGTCTGGTGGGCCGCGGTCGGGCTCAACGCCCTGGGTGCCGTGCTCCACGTGGCGGCCCTGGCCTTCGGACCGCTCAGTCTGGTCCAGCCGCTCGGCGCCCTGACCATCGTCTTCGCGCTCCCCATGGCGGCCCTGTTCGCGGGGCGCAGGGCCGGCGCGACCGCCTGGCGGGGGGCCGTGATGGCCACGGTCGGGCTGGCCGGGCTGCTGGCGCTGACCGGGGTCTCCGACACCCAGTCGCTGAGCGGGCTCCAGCGGCTGGTCGTGGCGTCGGTCACCGCGGGCTCGATCGTGGCCCTGATGGTGACGGCGCACGCGCTGCACCACCATCCGGCGGTCCGCAGTGTGCTGCTGGCCACGGCATCCGGTGCCGCCTTCGGTATCGCGTCGGTGTTCACCAAGACCGTCGCGCTGGACTGGTCGGAGGGCACCACGCTCGCGGTGCTGCTGCCGACGCTGGGGGTGACCGCCGTGATGGCGGTGGCGGGCATGCTGCTGTCGCAGGCCTCCTACCGCGGCGCGGGCCTCGCCGCACCGCTGTCCACGCTCACGGTCGTCAACCCGGTGGTCGCGGCCGCGGTGGGCCTGACCATGTTCGGCGAGAGCTTCCGGCACGGCACCACGGGGGCCGTGCTGGCGCTGGGCTGCGGGGTGGTCGCGGCGGGCGGTCTGATCCTGCTGACGACCGAGCGCATCCACGCCGCGGGCCCGGCCGCCGGCGACCGCACCGTCACCGTGGCCGCGGCGGCCCGCGCGCAGCAGCCGGCGGCCGAGGGCCCCGCCGGAGGCGCCTCCCTGCCCGCGGACCTCGCCCGGTCGGTGCCCGCGCGGCAGGACATGGCACAGGGTGCCGCCCAGGATGCCTCGCCCGGGCCCGTGCCGGTGCTGGAGGACCTGGAGCGGATGCGGCGCGAGGAGCTGCCCGAGCTGAGGCGGTTCCCGGGCCTGCGGGAGGTGCCGGGGGATCTGTCCGACCTGGAGGAGGACCCGCAGCGGAGCAGGACGGCGCGCCTGCCCCGGCAGCCGGGGAGCTCGGAGCGGAGCGCCGGGGGGCGGCTCGCTCCCTGCGGCCGCCTCAGATCCTGACGCCGCCGGCCCGCAGATAGGCGAGCGGGTCGACGTCGGAACCGAATTCGGGCCCGGTCCGCACCTCGAAGTGCAGATGCGGGCCCGTGACGTTTCCGGTGGCGCCCGAGCGGCCGAGCCGCTGGCCGCCCACGACCTTCTGCCCGGTCTTCACCGAGATCGCCGAAAGGTGGGCGTACTGGCTGTACTTGCCGTCGGCGTGCCGGACCACCACCTGGTATCCGTACGAGCCGCCCCAGCCGGCGGCCACCACCTGGCCGGGCGCGATGGCCTTGACGGACGTGCCGGTGGGCACGAGGAAGTCGACGCCGGTGTGGTAGCCCTTCGACCAGGAGCCGCCCTGCGCGTGGTAGGGCGTGCCGATGGAGGCGGAGACCGGGGCGAGCAGGCCGTGGTGGGCGGGGTGCGCGGACGAGTGGGCCCTGGCGGCGGGCTTCGTGGCGGGCTTGGCCGGTTTCGCCGCGGGTTTCGCGGTCCTGGCGGGGGCCTGGGACGGCTTGTGGGCCTTGGGGTGTTCCGGCTTCGGGTGAGTGGGCTCGCCATGCCGGTCGGACGGGGCGGAGCGCGGCAGCGCCGAGGGCTCGGCCGGATGCTTCGGTGCGGGGCGGGCGGCCTTCCGCTGGTGCGGCACGGTGCCCCGGGAACCGTCGAGGGAGAGCCGCTGGCCCGGCACGATCAGGTCGGGGTCGGCTCCGACGGTGTTCCGGTTGACGGAGTAGAGCCGCTGCCAGCCGCCGTCGACACGGTGGTCCTCGGCGATCTCCGAGAGGGTGTCGCCGCGCACCACCGTGTACATCTCGGCGGTGCCCGCGCGGGACTGCGGGGTGGTCTCCGGCTTGACGTCCGGGGCGCCCTGCCTGGTCTGGCGGGTGCCCGCGGTGGTCCGGGAGCCGGTGTGCCCCTGGGAGCCGGTGTGCGCGGCGGCGGGCGCGGCCGGGGCGGGGCCGCCACGGGCGAGTCCGGCGCGTTCCGAGCAGGTGGGCCAGGCGCCGGGGCCCTGGCTGCCCAGCACCTTCTCGGCGACGGCGATCTGCTGGTCCTTGCCGGCCTGGTCGGCGCGCGGTGCGTAGGCCCGGCCGCCGTAGGCCTCCCAGGTGGACTGGGTGAACTGCAGGCCGCCGTAGTAGCCGTTGCCGGTGTTGACGTCCCAGCGGCCGCTGGACTCGCAGGCGGCGACCTTGTTCCAGGTGGCCGTGTCGGCGGCGTGGGCGACCGTGGTGCCGATGAGGGGTATGGCGAGGCCGGCGCCGCTCGCGGTGACGGTCAGCGAGGCGCGGTTGATCCGGTTCGGCTGGTACCTGCGGTGCCGACCGCGTACGGCCATGGGGGTCCCCCCGTCGAATGGCCGGAGGCGGACCCCGGCTCCCACAGCATTGGGCGCCGCAAAGTTACGCGCTGCGACAGGCCGGGACAAGAGGGCAATCAGTCGCTCATATCGGTGTTCCGGACGCGCAATCACCGCACACCGGGGCCGTCCGCACCCCGCCTGTCCAGCGGATTCCGGGCCCGCACCGGGGAGCGCGGCGGGCGCGTGCGGCACCGGGTGCCGCGTCCGAAAGCGACACCTGCTTCCGGCAGTTGCCCCGAGTTCCGGCCGGCGCCCCGGGTACTCCCCTGTCGAGACCTGTCGAGAGGGACCGCCGCCCAGGGGTGATACTGGCGGTCACGGCTTCTTTACTGATTCAGGAGTTATGCACATGAGCAGTTCGGCTCAGATCGGCGTCACGGGGCTTGCCGTGATGGGGCGCAACCTCGCCCGGAACTTCGCCCGCAACGGCTACACGGTCGCCGTCCACAACCGCACCTCGGCGAGGATGCGTGCGCTGGTGGAGGAGTTCGGCGGCGAGGGCGACTTCGTGCCGGCCGAGACCCCGCAGGAGTTGGTCGACGCGCTGGAGCGCCCCCGCCGGGTCATGATCATGGTGAAGGCCGGCGCCCCGACCGATGCGGTGATCGAGGAGTTCGCGCCGCTCCTGGAGCCGGGTGACATGATCATCGACGGCGGCAACGCACACTTCGACGACACCCGGCGCCGGGAGCGCGAGTTGCGTGACCGGGGCATCCACTTCGTCGGCACCGGCATCTCGGGCGGCGAGGAGGGCGCCCTGCACGGTCCCAGCATCATGCCGGGCGGCTCCCCGGAGTCGTACGCCTCGCTCGGCCCGATGCTGGAGAAGATCTCCGCGAAGTCGGCGGACGGGTCGCCCTGCGTGACCCACGTGGGCCCGGACGGCGCGGGACACTTCGTCAAGATGGTCCACAACGGCATCGAGTACGCGGACATGCAGCTCATCGGCGAGGCCTACCAGCTGCTGCGCGACGTGGCCGGATACACCCCCGCGCAGATCGCCGACATCTTCCGCACCTGGAACACCGGCCGGCTCGACTCGTACCTGATCGAGATCACCGCCGAGGTGCTGTCGCAGGCCGACGCCCGTACCGGGAACCCGTTCGTGGACGTGGTGCTCGACCAGGCCGAGCAGAAGGGCACCGGCCGCTGGACGGTGCAGGTCGCGCTCGACCTGGGCGTGCCGGTGTCCGGCATCGCCGAGGCCGTCTTCGCCCGCTCGCTGTCGGGCCACGCCGCACTGCGCGACGCCTCCCGGGGCCTCGCGGGCCCGACCGCGCAGCCGATGGGCGAGAAGGAGGCCGCGGCCTTCGCCGACCAGGTGGAACAGGCTCTCTACGCGTCGAAGATCGTCTCGTACACGCAGGGGTTCCACCTCATCGCCGCGGGCAGCGAGGAGTACGACTGGAACATCGACGCGGGCTCGGTCGCGGCGATCTGGCGCGCCGGCTGCATCATCCGCGCGGCGTTCCTGGACCGGATCCGCAGCGCCTACGACGCCCGCCCCGACCTGCCCAGCCTGCTCTCCGACAAGGGCTTCGCGGACGAGATCGCGGCGGCGCAGGACGACTGGCGCGCCGTGGTGGTGGCGGGGGTGCAGCAGGGTGTGGCGACCCCCGGCTTCTCGGCGGCGCTCGCCTACTACGACTCCCTGCGCGCAGGCCGCCTCCCCGCCGCGCTCACCCAGGCCCAGCGGGACTACTTCGGTGCGCACACCTACAAGCGCACGGACACCGAGGGCACCTTCCACACGCTCTGGGGCGGTGACCGCTCGGAGGTCGAGGCGTAGCACCGGGCCTCGTGAGACACGGCGCGGCCTCGCTGCGGCGTGCCGGCGGCCTTGCTGCGGCGTAGTGGCGGGCTCGCTGCGGCGTAGTGGCCTGCTCGCTGCGGCCTGGCGGGCTCGCTGCGGCGTAGTGGCCTGCTCGCTGCGGCCTGGCGGGCTCGCTCGGGGAACGCGCGCCCTGTGGGGCCGTGGCAGCCGGGGTCCGGTAAGACCGGCACGGGCAGCCGGGGTCCGGTGGGCCCCGGCACGGGCTAGGGTCCCTGGTCCTACAGCGGCCAGGGGCCATGTCCCCGCACCGGCCACCGGGGGCCAGGGCCGAGGCGCGCACGGGCCGATGATCCGCGGCCCTGCACGGGTCGGGCTCGGTGACCAAGACGGGCCGGGTGCTTGGCCCCACACCGGCCAGGGGCGTATCCCCGCACCGCCCGGACGGGGGCCGGGCCCCGGCCGGGCCAAGGACGTCGGCCCGCACTGGCCGAGAACCGCCGCCCCGCACTGGCCGAGGGACGGTGGCCCCCCAAGGGCCGGGGGCCGAGGGTCGGGGCTCCGCAGGCATTCCCCGACGGCCCCTGTGTCAGGCCCCTGCGTCAGGGGCGGCCTGTCAGGACACGGGTCCCGGCTCGGGCTCCGGCGTGGGGTCGGGGCCGGGCGGCTTCGGGACAGGTGACGGCTCCGGCATGGGCCGGGGGCCGGGGGCCGGCGTGGGATCCGGCGGCACCGGGTCGGGCGGGCGCGGATCCGGCGGCACCGGATCCGGCGGACGCGGTGGCCCGGGGCGGTCGGGGCCGGGGGTCGGGGTCGGAGGTACGGGATCTGGGAACGGGTGTGTCATTTTCGGCCTCCAGGCCGGTCGCCCGGACCACACTCCTCGTCGTCCGTGTCGCCCGGACATGATGGCTTTCTGCACTCGCCCCACGCGTACCCGGCGGGTGCCCGCCCACGCATCCATGGCGGCGCTCGACGTGCGCCCGGGCGCGGCAGGGTGCATACTGCGCGCCCGGGCAGGGGCTCAGTCCCTGGCCACGGCCCCCGGGCCGCGCACGGTGTCGCCGCCCGGAACCGGCTCGGAGGGGTCGGTGCCCCGGCCGACGATGCGGTTGGCGCGGTCCACGTGGACGACACGCGGACGCAGGGCACGGGCCTCGGCGTCGTCCACCTGCGCATAGCTGATCAGGATCACCAGGTCGCCGGGGTGCACCAGGTGCGCCGCGGCGCCGTTGATGCCGATCACGCCGGAACCCCGCTCCCCCTCGATGACGTAGGTCTCCAGGCGCGCGCCGTTGGTGATGTCGACGATATGGACCAGCTCGCCGGGCAGCAGGTCGGCGGCGTCCATCAGATCGGCGTCGATGGTCACGGAGCCCACGTAGTGGAGGTCCGCCTGTGTGACGGTGGCACGGTGGATCTTCGACTTGAACATGGTACGCAACATCGACACTCCTGAAAGTAGGCTCCCTGCCCGCGTTCTTGCAGGTCAGGGGCTGGCTCTCCACCCTACAACCAGTCGCGTGTCCGGGCAGCCGTCCCTGGGATTCCCAGGACTCGTGCTGACCGGATGCCGACTTGGCCGACGGGGCGTCAGCCACCGGGAGGAGCATCCTGGACCGTCGTCACGTTCCCGCGTTCCCCGCCGGTGGCGGCCGGCGCCAGCCTACGCAGCGACGTCGACGACCTCCGTGACGATCGCCACAGCGACAGAGACCAAGCACACCGTTCGCCACGTCCATCCCGTATCGATCGCGCTACCTGATGTGATGCCCACCGACGTGGCCGAGGCCCCGGTCGAGCGCCCGGCGGCGCCGCTGGCCGTCCCTGCCGCGGACTTCTCCGAGCGGGCACTGGAGGACTTCACCCGTGCCGCCCGCCGCATGCTCGGCGACGCCGGCTCACTCACCGTGCTTGCCGACTTCCTCGCCGACCGCTTCGGCGCAGGCCTGCACGACGGGCGGAACATGGTGGCGCTGCCGGTCAACAACGCCGGCTGCACCGTGGAACGGGCGATCCACGGTGCCGAGCAGCGGTACAACGACATTCCGGGCTGGGACCGGTCGCTGGTACCGGCCGCGATGGGCGGTGCCGAAGCCTCCGAGGTGCTGCGTGCCTCCACAGTCGCCGAGTCGACCGCCGCGCTGGACGCAGCCGCCGACCCGAAGGGCCTGGTGCTGGTAGAGGCGGTGCTGCCCATGATGGACGTGCCCGACCTGCTGGCGGCGGTCTCCCGGGCCGTCGCCGAGCAGAACGCCCCGGCGCTGGGAGAGTGAGCGACACGATGCGAACGACACGTCACGCCTCGATCGGTACGCACGGGCCGACGGCCGCGCCGGGACGGCACTGTGCTCCCACCGGCCCGGCCTTCGCCACCCTTCCGTGGCGGGCCGGAGCGGTGACCGGTGATTGGGTGGCCGCCGCCGGCACCACCGACCGCGCCGTCGCGCTGTATGTGCACGGCGGGCGCTTCCCAACGGCAGAGGATGCTGCCGCGTTCGCGGCGAGGCTCCCCGACAGCCTGAGCATCGCGGTCCTGTTGCCGCGTTACCGGCTCGCACCGCGACACCCTTACCTCGCCGCGGCACAGGACGTGCCGGCTGCCCACCGGGCGCTGCTGGAGCAGGGCCGTCCCGCGTCCAGGCGCGCACCGCCGGTCTCGTCGTCGGTGGCCTCGGGTCTCCGCGCGAGCTCGTCGCCCTCCACGTTCACAGCCGTCCGATACGACCCGCCACCCGCGCGGAGAGGAAGAACCCGATGACCACTCGCCAGTTCCCCGAACCCGCTGAGATCTTCGAGTTGTTGCGGTTCAAGAGGCCCGAGCTGAACGGCAGGAAACGCCGGCTCGACTCCGCGCTCACGATCCACGACCTGCGGAAGATCGCACGGCGGCGGACCCCCGCGGCGGCGTTCGACTACACCGACGGCGCGGCGGAGGACGAAGTGTCGATCACTCGGGCGCGCCAGGCGTTCCAGGACATCGAGTTCCACCCGCGGGTCCTGCGTGGCGCGGCGGACGTGGACACGTCCTGCGACATCTTCGGCGGGCCGAGTGCCTTGCCGTTCGGTATCGCCCCGACCGGGTTCACCCGGCTCATGCAGACCGAGGGGGAGGTCGCCGGTGCCGGCGCCGCGGGCGCGGCCGGGATCCCGTTCTCGCTGTCCACTCTCGGCACGACCTCGATCGAGGACGTCAAGGCCGTGAACCCGCTGGGCCGCAACTGGTTCCAGCTGTACGTGATGCGGGATCGGGAGATCTCCTACGCGCTGACCCGCCGGGCCGCCGAGGCAGGCTTCGACACCCTGTTGTTCACGGTCGACACCCCGGTGGCCGGGGCCCGGCTGCGGGACAAGCGCAACGGGTTCTCCATCCCCCCGCAGCTGACCGTGAGGACGATCGCCGACGCCGTGCCCCGGCCCTGGTGGTGGTACGACTTCCTGACGACTCCGAAACTCGAGTTCGCTTCCCTGTCGTCCACCGGCGGCACCGTCGGGGAACTGGTGGACGCGGCCATGGACCCGACGATCGGCTTCGAGGACCTCGAAGTGATCCGCTCGATATGGCCGGGCAAGCTCGTCATCAAAGGCGTGCAGTCGGTCGACGACGCGAGAAAGCTCGTCGATGCCGGTGTGGACGGGCTCGTGCTGTCCAACCACGGCGGACGTCAGCTCGACCGCGCACCGGTGCCGTTCCACCTGCTGCCGCACGTGGTCCGCGAACTCGGGAACGACGTCGAGGTCGCACTCGACACCGGCATCATGTCCGGCGCCGACATCGTCGCCTCGATCGCGCTCGGAGCCAAGTTCACCCTCGTCGGACGCGCCTACCTCTACGGCCTGATGGCCGGCGGCCGTGCCGGTGTGGAGCGGGTGATCCAGATCCTCTCCGAGCAGATCGCAAGGACCATGAAGCTCCTCGGTGTCGCGTCGCTCGCCGAACTCGGTCCGGAGCACGTCACCCAGCTCACCCGACTTCACCCACGCGCGTGAACAACGGCGTCTGCACTCCCGGACACGGCGGCTGCTCACCCCCGGTCCCCGGCGAGATCGCAGTTGTTAACTCCTTGACACATCGCAGGACGGCAAGGGTGTACATCGCCGTGCCAACCCCGGTCGTCCTCTCTCAGAGCGAGCGGTGAGCGAGGACGGGGGTGGAAGCAGCGGGCCGGAACCAGTCGGTCAGGCCGAACGTGGCGCTGGGCGAGTTCCTGCGCTCGCGGCGGGCCCGACTGGAGCCGGAGGAGGCCGGGCTGCCGGCCGGCCGCAGGCGCCGTGTCGCCGGCCTGCGGCGCGAAGAGCTCGCCTCGCTCGCCAACGTCAGCGTCGACTACTACACCCGCCTCGAAGAGGGGCGGCACGTAAGCGCCTCGCCCAGCGTCCTGGACGCCATCGCCACCGCACTGCGGCTGTCGGACGACGAGCGCAGTTACCTGCACCGGCTGGCCGCCCCGCGGGCCGGCGCCTACGCGGTCACGGACCGGGGGCGCCCCGAGACCGCCCGGTTGCTGCGGGCCCTCGATCCGACTCCCGCCGTGCTGTTGTGCCCCGCCATGGACGTCCTCGCCGCCAACGCGGGGCACCGTCGCCTGTATGTCGACTTCGAAGCGCTGCCGAGCCGCAACGCTCTCCACTGGATGCTCTTCGATCCCGGGGCCCGCAGTCTGTATGGCTCCGACTGGGCGGAGTCCGCGGCGGAGATGATCGGCATGCTCCGGCTGCGGAGTGACGAGGGGCTGAGCGACGCGCATTCCAGGGAAGTGATCGACGATCTCGCTGCGACCAGTGACTTCTTCCGTGAGGTGTGGGAGAGGAAGGTGGTGTCGACGGGGGTGCGGCGTGTCAGACGCTTCGCGCACCCCGAGGCCGGGCAGATCGAGATGTCCGTGGAGAACCTGCAAGTCGTTCACGCAGGCGGCCAGGTAGTGGTCGTCCACCTGCCGGAACCGGGCTCGCACGACGAGCAGGTGTGGCACTCGGTGATGGCGCGTCCCGCACCGGCGGGCGCCTGATCCCCATGCCGGGCTCGGACCACGCCTCCGTCCGGCACGGGATGGCCGTCATACCGGCCGGTGGAACCGCTGTGCAGGCACCAGTTGACCGCACGCGCCTCCCGCATTGTGACCGGCGTCATAGCCCAGCGAGGGCCAGGAAAACACTGATCATCACGCCTACGGTTTTCCCGTACAAAGCAGCCACGCACCGTATGCGTACTGAGTGAGTGGATTCCGGGCCGTTGCCGGCCGGCTTCGTGTGCCACCGGCGCGCGACGGCCTCCTTGGCGTCGCCCCTGTCCCGCGTGGTGTGTGCGTTCCGCCGGCAGTTCCCGCAGGGGTGGGGTTTCCCGACCTCGACCGAATCTTTCCCAGAGCAACCGCACGTCAACAAAGAGAAGGTGTATCCGTGACCGTCAGCCGTCTTCCCGATCTGCCCGACAGCTCCATCAACAGCCTGTTCACTCCCCAGGACACCGCCCTTGCGCTCATCGACCACCAGCCGCAGATGGTCTTCGGAGCCCGCAGCGCCGATCCCCAGTTGCTGATCAACAACGTCACGGCGCTCGCCCGTATGGCCAAGGTGTTCGACATCCCCACCGTGCTCACGTCCATTGCCGCGGACACTTTCGCCGGTCCATTGATCCCGCAGATCACGAGCACGCTGCCCGACATTGATGTCATCAACCGCTCCTACATCAACGCCTGGCAGGACGGGGCCTTCCGAGCCGCGGTGGAGGCCACCGGCCGGCGCCGTCTGCTCATAGCCGGTCTGTGGACCGAGGTCTGCGTGGCCTTCCCCGCCCTGTCGGCGACCGAGGCCGGGTACGAGGTTTTCGCCGTCGTCGACGCCTCGGCGGGCTCCAGCGTCGCCGCGCACGACGCTGCGATCGTGCGGATGTCCCAGAAGGGAGTTGTGCCCGTCAGTACTGCGAGCACCCTCTCCGAACTGCAGCGCGACTGGGACCGTAGCGACACGTACGGGCCCGTCAACGACATCGTCCGCGACCACATGGGCGCGTGGGGCGTGGGCCTCGACTACGTCCTTGCGGGGTTCTCCAAGAAGTAGGCCCCGTTCCCTGCCCCAGGGGTCTCGCGTGACGACACCGCGCGGCAGAGCCGTGTTCTGAGTGGTGCGGACTCGCCCTCCGGAGCCGCCGGCGACCTGTTCGTCGTCGGCGGCATCGTCGGCGGCCCGTTCCCTGTCGGTGGCCTGTTGAGCGGTCATCGGGTGGGCGTCACTGCGCCGGTCGCACCGTGGAACGGCCCGATCAGCCGTGAAGCGGTCGCCCGTTATCCGGGAGGCTTCGCTGTGACACTGTACGAACAGTTCGACATGACAGGTTCCACCAAGCTGAAGACGGAGCCTGAGACCCGCATCCAATTCTGGGCCGCCTACCTGATGTGGCTGTGCGCGGCGGACGACGAGGGCGCAGAGCCTCTTCCGGAGTGGTTCGGCGTGACCGCGCCGGACGTCGACGCGGCATACGAAGCGCTGACGGACGAGGAGCGCTGGCCCGTGTTCCAGATCCCCTTCGGTGGCGGACACACCGCCGTGGTGGTGCGCGAGAACTTCCCCGACGACAACGAAGGGACCCGGTACCTCCTCGTCCACCCCGACTGGAAGCAGAACGGCCACCTCGCCACCATCGACGGGCACCACGCAGGTCCCGGTCTGTCCTGGCGGGAGCTGAGCCACATCACGGAGCACGTGGATCGCACAGCACCGGGCGTCCACGACCCCGCTGCCCGCTTGCTGCTCCTGCTGCCCGCGCTCGGTGACAAGGACGTTCCGGTACGCGCACACAAGCTGGTCGCCGCGGCCCTGGTACGAACTGGCGCCTCGGCCACGGAGGCCCCCCGGGTGGCAGCGACCCTCCTGACCGCCCATCTCCTGTGGGGGTCCTCGGCCCGTTGGGCGCCGCCCGGCCCGCCCCGCTCAGCAGAGGCACGCAGCCATTCGCCGGCATCCTCCAATGCGACGCTCCGGGCAGTCCGCGGTTCGGCATGCGACTCGCCCAGAGCATCACCCGGGAACAGACCGAGCGACTCGCCCACGCGCTTGGCACCTGGCCCGTCTGACGACGCGATCGACAGCAGAGAGACACGCCCGGGTCAGCAACCGCATGACGAACTCTCCTGCTGTCGCCGTCAGGCGGCGGAGCGCTCGGTGACCGGTCGGCGGCGCAGGTTCACGCTTGATACGGCCGGCGGTGTGTAGGCCACGTCGTTGCGGCCGGCGTCGGTGCCGGGTGGAGCGATCTCGTCGATGCGGTTGAGGACGTCGTCGTCCAGGGTGACGTCGGCCCCGGCCAGCAGGTCGTCGAGTTGTTCCATGGTGCGTGGCCCGATGATCGCCGAGGTGACGCCCGGGTGGGCGATCGCGAACGCCATCGCGAGGTGGGTCATCGGCAGGCCGGCCTTTTCGGCGAGCGGGATGAGCCGTTCGACCACGTCGAGCTTGCGCTCGTCGGCGAAGTGCTGCCGCCCATGCAACCGGGACCGGTGGGTGCCGATCTTGCGGTCCTTGCGGTATCGGCCGGTGAGCAGGCCCTGGCCCAGTGGGCTCCAGACCAGCGTGCCCATCCCGTAGCGCCGGCAGACGGGCAGGACCTCGCGTTCGATGCTCCGGTTGACGATCGAGTACGGCGGCTGCTCGGTACGGAAGCGCTCAAGACAGCGCCGCTCGGCGACCCACTGCGCTTCGACGATCTCCGAGGCCGGGAAGGTCGACGATCCGATCGCGCGTACCTTGCCGCTGTGGATCAGGTCCGACAGCGCCGACAGCGTCTCCTCCACGTCGACCGTCGGATCAGGGCGGTGGACCTGGTAGAGGTCGAGGTGATCGGTCTGCAGGCGGCGCAGGGAGTGCTCGACCGCGGTGACGATCCATCGCCGTGAACCACCCCGGTGATTCGGATCGTCGCTCATCGGGAGGAACACCTTGCTGGCGAGCACGACGTTGTCGCGTCGGCCCTTGAGTGCCTTGCCGACGATTTCCTCTGATTCGCCGCGGGAGTACGCGTCGGCGGTGTCGATGAAGTTGATCCCCGCGTCCAGCGCCTTGTGGATGATCCGGATCGAATCGGCATGGTCGGCATTTCCCATGGTCCCGAACATCATGGCGCCCAGGCAGTAGGGGCTGACCTGAATTCCGGTCCGGCCCAGCGTGCGGTACTTCACACTTCTCCCCTTGGAGGAATCCGGTGAGCATTCGGTGAGCATTCGGTGAGTCATCGGCGACCTTCGTCGCCCACCCCCTGCTTCGTCCCGGAATCCATGGAACATTCCGGGACCTCCATGAGAACAGCGCCGCAGGCTGCCGCGCTATCAAGATCCTCTCGCGTGGTTGCACAGTCCTCTCGCTCGGTCGACCTTCATGGCAGCGCCCCCGGTCGGGCCGCCCGGGACCGGTATGCCTGGGACGGATCCTTCGAACCCACCGCCCGTGCGTGCCGATGGCGTCGCGGCTGGCACGGATGTCGCTAGTTTTTGCACGATCCTCTTGTTGCGCGGCGGATGGCTGCGGTCTTGTGCTGCAATCGCGGCATGTCACTGGGCGAGCTTCGCGACCTGTTGGAACGGCATGGCCGTCCCGATCTGACCACGGCCATCGACGGCGTTCGGATCTGCAGGGCGGACCGCGTCGTGTCGCCGGGAGCCTCGATGTCCGGTACGGTCCTGGCGGTTGTCGCTCAGGGTGGCAAGCGTCTGGCGCTGGGCGATCACGTCTACGAGTACGGGGCCGGGCAATATCTCGTCGCATCGGTGGATCTTCCGGTGACGGGACAATTCGTCGATGCCGTCCCGGGACGGCCTGCGCTCGGTTTCGCGATGACACTGGAGCCCTCGGTCATCGCGGAGCTGCTGTTGCGGACCGGTCCGGGTGAGCTGCGGCGGTCGCCGCGATCGCCCGGTTCCGCACGACTGGGCCTCTCGGTCAGTGATGCGCCGGACGAACTGCTCGACGCCATTGTGCGGCTGCTGCGTCTGCTCGACCGGCCGCGGGATCGGGGTGCACTGGCCCCCTTGATCAAACGTGAAATCCTCTGGCGGCTGATCACCGGGGAACAAGGTGATGTCGTGCGCCAGCTCGGGCTCGCGGACAGCAGCCTCAGTCACATCACACGAGCAGTGCGGTGGATTCGGCAGAACTACGCCCGGCAATTCCGGGTCGAGGAGTTGGCCCAACTGTCGGGCATGAGCGTGTCCGCATTCCATAAGAATTTTCAGGCGGTGACGGGGATGGCGCCGATCCAGTTTCAGAAGCACATCCGGTTGCAGATGGCACGACTGATCCTGGCGAATAATCCGAGCGACGTCACCGGAGTTGGGCATTCCGTGGGCTACGACAGTCCATCCCAGTTCAGCCGGGAGTACAGGCGACTTTTCGGTGCGCCACCCAGCCGTGATGCGGTGCGCATGCGGGATGAGGCCGGTGCCGCAGTGGCCGCGCTGCCCTGAATTCCCGTGCGGCCAAGAGGATCGTACATGCACGCGAGAGAATCCTGCTGGCCGGGCTCACACACTGTTGGTTTCATGGAGTTGCGGAAACACAGCGAAGCATTGCAGTCCCGCGGCCGAAAGTGCTGGTTCACGACGGTCGCCGACCGCAGAGAAAGTCGCCGACACGGTCCGCATAGAAGACTGACCAGGGTAATCAGAGACGCCGGCTGTGCTCTTTTTGTTCTGCACGGGCTCGGCGTGGTGTGCGCTCTCATCGGCGCGGCGGCTGTTGATCGAACATCCGCCGGCCCCGGTGTGAGCGAGGAACGATTCAGGGAGTGGCAATAATGCAGGGCAATGTCATCAACAAGATCTACGTCGACGGCGAGTTCGTGACCCCACACGGCACGGAACTGTTCGATCTGCACAATCCTGCCACAGGCGAAGTGATCGGGCAGGTCCAACTCGCCGACGAGGTCGACGCGCGGGCGGCCATCGCGGCGGCGAAGCGTGCACTGCCGGCGTGGTCCGCGACGTCCAAGGAAGAGCGGATCGACGCGCTGAGCCGGCTTCAGGCCGCACTCGCCGCCCACCGAGACGACCTCCTGGAAGCTGTCATCGTGGAGTACGGCGCGCCCCAGAGCAACGCCAACATAACGGACGCGGCCGTCGGAGCTTTCGCCGACATGATCGAAACGCTGGCGGAGTTCGACTTCGCACGGCAGATCGGCCGGGCCACCGTGGAACTGGCCCCGGTCGGTGTCGCCGGCTTGATCACGCCATGGAACGCGGATGCGTTCATCGTCTGCGACAAACTCGCGACCGCTCTGGCAGCCGGCTGCACCGTCGTCATCAAGCCCAGCGAGATGAGCGCGACGCAGACCCACGTCCTCACCCAGGCGCTGCACGAGGCCGGGCTGCCCAAGGGCGTCCTGAACATCGTGACGGGACGCGGGGACGTCGTCGGCTCGGTGATCAACCGCCACCCCGACGTCTCCAAGATCTCCTTCACGGGCTCCACCGCGACCGGCAAGGTCATCGCGAGCGAGGCGGTCGACACGTTGAAGCGCCTGACGCTGGAACTCGGCGGCAAGTCTCCGTCGATCATCCTCGACGACGCCGACCTCGAAGAAGCGATCTCCGGTGCGCTCCAGGCCGGGTTCTGGAACAGCGGCCAGGCGTGCGTCGCCGGTACCCGCATCCTGCTCCCGGAGAGCCGGCTCGACGAGGCGCTCACCCTCATCGCGAAGAAGGTCGAGGAGGAGTGGCCCGTCGGCGATCCGCGCGATACGGCGACGGCGATCGGTCCGATGGTGAGCGAGCGGCAGTGGGAGCGCGTCCAGAGCTACATCCGTCGCGGTATCGAGGAAGGCGCCCGAGTCGTCGTCGGTGGCCCCGGGCGCCCCGAGGGTCTCGAGAACGGGTACTTCGTGCGACCGACCGTGTTCGCCGACGTCACCAACGACATGACGATCGCTCGGGAGGAGATCTTCGGCCCGGTGCTGTCGGTCATCACGTACCGGGACGACGACCACGCCGTCGGCATCGCCAACGACACCACATACGGCCTGCATGCCTACGTGTTCGCGTCGGACCCCGAGCGGGCGCGCCGCATCGCATCGCGGATCGAGGCGGGCCGGGTCTCCATCAACGGTGGTTTCGAGAACCGGTCCCCCTTCGGCGGGTTCAAGCAGTCCGGCATCGGGCGGGAGTACGGCGTCTACGGTCTCGAGGGCTTCCTCGAACCGCGGTCCGTGATGGTGTGACCGGATAGGCACGGCCGGTCCCGGTCGGGTCGGTGTGACCGTGTGTACGACGATGCCACGGTTCACGGCGCTCCCGACCGGGTCGGCCCGATACCCGACCACGCTCTTGCGCGCCCTGCTTGTGCTGGCCAACACCGATGTCGCGGGCTGTTGGCCATCTGAGGAGTGGGCAACCGCCGGGGGCAAGCATCACGACCGGTTCACCGGTACGGCTCAGCGACCTGAGTCAGCACCGCGACGTACCCGCCCAAGGAGCCGTCCAGGTCTACTGCGAGCGCGCAGGAATCGCCGGTGGGGTCGTTGCGGCCCCAGGCCCTGAACATCTCGACGAGGGTTCACGTGGTTGCGGCACGGGCCATTCCGACTGCATCGCCATGACGTCGTCGTGGATCCACCAGGTCGCCGGTTTCGCCAGGTCCTCTTCCCGGACCGCCCGGAGGCTGACCTCGCGCTGCTGTCCGGGCATTCTGACGGGACTGTTTCGACGGACATCATCGCTGGTCGCTGTCACACCCTTTGACGATAGGCGCAGCGACTGCGCTCACAGCTGGCCTCTGTCTCATCATCGGGAGGAGGATCTCCCGTCAGCGCTCTGACAGTCCCTGACACACCGCGCCGGGTGAGAGACGCCGTCGAACACGGGAGGACACCATGAAAGCCTCAGCGGTGGTGGGCCGAAAAAACAGACGAAGGCCGGGGCCGTCATATGGATCACCGGTTTGTCCGGCGCCGGGAAGACCACCGTTTCCAGGGCGGTCGTGGAACTCCTTGAGCAGGGGGATGCCGGCCGGTCGTCCTGGACTTCGCCGGCCGACAACGGCGGTACGGCACCTGCCCAGGGGCTGTGTGCCAGGGAATCACGGACCAGGCGCGGACCTCCGCAGCAGCGGCGCGGCGAGCGCGCCGACCGTGATGAGGACGGCAGCGCCTGCTCCCACGAGCGGAGTACGCAGGCTCGTGGCGGCGGCCAGTGCGCCGGCGAGGCCGCTGCCGAGCGGGGTCAGGCCCCAGGAGACCATGCGGTACACACCGGAGACCCGTCCCATGGCGCTTGAGGGCGTGAGTCGTTGCCGCCGCGCGGCGCCCAGTACGTTCCACAGTCCCAGCCCGACGCCGGCCGCCACGACACCTCCCCAGACCATTTCCATGGTGTCGCTCGCCCCGACGACGAGAAAGCCGCCACCTCCCAGGGCCATGCCGGCAACCATCGCGAGTCCGTCGGTGATCCGCCTCGTCAGGCGGGGAGCGAGCCATGTGCCGACCAGGGCCGCCATGCCGAAGACCACCACCAGAAATCCGACGTTCCCAGGACGCATCGACAGCTGATCCACCGCGTACAGCGGCAACAGCGTGTTGAACACCGCCGCCGCCATGCTGCCGACCAGCACCATACAGACCAGCGGGCGCAGCCCGGTTTGGCCGAACAGGATCCGCAGGCCTTCGACGACGCCGGTGGAGAGCCGGGCGCCGGAGGTTCCTTGGGCGGCGAGGTCGGGCAGGGCCAGCGAGACGAGGGCGGAGAGCAGGAAGCAGGCGCCCAGCGCGGCGATGGCCGGTCCGGGGCCGAGGGAGAACAGGATCCCTCCCATGAACGGCCCGGCGAACCCGCCGGCGAGCGTGTTGACGGCGTAGAAACGGGCGTTCGCCGCGTCGATCTCCCGCGGCCCGGCCAGTCGCACCATCATGACCTGTGCGGCGGGGTCGGCGAAGGTCTCGGCGACCGTCAGCACGAACCCGAACGCGCACAGCACGGCCACCGACTCCGCCCCGGCGAGGACGATCGTCACCATGGCGGCCGTGACGAGGGCCCGAGCGGCATGGGCTGCGACCAGCACCGTGCGCGGCGGAAGCCCGTCCACCAGCGCGCCGGCCGGGAGTCCGCCCAGCAGCCACGGCAGGGCCTCCGCGACCGCCACCGCCGAGACCGCCAGCGGATCCCTGCTCTGTACTGCCGCGAGGAGCGGCAGGACGACGAATCTGATGCCGTCTCCGCACAGCGCGCTCGCCCACGTCAGGGTCAGCCTTCGGAAGCCGGGCGTGGCGATGCCGGTCGGCCGTTCGCACGACGGGGCCGGTGCGCGCCGGGCCGGCGGTGGTTGGCGAGCGGTAGGGGAGGTACTCACGGTCGTCATTCCTTCCGTGGCGTCCATGGCCGGGGCAGCCGGGTGTGGGCCTGTGGCCGGGGGCAGCCGGGTCTGCGCCGACGGTGCAAGCCGCGGGGCCGCGGCCTCCCGTCGTCGTGGGAGGCCGCGGAACCCCTGAAGGCGCACGTTGGTCGTGGCGGAAACGACCGTCAGCCCGCCGCCCGGACGCCGGCCCGGTCCGCAAGCGACTCGATCCGCTGCGCCAGATCACGCAGCCGTGGATTCTCGTAGACCATCCGGATCGGCAGGGTGAGGCCCAGTTCGGACCGCACCCGGGCGACCAGCTTGATCGCCAGCAGAGAGTGCCCGCCGAGTTTGAAGAAGTTGTCGTCAGCGCTGATCCGGGGCACCGCGAGCACCTCCGACCAGACCCGGGCGATCAGCTCCTCCGCCGAGCCTGACAGCCCGGCACCGGACGACCGGCCAGCCGGTTCCGCCGGCAGCGGCAGCCCCTGCCGGTCCATCTTGCCGCTGGCGGTGGTGGGGAAGCGTTCGAGCTCCATCAGCGCCGACGGCACCATGTACTCCGGCAGAGCGGCCGCCAGGTGCGCGCGCAGTTCCTCCTTCCCGAGCGCGGTCCGCGTCCGGTAGTAGGCGATCAGCCCCGGCGCACCGTGCAGGTCGTCCCGGTGGATCACGGCCGCCTCGACGACCGCCGGATGCCCCGCCACGGCGGACTCGATCTCGCCCAGCTCTATGCGGTGGCCGCGCAGCTTGACCTGTCCGTCCGCCCGGCCCACGTACTCCAGCCGGCCGTCGGGCAGCCGGCGGCAACGGTCCCCCGTCCGGTACATCCGGGTGCCGGTGCCGTACGGATCCGCGACAAAACGCTCGGCGGTGAGTCCGGTGCGGTGTCGGTAGCCACGGCCCACCTGCCGGCCTGCCAGGTGGAGTTCGCCGACCGCGCCGTCGGGTACCGGGCGCAGTTTCTCGTCCAGCAGCCGCCCGGTCAGCCCGGGCAGCACGGTGCCGATGTGTGGCTCCTCGCCGGAGGAGATGGCCCCGGCGGTTGCGTCGACGGTGCACTCCGTGGGCCCGTACAGATTGACCGCCCGCAGCGTTCCCTCGTCGACGAGTGCGGCGATGCGTTCCCACAGCTCCGCGTTGATCGCCTCGCCGCCGACGAGCAGGGTGAGGCGCGAGTCCGTGTGGCGCGACCGGAGCCGGGCCCCGTCGAGGTACTCCAGAAGCGGCTCCAGGTGGGACGGGGTGATGTCGAGGTCCGTGATTCCGGCCTCGACGACCGTCCGGGCCAGCAGCTCCGGGTCCGACCGGGTGGCCTCGCCGAGCATGACCAGAGTGTCGCCACGGCACAGCCGCACCCACTGCTGCACGGAAGCGTCGAAAGAGGGCGAGGCGTTCCAGGCGACCCGGCGTGTCGAGCCGCGGGCGATGCCCTCGGACTCCAGGTCCGCCAGCAGCGCGGCGATGGACGCCCGGCTGATCTCGACGCCCTTGGGGCGACCGGTCGAGCCTGAGGTGTAGATGACGTAGCACAGGGAACCGGGCCGGGCCAGCGCCGGGCGGAAGCCCGGTCCCTCCGGGCCGTGGTTCCCTTCGGCGGTGGGTGCGCACAGTTCGCCGACGGCCATCTGGGGGACGTCCGGGGCGTTGACCGGGGCGGACGGGCCGTCAGTGATCACCAGCCCCGCGGCGGCGTCCGTGACCAGGTAGCGCCTGCGCTCCGCGGGCAGCCGGGGGTCCACCGGCAGGTACGCGGCGCCCGCGGTGAGCACCCCGAGGAGGGCGGCCACCAAGGCGGCGCCGCGTGGCAGGCACAGAGCCACCACGCTCTCCTGGGTCATTCCCCTCTCGGCGAGCCTGGCGGCGATCCGCGCCGCGGCGGCCCGCAGTTCGCCGAAGGTGAGGCTCCGGTCCTCGGCGATCACGGCAGTGCGATCACCGGGAACCTCGGCGAGGCGGGCCAACAGGTCCTGTGGATCGGCAGTCTGAGCCATGGCGCGCCTCACTCCCCGCAGGCCGTCGTGGCGGGGGCGGTCACCGGACGGCAGTCGCCGAGCGCTACCGGATCACCCATGGCCACCAAGATCTTTCGATCGCCGCGGAACGGCTCCCGGCCGTGTGCGCACAGGATGTTGTCCACCAGCATGAGGTCACCGGGCTGCCAGGACTCGCGCAGCGTGACTTGGGAGTAGACCCGGTCCAGCGACTCGACCTCCTCCTTGGTCAGGCGGGAACCGTCCCCCACGTAGGTGTCGAAAGGCAGTCCGTCCTCGCCATAGGTCTCCAGGAGCACGTCACGCACGTCGGCGTCCAGGGTCCAGCTGTTCCAGAACGTGAAGTGGTTGAACCACACCTGCTCGCCGGTGACCGGGTGGGTGATGATGGCGGACCTGCGCTGGCGGGTGCGCAGCGAGCCGCCGGCGAGCCATTCGTGGCCGATCGTGTTGTCCCGGCAGTACGCCTCCACCGCCTCCGGGTCGTCGGTGGCGAAGCTCTTGTTCCAGGGCAGGCCCGCCAGCTCCGAGTAGGTGCGCACCAGCAGCCAGCCGGCCGCTTCGAAACGCGCGCGTAGCGCGGGCGGAATCATGCCGAGTGCCGCACGCATGTCGCCGACCGTGGTCGCGCCGCCCTCTTCCGGAGCGGTCACACATCCGAACAGCAGGATGCCCGGGAAGTCCAGCGTGTAGCTGTTCTCGTTGTGCAGCCTGATCGGCTGGACGGCGGGGAGGTCGGTGGACGAGTAGACGCCCTCGCCGAAGTCGGTACGGGGGGTGGCCTTCTCCTTGTACGCGGCCCGCTGGGGCAGGAGCACGTCACGCAGCATGGCGAAGTCCCCGGCGTCGGCCATGGGGAGGCCGCGGATCATGAGGCATCCTGAGCGGAGCAGTTCCTCCTTGATCGGAACCGCCTGTGCGGTCAGCCACTTGGCGGCCCGCTCGGCGTCCTTGAGGCCTGGAACATGCATGATGGGGGGTTTACCGGTCTCCCGGGAGATGTGCGGATCAGTCGGTGGCAGCACGGTGCCGGCTCCTGGCATGGTCGTCTCTCCTGGCAGTGGGTTGGTCGGTCAGGCGCATTCGGGCCGTGGCGCAGCGTCCTCGATCACCGAGGTGACGAGGGCGAGGAAGGCTCCGAGTTGCTCTTGGAAGTAGAAGTGCTCCCCTGGCAGCAGGGTCGCCGACGCCGGGCCGTCGGTCGTCTCGGACCAGCGGGAGAGCGCATCACCGGGGACGACGGGGTCAGCGGAGCCTCCGATCGCGGTGACCGGGCAGCGCAGGGCCGGCATGGCGCCGGTGAACCGGTAGGCGTCGTCGACAGCGAAGTCGGCCCGGAGGGAGGGGAGGAGGAGTTCGCGGAGTTCAGGCTCGTCGAGGATCGCGTTGTCGGTGCCGCCGCGCGCTTTGACGGCCGCGACAAGCTCGTCGTCGGCCAGCCGCTCCGGGTGGACGGGCGCGGGGTTGCGCAGGAACGGTGCGCGACACGCCGAGACGATCAGGGCCTTCGGTGGCCGTCCCTGCTCGGTCAGGACCAGGGCGACCTCGAAAGCGACAAGGGATCCCATACTGTGTCCCAGCACCACCAGATCGCCGGTGTCCGGCGGCAGGCTTGCGATCACCGGTGCGGCGAGTTCTCCGATGCTGCGCGGCAGCGGTTCGCTGAACCGGGCGCCCCGCCCCGGGTACTGGCCGACGAGCAGGCGCACATGGTCGGGCAGCCCCTCGCGCCATTCGGTGTAGGTGTGGGCGTTGCCGCCCGCGTGTGGCAGGACCAGCAGGGAGATGCCGTGGCGGGCCGGGTCGCCGTCCAGCGTCCAGACGATATCGTCGGCGGCTGTCGGGGGGTCGTCGCCGATCGAAGCCCGACCGTACATGGGAGTGCTGTTCACGAGGCGCTCCGCTCGCCGGTCGGGGGGACCGAGGTGGAACACGCGGGGGTCGGCAGGGGGTGGTCGGTCACAGTTCTCCGTTCGGTTGGCGGCCGGTGGCGCCCGGCGGCAGCCGGGTCCGCGGGGCCGAGCCCGGACACGATGCCGGCACTGATCCGGCGGACTACGTCGGCGGCTCTTGGGATGAGGTAGAAGTGGTTGCCCGGGAGTACCTCCACGGTGAGCCCCGCCGTCGTGGCCCGCTGCCACGACCACAACTGCGCCGGGGCGCACCCGGGGTCGTGGTCTCCCCCCAAGGCCGTGATCGGCACACGCAACGGCTGAAGCCGATCCGGGCGGTAGGTGTCGACCAGTCGGTAGTCGGCACGCAGTGACGGCAGAACCAAGGGACGCAGCTCCGGATCGTCGTACACGGCCGGGCCGGAGCTCCCCAGTCTGCGTGTGGCGGCGACCAGCGCCTCGTCGTCCTGCAGGTGAAGGGTGCCGGCCGGGCCCGTCCGCGGCGCCTGGTGGCTGGAGACGAACAGCCGTACCAGCAGTCGTCGGTGTCGCGCCTCCAGGCGCCGGGCCACCTCATAGGCGACCGAGGAGCCCATGCTGTGTCCGAAGAGGGCAAGAGGCCGGTCGCGGAAGGGGGTGAGGGCCTGAGTCACCTGGTCCGCGAGGTCTTCCAGGCTCTCGGCCGGAGAGTCCTCCAGGCGTTCCTGTCTGCCGGGGTACTGCACGGCAAGCATCTCGATCTCCGGGGGGACCCAGGGTGCAAAGCAGTGGTAGGTGCCGGCGGTCCCGCCGGCGTGCGGGAAGCACACCAGCCGTGCCTTGGCGGCCGGGGCCGGGTAGCGCCGCAACCACGGACCGGCCGCGATCGCCTGGACCGCACCGCTCGGCCGCCCCGGCGTTCCAGGGCCCGTCCCGGCGCCGACCGCGTCGCCCGTCATCCCGTGCTCTCGACGACGCTCTTGGGCCGCAGGTCGGTCCAGTTCCGCTCGACGTAGTCCAGGCAGTCCTGCTTGCTGCTCTCCGGATGGACGACCGTCCACCCGGCCGGCACCTCGGCGAAGGCGGGCCACAGCGAGTGCTGCTGCTCCTCGTTGACCAGCACGAGGAAGGTGCCGTCCGCGTCGTCGAAGGGGTTGCTCATGGCTGTCCTCTCTGAAGGGGTGTGGGACGTGGGGTGTAGGACGTGGTGAGGGCGGTTCAGGAGCGCGGTCGCCCGGTGTCGCGCCCGGCCAGGCGCGCCCCCAGGGCCGCGGGTGTGGGTGACTCGAACACCGTGCGGACGTCCACGGTGGCCTGCAGGGTGGCCCGTAGCCGGCCGACCAGTCTCAACGCCGCGAGGGAGTCCCCGCCGAGCGCGAAGAAGTCATCGTGCGCGGACACTTCGTCCGTGCCCAGGGCATCGGCGAACAGGGGGCGCAGCAGATCTGTGTACGCCGCGCCGGAGGTGACGGCCCTGTCCGCGTCCGTCCGGAGCGCGGTGCCGACGTGGCCCACCGGGCTCAGAGGGTCCGCGGCGAACCGAGCCAGCAGGTCCCGCAGGGCGCTAACCCACCGGCGGGCCGCGGCCGGGTCGATCAGGTCCGGGCGGCAGCCGAGCCGCAGCAGCAGACTCCGGTCGGGAACCGCCGTCAGGCTGACCGGGCAGTGGTAGGCGTCCGCGCCCCGGAACCGGGTGAGCCGCAGATCCGGTGCGAGCTCGGTCGCGGTGGCGCCCTCCGGGTAGTTCTCGAACGTCAGGATGGTGTCGAACAGCTCACGGCCACCGGCCAACCGCTGGATGTCTGGCAGCCCGAGGTGCTGGTGGGGCATGACGGTCGCCTGGTCCTCCTGGATCCGGGCCAGCAGTTGCTCCAGTGGCTCGTCCGGGTCCAGCCGGATGCGCACCGGTACTGTGTTGATCAGCAGCCCGACCATGTCCTCCATGCCGGTGAGCTCCGGGGGCCGGCCCGAGACGATCGCGCCGAACACCACGTCCTGCCTGCCCGTCAGCTGAGCCAGCAGCAGCGCCCAGGCCCCCTGCACGACCGTGTTCAGGGTCAGCCCCCGCCGGCGTGCGGCTGTGACGAGAGCCGCGGTCTGCTCTTCGGGCAGTTCCACGGTCACCTGGTGCGGCAGGCTGCTGATCGGCACCGCCTGCGCGCCCGGGGCGAGGAGGGTCGGCCCGTCCAGCCCGGCGAGGACCTCCCGCCAGACCTGCTCGGCCTGGGAACGGTCCTGGGTGGCCAACCAGGCCAGATAGTCACGGAAGGGGGGCGGCGGTGGCAGCTCCGCGGCTGCGTCGGGATCGGCGTAGAGCGTGAAGAGGTCGCGTATGACCAGCGGCAGCGACCAGCCGTCGAGCACGATGTGATGGGTCGTGAAGACGAGCGCATGCCGGTCCTCCCCCAGCCGCACAAGGGTGCAGCGCACCAGTGGCGGCTCGGTCAGGTCGAACCCGCGGGCGCGGTCGCGTTCCAGCAACGCCTCCAGCTCCGCCCCCTGGCGTGCGCCGTCCATGCCGGTCAGGTGTGCCTCGGCCCAGTCCAGAGGCACCTGACGGAGGACGGCCTGGAACGGCCGCCCGGAGGGCAGTTGGCCGTAGACGGTCCTCAGCTGGCCATGCCGTGCCACCAGACGCCGGCACGCCTCTTCGAGCGTCTTCGGATGGAGGACACCCTCCAGCTCCAAGGTGAGCTGCACGTTGTAGACGTCGGTCCCGCCGTCGTCGTAAAGGGAGTGGTACAGCAGTCCTTCCTGCAGCGGTGTGAGCGGCAGCACGTCCGCCAAGCCCTCTCGTGACCAACGGTGCTGAAGCGCGAGCAGTTCTTCGCGGCCGAGGTCACTGCCCTGCGCCAGCGAGCCGAGGGCAGTTCCGGAAGGGGTCACGAGGCGGTCCCCGCCCGCGGAGGCGTGTGCCACCAGTGCCCGCAGCGCGGTGAACCACGTCTTGGCCAGGGACCTCACCTCCGACTCGTCGAGCAGTTCGGCACCCCAGGACCACGTGGCGAGCAGCCGGGGGCCGTCCGGCCGGTCCAGGGTCGCCGCGTTGACGGACACGGCGTGCGAGAGCGGCATCGCGGCGTCCGCGACCGGAAGGGCCGTGTCGGGCACGATGGACCAGTTCGCTCCCTCCTCGCCGGAGTAACGCCCCAGGTAGTTGAAGCAGATCTGGGGGCGCGCACGACCTGACAACTCCCGTGTGGTGTCACCGTTGAGGTAGCGCAGCAGCCCGTACCCAAGACCTCGGTCGGGCAGTGCCTGCACCTGGTCCCTGACCGCGTGCAGCGCCCGGCCGATGTCGGGACCGCCCTGAGCCGCCGAGTTCCAGTCGACCGGTCCGGGATCCAGTCGCACCGGGTACAGGCTGGTGAACCAGCCGACCGTACGCGACAGGTCGGCCTGCACAGCGTCCTCCTCCCTGCCGTGGCCCTCCACGTCCAGGAGTACGTCGGTCCTCGACCCGCGGCCGCGCTCACGGCGCCAGCGCACCAGCGCCAGGGCCAGGGCCGTGAGCAGAACGGAGTTGACGTCGGCCTTGAGGACCTCGGGCACCGTCGAGAGCAAGGGCCGGGTGTACTGGGCGGGGAGCGCCAGCGTGAGCTCCCGGCCAGTGGCGTGGACGTCTCGTTCAGGGTCCAGCGGGCGTGCGGTCAGTGGCTCGTCCGGGGTCGCGAGCATGTCGGCCCACAGCCGCAGCTCCGCCGTACGCCGGGGCTCGTGGGCGGCCTCGTCGAGCCGCGTCGACCACGTGCGCAGGGAGGTCGGCACCGGTGCGAGGTCAGGCGGCGCGCCACGGGCCGTGTCATTCCAGGCGGCCTCCAGATCCGACAGCAGGATGCGCCAGGACACGCCGTCCACGGCCAGGTGGTGGATCATCAGGAGCAGCCGTCCGGGCCTGCCCCCGCCGTCGAACCAGACCGCCCTGATCATCGCGCCGCTGTGCGGGGCGAGCTGGCGCTGCGTGCGGCGGGCATGCTCGGCGACCAGGTCGCGCGGCGGACCGTCGTCGAACGCTGAGGCGTCCGCCCGGACGAGGCAATCGGCAGCCGGCACCGTGCCGCGCGGCGGCACCTCCAGCGACCAGGCGCCTGCGGTGTCGACGACCAGCCGCATGCGCAGTGCGTCGTGCCGGTCCAGCAGCGCCTGGAGGATCGCGGTGATCCGGGGAAGCTCGGCGTCGGCCGGCGTCCGGACGAGGACTGACTGGTTGAAGCCCGCCACGGAGCTGCCGTGTTCCCGCAGCCAGTGCATGATCGGGGTGGGCGCGAAGGTGCCGATTCCCGCGTCGGCCGGTTCGGCTCCCGGTGCTGCGGCTTCCCGGGTCAGCGCGGCGAGAGCGGCCGGGGTCTGGTGGCGGAAGACGTCACGAGGAGTGAAGTCGATCCCCGCCTTGCGCGCACGGGTGACGAGTTGGATGGAGAGGATGGAGTCCCCGCCGAGGGCGAAGAAGCCGTCGTCGGGTCCGAGCCGGTCCACGCCCAGTACCTCGGCGAAGAGGTCGCACAGCGTCTCCTCGCGGGCGCTCGCGGGCGGTCGGCCCTCCGCCGTCGCGGTGAACTCCGGCGCGGGCAAGGCCCTGCGGTCCAGCTTTCCGCTGGTGGTCAGCGGCAGCTCCGGAATGCGCACGAAGGCCGCCGGAACCATGTGTTCAGGCAACTCGGCCGCAAGGTGACTCCGTAGCGCCTCCCGCTGCCAGCCGTCGGCCGCCACCAGGTAGGCGACCAGCCGCCTGATCCCGGGCTGGTCCTCGCGGGCCACAACGGCCGCACGGACAACATCGGGATGCTCCAGAAGCCGGGCTTCGATCTCGCCCAGCTCGATGCGGAAGCCGCGGATCTTCACCTGGTCATCCGCGCGGCCGAGGAAGACCAGCGCACCGTCGGCGGTCCAGCGCACCATGTCACCGGTGCGGTACATCCGTGCGCCGGACGGACCGAAGGGGTCGGCCACGAAGCGGTCCGCGGTCAGCCCGGGTCGCCGCTGGTAGCCGAGTGCCAACGGGACGCCGGCGAGGTAGAGGTCCCCGGGGGTTCCGGCCGGCACCGGGCGGAGTCCCGCGTCGAGCACGTAGACCCGGGTGTTGGCGATGGGTCGCCCGATCGGCACCGACAGCTCCCCCGTGCCCGGCCGGGACTGCCAGTTGGTCACCTCGACCGAGGCCTCGGTGGGACCGTAGAGGTTGTGCAGCTCGGCATCGAGCACCGTGTGGAAACGGTCCGCGAGGCCCTGCGACAGCGCCTCGCCACTGCAGATGACCCTGCGCAGCCCGGTGCACTCGGCGGCCTCCGGCAGCAGCAGGAAGGACTCCAGCATGGAGGGCACGAAGTGGGCGAGCGTCACTCCCTCCTGCTGGATCAGACGGGCCAGGTACGCGGGGTCCTTGTGGCCTTCGGGCCTGGCGATCACCAGGGCGGCGCCCACCGTCAGAGGCCAGAAGAGCTCCCACACGGAGACGTCGAAGGTGATGGGCGTCTTCTGCAACACCCGGTCGCCCGGGCCGAGGGGATACTCCGACTGCTTCCACCGCAGGTGGTTCACCACGCCGGCGTGCGGCACAAGGACCCCTTTGGGCCGGCCCGTGGAGCCGGAGGTGTAGATCACGTACGCGGGATGGCGAGGGTCCAGGGCCGCGAGGGACGGCAGATCCACGCCGTCGGCCGGCTCCGCACTCAGCTCCCGGTAGGTGTCGGCAGTGATGACGAGGACGGGATCGGAGTCCTCCAGCATGAACTGCGCGCGGTCCGCCGGCAGGTCCGGATCGATCGGCAGGTAGGCGGCACCGGCCTTGTGCACCGCACAAAGGGCGACCAGCAGTTCCAGGGAGCGCGGCAGCCGGACCGCCACAAGCCGGGAGGGCCCTGCTCCCCTGGCCGCCAGCGCCCGGGCCAACCGGGTGGCCCGGCTGTCCAGCTCGGCATAGCTCATGGCGCGGCCCTCGAAGACCAGCGCGGTGGCGTGCGGGGTGCGTGCCGACTGCCGGGCGAACAGCGCCGGCACGGTGTCATCCGGCCAGTTCCGGGTCTCGGGCCGCGCCGTGTCGTTCCACTCCACGAGCACCTGCCGGCGCTCCTGGGGGGTGAGACAGTCGATCCGTCCGGTGAGCCCCCCGGGCTCGGCGGCGACGGCCTCCAGGAGGAGCCGCAGCCGAGCCGCGATCCGTTCGGCCGCCTTCCGGTCCAGCACGTCGGGACGGTAGTTCAGGTCCAGCCGGAGCCGGTCGCCGGGGACGGCCAGCAGGCTGAGCGGGTAGTGCATGGCCCCTGTCGTCGTTTCGCCGTGCCGCAGTGTGACCCGGAGCCCACCGACCGGGCGGTCGAACGCACCGGGGCCGATGGGGGCGTTCTCGAAGACGAGGGCGGTGTCGAACAGCTCACCCAGGCCGGCCAGCCGCTGGATGTCCGCCAGCGGCAGGTGCTGGTACTCGCCGAGCTCCGACTGCTCGTGCTGGATCCGGGCGAGCAGACGGTCGAACGGCTCGGCCGGGTGCAGCCGGACACGCACCGGGACCGTGTTGATGAACAGGCCGACCATGTCCTCCGCACCGGCGAGCTCCGGGGGCCGGCCCGAGACGGTCGCCCCGAACACGACGTCCTGGCGACCGGTCAACTGGGCGACCAGCAGCGCCCACGCGCCCTGCACCACGGTGTTCAGCGTCAGCCCCCGGGCCCTTGCGAGGCCGGTCAGTTCCGCCGTGGTGCCCTCGGAGAGATCCACCGGTACCCAGCGCGGCTGGAGCGGCTCCCGGCCGGCGTCGCCCGTGGCGATCAGGGTGGGGCCGTCCAGTCCGGTCAACGCCTGCCGCCAGGTGTCCTCCGCCCTGCTGCGGTCACGGGTGGCCAGCCACGCCAGGTAGTCCCGCAACGGGGGCGGCGGGGACGGAAGCACCGAGGTATCGGCGGCATGCTCGTACAGCTCGAACAGATCCCTCAGGACGAGCGGCAGTGACCAGCCGTCGAGCAGGATGTGGTGGTTGGTGAACACCAGCACATGCCGCTCGTCCGCCAACCGCACCAGGGTGAACCGCACCAGGGGCGGTGTGGACAGGTCGAACCGGCGGGCCAGGTCACGCTCCAGCAGCGCGTCGAGTTCCGCCTGCTGCGCCTCGGGAGCGAGGCCCGCCAGGTCGACCTCGGTCCACGGCACTCGGACCTGCCGGGCGATGGCCTGCACGGTCGTGCCGTTCTTCCGTGCGAGGAAGCCGGCGCGCAGGGCGGTATGCCGCTCCAGAAGCGCTTGCGCGGCCGCCCTCAGACCGGCCACCCGCAGCGGGCCCTCCAGCTCGACGGGGGTCTGCATCACATAGACGTCCACGCCGCTTCCCGCGTACGAGGCATGGAACAGCATGCCCGCCTGGAGGGGCGCCAGGGGAAGGACAGCCTCAATCGCCGGGCTCGTCACTTGGTTGTCTCCCATTCGGCCTCGAGGTCGGCCAGCTCGTCCTGATCCAGCGCCAGCAGGGGCTCCGCCGGTCGGAGCGGAGCCGGGGACACCGGCTCCGCGTCGTCTGCCGCCTCGGCAAGCGCGGCCACGGTCTGGTGCAGGAACACGTCCTTGGGCGTCAGCACCAGCCCGGCCTTACGTGCGCGGGCGACGAGCTGGATGGCGGTGATGGAGTCCCCGCCCAGATCGAAGAACCCGTCGTCGGCCCCGGGCGCGGAGACGCCGAGCACCTCGGCGAAGAGGCCGGACAGAAGCTCCTCCCGGGGAGTGCCCGGAGCCCGGCCGGCCGGCCGGGCCGGGCCACCGGGAGCCGGCAGCGCCGGGCGGTCCAGCTTCCCGTTGGGGGTCAGCGGCAGCCCCTCGACCACCACGATCGCGGTCGGCACCATGTAGTCGGGCAGTACCTCTGCCAACGCCCGCTTGAGCGCGGTGGGGTCCACGGCGACACCCGCCGTGGGCACCGCGTAGCCGACCAGTCGCCGCTCGCCCGGGACGTCCTCGCGGATCACCACGGCGGCCCTGCCCACCTCCGGGCAGCGGGCGAGCTCCGCCTCGATCTCGCCGAGCTCGATCCGGAAGCCGCGGAGCTTCACCTGGTCGTCCGCGCGGTTCAGATACTCCAGCGTGCCGTCCCCACGCCACCTGACCCGATCACCGGTCCGGTACATGCGGGCGCCCGCCGAGTCGAACGGGTCCGCCACGAACCGCTCCGCCGTCAGGGCCGGCCGGCCGACATAGCCCCGGGCCACATGGGTTCCCCCGATGTAGAGCTCGCCCACGCCGCCCACCGGTGCCGGGCGCAGCCGGTGGTCCAGGACGTACAGCCGCGTGCCGGCCAGTCTCCTGCCGATCGGAACCCGGGCACCGATCGGTGCGCCGGAGCGCAGCGGGTGCAAGGCGACGAAGGTGGTGGTCTCCGTCGGACCGTAGGCGTTGGTGATCACGGTGGACGGACACAGCTCCAGAGCGCGGCGGAACGATGCGGGTGATCCGGCTTCACCGCCGGTCAGTACTTCCTCCATGCGGGCCAGCAGCTCCGGGCTCTCCTCGACCAGCAGGTTGAAGAGCGTGGCGGTCAGGAACCCCGAGCTCACCCGGTGCCGGTCGAGCAACTGCCGCAGCACCTCCGGCTCCAGGTGCCCGGGCGGAGCCACGATCACCTGTCCGCCGGAGAGCAGCGGCACCCACAGCTCGTAGGTCGAGGCGTCGAAGGAGTGCGGCGCGTGCATCAACACCCGGCGGTGCCGGGAAGCCCAGCGGGGATCCAGCGCCAGGGCCACGACATTGGCGTGGGTCACCACGATGCCCTTGGGCGCACCGGTCGACCCGGAGGTGTACATCACGTACGCGGCCTGATCCGGATGCGTGCGCACCCCAGGGGCGGCGTCCTGGAGTCCCGGCGTGCCGGGATCGGCCGGCGCACCCACGGGCAGCACCGGGACGGGCGGTTCCGCGACCAGTTCGTGCCCGAGCAGGGACGTGTCGGCGAGCAGTGCGACGGCCCGGCTCTGCGTGAGGACGGCGCGCAGGCGCCCGGCGGGGAAACGGTCGTTGAGGGGCACGTAGGCGCCGCCGGCCTTGAGGACCGCCAGGATCGCCACGACGAGGTCCGCCGAGCGTTCCATGAGCAGGCCCACCGGGCTTTCGCGGCCCACGCCGACGGCGGCGAGCCGGGCGGCCAGGCGGTCCGAGAGCTTATCCAGCTCGGCGTAGGTCAGCTCGGTCGTCCCGCTGACCACCGCCACGGCGTCCGGAGTGCGGCGCACCTGTGCACCGAACAGAGCGGGCAGCGTCCCCGGAGGCCGGTGGTCCACGGTCGAGGCGATGCCGGTCCACTGCCTCCACTGTCCCTGGTCGACAAGATCGACGGTGGAAAGCGAGCGTCCGGGGTCAGCTGCGACGGCCTGAAGAAGCGTCACGTACAGGCGGCCGAGGCGGCGCGCGGTCTCCTCCTCGAACTGGTCGGCGTCCACGGTGAGGCGGCAGGCGACACCGTCCTCGGTGACGGTGACGAAGACGCTGACGTCGAACAGTGCCCCGCCGAAGTCGATCGCGACCGGCTCGACCGAGACACCGGGCAGGCGGAAGCCGGCCGTCTCGTCGCTCGCCTCCACGAACATCACCTGGACCAGGGGGTTGCGGTCCACCACCCGTTCGGGACTCAACCGCGACACCAGGCGGTCGAACGGCACCTCCTGGTTCTCGTAGGCCGCGAGCGTGGCTTCGCGCACCTGCTCCACGATGTCGTCGAAGGACGGATCGCCACGGAGGTCGCCGCGGAGGACGAGCGTGTTGACGAAGAATCCGACCAACTGCTCGAGCTCCGGGTGGCTGCGGCCGGCGACCGGTGTCCCCACGGCGATGTCGGTCCGGCCGCTGCAACGGGCGAGCAGTTCCTGAAAACCGGCCAGCAACACCATGAACATCGTCGCGCTGTGCCGCTCGGCGAGTGCGCGCAGCCGCTGTGTCACGTCGGCCGGCACGGTGCACTCCACCGTGTGCCCCCGACCGGTGCGGGCGCTCGGGCGCGACCGGTCGGCCGGCAGTTCCAGGGGCGACAGACCTGCGAGGCGCTTCAGCCAGTACTCCGACCGCGCGTCCATCTCGCCGCGGGAGAGGCGCTCGCGCTGCCAGTACGCGTAGTCCTCGTACGTGACGGGCAGTTCGGGCCATGCCTGCGGTGCGCCGTCGACCGCGGCGCTGTAACTCCGACCGAGCTCGTTCCACAGCAGCGACATCGACCAGCCGTCAGTGGCGATGTGGTGGACGACGAGGACCAGCAGGTGATCGTCCTCGTCGACCCGCAGCAGCAGGGCGCGCAGCAGGGGCCCGGCACTGAGGTCGAAGGGCTTCCAGGCCTCCTCACGGGCGATTTCCCGGGCGCGCCGAATCCTTTGGTCCGCGGTCAGGGAACGCAGGTCCACCAGCGGCAGCGGCACGTCGGCCGCCGGCATCCGGACCGGCGAGGGGCGCCCGTCACGCTCGTGGAAGACAGTGCGCAGCGGGTGATGCCTGCGTACCAGTGCGGTCAGGCAGCGGGACAGCAGGGCGGTGTCCAGCGGTCCGCGCAGCCGCAGAACCTCGGGCACGGCGTATCCCGGCGCGCCGCCGAGCATCCGGTCGACCAGCCACAGGCGCTCCTGTGCGAAGGAGGCCTCGGCCGGTCCGGGCGGCCTGCGGCCGACGGCGGAGCGGTCACCGGCCGCGTCCAGGCTTCGGGCAGCGCGGACGCGCCGGCGCAGCAGCTCGCGGACCGCGGCGGCCGGATCCTGCCCAAAAGGGCCGCTCTCCGGTGGGGGGTCGTGGGGGCTGAGGGTGTTCATCAGGAGTTTCCCTCGTGGTCGGAAGCCGTGAGATGGGGGTGCTCGGGGGCGTGTTGGGTCAGCTCGGCCAGCAGTGCCGCCTCGACTGCCTCGGCCAGTCCGGCGACCGTGGGGCTCTGGAAGAGGAGGTGCAGGGGTATCTCCAGACCGAGGGCGCCGCGCAGCCGGGAGACGACCCGGACCGCCTTGAGGGACTGGCCGCCCGACCGGAAGAAGTTGTCATGGCGGCCGATGCGTTCCCCGCCGAGGACGTCCTTCCATATCTCCGCGATCAGCTCCTCGGTCTCCGTAGCGGGTGCCTCGTAGGCTGCCGGAACCGGCACCCGCGGTACCTCGGCCGGAGCGGGCGCGTGGCCCTCGGCGGTGGGCAGCTCGATGGAGTCCACCCTGGCGTCCGGTGTGTCCGCTGCCAGGGTCAGCAGCCGCTCCAGCGCCGCAGCCACCTCCTCGGCGGTCCGAGGCATGGCCTGCGGCCGGTGGTCCAGTTGGAGGCGCAACCTCGTCCCGGGCAGGACGACCAGGTTCGCCGTGTAGTGGGTGGTGTCCGTGGCGTGCACGCCGACCAGCCGCAGGCCTGCCGAGGAGTGCCGGACAGCGTCCTGGTCGATCGGGTAGTTCTCGAACGTCACCACCGTGTCGAAGAGCGTGCCGAGCCCGGTGTCCTCCTGGATGTCCGCCAGGCCGAGGTGCTCATGGCCCAGCAGCCGCGCCTGCTCCTCCTGGAGGCGGGCCAGGGCACGGCCCAGGGTTTCGTCCGGCCGGAGCCGGAAGCGGACGGGGAGGGTGTTGATGAACAGGCCCACCATGTCGCCGACGCCTTCCAGTTCGGGGGAGCGTCCCGACACCACGCTGCCGAACACCACGTCCGTGCGGCCCGTGAGCCGGCTCAGGAGGACGGCCCAGGCACCCTGGACGATGGTGTTCAGGGTCAGGTCCTGGGAGCGGGCGGCATCGGTCAGCCTGCCGGTGAGTTCCTCCGGGAGTTCGATCACGAGCCGTTCCGGCGGGGAGCCGGCGACCTGGCCGTGCGCATCGGCGGATCCGGCCAGCAGCGTCGGTGCGGCCAGGCCCGACAGAGCCTGCCGCCAGGCCGTGAGGTCCGCTGCTCGGTCCCGTTGGGCCACCCAGGCGAGGTAGCTGCGGTAGGGCCGCGCTGGAGGGAGTCCCGCGGCATCCGGTCGGCCGTCCTCCCTGACGGCGCTGTAGAGCGCGAGCAGCTCCTTGATGAGGACGGCCGTGGACCAGCCGTCCCAGAGGATGTGGTGGTTGGTGACGATGAGCTGGTGCCGGACGGCGCCGAGGTGCACGGCGGTGAGGCGCAGCAGCGGCGGACGGGCGAGGTCGAAACGCCGCCGCCGGTCCTCGGCGAGCAGTCCGGCGAGGGCGTCCCGCTGCTCCGCGTCCGGCAGAGCGCCGAGGTCCGCCACGGCGACCTCGGGTGCGGCCTCCCGTAGCACGAACTGCACCGCGCCGGGCATGCCCTGGTCGGTGAAACCGGCACGGAGAGCCGAATGGCGCTGTATCAGTGCCTCCCAGGAGGCCCTCATGGCCGGAACGTCGAGTTCGCCCTCCAGGTCGAGCAGGATCTGCCCGGTGTAGGAGTCGACCTCGGCCGTCGCGTCCAGGGACGCGTGGAAGTACAGCCCTTCCTGGAGGGGGGACAGCGGCAGTACGTCCTCGATGCGGGGATGGTCGGCGACCAGGTGCTCCAAGGCCGACCGGTCGAGTGCCACCAGGGGGAAGCGGCCGAGATCCGGTCCGATGGGCGCAGCGCCACCGGACCAGCGGGACAGCAACCGCAGCGCCCGGGTCCACTCTTCCGCCAGCCCGGCCACGTCCGCCTCGGCCAGCAACGCTCCAGGCCAGGTCAGTACGGCGTCGAGCTCGGAGCTGCCGGCGTCGTCGCGGACCAGGACATCGATCTCCAAGACGTGTTCCATCGGCATGGACGGGTCGACGTCGGCCATGAGGTGCTCAGCGCCCGGAACGGGGAGCCAGTCCCCGGCCTGTCCGGCCGGGAACCGTCCCAGGTAGTTGAAGAGGATCTGCGGTGCGGCCGATCCGGCCAGCTCCTGGCGCGTGGTGGGGTTCAGGTAGCGCAGCAGGCCGTAGCCTGAACCGTTGTCCGGCAGGCTCCGCACGGCGCCGGCGATCCGGCCCACCACCCCGGCCAGCTCCGGCCCTGACCGCCACGCCTGGTGGAAGTCCAGTCCCACCAGGTCGAAGCGGACCGGGTACTGGGTGGTGAACCAGCCGACGGTACGCGAGACGTCGAGCCCTTCCGAGCCGTCACCACGGCCGTGCCCCTCCAGATCGACCAGCAGCGAGTCGCAGCTCTGGCCTCGTCGCTGCTTCCAGCGGTGCAGGGCGAGCGCAAGGCCGGAGAGCAGGACTTCGTCGGGGCGGGCACCGAGCCCGGCGGTCACGCTGGAGAGCAGGGGCCCGACGACCTCCGCGGGCAACGTCACAGCGAGTCGCCGGGAGGTGCCGGCGGTGTCCTCGGCCGGGTCGAGGGCTCGCAGAGGAAACGTTTTCTCATTCGATGTCAGCAGGCGCCGCCACAAGGGGAGTTCGCTCTCGACCGAGGGGTCCGTGGCCCGGGTCGTGAGGTGCCGCGCCCAGGTGCGGAAAGAGGTGCCGGGGCGGGGCAGTTCCACCGGCCGCCCGGCTTCCACCGCTTCCCATGCCGCCGCGAGATCCGGCAGCAGGGTGCGCCACGAGACGCCGTCCACCACCAGATGGTGCAGGCAGAGCAGGAGCCGGCCGGGCCGCTCCTGCCCCGCGTCGAACCAGACGGCCTGGAGCATCCGTCCGCGGGACGGGTCGAGCCGGCCGACGGCGGCCTCCCGTTCCCGTGCGGCGGCCGGCGTCATCCGGGCTTCGTCGAAGTCCGCCGCGTCGACCCGGGAGACCAGGGCGGCGGCGTCCACCGAGCCGCGGGCGGGGATCTCGCACCTCCACCCGTTGCCCCCCTCCGGGGCGGTCTGCTCGGTGCGTAGCCGCAGCGTGCCGTGGTGGTCCACCAGTGCCTGGAGCACGGCGGCGATCCGGCCGAGTCCCGCGCCCGGTGGCGTCCGGAGCAGCACGGACTGGCTGAAGCGGCCGATGGGGCCGCCGCGTTCCCGCAGCCAGTGCATGATCGGCGTCAGCGGCACTTCGCCTTCGTCGCCGTCGGAGGTGCTGTCCGCCGCGCTCGCGGCCCTGTCCGGCAGCACGGCGGCCAGCGCGGCCGCCGTCCGGTGCTCGAAGACCTCCCTGAGCGTCACGGCGAAGCCGGCCTCGCGGGCCCGGCTGACGAAGCTGATCGCGCTGATGCTGTCGCCGCCCCGCTCGAAGAAGCCGTCGTCGGCACCGATGCCGGACTGGCCGAGAACGTCCGCGAACAGACCGCACAGGATCCGCTCCCGCTCGGTCCGCGGAGCCCGACCGGGGCGTGCCGGGTCCGGTGGTGCGGGCAGAGCCCGGCGGTCGAGCTTCCCGGCCGTCGTCAGCGGCAGCCGGTCCAGCATCACGAAGCTCCGCGGGACCATATAGCGGGGCAGTACCTGGGCCAGGTGCCGCTCCAGGTCCGCCTGGTCGGGTACCCTCCCGCCCCGGCCGACCGCGTAGGCGACCAGGCTCCTGCCGGTCACCGTGTCCTCGTGCACTGCGACGGCCGCCTGCGCCACCCCTGGGTGGCGGGCCAGCACAGCCTCGATCTCACCGAGTTCGATCCGGTGGCCGTTGATCTTCACCTGCTGGTCGATCCGCCCGAGGAACTCCAGCTCGCCCACGGGGGACCACCGCACCAGGTCGCCCGTTCGGTACATGCGGGTGCCGGGCACCTGCGCCCAGGGGTCGGGGACGAAACGCTCGGCGGTCAGCCCCGGCCTGCCCAGATAGCCGCGAGCCAGCCCCGGACCGGCGACGCACAGCTCACCGGCGACACCGGGCGGCACCAGTCGGAGCCGTCGGTCCACCACATACGTCCGGTGGTTGGCCATCGGCCTGCCGATCGGCGGCACCCCGTCGTCCGGCGGCGTCCCGCAGCGGTGCATGGTGACCGTGACCGCGGCTTCGGTCGGACCGTAGGCGTTCCACACCTCGCGGCCGGGCGCCGACCACCGGGCGACCGCCTCCGCGGACGGCGCTTCCCCGCCGGTGGACAGGAAGCGCAGCGCCGGCAGTTCGCCCGGGTCGATCAGCGGCAGCAGGGCGGGCGGCAGGTCGGCCACGGTGACCCGGTGCTGCGCCAGCAGTGTCCGCAGCCGGTCGACGTCCGTGCGCTCCTCGTCGGTGGCAAGCACCAGGGTCGCCCCGCTCAGCAGCGAGCCGAAGAGGTCCAGCACGGACACGTCGAAGTTCAGCGCGGCGAAACCCAGGAACCGGTCGTCCGCCCCGGCACGGCACAGGGCGAGATGCCCCATGACGAAGTCGACCACCGACGCGTGGGAGACGACCACGCCCTTCGGCTGTCCGGTGCTGCCCGAGGTGTAGAGGAGGTAGGCGGCGTTGGCCGGCCTTGCCGCGTGAGGTCCGATGTGTCGGGCGGCTGGAGCCTCCCGTTCCCCCTGTTGCGGCACCCTCTCGAGGGTCACCAGCGAGCCGACCCCGTCGGGCAGCCGGGGGGCGAGGCCCTCTCGGGTGACCACCGTGTCGATCCCCGCGTCCCGGACGATGTACTCAAGCCGTTGGCGCGGCAGTCCCGGGTCGAGGGGCACGTAGCACCCACCGGCCTTCAGGACCGCAAGGACCGCGACGACCATGCCGATCGAGCGCTCCGTGCAGATCCCTATCGGGGTGTCAGGCCCGGCCAGGGGTGCCAGTCGTGCGGCGAGGGCGTCGGCCAGGCAGTCGAGGTCCCGGTAGCTGATCTCCTCGCCGTCGCACACGACGGCGACCGCGTCCGGCGTGCGCTCGGCCTGTTCCTCGAAAAGCTCCTGCAGGCACCGGTCGGAGGGGAAGGGCGCGGCGCCACCGCGGCCGGCCTCCAGCAGCCACGTGAGCTCGCCGTCGTGGAGCAGTTCGAGGTCCCCGATCGCCGTCTCGCCCCCAGCGGCGGCGAACCGGCCCAGGAACGCCACGAAACGCCGTTGGTGAGCCGCAAGTTCGTCGGCCCCACAGCGGGCCGCGTCGACTTCGAGCTGCACCTCGAGGGGAGCGCCGTTCTGCCGGTCGTACACATTCAGCGCAAGATGGTCGACGGGCCCCACGCCGAGGGTGCGGGCCGTGGCCGGGGCACCGGCAAAGGTCTTGTCGTAGTCGAACGACATGATGTTGACCTCGGTGCCCCACAGCCTGTCGTTGCCACGCCCGTCGGCCACTTCGCGGCGCAGGTCCTCGCCCCGGTAGCGCTGGTGGCCCAGCGCTTCACGGACAGCCCGGGACGCCGCCCGTTGCAGTTCGTCGACGCGTGTCGAGGCCTGTACGCGAAGCCGGAGCGGCAGCACGTTGGAGAACACCCCGATGGTGCCGCGGGCGGCTTGGGTGGCTCGCCCCGTGACCGGCATCCCGATGACCAGGTCCTCCTCACCGCTGGTCCGGTGGAGGTATGCGGCTGTGGCGGCCAGCACAGCCACCGGCAGGGCGGTCCTGGCCCGCCTGGCGGCAGCACGCAGGGCCTCGTCGGCCGTGGCGGGCAGGTCCCCGCTCTGACGCAGCACCCGACCGGACGGGGCGACATCCACCCGTCCGGCGAGGTCCACCGGCTCAGGGGGCGCGGCCAGGCGGGACGTCCAGTAGGCGCGGTCCCGCCGGTACTCCTCCGAGGAGCGGTATGCGACGTCCTCCTCGACGATCCGCGCCAGCGGTGCGGCGGAGCCGGGCGGTACATCCGCCCCGGAGACCAGCGCGGAGTAGACCTCGGCGACCCGCGTCACGAGAATCCGTGCGGACACGCCGTCGAACGCCAGGTGGTGATAGCCGTAGAACCACAGGTGGACCCCAGGTGCGACCTTGAAGAGGATCTGCCCGATCACAGGCCCGGTGGACAGGTCGACGGGCTTCGCCATCGCCGCGCGCATCGTCTGCTCAGCGGCCGTTCGTGCGTCGTGCCGGCTGCTGAGGTCAAGGAACTCATAGCGGAGATGTGCGGTTGGACACGGAATCTGCCGTACGCCACTGACGTCCTCCACGAACCGGACATTCAGCGCTTCGGTCTCGGCCGTCACCCTGACGACTGCGTCCCTGAACAGCTCGTGATCCAACTGACCACATATTTCGAGAAACTCCCCGACGTTGTAACCGATGCCGGTCGGATCGAGATGCTGAGCAAGCCATATGGCGGCCTGCGGCGACGTCAGGGGGAGGTACCTGCGATCGTCAGCGGGCATTCGATTTTCCATTCTCTGCGAAAGAGCATTACCGAACAACAATCGCGCGATACAGACATACTCCCTGTGCCTGCTCCAGCCAGCAGCGCCTTTCACTCGGCCTGCCCCTCCGGAGAGACACCGGGCATCAGAGAGGTCGAATCTCATGCGTCACGCCAGCTCGGCGGCGAGGCCAAGGACGGCGAGGAAGTGGCCGGCTCCGTACCGGCATTGAGGTGTCGGCAGCCGAACGGCCAGCAGAGGTGCTACCTCCTACCTGCCATACCGGGCGAGTCCGACGGACATCGAATCCATCGGCCGTGCCCCGCCACTCACATGTCTGCCGCTCCCCCGAACAGAATGAATTCGAGGCCGATCAAGAGAAGACTGGTTCAAATCATCCACACGTACCGCACCTCGGCAGATTAACCCGGTGTCAGACACATGCAACGGTCACCAATCAAAGCAAAGACCAGATGATCAAGTAATTTCCGGCACCTGAAATCGACCGAAATGAAAAAACCCTATCGTCCTTAAATGCCCGGCTTGCCGCACATTTCAGTCTTTCACTTGGAAAAGGCTCCTGATAGCTGACTCCACGGGGCCGGAAACCGTTTTCCCCACCCGGTCGACCTGGTGGTGGCGCTCGGGCAGGCCGTGGGGTCGCCTGTCCAGGCGAGGACGGCTGGGACCAGCCGCTGGTGGACTCCGCGGTCGAACGGAAGCACTCGTGCCGAGCCCGTGGCCGGGGGTGCGAAGCAGAGGGTCGGTCCGCTGCTGTCGGCCGACTTGATCACGCGGCGCACGGCGCGTCCAGGGATGGCGCCGCACGCAGGATCCAGGCTGCTCGAAGGCCGTTGTGACGAAGCGGCCCAAAGGCCGAGGCCGGCCAGAGCAGGGGCTGACCGGGCCCGGTGGGGCCCTCGGTCTTCGGAAGCCGCACTGATGGGGGCCGCTCGACCGGATACCGCTCGGCGGGGCGCCGGGGAGGTGGGCTTGTCAGTCCACGGCCGCGCGGATGGCGAGGCCGATCATCGCAAGCCCTGAGACCTGGCTGATCCGGCGCCAGACGCGGGGGGTGGTCAGGAGCCTCCGCGTCTTCCCGATCCCCCAGATGACACCCGTGAACCACAGCGCGTCCATCAGGGCCCACCCTCCCGCCAGGAGCAGGAATCCCCAGAAGTGCGGAAGCCCCGAGGGAGCGAACTGGGGGAGGAACGACATGGCGAAGACGCCGGCCTTCGGGTTCATGAGATTGGTGAACAGGCCCGTGGAGTAGGACTGCCAGATACCGCGTGAGCGCGGACCGTCATCCGGCGCCTCGGCAGGAGGCCGGGCACCTTTGAGGCTCACTAGCGCCTGGACGCCGAGAACGAGCAGGATGGCGGCTCCGGTGAAGCGGATCGCGTCGTAGGCCACCTCGGACGCCGCTATGAGGGCCGTCAGGCCGCACGCCGCCGCGACTCCCCAGGCGAGAAGAGCCGTCTCGTTGCCGATCAGCGTGATGAACGCGACCCTGCGCGTGTCCCGGCTCGCCTGCCTGATGATGACCATCGCTCCCGGCCCGGGAACCATGGCCAGCAGAAAACACACCCCCAGGAAGACACCCAACCCGTCCATCACGCGACTCCCACGCACACGGTCATACGCCTTTCCTCAGCGGCACCCGGCACGGGGAATGCCGACCGGCCCTGCTCGCGTACGCGCCGTTGCGCAACGGACAGCGGTGGACGATCTCCGTCCCCCTCCTCTGGTACGGACGGAGCCGGGTCTCCGGTTCACCATACGGGATGGCGCATTTCGTCCCTCACTCCGTGCCGAGGGCACCCTCGTGCCGGTGACCGCCTCTTCTCCACGAGCCCCCAGGGCACCCTCCACTGCGCACCCACGTGTCGTCCCGGTGACCACCGGCTGCACGCCGCCGCCAGAGACGCGTCGGTCACCGACAACCGCGGCACAGGTGACCCGCACCCCTATTGACTCTCACATCGATGTGAGACTTTAGCGTGCTGGTCATGGCCACCGGCACGGCGTCCTCGGCGACCGAAGACGTCCTTCCTGTCTGCACCGGGGCGGGCAGCCGCGTGTTGCGGACGCGGGTGGTCCCGGGCCCATCCCCCGCCTGGCGTGCGTGGATCGGGCCCCCTGCTCACCAGCGGCGCCGTGCTCCCGCCGCCGCGAGCGCGCGCCACAACCACACCCGGCCCAAGCCGCCGCCCAGCAGTGACCACCCACTGCCGCGTCTGAAGGAGAAAGACATGCCCAACGCCCTGCCACCCTCCGGCCTCGGCCGCGTGGTGCACGGAACCGGCCCCGGCCTGCTGCTCGCCCATGGCGCCGGCGGCGGCATCGACGCCAACTTCGGTCCCGTCATGGACATCCTGGCCGCCCAGCACACCGTCGTCGGCCCGGACTATCCCGGCACCGGCCGCACCGAGCGCGCCGACGCACCGCTCACCCTGGACGGTCTGGCCGACGAACTGGTCGCCACCGCCGTCGAGGAAGGCCTGGAGACCTTCGCCATCGCCGGCTACTCGCTGGGCAGCGCGATCGCCGTCCGGGCCGCCACCCGCCACCGGGACCGCGTCACCGCACTGGTCCTCACCGCGGGCTTCGCCCACCCCAGCCCGCGCTTCCTGCTCGCCGCCCGACTCTGGCGCGACCTGCTGCGCGCCGGCGACCTGGAACACCTGGCCGGCTACCTGTCCCTGATCGGCCTCAGCGCCCCGACCCTGGACGTCATCACCCAGGAGGACCTCGACACCGCTCTCAAGACGACTGCGGCCACCATCCCGCCCGGCACGCCGGACCACCTCGACCTGCTCATCGAGCGCACCGACGTCCGGGCTGACCTCGCCGCGCTCGCCGTTCCGGCCCTCGTCATCTCCACCACGCTCGACCAGCTCGTCACCCCGCACCACCACCGGCAGCTCGCCGATGCCATCCCCGGGGCGCGGTACGCCGAGATCGCAAGCGGTCATCTCCCCTTCATCGAGCAGCCAGGCGAATGGGCCACCCTCATCGGCGACTTCCTGCGCACCAGCCGCCCCTGACGGCGTCCCGCACCCGCGTCGGGCGGCAGTCCTCCCCGGGATGTCCCACCTCGGTCGATCCAACTTCGGGGCCCCGCTCTGACCAGGCTTGACGCCATGTGGTGGGCCACCCGGCACGGCCCGTCCCGTGGTGAAGGCAAGGCGGCCACGGGCGCACGGAAGCGTGACGGGCCGGTGGGCGCGACCTGTCCGTCGGGGGCCGGCCCGCCCCGGCCCGGCCCGGCCCAAGGGTCCCGCGCCCACCGGCGAGCGCGCCCCGGGCCGTGTGGCGGCGCCGTGCGCGGCCCGGACGAAACGGGAACCCCGCGGAGCCGGGGAGCGGCCCCTACTCGTACACCGCCGCCCCCGTCTCACTGCGCCGGATCCACTCCCAGTTCAGCGTCACACCGAGTCCGGGTCCTTCCGGTACGTGGACGCGGCCGTCGGCGTCGACGGAGGTGAGGTCGTCGGCGTAGCCGTCCGCGTAGGCGTGGTAGTGCCTGCTCTTCGGGTCGAGCTTGGGGCCGACCAGGGCGAGTTCGTAGTAGTTGGTGTTGCGGATGGCCGCCATGCAGTGCCGCTGCGCCGGGCCCGCGGCGTGGATCTCCACGTCCAGGCCGAGGCCCTCCGCGGCGTGCGCGATCTTCATGACGCCCGTGATGCCGCCGTCGTAGTCCGGGTCGGCCCGGACGAAGTCGGTGCCCTCGGCGAGGATCTGGTCGACGTGCGCCTCCAGGCCGCGCACGTGCTCGCCGAGCAGCAGCGGGGTCCTGATCAGCTGGCGGAGCTTGCGGTGCGCGAAGGACGAGACGCCGCCGTCGCGGTACGGGTCCTCGTACCAGAAGTAGCCCGCCTCGTCGCAGGCCCTGCCGACCTTGAGCGCGTCGGCGAAGGTCTCGTACTCGCAGGCCGGGTCGATCATCAGGTCCATGGCGGGGCCGACCGCGGCCCGGGTGGCGAGCACCGCCGCCACCTCGCGGGCGATCGGCCCGCCTCCCCAACCGTGGATCTTGAAGCCGGGATAGCCCAGTTCCTTGCAGCGCACGGCGAAGTCCGCGAAGGCCGCCGGGCTGTCCAGGCCGCCGTGCTCGTCGCCGAAGTGCGTGGAGGCGTACGCGGGCAGGGCCGTGCGGTAGGTGCCGAGCAGTTCGTGCACGGGGGCGCCGAGGCTCTTGCCCGCGATGTCCCACAGCGCGATGTCGAGCGGCCCCATGCCGAAGCGGTCCTGCTTGCGCAGGGCGCGCTTGAGGTCGTTCCAGATCCGCTCGCGGTGCAGCGCGTTCCTGCCGATCAGATAGCGGGCCACCATGGCGATCTGCGCGGTGGACACGCCCTTGCCGCCCTGCGACCAGGAGTACTCGCCGGTGATGCCGCCGGCGGTCTCCACGGTCACCACGTAGCCGGTGTTGGTGGACCGGGCGCCGGGCCGGTAGGCGTGGTTGAGGCCGGTGCGGTCCGGCGCCAGGTCCGGCATGGTCCACTCCAGCTCGCGCGCCACCACCCGGCGGATGGTCAGGTCGTCCCGCATCACAGCTCCTCCCGGCGCACTACGCCACCGCCCGGCACTCCTGACACCACCGCGTACCCGGCCGGCAGCGCGGCCGGTACGGCGCCACCGCCCGGCAGCCCGGCCTGCGCCGCGCCACCGCCCCGTACGCGCGCCCTCACCACGCCACCGCCACGTACTTCTGCTCGGTGAACTCCCTGAGGCCCTCGCCGCCGCCCTCGCGGCCCAGGCCGCTCTGCTTGACCCCGCCGAACGGTGCCGCGGGGTCCGAGACCAGGCCGCGGTTGACCGCCACCATGCCGCTCTCCAGGCGCTCCGCGACGGCCAGACCGCGGGCAAGGTCGCGGGTGTAGACGTAGGCGGAGAGGCCGTGCTCGGTGTCGTTGGCGGCGGCGACCACCTCGTCCTCGGTGCCGAACGGGATGACTCCGGCGACCGGTCCGAACACCTCCTCGCGGGCCATCGCGGCCGCCGGCGGGACACCGTCGAGCACGGTCGGCGGGTAGAAGTAGCCGGCCCGCCGCGGCCGCTCACCGCCGACCACCACCGAGGCGCCGGCCGCCACGGCATCCGTCACCAGCCGCTCGACCTTGCGCACACCGGCCTCGTCGACCAGCGGACCGCACTGCGTCCCGGGTTCCGTCCCCGGCCCCAGCACCAGCGCGCCCATCCGCTCGGCGAGCCCGCGTACGAACGCCTCCCGGACGCCATGCTGCACGTAGATGCGGTTCGCGGCGGTGCAGGCCTGGCCGCCGTTGCGCATCTTGGCGATCATCACGCCGTCCAGCGCGTCATCGAGGTCGGCGTCGTCGAAGACGATGAACGGGGCGTTGCCGCCCAGCTCCATCGAGCACCTGAGGACCTGGTCGGCCGCCTCGCGCAGCAGCAGTCGGCCGACCGCCGTGGAGCCGGTGAAGGACAGCGCGCGCACCCGCGGGTCGTGCAGCATCGCGGAGACCACGGGAGCGGGTTCGCCGGTGGTCAGCACGTTGACCACGCCCGCGGGCACCCCGACCTCGTGCAGGATGTCGGCGACGGCGTAGGCGGTCAGCGGGGTCTGCGCGGCGGGCTTGAGGACCACCGAGCAGCCGGCGGCCAGCGCCGGGGCGATCTTGCGGGTGGCCATGGCGGCCGGGAAGTTCCACGGCGTCACCAGCACCGCGACGCCGACGGGCTGGTGCTGCACCATGATCCGGTTGGCGCCGCCGGGTGCGACGGACAGCTCTCCGACGACCCGGACGGCCTCCTCGGAGTACCAGCGGAAGAACTCCGCCGCGTAACTCACCTCGCCCCGCGCGTCCGCCAGCGCCTTGCCGTTCTCCAGCGAGATCAGCGCCGCCAGTTCCTCGGCGCGCTCGGTCATCACCTCGTAGCAGCCGTGCAGGATCTCGGCGCGCTCCCGGGGTGCGAGCGCGGCCCAGGCGGGCTGGGCGCGGTGCGCCGCCTCCACCGCCGCGAGCGCGTCGGCGGGCCCGGCGTCCTCGACCCGGGCGATCGGCTTCTCGGTCGAGGGGTCGAGCACCTCGAACGTGCGGCCGTCTTCCGCGGTCCGCCACTCACCGCCGATGAACAGCCGGGTCCTCAGTTCTTCCGTCACCGTCTTCACCGCTTCCTCTCCGTACCGGTCCGTGTCCGTGTCCGCTCCCCGGCCGGGCGCCGTCCGGCGGCCGGTGCGCTCGCCGCCTCGTCCACCGCCGTGCGCAGCAGCCCGTCGAGGTCGCCCTCGAACGCGGCGTCGACGATGAGCCTCAGCCGGCCGGCGTCCAGCGGGCGCGGGTTGTTCTGCACCAGGCGCCCGGCGTTCATGCCCTGCTCGGCCACGGTGGCGAGCTGGCCCGCGGTCAGGCCGAGGCCGTCCAGGGTGCGGGGGATGCCGACCGCGCCGAGCAGTTCGGCGACCCGCTCGACGGCGGCCCGGGCCCGCGCCAGGTCACCGCCGCCCGAGCCGCCGTCCCGTACGCCCGAGCCGCCGTCCCGTACGCCCGAGCCGCCGTCCCATACGTCCGGGCCGCCGTCGCCGCCACCCGGGCCGCCCTCGTCGCCGGGGCAGCCGAGGGCCGCGGCGAGCTGCGCGAACTCCGGGGTCCTGGCCGGCAGGTTGTAGGCCATCACATACGGCAGCAGGGCGCCCACGCCGACGCCGTGCGGGGTGTGGGTGAGCGCGCCGATCGGGTACTGAAGGGCGTGTGCGGCGGCCGTTCCCGCGGTGCTCAGCGCCAGGCCGCCGTAGAGCGCGCCGAGCTGGAGGTCGTGCCGGGCCGCCGCGTCGGCGCCGTCGCGCACGGCCGCCACGATGCTGCGGCCGATCAGCTCGGTGCCGGCCAGGGCGTAGCTGTCGGTGAGCAGGGACTTGCCGACGAACACGCGCTCACGCGCCAGCCCCGGCTCCGGGGTCCTGCGGATCGCGGTGAAGGACTCGACGCAGTGCGTCAGCGCGTCCGCGGCGGTGTGCGCGGTGAGACCCGGCGGGCAGCTGCGGCTCAGCTCCGGGTCGACGATCGCGGTGTCCGGGATCAGGTACGGGCTGGAGATGCCGACCTTGGTGGCCCGCTCGGGGTCGGCGAGCACCGCCACCGCGGTCGCCTCCGAGCCGGTGCCCGCCGTGGTCGGCACCGCCACCACCGGCAGCGCGGGTCCCGGCACGGCGAACTCGCCGTAGTAGTCGGCCGGCCGCCCGCCGTGCACCAGCAGCAGGGAGACCACCTTGGCGTGATCGATGCAGCTGCCGCCGCCGATGCCGACGATCACGTCCACGCGGTGGCCCGCGACCCGGGCCACACAGTCGACGAGGCCCGCCACCGGCAGCTCGGGCTGCACGTCGTCGTAGACCTCGACGAACGGCACCGCGCGGCGCAGCCCGTCGAGCAGCGTCCGGAACTCGTCCTGCCCGGCCATCCTGCGGTCGGTGCAGACCAGCGCCCTGCTGCCGAGCCCGGCCACCGCGGGGCCGAGGCCGTGCCGCTGGCCCGCGCCGAAGACGATCTGCCGGGGGCCGCGCAGCAGGCCGTAGCCGTCGGCGGCGGGGGTGGTGTCCGCCGGCGCGCCGCGCGGGGCGGGGGCCGTCGGGGGTGCGTCCGTCATGAATGCTCCCTCTTCTTCGCTGTCGCCGGGAGAGTGCCGCCCGCCGCCGGGACCCCCGGGGCCCCCGGAGCCCCCGGGACCGCCAGGTCGGTGAGGTCCTGCCAGACCTCCTCGGTGACCTCGATGCCGTCTGCCTGGGCCGCCGCGCGCCGCAGCCGGGCCCGGTCGCCGGGCACCCGCACCGGGCCGTGGCCCGCCGCGGGCTCGGAGTCGCGGACCAGTTGGAGGTACCGGCCGATCGCCTCCGCCGCCTGTGGCCGCGGCTCGTCGAAGACGATGAACACGTCGCCCTTCGAGCTCGGCAGCTCGGAGTCGAGCGTGCCGCGCACCCCGGTGCCGGTCGCGGAGCCGGTCAGCGCCGCCACCAGCGCCTCCAGCGACAGGCCGAGGGCGTAGCCCTTCGACTCACCGAACGGGGCGATGGCGCCGAGCGCCGCGCGGCGCGGGTCGGTGGTGGGTTCCCCGTCCGCGTCCAGGGCCCAGCCCTCTTCCAGCTCCAGGCCCCGGTAGGCGTAGTCGTGGATCTTGCCCATGGAGACCACGCCGGTGGCCATGTCGAAGACCAGCGGCTCGTCGCCGGTGGGCACGCCGATGGCGATCGGGTTGGTGCCGATCAGGGCGCGGCGCCCGCCCCACGGGTGTACCAGGGCCTCGCTGGTGCAGGTGGCGAGGGCGATCTGGCCGTCCCGCGCGACCCGCTCCACGTACCAGCCGAGCATCCCGAGGTGGTTGTTGTTGCGGATCACGGTGGCGGCCACGCCGCTGGTCCTGGCCCGCTCCTGTACGGCGCCGAGCGCCTGGACCGCCACCACCGGGCCGAGCCCCTGCTCACCGTCCACGTCGAGCAGCGCGCTGCCGCTCCAGTGGTGCCGGCCGCGGGCCTTCGGGTCGGCGATCCCGCCGCGGATGCGCTCGACGATGCGGCGCAGCCGCAGCACGCCGTGTGAGGGGTGGCCGCGCAGTTCGGCGGCGATCAGCAGGTCGGCCTGGAGGTCGGCGGCGTCCTCGGGGACTCCGTGGGCGGTCAGGATGGTGTGCAGGGTGGCCCGCAGGCGGGCGGTGTCGACGAGAACCATGGCCGCGCATCAGTTCCCGGAGACCGAGTCGTGCCAGGGGATCAGGAACCGTTTCAGCGAGCTGACCACGGCGAACAGCAGCGAGCCGATCACCGCGAGCAGGATGATCACCGCGAAGAGCCCCGGCGCGTCCAGCGCGTTCAGGCTGGACACCACGCGGTAGCCGAGCCCGGTGCTGCCGCCCAGGTACTCGCCGACGATGGCCCCGATCACCGAGAACACGATGGCGACCTCGGCCCCGGCGAAGACGTACGGCAGCATGCTCGGCAGCTCCAGGCTCTTGAACGTCGCCCACCTGGTGGCGCCGAGGCTGCGCATCACGTCCCGGTGGCCGGTGTCCACCGAGCGGACGCCCAGCAGGACGTTCAGCATGATCGGGAAGAAGGCGAGGATCGCCGCGATGATGATCTTCGAGTTCATCCCGAAGCCGAACCAGATCACCATGATCGGCACGAACGCCACCTTGGGCACCACCTGGAACGCCACCAGCGTCGGCTGCAACGCCCGCTCCAGCCAGCGCACCCGGCCCAGCACCGCGCCCACCGCGATCCCGAGCACCAGCGCGATCACGAAGCCCACCACGACCTCGACCAGTGTGGTGCGGACGTCGCTCCACGCCGACCCGCCGCCTGCCCCGGAGCCGCCCGAACCGAAGCCGAGCATCGCGCTCAACGACGTCCACACGGAGTGCGGCGAGGGGATGATGAAGGGCGAGACCTTCATGACCGACACCGCGAACTGCCAGGCACCCAGCAGGATCGCCAGGATGATCACAGAGGACACCCAGGGCAGCGTCCTGGACTGGCCTTCACCCGCTTTGCTCATGACTCCTCGTCCAATTCGTGCCTGAGCGCCCGTACGACCTGCTGGAAGTCACCGTTGCTCTGGGTGTCCAGGGACCGGGGCCGCTCGAAGGCGACCGGGGTGACGGAGCGGATCCGGCCGGGGCGCGGCGTCAGCAGCACCACGCGGTCGGCCAGGAAGACCGCTTCGGAGATGGAGTGCGTGACGAAGACGATCGTCGCGCCGGAGGCGGCGTGGATGGACTGGAGCTCCAGGTTCATCTTGTCCCTGGTCAGCGCGTCCAGAGCGCCGAACGGCTCGTCCATCAGCAGCACGCTCGGCTGGTAGCTGAGCGCCCGGGCGATGGCGGCGCGCTGCCGCATGCCGCCGGAGAGCTCACGCGGGTAGGCGTTCTCGAAGCCGCCGAGGCCCACCAGCGCGCACAGCCGCTCCGCCTCCGCGCGCCGCTCGGCCTTGCCGACACCGCGCAGCTTCAGCGGCAGCACCACGTTCTCCTGCACCGTGTACCAGGGGAAGAGGTTGGCCTCCTGGAAGACCACGCCGAACTTCGCCAGCGCCTCGCCGCCCCGCCGCGCACCGTTCCACACGTTGAGGCCGTCGGCCTGCACGGTGCCGGAGGTGGGTGCTTCCAGACCGGCGAGGATCCGCAGCAGGGTGGTCTTGCCGCAGCCGGAGCGGCCCACCAGCGAGATGAACTCACGGCGCCTGATGTGCAGGTTCACATCGCTGAGCGCGGTGACCTCGCCGCGCCTCGCCTGGTAGACCTTGTTCACCCCGGACAGCAGCAGGCCCTCGCCCGTGGCGTCCCCGGCTCCGTCCGGCGCGCCGCTCGCGGCTCCGTCCGGCGCACCGTTCGCGGCTCCGTCCGGCGCACGGTGCGCCGCGCCGGTGGCACCGGCGCCCGGCCCCTTGGCCAGCATGCCCTCGCCCGCCATGGTCACTGCCCCTTCCCGGTCGGCACGGAGCGCGGCGCGGCGGCCTTCGGGGCGCTCCCCGACGCGCCGGCCCCCTTCGGGACCTGTGCGTTCGTGTACCACTCGGCCGGCTTGAGGCCCTTCTTGATCAGGCCGGCCGCGGTCAGCTCGTCGTAGGCCTTCTGCCAGGCCTTCGGGTCGGTCTGGAGCAGTTTGTCCGCTCCGCCCGTGGTCCAGGCCCGGACGTAGGTGTCCAGGGAGCGGCGGGCCACCTCGTCGTCCCTGAGGCTGGCCACGTCGTACTTGGACGCGATGCACTTCTTGGTCTTGGCGTAGTCGTCGGCACGGTCGGCGATGATGAACCGCATGGAGGCCTGGATCGCCGCCTCGAACCGGTGGATCCGGGCCGCCTTGGCCGGGTCCTTCAGCTGCCTGGCAGAGGTGACGTAGTTGTTCGAGCCCGCCGTGATGAAGTCCGCGGGGTCGGTCACCACCACGTCCTTCTGCTGCTTCTGCAGCGTGTACGCGGTGTCGAGCGAGACCACGTAGCCGTCCAGCTTGCCGCTGCGCACCAGGTTGAAGACGCCCGGCGTGAGGCCCACCACCTGGCGCGTGAGCGCGTCCGGCTTGAGGTGGGCGGTGGCCAGCATCAGGTCGAGCATGACCTTCGTGGAGCCGCCCGTGGAGCCGACGCCCATGGTCTTGCCCTTGAGGGACGCCGGGGTGCTGAGCGGGTGGTGCCTGTCGGAGACGATGCGCAGGGTGGCGCCGCCCTTCTGCACCGCGCCCACGTTCACGATCGGCGCACCGGTCGCGATGGACTGCATGGTGTCCGTGTCGCCGGGCCGCACCAGCAGCGCGGAGCCGGCGAGCACGGCCTGCACCCCGGCCGGGGCGCCGTTGATGTACTGGAACTTCACCTTCAAGTGCTGCTTCGCGAACTGCCCGCAGGTGTCGGCGACCAGCTCCGGGGCCCAGGTCAGGCCCGCGGTCGGCACATTCGTCAGGAAGGTGACGGTGTCCAGGCCCCCGGCGCTGCCGGCGGCGGCGTCACTCGCCGGCCCACCGCAGGCCGTCAGCGCCAGCGTCGCCGCCGCGCCGAGGGCGACGCAGCACCTTCTGGGGCTCGCTGCCCGTTTCAGCGCAGTCATGATCCGCCTCCTTTGGCGTTCTCCACTGCTTCGTCTTCGTCGGACGCAACCCTGGTCAGCGGACCGATGTCGTGGAAGGGTGCATTCCGATATGCGGAACCCAACCTCGTCCCTCAGCAGGGCCCTCACCCTTCTCGACGCGTTCGACAAGGGCGACGGCGAACTCACCCTGACCGAGCTCGCGGCCAAGGCAGGCCTGCCGAAGTCGACCGCCCACCGCCTGGTCGGTGACCTCGTGAAGTGGCGCGCCCTGGAGCGCACACCCGGGGGCCTGCGCCTGGGCATGCGGCTGTTCGAGCTGGGGCACCTCGTGCCGTCCGCGCGCAACCTGCGCGACATCGCCCTGCCGTACCTGGAAGACCTCTACGTGACCACGCGCAGGACCGTGAACCTCGCGGTCCGGGACGGCATGGACATCGTCTACGTCGAGAAGCTCTTCGCCCCTGACGTGCCGGTGCCGCACTCCCGCGCGGGCGGGCGGCTGCCGCTGCACTGCACGGCGCTCGGCAAGGCGATGCTCGCCTTCGCCCCGCCGGAGCTGGTCGACGAGGTCATCGCGGCCGGCCTGCGGCGGCGCACCGTCAAGACCAATGTGGACCCCGGGGTGCTGCGCAGCGAGCTCGGCACGGTCCGCAAGCGGCGCATCGCCTATGACCTGCAGGAATCCCACATCGGCCTGCACTGTGTGGCCGCGCCGCTGTTCGCGGGCAGCGGCGAGGCGGTCGCCGCGGTCTCCGTCACGGGCCTGGAGAGCCTCCGCTCCGCCCGGCATCTCGCCCCCGCGGTGCTCACCGCGTCGCTGTCGCTGTCGCGGCAGCTCGGCGCGTTACGGACGGCGGACCGGGCGGCCGCCTAGGGGGCTTCTGATGGATCTCCGTGGCGTCCCGGGCCCTGTGGGGCGTCTCGACGGTCCGTCGGCGTGTCGACCGTCCGGTGACCGCCTGGCCGAGGGTGGGCCCTCACCACACGCGCGGGAACGGCGACCCCGTCTCGCCCGGGTACGAGGCCAGTGCCGCCTCGTCCACCCTCACGCCCAGCCCCGGCGCGTTGGGCAGCCGCACCCGGCCGGCCGAGAACGTGATGCCGCTGGAGAACACTCCGTCGCGGAACGGGTTCACCGCACTGCCGTCCGCCTCGAAGGTGCCGTCGCCGACGGCGGAGATCACGTGCAGCGTGGCGGCGTGGTTGAGGCAGCTGTGCGAGATGTGCGGCGCGAAGCGCAGCCCCGCGGCGCGCGCCAGCGCCCCGATCCGCACCGCCTCGGTGATCCCGCCGACCCGGCTGACGTCCGGCTGGACGACGTCCAGGGCGCCCCGGCCGATCCAGTCCGCGAACTCCGCCGCGCCGCCCAGGTTCTCCCCGCCGGCCAGCGGCACGAGGCCGCGCGCCCGCAGCGCCGCGAACCGGGCCGGCTGCTGCGGCGGGTACGGCTCCTCCAGCCAGCCCACGCCCAGCTCGCCCAGCGCCCCGGCGATCCGCGCCAGGTCGTAGCGGTGGCCCAGGTTCGCGTCCACCATGATCCCCAGGCCGTCCCCGAACGCCTCCCGCACGTGCCGCACCCGGTCCAGGTCGGCGCCGGGGGCCTGGCCGACGCGCAGCTTGACCGCGTCGAGGCCGAAGGTCTCCCGCATCCGCCGCACCTCGTCCGCCAGCCGCCCCGGCGGCTGGAAGCCGAGCGTGAACCCACCGCCGTAGACGTCCGCCTCGGTGAGCGAACCGCCCAGCAGCCGGTGCACCGGCTGCCCGCAGACCTTGCCCCAGGCGTCCCACATCGCGAGGTCCACACCGCTGAGCGCGAGCAGGAACCCGCTGGACATCCCGGCCGCGTACACGAACCGGTGGAAGGTCTCCGCGCCCACGTCCCGCGTCTCGTACGGCGCCCGGCCGACCACGACGTCCTGCAGGGTGGTGTTGACGATCTCGGCGACGGCGCTGCCCGCATGCCCGTGGAACGCCTCCCCGTACCCCACCGTCCCGTCCGCACACCGCACCCTCACCAGCACCACGTCCCGGCGCTCGGCGCTCCCCACGGCCAGCGGCTCGGGCGGCACCGGGAAGCGGTAGCTGACCAGCCGGGCGTCGAGCGAGGTGATCGGCGGCACACAGGACGGGACGGCGGGCATGAGGACTCCTCGGGGTGACGGGGGCGGTGGAGCCGCGGACGGCCGCACGGGCCGCGGTGGAGCCGCGGACGGCCGCACGGGCCGCGGTGGGGCCCGGACGGTGCCGGGCGGAGCCCGGCGGCCCCGGGGCGCACGGGACGGTGGTTCGCCGGGCTCAGACGGTGGTGGGTGGATGTGCGCGGATCGCCTCCTCGTCCGGCTCGCAGCCCCAGCCGGGGCCGTCCGGCACCGTCATCCTGCCGTCGGCGATCTCGGGAGCGCGGGTGAACACCTCGTCCCGCCAGGGCACGCCGTCCACGTCGTACTCCAGCACCGAGAGGTTGGTGGTGGCCGCGGCGAGGTGGGCGCTCATGAAGGTGTAGAGGTGCCCGGCGCAGTTGTGCGGGGCGATGTTCAGGTCGTACGTGTCGGCCAGCGCGGCGACCCGGACGGCCTCCGGCATACCGTTCCACGCCACGTCGACGATGGGTACGTCCACCGCGCGCGCGTCGAGGAAGGGCCGGTACGCGCGTGCCGTGTGCACCGACTCGCAGGAGGCGATGCGCACCCCGCCGCCGCGGGCCGCGAGCAGCGGCCCGGGATCGTGGCTGTCGACCTCCAGCCAGTCCACGCCGAGCGGTGCGAGGGCCCTGGCCAGGCGGCCGATCGCCGGGCCCTTGATGTTGAAGTTGACGTCGAGCATGATCCGCACGCCGGGCCCGGCGCCCTCGGCGAAGGCGCGCAGCACGTCCGCGGCACCCGCCAGCAGCTCGGGCTCCGGCTCCAGCTCCGGAAACCCGGCGCCGCCCCAGGCCGGCAGCCACAGCCGCACCCCGTCGGAACCCGCGACGAGCAGGTTGGTCTTCAGCGCGCGGTAGCCGCGCTCGCGCACCTCGGCGCCCAGCGCGCGTACGTCGTCCAGGTCCCGCAGCGCCGGCGTGCCGAGCGCCTCCGACATCCGGATCCGGCCGAGGCCGCAGTGCGACCAGTACAGCGGGACGGTGTCCCGGACGGCGCCGCCGAACAGCTCGTACACCGGGACGTCGAGGTCGCGTGCCTTGGCGTCCAGCGCGGCGTTCACGACGGCGGCGACGGCGCGCTGCGCGAGGCCGCCGGCGGCCTCGCGCAGCCGGGCCCGGAGCGTGGCCTCCAGCAGCCCGACGCGCCGCGGGTCGTGCCCGATCACCCGGCGGCCCAGGCGCTCGATCACGCCGGACAGCGCCACGCTGCCCAGCTCGCTGTCGCTGTACTCGGCCCATCCGGTGACCCCGGTGTCGGTGGTCAGCTTGAGGAACGACCAGGTACGGGTGCCCGCACCGCAGTGCAGGCTGTCCAGTGCGGTGATGCGCATGCGGTGAGCCCTCCCGGCATCCGTCGTCAGGACGCCGGGGACATCCGGTCGTCCAGCCACTGCTCCGGGTCCTTGCCACCCGGCACCATGCCCGCCTTGACCATCTCGCCGTAGACGGTCTTCCAGCGCTTGTGGTCGGTCTGTACGGCGCTGTCGACCCCGCCGTGGGTCCAGGAGGCCACGTAGCCGTCCAGGGAGGCCTTCGCGACCTCGGGATGGTCGAAGGCCGGTACGTGGTACTTCGTACCGATCGCCTTCATCGTCTTGGCGTAGCCGTCCTTGCGGTCGGCGACGATGAACCGGATGGCCGACCTGATGGCCCGCAGGTAGCGGTGGATGGCGTCGCGCTTCTTCGGATCGCCGGCCTGCGCGGGCGAGGTGATGTACGCCTGCGAGCCGGCGGCGATGTACTTGGACAGGTCGAAGGTGACGGCGTCCTTGTGGCCGGCCCCGAGTTCGGTGGCGGTGTCCAGCGAGGGCATGAACCCGTCGAGCCGGCCCTTCTGGACCAGGCTGAAGGTGCCCGCGCTCAACGGCACCACCTGCTGGTGCACATCGGAGAGCTTCATGCCGGCCGAGGACAGCAGGAGGGTGAGCAGGCCCTCCGTGGTGCCGCCGAGCGCGGACTCGCCGATGGTCTTGCCGCGCAGGTCGGCGGGCTTGCGTACGGCGTTCGAGGTGTCCGAGACGATCCGGATGGTGGCACCGCCCTTCTGCACGGTGCCCACGTTGGTGATCCTCGCGCCCTTGGTGACGATGCTCTTGATGATGTCGGCGTCTCCGGCCCGGGTGAGCTGGCCCCTGCCGGACATCACGGCGGCGATGGCGGGCGGCGTGCCGTTGACGAACTGGAAGTCGACCTTGAGGTGCTGCGCGGCGAAGAATCCCTTGGTGTCGGCGACCAGCTCGGGCGCGTAGGTGAGGGTCTCGATCGGCAGCGTGTTGAGGTACGTCAGCGTCGCCGTACCGCCCCCGCCGCTCCCCGCGGCCCCGCTCCCACCGCCCGGGTCCGCACACCCCGAGGCCAGCAGCCCCACGCCCACCACCCCGGCCCCGACCACCCGCCACTTGTGCGACACACCGGAACGCACCGTCCTCCACGTCCCCCGAGCAACCCCACGGCTCATGACGCCTCCTCCCATATCGCTCGTCCCACGGCGACTTCCGGCCGGCCGCCCACACGACCGATCCAGCGCCAGACGCTGACACCGGCTGCGCGGGGGAACAAGCGGGGGTTCCGGTATGCGGTACGGGACGGAACGGCGACGCAGCCGGCGATCGCTCTCAGCCGAGGGGCCGGCCGGTCCTCTTCCGCCGCACCGTCCGCGCCCCTCTCACGGTGCTTCGCCGCTCGCCCGTCCCTGCCGGGATAGGCGGCCTTGACGGAGCTAGCTATAGCCAATAGCTTTATGGCTAGTAGCACTAACCACCTGGACCCGGAGGATGTCATGGCCGAGCACCTCGCCGTCGACGGCGGCACGATCGCTTACGAGGTGGCGGGGTCCGGCCCGCTGATCGTTCTCGCGCACGGCATGGGCGACAGCCGCGCCGCGTACCGTGCCGTGATCCCACCGCTGGTGGCGGCGGGTTATCGGGTCGCCGCGGTCGATCTGCGCGGCTGCGGCGAGTCCAGCGTGGACTGGCCGGCCTGGAGCCGCACCGCCATCGCCGGTGACCTGCTCGCGGTGATCCGCCACCTGGGCGGCCCGGCCGTGCTCGTCGGCCACTCGGTCTCGGGGGGCGCCGCCACCATCGCCGCGGCGCAGGCCCCCTCGCTGATCACCGCCGTCGTCGAGGTGGCGCCCTTCACCCGCAGACAGTCGGTACACCTCGGCGACCTGCGGGTGAAGCGCATCCGGCGGGGCATGCCGCGGTTGCTCGGCGCGGGGGTGTTCGGCAGCGTGCGGCTCTGGCGCTCGTACCTCGACGTTGCCTACCCCGGTGTGAAACCGGCCGTCTGGGCCGAGCGGCTCGACCGCATCGACTCCACGCTGCGCGAGCCCGGGCGGATGAAGGCCCTGCAGGGCATGGGCCGCAGCGCCCCGACCGACGCCGGGGCGCAGCTCGGCAGCGTCCGCTGCCCGGTCCTGGTCGTGATGGGCACGCTCGATCCCGACTGGGCGGACCCGCACGCCGAGGGCTCGGCGATCGTGGACGCCCTGCCGTCCGGCCTCGGCCGCCTTGAGATGATCGAGGGCGCCGGACACTACCCGCACGATCACTTCCCCGACCTGGTGGTATCCCTCATGCTGCGTTTCCTCGACTCGGAGGCCGCCCGTGCCTAGGGCCGGCCTGAACACGGAACGGGTGGTCACCGAAGCTGCGAAGCTGGCCGACGAGGTGGGGCTCAACCGGCTCACCCTGGCCGCCCTCGCCGCCCGCCTCGGGGTGCGCCAGCCGTCGTTGTACAAGCACATCGACAGCCTCGACTCCCTCCAGCAGCGCCTCGCCGTACAGGCGAAGGCCGAGCTGGCGGAGGTGTGGGGCAGGGCCGCCACGGGCCGGGCTCGCGACGATGCGCTGATCGCCATGGCACACGCCTACCGCGCCTGGGCGCTGGCCCATCCGGGCCGCTACGAGGCGGCTCAGCGGGCCCCGGTCCCCGGTAACGCCGAGGACGAAGAAGTCAGCGCCCGGACTCTCGAAGTGGTGGCGGCGGTGATAGACGGCTACGGCCTCGACGGCGATGACGCCATCGACGCCATCCGGGCCTTTCGGGCCGCCCTGCACGGATTCGTCTCCTTGGAGGCCGGCGGTGGTTTCGCTCTCCGCGCCAGCGTCGACCGCAGCTTCGACCGCCTCGTCCATGCCGTGGAGGTGGCTCTGTCGAGCTGGAGTGACGTCTCCGAGCCCGATCGCGAGGTGCGGAGCTGATGACTGCGTCACCCGCGAGAAACGGGCCGTCCACGGCCGTGACCCGGCTGACGCCCTTGAGCGTGCGCTTCAGCGCGCCGTATGCCGTATGCCGTATGCCCTATGCGGGGAGGGCGGGGTTCGCGCGGCGGCTACCGGTGTTCGAGGTGTTGACGACCGCCCCGCCACCGTTCCGTCGCATGAGTGCGGCCTCGGCGGCCTCGGCCGTCACGGCGGTCACGGCGGTCACGGCGGTCACGGCGGTTCAGTGCGAGCGGCGTTCACGGCGAACTGCTCGTCGATGTCCTGACGTCCTCGTCGCTCGTGGTGTCGAGCGGGCCGGGCCGCTGGATCACCGCGCCGTTGGTGAAGGCACCGTCGAGCCGGCCGTGCGGTTCTCGACGCGTTCGGCCGCCGCGGATGCCCGCATGGTCGGCGAGGTCCAGGGTGACGGCGTCGGCGGTGCCTCCCGCGGTGCGGACCTCGGTGATGACGGTGCTGAGCGAGGGCGTCCGTGCGGCTGGCGGCCCAGGTCGGTCCGCGGGGTGCTCGACCCGGTGACGAGAGCATGGACAGCGGCGATCGACCGACATCAGAAGGGCGCCGCCCCGTCGCACGCGCTGGAACCCGCGCCCCGGTCGGGCTGTCGCGGGGTGGGCCCCCGCGACAGCCCGACCAGATATCACAAGCCGTCTTCCTCGATGAGTGTGTCGGCGTAACGCGCGAACGCGGCCTCGGTCTCGGGGTTGGCGATTCCGTCGATCGGGCCGGTGTAGCCGGCGATGGGCGGCGCGAGGAGCTGCTGCAGCGCCGCTATCGTGTCGGAATCGACGATTCCGTCGATGGGGCCGCTGTACGACCCGAACCTCTGAAGCTCGCGCTGGAGCGCCATCCAGCTGTCGGTGCCCAACTGCCCGTCGATCGCGCCGGTGTATCCGTAGCGGGCCGCGAGGAAGCGCTGCACGGCTTGCGCCTCCCGGGTGGTGAGGCCGAGGTTGATCGTCTCGTCGGCAGCGAGGGTGTGAGCCTGCCCAAGGCTCACCGTGGAGTCCGCGGTGCGGGCCCCGGTGGTCGGTGCGGCGGTCGCGGCCTGCGCGGGGCCGGCGAACGCGAGCGCGGCGAGACCGACCGCCGCGGCGCCGGCCGCAAGCGTGGTGGTGAGGCGGATTCTGGCCGAGCGGGACATCGCGAGGTTCCTCCAAACAGACGTGGTCAGCAGCTGGTTCGCCAGGTGCCGCGTGCCTATACGCAGTCCGCCGGCCACCTGTTCAACCCGGCTGTCAGGTCATGTGAAGTCAACTGCACTACGCAATCGGTTCCTGGTCGCCGCCTGGCCGCCACCGTCGTGGGCGAAGCCCGGCGGCGTCGGCTGCCGCTTCGGCGGCTCGCTCGATCTTCGTATGCCGGGCTTAACAGATGGCCGCGTCGCGCTGCGGGATCGCGTACGCGGCCGATGTCCCCGTCGAGCCGTCGAGTTGTTCGCGCAGGATGTCGGCGTGTCCGGCGTGCCGGCTGGTCTCGGTGAGCATGTGGACCAGGATGTGGAACAGCTTCACGTCGGGCCGTGGCCACCAGGGCACGTGGCCGGGCGAGTCGAGGGTGAGGGCGTTGATCGTCGCGTCTGCGTGCTCCCCCACGCGACGGTAGCGGTCGGTGATCTCCTCGCGTGTCTCGTGCTCGGTCGCCCACATGTCGGCGTCGCGTTCCCGGGCGTCGTCCACCGGGGCAGAGGTTCCGGGAACGGCCGGTCGAAGACCTCGCCGAAGTACCTGGCCTCCCAGGTCGACAGGTGCTTGACCAGGCCGAGAAGATTCGTACCCGTCGAGGTCAGGGGGCGGCGGACGTCGTACTCGCTCAGCCCGTCGAGCTTCCAGAGCATCACCGTGCGAATCTCTCGCAGATCGCTGTGCAGATACTCCTTCACGAAATCATCGATCACGTGCCACGAGCCTGTCATGCTCGGCACGCGGGCTCAACCTGCAACCCCCGGCACTCGGCAGACGCATGAGCCGAGCGGGTTCACCGGTGTCCTGCGTGGTCGGGTGGCAGAGCGTGCCTACGAGCTCCCGGCCGCAGGCGGCAGCGCCTCGCTCCTGACGTGCCGTGGGGCGTGGGGCGCCGCCGACACCACCACTCCGGCCCCGCGACAGGGCGGCGGGACGGCACGGTGCCCGGAGGGCCCGCGGATGTCGTGTCGTGCCGGGCGTCAAGGGGCCGTGCCCTCCAGGCCCTTGGCGTAGACGCGGCCGGCGTGCTCGACGAGGGTGATCAGTACCTCCTTGGCGGACTCCTTCTCGCGGGCGTCGCACAGCACCACGGGCGTCCCGGGATCGAGGTCGAGAGCGTCCCGTACCTCCCCAGGGGCGTAGGTGTGGAAGCCGGCGAAGCAGTTGACCGCGACGACGAAGGGGATGTCGCGGCGCTCGAAGTAGTCGACGGCGGGGAAGCAGTCCTGCAGGCGCCGGGTGTCGGCGAGCACCATGGCCCCCAGCGCGCCGTTGGCCAGTTCGTCCCACAGGAACCAGAACCGGTCCTGGCCCGGCGTGCCGAACAGGTAGAGCGACAGGCCCTCGCGGAGGGTGATGCGTCCGAAGTCCATGGCGACGGTCGTCGTGGTCTTGCGCTCGACGCCGCCGAGGTCGTCCACCGAGCGGCTCGCCTCGGTGAGCTGCTCCTCGGTGCGCAGCGGACGGATCTCGCTCACCGCGCCGACCAGGGTGGTCTTGCCGACGCCGAACCCGCCGGCCACCAGGATCTTCAGCGACAGGAAGGAGCCGGGGGCGTCGGGACGGCGGTCGTCACAGTGCGCGGAGTCCATCGATGACCTCCTTGAGCAGGCCCGCGTCGGGGAGTTGTGCCGGGGCCACGGGGCGACTGACACGGATGTGCCCGGCGGACAGCAGGTCGTCGAGGAGCACCCGCACCACGCCGACCGGCAGATCGGAGTCGGCTGCGATGTCGGCGACGGTCCGGGGCCCGGTCCGGCACAGCGCGGCGATCGCCGCGTGTTCGGGTGAGGGAGGGAGCGGGGCCCCGGCGCCGGGCTCGGCCGCGTGGATGACCGCGGCGAGGTCGAAGGCCTCACTGGTGGGCCGCGCACGGCCCGCGGTCATCGCGTAGAGGCGTACCAGTGGTCCCGCCTCGTCGTCGAACCACTCGGGGGTGGACGGCGGGCGGCCCGGCGGGCGGGACGGTGCGGGCCGCCCCACTCCGTCGCGGAACCACTGCCGGGGATCGTCGGTCATGGCGGCGGCGTCACTCCTGGAAGGGCGCGGCGTCATCCGTGCGCGAGGGCACGCCGAGGTGCTCGGCCACTCGCGTCACCAGCCGTGCCATCTCGTAGGCGACCAGGCCCACATCGGCGTCGGCGTCCGTGAACACGGACAGGTTGGACCCCTCCCCGGCCGAGGCGACGAAGAGGAACCCGCCCTCCAGCTCGACCAGGGTCTGCACCACGCGGCCCGCCTGGAAGTGCCGCCCCGCGCCCTTGGCCAGGCTGTGGAAGCCGGAGGCGATGGCGGCGAAGCGCTCCCTGTCGTCCCGGGTCAGTTCACCGGACGCGCCGATGGGCAGGCCGTCGCCGGAGAGCACGACGGCGTGTCTGATCTGCGGCACGCGTGAGACCAGGTCGTCCAGCAGCCAGTTGAGCTCACCGGAGGTCTCCATCGTTGCGGACATCACGCTTCATCTCCCTGTGACGGTGTCTCGGTGTGGCTCGGACCCCGGGCGGGCGGGGGCGGCCGGTTCCCTTCGGCGTCCCGGTTCCCTTCGGCGTGCCGGTTTCCTTCCGCGTGCTGGTGCCCTTCCGCTTGTCGGTCGCCCACCGTGTTCCGGTCTCCTGCCGCATGTCGTCCTCCCAGCGTGTTCCGGTCCCCCACCGCGTTCCCGCCGCCCACCGCGTTCCCGCCGCCCACCGCGTTCCGGTCCCCCACCGTGTTCCGATCCGCGTTCCCGGCCGCCCGGCCACCGCTCAGCCAGCCGGCGCGGAGGGCGGCCATGGTGGCGCGGGCGCGCTCGGGCGAGCGCCCCGTGGCCGCGGGATCCGCGATGTGCGGGACACTGCGCGGCGGGCGGGCCGGCGCGTCGCGCAGTTGCGGCGCGATGCTCGCCTGCCGTACCCGCCGGGGCAGCGGCGCCGGCTCCCCCGGCGGGCGTTCCGGCGCCGGTGCCGGGGGCTCCTGGGCCGGCGCGGCATCCGCCGGCGGTGCGACGGCCGGGGGCGGTACGGCATCCGGCCGGGCAGGCGCGGCTCCGGCACCGAACCCGGCCCCAGCACCAGCACCAGCACCAGCACCAGCACCAGCACCAGTCTGGGACCGGTCGGCCGACACCCGTGCCCCCTCCGCCGTCTCAAGGGGTGTCACCCCGGGCCGCTGCGAACCACCCGGCTCACGGGCAGGGCCGCCCCCCGGCCACGCCGAGTCGCCCCGCCCACGACCGGGCAGCGCACTCGGCCGCCACGAACCGACTGGCCGGCGGACGGGCACGCCCCGCACTCCCCGCCCGGGAGGTGCCGGCGAGGCGGGCGCGCGGTCGTCCGAGGCCCCCGCGTGCCGTCCCGGGCCCGGACCGGACAGACGGCGCGCCGGGGCGGCGGCCGGCGGCCGGGGCGCCTCCGAGGGCTCTGGGGACCCCGAGGGCTCTGGGGACCCGAGGGGCTCTGGGGACCCGAGGGGCTCTGGGGACCCGAGGGGCTCCGAGGACGCCGGAAGCCCCCGCTGAACCGCCGTTCCCGGCCGTCGGCCGCCGCGCCGGCCGGGAACGGCCGGGAGCTCCTGGGTCGCCGGGTCTGGTGCGTGCTCGGGGTCCGCCGGCTCCGCCGCCTGCGCCGCACGCTCCAGCAGGTTCTCCGGTATGAGAACGACGGCCGTGACGCCGCCGTACACGGACGGTTGCAGCGCGACCTGGACACCGCGGCGGTGTGCGAGCCGGTTGACCACGAACAGGCCCAGCCGGTCGGTGTCGAGCAGGTCGACCTGGGAGGCGTCCATGATCTTGCGGTTGGCCTGGGCCAGGGCCTCCCGGCCCATGCCTAGCCCACGGTCCTCGATCTCCAGGGCCAGGCCGGCGCCGACCGCCTCGCCGCGTACCCGCACCCTGGTGTGCGGGGGCGAGAAGGTGACCGCGTTCTCGACGAGCTCCGCGACCAGGTGGGTGAGGTCGGCGACGGCCGAGCCGGCCACGCGGACGTCCGCGGGGACTCGGACCTCGACACGGGTGAAGTCCTCGACCTCGGCGACCGCGGCACGCACCACGTCGAGCATCGGCACGGGCCGGCGCCAGCCGCGCACGGGCGCGGCCCCGGAGAGGATGATCAGGCTCTCCGCGTGGCGTCGCATCCGCGTCGTGAGGTGGTCGAGCCGGAAGAGGTCCTCCAGTTCGGCAGGGTCCTCGATACGCCGCTCCATCGTGTCGAGCAGGTCGAGTTGCCGGTGGAGCAGCACCTGGCTGCGCCGGGCCAGTTTCACGTACACGTCGGAGATTCCGCCGAGCACCTCGGCGCGCTCGACGGCGGCCTGGAGCGCGGCCCGGTGGACGGCGTTGAGCGCCGCGCCCACCTGCCCGATCTCGTCCGCGCCGCGCCGCTGCACCGGCGCTTCGGCGTCGAGGTCCACCTCCTCGCCGGCATGCAGCCGGCGCAGCGACTCGGGGAGCTTGCTGCCCGCCAGTTCCAGGGCCGAGTTGCGCATGCCGACCAGCTCGTCGACGAGGCCGCGGCCGATCCGCATCGAGATCAGCAGGGAGAGCAGGACGCCCACGAAGCCCAGGATCACCGCGACGCCGGGCTGGCCGAGCACGTCGAACGAGAGCGGGTCGGCCTTCTGTGCCGCCGCCGTGCTCGCCCTCGCCTGGGCCCCCCGCAGACCCTCGAGGACGGGACCCGCGACCTGGTCCCATGTCGTCGTGACGGCCCTGCTCACAGCATGTCCGGGCCCGGCGTCCTCGATCGCCTGTTCCTGGGCGTGCAGTTCGTGGTAGGGCCGGCCCCGCAGTACGGCGCGGTAGGCGGCCTCGTCCGACGGGCTCAGGTCGTCCACGGCCGACTGGAACAACGTCTGCTGGGACCGGGCGGCGCCGACGAAGGCGCGGTAGCGGTCGGCGGGCATCCGCCCGTCTGCCGGGGAGCCGCCGACGAGGGCGTCCTCGCGGGCGATCATCTCCCGCGCGCGGGAGAGCTCCTGCACGACGCGCGCCTGCGAGGCGGCCTCAGGCCCCTGCCCCCGCCCCTGCCCCGCGGCGGAGGCGCTGACGCCGCTCAGCGCGCCGGTGACGGAGAAGCCCAGGTCGATCGCGCCGGTGTAGCCGGTGTACGCGTCGTCCCAGCTCGTCTTCCGCGCGGCGACCAGCTTCCGCAGCGCCGGCAGCCTGCCGGAGGCGTCCGTCAGGCTGCGGGTGCGCGAGGGGAGGTCGGGACTGAGCTCGGCCGTGTCGGTACTGCTGGCGTCGATGCCGCGCCGCAGGGCCCCGGCAGCGGCTTCGGTGCTCCTGCCCCGGGTGTCCAGGGCGTCGAGACGCGCCGGGCCGGGCTGTGCGAGGTAGCGGGCCGCGGCACTGCGCTCGGCCTGGACGGCCGTGACGTAGTCGCTCACCGGAGCCAGCAGGGTCGCGTCGACCTCCTTCGACCGGGTGAGGTCCGAGACGTTCTGGGCCGTGGTGACCGTGGCGAAGGCCCACAGCGCCATCAGCGAGACGACGGGGACCATCAGAAGCGAAACGATCTTCGCCCGGACGGATCTGGGACGCAGCCGGCCCGGCAGGAGCGGCCAGGACACTCCGCGGGCGGCTCGCGGCGCGCGCGGCACGTGTCCCGAGCCGCCGGTGGGCGAGGGTTCCTCGCCGTCGTGCCTGCCCTCGGCCCGTACACGGCGTACACGCATGACTTCCTCGTTCAGTGGGGTGGCGGAGACGTGGGGGTCGGGTGGGGGGAGCGTCGGCCGGAGGGGAGCTCGACGCCGTGCGCCTCGACGTCGTGCAGGCGCTGCGCGGCCGACTCGGCCGCCCTGCGCTGCTGGGCGGTGGGCGACAACGCGACGAAGGCAGACGTCAGGAAGAGGAACGAGCCCAGGAGGACGGCGAGCGGAAAGATGAACTCGGTGGCCGTGGCGCCGGGCAGCTCGGCCTGCCCGGGTGCCAGCCGTACGGACACCGCGGCCATGCCGGTGTAGTGCATGCTGCTGACGGCGACGCCCATCACCAGGGAGGCGCCGACGGCGCCCGCCGTGCCGTGCACCGTGAGCGCGGCCCACAGGGCGGCGGTCGCGGCCACGACGGCGATCAGCACGGACAGGGTGACGAGGAGCGGTGCGTACCCGATGTCGCCGTGCAGCCGCAGCGCGGCCATGCCGATGTAGTGCATGGCCGCGACGCCGAGCCCGGTGCCCAGGCCGCCCACCAGGACCGAGCGGACCCGCGACCGCCCGTAGCCGGCGGTGAAGACGCCGGCCCCGACGACGAGGATCGCGACGACCAGGCTCAGCACGGTCAGCGGCACGTTGTAGCGGATCGCCGAGCCTGAGACACCGAAGCCGAGCATGGCGATGAAGTGCATCGTCCAGATGCCCGAACCGATGGCGACGGAGGCGATCGCGAGCCAGTTGCGCCGGCTCGTCCCGGTCGTGGCGAGCGCGCGGACGGTGCAGCGCAGTCCGAGCGCCCCGCCGACGCACGCCATCGCGAAGGACAGCAAGGGCGTCAACCACCCGTAAGTGAAGTGATGCATTTCCCCCACGGGGCCTTCCTCCCTCGCCTGTTTGATCTAGGCGAGGGACGCTAACACAGGAATTTCACATTCGCATTGACGCCCTCCATGTTCAACAGCGGGAAGTCACGGCTACCCGCCGGTATACCGCAAGTAACTAATAGCCCGTCACTTTCGGAAAGTATGCTTTCACTTATCGCTCGGGCATCAAGTCCCCGCGTTTTTCCACGAGTTGGCGAGGCGACCGGAAAGCGACCGGCACACCCTTCCGGAGTGCGCGCCCGAGCCGCCGTTCGCAGCGAACACCGAGGGAGCGGGGCGCGCCGCCGGAAGGCCGGCGGGGCTGCCGTGGCGCACCGCGCCGTGCCGCGCAGTGCCGCGCGGTGCCGCACGGTGCCCTGCCGGAAGTGTGACGGGGATGACACCTGAACCGGCATCACCGACGAGAACGCCACCGCGCTCCGCCCCTTCCGGACGAAAACCCGGAATATTTCCCGCCAGCCCCGACATGTGACACTTCCGGAGGATTTTCGGCTCTGCGCGGCGACTTATCAGTGCGCAATTTCATCGGCCACCCAGTAGCCGGTGCGGGGCCGGCACATGACCCGGCACGAAAAAGACCCCGGACCTTTCGATCCGGGGTGCTCGGCGTGCGGCCGGCGCACACGGCGGGGCTGCCTCGTCTCGGCTTCGGCGGGCGGTCACCGGCCGTGGCCGCCCGCGCTCACTGCTGGAAGTGGCCGGGGCCGACGACCTTCCACTGCGGGTTGGTGGGATCGCTGATCGCCTTGTAGGGAGCCTTGAACGTCAGCACCTGCTTGGCCGAGCGTTTGATCGCCCACAGTTCGGGGTGCTGGGTCGAACGGTCCCAGGCGATGGCCTGGCCCTCCACGTCGGGAAGTGTGACGGTCGCCACCCACTGCAGGTCCGAGCCCTCGGACGGGATCTTCATCACGTAGGCCTCGCCGAAGTCGTGTCCGGTGAGCCAGAGCCGCCCGTCGGGACCCCACGAACCACCGGAGTTGCTCATCGGCCTGACCTTGTCGAGGATCGCCTGCGGCACGGTCCAGGACTGCACGACCTGGAAGTCGTCGTCCAGCTTGACGATCTGGGTGTTGTCGGTCCCGCCGTACGGTTCGGTGCCGCCGTCGGGGACCTCGTCGTAGTTGGCGAAGGCCGCGTACCAGGCCCCCTCGTGCCGGTCGAGCCAGGTCAGCGAGCCGCGGTAGATGCCGAAGCTGAAGGTGTCGATGTGCTTCATCGTCCTGGTGTCGAACACCTCGATGGAGCTCTTCTCGGGCGTGGTGTCGTAGTTGGACGTCGCCGCGTACAGCTTGTCGCCGACCACGGTCGCGCTGTCCATGTGGATGATCGGGCCGTCGCCGTCCCCCACGAACTGCAGCAGGGGCTTGCCCGTCACCTTGTCGTGCTTGGTGATGGTGCGGTTGTTGACGGCGTAGAAGTGCTCCTTGTCGACGGCGACACCCTGGTTGGCGTCGAAGGTGTCGAAGGTCTTGTCCAACGTCGCCGTCAGCACCGGCGGCTGAGCGGCGCCGGCCTGCGCCGCGGCGGACCGGGAGGTGGTGTCCGCCGCGGCGGACATGGCCGTGGTGTGCTTCGCCGGCACGGAGGCCCGGGCAGAGCCGAGGACGCCGACAACGGCGAGTGCCGCCGCGGCGACCGCGGCAGCGGCACCGCCGGCGATCTTGGTTTTTACGTGCATCGAATACCCCTACCGGGACGCGAGAATCCGGAAGAACCGAGCAGATCGCCCAACGGTTCCGATGACTGACGCGTGTGGCGCACCACACGCCCGATCAGTCCGACAGGGACATTCACGGGGCTGGTGTTCTTTCCCGGTAACACGATTCGACGGTTCGGTGAACCGCACACGTAGGGTTGCCCTCGGGGTGAGGGCGAGGCGTCCGCCCTCCCCGCCGGCGTCCGGAGGGTTCGAGGCTGTCCCGGTCGGCGGCGGGGGTGGGCCTGGCGGTGGGTGAGCCGAGCGGTGGGTGGGCCGGAGGTGGACGGACGGCCGCCAGGGGGACCGGCGATGGCGAACGGGCGCGCCGGGCGCGCGAATCCCGTCCGGAGGACTGTTTCGGCGACGTGTCGTCGGGTAAAGTCCACGTAATCTTGGGAGCGCTCCCACGATGCGCCGGAACCCCCATTCCTTCCGGAAGACGGAGACCGCACTATGCATGCAGACACCTCCCCCCGCCGTTGGACCTTACGGGTGATAACACCCGCGCTGGCCGCGATCGTCGGCCTGCTCACCCTGTTCATGAGTCCCGCCAGCGCCCACGGCTCGATCGTGGATCCCTCCTCCCGCAGCTACGGCTGCTGGGAGCGCTGGGGCAGCGACCACATGAACCCGGCCATGCAGCAGCAGGACCCCATGTGCTGGCAGGCCTTCCAGGCCAACCCGAACACCATGTGGAACTGGATGAGCCTGTTCCGGGAGAACCTGGCCGGCAAGTTCCAGGAGAACATCCCCGACGGGCAGCTGTGCAGCGCCGGCCACGCCCAGGGCGGCCTGGCCAACTCGCTCGACAACCCGGGCCCGTGGAAGGCGAAGAACGTCGGCAGCAACTTCAGCCTCCACCTGCACGACCAGGCCAGCCACGGCGCCGACTACTTCCTGGTGTACGTCACCAAGCAGGGCTACAACCCCGAAACGCAGCCCCTGCGGTGGAGCGACCTGCAGCAGGTCGCGAAGACCGGTAAGTACGCGCCGGCGACGGACATCACCTTCAACGTCAGCGCCCCGGGTCGCACCGGCCACCACGTCGTCTACACGATCTGGCAGGCATCGCACCTGGACCAGACGTACTTCATCTGCAGCGACGTCAACTTCACCTGAGCCGGCGACTGAGCCGGCCGGCCGCAGCCGAGCGGCCGATGCGGCCGGCCGGCGAGCCCGCACCACCCACCGGGTCCCGGACGGGGCCCGGTGGACCGCTGTGGATCCACGGCGAGGGCGATCACACGGGCACGACGGGGACGCCCCTGCCGACATGGCGCGGACGGCGCGGCCGAGTTCGGCGCACGCGTCCGGCCGGCGCCGTGGCGCGGCCCGCGCCGCGGGCACCGGGCGGCTCCGGGTGCGCCGGCGGCGTCAGGAGTCGGCCGGCACCGTGCTCCTGGTCCTCTCCTCGGTCGGGTCGTGCACGGGGCGGGAGAGCCGGTCGGACACCTTTGCGGTGGTCACGAAGGAGACGACCAGCAGCACCACCAGCACGGCGCCGACGGCGAAGATCGTGCCGCTGAGGGCCGGCTCGGGGTCGTGCGCCTCGTCCCGGGCCGAGCCGGAGAGGAAGGCGAGGACGAAGAGGACGCCGACCGCGAGCGCCACCTCCACCGTGACCAGCGACGGGAAGACCCTCAGCGCAAGCCGGAAGACCGAACCCTCCTCCCCCGCGGCCCGCGCCCGGGCGATCCGGGGCATCAGCACGAACTCGTTCACAGCGCCCACCAGGATCATCGCGGCCACCAGGATCATCGCGGCCACCGGGGAGACCTTCACCAGCAGGAAGCGGCTGAAGCTGGTAGAAGAATGTGTGCGTGATCGACATACACGCTCTGGGACCGGACGAGTGGCGCGTGTGGCGGGAGCTGAGGCTCGCCGCCCTGGCCGAGGCACCGGACGCCTTCAGCTCGAAGCTGGCCGACTGGCAGGGAGACGGGGACCGTGAGGAGCGCTGGCGCGCCCGGCTCGCCCTTCCCGGCTCCCTCAGCCTCGTCGCACTGGCCCACGGCGAGCCCGTCGGCATGGCCGGCGGTGTCCCGGCCGACCGGACGGACGTCGTGGAGCTGATCTCGATGTGGGTCAGCCCCACCGCCCGGCGCCGGGGAGTGGCGAACTCCCTGATCGGCGAGGTCGGGCGATGGGCCCTGCGGCGGGGGGCGACGGTCCTTCGGCTGTCCGTGATGCCCGGCAACACCGCGGCCGTCGCGCTGTACGAGAGCCAGGGCTTCAGGGACACCGGGGTCCCGGGTGACCCGCTGCCCGACGGCACGGGCAGAGAGGTGGTCATGGAGAAGACCCTTCACGCCGGGTAGGGCGCGCCTCGCCCGCAGGGGGAGGCGGAGCCGGTCCGCGCGTCGGTCACGGGGACGGTCGGCGGGACTCGCACCGGGGCCCCGCGGCCGCCCCTCCCCGCTGCGGGCAGCAGCTGGTCGTCGCCGGCGAAGTGCGTGTTCTTGAGGCGGGTCAGGCCGGCGCCCCCGGTCCTGCGCGCCCGCCGGCCGGCTACAGCGCGGCGGCGACGTCCCTGCGCAGTTGCGGAAGCATCCCGTACAGCACGTCGCCCGGGCACTGGGTGTCGTTGAAGTCCCGGTGCCCGAAGATCTGGCTCGGGTCGAGGCCGTACTGGGTGCAGATGTAGGCGCAGAGACTCACCAGGCTGGTGTACAGCACCTGGGGCGGGGCGACGGTCGTGTAGGTGCCGTTGTTCTCGATGCCGATGCCCTGGCTGTTCTGGCCGACGGTGTGGGCGCCGACGACCATGTCGCTGCCCGCCTTGAGGCGTTCGAGGCTGCGGTGGCGGCCCTCCATGACGATCCCGGTGCGGCTGATGGTGAAGTGCTGGCCGGAGTCGATCCAGCCGTTGGTGTCCATGTGCAGGTCCTGTATCTCGTGCGCGATGGCGAAGGAGCCCGTCTGCCCGGTGTCGGGGGTGTTCGCGAACGCGGTGTGGTGCACGACGATCTTGTTCGGGTCGTTCCCGGCCAGGCTGACCGGGGAGGACGGCGGCCTGGCACCCCAGGCCGTGGTGTCGAAGACGGTCGGCGCCCCGGCGGCCCGGGCGGGCACGGAACCGAGGAGCACGGCTCCCGTGCCCAGGCCGGCCGCCGCGGCGGCGGTGGCGAGGAATCTGCGGCGCGGCATCCCGAGGGCGTGGTGGATCGAGGACATGTCAGCTCCCGCGAGGGTGGGGGACGGAGTGCGACTGAGGCCTGTTCGATCGGTGTTGAAACTTACTGCCACTCAGTAGCCGATGAACAGAGCGGAGATGAAAGTTTCTGTCAGGCCTCCCGCGCGGACAGCATCCCCGGTTCCCGGCCTTGTGCGGCACCGAGCGCGGGTCTACCGTGTTTTCGCGTTTCTTCGAAATCGTTTTACATAGCCGAAAGCGGTGGTCAGAAGAGGGAGGACGGGGAACGGAGCACCGTCGTGCCCCACACGGCGCACAGCCCTGACCACGCGCTGGCAAGGGAGCACCATGGCACTGCCCGAAGAGCACTCGGCCCCCGCGCCGCCGCCGGAGGAGCACGCCGGTGACGGATATCTGACGGAGCAGGAGAAGAGAAGGACGATCCGCAGGATCGGCTGGCGACTGATGCCGGTCCTGGCGTTCGGCTACTTCGTCAACTCCATCGACAAGACCAACATCAGCCTCGCCGCCCTCACCATGAACAAGGAACTCGGCCTCACCGACGCCGCGTTCGGGCTGGCGTCCGGCCTCTTCTTCGTCGGCTACTTCGTTTTCGAGGTGCCCAGCAACATCATCCTCTACAGGGTCGGACCACGCCGGTGGATCACCCGCATCATGGTGAGCTGGGGCGTCGTCTCCGCTGCCACCGCGCTCGTGCACGGCAGCGGCAGCCTGTACGCGGTGCGCGTCCTGCTCGGCGTGGCCGAGGCGGGCTTCTACCCCGGTGTGCTGCTCTACCTGATGTTCTGGTTCCCCAGCCGCTACCGCGGCCGCATGCTGGCCTTCTTCGTGCTCGGCGGCTCGCTCTCCGGGGTGTTCGGGAACCCGCTGACCGGACTGATCCTGGATCACACCGACGGACTGTTCGGCCTCTCCGGCTGGCGGATGATGTTCGTCCTGGAGGCCCTGCCCGCCGTCGTCATCGGCGTGGTGGCGCTCTGCGTGCTGCGCGACGACCCCGCGGACGCCAAGTGGCTCACCGAGCGGGAGCGCACCTGGCTCACCGGGGAGCTGGCCGCCGAGCGATCGGGGGTGCACGGGCGCAACGCGCACGCGGGAAGCTTCCGGATGATCAGGGACATCCGGGTGGCGATGCTGTCGGCCATCTACTTCTGCAAGAGCGTCGGGCAGTACGGGCTGACGTTCTTCATGCCCCAGATGATCGTGCTGTTCGAGGCGAACGCCCACCACACCTACTCGGCGACCACGGTCAGCCTGCTGACCTCCATCCCCGCGCTCGCCGCGGTGCTCGTGGCCGTCCCCTGGGCCATGCACTCGGACCGGACGGGCGAGCGGATCTGGCACAGCAGTCTGCCGCTGTTCGCCTCCACGGTCGGCCTCTGCGCTGCGGCCGCCTTCGACCAGCCCGTCGTCATCATGATCGCGCTCTGTGTGGCGAGCATGGGCATCGGCACCATGAGCCAGGCGTTCTTCCAGATCCCCGGTCAGTTCCTCACCGGTCTCGCGGCGGCCGGCGGCCTGGCCCTGATCAACGCGGTGGGCAACCTCGGGGGGTTCGTCTCGCCGTATGTGACGGGCTGGCTCAAGGACACCACCGGGACGTTCTCCACGGCGTGCTACGTGATGGGCGCGGTCATGGCCGTCGGCGGTCTCGGCATCCTCGCGTTCCCCCGCGTCGCCCGCCGGAAGGCGCAGTCGGAACTCCTCGGAAAGGCCAGGGCCCATGCCTGAGATGACGATCTCCTCCGTCGAGGTGCAGGCGGTGCGCGGACCGCGTCCGGCACCGCCCCCGGGAGGGGCCCAGAGCCAGGTCAGGCCGCTGCACATCTACCCCGAGCACCGTCCCGTCGCGGGCGCGCCCCGGCCCGCGGAGCCCGAGTGGGCCGAGTCGCTGTACCTGCGGATCGGCACCGACGCGGGGCCGTACGGCTTCTACGGGCCGATCGACCGCGAGGCGGCCTGGCCGGTGGTGCAGGTGTACGCGGACTTCCTGATCGGCCAGGACCCGCTGGCCGGCACGATCCTCTGGGACAAGCTGTGCCGACTGGACCGGCATGCCCGGCACGGCCATCTGAAGATGGCGCTCAGCGCGGTCGACAACGCGCTGTGGGACCTGCGCGGCAGGGTGTTCGGCGTACCCGTGTGGCGGCTGCTCGGCGGCGCCGGGCGCAGCCGGGTGCCCGCCTACGCCAGCACGCTGGGCACCTCCCTGGAGCCGGAGACGGTGCGGCAGGTCGCGGAGCGGCTGGCCGGGGAGGGCTTCGCGGCACAGAAGTGGTTCCTCGCGCACGGGCCCGGCGAGGGCTGGGAGGGCCTTCGCGCCGACGTGGCGCTCGCCGAGACGGTGCGGGAGACCCTGGGCCCGGGTGCGGAGCTGATGTTCGACGCTTTCATGGGCTGGGACCCGCACCACGCGACGACCTGGGCGCGGGAGGTGGAGGGGCTGCGGCCCCGCTGGCTGGAGGAGCCCTTCCCGCCCGCCCAGTACGGGGCGTTCACCGAGCTGCACCGTGCGACGCGGGTGCCGCTGGCCGCCGGCGAGCACCTCTACGACCGCGCGGACGTGCTGCCGTACCTGCGGGACGGTGTGCTGTCGGTGCTCCAGACCGACCCGGAGTGGTGCGGCGGGGTCACCGAACTGGTGCGGATCTGCGCGCTGGCCGAACCGTACGGGGTGCCGGTGATCCCGCACGGCCACGGGCTGCACGCCGCGCTGCACGTGGTGGCGAGCCAGCCGCCGGGGACCTGCCCCATGGTGGAGTACCTCTTCCGGCACATCCCCGTCCGGCACCACTTCGAGGCGGACCCGCCGGCGCCGGTCGACGGCGGCTTCGTCCTTCCGGACGAGCCCGGCTTCGGTATCGAACTCGACCAGACGAAGATCGACGGCATCCGCACCTGGCACCCCGCGTAGGCCGTTCGCCCCCGGCTTCGCGTGCCGTGCCTCTTGACAAGGCGGGTGGCGGGGTCGCATGAAGGTGGGTGGCAGTACCGCCCGGGAGGACGGGGCGTACCGGGGGCGCGGCATGCCCCGTCCGATGGCGTGGACGGAGGTCGTACGCGGAGGATGAACCGAGGTGGGCTTACACCGCCGCGTACGACCCCTCCCCGCACGAGAAAATTACTAGTCAAGCCAGGGTCAAGAAAGGGTTTCTTTCAGTCAATGGCGCTTGGCTCTCTCTTGACGTGGGCGAGGTGTGCCCGGGCGTTCGTCCCGGTGTCGCCCCTTGGGCCCGCGGGCTGTCCGGGGCGGTCCAAGCCGTGCGGGTCACGACGCCGAGCGTGTCAGCTCCCGGCCGGTGCGGGCGGATCCTCGTCGGGCTCCGGGGACGCATAGCCCGACGCCAGGGACCGGGCGGCGCGGGCCGCACGGGCCGCGACGGACTCGCAGACCTCCAGCGGAGGGCCGAACGAGCCGTCCAGCAGGAGGGCCGCATAGCCCCGGGACAGACAGCGCAGGGCCTCCAGCAGGGCGACGGCCGACTCCGGTTCCGCGAGCGCCAGGGCGCTGGGAAGCTGGAGGTCCACCAGCGAGCGGGTGCTCTCCTTCAGTTCCGGACGGCAGGCCCGCAGGTCGACGTCCATCAGCAGCTCGAAACAGCTCTGGTAGCGGGCCGCCGACCGGACGTAGGCGCTGGCCACCGCGGCGAGCCGGTCCTCGGGCCGGTCGGCGGCGGCCATCGCCTCCTCGCAGGCGGCCCGCAGGTCGCGGGCGACCGTGTCGGCGGCGGCCGCGAGCAGCGCCTTCCGGTCCGGGAAGTGCCGGTAGGGCGCGGCCGGGCTGACCCGGGTGCGGCGTGCGGCCTCTGCCACCGAGAAGCCGTGCACGCCGCACTCGGCGACGATCTCCAGCGTGGCGCGGACCAGCGCCGCGGGGAGGTCGCCGTGGTGGTAGGAGCCGCCCGCCTGCCCGGTGGCTGACATCCGCCCTGCCCTACCGGGCGGGGGCGGGGGTCTGTTCGCCCGGTGCGTGCCGCAGCGCGCGACGTGCGTCCTCTATGCGCAGCGGCAGATCGCGGACGCGGACGCCGGTGGCGTGGTGGAAGGCGTTGGTGACGGCCGCCGCCGCTCCCACGATGCCCAGCTCGCCGATGCCCTTGCCGCCCACCGGGTTGAGCCGGTCGTCGCGCTCCTGAAGCATGTGCGCCTCGATCGCGGGGACGTCGGCGTTGGCGGCGTAGTGGTACCCGGCGAGGTCGTGGCCCACGAAGTCGCCGAAGAGCGGGTCCAGTTCGCCGATCTCCAGCAGCGCCATCGACAGACCCATCGTCATCGCGCCGACGAGCTGCGAGCGCGCCGTCTTCGGGTTGAGGATGCGGCCGGCGGTGAAGACGCCGAGCATCCGGTCCACCCGGATCTCGCCGGTGTCCGTGTCCACGCGCAGCTGCACGAACTGTGCGCCGAACGCGTGCCTGGACAGCTCCTGCTGCCCCTCGATGTCCTCGGAGGTGTCCGCGTGCACCTCGAGGCCGCCCTCGGGCACCACGCCCGCGAACGCGTCGAGCTTGTCGACGAGCGCACGGCAGGCCTTGTCCACGGCCCAGCTCCACGACGCGGTGCCCATCGAGCCCCCGGAGAGCGCGGCCATGCCCAGCGAGGCACGGCCGATCTCCAGGCGCAGCCGGTCCAGCGGGATGCCCAGCGCGTCCGCGGCGACCTGCGCCATGGCCGTCCGGGCGCCCGTGCCGACGTCCGTCGCGCCGACCCGCACGACGAAGGTGCCGTCCGCCTCCGCGCGTGCCACGGCCGTGGACGGGCGGACGTAGACGGGGTGGGTGGAGGAGGCCATGCCGGTGCCGACCAGCCAGCGGCCCTCGCGGCGGCTCGCCGGCTTCGGGTCGCGGTACTGCCAGCCGAAGCGGGAGGCGCCCTCGCGCAGGCAGTCGACCAGAGCCCGGCTGCTGAACTCCAGGCCGCTGAAGGGGTCGGCCGCGGGCTCGTTGCGCAGACGCAGCTCGACGGGGTCGATCTCCAGCGCCTCGGCCAGCTCGTCCATGGCCGACTCCAGCGCGAACATGCCCGGGGTATGGCCCGGTGCGCGGAAGAAGCCGGGGGTGGGGATGTCCAGCCGGGAGAGCCGGGAGACCGTGCGGATGTTGGGCGAGGCGTACATCAGCCGCGCGTCCGCGGTGGCGTTCTCCCCGAACTCCTTCAGCCGCGACGTGTGGTTCAGCGAGTCGTGCACGACCGCGGTGAGCCGGCCGTCCCGGCCGGCGCCGAGGCGGACCCGCTGAATGGTCGCCGCCCGGTGGGTGACCAGCGAGAACATCTGCTGGCGGGTCAGTGCCACCTTCACCGGGCGCTCGACGACCCGGGCCGCCATGACGGCCAGCACGGACGACGGGCGGGGGAAGCCCTTGGAACCGAAGCCGCCGCCGACGTACTCGGCGACGACCTCCACCGCGGAGGCGTCGATGCCGAACAGCGCGGCGATCGTCTCGGCGTAGCCGAACGGGCCCTGGTTGGAGTCGTACAGCGTCAGCCGCTCCTCGTCCCAGACCGCGATGGTGGCGTGCGGCTCCATCGGCATGGCGTGCTCGGCGGGCGTGGTGTACCGGGCGTCCACGACCACGTCCGCGGCGGCGAGCGCCGCGTCCGGGTCGCCCAGTTGCATGGTGGCCGGGAACATGCCGTTGAGCGTCTCGGGCGTGTAGGCGGTGTCGTCGTCGCGGAGCAGCACCTCGTGGGGCTCCTGCTCGTAGGAGACCGGCAGGGCCTCGGCGGCCCGGCGGGCCGCCTCCAGGGAGGTGGCGACGACACCGGCGACGATCTGGCCGCGGTAGGCGATCTCGGGCGACTGCAGCACCATCATGTCCGGGTCGCCGTCCGGCTGAAGCCTGGGGGCGTTGGTGTGGTCGAGCACGGCGAGCACACCGGGGCGGCTCAGCACGGCCGCGGCGTCGACGTGCGTGACACGGCCGCGGGCGATGGTCGAGACGGCCGGGAAGACGTACACGACGCCTTCCACCGGGTACTCGTACGCGTACTGCGCGGCGCCCGTGACCTTGTCGTACCCGTCGAGGCGGGTGACCGGGGTGCCGAGGGACTGGGTGAGGGTGCTCGTGCTCATCAGCGGTCCTTCCTTGTGGCCTGGTCGGCCAGGTCGCGCACGACGGCGGAGATCAGGTCGGCCGCCAGTTCCACCTTGAACGCGTTGCCGGGCAGCGGGCGCGCCATGGCGAACTCGGCCCCGGCCGCGGCCCGCAGCGCCTCCTCGGTGGGGCGCCCGCCGCGCAGCGCCGCCTCCGCGGCCCGGGCGCGCCACGGCCGGGTGCCGACCCCGCCGAGCGCGATCCGGACGTCCGCGAGCGTGCCGTCCGCTGCCACGTCCACCACGGCGGCGACGCTGACCAGCGCGAACGCGTACGACCAGCGGTCGCGCACCTTGCGGTAGCGCATCGCGGCCCCGGCGGGCGGCGCCGGCACCTCCACGGCGGTGATCAGCTCGCCGCGCTCCAGCACGGTCTCCTTGTGCGGGGTGTCGCCCGGCAGCACGTACAGGTCCTCGACGGGCACGGTGCGGGTGGCACCGTCGGGCGCCCTGAGGTGGGCGACGGCGTCCAGCGCGACCAGCGCGACGGCCATGTCCGAGGGGTGGCCGGCCACGCAGTGGTCCGAGGTGCCGAGCACGGCCGCTTCGCGGTGCGCGCCCTCACGGGCGGGGCATCCGGAGCCCGGTTCGCGTTTGTTGCAGGGCTTGGTGACGTCCTGGAAGTAGCCGCAGCGGGTGCGCTGCAGCAGGTTGCCGCCGATGGTGGCCTGGGAGCGGAGCTGCCCGGAGGCGCCGGCGAGCAGTGCCTGGGAGAGGACGGGGAAGCGGGTGCGGACGCCCTCGTCGCCGGCGAGTGCGCCATTGCGCACGGTGGCACCGATGAGGACCGAGCCGTCCGGGCGGTGCTCCACCGAGTCAAGCGGGAGGCGGGAGACGTCCACCAGCAGGCCGGGCTCCGTCACACCGAGCTTCATCAGGTCGACGAGGTTGGTGCCGCCGCCGAGGAAGACGGCGTCGGGGCGCTCGGCGACCAGGGCCTGGGCCTCGGCGGCACCCGCGGCACGTACGTAGGCGAACTCCTTCATCGGGCCTCTCCGTTCGCGGTCGCGGGGGCGGCGGCCGCTTCGAGGACGGCTTCCACGATGCCGCCGTACGCGCCGCACCGGCACAGGTTCCCGCTCATCCGCTCGCGCACCTCCTCGGCGTCGAGCGCGAAGGCCCCGGGGACGCCCGCGGTGGTGTCCTCCGTCACCACGCTCGGCCAGCCGCGCTCGGCCTCGCCGAGGGCGCCCACGGCGGAGCAGATCTGGCCCGGTGTGCAGTAACCGCACTGCAGGCCGTCGTACTTGAGGAACGCCTCCTGGACCGGATGCAGATCGCCGCCGGTCGCCGCGGCGGCCGGCAGGTCGGCCACGCCCTCGATGGAGACGATGTCACGGTCGTCGACGGCGACGGCCAGCAGCAGGCAGCTGTTGGCCCGCTCCCCGTCGACCAGTACCGTGCAGGCGCCGCACTGGCCGTGGTCACATCCCTTCTTGGTGCCGGTCAGCCCAAGGCGCTCGCGCAGCGTGTCCAGCAGGGTCGAGCGGTTGTCCACGGTCAACTCGTGCCGTTTGCCGTTGACGCGCAGCACCACGTCGCTGCTCGACGATGAATGTGAGAGGGTCATACATCTGAATGTATCAAGCTCTTACATTGGAGCCAGAGCCCGGTCCGGCCCTGTGGATCCGGGAAGTTGGGCGGAAGGGAGCATCTGTCGCCCATGCGTGGCGTTGTGTTGAAGGAGATGGAGCGCTGGTGGCGCGCCGGTGAGCCGTTCGCATGTGCGACCGTGGTGGAGACCTGGCGGTCGTCGCCGCAGCCGCCGGGCGCCCAGATGCTGGTCGGCCCGGACGGCACGGTCGTCGGCAGCGTCTCGGGCGGCTGCGTCGAGGGCGCGGTCTACGACCTGTGCCAGGAGGTGATCGCCGACGGCCGGCCGGTCCTCGAACGGTACGGGGTCAGCGATGAGGACGCGTTCGCGGTCGGCCTGACCTGCGGAGGCATCATCGACGTCTATGTGGAGCGGATCGACCCGGCGTCCTTCCCCGGCCTGGACGAGCTGGCCGCCGCCGTCCGCGGTGGGGAACCCGTCGCCGTGGTCACCTGTGTGGCCGCGACGGCGCCACGGGATCCCGGGGAGCCCGCCGGCGCCGCGGAGCCTGCCGGGGGCGGCGATCCGGCCGCGCGTCTCGGCCGCCGTCTCGTGCTGCGCGCGGACCGCGTGGACGGCTCGCTCGGCACCGAGCTGCTGGACCGAACGGCCGCGGAGGCGGCCCGGGGCATGCTCGCCGAGGGCCGGACGGGCACGGTGCGCCGCGGCTACGACGGCAGCACCCGCGGGGACGACCTCACGCTCTTCGTCTCCGTGCACGCCGCGCCGCCCAGGATGCTCGTCTTCGGTGCGATCGACTTTGCGGCTGCGACCGCGCGGATGGGCAGTTTCCTCGGGTACCGTGTCACGGTCTGCGACGCCCGGCCGGTGTTCGCCACCTCGCGCCGCTTCCCGGACGCCGCGGAGGTCGTCACCGACTGGCCACACCGCTATCTGCGGGCCGAGGCCGAGGCGGGCCGGATCGACGCGCGGACGGTCGTGTGCGTGCTCACCCACGATCCGAAGTTCGACGTGCCGCTGCTGGAGGTCGCCCTGCGCCTGCCGCTCGGGTACGTCGGCGCCATGGGCTCCCGCCGCACCCACGAGGACCGTCTCGCCCGGCTCCGCGAGGCCGGTGTGAGCGAGGCGGAGCTGGCCCGGCTGTCCTCGCCGATCGGTCTCGACCTCGGTGCCCGTACCCCGGAGGAGACGGCGGTGTCGATCGCCGCGGAGATCGTCGCGACGCGGTGGGGCGGCAGCGGGGAGCGTCTGACGGCCCGCTCGGGCAGCATCCACAGCACCACCTGACCGGCGGGCGACCCGGCCCCGCGCTGACCGGCCCCGCGCCGCCGCCCGGCGCGCCGCCCCGTCGCAAGCCGGCGCTGGCGGGCCCCGGCGTGCCGGGGGCGGGGCGCGGCCGGGGCGGGTTACGTTGTCGGGGCCGCTGCCCTCCCCCACGCCCGTCAGCGCCCGGTGATTCCGCCATGCCCCAGTCCGCACGCCGCGCGAGAAGGTCGTACACCGCGCTCCTGGTCTGCATCGTGCTGCTCGTCGCAGGCGCGATGGGGGACCTCTTCGGGCCGCGGCCGTACACGGGCCTGCCGCTGCTGGCCGCCGCCCCGCTGGTCGGGGGCGCCCTGCTGGCCTTCCGCCAGGCCGTGGCCGTCGCGATCGCCGCCTGTGGGGCGTCGGTCGCGCTCGACCTCCACTTGGAGCGCTACCTGGTGGCCCTCGTCGTGGACGTCGCCGACATCGCCGTGGTGGGCCTCGTGGCGCTGGTGGTCAACACCGTCCTGCACCGGCAGCGCCGCAGGATGGTGCGGGCCATCGACGTCTCGGAGGCCGCGCAGCGCGCGATCCTGCCCGACCTGCCGAGCGCCGCGGGACCGCTGCGAGTGGCGGGACGGTACGAGGCGGCGCTGGCGGAGGCCAGGATCGGCGGCGACCTGTACGCCGTGCAGCCCACGCCGTTCGGGGTGCGCGCGCTGATCGGGGACGTCCGTGGCAAGGGGCTGCAGGCGGTCGGCACGGTCTCGGTGGCCATCGGGGCGTTCCGCCAGGAGGCGGAGCACGCGCCGACGCTCGGCGAGCTGGCGCTGCGGCTGGACGCCGCCCTGCGCCTGGAGGGCGAGCGCAGGGCGGCGGCGACCGACTCCGAGGAGTTCACCACGGCGGTGCTCGCCGAGTTCTCGCCCGAGGGGGACACCGTCCGGCTGGTCAACCACGGGCATCCCGCGCCGTACCTGGTGCACGACGGCACCGTGACCCGGCTCGACCCCGGCTCCCGCCGGCTGCCGCTGGGGCTCAGCCTGCCCGAGTCCACCGGCGGCGGGTCACCGCCGGTGGACACCGTCGCACTGCCGCCCGGGGCCGTCCTGCTGCTCATCACGGACGGTGTGATCGAGGCGCGCGATCCCGAGGGCGAGTTCTACGACCCGGCCGCCGGTGTGCTCGCCCACCGCACGTTCGGGAACCCCGGCGAGCTGGTGGACGCTCTGGTCCACGACATCGCGGAGTGGACCGGGGCGGGGGCCCAGGACGACATGGCGATCCTGGCGCTCACGCCTGCGTCCGGGTTTTCGTGGCCGTCGGCGCACGTGTACCGGAGTGACCGGGTGGAGGGTGGGTGAAGGGGCTGTTGTACGGGGGTGGATGAGGGCGCTCCTGCCTGGGCAGCCGGTTCTCGCCTGCGGCGGGCTTCCAGGGCAGCCCTTGCGGTCCCCCTCGTCCACCGGCCGGTGGCAGCTGGGCGCGCAGGTTCCCCGCGCCCCCTCTTGGGTGGGCCCTCACCACTGGTGTGGGCTCACCCCACCGTTACCCGTACCGGGCCGCCCGCCGGGTTCACCTGGGGGGTCCAGGTCCCGGAGAGGGGTAGCGGGCGGCCCGGGGCCGCGGTGTGGAGGTGGCGTTCGGTGTGCAGGGTGCGGGTGCCCTGGGTGACGTGGAGGACGGGGCGGGTGAGGAAGCGGTCGGTGCGCAGGAGGAAGGTCGTGGGGGTGGGCGCGTCGGGGGTGAGGAGGTTGGGGGCGATCCAGCGCAGCGGCGGTGCGACGCGCACCGGCACGGTGTCCGCGTCCGGCCAGCCGGCCGGGCTGGTGAGCCGGCGCAGCACGGAGCGCGCGGCGAGTGCGCCCTCGTGGGCCGCGATCCGGGCGCTCTCGGCGGCGTGCAGCACGCTGCCCACCGCGAAGACACCCGGGCGCGAGGTGCGGAACGCCGTGTCGACGGCCGGTCCCCGGGTGCCCGGGTCGAGCGTGATGCCGCCCTGCCTGGCCAGCACCTGATCGGGTGTGAAGTCGCCGGTGAAGACGACGGTGTCACAGGCCAGCACGGCGGTGCGTCCGTCGTGCCCGCGCAGCCGCAGCCCGGTCAGCCGGGGGCGGCCCAGCACCTCGGCCACCTCCGCGCCGGTCAGCAGCGGCACCCGGCCGGCCAGCCGGGCCCACTGGGCGCGGGCGGCGCCCGCCTGGGACCGGGGCAGGGAGGTGACCATGGCGACGGTCTCGGTGCCCGCGCGGCGCAGGGTGTCCAGCGCGACGTAGGAGACCGGTTCCGCACCGACGACGACCGCCCGCCGCCCGACCGGCTGGCCGTAGAGGTGCACCGCCTGCTGGAGTTCGCCGGTGGTGAGCACCCCCGCGGGCCGGGTGCCGGGGACGAGGCGGGCGCTGCGGGGGCGTTCGCGGGCGCCGGTGGCGAGCAGGACCGCCCGGGCCGTGATGCGCTCGGGTCCCCGGGGGCCCGTGGTGTCCAGGGTGGTGGGGGCGGCCCAGCCGAGCGCGGTGGTGCCGGTGCTCAGCTCGGCCCCCGCACCGGCCGCGGCCTCGGCGGCCCGCGCGGCGTACTCGGGCCCGGTCCACCAGCGCCCCGGCGGCCCGAAACCGCGCTGCTCGCAGTGGCGTGGCACGCCGCCGGCCTGCTGCTCACGGTCCACGACCAGCACCCGTCCCGCGCCGCGGGCGGCGAGCCGGGCCGCAGCGGCGAGCCCGGCCGGGCCCGCGCCCACGACCAGCACGTCCACGCTCAGGGCGGCGGGCCCGCTCATACGCCCTCCCGCACGGCCGAACGCTCGACGAGGTCGCGGACCGCGGGGCCGCACCAGGTGCCCTGGCAGCGGCCCGCCCCGGCCCGGGTGCGGCGGCGCAGCCCCGCCGGCGAGCGCGGCGGCACGGGCGCGGCCAGCGCATCGCGGATCTCCCCCCGGGAGACCAGCTCGCAGTGGCAGATGACGGTGCCGTACTCCGGGTCGGCGGCGACCAGGGGCGCCTGCCGGCAGGGGCGCGGGGCGGCGCGGCCCATCGGCGGCATGCGCAGCGGCGGCAGGTCGCGTTCGGCGCCGAGGTCCAGTCCCGCGTCGGCGAGCAGACCGGTGACATGGGCGGCGATGCCCATGGAGGCGGTGAGGCCGGTGGAGCGGATGCCGCCGACGGTCACCGCCCGCTGCCCGGGGTGGGCCCGGATCCGGTAGTCCTCCTGACCGGTCGCGGCACGCAGTCCCGCGTAGACGGCGGTGACCTCCTCGTCGAGCAGGGCGGGCAGGATCCGCCGGCCCTTCGCGCGGAGCAGGGCGATGCCCTCGGCGGTGGACTCGGTGGCGTGCCTGTCGTGCAGGTCCTCGGCGGTGGGGCCGAGCAGCACATTGCCGTACACGGTGGGCGCGACGAGCACCCCCTTGCCGAGGGCGGTGGGGACGGGCAGCAGGATGTGCCGGACCAGGTCCCCGGCGAAGGTGTCGAAGACGAGGAGCTGGCCGCGGCGCGGGGTGACCGTGAAGTCGTGGTGGCCCAGCATCGCGTCGACGGCGTCGGCGCTCAGGCCCGCGGCGTTCACCAGGTACCGGGCGCGCAGCGGGCCGCGGGAGCAGCTCAGCTCGTGGTGGCCGCCGCTCTGCCGGATGCCGCGCACCCGGCAGTTGAGGTGCAGGTCGGTGCCGGCGAGTACGGCGTGGGTCGCGTACGCGAGGGTGGTCGTCCAGGGGCAGATGATGCTCTCGCCGGGCACCTCCAGGGCGCCCAGGGCGCCGGGGCCGAGGTGGGGCTCGCGCGCGTACAGCTCGCCCGGGGTGAGCAGGCGGGTGTCGTGGCAGCCGTTGCGCGCGGCCTTGCCGGCCAGTTCCGGGAGCCGGGCGAGCTGTTCCCCGTCCCAGGCGACGAGCAGCGCGCCGACGCGCTCGACCGGGATCCCGGCCTCGGCCGCGTAACGGGCGAGGCGCCGCGCCCCGTCGGCCGTGAGGCGGGCCTCCAGCGAGCCGGGCACCGCGTCGAAACCCGTGTGCAGGATGGCGGTGTTCGCCTTGGAGGTGCCTTCGCCGACGTCGTCGGCGGCCTCCAGCAGCGCGATGCGCAGGCCCCGGTGGCGGGCCAGCTCGCGGGCGATCGCGGCGCCGACCACGCCCGCCCCGAGCACGGCGACGTCGTACGGGTCCCGGGGCAACGGCCCCGCGGTGGTGACGGTCACGGCGCCACCGCCTCGCGGCTCAGCAGGGCGGCTACGGCGGCCCGGAAGCGGGCGCGGCGCTCCCCGGCCTCCGCGGGACCGGTCCGGGGCTCGTACACGGTGGCGGGGCGCCAGGCGGGCACCGCCTCATCGGGGGTGAGCGAGGGGTCGAGGCCGAGGCGGGCGGCCGCGGCCACGCCGAGCGCCGTCGCGTCGTGCACCGCGGACACCTCCACGGGTCGCTGGAGCAGGTCGGCCTGAGTCTGCATCAGCAGGGCGGAGCGGGTCAGGCCGCCGTCCACGCGGAGCGTGCCGAGTGGGGCGCCGAGGTCGCGGGCGGCGGCGTCGGCGGCCTCGGCGACCTGGGCGGCGATGCCCTCGCACAGGGCCCGCACCAGGTGCCCGGGGGCGGTGTCCAGGCCGAGGCCGGTGAGTGAGCCGCGTACCTCGCCGCGCCACCACGGGGCGGCGAGCCCGGCCAGTGCCGGCACGAAGGTGACGCCGCCGGTGCCGGCCACCGAGGAGCCGACGCGGTCCAGGTCACCGGCGCCGGAGATCACCCCGAGGCCGGTGAGCCAGGCGACGGCGGACGCGGCGGCGTAGACCTGGCCGTCCAGGCAGTAGGCGGGCCGGCCGCCGAGCCGCCAGGCGACACAGCTCACCAGGCCCTGTCCGCTCCTGAGCGGCCGGCCGCCGGTGGCGGCGAGCAGGAACGCGCCGGTGCCGTAGGTGCACTTGGCGGTGCCCGGCTCGGTGACGCGCAGCGCGAGCAGGGCCGCCTGCTGGTCGACTAGCAGGCCGGTGAGCGGCAGCGGTGCGCCGAAGGCGGTGGTGGTGCCCGCCCGGCAGCCCGCGTCCACGATCCCGGGCAGCCGCTCGCCGCCGAGCCCGAAGGCGTCCAGGGCGGCCGGTGACCAGTCGACCTCGTCCAGGTCGAGGAGCTGGGTGCGGCCGGCGGTGGCGGCATCGGTGACGAACGCTCCGGTGAGGCGGTGCACCAGCCAGGAGTCGGTGGTGGTGACGACCCCCTCGGTGGTGAGGTTGCGGCGGATCCAGGCCATCTTCGGAGCGGCGAAGTAGGGGTCGAGCGGCAGGCCGGTGAGCTGCCGGAGCTCGTCGGCGCGCGGGGCGAGGCCGGCACAGACCGTCTCGGCCCGTTTGTCGTGCCAGACGATCGCGTCGGTCAGCGGCCGGCCGGTGGCCGGGTCCCAGGCGAGCACGGTCTCACCCTGGTTGGCGAGGCCCACCGCGGCGACCGGCTCGCCGGCCGCGGCGAGCGCCTGGCGGCCGGCGTCCAGCACGGACGCGTACAGGTCCGCGGGGTCGGCCTCGGCGCGGGCGCCGGGCAGCTGACGGACGGTCACCGGGGCGGTGCCGGTGCCGAGGACGCCCCGCTCCGGGCAGACCACGAGGGCCTTGGTCCCGGAGGTGCCCTGGTCGATGGCGAGCACCGAGCCCGTCATGGCCCACCCCCCACGAGGTCGTCCGTCGAAGCCGTGTTCCGTGCTCACGCGCCGGTCGACACCGCTCACGACCGTTCGTGATCACGTGCTGATCAGCCTTGTCCAGAGCCCCGGGCACCGTCAAGCGCACCCGCGGGAACCCCGTGCTCACTCTCCATCGCCGATGGGCCACTATGCGTGGAGAAAGATCCTCGATTTCCGCCACCCGTCGGAAGCGCCGCCTCTACACTGGCGGCCGACTGTCGCACACCCCATGCATTCCGCGGAGCACTGCTTGCGAGTTCACCTGGCCCCGTCCTGCCGCGCCGGGGCGACCCACTGATGTCCCCGACGGGTTTTCGTCCTGCATACCACCCGGCCGGCCATGACTCCGACCTGCGCGTCGCGCTGCAGGACCTGCGCGTCGGGCGCTGGATGTCCATGCGGGACCTGCTGGAGGCCACCGCCGGCCGGCCGCTGTGGACGCAGCGCACCCAGATCCTGGCGGCCGCCGCCGCGGGCACGGACCTGGTGCAGGCGTGGCGTGCCGAGGAGCCGCACAGCGTGGCGGCCGCGGTGATGCACGGCCGGGTCGCGGTGGAGCGTGCGCTGCGGGCGCACCGCGAGGGCCACCGGCACACCCAGGACCTGTGGCACCAGGCCTGGGAGGCGTGCCGGATAGCCGCCCGCACCGCCGAGGACGACCCGGTGCCGTGGGTGTGCCTGCTGGCGCTGGCCCGTCTCGACGAGCGGCAGCAGTGGGACGAGCACCGGGTGGCGCCGCCCGAGCCGATGCTGCCGCCGGGGCCCTGGGGCCTGCTCGCGCAGGCCGACAAGCGGGATCCCTACAACCGCGAGGCGTACCACAGGATGCTGCAGTTCCTGTACGCCAGGCCCACGGGCGGGCGGCTGACGGAGGCGGTCAACTTCGTCCAGTGGGCGGCCTCTTCGGCGCCGGCCGGCTCCCCGCTGCATGTGCTGCCGCTGTACCTGCACGTCGAGCGGTACCGCAGGGACGGCGGCCGGGACGCGGCGCTGGACCTGCACTGGGTCGCGGAGGACGCCACCAGGGAGGCCCGGCGGGCGCTGTACGAGTGGTTCGACCACGTCTCCCCCGCGGAGAGTTCCCTGCTGGACATGAGCCATCTGGCGCACGGCCTGTGGGGCGCCCTCCAGTTCCGGGAGGCGGGCTGGGTGTTCAAGGCGCTCGGCCCGTACTACACGCCGGTGCCCTGGGTGTACCGGGTGGCGGACGCCCGGGACACCGCCGCCGCGGCGGAGCTCTTCGCGCAGGCGCGGGCGCGCTGCCTGGCCGCGTTGGACGGCACCCGCGGCAGCTGAGCGGCCGCCCGCCCCGCCGGCCCCGCGTCCCCGCCGCACCACCGACCGCCCGCCGCCCGATATCGAGGACCCATCTCCCTTCTGCTGCTGTACGTCTCAGGTGTACGTCGTTCTACGGAGGTAAGCGCGTGTCCCGCCCCACATGGTCGAGTACGAACACCGACGGCCGCCCACCGCACGACGAGGAACAGCGGCTCCGCGAGCTCGGCTACCGGCCGGTGCTGGCCCGCCGCATGGGCGGTTTCGGCAACTTCGCCATCAGCTTCTCCGTGATCTCCATCCTGTCCGGCTGCATGACGCTCTACGGCTTCGGGCTCGGCACCGGCGGGCCGGCGGTGATGCTGTGGGGCTGGGCCGGGGTGGGGCTCTTCGTGCTCTTCGTGGGCATGGCGCTTGCCGAGGTCACCAGCGCGTACCCGACGTCGGGGGCGCTGTACTACATGGCGGACCGGCTCGGTGGCCGCCGCTGGGGCTGGTACACGGGCTGGCTCAACCTGCTGGGGCTGCTCGGCGCGATCGCCGGGATCGACTACGGGGCGGCGTTGTTCACCGGCGCCCTGCTGAACCTGCAGTTCGGCTTCCATCCCACGCCGGGCTCCACCATGCTGGTCTTCTGCGGCATCCTGCTGCTGCACGCGGTGCTCAACCTCTTCGGGGTGCGGCTGGTGAGCCTGCTGAACTCCATCAGCGTGTGGTGGCACCTGGCGGGCGTGGCGCTGATCGTGGCCGTGCTGGCGATCGTGCCGGACCACCACCAGTCACCGTCGTTCGTGTTCACCACGTTCGTCAACGACACCGGCTGGTCGAACCCGGTGTACGCGGCGGCGATCGGGCTGCTCCTCGCGCAGTACACGTTCTGCGGGTACGATGCCTCCGCACACCTGTCCGAGGAGACCTCGAACGCGTCGGTGTCCGCGGCACGCGGCATAGTGCGGTCGATCTGGGTCTCCTGGATAGCCGGCTTCGTCCTGCTGGCGGGCCTGACCTTCGCGATCCAGGACTACTCGGGCACGCAGAACAGCGCGACGGGTGTGCCGCCGGCGCAGATCCTGCTGGACTCCCTCGGGACCGACGGCGCCACGGCGCTGCTGCTGGTGGTGATCGTGGCCCAGCTCTTCTGCGGCAACGCCGAGGTCGCCGCGGCCAGCCGCATGGTGTTCGCGTTCAGCCGGGACAACGCCCTGCCGGGGTCGAGCCTCTGGCGCAGGGTCAGCAGTCGCACCCAGACGCCCGTTCCCGCGGTCTGGCTCTCCGTGATCGTGGCCGGTGTGCTGGCGCTGCCGTCGCTGTACTCGGCGACCGCGTACGGCGCGGTGACGGCCATCAACGTCATCGGGATCACCCCCGCGTACGCGCTGCCGATCCTGCTGCGGCTGCGCAAGGGGGACGCCTTCCGCCGCGGGCCCTGGCACCTGGGCCGGTGGAGCCGGCCGGTCGGCTGTGTGGCGGTGACCTGGGTGGCCCTGGTGACGGTGCTGTTCTGCCTGCCGCAGTCCTCGCCCATCACCGTCGACTCGATGAACTACGCGGTGATCGCGCTCGCGGTGGTGCTGGTGCTGGCCAGTGTCTGGTGGTACGTCGCACGCGGTGCCTACGGCACACCGGACACCTCCGCGTACGGCTCGGACCGGGAGCAGGCGGAGATCGCGGAGGGCATCGTCTGAGCGCGACGGTGGCCCTGTTCCGCCGACGGTTCGCTGCCCGGATGCCAGGCCCGAGGCCATCGTCACTGCACGGGTGGTGTGCCGCGAGCGGGCCGTGGGGCCCGTGGGGGGCCAGCAATGGCTCATTCCGCTCCCCCGCCCGGTGGTGACGTGGGCCTAGGTTCGTGCCGCCCTCATCGGACCCGAGAAGGAGGCACCATGATCCGCAGACCCACCGCCGCGGCGCTCGCCGCCGCGGCCACCCTGACCCTCGCGCTCACCGCGGCGGGCGCGGCCCCGGCCGCCGCGCAGCCGTCGGCGGCACCCGCCAGTGCCCTGGCCCTCACCCTCGTCGCCTCCGACCTCTCGCAGCGCCCCGTCGACGAGGCGACCCTGGAGTGCGACCCCGACGGTGGCACCCACCCCGACCCCGCGGCGGCATGCGCCGCGCTCACCGCCGTGAAGGGCGACTTCACCCTGCTCCCCTCCGTCCCCGGCCGGACCTGTCCCACCGTCGTCGACCCGGTGACGGCCACCGCCACCGGCACGTGGCAGGGCACGCGCGTGTCCTACCGGGAGACCTTCGTCAACCGGTGTGCCGCCGAGGTCGGCACCGACGACGTCTTCAGGTTCTGACCCGCCCGGCTCCCGCACCCGGCGCTGCGGCGTGCCGGCCCCGCGCCACCCGGGGGCCGGCACGCTCGGCGCCACCCGCCACCCGGCCGGCCGGGGTGTACACGGTGCGCACCCCGGCCTTCACCGAATCCTCCGACTTCATACGGGTGTTACAACCCCGTAGGTGTGGTGTCACCGCAGGGGGTGAGGCTAAGGTGACACACTGCCGTCCGGCTCCAAGGGTTGAACGGTTGCGCACACAAAAGCTCGGTCCTCCCCCCACAATCCGAACAGGATGGGACCACTCATATGCCTCACGCGCTGACGCACCGCCCCCCGCCCACCGCGCCTGCCCAAGGGCCCGCGTCCAGTTGCGAGCCCGCGGGTCCGGGCGCGCACCGGCCTGACGTGCCGGGCGCGTCCGTGGCCCCCGGCCTCCCGCACCGGATGCCGTCGGCCGTTTCTTGAACATCCGGCCCTGTTCCCTGCCGGGACGGGCCGGAGGCGTCCTGCCCTCGCGCCTCGCGATGAGCGCCGCAACCCCCCATGTCACGGCGCCCGACGGGTGCCGGGCGCGGTCCTTCGGGGCCCCGTCCGGTCTCCACGCGAGACGGGCCGCCGGGCCCCGTCCGGCGCTGCCGGCCCCCACGCCGGCCGCGCCCGCCTTCCGGCACGACCCCGGCCGCCGCAGACACCCGGGCCCCGCCCGGGGTGCCGCCGGCGCACCGGGACCAGCCGGGCACTGAGGGGCTGACGCCTCCGGCCCGCGCGGAACCCGGGCGCCCACCGGCCACCCGGACACGGTGCACCCGTGCACGGGTGCACGGGCACATCGCCGCCCGTCCTCGGTGTTCCGAGCGGTGACGCCGCCGCCGTGCCCCGGCCGGTTCCGCCGCGCCGGCGGCATGTCCCGTCCGCGCCCCGGTCCGGCGCGCCCGCGCCGGGTCCACCGGGGCATCCCCCCACACACACGCGACGGCCTCCGCCCGACCCGGTCCGCCGGCAGGGCGGCCGTCGGCGACCCCCGAGCCGGACCGCGGCCGGCGGCCCCGCTCACCGCACCACCCGTTTGCCATGGGACCTCCCGCGCTGACCACGTGCCCATGGACCCCCCACCGGTAAAGGAGACGCACGGTGCTCATCACGCAGCACACCACCTCATCACCCTCGTCCGCCCCACCACCCGCAGGCCGGCCGGGCCGCGGCGAGCCGGTGCCCGCCCGGGTGCTGGCCGTCGGCAGCCCGGGGCCCCGGCTCGACCGGTTGCTGTGGGCGCTGAAGTCCACCGGGCACCCGGTGGCGCACGCGCTGCCGTCCGAAGCGGGCGCCCGGTTGCAGCAGGCGCCGCCGGACGCCGTCGTCGTCCTCCAGGAGTCCCGCACCGCGCTCCGGCAGGACCGAGCAGGGCTCCAGGAGGACCGGACCACGTTCCTGGAGGACCGCACCGGGCGGCCGTGGGAGCGGACCGGACTACCGGAGGACCGGCTGCCAGGCGACCACCGCGGACTCCGGGCGGACCTGACGGGCCGTCCCGAGGACCGCATCGGCCAGGGCCCCGGCAGCGCGGAGGTGATCGCGGCGGTCCGTGCCGTGCCGCCGGGCAGCGCACTCCCGCTGCTGGTGGTGACGGCGCCGGACACCGGCTCGGGGGCGGTCGCCGAGTTGCTCGGGCACGGCGCCGACGACTGCCTGCGGTACGACTCGGAGCCCGTCGAGCTGTCCGCCCGCATCGAGGCGCGGCTGCGCCGGGTGCCCGTTCCCGTGGAGAGCCTGCCGCTCGACCCGCGCACCGGCCTGTACTCGTACCACCACTTCCTGGGCGAACTGGGCCGGGAGTTGCAGCGCGCGCGGACCGGGCGGCGCGGCGGCGCCCTGGCCGTGGTGGCCGTCGCCGAGATGGCGGGCCTGGAGACCAGGCTCGGCCCCCGGGTGCACCGCGAGGTCGCCGAGCGGCTCGCCGGTGTCGCGGAGAAGCTGGGCAACGTCTGCGACCGGCTCGGCTGGGACGAGGACGGGCACCTGCTGATGCTGATCCCGGACGTCGACGAGGAGACCACCCGCCGCAGGCTGGAGCAGTTCGCACACGCGGTGGCAGGCACCCGCTTCGTGGTCGCCGACGAGAACGTCCGGCTGACCCCCGCGATCGGCTGGCTGCCCATCGAGCGCACCGCCGAGCGCGAGAAGCTGGTCCGCGCGGCCGCGCAGGCGGCCGCCGAGGCGATGAACCACCGCGATCTGCGGCCGGTCCGCCATGCGCCGTGGATGGACGGCCTAACGCACCGGGGGCCGCGCCGCTCCCTCGTGCGGCCGCTGCTGTCCAGCATGACGCCGGCGCTGGTGCTGCTGCTCGGGCTCGGGGTGCCCTTCGTGCTCTACCGGCAGCTCTGCCTGGCCGGCTTCGACCTGGGCTCGGCGATGTACTGGGTGGTGGTGGGCGGCCTGCTGGTCTCCGCCGCACTGGTGGCGCTGGAGTGCCTGTTCGCGCTGGACGCGCCCGCCCGGCCGAAGAGCCCCGGGCAGCCCTACCCGCCGGCCAGTGCGGTGATCGCGGCGTACCTGCCGAACGAGGCGGCCACCATCGTCGACACGGTGGAGTCCTTCCTGCGCCTGGACTACCCGGCCGAGCTGGAGATCGTCCTCGCGTACAACACACCGCGCCCGCTGCCGGTGGAGGATACCCTGCGCGAGATCGCCCGGCGCGACCCGCGGCTGGTGCTGCTGAAGGTCCGCGGCTCCACCTCCAAGGCGCAGAACATCAACGCGGCGGTCAGCCGGATCCACGGGGAGTTCGTGGGCATCTTCGACGCCGACCACCACCCGGAACCGGCCGCCTTCCGGCACGCCTGGCACTGGCTGTCGAACGGCTACGACGTGGTGCAGGGCCACTGTGTGATACGCAACGGCGACAGCTCACCGGTCGCGAGCCTGGTGGCGGTGGAGTTCGAGTCCATCTACGCGGTGAGCCACCCGGGGCGCACCCGGATGTACGACTTCGGGGTGTTCGGCGGCTCCAACGGCTTCTGGCGGTCCGATCTGCTCGCCAGGATCCGGATGCACGGCACCATGCTCACGGAGGACATCGACTCCAGTCTGCGGGCCCTCGAATCGGGGGCCAGGATCGCCATGGACCGGACGCTGATCTCGCGTGAGCTGGCGCCCACCACGCTGAGGGCGCTGTGGAACCAGCGCGCCCGCTGGGCGCAGGGCTGGCTCCAGGTGTCGCTGAAGCACCAGTGGCGGGTGCTGCGCGGCGGGCCCTTCACACGCAGGCAGCGGTTCGGGCTGACGGTGCTGCTGTGCTGGCGGGAGATCCAGCCGTGGCTGGGGTTGCAGATCGTGCCCATCCTCGCCTACTCGGCCTGGCGCGAGGGCGGAGTGGACAAGCTGCACTGGCTGGTGCCGAGCTGCCTGCTGGCCGTGCTGTTCACGATGGCGTCGGGTCCGTTGCAGGCGGCGTTCGCCTGGCGGCTCGCGGCGCCCGAGATACGCCGCCGCAAGGGGTGGTTCTGGCGGTACATCGTGTTCTCCACGTTCTTCTACAGTCACCTGAAGAACATGGTGGCCCGTCAGGCCCACCTGAAGGAGGCCCTGGGCGACCGCCAGTGGCGGGTCACCCCGCGCGCCTCGGCCCCGGCGGTGCGGTCATGAGCGCCGGCACCGCGAGCACCGGAGCCGCAGGAACCACCCCCGCAGGAACCACCCCCGCAGGAAGCACTGCCGGGGCGGGGGGAGCCGCGGGCCGGGCGCGGGCCGCCGCCCAGCACCCGCCGGAAGGGGCACCGCCGCGCAGCCGTGCGCAGGAGATCGAGGGCTTCCGCGGCATCGCCGCGCTGAGCACCGTCGTCTTCCACGTCTGGCAGATGTACATGCAGTACGGACCCGACGGGCCCGAACCGCCCGTCGGCAACATGGCCCTGGGGTCGCTGATCTCCCTGGAGGTGGTCGACCTCTTCCTGGTGATGTCCGCGTACCTGCTGACGCTGTCGTACGCACGGGCCGCGATCGACGGCGGCGCCACCCGCCCGGCGCGGTCCTTCATGTACCGGCGCATCATCCGCATCCTGCCGCTGTACTACCTGATGGTGCTCGTGGTGTGGGTGAGCAGGAACCCGGTGCTGCCCGGCAACTGGCTGGACCTGGTCGAGCACCTCACCTTCACGCACCTCTTCGACCGGCAGCGGATCTTCTACACCATCGGGCCCACCTGGTCGCTCTCCCTGGAGATCATCTTCTACTTCGTCCTGGTGGCGCTCGGGCCGCTCGCGATCCGCCTCTGCCGGCGCTTCGCGAACCGCTCGACGCGGGTGGCGATCTGTGCCGGAGGGTGTGTGCTGCTGTTCGTGCTGCCGCTGGTGTGGATCGCGGTGGCCCGGTACGTATACCACGTGGGGCACCTGGACTACCCGGTGTACTTCGGTCCGCAGGCCCGCTTCGGCGGGTTCGCGGCCGGCATGCTGCTGGCCGTGCTGTCGGTGGCCCTGAAGGACCGCGGCATGCTGCCCACCGCACTCGCCGTGCCGCTGCGCGTCGGGTGCCTGGTGGCGCTCTACGTGCTGTCGTGGGTGTCGGTGCCGGAGAACGCCGCGTTCACCTTCTTCCACCCGATGTCCTCGGTGGTGTGGATGGTGCTGCTCTACGCCACCCTGCGCAGCAGGCGGAAGGGTGCCTGGCACCGGGCGCTGCGGGCCCGGTGGCTCACCTTCGTGGGGCTGATCAGCTACAGCCTCTACATCCTGCACGAGCCGGTGATGCTGGAGTTGGACGAGCACGGGCTGCTGCCCGGCGGCCCGTACGGCTACGCCCTGGGCACCGTGCTGGTGCTCGGCCTCGCGATCCCCGCCTCGGTGGTGACGTACTGGTTGGTCGAGTACCCGGCGGGGCTGCTCGGCCGGCTACAGGACAAGTCCGGGGCGAAGCGTGAGTTCTATCCGGAGCCGGTGAGCTGACCTGACCGGCCGGCGCCGTCGTGGCGCCCCGGCGCACGGGGCGCCACGACGGCGCCGGGGTCCCCGCCCGCCGGCGGGGACCCTTTGCCGTGCGGCCGGGGTCCGCCGTGCCTCTGGTGTGCGGCTGCGGGTGCGCCGTGCTTCTCGGGGCCTCGCCGGCCGCCCCGACCACCGCATGTGCCCGGTCGGGGTGCGCCGTGTGGCTCCGCCGCGTCTCTCCCCGGCGGCTACCTGCAGGTGATGCGCGATGTGCGCGGCCAAGGCCGGAGGCGGTGGGAGTGTGATGCTCGTTTCACGCACATTGCGCGAATCGCGCAACGGGTCTAGCGTCACCCCAGGCGGAATGCACGGATCCCCTTGCTGTCGGGGACGGTGTGCAGGCCGGTTCCGGTACAGCGAAGGCAGGAGCCGCACATGTCCATACCGATCAAGAGGAGCCTGGAGCGGGTGCCGGGCGGGATGATGCTGATCCCGCTGCTCATCGGAGCGGTGATCAACACCGCGCACCAGGGGACCGGCGAGTTCTTCGGCTCGTTCACCGGCGCGCTGTTCTCCGGCTCCCTCACCATCCTCGCGGTGTTCTACGTCTGCATGGGCGCCACCATCGAGCTGCGCACCACTCCGTACGTGCTCCGTAAGGGCGGGGCGCTGCTGCTGGTGAAGGTGCTGATGGCGGTGGTCGTCGGCGTGGTGCTGGGGCACTTCCTGGGCGAGGGCCCGGTCAGCGGCGGGGCGTTCGCCGGGCTCTCCACGCTGGCGGTGGTGGCCGCGCTGAACGACACCAACGGCGGCCTCTACATGGCGCTGATGGGCCAGTTCGGAAAAGCCAAGGACGCCGCCGCCTACTCGCTGATGAGCCTGGAGTCCGGCCCGTTCCTCACCATGGTGACACTGGGCGTCGCGGGGTTGTCGTCGTTCCCCTGGCAGACCATGCTCGGCGCCATCCTGCCGCTGATCGTGGGCATGGTGCTGGGCAACCTCGACCCGCAGATGCGCACGTTCCTGGGTGCCGCGGTCCCCGTCTGCATCCCCTTCTTCGGCTTCGCTCTCGGCGCCGGCATCAACCTCTCGGCGGTGTGGACGGCGGGGCTGCTCGGCCTCGGGCTCGGTCTCTTCGTGCTGGTCTTCAGCGGCGCCACCCTCTTCGTCACCGACCGGCTGATCGGCGGCAACGGCATGGCGGGCCTCGCCGCGGCCAGCACCGCGGGGAACGCCGCCGCGGTGCCCGCCCTGGTCGCCGCGGCCAATCCGGCGTACAAGCAGGCCGCGGACAAGGCCACGGTGCTGGTGGCGGCCTCGGTGGTGGTGACCTCCCTGCTGGTGCCGGTGGTCACCGCCGCGTACCACCGCAGGCTCCAGCGGCTGGCGCCGCCCTCCGCCGAGGGCCGTGACCCGCGGCCGGTGTCCGCCGGGGCAGCCGCCGTCGCCGCGGGCGCCGAGGCCGCCGGCCAGCAGCCGGTGGGCGCTCCCACCGGCTCCGTACCCGCGGCCCGCCCCGGCACCGCACCGCGCCCGGCAGCCGGGGGAGCCGGCGGGGGCACCACCCCACCGCGACCGGCCGCCGAGAGCACCGGCGAGGGCACAGTGACCGGCGAGGGGACCGCGCGCCCGTGAGTCCGCACGCACCCGCCCTGCTGATCGTCGCGGACGACCTGTCCGGCGCCGCGGACACCGCGGCGGCCTTCGCGCACCGCGCCCGGACGGCCGTGGTCCTCGATCCCGGGGCGCGCCCGGCGGACGCCACCGTGGTCGCCGTCGACACCGACAGCCGGTACCTGTCGCCCGACGAGGCGGCCGCCCGGGTCACCCGCGCGCTGGCCGGGTACGGTCCCGGCACCCCGGTCTACAAGAAGATCGACTCCACCCTGCGCGGCGCCGTCGGCCCCGAGGTGCGCGCCTGCCTGGCCGCGCTCCGGGACCGCGACGGCGCCCGCCACCTCGCCGTGGTCGCCCCGGCGTTCCCCGCCACCGGCCGCACCGTCGCCGGCGGCCGGGTGTTCGTGGACGGCACACCGCTGGACCTGAGCCACCCGGACCGCGTTCCTCTCGCCGAGCAGCTGACCGCGGCCGGTCTGACCGTGCAGCTGCTGGGCCTCGACGCGCTGCGGCGGGGGGACGGCGCCCGGCTGCTGGCCGAGGCGTCCGGCCGGGCCGACGCGGTCGTGGTGGACGCCGCCGACGACAGCGACCTCGCCGGGACGCTGCGGGCCACCGCGGGTCTGCCGGTGCTGCTGGTCGGCTCCGGCGGCCTGGCGCACCACCTCGCGCTGCCACCGACTGCCGGGCCGGGCCCCGCCGAGGCATCCCGGACCGCCGAAGGCTCCCAGCCCGTCGAAGCCCCCCGGCCCACCGAGCCGTCCGCGGCCCCGGGCCCCCTGCTGATCTGCGTCGGCAGCCGTACCGAGCAGGCCAGCGCCCAGCGCCGGGCGCTCATCGAACGGCTGCCGGCGGTCGCCGTCACCGTCGGCACCGGCCCGGACGGGCCCCGGGTCGCCGGGCGTGCGCTGCGTGCCGCGCTGCTGGCCGGCCGGCACGCGGTGCTCTTCCCGGACCCCGGTGCCAAGGTGCGCCCGGCCAGGGCCGGGGAGTTCGCCCACGCCCTGGCCGAGGCTGCGGCCGGCGGGCTGCCGTCGGCCGGGGCCCTCGTCGCCACCGGCGGGGAGACCGCGCGCGCCGTCCTGCGTGCCGCGGGCGTCGGCACCCTGGCCGTGCTGGGCGAGCCGGCGCCCGGTGTGGTCCGCATGCGCACGCCCGCCGGGCTGACCGTCGTCACCAAGGCGGGCGCCTTCGGCACCGAGGACACCCTGCTGGACGCCGCCCGAGCCCTCCTCGGCCGGACCCCCACCACGGCCGAGGGCACCGGCCCCGCCGCCGCCGGCGCCGGGAGCGTCCCGTCATGACCGGAACCGATTGCGCCGCCGAGTCGCGGCTACGGAAGGATGTCACCATGTCCGAACCTGTTGTTGCCATCACCATGGGCGACGCCGCCGGCGTCGGCCCCGAGGTGATCGTCAAGGCGCTGGCCGGCGCCGCCGGGCGGCTGCCCTTCCGGCCGCTGGTGGTCGGTGATGCGGCCCGGCTGGAGAAGGCCGTCGAGGTGTGCGGGGTGCGGCTGGAGGTCAACCGGGTGGACTCCGTGGGCCGGGCGGCCTTCCAGCCGGGCCGGGTGGACTGCCTGGACATCGGCGGCATCCCCGCGGACCTGCCCTTCGGCAGGCTCTCTCCCGTGGCCGGGGAGGGCGCGTACCGCTATGTGGCGGCGGCCACCCGGCTGGCGTCCGACGGCGAGGTCGACGCGATCTGCACCGCGCCGCTCAACAAGGAGGCCCTGCACGCCGCGGGCCACCGCTACCCCGGGCACACCGAACTGCTCGCCGAGCTGACCGGCACCGCCGAGGTCTCCATGCTGCTGTCGGCCCCCAGGCTCCGGGTCATCCATGTCACCACGCACATCGGCCTCGTCGACGCGGTGGCGAGGATCGAGCCGGGCCTGGTGGAGCGCACCATCCGCCGCGGGCACGCGACGATCACCGCGTCCGGTGTCGCGGCACCGCGCATCGCGGTCTGCGGCATCAACCCGCACGCCGGAGAGAACGGCCTCTTCGGGCACGGTGAGGAGGAGGCCAAGGTGGTGCCGGCGATAGCGGCGGTGCGCGCCGACGGGATCGACGCCCAGGGGCCGCTGCCCGCGGACACCGTCTTCTTCCGGGCCGTGCGCGGCGACTTCGACCTGGTGGTCGCCATGTACCACGACCAGGGCCACGGCCCGGTGAAGGTGCTGGGCCTGGACGCCGGGGTGAACATCACGGTCGGCCTGCCGGTGATCCGCACCAGTGTCGACCACGGCACCGCGTTCGACATCGCGGGCACCGGCCGGGCCGACGAGGCGAGCATGGTGGAGGCCCTGCGGCAGGCGGTGGAGCTGGCTCCGCGGCGCGGGGCGGCCCCCGTGGGAGGCACCGGGGCATGAACAGCAGGGACCGTCGCGCCACCATCCGCGACCTGCTGCAGAGCCGGCCGCTGAGCGTGACGGAGCTGGCGAGGCGGTACGGAGTCTCGGAGTCCACGATCCGGCGCGACCTCTCCCGGCTCTCCGCGTCGGGGGAGGTCGTGCGCACCTACGGCGGCGCGGTGTCGTCGGCGCCCGGCGAGGAACAGCCGCTCCAGCAACGGGAGTTGCTGGCCCGCAGGGAGAAGGCGGCCATCGCGCGGGCGGCCGAGGCGCATGTCACCGGCAGCGGTCCGCTGCTGCTGGACGCCGGTACGACGGTCGGGGCGCTCGCCTCCCGGCTGGCCGCGCGCGGCGGGGTGACGGTGGCCACTGTCGGCCTGACGTCCATCAACGAGCTGGCCGGGGTGCCGGGCGTCGAGTTGATCGTGCTCGGCGGCACGGTGCGGCACCTCAGCCTCGGCATGGTGGGGCCGCTCACGGAGGCGGCGGTGGCCCGGCTCACCGCGGGCGCCGTCTTCCTCGGCGCGGACGGCGTGGTGGCCGGGCGGGGGATCTGCGAGGCCCGCCCGGAGCAGGCCGCACTGAAGGAACTCATGATCAACCGCTCACGGGCGGTGTACGTGCTCGCCGACGCCGGCAAGCTGGGCCGTGAGGAGTCCTACTGGTGGGCGGGGTTCGAGGCGCCCTGGACACTGATCACCGACGACGGCGCGAGTGACGAGCAGTTGGCGCCCTTCCACGCGGACCCCCTGTGCACGGTGGAGGTCGCCAAGGTGGCGGGGTGATCGCCGGAGCGACGGGATGACGGCACGGCAGGTCACCGGACGGGTGCCGGGGTCCGTCCACGGCAGGCAGGGCGGTACCGGGCCGCCGGCACCCCGCCGGTGTCCGTGGCCCGTCCGGAGCCCTGGCCCCGTCCGCGCACCCGGGCCCCGGCACACCCGGACCCCGGCACGCCCGTGGCCCGTCCGGCGCCCGGGGTCGCCCCCGGGCCGCCTTCGAGGCCGCCTCCCGGGGGCGGTGCGCCGTCAGTGGGCGCCCGGGACGACCGCCGTCCTGGCCAGGGCCTGTGCCCGGGCCACGTCCAGCAGGGCCAGCAGGACACTCTTGCTGGACTCGCGGTCGCGGGCGTCGCAGAGCATCACCGGGATGTCCGGGCCGAGGTCGAGCGCCTTGCGTACCTGCTCGGTGGTCCACTCCCGCCGGCCGTGGAAGCAGTTGATGCCCACGGCGAACGGCGTGCCACGCTTCTCGAAGTAGTCCACCGAGGCGAAGCACTGCTCCAGGCGGCGGGTGTCCGCGAGTACGACCGCGCCCAGCGCACCGAGCGCGAGGTCGTCCCACATGAACCAGAAGCGGTGCTGGCCCGGCGTGCCGAACAGGTACAGGACCAGCTCCGGAGCGATGGTGATCCGGCCGAAGTCCATGGCGACCGTGGTCGCCGTCTTGTTCTCGACACCGGCGAGGCTGTCGAAACCCACGCTCGCCACGGTCATGCGCTCTTCGGTTTCGAGCGGCGGGACCTCACTGACGGAGCCGACCATCGTGGTCTTGCCCACGCCGAAGCCGCCCGCTATGAGAATTTTCAACGCCGTCGGCATGACTGGGTTAGAGGCGGCGTATGCCATCCATGACCCTTTCGATCAGTTCCACACTCGGGGCGTCGCTCTCCTTGGGCGGAGCCTGGACGAGGATCAGCTCCGAATTAAGTAAATCGCCGCAGAGGACCTTCACCACACTCACCGGAAGGTCCAGTTGAGCGGCGATCTCGGCGATGGCCACGGCCCGGTCCCGGCAGATGTCCAGGATCGCCGCCGACTCCGGTTCGACCGGCTCACCGCCGAATCCGTCCGGAGACCGGGTGACCACCAGGGTGATCAGCGCGAAGGAGTGCTGGCTGTGCCGCGTGCGTCCCCCGGTGATGGCGTATGGCCGGACGTGGTGTCCGACCCCTTCGGCGTCGGACCACTGCCCGTCAGGCACCCTTACCGTACCGCACGAAGGAGGTCTCCACGCGGGGCGCGGCGCTCAGGTACTGCCCCACCTGCTTGACCAGCGTGTTCATCTCGAAGGCCATCATGCCGACGTCGACACTGTCGGAGGCGAAGGCCGCGAGCCGCGCTCCCTGTCCCGCACTGGTGACGAAGAGGTAGGCGGTGTCCATCTCGACCACCGTCTGCCGTACGTGTCCACCCTGGAAGCGGTTGGCGGCACCGCGCGACAGGCTCTGCAGACCCGACGCGATCGCGGAGAGCTGCTCGGCGTCGTCCCTGCCCAGTTCCTTCGACTTGGCGAGGGTGAGGCCGTCCTCGGACAGGACGATCGCGTGGCGGATCTCCGGGATCCTGTCGACGAGGCTGTCCAGGAGCCAGTCCAGCCTGGGGAGCGTTTCCACCTGTTCAGACATTACCGATTCATCCCTCACAGTTCGTCGGTGCCGTTGTGACGCGACTCTGCCGGGCCATCCAGCTCGGCGGCCTGGGAGTCACCCTCCCGGGCCAGCCTGGTTGCGCGCTGAATGGCCATCATGTTGGCAGCGGACCTGCCAGGTGTGAAACTGCCCATGTCTTCCTCAACGTCCTCTCGGCCCGAGCGCGGGGGTGCCGCCTCCTCCCGCAACTGCTTGGCGAGACTTGCGCCCCGGGTCCTGGTGGGAAGGACCTGGGGGTCTTCCAATGGCTGTGGCGACAGACCCTGCCCCATGGGTTCGGCCGGCGGAGCGCCTTGCTCGGTGTAGTGGTCCGAAGGCTCCCCGTACCGGTCTCCACGGGCATGGAGGTCAGAGTGCGCAAGCGTGTCCGCGTGCGTATGGAGATCATGCTGCGGCTGGGGCTCGTGGTAGGTCGGTACCTCCTGGTGCATCTGGAGGTCCGTGTGGTCCGAGAGGGGCGACCACGCCGACGACGGCGCGGTGCCCGCCCGCTCCTCCTCCACGGACGGCAGCAGGCCCGCGCCGCCGTAGTCCGGGAACCCGTGGGTCTCGAACTGCGGTGTCCGCGCCCCTGCCGTCACCAGGCCCGCGTTGCTGCCGACCGCCGCCACGCTGGGGACGTCCAGGAGGCCGCCGCCACCGGTGGCGAGCGGCTCGGGTCCCCGGGGACTCGGGATGTGCACCGGAGTCGGTGTGGTCGACGGGGCCGGCGCGGAGGCCGGGGCCGGCGCCGACCCGGGGCTGGGAGCGGACGCCGGGGCCGGTGCCTGCGCCTGTACCGCGGCGGAGTGCCCCGCGGCCGCCTTGAGCTTCTCCGGGAGCGACGACTCGTGCTCCTCCAGGAGCGAGGTGGGCACCAGCACCACGGCGAGCGTGCCGCCGTAGTCGGACTCGCGCAGCGACACCTTGAGACCGTGCCGCTCGGCCAGCTTGGCCACCACGAAGAGTCCCAGACGCGGGTCCTTGCCGAGCGCGTCCATGTCGGGCTGCGGCGGGTCCGCCAGCATCCTGTTCAGGTGCTCGTACTGCTCGGGCGGCATGCCGAGGCCGCGGTCCTCCACGTGCAGGGCCAGACCCCTGGCCACCTTACGGGCGCTGATCTGCACCTGGGTGTCCGGCGGCGAGAAGGTGGTGCCGTTCTCGATGAGCTCGGCGAGCAGGTGGGTGATGTCGGTGACCGCGCGCGCCGCCACCGACACCTGGCGCCCCGGTGGGAACGATTGCACCGTCACCCTGCGGTACTGCTCGGTCTCGGAGACGGCGCCGCGCACCACGTCGGTGATGGACAGCGGGCGGATGCCGCGGCGGCCCGGCGCGGAGCCACCGAGGATCACCAGGTTCTCCGAGTGCCTGCGGACACGGGTGGCCAGGTGGTCCACCTTGAAGATGTCCTGCAGGAGGTCGGAGTCCTCGTGCTTGCGCTCCAGGTCGTCCAGCAGGGAGATCAGCCGGTGCACCAGGATCTGGGTGCGGCGGGTGAGGTTCGCGAAGACCTTCTCGGTGCCCTCGCGGCCGCGGGCCTGCCGCACCAGGGCGGCCTCGAACTCGTGCCCGAGGCGGCTCACGGCCACCCCGAGCCGCTCCAGGTGGTCGGCGTCCGGGGCGGCGGGCGGCACCTCGCCGGGGGCGACGTGCTCGCCGCGCTCCAGCTCCTGGAGGATCTGCGGCAGCCGGCGCTCGCCGAGGTCCTCGATCTGCTTCTGGAGGTCGGACAGCCTGCCGGAGGTCGACTTCGCGGCGCGGCGCACCAGGACACCGGTGACGACCAGCGCGGCGATGGCGGCGAGCGTGCCCAGCACGGCCTGGAGCAGCAGGATGTCGGCCCGGTCGGAGCCCTCGTCCGCGAGGGCGGTGAAGGAGTCCGCGTCGATCCTGGTCAGGTCGGCGCCGATGGTGTCGACGGCCGCCCGCCAGTCCCCCGCCTGCTTCGGCGGTGTGGTGGAGGCGCTCCGTGACACCGCGTCCTCGATGGACGTCAGCGACTTCCACTGCGGATCGGCCAGCAGTCGCTCGTAGCCGGCCCCCTCGCCGCCGGGCAGGTCGCCGGAGTCCAGCAGGGCGGTGCGGATGTGCCGCTGGATGGCGGCGTACTGGGCGAACTGCACATGGGCGGTGGCGGACAGATCGCCGGAGGCGAGCGCGCTGGACAGCAGCGCGTCCTCACGGGAGATCATCTCGGAGACCTGCACCAGGGAGGTGGTGGCCCTGGCGGCCTTCGCGAGCCGTCCGTCGCCGATCTGCGTGGCGGCGTCGATCACCTTGGCGCTGATGGCGATGGTGTCCGTGTAGTACTGGAAGACCTTCGCCTCGCTGAGGGTGCGCCGGTCGATGGCGCTGCGGTTCTTGGAGAGCTTGTTCAGCGCGGAGTTCAGGCTCTTGGTCCGGTCCTGAAGAGCCTTGCCGTCCGTGCTGGACTCCGTCGACCGGCGGAACTTCTCGATGGCGGCGTCGGTGTTGGTGCGCGCCTGCTCCAGGGCGGAGCGGGCCGGCTCGGCCTGGTTGGCCTGCCAGGTGGCGGTCAGACGGCGCTCGATCTGGAGCTTGGAGAGCACGTCGTGGGCCGGTCCACCGACCGTCAGGGCCAGGGACGTGTCGTCACGCACCTGGAACTGGTCGGCGAGCAGCCCCGTCGCCGTGCATCCCCAGAGCCCGACGAGGAGCACCGCCGGAATCGCCACCGGCAGAACAGACGCGGATCGAGGGGACTTGCGTTGAGCTGCCCTGCTAGCTGTGTGCCGGTCGCGTATAGCTGGCATCTGGTTCCTTGAACTGCAGCGAAACTGGTAGCGGTAGCAAATGGTGCGACATGCCTTGTTGTTCCCGCGCGCGCCACTCTGACGTGCCGTCATCTACCGATCACGACCCGGTGAACCGTACCAGGATCAGGGCGAACTAATCATACGAGTCCGGTGCTTGAGTGGAACCACCTCTGCCGGTCGCCCTGCGGCACGGAACTGCACGGCGACCAGGACGCGGGGCCGGAGCGGACTTTACCCGGTTCCCGGCCTTTCGCGGCCTGTCCAGCGGAAGGTGACGCCTGGCCAGGGGCCTTGCGGCCGCCCGACGGTGGGGAACGTCACATGCCAGCGGCGCATGCCGTACCTTCAGAGCAAGGAAAGAAGTTTCGGGACGTAAAGGGCGGTGATGGGTTCGATCCCGGCGACGATGTCGAAATAGATGGACCTGAGATCGGGGTCGGTCTGCACCGCCCGCAGCAATTCCAGGCGCTGCTCGTGCTGGGTGAGTTGTGCCGCGGCGAGGGTGGCCTGGTAGCCCGCGGTGAGGGCGGCGTCCCGGTCCTCTGCGTAGGCGGCGATGGCCCGGTCGAGTTCGCCCGGGTGACCGCCGAGCCGGCCTCCCACGTGCCGCGCCAGGCTCTCCGCCTGGTAGAAGGCGTCGCTGATGCCCCGTGCGGTGATGGAGTCCTTGTGGTGGCCGGCGTCGCCGACCAGCACCCAGCCGGGGCCGCCCGCCTGCCGGAAGAAGTTCTGCTGGTCGCCGGTGCCCCGCAGGCGCTCCACCATCGGCTTGCCCTGGAGGCGTTCGTACAGGGCCGGCGCGGTGGTGCGGATCTGCTCCAGGTAGGCGTGCCGGATGTCGGTGCGCACCTGGTCGAAGCGTGACTGCGGGAAGTAGGCGAGCACCAGGGTGGCGGCGTTGTTGGTGGGTACCGCGGCCACCCAGCTGCCCGGTGCCTCGTAGAGCTCGAGAGCGGCCGGAACGTCTCCCCAGTAGGCGTAGTAGGCGCAGGTCATGCGGGGTTTCTGGGAGGTGTAGGGTGCGCCGCAGAGCTCCGCGACCTTGGAGCGCATACCGTCCGCGCCGATCACCAGGTGTGCGCGCTCGGTGAAGGGCAGGCCCGCGTATCTCCCCTCCACACCGACGACCCGGCCGGTCTCGTCGTGCAGCAGACCGCTCACGGTGCACTTGCCGCGGAACTCCACCCCGGCCGCCACGGCACCCTCCACCAGGATGGCGTCCAGGACCACGCGCCGCGGCGCATACCCCGCACGCTGTCCTTCGACACCGCGTGCACACCCTTCGAGCCGGATGTCGGCCACCTCGTAGACGGCGTGGTCGAGGGCCGGGCACCCCGAGGCGCGGACCCGGTCCAGCAAACCCCACCGGGCCAGCGCCGCGACGCCCGGCTGGTGGATGAGGTGGGTGGAGAGGGTGTCGGAGGGGAAGTCCGCCCGGTCCAGCATGAGCACCCGGTACCCCGCACGGGCGAGCAGCATGGCGGTGGGCGCTCCGGCACAGCGCGCTCCCACCACGATGGCGTCAAACATGGGCGAGCCTCACAGACAAGTCGAACGGGACGGTGGGTGGGTGACACACGCGCAGGTGGGCGGACCTGGTGGCGCCCGCCCCGGGAAGCGGTGGGAGGCGGCGGCCGACCCGCGCAGCGGCCGCCGGCTGGGTGCGCTCAGGAACGGTCGTCGCCGAGTGCCTCCAGCAGCGCACGCCGGTCGATCTTGCCATTGGCGTTCAGCGGCAGTTGCTCGAACGGAACGATCCGCCGGGGCAGCATGTACAGGGGCAGGTGGTCGCCGAGGGCGGCGAACAGCCGCTCGCCGTCGCAGTCGGCGCCGCTCACCGCGGCCTCCAGCTCGGGCTCGCCGTCCCGTCCCGGCACGGCCACCACCACGGCGTCGTGCACCCCTGCCTGCTCCCTGAGCAGGGCCTCGACCTCGCCCAACTCGATCCGGTGGCCGCGGATCTTGACCTGCTGGTCCACCCGTCCCAGGTGCACCAGCTGCCCGTCCTGGAGGGTGACCCGGTCGCCGGTGCGGTACCAGTGCTCCGCGGTGACGGCGGTGCCCGGGGTGATGGGGTGCGCCAGGCCTTCCGCGGCGATGCTCAGGAAGCGCCCTGCGTCGTTCGCCGGGTCGAGGTAGCCGGCGAAGCGCTGGGGGCCGCGCACACACAGCTCACCGGTGGTGGCGGTGCGGCCGGTCTCGTCGAGCAGCAGGTACTCCGTGCCGGGGTGGCAGGTGCCGATGGGGACGATGCCGTTGGCCGGGCTCGGCCAGTCCTCCGGGTGGGGCGGCAGGCGGTAGGCGGTGCAGGAGATGGTGAGTTCGGTGGGGCCGTAGAGGACCTCCAGTGCGCTGCCGGGTGCGGCGGCGCGCCAGGCGCGGGCCGCGCTCAGCGGCAGCGGCTCGCCGCCGAAGACGCTCCAGCGCAGTGTCGGCATGCTGCCCGGGGTGAGCGTGCCGAGGCGGGCGGCGAAGGAGACCACCGACGGCACCGAGAACCAGTGGGTGAGCCGCTGGGCGTTGATGAACTTCACCGGCGCCAGCAGGTGGTGGCGCATCGGCACGACCAGGGTGGCGCCGCAGCCCCAGGCGACGAACAGGTCGTGGACGGAGCCGTCGAAGGTCAGGTCGAAGCTGCCCGACATCCGGCTGCCGGGCCCGGCGTCGTACCGGGTGGTCAGGTGGGCGAGGTAGGCGCAGATGTTGCGGTGCAGGATCGGCACGCCCTTGGGCACACCGGTGGAGCCCGAGGTGAAGATGATGTACGCGATGTCGTCGGGGGTGGTCCGCGGCGGGGGCGCGGGAGCGAGCCGGTGGGCGGTGGGGTCCCACGGCCGGGCGGCGAGCAGGGGCACGCCGAGGTCGGCGCCGGACTCCGCGGTCTCGGTGAGCACCAGGTCGAGCTCCGCCGCCTTGGCGATGGACGCGTTGCGTGCCGCGGGGAACTCGGGGTTGAGGGGGACGACGGCCGCGCCCGCGCGCAGGATCGCGAGGTATCCGGCGTATGCGGTCAGGGAGCGGCTCGCCAGCAGGCCGACTCTTCGGGGGGCGGTGCCGCCGCACGCGGCGACCAGCCGGGCGGCGAGCTGCTCCGCCAGGTCCCGCAGCTGACCGTAGGTCAGTGCGTCGTCGCCCACTTCGACGGCCGTCCGGGCGTCGCCGAGCCGGTCGGCGCTGCGGGCGAACCATGCGTAGGCGGTCTGCGGGTGGCTCATGCCTTCTGTGCCTCCAGCTCCGTCAGCCACTGCCGCAGCGCGGCCACGTCGTGCAGCCGGGCCAGTTCCTCGGGCTCGACCTGGCGGTCGAACTTCTCGGACAGCTCGACGATGATCCGCAGCATCGCCAGGGAGTCGATGCCTATCTCGGAGAGCATCGACGCCTCGGTGTACGAGGTGCGGGCGTGCTCGCGCAGCACCTCGTCGGCGAGGTCGCCGCCCGGCTGCGACGCGCGTTGCTCCCCCGGCCAGTAGCGTTTGAGCTGCCAGGGATAGGTGGGCAGCGGCACGTACCGGAAGCCGGGTCCGTACACCTCCTGCCACTCGATGTTCTCGCCGGCCACGTAGCGCTCGGCGGCGGCGAGGGCGCTGCGGCTCTTGCGGCGCGGGGTGCCGGTGCCGCGCAGTGCCTCGACCATCTCCTCGTGCGAGGTGCCGACCACCGCGGTGCGGTAGGCGTGGTGCTGGCGGCGGGTGGAGGCGCTGTAGCAGATGTCGCGGAGCGGGTAGGCGGCGCCCCGACCGTAGGGGCCGAGGTAGTCGGCGTAGGCGCGGACGAGGTCGGCCAGGGCCTCGGGGCTGCGGGCGGAGAGCGGCAGCAGGTAGGCCTCCCGGCGCAGGCTGCGCGGGGTGGGGATGCGGCCGGCGGCGACGGTGTCGCCCTGCCGGACCACCAGGTGGGCGTTGAGCGCGGAGACGCCCTGTCCGCTGACGCCGGCGAGTGCCGGTCTGCCGGTGTACGGCAGGGGCTGCAGCCGGTCGGGGACGCGCAGCGGCAGCCGGTCCCAGGCCACCTGGGGGTTGGGCGTCTTCAGGTGCAGGCTGGCCGGCACCTGACCGTGCTCCAGGCAGAGCACGGTCTTGATCAGCCCGGCGAGCCCGCCCGCCGCCTCCGCGTGGCCGATGTTGGTCTTCACGGAGCCGACCAGGCAGGGGCGTTCGGCAGGGCGGCCGCGGCCCATCACCTCGCCGATCGCGGTGAACTCCAGCGGGTCCAGGGTCGGCGAGCCGACGCCGTGCGCCTCGACGAAGTCCACGTCGGCGGGGTTGGCCCCGGCGTCCTGGTAGGCCCAGCGGAGCACGTCCACCTGCCCGGCCAGCGAGGGCGTCAGCAGGGCGCCCCCGGTGCGGCCGTCGTTGCTGACCGCGCTGCCCTGGATCACGGCGCGGATGCGGTCGCCGTCGGCGAGTGCCGCGGCCAGCGGCTTGAGGACGACGACGCCGACGCCGTCGCTGGGCGCGTAGCCGTCGGCGCCCGCGTCGCCGAACTTGCTGCGGCCGTCCCGCGCCAGCGTGCCGGCCTGCGTCATCATCACGGCCTCGTCCGGGCGGAGCTTGATGTTCACGCCCGCGGCGATCGCCAGCGGGACCTCGCCGGCGCGCAGGCTCTGGACGGCGGTGTGCACCGCGACGAGCGCGGACGAGCAGGCGGTGTCCAGCACGACGCTGGGGCCGCGCAGGTCGAAGAAGTAGGAGAGGCGTGCGGACAGCAGCGAGCGGTAGTTGTGGAACTGCGAGGCGCCGGCCGCCTGCAGGCCCTTGCGGTACTGCATCTCGAGGAAGTCGGTGTGGGCGTTGCCGACGAAGACGCCGGTCCTGGTGCCGCCCAGCAGGTCGGGGCGCTGGCCCGCGTCCTCCAGCGCCTCCCAGGCGGTCATCAGCAGCAGGCGGTGCTGGGGGTCGAGTTCGGTGGCATCGGTGGGCGACATCTCGAAGAACTCCGCGTCGAACGCGGCCATGTCCTGCACATAACCGGCGCGGCGGCTGCGGATGGTGCCGGGTTTGGGGACGGTGGAGTACAGCGCGTCGGCGTCGTAGCGCTCGGCGGGGGTCTGGCTCGTGGCGTCCGCGCCCTCGCAGAGCAACTCCCACAGTTGGTCGGTCCCGGGGGCGCCGGGAAAACGGCAGGCCATGCCGATCACCGCCACCGACCGTGCTTCGACGTCCGCTGTCGACCTGTTCACCAGAACACTCCTTCGATGCTTCCCCGGGTACCGCTGCGATGGTGCCTGCACGCCTGCGCCATGAGTACCCAAGGGGGGCGGCCGTGACGTTCCTGAGCCGCCGTAGCGGTGCGGAATCTCGGATTCTGACAGGTGGGAACTCGACACGTGATGGTTGCGTCCTGATTCGTGCTGTCAGCGGCGCCCAGGGGCGGAGCTCGCCGGGCCGGAGGTCGCGCGGCGCACCGGCTGGGGTGCGTCGCCGCGGTCGCAGTGGTCTCGCTCACAGCCGCCCCGGTGGAGGGCCGTCGGCGGGGAGACGGACGTGGTGGTCGTCCGCGGTAGCGGCCGCCGGCGTCCGTTCCCTGAGCCGATGGCACGGGAAGGTCTGGACTGCGTTGAGAACCGGCCAACTTGTTGAATCGTTCCGGCGCCGCATTCAGGGCGTCGGGGTAATTCCCAGCCCCGCCGTAAGGCGTGGCACCCGGCCGACCGCATGTCCCTCCCTTCACCCTCGACTCAGCAGTGGTCCAAACCGGCTCGGCGAGAGAGCGATCGTGCCGCGAGGCCCCGCCGAACCGGCGCTGAGGCTACCGCTGCGCACACTGCTCCCCACAACCAACCACGGCACGATTGTCGTATGTAATGACCGACGCGGTCGTTGCCCCATCAAGGATTGGCAGGAACTGATCGTTGCCCGAATGAGACGGCTTGCACATGGACAGGATTCAAGGTTGCACCCCTGCCCGCACTCTGCGCTGACAGGGCATCGACGGGTGGTCACTCGGAGGTACCGGCGCCGCCCCTGGATGGTGCTGGTGTGACGGGGAACGGCCAAAGATGCCTCTGGGGGCAGTACGCGGAGGGGACGGATCTGGTTTCATCTCCAGTCATGGATTCCCTGACGCCTGATCACCCCGAGCACTCGGCCGAGGAACGCACCCACCGGCTGCAGGTCCTCGGACTCAACAGCGTTGAGGCCGAGGCGACGTTCGACCGGGTCGCACGCATCGCGGCAACCCTCACCCAGGCACCCCTCGCCATGGTCAACTTCATCAACAACGAGCGGCAGATGTTCCGCGGCATGTACGTCCCGCCGCCCGGAGAGAACGAGGGCAGCAGCGACGGCATAGTCTTCGACCTGAGCGACATAGCCCGCGAGGCCCCCACCGACTACGGCTTCTGCCCGCATGTCGTCGCCCAGGGGGCCCAGCTCGCGCTCGACGACGTCTTCGACTACCCGAGGTTCAAGGGCAACGCGCTCGTCAACGACATGGGCGTGCGCTCCTACCTGGGCACGCCCCTGCGCGACCACAACGGCATGATCCTCGGTACGGTCTGCGTCGCCGACATGAAGCCCCGCCAGTGGGGCCGGGAGCCCAGGGAGGGCATGCAGCAGCTCAGCGAGACGCTGCTGTCGGAGTTCAAGCTGCGCGACAGCCTGCTGACCCAGCAGCAGCAGCTGTTCGCCATCTTCGACCGGGCACCCTTCCCGATCATGCTGACCGAGGGACCCGAGCACCTGCTGCGCTATGCCAACGCTACCCAGGGTGACGCGTTCGGTCTGGTGCCCCGCCTCAGCCGCGGCCGCCAGGCTCTCAGCGGTCTGGATTCCGTAGGCGTGTTCAAGACAATGGATCAGGCTTTCCACACCGGCCAGACGATCACGCTTCCGCAGGCCCAGCTCATTCCGTACAACTCCTCCACGCCGAAGACCTACTCCTTCACCTGCACTCCGGTGAAGCTCTCCCCCGGCGCCTCGGTCATCAGCGGGGTGCTCACGGTCGCCATGGACATCACCGGGCAGCCCGGCCGCACCGAGGAGTCCCGGCAGATCGCCGCGCAGTTCCAGGACCGGTTCGAGCGGATGGGCTCGGGTGTCGGCGGCCAGCTGCACGGCGACTTCGGGCGCTGAGAGGCCGTCTGGTCCGCCCGGTTCCCGCCCCGGCCCAGGGATGCGGCGGGCCGGTGTGAGAATGATCACCGGCGCGCCCGGGCCGGGGCGCGGCCAACGGGCCGTCTCCCGGCGGGCACAGCGATTTCCGGCCGCCCCGGTGGCCGGCATGAAACCGGCCACCGGGGCAGATCCGGCCAGGGGCCGTCGGCCACCGCGCCGACGCCCCGGAGCCACCCTGGCCCCCTGAGCCACCCTCCCCCTTGAGTCACCCTGGCCTCTTGGAGCCGCTCTGAGCCCTGAGGGCCACCTGGACCATGAGGGCCGCCCCGCACCCCGAGGGCCGGTCCGCACCCCGAGGATCGCCTAGACCCCGAGGGCCACCCCGCACCCTGAGGGTCGGCCTGCACCCCGAGAGGTGTCGGGTCCCCTGAGAGCCGGCGTGCGGCGTCCATGGCTTGTGGTTGTACCTACTGGTATGTATGGTCGTCTCCATGGACACCCGGGAGCGACTGATCCAGAGCACGCGCGAGCTGCTCTGGGAGCGCGGCTACGTGGGCACCAGCCCGAAGGCGATCCAGCAGCGGTCCGGTGCGGGCCAGGGCAGCATGTACCACCACTTCCAGGGCAAGCCCGACCTGGCACTCGCCGCGATCGACCGCAGCGCCGAGGACCTGCGGAGCAGGGCGGAGGCGGAGTTGGGCCGGCCCGGCCCGGTGGCCGAGCGCGTCACCGCGTTCCTACGGCGGGAACGGGACGCGCTGAAGGGCTGCCCGGTGGGCCGTCTCACCCAGGATCCCGATGTGATGGCCGACCCGGACCTGCGCCGCCCCGTCCAGGAGACCTTCGCCTGGCTCACCGGCAGGCTGGCCGGGGTGCTGGCGGAGGGGCGGGACAGCGGCGAGATCGACGCGGGGCTCGACCCCGCGGCCACGGCGGCCGCGCTGATCGCGATGCTCCAGGGCGGCTATGTGCTGGCCCGGGCCGCCGGCTCGGCCGACGCGTACGCGCGGGCGGTCGACGGCGCCCTCGGCCTGCTGGCCGCACACGCGCACTGACCGGACCGTGCGCACGGGCCCCAAGCGCCCTGGTCCCACGGCGCACACGGGGCGGGGCCCATGCGCCGTGGTCCGGGGGGACATCGCGCACCGGGCCCGGGCCCACCGTACGGAGACCCCGACGACACGGCGGCGTCCTGACGGACACGCCGTCCCACCAACCCCGAGGAGCATCACCGACATGCCCTTTGTCCGCATCGACGCACTGCGGGCCGACGCCGGCCGGCTCGACGCGCTCGGTCGTGCCGTGCACGAGGCCCTGACGGAGACGATCGGCTTCCCTCCCGACGACCGGTTCCAGGTCCTGACCGGCCACGACGGGGTCAACAGCACCCTGCGGTACGACGACTACATGGGTGTGCACCGCGACGACGGCATCGTGTTCGTCAGCATCACCATGCGCTCCGGGCACGCCGCCGCGCAGAAGCGGGCGCTGTACCGGCGGATCGCCGAGCTGGCCCACGCGTACGCGGGCACGGAGCCGCGCAACGTGTTCGTCACCGTCACCGAGAACGAGTCGATCGACTGGTCCCTCGGCCACGGTCTGGCCCAGTACGCGCCTGGGCCCGAAGCGGTGGGCGCGCGGGCACCGGAGCACGCCGCCGGCTGAACGGCTCCGCCCCGGCCGGCAGATGAACGGCGTACCACGGGCACGAGGCGAACCCGCGGCGCGCGCCCGGCCCGGCCCGGTGCCCGGCGCGGACCACGAGGGCGAACCGGCACACGGACCACGAGCCGAACAGCCCGGCCCGGCAGGACCACCCGCCCCGCACGAGCGTCACTTCAAGGGCAGGCCGCTGGTACGGTCCGCCGCGCCTGCTGAGAGCATGGCGGACCGCAGTGGAAGTGAGGGGAACAGCGTGGCCGTGGTCGTCCTGTCCGGCATCCTCGTGCTCGTCGTCGGAGGGTGTGTCTGCGTCGTGTGGGCGGCGCGGGGCGGCCCGCGCCGGGTGCGCTGGGTTGCCGTCGCGACCCTGGTGGCGGGCGAGTCGGTGCGCCGGGCGGGGCGCCGGGACCGCAGGCCGAGCCCGAAGGAGTGACCGTCCGGCGGGTGCGGGTGGGCCGCGGCCGCCGTCACGTCGCGGGCCGGATGCGGAGCACGGCGGCATGCCCCGCGATTCCGGCGACCTCCAGGCTCATCGCGTTGACCACGGCCTTCTCGCCCGTGTGACACGTCAGATCCACCCGGGCCGGCCCGGCCGCCCCGGGCCCGGTGACGCTCGACGAACACCCGCCGTCGCTGGAGAAGTCCGACCGGGTCAGCGGCGCCGACAGCATCGCCGTACGGCCGTCGACCACGGTCACCTGCATCGGGCCGAGGCCGAACCGGGCCGGCAGCGGCACCGTCACGGGACCGCTCACACGGATCTCGCAGGTGCCGTCCGCGCACGCCCGGGGGTGCGCACCGTCCGCCGCCTCGGGCAGCGACGGTTTCGGCGCTGCCGTGGAGGGCGACGCGGCACCCGGGGTCGTGGCGGCGGTCGGGCCCGGGTGACGGTGCGACGGCGACGCGGCGGCGCGATCCCCGGACGGCTCTCCGGGCGAGCACGCAACCAGCACGCAGGGCACGGCCGTGCACAGCAGAACACCGGTCAGCAAGCGGTAAGGGCGCCCCGGCGCCGAGGACTTCGAGCGAGTCATACCGGCATTCGACCAGGACCGGCCGGGACCGGTCCCCGGGTCCGGCACCCCACCGGACCCGCACGCCCTGAACCCCGCCGGCGGCCGCCGGCCCCGGCGCACCCGCACCGGACCGCTCAGGTCGACCCCCGCACCACCAACTGCGTCCGGATCGCCGTCTCACCCCTGCCTCCGGTACCCGACATCTGCTCGGCCACCTGCTCGACCGCGGCCTGGCCGAGGCGGCGCTTGTCGATGGCGAGCGTGGTGAGCGGCGGGTCGACCAACTCGCCCAGGGCCAGGCCGTCGAAGCCGACGAAGGCGCAGTCGCCCGGCACGGCGCGGCCGCGGGCCAGGGCGTGCCGCATGGCGCCGATGGCGATCATGTCGTTGTAGGAGACGACGGCCGTGACCTCGGGCGCCGTCTCCAGAAGGCGCTCCATGGCCGCGGCGCCGCCCTGCATGGAGTTGCCCGCGAGCTGCCGCCAGCGCGGGTCGACCCGGAGGCCGCACTCCAGGGCCACCGTGGTGAACAGGCCGCTGCGCACGTCGGGCGTCCCGGACTCCGCGCGGTCCCGATCGTCGATCATGGCGATCCTGCGGTGTCCGCGGGCGATCAGGTGGTCGAACGCCTGCCGGATCCCGGAGGCGAAATCGATCCGGACGGTGGACACCTCCACCGGCCGGTCCTCGTTGCCGAGCAGCACGAAGGGGATGCCCGACCCGGCGACCCGCGCGATGGCGGTGGTGTCGAGGAGGAAGGCGACGCACGCGTCCACATGGTCGACGATCGTCTCCGCGATCTCCTGCTCCCTGCTGAGCCGCGACGAGGTGGTGTAGATGACGACCTGCCACCCCCGCGCCTCGGCGGCCTCCAGCACTCCGGCGACCACCTCGGGGAAGAACGGGTTCAGCACGTCCGCGATGACCAGGCCGAGCGTCGTCGTGGACTGCCTGACCATGCCGCGGGCGAAGCGGCTCGGCCGGTAGCCCATCTCCTGGGCCGCGGTCAGGATGCGCTGCCGGGTCGCGGGGTCGATCTCGGGCTTGTCGTTGATCGCCCGGGAGACGGTCTGCCGTGACACCCCTGTGGAGCGCGCCACGTCGTCGATGGTGATGCGGCGCGGCCTGTTCGTTGTGGACACGAGGGAACTCTAACCTCCGCCGGACCTGCCGGGGCCTGTTCGTGAGGGCATCTGACACTCTCTGCCACTTTCCGTGAGCGCTCACGGGAGCGCTCACGGAAAGTGGCATGATGTGGAAACTTTACCTGGTCAATTGGGTTGACAGCGGAATGAGGCTCAACCACTCTCTTCCGGGAACGCTCACGTGAGCGCTCACGGCTCGATGCGGTAAACCCCGCCTGCCGTCCTCGGAGGAGCCCTGCAATGCCACGAACCCGCCTCGCCACGGCCGCGCTGCTCGCACTCGCGACGCTCGCGCCGCTCAGCGCGTGCTCAGTCAGCGAACCGTCGGCGTCGGCCGGCGGCGCGAACGCGCAGGAGATCACCTTCCTGACGTTCGAGACGCCCAACCTGCCGCCCGCGTACTGGGACGACGCGATCAAGCGGATCACCGCGAAGTACCCCGACATCAAGGTCAAGAAGCTGGTGTCGCCGAGCGCGGACCGCACCGCGTACGCCAAGCAGCTGCGCGCCTCCGGCCAGTTCCCCGACGTGATGATCGCGGTGAGCCCGAGCGGCTTCGCCGAGGCCGGCGACCTCTACGCATGGCAGCCGTCGGAACTGAAGGACTTCGTGGTGCCGGACGGCGGTGCCATCGACGGCAAGGTGTACCAGCTGCCCACCAACACCCAGACCATCCCGAACGTCTACTACCGCAAGTCGATGTTCACCGCCGCCGGCATCAAGACCCCGCCGAGGACGTACCACGAGCTGCTGGCCGACTGCGCCAAGCTCAAGGCCAAGGGCACCACGCCGTTCGTGGTGGGCGGCGGCAAGGACGCCTTCCCCTCGGTCCTGCCGCTGACCGGCACCGTGGCGACCGACGTCTACCGCAAGGACCCCGACTGGATGGTCGAGCGCCGCGCCGGCAAGGTCGGCTTCGACCAGCCCGACTTCGTCGGCGCCCTGGCCAAGGTCGGCCGGCTGGCCCGCAAGGGCTATATCGACCCGAAGATGCTCTCCCTGGACTACGCCGCCACCGAGCAGGCGTTCCTCAAGGGCAAGGGCGCGATGTACCCGATGGGCTCCTGGTTCGCCTCGGCCGGCGACAAGAGCGCCGTCAGAGGCGACATCGGCGTCTTCCGGTGGCCCACCGACGACGGCAGCGAGCTGCTCTCCGAGTACACCGGCGGCGGCCTCGACGTGAACGCGCACTCCAAGCACCTTCAGGCCGCGAAGAAGTTCGCCCTCGCCTTCCAGCTCGACAAGAAGAACCTGGACGCCTCGGTGCGCTCCGACGCCCTCTTCCCGGCGATCAAGGGGTACACGCCGCCGAAGGACATGGGTCCGGTCTTCAACGAGACCTACGACCTGTGGACCCGGGCGCTGAAGGACAGGAAGACCGTGAAGGCGTTCGCCTGGGAGACCGGCGGCGACGGGCTGCTGCCCGGCATGGACGCCAAGGTCTTCGCGGCCACACAGGACGTCATCCTCGGCCGGAAGTCGCCCAAGGAGGCGGCGTCCTACCTGGACGAAGAGTGGAAGAAGGCGTCCTGACCCATGGTCACCGATGTCCGCATCGACCACCGTGCCGGGCGGCGGCCGAAGACCCGGACGGCGGCTCATGCCGGCCGCTCCCGCAGGATCCGCGCCGCTCTCGCCCACTTCGGGGTGTTCGGCGCGCCGGGCCTCCTCGTCTACGGCTGCTTCGTGCTCGCCCCGGTGGTGCTCAGCTTCTGGTACAGCCTCACGGACTACAACACGTTCCATCCGGACACCCGGTTCGTGGGCCTGGACAACTACCGCACGCTCTTCGGTGACGAGGAGTTCCTGACCTCCCTGCGCGTCACCTCGGTGCTCACCCTGATCCTGGTGATCGTGCCGAACGCCGCGGGGCTCGGCATCGCGCTGCTGCTCAACAAGAAGGGCTGGTTCTACAACGCCTGGCGCGGGGTGTTCTTCGTGCCGATGGTGCTCAGCTCCGTGGTGGTCTCCATCGTGTGGACCCGCCTGCTGGCCGACGACGGCGCCGTGAACCAGGCCCTGGGCTGGCTCGGGGCGCACCCGGTGGGCTGGCTGTCGGACCCGTCCCTCGCGCTGTACTCGGTGGCCGGCATCATGTCCTGGCAGATGCTGGGCTTCTGCGTGGTGGTCTACCTCGCCGGGCTGCAGTCCGTGCCGGACGAGCTGTACGAGGCGGCGGCGATCGACGGCGCGGGGCCGGGGACCCGCTTCCGCCATGTCACCTGGCCGCTGCTGGCGCCCGCCCTCACCATCAACACCGTCGTCCTGCTGATCACCGCGTTCAAGGCGTACGACCACATCCAGGTCATCACCAACGGAGGCCCCGGCAGCGGCACCACCGCCACGGTGGCGTTCCTCACCCTGCAGACCGGGTTCGTCGCCAACCACCAGAGTTATGCGTCCGCGATGGCCGTGGTGATGCTGCTGATCGTCGCCACCGCCTCGGCCGTGGTGCTGCGGCTGCTGCAACGAAGGGAGGTGTCCCTGTGAGCGGTCCCGTGAGCAGTCGCGTGGGAAACGCCGTGGGCACCGCCGCCACCGGGGCGACGTCCGGCGGCGGAAGGCCGGCACCGGGGCGATCCGGCGGTGGCCGGCCGGCCTGGGAGCGGTCCGGCGGCGGCCGGTTCGACGCGTCCTGGTGGCGGCCGCTCGTCGTCACCGTGCTGGGTGCCCTGTTCGCGGTGCCGCTCTATGTGGTCCTGGCCAACGCCTTCAAGCCGGGCGCCGACATCGCGCCGAGCCCCGCCTCGCTGCCCAGCCCGCCCACGCTGGCCAACCTCCAGGCGGTGGTGAGCCGCCCCGACCACCTCTTCTGGGCGAGCCTGACCAACAGTCTGCTGGTCACCGGGCTCTCGGTGGTGGTGCTCACGGTGCTGTCCGCGATGCTCGGCCACTACCTGGCCCGCACCCGGTCCCGCTGGGCGCGGGTCGCCACCCTGGTGCTGCTCTCCGGGCTGATGATCCCGCCGCAGGTGATCCTGCTGCCGATCACCAAGGTGCTGGGCGTCTTCCACCTGATGACGACCGTGCAGGGCCTGGTGCTGTTCAACGTCGGCTACTACGTGCCGTTCGGGGTCTTCGTCTTCGCCGGTTTCGTCCGCACCATCCCGGTGGAGATGGAGGAGGCCGCTGCGATCGACGGGGCCGGGCGGCTGACCGTCTTCTGGCGGATCGTCTTCCCCCTGCTGCGGCCGGCCACCGCGAGCTCCGTCATCTTCTTCGGGGTGTGGATCTGGAACGACTTCATCGATCCGCTCGTCATCCTCGGCCCCGGCACCGGCACCACCGTCACCACCGGCATCTACCGGGCCGTCGGGCAGTACCAGGCGGACTACGGCACGGTCTTCGGCCTGATGTTCCTGGCCACCCTGCCCGTGCTGGTCCTCTACCTCGTGCTGCAGAAGCAGTTCGTCCGTGGTCTCACCAACGGCGCCACCAAGGGCTGACGGAGATCTCCCGGGGCCATCTCCCGGGGCCGGCCACATCCGTGAGCGCCACCACACGAGAGGAATCACTCCATGGCGTGCGTCGTCGTCGACCGCGAGCGACGGGTCTGGGTCCTGTCCACCGAGCACACCACCTATGCCCTGCACGCGGCCTCGGACGACAAGCTGGTGCAGCTCCACTGGGGCGCCCGGCTCACCGGTGCGGAGGCGGCGCGCCTCGCGGGACCTCCGTTCACCACCGCGCCGTACGGCCTGCCGCTGGACGTCGAGGAGCCGCTGCCGGTGGACGGCGGCCTGCGCTGGGGGGTGCCCTCGCTCCAGGTGACGTTCCCGGGCGGGGTGCGCTCGCTGGAGCTGACCCTGGTCGGGGACGAGGTGGTGCGGGAGGACGGCGGCGCCCGGCTCGACCTGGTCCTCGCCGACCGGCACTTCCCGCTGCGGGTCGTGCTGCACCACCGGGTGCACGACGGCTCCGACGCGATCGAGCGCTGGGTGACCCTGAAGCACACCGGGGCCCCCGACGGGCCGGCCGGCGAGCCCTTCCTGGTGCACCGGGCCGACTCGGGCAACTGGCTGCTGCCCGAGCTGCCCGACTACCGCTGTAGCTCCGTCTCCGGCGCCTGGGCCGCCGAGAGCCAGCTGAGCCGGGTGCCGCTGCCCGCCGGGGAGCTCACCCTGACCAGCCGGCACGGCCTCACCGGACACCACACCAACCCCTGGATCATGGTGGACGACGGCACCGCGACCGAGGAGCACGGCGAGGTCTGGAGCGTGGCGCTGGCCTGGAGCGGCACCTGGCGGCTGACCGCCCAGCGGCGCTTCGAGGGCAGGGCCGCGGTGACCGCCGGGTTCGGGCACGACGGCGTCACCTGGCGCCTGGCGCCCGGTGAGGAGCTGACCACCCCGCCGGTGCTCGGCGTCCACACGGACGGCGGGTTCGGTGCGGCCAGCCGTGCCTGGCACCGGCACGCCCGTGCCCGGGTACTGCCGCATCCCGCGGAGACCCGGCCGGTGCTCTACAACTCGTGGGAGGCGGTCGAGTTCGACATCGACGAGGCCGGCCAGATCGAGCTGGCGCAGAAGGCGGCCGGCCTGGGCGTCGAGCTATTCGTGATGGACGACGGCTGGTTCGGCCGGCGCACCGACAGCACCGCGGGACTCGGCGACTGGTGGCCGAACCCCGAGCGCTTCCCGAACGGCCTCAGGCCGCTCGCCGACAAGGTGCGCACCCTCGGCATGGAGTTCGGCGTCTGGGTCGAGCCCGAGATGGTCAACCCGGACAGCGACCTGTACCGCTCCCATCCCGACTGGGTGCTGCGCCATCCGCACCGCCGCCGGGACGAACTGCGCACCCAGCTGGTCCTCAACTTCGCCCGCGACGACGTCCGCGAGTGGGCGTTCGGGTGGCTGGACCGGCTGGTCGGCGACCACGGTGTGACGTTCCTCAAGTGGGACATGAACCGCTCGCTGTCCCAGGCAGGCTGGCCGGAGCGGGCCGGCACCGGCGACGGCGACCAGGACCGGCTGTGGATCGACCACACCCGCAACGTCTACGCGGTGATGGACCGGCTGCGCGCCCGGCACCCGGCGCTGCGCATCGAGTCCTGCGCGGGCGGCGGCGGGCGGGTCGACTTCGGTGTGCTGGCCCGCACCGACGAGGTGTGGACGTCCGACAACACCGACGCCTTCCACCGGCAGTCCATCCAGCACGGCTTCAGCCAGGTCTACCCGGCCGGGGTGATGGCGGCCTGGGTCACCGACGCGGCACGCGCCCCGCTGGAGTACCGCTTCCATGTGGCGATGGCGGGCGTCCTCGGCATCGGCGGCGACCTGAACGCATGGACACCCGGGCAGCTCGGCACCGCGCGCCGGCTGGTCGCCGAGTACAAGGAGATCCGTGCCGTGGTGCAGCACGGCGAGCAGTACCGGCTGGGCGCTGAGCCGGGCCGGGGTCTGTCCGCGGTGCAGTACGTGCACGGTGACGAGGTGGCCCTGCTGCTGTACCGGCCGCACGCGGGCGTCCGGCCCTCCCCCGGTGTGCTGCGGCTGGCCGGGCTCGACCCCGAGGCCCGCTACCAGGAGTCGGACGGCTCTCCCGCGGTGAGCGGGCACACCCTGATGCGCACCGGTCTGCCGATCCGCGACCGCCTGCCCGCCGGCGACTGGGCGAGCGCGCTGCTCAGGCTGCGCCGCCTGCCCTGACCCCGGCCCCGCCCACCCCCTCGAAGCACCGTGCCGTCCGGCCCCCGCCGGGCCCACGGGACCCGCAGTTGTCCGCCTGTACCCGAATCCGTTTCCCCCGACAGGACCCCCCGACAAGATGGGTGGCGAACCAATGACCTCCAGACGAGATGTCCTCAAGGCGACCGGCGCACTGGCCGGCGCCGCGGCCCTCACCGGCGCACTCTCCGGCACCTCGGCCGCCTCCGGCGCGCCCCAGACGGCCGAGCACACCCGCAAGAGCCTCCCGGACGACCTCCCCGAGGGCCTCTACAACCCCCGCCAGCGCTGGCTGCGCGCCGCGTCGGCCGGGCTGTTCCTGCACTGGGGGATGCGCACCTTCCCCGGTTTCAGGGACGCCGCCTCCTGGGAGGCGGCGATCACCGACGGTGGCTGGACCGCGGACTACTGGGTGGACGAGGCCCGCAAGCTGGACGCGTCCTACGTGGTGCTGACCAGCTTCCACAGCCGACTCGGCTATGCCCGCGCCTGGCCGTCGAAGATCCCCGGCAGCGCCAGCACCAAGCGGGACTTCCTCGGTGAGCTGATCGACGCCGCCCAGGCCAAGGGCCTGCACGTCATCCTCTACATGACCGACGACCCGCAGTGGCACGCCGAGGGCGGCTTCGAGCAACTCGACTCCGCCGCCTACTCGGCCTACAAGGGCAAGCAGGTGGACCTCACCACACGGCCGGGCTTCGGGGAGTTCAGTTACGACAACTTCCTGGAGGTGATGGAGAACTACCCGGGGCTGTCCGGCTTCTGGATCGACAACGACAACGAGTACTGGGAGCAGAACGGCCTCTACGAGCTGATCCGCGAGCGGCGTCCGTCCTGGCTGCTGTCCAACAACAACGAGGACACGCCGATCATGGACACGGTCAGCAACGAGCAGAAGGTGGGGATGGTCCCGGACTACGACTATCCGGCCGCCATCTGGACCCCGATGCCCCGCCTGACGGAGGCCTGCTACAAGCTGCCGAGCAAGGGCCAGTGGTGGTTCGACGGCTCGGACTCGACCGTCGACACCCACCTGAGCGTCGGCCGGTACATCACCAACGCCGGCTCCTCCGTGAAATCCCTGATGGCCGAGACTGCCCAGGTCAATGGGAAGTTCCCGGCCCAGCAGGAGGCGTTCAACAACTTCATGGCCGGCTACCTGCCCGCCATCCGGGAGACCTACCGGGACACCGTCGGCGGCGGCTACATGTACGGGGGCCTCCAGCCGGGCGCGTGGAACGACGGCGCCTACGGTGTCGTCACGATCAGCAAGCGTGACCCGAAGGTGCAGTACCTGCACGTCACCACCGCACCGTCGGGCAGTGTGCTCACGGTCCGCGACAACGGCTACAAGGTCGACGGTGTCTCGGACTACCGCACGGGCAGGCGGCTGGCGTTCACCCAGCGGGACGGCCGGGTGACGATCAGCGGGATCTCCGCGTGGGACGAGCACGACACGATCCTGCGGGTGCACACCGCCGGCCGGGAGGGCCTGTACCCGCAGCGCCTGGTCAAGGCCACCGCCAGCACCTCCAAGGACGGCTATCCGGCGTCCGCCCTCACCGACGGCTCGTTCCTGACGTGGTGGGACAGCGGGGAGACGCTACCCGTCTCGATCACCCTCGACCTCGGTGAGCGGCGCCCGGTGCGCTTCCTCGCCGTCAACCAGCGGGAGTGGTCGCCGACGTACAACCGGGAGACCTTCGGCCGCAAGGAGGACTCGGCCCGTATCAAGGACTACCAGGTGCACATCGGCGACGACGGCTCCGACTGGGGCTCGCCCGTGCTGACCGGGGTGATGGAGACCGCCCGCGGGGTGCGCTTCATCGACCTCGACGTGCCGCGGACGCGGTATGTGCGGCTCACCGTCACCACGACCTGGGCGGCGGAGACGGTCCCGGCGTTCTACAGGAAGCTGGGCATCGACGAGATCCGCGTCGGCTACCGCTCGCCGGTGGGCCACGGCTCCTGACGGCCGCGGTCCGGGCGCGGGGGTCTTCGCGGTCTCCGGCACGCGAAGACCCCCGCGCCGTGCGCGCACCGTCCGGCCCGCATCGCGCCGCGGGCGGCGGCAAGCACGGTACACGGCAGATGCATGCAAACGCCGCCTATTGCAACCGCCCCTAGTTGCGGCCCGGTGGTAACGTGCACGCATGAAGGCGATCACATTGGACCAGTACGGCGGCCCCGAGCGTCTGACGCTGACGGAGTTCCCGGATCCCAAGGTGGCTCCCGGAGAGGTACTCATCCGGGTGAGGGCGGCCGGGGTCAACCCCGTCGACTGGAAGCTCGCCGAGGGCCGCCTCGACGGGTTGATGGAGACCCGTTTCCCCCTCGTCCCCGGCTGGGACGTGAGCGGCGTGGTGGAGCAGGTGGGCCCGGACGCCGGGGAGTTCTCCGTCGGCGACGAGGTCTACGGCTACCTCCGCAAGGACGAGGTGCACCTCGGGGCGTACGCGGAGCTGGTCTCCGCCAACGTGCGCCTGCTCGCCCGCAAGCCCGCCGCGCTGAGCTGGGCCCAGGCTGCGGGGGTTCCGCTGGCCGGGCTCACCGCGTACCAGTCCCTCAAGCGGGTGGGAGTCGGCTCGGGCGACACGGTCCTCATCCATGCCGCGGCGGGCGGGGTCGGCTCCCTCGGCACGCAGATCGCCGTGGCGCTCGGCGCCCGGGTCATCGGCACCGCGAGCGCCCGCAACCACGACTTCCTGCGTGAGCTCGGCGCCGAGCCCGTCGAGTACGGCGACGGCCTCGCCGAACGGGTCGGCCGGCTCGCCCCCGGCGGAGTGGACGCGGCACTCGACTTCGGCGGCGACGACGCGGTCGCGCTCTCGCAGCGCCTCCTCAAGGACCCCGCCCGCGTGGCCTCCATCGTCGACGCGGCGGCCGCCGAGCGAGGCGGCCAGTACGTCTGGGTGCGCCCGGACAGCGCGGGCCTCACCGAGCTCGCCCGACTCGCCGACGAGGGCAGGCTCACCGTCCACGTCGACCGGACGCTGCCGCTGTCCGAGGCGGCGGAGGCCTGGAGGCTGAGCCAGACCGCACGGGTGCGCGGGAAGCTCGTCCTGACGGTCGACCAGTAGCGGCCCGACGCTCGGCCGGCGGCGGCACGGCCTCAGAACGGGCCTCAGAACGGGCCGCGGAACGGGCCGCGGAACGGGCCGCGGAACGGGCCGCGGAACGGGCCGCGGAACGGGCCGCGCCGCTCCGGCCGCCGGGGGGGTCGGAGCGGCGCAGTCGCCGTCGCGGTGAGCGGGCTCAGCGCGGGACGCCGGACTCGGTCCGCGGGGCGCCGGACTCGGTCCGCGGCGCCGGACTCGATCCGCGGGCGCCGGACTCAGTCCAGGGTGTCGGGGTCCGGCCCGATGCGCCGGCCGCGGTCGAGCGCCGTGATCGCCTCGACGTCCTCATCGGTGAGGGTGAAGTCGAAGACGTCGATGTTCTGCCGGATACGGGCCGGGGTCACGGACTTGGGGATCACGATGTTCCCCAGCTGCAGATGCCAGCGCAGGACCACCTGGGCGGGCGTCCTGCCGTGGCGCTGCGCTATCGCCGCGAGGGCCGGGTCCTGTAGAAGGGCACCCTGGGCCAGCGGGCTCCACGCCTCGGTGGCGATGCCGTGCTCGGCGTGGCACGCCCGCAGCGTGCCCTGCTGGAGATAGGGGTGCAGCTCGACCTGGTTGAGCACCGGGACCACCCCAGTGTGGTCGATGAGCCGCTCCAGGTGCGCGGGCTGGAAGTTGGACACGCCGATGGCGCGGGTCCGGCCGTCGGCCAGCAGCTTCTCCAGCGCACGCCACGTCGCCAGGTAGCGGTCGCGGGCCGGGGCGGGCCAGTGGATGAGGTAGAGGTCCACGTACTCGGTACCGAGCTTGGCCAGACTGGTGTCGAAGGCCCGCAGGGCGGAGTCGTAGCCCTGGTCGGCGTTCCACAGCTTGGTGGTGAGGAACAGCTCCTCGCGGGGGATGCCGGAGGTGGCCACGGCACGGCCGACGCCGGCCTCGTTGCCGTAGACGGCCGCGGTGTCGATGCTGCGGTAGCCGGCCTCCAGGGCGGAGAGGACCGCGGCGGTGGTCTTGTCGTCCTCCACCTGGAAGACGCCGAAGCCCAGCTGCGGGATCTCGATGCCGTTGTGGAGGGTGACGTGGGGTACGGAGCTCATGATGTCCTTCGTCGGTCTCTTGTGCCTGCGGGTGTGCTCTCTGGTGCGGGGTCAGCCGGGGGCGGACACCGCGGGGGTGGCTCTCTCGGGGGTTCTCATGTCGGATCGGTCTCCTTGGACGTGAGGGTGCTCTTCGGTTGCTGCCCGCCTCAGTGCCGGTCGGCGCCGGCACGGGTCGGCTCCGCGGGGGCGCCGGTGGCGACGTCCGCGCCGGTGGCGACGCCTCCGGTGGCGACGACGCCGGCGCCGCGCGGGGTGGCCCGGACGCGGTGGACGTCACGGCGCTCCAGTGCGGCGGAGAGGACCGCGAGGCCCAGAGCGGAGCCGGCGAGGATGGCGCCTACCCAGTTGGGGGCGGTGTAGCCGAGCCCGGCCGAGATCACCAGGCCGCCGAGCCACGCCGAAAGCGCGTTGCCCAGGTTGAAGGCGCCGATGTTGACGGCCGACGCCAGGGTCGGGGCGCCCGCCGACTGGTCGAGCACCCGCTTCTGGAGCGGGGGCACGGTGGCGAAGCCCAGCGCGCCGACGAGGGCGATGAAGACCGCGGACGCGACCTTGTCGTGGGCGGCGAACGTGAACAGGGCCAGGACCACGGCGAGGGCGCCCAGCGACACGTACAGCATCGGCATCAGGGCGCGGTCGGCGAACCTGCCGCCGACCAGGTTGCCGCCGACCATGCCGAGCCCGAAGAGGACCAGCAGCCAGGTCACGGAGGAGTCCGCGAATCCGGCGACCTCGGTCATCATCGGCGCGATGTAGGTGATCGCGGCGAAGACACCGCCGAAGCCGAGCACGGTCATCGCCATGGCAAGCAGCACCTGCGCGTTGCGGAAGACGGCCAGCTCATGGCCCAGGCGCACGCCCTCCGGCTTGGGGATCTCGGGCACGAGCCGGGCGATCCCCGCCAGGCCCGCCACACCGAGGGCCGCGACGAGGAAGAAGGTGGTCCGCCACCCCAGCGACTGGCCGATCGAGGTGCCGAGCGGTACCCCGACGACATTGGCCACGGTCAGGCCGGTGAACATCATCGAGATGGCGCCGGCCTTCTTCTCCGGGGCCACCAGGTCGGCCGCGACGACGGATCCGATGCCGAAGAACGCGCCGTGCGCGAAGGAGGCGACGATCCGCCCCACGACCATCACGCCGAAGGCCGGTGCGAGCGCCGACACCAGGTTGCCCACCACGAACAACCCCATCAGCAGCATCAGCATGCGCTTGCGGGAGATCTTCGTGCCGAGCGCGGTCATCAGCGGTGCGCCGACCATGACGCCCAGGGCGTAGCCGGTCACCAGGAAGCCGGCGGTGGGGATGGACACGTCGAAGTCACCGGCGACCTCGGGCAGCAGCCCCATGATCACGAACTCGGTGGTTCCGATTCCGAAGGCCCCGATGGCGAGGGCCAGTAGCGCGATGGGCATGAAGGCTCACTCCAAGTGATTGCGAACGCCCTTTACGTGCGTCCACAATACTTGCAGGAGAATTAATTGCAAGCGCGCACTACCGTTGAAGATGTATATTGCTAGTGCTGTGTATCACGCCTCGCGGACCCTGACGGACCCGCGCACCCGCCGCAGGAGGCACCCATGACCGCCCCGGACCTCCCCGCCACCGGCCTCACCCGGGGCTGGTGCGCCCTGTCGCTGCTGCACAGCAGGATCGAGGGGCGCCTCGAGACAGCCCTGCACGCCCACCACGGCCTGAGCGCGCGCGAGTACGCGCTCCTGGACGTCCTCAGCCGGCAGCACGACGGCCCCAACGGCCATCTGCAGATGAAGCAGGTCGCCGACGCCGTCGTGCTGAGCCAGAGCGCCACCACCCGGCTCGTCACCCGCCTCGAGGACCGCGGCCTGCTCTCCCGTTACCTGTGCCCCACCGATCGGCGCGGCATCTACACCAACGTCACCGACGACGGCACGCGCCTGCTCCGCGAGGCCCGGCCGACGTACGAGGCCGCCCTGCGCGAGGCGCTCGACCTGGCCCGCCGTGATCCGAGGCTCGCCCCCCTGGTCGTGGCCGTCTCGTCGCTGGAGGGGGCGGCGCTGGAGGGGGCGGCGCTGGAGGCGTCGGCCGTGGAGGCACCGTCGCCGGAGCCGTCGGCCGTGGAGGCGTAGGCCGCCACGGCCGGTCGTGGCACTCGCCTGCGCCGGCACGGGTCCCCGCGTCCGCCACACGGGCGGGCCGGGCCGGGCCGCTCAGCTCGTGACCGCCACGCCCGCACGGCTCCTCGTCACGGCAGGCCACGGCTCGTCGTCACGGCTGGTCACAGCCCCGTACCGTCATGGCAGGTACAGGTCGGCTCGCGCGGGGCCCTCGTCGAGGAAGCCGCCGGACTGGTGCTGCCACAGCTTCGCATAGGCGCCCTGAGCCGCGAGCAACTCCTGGTGCGTGCCCTGTTCGACGATCCGGCCACGGTCGAGGACCACGAGCCGGTCCATGGTGGCGACCGTGCTCAGCCGGTGCGCCACCACCAGCGCGGTCCGCCCCTTCATGAGCCGCCACAGCGCCTCCTGAACGAGGATCTCGCTCTCGGAGTCCAGGGCGCTGGTCGCCTCGTCGAGCAGCAGGACCGGCGCGTCCCGCAGAATCGCCCTGGCGAGAGCGATCCGCTGGCGCTGGCCGCCGGACAGTTTGATGCCGCGCTCGCCCACCATGGTGTCGAAGCCGTCCGGCAGCGCGTCGGCGAACTCCGTGACGTGCGCCGCCTCGGCCGCGCGGCGTATCTCGGCGTCGGTGGCGTCCGGCCGGGCGAACGCGATGTTCTCCCGCAGGGAGCGGTGGAACATCGCCGGGTCCTGCGGCACGTAGGCGATCAGGCTGCGCAGGTCGGCCTGGCGCAGCGTGCTGATGTCCTGCCCGCCGATCAGGATCCGGCCGGCGTCGATGTCCGTCATCCGCAGCAGCAGCCTGGTGAGCGTGGTCTTGCCCCCACCGGAGCGGCCGACGAGTCCGATCTTCGCCCCGCTGGGCACAGCCAGCTCCAGGCCCTCGAAGAGCGGCTCCGCTCCCCCGTGCGCGAAGGTCACCCGCTCGAAGCGGACGGCCGCGGACGCCGGGCCGCCCGCGGCGTCGGCACGCCGGGGCGGCAGCGGCTTTGGCGAGGCCGGGTCGAGCACGGTCGGCGGTGTCAGCAGCAGCTCGGTGAACTGTGCGGCCTCCGTCATCGAGCTCTCCAGGCGGCGGTAGATCTGGTTGAACTCGAACATGATCCGTGTCGCGTTGGTGAAGTACGTGAAGGCGACCACGACCGCCTCCACGCTCTGCCCGCCCCCGCCGAGCGCGACCGCGAGCAGCAGGCCCAGCGCGTTGGTCAGCACGGACATCGGTGCGACCAGCGTGTCGATGCGCAGGTTGCCGTAATCCCATGACTTCAGCGACAGCCGCCTCGACTCGGCGACGCGTGACCGGTGCTCCGCGGCCTCGCGCTCCTCGGCGGCGAACGCCCGGACGGTGTCCATGTTCATCAGGCTGTCGGCGACGTGGCCGGACACCCGGGCGATCGCTTCCTCCCGCTGGTTGACGAGGGCCTGGCGACGGCGGATGAGGGGCGCCACGCACAGCGCCGTCAAGGCGATCATCGTCAGGAGCCCGACGACGAGCAGCGGCTCGTAGCGCCACAGCACCACGGACCCGAACGCCAGCGGCACCAGGCTGCCCACGACCGAGAAGGTCAGCGTGTCGACGAACTCCTCGAAGCGGGAGGCGAAGCTCAGGACCCGCTTGGTCAGCGACCCGGCGAAGTTGTCGTGGAAGAACACGGCGTCCTTGGCGTACAGCTCGTCCATGCCGATGACGTAGAGGTGCTCGATGCCGAGGGCGTCCACCCGGTTCAGGCAGTGCAGCCCGATGCGCCACAGCACCTCGGCGAGCAGCAGGACGCCGGCGAAGCCGAGCACGTAGGGCAGTGCCGAGCCGATGGCCGTGCCGGCATCGCCGGCGATCCGGCCGACGAGCTTCGCGACGACCAGCGGCGCGATGTAGTTGATGCCGATGTTGCCCAGCGCCGGCAGCAGCATGGCGGGTGCCGTGAGCAGCCGGAGCCGGGTCAACTCCCGTGCGTAGTAACGAAGCGCGAGCGACACCGGGCCCCTGCCCGGCCGGTCCTCGCGCGATGCGGGCGATCCCATCCCCATCCCGTGGTTTTCGCACGGCAGTCCGCCACGTCGTTGCGCGGGAGACGCCGTTGCCTCGATGTCCGTACGGAGCTTCGGTTCGGGTGAGTGCTCTCGCGCTGTCCTCCTCCGGCAGCCGGGCGCGACGACAGAGCCCCCGCGCTCGCGGCGCTGCCGGCATGCGAGTACGGGGAGCTCGGGCACCGCAGTCTCCCGCGACAGCGCCCGGGGAGTCCACGCGTTTTCCATGCCTGGCGAAGGTGTACGGCCCCATGGCCGCAGGTCAGCTCGGCAGGCGTCGCCGCATCACGGCGAAGGCGCACCGGTGGACGGCCGCCGGAAGGTCTGACGGCGACCGTCACTCCTTCACGGAGAGCTGGTACACGCCTCGGCCGAAGGTGGCTGCGTACACGGTGCGGCCGTCGGCGCTGAGCTTGACGTCCATGACCGGGCAGTTGGGCAGCCGCGAACCGAGCCGGGCCCAGTTCTTGTCGCCGTTCTTGAGGAGGAAGACACCGTAGTCGGTGGCGGCGTAGAGCTGGTTGTGGGCCTGGTCGTAGGTGACCATCCAGACCGGTGCGTTGGGCAGGTTGCCGCTGACGTTGGTCCAGGTGCTGCCGCCGTCGGTCGACTCCCAGGCGTTCGCGGCCAGGTCGCCCTCCCGGTAGGAGGAGAAGGAGGCGTAGACGTGGTCGGCGTCGGTGGGATCGACGACGATCGCGGTGACCCACCGCTGCGGCAGTACGCCTTTGCCGAGCCGGGTCCAGGTGGGGCTGGCAGCGGTGGCGTCGGTGGTCTTCCAGACCTTGCCGGTGTCCGTGCCGGCGTAGATGGTGCCGGCCGGTGACGTCGGCGTGCCGGTGGTCTTGGCCGGGGCGATCTGGGTGACGGCGCCGTACTCGTTCGCGTAGTAGAGGTCGGGGTTGATCTCGTCCGGCGGGACCTTGCCGGGCAGGCTGTCCGGGCTGTCGGGGGTGGCCGGGCTGATGACCGTCCACGCGTTGGCACCGGACACCGCGCCGTCCCCGGAGCGAGCGATCGACGTGCCTGCGACGTACACGTAGTCCGGATCAGCCGGGTCCGGCACGATCGGCATGTCGGTCGTGATCCGGGTGTCGGACGGCCACGGCGGGCTGGAGAAGCTCGTGTTGGTGCTCGACGTCGAGCCGCTCGCGGCGTCGTCCACCCGGCGTCCGCAGTTGATCCTTGGCGGTACCGGCTGCGAGCACTGGTAGTAGACGAGCTGGTTGTCCGGGTTGATCTGGACCCAGTGTCCGTCACCGCCACCGTAGGAGTTCCACTGCGTCAGGTCGGTCGGCTCGGCGCCCGGCGTCCACGTCCGGATGCTGCCCTGGTCCTGCAGCCCGGTGACCATGCGCAGCGGGTCCTGCTGCGACACCGCCAGGTGGTACGACTGGGTCCACGGTTCGACCTGGGCGTGCGTCCACGTGCCACTGGCTCCGTTCCGGGTCGAGTGATAGACGCCGCCGTCGCCGCCGTCGTAGACCAGGCCACGGGCGTTCGGGTCCCACGCCATGGCGTGGTGGTCGGCGTGCGGGCCGCTGGAGTTGCTCCACGTCGTGCCGCCGTCCGTCGACTCGCGCAAGTTCACGTCCGCGGCGAACAGGTGGTTCTCGTCGAGCGGGTCGACCCACAGCCGCCCGAAGACCCACTCGTAGCCGCCGGTGACCGATCCGGGTTCCCCGCCCCCACAGGTCCAGGTCCTGCCGGCGTCGTCGGAGACGTAGAAGCCCTTGTCCGGGCCGTTCGCGCCGGCGAACTGGATGTAGACGCGGTTCGGGTCGCCGGGGGCGAACGCGATGCCGATGCGGCCGAGGTCCGCGTCCACGTTCAGCCCGCTCTTGGTCTGGTCCCACGAGCACACCGAACCTTTGATGTTCGCGTTGTCCTGCCGGGTCCAGGTGGCGCCGCCGTCGGTGGAGCGGTACAGCCCTGAGCCGGTACCGCCGTACTGGAAAGCGCCGTTGTTCCGGGAGCGGTCCCACAGCGACGCCAGGATGATCTTCGGGTCGGCCGGGTCGATGGCCACGTCGATCGCGCCCGTCTTGTCGTTGGTGGGCGCGAGGGCGAGCTTCCAGTCCTTGCCGCCATTGGTCAGGTGGTAGAGCCCGCGCTGGGCGGACACCCAGGACAGTGACCCCGTCGCGGCCGCCCACACCTGGCCCGGGTTCTCCGGGTCGACCGCGATGCGGCCGAAGGCACCGCTGTCCGGAAGGCCCGACTTCTGCCAGCTGGCCCCGCCGTCGGCCGACTTGTAGATGCCGTCGCCGAAGAACGTGGTGCCGCCGCCGGACGGGTTCGCCTCACCGGTACCGGCCCACAGCGTGCCGTCCGAGGCCCGGGCGAGCGCTCCCATCGCCTGCTGGGTCGTGGTCGGCCAGGCGGCTTTCCAGGTGACGCCGCCGTCGGTGCTCTTCATGATCCCGCCGCTGGACACCGCGGCGTACACGGTGCTCGGCGAGGCCGTGGGGTCGACGGCCAGGTCGACGACGCGACCCCCGACGTTGGTGGGACCCACGGACCGCCATGGTCGGCCCGCGTCGCCGGTCGGGATGCGTGCCGCCTGTCTCCGTGCCAACGTCACCTGCCCTGCTGACACCGGCCGACCGGAACTGGCCTTCACGGAAAGGAAGTCGACGGGCGCCTCGTCCTCCTCTTCTTCTCCTTCTTCGCCGGACTCGCCCGCCGCCCTGTCCCGGTCCTGCACCACGGTCCGATCGTGGCCGGCGCTGCCGCTCGATACGGCCACGGGGGCCACGCCCGCCACCGTGCCTGCGGCAACGAGAAGGATGCCGATGCGTAGCTTGGCCGACGTCTTCATGTGCACATCACCTTCTTGGCGATCCAGAGGGCATCCGCACGGCTGCCGACGGTACGCGGCTGTCCGAACTGGAGGGAGCCGGGATTCGGCAGGCGTCTTCGAACATGTGCCGAACCTCGACGGTACTCAGCCGTACGTTCGACGGCGCTCCAATCGGGCCAGCTCTCCGATCATCGGTGCCGTGGTGAACCGCCGATCCCGGTGATCTCGCCGGCGGCGCGGCTGTGCTACGCGTACGCCCACGGACAGGCCGCGCGTGCCCGCCGTGCCGTCTGGGGGGAGTCGTCCCCCGGCTGCGACCACGACGGCGAACGCGACATGGTCTCGCCCGGCACCATGCGGCCACGGGCCACCGAAAAGGGCCTGAAAGTGCCGGTGATCACGGACGCCGGCCCGTAGTACCAGACGTTCGGCGGAGGCCAAGGCGCCGAACCGGGTCATGGCCGGGCCAGTGGTCGGCCTCGAACGCGGTGGCGCTGCGGAATGCCCGCGGAGCGGGCGGCGCCCAGAAGGCTTCCGCACAGCTCCCGCTCACGCGTCAGGGGCCCTCCGAGGAGAGCCCCTGACCTGTGGAGACATCCACCATTGCCGTCGGGACGACAGGATTTGAACCTGCGACCCCTTGACCCCCAGTCAAGTGCGCTACCAAGCTGCGCCACGTCCCGGCACTGCATGTCAGACGATACAGGATTCCGGACCGCCGCCGGTCACCCGCCCCGGGCCGGTCAGCCGGAGCCGCCGGTCAGCCGGGGTGCCCGGCCTCCCCGGGGCGCCCGCTGCTCACGGCGTAGTACTGGAGGTCCTGGACGTCGACGGCGGTGCGCACCGGGTAGCGCGTGGTGACGCGCGCCGTGGTGCGGCCGTCCCGGCCGACGGCCGCCGAGCTGGTACCGGCCCGGAGCGGCAGCAGGGTGGGGCGGACGCCCGCGGGGACCGACTCGCGCCCCCGGACGCCGCCCACCGTGGTGTCCAGGGTGGCAGGGGCGGTCAGGAACGTCAGGACCTCGACGGTGTCGCGGGGCGTGGCCGTGCCGGGGCGCGGCTCCATCAGCCTGGGCTGCCGGGCCGCCTTCCGGTTGCCCGCGAACTGGACGCGCGAGGTGAGGTAGACGGTGTCGCGGACGATCCGGGGCCAGTGGCCGGTCTTGAAGCGGGTCAGGTAGTAGGAGCACAGGTCGAGGTAGGCGTGGCCGTTGTGCAGCGAGGGGGCGACCTGGCTGGATTCGGAGTAGTCGTTCCAGGTGGTGAGCTGGACCCAGTCGGCGCCCTCCCCGATGGCGTCGGACCAGGTGGTGCGGAGCAGGGCGGTGTTGCCCGCCTCGTCGTAGACGCCCTGGCTGGGGCGGGCGTCCTGGACGGCGACGGAGTGCATCCAGCGCTTGCCGAGCCGGTGCGCGAGGCCGATGTTCTCCGCGCTGCCCGACTGGCCCGTGTGGCTGCGGTTGCCCCACGCGGAGAAGCCGTAGCTGATCGGGGCGAACTGCTCGGCGTGCCCACGGAAGTCCAGGAACAACGGGACGAGGGCGGTGCGCACCCGGTGCCGCAGCGCCAGCCGGTCGACCACCCGGGTCCACCAGTCGGGGCTGTGCGCCTCGGCCTTGAACGGGGAGACGACGAGCCGCCCGTCGGGCAGGTGGAACGCGGCGGGGGCACCGGCCAGCTTCGCGAGCGCGTCCGCCACGGCCTCCGGGCCCTCGTCCAGGGCCGCCATGTCCGGCATGAGCATGATCCTGAACCCGGGGTCGACGGCCCGGGCGGCCCGCAGCAGGGTGCGCACCCGCTCCCAGTTGGGACCGGACAGGGCGAGGATGTCGACGCTGAAGCCGTCGATGCCCGCGTCGCGCGCGGTGCGCACCTCCCGCTCCATGTTGGTGAGCCGCCAGTCGCCGCCGGACGGCTCGACGGGCGGCGGCCGGTCCCGCAGCAGGCCGCCGTACGCGGCGTGCTTGCCGCCCTCGCCGTCGACGGTGAGGTAGTTGCGGCTGTAGTAGTCCCGGTCCGCGGGCTCGTTGTCGAGCGAGAGCGGGTACGGCGGGAAGTAGTGCGCGAAGACGAGGTGCGGGCCGGCGCGCAGCTCGCGGGTGGCCGGCAGGTCGAACGGCAGCGTTCCCCCGCCCCGGGCGGTGCTCGCGGTGCCGGAGCCGGTGTCCGGGCCGGGGGGTGCGTGATCCCGGGAGTCCCGGGCGAGTCCGGTGCCCGCGACGGCGCCGATCAGCAGGGCCCCCAGCAGCAGGGCGAGCACCAGGCGGCGGCCGGAGCGGCCCGGGCCGCCACGGCGGTGCCCGGCCTGATGGTGACCGGCCGGGTCGTCCGGTGCTGCCGCGCGGTCGGTCGCGTCGGTCATGGTCTTCCCTCCGGGTGGCGGCCGGGCGGCGGGCACGGCCCCGTGACGGGACCGCGGGGGCATGGGCGGGCGGTCTCGGTGGATCGCCGGGCCTGGGTGGAAAGGCCCGGTATGAGGCAGTAGAGCCGATCCGCCGGTGCCCGGACAACGCGACATCCGGTCGCATGCCCGCACGGGAGCGCGAACCCTACCGGTGGCGCCCCGCCGCACGCCGCAACGCCACCCCGCGCCGGGCGACTTCCGGACACCCGGCCCGGCCGGCGGCTCCGGGCATCCGGCCACCGGGACGGCGCGGCAGCCGGCTGGTACGGCAGTACTGGTAGCCGTCGGCGCGGGACAGCGCGGTCCACGGCCCTCCGCGTGCACGGCGCCGGGACCGCCGGGGGCCCTCGCCGGCCGGGCCGTCGCCACCCGCCGCCGCACCACCGGGCCTCACCGGGCCTCGCCCGGTCGGTGGCGCGGCAGGCACCCGCCCGCCGGGCGGTCCGCTGGGACCCGTGGTGCGGAATCACACACCGCCGTCTCCCACACCGAATGGCCTGAACTCTGCGCAACTCTCTGACGATATTCACGTTATGCGCACTCAACACACAGATGATTGCCATACTGTTCGCCGCCACGCGGCCAGGTCGCCGGCTGGGGTACCCGCGACCGTGACGGACCACATGGGCGCGGGGCATGACGTCCAGGGGGGTACATGCGGCATGTTCAGGCATCCGGGATACATACGTCACCGACGCGGACCCGCACCCGGGCACCGGCCGCCGCGCCGGGCGCCAAACCCCGCTGGTACCTCCCCGTCACGCTGCTGGTCGACAGTCTCGGACCGGGCCTCTCTGCGGCCCTGGTCCTGCGCCCCGCGGCCGCCCCGCTGTACCCCTGGGTGCTGGCCGTGCTGCTCGCGGCCATCGCCTGGCCGGCGGTGCGGCTCTTCCGGGGCCGGTACGCGGCCCGGGCACTGGGCGAGTCCCGTGGCACGCTCCCGGTGCTGCACGACTGGCTGATCCTGCTCGGTGTGCTGGCGGTCGCCCGGGTCGCCGCCGATCTGCGCCAGCCGCCATCGCTCTGCCTGGCCGCCCTGGTGCCACCGCTGGCGGCCACTCTGCTCTGCCACAAGCTGGTCTACCGGCAGCTGACGGCCAGCCGCCGGGAGGCCCAGGCGGTGGTCCGGGTGCTGGTGGTGGGCGAGCCCGCCGCGGCCGACGCGGTGGCCGGGCAGCTGGCGAGCCGCACCGACCACCCGTATGTGGTGGTGGGGGTGGCGGTGGTCGGCGGCGGCGCGCTGGGCAGCGGGCTTCCGGTGGCCACCCGCCTCGGCCGCGGGGCGCCCGCCGGGCCCGACGAGGACACCACGGCGGACGAGGACACCGCCCCGGACGGGCACCCCGCCGCGGACCGGGACACCGCCGCGGTGCTGACGGCGGCCCGGGCCCGCGGCGCCGATGTGGCGCTGGTCGCCTCCGGCGCACTGCTCTGCGGGGAGCGGCTGCGGAGGCTGTCGTGGGGACTGCACGACGCCGGCCTCGAACTGGCCCTGGCGCCGGGCCTCGTGGAGGTCTCCGTCAAACGGCTCGAAACCACGTCCGCGGCCGGCATGGCACTGCTGCGCATCGCTCCCCCGCTCCGGCACGGCATCCAGCCCGCGCTCAAGCACGCCCTGGACCGGGTGGCCGCGGGGCTCGGGCTGCTGGTGCTCGCACCGCTGCTGCTCGCCGTCGCGCTGGCCGTCCGGCTGAGCTCGCCGGGTCCCGTGCTCTACCGGCAGCAGCGGATCGGGCAGGGCGGGGCGCCGTTCACCATGTGGAAGTTCCGCACCATGGTCGCCGGCGCGGACGCCCGCAAGGCCGAGCTGGCCGGTGAGAACGAGCAGGACGGGCCGGTGTTCAAGATCCGCTCCGACCCCCGGGTGACCCGGGTCGGCCGGCTGCTGCGGCGCGCCTCGCTGGACGAGCTGCCGCAGCTCACGAACGTGCTGCGCGGCGAGATGTCGCTGGTCGGGCCCCGGCCGCCGCTGGCCGAGGAGGTCGCGCACTACACGCCGGTGGAGCAGCGCAGGCTCGCGGTGCGCCCCGGGATGACGGGGCTGTGGCAGATCGGCGGACGCTCCGACCTGTCCTGGGACGAGGCGGTCCAGCTCGACCTGAGTTACGTCGACAACTGGTCCTTCACCAGCGACCTCGACGTGATGGCCCGCACCCTCCGCGCCGTCGTCGACGGCCGCGGGGCGTACTGAGGGCGGCGGGAGAGCGGTGGCGATACGACGCACCCCGCGGGCGCGGGCGGTACACGGCGCACCGCGGGCGCGGGCGGCAGGGCGTCCCCCGCGGAGGGCGCCCGGGACCCCGCGGGGTGTCCGGGGCCGGTCAGGTCCCGGAGCCGGCGCGCCAGTGGGCGTAGGTGGCCGCGATGCCCGCGCGGAGGGGGACGGCGGGGCGCCAGCCGAGCGCGGTCAGCCGGGAGACGTCGAGGAGCTTGCGCGGGGTGCCGTCGGGCTTGCCGGTGTCCCAGGCGATCCGGCCGGTGAAGCCGGTCACCTCCGCGACGGTCCCGGCCAGCTCGCGGATCGTCAGGTCGGCGCCGCAGCCGACGTTCACCGGGTCGTCACCGTCGTAGACCCGCAGCAGCAGCGCGCACGCCGAGGCCAGGTCGTCGACGTGCAGGAACTCACGGCGCGGGGTGCCCGAGCCCCACAGCACCACCTCGTCGCGGCCGGCCTGTCGCGCCTCGTGGAACCGTCGGATCAGCGCGGGCAGGACGTGCGAGGTCGCCAGGTCGAAGTTGTCGCCGGGACCGTAGAGATTGGTCGGCATGGCGGAGATGTACGACGCACCGTACTGCTGCCGGTACGACTGGACCTGGACGATGCCGGCGATCTTCGCCAGCGCATAGGCGCGGTTGGTGGGCTCCAGGGGGCCGCCGAGGAGGGCGTCCTCGCTGATCGGCTGGGCGGCCAGCTTGGGGTAGATGCAGGACGAGCCGAGGAACAGCAGCCGCCGCACCCCGGCGGCGTGCGCCCCGGCGATCACGCTCAGCTGGATCTGAAGGTTCTCCTCGATGAACTGCACCGGGTGGGTGCTGTTGGCGAGGATGCCGCCGACCTTGGCCGCGGCCAGCACCACCGCGTCGGGGCGCAGCTCGCGCAGCACGTCGGCGGTGCGGGCCGCATCACGCAGATCCAGCTCGGCGCGGGTGCGGGTGAGGACCCGGTGGCCGTCCGCGGTCAGCCGGCGGGCCACCGCGGAGCCGACGAGGCCGCGGTGTCCCGCGACGAATATGCGGGCCCGGTCGGGCAGCAGCGATTCGGTCATGCCCCGGATGATGCCAGCAGCCGGCACCCCAAGGCATGGCGAACGATGATTTCTGGCTCTACATCACGACATGCCGGAGAACCCACCGGCGCACGGCACCGCCGCCGCCACAGCAGACCGTGGTCCCCGCGCGGGCACACCCGGTCGGAAGGGGAGCACACCGTATGAGCAAATGCGCGCTGATCACCGGAGTCACCGGGCAGGACGGTTCCTATCTGGCGGAGCTGCTGCTCTCCAAGGGGTACACGGTGCACGGCCTGCTGCGGCGCTCGTCCAGCTTCAACACCGAGCGCATCGACCACATCTACCAGGGGCCGCAGGAGGCCAACCGGTCCTTCGTGCTGCACCACGCCGACCTCGCCGACGGGGTGGCGCTGGTGAACCTGCTGCGGGACATCAGACCGGACGAGGTGTACAACCTCGGCGCGCAGTCGCATGTCCGCGTCTCGTTCGACGCCCCCCTCTACACCGGCGACGTCACCGGCCTGGGCGCCCTGCGGCTGCTGGAGGCGATCCGCGCGAGCGGCGTGCGCACCCGGATCTACCAGGCCTCGTCCTCGGAGATGTTCGGCGCCACTCCCCCGCCGCAGAACGAGACGACCCCCTTCCACCCGCGCAGCCCGTACGGCGCCGCGAAGGTGTACGCGTACTGGGCCACGGTCAACTACCGCGAGGCGTACGGGATGTTCGCGGTGAACGGGATCCTGTTCAACCACGAGTCGCCGCGCCGCGGGGAGACCTTCGTGACCCGCAAGGTGACCCGGGCGGTGGCCCGGATCAAGGCCGGCCTGCAGGACCGGCTCTACCTGGGCAACCTGGACGCGGTGCGGGACTGGGGCTACGCGCCGGAGTACGTGGAGGCGATGTGGCGGATGCTCCAGCACGACGAGCCGTCCGACTACGTGGTGGCGACCGGGGTGCCGGCCACCGTGCGGCAGTTCGTGGACACCGCCTTCGCGCATGCGGGCCTCGACGCCGGCGACCACGTGCGGTACGACCCCAAGTACGAGCGGCCCAGCGAGGTCGACGCCCTGATAGGCGACGCCTCCAAGGCCCGCGACCTGCTCGGCTGGAAGCCGCGGGTGCTGGTCGACGAGCTGGCGCGGATCATGGTCGACGCGGATGTCCGGCAGGTGGAGCAGCAGCTCGCCGGGGCGACCGTCCGGATCGACCGCTGACGTCCCGAGTGTGTGGGCGGCAGGGGCACGACGTCGCGTCCTGCGCGGTGTGCGCGCGTGGTTGCCGCTTGGTACGGGATTTCGTCAAGTGTGGCCCAGGGCGATTCGCCAGCCCGTATGGTTCGCGAGCACAGGGGTTTTTGAGGTCACTTCCGGCCACATGACCGGGCCTATCAGCCTGGGGGGTATATGTACAGATCCAGGGGGCTCACGGCTGCCCTCGTCCTCTCCTTCGCCGCCACCGGACTGGGGGTGGTCACGACGCCCGGTGCGGCGGCCCTCACCCCGCCGGTGGCGTTCACCGCCGACGATCTGCCCACCTGGCAGACCAACGGGATCGTGTGGGCGCTGGCGCACGCCGGTGACACGGTCTTCGTCGGCGGCACCTTCTCCCAGGTCCGCCCGCCGCAGGGCGCCACCGGCGAGGCCCGCGACGCGGTCAACTTCGTCGCGATGAACGCCGCCACCGGCGCCCCCACCCCGTGCAGCCTCTCCTTCACGGTGGGCAGCGGTACGGCCACCGTGCGGGCCCTGGCCGTCTCGCCGGACCAGAGGACGCTGTACGCGGGCGGGTACTTCGGCTCCGTGAACGGCACCCCGGTCAGCAGCCTCGCCGCGATCGACATCGCCACCTGCACCCCCAGGCCCGGCTTCCACGCCGCCTTCCCGGCCACCGTGCGGGCGCTGTCGGTCACCGACGACACGGTCTACGCGGGCGGCGACTTCACCACGGTGGACGGGCAGCCGCGCCAGCGGTTCGCCGCCGTGGACGCCACGAACGGGGACGTACGACCGTTCCGCGCGGACGCCGACGAGCCGGGGCGGGCCGTGAAGGTGACCGCGGACGGCAAGAACGTGGTGCTCGGCGGCGACTTCTTCACGGTGAACCGCGCCGACTCGCACGCCCTCGCCGTGGTCGACGCCACCACCGGCGCCAACGTCAGGACGTATCCGCTGGGCTTCATCTCCACCACCTCGGTGGTGAAGGCCGTCGACACCGACGCCACCGGCTTCTACACCGGCAACGAGGGCACCGGCGGCGGTGTCTTCGACGGCCGTATCGCCATCGACGCCGGCACCTTCGACCAGCGCTGGCGGGACACCTGTCTGGGCGCCACCCAGTCCGTGCTCTCCTACCAGGGTGTGCTGTACAGCGCGTCGCACGCCCACGACTGCTCCACCATGGGCGAGTTCCCCGACGGGCGGCGGCACCACCTGATGGCCGAGCCCACCGACGACCCGAGCCTGCTCGGCTGGTTCCCCGACACCAACGACGGCCTCGGCGAGGGCATCGGCCCGCGCGCCCTGACCGTCGCCGGCGCCGGCGACACCCGCTACATGTGGGTGGGCGGCGAGTTCACCACCGTCAACGGCGCCGCCGCCCAGGGCCTGACCCGCTTCGCCTCGGGCCCCGACACCGGCGCACCGGGCGTCCCCCAGGCCGCCGCGGAGAGCACAGGACCCGGCGGCGTCCAGGTCCGCTGGCGCACCAGCACCGACCTGGACGACAGCAAGCTCACCTACAAGGTGTACCGGAACGGCTCCTCGACTCCCGTCGGCACCGTCGACGGCAGCTCCGCCGAGTGGTCGCGCCCGCAGCTCTCCTTCACCGACACCCAGGTGACCCCGGGCCAGACGTACACCTACCGGGTCACGGCCACGGACGGCGCCGGCAACGCCAGTGCGATGTCCGCGGCGGCCGCGGTGACGGTGCCGACGTCCCCGCAGCCGTACCCGCAGGCGGTGCTCGCCGACGGCGCCACGCAGTACTGGCGCTACGACGAGTCCACCACCCCCTTCGCGGGTGACTCCTCGCCCGCGAACACGGCCGGTGTGTACGTGGGCGGCCCGGCACTGCGCCAGACCCCCGCCGCGGTGAACGGGCCCAGCACGGCCGTCGGTCTGGACGGCACCGACCAGCAGGTCTACAGCGATCCCCCGACCACCGTCCCCGGCGCCTTCTCCGTCGAGACCTGGTTCAAGACCACCACGCGGCGCGGCGGCAAGCTCATCGGGTTCGGCAGCGGCACCACCAGCACCAGCACGTACTACGACAAGCACATCTACATGGACGACGCCGGTGAGCTGGTCTTCGGCGTCCACTCCGGCTCCTCCCGCACCCTGGCCACCTCGACCCGCTACAACGACGGCAAGTGGCACCACGTGGTCGGCACCCAGGGCTCCTCGGGCATGGCGTTCTACGTGGACGGCAAGCTCGTCGGGAGCAACTCCGTCACCGGCAACCAGAGCTACACCGGCCACTGGCACGTCGGCGGTGACACCCTCCGCAACTGGCCCCGCGAGCCGTCGAGCTGGTTCTTCGACGGCCAGCTCGACGAGACCGCCGTCTACGCCAAGGTGCTCACCGCGGCCCAGGTCAAGCGCCACTACGACCTGGCGTCCGCCCCCGCGGACACCGTGCGCACGGTGCCGGCGGCCGAGGACAGCTACGTCAACGCCGGGGCACCCGGCACCACCTACGGCTCGTCCAGCTCCCTCGCGGTGCGCGGCAGCTCGGCGTACCTGTCGTACCTCCGCTTCACCCTGCCGTCCGCGCCCTCCGGCACGGTACTCAAGAGCGCGCGGCTGATGGTGAAGACCAGCACCCAGTCGGGGGCGGAGTCGGCGGACACCGCCTCGGTGGTGCCGGTGACCGGGGCGTGGAGCGAGTCCTCGGTCACGTACACCGGCCGTCCCGCGCTCGGCGACCAGCCGGTCGGGACGCTGACGGGCACCTCCGAGGGGTCGGCCGTGTACTCGTCCGCCCTGGACACCGCGGCGCTGTCCGCGGCACTGGGCGGCTCGTACAGCGTGGCGCTGACGGGCAGCGGCTCGGACGCACTCTGGCTCTGGTCTAGCGAGGCCACCGCCGCGGAGGGCACACCGCAACTCGTGCTCACCTTCGGGGCACCCTGAGCCAGGGGGACGCCCTCTTCCGGGGCGTCCCCCGACCCCCGAAGGGGCGCTGCCGTTCGCCGGGCACCCGGCAACACCGTTCCGACGCACCTCAAGGGCCACAGGAGCTTTCGCCATGCATCCACACCACCGGCGGCGCGCGGCGCTGTCGTGCGCCGCGCTGGCCGCCGCCCTCGCCGTGCTGACCGGGTGCGGCACTCAGGACGACGGCGGGCGGAACACGGCCGCCGCGGGCGGCGCGCCGGGCGGCACGCCGGGCGCCGTGCCCTCCGCGTCCCGGGTCCCCATGCTGCCGGACTCGCGGATCACGCCGCCCACGGGCTCGTTCACCAGGAAGCAGAAGGAGTACCTCAGCGGGCGGGTGCCCGCGAACATGGACCCTGCGGCGGTGCTGCAACTCGGCCAGGAGGCCTGTGACCGGGTGGCGCGCACCGCCCGGCACGACCGGGACGCGGCCGTGGCCGCGGTGGTCGCCGGGGACATCCCCGGTGCCGAGGACGCCATCGGGCCGCTCTGCCCCCGTCAGCTACCCGTGCTGCGGGCGGCCAGGGCGGGCTTCCCGGACGGCACACGGAAGCGGCCGGCCGCGGGGACGTACCGGGCGCTGATGCCGAGCGCGTCCTGCGCGTGGCGGGTGGTGGGCGCGGGCGGGAAGGTGCTGGCCTCGGGTCCCGACCTGAGCCCGGCCTCCGGCTCCGGCTCCGGCTCCGGCTCCGGCTCCGGCTCCGGCTCCGGCTCCGGCAAGAGGATCACGGCGCGGGTGCCGGCCGGGGCGCGGGAGTTCGTCTCCAGTGGCTGCTATGCATGGGTGCGGGCGTAGATTCAGGCCCCTGGCCTGTCCACGACAGCAACTGCCCCTCCGGGCCGGTGACGACGCTCGCGTCTCGTCGTGGTTGCCCGCGCAGTTCCCCGCGCTCCTTCGAGGCGGGGCTGCGGCCCCAGGGGCGCGGGGCTGTGTCGGTGTGCGGCTCCGCCGCGCGGGCGCGCGCAACCGCACACCGCCCGGTAGTCCGGAGACGGCGGAACCGGCCCCTCCTGGCAGTGGCGACGCTCGCGTCGCGTCATGGCTGGTCGCGCCCAGGCGGCTGAGGCCCCCGGTCGGCGAGGAGCCCGGCGTACTCCCCCAAAAGGGTGTTCAGGACGCTGTCCATGGCGAACGCCTCGGCGGTGAGCGCACGTCCCGCCGCGGCGGCGGCTCGACGCGTGTCCGCGTCGAGGAGGGCGAGGACCGCCGGGGCGATACCGCCCGCGTCGGACACCACGCGGCCCGCCCCTGCCTTCTCCACGTCCCGGGCCAGCCCGTTGGAGCGGGTGATGACGACGGGCGTGCCGACCGCCATCGCCTCCAGCACCGACATGGGGAACGGCTCGTCCACGGACGGCAGCACATAGACGTGCGCCCGGCGCAGCTCCGTGAGCATCTGCTCGCCGGACAGCGGGCCGGGGACGAGCACCTTGTGGGCCAGGCCGAGCTCGGCGACGAGGGCACGCACCGCGGGCAGTTCCCCCTCGTCGGGGCCCGCCACCACGAACTCCGCGTCCGGATGGCGGCGCAGCACCGCGGGGGCCGCCGCCACGAAGTCCCGGGGCCGCTTGCGCTCCTGGAGCCGGGCCGCGTACAGGATCCGGGGCGGCCCGGCGGGCGCGGCACCGGCCTCCTGCGCGGGCACCCCGTTCACCAGCCGTACCGCCCGGCCCGGCCGGTAGGGGCCCGCCACCCGTTCCAGGGCCTCGCGCTCGTGGTCCGTCAGGTACAGCAGCCGGTCCGCCGAACGCAGCACCCGCCGGACGGCGAGCGCGTCGAGCACCCTGGCGAGCGCCCTGCCGCTCGGGTCGACCATGCCGTGCGTCTGGAGCACCAGCGGCCTGCGGGCGCGCAGCGCGGCCAGGGCGACGGGCAGCGTCACCAGATCGCGGGCGAGGTGGACATGGACCACGTCGGCCCCTCGGACCAGCCGCCCCGCGCCGGCGAGCAGCCCGGGCGACGTCAGGCCGCTGAAGCCGAGCGGCAGGATCCGGCGGGCCCGGTACAGGCGGGCGGGCACGCCCTCCACGTCCGTGGGCAGGGGCGCCGGGAAGCCGTCGGCGAGCGCCGTGAGCAGCGGCTCGTGGCCGCGCGCCGCAAGGCCCTCGGTGAGGTTGAGGGCGACACGCACGGGGCCGCCGAAGGCGCCGGCCGGGCTGTGCAGGGTGACCGCGTGCAGCACTCTCATACCGGCTCCTGGACGGGCCGCCGGCCGGTCGCGGTGTGCAGGGTCAGCTCGGGCAGGTCACGGTCGACGACGGTGCCGGCGGCGACCACCGCGTGCCTGCCGACGCTGACCCCGGCGAGGACGGTGGCCCGCGCCGCTATCCAGGCGCCGTCGCCGACGCTGACGGGGGCGTTGCGGTAGCGGAAGTCGGCGGCCCGGTAGTCATGGCTGCCGGTGCACAGCAGCGCCTCCTGGGAGACGCAGACGTGCGAGCCGAGGGTGACCGGCTCAAGATTGAGGATCCAGGCGCCCTCGCCGATCCAGGTGTGGTCGCCCACCGTCAGCTTCCAGGGCCACAGGACGCGCACCCGGTGCCGGATGAGCACGCCGGTGCCGATCCGGGCGCCGAACGCCCGGAGCAGGGCGACCCGCAGCCGGGCGGGGCAGAACCACGCCATGAACAGCGTGTTCATCACCGTGAACCACAGGGCCTGGACGAGTCTGCCGCGCCCCTTGTCGTAGCCGGCCAAGGTGAAGGCCGGAAGATCGCGCACCCCTGAACCCCCCAACGGCGCCCCCTCGGACGCCCGTTGGTGCAGCCTAACGGTTACCGGGAGGTGACAGTGCGGCGTCGGTAGACTGCGCGCGGGGACGCTCCCGGGCGGGGCGGATTGGGGGGCGTCATGCCGCAGGTGCCGCAGGGCGGAGCCGGGACCACCGGGTCCGCGGGCGCGGGTGCGCGGGCTGGTACGGCCGGGGTGCCGGGCGCGGGCGCGGATGCCCTGGCGGGTACGGGTGCCGGGGCGCGGGCCGGGGCGGACGCAGGGGCTCGGGCCGGTGCGGGAGCCGGGGCGCGGGCCGGTGCGGGAGCCGGGGCGCGGGCCGGTGCGGGAGCCGGTGGGGGTGACGCGCCGCCCGGCGGCGCACCGGGGCTTCCGCGGGGTGCCGGGGCGCCCTCCGCCGTGTCGCCGCGGGCGCTGCTCTCCCGAGCGCTGTCCGTGCCGCTGGTCCTGGCGCTCTCCGTGCTGCTGCCGCTCACCGTGGCCGCCCAGCCCGGCGCGGGCTCCCGGGACGCCGCGTACTGGCTCCAGCTCACGCTGACGGTGTACGCGGGCGCGCGGCTGTCCGCGATGATCCTCACCAGCCGCCGCAAGCTGCTCCAGGGTTCGTTCTGGCTCTTCGTGTACATGGCCATGGGCGTGGCGCCGCTGGCGCAGGCCGTGCTGGGGCAGGTGCCGACGCCGGTGGTGGGGCCGCGTGCGGATCTGACCGAGGCCGTGGCACTGGTCCTGGTCGGCTGTGTCGCCTTCGACGTGGGCGCGCTGCTGGCCCCGCACCGCCTCGGCGGCGGCCGCGGCGGAGAGCCCCGTCCCGCGCTGGTGCACCGCCGGCGGCTGACCCTGCTGGTGCTGCTGGCGTTCGCGGGCAGCGCGGTGCTGGTGGTGAAGCTGGGCGGGCCCGCGGTGTTCTTCACCAGCCGTCAGGAGATCACCGCGGACATCCAGGACGCCGGGCTCTCGCAGGCCGGCTCGCAGGCGGGCCAGGCACTGCTGCGCGGCTTCGGCACCGTGCCGGCGCTCATCGCGCTGCTGGTGTACACCCGCCGGCTCGTCACCTCCCGGCACTCCCGCAGGTCGCCCGCCGTGCTGGCGGTGTGGGCGGCGCTGCTGGTGGTGAACGGGATCGTCAACAACCCCGTGTCCAACCCCCGTTACTGGTTCCTGACGGTCCTCTTCTCGCTGCTGTTCACCGTCTTCCCGGTCAGCGCGGCGATGTACCGCTCGGCACTGAGCCTCGGGGTGGTGGTGGCGCTGGTCGTGTTCCCGTTCGCGGACCGCTTCCGTTACGACGCCCAGAACTACCGGCCCGTCCAGACGACGTCGGTGCTGGAGCCGCTGGCCATCAAGGACTACGACCAGGTGGGCATGTTCGCCAACACCATCAGCTACGTCAGGTCGGGCGAGGGGCACACCTGGGGCAGGCAGCTCGCGGGCTCCGTGCTGTTCGCGGTGCCGCGCTCGGTGTGGCCGGGCAAGCCGCTGGACACGGGCGTGCTGGTGGGACAGTGGATGGGCACGGTCAACACCAACCTGTCGTCGCCGGTGTGGGCGGAGCTGTGGATCGACGCGGGTCCGGTGGGCATGACGGCGGGCCTGCTCGGGATGGGGTACGCGGCGGCGCGCGTGGACCGGCGCCACGCCCGCCGTGCGCACCGGCGCGCCCCGCCGGGCAGCCTGATCGCCCTGGTGGTGCCGCTGGTCGCGGGCTACTCGTTCATCCTGCTGCGCGGGCCGCTGCTGCAGGCGTCGGGGCGGGTGGCGATCGCGCTCTGCTGCATCCTGCTGATCATGACGCGCCGTCAGGACCGGGGCGCGGCGCTGCGCTGACGCCGGCCTGTGCGGTGTGCTCGGCGCTGTCGCGTGCGGTGCGCCCCGCGGCGCCCGGCCGCAGCACCCGCAGCCAGGCGGCCGCCGCCTTGAGCGCCGAGCCCGCCGCGAGGCCCCAGGCCGCGCCCGCGGCGCCGCCCAGCCGGTAGCCGGCGAGCATCAGCACCACGGCGAGCAGGGAGAAGACCACCTGTACGGAGAGCGTGGCGCGGGGGCGGAGCACCCGCAGGGTGACGAGGGCGCAGGTGCCCAGGCCCATGACGGCGTACTGGCTGCCCGCGGCGGGCAGCAGGGCGGCCGCGGACTGCCAGGTGGCCCCGAGGACGTGCCGTCCGGCGCCGGCCGGCAGCGCGTACAGCACGGCGGCCCAGCCGAGGCCGGCCGCGGCGAGGGCGCCGCCGAGCCCCGCCGCCGCGCGTACCGTGGCGCGCCGGCCGCCGAGCCGGCCCAGGACGGGCGGGCCGAAGGCGCTCACGGAGGTGAAGAGGACGTTCAGCGGCCCGAAGAGCGTGGTGGAGCCGCGCAGCGCGCCCACCGCGAGCGGGTCGGCGAACAGCCCGAGGCCGAGGACCGCCAGCTGGCTGGAGGCGTTGCCCACGGCGAACTCGACGACGAACCGCCTGCCCAGGTGGCCGCGGCGGAGGTAGCCGCCCAGCCGGATCGCGGCACCGGTGGCGAAGGGCCGCAGCAGGCCGAGCCCGAGCAGCAGCGCGGGCAGCGCCGACAGGCCCCAGACCGCGACCAGGCGGGCCGGTGCGGTGTGCTGCGGTTGCAGGACGAGGGCGGGCACGACGCACAGCAGACGCAGGGTGTCCGCGGCGAGGGCGCGTCCAGGCCGGCGCAGCGTGGAGAACGCGTACCGCAGCCCGTCCTGGACCAGCACCAGCGGCAGCACGAGGCCGAGCGCGGCGAAGGCGCCGCCCAGCCGGCCCCCGGCGAGCAGCCCGCCCGCGGCGAGCGGCACCGCGGCGGCGCAGGACGCGCAGGCGGTGAAGGCGACCGCGGAGCGGCAGGCGGCGCCGAGCGTGCGCTCGTCGCCGCGCTCCAGCACGACGGCCTGGCCGACGTAGGCCATGTTGAGGCCGAGCAGCACGGTGAAGGTCAGATAGACCATCGAGAAGGCCGCGAAGCCGGCGGCGGTGGAGACCCGGGCGGCGATCACTAGGACGAGGATGTTGGTCAGGCTGGAGGCGGCCTGGTCCAGCACGGACGCGACCACCGTCCAGGTGTGCCGCCGCCGGTGGCCCGCGGCGGCGTGCCGCCCGGCCGCCGCCGCGGCGGCCCCTGCGGCTCCGTCGCCGCCCCCGTGCCCGGTCCGGGGCGGGGACTCATGTCCCGTCGCGGGCGCGGGTTGCCGCCCGTGCGGGCGGGCGGGAACCGCGGGGGGCCCGGCCGGGGGCCGGGGCGGGTGTCCGGATGCCGCGCCGTCGGGGCCGGGCGGCCCGGGACGGGCCTCGCTCACCGGTCGCCCGCGCGGACGGCGCCCGGGGTGGCGGGGCCGCCGTCCTCCTCCGGTGCGGTGACCCGGAAGGTGGGTGCCTGGCGGGTGCGGGGCCCCGGCTCGGGGGCGGGGTGGTGTCCTGCGCGGTGGCCGCCGTTCGGTGCCCCGCGGCGGGTGCGGCCGGCGCCGCGCTCGGAGTGGATGACGGCGCCCAGGACGGTGCCGCCCGCGCCGCCGATCAGTTCCCGGATGCGCACCAGGTCCGCGCGGTGCACGGCGCGCGGGTCGCAGACGACGAGGACGCCGTCCACCCGGTCGACGAGGGCGAGCGCGTCGGCGTAGGCGAGGACCGGCGGCGCGAGGACGACGACGGTGGAGCCCGGGTCGTCCGCCTCGGCGATCAGCCGGGTCATGCGGGCCGAGGTGAGGGCCCGGGGCACATTGCGCACCCGCTCACCGGGCACCAGGTCGAACACGCCCGACTCGCCCGCGTCCACGGCGAGATGGCCGCCGCCCGGCCAGTCGGGTCCGTCCTGGCCGAGGCCCCGGGAGACCGCCTCCGGCAGGGTCCACTGCGGGCGCGGGGTGGTGGTCGCGCGGAGCCGCTCGACGAGCGAGGGGGTGCGCAGGTCGGCCTCGATGAGCAGCACGTCCTTGCCGGTCTCGGCGAACGACGCGGTGAGGTTGCAGGCCACCGCCGCGGTCGCCGCGGCCGCCCCCGCGCCTGCCCTGGGTGCCACGACCAGCAGCCGGCGCCGGCCGGCGAACCGGTCGTCGTAGGCGAGCCGGAAGGCGATCGAGCGGTACTCCTCGGCGGCCCGCGAGTCGCTCTGGCTGCCCACGAGCAGCGTCCCGGTGCCGCCGCGGGGCACGATGCCGAGGACGGGCGCGCGCACCGCCCTGGCGACCTCGCCGGCCGAGCGCGGCGTCGGGTCGAAGACGAGCCGCACCCAGGCGGCCAGCAGCCCGAGCGCGATGCCGACCGCGCCACCGAGGCCCAGGGCCACGGCGGGCCCGGGGCCGTCGGGGGCGGTGGGCGGCACGGCCTCGCGGATCACGGTGCCGGGGGTCATGTCGAGCGCCTTGAGGCTGCTGATCTGGCCGTTCAGCTCGGTGATGCGGTTGAGGAGGTTGGCCCTGACGGCGTAGGCGGAGTCGGCCGCCGAGCTGCCGTCGGGGAGCTGGCCGATCTGCTTGGTGATGTCGTCGTGCTGCTTGACGAGCGGGGCGAGCTGGTCGCTGTACTTCTTGATCATGCTGGCCCTGACCTGCTCCCACTCGCTCTTGCGCAGCTCCAGGTAGGCCTTGGTGAGGGCGTTGGCCCGGCGGGCGGCCTCGTCGGGAGCGCCTGCGGTGTACGAGAAGTGCAGGACGAGGGTCTGCGGGGGGTTGGTGACCTGCAGGCCCTGCTGGAGATCGGACGCGCGGCCGGTCATGCCGAGGTCGTGGGCGGCCACCTGGGCGACGCTGCTGCTCAGCGCGGTCTGCCGCTCGGAGCCCATGTTGAGGGTCTTGTCCACCGAGACGGCCGGGTCGAACGGGTCGTTGGTGGGCGCGCGCAGCACGACGTCGGTGGTCGCGGCGTAGGTGTCGGCCCCGGTCACGCCGAGCCAGGCGCCGCCGATCAGGCCCACGCCGATGCCGCCGCCGATCAGCCAGCGGTAGCGCAGCAGTTGGCGGAACTGCTCGCGCAGCTGGTCGGGTTCGTCGTCGCCCCCGGCCTGAGCATGTGTGTCGGTCACGCGGCTGGTCCCCCCAAGGCCTCGTCGATGAGAGCGTCGATCCGCGCCAGGCCCGCCTGACGGGAGAGGTGCGCGGCCACATGGCGGGGTCCCTCGGCGCCCAGCGCGTCCGCCAGGGCCGGCTCGGCGGTGAGTCTACGCACCGCGGCGAGCAGCTCGGCCGGGTTCTCCGGGGCGACCAGCAGCCCGGCGCCCGAGCGGAGCACTTCCTGCGCGGTGCCGCCGCCCTCGGCCACGGCGGCCACCACGGGCCGCCCCGCGGCGAAGTACGAGGTCAGCTTGGACGGCACGCTCATGTCCAGCACCGAGGCGCGCTGGGTGACGGCGAGCACGTCGGCCGCGGCCAGCACCTCGGGGAAGTCGTCGTCGGCGGCGGGCGGCAGGAACTCCAGGTTGGGCACGTCCGCCGCGAGCCGGGCGAGGGTCTCGCGCTGATTGCCGTCGCCCATGAGGACGAAGCGGGTCGCGGGGTCCCGGCGGGCCGCCTCGACCAGCACGTCGAGGCCCTGCTTGAGGCCCATGTTCCCGGAGTGCAGCACCACGGTCTGCCCGGCCGGCCAGCCGAGCCGGGCCCTGGTCAGCTCACGCGGCCGCGCGGGGCCGCGCACATGGGACCAGTTGGGCACCAGGCGGATCCGGCCGCGGTCCACGCCCAGGGCGGTGACGCGGTCGACGAACGTCTCGTGGATCACCCCGACGAGGGCCGCGCGGCGCAGCGCGTAGGCCTCGGCCCGCTCGGCGAGCGCCGCGGCCCGCGCGCCGCCCTGGATGCCGCTCTGCGCCGCGGCCGCGCCCATCAGGTCCTGGACGACGGGTATGTACGGCACCCGGTGCCGGGCGGCGAGCCGGGCGCCGAGCAGCCCGCCGGCCAGGCTGGGCAGCTGGGCGAGCACGGCGTCGGGCCGGCCCGTGCGGGGCGGCGCGAGCAGGCCGTGTGCCAGCACCGACCCCTCGAAGAGCGCCCGGCGTAACGCGGTCTGACGCGGCGGCACCGTGTGGCGCCTGCGGTGCACCAGGACGCCGGCGCGCTGCTCCGTGCGCCGCCAGACGTGGGCGTACGCCGGGTCGAGCCGCCAGGACGGGTAGTGCGGCAGCCCGGTCAGCACATGGGTCTCGTGGCCGCGGGCAGCCCAGTGCTCGGCGATCTGCGTGGCATAGGGGCCGATTCCGGCGTGCTCGGGGGCGTAGTTCGTGGACACCAGCAGCAGCCTGCGGCGCGGCACGCCGGCGCCCTCGTCGCGCTCGTCCTGACTCACCCCGTGGTCCCCTCCCGGATCCGCGGTCCGGCGTCCGGCCGGCTGCCGGCGGATGCCGCGGTCTCCCTCATCGTTCACCATACGGGCACGCGATGTGCACGCTATCGTCGAAGACCGCGCACGGGTTGATCGGGCGGGGGCGCGCGTACGGCACGGACGAGCCCTGGGGGTACGGGTGACAGCGGGCGGATCGGGCAGACGGTGGCGAGTGGGGTACGCGCCGGGGGCGTACGACCTCTTCCACATCGGGCACCTCAACATCCTCCGCCACGCACGCGCACAGTGCGACTACCTGGTGGCCGGGGTGGTCTCGGACGAGATGGCGGAGCAGGCCAAGGGCCGCCGTCCGATGATCCCGCTGGTGGAGCGCCTGGAGATCGTGCGCAGCGTCAAATACGTGGACGCCGCGTTCGTGGAGACCGTCCCGGACAAGCTCCAGACCTGGCAGCAGGTCCGCTTCGACGTGCTGTTCAAGGGCGACGACTGGCGCGGCACCCCCAAGGGCGACAAGCTGGAGCGGGACTTCGCGTCGGTGGGCGTGAGCGTCGTCTACTTCCCGTACACCGTGCACACCTCCAGTACCCAGCTCCGCCGCGCGCTGGACGTGCTCGGCGGCCGCGGGGGCCCGGAGGTGCCGTTCAGCGGGGAACTGCACTCAGTTCCCGGAACCACTTCGTGAGGAACGCCAGCAGGAAGAGCACGGCCGCCGCACCCAGCGCCGTATAGGCCCAGCGGAACGCCGCACCGCCGCCCAGCAGCAGGAACACCAGGCAGAAGATCCCGTGGTCGACGGGCAGCAGCGCCACCGCGCGCAGCGTGGCGGGCGCGGTGCCCTGGGCGCCGGGGGCGGGCCCGGGCTTGAGCTTCTCGGTGAGCAGCCCGCCGAAGAAGGTCACGACCGCGGCGAACTGAAAGCCGAGCGGCACCAGCAGCCAGGCGTCGCCGGAGAGCCCGAAGTGGTCCGGGTGGCGGTAGAAGGTGATCAGAACGGCGGCGTGCAACGCGGTGATCTTGGCGCAGTCCACGACGTGGTCCAGCCACTCCCCCGCCGGGCTGCCGGCGCCGCGCAGCCGGGCCAGCTGGCCGTCGGCCGAGTCGAAGGCGAAGCCGATCGCGAGGCCGAGCCAGACCGCGAGGCCCAGCCCCCAGGAGGGGGTCCCGACGGCCGTGCCCACCACCGCGGCGAAGCTGAACGCCGCGCTGACCGCGGTGACCTGATGGGGCGACAGCCCCAGCCCGTACGAGCCGGCCGCCAGGCAGCGCCCGGCCGGCCGGTTCACATAGCGCGAGTACAGCGACACGCCCTTGGCCGACTTCTGTGCCGCTTTGAGCCGGGCGTACGCCCCCGCCACGCTCTCCATCCGCAATTCCCCCCATGGTCGCTCCCCGCCAACACCACCACACGCCCACCGCCGCAGCAAGGACGCCTCCGGTTGCCGTCCCGGCCCGCGGTCGTTCCCCCGCTGGCCCGCCGTTCCCCTCCGTTCCACCGCGGGACGCCCGGTCCACCGCCGGCCCGCCACCCTCCGGCCCACCACGGCCGCCCACCCGGCCGTCCGGACGGTGGCAGCCACCCGGCCGTCCGGCCCGCCGGTCAGGGCCGCCCGGAGGTGGGCCCGACCCGCCGCGGCCGCGCGGGACACACGCAGGACAATGGGGTGATGGACGACGACCGAGCCGGTCCCCAGGTCCGCACCGGCGGGCCGGACCGCGACCGCGACCAGGATGGCAGGGCCAGGAACTCCCGCCCCCGGGACGGCCTGGGCCGCCCCCTTCCGTACGGCTCCGAGGGCACCCCCAGACAGCCCGAGGGCATCACGCGGAGCCCCGCGGAAACCCTCGACGAGGCCCAGCGCCTGCTGGACGAGGGCAAGCCGTTCCACGCCCACGAGGTCTTCGAGGACGCCTGGAAGACCGGTCCCGCCGCGGAACGGGCGCTCTGGCGCGGGCTGGCCCAGCTCGCGGTCGGCCTCACCCACGCGGCCCGCGGCAACGCGACGGGGGGCGCACGGCTGCTGCGCCGCGGCGCCGACGCCGTGAGCGACTGGTGCAGCACGGCGGCGCGAGTCCAGCCGTACGGCCTGGACGTGCCGGGCCTGACGGTGTGGGCGCGGGAGCTGGCGGACGCCGTCGACGACGGCGGCGCGCCCGTGGACGCGGCGGACTGGGCTCCGCGGCTGCGGGGGACGGAGAGGTGAGCCGGTCGGGCCGAGGGTTCGGCATGCTCAGCGCAGCAGCAGTTCCAGGCCGCCCAGCACGGTCGCTGCGATCACCAGGTGCTCGAAGAGCCGCTGGTTGATCCGTGCGACGCAGGCCTTGCCGATCAGCGCGCCGGGGAGGACGAAGAGGGCCAGTTCCGCGTCGAGCAGCAGGGAGTGCCCGTCGATCAGTCCGAGCCCGGCGCTGAAGGGCACCTTCGAGGTGTTCACGATCAGGAAGAACCAGGCGGACGTGCCCAGGAAGCTCAGCTTCCGGAAGCCGACGGAGAGCAGGTAGAGCGACATCACGGGCCCGCCGGCGTTGGCGACCATGGTGGTGAAGCCGCCCAGCACACCGTAGGAGCGGGTCTTGAGCCGCTCGCCGCGGGTGGCGGTGCCGGCCGCGCCGGCCGGCTCCTCCTGCCGTGCGGAGCGCCTGCGCCACACGGTGATCCCCGCCATGAGCAGCAGGATGGCCCCGATCGAGGTACGGACCACCGTGTCGTCCGCCCAGACCAGGAAGAGCGTGCCGACGACGACTCCGGCGGCGACGGCCGGGAACAGCCGCCACAGGGTGGGCCAGTGGGCGTGCCGCCGGTAGCTCAGCACCGCCAGCACATCGCCGGTGATCAGGATGGGCAGCAGGACGCCGGTCGACTCCCGGGCCGGGAGCACGGCGGCGAACACCGCGAGGCTCACCGTGTTGGCCCCGCTCACGGCGGTCTTGGCGAAACCGACGAGCGCGGCCGCCGCGGCGAGCGCCATGAAGTCCCACAGGGTGATGTCCATACCGGACAGCGATGCTATGCCCCGAGCGTCACGCTTGGTAAGGGCTTGCGGTAAGGGCTTTCTTCGCATCCGCGACGCCGGGCGGCCCGCCCCGCGGCCGCCCGGCATTCTCCGGGGCCGCCGCGGAGGGCCCGCTCAGGGGGCCGCAGGGCCGGTGGTGCGTGACGCCGGGGCGCACGGGGACGGGCGGGCGCGGCGGGCGCAAACGCACGTCGCCGCCGTCTCCCGTCGCGTCCTGGATGGTCAGGGAGGCCTCTTTGAGGCCGCAGCGAGGCTTCAAGGGGACCGCTTCGGCGACGTGGCATCAGGAACGGTCCGCCGGGCCATCACCACACCGTTCCCACTCCCCGCCGCCCGTTCGCTCCGGCGCCGGGTCCGGTCCTCCCGGGCCGCCACCCGTGAGGACCACCCGTGCCCGTTGGTTCGCCTGGGACTGCTGTCGGGCCGCTGGAGCCTCGCGGGCCTCTTGGGCCTCTTGGGCCTTCCGGCCACATGGGCAGCTTGGCCGGCTCGGCCGGCTCTGACGCCCGGACCTGCTGGGCGATGAGCCGCGGCTCAGGCCCGCTCGACGAGGACCGCGCTGCCCTGGCCGACGCCCACGCACATGGTGGCCAGGCCGCGCGCCGCGCCCGACCGCTTCATCCGGTGCAGCAGGGTGGTCAGGATGCGGGCGCCGGAGCAGCCCAGCGGATGCCCGAGGGCGATGGCGCCGCCGTCCGGGTTGACCAGCTCGGGGTCGAGGCCGAGTTCGTCCACGCAGGCCAGCGCCTGGGCGGCGAAGGCCTCGTTGAGCTCCGCCTCCTCGATGTCGCCGACGGACCAGCCGACCCGTGCCAGCACCTTGCGGGTGGCGGGCACGGGGCCGATGCCCATGACGTCCGGGTGCACTCCGGCGGAGGCGCCGCCGACGTACCGGCCCAGGGACGTGAGGCCGAGTTCGTTCAGCGCCTCCTCGCTGACCAGCAGCAGGCCGGCCGCGCCGTCGTTCATCGGCGAGGAGTTGCCCGCGGTGACCGTGCCGCCGGCGCGGAACACCGGCTTCAGCGCCGCCAGCTTCTCGTACGAGGTGTCCACCCGGATGCCCTCGTCCGCGTCGACGACCACGTCGTCCTGGCGCGTCACGGGCAGCAGCTCGGCGTCGAAGCGGCCGTCCTTGCGCGCCTCGGCGGCCCGCCGGTGGCTGCGCAGCGCGAAGTCGTCCTGGCGCTCGCGGGAGATCGCGTACCGCTCGGCGACCTCCTCCGCGGTCTCGCCCATCGCGAGCAGGCCGTGCAGCTCCTTCATCCTGGGGTTGACCAGCCGCCAGCCGAGCCGGGTGTCGGCGGTCTCCATGCGCTGCGGGAAAGCCTGGTCGGGGCGCGGCAGGACGAACGGGGCGCGGCTCATGGACTCGGAACCGCCGGCCAGCACCACGTCGGCCTCGCCCGCGGCGATGGTGCGGGCGGCGGTGGTCACGGCCTCCAGGCCGGAGGCGCACAGCCGGTTCACGGTGGCGCCGGGCACCGACTCGGGGAGCCCGGCGAGCAGCACCGCCATGCGGGCCACATTGCGGTTGTCCTCGCCCGCCTGGTTGGCGGCGCCCCAGTACACGTCGTCGACGCGGGCCGGGTCGAGGCCGGGCGCGTCCGCGAGCAGCCCGCGGATCACCGTCGCGGCGAGGTCGTCGGGACGCACCGAGGAGAGGGCCCCGCGCAGCTTGCCGACGGGGGTGCGGCGCGCGGCGGCGAAGTGGACTGGACGCACGATGGCACTCCTGGAGTGAGGAACCGGTGGGCGGCACCGGCGCCTGCGATGGGCGCCGCCACCCTTTAATTAGCACCGCTAGTTTCGGACTATAGCCCGCCGCCCGGCACCTGTGAAGCACCCGCCTCACCACCGGCCCTGTCGTGAGGATCCACTCAGAGACGGGGGGGGACGGCGGGAAGGGGACCGGCCGGGCGGCGCGCCGGGCGGGGTTTCCGCCGGGGCCGGCCGGGCACTCGGCGCGCGGGACGCCGGGCCGGGGCGCCCGGGTCCGCGGGGGACGTGAACCACGTGAGCCGAGGAGGTGCGCGGCATGCCTGCCCAGAAGAAAGTGGTCCGGGAACTCCTCGCCACGGGGGGCCGCACGTTCGCCGAGGAGGCCGGCATCCGCCTGGAGAACAAGCCGCAGCCCCTGTACCGCACCCTTGTGCTGGCCACCCTGCTCAGCGCCCGGATCCGGGGCTCGGTGGCGGTGGCGACCGCACGGGCGCTGTACGACGCGGGGCTGCGCGACGCACACAAAATGGCCGACGCCACCTGGCAGCAGCGGGTGGACGCGCTGGGCAAGGGCGGTTACCGGCGTTACGACGAGCGAACGGCGACGCAGTTGGGCGAGGGCGCCCGGCTGGTGCTGGACGCCTGGGGCGGCGACCTGCGCCGGCTGCGCGCCGACGCGCACGGCGACGTGGGCGAGCTGCGCCAACTGATCCAACGGGTGCCGGGCGTGGGCCCGACCGGTGCGGACATCTTCCTGCGCGAGGTGCAGGACGTCTGGCCGGAGGCGGCGCCCTACCTGGACAGCAAGGCGCTCCAGGGTGCGCGCCGCCTGGGCCTGCCCGACAAGCCCGAGGCGCTGTCCCGGCTCGACGAGGACGGGCACCATGCCGCCTTCGCCTCCGCGCTGGTGCGGGCCGCCCTGGACAAGAAGATCGCCGACGAGGCCCTGCGGCAGGCGGCGTAGCGGTGCGGGGGCGGCCGGCGGTGCCCCGGAGCGGTACGGCGGTGCCCGGGAGCGGTGGCCGGGACGGATGCGCGCCCGGCCCGGCGCGGCTCGGGACTCGCGTCGGCCGGGACGGACGGCGCGCCCTCCCCGGGATCGGTCCCCGCGCTCGCTCTCGGACGCCCCCTGTGTCCGGGGCCGTCCGAGGGCGTCGCCGCCCGCCCGAGGCGCGTCCGCGCCGGACCGCCGGGCCGTCCCCGGACCGCCGGGGCACCCCCGCAGCCGCCGTCACCACGCCCGCAGCCAGGCCGGCGCGGCCACCGCCCTGCCACACCCCGCCTCGGGCCCCGGCCGCCGGTGCCGGGCGGGACAACACGGTTCCACGACACGAGGGAGCCCTTCATGACCGCGGAACTCTCGGATTCCTCGGCCCTGTTCACCGGTGCCGCCGCGGGTATCGGTCGCGCCGTCGCCCGGAAGCCGGCCGCGCTGGGCGCACAGGTCGTCGTGCACGGCCGGAGCCCCGAGCGCGGCGCCGAAGTGGTGGGCGAGCTCACGGACGACGGCGCGCGGGCCCGGTTCGCCGCGGCGGACCTCGCCGACCCCGACGACGTGCGGCGGCTGGCGTCCGAGGGGGGCGACGTCGACATCCTGGTCGACAACGCCGGCATCTACCGGTTCGCAACCGCCCAGGACTCCACCGCCGAGATGTTCGACACGCACATGGCCGTCAACGCCCGTGCGCCCATGCTGCTGGTGGGGGCCCTGGCGCCGGGCATGGCCGCACGGGGCGGGGGCTCCATCGTCAGTCTGAGCACGATGGGGGCGTCCACTCCGGTCAGGATGGCCGGCGTCTACGGCGCCTCCAAAGCGGCGCTGGAACTCCTCACCCGGGCATGGGCGGCCGAGTCCGGTGGGCGGGGGGTGCGCGCCAACGCGGTGTCCCCCGGCCCCGTGCCCACCCCGGGCACCGGCCTGATGGGCGAGGAGGGCCTGCTGGCGCTCGCGGCCGGCACCGCCTTGGGCCGGCCCGCGGAGCCGGACGGGATCGCCGAGGCCGTGGTCTTCCTCGCCTCGCCCCGCTCCGGGTACATCACCGGCGCCGTCCTCGAGGCCCGGGCCGGGCGCGCCGCCGTGGGCTGAGGACGCCGGTGAGCGCACGGCGGCTGCTGCGCCGCATCACTCCTGCGGACGGGCGGACGGCCGCCCGCCCCACCGCCGGGCCGCCGCAGGACGGAATCCCCTGGCGCAAGCTGATGACCGAGCGTTACGGGCCGCTGGCCGTGGCGCTCACGATGATCGCGGTGATCCTGGTCGTCGGGTTCCTGCTGCCGACGTCGCAGCACCTGGGCTCCCTGATGGTGGCCGTCCCGGCGACGGCCGCCGCGCTGGCCGGCCCCCGGCTCACCGCCGGCATCGCCGCGCTGTCCTGCGGTGCCGCCCTCGCCCTGGACGCCTACGACGGCCTGCTCGACACCTCCATCTTCGCGGTGCACCTGGTGGCGATCATCCTCGTGTCGGCGTTCGTCATCGGCTTCCGGAACGTGCGCGAGCGCAATGTGCGCGAGCTGACGGAGGTGCGCGCCGTCTCCGAGACGATGCAGCGCATCCTGCTCCGCCCGCTGCCGCCGCGGATCGGCTCCCTGCTGATCAGATCGGCGTACCACGCCTCCCATCCGCACGCCATGATCGGCGGCGACCTGTACGCTGCGGCGCGGACGGGGAACGGCGCGCGCGTGCTGCTCGGGGACGTGAAGGGCAAGGGGCTGCCGGCCGTCGAGGACGCGGCGGCCCTGCTGGGCGCGTTCCGGGGGGCCACCCACAGCATCATGTCCCTGCCGGAACTCGTGGGCTACATGGAGAACTGCGTACGGAGCCACTTCGAGGAGAGCGCTCTGGCCGATCCGGACGCCATCGAGCGCTTCATCACGGCGGTGGTGCTCGAGGTCCCGGACGGCGCGGGCGAGGTCCGGATGGTCAACTGCGGGCATCCGGCGCCGTACCTCATCAACCGGGACGGGGCGGGCCTGCTGGCGCCGCGGCGACCGGCTCCCCCGCTCGGCCTGGGCAGCATCCGCGCGGAGGACCACATCGTGGACTCCTTCCCCTTCACCACCGGGACCACCCTGCTGCTGTACACGGACGGCACGTACGAGGCCCGCGATCCGGAAGGCCGCTTCTACGACCTGGACGCGTGTGTCGCCGACTGGTCGGGCTCGACGCCGGACGAACTGCTCGCCCACGTCCTGGCGGGTCTCACCGCCCATGTGGGAGGCGAGATGCGGCTCGACGACGACGTGGCGATGGTCGCCCTCCAGGCGGGCCCCGCCACCCTGTCCGGCACTTCCGACGGCCGGACCGGGTAACTGACGGAACGGCGCACGGGCCATCCGGTCCGCAGCGGACCCGACCACCCCCACCAGGGTGGGGCGAACTCCGCGCGCAACCCACCGCCGGCCGGCAGCCGGCCCACGCCAGAGGCACCCCGGCGCGCGGCGTCACGCCCGGCGCACACGGCGAGAGGACCCCGCAGGCTCCGGGCCTGCGGGATCCTTCCCCGCCGTCGGACAACAGGATGCGAACCCGCGCCCCTCGTCCCCCGCGTCACCCTGGGTGGCCCGAGGGGTTCAGGCGTCCGTCACGGGGTGTTGTTGGCGAGGGCCAGCAGACGGGAGCTGTCGCCGTTGAACCGGTCGCGGTCCACCGCACCCGAGACGCCGCTCACCGATCCGGCGTCGGTGTACTGCCAGATCGTCGCGAACGGGAAGCCCGTCGGTATGGTGGGGTCGGCCGCCGAGGTCCAGCTCGCCGCGTTGAGCGGGCTCCTGGCGGACATGCCGCTCCAGCCGCCGGTGCACGAGTTCCACCAGCTCGCACTGGTGTAGATGACGACGTCGCGGCCGGTCCTCGCCTTGTACGTGGTGTAGAAGTCGAGGATCCATGACTGCATCGCCGAGGTCGACAGGCCGTAGCAGCCGCCTTCGAGGTCCAGCATCCCGGGCAGCGTCAGGTTGTCCGCCGACCAGGCACCGCCGTTGCCGGCGAAGTAGTTCGCCTGGGTCGCGCCGCTGGAGGAGCCGGGCTGCGCGTAGTGGTACGCGCCCCTGATCACCTTGGCGTTGTAGGCGTTCAGATAGTTGGCGCTGAAGGTGGGGTCCTTGTACGTGGTGCCCTCGGTGGCCTTGATGTAGGCGAACTGGATGCCGGCCGCCTTGACCGACGCCCAGTTGATGGTCCCCTGGTAGTGCGAGACGTCGATACCCGGCGGTGGGTTCGGGGCGAAATCGGGGCTCACCACACCGGGGGCGCTCAGTCCGGGCTGTCTGGTGTCCGACGTGAAGTCCTTGTTGTCCTGGAGGTACCCGACACCCATGTACCCGGCGCCGAGCGGAAGGGTGCTGCCGGGCGGGTTGGACTGGGCGGTGGCCGTGCCCGCCGTCATGGTCACGCTCAGCGTGACGCTCGCGACGAGAGTGCCGACCGCCAGCAGGTCCCGCTTCGCGGTCCTGGCATTGCGGCTTCGGGAGAACAAGGCATTCCTCCTGGCGTGGGGGGTGAGCGGGGCAGTGGTGCGGGCTGCTCGGCAGCCCCTGTTCTACTCGTGTAGCGAGCAGGGCCGGCGATCCCACCGACGTTCCGAGGCGGCAGGATGCTCGTCGGTCCGGGCACTCCCCCGCACGCCTCAGGTGCTGTCAGGGGAGTGTCGTCGGCAGGCGTCCGCAACTGCCCGCAGCAACCGCCGGCGTGAGCGCACCGCTTCCTCCTGAACACGTCAACGGGGTGGGTACATGGGCGTGCTGGGCGGTGATGCACGGTGCGGCGGCGCGACGGTTGTCGTGGACGCGTCATCAGTGACGCATGAATCGACTTCCGACGTAAAGGGCTGTACGGAAATCTCAATGGTCGAGACCAGTGAGAGGCCGTGTGGCTGCGGTGATGGCCCCGTCGGCGGAAAGTTTCACCGGCGTGAAACCTCCTCCAGTCCCCGGGGCGAGGCCAGAAGGGCGACCTGAGGTACGTCCATGCGGCCGGTCGGGCCACGAGGCGCGGGAGAAAGCCCCCTCGCGTTCATCCGCCGCCACGCCGAGGGGGGTACCGCAGACGGAGCGCTGGGCGGGGAGGCGAGGAACCGGAGGAGGTGGTCGCCGCTGCCTCCGGCAGGACACCGCGCGACCGCCATGGGGGTGCGCGGTGTCCTGCAGAGAGGGCCCGAAGGGCGGTTGGACTCAGCCGCCGCTCTTGCGTCGGAACGAATGCCGGCTCGCAGCCGGGCCGTGCGTGCCGCGGATCTTCGCCGCGTCGGTGTTCGCGGCGAGGGCCGCGGCCTCCGCCTGCATGCTGCGCTTTCGCGCCAGGGCCTGACGGAACTTGGCCTTCAGATCGTATTGACCGTCCTCGTCGGGTGCCAGGGCAGGACGCTCGGCGTCAGCCGACTCCGAACCTTCCTGCGATGGAGACGCTGCGGTCATGGTGACCTCCTGGGTTCGGGCAGTGGGAAGCACAGCTTGTCATGCGGGGGCACCGCGGTGTGCGGCCGCTCGGGCCTGACGCGACGCTTGGCTGCCGCCTGAGGGACGCGGACCGGGACGGTGACGGCGTTGGAAGCCTTCCTGCCCTCCCGCACCCGGCCGCCCTCCCGCACCCGACTGCGCGGACGTCACCCGGACAAACGTCGGAGGCTGGCTCCCCGGGCACGGCGCCGACGGTGGACGAATGGCCGGATTGCCAACGGGTCAGGTGTCCACGTCTTGTATTCGCGGTTCCGGTCGGCCGATTCGTTGACGCCCGCAACGGGTGCCGCCCAACCCGAGCCCTCTGCGCGCTTCCCCGGAGCGAAAGGACGAACCCGTGAGAGCTCACGCTATCAAGGCGGCAGCGATCGTCGCCGCGGGGCTGTTGATCGGTGCGATTCCCGTCTCCCACCCCATCAGCCCCGCCTCGCCACTCAGCCGGGCCGCTTCCGCCGCCGCGGACGACATACCGACACCGGAGGACTTCTTCGGCTTCCCGATGGGGACCGAGGGCAGACTGGCGGAGTTCCCCGACATCAAGAAGTACCTCCGGCTGATCGCGGACGAGTCCGCCGAGGTCGACTACGAGGTGGTGGGCAAGACCACCGAGGGCAACGACTTCCCGATCGTACGCATCAGCTCCGCAAGGAATCTGAACCGGCTGGACGAGATCCTGGACGTCAACGCCCGGCTCGCCGACCCGGCCCGGATGACCAGGGAAGCCAGGAGAGCCGGAGAGGACCGCGACCGGTACGCGCGCGAACTCGCCACGACCAGCGTGCCGGTCTACTACATCGAGGCCGGCATCCACTCAACCGAGGTCGGGAACACGCAGGCGCTGATGGACGTCGTGCACCGGCTCGCCACCGAGGACTCGGACTTCGTGAACCGGGTGCTGGACAACGCGGTGATCGTGATGGTGCCGTCCCAGAACCCCGACGGGCACGACCGGGTCGTGAACTACTACAACGCCACCGCCGGGACCGACTTCGATCGGGTCTTCCCCGACCTGTACCAGAAGTACGTGGGCCACGACGACAACCGCGACTGGTTCATGTTCACCCAGAAGGAGTCGCAGATCCGGGTCAGGCTGGAGCAGGAGTACCGCCCGGCCGTCCAGCACTACATGCACGGTGCGGGTACGACCAGCCCACGGATCTGGTCGCCGCCGTGGGACGAGCCGATGTCACCGACGCTCGATCCGCTGACGGTCGCGTCGGCGAACAGCATCGGCCAGGAGGCGAACCGTGACCTGGTCGGCGCCGGGGACAAGGGCGCGAAGACGGACGACGCCTACGGCATCATGTGGAACGCCGACGTGATGGGCTACAGCACGTTCCAGGGCACGACCACCTGGCTGACCGAGATCGCCGCGGCCAAGGACCTCTGGTCGACGTTCACCTCGGACAAGATCCTGGAGGCGTCGGCGCCGACACTGCGCTCGCCGCTGCCGTACGACAAGAAGACGTGGAGCCCCGAGCAGATCGTCGACTACGCGGAGACGGCGGCGTACTCCGGCCTCGACACGGTCGCGGGCCACCCGCAGGAATGGCTGTACAACACCATGTACCTGGTCAACGCGCACAGTGAGACCTGGGACGGCGGCCCGTACGCGTACGTCGTGCCGGCCGGGCAACGCGATCCCTACGCCGTCCACGACATGCTGCACATCTTCGACTTCGGGAAGGTGCGCATCGAGCAGGCCACGGCGGCGTTCCGCGCCGGCGGCAAGGAGTACCCGAAGGGGTCCTGGATCCTGCGGACCGATCAGCCGCTGGGCCGCTGGGTCGACCAGCTGCTGCGCGTCGACGAGTACCCCGACTCCGCCCGCAAGTGCCCCGACTGCCCGCTGATCATGCCGTACAGCGAGACCACCGACAATCTCGGTCTGCTGATGGGCGTCACCGTCGACTCGGTCGAGGACCCGTTCGGCGCGGACACCGAGGTGGTCAGCGGCATCGAGCCGACGGCGCCGCCGATGCCGGAGGCCCCCGGAGCGAGGGGCGCATATGTGCTGAGCCCGGAGTCGTACGGACTCGGCAAGGTGATCACCGCGCTGGAGAAGGCGGATGTGCCGATGTTCCGCGCGACCGAAGAGCTGAAGGTCGGCGGCGCGACGCTGCCGCCGGGCGCGCTGATCGCTCCGGCGAGCGACAAGGCGCGCACCGTACTGAAGAACATCTCCGCCGCCACCGGACTGCGCGTGTACGCCTCGCCCCGGGTGCCGGCCACGCCGGCGATCCGGCTGCGGGACACCACCCACATCGGGCTGGTCCGCGGTGTCGACAACATGGAAGGCGGCTGGATGTGGTGGATGTTCGACCAGTTCGGCATCGACTACGACATCGTCGAGGCCGACGACTACCAGCACCTCGACCAGTACGACACCGTCGTGCTGCCGCCGGGGATCACCCGCGACTCGATCACCAAGGGGCTCGATCCCGCGCGGTACCCCGAGGAGTTCCGCTGGGCACGCGGCGTACCGAACGGCCCGGCGAAGCTGAACGAGTACGTCCGGCAGGGCGGCAACCTGCTGGCGATGGGCAACTCGGCGTTGACCGCGGCCGACGCGTTGTCGCTGCCGGTGCGGAACGTCGCACCGAGGAGCGGTGACGAGTTCGAGGTGCCCGGCGCGCTGTTGAAGCAGACGTTCCGGACGTCGTCGCCGGCGGCCTGGGGAATGCCCCCGGCATGGCCGGTCTGGTACAACGACGATCCGGCGTTCCGGCTCACCGGCGACGGCGACGTGGCGGCCTCGTACCCGCGTGACACCGACCTGCTCGTCAGTGGGTACGCACGAGGGGACAAGGCGCTCAGCGGTGCCGCCAACGTCGCGACGTTCGACGTCGGCGACGGCCGGACCACCGTCATCGGTGGCGAGGTCACCTTCCGCACCTGGCCCCGCGCGGCGTGGGCCCTGGTGACGAACGCGCTGTACAACGGCGCCGGCACCCCGGTGTCGGCACGGCAGCTGGCCCGCGCTCTGCGCTGAGCCCGGACCGGCCCCGGGGCGCGCCGATCGCCGGGTCCGCACCTCGGGGCATCCTCAGGGCGACGGCCCCTCCCACCGCGGCCCGGAGCCGCCCTGCGGCGCGGAATCCGGTGATGGGCCTCCGTTCCGCGAGTGCCGGCCCTGGGCCACGGTACCCGCAGACGGAGCGGGACGGCTCCCGGCCACTGCGGGAGCAGTACGGCGCCGCCGATAGGCTGGGGCCCGCGACGCGGTCACTGACGGCCGCGGTGGGCCCCGTACCGAATCCCGCGCGGTGGGCCGCATGACCTGGCCATCAGGTCGTGTGACCCACCGCATCCTTGTGCGCGCGCAGGCGACCGCGCGTGGGCGGTGTCGGCGTTCGTCACGGGCCGCTCGTGCGGGGTTCGGCGTGCGCATACTGAGCGGTGGCGCGGCCGTACGACAGGGGGACGTTCGACGAACGGACGGAAAACACAGGAACAGACGGAACAGGAGTGGGGCGGAGCAGGTGATCGAGTCGGGTGACAGTGACGACCGCAAGCTGAAGTCGGACGAAGCGAGGAGCGCGTTCGCCCAGCCGGCCGGCGTGGTCCCGGGTTCCGCCGTACCCGAGGACGAGTCGCACACGACGTCGGAGTTCGCGGTGCCGCAGGGGCTCGCGGCCCTGGGCACACCCCAGGAGCAGGAGGGCTCCGCGTTCAGCCCGCCGCGCACGTACCGCGCGCGGCACGCGCCGCCGGCGTTCACCCCGCCGACGGGTGTCCCGGTCATCAGCGGGCTGGCCAAGGAGGCGCCCTGGCAGGACCGGATGCGTACGATGCTGCGCCTTCCGGTGGCCGAACGGCCCGCGCCGGAACCGGTGACCAAGCACGAGGACGAGTCGGGGCCCGCGGTGCCGCGCGTGCTCGACCTCACCCTGCGCATCGGGGAGCTGCTGCTGGCGGGCGGGGAGGGCGCCGAGGACGTGGAGGCGGCGATGTTCGCCGTCTGCCGCAGTTACGGGCTCGACCGGTGTGAGCCGACGGCCACGTTCACGCTGCTGTCCATCTCCTACCAGCCGTCCCTGGTGCATGACCCGGTGACGGCCTCGCGGACGGTACGCCGCCGGGGCACCGACTACACGCGGCTGGCGGCCGTCTTCCGGCTGGTCGACGACCTCAGCGAGGACGAGCACGACATCTCCCTGGAGGAGGCCTACCGACGGCTCGCCGAGATCCGCCGCAACCGCCACCCCTTTCCCGGGTGGGCGCTGACCGCGGCGAACGGGCTGCTGGCGGGCTCGGCCTCGGTGCTCGTCGGGGGAGACCTCCTGGTCTTCATCGCCGCGGCGGTGGGCGCGATGCTGGGTGACCGGCTGGCCTGGCTCTGCTCGGGACGCGGGCTGCCGGAGTTCTACCAGTTCACGGTGGCCGCGATGCCGCCTGCCGCGATCGGAGTCACGCTCACCGTCCTCCACGCGCATGTGCCCGCTTCCGCGGTGATCACCGGTGGGCTGTTCGCGCTGTTGCCGGGGCGGGCGCTGGTGGCGGGGGTGCAGGACGGGCTCACCGGCTACTACCTCACCGCCGCGGCCCGTCTGCTGGAGGTGGTGTACTTCGTCGTCGGCATCGTCACGGGCGTGCTGATCGTCCTCTACTTCGGGGTGCGGCTGAACGCCAAGCTCAATCCGGACGCGGCGCTGCCGAACGTGGAACGGCCGTACTGGCAGATACTCGCCGCGATGCTGCTGTCCCTGGCCTTCGCCGTGCTGCTTCAGCAGGAACGTTCGACCGTGCTGATGGTGACGCTCAACGGGGGTGTGGCCTGGGTCGTCTACGGGGCGATGCACTTCACCGGTCACATCTCGCCCGTGGCGTCCACGGCCGCCGCGGCCGGGCTCGTGGGACTGTTCGGCCAGCTCTTCTCCCGGTACCGGTTCGCGTCCGCGCTGCCGTACGTCACGGCGGCGATCGGCCCCCTGCTGCCGGGCTCCTCCACATACTTCGGGTTGCTGGGGTTCGCCCAGAACGATGTGGACGCGGGGCTCGTGTCGCTGACGAAGGCCGTGGCGCTGGCCATGGCCATCGCGATCGGGGTGAATCTGGGGGCGGAGGCCTCCCGGATGCTGATCCGCGGCCCCGGCGCCCAGGCACGTCGCGCGGCGAAGCGCACACGCGGCTTCTGAAGCGACGCCGCGACGCCCGCCGAGAGGGGGCCGCGACGCCCGCCGATGCGACGCCGCGACACTCACCGATACGAACACACCTGCACAAGGAATCGAACAAATGCGCAAGGGGTCGAGAGGGAGCGAACGCTCAAGGGAAGAGGTAGGAGCACGCTCCCACTCCGCGCTCTCGCCGGGGCGTGGGAAAACAGCGAGGGGCCGTTGCGAAACGGCCCCTGATCTGCGACTTTCGAATGTCTCGAAAAGTCGGGACGACAGGATTTGAACCTGCGACCCCTTGACCCCCAGTCAAGTGCGCTACCAAGCTGCGCCACGTCCCGTTGCTCGTCTGACCTGGGCTTCCCCTGGCCGAACGCGCATGGAAACCATACCTCACTCCGGACCGTGGTCGCGCATCCGTTTCCGTGCGCGGCACCCTCGGCCGGCGCTCCCCGCGACCACCGTCCCGCCCGGTCACCGCCCCCCGCGGCCGCCGCACCGCACCGCCCGCCACGCTCCGCGGTCATCGCTTGACTTGAAGTGCTGTTGAGGTTGCACGCTCCCGGTATGACGACGACAACGCACCGGCAGGGCGCGTACGCGTACGAGGACCTGCCGGCCCTGATGGGGTTGATGACGGGCGACGAGAAGCACGGCCCCGCGGCCACCTCCACACTGGACGCGCTGTGGGTGCTCTACGACCGGGTGCTGCGGGTCTCCCCCGGCACCGTCGACGACCCGGGCCGCGACCGGTTCCTGCTCTCCAAGGGCCACGGACCGATGGCCTACTACGCGGTGCTCGCCGCCAAGGGCTTCCTGCCCGCCGGCTGGCTGCCCGGCTTCGGCTCGTACGACTCCCCGCTGGGCCACCATCCTGACCGGGTGCTGGTGCCGGGTGTGGAGATCGCCAGCGGCTCGCTGGGGCACGGGCTGCCGATCGCGGTGGGCACGACGCTGGGCCTGCGGGCGCAGGGCCGTGCCGAGCCGCGGGTGTGGGTCCTCGTGGGCGACGCGGAGCTGGACGAGGGCAGCAACCACGAGGCGATCGCCTTCGCGGGGCCCGCCGGCCTGGAGCAGCTGCACACCGTCCTGATCGACAACTCCTCGGCCTCCTACGGCAGCAGCGGCGGCAGCGCGGCGCGCTTCGCGGCGGCCGGGTGGTCGACGCGGGTGGTGGACGGGCGCGACCACGAGGCGTTGTACGCGGCCTTCACGGCCCCGCACCCGGGGCGGCCCCACGCGGTCGTCGCCCGGGTCGAGCCGAAGACCGGCTGAGGCCAGGCCGACGCGTGCTGGTGCACTCCTTCCTCCGGCCCGTGCCACCGCTCCCGGCCGCTCCCCCTCCGCCACTCCCGCCGGGCGCCGCGCCGGCTCCACCGGCCCCAGCCCCACAGTTACCGTCCCGAAAGGACACCCCCGACATGGACACCATGCGTGACCGGTTCGCCCCCACCATGGCCCGGATCCTCGACGAGGATCCCCGGGTCGCCGTCGTGCTCGCCGAGATCGGCAGGGACGCCTTCGCCGACCCGGCGCGCAAGCACCCCGACCGTGTGATCAACGTCGGGATCCGTGAACAGCTCCTGATCGGCGCGGGCGCGGGCCTGGCGCTCGCGGGCCTGCGTCCGGTCATGCACAGCTTCGCCAGCTTCCTGGTGGAGCGGCCCTTCGAGCAGGTGAAGCTGGACTTCGGCCACCAGGGGCTGGGCGGGGTGCTGGTCAGCGCTGCCGCCTCGTTCGACTGGCCCGCGGGCGGCTTCACCCATATGTCACCGGGCGACGTGGCGCTGATGGACACGTTGGACGGCTGGACGGTGCATGTGCCCGGCCACCCCGACGAGGCGGAGACGCTGCTGCGGCACGCGGTGGCGGCGGGCGACGACAAGGTCTACGTCCGTCTGTCGGTGCAGCGGAACGGCTCGGCGCGCGCCGTCGACGGCAGCCGCTTCCTGCCGGTCCGCACCGGCCGCGCGGGGGTGGTGATCGCCGTCGGCCCGATGCTCGACCAGGTCCTCGCGGCCACGGAGGGCCTCGACGTGAGCGTGTTCTACGCCACGACCGTACGGCCCTTCGACGCCGCGGCGGTGCGCCGGGCCACGGAGGCCACGGGCACCGATGTGGTGGTCGTGGAGCCGTATCTGGCGGGCACCTCCACGGCCGCGGTGAACGACGCGCTCGCCGATGTGCCCCACCGGGTGCTGGGCCTTGGCGTGGGGCGCCGGGAGCTGCGCCGGTACGGCGAGTTCGACGAGCACCTCGCCACCCACGGCCTGACCGCCGGGCCGCTGCGGGAGCGGATCACCGGCTTCCTGGGCCGCTCTCGGGTGTGACCGGTATGACCGGTATGACCGGTGCCGCGGCACCGGTGCCGGCCGGCTCCGCGCCCCGTGCGGCGCCCGCGCCGCCGGGCACCGCGGCGGCGGCCGGCTCGCCCGCCGCGTGGGAGCCGCCGCCCGCACCGTGTTCCGCCGCTGCCGCCGGGCCGGGTCCGTAGCGGGAGACGGACTGGTCGACGCGGAGCAGGTTGCGTATCGCCGGGACGGCGAGGAGGGCCGTGGCGACCAGGAGGGTCACCACGCTCCCCGCGAGGAGGACGTGTTCGGTGCCGAAGGCGCCGGCGGCGGGGCCGGCGAGCGCCTGGCCCACCGGCATCATCGCGAGGGAGCCTGCGACGTCGTAGGCGTGGATGCGGTTGAGCACGCCGGGCGAGACCTGCGTCTGGACGCTGGTCGCCCACATCACGGCCCAGAACGACTGGCCCGCGCCCGCGACGGCGGCACCGGCGGCCATCGCGGCGACACCGAACTGCGCGCCCACGACGGCCGGGAAGAACGCGAAGAGGTACAGGGCCAGCGCCCCGGCCCGCAGCATCCGGCGCGGCCGGGCGCGCAGCGCGGCCAGCCCGCCGACCACGGTGCCCGCGCCGAGGGCGGAGTTGACCAGGCCGTAGGCGCGCGGGCCGTGCTCCTGGACCACCTCGGTGGCGACCAGCGGGACCGTCGGCCCCGAGGCCCCGATCATCAGGACGCACCAGATCGCGATGACCCCCCACAGCCAGGTGCGGGACCTGAACTCGCGCCAGCCCTCCACGAGATCGGCCCGGAAGCCGGTGGTGCGCCCCGCGGTGCCGTGGGGGGCGGGCGGCAGCCGGAGCAGCAGCAGGCACAGGGCGCTGAGGCCGTAGGTGGCGGCGTGGGCCGCGAAGACGCCGCCCGGCGACGCGAACGCGACCAGCAGGCCCGCGAGCGCCGGGCCCGCGAGCTGCGCGGACGACTCCGCGATGCGGATGGCGCCGTTGGCCGCCTGGACGTCGGCGGCGAGACGGGGCACCGTGCTGGCCACCCCGGGCTGGAAGACGGCGGACGCCGCGCCGTTGACGGCGCCGATGGCGCAGATCTGCCAGAGGACCACGTGCCCGGTGAAGAAGAAGACGGCCGCGAGGGACTGGCTGACCAGCCGGACCAGGTCGGCGCCGATCATCAGGCCGCGGGTGCCGAACCGGTCGGCGAAGACGCCACCGAAGATGACGAGTCCGGCGAAGCAGGCCACGGAGGAGGCCATGGCGAGGCCGACCGCGCCCGCACCGTACCCGTGCTCCAGCAGGCCCGCCGCGAGGGCGACCGGCAGCATCGTCTCACCGAGCTTGGCGAGGGCACGGGCGGTGAAGAAGAGCGCGAAGTCGCGCGACCAGAGCCGCCTGGCGCCGGTGCCGGCACCGTCCGCGCGCAGCCCCCCACCGCCCGCCACCGGCCCGCCACCTGTCGCGAGCAGACCCTCACCGTCCGCGGGCAGCCCCCTACCGCCCGCCACCGGCCCGCCACCTGTCGCCGGCAGCCCGGCACCACTCGCCACCGGCCCGCAACCGCTCGTCATGGCTCCGTCGCCGCTGGTGGGCAGCACGGCGCCGGCGGCCGGCTGCCCGCCGGTGGTGGCGCCGGGGGTGCCGGAGCGTCCGGCGGCCCGGCGGCCCTCCGCCCGGGCCGGGGCCTCGGCCGGGTGGGCGCGGTCGCCTCCCGGGGCCGGGGTGTCCGGGCCGGGTGCGGGCGGATGCCCCGTACCGTGTCCTGTCATCTTCTGCGGTGTCCTCCCCCTGTGAGCCGACGGCCGCCGCGCGCCCGGCTCGCACCTGCATGTGTGATCATGCCATGCGGCACCGACAGCGCCCGGGGACGAACCCGGTCAGCCGCCGCCCGGCACCCCGAGCCGGGGGTGTGCCTCCAGCAGGCGGGGAGTGGCCGCCTGGCGCCAGGAGTCGGCGAGGATGTCATGCAGCTCGGCGGTGTCCTCCAACGCCGCGAGGCGCACCCGGACCCATGCGAAGCCCGCCTCGTGACAGGCGATCCAGAACTTCTCCGGCTCGGCCAGGACGAGTTCGTCCCGCTCCTCCTTGGGGCAGCGCACCGCTATGGACGTCTCGTCCTCGGGCAGGGTGGCGAACATCTTCCCGGCGACCCGGAAGGTGGGCATGCTCCACGCGGTCTTCTCCGCCGTGTCCGGCAGGGAGAGGGCGATACGGCGTACGTCGTCGGCGTCTGGCATGGCACGAACCGTAGCCAACGGCACTGACAATCGGCCCGCGACGGCGGCACGGCGAGGAGCGGACGAGGCGGGGCGGGTCGGGGGCGCTCCCCCGGTCCAACGGGCCTGCGCGGGCAGGGCGGGCGACTCCGGAGGTCTCTCCGGAGGCCTCCGCCGCGCGGTGGCGCGGGCGGCCTCAGAGCGTGCGGCGCAGACCGGCGAGCACGGCCTCCAGAAGGGCGCGGTCCGTGTCGCCGTGCCGGGCCGGGGCGCGCACGGCGAGGGCCCCGCAGTCGACGAGGTCGCCGATCAGCACCTTGGCCACGGCCACGGGCAGCCGGAGCAGGCCCGCGACCTCCGCCGCCGAGTGGGGCACGGCGCACAGGTGGACCACCTCCCGGTGCTCCGGGCCGAGCCGGGCGGGCGGCGCGCTGCCGGTGGCGGCCACCGAGGCGACCGGGCCGAGGTCGGTGGACGGCCTGGTGCGGCCGTTGCTGACGGTGTAGGGGCGGACGATCCGCCCGGCGGCGGCGTCGAGCCAGACGCCGTCGCCGCGCCGCACGCCGTCGTCACACCGGACCCCATCGCCGCTCCGGATCCCGTCACCGCACAGGAAACCGTCACCACACCGGGCCCTGTCCTCCCGCCTCTCCCCATGCCTTCCGGCAGCTTCGGCGCACACGGGGTGGTGTGTGCGATGGAGTGCGACGCCCGGCGCGTCCTGCGCGTCGTGCGGCGCGTCCTGCGTGTCGTGCGGCGCGTCCTGCGTGTCGTGCGGCGCGTCCTGCGTGTCGTGCGGCGCGTCCTGCGTGTCGTGCGGCGCGTCCTGCGTGTCGTGCGGCGCCGGTGAGGTCACGGCCGTACCGCCGCCGGCCAGGCCGCTGGGCGCCGCAACGGCGGCGCCAGGTACGGCCTTGCGGTCCCGACGAGCGTCGCCATCTCGAATCCCAGCACCGCGGCGTCGGCGGCCGGTCCGGTCAGGACGGCAAGGCAGGTGTCGGCGTCCACCGTGGAGACGCAGAGGAGCGCGGAGTCGAGCTCCACGACGACCTGGCGGACCGCGCCGCCGTCACAGAGCCGGCTGCCCGCGCTGCGGCTGAGCCAGCAGAGCCCGGAGGCCAGCGCGGCGAGGTGGTCGGCACGGTCGGTGTCGAGTCCGTGCACGGCCTTGACCAGCCCGTCGGACGAAAGCAGCACCGCGCTGCGGGTGTGCGGCACACGCCGGATCAGACCGGTGAGCAGCCGCTCAAGGACCCGGGTGCGGTCGGTCGGCGGATCGCTCGCCATCGGTGGGACTCCTTGCGTACGGGGAACTGCGGAGCGGGTGGGACGGGGTGGGCGGGTCGGGGCACGGGGCTGCGGCCGGGAGGAGGGACGGGAGGAGGGACGGCGGCGCTCCGGTGCGCGGCGCACGAGTGGGCGGCCCGGGTGAGGGGCGGGCGGCGTGTCAGCTCCCACCCGGCGTGCCGGCCCCTCCGGGCCGCGGGCCGGTTCGCGGCCCGGGCCCCGTGCCGGTCGCCCGCTGCGCCGCGCCGAGGCCGGTGCCGCGCCGGAAGGCGGCCATCAGCCCCGGAGTGGGTCGGGTGCTCCGCTCGCCACCCGGCCGGGTCTGCGGCGCGCCGTGCGGCTGCCGCGTCACGGGCTCCTGTGCGGGACGCCGGGGCAGGCGGGGGCGCTGCTCCGCGCGGGGGACATCCATGGGTACGCCGGGTACCGCCGTGGTCTCCTCCGTGGCGTGCTCGCGCGCCACATCGTCGGCCGGCCCGCCGGGGCGTGCGTGCGCGGGCGCGTCGGTGCCGTCCCGGACCCCGGCGGGGTGCGCCCGGGGACCCGCGGCGCCCCGAACCTCCACATCACCGGCACCGTCCACGTCCGGACGCACACCACCGTCCACATCACGTCGCACAGCACCGTCCACGTCCGGACGCACACCGCTGTGCGCGGCGCGGAGCTCACCCGGCCCCGCGCCACCGACCACCGCGGGACGCACACCGTCCCGCGCGTCCTGCCCCGTGCCGGCGTACGCGACCGGGTCGGACGGAGCCCGCGTGGGACCGGCCGTGAGGCCGGCCGGCACGGGCGTCTCGGCGAGCCGCCGGGCGCTCCCCCGCTCGATCGTCCGGGGTGCCCCGGGGCCGAGGAGGGCACGCGGGAGGACGAGGACGGCCTGGACGCCGCCGTAGACGTTGCTCTGCAGCCGGACGGAGATGCCGTGTCTGCGGGCCAGCCGGGAGACGACGTACAGGCCGGTCCTGCCGTGATGCAGCACACGGGTCGCGGCCGCGCCGGCCGGGTCGGTGAGCAGTGTGTTCATCCTGGCCTGCTCGCGCGGGGGCATGCCGAGGCCGCGGTCCTCCACCTCGATGGCGAGACCGGCGGTGACGGGGGAGACGCGGAGCATCACAGGGGTCCCCGGGGCGGAGAACACCGTGGCGTTCTCGATGAGTTCGGCGAGCAGGTGCGCAACGTCGGCGACGGCGTGGCCGCGCACCGAGCCGTCCATCGGCGGCACCAGCATGACCCGCGGGTACTGCTCGACCTCCGCCATCGCCGAGCGCAGTACCTCGGTGACGGGCACCGGGTGGGTCCAGCGGCGGCGGGACGCGGCGCCGCCGAGCACGGCGACGTTCTCGGCGTGCCGCCGCAGGCGCGTGGCCAGGTGGTCCACCTGGAAGAGGCTCTTGAGGAGGTCGGGGTCCTCGGTCTCCCTCTCCAGCTCGTCGAGGACGGCGATGCCGCGGTGCACGAGCGCCTGCATCCGCCGGGCCAGGTGGGCGGAGACGGCGACGGTGTGCGCCAGGTGCGCCGCGTCGGCGCTCCGCCGCACCGTGCCGCGCACGGCGTCCGCACCGCGGGCGCCACCCGCGGCCTCGCCCTCGCCCTCGCCCGCGTCACCGGACGGCCCCGTGGAGTGCCGAGCGGCCCGCAGCACGGCGGCGACGGCGGTGTCGTGCGCGCGGTCCAGTTCCGCCGCCAGCCGGCCCAGCTCGTCGGCCGCGCCGCTGTGCGGGGCCGCCTCGGGCGCCACCGGGCCGGACCCCGTGGGGGCGTCTGGCGCCGCGCCACGCCGCAGCGCCTCGACGAGGTCGTGCAGCTCGGCCTGTCCGCGCGCGGTGGTGCGCCGGAGCGCCACGATCCGGCCGGACAGGCCCGCCGCAACCCGGTGGGCGGCCAGCCCGGCGCCGGCCAGGACCAGCAGGGTCAGCACGGCGGCCCCGCCGAGCACCGCCCAGGGGGTGCCGGTCCGGGCGGTGGTGCCGGTGGTCGACGTGAGGACGAGGGCCGCGCCGAGCGCCACGGCCGCGGCGGGCAGCACGGCCAGCCCGAACAGTCTGGAGCCTATGGTCAGGGACGGCCGCCCGGCGCGCCGGCCGGGTCTGCCGTGCCTGCCGCCGCCCTCACGGTGGTCGGCGGAGGGGGCAGGGACGGGAACGTGCGCCATCGGAGTCCTTCGGTGGGTGATCCCCGCCGGGCGGCGGTGGAGGGGCATCAGGCTCGTGCGGCGCAGTGCGGGCGTGCGGCGCCGCCGCACCGGTCGGCAGGCACGTACTACGACCCTGCGCGATCCGGCGGACACACACGGTAGTTGTAGGCGCCGCTCCCGTGGCGGACAGTTCACGAACTCCGGTGGATAACGCCCTCCTCCGGTATGACCCCTCGCACACCAGCCCGACGACCACCACGTCAGCCCACAGAGACATCACGGCCCACGGAAGCCCCCTCCGACTCGGCCCACGGCCCGGGGCTCCCCGAAGGGGAGCGAGGAACTACGTGACAAGCCCACGACGACACCGCGAGCCCACGACGCACCCCGGTGGGCACCCCGGGGTCCGCCCGGGTCCGGGCCGTCCGGGCCCCGCGGCTCCGGCGCCCGGAAACCGCGCACACCACCACGAGCCCGGTCGGGACGGAGCCCGACCGGACCCCCGGATCAGCTCACCGCGGGTGCCGTCTCCGGCTCACCGGTGCCCTCCGTAGGCGTCGGCCCCTTCGCCCCGGCACCGTCGACCGCGGCCCAGCCCCCCTCCGGCGCCCTGGCCACCGCCCGCCACCACGGCTCCGCCGGCAGCTCCGCGGCGGTCGGCTCGAACGGCTCGCCCGGCCGCGGCAGCGCCGCCCGCGCCCCCGCGTCGCGCGCCGCCGCGAGGGTGCCCTCACCGGGCTCGGCCCACGGGTGGGGGGCGAGGTTGAAGGTGCCCCAGTGGATCGGCAGCATGACGCCGGTGGGCCGGCCGCCCTGGAGGTCGAGGTGCGCCCGCATCCCCTCCTCGGGGGTCATGTGGATGTCGGGCCAGAAGTCGCTGTACGCCCCGATCTGGATCATCGTGGCGTCGAAGGGTCCGTGTGCCGCGCCGATGTCCTGGAAGCCGGGGAAGTAGCCGGTGTCGCCGCTGTGGAAGATGCGGTGCCGGTCGCTCACGACCGTCCAGGAGGCCCAGAGGGCGTTCTGCTGGTTCCGCAGGCCGCGGCCGCAGAAGTGGCGGGCGGGTGTGGCCGTGAGCGTCACGCCCGCCACCTTGGTGGACTCCTGCCAGTCCAGCTCCCGCAGCCGCTCCCGGGGCACCCCCCACCGCTCCAGGTGGGCGCCGACCCCGAGCGGCACGGCGAAGAGGGTGTCCGTGCCGGCCAGCGTCTTTATGGTGGGCAGGTCCAGGTGGTCGTAGTGGTCGTGGGAGATCACCACGACGTCGACCGGGCCCAGCGCGGCCAGCGGAAGCGGGACCGGGTGCAGCCGCTTGGGCCCGATGAAGGAGAAGGGCGAGCAGCGCTCTCCCCAGACCGGGTCGAAGAGGACCCGGGTGCCGTCGATCTCGGCGAGGACGCTGGAGTGGCCCATCCACGTCAGCCGCAGGCCCGTGGCCGGCGGGGACGCGAGGGCGGCGGCGGTGCCTTCGTGCACGGGCACCGGGCGGCGGGGCGCGCGGCGGGCCCGTCCGTCTCTGCCGACGTAGGTGCGGGCCAGCTCCAGGGCGGAAGCGGAGGGGCGTGTGCGGGCCCCGACGGGGTTCCGGAACGAGCCGTCCGCGAAGTTCGGCGAGCTGCGGATGCGCTCGAGCCGGGAACCTGCCGGATCCGCGCCGAAGGCGGCGGGCCGCAGCGCGCGGAGCCCGGAGCTGAGGGAACGGGAACCGGTCACAGCGCCTCCTGATCGGTCGGAACAGCGCCCTCGCGAGCCCTGTCCGTGCCTTCGTCCATATGAACGTCCTGTGCGCCGTCGCCGTCCGCCCGCGGCGGCCACACGGCGGCGTCACCTTCCATTATGTGTTGCTCGGGTGACAGCGCTCCGGTTCAGAGGTTCCTGGGCCGAAGGAGCGGAGACCCGGCGGTGTGGGACCCCGTGCGCGGCGGGCGGAGCGGGCGGCCGGCGGCGTATGCGCTCCGGCCTGGTCGCGCGTGGGCCGCGCCCGTGATGTCACATCCGCGGCGGCCCGGTCCGTCGTACCGGTGACAGCAGATGGCACGTCCAGGAGGTGGACCTCATGGCCCGCGTTTCGCTCAGTCCGCGCCGCACCCTCTTCTTCCGCGTCATGGAGTGGTACTCGCGGCGCACGTACGGCAAGGTGCTCGATCCCGGCAAGGCCATGGCGCACAACCCGCGGCTGCTGTGGAGCTACCTCCGGTTCGAGCAGTCCCTGGGGAAGTGGAACCGGCTCGACGAGGATCTCAAGGTACTCGCGGAGATGGCGTCGGCGGCGGCGATCGGCTGCTCCTGGTGCATGGACTTCGGGTACTGGGTCGGCCACGGCCGCGGCATGGACCCGGGGAAGCTGCGTGCGGTCCCGCAGTGGCGGGACAGTGACCTCTTCGCACCGCTGGAGCGGGATGTCATGGCGTATGCGGAGGCGGTGTCCGCGACGCCGCCCGAGGTGACGGACGAACTGGCGGGGCGCCTCAGGGAGAGTCTGGGCGAGCCGGGGTTCGTCGAGCTCACGGCCATGGTTGCCGTGGAGAACCTGCGGTCCCGGATGAACTCGGCGCTCGGGCTGACCAGTCAGGGGTTCAAGGAGTTCTGCGATGTGCGGGACCGGGCGGCGGCCGGTGCGGCGGCCACGGCATCCGACGCCCGTTCCGGTGCCGGGCGGTCCGTCGGCTCCGGTGGAGGCACCGCCGGGTGAGCCCGGTCCCGGGCCGGGCCGGGTGTGCGGCCTTTCCGGTGCCGCGAGCCCGGGCGGGGGTGCCGCTTGAGGTCGTCAGGGAGTGCGGGTCTCGTCGTGGCTCGGCGCGACCGCACGGCGGAGCCGCACGTTGTCACGGGGCGGCGTCTCCACCGGGGTGCCGCGGAGTGTGCTGCTGGGCCTCTGTTCGTCGGCGGTCGCAGAGGGGGTGCGGACGGGCTCAGGCCTGCTGGTCCAGGTGTAGTTCCCGGGTGAGGGCCTCGTCCGCCCACCGGCGGACTCTGGACTGCGGGACGGCTCCGTCGTAGGCCGTCACCTGGACCGCGAGGCCGTCCAGGAGCGCCGTCAGCCGTTGCGCGGCCGCCGTGGGGTCGGGGCAGTGGAACTCGCCCGCGGCCACGCCTTCCGCGATCACTCCGGTCAGCGCCGCCTTCCACTGCCGGTCGAGCTCCCGGGCCACTGTCCGCAGCGCGGGCTCGCGCAGCGCGGCCGCCCAGGCCTCGATCCACAGCCGCCACCCCTTGGCGGGCCCGATCGGCGCATACCAGCGCACCGCGGCCCGCAGCCGCCGCACCGCCGTGGTGCGCCGCCGCACCAGCTTGCCCAGGCGCTCCAGGTCGCGCTCGGCGGCGTGCGAGAAGGCCGCGGCTACCAGCTTCTCCTTGGTCGAGAAGTGGTACAGCACGAGTGCGTTGCTGACGCCGAGGGACGCGGCGATGTCACCGATGCGCACGGAGTCCACTCCGCGCGCCGCGATCAGCTCCACGGTGGCGCCCAGCAGCTCCTGGCGCCGCTCCGCCACACTCAACCGCTCTCTCACCACCCGGTCACCCTAGTAGCTCGCCCAGCCCCCTGCCCTCAGCTTCCAAGACCCACACACCAATCCCGGCACAGCAGGCAAACACGACCAAACACCCCTGAGTGCACCGGAAAGGGGCGCAGGGAACGGTGCGACAGGCCATGACGAGATCCGTGGCCTGCGAGCCCCCGGCCCCGGGCACCCCTGAGCAGCCGGCCCGCCCGAAAGGGGGCCGACGAACGGCCCGTGGCATGCCCGAGAAGGGGCGGGGCTGTGACATCGCGCGACTCCGCCGCGTGGGCGCGACCAGCCACGACGAGGCCCGCGGCCTTCGACGCGCCCCGGGTACCCGGGCCGGGCTCCGGGGGGGAGCCGCCCTCCGCCAGGCGAACGCGGGCCCCGCTGACCGGAACCCCGGCCGCCCCCTACGCAAGCGGCAGCAGATCCGGCCGCTTCGCCACCGCGTGGTCCCCGGACGACTCACCGCGCAGCCGGCGCCCTATCCACGGCACGAGATACTCACGGGCCCAGTGGATGTCGTCCCGGCGGAGTTCCAGGACGGTCCGCGGCGGCAGCGGCGGCCAGGGACTGTCGGGGTCGCCGGGGACGTCCAGGCCGAGGATCTGACCCGCCCGCAGCGCCACCCGGCTGTGGCCCTCGGTCGACAGGTGCAGCCGGTCCGCCACCCAGGCCCGCCGGTCCTGGACGGACTTGAACGACCAGAGGTCGAGCACCGGGCATCCGAACCGGTCGGCTATGGCCCGTACGTGGCCGTTATAGGTGGCGATCTTGCCGCGCAGCCGGCGCAGCACGGGCACGCCCCGGGTGTCGAAGCCGGTGGTCACCATGACGGTGCCGACCGCGGAGGTGAGCTCGGCGACCGCCTTCTCGAAGCGCTCGGCGACGTCGTCCGGGTCGGTGCCGGGGCGGATGATGTCGTTGCCGCCCGCACAGAAGGTCACCAGGTCGGGGGCGAGTTCCCTGGCCCGGGGAACCTGGTCCGCGACGATCTGGTCCAGGAGCTTGCCCCGCACGGCGAGATTGGCGTACCGGAAGCGGTGGCCGGACGCGTGCTCGTCGAGCAGGACCGCCAGCCGGTCGGCCCAGCCGACGAAGCGACCGTCGGGTCCCGGGTCCCCGACGCCCTCGGTGAAGCTGTCGCCGAGGGCCGCGTACGAACGGATCACCGCCGCGCCGGAAGGTCTGGAGCGTGTCGACTTCTCTCCCACGTCGCATCATCCTCCCCCTCACCCCTCGACCTACGCGACCGTAGCCATGGGTTGACGACGGGTGAGATGCGCCACCGTCGGGCCGCACCGGGACCGTGCGGGAGGGCCACGGGAAGCCATGCCGGAAGGCCGGCACGAACGCGCGCCGGACGGGACCCAGGCCGTGCGGCGGGCGGGGCCGGAGGCCGTTGCCCCCGGCCCGGCTCAGGGCGTGCGGGAGACCCGCGGAGCGCCCGAGCGGGGGCCCACCGTCCCCTGGTGGGCCCCCGCTCCTGAGGAGTCCGCAGTCATGGCGTCCGCGGCACCGGGAGCCGCGCGGGCACCCGGAGTTGTGCACGGTCCCCGGGGTCATACCCCGGGGACGGGCCGGTCAGACGTTGACGCCGTGCGAGCGCAGGTACGCCAACGGGTCGATGTCGGAGCCGTAGTCGGGCGTGGTGCGGATCTCGAAGTGCACGTGCGGGCCGGTGACGTTGCCCGTCGCGCCGGAGAGGCCGATCTCCTGGCCCTCCTTCACGGTCTGCCCGGCCGAGACCTTCAGGGCCGACATGTGCGCGTACTGGGAGTACTTGCCGTCGCTGTGCTTGATCACGACCTGGTTGCCGTAGGCGCCGCCCCAGCCGGCGGTGACGACGGTGCCGTCGGCGATGGCGTGCACCGGCGTGCCGGAGGGCACGATGAAGTCCTGTCCGGTGTGGTAGCCGCTGGCCCACATGCTGCCCGCCTGGTGCCACGGCGTGCCGAGGGTGGCGCCGTCCACCGGCAGCGTGTAACCGGAACCGGAGGTCTGGTCGGCGGTGTCGGTCGCCTTCGCGGCGGAGGACCGGCCGGTGGAGGTGCCGGCGGCCGACGGCGCGGAGGTGCCGGCCTTGGACGCGTGAGCACCGGGCCGGTGGCCCAGCACCAGCTTCTGGCCCGGGTGGATCATGTCGGGGTCGCTGCCGACGACCTTGTGGTTGAGGCGGTACAGGTGCTTCCAGCCGCCGCGTACGTGCTTCTTGTGGGCGATCCTGGCCAGGGTGTCGTGCGGCTTGACGGTGTACGTGGCCACCGCGGCCTTCTTGCCGTCCGCCTGGTGGACGTGGCCCGCGGCCGGGGCCGCGTGCGCGCCCGTGGCGGCCATCAGGGGCAGGGCGAGCGCGGCGCTGCCGGTGCCGGCAACGGCGAGCTTGCGGGTGAGACGCTGGGACTTGGGACGACGGTGCTTACCCTTCGCGGGCATGACGCATTTCCTCTCCGGCGCCTGCGAGGTGAGCTGTCGGGTTCGGGCTGGAGATGCCCGGCCGCGGTGTGTCCGCGGCTTCACCCCTAGCCGTTCCGGAGTGCGGACCGGCGTACTGCGTGCGGTTCCCCCGCTCCTGCCAGGCGTGGGTGGGTGTCCGGTTCCCGGGCGGTGGCAGGACTCGGCGTCCGCCCGGAGTGAGCGTGACGCTAAGCGAACCGGAATGACGATCACAACCCGCAGGCCACCGCCGTGTGCCCGCTATACGGACATTCCCAAGATCCATCGCCGGGTCGGCGGTCACCCTGCGTCGCACGACGGGCTTCCGCGCGCCCCAACGGGATTGCGATCGCGAGGAATTGCCGCGCACCCGGCCGCCACCCACCGTCACGACTATGATCCTGCTCACGGCCACCCGCGCCAGGCATCCGCATTCCAGGGCCACTTGGGCATACGTTGCCATTTCGGGCAGATGCCGCATCACGGGATGGCCGCGGCACTCGCTCCGACGGGGCCGGAGTCCAGGTCGGCCTGTGGCCCCTGCCTCGATCACCGCACGGAAGATCACCGCGGACCGGGTGCCGTATCGTCGGCAGCGCGCCCCGTCGGTGAGCGGCGGCGGCACGACCGGGAGGAGCACCCGTGACGCAGCAGGTCCCGTCCACCGAGCCGGAGCTCACCGGCGTGCGCAACTTCCGCGACCTGGGCGGCCTGCCCACCGTCGACGGCCGGCGAGTGCGGTACGGACGGCTGTTCCGCAGCGGCCACCTGGCCCATGCCACGGAGGACGACGCGCGCTACCTGGCCTCCCTGGGGCTGCACACGATCTTCGACTTCCGCAACGCGGCCGACCTCCAGCTCGATGGCAGGGACGTCGCACTGGACGGCGTCCGTCATGTGAACATGCCGCTGACGGACCCGGCGCACGGCGCCGAGTTCTGGACGATGGTCCGCGAGGGCAGCCTGGACGAGCTGCGCGGCCTGCTGGACGACGGCAAGGCGGCGCACCGGATGGTCACGTCGTACCGGCTGATGGTGCGCACCCGCACCAAGGAGCACGGCAGGGTGCTGCGCGCGCTGGCCGACGGCAGCGTGCCCGTGCTGATGCACTGCGCGGCGGGCAAGGACCGCGCCGGCCTGTCCATCGCGGTGACACTGCTGGCGCTGGGGGTCGAGCGGGACGCCATCGAGGCGGACTACCTGAAGTCGAACGCCACGCACCGCCGTTACAAGGTGCACCGCAGCAGTTCCTCGCCGGACGCGATGTCCGCCGAGGTCATGGAGCTGCTGTCGCCTCTCTTCGACGCCCGCGCGGAGTACCTCGCCGCCGCGTTCGACGAGATGGAGAAGAACTGGGGCGGTGTGGAGGGCTACCTGGCCGACGGCCTGGGCGTCACACCCGAACTGCGCGAGAAGCTGTACGAGCGGCTGCGCGACTGAGCCCACCGGGCTCGCCCGCCCGCCCCACGGCAGGGCGGGCCACCACCGCTCCCGAGCCGGCACGCCACCGGTGCACACACCGCCGACGCGGTGGAGCGCCGCTCTCGTGCACGTGCTCCCACGGCTCGGCGAGGCCGGGACCGAGACCCTTCGGACGTCGGGCGCCGGTCCCGCTTTCCGGCGCAGCCCCGGACTACGGCTGGGCGGGTTTGCCCGCGGTGTAGAGCCAGGTGTGGAAGAGGTCGCCGAGGTTCTTGCCGGACACCTGCTCGCTGAGCGCGATGAACTGGGCGGTGGTTCCGTGGCCGTAGCGGTGGCTGCGGGCCCAGGTCTTCAGGATGGTGAAGAAGTGCGCGTCGCCGACGGCCGTGCGCAGCTTGTGCAAGGTCATCGCGCCTCGGGTGTAGACGGGCGAGGCGAAGATGTTCGCGCCCTCGCCGGGATTCCCGGTCGGGAAGGCCCACAGACTGTTGGTGGCCGGGCGGGCGTAGTAGCCGTCGAAGCGGGCCTGGGCGCTCTGCCCGCCGTGCTGTTCCTCCCAGAGCCACTCCGCGTAGGTGGCGAAGCCCTCGTTGAGCCAGATGTCCTGCCAACTGGTCAGGCTCACGGAGTCGCCGAACCACTGGTGCGCGGTTTCGTGGACGATCGTGCCGACATCCGGCGCCCTGTCGTAGAGCGGCCGCGTCTGCGTCTCCAGGGCGTAGCCCACATCCGGGGCGTGGTCGACGATGGCGCCCGCGGCCGAGAAGGGGTACGGACCGAAGAGGTTGCTCTCCCAGTCGAGGATCGCCGGGATCTGTGCGAGTGCCGGGGCGGCGTCGGCCGCCTCGCGGGGGTCCACCGCGTTGTAGACGGGAATGCCCGAGGCGGTGGTGTACCGCTGGACGTCGAACTTCCCGATCGTGGCGGTGGCGAGATAGGAGGCCATGGGCTCGGCCTGGCGCCAGCGGAAGGTGGTCTTTCCTCCCCTGGTCCGCTGTGAGGTCGGCACGCCGCCCGCGACCGCGGTGTATCCGGCCGGCACGGTGATCTCGAAGGTGTACGAGGCCTTGTCCAGAGGGTGGTTGTCGGCGGGGAACCAGGACATGGCGCCCTGCGGCTCACCCGCGACGAACGCGCCGTCGTCGGTGGGGATCCAGCCGTCCGGGGACCCGTCGGGGTCGGTGACGTTCTCCGGCACGCCGCCGTAGGAGACGGCGACGCGGAAGCCCTCCCCCTTCCTGAGCGACTTCGCGGGCGTGATGACGAGTTCCTGCCCCTCACGCGTCCATCGTGCCGTCCGTCCGTTCACCCGTACGCCGCGCACCGTCAGCCCGGACAGGTCGAGGTCGAACGTCTTGAGGTGCTGGGTGGCGCGTGCGGTGATGTCTGCGGTGCCGTCCAGCCGCCGCGTGACCGGGTCGTAGGCGAGGTCCAGATCGTAGTGCCGGGTGGTGTAGCCCCCGTTCCCCGCGAGCGGGAAGTAGGGGTCGCCCTGGCCCGGTGCGCCGCGGCCGTCCACGGCCGCGGCCGCGGCGGTGCTCTCGGCCGTCAGGGGGGAGGAGACCACCGCGAGGACCGCCACGGCGGTGCCGAGGAATCGCATCCGGGCGGACCTCCGGCGCGGACGGGCGGGGCAGACCTCTGTGTGGGCAGCGAGCACGTGCACTCCTGGAACGAGGCGGCGGGGTCCGGGACATGATCACGTCAACGTGGCCACACCTTATGGCGCGGCTCTTCCGGCGACAAGACATCCAGGGTGATCGGACCGACCGGAGACGATGCGTCCGGGCTCGCTGTCGCACGCTGTCCCCTGACTGGCTGGGCCCGGTTGACGGGAGGTGGGGGCGCCGGGAGGTGCACACGGTGTCAGGCGCGAGTCAAGCGACTTGGCACGACGGAATGGGAGTGCGCGGGCCCGGCGTCCGAGTGCCGCACCGAATCCGAGTGCCGCACCGAAAGCGCGCCGGATCGGGCCGGGGACTCGCGCCCGGACCGCCGGGGGCAGTGCCGGGCGCGGGTCGTTCAGGCGCCGCCACCCTGCGTGAGAGGGGCGTCCGGGTTCCTCTGCGTGCCCTCTTCCTGGATGACGGGGAAGCGGCGCGGCGCGACGAACAGCAGCACCAGCACGGTGAGTACGGCGGCCACGGCGGCGCCCAGGAAGACGCCGTCGACGGCGGAGTCCACGGCGCGGCGCAGGTAGTCGGCGACGGCCGCGCTCAGCGAGCCGGGGTCGCCGAGGGGGCGCGACACGGAGTCGAGGTCGCCGGGCAGTTCGAGCCCGTGCGCGTGGGCGAGCCGCCCGGCCAGGATGCCGTTGGCGATGGCACCGAAGAGCGCCGCGCCGGCGCTCTGGCCGATCTGCCGGTTGAAAAGGATCGACGCGGTCGCGGTACCGCGCTCCGACCAGCCGACCGTGGACTGGACGCCGATGATCAACGGGAGCTGGAAGAGGCCGAGTCCGCCGCCGAGCACCAGCATCATCAGCGCGGGCTGCCAGGCCTGTCCGGGGAAGGGCAGGAAGGGGAACGCGAACAGGGTCAGCGTGGCGACGGACATGCCGGTGACGGCGGTGAGGCGGAAGCCGATGCGGTTGTAGACACGGCTGGAGAGGGCCGCGGCGATGGGCCAGCTCAACGTCATCGCGGACAGCACGAAGCCGGCCGGGATCGGGCCGAGACCGAGCACGGACTGCGCGTAGGTGGGGACGAACACGGTCGGCGCGACCGACAGGAGGCCCATGGCGCCGAGCGCGAGGTTCACGGCGGCGATGGTGCGGCGGCGCCACACCCAGCCGGGGATGATCGGTTCCGCGGCCCGCCGTTCGATGACCACGGTGGCGAGGACGAGTGCGGCGGCGCCACCGAAGAAGGCGAGGCTCGGGGCGGAGAGCCAGGGCCAGGCCACACCGCCCTGGACGAGCGCGGTCAGCAGCAGGGCGCCGGCGGCGAAGACGGCGAGCGCACCGGCCCAGTCGATCCGGGGCCGCTGGACGGGTGCGGCTTCCTTCGCTGTCCTGGTGCCCGCGCCGGGGGCCGTGGCGCGGGAGGGTTCGTGCAGGTGCTTGACGATCAGCCACAGCGCGAGCGCGCCGATCGGCAGGTTGATGAGGAAGATCCAGCGCCAGTCGAGGTAACCGGCGAAGAGGCCGCCGACGGCGGGGCCCGCCACGGATGAGGTCGCCCAGACCGTGGACAGCCTGGCCTGGATCTTGGGGCGTTCCTTCAGGGGGTAGAGGTCCGCGGCGACGGTCTGCACGGTGCCTTGGAGCGCGCCGCCGCCGAGTCCCTGCACCACACGGAAGGCGATGAGCGCGGCCATGTTCCACGCGGTGGCGCACAGCAGGGAGCCGATGACGAACAGGACGATGCCGACGACGAGGACGGGCTTGCGGCCCAACGTGTCGGAGATCTTCCCGTACAGGGGGAGCGTCACGGTGACGGCGAGCAGGTAGCCGGAGAACAGCCACGAGAAGACGGAGAAGCCGCCGAGGTCGGCGACGATCTGCGGGACGGCGGTGGAGACGATCGTGCCGTCGAGGGCGGAGAGCGCCATCGACAGCATCAGCGCGGCGACGACGGGGCCGCGGCCGCGTGGGGCCGGCGCGGCGGCCGCAGCCTGCCGCGGCCCGGTATCCGACGAGGGCTGGTCCGGTATCGCCTCTGTTCGCTCCCCACTGCTCACGGATTTCCTTTCCCAGTGCACGTATTCTCCGACGGTACGGAGTGTGGTCAACGTATTCGTGTGCTGTCCAGGCCCGTCCGGGAGCCGCCTGCTGAGCAGTCGGGTCAGCCCGCCGCCACCCGGAAGCCTCCTGTCCGAGCGGCGCGCCGACCGCGGCCGACCACCGCCCGCGTCTCCTGAAGTCCTTCCGCATACCGGGCCGGTGCCGTGGCGCCGCCACGGCCGGTCACACGGTCTCGCGACGCGGGCAGCTCACCTGCTTTTGCCTCACAGGCAAAAAATTTGCCCCGCAGACAGCCCCTCTGGCTTCATCGACGGTATGAGCCCCGCCGACGAGACCATGCCCGCCGTCGCCGTCCGCCTCAGGGAGCTGCGTCGTCGGGCGGCGCTCACCCTGGAGGCCGCGGCGCGCTCGGCCGGGCTCTCCCCCGCCCATCTGTCCCGGCTGGAGACCGGCCGGCGCCAGTCCTCGCTGCCCCTGCTGCTCACCCTCGCCCGCGCCTACGGCACCACCGTCTCCGAGCTGCTCGGCGAGACCGCGCCGGGGCCCGGCGCCGTCGTCCGCGCCGCCGAGGCCGCCGCGCGCCGCGCCGGCGGGTGGACGTACTGGCAGGCCGGAGCGCCGGGGCGCGGCATGCAGGCGCTGCGGGTGCTCATCCCGCACGGCTCGCAGAGCGACATCGTCCGGGTGCACCCGGGCGAGGAGTGGCTGTACGCGCTCCAGGGGCGGCTGCGGTTGCGCCTCGGCGACTCCGAGCACGTCCTCGCACCCGGCGACAGCGCCCACTTCGACTCGCTCACCCCGCACCGGCTGGCAGCCGTCGACGCGGGCGGGGCCGAGCTGCTCTTCGTCCACACGCTGCTGCAGAGCCCGGCCGAGGCACTCTGCCTCGGTGCCGCGGGCGGCGGCCGAACCGCAGGAGGCGGACATGTCTGAAGGCGGACGGGAAGACGCCACGAGGCGCAGGCGGGACGCCACGGGCTCCCTGATCGATCCCGACCACCCGATCGAGGACCGCATCCCCCGGGGGATCTGGGTGCGCGTGCTGATCTATGTGTTCGCCGGCCACCTCCTCGCCGGCTTCCTCTTCCTCCTCTTCCAGATCGGCGGCAAGGGCTGAGGGCCGGACGGTCCCGGGCCCGCCCCCGGCCCGGGACGGAAGCCCCCGCCGCGCTGACGGCCCGCCCCAGGGGCGGGCCGTCCCGCCACCGGTCGGCGACCGCCCGGCGAGCGACCGCCGTCCACCGACCCGGCCACCGCCCACCGGCCGACCGCCACCCACCGCTCCGGCCCTCCCCTACCGGTTGGCCATCGCCTGCTTGACCAGCGTCTTGCCGAAGTCCCACATCAGCCCGCCGCCGTTGTGCGCGTCGTCCATCACGGCGGTGAAGGCGGCCACGAAGCGCTCCACCTCCTCCTCCCCGATGACCAGCGGCGGGATCAGCTTGATGACCTCCAGGTGGTCGCCGGAGACCTGGGTGAGGATCCGGTGCTTCTGCAGCAGCGGCACCACGACCATCTGCGCGAAGAGGCCCTTGCGGGCAGCCTGGAGCATCGTCCAGCGGCTGCGCAGCTTCAGCGAGCTGGGCCTGCCGAACTCGATGCCGACCATCAGGCCCCGCCCGCGCACGTCACTGAGCAGTTCGTAGCGGTCGATGAGCGCGGCGAGGCGGGACTTCAGCAGCTCGCCGGTGGCCCGGGCGTTGGCGACGATCTGCTCGTTCTCCATCACCGACAGCACCGCGAGCCCGGCTGCCATGGCCTGGGCATTGGACCCGAAGCTCGCCGAGTGGACCAGCACGCGGTCCATCGACGAGTACACCTTCTTGAAGATCCAGTCCTTGCCGAGCGTGGCACTGACCGGCACATAGCCGCCGGAGAGCGCCTTCGCCACGCACACCAGGTCCGGCTCCACGCCGTCCTCGTGCTGGTAGGCGTAGAAGTCCCCGGTGCGGCCGAGGCCGGTCTGCACCTCGTCCGCGATGAGCAGCGCCTTGTGCCGGTGCAGCAGCTCCTGGGCGGCCCGCAGGAAGCCCGGCGGCGTCTCGTGCACACCCTTGCCCTGGATCGGCTCGACGATGAGGGCGGCGACGTCTGACTTCTTCAGCTCCTTCGCGAGTGCGTCCAGATCGCCCAGCGCTATCGGCGTGTCGGGGAGCAGGGGTGCGAAGCCGTCCCGGAAGCCGCTCTCGCCGTTGACGGACAGGGAGCCGGTGGTGAGCCCGTGGAAGGCGTGCGTGCAGTACAGCACCCTGGGCCTGCCGGTGGCGTACCGGGCGAACTTCAGCGCCGTCTCCACGGCCTCCGCGCCGCTGTTGCCGAAGAACACGCGGTCCAGGTGGGGGCTGTGGGTGAGCAGCTTCTCGGCCAGCAGGCCCGGCAGCGGCTGGCAGTCGAAACGGGTCAGGTCGGCGAGCGAGGCGTCCAGGACGTCGTGCAGGGCCTTGCGGACGACGGGGTGGTGACGGCCCAGGCCCATCACGCCGAAGCCGGCGAGCATGTCCAGGTAGTCGTTGCCCTCGGCGTCCCAGAAGTACGCGCCCTCGGCCCGTTCGTAGACCTTGTCGAAGCCGATGGTGCGCAGCATCCGGGGCAGCTGCGGGTTCACGTATCTGCCGTGCAGCTCGTAGCGCTCGGCGCCGCGCTCCGCGAGGAGCCTGCCGAGGTCGAACTCCTTGCCGCCGGCGGTCCGTCCCCGGGAGGCGTCGCCGGTGTCGTGGGCGGGGGGTGGGGTGGTCATGCGTGTTTCTCCTTGGCTGCCGGCCTGGCTGCTGCCTGCCCGTCCGGGGCGGCGGGCGGTCCGCCGATCCGGCCGGCGATCTCGACGGGCGTGAGCCCGATGTCGGCAAGCACCTCGCCGCGCTTGGCGTGCGGGAGGAACTGCTCGGGGATGCCGAACCGCCGTACGGGGACGTCCACCTCGGCGTCGGCGAGGGCCAGCGCCACCGCGGCGCCGACGCCCGCGGCCCGGCTGTTGTCCTCGACGACGGCCACGATGCGGTGCTCGGCGGCGAGCGGGACGAGCGCCGGGTCGACGGGCTTGACCCAGCGCGGGTCGACGACGGTGCAGCCCAGTCCGCGGGCCTGGAGCAGCTCGGCGACCTGGAGGCAGACCGGGGCCATCACCCCGACGGCGACCAGCAGCACCTCCGGCCGCTCCGCGCGGTGCAGCACGTCCACGCCCCCTATCCGCTCGACGGCGGGGATCGCGGGGCCCACCGACTCCTTGGGGAACCGCAGCAGGGTCGGCGCGTCGGACACGTCCACCGCCTCCCTCAGCTGGGCGCGCAGCTGGTCGGCGTCGCGCGGGGCGGCGATCCGCAGGCCCGGCACCACCTGGAGGATGGACATGTCCCACATGCCGTTGTGCGAGGGCCCGTCGGCTCCGGTGACCCCGGCCCTGTCCAGCACGAAAGTGACGCCGCACTTGTGCAGGGCGACGTCCATCAGCAGTTGGTCGAAGGCGCGGTTGAGGAAGGTGGCGTAGAGGGCGACCACCGGGTGCAGCCCGCCGGTGGCGAGGCCGGCCGCGGAGACGGTGGCGTGCTGTTCGGCGATCCCGACGTCCCACACCCGGTCGGGGAACCGCTCGGCGAACTTGGTCAGGCCCACCGGGTCCAGCATGGCGGCGGTGATCGCCACGATGTCCTCGCGCTCCTCGCCGAGCCGGACGATCTCGTCGCCGAACACCGACGTCCAGGACGGGCCGCCGGAGGGTGTCAGGGGCTCGCAGGTGAGCGGGTCCATGACGCCCACGGTGTGGAACCGGTCGGCCTCGTCGGCGAGCGCGGGCTCGTAGCCGCGGCCCTTCTCGGTGAGGCAGTGCACCAGGACCGGGCCGTGGAAGCGTTTGGCGCGCCGGAGCGCCGACTCGACGGCGGCGGTGTCGTGGCCGTCGATCGGGCCGAGGTACTTCAGCCCGAGGTCCTCGAACATGCCCTGCGGTGCGAAGGCGTCCTTGAACCCCTTCTTGGCGCCGTGCAGCGACTCGTAGAGCGGCTGACCCACGACCGGGGTGCGCTGCAGGACGTCCTTGCCCCAGGCGAGCACCTTCTCGTAGCCGTCGGTGGTGCGCAGGGTGGCGAGGTGGTTGGCGAGACCGCCGATGGTGGGTGCGTACGAGCGCTCGTTGTCGTTGACGACGATGATGAGGGGGCGGTCCTTGGCGGCGGCGATGTTGTTGAGCGCCTCCCAGGCCATGCCTCCGGTCAGCGCGCCGTCGCCGATGACGGCCACCACGTGGCCGCTCTCGCCGCGCACCTCACGCGCCTTGGCGAGGCCGTCGGCCCAGCCGAGTGCGGTGGAGGCGTGGCTGTTCTCGATGACGTCGTGCTCGGACTCCTCCCGCGACGGGTAGCCGGACAGGCCGCCCTTGCCGCGCAGCTTGGAGAAGTCCTGACGACCGGTGAGGAGCTTGTGGACGTAGCTCTGGTGACCCGTGTCCCACAGGATGCGGTCGACGGGTGAGTCGAAGACTCTGTGCAGGGCGATGGTGAGTTCCACCACGCCCAGGTTGGGCCCGAGATGACCTCCGGTCCTGGCGACCGCCTGCACCAGGAACTCCCGGATCTCCTCGGACAGTACGCCGAGTTCCGCCTCGGACAGCGCCTTCAGATCGCGCGGCCCCCGGATGCTCTCCAGAATCGTCACGCTCGGGCCCCCTCTCTGTGCCTGCTTGGGCTTCACTGCCTGCTGTCAGCTCACGGTGACGGCGGGTTCCCCCGAGGCGACGCCGTCCTTCTCCATCTGTTCGGCGATCTTCATCGCCTCGTCGATCAGCGTTTCCACGATCTTCGACTCCGGCACCGTCTTGATGACCTCACCCTTCACGAAGATCTGCCCCTTGCCATTGCCCGAGGCCACCCCGAGATCCGCCTCACGCGCCTCACCCGGACCGTTCACCACACACCCCATGACCGCCACCCGCAACGGCACCTCCATCCCCGTCAACCCCGCGGTCACCTCCTCCGCAAGCTTGTACACATCCACCTGCGCACGACCACACGACGGACACGACACGATCTCCAGACCCCGCTGCCGCAGATTCAACGACTCCAGAATCTGAATACCGACCTTCACCTCCTCCACAGGAGGCGCCGACAACGACACCCGAATCGTGTCCCCGATCCCCTCCGACAACAGCGCACCGAACGCCACCGCCGACTTGATCGTCCCCTGGAACGCAGGCCCCGCCTCCGTCACACCCAGATGCAACGGATAATCACACCGCTCAGCCAACAACCGGTACGCATTCACCATCACCACCGGATCATTGTGCTTCACAGAGATCTTGATATCCCGGAAACCATGCTCCTCGAACAACGACGCCTCCCACAACGCCGACTCCACCAGCGCCTCGGGCGTCGCCTTCCCGTACTTCTCGAGAAGCCGCTTGTCCAACGAACCCGCATTCACACCGATACGAATCGGCGTCCCCGCGGCAGAAGCCGCCTTCGCAATCTCACGAACCTTGTCGTCAAACTGCTTGATATTCCCAGGATTCACCCGAACCGCAGCACACCCCGCATCAATCGCGGCAAACACGTACTTCGGCTGGAAATGAATATCCGCAATCACCGGAATCTGCGACTTCCGCGCGATCGCGGCCAACGCGTCCGCATCATCCTGCGTCGGACACGCCACCCGCACGATCTGGCACCCCGCCGCGGTCAACTCCGCGATCTGCTGCAACGTCGCACCCACATCCGACGTCCGCGTCGTCGTCATCGACTGCACCGACACCGGCGCATCCCCACCCACCGCAACAGACCCCACCTGGAGCCGCCGGCTGGCCCGGCGCCGGGCCAGCGGGCGGGGCGGCAGCTCGGGAAGGCCGAGGGAGACCGGGACCGCTGAGCTCATGGTGTCACCGGCTTCCGGAGACGGTCTCGCGGGCGGCGCGCAGCGACTCCTTGAGGGAGCCCATGGTGGCGAGCACGGCGGTCGGCTCGTAACCGCAGTGGGCCATGCAGTTGGCGCAGCGGGGGTCCTTGCCGCGGCCGTAGGCGTCCCAGTCGGTCTTCTCGATCAGCTCCCGGTACGTGGGCACGTACCCGTCGCTCATCAGGTAGCAGGGCTTCTGCCAGCCGAAGAGGGAGTAGTTCGGAATCGCCCAGGCGGTGCAGGGGAAGTCGACCTTGCCCTCGAGGAAGTCGAGGAACAGCGGCGAGTGGTTGAGCCGCCAGCGCAGCCTGTTGCCGCCCGCGAAGGCCTTCTTGAAGAGCTCGCGGGTCTGCTCGACGCCGAGGAAGTGCTCCTGGTCGGGCGCCTTCTCATAGGCATAGGCGGGCGAGATCATCATCTCGTCGACCTTCAGCTCGTCATTGAGGAAGTTCATGACCTCGATGATCGTCTGCGGTGTGTCGGTGTTGAAGAAGGTCGAGTTGGTGGTCACCCGGAAGCCGCGCCGCTTGGCTTCCTTGATGGCCTCCACGGCCTCGTCGAACACACCCTCCTTCGCCACCGACTCGTCGTGGCGCTCACGCAGCCCGTCGATGTGCACGGCGAACGCGAAATAGGGGGACGGTGTGAACTTGTCCATCTTCTTGCGGAGCAGCATGGCGTTGGTGCAGAGGAAGACGTACTTCCGCTTCGCCACGAGCTGCCGCACGATCTCGTCGATCTGGGGATGCATCAGCGGCTCGCCGCCGGCGATGGACACCATGGGCGCCCCCGACTCGAGGACCGCGCCCACCGCCTGGGCCACCGGCATGCGCTGCTTGAGCACACCGGCCGGGTGCTGGATCTTTCCGCAGCCCTCGCACTTCAGATTGCAGGCGAACAGCGGCTCGAGTTCCACGATGAGCGGGAACTTGTCGCGCTTGCGGAGCTTCTGTTCAAAGAGATACGTCGCGACCTTGATGGTCTGACGGAGCGGCATGGCCATATAGCTCACCTCCGAGGGAGCAGCACATTACGGTGCCATTCAAAGAAAGTGGGAAGTACGGCACGGAGAACACGGAAGGCTGATATTCCCCCGCGTACCGTGCTGATACGGACAAGTTCGTGCTCTGGAGCGTCCACGACCACCCGGACGGCGGCAACCGGACGGGGCCCCTCCCGGGTGGCGCTGTACAGCGTGGCCGCGGACTCCATGTCCACCGCGATCGCCCCGGTGGCCCGCAGGTCGGCGCGCTCCGGGCCGCGCACCACATGGTCGGACCCGGTCAGCGGGCCGGTGTGCACGGTGTGCCCGGGCGCCGCCCGGCCCACCAGGTCGACCAGCAGCTCCGTGCCGGTGCACGCGGTGGTCCCGCGCGGCTCGCGGGCCTCCTCCGCGACGACCACGTCGCCCGGGTGCATGCCGGGGGCGAGCCCGGCGCAGAACCCGGCCGCCACCACGGGTGCCTCCCGCAGCCGAGGCGTCCTCAGGGCCCGGGTCACGGCACGGTCGGCGGCCTTCGGGCCCATTCCCGTGCGCAGCACGGTCACGGGGCCGAGCGCACCACCGCGGGCGGAGGAGCGCAGGGCGAGCTGTTCGATGCCGAGCGCACAGGCGATCAGCAGCGGCGCGGGCCCAGGCGGGCCCTGGGACGCCGGAGTCGGGGCCATCAGCTCCCCTTGCCGGAGAAGGGCTCTCCGTGGACGTAACGGCCCAGCGCGGTGAGGGGGAACACCTGCCGGTAGAGGTGGTAGTTGATGGAGAAGTCCCAGGGGAAGCCGGTGCCGGTGAAGTACGGCTCGTCCCAGGAGCCGTCCTCGCGCTGGGTCGCGGCCAGCCACGCCACGCCGCGCTCCACCGCCTTGGACTCCCGCTCGCCGGCCGCGAGCAGCGCCATCAGGGCCCAGGCCGTCTGCGAGGCGGTCGACTCGCCCCGGCCCGACCACCCGGCCACGTCCCGGTAGGAGCGCAGGTCCTCGCCCCAGCCGCCGTCCTCGTTCTGCACCGACTCCAGCCAGCCGACCGCGCGCCGGATCGCGGGGTGCGAGCCGGGCAGCCCGGCCTGCACCAGCGCCGGCACCACGGAACCGGTGCCGTACACGTAGTTGACACCCCACCGGCCGAACCACGAGCCGTCCTTCTCCTGCTCGGCGAGGAGCCAGTCGATGCCGCGCCGGGTGCGCGGGTCGTGTGCCTTGCCTTCGACGGCCAGCATCTCCACGACGTGCGCGGTGACGTCCGCGGACGGCGGGTCGATGACCTCGCCGAAGTCGCAGAAGGGCAGCCGGTTCGGGAAGGGGCTGGTGTTGTCGACGTCGAACGCGCCCCACGCCCCGTTCCTTGACTGCATGCCCAGGTTCCAGCGCACCGCGCGCTCGACGGCGCGCTCCACACGGTCGGGGTGCGGGTGCTTCACCCGCCGCAGGGCGAGCACCACCTCGGCGGTGTCGTCGATGTCCGGGTAGTTGTCGTTGTCGAACTCGAAGGCCCAGCCGCCGGGAGCCAGGTCGGGCCTGCGGACCGACCAGTCGCCGGGCCTGACCACCTGCTCGGCGAGCATCCAGTCGGCGGCCTTGACCAGCTGTGGGTGGTCGGCCGGCAGGCCGGCGTCGGCCAGGGCGATGGTCGCGAGACAGGTGTCCCACACCGGCGACTGACACGCCTCGATCATCCGGGCGCCGTCCTCGCGCCACACCGCGTACCGGTCCAGTGACGCGATGCCCTCCCGCAGCACCGGGTGCTTCAGATCGTAGCCGAGCAGGTGCAGCGCGATGATCGAGTAGACGGCCGGCGGCTGGATGCCGCCCCAGCAGCCGTCGTTCTCCTGACGCTCGATGATCCACCGGGCCGCACTGCGCATGGCGGCCTTCCGCAGCCGCCGCGGGGCGACGCGGTGGTAGGCGTGCAGTGCCTTGTCGAGGCGCTGGAACACACCGTCCCAGCTGGCCAGCGGCGCGGGCGACTGCGCGGGGTTGGGGTTGCGGGGGTCGGTGTGCAGCTCGTCCAGCGGGAACGGCGCGGGGCGTACCGGCTGCTTGGCGGAGACGATGGTGAGCGGCACGATGGTCTGGCGCGCCCAGCAGCCGAAGTCGTAGATGTTGAGCGGGAACCACTTGGGGAAGTAGATCAGCTCCGGCGGCAGCTCCGGCAGGTCGTCCCACTTCCACCAGCCGAAGAGGGCCAGCCAGATCCGGGTGAAGACCCGGCTCGCCGCGATGCCGCCCTGCTCCCGGACCCAGGCGGAGGCACGGGCCATGTGCGGCTCGTCGGGGTCGTCACCGGCCAGCCGCAGCGCCACATACGCCTCGACGGTGGTGGAGAGCTCGCCGGGGCCGCCGTAGAACGTCGCCCAGGTGCCGTCCTCGCGCTGCTCCCCGCGGATGAAGAGCGCCGCGGCCTTGGCGGTGGCCGTGTCGAGGATCCCCAGGAACTGGCGGAGCAGCAGGTCCTCCGCGTCCATCGTGACGTTGGTCGCGAGGTCGCCCTTCCACCAGCCCGCGTCGTCCTGCCGGGCGAGCAGGAAGTCGGTGGCGCGCTGCACGGCGCGGCGGGCGGTGTCCTCGGGGGTGGTGGGGGCCTTCTGAGGAGTGGCGGCGGGGGCTTCGGAAGCCGTGTGGTGTTCCTCCTTGGCAACTGTGGTGGTCTCGCTGGCCGAGGCAGCGCGGGGCGGTACCGCTCCGGTGCTTCCGTCGGTCGTCGCTGTCATGGCTTCCCCTTCGTGCAGTGGGTCTGCTGGGTCCGCCGTCGGCCGGTCCCTGGGGGACACCCGGCCGGCGACTCGCTACGGGTGCTGGAGTGCTCCTCCAGACGACACATGCATCCGGCCGATGCCGATCATCTCTTCCGTACGACGACGAAGTCGGCGAGCGCGACCAGCTCCGCGCGCACCCTGTCCGGCATGTCCACGGCGTTCAGCGCCTCGACGGCGACGGTGTGCTGGCGCCGCGCCTCCTCGGTGGTCCACCGGCGGCCACCCGCCTCCTCGATCAGCGCGGCGCGGGTGGCGAACTCCTCCTCGGAGAAGTTCTCGAAGTCGCTGCTCTTGGCGTCGGCGGCGAGCAGCTCGCCCAGCCGCTCCGAGGCGGGACCGCCCGCGGCGAGGGCCGCCACCACCGGCAGGGACTTCTTGCGCTGGCGCAGGTCGCTCCAGGTCTGCTTGCCGGTGGCCTGCGGGTCGCCCCAGATGCCGAGCAGATCGTCCACCGCCTGGAAGGCCAGGCCGAGGTGGTAGCCGAAGTCGGCGAGGGTGTCCGCGGTGCGGTCGTCGGCGCCGCCCAGCACGGCGCCGATGGAGACGGCACAGGCGAGCAGCGCGCCGGTCTTGTTGCCCTCCATCTCCAGGCACTCCTCGACGGTGACCCGCTCGCGGTGCTCGAAGGAGATGTCCTGCGCCTGGCCGTCGATGAGGGCGCGGGTGGCCGCGATCAGCCGGCGCGCGGCACGGCCCGCCTCCACGGTGCCGAGCTCCAGCAGGACCTCGTTGCCGAGCGCGAAGAGCGCGTCGCCGACCAGGATCGCCTGGGAGGGCCCGTGCACCTTCCACACCGTGTCGCGGTGGCGGCGCTGCTCGTCGCCGTCCATGAGGTCGTCGTGGAGCAGGGAGAAGTTGTGCACCAGCTCGACGGCGACCGCGGCCGGCACACCGACCTCGGGGGCGGCACCGGCGGCCTGTGCGGAGAGCACGGCGAGCGCGGGGCGCACCGCCTTGCCGCCGTCGCCGTCCGCCGGGTTGCCCTCGGCGTCGATCCACCCGAAGTGGTAGGCGGCGACGGTGTCCATCGGCGGGGCGAGGCGGTCCACGGCGGCCCGCAGGACCGGGGTGGCCAGCGTGCGGCCGCGCTCCAGCAGCGTGGACACATCGACCGTCTCGGCGGTGGACTCGCCCGGGGGCACAGTGGGCACGGTCTCTCCTTCTGTTGCAGTGCCGGTGCCGGCCGGCGCGACGGCACGGCCGGCGCCGCCGGCGGTGCTTTCGGTGGGCGCGGCGGTGGCGGTGTCGGAGGTTCGGGGGGCCGCCCCGTGCGGCGCGGGCGTCATGCCGCCTCCTCGTAGAGGTGCGCGCTCGGGCGGCCGAGGGCGGTGAGGGCGGCGCGCGCGGCGCTGATCCCGCTGCGCACCGCGCCCTCCATCGTCGCGGGCCAGCCCGTGGCGGTCCATGCACCGGCCAGGTAGAGGCCGGGCGCGTCGGTGCGGGCGCCGGGCCGGAGCCTGCCGACGCCGGGGACGGGGGCGAACGTCGCGGTGCGCTCCCTGGTGACGAAGAAGTCCTGCACCCGGGCGGTGCGGGCGGGCGGCAGCAGCCGCTCCAGCTCCGGCAGGAAGCGCGCCCGCAGGGCGGCGACGGGTTCGTCGATGATGTCCTGCGCCGCCGACTGCGACAGCGCCAGGTACTGGCCCCGCGTCAGGCCGGACGCCTCGGTGCGGTCGAAGACCCACTGGACGGGCGAGCCGAGCGCGGCGAAGAAGGGGCGTCTGAGGACCGGGCGGTCGTAGACGACGTGGACGTTGAGGATGGGGGCGGTGCCGATGGAGAGCAGCCGGTCGGGGGCGTCGAGGGCACCGGCCGGCAGCAGGGTGTGCGCCTCGCGCTGAGCGGTCGCCAGGACGACGGTGTCGGCCTGGATCCGCTCGCCGGGAACCTCCACGGTCCAATGCCCGTTGTCACTATCGGGATTGTCCGACGTCGAGGAAGACCGCGATACGGAGGTGACGCGTGTTCGCAGTTCGGTACGGACGCCCGCGGAGTCGAGCGCCTTGCGTGCCAGCGTGTCATGGATGTCACCGAGGGGCACCCGCGCCCAGCCGATGTCGGCCGCGCCCGGCTCGGACAGCAGCCCGGTCTTGAAGACCTTGGCGGCGAGTGCGAGCGAGGCGTCGCCCGCGCAGGCGTTCAGGGTGGCCACACCGACCAGGTCCCACAGCGCCTCGATCGCGCGCGGCGACTGCCCGTGCCGGGCCAGCCAGCTGCCGAAGTCCTGACCGTCCAGGGCGGGATCAGCGGGGTCGAGCCGGCCGAGGGCCAGGGCGGCACGGCCGACCTGGGCGCGTTCGGCGAGCGAGAGGTGTGGATAGGTGGCCAGGCTCTGCGCCAGATGCAGCGGCACCGGTAGGGCGGTGCGCCGTAGCCGGCCCAGACGTGGTCCCCTCGAAGGCACGGCAGCCGCGGCGTCGAGCACGGGGACGTCAAGGCGTCGTTGCAGTGGCGCGAGTGAGGTGGCCTCGACACGGTCGAGAAACCACTGATAGGCCGTGCAGCAGCGCAGGTAGACATGCTGGCCGTTGTCGACACTGAGTCCGTCGCGCTGGAAGGAGAAGGCGAGCCCGCCCAGGCGTGGCCGTCCTTCGAGCAGGGTGACCTGCATACCGGCGTCGGCGAGTGCCAGTGCCGAGGTGATGCCGGCGAGTCCGCCGCCGACCACTACGGCGGCCGCCCTCCCGGGGCGGCCTTCGGCATGGGTGTCGGCACGGGCGGGCTGTGTGGTGTCCTCGCTCATGCACGCTCCTTGCCGGCCGGGTCCGGGGCCCGGTCGGATCCCGTGGGCTCGGCCATCGCAGTCTGGGACGCCGTGTACCCGCGTGAGGTTGACCGACGCCATGAGCAAGGTGGGCGGTGCGTGCTGCGCGCATGCATCATGCACGCCTCCTGACGCTCTGCCGGGAGACGGTACGGGAGACATGCCGGGCATCCACGCCCGACAGGCCGCGTACTGCCACGTATGCCTTCTCATGGCCCGGCAGGGAGACCCGGCCACGCAGAACCGCATGCGGGTCGCGCTCGATGCGGTCCAGCAGTCTGCGGTAGATGCCGGCCATCGCGGCGACACAGGCACCGCTGCGGCGGTCGAGCATCGGCAGCAGCCGGTAGCCCTCGGCGAACAGCGCCCTCGCCCGGCGCACCTCGAAGTGCACCAGGCCCGGGAAGTCGGAGCCGGCTGGCGGTGTGGGGCCCGCGAAGCCCGCGGAGCAACCGAACTTCCCGAGGTCGTCGGCGGGCAGGTAGGTGCGGCCGCCTTCGGCGTCCTCGCGGATGTCCCGGAGGATGTTGGTGAGTTGCAGGGCGAGGCCGAGGGTGTCGGCGTACTCGGAGGCACGCTCGGCGCCCCGCGCCCCCGGCTCGGTGCCGAACACACCGAGCGAGAGCCGCCCGATGGCCCCGGCGACACACCGGCAGTAGAGCTTGAGGTCGTCCCAGGTCTCGTAGGTCTCGCCGCGGACGTCCATCAGGACCCCGTCGATGAGTTCATCGAGGCCGCCGAGCGGGATCGGGAAGTGCTGGGCCGCATGGCTGAGGCCGACGGCCACCGGATCGGTGTCGTCCTCCGCCACCTCACCGGCCTGGACACGGGCCAGCACGGCACGGGTCGCGTTCAGCCGCTGCTCCTTGGCCTCCGGGTCGAGGTCACCGTCGCCGATGTCGTCCACCCTGCGGGAGAACGCATACAGCGCGGACATGGCCCGGCGCTTGGGCGTCGGGAGCAGTCTGATCCCGTACGCGAAATTCCGGGCCTGCTGCCCGGTGACGGCCTCGCAGTAGCTGTATGCGGCGAGTACCGGCGCGGACACGGGCTGATCGAGCTCCACGGTCCGACTCACCCCTTTCCTCGCAGAGTCGCTCCCACCTCGCGCAGCAACTGAACCTTGCCCGCCTTCGGTGGTCCGGGAAGTACGTCATAGGAGGCGGCCTCGATGGCACGGACGGCGGCCCGTCCTCCGGCCACGAACCCCGCCAGCAGCAGCTTGAGCCTGCCGTGCACGCTACCCACCAGGGGGGCGCCTTCATTCAGCAGGCTCCGGGCGCGGTCCGCCTCGAAGGCGATCAGCGCACGCACCGGCTCGCCGGCCGTCGGCGCGGCGAGGTCCTCCTCCTGGACCTGATGCCGCTTCATGTCCTCGGCCGGGAGGTAGATGCGGTCCTGCCGCAGGTCCTCGGCGACATCCTGCAGGTGCTCGACGATCTGCAGGGCGGTACAGACGGCGTCGGACAGCCGGATCCGCTGCGGTGTCGCGGTGCCGGTGACGGCCAGCACCAGCCGGCCGACGGGGTTGGCGGACAGCCGGCAGTAGGCCAGCAGGTCGTCATAGCTCTCGTACCGCTTCACGAGCTGGTCCTGACGGTTGGCCGCGATCAGCCCGAGGAAGGGCTCGGGGCTGATGGAGTGCCGGTGCACGGTCGGCGCGAGCCGGCGCAGCACCGGGTGGCGGGGGCCGTCCCCCGCGCGGTCGAAGATGCGCCGCAGGTCGGCCTCGAAGGCGTCGAGCATCGCCAGCCGGTCCTCCGCCTGGGCGGCGCCGAGCCCCAGGTGGCGGGCGTCACCGCCGCCGGGGGCGAGGTCGCCGTCGCCGATGTCGTCCACCAGGCGGGCGAAGCCGTAGAGGGCCATGAGGTCGGCCCGCCAGGCGCGGGGCACGAAGAAGGGGGCCACCGGGAAGTTCTCGTGCGCGGCCTTGTCGAGGGTGCCGCGCACGACCGCCTCGGTGCCTGCTCCCGCGCTCTCGGTGGCTGTCCCGGCGGCTGTCCCAGCGCCCGCGGCCTCCGCTCCCGTCACCGCGTGCTGCCCGGCGCGGGGACGGCACGAGCGCCGCGGAGCTGGGGACTTCCCGTAGCCATTGCCGTCACATCTCCCGTTCTACACTGCCGACCCAATACATCCTCTTTCGGACACGCCGCCCGGGCCTGCACTCGGCGCCCCGACCCCCCGCGCCGAGGCGTCGGGCATTATCGCCCCAGTTGGCGCCATTCAGCACCGCTACAGCTTACGTTGTACAACGCATCAGAGATCGTCGGGGTGTCCTGCACATCACAAGAACACACCGATCGGCGTCAAGATTCCAACATCGGCCGGGAAGATCGGGAAACGCTTTTCCGGACACCCTTCGGACGCCACCGCGGCAGGTCGGTGTCAATACCACGTATCCTGCGGCAAGTTGGCGCCGGACATGCGGCAAGGCCCGCCCGGACGGCTCCGGCGGGCCCTGCTCGTGATGGTGACGGACTCTTCACAGGTGGAACGGATCACACCGGCGGCGGGAGCCGGCGGCGCCGCCGCGCGCGGCGGACCGGGGTGGCCGGATCCGAACCCTCACACCGCGCGGGGGCTACTTCCCCGTGAACTTCTCGTACTCCTTGAGCACCTCGTCGGTGGGGCCGTCCATGCGCAGTTCGCCGCGCTCGAGCCAGAGCACACGGTCGCAGGTGTCCCGGATGGACTTGTTGTTGTGGCTCACCAGGAAGACGGTGCCGGCCTCCTTGCGCAGCTCGCGGATGCGTTCCTCAGAGCGCTTCTGGAACTTGCGGTCACCGGTCGCCAGTGCCTCGTCGATCATCAGTACGTCGTGGTCCTTGGCGGCGGCGATGGAGAACCGCAGCCGGGCCGCCATGCCCGACGAGTAGGTGCGCATCGGCAGCGTGATGAAGTCGCCCTTCTCGTTGATGCCGGAGAAGTCGACGATGTCCTGGTAGCGCGCCCTTATCTGGTCGCGGGACATGCCCATCGCCAGGCCGCCCAGGATGACGTTCCGCTCGCCGGTGAGGTCGTTCATCAGGGCGGCGTTGACACCCAGCAGCGACGGCTGGCCGTTGGTGTAGACGCGGCCGCGCTCGGCGGGCAGCAGGCCGGCGATGGCGCGCAGCAGTGTCGACTTGCCGGAGCCGTTGGAGCCGATCAGGCCGATCGCCTCGCCGCGGTAGGCGGTGAAGGTGACGCCCTTCACGGCGTGCACCGTGCGCACTCCGCGCTCCGGGCGGCGGCCCACGATCCGGCTGAGCGCCGCGGTGGCCGAGCCACGCCCCTTCTTGGCGCCGTTGACGCGGTAGACGATGTGCAGCTCGTCCGCGATGACGGTGGGGACGCGTGGTCCCGTGCCCTGCTCAGCCACGACCGTACCGCTCCTCCGCCTTCCAGAAGTACACGAATCCGCCTCCGATCAGGAGCACCGCCCAGCCCAGTGCCGCCCCCCACACGTGCGGCGGCAGGTTCGAGGAACCGTAGCCGTCGATGAGCGAGAAGCGCATCAGGTCCATGTAGACGGCAGCCGGGTTCCACTGCAGGACGTCGGCGATCCAGCTCGGCCGGCCCTTGAGCATCACGGGGATGGAGAACATGACGCCCGACGCGTACATCCAGGTACGCATCACGAACGGCATCAGCTGGGCGAGGTCGGGCGTCTTGCTGCCCAGCCTGGCCACGATCAGCGCAAGGCCCGTGTTGAACAGGAACTGCAGGACCAGCACGGGGACGATGAGCAGCCAGGACATCCCGGGGTAGCTGCCGAACGCGATCGCGATCACGAACAGCACGATCATCGAGTACAGCAGCTGCTGGAGCTGCTGGAGCGCGAACGAGATGGGCAGCGAGGCCCGGGGGAAGTGCAGCGCCCGCACCAGGCCGAGGTTGCCGGAGATCGCCCGGACGCCCGCCATCACCGAGCTCTGTGTGAAGGTGAACACAAAGACGCCGGTCACCAGGAACGGGATGTAGACGTCGTGCGACATGCCGCGGCTGGCCTTGAGGATCAGACCGAAGATCAAATAATAGACCAGCGCGTTCAGCAGCGGAGTCGCCACCTGCCAGAGCTGACCGAGTTTGGCCTGGCTGTACTGGGCGGTGAGCTTGGCGTGCGAGAAGGCGAGGATGAAGTGACGCCTGCCCCACAGCTGGCGGACGTACTCGGCCAGGCCGGGCCGGGCGCCGCTCACGGAGAGTCCGTACTTGGCGGCCAGCTCCGCGGGGGTCAGCCCGTCGTCGGGAGACGACGGGGCGGTGCCCACCGCGACACCGGCGTCGTGCGTTGTCTCACTCACAAGCGGAAACTTTCGTCTTCTTCAGGCCCGGACTTCGCGGGCGTGGGCGAAGGCCCGGGCCGTGGCGTGGGCGGAAGCCGCCGGCCGCGGACGCGGACACGGCAGGCCGCTTACAGACCCGAGCTTCTCAGATGATGGGGGGCCGGCCCAGTCGGGTCAGCCGCCACACCGTACGCCACTTCATGGGCCTGCGGGGCCCGGGCGCCGTCGACCAGCCCTCCCGGAATCCGCCGAACCAGGCCTTGAGGCCGGCGCGCGAGGGCCGCCTGAGCAGCGTCAGCAGCAGCCAGACGCCCAGGTAGACCGGGATCAGCGCGGCGGGGAGGTTGCGGCGGGCCAGCCAGACGCGGTTGCGGGCCACCATCCGGTGGTAGACCGCATGCCGGGACGGGGCGGTGGTGGGGTGCAGGAGGACCAGGTCGGAGCGGTAGTCGATCATCCAGCCGGCGTCCAGGGCCCGCCAGGCGAGGTCGGTCTCCTCATGGGCGTAGAAGAAGTCCCCGGGCAGCCCGCCGACCTCGGCGATGACCTGGGTACGCACCGCGTTGGCACCACCGAGGAACGTGGTCACCCGCGAGGAGCGCATCGGGTCGGAGGCACGCAGCCGGGGCACGTGGCGGCGCTGGGTGACCCCGGTCTCCGGGTCGGCGATGCGGAAGCTGATGATGCCGAGCTCGGGGTCGGCGGCGAACGCCTCCCGGCAGAGCTGGGCGGTGTCGTGGTGGGCGAGCAGGCCGTCGTCGTCGAGGAAGAGCAGGATGTCCACATCGAAGGCGCCGGTCCCGGCGGTGTCCCCGGTCAGCGGAGCCGGGGCGTGCTGTGCGGCCGGGTCCGCGGCACCGCCCGCGCTGCGCGCGCCGCCGGGCGAACCGGCGAGCTCCCCGGCCGGGACGGCCGTGCCGAAGCCGCTCCGGAAGGCCGCGATGCCCACGTTGCGGCCGCCCGGAATGCCCAGGTTCTCGGGCACCTCCACGGTCCGTACCGGGCAGGAGAGCCCGGTGACGTCCGGCACCGGGGAGCCGTTGCCGACCACGACCACCTCGACCGGGTCGCCGTCCTGCTTGGCGATCGAGTCGATGAGGGCGCGCAGCTCGGCCGGACGGGTGCCCATGGTGATGATCACCGCACCCACCTTCAGTGGCTTGCTCTCGGTGGCAGGGCTCACGGACGACCTCACTTCAGCCTGCTGGACGCCAGGATGGAGACCAGGTGGAGCAGGGTCTGCACCAGCGCGATGGCGGCGAGCACGGCGGTACCGAGCCGGGTGAAGAACAGGTCCCCGCGGACCGCGTCCAGGATCGCGAGAACGAGGATCAGCAGCGAGGCCTCGATGCCGAGGACCAGCCGGTGGAACTTGAGCGCTGCGGCGGCCCTGCGGGCCAGGGCTATGCCGGAGGACCGCGGCTCGCTCGCCGCCTCCTTCACGGGCGGCAGCCCGCCCTGGTGCCGGGCGACGCCGACGAGGTCGGTCTCCGCCTTGATCAGCACGGCGCCGAGCGCGGCGAGCGTGCCGAGGAAGGCCCACAGCCAGTCGATGCGCCCGCTGCCCCACAGGTCCGCGGCGCGCAGCCCGAGGCCGACCAGGACCGCGGCGTCGCACAGGTAGGCGCCGACCCGGTCCAGGTACACCCCGCCGAGCGAGAACTGCTTCTTCCAGCGGGCCACCTCGCCGTCGACGCAGTCCAGCAGCAGATAGAGCTGGACCGCGACCACGCCGAGCACCGCGCCTGGGATGCCCGGCACCAGCAGTGCCGGGGCGGCCAGGACGCCGAAGAAGGTCATCAGGTAGGTGAGCTGATTGGGCGTGACCCTGGTGTTCACCAGATACCTGTCCACCCGCAGGGAGATCTCCCGCATGTACAGGCGTCCCCCCCAATGCTCGCCGCTGCGCCGGTCCTTCACCCCTTCGGGGTGAACGACGGGGCGGAGTTCAGCTACTGATGGCCTTGGCATAGTCGGCGTATCGGTCCTTGATCTGGTGGGTGGACAGGTCGAGGTGTTCGAGGATGGTGAAGCGGCCGGGGCGGGTCTGCGGGGCGAACGCGACGGCCTGGACGAACTCGTCGACGCTGAAGCCCATCTCCTCGGGCAGCACGGGCAGGCCGTGGTGGCGCAGCACGCGGGCCATGTGCACGGCTTCCTCCTCGGCCCCGCGCAGGTACATCGCGAAGGCCGCCCCGAGGCCGACCTGCTCGCCATGGCTCGCCGCCCGCTTGGGGAAGAGGAGCGAGAAGGCGTGGTTTATCTCGTGGCAGGCCCCGGAGGCCGGCCGCGAGTCCCCCGCGATCGACATGGAGATGCCGGTGAGCACCAGGCCCTCGGCCAGCACCTGGAGGAAGGCGTCGTCGCCGACGCCGCCGGGGTGGCGCAGCACCGCCTCCCCCGCCTGCCGGGCCATGGCCGCGGCGAGACCGTCGATCTTCTCGCCGGTCTCCCGGTTGGCGAGCTCCCAGTCGGCGACCGCGGAGATGTTCGAGACGGCGTCGCCGATCCCGGAGCGCACGAAGCGCACCGGCGCCTCACGGATCACATCGAGGTCGATGATGACGCCGATCGGGTTGGGCACGCCGTACGAGCCGCGGCCCGCGTCGTTGTCGAGGGTCGCGACGGGCGAGCAGAGGCCGTCGTGCGAGAGGTTGGTGGCGACGGAGACCAGCGGCAGCCCGACCCGGGCCGCCGCGAACTTGGCACAGTCGATGATCTTGCCGCCGCCGAGCCCCACGACGGCGTCGTAGTGTCCCTTCTTCATGGCGTCGGCGAGCTTGACCGCGTCGTCCAGGGTGCTGCCGGCCACCTCGTACCAGGTGGCGCCGGGCAGTGCGGCGGCCAGCCGGTCGCGCAGCACGGCCCCGGAGCCGCTGCTGATGGCGACGGCCAGCTTCCCGGAGTGCGAGATGCGCTGGTCGGCGAGGACGCAGGCCAGGTCGTCCAGGGCCCCGGCACGGATGTCGACGACGACGGGTGAGGGAATCAGCCTGGTCAGTACCGGCATACGATCTCCCGTCCCCGGGCCAGGTCGTCGTGGTTGTCGATCTCCACCCACGGCACGTCGCCGATGGGTGCCACGTCGATCCGGAAGCCGCGGTCGACCAGTTCCTGGTAGCCGTCCTCGTAGTAGAGCTGGGGGTCGCGCTCGTAGGTGACCTTCAGCGCGTCGGCCAGCTCCGCTGCGGCACCGGCCTCGATGAGGGTGACGCCGATGTACTCGCCGGTGGCCTCCGCGGGATCCATCAGCTTGGTGATCCGGCGTACGCCCTTGGCCGGGTCCGCGACGACCTTCATCTCCTCGTCGGCCAGGTGCTTCACGGTGTCCAGCGCGAGCACGATCTGCTTCGCGCCGTCCCGGGCGGCGAGCAGGTCCCGCTCCACGGAGACGGGGTGCACGGTGTCGCCGTTGGCGAGAATCACGCCGTCCCCGAGGACCTCACGGGCGCACCACAGGGAGTAGGCGTTGTTCCACTCCTCCGCCTTGTCGTTGTCGATCAGCGTGAGCGTGATCCCGTAGGCCGCCTCCAGCGCGGCCTTGCGCTCGTACACGGCCTCCTTGCGGTAGCCGACGACGATCGCGGCCTCGGAGAGGCCGACCTCGGCGAAGTTCCGCAAGGTGAGGTCGAGCACGGTGGGCTCGTCCTCTATCCCCGCGCGGCCGACCGGCACCAGAGCCTTGGGGAGGCTGTCGGTGTAGGGACGCAGACGCCGTCCGGCGCCGGCCGCCAGCACGAGGCCGATCATGCGGGTTCTCCTTCGTCGTGTACGGCGGGTGCTCCCGACGACATCTGCGTGATCCAGAAGCGGATGCTCTCGGTCAGCACCACGAGGGCCACGAGCACGGCCAGGACCGTGAGCGCGGCGGTGAAACCGGTGGCGGTGAGCCCGGCGGCGAGAACGGTGACCAGGAGTGTCCGGCCCTCGTGCCCGCCGATCGAGCGCACCAGCCAGGACGGCGGTGCACCGGCGTTCCCGCGGATGCGGTACACCGTGTCGTAGTGATGGTAGGCGACCGCGGCCACCAGCCCGAAAGCCGCGGGCAAGGCGCCGTTCACCCGTGCGTGGGCCGCGAGCGCCAGGACGGTGCCGTATTCGGCGGCCCGGAAGACGGGCGGCACCAGCCAGTCCAGGGCACCCTTGAGGGGGCGCGCGGTGGCCAGGCCCGCTGCGGCGCAGTACACGCAGGCCGCGACGATCGGCCAGGCGTCCCCGAACGGGGTGAGGGCGCCGACCGCGACGACGGCCGCGCCGCCGGCCAGGGCCACCGCGGGGGCCGTGAACTGCGGCAGCCGGGGCGCGATGCGCTGTGCCGCGGCGGAGAAGGCGTCCGCGAGCGGACCGCGGTCGGCGAGGTCGGCGAGCGCACGCGCCGCCCGGTCGGTACGGCTCGCCCGCCTGGTCAGCGAGCGCAGCACCCGGCCCGCGGTGGTGTAACACGCCGCGAACGCGCAGCCGATGAGCAGCACCACCAGGGTGATCCGGGGGGTCGTGGCCGCGGTCAGCACCGCTATCAGGGCCCAGCGCTCGCCGATCGGCAGCACGATCATCCGGCGCAGCCACACGGTCCAGCCGACGCCGTCCAGCCGGTCCGAGAGGGCGGCGGTGGGGCTGGTGTTTGCGGTCGCGTCGTGGTTGGCCTCGTTGAAGGCGAAGTCCACGACGTGGCGGCAGGTCTGGAGCACCATCGCGCCCAGCGCGAGCGCCCACACGTCGTCGCCACCGCTCGCCGCGCCGAGCGCGAGGCCCGCGTAGTACGCGTACTCCTTGGCCCGGTCGAACGTGGCGTCGAGCCAGGCACCGAGTGTCGAGTACTTGAGGGCGTAGCGGGCGAGCTGGCCGTCGGTGCAGTCCAGCACGAAGGAGAAGAGCAGCAGGACGCCCGCGGCGATGTATCCGCCCCGGGTGCCGGTCGCCGCGCAGCCGGCCGCGACCAGCGCGGTGAGCAGCGACGCGGTCGTCACCTGGTTGGGGGTCAGGCCACGGCGGGCGCACCAGCGGGCCAGGTAGCGGGAGTACGGGCTGATGCAGAAGGTGGTGAAGAAGCCGTCGCGGGCCTTCACGGCGCTACGCAGCCGGACGGCCTCCTCGTCGACGGCGGCGACGGCCTGACGTGCCTCGTTGCGGGCCTGGGGGTCGCCGGGGACGGTGGCGACGAGTGAGCCGAGCTCGGGGTGGTGCACCGGGGTGCCGGAGGCTTCCAGGGTGGCGGCGAGGCGGTCGGCGGGGGCGTCCGGCAGGGTGCCGGCGGCCGCGGTGGGGCGGGAGGCGGCGGGCTGGGCGGTGCGGGCCTGGCCGGTGGCCGGCTGTCCGGTAGTGGGCTGGCCGGTGCCGGGCTCTCCGGTGGCGGGCTGGCCGACGGTGGCCTGGCCGGTGGCGGGCCGGCTGGTGTCCGGTCGGCCGGTGTCCGGTCGGCCGGTGGTGGGGGCTGTGGGGTGGGGGGTCGTCTCGTCGCGCAGGGCGCGGTCCAGGGCGGGGCGGGCCTCGGGCTGGACCGTGAGTGCGCCGGGTACCGCGCCGGCCGGGAAGCGGGGGTCGGTCAGGCCGAGCCGCAGGGCGTGCCGGTGTCCCATGAAGCGGCTGTCGACGACGGCGACACGCTGTCCGGCCGGGACGCCGGAGAGCAGGGCCCGGGCGTCCGCGATGGCCTGGGCGTGGCGCACGTCGAAGCCGAGCGACCGCAGATCGTCTTCGAGTGACGATCCGGGGACCGGCTGGCCGATGAGGATGGCGGTCGACAGACGAACTCACTCCTTGCGGGCCGGCGCGGTGGGGCGCCGGGGTGGGCGGGCGGGGTTGGGGTGCGGCTGGCCGGGGTGGCCGGGCGGCATGTCGGCAGAGGTTATCGGATGCCGGAAGGCGGGTGTTCACCGGCCGTTCACGTGGTGATCAGTGCGGCGCGGCGCCGGCCTGACGGCCGGTGCGGCCGGTGCGGCCGGTGCGGCCGGTGCGGCCGGTGGTGGCTTGGGGGGTGGGGCGTGCGGGCTCATTGTGGCTGGTGCGTCTCGGTTTCGTTGCGGGGCGGGGCGGGGCGGGGCGGGGCCCTCCCGTCTCGTCGGCGGCTGCGGCCCGGTGGGACCGCACCTTCCCACCTCGTGCCCACCGCTGTGGTCAGTCGTTCCGCAGGGCTGGGTACCTCCCAGGCCCTTACAAGGCTCTCGGGGGTGGGCACAGCCCACGGCGCACGGCGCGCGAACGTACCGGCCCCCATCGCCAGGGGCGCACGGGGAAGGGGGGAGAGCCCCCGCCCAGCAGCCCACGGCGCACGGACTGGTGTGCGGGCGCTGCCCGGGGCGTCCGGCTGGGGGGACGGCATAATCTGGCCGTCATGACGTGGCTTATCACCGGCGGAGCCGGATACATCGGGGCCCATGTGGTGCGGGCCATGGCCGGCGCGGGCGAGCGGGTGGTCGTGCTGGACGACTTCTCCTCGGGGACGCGCGAGCGCCTGTCCCCCGGCGTGCCGGTGGTACGGGGCTCCGTGGCGGACGAGAGCCTGCTGAAGAAGCTGTGTGTGGAGCACGAGGTGTCCGGCGTCGTGCACCTCGCCGCCCACAAGCAGGTCGGCGAGTCGGTCGAGCAGCCCCTGCGGTACTACCGGGACAACATCGGCGGTCTGACGGCGCTCCTCGAGGCGGTGGCCGCGGCCGGAATCACCCGGTTCGTCTTCTCCTCGTCGGCCGCCGTCTACGGCAACCCGGATGTGAGTCTGATCACCGAGGACACCCCGTGCGTGCCGCTGAACCCGTACGGCGAGACCAAGCTGGCCGGCGAGTGGCTGGTCAGGGCCGCGGGCCGGGCACACGGCATCCGGACGACGTGCCTGCGCTACTTCAACGTCGCGGGGGCCGCCGAGCCGGAGCTCGCCGACACCGGCGTCTTCAACGTGATTCCGATGGTCTTCGACCGGCTCACCCGGGGCGAGGCCCCGCGGATCTTCGGCGCCGACTATCCGACCCCGGACGGCACCTGCGTCCGTGACTACATCCACGTCGCCGACCTCGCCGACGCGCACCTCGCGGCGGCCCGGCTGCTCGGCGACGGCGGCGCCGGCGACATCACGTTGAACGTCGGCCGCGGGGAGGGCGTGTCCGTGCGGGAGCTGATCACCCTGATCGGCGACGTCACCGGCGACACCCGGCCGGCCGTGGTGGAGGCGCGCCGCCCGGGTGACGCGCCCCGGGCCGTCGCCGCCGCGGACCGGGCGGCCGAGGTCCTGGGGTGGCGTGCCCGGCGCGGGGTGCGCGAGATGGTCGAGTCGGCCTGGCGGGGCTGGCTGCTGCACCATCCGGGGGCCGCCGCCGGATGAGCCCGCCCCGGCCGGGGAAGGCTCGTCTCGTAGCCCCTGACCTGGGCTTCGTTTCCGCAGGTCAGGACAGTGACAACGGTGTTCAGTGCCAGGTTGCCCGGCATCGCGCGCCCGTAGTTCACTGAAGGCGTCGGGCAGATCATGGACGGCCGGTCGACGAGGCGGAGGCAGCGGCACATGGGGGCTGGGCACGATCACGGGCATGCGCACGGCGCCCACACGGGCACCGCGGCGCGCGCCTACCGCGGACGGCTGCGGATCGCGCTGTCGATCACGCTCGTCATCACGTTCGCGGAGATCGCGGGCGGCCTGCTGGCCGACTCCCTGGCACTGATCGCGGACGCGGCGCACATGGCCACGGACGCGCTGGGTCTCGGCATGGCGCTGCTCGCCATCCACTTCGCGTCCCGGCCCCCGACCGGCAGGCGCACCTTCGGTTACGCCCGTGCGGAGATCCTGGCCGCGCTCGGCAACTGCCTGCTGCTCCTCGGGGTCGGCAGCTACGTCGTCTACGAGGCGGTCACCCGCTTCATCACGCCGACCGAGACCACCGGCGGCGTCGTGGTGGTCTTCGCAGCGTTCGGTCTTGTCGCGAACATGGTCTCCCTCAGCCTGCTGATGCACGGCCGGCGGGAGAGCATCAACGTCCGCGGCGCGTTCCTGGAGGTGGCCGCCGACGCGCTGGGCTCGGTGGCGGTGCTGCTCTCGGCGGCGGTGATCCTGACGACCGGCTGGCAGGCGGCCGACCCGGTCGCCTCGCTGGTGATCGCCGTGATGATCGTCCCGCGCACCGTGAAGCTGCTCCGCGAGACACTGAACGTCCTGCTGGAGTCCGCGCCCGAGGACGTCGACATGGTTCAGGTGCGGGAGCACATCCTGGCGCTGCCGGGCGTGGAGGACGTGCACGACCTGCACGCCTGGACGATCACGTCGGGCATGCCGGTGCTCTCCGCGCACGTGGTGGTCTGCTCGGACGCCCTCACGGACCCCGGGCACGAGCAGATGCTGCACGAGTTGCAGAACTGTCTCGGGGACCACTTCGACGTGGCGCACTGCACGTTCCAGCTGGAGCCGGGCGGCCATGCGGAGCACGAGGCGGGGCTCTGCCTCTGAGGGACGCCGCTCCCCCGCCGGGCGCCGACGGCGTGCGGTCGGTCATCCTGGGTACAGTCGCGCAGCGCGTCCGTGGCAAGGGCGCGTGGAGGCATGGGACCGCGCCCTGCTCGCAGGGGCCCGCGCGGTTCCCGAGGGTGCGCGTCCACGGCTGCGCCCCGGACGGTTCCCCGCCGGGACACGGGGCAGGATCAGGTCTCCGGCCACGCCCGGGGCCCGCCACGGCGCCCCCCTGCGTCCCGGCCCGCCGGAGCTGGGCGGGACATGCGGGGGCCCGGCCGGTACCGGGAGTGTCGGCACCGTACGGCAGACTTGAGGTTCGATGACGAGGCGAAGGATGGGTATGCCGATCACACCTGCCACCGCGGACCACCGTGCACCGAACGGCTCCGCTGACGCGATCCTGCTCGAGCTGGTCGACGAGGACGGCACCACGATCGGCACAGCGGAGAAGCTTGCCGCCCACCAGCCGCCGGGCCGGCTGCACCGGGCGTTCTCCGTGTTCCTGTTCGACTCCGAGGGCCGCATGCTGCTCCAGCAGCGGGCCCTCGGCAAGTACCACTCCCCCGGCGTCTGGTCGAACTCCTGCTGCGGGCATCCGTACCCCGGCGAGTCGCCGTTCGCGGCGGCCGCCCGCCGTACCCACGAGGAGCTGGGTGCGTCGCCCTCGCTGCTCGCCGAGGCCGGCACGGTGCGCTACAACCACCCGGATCCGGACTCCGGTCTGGTCGAGCAGGAGTTCAACCACCTCTTCGTGGGCCTGATCCGCGGGCCCCTGCGGCCCGACCCGGCCGAGATCGGCTCGACGGCCTTCGTGACCGCGCCCGAGCTGGCCGAGCGGCACGCTCAGGACCGGTTCTCCGCCTGGTTCATGACCGTACTGGAGGCCGCGCGACCCGCGATCAAGGAGCTGACGGGGCCCACCACCGGCTGGTGAGCCGGGACCTCGGCGGCCCGCGGGCGGACCTGGCCGCGGCCGGCCGGCGGCGGGATCAGCGGCAGCGCGGCCCAGATGATCTTCCCGCCGTTGGCGGTCTGTGCCACGTCGCAGACGCCGCCCGCCTCCCGGGCGATCTCGCGGACCAGCAGGAGCCCGCGGCCGCCGGTCTGCCCGTGGTCGGCGACCAGTGCGGTGGGCCGGTAGGGGTGGTTGTCCTCGACGGAGACCCGCACCCATTCGGAGCCCACGCCGACCTCGACGGCGAGTATCGGGGAGAGCAGTGCCGCGTGCCGTACGGCGTTGGTGACCAGCTCGGAGACGATCAGCAGCAGCCCGTGCAGCACCTCGTCGGAGGCCGGGACGTTCTGCCGGGCCAGCAGGTCGCGCACCGCGTGCCTGGCCTGCGGCACCGAGGCGTCGACACAGGGGGCGGTGAACCGCCAGACGCCTTCGTACGGCTGGGCGGCGGCCCTGCCGCCCACCCCGGGTGGTGCTCCCCTGCTGCCCTGGGGGAGTGGACGGTCTCTCCACCCGTCGCTGTCCATGGTCAGGTCGCCGTCCTCACGCTCGGTTGTCAGCACATGCCGAGTGTTGAGAATCCGGGGCGCCGACAGGAATGACTGCACAGAAGTCGGCGTGTATCGACGGGAATCGATCGCCGGCGCCTGGCGGGGACGGCGCAGCGACCGGTCCTGCCCACCTTTCATCCGCTTACGGTCTTTTTCGGGTTGTACGGGAATTGGTCACGCTCTGTGACGACATCTGGGTGCGGGGCGGGCTGCCGGTAGCATCCCGGCATGGAGCCGCGGCTACTGCACAGCGTCGACGCCGGTGTGGCCACCGTCGTCATCCACCATCCGGCCAGGCGGAACGCCATGACACCGGACATGTGGCAGGCACTGCCGCCCCTGCTGGACAAGCTGGCCGCCGACCCGGAAGTGCGGGTCCTGGTGCTCACCGGCGCGGGCGGCACCTTCTGCGCGGGCGCCGACATCGGGTCGCTGCGGGCGGCCGCCCGCCCGGAGTCCGCGGCGCGGGACGCCGTGGGTCCCGAGCGGTTGGCGGTGCTCGCCGAGGAGGCCCTCGTGGCGTTCCCCCGGCCGACGCTGGCAGCGGTGCGCGGCCACTGCGTGGGCGGCGGCTGTCAGCTCGCGGCGGCCTGCGATCTGCGGTTCGCGGACGAGAACGCGCTCTTCGGCGTCACGCCGGCCCGGCTCGGCGTGGTCTACCCGGCCTCCACCACCGGCCGTTTGGTCGCGCTCGTCGGCCCCGCCACCGCCAAGTACCTGCTTCTCTCGGGGGAACTGATCGACGCGGCGCACGCGCTGCGTACCGGCCTGGTGGACGAGGTGCTGCCGGACGGAGGGCTGGACGCACGGGTCGCGGAGTTCACCCGGATCCTGGCGTCGCGGTCGCGACTGACCCAGACCGCGGCCAAGGAGTTCATCGCAGGGCGCACGGAGCGCGCCGCCCACTGGACCGAGGAGGCCCGGGCCAGCGGGGAGACGGCGGAGGGGGTGGCGGCTTTCCTGGAACGCAGGCCGCCGCGGTTCCCCTGGCGGCCGGGGCGGTAGGCAGGGCACGGCCGGGCGGGTCCCCGCCTGGCCGGTACCACACACGGTCGGGCGATGCGGCGCCCCACGCGACTGGGCGGGTCGGCGCCCCACGCGGCCGGGCCTGGGCCACAACGCACCCGGACCGCCACCCGCGGGCCACGGCGGCAGGGGTCACTCGCCCGCATACCAGCCGGCCGGTGATATGACGGCCCATGAGCCCGACCCCGCTGCCCGAGCGCGCCGGGTGTCGCTGTCAACACGGCCACCGGCAAGGGCATGTCGCCCGCCTGGGTGCCGCGCACCCGGGGCTGGAGCCGGGCCGAGTGGGACGCGGCGGCCGGGCGGCTGCGGGAGCGGGGGCTGCTCGGCCCCGGCGACGGGCTGACGGCCGAGGACACCGAGTTGCGGCGGCGCCTCGAAGCCGAGACAGACGGCTGTCACGCCGACCGTGCGAGAGGCGCTGCGGCGGCTGGAGGCCACCGGGACCGCGGGCCCTACGAGCGGCTGGGTGCGGCGGGAGTCGAACTCCTCACCGAACTCGCCACCGGTTTCCTGATGCCGGCGCTCGCCGCCGGGGCGTTCCCCGAAGGCATGCTCGGCCGGAACTGAGGTACCCGAATCCCCTCCGGCCCGGGTCGCGTTGACCCCGGCGAGGCGTGGCCGAGGCCACGCCGGGTCCGCTCGGATGCGCCACAGAACCGTGCGCACCGCTTTGGACCCACGAACGGAGCCGCGCCGGGTCCAGCGAGGGACCACGGCGGAACCACGACGGAAGGGGATGTCCCGTGCTGCGTGCCATTACCGATGTACTGCACCAGATCGGCGCCGCCATCGCGACGGTGGTGACCTTGCCGTTCCGCGCGATCGCCCGTCTGCTGGGCGGTCTGTCCGGTGCGGGCCGCGCCGGCCGGGCGCGACGCATCTGACGCCACCGCCCGCTGACCGGGTCGCGCACGATACGCGGAGCGCCCCAGGGGGCCTGTCCGACCATTCCACCGGGCCCGCGACGCGAATTGTCAGACAGGCCCTGGGCCCGGGCTGTCGGTGCCGCCTGCCACAATTGCCGCGCAACCTCAGTGGATAAGGCGGTACGGGATCGTGACGACACCCGCGGCACCCCAGGTAGGGTCCATCGAAGGCAGGATCGCCGAGGAGCTCGGCGTACGGGAGCGGCAGGTGAAGGCGGCCGTCGAGCTGCTCGACGGCGGTTCGACGGTGCCCTTCATCGCCCGCTACCGCAAAGAGGCGACCGAGATGCTCGACGACGCGCAGCTGCGCACCGTCGAGGAGCGGCTGCGCTATCTGCGGGAGCTGGAGGAGCGCCGCACCGCGATCCTCGACTCGGTGCGCGAGCAGGGCAAGCTCACGGAGGAGCTGGAGGCCCGGATCCGCGCTGCGGACACCAAGGCCCGCCTGGAGGACATCTACCTGCCGTTCAAGCCCAAGCGGCGCACGAAGGCGCAGATCGCCCGTGAGGCGGGCCTGGAACCCCTCGCGGACGGCCTGCTCGGCGACCCGTCGGTGGAGCCACTGGCCGCCGCCGCGGCCTTCGTCGACGAGGAGAAGGGCGTGCCCGACCCGGCGGCCGCCCTGGAGGGCGCCCGGGCGATCCTCGCCGAGCGGTTCTCGGAGGACGCCGACCTGATCGGCGAGCTGCGGGAGCGGATGTGGACACGCGGGCGGCTGGCCGCCCGGGTGCGGGAGGGCAAGGAGGAGGCGGGCGCCAAGTTCTCCGACTACTTCGACTTCGCCGAGCCGTTCACCGAGCTGCCCTCGCACCGGATCCTGGCGATGCTGCGCGGCGAGAAGGAGGAGATCCTCGATCTCGTCATGGAGCCCGAGGAGCCGGCGGAGGCGGGCGACGCGGCCGCCTCCGGGACCACCGCCACGTCCTCGTACGAGCCCCTCATCGCCTCCCGGTTCGGCATCGCGGAGCGCGGCCGGCCCGGGGACAAGTGGCTCCAGGAGACGGTCCGCTGGGCCTGGCGGACCCGCATCCTGGTGCGCCTCGGCCTCGACCTGCGGCTGCGGTTGCGCACCGCCGCCGAGGACGAGGCCGTGCGGGTGTTCGCGGCGAACCTCCGCGACCTGCTGCTCGCCGCGCCCGCGGGCACGCGCGCCACGCTCGGTCTCGACCCCGGCTTCCGCACCGGCGTGAAGGTGGCCGTGGTGGACGCCACCGGCAAGGTGGTCGCCACCGACGTCATCCACCCGCACGTCCCGCAGAACAGGTGGGACGAGGCCATCGCCAAGCTGGCCCGGCTCGCGAAGGAGCACGCCGTCGAGCTGGTCGCGATCGGCAACGGCACGGCCTCCCGCGAGACGGACAAACTCGCCGGTGACCTGATCGCCCGTCACCCGGAGCTGAAGCTGACCAAGGTGATGGTGTCGGAGGCGGGCGCCTCGGTGTACTCGGCCTCGGCGTTCGCCTCGCAGGAGCTGCCGGAGCTGGACGTGTCGCTGCGCGGCGCGGTGTCCATCGCGCGCCGGCTCCAGGACCCGCTGGCGGAGCTGGTGAAGATCGACCCCAAGTCGATCGGCGTGGGCCAGTACCAGCACGACCTGTCGGAGGTGAAGCTGTCGCACTCGCTGGACGCGGTCGTGGAGGACTGCGTGAACGGCGTGGGGGTGGATGTGAACACCGCCTCGGCTCCGCTCCTGGCCCGTGTCTCGGGCATCGGCAGCGGCCTCGCGGAGAACATCGTGGCGCACCGCGACACGCACGGCCCGTTCCGCTCCCGCACCGCCCTCAAGGAGGTCGCGCGGCTCGGCCCCAAGGCGTACGAGCAGTGCGCGGGCTTCCTGCGCATCCGCGGCGGCGACGACCCGCTGGACGCGTCCAGCGTGCACCCCGAGGCGTACCCGGTGGTGCGCCGCATGGCGCAGAAGACCGGCGGCGACGTCGCCGCGCTGATCGGCGACACGGGCACGCTGCGCTCGCTCAGGCCGGACGAGTTCGTGGACGACACCTTCGGCCTGCCGACCGTCACGGACATCCTCCGCGAGCTGGAGAAGCCGGGGCGCGACCCCCGTCCGGCCTTCCGGACGGCCACGTTCAAGGAGGGCGTCGAGAAGATCTCCGACCTGGCGCCGGGCATGGTCCTGGAGGGGGTCGTCACCAATGTCGCGGCGTTCGGCGCGTTCGTGGACGTCGGCGTGCACCAGGACGGCCTGGTGCACGTCTCCGCGATGTCCAAGACGTTTGTGAAGGACCCGCGGGACGTCGTCAAGCCCGGCGACATCGTGCGGGTGAAGGTGCTCGACGTCGACATCCCGCGCAAGCGGATCTCGCTGACGCTCCGGCTGGACGACGAGGCGGGCGCCGGGGCGTCCGCATCCGGCGGCGGGCGGGGCCGCGGCCAGGGCAACCGGCAGGGCGGCGGCCGGCAGAGCCCCGGCCGCCAGGGCGGTGGCCGCCAGGGGGGTCAGCAGGGCGGTGGCCGCCAGGGCGGTCAGCAGGGCCGCGGCCGGCAGGGAGCGCCGGCCCCGGCCAACAGCGCGATGGCCGACGCGCTGCGGCGCGCCGGCCTGGTGGATCCCAGGCGGTAGGACGCGGGCGGGCGGTGCGGGGCCGTACGCGGTCTCCGCGCCGCCGCCGGGACGAGTGCCGCGCCGGGTTCGGCGGAGATCCGTGCCGGCCCCGGCGGAGGCCTGTGTGCTCGGGAGGCTTGTCGCCCGGTCGAGGCTTGTGCGGTCGGCGAGCCCTCCTGCGGGCCCGCTGGGGCTTGTGCGCTCGGTCGGGGGCTGTGCCGGCTCCCGTGTTCCGGGCCGGTGAACCCGGTGGGCCGAGGGGTCAGAGTTCGGTGAGCCTCCCGGCGGTCACGTCGATGCGGCGGGTGGTGTGCACCGCGTCCAGCATGCGGCGGTCGTGGGTGACCAGCAGCAGCGTGCCCCGGTAGCCCGCGAGGGCGGACTCCAGCTGCTCGATGGCCGGCAGGTCGAGGTGGTTGGTGGGCTCGTCCAGGACGAGGAGGTTGACGCCGCGGCCCTGGAGGAGCGCGAGGGCCGCGCGGGTGCGCTCGCCCGGGGAGAGAGTGGCGGCCGGGCGCAGCACATGGTCGGCCTTCAGCCCGAACTTGGCGAGCAGGGTGCGCGCGTCCGCCGGATCCATGTCGGGCACCGCGGCACGGAAGGCGTCCAGCAGTCCCTCGGGACCGTGGAACAGCGCCCGTGCCTGGTCCACCTCGCCGACCACCACGCCGGAGCCCAGTGCCGCGTGCCCCGCGGCCAGCGGCACGCGGCCCAGCAGCGCGCCGAGGAGGGTGGACTTGCCCGCGCCGTTGGCGCCGGTGATGGCGATCCGGTCGGCCCAGTCGACCTGGAGCGTCGCGGGACCGAGGACGAAGTCGCCGCGGCGCACCTGTGCGTCCCGCAGCGTCGCGACCACGTTCCCGGAGCGGGGCGCCGCCGCGATCTCCATGCGCAGCTCCCACTCCTTGCGGGGCTCCTCGACGACGTCGAGCCGCTCGATGAGGCGCTGCGTCTGACGGGCCTTGGCGGCCTGTTTCTCGCTGGACTCGGTACGGAACTTCCGGCCGATCTTGTCGTTGTCCGGCGCCTTGCGGCGGGCGTTCTTGACGCCCTTGTCCATCCAGGCCCGCTGCGTCCGGGCCCGGCTCTCCAGGGCGGCCTTCTTCCCCGCGTACTCCTCGAACTCCTCGCGGGCGTGCCGGCGGGCCGTCTCGCGTTCCTCCAGGTAGGCCGCGTAGCCGCCGCCGTAGAGGTTGATCTGGTGCTGGGCGAGGTCGAGCTCCAGGACCTTGGTGACGGTGCGGGTGAGGAACTCGCGGTCGTGGCTGACGAGGACCGTCCCCGCGCGCAGGCCGCCGACGAACCGCTCCAGGCGCTCGAGGCCGTCCAGGTCCAGGTCGTTCGTGGGCTCGTCGAGCAGGAAGACGTCATAACGGGAGAGCAGCAGTGAGGCCAGCGAGGCGCGGGCGGCCTGCCCGCCCGAGAGCGACGTCATCGGCTGGTCGAGCCCGACTCCCAGGCCGAGCGCGTCCGCGGTCTCCTCGGCGCGCTCGTCGAGGTCGGCGCCGCCGAGGCCGAGCCAGCGCTCCAGGGCGGTCGCGTAGGCGTCGTCGGCGCCCGGCGCGCCGGCGACCAGGGCGTCCGTGGCGGCGTCCATGGCGTGCTGCGCCTCGGCCACGCCGGTGCGGCGGGCGAGGAAGGCGCGCACGCTCTCGCCGGGGCGGCGGTCCGGCTCCTGGGGCAGGTGGCCCACGGTGGCGGTGGGTGGCGACAGGCGCAGCTCGCCCTGCTCGGGGGTGTCCAGGCCGGCGAGCAGGCGCAGCAGGGTGGATTTACCGGCGCCGTTGGCGCCGACCAGGCCGATCACATCGCCCGGGGCGACGACGAGGTCGAGCCCGGAGAAGAGGGAGCGGTCGCCGTGGCCCGCGGCGAGATCCTTGGCGACGAGGGTGGCAGTCATCAGGGGTCGATCCTAGCGAGGGGGGCGGAGTGGTTCCGCCCGGTTTTTCGTGTGCGGTGGGGCTGGGGGCGGCGGGGCTGGTGGCGGCGGGGGGCGGGGCCGCGGGGGGCGGGGGCTTCGGGGCCGGTGGCGGCCGGGGGCCGGGGGCCGCCCCGGGCGGCCCGGATGCGACAGAGACAGCCCGTTTCGGACGGTGGCGATCCGACGGTCGCGTCGTGGCTTGGCGCGCAGTCCCCCGCGCCCCTGAGTGGGCCGGGGCGGACCGGCACCAGCGGTCACCCCGGGGGCAGGCACCCTTCAGACGGTGGCGGCCGGGGCCGGGGGCCGCCCCGGGCGGCCCGGATGCGACAGAGACAGCCCGTTTCGGACGGTGGCGATCCGACGGTCGCGTCGTGGCTTGGCGCGCAGTCCCCCGCGCCCCTGAGTGGGCCGGGGCGGACCGGCACCAGCGGTCACCCCGGGGGCAGGCACCCTTCAGACGGTGGCGGCCGGGGCCGGGGGCCGCCCCGGGCGGCCCGGATGCGACAGAGACAGCCCGTTTCGGACGGTGGCGATCCGACGGTCGCGCTGTGGCTTGGCGCGCAGTTCCCCGCGCCCCTGAGTGGGCCGGGGGCGGGCCGGCGCCAGCGGTGTGGTGCGTGTCGGGGGTATGGCGGGCTTGTGACGTGTGGGGCCATGGACATGGCCAGTGGTTCAGGGCTCAATAAGGTCGGGTTCAACTGACCCCACACTCCTACGACTTGGAGCTCTCGTGTACCGCAGACTCATCGTCCCGGGTGCTCTCGCGGCCTCCCTGATGCTGGCGATCCCGGCGTCGGCCGCCGATTACACACCCGGCGCCCCGGGTATCGGCGACCCCTACTTCCCGGCCTACGGCAACGGCGGTTACGACGTCTCGCACTACGACCTCCGGCTGAAGTACCAGCCGGAGACGGACCTGCTGCAGGGCACCGCGACGATCCTCGCCACCACCACGCAGGACCTGTCCCGCTTCGACCTCGACTTCGGCCTGAAGGTCAGCGAGGTGCGCGTCAACGGCATCAAGGCCTCCTTCGCCACATCCGGCGAGGAGGAACTGCAGATCACACCGGCCGCCGGGCTGCCGAAGGGCACCCCGATCACGGTCGTCGTGCGGTACTCGGGCAAGCCGTCCGAGGTGCGGCTCTTCGGCTTCACCTCCTGGGACCGCACTCCGGACGGGGCTGTCGCGGCCAACGAGCCGGAGTCGGCCGCGTGGTGGTTCCCGTCCAACGACCACCCGCGCGACAAGGCCACCTACGACGTGTCGGTGGCGGTGCCCGACGGCACCCAGGCGATCTCCAACGGTGTGCTCACCTCGACGACGTCCCAGCTCGGCTGGACCCGCTACAACTGGCGCTCCGACCAGCCCCAGGCCACCTACCTGGCGACCCTCGCGATCGGGAAGTTCGACATCACGACCGGCACCACCGCGGACGGGCTGCCGGTGGTCAACGCCTACAGCAAGGACCTGGACGCGGCCACGAAGGCCGCGGCGCAGGCCTCCGTGGAGCGGACCACCGAGGCCGTGGAGTTCCTGGAGGGCGTCTTCGGCCCCTACCCCTTCAACGCGGTCGGCGGCTACGTCCCCGATGTCTCCAGCGGCTTCGCCCTGGAGACGCAGACACGGCCGTTCTACAGCCCCAGGTTCTTCACCAAGGGGTCCAACGTCTCCGTGGTCGTGCACGAGCTGGCGCACCAGTGGACCGGTGACAGCGTCTCGGTCGACGGGTGGAAGGACATATGGCTGAACGAGGGGTTCGCCTCGTACGCCGAATGGCTCTGGTCGGAGAAGGAGGGTGAGGGGACGGCTCAGGAACTGGCGGACTACGTGTACGCGCAGCACCCGGCGGACGACCCGTTCTGGACCGTGGCCCCCGGAGACCCCGGCGCCGACCACGTGTTCGACGACGCGGTCTACGACCGGGGCGCGCTGGCACTGCAGGCGCTGCGGAACGCCGTGGGCGACGACGACTTCTTCGCGATACTCAAGGGGTGGCCGCAGCAGCACGCGTACGGCAACGCCAAGGTCGGCGACTTCGTGACGTATGCCGAGCGGGTGTCCGGGAAGCCGCTCGCCGAGCTCTTCGACACCTGGCTGTACCAGCCGGCAAGGCCTGCCGCGACCGCGGTGCGGGCCCTGGGGTTCGGGGGGTCGCGGAGCGTTCCGCAGCCCAAGTCGTGGCCCGCCATCGCGCGGGCCCACGCGGCGTCCCGCCTCTGAGCCCACGGAACGCCCGAGCCTGCGGCTCCCCGGGACCGGGGCCCAAGGCCGTCGGGCGTGTCCGGCCTTCGGCCGGGTCCTCCCACCCACCCGCCCCTCACCGGGCGGGTGGGTCTTCTCACGAGGCGTGTCGCCGGGCCGCGCGGTCTTCCTCGATGGCGCGGCGGGCCTGGGGGAGGTAGCGGAGGTGGACGGGAAGGAGGGGGACGAGGGTGGCTGCGGTGCGGCCCAGGTGGCGGAGGCGGCGTTCCTGGCGGGGCGTCCAGGGGAGGCCGAGGGCCTCGCGGGCGTCCGGTGGCATCAGGCCGACGGTGAGGAAGCGCCGGAAGCGGGCCATGGGAGGCCACACGACCGGCCACAGGGCGCGCAGCGCCCACCGCAGGGCCCGCGGCCCGCCGTCCGGGGGCGGCACCGGGGCATGGACGTCGACGAGTTCCGCGGCCACCGCCGTCATCTCCAGTTCCTCCCGCACCACCCTGCGGTAGTAGGGCCAGAACTCGGCGACGCTCGGCGGCATGTCCTGCTCCCGGACGCCGAGCACCCGGCCCACCTGCCGCCACTCCGCGTACAGCCGGTCCTCCTCGGCGCCGGTGAACGGACGGCGGCTCAGGTAGCCGCGGCTGTGCCGGGCGACGGGGAACCCGGTCGCGTGCACCCATGCGTAGGTGCCGGGGTCCAGCGCATGGTAGGGGCGGCCGTGGGCGTCCGTGCCGCGGATGTCCTCGTGCACCCTGCGGAGCCTGCGGCCCTCCTCGGCGGCCGCCGCCCCGCCGTACACCCACGTCAGCATGGAGCGCAACGACCGCTCGCTCCGGCCCCAGGGGTCCCTGCGGAACGCCGAGTGGTCGTCGACCCCCGCGCCCACCGCCGGGTGCGCCACCTGGAGGGTGAAGGCGGCGGGCAGGGAGAGCACGGTGCGGATGTCACCGAGGGTCTCCCAGAGGATGCCGCCGGGTGGCGGGGGCATGGGCCGCGGCGTCCCCGCCGGGCCCTGCGGTGGCCCGGCCCCGGCGTGTTCCCGTGCCGGTGCGGCCCCGCCCGGCCGCGCGTGTTCGTGCTGGTGCTCGTGCCCGGACATCGTGCGCTCCCGCCGGGCCCGGCCGCCGGGAACTGGGTCCCGGAGCCCCCGGAGCGCGGGGGCGGCGCGGGCCGCGGCTGCCGTCGGAATCGTCCGTCCTCACTCCAGTATGCGCACGGCCGCGCACGGCCCCGAAGCGGTGGCCGCGTACGGCGGCGACGCCCCGGCGGCGACGGCGGGCAGGGGCTCCGGCGCGGTGCCGGAGCCCCTGCCCGCGGTGCCGCGGGCCGCGTGCCGCGGGAAGCTCAGTACCGCTTCGGGACGTGACCGGGACGGCTCAGAACTCCCTTCGGCCCTGACCGGACGGCTCAGGACCCCTTCGGGCCGTCCCCCGTACCGCCGTCCCCGTCGCCACCGGCACCGCCACCCGGCCCACCACCGGGGCCACCTCCCGGACCACCACCGGTACCACCGCCCGGCCCCCCGCCGGGGCCGCCGTCGCGTGGCCCGCCGGCCGCCGTCTCGGCGACCCTCTTCCGCACGCCGTACCAGCCGACCACGAGGGCCACCGCGACGAACGGGATCAGGTAGAGCGTCTTGCGCCCCACCTCCGGGTCCTTGCCCATCAGGACGAGGACGGAGATCAGGAAGGCGATGGTGACGATCTCGGTGACGGGGTTGCCGGGCAGGCGGAAGTGCGGCCGCTCCAGCAGCCCCTCCTTGGCGCGCCGCACAAAGGCGAGGTGGCACACCATGATGATCACCCAGGTGCTGATGATGCCGAGCGAGGCGATGTTCAGGACGATCTCGAAGGCGTCGGCCGGCACCAGGTAGTTCAGCCCGACGCCCGCCACGCACACCGCGCAGGTGAGCATGATGCCGCCGTAGGGCACCTGGCTGCGGTTCATCCGGGCCGTGGCCCGCGGCGCGGAACCGGCGCTCGCCATGGACCGCAGGATGCGGCCGGTCGAGTACAGGCCGGAGTTCAGGCTGGACATGGCGGCGGTGAGCACGACCAGGTTCATCACATCGCCCGCGGCCGGGATGCCGATCTTCGAGAGCACCGTCACGAAGGGGCTCTCGTCGGCCGAGTACAGCGTGCCGGGCAGCAGCAGGGCCAGCAGCACCACCGAGCCGACGTAGAAGAGGCCCACCCGCCACATGATCGAGTTCACGGCGCGCGGCACGACCTTGTGCGGCTCGGCGGTCTCGCCCGCGGCCACACCGACCAGTTCCAGCGACGCGTACGCGAAGACCACGCCCTGCATCACGATGACCGCGGGCATCAGGCCGTTCGGCAGCAGGCCGCCGTGCTGGGTGATCACGCCGAGGCCGGGCGCCCTGCCGTCCACCTGGTGCCGCGAGATCAGCAGGAAGATGCCGATGAGCATGAAGCCCACCAGCGCCGCCACCTTGATGATCGCGAACCAGAACTCCATCTCGCCGAAGATCCGCACCGAGATCAGGTTGACCGTGAGCACCACGGCCAGCGCGATCAGCGCCAGCAGCCACTGCGGCACGGGGGTGAAGACGGCCCAGTAGTGGGTGTAGAGCGCGATCGCGGTGATGTCGGCGACGCCGGTGGTGGACCAGTTGAGGAAGTACATCCACCCGGCGACGTAGGCGCCCTTCTCGCCGAGGAACTCCCGCGCGTACGACACGAAGGAGCCCGACGAGGGGCGGTAGAGGACCAGCTCGCCCAGGGCCCGCACCACGCAGAAGGCGAAGACCCCGCAGACGAGGTAGGCGAGGGCGAGCGCGGGTCCCGCCGAGTGCAGGCGGCCGCCGGCCCCGAGGAAGAGCCCGGTGCCGATCGCTCCGCCGATGGCGATCATGTTCACATGGCGGGCCTTGAGGTCCTTGCTGTAGCCCGCGTCGCCCGCGTCCCCGGGTCTGCGGGCCGCCTCGGTACGGGTGGCCGCTGCTGCCATGTCCCCGGAGCTTGCGGGGTTCGCCTTGCTCCCGGGGTCTTCGGGCTTCTCGCTCAAGGGGGACTGTCACTTTCTGGTGCGCCGGAGATCGTCCGTGTGGGGGTGTGCCACGGTCCGTGGCACCTCCGCACGACGCGCCTGACATGGCGTGGCACCCCTGGGGATGGCCGGGCCGACGGCGCGCCTTCCCCGGGTGACCGCGCCGCACGAGGTGGCGTCGATCACACGGCGGGACTTCTCACATGCTGGTCAGAGGCCTGTATGGAGCATTCACATTACTAGTGAGACAGCAATACTGTTGCACCGGATCGCCGGGTAACGGCCGGAAGCGGTCGCCGTGCGCCGGGAAGGAGGGCAGGCCGTCGTGACCACCGAGGCACAGCAGCCGGCGCTGACGGTCGACGAGCTGGCCGCCCGCGCGGGCGTCACCGTGCGCACCGTGCGCTTCTACAGCACCCGCGGCCTGCTGCCGCCGCCGGTGATAGGGCCGCGCAGGGTCGGCAGGTACGGGCAGGAGCACCTGTCGCGGCTTGCGCTGATCGAGGAGTTGCAGCACCAGGGGATGACACTGGCCGCCATCGAGCGGTATCTGGAGCGGCTGCCGGCCGACCTCAGCGCGCACGACCTGGCGATCCACCGCGCCCTGGTGGCGTCCTGGGCGCCGGAGGGTGCCGAGGAGGTGTCACGCGCGGAGCTGGAACGCCGCGCGGGCCGCGCCCTCACCGAGCGCGACCTGGAGCGGCTGGCGGCGCTCGACGTGATCGTGCGGGCCGACGAGCAGGAGACGTTCCGGGTGGACCGGGGGCTGCTGGGCCTCGGTGTGCAGCTGCTGGACGTGCCGATCGCGCACGAGACGATCCTCGCGGCCCGTACCGTACTGCTGGAGCACAGCCGGGCCGCGGCCGCCGAGCTGGCCCGGCTGTTCCGGGCGGAGGTGGGGGACCCGTGCCGGGACGGCGGCACGGATCCCGAGCGGGCCGCCGCGGTGCGGTCGCTCTCGGACCACGTGCAGCCGTTGGTGGTGCAGGCGCTGGTGACGGCGTTTCAGCGGTCGCTGCACCAGGAGGTCCGCCGGTGGCTCAAGGACACCTGAGCCCCGGCGATACGGCTCCGCGCCCCTCAAAGGCGGGGCTGCGCCCCTGGCAGGGGCGCGGAGGACCGCGCGCGCAACCCACCGCCGGCCGGTGGTCCGGAGACGGCCCCGGCAGCCCCTCGGGACGGCGGCGACCGGACGGCATCGTCGTGGCTGATCTCGTCCACGCGGTGGAGCCGCACATCGACACGGCCCGCGCCCCTGTCGGGGGACCGGGGCGGAGCCCGGCAGAGGCGCGGGGCAGCGGGGTCAGCGCGCGTCGGTGAAGGTCTCCCCGCGCTCGGCCTTCTCGACCAACAGCGCCGGGGGCGCAAAGCGCTCACCGTACCGCTCGGCGAGTTCACGGGCGCGGGAGACGAAGCCCGCGGGGCCGCCCTCGTAGCCGTTGATGTACTGGAGCACCCCGCCGGTCCAGCCGGGGAAGCCGATCCCCAGGATCGAGCCGATGTTCGCATCGGCCACCGAGCTCAGCACGCCCTCCTGAAGGAGCCGCACGGTGTCCAGCGCCTCGGAGAAGAGCATCCGCTCCTGCATGTCGCGGAACGGCACCTCGGGGGCGTCGCCGCCGGTGCGCGTGAAGTGCTCGCGCAGGCCGGGCCAGAGCCGGGTGCGGCGGCCGTCCTCGTAGTCGTAGAAGCCCGCGCCCCCGCTGCGGCCGGTGCGGCCGAACTGCTCGACCATCCGGTCGACGACCGCCTCCGCCGGGTGCGGCCGCCACGTGCCGCCGGCCTCCTCGACGGCCCGCCGTGACTCGTCGCGGATCCTGCGCGGCAGCGTGAGGGTGAGCTCGTCCATCAGCGCCAGCACCTTGGCGGGGTAGCCGGCCTGCGCCGCGGCCTGCTCGACGGACGCGGGCTCGATGCCCTCGCCGACCATCGCCACGCCCTCGTTGATGAACTGCCCGATGACCCGTGAGGTGAAGAAACCGCGCGAGTCGCGGACCACGATCGGGGTCTTGTCGATCTGCCGGACCAGGTCGAACGCGCGGGCCAGCGCCGTCTCGCCGGTCCGCTCGCCCTTGATGATCTCGACCAGCGGCATCTTGTCGACGGGTGAGAAGAAGTGCAGTCCGATGAAGTCGGCGGGCCGCTGCACGCCCTCGGCGAGCAGGCTGATGGGCAGCGTGGAGGTGTTGGAGCAGAGCAGCGCGTCGGGGGCCACGATGCCCTGGATCTCCTGGAAGACCTTGTGCTTGAGCGCCGGGTCCTCGAACACCGCCTCGATCACCGCGTCGCAGCCGGCGAGGTCCTGGGGGTCGGCCGTGGGGGTGATCCGGGCGAGCAGCGCGTCGGCCTTCTCCCGGGTGGTGCGGCCGCGCTCGACGGCCTTGGCGCACAGCTTCTCGGAGTACCCCTTGCCGCGCTCCGCGGTCTCGGGGGCGACGTCCTTGAGGACGACGTCGATGCCGACGCGGGCGCAGGCGTAGGCGATGCCGGCGCCCATCATGCCGGCGCCGAGCACACCGACCCTGCGCACCGTGCGCGGCTCGACGCCGGACGGCCTGCTGGCGCCCGAGTTGACGGCCTGCAGGTCGAAGAAGAACGCCTGGATCATGTTCTTCGCGGTCTGCCCGGTGACCAGGCCGGTGAAGTACCGGGCCTCGATGGCCTGGGCGGTCTCGAAATCGACCTGGGAGCCCTCCACGGCCGCGGCCAGGATGGCCCGCGGCGCGGGGTAGGGGGCGCCGCCGGTCTGCTTGCGGAGGTTGGCCGGGAAGGCCGGGAGGTTCGCGGCGAACTCGGGGTGTGCGGGGGTGCCACCGGGGATGCGGTACCCGGGGGCGTCCCAGGGCTGCTGCGAGGTGGGGTGGGCGTCGATGAAGGCGCGGGCCCGGGCGAGCATGTCGTCGCCGCTGTCGGCGACCTCGTGGACGAGCCCGGCGTCCAGGGCCCGCCGGGGGCTGTACCGGGTGCCCTGGAGCAGCACCTTCAGCAGGGCGTCGGCGATGCCGAGCAGCCGTACCGTGCGCACCACGCCGCCGCCGGCGGGCAGCAGCCCGAGCGTGACCTCCGGCAGGCCGATCCGCGAGCCGGGGGCGTCGAGGGCGATGCGGTGGTGGCAGGCGAGGGCGATCTCGTAGCCGCCGCCGAGTGCCGCGCCGTTCAGCGCGGCGACGAGCGGCTTGCCGAGCGTCTCGATGCGGCGCAGGTCGCGCTTGACGCGCATGCTCCGCTCGAAGGCGAGCCGGGCGTCCTCGGGGCGCACCGCGATCAGGTCGCGCAGGTCGCCGCCGGCGAAGAAGGTCTTCTTAGCGGACGTGACCACGATGCCGCGCACGCTCTCCCGCTCGGCCTCAAGACGGTCGGCGACGGCGGAGAGCGAGGTGATGAACGCCTCGTTCATGGTGTTGGCGGACTGCCCGGGGTCGTCCAGGACCAGGGTGACGACGCCGGTCCCGTCCTGCTCCCAGCGGATGGTCGGGTGGGCCCCGTCCGCGCCGGGCTCGGCGGACGCGGACGGGGACGGCTCTGCGGGCACTGCGGACTCGCTCATCTGGCTTTCTCCGTGAGGGTGGGGCGGGAGGGCGGGCAACGCCGCTCGGGGCGGCGCGGGCGCGGCGGGCGGGTCACAGCCGCTCGACGACGGTGGCGACGCCCATGCCGCCGCCGACGCAGAGGGTGGCGAGGCCGTAGCGCTCGTCCCGGCGCTCCAGTTCGTCGACGAGGGTGCCGAGGATCATGGCGCCGGTGGCGCCGAGCGGGTGGCCCATGGCGATCGCCCCGCCGTTCACGTTGACCCGGTCGAGCGAGAGCCCCATTTCCTTGACGTAGCGGAGCACGACCGCGGCGAAGGCCTCGTTGATCTCGACGAGGTCGATGTCGTCGATCGTCAGGCCGGCCTTCGCGAGCGCCTTGCGGGTGGCGGGCGCGGGTCCGGTGAGCATGATGGTGGGCTCGGATCCGGAGACGGCCGCGGAGACGATCCGGGCCCGGGGTGTGAGCCCGTACCGCTCCCCCGCCGCCCGGGAGCCGACGGCCACCAGTGCGGCGCCGTCCACGATGCCGGAGGAGTTGCCGGCGTGGTGGACGTGGTCGATGGCCTCCACCCAGTGGTACTTCTGCAGGGCCACCGCGTCGAAGCCGCCCAGCTCGCCGATGTCCGCGAACGACGGCTTCAGCCTGGCGAGGGTGTCGGCGGTGGTGCCGGGGCGCATGTGCTCGTCGTGGTCGAGGACGACCAGGCCGCTCGCGTCCCGCACGGGCACCACGGACTTCTCGAACCTGCCGTCCTTCCAGGCCGCCGCCGCGCGCTCCTGGGAGAGCGCCGCGTACTCGTCGACGTCGCGCCGCGAGAAGCCCTCCAGAGTGGCGATCAGGTCGGCGCCGACGCCCTGCGGGACGAAGCCGGTGGCCAGGTTGGTCATCGGGTCGGCGAACCAGGCGCCGCCGTCCGAGGCGATCGGCACCCGCGACATCGACTCGACGCCGCCCGCGAGCACCAGCTCCTCCCAGCCGGAGCGGACCTTCATCGCGGCCAGGTTGACGGCCTCCAGGCCCGAGGCGCAGAAGCGGTTCTCCTGGACACCGGCGACGGTGTCCGGGAGACCGGCGGCGATGGCGGCGGTCCGGGCGATGTCGGAACCCTGGTCGCCGACGGGGCTGACGACGCCGAGCACGATGTCGTCGATCGCGGCCGGGTCGAGGCCGGGGAAGCGGGCGCGCATCTCGTGGATCAGGCCCACCACGAGGTCGATCGGCTTGGTGCCGTGCAGCGCGCCGTTGGCCTTGCCGCGCCCGCGGGGGGTGCGGATCGCCTCGTACACATACGCTTCGGTCGGCGCGGTCATCGTGTGGGCCTCCTTAGGCCGGTGCCTGGCTCTGCCGGCCGGGGCCGGCGGGTGCGGGTGGTCGTCATGCCGTCATGGTGCCGCGGTGGGGGCGGCTGTGAGGCCGGGCACGTCCCAGTCGCGGGCCACGCCGGCGGTGTCGGCGCCGGGGCGCGCGGGGGCGGAGCGCACCGCCGCCGGGGTGCCGGAGAAGCGGGGCGCGGGCGCCGGCTGGGTGATGCCGGCGTGCCGGGTGAAGGTGCCGCGGGCGGCGAGGTGCGGGTCGGCCGGCGCCTCCCGCAGCGAGAGGACGGGCGCCACGCAGGCGTCGGAGTCCGCGAAGACCTCCGTCCACTCGGCGCGGGTGCGGGTGGCGAAGCGGGCCGCCACGGCCGCCCGCAGCTCGTCCCAGCCGGCCGGGTCGTCCCGGTCGGGCAGTGAGCCGTCGAGGCCGAGCAGGCGCACGAACTCGTCGTAGAACCGCCGCTCCAGCGCGCCCACCGCCATGTGGCCGCCGTCCGCGGTGCGGTAGCAGCCGTAGAACGGGCAGCCGCCGTCGAGCAGGTTGGCGCCACGCCGGTCCTGCCAGAGACCGGCGGCCAGCATGCCGTGGATCATCGTGGACAGGTGGGCGGCGCCGTCCACGATCGCGGCGTCCACGACCTGCCCGGCCCCGGTGCTCCGGGCGTGGTGCAGGGCGGCGAGGAGGCCGACCACGAGGTAGAGCGAGCCGCCCGCGAAGTCGCCGAGCAGGTTCGCGGGGACGGCCGGCGGGCCGTCGTCGGCGCCGATCATGCCGAGGACGCCGGTGCGCGCGATGTACGCGATGTCGTGTCCGGCGCGGCCGGCGAGCGGGCCGCTCTGGCCCCAGCCGGTCATCCGGCCGTACACGAGCCGGGGGTTGCGGGTCAGACAGGGCTCGGGGCCGATGCCCAGGCGCTCGGCGACCCCGGGCCTGAAGCCCTCGATCAGGAGGTCGGCGCGGGCCACGAGGGCGAGCGCCTGCTCCGGGCCACCCGGGGTCTTGAGGTCGATCAGCACGGAGCGCTTGCCGCGGCCTGTGAGGTCGTGGGTGGGGTCCAGGGCGAGGTCCGCGCCGCCGGGGCGGTCCACGCGGACCACGTCGGCGCCCAGGTCGGCGAGGAGCATGGCGGCGAACGGGCCGGGGCCGATGCCCGCCAGCTCCACCACCCGCACCCCGGAGAGCGGGCCCAGCCCCGCCGTCTCCGGGCCCTGCGCGGTCCCTGCCGCCGCCATCGGGCCCCCAGCTCTGTGACACAACCGATGTAACACCGCTGATGTTAGGAAGGCGGCCCGGCGCGCACAACCCATGGGAAAGCAAGCGCTCAGTTTCCGGTCATGTGTGCGCGTGGAGCCCGTCCTGGGCGCGGGGTCCGGTGGCGGCGGAACGGGGACGGCGCGTTCGGTTCGCCCGGCCGCCGCTACGCCGTGGCCGCGCGCAGGGCCCGCCGGCAGAGGGCGTCGGCGCGGCGGGTGGTCTCGGGGAGCCGGAAGCGGGGGGTGAGGTGGAGCGTGTGCGCGCAGGCGGTGTCCAGGTCGACGCGGTGCCCGACCGAGACGAAGACCGGTCTGACGCCGTCCCGGGTGCGCAGCGCGCGGCCCACCGTCTCGCCGCCGTCCAGCAGCGGTGCGCCGCAGCCCCGTGCGGCGGGCGGGTCGGCGTACGAGAAGGTGAACGGGTTCTTGGCCACCCCCGCGGTGGGCAGGCCGGTGAGCACCCCGAGGTGGCTGGCGAGCCCGAGGCGGCGCGGATGGGCCCTGCCGTACCCGTCGCACACCACCAGGCCGGGATCGCCGGCCAGCGAGCCGAGCGCGGCGAGCACGGCGGGCAGTTCGCGGAAGGCCAGCAGCCCGGGCACGTACGGGAAGGGGACCCGGCTCGCCGCGGTGGCCTCCTCGACGACGTCGAGCGTGGCCGCGTCCAGGACCACGGCCGCCGCCACGACGACGTCACGCTCGTCGTCGTAGGCGACGTCGACGCCGGTCACCCGGCCGGTGCCGGGCGGCGGGCCCGGCTCGTCGAGCACCACACGGCCGCGCAGCCCGTCCTGGACGGCCCTGGCGTGCTCCTCGGTGGCGGGCCAGCCGGCGGGGACGGGTACGAGGGTCGTTTCGGCCATGGTGGTCCGAGGATACGGGGGCGAGGGGCCGGGGGCGCGGGTCCGGGGACGCGGGTCCGGGTCGCGGTCCGTGTGGTCGGGGCCCCGGAGCGTGTCCGGGCTCCTCCGAGGGGCGGGCCCCGATAGGGTTCGATCATGTTCGTCCTGGAGCTCACCTACGCCGCGGCGCCGGAGGCGGTCGAGACCGTGGTCCCCCGGCACGTGGCCTGGCTCGACGAGCACTTCGCCGCGGGGGACTTCCTCGCCGCGGGCCAGAAGGAGCCCCACGACGGCGGGGTGATCGTCGCGGTGGCGCCCGACCGGGCGGCGGCCGAACGGCTGGCGGCGTCGGACCCGTTCGCGCGTGCGGGCGTGTGCACGTACCGCATCACGGAGTTCGCCGCCACCCGTACCGCGCCCGAACTCGCCGCCCACCGCGACGCCCACCGGCCACCGCCCGCCTGACGCGGCGTCCGGCCGCGGCGCTCTCCGTCCCGTTGCCCGGCGTCCGCCGGCGGGCCGGAACCGGATGGGCCGCGGCAGGCGTGAACCCGGTGACAGAGGTCACTCGAAAAAGCATGCACGGAACCGGCCGTTCAGCCGTCTCTTCCCATAGGGGGCGTGCCGTGCCGGCAACAACCCCGCCGTCCGACCGTCCGACCGAAGAACCGCGCGAGCCGTCACCGTTCACGCCGTAGAGCCGTCATCAGGGAGCAGGCGATGTCCACCGTCATCGAGCAAGCCGTAGAGGCCCGCCTGGTCGCCGCCGCGCCACGCATGCCCACCCTTTCCGCCACGCTGCACTATGACCGGAGTGACCCTTTCGCCGTCCGTATGACCTTTCCCGCCGCGGCGACGCTGGAGGGCATCGAGGTGTGCTGGACCTTCGCGCGTGACCTGCTCGCCACCGGCATGGAGGACGCCTCCGGCGAGGGCGACGTGCACATCCGGCCCTACGGCTACGACCGCACCGTCCTGGAGTTCCACGCTCCCGAGGGCACCGCGCTCGTCCACGTCCGCAGCCACGAGCTGCGCCGTTTCCTGCGGCGCACGTACACGCTGGTCGGGCCTGGCGAGGAGGGACGCCACGTCGACCTGGACCACGACCTGGCCGAGCTGATGCGGGACGCCTGCTGAATGCGGGACGCCTGCTGACGCGGGGCACCCGCTGACGCGCGGCGCGCCGGCTGGTCCGGCGCGTCCCGGTGCGCGGGGCGCCCGCTGGTTCGGGGCACCGCCCGGCACGCGGGGCGCCCGCCGACGGCACCGGCGGCCGGTCAGCCCCCGCTCGTGTCCGCGGCCGCCGCGACCACGAGCGCCCTGACCTCCGTGATCACCTTCCGGAGCGCGGGGGCGGCGCCACCGCGTTCCGTCAGCTCCTCGGTCCGCTCCCTGTGCCGGCCGCGCTCCCCGCCGGTCGGCACCGTGCGGCACGGCACGGCGGCCGCCGGGCCTGCCCCGATCACCCCCGATTGGGGAGCCGATGAACCCTCCGTCCCTCAAACCCCCACCCCAGGGGGCTTTTGCCGACCGAATCCGGCAGGCATCATGTGCGCCGTGCCATCCCAGAAGGTCTTGATCCGCCGCCCGGGCCCTCGCCTCGCCGAAGGCATCCTCACCCGCAAGGAACGCTCCCCCGTGGATGTGCGCCTCGCACTCCACCAGTGGGAGACCTATGCCGCCACGCTGCGCTCACACGGCTGGGAGACCGTGGAGGTCGAGCGGGCCGAGGAGTGCCCCGACTCGGTCTTCATCGAGGACACCGTGGTGCTGTTCCGCAACGTCGCCCTGATCACCCGCCCCGGAGCCCGCGCCCGCCGCGCCGAGACGGTCGGCGTGGAGCAGGCCGTGGCCCGGCTCGGTGCCTCGGTCAACTGGGTCTGGGAGCCGGGCACACTGGACGGCGGTGACGTCCTGAAGATCGGTGACACGGTCTACGTGGGCCGCGGCGGGCGCACCAACGCCGCGGGCGTCCAGCAGCTCAGGGCGGCCTTCGAACCGCTCGGGGCGCGGGTGGTGGCGGTGCCGGTGGCCCAGGTGCTGCACCTGAAGTCCGCGCTGACCGCGCTGCCGGACGGCACGGTCATCGGGTACGCGCCGCTGGTGGACCATCCGTCCCTGTTCCCCCGCTTCCTCCCGGTGCCGGAGGAGACCGGCTCCCAGGTGGTGCTGCTCGGCGGCAACAAGCTGCTGATGGCGGCGAGCGCGCCGAAGACCGCGGAGCTGTTGGCCGAGCTCGGCCACGAGCCGGTGATCGTGGACATCAGCGAGTTCGAGAAGCTGGAGGGTGGGGTGACCTGCCTCTCGGTGCGGATGCGGGAGCTCTACGCCTGAGGCGGCGCCTCATCCAGGCGGGTCGGGTGCGCGCCCCTCACGCAGGCCGGGGCGGGCCCAGCCCTGCGTGAGGGGCGCGCACGCAAAGGGGCGCGGGGAACCGCGCGAGCCACCACCCACCGGCCGTCCCGCACTGCCTTGGAGGCGTGGGAGGTGCCCCCGTTCCCGCGCCCCTTCCGGAGAGCCGGGGCCGACCCCCCGCACAAGGGGTGCGGTCAGGCCGTCAGGGGGCCGTTCAGTACCGCGAGGGCTGCCTTGCGGTCACCCTTCCAGGTGAACGTGGCGCCGGTGGCGGGCCGGCGGCCCCAGAGCATCAGGAGCAGGTCCTGGGCCGGTGCCGCCACCGCGGCGACGGGAGCCCCGGGACCGTAGGTCCAGGTGGCCCCCGTGTCGGTGGCATCGAGGCGGAGGGCGTGCCGGGGCGGGCGCGCCCGGCCGCGGGCCAGCTGCCGGGGCGCGAGGGTGTCGAACACCTCGGCCACGCCCTCGCCGGCCAACTCCGGGTCGAGCGGCCGTGCACCGCCCAGCGCGCGCTCCGCGTCCCACCGGTGGATCAACGTCTCCAACGCCCGCCTGCGCTGCCAGAAGCCGACTCCGCGGTCCGAGACGCCCGGCGGCTGGAAGATCCAGGCGGGGGTGGCCGGGTCCGCGTCGAGCGCGTCGAGGAGCGTCGCGGCCGCCTCGTCGAACCACTGCACCAGCAACTGGGGGTCGCGCGGCGCGGGCGGTGGCCGCAAGCCGAAGTGTCCCTCGGTCACGGCGGCGGCAGCCCGCAGGCCGGAGTTCCCCAGGTGCTCGGCGAGGTCGTGCAGGGTCCAGTCGCCGCAGGTGGGGACGGGAGCCGACAGGTCGCCGCCCAGGCAGCTGCGGAAGGCGCCCAGCTCGCGGTCCAGATGGCGGAGGAGGGAAACGGAGTCCATGCCCGGAACCTAGCCGACGGCACCGACGATCCCGTGCTTTGCCGGACTCAGGACGGGGCGTCGCGGCGCAGGTCGAGCCGTTCCTTCTCGGAGAGCCCGCCCCATACGCCGAACCGTTCGTCATGGGTGAGCGCGTACTCCAGGCATGCCTCGCGCATCGGGCACAACTGGCATATCCGTTTGGCCTCGCGCACCGAACTGCCCGGCTCGGGAAAGAAGAAGTCGGTGCCGACCTGTGCGCAGAGCGCCTGCTGCTGCCAGGCGAGATCTGCCCCCGTGGTGCTGTCGATCTGCATGGCTCGGCATCGTGCCGTGCGGAGAAAAACGACGGATCAACGACTCATCAACGCCGACGCCGTGTACGCCCTCCGGCACCGCAAGTGTAGGTCTCACGAGCCGATATGCCACGGCGCCGCGCCCGGCGCGCCGCGACCTCGTGGCGGCCGCCGACGGGGTCACCCGGCTCTGACCACCCGGCCCGCCCGCCCCTCGGTCCGGTCACGCCTCGCTGGGCGTGAGCACCGCGAACCTGGCCCCGTAGGGGTCGGCGAGCTGTGCGATCCGGCCCACGTCCTCGATGTCGACGGCGGTGCCGAGGGCCCTGCCGCCCAGCTCCTGCACCTTGCCGCGGGCCGCGTCGGCGTCCGGGACCGCGAAGTAGGGCAGCCAGTAGGGCGTGGAGGCGCGCGGGTCGGCGGAGAGCGGCACCACGCCGCCGAAGCCCGAGTCCTCCCCGCCGCCGGCCGGGGAGACGATGGTGTACGTGCCGCCACTGAACGACACCTGCTCGGTGGTCCAGCCGAGCACGGAGCCGAAGAATCCGGTGGCCGCGTCGACGTCCGGGGTGTACAGCTCGGTCCAGCAGAGCGCGCCCTTCTCGTTCACGAGGTCCAGGCCCTTGTTGGCGGCGGGCTGCCACACCCCGAAAGGGGTGCCCGCGGGGTCGGCGAGGACCGCCATCCGGCCCTGGTCCATGACGTCCATGGGCTTGAAGCGCACGGACCCGCCCGAGTCCTCGGCCGCCTGGGCGGTGCTGTCCGCGTCCGAGCTCTGGAAGAAGATGCTCCAGGCGGGCGGGCCCTGGTCGGGGTCGACGGTCATGCCGCCCGCGACGACCTTGTCGTTCAGCCGGAACATGCCGTACCCGCCGGCGTCGGGGCCCGCGAGGCGGTAGTCCCAGCCGAAGAGGTCCCGGTAGAAGACCTGGGCGCCGCTCATGTCCGGGGTCGCGAGGTCGAGCCAGTTCGGGGCGCCGTCGACGAATCGGGTGGTGAGCATGGTGCACTCCTTGGGGTTCCCGAGGTGCTCTCCCCTGAGTCTCGCACCGCGCACGACGGCGCGCCTCATGTGGACCGCGCCCCCCTTCCCTGGCGCGCCCCGAAGGGGCGCGGGGAACCGCGCGAGCAGCCCACCCCCGGCCCGGTGGCCCGGCCACGACGGAAACTGCCCCCTTGGGACGTCCCCCGCTGCCCGAAGGGCGTGGGAGGTGCCCCGGGCCTCGCCCTCTCGTCGTGGCCGGTCGCTCCCCCACAGGCTTGCCGGCGTGGGAGGTATCCCCGTCCCCCGCCCCTTCGGGACGGGGGGCGCCCCGACGAGGGGCCGGGTGTCACGCCGACGCTCGGCGGACCAGGGTCGTCTGGGTGACGACGGGGGCCGGCTCACCGCCCGTGGCGGGGCCGGGGACCCGGCCCTGGCCCCGGAGCAGCAGGCGCGCCATCAGGCGCCCCATCTCCTCGATGTCCTGACGGACGGTGGTCAGCGGCGGATCGGTCTGCTCGGCGACGTGCAGCATGTCGTCGAAGCCGACCACGGCGACGTCCTCGGGCACCCGCAGCCCGTGCTCGCGCAGCACCCGGAGGGCACCGGCGGCGGACAGGTCGTTGGCTGCGAAGACGCCGTCCAGGCCGGGGCAGCGGTCGAGCAGGGCGCGCATGGCCCGCTCACCGCCCGCCGCGGTGAAGTCGCTCTCCTCGACGAGCCCCGGGTCGGCGTCCCCGAGGGCCTCGCGGTAGCCGTCCAGGCGGTCGACGGCGGAGGTCTGGTCCAGCGGCCCGGTGATGTGCGCGATCCGGGTGCGGCCGAGCCCGACCAGGTACCGTACGGCGTCCCGGGCGCCGCCGCGGTTGTCGCAGTCGACGTACGGGATGTCTCCCCGGCCGTCGTCCGACCAGTAGGGCCGGCCGCCGAAGACGGTGGGCACCCCGGTGCCGCGCACGATGCCGGGCAGCGGGTCGTCCAGGTGCAGTGAGAAGGCGAGGGCGCCGTCGACGTGGCCGCCGGACAGGTAGCGCCCCACGCGTGCGTAGTCGTCGGGGCCCTCGGTGAGCAGCAGCACGAGCTGGGAGTCGTGGGCGGTGAGCTCCTTGCTGATGCCGCGCAGCTGGAGCCCGAAGAACGGGTCGGCGAAGATCCGGGTCTCCGGCTCCGCGACGACCACCGCGATGGCGTCGTTGCGGCGGGTGACCAGGCTGCGCGCGGCCTGGTTGGGTACGTAGCCCAGCTCCTCGACGGCGCGCCGGACCCGTTCCGCCAGCGACTTGCGGACGCCCGTGCTGCCGTTGACGACGCGGGACACCGTGGCCCGGGACACCCCGGCCCGTGCGGCCACGGCCTCCAGTGTGGGACGCGGGCCGGTCGTCGGATCGCTCACCTTCGGGCTCCCGGGACTGTGGTGGAACGAATGGTCTCGACCACCCTAGCCGCGGTCCCGGCCCGCGAGAGAGCGCTCCCTGTGGACGCCTTGTGTGTCATCCGCACGGGTGACATGGAGCGCACGGCCCGCACGGCGCACGTGCGGGCGCGGTCAGTGCTGGTGCGTCATGCCGTCCACGGGCGGCGCCGCCCCCGCTCCGGAGTGCTCGTGCTCCTCATAGCCGGGGATGGTGCCGTCGGCCTTCCTGACCAGGAAGTTGCCCACCATGCCCAGGTCGGAGTGGCTCTGCACGTGGCAGTGGTACATCCAGGCGCCCGCGCCGACGCCCTCGCCCGCGACGACCTGGAAGCCGAAGGAGTCGCCGGGCCCCACGATCTTGTTGTCGACGACCTGGCTGGGGTCGTCCGGGCCGGTGAGCAGGCCGGTGCGGTTGTCGGCCCAGCGGTGCCCGTGCAGGTGGAAGGTGTGGTAGTACTCGCCGTGCGTGATCGAGACGAACTCGACCCGCTCGCCGACGGTGGCCTCCAGATCGGGACCCGGGGCCAGGTTGTTGATCGTCATGTCGTTGAAGACGATCGTGTAGGTCTTGTCCGGCAGGACGTCGCCCTTCCTGCGGACGATCACCGGGCCGTACAGCCCGGCCCGTATGCCGGCGGTGCCGTGCTCGGTGCCGACGACGTGATCGTGGTAGTGCCAGTAGCCCGCGGTGCCGGCGCGCCAGGTGCCGTCCTCACGGCGGCCGGGGGCGTGGGTGCGCCAGGTGTAGGTGCGGGTGCCGCCGGGCTCGACCTCACTGTGCGTCATCGCCGTGCCGTCGCTGCTGATCTCGTAGTCCATGCCGTGCACATGCAGGCTGGCCGCCACGTCCATGGTGTTCTCGAACTCGATGTGCAGGGTGTCGCCCTCGTTGAGCTCGATCAGCGGGCCCGGCACGGTGGCCTTGCCCTTCTCCAGGCCGTAGCCCATCCGGCCGTCCGCCAGCTTCTCCGCGTACATCCTGATGTGCCGCACCTCGCCGCCCGCGGGGGCCGTCGCGGCGGGCCGGGTGACGGGGGCCGCGGCGGCGGGGCGCGCGGCCGCGGTGGCGGAGACCGCGCCCAGCGAGGCCGCGGCGGCGCCGCCGGCGAGGAGGCGGCTGGTGAAGGCCCGTCTGCCCAGCGCCCGGGGCCGCCCGCCGCGCCGGTCGGCCGCGCCGCCGCGGACCGCGCCCGGTGTGCCGTCGCGGGTGGCGTCATGCGCCGTGCCGTCGCGGGTGCCGTCGTCCGCCGTGCCCGGCGCCCTGTCCGATGCCGTGCCGTGTGCCTCGCCCGTCGCGTCGTTCATCGCCGAACTCCCCTTCCTGGTACGGAGACTCACGGGGCGCACGAGGACCCCGGGACGGCTTCACGGTAACCGCGGGATCTTCGTTTATCCACACTCAGGACAAAGTTTGTTCTATTGCGGTGATACCTATTGGCGAACCATGAAAAGAGGTCTAGCTTCATCGGCGCTGTTGCTATGACCGATGAGGGGTGGGTGACGACATGCGGTTCATACCGCATCAAAAGCCCTCAGCCGCACCAGGGTTGAGCAGAGCAAGACGCAGAAGACCGGGGCACATGGGACGCATGTGGGCCGCGGCAGCGGCCGCCGGGGCGCTGGCGGCGGGTGTGCTGTCGGGGCCGGCCGCCGCCGCACGGACGGACCCGGCCGAGGTGGCGGCCGAGATGGACCTTCCGTCGCCGCCCGGCGGCGCCAACGTCAAGGTGCTGGTGTTCTACGGCTCGGCCGCCGAGGGCGGCGAGTCCCCGGTGGTGGACGCCGGCATCGCGGCCATCGAGAGGATCGGCCAGACGGGACCGGCCGGCCAGCAGTTCAAGGTGCAGGCCACCGACGACCCGGCCGTCTTCACCAACGGCAGGAAGATGGGCTCGTACAACGCCGTCGTCTTCCTCACCGGCGGCGGCGATGTGCTCGACCCCGAGCAGGAGGCCGGTCTCGAGGCGTACATGAACGCGGGTGGCGGGTTCGTCGGCATCCATGACGCGGCCCGTGCCGAACCGTACTCCGACTGGTTCACCGGCCTGATCGGAGCCCGGCCCGCCGCCGGCTCGCCCACCGGGGTGCAGAAGGCCACGGTCGAGGTGGGTGACCGGGTGAACCCGGCCACCAAGGACCTCCCGATGGAGTGGAAGCGCCCGGACCAGTGGTTCGACTGGCAGCAGAACCCGTCCGGCGCGGTGCACACCGTGGCGCGGGTGCGCGAGTCCACGTACCGGCCGGGCAGCGCGGCGAACGGCTGGGACCACCCGGTCTCCTGGTGCCGTGACTACGCCGGCGGCCGCTCCTTCTACACCGCGATGGGCGGCACCGCCTCGTCCTTCGACGAGGCCGACTTCCGTACCCATCTGCGCGGCGCGCTGCTGTGGACGACGCGGCTCGTGCGCGCGGACTGCAAGGCCACCATCACCTCGAACTACAAGGCCGAGCGGGTCACCAAGCCCAACAAGCCGGGCCTGAACGACCAGATCGGCGAGCCGCACGGCATGACCATCGCCCCGGACGGGCGGGTGTTCTACATCGGCCGCGGCGGCGCGGACGCCTCCCAGCCGGTGATCACCGACTGGAACGACCCGAACGTCGGCCGCGGCAAGGGACAGATCCACGTCTACGACCCGAAGACCGGCAAGGTCACCCTGGCCGCGGAGCTGGACGTCTTCGGCAACAAGGGCGGCGGCGACGAGCTGACCAAGATCGAGGACGGTCTGCTGGGCATCGAGCTCGACCCGGAGTTCGAGGAGAACGGCTGGGTCTACGTGTACTACGCGCCGTTCTCGGGGCTGAACCGCGAGACGCAGATGGACACCCGGCAGGTCTCCCGCTTCACGCTGGACAAGGCCACCGACAAGATCGACCTGAGCAGCGAGAAGGTGCTGCTGAGCTGGCCCGCCCAGGCGCACAGCTGCTGTCACTCGGGCGGCGGGATGACCTGGGACTCCAAGGGCAACCTCTACGTCGCCGTCGGGGACAACAACTCGTCGGGGTTCAGCGACGGCTACTCCGGCAACAACCCGGAGCCCAACTACAAGGGCGTCTCGTTCGCCGACGCGCGCCGCACCGCCGGCAACACCAACAACCTCAACGGCAAGATCCTCCGCATCCACCCGGAGCCGGACGGCACGTACACCATCCCGGACGGCAACCTGTTCACCGGCAAGGAGACCGACGAGGGCGGCGGCAAGACCCGGGGCGAGATCTACGTCATGGGGGTGCGCAACCCCGCCCGGATCTACGTCGACAAGAAGACGGACATCCTCTACGCGGGCTGGGTCGGCCCGGACGCCAATGCCCCGTCGACCACCTGGGGCCCGGCCAAGTACGACCAGTTCGCCGTGATCACGAAGGCGAGCAACCGCGGCTGGCCGTACTGCATGGGCAACAAGCAGCCCTACCGCGACCGCAACCTGCCCGACCCGAGCAAGCCGCTGGGCTGGTACGACTGCGACCACCTGAAGAACGAGTCGCCGAACAACGACGGCCTGGTCAACCTGCCGCCGATGACCCCCAACAACATCTGGTACTCGCCGCAGGGCGGCGCCCCCGACTACCCGCGGGACGCGAGCGGCATCCCGTCGTACAAGCCGGAGGAGGCCACCTACCTGCTGCCGTGGCTCAAGGGCGGCGGCCAGGCCACCATGGACGGCCCCGTCTACCGCTACGACGCGGGGACCGCGGGCGCGAACGCCTGGCCCGCGTACTGGGACGGCAAGTGGTTCGTGGGTGACTTCTACGACCAGTCCCAGCCACGCAACGCGGTGCTCATGGACCCGAAGACCATGGGCGAGGGCGGGCTGCCCGTCCACTCCGAGTCCCTGAAGAAGATCATCCCGACCGGCAACGACGGTATCGCGAACCTGATGGACTGGGAGTTCGCACCGGACGGCTCGCTCTATGTGCTCGACTACGGCCGCGGCTTCTTCACCTCGGACGAGCACTCGGCGCTGTGGCACGTGACCTACACCGGCGGCGCCGCCACCCCGGCCCCGAAGGACCTGGCAAGGAAGGCGCAGTGATGACAGGCACCGTACGGAAGGACAGACCCGTGGCGCCACCCGCGGCGCGCGGCCCGCGCCGCCGGCACCCGTGGCTGACGCTGCTGGCGTGCCTCGCGATGGTGCTCGGGCTCGGCTCGACGGCCGCCTACGGGCGCACCGCCGAGCCGGCCGGCGCGGGCGCCGCCGCGGCCCAGACCCTCACCTGGACCGCGAACGACGACATCACCAAGTACGTCTCGGCGCCGGCGACCGCGGTGGCCGGCCCGGCGACGATCGTCTTCGAGAACAGCGCGGCCACCGGCAACACCACCGGCATGCCGCACACCCTCACCTTCGACGTCTCCAACCCCCAGTACAACAACGACGTCCACGTCAACATCATGGCCAGCCCCACCGACGCGGAGGGTGGCAGGCACACCCAGGAGGTGGTGCTGACCCCGGGCACGTACCACTACTTCTGCTCGATGCCCGGGCACACCACGATGTCCGGCACCCTCGTCGTCACCGACGGCGGTGGCGGTGAGGACACCACGGCGCCGGAGACGGCCGCGAAGGTGGACGGACAGCAGAACGAGGACGGGGAGTACGTGGGCTCCGCGACCGTGACGGTCGACGCCGGCGACGCGGGCTCCGGCGTGGACACCGTCGAGTACGCCCTGGAGGCGGACGGCGCCTGGCAGCCGTACACCACGGCGCTGGTGGTCGACCAGCCCGGGAAGCACACCGTGCGCTACCGGGCCACCGACAAGGCCGGCAACGTGTCGGCGGAGAAGTCCGTCGAGTTCACCGTGGCCCCGCCCCCGGCGGACGACACCACACCACCGGACACCTCGGCCACCGTCACCGGTGAGCAGGACGCGAACGGCGGCTACGTCGGCATGGCCACGGTGACCGTGACGGCGTCCGACACGGGCTCCGGCGTCGACGGCATCGAGTACGCGATCGGTGCGGACGGCGCCTGGCAGCCGTACACCGCACCGGTGATGGTGCACGACCCCGGCGACCACCAGGTCCGCTACCGGGCCACCGACAAGGCGGGCAACGCCTCCGCCGAGAAGTCCGCCGAGTTCACGGTGGTGGCACCGCCCACGGACGACACCACACCGCCCGAGGTGACCGCGGAGGTCGACGGCGAGAAGAACTCCGACGGGGCCTACCTCGACACCGCGAAGGTGACGGTGACCGCCACCGACGACGGCTCGGGCGTGGCCACCGTCGAGTACTCGCTCGACGGCGGCCCCTACCTCGCCTACACGGACCCGGTGGTCGTCGACCGTACCGGCGCGCACAGCGTCGCGTACCGGGCCACCGACAAGGCGGGCAACACCAGCGAGGCGAAGACGGCGTCCTTCACCGTCGCACCCGGCGGCGGGGTGCCCGCGCCACCGTGCCCCGAGTACGACGAACGGGAGACGGTGTTCGTCGGCACCGTCGACACCGGCATCCCGAACCGGGTCACCGACAACCGGTGCCGGATCAACGAACTCATCGAGGACGAGAAGGAGTGGACGTCCCAGGCCCTGTTCCTGAAGCACGTCAAGACGGTCACCGACCGGCTGCTGAAGGACGGTGTGATCGACCAGCGCGAGTACCGGCTGATCAACAGGGCGGCGAAGCAGTCCGGGATCGGCAGGCCCGGCCAGACCGACGGCTACCGGAAGATCTTCGACGGCACCCAGCAGTCGCTGGACAGGTGGGAGCAGGTCGGCGGCGGCTCGTTCAAGCTGAACGACGACGGCTCGATCACCAGCCAGCAGGCGAACGGTCTGGGCATGCTCTGGTACCCGGCGCGCAAGTACGGCAACTTCTCGCTGAGGCTCCAGTGGCGCGACGACGCCCCGGACACCGGCAACGCCAACGCCGGCGTGTTCGTCCGCTTCCCGCAGGTGCACGACAACCCGCTGGAGACGCGTCCCGAGTGGGTGGCCATCGAGTACGGCCATGAGATCCAGATCCTGGACAGCCCCACGGGCGACATGTACAAGACCGGCTCGGTGTACGGCTTCGACCGGGTCGGCCTCGCCGGGGCCATGGTCACTCCGAAGGGCACCTGGAACGACTACGAGATCCGCGTGATCGACCAGCACTTCCAGGTGTACCGCAACGGCAAGCTGATCAACGAGTTCGACAACGACGGCGGGCAGGTCTTCGAGCCGCCGCGGTCGGACGACCCCGGCACGGACGGACGGCGCTGGGCGGAGGGCTACGTCGGCCTCCAGGTGCACAGCACGGCCGACCGGATCTCCTACCGGGACGTCCGCATCAAGGAGCTGTAGCTCCTCGGCACCTCGCCGGTGGGCCACCGCGCCTCAGGTACCCCCGGGGCTTCTGTCCCGGGGGTACCCCACACGCCCTTGAGGCAGTGGGGGGAGGCTCCGCCGCGGGGGCGCGACCAGCCACGACGCGCCTGCGGCGGGCCACCGGGCCCCGCCCCGTGCGGTCTCTTCCGCCCGGCCACCTGCCGGCGGGGCCGGGCGGGCAGTTCCCCGCGCCCCTACGGGCGCGGCCGCACGGCCGGTGGCCGGAAGCTCACTCGCGGCGGCGGGCCCTGCTCGGCTGGACCCGCTTGGGCTCACCGGCCACCTTGGGGTGCTCGGGCGGGTACGGCAGGTCCCCGAGCCCGTGATCCCGCTCGTCGCGGCGGGCCAGCTCCAGCAGCCCGTCGAGCACGTACCGCCGGTCGTCCATGTCCGCGTGCACATCGCCGAGCGCGGCATAGCGGTCCCGCATGGTCGCCAGGTCGAAGTCCTCCGGCTCCACGGAGTCCAGCTCGTCCCAGCGCAGCGGCGCGGAGACGGTGGCGCGCGGGCGCGGCCGCACCGAGTAGGCGGAGGCGATGGTGCGGTCCCGGGCGGTCTGGTTGTAGTCGAGGAAGATGCGCTCGCCGCGCTCCTCCTTCCACCAGGCGGTGGTCACCCGTCCCGGCATCCGCCGCTCCAGCTCCCGCCCGCAGGCGATCGCGGCCCTGCGCACCTGGGTGAAGGTCCAGCGCGGCTCGATCGGCACGAAGACGTGCAGGCCCCGGCCGCCGGAGGTCTTGGGCCAGCCGCGCAGCCCGTGCTCCTGAAGGACCGCACGGAGCTGGTGGGCGGCCCGCACCGCGTCGGCGAAGTCGGTGCCGGGCTGCGGGTCGAGGTCGAGCCGCAGCTCGTCCGGGTGCTCGGTGTCCCGGCGCCGCACCGGCCAGGGGTGGAAGGTGAAGGTGCCGTACTGGGCGGCCCACACCACCGCGGCCACCTCGGTGGGGCACATCTCGTCGGCGTACCGGCCGCTGGGGAAGGTGATGTGGGCGGTGGGGATCCAGTCGGGCCGGTTCTTGGGGGCGCGCTTCTGGAAGAAGGACTCGCCCGTCACGCCCTCGGGGTAGCGCTCCAGGGTGGTGGGCCGTTCGAGCAGGGCCCGGAGGATGCCGTCGCCGACCGCCAGGTAGTACAGGGCGAGGTCCAGCTTGGTGAAGCCGCGCTCCGGGAAGTACACCTTGTCGGGGCTGGACAGCCGTACGGTGCGCCCGCCCGCGTCCAGCTCGACCGCCGCGCCCTTGCCGCTCGCACCCATGCCGCCACGGTAGGCGCCCCGGCCGCCCGGCGCATATCGCCCGCGAAGGGACACCGCCCGCGCGAGCCGATCCGGCCGCGGGGGCGCAGAATCAGCAGGTATGGAGCTGCCGGTGATGCCGCCCGTGAAGCCGATGCTCGCCAAGCTGGTGCCGAGCGTCCCGCCGGACATGCACTACGAGGCGAAGTGGGACGGGTTCCGCACCATCGTCTTCCGCGACGGGCCGGAGATCGAGCTGGGCAGCCGCACCGGCAAGCCGCTCACCCGGTACTTCCCCGAGCTGGTGGACGCGCTGGCCGGGCGGCTGCCCGAGCGGTGCGTGGTGGACGGCGAGATCGTGGTCGCCCGGGAGGGCCATCTCGACTTCGACGCGCTCTCGGAGCGCATCCACCCCGCGGCCTCCCGGGTGCGGATGCTCGCCGAGCGGACCCCCGCGTCCTTCGTGGCGTTCGACCTGCTGGCGCTGGGCGACGAGGCGCTGCTCGACGCCCCGCTCGACGAGCGGCACGACCGGCTGACGCGGTGCCTCGCGGGGGTGACGCCCCCGGTGCACCTGGCGCCCGCCACCAGGGACGTGGCGCTCGCGCTGCGGTGGTTCGAGCAGTACGAGGGCGCGGGCCTGGACGGGATCGTCGCCAAGCCGCCTCACTCGCGCTACCGGCAGGACGAGCGCGTCATGTTCAAGGTCAAGCACGAGCGCACCGCGGACTGCGTGGTGGCGGGCTACCGGCACCACAAGAGCGGCCCGGTGGTGGGCTCGCTGCTGCTGGGGCTGTACGACGACGCGGGGCGCCTCCAGCACGTCGGGGTGGCGGCGGCGTTCTCCATGCGGCGGCGGGCCGAGCTGGTCGAGGAGCTCCAGCCGCTGCTGATGGCGTCGATCGAGGACCACCCCTGGGCGTCCTGGGCGGACGAGGCCGCGCACGAGAGCGCGCGGCTGCCCGGCGCGCCGAGCCGCTGGTCGGGCCGGAAGGACCTGTCCTGGGTGCCGCTGCGCCCGGAGCGGGTCTGTGAGGTGGCGTACGACCACATGGAGAACGGGGTGCGCTTCCGGCACACCGCCCGCTTCCGCCGCTGGCGCCCGGACCGGACGCCGGAGAGCTGCACCTACGCCCAGCTGGAGGAGCCGGTGCGCTACGACCTCGCCGAGATCCTGGGCTCGCCGCCGCGCACCTGAGCCGGCTCGGGCAGCGGCCCATGGGCCTGCCCGGACAGCGGTCCGCCGGGGCCCTGCCGGCCGGCATCGGCTCCTGGACGCGATCCGGCACTCGGCGAGCACGGGCACCCGGGTGGCGGCCTGGCCCGGCGGGTGCCGCCACGGGGCGGTGTGCCCCGGGGAGGTCCGGGGCCGGCGCTGATCCCGGTCGTGCCCTACGGGGCCGGGGCGGCCGCCGGGTTGCGCAAACCCTCCGCCGCGTCCGAGACCCGCCGCAGCAGGTCGAAGAAGACCCCCCGCTCCGCGGCGGAGAGCGGGGCGAGGAACACCTCGTTCATCCGCGCGGTCCGCACCGTCAGCTTGCGGTGCACCCGGGCCCCGTCGTCCGTGAGCCGGAGCAGGAACCGGCGCCCGTCGCCCGGGTCGCGCACCTTGTCGAGCAGGCCGCGCCGGTCGAGCCGGCTGACGACCTCGGCGACGGTGGAGCGGTCGAGCCCCACCCGCTCCCCCACGGTGCGCTGGTCGAGCCCCGGCTCGGCCATCAGCGTGTTGAGCACCGCGAACTGCGGCGAGGTGATCTCCTCGGAGACCATGGCGGTCCACAGCAGGTAGTGCGCCTGCTGGAGGCGCCGGGCCAGGTGCCCGGGGTGGGTCGTCAGGTCCACCGCGGCCATGGGGTCCTCCGCTCGGTCACCGGCGCAGCGGGGCCGCGCGGGCCCGGCTACGGGGAAAGATTTTCGTCTGTGCACTGACCATCATCACCCTCGGCCGCCTCCCTTGTCGACCACCGTGCACATCGGCACCCCCCTTCATTGCACTGAGGAACCCAGGGTATTGACGCCTCGCGGGAGCGGTGGCAGCGTGAGGGGCGGCTCGCTGAAATACTCAGTGCGCTGACTAATTACGGAAGGACGCCGGCCCCGGTGTGCGGCGCCCACGGCCCGCGGACCCGCGCGGCCCGGGCGGTGGACGGTGCCGGCACTCCGGAGAGGTGGGGCTGCACGGATGGACAAGGTGGTCGCCTCCGCCGCCGAAGCGGTGGCGGACGTCCCCGGCGGGGCGTCGCTCGCGGTGGGCGGCTTCGGCCTGAGCGGTGTGCCGAACGCCCTGATAGACGCGCTGTACGAGCGCGGTGTGACGGACCTGCGGGTGGTGTCCAACAACTGCGGTGCGCTGGACTCCGGGCTCGCGGTGCTGCTCGCGGCCGGCCGGATCGCCCGGGTCACCGGCTCCTACATCGGCGCGAACAAGGAGTTCGCCCGGCAGTACCTGGCCGGTGAGCTGGAGGTCGAGCTGATCCCGCAGGGCACGCTCGCGGAGCGGCTGCGGGCGGGCGGCGCCGGCATCCCCGCGTTCTACACCCCGGCCGGCGTCGGCACCCAGGTCGCCGACGGCGGCCTGCCCTGGCGGTACGACGGCAGCGGCGGCATCGCCGTGGCCTCGCCCCCGAAGGAGGTCAGGGAGTTCGACGGCACCCGGTACGTCCTGGAGCACGCCATCCGCACCGACTTCGCGCTGGTGCGGGCCGCCAAGGGCGACCGGCACGGGAACCTGGTCTTCAACAAGTCCAGCAGGAACTTCAACCCACTGGCCGCCATGGCCGGGCGGATCACCGTCGCCGAGGTGGAGGAGCTGGTGGAGCCGGGCGCCATCGACCCGGACGCGGTCCACCTGCCCGGGATCTTCGTCCAGCGGGTGGTGGCGCTGAGCCCGCAGCAGGCCGCGGACAAGGCGATCGAGAAGAGGACGGTGCGCGGCTGATGGCGTGGACACGCGAGCAGATGGCGGCACGGGCGGCCCAGGAGCTTGAGGACGGACAGTACGTCAATCTGGGCATCGGCCTGCCGACACTGATCCCCAACCACCTCCCCGAGGGGGTGCAGGTGGTGCTGGAGTCGGAGAACGGCATCCTCGGCGTCGGCCCCTACCCGGCCGAGGACGAGGTGGACCCGGACCTGATCAACGCCGGCAAGGAGACCGTCACCGTGCTGCCCGGCGCCGCCTTCTTCGACTCGGCGCTCTCCTTCGGCATGATCCGCGGCGGACACATCGACGTGGCGGTGCTCGGCGCGATGCAGGTGTCCGAGCGCGGCGACCTGGCGAACTGGGCCGTCCCCGGAAAGATGATCACCGGCATCGGCGGCGCCATGGACCTGGTGCACGGCGCCCGCCGGGTGATCGCGGTGATGACCCACACCGCCAAGGACGGCACGCCGAAGATCGTCGAGGAGTGCACCCTGCCGCTGACCGGCAAGGCCTGTGTGAACCGCATCATCACCGACCTGGCCGTGCTCGACGTCACCGCCGACGGCCTGCGCCTGGTGGAGTGCGCACCGGGCGTCACCGCCGACGAGGTGCGCGCCGGCACCGCCGCGACGGTACGGCCCCCCGACGGCGCTGCCGGCGCCGACAGCGCCCCCGGCACCCCGCTGGACGCGGCCCGGGCGGACGCCGCCGCCGGACGCTGACGCCCCGGCACGGCGTCGCACCCCGGGCGGCCCGCCCGGCAGGAACATCGGCTCTCACATCCTGGAGTCCCCATGGCTCTTACCCAGTCGGACATCGACAAGGAGGTCGCCGACCTCCAGAGCGCCTACGATGCCGCGCGGGCCGCGGGTGCGCCCGTACGGCACCACCCCTCGCGCGACTACGCCCCGTACCGCAGCTCGGTGCTGCGGCACCCCACGCAGCCGCTGGTCGCGGTGGACGGCGGGGACCCGGAGACGGTGGAGCTGTCCGGGCCCGTCTTCGGCGCCACGGACATCACCGACACGGACAACGACCTGACCATCCAGCACCAGGGCGAGCCACTGGGCGAACGGATCACGGTCTCCGGGCGGCTGCTGGACGGCAGGGGCCGCCCGGTGCGCGGCCAGCTCGTGGAGATCTGGCAGGCCAACGCCTCCGGCCGGTACGCCCACCTGCGCGACCAGCACCCGGCGCCGCTCGACCCCAACTTCACGGGCGTCGGCAGGACCCTCACGGACGACGAGGGCCGCTACTCCTTCACCACCGTCAAGCCGGGCGCCTACCCCTGGCGCAACCACACCAACGCCTGGCGCCCCGCACACATCCACTTCTCCGTCTTCGGCACCGCGTTCACCCAGCGCCTGGTGACCCAGATGTACTTCCCGGGCGACCCGTTGTTCCCGTACGACCCGATCCTGCGCTCGGTGACCGACGAGGCCGCCCGCGCCCGCCTGGTCGCGGCGTACCGGCACGAGCTGTCCCAGCCGGAGTTCTCGCTCGGCTACGAGTGGGACATCGTGCTGGACGGGCCGAGTGCCACCTGGATCGAGGAAGGCCGCTGATGACCGCCACCACCCCTCCCCTGCCGCTGGTGTCCACCCCGCCGGTGCCCCCGACGCCCTCACACACCGTCGGCCCGTTCTACGGCTACGCCCTGCCCTTCCCCGACGGCGGCGAGATCGCGCCGAAGGGCCACCCGGACACCATCACGCTGCACGGCTACGTCCTGGACGGCGCGGGTGACCCGGTGCCCGACGCCCTGCTGGAGTTCTGGCAGAGCGGCCCGGACGGCTCGCTCACCGGGCGGCCCGGCTCGCTGCGCCGGGACACCGTGAACGGCGGGTACCTCGGCCGCAACGGCACCGACTTCACCGGCTTCGGCCGGGTCGGCACCGACGCCGACGGCCACTACGCCCTGCGCACCCTGCCGCCCGGCAACCCGGGCGTGCCCTACATCAGCGTGTGCGTCTTCGCCCGCGGCCTGCTGCACCACCTCTTCACCCGCGCCTACCTGGCCGAGGGCCTGCCCACGGCCGGGCACGGGTCCGGTGCCGCCGGTGGCGAGGACGGCTCCGGCGCCTCGGGGGACGCGCTGCTCGACGCGCTGCCCCCGGAGCGCCGGGCCACGCTGATCGCCGGTCCCGAGCCGCACCGGACGTACCGTTTCGACATCCGGCTGCAGGGTGACCGGGAGACGGTCTTCCTGCGGTTCGGCTGAGGGCGCGGGGATGGGCAGGGACACGGGACCGCAGCGAGGAGAGTGGTTGTGACACGCGCCGACGCCGACACCGGCCTGCTCTCCCCCGGGCGGGCCGGCTCGCCCGCGGAGGCGGCGACCGGCGACACCGCGTTCCTCCAGGCCCTGCTGGACGCGGAGGCCGCCCTGACCCGGGCACAGGCCGCGGTGGGCCTTGCGCCCGGCGAGGCGGCACGGGCGGTGACTGCCGCCGCGGACGCCACCGGGTTCGACGCCCGCGACCTGGCGCTGCGGGCCCGCTCGGGCGGCAACCCGGTGATCCCGCTGGTGGCGGACCTCACCGGCCGGGTCCCCGCGGAGTACGGGGAGTATGTGCACAGGGGCGCGACCAGCCAGGACATCATGGACACCGCCATGATGCTGATGGCGGCGCGCACCCTGGACCTGGTCGAGGCCGACCTCGCGCGTGCGGCCGGGGCGCTGGCGCGGCTGGCCGCGGAGCACCGCACCACCCCGATGCCGGCGCGCACCCTCACCCAGCACGCCGTGCCCACCACGTTCGGCCTCAAGGCCGCCGGCTGGCGCTCGCTGGTCCTGGACGCCCGGGACCGCATCCGTGCGGTGCGCTCCGCGCTCCCCTGCCAACTCGGCGGCGCGGCGGGGACGCTCGCCGCGTTCACCGCCTTCGCCGGGCCCCGCTCCGCCGCGGCCGGAGCGGGGCCCGGGGACCATCCCGCCACGCCGGCCGGGGAACGGACGGGTGCCACGGTGGACGCCTTGCTGGACGCGTACGCCCACGAGGTGGGCCTCGCGCGCCCGGTGCTGCCCTGGCACACCCTGCGCACCCCGGTGGCCGACCTGGCCGCGGCGCTGGCCTTCACCGCGGCCGCCCTCGGCAAGCCGGCCGTCGACGTGGCCACCCTCTCCCGCACCGAGATCGGGGAGCTGGCCGAGGGCGCCCGGGGCGGCTCCTCCGCCATGCCGCACAAGGCCAACCCGGTCCGCGCCACCCTGCTGACCGCCGCCGCCCAGCGCGCCCCCGCCCTCGCCGCCACCCTGTGCGCCGCGCTCACCGCGCCGGACGACCGGCCCGCCGGGACCTGGCACGCCGAGTGGGAGCCGCTGCGGGAGCTGCTGCGCCTGGCCGGCGGCGCCGCCCGGGACGCCGTGGAGCTCACCGAGGGGCTGCGCGTGCACCCGGACCGGATGCGGGCGCACCTGGACCTCACCCACGGCCTGATCGTCTCCGAGCGGCTCTCCGCCGAACTGAGCCCGCTGCTCGGCCGCGCCCGCGCCAAGCAGGTGCTGACCGAGGCAGCGGGCCGCGCCGAGCGCGAGGGCCGCATGCTCGCGGACGTCCTCGCCGCCCTGCCCGAGATCGCCGACCTCGGCCTGGACCTGGCCGAGCTGACCGACCCCGCCCACTACACGGGCCACGCCGCCGACCTCACCGACCGCGCCCTGGAGCGCTCATGAACGACACCCTGCTGCACCACCGCGCCGAGGGCGCGCCCACCGCTCCCCCGCTGCTGCTCGGGCCCTCGCTCGGCACCTCCACCGCCCTGTGGGACGGCATCGCGCCCGAGCTGTCCACCACCCACCGGGTGATCCGCTGGGACCTGCCGGGACACGGCGGATCCAGTCCCGGCCTGATAGGCCCCGGAGCCACCGTCGGCGACCTGGCCGAGCTGGTGCTGGCGCTCGCCGACGCGCTGGGCGTCGAGCGGTTCGACTACGCGGGCGTCTCGCTGGGCGGCGCGGTCGGACTGCACCTGGCCGTCCACCACCCCGAGCGGGTCACCTCGCTCGCGGTGATCTGCTCCTCCGCGCACTTCGGCGGCGAGGCACGGTGGCGGGAGCGCGCCGAGCAGGTCCGCGGGGAGGGCATGGAGCGGCTGGTGGCGACGGCGAACGCGCGCTGGTTCACTCCCGGGTTCAGCGTTCCCGCCCTGCTGGAGGACCACCGCACCGCCGATCCCGGCGCGTATGCGGCCTGCTGCGACGCGCTGGCCGCCTTCGACATCCGGGACCGGCTCTCCGAGGTCACCGCCCCCACGCTCCTGGTCGCCGGCCGCGAGGACCCGGCGACGCCGCCCGAGCACCTGCGGGAGATCGCCGACGCCGTGCCGGGCGCCCTCCTCACCGAGTTGCCCGGCGCCTCCCATCTGGCCCCCGCCGAGCGGCCCGCGGCGGTGCTCGCGGCGCTGCGCGCCCACCTCACCGGCGACTCGCCCGGCGGCATGGCGGTGCGCCGCGCCGTCCTCGGCGATGCCCATGTGGACCGGGCCGCATCCAGGACCACCGCCTTCACCGCCCGCTTCCAGGACTTCATCTCCCGTTACGCATGGGGCGAGATCTGGACCGACGCCACGCTCTCCCGGCGGGAGCGCAGCATGATCACCCTGACGGCGCTGGTGGCGCACGGCCACCTCGACGAGCTGGCGATGCACGTCCGGGCCGCCCGCCGCAACGGCCTCACTCCCGAGGAGATCGGAGCGGTGCTGCTGCAGACGGCGGTCTACTGCGGGGTCCCCGCGGCCAACTCCGCCTTCGCGGCCGCCCAGCGGGTGCTGGCGGAGGAGGACGCCCTCGGCGGCGCCGGCGGCACGGCCACCGCGGATTCCTGACCGGCGGGCAGGTTTCCCGCGGCCCCGCTGGGTACCCCGGCTGGGCGTACGCACGGGCCGCGGGCACGGTTTTCCAGGGGGACTTTCCGTGTGCCGTCCCGCCGGCCGGACAGGACCAGGGCGACGATCGTGTTCTGCACGGGAAGGGAAGCGACATGTCCACCGTTCTGCTCACCGGCGCCACCTCGGGTCTCGGCCGCCGGCTCGCCTTCGAACTGGCCCGCGCCGGCCATGTCGTCGTGGCGCACGGCCGCGACGCCCACCGCACGGCGCGGCTGGTGGCCGAGATCGACGACGCGGGTGGCGAGGCGGACGCCGTGGTGGCGGACCTCTCCTCCCTCGCCGAGGTGCGTGCCCTGGGCATAAGGGTCGCCACCGCCCACCCGGACCTGGACGTGCTGGTCAACAACGCCGGCGTCGGCTTCGGCGCCCCGGGCGCGGGGCGTGCGGAGAGTGTGGACGGGCACGAGCTGCGGCTCGCCGTGAACTACCTCGCGCCCGTCGCGCTGACCCGCGCGCTGCTGCCCGTGCTGCGCAAGAACGCGCCCGCCCGGATCGTCAACGTCGGCTCGGTGGGCCAGGTGCCGATCGACTTCGACGACATCGAGTTCACCTCCGGCTATGTGGGGGTCGAGGCCTACCGGCGGAGCAAGTTCGCGCTCGCCGCGTACACCTTCGCGCTGGCCGAGGAGCTGGCCGGCAGCGGGGTGTCGGTGAACGTGCTGCACCCCGCCACGTTCATGGACACCGAGCTGGTCCGCGAGAGCGGCGTCACGCCCCGGTCGTCGGTCGAGGAGGGCACCGCGGCCGTGCTGGCGCTGGCCGCCTCCGACACCGGCATCCACCACAACGGCGCCTACTTCGACGGCACCCGCCCGTCCCGCGCCCACCCCGACACCTACGACCGGGACGTCCGGGGCCGGCTGCTCGCGGTCACGGACCGACTGCTCGCGTCCTGACGGGCGGTCGGCGCGGGCCCACTGACTCGGCACCCCCAGCCCGGTCCCGCGGGCCCGGCTCCCTGGCGACTCGGCCTCGCGGGCTCGGCACGCCCGTGCGGGGCCCGGCACAGGGCGGCGCCACCCCGCGGGCCCGGCGTGCACCCGCGGGTTCCGCTCAGGGCGGCCCGGCCCGCGGCCCCGGACACACCGTCGGGCCCGGCACACACCCGAGGGCCCGGCCTCGTGCGACCCGGCCGCGCGGGTCCGGCGGACACAGGCCCGCGGGCCCGGCCCAGGGCGCCCCGGCGCGCGGGGCTCGGCATACCTCCGGACTCGGCACGCACCTGCGCCCCGGCAGCCCCACCAGCCCCTGCGCGTCGCCCCGTCGGGCTCAACGCAGCCCCCTGCCCCGGTCCAGGACCGCTTCGGCCCGTGCGACCAGGCCCTCCGCGCCGCACGACCTGGCCAGCGTCAGGCCCCTGCGCAACTCCGCGACCGACCGGGCCGCGATGCCGTACTCGACGCGGGCGAGGGCGTGCTCGTAGGCGCAGGGTGACGCCTCCAGGTAGGCGGCGGCACGCGCGTACAGCGTGATGCGCTGCTGGCCGTGCGCGAGCGCGGCGGCGCTCCGCAGGGCCTCCCCGATGGCGGTGTCGGTGCCGAACCGCTCGGCCTGTGCACGGGCGTCGGCGGCCAGGGCCGCGGCGCGGGCCGGGTCCTCGGCGGCGAGCGCTCGGGCGAGGTCGCCCGCCCAGGGCGCCATGACCGTGTTGTGCCGGCCGCGGGCCGCGGCGGCCTTCTCCGCCTCCGCCAGCTCGGCCACCCCGTCCTGGGCGTGACCGTTCGCCAGCAGCAGCCGGCCGCGTACGGAGTGCACGTCGGGCAGCACGATCGTGGCCGGATAGGGCGGGGCGAAGTCGTAGCGCTCGGCGATCTCCTGGGCCGCCTGCGGGCGGCCGCGGGCCAGCAGCGTGTCGATGAGCATGCAGGCGGCGTCCCAGTGCATCGGCAGGCCGTGGCCGACCCGGTCGGCGAGCCGCAGTCCCTCGCGCAGGTACGCCTCGGCGTCCGCGAGCCTGCCGCGTCTGCGGTGCACATAGCCCACGAACGCATGGGCCAGGGCGAGGTGGGCACCGCTCCAGCCCGCGCTCTCGTAGGCGAGCAGCGCCTCGTTGAAGAGTGCCTCCGCGCGGTCCAAGCGGTCCGCGAACGCGTAGGAGCTGCCCAGCATCACCAGCAGCTCGAAGCCCCACTCGGTGTCGGTCCAGCCGAGCCCGGGCGCCAGGCGGCCGTTGACGAGGACGCGGTCGCACAGCTCGACGACCTCGTCCGCGCTCTCGCCGCGGGTCATCGCGTCGAAGGCGCGCAGGATCAGCAGGGCGCGCTCGGTGTTGTCGCGCCCGGTGAGCGGTGCGGCGAGCGCGGCCAGGCTGCGGGAGCGGCCCGGGGAGTCCTCCTCGCCGGCGTGGATGCCCTCCCACATGTAGTGCATGGCCTGCAGCCTCATCCGGCCCGGTCCCCCGTCGAGGCTTTCCGCCTCGGCGTCCACGGCGGCCACCGCCTCCTCCAGCTGGCCGTAGTGGACCAGCGCCTGGGAGAGCCGGCAGACCGCGTCCACTCTGACGTCCCCTTCGAGGCCCGGCATGCCCAGCGCGTCGCGCAGGTGGCCGATGGTGGTGGCGGGCGAGGTGAGGAGGGTGGCGCAGCCCAGCTCGTACAGCACCCGGGCGTGCACCTCGGGCAGCGGCGGTTCCTGAAGCGCCCGCTCCAGGCAGCGGCGGGCCGCGTCGGGCGCCCCGACCGCCAGGTGCTCACGTGCGGCGTCGCGCATCTGCTCCACCAGGTCGGGGTCGCCGTCCGGGTGGACCTCCAGAAGATGCCGGGCGGCGGCCGCCGCGCCCAGGCCCGACTCGGTGACGGCCCAGGCGGCCTGACCGTGCATCGCGGTGCGCATGGCGGGCGAGATCGAGGCGTAGACGGCGCCGGCGATCAGCGGGTGGACGAACTCCAGCTCCTCGGTGCCGCCCGGTGCGCCGGCGGCGGGGCGCAGTATGCGGGCGGCCCGCAACCGGTCCGCGCAGCGCCGGGCCTCGTCGAGGCCCATGCCGGCCAGGGAGGCGGCGAGGTCCAGCGAGATCCCGGTGCCGAGCACGGCGGCGGCACAGGCGAACCGGGTGGCGTCGGTGCCCAGGCCTTCCAGGCGGGCGACCAGGCCGCGCCCGCGGGCCGAGCTGTTCAGGGCGCGCAGCTCCTTGGCCGCCGACTCCACCGGCGACAGCGCGCTGTCCTGCACCTTGGCGAGCAGTTCCACGGTCTCGTACGGATTGCCGCCGGTCACCGCCCACACCTCGCGGCAGAACGGGGCGTCCGCGTGCGCGCCGAGTAAGGCGCGGGTGAGTCCGGCCGTGGCGTCCGGGGTGAGGGCGCGCAGGGTGGTGCTGGGCCGGGCGGCGGCGCCGACCCGCTCCAGCAGTTCGGCGCCGGGAGCGGTGGCCTCGGCCGGGCGGTGCCCGACGACCACCAGGACGGGCAGGTCGTCGAGGCGCTCCGCGAACGCGGCCAGCCACTGGAGGGTCTCCAGGTCGGCCCACTGTGCGTCGTCGACGAGCAGGACCAGCGGCCAGTTGATCCGGGCGAGCCGGCGCACCGCGGAGACCAGGGCCTCGCACACGCCCTGCGGGTCGGCCTGCCGGCCGCTCGGCTCGGCGATGCCGAGCGCGGGCCCCGCGACCTCCAGCCGGTCGCCGAAGTACTCGTGCGCCTCCGCCGGTCCGAGTGCCACGAGCGCGGGCGCGAGCAGTTGGCGGAGCACGTTGAACGGGACGGAGGTGACGGCCTCGCCCCCGCGTGCGCTCCAGACGGTGCAGCGGCCGGCGGCGATCCTGCCCGCCTCGGCCAGCAGGGCCGTCTTGCCGATGCCGGCCTCGCCGCGGTAGACGAGCAGGCTGCCCGGGACCGCTCCCGCGCACAGCGCCTCGACGGCCGCTTCGGCCTCGGCGAGTTCGCCCTCGCGCTCCCACAGCGCCGCCGGGGCTCCGCCCTCCGGCCGGCCCTGCGTCATCCCGCCACCTCCCCTTGCTCCGCCTGTGGTCACCGCCTGAGACTAGCCGTACGCATATGCGAGTGGCGCCCGTTGAACAAGGGACAGGCCAAGAGCGGGGTTTCCGCCGCGCGACGTTTCGAACGGTGATAAAGGGGCGCCCCGGACCGCCTCACGACGAGGACCGCCGGGCGGGGCCCGACACCGGTGGTGGACGGGGGAGGTGCCCCTCCGGACGCGGCAGGGACTGCCGCTTCGGGACCGCGGCGGCCCGCGGGCATCCTTGTCGTCGGTCGCGCGGTGCCCCGCGCCCCATGGGTGGCCCGGCGGCCACGGGCGCCCTGGGAGAGGCGCGAGGAACCGGGGCCCCTCCCACGCCCTCAGGGTGGGTGGAGGAGCGACAAAGCCACGGCGAAACCGTCGCCTCGCCACCGTCCCTGAGGGGCGTTCTCCGTCGTGCCCCGCCACGTCAGCGCAGCCGGCGGCCCCCCTCTCATCCGGTTTTCAGGGTTCCGACCTACTGTTGCATCCATGACCCAGGTGACTCCTCCCGGCTGGTATCCCGACCCCGGGCAGACAAGTGACGGACCGCGCACCGAGCGCTGGTGGGACGGCAGTGCGTGGACGGAGAGCGTGCGCCCTGCCGGGACCGCGGCGGGGTGGGGGCCGCCCGGGTACCCGCCGGGCGCGTATCCCGCCCCGGGGGGCCGGCGGCGAGGGCTGCGCACGGCGATCGGTGCGGTGGTGGTGCTGGTCGTGCTGGCCTGCATAGGCGGCGGGGTGTACGCGCTGACCTCCGACGGCGGCAAGGACAGTGCGTCGTCCCGGCCGTCGTCCGCTCCGTCCCGGCAGGGCGGCGGCGGTGCACCCGGCGGGCCGGGCGTCCCGGGTGCTCCGGACGGTCCCGGGGGGCCGGGCGGCCCGGGTCCGGGGACCGAGGACGGCTACGCCACCGACCCGATGAGCGGCATCAGCCTGCCGGTGCTGGACGGCTGGCAGGGCGAGACGCTGACCGTCGGCGCCCAGGTGACCACCGGCCCCTACAAGTGCCCGGGCGACGCGGCCCAGCAGTGCGTGCGCGGCGGCGCCACCTCCGCCCCCGCGGCGGCGCTGAAGCTCAAGCAGTCGACGGCGAAGGCGGCGGCCGAGGCGGACATCGCGAAGAACGCCGAGGAGTCGTACGGCGGGAAGGTGTACGGCAGGATCTCCTCCCACCAGCAGCTCGCCGCGCGGGCCGTGACGGTGGCGGGCGAGAAGGGCTACCTCGTCCGCTGGAAGGTCGTCACGAGCAAGGGCGACGACGGCTACGTCGAGTCGCTGGCGTTTCCCTCCCCGGCGAGCGAGGACGTGCTCGTGGTGGTGCGCTTCGGGTTCGACGTGAACCCGGCCGCCCCCAAGGTGGCCACGATGGACAAGATCACCAAGGGCATCAAGAAGGCCTCGCTCGCGGGCGGCGGCAACGGCAAGCAGGTGTGAGGGCAGGCCGGATGTGAGCGCGCGGGCGGTGGCGGGGCTCCCCGTGCGGGGCACCGGCCACCGCCGCATCACGCGGGCGCAGCCTTCGTCCAACCGCGCCGCTCACCATCGGGACGCGCCGCTCACCATCGGAACGGCTCACCGTCGGGAGGCGCCGCTCACCGTCGGGACGGCGCACCGTCCGACCGAGCGGCCCGGCCGAGCGGCCTGCCATCCGGCCGAACCGCCCACCGTCCGACCGCCGGAACCGCTCAGCCCCAGCCGCGGGAGTCCTGCTTGAGGGCCGTGTCCACGGTCAGCGCCGTCGCCACGACCAGGCTGAGCAGCGGCTCGGGCAGCTGGTAGTGGATCTGCAGGACGTAGTTGTCCGCGGTGGTGAACATCGTCTTGGCCAGGCCCTCCCAGGTCTTGGTGATCCGGGCGACCTCGTTGTCGGCGTGGTCCACGATCGCGAAGTTCCAGGCGCGCCAGTTCTCCGCCTTGATCGCGCCGACCTGGTGGCCCGCCGCGGTCATCGCGAAGTTGATCTTTCCGATCATGTTCTGCTGCACGATCTCGCCGACCGACGATCCGTCCGGACGGGTCACGACCACCCGGGACTTCATGATCTTCGCGGGCCGTGTCAGGACGAGGTGCGGCTGCCCGTGGGCGTCCCGGATCTCCAGCCGGTGGGTCATGAACTGGTCGACGCTGGAGACGAAGCGCAGCGCCTTCTTCAGCGTGCTCTGCCCGACCTCGACCACCGAGCCGAGGGTGTTGCCCTGCTGGTCGAAGACGCTGTACTCGTTGGTCAGCTCGATCAGCTTGGCCTTCTGGTTCACGACCAGCACGGGCTCGGTGAAGAGCGTGCCGCCGCCGGGGCCCGTGGGGGCCACCCCGGCCTTCTGCTGCACCTGCCGCTGCACGCGCGCGGAATCGCGGGCCGACTGGGGCTGGGCGGGCGGCTGCTGCGGGTACTGCTGGCCGGGCTGCTGGTGCGCCTGCGGCTGTCCGGCACCGGGATACTGACCCGCGCCGGAGTACTGGCCCCCACCGGGGTACTGGCCCGCCCCGGGCTGCTGGTCCACACCGGGCTGCCGGCCGAACTGCTGGTGCTGCGGGGCCTGCTGGGCCGCGGGTGCGGCCTGCTGGGGTATGTGCTGGGCGGGCTGGGCCGCCTGCGCCTGCTGTGCGGCCTGCTGCCCCGGCGCGGCCTGCTGGCCGGCGTGGGTGTGCTCGGTCCACTGGGACCCGTCCCACCACCGCAGTTGCGGGGCACCGTGCGGGTCCGGATACCAGCCTGCAGGGGTGTTCGATTGCGTCGTCACCGAAGCACACTATCGCGCGGGTGCCCCGGGGCACCCAGCACATGTGACATGCGTCTCACCCGGGGGCCGGTGGAATCGAGGCCTCCGCCGGCCCCCGGTGCTCACAGCCGGACGCTGACCTCCAGCGCGGCGTCCGCCGCACCGGCCGGGGCCCGCTCCACGACACCGATCCGCCCGGCGGCCCGGACGTCCTCGGCGATCAGCGCGAAGCGGTCGAGCACGCCCTGCGGCGCGGTCACCACCGCGCCCGCGACATCCGTCCGCAGCGAGACCCTGGCCTCGGACTTCGCCCTGCGGACCGCGGCGATGGCGTCGGCGGCCGTGGTCAGGAGTGCGGGGTCCGCGCCGCCGGCCGCCTGTGCGATGCGCTCGGCGTCCGGCCAGTCGGCGCGGTGCACGGAGCCGTCCCGCCACCAGGACCACACCTCCTCGGTGACGAAGGGCAGCACGGGCGCGAAGAGCCGCAGCAGGGTGTCGAGGGCCAGCCGGAGTGTGGCACGGGCGGACCGCGCTGCGGTTCCCCCGGCACCGCCCTCCTGGTCGCCGTAGGCGCGGGCCTTGACCAGTTCCAGGTAGTCGTCGCAGAACCGCCAGAAGAACTGCTCGGTCCCGGCCAGGGCGCGGGCGTGGTCGAACTCCTCGAAGGCGGCGGTGGCGTCCGTCACGACGGCGGCCAGCTCCGCGAGCAGCGCCCGGTCCAGCGGCTCGATGATCGCGCCGGCCCCGGGCGTGCCGGCCGCGCCGGACGTGCCCGCCCCTGTCCCGGTTGCCGGGTCGTCTGCTGCGGTGTCCGTCAGGCCCAGCACGAACCTGCCGGCGTTCAGCAGCTTGGTCGCCAGCCGCCGGCCGATCTTCATCTGCCGGGTCTCGAACGCGGTGTCCACCCCGGGCCGTGCGGCGGCCGCCCAGTAACGGACGGCGTCGGAGCCGTAGGTGTCCAGCAGGTCCTCGGGGGTCACCGCCTTCCCGCGCGACTTGGACATCTTCTTGCGGTCCGGATCGAGGATCCAGCCGGAGATCGCCGCGTGGCGCCAGGGCAGCACGCCGTGCTCCGCGTCGGAGCGGACCACCGTGGAGAACAGCCAGGTGCGGATGATCTCGTGGGCCTGGGGACGCAGGTCCATGGGGAAGACCCGGGCGAAGAGCTCCGGGTCGGTGTGCCAGCCGCCCGCGATCTGCGGGGTGAGCGAGGAGGTGGCCCAGGTGTCCATGACGTCCCGCTCCCCCGTGAAACCGCCCGGCTTCTCCCGCTGGTCCTCGGTGTAGCCGGGCGGCGCCTCGGCGCTGGGGTCGACGGGCAGCCTCTCCTCGTCGGGGACGAGGGGCCGGTCGTGGTCGGGACGGCCGTCGGGGCCGAGCGGGTACCAGACGGGGATGGGCACGCCGAAGAACCGCTGTCTGCTGATCAGCCAGTCGCCGGCGAGACCGCCGACCCAGTTCTCGTAGCGGGCCCGCATGTGCGGTGGATGCCACCGCAGTTCGGCCCCGCGGTCGAGCAGACGCGCGCGCAGCGCGGCGTCCCGGCCGCCGTTGCGCAGGTACCACTGGTGGCTGGTGACGATCTCCAGGGGCCGGTCGCCCTTCTCGTAGAACTTCACCGCGTGGGTGACCGGACGCGGTTCGCCGTCCAGGGTGCCCTCGGTGCGCAGCAGTTCGACGACGCGGGTCCGCGCGGTGTGCGCGGTGGCGCCGGCCAGGGTGGCGTAGGCGGCACGGGCCTCGGGGGCGTCGACGCCGGGCGGCGGCTGTTCGGCGAACCTGCCGTCCCAGCCGATCACCGGTCGGGTGGGCAGGTCCAGCTCCCGCCACCAGGTGACGTCCGTGGTGTCGCCGAAGGTGCACACCATCGCGATGCCGGTGCCCTTGTCCGGGTCGGCGAGCCGGTGGGCGAGCACGGGGACCTCGACGTGGAAGAGCGGGGTCCGCACGGCGCGGCCGACCAGGGGCCGGTACCGGTCGTCGTCCGGGTGGGCGACCAGCGCGACACAGGCGGGCAGCAGCTCGGGCCGGGTGGTCTCGACGGGCACCGCCGCGCCGTCCGGGCCGGTGAAGAGCAGCCGGTGGTAGGCGCCCGGCCGGTCCCGGTCCTCCAGCTCCGCCTGTGCGACGGCGGTGCGGAAGGTGGTGTCCCACAGGGTGGGGGCCTGCGCGCGATAGGCCTCGCCGCGCGCCAGGTTCCGCAGGAACGCCCGCTGGGAGGCGGCGCGGGTCGTCGCGTCGATGGTGCGGTACGCATGGCCCCAGTCGACGGAGAGCCCGATGCGCCGCCACACCCGCTCGTACTCCTTCTCGTCCTCGGCGGTGAGCCGGTCGCACAGTTCGACGAAGGTGCGCCGGGAGACCGGGACCGGATGCCTGCCGGGCCGCTCGGGCGGAGTGAAGGAGGGGTCGTACGGCAGGGCGGGGTCGCAGCGCACCCCGAAGTGGTTCTGCACCCGGCGCTCGCTGGGCAGGCCGTTGTCGTCCCACCCGATCGGGTAGAAGACCTCCTTGCCGCGCATCCGCTGGAAGCGAGCGACGGTGTCGGTGTGCGTGTACGAGAAGACGTGGCCGATGTGCAGCGAGCCGCTGGCGGTGAGCGGCGGGGAGTCGATGGAGAAGACCTGCTCACGCCGGGCGGCGCGGCTGATGTCGAATACATGTACGCGCTGCTCGTCCCACCGCCCGGACCATTTCTCTTCCAGCCCGTCGAGGACGGGCCGCTCGGGTGCGCCTGTGCGGCGATGGGTGTCTGCCATGCATCGTCATGCTAGCCACCCACGCCGGGGGCGGGCGCGGTTTTTTCCGGGGCCCGGGGGTGGACGGGCCCCGGGTGGTGGGGGGGACGGGCCCTTGGTGGCGGATCGGACCCGGGTGGCGAACATGGCGGCGGTATGAAATGTCGTGGCGCCGGGGCCCGGGAGGGCCGTCCCGGGGCGGGCTGTGCCGGCGGACGTGTGTGCGAGCGCCGGAACGGGGGGAGGGTCGCGGTCATGACGCAGACGCTCACGCCCACCCGGCAGCCGGTACGCCAGCTCCTCGCGGCCTGTGTGGGCAACGCGGTGGAGTGGTATGACTGGTACGCGTACACGTTCCTGGCGACGTACATCGCCGGCCAGATCTTCCCCAAGGGGTCGGGCAGTTCGCTGGTGCCGCTGCTGTCCACCTTCGCGGTGTTCGCGGTGGGGTTCTTCATGCGGCCCGTGGGCGGGCTGCTGATGGGGGCGGTGGCCGACCGGCACGGCAGACGCGCGGCGCTGACGCTCACGATCCTGCTGATGGGCGGCAGCAGCCTGCTGGTCGGGGTGACGCCCACCTATGCGGCGGCCGGTGTGCTCGGCCCCGTGGTGCTGGTGCTGGCACGGCTGCTCCAGGGCCTCTCGGTGGGCGGGGAGTTCGCCGCCTCCACCACCTTCCTGGTGGAGTCCGCGCGCCCGGGCCGGCGCGGGCTCTTCTCCAGCTTCCAGTACGTGTCCACCACCGCGGGCCAGCTGATCGCCTCCGGGGTCTCCGCCCTGCTGGTGGCGGTGCTGTCCGGCGGGCAGATGGACGGCTGGGGGTGGCGGGTGCCGTTCGTGCTGGGCGCGGTGCTCAGCCTGGTGGGCTTCTGGATCCGGCAGGGCGCGCTGGAGACGCTCGACACCGCCCGGCGGCGGGCGCCGCGGCCAGGGCTGTTCGACGCGCTGCGCCGCCACCCGGGGGCGTCCCTGCTGATCGGCGGCATCACCGCGGGCGGCACCCTCGCGTACTACACCTGGACGTCGTACCTGCCGACCTACGCCGAGCTGAACGCGGGCGTGGACAAGGGCGACGCGCTGTGGGTCGGCACCATCGCGCTGGCGTTCTTCGCGCTGCTCCAGCCGGTGGGCGGGATGCTGTCGGACCGCTGGGGGCGGCGGCCGCTGCTGCTGTTCTTCGGTGTGGGGTTCGCGGTGCTGAGCGTGCCGCTGCTGCACGCGCTGGACGACACGTTCCTGACGCTGCTGCTGGTGCAGAGCGGGGGCCTGGTGCTGCTGACCGGGTTCACGTCGATATCGGCGGCGGTGAACGCGGAGGTGTTCCCGGCCCGGGTCAGGGCGGCCGGGATCGGGTTCCCCTACTCGCTCACGGTGGCCCTGTTCGGCGGCACGGCACCGTATGTGGGCACCCTCTTCAAGCAGCTCGGGAACGCCGGCCTCTTCCCGTGGTACGTGGCGGTGCTCTGCCTGGTGTCGTCCGCGGTGTACCTGCGGCTGCCGGAGACGGCGTTCGGCGACCTGGAGCGCTGACACGGCACCGGGAACCGCGCCCGGCGCGGCGCCGCGGGTGCCGTCGTGGCCGATTGCGCCACATGTGGCCGATTTCCATATGACCGGAGGGGTTCACTGCGCGTTCAGCCACGGCGATTACCCCTGATCACATGCCTGGATGTGATGTCACCCGCAGAGAGATCCTGCGCTGGACCGCGGTGGCCGCCGCGGCCCCCGCGGCCACCGGCTTCGTCTTCGACGGGACGGCCGTGGCCGCCCCGCGCAAGGACGACGTCTCCCCCGCCAACCTCGAACTCGTCACGCTCACCGAGGACAGAGCGATCATCACGTGGTACACCGGCTACACCGGCACCGACGACGGCCTGGGCCGCATGGTGCCGGCACCCGCCGACGCGGAGGTGCGCTGGGGTACCCACCCCGGCCGGCTCAACCGCGTGGCGACCGGCCTGTCGGACCACACCCCGTACCACTACGTCGAACTGACCGGCCTGGAGCCCGGCCAAACCTACTACTACCAGGCCCGCTCCCAGGGCAAGCCGGTCCCGCCCACCCCTTTCACCCTCATCAGCGGCAACGCGGTCGGCACCTCCAGCTACGGCCTGGACGGCACGGGCCCCTACAGCTTCACCACGCCCCAGCCGCCGCCCGGCAGGCACCTGTTCTCCATCGTGCTCTGCAACGACCTGCACATGGGCGAGACCCAGGCCGGGCTGGTGGGCGGGCAGCCCCAGTACATCGGCATCGAGCAGGAGCCCGGCCTGCCGCCCTACCCCGAGGTGATGCTGGAGTCCCTCGTCGCGGACGCCACCTCACTGGGGGCCGACTTCCTGCTGGCCGCGGGCGACATCTCCGCCGAAGCCGTGCCGGTCGACCTGAGCACCGCCCACCGGATGCTGGGCGCGTTCGGCAGCTACCGCGAGGACTACTTCGTCACCCGGGGCAACCACGACCGGGCACACATCGGAGACCCGTACGCCTCGTGCCGGGCGGGGCAGTGGCAGGGCAACGACTGCTTCATGGACCAGTACTTCCCCGCGGCCCACGAACCCACCTACTTCACCCGGACGCTCCAGGGCCTGCGCATCATCGGGATCGACACGTACGACAAGCCGGGGAACGGCGGCGACGCCGGCGGGCTCTCCCCCGACCAGCTCTCCTGGTTCCGCAGCCAGCTGCACCGGGACCAGGACCAGCCCACGATCGTCTTCGGCCACCACCCGTTGATCGTCCAGGACTCCGCTTTCGAGATCACGCCCAGCAAGAGCCTGGACGCGGCCCAGTCCGCCACGATCCTCGACGACTACTCCCGCATGCCGGGCCTCTTCCTGCACCACGCCGGGCACACCCACCGCAACAAGCGCACCATCAGCCCCACTGCGCCCCGGGTGCTCCACCAGGAGATCGCCGCGGGCAAGGAGTACCCGGGCGGGTTCTCCCTGCTGCGTCTCCACACCGAGGGCTATGCGCTGAACTTCTACAAGAGCCGTAGTGACCTGGCGCGCCGGTGGAGCGAGCGCAGCCGGCAGGAGATCATGGGAACCTGGCCGCAGTACGCCCTGGGCGCCGCCGTCTCGGACCGGAACACCATGGTGCGGCGGGACCTGTCGGGCCTGCACCCGGTCAGGCACCACGGCGGGGACCACGCCCCGCTCCTCTAGTGCCCCGACGGGCAACGTGCGCGCCGTTGAGCTACGAGCGTGCGCCCTACGCCCCGGTCCGTACGCACCGGGCACGGGCGTACGGGACGGGAGCCGCCTTCCCTCTCCCGTACGCCCGCGTCGCCCTCCGCCGCCGTCGGAACCCCGCGGTCGGGGGCGCCGCCCGCGGCGGAGGGGCGCCGCTACCGGGGCTGGGGCCAGCTGGAGCAGTCGCCCCAGGTGGTGTCCAGGCCGGTGTTGCCGCCGCCGTCGGTGAGCGTGAAGGTGCCGGAGCCCGGTGGGAACGGGCAGTTGTAGACGCCCGCCACGCCGACGCCGGTGGCCTTGACGTTGCTGATGGTCGCCGCGCCCTGGGTCTCCGCCTGCACCACGACCGTGCCCGCGCCGTCGACCGTGCCGCCGTCGATGGTGACGTTCCGCGCGGCGAGGCCGGTGCCGCCGCCGGAGACGAACTCGTAGACGCTGTAGGGGCTGTCCTCGGCGGTGGTGTTCGTGATGGTGACCTTCGCCTCGATGGCGCTGTCGTAGGAGTCGACGCGCAGCGCGCCCATCGGGTGGCCCCAGTTCGGGTTGACGGCTCCGGTGCGGACGAGGGTGTTGTCCGCGACCGTGATGGTGCCGGCGAGGGGTGAGAACGGGTCGGCGAACTTCTGGTTGGAGATCGCGATGCCGCTGCCGAGGGCGTTGGTGTCGGAGATCAGGTTGCCCCTGACGGTGATGTCCCGGCCGCCGTAGACGGCGATGCCGTTGGCCAGGTTGGGCCCCGAGACGGTGTTGTTCTCGAAGCTGGAGTCGGTGTCGGCGCCGTTCAGCGACCACATGGCCAGCGCGTCGTCGCCCTGGTTGCGCAGGACGTTGTTCCGGACGGTGACGCCGTGGGCGTTGCCGTTGAGGTTGAGGCCGTCGGCGGTGGTGTCGAGGATGCGGTTGTCCTCGACGACCAGGTTGTCGTTGTTGCCCGTCAGCCAGAGGCCGACCTTGACGTGCTGGATCCACATGCCGGACACGGAGGAGCCGGGGCCCAGCGAGCCGTTGACGAAGTTGTCGGGGGTGGCGTCGACGCGCTCGGTGACCTCGCCCAGCACGGCGAAGTCCCTGATGTGGACGTCGCCGGAGGAGCCCGACTGGTCGATGAAGTGCGAGGAGTGTACGACCGAGTACCAGCTCCCGGCGCCCTGCAGGGTGACGTTCTCGACGCCCTGGAGCGCGGAGGTCACCTTGTAGTCGCCGGGCGGGACCCACACCGTGCCGCCCTTGGCGGCGGCGATCGCCGCGTTGAACGCCTGTGTGGAGTCGCCCTGCCCGGTGGGGTCGGCGCCCCGGTCGACGACGGAGACCGCGCCGGCGGGCGCGCCGGCGGCGGGCGCGACCTGCTCGAAGTCGGCCACGTCCACGGTGACGTCCCCGGAGGCCTCCAGGGCCACCGTGTCGCCGGCCCCCAGGTCCTGTCCGAGCAGCACCCGGCTGTCGTCGAAGAAGTGGTGGGTCCTGGCGCCGGGGATCCAGGGGGTGTCGACGTAGGAGTACGTGGCGGTGAGCGCCAGCGACCTGTCCGTCTTGCGGCCGTTCACGTACACCGCGAGGGAGCCCGTCCGGCCGTCGGGCACGTTGTACGAGACGTTCACCGCGTTGGCGTCCGCGGGCAGGGTGAACTCGACGCGCTGCCCCGCGGAGAGGTGTACGGCCCGCCGGCCCGAGGCCTCGGAGGCGAGGGAGCCCTGGGTGTGGTCGGGGCCCACCGGCGAGCCGTCGGTGGCCGCCGACTCGGCCTCCACCGAGTGCACCGGCAGGTCGGCCCCGGCGGTGGCGGCCGCGCCCGCGGTGGGTGTCGCGCCCGCGGTGGGGGCCAGCGCGGTGAGCATCCCGCCGGTCAGGGCGACGGTCGCGGCGGCCGCCACCCAGCGGGGTGACGGACGCCTGGCTGTCTTCTGCATGGCTGTTCCCTTTCGTGGGGGGAGGTGGAACAGGTGCTTCGAGCCGGCGGCCGGCCGCGGGGTCAGGCCCGCAGCCAGGCCGCCGTGTCCTTCGGCAGGCGGCCCGCCTCGTCCAGGGGGCCGCTCGTCAGCAGGACGTCCGTGTGGCCGGGCAGCTCGGCGGGTGCCTCGGCGAGGTTGACGACGCACATCAGGCCGTCGGTGCGGGCGAAGCTGAGCACCCCCGGGCCGGCGGGCAGCCAGCGCAGCGGGCCGTCGCCGAAGCCCGGCTGACCGCGCCGGACGGCGAGCGCGGCCCGGTAGAGGGAGAGCATCGAGTCCGGGTCGGCGTCCTGCCGGTCGGCCGCGTAGGCGTCCCAGCCGGCCGGTTGCGGCAGCCAGGGTTCCTCGCGCGAGCCGAAGCCCGCGTGCGGGGCGCCGCTCTGCCAGGGCATGGGGACCCGGCAGCCGTCCCGGCCCGGGTCACGGCCGCCGGAGCGGTGGTGCATCGGGTCCTGGATGCGGCCGAGGGGGATGTCCGCCTCGGGCAGGCCCAGCTCCTCGCCCTGGTAGACGTAGACGGAGCCGGGCAGCGCCAGCGAGAGCAGTGCGGCGGCGCGCGCCCGCCGGGTGCCGAGTGCCAGGTCGGTGGGGGTGCCGAAGACCTTGGTGGCGAAGGCGAAGCCGGTGTCCTCGCGGCCGTAGCGGGTGACGGTGCGGGTGACGTCGTGGTTGCAGAGCACCCAGGTGGCGGGGGCGCCGACGGGAGCGTGCTCGGCCAGCGTCTCGTCGATGGCCGAGCGCAGCCGGGCCGGGTCCCAGGGGCAGGTGAGGAACGTGAAGTTGAAGGCGGTGTGCAGCTCGTCGGGGCGCAGGTAGCGGGCGAACCGCTCGGAGTCCGGCAGCCACACCTCGCCGACGAAGACACCGTCGTAGGCGTCGGCGACCCGCCGCCAGGAGCGGTAGATGTCGTGCAGTTCGTCGCGGTCGACGAACGGGTGCGGATCGCGGCCCTCGACGAAGTCGGGCAGCGCCGGGTCCTTGGCGAGCAGGGCGGCGGAGTCGATGCGGACCCCCGCCACGCCCCGCTCGAACCAGAAGCGCAGGATGTCCTCGTGCTCCTGGCGGACCGCCGGGTGGGCCCAGTTGAGGTCGGGTTGCTCGGGCGCGAAGAGGTGCAGGTACCACTCGCCGTCCGGCACCCGGGTCCAGGTGTTCCCGGCGAACTGCGAGGGCCAGTCGTTCGGCGGCAGTTCGCCGTGCTCACCGCGGCCGGGCCTGAAGTGGAAGAGCGCGCGCTCGGGGCTGCCGGGCCCGGCCTGCAGGGCCGCGCGGAACCAGGGGTGCTGGTCGGACACGTGGTTCGGCACGATGTCGACGATGGTGCGCATCCCCAGCTCACGGGCCTCCGCGATGAGCTTCTCGGCCTCGGCGAGGGTGCCGAAGGCGGGGTCGATGGTGCGGTAGTCGGCGACGTCGTAACCGCCGTCCGCGAGGGGCGACAGGTACCAGGGCGTGAACCAGAGGGCGTTAACGCCGAGCCGCGCCAGGTACGGCAGCCTGGCGCGGACCCCGGCGAGGTCGCCGGTGCCGTCACCGTCGCCGTCCGCGAAACTGCGCACGTACACCTGGTAGATGACGGCGGAGCGCCACCACTGGTCGTCCGGGGTGGGGGAGGTCGTCCGTTTTTGGGCAGGGGAGGGCTGTCCCACGGTGCGTGCCTTTCGAAGCTGCTGGTCAGGGGCAGGGGCGAGCGGGTCGGGGGCGCTCAGCCCTTGGTGCTGCCGGCGCTGATACCGGCGATGATGTGCCGCTGGAACACCAGGAACATCGCGACCATCGGGACGCTGGCGATCACCATGGACGCGATCAGCACGGTCAGCGGGATGTTCTGGGAGAGCTGGACCAGCGCCACGCTGATCGGCTGCTTGCCGGTGTCGGAGAAGACCATCAGCGGCCAGAGGAAGTCCTGCCAGACGGCGACGAGCGCGAAGATCGACACCACGCCGAGCACCGGCCGGGACATCGGCAGGACGATCGAGACGAGGCTGCGCAGCTTCCCGGCGCCGTCGATCTCGGCCGCCTCCAGGACGTCGCGCGGTATCTGGTCGAAGAACCTCTTGAGGAGGTAGAGGTTGAACGCGTTGGCGACGGCCGGCAGCCAGATCGCCAGCGGGTTGTTGAGCAGGCTGGTGTGCACGAAGGGCAGGTCGGCCACGGTCAGGTACTTGGGCACCACCAGGGCCTGGGCCGGGACCATCAGGGTGGCCAGGATGCCGCCGAGGATCACCTTGCCGAAGGCGGGCCGCAGCTTGGACAGGGCGTAGGCGGCCGCGGTGCAGAAGACGATCTGCAACAGCCAGGCACCGGCGGCCTGCACCACGGTGTTCCACAGGTGCTGGGGCAGTTGCATCAGGTCCCAGGCGTCGGTGTAGCCGGTCAGATGCCAGGACTCGGGAACCAGCGTCGGCGGGGTGCGGGTCACCTCGTCCGGCGACTTCATCGCGCCGGACACCATCCAGTACACCGGGAAGAGGAAGGCGAACGCGAAGAGCACGAGCACGGCGCAGAACACGGTCCAGTACACGGCCCTGCCGCGCGGGCGGCCGAGGGCACCCGGGGAGATCAGGGTGCGGGCGCCGTGGGTGGTCATGTGTCCTCCCCGTCCGGTCATGTGTCCTCCCCCGAGCGGGTCAGCCGCAGGTAGAGCGCCGAGAACGCGCTCAGCAGCACGAGCAGCAGCACGCTGAGCGCGCAGGCCCCGCCGAAGTCGTTGTAGAGGAAGGCGTACTTGTAGATCAGGTAGAGCACGGTGACGGTGGCGCTCTCCGGGCCGCCCCCGGTGATCACGAACGGTTCCGTGAAGACCTGCATGGTCGCGATGATCTGGAGCAGCATCAGCATGAGGATGATGAACCGGGTCTGCGGGATCGTCACGTGCCGCACCCGTTGCAGCAGGCTCGCGCCGTCGATCTCCGCGGCCTCGTACAGCTCCCCGGGGATGCCCTGCAGGGCCGCCAGGTAGATCAGCACGGTACCGCCCATGTTCGCCCAGGTGGCCACGATGACCAGGGAGACCAGGGCGGTGTCGGTGCCGTTCGACCAGTTCGAGGTGGGCAGGTGGGCGAAGCGCAGCACCTCGTTGGCGAGGCCGGCCCCGGGGTCGTAGAACCACTTCCACAGCAGGGCGCTGACCACCGGCGGGATCATCACCGGCAGGTAGACCACGACTCGGAAGAACGCCTTGAAGTGCCTGAGCTCGTTGAGCACCAGCGCGGTGACGAACGGCACGGCGAAGCCGAGCAGCAGCGCGAAGAGGGTGAACGTCAGGGTGTTGCGCCAGGCCGCGCCGAACTCGGGGTCGTGGAAGACCCGGGTGAAGTTGGCGGTGCCCACCCACTGGGGGTCCGAGCCCGGCGTGTACTTCTGGAAGGCGATGACCACGGCGCGCACCGCCGGGTACCAGGAGAACAGCGCGAAGCAGATCAGCCCGCCGAGCAGGAACGCGTAGGCGCGGCCCTGCTCGGCGAGGACCCGGGCGAGCGGGCGGCGGGCGGGGCCGTGGGCCGCGGCGCCGCCGCTCGCGGGTGCGGCGGGCGGCGCGGCGGCCGGCCGCGCGGGGGCGGGCGCTGCCACCTTCGGTGCGGTCTTCATGGCGCTCCCGTCAGCCCCGGGCGAGAATGCCGTCGATCTTGCCGGAGGCGTCCTTGAGGAGCTGGTCGATGTCGGCGTCCTGCTTGGTCAGCACGGCCGAGACCGCGCCGTCCAGCACCGAGTAGATCTGCTGGGCCTGCGGCGGCTCGATCTTCAGCTGGAGCTGCTTGTTGCCGTCCAGGAAGCGCTGGTAGTTGTCCACCGGCACATTGGCGTTGGCCCTCTTGAGCTGCTGGTCCTCGGCATCGGCCGCACCGCTGAAGAGCCGGGGCTCGGGCAGGCCCACCGGGGCGTCGTGCTTCCTGGCGCGGACGTAGTCGCCGAAGAAGCCCTTGCCGGGGGTGAGGAACATGTGGTCGAGCCACTTCAGGCCGGCCCTGATCTGCGCGGGGGTGTCCCTCTTGTTGAACATGTAGCCGTCGCCGCCGATGAGGGTGGCCTTGCCGCCGGGCATCGGCGCGAGGGCGAGGTCCTTGTAGTCGCCGCCTTTCTCCTTCACCAGGATCGGGATGTTGTCGGGCGCGGCGAGGTACATGCCGAGCTTGCCGGAGCCCATCATGAGCTGGACGTCGTTCAGCACGAGCAGCTGCTTGCTGCCCATGGAGTCGTCCTTCCACCGCATGTCCTTGAGGTTCTGCAGGACGGCGTGGCCCTCGGGGGTGTCGACGGTCGCCTTCTTGCCGTCCGGGCTGACGACGTCGCCGCCCTGTGAGTAGACCTCGGCGGTGAAGTGCCAGCCGCCCTGGTTCTGGGCGCTGTAGTCGGCGTAGCCAACGGTGCCGTCTCCCAGCGCGGCTATCTTCCTGGCGTCGGCGCGCACCTCCTGCCAGGTCGTCGGCGGCTTCTCGGGGTCGAGGCCGGCCTTCTGGAAGAGCTTCTTGTTGTAGATGAGGCCCATCGAGTAGCCGGTGCGGGGGATGCCGTAGACCTTTCCGTCCACGGTGTAGATGTCGCGCAGCTGCTTCTGGATGGTGGGGTAGCTCTTCAGCTCCTTGACGTACGGGGTGAGGTCGGCGGCCTGGTTGATGTCGACGACGTGTCTGACGTCGGTGAAGTACGTGTAGAAGACGTCTTCCATCTGCCCGCCGGCGAGCTTGGCGTCGAAGGTCTTGGGGTCCTGGCAGGGGAAGGCGTCGTGCGGGGTGACGTCGATGTCCGGGTGCTGCCTCTCGAAGGCCGCCACGTCCTGGTCGAAGAAGCTCCGGTCGACCTTGGCGCTCTTCGGCGGCTCGCAGTTGACCGTGATGTGGGTCTTGCCGTCGCTCGCCTCGCCGTCGCCCGAGCCGCAGGCCGAGACCGCGGTGAGGGCGAGGGCCGAGGCCAGGGCGGCGACGGGGGCGCCTCGCAGGCCCCTGAGGCTCCCCCTGTGCCTGAGCGGCCTGGGAGGTGTCCCCAGGGAGAAGGTGCGACGGAACCCGGGACTTCTCATCGGTGGACCCCTCTTGGCAGGCGCGTGGAAGGCCCCGCCGCGCGGGACGCCGGGAGGACGCATGCGCTGCGTGGCGCACGCCACTCAACCACCACCGATAGTGAGACGCAAGATGTCGCGCTCATCTTGTAAATATTGAACAGCTCGATGTTGGTCCATACCGCACCACTGCCGTTTCCGCGGCGTCCGCTTGACGTACGGAGGGCGCGTCCGGAAGGCGGGTTCGGTACGGGGCGTGGGTGGTGCCGCCGTGTGGGCGCGGTGTGCGGCAGGCCGACGGGCCGTCAGCGCGGCGCCTGACCGGTGGAGCCGCGCACCACCAGCTCCGGCTCGAACAGCAGCTCCTCGGCCGCCACGCTGCCGCCGCCGATCTGCGCGTAGAGCATCTCGACCGCGGCACGGCCCATGGACTCGATGGGCTGGCGGACGGTGGTCAGCGGGGGCTCGGTGCAGTTCATCAGCGCCGAGTCGTCGTAGCCGACGACGGAGACGTCGCCCGGCACCGCGAGGCCCCGGCGGCGGGCGGCGCGCACCACGCCGAGCGCGATCGGGTCGCTGGCGCAGATGAAGCCGGTGACACCGGCCTCCAGCAGCCTGGCGGAGGCCGCCTGGCCGCCCTCGATGGAGAACATGGCGCGCGCGACCCGCTCGTCGGGCAGCCGGCCGCCGGCGGCCGCGCAGATGGCCCGGGCGGCGGCCAGCTTGCGCTGCGAGGGCATGTGGTCGGCGGGGCCGAGCACCAGGCCGATGCGCTCGTGGCCGAGCGAGGCGAGGTGCCGCCAGGCCTGCTCCACGGCGACGGCGTCGTCACAGGAGACGCCGGGGAAACCCAGGTGCTCTATGGCGGCGTTGACCAGGACCACGGGGATCCTGCGGTCGGCGAGCTGCCGGTAGTGGTCGTGCGGCGCGTCGGCCTGGGCGTACAGGCCGCCCGCGAACACGACGCCGGAGACCTGCTGCTGGAGCAGCAGCTCCACGTAGTCCGCCTCGGAGACCCCGCCCTTGGTCTGGGTGCACAGCACGGGCGTCAGGCCGAGCTGGGCGAGCGCCCCGCCGATCACCTCGGCGAACGCCGGGAAGATCGGGTTCTGCAACTCGGGCAGCACGAGGCCCACCAGGCGGGCGCGCTCGCCGCGCAGCTGGGTGGGGCGCTCGTAGCCGAGGACGTCGAGCGCGGAGAGCACCGCCTGCCGGGTCGCCTCCGAGACTCCCGGCTTGCCGTTGAGCACCCGGCTGACCGTGGCCTCGCTGACTCCTACCTTCTTGGCCACCTGAGCAAGTCGTCGCGTCATGCACGCAAGAATAGCGCAAGCGCTTGCAAGCGCTTTGCGCGAGCGCTGGGGCTCGCGCGTGGTCCGGGGGTCCGGATGCGACGGAGACCGCCCCCATGGGGCGGTGACGACCTGACGCTCTCGCCGTGACTGAGCGCGCAGTTCCCCGCGCCCCCCTGGGGGGACCGGGGCCGGCGTCAACGGCGCCCCGAGAGGGCGCGGCTCACGTCTCCGTGGCCGGGACCGCCCGGAGGTGGCCCGTGGCGCGGCGGCTGCCGGGGGCCTGGCGGGCGGCGCGGGTACCGCCGCGGGGATCGCGGAGCACCAGCGTCAGGTGACGGTAGCCCAGGGACGCCAGCATCCGGGGGGCGTCGGCGACGACCCGGCAGTAGGTACGGCCCCAGCGGGGGTCCGGGTGCCAGAGCGGGCGGACCGAGCCGTCGTGCTCCGCGGCGTCCGGGCCGACCGTGCGCAGCCAGTGCGGCACGCCCTGGCGGTAGGCGGCCTCCATGATGGGGTCGTCCTCGATCGCCTTGCGGATCGCCAGCAGCTCGGGATCCTGCCCGTACTCCTCCAGGCCCTCCGCCAGGTGCGCCAGCATCGGCAGGCACCAGCTCGACTCGTGGTCGTCGAGGACCGTGCCCGCGTCCGGGTGGAAGAGGACGAAACGCATGAGGTTCTGGTGCGGCATCGCCGTCGGGTGGTGCGAGATCCCCTGGAAGAGCGCGTCGAAGGCCGGATTGGCGAGCACCACGTCCCAGCGGTGGTCGAACACGACCGAAGGGTACGGAAGGGTGCTCAGCAGCGCGGCGTAGTCCTTGAGATAGGCGCGGGCCTCGGGGTCGTCGGGGGCGTGTTGGGGCCCCGACCGCCACCCGCCCGAGCGGTGTGCCATCGGTGACCAACCCCCAACTGCAGCTCTTGTTCCGCGGCTGCCCTGCGACTGCGATGGCAAAAACGGATCTTCGCACCCGCCCCGCGATCCTGCTGCCACCGCAACTGGCGTGTCAATTATCGTGGCATTTACGGTCTGTTGAGGGCCGAATCACGCCACAGTTATGGCGGATCTGGATGCACTTGTCCGCCGGCGGGCTCCTTATGGCCGCCGGGCTCCCCCTCCCGCGCCGTGCGCCGCCGAGCGCGGCCGTGTCCCGTTGTCAGTGCCGGGCGTCATGCTGGGCAGTGCGCAGCAACCGTGCGCAGCCGACCGATGACGCCCCGCCCACCGAGCGGCGGGCCGTGACCGAGCAGCCCGGGGGGAGCACCCATGCCCATGGCCCTGTTGACCGACCGCGAGCGCGCCGCCGTACAGGCGTATCTGCGCCTGCTCCAGACCGTGCGGGCGGCCCTCGACCTGACCGGCCCCGCGGACCTCGCACTCGCAGGGGACCCGGCACCATCCGAGGACCGCGCACCCGCCGGGGGCCAGGCACCCGTCGCGCACCCCGCACGCACAGGCGACCGCGCGGGACGCACGGGCACACCCCACCCGCCCGTGGTCCCGCCCTCGTTACTGGCCGACGCCGACCGGGCCCTCGCCGCGGCCGGCCTCGCCGGGAACGAGCGGGAGTTCTTCGCGCTGCTGCGTGCATGGCGGCAGGAGTCGGGCGCCGCCGGGGGCTGACCAGCGGTCATACGCCCCGCCGCCGACACCGGCCACGCCGGCGGGGCATGACCGTTTTCACCCGCAATGCAGCACCATGCACGACAAGGCATGGCAGACAGGCACGTCAGAGGCGCACTCCGCAGTCGCGTGGTGACTACGCGTTCACTCCAGCCAACCGGAAGTCGACCTTCAGCAAATCTGCACACCGATTGCGCAGGCACGGCACGGATTCCGACAGATATCCGGGAAACGGGAGTGACAGGTGCTGCGTCACGCCGGGACTGTCCGGATCTCCTGGCACGGCGTGCCGCGAAACGGCACCCGTGACGGCAGGCGTGTGAAGGACTCGCCACCAACCCGTGGACACACCTGCACCTCCTGGAAAGCGGATGCGTTCATACCCACCGGATCGCGCCGCGTGGGATTGGCCGCCCGACGTGGCGGCATGCTTGGATCCTCAGCACTGCGGACGCCGCCCCTGTGCACCCACCACACGGGGCAGCAGCGCGACTGCGGGAAACGGTCGGCGGTCCCGCTCCGCCGGCTCGACCGGCCGTTGTTGAGAAATATCCAAATGAAGGGAATTCCCATCATGAACCGCACCCCCCAGGTTGAGACCGTCGAGATCTCCGACACCGAGCTGGACAACGTCTCCGGTGGTCTGGTCGGCGACCTGGTGAGCAACGTCGTCGCCACGGCGGACTCGGTCGCCCCGGTCTCCAGCACCGTCGGCACCGTCTCCGGCCTCGTCCAGGGCACCACCGGCATCGACGCCACCGGCACGGTCTCCGGCCTGGTCTCCGGTCTCTGAGACGCGATATCGCTGTGGGTCCCGGAGCCGGGTGGCTCCGGGATTCCCGGCTGTCATGACGTGCGAAGCCGAACGCCGACAGCTGGACGCAGCCGCAGGCAGTTGAGGGAAGAGTTCCGTGGAGTTCCGCAAGCAGGCCCTTTCCAAACTGCAGTCACCGGAGGAGCTCGACCTTCCGGTGCGCTTCGCCCGGCCGCAGGGCTGGCTCGTGCTGATCGTCACGGTCCTCGTGATGGCGGCGGGCGCGTTCTGGGCCGTCACCGGCACCGTCTCCTCGACACTGAACGCCACCGGCGTCCTCACCCATGGGCAGGGCAGCTACGTCCTGCAGAGTCCCGTCGCGGGCCAGGTCACCGACGTGCTCGCCGAGGCGGGCAGGAACCTCCCCGCCGACGCCCCCCTCGTCAAGGTCCGCACCCCGCACGGTGACAGCGTCGTGCGCACCATCGCCGCAGGGCGCCTGACCACCGTCTCGGTCACCATCGGCGCCGTGGTGAACACCGGCACCGACGTGGCCACCCTGGAGCGGGTGAAGGACCCCACCGCACCGCTGGTCGCCGTCCTCTACGTACCCGCGGGCCGCGCCCCGGGCATCCCGCGGGGCGCCGCGGTCGACCTCACGCTCCCGTCGGTGCCCGCCGACCGCTACGGTACGCTCCGCGGCCGCGTGGCCAGCGTCGGCCAGGCCGCGCAGAGCCGCCAGCAGATCACCGCCTTCCTCGGGGACGCCGAGCTGGGCAGGGCGTTCACCAAGGACGGCAGCCCGGTCCCGGTGGTGGTCAGGCTCGACACCGCCAAGCAGACCAAGTCCGGCTACCGCTGGTCCTCCTCGCAGGGCCCGCCGTTCGCCATCCCGTCCATGACCGGCGCCACCGCCCGCATCCGCCTCGCCGACCAGCGGCCCGTCGACTGGCTGCTGCCATGAGCGCACCCGAGGAGACCACTCCCCCGAAGCTCCCGTCCCCCGCTGCCTCAAGGGCGCGGGAGGTACCCCCGTCGGCCGGCCGCGGCAGGCACCGCCCCGGCGCCGAGGAACGCGGCGGCCGGCGCAGGGCGCCCGCGTCCGCCGGGCCCGCCCCGAAGGGCCGCAGGCCGAAGACCGTGCGCAGCCCCACCATGCTGCAGATGGAGGCCGTCGAGTGCGGCGCCGCCTCGCTGGCCATGGTGCTCGGGTACCACGGCAGGCATGTGCCGCTGGAGGAGCTGCGCATCGCCTGCGGCGTCTCCCGGGACGGCTCCCGGGCCAGCAACCTCCTGAAGGCGGCCCGCAGCTACGGCCTGACCGCCAAGGGCATGCAGATGGACGTGTCCGCGCTGGCCGACGTGCAGGGCCCCGCCATCCTGTTCTGGGAGTTCAACCACTACGTCGTCTTCGACGGCGTGGCCCGCCGGCTCGGCAGGCGCGGCGTGCTCATCAACGACCCGGCCAAGGGGCGGCGGTTCGTGCCCATGGAGGAGTTCGACACCTCCTTCACGGGGATCGTGCTGGTCTTCGAGCCCGGCGACGGCTTCGAGAAGGGCGGCCGCAGGCCCGGCGTCCTCGGGGCGATGCCGGCGCGGCTGCGCGGCACCTTCGGCACCATGCCCGCCGCGGTGCTCGCCAGCCTGCTGCTGGTCGCGGTCGGCGCGGTGGTGCCCGCGCTCAGCCGTACCTACATCGACACCTTCCTGATCGGTGGGCAGACCTCGCTGCTGGGCGCGCTGTTCGCGTCGATGGCCGCGATGGTGGTGCTGACCGGGGTGCTGACGGCGCTCCAGCAGTCGAACCTGCTGCGCGGCCGGCTGATCTCCTCCACCCTCGCCAGCGCCCGCTTCCTGCGGCACCTGCTGCGGCTGCCCGTCACGTTCTTCGCCCAGCGCAGCCCGGCCGACCTGGTGCAGCGGCTGCAGTCCAACGACACCGTCGCCGAGACCCTGGCCCGGGACCTGGCGGCCGCCGGTGTGGACGCGGTGGTGGTGCTGCTCTACGCGGTGCTGCTGTGGACCTACGACCCCCAGCTCACCGTCATCGGGGTGCTGGTGGCACTGCTGAACGTGGTCGCGATGCGGGTGGTGATCCGGCTGCGGGCCACCCGGACGCAGAAGCTGCGCGCCGACACCGCCCGGCTGACCAACACCTCGTACACCGGGCTGCAGCTCATCGAGACGATGAAGGCCACCGGTGGCGAGGACGGCTACTTCCGCCGCTGGGCGGGGCAGCACGCCACCACGCTGGAGGAGCAGCAGCGGCTCGGCGTGCCGAGCGCCTGGCTGGGCATGGTGGCGCCGACGCTCGCCACGCTCAACAGCGCGCTGATCCTGTGGGTCGGCGGACTGCGCGCCGTGGACGGGCACATCTCGATCGGCCTGCTGGTCGCCTTCCAGGCGCTGGTGACCCGCTTCACCGCCCCCATCACCCGGCTGAACGGCGTCGCGGGCCGCATCCAGGACTTCGCGGCCGACGTGGCCCGGCTGAAGGACGTGGAGAACTTCCCGGCCGACTCGCTCTACGCCCGCCCCGGCACCGCGGGCGGCACCCGCAGGCTGCGCGGGCACGTCACCCTGGAGAACATCACGTTCGGCTACAGCCCGCTCGACAAGCCGCTGCTCACGGACTTCTCGGTGTCGGTGGGCCCGGGGCAGCAGGTGGCGCTGGTGGGCGGCTCGGGCAGCGGCAAGTCGACGGTCTCGCGGCTGATCTCCGGCCTCTACGCCCCCTGGGAGGGTGAGATACGCATCGACGGCCGGCGCCTCACGGACATCCCGCGCGGCGCGCTCGCCGCCTCCGTCTCCTTCGTCGACCAGGACATCTTCCTCTTCGAGGGCACCGTCAGGGACAACATCGCGCTGTGGGACCCCTCGATCCCCGACGAGGCGGTGATCGCCGCGCTCAAGGACGCCGAGCTGTACGAGGTGGTGGCGCGCCGCCCCGGCGGCATCCACAGCCGTGTCGAGCAGGACGGCCAGAACTTCTCGGGCGGGCAGCGCCAGCGCCTGGAGATCGCCCGCGCCCTGGTACGCGACCCCAGCGTGCTGGTGCTCGACGAGGTGACGAGCGCACTGGACGCGGAGACCGAACAGGTCATCATCGACAACCTCCGCCGCCGCGGTTGCGCCTGCGTGGTGATCGCCCACCGGCTGAGCACGGTCCGCGACAGCGACGAGATCGTGGTGCTGAGCCACGGCACGGTCGTGGAGCGCGGCCGCCATGACGAACTGGTCGCGGCGGGCGGCCCGTACGCCGAACTGGTCAGGGAGAGCTGAGGTGACCTCCGTACACGACCCGGCCACCGCCCAGCCGGCCGGGGAGGACCTGGTCCTCCAGGCGCTGGGCACGCTGGGCGAGCAGGTGGACTGCACCGGTCTGTCCAGCGTGCCGCTGGAGGACCCGGTAGTGCTGTGGCTGGTGGCGGCCGGAGCGCTCGACCTGTTCGCGGTCGACGCGGCCCAGCAGGGCCACTGGCACCACCTCGGGCGCCTGGAGCCGGGCTCGCTGCTGCTCGGCCCGGTGCAGGGCCCGCAGCACACGCTGGTGGGCAGGCCGGTGCGCGGCTGCGTGCTGCGCCGTATCCCGCTGCGTGAGCTGTCCTGGCAGCCGGCGGCCCACCAGGGCGGGTACGGCGACCCGTACGACACGGGCTCCTACCCGGCGGGCGGCTACGACACCGGCAGCTACCCCACCGGCTCCTACGACACCGGCTCCTACGACACCGGCGGCTACCCCACGGGCTCGTACGACACCGGCGGCCACCCCACGTCCCCGTACGACACCGGCGGCTTTCCCGCCGGCTCCTACGACACGGGCGAGTTCCCGGCCGCGGGGGCCGGCGCCGCCGGAGCGGGCCACACGGGCGCCGGGCAGCAGCTGAGCGCGTTGGAGTACGCCTTCGCGCTGGGCGTCGGGCGGGGGCTCGGCATCCTCTTCGAGGCGCCGCTGAGCGGCGGGGCGGACAGCATGTCCGCGGTGGACGGCAGCGGCGGGCCGCGGGCGGGCGGGCAGCTCGCCGAGGCCGACGTGCTGTGGATGCAGGTGCCGCCCGGCAGTGTGCAGTACGGGGCCGCGTACAGCCCCGAGGCGGCGGGCGACCTGCTGGTCGACCCCACGCTCTGGCAGTCCATGGTGGACCAGCAGCACCGCCTGCTGTCCGCGCTCGACCGCTGGATCGAGCAGCTCGAACGCACCCACGCGGACCGCACGGCGGCCGGCATCAGGGCCGGCGAGGCGGTGCGGGAGCAGGCCGACCGGGCGCTGCTGGCCTCCATCGGCAGTGCCCGGAACACCGGTGGGCGCGGGCAGGGCGCCGGCGACGACGTCACCTACGCCGTCTGCCGGATGGTCGCCCGGGCGGCCGGCGTCAGGCTGGTCGAGCCGGCCCGCAGCGGGGCCGTCAGCGAGCGCATCGACCCGGTGGAGCGGATCGCCCAGGCCTCCCGGGTCCGCACCCGTCAGGTGCGCCTCACCGGGCGCTGGTGGAAGGAGGACATGGGACCGCTGGTGGGCCACCGGGCCGGCAGCGGCACGCCGGTGGCGCTGCTGTGGCGGCGCGGCGGCTACACGGCGGTCAGCGCGGCATCCGGCCGCGGCACGAGGATCGACTCCGGCAACGCCGAGGAGTTCGAGCCACGCGGCGTGATGCTCTACCGGCCGCTGCCCGAGCGACGCATGAGCCTGCCGCGGCTGATGCGCTTCAGCCTCCAGGGCACCGCGTTCGACGTGCGCAACCTGGTCGTGAGCGGTCTGGTGACGGTGGGCCTCGGCACCCTGGTGCCGGTCGCGACCGGCAAGGTGCTCGGGGAGTTCGTGCCGAACGCCGAGCGCGGCCTGATCGTGCAGGTCTGCCTCGCGGTGATGGTCAGCAGCCTGGTCGCGGCGGCGTTCACACTGCTGCAGAACCTCACGCTGCTGCGCATCGAGGGCCGGATCGAGAGCACCCTGCAGCCGGCCGTCTGGGACCGGCTGCTCAGGCTGCCCACCCGGTTCTTCGCGCGGCGCTCCACCGGTGAGCTGGCCAGCGCGGCGATGGGCATCAGCGCCATCCGCCGGATGCTGGCCGGGGTCGCGCCGGTGGCCGTGCAGTCCAGCACCGTCGGCGCGATGAACCTCGTACTGCTGCTGTGGTACAGCATCCCGATGGCGCTGGCGGCGAGCGGGATGCTGCTGGTGATCGCGGCGGTGTTCCTGGTGCTCGGGCTGTGGCAGGTGCGCTGGCAGCGCCGTCTCGTGGTGCTCACCAACAAGCTGAACAACCAGGCGTTCCAGACGCTGCGCGGGCTGCCGAAGCTGCGGATCGCCGCGGCCGAGAACTACGCCTACGCGGCCTGGGCGCGGGAGTTCGCCCGCAGCCGGGAAATGCAGCAGAAGGTCGGCCGGATCAAGAACCTCACCACCGTCGCGGGCGCCCTCTACCTGCCGCTGTGCTCGCTGCTGATGTTCATGCTGCTGGCGGGACCCGCCCGGGGCAGCATGTCGGCGGGCGCGTTCCTCACCTTCAACACCGCCATGACGATGATGCTCACCTCGGCCACCCAGCTCACCGGCGCACTGGTGTCGGTGGTGGCCGTGCTGCCGATGTTCGAGGAGATCAGGCCGGTGCTCGACGAGGCGCCCGAGGTCGGCGCGGCGAGCACCAGGCCCGGCGAGCTGAGCGGCGCCATCGAGGCCCGGAAGCTCTCCTTCCGCTATACCGACGACGGACCGCTGGTGCTGGACGACGTCTCCTTCGAGGTGCGGCCCGGTGAGTTCGTGGCGATCGTGGGCCCGAGCGGCTGCGGCAAGTCCACGCTGCTGCGGCTGCTCATCGGCTTCGACCGGCCCGCCTCGGGCAGCGTGCTGTACGACGGGCAGGACCTGGCCGCGCTGGACCAGGCCGCGGTGCGCCGGCAGTGCGGGGTGGTGCTCCAGCACGCCCAGCCGTTCACCGGCTCCATCCTGGACTGCATCTGCGGCGCCGAGCCGTTCACACAGGAGGAGGCCTGGGAGGCGGCCGAGATGGCCGGCCTCGCCGAGGACATCCGGCGGATGCCGATGGGCATGCACACCATCGTCGCGGGCAGCGGGGCGGTCTCCGGCGGGCAGCGGCAGCGGCTGATGATCGCCCAGGCGCTGATCCGCCGACCGCGGATCCTCTTCTTCGACGAGGCGACCAGCGCCCTCGACAACGAGACCCAGCGCACCGTCATCGACAGCACCCGCGCCCTGAAGGCCACCCGGGTGGTGATCGCGCACCGGCTCTCCACGGTGCTGGACGCCGACCGTGTGATCGTGATGGCGGACGGCCGGATCACGGAGGTCGGGCCACCGGCACAGCTCCTCGCCGACCCGCAGGGCCGCCTCCACGAGCTGGTGCGCCGGCAGATGCAGTGACGCGCCCGTCCCACGGCAGCGGTCCTCCGGTACGGCCCGTGATCGCAATCACCCCGTTCCACGTTCTGTCCCATATGGTGGTCGGACCTGACCGGCAGGTAATCTGGAACGGCTTCCAGAGTCCGTACGCAGGCGCGAAACACCACGGGGCCTGGAGGCCGATCCCGCTGTCGGGGGAGGACAGCCGGGACCGCCGCATCGACCTTGTGGGCACTGGCGCTCGGGCGGAAGGTGGCGCACGCATTGCCGCCTGGGGGTACCCCCATGCCCGTACGGCAGTGAGTGGGGCACCTCCCATGCCCTTTGGGCGGTGTGGGGTGCCTGCCACGCCTTGAGGCAGTGGGCGGAGTACCTGCCACGCCTTTCAGGCAGTGGGGTGGGGTACCTCCCACGCCTTTCAGGCAGTGGGGTGGGGGTACCTCCCACGCCTTTCAGGCAGTGGGGTGGGGGTACCTCCCACGCCTTTCAGGCAGTGGGGGAGGAAGGAAGCGTGTTCGCAGGTGAATACCATGGCCGGGCGTGGGAAGAGCCAGAGGATGCGGAGCGGACTTCGGTCACCTGATGCGGTCCCGCGCGGCGTGGTACGACCGCAGTCGCCCCTGTCACTAGTGGAGAACCGGTGAATGATCCTGCGAAGGCCCCCACGGCGGGGCGGCCGCCCACGCTCGACGAGGTGGCGAAGGCGGCGGGGGTCTCCCGTGCCACGGCCTCCAGGGCGATCAACGGTCTGCCCTATGTGAGTTCCTCCGCCCGGGCCGCGGTGGAGCGTGCCGTGGAGAGCCTCGGGTACCGGACGAACCAGGTGGCCAGGTCGCTGGCGACCAAGCGGACCGGTTCCATCGCGCTGGTGGTGTCCGAGTCGGAGAAGTTCGTGGTCAGCGACCCGTTCTTCGCCCGGATCATGCGCGGCATCTCGGGCAGCCTCGGGGAGAACGGGCTCCAGCTCTCGCTCATCATGGCCAAGGAGCAGCACGGCGACGACAGTTCGCTGCGCTCCCTGCGCGAGGGACACGTGGACGGCGTGCTGCTGGTCAGCGTGCACGGCGGCGACACACTGGCCGGGCAACTGCTGGCGTCCGGGCTGCCGCTCGTGGTCTGCGGCCGCCCGCTGACCAGGGCCGACGTGCCCTATGTCGACGCGGACAACTTCAACGGCGCCAGTATGGCGGCCCGTCACCTGGTGGACATCGGGCGGCACCGGGTGGCCACCATCGCCGGGCCGCGGGACATGGCCGTGGGCATCGACCGGCTCAGCGGCTTCCGCCGTGGCCTGGCCTCGGCCGGGCAGCCCACGGACGCCGTGGAGCACGGCGACTTCACCATGGCGAGCGGGGAGGCCGCCATGCGCCGGCTGCTGGAGTCGCACCCCGACCTGGACGCGGTGTTCGTGGCGTCCGACCTGATGGCGGTGGGCGCCCTGCGGGTCCTGCAGGCGGTCGGCAAGCGGGTCCCCGAGGACGTCGCGGTGGTGGGCTTCGACGACTCGGACGTCGCCGCGACCGCGGTGCCGCCGTTGACCACCATCCGGCAGCCCGTGGAGGAGCTGGGCCGGACGATGGCCTGGCGGCTGCTGGCCCAGCTCGCCGGCGACCCGGATCTGCCGCCGTCCATCCTGCTGCCGACCGAGTTCGTGCGCCGCGCCACGACCTAAGCGCTCCGGGCCCCGGTGCCGCGCGCCCGGCAGCCGTGTGCCCCGGAGCCTCGGTGCTCAGAGCCCAGGGCCTCGGAGCACCGGACGTCGGGACCCTGGCCTCGGGGCCCCGATCCTCGACACCTGGGGCCTCGAAGCACCGGGTCCGAGGATGACCCTCCGGACATCTGAGGCCGCTTCCAGCACTCCCCCGGCCGGTCCCTCGAAGCCATTTACACGTCATCGAGCCCTGAGTATGGTTCTGGAAGCGCTCCCATTCCCTTCGCCCTGTGCCTTGCCTGCGGCACATGACGTCGGGCCTGCCCGGGAGGGCTCTCTCTTCCGTGCCCGAAGCGGTCCGCCGCACTTCCGGCGGTGGCGGACCGCGTCTGCCGGGCCCCACCGAAAGGTGCACACGTGCGAAGACGAGGCGAGCACACACTGCCCGCGGCCATGGCCGCCCTGGCCACCGCGGCCGGGTTGCTCCTGATGGGCCCGGGCACCGCCCAGGCCCAGGACACGCCCGGCGCGGCGGACGGCCGCACGGCCGGCGCCGCCCACGGCCACCACGGCCGGCACCCCGGGCACGGTCACCCGCCGGGCCACGGGCACCGGCCGCCGCATCACCACCATCACCATCACGGCCACCACCCGAAGCCGCCCACGGATCCGACGGACCCGCCGCCCACCGACCCCGGTGAGCCGATGGCGTGCATGGCGCTCTACAACGTCACCGAGGAACACACCGGCGGCTTCGCGGGCCAGGTGGAGGTGATGAACCACGGCACGGAGCCCATGGAGGGCTGGACGGTGACCTGGCAGCCCGGGGTGGGCACCACCATCACCGCGGTGCAGGACGGCACCCTGACACAGAACGGCGACGGCACGGTGACCGTCAGGAACGCGGCGTCCAACGCGACCATCCCGCCGGACGACGAGGTCGTCTTCGGCTTCACCGCCGACTCGGCGGGCAACAACTTCCCCATCGGGTCGATGGGGTGCACCAGCCCCTGACGGTGCCCGCGCCCCGGGAGGGGCGCGGGCCCGCGCCGTCGTTCAGGAACCGCAGCCGATCTGCGACGTGCCGACCGCGACGTCGTCGAACCAGAGCGTGTCGTTGCCGTCGGCGTAGCTCTCCCAGCCGAGCCGCAGGTTCTTCAGGTTCGGGCTCCAGTTGCCCTTGGACCGCCACTGCTGGTCGACGTCCTGGGTCGGGGTGGCGTCGGCGATCAGGCCCTCGACCGGCTGGCCGTTGACCCAGGTCGTGAGGTTGCCGCCGGTGATGCCGTACTCGATGCAGGACCAGGTGTTGGTGGGCAGCGGGATGCTCTTGCTGACGCCGACCGGGCTCTGCGCGGGCAGGGTGGCGTCGTCGGACTCGCGGTTCCACTGCAGTGCCTTGTTCTGACCGCCCATGCGCAGGTCCCTGCCGCCGTCGTTGGCGTCCTGCATGGCCGCGAAGGCGACGTGCCCGGTGGGCAGCGGGGTGCTGTGGTTGATCCAGAACCGCACGTAGAGCGAGCCGCCGGAGACCCCCGAGAGGTCGGTGCCCACGAAGGCGTGGTTGCAGTACCCGGTCTTGCCGTCCACCCGCACCGATCGGCTTCCGCTGTGCGCCTTGGTGGTGTCGACGGTGGCGGTGCCGGTGCCCGAGCAGTCCCGGACGGTGGTGTTCCACCGTCCGGACGGTGTGCTGCCGGTCTGGGTCTCGAAGCCGTCGGTGAACACGGCCGCCGTGGGTGTGGCGGGCGCCCGGCTCGCGGCCGCCGCCGGTTGCAGGGCGAGTTGCCCCGCCGCGGCGACGGCGGCGATGGCCAGTGCGGTCAGGGCCGGCGCGGGCCTGCGCCGGCGGCCCGCGCGTGCGGGTGATGAAGCCATGGGATCCTCCGGAGAGACGGGGGCGGGTGCCGATCGGCGCCGGAGCGCCGGGAGGCCGCCCGCGGCGGGGTGTACGGGCCCGTGGGAGGCGCGCGGCTCCCGCGGGAGGCCGCGGTGGAGGGCTCCCACCGAGCCCTCCACCGCGTTCGGTGGTGGTCGCGGAACCACCACCGGGGGACGCGCGTCCGGCCGTTCCTCACGAGCGGCGGCGTGAGCGAGGAGTCCGCCGCCACGGCGCGGACGCGCTCGGTGGCTTGTGGTGTGGTACGTCGTCGGCACCGGGGCCCCCGCGGCCCGCGGGCCCCGGGGGGGACGGGCTCGCCGCCGTCGTGACGGCGAGCCCGCACACCGCGGCGATCACGCATCGGGCGATACGGGATCGCCTCGTGCCGTGCCTTCCGAGTCCCTGCCCGGCCGGCTCAGCCGAACAGGTCCACGTGGATCGCGAACGCCGTGGCGATCTCGGACTGTGCCCAGAAGCGGTGGTACGTGAAGGTCGGGGCCGCACCGCCGTTCAGGTAGGCCTGCACCTTCGGCCAGTCCGGGTCGTCCTGGTAGAAGGAGCGGATCGACTCGAAGGTCGCGTTGGAGTCGATCGTGTCGCCGTTCGGCATGGTGCCGGTCCAGCCCTGCGGCACGTACGTGCCCTCGCCGGTGGACGCGTTGTACTTGTCGTCGAACCGGTTGTAGTCCGCCCGCGTCTCCGGGAGTGCGATGCCGAGGTCGTCCTGGTTGGCGTTGAGCGCGTCCAGCAGTCCCTCGGCCGTGGTCCGGGCCTGGGTGTTCCCGGAGCCGGCGGCGTAGTACATCAGGGTCTTGGCCAGCGAGGCCGCGACACCGACGTCATGGCCGGTGGAGACGACCCGCACGCTCAGGCCGCTGTTGCTGCCGGGGCTGTTCGCGTTCCAGGTGTCCGGCCGGCCGCTCCACTCCAGGCTGTCCGGGATGGTGAAGTCACCGCCCGTGCCGACCTTGGTGTTGGCCAGCGCCCATGCCACCCACTTGTCGAGGATGGCCTTGGCACGACTGTTCTTCGTGGCCTGGTAGTACTCGGCGACGCGCTCCATGCCCCAGGTCTGGAAGCCGAACCACCGGTTGGACGGCGGGTCGTGCCAGACGGGCTGCGGGTCGTAGTACATGCCGTAGAAGGTGGTGTCACCGCTCGGCGGCGTGCCGTACCTGCCGTCCCAGCTGTTGGTGGCCCCGCCGGCGATGCCGCCCTGCGGCGACTGGAGCCACTGCAGGAACTCCAGCTGCCGGGTGAGGCTGGTCGCCCAGTCCTGGGCACCGGTCGCGGACTTGGGCTTCATGTCCGGGTCGGTGGACAGCGCGTAGGCGGTCAGCGGGTCCTGGTAGCCCTGGTGGGCGGCGCCGTCGCCGATCCGCCAGGCCCAGCCCGCGTTGGTGTCGAGCGCACCGCCCCAGGCGTAGTACCAGGAGATCAGGTAGTGGTCGCTGTTCTTGCCGGAGCCGGCCGGGCAGCTGGGGCTGGTGCAGTTCCCGATCTTCTTGAAGTACTTGTCGAACATCGAGTACCGCAGGTAGTCGCCCATCTTCGTGGCCTTGGCGACGACACCGGCGATGTCCTGGCTCTTGCCCTGCTGGGCCGCGACCTTCTTCGCCTGGTAGACGACCTGCACCGCACGCGCGTCGGCGTCCGGGGCGTTGGTGTACTTCCACTGCGTGGCGTACTGCGAGTCGCCGGTGAACAGGTCCAGGTAGCCGTTCCTGCCGCCGTAGCTGAAGTCGTCACAGGACGGCTGGGTGATGGTCTCCCAGACCGACTCCGACGAGCCGCGCTGGTAGCTGTTGATGTACGAGGGGCCGTTGCCGTCGCTGCAGCTGGAGTAGCCGTAGACGTCGTCGACGTCGAGCAGCCAGTGCATGCCGTAGATGTCACTGGTGCCGTAGGCCGACTTCAGCTCGGCCGCGATCGGGTCCTGGCCCACCGCGATACCGGAGTCCAGCCTGGCCGGGTAGTCCGACATCCTCGGCGACTCGGGGGCGTACGTCGCGGGCTTGCTCGCGTCGTACTTGTCATTGGTCGGCTGGTCGGCGTGGGGCGGGATCGCGTAGGTCTCGATGGACTTCCACGCGTCGTTCAGCGGACCCCAGTCCTCGGTGATCTTGCCGTACTCGGCCTCCAGCCACAGGTAGTAGCTGAACGCCTCCGAGGTGGTCTCGTGCCCGTGGTCGGGCGCCTCGACCATCAGGGTCTCCACGGAGTGGTACGGCACCAGGATGCCGCCGAAGTCGCGGAAGTAGCCGTTCGCCGGGTCCTTGATCTTGTTGTACTGGTCGAGGAAGGCCTGCTCGTAGTCCGACGCGTCGGGCCGCAGTTCCTGGACCTTCGCCAGTCCCGACGTGTAGCCGTCGGCGCTCGCCCGGAAGGTGGCGTTCTCGAGGTCGCCGCCCTTCCTGGCCGAGGTGACCTCCACCTGCTGGGGGGTCTTCCAGTCGTCCGGGGTGAAGGTGAGCTTCTTCCGGGCGGCGGTCAGGTCGGTGGTGCCGTCGGCCCGGGACACCGTCACCGTCACGTCGTGCGCCGGTTTGGTCGCCAGGTGCACCCCGAAGGACGTCGACCTGCCCTGCCGCACCTGCTTGGTGATGGGCGAGGCCAGGATGGTCGGTTTGGCGAGCACGGTGATGTCGGCCGGCCGGGTCGTCGACGACATGCCGTCCTTGCCGAACACCTTGGCGGTGATCGAGTAGTGGCCCGCCGGGACGTCCTTCCAGTTGCCCGTGAAGGGGGCCGTGGTGTCCCTGGCGAGCAGCGTGTCGTCGGCGAAGTACTCGACCTTGCTGACGTCGCCCCTGGTCCGGGTCTGCAGCGGGACGGTGGCGTGCTTGCCCAGGAAGTAGTTGCCGCTCGGCTTCAGCGAGCTGATCGTCCCCGTGGCCGGCTTGCCCGCGCCCGTCGCCGGGGCGCCGGCCGGCGAGGCCGCCGAGACGGCGGGCAGCGCACCCGCCATCAGGGCGGCCAGCGCGACCGCGCCGGTGACGGGGCCGGGCCGCAGCCGGCGTTTCCTGTGTGGTCTCATCGCGAGATGGTGCCTCTCTTCTGTGGGGGTGGGCGGTCCTTGGGGGAACCGCGCAGGGTGCCCCGCGCGTACGGGACACGGGGCGAACGCCCCCGCGGCGGGCGTGCCGCCGGGGCCTCGCACGTGAGAGCCGGCTCCGGAATGGGCTGGTGAGCGGCCACTGCGGAGCCGGAGATCAGGGGCGGGCGTGAGCCCGGAACAACACCTCGGGTGAGCCTGCGGACCTCGTACCGGCCGGTGCCCCGCCCTTGCTTCCGGCGCCCCCGTGCCGCCCGAGGTCGTCGGCCGGCGGGGCATCGGCAGGTGGTCGGTGCGGGCACGGCGGCGGCCCTGCACTCGACAGGTGCGCCACTCGGTCTCGCACGACGTTCCTCCTGTGGGGCGGAGAAAGGGCTCGGCTTGTGCGGTGGGGTTGCGGGCCGCTTATGGAAGCGCTCCCAGTTGGGACTGTAGCGGGGACATGACAAGCTGGAAACCCCGTTGAATCAATCCGGTGCCCCGCACCCGGCGGCGACCGGCCCCACCTCGCCCTCCACACCGGCCGTGAGCAGCGGGGATCCGGCGGACGGGAGGGCGCCCGGGGTGATGGCAGAGTTTTCCGCAGCGCGGGGACACCGGAGAGCACCTGCGGACGCCGAAGGACATCGCAGGAACGAATCAGAACTTTCCCCCACCGCCCCACCTGCGGCGGTGCACCCCACATCCCCTAAGAGCGCTCCCAGAGCGGGACCCGCCCCGCCGCCCGGGGCCGTGACACCGCAGCGCGCGCCGGACTACGCCGGGGCCGCCCCGGAGACGAGGCCCGCGGCGGTGGCCTGGAGCAGGCGGGTCAGGCGGGGTTCGAAGTCGAGCGCGGCATGCGCCCAGCGGGGGTTCCGGGCGTAGAGCTCGGCAAGGGTGGCCGTGGGGTGGGAGACCTGCCAGAGGTAGGCGGTCAGACCCAGCGCGGCGGTGATGAGTTCCCGCACCTGGGCGGTGGTCATGGCGCCCGCGTCGGCGAGGGCTGCCACGATGGTGTCGTAGGCGGCGAAGGAGTTGGTCTTGTAGCGGCCGGCGCGCTCGATGCCGACCTCGCCCTCCAGGCCGAGCGGCACATGGACCAGCAGGTCGCAGAAGAGCGGCTGCGCCGCGAGCGTTTCCGCCACGACGGCGGCGGTCCCGGCCGGGGTGAGGTCCCGGACCCCGTCGAGGCGGGCGGTGAGGATGTCCCGCCACCGGTTCCAGCCGCGCTCGGCCAGTTCGAGCAGGAGCTCTTCCTTGCTCGCGAAGTACCGCCGGACGGCCGAGGACGACGGCGGACGGTGGCTCGACACACCGTCAGACCGCAAGCCTGACTGAGCCCCTGACACCACGCACCACGGGAGAGAGCCTGACACCACGGGAGGGGCCACCTGCCTCTGGACGCGGTGGCCCTCAGGCCGTCCCGGCACCCAGGCCGCCCAGGCCTCTCTGGCCTCCCAAGCCTCCCGGACTCCCAGGCCGCCCTGGACTCCCAGGCCCTCCTGGACTCCTGGGCTCCCAGTCGCCCAGGCCTCCCAGGCCGCCGCCATGTGCTCGTCAAGACCTTCTGCGGCCTTCAGGCCGTCTGCTCGGGCCGGCGCGGTGGGGCGGCCGGCGGCCCGGGGTGCCCGTCCCCCTGCTCACCGCCTGGTGAACGGGGCGACGACCTTCCGGATGTGGTCGAGCACGCCCCACCGGTCCCCTTCGTGGGCGACCGTGCTCAGCAGCTCCCGCAGGTGCAGGATGCGCAGCCGCTCCCGCCAGCCGTCACCGAGCGGACACACCTCGCGGTACGCGCCGAAGAACCGGTCGGACTCGTCCGGGGCGGCGGCACTGTGGAACATGCTCAGGTCGACGTCGGGCCACGTCCAGGAGACGGCGGGATCGATGAAGGCGGGCCGCCCGTCGGCGGTGAACGTGATGTTGCCGCGCCACAGGTCACCGTGGGTCAGCACCGCCGGGGTCGGCGGCACCATCTCCGGCAGCCGGTCGCAGATCCGCTCGATGGCGGCCCGTTCCGCCGCGCTGAGCGTCTGCCGCACCCGGGGCTCGGGCAGGTAGCGCAGGATGCGCCGGGCTGCAAAGAACTCGTGCCCGTCGTCCGACCAGGCGTTGTGCTGCGGCAGCAGCCCCAGCCAGCCGTCCCGGTGCCAGCCGTGCCGCTCGCCGCGCACGCCGTGCAGGGCGGCCACGGCCCGCCCGGCCGCCTCCCAGAAGGCCAGCGGTACGCCGTCCAGCGGCCGTAGCTCCTCGAGCAGCAGCAGCCGGTCGCTGACGTGGCGGACCTCGGGAACGACGAGCCCACCGCAGGCCCCCAGCACCGCCAGCCCCTCCGCCTCACACGGATACAGGCCGTCCGGCGCCGCCGGCGAGTACTTGACGACGCGCCGGACGCCGTCGGGCCAGGTCGCAAGGGCCACGGTGTTCACCACACCGCCGGTGAGCAACTCGGCGTCGACCACGCCGTCGTCGAGGCCGTCGGCTCGTAACCGCGCACGCAGTTCGGTCAGCACGGGCGCAGTATGCCGCAGTTCCGCCCCCACGCACACGGCACGACCAGCCGGCGACGCGGTCCCACGCCACCACACCGACGTGGTCCGCACCCCCGGCGGAGAACCACCCGCTCCCGGCACCCCGCGAACAGGGTATGGACGGCCGTCCACAGGTCTGGAAGAGTCGACTGGACACCTGGACGGGAAGGGACGTCCCGCCGGGCGCACCCGGGTCCTCCACGGGCGTTGACCCCGCCCGGCATACGACCGGGCGCACTCCGCACGCCCCAGAACGCGTTCTGACCTGCCGAGCACCAGGCGAACGGACACCGGATTGTTGCCGGCTCTTTTCAGAGTGTTACGGCGCTGGTACGGTCAGAATCTGGAAGCGCTTCCATCCATGGAAACATGGGAGCGCTCCCAAATCCCCCCGCCCGTTATGGAGCGACGTTCGTGGCGTTATGTCATGACCACGACAACTCCGTCGCGGTCACAACGAAGGAGCTCAGCATGAGATCAGGCCCCCCACGCAGCTCGCGCTACCGTCGCGGCAGCCTCGCCGCTGTGGCCGCGATGGCGCTCGCCTCCGGGGTGATGATGGTGGGCGGTGGCACGGCCAGCGGTGCCGCCGCCGCACGTGTGGACAACCCGTACGCGGGTGCCAAGGTGTACGTCAACCCGGACTGGTCCGCGAAGGCCGCCGCCGAACCCGGTGGTGCGGCCGTCGCCAACCAGCCCACCGGCGTCTGGATGGACCGCATCGCCGCCATCCAGGGCACCGACGGGGCCATGGGACTCAAGGCCCACCTCGACAGGGCGAAATCCCAGGGCGCCAACCTGATCCAGATCGTCATCTACGACCTTCCCGGCCGTGACTGCGCCGCCCTGGCCTCGAACGGTGAGCTCGGGCCCACCGAGATCGACAGGTACAAGACGCAGTACATCGACCCGATCGCGAAGATCGAGTCGGACCCGGCCTACGCCAACCTCCGGATCGTGAACACGATCGAGATCGATTCGCTGCCGAACCTGGTGACGAACACGGGAAGCCGGGCGACCGCCACGCCCCAGTGCGACACCATGAAGGCCAACGGCAACTACGTCACCGGTGTCGGGTACGCGCTGGGCAAGCTCGGCGACGCCCAGAACGTGTACAACTACATCGACGCGGGCCACCACGGCTGGATCGGCTGGGCGGACAACTTCGGCCCCACCGCCCAGCTGCTCAAGCAGGCCGCCACCACCGCGGGTGCGACGGTCGACGATGTGGCGGGCATCATCACCAACACCGCCAACTACTCGGCGACCCAGGAGCCGTACTTCAAGGTCACCGACGTGGTGGGCGGCCAGCCGGTGCGCTCGCAGGCCAAGTGGATCGACTGGAACGACTACGTCGACGAGCTCTCGTTCGCCCAGGCCTTCCTCGCCGAGATGAAGAAGGACGGGTTCAGGAGCGACATCGGCGCGCTGATCGACACCTCCCGCAACGGGTGGGGCGGCTCCGCGCGTCCGACCGGCCCGGGACCGCAGACCAGCGCCGACGCCTACGTCAACGGCGGCCGCATCGACCGCCGCATCCAGCTGGGCAACTGGTGCAACCAGTCCGGTGCGGGTCTCGGCGAGCGCCCGAAGGCCTCTCCGGCCACCGGCATCGACGCCTACGTCTGGATGAAGCCCCCGGGCGAGTCCGACGGCGCCAGCCAGGAGATCCCGAACGACGAGGGCAAGGGCTTCGACCGGATGTGCGACCCGACGTACACCGGAAACCCGCGCAACAACAACAACATGTCCGGAGCGCTGCCCAACGCCCCGCTCTCCGGTGACTGGTTCTCGGCACAGTTCCAGGAGCTGCTGAAGAACGCCTACCCGCCGGTCCGGTAAGCAGGCCCACGGCAAGCGGGCCAGACGGCGCCGCACTCCGGGACCCCGTGCGATCCTCACGGACCGCACGGGGTCCTTCGGTGTGCGCGCAGCGCCCGTGCGCGTGCGTCGAGTGCCGGCACGTCCATGGCGCCGGGCGCACTCGTGCGGGTATACGTCGAGCCCACCCGGGCAGGACGTCGGGCGCCTCGTGCACTCGTGTGGGCGCGCCCGTGCAACTCGTGTGGCACGCCCGTGCAAACGTGTGGGCGCGCCCGCGCAGGCGTCTGGGCGCGCACCGGCGTGAGAGCGCCCGTGCACGTGCGTTGAGAACCTGTAGGCAAGCCGGGGACGGATACCGGTGCGTACCGGGGCGGGACACCGCCCTGACGGGGACGAGGACGCGGCCCGGGGCCGGTGGCCGCGGGCCGGACGTCACGGGCGCCGAGGGCGCCGCACCCTCAGCCGCACACCCGGCCGAGCCGCGCACTCCGCTGAGCCGCGCCCCCGGGCACCCCTACGCACTCAGCGGAAGGCGGGCCGCCACCGTCTTGCCGGTGCCGTCCCGGTCCGCCCGGACGGCCATCGCGCCGCCCGTCTCCGCGGCCAGGTCCCGTACCAGGCGCAGCCCCCACCCGCCGCTGCCGTCGCCGCGGGGCCGGGCGAGCGGAAAGGGGCGGTACGGGTGCCGGTCGTGGACGGCGACGGTCAGCTCACTGTCGGTCAGGCTCAGGCCGATCTCGACATGGGGGGAGACGGATGCGGCGTGCCGCACGCTGTTGGTGACGAGTTCGCTCAGGACCAGCAGGGCGGTCCGCCGCAGTTCGTCGTCGTGGGCGAAGCCCCAGGCGTCCAGGGTCTGGCCGGCGATCGCGCGCGAGGCGGGCACGGAGACCGGGTCGGTGGGCAGGGAGAAGTCGCACGACAGGACGAGGCACCCCGCGGGATCGCCCCTCGGCGGATCCAGCTCGTCCCCCACCGGCGAAGGCGCGTCAAGAGCGGTCATCGGAACTTCCTCGTTTCGGTGTGCCTCTGCCTCGTCGGACTCCGGTCGTGCCATCCGGGTGGTGCGGGCCGCGCTCGGAACGCTCCTGAAACCCCGTCATGGAAGCGCTCCCACAAATCATGACTGTAACGAGTGGTCAACCCCTGCGGAAGTAGCGGGGCCGCAAAGACTTGAAGGATCACGGCACAGGAACCACCGCGTGAGACCTTGTTGAAACAAGAGTTGAACATCCTCTTGACGCGGTCGGGTCACCGGCTGTTCTCTGGAAGCGCTCCCAGATCCTTGCGTCTTGAACTTCCCGTCAGCGGCATGTCATGCCCAGGTCAGGAAGTACGAGACCGCGCACCACAGCTCTCCCCGTCACCGTGCCGGTGGCCCACGGACGTGTGTTCCGGTGAGCCGCGGCGGTCGCGGTCACACGCCGTTCTCGTGCTCTTTCAGGGAGGAGCCCGTCATGCACCCCAAACGGTCGCCGGCCTGGCCGCTGCTGGCCGCGGCGGTGGTCACCGCGACGACCCTGGTGGCCGGGGGCCCGCTCGCCCACGCGGCGGACGGCCCCGCGCTCACCGTGGACGCCTCGGCGGCCGGCCACCCGATCAGCCCGGACATCTACGGCATGAACTTCGCCGACGCCGGCCTGGCCGCCGAGCTGAAGCTGCCGGTGGACCGGTGGGGAGGCAACGCCACCACCCGGTACAACTACCTGACCAGCACCAGCAACCGGGCCAGTGACTGGTTCTTCGAGAACATCCCGGACGAGGTCGCCGACCCGGCCCGGCTGCCGGACGGCTCCAGCACCGACCAGTTCGTGGCGAAGGACCGGGCCGCGGGCGCGGACACCATCCTGACGGTGCCGCTGATCGGCTGGGTTCCCAAGGACCGCACGAAGGCCTGCGGGTTCAGCGTCGGGAAGTACGGACCGCAGCAGAGCACCGACCAGTGGATGCCGGACTGCGGCAACGGCATCGCCGCCGACGGCAGCACCATCACCGGCAACGACCCCACGGACACCAGCGTCCCGGCCGGCGCCCGCTACGTCACCGACTGGCTGCGCCACCTCACCGGGGAGTACGGAAAGGCCGCGAGGGGCGGTGTGAAGTACTACGACCTCGACAACGAGGCCGACATCTGGCACGCCACACACCGCGACGTGCACCCGGACGGCGCCGGCTACGACGAGATCAGGGATCGCACCTACTCCATCGCGGGCGCGGTCAAGGCCGTCGACCCAGGGGCCCGGACACTGGGCCCGGTCGGCTGGGGCTGGAACTCCATCCTGCTCTCCGGCCTGGACCAGAAGACCTGCAACGAGGCCGGCGGCGACTGCTGGTCCAACCCGCCCGACCAGGCCGCGCACGGCGGCGTCCCCTACGCCACCTGGTACCTGCGGCAGATGGCCGCGTACCAGCGGCAGCACCACACACGGATCCTGGACTACTACGACAACCACTGGTACCCGCAGGGCACCGGCATCACCGGCGGCGGAGAGGACGCGGCCACCCAGGCGCTGCGGCTGCGCTCCACCCGGCAGCTGTGGGACCCGGACTACACCGACGAGAGCTGGATCAACCAGCCGGTGGACCTGATCCCGCGGATGCGGCGGCTGGTGGACGAGAACTACCCCGGCACCAAGCTCGCCATCAGCGAGTACAACTGGGGTGCGCTCGACCACATCGACGGCGCGCTCGCCGAGGCGGACGTGCTCGGCATCTACGGGCGCGAGGGCCTGGACCTGGCCACTCTCTGGTCGCCCCCGGCGCCCACCGACCCGGGTGCGTACGCGTTCCGGATGTACCGCAACTACGACGGCAGGGGTTCGGCGTTCGGCGACACCAGTCTGCCGGCCGCGAGCGCCGACCCCGACCAGGTGTCCGTCTTCGCCTCGCGGCGCTCCTCGGACGGTGCGCTGACGCTGATGGTGGTCAACAAGTCCACCGACGAACGGACCGCACCGCTGAGCGTCGCCGGTCTCACGAACAGTGCCCGGGCCCAGGTGTTCCAGTACAGCGGAGCGGACACCTCCGGCATCGCGCGGCTGCCCGACCAGGCCGTCGAGGGCGGCAGGGCTTCGCTCACCCTGCCGGGTTACTCCGTCACCGAGCTGGTCGTGCCCGCGGCCGGCCAGGCCCGGGGGACCACGCACGGCGCCACCGCCCACGGGGGCGACGCGGCCGGGCAGCACACCTCCACCGCACCCGTGCACGACGCCCGACCGGCCACCGGCGACCGCGACGTGCCCCCCGCCCGCCCGGTGTCCACCCGGAACGTGCACACCGTCACCGGCACCACACTGCCGCGCACCCCCACCGCGGCACACCACGGCTAGGCGCTCACACCCGCTCACCTCCCCCACGGTGCAGCCGAGCGCCGCCGGGCCCCGATCCCCCTGCCGGGCCCGGCACCCGGGGCCGCGACCCCCAGGGCCCACCAGGCTCCGCGGCCCCACCCCACGCCCGTCCGGCCCGACAACCCGCCCCGCTCGGGCCGGACGCCACCTCCCCCCACACACCGTCGCCCGCCCCGGCGCCGGACGGCACACCGCACCACCCGCACCCGCACACCGGCCGGTGGCGCCACCGGCCGGTGTGCGCCCACAGCCCGTACCCGGTAGGCCCCAAGGCTGCCTCCCCCACTTCCAGGAGCCCCCCATGGCCAGCAGCAAGCCGATCCGCACGCACCGCCGCACCGGTGCCGTACGTGCCCGCAGGTCCGCGCTGGTGGCGGCCTGCGTGCTCGCCGCCACCGCCACCGCCGCCCTGGCGGTGCCGGAGCGCGCGGCGGCCGCCGACTCGCCGTTCTACGTCGATCCCGCCACCAACGCCGCGCAGTGGGTGGCGGAGCACCCCGGCGACGCGCGCGCCCAGGTCATCAGGGACCGGATCGCCACCGTGCCCCAGGCGCGCTGGTTCACCGAGACGAACACGGACACCGTCCGCGGCGAGGTGGACGCCCTGGTGGGCGCCGCCGCCACCGCCGGGAAGATCCCGATCCTGGTCGTGTACGACATCCCCAACCGGGACTGCTCGGGGGCCAGCAGCGGCGGCGCCCCGAACCACGCCGCCTACCGGGCCTGGATCGACGAGTTGGCGGCCGGGCTCGGGGGCCGGCCCGCGACCGTCATCGTGGAGCCGGACGTCCTGTCGATCATGAGCCAGTGCCAGAGCGGCGCGCAGCAGGCCGAGACCGAGGCCTCGCTCGCCTACGCGGGCAAGGCGCTCAAGGCGGCCTCGTCGCAGGCGAAGGTGTACTTCGACGCGGGGCACTCCAAGTGGCTGGCGCCGGCTGCCATCGCCTCCCGGCTGGTCGCCGCGGACATCGCGAACAGCGCGGACGGCATCGCGACCAACGTCTCCAACTACAACCGCACCGCGGACGAGGTCGCCTACGACAAGCAGGTGCTCGCCGCGGTCGGCGACCCGGATCTGCATGCCGTCGTGGACACCAGCCGCAACGGCAACGGGCCCGCGCCGGGCGCCGAGTGGTGCGATCCCGCGGGACGTGCCATCGGCACCCCGTCCACCGACCAGACGGGCGACGCGCGGATCGACGCCTTCCTCTGGGTCAAGCTGCCGGGCGAGGCGGACGGCTGCGCGGGGCCCGCCGGGCAGTTCGATCCCCAGCTCGCCTACGACCTGGCCACCGGAGCCGCCGCCCGTCACTGACCGGACGGGTCACGCACCCACCACCCGGACCTCCGTCGAGCCGGCCCCGCCCGACGCTCCCCGGCTGTGCTGCGGCCCCGCCGATGACCACCGGTCAGGCCGCGTCCCGCCATGCGACCAACGGCGGACGCGGACCGGCCGGGGGCGCGCGCAGTTCCGTCCGACCGCGGACGGGGACGCGCGCGTCGCACCGCCCACGGTGGCGCCCGACGGTCGCCACCGTGGTCCTTCCTGATCATCGCGCATGCGAGAAAGGGCCTCTCGATGGATCAGTTGGACAAGCACAGACCACATGTTCTCGGACTCTTCCGCATCGTCGTGGCACTGCTCTTCGTCTGCCACGGCGTCTCGACACTCTTCGGTGTGCTCGTCACGCCGCACGGCGGCGGCTCGCCCTCCTTCGGGCAGTGGCCCGGCTGGTGGGCGGCTGCCATCCAGTTGGTGGGCGGCGTCCTCGTCCTGGCGGGCCTCGGCACCCGCCCGGCGGCCATGGTCTGCTCCGGTTCCATGGCGTTCGCCTACTTCACCCAGCACCAGCCGCACGAGTTGCTGCCGATCCAGAACGGCGGTGAGCCCGCGGTGATGTTCTGCTGGGCCTTCCTGCTCGTGATGTTCTCCGGTCCCGGCAGCTTCGCGCTGAGCTCCGCCGTCGTACGGATGCGTGGCGCGGCGGTGCCCGCCCCGGCCGTGCGGGGGGTGACAGGCTCCCGGCACGCCTGACAGGACCGGCCGCCGGCGGGTTGAGGGTCCCGCCGGCGGCCTCCCGGCCGTCCGGGCCCCGGCAGGGGCGCGGGGCCGTGTCCCGCGGGCCGTGTCCCGGGGCACCTCCCACGCCCTCGATCCGGCGGGGCTCCGCCGTGCCCTCGGTGCCCGGCACCGTCACACCGCGCGCTACCGCCAGAGGTCGGTGGCGTGGGCGGTGACGAGGTCGTGGATACGGACGAGGGCGTCGCCGGCGGGCAGCGGTGGGAGCCGGCGCCCGTCGCGCAGGCGCAGCGCGAGGGTGCCGTCGGCGGCCTCCCTGGCGCCGACGAAACCCTGGTAGGGCACCAGGCGCGCCCCCCGGACGCGCGCGCCCAGGCTGCCGCGCTCCGGTCCCACGGCCTCGGCGCGCAGCCCGAGTTCCCGGCAGCGCCGCACCAGCTCCTCCGCGCCGGGTGACTCGGCGCCGGAGACGGGGAGGACGACCATCTGGGTGGGGGCCAGCCAGGCGGGGAAGGCGCCCTGGTGCTGCTCGATCAGGTGCGCGACGGCCCGTTCGAGGCTGCCGATGATGCTGCGGTGCACCATGACGGGGCGGTGCCGCTCGCCGTCCGCGCCGGTGTACCGCAGGTCGAACCGCTCGGGCTGGTGGAAGTCGACCTGGACGGTGGAGAGGGTGGTCTCCCGGCCGGCGCCGTCGGCGACCTGCACGTCGATCTTGGGCCCGTAGAAGGCGGCCTCCCCCGGGGCCGCCTCGTAGGGCAGACCCGAGCGGTCGAGGACGTCGGTGAGCAGGGCGGTGGCGTGCCGCCACAGGCCGGGCGCGTCGACGTACTTGCCGCCGGGGCCCGGCAGGGAGAGGCGGTAGCGGGCCGCGGTGATGCCCAGCGCCCGGTATGCCTCGCGGATCATCTCCAGGGCGCCGCGCGCCTCGTCCGCGACCTGGTCGACGGAGCAGAAGATGTGGGCGTCGTTGAGCTGGATGGCCCGCACCCGGGTCAGCCCGCCGAGCACCCCGGACAGCTCGGAGCGGTACATGCCGCCCAGCTCGGCCATCCGCAGCGGCAGTTCGCGGTGGCTGTGCGCGCGGGAGCGGTAGATCAGCGCGTGGTGCGGGCACAGGCTCGGACGCAGCACGACCTGCTCGCCGCCCAGGTCCATCGGCGGGAACATGTCGTCGCTGTAGTGCGACCAGTGCCCGGAGATCTCGTACAGCTCCCGTTTGCCGAGCACGGGCGAGCACACGTGCCGGTATCCGGCGCGCCGCTCGGCGTTGCGGATGTACTCCTCCACGGTGTGCCGTACGGTCGCGCCGTCGGGCAGCCAGTACGGCAGCCCGGCCCCGATCAGCGGGTCGGTGTCGAACAGGCCGAGCTCGCGGCCGAGCCTGCGGTGGTCCTGCATGGCGGTCTCCTCGCTGCCCCGCGGGGGCGAGTGACCGGACCTACGACGAAGCCCCGGGGATCGCCCCGGGGCTCTCGATTCAAGGCATCGGTCAGCGCGCCGGGAGACTCTCCGGCGTCGTCGTCTGGGTGGCGCGCTGCATACCGGGAGGGTAGCAGAGGCGGTGAGAACGCTTCCGGAGCCGCGCGGGACCCCGACCGCACCAGGTCCGCGACCGCACGGGGTCCCCGCGCCCGCCGGCGCGGGGACCCGGGTGCCGCCTGCTCACGCGGGGCGTGCCGCAGGAGCAGGCGGCCTCACGGCCTGTTGTCGGGCGCCCGGCGCGGGCGCCGTGGCCGTCCTCAGAACGTGACGTTGCCGTTCCCACCGTCGAAGACGATATCCGAGCAGGAGAAGAAGTTCTCCTGGCTGTCCGAGCGGACCCACTGGATGAACAGCAGTGCGTTGCCGCTGCGGCCCGAGGGCAGGTTGAGGTTCCAGTAGTAGTGTCCGCCGTCCTGGCCCGCGCCGCCCTGCTGCGGCGGGTTGGTGACGGTCTGGATCAGCGACATGTCGCCCCACGCCAGCGGGGTGGTCGGGGACCAGCCCTGCTTGGTGAGGTAGACCCGGAAGTCACCCGGGTGCGCCGCCCAGTTGCTGTACTGGATCTGGATCGTCGAGCCGGACGTCAGGTGGGTCTTGGGCCAGTCGTTGCGGGCGGCGTTGTAGGCGGAGAAGTTGTACGGGGACTTGTCGCCCGCGCTGCAGATCTTCCCGTCCGGGACGTAGCCCTGGCCCTTGCCCCCCGCGTTGGAGTCGAGGACGGCGAACCAGTTGTACAGCGGGGTGCCGCCGGACTGCGCGAACGCGGCCTTGCAGGCCGCGTTGGTCGGGTTGAGGGCGCCGGTCGACGACTGGCCGTTCTTGTAGCACAGGTATGTGCGGGAACCCGGCGCCATGGCGACGCCGTGGGCCGATGCCGGCGACGGCAGGGACACGAAGACCAGCGCCAGCAGCGCGGCCCCGAGCACGCCCAGCAGACGCTGCGCGCGGACCGGGACCTTCGCTCTGTCGAGGGGTCGGATGACCATGAAAAGTCTCCTTGGGGGTGAATGCCACCGCGGCAGGCAGCCGGTCCGTGGACCGGACGGTTGCGGCCCGCCCGACGCGGGTTACGGGTGACCGTGCTGGTGCTGCCTCCCACCGCGGCGCGCAACACGTGGGGGGTGTGGGGTGGGTGTCAACTTGACGGGACCACGCCAAGTGGGAGCGCTCCCATAACGTAGCGCGCGAGACATGACGCGTAAATGCTCTTGCGGAGACTCTTCGATGCTCCACCGGATGTCCGCGAGATTTTCACAGGATGACCACAGTGATACGAGCGGGGCGGCGCCGGGTGAACGCGGGGCCGGGGGCGGGCGGGGGGAGGCACCCGGCAGGGTGGGCATGGGGAGGCACCCGGCCAGGTGCGATGCGGTGCGGTGCGGCCGAAGGGCGCAGCTCGGCCGCGGGAGGCCCGGCGCGCCGTCAGCCCGAGGTGTCCAGCAGGTCGGAGAGGTCCCCTGCGAGAAGCAGCTCCAGCACGAGCTGGGGGCTCTTCTCGGAGGTGCCGGTGACCCTGACGACGCGTCCGCCGCCGGTGACCGTGACCTTGGTGCCGGAGAGCAGGTCGCTCCAGCGGAGCCGGCTCAGCCGGGTCCTGCCGCGCGCGAGCCGGTCGCGGACCGCTTCGGCCACCTTCTCGGCGTCGTCCTTCGAGGAGGCGGTACGGCAGGCGAGCTGGGTGAGCGCGGTGGGGCTGCCGCCCACCACCCCGGCGCCGGTGACGAAGCCGGCGGGCTCCGGGGACGCCGCGCCCATGGCCATGTGCTGGTCGGTGAGGGTGGCGGCGAGGGGGCGGCCAAGACAGTCGGCGACGGCCCGGAAGTCCGGGTCCCCGGCCAGCGTGTCACCCTCGCCAGCCGCGCTGAGCATCGCCGCGTCCGCCCTGCTGTCGGCGCGCACCAGGGTGTGGCTTCCGGCGGCCAGGACGTTGAAGTCCGCGGTGGCGCGGGAGAGTTCCGCGAGCTTCCCGGTGCGCGGGGCCTTCTCGTCGCCGGCCAGCCGCCACAGGGTCAGCGGGCCCGCGCTGCCGTCCTTCCGCGCGCCCATCGCCTTCGCGCCGGACACCACCGCGGCCGTGTCGATGCCGCCCTCGAACCGTCCGCTGCCGTGCTCCTGCCCGACCTCCACCACCTGGTCGGCCCTGCTGCCGTCGAGGTGGAGCTGCGTCTTGGCCGCCGCGTCGCGGGCCTGGGTGGTGGCCCAGCCGTAGGACGCCATCGCCGCCAGGCCGGCGGCCGGCCTGCCGCCGCCGAGGGCGCGCTGTGCCGCCAGGTCGCCGTAGCTGGTCCAGGCACGGGAGGCGTCGGTGCTGCGGACCTGGTCGAGCTGTCTGACCAGCGGGGTACTGTCCGGGCCCACCGGGGCGGCCCGCCGGCCGCCCCCGTCGGCGTCCCCGCCGTCCGAGCACCCGGCGGTGGCCAGTGCCGCCAGAACCGTGACCGCCGCAGCGGCGAGCCTCGCGCGTTGCATCCGAGCGTTCCCTTCCGTCATCGGGGGACACGGTGCGGTCCTCACCGTGGCGGTGCCTCGTGTCGGACGCGGGGGCGGCCGGCCCGGTGCCACCGCCGCGCCTGCGCCCGCGCCCTGACCGCCCGTCCGGTTCCGGGCCACCGGACCGGACCGCCGTGCCGTTGCCTGAGCACGCCGCCCCGGTCACGCCCCGGCCCAGGACTGGGTGCGCTTCCAGAACGTCGCCGGCGCGACTGTACGGCGACGGGAACGCCGTCGGGGAGCACTTGCTCAAACATCCACCATGCTCACAGGTGCGGATCCGGAGTTTCCCGGCGAAACCCGGCCCTACCGGCTGCGCTCCCCCGTCGCTCCGGAGCCCTTCCGGAAGGCATACGGCGCCGCCACCGTGCCGACGCATGGAAACGCTTCCAGCACGTGGCACGTCGCGGAAACCGGTCCGGAGGCTGATGGACGTCGGAGGAGGTGAACCGGGATGTGACCGAGTGCGACCAGGTGTGGCCGGATGATCCGCCCCCCGGACGGGACTATGCGCCGCCCTCGGACCGGACTCGTCACGGACCCGGCTCGGGATCCGTTCACGGGGCCCGTTCACGTGACCCGGTGGACGAATCCCGCCGCGACCAGGATCCACCAGGCGTCGGGCCACCTGCTCGTCGCCGCAGCCGGCCGTACCGGTGCACCACGTGCCGGCCCGACCCGCGGGTGGCCCGCGGGTGGCCCGCGGGGCACGTCCATAGCTACTCCTTCCGGGGACCGCTGTGCGGGGACTGCGGCGGATCCCCGCCCGGCGGGTGGAGCGGAACCCCGTCCGCCGGGCGTGGCGGGGCCCACTCTGCGCGGCCGGCGTTGCACGGCTTGTGGAATCGTTGATACCGGGTCGGCCGAATCCGGTCGTCCACCCGCCCGGCGCGCGTGCCGCCCGTCGTCGGCCGCCGTGACCAGGCGGTACAGGGCGGACACGGCCGGCGGCACGGCCGCGCCGCCGGGCGGTCAGGGCGTCGTGACCGGGGCGGCGGGCGCGATGGTGACCTGGGCCTGCATCACCCGCTCGAACCCGACCCGGCGCACCGGACCGGTCATGGTCACCGGCAGGGTGGCCCGGATGTCCGCGCTGGAGGCGCCGACGCGCAGCTCCACCGCACCGGGGTCGACCCGGCGTCCTCCGGTGCGGCCGGTGTACGAGGTCTGGTCGGCGTGCAGGCGGATGGTCAGGGTCCGCTGCCCGCCGGGGGCGAGGTCCACCCGCGGGGCGGCGAGCAGCAGTTGCTCGGGGCGGGCCACGTCGGCGACCGGGTCGTGCAGGTAGACCTGCACGACGTCGGAGACGGGGACGGCGGCCGTGTTCCGGACCGTCACGGTGACGTCGTAGGTGCCGTCGGTGGGCCAGGTCCCCGACGGGTCGCCCTCGATCGCCGTCCACCGGGTGGGGTGGTAGGAGAGGCCGTGCCCGAAGGGGAAGAGGGGCGTGGGGTCGATGTTGCTGACCTGGGTGCGACGGCCGAGTGGCGCCGCGAGGTAGGTGGTGGGCTGGTTGGCGCCGGCGCGCGGGAAGCTCACCGGGAGCCGGCCCGCGGGGTCCACCCGTCCGGCGAGGACGTCGGCGAGCGCCGCGGCGCCCTCCTCGCCCGGGAAGAAACCGCACACCACGGCGGCCAGCCGGTCGGTCTGCCGGGACAGTTCGTAGGGCCGGCCGACCAGCAGCACCAGCACCACCGGGGTGCCGGTGGCCAGCACGGCTTCGAGCAGGTCCTCCTGACGGCCGGGCAGCCGCAGGTCGGTGGCGTCGCAGCCCTCGCCCGAGGTGCCGCGGCCGAAGAGCCCCGCCTGGTCGCCGAGGACGGCCACGCAGATGTCGGCCTCGGCCGCGGCCCGCGCCGCGGCGGCGATCCCGGCGTCCGTGCCGGCGTCCGTACCCGTGCCCGTGCCCGCGTCCGTACCCGTGCCCGGGGCCGTGGCCGGGGCCGTGGCCGTGCCGTCCTCGTCCCGTGCGGTCCCCGGGGAGGGCGGCACGGAGTCGGAGACCGGGCAGCCCCGTTCGTAGCGCACCTCGTATCCCGCGGGGTCGGCGCGCAGCGTCTCGACCAGGCCGGGCACGTCGATGCCCATCGGCACGTCGGGGTGGTGCACGCCGACGTGCATCGGGAACGAGTAACACCCCATCATCGCCTCCCCGGTGGCGGCACGCGGGCCCACGACGGCGAGCCGGCTGCCCGGGGGCAGCGGCAGGGTGCCGCGCCCGTTCTGCAGCAGCACCACGGAGCGGCGGGCCAGGTCCCGGGCGAGCGAGCGGGTCGTGGTGTCGTCGAGCGCCACCGGGGTCCCGCCGGCGGCCTCCGCCGAAACCGGCGCCTCCGGCTGCCAGCCGGCATCGAGCAGGCCGAGCCGGCACTTCTGTGCCAGCACGCGCCGGGCCGCCCGGTCGACCAGGGCGGCGTCCACCTCGCCGGCCTCCACGGCGGCGACCAGCCCGGCCCCGAAGGCGTGCACCGTCGGCAGCTCGACGTCGATGCCCGCGGTGAGGGCGAGCCGGGCCGCGTCCACCTGCGAGCCGGCCACATGGTGCAGGGTCTGGAGGAACGCCACGGAGAAGTAGTCGGCGACGACGGTGCCGGTGAAGCCGTAGGTGTCCCGCAGCAGTCCGGTGAGCAGGTCCAGGTCGGCGGCCACGGGCACCCCGTCGATATCGGCGTAGCTGTTCATCACCGAGTCGGCCCCGGCCCGCAGCGCCATCTCGAAGGGCGGCAGCAGAACGTCCGCGACCTCCCGGCGCCCGGCGGGCACGGGGGCGAGGTTCCGGCCGGCCCGGGAGGCGGAGTAGCCGACGAAGTGCTTGAGGGTGGCGACCACGCCCGCCGACTGCACCCCGCGCACATAGGCGCTGCCGATGGTGCCGACGAGCAGCGGGTCCTCGCCGATGGTCTCCTCCACCCGGCCCCAGCGCAGGTCACGGGCCACGTCCAGCACCGGGGCGAGCCCCTGGTGGATGCCGAGCCGCCGCATGGCCGCGCCGATCTGGGCGCCCATCCGCTCGACGAGGTCCGGGTCGAAGCTGGCGCCCCAGCACAGCGGAGACGGGTAGACGGCGGCGGTCCAGGCGGCGAGACCCGTCAGGCACTCCTCGTGCACCAGTGCGGGGATGCCGAGCCGCCCGGCGGACACGATGGCGCGCTGTGCGTTCGCGACGCTGCGGGCGCCGGCCACCGGATCGACGGGGGCGGTGCCGAAGGGGCGGGTCAGCTGGCCGATGCCCGAGCCGATCAGCTCCTCCCAGGGCACCGGGAGGGTGGCGAACTCGTGCTGGTGCGGGGCCACCTCGCCGTCCGACCGGGAGACGCCGACCCACACGCCGTACAACTGCGCGACCTTCTCCGGCAGGGTCATGGCGGCGAGCAGGGCCTCGACGCGCTCCTCGACGGACCGGGCCGGGTCCTGCCAGGGGGCCGCCCGGTCGGCGGGGGTCTCAGCGGGGCCGCCGGGCCCGTCCGAGGGCTCGCCGGCGGCGGGCGAGGGGCCGGCGGTGGGGTTCACACTCATGGGTTCTCCGTTGCGGGGTTCGAAGCGACGGCACGGGCGCGTGCCGGAGCGGCGCCGGGGCGCGGCGCGGGGCGCCCGCCCCGTGCGGCGCCGGGACGCCGGGGCAGCGGGCGGGCGCGGGTCGGTCCGGGTGGTCAGGAGAGCCAGTACGTGCGGGGCGGCACATGCCGCTCGATCTCCTCCCACAGGCCGTCGGGTACCGGCGTGGTGGCGAGCCGGAGCGTGGCGGCCACGCGGGAGGGATGCGAGAAGCCGACGATGGTGGAGGTCACCCGGGGGTCGCGCAGGGAGAACTGGAGCGCGAGCGCGGCGAGGTCCACCCCGTGCGCGGTGGCGGCCCGGCGCATGGCGCGCACCGCCTCACGGACCGGCTCGGGCGTGTCACGGTAGGCGTACCGGGGCTGGGCGTCGGGTCCCTTGACGAGCATGCCGCCGCCGTACGGGGCGCCGTTGACGAACGCCGTGCCCTTCTCGCGGGCGAGGTCCATCAGCGGCTCCGCGCTGCGGTCGACGAGGGTGAAGCGGTTGTGGTTGACGACGGCGGCGAACTCGCCGGTGGCGACGAAGCGCAGCATCAGGTCGAGCTCGCCGCCCGCGACACCGAGGTGGCCCACCACTCCGGCGTCGCGGAGCGCCATCATGGCCTCCACCGCTCCCCCGGGTGCCATGGCCTCCTCGAACGTCAGGTGGAACTCGGGGTCGTGCAGGTACAGCACGGGGATCCGGTCGAGGCCGAGCCGCTTAAGGCTCTCCTCCACCGAGCGGCGCACCCGGGCGCCCGAGAAGTCACCGGTCTCGGGGTCGGCGTCCGCCTTGGTGGCGAGGACGAACCCCTCGGGGAGGCCGCCGCGCCGCCGAAGCACGGCGCCGATGCTGCGTTCCGCCGTGCCGCCGCCGTAGTTGTTGGAGGTGTCCATGAAGGTGAACGGGCCGTCCAGGGCGGCCGCCACGGTGGCCTCGGCACGGTCGCCGTCGACGCTGTAGCCGTAGAGCGCGGGCATGCTCGCCAGCGGGCTGGTGCCCACGCAGATCGGGGTGACGCCGAGGCCGGTGCGGCCGAACGGCCGGGGGACGGCGGGGTCGGGGACACCGGAGGCCGGTGTGGGAGGGTGCGCGGTCATCGTGGGTCACCGCCTCGGGGGGATGCCGGCGGAGTGCGGGGCCGGTGCTCTGTGACCGGGGGCCGGTTCTCCTGGGTGCTCATGGCCCGCTGCCAGGGGCCCGGCGCGGGCGGGCTCGTCCTCATGGCGCGAGCGCCGCTGCCGCCTCGGCCGCGGCGTGCCTGGCCCGCACCAGCCGGTCCAGCACGGCGTCGGTGACCGCGTCGGGGCGTGCCGCGTCCTGGTGCCCGGCGCGCCACTCGCGCAGCCGCCGGGCCCCCTCGGACCAGGTGATCACCGGGCGGAACGCCGGCACATAGCGCCGTATCTTGCTGTTGTCGAAGACCACGCTGTGCTGGAGGTCGCCCACGATCAGGTCCGAGAAGAACCAGTCGGGGGCGATGGCGGGCAGCAGCTCCGAGGGCAGGTGCAGCAGCCGTGCGGGGGATCCGGTGACCCGGCCGACGACCGTGTATATCTCGTTCCAGGACAGCACCTCGTCGGACGTGATGTGGAAGTCCTCGCCGACGGCCTGCCCGTTGCCGATCAGGCCGGTGAGGCCCACCGCGAAGTCGTCGGCGTGGGTCAGCGTCCAGACGCTGGTGCCGTCGCCGGGCACCACGATCTCGGCGCCGCGCGCCACCCGGTCCCATGCCGTCCAGTCGCCGGGCAGCGGCGGGTGGGCGTCGTCGTAGGTGTGCGAGGGGCGGACGACGGTGGCCGGGAAGTCCTCCTCCTCGTAGGCGCGGCGCAGGACCTCCTCGGCGGCGATCTTGTCCTGGGCGTAGCGGAGGTAGGGGTTGTGCAGGGTGGTGGACTCGGTGATCGGGAGCCGCCTGACGGGCTTGTGGTAGGCGGACGCCGAGCTGATGTGGATGTACTGGCCGGTGTGCCCGCGCAGCAGGCGGACCATCGCGGCGGTGTCCTCGGCGCCGAAGGCGAGGAAGTTGACGACGCAGTCGAAGTCCCGGCCCTTCAGCGCGCGTTCGAGGGAGTCGGGGTCCTGCACGTCCGCGGTGACGGTGGTCACCGCGCCGGGCAGCGGTCGCTTCTCCGTGCGGCCCCGGTTGAGGACGTGGACGTCCGCGCCCTGGCGCACCGAGGCGCCGACGCAGGCCGAGCTGATGGTGCCCGTGCCGCCGATGTAGAGGACTCTCATGTGCTGCTCCTGTGGGATGTGGTGCTCGGGGCGGGGCGGGGCGGATGCGGTTGCTGGAGTTTTGCGCGGTTCCCCGCGCCCCTTCGGGGTCCGTCGTGCCTCTTCGGGATTCGTAGCCGGCTTGCGGCCGGTGGGGCTTGTCGCGCAGTTCCCCGCGCCCCTGATTGGGGCGCGGCTTACAGGAGGGGTCAGTGGGAGTCGCGGGGTACGGCGTGGCCTCTGGTGCCGGTGAGGAAGTCGAAGTCGGCGCCGAGGTGGGCCTGCTGGACGTGTTGCCGGTAGAGCCAGGCGTAGCCGCCGGCGGTGCCCGCGGTGCCGCCCGGACCGGCCGGGGCGCCCGGGGCCTGCGTTGCGGACGCGGCGTCCGCGTCCGCCTGGGCGCGGGCCTGGGTCCTGCGCCGCTCCAGCTCGGCGTCGTCGACGAGCAGGGACAGCTCGCGCGCGGGCACGTCGAGCCGGATCCGGTCGCCGTCCCTGACAAGGGAGAGCGGCCCGCCGACCGCGGCCTCCGGGCTGACGTGCAGCACCACGGTGCCGTACCCGGTGCCGCTCATCCGGCCGTCGCTGATGCGCACCATGTCGCTGACGCCCTGCTTGAGGAGCTTGGTCGGCAGGGCGACGTTGGCGACCTCCGGCATGCCCGGGTAGCCCTTCGGGCCCGCGCCCCTGACCACGATGACGTCCTCGGCGGTGATGTCGAGGTCGGGGTCGTCGCTGACGGCGTGGTAGGCCTCGGGCGAGTCGAAGACCCGCGCCCGGCCCTCGTGGACCAGCAGCTCGGGGCTGGCCGCGGACTGCTTGAGGACCGCGCCGTCCGGGCAGAGGTTGCCGCGCAGCACGGCGGTGCCGGTGCCGGCCGGCTGGTAGGGGTCGGCCCAGGTGCGGATCACGTCGTCGTTGAAGCACTCGGCGTCGGAGACGTTCTCGCCGATGCTCCGGCCGGTGACGGTCAGGCAGTCCGGATGCATCACACCGGCCTCGACGAGCCGCCGCAGGACGACGGGGAGGCCGCCCGCGTAGCAGAAGTCCTCCATGAGGTACTTCCCGGACGGCATCAGGTTGACGAGGGTGGGCACCTCGCGGCCGAGCGCGTCGAAGAGGTCCAGGTCGAGGTCGACGCCCTCCAGGCGGCCGGCGAGTGCCATCAGATGGACGAAGGCGTTGGTGGACCCGCCGATCGCGGCATTGGCGCGGATGGCGTTCTCGAAGGCCTGGCGGGTGAGGATGTCGCTGGGCCTGATGTCCCGCTCCACCAGGTCCACGATCCTGCGGCCGGCCTCCTGGGCCAGCTCCATGCGCCGGGCGTCCACCGCGGGGTAGGCGCCGCCGCCGGGGAGCTGCATGCCGAGCGCCTCGGCCATGCAGGCCATCGTGGAGGCGGTGCCCATGGTCATGCAGTGTCCCTTGGAGCGGGCCATGCAGCCCTCCGCGGCGCGTGCCTCGCACTCGCTCATCCGCCCGGCGGCCATCTCGGCCTCGAACTTCCAGACGTGGGTGCCCGAGCCGACGTCCTGGCCGCGGAACTTGCCGTTCAGCATGGGGCCGCCGGTGACCATGATCGTGGGGAGGTTCACGCTGGCCGCGCCCATCAGCAGGCCCGGGGTGGTCTTGTCGCAGCCGGACAGCAGGACGACGCCGTCCAGCGGGTTGTTCCTGATGAGCTCCTCGGCGTCCATCGCCATCAGGTTGCGGAAGAGCATCGCGGTGGGGCGGATGATGGTCTCGCCGGTGGAGAGCACGGGGAACTCCAGCGGGAAGCCGCCGGACTGCCACACCCCGCGCTTGACGGCCTCGGCGATCTCGTCCAGGTGGGCGTTGCAGGGCGCGAGCTGTGACCAGGTGGTGGCGATGCCGATCACCGGGCGGCCGTCGAAGACCTCGTCACCGTAGCCCTGGTTGCGCATCCAGGAGCGGTGGATCATGCCGGCCCGTCCCGAGGCGCCGAACCACGCCTGGCTGCGGCGGTCGGGGCGGGGTGTGCCCGCGCGGGGCCCGGGGGTGCCCTCGCCCGCGGTGGTCGCGCGGGGGCCGGACGTGCCCTCGCCCGCCGGAGTGTCCGTGCCGTGCGTGTCGTTGCTGCTCATGCTGGTGCGGCCCCTGCCTTTCGTGTCAGATCCATCCGCCGTCCACCACCCAGTTCTGCCCGGTGCACAGCGCGCTGTCGTCGGCGGCCAGCCAGAGCACCATGCGGGCCACATCGGCCGGGACCAGCCGCTGCGGCAGGCTCTGCGAGGCGTCGATGAGCCTTTCCGCCTCGGGCGTGACCCAGTCCCGCAGCTGGCGCTCGGTCATGATCCAGCCGGGTACGACACAGTTGACGCGGATGCCGTCCGGGCCCAGCTCACGGGCGAGGGTGCGGGTGAGGCCCTCCACGGCCGACTTGGACGCGATGTAGGCGGGCATGCGGGTCAGCGGGATGTGGGCCGAGCACGAGCCCATGTTGACGATCGAGCCGCCGCCGAGATCCCGCATGCCGGGAGCCACCGCCTGGATGGCGAAGAAGTGGTGCCGCAGGTTCACCGCGACCTTGTCGTCCCAGTAGGCCTCGTCGATCCCGGCGCTGTCCCTGCGCTGGTCGTCGGCCGCGTTGTTGACCAGCACCGAGATCGGGCCGAGCGCCCGGGCCGCGGTGGCCAGCGCCTCGGTGTACGCGGGCACGTCCCGGACGTCCGCGGGCAGGAAGAGCGGGCGGCTGCCGGTCTCCTCGGCGACCGTGTCGCACAGCCGCGCGGCGGCCGGCTCGTCGATGTCGGCGAACGCCACCGTGGCGCCCTGGGCGGTGAACTGCCGGACGAACTCCGCGCCGAGGCCCGTGGCGCCGCCGGAGATCCAGACCACCTTCTCCGCCAGGCTGGGATAGCGCGCGTACCGCTCCGGCCGCTCCCCGCGGCGGGGTTCCTCGGCTCCGGCGGTTCCCGACAGGGTGCTGTGGTCCGGCACGGCATCCCCTTCGCAGAAAGTTTCTGACCTGTATCGGAAATTTCGCCGCAACCGTAGAACGCGCTTTCCACGGGGGTCAAGAGGCCCCGCAGAGGTCGGGCGGCCCACACGGGCCGAGCGGCGACGGAGGAGAGTGCGGCGACGCCACGGCCGTCGCAGCGCTCAACGCCGTCCGCCCGTGCGCCGCCGGGGGGCCGAGGTGCTCTCCCGCACCACGAGACGAGTGGCCAGTTCCAGTCGCAGCGGCTGCTCGGGGGAGTCGGCGGCGGGCTCCAGGACGCCCCGCACGGCGAGCATCGCCATCTGCGCCAGCGGCTGCCGCACGGTGGTCAGCCGGGGCGTCATCCAGATGCACGGGTCGACGTCGTCGAAGCCCACCACGCTCAGGTCGTGCGGGATCCGCAGCCCCCGCTCGTGCGCCTCGTCGTAGACGCCGCGGGCCTGCAGGTCGGACAGCGCGAAGACGGCGGTGGGCGGGTCGTCCAGGTCGAGCAGCCCGGCGGCGGCGCGGCGGCCGCTCTCGGCGTAGAAGTCGCCGGTGCGCACCAGTTCGGGGGCGTAGTCGAGGCCGGCCCTGACCAGCGCGGCGCGGTAGCCGTCCAGCCGTTCCCTGCTGCACCGCACGTCGTCGGGGCCGGTGACGACGCCTATGCGGCGGTGGCCCAGCCCGGCCAGGTGCTCGGTGGCGGCGAAGCCGCCGGCGAAGTTGGAGGCCCCGATGGTGGGGACGTCCCGGTCGTACCCGCCCATCTGGTCGATGACCACGAGGGGCGTGCCGACCGGGCTCAGCCGCTCCGCGGCGAGCTGGCGTGCGTGCGAGACCACGAAGACCACGCCGTCGGTCGGGCGGGAGGCCAGCGTGCGCATCCAGTCGCGGGGGCGCGCCTGGCTGTCGTGGGTGACGCTCAGCACGAGACTGGCGCCGAGCCGGTAGGCCTCCTGCTCGGCGCCCGTGAGGAGTTCGCGTGCCCAGGGGGTGTCCACGGTGCTGATCACGAAGTTGACCAGGCCGGTGCGGTCGGCCCTGGCGCGGCCGCGCCGCCGGTATCCGGTGCGCTCCAGGGCCTGTTGCACCCGTTGGCGGGTGTCGGCGCCCACGTGGTGACGGCCGTTGAGCACCTTGCTGACGGTGGGGACGGAGACGCCCGCCTCCTCGGCGACCATGGCGATGGTGACCCGGGCGTCGGCCGCGCCCCGGGCCTGCGGTGCGGGCGCCGGCGCCGGCGCCGGGCGCCTCGTCCCGCTCTGTTCGGGCTGTTGGGGCTGGTCGGGGGCGTTCGCGGTCGCGTCTCGCCGTGCCGCCGTCACAGTGCTCTCCCGATGCCCGGATCCGTGGTACAGAAAGTTTCTTTACCCTAGCACCGGTTTTTCCCTGCGGCCCCGCCTGCGGCGGGGCATCGGGTCCAGCCCCGTGCGGCTTGTCTTCCTTCCACCCGCCGGTGGGGGCTTGGCGCGCGGTTCCCCGCGCCTCTCGTCGGGGCCCGCCGTATCCCCTGCGGTCTCATGGCCGGCCGCCCGACGGTGGGGACCGTCCGCGCCCGCGCCGCGGAGCCGCGGTGCCGGTCCGCCCCACCCACGCTGCGGCCCCGTGCCGGGAGGCCGTTGGCGACGACGTCTTGACACCGGAGCGCCGTCGGTGGTTCGTTGTTTTCAGAACAGTTTCCGAAAGTTTCGCACTCGTTTTGCGGCTCTGCGGGGCGTTCACCGTGTGCCGGCCGGCCGCGTTCCGCTGCGCCCCGCGGCCCTCCCGCGAGCGTGCCTCCCGTGCCGCGGCCGCACCCCGACCAGCCCCGCGCACGGGCGCCACGGCAAACCCACCGCACCGAACGGCACTCCCCCACGAGCGGCCCAGGCCCGAAGGAGAGCGCATATGCCCGGATCCGCGACAGTCCCGAGGCGGCGGCTGATGGGGGTCGTGGCGGCCGTCGCCGCCCTGCTGCTCAGCGCCTGCGCGGGCGGCCCGCTGCCCGAGACGAAGGACAGGGGCCCGGCCGACTCCGGCTCGCTGACCTGGTGGGGGTGGACACCGGACGAGGCCCCGGCCAAGGCCTACATCAAGGCCTTCAACAAGGTCTATCCACGGATCAGGGTGACGTACAAGAAGCTCACCATCGACGGCTACAACGCCGCACTGCGCCCGGCGCTCGCCTCCTCGGTGGGCCCCGACGTCTTCGCGGTGGCTCCCGGCTCCGGCAACGGCCCCGTCAAGCAGTACAGCGTCTTCGCGGTCGACCTCGCGCCCGAGGTCAGGAAGGAGCTCGGCCCCGACTGGCGGTCCAGGCTGGCCCCGATCGGCGTCAGCAGCCTCACCGCGGACGGCAAGCTCGCGGCGCTCTCGGCGGGCGCCGCCTACGCGGGGCCCCTCTGGATCAACAAGGACCTCTTCGACGAGTACGGCCTCAAGGCACCTGCGGACTACGCCCAGTGGAAGCACGTCTGCGCCGTCTTCAAGGCCCACCACGTCGGCTGCTTCGTGCAGGGCGCCGCGCAGACCGCGTTCAACGAGGACACCCTCCAGGCCCTCGCGGACAACGTGCGGCCCGGTGTGTGGGAGAAGGCGATGGCCGGCCGGGTGCCATGGACCGACCCCACCATCGTCAAGGCACTCGGCCTGTGGCAGCGGCTCTTCAAGGACGGGATCATGCAGAGCGGCGCCCTGGGCACCATGCAGTACCCGGACGCCAACAACGCCTTCATGTCGGGCAAGTACGCCATGATCATGATGGGCACCTGGTACATGCAGTACGCGACCAGGCAGGGCGCGACCGCGGCCATCTCGGGGGCGGGCGTGGCCCATCCCAGGCCGTTCGCCCTGGTCCCGGTCCCGTTCCCCGACGTGGCGGGCACCGGGCACACCGGGGCGCTCTTCGGGGACGCGGACTTCGGGCTCGCCGTCAACCGGCGCTCCCGGCACATCGCCGCGGCCACCACCTTCGCCACCTGGCTGGGCACCTCGGCGGCCGGCCAGCAGACGGTGGCCAACGTGCTCAACGACGTTCCGGCGCGCAAGACCGCCACCCCCGACTGGGCCGCGGTCAGGCTGACCGATCCCGCCGTCCAGCAGCCGGCCCTGCAGAAGCTGCTCGACGACGTCGGCAGGTCCACCGAGCCGCGGTTCGCCACCGTCAGCGCCGACATGCAGACCGCGATCGGCGAGGCGTCGACCACGGTCGCCGGCGGCACCTCCCCCGAGAAGGCCGCGGCCACCCTCCAGAAGGCCGCCGAGAAGGACGCCGCGGCCCGCCGGACGCACTGAAGACCGCCACCGACCAGACGGGCAGGAGACGATGACGTCGACCATCTTCAAGGCGAGCGGGGCGCCCGGAGCCACGTCCGGCGTGGACGGGGCCGGGGCACGCGCCCCGCGCAAGAGCGCGTTGCCCTCCGGAGTGCCGTGGATCATGCCGGCGTTCGTGCTGGTCGTCGGCCTCATCTACTACTGCATCGGCGAGACCGGATATCTCTCCACGCTCGACTGGGACGGCACCTACCCGTATCCCACGCACGTCGGCATGGCCAACTACCGGGCCATCCTGCACGACCCGGTGTTCTGGCAGGCCATCTGGCACACCGCGGTGTTCTTCGTGGTCACCTTCTTGGTGCAGACCTTCCTGGGTTTCCTCTTCGCGGCCCTGCTGCACTCCAGGATCAGGCTGGCCGGTCTCTACAAGGTCATCGTGTTCACGCCGGTGGTGCTGGCGCCGGCCACCATGGCGCCGGTGTTCCGGCAGATGTTCGCAGCGGACGGGCAGTTCAACTGGTTCCTGCACCACATCGGTCTCGGCTTCGCCGCCCAGCCCTGGCTGGCCCAGTCGAGCACCGCACTGCCGGTGATCATGTTCATCACCGTCTGGCAGTTCACCGGCATCACCTTCGTGCTCTACTACGCCGCGATCGCCCAGCTCGACCCGCAGACGCTGGAGGCCGCCCGGATCGACGGCGCGGGCAACGTCAGGACGCTGGTCAGCATCGTCTGGCCCGGGGTGCGCGGCACCACCGTCGCGCTGGCGATGCTGGGGGTGATCGGGGCGCTCAAGACCTTCGACGTGCCCTACCTGGTGACGGCCGGCGGGCCGAACTACAGCACCGAGTTCCTCGGCACCTACATCTACCGCGTCAGCCTGCCGCTGGCCCATGTGGGCTATGGCGCCGCGCTGTCGGTCCTGCTGCTCGTGCTGGCGCTGCTCGGCGCGTTCGTGATCGCGTCCCGGGCCCGCCGGGAGAAGGGAGACCCCCGTGTTTGAGGCGCGCAGGATCCCCACCAGGGTGCTTCTGCAACTGCTGGCGACGCTACTGGTGGTCCCGTACCTCTTCCCGGTCGTGGTGATGGTGCAGGGCGCCCTGTCGGGCCGCGGCTGGGGCAACTTCAGGGCGGTCCTCACAGTCGGTGCCGTGCCCACCTTCTTCAGGAGCAGCGCGATCATCGCCGTCTGCACCATCGTGATCGTCTGGGCGCTCACCATGGCGGCGGCCTTCAGCTTCGCCAAGCTGCCCATCCGGGGCAAGGAGGTCTACTTCTGGATGATGGTGGCGGCGCTCACCCTGCCCGAGGTGGTGCTGCTGACGCCGCTGTTCGCCACGACCGTGCACATCGGCCTCTACGACACCTACGGGGCGGTCGTCCTGCCGCTCGCCGCGGTGCAGCTGCCGTTCACGGTGCTGCTCGCCCGGAACTACGTCGCCGGGATCCCCGACCAGCTCTTCGAGGCCGCACGGGTCGACGGCGCCGGGGTGTTCGCCGCGTTCCGGTACATCATCCTGCCGATGACCCGGCCGATCGCCGCGGCCATCGTGGTGCTCGTCCTGATCAACTCCTGGAACGACTACCTGCTGCCGCTCGTGATGCTCCAGGACCCGGCCAAGCAGACCGTGACACTGCTGCCGCAGTACTTCGTCAGCCAGTTCAGCAACGACCAGACGAAAGTGCTGGCCAGCGCCGTGATCACGGCCGTTCCGGAGATCGTCGCCTATCTGTGCCTGCAACGGCTCTTCGAGCGGGGCCTGGCCGCCGGTGCGCTGAAGTGACCGCACCGGCCCCGCCCCGGCCACCGCCGGCACACCGCGTGCCGTCCCCGCGGCGCGCCGCGTGCCGCCCACTCCCCCGCCCCCCATCCCGATGAGGACGCACCCCATGACACCGGACTCCACGCCCCTGCTGCGCACCGAGGGAACCCGATTCGTCGACGGCTCCGGCGGCACCGTCCGGCTGCGCGGCACCGCCGTCGGCGGCTGGCTCAACATGGAGAACTTCATCACCGGCTACGCGGCCAACGAGGCGCTGATGCGCTCCACCGTGCGCGCCGTGCTCGGCGACGAGCGGTACGAGCTGTTCTTCGAGCGGCTGCTCACGGCGTTCTTCACCGAGGACGACGCCCGGCTGCTCGCCGACGCGGGCCTGAACTGCGTACGGCTGCCCGTCAACTACCGGCACTTCGAGGACGACCGGCGGCCCTTCGAGTTCCGCGCGGAGGGCTTCAGGCACCTGGACCGGGCCGTCGCGGCCTGCGCCGCGCACGGCATCTACACGGTCATCGACCTGCACGCCCTGCCCGGTGCGCAGAACCACCACTGGCACTCCGACAACTTCACCCACCGCCCCGCCTTCTGGGACCACCCGCACTTCCAGGACCGGGTGGTGGCGCTCTGGGAGGTCATCGCCGACCACTACAAGGACGACCCGTGGGTGGCGGGCTACAACCTGATCAACGAGCCCGCCGACGAGTCGCGCGAGGTCGTGGGACCCTTCTACCGGCGCCTGGTGGCGGCCGTGCGCGCGGTGGACCCCCGCCACATCCTCTTCCTGGACGGCAACACCTACTCCACGGAGTTCGACGTCTTCGACCGGCTCCGGCGGAACGGAGCGCACGCGGACCGGGCGGACGGGGAGAGCGGGGGCAGCCGGGAGGACTGGGAGAACGTCGTCTACGTCTGCCACGACTACGCGGCCCCCGGCCTCGGGGGCGGCGGCGACTACCCGGGCACCACCGACGGCCGGTACTACGACAGGGCCGCGCTGGAGGAGAAGTACGCGGAGCGCACCGCCTACAGCAGGCGGACCGGTACACCCGTCTGGGTGGGCGAGTTCGGGCCCATCTACACGGGCGACCCGCGGGTCGACGCGATGCGCGCGCGGCTCCTCGACGACCAGCTCGACATCTACCGGCGCGACGGCGCCGGCTGGTCGATCTGGATGTACAAGGACCTGGGCAGGCAGGGCCTCACCACGGTCGACGCGGACACCCCCTACCGCAGGCGGTTCGACGCCTTCGTGGCCAAGAAGAACCGCCTGGGCGCCGACAACTGGGGCAGCGACGGGAGGGGGATCGCGGAGGTCACGGAGCCCTTCCAGGACATGATCGCGAGGGAGTTCCCCGGCTTCGACCCCTATCCCTGGGGCCGCTTCGACTGGGTGCGCACCCTGATCCTCAACGTGACGGTCGCGCAGCCGCTGGCGTACGAGTACGCGGAGCTCTTCCGGGGCCTCGGCGACGACGACCTGATCGCCCTCGCCGACTCCTTCGCCCTGGCCAACTGCACGCCGCGCACCGGCCTCCTCCAACAGCTGCGGAACGGGTGAGGGATCCGGGAGCGTCAGGCCGGCGCGGGCCGGGGCCGCCGCGCCGGCCCGCCCCCGTCAGGTGAGGTCGATCAGCGCCAGGTCCATCGGCACCAGTGTCATCGACGCCATCAGCGCCCGGATGAGGTGGTCGTTGAGCGCGTTGCCGACCGGCTCGCCGACCTCCTCGCGGGTCAGCCAGGGCACCCCGTCCCTGGAGAGCATCAGCCGCACCTTGTTCACCATGTGCTCGACGCGCTTCTCCCGCCAGTCGGCCCAGGGCTGCAACTCGGCGAGCTGGGCCGCGGTCTGCCGCCAGGTCAGGGGCTGGGGACGCGGGTGGTGCAGCAGGTAGCGCTGGCCGAGCACGACGAGGGCCAGCCGCTCCTCGTCGGTGAGCACCCACACCCTGGGCGGGCGGGTGACGTCCTCGTGCCTGGGCGCGGGCCGTGCCCCCTCGGGGCCGGAGACGTAGACCTCCATCAGGTGCTCGCGGTTGCCGGTGCCGCGGACGAAGAGCGGGGTGTAGCCGGTGGCGAGGGGCAGCGGCTCCTCGCCCTTGAACAGCAGCCGGCCACCGGCGCAGCGGATCGGCAACCGCCCGGTGGTCGTCACCCACCACTGGCCTCCGCGGTGGGTCAGCGTGCCCTGTCTGCGGCTGACCTGCGCGTCGTCCTCACCGAGGCAGACGTGCACATCCGGGCGGTTGCGGCCGAAGACGACCTCGCGCCCCTCCCCGGGGCCCAGGGTCATGCCGCCGGTCAGCGAGAGCGCGAAGACGGTGCCGGGTACCGCCTGCGGCACACCGCGGGCGAGGCTGCCGTGCGAGGCGGGCAGGGGGGACCCGCCGGGCGCCCGGCGGGGGCCGCGTGCGCCGGGTGCCGCCCGCATGCCGTGGCCGTCGGTCCGTTCATACCGTCTGCAGCTTCCTGACCACGGCGGTCGCCAGCGCCTCCGCCGTGTCGCACAGCTTCTCGTCCGGCTGCGGCCCGTAGGTCTCCAGGTAGACGTACTCGATGGTGTGGTCGCCCGCGACGTCCACGTAGGTGCGGTGGACCGACATGACGACGCAGGTGTGGTCGCCCTCGTACCCCGGCGCCACGTAGGCGTCTCTGCCGCCCAGTGTCCTGCGGTCGCCGTCGTCCGCCAGGTCGTCGTCGCGGTCGAACTTGAGGTGGACGCCGGTGTCCGAGGACGTGCCCTCCCAGGTGCATCCCCAGCTCGCGAAGTCGGGTTTCCTGCCGGCCTCCGTCACGCCGGGGAAGGCGGCCAGCGAGGCGGAGTCCAACAGGTCGCACGCGTCGAGCCGGGCGAGGGAGTCCGCCGGGAAGGGACTGGGCCGCCGGGGCACCGGGCCGCGGTTGAGGACGCCCACGGCGTGATCGGTGGCGACCCGGGCGAGCGCGCACGGGTCGATCTCCCGCGAGTCGAGCTGCTTGGCCGTGATCCAGACCTGGTTGCCGTCGGCGAGCCGGAGGTTCCGGTCGCACGCGCCGTCCTCGCCGGGGAGCTCCACCACGGTGACCTTGCCGGCCTCGTGGGCGCGCGACTGGGAGTCCAGCTCCGCCGGCTCGGAGGCGAAGTTCACCTCGACGTCCGCGATGTCGCCGTCGCCCTTGTTGATGAGGACGTCGCAGCGGTCGAACTCGCCGTAGTCCGTGTCCATGTAGGGGTCGCCGCCGAACACCTTGAAGGACTTGGTGTCGAGCAGCCCGCAGGGGTCGGCCGTGCGGACGTCGCCGAGCGAGCCCGCGGTGCCGGGGGCGGGCGACGTGCCCTCGGGGGCCGGGGCCCCGGGCGCCCCGGAGTCCCACGGCTGGAGGACGAAGAGTCCCAGCAGCACCGCCGCCACCGCCGCGAGGGCGACACTCGTGACCGTCCACGGGCGCCAGGGCCTGCCGAAGGGCGCCGGCCCGCGCAGCGAGTGCCGCTGCTCCGGCGCGGGACGCAGCCGCATGGTGAGGGAGGCGTCGATCAGGGTGCGCTCCTCGTGCAGCCGCTCCTGGACCTGGCTGGACAGCGGCGTCACGCTGCTCAGCAACTGCCGCGCCCGCACCGCGTCGGGGCGTTCGAGGGGATCGCCCGCCGTCAGGGCGAGCAGCGGCTCCCTGAGCCGGCCGGCGCGCTGCGGCTCCCTGACCGCCGCCCGGGCGGCCAGCTCCACGTACTTCTGCGGGGTCCGCCCCGCCCCGTAGGGGGAGTGGCCCTCCACGGCGGCGTACAGGGTCGCGCCCAGCGAGAAGACGTCGGACGCCTTGACGGGGGGCCGGCCCTGCGCCACCTCCGGTGGGAGGTAGCTGGGCTTGCCGTGCACGCCGATGGCGCGGGTGCCGTCGTAGGTGGGCTCGGACCACAGGGCGCGGGAGATGCCGAAGTCGGTCAGCTTCGCCACGCCGTCCGCCCTGACGAGGACGTTCTCCGGGGTGACGTCGCCGTGCACCACGCTCTCGGCGTGCGAGGCCGCCAGGGCGTCGGCGATCTGGCATCCGATGGCGCCCACCTCGCCGGGGTCGAGGAGGCCGCGCTCCGCCATGATCCTGGCGAGGCTCGGGGCGGGCACGTACTCCAGGACGATCATGCAGGTGTCGCCCTGTTCGACGAAGTCGAAGACACCCACGATGTTGGGGTGATGCAGGCGCGCGGCGTTGACGGCCTCCGTTCTGAGCTTGGAGGCGTCGGCGACGTTCGCCAGGTGGGCGAACTTCACCGCGACGGGGCGCTCCAGCAGCTCGTCATGGGCCCGCCAGACCTCGCCCATGCCGCCTCTGCCCAGGGGTTCCTCCAGGCGATAGCGGTCGGCCAGCCGCTCGCCCCTTGCCCTTGCCACACGCCACCCCGTCGCTTTCGGACTCCGCGTCGCCACGGAGCGTACTCCAGCATGGAGTTGGGCGGGCAGCCTGTGGACGGAGACATGCCGGGGGCGGCGGACCGGGCGGCGCCGCGGTCGGGCAGGACGCGCCGGGCGAGGGCGCGGGCGCGCACCGTCAGGGTCGGGCCCGCCCCGCGCCGGCCGCAGGCAGTCGCACGCCACCGTGTCACGCTCCGCCGATCACACGACGACATGGTCGACACACGCGCCGTCGAGGTCCCGCGGGGCCGCCTGGACGGGCGTCGGATCGCCTTCCAGCAATCAGGGCACGGGACGAATGCCGACCATTCGGGGATAACAGGACAAGGAATGTCATCCGTACGGGCACCGCACCGGTGATCACGTGAGCCGCGCGCCGCCCACCGCGGCGGGGCGGGCCACCCGACCGCTCCGGGCGGACGTCCGGGACCCCGCGACAGGCATGACGCCCTGGACGGCGGTGGGCGTGAGGGCCGGGACGGGCGGCGGCAGGCGGGGTCCCGGTCCGGCGGCAGGCGTGCGGCCCGGACCGGCGACAGGTGCGGCCCGGACCGGCGACAGGTGTGCGGCCTGGACCGGCGGCAGGCGTGAAGTCGGGGATTCGGGCAGGTACCATCGCCGTGCGGTGCCCGGGGCGCCGCACGGCGGTGGGGCTCGCCGTACCCGAACCGCGGCGACGGCGCCGCCGACAGTCCCTACTTGCGACACGCATCCGGTGCAGTGCGAGCATTCCGGTGCCGGCGAGTAGGAGACGCGCATGGCCAAGGCCCGGCCCCTGAGGGGCGAACCCGTCGACCCCGACGTCGATCTGCATGTCCCCGCGCAGCGGCGCGAGCTGCGCCGGGGCCATGGGGCGGTGGTGGCGGTGGTCGCGCTCGGCGGCGCGCTCGGCGCCACGGCCCGTTACGGAGCGGCCCTGCTCTGGCCCACGGCGGCCGGCACCTTCCCGTGGACGACCCTCCTCGTGAACGTCACCGGGTGCGCGCTGATCGGCGTCCTGATGGTGCTGGTCTCGGAGGCCGGGGCGGCGCACCCGCTGGTCCGGCCGTTCCTCGGCACCGGCGTCCTCGGCGGCTTCACCACGTTCTCCACGTACGCCGTGGACATCGACCGCCTGATCGACGGCGGCCGTCCTGGTACGGGCCTCCTCTACCTGGCCCTGACGCCGGTCGCGGCGCTGGCGGCGGTGTGGGCCGCGGCCGTCGCGACCCGGCGCGTGCTGCGGTGGCGGCGTCTCGGAGAGCGGGGTGTCTCGTGAACTGGCTGCTGGTGATCGCGGGAGCGGTGGTCGGCGTCCCGCTGCGGTATCTCACCGACCGCGCCGTCCAGGCCCGGCACGACTCCGTGTTCCCCTGGGGCACGTTCACCGTCAACGTCGTCGGCTGCCTGGTGCTGGGCCTGGTCACCGGCGCGGTCACCGCGGGGGCGGCCTCCTCCCAGGTGCAGCTGCTCCTCGGCACGGGGCTGTGCGGCGCGTTCACCACCTACTCGACCTTCTCCTACGAGACGCTCCGCCTGGCGGAGAGCGGCGCGCGCCTGTTCGCCGCGGTCAACGCCGTGGGCAGCGTGCTCGCGGGGCTGGGCGCCGCGTTCGCGGGTACGGCTCTGGCCGGGGCGTTCTGGGGCTGAGGCGCACCGGCCGGCGGCCGGCACGGCACCGGCTTCTACGCCCGCCACGCCAGGGCCCTGGGCGCCTCCAGGGTGCTGGGGATGGACGTCTCGGAGGCCATGCTGGCGTACGCCGGGGATGTGGCGGCCCGGAATCCCGCGGGCATCGAGTACCTGGCGGCCGACGCCGCGGCGCTGCCGGCCTCGCTCGACGCGTTCGACGTCGTGACCGCGGTGTTCCTGCTCGACTACGCGGCCGACCAGGAGGCCATGACCGCGTTCCTCCGCAGCGCGCGGCGGCATCTCGCCCCGGGCGGGGAGCTCCTGGCGTACGGCATGGACCCGGACTTCGCCTTCGACCGGCCGTGGCCGGCCAGGTACGGCCTGGAGATCGCCGTGGAGCGGCGGCTGCCGGACGGCGTCCAGGCCCGCGCCACGGCCGGCCTCGACCCGCCGATGAACCTGCGGGGCTTCGTCCTGGCCCGCCGGGCGTACGAGGCGGCGGCAGCGGCGGCCGGCTTCGGCGCCCTGGAGTGGGTTCCGGTGACGGCCCCGGGCGGGGCGCGAGTTCCCCCCAGGCTTCTGGGACGAACTGCTCGACAACCCGCCGTGGGTGATGCTCCGTGCCCGGGCGGAGGCGGCACGGCAGCGGCAGCGGGTGGTGGGCGGGGCGTTCTGGTGAGGGCAGGCGCACCGAGGAGGGCAGGCGCGCCGAGGGGGCGGCGGCGGTGGTCGCCGGGATCGAGGAGCGGGTCGCGGCGGGCACGGGTGGGGGTGCCTCTATGTCTTTCGTCAAGCGAGGCGTGGGGTTCTGGGTTCGTAGAAGGTGCCGTCGCGGAGCATGGCGAACAGGACGCTGATGCGGTGGCGAGCGAGGCGGAGAAGGGCTTGTGTGTGGGTTTTTCCGCGGGCTCGGCAGCGGTCGTAGTAGGTGCGGGAGGCGGGATCGTGCAGGGCGGCGAATGCGGAGAGGAACATCGCGCGTTTGAGTTGCCGGTTGCCGCCTCTGGGTGCGTGTTCGCCGTGGATCGAGGTTCCCGACGACTTCGTTGTCGGGGCGAGGCCGGCGTAGGAGGCCAGGTGGGCGGCGGTGGGGAAGCTGGTGCCGTCGCCGACGGTGACCAGCAAGGTGGCTGCGGTCCTGACCGCGACCCCCGGAATCGAGGTCAGGACCTTCGAAAGAGGGTGGTCCTCCAGCAGTGTCCCGATCTGGGTTTCCAAGGCCCGGCGCTGGTCGTGAACGGCGGCGAGGGAGCGGGCCAGGGACGGGATCACGACGTCGAGGGTGCCGGTGCCTGGGACCACGACGCTCTGTTCGTCGAGCGCGGTGAAGACGTCGTCGATCAGTCGCTGGGCCATGCGTGGGGCTTTGGGCCGGATCACCTCCACGAGCCTGCGACGACCTGCCCTTCGCAGGGCGGCTGGGGAGCCGTAGCGTTCCAGCAGCCAGGTGATGGCCTGGTGGTCCAGACGTGGCCCGAGCACGCGTTCCAAGCTTGGGTGGAACTGGGTGAGCAGGCCGCGTATCCGGTTGGAGGTGCGGGTGGCCTCGGCCGCGAGGTCCTGGTCGAAGCCGACCAGGACGGTCAGCTCGGCGGTGATCTCGTCGGTCATGTGAAGCGAGCGCAGGGTGTGCGGCATGGTGCGGGCGGCATCCGCGATCACCGCGGCGTCCTTCGCGTCGGTCTTGGCCTCGCCCGGGTAGAGGTCGGCGATCCGGCGCATGGCCAGGCCTGGCAGGTAGGCGACCTTGCAGCCGGCGTTGCGGGCGACGGTGAGTGGGAGGGCTCCGATCGAGGCAGGCTGGTCCACGATCACCAGGACGGTGCCGAACTTCGCGGCGAGCTTGTCGAACACCGCTCGCAGCTTCGTCTCGCTGTTGGGCAGCGGCTTGTCGAAGATCTTCTTGCCGGCAGGAGTCAGGCCGTGTCCGTGATGGGCGCTCTTGCCGACGTCCAGGCCGAGGAAGACGCCTACGTCGTCGATGTCGTACAACCCGTCCTCCCGAACAGGGCTCGTGCGGTGCTGGCCAGGGCGATGGAGCCGTACGCGCGCATCCACGTTATGCAGACCTGCCGCCCGCAGGATGCCGGGCGTTGCGCCCGGCCAGGCGGTAGTCGGACCTCTCATCAGCGTCTCCCACGGCACCCCACGGGCCCGGTGACACCACCCCCCAGGTCATCCCATCGACAGGGGGACACAGTCATACCGGACCCGGAGGCCAGCGGCCCTCTTGCAGGACCGCGAAGAAGATAACGGGGGCTGCCCCCGGTGCCGGACGACGAACCGGCACCGCCGGTGCGGCGGAACGTGCCGCTGGGCGAGATGTTCCGCGGCGCGTACCGGCGCCGCACCGTCATGCTGTGGATCTTCCAGGTGCTGCAGACGGTGGCGTACTACGGCTTCGGCTCGCTGGCACCGGTGGTGCTGGTGTCCAAGGGCTACGAGGTGACCGAGTCCCTGACGTACGCGGCGCTGAGCTTCCTCGGCTTACCCGATCGGCTCCGCGCCGGCGGTGCCGCTGACCGACCGGATCGAGCGCAAGCTGCTGATCACCGGCTCGGCGGCGGGGATCGGCGTCTTCGGCATCGTGTTCGCGGCTGCGCGCCTGCCCTGGCTCATCGTCGCCGCCGGGTTCCTGCTGACGGTGTGCAGCAACGTCTTCTCCAACGCGTTCCACACGTATCAGACCGAGATCTTCCGCACCGGGATGCGCAGCTCGGCGGTCGGCATCGCCTACTCGCTCTCCCGGCTCACCTCGGCCGTGCTGCCGTTCGTGGCCGTGCACGTCCTGGACTCCGCGGGGCCGACCGCCGTTCTTCACCGGCTCGGCCGTACTGATCGTGCTGCTCTGCGTCGACATCGGCGTGCTCGGCCCGCGTACCACGGGCCTCGCCCGCGTACCACGGGCCTCGGACTGGAAACGGTCGCCGAGGAGCCGTCCGGGACCTCGGACGGCTCCTCGTCCTGAAGTGACGGCCCGCGCCGCCCCCGCCAGGGGCGCGGGGACTGCGCGAGCAACCACCGGCCCACCGGTCGGCCCGGACACGGCAGAACCTGCCCCTCCGGGACGGTGCCGGCCTGACGGTCTCGTCGTGGCTGATCGCGCCCAGGCGGCGAACCGCACGATGGCACAGCCCCGCACCCCTGTCGGGGCACAGCCCCGCCCGGCAGGGCGCGGGGAACTGCGCGAGAACCCCACCGGCCGGTGGTCCGAACACGACGGAAAAGCCCCTCCGGGACGGTGACGACCCGCCCCTCTCCTCGCGGCTGATCGCGCCCACGCGGCGGAACCGCACAAGGACGCAACCCCACATCCCGGCCGGGGCGCAGCCCCTTCGGCGCAGCCCCTTCGCTCAGGCCCGGAGGGCCGCCCTGATCGCATCGGCGATCGGTGTGGTCGGGCGGCCGAGAAGCCGGGAGAGGTCCCCTCCCGTGCCGGCCAGTTCGCCCTTCTCGATGGACGCGTCCACACCGGCGAAGACCGCGGCGGCACCCTCGGGCACCCCGGCGCCGACGAGGATGCCGGTGTACTCCTCGACGCTCACCGGACGGTAGACGATCTCCTCACCGGTCTGCCGGCTCAGCTCGGCGGCGTACTCGGCGAAGCTCCAGGCGGTGTCGCCGCCCAGCTCGTACGTCCGGTTCTCGTGCCCCTCACCGGTCAGCACCGCCACCGCGGCGCCCGCGTAGTCGGCGCGGGACGCGGAGGCGACCCGGCCCTGCCCGGCGGCCTGGACGACGGCACCGTGCTCCAGGACCGGGGCGAGCTGGGCCGTGTAGTTCTCGTGGTACCAGTTGTTCCGCAGCAGCACATACGGCAGGCCGGACCGCAGAAGCACCGCCTCGGTGCCCCGGTGGGCGTCAGCGAGCGCGGCCGTCAGGCTCCCGGGGGCGCTGGTGTACGCGAGGAGCGCCGCGCCGGCGGCCTCGGCGGCCTCGATGACGACCGTGTGCTGGGCGACGCGGTCCTTGTCGACCTCGCTGCCCGAGATGAGCAGCACCCGGTCGCCGGCCGAGAAGAGGCCGTCGAAGGTCTCGGGGGCGTTGTAGTCGGCGATGTGCAGCCCGACGCCCCGCGCGGCGATCGCGGCGGCCTTCTGCTGGTCGCGTACGACGGCGACGATCTGCTCGGCCGGGACCGTGTCCAGCAGCCCGTCGACGACGTGACGGCCGAGGTGTCCGGTGGCTCCGGTGACAACGATGCGCATGGCTGAGATCTCCTTGTGGGGCGTGTCGTCAACCGACCCTAGACGGACGAGCCCACAGCCAGACCAGCGCCCCGCCGCCGGACCTCGCTGACGCTTGCCCGGGGCGCCGCGGCGGGACGATCCTGCGGTAGCGGGCCGGGCCCGCCGACCGCGAAGGCGGCATCGGCAACCAGGTCCCCATCGTCCTGCAGCAGCCGACTCCCGCCGGTCGGTTGCAGGCCCTCGACCCCGGGCCCGGCCCACCAGCTCGTCGGCCCGAGTCGGTTCGGCCGGCGGCGACACGGCGGAGCCTGTACGGCCGACAGGCTGCTTCACCGGTTGATGACCGTATCCTCCTGCGCCGGGCGGGTCATATCGATGCGGGGCGTACATCGCCCTCAGCCGGGCCGACCACGACCCGTCATCGCCCAGCAGTACCTAGTGCCGCAACAGGCAACGTTCGCCCCGTCGCGACGCCCGGCACGCCCTCTCGCCGCACCGGCCCAAAGCCCAAGTACATCCAGTACGAGGACTTCCGGCCGGCACACCGAGAGCACGCACCGGACGCCGCTCCTTGACGGGCAAACGTCGCCTGCCGCGGCACTAGTCCGCCTCGCCGCCGTCGGCGCCTCCTCGGCAAGGTTGATGACCGTCGGCTACGCGGCCCGGTGGTTCGCGATGTTCCTTCGTACCCTGCCCGGCGAGGGCCGAAGGCCGGGCGACGTCGGCCGGGACGGCGTGCTCGCCTACCTGCGCCGGCTGACGCACCGAGCCCGCGACACCGGCGACTTCCAGCTTCTCGACGAGGACGACCCGGTACGGCAGATCGTCGCCGAGTCGGGAACAGCCGGCTGATCGCCGCAGATGCTCCGGGACCACCCCGGACAGCCCCAGCCACCCGCAAGCCGCCCGGCCCTTGAGAAGAGGAGCGGCCGCCGGCGCGTGGAGCCGCTGCCGCCGACCGACCTCTGACCGACCCCCCCGGCCGCCTCGAACCCGACGGACGGAGTCGCTGCGGATGTGACCGCATGACCAGGTGAGGCCCCTCCAACGCTCCGGAGAGGCCTCACCGATATCCGGAACCACCGGTACACGCCCCGGTCACGGTCTCGAACTCCTGAGACCGAAGAACTCGGGCGGTCGGTCAGGACCGATCTTCGCCTGCCACGATCTCGCTGATGAGCATCGCCCTGGAGGTGAGGTCCGCCAGTCTGTGGACAGTCTGTTTGGCTTCCACGACGGACTCGCGACTGATGAGCGGCTCATCGCCGAGCGGGCTGTTCGGCACCGCGTTCTCGGCGGGCAAGCAGGCGAGGACGTCCTTTGTTGTCCGGCTCTTGGGTGGTCACAACCGACCGGTGCGCGCGATCACCTGGCTGGCGAAGTCAAGCATCTGGTCAAGGCCGGTGAACAGTGCGAAGGCGTCCACGAACGCCTCGTCCGCACCGGACCCGGCGAAGCGCTTGAGCTTGTCGGCCAGCGAATCAACGGTCGTGCCCGGTTCGAGGTTGATACGTATGGCCTTCTTCAGCGCGTCGGGATCGCGGCCGGCCTCCTGCGCCGCCTGGCGCGCGAGCGACCACAATCGGTCGGCGACCTCGTCCGGCAGAAAATCGACCCCGAGCCAGCCGGTGGCGCTGCGGCCGACCCGGCGCATCGCGGCCTCGCTGGCGCCGCCGATCCAGATGGGCGGCCCGCCCGCTTGCACCGGGCGCAGGTCGGCGTGGACCGGCGGCAGCGAGAAGAACTCGCTGTCCCAGGACACCGGGTTGGCCGTCCACCACTCGTGCAGGAACGCCAGCAGGTCATCGAGCATCCGCCCGCGCCGGCGCCAGTCCGCGCTGCGGGCGATGTCGTGCTCGTCCTTCATCCACCCGAGTCCCACGCCGACCTCGAGACGGCCGTCGCTGAGCACGTCGAGCGTGGTCAGCATCCGGGCCAGGTGCGGCGGCTCGTAGTAGAAGGTGCTGAGCGTGCTGGCATTCAGCCGTACCCGGCTGGTCGCCGTCGCGGCGACGGTCCACAGCAGCACCGGGTCGAGGTAACGCTTCATCTGCGGCGGGTACGGCTGCTCTTTGCCCGGATAGACGCTATGCATATCGACCGGCTGGACCAGGCGATCGCCGACCCACAGCGTGTCGTAGCCAAGGTCCTCGATCCCTCGACAGAACGCGCTCAGGCCGGCTGCGCTGCTGATGGCGGGCCCGATTATGGGAAGTGTGAAACCAAGCTTCATGACGAGTCCTCTCGGCGGTCCGTCAACCGTTCACGCGGACGGGAAGCTCGGTGATGCTGAGGGCGAAGTCCAAGTTCCCCACCCCGTGGTTGGCGAGGCCCACCGTGACCACGCCCGCTCCTTCCAGCCAGTGCGCCATTCTCAGGCCGCCGACGTCCAGCGGGCGCAGCCCGATGCTCTCGATGAACGCCTCCACACGTGCCTTGGCCTGCGCATTGTCGCTGGCGATGAAGACGTCGGGCCGGCCCTTCTCCAGGACATGGCGGAAGATGGTGTTGAACGCCTTCACCACGCTGGCGCCGGCCGGGGCTGCCTTGGCGACTTCCTGCGCGATCGAGGTCTCCTCGCGGTGGGCCAGCCCGTCGAACGTGGAGTTGAACGGATTGCTGATGTCGACGATGACCTTGCCCGCGAGAGCGTCTCCGTACTGGGCGACGGCCGGCACGACACCGTCGTACAGCAGGGCCACGATGACGATGTCCCCGGCCGGGGCGGTGCCCCATTCTCCCGTCGTGGTGCCGCCGCCGAGAGCCTTGGCCAGGTCAGCGGCCTTGGCCTGGTCGCGGCCCATGATTTCGACGGTGTTGCCGCCCGCTATCGCCCGCGCGCCTAGGGTGCGGGCCATGTTCCCGGTGCCGATGATGCTGATGCTGCTCATGAGATGTCCTGCCCTGGTTGTGGGTCGTTCGGTTCAGATGGCGGTGGTGCCGCCGTCGGCGACGAGTTCCATGCCGTTGACGTAGCTGGAGTCGTCGGAGGCGAGGAAGAGGGCAGCGGTGGCGATCTCGTCGGGGCGGCCCATCTGGCCGCGGGGGATGAGGGACTCGAAGTGGCGCTTGGTGGCCTCGTCGAAGAGCTCTTCCTGCTTGGCGGTGGCGACCTGGCCGGGGGTCAGGACGTTGACGCGGATGCGGCGGTCCTTGAGTTCGTTGAGCCAGATGCGGGCCCAGGCCTGCTGGACGGCCTTGCTGCCGGCGTAGACGCTCCAGCCGGGGAAGGCGCCGAGGGAGGCGTTGGAGCCGGTCATGAGGATGGAGCCGCCGTCGTTGAAGAGCGGGAGGGCCTTCTGGACGGTGAACAGGGTGCCGCGGGCGTTGAGCCCGAACCAGGTGTCGAACTGGGCCTCGGTGATCTCGCCGAGCGGGGCGGGCTCGCCCCCGCCGGCGCTGGCCCACAGCACATCGAGACTTCCCTTCTCCCGCTTGACGGTGTCGTACAGGCGGTCAAGGTCGTCCAGGTCGGCGGCGTCGCCCTGCACGCCGGTGACGTTGCGGCCGATCTGCTGCACGGCCGCGTCCAGGGCGTCCTGGCGGCGGCCGGTGATGAAGACGTGCGCTCCCTCGTCGACGAACAGCTTCGCGCCGGCCAGCGCCATGCCGGTGGTGCCGCCGGTGATGACCGCGACCTTGCCGTCGAGCTTTCCCATAGTCGTTCCCTTGAGTCGGTGGTGCCGTGTGCACCTGGGGAGACGGTGCTATGTACACCGCCCTGTGTGCTTACCGTACGGGGCGGGGCGGCCGCGACGCAAACTATGTACACCGGTCGTTACCTAGCTGCGGTACTCTGGATCCATGACGGAGTTGGAGAAGGGCCCCACGGGCCGCCGCCGCGGCCGGGGCGCCCGCGAGCGCATCCTCAGCGCGTCCCAGCAGCTGTTCCGCGAGCAGGGCATCAACCGCACCGGCATGGACCAGCTCTGCACGGCGGCCGAGGTGTCCAAGCGCACGGCCTACCAGCACTTCGGCAGCAAGGACGAACTCGTCGCCGAATACCTGCGCAGGTTCGACCCCTCCGTTCTGTCCGGCGTGTTCGACCGCACCGACCTCACGCCCCGCGAACGGCTCCTCGCCGCCTTCGACGTCCCCGCCACCACGCCCCTGTGCCCCTACATCGCCGCGGCCGTCGAACTCCACGACCCCGAGCACCCCGCATCCCAGTACGCGCGCGACTACAAGAAGGCCGTCGCCGCGCGGCTCGCCGACGCCGCCCGTGAAGCCGGCGCCGCCGACCCCGAGCAGCTCGGCGAGCAGCTCGCGCTGCTCATCGACGGCGCCGCGGCCCGCACCCGGGTCCTCAACGCCGACGCCTTCCCCACCGCCGCCGCCATCGCCGCCGTCCTCATCGACAACGCCATCCCCGCCACAGCCGGCGATGACCGGCGACGGGAGGAAGTGCCGAGTTGACTCGGCACTCCACGGGCGGGCTGGACGCGCTGCCGATCGGGCGGCCGCACCCGCTGGTTCGCGACACCAGCCGCCGGGCACCTCGCCCAGATCTGCCGGCTTTCACGCTGCCCGCCCGCCTGCTGCAGGCCGCAGCAGAAGCGGCGGGGAGACGGCGACCCCGAAGGCTTCAGGAGTTCGAGGCCGTCATCCCGGCCCAGGGCGCTGACGGGCCGCCGGTTCGAACAGACGGCTGATCGCATAAGTCCGTCATCCGGCTGTAACCCGCCGTCGGGTTCTGGATCCCGTGGACCGCTCCCGCCACCACGAACGGCGGACCGCCGGCGATCAGCCGACTCGAGCCGCGTCCGCAGCACGTACTTCCAGTCGGCCTCAGATGCTTCGGGGCCCCTCGGGCAACTGCCGGCCGAAGAACGGCCGGCTCAGAGGACACCCGCAACGGCACCACTCCGTCAGGCCACTTCACTCTCCAGCGCAGGCGAGCGGGGGTCAGCCGAACTACTCAGGCGTGCCTTGAGACGGCATCGCCTCCAAGCTGCCACATCTCATAGTTCCCGCACTCCGCCGTGACCTCGGCCGTCGACCGAGCCGCAGTGACGAAGTCATCCACTACCGGCGACGTGTGCGATGCCGCCACTGCGATGCACACCTGTTCGGGCGCCAGATCCGGGATGGGCACATAGACGACGTCTGGATGCGAGTAGAACACGGACGCCGAACGGGCCAGGAAGGAGATGCCCCGTCCGGCCGCGACGTGCTCGAGCGTCTCGTCCACCCCGCGCACCGGGTACCCGGCATTGGGGAGCGGGCGCTTGGTGGGCTGCGTGCTCGGGTCACCGTGCCAGACCAGTGGTTCGCCGGCCAGGTCGGCCTCGGTGACCTGCTCCTTGCCGGCGAACCGGTGTCCGGCGGGCAGTACCGCTACCCGCGGCTCGGTGTACAGCGGGGTGACGCGCAGGCCTGCATCGTCGATGGGCAGCCGCACATAGCCGACGTCGATGCGGCCGTGGAGCAGCATCGCGGCCTGGTCGTCCCCTTCGATCCGCTGCACGTCCACGACCACGTCCGGGTGCCGGTCCTCGAACGCACGGGCCGCCGGGGTGACTGCGACGCCGGCCCGGAAACCGACCATCAGCCGCCGCTTGCCGCCGGCGGCCGCGGACACCCGGCGGCGGACCGCGTGGGTCGAGGCGAGCAGCGGACCGGCGTCGGCCAGCAGTTGCCGGCCCGCATCCGTCAGCTCCACGCCGTGGCGATCCCTGGTGAACAGCGAGGCGCCGAGATCCTGCTCGAGCGCACGGATCTGCCGGCTGAGCACCGGCTGCGCGATGTGCAGCTCGTCGGCGGCGCGGCCGAAGTGCAACTGGTCGGCCACGGCGACGAAATAACGCAGTTTGCGCAGGTCCAGATCCATGGCGCCCCCACTTGGTGATGCCTCCAGGGCATCACCACGACTGAAAGAAGTCTTGGACGCCCACTCAGGCCAATGGCAACCTGAATAGGTACCTAATAGTCCGAGCGAATTCGGCACAAGAATTCGACATCGGAGGCCCAGGCCCAGAACGAGCACATCAGGAATTGAACGCCCCCCATCGCGTCATTCGACGGCGTCGACGACACAACCGTCAACAACGACGGGGTGGGCATGGCGTCCAATCCAGCCCCAGAAAGCAGGAACTCCATGAGCAGCACACCAATTTCTCCCTCGGCATCACCCTTCTCGGCTGAGCAAACCCCTTACCCCTACCTTTCGTGCCGCGTTACGCCATTTCACTTGCGGCACGAAAAGACCCTGCACCTACCCTCACAAGGACAATGAGATGCGCGTTTTGTCGCCGGAGGGACCGGCCATTCCGGTTCGTACATCATCCCCGAGCTGATCGCCGCCGGGCACGAGGTCACCGGCCTGGCCCGGTCGGACGCTTCCGCGGCGGCCTTGTCCGCGCTCGGCGCGAAGGTGCGTCGCGGCGACCTTCAGGATCTCGACGGGCTCAAGGAGGCAGCCTCGGGCTCCGATGGCGTCATCCACGTTGCCCACAGGCAGGATCTGCTGCCCTCCGGCGGGATGGACGCCGTGGCCGCCGCGGAGCTCCCGATCATGCTCGCGTACGGCGAGGCACTGGCGGGAACCGGAAAGCCACTGGTCACGGCGGGGAGCATTGGCTCACCCGGGCAGCACCTGGGCCGGCCGGCCACCGAGGAGGACCCGGCCCTCCCCGCCGGCGAGGAGCACAAAGGCACCCTGCGGATCCGCAACGTCGTGGAAAGGGCCGTAGTCGACCTCGCCAAGCAGGGGTGCGGTCTTCGGTCGTGCGGATCGCCAACATCGCGCACGGCACGACCGATCGTGCCGGCTTCCTCCCCACGCTGATCGCGCTCGCGAAGGAAAAGGGGTTCGTCGGCTACCACGGCGACGGCGCGAACCTGTGGAACGCCGTGCACATCCGCGATGCCGCCACCTTGTTCCGCCTGGCGCTGGAGAAGGGGCCGGCCGGCAGATACTGGCACGCGGTTGGGGACGGGGCCATCCCGTTCCGCGAGATCGCCGAGGCCATCGCCAGCCGTCTGGGCCTGCCCGCCGTGAGCGTTTCCAACGATGCCTTGATGACGCCGGGGTACTTCGGGTTCCTCACGAATATCGTCACGCAGAGCTACCCGGCGTCGAACCTCATCACCCGCCGGACCCTCGGCTGGGAACCCGCCCAGCCCGGCCTGCTCGCCGATCTGGACAACGGCCATTATTTCCCCGCCAGCTGACGGCAGGAACCCGGATCCAACGAGCCCGGCAACCGGCACGTTCGGCTCTTCTGAAGGACGTTGAGTATATGACGACTGTGGGATTCATCGGAAGCGGAAGCATCGGCAGGACCATCGAGCGGCTCGCTGTCGGGGCCGGGCACCAGGTGGTGCTCAGCAACTCGCGCGGTCCCGGAACGCTCGTGGACACGGCCGAGGAACTGGGGCCGCGGGCGTCCGCGGCGACGAGCGAAGAGGCCGCGGCGGCCGGTGACGTCGTCGTGGTCGCGGTGCCGGTCAGCGCCTTCCCCCACGTGCCCGCCGCGCCACTGGCCGGGAAGACGGTCATCGACACCTGCAACTACGGCCCCGAGCGTGACGGGCACATCCCCGAGCTCGCCAGAAAGTCACTCACCTCAAGCGAGTTGCTTCTGCGGTACGCACCGGACGCCCTGCTCGTAAAGGCGTTCGACAACATCTTCTTCAAGCACCTGCTGTCACTCGCACGCCCGGTAGGGGCGGCCGACCGCTCCTACCTGCCGATCGCCGGTGACTTCGCACCGGCGAAGGCGGCGGTGACCGAATTCATCGACTCCATCGGCTATGGCGTGGTGGACGCGGGAACGCTGGCCGACAGCTGGCGGCAGGCGACGGGCACGCCGGTGTGGGGAATACCGTACGGGCCGTACTCGAACGAGAAGGGCCAGCCGGCCGGCGAGGACGCCATCCGCGCGGCACTGGCCACCGCAACGCGGTAACCGTCGATCAACGCGGACCGTGATGTGGTCCGGCCGTGACATGGCCCCGCCCGGTGATACCGGGCGGGGCCATGTTTCGCACGCAAAGGAGTCGAATCCAGCGAAGGGTTTGCCCCTGCGTCTCGTCGCGCGGAGTCAGCTTCGACGTCGCCGGGTCAGGTCGCGGACTGCTCCCTGGGCGGCCAACTGCCCGCGCAGATTCGCGTCAGCCTCCTTAGCTGGTGACTTGGCCCCGCAAGCTGCCGTAGTGCTGAACATCCTCAGCGCCCTGCCGGACAGATCAGACGAGACGATCGGGCGGCAGCAGTCGATCGGCGGGGCCGCCGTCACGGACGACGCCATGCTCGCCGTCGCGCTCCACATCTGCGCTCAGGAACTGAGCCTGCGGGAGATCGCCGAGCGGCTCGTCATCTCCACCGAGAAGAGCAGCGTGCCGTGAACTGCTCGTTGGCCCATGGCAGTCGACGGGCGGGGCGAGGTCGCGACGGGCGAGGGCGCCATGGTGGATTTCCAGGCCCAAGCGGCCGGCGATCCCCCACTCGCCGCACCGGGCACAAGCCCACGTACGCCCAGCACGAGGACTTACACCCGGCACTCCCCCAAGCTCTTCGAGCAGGAGGCACCCCCAGAACACGCACTGGGGGCACCTCCCACGCCTTCGAGGCAGTGGGGGAGCCGCTCCTTCTGCCACCGAGATCCATCAGAAACCCCCTGATCCATCAGAAACCCCTAGCGGGCGCGGCGTCGACCGATGGGTGCCGGGCTCGCGCTGGACGCGCGGATGACCAGCTGCGGCGTGAGCAGTTGCCCGCCCGGAGACGAACGCGTGGCGGCCGTACGGGAGACGGGTCCGGGGGCCACGCCAAGGGCGGGTGCGGTGGCGGGGGCCGGGCCAGGGACGGGTCCGGTGGCCGGGCCGGGACCGGGGGCCGCGCCGGGGGCGGGTGCGGGTGCGGTGGCGGCGAGGAGTGCGGCCATCACCTGCCGCCCCGCCTGCTCGACGGGCTGCCGGACGCTGCTGAGGTCGAGCGCCGCCGCCGTGGGGGTGTCGTCGAAGCCGACGATCGCGAGGTCCCGGCCGACCTCGGCACCCCACTGCCGGGCGGCGCGCAGCACGCCCACCGCGAGGGTGTCGGTGGCGGTGACGACGGCCGTGGGCGGCTCGGGCCTGGCGAGCAGGGCGTAGGCCATCTCGGCGCCGGCGGTCACCGAGTCCTCGCCCCGGACGTCCAGGGCCCCGGACTCGGCGGTGAGGCCGTGGCGCTCGATCGCGGTGCGCCAGCCCTGCGCGCGCCGGTCGCCCACGGTGTCCCCGGCGGGCCAGCCCAGGTACCCGATCCGGCGGTGCCCGCGGAGCACCAGGTGGTCCACGGCTGCCGCGGTGCCCGCGGTGTTGTCGACGTCGACCCAGGCGTACCGGTCGGTGTCCGCCGCGGTGCGGCCGAAGGCGACGAACGGCACGCCGAGGCCGAGCAGCGCGCCGGGGCGTGGGTCGTCCGCGGCGACCTCGTACAGCACGAGCCCGGCCGCGGTACCGCTGCGGCGCAACCGGGCGGCCGCCTCGACCTCGGCGCGGGCGTCGTCGGCCGTGAACAGCAGCAGGTGGCGGTCCGCGGCACGGCCGGCCTCCGCCAGGGCGTGCAGGAAGCGGTCGTGGAGGGAGGTCAGCGCGCCCGGCGCGACGGGCCTGATGCGGTAGCCGATCATCCGTGAGGCGCTGGCGCGCAGATCCTGGGCGGCGCGGTTGGGCTGGTAGCCCAGTTCGGCGATGACCTGCTCCACGCGCCGGCGGGTCTCGGCGCGTACCCGGTCCGGGGCGTGCAGGACGTTGGAGACGGTCTGCCGGGAGACCCCGGCGGCCAGGGCGACGTCCACGAGTGTGGGCTGGGCGGCCGGCGCCGCCGCGCCCCGCTGCCGCTGGTCCGCCATGGATCCCTCGCCTCCCTCTCGACGAACGCGCCGCCGGGCCGCCGTCGGAGCGCCCCGAGCTCACCCGCCCCCGGGCTCCGGGCCCCGGCCGGACGTCGGCGCCGGCCCCCGGGCGTTGGCGCGGCCCGCACCGATCAGGTACGGTTCCGGCCATATTGCACGTTCAAATTTGTCCCGCGGCACAGCCTACCAAGGCGCGCGGCGGGTCTCCGGAGGCGAAGTGAGCCACTACCGCCAGCCCCCTCTGCACGAACTGGTGACCGTCCTGCGGGCGCCGTCCGTCTGCCTGAGCGCGCCGGACGGCCAGATCCGCGCGGCCGGGCTCGACGGCTTCTACGACAGCGACCGCAGGGTCGTCTCCCGCCTGGAGGCGGCGGTGGAGGGCGCCACGCTGGTGCCGGTGGGGCAGCGCATGGACGGCGCCACGGCGGCGGTCTTCAGCGCCCAGGTGCGGCCCGGCACCGCCGAGGGCGCCCCGGTGCTGCTGCACCGGCACCGGACGGTGCGGGCGGACGGCCTGGCGGAGCGGTTCGAGCTGGTGGCCGCGGGCCCGGACCCGGTCACGGCCCGGCTGCTGGTGCGCTGCGCCACCGACCTCGCGCCGGTGCACGAGGTGCGCGGCGGCCGGCCCCCGGCCCCGGTCCCGCCGCGGCCCACCGCGGACGGCGTGCGCTGGTCGGACGGCGGCAACGAGGTGGTCCTGACCGCGGACCGCCGCCTGGAGGCGGTGCGCACCGAGGACGGCGCCGCGGAACTGGCGTTCACCTTCGCCCTCACCCCCGGCCGCCCCCTCTCCGTGACCCTGCACGTCTCCGCACACGGCACCACGCCCCAGACCGGCACCACGCCGCACGCCACCGCGCCCGGCACCCGCACCGCGCACGACGCCCCCACGGCGGCCTGCTCGGGCCCCGCCACCGGCGCACCCACGCCGGTCACGCCCGCCGAACCCGCCACCGACGTCCCCGCGCCGGCCACCCCCGGAGAGGCCTTCCTCCCCCTGCCCGCCGGCGCCGCGCCGGTCCTCCCCACCGCCCCGCCCGGCGTGGAGCCCCCGCGGGACCCGCTGCGCCGCAGGCTGCTCGAGGTGAGCCTGCGGGACCTGGAGGCGATGCTGCTCGCGGATCCCCAGGACCCGGCCGACATGTTCGTGGCGGCCGGCAGCCCCTGGTACTTCACCCTCTTCGGGCGTGACTCCCTCTGGTCGGCGTCCCTGCTGCTGCCGCTGGGCACCCGGGTCGCCGCGGGCACCCTGCGCGCCCTCGGCCGCCGGCAGGGCAGCCGCAGCGATCCGGGGGCGGAGGAGCAGCCCGGCAAGATCCTGCACGAGGTGCGCCGGGAGACCCTGCGGCTGCGGGACATGGTCATCCCGCCGCGCTACTACGGCACCATCGACGCCACCATGCTCTGGGTGCGGCTGCTGCACGACGCATGGCGCGCGGGCCTGCCCGCGGCGGAGGTGGCGGAGTTGCTGCCGCGGCTGCGCGCGGCCCTCACGTGGATCACCGAGTACGGCGACGCGGACGGCGACGGCCTCGTGGAGTACCGGCCGTCCGGGCACGGCGGTCTGGCGAACCAGGCGTGGAAGGACTCGGCGGACGCGGTGCGCTGGGCCGACGGCCGGCACGCCCGTGCACCGCTGGCGCTGTGCGAGGTGCAGGCCTATGCGTATGCGGCCGCGGCGCGGGGCGCGGACGTGCTGGACGCGTTCGGGGCGCCGGACGCGGACCGGTGGCGGGAGTGGGCCGCGCGGTTGCAGCAGCGGTTCCGTGCGGCGTTCTGGGTGGACGACGCCTCCGGGCCGTACCCGGCGATCGCACTGGACGGCGAGAAGCGGCCGGTGGACGGGGCCGCGTCCAACATGGGCCACCTGCTGGGCACCGGGCTGCTCAGCCGCGAGGAGGCCGGCCTGGTCGCCGCCCGTCTCGCCCGGCCCGACCTGGACAGCGGCTACGGGCTGCGCACGCTGTCGGCGGACAGCAGGGCGTTCGACCCGCTCAGCTACCACTGCGGCAGCGTCTGGCCGCACGACACCGCGATCGCCGTGCTCGGGCTCGCCGCCGAGGGCCACCACACGGTGGCGCGCTCCCTCGCCGACGGCCTGCTGACCGCAGCCGAACGGTTCGACTTCCGCCTGCCCGAGCTCTACGGCGGCACCTCCGCCGCGGACGGCGACCCGGTGCTCGCGTATCCGACGGCCTGCCGCCCACAGGCCTGGGCGGCGGCCGGCGCGGTGGCGGTGCTGGGGTACCTGGAGGGCTGGCCCCGCGAGCGGCCGTGACGCGCCTGCGGCGCGCCGACGCGCCGAGCCCGCGCCCCCTTGCGGTCTCGTGTCCGGCACCGGCCGGTGGGGCCGGGCGCGCGGTTCCCGGCGCCCCCTGCCGGGTCGAGTTCGCGCACGCGGACTCCACCCGGGTGGAGTTTCCGGGTGGAATTTGAACGCTCAAAACCGGCTGCCGCCGCACCGCATGCGCTCTGGCGGAGCGAGCGCCCGCGCGCCGATCATGGTCCTTCGGAGGCGGCCCACAGGCCCCTTTCCCGCCGCAGCACGGAACGCAGCACCGCACGGAGAGGCCAGCAGTCATGCAGAGTCCCCCACCGAACCCGCCGGGCCCGCTCCCCGTCCACCAACTAGGCGGGCGTACCGACATCGACGACCCGATCCCCGGCATCGACGACCCGGAGCGGTTCCACGAGGGCTGGGAGGCGCGGATCTTCGGCCTCTGGCGCACCGTCTCCCTCGCGGGCCTGTTCACCACGGACGAGTTCCGGCACGCCGTGGAGCGGATGCCGGCGGAGAGCTACCGCACGATGACCTACTTCGAACGCTGGGTGCACGCCGTCACCCAGCTCTGCCTGGAGAAGGGGCACATCACCGCCGCGGATCTCGCCGGCGGCCACGACCGGGCCGTGGCGCACGCGCACACCCACCCCTCCCCCACGGTGGACTTCGCTCCGCGGCCCGCGCCCGGTGTGCAGGCACCGCCCGTGCGGGAGCGGTTCGGCGTCGGAGCCCGGGTGCGGCTGCACGACGGGCCCGGCGCGCACCACCGGATGCCGGTCTGGGCGCGGGGCCTGACCGGTGTGGTCGGCGCCGTCCGCGGGCATTTCCCGCTGCCCGACCTGATCGTCGACCGGGGCGCGGCCGGGGCCCCCGACCAGTACGCGCTGTACTCGGTGGAGATCCCCGCCGCCGACGCCTTCCCGGACGCCGACCCCCGGGACGTGCTCGCCCTCGACGCCTACGACCCCTATCTGGAGCCTGTCCACGAGGAGGCGGACCGATGACCACCTCGGCCGAGAAGCGGCAGGAGCTGACCACCCGCGTCGCCGCCCTGGAGAACGCGCTGACCGCCGCGGGCAGGGTGACGAGCGCCGACATCGACGACGCGGTCGATCTGTACACCAACCGCCTGGGACCGCGCCGGGGCGCCGCCATGGTGGCCCGCGCCTGGTGCGACGAGGCCTACCGGCACCGGCTGCTCACCGACGCCACCGGGCTGCTCCGCGAGGAGGGGTACGACGGCGCGGGCACCGGGAACCCGGCCCTGCCGTTCCTGCGCCTGGTGGTCGTGGAGAACACCCCTGCCGTGCACAACCTGATCGTGTGCACGCTCTGCTCCTGCTATCCGCTCGCCCTGCTCGGGCCCCAGCCGCGCTGGTACAAGAGCGACGCCTACCGGGCCCGTGCGGTGCGCGAGCCGCGGGCCGTGCTGGCCGAGTTCGGCGTCCGCCTGGAGGACGGGGTGTCCGTGCGGGTGTGGGACTCAACGGCCGACTGCCGGTACATGGTCCTGCCCGAGCGGCCGCCCGGCACCGAGGGTCTCCCGGTGTCCGAGCTCGCCGGGCTGGTCACGGTGGACTCCCTGATCGGCACCCGGCGGCACCTGTAGGGGCCGCGTGGACCGGTGGCCGGGGTGGCGCGGGTGTGCCGGGTCCGGCCCGGAGCCGAGGGGCGGGGCACCCCGAGGGGGCGGGGCGCCGGCGGTCCGGCGGTCCGGCGGCCGTGCCTATCCCTGGCTGCTCAGCACCCTCTGGTGCAGTGCGGTGACCGCCCTGCGCGCGGACGCGAAGGCGCCGTGCTGCCAGGCGTCCATGTAGCTGAGCCAGTCGCCCGCGAAGTAGACATGGCCGGTGGGCTCGTTGAGGGGCTGGTAGCGGGGTGCGTCGGGGCCGCCCGGGGTGGTGTGCCAGGAGGCCTCCTGGTAGGGGAACTGCCGCCAGTGGTGCGAGAACGACGAGACCAGTTCGGTGCGGTACTTCTCGCCGTAGATCTTCACGCCGGCCGCGACGGCCCGCTGCTCGCGGGCGGCCGGGCTGAGCGCGGCGTAGGAGTCGGCGTTGGCGCCGGTGTTGTAGTAGCCGACGATGACGCCGCGTTCGCCGTGGAAGCCGTGGGACGGGTGCCAGATGTGGGTGACGTCGAGGTCGGTCTCGGTGATGCCGCCGTAGATGTGGTGGTCCCTCTCCCACCACCGCGAGGCGTATTCGAGACCGATCTTGCCCGCGGACGACGGGGTGATGGCCACCAGCGCGGACTGCACACCGGAGCCGAGGTTGTGGGGCACCTTGGCGAGGATGTTCGGCGGCATCGCGGCGACGCAGTAGTCGGCGTCGACGGTCCGGGTGCGGCCGCCTTGGCGGTAGGTGACGGTGACCCCGTCCTGCCGGTCGGTGACCCGGGTGACGGCGCAGCCGGTGTGTATCCGGTGGGTGCCGATGGCCCGGGTGAGCGCGTGGGGGATGCGGTCCATGCCGCCGACGGGCTGGAACATCAGCATGGCCTGGTCGAACTCGAACTCGAAGGAGAAGTAGCGGCCGACCCCGGTGGAGAAGATCTGTGCGGCGGTGGGCAGGTCCCCGGTCACCACACCGGGGGTACCGGCGGCGCCGGGCCAGACGGAGTAGCCGCGGCGGGTGCTGCCGGTGTAGTCCAGGGTGTCGCCGAGGTCGCCGTACTCCTTCAGGAACTCCACGAGACGGTCGCGGTCGTCCGCGGTGAGGGCCTTGTCGAGGGCGCCGGAGTCGGTGGCCTTGGCGAGCAGTTCGGTGACGTAGCCGAACATGTCGGCCTTGGCGGTGCGGTAGCGCATGGGGCGGGTCATGCCGGCCGACTCGTTGTACAGGTAGGTGTCGGCGTTGACGTTGGTGAAGACCTCCACGGGCACGCCGAGTTCCCGGCAGTAGTCGAGGGTGAGCATCCACTGCGCGATCCTGGCCGGCCCCGCGTTCATGTACTGGCCCTCGGAGAACCGGGCCGTCTGGCGGTTGCCGTACAGGTCGACGGTGGTGTCGCCGCCGCGGACGGTGAAGTTGCGGCCGCCGGTGCGGTCTCTGGCCTCCAGGACCGTACAGTCGTAGCCCGCCTTGCCGAGTTCGTATGCGGTGGTGAGGCCGGCGATGCCGCCGCCGAGGACGACGACCTTGGCCGCGGCCTTCCCGGTGAGGGTGAAGTCGCCGGCCCGCGGCGCCCGGTACCGCCCGTCCCGGGCGGCCGCCGCGGCGGTGGGCGCCAGGCCCAGGGCGCCCATGGTGGCGAAGAGGGTGCCGGCTCCGGCGGTGGTCCCGACGGCACGCAGGAAGTCACGGCGCATGAGCTGGGTCATTGCTTGATCCCCTTTCGTTGTGGTGCGCAGGGGACTGTCGCAGCGCCGTGTTACGCGTGCTCTTTCCGCATGTGTCACTCGAGTAAGACCCGAAACTCAGTGCGAACACATCAGGCCAGCGGGCAGGCCGATTCATGCGGTGCCGGGGAGTCAGGCGCGCCCCGGAGCACCCCGGAGCATCCCGGAGCACCCCGGAGCACGCCGGGCGCACCCCGGCGGCCACCGGCTCGGCATCCCAGGGCGGCGTCTGATCGGCGTCAGGGCGGCGTTCGGCTCGGCGCCAGGGCGGCCGCGTTCAGCTCGGCGTCAGCCGTCGCCCGGGGCGTCCTCGACCGGCAGGGTGCTGCGCAGCCGCTCGGTCGCGCGGGCCATGTGGTAGGCCATCGCGGCGCGGGCGGCGTCGGCGTCGCCGTCCCGGATCGCCTCGAAGACCGGCGGGTGCAGCGCGAGGCTGTCCTGAAGGGCGGCCTGGTCGGTGACGACACGGGTGGTCCACACCCGCAGCAGTGAGCGGATGTTGGCGAGCACCCCGGACAGCACCGTGTTACGGCTGATCGTGGCGACCGCCAGATGGAAGTCGACGTCCGCCTCGACGTAGGCCTGCCGGTCGTGGACGCTGTCCCGCATGGCCTGAAGGGCGCCGGACAGGGCGGTGACGTCGGCGTCCGTGCGGCGCAGCGCGGCGAGGCCGGCCAGGGAGACCTCGATCTCCTGACGGGCCTCGACCAGATCGAGGAGGTGCTGTTCGCCCAGCAGGATGCCCCACTCCACGATCCGCGGCAGCAGGCTGGAGTTGGTGCTGGACAGGTAGGTGCCGTCGCCCGGCCTGACCTCGATCAGGCCCAGCAGCGTCAGCGACTTCAGCGCCTCCCGCAGCGCGCTGCGGCCCACCCCCAGGGTCTGGCTGAGGCTGCGCTCGGAGGGGATCCGGTCACCCGGCCTGAGCTCGCCGGAGAGCAGGTAGCCGAGCAGGCCGTGCGCGACCTCGACACTCCTGCTCGGCCGGCTCAGGTCCAGCCGGCCCAGGGAGCCGCCGTCTTGCGTCAACGTCTTACTCCTTTACGCCCGGGCCCTGCAGGACCCGGGGCCTTCCGCTCCGGTCCCTCCCCCGGCGGGAGCCTCGGGAGCCGGAGCACACGGTCAGGTGAACGCGCCGCCGAGCAGGCCTTCCCGCCAGTAGCGCTGCAGGACGAGGAAGAGGACCACCAGCGGCAGGATGGAGAATACGGCGCCGGTGACGACCAGCGGGTAGAGCTGCTCGGCCGAGCCGCCGGCCACGGTCTGGGTGGCCCACAAGGAGAGGCCGACGGTGACCGGGTACAGGTCCTGTCTGCTGAAGATGACGAACGGCAGGAAGTAGTTGTTCCATGTCGCCACCACCGTGAGCAGCAGCACGGTGACGGCGCCGGGCACCATCAGCGGCGCCGCGACACGGGCGAAGATCACCGGCTCGCCGGCGCCGTCGAGGCGTGCCGCGTCCAGCATGTCGGACGAGACCGAGCCGTCGATGAACACCCTCATCAGGTAGATGCCGATCGGGCTGACCAGGCTGGGGATCAGCATCCCGAAGACGTTGTTCACCAGGCCGATCTTGCTGTAGAGGATGTAGGTCGGAATGGTCAGCGCAGTGACCGGCACCAGCAGGGAGGCCAGGACCATCGCGAACAGGCCCCGCTTGCCTGCGAACTCGAACCTCGCGAACGCGTAGCCGCCGAGCGCGGACAGGACGGTCGCGCCACCACCGCCGACCAGGGAGTAGACCGCTGTGTTCAGCAGCCAGCGGCCGAAGATGTCGTTGCGGTAGGTGAACAGGTCGTGGATGTTGCGCAGCAGGTTGAACGGGCCGTGGAACCACAGGCCGAAGGAGCCGTAGAGCGCCGTCTGGTCCTTCGTCGACGACACCACGATCCAGTACAGCGGCAGCATCATGACGATGAGGAACACGGTCATGGCGCAGATCAGCAGGGCCCGGGCCGGGCGCCGCAGACCGAGGGTGCGCCGGACGTACCGTTCGCTCTGCCTGCTCATGGCCTCGCCTCCCGCGCGGCGTCGGCGCGGCCCCGCCGGTGCCGGACCACCAGGGCGACCGCGGCGGCCGCGACGGTGACGAGGCCCAGGACGAAGGAGATCGCGGCGGCGTAGGTGAAGTCCTGCGCGCCGAACGCCGAGCTGTAGATGTACATGTTGGGCGTGAAGGTGGTGCTGATGGACGGGGTGAAACCGGAGAGCACATAGGGTTCGGTGAAGAGCTGGAGGGTGCCGATGACGCCCAGGAAGACGCTGACCATGACGGCGTTGCGGACCATCGGCAGCTTGATGCGGACCAGGACGCGGGTCAGCGTGGCACCGTCCACGACGGCCGCCTCCGTGACCTCCCGGGGCACGCTGCGCAGCGCGGTGTAGAGGATGATGATGTTGAAGCCGGTGGTCTGCCAGATGGTGATGAAGCCGATGGTGGGCAGGATGCCGGCCGGGCCGAGGAAGTCCGGCGCCTCGGTGCCCAGCGCGTGCGCGATGGTCACGAACGGCCCGAACTGCGGCTCGAAGATGAACCCCCACATGATCGTCCCGATGACGCCGGGCACGGCGTAGGGCAGGAAGTAGGCGAGGCGGAAGAAGTGGCCGAGGCGGGTGATCCCGAGGTCGAGCAGCATGGCGAAGAAGACCGCGAGGAAGAGCATCACCGGGACCTCGATCAGGCCGAAGACCACCACCCGCAGCACGCCGTCCCAGAAGGGCCCCGAGCTCAGCGCGCGGGCGTAGGTGGACAGCCCCGAGAAGACGGTGCCGCCCACCAGGCGGCTGGTGAACAGGCTGGTGTAGAGGGCGTAGAGCAGGGGCCCGAGCACCGCCGCCACGTAGAGCAGGAGGAACGGCGCGAGGTAGACATAGGGGGTGGCACGCCCTCCGGGGCGGTGGTGCCCGGGGCTTCCCGCACGGGGGCGGGGCCGCCGGCGCACCAGGATCGGCTGGGCTGTCATCGCGTCACCGTGAATCCTTCCCGCTTCGCATAGGCCACCAGGTTGTCCTGGAGGGCGTGGAGTGCATCGGTCATGGTCGCAGTGTGCTGGACGACCTTGGCGAACTCGTCCATGACGGCGTTGGTGACATAGGTCATGAAGGGCGGCCAGTTGATCGGCTCCAGGTGATCGGCGGCCGCGGTGTAGCTCTGTTCCAGCCGCTGGTCGCCGGTCAGGGGGATGGTGCGCCGGCTGAAGTCGGGGCTGTGCAGCGCCGCGGTGTTGGAGGGGAACTCCAGGGACGGGGCGGAGGCGAGGATCCGCCACGACCGCGGGGATGAGGTCAGCCAGCGCAGGAACGCGGTGGCCTTGGCCTTGTGCCGGGACTGGGCGGTCACGGCGTAGGCGGAGCCGCCCCACATCGGCGTCACCGGCCGGGCGGGCGACCACTGCGGGAGGGCGGCCGTGCGCCAGTCGCCGACCGACGCGTCGGCCGCGGACGCGAAGTACTTGGGGCCCCAGGCCGCCCGGGGCACCGCCGCGACGCGGCCGGAGTCGAGCAGGCCGAACTCCTGGGCGGCGTCGTCCGGCACCATGGTGACCTCACCGGCGTCGATCAGGTGCTGCCAGTAGCGGGCGAAGGCCAGGCAGCGGGCGCAGTCGAGGTCGATGGTCAGGCGCCGGCCGCCCGGCCAGTCGAAGGGCACGGCCCCGTTCTGACTCATCAGGCTGAAGACAAAGTTGGCGTTCTCCGGCCAGAAGTTGGTCATGGCGATCCCCGGGTCCCTGCGGTGCAGTTCGGCCGCGGTGGCGGCGAACTGCCGCCAGGTGCGCGGGACCGTGAGCCCGTACTTCTCGAAGATCCGGGTGTTGTACATCAGGGCGGTGGGGCCGCTGTCCAGCGGCAGGGCGCTGATCCGTCCGCCCGGGCTGACCTGGCGCCAGAGCGCGGGGGTGTTGACCCGCGCCAGGTCGGCGGCACCGTACGCGCCGAGGTCCGCGAGGTCGTGGGTGACGACGAAGCCGGAGAGGTTGAGGTACTCCACCTCGGCCACGTCCGGTGCGCCGGACCCGGCGTGGAAGGCCGTGACCAGCTTGGTGTACTCGGTGGTGCCCGCCCCCACGTTCTGCAGGTCGACACAGGTCCCGGGATGGCTCCGGTTGAACGCCTCGACGGCACGCTCGAAGCCGGGCACCCAGCCCCAGAAGACCAGCCGTGTCGCGTGCGGGGCGCAGGAGGCGGTGGTGTCCGACGAGAGCGAGCCGCCGCCGGAGCCGGAGCAGCCGCTCACGACGACCAGCAGGAGACACAGCCACAGGAGCCGCGCCCGCCGGGCGCCGCGCCGCCGTTCCCGCCGCCCGGTCATGGCGCGACGTCCAGCCATCCGCTGTCGTGGGTGGTCAGCGCGTCGGCGAGGTCCTCGTCGAGTTCCACGCCGAGCCCGGGGCCGTCCGGCGGGCGCAGGGTGCCGTCCACCGCTCGGGGGTTGCCGGTGAAGAGCTTCCAGAACAGCTCGTTGCCGGTGTCGGGCTCGGCCTCGGGGAAGTACTCGACGAGCGGGCAGACGTGCGCCGGCTGGCTGAAGACCAGGGCCAGGTTGTGCGCCTCGTTGGAGTGCGGGATCAGCGGCATCCCGGCGGTCTCGGCGAGTGCGGCGATCTTGCGTCCCTCCGTGAGGCCGCCGGCGCGGTTGAGGTCCGGCTGCAGGATGTCCGCCGCGCCCCGTGCGATCAGCTCCTGGAAGTCCCATTTGGTGTAGCTGTGTTCGCCGCAGCTCCAGCGCTGCCACGGGGCCCTGGCGCGCAGTTCGGCATAGCGGTCGGTCTCGTGCGGCATCAGCGGCTCCTCCAGCCAGGACAGGTGGAACTCCCGGAGCCGGCCGGCCATTTCCAGGGCGTAGCCGACGTCCCAGCCCATGTAGGCGTCCGCGGCCAGCTCCACGTCGTCGCCGACGGCCTCGCGCACGGCGCGGACCAGTGCGACGTTGCGCCGCATGCCGGGCTCCCCGTCCCGGGGGCCGAAGCCGAACCGCTGCTTCATCCGGGTGAAGCCCTGGGCCAGGTAGCCGCGGGCCTCCTCCGCGACCGCGTCGGGATCCCTGGCGTACAGCCGCGAGGCGTACACGGGCACGGTCTCCTGGGCCCGGCCGCCCAGCAGCGCCACCACCGGCTTGCCCTCGGCCCGCCCGTGCGCGTCCCAGCAGGCCAGGTCGACGGCGGACAGGGCGCTGACGGCGGGGCCGCGGCGGCCGAAGCGCACCAGTGTCCGGTACAGCCGCTGCCAGATGCGTTCGTGGTCGCGTATGTCGACGCCCGCCACGAGTTCGGGGACGTAGTCCGTGAGCACCCCGTGTGCGGCGCCGCTGAACGCTCCGGCGGTGGCCAGGCCGCGGACCCCGTCCGTGGTCTCGATCTCCACGACGGTGCAGAACACCCGGCCGAGCCAGCCGCCCGGTTTGGTGTGGAAGTCCTCCAGGATCGAGGTGTTGCCGACCAGGTTCTCGGCGAGTGTGCGGGGCGGTTGCGAGTAGCGGATGTTCCGCGCCCTGAGGCGGGCGATCTGCATGGCGGCCTCCGTGGGGGTGTGCGTGTGGTCGTCGGGGAGTCACCAGCGGTCGGCGACCGAGGGCGCCACGCGGGTCTCGTAGATGCGGGCGATCTCCGCCATCGTGTCGGGCGGCAGCGGTGCCAGGGCCCCCGCGGCCAGGTTGGAGCGCACGTGCGCCGGGCTGCTCGCGCCCGGGATGGTGCAGCTCACCTCCGGGAACATCAGGATCCAGCGCAGCGCGAGCTGGGCGAGCGCGGCGCCCTCGGGCACCAGCGGCCGCAGTTCCGCCACGGCGGCGAGACCGGTCTCGTAGGCCACGCCCGCGAAGGTCTCGCCGACGTCGAAGGCGGCGCCGTGCCGGTTGAAGTTGCGGTGGTCGTCCGGGGCGAAGACGGTGTCCGCGGTCAGCTTCCCGGTCAGCAGCCCGGAGGCGAGCGGGATCCGTGCGATGACGCCGACTCCTGCCTCCCGCGCCCGTGCGAAGAAGGCCCGGGCGGGCCGCTGGCGGAAGATGTTGAACACGATCTGGACGGCCGCCACGCCGGGGTGCCGCAGGACGGCGAGGGCCTGCTCGACGGTGGACACGCTGACCCCGTAGGCCGCCACGGCGCCCTCCGCCACCAGCCGGTCCAGCCAGTCGAACACCTCCGGCCGGTCGTACACGGCCGGCGGGGGGCAGTGCAGCTGGATGAGGTCGAGCCGGTCCGTGCGCAGGTTGCGGCGGCTGCTGTCGACCCAGCTCCGGAAGTTCCGCAGCGTGTACTCCCCGGCCGTGGCCCGCCGGCCCATCTTCGTGGCCACGAGGAACGGCGCCTTAGGGCGCTCCGCGCGCAGCCTGCCGAGCAGCCGCTCGCTGTGTCCGTCGCCGTAGTTGTCGGCGGTGTCGAAGAAGTCCACGCCCAGGTCGAGAGCGGTGTGCAGGGCGGTCATGCTGGTCTCGTCGTCGCGCCGGCCCCAGCTGCCGCCCATCGACCAGGTGCCGAGACCGATCGGGTTGATCCTGTGGCCGGTGCCGCCGAGCGGCCTCGGCTCACTCCCGGGTGTCATGGGGCACCACCTCGATGAGGACCGCGCCCGGCATCGGCAGGTCGAACGACAGCGCCAGCTCGGCCGGACAGGACTCCTCGGTGCGGGCCGGGACCGCCTCGGCGAGCGTCTCGCCGGCGCGGATCCTGGCGAGTTGCGACGGGGACGGGTCCTGCGGGGCGCCCTCCCGCAGCCAGAGCGTGTGCGTGTTGGTGTGCTCGTCGTCGAGCAGGTACCGGTGGACCGTCACGGCCCGGTCGGCGGTGGGCAGGTTGCGCAGTGTGAGGGTGACGGGGCCCGAGCCGTGCGCGTACTGGTCGTCGTCGTGCCGCCACACGATGAGCGTGACGCCCCCGCCCGGGGCCATCGCGGCGAGTCCCCCCACCTCGCCGGGACCGGCGGCGGCGACGTCGACCGGCAGCCGGTCGGTGCCGAGGCGGGCGAGCATGCGGTAGCCGGCGAGCACCGGCGCCGCGACGTCACCGGCGGTGAAGAAGCTGCGGGTGCCCTCGAAGTACCGGTCGCCCTCCAGGTACCAGGTCCAGGCCGTGGCCCGGGTGATGCCACGGCGCTCCGGCCGGTCGAGGTCCAGCAGCTTCCGGGTCAGCTGGAGCTGGAAGACGGGGTAGTAGGCGGTGTTGCGGAACGCGTAGTCGGGGTGGTCGAACACGCCGTGGTGCGCGGGCACCCCCGGGTCGCACTCGTCGACCAGGACCGGCACCTCGGCGAGGGACGGGAAGGAGCGGACGATGTCGAGACCGGTGCCCACCTCGGCCAGCATCTTGGTGCTGTCCGGAGACCGGGCAGGCCCCTGGCCGGCGCCGCGCGTGGCGCCCTGGGGTCCCACGGGCGAGTAGAGCCGGGGGAACCCCTCGGCACCCTTGGTGTGGAAGGAGACGAAGTCGAGCGGGATGCGGGCGTCCGCGCAGTGCGCCAGGAAACCGCGCAGGAACTCCGCGCCGCCTCCGGTGGTGGCCGGGCCCCCGACGGGCGCGTCGGGCAGGACCCCTTTCACGGCCGCGGCCGTGACGTCGTACAACTCGCAGTACTCCTGGAGCGTGCCCTGCCAGTACAGGATGTCGGGTTCGTTCCACAGCTCCCAGTACCAGCGGGAGACCTCGGCCGTGCCGTACCGCTCGGCGAAGTGCCGGGCGGTCGCCGCGACCAGGTGGCCCCAGCGGTCCGGGTCCCTGGGCGGCGACGCCCACAGGAACGACTCGTAGGGCCCGTACAGCGACGGCATCGGAACGAACTCGGGGCGCGGCAGGTCCCGGGTGAGCGCGACGGGACAGAAACCCAGTTCGACGATGGGCCTGAAGCCGGCGGCGATCCACGCGTCGAAGGCGTCGTCGACGATGCGCCAGTCGTAGTACGGCGTGCCCGAGGCGTCCTCGTGGTAGACATTGCCGCTGCTCCAGTGGGGAACGGCACGGCCGTTGCCGCTGGTGTAGATGTTGTGCGCCCGCACCAGGGCCTGCTCGCCCAGGACGTCGCGGAGCCGGGCCAGGTTCTTCTTTCCGCGCGGTGTCGCGGTCCAGTTCAGCTCGTCGTAGCCGAAGCTCGCCCAGATCCGCTCCAGCGGACCGAGCGGGGCGGCGCAGTCGACCAGCACTTCTGACGTGTCATCAGCCAAGGTACAGACACCTCTTCCGGCTGTTGCAGGCAGGTGCTCCGACCGTAGGAGCGGCTTGGTCGACCGGTCAACCGGTCGACCAATTTTTCTGCGACGCGTGCGGGCGGGGACCGTGACGGAGTTTCACACTGGTCCTTGCATCGTTGGAAGCACGGTCGGGCACCACGGCGACCGCCGCCGCGGCGACCCGCGGCCGGAAGGCGGCCGGCGGCCCGGCTGCGGTCAGCGGGCCGCGCGGCCCAGCGTGCTCTCCCGCTCCACCAGCGTGAATCCGGGCTGGAGTTGCCTGGTCGGCCGGGGGGACCCCGCGGGGGCGCCGGCGAGCCGTCCCACCACGGACTCGACGGCCAGCCGGGCGATGGCCTGCTTGTCGGGGGCGACGGTGGTGAGGGTGACGGCACCGTAGCGGGACTCGGTGATGTCGTCGAAGCCCACCACCGCGATGTCCTCCGGCACTTTGAGACCCCGCTCGAAGAGCACCCGCATCGCCCCGATGGCGATCAGGTCGTTGTAGGCGAAGACGGCGTCCGGCCGCTGCCCGGAGTCCAGCAGGCGCGCCATGGCCGCCGAGCCGTCCTCGTGCTCCCAGCCGTGCGTGGTGGCCACCAGCGCGTCGTCGACGGGCACCCCCCAGGCGGCCAGCTCCGCCTGCCAGCCGACGAGACGCAGGTGGGCGGGCTGGTGGGCGCGGTTCTGGCGGGCGCCGAGGAAGGCGATGCGGCGCCGGCCGAGGGTCAGCAGGTGCCGGACGGCGGCCCGGGCGGCGGCGATGTTGTCGATGGCGATGTGGTCGTAGGGCAGGTCGTAGCGGCGCTCGCCGAGCAGCACCAGCGGGGCGCGGTCGGTGCGCGCGGCGAGGTCCTCCGGCTCCAGCTCCAGCGGACTGAGGATCAGGCCGTCCATGACCCGGGCCGAGAAACCCTGGCAGACCTGGATCTCCCGCTCGCGGCGGCCCTGGGTGTGGTCGAGCAGCACGGTGTACTCGTGCTGGGCGGCGGCGTCGATCACGGCCGCGGCCAGCTCGGCGAAGTAGGCGTTGCCCAGCTCCGGGATGGCCAGGGCGATCAGCCCGGTACGGCCCTTGCGCAGGTGACGGGCGGTCAGGTTGGGCCGGTAGCCCAGCTCGTCGATGGCGCGCTGCACCCGCTCCCGCATGGCGGGCGTGACGTGCGGGAAGTCGTTGACGACATTGGAGACGGTCTTGACGGAGACGCCCGCACGCTCCGCCACATCCCTGAGACTGACGCTCATGTGCTGTCCTCCGCCGCTGTGTCGGGCATCTGGACAGAGCGTAGGAGGCGTGCTGTCATGCCAACGACCCGGTTTTACAACGATATACAGATGGTGTGGCAAGAGGCAGAGCAAGCACCCGCTTCCCCGTTCCGGAGGTACCGTGCACTCACCGTACCCACCCCCGCGTCCGTCAGGGCGCCGTCTGCGCACCTGGGCGACGACGCTGTGCGCCGCGTTGGCCCTGGCCGCCACCGCGCTCGGCGGCCCGGCCGGCGGCGAGGCCGCCGCTGCGGAGCCCACCGTGGTCCACGGTCTCAAGGGCGAGTACTACACGCAGAGCGCCCCCGGGGCCTTCGACTTCGGCACCCTCGAGGCGACCGCCTTCGACCCGTCCCTCACCTTCGACGACCTGGAGCCCCGGCTCCAGGCACGCACCGGCCGGAGCGACGACGACAGCGTCCGCTGGACCGGCAGGATCACCCCGGACAGGACCGGGGACCACGTCTTCGCGATCTCCGCCGACAACGGCTTCCGGCTCTGGATCGACGGCTCCCTCGTCATCGACCACTGGGTGGACGACTGGGACACCGAGCAGACCTCGGCCCCGGTCGCGCTCCAGGAGGGCCACGCCTACGACATCAAGCTGGAGTACTTCGAGCACACCGGCGGCTCCAACCTGCATGTGCGGTGGACACCACCGGGCGGTGAGAAGCAGCCGATCCCGCAGTCCGCCTTCACCCTCCCGGACGGCTTCTCCTACGACGGCCCGACGGACGCGGCGGTCCAGCCGGACGGCAGGACCCTCGTCCTGGACTTCGCGCAGGACGTCGCGGAGCCCCTGGCCGGGCTCGACGACCACCTGGACATCGTGATCGGCGGCTCCCGGTGGCCGCGCGGCGCCACCCACCGGGACCCGGCCGACCCGACCCGGCTGATCGTGCCGCTGAGCGAGCCGGTCGTGGGCGGCCACGGCGGCCAGGCCGACATCCGCTACGACGGCGCGGGCGGCCTCGCGGACGCCGCCGGCCGGCCGATCGACGGCTTCTGGACCAGCGGCGGCAACGACTCCGCGTACGAGCTGCGCACCAGGTGGGCCGACGACGTCTCGCCCTCCCACGCGCACCCCGAGTACCCGCGCCCCCAGCTCACCCGCGAAGCCTGGCGGAACCTCAACGGCACCTGGCAGTTCGCCGCCGCCGAGGCCGGCGAGCAGCCGCCGTTCGGCAAGCGGCTCGGTGAGAGGATCCTGGTGCCGTACCCGGTGGAGTCGCAGCTCTCCGGGGTGGAGCGGCACGAGGACCGGATGTGGTACCGGCGGACGTTCACGGTGCCGGCCGGCTGGCACGTGGGCGACGGCAGGCGGCTCCAACTGAACTTCGACGCCGTCGACTGGCAGGCCACCGTCTACGTCAACGGCCACCGGGTCGCCACGCACCAGGGCGGCTACGACCGGTTCAGCGCCGACGTCACCGACGCGCTCACCCGGGGCGGCCCGCAGGAGCTGGTGGTCGGCGTGTACGACCCCACCGACGCGGCGAACGGCGAGAACCCGCCGATCGGCAAGCAGCGCCTGGACCCGAGCGGCATCTGGTACACGCCCACCTCCGGCATCTGGCAGACGGTGTGGATGGAGCCGGTCGCGCCGGACCACGCACAGGACGTGAAGACCACGCCCGACCTGGCGCACGGCACGGTCGGCGTGTCGGTGCGGGGCGTCCGGGACGGCGTGCCGGTCACCGCGGTCGCCTACGACGGCTCCCGTGCGGTGGGCCGGGCGACCGGGACCACCGGCGGCACGCTCTCGGTGCCGGTGCCGCACGCCCACCTGTGGACCCCGGACGACCCGCACCTGTACCGGCTTCGCGTCACCCTCGGCCGGGGCGCCACGGCGGACCGGGTCGGCAGCTACTTCGGCATGCGGTCCATCGAGGTCGAGAAGGTGGACGGCACGCCGCGCACCCTGCTCAACGGCCAGCCCGTGTTCATGATGGCCACCCTTGACCAGGGCTTCTGGCCGGACGGCCTCTACACCGCGCCCACCGACGACGCCCTGGCGTTCGACCTGAGGACGCACAAGCAGCTCGGGTTCAACGCGGTGCGCAAGCACATCAAGGTGGAGCCGGACCGCTGGTACTACTGGGCGGACAGGCTGGGCCTGCTGGTGTGGCAGGACATGCCCGCGATGAACACCGTGAACCCCTCGCAGGCGGCCCGCACCGAGTACGAGCACGAGCTGGCGGAGATGATCCACCAGCACGACAGCCACCCGTCGGTGGTCATCTGGGTCACCTTCAACGAGGGCTGGGGCCAGTACGACCAGGCCCGGATCGCCGACTACGCGAAGCGGCTCGATCCGACCCGACTCGTCGACAACATGTCCGGGCTCAACTGCTGCGGCGCGGTGGACGGCGGCAACGGCGACATCGCGGACGCACACGGCTATCCGAGCCCGCAGCTGCCCGCGCCGGACGGCAGCCGCGCCCTGGTCAGCGGTGAGTACGGGGGCCTGGGTCTTGCGGTGCCCGGGCACTCCTTCCCGGTGCAGCAGAGCTATGTCTCCGTCGACCCCGCGGTCTACACCGACACGTACCTGGACCGGCTGGAAGAGGTGCAGCAGCTCGCCGTCTGCCACGGCGGCAACGGGGCCGTCTACACCCAGATCTCGGATGTGGAGGGCGAGCTCAACGGCCTGCTGACCTACGACAGGTCCGTCCTCAAGCCCGACGCGAAACGGCTCGCGGCGGCGCATGGCGCCCTGATCAAGGGCGCGGAAGCGGGGACTCTCACCTGCACGTCGCCCTGACGCGCCCTTCCCCCGCGCCCCTGCCGGGGCACGACTGCTGCTCCGTCCACCACGAGGGGGCGAGGGGCCCGCGCGACCGGTCACGACGAGACCCGCCGGGTCGCCGCCCTCCCGAGAGCGCAGCGTCTGTCGCGTCCGGAGCACCGGCGGGTGGGTGGTCACCGGCGCCCGCGCGCTTTCCGGGAGGGGCGGTACGAGGCCGTTCGTAGGCGGTGTGACCGCTCAGGCCACAGGTACGGGCCCGGTGCACACTGGATACCGACCCATTTGCAACCTTATGGGATGTGCTGTGGTGAGGGAACGGGACAGTGGTACCCAGAGAATGCTGGCGGGGCTGCTGACCGCCGTGGGCAACACCGCACTGGACGACCTTCCGGATGTGGTGAGCGAGCACGCCAAGAGCGCCGGCTTCGCGGAGGTGCGGCTCTACATCGGGGACGTGGAGCGCCGCGCCCTGCACCTGCTGGCCGGCCGGCGCACCCCGGCGTCCGCCGAGCAGGTCGTGCCGGTCCAGGGGACCCTCGCCGGCCGCGCCTACCAGTACGGCGAGGTAGTGGCCGACCACACCGGGTCATCGGCCGGCTTCCCGTACTGGGTGCCGCTCTACAACGGCCTGGAACGCGTCGGGATCATGCTCGTGGTCAGCACCGACGAGGGCGACTGGGTCCCCGCCGATGCGCTGCTGCTCGCCTCACTGGTGGCCATGGCCATCGTCGACAAGCGCGGCCACAGCGACACCTATGCGCGCCTGAACCGCACCAGGACGATGAACGTGGCCGCCGAGGCGCTGTGGCATCTGATACCGCCGCGCAGCTACTGGGACTCACGGGTGGCCCTCACCGCGACGCTGGAGCCCTCCTACCAGATCAGCGGCGACGCCTACGACTACTCCCTCGACGGCCCCCTCGTCCATCTGTCGATCTTCGATGCGATGGGCCACGACACCGCCGCGGGGCAGGTCGCCGCCCTCGCCCTCGCGGCGGCCCGCAGCGCCCGGCACCGCGGTGCCGGGATCGCGGAGGCCGGGTACGCCATCGAGCGCGAGCTGGTCCAGCAGTTCCACGGCAACCGCTTCGCCACCGCCGTCCTCGCGACCCTGGACACCCGCTCCGGGACGCTGGCCTGGGCCTCGTTCGGGCACCATCCGCTGCTGGTGCTGCGCGGCCCGAAGGGGATCAGGATGGCGTGCCCGCCCGCCTACCCGCTGGGCACCGGCCTGGACGGGCTGGCGGCGACGGTCTGCCATGTGCGGCTCGAACCGGGCGACCGGGTCGCCCTCTACACCGACGGCATCACCGAGGCGCGCCGGCCGCAGGGCAGGGAGTTCGGCATCTCCCGTCTGATCGACGCCCTCACCCGCCACCACGCGGACGCCCTGAGCGTCCCGGAGACCGTGCGCCGCTTCGTGCACAGCTTCCTCGACTACCACGACGGCCACCTCCAGGACGACGCCACGGTACTGCTGTGCGAGTGGCTCGGGCCCGACGAGTAGCGCGCCCCGCCCCTGCCGGTGGCCCGGCTGCGACGGAGACTGCCCCCACCGCGACGGCGCCGACCCGACGGCCCGTCGTGGCTGGTCGCGCAGCTCCCCACAACCGGGTAGGCCACGGCACAGCCCCACCCCGAAGGGGCGCGGGGAACTGCGCGGGCAACCACCCACCCCGCCCGCCGTCCGGACACCACAGCAACAACCCCCTCGGGACGGCGACCACCGAACGGTCTCGCCGGGGGCTGAGCACGCGGCTCCCCACGCCCGGGTAGGCCGGTGCACAGCCCCGGTAGAGGGCGCGGGACGCGTCAGAGGCTTCGCTTCGGGCCGGACGGCTTGCCGGGCGGCACCGGGCGCGGCTGGAGTCTGTCGTCGACGTAGAGGTCGACGTGCTCGTTGTAGAACGCCACCATCGTCGCGATCGGGGCGACGTGCCGGGTGGGGAAGTCGTAGACCCAGGCGAGGTCGGTGTAGCTGGCACGGTCCGTGGTCACCGACCAGTAACCGCTGGTGGTGCCCTTGTAGGGGCAGCTCGTGACGGTGTCGGTGGGGGTCATGCGGGACCAGTCGACATGCACGCGGGGCAGGTAGTACCGCGTGGGCAGGCCGGTCTCGAAGACCATCACCGAGTAGGGCGCGTCGGCGAGCACCGCGCCGTCCAGCTCGACGCGGACGTTCCGTCCCGAGTGCAGGGCGTCGACACGGGTGTAGGGGTTCCTCGGGTGGACGAAGATCTCCTCGTCCTCCTCGAACCAGGCGTCGAGCGCGTCCCAGCGGAAGCCGGCGTGCCCCACCACGGGCGCGGGCGCGCCCTGCTCCCACACCCAGGCCGCGCCGTGCCGGGTGGTCTCGCCGAACATCAGGGTGTGCCGCCGCGCGGGTCCGGGCGCCAGCGAGATGGTCTTGCCCTCGTCGGCGAGCGCCCCGTCCGCGACGTCCTCGGGGGGAACCGCGTACTGCGGGTAGCCCGGCCAGAGCCACACGTACCAGGCCCGCAGGGTGTCGAAGACCGGCCGGCCGTCGACGAAGCCGCGCAGCCGGCGCGGCACGGGCTCGACGTGCCCGGTCGGCACGATCATCTGCGGGTAGTCGGGTACGTACTCCGGCATGGGCTCTCCCGTCGCCTCGTCAGCCCGTCGGCGGCGGTGGTGCGGGTTTGCCGACCGCCGGCCGGCACGGCACGGCGGCGGCCGTCCGGCGTCGCCACCGCGTCTGACTTCCTATCAGACGTCCGGGCGTCCGGCGGGGCGGACACGCCAGCCCGTGGCCGTGGCGGTCTCCGGCCGCCCGGGAAACGGCGGTGCGCCGGCCGCCTCGCGGGGGGAAGGGCGGCCGGCGCACGGTTCGGGCCCCGGCGGGCCCGGGCGGGGGGTCAGGACAGGTACTGCACCTCGCTGGGCTGCGGCCACTCGCCGCCGACGGCGAAGTGGTCGTGCCAGGTCCCGGCGGGCGCGAACCGCTGCCCGTCGGAGAGCGACACCAGGGCATCCGCGGTGTCGCCGCGGGTGAAGGCGACGATGTCGGCCCGCCCGTCGCCGTCGAAGTCCCCGACGCCGGGCACCTGGTCGCCGGCGGCGAAGCCGTCGTGCCACTGCCAGGCGTCCTGGACGAACCGGGTGCCGTCGGAGAGGGAGACGAAGACGTCGGCCGCGTCGCCCCGGGTGAACGTGACGAGGTCGTCGCGGCCGTCCCCGTCGACGTCGCCGACCTCGGGGACCTCCGTGCCGGCCGCGAAGTGGTCGTGCCAGAGCCAGCCGTCCTGCCGGAACGCGGTGCCGCTGGACAGGGACACGTACACGTCGGCGGAGCTGCCGCGGGTGAAGGTGACGATGTCGTCGCGGCCGTCCCCGTCGAAGTCGCCGACCTCGGGCAGCTCGGTGCCCACCGCGAAGTGGTCGTGCCACTTGCGGGGCGCCGCGAAGGACGTGCCGGTGGACAGCGACACGTAGACGTCGGCGGCGTCGCCCCGCGTGAACGCGGCGATGTCGTCCCTGCCGTCGCCGTCGAAGTCGCCGACCGCCGGCACCGCCGACCCGGCCGCGAAGTCGTCCTGCCACTTGACGCCGTCGCCGCGGAACGCGGAGCCGTCCGAGAGCGCCACGTGGACGTCGGCCGCCGTGCCGCGGGTGAACGTCACCGCGTCCTCGCGGCCGTCGCCGTCGAAGTCGCCGGTCAGCGGGATCTCGTCGCCGGCCGCGAAGTGGTCGTGCCAGCGCACGCCGTCGCCGGTGAACGCGGACCCGTCGGAGAGCGCGGCGAAGACGTCGGCCGTGTCGCCCCGGGTGAAGGCCACGGCGTCGTCGCGCCCGTCGCCGTTCAGGTCGCTGCGGGTCGGCCGCCCGCTGCGGCCGGAGAGCACACCGCCCAGCTGGGCGGTGTGGCCCGCGGTGTCCACCGCGATCACCCGGTAGTGCCGGCTGGTGCCGGCCCTGAGGGGGCCGTCGGTGAAGCCGAGCGTGTGGGCGGTGCCGAGCAGGGTGCCGGCGCCCACGGGGACGTCGGGCGCGGCGGACCCGTAGACGCGGTACTCCCGTACCCCGGTGTCGTCGCCGGGCTCCTGCCAGGTCAGGTGCAGGGCGTGGTCGGTGCCGCCGGTCAGGGCGGCGGTGCCCGCGGGGGGCGGCGTGGCGTCGGTGTGGGCGGTGACGAGGCTGTCGGCCGCGTACCGGGCCGCGGTCCAGGGCGGTGCGCCCGCGGCCGGGCGCAGTTCCACGGTGATCCGGCTCTTGCCCGCGGTGGCGCCGGCCGGCAGGGGGAAGGCGTCGGAGAGCCAGCGCTGGGTGGGGTTGCCGAGCGGCTGCGTCCAGGTGCCGACCTCCCTGCCGTCGACGAGGACCGTCGCGGACTGGTAGGCCGCCGCCTGGTCGGAGGTGCGGCGCAGCAGCACGCCCTGGTTCTGTCCGTCCAGGTCGAGCCGGAAGGAGAGTGGGGCGGTGGTGGCGCGTACCGCGTCGCTCACCGGTGTGTCGTCCGCGTCGCCCTCGTACCCGGAGTCGACGGTGGCCTGGGTGGCGGCGCCGCTCTCCCGGTATCCGGCGGCCGTCCGGCTCGCCGGGTCGCCGGTGTCGATGACGGTGGTGCGGTGCAGTCCGGCGCCGTCCGAGGCGTCCTTGGCGTACAGGAACGCGGTGGAGCCGTAGACCGCCGCCGCGTCGTCCTGCGCGCCGTGCTCGATGCCGAAGCGCAGCGCGGAGGAGTAGGAGACGGCGTCGGCGAGCATCAGCCGGTAGGCGCCGTCGCACTCGTACCGGCAGCCGTCGGCGGCCTTCTCGTGCCTCGGGTTGCCGTTCATCGGGTTGGTGTAGGTGCCGCGGTTGAAGTACCAGCCGGATTCGTAGAAGTCCTCGGTGCCGGTGCCGTGCAGCTGCGGGCTGAGCTGGCCGTCGGTGTGGACGCGCTCGTCGCCCTCCAGGTAGCCGCGGGTGTTGCCGGTGGGGATGCGGCCCTGCATGGTGTCGGAGACGCCGACGAACTTGCCGCGTCCCGTGCGGTCCGAGAAGAGCCAGTCGTGGTCGGTGACGGTGTTCCCGAGGTGGGACTCCGCGGTGAAGTAGCCCGCGCCGCCGGCCGCGCCGAGCGCCGCCGCCCACTGGTCGTCCGGCGCGGCGGTGACCTCGGTGTCGAGGCCGGTGAGCACCTTGCCGGTGCCGTTGACCAGGCTCACCGTGGCGTTGCCGCGGTACGGCATGGGCCACCAGGTGGTGTACCAGCCGTCGGCCGCGGTGTCCATGGCGAACAGCAGCGAGCGCACCGGGCTCTCGCCGAGGCCGGAGCCGAAGAACTCGCCGACCGGTGCGTCGGCGGTCCGCCTGCCGTCGAAGCTCAGCCGCAGCCGGAGCCCGGACAGCACCGCCTCGGTGTCCTCGCCGTCCGGGATCCGCACCCGCAGCGCGCTGATGCTGCCGGGACCGCTCAGCCGGGCCGCCTCCGCCTGCTGTCCGGGGGCGAGGTCCAGTGTCCTGCGCACGGTGGCGCTGCCGGCCCGCGCGGGCTTGGGGTCCTCGGTGCCGGCCGCCTTCAGCATGTCGATCACGTCCGTGGCGGGGTCGGACGGGTCGAAGCGCGGCACGCCCACGGCGTCGGTGAAGTGCCGGTAGGTGACGTGGTAGAAGAGCGGGTTGTGCTGCACGGTGACCCGCATCGAGGTGCGGTACGGCATCGGTACCTTGATGTAGACACCGCCGGAGGACTGGTCGGCGTCGGCCACCAGCGGATACACGAAGGGCGCGCCCTTCGTGCCCTCCACCACGTCCTGGAGGGGGGTGCTGAGCACGGTGGTGCCGTCCAGTTCGACGGTGATGGTGCCGGTGGCGGTGACGTCGCCGTTGTCGCGGGTGAACCAGATCGAGGAGATCTCACCGGCCCCGTGGTCCTCGGCGAGCACGCAGCCGGACGAGACGGTCTTCAGGCAGGAGTAGGTGCCGTCGAAGCCGTCGCCGTTGCCGCCGGTCCTGTCGAAGCTGGAGAACTGCCGGGTCTGTGTGCCGGGGCTGAGGTACGGCAGGCGGTCGAGCCGCCGGTAGGTGTCCCAGCCGACGGGGCCCTTGTCCGCGGCGGCGCGGGGCGTCCCGGCCGCGGCCGGAGCCGGGGCGGGAGCCGCGGCCTGGGCCGTGGGCGGCGCCGCCTGGGCCGGTACGGCGATCGCGAGAGTGGTGAAGAGCAGTCCCGCGAGGAGGGCCACGAGGGGCGGCCAGGCCCCGGGGCGTGTGATCAGGCTTCTCATGGCTGCTGCCCGCTTTCTCGAAAGGTGTGTCTCGCCGTCGAGTCCGAAGAGGTCGTGCCATGTCCGGGGTGGTGCCGTGGTGCGGTGGTGCCGTGGTGCGGTGGCGCCGTGCCGCGGTGGTATGCCGTTGTCGCACGTCATTCGGTGTCGCGGGTCATTCGGTGTCGCGGGTCATTCGGTGTCGCGGGTCATGCGGTGTCGCGGGTCATCGTGGCGTAGCTGCCGTGCCGCGTCGCCGGTGCCGCCGGACGCCGGGCCGGGTGGGCGGGGCGACGGACACATCATCGGCCGGGCGGGGGGCGAAGGCGGTGCGCCGCCCCTGCCGTGCCCGCCCGGGTCGCCCGCACAGGCGAACTCGCCGCGGCGTCGGGCACCGGCCGGTTACCGGCGGCCCTGCCGCGTACCGGAGGACCGAGCGGGGGTGGTCGCGTAGTACACCCCGAGTTCGGCGATGGACGTGAAGGTCCGGGTGCCGCCGGGCGTCCCGATGACGCGCACACCGTCGCCGCCGACCGGGTCGAACGTGAGCGTGTAGGTGTGATTGGTCCCCGCGCCGCTGTCGTACGGGTACGCGGGCGACACCCGCAGCCCGCCGGCGTCCACCCAGGTGTGGTCGCGGCGCACCTGCACCCGCAGGCCGCCGGCGAACCAGCCGCCGTCGCCGAACATGGTGCCGGTGGTGTAGACGACCTTGTTCATGGTGACGGCACGCGGCCAGGTGTAGCCCCACCAGCTCGCGGGCTTGTTCTCGTCGTTCCAGTCGTCCTCGTTCTGGGCGAGGTTGCCGTCGTTGTAGAAGCCGGTGTTCCCGAAGTGTGTGGCGCGCTGGATGCCCACCGTGCCCGGGTCGCGGGCGAGGTCGTGCGCGTCGTCGGGGGCGTTGGCGGGCGTGCTGGGCGTGTACGGCTCCAGGTGCGTCCTGCGCAGCGAGAAGGTGTAGGCCCACTGGTCCGAGATGCCGCCGCCGCAGGGGCAGACGTTCGACTGCAGCCACACCGACCTGCCGTCGGCGCTGATGTACTTCGACGGGATGGAGGTGGCGTACCCGCCGTGCTTGGTGTGCGTCCAGGGGTAGCCGCCGAAGTCCTTCGAGTCGAACCGCTTCCAGGGGCCCCAGGGCGTCGGGGACTCGTAGAACTCGAAGGTGTACTCGGTCCAGGAGGTGTAGATGTAGCGGTTCAGCGGCTTGTCGTAGACGATGCCGCCCTGGCTGAGCACGCTGAGGTTCTCGATCCGTCCGTCGGTGTACACCTCCGGGTAGACCCGCCGCTCGTCATGGAGGACGGGCACCTTCCTGGTGATGTCCGAGGACCAGGTGGGCGTGCCGTCGGCGGCGAAGCCGCTGGCGAACTGCCAGGCCGAGCGGGTCTGGACGGAGTCCTCGGGCACCCGGGCCAGGTAGAGGTCCTGGGGGTCCTTGACCCGGTCGTCGAACGAGTCCCGCCAGTTGCCGTCGAGGCCGTAGGCATAGACGTAGCCGTCGGGGGCGTTGCCGTACGCCTTGCCGTAGTCGAGGAACATCACGGTGGTGAAGACACCGCCGGAGAACATGGGCGCCGCGTGGTCCCAGGTCCATGTCCTGCCGTGGTCGGTGGACTTGGCGACGGTGGCCGCGGGCGCGTCGTCGAAGTCGGACGCGAGGTCCTGGACGGCGAGGTAGAGGGTGCCTCCGACGCAGGCCATGCCGGTCGGCTTGCGGCTGTGCCCGGCGGTCCACACCTGGCCGACGCCGTCGCCCTTGGCGAGTTGGGTGCCCGTCAGGTCGCCGGGGGTGCCGGAGATCCGGGCGACGCCGATGTCGCTGCCGTTGTCGTCGCCGCCGAAGCCCACGCCGTCGCCGTAGGCGCCGTAGACGTTGTCGTCGTCGGACCAGCAGTTCGGCCAGAGGTCGCCGTGGCTGCGGTCGTCGCCGACGGCGGGCGCGCCGACGGTGGCGCCGGAGTCGATGTCCACGGTGGAGAAGAAGGAGCTGTCCGGCGGGCTGGGGTCGGCCGCGGCGAGCCGGGCGCCGGCCACCGGGCCCGCGGGCGCCGCCGACGCGGCCGGCAGTCCGGCCAGCAGCACGGCGAGGGCGATCAGCCCGGGGGGCAGGACGCGGCGCAGGAACCTCCGGGACGACAGGCGTCCGGCGAGCGTGTGCATGGCTGTCTCCGTGGGCCGGCGGGGCGCGGCAGGGTCGGGCGGGCGGGCGGGCGGGCGCGGGCAGGTTGTTGGGAATCGATTTCATGGCGGACCGTATAATTACTGCATGTTCGCGTCAAGACAGTCCGCAACGTAGCCACGCCACCTCATCGAATTGCCCCTCTTGTCGGACTTTCAGCGCGGAGGGTGAGGGAGGCCGGCCGGATGAGCAGCTAATGATGGTGCTGAAATCGATTACCTGTCGGCCCGTCAAGCGGTCCTCACACGCGGCGAACGCGGATCGGACGGGCGGGCGCGGCCGGAGCCGGAGGGCGCGGCGCGCCGGCCGTTCGGGGATCCGACGTTCATGGTGACGACTCTGCAAATAATTTTCTTCGCTCTTGTGCAAGTGGGGAAGTTTCCTTCACCGTGGACGCCGCGCCCGCACGACGGGGCGCTCCTGTGTACTCCGGCGAGGCATGGACAGCAGTTCGTGAGGAGAGAGATGAGCACAGCGAGGAAGCCCATCAGCAGACGTGGTGCCCTGCTCGCCGGTACGGCGGCGGTGACCGGCGGCATCGGCCTGAGCGGGCCGGCCCTGGCGGCCACCGCGGACCACCGGCCCCGGCCGCGCCCGCGGTCCGGGCTCGCGCTGACGCCGGTCCAGCAGGCCGGTCAGCGCGTCATCTTCTCGTACCCCGGCCTCACCCCGCCGCAGAGCCTGCTCGACGCGATCAGCGAGGGCAGGGCCGCCGGGGTGATCTTCTTCGGCGAGAACATCTCCAGCCTGAGCCAGATCAGCGGTGTCGTCGACCAGCTGAAGCAGGCGCACCGGGCGAGCCCCGTCACGGCGCCGCTGCTGCTCACGACCGATCAGGAGGGCGGCCTGGTGCGCCGCCTGCCGGGCGAGCCGGTGCTGTCCGAGAAGGAGGTCGGCGCCTCCGACGACCCCGAGGCGGCGGCACGGGACGCGGGCACGGGCGCCGGTGAGAACCTCGCGGGCGTCGGTATGAACGTCAACCTCGCCCCGGTGCTCGACGTGTACCGCACGGCCGGTGACTTCGCCGACCAGTACAAGCGCTCCTACAGCACCGACCCGGTGGTCGTGGCCACGCTCGGCAGGGACTTCATCACCGCACAGCAGGCCACCGGCGTGGCGGCCACCGCCAAGCACTTCCCCGGGCTGGGCGCGGCCTCGGCGACCCAGAACACCGACCTGCGGCCGGTCACCCTGAACGTCTCCTGGTCCCAGCTCCGCGGCACCGACGAGCTGCCGTACTCCTCCGCCATCGCCGCGGGCGTCAAGCTGGTGATGCTGTCCTGGGCGATCTACCCGGCGCTCGACGCCCACCTGCCCGCGGGCCTGTCCCCCACCGTGGTCCAGGAGCTGCGCGGCCGTCTCGGCTTCAAGGGCGTGACGGTCACCGACGCCCTGGAGGCCGGCGCGCTGACCGCCTACGGCGACTCCCCGCAGCGCGGGGTCAAGGCCGCGGCGGCCGGGATGGACCTGCTGCTGTGCTCGGCGCGCGACGTCTCCCAGGGCGAGGACACCGTCACCGCGCTGGCCGGGGCGCTCCAGGACGGCACCCTCGACGCCACCGCTTTCCAGGCCTCCGTACAGCGCGTCACGACGCTGCGGAACGGGCTGGCCTGACCTGCCGCGGAGCACGGCGCTGTGCTCCGCACCATCTCTCCACCGACGAGGTTTCTATGCGGATCCCTGCGTACACCGTGGCCACCGCCCTGCTGGCCGCTCTCGCGCTCCCGGCCGGCGCCGGCGCCGTGCCGGCCCTGGGCCACGGCACCGGACCGGCCGCCGACCGTGCCGTCATACCGGCCGCGTACCACGGCTCGGGACGGTTCGACCAGCCCTACAGCGGCTTCGCGCCCGCGAGCACCGTGCTGCGCCCGGCCACGCCCACCCGGGCGGGACTGGACCCGGCGCCCATCAAGGCGTTCGAGCAGCAGGTCGCCACCTGGGAGGACCCGGCGAGCGGGGCGAACTACCTCTTCCCCGGCGCCACCAGCCTGATGGTCCACGACGGCAAGGTGGTGGAGCGCAGCGCCTCCGGCTACGCCGTGAAGTACGCCGACGCCACCACCGAGCTCCCCGAGGACCAGCGGGTGCCGGCCCGCACGGACACCATCTACGACCTCGCCTCGCTGTCCAAGCTGTTCACCTCGATCCTGGCCGTGCAGCAGCTGGAGGCGGGCCACATCGACCTGGACACCCCGGTCGCGCACTACCTGCCCGAGTTCGCGGTGAACGGCAAGGGCGGCATCACCATCGAGCAACTGCTCACGCACACCTCCGGGTTCGACGCCGACCCGGTGCCGTCGCTCTGGCAGGGCTACCCGGACGTCGCCGCGCGCAAGAAGGCCATCCTCGACGCCAAGCCCATCAACCCCCCGGGCACCACCTACCTGTACTCCGACCTGAACATGCTCACCATGCAGCTGGTGCTGGAGAAGGTGACCGGCAGGCCGCTGGACGCCCTGGTGCGCGACGACATCACCCGGCCGCTGCACATGACGGACACCGGCTACAACCCGCCGGCCTCGAAGCTGCCCAGGATCGCCGCCACCGAGTACGAGTCGACCCCGCCGCGTGGCATGGTGCGGGGCACGGTGCACGACGAGAACGCCTGGGCACTGAACGGCGTCGCGGGCCACGCCGGCGTCTTCTCCACCGTGGACGACCTGGCCGTGCTCGCCCAGACGATCCTCAACGGCGGTGTGTACGAAGGCCACCGGATCCTCAGCGAGCACGGTGTGACGCTGATGGAGCAGAACTTCAACCAGAAGTTCCCCGACGACTCGCACGGCCTGGGCTTCGAGCTGGACCAGATCTGGTACATGGGTGGCCTGTCCGGGCCGGGGACGCTGGGGCACACCGGGTTCACCGGCACCTCCCTGGTGATCGACCCGGCCTCGCGGTCGTTCGCGATCCTGCTGACCAACCGGGTGCACCCGACCCGCAACACCCCGTCCACCAACCCGGCGCGGCGGGCCGTCGCGACGGCCCTCGCGCAGGCCATGCCCGTCGCGGCACCGGGCGGCGGCAGGTCGTGGTTCTCCGGGCAGGGCGGCGGCACCACCAGCACCCTGACCACGGGGCCGCTGAACGCCGCGGGTCCGGTCGACGTCGACTTCGGCGCGTTCGTCAACACCGAGTCCACGGACCTCGTCTCGCTGGAGGCCAGCACCGACGACGGCGCCACCTGGCAGCGGGTGCCCCTGGAGGTGTCCGGCACCGGCGCGCCGTCCGGCGAGGTCACCACGCTCTCCGGGCAGTCGGTCCGGGCCTGGTGGCGGGTGCACGCCCGGGTCCCGGGGGCCTCCGACGGCCTGCGGCTGCGCTGGCGGTACACGACCGACTCGTCGTACGAGGGCCGTGGGGTGAACCTCGCGGGGCTGCGCGTCACCGACGCTTCCGGGGTGCTGCTCGACGGTGACCGGGCGGACGCGCCGCTGACGTCCGTCGGCTGGCAGCAGTTGCCGGCCACCGCCCGCCACTGAACCGGCCGGGGCCACCGCCCGGCCGGCCCCGGCCGGGCGGTGGCCCCGCCCACGCGGCGGAGCCGTACATCGAGCACAGCCCCGCTCCCGAAAACGGCCCCACCGGGCCGGTGACGACCCGACGGTCTCGTCGCGCTGGCTCGCGCGGTACCGCGCACCTCTGTCGGAGCGCAGCCCCCACCGTCATGCGAGGGCCCATCCCGCCCCAAGCGCAATCCACGCTTCGGTCAAGTGCGTTGACACGCACCGCCGACGGGGATCTACTCATCGCTCGTGCAGCTTGGCAACGTTGTCACAACGAGAGCACGGAGGCAACGGATGGTCAGACGACGGCGCTCGAGTGCGCCACCCCGCAGGAGCAGATTCCGTCAGCGCTTGGCCCTGCTGTCCGTCCTGGGCCTGGCGGCGCTGCCGTTGCAGGCGGCCGGCAGCGCGTCCGCGGCGTCCGGTCCCGCACCGGTGCGGGACCCCGCGGCCCTGGTCAACCCTCTCATCGGCACCTCCGGCGCGGTGGACACCTTCCCGGGCCCGGACATGCCGTTCGGCATGCTCCAGTGGGGGCCCGACACCACCCCGGACCGCCCCTCCGGCGGCGGCTACGAGTACCAGGACGGCAAGATCTCCGGGTTCAGCCTGACGCACGTCTCGGGCCCCGGTTGCGGCGTGGCGGGTGACGTGCCGATCCTGCCCGTCACCGGGGAGCTGTCCGGTGACCTCTCGGCCACCTCGGCGGCGTTCAGCCATGACGACGAGCAGACGTCGATCGGCTACTACGGCGTCACCGACGCGGCCGGTGTCAGGACGGAACTGACCGACACCACACGTTCCGGGCTCGGCAGGTTCACCTTCCCGGCGGGGACGCGGTCGAACCTGCTGCTCAAGCTGAGCGGCGGCGCCACACCGGTGGACGGCACCCGCGCCCGGGTGGTCGGCGACCGCGAGGTCACCGGCTCGGTCGACAGCGGCCACTTCTGCGGCGCGAACAACCGGTACACGCTGCACTTCGACATCAAGTTCGACCAGCCGTTCACGGCCAGCGGCACCTGGGTCGGCGGCAGCATCCACCCGGACGCCACCTCGCTGACGGCGGGCCCGGCCCGGCAGGCGCCCGCGCAGCGCCCCGCCGCCCCGCTGCACGAGAAGCGCTTCACCCTGCCGGCCACCCCGTCCCCGATCGTGCACGGCGCCACGGCACCGTCCACCGCCGGCGGCGGCTCCGCCGCGAAGGGCGGCACCACGGACGCACCGCCGGTCACCGGTGCCAACGGGATGTACCTGACGTTCGACACCGGCAAGAACCGGACGGTGACCGCGGCCGTCGGCATCTCCTACACCAGCGACGCGGGCGCCGCCTCGAACCTCTCCTCCGAGGTGAAGGGCTGGGACTTCGACGCGATGCGCCAGGCCAACCACGACGCCTGGAACAAGGTGCTCGGCCGGGTGGCGGTCGGCGGCGGCAGCCACGACCAGCAGGTGCAGTTCTACACGGCGCTCTACCACGCACTGCTGCACCCGAACGTGTTCTCCGACGTCGACGGCCGGTACATGGGCATGGACGACCAGGTGCACCGGCTCGCCAAGGGCCAGCAGGCGCAGTACGCCAACTACTCGGGCTGGGACACCTACCGCTCCCAGACCCAGCTTATGGCGATGGTCGAGCCGAAGGTCACCGGTGACGTCGTCACGTCGATGCTGAACGGCTACGACCAGACGGGGCTGCTGCCCAAGTGGGCCTCCAACAACGGCGAGAGCTACGTGATGGTCGGCGATCCGGCGGCCGGCATCATCGCGGACGCCTATGCGTTCGGCGCCCGCGGCTTCGACACCGCCCACGCCCTCGACGCCCTCCAGCACGAGGCCACCGCGCCGAACAACGACCGTCCCGGCGAGTCGGTGCGGGACGCCAAGGGCTACCTGCCGGTCGACGAGACCGACTACGGCTGCTGCAACTTCTACGGCCCGGTCTCCACACAGCTGGAGTACGACAGCGCCGACTACGCCCTCGCGGCCTTCGCGAAGTCGCTGGGCGAGGACGCGGTGTACCGGAAGTTCGCCGCCCGCGCCCAGGACTGGATGAACGTCTTCAACCCGCAGACGGGCTACCTCCAGGGCCGCACCAGCAACGGGCAGTTCGCGGGGGCCTTCACCCCGGGTACGTCCAACGGCTTCGTGGAGGGCACGTCGGCGCAGTACACGCCCATGGTGCCGTTCAACGTGCGGCAGCTCATCACGGCCCGCGGCGGGAAGGACGCCTACTCGTCCTACCTGGACAGCCTGCTGCGCGACGTGGCGCACCCGTCCGGCACCAGCGCCGACCTGAGCAACGAGCCCAGCGTCGAGATCCCCTGGGAGTACGACTACCTGGGCGAGCCGTGGAAGACCCAGGCCGCGGTCCGGCAGGCACAGCAGAAGCTCTACTTCAACGCCCCGGTGGGCTCGTTCGGCAACGACGACCTGGGCGCGATGAGCTCCTGGTACGTCTGGTCGATGCTGGGCGCCTACCCGGAGACGCCGGGCACGGACACGCTGGTGCTGGGCAGCCCGGCCTTCCCCCTCGCCAAGGTCACCTTCGGCGACGGCAGGCAGCTCACCCTGAACGCGCCGCAGGCGGCGCCCGACGCCCCGTACGTGCAGTCGCTCAAGGTCGGCGGCGCTGGGTGGCAGAAGTCCTGGCTGACCTTCGGCCGGTTCCAGAAGGCCGGGCAGCTGGACTTCGCCTTGGGCACGCAGCCGAACACGTCCTGGGCCGCCGCGCCGGACAGCGTCCCGCCCTCGGACACCACCGGCGGTGACAGACTGCTGGCCGCGACCGGACCCGGCAGCGACGGCCTGGTCGTCGCCCCGGGCGGCTCCGGCGACGCCACCCTGACGCTGACGAACCTGGGCACGAAGCCCGTCACGGCCGACTGGACGGCGAAGGCACCGTCCGGCGTGCACGTCGGCACCGCGTCGGGCTCGGTGACCGTCCCGGCCTCGGGCACCGCCCGCGCCGAGGTCACCCTCACGGCCGGGGACACCGAGGGCAGCTACCCGGTGAGTTTCGCCGTCACCGACCACACGAGCGGTGCCGGCCTCGCCTCGGCGACGCTGCGGGTGGCCGTGGCCGAGCCGGGCGAGCTGTGGCCGTACGAGACCAACAAGGCGGAGTACCCGGACGGCACCACCTTCACCGGCGGCTTCGACGACGGCGGCTGGGCGTACTCGCAGAACGCGCTGGCGGCGGCCGGCGTGACCGGCGGCTCGCAGCTCACGGCCGACGGCATCACCTACACCTGGCCGGGGATCGCCGCCGGGCAGGCCGACAACCTGGAGGTGGCGGGGCAGACGCTCGCGCAGCCCGCCGGCGCCTCCGGCTCGTCGCTCGGGCTGCTGGGCGCCGCGGCCAACGCCCCGACGGACGGCAGCGGCACCCGCGGCACGCTGACCGTCACGTACACCGACGGGACCACCGCGAAGGCGGACGTCACCTTCTCGGACTGGACCCTGAACGGCGGCTCCGCGAAGCCCGTCGACGGCGACACCACGGCCGTCACGACGGACTACCGGAACACCGCGTCCGGCGGCAGGGACACGGTGAAGGCGTATGTCTTCGCCACCAAGGTGCCCCTGGACCCGGCGAAGACGGTGGCGTCGATCACCCTCCCGGAGATGGGCGGCTCGGGTACGGTCCACCTCTTCGCGCTGGCCTACGGCAAGTGAGCCGGCGCGGCCGGTGAGGCCCTGAGAGCAGCCGGTGCCCCCGCGTCCCGTGACACGGGGGCACCGGCTGCGGCCCCGCCCGTGAGGTGGTCCTCTCCGGTGAGGTGGGCCCTTCCGGTGAGAGGGCCGGCGCGGACGGGCCCGCCTCGTTGCCGTGGCCCCACGCCTTCGTTTGAATCGAGGCGGAGGCCCCTGTCGACCGGGGCGCCGTCCGACCTGGGAGAGAGCACATGCGAGACGGGAACTGGGACGCCGAGGACCTGGCGGCCTTCCGCGACAGCGACGAGATCCTGGTGCGGGTGCAGCGGCCCGATGGAAACCTCGACGAGGCCCGTCCCATCTGGGTCGTGGAGCGCGAGGGCAACGTCTTCGTGCGGGGATACCGGGGGCCGGACAGCGTCTGGTACCGCAGGGCGCGGACGAGCGGACAGGGCGTGGTGCGCACGAACGGGCGGTGGCGGCCTGTGCAGTTCACGCCGGCCGAGGTCACGCGTGAGGAGATCGACGACGCCTACCGCGCCAAGTACGCCGATTCCAGCTATGTGAGCGCCATCCTGGAGGACGGTCCCGCCGCCGCCACCCTGCGGGTCGACGCCGCGGGCGGGTCCACGGGGCCGCAGGCGGCGTAGGTACTGGGCGGCTGGCCCAGCCGTCCGACCACGCCGGCTGACCCCGCCGTCGGTCGCCGCCACCGGTCGCCGCCTTCGGCCGTCGTCTTCGGCCGACTCCCTCCGCCCGGCGCGTTCCGGAGACGCGTCGTTCCAGCACCGCGTCCGGAGGGCCGACCCGTGGCAGACCGCCGCGGGTCCTCCGGGCTTCCGGCCGGACCCGGGGCGAACCCGAGAAGTCGGGGGCGTGCGGAGGTGGAGCAAGAGGCCCTTGCGGACGACCTCGCCCGGCCGGCTGATCCGGGGCGCCGGCGCACTCCGCGCCACCGCCTCGACCTTCACGCTCTGCGCGTCCACCACGGCGGCGGACGGGGCCGACGACCGCTGCCGCACGCGACGGGCCGTAACACGCAGCAGGTCGTACGCGCCCGGCGGTGCCGTCGGCTCCCACGTGGCGTGGTCGTCGTACCCGGTCCCGCCTCCTGAGCGGTCCCGGCCGGAGACCGACCGCAGGGCCATGACCTCGCGTACCGGCAGGGACCGCGCGCCCTCGCGCCGTGCCCCTTCGGTGCACCTGCGCTGCCCAGCGCGAAGCTGACGGTCGGCCTGCGCGATGCCGAACCGGTGGCGGACCTGAGAAGCGGACACAGCTGGGAGTCGGCCGCCTTCGGGTGAGTCCGGGGGCGTGGGCGACCTGTCGGCGCCGTCGGCCCCGCAACCCGAGGTGGTGGCCTCTGCCCCCGGAACGCGCCCTGCGCGTCGGTGCCTCCGCGGGGCCCGATGCCGCAGGCGCCCCGAGGGCCCGTCAGCCGAGCAGGCCGGTGAGGATCCGGCGCAGCGCCTCGGGCAGGGGGTCGCCGTCCCCGGGGCCGGGGTTGAGGGCGGCGAGGTGCGGGTGGTTGCCCTGGGCGGCGACGTGCGCGACGTAGCGGGCGCTGCGGAGTGCGTCGACGGGGGAGGCCTCCGATCGTGCGGCTGCGGCGACCACCGCGTTGAGGATCCCGAGGGCGACCAGTTTCTCCCCGTCGGTCGCGGGGTGGTCGGCCAGCGCGGCGAAGAAGTACTCGGTCACGTCGATGCCGTTGGGGCCGACCACCGGCCTGGTGAGGGTGAGTTCGGCGAGCCAGGGATGGCGACGGTGGATCTCGCGGGCCTGCAGGCCGAGGCCCACCAGGTCGGTCAGCCAGTCTCCCGAGGGTTCGCCGAGGTCGTACTCACTGCACACATGGTCGGCCATCAGGTCGAGGAGGTCGCCGTGGTTGTCGACGTAGCGGTAGAGCGAGCCGGCCCCCGTGTCCAGTTCGGCGGCGACGTTCCGCATGGAGACCCCGGCGAGTCCATCCCGGTCGGCGACTCGCACGGCGGCCTCGGTGATCTCGGCGCGCGTGCGACCGGCCGGACGTCCGATCCCCGACTTGCTCGGCCTCATCCAGATGAGATCCGACTCCATGGAGCCTCCGTGTCTCGCCCTTTGCGAACAGTGTATGCGTCGCGATATATTCGAGAACACTGTTAGCGAACACTGGTTGCAAAATGATTCGGCAGTCCCATGGGGAGGCGGCATGAAGGTCCTGATCCTGAGCCCCGGCACCCGAGGCGACGTCGCGCCCGCGGCCGGGCTGGGGGCGGCGTTCGTCGGCGAGGGACACGAGGTCACCCTCGTGGCCAACAGCGAGTACGAGCCGCTCGTGACCGCGGCCGGATGCGCACTCGCGCCCATCGCGACGCCGCTCGGACCGGAGGGCGACGATGCCGCCGACGCCCCGTCCGGGGTACGCGCCCACCTCTCCGCACTGCGGACCTACATGGACCACGCCGCCACCGTGGCGCTGGACGCCGCACCCGGCGCGGAGGCCGTGCTCACCAACGCCATCTCACCCTACGGCCACGACATCGCAGAAAGCCTCGGCGTACCGTCCGTCGAAGCACTGTTGCAACCCTGGCACCCCAGCGCCGCCTATCCACCCGTGATCTTCAGCTGGCGCGACCTCGGCCGTACCGGCAACCGGCTCGCCGGGCGGATCGCGCAGAAGGTACCGACGCCCTACGACAGTGCCTGCGCACGGGTACGCTCCGAGCTCGGCCTGCCTCCCGAGACCCGTCGTGCCGCACACCGCCGGCGCCGCGCCCGTGGAATGCCCGTCCATCACGGCATCAGCCCCGCCGTGCTGCCCCGGCCGGCGGACTGGCCCGACCACTTGACCCTCGACGGCTTCTGGTGGCCCCACACCCCCGAGGGCTGGAGCCCGCCGGCCGCGCTGTGCGAGTTTCTCGACGCCGGCCCCGCACCCGCCGTCATCACGCTCGGCAGCTTCCCGCCGAGCTCAGCCACCCTGCGGGTGGTGGAAGAGGCACTGCGCACGAGCAGGGGGCGCGCGATCGTGCAGGGCCCCCGACTACGCGCCGTCGCCGACCGGCTCGACAGCGACGATGTCATGCACGTAGGGGACGTGCCACACGACTGGCTCCTGCCCCGTGCCGCCGCGGTCGTGCATCAGGCGGGAGCGGGGACCACCGCCGCGGCTCTGCGGGCCGGTGTCCCCTCGGTTCCGCTGCCCACACACACGGACCAGCCCTTCTGGGCGCGCCGCCTGGCCGCCCTCGGCGCGGCGACCGACCCGATCCCTGTCAGGAGAGCCGACGGCCCCCTCCTCGCGGCCGCGATCACGTACGCGCGCTCGAACCGGCAACTGCGTGACGGCGCCCGCGCCGTCCGGCAGGCGATGCACGGCGAGGACAGCACCTTGCCGCTGCGCGACTGGCTCCGCCGAGCCGCGGGCTGACGGGTGCTCACCCAGTCCGGTCGACGAGGTGCCCCGGCATCGTCAGCGGCGGATCCGAACCGCCCGAGATGCCGGGGTCCCGGGGCGGCTCCCCGCGCCCGGCGGGCCGGCCCGCGGCACGGCCCGCCGGGCTGCCGAGCGCGTGGCGTCCCGCGCCCCCGGGTCCGCCTTCGGCGTGCCCTCCTGTGCTCAGCTCCTGAGTGCCGTTGTGCTCAGCTCGTGAGTGCCGTCGCCCAGTGCTCGAACCACTCCCGGGGACGCAGGCCCGAGATGGCTCGGTTGCCGGTGATCCAGGTGGGTGTGCCGGTGATGCCGTGCTCGTGGGCGCGGGCCTCCGAGCGGGACAGGGCGTCGTCCGCATCCGGCGAGGCCAGTGCGGCGCGGAGTGCTGCCGCGTCCGCCCCGGACTCCCCGGCCAGCGTCGCCAGGAGATCGACGGACTCGATGTCCCGGCCGTCGGCGAAGTAGGCGGCGAACACGGACGTGGCGAACCGTTCCGCGGCCTCGGGGTCCCTCGTGCGGAGCCACTCGAAGGCGGCCAGCGCCGGGCGCGAGTACGCGATGCGGTCCGTCCAGCGCAGCGGGAGGCCGGCCGCCGCGGCCTCCCGGGCCAGGAAGTCGTAGGCCGGGCCCGAGCGCGGCCCCGCAGGGGTGCCGCCGGGGCCGATCTCGGGGTGGATCTGCAGGCCGTGCTCGACCAGCCGGATGCCGTGCTCGCGCAGGACCCGGTTGCGGTCCTGGGCGACGTAGCAGTACGGGCAGCTGAAGTCGAACCAGTGCTCGGCGGTCACGATGCGTGACGGCGAGCCGGTCACGGCGGCGGTCGTGGCGGACATTCCGTCCTCCTCACCAAGAAGCATTCGATACGTTCGTATGTCGTAACGAAATCTGGCCGGAGATTCATTCCCGCCGCGGGCGGCGCGGCGTCAGCCCAGGACGGCCCGCAGCCACGCCGCCGTACCGGCCAGCGTGGCCGGGCTGTCGAACTCCGCGTCCTCGTGCCCGGCACCGCCCAGCAGCTCGAAGCGGCTGCGCGCGCCGGCCCCGACCAGCGCCCGGTGCAGGGAGAGCCCCTCCGACGGGGGCACCAGGCGGTCCCGGTCACCGTGGGCGATCAGGAACGGCGGCGCCCCGGGCGAGACCCGCGACAGCAGGCTGAGCCCCCGGGCCCGCTCGGCCAGCTCCGCCGGATCGCCGGTGCCCAGCAGGTCCGCCTCGAACCGGAACGGCAGCAGCCGCGCCTCCACCTCGCTGCGCGCCGCCGACGCCGCCAGGTCCGCCTGGCCGAACCAGTGCACCACCGCCTGCACCGCGCTGGACTGCTCCAGGTTCCCGCCGACGGTGCCCTCCAGTCCGTCGTCCCCCTCGGAGAGCGCCAGCAACGACGCCAGGTACGCCCCCGCGGAGGCACCCCAGACGCCGAGCCGCCCGGTGGCGAGCCCGAGGCGATCGCCGTGGGCGCGCAGCCACCGCACGGCCCCCTTGAGGTCGTGCACCTGCTGCGGGAACACGGCCTTGGGCGCGAGGCGGTAGTCGACCGCGACCACACTCACCCCGTGGGCGGCGAGCGGTGCCAGCCGCTTGGCTCCGTCGGTGCGCCTGTCGCCCCGGGTCCAGCCGCCGCCGTGCGCGTACACGACGACCGGCGCGCCGGGCTCGGCCGAACGGTGGACGTCCAGGCGCAGTTCGGTCCCGTCGACGGTCGCATAGGTCAGGTCACGCTCGACCGTGACCGACCGCCCTTTGCCGTTGATGCCGACGGCACGCCCCGCGCCCGTCATGCCGAGTCCGCCCGCTGTGTCACACCGGAATCGTAGAAGGTGGCGAACACCTCGACCGGTTCCCGTGCGGTGCGCAGGGCGCCGAGCCGGTGACTGTCGTCGGCATGGCCCAGCGCGACCCCGCACACGATCACATGGTCGTCGGGGATCAGCACGTGCCCGCGCAGCACCGGGTGGTAGTCGATCAGCGACGCCTGGGCGCAGGTGTGCAGTCCGGCCCCGCGAGCGGCCAGCATCAGCGCCTGCAGGAACAGTCCGGCGTCCACCAGCGCGCCCTGCAGCGGCGCGCTGCTGACGGTGAGGATGATCCCCACCGGTGCGCCGAAGAAGTCGTAGTTGCGCCGGTGGTGCCCCCGGCGGCCCGCGGTGTCGTCCGCCGCGATCCCGAGCGCGTCCCGGTACAGGCTCTCGCCGAAGCTGCGGCGCCGCCCCCGGAACGGCTCGGGCCACTCGTCCGCGCGCGGCTGGTAGTCGAACTCACCGGCCTCGGCCCCGCACTGCGCGTCATACGCGGCCAGCAGGTCCGCGGTCAGGGCCCGCTTCGCGGCGCCGGTCAGCACGTGCACCTGCCAGGGCTGGCAGGTGGAGTTGCCGGCCGACCGGGCCGCCAGGAAGAGCAGCCGCTCGACCTCCGCACGCGGCACCGGCGTCGGCAGGAACGCCCGGCAGCTGCGCCGGGTGAGCAGCGCGTCCTCCACCGTCGCCACGGAGTCCATGACGTGTCCGCTCCCCCGCGCGTCAGGCGGACGGCGGGGTGATGTCGTACGAGATCCGCCCCGCGGGCAGGTAGAACAGCGCGATGAGGGCGCCGCCCTTGACCTCCGGGTAGTGGTGGCTGCCCGGCCCCGGCGCCGTCCAGCCGGCACCGCTCCAGCCGCGCGGCCCCATCAGCGTGGCGCCCTCGTCCAGCGGCACCACCAGGTTCAGCTCGCCGTACGGGTGCTGGTGGTACTGGCCCCGGTACGGCACGACGCTGTCCATGTAGACGGCCGTGATGCTGAACCAGTTGAGGACGTCGCGGGGTTCCGCGATCCGGCTGCGCCGGTACCTGGGGCCGTCCACCTCGATGTTCGCCGCCCAGCCGGCGCGGACGCCGTCCCTGATCAGGGTCGCCAGGTCGTCGTAGACCGCGCTGCCGGGGCCGTACCGCTCGTTCAGCCAGTGCTCCAGCTCGGCGCCCGCGGTCCGGTTCTTCACCTCTTCGAGGAACGGGATGCTCCGGTCGATCAGCTCCTGAGCGGTTGTCATCGTCGACTCCCCTTTCCGTGCCGATGGTCGGACCACCGTGCGTGGCATGGTCCGACGGTATGCCTCCCGTTCCATTACAGTCAATATCTGTAACGTAACTACCGCACGGCGGGCCTCTGGGCCGCGGCGGCCGCCCGGCCGGCCGGGAGCCACGCCGAGATCGCCGCCAGCATGGCGTCGGCGCCGGCCTCGATGACATCGTTGGGAACGAAGCGGCGGTCGTCGCCCGAGCCCTCGATGAAGGACCCCACGAACGGGATGATGACACCCTCGTGCACCGGGATCATCTTCAGCGCCGCCAGCACGGGCTTCAGCGCGTGGACGGCCCGCACCCCGCCCGACACACCGCCGTAGCTCACCAGGCCGATCGGCTTGTGTGCCCACTCGTGGAGCAGGAAGTCCAGCGCGTTCTTCACCGGCGCCGTATAGCCGTGGTTGTACTCGGGCACCACCAGGACGAAGGCGTCGGCGCGCGAGATGGTCGCACTGAAGTGCTTGGTGTGCTCCTTGGTGTACCGGCGGGCGCCGGGATGGTGGGGCTCGTCGAGCATCGGCAGGTCGACCTCGGCGAGGTCGACGGTCTCGACCCCGAAATCCCCCGTCTTCGCGGCGTACTCGGCCACCCACCGGGCGACCGGCAGGCCGGCCCGGCCGGGGCGGGTGCTGCCGATGATCACCTCGAGTACGGGCAGGCGCTTGTCCTCGTGGTCCATCGCGGTTCCCTTCGTCGCGCGGGTGACACCCGGTCGTCCGCGCAGCAGTCCCTGCACGTCACCCCCGGGCCCAAGTTCCGTTACAAGCAAGTATCGTAATCATATACGTAACGGCCAATCCCTGTAACGGGATCGGATATGATGGCCGCGACATCGTCCACGAGGTGGGGTCATGGTCCGAGCACCCGAAGCGGCGAACGAGCAGGCGGAGCCCAGCGCCCCGCGCTCCGGCGGGCGGCCGCGCGACGCCGCGCTCGACGAGGCGATCATCCTGGCCACCCGCGAGCGTCTCGTAAAGGACGGCTACTCGCGCATGACCATCGGCGACATCGCCGCCGACGCGAAGGTCAGCCGCCCCACGCTCTACCGGCGCTGGAGCAGCAAGTTCGATCTGGTCGTGGACGCGCTGGACTACGGCTTCCGCAAGCAGCGCGACTTGTACACCCTCGACCTGGGCCGGCTGGGGCCCCGGGAGGCCCTCGTCGAGGCCGTCCGCCGACTGGACCCCGAGTACTTCAACCCGGACGCCATGATGCTGATGGGCAACTTCGCCGGCGAGGCCAACCGCACCCCCGAACTCCTGGATATCCTCCGCAGGCACGCGGTCGAACCCCGCGTCACCCTCGTCGAGAACGTGCTCTCCGAGCTCCAGGACCGCGGCGCCGTGCAGGACGGGATCGACAGGCACACGATCGCCACCATGTGCTTCGGCAGCTACTTCGCCGCGTTCTACCGCGGTGAGAGCAAGGACGAGATCCCCGAGTCGGTCGTCGCCGTGCTGTGGCCGGCGATCGCCGAGAGGGCCGGCGGCGCCGGACGGCACGGCGCCGGGACCCCCAAGCGCACTCGCTGACGCCGCACGAGGGCGGACCCCCGGCACCCCCGGAGCCCCCGGAGCACCCGGAGCACCCGGAGCACCCGACTCGCGCCCCGTCCCGCACCCCCGACCCGCACCCCCGACCCGCACCCTGTTCTGTTCGGATTTCCTATTTCGTTCCAGTTATTGACTGTAACGTAAAGGGAAGCAGAATGGTGGCGGGCGCCGGGCGGCCCGGCCCCGCGGGCCCCGCCCGCTTCCCCGCCGGCCGTTCTCCCACGGCCGCGAGCCGTGAGGAGCGTCAGCCATGGACGTCCACGAGGCGCTGTACACCACGCGGATGATGCGCCGTGTCCACCCCGACCCGATTCCGCTCGAAACCCAGGCCCGGATCCTCGACGCCGCGATCCGGGCGCCCAACGGCGGCAACACCCAGCGCTGGCACTTCCTCGCCGTGGACGACCCGGACACCAAGGCGGAACTCGCCGCCGCCTACCGCCGGTGCCGGGCCCGCGAGTACGCCGACATCGCCGCCGGCAGACTGGCCGCTCCGGTGCACGACCCGCAGGCGCACGCCGAGACGATGCGCAGGATCAAGGCGTCCGGGGACTACTTCACCGAGCACTTCGCCGAGACACCCCTGCTGTTGTTCGTGTTCGCGATCGACGACCACGGCGGCGCGAACATCTACCCCGCCATCTGGAGCGCCATGCTCGCCGCCCGCGCGGAAGGGGTTGGCAGCGTCATCACCACGGTGCTGCGCTACGAGGAGGACGAGGTGATGAAGCTGCTCGGAGTGCCCACCGAGGAGGGCTGGCGCATGACCGCGATGCTCGCGATGGGCTACCCCCGCGGCCGGTGGGGGGTGGCCGCCGACCGGCGCCCCGTGCAGGAGGTCAGCAGCCGCAACCGCTGGGGACGGGACTTCGGCCTCGCCGTCCCCGAACCGCTCTGGCCCGGCGGGCCGACCGGCACGGAACCCCACGAGCCGACCGGGCCGGCACCCCGCGCGTCGTCCGGCTGACGATGCCCTGCCCGGGCCCTTAGGGCTTCCGGCCCGGCCCCGGTGTCCGGCCCCGGTGTGATGTACGGCGCCCGCTTGTACGGCGTCAGCGCGTGGGCGGCCTCAGCCCGTACCTGCGCACGACGTCGTCCAGCCACTCGGGTGCGCCGTAGGTGAGCCCGTACTTCTCGGCCAGCTCGATGAACTCGGGCAGTTCGCGCAGGTTCGAGGCGCCCGGACCGCCGGGCTGGGAGGCGAGCAGCTCACTCAGCTCCCTGAAGTACGTCTCGAAGCCGCCCGGGGTGATGATCTCGACGATTCGGCCCGGTGTGCTGCCGGCGTTCCACATGGCGTGCATCTGCCCGCGCGGCTTGGTGATGTAGCCGCCCGGCCCCAGGACCACTTCACTGTCGTCGGAACGGAAACCGATCTCGCCCTCCAGCACGAGCGAGTGCTCGTCCTCGCGGGTGTGCCGGTGCGCCGCGGTGATGGTGCCGACCTCGAAAGGGTGCTCGACGATGGCCACCTCGCCCTTGTTGGCCCGGCTGTACAGCTTGTACACAGCCCCGAAACCGGGCAGCGGGACGGAGTCGCCCTCACCGGGCTGTACCACCGTCACCTCGGTGGGTTCGTTGTCGGCCACCTCGTGTACCTCCTGGTCGGGGGAATCCCCTTACGGAGGCTGATCGTAATCTCATCGAGCGCCGCCGCCGCGCACGCGGTGCCGCGGGGGACAGCGAGGAACCCCGGACGGCCGAGGAGCCCCGGACGCTCAGAGGCCCAGGACGAGCCTCCTGCCGCACGCACGGCTCACGCACGGCATGAGCGTCCGCCCCGCCGCCCGTTCCGCCTTCGAGAGCACGACGTCGCGGTGGTCGGGTTCGCCGTCGAGGACGCGGGTCTCGCAGGTGCCGCAGTAGCCCTCCTCGCAGTCGGACTCGATCTCCACGCCCGCCTCGCGGACCGCCTCCAGCAGCGTGGTGTGCGGGCCGGCCACCACGGTCGTGCCGGTCCGGCGCAGCTCCAGCTCGACCTCCTCCGCGGGCCCGGTGTCCGGGGCCGCGGTGGCGGCGCCGAAGTGCTCCGTCTCGCACCGGGCGCCCGCTGCCGCACAGCTCCCGGTGACCTCTGCCGGCAGGCCGTCGGGGCCGCAGCAGTACACGACGGCGCGCGGGCCGAGTCCGCCGATGAGCGCCTTGAGGTCGGGGCGCGGTTGCCTCGTCGTGTCCACGCACCGGACCCGGTCCCCGCCGAGGGCCGTCAGCTCGTCGCGGAACGCCATCGTCGCGGCGCCCCGGCCGCAGTAGACCGCGGACCACTCGGCGCCGCCCGGCGCGAGGGCGCGGGCCATCGGGAGGAGCGGCGTGATGCCGATGCCGCCGGCGATCAGCAGGTACGCGTCCGCGATGGCGAGCGGGAAGCGGTTGCGCACCTCGGTCACCAGCAGCTCCCGGCCGACCAACGCGGTGCCGTGCACCTCGGCGGAGCCGCCGCGTCCCGCGGCTTCGAGCCGCACCGCGAGGTCGTAGTGCAGACGGTCCCGCGGGTCGCCGCACAGCGAGTACCGGCGGACGGCCCCGGACGGCAGCCGGAGTCCGATGTGCGCGCCGGGCTCCCAGGGCGGCAGCGGGTCCGGGCCGGGGGCGGACAGCCGCACCCCGGCCGTGGGGGCCCGGCGCCGCGGTCCGGGCCGGGAAGCCGGGCCCACGGGCCGAGTCCGGCGCCCACCGCCCCTCCCCCACCCGTCCCGCGGGCGGCACCGGGGTGTTGCGCGGTGCCCGGACGCGGGGACGGCAACGGCCGGCGGTGTTGCCGGTTTGCCGGTTTCCCGGCGCAACGGGTGCCCATGGCCCCATTCTGTGGCTCGTCCTCGGGCGGTCCCGTCCGGGGAGCGCCGTCCCGGCCGCCGTCCGGCCGGGTGAGGGAGGGTTGTGATGGACCGTTCGCTTGTGTCGGTGAGGGCGGCGCTCGTGCTGTTACTCGCGGTGCTGGCCGGGGTGGCGGCCGGGGTGCTGTCGGTACTGGCGGGCGGCGGGGCGGCGGACGGCGTGCTGTGCGGGCTCGCCGCCGCGGGAGGGGCGGTACCGGTGTTCAACCAGGTGATCGCCTCGGACACCGCCGACGACGGGCGGGACCGTGCTGTGGACGCGTTCGAAGGGCGGCGCTGAGCATGGCGGAACTGCGGCCGCTGGCCAAGGACCTGACGCCGGAGTCCCGTGCGCTGGCGCAGGCGCTGCGGGAGCTGTTCGAGGGCCTTGAGGTCTCGGTGCGCCGTTATGCGGCCCGCCGCGTCCGGGACGCCGGCACCTTCTCCCGCTACCTCGGTGGCACCCGCGTGCCGCCGTGGGAGGTGGTGATGGACCTGTTCACGGACGTCGCGGAGCACCGCGGCACGGCCGCCACCCCGGAGGCCATCGAGCTGGTGCGCCGCCTGCACCGGGCCGCCGTGGAGACCAGCACCTCCCCCCGCCACGCGGTGGAGGTGCTCGAACAGCAGCTCGCCGCGGCCGACCGCGTCTCGCGCCGCTCGACCGCCCGCGGGGACGCCCTGGGCGATGCCCTGCTGGACCGCAAGCACCGCATCGCCGACCTGGAAGTGCGCCTGAACCAGCTGGAGGCGGAGTGGTGCGCCGAGCGGGAACGGGCCGACCGGCTGGCCGCGGCCAACCCGGACGTCACCGAGCTGCTGCGCGAACGCGACCAGTTGCGGGACGACGTCGCCCGCCTCTCGGCCCAGCTGCACGAGGCCAGGAAACGGCGCGACGAGGCCGAGGAGCGCTGCAAGCTGCTGGAGCGCCAGTTGGAGGCCGTGGAGCAGGTCCAGCAGGCCACCGCGGCGCCGCCCGCCCCGCGGACCATGCCCAGGATCCTCGTCGTCGACGACCAGCCGGACAACCTGCTGGCCATGACCGCCGTCCTGTCCACCCTCGACCAGGAGCTGGTCGCGGTCTCCTCCGGCCGGGAGGCGCTCAAGGCCCTGCTGGACCACGACGACTTCGCCGTCATCATCATGGACGTCCAGATGCCCGACATGGACGGCTACGAGACCGCCGCCCACATCAAGCGCCGCCCCCGCACCCGTGACGTCCCCATCATCTTCCTGACCGCCATGGGCACCGACCCCGAGCACTCCGCCCGCGGCTACGCGGCCGGCGCCGTCGACTACATCGGCAAGCCCTTCGACCCCTGGGTGCTGCGCGCCAAGGTCGCCGTGTTCACCGGCATCTACCTCGAACGCCGCCTCGCGACCGACCGGTGAGCACCACTCCTCTTGCCAGCCTCAGCCAATTGCGACCTTCTTGCAATAAAGCGCGGGCCGATGTTAGCCTCGTGGCGTTTTGGCTGGTCATCGAGGAGAGGAGGTGCCTTGAGCGGCGACATAGCTGCCGAGCCGACGCTGGGTGAGCGTCTTGGGCTGTTCCGGCGTTCGCTGAGCCGGAGGGACTGGCGGGCGCTCGGCGGGATGGCGGGCTTCATCGTGCTGCTGCACGTGGTGGGCTTCGGCGTCCTCTTCGGGCTCGTCGTGCCCCACCACTACCATCTGGGCGGCGACCACCCGGTGTTCAACGTCGGCGTGGGTGTCCTGGCCTACACGTTCGGGCTGCGGCACGCCTTCGACGCCGACCACATCGCCGCCGTCGACAACACCACCCGCAAGCTGCTGGCCGACCAGGCGGACTCCGAGGCCGCGGGCCGGCCGCGCGGGCGCCGGCCGCTGTCGGTGGGCTTCTGGTTCTCGCTCGGCCACTCGACGATCGTCTTCGCGCTGTCCTTCCTGCTCTCGGTGGGCGTCAAGGCACTCGTCGGGCAGGTGGAGGACGACGACTCCAGCCTGCATTCGGTGACCGGCATCATCGGCGCGTCGGTCTCCGGCGTCTTCCTGTGGATCCTCGGCATCCTCAACCTCGCCGTGCTCGTCGGCATCATCAAGATCTTCCGGCAGATGCGCAGCGGCCGGTACGACGAGCAGCAGTTGGAGGAGCAGCTCAACAAGCGCGGCCTGATGAACCGCTTCCTCAACGGCCTGACCAAGTCCGTGCGGAAGGCCTGGCACATCTACCCGATCGGGGTGCTGTTCGGACTCGGCTTCGACACCGCCACCGAGGTGGGGCTGCTGGTGCTGGCGGGCGGCGCGGCGGCCTTCAGCCTGCCGTTCTACTCGATCCTGGTGCTGCCGGTCCTCTTCGCGGCCGGCATGTGCCTGATGGACACCATCGACGGAGTGTTCATGAACGCGGCCTACGGGTGGGCCTTCGCCAAGCCGGTCCGCAAGGTCTTCTACAACATCACCATCACGTCGATCTCCGTCGCGGTCGCGCTCATCATCGGCACCATCGAACTCATCGGCGTGCTCACCGACCAGGCGAACATCACGTCCGGGCCGCTCGCCGCGATCGCCGGCATCAACCTCGACTACGCCGGCTACGGCATCGTCGGACTGTTCTTCGGCTCCTGGCTGATCGCGCTGCTCGTGTGGCACTTCGGCCGGATCGAGGAGAAGTGGTCGGCCGACCTCGCCCCGGACGGCGACTGACCGGCTGACGCACCCCCACGCCCGCCCCCGCGCCCCTTGTCGGGGCGCGCCCGTATGCCGCTCCCGCTCGGCACGGACCTCGCGGCCGGCACGCTGCGCCGGTCCGGCGAACGGCCGTCCCCGGCACGGGTGCTGGCGGCGCGGGGCGAGCCCGATGCGGCACGGGGGCGCGGGCGCGCACGGCGGTGGCGTGGGCGGCGTGGGCGCAGGTGACGGCGGCGTGGGCGCGGGTCACGGCGGCCCGGGCGCGGCACGCGGCACGGCGTTCTCCTTTGCGAAGCGTTTACTTGGACGCAACCTGCCCCGGGGACGATGCGGAGGTGCGCCCTTGCCCGCCTCGGCGGCAGCCGCCGGGCGCGTGCGGGGCACCGACGGGCGTGTGGCACCCTGAGGTCGTGGAAAGACGGTATCGGGTCGGCCCCTTCACGATCTCGTTGTCGGTCTTCGCCGTGGTCTCGGTGGTCGCGGCGCTTTTCCTGGTGTGGGCGGCGGGCAGGCCGCACGCCGCGGGGCGTTCGCCGGACGTGGGCCCGTTCCCGAACGACTTCGTCGACATCCGCGATGTGCCCCGCTCGCAACCGCCCGCGCCCGGGCCCGGCGCCGCCACCGGCACCTTCACCGAGGATTGCGGCCGCAACCAAGAAGGGCACCGCAACTCCGACAACCTCGTGATCTCCCCGGGCCTGCGGAACGGCGCCCACCACACCCACGACTACGTCGGCAACCTGTCCACCACCGCGTTCTCGACCGCCGCCAGCCTCGCGGCGGCGGGGACCACCTGCCGCGACGGCGACAAGTCCACGTACTACTGGCCCGTGCTGCGCCGCCAGGACCGCCCGGCCTCCCCCTCCGGGGGCGACGCCGGCGAACACCACGGCAACATCGGGCAGATCCTGCCCCCGGCCTCGGTCACGGTGGAGTACCTCGGCAACCGGGCCAGCCACGTGGTGCCGATGCCCCGGTTCCTGCGGATCACCACCGGAGACCCGGCCGCGGGCACCGCCGGCACGGAACTCGCCCACGCGCAGTGGGGGTGCGCCGCGTTCCCGGACCGGGTCACCACGCGGTATCCCAGGTGCCCGGACGGCCGGCTCACCCGCACCCTCGACTTCCCCAGCTGCTGGAACGGTCTCGACACGGACAGCGAGGGCCACCGCGGGCACATCGTCTTCCCCGGGTCCGACGGCGCCTGCCCGTCGGGCACGTTCCCGGTGCCGCAACTGCGGCTCGTGATCGCCTACCGGGTGCCGAAGGGGGCGCCGATCGCCCTGGACGCGTTCCCCGAGCAGAAGCACAACCCGGTCACCGACCACGCCGGCTTCGTGGACGTCATGACCGACGACCAGATGGACAGGGTCGTGACGTGCCTGAACGACGGCCGGCACTGCTGACCCATGGCATATGTGAGACGACCCCACCCCTTGGCCCGCGCATGTGACCTGAGTCATATGAACGATCCCCTGCGCCGCCTCGTGTTGTGGTCGAAGCAACAGGAATTCGGAGTGGGTGGATGGCGATACTGCGGTCCCGCGCCCAGCAGAGCGCGAGTCACGAAGCGCTGATCCGTGCGCTCTACGCCGAGCACGGCAAGGCCCTGCTGGCGTACGCAACACGGTTGACAGGAGACCGGCCCGCGGCCGAGGACGTGGTACAGGAGACCTTGATCAGAGCGTGGCGGCATCCGGAGGTCATCTCCAACGCCCAGGGATCGGTGCGCGGCTGGCTGCTGACCGTGACCCGCAACATCGTCACGGACCGGTACCGCGCCAAGGCGGTGCGCCCCACCGAGGTCGCCGAGTCCGAGTCCACGCCGCCGGTGCAGCGCGACCACGCCGACGCCGTGGTGGAGTCCGTGGTGCTCATGGACGCCCTCGACCGGCTCTCCCCCGAGCACCGCGACGTGCTCGTCGAGATCTACTACCGGGGCCGCACGGTGCCGGAAACCGCGGGACGACTCGGCATACCGGAGGGTACGGTCAAATCCCGGGCGCACTACGCGCTCAAGGCGCTGCGCAAGCTGTACACGAGCAAGTCCGGCGGCGCGGTCCGGCTCAAGGAGGTGGCGGCATGAGCGTCCAGCACCAGCACGGCGAACTGCTCGGCGCGTACATCCTCGGCATCCTCGATCCCGGAGAGCGGCGGGAGGTGGAGGAGCACACCGCCACGTGCGACGCATGCCGGAAGGAGCTGGACGAGCTGCGGGAGATGGAGACGGCGCTCGGCGAAGTGCCACCGGAGGCGTTCCTCGACGGCCCGGTGGAGGACGGCGACCTGCTGTTGCAGCGCACGCTGCGCCGGGCACGCGAGGAGGACGCCGCCGCCCGGCGACGACGCTCATACGCCAGGGGCCTGGCGGCGGCGGCCTCGGCCGTGGTGGTCTTCCTCGGCGGATACCTCGCCGCCGGCGCCGGCTCGTCCTCCGAACCCCAGGCCGGCGGTCCGCCGGGACCTTCCATGTCGTCGTCCCCCCTGCCCTCGCCGGCGCCGACCGGTATCCGGGTGGGCTCGGCGACGGACGCCACCACCCGGGCCGGCATGACCGTCCGCCTCACCCCGGCCACCGGCTGGGTGCGGGTGAACGCCGCGGTCACCGGGGTACCGGCGGGTGAACACTGCCGACTGGTGGTCGTCGCGGCCGACGGCGAGCGGCAGACCGCGGGCAGTTGGGTGGTCGCTCCCGGGGCGAAGGGCAAGGGCAAGGGTGCGGACCTGGACGGGTCGGCCGCGATCGCCCCGGACGATGTGCGGTCCATCGTCGTCGAGAACACCGCCGGCAAGCAGTACGTCTCCGTCCGGCTCTGACGCCGGGATGCGAACGGGCCCGGGACCTGGCGGTCGCGAGCGGGCCCGGGAGCGGGCGGCGGACCGGGTTCCGGTGTGCCGCCCCGCGGGGTGGACGGTCGCCATGCGCGGTCATCCCGGGGGCTGGTCGCCGAGGTCCTCGCGGAGCCGGGCGGCGTGCCGGCGGATCTCGGGCAGCGCGTCGTAGAGCGCCTGGCCGGGGCAGTCGGTGCTGTCTCCGTCGCGGTGTCCCGAGATGACGTTCAGTTCGACGGAGCTGCCCTTGGCGTACCGGCCGCCGTTGCTGCCGGAGACCAGCCGGACCGTGCTCAGCGGGCTCACGTCCTGGGGCAGCTTCCAGGCGGCGATGGCGGCTATCGCCTCGATCATCGGCGCGGGGACCTGCTGCCCGGCGCCGAACGTGCCGACCGCGGCTATGCCCACGCTGTGGGCGTTGAATCCCTTGGTGTGCGCACCGCGCACCGGCTGGGTGGCGCCGCCGGCGCGGCCCTCGTAGATGGTGCCGCAGCGGTCGACGGCGAAGTTGTAGCCGATGTCGTCCCACCCCATGTCGGCGATGTGGTGGGTCTCTATGGAGCGGAGTATGCGGGGCACGTCGCGCGCGCAGTCGTAGTCGTTGGGGTGGTTGGTGTGGTGGACGAAGACGATCTCGACCGGTGCCGTGTAGACGGGCCCGGCCCGTACGGCCGCCTCGTCCGCCTGCCAGGCCTGCCGGGACACGAAGGCGGGGGCGGGCACCACAAGCGGCACCGGCGCCGGTATGCGGAGCGGCTGCGGCTGCGCCTGCGGCCGATGGGTGTCGCAGGCAGCCAGCAAGGACAGGGACAGCACCAGGACGCCGTACCGGGGCTTGCGTGGCCACATGCCCCCACCGTGCCCCCGCCCCGTCACCGTCCGCATCCGGAGGGGTCCGTTCGGGTGCCCCGCTCGCGCGGCAGGCGCCTCCCGGGGGTCTCACGGCGGTGAGACACATCTGTTACAAACCGTGGAAAACCGGGATGAACGATGCCCGCCGACCAGCCCGTGTAGAGGGAGAAGGCACCGCTCAGGAGCGGGCGCCCCGACCTTCTGGGAAAGTGATGACGAAGAAGACCTTGCACGGCCTGTTCTTGGGTGTGTCGGCCATGACGCTGCTGACGGTGTCGGCGTGCGGCAGCGGTTCGGGAGGCTCGAAGGCGGACGCCGGGCCCGCCCCGGTGATCAGCGCCTCCGCCGGCGCGGCCACCGGCTCCGCGGCGCCCGCCGCCGGGTCGTCGCCGGGGCGGCTGGCGGTCCACGACGACAGCGCGCTCAAGTCGGTGGTGACCGACGGCGACGCCAGGACGGTGTACGTCTTCGACAAGGACACCACCCCCGGCCGGTCGAACTGCTACGGGGAGTGCGCGACGATGTGGCCGCCCGTGCCCGCGAGCAACGCCACCGCGGGGACGGGGCTCAACAGGGACCTGCTCGGTGCCGTCACCCGCACCGACGGCACCGAACAGCTGACGCTGGCCGGCAAGCCGCTCTACTACTACGCCAAGGACACCAAGCCGGGGGACATCAAGGGCCAGGGCGTCGGCGGGGTGTGGCACGCGTCGGCCCCCGACGGCTGGAAGGCCGGCGTGGCCCGCCCGGCGCTCGGCGTTCTGAACGACCCCAAGCTCGGCCCGGTCCTGCAGGACGGGAACGGCATGACGCTGTACCTGTTCACGAAGGACACACCGTGGCCGATGAAGACCGCGTGCGACAGCGCCTGCCTGCAGAAGTGGACGCCCAGCGGGCCGGTCTCCCCGGCGGACGCGCGGGCGGCGGGGATCTCCCCCGCCGCGCTGTTCACCTTCACCACGCCGGCCGGCACCAAACAGGAGGCGTACAACTGCTGGCCGTCGTACACGTTCAAGGGGGACACGCTGCCCGGGCAGACGAACGGCCAGAACGTCGGCGGGGTGTGGTTCGGCATCAAGGCGGACATCACCAAGATCGACCGTGGCAGGACGATTCCCGCTGCGCGGGGCTGATGCGGGGCCGGGTCACGGACGGGGGTTTCGTGACCCGGCGTTCGGCCCTGCGGGCCGGGGTGGCCGTTGCCTGCGGTTCTCGTCTTCGGCTGCGGGACGGTGGCGGCGAGTCGTCAGCCGAGGAATTCCGCGAGGGCCGCGAGTATACCGTCGGGATCTTCCTCGGGGAGGAAATGGCCGGCGTCCACAGCCGTGCCGAGACGGTTGTGCGCGTACTCGTGCCATACGTCCAACGGGTCGTAGGTTCGGCCGACAAAACCGCGTTTCCCCCAGAGCACGAGCAGGGGACAGGTGATCGTACGGCCCGCGGCGGCGTCCGCGCCATCGTGCTCCAGGTCGATGGTGGCGCCCGCGCGATAGTCCTCACAGATCGCGGCAATGGCCTGCGGGGCGCGGAAGCACCGTGCGTATTCCGCCCAGGCCGAAGAGGGGTCGGCGATCGTGCCGAGGTCTCCGCCGACCAGCCGGCGAAGAAAGGATTCGGGCGCGCCACCGATGAGCGTTTCGGGTAGATCGGCTGGCTGCGTGAGGAAGAACCAGTGGAAGTAGGCCTCGCCGAGCGCTCGGTTGACCGTCGCGTAGACGTGCCGGGTGGGGACGATGTCGAGGACCGCCGCCCGTTCGACCGCGTGCGGATGGTCCAGAGCCATCCGGTGCACGACGCGCGCTCCGCGGTCGTGCCCCACTGCGGCGAACCGGTCGAATCCGAGCCGCGCCATCAGGCCGACCTGGTCCGCGGCCATCGCCCGCTTGCTGTACGCGGAGTGGTCCTGACCGCCGGGCGGCTTGTCCGAGTCGCCGTAGCCTCGCAGATCGGCGGCGACGACGGTATGGTCGCGGGCGAGCCGCGGGGCCACGTACCGCCAGGTGAGGTGGGTCTGCGGGAAGCCGTGCAGGAGAAGCACGGGAGGCCCCGATCCACCGACCCGGCCGTGAATCCGCACACCGTCGACATCCACGTCGAAGGCCTGGAATTCCGTGAGGAACGCGGACTCTGCTGAAGAAGTGCCTGGCCCAGAAAGGCGATCGGCGCCGTTCATGCTGTACTCCTTGGTCTCGGGCCTGTGCAACAAAAGCGCGCCTGTTCTGCTCTACGGACCGACCGAGGCTGCAACAGGGGGTGCAAGCCACAGGCCGATTGAACCATGACTCCCGGAGCCTTCGGGGGGATGCGCGATACAGGAGGTCATTCGCTGATGACCGGGTTGCGCAGGGTGCCGACTCCTGTGATCTCCACCTCGATCAAGTCGCCGGGGTGAAGGTAGTGCTTCGGCTCGCGGAACGCGCCGACGCCGCCGGGGGTCCCGGTGGCGATCACGTCGCCGGGTTCGAGCGGGGTGAAGGTGGAGATGTAGGAGACCAGTTGCGGGACATCGAAGATGAGGTCCCGGACATCGGCGTCCTGGAGGGCTTCGCCGTTGACCCGGGTCTGCAGGTGCATCGCGTCGGCGGGCCCGGCTTCGTCGGGGGTCACCAGCCACGGGCCGAATCCGCCGGTGTGCGGGAAGTTCTTGCCGGGGGTCCACTGACTGGTATGTGTCTGAAAGTTGCGGACGGTGCCGTCCTGGTAGACCGACCATCCGGCTACCGCGTCGGCCGCCTGCTCAGGGGTCTCGCGGTAGACCGGCCGGCCGATCACTGCGGCCAGTTCGCCCTCGTAGTCGAACTCCTCGGTGACTGGGGGCATGACGATCGGCTGGCCGTGGGCGACGTGGGTGGAGGGCAGGCGGAGGAAGACCGGTGGGTGTTCCTGCACGTCGAATCCGGTTTCCCCGCGGTGCGGCACATAGTTGACCCCGGCGCACAGCACCTTGGCCGGTGCGAGGACCGGTGGGGCGATGTCCACCCCGGCCAGCGCGACATCCGCCGTGCGCCCGGCCGCCCAGTGGCGCAGTTCGTCCAACACCCCGGCGCGCAGCACGTCGTCGACGCTTGCCAGGGCCGAGTCGAAGCGGGCGGCGTCGATGGCGTACCCGTCGCTCGGCCCTCCTCGGCTGACGATGCCGAATCCCCTCCGACCGCTGCCGGTCCAGTTCACGAGCTTCACTGTGTGTCTCCTTCCGGCTGGCGTCCGAGGTGGTAGCCCAGGCGCATTTCGTAGTCGCCCGGCTGATTGCGTCCTGCGGCGAGCGCGGCCGGAAGCCTGCGCTTGGACCCCGGCCAGTTGAATGAGTGCATGTAGATGTCGTAGGAGGACTGCAGATCCTCAGCGGACGGCAGCGTGTACCGGTTGACCTGCTGTTTGACCGCGGCGATCGACTCCTTGTCAAAGGAGGCGACCCTGCGGGCGAGCTCGTCGACCAGCGCGTCGAGTTCGCCGTCGGGGACCGTGCGGTTGACCCATCCGTACCGTTCGGCCAGCTCGCCCGGATAGTCGTCGCTGGACAGGGCCACCTCCAACGCGCGGGCACGGCCGAGCAACAGGGGCAGATGCTCCAGGCCGCCACCGCCGGGCAGGTTGCCGTTGGCGGTCTCAGGCTGGCAGAACAGCGCCCGTTCACTGGCGAAACGCATGTCCATCGCCTGGATCAGCTCGCTTCCCACGCCCCTGACCCGTCCGCGTACCTTCGCGATGGACACGACGGGCAGCCGGGACAGCCGCGAGGTGGCGTCGATCAGCAGAGGGTAGCCGCTCACGCCCAGTTCCTCGGGGGTCTCGGCGACCCGAGAGGTGTCATAGTGGTTCAGGAAGTAGTCGGGATTCGCCGACTCGAACACCACCACGCGCAGCCCCGAAGCAGCCTCCATCTGATCGACCAGCCCCGGAAGCTCGGTGAGCATCTCCGGGGACACCAGGTTGATCGGCGGGCTGTCGAAGGTGACTCTCCACAGCCGCCTGGTCTCGACGGTCACGGAGAAATGGGTCCATTGCTTCACGGATTCGTCTCCCTGGCTGGAACGTGACTCGTGGCGAACAGGTCATACGGCAGTGGCGAGACGTACGGGCGGCCCGCCACGGCCGGGCCGCGTCCATGCGGTCCGCTCGGCGGTCAACGGCTCGTCGCAACTGGTGCACCAGTCCGCGGACCGCGCCGACTGGCCGCACTTGGTGCAGGTGATCCTCATCGGCCGTGCCCCTTCCGGCGCCGCGGTGTGCTTCGCGCCCCAGTGGGCCAGGGCGTGGAGTACGGGCAGGGCGTCATGCCCGGAGTCGGTCAGGCGGTACTCGACCCGCGGGCGCACCGTGCCCCCGTAGGGGATCCGCACCACCAGGCCCGCCTCGGTCATGCGCCCGAGGCGGGCCGCGAGCACGTTGTCCGATGCGCCGAGTTCCGTGCGCAGACCCTCGAAGCGGGTGTTGCCGGCGAACAGCTCACGCAGGATCACCAGCGTCCATGCGTCACCGAGAACGTCGAGGCCGCGAGCGATCGGGCAGGGCTTGTCCGACCAGTCCGATCGGAGAGGCATACAGATTCCCTTTCTTAAAGAAAGCTAATACCGGGACTGTATACCTCTGGCCGACCGGCCCGCAACCCGCAGCCTCCTCGTCCGCGCTGCCCGACGGCAGCCACCGTTGGCACGCGCACGCCGGTGGCCGTCCCGGGCTGATCCGCGCGATTATCACGCGCAACACCCTGGTACGGCCCGGGTCCGGGACGGCGCGGCGGTCAGATCACGAGCACCGATTCAGCCGGTCGGCGTAGTGATCCTCCGAGGCGGCGCATCGACGACGCACAGGTGTTCCCAACCCGGCCGGACCACCTCTCCGGTTGCGCCCACGAGATCCCGCACCCCGGACCTGCGGACCTGCGGTGTGGTGCCGGCCGGGCTGGGCCGCGCCGCACGAACCACCACCCGGCGAGGGGTCCGGCTGTGCTCTGGCGCGTGAGGGCGGAGGCGGCCGCGACACGGGGCGACCGCGGTGGCGGCCGGCAGCCTTCGACCGCGGGACTCACAGGGAGCGCAACCCGTCGAGCGGCGCGTCGACCGCCTCGACCAGGGGCGCGCCACCGCCGCCCGCCGCGAGAAGGCAGCGACCATCCGCCCGGCTTCCGCCTGGCCGGACTCACATCGCCGGCATCCCCTTGGGCCCGCCCGATGACCCAGACGAAACCCCCTAGGCGTCGCGGTCCAGCAGGTCCTTGACACCCTGGGCCGTGAGTGCCAGTTCCTCCGGGGTGCCGGCGTCGATGACCAGGGACAGCTTCTCCGACGGCCAGCCGTGGGCGAGCGCCCCCAGGACCACGCTGCGATGGCGCCTGGCCCCGGGGACCGCCTGCTCCATGCGTGCGTGGGTGGTGAAGACCGGCACCAGTTCGGTGCCGTCATCGAGTTCGTAGACGGGCAGGCTCAGGGACTTGGGGTCCGGGCCCACCGCGTTGATGTCGGCGGGGAGCAGCACCTCGCTGCCGGCCAGCGTACGCAGCGCCGCGTCGTCCGCGCCGTGCTCGACGACCGTCCGCAGGGCCTGCTGGGTGGCGGAAGCGCCGCCCCCGGGTTGTGGGTCAGTCATCATGCATCCGATCACCGTGTGGAACGTGCTCTCCGATCGGGCCCGCCTTCCGGGCTCCGGCCGGAGTCCCTCCCGGCTACCCGGGCCGGCGGGTGTCATGCGTACGGTCGGCACGGCGGGCCGGCACGCGCGGGGCCGGCACGCGCCGCCGTCACACCCCCGCCCTGGTCGCGAGCGGGCCCGGAGCGTGGTCCGTGGCCCCCGGCCCTCTCCTGCCCCTCCCGGGGTCACTCCTTCTCGCGCCGCCCCCGCCGGGCCACCGCCGTCGCCACGCCGATGGCCGCGGCCACCGGCCATTCGACCGCCCCGGCGACGGCGAGCGCGCCGAGGCCGCCGTAGAAGGCCAGCCGCTCCGGCGGCGGCAGCTTGACGCCGGGCAGCGCCGACTCGGCGGCGTGCATGGTGGCGGAGAGGTCGTCCTTGGTCACATACGGGACGGGGATCGAGGGGTGCGCCATGTGCACGTGCGGCCGTTCCTCCTCGGGCTCCTTGGCCCGGCTGCGGGCCGCCGTGGCACGGGTACCGGTCCTGGACTTCTCGCGGGCGCTGGTCCTGGACTTCTGGGGGCCGGATGCGCGCGACGCGGCGCCGCCCGTCGTCTTCCTCTTCCGGCCGGTGCTCGCGGTGGTCGTCATGCGACTCGCCTCCTCGGTGCTGCGTCTCCCATGTCTCCCCTACGTGTCCCGTGCCTCCCCTACGTGGGGGCCAGGGGACGTCCCCCCACGCGTACCAGGGCCACATGGGTACAAACAGGCTCATATCATTACATTTCGTATAGATACCGGTACGCTTCGCTTGTCGGCGAGGTGTGGGCGGTGATCCATGATGGCGCCAGCAATCGGACTGCTGAGCGGGTTCCTCACCGCCTGCGCCCAGATCGCGGGCCGGCCCGCGGCCGCCGCCGACTCCCGGGTGCTGAGCTTCGCGGACGGCCGCAGGCACATCGTGGTCCGTGGACTGCGGGGGCCGCGGGCGGACCGGATCCTGGAGGAGGTCGAGCGGCGGCTCGCCGCACACCCCGCCGTCGAGTGGGCCGTCGTGAACACGGCGCTCGAAGCGGTCGTGCTCGCCACCGGGGCCGACGCCGAAGAGGAGGCCGGCCTGCTGGAGGAGCTGCTCGGCGTCGTCGAGGAGGTCGAGCGTGCGCATGACGCCGACGGTGAGTCGCTGCCGTCCGCCCACCCCGCCGCGCCCCGGCCCGCGGGCAGGGCCGTCTGGTCCCTCGCCCTCCAGGCCGCCGCCCTGCCCGTCGCCGCCGTCAGCCGTCTCGTCCGCTTCTCTCCGCTGCCGCCGGAGGTCGCGGCCGCCATCTCCGAGATCGACTACGAGCCCCGGCTGCGGCGGCTGGCCGATGCGGTCATGGGCCACGAGAACGCCTCGGTGGCGCTCTCCGCGCTCAGCGCCGTCCTCCAGGCGAGCGCCGGCGGGGTCCTCGGCCTGACCATCGACGTGGTACGGCACGGGCTGGTGGTCGCGGAGCTGAAGAGCGCGCGCACCGCCTGGTTCAAGGCGGAGCCCGACATGGCCGGGGCACGGGAGCGCGCGGCGGCCGGCGCGCCGCCCAAGGTGCCGCCGCGTGAGACCCCGCTGCGGGACGGCCCGGTCGAGCGATACGCGGCCCGGTCCGGCTACGTGGCCGGTGCCGGCTTCGCCGGGGTCCTCGGCATCGGCCGCCGCCCGCGCGCCGCCGTGGCCGCCGCGCTCGCCACCATCCCCAAGGCGCCGGTACTGGCCCGCGAGGCCTTCGTCTGCACCCTCGGCGGTGCCCTGAACGCGCGCGGCACTCCGGTCCACACCCCTCAGGCGCTGCGCCGCCTCGACCGGATCGCAACGCTCGTCCTGGACACCCGCGCCCTGTCGGACGGCGCCCACCGCCTTGCCGACCTCGTGCCGCTGGACGACGACGCACCGGCCGGGCAGCTCGCGGCGACCGGGCACCGGCTGTTCGACCCGCACGACCCGGACCGGCTCAGCACCGCCGGCCGCTGGCGGCTCGGCCCCCTCGAACACCTGCGGGTACGGGGCCGCACCGGCAGCCGGGCCGCCGCCGCGCTCGCGGAGGAGGACGCCCGGCTGCTCGGGCTCGCCGAGGGGGACCGGTTGATGGCCGTCATCAAAGCCGTCCCGGCGGTGCCCGACGCCGCCCGCCTCCTGGTGGCCGCGGCCCACCGCTCCCGGCTCCGGGTCGTCGCCCACGGGCCCCGGGCCCGGGCCGTCGTGCCCGGTGCCGACGAGGTCGCGCCGGACGGCGAGGCGGCCGCCGACACGGTCCGCCGGTTCCAGGCCGGCGGGCGCGGGGTGCTGCTGGTCTCCGGCGACCGTGCCGCTCTCGCCTGCGCGGACCTCGGCGTCGGCGTCCCGTGCGCTGACGGTGTCCCCGCCTGGGGAGCCCATGTGCACGCCCCGTCCGCCGGTGCGGCCCTGCTCCTCGCCGAGGCGTGCGGCCCGGCGCGGACGGTCTCCCGTCGCGGTGTACGGCTCGCCCAGGCCGCCGCCGGGGTCGGCGCCACGACCGCGCTGGCCACCCCGGACAGCCGCCCGGCCCTGAAGAGCATGGCCGCCGTCAACGGTGCGGCCGCGCTCGGCATGGCGCACGGTGTCTGGAGCGCCGTGCAGTTGCTGCGCCGCCCGCCGGATCCGGTGCCCGCCCGGGAGCCCTGGCACGCGATGCCCGTGGAGACCGTGCTCGCGCGCACCGGGAGCCGGGCGGACGGCCTGACCGACGCGGAGGCCGCGCGGCGCGCCACCCCCGGTCAGGACGGGCCCCGACAGCCCTCCCTCGTCCGGTCCGTCGCCGCCGAGCTGGCCAACCCGCTCACCCCCGTCCTGCTCGGCGGCGGTGTGCTGTCCGCGGCGGTCGGGGGCGTCGTGGACGCGGCCATCGTCATCGGCGTGACCGTGCTGTCCGGCGTGATCGGCGGCACCCAGCGGCACATCACCGAGCGCGAGGTGCGCCGGCTGCACGAGCAGTCCGAGACGACCGCCGTCGTCGTGCGGGACGGGCAGGAGCGCACGGTGCCCGCCGGTGAACTCGTCGTCGGCGACGTCGTCCGCCTCGCCGGCGGCGATGTGGTGCCCGCCGACTGCCGGCTGACGGACAGCGGCGGAATGGAGGTGGACGAGTCCGCGCTCACCGGTGAGTCCATGCCGGTCACCAAGAGCCCGGAGCCGGTCCTGGCCGTGGACGTCGCCGACCGCACCTGCATGGTCTACGAGGGCACCACGGTCGCCACCGGCCGCGGCACCGCCGTCGTCGTCGCCACCGGGGCCGACACCGAGGCCGGGCGGAGCGCGCTGACCGCCCGCGGCGCCGCCCCGGCGGTCGGCGTCGAGCGCCGGCTGGCCCGGATCACCCGCACCGCGCTGCCCGTCGCACTGGGCTCGGCGGCCGCCGTGATGGCCGCCGGGTTCCTGCACGGCCGCCCGGTGCGGGACAGCATCGGGGCCGGGGTGGCCCTCGCCGTCGCCAGCGTCCCGGAGGGCCTGCCGTTCCTGGTCTCCGCCGCCCAACTCGCCGCGTCCCGGCGGCTCGCGGCGCAGGGCGTGCTGGTGCGCGACCCGCGCAGCATCGAAGCGGCCGGCCGCGCCGACGTGCTGTGCTTCGACAAGACCGGCACCCTCACCCAGGGCCGCATCGAACTCACCGGTGTGGAGGCGGACGGAGCCGGCCGGCCGTTCCCGCGCCTCACGCCCGAGCAGCGCGCCGTGCTGGCCGCCGCCCTGCGCGCCACGCCGCGGGCCCGGCCCGGCCGGCCGCAGGAGCACTTCACCGACCGTGCCGTCACCCACGGCGCACGGCGCGCGGGTGTGCGCGGCACCGAGGGCGCGCCCCGCTGGCGCCCGGACGCCCACCTGCCGTTCGAGCCCAGCCGCGGCTTCCACGCCACCCGCGGCCGTACCGGACCGATCCGGCTGCTGTCGGTCAAGGGCGCCCCGGAGGAGGTCGTCCAGCGCTGTGCCACCTACCGAGGGCGCCGTCTCGACGCCGCGGAGCTGCTGGCCCGTGGCGAGCGGCTGGCCGCGGCGGGCCACCGGGTCCTCGCGGTCGCCGAGCGCCGCGACGCGGCCGGCGGAGAGCTCGACGACGACGCCGTGGCCGGCCTGGACTTCCTCGGCTTCCTGCTGCTCAGCGAGGAGGTCCGCAGCGACGCGGCCCGCTCGGTCCGGCAACTCGGGGACGCCGGTGTGCAGATCGTCATGATCACCGGTGACCACCCGCAGACCGCCGAGGCCATCGCGCGCGAGCTGAAGGTGCTCGACGGGCACCGGGTCGTCACCGGTGCCGAACTCGACGGGCTCGACGACGACGCCCTGGACGCCCTGCTGCCCTCCATCGGCGTCGTAGCACGGGGCACCCCCGCGCACAAGGTCCGGGTCGTGCAGGGCTTCCAGCGTCTCGGCCGCACGGTCGCCATGACCGGCGACGGCTCCAACGACGCCCCCGCGATCCGGCTCGCCGACGTCGGCATCGCGCTCGGCAGGCGCGGCACGCCCGCGGCACGCGCCGCCGCCGACCTCGTCGTCACCGACGACCGCCTGGAGACGATCCTGGCCGCGCTCGTGGAGGGCCGCGCCATGTGGGCCTCGGTCCGCCAGGCGCTCGCCATCCTCGTCGGCGGCAACTTCGGCGAGATCGGCTTCACCCTGCTCGGCTCGGCCCTGGGCGGCTCCTCCCCGCTGACGGCCCGTCAGCTCCTGCTCGTCAACCTCTTCACCGACCTCGCCCCCGCCATCGCCGTCGCCCTGCGCCGGCCGGCCGCGAGCGCCGAGGAACGGTTGCTCCACGAGGGTCCCGAGGCGTCGCTCGGTGCCGTGCTCACGCGCGAGATCACGGTGCGGGCGGTCACCACCGCCGCCGGCGCCGGCGCGGCGTGGATGGCGGGGCGGGCCACCGGCCGTCCGGCACGCGCCCGCACGATCGCGCTCGCCGCGCTCGTGGGCACCCAGCTCGGCCAGACCCTGCTGGCCGGCGGCCGGAGTCCGACGGTCCTCGGCTGCGTGGCCGTCTCCGCCCTCGCGCTCGTCGCCGTCGTCCAGACGCCCGGCGTCAGCCACTTCTTCGGCTGCGTCCCGCTCGGTCCCCTCGCCTGGGCGACGGCCCTGGTCTGCGCCGGGACCGCCACGGCGGCGTCCGTCCTGTTCGCTCCCGTGGCTCCCGGACCCGGCCGCGGCGCCGCGAGCACCCCCGAACGTGCGCCCGGCCCCCGGCGCGCCGCGGGGGCGGCGACGTAGTCGTCGGGGAGAACCGGAGGTGGTCCGGCGGTCGTTGCGGGGGGCGCAGGTCGCCACCGAGGCGGCTGCCGCGCCGGGCTCGTCGCGGCGTCGGCCGAGCCTCTTATGGTTCTACAACTTCCTTCCGCAGCGACACGATAAAGCGCAAGAAAGTGGCTGCGGCGCGGGGTGAGGGGAGTGGAGGACGATGGCGGACGGCGCATCGCGCGGAGCCGGCCGGAGGGCACGCGGGGGCCCGGCGCCGGCCCCGGGCGCCCGGCCGGTGGTCAGCCGGCGGCGGGAGATCGGCGATGCCAGCGCCCGGTCCCTGCTGATGACCGTGCTCGGTGAGTACGTGCTGCCGGGCGGGCGCCCGGTGTGGACGTCCGAGCTGGTGGACGCCCTGGCGATCTTCGGCATCGAGGAGAAGTCGGCCCGTCAGGCCCTCGCGCGCACCGCCGCCGAGGGCTGGCTGAGCTCGGAGCGGGTGAGCCGCCGGGTGCGCTGGTCGCTCACCCCGCCCGGGCGCCGGCTGCTCACCGAGGGCGCCCAGCGGATCTACGGCTTCGGCAGCGGCGAGCGCACCTGGAACGGGACGTGGCTGGTGGTCCTGGTCTCCGTGCCGGAGGCCAGACGCGAGCTGCGGCACCGGCTGCGCACCCGGCTGAGCTGGGCGGGCTTCGGCTCGCCCGAGCCCGGGGTGTGGGTCACGCCGCACGCCGACCGCGAGGCCGAGGCGGTCGGCGTCCTGAAGGAACTCGGACTCGCCGACGACGCGATGTCCTTCACCGCCTCGTACGGCGGGGTGGGCAGTGAGGCGGCCATGGTGGCCCGCGCCTGGGACCTCAGCGAGGTGGAGGAGCGTTACGAGGCCTTCATCGACGAGTTCACCGGGGTGCACCCGCTGCTCCCCCGCGATGGCGTCCTGAGCGCCGGCAGCTGCCTCCTCCTCGCCGAAGCCCACGCCCTCCGGGGCCCCACTCCGCACCGCCTCATCCGCCGTGCTGGCCGGCGGATGAGGGGTGGGTGGGGGCCGGTACGGGCGGGTCAGCCGGTCTTCGCGGCCCGTGCGGAGCCGGGCGTGGCCGTCCGGGTGGCGGTGGTGGACCGGCGGGACTGGGCGGTGCGGCCGCGGCGGGCGCCTGACGCGGGGGCGCGGCGCTTGGCGCGTTCGGCGACCGGTGCGGCGATGGTGACGGGGATGCCCGACGGGGTCTGCGCACCGGTGATGCGGCGCAGTTCCGCTTCGCCGGAGCGCACCTGCGCGGTCCGGGGGGTGATGCGCGCGTCGGCCATCAGCCGGGTCATGGCGCGTCGCTGCTGCGGCAGCACCAGGGTGATGACGCTCCCGGACTCACCGGCGCGGGCGGTGCGGCCGCCGCGGTGCAGGTAGTCCTTGTGGTCGTTCGGCGGATCGATGTTGACCACCAGGTCGAGCTGGTCGACGTGGATGCCGCGGGCGGCGACGTTCGTGGCCACCAGCACGGTGACGTGCCCGGTCTTGAACTGCTCCAGGGTGCGGGTCCGCTGGGACTGGGACTTGCCGCCGTGCAGGGCCGCCGCGCGCACACCGTTGCGCAGCAGTTCCTTGGTGAGGCGGTCGGCCGCGCGCTTGGTGTCCACGAACATGATCACCCTGCCGTCGCGGGCGCCGATCTCGATGGTGGTGGCGCGCTTGTCGTCCTCCTCGACGTACAGGACGTGGTGCTCCATCGTGGTGACCGCCGCCGCCGCGGAGTCGACCGAGTGGACCACCGGGTCGGTCAGGTAGCGGCGCACCAGCAGGTCGACGTTGCGGTCCAGGGTGGCCGAGAACAGCATGCGCTGACCGCCGGGACGTACCTGGTCGAGGAGCGCGGTGACCTGCGGCATGAAGCCCATGTCGGCCATCTGGTCGGCCTCGTCGAGCACGGTGATGCCGACCTGGTCGAGGTGGCAGTCGCCGCGTTCGATGAGGTCCTTCAGCCGTCCGGGGGTGGCGACCACGACTTCCGCTCCGCTGCGCAGGGCTCCGGCCTGCCGGCTGATGGACAGGCCGCCGACCACGGTGGTCATCCGCAGCCGCAGCGGCCGGGCGTACGGGGTGAGCGCGTCGGTGACCTGCTGGGCCAGCTCGCGGGTGGGCACCAGGACCAGGGCCAGCGGCCGACGGGGCTCGGCGCGCCGGCCCGCCGTGCGGGCGAGCAGGGCCAGGCCGAAGGCCAGCGTCTTGCCGGAGCCGGTGCGGCCGCGGCCGAGCGCGTCTCGTCCCGCCAGCGTGTTCGGGAGCGTCGCCGCCTGGATCGGGAACGGTACGGTCACGCCCTCGGCGCCGAGCGCCGCCAGCAGGGGCGCGGGCATGTCCAGTTCGGCGAACGTCGTCACCGCGGGCAGTGCCGGAGTGGTGGTGACGGGCAGCGCGAACTCCGTCGGCCGCGCCGGGCGACGCCCGGGACCACCGGAACGGCCGGAGCCGCCGGAACGCCCGGGGGCGTCGGACCGGCCCCCCGCCGAGCGGCGCGGGGCGTACGAGCGGGAATTGTTTTTCATGGTGGACCCTGCGCCACCGCCGCTTCGGATGCGGCGGTCTTTGGCACTGGCTGTGCGGTTCATGCAGAACCTTCCTCGATGCGGCACGTATCGAGGAATTCCCGGCATCGGCATGCCGAACGGAGAATTGCAAGTACGAGCCGGAGAAAAAGAAAAATGTACGCGGGGAAAACGGTGCCTGCCCGGCACGTGGCCGGTGGACGGGCGGCGCTGCCCCGGGAGAGGCGTGGTGCGAACAGACGAGCTGGGGCCCGCACCCTTCAGGTGCGGGCCCCAGCTGCGTCGTGCGCGCCAGCGTCAGGCGGGAACGATGTTCTCCGCCTGCGGGCCCTTCTGGCCCTGGGTGACGTCGAAGTTCACCTTCTGGCCTTCATGAAGCTCGCGGAAGCCCTGGGCGGCGATGTTCGAGTAGTGGGCGAACACGTCGGCGCCGCCGCCATCCTGCTCGATGAAGCCGAAACCCTTTTCCGCGTTGAACCACTTCACGGTGCCAGTAGCCATGCCATATCTCCTTCGGGGCGGTGTCCCGAGCCCGCACCTCGCGCGCTCGGCGTCGCCGTGATGATTGCCCCGTCCGGAAAGCACCGGCAAAACAAAAGCACTCTCCACCGGTACGCAAAGGACCGGTGAGGCCACTCAAGCTCCTGGGAACCACAACTGCAACTGATATTTACGGTAGCACAGCGCGGGCGACCACGCGCGACGGCCACTTTCGGTTTTGCGGCGGCCCGCGGAATACCCCGCCGAGAGGGCGGGTTTTTCTGCTGTCGCGACACCAGATATGTGTCCGCCGGTGAGGGAAGAAGGAACGGCGCCGCGCGTTCGCCGCGGGGTCGGCGGTCGGGCGGGTCAGGAGTCCGTCCCGTGTCCGGATCCGGCCGTGCGGCTGCGCAGTTCCTCGTTGATGCGCTGGGCTTCTTCGAGTTGGTCCTCGAGTATGACGATGCGACAGGCGGCCTCGACGGCGGTGCCCTGGTCGACGAGTTCACGAGCGCGGGCGGCGATGCGCAACTGGTAACGGGAGTAGCGGCGGTGACCGCCCTTGGACCGCAGCGGTGTGATCAGCCTGGCCTCGCCGAGGGCCCGCAGGAAGGCCGGCGTGGTGCCGAGTATCTCGGCCGCCCGCCCCATGGTGTAGGCGGGGTAATCGTCGTCGTCGATACGGTCGAGCGGACTGTCTGCGGTCATCTGCACCTCTGTACGGGGGCCCTGCACGCGAAATGCTAACCTCAGCAAGCCAGCATGTCTATTCTCGCCATGGCAGATTTCCCCGGCGGCATCTTCGGTCCACTCCCGTCCGCGGCGGCAGAAGGCTGCACCGGAGGACACCGCTCCGGGTGTGACCGGCATCGGAGCGGGTCCACCGCCCGGCACGGAGCAGCGGCGGGTAGGGGGCGGGTCCCACCGACCGGCACGCACGGAGAAGTGACGGGGGGAGGCGGGTCCCACCGACCGGCCCGGAGCAGCGGCGGTACGGGATGCCGCCCTGGCCGCAACGGGATGCCGCCCTGGCCGCGCCAGGGCCCGACGAGCTAGTCCACCGGCTCGACGAGCAGGGTCGTGTGCTGGTTGTCCACGCCGTCCACCATGACGAGCGTGCAGGCCCTGACCACCGCACGGTAGACCCGGGCCACCGGGAGGTCGGCGCGCGGGGTCAGCGGATAGGGATCGGGCCGGTAGCCGCCGTTGCCCCCTCTGCTGGCGTGCACATGACTCAGGTAGCGGATGCCGGTGTCCACGTCGAGAATGGCCGGGTACTGGCAGGCGTCGGCCCAGGTCAGGGTCTTGTGCCTGTTCTTCTCCGGCCGCGTGTCGGCGAACTCGGTGATCTCCACCGTGTGCCCGGCCGGTATCGCGGCGGGATAGTTCAGGTCCAGCGTGACGGCCATGCGAGGAGCCTAACGGGCGGCCGGTACGGCGCCCACGGTACGGGGGCACCGGATCCGTTCCGCTACCGGCCGGAGCCGTCCGGCCGGACGCTCCCCGGCCGGCCGTCGCGCAGCAGCTCCCGCAGGCGGGCGACGTCCTCGCCGAAGAACCGGTCCTCGGGGGTGCCCGGCAGCACCTGGGCCACCTCGTCCAGCGCGTCGGTGAGCCCCGTCGCGTCCGCGGGCGGCGTGGCGCCCAGGCAGCGTGCCTGGTGCAGCGCGAGGAGCTCGCAGGCGACGACGTCCATCAGCCCGTCGAGGGCACGGCGGCAGCACTCGGCGGCCTCCACCGAGAACGTCTGGACGTCCTCCTGACCGGCCGACGTCTCCACGGTCCCCACCAGGGACGGCATGGTGAGACGGCGCAGGTCGTGCACCACACCGACGGCACGCTTGTGGACGGGCGAGACGCCGGTGTGCGGACCGGGCCGCGGTGAGAGCTGGGCCGGCAGGCCGGTGACCTTGGGATCGAGCATCCGGTGCAGGCGGGTCGCCCCGAGTTCCGCGGCCCCGACCAGAGCCACCGTCAGCATGTGCAGGTGGGAGGCGAGGTCGTAGCCGTGGAAGCCCGCTGTCCCGAGGAAGCGGCCCACCCGGCCTTCCTCGATGTACGCGGGTGAGTCGGTGATGCCGTCCAGGGCCCGGTCCACGGCGGCGTCCAGCAGGCCCACCGCGCGGTCGAGCTGGGCCAGCACCTGACCGGAGACCCGGAACGACACGGGTGGCTGGAGGGACCGCGAGCCGGTGGCGGTGCCGGCGAGCCGGCGCAGTTCGGCGGTGACGTCCCCCAACACGGTGTCCCCTCGTGCCAGGGCCGGGTGCAGCGCGTCACGCGAGGCACCGGTGAGGGCGAACTCGCCCGCCACGATCCGCAGGCACCGGCGCAGCGCGGTCCTGGCACCGTCGGCACACAGCACGGCGAGCGCGGTGGTCACGGGTACGCCCTGGATCAGCGCCACGCCCTCCTTGGGGCCGAGGGGCAGCGGGGCGAGTCCCGCGGCCGCCAGTGCCGGTCCGGCGGGATGGGCGGTGTCCGGGCCGGCGCCCGCCGCGGGCGGCGCCTTCGGCAGCACCCTGCCCCGTCCGCCGAGCGGGGCCGCCAGATGGGCCAGCGGGATGATCTCGCCGGCCGAGCCCAGGCCGCTGCGGGGCACGGCCGGCAGGACGTCCCGCGCGAGCAGCTCGGCGAGCCGCACGCACAAGCCGGCGCCGACGCCGCTGTCGTCGTTGAGGAACGTGCGCAGCCGGACCGCGAGGACCGCACGTGTCTCCTGCCCGGTGAGCCAGGGGGGACCACCGGCGGACCTGGCCAGCATGAGGGACTCCTGGTGGCGGGCCTGCTCCGTCTCGTCCAGGCGCTGCTCGCTCAGGGCGCCCATGCCGGTGTTGACGCCGTACACGGGTTCCCCGGACGCGAGGGCGGCGAGGACCCTGGTGCGGCGCTCCGCGATACGGGCGGTCAGCTCCTGGGACAGCACGGGCACGTGTCCTGCGTGGGCGATGCGCAGTATCGCGGCGGGGCCGAGGTCGGCGGGCCGTTCGACGGTGAAGGTGTGCGGGGCCATGGTCACCGAGATCTTGGCACGCCTTCCGGCCGGGTGGGACTCCGCCGCCGGCACAAGCTTGCAGTACCTGTGCGATGGTGTCCCGACCGCGGCGGTTCTCGGCACCGGCACCGTATACCGCTATGGACGCCGGTCGGGACGTCCCGGGAGCGGACGTCCCGACCGGGGCGGCCGGAACGGGAATCGATCACACCGCGGACACGTTATAGAAGCGGCCGCGTGCAATTCCGATCAGGTCCGATCAGGAGGACTCACCCATGACCATCCAGCCCGTAGACGTCCTGTACACCGCCGTCGCCACCGCGGAGAACGGCCGCGACGGCCGGGTCGCCAGCGACGACGGCAAGCTCGACGTCGTCGTGAACCCGCCCAAGGAGCTGGGCGGCAGCGGTGCGGGCACCAACCCCGAGCAGCTCTTCGCGGCCGGCTACAGCGCCTGCTTCCAGAGCGCCCTGGGCGTCGTCGCACGCGCCGCGAAGACGGACATATCCGACTCCCGGGTGACCGCCAGGGTCGGCCTCGGCAAGATTCCCTCCGGGGGCTTCGGCCTCACCGTGGAGCTCTCCGTCGCCCTGCCGAACGTGCCCGAGGCCACGGCCAGGGAGCTGGTCGAGAAGGCACACGAGGTGTGCCCCTACTCCAATGCCACCCGGGGCAACATCGAGGTGCGCCTCTCGGTCGCCTGACGCGGCACCGCGGGACAGGGCCGGGACGGCGCCCCACAGGGGTGCGGCCCCGGCCCTGTTCGGCGGCGGGCGCGGGGCGCCGGCGTCCGGCCCCGCGTGTCGAGAAGGTCCTCGGCCGGCGCGAGGCGGCCGGTCGGGCAGGTCAGGCCTCCCGGCGGGCCCGCACCGAGTGGTACGGCCGGTTGGAGAACGTCTCGTCGAAGCCCGGCGACAGCCACGCGTCGCCGGCCGGGTCGGCGAGGACGAACAGGTACACCAGCGGGTACGGCGAGTCGGTGTACTCGACCGGGATCACCGCCTCGTACCTGCCGTCGCCGCGGGGTGCCATCGCCGCCTCACGGAAGGACTCCGCCTGGTTGGCGTGCCGGTACTTCAGGGTGACCGCCCCGGCGAAACCGTCGCCCTCCACGACCACCGTGAGGGGCAGCCCGGCGCCCGGGGTGAAGTACGCGGGCGTGATGTGAGCGAGCGCCGGGCGGTCCGAGCGCGGCGGCACCGGGCGGGGTGCCGCGGTCCGGTCGCCGGCGGCCTCGGCCAGCTCACGGCGGAGCTCGACGAGGTCGCGGTCGACGGCGGGCAGCCGGTCGGCCCACCCGCCGTGTTCGGAGTCGCGGATGCCGAAGGTGAGGTCCGTGCGGTAGACACCGGTGACGGCGTCGACCACAGCCGCGAACGCGTCCCTGGCGCCCTGGGCGAACTCCACCGCCTCGGCGAGCCGGGCGCGCTGTCCGGTACGCCGGTAGAGGGCGTGGGCAAGGCCGGCGCGGAACCTGCCCGCGAAGGAGCGGCCGAGCCCGGCGAGCGCGGTGACGTCCACGTCGATGCGCCGGTACTGGGCACCGGCCGGCCTTGCCACCGCCGTACGTGCCGCGGCCAGTGCCCGCTGCGCCGCGTCCGCCAGCCCGTCGAGCCAGTCGGCCACCTGGTCCGGGCCGTACCTGCCGTCGAGCCGTCCGGCGACCAGGGTGTCCGCGTAGTCGTCGATCGAGCTGAAGAGCGTCGGGTCGAACGGGCTGACGCTGCCGAACGTGCCGGGCTCCGCGCTGTCCGCCCTGTACTGCTCGGAGACCGCGCCGCGCGCGATCGGCATGTGGATGGGGATCTCCGGCCAGTAGCCGTTGTTCGACGCGCCGGCGCCGTGGGCGACGGTCACCAGCGGCAGGATCCTGCCGGCGTGCGCCAGCGCGTCCTCCACGGGTGCGGCGGCCGCGCCGAGCGAGGCCCGCAGGAAACGCCGCCAGCCGTCCGGGTCGGCGTCGGGGTCGGGGTCGTACATCAGCCGGCCCCACAGCCGGAACGTGTAGCGGTACTTGTGCCATTCGCGGCCGCCGAGCCGCAGGCTCTCGTCCAGGTAGGGGCCCCGGCCGCCGGGGCTTCCGCTGCCCTTGCGCCCCTTGAAGTACAGCGGCTCGCAGAGCTCCGCCCCGAGGGCGCCGCCGAACGTGGAGTGGCGCCCGAACCCGGCGGCGAGCGCCGGGTCGCCCCACAGCAGGACCTTCTGGGTGCCCGGCCAGATCCGGAAGACCAGGTCGAAGGTGCGGTCCTCATGGAGGAAGTCACCGTATCCGTAGCGGGTGAAGCGCCGTTCGAACTCGGTGACGGCGGTCAGATCGGCTCCTTCGGGCGCGGGCCTGGCCGCCTCCTTCTGCCTGATGGAGGTCTGGTGGTAGGGCAGGCCCATGTGCTCGGCCCAGTACTTGGCGGACAGCACCGTGTGCAGGCCGGGCTGGTCCGCGGCGTTGAGCAGGGCCTCGTCCACGCCCTTGGCGTGCATGTCGATCTCCAGGGGCCGGCCCGCGGAGGACGCGGCCGCCATCATCTTCTCCCAGAAGACCTCGTGCCCCACATCCGGGATACCGCCCTCGTGGTGCACCCGGAAGGTGAGCCCGTCGATCGAGGGGCAGGCGCGCAGCAGCAGGGCGAGTGCCTCGGCGCAGTAGGCCGCGTGGTTGCCGTCGTCCAGGCCCGTGATCGGGTACCGGTGGTGGGAGTCGGAGCCGTAGTCGTAGGCGTGGTTCCACAGCCCGAGCTGGAAGTGGATGCCGCGCCGCTTCGCCTCGTCGCTGATGAACCGCAGCATGGTGAGGTTCCGCGTGCGCTCGGCGTCGGACAGGCCGGTCGCGCGCACCCGGTAGGCGGGCACGTCGAGAAGGAACGGGTAGGCCAGGCAGAGGTAGTTGTCGGTGGCGCCGTGCCGGTCGGCACCGTAGTTGTACTGCATGCCCAGGGCCAGCATGCACCTGTTGACGCGGTTGGTCGCCAGTTCGGTGAAGTACTCGGTCCAGCCCTCGCGGTCGAGGAACCAGCCGGTGTCCTCCTCCTCCGAGCAGAACGCGCGGGCGATGCCGCGCACCCGGGCGGCGGGGTCTCGGTCGAGGACGGGACCCGGCGCAGCGCCGTGAGCGGGTCGGCGCCGTGCGCGGCGCGGTCGGCGAGTTCCAGGAGCCCGTAGGACAGCCCGCGGGGGTCGGCGCCGGCGACGACGAGGGTGTCCGGGTCGGCGGGGTCGCGGGCGATCACGAAGGACTCGGGTGCCCGGGGCACCGTCGTGCCGTCGGGAAGCCGCGCCCCGGCCGGGCCGCACGCCACGATCCGCAGCGCCGTGCCGTCCGCTCTGTCCCGCACCGCCAGCCTCGCGCCGCCCAGCACCCGGGTGAGGTGCTCGCACGCCCATGTGCCCGTCGGGCTGCCGACGACGGTGTCGGAGGGATCGGCCAGGAGGCCGACCGTCGCGGATTCTGTGCCGGTGGTTTCTTCAGACACTGCGGTTCATCCCTGCTTCAGTAGTGCCGTCGACTGACTGATCACGTTGGAGGCCGCGTCGGCGGCCTTCTGCTTCCCGAAACCGATGTCCTGGTTGGTGCGCAGCAGCAACTGGCTGATCTGGGTGAACGCCTGGGGCTGCGGAGGGGGCGCGGGGAAGGCGTGCTCAGCGGCCTGTTCGGTGTAGGAGGTGAGTGCCTTGTCCGCCGCGTCGAGCTTGGTCTTCAACAGGGTGTCCAGAGCCCGGCGGGACGCCGGGGGGCCGCTGATGAGCTGGAGGAGCCCGGTGGCCTGTGCGCCGTTGACGAACCAGTCGATGAACTCCGCGCCGGTTTTGGGGTCCTTGCACCTGACGTTGAGCGCCAGCTGGCTGCTCGGGGCGGCGTACTGCGGCTGTCTGCCGCCCTTGCTCGCCACCGGCGGCAGCACCAGTTCCAGCCGGTGCTCGGTGAGGGCCTGGAAACCGCCGGTGAAGTTGGGGGTCATGATGTGCGCCAGGACAGCCGTGCGGTTCACGAGCGGGCTGTTGGGCCAGTCGCCGTAGGAGTACTGGGAGCCGATGTCGGCGGGCACGCAGCCGCCGCTGTGCCGCAGTCTGTCCCAGAAGTCGAACCACTCGGTGAGGGTGTCGGCCGTGAAGCCCGGCAGTCCTCGGGCGTCCATGAGCGCCTGGCCGCGACCGCGCAGGAAGATCTCCAGGCTGCCCAGGTCGCCCCCGTTATCTTCTTCGCGGTCCTGCAAGAGGGCCGCTGGCCTCCGGGTCCGGTATGACTGTGTCCCCCTGTCGATGGGATGACCTGGGGGGTGGTGTCACCGGGCCCGTGGGGTGCCGTGGGAGACGCTGATGAGAGGTCCGACTACCGCCTGGCCGGGCGCAACGCCCGGCATCCTGCGGGCGGCAGGTCTGCATAACGTGGATGCGCGCGTACGGCTCCATCGCCCTGGCCAGCACCGCACGAGCCCTGTTCGGGAGGACGGGTTGTACGACATCGACGACGTAGGCGTCTTCCTCGGCCTGGACGTCGGCAAGAGCGCCCATCACGGACACGGCCTGACTCCTGCCGGCAAGAAGATCTTCGACAAGCCGCTGCCCAACAGCGAGACGAAGCTGCGAGCGGTGTTCGACAAGCTCGCCGCGAAGTTCGGCACCGTCCTGGTGATCGTGGACCAGCCTGCCTCGATCGGAGCCCTCCCACTCACCGTCGCCCGCAACGCCGGCTGCAAGGTCGCCTACCTGCCAGGCCTGGCCATGCGCCGGATCGCCGACCTCTACCCGGGCGAGGCCAAGACCGACGCGAAGGACGCCGCGGTGATCGCGGATGCCGCCCGCACCATGCCGCACACCCTGCGCTCGCTTCACATGACCGACGAGATCACCGCCGAGCTGACCGTCCTGGTCGGCTTCGACCAGGACCTCGCGGCCGAGGCCACCCGCACCTCCAACCGGATACGCGGCCTGCTCACCCAGTTCCACCCAAGCTTGGAACGCGTGCTCGGGCCACGTCTGGACCACCAGGCCATCACCTGGCTGCTGGAACGCTACGGCTCCCCAGCCGCCCTGCGAAGGGCAGGTCGTCGCAGGCTCGTGGAGGTGATCCGGCCCAAAGCCCCACGCATGGCCCAGCGACTGATCGACGACGTCTTCACCGCGCTCGACGAACAGAGCGTCGTGGTCCCAGGCACCGGCACCCTCGACGTCGTGATCCCGTCCCTGGCCCGCTCCCTCGCCGCCGTTCACGACCAGCGCCGGGCCTTGGAAACCCAGATCGGGACACTGCTGGAGGACCACCCTCTTTCGAAGGTCCTGACCTCGATTCCGGGGGTCGCGGTCAGGACCGCAGCCACCTTGCTGGTCACCGTCGGCGACGGCACCAGCTTCCCCACCGCCGCCCACCTGGCCTCCTACGCCGGCCTCGCCCCGACAACGAAGTCGTCGGGAACCTCGATCCACGGCGAACACGCACCCAGAGGCGGCAACCGGCAACTCAAACGCGCGATGTTCCTCTCCGCATTCGCCGCCCTGCACGATCCCGCCTCCCGCACCTACTACGACCGCTGCCGAGCCCGCGGAAAAACCCACACACAAGCCCTTCTCCGCCTCGCTCGCCACCGCATCAGCGTCCTGTTCGCCATGCTCCGCGACGGCACCTTCTACGAACCCAGAACCCCACGCCTCGCTTGACGAAAGACATAGAGGCACCCCCCCGCGTCCTCGCTGCCGTACAGGGACGGTCCGCCGGCCTTGTGGATGTCCACCGCCAGGGCGGCGAAGTCGTCCCAGGTCCATGTCCCGTCGGGGGCGGGGATGCCCAGGGCGGTGAGCGTGGTGGCGTCGTAGCCCATGGCGTAGGTGCTGGTGGCCACCGGCACCCCGTACTGCCTGTCCTTCAGCCTGCCCTGGTCGAGCAGTCCCCTGGTGAAGTACGAGGTGTGCAGGATGCCGGGCACATAGGGGTCGAGCGGGGCGAGTTGCCCCGAGCCCCCGTACTGCGCGATGTGCACGCCGTCGATGTTGATGATGTCGGGGGCGTTGGCCCCGGCGAACTGTGTGGACAGCTTGTCCCAGTAGTCCGCCGTCGGAGTGCCCTCGAAGGAGAGGTCGACGCCGGCGTGGGTGGTGTTGAACCTCTTGACGACCTTCCCGCGCAGGGTGAGCTTGGTCGCGTCGCCGTAACCGCTGACCCGCATCCCCAATGATCAGCAGCAGGATCCATGCCATCGCCGACGCGTAGCCCATCCGCAGGTTGGTGAAGCCCTGCATGTACAGGTAGAGGGTGTAGAAGAGCGTGGCGTCCGAAGGACCGCCGGTGCCGTTGCTGACGATGTAGGCCGGGGTGAACGCCTGGAACGCCTGGATGATCTGGAGCACCAGGTTGAAGAAGAGGATGGGCGTGAGCAGCGGCAGTGTGACGCCGAAGAACCGGCGGACCGGTCCCGCGCCGTCCACCGCGGCGGCGGTTTTCCCATATGGGAAAGGAAATCTCGCTTGGTGGAAGTTGCGGAACGACCTTACGCGCCGCACGCACGGCGGCGAAAGGACGGTGCAGCGAGATTTTCCGGCCCCGCCGGAATCGCACGCGGTGAACGCGCGCTCCGGCGTGACCCCACCCCTGCCTGCTCCCGCCGTGAGGGACCCGGCGGGCGGTGTACTGTGGCAGCCGTGGCCCCAGCCGGGGCAACCGCGCACACCCGAGGGTCACCAGACGTCCGCCTCGGACACACGCGCCTCGTCCACCGCACCGTGACGGGCCGATTGCCCGCGCGAGGCCCCGGCGGATCGCCCAGTGGAGTCCACCGGCACAGCGCCCGGCGAGGAGTACCACGCCCGGGACCACTCCTCCGACCCCAGGCGCAAGCCGTCACGCTCCACGTCACGAACGGCGACCGGACCGCCGAGCATGCCGCCGGCGGCACCGCCGGGCATGTGCCCCACCAGGGCGTCCGCCCATCCGGACACGGCTTGTCTCCCGTGCCCGCCCCGACAGACAGGGATCCCTCACCATGACTGTGCGTACCGCGGAGCGTCCCCCGCCGCCGGGCGGGCCCGGCAGCGACTTCGCCCGGCTGTCGAAGAAGATCGCCGCCGCGGGGCTGGTGGATCGCCGTCCCGGGTACTACGCGGTGCGGATCACGGCGGTGGCCGCGCTCTACGCCGGCGCATGGACCGCGTTCGTGTTCCTCGGCGACAGCTGGTGGACGCTGGCACTCGCGGCCTTCCTCGCCCTGGTCTTCGGCCAAGTCGCCCTCGTGGCCCACGACGTCGCCCACCGGCAGGTCTTCCGGCTGCGCAGGGCCAGCGAGATATCCGGGCGGATCGCCGGGGCCGGCATCGGAATGGGCTACGCGTGGTGGCAGGACAAGCACACACGCCACCACGCCAACCCCAACCACCAGGAGCTCGATCCCGACCTCTCCCCCGACCTGCTGGTCTGGTCGCAGGACCAGGCCCGTGCCGCCACCGGGCTGCCCCGCCTGATCGGCCGCTTCCAGGCCGTCCTGTTCTTCCCCCTGCTCACGCTGGAGGGCTTCAACCTGCATGTGGCGGGCGTGCGGGCGCTGGCCAACCGCTCACTGAAGAACCGCCCCCTGGAGGGCGCTCTGCTGTTCGGGCACTTCGCGGTCTACCTGGCCGCGCTGTTCCTGGTGCTGCCCCCCGGCATGGCGGTCGCGTTCCTGGCCGTCCACCAGTGCCTGTTCGGCGTCTACCTCGGCGCCATCTTCGCCCCCAACCACAAGGGGATGCCGATCCTGACCGGCGAGGACCGCCCGGACTTCCTCCGCCGCCAGGTGCTCACCTCGCGCAACGTACGCGGCGGCCGGCTCACCGACCTCGCGCTCGGCGGGCTGAACTACCAGATCGAACACCACCTGTTCCCCAGCATGCCCAGCCCGCACCTGCGCAGGGCGCAGGCCATCGTCCGGCGTCACTGCGAGGACCTGGGCGTGGCCTACCTGGAGACCGGGCTGATCGCCTCCTACCGGCAGGCACTCGCCAGCCTCCACCAGGCCGGTTCCCCGATCCGGCAGGCCGAGGCCGCGGCCTAGCCGTCCCGGGTCCGCACGCCCTGTGGGCCGGCGCCCGCCCGGCCATGGCCGCGAGCCCCGCCGCGCACGTTTCCGGACCCACAGCCCGCACCGCACGAACCGGACCCTGGATCCGGGACCCGGTCGGCAGGACGTGGCCGGCGGGCCCGGTGGAGTGTTCGTCACCGAGAAGGAGCTCACGGCGTTCCGGCCGGGGACCTTCCGCAGACCGCCTGACGGCCTGACGGCCTGACTGCCTGTCCGCCTGACCGCCTGACCGCCTGACCGCCTGACCGCCCCTGGGCGCTTGCACCTGCCACGGCACGGATAGGCGTGAATCAGCCATCGGCCGCCCTACCCACCCAATAGATGAAGTGTCGACACTTTGCGGTGGCCCCGAGGGGACGCGCCTGCCGCGCCGGCCGTCTCACCCCGCTCGGCGGGCAACAGCGGGCCGGTACGCGGGGCGGCGGGTCGGGGGCCACGGACGATGGGATCAGGACCGGCGTTCTCCCTGTTCACACGGCCCCTGTATGGCCTGAGCGGCCCGGTGGCACGACTCGGCGGCGGCAGGCGGTGCCGCCGGAGGGGACGGAGCGGGGCGGGGAACAGCACGGACGCTCTTCGGTAACCCTCTGGACACAAGCAGGCGGCGCTGCTTGAATCCTAGTGTCGACACTTCCCCTCCAGGGCGGTGCTCGGCACCCCTCTCCGAGGAGGTATCTGTGCATCTTCCGCGACAAAAACTGGTCGTCGAGGACCTCAGGCTCGGGCACTGGTCACGTCGGTCCCACTCCTTCTCGCTCGCCTGCGACGGGCTGAGCTTCCACGTCGCCGAGAACGAGTTCGTGGCCATCGTCGGGCCGAGCGGCTGCGGCAAGACCACGTTCCTCACCGCGCTCGCTGGGCTCACCCCGGTGACCTCGGGCCGGCTCGAGTTGAACGGCGAGCAGATCCGGGGACCCGCACCCGACCGCTCACTCGTGTTCCAGCAGGCCTCGCTCTTCCCCTGGCGCAACGTCGTGGCCAATGTCGAGTTCGGCCTCAAGGCCCAGAAGCGCCTGGACCAGCGCGGCAGGGCCCGCGTCGCAGAACTCGTCGAACTGGTGGGACTCGCGGGCAAGGAGGACAAGTACCCGCGCGAGCTGTCCGGCGGCATGAGCCAGCGGGTCAACCTCGCCCGGGCGCTCGCCACCGACCCCGATCTCCTGCTGCTCGACGAGCCGTTCTCCGCCCTGGACGCGCAGACCCGCGAGGTGATGCAGGACGAACTCACCCGCATCTGGCAGGCGGACGGCGCGGGGACCGGCAAGACCGCCGTCTTCGTGACGCATGACGTCCCCGAGGCGGTCTTCCTCGCCGACCGTGTCGTCGTCTTCTCCAGCGGTCCGGCCCATCTGGTCGAGGTCGTCGACGTCGACCTGCCGCGCCCCCGCGGCTCGGACATCAAGCGGACCCCCGAATTCCAGGCGATCCACGACTACATCCTGGGGCTGGTGATGAGCCAGACCCAACCAGGTCGAAGGGCGAGTGACCATGACAGCAACGCACCTGTCGTCGGATAGCGTCCGCGCCCAGGACCCGCCGGCCGTGAGCCGCCGGCGCGCCCTGGGAAGCCGCCACCTGAACCTGATCCTCGGCGTCATCGGCCTGGTCGTGGTCCTCGCCGCCTGGCAGATCTGCGCCGTGACCGGCATCGTCGACCCGAACTTCAGCAGCTCGCCGTCAGGGGCGTTCACCGCCCTGATCGACTCCATCAGCACCGGAAGCGTCTGGGGCCCGCTGGGCTCGACCCTGTCCATCGTGGCCTGGGGCATGCTCATCTCGATCGTCGTGGGCATCCCCGCGGGCCTGCTCATCGGGCGGAACAGAGTCCTCTACGGGCTGACCGACCCTCTGATCAGCATCCTGTACTCCGTTCCCTATGTCGTCTTCCTGCCGATGCTCATCTTCTGGTTCGGCATCGAGATGAACGCCCGCATCGTCATCGTGGTGTGGAGCGCGCTGTTCCCGCTGCTCATCAACGTGATCGCGGGCGCCCGCAACCTGGAGACCAGCCATACCCAGGTGGCCAAGGTGTTCTGCGCCTCACGGCTGACGACCCTGCGTTCGGTCGCCTTCCCGGCGACCCTCCCCTACATCCTCGCCGGCATACGGCAGGCGGTGGGCCGGGCCCTGATCGGCGCGATCGTCGCCGAGCTGTTCATGGGGTCCGCCGGGCTCGGCTACCAGGTCCAGCTCCAGACCTCGAACTTCGAGATGGACGACGCCATGGCGTCGATCGCCGTGATCGCCGTGGTGGCCATCGTGCTCACCCGCGGTGTCGGCTACCTGGAGCGCCGCTTCACGTTCTGGTCGGGCACGGACTGAGAGGGACGAGCCGCCCATGCGCATCGCCACACCGCTCACCACGTCGCTGGGACTCCTGCTCTTCCTGGCCGTCTCCGGCTGCGCCGTGACACCGAACGCCTCCGTGCACTCGTCCAGCATGAAGATGACGGTGGGGTACACGGCGATCGGAGCCGCCTACTCGGATCTCTACATCTGCGAGGACCAGGGCGTCTTCAGGAAGAACGGCCTCGACGTCAAGATCACCCTGCTCAACAGCTCCTCGCAGCTCGTCGCCGCGCTGGTGAGCAACGGCGTCCAGGTCGGCGTGGGCGCGACCACGTCCACGGCGGCCGGGGCCATGAACCTCAAGGGCGTCGACCTGCGGTACATCGCCCTGCCCATCAACCGCTACTACCTGGAGATGTGGGGCAGGAGGTCGGTCAGGCCCGGCGACGGCATCAAGGGCCTCAAGATCGGCCTCAGTTCACCGGGCTCCCTCGGGGACGCGGCCGTCGACGCCCTCGTCAAGCGCAACGGCTGGCGGCAGGGCGACGTCCACAAGGTCTTCCTCAAGAGCACCCCGGCCGAGGTCTCGGCGCTGGAGAACGGCGCGGTCGACGCGATCGTCACCCAGCCGCCGACCGGCACCAAGACCCGCGAGAAGGGCTTCAAGAAGGTCATGGACTTCACCGGCATCCCCTCCGCGGCGAACGCCTACACGGTCAAGTCCGACTACATGTCCGCCAACAGGAAGGCCGTGACCGCCTTCGTGAAGTCGGAGACCGAGTGCCTGGCCATGCTGCACAACGACAAGGCGGCGGCGCTCAGGAGCATCATGAAGCACAGCGGAGTGAGCAGCCGGCCGCTGGCCGAGTACTCCTACGACTTCTTCAACCCCCTCTGGGCCAGGACGCCACGGGTCGACCCCCGTCTGGTCCACGACGCGTTCGCCGCCACCGTGGCCAAGGGCGTCGGCACGATGCCCAAGGACACCGACGTCTTCATCGACAACTCCTACGTGGACGACGAGCAGCGGTCCGGCTTCATCAAGTCCCTCTATCCGGGAGGCGAGTGACATGACGTCACTGGAGGACATCGACGACCTGCGGGGCTGGCTGGCGCTCGCCGACAAGCTCGGCGAGGTCAGAACCCTCTCGGGCGCCCACTGGGACAAGGAGATCGGCGCCGCGTCCGAGGTGAACTACAAGCGCCCCTCGCCACCGGCGCTGCTCTTCGACGACATCGTGGACTACCGCCCGGGCCAGCGCGTCCTCACGGCCTCCATGGCGGGCGCCCGCCGCCTCGGCATGACCCTGCGGCTCGGCACGGACTTCGACGACCGGTCCCTGGTCGAGGCGCTGCGCACCAAACCGGGAGAGTGGGTGGCGGCCGCGGCGCGCCACCCCGTGCGCGAGGTGCCCACCGGCCCCGTCCGTGAGAACGTGCTCCGTGACGGGGCCGTCAACCTGCTGGACTTCCCCGTCCCGCAGTGGCACGAGGCGGACGGCGGCCGCTACATCGGCACCGGCTGCGCGGTGTTCACCACCGACCCGGTCACCGGCGTCGTCAACGCCGGCGCCTACCGGATGCAGGTGCAGAACGAGGGCCGGGCCGCGAGCGTCAACATCGAGGCGGGCAAGCACGGTGCCGCGCACGTCAGGGAGTGGTTCGCGCGTGAGGGGCGGGCCCCGGTCACCGCCTCCCTGGGCCACGACCCGCTGCTGCTCGTCGTGGCCGGCACCGAGGTGCCCGGCGGCGTCAGCGAGCTGGAGTACGCGGGCGCGGTGCTCGGCCGGCCCGTGGACGTGATCCGCGGCGAGGTCACCGGCCTGCCGATCCCGGCCACGGCGGAGCTCGCGGTGGAGGGCTGGCTCCGTCCCGAGCGGCGGGAGCAGGAGGGCCCGTTCGGCGAGTGGACCGGCTACTACAGCGGCGGCACCGAGCCGGTCCTCACCCTCGACGTGGAGCGCGTCTACCACCGGGACAACCCCATCCTGCTCGGCGCCCCGCCCGGCAAGCCGCCGCACGACTACTCGTACATGCGCAGCGTGATGAAGTCCGCCATGATCCAGGACGCGCTGGTCAGGACGGGCCTGCCCGGCGTGGAGGGGGTGTGGGCGCACGAGGCGGGCGGCGGGCGCCAGCTGCTCGCGGTCGCCATCCACCAGCAGTACGCGGGGCACGCCCGGCAGGCCGGCTACCTCGCCGCCCAGCTGCCGGCCGCCGCGTACATGAACAAGTTCGTGGTGGTCGTGGACGCCGACGTGGACCCGCGCAGCCTCAACGACGTGGTGTGGGCGATGTGCACCCGCACCGACCCCGCCGACGACATCGAGACGATGCGCCGCACCTGGGGCAGCCGGGTGGACCCGCTGCGGGAGCGGGACATGCCGCCGTTCAACACCCGTGCGGTGATCGACGCCTGCCGGCCGTGGACCCGTCTCGGGCAGTTCCCGGCCGTCGCCGAGGCCAGCAGGGAGCTGCTGGACAGGGTCACCCGGCGCTGGCCCGACGTGCTGGGCGGCGCATGGTGACGGCCCGGACGGCACCACCCTGGCCGAGCGGGCAGCATCCGCCGCCCGGCACCGGCCGCCCCCCGATGGGCGAGAGCGTCGGCAGGCTGGAACTCAGCCGGGCGTTCGGCCGGGGCCCCTCCGTCCCCAGCATCGCCGACGAGATAGCGCTCGCGGTGGCCACCGAGATCATCGAGGGCCGCCTGTCACCGGGCGACGACCTCAACTCGGTCGAGCTCGCCCGGTCGTTCCACAGCAGCAGGACCCCGGTGCGCGAGGCGCTGCTCGTGCTGGAGCGGGAGGGCTTCGTCGAGATCACCGCACGGCGCCGGCCGCGCGTGGCCCGGCTGCTGCTGCGCGAGGTCAGGGAGCTGTACAACCTGCGGGCCGAGCTGTACTCACTGGTCAGCCGGGCCGTCGTGGCGCGGGCGACCGAGGCCGACCTGGAGACGCTCCGCGGCCACCAGCGTGCCCTGGAGGACGCCGCGGCCGACGACGACGTCGACCGCTACTTCTGGGTCAATGTGCAGTTCCGGACCACCGAGGCGGACATCGCCCGCGACGCCACCCTGCGCCGCGTGCTCGACTCGCTGGGCCTGCGGGCCCTGCAACTGCGCCACCTGAGCCTCGCCCAGCCGGGCCGGCTCGAACCCTCCGTACGCGACCACGCGCGTCTGCTCCAGGCCTACGAGGACCGGGACGCCGACCTCGCCTCCGCCCTCACCCAGTCCCTGGTGCGGGCCGGATACGCGGCGATCGAGCGCTCCGGATGGACGGGAGAAGAACGATGACCGACGCCGCCCCCGCCACCCCGGCCGGCACCACGGCAAGCGAAACCGAGGCAAGGAGGTCCATGGCCGCCCCCGTGCGTTTCCGTCTCAACCAGGAGGACGTGGAGATCCACGTTAAGGACCCGACCACTCCCCTGCTCGACGTCCTCCGGCACGACCTGTTCCTCACCGGCACCAAGTCGGGCTGCGCGATCGGCTACTGCGGGGCCTGCACGGTCATCGTGGACGGCGCGGCCGTTCCGTCCTGCCTGCAGATGGTGGGCCTGCTCGAAGGCCGCGACGTGCGCACCATCGAGGACCTCGGCGGGCCGGACGGCCTGGACCCGGTGCAGAGCGCCTTCGTCGCGCGGGCCGGGCTCCAGTGCGGCTTCTGCACACCCGGCCACGTCATGGCGCTGCGCGCCCTGCTCGACGCGGACCCCGACCCGGGCGAGGAGGAGATACGGCGCACCGTCGACGGCAACTACTGCCGCTGCACCGGCTATGTGAAGATCCTCGACTCCGCGCGCGAGGCCGTCGCCCTGCACAAGGCCGCCACCGAGGAGGAACGCTGATGTCCACCGCCGAACTCCCCGCCGGCGGGCTCGACCTGGGCCGGTCCGTGCTGCCCCCGCTCATCGGCAGCCCGGTCGAACGCCTCGACGCCGTGGAGAAGGTCACCGGGCGCGCGGTGTACGCCGGGGACAGCCGGCTGCCGCGCATGCTGTACGGCGCCGTCGTCCGCTCGCCGCACGCCGCCGCCCGCATCGTGTCGGTGGACACCGCACGCGCCGAGCGACTGCCCGGGGTGCACGCCGTCATCACCGGTGCGGACACGGCGGCGGTCAAATGGGGCGCCTTCCGGCCCGATCTGTATCCGCTCGCCATCGACCGCGTCCGCTACGTCGGCGACGAGGTCGCCGCGGTGGCCGCCCGCGACCTGGAGACCGCCCGCCGCGCCGCGGAACTGATCCGCGTCGAGTACGAGGTGCTGCCCGCCGTGCTCACCCTCGACGAGGCGCTCGCCGACGGCGCACCGCTGGTCCACGACGACGCACCCGGCAACATCGCCCACGAGTTCGGCTTCGACCGCGGCGGCGCGGACGCCTGGTTCGACCGCAGCGACGTCGTGGTGGAGGGCACCTGGCAGAGCGCCCGCCAGTGGCACGGCTCGATCGAGACCATCGGCTGCACCGCGGAGTGGACCCGGGACCGGGTCAGCCTGTGGGTGAACACGCAGACGCCGTTCCTCGCCCGGCAGCGGTACGCGACCGCGCTCGGGCTGCCGCTGCGGGCGGTGCGGGTGGTGCAGACGGAGGTGGGCGGCGGCTTCGGCGGCAAGTCCGGCGACGACAACACATCCGTCATCTGCGCCATCCTCGCCCGCAAGGCAGGCCGTCCCGTGCAGCTGGTCAACACCCGCGAGGAGGAGTTCCTCGCGAGCCGCCCGCGCATCCCGATGCGGTACACGGTCCGCCTGGGCTTCACCCGGGACGGGCTTGTCACCGCCAAGGACATCGAGGTCATCGCCGACAACGGCGCCTACACCGGCAAGGCCCAGGCCGTCCTCGGCGCCGCGACGGTGCGCCATGACGCGCTCTTCAAGTACCGGGCCGTGCGCGCCCGTTCCCGGCTCGTCTACACCAACCTGGAACCGACCGGCGCGTTCCGCGGCTTCGGCAACCCCTCCGCGGACTGGGCCGTCGGCCAGGCCTGGGACCTCGCGGCCGAGAAGCTGGGCATCGAGGTGCCTGACCTGTTCCTGCTGAACGCCGTCGAGTCCGGCAGCGTCTCACCGCACAACCACAAGATCAGCAGTTGCGAGCTGAAGCAGTGCATCAGCAAGGCCGCCAAGGCCATCGGCTGGGAGGCCAAGCGGGCCGAGCGCACACCGGGCAGGGGTCTCGCGATGGGCGTCAGCGTCCATGTCTCGGGCCGCCGCAGCTTCGGCGACTACGACGGCAGCTCCGCGATCGTGCGACTCACCGAGGACGGCCGCGCCACCGTCATCGTCGGCGAGGGCGAGATCGGTACCGGCGCCCGCACCACCCTCGCCCAGATCACGGCGGCCGAACTCGGCATGCCCGTCGCCGACGTCTCCGTGACGCGCCCGGACACGGACCTCGCGACCCATGCGCTGGGCGCGCTGGCGAGCCGGGTCACCTACGTGGCGGGCAACGCCGTCAAGCGGGCCGCCGAGCAGGCCTGCACCAGGCTGCTGGAAGCCGCCGCGCGCCAGCTCGGCCGGCCGGCCGCACAGCTCTGGGTCGAGGACGGCGTCGTGCACGGCCCTGCCGGATCCGGCGGCGAGGGGCCGGTGAGCGCGCCGGTCGGCGTGATCGTGCGGGCGGAGCTGTACCGGCCGGACGGCGAGCCGATCGTCGGCGTCGGCTCGTTCGACAACCCCTCGGAGTTCCCCGACCAGAGCCGCTACGGCAACGAGTCCGGCGCCTACAACTTCGTCGCCGAGGCCGCCGAGGTCGAGGTCGACGAGGCGACCGGCGCCGTGCGGGTCCTGGAACTGGCCGCGGTCGTCGACTGCGGCACCGTCCTCAATCCACCACTCGCCGAGGGCCAGGTCGAAGGCGCCATCGCACAGGGCCTCGGGATGGCCCTCACGGAGCGGTTCGACTGGCGGCGGGGCGCACCGACGCGGCCGAACTTCTCCGACTACAAGCTGCCGACGGCGGGCGTCATGCCGAAGCTGCACATCGAGTTCGCCGACTCCTACGAGCCGACGGGTCCGTTCGGTGCGAAGGGCGTCGGGGAGATCGCCCTGGACCCGGTGCCGTCGATCATCGCCAGTGCGGTGGCCGACGCGGTCGGCGTCCGCGTCCACGAGCTGCCCATCACCGCGGAGAAGATCTACTGGGGCATGCGGCCCGGCGAGCCCGGAGCCGCCGACCCCGGCGGGGTCACCGCGCGGCACCGCGCCACCGGCCCCGGGCGGGTCACCGCGGAGCACGGCGCCACCGGCCCCGGCCCGGTCGCCCCGCAGGGGCGCGCCACCGACCGCACCGACGAACAGGGGGACCTCCTGTGACCGTCCTCGACTCCGGGCCGCTGCCGGCCGGCGCCCCCGCCGGGCCCGTGGCCCTGCTCACGCCCCGGTCGCTCGACGAGGCGCTGCGGCTGATCGCCGACGGCGGTGCGGCCGTCCTCGCCGGCGGCGTCGGTCACGCCCTGCGCCGCCACGACCGACTGCCCCCGGCGCCGGCGCTGGTATCGGTGGCGGCGCTGCCCGAACTCTCCGGCATCGCCCGGCACCACGACCACCTGACCGTCGGTGCGGGTGTCCGGCTCGACGCCTGCGCCGCCGACGGCCGGCTGGCCCGCGCCTGGCCGGTCCTGAGCGAGGCGGCCGGCTCCGTGGCGACCGGCCGGATCCGGCGGATGGTCACGCTCGGCGGCAACATCGCCGCCCGCGACGACAGCCACGATCCGCCGGTCGCGCTCACCGCCATCGGCGCGACCCTCGCGGTGCGCAGCGCGCGGCTGAGCAGGACCCTCGCGCTCACGGAGCTCGGCCGGCTGCGCCCCGACGAACTGATCGAGCACGTCCGGCTCCCCCTGCCCGCCGCCGGCACGGGCTCGGCGTACGAGAAGTTCCTCGTCCGCGGCGTGTGGGAGTACGCCTGTGTGAACGTCGCCGCGGTCGTCACCCTGGACGCGGACGGCACCGCGGAACGTCTCTCGCTCGCGGTCGGCTCGGTGGCCGGCGGCCCGGTCGCCGTCGACCTCGCCGAACTGGCGGGCCACCGCGCCGACCGGGCCCTCGTCGAGGAGGCCGCCACCCGCGCCGCGGCGTCCACGACGCCGTACGGCGACGTGAAGGGCACCGCGGCGTACAAGACCCGCATGATCGCCGAGTTCTCCCGGCGCGCCCTGACCACCGCCATCGACCGCGCCCGGGCCGCCACCGGCCGCCCGGCACCGTCCACCCCGGAAGGAGACCTATGACCGCCACAGCCCTCCAGGGGCAGGCGAGCACGCGGGACGGCGTCCCCCTGTCGTACACCCTGCACCCGGCCAGGAGCGGGGCGCCGCGGATCGCCTTCGTGCACAGTCTCGCCCTCGACCGGTCCCTGTGGTCCGCGGTCACGGACCGGCTCGCGGGCCGGGCCGAGATGGTGACGTACGACTGCCGGGGCCACGGCCGCTCGGGTCGGCCCAAGGGTCCTTACTCCACGGCCCAGTTCGCCGACGACCTCGCGGACCTGCTGGACCACCTCGGCTGGCAGGACGCCCTGGTGGCCGGCTGCTCCATGGGCGGCTGTGTCGCCCAGGCCTTCGCCGCCGCCCATCCGCGACGCACCCGCGGCGCCCTCTTCATCGACACCACCGCCTGGTACGGACCCACGGCGCCCGACGACTGGGCGGCACGGGCCACCGCCGCACGGACGAAGGGCCTTCGGTCGCTGATCCCGTTCCAGCTCACCCGCTGGTTCGGCGACGCCTTCCGCGAGGCGCGGCCGGAGCTGATGGCCCACCTGACCGACGTCTTCACCGCGAACGACCTGGACTGCTACGAGGCCACCTGCGCCATGCTCGGCTCCGCCGACCTGCGCGAGCAGGTCCGCACCATCGCGCACCCGGCGGCCGTCCTCGTCGGCGAGGACGACAAGGCGACCCCGCCCGGGATGGCGCGGGACCTCGCCGAGCTGATCGGCGACGGCCCCGCCGTCGTGGTGCCCGGCACGCGGCACCTGACCCCCCTGGAGAACCCGGCCGTCGTGGACGAGGCGCTCACCGCGCTGCTCGACCGTGCGGCGGCCGCCGACACCGTCGGAGAACACGCATGAGCGGGCCGGTCGTCGTCGACACCCACGCCCACCACGTCGGCGCCCACGCCATCGAGCGGATCCGTGACGAGGGGGCCGCACACCGGGTCCGTCTCCTCACCAATCAGGTGGCGGGCAAGCCCGTCACCCGCGTCGAAGTGGCCGGCCGGCCCAGTGGACTGCCGCTGCTCCCCCAGCTGAGCGATGTGCCGGCCCGGCTGGCCTGGATGGACGCGGCCGGTGTGGACGTGCAGCTGGTCGCCCCCTGGATGGACCTCGCCGGATACGAGCTGCCGCCCGAGGACGGCCTGTGGCTGGCCCGGGTGCAGAACGACTCCGCGGCCGAACTGCGCGCCGCGAACGACCGGTTCCTGGTCGCCGCGGCCGTGCCCCTCCAGCACCCCGGCCACGCGGTGGCGGAGCTGCGCCGTGCGGTCACCGAACTCGGCCATGTGGCCGTGCAGATCGGCGCCCGGGTGAACGACCTCGGCCTGGACGACGAGTCGCTGGGCCCGTTCTGGGACGCCGCCGAAGAGCTCGGCGTTCCGGTGATCGTGCACCCGGCCGAGCTCGACGTGCCCGAGCGCAGTCGACGGCTGTTCCTGCACATCCTGGTCGGCAACCCCTCGGAGACGACGTTCGCGGCGGCGGCCCTGATGCTCGGCGGTGTCCTGGAGCGGCGTCCCGGGCTGCGAGTGCTGCTGGTGCACGGCGGCGGGTTCGTGCCGTACCAGATCGGCCGGCTACAGCGCGGCTTCACCGCGGCGCCTTTGCAGTTCCGCGCCAAGGGCGCGCGCAGCCCGCGCGACCTGCTCGGGCAGCTGTTCTTCGACACCGTGCTGCACGACGACGACGCGCTGCGCCACCTGATGGACTTCGCCGGTGCCGGGCGCGTGCTGCTCGGCAGCGACTATCCCTTCCCGATGCGCAGCGACCGGCCCGTCGACGCGCTCGACGCGGTGAAGCCGGACGACGAGGGACGGGCGGCGGTGCTCGGGGCGGGGGCCTTCCTTCCCGGCGGCGTCAGTCGGGAAACCCCGTCCAGCCCGAGCGCTCCACCGCCGCGAGACCCCGGCGCACGATGGACCGTGTGAGGGCCGAGGCCAGCTCCGGCTCCCGGTCCCGGTACGCCCGCATCAGCCGCTGGTGGTCGGCGACGGACGTCTCCAGGCGGCCGGGCAGCGACAGGCTCAGGTGGCGCAGCTGGAGGGTCCTGATGCCGACCGAGTCGAGGACACCCCGCACCGTCTCGTTCGCAGCGAGCCGTGCCTCCGTGTTGCGGAACTCCACATTGAGCCAGAAGTACCCGTCCAGGTCGCGCTGGGCGGCGACGGCCTCCATCGCCGCCTGGACCGCGGCCAGTTCGTCCAGCTGCGCCTCCGTGCAGTGCTGGACGATGCGCCGGCTCACCAGCCCGTACAGCTCGCCGCGCAGCTCGTATATCTCGCGGATCTCCTCGATGCCGAGGGCACGCACCCGGGGCCGCTTGCGGGCGGCGATCTCGACCAGGCCCTCGCGTTCGAGCGTCGCCAGCGCCTCGCGCACGGGCGTACGGCTGCTGTGGAACCGCCGTGCCAGCTCCACCGAGTTCAGGTCGTCGCCCGGCTTGAGCCGGCCCTCGATGATCTCGGCGCCGATCGAGACGAGGATCGCGTCGCCGACGCTGTCCAGCTCCTGCGACCGGCCGAGTACCCGCAGGATCTCCCGCTCGCCCGCCGTCAGGCCGGCCCTGCCGGCCTCGGCCGCCGGGCCGGCCGGTCCGCCCACCGCCATGCCTGTGCACCACCTCGTCGCCATCCCGGAAAGGGGCCGTCATGGTTCACCAGCCAACCACACCCAGGACGCCGTGGGTCGTCGGCATCACCGGCGCGAGCGGCACCCCGTACGCGGCGGCCGTCCTGCGGGGGATGCTCGACGCCGGTGAGGCGGTCGACCTCGTCGTCAGCAAGGCGGCCCGGCTGACCCTGCTCGACGAGACCGGGCTGACCTTCCGCGAGGCGCGGTGGCACGCGGACGTCAAGGCCTTCGTCGGCCGTGACCCCGGCGACATGGTGGTGTGGAGGGAGAACGACTTCGCCGCGGGGCCCGCCATCGGCAGCTACCCCACCCGCGGCATGGTCATCGTGCCGGCGACGACGGCCGCCGTCGCCGGCATCGCCACCGGCATGAGCAAGGACCTGATCCAGCGGGCGGCCGACGTGACCCTCAAGGAACGCAGGACGCTCGTCCTGGTGCCGCGGGAGGCACCGCTGCGCCGCGTCACCCTTCAGCAGCTGGCCGACCTGGCCGGGGAGGGAGCGGTGGTGCTGCCGGCCTCGCCGGGTTTCTACGCGGGCGCCCGTGACGTCCAGCAGTTGACCGACTTCGTCGCGGGCAAGGTGCTGGACCTCCTCGGCGTGCCGCACACGCTGTACACCCGGTGGCAGGGCCGGCTGGGTGCGGCGCGCGCGGAGTGCGGGGCGGGGTCGCGGGGGCGGGCGGCGTCCGAGGAGGACGCTCCGTCCGCCGGCCCCGCACGAGGATGACCCCCGGTACCGCACCCGCGCCCGTCCCGGGCCCCCGACCGGCAATGGTACGGACTTTTAGCGAAGGGTATCACCGCAGGTCATCCGGGGTACGGCGGTGTTTGCCGCACATGTGGCCTCTTGACGGGATGTTCCGGGGGCAGTTCACTCTCGCCGCGGCCCCACGGCCGCCCTCCCACCACCGGGCACGAGAAGGGCAGCACTCTATGGCGAGATCCACTGGCCTCCTGCGTCGTTGCACGAGATTCGCACTGGTCGGCGTCCTCGGTGTCACGGTCCTGACGCAGGTGGCCGCAGGCACCGCACAGGCCGCGGGCGAACAGGTGCACATCGCCCTGACCACCACGGACGACGCGGGGGGCCGGCATGTCACCCGTGGCCTCCAGGACCAGACCCCCATCGCCTTCCAGGCCGGCAGCGGCGGCGCGGGGACCACCCTCACCGTCGACGAGAACACCAAGTACCAGGAGTTCAGCGGCGCGGGAGCGTCCTTCACGGACACCGCGGCGTGGCTGATGAACAGCAGCGGGGCGCTGTCCCAGGCCACCCGCACCGACGTCATGAACAAGCTGTTCTCGCCGACCTCCGGCATCGGCATGAGCTTTCTGCGCAACCCGATGGGCGCCTCCGATCTGGCCCGGTACAGCTACACCTTCGACGACGTGCCGGCGGGCCAGACCGACCCCGGCCTCACGAACTTCAGCATCGCCCACGACCAGGCCGACGTGCTGCCGCTGACCAGGCAGGCCAAGCAGCTCAACCCGGCCCTCAAGGTCATGGCCTCGCCGTGGACCGCACCGCCGTGGATGAAGGACAACGACAGCTATGACCAGGGCTGGCTGGAGTCCCAGTACTACGGCGCCTACGCCCAGTACTTCGTGAAGTACATCCAGGCGTACCAGAGCGCCGGAGTGCCCATCGACTACGTCTCGGAGCAGAACGAGCCGACCTGCTGCGGCGGTTACCCGTCCATGCAGTGGAACGGCTCGGGGCTCGCGTACTTCGCCAAGAACAACCTCCTGCCGGCGCTGCACAACGCGAACCTGAAGACCAAGGTCCTCGCCCTCGACTGGAACCCCGACTCGTACGCCGGGTACGCGCAGCCGACCGTGGACGACGCCGCGATCCGTGACGACCCGAACTTCGGGGGCATCGCCTACCACGGCTACACCGGCCACATCGACACGCAGACGACGGTCCACGACCAGTACCCGGACGTCCCCGCCTTCGACACCGAGCACTCCGGCGGCACCTGGATCGCGGACCAGCAGAAGGAGGACATGACCAACCTGGTCGACTACTTCCGCAACTGGGGCCAGAGCTGGGTCAAGTGGAGCCTCGCCGTCGACCAGAACATGGGCCCGCACAACGGGGGCTGCGGCACCTGCACCGGCCTGATCACCGTGCACAACGGCGACAGCCGCAGCGGCCAGGTCGACTACACGGTCGAGTACTACACGATGGGCCACGTCACCAAGTTCGTGCGGCCCGGGGCCCGGCGCATCGCCTCGACCGCCTCCAGCGCCGTCCCCAACGTCGCCTGGCAGAACCCCGACGGCGGCAAGGCGCTCATCGCCTACAACCCGTCCACGTCGGCCCAGCAGATCAAGGTCGTCTGGGGCGGCGAGTCGTTCGGCTACTCGCTGCCGGGCAGGACCTCCGCGACGTTCACCTGGGCGGGCACCCAGAGTGGCGGCTCCGACAGGTCGGGCACCCTCACGGGTCTCGGCGGCAAGTGCCTGGACGTCGCCGGCGGCTCGACGGCCAACGGAACGGCCGTCCAGATCTACACCTGCAACGGCTCCGCGGCACAGCGGTGGACCCTGAAGGCCGACGGTTCGGTGCAGGCACTCGGCAAGTGCCTGGACGTCGCCGCCGCCTCGACCGCGGACGGGGCCAAGGTCCAGCTGTACGACTGCAACGGCACCGGCGCCCAGCAGTGGCGCCTGGAGCCGGCCGGTGACCTGGTCAACGCCGGGGCCGACAAGTGCCTGGACGTGACGGACATGTCGTCGGCCGACGGGACGAAGGTCCAGTTGTGGACCTGCACGGGCACGGCCAACCAGAAGTGGCAGCTGCACACCTGATCCACGGGCCGGCCGAGGCGCCCGTCCGGCTCTCCCCGTGAGGCGCGGACGGGCGCCCCGGCGCCCGCCGGCCGGAGGTCAGCGCCTCTGGAGGCGATAGGAATGGGCGGGATACACGCCCAGCGTCCTGACCCGGGTCGAGAAGAACCGCATCTCTTCGAGAGCCAGCGCCACGTGCGCCTCCTCGGGGTGCCCCTCGATGTCCACATAGAACATGGTCGCCTGGAAATTCGGGGCCTGATAGCTCTCGATCTTGGTGAGGTTGACGCCGTTGCTGGCGAATCCACCCAACACCTTGTAGAGCGACGAGGGAATGTTCCTGACCTCGAAGAAGAGCGTGGTCACCGTCTTCTGCCCGGTCCACGGGAAATCCGGTGCCTTCGCCTTCAGGACGAGGAACCGGGTGGTGTTGTCCGGGTCGTCCTCGACTCCGGACGCGAGGATCGACAGGCCGTGCAGACCCGCCGCGGCCGGCGGCGCCAGGGCGGCCTCAGCCGGATCGCCGTACTCCGCGACCTCGCGGGCCGCGCCCGCTGTGTCGGCGGCCACGACCGCCTTCCAGTCGTGGGCGCCGATGATCTTCCTGCACTGGGCCAGTGCGTGCACATGGCTACGGACGCTGCGAATACCGTCGACGGTGGTGCCCGGAAGTGCCATCAGGTCGAAATGGATGGGCAGGAAATACTCGGCCACGATAGTCAGACCAGAATTCGGCAGAAGGTGGTGCACATCCGCCACGCGACCCGCGATCGAATTGTCGACCGGAATGACTGCCGCGTCCGCCACACCACGCTTCACCGCGTCCAGGGCGTCATTGAAGGTCTCGCAAGGAATTTGAACACTGTCCGCGTACATATCCTCGCATGCGGTAGCCGAGTTGGATCCCGGCTCACCCTGGTACGCGATCGTCATAGCCATGCGGCCAGTCTACCTGCACACTTGCTACCGGAAAGCCGCCTCAGCGACGGCCACGGCATTCACGTCCCGTCACCGCGGAGCAGGGCCACGGCGTGGATTCCGGCACCTCAGGCGCGGAATGAGTGAATTCTTCGCGGCACGACCGGCACGGCCCGCGGAACTCTCAGGAGCGGGCCCACCCCGCCCACCCCGTGAGACTTTCAGGAGTGTCCGACCCCCGAGGACGGACGGGTGTCATTCGCCCGGGCGACGCCGGCGGTGAGCAGGCGGAGCAGACGCAGGGCGGTGGCGTGCTGCTCGGGGGTCAGGCCCATGGCCTCGCCGATGGCCACGGGGACACCGCGGGCCCCCTCCCGGAGTTCCGCACCGGCCCGGGTGAGGTGTACGGCGATGGAGCGTTCGTCGTCGTGGCGCCGCTCACGGTGGACCAGGCCGGCGGCCTCCAGGCGCAGGGGCAGGGCGGTGACCGGGGGACCTGCTGCTCGCCCGGTCACCGCCTCACCACGTGACCGGCACACCCTCGGGAATGCGGAAGGCCACATCCCGCCGCCACCGCACCCGGTCAGGGGGCACCGCGAGCCGCCATTCGGGAGCGGACTCGCCCGTCAGCACCCCTACCACCGCGCCCAGTTGCATCCGCGCCAGACGGTTGCCGGGGCAGTGGTGCTTGCCGTGGCTGAAGCCGAGGTGGGGGCCGTCCGCGCGGGTCGGGACGAAGCTGTCCGGATCGGGGAAGGCGGACGGGTCGTGATTGGCGGATTCCAGGGCCAGGAGGACGCACTCCCCGGCCCTGACGGTCATGCCGTCGATCTCCACGTCGCCGGTCGCCACGCGTTTCGCGCCGCCGGTGGCCATGGGGGTGTAACGCAGCAGTTCCTCCACGGCCGCCGGCACGAGCGCGGGGTCCGCACGCAGCGCGGCCAGCGCCCGAGGGTGCCGCGCCAGCGTGACCAGGGCGTTGGCCAGGAAGCTGGACGACGTGCGGTAGCCGGCCACGAAGAAGGAGGTGGCGAGTTCGGCCAGGTCGTCCCGGCGGAGGCGGCCGTCGCCGTCGGCGCGCGCCAGGCGCTTGATCAGGTGCTCGCCGGGGGCGTCGCAGAGGTGCGGCAGGTGATCCAGGAAGAACCGGTGCACGGCGTTGACCGCGGAGGCCTGCTCCTCGCGCGTGTGGCCCCGCCAGGTGAGGATCGTGTCGCACCACCTGTCCAGCCGTGCCCGCGCGTCCGCGTCGAGCGGGCCGAGCAGCACGCGGCAGACCACGGCGAACGGCAGGCGTACCGCGAAGGCGGGGTAGAGGTCGGCGGGCGGGCCGTGGGCGATCAGGTCCGCCATGATGTCCCCGGTCCGCCGGCGCGTCCATTCCTCGTGCTGGCGTACGGCGCGCAGTCCGAGGCCGTCGGCCATCAGCTTGTGCAGTCCGGCTTCCCGCAGCCTCGTCACGGAGTCACCGCTGCCGCCCTCGGCACGCAGCGGGACCGGTTCCTGGCGTGGTGCGTCCGGTTCCAGAGCGGCCGACATGCTCATCCGGGGGTCGGCGAGCAGCCTGCGCACGACGTCGTAGCGGGTGGCCAGCCACACGCGGTCGCCGGTCACGGTGACGACCGGATGCAGGGGCGCGGGTGCGGCACGCAGGTGCGCGTAGCGCGGGGAGAGGTCCTGCCCCCAGTCGTCGAAGGGGAAGGCAGGGGCCGGTCCGTCGGCGAGTGTCCCGTCGGACGGTTCGGTCACGGCCGCTTCTCCTTTCCGGCGGGGGTGTCCGCCGCGGGCGACGGCTCCGCCTCCGGACGGGGCCGGACGACGGCGAACGCCTGATGGGGCGAGGCGAACAGGCTCCCGAAGCCCAACGGGGTGAGGGGGAGCACGCGGTGGTACACGTGCACCGACGACGGCACCCCCAGGATGCCCGGTGTGTCCGTGACCAGTGGCATCTCGGCGATCAGGTACCGCATACCCTCCTCGATCTGGGCCTGCGTGGGAACGGCCTGGTCCGGCGCTTGGGACCTGGCCCTCAGCTGCGACGTCAGCGCCGCCTCGGTGGCCTCGTGGAAGACCTTGCGGACCGCCGGGTCACGGGCGATCGCCTGCTCGCAGCGGGCGAGGAGTTCCCGGTACCGCGGGTGGTCGGTGAACTCGGACAGGGTGCGGACGTGGTGCCGCTCCGCCGGGGCGCCGCTGGCCTGCCAGGCCCGCGCGATGCGGCGGCAGGTCTGGCGTGTGGCGCGCCGGGCCCGCAGGTCCGCCTGCTCGGGCGGTGCGCCCAGCGCGGTGAACGTGTGGACGAGTGCGCTGTCGGCGACGATCGCGTCCACGCGGGCGAAGACGCCGTCGGCCCAGCGCAGCAACCGTTTCAGGCGTTCGTGGCTGAAGTAGCCGTTGCCGGGGCTCACGCCGATCAGGGCGTGGTCGGCTCGGGCGTAGATCGTGTGGCAGTTGGCGGTGTACGGCTCGACGGTGAAGTCTGCCGGACCGTCCTCCCTGGTGGTGTGGTCCATGTCTCTCCCGCGCGTCGAAGCACAGGGCCCGGCCTGTGCGGCCACGTCGGCGGCCGGCCCTGCGGACGGTTCTCACACCACGTAAGAGGCCGAATACGTGAAGTTACAACGCGCTTACAGCGACCCGCGGAAGCACGGTCATCCGCGGGGGCGTCCGGCGCGCCCCTCGACTGCCCCGGCAGGCGCCCGGAGCGAACGGCCGCGCCGACCGCTCCACGGCGGGCCCGATATTCCACTATTGACACGTCACCAGCAAAGCTTCTACCTTAGACAGGTCACAATAGGAATGTTGGCTCGGCGAGTCGCCCACCGCCTCTCGCCCAAGGGATCGACCCGGCACATGACCCGGCACATCAAGGCACAGCAGGGAGCCGTCGCGTGACCCCCACCGGTCCTCCGCCCGCGCCGTTCCACCTCCGCGGCAACCACGCCCCCGTCGAGGCCGAGCGCACGGCCCACGACCTCCCGGTCACCGGCAGCATTCCGCCCGAACTCACCGGCTGCTATCTGCGCAACGGCCCCAATCCGCGCACGCCCTCCGACCACTGGTTCACCGGCGAGGGAATGCTCCACGGAGTGCGCCTGGACGGCGGACGCGCCGCCTGGTACCGCAACCGCTGGGTGCGCACCAAGTCCTTCACCGACGGCTCCCGGGTCTACGGCCCCGACGGGAGCCGGGACATCACGGCCGGGCAGGCCAACACGCACGTCGTGCACCACGCCGGCCGCTCGTTCGCCCTCGTGGAGTCGTCCCTGCCGTACGAGATCGCCTGCACGGCGGACGGTCTCGACACGATCGGGCCCTACGACTTCGGCGGTCGGCTGTCCACCTCCATGACGGCCCATCCGAAGGCGTGCCCGGAGACCGGTGAGTTGCACTTCTTCGGCTACGGCAGCCTCACACCGCCCTATGTCACCTACCACCGCGCCGACGCCGGAGGAAACCTGGCGGTCAGCCGCCCCGTCGACGTCCCCAAGCCCACGATGATGCACGACTTCGCGCTGACCGGCCGCCATGTCGTCTTCATGGATCTCCCGGTGGTCTTCGACCCCGGCAAGGCCGGGCGAGGCGGCATGCCCTACGGCTTCGACCCGGGCTACGGCGCCCGGCTCGGCCTCCTGCGGCGCGACGATCCGCACTCCCCCGTCCGCTGGTTCGACATCGCGCCCTGCTATGTCTTCCACACGCTCAACGCCCATGAGGACGGCGCCGGACGGATCGTCGTCCACGTGGTCCGCTATCCCCATCTGTGGTGGGACGGCCACGCGGACCCCGATGCCGTGCTGTGGCGGTGGACCGTCGATCCGGTCGCCGGAACCGTGCGCGAGGAACAGATCGACGACCGCCCCTGTGAGTTCCCGAGGATCGACGACCGGTTCGCCGGACGGCCGGTGGCCCACGGTCACGTCACGGACATGGCGCCCGCGCACTCGGGGCGCCGCGCGGCCATCGTCCGGTATGCGCTGCACGGCGCCTCGGGTCGGGCGGTGCACGAGTTCGCGTCCGGGCGCACGCCGGGCGAGGCGTCGTTCGTCGCCCGCGCCGGCGATCCGGCCGGCGAGGGCTGGCTGATGACCTACGTCTACGACGCCGCCCATGACCGCAGCGACCTCGTGATCCTCGACTCGGCCCGCCTCGACGCGGATCCGGTTGCCGCGATCCACCTGCCGTGGCGGGTACCGTACGGCTTTCACGGCAACTGGCTCCCCGACGGCACCGCGTCGGCCTGAGCGCCGGCCCGGGGTGTCCCACGGCGATCCGGACGAGTCGCACGGCGCAGTCTGCCCCGGAGACCTCCGGACGGGTCCAAACCGGTATCGGCCATGTCACCGAGAGCGTGAACGCCGCCTTCGCCCCTGTCGTGTACACAGGGGGCCGAGAGATCTTCCGGATATGCCCTGAGGGACGTGCAGGTGGCCGGCGTGACCATTCCCGCCGGGGACCCGGTACTGCTCTGCATCGGCGGCGCGGCCACCGACCCGGCGCGGCCCGACCGCGCCACGTCCCGCCTCCGGCTGACCCTTGACCTGGCCGTCGCAGGTCGGCACCGGCCCAGGACACATCGCCGCATGGCCCGGCACATCAACAATCGGCAACGATTTTCATCTCATCCCACACCAGGTATGGTCTTGACATTCATTTCCATCTAGCGTGGTGCCCGCCCGGGTCACCCCGGTCGATCCCCTCTCGCGAAGACGCGAAGACCCGTTCCAACCCGTCCTGGAGGAGCCATGCCCCCGTACCCGTCCCGCCGCCTGGCGCTGATCACCGGCGCGTCTCTTGCTCTGCTGGCAGGCTGCGGCAGTTCGTCGGACTCCTCAGGCGGCGGGAGCGCCTCGCCGGGCTCGTCATCGTCGTCCAGGATCACGGTGGTCGCCTCGACGAACGTCTACGGCGACATCGTCGGCCGGATAGGCGGCAGAAAGGTCGACGTCACCTCGATCATCAGCAACCCCGACCAGGACCCGCACTCCTACGAGGCCGACACCCAGAACCAGCTGGCGCTGTCCAAGGCGAAGGTCGTCGTCGAGAACGGCGGCGGCTACGACGACTTCATCGACCGGATGCTGAAGAGCGGCAACTCCTCCGCCGAGGTGATCAACGCGGTCAAGGTCTCCGGCAAGACCGCGCCGAAGGGCGGCGAGCTCAACGAGCACGTCTGGTACGACTTCCCCTCCGTGGCGAAGATCGCCGACCGGATAGCCGCCGCCCTGGGCAAGGCCGACCCCGGCGACGCCGCCACGTTCACCAAGAACGCCGCGGCCTTCAAGGCGGAGCTCAAGCCGCTGGAGAAGAAGGAAGCCGGGATCAAGCAGGACCACGGCGGCGACGGCGTGGCCATCACCGAGCCCGTGCCGCTCTACATGCTCCAGGCGAGCGGCCTGGTCAACATGACCCCCGCCGACTTCAGTGAGGCCATCGAGGAGGGCGACGACGTCTCCCCGAGCATCCTGCGGGACACCCTGGAGCTGTTCACCACCAAGAAGGTCAAGGCACTCGTCTACAACGAGCAGACGTCCGGCCAGCAGACGGAGAAGGTCGAGCAGGCCGCCAAGACGTCCGGCATCCCCGTCGTGCCGGTGACCGAGACCCTCCCCCAGGGCAAGGACTACCTCGGCTGGATGACGGACAACGTCGACGCGCTCGCGAGCGCGCTGGACAAGTGAGGCGGCCGGGCATGCCCGCCGTGCGCCAGGCCCGCCCGGTCGAGGCCGGACCCCGCGGCCTCGACACCGACGCGGTGATCAGCGTGCGCGACGCGGCCCTGTCCTACGGCGAGCGCACGGTGTGGCGCGATCTGGCACTCGACGTGCGCCCCGGGGAGTTCCTTGCCGTGCTCGGGCCGAACGGCTCCGGCAAGTCCAGCCTGGTACGCGCCCTGCTGGGCCGGCAGCCGCTGTCCGCCGGCACGCTCACCGTCCTCGGCCGGCCGCCCCGCGAGGCGAGCCGGCACATCGGCTACGTCCCGCAGCAGTCCTCCCTGTCCGCGCAGACGATGCTGCGCGCCCGCGACCTCGTGCGGTTCGGCATCGACGGGCACCGGTTCGGACCGCGGCCGCGCACCGCCGCGGTCCGCAGGCGGGTGGACGAGATCCTCGCGTCGGTCGGGGCCTCGGCGTACGCCGACGTCCCGGTCGGACTGCTGTCCGGTGGCGAACGGCAGCGCGTACGCATCGGGCAGGCCCTGGCGACCGACCCGCGGATCCTGCTGTGCGACGAGCCGCTGCTCTCCTTGGACCTGCACCACCAGCGGGCGGTCACCGAACTGGTGGACGCCCGGCGCCGCTCCCACGGCACGGCGGTGGTCTTCGTGACGCACGAGATCAACCCGGTGCTCGGGCTGGTGGACCGCGTGCTGTACCTGGCGCGGGGCGGCTACCGGGTCGGCGCCCCGGAGGACGTGCTGACCTCCGCGTCCCTGTCCCAGCTGTACGGCACGCAGGTCGACGTCGTCCGTGTGCACGGCCGGGTCGTGGTCGTGGGGGCGCCCGACGAGCCGACCGCGCCACCCCACCATCCCCACGAGACCGACGGAGTCCGCCCATGACCCTCGCCGACGGGTTCTGGCACCAGATCTTCAGCTTCGACAACTACGGCGAACTCCTGGCGCTGGTCCGCAACTCCCTCATCGCCGGGGCCGCACTCGGGCTGATCGGCGGCCTCGCCGGAGTCTTCGTCATCATGCGCGACCTGCCCTTCGCGGTGCACGGCATCAGCGAGCTGTCCTTCGCGGGCGCGTCGGCGGCGCTGCTGCTGGGGGCGAACGTCGTCGTGGGCTCGATCGCCGGCTCGCTCATCGCGGCCTGCACGATCGGCGTCCTGGGCACGCGCGCACGGGACCGCAACTCGGTGATCGGCATCATCATGCCGTTCGGCCTCGGCCTGGGCGTGCTCTTCCTCGCCCTCTACAAGGGCCGCGCGGCCAACAAGTTCGGCCTCCTCACCGGCCAGATCGTGGCCGTCGACACCCCCCAGATGTCCTGGCTGCTCGGCACGTCCTGCGTCGTGCTCATCGCCCTCGCGGTCATCTGGCGGCCGCTGGCCTTCGCCAGCGCCGATCCCGAGGTCGCCGAGGCCCGCGGCGTGCCGGTGCGGACGCTGTCCGTCGCGTTCATGCTCGTGCTCGGACTCGCGGTCGCCCTGTCGGTGCAGGTCGTCGGGGCGTTGCTGGTCCTCACCCTCGTCGTCACGCCCGCCGCGGCCGCCGCCCGTGTCACCGCGTCACCCGTGCTGCTGCCGATCCTCAGCATGGTCTTCGCCGTCGCCTCGATCGAGGGCGGCATCCTGCTGGCCCTCGGCAGCAGCATTCCCATCAGCCCCTATGTCACGACGATCTCGTTCGCCGTCTACCTGGCATGCCGGCTGCTGGGCGCCTACCGGACGCGGCGGTGGGGGGCCAGGAGGGCGGTCCCGCAACCCGCCTGAACGGCAAGGCCTCGCGGCCCGCGCCGCGACGCCCAACGCACCGACGAAGCACCCCCCCTTTATGGACTTGGGTTTCATTTTCATCTAGGCTGGGAGGGTCCAGTCGGCGGTGTCCTCCTGGGGGTGATGTGCCGTGGGCGGTCGGACAACCCGGCAACGAAGAGCGGTCCTGCGTGCGCTCGCGGGCGGCCAGGACTTCGTGTCGGCCCGCGAGTTGCATGCCCTGCTGGTCGCCGACGGCCACCCGATCGGCCTGACCACCGTCTACCGTGCGCTGCGCGACCTCGAGGTGGAGGGCGCGGTGGACGTCGTGCACGACGAGCGGGCCGTGGACGGGGCACAGGAGGGCGCCTCCCGCACCCGAAGGCTCCCGGGAGAGCGCGGGCGGCTCTACCGCCTGCGGACTGCCGACGGGCACCGCCACTATCTGATCTGCCGCTGCTGCGGCCGCAGTCGTCCGCTGGACTCGGATGTCGTCGAGGACTGGGCCGCGCGCGTCGCCGCCGACACCGGGTTCGCCGCAGTGGAGCACACCGTCGAACTGACGGGCCTGTGCGCCGACTGCCATCTCAGCGGGAGAGAGCGGGAAGGGCCACCGTGTCACGTGGCGCCCGCCCGCCTCGGCGGCCGGGGCCCGCGCAGCGGGCCGGTGGAGCACGGTGGGGCCCTCCCCCAACGGATCGACGCCTCGGGGTCGCCCTCGCGGTGAGCCGACGTCAGCTCGCCCACACGGGACGGCGGCGCGGGGGTCTACGCATCGAGGCGTGCCGCGAACCCCTTGGCGATCTGCGCGACCGGCGGCTCGCCGAGCCGCTTACCTCACCATACGTGACTGATTTATTAGCATATGTCCCCTCGGCCATGGCGAGCCCTGGGGGCACCTGTGACACAGATCCGGATTGCCACGTTCAACCTGGAGAACCTCGACGAGACCGCGCCCGGCGCGCGTCCCTCGCTGGATGAACGCATCACGCTGATGAAACCGCAGATCACGCGACTGCGCGCCGATATCGCCTGCTTCCAGGAAGTCCACGGCCAGGAGAGCCCCGGCCAGCCTCGTGCGCTGCTGGCGCTGAAGAAGCTGCTCGCGGGGACCAACCTCGACGGGGCCGCCCTGATCAGCACCAGGCCGGAGAACGACGCGGTATTCGACGAGCGCAACGTGGTCATCGCCACCCACCTGCCCGTCATCAAGCACCAGCAGCTGAAGAACGAGCTGGTCGCCGAGCCCCGCTACCAGCGGCTCACCGCCGCGCCCGCCGACCTGGAGCCCATCCCGATCGGTATCGAGCGGCCCATCCTGCACGCGCAGATCGACATCGACCACACCCACCCCGGCCGCCTGCTGCACGTCATCACCGTGCACCTGAAGTCCAAGATCCCCACCGACATCCCCGGCCAGGTGATCGACCCCAGGAAGGGTATCTGGCGCACCGCCGACGCCTGGGCCGAAGGCAGCTTCCTGTCGTCCATGAAGCGCATGAGCCAGGCCCTGGAAGTCAGGCGTCTCATCGACCAGATCCTCGGCGACGATCCGGACGCGCGCATCATCGTCGCCGGTGACTTCAACGCCGAGCCCTTGGAAGTCCCGATCCTGGCGATCTGCGGCAATGTGGAGGACACCGGGAACCGCGACCTCGCCACCCGGGTCCTGGTCCCCATCGAGCACACCATCCCCCGTGAGGCCCGTTACACCTACCTCCACCACGGCCGCGGCCAGATGCTCGACCACATGCTCGTCACCCGCAACCTCCTGGCCCACTACCGCGGCTCGGAGATCCACAACGAGCTTCTCCACGACGACTCCCTCGCCTTCGCCACGGAGGACAAGTACCCGGAGTCCGACCACGCCGCCGTGGTCGCCACCTTCGACTTCCCCTGAGCGCACGGGCCGCCGGTCCGCCAGCCCGGCCGGCACCCCGGGGCAACCCCTCGCAGCGCGCAATTGCGCTCGGGCGCGCAGGGCCGGCCCCAGGAGGCCGCGGTCGCCTTCCGGCACCGGGCCGCCGCCCTCGTCACCGCCCGGTACGGCATCCCGGGTACAGACGACAAGGGGGGCGGCCGCTTCGGGCGTGGCGGTGCCGCCTTCCGTGGGGGCGCGGCTCCGGGCAGGAGCCGCGCCCTTACGGCACCCGCGTCAGGGCGGAGGTGCCGTGCTCACCAGGAGGACTTGGTGACACCGGGCAGGAAGCCGGCGTGCGCCTGCTCGCGCACCCGGATGCGGGAGAGTCCGAACTTGCGCAGGTGGCCCCGGGGGCGGCCGTCGACGCTGTCGCGGTTGCGCACCCGCGTGGCGCTGGCGTCCCGAGGCTGCCGGCGCAGTTCGGCGAAGGCGGCGACGCGCTCGGCCTCCGTCGAGCCGGGACGCCGGATGATCTCCTTCAGTTCGGCACGCCGGGCGGCGTACCGCGCGACGACGGCCTTGCGCTTCTCGTTCTTCGCGATCTTGCTGCGCCTGGCCATCAGACCTTCACCCCCCGGGCACGGATGCGGGCGACAGCCGCCTCCACACCGATGGCATCGACGATTTTGATCCCCCGGGCGCTCAGCGTCAGGCGCACATAGCGGCCCTCGCCGGGCAGCCAGTACCGCCTGCGCTGGATGTTCGGATCGAAGCGGCGGGAGGTGCGCCGGTGCGAGTGGGAGATGCGGTTGCCGAAGACCGGCTGCGCACCGGTCAGTTGGCAGTGTGCGGACACGGGACGACCTACCTCTCCGGGACCGAGTAGCTATCGATAATGGAAACCATTCCCATATAGTACCGCCATGGCTCGCAACGAACTCCGCCCGGTCATCAAGCTCCGCTCCACCGCGGGAACCGGCTACACCTACGTGACCCGCAAGAACCGCCGGAACGACCCGGACCGCCTGGTGCTGCGCAAGTACGACCCGATCGCCCGCCGTCACGTCGACTTCCGAGAAGAACGCTGACCGGAACGCCACCGACCGCGACGCCCGCACTCCACCGCCCACCGCCCACCGCCCCCACGCACGCACCAGGGAGCCCACATGAAACCCGGTATCCACCCCGCGCACGGTCCCGACGTCCTCCGTGACGACGCCGCCGGCTCCGTCCCCCCGGCCCGCTCGACGCTCACCGGCGACGCCGGCACCGAGTGGGGGGACGGCCGCGCCCGTCCCGTCGTGGACGCCGGCATCTCCTCGGCGAGGCATCCCCTCTCCACCGGTACGGCGCGCGTCCTCGACACCGCGGGCCGCGTGGAGGGCTTCGAACGCCGCCACGGCCGATTCGAGGCCCGGTGATGAGGAAGGACGGCCGGCTGCCGGTCGTCATCGTCGGCGGCCTGCACACCGATGCCCGCACACAGGTCGTCGACCGCCTGCTGGAAGCGGTGCCGGGCGGCGTCGCACTCCACCACGACCTGGCCACCGCGGGCGAGGGAACGGTACGGCGACACGTACGGGCCGCGTCAGGCGTCCTGACCTCGGGCAAGGCCCCGCTGGTCAACGACTGCGCCTGCTGCGCCCTGCGCGAGGACCTCCTCCCGGAGCTGGCACGCCTGGCCGCCCACGGAGGGACACCGCTGGCGATCGTCGAGCTGTGGGACTCGGTCGAGCCCAAGGCCATGGCGGAGCTCATCACCGCACAGGGCGACAGCGGCGTGACACTCACCAACGTGATCACCGCGGTCGACCCCGCACTGGTCCTGCCCTACCTCGCGAACGGCGACGACCTGGCGGAGGCCGGACTCGCGGCGGCGGCGACGGACCAGCGCACCGTCGCCGACACCTTCGCCCGCCAGCTGGAGTACGCACCCGTCCTCGCCCTGGTGGACAGCGAGGACGCGGACGAACAGGACCGCGCCCTGCTGACGCAGCTGCACCCCACCGCGCGCCACGTCAACGCCACCGCCGACGAGCTCCCGCAGCTCGCGTTCGCCGGTTTCGACGTGGAGGCGGCGGCCGCCGCCCAGCACCCGGCGTGTGCGCTCCTGCCGCAGGAGGCCGACGAGGCGGGCATCGCCACGCTGGTCTGGCACCGCACCCGCCCCTTCCACCCCGAACGCCTCTACCGGGCGCTGGAAGACCTGTGCTGCGCGGCAGCACGCAGCAGGGGCCGCTTCTGGCTCGCCGACCGCCCGGACACCCTGCTCGCCTGGGACGCCGCCGGCGGCGCCCTCAGCGTCGAGAGCGGGGGCCCCTGGCTGGCCTGTCTGCCCGACGCGGCCTGGGACCTTCTTCCCGCGGTGCGACGGGCGGCCGCCGCCCTGGACTGGCACCCGGAGCACGGCGACCGCTGCCAGCACCTCGTCTTCACCTCTCCCGGCCTCGACCGCACCGGCATCGAGCGGCTTCTGGACTCCTGCCTGCTCACCGATGCCGAGTACGCGGCCGGGCCGGAGGAATGGCGGCGCCTGCCGGGCGCCTTCGACTCCCTCCTCGACCCCGCGTGACCCGTGGCCCCGCCACTTCGCACAACCACTCCTACGCAAGGAATCCGCATGCCCCGTCGAAAAGACAGCCGCAAGCCGGTGAAGGCGCGCTCGAACCCCCTGGATGCGGCCGGCATCACCTACATCGACTACAAGGACACCGCTCTGCTGCGGAAGTTCATCTCCGACCGCGGGAAGATCCGCAGCCGGCGCGTCACCCACGTCACCGCCCAGCAGCAGCGCCAACTCGCCACGGCCATCAAGAACGCCCGCGAGATGGCCCTGCTGCCCCACTCCGGCAAGCGGGCCTGACGCCGCCGGGATCCGCCGGCCGAGCTGTCATCCCGTCCTTGACGCGGCTTCCCCGCCCTCCCGCAGCAGCAGGTCCAGGACGGCCGAGGCGAGTGCGGCGTCGAGCGCCCCGACGCCGGTGAGGTCGGCGACCGTGACCGCCCCGTCCGGCCGTGCCGCGGGCGCCTTGAGGAGGAGGCCCGCCGGGGTGTCGCGGTCCGCCGTGGTGGTGCCGGAGCGCACGGCGTTGCCGAAGTCGCCGTGGCCGAGACACTGGGCGTGGTCGTCCGTGGCGATCAGGCCCGCGCGGCCGAACAGGGCGGCCGGGAGCTCGTTCTTGTGCGGCATGTCCGTACCGATCCCCGTCACGTGCGCGCCCTCGCGCACGTCGGCGGCGTCCAGAACCGGACGGGTGGCGGGAGTCGCGGTGACGACGATGTCCGCGCCCGCCGCCTCCCGCGCGGTGGCGGGCCGGGCGGGGAGGTCGTGGGCGACCAGCCACTCGCAGGCCGCCCGGGACGTCTCGGAGGTCCTGCCGTGGACGAGCACGCGGCTGAGCGGCCGGAGCCGGGAGAGCCAGAGCGCCTGGCGGCGGGCCTGGTCGCCCGTGCCGAAGACGGCGAGCGTGCCGGCGTCGGGCCGGGCCATCGCATGGGTGACGAGGGCGCCGGAGGCGGCCGTGCGCACCGCGGTGAGCAGGCCGCGGTCGTCGAGGACCGCCCGGACCTGGCCGGTCGTGGCACTGACGACGCAGACGAGACCGTGGTTGGAGGGAAGGCCGCGCGACGGGTTCTGGTAGAAACCCGTGGCGATCTTGACCGTGAAGTCGGCGGCGCCGGTGACCCGCCCCGCCTTCACGTGACAGTCCCCGTCCGCCTCGGGGAACTCCATGGACAGGGGCGGTGGCACGGTGGTCCTGCCCTCGGCGTGGGCGATCAGCGCGTCGCGGACGGTGTCCAGGACCAGGTGCGGTGTGACGGCGTCCCGGATGGCGGCGGCGCCGAAGACGGGCAGTGTCATCGGCGGCCTCGCGTCCACCGGGCGAAGAAGCGGGTCATGAGCTGTTCCTTCCCCGCGCACCCGGCCGGCACCGGACGGATCGGTACGCCGCCGGCGCCGCCCGGGGGCACGCTGCGCTGCGTGGTCGTCGCACGGAGGGTCTGTCCGTGTGCGGGCGGGACCGCCCGCACACGGACACCGCCGCCGGGCACGTCAGTTGACGATACTGAAGCCGAGCTCCGGAGTGCCGTCCGCCGTCAGGCCCGCGGCGGTCAGGCCGACGTTGCGGCCCGCCGGGTCGATGGCTCCGCCATCGGAGACGAAGGCCGTCACCTGGCCGTCGCCGTTGTTCTCGTCGGGCGAGCCGACGGTGAGGTCGGCCTTGCCGTCGCCGTTGATGTCGGAGAGGTAGACCTCGGAACCGAAGCGGTCGTTCGCCTCGCCGGTGCCCGGGACGCCGGGACTCTCCTGCTCCAGCGCCTGGTTGCCGGCCGTGGCGAACCCGTCCTCCGTCGCGTACAGCACCGAGACCATGCCGGAGTCCGTCACGCCGTCGAGGTCCTCGCCGGGTGCGCCGACGGCGAGGTCGTCCCTGCCGTCGCCGTTGACGTCGCCGAAGGACAGTTCCCAACCGAACTGGTCCTGCGTCTCGCCGGAGCCGGGCACACCGGCGGTGTCCTGGTTCAGCGCGAGGGTGTCGCCGGGACCGCTCGCGCTGCCGTAGACGATGCTGACGGCGCCGCCCTTGTGGAGCCCCGCCGAGTCGTCGGCGGCGTCCCACTGGTTGCCGATGACGATGTCGCCGTAACCGTCGCCGTTGGCGTCACCGACGTCGGACATCACGCCCGCGGGCAGCTTCACCTTGCCGGACGTGGTGACACCGGTGGCGGAACCCGGCAGGTAGTAGTTGGAGTTCCACGCCCAGTCGCCCGTCGAGTCGCCTTCATAGCCGTCGACGAGGAGGTCCGTACGGCCGTCCTTGTTCACGTCGCCCGGCGTGAGGTTGAAGATGTCGAGGCCCTCGACCTGCAGCGTCGGTGAGTTCACCACATACCGGCCGCCGGTGCCGCCGGCCGGTGTCAGTCCGCCCCGGTAGACGTCTATCCGCTCGGTGTCGGCTCCGATGGCGAGGTCGGCCCTGCCGTCGCCGTCGTAGTCGCCCGCGGCGAGCAGCGCGCCGAAGAAGTCATGGCTGGATCCGGCCGGGTCGGCCACGGTCGTGCCGCCGGTCAGGCCCTGGGCCGACCCCCACAGCACGGTGACGGTACCGCCGTTGACGTCGGAGCCCTTGTCCTCGCCGTTCGCGCTGACGGCGAGGTCCGAGAAGCCGTCACCGTCGAAGTCCGCGGCCGAGACGGCGGAGCCGAAGACATCGTCTTTCTCGGCGGTCCCCGGAACGCCGGCGCTGTCCTGGCTGAGCGTCTGAATCCGCTCGGCACCGGCCCCCTCGGGGCCGCCGAACAGCACGCTGACGGTGCCCGCCCCGGTCAGGCCGTGCACGGCCGCGCCGGGTGCGGTCACGGCCACGTCGCCGTAGCCGTCACCGTCGAAGTCGCCCTGCCCGCCGGCGGCGGGGATGGCGGAGGCCAGGCCGACCGAGGCGGTCAGCAGACCACCCGTGAGCGCCACGACGAGCGCCGTGGCGAGGGCCGGGCGGGGGTGCTTGTGCATACGGGTCTCTCCTGCGCACAGGGATGTCCACTCCAGCGACATCCACGCCGACTATGACGCCGTTCCGTCCCGTTCACCGCACGTTCATCCCACGGCATGGGGCGGTTCGACCAACAGGAGACCTCTCGGGAGGTGTAAGGGTTGTATGGAGATTCGGTTTGTTTTCCGGGGCGGGTGTCGAGTTCTCGTGCGTCCCGTTCGGGGATGGGAGATGGACACCCCCGCACCCGCGGGGGTGTCGCCCGCGGGTGCGGGGTCCGGGGCGCCGAGGCCAGGGGGTGGCCGCCGGGACCGGCGGCCACCCCCGCTGCTCAGTGTCCGTACGCGACCAGCAGGTTGGTGGCCGGAACCACGACGAGCCCGCCGCCCGCACCGAGACCGGTGAGCGGTTGGGACACGTTGTGCTCGTCGGGGTCCTGGATCGGCGCGCCGACGTCGGTGGACCAGACGGGCTGACCGGTGGCGCCGTTGAGCGCCCACAGCCGACCGGTTCGGGAGCCGACGTAGACGTAGCCGTTGACGACGATCGGCGCCGTGCTGATCTGGCCGTCCCCCTCGAACGTCCAGCGAGTGGCCAGGGTGCGGCTGTATCGCTCCTGGAGGACGCCGTCGTCGACGAAGTAGCCCTGGCGGCCGTCGAATGCCGGTGCCGGGGACCAGCCGGTGGCCTCGTAGGTGCCGCGGACGTTCCCGTCGGCGGCGTCGAGGACCGACGGGGTCATCCCGGCGTCGTCGCGCACCCAGACACCGCCGTCGGCCACGACAGGGGTCCGGCCCCCGCCGCCGGAGCAGCCCGTCTCGTGGTGCCAGATCGGGTTGCCCGACTTGGGGTCGAAGGCGTAGGTCTGCTCGCAGGCGTAGGAGACGTAGACACCGGTGGCCGTGACGGCAGGTGAGCTGTTGTCGCCGTTGGCGACAGGCTGGGTCCAGAGCACCGCACCGCTGGCGGCGTCCACCGCGTACAAGGTGCCGCCCGATCCGGCGCCGCCGGTGTACACCACGCCGTCGGCGAAGGTGGGCGGGGAGGTGAAAGAGTACTGCCCGGGCAGGTCGACCGTCCAGATCTTCGTGCCGGTGGCCGGGCTGAAGGCGGTCAGCTCGCCGTCGGAGTTCTGGGCGTAGAGCCGGCCGCCCCCGTAGGCGAGCGCGGACCACCAGTAGGTGCCGCCGAGGTCGACGGGCGCCCACGCGTTCTCTCCCGTGGCCGCGTCGACGGCGTAGAGGATGGTGCCGTACCCCGCCGGCGAGGCGGCGGTGGCGAACACGCGCCCGCCGGCCACGATCGGGTAGGAGACACTCCCGCCCAGGTCGCGGGACCACTTCTGGCTGAGCGGCGGCGCGCCCACACCGGTGTCGACCAGACTGCCGTCGTGCCGTGCGTTGGCCTGGTAGGTGACCGAGGCCCCGGTCTGCGCCGACTGCGCGGCGACCGGCGTCGTGAGCGCGACGACCGACAGCGCCGCACCGAACAGGGCGCCGATGGTTCTTCGAAGGTTCACTCAGGTACCCCTCATCATCCGGCATCGCCGTGGCGATGCTGTTCAGGGCAGACCAGCCGCCGGCGGCGGTGGCCTGTTCCGGGCCCCATACTCCCCCGGAGGCACTGAAACCGGTAGATATTTTCCGATAGTTGGGAATATTCCGGCGGCTCGGTAAGGTCGAGCGCCGGCAGTGGAGCAACAGCGAACCATCGGTGGGCACTGCCGCCGAATCGCCGGCTCGGTCCCTACCGCTGCCGCCGGCTCACAGGTCCGGTGCCTCCTGCGTGGTCGGCGGCCGCCACGTACCGCGGGCCGGGCCACGGGTCTGGATCAGGCCTGGTCCAGGGTCTGTTCGGCCCAGATGGTCTTGCCGGTGCCGGTATGGCGCGTGCCCCAGCCGCGGGTCAGCTGGGCCACCAGGAGCAGGCCGCGGCCGCCTTCGTCAAAGGCGCGGGCGCGGCGCAGGTGGGGGGCCGTGCTGCTGGCGTCGGAGACCTCGCAGATGAGGTGGCGGTCGAGGATCAGCCGCAGCCGGATGGGCGGGGCGGCGTGGCGGATCGCGTTGGTGACGAGCTCGCTCGCCAGCAGCTCGGTGACGAAGGACTCCTCGGTGAGGTCCCACGCGGCGAGCTGGGCGGAGACGAGGTTCCGGGCCTGGGCGACGACGACCGGATCGGCCGGCAGGTCCCAGGTGGCGACGTGCTGTGCGTCGAGTGCCCGGGTGCGGGCGATGAGCAGGGCGATGTCGTCCGTGCGGCGCTCGGGCGGCAGCGCGTCGAGCACGGTGTCGCACATGTCGTCCAACCGGGCGGAGGGATGGGCGAGTGCCCTGTGCAGCCGGGCGATCCCCTCGTCGATGTCCTGGTGCCGGGACTCGACCAGACCGTTGGAGTAGAGGGCGAGCACACTTCCCTCGGGCAGTGTGACCTCCGTGGTCTCGAACGGCAGACCGCCCACGCCCAGCACGGGGCCGGCCGGTACGTCCAGGATGTCGACGGTGCCCGCAGGGCTCACCACGGCGGGCAGGGGGTGGCCCGCGCGGGCCAGCGTGCACACCCGGGTCACCGGGTCGTAGACGGCGTACAGACACGTCGCGCAGAAGCCGCCGGCCGACTCGTCCGCATGGTCCGAGCAGTCCGGGTGCCCGCTCTCGTCCGCCGGGAGGTGCATCACCAGGTCGTCGAGGTGGGTGAGGAGTTCGTCGGGGGGCAGGTCGATGTCGGCGAGGGTGCGGACGGCGGTGCGCAGGCGTCCCATGGTGGCCGCCGCCTGGACGCCGTGCCCGACCACGTCGCCGACGACCAGGGCCACCCTGGCGCTGGAGAGCGGTATGACGTCGAACCAGTCGCCGCCCACCCCGGCGAGGGCTCCGGTGGGCAGGTAGCGGGAGGCGACCTCCACAGCCGCCTGGCGCGGCAGCCGCTGGGGCAGCAGGCTCCGCTGCAGCATCTCTGCGGTGTTGCGCTCGCGGGTGTAGCGGCGGGCGTTGTCTATGCAGACGGCGGCCCGGGCCGTGATCTCCCCGGCGAGCAGCAGGTCGTCCTCGCCGAAGGACTCGGGCTGCTGGTGGCGGACGAAGATGGCCACCCCCAGCACGCTGCCCCGCGCGGACAGCGGCACCACCATGACGGAGTGGATGCCGAAGGCGCGGATCGTCGCCTGCCGGCTCGGGCGCTTGACCGACCAGTCGGCGTCCTGCGGGGTGTAATCGGCACGCAGCACGGCCCGCCCGGTGGTCAGGCACTGGGCGACCAGCGAGCCGGCGGCGTAGACGTCGACCTCGCCGAGCGAGACCACCGCCTCGGGCGCCCCCGGGAACACCGACTGCTGCGCGGTGCGGCGCAGCCGGACCGAGCCGTCGGCGCTCGGAACGGGGCCCGCGCCCGGCGGAGCCGTCGCGCCGGCGTCCTGGGGGAGCAGGTCCACCGTGACGAAGTCGGCGAAGTCGGGGACGGCCACCTCCGCCAGCTCCCGGGCCGTCAGAGCCACGTCCAGGGTGCTGCCGATGCGCTCACTGGCGTCGTTGAGCAGTTGCAGCCGTTTGCGCGCCCCGTACTGCTCGGTGATGTCGTGCGCCGTCAGGGCCGCGCCACGCACGGCACCTTCCTCGTCCCGCAGCGGGAAGAGGAAGTTGGCCCAGCCATGCTCCCGGGTCTCGCCGACGACCCGCAGGTAGTTCTCCACGTACTGGGGCTCGCCGGTCTCCAGCAGCCGGACCATGGCCCGCTCGATCCGGTCGGCCCCGCGGAGGTCCCAGATCTCGGAGAGCCGCAGGCCGCGCATCTCCGCGTCGGTGAGCTGCGCGGCCCGGCACATGTACCCGTTGGCCCGGCGCTGGCGCAGCCGCCTGTCGAACACGGCCATGGCGCACGAGGACGACTGCTCGAAGCTCCACAGCGCCAGCGTCCTGTCCTCCGGGGAGCCGGACGCGCCGGTGAGGGGAGAGACCAGGAACCACTCCCGTCCCTTGTCCCCGGCCATCCGGTGGTGGGCGAGCAGCCAGGCCTCCACCCGGCGCCCGTCCTCGTGCCGCAGAGCCACCCGGCCGTTCCACCTGGACAGGGTCTCGATCCCGGCGGGGAGATCCTGGTCGAGCAGGCGGTCGGCGGGCCTGCCCACGATGTCCGCGGGGCGGTAACCGAGGAGCCGTCGGGCGCCCTCGCTCCACTCCGTCACGACGCCGTGCTCATCGACGGTGGCCCTGGCTGTGAGCGCCTCGTCGAAGACATCGTCGGACGCGCCAGGCCTGGCACGATCGGCGCGGTGCTCCATCGCCGCCTCACTTCCGCCGGGGTCGGGGGACCTCCGCGCGGGGACACGCGCCAGAAGGCACCCCTTAGTACAGAGTGTACAATCTCCATGAAGTGCACATATCACCGCAGAACAGCGCATAAATCATCAGAACCGAACGAAAGCAAGCATGGGCCCACGTGGCAGGGCCACGGGGCCCCGGCCGCATCCGGTGGAACGCTCTCGTGGCGCGAGATCCCGATGAGGTGACCTTGCCCGCCGGGGCCGGCATACCTCGTGGGGGCTTCGAGCCGGTACGGCACCGGACCGCGCCGGCCTCGACCGGAGACGGCCCCACTCTTCCGGGCGGCGCCCGCGCCCAGCCGGCGGCCGTCGCCCGCGCCCAGCGGCGGCAGCGCCGCTCCGCCTTGCGGACTGCCGAGCAATTCCTGCCTGTTCCCGCCCTCTCGGCCGGCGCACCAGGTCCGGCCGAGAGCTGACGACAACTCCTACCGGCCCAGGCGCAGCGGCAGCTCCTCCACCCCGCGGATGAGCAGGCCGCCGCGCCACCGCAGGTCCGCAGGGGCGGCCGCGAGGTCCATCCGCGGGAAGCGGTCGAGCAGCCTCCCCAGCGCGACTTCCGCCTCCAGCCTGGCCAGCGGCGCGCCGAGGCAGTAGTGGATGCCGTAGCCGAAAGCGAGATGCCCCGTGGTGTCCCTGGTGATGTCCAGCCGGTCCGGCTGGGCATAACGGTGCGGGTCGCGGTTGGCGCCCGCGAGCGCCACCACCACGAACTGCCCCGCCGGGACGACCGTGCCGCCGATCTCGGCCGGCTCGGCGGTGTAGCGCAGGGTCGCGTTCTTCACCGGCCCCTCGTAGCGGAGGAACTCCTCGACGGCACCGCGCAGCAGGGACCGGTCCGCGCGCAGCAGCGCGAGCTGGTCGGGGTGCGTGAGCAGCGCGAGCACGCCGTTCGCGATGAGGTTCACCGTGGTCTCGTGGCCCGCCACCAGCAGCAGGAAGGCCATGGAGACCACCTCCTGCTCGGTGAGCGAGTCGCCCTGGTCGTGCAGGCCGACGAGCGTGGAGACCAAGTCGTCCCCCGGGTCGGTGCGCTTGTCCTCGATCAGCTTCTCCAGGTACGCCTTCACCTGCACGCCGGCGAGGACCCGCTCCTCGCCGGTGCCGAAGCCCGAGATGAGCAGGTTGCTCCAGCGCCGGAAGTCGTCCCGGTCGGCCACGGGTACGCCGAGCAACTCGCAGATCACGGTGATGGGCAGCGGGAAGGCGAAGGCGTCGAGGAGGTCGACCGACTCGCCGCCGTCGCCCATCGCGTCGAGCAGTTCGGCCGTGATCTCCTCGATCCTGGGCCGCAGTCGCTCGATCCGCCGTGCCGTGAACGCCTTGTTCACCAGCCGCCGCAGCCGCTCGTGGTCGGGCGGGTCCGTGTTCAGCATGTGGGTGAACAGCACGTCCCCGCGGGCCGTTCCGGCCTCCTCGTCCAGCCCGTTCGCCGCCATCAGGGGCCCGGAGCCGCTTTTCTTCAACCGGGGGTCCGCGAGCGCGGCACGCGCGTCCGCGTACCGCGCCACCAGCCACACGCGCAGCCCCTCAGGCAGCAGCACGGGGTGCACCTCGCGCTCCTCACGCAGCCGCGCGTACAGCGTGTACGGATCCCCGACGAACACCGCCTCGTCCAGGACGTCACGCCCGGCGATGTCCGGAAACCTCCGCGCCACCTGGCTCTCGCTGCCCGTCATGTCGTCACTCCTCGCTGATCCGGGACCTCGACGAACACAATGCCTTGTCCGTCGGGGAAGAACCAGGTGTTCGAGCCCGTGGTGCCGGAGTCACACCGACGCCTGCCAGGGAGTGACACACCGTCGTCCGGCCCTCGGTCACACCGGCGCCCGGCCCTCGGTCACACCGGCGCCTGCGCCGGGCTCACCGCACCAGACAGGGACGCTTGCCGTCGAACGTCCAGCCGGGTATCAGGTAGCGCATGCCCACGGCGTCGTCCCGGCCCGCGAGACCCTTCTCCCGGTAGAGCTCGTGGGCGGCGAGCACGCGGTCCATGTCCACCCGGATCCCGAGTCCGGGGGTGTCGTCGACGGCCACCTCGCCCTTGGCGATGCGCGGAGGTTCGACGGTGAGCCGTTCCAGCCCCTCCTGCCAGATCCAGTGGGTGTCGAGGGCGTTGTACTCCCCCGGTGCGGCCGCCCCGCAGTGGGCCATCATCGCCAGCGAGATGTCGAAGTGGTTGTTGGAGTGGCACCCCCAGGTGAGTCCCATCGCGTTGCACTGCTGGGCGACCCGCACCGACCCCTGCATGGTCCAGAAGTGCGGGTCGGCGAGCGGGATGGACACGGACTGCAGGGCGAGGGCGTGGGTCAGCTGCCGCCAGTCCGTGGCGATCATGTTGGTCGCCGTGGGCAAGCCGGTGGCCCGGCGGAACTCGGCGAGGATCTCCCGGCCCGAGTAGCCGTCCTCCGCCCCGCAGGGGTCCTCGGCGTAGGCGAGTGTGCCGACGAGGGGACGGCACAGTTGGACGGCCTCGCGCAGGGACCAGGCGCCGTTGGGGTCCAGGGTGATCCGGGCCTCGGGGAAACGCTCCTTGAGCGCCGTGACGGCCTCGACCTCCTCGGCACCGGGCAGGACGCCCCCCTTGAGCTTGAAGTCGCGGAAGCCGTACTGGTCGTACGCCGCCACCGCCTGACGGACGATCGCCTCCGGGGTCAGCGCCTCCTCGCGCCGGACGCGGTACCACTCGACGGCCGCGTCGGGCTCACGGACGTACTCCAGGTCGGTCCGGTCGGGATCGGCCACGTAGAAGAGGTATCCGAGTACGCGCACCGAGTCCCGCTGCTTGCCGTCGCCCAGAAGGGCGGCGACCGGCACGTCCAGGTGCTGTCCGAGCAGGTCCAGCAGCGCGGACTCGACCGCGGTGACCGCGTGCACAGTGGTGCGCAGGTCGAAGGTCTGCTCACCACGGCCGCCCACGTCGCGGCCGCCGAACGTCTCCCCCATGGCGCGCAGGACACGTTTGTAGTCACCCACGCGGGCACCGACGACGAGGGATTCCGCATCGCGCAGCGTTCGCGTGATCCCCTCACCACCCGGCACCTCCCCGAGCCCCGTCCGCCCGAGGGAGTCCTCGACGACCAGGACGTTGCGCGTGAAGTACGGGGCGTGAGCGCCGGAGAGGTTCAGCAGCATGGAGTCCCGGCCCGCCACCGGGTACACGGAGAATCGGGTGACTACGGGCTGGTTCATGAGATGAATCCTTCGCAGATCGGGGGTGTCGTCTCGGACATGCAGGGGCTTGTTCACACGCTCAGGGCGTCCAGGACGCGTTCCACGGCCAGGACGCCGCCCAGGCCGAGGACGGCGAGTACGGTCGTGTAGCTGGTGCGGGACTTGATGGCGTCGACGACCGACAGGTTGAAGTACTCCTTGAACATCCAGAAGCCCGGGTCGTTGACGTGGGAGAACGCGATCGATCCGCAGGAGACGGCGAGGACCATGATCTCCGGGTGGATTCCGCTGCCCGCGACGAGCGGCAGGACCACGCCGGACGCCGTGACCACGGCGACCGTGGCCGATCCCAGGGCGACCCGGAGGATCACGGCGACGAGCCAGGCCAGGATGATCGGGGATATGGACCAGCCGTCGGCGGCATCCTTGATGTAGTCGGATATCCCGCCCTCGACGAGGACCTGCTTGAAGGCGCCGCCGGCGCCGATCACCAGCAGGATCATCGCCATCGCCTGTGCCGCCCCCCGGCACGAGGCGCTGACCTGTCCCAGGCTCCGGCCGATGCGCGGGCCGAACGCCCAGACCGCGACGGCCAGCGTGATCAGCAACGCGATCGGCGCGGATCCCACGAACGCGACGACGTGCACGACGGGGGTGTTCGCCGAGGTGGCCATGTCGGTGACGGCCGCGCCCGCGATCAGTACGACGGGCAGCAGGGCGACGGCCAGCGACCAGCCGATACCCGGCATGTCCTCGTCCTCGAAGACCTCGTCGCTCACGAGCCCCTTGGGCACCTCGGGGTTCATCGCGCGGACGAACGGAAGGCGGGGCCAGACCAGGGCGATGAGCGCGCCGACCGGGACGGCGATGAACAGGCCGTAGAGCAGGGTGAGTCCGACGGACGCGTGGAAGGTGGCGGCCACCGCGGTGGGACCGGGGTGGGGCGGCAGGAAACTGTGCATGGTGGACAGGGCGATGGACATCGGAAGCCCGACCCACAGCAGGTTCGCCCGGGTGACCCGGACCAGGGTGAAGGCGACGGGCACGATGATGACGAAGGCGACCTCGTAGAACATCGTGACGCCGATGAGCATGGCGGTCAGCACCATGGCGATCTGCACCCACCGCGGACCGCAGAGGTCGAGGAGCTTGCCGGCGATGCGCTGGGCGGCGCCCGAGTCGCCCATCACCCGGCCGACCATGGCGCCGAGTCCGATGGTGAGCATGGTGTCACCGATCTGGTCGCCGATGCCCGCGGAGAGCACGTCGGCGATCTTCGCCGCCGGGATGCCCTGCACCAGGGCGACGCCGACGGCCACGAGGAGGAGCGCGACGAAGCCGTTCAGTCTCAGCTTCGTCATGAGGAAGAGCAGGATCAGGACGCTGATCCCGACGACGACGAGTGGCATGACCCAGTTCCCCTTTGAACTGCACGAAGGTGCTGTCGCCCCCTCAAGGGCGTCTACATATAAAGACAGCGTCTACAAGGTGAGACGCAGGCTATGTACATGGACAGCGGGGGTCAATGGGTGGTGCCGACGGAACCGCGACGAGCGGCTCCCGTGGTGCGCCAGGTTCGGCCGCGGGTCCCCGCCCACGCCGGTGCCCCGGGGAGGCTCTGCCCGCGGAACTCCCGGCGACGAACTCCCATCTCCCGGCGTGCCGTTGGCAGCGTGCGCGCGGAACACGCACACCAGCCGGCGGTCACGGCTCGCCGGCCTGACCGCCGTACGACACCGCGGGTATGTGATCGGCGGGGAGAAAAGCGTCATGGGCATCGCCGGATTCGGCTCAGGACACGGCACCGAAGGAGCACACGTGGCACACGGCAACGAGCAGCGTTCCGACCAGCAGTTCCCGCCCCAGGTCGCGCACAACGCCCGCGTCTGGAACTACTGGCTGGGCGGCAAGGACCACTACGCGGTGGACGCGGAGGTCGGCGGCCGGATCGCCGGCATGTACCCCGAGATCGTCGATGTGGCCCGCGCGAACCGCGCGTTCCTCGGCCGGGCGGTGACGTTCCTGGCGGGCGAGGCGGGCATCCGGCAGTTCCTGGACATCGGTACGGGTCTGCCCACCGCGCAGAACACCCACGAGGTCGCCCAGGGCGTGGCGCCCGAGTCCCGCGTCGTGTACGTCGACAACGACCCCGTCGTGCTCGCCCACGCCCGCGCCCTGCTCAGCGGTTCGCCCGAGGGCGCCACCCAATACGTCGACGCCGACGCGCACGCCCCCGAGGCGATCATCGAGGCCGCCGCCGAGACCCTCGACTTCGGCAGACCCGTCGCCGTCATGCTCCTCGGGGTCCTGAACTTCATCCTCGACTCCGAGCAGGCCGCGTCCATCGTCCGCCACCTCGTGAACGCCGTACCGTCGGGCAGCTACCTCGCGATCACGCACCCCACCCTGGACCTCGGCGGCGCGTCCAACCGCGAGGCCATGGCGTTCTGGAACGCGAACGCGAAGCCCCCCATCACCGCCCGCACCCGCGCCGGCATCTCCGCCTTCCTCAGCGGCCTCGACATCCTCCCGCCGGGCGTCGTCTCCTGCACCCACTGGCGCCCCGGCCCCACTCGGGAGCGGCCCACGGTGGCCCAGTACGCGGTGGTGGCCCGCAAGCCGTAGCGACCGGGGGCCGAAGGGTCCCGCTCTCCATGCCGGTACGGCGCGGGTTCGGGCAGAGCCCGCGGGCCCCGGCCGCCGGCAGGCCGTACGATCGCCGGTGGCCCGGCGGCGGAGAGGCGTTCAAGGACGGATGATCCTCGCTGCCGGCCCCCTGCCGCGCGGAGGGGACCGGCAGCGCAGGCGCGGCTACTTGGTGCCGAGCATCCGCTTCATCCGGGTGATCTCCGCGGACTGCGAGTCGACGATGGATTTCGCCATCGTCGTGGCCGGACCGTAGGCGCCCTTGGTCCGCTCGGTCTCAGCCATCTCGATCGCGCCCCGGTGATGGCCGATCATCATCTCCAGGAACGCGGTGTCGAACGCCGTGCCGGACAGCTTCTTCAACCTGTCCATGTCGTCGTCCGACATCATGCCGGGCATCGACGAGCCGGAGTGGCCCATGCCGGGCATGCTTCCCGTCCGGGGCATGCTGTCGTCCGGGACCTTCTCGCCCCAGGCCTTCAGCCAGCCCGACATGGTCCTGATCTCAGGATCCTGCGCCTTCCGGATCTTCTCCGCGAGGTCCTTCACGTCGTTGGACTCGGCCCGGGACGGAACGAGCCCGGCCATGGCCACGGCCTGACGGTGGTGCGGAATCATCTCCTGGGCGAACGCGACGTCCTGCGCGTTGTGCCCGCCCTGGGACGCGGTGGCCGACGGGTCGGCGGACGTCGAACCCATGTCGTGCCCGGAGTGGCCGGACTGGCCGGAGTGGCCGGAGTGGCCGGTGGACGGGGATTCGCTGTCGCTGCCGCAGGCGGTCAGTACCACCGCGGCGGTCGCCGCCGCGACCAGCACGGCCGTCCGACGGGCCGGAGACCGACGATGTGCCATGAGAATACAGCTCCTTGAGACACCCGCGACTCAGCCGCGGGAAAGTGGATTCTTGAGGCAGGCCGGAGCACGACACCCGCTCGGCGGTGTCGTGCGGGTGCCTCTAGATCCGCAGGAGCTGGAGCTCGGACAAGTCGGGCGGTGCTCGTCCGGCCACGCTCACGGTGGCCGGACCGCTCGGCTTCGCCGGACCGGGCCCGGCGAGCACGGCCGACGCGGGCAGCAACGCGGGCGGGACATACCCGCTGGACGTCCCCCCGGCCGCACAGGTACCGCCGGCATGCCCCATGGCCATACCGCCGTGGCCCATGGCCGCACCACCGTGACCCATGCCCGCGGCGTGCTGACAGGTGTGCGCGTCGCCGACGTGCCGACCGGCACTGTGATGGGCGGCGGGGGCCGAGCCGGCCGGCAGGGCCATCGCCATGTGCTGTCCGGACGCGGGCGCGCCTCCCGGCGACAGCCCGTGCATCGTCAGGACTCCGGCCAGGACGGCGAGGACGACCAGCACCCAGCGCGCACCCGTCACAGGTCGCATAGGACGGTGGATGCCGGTCATGGAGACCATCGTACGGGGCGTTCCGCAGGACTGCGGGGCGAGCCCGCCCCTGAGCACGCGCCCCCGGAAACGCGGCAGTTCGGCGAGCACAAGGAGCGGCGGCGCGGTTACCGTATGCGAGGGGCCGGCCGTCAACGGGCGGGGCGCAGGCCGTTCACGGTGACCGTGACGAGCCTGCGGACCGCGGCGTCGGACGACAGGTCTCCCGCTGCGGCGAGGGCGTGCAGGCAGTAGGAGGCGAGTTCACCCGGCGCCACGTCGTCACGCACCTCACGTGCCGTCACGCCTTCCGCGATCAGGTCGCCGAGGAACCGGTGCAGATGCCGCTCGGTGTGGGCGACGTGCTCTCCGCGGTGGAGTGCGGCGCCGATCTCCGGGTCATGCCCTCGACGCCGTTGCTGAATGAACGCGTAAGCCTCCAGAACCGCCGTCAGCCGTTCACCGACGCCACCCGGTCCGTCGCGGAGCGCGGCGAGCTCCTGCAGGTGGCTGGAGATCTGCCGCTCATGCCAGGCCGTCACGATCGACTCGACATCCGGGAAGTACTTGTACAGCGTGGCGCGGCCGATTCCCGCGCCTTCGGCGATCCGGGACATCGTCACGCCGCGCAGCCCGTGCTCGGCGACCAGAGTCGCGGTGACGTCCAGCACCGTGCCCCGGACCGCGCGGCGGTGTTCCTCGATCGTCTCGTTCCACAGCTTCGGCACGCTTGCAGTATACGAGGCGACGGCGTCGATACACTCTGACTTGACATAGACATACTGTATCGATAAATCTTGGCGGCATCGCCCCGCGGATCCGAACCGGCACGAGGATCCGCCCACCCGGAAGAAGGCGCCCGTGTCCGCCTCACCCCACCCCCCAGGCGCACCAGCGCCGCAGCGACCCGACGACCTGTACACCACCCCACCGCCGTGGGACATCGGCTGCCCCCAGCCGGCGTTCGTCTTCCGCGGTACGGACCGCACCGCCTATGTCAACGCCCTGCGGTCCGTGCTGCGCACGGGCGGAAGCGCCTTCGTCCTCTGCATCAGCGACCGTGAACACGGTGCCTGGGGCCGGACACACAAGGTGACGCGAGGAGAGCTCCAACAGGCCTTCGCCGACGACTGGCGGATCGACTCGGTCGCACCGTCCGCCATCGAGATCACCGCGGCCCCGGGCCATGTCGAGGCGTGGCTCGTCGCCCTGACCAGGATCTGACCGCACCAGGTCACTCACCATCGAGGACTGTGCCCATGCCCACCGCCGAAGGCCGGGTCGCAACCGACCGTCCAAGCCGATACCTCATACAGCTCTGCAAGCACTTCGACAACAAGCGACGCCATCTGAACGGCCGCGTGCGCCAACACGGCGATCAGAGCTCGGCACCACGGTCGCCACACCACGGCGCGCCCGATCCCGGCCCGGACCAGATCCATGTGGAGTGGTCCGATTCCCACGGTCTGGTCACCCTGCCCTGGGGCCGGTGCACGCTCGGGACGTCCGCGGACGCGCTGGTGCTGCGGGTGGAAGCCGACGACGAGGAGGACCTGCGGAGACTTCAGGACCTTCTCAGCGCGCACATCGTCAGATTCGGCAGGCGTGAAGGGGTGGGCGTGGAGTGGCACGGGCACGCCACGGGCACGACACCGCCGACCGGCGCCTCCGCTCCCACGGTCACCGGGACGGAGCGGGCGCGCTCACGCCGCCGGAACCGCCTCGCCCGGGCCGGGCTCACGGGTCTCGTCATCCTGGCTGTCGCCGTGCACCTCGGCATGGCCTCATCCGTGCTGTCCGCACCACGCTGGACGGACTGGACCATCGGCGTCGTGGTGGTGGCGGTCCTGGCCAAACTGGCCGCTGCCGTGCTCCTGGGCCGGCGCACACACCGAAGCCGCGGGCGGACCGGATAGCCGGCTGCCGCGGGAGCGGGCTGTCCGGGCCGGTGGCAGCCGTCGCCCGGCACCAGACCAGCGGCCGCATGCATGAGCCACCGGCCGCCTCCGTGGACGGACTCACCGGCCTTCGGCCGCCTGGCCCACAGGGTCCGCTGGATCGCCCACTGGTCCCCCTCCCCCGGCAGGTCCGCGTGCAGGCACATTGTGCCGCCGCCGGGTGGAGTACGGGCAGCGAACGCACGAAAACGGGTGTCACGCGAGGACGGGAGGACGTCGTGGCCAGTCACCCGGAACGGCGGGTTCGCCGGCAGGAGCCGGTGGCGCACGGTCGGGGGCCCGTGTGCCGGCCCTCACGGCGTGAGTGCGGCGAAGAGGCCTGGAATCAAGGACGCGTTGGGGTGGCTCAGCGGCACGGTCAGCACCGGCTTCTCGACGCCGGCCCGATAGATGCAGATCAAGCCGTTGTTCAGCTGCGTGGCGCCCATCGACGCCCACGGCAGGGATAGCCGCGGCTTGGCACACGCGATGCCGTCCCGGCTCACCTGCACGCTGCCGCCGACCGTGACGGTCTCACCACGACGCACCTTGGCGACCAGCTCCGTGAGCAGCCTGGGTTCCAGGTACTGCCTGGCCAGGTTCACCAGGAACGTCCACTCCTCGGGCTGGACCGCCCGGCGGCCCGCCCTGGAGAAGTGCACGGCGACCTTCGGGCCGCCGCGGTACGGGTACCGGCCCACCTGGAAATCCCATGTGTTGTCGTGGGTTGTCGGGTACATGAAGCGCTTTACGGCGGTGTGGGTCGCCCAATAGCTGATCCACTCCACCTGGTCGAGCGCGATCGTTCTCCTGCCGTAGGTGATCACCTGGGGGTCGGCGTGGAGGTGTGTCCAGCCGACCTTGGTGTCGAGGACCGGGCCCGGGCCGGGCCGCGCCGGCCCCGACGGGGGCAGCGGACGCTGCGGAGGTGCCGACGCGCGGTACGCGTTCTGGGGGCCGGGCACCACCGCGTCGGGTTGCGGGGCCGACGCCTGTCGTGCCGGTGACGGCGCGGGCCGGTCCTGGGGCGCTCGCGGCGCCTGCCGGTCGTGCGGGTCCTGCGGCGCCTGCCGGTCCTGCGGCTCCTGCCGGGCGTCGGGTGGCCGCGTCGTCGCGCCGGCGGCCCTCGGTGCCGTGCGGGTCGCGGTGCCGGGCTCGCCGACGCCTGCGACGTATGCGGAGAGCCATGCCGGTGTGCGGGCGCGCGGGTAGGCGGCCAGGTCGTCGCGGTAGTGCTCGGGGGCCAGCAGGTGGTCGTCGGGGAAGGGCCGGTCGCCGTAGTCGTATTCCGTGGTGATCCGCGCGTCCGTTCCAGCGCTGTGGCTGACGGTGAGAGCGAGGCGCCACCACGGCCCGGCCGGCATCCGCGCGGCGAGGTGGCGCTGCCGCCGGACCAGGAGCGCGGTCTGCTCGGGCACCCGCACCTCGGTGCTCCGGCTCCCGGCCCAGAACCGCAGCTGGGCGACCTCGCCGGAGACCGTGCAGGAGAAGACCGCCGCGAACCGGTCCCACCCCCGCGGGCCGAGCAGGGCCAACTGCTGCGCGATCGGGCCGAGCAGCCGGGACGCCCTGGCCGCGACCACCTCCTCGCCGGGGGCGTCGATGGTGAACGAGCTGATGCCCGCGGAGCCCTCCGACGCGGAGTCGAGCCGCATGACCTCGTCCCTGAGGTCGGCCATGAACCGTTGCTCGGCGGGCTCCCGGCGAACGTACGCCTCTTCGGCGGTGAACATCTCCTCCGCCTGCCGCGGAGGGACCGAGCTCGATATCTCCTTGATTCGCCCGACGTCGCTCACCAGGAACACCGACCGGCCCACCGGCATGTCCAGGAACGCCATCGGGTCGCTCTCGTCGACCTCCACCGGCGCGTACACGCTCCAGCCCGCCGCGAAGCGGTCCGCCGCCAGCCCTTGAGTGGGGTAGTCCAGTCGGCGTCTTTCGATGCGCTCCACGACCAGCGAGATCGCCTGTGCTGCGGCCATCCGCCCGCCCTCGGGTACCGGGGCGTCGTCGAGAGGGTGGCCGCCGAGGACGGTGCCGACCGACGAACGGCCCCGGTAATGCTGCGTGAGGTCGAACCAGAGGCACACCTCCTCGGCGGTCTCGACGTCGACATCGGCCGCGATCACCGACCAGGAGCCGCCGGCGTCCCGCCCGTAGAGCATGACCGCCTCGCCGCCGTCCCGGCCGGCCATCACGTAGTCCGTCTCATGGAGATCGCCGAGTTCGGCGGCCTCGGCGAGGGTGGGCGCCGTGGAGAGGATACGTTCCCCGAGCCGTTCGCCGCCGGCGTCGGTGGCAGCCATCACGTAGCCGGTCATCAGTCCTGCTCCTATCGCTACCGGGGGTGGGGGCAGGGGCACCCGTCACACTAGCGGCTGACGATGCCGGCCCGCCCCTGATCGGGAGCTGATCGGGAGCGAACCCCTGTAGGGGCGGGCGGTGCGCACGGACGGGGCGGTGGGAGCGTTCTCACCGGTGGTGGCGCGAGAGGTGAGGTGGCGGCAGGTCTCCAGGGCGAGGTCTCAGCAGGTGAGTCGGAGGCAGAGCACGGGGAGCCGCGACTGGCGGATGGCAGAGGCCACTTGCGCTGGTGGTCACGCGTCCCAGGTGACCGGGAGGCTCTTCACCCCGTAGACGTCCGCGGTCTCCGGGCGCAGGGCGACCTCTTCGGGCGGCACGGCCAGGCGCAGCGTGGGGAAGCGGTTGACCAGCGCGGGGAACGCGACCCGCATCTCGACACGGGCCAACTGCTGGCCCAGGCACTGGTGGATGCCGTGGCCGAAGGCCAGGTGCCCGCCGTCCTGCCTGCGGAGGTCGAGTACGTGGGGGTCGGGAAAGCGCTCGGGGTCGCGGTTGGCGGTGTGGTACGACAGGATCACCGGCGAGCCGGCCTTGATGGTCTGGCCGCCCACCTCCACATCCTCCAGCGCCGTCCTCATGAACGTCTTGGCGACACTGAGGTACCGCAGCAGCTCCTCCACGGCCCGGTCGGCGAGCGCGGGATCGGCACGCAGCGCGGCCAGTTGCTCCGGGTTGCGCAGCAGCGCGAAGGTGCCGAGGGCCAGCATGTTCGCGGTGGTGTCGAGCCCGGCCGCCAGCAGGATCAGGGCGATGCCCTTCAGTTCCTCATCGGTCAGGTCGCTGTCGGTGAGGTCGCTGAGCACGTCGTCGGTGGGGTTCGCGCGTTTGGCGGCCACCAGCTCCGCGAGGTAGTCCTGGGTCGCGGTGTAGGCCGCTATCAGGTCCTCGTCGCTCGTCTCCCCGTTCATGAACGAGTCGACCTGCTCCTGGAAGGACCCCCGGTCCTGGTACGGCACCCCCAGCAGCTCACAGATCATGATGGCGGGGACGGGCCTGGCGAACGCGCTCACCAGGTCCGCCGGCGGCCCGGCCTGCTCCATGGCGTCCAGCTGCTCGGCGGTGATCTGCTCGACGCGTTCGCCGAGCAGTCGCATCCGCCGTACGGTGAACTTGCCCATCAGCGGTTTGCGATAGCGGCTGTGCCGGGGCTCGTCCATGAGGAGGAACTCGCCGGGCGGCGCCGGTGGGGACTTGATGTCTCCGTAGTCGATGGTCGGGTGCAGCATGAGTTCCTTGCGTGAGCTGAACCGCGAGTCGGCCAGGACGGACCTGACCAGGTCGTATCCGGTGATCAACCAGCCGGGTCTCCCACCGGGGAAGGTGTAGCCGCTGATGGGGCCGTGCCTGCGCGCGTCGACCAGCTCTGCCGGCGGGTCGAACGGGCAGCCGGGCTGACGCGCCGTCGGCAGCATCGTGACGGCGTACAGGGATTCACCCATGGCCATTCCTCATCTCACGATAGTACGCATTCGACAATGCTCGAAAGCTACGTTGCATTCAGAATGAGTGTCAATCAACCGAAAGGCATTCACCCTGGTAAGCACCGGGAAATTGATGCAATGACGCTGGGCGCGAATGCAATGGGTGCGTTGCAATGAATGACGGCGAAGGCAATACTGGCGGCATGCCAGGAGAACGGTTGACCCAGCAGGACCGCCAGCGCATCGCGGCCGGCCTCGCCGGCGGGCTCTCCTACGCCGAGATCGGGAGGCGGCTCGACCGCCCGACCTCGACGATCAGCCGCGAGGTCGGACGCAACGGCGGCCCCACCGGCTACCAGCCCCAGCAGGCGCACCGGGCGACGGCCCGGCGGGCACGGCGCGGCACACCGGCGGCCCCACCCGCGGCCGGTGCGCCGGGCGGCACGATGGGAGAGGAGATCGTCGAGCTGGCGGTCAGGTCCGGGCTGCCGAGGATCACAGCGCGCGTACACGTCGACCTGTTGCTGTCGAAGGACGGCAGGCGCACCGCGGCCGAGCTGATCCGCAGGCTCAAGGTCAGCCCGGCCTCCGTCTCCGTGGCCGTGAACTACCTTGTCCAGAACGGGTATGTCCGGCGCGAGCGCGATCCGCAGCGGCGTCGCGACATCTACGTGATCGACGACGAGGCCTGGTACCACTCCATCGTGATCGGCACGCGGCAGACGCTGGAGGCGGCGCAGGCCGCGTTGACCGCCGCGGAGACGGCCGGGCCCGACACCCCCGTGGGGCAGCGGCTGGCCAGGGGAGGGGCGTTCCTGGAGCGGATCTGCCTGGACACGATGGAGTCGGCCGACCGCTGGCGCGCCCTCCTGGGGTGAGGGGGTCCCGGACGAAACGTCCGGGCTCGACATCCCTGGCGCGCTGTTGCTGGGGCCGTCCACCGTCAGTGCGTGCGGGACGGCTGTGCAGTGTGGGAAAAGCGGTGGGCGCGCAGAGAGAAGACGTGTTCGATACCGCCGGAATAGCTTCGGCACATGCGATGCGGCGCCGGCGCCTCGCGCTGCCGTCCGCACCCGCTTTCGAGCTTTTTCAGCCAAGAGGAGAACTCATGGTCGACTTTGCGCGCGTCCAAGCCGTCCCGAGCCCCGACCTGCTCACACCCGACAACTCGATGATGCTCTTCGTGGATCACCAGCCGCAGATGTTCTTCGGGACCGGGAGCGGTGACCGGGCCGCCATCATCAACGCCACGATCGGACTGGCCAAGGCCGCGAAGGTGTTCGACGTGCCGACGGTGCTCTCCACGGTGGCCGCCGAGTCGTTCTCCGGACCGATCCTCCCCCCGCTGCGGGAGCTCTTCCCGAAGCATGAGGTCATCGACCGGACCACGATGAATGCCTGGGAGCACGAGGCGGTGGTCGAGGCGGTCAAGGCCACCCGGCGCAGCAAGATCATCCTGTCCGGCCTGTGGACCGAGGTCTGCCTGGTGAGGCCCGCCCTTTCCGCGCTGGCCCAGGGCTACCAGGTCTACGTGGTCGCGGACGCCTCGGGCGGTGTCACCCCCGAGGCGCACGAGCACGCGCTCCAGCGACTGAGGGCGGCCGGCGCGGTTCCGGTGACGTGGCTGCAGGTGCTCCTGGAGCTCCAGCGCGACTGGGGACGGACCGCGACCTACGCGTCGGTGATGGACGTGGTGAGGGAACGCGGTGGGGCGTACGGGCAGGGCGTGGTCTACGCGCAGACCATGATCGGCGAGCACGCGGCCGGCTGACCAGCGGTCCGCCCGCACAGCACAACCGGAGTCCACATGAACACGGGTCTACTCCTTCTCCGGCTGGTCGCCGGCCTGCTGATGGCAGGTCACGGAGTCCAGAAGGTCAGTCACCACCTCGGCGGCAACGGCCTTGCCGGCGGTACCGCCGAGTTCCGCGGAGACGGCTTCCGCGGCGGGGTGCTCACCGCTCTCGCCGCGGAGGGCACCCAGATCGGCTCGGGGCTGCTGCTGGCCTCGGCTTCCTCACACCGCTGGCGGGCGCCGGGGCGATGGGGGCGATGACGGTCGCCCTCACCGTCAAGTGGCCGCACGGCCTGTGGGTGCAGAACGACGGCTTCGAGTACCCCTTCGTGCTGATCGCCATCGGTGCCGTACTCTCCGCCACAGGCCCCGGGCAGTGGTCGCTCGATGCGGCGTTCGGCCTGCTCACCTGGGCTGCCTGGTGGCTGCCTGTCGCCGTGCTGGCCGGGGTCGGCGGCGGTCTCGTCGCCCGCGGAGTGCTGCACCGCACCTGACATTCGCCCACGGCGGCCACCCCGGCCCGAGGCGCGCATGGCCGCCCTCGGGCCGGGACCGTTGTGGCCCCACCGCCCGCCCGCGGCCAGGGGTACCTGCGGCAGCACGGCAGAAGCCCCAAGCCCCACCATGCCGCCGCCTACCCCGACGACGTACTGACCGACGACGGCTTCGCTCTCCTCGAGCACCTCGGACTGGACGACTACGACGGGCAGCGAGGACGAACGCGCCTACTCGGCCGACCAGTTGGTCGCGGCGCTGCCGCATGCCCCTCGGGCGATGGTGCCGGAGACCACGGGACGGCGGTGTCCGCGCCGGCATTCGCCGCGGCCGTCCTCGCTTTCCTCGCCGACCGCCGGTGATCACCGTCTCTGGGTTCGTTGCCTCCGTCACGACGGGTCCGACCCGGAACACCCCCAGCGGTCCACACCCGCGGGGCCCGCAGAAGCGGGCCACCGCAACCGGCCCGACTCACGCCTCGTCCCGGCCGGGCGACCCCGGCCGGGACGAGGCGCGCCGTGTGAGCGGCGTTCAGTGCTCTGCGGTGCCGTGGATCTCGGCGATGTATCCGCCCGGGAAGCGGACGATGGCGGTGTCGCGGCCGCCGGCCGTCACCGGGCCCCACAGCACGGTGGCGCCCGCGGATCGGGCCTTGGTGAGGGTCGCGGCCAGGCGGTCACCCGGTATCCGGTCGCCTCGCGGCCGAAGGGGTAGGGCAGGTGGCCGTCGGTGACGGCCACCCGTGTCTTCCCGAAGCTGGAGTCCATGGCGATCCGGCGGTAGGTCCTGCCGGGGAGGCCGATCTCCGCACCTTCGGCCCGGCGGTGGTCCGAGGTGATGTGTCCCCGGGTGAAGGCCAGATACGAGGTCGGGAACCTGGAGACCGCATACGGCGAGACGTACAGCCGGTTCTCCGGCACGGTCAGGGCGGTCGAGGACGTCCCGGCGTGCGTGGCCGAGAACGTCCCCCGTGTGCGGCCGGGAACCTCCCCACCGCTCCGTAACCGTTCATCCGCGCTCTCGGTAGGTCAGCAGCGTCAGGGCGACGAGCAAGGTGCTCACCAGCAGGGCCCAGTCGGTCCTGCCGTGCAGGACCAGCACGGCGCCCGGGGCGGCGCCGACCAGCATGGCCGCGACGGCGAGCAGGCGGCGCCGGATCCGGGGATTGCCGCCGTGTGCGAGCGAGGAGTCGGCGGCCAGGCCGGTGAGGGTCAAGGTGAGGACGGTAGTCGTCATGTCCGGCACGCCCAGCTTGCGTACGGTGCCGTTGCGCAGTCCCATGGCAACGGCGAGGAGCGCGATGAGACCGAACTGCGCGCTCCCGCCGAACGCGAAGGCGAGCACCGTCGCCGCGCCCTGCAGCGCGGTCTCCAGGATGAGCGCCGTACGGACCCAGGGCACCCGGTGCGCCGCCCGGTGCGAGACGGCCAGCCGCCCGGCGCACACCGAGCCCAGCAGGAACGCGGCCAGTGAGATGAGGGAGCCTGCCAGGGAGAATCCGGGCGCACCGGCGAGGGCGAAGGCGACGACCACCACGTTGCCCGTCATGTTGGCGGTGAAGACGTGCCCGAGCCCCAGATAGCTCACCGCGTCGATCAGGCCGCTCACCAGGGTGAGCGTCAGGAGGACGCGAACCAGTGGATGGCGGTCCCCCACCTGGGCGGAGGGCACGGCGCGGTGATCGAGGCTCGTGGTCACGGAACTGTCTCCTGACAATGTATCGAAATGTCGCTATATCGCTGTGTCACCCAAAGGGTTCAGAAGAAGCACGGGTCGGCCGGGAGCCGTTCCCCGCGGGGCACGACCTGTCCGCGGGCCTGGCGCCAGGCGCGCTGCTCGTCGGAGGCCGCGGCCGCCTCCACCACCCGCTCGGCCTGCCGGGCACCCGCCAGGCTGGGCGCCGGAGTGGCCTGATAGCCGCCGAAACAGGCCACCGGGCTCCAGTCCGGTGAGACGGCAGGGGCTTGTGGGGCGAGGCCCTGGTGCTCCTCGGCGGCGTGCACGATCCGTCCGCCCACCACGGTGAGCACGGACTCGATGTGCGCGATGTCCGGCTCCGGGACGGTGAAGTAGTCCGCACTGAGCAGGGCGAGGTCGGCGTAGCAGCCCACGGCCAGCCGTCCCTTGACGTCCTGTTCCCCGGTGAGCCGCGCCCCGCCCTGGGTGAACAGCTCCAGGGCCTGCTCACGGCTGAGGCGGTTGTGGGCCGCGGCGAGAGCGCGGCCGCTGAGGGAGCGTCCGGAGGCCAGCCAGTGCAGCGCGACCCAGGGGTTGTACGAGGAGACCCGGGTGGCGTCGGTGCCCGCGGCCACGGTGAGACCGCGGTCGAGCATGGCCCGCAGCGGCGGAGCCTCCGACGCCACGGCCGCGCCGTAGCGGGCCACGAACGCCTCGCCCTGGAACGGCATCCGGTTCTGGATCGAGATGGCTCCGCCGAGGGCGGCGACCCGGTCCAGGCTCTCCGGGGAGATCGTCTCGGCGTGGTCGAAGAGCCAGCGGTTGCCGCCCGGGAAGAGGCCGTCGGCCGCGAGCTTCTCGAAGACGGCCAGGTCGCGGCGGATGGTCTCGTCATAGCTGGCGTGCAGCCTGAAGCCCCACCCGTTCTCCATCAGCAGCCGCACGGCTTTCTCGAAGTCCGCCTCGTAGTCGCCGAGTTCGGGGCGCGGCTGGGCGAAGTTCTCGAAGTCGGCGGCGGCCCAGGTCAGGTTCTCCCCCGCGCCGTTGAGCCGCAGCCACGCGTCGCCGTCTCCCGGGCGCACGGTGCTCACCCAGCGGGTGAGGTCCTCCAGTTCCTGGCCCGCGGTCTGAGGGAAGAGGTGGTAGGCGATGCGGAGCGTCAGCTCACCCTTACGGGCCAGGCCCATGACGGTGGAGTAGTTCTCGGGGAAGCTCTGGAAGCCGCCGGCCGCGTCGATCGCCGACGTCAGGCCGAAGCGGTTGAGTTCGAGCAGGAAGTGGCGGGTGGATGCCTCCCGGTCGGCCTCGTCCAGGGTCGGGGCCTTGGCGAGGGAGGAGTACAGCAGCAGCGCGCCGGGCGCGGCGAGCAGCAGGCCGGTGGGCTGTCCGTCATGGCCGCGGACGATCTGGCCGCCCACCGGGTCGGGAGTGTCCCGGGTGATCCCCGCCGCGCGCAGGGCCGCCCGGTTGAGCAGCGCCGACTGGTACAGGTGCAGGACGAAGACCGGGGTGTCGGGGGCGGCCGCGTTGAGTTCCGCCAGGGTGGGCATGCGGCGCTCGGCGAACTGCTCGGCCGACCAGCCGCCGACGACGCGGACCCACTGCCCCGGCGGTGTGCGTTCCGCCTGGACGCTGAGCATGGCCAGCGCCTGGCGCAGCGTGGGAACCCCGTCCCAGCGCAGTTCCAGCACATAGTTGAGGCCACCCCGGATGACGTGCAGGTGGGCGTCGTTGAGGCCGGGGACGGCCCGGCGCCCCAGGGCGTCGACCACTCGGGTCTCCGGGCCGACCTGCGGCATCACGTCGGCGTCGTCCCCCACGGCGGTGACGAGTCCGTCGCGCACGGCCAGCGCGCCGGCCTGTGGCCGTGTCGGGTCTGCGGTATACACCTTGGCATTGCGGATCACCAGGTCAGCGGCCTGGTCAGGGGTCCCGGGACGGATCCCGGCGACGGGCATGCTCGACATGCGGGTGGTCTCTCCTGTCGGTGCGGGGTGCGGTGTACGGGGTGCGGGGGTGCGTGGTCGGGCGGGTCGGTGTGGGCTCGGTGTGGGCTCGGTGTGACGGCTGAGGAGTGGGGTCAGCGCGGGCTCAGTCCTGCGGCTCGGACCGGAAGGTGTGTCCCGGGGGCGTGGGGGTCGAGGCTGGGGTGCTCCGCTTGGGTGACGGCGAGTGCGGCCAGTTCGCCGGCTGCCCGGTCGATGCGCGTGGGCAGGGCGTCCGTCAGCGTGTCCCCGGTTACGCCCCAGTCCTCCGCGGCGGCGAAGACGCCGGTCGGTGCGACGACGGCACGCAGGTGGGAGAAGAGCGGCCGCAGGGCGTGTTCGAGCACCAGGGAGTGGGACGCGGTGCCGGTCGCGGCGATCAGTACCGGTTTCCCGCGGAGTGCCCCGGGTTCCAGCAGGCCGAAGAAGGACCTGAAGAGACCGCTGTAGGAGGCTGAGAAGACCGGGGTGACGGCGATCAGCCCGTCGGCCCCCGTGAGTTCGTCGATGGCGGCGGCGAGCGGTGGCGCGGGAAACCCCGCGATCAGGTGCTTGGTGATCTCCCGGGCGAGCGGGCACAGCTCGATCAGGTGCTCCTCGGCCTCGTGGCCGCTCTGCTCGACGTGCAGCCGCGTGGCTGTGCCGAGACGATCCGCCAGCAGGCGCGTGGACGAGGGCCGGCCGAGTCCGGCGGAGACCACGGCGACCTTGATGTGGCTGCCGCTCACTGCGCCGCCGCCACGGCCGGCGGAACGGTCATGGCCTTGACCCGCTTGTGCTCCGTGGGTGTCCGGCCCGTGGTGGGCTCAGGCGTCGCGTCACCCACGGAGAAGATCCCGAACTGCATGGCGCTGCCTTTCCGCCGGGCGGCCGGTATGAGGGACGAGAGCGGCTCGAACGTAACGGGGCGTTCCGGATGCGGATGTCTCAGCAGCGCACAGGTGCTTTTCTGTCGACGTACCGGATACCGGGCCTGGTGGTGTCGGATCCAGGCCTGGCGGTGCGGATACCGGGCCTGGTGGTACCGGATACCGGGCCTGGTCGGATCGGATACGGGGGGCTGGTCGGATCGGATACGGGGGGCTGGTCGGATCGCATACGGGGGGCTGGTCGTGCCGGCCGCCGAGGCCTGGACGCATCGGCGACGGCGGCCGGGCGAGGCCACCGGCGGCTCCGGGCCGCGGGGCCTCCGAGCCCGGGGAGAGCGATCGGGGAGTCCGCCGCGCCTCCAGCGCGCGTGCCGCGCACCTGATCCGGCGCGGCCCCGTGCACTCTCGGTCAATCGCCGTACCCGGTCGGAGAAACCACCGCACCTAGCCTCGAGGGATCACCAGCACTCGAAAGGAGAGAAGGACGATGTCCGACTCGTACGTCCCTGAGGCCCCGGTGCTCGAACCCGCAGCCGCCGAGTTCGCCGCAGCCACCGCCAACCCGCCGTTCCTCTTCGACCTCGGCCCCGTGGCGGGCCGCAAGACCGTGAACGAGGTCCAGTCCGGCCAGGTCGCCCTGCCGGAGGTGGACGAAGAGTGGATCACCGTCCCCGGCGGCCCCACCGGCTCCGTCCCCGCCCGCATCGTCCGCCCGGCAGGCGCCCGGGGCAGCCTGCCGGTCATCGTCTACATCCATGGCGCCGGCTGGGTCTTCGGCAACGCGCACACCCACGACCGCCTGGTCCGCGAACTCGCGACCCGCGTCGGCGCCGCCGTCGTCTTCCCCGAGTACGCGCTCTCCCCCGAGGCCCGCTATCCCGTCGCCATCGAGCAGAACCACACCGTCGCCCGATGGGTGGCCGCAGGCGGCGCCGGCAAGGGCCTCGACCCGAGCCGGATCGCCGTGGCCGGCGACTCCGTCGGCGGCAACATGACCGCCGCGCTGACCCTGATGGCGAAGGAGCGCGGTGACGTCCCCCTCGTCCAGCAGGTCCTCTTCTACCCCGTGACGGACGCGTCCTTCGACACTCCGTCCTACCACCAGTTCGCGGAGGGCTACTTCCTGCGCCGCGACGCCATGCAGTGGTTCTGGGACCAGTACACGACCAGCGAGGCCGAGCGGGCGCAGATCACCGCCTCGCCGCTGCGCGCCACCACAGAGCAGTTGTCGGGCCTGCCCCCGGCGCTGGTCATCACCGGCGAGGCCGACGTCCTGCGCGACGAGGGCGAGGCCTACGCCAACAAGCTCCGCCTGGCCGGTGTCCCCGTCACCGCGACCCGCTACCAGGGCATCATCCACGACTTCCTGATGCTCAACGCGCTGAGCGGCACCCACGCCGCCCAGGCCGCCCTGAGCCAGGCCGTCACCACCCTCCGCGACGCTCTCGGCACCACCTGAGCGCATCCGGGCGGCGACGTGGAACACTCATCGTGGTACGTCTCACGTGCGCACGGAGTACATGCCAGGGCACTCGCGAACGGCCCGATCCGTGTTGCCCCGGCATTCCTCCAGGTGGGACCCCGATGTGAGGGGAAGACAGCGGCCGAAAGGTCGACGGGCCGTGCCGGCGTGACCTGAGAACGTGAGCGCACTCAAAGGGAGCTGTTGCCCGATGACCCCTCAGCGGTACCGCCCCTCGGACTCGCCGCATCGCGCGCATGACTACCCCCTGCCCGGTAAGCCCGTACTGGAGCAGGCCACCCAGACATTCGCCGACACGTTCAGCGGTCCGCCGGTCGTCGCCGGCATGGAGCCGGCCGAGGTGCGCCACCACATGGCCGGGCTCGGGAACAGGCCCGCCCGGGGTGACGAGGCGACGTACGGGCGGTGGATGCCGGGGCCGCCGAGTCCGCACGGCCGGGTTCCCGTACGGATCGTGAGGCCGGCCGGGACCGAAGGGGAGGTACTGCCGGCGGTCATCTATCTGCGGGGCCTCGACTGGGCCCTCCCGGAGGCGGCGTCCCATGACCGGCTCGTGCGTGCGCTCGCTCTCGGCGTGGACGCGGCAGTCCTCGTTCCCGAGTTCGGGCACCTGCCCGAGGCCCGGTACCCCGTCGCTGTGGAACGGTGCTACGCCGTCGCGCGCTGGACGTCCGAGGAGGCGGCGGGTCTGGGAGTGGACGGCAGCAGGATCGCCGTGGCCGGTGACTCGTCCGGCGCCAATCTGACGGCCGCGTTGACGATCCTGGCGAAGGAGCGCGGCGGAGTGAGGTTCTGCTGTCAGGTGCTGTTCTGCCCCGTCACCGACGGCGAGTGCGACAGTCCCTCGTACGACCAGTTCGCGACGGGTTACGTCATCAGGGCCGACATGATGCGCTGGTTCTGGGACCTGTACGCCGCCGACCCGGCCCGGCGCTCCGAGATCACGGCCTCGCCGCTGCGCGCGACCACCGAACAACTACAGGGCCTGCCGCCCGCGCTCGTCGTCACCGGCGAGGCCGACGTGGTCAGGGACGAGGGCGAGGCCTACGCCGCCAAGCTGCGCGCCGCCGGCGTCCCGGTCGTCTCCATGCGCTACCACGGCACGGTCCACGACTTCATGGTCTTCGACGCGCTCCGCGGCACCCACGCGTCCAAAGCCGCCCTCATCCAGGCGACGGACCTGCTCCATGTCGCGCTGCACTGACGGCCGGGAGGAGGCCGGTGGGTCCGCCGGCCCACCGACCCGCCGACCCACCGGTCCACCGACCCACCGGTCCATCGGTCCATCGGTCCGTCGGTCCATCGGTCCATCGGCCGAGCGGTGGACTCCCGGTCGTAAGTCAAGTGACCTAGGTCCCGGCCGAGCTCCCCCGTTCCCCGGCTGCCCTCACTTGGCCATCGTCTTGCGCCAGTCCGTCGGTGACAGGCCGTAGGCGGCTCGGAAGACCCGGCTGAAGTGGGCCGGGTTCACAAAGCCCCAGCGCTGCGCGACAGCCGACACCGTCGGGCTCACCCGACTCCGTCTCAGGAGTTCACGACTGCACTCCTCCAAGCGCCGCTGCTGGATCCAACGGCTCACTGTGGTGCCCTCCCCCTCGAATACCTTGTGAAGATAGCGAACCGATATGTGGTTCTCCCTGGCTATCACGTCGGGGCACAGATCGGGATCCGCGAGATGGCTGTTGATGTAGGCGCGCACCCGGGCAGCCACATCTCCTTGGCAGTTGAGCTCGTCCGGCCGCTGCCCGTCTTCCACTCGTTCACGAATCATCGTCGCCACCAGATCGGCGACGACGCCCGCCACCCGTTCGCCCACCCGCGCTGAGCAGGACCCGGCCTGGTCGGCCAATCCGGAAAGGAGCGGGGCCAGCACGGCTGAAACCCCCGAACCACGGCCGAACGCCACCCCGGCCACACCGTGGACGTGGGATTCCGATACGGCTATGACATCGCGCGGGAGCTGGAAGACATACATGCGGAAGGGCTCGAACTGCTCCAGCACATAGGGGCGGTCCCCGGCATAGACGATCATCTCACCCGGTCCCAGCCGTGCGGTACGACCGGCTTGGGCGAGCACGGAATGGCCCCGCTCCTGCAATCCGACGGAGAGAAGATGCCTCTTCGTGCCGGCGGCATCGTCCCGGTGGCGGCTCAGCCGCTGTGCTTCCGCCTCGATGGTCACGACCCGCAGATATCCCAGGTCTTCGACGGTGATGCGTCCGGCGAAATCGTCCTTGTTTCGGACGATGACCTTCTGAGACCCGATCGTGCGTGTGGTGGCCTTACTCCAGAAGCTCACTTTGTCATCGTCCGAGACGGCAGCAGTGGTGAGCACGATTCCCATGCTGCTGAGCATGGTGCTGCGGCCCCGCTCATACGTAGGTCATTCGACTGCACGCATGTACTGGAATCCGGGGCTCGGGGCGTGCAGGTCTCTCCGCCGCTGAGCGGATCCCACTCGACTGCCGTGCGTCGCGGGCTACTTCGGCGGCCTACCGCGCGCGTGACGCCACTCGGTGGGCGAGACACCGTAGGCGGCCCGGAAGGCTCGGCTGAAATATGCCGCGTTGCCGAATCCCCACCGGTGGGCCACCGCGGACACCGTGGGACTGACCGGAGAGCGCCGCGCCAGTTCGCGGCGGCATTCCTCCAGGCGCCGCTGCTGGACCAGGCGGCTCACGGTCGTCCCCTCGTCCTCGAAGATCCGGTGGAGGTAGCGCACCGAGATGCCCTGGGCGCCGGCGATCGTCTCGGGTGTGAGGTCGGGGTCGCCGAGGTGGTGGTTGATGTACTGCCGGCCCGGAGCACAAGATGGCGGTGCGCCGTGTCCTCACCGGCCGAGGCGCCGCCGGCCAGCTCCGCTATCAGGGTCGCCAGCAGGTCGGTCACGTTCCCGGCCAGTTCGTCGGCGACCGTGTCCGCATAGGAGGGGGCTGAGGCGGCCAGTCCGGTCAGCACCGGCGCGAGCATCGCGGCGACGCCTCCGCTCGGGCGGATGGTGACCCCCGTCACCCGCTGGAACTCCGCGTCGGTGACGTCGAGAGCGCTGCGGGGCAGGCTGAAGACGTGGGCGGAGAACCGCTCGGAGAACTCCATGGAGTACGGACGCGTGGCGTCGCAGATGACCCACTCGCCCGCGCCCACCAGCGTTTCGCTCCCCTCCCGCGAGAGCTTGCCCACGCCGGACACCTGGACGTTCACGCGCACCGGCATGCCCGGTGTACGCGCCACCTGTGCTGCCGGTCGCTGGATCCCGCAGGGTTCGGCCCCAAGAGAGACCACCTTCAGGTGACCCATGTCCTGGACGCTGACGCGTGGTGCGAGGGGCGACGGGTTACGGGACGTCACGGACACGGCGGTGAACTCGTCGGTGACGGCGCTCTTGAAGTAGGCGGGCCTGTCCGTGTCACACGTGGCCGTACCCGTGCCGGACGTGGAGGTGGGGGCGGAGGACGGCAACACCGCGGTCATGGGCTCTCCAGAGGTGAACGTGGCCGGTGCGCACTTCCGGCGTCCGAAGAGAGATGGCAGAACATCGCTCATCCGGTTCGAGTTGCTCCGTCGCATTCCGACGACCGCCATGGTGCCGCGGCTTCGGGGCCTCGTTTGTTCCCAGAGTGCACACTTCTGTCCCCCGAACCATGGCTGGATGCGTGACCCGGCCTCGCCCGTCCGGGCCCACCCGCTGCGCGAGCAGGCCCCACAGCGGGGCGGCCACCGCCTGTCCCCCCTGGAAGACCATGAGGTAGGCGGCCAGTCCGCGGGCCCGCACCCACCCGGGCAGGCGGGTCTGCATGGCCGCGTTGAGCGTGGAGAGCACACCGATCCAGGCCGCTCCCGCGAGCGGCAGTACGGTGGCCGCGAGCCAGGGCACCGGCACCGTGGCCAGGAGCACCAGCACCCCGGCGAAGACCAGGGCCCCGGCGGCGAGGGTGCCGTTGGCGCCGAGGCGCCGCCGGACCGCGGGCAGCGCGAACGCGCCCGTCACGGCTCCCAGTCCCACCGCGCCCAACAGCAGCCCATAGCCTCCCGAGCCGAGGTGGAGCGACCTCTGGGCCACCACCGGCAGCAGCGAGAAGAGGGCGGACGCGCCCGGGATGAACAGCACGGCGCGCAGCAGGACGCGGCGGATGCCGGGAGCGTTCCAGATGTACCTGCGGCTCGCCTGGAGGGCGGTGAGGAAGCTCTGCCGCTCCGCGGCGGTCGCCGTCGTGGCCGGCCGCCGCCACAGGAGAAGGACCACCGCGATGCCGAGGTAGGAGACCGAGTTCAGCGCGAAGACCCAGCCGACTCCCGCGCTCGCCACCAGGACACCGCCTATCGCCGGTCCCACGGCTCGGGCCAGGTTCATGTTGACGGCACCCAGAGCCGCCGCCTGGGGCAGTTGGGGCCGGGCCACCAGGTCGGGCTGTATCGCCTGCCAGGCCGGCCCCATCAGCGCCGTGCCGCACCCGAGCAGAAAGGTCAGCGCGAGGAGGAGTCCCGGGCCGAGACGGTCGGCGAACGCGAGCGCGGTGAGCACTGCCGCCACGACCAGCATCGCGAACTGGGCGGCGACAAGCAGCCCGCGGCGGTCGAGGCGGTCCGCCAGCACACCGGACGGCAGTGCCAGCAGAACCACCGGAAGGCTCGACGCGGTCTGCACCAGCGTCACCCATGTCGCGCCGTGCCCCACCAGCAGCCACTGGGCCCCCACCGTCTGCACCCAACTGCCGATGTTGGAGACGAACTGCGCGATCCACAGTGCTCGGAAGACCGGCAGGGCCAGCGGAGCCCACGCGGAGCCCGGTGCCGTGCCGGCCAAGGACGATGCGGCACCGCGTGCCCGCGCTTTGCTGCTCATCGGACTTCCTGAAGGTCGGCAGGACGCGCCGGACCCCGCCTCACCGGCACCGCCGCGCATCGTGACGACACCAGGGTCGGGCGTCGGCCGCCCCGACGCGTGACCGGCCGCGCACCGGGGCTGCTCTCCCAGCGCATGGGTGGCGCCCGGCGGACGACGGCATGGATCAGCAGCGCATGGATCAGCCCCGCCCATGGGCTGGCACGGGTCGGGCGGCCGAGGCGTGCGACGCGTTCGTCGTGCACGGGATGACGGTCGGCCATGCGCTGCGGGTCAAGGCGCATACCGGGTGAGTCCGTAGCCTCCGTCGTACACCGATGTCACCCAGCACCGACCAGAGGCGGATCATGAGTACACATCTCCATCCCGTGAGCGGCCAGCCGGGGCTGCACCAGAAGGGACAGGTCATACAGGAGTTCGGGACCGTCAAGCAGTTCCCGCTCGCCCTGTCCTTCGAGGCCCGGATGTACTCCTGTCAGCGGTTGAACCGGGTGCTGGCCGACACCCAGATCCTGCACAGCCTGTACAAGAAGCACCACTGGGTGGTGCGCGGTGCGACCTTCTACCAACTCCACCTGGTGCTCGACAAGCACGGCGGCGAACAACTGGAGCTGATCGACGTCCTTGCCGAGCGGGTCCAGAGCCTCGGTGGCGTGGCTGTGGGCGACCCGAGGCACGTCGCCGAGATCACCGCCGTCCCCAGGCCACCCGACGGCGTGGAGGAGGTCCCCGCGATGCTCTCGTTGCCCGAGGCCTTGGGTCGGTCCGCCGGTCCGGCCTGGAGGAAGTCCGGTCATCCGCGTCGTCCCGGCGGCGGGTCGTCGAAAAGGCCCAGCTCATCGTCGTCGGGCGGCTGGAAGGACTTCGCATATTCCGCAAGCGACTCGCGACCGACCGGGACGGTCCCCTGCCGGCCCTCCCGGCTGCGGACTTCGAGACGGCGGCACAACTCATCGATCGACGCGGCAAGGTAGTGCAGTTCGACGGGAACCCCGAGCGCGCGCGCCGCCCGTCGCTTCTCATCCCGCTCAGAGCGTGCCCAGAAGCCGAACTCCAAGATCACCGTCTGTCCGAGCCTCAACAGGTCCTGGGCATGAGCCCAGAATCGCCGCTCAAGCCGGTGGCGCGTGCGCTCGTCGAACAGGTCGATGTCGAGATCCGACATCCATTCGTCCGGACACAGCCGCACCGCGGGGATCTCGTCTGCCAGGCGTTTGGCCAGCGTCGTCTTCCCGGAGCCAGGAAGCCCGCACAGCAAGATCAGTCGAGGCCCGGGGCTCACATCCACCAGGCGCCTCCACAGCACCGCAGCAAGATCACTCCGGCATGCTCGCGCAACGGCCCCGGTGGGCGGAAACGGTGTCCGCCGCGCGTGGCCACGTCGCTCGTGTGACTCCGCCTCGCGCACGGCGCCGACCGTCCTCGCCCATGGGGGTGTCCTACCTTTCAAGGGTGGTTGCTCTGGTCATTCGTAAGATCGGAGAGCCCGGGGGCTCTGGGTATGGCTCATGGGTGGGCGCCGTTGGCAAGGCTCAAAGGACTTGGCCGCCCGGAGCCCCGCGACGACTCGACCGCCAATTGGGAGACGCGGCTCCGATCGCTGCTGTAGGACAACGTCGGCGAGGTCGTCTGCGGGATCGATGTGACGACGAACTGGCGGAGGGAACGTGCCCGAGATCTGGGCCGGGGTGGACATCGGCAAGGAACACCATCACTGCGTGGTGATCAACGCGGACGGCGAGCGGCTGCTCTCCCGCCGGGTCCTGAACGACGAGACTGAGTTGCTCCAGCTCATTGGCGATGTCCTGGCGGTATCCACCGACGTGCTGTGGGCAATCGACCTCAATCACGGCGGAGCCGCCCTGCTGATCGGCCTGCTCCTCAGTCATGACCAGCCGATGGCCTACCTCACCGGCCTGGCAGTCCACCGTGCCTCGGCCACGTACAAGGGCGAGGGCAAGACGGACGCGAAGGACGCCTTCGTCATCGCCGACCAGGCGCGCGTCCGCCGGGATCTGGGTCTGCTGCGGCCTGGTGACGAGATCGCCGTCGACCTGCGCACGCTGACTATCAGGCGCCTGGACGTGGTCTTTGACCGCACCCGTCAGATCAACCGCCTGCGTGCCCAGCTCCTGGAGATCTTCCCGGCGTTGGAACGGTCGTTGGACCTGGTCAACAAGGGCCCAGTGATGCTGCTGACGGGTTACCAGACCCCGGCCGCGATCCGTCGTGCGGGCACGAGGCGGATCGAGACCTGGTTGAAGAACCGCAAGGTCCGTGGCGCCGCCGTGCTCGCGAGGACGGCGGTGGAGGCCGCCCAGGCCCAGATGACGGCGCTGCCCGGCGAGAAGCTGGCCGCCTCGATGGTGGTCCGCCTCGCGAAGGGGGTGATGGCCCTCGATGAGGAGATCGCCGAGCTCGACGCTCTGATCGAGGCCCGGTTTCGCGAGCATCCGCACGCCGAGGTGATTCGCAGCCTGCCGGGCATGGGCCCCAAGCTCGGTGCCGAGTTCATCGCTGCCACCGGCGGTGACATGGACGCCTTCGGCAGTGCCAACCGTCTGGCCGGCTTCGCCGGCCTCGCCCCAAGGCCCCGCGACTCCGGCCGTGTTAGCGGCAACCTGCGCAGGCCCAGGCGATACCACCGCGGGCTCTTGCGGGTGATGTACTTGTCGGCCATGGCCAGCCTCAAGGGCTGTCCGGCCTCCAAGGCGTACTACCAGCGAAAGCGCAGCGAGGGGAAGGGGCACAAACAGGCCCTGCTCGCGCTTGCTCGCCGACGCCTCAACGTCCTGTGGGCCATGATCCGTGACGGACAGTGCTACCAAGATTCACCTCCCGTCACACTCGCGGCTTGACATCACGATTGGGAAGTCCTACCGAACGACGCCGGATGCGGTCGCTGGGAGAGGGCCCGCCGCGGCCGGGGCCGGCCCGGCTCCCTCCCGAGCCGCGGGAGGCCGTGCCGCTCCGCCCTTCCGGGCGCCGTACACCCGATGAGGCAGACACGTCCGGGACAGCCGAGGAACACCCTTCGCGTGGCAGCGGCCACGACGAGGCCGAGCGGCGACAGTCTGCTCCGAGCCGACGCTGGCCGCGTGCCGTACGTCCGCTCCTGACGGACGTCGAGGCCGGCGAGCGGATGAGATCTCGGCCGGAGGCCAAGGATGGGGCTTCTCGGTGTGGTCGGTCACGGCAGGATCTCGACGTACCCGTCGGTTCCGTGCACGCGGATCCGCTGCCCGTCCCGGATCAGCCGGGTCGCCTGCTCCACGCCGACGACGGCCGGCAGGCCGTACTCCCGCGCGATCACCGCGCCATGCGTCATCAGGCCGCCCACCTCCGTCACCAGGCCCGCGATCCCGACGAACAACGGCGACCAGCTGGGGTCCGTGAAGGTCGTCACCAGGATGTCGCCCGCTTCGAGATCGGCCTCCGCCATGTCGCGGATGACCCGGGCCCTTCCCTCGACGCTCCCGCCGGAGACCGGCAGGCCGATCAGGGCGCCGGCCGGGGCGTCGTCGCGCCGGTACGCCCCGGTGACGGCCTCACCATCCGAGGTCAGCACCCGGGGCGGGGTGAGCGCGTGGTACGACCTGAACGCGTCCTTGCGCCGCTGGATGAGCTGGTCATCCACCTGGCGCGAGCGCACGACGTCACGGAGTTCCTGGAACGTGAGGTAGAAGACGTCCTCCTTCTCACGGAGCACGCCGGCCTGCACGAGACACCCGGCCTCCTCCAGCAGGGCCCTCTTGTACACGAAGTAGCGGCTGACGATGCCGTACTTCGGGTACTCCCGGTACCCGATGAAGGTTCTGACCCGGTCGATCATCCGCTTGGCCTCGTCGGCCTTCCGCTCCCCGTCCGGCAGGGCCCGCAAGCGTGACAGCACGTCCTGTTCCTTCTTCTGTGCCTGCTGCCGCCCTTGCTCGAAGCGCCGCTCGGCGGCGCCCGGCCCGAAGTTCCTGACGTTGTCGAGGATCAACGGCACGAGCAGGCTGGGACGCTCGCGCCAACGCGGCCTGGTGATGTCGATCTCGCCGACGCAGCGCATGCCGTACCGGTCGAGGTAGGCCTCGATGGCGTCGCGCGCCTCGGTCCCTCCGGCGACCTTCACCAACTCGTCGAGGAATCCCTCGTCCGCCACGCCCTCCAGGAACGCCACCACCTCCGGACAAGGGCGGATCACGTCCGCGACGTCCAGCAGCGCCAGTCCCATCTGCGACGTGACGTTGCCGGGGGCGGACAGCGTGAGCGTGTCAGCCGCGTTCTTCTCGCCCAGCCACTCCTGCAGCTTGTCGTTGAGCCACCACGTGGCCTCCATCCCCGCCATGATCGCCTGAAGGCTCAGCGGGTCACCGAGGACTCTCCTGTGCTCCTCGAAGTCCTCCAGCAGGAAATCGAACAGCTCCACTCCGGTCTTCGTCCGGATGTCGCGCTCCAGGGCGGCGATGGACGCCCGGCTCCGCTCGATCAGCTCGGTGACGATGGCCGGATCGGTCTCGATCGGGGCGGACGCACCGCCGGCCGGCGGCCCGCCGGGGCCCGCGTCCGGAAGCGACGGGACGAAGTCGTCGCGGTCGAGGATGGTCTCCAGAGCGTCCCTGATCAGCGGATCGCCCCTCCCCACGACGTCCAGGAGACCGGCGCGGGACGCCGGCGAGGCCAGGCGCCGGGTGACGTCGACGAACAGCCTCCCGCCGGCCTCGTGCATCGGCACCATGGCCGTCAGCTGCCACATGGAGAGCCCCAGGGGCTTCATGGGGTCGGTCATCATCTGCTGATGACCGACCGAGACGTAGACGCGGTTCTCCTGGTCGCCGGTCTCGGGGATGGGGAACAGCGTCGTGATCGGCCGGCTCTGAACGATCTCGAAGCCATCATCGACCAGGCACCATTCGATGTCCTGCGGACGGCCGAAGTGCGCTTCGATCCGCCGGCCGAGCTGCACGAGCCGAACGACCTGCGCATCCGTCAGCGCCGGCTGCTCCTGCCGCTGCGCTTCGATCGCGACTTCCCGCGTACCGCCGGCCGGCAGGGCGTGCACGGCACGGTGTTTGGCGGCGATCGCCCTGGCGACGACTTCGCCGTGCCGCACCGTGAAGACGTCCGGGTTCACCAGGCCCAAGACCAGGGCCTCGCCGAGGCCGAAGCCGGCGTCCACGGTGGCGACCTTCCGGTTGCCCGTGACGGGGTCGGCCGTGAACAGGATGCCGGCCGCATGCGGGAAGACCATCTGCTGCACGACCACGGCCATGTGGACCGTACGGTGGTCGATGCCGTTCCGCCGGCGGTAGGCCACGGCCCGCTCCGTGAACAGCGAGGCCCAGCACCGGCTGATGGCCTGGAGGATCGCCGCCGGCCCCACGACGTTCAGATACGTGTCCTGCTGGCCGGCGAACGAGGCCGTCGGCAGGTCCTCCGCCGTCGCGCTGGATCGCACGGCACAGGCGGCTCGCTCGCCGAACCGGCCCAGCGCGCGGGTGATCGCCGCCGCGAGATCACCCGGCACGGCGATCCCCTCGATGGTCCCGCGAATCCGCGCGCTGAGCGTGCGGACCGCCTCCCGGTCGTCCGGGTCCAGGCGCGACAACTGGTCGAGCCGGTCGTCCATCGACGGCGCTTCCGCCATGATCCGCCGGAAGGCGTCCGTCGTCACACAGAAGCCACCCGGCACGCGGACGCCTTCGATCCGCGACAGCCCGCCCAGGTGGGCGCCCTTGCCGCCGACGACCGCGACCTGCGTCTCGTCGATCTCCTGAAGATCCAGCACGTACTGCCCGCGCTGCTGGTCCCCCCACTGGTTCGACGTCACCGCGTCCCCCCATACGTCACGCACCTCTGGCCCTCGTTTCCGCAGGTTCTGGCATCGGCCGACGATTCTGCGCCGTGACCCGGGCCTTGCGGCAAGCCCCCCGGCGCGCTATACGTTGAGAGTGGCAAGGAGAGAGCTCTCCTTGCCTCTGCCTTTTTGCCGCCCGAGGGAGCTGACACGCTTCTCGCGAACTGGTGGCGCGCCGCGTACGGGTGCGCGTCGTCGGCCAAGGCGGACGGTCCGTCGGGCCTACGGGCGCGGCCGTGGAGCCAGGCGGCTACTCCTGGACGATCGCTGCGGTCTGGAGGCGTACAGCGTCCTGCCCCGGCGGGGCCCCGAACATGCGCCGGTACTCACGGCTGAACTGCGACGGGCTGTCGTACCCGACGGCGTGTCCGATCGCGGCGACGTCGTGGGGGGCCGCGATGAGGTGCATGCGGGCCTTCTGGAGTCGGAGCTGCTTCTGATATTGCAGCGGGCTCATGGCGGTCACGGCGCGGAAGTGCCGGTTGAGTGAGGAGACGCTCATGCCGACTTCGTCGGCGAGGTCGTCGATGCGGATCACCCGGTCATAACGGGTCTTGATCCACTCGATCGCCCGGGCGACGAGTGCGATGCGACTGCCGGAAAGACCGATCTGTCGGACCAGGGCCGCTTGGGGTCCGTTCAGTAGTCGCCAATGGATCTCACGTCGCACGCTGGGTGCCAGTACGGGGATGTCACGTGGCTCGTCCAACAGGCGCAGCAGCCGCACGACGGCGTCGAGCAGCCTGTCGTCGGCGTCACTGGTAGCGATACCCGGTCCGTCGTGCGGACGCGCGCCGGTGGGACCGGTCTCCACCAGCAGTTGAGCGATGATCGCGGGCTGCAACGGAAGCCCGAACGCGAGAAACGCCTCGGCGGGCGAGGCGCGGGTGATCTGTGAGGTCAGGGGCAGGTCGACAGTCGCGACGAGGTACTGGCCCGAGTGGTACTCGAAGATGTGATCGCCGAGGACAGTGCGCTTCGCTCCCTGGGCTATGAGAGCGATCGTGGGTTCGGTGACCGTGCCGAGCGGTTCGGTCACGTACTCGGTCGAGAACACCGACATTCCCTCGATCCACACCGGGCGCGGGCTGCCTGCGGCCAGTCGCGCGATCCGGTGCCGAAGTTCGCTCAGGTGGTCCACCACGTCAGTGGACCACGGAATTGTGTGCCAGGCAAAAATGATCCGGGCAATATTGAGCGGATCGTGCAACGATCCGCGCCCATCGGTCTAGGAAGATCGCACCGGCGGGCGTCGAATGGAGGAGTACCGGGGGATGGCCGACACGGCGTCCCCGCACCACCACCTTGCTGGGAGCTCTCCGTCATGTCGCTCGATTCCTATGTCACACTCGGCCGCTCGGGACTGCGGGTCAGCCCGTTCACGCTGGGCACGATGACCTTCGGGGAGGACCACGGTTGGGGGAGCAGCCCGGCGGAGTCCAAGGACATTCTCGCGGCCTACCTGGACCGGGGCGGCAACTCGATCGACACGGCCAACATCTACACCAACGGTCACTCCGAGAAGATCATCGGTGACTACTTCGCCGGTCGGCCCGGTGTGCGCGACCGAGTGGTGGTCGGCACGAAGTTCTTCGGCAACCTGTACGAGAACGACCCCAACGGCGGCGGACCCAGCCGGAAGGCGATCGTGCAACAGCTGGAGAACTCGCTGCGGCGCCTGGGGACCGACTACGTCGACATCTACTGGCTGCACAACTTCGATCCGTCCACGCCGATCGAGGAGACCCTCCGAGCGCTGGACGACCTGGTCGGCGCCGGCAAGATCCGCTATGTCGGATTCTCCGACGTGCCGGCGTGGGCGACGGCCGAGGCAGCCACCATCGCGCGCTTCCGCGGATGGGCTCCGATCATCGCGCTGCAGTTGGAGTACTCCCTGCTCGAACGCACCTCGGAAGGGGAGCTGATCCCCATGGCCCAGGCCCTGGGCATGGGAGTGATGCCATGGGGACCGCTGAAGAGCGGGTTCCTGTCGGGCAAGTACTCCAGCGCCACCACCGGCCCGGTCGACACCACGCGTGCGCAGTTGGTCGGCGCCCCGAGTGAGGCCGACTATGTCGTGATCGACGCACTCAACGCCGTCGCCGGCGACGTGGGCGTCAGCCCGGCGGCAGTGGCCCTCGCCTGGGTGCGGGGGCGCCCCGGGATCACCTCCACCCTGATCGGCGCGCGCCGCATGGACCAGTTCGAGGCCAACCTGCGTGCCCTGGACGTGACCCTCACCGAGGCCCAGCGCGGGGCGCTGGATGAGGTGTCCGCTCCCACGCTGAACTTCCCCGCCGACAACAACAGGACGCTGGCGCCGATGATCCAGTTCGGCGGAGCCACCGTGGACGGCCGCCCATCGATGGTCTCCCCGCTCCTGCAGGCGAGTAGCGCCCGCTACTGACCACCCCGGCTGGCGGGTGCGGCGCAGTCGTACGGGCGCGCCGGAACCGCCGGGGGCACCTGGTTGCCGCCGGTCAGGCATCGCCCAGCGCGTAACGTCCGTGTCGTTCCGACCCGGGACAGGCCTCCACCACTTATAACGACAGGACGACAAGACGACGGAAGGAGAACCCATGCCTCTGGACGGCGCATACGAACCCAGTGCCCTGGACATGGTCCGGGACCAGGTCGCGCTCTTCGAGAGCAGCAACGGTACGGAGGGAAACACGATATTCGGCCGTCCCGTGGTCGTCCTGACGATGCGGGGCAGGACGACGGGGAAGATACGCAAGACCCCGGTGATGCGCGTGGAGAACGCGGGGCGCTATGCCCTGGTCGCCTCTTATGGGGGCTCACCTCACCACCCGGCCTGGTACCACAATCTCATCAGCAGCCCGCGGGTGGAGCTCCAGGACGGGCCCGAGCGGCTCGAGTACATCGCTCACGAGGCAGTGGGCCGCGAGCGGGAGGAATGGTGGGAGCGCGCGGTCGACGCCTTCCCCGACTACGCCGAGTACCAGCGCACTACGGAACGGGTCATACCGGTCCTCGTCCTGGAACCCGTGACGGGCTGACCCGGCGACGGCGTCGCGCCGTCGGCCACGATGGCGCGCACATCGGCGCCCTCGGGGGATGGGGCACCCGTGGAGGCAGGTGAGTGCGGCCTGCCTCCACGGGGCGACGGCTCCCCGGCCGGTGCGCCGCGGCCCCTACGCCTCGCGCCTGTGTGCCTCGTCGAGCAGCATGGGCGCGGCGGTGGTGGCCGCGTGGATGCCGATGACGCTGACGATCTCCAGCACCTCCATGATCTCCGCGGCCGTCGCGCCGTGCCGCAGCGCGTTGCGCATGTGCTGTTTGAGGCCCGGTACGTAGAGGTGGGTCGCCGACGCGTCGAAGGCGCAGTAGATCAGCTCCTTGACCTTGGGTTCGAGGACGCCGCCGCGCCAGGGCACGGAGGAGAACTCGACGTAGGCCTCGAAGAGCTCCGGATCGATCTCCAGCAGTCCGTCCCAGAACTGTGCCCAGTAGCCGCGGCTCGCCACGAACTCGTCCTTGAGCCGCTGCCGCTCGTCGTCCAGCGGCGCCGGACCCGAGCGCAGCCCCTCCTCCTGGAGCACCTCCAGCAGCAGGGGGACGCCGATGTTGGCGGCGTGGATGCCGAGGGTGCTGGTGAGTTCCAGGACCTCCATGATCTCGGCGGTGGTGGCGCCGGCGTCGTAGGCGGCGCCTATGTGCTGCCGCACGCCGGGGGTGTAGAGGTGGGTGGCCGCGGCGTCGGCGGCGATGAAGACGAACTCCTTGACCTTGTCGGGCAGGTGGTTCTTGCGCAGCGGTACGGACGACAGCTTGAGGTAGGCCGCCAGGAAGGCGGGGTCCAGCCGGAGGATGCTCTCCCACGCGTCGGACCATGTGCCGCGCACCCGGATGAATTCTTCCTTCAGCTCGTTCTGCGATGCGGTCAGGGGCATGGGTCTCTCCTCGGAAGGCAGGGGGGTCCGCGGTGGCCGGCAGGGGCCACGGCGGAGGCGGGTGGCACCGGCACACGCGGGGCGGGGCGGCAGGGGCCCGCGCGCGGACGGCGGGTAAGGGGGGAAGGAGGGTGAGTGTGAAGGGTGGGGGGTGGGCGGCAGGGGCTCAGGCGGTGAGGCCGGTTCCGGCGCCGTCCGCGGCGGCGAGGCCGGTGACGCCGGCGGTCGCCGCGTTGTCGAGGTGCACCTCGCACAGCCGGACCGCCTCGTCGGCGTCACGCGCGGTGATGGCGTCGACGAGTGCCCGGATCTCCTGGAGCATCTGCCGCGGCCGGCCCGGCTGGGCCATGGAGGTGGCCCGCAGCAGCCGGATGCGCGCCTGCACCCCGCCGAGGATCTGCCGCACGGTGGGGCTCGCGGCGCCGTCCATGAGCACGTCGTAGAAGCGGTCCTTCGCGCCGAGCAGCTCCCGCATGCCGGCGCCCCCGGAGATCAGCCGCTCCAGCTCGGTGACGGTCGCGCCCAGGGCCAAGAACGCGTCGTCGGGCGCCCGCTCGATGAACCTCCGGACGGCGAGGCTCTCCAGCGAGACCCGCACCGCGTACAGGTCGGCGGCCTCCTGAGCGGTGGGCGCGTACACGACGGCGCCCTTCTGCGGGATGACGGTGACCAGTCCCTCGGCGGTGAGCTCGCGCAGGACCTCGCGGATGGTGGTGCGGGACACACCGGTCTGCTCGATCAGCTGCCGCTCGATCAGCCGCTGCCCGGGCTGGAGCTCGAACTGGAGGATGGCGTTGCGCAGCGCGTCGAGGACCTGCTCGCGCAGGGGCGCGGCCACGCGTCCCACGGAGATGTTCCTGAGTCCGCTCATGTTCTGCCGTCCGGTCCGAGGCTGCCGCTCGATCATACGATCCCCGTCAATATCTCACAGTGGCTTCTGGTCGAGGGATTCGAGCCAGCGCACGATCTCGGTGTGGTCCGCGTCGGCCGGAAGCCGCTCGGCCGCCTCGGCCCACAGCTCGGCCGCGGCCCGGCCGAGCGGGGAGGGCCGGCCGACGCTGTCGGCGAGGCCCAGGGCGATGCGCATGTCCTTGAGCATCAGGCGCAGGCCGAAGCCCGAGTCGAATCCGCGGTCGAGGATGAAGTTGGGCCACTTGTTCTCGGTGGAGCCGCTGCGCCCGCTGGAGGTGTTGACGGCGTCCAGCATGGTGCGCGGATCGAGGCCGAAGGCGGCGCCGGCCAGCATGGCCTCGCTGGTCACCAGCAGGTGCGTCGCCGAGAGCAGGTTGTTGAGGGCTTTCAGGGCGTGGCCGGCGCCGGGCGGCCCGACGTGCAGGACCCGCTTGCCGAGTTCCTCCAGCAGCGGGCGGACGCACCGCACCGCCGTCTCGTCGCCGCCGGTCATGACGGTGAGGGTGCCGTTCCGCGCCCCTGCGGTGCCGCCGGAGACGGGGGCGTCGACCATGCTCTTGTGGCCGGCCGCGCACCGGGCCGCCAGGTCCCGGGTGACGGTGGGCTCGGAGGAGCCCATGTCGACGAGGACGCTGCCCGGCGCGAGCGCGTCGAACAGGCCGTCGTCGTCGAGCACGGCCTCCACGGCGCGGGAGTTCGGCAGCATGAGCACGACCGCGGCGGCGCCGTCGGCGACCGCGGCGGCCGTGTCGACGGGCACCGCACCGGCTTCGGACGCGGCCCGGTCCCTGGCCGCGGGCGCGGTGTCGTAGGCGCGCACGGTGAATCCGGCCGCGGTCAGGCGGCCGGCCATGGGCAGGCCCATGTTGCCGAGGCCCACGAAGCCCACGACCGCGCCCGGGCCGAGGGTGCGCGGGGCGGCTCCGTCGCTGCCCGGCAGTGCGGTGTTCCCGGTGGTCATGCCTGCTCCTCACCGCGGCCGGTGCCATCGGGGGACCCGGCCGCTCCCGTGCCGGAGGCCTCGTCGAGCCGGCCGAGTTCCCGCAGGGTGCGCTCCGCGACCCGGAACGACTCCAGGGCGGCCGGCACACCGCAGTAGACGGCCGTCTGGAGCAGGGTCTCCTGGATCTCCTGGACGGTGCAGCCGTTGTTGAGCGCGCCGCGGACGTGGACGGCCAGCTCGTGGTTGCGGTTGAGCGCGGTCAGCATGGCCAGGTTGAGCAGGCTGCGGGTCTTCCTCTCCAGCTCGGGCCGGGGCCAGACGGCCCCCCAGCAGTACTCGGTGACGAGTTCCTGCACCGGGCGGGAGAAGTCGGTCACCTTGTCGAGCGAGCGGTTGACGTGCTCGGTCCCGAGGACCTCGCGGCGGGTCTTCAGGCCGCGCTCGTACTGTTCGGACGGCTGTGGGCTTGCCATGGGGGTCTCCTTCGTTCGTCATGTGCGCGGCGCGCGCTCGCGTGTTACGCGCGGCCGGCCAGGCGTGCGCCCGTACGGGACGGCGTGCGCCCATATGGGACGGCGTCCACCCGTGCCGGCCGGCGTGCGCCCGTGCTGTCGGCGTCCGCCCGTGCGGGTCGGCGCGCGCCGGTGCCCGGCCGCGGTACCGCGGCCTGCGCCGGCCCGCGGTTCGGTCCTCTCCGGGCCGCGGGTCAGCCTTCGCCGGGCTCGGACCGGGCGGGCCGGCCGTACTCGGTGTCCTCGACCGGCCGGCTCCACGAGGTGGCGCCCAGCGAGACGGCGGTGTGGATCATGTAGCTGTCGGATGCGGCCCCGTGCCAGTGCCGTTCGCCCGGCGGCACCCACACGACGTCACCGGCCGCGAGCCGCCGGACCGGACCGCCCTCCGCGCAGATCAGGCCGCCGCCGGCGGTGACGGTGAGGATCTGCCCGTGTTCGTGGTGGTGCCAGTGCGTGCGGGCGCCCGGCGAGAAGAAGACGTTGTTGATGGTCACTCCGTCGGTGGTGGGCAGGACGGGGTCGGCCCACACGGTGCCGGTGAAGGTGTCCTCGCGCTGCTGTGAGGCGTGGCCCTCCGGACGGCCCTTGATGATCTTCACGGGGTTCTCCTACGGGTGGGGGTGGGCGGCGGGGTCGCCGGGGCGGTCCTCGGCCTCGTGGAGCCGGACTCCCCCGGAGACGTCGCCTATCGCGTCGACCACACGGTTGCTGATCTGGTCGGCGTAGCCGGTGTTGTTGGCGAGGCCGAAGGACGCCAGCGGTCCCGAGGCGTTGAGGGAGGGCACCCCCAGTTCGCGGACGAGGTCGACGTAGAGGGTGATGTCCTTGGTCATCAGCGCCCCGGTGAGGCCGCCTTCGAGGTAGTCGCCGCGGACGATGTGCGGGAAGCGGTTGAGCGTGGCGAAGTTGACGCCGGAGCTGCTGTTCAGCACGTCGAGCAGCACCGTCAGGTCGAGGCCGGCCTTGCGGGCCGCGACCATGACCTCGGCCGTGGCCGAGAGCGACACCGCGTTGAGGAAGTTGTTCAGCAGCTTCGCCGTGTGTCCTGCGCCGCTGCCGCCCATGGGGAAGACCTTGCCGGCGAACAGCCCGAAGAGGGGGCGGAGCTCTTCCACCACCGTCTCGGAGCCGCCGGTCATGAGGGTCAGCGTGCCCTTCTCGGCGGCGGCCGCCCCGCCGGACACACCCGCGTCGACGTACTCGGCTCCGCGCCGCTGGAGTTCTCCGTGCAGCCGGACGGTGGAGCCGGGCGCGGCCGTGCTCAGGTCGACGACGACCAGCCCGGCGCGGCAGTGCTCCAGCAGCCCGCCCTCCCCGAGCACCACCGCCTCGACGACGCGGCTGTCGGGCAGGGACATCAGGACGACGTCCGAGCCGTCCACGAGCGCACCGAGCGACGGCGCCGGCGTGGCCCCCACCGCCTTAGCCCGCGCGGGGTCCTGGTCGTAGCCGGTGACGGCATGTCCGCCGGCCACGATGCGGCGGGCGATGCGGCCGCCCATGTTGCCCAGGCCGATCACGCCGATCCTCTGCGACTGTGCCGCCATGGCGTGTCACTCTCCTCTCGGGGTACCTCTGCGTCTGTCGTGCCGTCGTTCTGTGCCCGGCCGGGCACGGGTCGGTCTCCGTGCCCGCCCGGCGCTCTCCGGGCCGTGGTCTGACTCCGCCCGCCCGGCCGCCGCCCGCTCACACCGGGTCCTCGGGGACCCAGGCGCCGGCGCCGCCGGACGGCCGTACGGTGTTGACGACGGAGGCGCCGCCGTCCGCCGGGACCACGGCGCCCGTGACGTAGCCGGCATCGGGGCCGAGCAGGAAGGCGACCACGCCGGCGATCTCGTCGGCCGTGCCCACGCGCCGCATCGGCGTGGTCGTGCCGCGCCGCTCCATGTCGGTGCCGCTGCCGGGCGCGCCCGCGCCCGAGGCGAACAGCTGCGTGTGCACCAGCCCGGGCGCGACCGCGTTCACCCGCACCCCGCGCCCGCCGCCGTACACCGCCGCGCCGCGCACCAGGCCGAGGACGGCGTGCTTGGACGTCTGGTACGCGAGCAGGTCGGCGCTGCCCCGCAGGCTGGCGATGGAGGCGGTGACGACGACGGCCCCGCCGCCGTCCTGCTCGGCGTAGCGGCGGAAGGCCGCCCGCAGGCCCAGGAAGGTGCCGCGCACGTTGACCGCCATGACGCGGTCGAAGTCGCCGGCCGGGAGGTCCGGCAGAGGGGTGAACCCGCCGAAGATCCCGGCGTTGAGGTGGTGCAGGTCGATGCGCCCGAAGCGGTCGAGGGCGGCCTGTACGTATCCGTCCGGTCCGTCCACGGTCTCCTCGTCGGCGATGTCGCCGACCACCGCCACGGCCTCGCCGGGCAGGCCCGCCACGACCTCGCGTACGGAGTCGCCGTCGACGTCGACGGCCACGACCCGGGCGCCCTCCCGGGAGAGGCGGCGGGCGCTCGCGGCGCCTATGCCGCTGCCCGCGCCGGTGACGACGGCCACCTTGTCCTTCAGCGTTTCCGTGCCCATGTCCGTGTTCCCCTCTTCCTTCCGTCGTTGCTCGCTCAGCCGATCCGCACGGCCAGGTCGGGGCCCAGCGCCTCGTGGTGGGGGAAGCGCCGCATCACGAGCGGGTCGTGCCCGGGGACGACCACCCGGCCGGGCTCCGCGGCGATCTCCTTGAGCAGGTCGAAGGCCCGGTACATGGCCTGGAGGTCGGCGACGAACGCGAAGGGCCGGTCCTGCTCCAGTTCCTCGTAGTAGTGCGCCGCGTCCGACGCCAGGACGGCCACGCCGCCTCCCGCGAGCGCCACCTGCACGATCGCCTGGCCCGGTGTGTGCCCGCCGACGGCCTGGGCCCGGATCCCCGGGGCGACGGTGTGGGAGTCCTCGAAGGCGGTGAGCCGCCCCTCGTCGCGCACGGTCCTCAGGTACGCGGTCTCGTCCTCCTCGACCGACCAGGCGAACTGTTTCCGTCTGCCGTACGGTCCCGTCCAGAACTCGAACTCCCGGCGGGCCATGACGACTTCTGCCGCGGGGAAGCGGTGCAGGTTGCCGATGTGGTCGTAGTGCCCGTGCGTGACGACGACCTGCGGCACCGCGCCGGCGGCGATGCCGAGCCGGGCCAGCGCCTCGACTGGTTCCACCAGGGTGGTGCGGGCGCGCCTGGCTCCGCCGACGGGCCCGAAGCCGGTGTCGATCAGCACGGTGCGGTGCTCGTTGCGGGCGACCCAGAAGTAGTAGTCCATGGCGAGCGGGGAGTCGGGCTCACCGTAGATGTGGTGGTTGAGGTAGATCTCCGAGCGGGCTCCGTCCCGTGTGCCGTACCGCACGGCGATGACTTCGTACTCGGCGGACTCGGCGGACTCGGCGGCGGACTCGGGCACTCCGGACTCCTCGGCTCGGTGGGGGGTGGGTGCGGGCTGCGGCGCCGGCGCCGCTCCGGTCCGTGCGGGCTGCGGCGCCGGCGCCGCTCCGGTCCGTGCGGTCATCGGGAGCCCGCCCAGTTCGGGGGCCGACGGGTGGGATCGGCGGTGCTCGTGTCCACGGCGGTGTCACCGGTGGTGTCCCCGGCGGCGCGCCGGCGGGCGGTGACCTCGGGTCCCCGGTCGGACTCCAGGTCGCGGCCGCGTGTCTCGGGGAGCCAGCGCCACACCACGAGGAAGCCGGCCAGCGCGACGGCGGTCAGGTAGACGGCGGGCATCGGCTTGTACGCGGACGCGTCCGCGATCGCCGCGGCGACCAGTGGTCCGGGCCCGCCCACGAGCGCCAGGCCCAGGTTGAATCCGACGGCGCTGCTGGTGCCGCGGGTCGCGGAGGGGAACAGCTCGGTGAGGAGGACGACGGTGGTGACGCTCACCAGGCACTGGCACAGGCCGAAGACGATCAGGCCCAGCAGCACCAGCGCGCTCTGTCCGGTGCTCATCAGGATGAAGCTGGGGAAGGAGAGCACGGCCATGGCTGCGCTTCCGGCGACATTGACGGGGCGTCGGCCGACACGGTCGGAGAGCATGCCCGCGAGGGGGCACAGCAGGGCGTAGACGAGCAGGCCGGCACCGGTGAGCGCGAGCGCGGTGGTGCTGGGCAGCCCGACGGTGGTGGAGAGGTAGGTCACCACGTACGTCGCCAGGTAGTAGAAACCCAGGCCCTGCACGCTGGCGAAGAAGAAGCACAGGCCGATGGCCTTGAGGTTGCGGGCGCCGGCCGTCCTGAGCGGCTTCTCCGCCACGCCGTGCTTCTCGCGCAGCGCCTCGAACACCGGTGTCTCCTCGATGCGGAGCCGGATGTAGAGCCCGATCAGCGCGAGGGGCGCGGCGCCCAGGAAGGGCAGCCGCCAGCCCCACGACTGCATGGCCGCGTCGCTCAGCCACACGTTCAGCGCGAGGGCGATGAGACTGCCGACGACGGTGGCCAGCGCGGCCGTCGAGGAGATCACGCTGGCGAGCAGCCCCCGCCGGCCCGCGGGCGCGTGCTCCAGCAGGAACGACGAGGACCCCGACCACTCGCCCCCCGCGGAGAAGCCCTGGAGACAGCGGAGCAGCACCAGCAGCACCGGTGCCCACACGCCGACGGCCCGGTACGTCGGCAGCACCCCGACGAGCGCCGTGGTGAGGCCCATCATCGCGACGGTGAGGGTGAGGGACCACTTCCGGCCCTTGCGGTCACCGATGACGCCGAGCACGAAGCCGCCCACGGGCCGCATGAAGAAGGCGACGCCGAAGACCGCCAGGGAGGACAGCAGCGAGACGGCGGGGTCGTCGCTGGGGAAGAAGACCGTTCCGAGAGTGGTCGCCAGGAACCCGTAGACCGCGAAGTCGAACCACTCCATGAAGTTGCCGATCCCGGTCGCCAGCGCGATACGGCGCTGCCCTCCGACCGGCCCGTGACCGTTCGATTCGTCCATGCCCGGCTCCTTTGTCGACTTCTCCGACGGCTCTGTCGCGTGTCGGGCGGCGTGATGCGGGTGAGTGCGGGGCTCTGGGGCAGACCCCTGGCGCCCCGAAGCCGCCGCGATGGCCGAAAGCTGACCAGGACTGTATGACCGTCATACAATCTGCGTCAATGGTTTGGCTTCCTTGGGGCTACGGACGGAAGCGGGAGCCAAGAGCCCCACCAGCCATGTTGACGGACGGTGACGCAACACATACGAGCAGGCGCCGCTTCTCTGGGTGTCAGAGAGACGTCCGGTCCCTGCCTTCCGGCTACTTCACCATCTCGAAAAAGCCACCGGCACGCTCGACAGATTCCTCATGCGCGAGATGTCGACCAGTGCCCCATGCGGGACGTCCTGCGGGGCGCAGCACAGCACCGGGCGCCGACCGCGGACGGTTCACACGGATGGCGGCTGGTGGCTCGACCGACCGGTAGGGCGGATCCTGTCCCGAGTCCGTGCCGGAAGCCTTGCCGGCAGCGCCCCATGAGCGCGCGGCCACGGTTCCCGGGAGCGTCAAATGCCCCTGCTTCCCGGATAGTTTCATGTGGCAGACTTTCACCGCGGCACTGGTCGACGAACCGGCTGTGGGCAGCCATGCGCCCGTCCCCGCGCGGCCGCACCGCGCCTGTTCCCGCTGCCGCCCCGCTCCCAGCCCGCCACGACGTTCACCGGAGTAGCCCGATGAGCCCGCACCCCCACGTCGACACGAGCAGGCCGCACCCGGCACGCGTCTACGACTACCTGCTCGGCGGCAAGGACCACTACCTGGTCGACAGCGAACTCGGCGAACGGATACCCGGCCTGTACCGCGACGCGGCGCGCCAGAACCGCGCGTTCATGCACCGTGCTGTCGCCTGGACCGCCCGCGCCGGCATCGACCAGTACCTCGACATCGGCACCGGGATCCCCACCGAGCCCAACCTCCACCAGGTCGTCCAGGCGATCAACCCGGCGGCCCGGATCGTGTACGCGGACAACGACCCCCTCGTCCTGCGCCACGCCGAGGTCCTGCTCGTCAGCGCGCCCCAGGGGGCCACCGACTACATCCAGGCCGACGCCCGCGAGCCGGAGAAGATCCTCGAACACGCCAGGACCTTCCTGGACTTCGACCGGCCGATCGCTCTCTCGCTGGTCGCACTGCTGCACTTCATCCTCGACGAGCAGGACCCCTACGGCATCGTCCGTACCCTTGTCGGAGCCCTGCCCACCGGCAGCTACCTGGTGTTGTCCCACGGCAGCATGGACTTCTTCCCGGAGGAGCGCGAGAACAACACCTACGCGAGCAGCATCCCCTCACGCTTCCGTTCCCGCGCGGAGGTGGAGCGGTTCTTCGACGGCCTGGACCTCGTGGACCCCGGGCTCGTCACGGCTCCCGAGTGGTACAAGGACACTCCCGCGCCCGAGCACGAGGTGAGCGCCATCTACGCGGGCGTCGCTGGCGTCCGGTGAACCGGCGAGGCAAACGCAACGTGACGCCCGAGGAGGTGAACGCAACGTGACGCCCGAGGAGGTGATGGACCGCGTCAGCGCCTCGGCGCAGCCGCGGTCGAACGCCGCCGCGATGCGGCAGACGATCCTCTGGGCAGGCGGCTACCTCTCCTATGCGGGCATCCACTGCCGGTTCGGATCCAGGGCCCACATGCCTCAGTGACTAAGGGTTGTCCCGTAAGTGCTGGTCACGGGTGAGATGATCTTGCTGTGGCTGGTGTGATCACGGCGTCGGAGCCGTCCTGGATAGCCCCGTTCACCGGGCTGAGCCCACGGCAGTTCGGCGAGCTGATCACCGCGCTGCGGCGCGAGGGCGCCGACCCGGTTCGCAAAGGCCGGCCATGGAGCCTGCCGCTTGAGAGCCGGGTCCTGCCGGTCGCCGCGTACTGGCGCACGAACCTCACCCTGCGCCAGCTTGCCCCGCTGTTCGGAGTATCGAAGTCCGCTGGCGACCGCATCGTCGACCACCTTGGGCCCTCGCTCGCACTCCAACAGCGCAAGTGGTTCGGCAAGGACACCGTCCTGATCGTGGACGGCACCCTGGTCCCCACCCGCCACCACACCATCGCCGAGCAGTCGAAGAACTACCGGTACTCCACCAACCACCAGATCCTCATCGACGCCGACACCCGGATCGTCGTCGCCGTCGGCCGACCACTGCCCGGCAACCGCAACGACTGCAAGGCATGAGAACTGTCCGGAGCCAGGACGCTGTCGGCAAGACCACCGTCATCGCGGACGGCGGCTACCGAGGAACCGGCCTGGTCATCCCGCACCGCCGCGAACGCGGCAAGGCCGAACTCCCGGCCTGGAAGAGGAACACAACACCTCCCACCGCAAAGCCCGCGCCCGCGTCGAGCACGCCTTCGCCCGCATGAAGAGCTGGAAGATCCTCCGCGACTGCCGCCTCAAAGGCGACGGCGTCCACCACGCCATGCCCGGCATCGCCCGCCTGCACAACCTCACCCTCGCCGGATGACGAACAAGACACAGGTATCTAGCACGCCGTAGATCATTTACGAGACAGCCCTTAGCGCGAAAATCTCGCATCAGATGCGAAGCCCGGAGGGAGACGGCAGGTCAGCCATCCGATCGAGAGAAGCAAAACGACGCGCCCCTGCCCTTCGGCTACCGTCTCAGCAAGCATACGGTGAGGTCTCTATCCGCTGATCAGTGACTTATCCGTGCTCGCCCGGGCAACGCGGCGCAGCATGCGTCCAGTTCGCATCAGATGCGACTCGCGCCGGTCCCAGGATACGGGTCAAAGAGGCGATGGGATGATCTTGAAGCCCTGACGGCCACGAGAGTTCCACTGCTCCGCCGACCCGGCGCCGCCGCTGGTGGGCGTCTCACCGACGGTGGCGTCGTTTTCCAGACGAGGCCCCGTTGCTTCGGCACATGAGACCTCCGGCTCATGCCGTACCTCCCGTTCAATGGAGGGGCAGGAAGAGGGAGTCTCCCCTCATTGGAAAAGTGAACTGGTCCGTGACGACGACGGCTTCGAGTACACCGAGCGTGTCCCGGACGACCCGGAGCTGGCCGAAGAACCGGAGTGCTGGGAGCACCACAGCAACGCGCGCGGCTGCCAGATGGAAGAGCAAGGCCGTCAGCCAGCTCCTCGCCGACTTCCGCGGCTTCCTCCACCGCGCTGACCTGACCGGCCGGGTACGGCCTGCGGAGCAGATCGTCCGGCGGGCCGGGCCGGACGATCAGGTGGGGCCGGCGGAGCCCCACCCGGGGTGCGGCGTGCTGAACTGCTCCTGCGGATTGCTCAGTCGAACAGGTCGGGCTGTTCCCGGGTGATCTGGTCGTACAGGGACTGGTAGTTGATCCAGCCCACCAGGCTGCTGCCGATCTGTTCGTGGGTCAGCACGGCGTTGTCGTGGTCGATCGGCACGGGGGTGCCGGCGGCCTTGGCCAGCAGCTGGACCTGGCAGGAGCGTTCCATGGTGATGAACCACCAGGCCGCGGCATCCACGGTGTCGCCGACGGTGAGCAGGCCGTGGTTGCGCAGGATGACGGCCTTATACGCGCCCAGGGCGGCGGCGATGCGCTGGCCCTCCTCCAGGGCGGTGACCACTCCGGTGTAGTCGTCGAACAGGCCGTGGTCCTGGTAGAAGGCGCACACGTCCTGAGTGAGCGGCTCCAGAGGCTGGCCCAGGGCGGACAGGGCGCGGCCGTAGGTGGAGTGGCTGTGGCACGCGGCCACCACGTCCGGGCGGGCCTGGTGCACCTGGGAGTGGATGGCGAAGGCGGCCGCGTTGACCGGGTGGCGGCCCTCGACGACGTTGCCCTCGTGGTCGACCAGGATCAGGTCGCTGACCTTGATGTGCTTGAAGGACATCCCGAACGGATTGACCCAGAAGTGGTCGGTCAGCTCCGGGTCGCGGGCGGTGATGTGACCGGCCACACCCTCCTCGAACCCGAACTTGCCGAACAGCCGAAACGCCGCGGCCAGCCGCTCCTTGCGGTGCCGGCGCTCTTCTTCCACGGTGTCGAACACCGGCGGCATCCGGAACGTCAGGCCACTGGAGAGGGCCGCTTCGAGCAACTTCTCGGTCTCGGTCATGGAGCGCTCCTTGCTCTGCACGGGGCTTGCTTTGTCCGGCATCCACTGAACCGCCGGCGGAGCGGGTGCGCCTAGGCCGGTCAGAGCTAACGTTGCCCCCGACGGTTGTCTGCGGGAGACAATCCCGGACGGTGTGAGGGTGAGGAGGGTTGGTGGGCGAGCCGGACATCGAGCGGTATCAAGACCTGCTGGCCAGGCGTGCCCGGGACCCGGCGCTGGTCGAGGCCGTGCTGCGGGCCGCCCGCGCGCAGTCGCCGCCGGTGGCGGTCCTGCCGCAGGAGGAGACCCGCCGCCACGTCGAGAGCCTCCTGACCGGCATGGTCACCGGCCGCCGCGCACCCGAGGCGGAGGTCCTGGCCGCGGCCGAGCGCCTGGGCTCGGACCGGGCCCGCCAGGGCGTGCCGGTGGCGGCACTGCTGGACGGGTTCCAGGCGGCCCGCTCACACCTGGTGCGCACCCTCATCGACGAGGGGCGCGACCTTGAGGTGCCCTCCGCGGCGCTGCTGGAGGTCCTGCTGCGCATCGATGAGACCAGCACCGCCGTGGTGCACCGCATGGTCCACGCCCACCGGGTGAGCGAACTGGACCTGGCGCGCACCCGGCGGGAGCGGCATACCCAGGCGCTGCGCCAGCTCCTGCACGCCGAGCCCGTCACCAGCCCCCTCCCGCTCCCCGCCGGTGTCGCCTACCACTGCGTGGTCAGCGACGTCAGCGATCCCGCGCTGGCCCAGGAGCTGGAAGCGCAGCTGAGCGCGGCCGGCCCGGCGCTGTGCGGGCTGGTGGACGGGCGCCTGGCCGCCCTGGCCGCCCGGCTACCGCAGCTGCCGTGCGACGGGCCGCTGCTGGTGGCCACGCCGACGGCCGCGCCTGCTCAGGTGGCCCCGCTCTACCGGCTCGGGCGCAGGGCATTGCAGGCGGGACAGGCCGCCGGGCTCACCGGCATGCACCTGCTCACCGACCTGGCCCTGCTGACAGTGACCCACACCGAGCCTGAACTTGGCCAGCTGCTGGCCGACCACCTCCTGGCCGGGCTCGACGCCCAGGACCCCTTCCACCGGGAACTGGCGCATACCGCGCTGGCCTACCTCGAACACGGCTCACGGCTCGACGCCACGGCCGCCGCCCTGCACGTCCACAGCAACACCGTCAAGTACAGGCTCCGACGCCTGCAGGACCTCACCGACCGCCCCCTGACGGGCCCCGGCCGAGTCGCCGTCCCCCACACCCTGCACTGGTGGTGGGCACTCCGGCACTGGCTCACCGGTCAACCTGCGTAGCAGACCAGCTAGGACGCTGGTCGGCACGCGCCCTTTTCATGTTCTTCATGATGCCGCCGTGCACCGACAGCCCGTCAGGAGACCGCCAGCGCTGGCCGGGAACGAGCCGCCACGGGCCCGGCCGCGTGCCCAGATGACAACAACATCATGACCAACGACACTGTGCCGAACGGGTGACGGGACGGGGCTCTCAGGGCTTCAAGGTCATCCCATGGTCCCTTTGACCCGTATCCCGGTCAGCCCCCCTCCTCCCGCCCGGCCAGCGTTCCCAGCCGCACCGCCTCCGACATCGCGGACCTGGGGAAGGCGCTGCGCAAGCGGACCAAGCACGGGCCCGCCCGGCTCGCCGCCGACCTCCAGCGTCTGCACGGCGTCACCCTCGCGCCGGCCACCGTGCACCGCATCCGGGTCCGCCGCGGCCTGAACCGGCTGCGCGACCTCGATCCGCCGACCGGCGAGCAGCTGCGCGAGGTCATCCGCTACGAGCACGAGCACGTCGGCGACCTGCTCCCCGTTGACGTCAAGAAGCCCCGGCCGCATCCCCGAGGGCGGCGGCTGGCACATGCACGGCGTCGGCACCGACGCGGACCGAGCCTCCAAACGCACCGGGCATCGTGCGCACCCGCTCCCGCGCTGCTGTTCCCGGGCGGTCAACCCGCCCCCCTGCGCGTATCGCACGGCCAGGGCATACCCACCCATCGAGGACTCCTGGCGTCCACGACAAGGCGCGTTCAACCTGAGTAGCGGTAGTTCGTTAATTCCGGTGGTGGCGTGGGTTGACGGCAGGGCGGGTTGGTCGTAGGCCGGTGGTAGAAGTCGACTGCCGTTTCTAGGGGCTGCAGATGACCGCGCGCCGTCCGTGTCCGCCTGCGCCGGGGCCGTTGGAGGAGTACGCGGCCCGGTTCGACGACCTCTTCTTCAGCCTGGCCCAGCGGCGGGGGTTTCGCGAGTACCTGACCGGGCTGCTGGCGCCACGGGAGCGGAACAAGACGATCACCTGCCTGGCAGGCGCGGAGCCGGTGGCCGGTGCGGGGATGCCGGGGGTGCAGCGGCTGCAGTTCTTCCTGTCCGAGTCCCCCTGGGAGACCGAGCAGATCAACGACCGGCGGCTTGAACTGCTGCGCGAGCAACCGGCGACGGCTCCACACGACGGCGGGGTCATCGTGATCGACGACTCCGGGGACCGCAAGGACGGCACGGCCACTGCGCATGTGGGCCGGCAGTGGCTGGGCCGGTTAGGAAAGACGGACAACGGCATCGTCACGGTAACCACGGTGTGGACCGACGGCCGCGTGTACTACCCACTGCACGCGACTCCCTACACGCCCGCCCATCACTTCGCCCGCGGCCGCTCGGATCCGGCCTTCCGTACGAAACCGCAGCTGGCCGCTGCCCTCGCGGCCCGCGGGAAGGAGGCGGGCTTCGGCTGCCGGGCGGTGGTCGCCGACTGCGCCTACTCGGTCAGCGACGACTGGTACCTTGCACTGCGCGACGCCGGCCTGGCCTACGTGGTCGCGCTCAAGCCGCACCGCGGCACCTGGGCTCCGGCCGACCAGCCGCACACCCCCATCGAGGCCGCCCACTCCCTGACCTGGAAGGATGCCAAGAGTTCAGGCGACTGGACGCCCGTGGAGCGTCACTTCCGCGACGGGCACACCGAGACCTGGTGGGCCGCTGACGCCTGCCTGGGCGGCTACGGCCCCGACTCACCCTGCCGCCTGGTCATGGCCACCACCGACCCGGCCACGTTGCCCGAGAAGGCCACCTGGTACCTGGCCACCAACCTGCCCCACCCCGACGCACCCCACGCCGCCAGCAGCCCGCACCCGCCGGCCGGCCTCACCGAGATCATCCGCCTCTACGGCCTGCGCCCGTGGATCGAGCAGAGCTACAAGCAGGTCAAGGACGAACTCGGCTGGGCCGACTTCCAAGTCCGCTCCGACCGCGCCATCCGCCGCCATCAGACCCTGGTCAACTGCGCCTTCTCCTTCTGCTGGGACCACTGGTTCGCCCCACCCGGACCCCTGGATGCCACCGCGCCGGACCCGTACCCCGACGAGGGGCCAGAGAGGGGGCCCAGCCAAACCCCACCGGCCCCAACAGCCTTGCTGGCCCAGAGCGTTACGGGCCATCCGTTCCTGGCTCACCCCCGCCATCACCCTCAACCGGTGGTGGCAAGCCTGGACGGACAAAGCCCCACCCTCCGAGCTCCAGGCCCTGATCGACGCCGTCACTACGGGACACAGACTTGACCTCTACTGCCGGAATTAACGAACTACCGGTAGACATCAGCGTGCTGGTGGTGTCATCCGCCGGGCCAGCACGGTCGACCGGCTCCAATTACGCCGCCCACAACGCGACAGTGCCATGCTGGGCGGTCCAGTTCGACCGATCCACGTGAAGCATGTCACAATTTTCACCATTGGATGGATTGGGTGCGGAACCTTATAGTCGCGTAGCCGTCCTGGACGGTTACGGATGACAAAGGTACTGCTTCGACGTTGCGAGCCTCCGGGGTAGCAGCGGCAGCGAGAAAGAGCGGCATGATGACTGACCCAAGCGGCCCGGAGGCAGCGGTTCTTGCCTCCCTTTCCGCAATCGAGCACATGATGTCCCCCATCGAAGGAACCTTCGTCAAGAGGTACTCGCCCGGCATTCTCCTTGCGGTCAGCGGGATACCGTCGCCGGGAGGGAACGTTCTCGCAGTCGCGGATGCCGTACCGGATGTGAAGGAAGTGGCTGCCTGCGCGGCGGAGATCCGGTCGGCCTGCGAGGCGCGGCATGTCCCCTGGGCTCTGAATGTTCTGGGGGTGCCGTCCCCGGAGGTGACGGAGCTGGCAGCCGAGCACGGGTTGACCAGCTCCTCGGAAGGGACGTTCATGACCGCCTCCCTGGAACGGGCCGAGATGCCGCAGCAGGACTCCGGGTCCTTGCGGATACGGCAGGTTCGGGGAGATGAAGCCGCTGTCTACCTGTCCACGATCGTCGCCGGTTTCGAAGGGGGCGAAGAATTCTTCGCTCGCGTCTGCGTCGATGCCGTCATGAACTTCCCCGGTCACGCCGCCTACCTGGCCGAAGTGGACGACGTCCCAGTTGCGACCGGATTCGCCGCGTTCATCGGCGATCACGTCGGGGTGTACAACGTCGCCACGCCACCGAAGTACCGCAGGCGTGGTTACGGGGCGGCCATGACGCGGGCCATCCTCCGCGAGGGCCGAGCCGCCGGTGCCACGACCTCATTCCTGCGGTCGAGCGACATGGCTATTCCTCTGTACGAGTCATTGGGATTCCGCCCTGCGGGAACGTGGACGACCTTCCAGGCTCCCTGACTCCGCGACCATAATTCGGCCGGCCGGAAGTGAGGCAGCGTACGCGGGGCGCGGTCCCGGTTCGGGGGGACCTTAAGCAGGCTGTGCATGCGCTGACGCAGTCTCCGGACTTCGGCCCGGTCACTGCGCCGGCGCACCGGTGCCAGCATATTGGCCACCGCGAGGTATTCCGGGTTGCGAGCCCGGCGTTCCCCTCGGGTGTATTCCGGAATCAGAACGTTCTCGACGAACTCATCCAACTTGTGCAGGTAGATGTTGGAAAGAGCAGGGGAGACCACTCCGCCTTGCGGTGTCCCGGAGAGCGTGGCTCCCCACCTCCAGTCCTCCAGGTATCCGGCTGTCAGCATGTTGCGCACCAGCCGAAGGAACCGGTTGTCGTGGATCTTCTCGCCAAGGATCGATGAGGGAACCAGGTTTTCACTTTCACACCGAGGCCTTGGGGCAGGTCTCCTTAACTCAGAGGGTAGAGAGCAGTTCATCGAGAGCCTGATCGATTGATGAAAGGAAAATCGACATGTGTCCATGTCCTTTGAGTAGATGTGAGGTTGCGCCAGGAATATGCTGTGCGAGCCATGCGCCGTGGGCGAAGGGTGCTGCTAGATCCTCGGCTCCGTGCCATACGGCGGTGGGTACGGCTATCTCCCGTACCGAGAATCCCCAGGGTTTGACATAGGAAAGCGTTTCATCGACCCAGCCGTCGACTCCATGCCGCATGCCCTCGGCCCAGCTCGCACCGATGTCTGCTGCTGCTTCTGCTGTCGCGAGAACTCGATCGGCGGGAGACAGCAGGCTCATCAGGATCTGGCGTACCTCCTCGGCGCCGGCTGAACGCTTTCCCTGAGCTTGGTCCTCCATTGCGGGGCGGATGGCGTCTTCTCCCTGCATCGCCCTGTTGAATTCGTCGGCGTTGCTCTGCGCCATGCCGACGACGAATTCGGACCCCAGTTCCTCGTATGGGGCCACACTGCACATGACCGTCGCCCCGGCGACCCGTTCAGGCAGTCGAGCCGCGGCCGCCAGGGCATGGGGGCCACCACCCGACCAACCGAAGTGGAGTGACCGGGAGGCTCCGAGATAGTCCAGCACGGCAGCCACATCGTTCACCGTATCCACTACCGAACGGCCGGGCAGGCGAGTGGACGTGCCTACTCCTGGGCGGGAGAACGAAACCAGCCGCAGGCCGCGATCATGTGCGGCGCGCTGCAGGAAGCGGAACTGCCTTCCCGAGGTCGACGAACCGTGATAGTAAACGAGAGGCACTCCATCAGAGGGCCCAGAAACCTCAACGTCAAGCAATCGTTGATCCGGCAGGGATAGTGCGAACACTGTGATCATCTCCGGCGTTGGAATTTACGGGCACTCGCCGAGAACGTGAAGCCGTTGCGGCGTGCTTCAGCGGCCAATACGTAGCCTCTTGTCGTTCTTGCGAGAGCACTCAAAGTATCATTTTCACCGTGCCGCGCTCCGTGATGTCGCCGTTGCGCTTCGGCCAGCACCGCGCGAGCGGGGTTCCCGGCATCGGTCGGGTCCGACTTGCCTCGCTGACGCCCCTGGGGTTCAGAGGTAGGCCTCCAGCCGGACCATCATCGACGCGCTCGGCAGGCGAGACGTTGTCACCCTTGTCATCCGGGTGCCCCCGGAACTTGCAAACCGCCCTGATCGAGGAGTGGCTCCGCAGTGGGCGGTTCATCCTTGACCGACCCCGAAGCGGACCAGCTCGTGCTCTCCACCGCCGAATATTCTGCGCCGTTGCCGTCAATACGCACCATGCGTCGGCCCGCTCGCTCGGCGAGGACCTCATCGCTCAAAGGGGGCACGAAGGCGTTGTCCACGACGGTGTACTCGGCCGCCAGACGCCCGACGGGCGCGAGAGCTCCGAAGTCGATGCGTCCGTTGATGTAGATGTTATCGCGCACGTGGAAGTTGACCACCTCGCCCCACACCACGTGATTGAGGCCGTCCGGGGAGGAGAAGATCTCGTCGACCCGGCATTCCAGCGCGATGGGTGCGCCCTTCACCCGCGGCGGTGCGACCAATGCCGACGCTTCCTTTTCCACGTCCACGGTGTCGAACTCGTCCACGTCCGGCTCGAACTCGACGGCGCTGCGGTGGAGTGACATGATCTGAGGTAGTGTCGCCAGATTGGTGACGAACTCGCCCGTGTCACGGATGTTCAGGAAGCTGTCCTTGAGGGTGCGCCCGTCGGATTTCGGCTGTATGGACAGCGAAACCTTGGGCGGCTTGCGCCCCACTACGGTAAAGAAGGAAATGGGCGCCAGGTTGCCGACGCCGGCCACCGACTGTGTGCTGACCCACGCTATGGGACGCGGGATGATGCTGCCGATCAGCAGCTTGTACGCCGACTTGGCGTCCAGCGTGCTCGCGTTGATTTCCATGGCCGCTCCTTTTTTGGTCCAATGCATCTAGCGGGGCCGTCGCCGAAGGACTGGTACACGCCGTTGTAGATGGTGCCGGCCGCCACCACCAGGCGGATCCGAGCACGGACGGCCGCCTGTGCTCTGCCGCCTGTAAGGCCCATCGGCCTGGGATTCGGAAAATCCGCACGCCCAAAAGCGTCGGTCGGCTCGGAGAATGCCACACCCTGAGCTCTCGCAAACGCATACCGCCGATTCGCTCCGGCCTACGCCGACGACAGCGCAAGCCGGAGAAACCACACGCCGACCGAGGCTACGACCAATTCCACCTGTGGCGATGGTTGCACGAGCGTGGCGTCAGCCACCGGATCGCCCGCAAGGGAATTGAGTCCGCGCCACGACTGGGCGCCGCGTTGGACCGTCGAGGGCACCATGTGCCGATGTCTCCTCCGCGCCTACGAACACCAAGCCGAGCACTTCCTTAGGCTGTCCCGAACCCGACTGAAGCCACTCGCACCCCTGGCACGCGGCGGCAGCTTCTCTGTTCCTGCTCGGCCTCGAGTAGGGCTGCAACAAGACGGGGCAAACCGGAGCGCTGTTGAACGCCTCGCAAGTTACGGGACAGCATTTTTCCTTTGCCGGTGTCGCTGTACCCTCTTCTGTTTCTGCTCAAATGAGTGGCTTCTTTATGCTGGGAGGCCGGTGAAGTGTTCGGGGACCTTCCCTTCGAGCAGTCGACCCAACTCCGCAGAAAAGGCGAGGACTGCCTGAAGTGGTCGGCATGGACGACTTGCCTTGACGATCTCCCCTTGTCGTTGTATACGAGGATGGTCGAGCCCAGCAGCCCCCCGCTTTCCCGGCCCAGCGAGCCCGGCGAGTCGTGCCCGGCTGATCTACTGGCCGAGCACCGACACGCGTCCGGGTGTGCGCAAGAGCTTCGCTTGGCGGACTATCGCGACCCCATCCAAGCCGCCCATCGGCAGCCCGGGCGTGCCTCACCTGTTGGCCTGGGGACAACCTCAACACGCACCTGACGGCAGGCATGCGCCGCTATATCGCCGAACGCGCCCGGCTCACCGCCTACCGACTCCCGCCCCGTGCACCGGACCTCAACCCATTCGAAGGCATCTGGTCGGTACTGCGACGCACCACCCTGGCCAAGCGCGCCTTCACCGACCCGCAAGACCCGATCGTCGCCGTCCGGAGGGGCTTACGCCACCTCCCATACCGCCCCGACGCCCCCAACGGCTGCCGAGTCGGCACCGGATTCGCACCCGCCTCACCAAGACGATCACCAAGACGACACCACGTCTTCAACGTCAGTTGCTGTCCCGCTCGTCGAGCCAGTCGTCCTCGGCTCCCGGCTCGGGGAGGATGCGGCCGCCCTCGACGGCGAACCTGGCCGGAGTGTCCAGGATCATCACGAGGATCCTGGATTCCGGGATGTCCGTCACGCGGCCGGCGGCGGTCGAAATGTCCTTTGCCAGCTGTATCTTCTCGCTGTCCGCTCGGCCGGCCCGGGTCATACCTTCGATCAGCAGAGGCCGCGACGGGGACCCGTCCGAGAACACGTTGGCCTCGGGCAGTTCGGTGAAGGTGACGTGGACGAAGGAGGTGGGGGCGCCGGTGACGGCGGAGTGGATCTTGGTGATCTCCGCAGCCAGGTTCGCCTTCTGCTCGTCGGTGACCACGTCGCGGGTGGTGGTCACGGTGTAGACAGGCATACGATGCTCCTCATTCCGTGAGCTCAAACTGTATGAGCTCGTACTTTCAATGTAGGCTGTATCAACCTGCTACGCAAGGGAGACCCCCGTGACCGAACTCCCACCGAGCTGGGAACCCACCACCACCGCGACCCACCTGATCCGCAGGGCCTTCCAACGCGTGACCGCCTGTTGGACAGCAGCCCTTCCGGGTGAACTCACCACCCCCCAGTTCGCAATCCTCGCGGTGCTGCTCCGCGCGAGCGAACCCATCGACCAGGTCACCATCGGCGAACACCTCGGACTGGACAGCTCCACGACCAGCTACCTGATCAAGCGTCTACACGGGGACGGATACCTGGAGTCCGAGATGGACCCCGACAACCGCAGGCGGCGTCTGATCTCGCTCACCCCCCAGGGCAGGCGCGTTGTGACCGAGGCGTTCCCCGGCGCCCGCGTCGCAGAGGAAGCGGTCCTCGCCCGCCTCGGACCAGCGGACCGAGAACAGCTGCTCCACCTGCTCCGCCGTCTCGTCGACGCGGAGAACCAGACTCTGCCTGACCAGATGACTTCTTCGGACGACTCGGATCGAGGCCGTAACGCGTTCGGTGCAACTCCTGATCGAAGAGGACGCATCGATGACCAGTGAGAACGTGGCCGAGACCGAGTCTGCTGAGGCGGCCGCGGCGGACAGGAAGGCACGCACGATGGGGTCATGCTCACTGAACACATCCGGCTCCGGCCGGGCCGCGTCCTCCGGCGTCGGGCCCGGCGGGCGGCGGGGCGTGCGTGAGCTGTGGGCGGACTTCCGTGCCTCGCCGTTCCTGCCCGCCGTCGTCCTGCTGCTGCTCGTCTCGGCGGCCGCCGGCCTCTTCGCCGGTTCCTACACGTACACCATGGCGAACCCGACGCCGCGCCACATCCCTGCCGCCGTTGTCGGGTCGACCGGATCGCCGCGTGCGGCGGTGTTCGAGAACGGGATGGAGCAGGCGCTCGGAGCCTCGCTCGACCTGCACCCCTACCCGAGCCTGCCGGCTGCGCGGCGCGCGGTCGAGGACCAGCGGGTGTTCGCCATCGTCGACGTCCGCGGCGGGGAGGTCCGCTTCGACGTCGCGAGCGCGGCGGGCGCGTCCGTGGCGGAAGTACTGGTGGCGACCGCGCCCAAAGTCGCACGGGCGGTGGACGTCCCGCTCACACTCGGGGATCTCAAACCCCTCCAGAAGGGGGACCCCCGGGGGCTCACGATCTTCTACATCTCCCTGGCCTCGGTGGTCCTCGGTTTCGTCGGCGCGATCCAGCTGAGCGTCCACGCCAAGGCCCTCAACCCACTGGAGCGCGTTCTCACGATCATCGCGTACTCACTGCTCGGCGGGTTCACCATCGTGGCCGTGGTGGACTGGCTCCTCGGAGCATTGCGCCTGCCGTTCCTCCAGTCCTGGCTCACGTTGTCGTCCACCATGTTCACCACGGGCATGGTGTTCGTCATGTTCAACACCCTCATCGGGCGCTGGGCCATGCTGCCGACCTGGGGGCTGATGGTCCTACTGGGCAATCCCTCGTCGGGCGGTGCCGTGTCCTGGCCGCTCCTGCCCTCGCTCCTGGGGCACATCGGGCGGTGGCTGCCCCCGGGGGCCTCCGTGAACGCCCTGCACACCGCGGTCTACTTCGGGGACGCCCAGCACGCCTTCCCCTACCTGGTCCTCCTCGGCTGGGCGCTGCCCTCGACCGTCATCTTCTGGGTGTGGCGCAGCCGCCATCCGGGAGGAAGGGACAGAACGCGGGGCGCGGCGGCGGACCCGGCCGGCTGAGCCGGTCGGAGGGCGACCCCCCGCACGTACGGCGACTCTCGGATCACCGCCGAACCGGCCGAGCACCGACGGTTCCGGCCCCCCGTTACCGTTTTCGAGGCTCCGCAATGAGGCCTCCGGCCTTCGGGGCCGGCATGACTTCCCCCCTTGTTGTTCATGATCCGGGGGGTGTCACCGGGCCCGGAGGCATCGACGGACCGCTGATGAGGGGCTTGAGTACCGGCTTCACCCGAGCCGGAAGAGCTCTCCGTAACGTGGATGTGGCAGCTCGGTGCCCAGGCAAGGCCGGACGAAAGCGTGATGGAGGGGCCTGCACGTGATCGACACCGGCGACATCGACGTCTTCCTGGGCCTGGACGTCGGCAAGGGCGAGCACCACGCCACCGCCGTCACCCCGACCGGGAAGAAAGCGTTCGACAAGCGCCTGCCCAACACCGAACCCAAGCTCCGCGAGCTGTTCGCCAGGCTCCAGGCCAAGCACGGGACGGTGCTGGTCGTGGTCGACCAGCCAGCCTCGATCGGGGCACTGCCGCTGGCGGTCGCGCGGGACATGGGCTGCCCGGTCGCCTACCTACCCGGGCTGACCATGCGGCGGATCGCCGATCTCTACCCCGGCGAGGCCAAGACGGACGCGAGGGACGCGTTCATCATCGCCGACGCGGCCCGCGCGATGCCTCACACATTGCGAGCCATCGACGGCGAGGACGAGACGATCGCCGAGTTGGAGATGATCGTCGGGTTCGACGACGACCTGGGCCGGCGAGGCCACCAGGGTCGCGAACCGGCTGCACGGCCTGCTGACCCAGATCCATCCATCGCTGGAAGGAGTCCTGGGGCCGCGGTTGCAGCACTCGGCCGTCCTCACGCTGTTGGAACGGTTCGGGTCCCCGGCCCAGATACGCAAGGCCGGCAGACGACGACTGGTCACCCTGCTGCGGCCGAAGGCACCGAGGATGGCCGAGCGGCTCGTCGAGAAGATATTCGCCGCGTTGGACGAGCAGACCGTCACCGTTCCGGGGACCGAGGCGGCCGCGCTGATCATCCCGAGCCTCGCCGCCTCGCTAGCTTCCGTGCTCGACCAGCGCAAGCTGCTTGCCGGGCGGATCGAGGAACTACTGGAGGCCCACCTTCTTTCGAAGGTCCTGACGTCGATGCCGGGAGTCGGCGTCAGGACCGGAGCCCGGATCCTGATCGAGGTCGGTGACGGCAGCACTTTCCCGACCGCCGGCCACCTCGCCGCTTACGCGGGTCTCGCCCCGGCGACCCGGAGCTCGGGCTCCCCGATCCGCGGTGAACAGCCTTCCCGGAGAGGAAACAAGCAGCTCAAACAGGCTTTCTTCCTCTCCGTCGGCCACAGTCACCTGACCTGCGAGTCTGCGAGTAGAACGACTTGATCGGCCTCGACGTCGAAGCCGATCACCGGATGGCCATAGTCGCCCTCCGGGTCCATCAGCACCGGCTTGCCCAGCCGCCGGCCGATCTCCCGGAGGAAGTCGAGGAACACATCAAGTCGCTCCTGGCCCTGCAACTCGCGCAGGTCGACGTCGAAGTCGGCTTCATCGTCGGCATGGAAACGGAAAATCGCCAACACATCGGCCGTCGGCCACACCCGCAGGTCCGGGCACTCGGCATCCGCCGGACGGGACAGGACGGCCTCCGCCCGTGGCACCGGAAGCACCCTCTCCCCTTGGGAGTACTGACACCTCCAGCCTTTCTCCGCGACAAGATCGAGGACCGCCTGCCAGTCCTCCACCGAGGCATCCGGGACACGCACGTCCGGCAACGCCCCCATCGAGTCAGGGTCGAAGAAGCACCTCACGTCATCCCACACCAGGTCGGCCACCCCGCAATGTTGCCCGGCCCCCGGGTTCAACGCAGCCCGGCCCAGCCGTTCGCTGGACTCGATGCCTTTGCGGGCGATGCGCACGCCGATGCGCTTGCCCCGTATTTACGCAGGCGGGGGATGTCACACGCCTTGTCGGCGTGCGGACGCTGAGGCTTGAAGTGTCGGCCGCGGTGGGGGGCGTGTCTCGTGTGGTGACCTACGACCATGGGCTTCAGTGCCTCGCTGTCGTGTGTGGTGGCGGACGAGACGCCGACGACCAGGGGCAGTCCGTTCGCGTCCGACAGGATGTGCATCTTGGAACCCGGCTTACCCCGGTCCAGGGGGCTCGGACCTGTGAGTTCGCCCCCTTTCAGCCCGCACGTGAGCGGAGTCGAGGACCACGCGCGAGACGTCGATGAGACCGCGTCATCGAGCCGGTGCAGCACCGCCTCATGCAGTCGCCCCACATCCCGGCCCGCGACCAGATCAGGAACCGGCGGTGCGCGGTCGACTTCGCTACCCCGAAACACGGCGGCAGAGCCCGCCAGGCGCAACCGCTGACCAGCACGAAGACGATCGCCGCGAACAGCGTCTCATCAGGCGTGTCCTGCGTTCCGCCGCCCTGTGGCCGGACCTTCGACGGTGGGATCAGCGGCTCGGCGATCTCCCAGGGCCCGTCCGGAACAATCCAACATCCGAGGCTGCCGGTGCCGTTACGCTGGGGATCAAGGCAGGTCTGCACCGCGCCCTGCCGTTCGCGGCGCCGGCCGAGCTCGGCGCGCTGCGCCGGGGTTTTTCCAGGTCACCCTGTTGGTCACCTTTCTAAACTTGTCAATTAATTCTTCTTGCTGCCCGCGATAACCCTCACTTGGGCTGCGCTATAGCGCAATCTTATGACGAGCTGAATTGTCGCAGTTCAGCCCGCGTTTTCCGGGGCTCCGGGCCGTTTTTTGTGCAGCGGCACGTCTTGACCGGCCCATCCGGACGGGCTTAGAGTTATTCGCAGTTGATAAATCCGAGCAAATCAATAAGCCGTCGGATGACGTGAGCGCTCCACGAGAGTAGGCGCAATATAAATCGGCGACCACAGGGAGATGGCGTGACCACCGGCTACCTACGTTGGATGACCAGCACTGTCGGCCTCATAGCCACCAATGTGGACAAGAACGTCAACGTGATGGCGGCCGAGTGGTCGTACTTCGTGGCGCTGGAGCCACTCCACATCGCGGTCGGCATATCCGACCAGAATTGGTCGAACACCCGCGTCCGGGAGGCCGGAGAGTTCGCCCTCACGTTGTGTGCGGATTCCGACGTGGCCGTCGCCGCTTTTGCCGGGAGCTTCAGTGGACTGGACGTGGACAAGACCAGCAGCGCCGACCTCGAACTGGCCGGGCCGGCGGTCCTGCGCACTCCACATGTCCGTGGCGGTGTGCTGAACGCCGAGTGTGCGGTCCGCGAAGTGGTCGAGTTGCCGGGGTACGCACTCGTGATCGGTGAGGCCGTCTGGACTCAGGTGGACGAGGATGCACTCGCGAATCCGCTGGTCAAGCACGGCACCATGCACAGCTTGGGGCCGGTGGTCACCGATCGCCGGATTGTCGTGGGCGCGAGTTTTCCCGATCCCGCCACGCCCGTGCTCCGGATCGCGGCGACCTCGTATCAGGCTCCCCCAGACGCTCCCTGGCAACTCCGGGTCTTCGGTGCGACGAGCGGAACCTGCCTTGTCGACCAGACGTTGCTGGAAAGTGGTGCCCTGCTGATGGCGGACGTGGAGCTCCCGCTGGAGGCGAGAAAGGAACCCCTGCGCGTCGAGGTTTCTCGTGCCGGTTGCCGCCCAGGACGAGCCCACGCTGGCCAGGACGTTTTCACCGCGGTCTCCTCAGTATAGTTCGGCTTCTTTCCGTTCATTTCTCATCCCCCCGAATTCCTCGGCGTGACCCTGTGGCTCGTCGAGGTGACCGATGATTTCCGATCGGCAGAGGAGGTGAATTCAGATGACCAAGCCCGTGCGCCGTTACGCGAAGCTCGTCAAGTGAGCACCGATGCTGGGGCGCCCCGTGCGACGCGGGGCGCCCCCGCCCGGCCTTCGACGGTACCGGCCATTTGCTCCGAAGTAGTCAAGGGGTGAACGTTCAAATGGAACTGCGCAACCGAGTTCTCAGGATTCTCTGTCTCTCGGAAATGGGTATCCTCGCCACCGATGTCGCCGGTGAGCTGCACCTGCTTGACGAGAACCTCGAACCGATCCGCTCGTCCAGTGCGCTGCCCGGCGGGCAACCGGTTTACGCGGTGACAGCGACCGACCGCTACGTGATCACCAAGGACAAGCGCGGCGGGATCAGCCGCTGGTCCTTGCCGTCCTTGGATCTTCTCGACCACCTCGACGCCGACGCGCTCTGTGACCGCTCCCTGCTCATGCCGGGCGAAGAACCTTCCCCGACGATCAACCGGGGGATCGGGGTGTGGCAGGACAAGGTCTACGTCAACAACGGTTATCTCCAACTGGTGATCATCGACCTGCCCACCTTCCGGGTGGACCGCATCGTGCCGTCGATGAGCGAGAGCTATCTGGAATGGCTGTCGTTCGACCGGCCCGACCTCCACGCGGTCACCGACAAGCAGGGCCGGCTGTTCCTCGGCGACGTGGAGCGTTTGGAGTTCCCGATCGAGATCCGGGTGGACGATCGGTCGAACCTGCACCGGGCACGCTGGGATCCCCGCCACGAACGCTTCTGGGTCACACAGGACAGCGGAGCAGGCGACACCGACAGGATCTCCAACGGCGTGGTGACCGTCACCGAGGACGGGCGAATCACCCAGAGCGCGCTGTTCGCCACCGACGACGTCGAGGCAATGGACTTCACCTCGGACTACCGGTGGGCCTACCTCGGCGGCTTCGACGGCGAGCTGCACAAGTTCGACAACAGCGATCCGCAGCTGCGCATCGCGCACACCGTCCGATTCGGACACAACATCATCGACATCACGGTCAGCCCGCGGACGGGTCGGGTCTTCGTCCTCACCCAGGACGGTTCGATCACCGCCTTGGACGCCGACGACACGGTGGTCGCTCGCGCGCCCTTCCGCCGCCAGTGTGTCTGGGATCTGCAGAGTCATCCTGACCAGGCCGGCCGGATTCTCGCGGGGACGGACGACGGTGTGGCCGAACTCGTCGTCGACACCGGGGGCGCGTCCGACAGCGCGGTTGTCCGCGTTGCCGCCCATCATCGCCACCACCTCGGCCTGACCCGGCGGGTCGTCCCGCTCGACGACGGCGGTTGGATCGGTGTCACCCGCGACAGCAACGTCTTCCGCGCTGCCGGGGACGGCTCGGTCGTGTGGAGCGTGCACTTCGACACACGCCTGTTCACAGTCGCCGTCGATCCCACGCACACCCGAGTCCTCGTCACCGCGAATTCGGGTGGGCTCGAACTCGACATCACGAACGGCGACCTGCAGCACAAGATCAACCTCGGCGATGTGCCGGTCTGGGCGGGCACCTATGCCCCCGATGGGGACCGGCTTCTGGGCCGCCGCGATGGGGTCGTATACCGGATCGGCGACGACTCCGAGGACGTGCGCTGGTCGGCCGAGACCGGTGAGGACGCGTACAGCAAGCGGTTGTTCTTCGAGGGGGACCGGCTCTTCGTCACCGGGGGCGACAGCGTGCGGGAACTCGACCCGGAGACGGGCCGGACCTGGCGGGTCTTCCGGGAGCTACTGGACAACACCGCTGAGGACGCGGTCAGTATCGGCGGTCGCGTGTATGTCTCCACCTATGGCGCGCAGCTGGGCGTGTTCACCGATCCGGCTCCGGCTGGGCCTGCCGAGCCCGAACTCCTGGGCATTCTCGAGCCGCTACCCGACTTCGCCAAGGCACTGCACCCTCTCCACAGCGCCGACGGTACGCGGTACCTGCTCGTGGGCGGGCGGGGCGGCTGGCTGCGTACCTACCGCTTGCAGGACGACGGGCCCGTCCGTATTCGTGATCTGTGGCTCGCGCCAGATCCGGGAGCCGGCCGGTGAACGGGAGGCAGGCTCTTGCCACAAAGGATGCAGTCGCGTCCAGGTCGCTCTGGCACAGCCCGCGGTTTCTCACGTTCAGCTCAGGCGTGTTCGCCAACAATCTCGGCGACGGAGTATACGCCGTCGCGCTCCCGTTGCTCTCCTACGACCTGACCCGGTCGTTGCAGATCATGGTCCTGCTGGCCGCCGCGACTCCGATTTCGTTGCTGGTGAGCGGACCGCTGTTCGGCTATGTGGCGGACCGCTACGGCTCCCGGGTGCTCGTCGTGCCCGGTCTCGCGGTGCAGTTCGGCGCGGCGCTGACACTCAACCTCCTCCTCGAGACCGGCCGGCCGGGCGCGGGCACCCTCGTCGCCTGCCAGTTCGTGGTGCAGCTCGGCGGGGCGATGTACCGGAGCGGGTGGTTCGCGAGCCTGCCCACGCTTTTTCCCGATCAGCCGGGGCAAGCCCGTGGCATCCTCGCGGCGCAGTTCCAGGCGACGACGGTGCTGGGTCCGTTGCTCGCCGGTGCACTGGTCGGGCCCCTGGGTTACCAGACCCTCCTGTGGCTCAACCTGATCACCTTCGCGGCACCGGCGACAGTCTGGCTGGCCGGCATCCGTGCGCCCCGGGAGGGCGACGGCGGGTCTCCGCCGGTCGGCATGCTCAGGTCCTTGGCGGACGGCTGGCAGACGTTGCGCACCTGTCGCCCGGTCTTCATCGCAATGCTGCTCATGATCCCGTGTGAACTGCTGGCCACCACAGGGACGCTGAACCTGGCACTGTTCTACCTTCGTGATCGCCTCGAGTTCTCCGACGCGATGGTGAGCGGCGTGGTGACGGTGGTCAACGTGGCGACCATGGGTTGCGCACTACTGATCAGCCGACGCTCCCGGAAAAGGTTGCGCACCGTGGCGACAGGCGCGTCGGCCGCGATGACGATCGGCCTGTTCCTCGTGCCCATGCCGGTCGCCCTGCTGGTGATTCCGGGCCTCATCGCGGTGTTCGGTGCCTACGCGACCGTCACCACCGCAGCGGAAATGGTGCTCTACGATACCTTGCCCCGAGAGGTGATCGGCCGTGTCTACGGCTTCTGGCGGCTGGTGTGTGGCGGCGCGAGTGCACTGGGACCGGCGGTGATTTCCGCTGCCAACGCGGTTTTCGACGTTCGAGGTGCGTTCCTCGTGCTGGGGGCGGTTTCCCTGGTTCCGGTCGGCTGGCTGCTCACCAACCGGCGGCGCGACTGGGATCTCGCACCGGCCGGCCTGGCAGCTCATTCCTGAGCCTTCAGCAGACGAAGATGCTGTGCTCTCCCAATCACAAGTTCAACGTTTCTGACGATGCACCGGACATTCGCGTGTTCGTGTGGAAAAGTCGCCTGGAGTTATCATGACCCTGAATGGAGTGCCGGTCGCGCCTGATCTGTCGTCACCGGTGTCCACCATGCCGAGGATCCGCACCCAAGTTCCGCTACCACTGGTTCGGCAGCAGCCAGGCGACTCGGTGCCGCTGCTGACCAGCTTCGCCGGACTCTGTGATGACGCAGAACATTTCGCACTGATTTTTCCCGGAGCGAATGCCGCCACTCCCTTTGTGCGGGTGCACTCCGAGTGTCTCACCGGCGATGTGTTCGGCAGCGCGCGGTGCGACTGCGGCGCCCAGCTCGACGAGGCGGTGAACCTGCTGTCCCAACGCGGCGGGGTGCTGCTTTACCTGCGCCAGGAAGGGCGCGGCATCGGGCTTTACAACAAACTCGACGCCTACCGCCTGCAGGACGCCGGAAGCGACACCGTCGACGCGAATCTCGAACTGGATCTTCCCGCGGACGCGCGACGGTACGAGGTGGCGGCCGAGATGCTCGGCGCTCTGGAGGTGGACGACATCGTGCTCATCACCAACAACCCGGACAAGGTCACCGGGCTCCGTGCCGCCGGTATCACGATTCGCCGCACCCTGCGGACTGGCGTTTATCCCACCGAATACAACCTGCGGTACCTGCGCACCAAAGCGACCCGTTTCCACCATGACATCAGCGCGTGAAGCCGGACCCTACGATCTCGGGAAAGGAGCAGGTAGTGATCGAACACACCGGACCCATCAGTGGTATCGCCGCCTATCGTGACGATTTCGTCGCCACCGCCGGATACGACAACCAGGTGATCCTGTGGGACCAGCACACCGGAACCGCGGTGAGCCGGGCCCTGCACGATCACCTGGCCAACCAGTGCGCGTTCGATCCTTCCGGAAGGCTGCTGGTCACCTCCTCCAGCGACTACACCGCCAGGCTGTGGTCGGTGCCGGAGCTGTCCCTGCTGGCCGTGCTCAACGACCACGACGACGACGTCGAGATGTCGGTCTTCCACCCGGTCGACGAGCTGGTCGCGACCGCGTCGCGGGACCACCAGGTGCGGGTCTACGACCTGCGCGGGAAACTGCTCCACCGCTTCCGCGGTCACAAGGCCGACGTCATTTCGGTGGAATGGGCCGCCGGCGGCGACGAGTTGATCACCTCCAGCGACGACGGAACGGTCAAGCGCTGGTCGATGACCACCGGTGGCCTGGTGGAAGACATCGATCTCGGCGGGGTCGAGACCGACACGGTGGTCATCGACCCGGCCGGTGTTCTCTACGCGGGGAACGACCTCGGCGAGATCGTCGTCATCGGCCCGGCCGGACGCGAACGGGTGCGGGCGCACCAGGCCGGCATCAAACGCCTGGTGCTCGCGGCCGACCGGCACCTGCTGGTCAGCCTCAGCTACGACCGCACGATGCGACTGTGGGACGTCTCCGGCGCGGCGCCCGTCCAAGTGGCGGAAACGTCCTTTCCGGACGACGTGTGGCCCCGCTCCTGTGCCTTCGCCGCCGGCAGCACCGTGGTCTGCGGCACCTTCGGCAGCACGTACCGTACGTTCGACTACGAGACCGGTCGATGGGCCACCGAAGACATCCCGGCGACACACGGCGTGAACGCCAGCTGTGCCTTCGACAAGAGTGTGTTCACCGTCGGCGACTCGGGCGCGGTGCGCCGCGATGGTGAACTGATCGTCGAGCTGGGCAGCCTGTGCAACTTCCTGACGCCGATGGACCAGCTCCTCGTGACCGGTGGGCAACTCGGCCGCCTGATGGACGCGATCACCGGTCGCATGCTGCACCAGCACCGTTCGCCGCTCAACTGCGGGGCACGCTTCGTCCGCGACGGCGTGGAACACGTCGTTGTCGGTGGATACACCGGTGAGGGGATCGTACTGCGTTGCGAGGACGATCAGCTGGTGCACGTGCGGGACCTGCAGTTGCACGAAAACGCGGTCAAGGGCGTTGCCGTGTCCGGTGGCGTGATCTTCTCCGTATGCGCCGACCAGAGCGTGGCATGGCACGATGTCGCCACGCTGACCGAGTTGCACCGGGTGCCCGCCGCGCACGACCGCATCGCCAACGGGTGCGTCGCGCTGGGGGACGGCGAGTTCGCCAGCGTCGGACGGGATCTGCGGCTGCGCCTGTGGGACAGCTCGTTCCACGGCGACGCGTTGCCGACACCGTTGACGCACTCGATCAAGTGCATCTCGGCCAACACCACCGGCGACATTCTCGCGCTCGGTGCCTACGACGGTCACGTCGCGGTGTATGACCGGAAGGCCGGCCGCTGGACGAGCCACTCACGCCCGACCGCCGCCGGGATCTCGGCCATGGCCTTCGACGCGGACAACCGGCGATTCCTGGCCAGTTCGTACGACGGGCGGGTCTATCCGATACCGACGGCGCGTTCGTGATGTCCACTTTGGCCGGAGTGAACCCGAACTCGCTCGACGACCGGGGCGCGATGGGGCTGCCCGACCACCTGGTCGAGCGCATCCCTTCCGATGCGTTCGCACAACACGCGGATCTACTCGGCAGGCCGGCGGAGTCCCTGGTGGCGGTGCTCGGTGACCAGGAGGTGGCGCCGTCGCGGCGCTACGTCGCCGGCACCGTGCTCACCATGATCGGTGATCCGCGAATCGATCCGATGTCGCCCGCGATGGTCACCATCGCCGCCACCACGACCGAGATCGGCCTGGCGCCCGGCGATGTCGACGCGGTGACCGCCCAGTGGCGGCACGCCGGTGTGCGACGCGACTGGATCATCAAGGAATGCCCCGCGCATCGCGTGTCCCTGCCGGAGTTCCGCATCATGCGGTGGCCGGTCACGAATCTGGAATACCGGCGGTTCCTGGCCGACACCGGGCATGGTGGGTTCCCGTCGTCATGGCGCTTCGGCGGCTACCCACATCTGCGCGCGAACCATCCGGTGTGGACAGTACGCCCAGGTGATGCCGAGGCGTACGCCCGCTGGTTGTCGGAGCGGACAGGAAGATCGTTCCGCTTGCCGAGCGAGGCCGAGTGGGAACACGCCGCGCACGGGGGCACCTCGGTGGAATTTCCGTGGGGTGACGACTTCGTGCCCGGCGCGGCGAACACGGTCGAAGCCGGCCCGCTGACCACCACCCCGGTGGGGATGTATCCGGCCGGGCGCAGCCGCACCGGCGTGGACGATCTCGCCGGGAACGTGGAGGAATTCGTCGCCGACGACTATCGCCCCTACCCGGGAGGGATGGAAGTCGCCGACGACCTGACCATCGGTGGCCCTCGCTACCGTGTCGCCCGCGGAGGCAGCTTCACCCGCTTCGGCGACCTGGCCCGGTGCCGGCGTCGGCACGGATGGTTCGACCGCGCCATCTACGCCGTCGGATTCCGGCTCGCCGAAACCCCGTAGCGGGCGTCGCGGAGAAGGAGCTTTTCATATGGCAGTCTACCAACGGAATTCTCATCGCCCAGCCTACGACGCCATCGGCGGTCATTACCAGGACGTCAAAACACTCCCGTCCGCGCTACCGGAAGCGGCCACGGTTTTGGCGGCCTGTGGTGACGTCAGCGATTTGGACGTACTCGATCTGGCCTGTGGCACGGGTTTTTACACCCGGATTCTGCGAGACCGGGGAGCCCGGGTACAAGGTGCCGACGTGTCCTCGGCAATGATCGACGCCGCCCGGCGGCGGGAAGCCGCGGATCCGCTCGGGATCGGCTACCAGGTCCACGACGCGACGGACCTTCCTCACCTGAAGGATTTCGACCTCATCACGGGCGTGTGGCTGCTCAACTATGCCGCCGACGAGGCCTCGCTGACGGCGATGCTGCGATCGGTGCGGCGCAACCTCGCTCCGGGCGGGAGGTTCGTCGGCGTCACCCAGAACCCGCGGTTCGCCTTCGACGGGCCACCGTCGAGCAAGTACGGCTGGACGTTCGAACCGTTGTCCTGGACGGAGTTCGGCGTCCGGGTGCACGCCACGGCGCACACCACGCCACCGATCAGTTTCCAGGCGGTTTTCGCCCGCGCCGAGGTGTACTCCCGGTGTGCCGCCGAAGCGGGGCTCAGCGAGTTCGAATGGCTCCCGCTCGTTCTGGACCGGACCGCGCACGAAGAGTTCGGCCCGGAATTCTGGGGGGATTTCCAGGCCAACCCATTTCTCGCCGCTTTCGTCACTCGCAGGACTGGTGACAGTCAGGAGGAGATATGACAACGATCCGGAATGTCGCGATCCGGTCGGCGAAGCCGAGCGACCGATCCGCGCTCGGAAAAGTCCTCCGAGAGTACGAGACGCGGATATTCGGGAGCGCGCCTTCGCCGGACGAAGCTGTTGAACTCGTCGGCGACCCGGCGCGGATCCAGCTGGCGCAGGTCGACGGCGAGGAGCCGATGGCCTTGGTGCGGAGGGTGTCGGACGAACAGATCGACGTGTTGGCAGCGTCCGGAGCCATGACGGCGACAACGGAATTGCTGCGGTGGGTCGCCGATACGTTTCCGGACACGATGGTCCGGGTGCCGGAAAACGACGGCCAGCTGCTCGACGCGCTACGCGCTGTCGCCGGCTGGGACGAGGATCACGTGACCTATGAAGTGTTCCGGGACCTCTCGGCACCACTGCCCGAGTTCCGCATGGACGAGCGGGTACGGGTCGAGCCGTTGACGCGGTCCCCCGATCTGGACGCCTTGTACCAACTGATTTATCAGGATTCCGAATGGGTCGCCTCCGGCGCCGGACGACACGAGGACCGGACCGCCTGGCGTCTCCCTCTGGCCGGCCATGATTTGCGAGGCGCGCTGGCGACGGACCGCGAGACCGGCAAGCCGGCAGGTGTCCTCCTCGCCTGGCAGGACCCCGTGGAACTGCTCTGGATACACCGGTTGGCCGTTGCCACGCGATACCGGGGTCGAGGCATCGCGAACGGACTGCTGCACCGAGCCGTGGTCGATGGCCGGTCGAGCGGCATCTCCTGGCTCGGTGTCGCTACTTACGGGGACAATGCTCCGGCCCGCAAACTCTATGACCTGTGGAGGTTCGACACGCAGAACCGGTACCTCATCTGGCGGGCCACCGGCCGGTAGCCCGCCCGGCATCACCCGGCCTGTGTGAACTCACTTGATTCACGGTCTGCGATCCGCCGCAGGCAATCAATGAAGAAGGCAAGATCAGCGCGGCCCGACCGCGCGGGCCACGCGGCCCACGTGCGACGGACCAGCGGGGGACCGTCGATCGGCAGCCAGGTCACGGAACTGGAGATTCCTCGATACCGTTGCGGAGGTACCAAAGCGAAAGCGTCATCCATGCTGACGACACCCACCTTGACCACACGGGTCGACGCTTGTTCGTAGGCGAAAGCGGGCTGCACACCGTTTGCTCGCAGGGTCGCGGTTATCTCGTCGTGCCAGGCCGGGCTCTTCTCGCGGGGGAAACCCACCCAGTCCAGTCCGGCCAACTGGTCCAGGCGAATCCCTGCCGGGCCGGCAATTCGCTCGGCGTCGACCTTCGAGACGAGGACGCCAAGGCTCTCTTCGAGGATCAGCGTCACCTCTGAATCCCAGCCGACCGGGCGGTCACGGACCAGTCCGAGGTCGAGGTCGTCGGTCTGGAGGGCGGCGATTTGTCGGCTCGTCGGCATCGTCCTGATCTGCACACCGGAGGTGCGACGAGCGGCGACGAACTCCGCCAGCGCGTCGGACAACACACCGGAAGGAAACTCGATGGGGACGCCGAGCCGTAGTGGGCTATTGCCACCTTTGGACGACGTGCTCACGCGGGCGATCGCGTGCTCATGGCGAGCCAAGATGGCTCTGGCCTCGGCGAGCAGGATGGCGCCGCTTTCCGTCGCCTGGATACCGGTATTGCTTCGCCTCAGCAGCTTCACGCCGAGTTGTCGCTCCAACCCCTGAATCGTCTGTGACAACGCCGGTTGCGTGATGTTCAGGCGTCGAGCAGCGGCCGACAGGCTTCCTTCTTCGATCGAGGTCACGAAGGCGCGCATTTCACGCAGCTCCACGGTCTTTCACACCATCCCTTGCTGACGTTCGTGGTTCAGAGCGACAGTCCGGCGTGTTCGCGGGCCGAGGGCATGAGGAGCCGTTGGCGCGGATGGGCCGGCGAGGCCGGCGGTTCCCAGCGGGTCCGCACCACCTCGGCCCTGTTCCTGAGCGCGCGATGCGGGGGCAGGCCTCGAATGCCTCTGCCGAATGACCCAGCGTCCGGCGCGTGGTCAGCGTTCGGCCCCGTATGTCCGGATGCGAGCGGGGGCACCGACGAGGACCGGATCCGCTGGAGTCGGCGACAGCAAAGGCGCCCGGGCTGCTGAGTCACCATTCTGGGCAGTCACGCATCCGTCCTTTCCCGCTGGGGTGGTCAGGGACCTACGGCCGGACCTACCGGCTTTCGTCGCGGCCGCTGCCGGCCGAGTCATCGGGCGAGTTCAAGAGAGAGAACTGATCGGCTACGCCGATCGGATCAATCATCATCAGGCCAAGATTCGGCTACGCACCGTCGAGCTCGAAGTTTCGTAACGACGGACAACTGGCGAGCGCCTGCAGCATCGCCCCAGGTCGGTAGCGGCCCGCGGCTTCCTGTCGACACTAGGACCAGTTCGGGAGGGACCGGCCCGCCGTGGCACCGCGCCGTTCTTCTTTCTTGGCCCGTCCTCTTCCCGCTGATATCCGTGCTGCCCGGCCAGGCGTGGACATCATGCTCTACCCGCACGAGGAGATCTCCTGGCTGGCAGGCGGAAACGCGTTCTGGACCCAGTCCACCCGAAATACCCGTGGTCGCAGTACGCCTCGGTGATCTTCACCGTCGCCTCCACCGTGTCCACCGGCATCGTCGACATGATGCGCCAGTTCATCCACCCCTCCGCCGCCAACCCCGCCGGCCTGTGGTACTTCGACGGCGTCCACCTCAACGACGCCCGTCAATCCGTTGTCAGCGCCGCCTGGTGGCGCTGGCTCGCCTCCTCATGCTGACCGCGTCCCCGATCCCGGCGATCAAGCGCTACGGCTGTGTTCGTTCGAGCCGGGGAATTCGCTCCGCCAGGCGGGGAGGGAGTGTCAGCGATCTTGTGGGTGAGGGCGGTATCGCCCTTGTCAGTGCTGACGTCGAGTCGGTCGCCGTAGTGCATGGCACGTGTGTGTTCAACGCATGTTTCCAGCCTGCAATTTTCGCGGAGCTTGGGCAAGGGCGGCGAGGGGTTGGGTTTCGAGCTGTCGGTAGTGCTGGCGTGTGACGTATCGGCCGGGACAGCGATGGATCCCGCGGTCGGCTTGCCCTGTGCCCGGGGCGTTCAGCGTAGGCCCGGGTTGCGGGGTCGAGTGAGATGCCCCGAGTTTCGTAGGACACTGTGCGTTCATACCGCAAGCACGCACTGCTGCCACCGCCCGATCACGTGGAAGGCTGCAAGCCGTACTGGTACGCGGACACAGTCCGGCAATGGGTCGCCTCCTGGCAGGCAACAACTGCAGGCGCAGAGGGGTGAGACGCCGTGACAGGCGGGCGCTGCCGTGGACACGGGCCCCGATCGCGACGAGGGCAGCGAGGCGTGCGCGCACTCAACTGCGAGGGAGCCGGCTCCAGCCACTCCCGTGTTCAGCATGCGCCAGCTGCATTACACGACACCTCGCAGGAATGGGGCGCTACGCGGTCTGCCGTGGCGCCCTCCCAAGAACGACGCCAGGCCCACCGGCAAAGGAGTGACGAAGCGACCGCCCTCGCTGCTGGCCACAGCCCAGTCGCCTGGCTGGGTTCCTCTTCGGTGGTGACGGCGTCGGGGCGGTGGCGTGCCGTCGACAACAAGGGATCAGCTCATACCCTGGGCAGCTTGACTCTCACGACGGAGGGAGAACCCACTTCCGCCCCCTCGCCTGATACGGGGTCTTACTCTGCTGCGGGCAAATGAGGGACGATTCGAAACGATTCCCCGGGTGAACACATACGCCTTTCGTCGTCTTCATGCGGGACGGGAGTGAGGCGAGGCTAGAAACCAGTCATGGACGATCCTTTTGCTCTGAGTCCCGTGAATCGGCCGAGGAAGTCCGAGAAGACCGAGTCGTACCGAGGCCGGCAGGACAGACCAGGTATCCGGGGGCGCGCTGTCGGCCTGCGGCTGCTGGGCCGGTGGGCGGCTTGGTGGTCGGAGCACCGCAGAGGCTCGGAGCACCGCAGAGGCCCTGAAGGTACGCGTCGGTGAGTCCTGCGTGCCGATCGGCCCCGGTGGCGTGCGCCGCCCTCTGCGGTGGTGAAGCTGGGCTGGAGCCCCGGCACAGGCTGCCAGTCCCGCGGAGACGGGCCACGAGGGCATCAGCACCAGTCCTGTGGTCCCTGCGCGGCTACGACGAGAGGCTCGCGTTGGCGCAGGACAGCGAGGGAGTGCCGTTAGCCTTGCGCGGCGGCGAGCGCAGCACCGCCTGACCAGGCCTCATCTCGGGCCTGAGCCGTCGTCCCCCATGGCGCCTCCATCCCCGCTCACCGAAGACCGCCGGGGGAATCCCCGCCCTACAGGGACGCGGCCTCTTCGATCAGGAGTGCCACGCCGGGGTGGGTGCTGTAGGGGCGCAGTACCTGGCGCATGGTGGTGAGGGAGGCGGTGGCGCGAGCGGATCGGAGCCCCGGGTAGTCGCTGAGGAACCGTTTCCAGGTGGTGAGGGATTCCTCCAGGTTTCCTTGGAGGAGTTGTGATTCGGCCAGGAGGGCCGTGGTCAGTGCTCTGGCTCTCCGCGCCTGTGGGGCGCGGGCGCGCAGGGAGGCGTTGAAAGCGCGGTCGGCCGCCTGGTGGTCCCCCAGCGCCGTCAGCGTCCGGGCCCGCTGGTAGTGCAGAGCCGCGGCCGGATAGCTGTCGAAGGGGTCGGAGGGGTCTTGATCTGCGCGGCTGTGGAGGAGTTCCGCGCGTTGCAGGGCAAGGAGCGCCCGGTTGCGGTCCTGGGCTCGTGCGTGTGCGACGGCCAGTTGGGACTGGGTGAAGGACTGGGTCAGGGGCGAGGAATGACGCGCTGCGGTACTGGCGGCCTGTTCGGTCAGGGTGAGCGCGGACTGCTGGTGTCCCAGTTCCAGTGCGTGGGCGGCAAGAGCCCGTAGGGCGATGGTGTAGGTGTGGGGTTCCTCGGCTTCGGCGGCCAGGTGGGCGGCGGTGCGGTGGTAGTGCTGGGCCAGGGCGTCGGCGCCGTCGTCGGCGCACATGTTGCCCAGGAGGATGGTGAGCCGTGCCGTTTGTGTGAGCATCTGTCTGTGCACTCTCTCGCTGGCGGCGGCGAGCAGCCAGGGGGTGACGTCGTCGGCCAGGTAGGTGGTGAGCGCGGTGCGGGCGTGCCACCGCCGAAGGCCCCTGTCGAGGCTGCGAAGAAGGCCGTCATGCTCTTCAGTGCCTCCACCTCCACCCGGCCCACCCGGCGCCCGGCCACGACGCCGGCTCGGCGGGCCGTGCTCCGCGAGACCAGGTCCTCCCACTCGGGAACCACTAGCGCGGCGAGGCTGTATACGTCAGCCCTTGCCCTTGACCGTGGTGACGTGGACCACGACGGGGCGGTCGAGCGCCCTGGCGTGGTGCAGCGCGCGCTCGATCGCCGGTATGTCATGGCCGTCAACCGGGCCGAGGTAGGAGAAACCCAGGTTGGTGAAGACGTTCGGCGTGTGGGAGGAACGGCCCTCGCTGCGCAGCTTGCGCAGGTGATGGGCCATTCCTCCGGTGGTGGGGGCGTAGGAGCGGCCGTTGTCGTTGAGGACCACGACGACCGGCCGGGTGGTCGCGGTTGCCAGGTTGTTGAGACCCTCCCAGGCCAGACCTCCGGTGAGGGCGCCGTCGCCGATGACGGCGACGACCGCTCGGCCCCGCTCGTCCGCCAGTGCGTGGGCCTTGGCGAGACCGTCCGCGTAGGACAGGGCGGTGGAGGCGTGTGAGTTCTCCACCAGGTCGTGGGCCGATTCCTCGCGACTGGGGTACCCCGACAGGCCCCCCTGCACCTTGGCGCCACCCTGGCCGACGCCGACCCCGCCCACCTACGGTCCCTGTCCGCCTACGCGATCCCACCCGGCGAAGCGTTCCAACTCCGCGACGACCTCCTCGGCGTCTACGGCAACCCCGCCCAGACCGGCAAGTCCACCCTGGACGACCTGCGCGAAGGCACGCACACCGTGCTGGTCGCCACCGCCCTCGACCGGGCAACCCCTGTCCAGCGGCGCACCCTGAACGGCCACCTGGGTGATCCCTCCCTCGACCAGGCCGCGGCGGACGCGCTGCGAACGGTACTGACCGCCACGGGGGCGACGGCCGCCGTCGAACAGATGATCACCGACCGGCTCCACGCCGCCCAACGAGCACTGGACGGCACTGCCCTGCGGCCCGCCGCCACCACAGCACTGTGCCGTCTCGCCGCCTCGACAGCTACCCGCGCATCCTGACAAACGGATCCTCCAGATATGACAGCCCAGCCCGACGCCCACACGCTCGGCGTGAACCCACGAGGCCACTCAGCGACCTCGCACCCGACCGGCCCCGCGCACTCACGCACCACCTGACCGTCGCACCGCCCGGCCGGACAGCTGCGGCAGCCCTTGAACGCGCAGCACCGGCACCGACGGCCTGTCCTGAGTTCTCACCACCGCCACCCCATACCGGCGCGTCATACGACGCCTGCAGGAACGCCGCCCCGATCCACATCACGAGGGAGCATGCCATGCACACGATCGCGGACACGACCGCCCCGGAACTGCTTCACCTGCCGCCGCTGTACTGCCCCATCGACGCGGCCGTTCACCCCGAGCTCGACAGCATTGACCGCGATTCCCAGCTCTGGCTCGACCGCTTCCGCCTCTACACCAGCGACATCGACCGGGCCTGGGTCATCGCACGAAACTACGCAGAGGCGATGGCCCGCATCTATCCCGAAGGCATCACCGACCGCGTCGCACTCACCGCCCGATGGCTGCACTGGATCTTCTACGTCGACGACGTCCGCATGGAGACCGCCGTCACCCCCACCAAGCTCAGTTCGGCGATCGGCCTCACCAACCACCTGCTTCGCGTCATGGAGTGGCAGTAGTCCGTGTTTGCGGTAGGAGCGGACGGTGTCCGCGCGGACGCTGATGTGTGCGGCGATGTCGTTGTGCGACCAGAGACCGCGGTCCGTCATCCCTAGCACCCCCTTGGGGCGGCGCCGCGAGCCCGGGTGAGGAATCTACTCGGGCGGCGCGGCGCGACGCTGATGTCGTGTCGGCCTACGCCCGGTGAACGATGTCTTTCGGCCCGCGGCAAGGGCCCGTCGCCTACCCGTGACGTAGAACCAACTGAGTACATATGCCCGCGACAAACGGGAGCTATTTGTGACACGCCTGACACCATCCATGGGTCAGACGGGTACTGGACTGTTGTCTGCGTAGGCCTGGCCGCTGTGCTGTTGCGCAGCGGCCAGGTCCATGAGCGGGTCGACGCTGACGAACCGGCCGGTGGAAGGATCATATTCGCGGGCGCCGAGGTGGGTCAGGCCGGTGGTGGCGGCGTCGTCGGTGCCGCCGACGACGCCCTTCGTGCCCGGCCGACGGTTAGGGGCCGCGGATTCCGCCGAATGGCAGGATGCGGCGCTGAGTGAGGGTTCTGGCGTCGGAGGAGATGGCAAGCTGGCCGGTGTGCGGCTGCCGAGCATTCCATCCGGCCAGGACAGGCGGCATGTCGGCACTCGTGAGTCACTCCGGCGAGTCGGTCTCGGCGGCGTACCTCGGGCCCGCGCTCCGCGTCCCGTTGCCGGCGCCGGGAGTCGGTACCGGACCGTCCTGCGCGGCAATGGAGATCACCGACGCCCCTGCCTGGTCCTCAAAGACCGTTGCTTCATAGCCGACGGCGGCTCGGGCGACTGCACGCGACGGCCACACGACCCGCGATCTCCGCCGATCGCCTACGTGACGGCCGCCGCGGACAGGTCCGGCTCCGCTGACGGCTGGTCCCCCGCTCTCGGCAGGCTGAGCACCATGGTGAGGCCGCCGCCGGGTGTGTCCTCGGCGTGGAGGGTGCCTCCCATGGCCTCGGCGAAGCCGCGTGCGACGGCGAGGCCGAGGCCGACGCCGGCGCCGTGCGGGGAGTCTCCGTAGCGCTGGAAGGGTTCGAAGATGCGGTCCTTGGCCTCGTCTGGGACGCCCGGGCCGCGGTCCACCACGCGTACTTCGACGCGGTCGGCGATGGCGCTCGCGGACACCAGTACCGGAGTATCCGCGGGGCTGTACTTGACGGCGTTCTCGACGACGTTGGCGACGGACCGTTCCAGGAGCCCCCTGTCGACGTCGACCATGGGCATGGTCTCGGGAATGTCCAGGTCCACGCTGCCCTCGGGGACTCCGCCGAGTGCCATCGGGATCACCTCGTCGAGGTCGGTCTCGCGGATGATCGGGGTGACGGTGCCGGTCTGCAGGCGGGACATGTCGAGGAGGTTGCCGACGAGGTTGTCGAGGCGGTCGGCGCCCGCTTCGATGGCCTCCAGGAGCTCGGCCCGGTCCCGCTCGGACCATTCGACGTCCTCGGAGCGCAGCGAGGTGACCGAGGCCTTGATGCCGGCGAGCGGGGTGCGCAGGTCGTGGCTGACGGCGGCGAGCAGGGCGGTACGTATGCGGTTGCCCTCGGCCAGCGCCTTGGCCTGGTCGGCCTCCTGCTTCAGGCGCTGGCGGTCCAGGACCACGGCCGCCTGGGCGGCGAAGGCGGCGAGCACCCTGCGGTCCTCGGCCGGCAGGACACGTCCGGACAGGGCCAGTGCCATGTGGTCGCCGACCGGTACGTCGACATCCGCGTCGTCCGGGGTGATGCACGGCTGCGGGCCGACGCTGCCGGCGCAGGTCCATGGCACCTTCTCGTTCTCCCGCTCCAGCAACGCGACGGATTCCATCCCGAAGGTCTCGCGGACCCGGTCCAGGAGAGCTGTCAGGCTGGTCTCGCCCCGCAGGACGCTGCCGGCCAGGAAGGAGAGGATCTCCGCCTCGGCCCGCAGCCGCGCCGCCAGGTGTGTGCGGCGGGCGGCGACGTCGACGACCGAGGCGACGGAGACGGCCACCCCGACGAAGATCGCGATGGCGACGATGTTCTTCGGGTCCGCGATGGTCAGGGTCCGCACCGGCGGAGTGAAGTACCAGTTCAGGAGGAACGAACCGGCCGCCGCCGAGGCAAGGGCGGGAAGGAGCCCGCCCAGCAGGGCCGCCGCCACCGTCATCGCCAGGAACAGCAGCATCTCGTTGGCCAGCCCCAGGCCCGGGAGAAGGCTGCCCAGCAGCCAGGTCAGCAGCACCGGGCCGACGAGGCCGGCCAGCCAGCCCCAGATCAGGCGCAGCCGGCCGAGACGTGCGCCCCGGGCCACCGGGAGGCCGCGTCCCTTGCCGGCCTCGTCGTGTGTGATCAGGTGCACGTCGAGGTCGGGGCCGGACTCCCGGGCGACCGTGGCGCCGACACCGGGTCCGAAGACGTACTGCCATCCCTTGCGGCGGGAGACGCCGAGGACGATCTGGGTGGCGTTGACGCCGCGCGCGAAGTCCAGCAGCGCATCCGGTATGTCCTCGCCCACGACATGGTGGAAGGTGCCGCCGAGGTCCTCGACCAGGGTGCGCTGGAGGGCCAGCTCTTTCGGGGAGGCGGAGGTCAGGCCGTCGCTGCGCGAGATGTATACGGCCAGGACCTCGCCTCCCGCGCCCTTCTCGGCCAGCCGGGCGGCACGCCGGATAAGCGTGCGCCCCTCGGGACCGCCCGTGAGGCCGACCACGATCCGCTCGCGGGAGCCCCAGATGGCGGAGACGCGGTGATCGCTGCGGTATTCCTGCAGGTAGGCGTCGACCCGGTCGGCCACCCACAGCAGGGCCAGCTCGCGCAGTGCGGTCAGGTTTCCAGGCCGGAAGTAGTTGGAGAGGGCCGCGTCGACCTTGTCCGGCTTGTAGATGTTGCCGTGCGCCATACGGCGGCGCAGCGCCTCCGGGGACATGTCGACCAGCTCGATCTGGTCCGCCCGGCGTGCGACCTCGTCCGGGAGGGTCTCGCGCTGCCGCACGCCCGTGATCGACTCCACGACGTCGCTCAGCGACTCCAGGTGCTGGATGTTGACCGTGGAGACGATGTTGATGCCGGCCGCGAGCAGTTCCTCGACGTCCTGCCAGCGCTTGGTGTTGCGCGAGCCGGGCACATTGGTGTGGGCGAGTTCGTCCACGAGCGCCACGTCGGGACGGCGCGCGAGGACCGCGTCCACGTCCATCTCCGCGAAAGTGCTGCCCCGGTACTCCAGCTCCTTTCGGGGCACCTGCTCCAGGCCGCGGAGCATCACCTCCGTGCGTGGCCGGTCGTGGTGCTCGACGAAGGCGACCACGCAGTCGGTGCCCCGCTCAACGCGGCGGTGCGCCTCGGACAGCATGGCGTAGGTCTTGCCGACGCCGGGTGCAGCGCCGAGGTAGATCCGGAGTTTGCCACGTGCCATGGTCATCCTTCGAAGCGGTAACCCATGCCGGGTTCTGTGATGAGGTAACGGGGCTGGGAAGGGTTCCTCTCCAGTTTGCGTCGTAGCTGGGCCATGTAGACCCTCAGGTAGTTCGTCTTGTTGCGCTGTGAGACGCCCCACACCTCCTGGAGCAGGTACTTCTGCGTGACCAGCCGACCGGGATGGGTGACGAGTATCTCCAGCAGGTGCCACTCGGTGGGGGTGAGACGGACATCACGACCAGCACGTACGGCCCTCTTGGCCAGCAGGTCGATGGTGAAGTCGGCCGTCTCCACCAGCCCCGCCTCCACGCCGAGCGGCAACTCCCCCGTACGGCGGACGGCGGCGCGCAGCCTGGCCAGGAGCTCGTCCATGCTGAAGGGCTTGGTGACGTAGTCGTCCGCGCCGGCATCGAGCGCGGCGACCTTCTCGTCGGAGCCCTGCCGGGCTGACAGCACCAGGATCGGCACTCTGGTCCAGCCCCGCAACGCTCTGATCACGTCCGTGCCGTCCATGTCGGGCAGTCCGAGGTCGAGCAGCACCACATCGGGTTGGCGGACGGCCGCGAGCCGGAGCGCGGTGGCACCGTCAGGTGCAGCGTCGACCCCGTAGTGACGTGCCTGGAGATTGATGAGGAGGGCCCGTACGAGCTGCGGGTCGTCCTCCACAACCAGCACCCGTGTCATGGGTGTACGCCTTTCCTGTCGTGCGTCGGGCCGTGGGCGCCGGAAACAGGGTCCGACGTCATGGCGGCCGGAGCCGGCGGCCCCGGGTGTCTCCCGGGCCGCCGGCTCCGGCGTGGACCGTGTAACGCCATCAGTTCTTCGCAGCGAGTTCCCTGAGCGCGATGTTCAGCTGGAGGACGTTGACGCGGGGCTCGCCCATGAAGCCGAGCTGGCGGCCCTTGGTGTGGTCCTTCACCAGCTTCTTCACCTGGGTGACGGACAGGCCGTTCCGAGCGGCGACCCGGTGGACCTGGAGGTCCGCGTACTGCGGGGAGATGTCCGGGTCGAGGCCGGAGCCGGAGGAGGTCACCGCGTCGGCGGGGACCTGGGACGGGCTGACCCGGTAGCCGGGCACCGAGTTGTCCTTGACGACCGCGGCCTTGGCCGCCTTCACCCAGTCGATCAGGTCCTTGTTGTCACCGGCCCGGTTGGTCGCGCCGGACAGGATCAGTTTGTACTGGGTGTTGACGCTGTTGGTGCCGAGACCGTTCTGCGGCCGGCCCTGGAACCACTTCAGGTCCGGCTCCGGGGTCTGCTGTCCCTTCTTCAGCGGCAGGTTGTACGCCTGACCTATGAGGGAGGAGCCGACGACCTTGCCGTCCGCCTTGATCTCCGAGCCGTTCGCCTTGCCGTGGAACAGCCCCTGGGCGACGCCGGTGACAGCCAGCGGATAGACGACGCCCGTCACCAGGGTCAGCACGAGGAGGGCACGCAGTCCCGCCCCGAGCAGCCGGACCGTATTCGATACCGAGTTGTTCATGGCGATCAGCCGATTCCGGGAATGAGGGAGATGAGCAGGTCGATGATCTTGATACCGATGAAGGGGGCGACCAGGCCGCCGAGCCCGTAGATCCCCAGGTTGCGGCGGAGCATCCGGTCCGCGCTCACCGGCCGGTACTGCACGCCCTTCAGGGCGAGCGGGACCAGCGCGATGATGATCAGCGCGTTGAAGATGACCGCGGAGAGGATCGCGGAGTCGGGTGAGGCCAGGTGCATGATGTTCAGCTTGTCCAGGCCCGGGTAGACCGCCGCGAACAGTGCCGGGATGATCGCGAAGTACTTGGCGACGTCGTTGGCGATGGAGAACGTGGTCAGGGCGCCGCGGGTGATGAGGAGCTGTTTGCCGATCTCGACGATCTCGATCAGCTTGGTGGGATTGGAGTCGAGGTCGACCATGTTGCCGGCCTCCTTGGCGGCCGACGTGCCGGTGTTCATCGCCACGCCGACGTCCGCCTGGGCCAGCGCGGGCGCGTCGTTGGTGCCGTCGCCGGTCATCGCGACCAGCTTCCCGCCCGCCTGCTCCCGCTTGATCAGGGCCATCTTGTCCTCGGGCGTGGCCTCCGCGAGGAAGTCGTCGACACCCGCCTCCTCGGCGATCGCCTTGGCGGTGAGCGGGTTGTCGCCCGTGATCATGACGGTCTTGATGCCCATCCGGCGCAGTTCGTCGAACCGCTCCCGCATGCCCTCCTTGACCACGTCCTTGAGGTGGATGACACCGACCACGCGGGCACCGTCGCCGTCCTGGACGGCCACCAGCAGCGGAGTGCCGCCTGCCTGGGAGATCCCGTTGGCTATCTGGTCCGCGTCATCGGCGACGGTGCCGCCCTGCTCTCCCACCCAGGCGATCACCGATCCGGCCGCACCCTTGCGTATCCGGCGCCCGTCGACATCCACGCCCGACATGCGGGTCTGCGCCGTGAAGGCGATCCACTCCGCACCGGACAGTTCGCCCTGGTGCCGCTCGCGCAGCCCGTACCTCTCCTTCGCCAGGACGACGATCGAGCGGCCCTCGGGCGTCTCGTCGGCCAGCGAGGAGAGCTGCGCCGCGTCCGCGACCTCGGCCTCGGTGGTGCCGCGCACCGGGACGAACTCTGCGGCCTGGCGGTTGCCGAGAGTGATGGTGCCGGTCTTGTCCAGCAGCAGCGTGGAGACGTCTCCGGCCGCCTCCACGGCCCGCCCGGACATCGCCAGGACGTTCCGCTGCACCAGGCGGTCCATGCCCGCGATGCCGATCGCCGACAGCAGCGCGCCGATCGTCGTCGGAATGAGGCAGACCAGGAGGGCCACCAGGACGACGATCGTCAGATGTGTACCGGCGTAGTCCGCGAAGGGCGGCAGCGTGGCGCACGCGAGGAGGAAAACGATCGTCAGCGAGGCGAGCAGGATGTTCAGTGCGATCTCGTTGGGCGTCTTCTGCCGGGCGGCGCCCTCCACCAGGCCGATCATCCGGTCGATGAAGGTCTCGCCCGGCTTCGTCATGATCTTGATGACGATGCGGTCGGAGAGCACCTTCGTGCCACCGGTGACGGCCGACCGGTCGCCGCCGGACTCACGGATCACGGGAGCCGACTCACCCGTGATCGCCGACTCGTCCACCGAGGCGACCCCCTCGACGACGTCACCGTCGCCGGGGATGATGTCGCCCGCCTCGCAGACCACCAGGTCGCCTATGCGGAGCTCGGTGCCGGGCACCTGCTCCTCTTCCCCGCTGCCCGCCCGCAGGCGGCGCGCCACCGTGTCTGTCTTCGCCTTGCGCAGGGTGTCGGCCTGCGCCTTGCCGCGGCCTTCGGCGACCGCCTCCGCCAGGTTGGCGAAGACGACGGTCAGCCACAGCCAGGCGCTGATGGTCCAGCCGAACCAATCGCCCGGGTCCGTCACGGAGAAGACAGTGGTCAGGAGCGCGCCGATCCACACCACGAACATCACGGGCGACTTGACCATCACCCGCGGGTCGAGTTTGCGGACGGCGTCAGGCAGGGACTTGACGAGTTGCCTGGGATCGAAGAGGCCCGCGCCGACGCGGCCCTCGGCGGGCTTGTGCCCGGTGGGCATGTCGCTGTGCGGCGCCCGGGTCGGGGTGGCTGTGGACATGGAGTCCTCGTGTTTTTCGGTTCCGGTGGTCATGACGCCAGCCCCTCGGCCAGCGGGCCCAGCGCCAGGGCCGGGAAGTAGGTCAGGCCGGTGATGATCAGGATGGCACCCACCAGCAGGCCTGTGAACAGCGGCTTCTCGGTGCGCAGGGTGCCCGCGGTGACCGGCACCGGCTTCTGCTCGGCGAGCGAGCCCGCGAGCGCCAGCACGAAGACCATCGGCAGGAACCGGCCGAGCAGCATGGCCAGGCCGATGGTGGTGTTGAACCACTGCGTGTCCGCGTTGAGGCCCGCGAAGGCGGAGCCGTTGTTGTTGGCACCGGACGTGTAGGCATAGAGGATCTCGGAGAACCCGTGTGCCCCGCTGTTGAGCATCGAGTGCGGCGGCGTCGGCAGCGCCATGGCGAAGGCGGTGAAGATGAGCACCAGAGCCGGGGTGATGAGGATGTAGCAGGCCGCCAGCTTGATCTCGCGGGTGCCGATCTTCTTGCCCAGGTACTCCGGCGTGCGGCCCACCATCAGACCGGCGATGAACACCGCGATGACCGCCATGATCAGCATGCCGTAGAGACCGGACCCGGTACCACCGGGCGCGATCTCGCCCAGCATCATGCCGAGCATGGTGATCCCGCCGCCGAGACCCGTGAACGAGGAGTGGAAGGAGTCCACGGCACCGGTCGACGTCAGCGTGGTCGACACCGCGAAGATGGACGAGGCACCGACCCCGAATCGCGCCTCCTTGCCCTCCATCGCCCCGCCCGCGATCTGGAACGCCGACCCGTGGTGGGCGAACTCCGTCCACATCATCAGTCCGACGAAGGCGACCCAGATGCCGGCCATCGTCGCGAGGATCGCGTAGCCCTGCTTGACCGAGCCGACCATGACGCCGAACGTACGGGTCAGCGCGAACGGGATCACCAGGATCAGGAAGATCTCGAAGAGGTTGGTGAACGGGGTCGGGTTCTCGAACGGGTGGGCGCTGTTGGCGTTGAAGTAGCCGCCGCCGTTGGTGCCCAGCTCCTTGATGGCCTCCTGGGAGGCCACCGCGCCGCCGTTCCACTGCTGCGAGCCGCCCATGAACTGGCCGACCTCGTGGATGCCGGAGAAGTTCTGGATGGCACCGCACGCCACCAGCACGATCGCCCCGACGAACGCGATCGGCAGCAGGATGCGGGTGACGCCACGCACCATGTCGGACCAGAAGTTGCCCAGCTCACCGGTGCGGGAGCGGGCGAAGCCCCGGACCAGGGCGATCGCGACGGCGATGCCGACGGCTGCGGAGACGAAGTTCTGCACGGCAAGACCGGCCGTCTGCACGACGTGGCCCATGGCCTGCTCGCCGTAGTACGACTGCCAGTTCGTGTTCGACACGAACGACGCGGCCGTGTTGAACGCCTGGTCGGGGTCGATGGCCTTGAAGCCGAGGGAGAGGGGCAGGATGCCCTGGAGCCGCTGGAGCAGGTAGAGGAAGAGCACGCCGACCGCGGAGAAGGCGAGGACACCGCGCAGATAGGCGGGCCAGCGCATCTCGGTGTCGGGGTTGGCACCGATGCCCTTGTAGATCCACTTCTCCACTCTCCAGTGCCTGTCCGAGGAGTAGACCCTGGCCATGTAGGTGCCAAGAGGTATGTAGGCGAGTGCCAGAGCGCCCATCAGGGCGAGCAGCTGAAGCACGCCGGCAAGTACGGGTCCCATGTCTTGTCTCAGAACCTCTCCGGGAAGATAAGGGCGAGGACGAGATAGACCAGCAGGGCGACGGCCACGATCAGGCCGACGACGTTCTCGGCGGTCACAGCTTCGTCACCCCCTTGGCGACGAAGGCCACCAGCGCGAATACCGCGACCGTGATGACGACGAAGGCCAGATCGGCCATCGCGACTCCTGGAATGAGGTTCGGGAAGAATGGACGGATAGAGGAAACCGCCTTTCTGGCCGGATCAGCCCTCTCGTTGACGGCTCTCTTACGGCAGCCCGCCCACCCTTGACGGAACTCATACGGCCCCCTACTCCGCACCAGCGAGCAGGGGGCCGGGATATTGGGACGAACTAGGTCACCGCAGCCTGAAGCGCAGTCGGCAGATCACGGCGTCGGTCTCACGGCGCACCGCGTGCGCGACGACCGCACCGCGCTGGTTCTGCAGCAGCCGCTGCCACGGCCGTTCCGGCTCCGCCTCCGGGATCAGCACGGTGAGCCGGGTGGCCGGTTGTCTCGCGGCGACGTCTCGGACGTAGTCCGCGATCGGGCGGCCGAGCGTGCGCCGGTCGGAGGTCAGCCGGACCAGGGGGACACCCGGGTCCCACTCTGCCCAGGCGCGCTCCAGAGCGTGCAGGTGGGCCCGGTCCTCCGGATCGGGGTAGCAGACGGTGACCGCGCGGACCTCGTCCCCCAGGGAGGCCGCCGCGGTCAGCGCCTCGGACGTCAGCCTGGAGAGGGACGAGACGGGCACGATCACCAGCGAGCGGTCCCGGTGCGGAGCCTGAGGGATACGGCCGAGCCCCAGCCGCTCGCCGATGCGCCCGTACGCCCTGTGCACGGTCTCGAAGACCGCGACCAGCGCCGGCAGGGCGACCACGATCAGCCAGGCACCCGCCTCGAACTTCGTCGCCGTGACGACGACCACGGCGACACCGGTCAGGAGGGCGCCGAACCCGTTCAGCAGCGCCTTGCCGCGCCAGCCCTGCCCGCGCTCCGCACGCCAGTGCCGGACCATGCCCACCTGGGCGATGGTGAAGCCGACGAAGACCCCGATGGCGAACAGCGGCACCAGGGTGTTGGTGTCCCCGCCGGAGAAGACCAGCAGCGCCGCCGACGCCACGGCCAGCGCGAGCACACCGTGCCGGTGCACTTGGCGGTCCGCCTTCAGAGCGAAGACGTGCGGCAGGTAGTTGTCACGGGCGAGCAACTTCAACAGGACCGGCAGGCCTCCGAAGGAGGTGTTCGCGGACAGCGCCAGGAGGACCATCGTCGCGAACTGGATCACGTAGAACGCCCAGGTGTGACCGAGCGAGGCATCCGCGAGCTGGGCGAGGACCGTGACGCCCTGGACGGGCTGAAGGTGGAAGCGGGAGATCAGCACGGACAGACCGATCAGCATCAGGCCGAGTACGGCACCGAGCGCGACCTCCGCGCGCTGGGCGCGCCTGACGCGCGGCACACGGAAGGAAGGGACGGCGTTGGCAATGGCCTCGACACCGGTCAAGGCGCTGCACCCGGAGGCGAAAGCTTTCAGCAGGAGCAGAGCGCCCACGGTCGAGGCGTTGTCCGCCAGGACGGAGGCATGGCCGGCGGCAGTGGCGATGCTCACCGGCGCGGTCCGGAACAGCCCCACCAGGATCAGAGCGAAGATCGCCCCCACGAAGACGGCCGTCGGCACGATGAACGCCCTGGCGGACTCCACGATGCCGCGCAGGTTCACCCCCGTGATCAGCACCAGCACGGCGAGGCACAGCCACAGCCGGTCCCCGTACAGGGCAGGGAAGGCGGAAGTGAGCGCGGCCACTCCGGCGGTGACGGCGACGGCGACGTTGAGGACGTAGTCCAGGACCAGCGAGGCGCCCGCCACCAGGCTGGTGCGGACGCCCAAGTGCGTCTTCGCCACGGCATACGAACCGCCGCCGTCCGGGAAGGCCGCGATCACCTGCCGGTAGGAGGCGACCAGCACCGCCAGCAGCCCGGCGATGGCCAGGGTGACCGGGAGCGTGAAACCGAGCCCGTGCGCCCCCGCTGCGGCGAGGACGAGGACGATCGCCTCGGGGCCGTAGGCCACCGACGCCATCGCGTCCAGAGAGAGGGCGGCAAGGCCCGTGACGGCGGTCAGCCGGTGACGCTCACCGGTATCGGGAGGTTCCTCGTCGGCGGGCGTCGCCCCCGGCTCGATGGTCAGGACGGACATCGGTGCGTGCTCCTTCTTCCAGAGCCGCGCACGACGACGAAGGGTGCGCGGCGCACCAAGGATCTCTCCGTTTCCGCCGGACGCGGCCGGTCCTTGCGGCTTCTTCGCGCCGCAACGGCCTTTTTCTGACGGGTCCTTGACGAGTAGGACCCAGCGACACCGTGCCCGGAACGACGGCGGGGGTCAGCCCGCCTCGACCGGCCCCGCCGTGTCCAGGGCCGCACCCGTCTGATCGGCCAGGGTCACCGCGACCAGGCGGGCCTGGAGCGGAGGCACCGGCCCGGACCCGGGGCTGAGCATGAAGCGCCCGAGGTAACGGCCGTTTCCGTAGGCCCGCAACTCGATCTCCTCCTCGGACCACTCCCCGCCGCCGGGATCCCGGTTCCGGCGGCCCACCGTCACACTGCCGTCCTTCTGAAGGCGCGGCGGCTGCCCGAGCAGCCTGCCGTACTCGAAACGGCACGCACGCAGGCCGAGCAACTCGGTCAGCTCATGGCGGACCTGGTCGACCACCTGGTCCGCGGACTTGCTCGACCGGACGAGGTCGGCCGTCCGCTGAATCCGAGCCAGGTGAGCCGCGTCCGTCACCGTGATGACCTCCAGGCGGCGTGCGCGGGCCGCCAACTGCGACACGACCACGCCGACCGCCAGGAGCAGCACCGCCGTCTCGACGTCCGCCGAGGCGGTGATCGCGAAGGTCTCGTACGGCCGGGTGTGGAAGAAGTCGAACCAGGCCGCCGCCGACATCGCCCCGATCGCGCCCGCCACACGGCTCCCCAGCGCGGCGACCGCGACGACCACCACGACGAGGATCAGTGCCGCGTTCGTGTGCGAAAGGTCCGCACGGAACGGCACCAGCGCGAGCGCCGCCAGGAACGGCGCGAGCAGGCCCGCCGCCAGGGCGATGCGGTCCCGCGGCGGCCACGCGTCCAGGACGACGCGGGTCCCACCTGTGCGATGCAGTCTCCATGTGCCGGTCCCGGCGCTCATTCAGGCTCCTCCTGTGTTCTGCGCACCGGGCAGGTGCGTGTTCCGGGTGGGTGGGGCCGCCTCGGTACGCCCGACATCGGCGGCGTGCCCGGCGAAGGGCAGTGACACGACCATCGTCAGGCCACCGCCCGGGGTGTCCTCGGCGGTGAGTGTTCCGTTCATCGCCTCGGTCAGGCCCCGGGCGAGAGCGAGCCCGAGTCCCAGTCCGGTGGTGTTGTCGGTGTCGCCGAGCCGCTGAAAGGGCTCGAAGAGACGGTCCCGGCCCCTGGCCGGCAGTCCGGGCCCACGGTCGACGACACGCAGTTCGACCCGCCCGGCCAGGGCGCTGGCATTGACCAGCACCCTCTGTCCGGGTGGAGTGTGGCGGGCGGCGTTGGCGGCCAGATTGGCGATCACTCGTTCGAGCAGCGGGGGGTCGGCCAGCACGGCCGGGATCTCCTCCAGGTCCGCCACCTCGGCACCGGGCACATCGGCGAGCGCCGTGGGGATGACCTCCTCCAGCATGGTCGCGCGCAGGGTCAGGGTGAGGACACCCGCCTCCAGGCGGCTGAGGTCGAGGAGGTTCTCCACCAGTCGGTTGAGCTTGGCCAGGGACTCGTCGGCGGTGGCGAGGAGTTCGTCACGATCCTCGTCGGAGAACTCCACGTCCCGGCTGCGCAGGGAGGCCACGGCGGCCCAACCCGCCGCGAGCGGCGTGCGCAGGTCGTGGCCGACGGCCCGCAGCAGAGCCGTCCGCATGCGGTCCGCGGCCTTCACGGGCTCGACCTCGGCAGCCGCTTCGGCCAGCCGGGCCCGCTCGACGGCGGAACCGACGTGCGCGCCGAACGCGGCCAGCACCCGCCGCTCGGAGGAGGACAGGGTGCGGCCGCGCAATGCCAGGTAGGCGCCGGGACCGGCGGGCACGGCGGTTACCCCGTCGGCGTCGCGAGCCTTGTCGACCAGTTCCGCCGAGTCCATGCCGAAGGTCTCCCGCGTACGCTCCAGCAGCGCCGGGATGGTCGCTCCGCCGCGCACGATGGTGCCCGCCAGCGAGGACATGGTCTCAGCCTCCGCCGTGGCGCGGGCCGAGCGCCGTGACAGACGCAGGGAGTGGTCGACAACCGCGGCCACGGTGGCCGCCACGACAGCGAAAACGCCCAGGCTCAGGAGCGCGTTGGGATCGTGCAGCGTGAAGGCTCCAAGAGGCGGGATGAACCAGTAGTTCAGCAGCAACGATGCCGTGACCGAAGCGACCACCGCCGACATGACCCCGCCTATACAGGCCACCCCGACCACCGCGAGCAGGAACAGCAGCGTCTCGCTCGTGAGGTTCACCGTGCCCCGCACGTGCGTCAGGACGACCGTCAGCAGTATGGGCAGGACCAGCCCGGCCACCGGCCCCGCGACCAGCCGTGCGGGCGACAGCGTTCGCCGCCGGGACGGCAGCAGCGTGCCCCGACCGGCCCGCTCGTGGGTGACCCGGTGCACGTCGATGTCACCGGACAGCTCGGTCACGGCCTCTCCCGTGCCTGGCCCGGTCAGAAAGCGCTCCAGGCGGCTCCGTCGGCTGGTACCGAGAACGAGTTGGGTGGCGTTCTCCGCACGGGCGAACTCCACCAGGGCGGTGGCGATGTCATCCCCGACCACCGAGTGGTAGCTGCCGCCGAGATCCTCGACGAGCCGGCGCTGCCGGGCCAGCGAGGCGTGCGACACCCCGGCCGCCAGACCGTCGCTGTGGGCCACGTGCACGGCGAGCAGATCCCCGCCGGCCGACCTGTCGGCGATCCGGGCAGCCCGACGGATCAGGGTGTCCCCCTCCGGACCACCGGTCAGCGCGACGACCACCCGCTCCCGCGTCTCCCACACCCTGCCGATGCCGTGCTCGGCCCGGTAGGACTGGAGTGCCTCGTCGACCCGGTCGGCCACCCACAGCAGCGCCAGCTGGCGCAGCGCGGTGAGGTTCCCGGTCCGGAAGTAGTTGGCGAGGGCCGCGTCGATCTTCTCCGGGGCGTAGATGTTGCCGTGGGCCATGCGGCGGCGCAGCCCTTCGGGCGGCATGTCCACCAGCTCGACCTGGTCAGCACGTCTGACGACGTCGTCGGGCACCGTCTCGTGCTGCGGCACATGTGTGATCTTCTCGACCACGTCGTTGAGGGACTCCAGATGCTGGATGTTCAGCGCGGTGATGACATCGATGCCGGCGGCGAGCAGCTCCTCGATGTCCTGCCACCGCTTGGGATTGCGGTTACCACCGGGGACGTTGCTGTGGGCGAACTCGTCGACGATCGCGGCCTCGGGGCGGCGCGCGAGGACGGCGGCCAGGTCCATCTCCTCGAACTGCGCGCCGCGATACGAACAGCGGGCACGTGGGACGATCTCCAGGCCGTCGAGCAGCGCCTCCGTGTGCGGTCGCCCGTGGCACTCCGCCAAGGCCACCACCACGTCCTCACCGCGGTCGGCACGGCGCCGCCCCTCGTCGAGCATCCGGTAGGTCTTGCCCACCCCCGGAGCGGCCCCGAGGTAGACCTTCAGCCGTCCGGGCCGTACATCACTCATCGCCGTCGACGCGCTCCGCTCACTGGCTCAACTCCGTTGGGGAAACGGATAGCTGTTCCCCATCGAAGCCTCTCCGGGTGCCGGTGGGGCGCCTGTTAGCGCTTCTTTGTCGCTGGTCGCGAAGACCTTGACACCATCTTGACGCGCCGGGTGCCGCAGGTGAGCGGAGTGCACTGGGGAAGTCCGGTCGAGTGGAGCCGTCGTGTCCCCCTCGGAGCCCCGGCGAACACCTTGCGCAGTGTTGAGACGATTCCCGGCCAGGGGCAGAGGCGGCTCGCGGAACATCAGGTGGCGACACCGCAACGGCCACCGTCACCCGCTCGTGAGGGCGGCACCGAACAGGGCCGCGGAGAGCAGGATGACGAGAACGCCACCGGCGATGAAGACACGGTCAGGGCCCGGACGCTCCCGCCCGGGCAGTACGACGCTTCGCGGATCGGCCGGATCGTAGGCGACCAGCACCCTGTCACCGTCGTGGAGGGGCTGTCGCCGGGTGGAGGGAACAGGACAGCTGAGTTCCATCACCCTGCCGTCCACCGTCACGAACTGGATCAGCGGGCGCTCGGCCCCCTGACCGTGCCGTCCCGGGCTTCGCTTGACCATGGCCCGGACGAACACACCGGTCCTGCTCACCCGCCTTGTCTGACGCAGACCGAAGAGCCCCGCGAGAACGGCCACCATCCCGCCGAACCCGACCGTCCCAACGAGTACCGCCACGGCCCCCATGTGCACGCCGCCTCTCCACTCCGATGCAGTTCCCGTTCCGGTCCGATGCAGTCCCCGTTCCGGTCCGATGCAGTCCCCGTTCCGGCCGGCGTGGCGTGCGCCGCCACGGCGTCGGCGTTCTCACATTCTGGCCACATCAGTGTGCAGAAACGTTGGTTGTCTCGATGGCGTTGACGCGTTCCTTACCGCCGAGTGGCGGTCGGCGCCGTCAGCCCCGCATCGGGCGACGTACGGCCTGTGGTTCCCGCACGCCGACTGGTTCCCGCGCCGACTGGTTTCCGCGCGCAGCCGGACCGTCCGTGCACGTCGAGTCACGCGTCCCGTTGCGCGCGAATGAGTGTGTCGAGTCGCCGCCACGCCGGGGACGAGGCGTTGACCGTGCCCTGGATGAGGGCGGGGATCTCGGAAGCCGCGTCCAGCCCGGGCGGTTCGTCGGAGCCGTAGCGTTCCCGGGTCGCCTCGGCGATCCGGTGGGCGAGATCGTCGAGGCGGGGATCGTCGGCATCGAGGCCGTGCGCGTGGTCGTAGTCGAGGAAGAGCTGCCGTAGCGCCGGGTCGGCCAGGATCTCGGCCTGGTCGTGAAACAGGATGACCGCGCGGTCCGGGTGGGTGGCGAACACCAGGATCCACAGATCGCGTTGCAGGTCCACCCAACGAGGGGTGAATCCCCAGCGGGTCAGGTGCTCCAGATGGGCGCCGACCTCGGTGGGCAGCGGTGCCAGACGCCCGGCGGCGAGCCGGCGCAGGCGCGCCTGCGTTGCCCGCAGGCCATGGATGCGGGCGGTGAGCTCGTCGTCGATGTCGCGCAGCGCCTGCTGGAACTCCTCGTCGGATGCCGATCTCAGGTCCCGGATACGGGACAGGGGAACCCCGGCCTCGGCGAGGGTGCGTTCCTTGATCAGGTCGATGGCGTCTTTCGCCCCGTACCGCCGGTAGCCGGACGCATCGCGGTCGGGCTCGGGGAGCAGGCCCTTGTCGTGATAGACGCGGATGGTCTTGATCGACACGCCGACATACCTGGCCAGCTGTCCGATGGTGATCACGCGGCCATCCTCCCACTTGACCTTTCCCTTAGGGCAGGGTTGCAGCATGGCGTCATGGCGAACATGAATGCCGATCGGGAGACCCTGCGCGCTCTGGCTGATGACGGCAACGAGACCGCTCTGGACCGGCTGGCCGACCTCGCCGACGCAGTCGGCGACCTCGCGGAGCTGAGCGAACTGTTGGACGAGGGGTCCATGCACGCCGGGTTCCTGCTCACCCGACGCGCGGTGGCGACCGGTGACCTGCGCGAGCTGCAACGAATCTCGGACGCGGGATACGACGAGGCCGGGAACGAGCTGGACCGGCTGCTGAAGGCACCGGCCGACGAGCATCGGGATTGAAATCCGATACCGGCCGCTGCCGCCGCGCTTCGTGCCGCGGCCGTCGAGGACGAGCTGGCGGCTGGCGGCGGGCTACTGGGGTAGGAGCATGCGGCACGGCCGAAGCCGTAGGCCTACGCGAGACGAACGTGAGGAGGGCCGGTGGCTGCTGCGGATCACCGCCGCGGCACCGGCTCGGTGATCACCTGGCAGCGGGCCAGGTGGTGCTGGTGTCCGCACAGGACATGGCGGAGGCGAAGCTCGCCGAGGACGTTCATCAGCCACGACCGGGTCCGCGACGTGCTCCACAACTGCAACGCAGGCGGCCTCGCGTCGAAGTATTCGAAGTACAAGGGCGGCCGGCATCGTCCTCGAAGCAATGCCCAGGCGGCCAAAGTCCGCTGCCCATTTCACTGACGGGCCACGGCTCGTCCTTCCGGACAGCCCTGACCGCCGGCATCGTCGCGCGAGGCCACATCCCCAGCTGGCAGTGCTCGGTGCACAACCGCGCCGGCCGCCTCCTGGCCTGGAACGCCGGGTTCCGCCTGGTGCGCGAGTACGTTCACCACCAGGCGGGATGCCCAGCACGCCGCATCCGATCTACAACGTGACTCGCTGCCCGGCCGGAGTGCACGAGACTCAGACCGTGCCCTATGTGGCGAGGCGGCATCCGGCCACGGAGCCTCCGCAAGAATCCGTCGCGGACCCGCGGCGGCCACGTTTCCGGAGGCCGTGCGAGAGAACGAGGAAGTGGTACCCGTGAACGCAGCGTCGACATGGGTGCTCCCGTCCGGGGTGATGGCGCTCGCTGAAAACGGCCAGGGGTTGCTCTCACCTAGGACGGTATTGGTCAGTTGATCTCCCCACGTTGCTGGATGCAGGCTCACTCGGTTCAGGGCGCCTTGGCGTGGTGGGCCAGCGCGGCGTGGGAGTCGGTGCCGTGTGGCAGGTGGTCGGTGTGGACGGTGGCGGCGGTGAGCCGGGGGACGGCGTGGATGAGGGCGTGTTCGGCGGCGACGGCCAGTTCGTGGGCCTGGACAACGGTCAGGTGCGGGTCGACGACGATGTCCGCTTCGGCACGCAGTGCGTGGCCGATCCAGCGCATGCGGACCTGGCCGACGTCCAGGACACCGTCGACGGAGTGCAGGGCGTGCTCGGCGGCGTCGACCTGGGTCGGGTCGACGGCGTCCATGAGGCGCCGGTAGACCTCGCGGGCTGCGTCCTTGAGGACCATGAGGATGGCGGCGGTGATCAGCAGGCCGACGACCGGGTCGGCCCAGCGCCAGCCGATCGCGGCGCCGCCCGCGCCCAGCAGGACGGCGAGGGAGGTGAAGCCGTCGGTGCGGGCGTGCAGGCCGTCCGCGACCAGGGCCGCCGACCCGATCCGGCGGCCGGTGGCGATCCGGTAGCGGGCCACCCACTCGTTGCCGGCGAACCCGACCACCGCGGCGGCGGCGACGGCCCACAGGTGGGTGACGTCGCGGGGGTCCAGCAGCCGGTGGACCGCCTCGTAGCAGGCCAAGCCGGAGGAGGCGGCGATGGTGATCACGATGGCGATGCCGGCCAGGTCCTCGGCGCGTCCGTACCCGTAGGTGTAGCGGCGGTTCGCCGCCCGGCGGCCCAGTGCGAACGCGATACCCAGCGGGAGAGCGGTGAGCGCGTCGGCCGCGTTGTGGATCGTGTCGCCCAGCAGCGCGATGGACCCCGACAAGGCGACGATCAGCGCCTGGACGACCGCGGTCAGGCCCAGGATGGCGAGCGAGAGCCACAGGGTGCGCATGCCGTGCCGGGAGGTCTCCAGCGCGGAGTCGACCTTGTCCATGGCCTCGTGGCTGTGCGGGGCGACCATGTGCACAGCCCGGCGCCCCAGCCGCGCCCACCGGCCGCCGCCGTGGTCGTGACTGTGACCGCTGTGGTCATGACCGTGGTCGTGGTCGTGCGTGTGAGGGGTCATGCTGCCCACCGTGTCACGCGAAACCCGTTGCGGCTACTGCCGTCATACCCGCTGCGACCAGGTGCGATGGTGTTGCAGGAGGGGGAGAGCGGCCACAACGGAACACCTGCGCGTCAGCGACCCGCGCGCCCCTTGACGCGGGCCAGCCGCCAAGCGGAGTCGAACGCTCACAACTATCCCCCAACGCACACGGTTGTCTTCTTCAACTAAGTGAGGACGGAGATCGAGCCAGACGGTCTGCTGATGCTGGCCACCCGCCAACGCCGGGATGCCGGACGCCTCACCGACCCGCTCGGGCCTCCTGATCGCCGGCGCCCGCACCGCCGGCTTCGCTACCTGCAGCACATCGTGGTCGTCTACGCCCGTCCGGTCGGCGGCCGCCTCGTTCGCGCTCTTCCCGTGGACGCCTCTCGCGACGTCGTGCACTGCGACCTGATCGCGCTGTCCGCGATCCGCCACGCGCAGACCACAGCAGAGGAGACCCCGCAGTGTCCTTTCCCTGTGGAACACCGCCCCCATCTCCGCGCCCAAGCAGCGCGCCGACCGCTGCGTACCCGGCTCCGCCGCCCACGCCGCCAAGCCTCCTGCGTCCCGGCGGCACGGTAGCCGTCACCACCCGTCCCTGGCGCGAACGCGGCGAACTCATCGACCTGCCCTCCGCCGTCCTCGCCGCCGGCCGGGCCGAGAGTCCCGTCAATGGCAACTCGGCCGCGCCCGCACCCCCATCGAACCCCTCACGGGCACGATCACCGGGGAGTACTTCGGCATCGGACAGAGCCGTGCCCTGCCCTGGAGGCGCCGTCCCGACGCCGCAGCGCTCCTGGCGGCGCTGGCCGACCCACGGCGCGGGTTCGACGCCGTGGTCATCGGTGAACCGCAACGCGCCTTCTACGGCAACCGGTTCGGCACCACCTTCCCGCTGTTCACCCACTACGGCGTGCCCTTGTGGGTGCCGGAGGTCGGTGGGGCGATCGACCCGGACAACGAAGGCCATGACCTGATCATGTCCGTCTTCGGCGGCATGCCCAAGGGCGAACGCGGCCGCACCGAACTCCGCGTGCACGCCGTCATGGCCGCCCAGGCCCTCAGGGAAGGCCGCCACACCGGCGGCAGACCGCCCAACGGCTACCGGCTCGCCGACCTCGGCCCGCACCCCGACCCGGCCAAGGCCGCCGACGGAAAACGCCTCCACGGCCTCGAACCCGACCCCGACCCCGGCACCGCACCCGTCGTGGCGCGTATCCTCACCGAGTTCCTGCGAGGTGCCGCCAGATCTGGAACCGCCGGCGCACCTACGAGGTCCTGCTCGACATCGACGACGTCTCCCTCGCCTACACCACCGCGATGCGCTGGAACCCCCAGAACAAGTGGATCTTCTCCAAGAAGACCGTCCACACCCCGCTCGTCAGCGATGAGACCTTCGCCCAAGCCCAGGACATCCTGGGATCCCGCACCCGCACGTCTCCGGCCCCCGGGGTGAAGAAGGCCCGCAACGCATACGTGCTACGCGGCGCGCTCCTGTGTGGCCTGTGCCAACGGAAGATGCAGGGCAACTGGGCGCACGGCTCGGCCCACTACCGCTGCCGCTACCCCGACGAGTACGCGCTCGCCAACCGCATCGCCCATCCCCGCAACGTCTACCTGCGCGAGAGCCGGATCCTGCCCCCGCTCGACGTCTGGCTCGCCAAGCTCTTCCTGCCCCACCGCCTCGAGGACACCATCGACCGCATGGCCGCCGCGACCATCCCGACCACGACGGCGCGAACGCCGAGAGGGCCCGTGCGGCCATCGCCGACTGCGACGCAGAACTGGCCACCCGCCGGGCCGCACTCGAAGCGGGTGCCGACCCCGCTGCCGTCAGCCAGTGGATGGCCGAGACCCAGGCCCGCCGCACCCGGGCGGAAGCGGATCTGCGTACGGCGGCCGGGCGCCCGGTGGCCGGATGTCCCGTGACGAGATCGCCCGGCTCGTGGCGTCCCGTCAGCGATCTCGCGGCCGTCGTGCGGCAAGCGTAGCTGGCGGACAGGGCGGAGATCTACCGGCAGCTCGGGCTCACCCTCACCTACGACCCCGGACAGCAGAAAGTGCTGGTTGAAATGGATCTCAACCAGCACTTCCCGCAAACCCGTGGGCTATCAGTTGGTGTCCGAGGGGGGACTTGAACCCCCACGCCCGATAAAGGGCACTAGCACCTCAAGCTAGCGCGTCTGCCATTCCGCCACCCGGACTCAGGTGTGCCGCTCGGGGTGATCCCCGCGGCGACACACACCACCATACCAAGGTTTGGGAGCGGCTTTCACCTGCGTATCTGTCCGCCCCGGCAGGGCCGCGGGGCCGGCCGGGGAGCCTGCGGGCGAGGGCGCCGGGGAGCCGGCCCCGATGGTGGGGTCGCGGACGCGTTCCGCGACCCCACCACCACGTAGGGTGATCAGCGCCGTCAGTCACGGAATGAGCTGGTACTCCGGGAAGTTCCCCGGCAGCCGCTCCCCCGCCGTCCCCTGTGTCACCGCGCGCACCAGCAGCTCGCCGCCGACGAAGGCGCCCCGCCAGGAGGCGCCGAAGCCGCCGAAGAGCTCGTCGCGGTCGCCGCGGGAGCGTGCGGCGCCGTGGCCGACCTTGAAGGCGCGGATCTGGGGGGCGAGGCGCTCGTAGACCGAGCGGTCGTCGGTGGCGAGGGTGGCGACCAGCGCGCCGTTGGAGGCGTTCATGGCGGTCAGCAGCTCCGCCTCCGTGTCGACCAGCACGATCGTGTCGACCGGGCCGAACGGCTCCGCGTGGTGCAGCGGGGAGGACGGCGGCGGGCCGAGCAGGGTGACGGGCGGCACGTACGCCGAGGTGTCCTGGCCCGGCAGGAAGCGGCCGTCGTCGAGCGTCCCCCGGTGCAGGGGCACGGCGCCGCGGTCGATGGCCTCCTCCACCTGGTCGGTCAGCTCCTTGGCCTTGGCGGCGTTGATCAGCGGGCCGTAGTCGAGGACCGGGAACGGGTCGTCGGGGTGCTCGACCGCCAGCGGATGGCCGACGCGCACGGTGCGCACGGCCGGCAGATAGGCGTCGAGGAAGTCGTTGAACAGGCTCCGCTGGACGACGAAGCGGGGGTAGGCCGTGCAGCGCTGCTTGCCGTAGTCGAAGAGCTTGGGGACGGCGGCGGCGAGCCGGTCCCAGTCCGAGTAGTTCCAGATGCCCCAGGTGTTCAGCCCCTCCTGTTCGAGGATGTGGCGTTTGCCCAGGTCGGCGACGGCGGTGGCGACCGCGGCCCCGGTGTCCCGGCCGCCCACGAACGACACGCAGCCGATCTCGGGGGCCCGCACCAGCGACTCGGAGAGCTGTCCGCCGCTGCCGCTGACCAGGGTCACCGGGATGCCTTCACGGGCGGCGAGCGCCGCGGCGAGGGTGAGGCAGGAGACACCGCCGTCGGTCGGGGTCTTGGCGATCACGGCGTTGCCCGCGAGGGCCTGCACCAGCATGGCGTGCGCCAGCACGGACATCGGGTAGTTCCAGCTGGCGATGTTGGAGACCGGGCCGTCGAGCGGGGCCCGGCCGGCGAGCATCGGCTCGATGCCGTCGACGTACCAGCGCACGCCGTCGATGGCGCGGTCGACGTCGGCCTGGGCGAGCCGCCAGGGCTTGCCGATCTCCCAGACCAGCAGCAGCGCGAGCAGTTCGCGGTGCTGGGTGAGGGCGTCGAGGGTGGCGGCCACCCGGGCGCGCCGCTCGGCGACGGGAACGTGCCGCCAGGCGCGGTGCTGGTCGAGCGCGGCGCGCACGGCGGCCCGTGCGGCGTCCGCGTCGAGGCGGGGCGGGCCCGCGATGGGGCTCTGGTCGACGGGGCTCGCGGCGGGCAGCGCCCGGCCGTCCGCCTGCCAGGCGGCGCCCCACAGGTTGAGGACTCGGTCGTCGCGGAACGCCTCGGGGGCGACGACGAGGCAGCGCTGCCAGGCGTCGGTCCAGGACGTGCCGGCTTTCAGGGTGAGGGTGGGTCGCATGGGGAGTCTCCGCTCACGGTGCACAGTCGGGGCGGGATCGATCGGGCCCATCACCCGGGCGGCCCGGCTCGCCGGGCGCGGCCGGAGCCATCGGGCCGGCGGGAGCACCCGGAGCCATCGGGCCGGCGGGAGCGCCCGAAGCCATCGGGCCGGTGGGTGCGGCACCCGCGGGACGCGGGCACCGAGGAGCATCCGCACGCGGCGGGCCACCGGAGGGCACCCCACACGTACGCGGACACCGAGCAGCACCCGCGCACAGCGGGCACCGGAGGGCACCCACACGTACGCGGACACCGAAGCAGCACCCGCGCGCGGCGGGCGCCGCGGGGTCGGCATCAGATGCCGAGCTGATCGAGGACGAGCCGGGCGGCCTCGGTGGGGGTGGCGCCGACCCGCACGCCGGCGGCCTCCAGTGCGGCCTGCTTGGCGGCCGCGGTGCCCGAGGAGCCGGAGACGATCGCGCCGGCGTGGCCCATGGTCTTGCCCTCGGGGGCGGTGAAGCCCGCGATGTAGCCGACGACGGGTTTGGTGACGTGCTCCTGGACGTAGCCGGCGGCGCGCTCCTCCGCGTCGCCGCCGATCTCCCCGATGAGCACGATCAGATCGGTGTCGGGGTCGTCCTGGAAGGCGGCCAGGCAGTCGATGTGGGTGGTGCCGATGACGGGGTCGCCGCCGATGCCCACACAGGTGGAGAAGCCGACGTCGCGCAGTTCGTACATGAGCTGGTAGGTGAGGGTGCCGGACTTGGAGACCAGGCCGATGCGGCCGGGTTGGGCGATGTCGGCGGGGATGATGCCGGCGTTGGACTGGCCGGGGGTGATCAGGCCGGGGCAGTTGGGTCCGATGACCCGGGTGCCCCGGGCCCTGGCGTGCGCCTGGAAGGCGACGGCGTCGTGGACGGGGATGCCCTCGGTGATGACGACGGCGAGGCCGATGCCGGCGTCGGCGGCCTCCATGACCGCGGCCTTGGCGAAGGCGGGCGGCACGAAGACCACGCTGACGTCGGCGCCGGTGGCGTCCATGCCCTCGCGCACCGAGCCGAAGACGGGGACGGCCCTGGGGGCACCTCCCAGGCCCTTGAGGCCCTGGGGGACGTCGAAGTCGACCGTGCGGCCGGCCTTCCTCGGATTGACGCCGCCCACGACGTTGGTGCCGGCCGCGAGCATCCTGCGGGTGTGTTTCATGCCCTCGCCGCCGGTCATGCCCTGGACCAGGACCTTGCTCTCCTTGGTGAGGTAGATGGCCATGTCCGGCTCCTTCAGTGCGCGTGGGCGAGGTCGGCGGCACGGCGCGCCGCGCCGTCCATGGAGGTGGCCTGTTCGACGAGCGGGTGGCGGTGCGTATCGAGGATGGTGCGGCCCTGTACGGCGTTGTTGCCGTCGAGCCGTACGACGAGGGGTTTGGTGAGCCGTACGGTCCGCAGGGCCTGCACGATGCCGTCGGCGACGGCGTCGCAGGCGGTGATGCCCCCGAAGACGTTGACGAACACGGACTTGACGTCGGGGTCGGCCAGGATGACGCCGAGGCCGTCGGCCATCACCTGAGCGGAGGCGCCGCCGCCGATGTCCAGGAAGTTGGCGGGCCGGGCGCCGCAGCCGGCCACCACGTCGAGGGTGGACATGACGAGGCCGGCGCCGTTGCCGATGATGCCGACCTCGCCGTCCAGTTTGACGTAGTTGAGGCCCTTCTCGGCCGCCGTCGCCTCCAGCGCGTCACCCTCGTCGTCGAGTGCGGCGAGGTTCTCGCCCCAGCGGGACTGCCGGAAGCGGGCGTTGTCGTCCAGCGTGACCTTGGCGTCCAGGGCGAGGATCTGTCCCTGGGCGGTGCGGACCAGCGGGTTGACCTCGACGAGGAGCGCGTCCTCGCGCACGAGCACGTCCCAGAGCCTGACGAGCACATCCACCGTCTGCGGCGGCAGCTTGGCGGCCGCGGCGATCTCGGCGGCGCGCGCGGAGGTGACGCCCTCGGCGGGGTCGACGGGGACGCGCGCGACGGCCTCGGGCCGGGTGGCGGCCACCTCCTCGATGTCCATGCCGCCCTCGGCGGACGCGATGGCGAGGAAGCGGCCGCTCGCGCGGTCGAGCACGTAGGAGACGTAGTACTCCCGCTCGATGTCGACCGGCTCGGCGACCATCACCTTGCGGACCGTGTGGCCCTTGATGTCCATGCCGAGGATCTGCCGGGCGGTCAGCTCGGCGGCGGCGGGGTCCGCGGCGATCTTCACCCCGCCCGCCTTGCCCCGCCCGCCGGTCTTCACCTGTGCCTTGACGACGACGCGACCTCCCAGCCGGCGGGCGATCTCCCGGGCCCCCTTGGGGGCGTCGGTGACCTCCGCCTTCGGTACCACGATTCCGTGTTCCTCGAAGAGTTCCCTTGCCTGGTGTTCGTACAGGTCCATCTCGGCTCCTGACTGCTGTGGCCGCCGGGTGAAGATCCCTCGGCGCCTCGAAAAGTGGTGCACGCCCCCTGGACACCACCCACCGGATGCGGGATAACAAGCTTCATACAGTATTCGTCGACTGTATGCAATCTACTCAATACCGCAGACAACACCCCGGCAAAACCCCGGCAACAACCCGGTGAGAGCGGCCGCGAGCAGCGCGGAAGGTCTCACCCTCCCCTACGAAGGGACAGGACTCCGCCATGTCCGACGAGAGCAGCGGCACGACCCCCGACCTCATCTCCGGAGGGCATCTGGTCGCCAAGGCACTCAAAGCAGAGGGCGTCGACGTCATCTACACCCTGTGCGGCGGCCACATCATCGACATCTATGACGGCTGCGTCGACGAAGGCATAGAGGTCGTCGATGTACGCCACGAGCAGGTGGCGGCCCACGCGGCCGACGGGTACGCGCGCATCACCGGCAAGCCGGGCTGTGCCGTCGTCACCGCTGGTCCCGGTACCACCGACGCCGTCACCGGTGTCGCCAACGCGTTCCGTGCCGAGTCCCCGATGCTGCTGATCGGCGGTCAGGGCGCGCACACCCAGCACAAGATGGGGTCCCTCCAGGACCTCCCGCACGTCGACATGATGACCCCGATCACCAAGTTCGCCGCGACGGTGCCGGACACCGCGCGCGCCGCGGACATGGTGTCCATGGCCTTCCGCGAGTGCTACCACGGCGCGCCGGGCCCCTCGTTCCTGGAGATCCCGCGGGACGTCCTGGACGCCAAGGTGCCGGTCGACAAGGCCCGCATCCCGAAGGCCGGGCAGTACCGCGCCTCCACCCGCAGCGCCGGCGACCCCGAGGCGATCGAGAAGCTCGCCGACCTGCTGGTGCACGCCGAGAAGCCCGCGATCCTGCTGGGCAGCCAGGTGTGGACGACCCGGGGCACCGAGGCCGCGATCGAGCTGGTGCGCACCCTGAACGTCCCCGCGTACATGAACGGCGCGGGCCGCGGCACCCTGCCGCCCGGCGACCCGCACCACTTCCAGCTCTCCCGGCGCTACGCGTTCTCGAACGCCGACGTCATCGTGATCGTGGGCACCCCCTTCGACTTCCGCATGGGTTACGGCAAGCGGCTCTCGCAGGACGCCACCGTCGTGCAGATCGACCTGGACTACCGCACGGTCGGCAAGAACCGCGACATCGACCTGGGCATCGTGGGCGACGCGGGGCTGGTGCTGAAGTCGGTCACCGAGGCCGCCTCAGGACGGGTCAACGGGGGTGCGGCCAAGCGCAAGGAGTGGCTGGACGAGCTGCGCGCGGCCGAGCAGGCGGCGCTGGAGAAGCGGCTGCCGAACCTGAAGTCGGACGCCTCGCCCATCCACCCGTACCGCCTGGTGAGCGAGATCAACGACTTCCTGACCGAGGACTCGATCTACATCGGCGACGGCGGTGACATCGTCACCTTCTCCGGGCAGGTCGTCCAGCCCAAGTCGCCCGGCCACTGGATGGACCCGGGCCCGCTCGGCACCCTCGGCGTCGGCATCCCGTTCGTGCTGGCCGCCAAGCAGGCCCGGCCCGACAAGGAGGTCGTCGCGCTCTTCGGCGACGGGGCGTTCAGCCTCACCGGCTGGGACTTCGAGACGCTGGTCCGCTACAACCTCCCGTTCGTCGGCATCGTCGGCAACAACTCGTCGATGAACCAGATCCGCTACGGCCAGAAGGTCAAGTACGGCGAGGAGCGCGAGCGGGTCGGCAACACCCTCGGCGACGTGCACTACGACAAGTTCGCCCAGCTGCTGGGCGGCTACGGCGAGGAGGTCCGCGACCCCGCGGACATCGGCCCCGCGCTGCGCCGGGCCCGCGAGTCCGGCAAGCCCTCCCTGATCAACGTGTGGGTCGACCCGGACGCGTACGCCCCCGGAACCATGAACCAGACCATGTACAAGTGAGGTGGACGCCACATGACAAGCAGGGGGACCAAGGCACTTGAGGGCATCCGCGTCCTCGACATGACGCACGTCCAGTCCGGTCCGTCCGCCACCCAGTTGCTCGCCTGGCTCGGCGCGGACGTCATCAAGCTGGAGGCGCCCACCGGTGACATCACCCGCAAGCAGCTGCGGGACCTGCCGGACGTGGACTCGCTCTACTTCACGATGCTCAACTGCAACAAGCGGAGCATCACCCTCAACACCAAGACGGAGCGCGGCAAAGAACTGCTCACCGAGCTGATCCGCCGCTCCGACGTGCTGGTGGAGAACTTCGGCCCCGGCGCGGTGGACCGGATGGGCTTCACCTGGGACCGCATCCAGGAGATCAACCCGCGGCTGGTCTACGCCTCCATCAAGGGCTTCGGCGAGGGGCCCTACACCAAGTTCAAGGCGTACGAGGTGGTCGCGCAGGCCATGGGCGGCTCGATGTCCACCACCGGCTTCGACGACGGCCCGCCGCTGGCGACCGGCGCGCAGATCGGCGACTCGGGCACCGGTGTGCACTGCGTGGCCGCCATCCTCGCCGCGCTCTTCCAGCGCGAGAACACCGGCCGCGGGCAGCGCGTGAACGTCGCCATGCAGCACGCCGTGCTCAACCTCTGCCGGGTGAAGCTGCGCGACCAGCAGCGCCTCGCGCACGGCCCACTGCGGGAGTACCCGAACGACGACTTCGGCGACGAGGTGCCACGCTCTGGCAACGCCTCCGGCGGCGGCCAGCCGGGCTGGGCCGTGAAGTGCGCGCCGGGCGGCCCGAACGACTACGTGTACGTCATCGTGCAGCCCGTCGGCTGGCAGCCGATCTGCGAGCTGATCGGCCGGCCCGAACTCGCCGAGGACCCGGAGTGGGCCACGCCGGAGGCCCGGCTGCCCAAGCTGGGCAAGATGTTCCAGCTGATCGAGGAGTGGTCCTCGACGCTCCCCAAGTGGGAGGTCCTGGAGCGGCTCAACGCCCACAACATCCCCTGCGGCCCGATCCTGTCCACCAAGGAGATCATCGAGGACCCGTCGCTGGCAGCCAACGAGATGGTCGTCGAGGTCGCCCACCCCGAGCGTGGTTCCTTCACCACGGTCGGCTCCCCCCTGAAGCTCTCCGACTCCCCCGTCGAGATCACCAGCTCCCCGCTGCTGGGCGAGCACAACGAAGAGGTGTTCATCGGCGAACTGGGCCTCGGGGACGAGGAACTGCGTCTGCTCAAGTCGAACGGAGTGATCTGATCCATGGCCCCCCTTACCCGAGAAACCCGCGTACAGAAGGTGCGGGGCCTCCTCGACGCCGTCCGGGCCGAGGGACGCACCGCCCTCACCGCGCCCGAGGGCAAGGTGATCGCGGACGCCTACGGCATCGCTGTTCCCGGCGAGGAACTGGCGAAGGACGTCGACGGGGCGGTGGCCGCCGCGGCCCGCTTCGGCGGACCCGTCGTCATGAAGATCGTCTCGCCGGACATCCTGCACAAGACCGACGCCGGCGGTGTGATCGTCGGCGTGGAGGGCGCCGAGGACGTACGGGCCGCCTTCCACAAGATCATCGAGAATGCCCGTGCCTATGCGCCCGAGGCCCGTATCGAGGGCGTCCAGGTGCAGGAGCTGCTGCCGCAGGGGCAGGAGGTGATCGTCGGTGCGGTGACCGACCCGACGTTCGGCAAGGTGGTCGCGTTCGGCCTGGGCGGTGTGCTCGTCGAGGTGCTGGGGGACGTCACGTTCCGCCTCGCGCCCGTGGACGCCGGCGAGGCCGCCTCGATGCTCGACTCGATCAGGGCCGCGGAGGTGCTGCGCGGTGTGCGCGGGGCGCCGCCGGTGCACCGCGAGGCGCTCGCCGAGCAGATCCGCCGGGTCTCCGAGCTGGTCACCGACTTCCCGGAGATCGCCGAGGTGGACCTCAACCCGGTGATCGCCACCGCGCAGAGCGCGGTCGCCGCGGACATCCGCGTGATCCTGGCCGAGGGTGCCCAAAAGCCGCGGCGCACGTTCACCCGCGAGGAGATCCTCACCTCGATGCGCCGGCTGATGGAGCCCCGCTCGATCGCGGTGATCGGCGCCTCCAACGAGCAGGGCAAGATCGGCAACTCGGTGATGCGGAACCTCATCGACGGCGGCTTCTCCGGGGACATCCACCCGGTGAACCCCAAGGCCGACGACATCCTGGGCCGCAAGGCGTACAAGACCGTCACGGACGTGCCCGGCGAGGTGGACGTGGCGGTCTTCGCGATCCCCGCCAAGTTCGTCGCGCCGGCGCTGAAGGAGGTGGGGCAGCAGGGCATCCCCAACGCGGTGCTGATCCCCTCCGGCTTCGCCGAGACCGGTGAGCAAGCGCTGCAGGACGAGATCGTGGCGATCGCCGAGGAGTACGGCATCCGGCTGCTCGGGCCGAACATCTACGGCTACTACGCCACCTGGCAGGACGTGTGCGCCACGTTCTGCACGCCCTACGACGTCAAGGGCGGGGTGGCGCTGACCTCGCAGTCCGGCGGCATCGGCATGGCCATCCTGGGCTTCGCGAGGACCACCAGGACGGGCGTGTCCGCCATCGTGGGCCTCGGCAACAAGTCCGACATCGACGAGGACGACCTGCTGACCTGGTTCGGCGAGGACCCGCACACCGAGTGCATCGCCATGCACCTGGAGGACCTCAAGGACGGCCGGGCCTTCGTCGAGGCCGCCCGCGCGACGGTGCCGAAGAAGCCCGTGGTGGTCCTCAAGGCGGGCCGTACGGCGGCCGGCGCCAAGGCGGCGGGGTCGCACACCGGGGCCCTCGCGGGCGACGACGCCGTGTACGACGACATCCTCCGGCAGGCCGGCGTGATCCGCGCTCCGGGCCTGAACGACATGCTGGAGTACGCGCGGGCGCTGCCCGTGCTGCCCACCCCCAAGGGCGACAACATCGTGATCATCACCGGTGCCGGCGGCAGCGGTGTGCTGCTGTCCGACGCGGTCACCGACAGCGGCCTGAAGCTGATGGAGATCCCGGCCGACCTCGACGCGTCGTTCCGGACGTTCATCCCGCCGTTCGGCGCCGCGGGCAACCCGGTGGACATCACCGGCGGCGAACCGCCGTCCACGTACGAGGCGACCATCAGGCTGGGCCTGGAGGACCCGCGCATCCACGCGCTGGTGCTGGGCTACTGGCACACCATCGTCACGCCGCCGATGGTCTTCGCCGAGCTGACCGCGCGGGTCGTGGCCGAGTTCCGCGAGCGCGGCATCGAGAAGCCCGTCGTGGCTTCCCTGGCGGGTGACACCGAGGTCGAGGAGGCGTGCCAGTACCTCTTCGAGCGTGGTGTCGTCGCCTACCCCTATACCACCGAGCGGCCGGTCCAGGTGCTCGGTGCGAAATACCGCTGGGCAAGGGCTGCCGGGCTGCTCACCTAGCCCTTCCCGTGCGCGCGAAAGGTTTGGACAGGGGGCGCTGGCCAGTTCTTTCGAAGCCAAGGGGATTTCATGAGCACTACGGAACAACCGGACGCGGCAGGAGTCGCGTACCGGGAAGTGACAGACAGCAGGGGCCGTGTATATCGCATGGGCGAGAGCGACCGGGAGATCCTCGGTCACTCCCGCAAGCTCATGGTGTACCTGCCGTGGGTGGCGATGATGGCCATCAGCGTCTTCGAGTACGCGTACGGGTCGGCGGAGGACGTGCTCTCCTCGGCCCACGGCTGGACGCAGACCAACACCTTCTGGATCCTCAGCGTCTGGACGTTCTTCCAGGCGGGGGTCTCCTTCCCGACCGGCTGGATGCGGGAGAAGGGAATTCTGACGGCGCGCGGAGCCATGCTCACCGGCTCGCTGCTCGCCGTGCTGGGATTCCTCTCGATATCCCACTTCGACAACGTCTGGCTGGCGATCATCGGGTTCGGTGTGCTGGGCGGAGCGGGCTCCGGGTTCGTCTACTCGACCTGCATCAATATGACGGGCAAGTGGTTCCCGGAGAAGCGCGGCGGAAAGACGGGATTCGTCAACGGCGGATTCGCCTACGGCTCCCTGCCGTTCATCTTCGTCTTCAACTTCGCCTTCGACACGGGCAACTACCACGAGGTCCTGGACCTCATCGGGGTCTTCGTGCTGGTCGCGGTCGCCATCTGCGGCTGGTTCTTCAAGGACCCGCCGAAGAACTGGTGGCCGGCCGAGGTGGACCCGCTGAAGTACCAGCAGGCCAACACGAAGACGGCGCGCAGCCTCGCCAAGAACCCGCCCGCGACCAAGCAGTACACCCCGATGGAGGCCATCAGGACCGGTCAGCTGCCGCTCATCTGGCTGCTGCTGGTGATCACCGCCGGTGTCTCCATCTTCGGTGTCTCCTTCCAGGTGCCGTTCGCGAAGGACGTGGGCTTCGGCCCGCTCGTCGCGGCGAACTCGGCGGGGATACTGGCGGTGGTCAACGGCATCGGGCGCGGTGTCGTCGGCTGGCTCTCTGACATGTGGGGCCGCAAGAACGCCCTGATCTTCGTGATCCTGGTACTGGGCTTCTCGCAGTTCGGCGTGCTCTGGGCGGGCACCATCAACAACGAGGCGCTGTTCCTGGTGTTCGCCTTCTTCTCCGGCTTCGGAGGCGGCGCGTTCTACCCGATGTTCGCCTCGCTCACACCGGACTACTTCGGTGAGAACTACAACGCCACCAACTACGGCATCGCCTACAGCGGAAAGGTCGTCAGCGGCCTCTTCGGCAGTGGCCTCGGCTCGATGGTCATCGACGCCTGGGGGTACAACGGCGCCTACACGACCGCCGGTGTGATCTCGCTGGTGGCTGCGGGCCTGGCACTGTTCCTGCGGCATCCGGGTCTGCCCCGGGGCAGCAAGAGGATCGTGCCGAACCCGCAGCCGATCAGCAGGGAAGTGGTGTGAGACCCGGCCGGCCGGCCCTCAGCACCGCCCCTCGTTCAGATTCAGCAAGTAGGCCGCGGAGCGGCGGGCGGTGCTGAAGGAGTCGGCCGGCTGGTCGTGTTCGACCTGCCAGTGGTGGTCGTGCCCCCTGCGGGTGTGGTTCACCGCGGTGAGGAAGGACTGGTAGTCGATGTCTCCGTCCCCGACGTCCACCATGTCGTAGCCATCGGTGGCCGATTCGTCGTGTTCGCCGTCCTTCACGTGGAACAGCGGATAGCGGCCCGGGTTCTTCAGGACGTAGTCGATCGGCTCGAACGGGGCGGGAGTGCCGTCGGGGCGCTTGGAGAAGCGGAACTGCCCGCAGAACGCCCAGTAGATGTCCATCTCCAGGAAGACCAGGTCCGGGTCGGTCTCCGCCACCAGCACGTCGTAGAGGCGCACGTCGGGCCGGTCGGTGGCGAAGGCGAACTCCTCCGCGTGGTTGTGCTGGTAGAACTTCATGCCCCGCTTCCGGGCCGCCGCGCCATAGGTGTTGAACTCCTCGGCGGCCCGCTTCCAGCCGTCCACCGTGGAGCCGTAGCGGCCCGGGTTGGACGCGGTGCCGACGTGCGGCAGGCCGAGGGCCTCGGCGTCGTCGAGCACCTGGGTGAGGTTCTGCGCGAAGGTGTAGGCGTTCGGGTTGTTGTCGTCGTAGTAGCCGACGTGGCTGCCGATCGGCCTGAGGCCGTGGTCGTGGGCCAGGCCCTTGAGCTCCGCGAGGGTGATGGCGCCCGTCCCCTGCGTGTAGCCGGCGAACTCGATCTCGTCGTAGCCGTACGCCTCTAGTTCGTCGAAGACGGCGGCGAAGCCCGCGGAGGCGACCTTGTCGCGCAGGGTGTAGAGCTGGATGCCGAGGCGGCCCTTGGGGACCGCGTGGCGGCCGGGCCCGTGGCCGCCACCGCGGGCGGGGTGGGCCTGGGCCGCGGAGGCGGTGCCGGCGGAGCCGATCAGGGCGGCGGCCGTGGCACCGGCGGCGACGCCGAGCATGCCGCGTCTGCTGAGCCGGTGGCCGATCTCGGGGTCGTACGCCTTGCTGGAGGGGGTGTTGCGGCTCGAACGGTGGGTCATGCGGGAACTCCTCGGAATCCGGTGGCGTTGTGAGGGGTGACGAAGGGGGCCCTGCGCGGCCGCCGTCGGGCGGCCGTTGTCAGTGGCAGGTGCTTCACTGGTGGCACTGGGTCGGTCGGCTGGCGCCGGCAGGCGGCCGGCGCGGCCTCACTGGAGGCCGGCCAGCCGGAGCAGCAAGGACTTCACATCGGTGGCCGCGACGCGGCCGCCGACGGCACGGGGGACGGAGCAGAGGATGAGCGGACCGTCGGCGCTGTCGCCGCTCGCGGGAAGGCGGCCGTGGCTGCCGCGAATAGGCGAGGGATCGAGGGGCACCACGGCCATGCGGTAGCGCATGCCGAGCTTCTTGCGGGCCAGCGCTCCCGCGGCCCTGAGCCGGACGTAGGGGTCCCGCGGATCCATGAAGAGCTCGACGGGGTCGTAGCCGGGCTTGCGGTGGATCTCGACGAGCTGGGCGAAGTCGGGCGCCCGGGCGTCGTCGAGCCAGTAGTAGTAGGTGAACCAGGCATCCGGTTCCGCCACGGCGACCAGCTCGCCCGAGCGCGGGTGGTCGAGGTGGTGGGCCTTCTTGCCCTCGTCGTCGAGCAGCTGCTCGATGCCGGGCAGCTCGCCCAGGACGGCCCGGGTCGCCTCCAGGTCCTCCGGGCGTCGTACGTAGACGTGCGCGATCTGGTGGTCGGCGACCGCGAAGGCCCGGGATGCCATCGGGTCCAGGTACTCCATACCGTCCTGGGTGTGCACCTCGAGCAGCCCGGCGCGGCGCAGGGCACGGTTGATGTCGACCGGTCGGCTCACCCGTGTGATGCCGTACTCGGAGAGCGCGACCACGGTGCGTCCCTCGCGCCGTGCGTCGTCGAGCAGCGGGGCGAGCGCCGCGTCCAGCTCGGTGGCCGCCCGGTGGGAGCGTGGGTCGTCGGGACCGAAGCGCTGGAGGTCGTAGTCGAGATGGGGGACGTAGCACAGGGCCAGGTCGGGGTGGCGGGTGCGCAGGATGTGGCGGGTGGCGTCGATGATCCACCGGCTGGACACCAGATCGGCGCCAGGGCCCCAGAAGTTGAAGAGGGGGAAGGTGCCGAGCTGTGCGGTCAGCTCGTCGTGCAGTGCCGGGGGCCGGGTGTAGCAGTCGGGCTCCTTGCGGCCGTCGGCGTAGTACACGGGCCTGGGCGTGACGGTCCAGTCGGTGTCCGCGCCCATGGCGTACCACCAGCAGATGTTGGCGACGGTGTAGCCGGGGTGGGCGCGGCGGGCCGCGTCCCAGAGCTTGTCGCCGGCCACCAGGCCGTTGTGCTGGCGCCACAGCAGGACGTCACCCAGCTCGCGGAAGTACCAGCCGTTGGCGACGATGCCGTGCTCCGCGGGGGTGGTCCCGGTGAGGAAGGTGGACTGCGCACTACAGGTGACCGCGGGCAGCACGGTGCCCAGCTCGGCCTGGCAGCCGGCGCGGGCCAGCTCCGCCAGGTGCGGCATATGGGCGAGCAGCCGGGGGGTGAGGCCGACCACGTCCAGGACGAGCAGGGGCGTCGGCGCGCCGCCGGCGGACGGCTCCTGACGGGCGGTGGGGGCCGGGGCGGGTTCGGGGGCGGTCATGGCAGTTCCTTCAGGCCGAGGTCCGTCAGGAGGTCACGGGCGAGGATGAGTTCGGCGGCGATGCCGTCGGCGAGCTGGGTGCGGGCGCGGGGCCGCAGCTCGGGGGGCAGGGCCTGCCAGGTGTAGGTCTCCACCTCCAGGTGGTGGGTGACCGGCCTGGGGCCGCCGACCAGCCGCGTGAGGGTGTCGGAGAGCACGGAGAGCGTGGAGGCGAGGGGCGCGGCGGGGGCCGCGTGCAGGGGGACGTGGAAGTGCGCCCGCCAGGGACCGGTGCCGGGCAGGGCGGTGCCGGAGAGCGCCTCCCCGAGGTCGTCCGTGCCGTGCAGGCCCTGCGGGGTGCGGGTGCGGGTCTGGTGCAGGAAGCGGGGCTCGTCGAAGGCGGCGAGCGCGGTACGCACCTCGGGCCGGTGGGGGTGGTCGGCGTGCAGGGCGGCGGAGAGCTGGACCTTGACGACGGGGACGTGTGCGGAGGCGAGGGCGTTCAGGGCGGTGCCCGGGTCCTCGAAGGAGGTGGCGAGGTGGCAGGTGTCGACGCAGACGCCGATCCGGGGGTGGCCGATCTCGGTCAGCGGCGCGATGGCGTCGCCCGTGGTCTCGACGACGCAGCCGGGCTCCGGCTCCAGGCCTATTCGGATCGAGCGGCCGGTCAGCTCGTCGAGCGCGTCCAGGCGCTCCCCGAGCGTGGTGAGCGCGGCGCGGGCGGCGCCGGCCCGGTCCGGGTCATAGGCGGTGCGCCAGGCGAGCGGGAGGGTGGAGATGGTGCCCTCGGTGATGTCGTCGGGCAGCAGGCTGCCGAGCAGGCGGGCCAGGTCGGTGGTGTGGGTGAGGCGCTCGGGGTCGGCCCAGTCGGGCTTGTAGACGCGGTACTTGACCTCTTCGGCGCCGAAGCCCTCATAGGGGAAGCCGTTGAGGGTGACCACTTCCAGGCCCCGCCGGTCCAGCTCGGCGCGCAGGCCGCGCAGCGCGGCCGGGTCGGTGACGAGCGCCCGGGCGGCGTCCCTGGCCAGCCAGAGGCCGATGCCGAGGCGGTCCCTGCCGAGCCGTTTGCGCACCGGCTCGCAGTGGTCCCGCAGCTGGGCGAGCACACCCGTCAGCGTCTCCGCGGGGTGGACGTTGGTGCAGTAAGCGAGGTGCACGGTGGAGCCGTCGGGGTGGCGGAAGCGCATGCCTCACTCCCCCGCCGCCGGGGCGGCGCCCCGCGCCGCCGTGTCCGCCGGGCGAGCGTGCTCCGTCCGGTCCTGCACGGGCTCGGCCGGGTCACGCGGCTGCTCGGCAGGGTCCCGCGGCTGCTCGCCCGGGTCCTGGGTTCGTTCCGCCGGCGGGGCGTCCTCGGGGGCGCCGCGCAGGATCGAGTTCCCCTCGTGGGTGGCGGCCGGGGCGGCCACGTCGAGGGAGAGCCGGCCGCTGATGCCGTAGAACGCCACGGGGTTGCGCCACAGCACACGGTCGACGTCGTCCTCGGAGAAGCCGGCACTCAGCATCGCGTCGCCGACCTTGCGGGTCTTCAGGGGGTCGCTCTTCCCCCAGTCGGCGGCGGAGTTGACCAGCACCCGCTCGGGTCCGTACTCCTGGAGCACGGCCACCATCCGCGCCTCGTCCATCTTGGTGTCCGGGTAGACGGAGAAGCCGAGCCAGCAGCCGCTGTCCTTGGCCTCCTTGACGGTGGTCTCGTTGAGGTGGTCGAGCAGCACCCGCTCCGGCGGCAGCGCGGACTCGCGCACCACGTCGAGGGTGCGGCGCAGACCGGCCAGCTTGTCGCGGTGCGGGGTGTGCACCAGGGCCGGCAGGTCGTGGTCGGCGGCGAGCTGGAGCTGTGCGGCGAGCGCGGTGTCCTCGGCGGGGGTCATGGAGTCATAGCCGACCTCGCCGACGGCCACCACGTTGTCCTTCACGAGATACCTGGGCAGTTCGTCGAGGACGGGCACGCAGCGCGGGTCGTTCGCCTCCTTCGGGTTGAGCGCGAGGGTGCAGTGGTGGGCGATGCCGTACTGGGCGGCGCGGAAGGGCTCCCAGCCGAGCAGCGAGTCGAAGTAGTCCAGGAACGACACCTGGGAGGTGCGGGGCTGCCCCAGCCAGAAGGACGGCTCGACGACCGCGCGGACGCCCGCGGCATACATGGCCTGGTAGTCGTCGGTGGTGCGCGAGGTCATGTGGATGTGGGGATCGAAGATGCGCATCAGGACTCCTCGCCGGTCGAAGGGGCCTTGAGGGCCATGGGGGTGCCCGGGGCCTGGGGTGCCCGGGGTGCCGGATCCGCCGCGGCTGCCGGGGCTGCCGGGCCGGCCGGGGCTGCCGGATCCGCCGGAGCTGCCGGGGTCGGCCGGGGGGCCGGGGGCGGCCCCACCGCGGTGCGGGCCTCCGGGGTCGTGGCGCCCGTCAGGTGCAGGACGTGGTACAGGTCGTCCGGTACGGGGCGCCCGGCGGCGCGGCGCTCGTCGGCGTAGTCGGCGAGCATCCTGGCGAGTTCGGCGTCGCCGTGGGCACGCTCGGCGAGCGCGGTGACGGCGGCCACCGGCACCCCCGTGAAGAGGCACTTCAGCACGGCGTGCCGCCAGCCGTGCGGGTCGAGATGGGCGGCGGCGTACGGGCCGACCGCCGCGGCGACCAGCCGGGTGTCGTTGGTGCGCAGCGCGTCCTCGACGAGCGGCAGCGCCTCGGGCCCCGGCGTCAGGTGCGGCAGGGCCGCCAGGACGGCACGCCGCTCGGCCGCGGTGCCCTGGGCGTAGAGGCGGGCGACGGCACCGGTGCCGGGCCGGGCCGCGCACAGCAGCAGCACCCGTGCGGCATCGGCGTGCTCGGCACCGCAGCGGCGCCCGGCCTCGGCAAAGCGGAGTTCCCAGGCGGGGAGCGGGCGAGAGGTGGCGGACGCGGGGGCCGGCCCGGTGCGCCCGGCTTGGGCGGCCTCGACGGCCTGGGCGAGGGCGCGGTCGAGCCAGTCCCTCGCTGCGGCGGTGAGCCCGGCGTCGAGCCGGGCGCGGAGGGAGGTGAGGGGTTCGGGAGCCGCGGGGGTGCCGTCGGCCACGGCGGGGGCCGCGGCGCGTGCGGTGGTGGCGGGTTCCTGACCGGTCACGGTGTGCCTCCTTCGGGGGTGGGCGCCGCGTGCGCGGTGGCCGGGGCGTGGGCGGCCGCGGTGGGCTGGATGCGGGCGGCCGCGGTGGCCGGGGCGTGCGCGGCCGCGGTGGCCGCGGACCGCAGGAAGCGCAGGGACGCCTGGGCGAGGGCGGGGCCCGCGTGGGAGTGGCGGGGCAGTTCGACGACGGTCAGCCCCCGGTAGCCGGTGGCGGCCAGGGCGGACAGCACCGGCGGGAAGTCGATCTCCCCGTCCCCGAAGGGCAGGTGCTCGTGGACGCCGCGGCGCATGTCCTCGATCTGGACGTGCCGCAGCCAGGGCGCCGCCTGGCGCACACAGTCCTCCGGCGGCCCCGGCTCCAGGCACTGGCAGTGCCCGATGTCCAGGGTGAGCCCGAGCAGGTCGGGGTCGCCGAGTTCGGCGCGCAACCGGTGGAAGCCGGCGAGCGTGCCGACGAGGTGGCCCGGCTCGGGCTCCACGGCGAGCGGCATGCCCGCGACGGTGGCGGCGTCGAGCACCGGGCCGAGGGCTTCGGTGAGGCGTTTCCAGGCGGCGCCCTCGTCCGTGCCCTCGGGTGTGACACCGCTGAAGCAGTGCACCGCGTGCGCGCCGAGCTCGGCACCGGCCTCGACGGCCCGGGTCAGCAGCCGGACGCGGGCGGCCCGTGCGTCCGGGTCGGGGTCGAGCAGGGAGGGACCGTGCTTGCGGCGCGGGTCCAGCACATAGCGGGCCCCGGTCTCGACGGTGACGCCGAGGCCGAGTTGGTCGAGGCGGCGGGCCACCCGGCGGGTGCGCGCCACCAGGTCCGGGGCGAGCGGGTCGAGGTGCATATGGTCGAGCGTCAGGCCGACGCCGCGGTAGCCGAGGTCGGCGAGGAGGCCCAGGGCGTCGTCGAGCCTGAGGTCGGTCAGGCCGTTGGTGCCGTAGCCGAAGCGGAGTTCCCTGGGGTCACCGGGGCCCCTGGCGCCCGGGGCCGCGGGGTGTGCCGTGCCGAATCCGGTCATGTCACGCTCACCTTCCGTGCGAACGCGCGGGCGGCCGGGGCGAGGGCCGCGGTCAGCAGTGCCGTGCGCCCGTGGCCGGCCCGGGCGATCAGCGCGGCCTGGAGTGGGATGGTGGCTCGGATGCCGCCGCCCACGGCGCGCTGGGTCAGCTCCGGCGAGGGGTTGAGTGCGGCGTGCAGCAGCGGCCGGGCGAAGGCGGCGGCGTAGACCGCGCCGAGCAGGGCACAGAGCGCGTCCGCGGGGCGGGTGATGCGCAGGCCGCCGAGGAGGGACGGGATCGCCGTGCCACCGGCGGCCAGGTCCGGCAAGGACACGGCGGCCGGCTCACTTGCGGGCCGGCCCGGCAGGGGTGCGGCGGCCAGCTCACTTGCGGGCCAGCCCGGCAGGGGTGCGGCGGCCATCCGACCGGCACCCCGGACCGGCAGGGGTACGGCGGCCGCCCGACCGGCGGCCCGGGCCGACAGAGGTACGGCGGCCGCCCGACCGGCTCCCCCGCCCGGCAGAGGCGCCACGGCGGCATCGGCGCCTCGCCCCTGCCCCGTGCCGCGGAACCCCTGCCCCGTGCCGCGGGACCCCTGCCCCCCGAGTCCGGGCGCGGCACCGCGGGCGGCTTCCTGGGCCGGGCCCGGCAGGCCGGGGGCGGCTGCTGCCCGCCGGCCTGCCGGGAGCGCGGGGAGGGGTGGTGCGGCGCCCGGGTCCGTCTCGCGCCCGGCACAGGCCCGCTCGCCGAGCACGGTGCGTGCGAGCACCCCGGTCACGGCCAGCGCGCCCAGCGGCACGGCCGTCGAACCGCCGTGTGCCTCATGGCGCGAGACCGCGGTGACCGCGAGGGTGTGGGTGCCCAGCAGGGCCGCGGAGGACAGGGCGGGGCGGACCCGGCCGCCGGTCGCCGCGGCGCCGAGCAGCAGGTCGAGCGCGCGGGCCGCGGCCATGGCGGCGGGGCCCGCGAGGGTGTGCTTCAGCCGCAGGTCGTAGGCCCAGACGGTGGCCGCGAGCCCGGTGGCGACGGTCAGTGCGGGGCGGCCCGCGGCCGCGGCGAGGGCGAGCCCGGCCGCGGTCAGCGCGCCCGACGCGGCGAGCGCCGCGGAGGGCTTGATCCGTCCTGACGGCAGCGGGCGGTGTGGGCGGTCCACGGCGTCCTCGGCCTGGTCGGCCCAGTCGTTGAGCGCCATGCCCGCCTCGTAGAGGCAGACGGAGGAGCCGATGGCGAGCAGAGTGCGCCGACCGGAGGGCGCACCGGCCGCGGCGGCACCCGCGAGTGCGTCGCCGGGCACGGTGAAGAGCGCGGGCAGCCGCAGCAACTCGGCCCAGGCCCGCGGCGCCCCGCCCGGCCCGAGGCCCGGCGGGCGGGCCGCCGGTGTGCCCGAGGGGGCGTGGCCGGACGGCGCGGGGCCGGTTCGGACGGCCCCGCCCGGGCCGCCGGAAACCCCGCCGTCGGAAGTCCCGCCCCCAGAAACACCGCCACCGGAAGCCCCACCACCGGAAGCCCCACCACCAGAAGCCCCGCCACCGGAAGCCCCGTCGGCGGACACAGCCGCCGTCGTGGCGCCCACGGGTGACGACCAAGGCGGCTCCCCCGCCGCGCCCCCAGGCCCGGCGCGCCTCCCGGCCCGGCCGCCGTCCCACCGCTCGTGCTGGGGCCGCGCGGCCCCGCGGCCCCGCCACGCCGCGCGGCCGGTCACCGCGGTGGCGACGGCCACGGCGAGCGCCGCGGTGAGGACGGTGGAGGGGACCGAGGGCAGGCGGAGCCTCATCGGGTGGGCTCCAGGCGGCGGGCGAAGTCCAGCAGCGCCTCGTACTGGGGGGTGAGCGCCGAGGACGCGCCGCCGTCCGGATCCTTGAAGTAGAAGCCGAGCTCGGGCCGGGGCCCGCTGAGGCCGGCCTCGTGGGCGCGGGCCACAAGCCGGGCGAGGTCGAGCACCAGGGGCGCGGCGAGCGCCGAGTCGCAGCCCTGCCAGGTGGTCTGGAGCACCATGCGGGCGCCGAGGAAGCCGTCGAAGGCGATGTGGTCCCAGGCGGTCTTCCAGTCGCCGAGCGCCGGTACGTCGTCGATGTGCACCTCGCCCTCGGGTGCGGTGCCGAGCGTGTCGGCGAGGACGCGTTCCTTGCCGGCGTTCTTCGCCGCGGCCGCGGCCGGGTCGGCGAGGGACGCGCCGTCGCCGCCGCCCAGCAGATTCGTGCCGGACCAGGCCCGCACCGTGAGCGCCCGCTGCGCGAACATCGGGCCGAGCACCGACCGCAGCAGGGTCTGCCCGGTCTTGCCGTCCCGGCCCGCGTACGGCAGTCCGGAGGCGAGCGCCGCCTCCCGCAGCCGGGGGTGGTGCATGCCGGTGGAGGGCGTGAAGTTGACGTAGGAACAGCCGGCGCGCAGCGCGGCGGCGGCGTAGAGGGAGCTGGGCGGCAGGGCGGTGCCGGTCGGCACGGGCTCGGTGGAGGAGACGTTCACGACGACCGCGCGGGCCAGCTGGTTGCGGCGCACGAAATCCGTGATGTCCGTGGCGAAGGCGTCGATGAGCTGGTCCTCGGTACGGGTGTCGCCGGGCAGCGGCCCGCCCGCGGCGATCTCGCGGTCGGCGGCGGCCAGTTCCGCGGCCAGGGCGGCGGGCAGTCCGTGCGGCAGCACGCCCCCGGCGGCCAGCGCCTCGGCGCGTTTGGGCAGCGGGCAGTCGACGGTGTCGTGGCCGCCGAAGACGAGGGACGTGAGCGGCGGCAGGGCACAGCCCGCGAAGGCCGGGGTCTCGGTGACCATCCCGGTCGGCGGGTGGAGCCCGGCGGCCACCGCGGCACAGCCGGTGACGGCGGTGGTGGCGACGGAGCCGCGGGCCCCGATCAGCCAGATGCCGGTCCGGGCGGGTCTGGAGTCCGGGGCGGGCGCCCCGGCCCCGGCAGCCGCGTCCTGCGGGGTGCCGGAGGCGGTGGTGGTGGAAGGGCGAGGTTCGGCGGACATGGGCAGCCTCCTTGTCGTACGCGAACCGATGGCCGGAAGACGGGTCCCTGCCCCGTCCGGGAGCCGACCCCGCGGTGGAGCGGCCCCGCGGTGGAGCCGGCGCCGAGTCGGAGCCGACCCGCGGCGGGACCGACCCCCACGGCGGGGCCGACCCCGCGATGGGGCCCGCCCCCCCGGCGGAGCCTCAGCCCCACGGGGGACCAGCCCCACGCGGGACCTCGGCCCGCGCGGAGCCGGGCCCCCGCGACGGGCGTGCCCCAGGGCGGGGCGGGCGCGGGTGGAGCGGGCCGGCGCGCGAGGCGGAGCCGCGGGCCGGCCGCCGGATGCGCCGGGACGGGGGTGGACGGCGGGCGGGAGTCCGGCGTCTCCCGCCCGCCGCCGTCTCAAGCGCCCTCGGCGGGCAGTTCCTTCAGCTGGACGGAACGGAAGGAGACCTGGTCGTCGGCGCTGTGGTTCTGCAACCCCACATATCCGTCGGTGAGGCTGCGCGCCGGGTCCTCGTTGGTGAAGTCGTTGATCTTGACCCCGTTGAGGAACACTTCCAGGTGCTCGCCCTGGACGCGGATCTCGTAGCTGTTCCACTCCCCCGGCGGCTTGAGGGCCGCGTCGCGGGCCTCGGTGTCCGGTGCCTTGAAGGAGTAGACGGCTCCGGTGGTCCGGTCCGGGGCGTCGGTGGCGTCGATCTGGATCTCGTAGCCCTTGTCGACGGCCGAGCCCGGGTCATCGGAGGCGGGGAAGCCCACGAAGACGCCGGAGTTGTCGTCACCGGCCATCTTCCAGTCCACCTTCAGGGAGTACCCGTGGGTGAACTCCTTGGCGTGGTACCAGAGCAGCCCCATGCCGCCCTCGGTGTTCAGCGTCCCGTCCTGGATGGTGAACTGTCCGGGGCCGGCCTGCTGCCAGCCCTCCAGGGTGGCGCCGTTGAACAGGTCCCGGTACCCGGTGTTCGGTGCGCAGTCCGCGTCCACCTGGTGGGTGACGTACTCCAGGCCGCCGAGCAGATGGGCGCGGAACGCCTCCTCGGCGTACGACTCCTTGGTGTGGCCGAGGCCGGTGTAGAACGAGCGCCCGCCCTTGTACTCCTGGCACCAGGCGATCGGGTGGTCGCCGTGCATGGTGCCGCCGTCGTACGTGGTCTCGTCGAGCGTGGCCAGCACGTGCACGTTCTCCCGCGGGTTGGTGCGGTAGTTGTACAGCTCGTCCGTGTGCTGCCAGGCGTCGCCGAGGTGGGCGGTGGCCGGGTTGTCGTGGTCCTCGATGCGGACGGTCGCATCCTGGATCGCCGGGTGCGAGTCGAACCAGGCGCCGACCAGGCCGCCGTAGAAGGGCCAGTCGTACTCGGTGTCGGCCGCGGCGTGGACGCCCAGGTAGCCGCCGCCCGATGCGATGTAGTCCTCGAACGCCTGCTGCTGGGTGTCGTCGAGCACGTCGCCGGTGGTGGACAGGAACACCACGGCGTCGTAGCCCTTGAGGTTGTCCGGGGTGAAGGCGCCGGCGTCCTCGGTGGCGTCGACGGTGATGTCGTGCCCGCCGCCGAGCTCCTTCAGGGCCGCGATGCCGTCGGGGATGGCGTCGTGGCGGTAGCCGGCGGTCTTGGAGAAGACCAGCACCTTCTTGGCGTCCGACACCGGCGGGTCGTCCCCGCCCGCGATCTGGAAGTCGTCCAGGTCGTAGAGGTCCCCGTCGCCGCCCTTGAAGACCAGGAAGAGGTCCGTGGTCTCGGTCGGGACGTCGCCGAGGGGGACGGTGACGTCCTTGAAGGTCTCCCAGCCGCCGGTCACCGGGACGTCCGCGGAGCCGATGAGGGTGCCGTCGGCCGCTCCCGTGCGCACCTCAAGGGTGCCGCCCGCGCCCGCGGAGGAGACGCGTGCGGTGAGCTGGGTGGCACCGGTGAGGTTGTAGGGGGTGAACGAGATCCAGTCGCCGTTGTCGATGTCGCTGACGGTCCTGCCGCCGCCCGCGCCCGCCCGGTCGACGGCCGTGACACCCTGCTGGGCGCTGTAGTGCTCGGCCTGCCGGTGCCGGGGCTGGAGCGTGACCTGGGCGTGCGTGGTCAGCGGGGTCTTGGCGGCGCCGCCGCCGTCGGTGTACTGGGCGTCCAGCACACCGAAGATGTTGGCGTTCGGGTCGTGGTCGGAGCTGGCGGGGGCGCTGATGGTGCCCTCGCAGCCCTGGGCCGAGGTGATGGGGTGGCCATGGCTGTCGTGGCCGAGGATGTAGTTGACGGTGACCTTGGAGCAGTCGACCGTGCCGTCCTCGGCGTCGGTGACGGTGACCTTGTAGGGGATGCTGTCGCCGAAGTCGAACAGCTTGCCGTCGGGGGGCGTCTCGAAGGTCACCTTGGGCGCGGTGTTGCCCACCACCACGTAGACGCTGGCGGTGCCGGTGCGTCCGGTGCTGTCGGTGGCGGTGACGGTCGCGCTGTAGTTGCCTTCCTTGGTGTAGGTGTGCTCGGCGTCGGCGCCGTCGGCGGTGGCACCGTCCCCGAAGTCCCAGCTGTACGTCAGGGCGTCCCCGTCGGCGTCGCTGCCGCTGGAGGTGAACGACACCGTCAGCGGGGCGTTCCCGTCGGTCTTGTCGGCCTTGGCCGTGACGTCGGGGGTGTGGCCCTCGGTGGCGTTCTGGATCCGGTAGAGGGCGGAGTTCTCGTCGCCGTTGAAGTAGCCGGTGCCGTAGTCGAGCACGTACAGGGCGCCGTCCGGCCCGAACGCCATGTCCATGATCTGGGTGCCGGACCACGGGAAGTCGTTGATGGACTGCACCGTGCCGCTGTTGTTCTCGACGATGCGCTTGATCCACCGCCGGCCGAACTCGCCGGCGAAGAAGTTCTTGTCGTACTCCTTCGGGAACTTCACGGCGGAGTCGAGCTTGGCGTCGTAGTGGTAGACCGGGCCCGCCATCGGGGACTCGGAGCCGTTGCCGAACTCGGGCACGGAGTCCTTGTCGTAGGGGATCCACGCCGGCTGCGCGGGCGGCAGGTCGGTGAGGCCGGTGTTGTTCGGCGAGTCGTTCTTCGGCGCCGAGCAGTCGAAGGGCTGTCCGGACGTGCCGGTGGCGAAGTCGTAGTCGATGTACGGCTCGTTGTTGCCGATGCAGTACGGCCAGCCGAAGTTGCCCGCCTTGGTGATGCGGTTGAACTCCACCTGCCCGCTGGGGCCGCGGGCCGGGTCGGCGGCGCCCGCGTCGGGGCCGTAGTCGCCGACGTAGACGATGCCGGTCTGCTTGTCGACGCTCATCCGGTACGGGTTGCGGAAGCCCATCGCGTAGATCTCGGGCCTGGTCCTGGCCGTGCCCGGGGCGAAGAGGTTCCCCTTGGGGATGTCGTAGGAGCCGTCGGCGTTGACCTTGATCCGCAGGATCTTGCCGCGCAGGTCGTTGGTGTTGGCGGCGCTGCGCTGCTCGTCGAAGGCCGGGTTGCGGTCCGGGCGCTCGTCGATGGGGCTGTAGCCGTCGGACTCGAACGGGTTGGTGTCGCCGCCGGTCGACAGGTACAGGTTGCCGTCGGCGTCGAAGTCGATGTCACCGCCGACGTGGCAGCAGATGCCCCGGTCGGCGGGGACCTCCAGGACGGTCTTCTCGCTGCCCATGTCGAGCGTGCCGTTCTCGCCCAGGACGAAACGGGAGAGGCGGTTGACGCCCTTGAAGGGCTTGAAGTCGTCGGCGGTGCCTGACTCGGGCGCGTCCGTCGGCGGGGTGTCCAGCGGGGGCGCGTAGTACAGGTAGACGAAACGGTTTTCCTTGAAACCCGGGTCGATGCCGACGCCCTGCAGGCCCTCCTCGTCGTGGTTGTAGACGGGGAGGTGGCCGGCCACGCGGGTGGTGCCGCCGGCGTCGGTGAGCCGGACCGTGCCGTCGCGTGCGGTGTGCAGCACGCCCCGGTCCGGGAGCACCGCGAGGGACATCGGCTCGCCGGTCTCCTCCACCCCCTTGGCCAGGGTGACCTGCTGGAACTCGGTTTCGGCCTTGGCTTTGCCGGCGCGGGCGTCGGCGGCACCCGCCTCGGCCGGGGCCGCGATCGCGAGCGAGGCGCTCGCGAGCAGTGCGCCGGTCAGAAGGGCGAATGCCTTGCGCAGTCTCAGACGTTTCCTGTGCACGGATCCCTCCGGGAGGGCTCGTCGTACGAGGCGTGTGCGGGACGCCGGGGTGCGCCGTCACCCCGGAGTGATTGTCCTGTACATATCAGGGACCGTAGCGGGCTTTGTCGTGGCCGGAAAGACCTTGTGCATCAAGTAACTTAAACTTTTTCCAGCCACTGGACAAAGCGGTCCGGTCGCCCACCGGTGTACCTCCACCCCGGCTCACCCCGGGGCAGGGGGAACTGCGCGTCCGGCCCCCACCGGCCGGTGGTCGGCACCGAGACCGCGAGAGGCTCGGCCCGGTGCTCGGCCCGGTGGCCCGTCACGGGCACGTGGTGGCTGGTCGCGCAGTTCCCCGCGCCCCTTGAGTACCGGGGCGCAGCCCCCTACTCCTTGCCGCCGAAGGCCGCGTCGAACGACGCGCTGGACGGCTCGAAGTCGAACGCCTTCATCCGGGTGAGCGCCTCCGGCGCGCCCTGGAGCCGGTCCATGCCCGCGTCCTCCCACTCCACGGAGATCGGCCCCTCGTAGCCGATCGACCGCAGCATGCGGAAGACGTCCTCCCACGGCACGTCCCCGTGCCCGCCGGAGACGAAGTCCCAGCCGCGCCGCGGGTCGCCCCAGGGCAGGTGCGAGCCGAGGCGGCCGTTGCGGCCGTCGAGGCGCTTGCGGGCCTCCTTGCAGTCGACGTGGTAGATCCGGTCCCGGAAGTCCCAGAGGAAGCCGACCGGGTCCAGGTCCTGCCAGACGAAGTGGCTCGGGTCGAAGTTCAGCCCGAACGCCGGACGGTGGTCCACGGCCTCCAGGGCCCGGTGCGTCGTCCAGTAGTCGTAGGCGATCTCGCTGGGGTGCACCTCGTGCGCGAAGCGGACGCCCTCGGCGTCGAAGACGTCCAGGATCGGGTTCCAGCGGGCGGCGAAGTCCTCGTAGCCGCGCTCGATCATGCCGTCCGGGACGGGCGGGAACATCGCCACCAGGTGCCAGATCGAGGAGCCCGTGAAGCCGATGACGGTGTTCACGCCGAACGCCGCCGCGGCCCGCGCGGTGTCCTTGATCTCCGCGGCGGCTCGCTGCCGCACGCCCTCCGGCTCCCCGTCGCCCCAGATCCGGGCGGGCAGGATGCCCTTGTGGCGCTCGTCGATGGGGTGGTCGCAGACGGCCTGCCCGACCAGGTGGTTGGAGATGGCCCAGCACTTCAGGCCGTACTTGTCGAGCAGGGCGTGCCGGGAGGCCAGGTAGGAGGGGTCGGCGAGGGCCTTGTCGACCTCGAAGTGGTCGCCCCAGCAGGCGAGTTCCAGGCCGTCGTAGCCGAAGTCGCGGGCGAGCCGGCAGACCTCTTCGAGGGGCAGGTCGGCCCACTGGCCGGTGAACAGGGTGAAGGAACGTGGCATGACCGGGTCTCCAAATGTGCCGGATGCGGTGCGGGTGATGGTGTCCGGTGCGGTCCTGCGGTGGTCCTGCGAGGTACGCGGCAGGCGCCCCCGCGTCGGATGCTAGGCCCGGAGCACGGGGGTGTGGACGGAGTTCTTCGCGGCGCTCTCCTCCACCGCCGCCAGCACCCGCTGCACCTGGAGCCCGGCGGCGAAGGACGGCTCCGGGTCCGTGCCGGCGGCGATCGCCTCCACCAGGTCGCGGGCCTGGTGGACGAAGGAGTGCTCGTAGCCGAGGCCGTGCCCGGGCGGCCACCAGGCCGCCATGTAGGGGTGGTCGGGCTCGGTGACCAGGATACGCCGGAAACCGGCCGTGGCGGCGGGTTCCGTGTGGTCGTGGAAGGACAGCTCGTTCAGCCGCTCCAGGTCGAAGGCGAGCGAGCCGCGCGAGCCGTTGAGCTCGATCCGCAGGGCGTTCTTCCGGCCGGCGGCGAACCGGGTGGCCTCGAAGGAGGCCAGCGCGCCGGAGGCGAAGCGGCCGGTGAACAGCGCCGCGTCGTCCACCGTCACCGGACCCCGCTCGCTGCCGCCGGCGCCGCTGAGCCCCGCGGAGGAGCCGGCGAGCCGGGGGCGCTCCCGTACGAAGGTCTCGGTGACCGCGGACACCCCGGTCAGCTCCTCGCCGGCGAGGTACTGGGCGAGGTCGACGATGTGCGCCCCCAGGTCGCCGAGCGCGCCGGAGCCCGCCTTCTCCTTGCTCAGCCGCCAGGTGAGCGGGAAGTCCGGGTCGACCAGCCAGTCCTGGAGGTACACCACGCGGACGTGCCGCAGGGTGCCGATCCGGCCCTCCTCGACCATGCGCCGGGCCTGGGCGGTGGCGGGCAGCCGCCGGTAGTTGAAGCCGACCATGGCGATCTGCCCGCGGTCCCGGGCACCGGCCGCCGCCTCGGCCATCGCCTCCGCCTCGGCGACCGTGTTGGCGAGCGGCTTCTCGCAGAGCACGTGCTTGCCGGCCGCGAGCGCGGCGAGGGCGATCTCCGCATGGCTGTCGCCCGGGGTGCAGATGTCGACCAGGTCGACGTCGTCGCGGGCGATCAGGGCGCGCCAGTCGGTCTCCGCGGTCGCCCACCCGAGCCGGTCGGCCGCGCTGCGCACGGCCGCGGCGTCCCGGCCGCAGACCGCCGCGAGCACCGGCCGCATCGGCAGGTCGAACACCCGGCCGACGGTGCGCCAGCCCTGGGAGTGTGCGGCGCCCATGAACGCGTAGCCGACCATGCCCACCCCCAGGGGCGGCCGTGCCGCGTCCGCGGCGCTCTCCGCCGCGCTCTGTGGCTGCTGCGGCTGTCCCATACGGAATTCCTCCTTCTGCTCGGCCTCCGCGGCCCTTGGGGGCCGCGTCGGCACCCTCGGCGCTGCCATCGGATCCGCCCTGATCAGCCATCGGATCAGACTCTGATCAGCCTGGTAATCGGCCGGGTCCGCGGCAGGCCGCGTGGTTCCTGCCGGCGACGGTATCCCCGTCGGCTGTGCGGGCGGGCTCACCCATCACTTGAAACCGGTGGGCATGTACTGGTCGACGTTGTGCTTGTCCACCACGGCGGAGTAGAGCGTGATGGAGGTCGGGATCTCGGTCTCCGCGAGGCCGGAGACGCCCTTGCCCTGGCCGAGCGCACGGGCGAGGTCGATCGCCGAGGCCGCCATGGTCGGCGGGTAGAGGACGGTGGCCCGAAGCACGCCCTTGCCCTGCTTGATCTGCTGCATCGCGGCGAGCGACCCGGCGCCGCCCACCATCAGGAACTCGTCCCTGCCCGCCTGGTCGATGGCGCGCAGCGCACCGACGCCCTGGTCGTCATCGTGGTTCCACAGCGCGTCGATGTGCGACTGGGCCTGGAGCAGCTGGGCCATCTTGGCCTGGCCGGACTCCACGGTGAAGTCGGCGGCCTGCCGGGCGACCTTCCTGATGTTGGGGTAGTTCTTCAGCGCGTCGTCGAAGCCCTGGGTGCGCTGCCGGGTCAGCTCCAGGTTGTCGATGCCGGCCAGCTCGACGACGCGGGCGTTCTTCCTGCCCTTGAGCTGCTCGCCGATGTACTGCCCGGCGTTGAAGCCCATGCCGTAGTTGTCGCCGCCGACCCAGCAGCGGTAGGCCTGCGGCGTGTTGAAGATGCGGTCCAGGTTGACCACGGGGATCCCGGCGCGCATGGCCTTCAGACCGACCTGGGTGAGCGCCTTGCCGTCGGCGGGCAGCACCACGATCACGTCGACCTTCTTGTTGATCAGCGTCTCGATCTGGCCGATCTGTGCCGCGGTGTCGTTGGAGCCCTCGGTGACCTCCATGGTGACGTCGGAGTAGGTCTTCGCGCGCTCCTTGGCGTTCTCGTTGATGGCGTTCAGCCATCCGTGGTCGGCCTGCGGGCCGGCGAAGCCTATGGTGACGTGCTTGCCGGGCTTGTCGTCGGCCGCGGGCTCGGCGTCGTTCGTGGACTTCGCCTCGGACGGCTCGTTGCTGGTACAGCCGGTGAGCAGTGCGCCGGCGGACACGGCGGCGGTTGTGAAGAGCAGGCCTCTGCGGCTCGTGATGTCTGGCATGAGGTGTGACCCTTTCCCGTCTCAAGGGCTGGTGGGCGGCGTGCGTGTCGGGGCGTGGTGAGCGCGGTGGACGTGGTGGGCGTGCGCGTCAGGGGGTGGCGGCGGTGCGGCGCTGCACCAGGACGGCGGCGACGATGATCGCGCCCTTGGCGATCTGCTGGACGTCCGTCTGGAGGTTGTTCAGCGCGAAGATGTTGGTGATCGTGGTGAAGATCAGCACGCCCAGCACGGAGCCGGTGATGGTGCCCCGGCCGCCGCTGAGCAGGGTGCCGCCGATGATGGCGGCCGCGATGGCGTCGAGTTCGTAGAGGTTGCCGTTGGTGTTCTGGCCGGACCCGGACAGGATGATCAGCAGGAAGGCGGCGATGCCGCAGCACAGTCCGGAGAGCAGGTACAGGTAGAGCCGCTGGCGCCGGACGTCGATGCCGGCGAGCCGGGCCGCCTCCGCGTTGCCGCCCACGGCGACGGTGCGGCGGCCGAAGGTGGTGCGGTTGAGCACCAGCCAGCCGACCACCGTGACGGCCGCGAAGACCAGCACCAGCGGGGGGATGCCGAGCACGTAGGAGTCGCGCTCACCGAGGTTGAGGATGCCGTCGATGGTGACGATCTGCGTCTTGCCGCCGGTGATCTGCAGGGCGAGGCCCCGGGCGGAGGCGAGCATGGCGAGGGTCGCGATGAACGGCACCATGCCGCCGTAGGCGATCAGCAGGCCGTTGACGAGGCCGCAGCCGACGCCGACCAGGACCGCGGTGAACAGCACCCCCCAGAAGCCGTACTCCTGGGTGGCCACGGTGGTCGCCCACACCGAGGCGAGGGCGACGATCGCACCGACCGACAGGTCGATGCCGCCGCTCATGATGACGAAGGTGACCCCGACGGTGACCACCCCGATCACGGACGACTGGGTGAGCACCAGTTGCAGGTTCCTGGTGTCCAGGAACTCGTCCGGCTTGGTGATGCCGCCGATCAGCACGAGCACGGCGAGCACCCCGAGCAGCGAGAGGGTGCGCACGTCGATACGGTCCTTGAGGGCGTGCCACGGCCCGGTGTCCGGTGCGCCCTTCGCGGGCGCGGCGCCCCGGGGGGCGGTGGGGCGCTCTCCGGCATCGGGCCCGCCCTGCTGGGCCGGCGAGGCAGGCTGCGTCATGATGTCGGGCTCCCTTCCATGACGAGGTCGAGTACGCGGGATTCGTCGAGCTCCTGGGCGGGTGCCGTGTGCACCACCCGGCCCTCGCGGAGCACCAGCACCCGGTCGGCGAGGCCCAGCACCTCGGGCACCTCGCTGGAGACCAGCAGCACGGCGAGGCCGTCCGCGGCGAGCCGCCGGATCACGGCGTACAGCTCGGCGCGGGCGCCGACGTCGACGCCGCGGGTCGGCTCGTCCAGCAGCAGCACCCGGCAGCCGCGCAGCAGCCAGCGCGCCAGGACGGCCTTCTGCTGGTTGCCGCCGGAGAGGGTGCGGATGCGGGCGTCGGGGTTGTCGGGGCGCAGGGACAGCTCGCGGGTGGCGCGCCGCGCGGCGGCGCGCTCCGCACGCCCATCCAGCCAGCCGCCGCGGGAGAACCGGGACATGGAGGAGACCGACACGTTGCGCGTGACGGACTCCAGCATCAGCAGCGCCTGGGCCTTGCGCTCCTCGGGGGCGAGCCCGAGCCCGGCGCGGACGGCGGCCCGGACGCTGCCGGGCCTGAGCGGCACCCCGTCGACCTCCACCCGCCCCGCGCTGGGGCGGCGCGCGCCGTAGACCGTCTCCAGGATCTCGGAGCGTCCCGACCCGACGAGGCCGGCCAGGCCGACGATCTCCCCCGGGTGGAGGTCGAGGTCGAGCGGGGCGAACTCGCCGTCGCGGGCGAGGCCCCGGACCCGGAGGACGGGGACGGGCTCCGGCCCGGCGGGGGGCGGGGTGCCGGGCGGGGTGTCGGACGAGGCGTGGGCGGCCGGTGCGGCGCCGGTCCCCCGGGCCCCGCCGGCGGCCGGGGCGGCCCGCGGCCGCTCGGGGAACACGTACTCCACCGTGCGGCCCGTCATGAGCGCGACGACGTCGCCGGTCGGGGTGGACTTCGCGGGCAGCCCACCGGCCACGGCCCGGCCGTCCTTGAGGACGGTGACCCGGTCGCCGATCCGGCGGATCTCCTCCAGGCGGTGGGAGATGTAGACGACGGCGACCCCGTCGGCGGTCAGGCCGGCGACGATGCGGAAGAGGTTGTCGACCTCGTCGGGGTCGAGCGCGGCGGACGGCTCGTCCATGACGATCAGCCGGACGTCGTGCGAGAGCGCCCGCGCCATCGACACGATCTGCTGCTGTGCCGCGGACAGGTCGCCCACCAGCCGCCCCGGAGCGATCTCCGGGTGCCCCAGGCGGCGCAGCAGCGCGGCGGCCGCGGCCCTCGCCTCGCGGCCCCTGACCACGAACCCGGCGCTGGTCGGCTCATGGCCGAGGAAGACGTTCTCCGCCACGGACAGGCCCTCGACCAGGTCGAGTTCCTGGTAGATGGTGGCGATGCCGAGCCGCATGGCGGCGATCGGCGACTTGAGTGTGACGGTCTCGCCGCGCCAGCCGATCCGTCCGCCGTCGGGCTGGTGGGCGCCGGCGAGCACCTTGATCAGGGTGGACTTCCCGGCGCCGTTCTGCCCGAGCAGGCAGTGCACTTCCCCCGGCCGGACGTCGAGGTCCACCCCGTCGAGCGCCCGCACGCCGGGGAACGACTTGGTGATGCCGGTCATGGTGAGCAGTGGTGCGTCTGGTGCCATCGTGTTCCCCTCGGCGGGTACGGCCAGTCGGGACGGGGTGCCAGGCGGTGCACGGGTGGGGTGGTGCGGGCGGTACCAAGTGCGGTGGTACCGGTGGGGTGGGTGGTGCAGGGGCGGGGTGCGGGGATGTCGGTGGTGCCTGTGGTGCCTGTGGTGCCGGTGATTCCGGTGATTCCGGTGGTGCGCGCTGTACGGAGCAGTGCGGGTGGGCACGTGGTGCGGTGTGGTGCGGGTGGGCACGTGGTGCGGTGTGGTGCGGGTGGGCCCGTGATGCGATGGTGCGGGGGGCACGTGGTGCGCTGGGACACGTGGTGCAAGGCAGTGCGATCGTGGCGCGTGGTGCGGTGTGTGGCGCGGGGGTGCTTTGCGGTACGTGGTGCGTGGTGCGGTGGAGCGGCGGTGCCGGTGGTAGGGGATCGGGCGGTGGGCCGGTGGCCCCGTCCGGTCCGGGGTCAGGCCGGTGAGAACAGGTGGTCGCTGATGAGCCGGGCCGCCCCGATCACACCGGAGGTGGGGCCCAACTCGCCGAGGACGATGGGGAGGTTGCCCGTCGCGAGCGGCAGCGACTGGCGGTAGACCTGGGTGCGGATGGCGGCGAGCAGGGTGTGGCCGAGCCCGGTCACACCGCCGCCGATCACCACCAGGCCGGGGTTGAAGAAGCTGACGAGGCCGGCGATGACCTGGCCCGTGCGGTTGCCGCCCGCGCGGATGAGGTCGAGCGCGGTGGCGTCGCCCGCGGCGGCCGCGGCGGCGACGTCCACGGAGGTGAGTTTCCCGGCGTCGGCGAGCCGGGCGGCGAGTTCCGGTGAACGTCCCTGCTGGGCGGCCTCCTCCGCGTCCCTGGCGAGCGCGGCACCGCTGAAGTGGGCCTCCAGGCAGCCCTTGTTGCCGCATGCGCAGGGGCGGCCGTCGGGCTCCACCTGGATGTGGCCGATGTCGCCCGCGCTACCCGTGGTGCCCCGGTACACCTCGCCGCCGACGACGATGCCGCAGCCGATGCCCGTACCGATCTTGACGCACAGGAAGTCGCCGACGGTGCGCGCCACTCCCGCGTGCTGCTCGCCCATCGCCATCAGGTTCACGTCGTTGTCGACCATCACGGGACAGCCGAGTTCCTGGCTGAGCGCCTCGCGGACCGGGAAGCCGTCCCAGCCGGGCATGATCGGCGGCGCGACCGGGACGCCCTCGGGGAAGCGGACGGGTCCAGGTACCCCGATGCCCGCGCCGTCGAAGCCCTCGGCGAGGCCGGAGGCGCGCAGCTTGGCGGCCATCGACAGCACCTGCTCGAAGACCGCGACGGGACCCTCGCGCACGTCCATCGGCTGGGTGATGTGCCCCAGCACCTCCAGCTCCGCGTTGGTGACCGCCACGTCGACGGAGGTGGCGCCGATGTCCACGCCGAGGAACCGGAGCGCGGGCGCGAGGCGGATGTTGTGCGAGCGGCGGCCACCGCGGGAGGCGGCGAGGCCGTCGGCCACGACGAGCCCGGTGTCCAGCAGCCGGTCCACCTCGACGGCCAGCTTCGAGCGGGACAGGTCGACCTGGTCACCGAGCTGGGCGCGGGAGTTGGGGCCGGAGTCGCGCAGCAGCCTGAGCAGCCGCGCCTGGTGCGTGTTAGCGGGCCGAGCCGTCATGCGTCTCACGTGCCCCTCCCCGCCTCATCGGGCTCTCTCCGTCGGGCTTTCGAGGGGAACGTAGCAGTGCTTGCCCACAGTGGGAAGAACTTGAGCGGGAATTAGGCGCCACTTTCTCCAGTGAGAGGACAAAGCGGAGGCCAGTGCGCCGCGATGCCGGCTCGTCGTCGCGGAAGCCGCCGGCTTCAGGTTCGGCTTCCGCGCCGGAGCCTCAGCCGGTGGCCAGGGTGCGGTCGAGGAGGGGCAGCAGTCGGTCCCAGTGGCGCTGTAGCGCGGACGGGTTGAAGGCGTCGGTGTCGGACATGGTGAAGCCGTGGATGGTGCCGGGGTAGATCTCGGTGGAGTAGCCGACGCCTGCGGCGTCCAGGGCCTGGTTGAGCCTGCCGATGGCCTCGGACGACATGTCGTTCTCGGCGAGCCCGAGGTGGACTTCGGCGGTGAGGCCCTGGACGAGGCGGTGCGGGCTGTCGGGCGCGTCGGTGACCAGGAGACCGGGGTGGAATCCGGCGACGGCGGCCACCCGGCCGGGGTGGGCCGCCGCGGTGCGCATCGCCAGGGCGGCGCCCACGCAGTAGCCGAGCACGGCGACCGGCCCTGCGCCGACCTCGGGCTGGGCGGTGAGGAACCCGAGGTAGGCGTCGGCGTCGCGCAGGACACGGTCGGAGGTGTGCGCCTCGATCAAGGGCATCAGCCGGGCGATGATCTCGGGCCGGATCTCCTCCCCGATGTGCTCGGGGAGTTCGATCACCGGTGCAGGACCGTTCCGGTAGTAGAGGTTGGGGACGAGCACGTAGTACCCGTGCTCGGCCAGTTCGCGGGCCATCTCCTTCAGTACGGGCCGCACGCCGAAGGCGTCCGTGTACAGCAGCACCCCCGGGTGCCGCCCGCCACCGTCGGGGAAGACGGCGAAAGCGTCGGCTTGACCGTCGGGGGTGGGAATCTGCGGTGTCCTGGTGGGCAAGATCTTCCTTCCTCGGAGTTCACTCGATCAAGGGCCGGCCCGGGTCGACGCCCGCAAGTGGCACTGCTACGCCGTGCTCGCCTCACTGCGGGACTCCCAGGCCGGGCAGGCCGGGCGACGCCGAGCCGGCGCACCGGCGTCCACCTCGGGCGACATGGTAGGCGTGCTCGACGAACCGGCCGGGGCGGCCTCGCCCCCTGTCGGGGCGCAGCCCCGCCTGAAAGGGGCGCGGGGAACTGCGCGAACAACCACCCGCCCACCGGTGGTCCGGACACGACGGACAGCCCCCTCGGGACGGTGACGACCCGACCGCAGCGTCCGGAATGGTGACCACCCGACGGCACCGTCCGGAACGGTGACGACCCCACCGCATCTTCACGGCTGGGCGCGCCCACGCGACGGAGCCGCCGGTCAACACAGCCCCGCGCCCCCATCGGGTGGACGTCGCACGCAGGAGGACGCGGTGCGGGGCGCGGGGCCGGCGGTCGGCCCGAGGGAGGGAGGACGGGCGGGCCGAGGGAACGCGATGGGCCCGGGAGCGCCTATGCGCCGATACTCCGGGGCACGGCGAGGCGCCGGCGAGGTACGGCCGGGGTCGGCCGGGGTCGGGCGGGGTCGGCCCACGTCCGCCGGGGTGCCGCGGAGGGTCAGGATGCGGTGTTGCGGTGGTGGTAGGTGCTCCGCGTGTGCTCCGTGTGCGTGCGCATGACCTCAGTGGCGCGCGCCTCATCATGCGCGGCGATCGCCGCGATGAGCTGCCGGTGCTCGATCCAGGACTGCTTGCCGCGCTGCCGGGCGACCGGCGTGTAGTACCAGCGGACCCGGCGGTCGACCTGCCCGGCCAGCTCGGCGAGGACGGGGTTGCCGGCCATCTCCATGACGTGGTGGTGGAACCTGGCGTTGGTGGCCACGACCAGTTCGACGTCGCCCTCGGCCACCGCCTGCTCGCCTCGGGCGCACAGCTCCTCCAGGACGGCGATGCCCGCGGGGTCGGAGTTCACCGCGGCCAGCCGGGCGGCCTCGGCCTCCAGGAGCGTACGGACCGTCAGGAGCTGGTCCGCCTCGTCCTCCGTCGGCTCGTGGACGAAGGCGCCCTGGGCGGGGCGCAGGTCGACCCAGCCCTCCGTGTTCAGCCGCTGGAGCGCCTCGCGGACGGGCTGCCGGGACACTCCGAGGTGACCCGCCAACTCGCTCTCGACGAGGTGCTGGCCGGGCCGCAGGGAGCGGGTGGTGATGAGCTCAAGCAGGGCCTCGTAGACCCGCTCGCGCAGTGGCCCCGGGCGCTCCAGCTTGGGCACCGCCCCCTGGGGCAGTCCTGTGGACAACATCGCGGTCCCCCTCCTGGCAACCAAGCAGCCATTACGGATTGGCTATCGTCTACAGTCTACCGTTTCTTTACCCTTGTATGGGGTTGCAGATCAGCCGAACAAGAGTTGGCCTTATCACACCAAAGACCGGCGAGGCAGCCCTGCCCCGCCGGTCGAATCGGTCTCAACCAGGACGATATCACCCGGTCAACGGGTGTCAGTGGGCGCTCACCCCGTGAAGAGCTGAGCTGCTTTCTGGACAAGTTCGTAGACCCCATAGGCGAGCGGAAGGCCCACCCAGAGCCAGGAGACCAGGATCAGCACGCGCCGGTCGGGCGGGGCGGCGCCGTCCCCCGGCCGGGACGCTGCCGGGCTCGGCGAGGACTCAGACGGGGTCGGCATCGGCGGCGGCCTTTCGCTCGGCGGGACCATCGGACACGGCGGGGACGTGGTGGCGGGGGTGGACCGGGCGGATCAGCTCGTTGGCGACGAACCCGACGACCAGCAGCCCGATCATGATGATCAGCGAGACGCTGTAGAGCCCCTCGCCGTGCTTGCCGGCGTCCTTCTGACTGTCCGCCACCCAGTTGACGATGAACGGCCCCAGCACGCCCGCGAGGGACCACGCCGTGAGCAGCCGGCCGTGGATGGCGCCGACCTGGTAGGTGCCGAAGAGGTCCTTGAGGTAGGCGGGCAGCGTCGAGAACCCGCCCCCGTAGAAGGAGAGGATCACCGCGGCGCAGAGCACGAACAGCGGCTTGGCCGAGTCGCCGAACTCCACGATCAGCAGGTACATCAGCGCGCCCACACCCAGGTAGAAGCGGTAGATGTTCTTGCGCCCGATGAGGTCGGAGACGGTGGACCAGACGAAGCGTCCGGTCATGTTGGCGGCGGAGAGCAGGGCGACGAACCCCGCGGAGGCGGAGGCCGAGACCGGGGTGCTGGTGTCCGCGAAGAAGTCCGTGATCATCGGGGCGGCCTTCTCCAGGATGCCGATGCCCGCCGTGACGTTCATGCACAGGACCACCCACAGGCACCAGAACTGCGGGGTGCGCAGCGCGCTCGCCGCCGAGACCTGAACCCCCGTCACGGACGCGGGCCCGCCCTGCGCCCCGCTGTCCCCTTCGGGCCGCGGCACCCGCACCAGGAGCACGCCGAGCGTCATGAAGACGGCGTACACGAGCCCGTGCACCAGGAAGGCCAGCGCGATCCCGGAGTGGTCGGAGCCGAAGGAGTCCAGCATCTGCGCGGACCAGGGCGAGGCGATCAGCGCCCCGCCGCCGAAGCCCATGATGGCGATGCCGGTGGCCATCCCGGGCCGGTCGGGGAACCACTTGATGAGCGTGGAGACCGGGGAGATGTAGCCGATACCGAGGCCGATGCCGCCCACGAACCCGTACCCGAACACGATCAGCCAGTACTGGCTGGTGGCGGCGCCGAGCGCGGAGAGCAGGAAGCCGGTGGAGAAGGCGGCGAGGGCCACCGTCATGGCCCAGCGCGGCCCCCTGCGTTCCACCAGCGTGCCACCGAAGGCGGCGGAGAGGCCGAGCATCACGATGCCCAACTGGAAGGGCAACGCGCTCTCGGTGCCGCTGAGATGGAGCGCGGACTCCAGCGGTGGTTTGAAGACGCTCCAGGCATAGGCCTGGCCGATGGAGAGGTGGACGGCGAGCGCGGCCGGGGGCACGAGCCAGCGGCTCCAGCCCACGGGGGCCACGGGTCCGCCCGGCCGGGTGTGCGCGGGGTCCGGCACCGCCACGGAGGGCGGGGAGGAGGGACGGGAGGGGGTGCTCATGATCCGGAACGATAGGAACCGGTCGGGTGGTTGGGAAGGCGTCGCACAGAAATGGCCGACGATATACACAGTGCGGCGACCGTATGCAATGACTCTGTCAAGACCGGCACCGGCGGTGCGCGAACCCTTGATGGGGTAGGTTCCATACTGTAGACAATATTTCGTCGACATAGTGGAAGACCGGCCAGGTCCGGCTTCATCTCCCTCGTCGGGACACATTCCCTCGGTCCCCTCAACCGAACGGAGCGCCCCACGTGAAAGTCGCAGTCCTCGGCGCCGGTGCAATCGGCGCCTACGTCGGCGCCGCGCTCCATCGCGCAGGCGCCGATGTGCATCTCATCGCCCGTGGACCGCATCTGGCGGCCATGAGGCAGCACGGCGTGCGGGTGCTCAGCCCCCGCGGTGATTTCTCCGCGCGCGCCCACGCCACCGACGACCCGGCCGAGGTCGGCCCGGTCGACTACGTCTTCCTGGGTCTGAAGGCCAACTCGTACGCGGCGTGCGGGCCGCTGATCGAGCCCCTTCTGGGTCCCGGGACCGCGGTGATCGCCGCTCAGAACGGCATCCCTTGGTGGTACTTCCACCGGCACGGCGGCCCCTACGACGGCACGCGCATCGAGAGCGTGGACCCGGGCGGGGCGGTCAGTGCCGTGCTCGCCCCGGAGCGCGCGATCGGCTGCGTCGTCTACGCCGCCACCGAACTGAAGGAGCCGGGCGTGGTGCGGCACCTGGAGGGCACCCGGTTCTCCATCGGAGAGCCGGACCGCTCCCGCTCGCCACGCTGCACGGCCTTCAGCGAGGCCATGCGTGAGGGTGGCCTCAAGTGCCCGGTGGAGGAGGAGCTCCGCAGCGACATCTGGATCAAGCTGCTGGGCAACATCTCCTTCAACCCGATCAGCGCGCTCTCCCGCGCGACGATGCGCCAGATGTGCCTGCACGGCGGCACACGCCGTGTCATCGAGATCATGATGATGGAGACGCTCGCGGTGGCCGAGGCCCTCGGCTGCCGTCCCGGCATCTCCGTCGAGCGGCGGCTGGCCGGCGCCGAGCGCGTCGGCGACCACCGCACCTCCACTCTCCAGGACCTGGAGCGCGGCAAACCGCTCGAACTCGACGTGCTGCTCGCGGCCGTCGTGGAACTGGCGGGGATCACCGGGGTCCCGGTGCCGACGCTCCGTACCGTCCACGCCATATCGGACCTGCTGGCAGACCGCATGAGGAGCGCGGCATGAGCGGCACCAACGGCCCCACGGGCCGGAGCAACAGGGCGGGGAAGCGTGACCGCTCCCCGCGCGGCTATCCACGTCTCACCCATCCCCTGGTACGCGACTCGCGTGACGAGCCGTTCCGGCGCGCCACCTGGGACGAGGCGCTGACCAGGGTCGCCGAGGGGCTGGCCGCGCACCGCGGCCGGTTCGGCATGTTCGCGTGCGCACGCGCCACCAACGAGATGAACTACGTGGCGCAGAAGTTCGCCCGGGTGGTGATGGGCACGCACAACGTCGACTCGTGCAACCGCACGTGCCACGCACCGAGCGTGGCGGGCCTGTCGGCCGCGTTCGGCTCCGGCGGCGGCACCTCCTCGTACGAGGAGATCGAGCACACCGACCTGATCGTGATGTGGGGCTCGAACGCCCGCTTCGCGCACCCGATCTTCTTCCAGCACGTCCTGAAGGGCATCAGGAACGGGGCGAGGATGTACGCGGTGGACCCCCGCCGCACCTCCACCGCGGAGTGGGCGGAGAGCTGGCTGGGCCTCAACGTGGGCACGGACATCCCGATGGCGCACGCCATCGGCCGTGAGATCATCCACGCCGGCCTGGCCAACACGGCGTTCATCGAGCGCGCCACCACCGGCTTCGAGGAGTACAGGAAGCTGGTGGAGCCGTGGACGCTCTCCCTGGCCGAGAAGGTGACGGGCGTTCCCGCGGAGGCGATCCGGGACCTGGCGCACTCCTACGCCCGCGCCGAGCGCGCCCAGCTCTGCTGGACCCTCGGCATCACCGAGCACCACAACGGCACCGACAACGTCCGGGCGCTGATCAACCTCTCCCTGCTCACCGGCCACGTCGGCCGCTACGGCTCCGGCCTGCAGCCGCTGCGCGGGCAGAACAACGTGCAGGGCGGCGGTGACATGGGCGCCATCCCGAACCGGCTGCCCGGCTTCCAGGACATCCTGGACCCTGAGACCCGGCACCGTTTCGAGACGTTCTGGGAGACCCGGCTGGAGCCGCACTACGGGCTGAACCTCACCGAGATGTTCGAGGCCATGGAACCTCACACGGGAGGGCCCTCGATCAGGGCGGTCTACTGCATCGGGGAGAACCCGGCACAGTCCGAGGCCGACAGCGAGCAGGCGGTCCGGCGGCTGTCCGCACTGGACTTCCTGGTGGTGCAGGACATCTTCCTCACCAAGACGGCGGAGCTGGCCGACGTGGTGCTGCCCGCCACCGCCGGCTGGGCGGAGACCGACGGCACCACCACCAACAGCGAGCGCCGGGTGCAGCGGGTGCGCAAGGCGGTCACACCGCCCGGCGAGGCCCGCGAGGACATCGACATCATGTGCGACATCGCGAGCCGGCTCGGCCACGACTGGAAGTACGCGGACGCCGAGGCCGTCTGGAACGAGCTCAGGTCCGTCTCGCCGCTGCACCACGGCATGACGTACGAGCGCCTGGCGGAGCACCAGGGCATCCAGTGGCCGTGCCCGGACCTGGACGCGCTGGAGCCGTCGTACCTGCACGGCAGGCTCTGGGACCCCGACCCGGCGAAGCGCGGTCCGCTCGCGCCCTTCGGCCTGGTGCAGCACGACCCGCCGGTCGACCTCACGGACGAGGAGTTCCCGCTCCGGCTGACCACCGGGCGCCGGCTCGACTCGTACAACACCGGGGTGCAGAGCGGCTCGTTCGCCTCGCCGCTGCGCCGCGGCGAGTACGTGGAGCTGTGCCCGGAGGACGCCGAGCGGTACGGGGTGGTCTCCGGCGAGGAGGTCCAGGTCTCCTCGCGGCGCGGCTCGGTGCGGGCGCCGGTGTGGATCGACCCGGCCCTGCGGCCCGGGCTGGCCTTCATGACCATGCACTTCCCGGACGAGGTGGACACCAACCGGCTCACGATCGAGGCGAACGACCCGATCGCGGGGACGGCCGAGTTCAAGGCGGCGGCCATCCGTATCGACAAGCTGCCCGTCGCGGCAATCAGGTAGGGGCAGGTGAGGCAGGCTCATGGATCTGCACTTCGGTGACAGCAAGCCGACCGACGAGGAACGGGCCGCGGTCGACGCGCTGCTCGGCCCGCCCGAGTCGGCCTGGGAGGCGCCCGCCGGCGAGTGGGTCGAGCGCTCGGCGGACGATCTGCGCTGGGCGCGCGGCGGGCGTCCGGCACGGGACCGGCGCGATCTGCTGTTGCCGGGCCTGCACGCCATCAACGACCGCGTCGGGTGGATCAGCGACGGCGCCCTGGACTACCTCTGCCGGCGGCTGACGGTGCCGCCGGCAGAGGCGTACGGGGTGGCCACGTTCTACTCGATGTTCTCGGTGCGGCCGCGCCCCGCGACCGTGCTGCACGTCTGTACCGACCTGGCGTGTGCCGCGCGCGGCGCCTTTGAGGTGTGCGCCGGGATCCAGCAGCGGCTCGGCCCCGGCAGCGGGGTGCACATCGAGCGGAGCCCCTGCCTGGGGCTGTGCGAGCGCGCACCGGCCGCGCTCGCCATCCGGGCCGGCGATCCGGTGCGCACGGCGGTCGCCGCGCCCGCCACCGTGGAGTCCGCCACGCTCGCCGCCACCTCCCCCGGTTCGGCGGACGAGGAGCCGCCGGCGGCGTTCGCGGTGCCGCAGGCCGGCGATCCCTCGCTGGTACTGCTGCGCAGGGTCGGCGTGGTGGACCCCGCCTCACTCGACGACTACCGCGCCGAGGGCGGCTACACGGCACTGCGCCGCGCCTTCGACATCGGGCCCGCCGAGGTGATCCGCGAGGTGACCGACGCCGGCCTGGTGGGCCGCGGCGGTGCCGCCTTCCCCACGGGCCGCAAGTGGCAGGCCACCGCCGCCCAGCCGGACCACCCGCACTACGTGGTCTGCAACGCGGACGAGTCCGAACCGGGCACCTTCAAGGACCGGGTCATCATGGAGGGCGATCCGTACGCCCTGATCGAGTCCATGACCATCGCGGGCTACGCGGTGGGCGCCCACCACGGCTACCTGTACCTGCGCGGCGAGTACCCGCGCGCGCTGGCCCGTCTGACGCACGCCATCGAGCAGGCCCGCGCCCGCGGCCTGCTCGGCGACGACGTGATGGGGCAGGGCTACGCGTTCGACATCGAGATACGGCGCGGCGCCGGCGCCTACATCTGCGGCGAGGAGACCGCGCTGTTCAACTCGATCGAGGGCTACCGGGGCGAGCCGCGCTCCAAGCCGCCGTTCCCGGTCGAGAAGGGCCTGTTCGGCAAGCCCACCGCGGAGAACAACGTCGAGACGCTGGTGAACGTCCTGCCCATCCTGACCATGGGCGCCGAGGCGTATGCGGCGATCGGCACCGGGAAGTCGACCGGACCGAAGCTGTTCTGCGTCTCCGGGTCCGTGGCGCGGCCCGGCATCTACGAGCTGCCGTTCGGGGCCACGCTCGGGGAACTGCTGGAGCTGGCGGGCCCGCCGGAGAGGCTGCGCGCGGTGCTGCTGGGCGGTGCGGCGGGCGGCTTTGTGCGCCCCGACGAGCTGGACATCCCGCTGACCTTCGAGGGCACCCGCGAGGCCGGCACCACCCTGGGCTCGGGAGTGGTGCTCGCGCTGGACGACACGGTGCCGCTGCCGCGCATCCTGCTGAGGATCGCGGAGTTCTTCCGGGACGAGTCGTGCGGCCAGTGCGTGCCGTGCCGGGTGGGCACGGTCCGGCAGGAGGAGGCCCTCACCCGGCTCCTGGAGCGCACCGGGGCCGCGGCGGAGAACGACATCGCCCTGCTCCGTGAGGTGGGCCGCGCCATGCGGGACGCCTCCATCTGCGGTCTCGGGCAGACCGCGTGGAACGCCGTCGAGTCAGCCATCGACCGTCTGGGAGCGTACGCATGACCACCGCAGAGAGCCCCGTCCGGGGCACCGCAGCCGGGGCGGGCCGCAGCACGGCCGTGCCGCTCGCCCCGCCGCGCCGGCTCCTCGAGTTCACCATCGACGACGAGCCCGTGCGGGTGCCGGAGGGGTCGACGATCCTGGACGCCTGCCGGGCCCGGGGCAAGGACATCCCGACCCTGTGCCAGGGCGACACGCTCACCCCCAAGAACGCCTGCCGGGTCTGCATGGTCGAGGTGGAGGGCTCCCGCACCCTCGTCCCGGCCTGCTCACGGCGCGCCGAGGCGGGCATGACGGTCCGTACGGACACCGAGCGGGCCCGGCACAGCCGCAAGATCGTCCTGGAGCTGCTGGCGTCCTCCGTGGACCTCTCGACGACCCCCGGGGCCGCCGAGTGGATCAAGGAGTACGACGCGGAGCCGGACCGCTTCGGCCCGGACGCGGCGCGCCTGAACGAGGAGCCCAAGGTCGACAACGACCTGTACGTCCGGGACTACGACAAGTGCATCCTCTGCTACAAGTGCGTGGACGCCTGCGGCGACCAGTGGCAGAACACCTTCGCCATCTCCGTCGCGGGCCGCGGCTTCGACGCCCGGATCGCGGTGGAGCACGACGCGCCGCTCACCGAGTCGGCCTGCGTGTACTGCGGCAACTGCATCGAGGTGTGCCCGACGGGCGCGCTCAGCTTCAAGAGCGAGTTCGACATGCGTGCGGCCGGCACCTGGGACGAGTCGAAGCAGACGGAGACGACCACGGTGTGCGCCTACTGCGGCGTGGGCTGCAACCTCACGCTCCATGTGCAGGACAATGAGATCGTCAAGGTCACCTCTCCGCACGACAACCCGGTGACCCATGGCAACCTCTGCATCAAGGGCCGTTTCGGCTACCAGCACGTACAGAACCGGGAATGAGCAGACCATGGGACGAGTCACCGAGCGACGCCGTGTCATCCGCGTCCGGGACGGACAGATCTCCAGGCGCCCGGACACCCTCGTCGCCGAGGAGCCACTGGAGATCCGGCTGAACGGCAAGCCCCTCGCCATCACGATGCGCACCCCGGGCGACGACTTCGCGCTCGCGGCGGGCTTCCTGGTGAGCGAGGGGGTGCTCGCCTCGGCCGACGACCTGCAGAACATCGTCTACTGCGCCGGGGCGACGGTGGACGGAAGCAACACCTACAACGTGGTCGACGTGGTGACCGCCCCGGGCGTCCAGCTCCCCGACATCACCCTGGAGCGCAACGTCTACACGACCTCATCGTGCGGCCTGTGCGGCAAGGCCAGTCTCGATGCGGTGCGCACGACCGCCCGCTTCCCGATCGACGACACCGCGGGCGGCGCGCCCCCGGTCCGGCTCGAACCGGCCCTGCTGGCGGAGCTCCCCGACCGGCTGCGCGCCGCTCAGCGGGTCTTCGACCGGACCGGGGGACTGCACGCGGCGGCGCTGTTCTCCACCGACGGCGAGCTGCTTGACGTCCGCGAGGACGTCGGGCGGCACAACGCCGTCGACAAACTGGTCGGCAGGGCCCTGCAGAGCGGGCGGCTGCCGATCGCGCGTACCATCCTCCTCGTCTCCGGACGAGCCTCCTTCGAACTCGCGCAGAAGGCGGTGATGGCGGGCATCCCGGTCCTCGCGGCCGTCTCGGCCCCGTCGTCGCTCGCCGTCGACCTGGCCGAGGAGGCGGGCCTGACGCTGGTCGGTTTCCTGCGCGGGTCATCCATGAACGTGTACGCGGGCGAGCACCGGATCGCCCTGCGGGCCGCGGCCGCCCAGGGCTGACCCCCCGCTCCCTGCGGACACGACGGCGGGACCCCGGCCGGCGGGGAGCGCCCCCTGCGCCGGCCGGGTCCCGCACGCCGCAGGGATCGGCCCTGGGCGAGGGCGCCCTGAAGAGGGCGCACCCCCGAAGGGGGGCGCACCCCGAAGGGGCGCGGGGAACTGCGCGCCCAGCCCCCCACAAACCGGCAGCCGAACACAAGACGGCAAGGGGCAGCCCCCGAAGGGGCGCGGGGAACCGCGCAAACAAGCCGAACCAGCCGACAGCCGACACCCGAACACAAGTCCACAAGTCCACAAGTCCACAAGAGGCAACCGCCAAAGGGGCGCGGGGGCCACCCCGGACAGGCCCCGACCGACAGCCGGACACAAGACCGCGAGGGGCCGGGCATTCAGGCCCGCCGCAGGCGCACACCCGGGCGGGGAACGCCCGAACAACCCCCCGCGGCAAAGGCCTCAGCCGCGCACCCCGGACACCCGGTACACCATGTCCACGAACTGCTCGCGCTCCTGAGCCGTGAGGGGCGCGAGCAGCACGTCATTGGCCCCCCGCGCCGCAATGGCACAGCGCTCCGCGGCCCGCCGCCCCGCCTCGGTGACGGTCACCGCGTTCTTGCGGCGGTCCGCAGGGTCGGGTGCGCGCTCGATCAGCCCGGCCGCCTGAAGCTCGTTGAGGATGCCGACCATGTCCTTGGGGTCGAGCGAGACGCTGCGGCCCAGCTCCGCCTGGGCAATCGGACCGAGGTCGACGGCGGCCGCCAGCACGACGTGCTGCCACATCGTCAGGCCCTCACGGGCCAGCACCTCCGCGACCAGGCCCCGCCCGCGCGCGGCGGCACGGCCGAGAAGCCAACTGGGCAGGGAACGGATGTTGCGGGGCGCGGGCGGTGTGGCGGGCATGGCGGCAGTCTACCCAGAAATCATTGGTAGCCCCCACGATTCCCGGGTATCGTTGGTCTCACCAACGACACCCGGGCGCACCGGCCGCCCGGAACCGGGCAGACCGCGGCGCCCAGGCGTGAGCACCGCTCCCCGCGAGAGCTCCAGGAGGTCATGGATGCGCCGCATCCGATACACCCACACGGGCGGCCCGCTGCTGACCGAGGAGACCCGGGTGCCCACGCCGGGCCCCGGCGAGCTGCTCGTGCGCACCGAGGCGATCGGGGTCACGCTCCCCGTCGTACGGAAGGTGCACGAGTCCCCCGAGCCGATCCCGCTGGCCGGCGAGATCGCCGGCGAGGTGGCGGCGGTGGGCGAAGGCACGACGACCCACCGGGTGGGCGACCGCGTCACGGGCCTCTGCTTCGGGCACGGCTACGCCGACTACGCCCTGCTCTCGGCCGCCATGGCGAGCCCGGTACCGGACGGCGCCACGGCCGTCGACGCGGTCGCCCTGGTGCGCAGCGGCCTGGTGGCACTCGGCGCGCTGGCCGCGGCACGCCCCCGGCGGGGCGAGGCCGCGCTGGTCACGGCGGCGGCCAGCGGCGTCGGCCACCTCGCCGTCCAGCTCGCCCGGGCGCGCGGTGCCGCACGGGTCGTCGCGGCGGTGTCGGACCCGGCCAAGGGCCCGTTCCTGCGCGGCCTCGGCGCCGACGAGGTGGTGGCCTACCACGAGGAGCCGTGGGGTGAGCCGGTGGACTACGCACTCGACGCCGTGGGCGGCGAACTGCTCACCCCGGCGCTGGCCGCGCTCGCGCCGGGCGGTCGGCTGGTGGCGTACAGCTCGGGCGGCGGCACCGTCTCGGCGTACGACCTCCTGGTGGGCGCCAAGTCCGTGACGGGCTTTCAGATCGCCCGGATCGCCCGCGAGCAGCCCGCCCGGTACGAGCGGTGGCGCAGGGAGCTGTGGCGGCTCTTCACCAAGGGCGCCCTGCGGCCCGCGGTGCACGGGCGGTTCACCCTTGAGGACGCCGGGAAGGCGCATGAGGCGGTCAAGAGCAGAAACAACCTCGGCAAGGTGGTCCTGGTTCCCTGAGCCCCCGCCACGGCACCGCGGCGCCACCGCCCGCGCCAGGACGTCCGCGGCCGCGGACCGGGCCCGGCCCCGATCCGGGTGCCGCACCACGCACTTCGACACCGCACGCTTCTTGTGGGCCGTGCGCCGACACCCGTAGCGTTTGAGACCTTGCACGTTGGACGTGGGATGTCCAGGATGCCCGGACGCCATGAAGGGCAGGTCTCGCCATGCCGTCACACCTTCGTGCCCGCCTGAGATCCACCGGCGGCACGGGAACGCCCCGGACCACAGGGGTCCGCGGCCCCGCCCGGCCCGTCAGAACCCTCGCGCTTCTCGCCCTCGCGCTCGCCGCGGCCTTCGCCCTGGCCGCTCCCCCGGCCGTGGGCCGGGCCCGGGCCGCCACGCCCACCGCGGGCTTCGCCCAGCAGGTTCTCTTCAAGGCTGCCCAGGATCCGGGGTACGCGTGCTTCCGGATCCCCGCCGTCGTGCGGACCGTCGCGGGCACCCTGCTCGCCTTCGCCGAGGGCCGGGTGCACGACTGCGGCGACGCCGGCGACATCGACATCGTCGTCAAGCGCTCCACCGACGACGGCCGCACCTGGGGCCCGCTGACCGTGGTCAACCACGGCGGCGGCGACACCCACGGCAACCCCGCACCCGTGGTGGACCGCAGGACCGGCCGCATCCTGCTGGCGGAGACCTACAACACCGGCCGCACGGACGGCAGGAGCTGCAGCGTCCCCTGCGACCGCACCCCGCACCTGCAGTACAGCGACGACGACGGCCGCACCTGGTCGCAGCCGCGCGACCTCAGCACCGAGATCCTGCCGCCCACCTGGAACTCCTGGTACGCGACGGGGCCGGTGCACGGCATCCAGCTCGTCCACGGCAGGCACCGGGGCCGGCTGGTCTTCGCCGTCAACACCGAGACCTGGGACGGCACCCGGGTCACCGCCAACAACGCCGCGCTGATCGTCAGCGACGACGGCGGCGACCACTGGCACATCGGCGCCCACGACTCGTGGCCCATCGCCACCGACGGAACGTTCCGTCAGAAGCCGTCGGAGATGACGCTCGCCGAGCGGGGCGACGGCACGGTCTACGTGAGCGGCCGGGAGCAGGACGGCACGGACCTCGGGCACCGCACCGAGGCGGTCAGCAGGGACGGCGGCAGCAGCTTCGAGGCACCCTTCCGCGCCCAGCCCGACCTGTACGCGCCGATGGTGCAGGGCTCCGTTTTGAACCTGGGCCACGACCACCTGCTGATGTCCTGCCCGGCCGACCCCGACCGGCGCAGGACGATGATGGTCCGCTCCTCCTGGGACGGCGGCCGCACCTGGGACGGTGTGGACCGCGGCACCGTCGTCACCACCGACTGGTCCGGCTACTCCGACCTCGTGGGGGCCCGGGACGGCACCATCGGGCTGCTGTACGAGGGCGGGGCGGTGGACGCCCGGGACGAGATCCGGTTCGCCCGCTTCACACGCGACTGGCTCGCCCCGCGGCAGGGCCGCTACCCGACCACCGCCGACGCGGCCCCGGGCGAACCGCCCGCGAACGTGCTCGGCGGCCCCCGGCAGACCCGCGGGCCGCTCGGCGGCGCACTGTCCTTCGACGGCGCCGACGACGCCGTACGGCTGCCGTTCCGCGAGGACCTGCGGCTCGGCACCCGGGACTTCACGGCGTCGCTGTGGTTCCGCTACACCGCCACCACCGGGGAGCAGCCGCTGCTGTGGATGGGCGGCATAGGGGACACCCAGCCGCAGGTGTGGCTGCGCGCCGAGCCCGCGTCGAACCGCATCACCGGACTGATCACCACCCGCGACGGCGCCCGCCCGCCCGCGACGGCGTACGTGCGCGTCACGGGCGCGTACAACGACGGCCGCTGGCACCACCTCGCGCTGCGCCGCAGCGGCGGGAGGCTGACGCTGGCGGTGGACCTCACCGCGACGAGCGGGCCCGACGTGCCGGGCTCGGTGAGCCGCAACTCACCGTTCGGCGTCCACGTCGGCCAGCGGATGGACAGCAGGGCCTTCTTCACCGGCGCGATCGACGACGTGCGCGTCTGGGCGACGGGGCTCGGCGACACGCAGCTGACCGCGCTCGGCGCCGGGCAGCCGGCGGCCGGGTCCCACGGGCCGTGGGACCACGACCTGGTGCTGTGGCTGCCGCTGGACCGGGTCAGCGGACGGCGCTGACGCTGTGCCGCGCAGCCCTCGCTCCGGGGCCCGCGGCCAGGTCCCGGGACGCCGGGCCGCCGGACACCGGCTCCCCGGCCTCCTGGGCCCGGTCCGCCGGCTGCCCGGACGCCGGGGGCTGCGGGTCCTGGGCGCGCCGCCGTGCGATGACGGCGCACACCATCAGCTGCATCTGGTGGAAGAGCATCAGCGGCAGCACCGCCAGCGAGGCCTGCGCGCCGAAGAGCACGCTGGCCATGGGCAGACCGGAGGCCAGGGACTTCTTCGACCCGGCGAACTGGATCGCGATCCGGTCGGCGCGGTCGAAGCCGAGCCGCCGGCTCCCGTACCAGGTGGCGGCCAGCATCACGGCGAGCAGCACCGCCTCCACGCCGAGCAGGGCCACCAGCCGCACGACGGTGACCTGGTGCCAGATGCCGCGCACCATGCCCTCGCTGAACGCGGTGTAGACGACGAGCAGGATGGAGCCGCGGTCCACCAGGCCGAGGACGCGCTTGTGCCGCAGTATGAACGCGCCGGTCCAGCGGCGCAGCAGCTGCCCGGCCAGGAACGGCACCAGGAGTTGCAGCACGATCTGCGCCAGCGCCCCGCCCGAGAAGCCCGTGAAGCCGCTGCCGCGCAGCAGCCCCGCGGCGAGCAGCGGCGTGAGGACGATGCCGGCCAGCGAGGAGAAGGAGCCCGCGCAGATCGCTGCAGGGACGTTTCCGCGCGCGATCGAGGTGAAGGCGATGGACGACTGGATGGTGGACGGCACCAGCGTCAGGAACAGAAAACCGCTGTAGAGCGCGGGCGTCAGCACATACGGCACCAGCCCCCGGGCGGCCAGGCCGAGCACCGGGAAGAGGACGAACGTGCAGGCCAGGACGGTGACATGGAGCCGCCAGTGGGCCAGGCCGCGCAGCGCCTCCCGGGTGGACAGGCGCGCGCCGTAGAGGAAGAACAGCAGGGCCACCGCGGCCGTGGAGGCGAAGGACGCGCCGTCTGCGGCGGCGCCGCGGGCCGGCAGCAGCGCCGCGACCGCGACGGTGGCGAGCAACAGCAGGATGTAGGGGTCGACCGGCAGCCAGGAGGGCCAGGTCAGGCGCTTGAGCATGCGCTCCTCGTACGTGAGATGTGGTGCCCGGCCGTGTGGTGTTCCCGGCCGCTTGCGCAGGCACGATCCGCGCCACTCGGGCTCGGATCGTGCCCTCTCCATCATCCCCCTGATCATGGTGATCGGGAATCCGGCATACAGAACTGACTGCGATCGCGATGCGTGATATCAAGTGGGTACTTTCCGGGTAAACCGAGCAACTCGGGCGCCCGTGCAGGGGTGCGGCGGTGCGTGGCCCCGCCTCGAAGGGGGAGCCCCGTCGCGTCGGGTCACCGGCGGCCCCACCCGCACACCCGGGAGCGGGATGACCCCGATCACCACGGCCGGGGCCGACGCTCTAAGGTCGTCCCGTGTACGACCCCTCGCAGCTTCGTACCTTCCTGGCAGTGGCCCAGACCCTCAGCTTCACCCGGGCCGCCCGACGGCTCGGCCTGCGCCAGTCGACCGTCAGCCAGCACGTCCGGCGGCTGGAGGCCGCGGCGGGACGGCAGCTCTTCCTGCGGGACACGCATGCGGTGGAGCTGACCGAGGACGGCGAGGCGATGCTCGGTTTCGCCCGTCGCATCCTGGAGGTGCACGATCAGGCAGCCGCGTTCTTCGCGGGCACCCGGCTGCGCGGCCGACTCCGGTTCGGCGCGTCGGAGGACTTCGTCCTCACCCGCCTGACCGACATCCTGGAGGCCTTCCGGCACGAGCACCCCGATGTGGACCTGGAGCTGACGGTGGAACTGTCCGGGACGCTGCACGAGCAGCTGGCCGCGGGCAAGCTGGACCTGGTGCTGGCCAAGCGGCGGCCGCACGGCCCGCGCGGCGAGACGGTCTGGCACGACCGGCTGGTGTGGATCGGCGCGGAGCGGCTGCGCCTGGACCCGGACCGCCCGGTGCCGCTGATCATCTATCCACCGCCCGGCATCACCCGCGCCCGCGCGCTGGAGGCGCTGGAGCGGCAGGGCCGGCCATGGCGCATCGCCTGCACCAGCGGCAGCCTCAGCGGGCTGATCGCCGCGGCCCGTGCGGGGCTGGGCGTGATGGCGCACTCCCGCGGCCTGATCCCGCCGGGCCTCGCCCCGGTCCCGGACCGGGCGGACCTGCCCGACCTGGGCGATGTCGACTTCGTCCTGCTGCACGGCCGCCGCCCCGGCTCGGCCCAGGGCGCGGCGGACGCGCTGGCGGCGGCGATCCTGGCGGGCGGGGACCGGTTGCACCGCGCGGCGCGGTAGCCGTCGCCGGCCCGCGGACGGACGTGGGCGCGGCCCGGACCCAGGCGCCGCACCGCCCGCGCCGTCAACGCGCGGCACCGGACAGGCCAGCCGCTTCACCTGGGCCGTGAAGGGTGCCGTCGCCACGTGCCGCACGGCGCGCGGGCCGCCGAGCCGCGTGCGGGACGCGGCCGGGGCAGGTGCTGCGGGACGCGGCCGGGGCAGGTGCTGCGGGCCACCCTCGCGTCGTGGCCCTACGCGGCGGGCGCCGGCCGCGGTGGCCGGCCGGCGCGCCGGGGCTCGTCCCGGTGCGGGACGGGCGGCCGGAGCCCGGCGCGGCGGCGCCACGGTGGACCGCAGGGGCCGGCCGGCGACCTGGAATCGGGGCGAACCGGCCGTGACCGGCCAGTACAGATTCAGTGGAGATTACGGGTCCGAAACTTACGGTGTCGTAAGTGAATCTGTCCCAGCCCTCCGCTTGTGGCCGCATTTGACCGGGCTGACCTGTGCATACACCACGGACCCCACGAGAAGACACCCCTCCCGCCGGGGGCCCGTGGTGGGGTACCGTCACCGGCGCTGTGCGGAGCGCCACAAGGAGCACCATTGCGCGAGTTCACCTCCCCTCCCCTGGACATTCTGCCGCCGCCGACCGGCGGCCTGGCCGACGTGATCTTCGAGCATGCCCAAGATGATCCGCAGGCCGTCATCATGGGCCGCAAGGACGACGACGGCCACTGGAACGACGTGACCGCGGCCGAGTTCCGCGACGAGGTGCTGGCCCTCGCCAAGGGGCTGCTGGCCCAGGGCGTCCGGTTCGGCGACCGCGTGGCGATCATGTGCCGTACCCGCTACGAGTGGACCCTCTTCGACTTCGCCTTCTGGACGATCGGCGCCCAGGTGGTGCCCGTCTACCCGACGTCGTCGGCCGAGCAGGTCTGCTGGATGCTGCACGACGCGCAGGTGTCCGCCGCGATGGTCGAGCACGAGGACCACGCGATGACGGTCGGCTCGGTCATAGACCGGCTGCCGCAGTTGCGCCGCCTGTGGCAGCTGGACGCGGGCGCCGTGCAGGAGCTGTACGACGCGGGGGCGCACCTGGACGACGACGTGGTGGTCCGCCACCGGCAGGCGGTCACCCCGGACTCGATCGCGACCGTGATCTACACCTCGGGCACCACCGGCCGCCCCAAGGGATGTGTGATCAGCCACGCGAACTTCATGTTCGAGGCGGACACAGTGCTCGAACGCTGGAAGCCGATGTTCCGCTCCAGGCGGAAGGACACGGCGGCCACCTTGCTCTTCCTGCCGCTCGCGCACGTCTTCGGACGCATGGTGGAGGTCGCGGCGATCCGCGGCAGGGTGAAGCTCGGCCACCAGCCGAACATGAGCGCGACGGCCCTGCTGCCGGACCTGGCGGTGTTCCGGCCGACGTTCATCCTGGCCGTGCCGTACATCTTCGAGAAGGTCTTCAACGCCGCACGCCGCAAGGCCGAGCGCGAGGGCAAGGCCGGCCCGTTCGACAAGGCCGTCGAGGTGGCGGTGCGGCACGCGGACGCGATGGAGGCCAAGGCCTTCGGCACCGGCCCCGGGCCATCCGCGGCACTGCGGATGCAGCACCAGGTCTTCGACAAACTGGTCTACTCGAAGATGCGCGACGCGCTGGGCGGCCGAATGCGGCACGCGGTGTCCGGCGGCTCGGGGATGGACCGGCGGCTCGGGCTGTTCTTCGCCGGCGCGGGCGTCACCATCTACGAGGGCTACGGCCTCACCGAGTCCACCGCGGCCGCCGCCGCCAACCCGCCCGAGCAGACCCGGTTCGGCACGGTCGGCAGGGCTATCCCCGGCACCACGGTGCACATCGCGGACGACGGCGAGGTGTGGCTGCGCGGCGGGCACGTCTTCCAGGGATACCTGAACGATCCCAAGGCGACCGACCAGACTCTGCACGACGGCTGGCTGGCCACCGGTGACCTGGGCTCGCTCGACGAGGACGGCTACCTCACCATCACCGGCCGCAAGAAGGAGATCCTGGTCACCTCCGGCGGCAAGAGCGTCCAGCCCGCACAGTTGGAGGAGCGGGTGCGGGAGCATCCGCTGGTCGCGCAGTGCATCGTGGTCGGCAACGACCGTCCGTACATCGCGGCGCTGGTCACGCTGGATACCGAGGCCGTGGAGCACTGGCTCGATATGCGCGGCAAGCCGATGCCCGCGGCGGCCGAGCTGGTGCGCGACCCGGAACTGGAGACCGAGGTGCGGCGCGCCGTGGTGGCGGCGAACACCCTGGTGTCCCAGGCGGAGTCCATCCGCACCTTCCGGATCCTGGCCCACCAGTTCACGGAGGAGCACGGGCTGCTCACGCCGTCGCTGAAGCTGAAGCGGAAGGCGATCGAGCAGGCGTACGCGGCCGAGGTCGAAGCGCTGTATCCGTGATCCGGCCGCCCGCGAGGGCCCGTGCCGACTCCCCTCACATGGGTCCGTACCCTGGACCCGGCGAGGTCCGTACCGTGGCCTCCCGCCCGCCATCCGGTGGCCGGAATCCGCCCCGAGGACGCGGGTGTGCCGACGCCAGGAATGCGGGGCGCGGCGCCGCTCGTTCCATGGATGAGCACCCAACCGACGAATGAAGGATCGAGAGCTCGTGAGCAAGGTCCCCCCGATCATCCTGAACAACGGCGTCGAGATGCCCCAGCTCGGTTTCGGTGTCTGGCAGGTGCCCGACGACGAGGCCGTGCGAGCGGTGGGCACGGCGCTGGAGGCCGGGTACCGCAGCATCGACACGGCCGCCGTCTACGGCAACGAGAAGGGCACCGGCCGTGCCATCGCCGAGTCCGGCGTGCCGCGCGAGGAGCTCTTCGTCACCACCAAGCTGTGGAACGGCGACCAGGGGTACGACACCACGCTGCGCGCGTTCGACGCCTCCCTGGAGAAGCTGGGGCTCGACTACGTCGACCTGTACCTGATCCACTGGCCGGTGCCGGCCCAGGACAAGTACGTCGAGACGTACAAGGCCTTCGAGAAGCTCCACGCGGACGGCCGGGCCAGGTCGATCGGTGTCTCCAACTTCCTGCCCGAGCACCTGCGGCGGCTGCTCGACGAGACGTCCGTGATCCCCGCGGTGAACCAGATCGAGCTGCACCCGCAGTTCCCGCAGCGCGAGGCCCGCGAGTTCCACGCCGAGCAGGGCATCACCACGGAGGCCTGGTCGCCGCTGGGCCAGGGCAAGGGCCTGCTGGACGTGCCCGCGCTCGCGGTGATCGCGCAGAAGCACGGCAGGACCCCGGCGCAGGTCGTGCTGCGCTGGCACGTCCAGCTCGGCAACGTCGTCATCCCGAAGTCGGTGACGCCCTCCCGGATCAGGGAGAACATCGACGTCTTCAGCTTCGAGCTGGACACCGAGGACCTGGCCGCGATCAGCGCGCTCAACGAGGACCGTCGCCTCGGCGGCGACCCGGCGACGTTCAACATGACCTGATCATGGCCTGATCTCGGCCACCCCTGACGGCACGGGCCGCCGTCGCACCCCCGGTGCGGCGGCGGCCTTTCGCATGGGCCCGGCCACGGGGTGCGCCCCGGTCCGGCAACGCTCCGGACGATCACGGCCCGGAGTCTTGACGCGCTCATGTCGGGCGCGTCAGATTGGGCGGACTCCCGTAAGGAAACTTTCCTAACAGAAGGGTGCACCCCCCACCATGCGTGCTCGCACACTGACGCTGGCCGCCGCCGCAGGCGCCGCCCTGCTGTCCACCGCCGCCCTCCCCGCGCTCGCCGCCCCCGCCCGCCCCGCCGCCCACACGGCCGTCGCGGCACACGCCGCCCCCAGCGTGAAGGAGGGCTCGGTCAGCGCCTCCGCCCTGCTGGCGAAGGTGCAGAACTGCAGCCAGATCTCCAACGGCAAGTACCGCACCGACGAGGAGACCAGCGCCACCATCCCCGTCTGCGGCGCGAACGGCGCGGTGTTCTGGAAGGCCGACATGGACATCGACTGCGACGGCAGGGTCACCGCCGAGTGCAACGGCGACACCGACCCCTGGTTCCAGGACGACACCGCCTTCCACACCTCGAACGACCAGCCCCTGACCGCCGCCCAGCTGCCGTACGTGGTGGTGCCCAGCGCCAGCGGCACCTGGAACTACCAGAACGCCGGGATCAGGGGCGGCGGCGTGGTCGCCGTGATCTACAACAACAAGGTCGAGTACGCGGTGGTGGGCGACACCGGCCCCACCGCCATCATCGGCGAGGCCTCCTACGCCACCGCCTCCGCACTCGGCATCGACCCCGACCCGGAGACCGGCGGCGCCGACTCCGGCGTGACGTACATCCTCTTCAAGAACTCCCAGGTCTCCCCCATCGAGAGCCACAGCGCCGCGGTCACCCTCGGCAACCAGCTCGCCCAGCAGTTCGTGAACGGCAACTGAGGCACGCCCCACCGGCCGGTCGCAGCGGCCCGCGGGCCCCTCGTGCCTGCGGGCCCCCAACGGCCCGCGCCCCCGGCGACCGGCCCCGAGGCGACCGGCCCCGACCGGCCACCGGCCACCCCGGCGACGTCTACCTGTGCCACCCGTTCCCGGTGCCCGCGACCCCGGCCGCACCACGGCAGCCGGCCCCGCTTCATGGCCCAGCCGCCGCTGCACCCCGCCCAGCCGTACCGGCTCGACCGCCCCGACGGCGCCTACTCGCCCGTGGAGCGCGCGATGCGCAGGGGGCTGAGTGCGGGGACGGGGACGGGTGAGGGAGCGCGTTCGGGAGCGCCGTGCGGAGTCAGCGGCGTGGGGGGGTCAGTGCGCGCCGTGCACCGCGGAGAGTTCCTCGACACGGTGGGCCAGGCGGAAGTCGAGTGCGGTGACGGCGCCGCCCACGCTGTGGGTGTTCACCGTCAGGCCCACGGTGTTGTAGCCGAGCGTCAGCTCCGCGTGGTGGCCCAGCTCCTCCTGCACCTGGGCGATGTGCACGACCATCGCGGTGGCCGCGAAGTGCGAGCCGAGCCGGTAGGAACGGGCCAGCCGGTCGCCGTCCAGCGTCCAGCCCGGCAGTTCGTGCAGCCGGTCGGCGATGTCCTCCTGCGCCAGCGGTGCGACGGCCATGCCTGTGTCCTCTCTCGACGACGCTCGTCCCAGCGTGTCTCGGCGACGCTCATTCCAGCGTGTCTCGGCGACACTCATTCCAGCGTGCCACAGCCACAGCCGCCCCGAGCCCGCGGAAGGCCGCCGCCCCGCCCGGTGCGTCGTCTACCGTCTTTCCATGACCACCGCCGCGGCCCCCCGCTCCCGAACCGCCCCGCCCGCGCGGGGCGTCGGCCCGCTGCTGCGCGACTGGCGCACCCGGCGACGGGTGAGCCAGCTGGAGCTGGCCCTGCGCGCCGGCTCCTCGGCACGGCACATCAGCTTCGTCGAGACCGGCAGGTCCCGGCCCAGCGAGGAACTCGTACTGCGGCTCGCCGAGCACCTGGACGTGCCCGTGCGGGAGCGGAACGCGCTGCTCCTCGCGGCGGGTTACGCCCCCCGCTTCCCCGAGACACCCCTCGACGGCCCCGCCCTGTCCACGCTCAGGACGGGCATCGAGACGATGCTGCGCGGCTACGAGCCCTACCCGGCGCTCGTCGTGGACGCGACCTACACCGTGCTCGCCGCCAACCACGGCCTCGCCCCGCTGCTCGACGGCATCGCCGGGGAACTGCTCACACCGCCCGTGAACACCATGCGCCTGACCCTGCACCCCCGCGGCCTGGCCCCGCGCATCCGCAATCTGGCCGAGTGGCGCGGCCACCTGCTGGCCCAGATGGAGCGCCAGCTCGCCCTGCACCGCTCCCCCGCCCTGCGCGCGCTGTACGAGGAGGTGGCCGGCTACCCGGCCCCCGACACCGCCGGCGAGGAGGCACCGCAGCCACGGACCACCGACGAGGGCGCACCTGCGCCCTTCGCGCTGCCGCTGCACCTCGCGCACGACGGCCGGGTGCTGTCGTTCGTGTCCTCGATCGCCACGTTCAACACCCCCATGGACGTCACCGTCGCCGAGCTGGCCATCGAGACCCTGCTGCCCGCCGATCCGGAGACGGCCGCCCACCTGCACGCCCGGACGCCCTGACCACCGCGCGGCCGGCGCGCGACCAGGCCGGGGCGATCGTCGGGCCACCCGCCCAGCCGCCACGGCCATAGGCCACCCGGTCAGCCGCCACGACCGTCAGGCCGCCCCGGCCCCGCCGCGCCGGTCCCGCTCGTCGTCGTCCACGATCTCCGCGTCGACCACGTCCTCGGAACCCTGGCCGCCCTGGCCGCCTGCCCCCGCGCCGCCCTGCTGCGCGGAGCCGGCGCCCTGCGCGCCCTCGCCGCCCGCGGGACCCTCGGTCCCCGCGTACATGGCCTGCCCCATCTTCTGGCTGACGGCGGCCAGTCGCTCGGCGCTGGTGCGCAGCTGCTCGGTGTTGGTGTCGGACGGGTCCGCGTCCAGCAGGCGCTTGACGTCGCCGATGGCCGACTCCACCTCGCTCCTGGTGTCCGCGGGCACCCGCTCGGGGTTGTCCGCGAGGAACCGCTCCGTCTGGTAGACGAGCTGCTCCGCCTGGTTGCGGGTCTCGGCGCTCTCCCGGCGCCTGCGGTCCTCCTCCGCGTACTCCTCGGCGTCCCGCACCATGCGGTCGATGTCGTCCTTCGGCAGCGCGGAGCCGCCGGTGACGGTCATCTTCTGCTCCCGGCCGGTCGCGAGGTCCTTCGCGTAGACGTGCATGATCCCGTTGGCGTCGATGTCGAAGGTCACCTCGATCTGCGGCACCCCCCGGGGCGCCGGCGGCAGGCCGGTGAGGTCGAAGACGCCGAGCTTCTTGTTGTACGCGGCGATGTCCCGCTCGCCCTGGAAGACCTGGATACCGACGGACGGCTGGTTGTCGGCGGCCGTGGTGAAGATCTCCGAGCGCTTGGTGGGGATCGTGGTGTTCCGCTCGATCAGCTTCGTCATGATGCCGCCCTTGGTCTCGATGCCCAGGGACAGCGGGGTCACGTCGAGCAGCAGTACGTCCTTGACGTCACCGCGGATCACACCCGCCTGGAGTGCCGCGCCCACGGCGACCACCTCGTCGGGGTTGACGCCCTTGTGCGGGTCCTTGCCGGTCAGCTCCTTGACCAGGTCCGTCACCGCGGGCATCCGGGTGGAGCCGCCGACGAGGATCACGTGGTCGACCTTGGACAGCTCGATCCCGGCATCGTCCATGGCCTGGTGGAACGGCTTCTTGGTGCGCTCGAGCAGGTCGGCGGTGAGCTCCTGGAACTGGGCGCGGGTCAGCCGCTCGTCCAGGTGCAGCGGACCCTCGGCGGAGGCCGTGATGTACGGCAGGTTGATGGTCGTCTCGGTGGACGAGGACAGCTCGATCTTCGCCTTCTCCGCGGCCTCACGGAGCCGCTGGAGCGCCATCCTGTCCTGGGCGAGGTCGATGCCGTACCCGTTCTTGAACTGCTTCACCAGGTGGTCGACGACCCGCTGGTCCCAGTCGTCACCGCCGAGGTGGGTGTCGCCGTTGGTGGCCTTCACCTCGATGACGCCCTCGCCGATCTCCAGCAGCGAGACGTCGAAGGTACCCCCGCCGAGGTCGAAGACGAGGACGGTCTGCTCGTCCCCGCGGTCCAGGCCGTACGCGAGCGCCGCCGCGGTCGGCTCGTTGATGATCCGCAGGACGTTCAGCCCCGCGATCTCGCCGGCCTCCTTGGTGGCCTGCCGCTGGGCGTCGTCGAAGTACGCCGGCACGGTGACCACCGCGTCCGTGACGTCCTCACCGAGGTAGGACTCCGTGTCCCGCTTCAGCTTCTGCAGGACCCGCGCGGACAGCTCCTGGGCCGTGTACCGGGAGCCGTCGATGTCGCCCTGGGCGGGGAAGCGCCAGTCCGCCTCGCCCATGTGCCGCTTCACGGAGCGTGCCGTGCGGTCCACGTTGGTGACCGCCTGCCGCTTGGCGACCTCACCCACCAGCACGTCGCCGTTCTTCCCGAAGGCGATCACGGACGGGGTGGTCCTGGCGCCCTCCGCGTTCGCCACCACCGTCGGCTCGCCGCCCTCCAGGACCGCGACCACCGAGTTGGTCGTGCCGAGGTCGATCCCGACCGCGCGTGCCATGTCCGTCCCCTTCCGCCGACCCGGGTTCTTCCATACTCCAGCACAAAACTTGAGTGCCCTCTTGTCAAGCACCGGCTGGCCAGGGGTCGAGTACCCGAATCGACGACGGTAAAGTCCGCAGGCGCCGGGCAGAAGCCTTCGGGACGGGGCCCCTGGGCTTAGGCCCGAAGCCAGAAGCCAGAAGCCCAGGGGCCGGAGGCCGGAGGCCGAGGAGGCCGGCGGTGCCGAACCCACCACAGGACCGCGGTCCGGGACGCCCTCCGACTCCCCCTCCCACAGCCCCCGAGCGACGCGCGGCCCGCCGGCAGACGGCGAACGCCGAAGACAGCGCTGCCGCGGCACCCCCGAGGGGGCGCCGCGGCAGCGCGACACGAACGGGCACCGCGCCGGCACCGGAACACCACCTGATCCGGCGCCGGTGCCGGATCAGGCCAGCTTCGCCGTCAGCGTGATGGTCGTACCGGCCAGCGCCTGGCTCACCGGGCAGTTGGCCTTGGCCCCCTCCGCCGCGGCCACGAACGCGGCGCTGTCGATCCCCGGAACCTGGCCTTCCACCGTCAGGTGGATACCGGTGATGCCGGTGCCCGGCTGGAACGTCACGTCGGCGGAGGTCGTCAGGCGCGCCGCGGGCGTCCCCGCGCCGGCCAGGGCGTGCGAGAGGGCCATCGAGAAGCAGCTCGAGTGAGCCGCCGCGATCAGCTCCTCGGGGCTGGTCTTGCCGTTCGCCTCCTCGGCGCGGGACGCCCAGGTCACGGGCTGCTCACCCATGTCCGAGGAGTCGAAGGTCACCACACCCCTGCCCTCGATCAGGCTGCCTTCCCAGACGGTGTGTGCGGAACGCGTGGTTGCCACGGCGGATTTCCCTTTCCAAGACGGTGCAGAGCTTACGTCGGCCCCATCCGATCACATACCGGCCACGGATACCCGCCTACCCCCGGAACATCACCGCGGCAGCACCCCGGAAGCGGCGTCCCGCTGCCCGGGCAGCGGCCGGACGCCACCGGCGTCCACCGCTCCCCCCGCCCCGCCGGCCTCCGCGAGCCACCGCCGCAGCACACGGTGCACCTGCTCCGCACCGACCAGCGGCACCCCGTCCGCGACCGGTGCGGAGAATGCCAGGGGCGACAGCAGGAAGGGCCGGGACTGCGCACCGCCGAGCCCACCGTGCGAACCGATCTGCTCCTCGAGGGCCAGCACCTCCCCGCTCACCGGGTCATACCGGGAATTGACCATGATGTCGGCGGTGTGCTCGAACGCATGCGTACGGCGCACGGCCGCCACCGCACCCGGCCCGAAGCCCGCCAGCGGCCCCGGATCCGCATCCAGCGCGCCCAACGGCACCACCGCACCGCCCGCGCCCAGCACCACCCCGCCGTGCACCTCGTCGGCGACCAGCACGAACCCCACACCCGGATGCCCCGCGAGCATCGACAGCAGCGCCGGATGCCTCCGGTCGATCTCCTGGCGGGTCATCCGGTGCGGCACGTCCGGGAACGACACCAGACCCAGGTTGCCGGAGGCCAGCACCACCGGGTCCGAGCGGCGCCCGTGCGGATGCCACCCGGCGGCCTCCTCCACCGGCCGGCGCAGCGCCGCCCGCGCGGCGTTCCGCGCCTCCGCGCCCCGGGCTCCGTCCCGCCGCCCGGCGATCCGCAGCGCCCCCGCGGCCCGCCGCGGCACCGGCAGCCCGCAGCCCGCCCTCACCAGTTCCCCGAGCGTCAGCCCGTACCGCCCGAGGAACGTCTCACCGGGGCTCTGCCCGTGATCGGAGAGGACCACGATCCGGTACGGCCGCGGCGCGTGCCGCGCCGCCTTGCCGATCAGCGCCAGCGAACGGTCGAGCCGCCGGAGCACCTTCACGGCGTCCCCGCTGTGCGGCCCCGAGTGGTGCGCCACCTCGTCGTACGCGACCAGATCGGCGTAGATCGCGGTACGCCCCACCAGCAGGTCCCCGATCACGGCGGCGACCACCACGTCCCGTTCCACGACCGTGGCGAACGCCCGGATGAGCGGATAGAGCCCACCGCGGCCCACCCGCGGCCGCTCGCCCCGCAGCCGCGCCCGGGTGGCCTGCACCAGCTCACGGACGACCTCGGCGGCGAACGAGACGGCGGTGCGCACCGCGTTGGCCGGATCGCTGAAGTAGGCGAAGTAACCGGCCCGCGAGCGGTTGCGCGGACCACGCCGCGCCGCCATCGACAGCACCAGTGCGAGCTGCCGGGCACCGCCGTCGAAGAGGTTGCCCCGGCTGGCCCCGTCCTCGGCCAGCAGACCGGCGTCACCGGTGCGCTCGACGGCACGGCGCTGGAGCTCATGGGCGCTGCTCGGGCGGTTGCAGACCATCACCTCGCGGCTGTCCTTCTCGTACCAGCGGAAGGCGGGCACGTCGTGGTTGGTGCCGTGCAGGATGCCGAGCTGGCTGGCGCCGGTCTGGCTGGACCAGTCGGTCCGCCAGGGCGTCAGACGGTGGCTGGGCGCCACGGCGTCCTCGGCACCGCCCGGTCCTCCCCCGGCCGCCCCCGGGCCGCCCGGCCGGCCCAGCCAGCCGCCCACGGTGGGCATCAGGCCCCTGCGCACAGCGTCCACGAGGACGTCGTGACCGACGCCGTCGAGTTGGATGAAGACGGTGCCCGGAGTGTACGGACAGGCGTCCCCGCTGCGTCTGCGGCGGCGGTCGGCGAGGCGGGAGAGCCGGCGGCGGTAGGCCTCGTCGTCGCGGACGGCGAGCGCCGTGCCGGTGGCCGAGGCCACGGCCGACATCGCCGCCGCCACCACGACCGCGGTCTCCCACGCGGCTCCGCCCCGCCCCGACGGGTTCAGCCGCAGCGCGAGCAGCAGCAGCGAGCCGTTCAGGAAGAACACCAGCAGCCCGAGCACCAGCGCCGGCACCAGCAGCAGCGCACGCACCAGCAGCGGCCACACCAGCGCGGAGAGCAGTCCGAAGCCACCCGCGCCGCAGGCCGCGGTGACGGCGATCCGGGTGGCACTGTCACCGTGCGCGGACTGGAGCCGGAAGTCCGGCAGGATGCCCGCGAGCACCAGCATGGTGACGGTGGCGACCGCCCACACCACGATCACCCGCAGCACGGCACTGCCGATCCGCCGCCAGCGCACCCTGATCACGCCCGCCCTCATCCCGCACCCTCGCTCGTCCCGCGCCGCCCGGCCCGCTCGTCGCCCCCGCAGCGTCCCCCCACCGCAGGTCGCGGCCCGCCCGCACGGACGGACCCGCCCCAGCGTAACCAGGCGCCGGCACTCCCCCGGGGCACGGAGGGTCGTGCGAGGGCGCGGTGCGGGGCGCACGGCGGACTCGGGCGGGGCGCGCGGCGGATGGTGGGGGCGCGTGGGCGGAAACAGAGGTGGAGGGCACGGTGGGGGGCGGGTGGTGAGGAGGCAAGTGGGCGCAAGGGCCTGTTAACGACGACTGACAGAGCGGCGGTCATCGTCGGCGGGATCTCGCGGGTGCGGGCCCCCTCGGGTGCGGGCCCCCTCGGGCGCGGGGTTGCCCTCGGGTGCGGGGTTGCCCTCGGGTGCGGGGTTGCCCTCGGGCGCGGGGCTCCCCTGGGGCCTCCCCCACCCCGGCCACGACCGTGACGGCACGCGGACACCCGACCGCCCTGCCCCGCCGCACCCGGCAAGACCCCGCCGCACCGGACGCGCCGTCAGAGCGGCGTGAGCGGGGTGAAGTGTGCCGCCCGGTCCAGGGCGCGGAGGAGTTCGGGTTCGAAGCCCGCGCGCGGGACGTCCAGGGCGGGCAGGCCTCCGGAGCCGAGCACGGCGAGCTGTGCGCGGTGGGTGGCGCCGAGCCGCCAGGCCTCGCGCAGTACGCGGCGGGCCTCGGCGCGCGCGGCCCGGTCGACGGGTTCCGCGGAGCGAGCGGCGGACGCGGTGGTGGGGACGCCGGAGACGGTGGCGCCGTCGACCGGCGCACCGGGCTCGGCGGCGCGGGGAGCGGGCGGTGCGGCGAGCCGGCGGCCCGCCTTCTCCAGGCGGTGTGCCAGGACCGCGGCGCGTTCCGGGTCCCCGGCCGGGGCGGTGCGGGATCCTGGGTACGTCACGCCACGGCGGAGTTGTTCCATGCGTTCCGGCAGCGGGGTCCAGCCGGGCTCGCCCGCGAGTTCGGCGTTCACGCGGGTCACGGCCGCGGTGTACGCCCGGGCGGCGCCGCGGGGTTGGAGCGGGGTGCCCGGGGGGCGGTACCGCGGCCCGGCTCCGTCGTCGGCAGGGCCGCCGTGGTTGCCCCGCACGGAGACCCAGAGCCGGTCCGCGCCGCCCGTCACGTCGGTCATCAGCAGGCGGCGCACGAGGAGCCAGCGGTGCAGTGCCGTCCGTGTGGTCCGGCGCAGCGGGTGGACCTCCACGACGGGCGGGACGCCGGGCGTGCCGTTCTGCGGGCGGCGCACGAGGCGGACCTCGTCCAGAGCGGGCGAGAGGTCGTCGAGGCGGATCGCGCACAGCTCGCCGACCCGGGCGCCGGTGTCCAGCACCACGCCGGCCAGCGCGAGCATCCTGACCCACCGCGGGTAGCCGCGGGTCAGGATCCCGCCCTCAGCGGTCCACTTGGTGCGCCGGCCGATGTGGTCGGCGAGGGTCTGGAGGCCGGCGCGGAGCCGTTCGCCGCGGGCCGCGTCGACCGGCTCCTTGCGGGGCAGTTCCGCCAGCCGCCGCAGATGGTGCACCGGCAGGCCGAGCCGGCGTTGCAGGAGCACCATGACTCCTGAGCGCACCATCGCCGTCGCCTCGCTGGTGGGGCGCTTGGCGCCCCGGTCGCGCAGGTCGCCCGCGAGCGCGAGCCGTTCGTACGCCCGCAGGGAGGGCGGGGCGAGGACGTCGGCCAGGGCGTCGGCCACGGTCAGCGGATGGTCGGGGTGTTGCAGAGCGCGTACCAGTTCGCGGGCGTGCGCCCGGATCTGGCGCCGGCGGGCGTCGGACGGCGCCGCCGCGCACACCGCCTCGACGGCCCGCCTGAGTTCGGGCACCTCGTCCAGAACGTCTGCCGTCGTCATGCCCGGCACGGTAGCGGTACCCACGTGCGGTCGCGCGCGGTCCGCTGTGCGCGTGCCGTCCGGCCGCTGTGTGCGCGCCGTCCCAGCCGCTGTGCGCGTGCTGTGCGCGTGCCGTCCCAGCCGCTGTGTGCGCGCCGTTCCCGCCGCTGTGCGCGTGCTGTCCCGGGTCGACCGCTTGTTCGGACGGTTCGGACGGCTCGACGGCCGGTGGTCCGGGTGCGACTCAGAGCGCCCCTTTCGCCCGGTGACGACCCGGCGGTCTCGTCGTGGCGGCTCGCGCAGTTCCCCGCGCCCCTGGTCGGGGCGCAGCCCCGTCCTGACGCGGCGCGGTCGCACGGCGGCCGGGTCACCGTCGCCGCGGGCGGCTTCAGCGGCCGTCGTAGCCCGCCGTGGGCATGGAGAGTCTGCGGTGTACGCGGGCCTTCATCTGCGGGCTGTAACGGGGTTCGGCGAGGCCCGCCGTCTCGACGCGGATGCCGCGGCGGGCGCACTCCTCTGTGAAGGCGTCCACGGAGCGCAGCGCTCGCTCCAGGACGCGGCGGCTCGGCGCGACGAAAAGGTCGACGAGCCCGGCGTCGACGTCCGTCCACAGTGCGCTGTGGTCGGCGCGCAGGCCGTGCACGAGCAGCTCGCGGGTGACCACGTACCCCTGCTCGGCGGCCCAGCGCGCGCACATCGCGTGCTGGCTGCGCGAGTCGACGAGGAACGGGTCCGCGTCCAGCTCCTCGAGCGGCGTCAGGCTGGCGATGGCCGTGACGCGTAACGCCCGCGGCCCGGCCGGCTCGTCGCCGGGCCCCCCGGACTCGCCGGGTCCCCCGGGCGCACCGCATCCTTCCGGCCTGCCCGGTGCGCTGTCGTCGTCTGGCACGGTGCCCCTCCCCACACGCCCGAGCCGCCCCTCACCCGGGCTTCGGGGCGACCCTACCGAAGCCCGTAGGCTCAGGGGGAGTCGCACGGCCGGAGCACGCCGGCCGGGGCAGGTGGACGCGGGGCGTCCGCGGGTGGAGTGGGAGGCGGCGGGGTGCCGGTGGAGATCACCTGGTGGGGGCATGCGACCTGCACGCTGGAGGACTCCGGCGTGCGGGTGCTGACCGACCCGCTGTTCGCGCGCCGCCTCGGGCACCTGCGGCGCCGCCGCGGAGCGCCGCCGCCTCCCGAGGCGGCCGTCGCCGACCTGGTGCTGGTGTCCCATCTGCACGCCGACCACCTGCACGTGCCCTCGCTCGCCCGGCTGGCGCCCGGCACCAGGGTCCTGGTGCCCCGGGGCGCGCCCCGTGCGCTGCCCGCGCTGCGCCGGCTGACCCGGCTGCGGCTCACGGAGGTCGCGCCGGGCGACGAGCTGGCCGTCGGCCCGCTGCGGGTACGCGCCGTGCCGGCCCTGCACGACGGGCGGCGGCTGCCGCTGGGCCCGCGGCGCTCGCCCGCGCTCGGCTATGTCGTCCGCGGCGCGGGGCGCACGTACTTCGCCGGGGACACCGGGCTCTTCGACACCATGGCCGAGGCGGTCGGGGACGTGGACGTGGCGCTGCTGCCGGTCGGCGGCTGGGGGCCGTACCTCGGTCCCGGGCACCTGGATGCGGGGCGCGCGGCCGAGGCGCTCGCGCGTCTTGCGCCGCGCAGCGCACTACCGGTGCACTACGGCACGTACTGGCCGATCGGGATGGATGCGGTGCGGCCGCATGAGTTCCACTCCCCCGGCGCCGAGTTCGAGCGGCTTGCCGCCCTGCGCGCGCCGGAGGTGACCGTGCACCGTCCGGCGCACGGGGAGAGCGTCCGCCTGGAGGTGGCCCGCTGATGCTGTCCGCGGTGGCGACGGTACCGCCGGAGTCCACCCAGCAGGCGGTCGGTTATCCGTCGCTGTTCCTGCTGGTGCTGATCGGCGCGCTGGTGCCCGTGGTGCCCACGGGTGCGCTGGTGAGCTCGGCGGGGGTGGTGGCGCTGCACCAGACGGCGCCGTTCGCGCTGGTGGCGGTGTTCGCGGTGGCGTCGCTCGCGGCGTTCCTCGGCGATGTCGCGCTGTACTGGCTGGGCCGGCGGGGTATGGGGTCGCGGAACGGCTCCCGGTGGCTGGCTGCGATCCGTGCCCGTGCCCCCGAGGACCGGCTCGCGCAGGCGCAGGACCGGCTGGCCGAGCACGAGGTGCCGGTGCTGGTGCTGTCCCGGCTGGTGCCGGCGGGCCGGATCCCCGTGATGCTGGCCTGCCTGCTGGCGCGGATGCCGCTGCGTCGCTTCGCCCGTGGTGACGTCACGGCGTGCGTGGCGTGGACGGTGACGTACCAGCTCATCGGCATCCTCGGCGGCTCCCTGTTCGCGGAGCCGTGGGAGGGGGTGGTGCTGGCTGTCGCCCTCACGGTGGTGGTCAGTTCGGGGCCGGCGGTGTGGCGGCGTGTGCGGCGTGTGAGGGGTGAGCGGGCTTAGTCCCCGCGCCCCTTTTCGGGCGCTGGCGCGCGCTGCTGTGCGGCTGCGCACCGCTGTGCGGCTGCGCGCCGCTGTGTGGCTGCGCGCCGCTGTGTGGCTGCGCGCCGCTGTGTGGCTGCGCGCCGCTTGACCAGGTGCCACCTGCCGGTGGCCCGGCGACGGTCCGGGCTGCCCCCTCGGGACGGTGGCGACCTGACCCCCTTTCGCCGTAGCTGGTCGCGCAGTTCCCCGCGCCCCCCTCAGCGCCCTCACGCGCGCCATCCCGCGGCTACACCCCGGCACGGACACCACCCACCGGTGGCCCCGCGACCGCCCCAGCTGCCCCCTCGGGACGGTGGCGACCTGACCCCCTTGCCCCGGCGCCCCTGCCGGCGGGGTGGGGCTATGGCTCGGGTGGGGTGTCGTTGCGGAGGTCGCCGAAGGCTGTGGCGAATGCGGCGAGGGCCACCGCCACGTGGGGCAGGGCCAGGGGATCGCGCGCCGTCAGTGTCGCCGCGCGGTGTTCCGGGGTCGCGCCGAGCAGCGGTCCCGTGGACAGCCGCACGCGCAGGGCCGCGAGGTCGTCGCCGAAGCGGTGTCCGCCCGGTGCCGGCGCGCCCAGCCGCGCGGTGAGGAAGTCCTCCAGTTCCTGGGCGTCCCGCACGCCGTGCGCCGCGAGCGCGGGGCGCAGCGGTGCGAGGTCCGCGTACAGGTGGCGCCCCGCCTGCGGCGGACGCGCCAGCACGCCGACGGACCCGGCCATACGGTGCACGGCGCCGGCCACGCGCGCGTGCACCCGGGCCGCGTCGGCCAGCCGGGCCCGCACCTCCTCCGGCTCGGTCAGCGCGAGCGTGGCCGCCGCCGCCACCGGCGCGCCGATCCGGCCGCCCACCGCCGTCAGCACGTCGAGGACCCGGGCCCGCAGCGCACGTCCGGTCTCCGTGTCCGCGAAGCGCGCCACCGCGGCGGGCCAGCCGGCGGGCAGGAACGCGCCGGCGAGGTCGGCGATCACGGTGACGCCCTCCGGGACCATCTCCCCGGGGCTCACCACCACGGAGGCGTCCTCAGGCCCGCCGTCCAGGGGCTCACCGACAGGCGCGCCACGCGTGGCACCGGCCCCGCGCTCGTCCCCCGCCCCGCCCGCGTGCAACGGCACCCGTTCCGCGTGCTGCGGCGGCGGGGGCGCCGTGCGGTCGGGGTGGGGTGGCTGGTGGAGGGTGTCACGCAGGGTCTCGTCGCTCACGATGTGCAGGCCCTCCCCCAGCGCGGCCTCCACGGTCTCGTGCAGCACCTCGGGCGGGGGGACGGTGGCCGTGGGGTCGTCGGCGACGGACAGCACGAGCACCCGGGGGCGGCCGCCCTCGGCACGCACCCGCCGCACCGACTCCAGCAGCGCGTACGGGTCAGGAACGCCGCCGCACTCCGCGGGCGTCGCCACCGGGAACACGGCCCGGCCCAGCATCCGGGCCTGCGGCGCCCACCACGCGGAGCACGGCCGCGGCAGCAGCACGTCGCCGCCCAGCGCCGCGGTCACCCCGAGCAGCAGGAGCGGTGCACCGGGGGCCGCGGCGACCTCCCCGGGCGTGGCGGACAGGCCACGGCGCGTCCAGTAGCCCGCTGCCGCCTCCAGCAGTTCCTGGCCGCCGCCGGGCGGCTCCGCCACCGTCCGGGCCGCCGCGGTGGCCACGGCCGCGGTCAGCTCGGGCAGCACCGGGAGCGCCTGGTCGGGAAGGCCCGGACCCCGCCGCACGGTGCCACGGCCCTCGGAGATCGCCGTCCGCATACACACCTCCACACACCGCCGCCGGCCACTGCCGCGCGGCCCCGCCACAGTCGCCGCAGCGCGGCACCCGGCACCGTGCCCCGGCGCGGCGGCCCCGCCCGGCTACCCCGCCCACCGGACACCATGCGCCCCGGCACACCCCCGCACTGTCACACCGGCCGCCCACCGGACACCAGGCGACTCGCGACCAGCGCCGTGCGGCCCGCCACCAGCCACCGTGCGGCCCCCTCACGAGCCACCGTGCAACCCGCCACCGGCGGAAACCACCCACGGTGCCGGGCGCTGTGGGCGGGTGCCTGCGGTGGGCCGGCCCACGCAAGTCCAGGACCCGCCGGGCGCACCCCCCGACGGCTCTCACCGGGGCGGCCCCGACGTCAGCGATCCTCCGGAGCAGGAGCAGGAGGTGGAGCCGAAGCGGGAGCGGGAGCAGAGCCGGAATCGGGTGCCAAGGACGCCAGCTCCCTCTCCAGGCCGTGCCCGCGGGTGTCCACCAGCCGCTGGGCGACCTCGGTGAGCTTGCGGTTCGTACCCTGGGAGATGCGGCGCAGGACGTCGAAGGCGGCCTCCGCGTCGCAGGACAGGACGTACATGATGATGCCGCACGCCTGATCGACCAGCGGTCGGGAGCGCAGCGCGGCACCCATGTGGTCGAGTTCGGCGAGTGCCGATTGGTAGGCCTGGTCGCGGGCCAGGCCGCCGGCGGCGAGTTCGCCGAGCGCCTGGGCGGTGCCGCGGTCGGCGGCCGAGAGCGCACCGGCATGGAAGCTGTAAAGGCTGAGGGTGATGGTGAGGCCATTGCGGCGGAACGGCAGCGTCAGGCTGGAGCGCACTCCCGAGTCCAGGGCGACCGCCCGGTACAGCGGCCAGCGCTCCTCGCGGAGCAGATCGACGGCGTCCACCGGCCTGCCCTGCTCGGTGGCCGTGGGTATCGGTCCCTTGCCCGACCGGAGCTGCACCGCGACCAGGGCGGACAGGTCCGGATGGGTGACCGCGGACGGGCGCTCGCCGCCCGTGCCGCTGATGACGGTCGCGCTGGCACCGCAGCAGTCAGCGGTGCAGTCCACCGCCTTCTCCGCGAGATCCGAGAGCCTGCGGCCCGGAAGTGCGGAGTCCGGGGTCTCGGGCCCCAGGCTGTCCGCGTCCGGCATGACGTCGCCTCCTCTCTTGATCGCCTTCCCCCCGTCATCCACGGAAAACCGATTCACCAGCTAAGTTCGAGCCATGGCACAAACCGAGGAGTTCGGCGAGGAGCTCGCCGACTTCGTACACCGTATCGCCGAGCTGAAGACCGCTCGCAGCGTTCCCGAAGGGGATCTCCGTGCCGTGCTCGACGCGGCGCTCTTCGAGCTCGACCATGCGGCCGGGCATTTGTGGCCACTGTACGAGCGCCTGGTCACCGGCGGCACGCCGGCGCCCTCCGCGCCCGCCGGGGACCGGGGGGAGCAGCAGTTGCTGCGGGCGATGTTCCAGCGGTTCCCGCTGGCCGTCGCGCTGGTGGACCGCGAGGCGGTGGTCCGCAGGATGAACTTCGCGGCGACCGTGCTCACCGGTGTCCGCGCGGGCTATGCGACGGGCCGGTCGCTGACCGGTTTCCTGGCGCACGCGGACCGTGCCGCGTTCCGCTCCCAGGTGGCCGCGGTGGCGCGCGGTGAGGGCGACCGCAGCCTCGTGGTACGCCAGCAGCACGATCCGGAGGCCCGGGTGCGGGCCACCCTGACGGCGCTGCGGCCCAGCAACGAGCCGCGGATCGTGGTGCTGGTGGTGCTCCAGCCCGCGGACGCGCGCGGCACGGCGGGGCTGCGCGACGGCATCGCGGCCGCCGCGGCCGACACGGCCGGGCAACTGCCCGACCTCGCGGAGGCGACCCGTCACGCGGTCCTCACCGACCTGCTGGACGGCATGACCACCGCCCTGCTCGGCGCCCCGGCCGGCGAGGGCCCCGACGACCTGCTCACGCGGGCGGCACAGGTGCTGCACGGCCGGTTCGCGGACTGGGTGGTGGTGGACGCGGGTGCCGCGCGGCTGCGCCGGGTCACGGTGCTGGGGCCGGAGGACGCCGGCACCCTCGCCGAGTCCCTGGCGAAGCAGGACCCCGCCGGGTGCCCGCTGGTCGTGGAGGCCGCACGGGGCGGCTCCATGGCGGTCAAGGTGCGCCCGGAGGACCCGGAGGAGTTCGGCCGGGACTCGTCCGGCGACCCGGTGCTGGTGCGGGCGAACGTGAGCTCGCTGGTGTGCGTTCCGCTGACGGACGGCAGGGACGGTGCCGTCCAGGGCGTGCTCACGCTGTTCCGCAGCGGCCCGCGGCCGGCCTTCTCCATGGCCGAGGCCCAGGCGGTCGACGTCATGGCACGGCACATCGCCCTCGCCGTGCTCCGCCACACCTGACGGCACGCGCCGGCGTCGGGCGCGGCCCGCGGGGACCTGCGCGAGCAACCCCGGCGCCCCCGAGCCTGCCACCGGCGAGAACCGCCCCTCTCTTGCGGCCGTGACCGACCACCGGCCGCCGCGAGGGGGGCCGAACGCACGGCCGTCGCACACCGCGTGACTCCCGCGGATCGCGACTCCCGCGGATCGCGTGGCCGTCGCACACCGTACGGCCCTCGGGCACCGCACGGCTCCCGCGCCCCGCGCAGGGCGCCGCCCCACAAGAGGCGCGGGAGACGTACGGCAGGGATCACGCGGCCTGCGGCATGCCCCGGTCGTGCAGGATGTCCTCACGCAGCCGCCCGCAGCTCCTGCTGATCAGCCGCGAGACGTGCATCTGCGAGATGCCGAGCTGCTCGGCGATCCGGCTCTGGGTCATGTCGCCGAAGAACCGCATGTAGAGAATGGCGCGCTCGCGCTCCGGCAGCGCCCGCAGCCGCGGCTTGACGGCCTCGCGGTCGACGACGACGTCCAGCGCAGGGTCGAGCGAGCCGAGGGCGTCGCGCAGCGCGTAGCCGTCCTCGCTGCCCGGCAGTTCCGCGTCGAGCGAGAGCGCGGTGAAGCTGTCCAGGGCCTCCAGGCCGATCCTGGCGTCCTCCTCGCTCATGCCGGCCCGCTCGGCGATCTCGGCCACGCTCGGCAGCCGTCCGGACACGGACTGGGTCAGGTCCTGGCAGGCGAACCGGACACGGTTGCGCAGATCCTGCACACGACGCGGCACGTGCAGGGTCCACATGTGGTCGCGGAAGTGCCGCTTGATCTCGCCCGTGATCGTCGGCACGGCGTAGCTCTCGAAGGCGCAGCCGCGCGCGGGGTCGTACCGGTCGACGGCTTTCACAAGGCCGAGGGCAGCGACCTGACGGAGATCCTCGTAGGACTCGCCGCGGCCGCGGAAGCGGCCGGCGAGCCGGTCGGCCATGGGCAGCCAGGCCTCCACCACCTCGTCGCGCAGCACGTCGCGCTCAGGGCCGTCGGGCAGCTTGGTCAGCCGCCGAAACGCGTCGGACGTGTCGGGGGCGTCATCGTGCGGGTGGTGCTTCGCTCGGGTGTCGGTTCGCATAGCGCGTAGCCACTCCCTCAAGGAAGACGGATGAAGGGTCTTCGTGGGAGTGCGTCTGCCGGCGCCAGGGGACACACCCGGGGCGCGGATCGCCGCTCCCACGGACGTGCCTCCTGTCCGAAGCACTTGTCTCCCTGTGCCCGGGGGCGACGGCCCCGAAACCTCCCCCCTGGGCTCAGGCGAGGCCGGGCACGCTCAGGCGTCCGGGCCTGCGTCGTGCGTCCCGGCCCCGGCCCGGGAGGGTGCCCCGCGGCCGGGTCCCCGGTGCGCCCGGTGCGCGCCGTGTGCCGCGGAGTGCGCCGCCCGGGCGTGCCTCGGGGAGCGTCCGTTACGGGCGCGCGCCGGGGAAGGTGCCTGACGGGCGGGTACCGGGGAAGGCCCCTTCTCGGCGTCTACCGGGGAGGGTGCCTGACGGCCGGGGCCGTCGTGGGCGTGGGCGTCGCCGTGCACATGGGGCAGCATCAGCTCCTCGTAGCGGCCGAGCGCCACCATCACACCCAGCATGACCACCGGCACGAACACGGCGAAAAACGCCATGATCCTGTCCTTCCGCGGTATCTGCAGAAAAGGGGGTAATCAGCGGGTGTCCTGGACGACACTGGATAAACCGAGGGGGGTGCGCCGGGAGCGCAAGTCATGGGCGGCCGGTCGTGTCGCGGGGCGCCGCACCGGGTACGCGACGGACGTCCGTTTCCGCGGATCTGGAGGCAGACGATGCAACGAGGCAGCGACCGGCTCAGCGTCCACCGCGACGACGAGATGAAGGCCGAGCTCCGCGGGCTGCTGATGTCCGGGCACCCGACCCGGATCGAGGAGTGGCACGACCCTGAGCCCCTCGCCGAGGACGACCCGGAGGTCGCGGGCGGCCCCGTGACCCCGCAGCGCGCCCCCGGAGAGGTGGCCGCGCTCCACTACGAGCTGGCGCGGAACCTGGGACGTTCCGTGTTCCCCGCCAAGCCCGGCCGGCTCCGGGGCGTGCTGCGCGACCGGCACGCACCCGACGAACTCGTGGAGGCGCTGAAGGTACTGCCCGGCCAGGTCAGGTACGCCAACGCCCATGAGGTGGCCGAGGCTCTGATCGAGCGCCGAGGAAAGGCATGAGTCTGCGTTCTCCGGGTACTGCGGCCAGGGCTACGGGACGTACCGCACCGCCGCAGCCGAAGGACGCAGAAGGGCCGCTGGCATGGCTGATTTCGTGAGGGACGTCATGACGACTGGAGCCGTCGTGATCCCACCGGACGCCTCGCTCGTCGAGGCGGCGCAGTTGATGCGCGCACAGGGGATCGGGGACGTCCTGGTGGCGTCCGGGCACCATGTGCTGGGGGTGCTCACGGACCGTGACATCACACTGCGTGCGGTCGCGGAGGGCGCGGATCCGCTCACGGTGAGCACCCGGGCGGTGTGCACGCCCAACCCCGTGGTGGTCGGCCCCGACGAATCGGTCCTGGTCGCCGCCGGGCTGATGCGCGAGCACGCGGTCCGGCGGCTGCCGGTCGTCGATGACGGCCGGGTGGTCGGCGTGATCAGCATGGGCGACCTCGCCATCGCCGAGGACCCCGGATCGACGCTGGCGGAGATCAGTCGCGCGGGCGGCCGCGGGCGGCGGGACGTGGGCCGGCCCAGAGGCGGGTCCGACCGGGCGGGTCCCCGCGTCGACCGCTGACCACCGGGCGCTGCGCGGTGGGCAGCGGGCGCACGGGGGGCTGGGGGCTGTGGGGGGCTACAGAAGAGTCCGATCGAGGAACGGCCCATCGAGGCACTCGAACTCGACGGCTGTCGAGGGCAGTCGGCTCGACGGCCGTCGAGGGGACTCGAAGAGAAGTCGATGAAAGGTGAGGACCTCTGATGCGTATCGCGTTTCTGGTGGCTCCCGAAGGCGCCGAGCAGGTCGAGCTCACCGAGCCGTGGCAGGCCGTGCGGGACGCCGGCGACGAGCCCGTGCTGATCTCGACGAAGGCCGGCCGTGTGCAGGCGTTCCAGCACCTCGACAAGGGCGACACGTTCCCCGTGGACGAGGTCGTCTCCGAGGTGTCCGCCGACTCCTTCGGCGGTCTGGTGCTGCCGGGTGGCGTGGCCAACCCGGACTTCCTGCGCATGGACCAGCGTGCGGTCTCGTTCGTGAGTGACTTCTTCACCCAGGGGCGGCCGGTGGCCTCGATCTGCCACGCCGCCTGGACGCTGGTGGAGGCGGACGTCGTTCGCGGCCGGACGCTGACGTCGTGGCCGAGCCTGCGCACCGACATCGAGAACGCCGGCGGCACCTGGGTCGACCAGGAGGTGCAGATCTGCGACCAGGGCAACAACGTGCTGGTCACCAGCCGGAAACCGGCCGACCTGCCGGCCTTCTGCGAGGCGTTCCTGAGGGAGTTCGGCCGGACGATGGTGTGAGCCACCGGTCCGCACGGGCTTACGGGCCCTCCGGAACCCTCCCCCCGTGCCGTCCGGACCGGCTGAGCGGCTGAGCTGATCGGACGGGTCCGGGCGGCTCACCCCTTGCGGGTGGGTGCGGCCGTGGGTGTGCACAGGGCACGCCCACGGCCGCGCCCGCCCGCTCGCCGTTCACCAGATGCCGGCGGCCCCGGGCCGGGCGCCGCCGGCCTCCCGCTCCCGTGCGCCGGCGCGCGTGCGGCCGTGGGCGATGGGGCGGCGCGGATGGCGGCGCAGGTACTCGCCCTCCAACTGCGCCATGCGTTCGTTGTGGACGCGCAACGCGTCGTTCGAGCCGTGCAGCAGCGTGTCGTGACGGGTGCGGTGGATCGCCTCCAGCTCCTTCATGAGCTGCTGGTCGTCCAGGCGCCCCGGGTCGACTCCGGTCATGTGGCACCCCTTCGTGCGGTGGTCGCTCGGTTCGTACGGCGTGTGGTGATCGGCACGGAGCCGTCGCCGTGTCGTGGTGCTCTCCTCGGGTACCCGCGCGGCGGCACACGACCACATACGAAGACGGCGCCAGGAGGCAGTCATGGATCTCGCCTTTCTCCAGCCACTGTACGAACGTCCTGGGCCCTGGGCCTCGGTCTACGTGGACACCTCGCACCACTCCGAGTCCACGGCGGAGGAGCGCTCGCTGATCGCGCAGGACGTCCACCGGCAGCTGGCGGAGCAGGGCACGGACGAACCCACCGCCCGGGCGGTGCGCGGCGCGCTCGAGGAGATGCGGCACTCCACGGAGCCGCTGGGCCGGGCCCTGTTCGCGTCCGGCGGGGAGGTGGTGCTCGACCCGCCGCTCGCCGCGGCACCCGGGACCACCTCCGTGACCTGGGCGGCGCTGCCGCACACCGCCCCGCTGCTGGACCTGGCGGGCGAGGACCCGCTCTGCCTGGTGGCGTACGTGGACCGGCGCGGCGCCGAGTTCGAGCTGCGCGGCGCACGCGGCAGCGAGCAGGCCGGCGAGGTGGCGGGCCGGCAGTGGCCCATCCACCGCACCCGCAGCGCCGACTGGTCGGAGCGGCACTTCCAGCTCCGCGTGGAGGACACCTGGGAGCACAACGCCGAGGAGACCGCGCGGGCGCTCGCGGCGCAGCAGGAGGAGGTCCGCGCGGACCTGGTCGTCCTCGTCGGCGACGACCGGGAGCGGCGTTCCGTGCACGACAAACTGCCCCTCCAGGTACGCGAGATCGCGGTGGAGGCCGCGCACGGCGCCGGCAGCCGGCTGCTGCACGAGGAGCTGGAGCGGCTGCGCATCGACCACGTCAGGGAGCGCGCCGCCCGGGACCTGGACCGCTTCCGCGCCGCCCGCACCCCCGACGAGGAGGGCCGCCCTGGCGCCGTGGAGGGCGTGCCCGCGCTGGTGGAGGCGGCCAGGGAGCACCGTATCGCGGAGCTGCTGCTGCGACCGGGCGGGCCCGACGCGCACCGCCGGGTCTGGGTGGGCGAGGACCCGGACCAGGTAGCGGTCCGCCGCACCGAGAGCAAGCCGCTCGGCGAGCCGGAGCCATGGCCCGCGCGTGCCGACGACGCGCTGCTCAGGTCCGCCGCCGTCACGGGCGCCCCCGCCCTGTCGGTCGCCTCGGCCGGTGAGGACGACATCCCGGTCGGCGGCCTCGGCGCTCTGCTGCGGTGGAAGGAACAGCCTGCCGCCTGAGCGGAGGGCCGACCGGGGCCCGGGACCGCGCTCCGGCCGGGGGGGGCGACGGCGTACGGCCGCGGTCCCACGGGGCAAGGGGGCGAACCCGCCTACGGTTGCAGGTACGGGTCGACGGGTCGACGGGCGCGCTCTAGCGGGCGCGCTCCACGCGGCGTTCGTCCCAGACCGGTTCGTGGGTCTCGCGGACCCGGCCGTCGCCGCCGAAGACCAGGAAGCGGTCGAAGGAGCGGGCGAACCAGCGGTCGTGGGTGACCGCGAGGACCGTGCCCTCGAATGCCTCCAGGCCCTCCTGGAGCGCCTCCGCGGACTCCAGGTCCAGGTTGTCGGTGGGCTCGTCCAGCAACAGGGCGGTCGCTCCCGCCAGTTCCAGCAGCAGGATCTGGAATCGGGCCTGCTGGCCGCCGGAGAGCCGGTCGAACGGCTGCTCCGCCTGCCCGGTGAGCTCGTAGCGGCGCAGCCGGGAGGTGGCCGCCCCGCGGTCCTTGGCGTGTTCCCTCCAGAGGATGTCGAGCAGGGTCCGGCCGGCGAGCTCGGGGTGGGCGTGGGTCTGGGCGAAGTGGCCGGGTACGACGCGTGCGCCCAGCTTCCACGCGCCCGTGTGCGCCACGTCGTCGCCCGCGAGCAGCCGCAGGAAGTGGGACTTGCCCGACCCGTTGGAGCCCAGTACGGCGACCCGTTCGCCGTAGTGGACCTCCAGGTCGAACGGCTTCATCAGCCCGGTGAGTTCGAGTCGCTCGCAGGTGACGGCGCGTACGCCGGTGCGGCCGCCCTTGAGCCGCATGTGGATGTCCTGCTCACGTGGCGGCTCGGGCGGCGGTCCCGCCTCCTCGAACTTGCGCAGCCGCGTCTGCGCGGCACGGTACCGGGAGGCCATGTCGGGGCTGTTCTCCGCGGCCTGGCGGAGCGTCAGCACCAGTTTCCTCAGCTGGGCGTGCTTCTCGTTCCAGCGGCGGCGTAGTTCCTCGAAGCGGGCGAAGCGCTCGCGGCGCGCCTCGTGGTACGTCGCGAAGCCGCCGCCGTGCACCCAGGCGTCGGCGCCCGCCGGGCCCGGCTCGACGCTGACGATCCGCTGGGCGGCACGGGCCAGCAGCTCCCGGTCGTGGGAGACGAAGAGCACGGTCTTGCGTGTCTCGGCCAGCCGGTCCTCCAGCCAGCGCTTGCCGGGCACGTCGAGGTAGTTGTCCGGCTCGTCGAGGAGCAGGACCTCGTCGGAGCCGCGCAGCAGGGCCTCCAGGACGAGTCGCTTCTGCTCGCCGCCGCTGAGGGTGCGCACCTCGCGCCACCGGGCCTTGTCGTAGGAGATGCCCAGCGCGGCCGTGGTGCAGATGTCCCACAGGGTCTCCGCCTCGTAGCCGTCCGCCTCGGACCAGTCGGCGAGCGCCTGGGCGTAGCCCATCTGGGCGGCCTCGTCGTCGACGGTCATGAGGGCGTGCTCGGCGGCGTCGACGGCGGCGACCGCGGTGCGGATGCGCGGGGACGCGACGGACACCAGCAGGTCGCGGACGGTGCTCCCGTCCCGTACGGAGCCGACGAACTGCGGCATCACACCGAGCCCGCCGCTGACCGTCACCGTGCCGCCGTGCGGTCTGAGCTCGCCGGACAGCAGACGCAGGAGGGTGGTCTTGCCGGCGCCGTTCGGTCCGACGAGGGCCACCGCGGAGCCCTCGCCGACCCGGAACGAGACATCACCGAGCAGCACCCTCCCGTCCGGCAGGCAGTACTCCAGGTGCGCGGCCTCCAGGTGTCCCATGAGCGGGTATTCTCGCCGCTCCCGCCCGGCCCGGCCAAACGGATTACGGCGCTGCTCCGGCACGCCGCGGCACCGCTCCGGCTCGGTGGGGCGTCCGTCCTGACGCGTCCGGCCGGTTTCCGCGGGCGTACGGATGGCCGGGCGCCGGATCGGGTACCGGGTGGGGATGTACGGTGACGCAGATTTCCCGGCGGTGGGTGCCGGGTCCGCAGTTCCGGCGCCGGGTGCCGGGTCCGCGCTGCTCCGCGGGCTGACCGCGGTGGACGTGCGGCTCTTCGAGGCGGTGGCCGGCCGCCACTGGCCGGGGGGCGACCGGCTGCTGCCGCGGCTGAGCCGGGCGGCCAACCATGGAGTGCTCTGGTTCGGGGTGGCGGCGGCGCTCGCCGCCACCGGCGCGCCGCGGGCGCGCCGCGCCGCCGTCCAGGGGGCGGCCTCGCTGGCGCTCGCCTCCACCACCATCAACACACTGGGCAAGCGCTCGGTGCGCCGGCCGCGCCCGCTGCTGGACACGGTGCCGCTGGTGCGGCGGCTGAAGCGGCAGCCCGTGACCACCTCCTTCCCGTCCGGTCACGCGGCGTCCGCCGCGGCCTTCGCGACCGGGGTGCTGCTGGAGTCGGGGCGCTGGGGCGCGGCCATGGTCCCGGTGGCCGCCGCGGTGGCGCTGTCCCGGGTCTACACCGGTGTGCACTACCCGAGCGACGTGCTGGTGGGCGCGGCTCTGGGGACAGGTGCGGCCTTCGCGGTGCGGGGTGTGCTGGCGGTGCGGGAGGCATCCGGGCGGCCCGCGCCCCGGCAGGCGGCCGAGCAGGCCGACTGACCACATAGCAAGACGCGGGTCTCAATATTCGGGTGGACCCCTTACCGTGCTGTGCAACAGCGGGGCGCCGGCGCCCGGCTCGCCCCGGCGCCGCCCGGGGGCGCCGGGGTGCCGTGCGCCCGGCGTTCCTACACAGCCAGCGACCCGGGCCCCGAGCCGCTGAGGGAAGGAGAACCGCCATGCCGGAGGAGACCGCCGTCTACACCCACGGCCACCACGAGTCGGTGCTGCGCTCCCACACCTGGCGCACCGCAGCCAACTCCGCCGCCTACCTGCTCGGCTCCCTCAAGCCCCACATGCTGATCCTGGACATCGGCTGCGGGCCCGGCACCATCACCGCCGACCTGGCGGAGCTGGTGCCCGACGGGCACGTCACCGGTCTCGACCGGGCGCCCGGCGTGCTGGCGCGGGCGCGCGAGACCGCCCGGGCGCGAGGGCTGTCCAATGTGGACTTCACGACGGGTGACGTGCACGCTCTGGACTTCCCGGACGACACGTTCTGTGTGGTCCACGCGCACCAGGTGCTCCAGCACGTCGGCGACCCCGTGCAGGCGCTGCGGGAGATGCGCCGGGTCTGCAAGCCCACAGGGTACGTCGCCGTGCGCGACGGGGACTACGCGTCCATGACGTGGTACCCGATGTCCCAGGGCATGGACACCTGGCTGGACGTCTACCGACGGGTGGCCCGCGCGAACGGCGGCGAGCCGGACGCCGGGCGCCGGCTCCGCTCCTGGGCGCTCCAGGCCGGCTTCACGGACATCGTCTCCACCGCGAGCAGCTGGTGCTACAGCACTCCGGAGGAGCGCGCCTGGTGGAGCGGGCTGTGGGCGGACCGCACGCTGGTCCCCGAGTACGCGGACCGCGCGGTGGGGGGCGGCCACGCCACCGAGGAGGACCTCCGGCGGATCTCCGCGGCATGGCGCGAGTGGGGCGCCGCCCCGGACGGCTGGTTCGCGATGCTGCACGGCGAGATCCTGTGCCGTAAGTAGCGCCCCTCCGGGGCGCGGAGCGCTACCGGGGGCGGGGCTGTGACCTGGGGGCACTCCCTGCGGCGGGCCGCCGGGCCCAGCCCCTTGCGGTCGTGGCCGCGACCACCGGCAGGCAGTGGCCGAGCGCGCAGTTCCCCGAGCCCCTGCCGGGGGCGCGAAGCGCCCGGACGAAGGGGCGCGGGGAACTGCGCGGCCGGGTCCCACCGGCCGTTGGGTGGAGACGGGACCGCAAGGGGCCGGGCCCGGCGGCCCGCCGCAGCCGCAAGGGCGTTGCGCGCACGACGGAGCGGGAAGCACCCCTCGTCGGCACCGCGCGCCCCGTCAGGGGCGCTCCGTGAAGGAGTAGCCGGCCCACGGACCGGTGAGTTCGACGCGGAGACCGGGCACCGTGCCCTTCACCGCGTCCACCTCGGCCACGAACTCGCCCGCGACCGACCGGTCGAGGAGGTAGGCGGCGTCGAGGACCAGCACACCGGCCGGTCCGACCAGCTCGGGCGGCCCCGCGTGCACCGACCACGGCCTGGCCGGCGGGCTCAGCCGCGACTCGCGGGCCATGCCCGCGAGCCGTTCGTGCAGCCGCCGCCCCAGCTCGTCCGCCTCCTCACGGGTGCCGTCCCGCTCCGCGCGCTCCGCGTACACCCGAACGCCCCACTCCACGCCCCCGTCCAGCCTGTCGAGCGCCTGCCGGAAGTAGCCGCCCCTGGCCTCCAGCAGGGCCCGTACGGCGCTGTCGTCACGGACGACGGTCACCGGCCGCACCGGCAGCGGGCTGGTGACGGTGGTGAGCGCGGCCACGACGCGCTGGTGGGCGCGGACGGTCCCGGCGAGCCAGTCCGGGTCGGCGAGGTGCGCGGAGAGCGCGCCGGCCGCGAAGTCCGCGGCAGGGACCGCCCCCACCACGGCCACCAGGTCGCCGTGCCGCAGCGTCCTGGGCGGCGCGCCGGCCACGCCCGCGAGCTCGGCCTGGAGGGCCGCGGCGAACGGACGGCACACCGCGTACACATAGCGCAGCGCCTGCGGCTCACTCCCGGCCGGGCCCCTGCTCACCCCGTTCACTCCGGGCTCCTTCCGCGCCTCAGCCCTGCCGGGCGCGCAGCCGGCGCCGGGCGGGGCCGAGGGCGCGTCCGCTGGACGGCAGGCCGGCCCAGGGCCTGGCGCGCGCCTGTTCGAGGGCGTTGTCGATGGTCCACCGCCGGGCGTCCACGGCCGGGTCGGCCACCTGCTCCCAGGAGACCGGCGCGGCCACGTGTGCGCCGGGCTTGGCGCGCACGGTCCAGGGTGTGACGGAGGTCTGCGCGTAGGCGTTGCGCTGGATGTCGAGGTAGAGCCGGCCGCCGCGGTCCTTCTTGCGCATCGCGGTGGTCAGGCGCTCGGGGTGGCGGCGGGCCAGGGCGTCCGCGGCCTCGCGGGCGAAGTCGCGCACCTCGTCGAAGTCGGCCCGGCCGTCCAGCGGCACGAGCACGTGCAGGCCCCGCGAGCCGGTGGTCATCGCCGCGGACGGCAGCCGCAGCTCGTCGAAGAAGTCGTGCAGGAGGCGGGCGGCCTCGCGCACCGCCTCGAAGTCGTCGTCCGGCGGGTCGAGGTCGAACACCAGCCGGTCCGGGCGGTCGACGTCGCGCTCCCGGGACTGCCAGCGGTGCAGGGTGAGGCAGGCCTGGTCGGCGAGGAAGACCAGGGTGGCGGCGCTGTCGCACACGGTGTGCGTGACGGTGCCGCCCTCCTTGGGCACCGTCACCCGCCTGATCCAGTCCGGGTAGTGGTCCGGGGTGTCTTTCTGCATGAACCGTGGCCCGCTCACCCCGTCGGGGCAGCGCTCCAGCATCAGGGGACGGCCGCGCAGGTGGGGCAGCATGAACGGCGCGACGGCACGGTGGTACTCCGCGAGATCCGCCTTCGTCCACCCCTCCTCGGGGAAGAGGACCTTGCCGGGTCGGTGCACGGGTACTGCGCGCCCGCCGGCCCGCACCGTCCGCGCGTCCTCGCTGGCCACGTGGTCGTCTCCTCTCCGGGTTCTCGGATGCGCCGGGCGCGCACCCTCGGGGCGGGCGCGGGCCGGATCAGCTCACGACGGCGTGCTCGACCAGCAGCCGTGCGCCCGCGGCGATCGCCTCGGCGTCGATGCCCGCGGCGCGCAGCTGCTCGGCGGGGGTGGCCGAGCCGGGCATCGTGCGGACCGCGAGCCGGACCAGCCGCGGCAGGGGGCGGCCGTCCGTGAAGGCGTCCAGTACCGCGTCGCCGATGCCGCCCTCCTCGTGGTGGTCCTCCACCGTCAGCAGGCAGCCGGTCTCGTCCGCGGCGATGCGCAGGGTGTTCCGGTCGACGGGCTTGACCGAGTACAGGTCGATCACCCGGGCGGCGATACCCTCGCCGGCCAGTGCGTCGGCGGCGGACAGCGCCTCGGGGACGGTCACGCCGGCGGCGACGATGGTGAGCCGGTCCTCGGCGCTGGAGCGCAGCACCTTGCTGCCGCCCACCGGGAAGGTCTCCTCGGGCCCGTAGATGACCGGCGTCTCACCGCGCGAGGTGCGCAGGTAGCCGATGCCGGGCCGGTCGGCCAGCTCGGCGACCAGGTGGGCCGCCTGGTTGCCGTCGCACGGGTACAGCACCGTGCTGCCGTGCACCGCGCGGATCATCGCCAAGTCCTCCAGGCCCATCTGCGAGGGCCCGTCCTCGCCGATGGCCACGCCGGCGTGCGAGCCGACCAGGTTGATGTCGGAGCCGCTGGCCGCGGCCATCCGGATGAAATCGTGGGCGCGGGTGAGGAACGCGGCGAACGTCCCGGCGTACGGCTTCCAGCCGCGCGCCGCCATGCCCACGGCGGCGGCCACGAGCTGCTGCTCGGCGATGTAGAGCTCGAAGTAGCGGTCGGGGTGCTCCTTGGCGAAGAACTGCGTGCGGGTGGAGTCGCCCACCTCGCCGTCCAGCGCCACCACGTCGCCGCGTGCGGTGCCGAGCGCGGTCAGCGCCTCGCCGTAGGCGTTGCGGGTGGCGACCTCGCTGCCCTTGTCGTACGTGGGCAGTTCCAGGTGGCCGTCGCGCACCACGTGCAGGGCGCGCACCGCGGGCGGCGGCTGGACGGAGACGCGCAGGTCGCGCGGGCCGCCCAGCTCCTCGATGGCCTCGGCGGCGTTCGTCAGCGGCTTGCCGTGGTGGCCCTCCTGGTCCTCCACCGCCGCGACGCCCTTGCCCTTGAGGGTGCGGGCCAGGATGACGGTGGGCTGCCCGGCCGTCGAGGCAGCCTCGGTGCAGGCGACGTCGATGGCGTCCACGTCATGGCCGTCGATCTCGATGGTGTGCCAGCCGAACGCCGCGAACCTGCGTGCGTAGGCGTCCAGGTCGTGGCCGTGCCGGGTGGGGCCGCGCTGGCCGAGCCGGTTGACGTCGGCGATCAGGGTGAGGTGGTCGAGGTGCTCGTACCCGGCGGTCTCCGCCGCCTCCCAGATGGAGCCCTCGGCCAGCTCGCTGTCGCCGCACAGCACCCACACCCGGTAGTCGACGTGGTCGAGGCGCTTGCCCGCCAGGGCCTCCCCCACCCCGATGGGCAGGCCCTGCCCGAGCGATCCGGTGGCGACCTCCACCCACGGCAGCCGGGGCGTCGGGTGGCCCTCCAGGCGGCTGCCCGCCTTGCGGAACGTGAGCAGTTCGGGGTCGCTGATCGCGCCGGCCGCCTTGTACGCGGCGTACAGCAGCGGGGAGGCGTGCCCCTTGGAGAGGACGAAGCGGTCGTTGCCGGGGTGTTCGGGACGGTCGAAGTCGTAGTGCAGATGACGGGCAAGCAGGACGGCCATCAGGTCGGCCGCGGACATCGAGGACGTCGGGTGCCCGGAGCCCGCCGCGTCCGCGGCGCGCACGCTGTCCACCCGGAGCTGCTGCCCGAGGTCGGCCAGCTCCTGCACGGTCATGTCATGGGTCAGGCCGAGGGTCGTCATGTCAGTGGTCCTCCGTGGAGTCGCTGGGGCCGCCGACCACCCGGGCCAGCTCCGGCGAGGCCGATTCGAGCGGCACGGAGCCGGACCGGACCAGGCCGAGCTGGACGCCCTGGCGGGGCAGGATCGCGTCGAGCAGCCAGTCGGCGGCGACCCGGACGCGGTTGCCCGGCATCGAGGCGAGGTGGTAGCCGCGGGTGAGCGCCCCGGCGAGGGGGCCGGCCAGCGGGACGCCGAAGGGGTTGGCGGCGGCCCGCGCCCCGCCGAGGTCGACGGTGAACCCCATGTCGCGGTGCCGGTAGGGGACCCGGGTGCCGTGGCCGAGCGAGGCGGCGACGTTGCGTGCCGCGGTCTTCCCCTGCCGCCAGGCGTGCTGGGCCGTCATCGGGGTGGCCCTGCCCGGGTTGTTGGGGTCGGGCACGGCGGCGGCGTCGCCGCACGCGAACACCTCGGGGTGGCCCGGCACGTTCAGGTACTCGTCGACCACCAGGCGACCGCGGTCCAGCGGCCGGTCCAGGCCGTCCACCAGCGGGTCGGGCCGGACGCCGACGCACCAGATCAGCGTCCTGGTGTCCACGTGCTCACCGCTGTCCAGCAGGACGCCCCGGGAGGTGGCCTCCTTCACCGAGGCGCGGGTGCGGACCTCCACACCGCGCTTGCGCAGCACCCGGTCCGCGGTGCGCGACAGGCGCTCGTCCATCTCCGGCAGCACCCGCGGCGCGATGTCGAGCAGCATCCAACGCGGGTGGATGCCCTCGCGCAGCGGGTTGTCGCGGACCAGCGCGTCGGTGAACATCTTGCCGTGCGCGGCGACCTCGGTGCCGGTGTACCCGGCGCCGACCACGACGAAGGTGCAGCGGGAGCGGCAGGTGTCGGGGTGGTCGGCGGCGGAGGCCAGCTCTATCTGCCGGGTCACGTGATCGCGCAGGTACAGCGCCTCCGGGATGCCCCGGAAGCCGTGCGCGTGCTGGGCGACACCGGGCACCGGGAGCAGTTTGTTCACGCTGCCCACGGCCAGCACCAGGCGGTCGTACGTGAGCTGCCCGCGGCTGCCCTCGGGGTCGGCGTAGCGCACGGTACGGCGTTCCAGGTCGATGTCGTCGGCCTCGCCCAGCACGTGCCGTACGTGCGGCAGGGTGCCGCCGAGCGAGACGGTGGTCCTGCGCGGCTCGAGCACCGCGGCGGCGACCTGGGGCAGCAGCGGAAGGTACAGGAAGTAGTCGGTGGGGTTCAGCAGGGTGATGTCCGCCCGGCCCCGTGAGAGCCTGCTCAGGGTGCGGGCTGCGCGGTAGCCGGCGAAGCCGGCACCGACGATCACGATGCGGGATCGGCTCACGATTCGCCTCCGGCGACAGGTAGAGGCCACGGCACCACCGGGCGGGGCCCAGGGGGCCGTGCGCCCGGCAGGACTTCCGCGTAACCGTGTCACCGGGGTCCCAAACGTCGGCCGCAGGCCGTCCTGACCGGAGACGACCGCTTCGGGGCCCGGTACCGACCGGGTTCCCGGGCCCGGATCCGCCGACGCCCACCCGCAGCCCGGAGCGCCGGCTCGGCTTCCGGACCGGGCGTGGCCCCGGCGGGTCCGCGCCGGCCCCACCGCGGTGGCGGCCGCCGGCACCGGCAGGCCGGTCGCCGGCGGCCGCCACCGCGACGAGCGTTTACGGCCGCTTCGCCGGCACGTTCTCGTGCACGCGGTGCGGGTCGGTGACCGCCACCGGCGCCAGGATCTCCTCGATCCGTGCCATCAGGGCCCCGTCCAGCTTCACGCCGGCGGCCTTGACGTTCTCCGCGACCTGCTCGGGCCGGGAGGCACCGACGATCGCCGCCGACACGTTCGGGTTCTGCAGCACCCACGCGACCGCCAGCTGGGCCAGCGACAGGCCCGCCTCGGCGGCCAGCGGCTGGAGCTGCTGCACCGGCTCCAGCACCTCGTCCCGCAACCACCGGCCGATCATGCCCGCGCCGCCCTTGTCGTCGGTGGCGCGGGAGCCCGCCGGGGGCTGCTCGCCCGGCTTGTACTTGCCGGTGAGCACGCCCTGCGCGATCGGGGAGAAGACGACCTGGCCCAGCCCCAGCTCCTCGCAGGTCGGCACGACCTCGCCTTCGATGATCCGCCACAGCGCGTTGTACTGCGGCTGGTTCGACACCAGCGGGATGTGCAGTTCGGTGGCGAGGGCGTGGGCGCGGCGGATCTGGTCCGCGGTCCACTCGGAGACACCGATGTAGTGGGCCTTGCCGGAGTGCACCACGTCGGCGAAGGCCGACATCGTCTCTTCCAGCGGGGTGAACCGGTCGTACCGGTGTGCCTGGTAGACGTCCACGTAGTCCGTCTGCAGCCGCCGCAGCGAGCCGTCGATCGACTCCATGATGTGCTTGCGGGAAAGCCCCCGGTCGTTGCGACCGGGGCCGGTGGGCCAGAAGACCTTGGTGAGGATCTCCAGGCCCTCACGGCGCTCGCCCTTCAGCGCCCGGCCGAGCACCGACTCGGCTCGGGTGCCGGCGTAGACGTCGGCGGTGTCGAAGGTGGTGATGCCCGCGTCCAGGGCCGCGCGCACGCACGCGGTGGCCGCGTCCTCCTCAACCTGGGAGCCGTGGGTGAGCCAGTTTCCGTAGGCGATTTCGCTGATGATCAGGCCGCTGCGGCCGAGGTGACGGTATTCCATGGTGATCGACTCTAACCGCGTCCTCCTGAGGGGCGCGCAGGGCGGGGGTGGGGGGCGGGGTGGCCGGGTGTCGTGACGGGGTGCGGCCGGCAGCCACTCGGACGTGACCGTGGCACGGGAGCGTGCGATCATGGCATCGCTCCGGGAGCGGTGGGAGGATCTGCACGGTGCTCGTGCGGCCTGGCCCCTTGGTCACCTCTCGGTCGTTTCCCACCCGGGGGTTTCGAAGCGCGAGAACCGCAGGCCAGAGGAAGGGATCGGGGTCGGTTGTGGAAATCCTGGGAACCACGCTGCGGATCTGCGTCAAGGACCTGGAGGCCGCGGTGCCGTTCTACGAGCGGCTGGCCGGCAGCAGAGCGCTGCGGTTCGAGCGCGGCGGGGTGGCGGTGGCCGCCGTCGGCTGCTTCCTGCTGATGAGCGGGCCCGAGCAGGAGCTGGAGGTGCTGCGGAAGGTGACGGCGACGATTGCGGTCGAGGATGTGGAGGAGACCCGTGATGTGCTCAGCGCATCCGGGGCGCACATCGTCGCGGGGCCGCTGCCGTCCCCGGCGGGGCGCAATCTGATCGCGATGCATCCCGACGGGTCGGTCTTCGAGTACGCGGACCGACGCACGGCCGTTTGACGGGGCCCTCTTGCCGGCCCCCGGCGCCCTCCGGGCCGCGTGCTCACCGGCGCGGCCGGCGGTCTGTGGGACTGCGCCCGCCGGTGGCCAGCCGCTCGTCCGGGTCGGCGTCGGCGCACGCAAGCCACGCGCGGTGGGCGGCGTCGACGTCCTCGCGGGGCAGCGCGGCGGACAGCCGCCCGGCCGCCTCGGCGCGGGCGGCCGCCCAGTCGGGGCCGGACACGGCCGCCGGGTCCGCGGACAGCGGCCCGTACGCCTCCAGCCAGCTCAACTCGCTCTCCGGTGCCATCGGCACATGCTCCAGCTGGGTGCGGGCCAGGCCGGCCTGGATCTCCGCGTAGCCGCCGGTGCCGGGCTCGGTCAGCCAGCGCTGCCAGCGCCGCCCGCCGGTGCCGGTGCCCCACACGAAGAGCTTCCGGCCGCGGAGCAGGTCCGTGGACGTCTGGACGAGGCCGTGCCCGGTGGCGTCGAGCGCGGCGATCCAGCGCCGCTCGCCGTCCGGCACGTCGTAGAAGAAGTCGGCCGGGTGGGTGCTGTGCAGCGGGTGACCGACGTCGGTGCCGTCCTGCTCGGGGACCGGGCGGCGGCGCAGGGTGCGCCGGTAGTCGAAGACCCAGGCCTCGTCCGCGGGGGCCAGCACCCTGCGTTCCTCGGGCACCGCGGTGTTCGACCACCAGTAGGTGGCCGCGGGCCGCTCGTGCGGGTTGCGGATCCGCACCTCCACCAGCAGGAACTCCGAGCCGTCCGGCAGCCAGAGGTCGACCTGGAACGGCAGGTCCCGCAGCCGTTCCCACTCCCACAGCCACAGCATCCGGCCGCCGTCGGGCGCGGCGACCGCGGCGGCGTGCAGCGGGGCGCAGCAGAGGGTGCCGTGGCCGGTGGCGCCGATGTTCCACTCGATGCCGCCGGAGAACCAGGCGCCGTTCAGTGCGAAGTGGGCGGGCTGCAGGACCGGGTTGCGGTAGAGCAGCTCCCGCCCGGTGGGCTTGTGGAACAGCGAGTGGACCCGGCCGCCGAGGCCCGGCAGGACGGTCACGCGCAGCTTGTCGTTCTCCAGGACGATCGTCCCCAGCGTGGTTTCGGTGCGGATGCGGTCGTAGCCGTCGAGCAGCGGCACCGGCAGCAGGCTGCGCAGCGGCGCGTGGCCGAGCTGGCGGGCCATGTCCCGCGGGAAGCGGGCGCGGTCGCCGTCGGGGACGGGGTCGCGGTTCGGTGCGCGGTCGCGGTTCGGTGCGCGGTCGCGGTCGCGGTCGTCGAGACTGTGCGGCTCGGCGAGCGGGTGCAGCGGTGGCAGTGGGTTGGGGCGGCCCGGGTCGGCCGCGGGCAGGGTCAGGCCTTCGCGTCGGATGGTCGTGGCGGTCGTCGGCACGGGGCCTCCCCTTCGGTTCACCTGCCCGGTCGCCTGCGGGGGCGCACGGCGCGGCCGGCCCCCGATGACCATGGAACCGCCCCCGGCCGGACGCGACCAGGGGCTCTCGGGTGCGCGGCGGGTCAGGACTGCGCGAAGGCGGCGGTGAGCAGGTCCGCGAGGAGCGCCCCGGCGGAGCCGTCCGGGTCGAGGTCGGGGTCGTGGCCGCTGACGGTGAGTCCGGCGCAGCGCGGGGAGTTCACGAGGGGGGCGAGCAGGGCGACGGCCTCGTCGGGCAGCAGCCCGTCGACGTCCGGGCTGGCCACGGCCGGCATCACGGACGGGTCGAGCACGTCGGCGTCGAGGTGCACCCAGAAGCCGTTCAGGATGTCCGCCTCCAGGCTGACGACCGCGGCGCGCACGACGTCGTCGGCGCCCCATTCGCGGACGTCGCCGACGGTGGCGGCGGGGATCTTCAGGGCGGTCAGCTCGGCGTGCTGGGGGTGGTCGCACCGGGCGTCCCGCAGGCCGAGCAGCCGGATGTCCTCGTCGCGCAGGTAGGGCCGCAGGCCCTCGATGTCGGTGAGGTCGCGCTGGCCGCGGCCGGTGGACAGCGCCAGCTCCTCGCCGCTCGCGGCGCCGATCCGGTCGGAGTTGCCCGGGTGCCGGAAGTCCGCGGAGGCGGTCAGGGAGGCCAGGCCGTAGCGGCCGGTGCGGCGCAGCGCGAGCGCGGCGCCGAGCTGGATGGAGCAGTCGCCGCCCAGCACGACGGGGAAGTCCCCGGCGCGCACGTGGTGGGCGATGCGGTCGGCGAGGCGCCGGGTGTAGACGGCGATCGCGGGGGCGTTGAAGACCCCGTCGCCCTCCCGCCACCCGCCGCGGTCGTAGCGGGGCGGCACCACGACACCGCCCTCCAGCGCGTCGAGCCGCGGCAGCAGGCGCTGCTCGCGCAGCGCGCCCGCGAGCTTGTAGCAGCCGGGGACCGTGCCGGGCGCGGGTGGGCGCAGCCCCAGGTTGGACGGCGCGTCCATGACCACGATGTTCCGCATGTCCCCATCGTCCCCGAGGTGCGCGGTCCCCTCAACGGCTGCGGCGCCGGCCGGGCCGGGGGCGCGGCGGGGTCACCTCGGGTCGGGCATCTCGGCGGTGCGGGCCCAGCGTTCGTGGTCCCGCCAGGCGCCGTCGACGTACAGGAACTGCGGCGAGTAGCCCTCCAGGCGGAAGCCCGCACCGCGGGCCAGCGCGATGGAGGCGGTGTTGGCGGACTGGACGTTGATCTCCAGGCGGTGCAGGCCCAGGGTGCCGAAGGCGTGCGCGACGACCAGCCGCAGGCCCTCGCGCATCAGCCCCCGTCCCGCGGCGTGCGCGAAGGCGCCATAGCCCAGGGCGCCGCTCCAGAAGGCGCCTTCGACGACGTTGTTGATGTTGATGAAGCCGGCCAGTGCCCCGTCGTGGGTGCAGACCAGGAAGCCGTGCCGGGTGGGGTCCTCGATGAGCCGGGTGGCGTACGCCTCGAAGGTGTCCGGGGTGCTGGGCGGGAAGAGCCAGGGGTGGTGCAGGGCGGTGCTCTCCCGCGTCCGGGCCGTGAACTCGGGCCCGTCCGCGAGAGTGATCAGCCGTATGCCCACGCGGGGGCCTTCGGCGAGGTAGGAGATCTGCGGCATCCGGTCACAGTACGCCGGGGGCGCAGCGGTCGCTCGGGCGACCGCCGGGCCCCGGCAGGGGCGCGCGGAACTGCCCGACGAGCCACGACGAGACCGTCGGGTCCGGGGGTGCCCCCACGATGGCCCCGCGCCCCTGCGGGGCCGGGGCGCAGCCTCACAAGTGCGCACCCGCGCCCCCGCCGGGGCGCGGGTGCGCCGTCAGACGAGGGCGGGTTCCGTCAGGCGCAGGACGGGCACGGAACCGGGGTCGGCGACGAGTTCCGCGGGCACGCCGAGGGGCATGGTGAGCGCGTCCTCGCAGTGCCCGAAGCCCACGTCGGCCACGACGGGGATCCCCAGCCCACCGAGCCGCTCGGTGAACAGGGCGGCCACCTCCCCGACCGGCCCGCACTCCTCCCAGGAGCCCAGCACCACCGCCGCGACCCCGTCGAACCACCCCGCACGCAGCAGCTGGGTGAGGTACCGGTCCAGCCGGTACGCCTCCTCGCCGACGTCCTCCAGCAGCAGGACACCACCGCGCGCCGACGGCCGGGCGTCCGGCGTCCCGAGGCCCGCGGCGAGCAGCGAGAGGCAGCCGCCGAGGGTGACCCCGGCGGCCCGGCCGGGCACCAGCACCCGTCCGGCCCGGATCACGGCGGTGCGCTCGGGTGTGAACAGGGTGGCCCGCAGATGGTCCTGCGCGCGGGTGCTCTTGACGAAGTCGGCGCCCGCGACCATCGGCCCGTGCAGGGTGGCCAGGCCCATCCGGACGGCGAACGCCTCGTGCAGTGCCGTGATGTCGCTGAAGCCCAGGAACGCCTTGGGGCCGGCGGCCCGCATCGCGTCCCAGTCGAGCAGGTCCGCCATGCGCTGCGCCCCGTAGCCGCCGCGGGCGCACAGCACCGCGTCGATGTCCGGGTCGCACCAGGCCCGCTGGAGGTCGGCCGCACGGTCGGCGTCCGTCCCTGCGAGGTATCCGAAGCCGGGGTGCCGGTCGAGCACATGGGAGCCGACGACCGGCTCCAGGTGCCAGCGGCGGAGGATGTCGAGCCCCGCTTCGAGCCGGTCCGCCGGCACGGGACCGCTGGGCGCGACCACGGCCACCCGGGCACCCGGGCGCAGCCGGCCGGGCCGTGCGAGCGAGCGCAGGGGCGCCGCCTCCCCCGGATCGCCGGCACGCGAGGGTGTGACCGCGGCGGCACCGTCGCGCGGCCGGGGAGACGCGGCACCGGCCCCCGGCACGGGACGGCCTCCCGGCACGGGAGACGCAGCCCCGTCCCCCGACACGGACGGCACGGGAGACGCAGCCCCGTCCCCCGACACGGACGGCACGGGAGACGTAGCCCCGTCCCCCGACGCGGGCGACACGGGGGGCACGGGCCGCACGGGCGGCACGGCACCAGCCTCCGGCACGGGGGCCGCCCTCATCGGGTGAGCTCCAGAACCGGAATGCCGGGCGGCGTCAGCCCGAAGACCTGTGCGTACAGGGACAGCTCCGCCTCCAGCGCACGGATCATGGTGTCCGCGCGCCGGAAGCCGTGGCCCTCGCCCTCGAAGGTGAGGTACGCGTGCGGCAGGTCCCGCCCCTCGAACCGGGCGAGGAACCGCTCGCACTGCGTGGGCGGGCAGATCACGTCGGCGAGGCCCTGGAGCAGCAGGAAGGGGGCGGTGAACCGGTCGGCGTGCTCGGACGGCGAGCGCTCCCGGTACCGCTCGGGCACCTCGGCGAGCGGTCCGACCAGCGACTCCAGGTACTGCGACTCGAAGTCGTGGGTCTCGCCGGTGCCCCAGCCGGTGAGGTCGAGGATCGGGTAGAGGATGGTGCCGCAGGCGAACACGTCGGTGCCGGCGAGCGAGGCCGCCGTGGTCCAGCCGCCCGCGCTGCCGCCCCGGATGGCGAGCCGGTCCGGGTCCGCGGTGCCCTCGGCGGCCAGCGCGGCGGCCACCGCGGCGCAGTCCTCGACGTCCACGATGCCCCACTGCTCGCGCAGTCGGTTGCGGTAGGCGCGGCCGTACCCGGCGGAACCGCCGTAGTTGACCTCGACGACCCCGATGCCGCGGGAGGTGAAGTAGGCGATCTCCAGGTCGAGGACGAGCGGGGCGCGGCCGGTGGGGCCGCCGTGCGCCCACACCACGTACGGCGGCAGTTCGCCGTCGGGCCCGGTGAGCTCGGGGTGGTGCGGCGGGTAGAGCTGGGCGTGGACCTCCCGCCCGCCGGGGCCCTCGAAGGTGCGGACCTGCGGTTCGGGGTAGTACGCGGGGTCGACCGCGTCCCGGTGCGGGAAGCCGGTCACGGCGGTCTCCCCGGTGACGGTGTCGACCTCGACGACCTCGTGGCCGCGCCGTGGCCCGGCGGCGACGCCGACGACGTGGGCGCCGTGCACGGCGAGGGTGGCCGCCCACTCGCTCCAGGGTCCTGCGACATCGGTGACCTTGCCGCTCACGGGGTCGAGCACGCCGAGGGCGAGCGAGCCGCGGCCGTGCAGGACGGCGATCCGGCCGTCGGGGAGCGGCGCGAACCAGCGCAGGCCGATCTGCCAGAGCGGTCCGGCGAACTCCTCGTCGCGCCGGCAGAGCGGGACTGCCGCGGCCGTCCCGGACGGGTCGGCGGTCTCCGCCCGGTAGAGGTTCCACCAGCCGGTGCGGTCGCTGGCGAACAGCAGCCGGCCCGTGTGGTCCCACTCGATCTGCGGGATGGACTCCTCCGTCCCGCCCGCGATCTCGGCCGGGGCGGCGAGGGTGCCGTCGGCGCGGACCTCGGCGAGCAGTACCCGGGTACCGTCCCACGGCATCTGCGGGTGGTCCCAGGCCAGCCAGGCCGCCCGGCCGCCGTCCGGTGACAGGCGGGCGCCGGTGACGAACCGGTGCCGGTCGTCGGTCAGCTCCCGTACGGCGCCGCGGTCCTCGGCGGCGGAGCCGTCCAGCGGCACGGCGGCGAGCACGCGCCGTACGTCGGTGGGGCCCTCGCCGGTGAACTCCTCCAGCACGCACCAGACCTCGCCGCGGTCGGCGTGCACGGTGGGGTCGACCCAGCGCAGCCCGGCGCCGACCGGCGAGAGCGGGGTCAGCGGGCGGGGCCGGGCGTCGGGCGCGTCGGGCTCGAAGGCGTACAGGCGCTGGTCGGCGAAGTCCGCGAAGACCAGCAGCGGCCCCGCTCCGCCGGTCCGTGCGACGCCGGCCCAGGGCCGTCCGCCGTACTCGATGACACGGCTGCGTACGTTCCACGGCGCCGGCAGCACGGAGACGGCCTGCTCGCCGGGCCGGCGCCGCATCAGGGCCCGCCGGCCGCCCTCGGTGGGCCGCGGCTCGGTCCACCACGCCTCGTCCCCGATGAACCCGACGTACTCGGGGCGCCCGTCGTGCGCGGCGGCGAGCCGCGCATCGATCGGGGACGGCCACGATCCGTACGGCTGAGCTGGCATCATCTCCCCATTTCCCGGTCGCCCGGCGTCTTCCGGATGCCCGTGTGTGGTGTGTCCCGCGGGAGCGGTGTGGGTGCGGGGTGCGCCGGCCGTCATGCCGTGCGCAGGAAGCGGTCGAGGACGCGGACGCCGAAGTGCAGCGCCTCGACCGGCACCCGCTCGTCGACGCCGTGGAACAGCGTGTCGTACTCGAAGCCCTCGGGGAGCTTCAGCGGTGCGTAGCCGTAGCCGGTGATGCCGAGCCGGGAGAACTGCTTGGCGTCGGTGCCGCCGGCCATGCTGAACGGCACCACATGGGCCTCGGGCGCGAACTCCTCGACGGCGGTGCGCATCCGGGCGAACGTGGGCGAGTCGACGGGGGCCTGGAGGGCGATCTCGTGGTGCAGGAACTCCCAGTCCACGTCGGGTCCCGTGAGCCGGTCGAGGGTGCTGCGGAACTCCTCCTCGCCGCCCGGCAGATAGCGCCCGTCGACATGGGCGACGGCCTCGCCGGGGATGACGTTGACCTTGTACCCGGCGTCCAGCATGGTCGGGTTGGCGCTGTTGCGGATAATCGGGGCGACAAGCCGCCCGGCCCGGCCGAGCCGGGTGATCAGTGCGTCGATCTCGGCGTCGGAGCCGTCCAGGTCGGCCTCGGTGCCGTACAGCGCGGCGAGTTCGGTGAGCGCGGCGCGCACGGTCGGGGTGAGCCGGACGGGCCACTCGTACTCGCCGATGCGGGTGATCGCGGCGGCGAGCCGGGTGACGGCGTTGTCGCCGTTGACGCGGGAGCCGTGTCCGGCGCGGCCGCGGGCGGTCAGCTTCAGCCAGGCGGTGCCGCGCTCGCCGGCGGCGATGGGGTAGATCTGCCGGCCGTGGCCGTCGTGCAGGGTGTAGGCGCCGGACTCGCTGATGCCCTCCGTGCAGCCCTCGAAGAGCACGGCGTGCCGGTCGGCGAGGAAGCCGGAGCCGTCCTCGGCGCTGGCCTCCTCGTCGGCGGTGAAGGCGATCACGATGTCCCTGCGGGGCCGGACGCCCGCGCGGGCCCAGTGGCGGACCACGGCGAGGATCATCGCGTCCATGTTCTTCATGTCGATGGCGCCGCGGCCCCAGACCACACCGTCGGCGACCTCGCCGGAGAACGGATGGACACGCCAGTCCTCGGCCCGCGCGGGCACCACGTCCAGGTGCCCGTGGACCAGCAGGGCGGGGGCGCCGGGGTCGGAGCCGGGGATGCGGGCGACCACGTTGGTGCGCCCCGGGGTGCGCTCCAGCAGCGTGGGGGTGAGGCCGGCGTCGGCGAGCAGTTCGGCGGCGTACTCGGCGGCGGGCCGCTCCTTGCAGGAGCCGCCGCCGTAGTTGGAGGTGTCGATGCGGATCAGCTCGGAGGTGAAGCGCACCACCTCGTCGAGCGCCCGTTCGTCGACGCCGGCGTCCGGCGCGCCGGACGCGGGCGCGGGGCCCGAGCCGTTCACCGACGGGCGCCGGGCCGCCGCGGCCGCCGTGGACGCCGCGGACTCGTCGGGGCCCGGTGCCGTCCCGGACTGCTCAGCCATACTGCTCCTCCACGGCGGCGGAGGCGATCGTGGTGACCGCCTTGAAGGTACGGATGCCCTCGTACATGGTCTCGCTGGTGTACTCGACGGTGCGTTCACCGGTCCTGGTGACGCCGGGCACGACGGTTGCCGCCATCGACAGGTGCTCCGCGTCGAACTCCACCCGCACGGTGTGCGGCCCGGTGCCCCGGGCGGGCTCGTACCGGGTCGCGAGCACCGTCGCCTGTTCGGCGGCCGCCCTGATGTCGGCGGCGGTGCGGGCCGGGGTGCGGCACACCGCCGCGTACCGCGAGACATGGTCCTTGACGGCGACCTTCAGCGCCTCGGGGGCGTAGCCGAGGGCGTCCTCGCAGGTGAGGTCGTCGCCGGTGACCAGCACCACGGGGATGCCGTACTCGGCGACCACGGCGGCGTTCAGCAGGCCCTCGCTGGCCCGCCGGCCGTTCAGCCAGACGCCGGTGATGGAGTTGGCGAGGTAGGTGTGCGCGAGGACGCCCTCCATGCCGGCGCCCGTGTGGTAGCCGACGAACGCGATGCCGTCGACGTCGCCGTGCTGCACCCCCTCCACCATGGACAGGGACTTGTGCCGGCCGGTGAGCATCCGGGCGCGCTCGTCCAGGTTCTCCAGGAGGAGGTTGCGCATCGTCCAGTGGGCCTCGTTGATGAGCACCTCGTCGGCCCCGCCGTCCAGGAAGCCCAGCACGGCGGCGTTGACGTCCGAGGTGAACATCGCGCGGCAGCGCTCCCACTGCGGCGTGCCGGGCAGCACGTCGGCGGGCCATGTCACGCCCGTCGCGCCCTCCATGTCGGCGCTGATGACGATCTTCACTCGCTCTCCGTTCTCCCCAGGTCAGAGCCGACGTCAGCCAACAGCTTCTGGCCTGTGCGGCGCAAGTGGTCAGGCCGTACGAGTGGGGCGGCGGCCGCCTGCCGGTGGGGCGCCCCGGAACGGGACGGGCGCGGGGCTGTGTCCTGGGGGTGCCTCCCACGCCCTTGAGGCAGTGGGAGGCTCCGCCGCGTGGCCGCGACCAGCCGTGCCGAGACCCGCAGATCGCCACCGCGCCAGGGGGCCGCCCCTGCCACCGCCAGGCCATCGGCTGATGCACGGGATCGAGACCGCAAGGGGCTCGGTCACGGGATCGAGACCGCAAGGGGCTCGGTGCATCGGCCCGCCGCAGGCGCATCGTGGCCGATCGCGAGTTCCCCGGGCCCCGGCACGGGGCCCCGGCCGGGGGCCGCCGTCAGGCTTCCAGGCGGCGGGCCAGGTTCTCCAGGACGGATCCGTAGATCCGTCCGAGCCCCTTGGGCGCGAACGTCTTCTCGAAGAAGCCGCCGATGCCGCCCGCACCGTTCCAGACCGTGGTGGCGACCACCCGTGCCCTGCCCTCCCCGGCGGGGGTGACCCGCCAGGTGGTGACCATCGAGGAGTTCCGGTCCCGCTCGACCAGCTCACCGTCGGTGGGCTCGGTCACCTCCATCAGGCAGTCCCGCACGCGCTTGCTGGTGGCCTGCAGCTTCCAGTGCACGAGGGTGCCCTCGCCGTCGCCGCCCTCGCGCACCTCGTACTCGCTGAAGTGCTCGGTCAGGAGCGACCCCCGCGTGCCGCTGTAGTCGGCCAGCGCGTCGAAGACGTCGTCCGGCTGAGCCGCGATGATCCGTTCGGTGACGGCCTCGACCTGCGCCATGACACTTCCTCCCTCGTTCCCACATGGTCGTGGCCCAGCCAATCACCCCGGGGCGCGCCCGCCCAAATCAGTGCCCGCGGCACGCCGCTGCGGGTCGCGGGGGCGCGCCTCCGGGAGCCGACGCGCACGATCAAGGGAACATCTGTTCTATTGTGTGTCGCGTGCTGCTGCCGAGCGCCGTCGAGGAGGCGTCATGCGCTGGGAGAACCTCACAGAGAAGCCCACCACCGGCCAGGACTCCGGGCCGCCTCGGGACGCCGCGCTGTTCGGCACGGACGCCGTGACCACCCGCACCTTCGACACGCCGGAGTTCCGCGGCGTCACGTTCCACGAGGTCCGCGCCAAGACCGTCGTCAACCGCGTGCCGGGCGCCTCGCGGATGCCCTTCGAGTGGACCGTCAACCCGTACCGGGGCTGTACGCACGCCTGCGTGTACTGCTTCGCGCGCAAGACGCACAGCTACCTCGATCTGGACACCGGGCACGGCTTCGACTCGCAGATCGTGGTGAAGGTCAACGCACCCGAGGTGCTCCGCCGCCAGCTCGCGTCGCCGCGCTGGCGGGGCGAGCACATAGCGATGGGCACCAATGTCGACTGCTACCAGCGTGCCGAGGGCCGCTACCAGCTGATGCCGGGCATCATCGCGGCGCTGCGCGACCACGCCAACCCGTTCTCCATCCTGACCAAGGGCACGCTGATCCTGCGCGACCTGGACCTGCTGGTCGAGGCGGCGGAGGTCACCGACGTGGGGCTCTCGGTGTCGGTGGGCTTCGTCGACCAGGAGCTGTGGCACACCGTGGAGCCCGGCACGCCCGCCCCGCAGCGGCGTCTGGAGGTGGTACGGACGCTGACGGACCGGGGCCTGGGCTGCGGGGTGCTGATGGCGCCGGTGCTGCCGTTCCTGAGCGACCACCCGGACCGGCTGCGCGCCACGGTCCGCGCGATCGCCGCGGCCGGCGCGACCTCGGTGACGCCGCTGGTGCTGCACCTGCGTCCGGGGGCGCGTGAGTGGTACATGGCATGGCTGGGACAGCACCATCCGCACCTGGTGCGGCGCTACGAGCGGCTGTACGCGGCCGGGGCCTACGCGCCCAAGTGGTACCAGCGCAGGGTGACCCGGGAGGTGCACGAGCTGGCCCGCGAGTTCGGGATCGGGCCGTCCCGGCGGGGCGGCCCGCGCCGGATCCGCGGGCCTGAGCCCGAGCCGGAGCACGAGCGGGCCCTGCCCGAACAGGAGCGGCCCGCGGGCCACACCCAGCTCACCATCATGTGACGCGCACACGGATCCGCTCCCCCGCTTCCGGGGGCGGCCCGGAACGGCGCGGGGCTGTGACGTTGCGCGGCTCCGCCGCGTGCGGTGGGGGACGGCCAAAAGGAGCCGCCTCCGCGGTGACCGCAGCCCCACCCGGGCGGCGGCCGGGGGCCGGGACCGCAGGGGGCTCGGCGAACGGCCCGCCACAGGCACGCCGGGGCCGCCCGCACAGTCCCCGCACGCCGGCCGGGGCGACCCGGCCGGGAGGGCGCCGGGGGCGTCGGCCCGGCCTGTTCACGACGCGCCGGGCCGCCCGGGCGCCCGCCACCACGCCGCGCGTCGCGCCGTTGGCCCAGGTACGCACAGGTGCGCGAGTCGAAGGGGAACTCCCGGCGGCCCTGCCCCCCGAGGGAATCCGCTTCGGGGACGTCGCCGACGGCCGCCCCGGCGGGAGCCGGCCGTGGGGGCTACGCGGACAGACGGGCCAGGGCGGCCTCCGCGGCAGCGGCAAGGCGGGGGTGGGCGGCAGCGTCGGTGAGGACGGGGCGGGCGCGCCGGTCGCCGAGCGCGCCGAGGCCCTCCACGCAGGCCAGGGCCACCTTCCCGTACGGGTCGTGGGGCGTGAGCCGGCGCCGGAGCGTGGTGATGAGGGCGGGCACGGCCTCCGGCGCCCGCAACTCGGTGAGCAACCGCACAGGATGCAGCGCGTAGGCGACCCGGAGCTCATTGGTGGCGAGGGCCGCCGCGGCGCGGGCGGTGCGCGGGTCGCCCAGCCGGGCCAGGGCGCGCGCAGCGGACGCGCAGCGCGCGGGATCGCGGTGGTTGAGCAGCAGCACCAGCGTCTCGAACGCGCGCCGGTCGCGCGCACTGCCCAGCCGGAAGGCGGCCAACTCCCTGGCCCACAGCGGCTGCCCCGCGGCGGTCAGCACCACGGCCAGCTCGTCCGGGTCCGCCGTCGACGCCAGCCGCTCGAACTCGGGCGCCCCGCCCGACTCGCGCCGTAAGCGATCCGTGAGCGCTCGCAACTCTTCGTCCATGACCTCCGAGCGTAGCCGGGACGCAGATCACAGGGACAGACCGTGGGAAGTCCCGGAAGACCCCTGGCGCGCTCGTTACTCGCAAGTTAAGCTCATACGAGCGGGGACACCCTCCCCGCCCTCGCTCCGGGCGGTTTGGTGACGCGGCCGCCCCGAGCGCCGGTCGGTTCGGTACACCGGCTCCGGCGCCGCCCCGGCGGTGGCGGGAGCGCGGACCCGGCGGGGCGCCCCGGCGCGCCGCCGGCACGGCAGGTCCCGGGACAGGATCCGCCGGCCCCCTCATCCCTGCCGGTACGCCGGCGTGCACGGCAGCACGTGTGCGTGCGCGTGGGCGCGATCACGGGCGTGTGCGCCACCCCGCGTGTGCGACGTACCGCACTCCCGCGCGTGCGCAACACCGCACTCCCCCACACCGCGTGTGCGCGGCGCCGTGGGCGGCCGTGCGTGTGTGCGCCCGCGGGCACCGCGGAGTGCGTGTGCGCGCCGGTGCGTGTGTGCCCGCGGGCGCCCCACGGGAGCGGCGCTCCCGCGCGGCCCGCACCGCCGGGAGCGCCGGCACCGGCCTTCGCATCCTGGAGCCCCGATGACCTCTCCCCTGTCCCGCCCCGCCCCGGCCGGCACACCCCGGCCGCACCCCGGCACCCCCTCGCCGAAGACTCCCCCCGGCGGCACCGAGCTGCGCCGCGTCGCCGTCGTCGGGCTCGGCACCATGGGCACCGGCATCGCCGAACTGCTGGCCCGCGCCGGGCGCGAGGTGATCGGTGTCGACGTCAGCGAGGCGGCCGCGGCCCGCGCCGGCGCCGCGCTGGACGCCGCCACCGCGCGCGCCGTGCGCCGCGGCCGGCTGAGCGAGGCGGAGCGGCGCGACGCGCTGGCCCGCTTCCGCACCTTCACCGACCTCGGCGCCGCGGCGGACGCGGACCTGGTGATCGAGGTGACTTGGGAGTCGTACGAGACCAAACAGCAGGTCATCCGGGAGCTGGACGGGATCGTGCGGCCCGGGGCGATCATCGCCACCGGCACCGACGCGCTCTCCGTGACGCGGCTCGCCGCCGGCTCCGGGCGGCCGGAGCGCGTCCTCGGCCTGCACTTCTTCCACCCGGCACCGGCGATGCGGCTGGTGGAGGTGGTCTCCTCGGTGCTCACGTCCCCGGCCGCCGTCTCGGCCGTCACCGATCTGGCGCTCGACCTGGGCAAGGAGCCGGTGGCCGTGGGCGACCGGCCCGGATTCGTCGCCGACGGGCTGCTGTTCGGCTATCTCAACCAGGCCGCCGCGATGTACGAGGCGAAGTACGCCGCGCGCGAGGACATCGACACAGCCATGCGGCTCGGCTGCGGACTGCCGATGGGCCCGCTCGCGCTGCTCGACCTCGTCGGCATCGACACCGCCTGCACCGTTCTGGAGGCCCTGTACGCCGAGTCGGGCGACCGGCTGCACTCCCCCGCGCCGCTGCTGCGGCAGCTCGCCGAGGCGGGCCTGACCGGGCGCAAGGCGGGCCGCGGCTTCTACACCTACCGTGCGGCCGGCAGCGCCGAGACGGTGCCGGACGCGCTCACGCCGGCCGCGGGAGCGCGCACCGGCGACGGGCGCCCGGTGCGCTCGGTGGGGGTGGTGGGCTCGGGGACGATGGCGGCCGGCATCGCGGAGGTGTGTGCCGCCGGCGGCCTGCCGGTGGTGCTGGCCGCGCGGGACCCGGCGCGGGCGGAGGCGGCCAGGGCCCGGATCGGCAGGTCGCTGTCCCGCTCCGTCGCCCGGGGCAGGCGCACCGCGGCCGCCGCGGCGGCGGCACTCGACCTGATCACGCCGGTGAGCGGCTACGCGGCCCTCGCCGACGTCGATCTGGCGGTGGAGGCGGTCGTGGAGGACCTGACGGCCAAACGGGAGGTGTTCGCGGCCCTCGACCGGGTCTGCCGGCCGGGCGCGGTGCTCGCCACCACCACGTCCGCGCTGCCCGTCATCGCCTGCGCCCGCGCCACGGGACGCCCGCAGGACGTGGTCGGCCTGCACTTCTTCAACCCGGCACCGGCCATGCGGCTGGTGGAGGTGGTACGCACGGTGCTCACCGGCGACGCGGCGCACGCCACCGCGCACGCGGTCTGCGGCCGGCTCGGCAAGCACCCGGTGGACTGCGGCGACCGCGCCGGGTTCATCGTCAACGCCCTGCTGTTCCCGTACCTGAACAACGCGGTGAAGATGGTCCAGGACCACTACGCGTCCCCCGACGACATCGACGCCGCGATGCGGCTGGGCGGCGGCTACCCGATGGGGCCCTTCGAGTTGCTGGACGTCGTCGGGCTCGACGTGTCGCTCGCCATCGAGCGGGTGCTGCACCGCGCGTTCCGGGAGCCGTCCCTCGCCCCCGCCCCGCTGCTCGAACACCTGGTGGCCGCGGGCTGCCTCGGCCGCAAGACGGGCCGCGGCTTCCGCGAGCACGCCGTGCGCTGAGCGGACCGGGGCCCCGGGGCGGGGCAGCGGGGACGTGCCGCTCCCGGTGCACGGGCGGCCGCCGCGCACCGCGGGGCGGACCCTCGGATTCCAGCCCGCGTCCGCCGGGGCGGGGCCGGTGCCTGCGCATCCGCCCGAGGACATGCAGTACGTTCGGGGCATGTCCCAGCCCGCCAAGTCCTCCCGGCCGCACCCCTCCTCCGACCTTCCCGGACGCACCGCGGGCTCCCGCGCCGCCGCCCAACGGCTGAAAATGCGCCGCGAACTGGCCGCCGCCGCCATGGAGCTGTTCGCCACCAAGGGGTACGAGGCGACGACGGTCGACGAGATCGCGGCCGCGGCCGGGGTGGCGCGCCGCACCTTCTTCCGGCACTTCCGCTCCAAGGAGGAGGCGATCTTCCCGGACCACGACGACACGCTGGTGCGGGCGGAGGCGGTGCTGAACGCCGCGCCCCCGCACGAGCACCCGCTCGACACGGTCTGCCGCGGGATCAAGGAAGTGATGAAGATGTACGCGGCGCGCCCGGAGATCTCCGTCGCGCGCTACCGCCTCACCCGTGAGGTGCCCACCCTCCGGGAGGCCGAGATCGCCTCCGTGGCCCGCTACGAGCGGCTGTTCACCCGCTATCTGCTGGGTCACTTCGACGAGCACGCCCACCACGACACCACCAACGACGACCCGCTGCTCGCCGAGGTCGCCGCGTCGGCGGTGGTCACCGCCCACAACCACGTCCTGCGCCGCTGGCTGCGGGCCGACGGCAAGGGCGACGTGGAGGAGCAGCTCGACCACGCCTTCGCGATCGTCCGCAGGACCTTCGGCACCGGCATCGGCGCGGGCCGCACGCAGGACACCAGGCCGCCCGCCGCGGCGACCGCGTCCGGCGACGTCCTGGTGACGGTGGCCCGCACCGACGCCCCGCTCGACGAGATCATGCGCACCATCGAAGGGGCCCTGCGGGAGCGGACCTGACGGAGCCGGTTGCGGGGGCTGACCGAGCCCTGCGGCGGCCGGCGCGCCAGGCAGCGGGGAAGGGCGCCCGACGAGCTGTACCGCGGCCCGGCGGGCCGCTCGCGCAGCTCCGTGCGCTCCTTCTCGGGTGGGCCCTTACGGCAGGGCGGGCCCCGGCTCGGGCAAGGGGCCGGGGCTTCTTCGGTGTACGACTCCGCCGTGGCGCGATCGGCCACGACGGGACCATCAGGTCCGGGGTACCCCCACGCCCTTCAGGCAGCGGGGGACGTCCCGACGGGGCCGTCCCTGTCGTCTCCGGGCCACCGGGCGGTGGCGGGTCGCGCGCCCGGTTTCCCACGCCCCTCGGCAGGCCGGGGTCGCGCCGGGGCCGCCGCGGTCAGGAAGGCCCCGCCAGGGCGGCGAGCTGGGCCGCCCGCACCTGCGTCGTCTGCCCCTGGACGAGCAGGAACAGCCCCTCGCGGGCGAGCCGTTGGGCCTGGCTGTCCAGGCTCATGGCGCGGCCGCCGCCCGCCACGACCGCCGCGGCTGTGGCGGCAAGCAGCACATCGTGTGCCTCCGTCCTGAGTACCAGGCGCTCCTCGACACCGCCGTCGGACCCCGGGCGGTCGGCGAGGGCGTACACGGCGCGCCGCACGTCGTCCAGCCGGGCGCGCAGTGCCCGCGCCGTCCGGGCCGCGCCCCGGTCGCCGGACTCCGCCAGGACACCGAGGGCCGCGCGTGCGACGCCGAAGACGGCCGGCGAGGCGTTGGCTGCCCTCGTGCGGTCCGCGACCGCCCACTCCTCGTACGGCATCCGCAGGGCGATCGCCTCCTCGGGCAGCCACAGTCCTGCCAGGTCCAGGGCGACCGTGCGGGACGCGCCGAGCGCCGCGAGCCGCAGCGGGGCCGAGGGCCGCAGCCCCGGCTGGGCGCGGGCCTCGGCGAAGCCGAACAGCACCTCGCCGGTCCCGGTCAGGGCGCCCAGCAGGAACACGTCGTTCAGGCCCCACCCGGTGTACCAGGGCACCCGGCCGTCGAACCGCCACCCGCCGCGCTCCGGGGTGGCCCGCACCACGCGGCGGGGAAAGGCCCGCAGGTACGAGTAGGCCACCCCGGACAGCAGCGCGCCCGTCGCCAGCGGTCGCAGCAGCCGCTCCCGCACCGGCCGGTCGGCGGCGGCCAGCGTGGCCACCGGCGTGTGGTGCTGGGTCTGCACGAACCACGTCGAGCAACAGGCACCGGCGAGGATCTCGGCCGTCTCGCGCGCCACGGCGGGCGATGCCGCGGCACCTCCGTAGGCCACGGGAGCGTTCAGCCCGAGCAGCCCCGACCGCTTGACGGCGTCGATGTGGCTCACCGGCACGCCCTCCTGGTCGACCCGCTCGGCCGCCGGCGCGAGCACCTCGGCCGCGAGGCGCCGGGCCCGCTCGACGAGGACGTGGCCCTCGACCCCGTCCGGCCCCACCCCGGCCGCCTCCGGACCCACCCCGGCCGCCTCGGGACTCGCCCCCGGCCCACCGGACGCGCCTCCGTCCCGTCCGGACACGCAGCTGCCCCGCCCGGGCTCCCCGGCCCCGCCCGGTCTCGTGCCGGCCGCGTCCGACTTCGGCCCCGCTCCCTTTGAGTGCGTCCCCGCTCCGTCCGGGCTCGTCTCCGCTTCCTCCGGGCTCGTCTCCCCTCCGTCCCTGTTCATGGGGCGCCCCCTGCGGTACGGGCCGGACCTCCGCGTTCCGCCGGCGGGCGGCCCTGGCGCGCCGGTGCGTGGGTGACAGGAGTGGACACCCGTCCATCATGCCCGCGCGGCACCGGGCCGGGAGGCGGGCCGGGTGCCGAGCCGGGTGCCGAGCCGGTGATCGGGTGCCGGTGAGTGCGGTACCGACGCCGGGGCGGTTCCTCCGGACGGTACCCGGGAAGGCGTCCGGCACCGGGGAGCGGTCGCGGGGCCGCTCTCACCCCCGGCCGACCCGGTCGCCGTGACCGCGGCGCGGTGGGGCCGCACACCGCGGACGTTCGTGCCCTGCGCCGAGGACCGGGCCTGCCGCCCGCCGTGCAGGACCCGGCGATCGCGGAGCCCGAGCGGGCCCTGCCCGGCAGCCCGTTCGCCGTGCGCACGCTCTCCGGCGGCCACAACCCGTGCGCCGCCCGGCCAAGGAGCCGGCCGGGGCCCTGGTCGGGTGAGCGGTCGAGCGTGCCGGGGCGGCCGCCCGGCCGGTCACCGCGCCCCTGGCCGGGGGGTTTCTGATGGATCTCCGTGGGAGAAGGGGCGGCTCCCCCACTGCCTCAAAGGGTTGGCAGGCGCCCCCAGTGCGTGCTCTGGGGGCGCCCCCACGCGAGCGCAGCCGAGCGTGCCGGGCGTCGCGACGCCACGGAGATCCGTCAGCAACCCCCTAAGCCGCCGCGGTCTGCTCCGACGGCACCGGGCGCAGCACGGGACGCGGGACGCGGCGGCGGTGTTCCTGGGGGCTGGTCCCGTAGGCGGCGCGGTAGGAGCGGGTGAAGTCGGCGTGGCTCTTGAAGCCCCAGCGGGCCGCGATGGCGTGGATCGGGGTGGCGGCCAGGGCCGGGTCCACGAGGTCGCGGTGGGCGCGTTCCAGGCGCCTGCGGCGGATCAGCGCCGCGACGGTGGTGCCCTCGGCCCTGAAGAGACGGTGCAGGTAGCTGAGGGAGATGTGGTGGGCGGCGGCGATCGCGGGCGGGGCAAGCTCCGGGTCGTGCAGATGGCGCTCGATGAAGGCCAGGATGCGCAGGGTCAGGTCCCGGGTGCGGGCCTCGGGCGCCCGGTGGCCCTCGGCGTCGAGCTGGTGGGCGAGGGCCGCGCAGAACAGGTCGACCACGACCCGCTCCAGGCGGGGCCCGTCGGAGGTCAGGTAGGGGCCGCCCGAGGCGATCTGCGTGAGCACGCCCGCGAGCAGCGCGCCGACGCCCTCGCGGGCGGGCATCCGGCGGGTCAGCAGCCGCTCGACACCGCCGGGCGGCAGCGGCACCCGGTTCCTGGGCACGGACAGGCCCACTCCGGCCAGGTCCCGGGTGCGGGAGTAGAACGGGCGCGAGCTGTCGACGAGGAACATCTCGTGCGCGGTGTGCCGGGCCCGGCGGCCGTTCTGGGCGACGTCGACGGTGCCCTGCAACGGCAGGGTGAGGTGGTACAGCTCCGGGTCGGCCTGGCGGATCAGCCGCGGCGTCCGCAGGAAGCACACCGGCGGCACGGCCACCGACCACACCCGCGCCTCGCCGATCTCCAGCAGCCGCAGCTCGGCCCGGAAGCCGCCGGCCCGCTCGGTCACGAGGTCCTGTGGGAACAGGCACCTCCCCAGGCAGGCGCGGAAGCCCTCCAAGCGGTGCTCCGCCGGTAAGTCGACGGTCCGGAAGACAGTTTCTCTCAGCACGTCTCGCCACGCTCCCCCGAGTGCCTGCGGCGGCCGGCACCGGCGCCGGCCGACGGGTCCCAGTGCAGCAGCCCCGGATAAACGGTCGCTGAATGCGCGTCAGGGGACGGCCCCGTGGGCCACGTCGTCGGCGGTCGGCCCGGGGGTCTCGGGCCGAGCCCGGTCGGGGCGTCTCGGGCCGAGCCCGGTCGAGGTGTCTCGGGCCGGCCCCGGGCGGGGCATCCCGGGCCGAGCCCGGTCGGGGTGTCTCGGGCCGGTGACGACCCGCCGGTCTCGTCGCGGCTGATCGCGCGGTTCCCCCGCGCCCCTTCAAGACGGGGCTGCGCCCCGATACGGGCGCGGGACGGTGTCCTGGGGGCACCTCCCACGCCCTTCAGGCAGGGGCACGGGGGGCTGCGTCTGTCTCGCCCGCCCCACCGGGCGGAGCGACAGACGAGACAGATTTTTGGCACGCGGTGCCTTGTCTTCTGGCACTCCGTGCCATACGTTGGGGGTGTCCGGGCGGCCGGCACACGGGAGTTCCCGTGGACCGGGATGTCCCCGCGGGCCGTCGGCCCGCGCGTCCGGACGCCTGCGTCACAGGCATCTCAAGAGCGGCACCCGGCCACCACCACACGGCCACCGCCGCCTTCACCGAACCGACGGCACACCGCACGGGGCACACCCCATCACCCCACCCCGAGAGGGCAGCACCACCTCGCCCCAGCAGTCCCTTCGACCCGACGGCGTCCCCGCGACGCCGCCCGGCCACGGCCGCGCGCCGGAGCCGGGAGATCCCCCGCCGGAGGCACCACCGTGAAGGAAATCCTGGACGCGATCCAAGCGCAGTCGGCGCGGCCCACCGCGCCGCACGGCACCGCCACCGTCACGGCCGCGGACTTCGCGGCCCTGCCCCTGCCCGAGGCCTACCGGGCGGTGACCGTGCACAAGGACGAGACGGAGATGTTCGAGGGGCTCGCCACCCACGAGAAGGACCCCCGCAAGTCGCTGCACCTCGACGAGGTGCCCGTGCCGGAGCTGGGCCCCGGCGAGGCCCTGGTCGCCGTCATGGCGTCCTCGGTGAACTACAACTCGGTGTGGACCTCGCTCTTCGAGCCGCTGCCGACATTCGCCTTCCTGGAGCGCTACGGCCGCCTCGGCGAGCTGGCCCGGCGGCACGACCTGCCGTACCACGTCATCGGCTCCGACCTCGCCGGCGTGGTGCTGCGCACCGGGGCGGGCGTCACCGCCTGGCGGCCCGGGGACGAGGTCGTGGCGCACTGCCTCTCCGTGGAACTGGAGTCCTCGGACGGCCACAACGACACCATGCTCGACCCGGAGCAGCGGATCTGGGGCTTCGAGACCAACTTCGGCGGCCTGGCCGAGCTGGCCCTCGTCAAGTCCAACCAGCTGATGCCCAAGCCGGACCACCTGACCTGGGAGGAGGCGGCCGCGCCCGGACTGGTGAACTCCACCGCCTACCGGCAGCTGGTGTCGCGCAACGGCGCCGGGATGAAGCAGGGCGACAACGTCCTCATCTGGGGCGCGAGCGGCGGGCTCGGCTCGTATGCGACACAGTTCGCGCTGGCCGGCGGCGCCACGCCGATCTGCGTGGTGAGCAGCTCGCGGAAGGCGGAGATCTGCCGGGCCATGGGCGCGGAGGCGATCATCGACAGGAGTGCGGAGGGCTACGCCTTCTGGGCGGACGAGGACCGCCAGGACCCGCGCGAGTGGAAACGCTTCGGCAAGCGGATACGGGAGCTGACGGGCGGTGAGGACGTCGACATCGTCTTCGAGCACCCGGGCCGGGAGACGTTCGGGGCCTCCGTCTACGTGACCCGCAAGGGCGGCACCATCGTCACCTGCGCCTCCACCTCGGGCTACCGGCACGAGTACGACAACCGCTACCTGTGGATGTCGCTGAAGCGGATCATCGGCTCCCACTTCGCGAACTACCGGGAGGCCTGGGAGGCCAACCGGCTGATCGCCAAGGGCCGGATCCACCCCACGCTGTCGCGGGTGTACCCGCTGGCGGAGACCGGACAGGCCGCCCACGACGTGCACGCCAACGTCCACCAGGGCAAGGTCGGCGTCCTCGCGCTCGCGCCCCGGGAGGGCCTGGGCGTGCGCGATCCGGAGCTGCGGGAGCGCCACATCGACGCCATCAACCGCTTCCGCACCGTCTGAGGGGCGCCATGACCGACCGTCCTACCGCACGCCGCAAGGACCGGCCCTGGCTGATGCGGACCTATGGGGGGCACTCCAGCGCCGAGGCGTCCAACGCCCTGTACCGGCGGGGCCTCGCGGCCGGCCAGACGGGCCTGTCGGTGGCGTTTGACCTGCCGACACAGACCGGTTACGACCCCGACCACCCGCTGGCCCGCGGCGAGGTCGGCCGGGTGGGTGTGCCCGTCTGCCACCTGGGCGACATGCGCAGGCTCTTCGAGGGCATCCCGCTGGAGCGGATGAACACCTCGATGACCATCAACGCCACCGCCATGTGGCTGCTCGCCCTCTACCAGGTGGTCGCCGAGGAGCAGGGCCTCGACGAGGGAGGCATCGCCCGGCTCACCGGCACCACGCAGAACGACATCGTCAAGGAGTACCTGTCCCGCGGCACCCACGTCTTCCCGCCGGGCCCGTCCCTGCGGCTCACGACGGACCTGATCGCGTACACGGTGCACCACATGCCGAAGTGGAACCCGGTCAACATATGCAGTTACCACCTCCAGGAGGCCGGGGCCACGCCCGTCCAGGAGATCGCGTACGCGCTGTCCACCGCGATCACCGTGCTGGACGCGGTGTTCGCGTCGGGGCAGATCCCCGAGGAGCGGCGCGGTGACGTGGTCGGCCGGGTCTCGTTCTTCGTCAACGCGGGGGTGCGGTTCGTCGAGGAGATGTGCAAGATGCGCGCCTTCGGCCGCCTGTGGGACCGCATCACCCGCGAGCGCTACGGCATCGAGGACCCCCGGCAGCGCCGCTTCCGGTACGGCGTGCAGGTCAACTCCCTCGGCCTGACGGAGGCCCAGCCGGAGAACAACGTCCAGCGGATCGTGCTGGAGATGCTGGCGGTGACCCTCTCGAAGGACGCACGCGCGCGTGCCGTGCAACTGCCCGCCTGGAACGAGGCCCTGGGCCTGCCGCGGCCGTGGGACCAGCAGTGGTCGCTGCGCATCCAGCAGGTGCTGGCCCACGAGAGCGACCTACTGGAGTACGACGACATCTTCAGCGGCTCGCACGTCGTGGAGGCCGAGGTGGCCACCCTGGAGGAGCGTGCGCTCGCCGGGATCCGCCGGATCGAGGACATGGGCGGGGTGCTGGCGGCCGTCGAGTCGGGCCGTCTGAAGGCGGAACTGGTGGCCTCGCACGCGGCGCGCAGGGCCCGTGTCGAGTCCGGCGAGGAGAAGGTCGTCGGCGTCAACTGCTACGAGAGCACCGAGCCCAGCCCGCTGACGGCCGACCCCGGCACGGCCGTGCAGCAGGTGGACCCGGCCGTGGCGGCCCGGGCGGTGGCGGCGCTTCAACAGTGGCGCGCCACCCGCTACCAGCCGCTGTTCAACCACCCGCGGCCCAGCAGGGCGCTGGAGCGACTCAAAGAGGCCGCGGCCGGCACGGAGAACCTGATGGAGGCCACCCTGGAGTGCGCCCGCTCCGGCGTGACGACGGGCGAGTGGGCGGGCGCGCTGCGGGAGGTGTTCGGCGAGTACCGGGCACCCACGGGCGTGACGTCGGCGCCGGCCGCGGTCACCGCCGGGGACGGCGGGCGGCTGGCGGCGGTGCGTGCCGCGGTGGAGCGCACGGCCGCCGATCTCGGCTGCGGCCGGCTGCGGCTGCTGGTCGGCAAGCCCGGCCTCGACGGGCACTCCAACGGCGCCGAGCAGATCGCGGTGCGCGCCAGGGACGCCGGGTTCGAGGTGGTGTACCAGGGCATCCGGCTGACGCCCGAGGAGATCGTGGCGGCCGCGCTCGCCGAGGACGTGCACTGCGTGGGCCTGTCGATCCTGTCCGGCGCGCACACCGAACTGGTGCCCGACGTGCTGCGGCGGCTGCGCGCGGCGGGCGCGGTGGACCTCCCGGTCATCGTCGGCGGGATCATCCCGGACGGCGACGCGCGGGCGCTGCGGCGCGCGGGTGTGGCCGCCGTCTTCACCCCGAAGGACTTCGGTATCACGGAGATCGTCGGCCGTATCGTCGACGAGATCCGGCAAGCCAGCAAGCTCGACCCCATGGAGGTCCCCGCATGACCGGCCCAGTCAACCGTCTGCGCCCGCGCCGCTCCTGCCTGGCGGTGCCGGGCTCCAATCCGCGGTTCCTGGAGAAGGCCCAGTCGCTCCCCGCGGACCAGGTCTTCCTGGACCTGGAGGACGCCTGCGCGCCACTCGCCAAGCCCGAGGCCCGGCACACCATCGTCAAGTTTCTCAACGAGGGCGACTGGACGGGCAAGACACGGGTGGTGCGGGTCAACGACTGGACGACCGAGTGGACGTACCGCGACGTCATCACGGTCGTCGAGGGTGCGGGCGTCAACATTGACTGCATCATGCTGCCGAAGGTCCAGGACGCCCGGCAGGTGGTGGCGCTGGACCTGCTGCTGACGCAGGTCGAGAAGGCGACGGGCCTGGAGGTCGGCAGGATCGGCATCGAGGCGCAGATCGAGAACGCCCGCGGTCTTGTCAATGTTGACGACATTGCGGCCGCGTCGCCCCGTCTTGAGACGATCGTGTTCGGGCCCGCCGACTTCATGGCGTCGATCAACATGAAGTCGCTGGTGGTGGGCGAGCAGCCGCCCGGGTATCCCGCCGACGCGTACCACTACATCCTGATGCGGATCCTGATGGCCGCCCGCGCCCATGACCTCCAGGCCATCGACGGGCCCTACCTCCAGATCAGGAACGTCGACGGCTTCCGTACGGTCGCCGAGCGGGCCGCGGCGCTGGGCTTCGACGGCAAGTGGGTGCTTCACCCGGGCCAGGTGGCGGCCGCCAACGAGGTGTTCTCGCCGTCCCAGGAGGACTACGACCACGCCGAGCTGATCCTGGACGCCTACGAGTACCACACGTCGGAGGCCGGCGGCGCCAAGGGCTCCGCGATGCTCGGCGACGAGATGATCGACGAGGCCAGCCGCAAGATGGCGCTGGTGATCGCCGGCAAGGGGCGGGCCGCGGGGCTGAGCCGTACCAGTTCCTTCGAGCCCCCGAAGGCGTGAGGCGCATGCAGTTCGGACGCACGTTCGAGGAGTTCGAGGTCGGCGCCGTCTACCGGCACTGGCCCGGCAAGACGGTCACCGAGTACGACGACCACCTCTTCTGCCTGCTGACGATGAACCACCACCCGCTGCACCTGGACGCCCACTACGCCGGGCAGGCCACGGACTTCGGCAGGAACGTCGTGGTGGGCAACTACGTCTACTCGCTGCTGCTCGGCATGTCGGTGCCCGATGTGTCGGGCAAGGCCATCGCCAACCTGGAGGTGGAGTCGCTGCGGCACGTGGCGCCCACGTTCCACGGCGACACCATCTACGGCGAGACGACGGTCCTGGACAAGATCCCGTCCAGGTCGCGGCCGGACCGGGGCATCGTGCAGGTGGAGACCCGGGGCCACAAGCAGGACGGCACGCTGGTGTGCGTCTTCCGCCGCAAGGTGATGGTGCCCACCGAGGCGTACGTCCGGGAGCGCGGCGGCGAGCAGCCCGGCCGCCCGCTGCCGGAGCCCCGGGAGCGCCCCGAGGGCTCACCGAGCCGGGAGAACGGGGAGACGCCGGGGAGCCCGGCGCGCCCGCAGAGCCCGCGGAGGCCGCGCAGCCCGCAGGGTCCGCACGGCCAGGAGCGTCCGCACAGCCAGGAGAGCCAGGAGAGCCAGGAGAGGTGACGCCATGAGCCGACTCGCCCGAACCCACGGGCTCACCGACGTCCAGCGGGAGATCCTCTCGACGGTCCGCGACTTCGTCGACAAAGAGATCCTGCCGGTCGCCACCGAACTGGAGCACCGCGACGAGTACCCGCAGGCGATCGTGGACGGCCTCAAGGAGCTGGGACTCTTCGGGCTGATGATCCCGGAGGAGTACGGGGGCCTGGGCGAGTCGCTGCTGACCTACGCCCTGTGCGTGGAGGAGATAGCCCGCGGCTGGATGTCGGTGTCCGGCATCATCAACACCCACTTCATCGTCGCCCACCTCCTCCGGCGGCACGGCACCGAGGAGCAGCGGGCGCACTTCCTGCCGCGGATGGCGACCGGCGAGGTGCGGGGCGCGTTCTCGATGTCGGAGCCCGGGCTCGGCTCGGATGTGGCGGCCATCACCTCGAAGGGGGTGCGGGACGGCGACGACTACCTGCTCACCGGCCAGAAGATGTGGCTGACCAACGGCGCCACGTCCACGCTGGTGGCCGTGCTCTGCCGCACCGACGAGGGCCGCCCGGAGGGCGATGCGCCGCACCGCTCGCTGACCACGTTCCTGGTGGAGAAGGAGTCCGGCTTCGGCGAGGTACGCCCGGGCCTCACCATCCCCGGGAAGATCGAGAAGATGGGCTACAAGGGCGTCGACACCACCGAGCTGGTCATGGACGGGCTGCGCGTCCCGGCCGACCGGGTGCTCGGCGGCGCCACCGGCCGAGGTTTTTACCAGATGATGGACGGCGTGGAGGTCGGCCGCGTCAACGTCGCGGCGCGTGGCTGCGGGGTCGCCCAGCGTGCCTTCGAGCTGGGCATCGGCTATGCCCAGCAGCGGCACGCCTTCGGCCGGCCGATCGCCCGCCACCAGGCCATTCAGTTCAAGCTGGCGGAGATGGCTACCAAGGTCGAGGCCGCGCATGCCATGATGGTGAACGCAGCGCGCAAAAAGGACTCCGGGGAGCGAAACGACCTTGAGGCAGGGATGGCGAAGTACCTCGCCTCCGAATACTGCAAAGAGGTGGTGGAAGACGCCTTCCGGATCCACGGCGGCTACGGCTTCTCGAAGGAGTACGAGATCGAGCGTCTCTACCGGGAGGCCCCGATGCTGCTGATCGGCGAAGGTACCGCTGAAATCCAGAAAATGATCATCGGGCGGCGGCTCCTCGAGGAGTACCGGTACCAGGGATAGATTCCGGGCTCCGGGCGGATTTCCTGGGGGAGAACGTCACTCGCGGTCAGCATGTACCAGCCACCGACTCGGCTTGCTCGCTTGCCGAGTTGCGGCCCGCAACCGATACGATCGCCGGAAAGCCGCCGTCCCCCTTTCCTGCGCGGCATCATCCGCTACGAAGGTCATCCATGCCCCACAGCCAAACCTCTGCACCACGCGACAGCCTCCTCAAAGGACGACTCGCGCGCGGAGCATCGCCGTGGCTTCTGCCGACCGTCGCCACCGCAGCCCTGAGCGTGGCCCGCGCCCTGCGCGCCCCCCGGTCACGGACCGCGACCGCCCTCGCCGTGCCCACCACCGCGCTCGCGGCGGGCATGCTGTGGTTCTTCCGCGACCCCGAGCGCACGATCAGCACGGGCCGGGTGATCTCGCCCGCCGACGGTGTGGTGCAGAGCATCATGCCGTGGCACGACGGACGCACCCGCGTCGCGATCTTCATGAGCCCGCTCAATGTGCATGTCAACCGTGCGCCGCTGGCCGGCACCGTCACCTCCGTGGAGCACGTTCCGGGTGGTTTCATCCCGGCGTTCAACAAGGAGAGCGAGAACAACGAACGCGTCGTCTGGCACTTCGACACCGAGCTGGGTGACATCGAGGTGGTGCAGATCGCCGGCACCGTGGCGCGGCGGATCGTGCCCTATCTCACTCGGGGCAGCAAGGTCGAGCAGGGTGAGCGGATCGGACTCATCCGCTTCGGTTCCCGTGTCGACACCTACCTCCCCCGGGGTGTCGAGGTCGCGGTCGAGGTCGGTCAGAAGACCGTGGCTGGGGTGACGCGCCTTGACCGTGATTGATCCGGAGACGCAGACCGGCTGGGTGCCGGAGCCCGACGCCGAGGACGACGGCGAGGAGATGCCGCTGTCGCTGCGCCTTTCGATAGCGGACACCCTGACGCTGGGCAACGCGACGTGCGGGTTCATGGCGGTGTACTTCACCACCACCGGCATCCTCATCCCGCACCTCACGGGCAGCGCCGAGTCGGGCATGGCCCGGCACTCCGCGGCCACCGCCGTGATCCTGATGCTCTGCGCGGCCGTCTTCGACCTCTGCGACGGGCTGGTGGCGCGCAAGCTGCGCAGTTCGCCGATGGGCGCGGAGCTGGACAACCTCTCCGACCTGATCAGCTTCGGGCTCGCGCCCGCGTACTTCGTCCTCGTCTACGGGATGGTCGCGGACGACGCCCATCAGCGGGTGGCGGCGGTGGGGGCGGTCGTGGTGCTGCTCGCGGTGGTGCTGCGGCTGGCCAGATTCTCGTGCGTGACGCTGAAGGACGGCATGTTCCAGGGCATGCCGAGCCCGTTCGGTGCGCTGACGGTCGTCTCGATCGTGCTGCTTGAACTGCCGTTCGTCGCCACGCTGCTGGCGATCACCGGGACGGCGTGGCTGATGGTGAGCAGGGTGGAGTACCCGAAGCCGCGGGGGCGGCTGGCTGCGGCGATGTTCTCCTGGATCGTGCTGAGCATCGGGCTGCTGGCGGCGTGGGCCTTCGACGCGCCCGGTGGGCAGCTGCTGCTGCAGACCGGGTGCTCGCTTCAGCTGGTGCTGGGCGCGGTGATTCCGCTCTTCGCCACGGCGCGGCGGGTGAACAACTTCCGCGACAACCGTCGCGAGGCCCGGGCGGCACAGCTCCCCTAGCCCCTACGGTCCCCGCACCCCGTGGGCCCGGTGCCTCCCTTCCCGGAGGCCCGGGCCCGCGGTGCGCGGGGCTCTTTTTTGCGCGGTTCCCCGCGCCCCTGTCAGGGGTGGTCTCCCCCGTCTCCCGCCTGCGGCCCGTCCCGGCTTGTTCGCGCAGTTCCCCGCGCCCCTTCCACGGGGTGGTATCCCCGTCTCCCACCCGCAGCCCCTCCCGGGTCGCTCGCGCAGTTCCCCGCGCCCCTTCCGGGGCGCCCGCCGATGAGGGGCGCGGGGAACTGCGCGAACGGGCCCCACCGGACCGACAGCCGGCAACGAGACCGCACGAGGGCCGAAGGGCCGCCGGGAAGGGGCGCGGGGAACTGCGCGAACAGCCCCCACCGGACCGACAGCCGGCAACGAGACCCCAAGGGGCCCGGCGAGTCCCGATCAGGGGCGCGGGGAACCGCGCGAACAGCCCCCACCGGACCGACAGCCGGCAACGAGACCGCACGAGGGCCGAAGGGCCGCCGGGAAGGGGCGCGGGGAGCGCGCAGAAACGGGCGGTCGGACCCGCGGCGCCGGCGCGGTCGTGGGGGCCGGTTACACCAACAGGTCCCGGGCGATCCGCTCGCCGAGGATTTCCAGCAACGGCCCGGCCTCCACCATGCACCGCTGAACATCGGGCTCAACGTCCGTCAGAGCGTACGCACGCCGGATGCCCGCCTCAGCCAGCACCCCCGCCCCGAGCGCCAGCCGCCCGCACACCGCGACGACGTCCTTGCCCGCGGCACGCGCCTCCGCGGCCACCCCCGCCGGCGCCTTCCCGTGCAGCGTCTGCTCGTCGAGCGACCCCTCCCCCGTGATGACGAGGCCGGCCCTCCGCAACGCGGGCGCGAAGCCCAGCACGTCGAGCATCACCTCGATGCCGGGCCGGAAGCGCGCCCCGAGCCCCACCAGTGCCCCGTACCCGATGCCGCCTGCGGCCCCCGCCCCGGGCGCGAGCGCCAGCTCCCCGGCCCGGGGCCCGACGGCCCCGGCCAGTACCCCGGCGAAGTGCGCGAGCGACGCGTCCAGCACCGCCACGTCCTCGGGCGACGCCCCCTTCTGCGGCCCGTAGACCGCCGCGGCGCCCTTCGGCCCGGTCAGCGGGTTGTCCACGTCGCTGGCGAGGACCACGTCGACACCGGCCAGGCGGGGGTCGAGCCCGGACAGGTCCGCGGTGGCCAGGGTGCCCAACGGTCCTCCGCCAGGTGCCACGGGAGCACCGCCCGCGGTGAGGAAGCGCGCGCCGAGCGCCGTGAGCATCCCGGCGCCGCCGTCGGTGGTGGCGCTGCCGCCCACCCCGAAGACGACGGTGCGCGCGCCCGCGTCCAGGGCCGCGCGCAACAGCTCCCCGGCGCCGTACGTGGTGGCGGTGAGCGGTGCGAACTCTCCGCGCGGCAGGTACTGGAGCCCGGCGGCCTCCGCCATCTCGACGACGGCGGTGTCGCCGCGCAGCGCGTACGCCGCGTGCACGGGAGTGCCGAGCGGGCCGGTGACCGGCAGTTCACGCCGCTCGAAGCCCGCAGCGACCGCCGCGGCCACGGTTCCGTCGCCGCCGTCGGCCACCGGCAGCGCCTCCACCGACAGGCCGGGCACCACCCGGCGCAGCCCGGCCGTGAGCCGCTCGGCGACCTGCACGGCGGTGAGCGATCCCTTGAACTTGTCCGCGGCTATCAGAACCCGCCGGGTCCCGGGGCCGTCGCCCGTCCCGCCTCCGGTCTCCGTGCCGGTCTCCGTCCCGGTGTCATCACCCGTGTCCTTCCCCGGCCCGGGTGCCGTCGCGCTCTGCGAGATCCTCGTCACTGCGGCGTCCGCCACGTTGCATTCCCCTTGCTCATCCGGCCCTGCGTGACGGCTCCGCGCACGTCAGGGCAGTCGCGCCGGTGCGACCTTAACCGGCGCGGGTGGCCGCTGCCCATGGCGGCAGCGGCCCCGACGCCCCCGGGCGGTGGGAACGGCCGCCCGGGGAGGCGGGGCTCACGCATGCCCGGGCGCAACCGCCGGCACGCGCGGGAGCGGGCTCCGGGGTGGTGCGCGGAGCGTACGCCCGTGGGCGCCGCCCGCCCGCTCACCAGCCCGCTGTGCCGAACGCGGGCAGTGACTACGCTGTCCGTGTGACTGCTCCGGATGCCGACGCCCAGGCCGACCCGAAAACCCACCCCGTAGCGCCTGCCACGGCCGGCGCGGAGCCCACGGGTTCCGCCGGCGCCGGCCACGGTCCGGGCGCGCCCGCCGTCCCGGACGCCACCGGGGTCGACGTGGACCCCGACTTCGCCGCGTACATCGCGGGCCTGCCCCGTGTCCTCGCAGGGGCCGCCACCCTGTTCCGGGACGCCGAGGGCAGGGTCCTGCTCGTCGAGCCGAACTACCGCGAGGGCTGGGGCCTGCCCGGCGGCACGGTCGAGTCGGACGAGGGTGAGAGCCCCCGCCAGGGCGCCCGGCGCGAGACGGCCGAGGAGATCGGGCTCGACATCGAGCCCGGCCGGCTCCTCGCCGTGGACTGGGTCCGCGGCAACGGCCGCCCGCCCCTCGTCGCCTACCTCTACGACGGCGGGGTGCTGAGCCCCGGACAGCTCGCCGCGATCCGCCTCCAGGAGGACGAACTGCTCTCCTGGCGCCTGGTGGACCCCGACGACCTGCACACCCACCTCTCCCCCACGGCCACCCGCCGCGTCCTGGCCGCCCTGGAGAACCTGGCCGGCGGCACGGGCCCGGTGGAGCTGGAGGACGGCCACCGACCGGTCTGACCACCCCGCCGGGGACGCTCGCTCTCCGGCGGACGCTCGCTCTCCGGCGGGCGGGCGCCCTACCCTCGCCACATGGACAAGCCCCTTGTCGCCATGCTGAGTGGCGCCGGCATCTCCACCGATTCCGGGATCCCGGACTACCGGGGTCCGAACGGGCTGTGGCGGCGCGATCCCGACGCCCAGAAGCTCGTCACGTACGAGTACTACATGAACGACCCGGAGATCCGCCGCAGGTCCTGGCAGATGCGGCGCAAGAACCGCACGCTGCGGGCCGAGCCGAACGCCGCGCACCGGGCAGTCGCCGAGCTGGAGCGGTCGGGTGTGCCGGTGCGGGTGATCACCCAGAACGTGGACGGGCTGCACCAGCGCGCCGGACTGCCCGCCCGGAAGGTGCTCGAACTGCACGGCAGCGCGCGGAGCGTGGTGTGCACGGGGTGCGGGGCGCGTTCGGACATGGCGGACGCGATCGCCCGGGTCGAGGCGGGCGAGGAGGATCCGGCGTGCCGGGACTGCGGCGGGATCCTGAAGTCCGCGACGGTGATGTTCGGCGAGCAGCTCGATCCAGCGGTGCTGGGTGAGGCGGTCGCGATCGCCAAGGCCTGTGAGGTGTTCGTCGCCGTCGGGACCAGTCTGCAGGTGCAGCCCGCGGCCGGGCTCGCGGGGATCGCCGCGGAGTACGGGGCGCGGCTGATCATCGTGAACGCGGAGGCTACTCCGTACGATGAGCTGGCCGATGAGGTGGTTCGGGAGCCGATTGGTACGGCGTTGCCCGAGGTGATGCGGCGGCTCGGGGCGGGGCGCTACGAGTAGCGCGGCGAGCCCCTTTCGGGCCGGTGGCTGTCTGCGGGTCTCGTCGTGGTTCTTTTGCGCAGTTCCCCGCGCCCCTGATCAGGCCGGCAGTCATCTGCGGGCTTCGTCGTGGTTCGTTCGCGCAGTTCCCCGCGCCCCTGATCAGGCCGGCAGTCATCTGCGGGCTTCGTCGTGGTTCGTTCGCGCAGTTCCCCGCGCCCCTGATCAGGCCGGCAGTCATCTGCGGGCTTCGTCGTGGTTCGTTCGCGCAGTTCCCCGCGCCCCTGATCAGGGCGGTGGGTCCTGTGGGCTTGGGCGGTTGCGGTCTTCTCACGCCTGCGTCCACGTCACGTTCTCCTCGCTTGGCTGAATGTGAGCGTTGACGGGCCTGAAGTCACCTGACATGGTCTAGACCTGAAAAACGGAGGGTCCCACGGTCTCTCCGGCTGCCCACGGCAACCCCTGACCTGTTGGTACCCCCACTCGTCCGGCCGGGAAGGCGACGGAGCCGCCCTTGGCCGCTCCACCTCCGGCCCCGCGCTGCTCCAACGGTCCTCGGCGCCCCACGGGCCCGTGGTCCCGGGAGCGGCCCGAGGGCCGCAGCGCCTCCGGTCGTATGGCTCGACAAAGCCCGGCTCTCCCTCATGACACCCAAGGAGTGACGTTCGCGATGTCCACCCCTCCTGTCAGACCGACCTTTCTCAGACGTTTGGCCCTCGGCCGCCTCGCGGTGTGTACGGCCCTCGCGGCGCTGATCGCCGCGTTGTTCGCCGCCGTACCCGCCCAGGCCGCCGACGGCCAGATCACCGGACTCGCCGGCAAGTGCGTCGACGTGGCGGCGGCCAGCAGCGCCAACGGCACCGCCGTGCAGCTCTACGACTGCAACGGGACCAACGCCCAGCGCTGGTCCAACCCGGGTGACGGAACCCTGCGGGCGCTCGGCAAGTGCCTGGACGTCGTCGACCGGAGCACGGCCGACGGGGCCGCGGTCCAGCTGTGGGACTGCTCGGGCAGCGCCAACCAGCAGTGGGTGGTCACCGCCGCCCACGACATCGTCAACCCGGCCGCGAACAAGTGCCTGGACGTGCGGGACAACAACAGCGCCAACGGCACCCGGCTGCAGATCTGGACCTGCACGGGCGGGGCGAACCAGAAGTGGAACGCACCCGCGAGCGGTGGCGGCAGCACCCCGTCCGGATTCGTCGTCTCCGAGGCCCAGTTCAACCAGATGTTCCCGGGCCGGAGCAGCTTCTACACCTACAGCGGCCTCGTCCAGGCGCTGAGCTCCTACCCCGCCTTCGCGAACACCGGCAGTGACACGGTCAGGAAGCAGGAGGCCGCGGCCTTCCTCGCGAACGTCAGTCACGAGACCGGCGGCCTGGTGTACGTGGTCGAGCAGAACACCGCCAACTACCCGCACTACTGCGACCCGGGCCAGCCCTACGGCTGCCCGGCGGGCCAGGCCGCCTACTACGGACGCGGCCCCATCCAGCTCAGCTGGAACTTCAACTACAAGGCCGCCGGTGACGCCCTCAACATCGACCTGCTCAACAACCCCTGGCTGGTGGAGACCAACGCCGCCGTGGCCTGGCGCACGGGCCTGTGGTACTGGAACACGCAGTCGGGCCCCGGCACCATGACCCCGCACAACGCCATGGTCAACCAGGCGGGCTTCGGCGAGACGATCCGCAGCGTCAACGGCTCCCTGGAGTGCGACAACAGGAACCCCGCCCAGGTACAGAGCCGGGTGACCAAGTACCAGCAGTTCACCGCCATCCTCGGCGTCAGCCCCGGGAACAACCTGTACTGCTGAGCGGTACCGCACCGCACCAGCCGTGTGCGCGGACCCGGGCGACCCGGTCCGCGCACACCGCCCTCTCCGGCCCTCCGGTCCTCCGGATCTCCGGTCCTCCGGCTCTCCGGCGAAGAGGGCTCGCACGTCCTCTCTCATGCACCGTTGGTCCTATCCGAAAGGCCTTCCCTCCCATGAGACGACCCCCCACGTCCTCCACCCCATGGCGGGGCACCCTCGCCGTGGCCGTGCTCGTGCTGTCCGCGGGCCTCACCACCGCGCTGCCCGCCGGGGCCGCGACCGGCGGCACCGCGCCCGGTGCCGCGCAGGACGGTGAGCAGTGCTGGGCCACGCACTACGGACCCCAGCCGCCCGGCGCCCTCACGGCCAGCGGCGAGCTGTTCGACAACAACGCGGACACCGCGGCGACCTCCCTGAGCCGTCAGCCGCAGCTGCCGTTCGGAACGCAGGTGCGGGTCACCAACGTCGCCAACGGCGCGTCGCTGGTGGTGCGCATCAACGACAGGGGCACCTTCGTGCAGACCCCGCAGGAGCCCAAGTGCCTCGACCTGACCGACGGGGCCTTCAGCAGGCTCGGCGGGGTCCTCGACCCGGACGCCGGTCACATCGTCGTCACACAGCAGGTGCTGAACTGACCGCAACGGGCGCCGAACCCGCGGTGCCGCCGGACTCGCCGGGCCGGGACAGGCCCCGGTAGGCCGGTCAGCGGCAACTCCGCCGGTCCGTGGCGGCTCCGACGACCGCCGCCACCCCCGTGCCCGTACCCGTTCCCGGGCACCCCGCCACCCCGTGCCCTTCCCCGACCGCGGGGTGGCGGCGGTCGTCGGGGCCGGATCAGAACAGGGCCGCCGCGCGTTCGGCGTCGAGCAGCCGCCGCTTGCGGGCGAGACCGCCGCCGTAGCCGGTGAGGTCGCCGTTCGCGCCGATGACGCGGTGGCAGGGGACGATGATGCCGATCGGGTTCCGGCCGTTGGCCAGGCCGACCGCGCGGGACCCGTGCGGGCTGCCGAGGGCCCGGGCCAGCTCGCCGTAGGAACGCGTCTCCCCATAGGGGATGCGCCTCAGCTGCTCCCAGACGCGCCGCTGGAAGGGCGTACCCGCCAGGTGCAGCGGGAGGTCGAACTCCTTGAGGTCGCCCGCGAAGTAGGCCCCGAGCTGTGCGATCACGGCATGGAACGGGGCGTTTGCTGGGTCCCCGTACGCGCCGAGGGTCTCCTCGGCCGGGCGGTGCCGCTGGCCGGTCATGTAGAGGCCGGACAGGACGCCGTCGGTGGCGACCAGGGTCAGCCGGCCGTAGGGGCTGTCCGTGTGAGTGTGCACGGTCCCGGGGGCGCCGGCGGGCACGGTCGTGCGGGTGGGCGCGGGCGTCTCGGCGGGTGCGGACGCGGGCCCCCCGGTGGGGCCGGGCACAGGCGTGGGGCCGGGCACGGGCCCGATGGTCGTGGTGTGCGGGGTCGTGGTGGTCATGGTCTCACCTGTCCTTGCTGGTCGTGCGAGGTGCGGGAGCCGCGGGCGCGAGCGGCGGGAGGACGTTGACGGGGTGGTCGTCGGTGGCCCACAGGTACTGGACGGCGTAGGCGCGCCAGGGCCGCCAGACCGCGGCGCGCGCCGTGAGCGCGGCCGGGGTGCCGGGCAGGCCGGTCAGCGTGGCCGCGCGGCGGGTACCGAGGTCGGTCGGCAGGAACGCGTCCGGGTCGCCCAGGGCGCGCATCGCGATCAGCTCCACCGTCCAGGGCCCGAACCCGGGCAGCGCGGCGAGCCGGGCGCGGGCCTCGGCCCAGTCGCTGTCGGCGCCGAGCCGCAGCGTGCCGCCGGCGAGAGAGCGGACCAGCGTGGTGAGCGTGGTGCGCCGGCCGCGCGGCATGGCGAGCCGCTCGGGGTCGAGGCCGGCCAGCGCCTCGGGCGAGGGGAAGAGATGGGTGAGGCCGCCTTCCGGGTCGTCCACGGGCTCACCGTGCGCGGCGACCAGGCGGGCGGCGTGGGTGCGGGCGGCGGCCGTGGACACCTGCTGGCCGAGCACCGCGCGGACCGCGAACTCCGCCTCGTCGACGGTGCGCGGCACCCGGCGGCCCGGCGCCTTCGCCACGAGCGGTGCCAGCACCTCGTCGGCGCGCAGCCGGTCGTCCACCGCGACGGGGTCGGCGTCCAGGTCGAGCAGGCGGCGGCAGCGGGTGATGGCGACCGGCAGGTCGCGCAGGTCGGTGAGGGTCAACCGGCAGTCGATGTGCGCGGGGGCCGGCGCGAGGGCGACCACGCCCCGGCCGTGCGGCAGCCGGAGCGTGCGCCGGTACGCCCCGTCGCGCCACTCCTCGACGCCCGGGACGGCGGTGGCGACGAGGTGCCCGAAGAGGTTGTCGGGGGTGAGCGGGGCACGGAACGGCAGCCGCAGCGTGAGCGTGCTCCCGGCGGCGGAACCGGGCCCCTGCGGGGCACTCGGCCCCTGCGGAGGGCCGGACGGCCCCGGAGATCCGGACCCCTTCGTCAGGCGGGCCCGCAGCTCGCCGGGGCTGAGGGCGAAGACCTCCCGCACGGTGTCGTTGAAGGTGCGGATGGAGGCGAAGCCGGCGGCGAAGGCGATCTCTGCCATCGGCAGGGCGGTGGTCTCGATGAGCAGCCGCGCGGTCTGGGCGCGCTGGGCCCGGGCCAGGGCCAGCGGGCCCGCGCCGAGTTCGGCGGTGAGCTGCCGCTCGACCTGCCGGGCGCTGTAGCCGAGCCGGGCGGCCAGGCCAGGCACGCCCTCGCGGTCCACGACGCCGTCGGCGATCAGCCGCATGGCGCGGGCCACCAGGTCGGCCCGCTCGTTCCACTGCGGGGAGCCGGGGGTGGCGTCGGGGCGGCACCGCTTGCAGGCCCGGAAACCGGCGGCCTGGCAGGCCGCGGCGCTCGGGTAGAACCGCATGTTCTCGGCCTTGGGCGGCACGGCGGGGCAGCTCGGCCGGCAGTAGATCCCGGTCGTCAGCACCGCGGTGAAGAATCAGCCGTCGAACCGGGCGTCCTTCGACTGGACGGCGCGCACGCACCGCTCGGTGTCCGTGTACATGCCTCCAGCATGGCCGTCCCCGGCCCCCGGGGCTGGCGGGAATCCGACATCAGCGTCCCGCTGCCAGGGCGTCCGCACAGCGCCATGTTCCGTGCGGCGGAAACCGGTCGCTCAGGCCAGTGCCCCGCCGCGCACCAGGAGGAGTGCCACGGCGGCGGCCGCCATCGCGAGGGTGGCCAGGAAGGGCAGCCGGCTGCGGTGGCCGGGGCCGGTGGGCAGGGCGGTGGCCGCGGCCAGGGCGGCGGTGCCGGCGAGCGCGGCCCAGCCCGCGGGGCCCGGCGGACCGGGCGGCCCGAGCGCCAGGACCGCGCAGGCGGCCAGCAGCGGCAGCGGCCCGAGGAGCCGGGCGCCCCGCCTGCCCAGGCGCTGCGGCAGGCCCCGCACCCCGGCCGCCAGGTCGTCGTCGATGTCCGGCAGCACATTGGTGAGGTGCGCGCCCAGACCCAGCAGCGCGCCCGCGGCGACCGCCCACGCCGGGGGCCAGGGCCGGCCGGGGAGGGAGAGCGTGACGAAGGCGGGCAGCAGGCCGAAGGCGAGGGTGTAGGGCAGCCAGGACGCAAGCGTCCGCTTGACCCCGGCGTTGTAGCTCCAGGCCGCCACGACACCGGCCAGGTGGGCGGCGCCCGCGGCGGTCCCGGTCGCGAGGGAGAGCGGCACGCACAGGGTGAGGGCGCAGCCCGCCGCGAGCGCCACCGTGCGGGGCGCCAGGGCGCCCGTCACCAGCGGCTTGTCGCGGCGGGCAGCCGCGGTGTCGCGCGCGAGGTCCAGGCGGTCGTTGCTCCAGCCCACCGAGAGCTGCCCGGTGAGCACCGCCGAGGCGATGAGCAGACAGCCGGGCGCGCGGTGTCCCGAGACCGCCGCCAGCGCGGTGGTCAGGACGGTCACGGCGAGCGTGGGCTCCGGGTGGCAGGCCCTCACCAGAGCGCGCAGCCCGGCGGCCACGCGCCGCGGCACCGACACCGGCACCGCCACGCCGGACACGTTCGGAGCATCCGGCACGCCCGTGGCACCCACCGCACCCGACGCGTCCGTGGCACCCGGGGCACCCGACGCGTCCGTGGCAGCCGGGGCGCCCGAGCCCGGGGCGCCCGGCACACCGGTGCCCCCGAGGGGGGCGGTACGGCTTCCGGGACGCGGCACGCCACGATGCTAGGTCCGGCTGCCGCCGCCTGACGGAACGCCACGGTTCCCCGGCGCACCTATGACTGACTTATGGTCATTTCATATCTTTGCCGCTTTTGATTTATATAGTGAATGAATGACGCGAATCGTCGCCGTCCATGGCGTCCTCCCGCGGTACCGCTACGAGCAGCACGAGGTCAGGGACGCCCTGCTGGCCATGGGGCTGGTGCGCGAGGAGCGGCGCCAGGTGTTCGACCGGCTGCACGCGGACTCCGCCGTCCGCACGAGGCGGCTGGCCCTGCCGCTGGAGCGGTATGCCGGCCTCCGCGGGTTCGGCCAGGCCAACGACCGCTTCATCGAGGTGGCGCAGGAACTGGGCGAGGAGGCGGTGCGCGCCGCGCTGGAGACCGCCGGGCTGCGCGCGCGGGACGTGGACCTGGTGATCTCCACGTCCGTCACCGGGATCGCCGCCCCGTCGATCGAGGCCAGGCTCGCGGGCCGCCTCGGGCTGCGCCCGGATGTCAAACGGGTGCCGATCTTCGGACTGGGCTGTGTGGGCGGCGCGGCCGGCCTCGCCCGCCTGCACGACTACCTGGACGGCCGGCCGGACGGCGTGGCGGTGCTGCTCTCCGTCGAACTCTGCTCGCTCACCCTGCAGCGCACCGACGACTCGCCGGCCGGCATGGTGGCCGGCGCGCTCTTCGGGGACGGCGCCGCGGCGGTCGTCGCCGTGGGCCGGGACCATCCGGGCGGCCCGCCGGGCGGCCCGGTCGTGGTGGCGAGCCGCAGCCGGCTCTACCCGGACACCGAGCGGCTGCTCGGCTGGGACATCGGGGACGACGGCTTCAGGATCGTGCTGGGCAGCGGGCTGCCCGGCCTGGTGGCGCGCCGGATCGGCCCGGAGGTCCGGGCGTTCCTGGCCGACCACGACCTGAAGACCCAGGACGTGACGGCCTGGGTCTGCCACCCCGGCGGCCCCAAGGTGCTGGATGCGGTGCGGGACGCCCTCGGCCTGCCCGCCAGGGCGCTTGAGCTGTCCTGGCGCTCCCTCGCCGAGGTCGGCAACCTCTCCTCGGCGTCCGTGCTGCACATCCTGCGGGACACCCTGGCGCTGCGCCCCCCGCTGGCCGGCACGCCCGGCCTGGTGGTCGCGATGGGGCCGGGGTTCTGCTCCGAACTCGTCCTCCTGCGCTGGTAGGCCGCCGATGATGACGTCCATGGCCCCGTCGCCGTTCCCCTCGTCGCTCCCGTCGGTCATCCCTGCGATGACCCCGTACACGCTGCTCATCGCGCTGGTCGCCGGCGAGCGCGTCGCCGAGCTGGTGGTCGCCCGCCGCAACGCCTGTGCCGGCCGCAGGCTCGGCGCCGTCGAGCACGGGCGCGGGCACTATCCCGTGATGGTGCTGCTGCACACCGGCCTGCTGGCCGGCTGCCTGGTCGAGGTGGGCGCCGCCGGGCGGCCGTTCCTGCCCGCGCTCGGCTGGCCCATGCTGGGGCTCGCGCTGGCCGCGCAGGCCCTGCGCTGGTGGTGCGTCGCCACCCTCGGACCGCGCTGGAACACCCGGGTCCTGGTGATCCCCGGCCGTCCGCTGGTCACCGGGGGACCCTACCGGCTGATGAGCCACCCGAACTACCTCGCCGTCGTCGTCGAGGGCGCCGCGCTGCCGCTGGTGCACGGCGCCTGGCTCACCGCGGCCTGCTTCACCCTGGCCAACCTGCCGCTGCTGGCGGTCCGGCTGCGCTGCGAGAACGCCGCCCTGGCCGCCGCGGCCCCGGCGCCGTGATCGACCTGCTGGTGGCCGGCGGCGGTCCCGCGGGGCTCGCCACGGCGATCCACGCCGCCCGGGCCGGTCTCGACGTGGTCGTCGCCGAGCCCCGGCCGGTGCCGGTGGACAAGGCGTGCGGGGAGGGCCTGATGCCCCCGGCCGTCCGGGCGCTGGCGGAGCTGGGCGTCGCCGTGCCGGGGCACGCCGTGCGGGGCATCCGCTATGTCGACGCGCACCACCAGGCCGAGGCCCGGTTCCGCGGCGGGCCGGGCCGGGGCGTGCGGCGGACCGACCTGCACGCGGCGCTGGCCCGCCGGGCCGCCGAGCTGGGCGTGCCGGTGCTGCCGCTGCGGGTGACCGGGCTGCGCCAGGACGCGGACGGCGTCACGGCGGCCGGCGTCACCGCCCGCTACCTCGCCGCCGCCGACGGCCTGCACTCCCCCATCCGCCGGAGCCTCGGCCTCGGCGGCCCGCCGGACACCCGGGCGGCCCGGTACGGGCTGCGCCGGCACTTCGCCGTGCCGCCGTGGACGGACTGCGTGGAGGTGCACTGGGCGGAGCGGTCGGAGGCCTATGTCACGCCGGTGGGCCCCGGTCTCGTCGGGGTCGCCGTGCTGACCTGCGACCGCGCCCCGTTCGAACGGCAGCTCGCGCGGTTCCCCGCGCTGGCCGCCCGGCTGCCGGGCCCCGCCGTGACGGCCGCCCGGGGCGCGGGGCCGCTGCGCCAGCGGGTGCGTGCCCGGGTGGCCGGGCGGACCCTGCTGGTCGGCGACGCCGCGGGGTACGTGGACGCGCTCACCGGTGAGGGGATCTCCCTGGCGCTCGAGGCGGCCGGGCACCTGGTGCGGTGCGTACGCGCCGGCCGGCCGGAGGAGTACGAGCGGGCCTGGCGCCGGGTGTCGCGGCAGTACCGTGCGCTGACCTGTGCGCTGCTGTGGCTCCGCGGCCGCCCGGCGCTGGGGCCCCGGATCGTCCCCACCGCGGCGCGCTTCCCCGGCGTCTTCTCCCGCGCGGTCAACCGGCTCGCCTGACGTGCCGCACACTCCCCGCAGGCATGGACATATATGTACCCATATAGTGGAACCGACTGATCACCGCGGGTGAGGGAGTCGCCATGGGCCCGTCCATCCCTGCCGTCCCTGCTCCACCCGTCCGCCCGGAGCGCACGCCCGCCACGGCCCGGCGCGGCCGGTCCTGTGGCGGATGACCGGGCCCGGTATGCGCAAGGGGCCCGGACACCGCGGCAAGGGCGGAACCCGCGCGGCCGGCGGCGGGCGAAGGAGGCTGCCGGCGCTGCTCCGGGAGATCGTGAGGTTCGGCGCGGTGGGCGGCCTGGGGCTTGTGGTGAACTTCGCGGCGTTCAACCTGTGCAGGGCGTTCACCTCCCTGTCCACCGTGCAGTGCGGCGTCGTGGGCACCGGCGTGGCGATCGTCTCCAACTACCTGGGGTACCGGTACTACACCTACCGCGACCGGGACAAACGGGGTGCCGCCCGGGAGTTCACGCTGTTCGTGGCGTTCAGCGTGGCCAGCCTCGTCATCGAGAACGGGGGCCTGTTCGCCGCCATGCACTGGCTCGGCTGGGACAGCGCCCTCCAGGACAACCTCGTCAAGGCGCTCGGCATCGCGGTCGCCACCGCGTTCCGCTTCTGGTCGTACCGGACGTGGGTGTTCCGGCCGGCACCCGCGCAGGACCGGGCCTGAGGGGCCCCGTCCCGCAACGGCCGGGCCCCGCCCCGTGGCGTCAGGGCGCCGTGGGGGCGAGGACGACGAGGTACGCGCCGTAGCACACCGAGATCGCGGCGAGCGTGCCCGCCAGCACCGCCGTGGTCCGCGGCCGGGCCCGGGCCAGCGCGAGCGCCGGCGGAAGCAGCAGCGGAAAGGCGGGCAGCAGGAAACGCGGCCGGGACGCGAAGTAGTTGGAGCCGCCGAGCGCGATCACCAGCAGCACGGCGGCATAGACCAGGAGGACGGCCGGGGGCCGGTGCAGGGCCAGCAGCAGCAGGCCGAGCACCGCCAGCACCAGGAGGGCCGCGGCCACGTACTGGCTGAGCCACCCCGGCCGGGTGACCAGCCGGTGGGCGAACCACAGCGTCCAGCGGCCGAAGTCGAAGCGCGACCCCCACGCCCGCTGGACCTGGAAGTACCCGAGCGGGGTGCCCGACCGCAGCCCCGCGTAGCCGACGTAGCCCAGCCAGCCCAGCGGCGCGAGCACGGGTGCCGCCCACACCCGGGGGTTCCCGCGGCACCCGGGCTCCCGCCACAGCGCCACGGCCGCGGCGCAGCCGACCGCGACGGCGACCGCGATGCCGTTCGGCCTGGTGAGCCCGGCGAGCAGCGCGAGGGACCCGGCCCACAGCCACCGCCGGGTCAGCACCGCGTACAGCGACCAGGCGGCGAAGGCCGTCAGCACCGACTCGCTGTACGCCATGGTCGCCACGACGGCGTGCGGCAGGAACCCCCAGAGCGCCACCAGCATGAGGCCCACCCGCCGGCCGTGCAGGCGGGCGCCGACGGCGTGGATGCCGCAGCACGCCACTCCCGCCGACACCCAGGCGACGAGCAGGCCCACATTGGCCGCGCCGATCGGCAGGACCGTCGAGACGGCCCGTTGCAGGGCCGGATAGAGCGGGAAGAACGCCAGGTCGGTGTAGGTGACGCCGTGCTCGTCGGCCAGCGTCATCACGCCGTATCCGCTGCGCGCGATCCGCTGGTACCACAGCGCGTCCCAGTGGCCGGCCAGCCGGCTGCGCGGATGCCCGTCCACCGCCCAGGCCGCGGCCACCACCGCGAGCAGGCAGGCGAGGCGCACCAGGGCGTAGACGCCCAGTGCCGGTGCCGCCATGCCCAGCACACCGCGGGCCCTGGCCAGTCCGCTGGCCCGCTGCGCGGTGGGCGTGGAGTCCCCGGACACGGCACACACCTCCGACATGGCGCGGGGACGCGCCCCGCGGCCAAGGTGCCGGGCGCATCGGTTCCACCCTGGGCGCCCGTGGCGCGGCCGGCCACCGGGGATCCGCCGGTCGGCGGGGCGGGGCGCCCGCCCCGGCGGGCAGGCGCCGCTTTCCGGGTGACGCTCCGCCTTTCCGGGTGACGCTCCGCCGTCCGGCACCGGGTCGCTGCGAGGATGCGGCGAGGAGCGCCCGTGCGGTGCCGTGCGCCGGCGGGCCGAGCGGTGTGTCCGCCGGCGGCACCGTGCGGCGCCCGGTGGCACAGCCGTGCGGGCGGCTCCGTCACGTACCCGTGAGGCGTCCGAAGTGAAGGGAAGGAGCTCGTGGCATGGCCGCATCCCCGATGACCCAGGCCCTGATCCTCGCGGGTGGCCAGGCCACCCGTCTGCGGCCGTACAGCGACCACGCGCCCAAGGCCATGGTGCCGGTGGCCGGCGCGCCCATCATCTGCCACCAGTTGCTGTGGCTGGCGGCGCACGGGGTGACGTCGGTGACCGTGTCGGGCGGCTACAAGGCCGAGCTGATCACCGAGTACGTGGGCGACGGCGCCCGTTTCGGCCTAGCGGTGCGGTACGCCATCGAGAAGGAGCCGCTGGGCCGGGGCGGCGGCCTCAAGTTCGCGGCCCGGGCCCTGGCCGACCCCGGGGCGCCGTTCTTCGTCCTGAACGGCGATGTGCTCAGCTCCTGCCCGCTCGCCGACCTCGCCGCGTACCACGGCGGGCACGACGGGCACGTCACGGTCGCCCTGTCCCCCTACCGCTCCCGGTGGGGCATCGCGGACCTGGACGAGACGGACCGCATCCGGAGCTTCGTGCAGTCCCCCGAGCTGCCGTACTGGATCAACGCCGGGATCTACGCCTTCGATCCCTGCGTGGTCGCGCTGCTGCCCGACCGGGGCGACCACGAGGACAGCACCTTTCCGCGCCTCGCCCGCGACGGCCGGCTGGTCGGCTACCGGCTGTCCGGCTACTGGCGGGGCATCGACACCGTGAAGGACGTCCTGGAGGCGTCCCGGGAGCTGAGGGAGGCCGGTCGGGTGCCGGCCGCCGAGTTCCTGACCGCGGACCTGGAGGGCTGAGGCGCGTCGCCGGCCGGCGCGTCAGCCGCCGCTCTCGGCGAGCGCCGCCTCGAAGGCCCGGTGGGCCGGCTCGTCGAAGAGGACGAAGCGGACCTCGTCGACGCCTTCCGCGGCCCCTTCGCCGGCCGCCTCGCGGACCGTCCGGACGGCGATGCGGGCGCCGTCGTCCATGGGCCAGCCGTAGACGCCGGTGGAGATGGCGGGGAAGGCGACCGTGCGGGCGCCCACCTCGGCGGCGACGCGCAGGGACCGCCGGTAACAGGACGCGAGCAGCGCCGAGCGGTCCTCGGTGCGGGACCAGACGGGCCCCACGGTGTGGATCACATGCCGGGCGGGCAGCCGGCCCGCCGTGGTCGCGACGGCCTCGCCGGTGGGCAGACCCTTGCCGTACCGGCCGGCGCGCAGGGCGCGGCACTCGGCCAGGATGTCGGGCCCGCCACGCCGGTGGATGGCTCCGTCGACGCCCCCGCCGCCGAGCAGGGAGGAGTTGGCGGCGTTCACGACGGCGTCGACGGACTGCTCGGTGATGTCTCCGCGGACGAGCGTGAGGGTGGTCATGGCGTCATCGTAGGCGGGCGGCGCGGGGCCGGGGCGAGCGCGCGGCGGGGGCTCAGGGCTGCTGCCGGAGCCGGCGCCAGACCGCCTTGGCGGCGTTGTGCCCGGACATGCCGTGCACACCGGGGCCCGGTGGGGTGGCCGAGGAGCAGAGGAAGACGGCGGGGTGCGGGGTGCTGTACGGGAACAGGCTGATCCTGGGCCTGAGGAGCAGTTGCAGGCCGTCCGCGGCGCCGCAGGCGATGTCGCCGCCGATGTAGTTGGGGTTGCGCTCGGCCAGCTCGGGCGGGCCTGCGGTGGCGCGGGCGAGCACCAGGTCGCGGAAGCCGGGCGCGAACCGCTCCAGCTGCCGTTCGATGGCGTCGGTGAGGTCGCCCTGCCAGCCGTTCGGCACATGGCCGTAGGCCCAGAAGGTGTGCTTGCCCTCGGGGGCCCGGGAGGGGTCGGCGAGGGTGGGCTGCACGGTGATCAGGAACGGTGTCCCGGGCGCTCTTCGGGTGCGTGAGGCCGTGTAGAGGGCGGTGCCGATCTCGCGGCTGTCCGCACCGATCTGGACGGTGCCGGCGCGGCGCGGCTCCTCGGCGGTCCAGGGCACCGGCCCGTCCAGGGCGTAGTCGACCTTGAAGACGCCGGCGCCGTGCCGGTAGCGGTCGTAGGTATGGCCGAGGCCCGCGATCCTGGCGAGGGCGGTGGGCGAGGTGTCGAAGACGTAGGCGCGGGCGGGCGGCAGGTCGTCGAGCCGCTTGACCTCGTAGTCGGTGTGCACGGCTCCGCCGAGGTCCTTCAGGTAGCCGGCGAGGGCGTCCGCGACGGACTGGGAGCCGCCGCGGGCCACCGGCCAGCCCGCCGCATGCGCGGCGAGCGCGAAGACCAGGCCGACGGCGCCGGTCGCGAGCCCGTTCAGCGGGGCGATGACGTGCGCGACCAGGCCGGCGAAGAGCGCCTTGGCCCGCTCGTCCCGGAACCGGCGCAGCAGCCAGGTGGACGGCGGCAGCCCGGCGAGGCCGAACCGGGCGAGGGTGACGGGGTCGCGGGGCAGCGCGGTGGACGGCAGGGACATGAAGTCCCGGAAGAGGGCGTCGGTGCGGTCGGTGAAGGGCGCGACGAGCCTGCGGTAGGTTCCCTCGTCACGGGGGCCGAAGGAGGCGGCGGTCTCGTCGACGGAGCGGGACAGCACGGCCGCGGTGCCGTCCGGGAAGGGGTGCGCCATGGGCAGGTCGGCGTGCCGCCACTCGAGCCCGTACCGCTCCAGCGGCATCGTGCGGAAGACGGGGGACGCGGCGCCCAGGGGGTGTGCCGCGGAGCAGGGGTCGTGCCGGAAGCCCGGCAGCGTCAGCTCCTCGGTGCGGGTGCCTCCGCCGATGGTGCCGCGGGCCTCGAAGACGGCCACGGAGAAGCCGCGGCGGGCCAGTTCGACGGCTGCGGTCAGGCCGTTCGGGCCGGCACCCACCACGACGACATCGACAATTGACGGCACCTTCGGACTCCTTCGTCAGCCGACCGCGCACCGGCACAGGATATGCCGGTGCGCCGGGTGAGGGGCGGGGGCGCCCCCGCCCGGTCCGGCCCCGCTGCCGCGGTGGCCCCCTCCGCGCGGGGGCACGGGGCGCGGCGAGCCCGCGGGGACCGGGGCCGGTGGTCCGGTGCGGGTCCGTCGGGGTCGTGCGCGGTTCCCCGCGCCCCTCGTCCGGGGCCTGTCCGTCCGTGGCCCACTGCGGGTCCGTTTCGCTTGCTCGCGCCGTTCCACGCGCCCCTTCAGGACGGGGCTGCGCCCCGACAAGGGGCGCGGGGAACCGCGCGACCAGCCACGACGGGACGCGAGCGTCGCCACCGTCCCGAAGGGGCAGTCCCCGTCGTGCCCCGCTGGGGGTACCTCCCACGCCTTCAAGGCAGTGGGGGACGGCCGGTGGGTGGTTGCTCGCGCAGTTCCCCTCGCCCCTGTGGGGTACCGGGGCGCGGCCCCGCCGGAGGGTGGACGGAAGGGTCAGCGGCCCACGGCGTAGCCCTGCATTCCGCGGGGGTTGGCCGCGGCGGACAGCACGCCCGTGTGCGGGTCACGCGCGACCGCGCACAGACGGCCCTCCGACCATGGCTCGCCGAGCGTGACGTCGTGGCCGCGGCGGCGGAGCTCCTCGACGACGGCGGGGTCGGTGCGGGACTCGACGGTGACGCTGCCGGGGCTCATGCCGCGCGGGTAGAAGGAGCTGGGGAAGCTGTCGTTGTGCCAGTTGGGTGCGTCGATGGCGCCCTGCAGGTCGAGCCCGCCGCGCACCGCGGAGCGCAGCGCCACGGACAGGAAGAAGTGCAGCTGCCACTGGTCCTGCTGGTCCCCGCCCGGGGTGCCGAAGGCGAGCACGGGTATGCCGTCGCGCAGGGCGAGGGACGGCGTGAGGGTGGTGCGGGGGCGCCGGCCGGGGGTGAGGGAGCTGGGCAGGCCCTCGTCGAGCCAGGTCATCTGGAGCCGGGTGCCGAGCGGGAAGCCCAGCTCGGGCACGACCGGGTTGGACTGCAACCAGCCGCCGCTCGGCGTGGCGGCGATCATGTTCCCCCAGCGGTCGACGACGTCCAGGTGGCAGGTGTCGCCGCGGGTGGCGCCGTCCGGCGTCACCACGGCCTCGCCGGACTTGGCCACCGTGGGCTCGCCGGCCCCCGCGGCGAGGCCGGGCGCGGCGGAGCCGGGCCCGCCCGCGGCCACCGAGCGGGCGTGCCCGGACAGCACGGGGGTGCGCCCGCCGGGGCTGCCGGGGCGCAGCTCGCGGGAGGCGGTCTCGCCGATCAGGGCGCGCCGCTCGGCGGCGTAGGAGGGCGACAGCAGCTCGTCGACGGGGACCTCGGCGGCGTCGCCGTACCAGGCCTCGCGGTCGGCCATGGCGAGCTTGCAGCCCTCGATGAGCAGGTGCATGTACTCGGCCGAGCCGTAGGCGGGCAGCTCGGGCGGCAGCAGGGCGAGCTGCTGGAGGAGGACGGGGCCCTGGCACCAGCCGCCCGCCTTGCAGAGGGTCCACCCCCGCCAGTCGTAGGTGACCGGTTCCTCGTAGCCGGCGGACCAGGAGGCCAGGTCCTCGGCGGTGAGGGTACCGGTGTGCCGGGTGCCGGTGGTGTCCATGGTGGGGCGCCGGGCCTGGCGCACCAGCGCCTCGGCGATGAAGCCGGTCCGCCAGATGCCGCGCGCGGCCTCGATCTGCTCCGTGCGGCCGGGGCCCGCCGCCTCCGCCTCGCGCACCAGCCGCCGCCAGGTCGCGGCGAGCGCGGGATTGCGCAGCAGCTCGCCGGGGCGCGGCGGCCGGCCGCCGGGCAGGTAGACCTCGGCCGACGACGTCCACTCGGTCTCGAAGAGCTCCCGGACCGTCTCGACGGTCTGACCGACGCGTTCCACGGGCGGGTGGCCGTCCTCGGCGTATCCGATGGCGTAGGAGAGCACGTCCGCGAGCGGCTTGGTGCCGTGGTCGCGCAGCAGCAGCATCCAGGCGTCGAAGGCGCCCGGCACGGCGGCGGCGAGCGGTCCCGTGCCGGGTACGAGGTCGAGGCCGAGGCCGCGGTAGTGGGCGATGGTGGCCCCGGCGGGTGCGACGCCCTGCCCGCACAGCACGCGGACCCGGTCCCCGGCGGGGGCGAGGATGATCGGCACCTCGCCCGCGGGGCCGTTGAGATGCGGCTCCACGACGTGCAGCACGAAGCCCGCCGCGACGGCGGCGTCGAAGGCGTTGCCGCCGTCCTCCAGCACGGCCATCGCCGTCTGGGAGGCCAGCCAGTGGGTGGAGGACACCATCCCGAAGGTGCCCTGGAGGGTGGGGCGGGTCGTGAACATAGGGACTTTCACCTGCCTGTTCAGCACATCACTCGATCGATCGGCGCTCGGCGTCCTGTCTGGGGGAGTCGGGGGAGTCTGAGCCAGGACTCCCCGTCACCGGGTCGCCCAGCAGGCTATCGATCGCCGCCTCCGCCTCTTCTCCTGCCTCCGGTGCCTCCCGAACGACGCGGGCGTGGCGGTCGGGCGTGCCTCGCGAGCACGGCGGCCGAGGCGGGTCCCGCATCCCTTGGCGGAGGGGTGGAGGGCGACGACCATCCGGTGGTCCCGGCCGGGTCGGGCGTGATGCCGGCGAGGGCGCCCGGCGCGTTCCCCGCCCCGGCCCTGTTACGGGGTGGTGAGGGCCCGCGCGGACATGATCCTGATCAGGGTGCGACCAGCGCATCTGGCGCAGGGTCCGGGGGCGGCACGCGGAGGCCAGGTCGAGGAGCCGGCGGTCCCTGTGCGGAAGTGGTCCAGCGTGCGGCCGGTGATCAGCCGGACGGGGTACTGAGCGATGCCGAACGCACCCACCGCTCCACCTGATCCGGTACCAGGCCCTCACCCAGGTAGGTGTCCACCCGCGCCGGCCACTCCTGCCCCGCACCGTACGGCGTACGACCGCCCCACGGATGCGCGATCCGGGCCACTGACGATGCCATGGCCACCACCCTCCCCGCGGCCGATCGGCGTGTGCGCCGCGGCAGGCGCGACGGACAGCCCCTGTCCCCCGGACGGCAGGGCGACACGGACGGCCGGCGGTACGGACGCGTACCGCCGGCCCGGGGTTCCCGGTCGGACCTGGTCAGCTCCTGCGCGCTCCTCCGGCGCCCATGGCCGCCGTCGCCGTGGAGCAGCACACCATCACCGCTCCGGCCACGACGTTGCTCCAGATCGTCCGGGTCGTGTCGACGTTGCCCGAGACGACCCACGGTGCGACGATCGTCCAGACTCCGACCCCCAGGGCAGCCCAGCTCATGCCGTGCGTGCGCTCGTAGGCGGAGTTCACGAACCCCATCGTCAGCAGCGTGAACGCGATGCCGGCGATCAGGTTGTTCACGGTCAGGGTGGTGAGATCGCTGAAGCCGGAGATCCACGGAGAGGCCGCCAGGTAGAGGCCCGCGAGCAGGCTCAGCCCCTCTACGGCCTGAGCCGCGGGTGTGGAGGTCGCACGCTCGGAGTTGGCGCGCAGCGCCACGATGTCCGGGTGTTGCTCGATGCCGGGTGACGTCGGTGTCGTCATCTCGGTCACCTCCTTACGCAGTGACATGTGACAGGGGGCGGGTCACCGAGTTCCGGACCGTCAATCAACCCGGGGCGCCGAACAACGGCACGTTAACCGTTTTGTGACCTTTCTGCGCGGAGCGCGGCCACCGGCGACCTCCGGCCGGGTGAGGGTGAGGTCACCCCCACCGCGCGGTGTGCCCACGCCGGCCGGCGAGAGCACCGAGCGGGCGCGCTTCGGTGCCGGGGGTCAGCCCCGTGCCGTGCCGCCGAGGGCGTCGCGAGCCCGGTCGAGCAGGGAGGCGAAGGGGCCGGCCATCCACTGCGCGGCGGGGGATCCGGCCGCCGTGGGGTGCGGATGCGTGGGCGCCGCCCTCTCGGCCGTCTCCAGCCGCCGGCCCATCGTCCGAAGCTGGTCCTCGCTGCGTCCCCCGCGGACCGCCGGGAACTCCTCCGCCTCCTCACGCTCGGCGTGCTCGCTCACGGCGCGCTCGAACTCCGCGAACGCGCGCTCGAAGTCCGGGCTCTCCAGGTCCATCCGCTCCAGACGTGACAGGACCTGGTTGGCCTCTTTCTCCTCGTGGTTGCGGGCCCCCGCCTCCGCCTCGCCCGCCGTGTCCTTCGCCACCGGGCGGACTATCATCTCCTCGGCGGTCTCGTGCACCGCGAGCAGCGCCCGCAGTTCGTCGAACCGCGCCTTCCGCTCGTCCCCGTGGGCGGCCTTCACCCGGCCGAACAGATCCCGGATCCGGGCGTGCTGCTCAAGCAGGATCGCCACCACGTCACCGCTGGGCAACCGCGCCGCCTGCGCCCGCTCCTGCTCTGCCTTGTCCATGCCATGACCCCTTCCTCCGTGCGGGTTTCTGCACCCCTGCGAGTGGCCACCACGACCGGACGGAAACCGCACGCCTCGGGCCTGCGCCCTGCTCAGTTCCTGGAGAAACGGAGGTCGGGCACGTCAACGGCAGGCGGCAGATCAGGGATGAGCAGCCGCCGCCCTCGTCCGTCCCGCCCCGCACGGGACGAGGCACGGGTCGGTTCGCCGTAGGAGTGGTTCGGGTGCGGACCACCGGCTGGGCGCCGGTGGCCGTCCTCACGCGGATAACGATCCTGGGCATTCATGGCGAACGGCTACCCTCCAGGACAGATACCTACCCCCCTCACGAAAGGATCAGCGAGGGCCGTATCCAACAGCCCTCGGCCGTACGGACGGTGCGGGAGGCATGGTGCACGGCACATCGGGTAATGGAGCGCACGGCCCGTTCCCATGACGCCGATGAGAAACGGAACTGACGTGGAGACAGCCGAAGGAACCGCCGCGCCCATCTACGACCGCCTCATAGCCGAACGCGGCGACGTCGTCGCCGATGCCCAACGCGCCGCGGAGGAGATCCGGCGCAGGACCGCCGACGCGGTCAGGTTCGGCACCCCGGGCACGGACGGCGAGGACGGCACCTAGGGCCGCCGCGGCGAGCGCGGCGGGGCGTGCCGGGCTCCGCGGCGCGAGGCCTCGGGCCGCCCTCCGGGGCGAGCCCCGCCATCAGGGCGAGGACCCGGTTCAGGCTGCGCTCGCGGCCAGCACGACGCGGAACCGCGCCCGGCCGGACAGCATGTACGCGTAGGCCTCGGGGGCCTCGGCCAGCGGCATGACCTCGGTCATCGGGCGGATGCCGTGCCGGGCGGCGAACTCCAGGTTCTCCTCGTTCTCGATCGGCCTGCCGGTGAGGCTGCCGGTGATGGTGCGGGTGCCGAAGAGAAGGTCGCCGGTGGAGACCTCCATGGGATCGGCCGCGGCACCGAGGACGATCAGGCGGCCCCGGGGCGCGAGTCCCGCGGTCAGGGGCGTCATGGACGCGCCGCTGGCCGCGGTCGCCAGGACGGCGTCCGCGCCCCCCAACTCCCGCAGGGCGGCACCGGGGTCCCCGGCGGCGCTGTCGATGTACTCGTGCGCGCCCAGCTCCCGCGCCAGCACCTCCTTCTCCGGGCCGCGGGCGATGGCGACGACGCGGTAGCCGAGCCGGGCCGCGTACTGCAACCCCAGGTGGCCGAGGCCGCCGATGCCCTGGACGGCGACGAGCGCCCCCGGGTGGGCGTCGACCTGCCGCAGCGCGTTGTAGACCGTGAGGCCCGCACAGAGCAGGGGTGCCGCGTCCGCGGCCGGCATGCCCTCGGGGATCCGCACCAGCCCGTTGCTCCGCGCCATGACGGACTGGGCGTAGCCGCCGTCGGCCGTGGTGCCGGTCTGCTGCTGGTCGCCGCAGTTGACGAAGTCGCCCCGCCGGCAGCTGCGGCACTCACCGCAGTGGCCGGCCAGGAACCCGACGCCGACGCGGTCGCCGACCCGCCAGGCGTTCACCCCGGCTCCGACCGCCTCGACGATCCCCACGATCTCGTGGCCGGGGACGATCGGCCGCGAGGGATCCGCCCGCATCCCTTCCACGGCGAGCACGTCGGTGTGGCACACGCCGCACGCCTCCACACGGACGCGCACCCAGCCCACGGGAGGCGGCGTGCTCTCCCGGGTGACGAGCCGGAAGTCACGGGATCCGGTCACCTCGAACGCACGGTATGTCGACATGTCTCTCCTCTGAGGATGTGTTCGCCCCCACCGAGGGCGGAGGGCGGTCACCTTCGCCGAAGCGGCGCCTTCCGCCACCGCCGCGGCAATGGACGGCGGACGGCGAGTACGGATCCGCCCGCGGTCACCGCGCAATATGACCGGACGTCTTGGATATCTGTCAAGCGCGTTCCTGTTGCCCCGCCGCCCGCCCCCGGGTGACCTCCGCCTCCTGGCCGGTCCACTGGTCGCCGCCTGCGGGGCCCGGGGGCACGGGTGCAGGAAGGGGGCCATGGGCGGCGGACCAAGGCCTGGCCGGCGACCGGAGTCACGCTTGACCCCGGGCAAGCCGATTGGTCATATTGGTGTCATGCCGCGGGTGAGCGTGAAGAGCAAACTGGTCGAGCAGGCGGAGGACGTGTTCCGCCGCCAGGGGTTCAGTGGTGCGAGCGTGGCGGACATCACCGCGGCCGCAGGTGTCCCCAAGGGCTCGTTCTACAACCACTTCGAGAGCAAGGAAGCCCTCGCGGCGGCCATCATGCGGCGCTACGCCGAGGCCACCGACCTGGCCGTGCTGGACACGGAGGGCTCGCCCCTGCAGCGGCTGCGGCGCCACTTCGACGCCCAGGCCATGCGTACGCAGCGGACCGGCGTGGAGTTCGGGTGCCTCCTCGGCACGTTCGCGAGCGAGAGCCCGGTGGCCGGCGAGCAGGTGCGTGCGGCGGTCGCGGAGAGCCTCGACCGCTGGACCGCGGCGATCGAGGTGGTCGTCCGAGCAGGCCAGGAGGCCGGGGAGATCACCCGGGCTCGTTCGGCCCGGGACCTCGCGGCCTTTCTGATCGACACGTTCGAGGGTGCCGCGCTGCGGATCAAGGCCACCGGCGACGCCGCCGTCTCCGCCCGCCACATGGAGACCGCCTTCGACGCCCTGAAGGCGTGACACCTCCCCGGACGGCTCACTGCGTGCGGGGCACCGCCGGCCGTTCGGGCGCCTGGTCCGGCAGGAGCGGGCAGGTGCCGAGCCCCAGGTCGGTCTCCCAGTCGCCGCCGATGACGCGGACGGTCAGCCGAAGCGGAGCACCTCCGTAGGCGGGGAGCCCGGCCTTTTTCTTCACGCGGGGCAGCTCGGCGACTCCCCGAGGGGGCAGCTCGGCGAGGGTGCACACGAGCTGCTGCTCCGCCGCCGGCCTGAGCCGCTCGACCCCCGGGGGCAGCCGGACGACGAGAGTGCCGCCGGCGGCCTCGACCTTCGGGGGCGCGGACAGCCGGGGCAGGGCCGTGGTGAGCCTGGCGGCCTCATACTCGGTGGGCCCGGCGAAGAGCGCCCGGACCGCGACGGCCTCGTCCGGGTCATCGGGCGTCTGGCGGGGCACGCCCACCAGCCGGCCGCCGTCCAGGAAGTAGACCTGGAGCGGTGCGGGCATGCCGGTGGCGGGCTCCCCCGCTTGGACCACGCTGGTCGGCGTGACCCCGCAGGCCGACAGCAGGAAGGCGCCCAGCACCCCGGCCAGCAGGGCCGTCACACGGGTCGCCGAGCCCCCGGTGCGGCCCGCCGGGACCGGCCCGGGGCCCGCCGAGACCGGCCCGCGGCGGCGCCTCACGAGCGCCCCGCCCGTTCTCCGGGGGCTCCCGCCGCGGAGCGCCCCGAAGGGTTTTCCACCGCACCGGCCGGCGAGCGCCCCACAGAATCCCGCGCCCCGCCGGCCGGCGAACGCCCCGCAGCATCCCCCGCCCCGCCGGCCGGCGAACGCCCCGCAGGGTCCTCCCCCGCACCGGCCGCCGAGTGGCGGCGCAGCGGCAGTTCGACGGTGAAGACGGCGCCCTTCGCCGCACTCGCGCCGGCACCGCCCGCGGCAGCCGCCCCGGGTCCACCGACGGCGCCCGTCCCCGGCGCCCCGGCCCCGGTGCCCCGCCCCGCGCCGTTCTCGACACGCAGCCGGCCGCCGTGCAGGCGTACGTTCTCGGCCGTGATGGCGAGGCCGAGGCCGCTGCTCTCACTGCGCGCCCGGGTGGTGTCCGCCTTGTAGAAGCGTTCGAAGATGTGCGGCAGTGCCGCCTGCGGGATGCCGGGGCCGTTGTCGGCCACCTCGATCAGCACCCAGGCTCCTTCCGGTTGTCCGTCCGGCACGGTCAGGCGCACCACCACGGGGGGCTCGCCGTGCCGCAGCGCGTTGCCGACCAGGTTGGCGACGACGACGTCGAGGCGGCGCGGGTCCACCTGGGCGCGCACCGCGCCGGGCTCCGGCAGCCGGGCGTCCACCCGGTGGAGCCAGCCGCGGGCGGCGAGGGTGCGCCGGATGGACTCGGCGAGATCGATCTCGTCGAGGTTGAGGCGGACGGCGCCCGCGTCGAAGCGGGAGATCTCCATGAGGTCGTCCACCAGCCGGATGAGCCGGCCGGTCTCCTCGCTGACGAGCCCCACCGCGTCGGCCGTCTCACGGTCCAGGCCGGCCAGCTCGTCGTCGAGCACGTCGGTGACGGCCGACATCGCGGCGAGCGGGGTGCGCAGTTCGTGGGAGACGTCGGCGACGAAGCGGCGCGCCTGCGCCTCCAGGCGGCGCAGTTCCGTCACGGAGCGCTCCAGTGCCGCGGCGGTGTCGTTGAAGGACCGGGAGAGGTCGGCGAGTTCGTCGGAGCCGTGCACGGCGAGCCGGACGTCGAGGTGGCCCTCGGCCATCTGGCGGGTGGCGCGGCGCAGCGCGCGCACCGGGCGGAGCACGCCGCGGGCCGCGAGCAGCGCCAGGAGCACGGCGGGGGCGAGGGCCCACAGGGCGGCGTGCTCGATGGCGGTGATGATCGCCTTGACGTAGGCCTGCTCGGTGGCCTGCGGCACCACCAGGTACAGCACGACACCGGAGAGCGCGGGCGGCATCCCTTCGCCGGTGCGGTAGGCGACGGGCAGGCCGACGACGAGCATCGGCCTGCCGTGGTCGCTCACCCGCTGGAAGACGGCATTGGGCCGGCTCCGCACGGAGGTGCGCAGGTCGGGGGTGATGAGGTCGAAGAAGGCGAGTCCCGCGGAGCCGGCACGCCGGTCGCGGTAGGTGGCGAGCACCTGCCAGCCCTGCGACTGGTGGGCGCGCGCCACCTGGGACACCAGGCCGCCCAGCGCGTCCTGGTCGGGGTGTGCGGGGATCCCGGGCGCCAGCGCGTCGACGCTGTCCCGGAACTGCCTGATCACCGCGTCCTGGCTCTGCTGGAGCACGCCGGTGCGGGCCTCCCGGAAGGCCAGCGCGCCGGTGCTCAGGGCGCTGACGGCGGCGACCAGCGCGAAGGCGACGACGAGCCGGAAACGCAGCCCGCCGAGGGCCGCGAGGACCCTCGCCACGGCGGCCCTCACCGGGAGCGGAACCGGTAGCCGAAGCCGCGCACGGTCTCGATGTACCGGGGGTCGCCGCTCAACTCGCCGAGCTTGCCCCGCAGCCGCTTGACACACGCGTCCACCAGGCGTATGTCGCCGTGGTAGCCGTGCTCCCAGACGGCCTCAAGGAGCTGCTGGCGGCTGAGGACCTGCCCCGGCGACGCGGACAGCGTCAGCAGCAGGCGCAGTTCGGAGGGGGCGAGGGCGACCGGCTCACCGCGCAGGGTGACCACCAGGCCCGAGCGGTCGATGGTCAGCTCGCCGTGCACCTCGGCGCGGGGGCGCCCGGCGTCCGGGGGCGGGGCGCTGATCCTGCGCAGCACCGCGCGTATCCGGGCCTCCAGCACGCGCGCCTTGACGGGTTTGACCACGTAGTCGTCCGCGCCGGCCTCCAGGCCGACGACGACGTCGATGTCGTCGCCCCTGGCGGTCACCATGATGATGGGGACCTGGTCGCGCTCCCTGATCCGGCGGCAGACGTCGAGGCCTCCGATGCCGGGCAGCATGAGGTCGAGCACGACGACGTCGGGGCGGAAGGACGTCATCAGCGTCAGCCCCTCCTCGCCGGTGGCGGCGGCGCACACGTCGTGCCCCTGGTGCCGCAGGGCCAGCTGGACACCCTTGCGGACGGCGGGATCGTCTTCGACGAGCAGGACGCGCGACATGCGGTCAGTATGCGTGAGCGCGGCGGCCGGGCCGGCCGGCGGGTACGGGTGCGGGCGCATGTCAGCGGTGCACCCGCGCGGTGTAGCGGGCGAGCACGGCGCTCGGGAAGCCGCGGGCCCCCCGCATCCCCGACGTGCCCATCAGGCCCTTGAGGGACTGGAGTTGCTGGGTCTTCGGGTCGATGCGGAAGACGGCGACCGCGGTCACCGCCGACCGGTCGTCGCCGATGGCCCAGCCCGCGCGGCCGTCGGTGCTCGTGCCCGTGCGGCCCGCGGCACCCGCGTCGCGGGCGCGCTCGGCACCGGCGGCCCCGGCATCGGGTGCGCCGTCGCCGGCGTCCCCCGGGTCACCGGCGCCCTCACCGGTGCCGCCGTGCACCGCCGCCGCCACCTCGTGGGCGACCGCCGGGGTGAACGGGTGGGTGACGGCGGGCTTGTGCACCGGGACCGCGGAGCCGTCCTGGGTGACGCGGACCACCGAGTACGGCTCGGTGTGCGTGCCGGAGGACAGGAACGTGCCGTACGCGCTCGCCATGCGGATCGGGCTGGGGGTTGCGGTGCCCAGGGAGAACGCGGGCACCTGCTCGCCGAAGCTGTCCGGCAGCAGCCCGGCGTCCACGGAGGCCCGGCGGACCCGGTTGAGGCCGACGTCCATGCCGAGCTGGACGACGGGGCCGTTGACGGACTCCGCGACGGCCCGGGAGATGCTGATCCGGCCGTAGGAGCGGTTGTCGGTGTTGACGGTCTTGACGATCTGTCCGTTCCGGTTCCAGTAGGGGCCCTCGGGGGTCCGCACCGGCGCCTTGTTGTCGCCGTCGTACAGCGCCCCGGGGGTCAGCGGGGTGCGGGGCGCGTTGCGTTCGAGCAGCCGCCCCTCGCGCAGCCCGGCCGCGTAGACGAAGGGGCCGTAGAGGGTGCCGGCGGGGACGATGGAGATGTTGGCGTCGTCGAAGCCCTGTTCGATGTAGTCGGGGCCGCCGTAGAGGGCGAGGATGCGGCCGTCGGTGGCGACGGACGCGGCGCCGGTGCGCACGTTCCCGTCCCCCTTGCGGCTGCCCGGGTGGAGCGCCGCCCGCTGTTCCCGCACCGCGGCGGCGAGGGCGTCCACCCGTGGCTTCTCGAACGTCGTGTAGATCTGGTAGCCGCCCAGGTCGAACTGCGCGTCGGAGATGCCGCTGTGCGCGGACACATACGCACGCGCGGTGTCCACCAGGTAGCCGGTCTGGCCGCTGAGGCCCTTGGGGCGCGGTGGCGGCAGCGGCTCGGGGAAGTGGGTGTAGGTGGCGCGCTCCGCGGCGGAGAGCCGGCCGACGGCGACCATCCGGTCCAGGACCCAGTTCCAGCGGTCCACGGCCCGCCGGTGGTTGGCGGCGCCGAGGGCGGGGTCGTAGAGTCCGGCGCCCTTGAGCACGGTGGCGAGGAACGCACCCTCGCTCGCGTCCAGCTGGGAGACGTCCTTGCCGTAGTACGCCTTGGCGGCGCGCTGCACCCCGTAGGCGCCGCGGCCGAACCAGCTGGTGTTGAGGTACCCCGCCAGGATCTGCCGTTTGCTCATCCGGCCGTCCAGCTTGATCGAGATGAACATCTCGGTGATCTTCCGCGAGACGGTCTGCCGCTGGTTGAGGTAGACGTTCTTGGCGTACTGCTGGGTGATGGTGGAGCCGCCCTGGGTGTCCCCGCCGGTGCCCATGGCCCACACGGCCCGCATGATGCCCCGCGGCGAGACGCCGTGGTCGCTGTAGAAGGACGCGTTCTCCGCGGACAGCACGGCCCACTGGACGTCGGTGGGGATCCGGTCCAGCGGCATCTCCTGGCGGTCGACCGGTCCGACGCGGGCCATCTCGGAGCCGTCGGCCCAGTAGTAGACGTTGTCCTGCTGGGTGGCGAAGGCGTTCAGGTCGGGCGGTATGTCGGTACGTGCGTAGGCGGTCCCGGTGACGGCGGCCAGGCCGAGCACCACCCACAGGAACCCCAGGAGGCTCTGACGAAGCGACGGCACCCACCGGCGCCAGCCGCTGCGGCCGGGCCGCGGGTAGCGCGGGCGCAGCGCCCGCACCGCGCGGCGCCGGGAGGGCCGGGTGGGCGCCCCGTCCGTCCGGCGGGCGGCGGGCGCACCGCGTCGCCCGGACGACGCGGGTGCCCGCCGCCCGGACCTGCGCGGTGCCCGCAGCCACCGGGACGGTCGCCGTGCGCGCAGCCGTGCACGCCCGCCCCGTACAAGCCGCCGTATGTCCATCCGCTCCCCTGGTGGATCGCCCGAGGGAGCGCTCGCCGCCCCCGTACCGACGCGGGAGCCTACGGAGCGCGTTGGAAACCCGTGCGATGGGTTCTCGACGGGTCCGTAACAGTCGCGCCCCGCGCCTTGACGCGCCGGTCCCCGTCCGCGCCCTGTCCCGGAGCCGTCCGGGGCGGGTCGGGCCGCGCGGCGTCCGGCACGGAAGGGGCACGAGTGGCGCACGGGACGGGCGCATTCGTGACGAACTCGTGACCGTTTGATCCAGGCGCCATCATCGCGGAGCCGGAGGGTGAGCCAGGCCGGGGCCGGTGCCGTCCGGGCCGGCCGCCGGCACCGGCCCGTGATGCCCCGGCCTCACCGATCAAGAGAGTCTCGATGACCAGTTCAAGGAAGCGCACGTCCCCCTCGGATGCGGACGCCGAAGGCGGCGGCGCCCGGCGCTGTGCTGCCGAACGCGATGACGCCGAGCGCGGCGGCGGCGAGGGCGGCGTCCCCGGGGCCGCGGACGCCGCGTCCACGGGCCGCCCCTCGGAGGGGCGCGGGGAACCGCGCGAGCACGCCGCACCGGCCGGTGACCCGACGACGGCGGAGGCGGCCCCCTCGGGACGGTGGCGGCGTGCCGGTCTCGTCGTGGCCGGTCGCGGAGTTCCCCGCTCCCCTTCGGCGGGCCGGCCCACCGCCGGCCCGGCGGCGCCCTCCCGCCGCCGGGTGCGTACCGTGGCCGTCTGCGGCCTCGCCACCGCCGGGCTGCTCGGGACGCTGATCACCGGCGGGTGCCAGGGCCGGTCCGCGGCCGGGGACGGCACGAAGGAGGCGGCGGGGCCGGCGCCGAAGCCGGTGCGGCACGCTCCCGCGGCCCGTCCGACGCCGCCGTGGGACGGCAAGGTGAAGGTGATCGGGGACGGCTCCACCTCGTACACCGGGCCCCAGCCGCACCAGCTGAAGCCCGAGAAGCTGAAACCGGGCGAGAAGCCACCGCAGTTCGTGGTGTTCTCCTGGGACGGCGCGCTGGAGGACGACAACCACTTCTTCTCCCGGTTCCGGAAGCTGGCCGAGGAGAACGACGCGCACATGACGTTCTTCCTCAGCGGCATCTACCTGCTGCCGAAGGCGCGCCGCGCCCTCTACCACCCGCCCAAGCACGCCCCCGGGTCGGCCGCCATCGACTTCCCCACCGACCAGCACATCAGGTGGACGCTGAAGGAGCTGGGGAAGGCCTGGCAGGACGGGGACGAGATCGGCACGCACTTCAACGGCCACTTCTGCGCCCCCGACCCGGGCGGCGGCGGGACGTGGACCACCGGGCAGTGGAAGAAGGAGATCTCCCAGGCGTACTCGTTCGTGCAGAACTGGAAGACGAACACCGGCTTCAAGGACATCCCGCCGCTGCCCTTCGACTACGCCGAGGAGCTGGTCGGCGGCCGGGCGCCGTGCCTGGAGGGGCAGAAGAATCTGCTGCCCGCGGCCAAGTCGCTCGGCTGGCGCTACGACGCCAGCTCGCCGGGCGACTTCCAGATCTGGCCGGCCAGGAAGAACGGCCTCTGGGACTTCCCCCTGCAACTCGTGCCCTACCCGGGCAAGGACTTCCAGGTCCTGTCGATGGACTTCAACTTCCTCTACAACCAGTCGGGCGGCGACGTGACCGAGGGCGACCCGGCCAGGTACCCCGACTGGGAGCGGCAGACCCGCGAGGGGTACCTGAACGGGTTCGAGCGCGTCTACAACGGCAGCCGTGCCCCGCTCTTCATCGGCAACCACTTCGAGACCTGGAACGGCACGATCTACATGCAGGCCATCGAGGACGTCGTGAAGTCCGTCTGCACGAGGAAGGACGTGCGCTGCGTGTCCTTCAAGGAGCTGTGCGACTGGCTGGACGCCCAGGACCCGGCGGTGCTGGAGAAGCTGCGCAACCTCGATCCGGGCGAGTCACCCGACTGGTCGACGTTCCTGAAGAAGTGACGGCCGGGCGGGGCGCCGTCCGGACCGGCTCTCAGGACGCGGCTCTCAGGAGGCGGCCCCGAGCGACGCCGCGTAGTGGGCGGCGATCTCGTCGCTGGTCGTCAGCCACACCCCGGGGTGGTTGGCGATGTACTCCAGGGCCTGGTCCAGGTACCGGTGCCGGAAGGGCTGGCTGATGACGAAGGGGTGCAGCGGCAGCGACATCACCCGGCCGCTGTCCGCCGCGTCGGCGTAGAGCTGGTCGAACTGGTCCTTGACGATCCGCAGGAACTCGGGACCGCTGAGGCTCTTGCCGACGAAGAGGCTGATGTCGTTCACCTCGATCTCGTACGGCACGCTCAGCATGCCGGGGACGTTCAGGGGGTACGGCTGGTCGTCGTTGGCCCAGTCCAGCACATAGCTCAGGCCCAGCTCGGCCAGCAGCCCGGGGGTGTGGAAGGTCTCGGTGAGCCCCGGGCCGAGCCAGCCGCGCGGCCGGCGGCCGGTGGCCTCCTCGATGGTGCCGACCACCTCGGCGAGACGGGCGCGTTCCTCCTCCGCGGTCATGCCGGTGTGCAGCTCGGAGTTGGTCCTGCCGTGCGCGATCCAGGCCCAGTCGCGCTCCAGGCCCGCCCGGATGATCTGGGGGTAGCGCTCGGCGGCGTCCGAGTTGAGCATCACGCTCGCCCTGATGCCGTGCCGGTCGAGGCTCTCGATCAGCCGCCAGATGCCCACTCTCGGCCCGTAGTCGCGCCAGCCGTAGTTCATCGGGTCGGGGGTGAGGCCCGCGGTGATCTGGACGATGCTCGTCGCCGGGCGGTCGATCTTGAAGTGTTCCACGTTGACGGCGACATAGAACGCGATCCGGGCGCCGCCGGGCCAGTGCAGTGGCGGGCGGTCGACGATCGGGCTGTAGTCGAAGAGCTGGTTGTCCAACGGGATCACCTCGGTGGCCGTGCGGTGGTTTCGCTTCGTGCCCAGCGTCGGTCCTGTGCGGCGGTGCGAGGCGCGAATCGCCGATCTGTGACACCAGTCACACCCTCCGTCGGCTCATCCCGAGGCTGCGCGGAGGCCCCCGCCCGAGCTCCGGCCGCCGGGCGGCGGACGGAGGCGGGGCGGGGGCCTCGTGGTGGTGCGGGTGGGGCGGGTCAGCCCGTGTACTGGGCGAAGACCTTCGTGTAGTCCCAGTTGCTCTGGCCGACGCCGGAGCAGCTGTCCGCGGGGCCGCCCGTGCAGGGCCGGTCCCGGTTGACGGACCAGAAGGTCAGCCGTGCCAAATGGTGCTGCTGGGCGTAGCCGAGGATGGTGCGGAAGTCGGCCACGGTGACGGTCTCGTTCTGGTCGGTGACGCCGTTCATGGACGAGATGCCGCTGTGTCGCCACGCCTCGTCGTCGCTGTAGCCGTAGGCGGCCTTGAGGGCGTTCTTGAGGCCGTCGGCGGCCTGGGTGGTGAGGGTGCCCATGTTCTGGCCCGGAGGGTCGAAGTCGAACGGCATGATGGTCCAGCTGTCGACCGTGAGGCCCGACTGGGCGCCACGGTTGATGAGGCTGGTGTCCGGACCGTTCTGGCCGGTGCCGAAGGTGAAGTACACCTTGATGCCCGGGTTGTTGGCCTTGATCGTCTTCAGGGCGTCCACGGTGCGCTGCTGGACGGTGCCGTTGCTGTAGGCGTCGGCCTCGATGTCGATGTCGATGGCCTTGAGCCCGTAGGCGTTGATCACCTTCTGGTAGGCGGCGGCCAGCTCACCCGCGCTGGAGCAGGAGCTCTCCAGCTTGTTGCCGCTCCAGCCGCCGAACGACGGGATGACGTCGCCGCCCGCCGCGCGCACGGTGTTGATGGTCTGCTGGTCCACTCCCCCGGTCAGCGGCCGGTTGCCGTCCCACTGCGGGTTGCAGTAGCCGTTGCTGAGGATGAAGGCGAGCGTGAACCACTTGACGCCGGTGGCGTTCATGACGGTGGTGGGGTTGGGCGGGCTGCCCCAGCCGTTGTAGAGGTAGGGCGCGACGGCCATCACCCCGGGGCCCGGGGTGCTGCCCCCGCCGCCGACGGCGGGCGCGTTCCACTTCTGGTTGGCCGCTCCGGTGCACGTCCAGATCTGCAGCCGGGTGCCGTTGGCGGAGGTGTTGCCGGTGGCGTCCAGGCACTTGTCGGCGGCGGTGTTGACGATGTCGTGGGCGGAGTTCACCGACCACTTCTGGTTGCCGCCGCCGGTGCAGTCCCACAGCTGGACCTTGGCGCCGTCGGCGGTGCTCCGGTCGACGACGTCGAGGCACTTGCCGAGCGCGCGGATGGTGCCGTCGCTGTTCACGGACCACTGCTGGGCGGCGGTGCCGTTGCAGTCGTACAGCTGCACCGGGGTGCCGTTCGCGGAGCTGGCGCCCGCCACGTCCACGCACTTGCCGCCGAGGCCGGTGATGGCGCCGGTGTCCGCGGTGGCGGTGGGCGCCTGGACCAGGCCGAGGGCGAGCACGGGGGCGACGAGCAGCGGGAGCAGCCGGGCGGGGCGGGTGAGCCCGGCCCGCGGGGTGAACCGGGTACGCCCGGTGGGCTCGGTGGGTCCCGCGGGTCTCTTGAGGAGCCGTCGGACGAACCCGGGGTGCGGTGCTCTCATCCCATGGTCCACTTCTGGTTGGCGCCACCGGTGCAGGTCCAGATCTGCAGCCGCGTGCCGTTGGCGGAGTTGTTGTCGGTCACGTCGAGGCACTTGTTGGCCTGGAGGTTGACGATGTCGTGGGTGGCCGCGTTCACCGTCCATCTCTGGTTGCCGCCACCCGTGCAGTCCCAGAGCTGCACCTTGGCGCCGTCGGCGGTGCTGTTGTCGACCACGTCGAGGCACTTGCCGAGGGCGCGCAGGCTGTCGCCGTTCACGGACCACTGCTGGGCGGCGGTGCCGTTGCAGTCGTACAGCTGCACCGGGGTGCCGTTCGCGGAGCTGGCGCCGGCCACGTCCACGCACTTGCCGGCGAGGCCCCGGATGGCCTGGCCGCCGGTGCTCCCGCCGTCACTCGTGGAGACGTGCACGTAGTCGACGACGAGCTGCTGCGGGAAGGAGGTGCTGCCGTCCGGGTTGCCCGGCCAGTCACCGCCCACCGCGAGGTTGAGGATGATGAAGAACGACTTGTTGAAGACCCACTGGTTGCCGCCGACGTCCGCCGGGGTGCGGGTCTCGTAGACGTTGCCGTCGACGGACCACTTGATGGAGTTGGGCGCCCAGTCGATGGCGAAGGTGTGGAAGGCGTCGGCGAACGCCTGCCCGCCGGGGAGCGTGTAGCCCGCGCCGATGCCCGCGGAGCCGGCGTACCCGGGACCGTGGATGGTGCCGTGCACGGTGCCCGGCTCCTTGCCGATGTTCTCCATGATGTCGATCTCGCCCTGCGCGGGCCAGCCGCCCCCGCCGTTGCCGAGCATCCAGAAGGCCGGCCACATGCCCTGGCCCCGCGGGATCTTCATCCGGGTCTCGATGTGCCCGTACTGCGCACTGAACTTGCCGGCGGTGTTCATCCGCGCCGAGGTGTACTCGCACCGGCCGTACCAGCAGGTGTAGTTGCCGGGGTTCTCGCGGCGCGCGGTGATCACCAGGTGACCCTGGCCGTCCAGCGCGGCGTTGGCGTTGCCGGGCGTGTAGTACTGCCGCTCGTGGTTGTTGCCGCTGTTGTCGCCGGTCTCCATGGTCCACCGGTTGCCGTCGACGGCGCTGCCGGCGGGGCCGTCGAAGTCCTCGGTGAGCGCGGCCTGCAGGGCCGGGGCCGCCGGCGCCGCGGCCGCGGCGGGTGCCGAGGGGGCGGTGTCCGCCGCGGCGGCGGCCGGGACCAGGGCGCCGGAGCAGCACAGGACGGCGGCGGACCAGGCGACCAGCCGGCGTCTCCAGGGATCACGCATGGGGCATCACATCACTTTCCGTGAGGGGGTCATGCCCATGACAGGACACGACAAAAAAGTGAAAGCCGTGAGGAGGCCATGTGCCGTACTTTCTTCAAGAGTTGATTTAATGAGCCGCCGCGGAAGCCGTCAAGATATTCGTCTGGACCAATTCACGGCCGGGCCCGCCGCACACCGCCCCCGCCGCCGCACCCGCGCACACATGACGAGCGGCCGTCAAGGGGTTGAAAAGAAGCCGGGGCCCTCCTACCCTCCTCGCACCTTTCCAGGTACATCGATTAACCACTCGTTAACCGCCATGGTTGGAGGCACCCGCTGTGCGCTCACCGCTGACCCGGCGCGGTCTCCTCGCCGCCGGCTCCGGCCTGGCCGCCGCCACCGCCCTGCCGGCGCTGGCCGGCTGCTCCTCGCTGGCCGCGGCGGACTCCGATCCCGACACCGTCGTCGTGCACACCCAGCTCGGCACCACCGCCCCTGGCTCGCCCACCTACCTCGCGGTCCTCGACCGGTTCCGCAAGGAGAACCCGGGGATCAGGGTCAAGAACCTCATCAACGGCGACGACCTCGCGCAGGTCTACGAGACCTCGCGGCTGGCCCGTAAGGAGGCCGACGTCGTGATGGTCAACCTCTACGACAAGACGCTGGCGTGGACGGACGTCGGGGCCACCGTCGACGTCAGGGGCTACCTGGACGACTGGGGACTGCGCGAGCGGGTGCTGCCGGCGGCCCTCGCCGCGTGGACCGACGCGAAGGGCCGGCTCCGCGGCTTCCCCTACTTCGCCACCAACTGGCCCGTCGCCTACAACAGGACCCTGCTGGAGCGGGCGGGCGTCGACGCGGTGCCCGCCACCGGCGACGAGCTGATCGCCGCCGCCCGGCGGCTGCGCACCAGGGGGATCGCGCCCGTGACCGTGGGCGGCGACGACTGGACCGGGCAGAAGCTGCTCGCCCAGGTCATCCAGACGTTCCTGACCGAGGACGAGGCCCGGCACGTGTACTCCACGGGGGACTTCTCCGGCCGGGGCGCCCGGGAGGGCATCGACTACTTCGTGGAGCTGCGGGACGCCGGGGTCTTCGCCGACAAGGTGCAGGGGCTCACCTCGGACTCGATGACCACGCAGTTCAACACCCAGGCCGCGGCCGTGGAGTCGGCGATGTCGTCGGCACTCGCGGGCGTGCCGGACGGTGTGGCACGGCACACCACGGTGAGCGGCTGGCCGCTGGCCGACGGCGCCGTGCACGCCAGGCCCACCATCATGCGGACGTACACCCTGATCGGCTTCTGGATCAGCCCGAACGGCACCCGGAAGCTCGACCACGTCGAGAAGTTCGTGCGCTTCATGTACCGGCCGGACACCGTGGCCCGGTTCATCGAGGAGGGCGGCCGTGACATGGCGCTGCGCTCCGCCGCCGTCAGCACCCGCTTCCCGCTCGTCGCCGCGGCCCAGCGGCTGGGCTCGGACGTGAGCCAGGTGCTGCTGCCGGACGTGTACGTGCCGCCCACCGCCACCCAGCCGCTGATCACCGCGACCAGCACGTCGTTCACGCGCGGCACCAGTGCCGTGAAGGTGCGCGCCGCGCTGGAGGCCGCGTACCGCTCCGCGTGACCCGCCCGCCGCCCCGCGCACCGCTCCGCATGACCGACCGCCGCCCCGCATGACCGCCGACCCACGTGCCCACGTGCCCTCCGCACCATCCGACCGCCGTGCCACGTGCCACGTGCCATGACCAGCCCACGGGAGCCACCCATGACGACGTTGACGCCGATGCCCGGCGGGGCCGTGGTCCGCCCGGCCGCCCCGCCCCTGACCGCCGGCCGCGGGACGCCCCGGCAGGGCGGCACGATCCTCGCCGTGCCCGCGCTGCTCTGGTACCTGGTCTTCATGGTGGGCCCGATGGCCGCCATCTTCGTGATCGCGGCGCTGCGCTGGCCGGGCATGCTCCAGCCGGTGTCGTTCGCCGGGCTCGGCAACCTCCGCACGGTCCTCGGCGACCCGGTCTTCTGGGACGCGGTGCGCAACACCGCCGTCCAGCTGGCCGTGGCGCTGCCCGTGATGATCGTGTGCTCCTACATGCTGGGCTACTACGTCGCCCAGCGGCCGCCGGGACACCGGATCATCCGCTACCTGCTGTTCGTGCCGGGGCTGATCTCGACGCCCGCCAAGGCGATGGTGTGCTACGCCGCACTCTCCCCCAACGGGCTCCTCAACGGCGCCCTGAAGGGCGTGGGCCTCGGCTCGCTCACCGACGCCTGGCTTGCCTCGCCGTCGACGGCGCTGGCGTGCCTGATCGCGCTCGACCTGTGGGCCGGGATCGGGTTCACCGCGGTGCTGTTCGCCGCCAGGCTCGGAAGCGTCCCCGGCGAACTGGGCGAGGCCGCTCAGCTGGACGGCGCCGGGCACTGGCGGACCATGTGGCGCATCCACTTCCCGGTGATCCGCGACTACGTGGGCGTGGTCACGATGCTGCAGTTCCTGTGGACGCTGTTCGGCTCCGCCCAGCACGTGCTGCTGCTCACCCAGGGCGGCCCCGGCACCTCGTCGACCACGCTGTCCTTCCTGGTGTACCAGAAGGCCTTCATCGCCGCCGACCTCGGCTACAGCCAGACCGTCGGCGTCATCCTCTTCCTCGCCGGACTCGCCGGGCTGCTCGTCATCCGGCGGGTGTTCCGCCAGAGCCACTGATCGGAGCGGCCCCATGAAGCTCGGCAAACGCTGGCTGCCCGCACACCTGCTGGTGTGGGCCTACGCGGCGCTGCTGCTCGTGCCGCTCTACTACCTGCTCGCGTCCGCGTTCAAGTCCAACGTCCAGATATTCGGGCGCCCCTTCGCCCTGCCGACGTCCCTCGGGCTCGGCAACTTCCGCACCGCGTTCACCCGTGCCGACCTGGGGCCGGCCATCGTCAACTCGGCGCTGGTGACGGTCCTCGCGCTGGCGCTGACGCTGCTCCTCGCGCTGCCCGCGGCGTTCGCGCTGGCCCGGTCGGCGGGGCGGACCGCCGTGGTGATCGAGCGGGTCTTCTCGCTCGGCTTCCTGATCCCCACCTTCGCGGCGCTCTTCCCGACCTTCCTGCTCGCCGCGGCGACCGGGCTCTTCCACACCCGGACGTTCATGGTGCTCTTCCTGCCGGCGACCGCGCTGCCGCTGTCGGTGGTGGTCCTGGTGCAGTTCATGCGGACGGTGCCGCGGGAGATGGAGGAGGCCGCCCGGCTGGACGGCGCGTCCACCTACGCCGTCCTGCGGCACGTGTACGCGCCGATGTGCCTGCCCGGCATCGCGACCGTCCTGCTGCTGAACTTCCTGACGTTCTGGAACGAGTACCTGTACTCGCTGGTCATCATCGGCCCCGACCCCGCCCAACGCACCGTCCAGGTGGCCCTGCCCACCCTGACCGCCGTCACCGGCACCGACTACGGTGTGCTGACCGCGGGCACCGTGCTCACGCTGGTGCCGGTATGGGTCGTGTACACGGTGCTGCAGAAGCGGATGCAGCAGTCGCTCGTCACCGGGGCGGTGAAGATGTGAGCGGCGGTGCCCAGGTGAGCGCGCCGCCCGCGCGGCCGGGCCGGCGGCCCACCATCAAGGAGGTGGCAGCGGCGGCGGGCGTGTCGACGGCGGCCGTCTCCCAGGCGTTCAACCACAAGGGCAGGCTGTCCGAGGGGACCAGGCGCCGGATCCTGGACACCGCGGTGCGCCTCGGCTGGTCGCCGAACGCGCCCGCCGCCGCCCTGCGCAGCTCCCGCACCCGCACCCTCGCCCTCGTGGTGCGCCGCCCCACCGATGTGCTCGGCGCCGACCCGCACTTCAGCGAGCTGATCACCGGCATGGAGGGCGAGCTCGCACCCCGCGGCTACGGCCTGCTGCTGCACCTGGTCGCCGGGGCGCAGGAGGAGAACCTCGTCTATGAGCGGTTCGCCGCCGAGGGGCGGGTGGACGGCGCCGTGCTGACCGACGCGCGCACCGACGACACCCGGCCCGCCCTGCTGGCCCGCCTCGGCCTGCCCGCCGTGATGCTCGGTGCCGCGGACCGCACGGCGCCGGTGCCGGGCGTCGGCCTCGGGCAGCAGGGCGCCGGGGTCACGGAGGTCGTCGAGCACCTCCTCGGCCTCGGGCACCGGCGCATCGCGTATGTGGCGGGACCCGCCGAGCTCCAGCACACCCGGATGCGGCACGGGGTCTTCGTGTCGGCACTGGCCACCGCCGGCCTGCGGCCGTTCGCCGTGCTGCACACCGACTTCACCGAACGCACCGCCGTGGCCGCGACCGAAGCGCTGATCGACGCGCCGAACCGGCCCACCGCCATCGTCTACGCCAACGACTCCATGGCGGTCTGCGGCATCGGCACCGCCCAGCGCGGCGGGCTGCGCGTCCCGGAGGACCTGTCGGTGGTCGGCTACGACAACCTGCCCCTCGGGCGCTGGCTGCACCCCCGGCTGACCACCGTCGACCAGCAGGTGCAGCGGGTCGGCGCGGCAGCCGCCCGGCTGTTGCTCGCCCGCTGCGGCGAGGACGTCGAGGAGGTGGTGCTGGACGACCGGCCCCGGCTGGTGGCCCGCGCGTCCACCGGGCCGGCCCCCGCCTGACGGCACACCACACCTCATGGCGCGGAGCCGGCACCGCATGCCGCATACCCCGCATGCCCACCGGAGACGGCACAGCCCACACCTCACACCTCACACCGCACCCAGCACCCAGCACCCGCACCCGCACCCGCACCAATGACACCGAGAAGGACCATGCGACGCCACAGCGCCCACCTCACCCATGACCCCGCCGTGCTGCCCTGGCTCGGTGCCAACTTCTGGTCCCGCACGGGCGGGCCCCTGATGTGGCGCGACTACGACCCGGGGACGGTGCGCGAAGAGCTGGCGGTGTTGCGGGCACACGGCCTGACGATGACCCGGTCGTTCTTCTACTGGCCCGACTTCCACCCCGAGCCGCACCGCATCGACGAGACGCTGTGCGAACGGTTCCGCGACTTCCTCGACGCGCACACCGAGGCGGGCATGGCGACGGTGCCCACCTTCCTCGTCGGGCACATGTCCGGGGAGAACTGGGACCCGGCCTGGCGCGGCGGCCGGGACCTGTACGAGGACGTGTGGATGGTGGGCCGCCAGGCGTGGTTCGTGTCCGGGATGACCCGCCGCTTCAAGGACCACCCGGCGGTCACGGGCTGGCTGATCTCCAACGAGATGCCCGGCTACGGGCGCGTCTACCAGGTCGATCCGCCCTCCTGCGACGCCGTGACGGCCTGGGCGCAGATCATGTGCAACGCCGTACGGGCCGCGGGCGGCACCCAGCCGGTGTCCCTCGGCGACGGCGCGTGGGGCATCGAGGTGACCGGCCGCGACAACGGCTTCTCGCTGCGGGAGACCGCCGAGTACGTCGACTTCGTCGGTCCGCACGTCTACCGCTCGGACACCGACCGGGTCCGCCAGCACCACCGTGCCGCCTTCGAGTGCGAGCTGGCGGCGGTCACCGGGGCGCCCGTGGTCCTGGAGGAGTTCGGGCTCTCCACGGACACGGTCTCGGCACAGAACGCGGCCGTGTACTACCGGCAGACCCTGCACAACTCCCTGCTGGGCGGGGCGACGGGCTGGATCGCGTGGAACAACACCGACTACGACGACCTGTGGGACCGCTCGCCCTACGACCACCACCCCTTCGAGATGCACTTCGGCATCACCGACCACACCGGCGCCGCGAAGCCGCCACTGCGCGAACTCGCCGCGTTCGCCGAGGTGCTGAGGGCCGTCGACTTCCCCCGCTGCCGCCGCGCCGACGCGGACGCGGCCCTGGTCGTGCCGGCGTTCCTGGAGCGCGGCTACCCCTACAGCAGGCCCGCCGACCGGCCGCTCATCTTCACCTCCCTGCACCAGGGCTATGTGGCGGCCCGGGCCGCCGACCTGCCGGTGGGCCTCACCCGGGAGGCCGACGGCCTGCCCGGCCGGGCGGCGCTGTACCTGCTGCCCTCCACCCGCCAGCTGACCTCGCGCACCCGGCGCGAGCTGCGGCGCAGGGCCGAGGCGGGGGCCACGGTCTACCTCTCGTTCTGCTCCGGGGAGCACCCGGTCACCCGCGGGCCCTGGTTCGACGGCCTTGACGGGCTGTTCGGAGTGGAGCTCCAGCTCTCGTACGGTGTCGCCGAGCCCATCGAGGACGACGTCCTGGAGATGACGTTCACCGCGGACTTCGGCCCGCTGTCCGCCGGCGACGTGCTGCGCTTCCCGGTCGCGGGGAACGAGGACAGCAGGGCGTACCTGCCGGTCGTCCCGCGCGCCGCCCGGGTGGTCGCCGTGGACGCGCACGGGCGGCCCGCGCTCCTGGTCCACGACACCGGGGCGGGCCGCACCGTGCTCGCCACCTATCCGCTGGAGCACATGGCGGCGCGCACCGCCCGCGTCAACCCCGAGCAGACGCACCTGCTGTACGCGGCGCTGGCGGACGTCGCCGGGGTGCGCAGGCCGGTGACCGTGGACAGCCCCCACGTCGGTGCGGACGTCCTGGTCCACGAGGACGGGCGGCGCTTCGCCTGGCTGGTCAGCCAGTCGGCGGGGGAACTCACCGTCCGGCCCGCGGCCGACGGCACCCTGCACGACCTCGCCTCGGGCGAGGCGGCCGAGGAGGTGACGCTCGGCCCGTACGGGGTGCGGGTGCTCCGGCTGCGGTGAGCCCGGGACCGGACGTGTACCGGGGCGGCGCGAGGAGGCCACCCGGGCACCCCGGCACCCCGGCGCCCCACCACCCCACCACCCCACCGGCCTCCGAGCCAGGGGCCCGGAGGCCGGTGGGGTGGTGGGCGGGGCCGCCGCCGGTGCCGTGCGTCAGTGCGCCGGGGTGCCGCCGGCGACGCGGTACATGACGGTGCCGTGCGCGGGGACCGAGGCGCTGATGGTGTTGGCGGTGGACGAGGTGGCGCCGGTCCACAGGTCCGTCAGGGTGTAGCGGGAGGCCCCGCTCTTGCCGACGGCGCCGGCGGTGGTGCTGATGGTGGCGGTGGCGCCGGTCTCGTTGAACAGGGCGACCGAGACGTCCCCGTTGGCCAGCGGCTTGGCCAGGACGTGCAGGCCGCCGGAGGACGCCACCTCGGTGCCCTGCCTGCCCAACGGGTCCTGGTCGACGGCGATCACGTTCTTGTTGGTCAGGATGCCGAGCGTGGTGGCCGAGGCGTTCGGGATGTTCGTGCCGGCGATCAGGGGTGCGGCCATCTCCGCCCAGAGGCTGAACTCGGAGCGCTGCTCGGTGACGGTCATGCTGCCGTTGCCGATCTCCAGCATGTCCGGGTCGTTCCACTGGCCGGGTCCCGCGTAGCGGGCGAGGCCCACGTTGGCGTGGAAGATGGACAGCATGCTGGCGTAGGTGGGCTGGATGTCGCCGGTGGTGCGCCAGCTGTTGCCGACGTCCGCACCCCAGGTCCACACGGACTCCTGGCCCCAGCTGCACAGGCTGAACAGGATGGGCCGGCCGGTGGCGGCGAGGGCGTCGCGCATGGTGGCGTACCGGGTGCGCGCGGAGGAGCCGTCGTTGTTGCAGTTGTCGTACTTGAGATAGTCGACGCCCCAGGAGGCGAAGGTCTCGGCGTCGGTCTTCTCGTGGCCGAGGCTGCCGGGGTATCCGGCGCAGGTGGCGGTGCCGGCGTCCTCGTAGATGCCGAGCTTCAGGCCGAGCGAGTGGACGTAGTCGGCGGTGCCGGAGATGCCGTCGGGGAACTTGGCGGGATCGGGGACGAGGCGGCCGTTCGCGTCGCGGGAGTGGGTCATCCAGCAGTCGTCGATGTTGACGTAGGTGTACCCCGCGGCCTGCATGCCGTTGGTGTGCATGGCCTGCGCCGTGGACTTGATCAGCGACTCGGAGACGTTGCAGCCGTAGGCGTTCCAGTCGTTGAAGCCCATCTGCGGGGTGCGCGCGAGACCGTTGCCGAGGGCGGACGCGGGCGGTGCCGAGGTGACCGTGACGGCCGACGCCGTCACGGCGGTGAGCGCGGCGGCCAGCGCGAGCGTGCCGGTCCGCAGCCACCTCTTCGCCGGTCTTACCAGGGAACAGGGGGTCCTCACGGTGTGCCTCCCATCGGTCGGATGTGTCACCAGGTGGAGTCGGCCTGGGTGAGCAGGCCGAGCCGCCGGGGCAGGCTGTCGCAGTCGCCGCCGGCGCTGGGATCCAGTCCCCGGTGGCGGGACTGCATCCGGCACGAGCTGATGGTGAGGGTCCGGTCGTGGCCGGCGCGGATCGTCTCGCCGGCCGCCTCACCCATGACGCCCATGCCCTGGTTCTCCAGCACGGCGGCACGCGTGGGGGGAGCCTCACCGGTACGGATGGTGCGGGTGCTGTGCGGGTGCGGTCGTGCGGGGTTCGGGTACGGTCTCAAACCAGTGCCATGTCATCCGACATACCGAACACTGACCGGTTGTTCGGACAGCATGCGATGATATGCCGCCCACGGAGAACGTCAATACGTCCGGCAGACCTCGGTGGCGACCGGCCGCCACCCGGCGCGGCCCGCATCCGGCACCCGGCACCCGCCCTTGCCGGCGGCCGTGCGGCGTCAGTCGCCCGGGTCCGTGCCGTCCGCGGGTGCGAGCACGATGTCGAAGCGGACCCGTGACCACTCGGACGAGCCGAGGGCCCGGCCGTCGGGCGTCCCGGTGCCGGGCGGGCAGACCTCGAAGTCCTTGACGAGGGACGGCCGCACCCCGAACACGGCGTCGCTGTCGAGGAGTTCGTCGCCGCGCACGAAGATGTGCGTGACGAGCGTGCGCAGGCCCGCCGCGGTGACCATGAAGTGCAGGTGCGCCGCGCGCATCGGGGACCGCCCGGTCGCGGCGAGCAGGGCGCCGACCGGACCGTCGTGCGGTATCGGGTACGGCGTCGGGGTCAGCGCCCAGAACGCGTACCGGCCCTGTTCGTCGGTGAGCAGGTGCGCGCGTCCCGCGGTGCGGTCGTCCCCGTACTGGACGTCGTACATGCCGTCCTCGTCCGCCTCCCACACCTCGATCCGGGCGCCGGCGACCGGGGCGCCCGCGCTGTCCCTGACGGTCCCCTCGACCCAGCAGGGCCGCCCTGTCGCCCCGCCCGCGATGTCGCCGCCGAGACCCACCCTCGGGGTGTCCGGCACGAAGAACGGCCCGAACACCGTGGCCTCCGTGGCGTCCCCGCAGGCCTCGTTGTTGATCGCGACGGTCTGCATCGACGCCCCGAGCACGTCCGACAGCAGGATGAACTCCTGCCTGCGCTCGTCGGTGATGTGGCCCACCGCGGTCAGGAACTCCACAGCCCGCCGCCACTCCCCCTCGGTGAGCCGCACCTCGCGCAGGAACGCGTGCAGGTGGCGGGTGAGGCTCTGCATCAGCTCCCGCAGCCGGTCGTCGGGCGCCCCGGCGAACGAGGCCACCACCCGGTCGGTCAGCTCCTGCTCGCGGGCCGCCTGCTCGGCGGGCACCGGGGACGGTACGGAAACCGTGTCGGTCATGCGAGGTCATCTCCGTTCCACGCCGCCATGAGGAGGCGTTCGAGCACGGTACGGGTCACCCGGGCCGGGTTGTCCGGGGGCACGACGGGGAGGATCAGGCCGGCCGCGGCGGGGATGTCCGCCCGGTCGAAGCCGATGTCGCACAGCGCCCTCGGGGCGTCCACCGCGCGCCGCAGCGCCTCCAGGCCGACGAGGGCGCTGCCGGAGCCGAAGGCGCGCGCCAAACGGCTCTCCGCCTCCGGCGCGCACGGCGCGTTGAGGGCGAGGACGTGCGGCAGCACGATGGCGTGGGTCTGCGCGTGCGGCAGGCCGTAGGCACCGCCCAGTACGTGGCAGATCTTGTGGTGCAGTCCCGAGCCCGCGGAGGAGAAGGCCACGGCGGACACATAGGCGCCGTAGAGGGCCAGCTCACGCCCCCTGAGGCCGGTGGGGCGGGCGGAGACCAGCGGCAGTGCCTCGGCGAGCGCCCGCGCCCCCTCCTCCGCGAGTGCGCGGTCGACCGGGTCCGAGTCGGTGCTCCACATCGAGTCGACGCAGTGGGCGACCGCGTTCAGCCCCGAGGCCACGCTCGTCGCCACCGGCAGCGAGAGGGTGAGCTCGGCATCGTAGACGACCGCCCTGGGCAGCACCCGGGGATGGCTGCCGGTGGTCTTGCGGGAGCCGTCGGTGGTGCCCCACACCGCGGTCGCCTCGGAGCCCGCGTAGGTGGTGGGGACGGCCACCACCGGGAGGCCCGAGGCGAGTGCGACGGCCTTGGCGAGTCCCGTGGCTGAGCCGCCGCCGACGCTCACCACGGCGTCCGCGTCCGCCTCGACCGCGGCCTCGTGGGCCCGCGCGGCCACCTCCACGGGTACGTGCATGACCACCTCGTCGTGGCGCAGCGCCACGGGCAGCCCCTCCGTGATCCGCTCGGCGACGGCCCGCGCCGTGGGCGACGCGATCACCATGAGGCGGTGGGCGTCAAGCCGTTCGACCTCCTCGGCGAGCGCGGCCGGCGCCGCCCCCGACCCGAAGCGCACCCGCTGCGACCGGCTCTCGTGGGCGAAGGAGTCGAGCCTCACGCTCGGCCGCCTCGTCCGAGGATCCGGGACATGGCCGCGAGCAGCGCCTCGGTCGGATGCTCCGGCAGGGACGCGGCACGCCATGCGATGTGCTTGTCGGGACGGACGAGCAGGGCCCCGTCCTCCTCGATCTCCCTGAGCCGGGCCCAGTCGTAGTACAGGTCGGTGACCTCGCGGCCCGGACCGATCACGACCGCCGCCAGCTCGACGTCCAACTCGGCGGCGACCTTGGCCGCGGCCGCCGTCCAGGCCTCGCCCGAGATGCCGGTCAGGAGGGTGAACCGGCCGTAGGGGGCGAGGTCGTGCGTGGAGAGCTTGCGGGAACCGTCGCCGACCCAGGCGTGCGGCAGGCGCGCACCCGGCACCGTGGTGGGCTCGTAGTACAGCTCGGGGTCCCGGGTGGGCGCGGGGCGCCGGGAACCGTCGGAGACCACCGCGTCGGAGGTGTAGAACTGGCCGAGTTCGACGCCGTGCGCGTTGAACTCGTAGTTCTTCAGCTCCATGGCCTCCACGAGCGCCGCCCGTTTCCGCGCCCCGGCGGGCGTGTTCGCCTTGCGTTCCTCCAGTTGCCCGACCATCTCGGCCTCGGTCATCCCGCCGTGCACGCCGAGGGCGTCGAAGAGCTGCGCGAACTCGCGGCTCGACCGGTTGGCCCGCAGCACGATCTGGCGTGCGACGGGGGCGCGCTCCGCGGAGTACGTCTCCAGCAGCGAGGGGGCGGCCCGGCCGCGCAGCACGGCCGCGAGCTTCCAGGCGAGGTTGTACGAGTCCTGCACGGAGGTGTTGGAGCCCAGGCCGTTGGACGGCGGGTGGCGGTGGACGGCGTCCCCGGCGCAGAAGACCCGGCCGGAGTGCAGCCGTGTCGCGTACATCTCGTTGTTGCCCCACAGGGACGTGCCGGTGATCTCGACGTCCAGGTCCGGAAGGCCGAGCAGGTTGCGCACGATCCCGGTGGCCGCCGCCTCGTCGACGACCGGTGGCTCCTCGTCGATGTCGTAGCCCCACACCACCAGCCACTCGTCCCAGGGGCGCACCATGCGCACGAGGCCGGCGCCGATGCCGCCGACGTCGGAGCCGGGCTGGATCACCCAGTACAGGACGGAGGGCCGGTGGCCGACGTACGCGCCGATGTCGGCCTTGAAGGTGATGTTCATCGAGCCCGCGATGTCCATCCTGCCCTCCATGGGCAGCGCGATGTCCGCGGCCACCTTCGACCGCGCCCCGTCGGCGCCGATCAGGTACTTCGCGCGGATCGTGTACCGCAGGCCGGTGAGGCGGTCGAGGACGTCGACGTCCACACCGCCGGCGTCCTGGGTGTGCCCGAGGTACTCGGTGGAGAACCGCGTCTGCGTGCCGCGCTCGGTCGCGTTCCTGACCAGGATCGGCTCCAGGTAGGTCTGCGGTATGTCACAGGTGAGCGAGGGCGACGCGAGCCGCTGGTCGGCCTCGCGGGCCGGGTGGGTGCCCCAGGTGAGGATCCGGCCGATCTCCTCCCCCGCGATCGAGGTGCAGAACACGGTGTCGCCGATCAGCGCGTGCTCGGTCGCGTCGGCCAGCACCTGCTCCTCGATGCCGAGGTCGCGGAAGATCTCCATGGTGCGCTGGTTCGTGATGTGCGCGCGGGGGGTGTTCGCCGTCCACCGATACTTGGTGATGAGGATGTTGGGGACGCCGAGGGTGGACAGGAAGAGCGCCGCGGATGCGCCGGCCGGGCCGGACCCGACGATCAGGACGTCGGTCTCGACGACGGCACCGGCGGGGGCGGCTCCGGTGAGTGCGGCCTCGGTGGCCGCCGTCTCCGTGGCCGCCGTCTCCGTGGCCGGCGTCGTGTGTGCGGCCTCGTCAGCCTCGGGCATGGGGTGCCCCCTCCCTCCGGCCGGTCCGCCCGCCGGACCGGTGTGAGACGGCAGTCTGGCGCATGGTCACCCGGGAGGCCGGTGCTGCGGGCCACGCGTGGCGGAAACCGTCATGTGGTGACGGTTTCGGTGCGGAGCGCCCCTGTCGGGGCGCGGGGGACCGCGCGACCAGGCCCCACCGACCGGTGGCCAAACAGACGACCGCAACGGGCTCAGCCCGGTGGCCCGCCGCAGGCCCATCGTTGTTACTCGCGCAGTTCCCCGCGCCCCTCATCGGCGGCGCGAAGCGCCATCCAAGAGGCGCCAGGAACGGCGCGACCAGCCCCCACCGGCCGGTGGGCGGACAGACGACCGCAACGGGCCCGGCCCGGTGGCCCGCCCCAGGCGCACCGTTCTCGCCCGCGCGGTTCCCCGCGCCCCTATCGGGGCACCGCGCGTCGGCGTGCCGCGCTCGGTGGCATTCCCGTGTGCCTGCGGTAGACCCGGGAAAAGTGGCCCACGGAGAGAAAGCCGCACCGCAGTGCGATCTGCTCCAGCGACTCGGCGGACAGCGACGGCGCCCGCAGCATCCGCTCGGCCAACTCGATACGGCGCTGCTGGATGTAACGGGGCACGCTCGTGCCCATCTCCGCGAAGATCCGGGAGAGGTGCCGCTCGCTCACCCCGATACCCCGCGCGATACGCGCCGCGGACAGCTCGGGCGACCGCAGCCGCTCCTGGATGTAGGCCTCGGCGGCCGCGTAGTGCGAGGCGGCCGGGCCGTCTGTGCCGCGGTGCAGGAGGGTGGAGACCAGGTCGAGCAGCGCGTCCTCGTCGGGGCGGCGACCGGTGCCGCGCGGCCCGACGCACCGGGCGACCGAGCGGGCGAGGGCCTGGGCGTACACGTTGGCGTCCGGAGATCCGGCGAAGTCGACCACCACGGGCCCGGCCGGCACGGACCGGTCGCTGATCTCACCGAACACCGTCTTGGGGATCTTGACCGCCAGCTCCTCCAGACCGTGCGAGAAGCCCCGCATGAAGGGCCGGTCGACGTCGCACAGCAGCAACTGCCCCGGGCGTACGGTGCGCACCCCCTCGTCGTGGTAGAAGAACGCCTCGCCGGCGAGGGTGAAGTACAGGGCGACGGAGTCCGTGGGGGACGCGCGGACGACGTCGGCGGTGCGCTCCACCACATGCGGGTTGCCCTCCACATGGGCCAGGTGCAGCCGGTCCAGCTGGAGGTTGGTCTCCGTCGCCTCCAGCGCGGTGCCGGCGAGGGTACGGCAGCGCAGCCCGACCAGGGAGGCGGCGTTGTGTGCCTCCCACAGCTCGATACGGCGGCTTTCGGACAGGCCCCGGGTGGTGAACCGGACGGCGGTGGGCGGACCGCCGTCGCCATCGCCGGGTGGGGTGGCCGGCGGTGGCGGGGTGAAACCTGTCATGGAGTGCACTGTAGTGGGAGGCGGTGGGGCCCGTCCCGGGCATGGCGCCCCGCTCCGGGCCCCTGCACGGGCTCCGGCCCCGGGCCCCGCACGGGCTCCTGCCCCGGGCCCCTCAGGGCGCCTGCGCGGGCGGGCGGCGCGGCTCCGGGGGCGCCGGTCCGTGCTCCCCGCGCGGGTGCGCGGGGTGGGTGTGCGGCAGCGTGGATCGCGGGTGCGGGTGCGTGGTCGCGCCAGGAGGGTGCGCGGTCGCCGGGTGCGGGAGCCTGAGCAGGAGCCACACCGCCAGCCACACATAGGCGTTGGAGCCGAGGAAGCCCACGGGACCCGAGGCGTCGAAGCGCCAGAGCCACACCACGCTGCTGCACAGCAGCACATGGGCGGCCGCGGCCGCCGCGTACCGGCCGGAGCGGATGAGAAGGGCCAGCGCGGGCAGCAGCCAGACCAGGTGGTGGACCCAGGTGACCGGGCTGACCAGGCAGGCCGCGACGCCGGTCAGGGCGATGCCGGTGCGGTGGTCGGCGCGTCGCACCCGCACCGCCCAGACGGCGAGCACCGCGACGGCTGCCAGCGCCCACAGGGCGGTGCCACCGGGGTCGCCCAGCCGGGCGAGCACACCGCGCAGGGACTGGTTCGAGACATATCCGGGCACGCCGACGCGGTCGGTGTTCCACAGCTCGTGGCCCCAGTAGCGCCGGGACGGCCCCGGCGCGAGGAGCCAGCCGAGGGCGGTGGCGGCCACGGCGGTGCCCGCGGCCGTCGCCGCCTGACGGCGCCGCCCGGTCAGCAGCAGGTGGACGATGAACAGGGCGGGGGTGAGCTTGAACGCGGCGGCGACCCCGGTGGCCACGCCCGACCAGCGGCCCAGGCGGGCGTCGCACAGCACCAGGGCGAGCAGGACCAGGTTGACCTGGCCGAAGCTGAACGTGTCGCGCACCGGCTCCAGCAGGACGAACAGGCAGGCGACGACGGCGTACCCGGTCCAGCGGGCCCGCCGGCCGAGGAGCGTCCGTACGACGAGGGCGGAGGCGGCCACGTTCAGCACGAGGGCCGCGCACACCGCGACCGGGCGGCTCATCAGCGCCAGCGGCAGCATGCTGACGGCCGCGAAGGGCGGATAGGTGAAGCCGTACCGCGTGCCCGGCATCACGAAGTCGTAGATCCGCCCGCCGTGCCAGACCCAGGAGTGCACCGTGCCGTAGTACACGTACAGGTCGAACCAGTCGCGGAAGAGCGGGACGGTGGCCGTGAACACGGCGGTCGCGCAGACCAGCGCGAGCACCGCCGGCACCGGCCGCCGCCGGACGGCCCTGACCGTCAGAACCCCGATGCCCCTCACGACGCGGTGTGCACCCCGCGCGCCCGCAGGTCCACGCCGAGGAGGCACAGGGCGGCCAGCGCGGCCAGCGCACCGCCGGCCACCGCGAACTTCAGCTCGGCGGCGTCCGCGGCGGACCCGCTGGGCAGGACGACGAGGGCGAGGAGCCCGCTGGCGGCCGCGGTCCAGCGCCGGGTCCGGCCGGGCGGCGCCGCGGCGGCGATCAGGAACAGCCCCCACAGCAGGTACCAGGGCCGGATCGCCGGGGCCAGCACGGCGACGGCGGCGAGGCTGACCCCGAGCGCGTACACCGACCCGAGCCGCGCCCGGTGCCGCCAGGCGACGGCGGCGACGGCGGCGGTGGCGGCCAGTCCCACCCCCTGCCACACCAGGCCCATCAGCGGGGCGAGACCGCTTCCCGCGGCCACCAGCAGCCGTCCGGTGAGCCGGCCGAGGGCGGCGATCGGGGCCCAGTTGTGCGGGGTCACCGGGGTGCCGAGGGCCGATATCCAGCCGTAGCCGGTACCGGCGAGCGCGGTCACCGCCGCGGTCACGGCCGCCGCGACGGCGGCGGTCGCCACGGCCGCCCGCAGCGACCTCCGGCGGCCGGTCAGCCGCGCCGCCCAGAGCGAGCCGACGGCCACCAGGCCCAGTGCGGCGGGCGCCTTGACGAGGGCGGCGAGCGTCACCAGGGCGGCGCCGGCGACGGGCCATCCCACCGTGTACCACTTCGCCCGGTACGCCCCCTGCCCGCCGCGGCGGCTGCCGCTCAGCGCGGCCAGCAGCCCGGCCCCGAGCAGCCCGAGCATCACCGCGTCGTTGTGCGCACCGCCCACCAGGTGCTGGAGCACCAGCGGGTTGAGGCCGCCGAGCCAGAGCGCCGCGGCCGGATCGCAGCCGCACCGCCTGGCCAGCACGGGCAGGAAGGCGACCATCAGCGCGACCCCCGCCAGCGCCAGCAGCCGCATCCCCAGCAGCCCGCCCGGCTCCACCATGCGGGCGAGCCCCAGGAACACCGGCCCGTAGGGCGCCGGGCTGCCGCGCCACATCGGCGCGACGTTCGCGACGAGCGGCCCACCGAGCCGGTCGGGGCCCGCGGCGTACACGTCCATGTGGGCGTTCACCATGGCGCCCTGCGCGAGGTAGCTGTAGACGTCCCTGCTGAACAGCGGCGGCGCCAGCACCAGCGGCGCCGCCCAGACGACCAGCATGACCCGCAGCTCACGCGGCGTCGGCCCGGCACCGGCACCGGCACCCCGTGCCACCAGCCGGCCCAGACACCACCATGCCCCGATGAGCAGCACCAGGCCGAAGTACGAGAGGAACAGACCCAGCGCGGGGTGCCAGGCGGAGGGCCCCGGCGCGGTCCGCACCGGCATCGCCCCCGCACCACCGATGCTTCCGAGCGCCAGTGCAGACGTTCCCGCGAGGCCGAGCAGACGGCACGCCCTGACGTTCAACACGGCGGTGAGCATGATCGGCTTCTGTGACGCGCTCCCCAATTCGAGGGGGCGGCGACGTTACGGCTCTGCGGCGACCCCGCCCACCTGGCAGGTGGGCCCGCGCCCCCGGGTGGCCCGACGCGCTCCGTGCGTTCTCGGCAACCCGAGTTCGTCTAACGCATTGACGCCGGACCGGGTCCGACGTCACCTTCCGTGCGCAGGGTTGGATCGGTTCAACAGAACACAGTCACCATTCTGTCGGACCGGTCCAGCACACGCCGCCCGGACCACCGACCCGGCTTCCGGCCCCCGACCGGTTGCCTTGACGAGGGAGACACCCATGACCGCCGACCGTCCGACGTCCCGTGTGGCCATCGTGGGCACGGGCCACCGCGCGCAGACCTTCACCGAGGGGTTCGCGCGGCGCCCGCACCTGACGGTGGCCGCCCTGTGCGACCGCAACCCCGTACGCATAGCCCACCACCAGCGCCTGCTCACCGCCGCGGGGGAACCCGAGCCCACCGCCTGGGCGGCCGAGGACTTCACGCGGATGCTGGCCGCCGAGGACATCGAGCAGGTGGTGGTCACCACCATGGACTCCACCCACGACCAGTACATCGTCGCCGCGCTGGAGGCCGGCTGCCGGGTGGTGACGGAGAAGCCGATGACGGTGGACGCCAAGCGGTGCCGACGCATCCTGGAGACGGTCGAGCGCACCGGCGGCGACCTGTCGGTGGCGTTCAACTACCGTTTCAACCCGGTGCACGAGCTGGTGTGGCGGCAGTTGGCGGACGGCGTGATCGGCGATGTCCTCTCGGTGCACTTCGAGTGGGACCTCGACGTGCGGCACGGGGCCGACTACTTCCGGCGCTGGCACCGCGACAAGGCCAACAGCGGCGGCCTGCTGGTGCACAAGTCGGGGCACCACTTCGACCTGGTCAACTGGTGGCTCGGGGCCCGCCCGCAGCAGGTGTTCGGCTACGGGATGCTGGGGTTCTACGGGCGCGAGGCCGGCACCCGCAACGGCTACCGGCGCGAGTACGAGCGCGCCCACGGGTCGCACGCGGCGGCCGACGACCCGTTCGCCCTGCACCTCGCGGAGAACCCCGGGCTGCGGTCGCTGTACCTGGACGCGGAGCAGGAGGACGGCTACCTGCGGGACCGCAACGTGTTCGGCGACGGCATCACCATCGAGGACGACATGGCGCTGGTCGTCCGCTACGCCACGGGGGCGACGATGAGCTACCACCTGCACGCGTACTCCCCCGGCGAGGGCTACCGGGTGGTGTTCAACGGCACCGCGGGCAGGCTGGAGCTGGACGTGGTGGAGAGCAGGTGGCAGCCGCCGCGGACCTCGGTGGAGTCGGCCAGGGGCTCGGTGCACGGGGACACGGCGTCGGCGCACGCCGGAGGCGCCACCATCACCGTGCGCCCGCTGTGGCGGCCCCCGTACGAGGTGCCCCTCCCGGCCTTCGACCACGCCGGGCACGGCGGGGGCGACGCGCGCATGCTGGACACCCTGTTCGGGCCCGTGGAGCCGGGCGCGCCGGTACCCGGGATCGACCACGCGACGCCCGTGGACGGCGCACTGGCCCTGGCCACCGGCCTCGCCGCCAACGAGTCCTTCGTCCACGGACGGCCGGTGGACATCACGGACGTGGTGCAGATCCCGGCGGACTGAGGCGCGGTGCAGGACGGCGCCCCGGGCTCCGGCGAGCGGAGCCCGGGGGGCGCGCGGGCCGCCGGTGCGGGACGGCACCGGCGGTCCCGGCCGGCTCCCGACGGTTATCCGAACTGCCCGGGCTGGTAGTCGCCGGCGGGCTGCCGGACGATGACGTTCAGGCGGTTGGCGGCGTTGATGAAGGCGATGAGCGACACCAGGGCGGCGAGTTGGTCCTCGTCGTAGTGCTTGGCGGCGTTCGCCCAGGCCTCGTCCGTGACGCCGCCGGCCGCGTCGGCGAGGCGGGTGCCCTGCTCCGCCAGCTCCAGGGCGGCGCGCTCGGCGTCGGTGAACACCGTGGCCTCCCGCCAGGCAGCGACCAGGCTCAGGCGCACCGGGGTCTCCCCGGCCTGCGCGGCGTCCTTGGTGTGCATGTCGGTGCAGAAACCGCAGCCGTTGATCTGGCTGGCGCGGAGCACCACCAGGTGCTGGGTCGCGGCCGGCAGCGTCGAGTCCTCGGTGATCACCCTGCTCGCCGAGAAGAAGTGCTTCAGGGACTCGGCTGCGAGCGGGCTGCCCAAGAGGTTCACACGTGCTTCCATCGTCTGGTCCTCACTCGTGGTGGCGTACGGGACGACCACGAGATGCCGGTGGCCCCCTCCCCGTGACAGCGCGGGGGGTGTGACGTGTCCCACGCGCGAGGGGCGGCGGATCACACGGCTCGGCCCTCGGCCGCCTCTCGATGTCACAGAACGGCGCGGGCCGGCGTCTGGTGGGTGACACAGTCGAGAGGGAACAGGAGCCGCCCATGGCCGGCACGTCGCAGACCGCGCCCCGGGATCCCGGCGGGGACGTCAGCCGGGACGACCGCCGTGACCCCGCCACCGAGGCGTTCGTCGCCCACCGCAACCTGCTGTTCACCGTCGCCTACGAGATGCTCGGCTCGGCCGCCGACGCGGAGGACGTCGTGCAGGAGACCTGGTTGCGGTGGGTGGGCGTCGATCTCGGTGCGGTGCGGGACCGGCGTGCCTACCTGGTCCGGATCACCACACGTCAGGCACTGGGGCGGCTGCGTACGCTCGCCCGCCGCAAGGAGTCCTACGTCGGTCCGTGGTTGCCCGAACCGCTGCTGACCGCGCCCGATGTGGCCGCGGACATCGAGTTGGCCGAGAGCCTCTCGATGGCGATGCTGCTGGTGCTGGAGACGCTCGCGCCGACCGAGCGGGCGGTGTTCGTGCTGCGCGAGGTGTTCGACCTGGGGTATGACGACATCGCGGAAGCCGTCGGCAAGACCCCGGTCGCGGTCCGCCAGATCGCCCACCGGGCACGGGCCCATGTCGCGGCGCGCCGGCCGCGCCGAGCCGTGTCCGCGGCCGAGGCCCACGACGCGCTCGAAGCCTTCCGGCGAGCGGTGGAGACGGGTGAACTACAGCGCCTGTTCGACCTGCTCGCGCCGGACGTCGTCCTCCTCGCCGACGGCGGCGGAGTCAAGCAGGCCGCGCCGAGGCCCCTGGTGGGGGCCGACCGGGTGGCGCGCCTGCTGTCGGTGGGCCTGCCCGTCATAGGCCGGGATGGGGCACTCGAACCGGCCCGGATCAACGGCTGCCCGGCGCTGCTCGTCCAGCTCAACGGGGAGATCGACGCCGTCATGACGCTCCGCACCGACGAGGGCAGGATCACCGGGCTCTACATCGTCCGCAACCCGGAGAAGCTGTCGCGCGTCGAGCGGGAGACCATGATGAGCCGCTGAGCTCAGGACCGTCCGGTGAAGGTCCTCGTACCCCTCGGCGGGTGTGGGGAGTGAGGGGGACGGTTTCCCGAGGGCTCCCCACCGCATCCCACCGGTCCCCGGTCTCGGCACGTGCCACATCCCACCGGTCCCAGCACGGTCACGTATTTTGGCCTAACCATTGACACACATTTCGGGACCGGCCTACCGTACCGCGCGCTGTCCCCCTTCCTCGTCAGACTCGTCAGATCGGTTGACGCGCATGGCCTCCCCTCCTCCCCGCAACGGTCGTGCGGCCGTCGTCGCGCTGACCTACCTGGGCTTCGCCCTTCAGATGGTGCAGGTCGGGCTGTTGCCGCTGCTGCCGAAGATCGGCGGTGAGCTGCATGCCTCGCCCGCCGGCACCTCGTGGATCCTCACCTCGGGACTGCTGTCCGGCGCCGTCTTCCTGGCCGTGCTGACACGGCTCGGCGACCTCGTCGGCAAGCGTCCCGTCATCCTCCTCGCCATGAGCCTCGTGGTGGTCGGCTGTGTCGTCGACACGTTCGCGAACACCCTGCCGCTGGTGCTGCTCGGCAGGGTCCTGATCGGTGCCCAACTCCCCATGCTGGCCCTGCCGGTGGCCATCGCCAACGACACGATGGAACCCAAGCGGGCGCACAGCGCCATCAGCGCCATCCATGTGACCACCGGGCTGGGCATCGCGGCCGGACTGCTGCTCGGCGCGTTCGTGGGCTCGTCGTGGCACCTCTACTTCGCGATCAGCGCCGTCGCCGCCCTCCTCGCCCTGGTGGCCACCGCCCTCCTCGTGCACGACTCGCCGCAGCGCGCCACCGGCGGCCTCGACCTCCCGGGCGCCGCGCTGCTGACGCTGGCGCTCGTCGCCGTGCTGCTCGGGCTGAGCGAGGGCTCGCCCTGGGGCTGGGGCTCGACGCGGGTCGTGTCGCTGCTGGTGGGCGGCGCGGTGCTGTTCGGCCTGTGGTGGCTGCGCGAACGCACCGCACGGGTGCCGCTGATCAACGTCGGCTATCTGACGCAGGCGCGCATCGGGCTCCCGTATGCGATGACCTTCCTGGTCGCCTTCGGCATCTACGGCTCGCTCTCCGCCGTGACCCGGCTCGCCCAGACCCCGGTCGCCGCGGGCTTCGGGTTCGGCTGGAGCGGCCACACCACCGCCTGGTTCGCGGTGCCGCAGACCGTGGGGCCCGCGCTCGGCACCCTCGTCCTGCGCTGGGGGCGGCGGCGTGGCCTGGTGATGACCGCGGCGATCTCCTTCTGCCTCATCATCGTGGGCTTCGCGGGCTACGCCCTCGGTCACTCCACCCCCATCGCCGAACTCGTCTCCCTCGCACCGGACTCGATGGGCCTGGCCATCGCGCTCGCGGCCACGCAGTTGCTGGTGCTCAGCGTGGTCCCGGCCGAGGAGTCGGGCATCGCACTGGGGATCTCTGTCGTGATGTACGCGGTGGGCCAGTCGCTGGGCAGCGCGGTCGTCGGCGTGTACTTCGCCTCCCTCACCACCCCCGCCGGCCTCCCGGCGCTCAGCTCCTACCTCGCGGCGTTCGCCACCTGCGGGGGCGCCGCGGTCCTCGCGCTGCTGCTGTGCGTGCCCCTGGTGCGCAGCCGCACGCCGGCCCCGGCGGCCTCGCCGCTCCCGGGCGCCCCGGACGCGGTGCCGGCCGCTGAGACGTCCTGACGCCCACGGGGACACGGCGCAAGCGGAGGGACACGGCAAGGGGCACACCTCCCGCACCCGGCCCGTGTGACGTCCGGCCTCGTCCGGCTCCCCGCCGAGCCGGACGAGGTGGGACGAGGTGGGACGAGGCCGGACGTCACACGGGCCCGCCCCGGCGGCTCCCCGCGGAGCGGGCCGCGCGGAGCAGGGCCGCACCGGCCAGGAAGGTCGCCAGCTCCGCGGGCGGCAGCCCCAGCGGCCCGCGGTCCACCGGGCTGGTGACCGCCACCCCCAGCAGACCGACCACACAGGCCGCGTAGCCGACGAGGGTCACGGTGGTGCGCAGCCGCCGGCGGTCGAGCGCCCGCGGCGCCCACCGGCTCCGCGGAGCGCGCGCGCCGTGTCGGGCGCTGCACGTCTCGACCCGGCCGAACACCGCCACGAGTGCGCCCAGCACGGCGAAGAGCAGGACCAGCCAGGGCAGCTTCCACAGCAGCCAGGCCTCGGTGTCCCCGGGCGGGCGGGGCAGCGGGAAGAACCCGGTGGCGCCCACGGCCGCGGCGAGAAGCACCACCGCGCTCATGTGCCACAGCAGCACGGTCAGGATCACCGAGTTCACCGCGATCACGGCCGTCCACGGGCCGGTCCGCCGCAGGTACCGCTCGCCCGCGTCGCGCAGCAGCAGCACCAGCCCCAGCTGAGCCGTGGCCAGGGACATCAGCGCGAGCGTCGGCGGCGAGAGGTTGCGCAGCGGCGATCCGGGCACGTCGACCATGGCGACCGGGTAGGGTCCGACGGCGGTGAGCAGCACCGCCGCCGCCGCGCCGCCCACCAGCAGCGGTACCGCCACCTTCGGACGGACCGGCAGCGTGCCGTCCCGCCAGGCGAAGCCGATCTGGTGCACCGCCAGCCAGGCCCACAGGTAGTTCCCCAGCTGCAGCACCGACGCGCCGAACGCCAGCCGGGCCACGTCCCCCGCGGCGAGCAGCACCACCAGCACCACCGGCACGACCAGCCCCGCCCGCCGGTGCAGGCGGTGCATCAGCGGGGTGAGGACGACCACCACGAGGTAGACGAGCAGGAACCACAGCGGGATCGAGGCGAGCCACACCGCCCGCCCCACCAGAGTGGTCTCCACCCCCGCCAGCCCGGCGACGAGCGCGGCGGCGGCCAGCGTCACCAGCAGCACGGTCGTCGGTCCGACGAGCCGCGCGCTCCGGTCCAGCAGCCAGTCCCCGACGGCGCCGCCCCTGCGGGTGTGCGAGGTCAGCGAGGCGGCGTTGGCGAACCCGCCCACCATGAAGAACACCGGCATCACCTGGACCAGCCAGGTGATCGGACGCCCCCACTCCAGCACCTGAAGGGCGCTGAACCCGTCCACGCCACCCCCGCTCCGGGTGATCACGATCACCATCCAGTGACCGAGTACCACGATGAGGATGGCGACCGCGCGCAGCAGGTCGACATAGCGTTCCCGCGAGGGCGGCGTGCGCTCCGCGATCTCGCGCAGGCGGTGCATGCGGCCATCGTACGAGCGCGGCCGGCTTCAGCCGGGGAACCGCCCGGGCCGGGCGGCGCGTATGCCGCCGCAACCGGCGGCGCACCCACCGCGCCCGCCGCCCGGGCGCCGAGGCGGTCGTACCGGGCCGGCGCCCGGCCGGCGCAAGGGCCGCGACCGGTGTGCGGACGAGGACCAAGACGGCGGCGGCCGGTCGGCGGCGCCCGAGGCCACGTGGCCGGCGGTGCGGCGGCTCACGGCAGGTGGGGACGGAGCCTCGGCGGGCGGAGCAGGCCGCTGGGGTCCGGCGGGCCCTTGCGCTGGCCGCTGTGCGCGTAGGCGGAGTTGGCGGCGGTCGAGGCCACCCGGATCCGCAGGAGGTTGGGGCCTTCGCGCAGCACCCCCGGGCCGAAGGCGGCACGGAAGGGACCCCAGCCCCAGTGGCCGACGCGGTGCCCGTTGACCTCCGCCTCCGCGCTGGCGCCGACGTCCGGGAGGAGGAGTTCCCACCGGGGCCACGCCGCTTCGGCCGCCGTCAACGTGACCTCGGTGCGGTACTCGCCGATGCCCGAGAAGGTCTCCTCGCCCTGCCGCTCCCAGCCGCGGTACACGTCGACGGGCCGCGGCCGGTCGCCGACGGCGAGGGTCCACCCCCGGTCGAGCACCCGGGTGGCCGGCACGGGCCGGGGGCCGGGTGCCACGTGCAGGCAGAGCAGCTCTCCCGGGTCGAGGGTGAGGACCAGCTCCCCGGCGACCTCGTACGGCTCGCCGGTCGTGCCGTCGGCGGTGTGCCAGCGCCTGACCCGCGCGGGCAGCCCCGTGGGGCGGACGGAGACGGTGCGCCGCCCCGGGTCGTCGTTGAACAGCGCCACCCTGGTGCCCGTCGCGTCCTGCCCGCGGCGGGACCACACCATGCCGTCGGTCTCGACCCGGGTGTGGCCGGTCAGGGCGGCGGAGAGCCGCGCGTCGACGTCCTCGCCGGTGGGGACGCCCTCCCAGTACGCACCCTGCTCTCCCACGAGCAGGGCGCGCGCCCGCGCGCTCAGCCGCTCGTCGAGCCCGGAGCGCTGGGTGGCCGACGGCAGCGGCCCGGAGGCGAGGACGCTTCCGCCCCGGGCGGCGAACTCCCGGGCCGCGTCGAGCGTCGCGTCGTCGGCGACGACGGACACCCCGGGCAGGATCAGCGTCGTGAACCGCTCAGGCAGCCGCCCGGCGCGCAGCTCGCGCTCGTCCACCAGGCTGAAGTCGTAGCCGCCGCGCGCCAGGTGCTCCGCCCAGAACGCCAGGTGCTTGCCGTAGGGGTGGCCCGGGCCGCCCGCCCAGCTCGTCCGCAGCGGGTAGAGCAGGGCGATCTCGTCCATCGGCCGGGTGCCGTCGAGGAACTCGGAGAGCCTGCCGGACTCGTCGGCGAAGCTCCGGTGGTGGACGAACCAGGGCTCGAAGTTGACGCCTGGCGGGAAGTCGAAGCGCGGGTTGGTCAAGACCTCGTCCCGGTCGTCGCCGTCCGTCAGCCAGAAGGCGTGCGTGAGCAGTTGCCGCATGCCGAGCAGATGGTGCCGGACGGTCTGGTCCCGCAGCCGGCCCAGGGTGAGGTCCCAGCGTCCCGCGGCGAAGTGGGAGCCCTGCTCGGTACGGGCGAAGTACTGCTCCACCAGGCAGCCCGAGCGTCCGTGGGAGCGGGCCATGGAGTCGCCGAACTTGGCGCTGATCTGCGGGTGCTCGTTGCGCGCGTCGACCGCCGTCAGGTCTCGCAGCCGGTCCACGCCGAAGTAGTCGGTGCCGAAGTTCACGCGCGGGTCGTCGGTGATGATCGTGCTGGTCGGATCCCAGGACGAGACGTAGCCGAGGACTTCGTGGCCCGAGAGCGCCACGCCGTGCGCCCGGCACCACGCCGAGAGCGTCCCGAAGAAGGCGTCGATGCCGACCGCGGAGTACCGCTCGAAGAAGTCGCAGCGCCAGGCCGCGGTGCGCGGTCCCACGTCGCGGGCGAGCGCCAGCAGGACCCGCCGGTCCGCGGGGACGACCGACGGCGCGTACATCAGCGACGAGCCGACGTGCCCCGTGCGGCCCCGCCAGTCGAAGAAGCAGCCGTGCGGCTGGTCGAAGAACACGTAGCGGACCGTGCTGCCCAGATGCTCGCCGAGCGCCGCCGCGTACGGCTCGTAGCCGACCTGGAGGAACCGCTCCGCGGCCGCCGGCAGCAGGTAGTTGATCATCCGGCTGGAGGCGCAGCGGGCGGCGACGAAGACGGTCAGCGCCGGGCGTCCGCGCAGCGCCTCCGAGGCCACGCGCACCCGGCAGCCGGACGCGCCGGCCTCCGCGAGGACGGCGTCCGCGGTGACGTCCACGATCGGCTCCGTGTCGGTGACGTCCTCGGGGTGGGCCAGCGCGGCGACGACCTCCCACTCGTCCCAGCGCACCGCACCGTCCTCGAACACCCAGTTCCTGCCGGGCTCCAGGAGGTAGTCGACGTCCGTCGGCCGTATCCCGTCGACGACGCAGTCCGCGAACCGGCCCCCGGGGCGGGCGGTGACGAAGAACATGTGCCGCTCGCGCAGGTCGTCACGGCCCGCCACGGTCCGGCCGCCCGCGTGCCCGGAGAGCCAGTTGTACTCGTCGTAGAGCCCCATCATCAGGCCTCGGGCGGCGGCCTCGTCCGCCGCGGCCCGGCAGGCGGCGAGGTACTCCTCGCCCAGGTACTGAGTCCGTGGGAAGGAGAGCCGGGTCTGGATCTGGAACGAGCCGAAGCCGGCCGCGGCGAGGGAGTCGAGCTGGTCGCGGATCTCCGCACGGGTCGGGATCCGCTGCCAGAACCAGTAGGTGGCCGGGGCGTGCCAGGCGTCGGGCCGCGCGAAGCTCATGACGCCGCGCCCTCCAGGTCGCGCCTCGGCTCCCCGCTCGGCGCCGTGCCCCTCGGGTCGATCTTCAGCACGAACGTCAGGAGGGCGTAGAGGGCGGCGCCGACCGCCATGGCGACGAGGACGCCGACGTTGGTGGTGCCGATGATGCCCTTCTTCTGGTCCTCCGTGAGGAGGAAGCCGACGACCCTGGCGATGTTCGGGTCGGAGGAGGTGACGAGGCCGAGCCCGATCACCGTCGCGCCGACCAGCGACACCAGGGCGGTCCAGCGTCCGGCCATGCCGCCCTGTCCGGCCGGCATGGCCAGCTCCGCCGGCCAGCCGAGGCGGCGCTGCCGTACGAAGTCCAGCAGCTGGATGCCGCCCATCGTGCCCATCACCACGGCGATCAGCGCGAGGAACGCCTGGAAGGTGGCGAGGAAGGAGTCGGAGACGAACAGCAGGTAGAAGGCGCCCGCCGAGATCACCACCATGTTGATGACCGTCGTACCCGCCCGGGAGACGGGCACTCCCAGGGCCAGCAGCGCGAGACCCGACGAGTACAGGCCGGTGATCGCGGCGGCGACCAGCGAGATCACCACGACGATGCTGAACGGCACGAAGAACCAGAACGGCAGCAGGTCGGTGAGCGCGCCGACCGGGTCGTCGGCCGCCGCGGAGCCGAGCTGCGGGTCCCCGGCGGCCAGCAGGATGCCCAGGACCAGCAGGACGGCCACCGGGAGCGTGATGCCGCCCGCGGTCCAGCCGATGACACCGCGCGCACCGGTGCGGCGCGGGAGGTAACGGGCGAAGTCGCCGCCGTAGTTGAGGAATCCCAGGCCGACGAGGGTCATGGCGAGGACGGCCCCGCCGACGAACTCGCCGAACGACCCGTTCGGGGTGTGCCCGATCCGGCTCCAGTGGATGTGCGGCACGATCATGCCGATGAAGACCACCGTCATCACGGCGGTGAGCCAGGCGACCCACTTCTCCACCTTCAGGATCAGCCGGTGCCCGAAGACCGCCACGGTGACCGTGAGCACGAGCACGATGACGAACCACATCACCACCGCGGGCACGCTCTCGTGCCCCTGGCGGTCGGCGAAGGCACCGGGCCACAGGCGGGCGAAGAGCTTGGCGCCGGTCGTGGAGGCCAGCGTGATGATGGTGACCTTCCAGCCGACGTTCGACAGGTAGGCGAAGAACGTCGGGAACTTGTTGCCGTGGAAGCCGAACGCGAACCGGGTCTGGGTGAGCGTCGGCAGTCCGGTGCGCGGCCCGCCGACGGCGAGGATGCCGACGAGCACCGACGACAGCGCGTACCCGAGGAGGCCGGCGACGACGGCCTGCCAGGCGCTGAGTCCGACACCGTAGACGTAGATGCCGTAACTGACGCCGAGGATGGAGATGTTCCAGGAGAACCACACCGCGAAGAGGCCTCGCGGGGTGCCATGGCGTTCGGCGTCCGGGACCGGGTTCACTCCGTTCTGTTCGACCGCTGCCGCGGCCGGTTTCTGGTCCTGCGTCATGAGCGGCCTCCCAAGGCTGCGGCTTGTCGGTGGCGGGGGCCCGTCGGTGGGCCGCCGGGGCTGTGGGCACGCGCCGGTCCGGCGGACGGCGTGCCGGGCGCGGCGGGCGCGGTCGTGGGGTGCACGGGTGCCTCACCCGGCCCCCGGGGTGGCGGCGCACCCGCACGACCCCCGGATGGCGAGCGTGAAGTCGAGCAGCACGTGTTCGGGGACCGGCGAGGCGAGCAGCGCGAGGGCGCACTGGGCGGCGGCCTTGACGGGCTGTTCGACGACGGACATGGCGGGGTCGGAGTACGCGCTGCGGCGCGTGCCGTCGAAGCCGAAGACGGCGAGGTCGCCGGGGACGGCGAGGCCGAGGCGGTGGGCGACGGCGAGCAGTCCCTCCGTCTGCGAGTCGCTGCTGACGAAGACGGCGTCCGGTGCCGGTGCGGTGAGCAGGGCCCGTCCCGCCCTGACCCCGCCCTCCACCGAGAACGTGTCGACGTGCACGAGCGCCGGGTCCGGCGCGATGCCGGACTCCTCCAGCGCGGCCCTCCAGCCCGCCAGCCGGTCCACGGCGTTGCGCTGGTCGGCGGGGCCCGCGACGCACGCGATGCGGCGGTGTCCGTGCTCGATCAGGTGCCGGGTGGCGGCGTGTGCGGCGGCGGCGTTGTCGATGCCGACGAAGGAGTGCCCCCGGCCGTCCAGCGGCCGGTCGAGGACCACCGCGGGCACACCCGCGTCGGTCACGGTCCGCAGCGAGGAACCGCGCCGCGCTCCGATGAAGACGATGCCCCCGACCTGCTGGTCCAGGAAACGGCGCAGGTAGGCCCTCTCACGCTCGTCGTCGCCGCCCGAGTCGCCGATCAGGAGGACTTTGCCCTGCTCGAAGGCGCAGTCTTGGACGGCCTGGGCGAACTCGGCGAAGAACGGGTTGGAGATGTCCGGCACGAGCATCCCCACCGTCTGCGACTCCTGGGTCCGCAGGGCCCGCGCCACGGCGTTGGGACGGTAGTCGAGCTCTTCGATGGCCGCGAGCACCCGCTCCCGGGTGGCCGCGGCGACGGGGCGCGGCCCGTTGTTGATGACATAGCTCACCACCGCCGTCGAGGTACCTGCCAGGCGTGCCACGTCCGCGCGCGTGGGCGGCTTCGCGGCGCGCATCAGGCACTCCCGGCCGGTGACGGCGGCGCCGCGGCGGCCCCTGCCGCCCCGGCTGCCGCCGCGGGTGCCGCCCCGGGTGTCTGCACCGTGCGTGAGGCGGCGGCCACACCGTGCGCGGCGGCGTGCGCCAGGTCCTCGCCGGCGGCGAGGTGCGCGGCGAGCACCCCGACGAAGGCGTCGCCTGCGCCGGTCGCGTCGACGACCTCGACGACCTCCCGGACCGGGAGATGTGCCGGTGCCGTCCCGCGACCGGCGACGACGGCGCCCTCGGCACCCAGCGTGATCACCGCGCTCCGTGCGATGCCCGCGAGCCGCCGCACCGCGTCGAGGGCGGCCGGTACACCCGACGGGGGTGCGGTGCCGAGCGACTGCCCCGCCTCGGTCGCGTTGACCACGAGCACGTCGACCCGCTCAAGCACCGGGCGGGGCACGGCGACGTACGGGGCCAGGTTCAGCACGGTCAGCCGGGGCCCCAGGCGGACGACCTCCGTCACGGCCTCCACGGGTATCTCGCCCTGGACGACGACCACGTCCGCCGCACGGACCACCGCGGCGGCCTCCCGGACGCGGTCCGCGCCGGTCGCCGCGTTGGCCCCCGGGACCACCACGATCTGGTTCTCGCCCCGGCGGTCCACCATGATCAGCGCGGTGCCGGTGGCGAGGCCGGGCACCCTGAGCAGCGGGGCGGTGCCGACGCCGGCGGCCGTGAGGGCGCGTGCCAGTTCGGCGCCGTGCGGATCGTCACCGACGGTGGCGAGGAGCTGGGTCCGTGCGCCGGCGCCCGCGGCGGCGACGGCCTGGTTGGCGCCCTTGCCGCCGAGGCCGGTGAGCAGGTGGCCGCCGAGGACCGTCTCACCGGGCGCGGGGAACCGCTCGGTGCGCACCGTCACATCGCGGTTGACCGAGCCGACGACCAGGACGTCGCCGCGGCGTGCCGTCATCCGCATGATCCGGTTCCGTTCTACTCGTTGGTCTACTCGGTGATCTACTCGTGTGGTCTATTCGTGTGGTCTATTCGTGTAGAACCACATCGCCTACGACAGGAATCAGCCTGTTGGCCGAAACTCTCTCCCCTGTGCGGGCGATGCGTCAAGACTTTCCGGAATCTCCAATTCCGGCAGCCGGCCACGCGTGCCCCACCCGCGCCCCTGCATGACCGGGGCGCGGGTGCGTCGTCAGATGACCCGGGCGCCCGGGCTAGCCGTGCCGTTTCCGTGCCGCCGTCGGCCACATCAGTGCCGCGTACACCGCGAACGCCGACGCCAGGCCGATCGCCCAGCCGTAGTCGGCCAGTGGCTTCAACGCCGGGACCAGGCCGTCCGCGGGGAAGGGGCCCTTCCCGGAGGCGGAGTGTGAGCCGCCCACGGAGAGCACGCCGCCGACCAGGAAGGCGAGGACGGCACGCCAGTTCCAGCCGCCGCGGTACCAGTACCGTCCCTGCCGCTGGTAGAGCTCGGCCAGCTCCAGGGACGTCCGGCGCACGCACCAGTAGTCCGCGATCAGGATCCCCGCGACCGTGCCGAGCAGCCCGCCGACCACGCCCAGCCACACATAGATGTAGAACTCGGGGGTCTCGATCAGCTTCCACGGGAAGATCAGCACACCCACCACCCCCGTGATCAGCGCACCGGTACGGAAAGTGATCAGCTTCGGCGCCAGGTTGGCCAGGTCGTAGGCCGGGGAGACCACATTCGCGGCCAGGTTGGTGGAGATGGTCGCGATCAGCACGGTGATCAGGGCGAACAGCAGCCCCAGCACGCTGTCGGCCTTGCCCGCCACGTCCACCGGCTCCCAGATCGGCTCCCCGTACACCGCCTGCGTGCCCGAGGTCACCAGCACCGACAGCAGCGCGAACGCGGTCATCGTGGTGGGCAGCCCCATCGACTGGCCCCACACCTGCGCCCGCTGGCCCTTGCCGAACCGGGTGAAGTCGGGGATGTTCAGCGAGAGCGTGGACCAGAAGCCGATCATGCCCATCAGGGCCGGGAAGAACACCGGCCAGAAGTCGGCGCCCCAGCCGAGCCTGGAGGGCTCGTCGAGGAGCGGTCCGAAGCCGCCCGCCTTGTCGGCTATCCACACGAGCAGCACCACGGCGCCGACCAGCACGAAGGGGCCCGCCCAGTTCTCGAAGCGGCGCAGTGTCTCCATGCCGCGCAGGATGATGGCGAGTTGCAGCGCCCAGAAGATGGCGAAGCACAGCCAGAGCGTCCAGGGGCGGCCACCGATCTCGGCGGCGCTCTCCCACGTCCCGCCGTAGGCCTTGCCGAGCAGGACGTAGATGCCCTGGCCGCCGATCCAGGTCTGGATGCCGAACCAGCCGCACGCCACGGCCGCGCGGATCAGCGCCGGAACGTTGGCGCCGCGCAGCCCGAAGGAGGCACGCGCCAGCACCGGGAACGGGATGCCGTACTTGGGCCCGGCGTGCCCGGTGAGCAGCATCGGCAGCAGGACGATCACATTGGCGAGCGCGATGGTGAGGACGGCCTGCTTCCAGTCCATGCCGAGCGCCACCAGGCCGGAGGCGAGCGTCCATGACGGAATGTTGTGCGCCATGCCGATCCAGAGCGCCGTGAAGTTGTAGGTGCCCCAGTGGCGTTCGGCGAGCGGGATGGGGCGCAGATCGTCGTTGGCGAACCGGCTCTGCGCGGGGAAGGCGCCGTGCAGCAGTTCCACACGCCCGTCGCCGGTGATGAACTGCGCGCCCGATATCTCCGGGGACGGGCCCAGGGGGCCCGGGCTTCCTGACGGGGGGCCAGGGGGAACGATGTGGGTCATGGCGTGCCCATTCGCTGGTAGGGATGCGCTGGCGGGAGCCGGAGCGGACGCCTCCCGCGCCTTCGGCGCGCCGAAGACGGCGGGTGAGGGGAGGCGCGGAGGGGAGATACCCAGGTGACGGGCGCGGGTACGCGGGTGTGATGGGTGGGACCTGCGGGACGGTTGCGGGGGAAACGCGAACGGTCGTCAGGGGCGGGGGCCGGCGGCCGTCGGCCGGGTGCGGGTCCGACGGCCGCCGGGCCGGTGGCGCCGGCCGGGCGGCCGAGGGACGGGACCGGGTGGCTCGGGGACGGGAGCGGATCGCTCAGGGACGGGAGCGGATCGCTCAGGGACGGGACCGGATCGCTCAGGGACGGGAGCGGATCGCTCAGGGACGGGACCGGATCGCTCAGGGACGGGACCGGATCGCTCGGCGACGGGACCGGATCGCTCGGCGACGGGCACGGATCGCTCGGGGAACGGGGTGACTCGGCGGACCCGGTGGCTCCGGCTGACGGGAGGTCAGCCGAGGGCCGGGATGATCTCGGCGCCGTAGGTGTCGATGACCCTCTCGCGGGCGTCGTGCATGGCGTACACGGCGAACTGGTCCACGCCCAGCTCCCGCAGCGTCCGCAGCTTCTCGAGGTGCGCCTCGACGGGGCCGAGCAGGCAGAAGCGGTCCACGATCTCGTCGGGGACGAAGGCGGTGTCCGGGTTGCCGCTGCGGCCGTGGTGCGCGTAGTCGTAGCCCTGGCGGGCCTCGATGTACGAGGTGAGCGCGTCCGGTACGAGAGCGGAGTGCGCACCGTAGCGGGCCACCAGGTCGGCCACGTGGTTGCCGACCATGCCGCCGAACCACCGGCACTGCTCACGGGCGTGCGCGAGGTCGTCGCCGACGTAGGCGGGGGCCGCGACGCAGATGGTGAGCGCGGCCGGGTCGCGGCCGGCCGCCGCCGCGGCGTCCCGGACCGACTTGACCATCCACTCGGTCAGGTACGGGTCGGCGAGTTGCAGGATGAACCCGTCGGCGCGCTGCCCGGCCAGCGCCAGCGCCTTGGGGCCGTAGGCCGCCATCCACACCGGCAGCCTGCCGTCCCGGACCCACGCGAGCTTGATGCGCTGCCCGTCGACCTCGGCCGCACGGCCCTCGGCGAGGTCGCGGATCACGCCGATGGCCTCACCCAGCCGGGCCAGGGTGTGGGGGGAACGGCCCGCGACACGGAGCGCGGAGTCGCCGCGTCCGATCCCGCACACGGTGCGGTTGCCGTACATCTCGTTGAGGGTGGCGAAGGTGGAGGCGGTCACCTCCCAGGCACGGGTGCCCGGGTTGGTGACCATCGGGCCGACGATCAGCCGCTCGGTGTGGTCCAGGATGCGGCTGTGGATGACGAACGGCTCCTGCCAGAGCACGGCGGAGTCGAAGGTCCAGCCGTAGCGGAAGCCCGCGCGCTCGGCGCGGCGCATCAGGTCGACGACGGCGGAACCGGGCGGATCCGTCTGGAGGACGAGTCCGAAGTCCATGGGAACACCTCCTGGTTCGGATGGCCGGCGGGTCCGGCCGGGAGCCTTGCCCGGGCCCCGGCCGGGGAGCCTCGCCGTCACCTGGCGAGCTGGGGCACGGCCCCGCTCGTGGCCCGGGGCGCCTTGCCGGGCGCCCGGCTCGGGGGTGGTGCTCGGAACCCTGCCGGGGAGTGGGTGCCGGGTCAGTTCAGGTACTGGCAGGTGCCGCGCGGGACGTACCGGCCGTGGCCGGCCCGGCCGGTGAACTCCCCGCGGTCCACGACGACCTCGCCGCGGGACAGGACGGTCTCCACCCGACCGCTGATCCGGCGGCCCTCGTACGCCGAGTAGTCGACGTTCATGTGGTGGCTCGCGGCGGACAGGGTGTGCTCGGCGGCCGGGTCGTAGATGACGACGTCGGCGTCGGCGCCCGGCGCGATCGTGCCCTTCTTCGGGTAGAGGCCGAACATCCGGGCGGGGGTGGCGCAGGCGATCTCGATCCAGCGGCGCCGGGTGAGGTGCCCGTCCACCACCGCCTGGTGGAGCAGGTCCATGCGGTTCTCCACGCCGGGCAGGCCGTTGGGGATCTTGGAGAAGTCGCCGCGGCCGAGGTCCTTCTGCCCGGTGAAGCAGAACGGGCAGTGGTCGGTGGAGACCACCTGGAGGTCGTCGGTGCGCAGCCCCCGCCAGAGCGCCGCCTGGTGCTCCCTGGGCCGCAGCGGCGTCGAGCAGACGTACTTGGCGCCCTCGAAGCCCGGCTCCGCGAGGTTGTCGGTGGACAGGAAGAGGTACTGCGGACAGGTCTCGCCGAACACCGGGAGTCCCATGTCCCGGGCGGCGGCCAGCTCGGCGACGGCCTCCTCTGCGGAGACGTGCACCACGTACAGGGGTGCCTGGGCGACCCGGGCGAGCTGGATCGCGCGGTGCGTGGCCTCCGCCTCCAGCAGCACTTTGCGGACCTCGCCGTGGTAGCGGGGGTCTCTCTCGCCGCGGGCCAGCGCCTGCTCGACGAGGACGTCGATGGCGATGCCGTTCTCGGCGTGCATCATGATCAGGCCGCCGTTCGCAGCGGCCCGCTGCATGGCCCGCAGGATCCTCCCGTCGTCGCTGTAGAAGACCCCCGGGTACGCCATGAACAGCTTGAAGGAGGTGATGCCCTCCGCCACCAGCAGGTCCATCTCCTTCAGGGTGCCCTCGTGCACATCGGAGAGGATCATGTGGAAGCCGTAGTCGACGGCGCACCTGCCGTCCGCCTTGGCGTGCCAGGCGTCGAGCCCCTCGCGCAGGGAACTGCCGACGCCCTGCACGACGAAGTCGACGATGGTGGTGGTGCCGCCCCAGGCGGCGGCGCGAGTGCCCGTCTCGAAGGTGTCGGAGGCGTAGGTGCCGCCGAACGGCATCTCCATGTGGGTGTGGGCGTCCACGCCGCCCGGGATGACGTACTTGCCGGTCGCGTCCAGGATACGCTCGGCGCGCCAGCCCTCGGCGACGTCCGTGCCGCTCGCGGCGAGCGCGACGACGCGGCCGTCCGCTATGAGCACGTCCGCATGGGTCTCTTCTGCGGCGGTGACGACCAGCCCGCCGCGGATCAGGGTACGGGTCATGAGGCTCCCTTGGTGAGGGGTGCTGCGTGCGCCTGTGCTGGTCCGCGCGCACGGCGGGGGCGCCCGCCGTGCGCTGTGGGTTCCGTCGTGCCCGCCGGTCGGGTGCGCGGGCCCCGCGCCCGGAGCGGACGCAGGGCCTGACGGGGACGCCGGGCTCGGTGGGGACGTATGGCCCGGCGGGGGCGCAGAGCCTGGGCGACGGCGCCGGCCTGACGGGGACGCAGGGCCCGGCGGGGGCGCGGGACCCGGCGGGGGCGCACGGTGGGTCAGCTGCCGCGGAGGGCGCGCACCAGGATCTCCGCGCCCTCCTCCGCCTCCGCCTGCGTCAGCGACAGCGGCGGGGCGATGCGCAGCACGCTGGTGTTGTGCCCGCCGCCCTTGCCGATCAGCAGGCCGCCCTCGCGGGCCGCTTCGAGGGCCGCTGTGGCGGCGTCCGGATCGGCGGTGTCCGTGCCGGGCCGTACCAGTTCGATGCCCACCATCAGACCTCGCCCGCGCACCTCGCGCACCCCGGGCACGTCGGCGAGGCCGGTGCGCAGCCGCTTGATGAGCTGCTCGCCGACCCGTTTGGCGTTGCCCTGAAGGTCGTGGTCGAGCAGGTAGCCGAGGTTGGCGAGGCCGGCTGCCATGGTGACCGGCGAGCCGCCGAAGGTGGAGATGGAGTTGGCGTCGAGGCAGTTCATGATCTCGGCGCGGGCCACCACACCGCCGATGGACATGCCGTTGCCGATGCCCTTGGCGAAGGTGAGCAGGTCCGGCGGGCCCGACGCGGCATGCGCCTGCCAGCCCCAGAAGTGGTCGCCGGTGCGGCCCCAGCCGGTCTGCACCTCGTCGGTGATCCACAGGATGCCGTGCCGGTCGAGCACCTCGCGGAAGGCGGCGTAGAGGCCGTCGGGCGGTGCGGTGAAGCCGCCGATGCCCTGGATGGGCTCGGCGATCAGGGCGGCCACTCCCCCGCGGGTCTGCCCGAGCACGTCCTCCAGGTCGGCGACGCAGGCCGCGATGAAGGCGGCGTCGGACAGGTGTGCGTAGGGGCCCCGGCTGCGCACGCCGCCGTGCACGTAGAGGGTCTGGAACGGCGAGAGGCTGGTCGGGGACCAGCTGCGGTTGCCGGTGATGCCGACCGCGCCGAAGGAGCGGCCGTGGTAGCTGTTGCGCATCGCCAGGATCTGGTTGGAGCGCCGGTAGGCGGTGGCGAGCATCAGGGCGGTGTCGTTGGCCTCGGTGCCCGAGGTGGAGAAGAACACCCGGGCGTCCGGGATGCCGGACAGCTCGGCGACCTTCTCGGCCAGCTCGATCATCGGCCGGTTGAGGTAGAGCGTGGAGGAGTGGATGATGCGGCCGGCCTGCTCGCTGACCGCCTTGGTGACCTCGGGCAGGGCGTGCGCGGTCATGGTGGTGAGGATGCCGGCGAAGAAGTCCAGGTACCGCCTGCCGTCGGCGTCCCACACATAACGGCCCTCGCCGTGGGTGATCTCCAGCGGGTCCGCGTAGTAGAGCGCGATCCAGTCCGGGATGACGGACCTGTGCCGGTCGAGGAGGCGTCGCGGGCCGGCCCCGTCGGGGGTGCCGGCGGACGTCGGGTGAGTGTGCAGCTCGGTCATGGCCGTACCAGCCCTTCGTAGGCGTCGGGGCGCCGGTCGCGGTAGAACGCCCACTGCTTGCGCACGTCGTCGATCATGCCGAAGTCGAGGTCGCGGACGAGGAGTTCCTCGCTCTTGTCGTCGGCGACGTCGCCCACGAACTGGCCTCGGGGGTCGACGAAGTAGCTCGTACCGTAGAAGTCGTTGTCGCCGTACTCCTCCTGGCCGACGCGGTTGATCGCGGCGATGAAGTACTCGTTGGCCACGGCCGCGGCGGGCTGTTCCAGCTGCCACAGGTAGGCGGACAGGCCCCGGGAGGTGGCCGAGGGGTTGTAGACGAGCTGGGCGCCCGCGAGGCCGAGGGCGCGCCAGCCCTCCGGGAAGTGCCGGTCGTAGCAGATGTAGACGCCGACCTTGCCGACGGCCGTGTCGAAGACGGGCCAGCCGGTGTTGCCCGGCTTGAAGTAGTACTTCTCCCAGAAGCCCTCGACCTGCGGGATGTGGTGCTTGCGGTAGATGCCGAGGACGGTGCCGTCGGCGTCGATCACGGCGGCGGTGTTGTAGTAGAAGCCCGACTGCTCGACCTCGAACACGGGGGCGACGATCACCATGCCGGTCTCGCGGGCCAGTGCCCGCATACGGCGGACGGTCGGCCCGTCCGGCACCGGCTCGGCCCAGCGGTAGTGCTCCGGCTCCTGCACCTGGCAGAAGTACGGGGCGTTGAAGACCTCCTGGAAGCCGATGATCCGGGCCCCTTGGCGCGCCGCCTCGCGGGCGTGTTCCTCGTGTTTGGCGATCATGGATTCGGTGTCGCCCGTCCAGGTCGCCTGGACGAGGGCGGCACGTACGACAGTGGCCATGAACTGCTCCTTCGACGAGCCGTCAGGGCATGGGAGCATCTACGCCTGTAGAGCCAGGCTAGAGGCACGAACGTAAGCCTCACGCCCGGGCGGGGCAAGACCATCGCCGTGAACCGGCTCAGTCGATCATGTTTCGCACCCGTGCGGGTGACGGCCGCGGGTCGCTCGGCTCTGGGCGCGCGAGGCGAGGTGGCCGCCCTCCCGCATGGGATGCCCCGGTCCCCCAGAGGGGCGCGAAGCGGCCCTGAAGGGGCGCGGGCAGTGTTCGATGTGCGGCTCCGCCACGTGGCGCGGTCAGCCGGGACGAGATCGTCGGATCGCCACCGGCCCACGGAGGGGGGAGTCGCTGTCGTCGGCGGACCACCGGCCGGTGGGGGTTGCTCGCACGGTTCCCCGCGCCCCTGGTGGGCCGGGGCTCAGCCGCACCGGAAGGTGGGCCTCAGCGGGCGAGGCCGGAGACGCGGAGGGCGTGCAGCAGGTCGCGGTGGCAGGCGTCCGAGACCACCTCTGCGGCCCGGATGAGCAGGGGGACCAGCCGTTCCGGTGCACCCTGGGCGCAGTGCGCCGCGTCCGCCGGCGTACGCACCCGCACACACGCGTCGAGCAGCGCACGCGCCTCGCGGTCGCGGCCCTCGTCCACGAGGGCGAGCACGGCGTCGCCGATGTCGGCGGGCGGGCGCGCCACGCCCTGCCGCAGCAGGCTGGCCCCGTCGGCGGCGCGGCCGTGGACGATGAGCGTGTCGGCGAGGGCGACCAGACGGCCGGTGGGCAGCGCGGCGGCCTCCCAGAGCAGCGTGGACCAGTCGGCGCCCAGCCCGGCCCGGGTCAGCTCCGCGGCGAGCAGCGGAAAGCGCCGTACGGGCCAGGACGCCAGCTCGACGAGCACCATGTGGGCCTCGCCGCCGCGGCCCTCGGCGCGCAGCCGGTGCAGTGCGGCGACGGTCTCGGCGACCTCCCGCCGCTCCTCTTCGCCGCCCGGGAGGTCCCCCGGCACGGCAGGGGCCTGGCGCGCCGCCCGCGGACTGCCCGCGAACCGCGCACCACGCGGCGCGCCGCCCGCGAGCGGCACCGCCACGGGCACCTCGGCCGGGGCACCGGTGTCCATCTCGCCCTCGGGGCTGCCCGCGAACCGGGCACCACGCGGTCGCCGACGGGGCGCGGGAGCGGGCGTGTGGGCGGATGCGGGCGTGTGGGCCGGTGCGGACGCGGACGTGTGGGCCGGTGCGGACGCGGACGTGTGGGCCGGTGCGGACGCGGACGTGTGGGCCGGCGCGGACGCGGGCATGGGCGCGGCGGCGTCCGGGGAGGCACCGGTCGCAAGGGTCGGACCGGAAGCACCGCCGGCACCGGACACAGCCGTCGCACCGGAAGCACCGCCCGCACCGGGCACATCGGAAACACCACCCGCACGGGGTGCGCCGCCCGGGCGGGGTGCACCGCCCGCACCCCTCGCACCACCCGCAGCCCACGCAGCGGTGGGGCCGGAGGCACCGGAGACCCCCTCCCCCGCCGCCCCGTCCCTCGCCGCGCGGGCGCGGTCCAGGACGGCGATGCGGGCGCGGAGTTCCGCGCAGCGGGCGGTGGCGCGGGTGTGGTCGTCCTGGGCCCAGGCCAGTTCGTGACGGAGGGCGGCGGCGAGGTCGGGCGGGGCGCCGCGGAGCCTGCCGGTGAGGTCGGCGCTGCGCGCGGCGGCGTTGCGCTGCTCCCCGAGCATCAGGTCGAGCCGGCCGCGGAGTCGGTCGCGACCGCCGGGCAGGGCGTCATGGGCGGCGAGCGACGCGGCGTGCAGCGCCCGCGCACGCGCCGTCTCCCGCGCCGTCTCCCGCTCTGCGTCCCGCGCGGCGAACCCCTCGCCGTGGCCACGGCCCGCGGCGAGGTCCTGGAGCAGGGCCTCCACCACGTCCCAGGGCGGCACCTCTTGCCCGTCGAGGCAGGCACGCATGCCCTCCGGGTCGCGCTGCCAGAAGACCCCGCACCATCCGGTGCGCTGGTCGAGGCGCGCCAGCAGACCGGCCAGGTATCCGGCGAACTCTCGGACCTGGCCAGGGAGTCGATCCACAGCCGTCACAACCGCCCCCGTCGACTGATCCCAACCACGGGGTAGTCAACACCCCTTGTGTTACGCCCACGCTACGCACGTTGTGCGGCCGGGACCCGGTACTCCCACAAACCGCTATCCGGCCATGGGCACCGGTACGGGCACGGGCGCCGGGGCGCAGCGGGCCGCGAGGTCGTCCATGGACAGGCCGAGCACGGCGGCGAGGGACGCGACGGTGAAGAAGGCGGGCGTCGGGGCGCGGCCCGTCTCGATCTTGCGGAGGGTCTCCGCGGAGATGCCCGCGCGGGCGGCGACCTCCACCATGCTGCGCTCGCCGCGCGCCGCGCGCAGCAGCCGGCCGAGACGCTCGCCGCGCTCACGCTCCTCGGGGGTCAACGGGGTTCGCACCATGTTCGCAGTGTAGCCGCAGGGCCCCATTTGAATACCGGTATAGTAATTGGCATGGTGGAACTGAAGACAACCGCGTCCATCGACGCCATGCGCGAGGCCGGCCGGGTCGTCGCCCGGGCCCTGACCGCGGTACGTGAGGCGGCGGCGGTGGGCGTCTCCCTGCTTGAGCTGGACGCTCTGGCGCACGACGTGCTGCGTGCCGCGGGCGCGACGTCCCCCTTCCTCGGCTACCGCCCGGCCTTCGCGCCCACCCCGTACCCGGCGGTGCTCTGCACATCCGTCAACGACGCGATCGTGCACGGCATCCCGACGGACTACCGGCTGCGCGACGGCGATCTGCTCTCGCTGGACTTCGGCGCGGAGCTGGACGGCTGGGTGGGCGACTCGGCGGTGAGCGTGGTCGTGGGCCGCCCGCGGCCGGCGGACGAGCGGCTGGTCGAGAAGGCTGAGCGGGCGCTGGAAGCGGGCATCGCGGCGGCGGTGGCGGGAAACCGGATCGGCGACATCGCACACGCCGTCGGCACGGTCTGCCGCGCCGGCGGCTACGGCGTGCCGCGCGGCTTCGGCGGCCATGGTGTGGGCCGCCGGATGCACGAGGACCCCGAGGTCCCGAACGAGGGCCGGCCGGGCCGGGGCTTCCCGCTGCGGGAGGGGATGGTGCTGGCGATCGAGCCCATGCTGATCGCGGGCGGCAGGGACGGCTACTACGCCGACCCGGACGGCTGGACCCTGCGCACGGCCGACGGCTCCCGCGCGGCCCACGTGGAACACACCGTGGCGATCATGGATTCGGGCCCCCGAATCCTGACGGCCCTCTGACGAGTCCGGCCACCCCGCGCCCCTTCGGGCCGGGCTGCGCCCCGGCCTACCCCAGGGGCGCGGGGAACGGCGCGAGCAACCACCCACCGTCAGGTGATCCGACCACGACCGAGACCACCCCACCAGGACGGCAGCCGGGCGCAGCCCCGGCCCGAAAAGGGACGCGGGGAACTGCGCGACCAGCCACCCACAGGCAGACGATCCGACCACGACCGAGACCAGCCCACCGGGACGGCCGCCGGCCGCAGCCCCGGCCCGAAAAGGGACGCGGGGAACGGCGCGAGCAGCCACCCACCGTCAGGTGGTCCGGAGGCACCCGGGATCAGCCCACCGGGACGGAGAAGGAGCGCGGGACCAGCCCGCCGGGGTGGGCGGCGCCGTCAGCCCGCCGGATGGACGACCGCCGCGGCACCGCCGCCGCGGCGAGTGGGCTCGGCCGCGGCGAGCCACCGCCCGTCCCCCATCCGCTGCACCCCGGTGGCGGCCCCGATCTCCGGGTTCTGGGTGAACTTGTGCCCCAGCGCCTCCAGAGCCGCCCGCTCGGGGCTGTCCCACAGCCCGGGCTCCAGCTCGGTGGTGGCCGCGTTGCGCTGACTGGCCCTGGGCGCCGCGATCGCGTCGACCAGCGGCAGCCCTCGGTCGAGGAAGCCGATGAGGGTCTGCAGGACGGTGGTGACGATGGTGGCGCCGCCCGGCGAGCCGAGGGCGACCACGGGCCGGTGGTGCCGGTCGAGCACGATGGTCGGCGAGATCGAGGAGCGCGGGCGCTTGCCGGGCCCGGGCAGGTTGGGGTCGTGCACCGCCGGGTTCACCGGCACGAAGTCGAAGTCGGTCAGCTCGTTGTTGAGCAGGAACCCCCGGCCGGGCACCGCTATGGCGCTGCCGCCGGTCTGCTCTATCGTCAGCGTGTAGGCGACGACGTTGCCCCACTTGTCGGCCACCGTCAGGTGCGTGGTGTTCTGTCCCTCGTAGCCGGTCGGGACGGCCTTGCCGCCGGTGGCGCAGTCGGCCGGGTGGCGCGGGTCGCCGGGCGCGAGCGGGCTGGTGAGGACCGCGTCGTCCTTGATGAGGCAGGCCCGCGAGTCGGCGAACCGCTGGGAGAGCAGCCCCTTGGTGGGCACGTCCTCGAAGGCCGGGTCGCCCACCCAGCGCCCCCGGTCCGCGAAGGCGATCCGGCTCGCCTCGATGTAGTGGTGCAGGTACTGCGTCTCGGACAGCTTGGACAGGTCGGTGTCCTCAAGGATGTTGAGCGCCTCGCCGACGGTGGTGCCGCCGGAGGACGACGGCGCGATCGAGTAGACGTCGAGTCCGCGGTAGCCCGTCTCGGTGGGGGCCTGCACCTTGGCCCGGTAGTCCGCGAGGTCGCGCGCCGACAGGTCACCGGAGCGCACCACCCGGTCGGCGGCCGGGTCGACCGGCGGCTTGTTGACCGTGTTGACGATGTCCCGGCCCAGGTCGCCGTGGTAGAGCAGGCCGATGCCCTTGCGGCCCAGTTCCTCGTAGGTGCGGGCGAGGTCGGGGTTCTTGAGGGTGCTGCCGACCGCGGGCAGTTCGCCGCCGGGCAGGAAGAGCTTGGCGGTGGCCGGGAAGTCCTTGAACCGGTCCTCGTTGCCCTCGGTCTGGGTGCGGAAGGTCTGGTCGACGGTGAAGCCGTCCCTGGCCAGGCGCTCACCGGGCTCCAGCACGTCGGCCAGGCGCCTGGTGCCCCAGCGGTCGAGCGCCGTCTGCCAGGTCGCCGCGGTGCCGGGGGTGCCGATGCTCAGGCCGCTGGTGACGGCGTCGGCGAACGGCAGTGGCTTGCCGTTCTCCAGGAAGAGCCCCTCGTCGGCGGTGCGGGGCGCGGTCTCGCGGCCGTCGATGGTCTGCACGCGGTGGGTGCGCGCGTCGTAGTAGACGAAGTAGCCGCCTCCGCCAATGCCCGAGGAGTAGGGCTCGGTGACGCCGAGGGCGGCGGCGGTGGCGACGGCGGCGTCCACGGCGTTGCCGCCTTTGCGCAGGATCTCGATGCCGGCCGCGGTGGCGTCCGCGTCCACGCTGGAGACCGCGCCGCCGTAGCCGACGGCGACCGGCTGTTTGGCGGGGGTGGCGGACGCCGTGGGGGCCGACGGGGGCGCGGAGGACGGTGGCGGCGCGGCGGCTCCGACGGCGAAAGCGGCGGCAAGAGCGGTCAGGATCGAAAGATTCCGTGCGACCGGGCGACGCATACACACCTCCACTGGGCAGCAGTGCGCGCAGCGTAACCCTCTGCCCGTGGTCCTGCCAGGAGTCCTCGAACACCGGTGCCCAGGACCGCTAGCATGCGCGGCCATGAACGACGACGTGCGCAACATCGTCCTCGGTGTGGTGGCCGCCGGCATCGGCGCCGCCCTCGGCTGGCTGGCCCGCACCCACCTGTGGAAGCGGAAACTCCGCCGCAGGCAGGCCTTCTTCGGGCTGCCCGCGAACGCCGAGTCGCTGCTGGTGGTGGGTCGCGAGGCCGGCGGGCCCGAACTGACGGTGGTGCGGCACGACGTCTTCGCGCTGCTGGAGCTCTCCGCGCTCATCAGGGACTGCGGCGCACACCCCCAGGTCGTCGCCCATGACGCGGTGCGGCAGGGCTTCGGCGAGCGGACCGAGTTCTGCGTCGGAGGACCCGCCTCCAACCGCCGGACGGCCGCCCACATGCTGTCCCTGCTGCCCGGCATACGGGTCAACACCGACCCGGAACCGGGCCCCGACCGCGGGTCCTTCCAGATCGGCGGCGAGCGGTACCGGATGGACTCGGGCAAGGCCGAGTACGCGTTGCTGGCCCGGCTCACCGCGGACCAGGGGCGGGCGGCCCGGCCGGTCTTCCTGTTCTGCGGGCAGCGGGCCGTCACCAACCAGGCGGCCACCCGCTACCTCGCCCGCAACCACGAGCGCCTGGCACGCAAGTACGGCACCGGCTCGTTCGTCCTGCTGCTGAAGGTCGTCAACTCCTCGGCGTACGGTCCCGACGTGGTCGAGCTGGTCGCGGACGTCACCCGGACGGCGCAGACGGAGCTGCCGGCGCCGCGCACGTCGCACCGGGCACCCTGACGCGCCGTCATGTCGCGGCCCCGGCGCGCCGGGGGGACGGCGCCCTCGTCCGGTGTGCCCGGCAGGGAGGGTGCCGCCCGGCCCCGGCGGGCCGGCGGGAGCCGTGCCGTACGCGGTGTGCGGGCAGACGCCGGGCACGCCGTCCGGAGTGGACCTGGAGCTGTTCTCCACGGCCTACGACGTACCGGCCGGGCACCGTCTCGTCCCTGTAGTCGACACGGTCGCCCCGCCCTGCGAGCGAGCACTACCCGTCCGGTGCGCAGCTGACCTTCTCCTCGCCCCGGCCGCCCGTCACAAGGGTCGGTCCGGCTGCGCGAAGAGTGATCTCCGGCTGCCCCGCCGGCCATGCCCGGCCCCACCCGCCTTTCCGCTGTATCGGCCCTCGCAAACTATCCGGCACGCCAGGGCACTTACCGGCGGACACGCGCTGACGATCATTAACCGTATTTGTTCTCTTTTGTCTGCTTTGCCGGTACTACCGGTGTCGCACCCGCTTCCCTCCCCGGCCCGGCGGGGCTCAGGCCTCCGACGCCTCCGCGTACACCCGGTACAGCTCCGGGCTGCCGTTCACCGCCCAGTCGAGTCCCGCCTCCACCACATGGATCTCCCGGCCCGAGGCCAGCCGGACGACGGGGTGGCCCGCGGGCCAGACGTGCCAGGCGGCACCGGGGACCTTGCGGACGATGACGGTGCCGAGGTAGAGCCCGGCGTCGTTGCCGAGCCAGGGCAGCAGCTCGGGATCGTCGCGCCAGCGCGGCAGGAGCTGGTCGAGGGCGGCCAGGGAGGCGGCGGAGTCGTCGAGCTCCAGCCCCGCCCTGGCCGCCTGCGAGCGCAGCAGCTCGCACTCGGAGAACAGGTCGGCCACACCCTCCGGATCGTCCTCGAATGCGACCGCGAGCCCTTCGCTTGCGTTCGTGGGCCGGCCTCTGCGCCACTTGTCCAAGAAAGGGATGTTCATACCACCCAGCGTGGCATCCGTACGGGTGCCCGCACCACAGGCGCGCGCGAGGGGATGTGACGGCGCGTGGGAAGCGGGCCGGTGTGTGGACGCCGTGTGCGGGCACCGGGTGGGCCGTGTGCCGGCCGCGGGTGGACGGTGGGGAGTTCGCCGGCTCCTTCCGGGTTCCCGGCGCGGGCCCGGCGCCGTACGCTCGGGACGGGCCGTATCGGGCGCCGGTGCCACGGACATCCGCCGGTACCGCGCGGCGCACCTGTCATCTCGGTGTGAGCGGGAGGAGTCGGTGGTGCGCCGACGCATCGCAGGTCCGGCCGTGCTGTCCGCCTTGTTCTTCGTGTGCGCCCTGCTGCTGCCGCAGCTCGCTGCGTTCCCCGCCGCGGCCCGGGGCGGTGCGGACGGGGACGGCGGCGCGCGCGACGCCGACGAGGGGCGGCCGGTACCGCTCGCCCGGCTCTTCGACAACCGCGCCGTCAGCGACGCCGCCCACCCGGACGCGGCCGACTTCGACGGGGCGGGACGCTCGCTGCCCGCCGAGGACCTGGCGGCCGCGGGCTGGACGCCCGGCCGGCCCCTCACCCTCGACCGCGCCCGGCTCACCTGGCCGCACCGCGCGCCCGGCCGGCCGGACAACGTCGTCGCCGACGGCCAGCGGGTCCTGCTGGCCGGCCGGGGCGACGCCCTGGCGTTCCTGGTGGCGGGCACGGACGGCTCGGACGCGGGTGCGGGTGCAGACGGTACGCAGGCTGGTGCGGACGGCACGGACGCGGATGGGAACGCGAGCGCGGGCGGCATGACGGCGGGCGCGGACGGCACGGACGCGGGCGCGGACGGCACGGCACGGGGCGCGGGCCCGGGTTCGGGCGGCATGGAGGCGGGCGGCACGGAGGCGGGCGGCGCGGTTGCGGGCGGCGCGGACGCGGGGGGCGCGGGCGAGGTCCGCTACCGTGACGGATCCCGCGGCTCCTTCGTGCTCACCGCGCCCGACTGGCGCACGGGGCCGCTCGCCACCAAGGCGGTGGCGCTCCCCCGGGTGCACACCCCCGCGGGCCCGGTGGCCGGTCCGGCGAAGCTGTACGCGGTGCTGGTGCCGATCGACCGCCGCCGCACCGTGGCCTCCGTCGTGCTGCCCCGGGACCACGGGCCCGACCTGCATGTCTTCGCGCTCTCCGTGCGGGAGCCCGGGGCCGGCTGGACGGGTAGCTGGTCGGCCGCCACCTCCGGGCTGCCGGCCGTCGGGCCCTGGGCTGACCGGACCCTGCGGCTGGTGGTGCACACCTCGGTGGGCGGTCCCCGGGTGCGGCTGCGGTTCGACAACACCTTCGCGGCCTCGCCGGTGCGCATCGGCGCCGTCACCGTCGGCGCGCAGGCCGCGGGCGCCGCGCCCCGGGAGGCGCCGGTGCCGGTGACGTTCGGCGGAGCGCCGGGCACGGTGGTGCCCGCGGGCGCGCAGGCGTTCACCGATCCGCTCCGCTTCGCGGTACCCGCGGGCGGCAACCTCCTGGTGAGCTTCCACCTCCCGGACGCCGTGACCGCGCTGCCGCTGCACAGCCTCGCCGTCCAGCGCTCGTACGTCAGCGAGCCGGGCGACCACACCGCGGACGCCGGACCCGGCGCGTACGCCCAGACCCTGACCACCTGGCCGCTGCTCGCCGGGGTGGAGGTGAGCGGCGGCCCGGGGTCGCTGGTGATACTCGGCGACTCGATCACCGACGGCGAGAAGTCGCTCCTGGACGCCAACCGCCGCTGGCCCGACCTGCTCGCCGCCCGGCTCCGGGCCCAGCGGACGGTGCCGCGGTTCGGCGTGCTGAACGCCGGTATCTCCGCGAACCGCGTGGTCACCGACCGCTATCCCGGCGACGGTGTCTCCACGGACGTGGGCGGGGTGAGCGCACTGCACCGGCTGGACCGCGATGTGCTGGCGCAGCCGTCGGTCCGCACCGTCGTGGTCTTCCAGGGCGTGAACGACGTCCGGTGGGGCGGCACCGCGGAGCAGGTGCTCGCCGGGCTACGGGAGATCGCGGCCCGCGCGCACGCCCAGGGGCTGCGGGCGCTGGCCGCCACCATCGCGCCGTGCGAGGGGGAGGCGCTGTGCACGGCCGCGGCCGACGCCCAGCGCGCCGCGGTCAACACCGCCCTCCGCGCGGGCGACGGGGGCTTCGACGCCGTCCTCGACTTCGACCGGGTGCTGCGGGACCCGGCGCACCCGGCGCGGCTGCTGCCGGCGTACGACAGCGGCGACCACCTGCACCCGGGTGACGCGGGCTACGCGGCCCTGGCCGACGCGGTCGCCCTCCGGCTGCTCGTACCCTGACGCGGCCGCGCCGCGCCGGGGGCGGGGGCGGGGGCCGGACGGGCAGGCGGACGCGGCCCGGATCGGCCTAGACGTCCAGGTCGACCACGACGGGGGCGTGGTCCGAGGCTCCCTTGCCCTTGCGCTCCTCGCGGTCCACGTAGGCGTCGGAGACGGCCTTCGCGAACGGGACGTTCCCGTACACCAGGTCGATGCGCATGCCGCGGTTCTTGGGGAAGCAGAGCTGGCGGTAGTCCCAGTACGTGTACGGGTGGTCGTACTTCAGGGGGCGGGGGACGACGTCGGTGAGGCCGGCCTCACGGAGGGTGGTGAGCGCGGCGCGCTCCGCCGGGGTGACATGGGTGGAGCCCTCGAAGAAGGCGGGGTCCCAGACGTCCTCGTCGGTCGGGGCCACGTTGAAGTCGCCCATCACCGCGAAGGGGCGGCCGCCGGTGGCATCGCCGGCGACCGCGGCCCGCAGGGCCTCGAACCACTGGAGCTTGTACACGTAGTGCGGGTGCTCCACCTCGCGGCCGTTCGGCACGTAGACCGACCAGACGCGGACCGGGCCGCAGGTCGCGGAGATCGCGCGGGGCTCCTCCACGCCGTCGTACCCCGGGTCGCCGGGCAGGCCGCGGACCACGTCGGCGAGGCCGGCGCGGGAGAGCACCGCCACACCGTTCCACCTGCCGGTGGCGTGGATCGCGGCCTCGTAGCCCAGCGCGGCCAGCTCGGCCACGGGGAACTGCTCGGCGGTGGTCTTGACCTCCTGGAGGCAGAGCACGTCGGTGCCGCTGCTCTCCAGCCAGGCGAGGAGCCTCGGGAGGCGGGCGGTGATCGAATTCACGTTCCAGGTGGCGATGCGCATGGTGCCCAACCTACCCGGCCCCTCTGACACCCCGGTCCGGGTCAGACGTCGGTACTGCCGCCCGGCTCCAGCCGCCGGTGGTCGGCGCCGCCCAGGGACCCGATCATGCGGTCGTAGGCGGGCCTGGCGATGTCGGTGAGCAGCCCGTCGTGCACGTCGTAGGCGACCCTCGGGCGGACCTCGCGGACGTACTCGATGACCTCGGCGATCTTGCTCCACGGGGCCTGTACGGGCAGCAGCAGGGTGTCGACGCCGGTGCCCGGGACGGTGAGCGCGTCGCCGGGGTGGAACAGGGAGCCGTCGACGAGGTAGCCGACGTTGGTGATGCGCGGGATGTCCGGGTGGATCACCGCGTGCAGCTCGCCGTGCACCTGGACGTCGAAACCCGCGGCCGTGAACGTGTCCCCGTGCCCGACGGTGTGCACCCGGCCGGGGAACGCGGCGGAGACCTGGTCGGCGACCGAACGCAGCGTCCAGAGCTCGGCTGCCGGGTTGGCCTCCAGCCCGGCGCGCAGCCGTCCCTCGTCGAAGTGGTCCGGGTGCTCGTGGGTGATCAGCACGGCGTCCGCGCCGACGGCGGCGTCCTCCTCGCTGAAGCCGCCCGGGTCGATGACGAGGGTCCTGCCGTCCTTCTCCAGCCGGACGCAGGCGTGGGACTTCTTCGTGAGCTTCATGGTCACCATCCTGCTACGCCCCGGCCGGTCGCGGCACGCGCGGGGGTGGGCGGCCTACGTGGTGGGACCACCCCCGGGGAGAGGCCTCTGAGATCGCTCCCGGGAGAGGCCGGCGGGCCACTCCGGGGAGAGACCGGCGGGTCACTCCTCGGGGGTGGTCTCCTCGCGGATCACCTGCTGGGCCACCCGGAACGCACTGTTCGCGGCCGGAATCCCGCAGTACACCGCGGTCTGGAGCAGGACCTCCTTGATCTCCTGGGGCGTGAGGCCGTTCCGCAGGGCCGCGCGGACGTGCACGGCGAGGTCGTCGGTGTGGCCGCCCGCCACCAGCGCGGTGAGCGTGACACAGCTGCGGGTGCGGCGGTCGAGCCCCGGTCTGCTCCATATCTCGCCCCACGCGTACCGGGTGAGGAAGTCCTGGAAGTCGTCGGAGAACTCGTCGGCGGCGGCCAGTGTCCGGTCGACGTGCGCGTCGCCGAGCACCTCGCGGCGCGCCTTGAGGCCCGCGTGGTGGGCGCCGGGCGCGGCCGCCGCCTCCGGCTGGGGCGCGCTCGGCCCTATCTCGGCCACGGGCGCGGCCGGCGGCGGCGCGAGGACCGGCCTCGCCGGGACCGCCGGGATCGCGAACTGCCCCGTGGCGGAGACATCCGGAGGGAGTTGCCAGGCGGTGGAGAAGTGCCGCGCCAGCAGGTCGGTGACGGCCGCGGGCGCCTCCACGGGCGCCAGGTGGGACGCTCCGGGCACCACGGCGAGACGCGCGTCGGGTATCCCGGCGACCAGGGTGCGGGCCTGTGCGGGCCCGGTGACCTGGTCCTCGGAGCCGACCAGGACCAGGGTGGGCACCCCGATCCGGTCCAGTTCGGCACGGACGTCGAAGGTGGCCAGCGCCTCGCACGCGGCGATGTAGCAGCCGGGGTCGGTGGTGCGCACCATCTGCACGGCCCACTCGGTGATGGCCGGCTGGGCGGCGGCGAAGCCGGGCGTGAACCACCTCTCGGGTGCGGTCCTGGCGATCGGGTCGAGGCCGTTGGTGCGGACGATCACACCGCGCTGCCGGAACTCGTCGGCGGTGCCGAACCGCGGCGAGGCCGCGATCAGCGCCAGCGACGCGACCCGCTCGGGGTGCCGCAGCGCCAGCTCGGCGCCGAGCGCACCGCCGAGCGCACACCCGGCGTAGCCGAAGCGCTGTACCCCGAGCCCGTCGAGCGTGGCGAGCAGCCGGGCCGCCAGCTCGGCGACCGAGTCGGCGGCGTGCGCGGGCGCCCCGCCGTGGCCGGGCAGGTCGAACCTGAGCACCCGCCACTGCTCGGTCAGGACCGGGACCTGCCGGTCCCACATGTGCCAGGTCGTGCCGAGTGAGGGACCCAAGACCAGGACAGGCGCCTCTTCCGGCCCGTCAAAGCGGTATTGCAGGGTGTTCGGTGGTGTCTCGCTCACCCGTCTGACCCTCTCATGTGTCGCGAAATCTCACAGAGCCGGGGCGAACCCAGCGGTTCCTGTCCCTATCACGACGACAGGGTCCGGCGCTGCCGGAACCCTGGAGGGCCAGGTACGCGTTCTCCGGCGCGTACTGGTGACGATCTTGATAGTCAGCTGTCCGGGGCACCGCGCGATGTGGTCCGGCACGCTCGCGTGAGCGACGGTCCCCGCCAAGGCCGGTGCCATGGTCGGTGATGCGGCCAGGAGATGCCGGCCCTTCCCGCGCGAGGGCGCCGGCATCTCCTGGTCCGCCGGGGGCCGGCGGCCTTCCCGGAACGTCGGCCCGCCGCACGGGCCGTTCGTCAGGCCGTCGGGACAGCCGTCAGGACATGTCCATCGCAGCGTGGTCCATCGGCGGGGTTGCGCCGCCGGCGGCGGCGGCCGGGGGCTTGCCCTGGGCGTTCATCATCTTCAGCATCATGTTCTGCAGGGCGAGGATCTGCGGCGGCATGATGACGAAGGGGCGCATCATGCCCTCGTCTTCGTGGTCGAGGATGTGGCAGTGGTACATGAACCGTCCGGTCTCGCGACCGAACCGGCCGGCGACCGTCACCATCGAGTTCGGCATGAGGTTGACGGTGTCCTTCCAACCCGACTCGCCGGCGGGGACCGGCATCGGGTCCTTGATGGCGATGGGCTTGGTGGTGCCGCCCAGCGTCGCGTCGAACGCCGTGCCGTCGACCGTGTGGCGCTCCAGGATCTGGAAGCTCATCAGGTGGATGTGCATGGGGTGCTGGATCTGCTTCGTCTGCGGGCCCACGCTGATGAACGTCCACTTCTCCCAGCTCTGCGCCGCTGCGAAGAAGGTGGTGGCGTCCTCGAAGTGCTTGGCGACGACGCGGAAGGTGCGGGTGCCACCGGGCAGGGCGAACTGCACGATCCCCTTGCCGGGCGCCGTGTCCGCAGGCGCCTCCTGGAGCTCCATGATCGTCGGCATGCCCATCGGGTCGAAGGAGAGCATGACGAAGCGTTCGACCGCGTTCTCGGGTATGTCAGCCACGGCCAGGCGCGTGAAGCCCGAATCCAGCCGCTTCGGCGCGCTGTAGGCGCGATTCTTCTGCTCGCCCACCCGGAACTGCATGACCTGGGGGTAAGGGACGCCGGCCGGGGGCACGGGAGTGCCGGCGGGCGCGGGGGCCGCGCCCGGAGCACCGGGAGCGACGTTGACGAGCCTGAGCCGCTTGCCCCGGAACGCCGCGAAGTCGATTACCAGGTCGGCCCGCTCACCGGCGGTGAGGGTGAGGGTCTGGTCGACGGCCTCGGGCTTGGCGAGCAGACCCATGTCGGTGCCGATGACCTTCAGCGCCCCCTTGACGGTCTGGCCGGTCTTCTCGTCCAGCAGGGCGAGGGTGTAGGGCCTGGCGTTGGAGGCGTTCACGACGCGGAAGCGGTAGGCGGTGGCCTCCACCTCGAGGTGAGGCCACACTCGGCCGTTGACCATGGTGTAGGGGCCCTGGAACTGGAGCGCGGACGTCATCACGCCCGGAATGGTCGGTCCGACCTGGATCCGCTTCGCGAGGAGCCGGCCGTCGATCCGCCCCTTGTCGTCCGTGTCGAAGTTGACGTCGGCGATGGTCAGCGGGATCTCGTAGCGGCCGCTCGGCAGGTCGAGGCGGTCCTCGGTCTCGTCCCGCGTGATGTAGTTGCCGAACAGCCCCGCCATCACGTTGAGCGCGGTCACCGGCATGGCGTGGTCGTGGTAGAAGAGATGCGCAGCGGCGGTGTCGTTGGTGTACTCGGCGAGCTGTGTGCCTCCCGGAGTCACGCCCGAGTCCGGGGCGCCGTCGGAGATCGCGTGCTGCCGGCCGCCGTGCAGGTGGACCGAGGTCCAGGGAGTCAGCGCGGCCACCTCGGGCCGCTCTCTCCCGCCCTGCGAACCAGGGGTGTTCAGCGCCTGGAATCCCGGGGGCGGTCCCTGGGCCGCCACGAAGACGCCCTTGACGGGGCTGGTGCCGGTGAGCTCGTTGCGCCAGGCGAGGCGGAACTTCTGGCCACGCCGGGCCTCGATGGTCGGGCCGGGGAAGAACCCCTCGTACGTCCACATGCGGGTGGCGGGGAGCTGCGAGTGCAGACGTATTCGCTTCTCGACCAGGCGAACCTCGGTTATGCCCTGGGATGAGGGCTTCAGGGTGGGCGGTATCGGCAGTTCGTCCTTGAAGGGAGTCAGTTCCGTGACCTGCGGCGTCGAGGCACCCTTGAGGTCCTGCCCCTGGCCATCGGTGAGCAGTGCCGAGGCGTTCTCCGAGGCCTGGGCCTGAGACGTTCCGCTCAGGAGTAGGTCCGCTCCGCCGTAGACCGCTGCCCCCGCTACCGCACCTCCGGTGAGGCCGAGGAACGTGCGTCTCTTGTGTGCTGCTGCCACGGTTATCTGTTCCTTGCGTGTGAAAAATTAGATCTCTTGCGAGGGGGCGCCCAGCGCGGCGAATTCTCGATTTCGCCGGGTTCATGGAGGGGAGGGCGCATCGCCGCACAGGGCACCGGGCAGGGGGCCACACGGCACCGAGGGCCGCTGGGTACATGGGTTGGTAATTGGCCGAAACCCGCCGGTCGCACATTGTGCCATAGGCGCGGAGTGCCGCCGGCCATGGCAGCGAACAGCGATGTCGGATTTAACGTGCCCGAGGTGTGGCAGAAATGTGATGGGCGGAGTGCGGGAACAGCGACAGAGCGAATGGATGATTTCTCAGACCATTCGTCGCGGGACTGCGGTTGGGCCGTTCCACGGGACTGGGACCGGGCCTTCTGGGCCGGGTCCAGGTGCCGGGTCCAGGTCGACCACGCCCAGCTGTTTCGCCTCAGGAACCAGGTGAGTTCCACCGTATGGGCACCGGTGCCCTCCACGCCGGCGGCCAGGAGCTCACATAGGAATGCGGCCACCGCAATCCGCGAGCCGTCTGGTGGCCGCGGCCGGGAGCGTGCTACAAATTCGGCGCCATGGCCGCGTCGACGTGTGCCCCGCATCGCCCCAGGAGAACCAGGTTCCCACCTCAAGCCCCTTCCCGTGGGGGAGAGTTGTGACTGCTTTCCTGCGGCGCCGCAGCCACTTCACGCCGGCTCAGATTCTTCCGACCACGTTCGGAAATGTTCACAAGAAATTCAAGCACTCATGAGCAATGCAGACATAGCCCAGACGCTCGCCGCGTCCGACGCCGCACAGGCCGGGGCGTTCGCCGGCCATCCCACGGCCGACGTGACAGCACGCACCAAACGCGCAGTACTGCTGATGCACCTCGCCTGGGGCTTCGCGTGGTTCATCGGATTCGGACTGCTCTTCTTGCATGAGGGGCCGGACGGCCGGACCTTCGTCCCCATGCCGGACTGGCTGCCGCTCACCACCCTGATGGTGTTGCTGGCCGCCGCGGGCGTGATCACGTTCGTCATCGGGGCGCGGGCCTTCGGCCGTGATGCCGTGGGCGAGTTCCGAGCGCGTCAGGCCAAATGGTACGGCGCCGCGTGGTTCCTGGGCTTCGTGGGACTCATCCTGACCATCGGCAAGATCTCCAGCGATCTGCCGGACGAGACCAAGGGGCTGCTGTGGGGGGCCACCACCACAGGTCTCGTCGGTGTGCTGCACATAGCCGGCAGCGCCGTCTGGGGTGACCGCACACGGCTGCGCTGGGGCATCTGGGTGACGCTCATCAACGTGGTGGGCGTCATGGCCGGGCCGGGCTGGCAGGAACTGATCATCTGCGTCGCGGGTGGCGCTCTCTCCCTGGTCCTCGGTGGCCGCGAATGGCTGCAGAGCAGGAGTGCCGCATGATCGCCACTGCCACCACCGCGATCGCGACGACCGGGCGGTCCGGGCGGCCGATGCCGCCGGCACGAGGCAGCCGGGACACGGCCGTCGCGCGGGCCACGCGAGGAAGCACGGGTCCCCTGACATGCGGCTGATCTTCGCTTCGGTCGGCGCGTACGGCCACGTCCTTCCCCTTGTCCCGCTCGCGCTCGCCGCCCGCGACGCGGGCCACGACGTCGCCTTCGCCACGGACCGGGCCTTCCACCCGAAGCTGCGCGAGGCGGGCCTGGAACCGGTGCCCGCGGGCACCACGGTCCGGGCGGCAATCGGCGAGGTGCTGCGGCAGGCGCCCCCGGGCGCCCGGCCCAACGCCTCACCGCAGGCGTTCGGCAGCGTCCTCGCGCGGCGTGCGATGGCCGACCTCACACCGGTCCTGCAGACCGGGAAGACCGACCTCGTGGTGTACGAGGTACTCAACCCGGGTGCCGGAATCGCCGCAGGCCTGTCCGGCGTTCCCGCGGTCTGCCACGGCACGGGACGGATCTCCGAGGCAGCGAACTGGCAGGCCATGAGCGACACGTGGATCGCCACCGCGCGGGAGTCCGGCCTCTCCGTCCCCGCCGCCGACCCCCAGTTCCTCGGCAATCCCTATCTGGACATCTGCCCTCCCTCGCTGCAACGAGCGGAGATCGTCGCCCTGCCGGGTCGGATCCCGATGCGTCCGGCCGCCTGGCGTCAGGGCGCCGAGCTGCCGCGTTTCGTCAAGGACCGCGACACGAGCCGCCCCCTGGTGTTCCTGACGCTGGGCACCGCGTTCGGCGAGGCCGGGGTGCTGCGGAGTGCAATCGACGGCCTGTCACGGCTACGGGCCGACGTCATCGTGTCCGCGGGCGGCAGGACCGCGGCGGCCGATGTCGGAGACGTGCCCGCGAACGTCCTCGTCGAGCAGTGGGTGCCGCAGAGTGATCTGCTGCCGCATGTCGATCTGGTCGTGAGCCACGGCGGGAGCGGCACCACGCTGGAAACGCTCGCGCACGGCCTGCCGCACCTCGTCATCCCGCAGGGCGCCGACCAGTTCGGCAACGCACAGATGGTCCTCGACGCCGGAGCGGGCCGCCGTGTCCTGCCCGCAGACCTCACCCCGGACGTCGTCTTCGAGCGCGCCAGGGCACTCCTGGAGGATCCAGGGGCCGGCGCCGCCGCCGGGCGGCTGCAAGCCGAGATCGCCGGGATGCCGTCCCCCCACGAGACGGTCGAGCGGCTGACCGAGCTCGTCGGCTGAACCGCGCGCAGGACGGTCGGAACCCGGCAGCCTCGACCCACACGGCAGGCCCTCATGACGACGAGTGCTTCGGACCGCGGCTTCGCGGTCCGAAGCACTCGTCGTCATGCTGACACGACCGGCACGGTCGGCGCGTCCGAGGCGGCATCGCCGTGCCGGAAACAAGCCGGGGCCACCCGCCCGTCTGGCCAACGCCCCTCTCGGCGATGCGTTTTGAGAGGGTTTCGGGCCGGGACGTCGAGCGAGCAAGCTGAACACTGGGCCTACAGAACGTCAATTACCGAACGAACCGCGTGTCACATGCCGTGCGGCGGGGGCGACTTGCCTACGCTCCCCGAGCACAAGATCGCCCACGGATACGTCTGAAAAGGGTAATTGACATGTTCAGTAACAAGGCGCGTCTCAGACGCGGCCGACTTCGCGGCCTCGTGGCCGGGCTGGCGATAGCCGGGCTCGCGACCGCCGCGCCCGCCGCCGCGGAGGCCGACACGGCGACCGGCTCCGCGACCACGGTCGCGCCCACTCCTGCCCAGTCCGACTGGCCGTCCGGCGGCGGCGACCTCGGCGACACCCACAACTCGGCCACCGAGACGGCCATCGGCACAGACAACGTCGCCGGCCTGAAGGCCAAGTGGACTTTCACCACGGGTGGCAGCGTCTCGGCCACTCCCACCGTGGTGGGCGGCTTCGCCTACTTCCCGGACTGGGCCGGCAACCTCTACAAGGTGCAGACGACCACTGGCCAGCGCATATGGAGCCACCAGATCAGCGACTACACCGGGTTCTCCGGTGATGTGTCGAGGCTCAGCCCGGCGTACTGGAACGGGGAGATCGTCACCGGCGACGGGGCGCAGACGACCTCCGACACGAACGGGGCGTTCCTGTTCGGCATCGACGCCCAGACCGGTGCCAGGCTCTGGAAGACCCAGGTCGACAGCGATCCGGCGGCGATCCTTACGGGGTCACCGGTCATCGACAACGGTGTCGTCTACGTGGGCGTGTCGTCCAAGGCCGAGAAACTGTCCTCCCCGACCACCTTCCGAGGCAGTGTCGTCGCCCTCGACGCCACAACGGGCGCCGAACTGTGGAAGACGTACGTGGTCCCCCAGGGCTACACCGGGGGCGCCGTCTGGGGCAGCACCCCTGTCGTCGACGAGAAGACCGGGCAGGTCTACGTCGGGACCGGCAACAACTACAGCGTGCCGGACGGGGTCTGCACCTCGCCCGCCGACACGAACTGCTCCCCGGGCGCACCGGACAACTACCAGGACTCCATCGTCGCCCTCGACATGAAAACCGGCGCGATCACCTGGGGCACGAAGACCCTGACCGCCGACACCTGGACGATCGCCCAGCGGTTCGGCGACGACTTCGACTTCGGCACCGGACCGAACCTCTTCACCACGACCATCGACGGCAAGACCACCGACCTGCTCGGCATCGGCCAGAAGAGCGGTGTCTACTGGGCCCTCGACCCGGTCACCGGAAAGATCGTCTGGGACACGGCCGTCGGCCCGGGCGGGAACCTCGGCGGCATCGAGTGGGGTACGGCGACCGACGACAAGCGCATCTACATCGCGAACACCAACACCAGCCACCTGTCCGTCACCATCACCTCGGCGACCGGCCAGACGTCGAGCACCACCGGCGGTTTCTGGGCCGCGCTCGACCCGGCGACCGGGCGGATCCTGTGGGAGACCGCCACCCCTGACTCGGCGTCTCCGCTCTCCTTCGTCTCCAGCGCCAACGGCGTGGTGTACAGCGGCGCCACCAACCCCACCGGCAACAACATGTACGCCCTCGATGCGGCGACCGGCGCCGTCAAATGGGGCTTCCCCAGCGGCGGAGCCGTCCTGGGCGGCGCCGCCATCGTCGACGGATCGGTCTACTGGGGCTCCGGCTACCACACCCAGAGGCTCGGTCCCTTCTTTCCGTCCGACGGTGACAACAACAAGTTCTACGCCTTCTCCCTGCCGCAGACCCGCCCGCAGACGGTCTATGTCTCGCCCACCGCGAGCAGCACGGCAGCGGACACCAGTTGCAGCACGCCCGCCTTCTCCTCGATCAACGCGGCGATCAAGGCCGTGGCCGGCGACGGGCACGTCGTGGTCTGCGACGGCACCTTCAACGAGAACGTAGCGGTCACCAAGCCGCTGAACCTGGAGGCGCGTTCTAACGTCACCATCGATGCCGCGAACCTGGTCAACGGCATCGTCATCAGTGCCCCCGACGTCACGGTCACCGGTTTCACCGTCGTGAACGCCGTCGGCGAGGGCATCCTCATCAACGGCGTCGACAACGCCACGATCAAGAACAACATCGTGTCGAACAACGACAAGGGCACGGGTCCGAACGCGGTGGCCAACTCCTACTTGTCCTGCCAGAGCACCATGGGCGAGCCGGGCGACTGCGGTGGGGGCATCCACTTCCTCGGCAGCTCCGGCAACACGGTGCTGAACAACACCGTCAGCGGCAACAGCACCGGAATCCTCCTCAGCGACGAGACCGGCCCCGCGACAGGCAACACCTTCAGTGGCAACTCGGTGCACGACAACGCCTCCGGAGACGGCTTCGCCCTCGTCTCCCGCAACACCGCCGCGGCGCCCGGAGGGGTGCCCGCTCCCACGGCAGGCGGCGTCTTCGGCAACACCATCAGCAGCAACAACGTGTTCAACAACGGACTCACCGCAGGAGGGGGCGGTGTGACGCTCACCTCCAACGTGGCGGGCGGCGCCGTCTACGACAACACGGTGCAAAGCAACATCGTGACCGGCAACGCCTTCGCGGCCGTCAAGGTGTTCGCCCAGGTGGCCGGGGAGGACCTCAACGGCAACATCGTCAGCGACAACCAGATCGGCACCAACAACACAGCCGGCGACACGGACACGGGCGCGGACGGCGATCCGCAGACCACCGGGATCCTGATAGGGACCGTGGACCCGCTGTCGATCCAGCTCACCGGCAACACCATTGCCAGTGACGTCTTCGGCATCTGGACCCACGGCCCGGTGACGGCCGCGAACGCCGTGACAGCCAACACCTTCAGCAACGTCACCACCCCGCTGTCGACCAACTGAGCCGCCCCTTCCGTACGTCCTGTGCCCTGGTCGGCTCACCAGCCGTCCGGGGCGTGGGAGGGGGGTAGCGGGGAACCGTGCGACCGATCCTCACCGGCCGGGGCAGCCGAGCACAAGACCGCGAGGAGGTGGGCCCGGTGGCGCCGCGGGCGCGTCGGCGCCGAGCGCAACCACGCGGCGGAGCCGCAGATCAGCACAGCCCCGCGCCCCCAGGTGGGCCGGGGCTCGGCTTCAGGTGGGGGCGGAGAGGGCGTCCACCGGGTCGAGGGCGGGTGTGCCGCGCGGCCACCAGTCCGCGCGGCCCGGCTCTGACTCGTACCCGTACCACAGGCCGTCCCGGCCGAGGCGGAGTTGGCGGTGGCCGTGGGGGTGGGTGAGGTGGTTGCGCCAGGGCCGGAACGCGGGGAGGCCGGCCGCCAGGAGTGCGGGGCGGGCGCGGTCGAACCGGCCCGCCGGCGGGTCCCAGGGCTCCTCCAGCACCGCGAGTCCCTCCACACCGCCCTGCCGCCAGGCCGCCACCGCGCGGGCCAGCTCGGCCGTGCTCCGCCCGGTGGCCGCGGCGAGGTCCGCGTACAGGCCCCGGGTGGCGGCCGTCAGGCCCGAGCCGGGGCGTGCCGCCGCGAGCCGTACCGCGTCCTGCCACAGCGTCAGGTCCGCCACGGGGTCGCGGCCCGTGGTGAGCAGCGCGTGCGCACGGGCGGCCGCGTCGGTCGCCAGCTGGTCGAGCGCCAGCGGATCGGGCCCGCCCGGTGCGGCCGGATACGCCGGTGGGTGCTCGGGGGTCTTCGGCGCGGGCAGCGGCGGCGGGAGGGGGCCGGGCCGGGAGGCGTACAACTCCTCGGCGGGCACGCCCGACAACGGCTGCGGGCCGCGGGCGGCCTGGGCGGCGCGGGCGGTACGGGTGGCGTGCCGGCGGGCGAGGGTGTCCAGCAGCTCGCGCTCCCCGCGACCGCGCAGGAGCAGCAGCAGGAACGGGTCCTCGTCGAGCAGCCGCGCGGTGCGGTAGCAGAGGGCGGCGGCGTGCTTGCAGGGGCGGCCCGAGTCGGGGCAGCTGCACTGCGGATCGAGGTCACCGGGGCCCGGGAGCAGACCCGGGCCGTGCTCGGCGAGGGAGTGCGGCAGGTCCTTGTCGAGGAGTGCCGCGATATGGCCGGGGTGCTCGGCCGCGGCGTCCAGGAACTCCTCCCACGCCTCGTCCGACAGCACCCGCACCCGGACCTGGGCGCGGTACGGGCGCGGCCGGCTGCCCTGCACATACGCCAGGAGCCGCCCCGGCGCCACGCTGACCTCCCCCACCTGTCCGCGCCCCGCGTACACCCGCCCCCGGGCCAGCCGTGCGGGATCGAGCGCGCTGCTCTCCAACGCGGCGATCCATGCGTCCCCCCACCAGGTGCGTCCCCCGCCACCTCCGCCACGGCCCACGGCTCCCTCCGGACCGCCACCCGCCGCACCGCCACCGCTCCCGCCCCCGTGCCCGTCCCCGTCCCCGAGCCCGGCCGCGCCGGAGCCGCCGGACGTACCGGTCAGCGGGACGGCACCCGGCGCGCCCGGCTCCCGGGTAGCGCCCGAGTCTCCCGCCCCGCCCGGCCCAGCGGCGCCACTCGGCCCGCCGGCAGCACCCGCCTCACCCGTGGCACCCGGCCCACCGACCGAGTCCGGCCCACCGGCAGCGCCCGCGTCCGGCCTGCCCGTGGCACCCGACCCTTGGGCCGCGCCCGGCTCACCCGTACCGCCCCGCCCACCGACCGAGTCCGGCCCACCAACAGCGCCCGGCTCACCCATACCGCCCCGCCCACCGGCCACACCCGGGCCACCGCCCGAAACCGGCCCCGCAGCCGCCCCCAGGCCACCGCCCGAGACCCGCTCACCGGCCACACGCGGGCCACCGGCCGCATACGGCTCACCAACCGCCCCCGGGCCACCGGCCCCGCCCCGGCCACCGGTGCCGGGGCCGCCCGCGTCACCGGCCCCGGCGGTGCCCGCCGACAGGACGCGCCTGGTGCGTGGCCCGCCGGGAGCCCGGCGGCCGGGGCCGGAGCGGCCGCCGCCGTCGGGTGGCCCGGGAGCCTCGGCGGCGCCGGGTCCGCGGGAGGCCCCGGCTCGTCCGGAGAGCAGCCCGCCCGACTCCGCCAGCGCCCGCCGTGCCTCGCGCAGGGCGCGGCGTGCCTCGTCGGCGGGGCGCCGGGTGCCGGCGGTACCAGGCGAGCTGGGAGTGCCCTTGGTACCGGGCGGGACGCGCGCGCCGGCGGTGCCGGGTGAGCCCGGTGAGCCGGCGATATCGGTGGTACGGGAGGTGCCGGAAGCGCCCTTGGGACCGGATGGGCCATCCGTACCACGCGGGCCGGCGGTGGCGGGCGCGTCGGGGGTGCCGGCGGTGCCGGAGGCGTCGGAGGCGCCTGGGATGCCGGGCGAGCCGGGGGTACCGGCGGTGCGGGAGGTGCCGGGGCCCTCCGGTGGGTGCGGGGGGTGGGAGGTCATGTTGGTCTCCGGAGGGAGACGAGATCCGTCAGTTCACGGTCCGTCAGCTCGGTGAGTGAGGTCTCGCCGGAGCCGAGGACGGCGTCGGCCAGCGCCCGCTTGGCCTCCAGCAGGTCGGCGATGCGGTCCTCCACGGTGCCCTCGGTGATGAGGCGGTGCACCTGGACGGGCTGGGTCTGCCCGATGCGGTAGGCGCGGTCGGTGGCCTGCTCCTCCACCGCGGGATTCCACCAGCGGTCGTAGTGGACGACATGGCCGGCGCGGGTGAGGTTGAGGCCGGTGCCGGCCGCCTTGAGGGAGAGGATCAGCACGGGCGCGGCGCCGCTCTGGAAGCGGTCGACGAGCCGCTCACGCTCCGGGACGGGTGTGCCGCCGTGCAGCAGCGCGGCGGGGACGGCGCGGGCCGCGAGGTGGTCGGCGAGCAGCCGGCCCATGGAGACGTACTGGGTGAAGACCAGGGCGGAGCCCTCCTCGGCGAGGAGGGTGTCGAGCAGTTCGTCGAGCAGCGCGAGCTTGCCGGAGCGGCCCTCCAGCCGCGCCGGAAGGGACTCCTTGAGGTACTGCGCCGGGTGGTTGCAGATCTGCTTCAGGGAGGTGAGCAGCTTCAGCACCAGGCCGCGGCGCGTCATCCCCTCGGCGTCCTCGATCAGCGCCATCGACTCGCGCACCACCGCCTCGTAGAGCGCGGCCTGCTCGCGGGTGAGCGGCACCGGGTGGTCGGTCTCGGTCTTCGGGGGGAGCTCGGGCACGATGCCGGGGTCGGACTTCCTGCGGCGCAGCAGGAAGGGCCGCACGAGCCGGGCGAGCCGCTCCGCGGCGCCGGTGTCCTCACCGGTGACGATGCCGCCCTCGACCGCGCGGGCGTGCCGGGCGCGGAACGACTTCAGGGGGCCGAGCAGGCCGGGTGTGGTCCAGTCGAGCAGGGCCCACAGCTCGGAGAGGTTGTTCTCCACGGGGGTGCCGGTGAGGGCGACCCGGGCGGGGGCGGGGATGGTGCGCAGGGCGCGGGCGGTCGCGGAGTGCGGGTTCTTGATGTGCTGGGCCTCGTCCGCGACGACCATGCCCCAGGGCTGCTCGGCGAGCCGCGCCGCGGCGGAGCGCATGGTGCCGTAGGTGGTGAGCACGAAGCCGGTGTCCAGGCCGGCCAGGCTGCGGCCCTGACCGTGGTAGCGGCGCACCGGGGTGCCGGGCGCGAAGCGGGCGATCTCCCGCTGCCAGTTCCCCAGCAGGGAGGCGGGGCAGACGACGAGGGTGGGCTCCCTCCTGGCCCGGCGCAGATGGAGCGCGATGAGGGTGACGGTCTTGCCGAGGCCCATGTCGTCGGCGAGGCAGCCGCCGAGGCCGAGGGACGTCATCAGGTCGAGCCAGGCGAGGCCGCGGCGCTGGTAGTCGCGCAGGCGGGCGTGGAGTCCTGCGGGCGGGTCCGCGGGCTCGATGCCGGCGGTGAGCCGGTCGCGGAGCGCCAAGAGCGCGCCCACCGGCACCGCGTCGATCCGTTCGCCGTCCATCTCCACGCTGCCGGTGAGGGCGGCGGAGAGCGCGTCCACCGGGTCGAGCAGGCCGAGTTCGCGACGGCGCGCCTTGCGCACCAGGGCGGGGTCGACGAGGACCCAGCGGTCCCGCAGCCGCACGATGGGCCGGTGCGCCTCGGCCAGTGCGTCCATCTCGGCCTCGCTGAGCGGCTCGCCGCCGAGCGCGAGCTGCCAGCTGAACCGGAGCAGGTCCTCGCTCTCGAAGAACGCGGGACCGTCGGCGGCGGAGCCCGGCGCGGGGCGCACCACGGCGGTGGCGGTGAGGTCCTGGGCGAGGTCGCGCGGCCAGTGCACGGCGACACCGGCCGCGCCGAGCCGGGTGGCCGCCGCCCCCAGGAGCTCCGTCAGCTCCTGCTCCGACAGGGCCAGCACGTCGGGGACGGGCTGCTCGGCCAGGCGGGCGAGCGGTGGCCAGACGCGGGCGGCGCGGCGGACCGCCAGTGCCGTGTCGACGCGGGTGCGGGGGCCGAAGGCTGGGTCGGCGGCGCCCTCCCACAGGGCTGCCGCGTCGGCCACGAGCGTGGGGTCGGCGAGGCTGTGCACCTGCACGATCGCCGCTCCCGCGCTGCGCGTCCCGGGCCCGGCTTCGCCTGTGTCCGCTGTGCCTGTCGGGGAGTCGTCGAAGAGGCGGTACGCGGAGAGGTCGAGGCGGAGCGAGATGCGGACGCCGACGTCCATGCCGGCGGCGACCTCGGCCGCCCAGTCCTCGGCCCGGGGCAGCGGCTGGGGCGCCCGCGCGGCGAACGGGGCGCCCGAGACGTGCGGCGCGGCCGGGGTGCGGGGCAGGGTGTCGGCGACGGCGTCCAGGAAGGCGCGGACCAGTGCGCCGGGCTCCGGGACGGCGAGCGGGTCGCTGCCCGGCAGCGGGGTGGGGTGGCCCTCGGGGGGCAGGGCCGCCGCCACGGCCCTGAGGTGGGCGATGTCGTCGGCGTCCAGCGGTCCGGCGCGCCAGGCGTCGTGGCCCTCCGCGGTGAGGCCGGGCAGCAGCCGGCCGCGCGCGATCAGGCGCAGGGCGTGCAGCGCGGCGGCGGACCAGCAGGCGGTGGCCGGGTGGGTGGCGGGGTCTCCGCCGGCGGCGGTCAGCAGCGGGAGGGCGGTGTCCAGGGGGAGGGTGAGGGCGGGGACGGACGCCGTCCGCACGGGGGTGCCGGGGCGGATCACCGTGAGACGGGTGGGGGTGGCGTGGGGGTGCGCCGCCTGTGCGGCCCGCACGGGGTCGAGGTCTCCGGTGGGGTCCCAGAAGGTGAGGCGGCCTTCCCTCGGGAGCGGGGCCGGGGTGAAGACGGCGGGGAGGCGGGTGAGGGCCGGCTGCGCCGGCCCGGGTCCCGGGGGTGTGGGGGCGCGACCCGCGGGGCCCCGGGCCCCCGGGTCCTGGCCCGCGGGGCCTTCCGTCCGCGGTGCGGTGGGCCGCACGGCCATGTGTCTCGCCTCCCTCCCGGATCGTCGGATCAGGTGTCTTCGACTGTACGAGGAGGGTCTGACAATCGGGTCCGTCGCGGGCGGCGGTCGACGCGGAAGCCGGGGCCGCCCCGGCCGGCTGCGTCCGGCTGCGTCCAGACCGTCTGTCCGTTCCGGTCGCTCGCGCAGTTCCCCGCGCCCCCTTGCGGGGGGCGCGCCCGTGCAGGCGGTGCATCCCGGGTTCCCAGGGGCGCGGGGAGCTGCGCGAGCAACCACGACGAGACCCGGGGGTCCTCACCACGCCACGGGGGCAGGAGCCGGCCCGCCCGGCCACCGGCCGATGGCTGGTTCCTCCCGTGCACGCGGCGGAGCCCGCACCGCATGCGCCCGTAAGGCGACTCGCAAGGGCGCGGGGAGCTGCGCGAGCAGCACGACGAGACCCGCGGATCGTCACCACCCGCAGAGGCAGGGGCGAGGTGTCCGGGCGGGCAACCCGCCGCACCACGCCCGCGCGGGGCCTACGGGACGGTGGAGGAGACCACGAAGACCTCCGGGTAGCGCGGGTTGGAGCGGTTGACGACGATCCTCTGGGTGGGGAGAGGGTTCTTCTTGCGGTGGACGAGCCCCTGCCAGTCCGCCGAGCCGCTGAAGTCCCAGCCGGCGACCCTGCGGTCGCGGGCGCTTATGGGCAGGTCCCCCTTCCGCAGTCGCGCGGGGCTCGCGCCCATGGCGGTGAGGAAGGTGTCCAGCCCCTGGTTGGTGGTGAGGAACTGGACGTAGAGGCGGCTGGTCTTCCAGTTGTTCGTCTCGTAGTACGAGATGGCCGCGTGCTGGTGCGGCACCGGGATGTTGTACAGCCGCTGGAGGACCTTGGACGGCGTCCCGGCGGTGAGGCCGGTGGCCGCGTACCGGGCCTGCTTGTCCTTGCCGCTGTCCCGGCTCTGGTTGGCCGAGATGATCAGATAGCCCGCGGGGATGCCGATGAGCAGCACGATGATGCTCAGGGTGAGGGCACGCCTGCGGATCACATGGCGGCGGTTCTCGGGGGGAGGCGGGGGCGCCCCGGGGGGCTGGACGGTCACGGCGGTCCGTTCTGCGGTGTCGGGCTCGGTGGTGCTCATCGCTGGGTCCCCTGGGCCGTGCGGGCGGTGCGGCGGGCCTGAACGTACCGCTCGTACCGCTCGTAACGCTCCACGCGGCGCCGCTTGGCGCGGCGGAACCGGCGGGCCACCAGTCTGGCCAGGTCCGCGGCGCCGACCATGCCGGCCTCGGGCCCGAGCTGGGCGCGTGCGACCCGCGCCTCGGGGCGGTAGCCGCGGCCGGTGAGGTGGCGGCGGAAGGCCTCGCGGGCGGGCCCGATCAGCAGGTCGTCCGCGGCGCTGACGCCGCCGCCGATCACGAAGCAGGACGGGTCGAGCGCGGCGGCCAGGTTGGCGAGGCCGACGCCGAGCCACTGGCCGATGTCCTGGAACAGCTCCACGCACGCCGCGTCGCCCTCGCGCGCCAGCTCGGTGATCAGCGGCCCGGTGATGTCGGGGATGCTGCCCTTGACCCGCTCGATGATGTTGTACGCGACCGGCGAGTCCGCGACGGCCAGCTCCCGGGCCTCGCGGACCAGCGCGTTCCCCGAGCTGTACTGCTCCCAGCAGCCGCGGTTGCCGCACGGGCAGCGGTGCCCGCCCGGCACGACCTGCATATGGCCGAACTCCCCCGCGACACCGTACTTGCCCCGTTTGACCTGGCCGTCCTCCAGGATCGCGCCGCCGATGCCGGTACCGAGCGTGATCATGACGAGGTGGCTCTCGCCGCGCCCGGCGCCGAAGCGCCATTCGCCCCAGGCGGCGGTGTTGGCGTCGTTGTCGACCATCACGGGGACGGCGAGGCGGCCGGAGAGCCGGTCGCGCAGGGGCTCGTTCCGCCAGGACAGGTGGGGCGCGAAGAGCACGCGGTTGCGATCGGCGTCCACCCAGCCGGCCGCTCCGATGCCGACGGCGTGCACGTCGTGCCGGTCGGACAGGTCGAGCACCAGCTCGACGATGGTGTCCTCGACGACCCGGGGGCTCTTGGACTTGTCCGGCGTCTCGGCGCGCAGGGTCTCCAGGATGACACCGTCGGCGTCCACGACGCCCGCCATCACCTTCGTCCCGCCGATGTCGATGCCCACGGTGGGCACGCGGGGCGCCGTCAGGTGGGAACGGCGCTCGCGGGCGCCGACGGTGCGCAGGACGGTGGCCCGCGCTGAGCCGGCGGGGGCACCCCCTGCTCGACCGGCGTGCAGGGCTCGGGTGAGGGCGAGGTCGCGGTAGGTGCTCATCGCGCCGATTGTGCCTCACCCGCCCCGGGGGCCGCATGGCGCACCCGGCTGCGGGCCGCCCGCGCGGCGGACCCGCGCCCCTCGCCCGCATCCCGGCCGCCCGTGCCGCACCGTGCGCGTGCGGTCACCGCGGGTCGGGTCGGCCGGGACCGCACCGCGGGCCGCTACGCGCCGGGGGCGGCGTCCGGGGCGGGGCCGCCGAGGTGGGCCGGGGCGGGGGCGCGCTCCAGCTCGTGGCGGAGGTCGTCCAGCTCGCTGCCGCCCGCCATCTGGCGGGTCAGCTCGTCCAGGGTGATCTCGTCGCGGGTGTGGCTGCCCGCCATGACACCCCGCTTCAGCAGGACGAAGCGGTCCCCGACGAGGTAGGCGTGGTGCGGGTTGTGTGTGATCAGCACCACTCCGAGCCCGGCGTCCCTGGCGGCGGCCACGTATTTCAGGACCACCCCGGACTGCTTGACGCCGAGCGCGGCGGTGGGCTCGTCGAGGACGAGGACCTTGGCGCCGAAGTAGACCGCGCGGGCGATCGCGACGCACTGCCGCTCGCCGCCCGAGAGGGTCCCGATGGGCTGGTCGACGTCGCGCAGGTCGATGCCCATACGGCGCAGCTGGGCGTGGGTGGTGGCGCGCATGAACGGCACGTCCATACGGCGCAGCGGGCCCCACCCCTTGGTGGGCTCGGAGCCGAGGAAGAAGTTCCGCCAGACGGGCATCAGGGGGACGACCGCCAGGTCCTGGTAGACGGTGGCGATGCCGCGGTCCAGCGCCTCGCGCGGCGAGCCGAGCGTGGTCTCCTCGCCCTCGATCCGGAAGCTGCCCGCGTCGTGCCGGTGCAGGCCCGCGATGATCTTGATGAGGGTGGACTTGCCCGCGCCGTTGTCGCCGAGGACGCAGCTGATCTCGCCGGCGTGCACCTCCAGGGAGACGCCTTCGAGTGCGCGGATGTTGCCGTAGTACTTGCTGACGGCGTCCAGCCGGACGAGGGGGGTGCGCTCACCGTCCGCCGGCGCACCGGCGCCCGCCGCGCCGGCCTCCCCTGCGGCCGCGCCCATGCCCGACGCCTCCGCGCCGGCGCCCGAAGCACCCGGACCCGCCGTCTCCGCGCTCCCCGAGCCCACGGCCGCCGCCTCCGCGCTCCCCGCGCCTGCCGCCCCGGAGTCCGTCACACCGTCGTCCTTGGTCGTCATGCCGTCGCCTCCGCGCGCTTGCGGACCCAGGCGTTGAGCAGGGTCGCGAGGAGCAGCATCGCTCCGAGAAAGAACTTGAACCAGTCCGGGTCCCACTCGGCGAAGACGATGCCCTTGCTGGTCATACCGAAGATCAGGGCGCCGACGGCCGAGCCCACCGCGGAGCCGTAGCCACCGGTGATCAGGCAGCCGCCGATCACCGCGGCGATGATGTAGATGAGCTCGTTGCCGACGCCCTCGCCGGACTGCACGGTGTCGTAGGAGAAGAGCAGGTGCTGCCCGGCGATCCAGGCGCCGAGGGCGACGCCCATGTAGAGCCCGATCTTGGTCTTGGCCACCGGGACGCCGACGGCGCGCGCCGCCTCCTTGCTGCCGCCCGCCGCGAAGATCCAGTTGCCGACGCGGGTGCGCAGCAGGATCCAGGTGGCGACGGCCACCAGGACCAGCCACCAGATGATGGTGATCCGGAAGCTGACCCCGCCGACGGTGAACCGGGAGGCGAACAGGGCGCGCGCGGAGTCGAAACCGTCCATGTCGCCGATGGACTTGGTGGAGACCGTGCCGTCGATGAGCTGGGTGAAGCCCAGGTTCATACCGGTCAGCATCAGGTAGGTGCCGAGGGTGATGATGAAGCTCGGCAGCTTGGTGCGGGTCAGCATGAAGCCGTTGAACGCGCCGATCGCCAGGGTCACCAGCAACGAGACGCCGACGCCCACCCAGACGTTCGCGGTCATCTGGTAGCTGAACATCGACGAGACCAGCGCGGACGACGTCACCAGCACGCCGGCGGACAGGTCGAACTCCCCGCCGATCATCAGCAGCGCCACCGGCACCGCCATGATCCCGATGGTGGAGGAGGCGTAGAGGACGGTGCTGAGGCTGGCGGCGCGCAGGAACGAGTCGGCCGCGATCGCGAAGAACACGAAGACGGCGATCGCGCCGACGACCGAGCCGAGCTCGGGGCGGCCCAGCAGCTTGCGCAGCGGCGACCGGCCGATCAGGCGCTCGTCGGTGCCGTCGGTGCCCGCACCGGGGGCGGGCGCCGGGGCTGGGGCGGTCGCGGTCATCGGGTGCCCCGCTTCGCGTACTCGGCGAGCGCGCCGGCGCTGTCCTTGGTGACGATCTGCGGCCCGGTGAGCACGGGGCGGCCGCCGCCCAGCTCGTCGGCGTTGTACTTGTACAGCCAGAGCAGGTCCACGGCCTCGTAGCCCTGCAGGTACGGCTGCTGGTCGACGGCGAAGCCGAGGCTGCCGTCCTGAAGTCCCGAGGCGACCTTGGCGTTCAGGTCGAAGGTGTCGACCTCGGCCTTGCTGCCGGCCTCCTCCTTGGCCTTCACGGCGGTGTCGGCGAACGGGGCGCCGAGCGTGACGACGCTGTCGATGGACTTGTCGGCCTGGAGCTTGGCCTCCACGGACGCCTGCACGTCGGGCATGTTGGTGCCGTCCACGTAGAGGTTGGTCATGGTGCCCTTGAAGTGGTCCTTGGCGCCGGCGCAGCGCTGTTCGAGGCCGACGTTGCCCTGCTCGTGCACCACGCACAGGGCCTTCTTGCGGCCGCGTTTGTTCAGCTCGTCGCCGACTGCCTGACCCGCGATGGTCTCGTCCTGGCCGATGTGGGTGAGGGCGCCGAACTTCCTGGACTGCTCGGCTCCGGAGTTCACGGTGATCACCGGGATGCCGGCCTTCTCCGCGCGGGCCACGGCGGCCTTCATGGCGTCCGGCTTGGCCAGGGTGACGATCAGGCCGTCGACCTTCTTGTCGACGGCGGCGTCCACGAGCTCCGCCTGCTGCTGGGCCTGGTCGTCGTGGGAGTAGAGGAACTTGATGTTGTCCTTGACGGCGGCCTGCTTGGCGCCGCTCTGGACGATGTCCCAGAAGGTGTCGCCGTCCCCGGAGTGCGTGACCATGGCGAACGTCCAGCGGGGCGTGTTGACCGCGGCCTTTCCGCCGGCCGCGGCGTTGCGGGCGTCCTCCGCGCGCTTGCCGCCGTGGCTGCTGCATCCCGCGAGGGAGAGGCCGAGCGCTGTCGCCAGCGCGATGCTTACCCAGCTTCGAAATCGTGCCACGAGGCCGCGCCCCTTCTTCCGTTGCCGTGCCGATACGGGTCGGCCGCCCAGTATCCGGTACGGCTGTCCGTTACCCGTGCACCGGGTACCGCTGCCTGGTTGTAGCCGTGTGCCGGCGGACCCGTCAATGGTTTTGTCAGAACATTCTGACGACGGTCGGACAACGGTGGGGGCGCGCTCCTCAAGGGGCTCGGGGCGGTGTCCCGGGGGCGCCTCCCACGCCCCTGCCGGGCACCGTCGTCCTACGGGCGCACCAGGAGCTGGAACTCGAAGGAGTAGCGCGACGCGCGGTACGTGTGGGTGCCGAACTCGACCGGGCGGCCGGTGTCGTCGAAGGTGGTGCGCTGCATGGTGAGCAGCGGGGCGCCGGGTGGCTCGGCGAGCCGTCCGGCCTCCTCGGCGCCGGCGGCGCGGGCACCCACGGACTGCCGGGCGCTGTGCAGGGTGATGCCCGCGGCGCGCATCAGGCGGTAGAGGCCGGTCGCCTCCAGCTGGTCGTCGGCGAGGTCGAGCAGGCCGGTGGGCAGGTGGTTGCAGAGGTACGCCATGGGCTCGCCGTGCGCCATGCGCAGCCGTTCGACGCGGAGCACCTCGGCGCCCTCCGCGATGCCCAGGGCGGCCGCGGCCTCGGCGGGTGCGGGCACCGGGGCGTTGGAGAGCACCCGGGTGGTGGGGCGCTGACCGGCGGCCTCCAGGTCGTCGTAGAGGCTGCTGAGCTCCAGGGGCCGCTTGATCTGGCTGTGCACGACCTGGGTGCCGACGCCGCGGCGGCGCACCAGCAGGCCCTTGTCGACCAGCGTCTGGATGGCCTGGCGGACCGTCGGGCGGGAGAGGCCGAGGCGGCCCGCGAGCTCGATCTCGTTGCCGAGCAGGGTGCCGGGGGTCAGGGCGCCGTGCTCGATCGCGGCCTCCAGCTGCTGGGACAGCTGGAAGTAGAGCGGCACCGGGCTGCTCCGGTCGACGCTGAGGTGAAGCGGGACGGTCGGGTCCACTCCTGGTTTGGGCACGGGGCGAGCGTAGTCCCAGGAAATGATGACGGGAAGTTGTGAAGTCACATTGTCCGGACAAACCATTGACAGGGCTTGGACCCGGGGCCACTTTGGAGCCATGCGCATCGGACTCATCGGAACGGGCCGTATCGGCTCATTTCACGCCGCCGCCCTGCACCGTCACCCGGAGGTCGGCTCCCTCGTCGTCACCGACGCCGACCCGGCGCGGGCCGCGGACCTGGCGGAGCGGCTCGGGGCGACCCCGGCGCCCGGGGTGGACGAACTCTTCGGCCAGGGCGTCGACGCGGTGGTGATCACCACGGCGACCTCGGCGCACGCGGAGCTGATCGGCCGGGCCGCGCGCGCGGGGCTGCCGGTCTTCTGCGAGAAGCCCATCGCGCTCGACCTGCCGGGCACCCTGGCGGCGCTGCGCGAGGTGGAGGAGTCGGGCACCGTGCTCCAGCTCGGCTTCCAGCGGCGGTTCGACGCGGGGTACACGGCGGCGCGGGAGGCGGTGCGCGAGGGCCGGCTCGGGCGGCTGCACACGGTGCGGGCGATGACGTCCGACCCGGCGCCGCCGCCCGCCGCGTACCTGCCGCTGTCGGGCGGCCTGTACCGGGACTGCCTGGTGCACGACTTCGACGCGCTGCGCTGGGTGACGGGACGTGAGGTGACGGAGGTGTACGCCACCGGGTCCGACGCGGGCCCCGCGATGTTCGCCGAGGCGGGCGACGTCGACACGGCCGCGGCGGTGCTCACCCTGGACGACGGCACGCTCGCCACCGCGACGGCGACCCGTTGCAACGGCGCCGGGTACGACGTGCGCATGGAGCTGGCAGGGGAGCTCGACCAGATCGCCGTGGGCCTGGACGACCGCACGCCCATCGCCTCCACCGAGCCGGCCGGGCCGCCCCCCGCCGACAAGCCCTGGAGCGGCTTCCTGGAGCGCTTCGCGCCCGCCTACGAGGCCGAACTCGCCGCGTTCGTGGATGTGGTGCGCGGCGGACGGGTCAACCCGTGCGACGGCCGCGAGGCGCTGCACGCCCTCAGGATCGCGGAGGCCTGCGAGCTGTCCCGGCACGAGCGCCGGCCGGTCGCGCTGACGGAGATTCGCGGGGACTGAGACCCGCGGGGACTGAGACCCGCGGGGACTGAGACGGCGGCCGACCCCGCGCACCCCTCCGCACGCCCCGGGGAGCCCGCACGCTTCTCGGGTCTCCGCGCGCTCCCGGGGACCTTCGCACGCCCCGGGCCTCCGCACGCTCCCCGGGTTTCCGCGCGCCCCGCGGGCTGCGGCGCGCTCCCCGAGTCTCCACGCGCCCCGCGGGCTTGGGCGCGCTCCCCGCGCCGGGGCCCGGCGCCGGCCCGTGCACCGCTCCGGCGCGTATGCCGCGCCCGCCCGGGGCCGTGCGGGGCCTCACTCCTCCGGGTCGAGCACCCCGGCGTCGTACGTCAGCAGCGCGATCTGCACCCGGTTGTCGAGGCCGAGGCGGGACAGGATGCGGGAGACATGGGTTTTGACGGTGGCGAGGCTCATATAGAGCTCGCCGGCGATGTCCGCGTTGGAGGCGCCCCGGCCGACGGCGAGGGCGACCTCCCTTTCGCGGTCGCCCAGCAGGTCGAGGCGGGCACGCGCGCGTGCCCGACGCTCCCGTGCCCGGTCGGCGCCGGCGACCCGGGCGATGAGCTGCCGGGTGACGGCGGGCGAGAGGACCGGGGCGCCCGCCGCCACGCGTCGTACCGCGTCGACGATCTCGGCGGGCGGGGTGTCCTTGAGGACGAATCCGGCCGCGCCCGCGCGGAGCGCCCTGAGCACCTGCTCGTCCGCGTGGAACGTGGTGAGCACCACCACTTCCGGTGGCCGCGGCCGGGCGCGCAGGATCTCGGTGGCGGCGAGACCGTCCACCGTCGGCATGCGGATGTCCATCAGGACGACGTCGGGACGGTGCCGGTCGGTGAGGGCGGCCGCGTCGGCGCCGTCGCCCGCCTCGCCGACGATCTCGATGTCGTCGGCGCCGCCGAGCATCAAGGACAGACCGGCGCGCACCAGCGGGTCGTCGTCGACGAGGAGCACCCTGATCGGCTTCATGGGGGTCACGGTAGCCGGGGGGCCACGGGCGGAGGCTCTGCCGGTGACGTCCGTCAGCCGGGCCAGGGCAGCCAGGCCTCCACCTGGAAGCCGCCGTCGCCCAGTGGACCGTGCTCCAGGTGCCCGCCGGCCAGGGTGGCCCGCTCCTTGAGGCCGATGAGCCCCTGGCCCGAGCCGGGCACATGCGGCACGGGCACGTGCGGCACCCTGCCCGGCGCCGCGGGGTTCCGCACGGTGAGGGTGAGGCCGTCTCCCGGCGCGCCGGCCAGGCGGACGGTGACGTCGGCGCCGGGCGCGTGCTTGCGGGCGTTGGTGAGGCACTCCTGCGCGACGCGGTAGGCGGTGCGGCCGGTGGCGGCGGGCACGGCGGCGGGGTCCTCAACGGCGTCGTCCAGGATCACCCGCATCCCTGCTGCCCGCACCTCCTCGACGAGGGGGGAGAGGCCGGTGAGCGTGGGTTGCGGGCGGCCGGTCTCGGCGCCGTCCCCGCCGCCGTCGCCCGCGCGCAGCACGCCGATGATCTGCCGCAGGTCCTGCAGCGCCTCGTGCGCGCTCTCCCGGATCACACCGGCCGCGCGCGCCACCTCCTCGTCCGGGGCGTCGGGCCGGAATTCGAGCGCGCCCGCGTGGACACTGAGGAGGGTGAGTCGGTGGGCGAGGACGTCGTGCATCTCCCGGGCGATGGCCTCCCTGGCGAGCCGCTGGGCCTGCTCGGCGCGCAGCGCGGCCTCGGTCTCGGCGCGCCTGGCCTGGTCGCGCAGGCTCAGCAGCAGTTGCCGGCGGGAGCGGACGAACATCCCCCAGCCGACGGCGGTGACGCTGAGCAGCGTCGAGAACGAGACCGCGACCAGGTAGGGCATGTCCGGCTCGGGGCGCAGCCAGTAGAAGACCGGCAGGAAAGCGAGCGAGCCGCCGCCGAGCCAGGCGACGTGGCGGAAGGGCCGGTGCACGGCGAGCGTGAACAGCGCGACCATGGCCGCGCCGCCCGCGGTGTTGGAGACGAGGCCGACCAGCAGCATCGCCGCCGCGAACGCGACCGGCCGGCGGCGGCGCACCCAGACGGCCGCGCAGGACAGCGCGCCCAGCACCTGGTCGACGGTGGCGAGCGCAGGCGGGGTGCCCGGGTCGTGGGCCACCCCGGAAGCGGCGAGCAGACCGAGCAGTGCGGCCACGAAGAAGCAGCAGAAGTCCACGGCCCAGTCGCGCACCGTGCGCCGCGGGCGCCGCGCGGCGGCCGGATCCAGCTCGCGGATCAGGGCGGAGGGCAACAGCCACCGATACGGCACCGGCGCCGACGGGGGCGTCGGCGCGGTTCGGTGGACATCGCGCGTAGCCCCCCACCGGCCCGCGGCCCGGAGACGACCGGAACAACCCCCTCCGGACAGTGACGACCCGCGCGTCCCCCCGCGGCCGGTCGCGCGGTCCCCCGGACCCCCGGGTGAGCCGGGGCGCCACCTTGGTGCGAGAGGTCGACCGTTCATGGTGGGCAATGTACGCACCCCGGCGGCCCGCGCGGCCCGCCCGCGGGCCGTCCGCGGGCCGTCCGCGGGCCGTCCGCGGGCCGTCCGCGGGCCGTCCGCGCGAAGGGGAGCCGAAAGTCGGTGCGGTCGCCGACTTTCGTCGCCGCGGGATCGGCGGACACCGTCCTTCGGCGGACGCGATCTCGCCCCGCGGCCGATGCGTGTGGGGGGTCCGCGGGGCGAGGCTCCATTGCGTGAAGCAGTTCCTGGAGTTTCTCGGAGTGATCGCGTTGGTGCAGGGCGCCGGAGGCCTGGTCCACGCGGCCATGGGCCGATCCGGCGGTTGGGGTCTGGTGGGGCTCGTGGACTTCCTCGACGGCTATGAGGTCCACGTCGGCGTCGCGCTGCTGGTGCTGGCTCTGGCGCTGTTCGCCGCCGCGGAGAGCCGTAAGGGGAGCGGGGGCTGACCGCCGTTCGGCAGCCGGGCGGTCATGCTCGGCGCCCGACGATCACCTCGGCCGCCCGACGATCACCTCGGCCGCCCGACGGTCACCTCGGCCGCCCGACGGTCAGCTCGCCCGTCTCACAGGTGACTCCCCGTCCCACGGGGACGCCTCCTCCCAAGGCGGCGTCCCCGTACGGGCGCGGTGCCTCAGCAGTCGAAGTCGATCAGGTCGAACGACTCGTAGTGGTCGGAGGTGTAGTAGTCCTCGTCGGTCCGCTGACCGGTGATGACACGGCGGGCGCCGCGGTCCGGCGAGCCGGGGGTCTCCACCGTGTACTCGTGGTAGTAGCCGCTGGACTGCTGCGGGAGCAGGCCCTCCCGGTTCTGGAAGACCTCGCCGTCCTGCGGATAGGGGAAGGGGCCGCCCTGGTCGATCAGATCGAGCGTGTCGTGCGCCTGGGACGGCAGGTCGGAGTAGCAGATGTCGCCGACGGCCGCGATCTGCTGCGAGATCGAGGGGGCGGCCGCGTGGGGGGCCGGGGCCGCGCTCGCGGCGGCTACGGGGCCGCCGAAGAAGAGGGCGGCGGCGACGGCAGTGACACTGAGGATGCGTGTGGGGGTTCGCATGGCTCCTAGCATGACGCGCGTAGACCCTGTCGTGTCAATGACAAGAACGGGAGTTTGCTGAACGTTCATCGAATGAGGGAGGCATAACGGGCGCAATCCGCGGGGTGCGCGACCCGGCGTGCGCGGCGCCCCGAACGCGGCGCCGTACGCGCGCCCCCGGCCCCGGGCGTACGCACCGTGCGCTTCCCCCGGCGAGCCTGGGTGTGTACGGGTCCAACCCGCCGTGGGCACGGGCCCTGAGCCGTCGTCAGCCCCCGTGGGTGGAGAACAGTCCGCCCGTGGGCCCCTGCTTGTCACCGCCCTGGGCCTTCTTCAGGGCGTTGGCCAGACCCTCGATGGTGAGGGACTGAAGGATGACGCGGCCCTGGCCTTCCAGCGTGGCGAGGGAGAGGCCCTCGCCGCCGAAGACGGCGTTCATGATGCCCTGGCGGTTGAGGCCGCCGACGCGCTCGACGCCGTACCGGATGCCCTCCTCGAAGGCCACCACACAGCCCGTGTCGACCTCGATGCGGCCGCCGAAGTCGGCGGGGTCGAGGTCGATGAAGTTGCCGGCGCCGCAGATGATGACCGTGCCGTGCCCGGTGAACTTCTCCAGGATGAAGCCCTCGCCGCCGCTCATCCCCGTCCTGCCGCCCTGGAAGGCGATACCGAACTCGACCGTGGACTCGGCGGCCACGAAGGCGTCCTTCTCGGCGAACCAGGCGCGTGATCCGGTGAGTTCCAGGGCGCGCATCTCGCCCGGCAGGACGCCCGCGAAGCCGACGGTGCCCTCGCCGCCCTGCGAGGTGAAGTACTGGAACGCGAGGGACTCGCCGGCCAGGTACCGCTGGCCGACCTGCATGGCGGTGCCCATGGCCTGCCGGAGCATGCCGCCCATCCCTCCGCCCCCGCCCTGCCGGCTCTCCGGCTGACCGCCGCCGGACGGTCCCCCCAGCCGGGTCTCCATCGTCACATTGGACGTCTTGAAGAGGAACTTGCCCGCCTCGCAGTAGACGGTCTGGCTGGGCTGGAGGTTGACGACCGCCATCTGCATGGCATTGCCGACTATCTCTTGCTGCAGGGTCACGGCGGTCTCCTTGACACGCGCGGTCGGGGTGCGGTGCGGATCGCGGGGGTCCGCGTGCCGGGGCCCCAGGGCCCGGCGGGTTCCGACGGGTCAACGACTCAGGGGTCCCGCAGGGTTCCGCCCGGCGCAGGGCGGCCCGGCCGCCACCGTGACCCGTCCCTCAGCCGCCGAGCCCGGCGCGCCGTTCCCTCAGCTGCCGCGCCCCCCGCTCGGTGAGGGAGCCGAACAGACGCAGCCGGGAGATGCCGCCGTCCGGGTAAACGTCGATACGGGCGTGGGTGCCGGTGACGGGGGCGGGGAGCACGAAGCGGTGGTTGGTGTCGGGTTGCAGCCGAGTACGGGGCAGCGCCTCGGCCCAGGCACCGCGGCGGGGCGCCGGGCCGGCGAAACCGTCGGCGGCGCGGCCGGCACCCGTGTGGCCGGCGGCGTCGGGAGCGGCGTCCGAGAGCGTGGCGACGGCGGCTTCTGTGCCCTCGGGGTCGGTGTCCGCGGGTTCGCTGCCCTCGGAATCGGCGTCCGCGGGGTCGGCGTCACCGGCGTCCAGGACGGACACCGACGCCCACCCCGCCGCGTTCCCCTTGAGGTACGCCGTGTCGATCTCGACGGCCCGGATCCGGGCCTGCGCGGCGAGCCGGTAGCCGATCCAGTCGTGGCCCCGGTCGCGGCGCCGCCGGGTCTCCCAGCCGTCGTCCATCCGCCGGGACCTGCCGGGCAGGATGGTGTGGGCGGCGGGCGAGTAGAACAGGTCGGAGGCGCCGGTCACCCGGCCGCCGTGCTCCAGCGCCACCACGTCGAAGGTGCCGAGTGCCGTGAGCCAGTCCACGTCGGGCACCACCTCGCCGTGCACCCGCAGGCGCGCGATCCCGCCGTCCGGGTACTGCTTGAGGAGCAGATGGGTGAAGCGCTGCCGGACGTCGACGGCGAAGCCGTTGGCGGCGTGCCCGCCGACCGGAGTGCGCGGCACCAGTGTCCGCCAGGCCGACCCTGCCGCGAGCAGTTCCGCCGGGTCCGGGGTGCCGTCGGCGCAGACGCCCTCGACGGAGACGGACTCCGGGTGGTTGCCGCGGAAGTGGGCGGTGTCGACGACGATGCCGTGGATCACCCCCGGGGCGCCGAGCCGGACGAGCGCCCAGTCGTGGTCGCCGTCCTCCGGCCAGGGACGGTGCGCCGAGGTGCCGCGCCTGCGGCGGGTCTCCCAGCCGTCCATCACCTTCCCCTTGGGCCCGAACCGCTCCGGGTCGAAGACGGGACGGCCGGGGAGCAGCAGGTTCTCGCGCGGCCCGAAGAACTCGTCGTCGGCCGCGACCACCCCCGCGCCGAGCGCCCGGTCGGCGAGGTCGGGCAGGGCGGCGAAGGGGAAGTCGGCGGTGCGGTGGTCGGCGTAGGGGTCACCGCCCGCGTAGGGGGCCGCGGGGCCGGTGAAGCGGGGCAGGGCCGTCATGGAGTTCACTCCGTCCTCTCCAGGAGCCGCCCGCTGGGCGGGGCGAAGGCGGGGGTGGGCGCGTGCGCGGGTGCCGCCGCGTTCATGGGGATTTCGGGGCTCCCGGCATTCGCGGAGTTCCCGGGGCTCCCGGGGCTCCCGGCGTTCCCAGGACTCCCGGAGTACCCGGCGTTCCCAGGGCTCCCAGGGCTCCCGGGGTACCCGGCGTTCCCGGCACCCCCGGGCTGCACGGCGTCCCCTGAACCCCCTGTCCCCCCTAAGCCCCCGACGTTCTCGTGGACGCACCGGCCGCGCAGCCAGGTGGCGGTGACCACGCCGTGCAGGGTGCGGCCCGCGTAGGCGGTGACGGGGTTGCGGTGCTGGAGGGTGGCCGGGTCGACGGTGAAGGTCCGTTCGGGCTCGAACACGGCGAAGTCGGCGTCCCGGCCCGCCTCGATGGCGCCCTTGTGGTGCAGGCCGACCAGGGCTGCGGTGCGCGTGGCCATCCAGCGGGCGACGTCCTGCAGGGTGTGGCCGCGCCGCCTGGCCTCGGTCCAGACGGCGGGCAGGCTGAGCTGGAGCGAGGAGATGCCGCCCCAGGCTGTGGCGAAGTCGGTGGTCTTGAGATCCGGGGTGGACGGGGAGTGGTCGGTGACGACGCAGTCGAGGGTGCCGTCGGCGAGCGCGGCCCAGAGCTTCTCCCGGTTGGCGGCCTCGCGGATCGGCGGGCAGCACTTGAAGGCGCTCGCACCGTCCGGGACGTCCTCCGCGCGGAGCGTGAGGTAGTGCGGGCAGGTCTCCGCGCTGATGCGCACGCCCTCGCGGCGCGCGGCGGCGATCAGCGGCAGCGCGCTCGCCGAGGAGAGGTGCAGGACGTGCACCCGGGCCCGGAGCCTCCGCGCGGTGGCGATGAGTCCCGCGATGGCGGCGTCCTCGCTGGCCGCCGGCCTGGAGCGCAGGAAGTCGGCGTACCGGGGGCCGCCGGGCCGCGGGGCGCGGGCCAGCCGGGCCGGGTCCTCGGCGTGCACGATCAGCAGGCCCCCGAGTGCGGCGGTCTCCGCCATGGCGGCGGCCAGCTGCTCCGCGTCCAGCTCGGGGAACTCGTCGACGCCGGACGGCGCGAGGAAGCACTTGAAGCCGAACACACCGGCGTCGTGCAGTGGCCGCAACTCCCTGACGTTGCCGGGCACGGCGCCGCCCCAGAAGCCCACGTCGACATGGGCGGCGCCCCTGGCCACGGCCTGTTTGGCACGCAGATGGGCGACGGTCGTGGTGGGCGGCAGGGAGTTGAGCGGCATGTCTACGAGGGTGGTGATGCCGCCGGCGGCCGCGGCGCGGGTCGCCGTCCAGAAGCCCTCCCACTCGGTGCGGCCCGGGTCGTTCACGTGCACATGGGTGTCCACCAGGCCGGGGAGCAGGGCGGCGTCGCCGAGGTCCCGGACGTCCGCGCCGGGCGGCGGCGCGGCGTCGTGCGCCCGCACGGCGGCAATGCGCTCGCCGGCGACGACGACGCTGGCCGGCCGGGTCCCCTCGGGGGTGACGACACGGGTGGAGCGGAGCACCAGGACCGGCCGGCGGTCCGGGAAAGGCGGAAGCCGCCCCTGTGGGGCGGTGGCGGGCTGCCGGTTTCGTCGTGACGGGTCGCTCCCCCGCTGCCTCAACGGTGTGGACGGTACGTCTGACGCGGCGGGGTCTCCCCCACTGCCCGAAGCGTGTGGGAGGGCCCCCCGGGGCACGGTCCCGAGGCCCTTCGCGGGTGCGGCCCGGCGGGTCTCTGACACGCGTACCCCTCTCCGCTCCGATGGCTTGGCGTTCTCCGGCTCTCTCCCTAGAATTTCAACGTTCTGTTGAAGAAGTCTCACCAGGCGACCCCACCCCGTCAAGGCACCCCCTCCGCCGCGCGGGCCGCGGAGAACGCTCGCCGAGGCATCCTGGACTTTTCCGTTAAGCGGAATTAAACTTCCGAAAATTGCCCGTCGTCACCCGCTGCCCCGCACCGCACAGCAGCCCGCGGCGCCCGCCGCTCGCCGCCCACGTCAGGCCTCTGACCGGCGGGAACGCCCCGTCGATGACAGGCGGTGGGTGCGCCGTGCCAGGTACGCTGGCTCCCTTGCCCGTCCATCGACCGAAACCCGCACAAGAGGCCCGGGGCCCTCCGGTTCCCGAGCCCCGGAAGGAACGCGCCGTGCCGCCGTCAAGCGCCAGCACCACCGACGCCGACAAGTCTCCTGCCGCCACCGGTTCCTCCGGCGGCGTCCAGTCGCTTGAACGCGCCTTCGATCTGCTGGAGCGCATGGCGGACGCGGGCGGCGAGGTCGGCCTGAGTGAGCTCTCCGCGAGCAGCGGGCTGCCGCTGCCCACCATCCACCGGCTGATGCGCACGCTGGTGACCTGCGGCTATGTCCGCCAGCAGCCCAACAGGCGGTATTCGCTGGGCCCCAGGCTGATCCGCCTCGGAGAGTCCGCGTCCCGGCTGCTCGGCACCTGGGCCCGGCCGCACCTCGCCCGCCTGGTGGAGGAGACCGGCGAGACCGCGAACATGGCCCTGCTGGACGGCGACGAGGTCGTCTATGTGGCCCAGGTCCCCTCGAAGCACTCCATGCGGATGTTCACCGAGGTCGGCCGGCGGGTGCTGCCGCACTCGACGGGCGTCGGCAAGGCCCTGCTGGCGCAGTTGCCCACCGAGGAGGTGCGCGCCCTGCTGATCCGCACCGGGATGCCGGCCGCCACCGAGAAGACCATCACCACCCCGGACGCCTTCCTGGACGCGCTGGAGGAGGTCCGCCGCCTCGGCTACGCGCTCGACGACAACGAGCAGGAGATCGGCGTCCGCTGTCTCGCCGTCTCCGTGCCGGACTCCCCCACCGCGGCCGCCATCTCCATCTCGGGTCCCGCGGGCCGGGTCACCGAGGCGGCCACGGAGAAGATCGTCCCCGTTCTGCAACAGGTCGCGGCGGAACTGTCCACCGCCCTGACGGCGAGTTAACCAATCGGTTAGTCAGTTTTACCGGTATCGGTACGGACCTGTACGTGACCGCCCCCCGGACCGCCCCCCGGGCGTTATCCACCCGGGCCGCGATCCTTACCCGGGCCATATCCGTCCGAGGAATTACCGGGGAATGACGAACGGACTCCCCGGAAAGGCGGAAGGCTCCCGGGAGAAGTCCGAGGAATGCCGTGCATATCCTCGGATCCCGGGAGCCTCGGGAAGAGCCGGCGCCGCTCGGACGGACGGTTGACGGCCGATGGGCGGCCGGGGCGGTACGGCCGTCAACTGGGTGGGCGCTCCCCGAAGAGCTCCACCGCGGTACGCACCTGCGCGAGGCTCGGCGCCAGGGCACTGACCGAGCCGATGGCCCCTGCTACCAGCAGCAGCGAGCGCCGCAGCCGCCGGATCTCCGGGTTCCCGCCGAGCGCCATCGACGCGAGCGCGGCGAGCTCGTCCTCCGCGATGCCGCGGTCGGGGAACTCCGCCGGGTGCGCGGCCAGTTCTCGGCGCAGCCGGGAGACGGCGGCTCGTAAATTCGCCACACGGACATCCTGCTCTCCACTGCCCATCACGGCTCTGTGCTCCACGCTCTGCAACACATCTCCCCCCTCGCACGCCGTTGTGCGCCACCGTTTGCATTTCTCTCTTTAGGCACCCGCACCCCAGGACGACCCCCTGTCGAACATCGGCCAAAGCCCGGAGTCGCCGGACAGTAAACGCCACGCAGTGGGCTTGGCGCCACAGAATGGACGTAATTTGCCCGCTGTACGAGATGTCCGAACGTGATGAGCGGCTGTTCGGTGATTGTGTTCCGCGCTTCACCCCCTTCGATGCGTTGGCGGCTGCTGGTGCGCGGCCTCGGCCGGGTGGCCTTGCCCCGCCGGTGACCCGCTCGGCAGGGGTGCCCCTGTGGGACAGTGGCGGGCTGCGGGTCTCCGGCGGTGGGGGCGCGGCCACGCGGCGGAGCCTCCCCCACTGCCTCATGGGTTCCCCCACTGCCGTGAAGGAGTGGGAGGTACCCCCAGAGGCGCCCCGGGACACAACCCCGCACCCCTTCCTGGGCACGGGGAGTACGGATGGATGGTGGACGGCCGGAGAACGGCCCGATGGTGTGGGAGGCGACTGGATGACAGGCAGTGAGCGGGGTGCTCAAGAGGCCGTGGTGGGGCTGTTGCTGGCCGCGGGGGGTGGGCGGCGGCTTGGGGGGCGTCCCAAGGCACTGTTGCGGCACCGCGGCCGGCCGCTGGTGGAGCACGGGGTCCGGGCGCTGTGGGACGGCGGGTGTGCACGGGTGCACGTGGTGCTGGGTGCCGCGGCCGAGCGGGTGCGGACCGAGGCCGAGCTGACGGGGTGTGTGCTCATCGACAATCCGGCGTGGGAGGAGGGCATGGGCTCGTCCCTGCGCGCCGGGCTCGCGCCGCTCACCGTGGAGGGCGGCGACCGGGCGGGGGCCGTCCTGGTGATGCTCGTCGATCAGCCCGGCATCGGTGCGGAGGCGGTGGCGCGGGTGCGCGCCGCGTACCGGTCGCCCGCGTCGCTCGCCGCCGCCGCGTACGACGGCAGGCGGGGGCACCCCGTCCTGTTCGGGGCGGACCACTGGCCAGGAGTCGTGACCGGTGCCCGGGGCGACAAGGGCGCGCGCACCTACCTGGCGGCGCACGCCGACGCGCTCACGCTCGTGGAGTGCGGCGACATCGCCGAACCGTACGACATCGACACGGCCGAGGACCTGGCACGCCTGGAGTAGGGGCCCCCGAGGGCCGGCGTGGCACTCTGGGCCGAGTTGTATCGACGGCAAGAGTCTCAACATCAACAAACCATTGAAGTTCCACCATAAGAAAACTAGTATCCACTGATCAGAAGCGCCCGATCGTCACCACGGCTCCCCCGGCCGCACCCCTCCGCCCTGGCACGCAGTGCCACGCCATCCGCGGCGACGGCGGCCGGGCACCGTCCGGGAACCGTGCCTGACGCTGTGAAGCTCGCTGAAGGAAGTGAGAGCATGTCCGCATCAGCGCCCTCCGTGCCGGTCATCGTCGACGCGGAGCCCCTGCCCCGGCAGGACGAGGTCCTCACCCCGGAGGCTCTGGCCTTCCTGGGCGAGCTGCACCGGCGCTTCACCCCCCGGCGGGACGAACTGCTGGCGCGCCGCGCGGCACGCCGTGCAGAGATCGCCCGTACGGCGACGCTCGACTTCCTCCCCGAGACGGCCGCCGTACGCGCCGACGACTCCTGGCGCGTCGCCCCCGCGCCCGCCGCGCTGGACGACCGCCGGGTCGAGATCACCGGTCCCACGGACCGCAAGATGACCATCAACGCCCTCAACTCCGGCGCCAAGGTCTGGCTGGCCGACTTCGAGGACGCGCTCGCCCCCACGTGGGAGAACGTCATCCGCGGCCAGCTCAATCTGACGGACGCCTTCGAGCGCCGCATCGACTTCACCGACGAGACGAGCGGCAAGTCGTATGCCCTGAAGGACGCCGACCGGCTCGCCACCGTCGTGGTGCGCCCGCGCGGCTGGCACCTGGACGAGCACCACCTCCAGGTCGACGGTCGCCCGGTGCCCGGCGCGCTGGTCGACTTCGGCCTCTACTTCTTCCACAACGCCCAGCGGCTGCTGGACCTCGGCAAGGGCCCGTACTTCTACCTGCCGAAGACGGAGTCCTACCTGGAGGCCCGGCTGTGGAACGAGATCTTCGTCTTCGCACAGGACCGGCTCGGTATCGCCCAGGGCACCGTCCGGGCGACCGTGCTGATCGAGACGATCACGGCCGCGTACGAGATGGAGGAGATCCTCTACGAGCTGCGTGACCACGCCTCGGGGCTGAATGCCGGCCGCTGGGACTATCTGTTCTCGATCGTGAAGAACTTCCGGGACGCGGGCGAGCGGTTCGTGCTGCCGGACCGCAATGCGGTCACCATGACGGCGCCGTTCATGCGCGCCTACACCGAGTTGCTGGTGCGCACCTGCCACAAGCGGGGCGCGCACGCCATCGGCGGCATGGCGGCTTTCATCCCCTCGCGGCGCGATCCCGAGGTGAACAAGGTCGCCTTCGAGAAGGTCCGCGCCGACAAGGACCGCGAGGCGTCCGACGGCTTCGACGGCTCCTGGGTGGCCCACCCCGACCTGGTGCCGATCGCCATGGAGTCGTTCGACGCGGTGCTGGGCGACCGGCCCAACCAGAAGGAGCGGCTCCGCGAGGACGTCTCGGTCGCGGCGGCGGACCTGATCGCCGTGGACGCGCTGGACGCCCGGCCCACGTACGAGGGTCTGGTGAACGCCGTCCAGGTCGGCATCCGCTATATCGAGGCGTGGCTGCGCGGCTCGGGCGCGGTCGCCATCTTCAACCTCATGGAGGACGCGGCCACCGCCGAGATCTCCCGTTCCCAGATCTGGCAGTGGATCAACGCCGGTGTGGTCTTCGAGAACGGCGAGCGGGCCACGGCCGAGCTGGCGCGGAAGATCGCGGACGAGGACCTGGCCGCGATCCGGGCAGAGGCCGGCGAGGAGGCGTTCGCGGCGGGGCGCTGGCAGGAGGCGCACGACCTGCTGCTGAAGGTGGCGCTCGACGAGGACTATGCGGAGTTCCTGACGCTGCCGGCGTACCGGGAGCTGGTGAGCAGGGGCTGAGCCGAGCCCCCGGCGCGTGCCGGTGCACCGAGGTACCGGGGCACCGGGCGGCCCGAGTCGTGGGCGCCCGGGCTCCGGGAAGTCGAGGGGCCCCCGGCTCCGGAGGGTTTCCGACGCCGGAGAGGCTCCCGACGCCGGAGACGTATCCGACGCCAGAGGGGCTTCCATCAGGAGTTCCTGACGGTGATGTCGCCGTTGCCGGTGGAGAGTGCCAGCCGGTACGTACCGGACGGGTCGTCGGCCACGTCGACGTTCTTGTCGCCGTGGCCCGTCTCGGCCGTCACGCGGTAGCCGGCCCGGGGCACGGTCACGGTGATGGCGCCGTTGGACGTCTTGGCCTGTACGTTGCCGGGCGTGGCGGAGGTGAGGTCGATCGCGCCGTTGGAGGTCTCGGCACGGATCTGCCGGCTGCTGATGTTCCGCCCGGTGATCCGGCCGTTGGAACTCCGTACGTCGATCGGGCCCGTGGCGCCGTTCATCTCGATGCGCCCGGAGCTCGTGGTCACGGTCACGGCGCCCACGGCGGCGAGGCTGACGCTGCCGCTCGACACACGGCCGCGCACCGGGACGCCGGCCGGTACGTCGACGGTGTAGTTCACCGAGCAGTGGTTGCCGCAGCCGCCGAGGATCAGGACGCCGTTCTCGATCCGGTGCGTGGCGCCCTTCGGCTTGTCGCCCCGGTACTCGACTCTGCGGTGCAGTGACAGCGTGCCCTTGCCGTGGGTGCCGTGCAGGGTGACGCCGCCCGAGTCGTTGTCCAGCCGCACCGAGGTGATCTTCCCCTTCAGCGTGTTGTCGTCCTCGAACGTCTCGTCTCTCACCAGGCCGCACGCGGTCAGGCCGCCGGCTGCGAGCAGGGCGGCCGCGCAGATCGCCGGGCTGCGGAGCTGGTGACGCATGGGGTCCCCCAGTTCTGGAAAGGTGCCTGCGAAGGCGGGAAGTGGCGCTGGATCAGGGTCATCCGGGCCGGGCCGCAGCACGGCCCCGTGCGCCGACAACGCTAAGGCAGGCCGCGCACCCGCGACCATGGGGAAAACCCCCGGATGATCCACCGGCTGTCCGCAGACCGGACGGGCTCTCGCTCTCCCGGCGGGCTCGGCGGGCGGGCGGCCTCAGCGGACGGCGGGCCGGTCGCTGAGGTCAGGGACGTGCTTGAGCCAGGCGGGCCGGGCCGCTTCGGTGGCGGCGGCGCGGCGGGCGTCCTGGGCGGCCAGCTCGTCGCGGTGCGGGAACTCGCGGGGGAGCCAGGTCGCGGAGGCGCGGGCGCGGGCGGCGAGGTGGCGGACGTAGGCCTCCCGTACGGCGTCGGGGCCGGCGAAGCCGGGCTCGTCGGCCAGCCACTCGTCGGGGACGAGGGCGACGACCTCACGCAGCAGGTCCTCGGTGACCCGGGGGGCCAGCCGGGCGTCGGCGGTGACGGTGTCGGGTCCGTAGCCGCCGAGGGCGTGCGCGCGGAAGTCGTAGGCCTTGTCGACGGTGTCCTGGGCGGTGTCCCAGCGGTGGTGGAAGACGAGGGCGGCGCCGTGGTCGATGAGCCAGAGGCGGGGCTCGCGGGTGCCGAAGCTCGGCCAGATCATCAGGTTGGGGCTGTGCACGGTGCGGTCGACGTTGGCGGTGAGGGCGTCGAGCCAGACGATGCGGCCGGCCTCGAGGGGGGCGACGGTGTCCAGGGTGGCTGCGGTGAAGTCGACGGCGCCGGGGAGGAGGTCCATACCGAGGTTGAGGCCGGCGCTGGCGTGCAGGAGGTTCTGCACCTCCTGGTGCGGCTCGTCGGCGGCGACGGCGGGATCGAACTCCATCCGCACCAGCTCCGGCACGCGGAGCCCGAGGCGCCGCCCCAGCTCCCCCACGATCACCTCGGCGACCAGCGCCTTCCGCCCCTGCGCGGCTCCGGTGAACTTCACGACGTACGTCCCCAGGTCGTCGGCCTCGACGACTCCGGGGACGGATCCGCCGGACCGCAGGGGTGCGATATAGCGGGTGGCGGTGACCTCTCTCAGCATTTCCTCATGCCGTTCGCCTTCATTTCCTTTAAATCCATGGAATGCCCCCAAAGTGTACAGCCGAGGGAGTCACCCACGATCAGCCCTGGAAATCCGGGGAGAACCCGAAGGCCGTTCCATGATCGGGTCGTGGGCGGAAGGGTCCGTTCGTAGCTTGTCCCGCCGGGCGGCAGCAGCCCTCACGGACGGCAGGATCATCATCACGCAGACCGGCGCGGACGGCGCTCAGTGCCGTCTTCCCACGGTGCAGCGGCTCGCGGTATGCCGCGGCGGTGCGCTGAGAGTCGCCCAGGCACGCGACGGGGGCCTCGTTGCCGGTCCTGACGAATCCGCGCATGGCCCCAGTCTTCAGTCACGAGGTGATTCCCGGCAAAGGGTTTTCCACGCCCGCGAGGACTCGGGCCGGCTCGCCCGCGCGGCCCGCGCCGCGGGAATGTAACTCCCGCTCCTCTCGAACAGCTGCGGCATGGGTGGTCCCTTCGTGGGACGAACTCGCCCTCAACGCTCGGCACCGCGGTGTTCACCAGCTGATTCCGGCCGCCACCGGCAAGTGGTCGCTGCCGTTCGCCGGCAGTACCCGCGAGCTCTCCGGTGCCACGCCGCGGAGCAGGATCTGGTCGATCCGCACCACGGGGAACTCTGCCGGCCAGGTGAAGCCGAAGCCGTCTCCGGCCGTGTCCTGGGCCGAGTGCAGCTGTGCGGTGAGGCCGGCGAACGCGCGGTCCTCCATGGTGCCGTTCAGGTCGCCGAGCAGCACCACCCGCTCACTGGGGTCGCCGGCTATGGCCTTGCCGAGCGCCTGCACGCCCATGTTCCGCGAGGCCGTCCAGAAGCCCGCCTCGGGATTCACGCGTACGGACCCCAGGTGGGCCACGTACACCGTCAGCCGCCCGTGGTCCGTGGCCACCGTGGTGCGCAGCGCCCGGTTCGCGGCCATCTTCTCGTCCGCCGGCTTGGTGTCCGCCAGCGGCCCGTAGTCCACGATGTCGATCGGCCGGGTGTCCGACAGCGGCAGCTTGCTCCACAGCCCGACCGTGCCCTGCACCGTGTGGTACGGGTACTCCTTCGCCAGCCCCTTCTCGTACGTGCTCCGGGCCTGCTCGGTCAGCTCCACCAGGGCCAGCAGGTCCGCTCCGGAGGCGGCCAGGTCGCGTGCGGTGGCAGCCGGGGCGGGGTTGTCCGTGTCGACGTTCTGTTCGGCCACGGTGAGGTCGCCGCCCGGGTGGGCCTTGTCGCCGAGTAGCCCGCCGAAGAGGTTCAGCCACACCACGGCCGGCAGCAGCAGCGCGAGCACCGCGGAGGCGGAGCGGCGCCACAGCGCCCCGGCCAGCAGCACCGGGATGAACAGGCCGAACCACGGCAGGAAGGTCTCCACCAGGCTGCCGACGTTCCCGATCCGGTTCGGAATCCCGGCGTGCAGCAGCATGAGCAGCCCGAGCAGCAGCGCCAGCGCCCCGAGGACCAGGCCGCGCTTCCAGGGCCCCGGCCGGGAGGCGGCGCGTGTCGCCCGGCGGATGCGCGCGCGCCAGGTCCCGGCGCCGGTCTCCCGGCGGCCGGCGCCGCCCTGCCCGGTCCGCGCCGTGTCCACCGGCGATGCCGCGAGGGCAGATGTCGGGCCGGCGACCGGACGCCGGTGCATCCGGCGGCTCGTCGTCCGCGCTGGTGGCGGGGTGTCGTTCATGCCGCCAGTCAACGCGGCGTGGTGTTGCCGGCGCGTATGGGATTTTCGATACGCCGACGATATGTCCCGGCTCATAGCATCAGGAGCATGCGCGTGTTGATCGTCGAGGACGAACCTTTTCTGGCGGAAGCCATCCACGACGGCCTGCGCCTGGAGGCGATCGCGGCCGACATCGCAGGCGACGGCGACACCGCTCTGGAGCTGCTGGGCGTCAACGCCTACGACATCGCCGTCCTCGACCGCGACGTCCCCGGACCGTCCGGTGACGAGATCGCCATGTCCATCGTCGCCTCCGGCAGCGGTATGCCGATCCTCATGCTCACCGCTGCCGACCGCCTCGACGACAAGGCCTCCGGGTTCGAACTCGGCGCCGACGACTACCTCACCAAGCCGTTCGAGATGCAGGAGCTCGTGCTCCGGCTCAGGGCACTCGACCGCAGGCGCGCGCACAGCAGGCCGCCCGTGCGGGAGATCGCAGGCCTGCGGCTGGACCCGTTCCGCAGGGAGGTCTACCGGGACGGCCGCTACGTCGCGCTCACCCGGAAGCAGTTCGCCGTGCTCGAAGTCCTCGTCGCCGCCGAAGGCGGTGTCGTCCGCGCCGAAGAGCTCCTGGAACGCTCGTGGGACGAGAACGCGGACCCCTTGACCAACGCCGTGCGCATCACCGTCTCGGCACTGCGCAAGCGGCTCGGCGAACCCTGGATCATCGCCACCGTGCCAGGCGTCGGCTACCGCATCGACACGCGAGCAGAGGGCGGACACGAGGGAGGCGGACGTGAATAGAGCACCCGGGTTGAGCGTTCGCCTCAGACTCACCCTCAGCTACGCCGGCTTCCTCATGCTGGCCGGCGTCCTGCTGCTCGCGGCGGTGTGGGCGTTCCTCCTGCGTTACATACCCGACCGTGCGCTCATCATTCCCGGCTCCACCGGCACCACCATGGGTGTTTTTCCCATCCGGTCCAACCTCCAGCACGTCTTCGCTCCGAGGGCAGCCGTGGTGTTGGCATTCCTGCTGGCGTTCGGCCTCGTGGGAGGGTGGCTCCTCGCCGGCCGAATGCTCGCCCCGCTGACCCGTATCACCGACGCCACCCGCCTGGCCTCGACCGGATCGCTCTCCCACCGGATCCGGCTACCGGGCCGCAGGGACGAGTTCCGCGAACTCGCCGACGCCTTCGACACGATGCTCGCACGGCTCGCCGCACACGTCGCCGTACAGCAGAGGTTCGCGGCCAACGCCTCGCATGAGCTGCGCACCCCGCTGGCCGTCTCGAAGGCACTCCTCGACGTGGCGCGCACCGACCCGAACCACGACACCGGCGAGGTCATCGACCGCCTCCACGCCGTCAACACCCGGGCGATCGACCTGACCGAGGCATTGCTCGTGCTCAGCCGTGCTGAGCAGCGGTCCTTCACCCGGGAACCCGTCGACCTGTCCCTCATGGCGGAGGAGGCCACCGAAACGCTCCTGCCCCTCGCGGAGAAGCAGGGCATCACCATCGAGATCTCCGGCGACATCGCCCCCACCACAGGATCGAAGGCGCTTCTGCTGCAGTTGACCACGAACCTCGTGCAGAACGCGATCGTCCATAATCTGCCCGAGAAGGGCGTCGTGTGGATGAATACCGGCGTGCGCCCGAACAGTGTGGTGCTCACTGTCGAGAACACCGGCGAGCAGGTCCCCCCGGAGCTGGCCTCGATACTCACCGAGCCGTTCCAGCGCGGCACCGCGCGCGTACACACCCACCACGCAGGCGTCGGCCTCGGCCTGGCGATCGTCAAGACCATCACGCATGCCCACGACGGGACACTCACCCTCACCCCGCGCTCCGCCGGCGGGATCCGCGTCACCGTGGAACTGCCGCGGCAGACCCCCACTCCGGCAGGTGACGGAGGCACTGAGCCGCGACACACCACGTGACAGCAGCCGGTCGGCCCGTGGTCCGGATGCTGTCGCGGATCTCCATGGTGTCCATGACGCGGCACGCCGGCGGTGTGTCACGTGCGGTGTGTCAGGGCGTGGCCGGCGTGGGGATCGGCTTTCCGGGGCAGGACCCCTCGGAGGTGGTGCCGTGGGTGAAGAACTCCACCGCCTTCGAGGCGCACGGCAGGTCCTCCAGCGAGACGTGGACGTCGTCCTGGATGGTCAGCAAGGAGCCGCCGATCGTGGCGCGCATCTCCTTCGCCCACTTGAACGGGGTGTTCGTCTCGTAGGCGTGCCCGACCAGTTGCAGCGCGCCGTGGCTCTTGCCCAGGTGCCACGGCTGTGCCGGGAACGGCCAGCCCACGCAGCGGGTGGTGCCGCCACCGCTGTAAGCGGCGACCGGATACTTCTTCTTCAGCTGCTCGGAGTGGGCCCAGTCGGCCTCGAAGTCCCGGAAGGCCGGGGAGTCGTTGCAGCCCACGGCGGCGAGCATGTAGACGGTGTCGCCGTCCTGGTACGGGGAGTCGTCGAAGCCGTTGCCGACGGGACGCGCCGCGCCGGCCGGGTCGGCGCCGGGCGTCGCCGTCGCGGGCGGCTTGGGTACACCGCCGTCGCGGATGGTGGCGAGGTCCTGGGCCGACTGCTCCCAGTTGGCCCGCGATGCCGACAGGAGGAGATCGACCGTCTGACCGTCCACGGTCGACCCGCCGGGCGCGCCCGGCCGGGGGTGGGCCTCCATCTGGTGCAGGAGCGCGAAGAGGGCCTTGACGACCTCCGACTCGGTACGGCCGAAGTGATAGGTGCCGTCGTGGCCGGCGATCCACCCGGCGAAGTCATGGAACAGTGATTCCTGGGCGGCGATCTGATCGTCGTTGTCGGTGAGCGACTGGCCCGGCGCCATCACCGAGTCCAGCAGCATCCTGTCCACATGGCCGCCGAACAGGCTCCGGTAGGAGGCGCCGAGCGCGGTCCCCCACGACTTGCCGAAATAGGAGATCTTCTCCTCGCCCAGTGCGATGCGGATCCTGTCCATGTCCCGTGCGACGTTCGCCGTGGTCAGCGACCTGGCGAAGACGGGGTCCCGCTCCGCGCAGGCCTTCAGCGCCTTGGCATAGGCGTCGGTGCTGAACTTCGCCTTCTCCTTGCCGGTGAGGTCGGCGGGCGGGCGCTCGATCTTGTCAGGCGACATTTCGAGGCATGAGGGTTTGTCGCTGTATCCCACGCCGCGGGTGTCGAAGCCGATCAGGTCGTGGTCGCGGCCGACGTCGGCCATCCGGGTGTGGGCGACGTGGTACGGCTCAGTGACGCCCTGCACGCCGGGGCCGCCGGGGTTGATGAGCAGCACCCCCTGGCGGTGGGCGGGGTCGGTGGCCCTGATCCGGCTCACGGCTATGTCGATCTGGCGGCCGTTCGGTCGGGCGTAGTCCAGCGGCACCCGCACGGTCGTGCACTCGGTGTCGTGGTCCTGGGGGTCCCAGTCCTTGGCGATCTCGAAACACGGCTGCCACACGAGTTCCGTGGCGGCCGCCGAGGACGCGCCCGACTCGGTCCCCCCGGCCCGTGGCTGCCCCGCGTCGGCCGTCGAGGCGGTCAGGGACTGCACGGCCAGAGCCGCCAGCGCCATGCCGGCCGCCACCACGACGACGTTCCTCTTCCTCCTGCGTGCTGTGCCCATCAGCGACATGAAAACCTCTCGGGTCCGTCCGGTCGGATCATGAAGGCAGGCTAGGGGCGGGCTGTATCGACTGTGCGTCCATGCCGCATCAACGTCTCATCCGAAACGGGAGGCGCAACCACACGGAAGGCGCGTCCCAGCGGGAGGCGCGGAGGACCGGCTCGGCTCCTCGCCCGGTCCCGCGGCACACGTCGGTCCACGGGCACGCTGTCATCCGTCCGTTCCGCCATCCCCCACTACGATGAACCGTCCGTGGAGTCCGGTGCGGGGGAAGGGACGAGAGGGTGGGCGAGGGCGCGGAGAGTTCGGAGTCGGTGATCCCGGTCGAGGTGGACGGGCAGCGGGTGCTCCTCTCGGTCGGTTCCAGCGGTCAGGCGGCGACCGGCCTGGCCGGGGAACAGGAGATCGGCTGGCGTGCGGTGCGTCTCGAAATCGGTGCTCGACAGTCTGACCGCCGTGGCGCGCGCCATGGGTACCCGGCTGCAGCAGACCGGTGCGTCGAAGGCGACGGTGGAGTTCGGCTGTGACCTCTCCCTCGACACGGGACAGTTGCTGGCCGTGTTGGGCAAGGCGACGTCGAAGTCCGCGTGGAAGGTGACACTCGAGTGGACGGCGCCGGAGGCGGCTCCGGGGGCTTAGGCGTGGACAGCTGGAGGCGGGCACGCTGGGCGTCCGGTCGCGGCCGGCGCGGTCCGACCACGTTGCCGGCCAGTCGAGCTCTCCGCGGGTGAAGCCGGCGGCGTGCACGCGCACGATGACATCGTTCTCGGCAGCATGGGGATAGGGCAGGTCCGTCAGGAAAAGACCCTCGACCCCGGATTCTCGGTCTCGAACGCTACGGCACGCATAATGATATGTCCTTGATTCGCGATGTGAACAGATTTCGCGGTCCTCGCGCGCTGCAACGGTGATTCATTGTGGCGTGCTCCGGCATGCCACTCCGCTCCGCCGCGCGGGGAGTCCTGTCATAGGAGCAGAGCGGTCCACGCGCGCAATGCGATTCACGCAAAGGCCGAATACTGCGCAGCTGCGACGTCACTGCTCGGTCGAGCCGCTTGGGAGTGTGTCCTCCTCCTGGTCCCGCGGTCAGCTCGGCCAAGGTGCGTTGGTGATGCGCTCCACTGTCGTCGTGCGGTGGAAGTCGGGGACGAAGTGTTCCAGCACGTCCGCGTTCACGGTGCCGTTCGTGGTCTCGGGCCGGTGCTTCAGCCCTTCGACGAAGGCCCGCAGGAACTCCTTTTTGAAGTCGCCCCGGGGATGGACGGCGGTGACCTCGTCGACGCTGCTGCGATCCAGCTCGTCCAGGGCGAAACCCAGTGCGTCGGTCAGCACACCGAAGTGCGTCACGGCCGTCTCCGGACCCATACGGCCGGGAATTCCCGGTGTGGTGTGGAGCGCGATCGCCGTCCAGACCACGTCGGCGGCCGTGGCCGGGAAGCCGCGGTCGAGCATGAACGTGCGCGCGTGGTCGGCACCATCCACCTCGAAACGCTGCGCCACTTCCGAAAAGGGCTTCAGGAGGCCCGTGTCGTGAAACATGGCGGACAGGTAGAGCAGCTCCGGGTCGGGCTCCAGTCCGAGCCGGCGGGCGTGCATCACGCTGAAGAGGAAGACCCGCCGGGAGTGATGGTAGATGAGGGGGCCGGTCGTCTCCCGGACAAGACGGGTGGCATCGGCGACCGCCGCTGTTTCGGGAATTTCCACTCCCGCGATGGTCTCAGTCATGGTCTGCGCACTTCTTGCTTTCGGTGTGTTACGAATGACGGTGTATGCGCTTTCCAGGCTTGCACTGCACGGCGTATCGCGCCGCCTTGGTCCGGCCATGAACCACTCGAATCCGGACACGAGGGGAAGGGACCATGACCTCAGCCACGCACCAGGTCGCCATGCTCGTCTACGACGGGGTCACCCTCCTGGACGTCGCGGGCCCCGCCGAAGTGTTCGCGGAGGCGAACAGGTTCGGCGCCGACTACCGCATGGTGCTGCTGTCACCGACGGGTGCGGACGTCACCTCCTCCCTGGGTATCCGGATCGGGGTCGACGACGACGCGGCCGCGGAGTCCGCGGTCCACACGCTTGTGGTGGCCGGCACCGACATCTATCCGCGCGACCCCGTCGCGCGGGATGTGGTGGAGGCCGCACGGACGCTGGCGCCCCGCGCCGGCCGGGTCGTGTCCATCTGCACCGGCGCGTTCGTCCTCGCCGCCGCCGGCCTGCTGGACGGTAAGCGCGCGACCACGCACTGGAAGGTCGCGCACGAGCTCGCCGCCCGGTCCCGCGGCAGCCGCGTCGACGCCGACGCGATCTACGTCCGCGACGGCGCCACGTACACCTCAGCGGGTGTGACCGCGGGCATCGACCTGGCGCTGGCACTCGTCGAAGAGGACCACGGGCCGGCTCTGGCGCGCGACGTCGCCCGCTCCCTGGTGGTCTACTTGCAACGGGCCGGCGGCCAGTCACAGTTCTCCGCCCCGTTGCAGGGGCCACCGCCCCGATCCCCCGCGCTCCGCAGAATCACCGACCTGGTGACGGCGGATCCCAAGGGCCACTACTCACTCACCGAGCTCGCCCGGCACCTGAACGTGAGCCCTCGGCACGTCACACGGCTCTTCCGTGAGGAGCTGTCCACCACCCCCGCCCGCTACGTCGAGATGATCCGCTTCGACATGGCGAAAGCACTGCTCGACCAAGGACATGCCACGGCACAGGCGGCGGACCTCGCCGGCTTCCCGAGCTACGAGAGCATGCGGCGAGTCTTCGCGAGAGAGTTGTCGATGAGTCCAGCCGCCTATCAGCGGCGCTTCGGCACGACCCGGTGAACGTGTCCGGGCGCCATCGCCCCCGACACCGCCTCGGCCCGCTTCGACCCGGCAGGACGGGCACCGTACGCCGGTGCGCATCCCCGCCTTTTCTCCCTCCACTCACCCTTCACCGTTCCCGGGCAACCCCACCCCGGAACGACCGGGTACGAGCACACAAATTCCACATGAACACCGTACGGACAATTGCCGACCTGATGGTGGTGCGGAATCCGCACAAACGCCGTGGCCCGCTCGCCGGACCTCGGAGTGGACCTTCGGGCGGCGCCTTCGGGAAACTGTCGGCGGTGCCATGGTGAGAACGGCTGTTCTCGGGTCGCGGCGTGTGGGGGCGCCGGTGGCACTTCCCTAACGTCCGGACGTTTCCGCAGGTCAGACGCCTCTTCCTCGGAATTTCGGATGAGCGGATCTCGACCGTCGAGCCGGGCGGGGTGCCGCCGCCCGGGGCCCGCGGCAGTGCGCCGAGTTCCGGTGCGGAGTGTTTTTCGCCGTCGGCTCCTCAAGAAAGGCCGGAGCGCGGCGGGCCTCCTGCGTGCGCCAGGCGTCCCAGGGCGGTGAACCGGGTCTCCCTCACCGACCTATCATCTGGTCGACCATTCGACTTATCTGGTCGACCATTCGACTTTGGAGGAATGACATGGCTGATGAGCCACAGGGGATCCCCGCCTCGGCTCAGATGGGGCAGCTTCTGGCTGGTTTCCAGGTTTCCCAGGCGCTCTTTGTGATAGCGGAACTGGGAGTGGCGACGGAACTCCTGGAAGGTCCCCGCAGTGTGGAGGATCTGGCCAAGGCGACCCACGCCGACAGTGACGCGCTCGGGCGGATCATACGGTTCCTGACGCCCTTGGGCCTCTTCCGCACCGTGGAGGGCGGCGTGGAGGTCACCGACCTCGGGCGCACGCTCGCCGACGGTCCCGCGGACTCGGTGCGTGGAATGGCGAGGTACTGGATGGAGACGCACTACGCTCCGTTCGGCGACCTGCTGAACACCGCGCGCACGGGTGAGACAGCCGCCACCAAGGCCCTCGGCAAGCCGTTCTTCGAGTGGATCGGTGAATCCCCCCGCCGGGCCGCACTTCAGAACGCCGCCATGGCCAGCGGAGGACACACCGCGCGCGGCGACCTCCTGGATGTCTACCGGCTTCCGGAAGGTCGGACGATCGCGGACATCGGCGGCGCGGACGGCACGCTCCTGGCCGAGTTGCTCACCAGGGCGCCCGAGCGGAGCGGCATCGTCTTCGACCTTCCGAACGTCGTGGCAGCGGCCGGCGAGACCCTGGCGGCGGCGGGGCTCGACGACCGCGCGACCGCGGTCGCGGGCGACTTCTTCGACAGCGTGCCCACTGCCGACCTCTATGTCATGTCCGTCGTCCTGCACGACTGGGACGACGCCTCCGCCGTCCGCATCCTGCGCAACATCGCCAAAGCCGCCGCTCCCGGCGCGCGCCTGGTCCTGGTGGAGATGGTGGTGCCGGAAGGCGACGAACCGCACTTCTCGAAGATGATCGACCTGACCATGCTGACCATGGTCGGCGGCCGTGAGCGCACCCGGACCGAGTGGACCCAGGTGCTCGCCGAAGGCGGTTTCCGGCTCGATCGCATTGTGTCCGGCTCCGGGTTCATGTCGGCCATCGAAGCGACGCTGAGCTGACCACGGCTGCCGGGGTCTCGTGTGAGTCCGGCCGTCACGGGTGCGTGTGCGCCACGGCGTCCGGACCCGTCCGGCCTCCACGGCCCGGCCCTGCCGCGCGTGATGCCGGCGGGCCGACCGGCGTACCGGACCTGCCCCAGCACAGCGGCGTTCAGCCGGTGACGTCCATGCGCTGGGTGCCGATGACCGTGAGCAGGCGGAGGGCGTCCTCGGACGGGGAGCCGGGGGCGGCGGTGTAGATCACGACGCGCTGGTCGCGGTCGGTGATGTCGAGCACGTCGCAGACGACGGTGATGGGGCCGACCAGCGGATGCCGGAACGTCTTGCAGAGGCTGGCTCCGGCGGTCACGTCGTGCGAGTCCCACAGCTCGGCGAACTCCTCGCTGCCGGCGCTGAGTTCGCGTACGAGCCCGGCCACCTCCGGGTTGCCGGCGTAGCGCGCGGCCGTGGCGCGCAGGTGCCGGGCGGCGCTGCGGGCGAACGTATCCCCGTCCTGAAGGCCGTACAGCCGGCCGTGCTCCGGGCGCGGTCCGAGGAAGGCACGCCGCAGGAGGTTGCGCTCGCGCCGGGGCAGCGCGGAGAAGTCCTCCATGAGGGCGGCCGCCAGGTCGTTCCAGGCGATCACCTCGTACGTGGCGGAGAGCACGATCGCGGCCGCGCCCGGCAGCCGGTGCAGCAGGTCCAGGATGCTCTGCCGGACCTCCCGGCAGGGCCCCGGCGGCGGTCCGGGCGGGGCGCCGGCGAGGTGGTGGAGGTGGTCGCGCTCGGCGTCCGTGAGGCGCAGGGCGCGGGCCAGGCCCGCCAGCACCTCGCGGGACGGGCGCGGTGCGCGGGCCTGCTCCAGGCGTGTGTAGTACTCGGTGGAGATGTGCGCGAGCTGCGCGGCCTCCTCACGGCGCAGCCCCGGTGTACGGCGGCGCGTGCCCGCGGGCAGTCCGACGGCGGCGGGGGTGATCCGCTCGCGCCGGGTGCGCAGGAAGGCTGCCAGTTCTCGTCTGTCCACGCTCCCAGTGTGCGGTCGGTGCCGGGGCCTCAGCCAGGTACCGCCTGTGCCTGGCTGCGCGCCGTGGCGCGGTGCAGGCTCGACGTCATGACCACCACTTCCACCAGGGACGACGCCCTGGCCACCACCGCTACGAGGGCCGTCGGCGCGCCCGCCGCACCCACCCCCACGCCCACGCCTGCCCCCGCCCCCGGGCCCACCGCCCCGGGCCTGCTGGCCGGCAAGGCCGTCCTCGTCACCGGGGCCGGCCGCGGCATCGGCGCCGCCGCGGCCCGCCTGTTCGCCCGGGAGGGCGCCCGCGTGCTCCTCGCCGCGCGCACGGAGGCCCAGCTGAAGACGGTCGCCGAGGAGGTGCGGGCGGCCGGCGGCACCGCGGAGCACGTGGTGTGCGACATGGCGGACCCGGACAGCGTGCGTGCCGCGGTGGACCGCGCCGTCGACCGGTTCGGCCGCCTGGACGCCGCCTTCAACAACGCCGGGGCCGGTGTGCCGCCCGGCCCGATGGACCTGGTCCGGGAGGCGGACTTCGACCACGTCTACGCCGTCAACCTCAAGGGCCCTTGGCTGGCGATGGCCGCCGAGGTCACCGCGATCCGGGCCACCGCGGGCACCGGCGCGATCGTCAACACCTCCAGCGTCGGCGCTCTGATGGCCAACCCGGAGCTGCCCGCGTACGGCGCGATGAAGCGGGGGCTCAACAGCCTCACCGAGTCGGCCGCGGCCACCTACGGCCCGGAGGGCATCCGCGTCAACGCGATCGCGCCCGGCACGACGCTCACCGAGATGCTGCGGGAGTGGAACGAGCGCTCACCCGGCGTGGTCGACCGGCTCAACGCCCGGACGCCGCTGAGGCGCGCCGCCGACCCCGAGGAGATCGCCCAGGCCGCGGCCTGGCTGCTCAGCGACCGCGCCTCCTATGTGACGGGCGTGGTGCTGCGCGTGGACGGGGGCATGGTGGCCTGAGCGCGGCCGGGGGCGTGGTGGCCTGAGCGCGCGGCCGCGCCGGAGGGGGCTGCGCCCCGGCCTGCGAAGGCGCGCGGGGCTGTGTCCGGGGCCGCCGCCGAGGTCACCGCGGACCGAATACACGATTGGGTGACTGCGCTCGCGGGTGGGCCTTCGGAAGAGTTCCCCTCATGCATTTTCTCCCCTCACGCACGGCGCTCGCCCTGGCGGCGGCAGTGACCGCGACCCTGACCGGCACGCTCACGGGTTTACCCGCGCACGCAGAGCCCCCTGCCGTCCGTCTCCTGGGCAGGTCGGTCGTACCCCACGGACTCTCCTACCAGGACACCACCGTGGGTGGCCTGTCCGGCATCGACCGGGACCCCTGCACCGGCGAGTACGCACTGATCAGCGACGATCGTTCCTACCAGCAACCCGCACGCTTCTACACCGCCCGCATTCCGGTCGACGTCGACGGTGTGCACGGCGTCCGGTTCACCAGCACGCACCCGCTGCGCCAGCCGGACGGGAGCACGTACCCGTCGCCCACGCTGAACGACGGACAGGCGATCGACCCCGAGGACATCCGGGTCGACCCGCAGACCTGCCGCTACTGGTGGAGCCAGGAGGGCAACCGGCCGAAGAGCCCGGACGCACCGGATCCGGTGATCCAGCCGTCGATCCAGTTCGCCGGGCGCCAGGGGGCGTACCGGGGCCGGCTTCCCCTGCCGGAGAACTACAGCATCACCGACGACCGAGGGCCCCGCCGGAATCTGGTGCTGGAGGCGATCACGTTCAGTCCGGGCGGCGCGCGGCTGACCAGCGCGGTGGAGGGGCCGCTCATGCAGGACGGCCCGGAGTCCACCACCGAACACGGCTCGCTGGTCCGGGTGACGCGGCACAGCCGGTCCGGCGCGGTCCTCGACCAGTTCGCCTACCACCTCGAACCGCTCTTCGCGGAGCCCGACCCGGACAGTCCATGGGGTCCGGACACCGGCGTACCCGACATCCTGGCGTACCCGGACGACCCGGACCGGTACCTGGTCATGGAACGGACCTGGGTTCCCGGCGCCGGCTACAAGATCCGGATCTTCGATGCCGCCACACGGGGCGCCGGCAGGGTCGAGCACCTGGACTCTCTGACATCGGCCGCCGTCCGGCCGATGCCCAAGCGCCTGCTCGTCGACCTGGACGACCTCTCTCTGCCCGCGATGAACAACGTCGAGGGCATGACGTGGGGTCCACGTCTGCCCACGGGTGAGCGGACGCTCGTACTCGTCAGCGACGACAACTTCTCCGCCGACGAGGCCACCGAAGTGATCGCCCTGGCAGTGCGCTGAGAGGCGCCGCCGGTCTCGGAGGGGTGGTCTCTGCCGTCCTCGGGCCACCGGCGGTGGTGGCCCGCACAGTTCCCCGCGCCCCTGGGCAGGCCAGGGCGCGATCCCTCCCTGAGGGGCGCGGGGCCGTGTCCTGGGCGTACCTCCTCGACGCCGCTGTCGTCCGACCTCTCCAGGTGCTGATCGGAGGGGGCGAGACGGTCCTCATCAGGGGGCCGGCGGGCGGCCGGGATGGGCGGGGCGGCGGCGAACAGGCCACCGGCGGTGTTTATGGTGGGCTGATGGGACTGATCGGGCGCCGTGGTGGCCGAGCTGCGGCGGGCCGGCGGCCCGGGCGGCCGGGTGCGTGCTCATACCGCCGAAGCCGAACGGGCCCGCGTCAGCGCGACCCGGGCGCTGTGGGCAGCCGTGCAGCGGGTGGAGCCGGTTGCCCCGCCGGCCGGGGCGCACCTGCCCGCCTCCCTGCACACCGGGCGACTCTTCCGCCCCCAACCGGCACCGGGCGGCCCGACCCGCCGGAGCGTGTGACCCACGTCTCGAACAGCCGGTACCCATCGACGCCACGCCTTCTGTGCAGAGCAACTATTTCGAGAGCGGGATATGCGTAACGTACGGCACGACATTCTCGGCCGGCTCGCCGCCGACATCCACGGTACGCCGGACGACGGGCCGCCCCTGGTCCTGCTGCACGGCCTGTGCTACGACCGCCGGCAGTGGGAGCCCGTGCTGAAGGAACTGGAGGTCCTCAGCCCGGGCCGGTTGGCGGTCGCCTTCGACCTGCCCGGCCACGGCAGGTCGCCGCGGCAGGACTCCTACCGCGTCCGCGACGTCGTCGCGGTCCTCCACGAGGCGGTGGCCGCCGCGGGACTTCAGGCGCCGATCCTCGTCGGGCACTCCCTGGGCGGGGTGCTGGCCACCGCCTACGCGGCCACGCATCCGGCTTCCGGCGTCGTCAACATCGACCAGCCGCTGCTGGTCGGCCCCTTCGCGCAGATGCTGCGGCAGGCCGAACCGGAACTCCGGGGTCCGGCCTGGGAGCAGGTCTGGAACCGCTTGCTCGCCGGCATGCACGTCGAACTGCTGCCTGAGGCCGCGCAGGACCTGGTCCGCACGGCCACGACACCCCGGCAGGATCTGCTGCTCGGTTACTGGAGCGAACTCCTGGACACCGAGGCGGAACAAGTCGGCGAAGAGCGGGCCCGCGAACTGATCGCCATCCGGGACAAGGGAATCCCCTACTACAACGTGGCGGGGCAGGATCTGCCGCCCGCCTACCAGCAGTGGCTTGAAGCGCTCCTGCCCGACGTCACCGTCATCACCCTTCCCGACGGTGGCCACTTCCCGCACCTGGCCCACCCGACCGAACTCGCCAGGCTTCTCGCCGGCTGATTCTCCCCCGGGCCGCGCTCAAGGCCCTGGGCGACGCGGTGCCCGTCCAAGGACGCTGACAGCCACGCACGCATATGAGGTCAAAGACGGGGGGAATCTTCCAGGGCCCGTAATCACCCGGATCCCTCGGCCAGTACCAGTGGATACGTCCCGGCCGATGTGGATCCGCCGATGTGAAGGGTTCCACCTCGTGGCCAGTGTCTTACGTAAGCTCCTCCTACCTGCCCTTCTCGCACTGACGTCCTTCGCCCTGCCGTCGGCGGCAGTGGCGGCCCCGGCACCTGCCGAAAGGGCCCCGGCCGTCGGCACGATGTGTCTGGAATCCAGTTACCCGAGCACCTACATCGTGTCTGTGAAGGGGTGCAACCCCGCCGTGGCCGGCCAGCGCTGGGCCGTCAGCGGCGAATCGATCCACGAGACCCAGTACCCCACCATGTGTCTGGAATCCAGTTACCCCAGCACCTACATCGTGTCCGTGAAGGCGTGCAACCCCGCCGTGGCCGGCCAGCGCTGGGCCGTCAGCGGCGAATCGATCCACGAGACCCAGTACCCCACCATGTGCCTGGAATCCAATTACCCCAGCACCTACATCGTGTCCGTGAAGGCGTGCAACCCCGCCGTGGCCGGCCAGCACTGGACCATCCAAGGAGAGCAGATCAGCGAGACCGTCTTCTGATCCACCTCGGTACGTCTCGCCCGCTGGTGGCCGCCCCGCGGACGCGCGCGGCGCCCACCGGCGTCCGGGGGCCACGAGAGCTGCCGGAGCCCCGGCGGTCACGGGGTGCCCCCCTTGCCGTGCAGCGCCAGTTCACACCACACCGTCTTCGTACAGGGGGGCTCCGTGCGCGTGCCCCAGCGGTCCGCCAGCGCCTCCACCAGCAGCAGGCCGCGCCCGGACTCCGCCAGCTCGCCCGACGGCGCGGCCTGCCCCGCCTCCGGCGGCAGGTGCTCGATCCGGGCGTCGGTGACCTCGATCCGCAGCACGCTGTCGTCGTCCGCGACGGTCAGCGTCAGCCGGAAGTCCCGGCCGGGCACGTGCCCGTGCAGGACCGCGTTCGCGGTCAGCTCGGCGACGAGGTGCGCCACGGTGAGCGACAGCTCGCCGTCGTACGGCCAGCCCCAGTTGGCCAGTTGCTCCGTGGCGAGCCGCCTCGCGAGGCGCGCGCCCCGGCGCGTTGCGGAGAGCCTGAGGCTGAAGTGACGTACGGGGCAGTCGGGTTGGGCGGGACCCGGTGTGTCGCCCTTTGGGCGGACAACGTGCGTATTCATGTCACTCAGAGTGGCGGAGTGTGCCAGGCGGTTACCACGACCCCACCGGTACATGATCTCGCTGTCCGGTTCTGTCCGGGCCTTGTCCGGGTCGCGTCCCGTAACGCCCGGCTGCGCCGGGAGGTTGCTTACCGAAGAACCCCTATGGAGGTGCAGGCATGGGCGGAATACAGCAGGGGCAACCGGACGATGGGGAGCTGCACACGTGGGAGGACGACTCCGCAGCGGTGCTACGCACGGTCGGCAAGCTGATCAAGTGGCTGCGTGAGCAGGCAGGGATGACGCAGGCGGAGTTGGGTGCGGCCATCGGGTACAGCGTGGAACTGGTGTCGTCGGTCGAACGAGGCCGTCGAGCGCCCAAGCCACAGTTCCTGAACTCCGCCGATGACGTGCTCGGCGCACGTGGCATGCTGGCGATGTTCATTCGCGACGTCGAGCAGGTCCGGTACCCCAAGAAGGTGCAGGACTTCACCACACTCGAAGGCAGGGCCGTGGAACTGTGCTCGTACTACAACACCGTGGTACACGGCCTGCTCCAGACGGAGGACTACGCACGGGCGATGTTCAAGACTAGGCGGCCGCTCTTCACCCACGACGAGCTGGAGAAGCGAATCGCCGACAGGCAGAAACGCCAGAAGATCATCGACGAGGCATGTGCCGCTCCCATCCTCAGCTTTGTGCTGGACGAGGCGACCTTGCGCCGACCCATCGGGGGAAGGATGATCATGCGCAAGCAACTCGAACATCTGCTGGAAGTGGCGCAGCTCCGGAACCTCGACATGCAGGTTCTTCCTATGGACCGTGAGGACAACGCAGGCCTGGACGGCTCGTTCAGGTTGATGCGACTGGACGACGGTGACACGGTCGGATACATCGAGAACCAGGTCACCCACCGCTTGATCTCCGACGCCAGGCAGGTTCAGATCCTTGAGGTGCGGTACGGATTAATCCGGGCCCAAGCTCTCCCTCCGCGGGAGTCGCTGGCCTTCATCGAGAAAGTGCTGGAAGAGACGTGAACATAAAGCCTTCTGACGAGTTTCCTCAGCTCGCATGGCGCAAGAGCAGCTACAGCAACCCTGACGGCATCGACTGCGTCGAATTCGCCCCCGCCCCGGGCACCGTCCACATCCGCGACTCCAAGAACCCGGAGGGCCCCACCCTCCAGTTCACCCCCCAACAATGGGGCCGTTTCCTGCCGTTCGCCGCCGGGGAGCCCCTCACCTAGCCGGGCGTCAGCGGGTGGCCGGGAGGCGTCGGGCTCGGTTTGAGCCCGGCACCCCCCGGTCAATAGGATCCGCCGATGATCACAAGAAAACGGTCGGCGGCAGCGCTCTGCGCACTCCTCGCCGCCCTGGCCCTGGGCCTGGCCGGCCCCGCGACGGGGCCGGCCCTCGCGGCGGACGACAACCCGGCGCAGTCGGAGGACGCGCCGAAAGTCGACCTCGTGCTCGACGTCAGCGGCTCGATGCGGGCCCGCGACATCGACGGCGGCTCCCGGATGGCCGCAGCCAAGCAGGCGTTCAACGAGGTGCTGGACGCCACGCCCAAGGAGGTGCAGCTCGGCATCCGGACGCTCGGGGCGAACTACCCCGGCGACGACCGCAAGGTCGGCTGCAAGGACACCGCCCAGCTCTACCCGGTGGGCCCGTTGGACCGCACGGAGGCCAAGACGGCGGTCGCAACCCTCGCGCCCACGGGCTGGACACCGATCGGCCCGGCACTCCAGAAGGCGGCGCACGACCTGGACGGCGGCAACGGCTCCCGCCGCATCGTGCTGATCAGCGACGGCGAGGACACCTGCGCCCCGCTGGACCCGTGCGAGGTGGCCCGGGACATCGCGGCCAAGGGCATCCACCTCACCATCGACACCCTCGGTCTCGTTCCGGACGCCAAGACACGTGACCAACTGCTGTGCATAGCCGAGGCCACCGGCGGCACCTACACCTCCGTCACGCACAAGGAACAGCTCACCGACCGGGTGGGCCAGTTGGTGGACAGGACCGCGGACCCCGTGGTGACGCCGGTCGGCGTCAAGGGCACCGGGCAGTGCGCCGACGCGCCGCAGCTGAAGCCGGGGCTCTACGACGACCGTGAGACGTTCGGCGAGCATCGCTGGTACCGCGTGGACGTCGACCACGGCAAGGAGCTGCGGGCGTCCGTGAGCGTGGCGGACGACCGGGCCGTGAACCGCGACTACGGCGTGCTGCTGCGCGCGGTGACGCAGCACGGGCGGGAGATCGTGCGCGGCTCCGAGGCGGGCGACGGCCGCACGGACGTGATCTCGACGGGGATCCGGTACCCGAGCCCGGAGCTGGATGACGACGACGGCTCCGACACGGCGCCTGAGCCCGAGACCGTCTGCCTGGAGGTCAGCAACTCCTACTCCGCTCCCCCGTCCGTGAAGACCGCCCCCGGCCTGCCGGTCGAGCTGACCGTGGATGTGGTGGACGGCCCCGACAACGCCTCGGACGTGGCCTCGTTCGGCCTCGGCCGCGGCTGGTGGCTGCTCGGCGCCCTGGTGCTCACCGGCTTCCTGACGGGTCTCGTGTGGGGCTGGCTGTCGCGGTGGCGGATCGCGGTGTGGAGGAGCAACTGATGCGGACGACGAAGCGCACGACGGCGCGCACCACGGCGCGTAGCAGACGGAACAGGCGCGGCGCGACCCGCCGGGCGCTGGCGGCGGCGCTGCTGGCCCTGGGTGCGGTGCTCGCGCCGGTGGGACCGATGGCGGCGATGGCCACGGCGGACGACGCCTCGCCGTCGGCGTCCGACGGCTCCGGGGACTCGTCCGGCGACGCGGCGCCCACTCAGGCGGGCACGTCGTTCCGTACGGCGACGGAGATCCGGCAGGACCAGGAGGCGACGGCGAGCGCGTCCACCGGTGACTACCTGTACTGGTCGTTCCCGGCGGACGCCGGCCAGCGGCCCACCGTCCGCGCCACGGTGAAGCTGCCGCCGTCGTCCGCCCGGCACGGCACGACCACGTGGCAGGTCGACGTGTACGACGGGCTGCGGCGCAGGCAGGCGTGCATGTACGGGACGCAGACCCGGGCGGCCGCCCCGGACTCCGCCACGGTCGAGCTGGCCTGCACGCTGCGCCCGGTCCGGGCGTGGGCCGAGCCGTGGGCCAACGACCCGCTGCCCGGCACGTACTACATCCGGCTGACCGCGGTCGGCCTCGGCGCCGCCGACACCGGCCAGCCGGTCCAGGCGTCCGTGGAGGCCGTCTCGCACGACGCGGGCGGCGCGCACGCCGTGGGCGGGCACCTGGCGGAGCCGCTGGTCCCGGGCGTCTCCATGGCCACGGACGACGACTTGGCCGACGGCACCGGAACGGCCGCCCTCTCCAAGAGCGAGCCGGACGGCGGCTGGTCCTCCGGCTGGTGGACCGACCGCTGGCTGTGGACCGCCGCGGGCGCCGTCCTCGCCGCCCTCGCGGGCATCGGCGGCTACGCCCTCACCCGTGGCCGCGGTCGCCCGTACGGGGTGCCGCCGGGCGTCTGACGGTCCCGGTGCCGCCGGGCGCCCGGACGCCTCACCGGGCCGTCGCCCCCTGCATCCCGGAGCAGCCGGGGCAGGGGGTGGCGGCCGGTGCCGTCCGGTCGCCCCGCGCCGGCTACGGCGTGACCTCGTCCAGGAGGTGGGCGCCGTTGTTGCGGACATCGTTGACGTCCATGGAGACGGGCCGGGCGTCCAGGTGGCCGTCGCCCGGCTGGGTGAGGAGCCTGCGCAGGTCGTCGGTGTCCTGATGACGCGGGTCCAGCCACGCGTCGAAGCGATCGGGGGGCACGGCCAGGGGCATGCGGGGGTGGATCCGCCCGGCCGCGTCGGTGGCGTCCGTCGTGATGACGGTGCAGCTCACCAGCCAGGCGGCGGGATCGTCGTCGTCCTCGATCTCCGGGTTGCGCCAGTATGCGTACAGGCCGGCGAGCCCCAGCACCTCTCCGTCGTCGGGGTGGACGTAGTAGGGCTGCTTGCGGCGCCTGCCGGAGGACCGGTCGCGAACCTCCTGCCACTCGTAGAAGCCGTCGGCGGGGAGCAGGCAGCGGTGCAAGGCGAAGGCGCGGCGGAAGGCGGGCTTCTCGTGCGCCGTCTCCACCCTCGCGTTGATCAGCCGGGAGCCGATCCCGGGATCCTCCGCCCAGGACGGCACCAGCCCCCACCGGACCGGTCGCAGTTCTCTGCGCACCGGGGCGCGTTCGCGGTGCTCACGCGGGGTCTCCTCGCGGTCCTCCCGGTCCTCGCGCGGGGCGCGTTCGCGGTCCCCGCGCGGGGCGCGTTCCAGGACCGCGTAGACGTCGTCGGTGGGGGCGACGTTCCAGCTGGGTGCCAGCTCGTCCTCGGGGCGCCAGTCCGTGACGCCGAAGAGCCTGGTCAGCTCCTGTGGACTGCGGGTGGACACATAACGGCCGCACATACCGCCACTGTGCCACCACGGCCGCGCGGATCCCCGGACCGTGGGCCGTGTGCCGTGTGCCGTGTGCCGTATCCCGTGGGCCCCTTCCGTGGGCCGATCACCGGGGTCAGCTCCCCGCACCGAGGAGGGCCTTGGCGAGCGGCCCCTCCCCCACGACCCGCAGCCGACCGCTCCGCACGGCCTCCCCCACCCCCAGCGCCCCGGAGACCACCTCTGCGCAGGCCCCGGAGTCCATCCGGACCCGTGCGTCGGGCTCCCCGGGCGGGGGCCCGTCACCGTAGACGGGGCCACCGTCGGGGGCGTCCCCGACGACCACGTGGAACACCCCCTCGTCCACCCGGACCTCGGCCACCCCGGCCACGCCGAGCGCGGCGAGCCGCCCCCGCAGCGGCAGCGCGAACCAGTGCGCGCGAACCGCGTCCGTCGGCCGCCGCTCGGCCAGCTCCTCAGCGCCCCACGCGCAGAGCGCCTCCAGGACGGGCAGCAACCGCCGCCCGCGGCCGGTGAGTTCGTAGACCGCGGCGGAGGCGGGCGGCGGCAGCCTGCGCCGGACGGCGATCCCCTCGCGCTCCAGGTCCCTGAGCCGGGACGCGAGCACATCCGTGCTGACGCCGGGCAGGTCGGCGTGCAGATCCGTGTAGCGCCGGGGGCCCGCGAGGAGTTCGCGGACGATCAGCAGGGTCCAGCGGTCCCCCACCGCGTCCAGGGCGCGGGCCGCGCCGCAGTAGTGGTCGTAACTGCGGCGGCGCTGCTGCCCGGTGCGCGCGGGCGCGGCGGCCCCGCCCGGCTGGCGTGACTGACGTGGCATGCGTCGCAGTCTAGACATGTTGTTGGACTTTCCAAGCGCATACTTGGTAAAACCAAGTCGGATGCGAGGCCGCAGGGCCGGCAGAAGGCCGGGTGCCGTGGCGCGCGGCCGGCGGCGCGGACCACGCGGGTCCGGGGACGCCGGGTACACAGGTCGGGAGGGCGGTCGTATGGAGTTCCGGCAGTCGAGCAAGCTCAGCGAGGTCTGTTACGAGATCCGGGGCCCGGTGATCGAGCACGCCGACGCCCTGGAGGAGGCGGGGCACAGCGTGCTCCGCCTGAACACCGGCAACCCCGCGCTCTTCGGCTTCGAGGCGCCCGAGGAGATCGTCCAGGACATGATCCGGATGCTGCCCCAGGCGCACGGCTACACCGACTCGCGCGGCATCCTCTCCGCCCGGCGCGCGGTCGCAGGGCGGTACCAGACCCTGGGCCTGGACGTCGACGTGGACGACGTGTTCCTCGGCAACGGCGTCTCCGAGCTGGTCTCCATGGCCGTCCAGGCGCTTCTGGAGGACGGTGACGAAGTCCTGGTCCCCGCACCGGACTTCCCGCTGTGGACGGCGGTCACCACGCTCGCCGGCGGCCGTGCGGTGCACTACCTGTGCGACGAGGACTCCGACTGGTACCCGGACCTGGCCGACCTGGCGTCGAAGATCACCGACCGTACGAAGGCGGTGGTGATCATCAATCCGAACAACCCGACCGGCGCGGTCTACCCGAAGGAGATCGTCGAGGGCGTCCTCGACCTGGCCCGCCGGCACGGTCTGATGGTCTTCGCCGACGAGATCTACGACCAGATCCTCTACGACGGCGCCGTGCACCACAGCGCCGCCGCGCTCGCCCCCGACCTGGTGGTGCTGACCTTCTGCGGGCTCTCCAAGACCTACCGGGTGGCGGGCTTCCGCTCCGGCTGGCTGGTCGTCACGGGGCCCCGGCAGCACGCCAAGGACTACCTGGAGGGGCTGACGATGCTCGCCTCCATGCGGCTGTGCCCCAACGCGCCGGCGCAGTACGCCATCCAGGCCGCGCTGGGCGGCCGGCAGTCCATCCGGGAGCTGACCGCGCCGGGCGGGCGGCTGCGCGAGCAGCGCGACCGCGCCTGGCAGCGGCTGAACGAGATCCCGGGCGTGTCCTGCGTCAAGCCGCGCGGCGCGCTCTACGCGTTCCCGCGGATCGACCCGAAGGTGCACGCCATCCACGACGACGAGAAGTTCGTCCTGGACCTGCTGCTGCGCGAGAAGATCCAGGTCGTGCAGGGCACCGGCTTCAGCTGGCCGCGGCCCGACCACTTCCGCATCCTGACCCTGCCGCACGTCGACGACCTGGACGCCGCGATCAGCCGCATCGGGCGGTTCCTGGGCGGCTATCGGCAGTAGGCGCCGGCCGGCGGGCGCGGTGCGCTACCGCGCCCCGGCAGCGGCGCGCGGAACTGCGCGGCCATGGACAAGACCGCCAGGTCGCCACCGGCACAGCGGCGCGGTTGCGGCCGCAGCCGGGCCACCGGCCGGTGGCCCGGCGCGCGCACAGGAGCCCGGCGCGGGGGCTCCGCCAGGGGCTCGCCGGTGTGGCCGAAGGCCTTCGGCACGGTCTTCCGCCGCACGGTGCCACCCGTGCCGCGATCTTCCGCCGCACGGTGCCACCCGTGCCGACGAAGGCGGGCCGTGCGTCACACGCCCCTGTGCCGGGGCGCCTCGACGGCGCCCCGGGCTGCCAGGGGTCAGCTGGGCCCGGCAGCCGAACCCAGCAGGGAGCGAAGCCTTCGGGCCTGCTTGACGAACCGAGCCGACCCGGTCATCGCCGCGATCCGGTCGACCTCCGCAATGGGCCCGCGCGCTCCACAGGCCTGGGCACACTCGACGGCGACAGCCAGGACATCGCCCATCCCTCTGCGATTGGCCTGCTCGCCGAGGAGCCCGGGCAGGGCCGCCGCGAGCACCGACCACATGGTGGAGTGGGCACCCGTGCGCGCGGCGGAGGCGATGGCATCGGCCACCCGGTTCGTCTTGACCGCTCCGAGAGCGGCGAGCTCGGCCAGATCACGGCCGAGCACCGTGGTTTCCAGGTGACCACTCGCGGCCAGGAGAAGGGCGGCGTCGACCGCTGCCGTCCGGTCTTCGGCGCGCTGAGCGCCGAAGCCGTAGGCGAGGGCCAGGTGCATCGCGGGGCCGGCCGGCCCCGGGGCCTCGGCGAGCACGGGAAGATGGAAGGCCGCGCCCCACGAGAGGTCCGCAGCATCGTCGGCGAACCGGTGCAGCAGCCGTGCGGCCAGCCGCTCCCGATCCCCGGGCAGTACGGCGAGCCAGCGCCCTGTGCCGGGGTCCGTCCCTCCCCAGTGGAAACATCTCTGTGTGGGTGGCTGGGGTCGGCCCAGACCACTGAAGGGCGAGCTGAACTCCTTCAGCAGCTGCTCGGATTCCGCGGTGCCCACCATCACTCGCATCAAAGGGCCGTCAGCCTGCCGGTCGACCGGAGGCGCCATGCCGACCAGGGTCCTTTGCTGCTCGGCGGGGGCCAGCCCGCCGTGGGCGAGCCACGAGGCGAGCCTGCGCTCCTCCGCTCCGGCGCCCTCGAAGGTGACGTCCAGGTCCTCGGCCCCCTTGACACGCAGCAGAGCCTGCTCGAAGTCGGCCCTGCCGACGTCGATGCCCCTCTCTCGGTGCTCGTTCAGCCGTTGCAGCAGCACGTGCGCGTCGATCGTCCCGTCATCCCAGGTCGGCGTCGCCAGCAGAAAGGGCGGGCGGTCGTCCTGCACCCGCTGCGCCGTCTCGCGTACCCGGGCCCGTATGACCTCGTCGTAGGCATCCACCTCGCACCGGCGTTCTCCGTCGGAGGCGGTGGGGAGACCGCCGGGGACGACGATGGCGGAGGCGACGAATCCCAGCATGCTCTGCGGGGTGTTCAGCCAGAACCGGGGTGCCTCGTTCCGGGCGGGGTTCAACTGCCGCTCCGCTTCGGAGTACCGCTCGGTCGGTGGCGGATAGCCCGGCATGACCCAGGGATAGCGCCGGCTGACGAGCGGCTCCAGGGCACCCGCCAGGGCGGAGCGGTCCTGATGCGCATGGCGGACGAGGTCGTCCAGAATGCGCTCGAACCGCATGGCGGTGGCGTTGCTCTCGTCCGTGGCCAGGAACTCCGCCACGTCCTCGGCTACCTCTTCCGGTGTCTTTCTGGGGGACGCCGTGGGCTGGGTGACGGCGGCCATCGGCAGCGACTCGTGGTACGTCTGCGGTTCGGCCGCGGCTACCGGCACCGGTTCCCCGAACACGTCGGCGGCCTGGTCCCGGAGCTCCGGATCAAGGTTCTGGGCGGCCGGTGCCAGGACGGCCCGCAGCTCAGGGCCGGCCGAGCCGAGGTACTTGGCGACCAGCTTCAGTGCCCGCGACTGGACATCGGCGTCTTCGTGCCCGAAGGCGTCCGTGACCGCGGGCAGTAGCACCGCGGCACTCGCGGGATTCTCCGCGAGTGCCTTTCCGGCGAAGGTCAGTTGGGCGCGGACCAGGGTCTTCTCCGGGCGGAAGAAGACGCCTCGGGACGCTTCCGCCAGGACTTCCCCGTCCAGCCGCCCGGCTGCCCACAGCCGGCGCAGGTACTCCTGGCCCCTGGCCGCCACCGGCGACGGCGCGTCGGACACCAGTCTGACCCAGTCGCCGCTGTGGTCGGCGAGTTCGTCGTCGGACGGGTCCAGCGCCGCGAGGAGGTCCATGAAGCCCCGAAGGGCCTTGGGGCGTTCACCGCGCAGAAGACGGGACACGGCCCCGTCGATCAGTGACCTTCGGTCCAGCAGCCCTTCAGCGGCCAGCAGGCTCAGCGCGGCCGGCCATCGGTCCTTGGGCCGGAGGTAGGACTCGGCGAACACCGTCCCCACCCCGTCCACCTCGAACAGGCGGGGCACGACGCACTGAGTCCACGGATCGGCCCGTAGCCGCTCCGCGAGCGTCCGGTCGTCCACACGGCTGACCCCGGACGTCCAGGAGCGCACCACTCGATCCGTCGTGGGCAGGGCGGCGCCGGCCTGGCGCGACAGACCCACGATGACGTCATACGCCAGCATGCCGCCGGACTTCTCCGCCAGGCGGCGGGCCAGGTCCTGCGACCATTCCGGGGTGCGGTCGGACAGGATGTCGAGCATCATGGCCCAGATCCATCCTTGGGATTCCGGCGCATATTCTTCCGCGCAGATCCATGACACGGCCGCGGCGGCACCGGTCTGACAGCCCACCCCCGCCAGTTGCAGCGCCATACGACGCCGTTGTGCTTCCGCGGGCGAAGCCCACGGGGCGCTGCGCAACCGGGTCCGCATCTGCTTGAGCTCCACCGAGCAGCTACGGCGCTCGGCGGGGCCGAGCTGCCGCAGGAGGTCGGGTATCCGTTCGACCTGACCCGTCTCCACGGCCGCCAGGAGGGCGGCACTCGCCTCGGGTACGGGCAGCTTCTTCGTAGTGGTCATCGCATGCTCACAGACATAGTCGTTCCTTTACCGGCCATTGCCGCTGTCCTCCCGCTCTCTACCGGCCATCACCGCTGTCCCCCGCTCTCCACCGGCCATCGGCCTTGTTTGCCCGCGCTGCACGATCCGGACGGCGAGGGCGTGTTTGCAGGGGCCCCGATCGCCTCGGTACCTGATCCACCAGTCGCAGGTACACCTCAGAGCGCCCTCGGTCCGCCGCACCCGGTAGACCTGTCCGCCCGAGTCCACCGTGGCCACGTCGCCACCCGCACGCACCTTCCCGGCCGCCACGAGGGCGCGGGCGGATCTCAGCCGTGGATTGTCCCCCTCCACACGCGAGGAGTGGTACGGCAGTTCCCGGTGGAAGAACGCGGACTCCGCGGTGTCGTAACCGATGCGCCCGGACGTCGCCAGCCACATCAGCGCCCCCTTGGCCCGTTCCACGGACAGGCCCAAGCGCTCGGCGAGCTCGCCCGGCTCGACGCGCGGTTCCCAGTCGAGCATCAGAGCAGCCAGTTCCGCGTCCGTGGCGGCGCTGTCCGGGAGGGTTTCGAGAACGCGACCCTCACCCGACAGTCCGCGATCCGCTCCCGGCGACAGGGTGAGGGTCAGCCGCATGCCGGGAAGGACGGCTTCCCAGGCACTGGCGGCACTCCCGGTCCCGCCACCGAGTGCCGGACCGTACACACGCAACTCGGTCATGTACCGCATCACGCGCCGCAATCCCGTCAGACGGTTCGCGTCCGGCAGGCACACGCTTCCCGGTACCGGGCGTACCGTCCGACGCAGTCCTCCGCCACCGCCCGGAGCGAACCATGAGGCAGTACGGCTCCTCCGTGGCGCACCGCTCGGCAGTGACCGCAGAAACGTGATCGCGTCCGCGGCGGCCAACTCCGCCCTGAGGTCGAAACCGGCGGTGATCGCCTGGGTCTCCGCGAATCCCCGCAGCCAGCGGCCAGGCAGTTCGACCTTCTTCTCCACCACCGGGCCGGTCGTCGTGGTGATGGCCAACTCGTCGAGGCCGACCCTCAGATGGAGAGGATCGCGAGCACCGAGCCGGGACAGAGCCTCCCGCAGCGCGTCGTTGAAGTCGACGTTGGTCGTCCCGCGCCCGATGTCGCCGCCGTCCAGACCGCTGCGCAGCACGTCCAGCCGGGCATAAACGCTTCCGCACAGGGAGAACGACTCGAAGCGGAGCCTGTCGCCGTTCCCCGTGATCACCGGATCCACGCCTGGCGGCCGTTTCGGCCAGCGGTAATCCGTGGCGGCGACCTCGGCGACCGACAACAACGCGGCGGAGGCGGCTTGGGGTGACACCAGGAACCCGGTGAAGAAGTGCGGATGGTCCACTGATCCGAGCGGGGTCCGGCCACGTGAGGTCTGCAGTTCCAACGAGGGACCGGCAGCGCGGAGGAGCACCGCGGAACCCCGGGGGTAGCGAAGCGACTGACGCGTCGTACTCATGGCCGGAAGCGTAATCTCGCGCACTGACACCGGAGGGCGGGCCCGGGCACTGCCCCGCCTCGAAGGGGCGCCGTTCGGCGCCGGAACCCCCCGGTACCGCCCAGGGACGCGCCCCCGGCGGATGATGCAGCCTTGTAGTGTCCCGGAGCGCAGGGTTCCGGGACGGCACGCCCACGGCCGGCCCCCGCCGGCGGAACAGGAAGACGTACATGGGTGACCTGCTGCTTGTCCGGCACGGCGAGACCGAGTGGTCGCTCTCGGGACAGCACACGAGCTGGACCGACCTGCCGCTCACCGAGAACGGCCGGGAACGGGCCCGGGCGCTGGCGCCGGTGCTGGCCTCGCTGCCCATCGCCGCGGCCTACACCAGCCCGCTGCGGCGAGCCCGCCAGACCGCGGAGCTGATCGGGCTCGGCGACGCACACGTGGACCCCGACCTGCACGAGTGGGACTACGGAGGCTACGAGGGGATCACCACCGCCGACATCCACCGGACCCGGCCCGACTGGTTCCTCTTCACCGACGGGGTCGCCGAGGGCCCGCCGGGGCACCCCGGCGAGAGCCCCGAGGACGTGGGGGCGCGCGCCGACCGGATGCTGGCCAAGGTCGACAAGGCGCTCCGCGAGGAGCCCGGCCCCATCGTGTTCGTCTCCCACGGCCACTTCCTGCGCGTCCTCACCGCCCGCCGCCTCGGCCTGCCGCCGTCCGCGGGCGCCCTCTTCCAGATCGCGACGGGCACGGTGTGCACCCTCAGCACGGAGCACGACCGGCCGGTGATCTCCGGCTGGAACGTCAGTCCCCGGCCGTAGCCTGAAAGGTGCCGGGGTGGGACGGACCACGGGACGGACCACGGGACGGACCGAGGTCGTCGGCGGACCGCCGGAGGGACCCGGTGCGGGCGCGGGACGGACCGGGGCCTCGGCACACCGCGGAGGAACCAAGGGGCGGGAGGAGCCGGTGGCCAAGGTGCCGAGCGCCGCGCAGCGGCGGATCATCGAGGCGGCGGACCCGCAGACGGGCCGCCTCAGCGGCCCGGCGGGCCAGCTCGCCGCACTGGTCCGCCTCGGCCTCGCCTTCCGCCACCCCCGCCCGCCTAACGACACCTTCCTCACCCCGGAGGGCCACCGCACCCGGCAGGCGGCCACCCGGCCGCGTCCCGCAGCCCGAGCGGAGCAAGCCGCCCGGGGCGGGCCCGGCCCCGGCCCGGCCCCCGCCCCCGGAACCGACTCCGCGGACGCCGTCTTCGCCGCCCGCACCGGGGACGAGCCGGCGCCGGACGAGAGCCCCGAGCGGGCCCGGCAGGTGCGCAGCGCCTGGCAGGGGCTGATCGAACTGCGCCGGATGACGCACCCGGACGCCGCCACCGACCGCCCCTGCGGCTGGGAGCGGACGCACCTGGTACGGGCCGCCGCCCTGGCGCTGGAGTCGGCCGGGTGCCGTCCCGCCGTCGCCGGCACCGGCGGCTACCGGGTGACACCGACGCCCCAGCCGGAGGCCGTCGCCGTCCACGCGCCGACCGCCGCCCAACTCCGCGCCTGCGCCGCCGCCCTGGAGCGCGCGGGCTGGCAGCCCGGCGAGCACACCGACCGCACGACCGGCGCCCGTTTCCTGCTGGCCTCGCCCCGCCGGGCATGACCGACGACGGCGCGATACCGGGCGCTCACACGCGGCGCCTAAGATAAGCAAGCGCTCAGAAACCAGCAGCGGCACCTCCCGCGCCGCCTCTCGCCATACCGAGGAGAGCAGCATGTCCCAGCCGACCACCGGCCCCGAGTCCCCCGCGCCCCGGCCGCCCTTCTCCGTGCCGATCACGGTCCGCGGCTATGAGACCGACACCCAGGGCCACCTCAACCAGAGCGTGTACCTCCAGTACGCGGAGCACGCCCGCTGGTCGATCCTCGCGGCGGCCGGCATCCGGCAGCAGGACCTGGTGGGCAGGGGGGTGGGGCCGGTGGCCCTGGAGACCACCATCCGTTTCCTCAAGGAGTTGCGGGCGGGTGACGAGACGGCGATGACGTGCCGGTTCGAGTGGGGCGCCGGCAAGACCTTCCGGATCGTGCAGACCCTTACCAAGACCGACGGCACCATCGCCGCGGAGATCACGGCCCTCGGCGGGCTGCTGGACCTGACGGAACGCCGGATGGTCCCCGACCCGCACGGCTTCCTCCGCAAGCTCGCCACCGACCCGGACGTGCTGGACGGCTGAGGGCCCGGTGGCGTCCGGGGGTCCGGTGAGCGGCTGAGGATCCGATGGACGGCTGTGAGTCCGGTGGACGGCTGAGGATCCGGTGGACGGCTGTGGGTCCGGTGGACGGCTGTGGGTCCGGCGGACGAGGGCGCGCCGGGCGCTGGCGGTCCGCCGGACCGCCGCTCGCTCCCAACTCCCGCCCCCCGACGGGTAGGCGTCGCGCCCCAAACTCTGGTAGGAAACCTTCCTAACAGTGTGGCGCGGCCGCGGCACGCGGCTCGCCACGCGTACGGCACGACCCACCGGTGCGCCCCACGCACCGGCACGACCCACCCCCTCATGGAGGTCACGTGCACTCCCCCCACACCCACCGCCCCCGTCGGCGGGCGATGCTCACCCTGATGGGCGCCGCGCTGGTCGCCGGGCCGGCCGCGCTGCTGGCCGGCCAGTCCGCGAGCGCGGAGGGCCGCGGCTCCGCGGCTGCCGCGGCCGGCGGACTCGACGACCCGGAGAAGAAGGAGATCGCGATGCAGCTGGTCTCCAGCGCGGAGAACTCCTCACTGGACTGGAAGGCCCAGTACGGCTACATCGAGGACATCGGCGACGGCCGCGGCTACACCGCGGGCATCATCGGCTTCTGCTCCGGCACCCACGACATGCTGGAGCTGGTCGAGCTCTACACGGAGCGGGTGCCGGACAACCCGCTCGCGCCCTTCCTGCCCGCCCTGCGCGAGGTGGACGGCTCCGACTCGCACGACGGTCTCGACCCCGGGTTCACCGACGCCTGGCGGGAGGCCGCGCAGGACGAGGCGTTCCAGCAGGCCCAGAACGACGAGCGGGACCGGGTGTACTTCAACCCCGCGGTCAGCCAGGGCAAGGAGGACGGGCTCGGGGTCCTCGGGCAGTTCGCGTACTACGACGCCATCGTGATGCACGGTGGCGGGGACGACCCGACCAGCTTCGGTGCGATCCGGCAGCGCGCCCTGGAGCAGGCGAGCACCCCCGCGGACGGCGGTGACGAGGTCGCCTACCTCAACGCCTTCCTGGACGCCCGGGTCTGGGCGATGAAGCAGGAGGAGGCACACTCGGACACCAGCCGGGTGGACACCGAGCAGCGGGTCTTCCTGGACGCGGGCAATCTCAATCTGGATCCGCCGCTGGACTGGCACGTCTACGGCGACCCGTACCACATCGGCTGACGGGCAGGCCGTAGCGCAGACGGACGGCGGCCCAGTGATCTCGGGCATCCGGGCCGCCGTCTCCGTCCCCGACCCGCGCGGGTCCGCCCCGTGGCGTTTCGTTCCCGGCCACCCACCGGTGGGATTTCCCGCGCAGTTCCCGGCGCCGCTCACTGGTTCCGCTGGGCCTGGCGATGGACGAGGGTGGCCGGCCCTTGTGGTCCGCGCTCGCCGTGCCAGGAGTTCCAGAGGCGTGCGTATGCACCCCCAGCCGCGACCAGGGCGTCGTGGTGTCCCAGTTCGGTGAGCCGGCCCCCTTCCATGACGGCCACCCGGTCGGCGTCGTGTGCCGTGTGCAGCCGGTGGGCGATGGCCAGGACCGTTCGGCCTTCGAGTACGGCCGAAAGCGCGCGCTCGGTGTCACGAGCCGTCGTCGGGTCCAGCAGGGCGGTGGCCTCGTCGAGAACGACGGTGTGAGGATCCGCGAGCACGACGCGGGACAGGGCCAGCTGCTGGGCCTGGGCGCTGTCGAGCCGGTACCCCGGGGTTCCGACTTCGGTGTCCAGGCCGTCCGGCAGTTCGTCCGCCCAGACGGCGCCGACCGCGTGGAGTGCGGCGAGGAGCTCGGCGTCGGACGCCTGCGGTTCGGCGATCAGCAGGTTGTCACGGACGGACGCGTGGAACACGTGGTGTTCCTGGGTCACCAGGGCTATGTGGCGTCGCAGCTGCTCCGGCGGCAGGTCCGAGACCGGCACGCCGCCCACGGTCACGGAGCCGGTGTCCGGGTGCTCGATTCCGGCCAGGAGGCGGCCCAGCGTGGACTTTCCCGCGCCCGACGGTCCGACGATGGCAAGGCGCTCTCCCGGCCGCACCTCCAGGTCGACGCCGTGCAGGACATCATGCCCGGCGCCGTAGGCGAAACGGACATGGTCGACGTCGATCCGGTCGTTCGCGGGTTCGGCCGCGGGCGCCGGGTGCGAGCGCGGGAGGTCGCCGAGCCCTTCGAGCCGCGCACATGACGCCGCGCTGATCTGGAGCTGATCGATCCAGATCTGCATCGTCTCCAGAGGACCGGCGAGCTGCCGCAGGTACAAGGCGGAGGTGACCACCGCACCGAGGCTGATCGTGCCGTGGTCGTACAGTGCGCCGCCGACGAGCAGGACCGCGACGAGCGGCAGGACGCAGGAGACGTCGATGGTCGGGTACAGCACCGTGCGGAGCGCCAGGGCACGCAGGCGGCTCTCCCGGGATCGCCCGATGGCCTCGGCGCTCGCCTCCAGGCGGCGTTGCCGAAGGCGCAGCGCCTCGACGGTACGCGCTCCCTGAACGGTACTGACCAGGACGTCGGCGAGGACCGAGTTGGCCTCTCCCAGGGCGAGGTAGGCGCTCCGAGCGCGCCTCAGATACCAGCGGGTCGCCACCACGATGCCGAGCAGGCCGACCACTCCGCAGGCACCGAGCAGTGGATCCACGAGGAAGACGGCGACGATGACGAACAGTGCCTGGAGAATGGCGATGAGTATGTCCGGTACGGCATCGCGCATGCTCACGGTGACGTTGTTGACGTCACCGGAGCCCCGTGCGGCCAGGTCGCCGGTGACGATGTGTTCCAGGGTGCCGGCGAAGATGTCCGCCTCGTTCTCCGCGACCAGGACACGTGCACGGAAGCGCTGGATGGCGATGCTGTCGAGGCGGATTCCGCCCCAGGTCGCCTCTGACCGGCTGAACCGTCCCAGGCGGTCGACGATGCCCGCGGTATCCGCCGGTCGCGCACCCGACAGGGCGGTCAGCCGGCCGGTGGCGACCTCGATTCCGGACTGCGGGTCGTGCAGGTCCGCGGGACCCGCGGGTCCCTTTCCGCACACGGCTTCGGTCCTGCCCGCGGCGTCCCGCCCCAAGCGGAGCAGAGCTATGACCCGCCGGGCGGACACCACGGCCTGGGAGAGGTTCGATCCGCTTTCGATCAGCTCCGCGATGGGGATGACGAGGACGGCGACGTAGCCGTACACAGCAATCAGGTCGCCGACCGAGATGGTGCGCTCGGAGGCCATCCGCGCGGCCAGCCACGTGACGACTGCCAGGAAGATCAGTGGCAGGCCGGCACCGAGGGAGGGGATCCAGCTGGAGACGGCCCCCACCCGGTAGCCCTCGTCGCGCAGCTCCCGGGAGCTGCGCAGGTAACGCGCGGCGAACAGATCCTTCCCGCCGATTCCGTTGAGAACGCGCAACCCCTGCACGATGTCGACCAGCGAGGTCGTCAGCTCGCCCTGCCGAGCTCGGTAGACCGAGCCCACCTGCCGCAGCCGTCCGAGCGGCGGCCCCACGAGCACCGCGACCACGGGCGCCCCCAGCATGACGATCAGCGTGATCAACGGCGAGATGTTCAGCAGCAGTACGGCCACCACGATGTAGGCGATGACCGCGCCCACCCCGGGACCGACGACGGTCAGACTGGTGCTGATCACCCACACGTCACCGATGCCGATCGTGGCCACTTCACCGGCCGACACCTTGCTGACGGAACTGGCGCCGAGCTTCGTGGACCGTTCGACTACTGCGTTCAGCGTCCGGAAGGCTCCGTCCATGCGGACCTTGGTCATCGTACGGTGCCACGCGATGGCACGTAGGCATGCAGCACGCCCATCGCCGACAGCACCAGAACCCAGCCGACGAGCGACGAGAACCGCCGGTGCCGCAGACCGTCGTCGATGGCGAAGGAGAGTACGTACGGCGGCACTGCCAGACCGAGCATCCAGAGGGTGCCGAGCGCCGCCGCGAGGAGGACCCGCCATCGCTGACCGCTCACCAGCCACCACAGGAACCGGCCCGCGCCGCGCAGGTCGCCATCGCCGGGCGGTTCGTAGTCGCTCATGGTTCGAACGCCGTTCGGCCGGCAGCCCTCCGCCGGGGCGGAACGGCCTCGCCAGGCGAGACGGCCCGGGACATCGTGGTGATCGCCACGGTGATGGCGCACCTGCCGGAGAGATCGAACAAGTTGAACTCCCGTCGGACGGAGCGTTGACCTGACCGATCGCGCGTCGGATTGGCAGCGGACACCTTATCCCGCCAGTCGACGACACATCGCCGACAGGCAGTTGACCGTCTTCCTTCCGGGGGCCCGGACCGGACGGGAGGCGTCCAGGGAGGTGCGGCGCGCGCCGCGTACCCGCACCTCCCGGGAGCTCCGGGCGCGGAGGCCGTCCACACCCGAGGGCCGCAGGCCATCCCCTCCGGCCGGGTCCTGGCGCGTGCTCAGGCGAGCCCGGCGAGGCGCGCGAGGCGCCGCGCCTCGTCCCGGGTGGCCCGCGCGACGGCGTCCTCGTCGACGCCCAGCAGGCGGCCGTGCTCGGTGACGGGCCGGCCGCCGACGAGGGAGAGCGTGACGGGCGCCGGGGCGCCGAAGACGAGGGCGGTGACCGGGTCGGCGATGGAGGCGTGCGCGAGGGTGTCCATCCGCCACAGCACGAGATCGGCGAGCTTGCCGGGCTCCACGGAGCCGATCCGGTCGGCGCGACCGAGCACCGCCGCGCCGCCGTGGGTGCCGAGCCGCAGCGCCTGCCGGGCGCCGAGGGCCCGTTCCCGGTGCGGCCCGAGGCGGTTCACGAGCAGGGCGTTCCGCAGCTCGGTGTGGAGTTCGCCGGCCTCGTTGGAGGCGGTGCCGTCCACGCCGAGGCCGACCGGGACGCCCGCGGCGAGCAGGTCGGGCACCCGGGCGATGCCGGCGGCGAGCCGGGCGTTGGACGATGGGCAGTGCGCGACACCCGTGCCGGTGCGGGCGAACGCCGCGATGTCGGAGTCGTTCATGTGGACGCAGTGCGCCATCCACACGTCGCCGCCGAGCCATCCGGTGCTCTCGAAGTAGTCCGTGGGGCCCATGCCGAACCGCTCGTGGCAGAACTTCTCCTCCTCCACCGTCTCCGAGCCGTGCGTGTGCAGCCGCACCCCCCTGCGACGGGCGAGCTCGGCGCTCCGCCTGAGCAGTTCGGTGGAGACGGAGAACGGCGAGCAGGGCGCCACGGCGATCTGCGTCATGGCGTCGGGCGACGGGTCGTGGTGGGTGCCGATGGCCTCCTCGGTGGCGGCGAGCGCGCCGTCCAGGGACTCCACGGCGAAGTCCGGCGGCAGCCCGCCGTCCGACTCGCCGAGGTCCATGGAGCCGCGGGCCAGCGTGAGGCGGACACCCAGCCCGGCCGCCGCCCGGACGATCGCGCCGGTCAGGTCGCCGGCGCCCCTCGGGTAGACGTAGTGGTGGTCCACGGCGGTGGTGACGCCACCGCGGACCATCATCGCCAGCGAGCCCTGCGCGGCGGCGTGGGCCATCTGCTCGTCGATCCGGCCCCAGACGGGGTAGAGCGCGCTGAGCCAGTCGAAGAGGTTGTGGTCGGTGGCCAGGCCCCGGGTGAGCCACTGGTAGAAGTGGTGGTGGGTGTTGACCAGACCCGGGGTGAGCAGGTGCCCGGTGCCGTCGATCCGGCGGGCGGCCCCGTCCCGGCCGGCCGGCGCGGGGCCCGGGCCGACGGCCTCGATGGTGTCCCCCGCGATGACCACATGCCCCGAGGCGTACTCGGTGTCCTGGGCGTCGACGGTCGCGATCGCGCAGTTCTCGATGACGAGGCGCTGGGGTGCCGTGGGTGCCATGGGTGCGTGCGTCCTCATTTCTCTCGCGTGCCGGACGGGTGCCCCGTACCGGCGGTCCGACGCCCGGGGCCTCGGCGGGCGGGGTCAGAGGTTGGTCAGGTCGGCGGGGATGCGGGCCTCGCGGCCCGCGCGCAGCACGGTGCCCTCGATCAGGCCGTAGGGACGGTCGGCGGCGAAGTAGACCTCGTTGTCGTTGGTGAGGCCGAAGGGTTCGAGGTCGACGAGGAAGTGGTGCTGGTTGGGCAGCGAGAACCGCACCTCGTCGATCTCCGGCCGGTGGTCGATGATGCGGGCTCCCATCTGGTACAGCGTCTGCTGGAGGGAGAGTGAGTACGTCTGAGCGAAGGCTCGCAGGAGGTGCTTCCTGGCCTCGCGGTACGACGCGTCCCAGTCGGGCGCCGGCTCCCCGCCCATCCAGCCGAACCGCCAGCAGCCGGTGACCCGGGTGGCGAGGATGCGGTCGTACGCCTCCGGGAGGGTCGTGTACCGGTCCTTGGTGTAGCCCCGGAACTCCGAGTCGGTGGAGTTCATGACGGTCAGGTCGCGCAGTCCCGAGACGACCTCCCAGCTGTCCCCGTCGAAGGTGACCTGGGTGGTGCGCGTCTCCCGGCCGCCGCGGACGAACGAGTGCGGGGCGGGGGCGGCGTCCGCTCCGCCGGGGCCCGGCGGGCCGGCCGCGCCGCCGGGGGTGTCCGCGGCGGCGGTGTCTGCGACGGGCGCTTCCGCGCCGTGGGCGTGCGCGCCGGGGCCGCGCTCCGGGTCACGGGAGATCTCGATGCGCTCCCAGGCGTACTCCTCGATCCTGATCCTGGCCCGGTGGATGGCGTCCTGGGAGGTGACGAAGTGCCGGGCCAGGTGTATGCCGAACTGCTCGGCGGACTCGATGCCGTGCTCCTTGGCGAAGGCGAACACGGTGTTCTTGGTGGTGTCGGTGGGCAGCACGTGGGCGTTGGAGCCGGAGTAGTGCACGTCCGCCATGTCGCCGGAGAGGGCGACGGAGACGTTCAGGTCCTTGATGTGGTGGGTGGCGCCGTCGCGGGTGATCCGCACCACGCGGTTCTCCGCCTTGCCGTACTGGTTCTGCCCGAGCAGCACGGGCCGTTCGCCCGCGGACGGCGGGGCGGTGCCGCTGTCGGTGTCGGTGGGGTGGGCGCCGGCGGCGCGGGAGTCGGTGGTCATGTCCTCGCTAGCTCCCTCGGTAGACGGAGTAGCCGAACGGGCTGAGCAGCAGTGGAACGTGGTAGCGCTCCCCCGGTGCGACGGCGAAGGCGACCGTCACCTCCGGGAAGAACGCACCGCTGTCCCCCGCGCGGCCTACGGCGTGGCTGCCGGTGTCGAAGGTGAGCCGGACCTGGGCGGTGCCGGGCGGCGGCGCGGGCAGGTCCCGGCACCGGCCGTCCGCGTCGGTGCGGGAGGCGCCCACCGGTGTCCAGGCGGCGCCGTCGCCGGGGCGGGCGGCGAGCGTGACCGGCACGCCCGCCGCGGGGCGGCCCGCCGCGGTGTCCAGGACGTGCGTGGACACCGTGGCGCCCGCGACCCGGGTGGTGTGCGGGGCCGGTGTGGCGTGCGGGTCCCGCGGGGGTGTGCTGCCGGTGGTCACGCGCTCTCCTCTCCGGCCGCCGCGAGCCGGGTCAGACGGATCCGGTTGATCTTTCCCAGCTCGGCGCGGACGATCTCGCGCTCCCGGGCCGGGGGGTTGCCGAGCCGGGCCGTGAGGGCGTCCCGCAGTTCCTCGGCGCCCAGGCCGGTGGCGCAGACCAGGAAGACGTGCCCGAACCTCTCCTGGTAGGCCAGGTCGAGGGCGAGCACCTCCGCCTTCAGCCGCTCGGACGCGCTGGCCATGCCCGCCTGCTCGCGGGCCGAGACGGCGTCGCCCGGTGCGGGCCGGCCGATCGGCGGGTGCCCCGCCATCGCCTCGGCCAGATCGGTGCGGGTCAGCGCGGCGGTGGCGGCGTCCGCTGCGGCGAGCAGGGCGTCGACGGTCGGATACGGTCGCGCGTCGAGCAGGGCGCGCGTCCAGGCGGTCGAGGAGCACACGCCGTAAAGCACGGTGGTGGCGGCGTCCGCGGGGAGGGCGTTCAGCCGCGCGAGCCCCGCGGGTGTACCCCGGGCGGGCCCGGTGGGGCCCTGCGCAGACGTCATCACGGTGGCCTCCGGCCAGGTTCACGGGACGGGCTGGGCTGCGTCCATCCCATACCCCCGACCAGGGATCGTCAACACTTTGTTGAATTCCGCCGCGGGTCCCCGCGCCTCCGGATCGGGGCCGCGCCCCGGTAGGGGTCCGGAGGGCAGGCGCTGTCGCATGCGGACCACCGGCCGGTAGTGGGTTGCCCGCGCCCGCGCGGCGGAGCCGCATATCGGCACAGTCCCGCGGCCCCTTTCCGGCGCACCGTGGGCGCACGGGCGCCCTAAGTGCCCTTCGCCTGCTCCCTAGGGTCCTCGCCCCTTCATGACGTCGTTCCCTTCGTCTAGCGGTAGTTCGTTAATTCCGGTGGTGGCGTGGGTTGACGGCAGGGCGGGTTGGTCGTAGGCCGGTGGTAGAAGTCGACTGCCGTTTCTAGGGGCTGCAGATGACCGCGCGCCGTCCGTGTCCGCCTGCGCCGGGGCCGTTGGAGGAGTACGCGGCCCGGTTCGACGACCTCTTCTTCAGCCTGGCCCAGCGGCGGGGGTTTCGCGAGTACCTGACCGGGCTGCTGGCGCCACGGGAGCGGAACAAGACGATCACCTGCCTGGCAGGCGCGGAGCCGGTGGCCGGTGCGGGGATGCCGGGGGTGCAGCGGCTGCAGTTCTTCCTGTCCGAGTCCCCCTGGGAGACCGAGCAGATCAACGACCGGCGGCTTGAACTGCTGCGCGAGCAACCGGCGACGGCTCCACACGACGGCGGGGTCATCGTGATCGACGACTCCGGGGACCGCAAGGACGGCACGGCCACTGCGCATGTGGGCCGGCAGTGGCTGGGCCGGTTAGGAAAGACGGACAACGGCATCGTCACGGTAACCACGGTGTGGACCGACGGCCGCGTGTACTACCCACTGCACGCGACTCCCTACACGCCCGCCCATCACTTCGCCCGCGGCCGCTCGGATCCGGCCTTCCGTACGAAACCGCAGCTGGCCGCTGCCCTCGCGGCCCGCGGGAAGGAGGCGGGCTTCGGCTGCCGGGCGGTGGTCGCCGACTGCGCCTACTCGGTCAGCGACGACTGGTACCTTGCACTGCGCGACGCCGGCCTGGCCTACGTGGTCGCGCTCAAGCCGCACCGCGGCACCTGGGCTCCGGCCGACCAGCCGCACACCCCCATCGAGGCCGCCCACTCCCTGACCTGGAAGGATGCCAAGAGTCCAGGCGACTGGACGCCCGTGGAGCGTCACTTCCGCGACGGGCACACCGAGACCTGGTGGGCCGCTGACGCCTGCCTGGGCGGCTACGGCCCCGACTCACCCTGCCGCCTGGTCATGGCCACCACCGACCCGGCCACGTTGCCCGAGAAGGCCACCTGGTACCTGGCCACCAACCTGCCCCACCCCGACGCACCCCACGCCGCCAGCAGCCCGCACCCGCCGGCCGGCCTCACCGAGATCATCCGCCTCTACGGCCTGCGCCCGTGGATCGAGCAGAGCTACAAGCAGGTCAAGGACGAACTCGGCTGGGCCGACTTCCAAGTCCGCTCCGACCGCGCCATCCGCCGCCATCAGACCCTGGTCAACTGCGCCTTCTCCTTCTGCTGGGACCACTGGTTCGCCCCACCCGGACCCCTGGATGCCACCGCGCCGGACCCGTACCCCGACGAGGGGCCAGAGAGGGGGCCCAGCCAAACCCCACCGGTCCCAACAGCCTTGCTGGCCCAGAGCGTTACGGGCCATCCGTTCCTGGCTCACCCCCGCCATCACCCTCAACCGGTGGTGGCAAGCCTGGACGGACAAAGCCCCACCCTCCGAGCTCCAGGCCCTGATCGACGCCGTCACTACGGGACACAGACTTGACCTCTACTGCCGGAATTAACGAACTACCGCTAGAGATCTTCATGGCTGGAGTTACGGCGGTTGGAAGTCGAGGCCGGTCTTGGTGGTGAGACCGTCGATGAGGCCGGGTCGGTACTGCATCTGTTTGAGCCGGGTCTTCACCAGCACGGTGAGCTGGTCGAGGCTGTGTTTGGTGAGGTTGGTCAGGGACCGTTTCAGGTGTGACCACACGCCCTCGACCGGGTTGAACTCGGGTGCGTACGGCGGCAGCTGGTAGACGGTCAGCCATAATCGAGCGTCGACCAGCTGCCGCATGGTGCGGCTGACGTGCGTGTTCAGATTGTCCCAGACCAGGACGATCGGACCGCCGAGCTGCTGGTGTGCGGCGTCCAGCAGGCGGGCGTAGTCGCTCTCGGTCAAGCCCTTGCGCCGGCCTTTGGCTGGGCCGCGGTCGAGGTGGATGCGGTAGATCAGCCGGGGCCGGTGCAATGCCGCGTAGTTAAGAATGCGGCTCGGCTCGTCAAGCCCGGTTCGCTGTACGCGTGCTAGCGGTGCTGATGGAACGGGACCTCTGGTAGGGCAGAGATCGACCAAGATCTTCCTGCTGTGAGAGGTCCCCGTTGCGTGATCAGTGTGCCACCATGGCACCCGCTCACACCGATTCCGCCCGCGATGCCGTCTTCCTGCCGGGGCATCTAGGTGAGCTGACCCGTTTCATCCCCGCCGAACTTGTCGACGCGATTATTGAGGAGACGCGAACGCGGCAGAAGCGGCTGCGGCGGCTGCCCTCGCGTGTCGGGGTGTACTTCATGCTCGCGTTGGCGCTGTTCCCCTCTGTGGGATACAGGCGGGTCTGGGACAAGCTGGTGGCCGGCTCGCGGACCTCCGGTTCGTACCGCCCCAGCGAAAAGGCTCTTCGTGATCTGCGTCGTCGCCTTGGTGCCGCCCCGTTGAGATCTTTGTTCGAGGTCCTGGCGGGTCCGCTGGCACAGCCCAGGACTCCAGGAGTGTGCTATCGCCGCTGGCGCACGGTCGCCTTCGACGGGTGCAGTTCTGTCAGGGCCCCGGACCAGGAACGAAACCATGGCTGGCTGGGACGCCGACCGGGAAGCCGGCTGGGGTGGGCCGGCTACCCGATCGTGCAGCTGATGACCCTGTGCGAGACCGGTACCCGTGGCCTGCTGGGAGCGGTTTTCGGTCCCACGTGTCATAGAGAGGTCTTCTATGCAGACAAGCTGCTGAACCTCCTGTCACCGCGGATGCTGTTGCTGGCCGACCGGGCCTTCGACACCAACGACTTTCTGGCCTCCGTGTCCGGCACCGGCGCCCAGTTCCTGATCCGGCTCACGCCGCGCCGTCGCCCGGCCGTGTTGGCTGTACTGCCCGATGGCTCCTACCTCACCCGGCTGGGCACACTCAAAGTCCGCGTCATCGATGCCGACCTCACGCTGGTCACCAGCGGCGGCATCCGGCTGTCCGACCACTACAGGCTGGCCACCACCCTGCTCGACCACCGCCGGGATCCCGCCGACATCCTGACCCGCCTCTATCACGAGCGCTGGGAGATCGAGTCGGCCTACTACGCCTTGCGCCACACTCTGCTCGACGGGCGGGTCCTGCGCTCCACGGACCCGGTCGGACTGGAGCAGGAACTGTGGGCCCAGCTCGCGCTCTACCAAGCACTGCGGGCCGCGATGGTGGAGGCAGTGGAGTCCGTCCCGGGAACCGACCCAGACCGCGCCAGCTTCCTCATCGCACTGGAGAGCGCTCGCAACCACACCATCACCGCCCACGCCATACCACCCGACAAGCGGGTCACGACCGTCAGCGCCATCGGGCAAACTGTGCTGGCTCACCTGCTGCCGAAGCGGCGTCCCCGCATCAGCCAGCGCAGAGTCAAAGGGGACTGCTGCAGGGTTGGGTGACACCTGACCTGGCTTGCTGAGAGGCGGCCTGGAAGGATGTTGCAGTGCCCAAGCCGTATCCGAAGGAGTTCCGCGAGGACGTCGTGCGGGTCGCGCGCAACCGCGAGCCCGGCGTCACGCTGGAACAGATCGCCGCCGACTTCGGCGTCCACCCGATCACGCTCTCGAAGTGGCTGCGCCGCGCCGACACCGACGAGGGCGCCAGGCTCGCAACGACGTCGGGCGAGGCGGCCGAGCTACGCGAGGCCCGTAAGCGGATCCGGTTGCTGGAGCAGGAGAACGAGGTGCTCCGGCGGGCAGCGGCGTATCTGTCACAGGCGAACCTGCCGGCAAAATGATGTACCCGCTCGTCCGCGAGCTGGCCGCCGCCGATGCCCCTCACCGGGTGCCGGTGGCGGTGACGTGCCGGGTGCTGAGGCTGGCACGCCAGCCCTACTACCGGTGGCTGGCCTGCCCGGTCACCGACGCCGAGCTGGCCGAGGCGTATCGGGCCAATACCCTCTTCGACGCACACCGCGACGATCCCGAGTTCGGTCACCGGTTCCTGCTCGACGAGGCCCGTACTGCCGGTGAGCCGATGGCCGAGCGGACCGCCTGGCGGATCTGCCGGGACAACGGCTGGTGGAGCGCCTTCGGCAAGCGCAAAGGCCGCGGCAAGAACGCCAAGGCTGGGCCGCCGGTCCACGATGACCTGGTGCGGCGCGACTTCACCGCCGACGGGCCGAACCGGTTGTGGCTCACGGACATCACCGAGCACACCACCGGCGAGGGCAAGCTCTATCTGTGCGCCGTCAAGGACGCCTTCTCGGGGCGCATCGTGGGCTATTCCATCGACGCCCGCATGCAGTCCCGCCTCGCCGTGGCCGCGTTGGAGTCCGCCGTCGCCCGCCGCGGCCAGGTGGCCGGGTGCGTGGTGCATTCGGACCGCGGCTCGCAGTTTCGGTCACGGAAATTCGTCGCCGCTCTCGTCCGCCACGGACTGGCCGGCTCGATGGGTCGGGTCGGCGCAGCGGGCGACAACGCTGCGATGGAAAGCTTCTTCGCGCTGCTGCAGAAGAACGTCCTCGACCGCCGTACCTGGGCCACCCGTCAGGAGTTGCGGACCGCGATCGTGACGTGGATAGAGCGCACCTACCACCGGCGCCGACGCCAGAGACGCCTGGCCCGTTTGACCCCCGTCGAGTACGAGATCATCATGACCCCACCTGCAGCACTGGCTGCATAGACCCCCGCTGTCACCCGATCATGCAGCAGTCCCATCCCTTGCCCGGGAAACGGGCTGCCTCGTCCACGTCAACGCCTACATGACTCCTGGTGGGTCGCACGGGCTTAGGTACCACTACGACCCGTATGTGACGCTGATCGTCCAAGTCGCTGGTCAGAAGACGTGGCCGATTCACCCGCCGGTCGTCGACAACCCCATGACCGAACACGGGAACTTCTTGGAGCGTGGATTCACGCACCAGGAGCGCATGTATCTGGCCAACACACCGCCTGCTCAGGAGTACACGTTGCGCCCCGGAGACGTGTTCTGGCTACCCCGCGGCTACCTTCACTCCCCCCACGCCAGTGGGGGCAGCACCTCCCTACATCTGACGTTCGCACTCAAGGAACGTACCCGCCAATGGGTGGCTGAGCAGGTGGCCAGTGAAGTGCTCGAACAGGCCATCGTCGATCCAGCCATGCGCGAGGGACTGACGCCAGCACAACTGTTCTCTACACCCGCCATCGCGGTGAAAGAGGCCCGAAAGTACCTGTTGGGTGCCCTCCTTCAACTCGACCAAGTCGCTATGGGTGACCGACTTCAGCGTGTCGCGCGTCAGTACCCCTGATGTCAGTGGGTCGCGCTAGCTTTCTGCCCTTCCTCCAGCTCAGCACCAGGAGCCAGCCACGGTGACAACCCACTGGCACGCATACAAGTACACCGGCCGTGCTCATACGGATGGTCAGGTCCGAAGGGGTGAAGCACCGGCCAAGTACCCCCCATTCGAGCTGAAGGACTGGTTACTATGCCCCGCGCTCAACGCTCGGTCAGACCCCTGGGAACGACGTGGTATTTGGCTACTACACGAAGGCGCGAGCCTACGTGTCACTGGCCCTCATCGCCTGCCCGAGACGTAGGATGAGCCCTTTGGAGACCATGGTTCCTAGTTGCCCGCGCCCACCAAGATGAAATCACTTGGCGGCAGCCCGAGGCCTCCGCACAGTGCGGGGCCTCCGGGTTGGAACGGGGCCCCTACCAAGGCAGAGGGATCCTACGAACCGTTGCCCCGGACTCTTGCTGTGCCAGCAGCGGGCGCGCCCTTGGCTGTCTTCGGGGCCTTGGTGGACCGTCAGCCTCTTCTAGGTACGCGAGTAGACGGAGCCGATCCCTCGGGTTGCATGGACATGACAGCCACGGCTAACTGCTCGGCTGTTTCCGCAGGTGAAGGGCCCTGAGTCACTGCGGATCACCGCTGCCTTTAGCCCGCTGCTCCTCTTGGGAACGCACGTAGTTATACACGGTGAACCTGCTCACGCCCAGAGCACTCGCGACGGTCTCCACGCCGTGCCGCACCGCGAACGCGCCGCGTGCCTCCAGGTGCCGTACGACCTTCTGCTTCGTCCTGCGGTCGAGGTCCGCGAGCGGACCGTGCTCGCGCTCCAGTGCCGTGAGGATGCGGTCGAGGGAGTCGGCGAGCTGGGGCAGCCGGACGGCCACGACCTGTCTGCCCTGCCAGGAGAGCACGATGTCGTCGGCGGCGGCTTGGGCGGGCGGCAGCATCTCGCCGCCCATGGCGTCCACCAGCGGTTTCACGGCCCGGGCGAACGGGTCGTCGGTGCGGCCGGTCAACGGCCCGCCTCCGCGACGACGTTGACCTGGAGCGAGACGCGGGTGGCGCCCGCGTCGAGGGTGCGGCGCAGCAGGGTGTCGATGGCGCCCAGTACGGCGGGCGCGTCCCCCTCCACGGTGTTTCCGAACGGGCCGACGTCGACGGCGTCCAGGTCCGCGGCCTCGATGACCTCGCGGGCGACCAGGGCGTGGCCGGGCGGCTCGTCCAGGTCGAAGGGTTCGGTCGTGAACTCCACTGTCAATCGCACGGTGCCCCCAGGATCCTCACTGCGACCTGCGCGTTCTCTCAGTCCCTGCGTGAGAGGGCACATCCGGGCCGTTCCCCTGCGGGCGTTGGGCCGCATCGCCGCGCAGTGTGCCCCGGTCGCTCCGACACGACCTTAACGGACTTGCCGGGGCCGGTCGGCTGGCCGGCCAGTCGGTCAGCCGGTGAGCCTCTGGATGCCGAGGGTGGTGATGAGCGCGAGGCGTTCCCCGTCCGGGGTGCCGGGCTCGGCCGTGTAGACCATGAGGCGCAGATCGCTGCCGGCCACGCTGAGCACGTCGCAGTCCAGCGTCACCGGACCCGCCTCGGGGTGTTCGACGGTCTTGCGTGCGGCCTCGTGCCGGCCGACGGCGCCCGTGTCCCACAGCTCGGCGAACCTGGCGCTCTTCGTGCGCAGCTCCGTGATCAGCTCCCTCAGGCCCTGGTCGGCCGGGTACCGGGCGGCGGTCGCCCGCAGGTCGGCCACCTGTGCCGCCTCCAGGTCGCGCCGCTCCCGCGGGCTCAGCCGGACCCGGGAGCGGGGGCCCAGGAAGGTGCGCCACACGCCGTTGCGCTCGTGGCCGCGCCAGCCGGACGGGTCGCCCATCAGCGCCGCGTACGACGGGTTGGCCAGCAGCAGCGTCCAGGTGGCGTCGTAGACCCCGACGGGGACGCCGGCCAGCCTGTCCAGCATCCGCTGGACGCTCGGAGTGAGGTACGCGGGCACCACCTCGGGCCCCGGCGCCACCAGACCGGCCGTCCGGAACAGGTACGCACGCTCGTCCGCCGACAGCCGCAGCGCCCGCGCCAGGGCCTCGACCACCTGCGGTGACGGGTTGGTGGCCCGGCCCTGCTCCAGGCGGATGACGTAGTCGACGGAGATCCCGGCCAGCAGCGCCAGCTCCTCGCGGCGCAGCCCGGGCGCGCGCCGCTGACCGCCGACGGGCAGCCCGGCCGCCTCCGGGGGGACCTGCTCCCGCCAGCGCCGCACCGCCGTGCCGAAGTCCCCTGCCGGCTTGCCGGTCGATTCCCCTGTGGTCACGCAGCCAGTGTGCACCCGCCGCCGGGCGGTCCACCTGGTACCGGCAGTCCCAGGAAGACCGGGGTCCTGGCCGGCCACGCCGCCGCGCCGCACTCTGGACGGCATGACGACAACACTGATCACCGGAGCGAACAAGGGTCTCGGCTTCGAGACCGCCCGCCGGCTCATCGCGGCGGGCCACACCGTCTACATCGGCAGCCGGGACGCCGAGCGGGGCCGCCGGGCCGCCCGGGAGCTGGGCGCGCGGCTCGTCGTGCTCGACACCACCGACGACGCGTCGGTGGCCGCCGCGGCGCGGACCATCGAGGCCGACGGCGGCCTGGACGTCCTCGTCAACAACGCCGGCGTCGAGGAACGGGGCCCGGGCAACAGCATCATCGGCCCCGCGGACGTGACCGCCGACATCATGCGCCGGACGTTCGAGACGAACGTCTTCGGCGCGGTGCGGGTGCTGCACGCGTTCCTGCCGCTCCTGGAGCGGTCCGCGGCACCGGTCGTGGTCAACGTCAGCAGCGGGCTGGCGTCGCTGACCCGGATCACCACGCCCGGCACCCCCACGCACACCTACCCCGGCGTCGCCTACCCGGCGTCCAAGACGGCCGTGAACGTCATCACCATCCAGTACGCGAAGGCGTTCCCGAACATCCGGATCAATGCGGTCGAGCCCGGCTTCACCAAGACCGACCTGAACGGCAACACCGGCACGCAGACGGTCGAGGAGGGTGCCGAGATCATCGTGCGGATGGCCCGGATCGGCCCGGACGGCCCGACCGGCGGCTACTTCGACGCGGAGGGCACGCTTCCCTGGTGACCCGGGCGCCCACGGCATCCCCGGACCCGACGGCCCGTCGTGGCCGGTCGCGCAGTTCCCCGCGCCCCCGGGTGGGCCGGGGCCGGCCCCAACGCAGGGCCGCGCCCCGAAAGGGGCGCGGGGAACTGCGCGCGCAACCACCCACCCGCCGGTGGACCGGCAACGACGGAAACAGCCCCTTTGGGACGTCCCCCACTGCCTGAAGGGCGTGGGAGGCACCCCAAGACCCGACGGTCTCGTCGTGGCTGATCGCGCAGTCCCCCGGACACCCCTGAGGTGGGCCGGGGCGGCCCCGGACAAAGGCTCAGAGGGACTTGAGTTCCTCCGTCACCTCCAGGACGGACTTCTTCGCGTCGCCGAAGAGCATCGACGTGCGGTCCGCGTAGAAGAGCGGGTTGTCGACGCCCGCGAACCCGCTGCTCATGGACCGCTTGAGGACGATGACCTGCCGGGACTCGTCCACATTGAGGATCGGCATGCCGTGGATGGGGCTGGACGGATCCGTGCGTGCCGCGGGGTTCGTGACGTCGTTCGCGCCGATCACCAGCGTGACGTCCGTACGGGCGAACTCGTCGTTGATCTCGTCCATCTCCTTGAGCGCGTCGTAGGAGACGTCGGCCTCGGCGAGCAGCACGTTCATGTGCCCCGGCATCCGCCCGGCGACGGGGTGGATGGCGTACTTGACCTCCACCCCCTTGCCCTCCAGCAGCTTCGCCATGTCCTTGACGGCGTGCTGCGCCTGCGCCACCGCCATGCCGTAGCCGGGTACGACGATCACCTGGGAGGCGTAGGCCATCTGGATGGCGGCGTCCGCGGCGGACGTGGAGCGCACCGTGCGTTCCATGCCGCCCGCCGCGCCCGGTGCGGGACCGCCCCCGCCGCCGAAGCCGCCCGCCACTATCGCGGGGATGGTGCGGTTCATGGCGACCGCCATCCGGTTGGTGAGGATGGAGCCGGACGCGCCGACGATCATGCCCGCGACGATCATCGCGGTGTTGTCGAGGGCCAGCCCCGCCGCCGCGGCGGAGAGCCCGGTGAGCGCGTTGAGCAGGGAGATGACGACGGGCATGTCGGCGCCGCCGATCGGGATGACGACCAGCACGCCCAGCACCGCGGCGAGCACCAGCACCAGGATCACCCACACCTGCGAGGCCCCGCCGAGTCCCGCCACCACGGCGCACGCCACCGCCGCGGCCAGCAGCAGGAGGTTGACGTACTGCTGGGCCCTGCCGAGCCCCATCGGGCGGCCTGGCAGGATCTCCTGGAGCTTGCCGAAGGCGACCAGCGAGCCCCAGAAGGAGACCGACCCGACGAGCGCGGCGAACATGGTGGCGACGACCACGTAGCCGGCGTCGCCGGTGAAGCCGTCCGAGGTGCGGAACTCCGACCACGCGATCAGGGCGACCGCGCCGCCGCCGACGCCGTTGAACAACGCCACCATCTGCGGCATCGCGGTCATCCTGACCCGCTGCGCGGCGGGCACGCCGAGCACCGTGCCGGCGAGGAGGCCCACCACGATCAGGGCCCAGTTGTGGTCGACCCTCAGCAGGGTGGCGACGACCGCGACCAGCATGCCCGCTGCGGCGGTCTTGTTGCCGCGCACCGCCGTCTTCGGGCCGGTGAGACCGGACAGGCCGTAGATGAACAGCGCGAACGCGATGATGTAGAGGACCCGGGCCAGTGTGTCCATCACTCGCCCGCCTTCCGTCCGGTGCCGGGCTTCCCACCGGAGTCCGGCTTCCCACCGGAGTCCGGTTTCCGCCCGGAGTCCGGCTTCCCACCGGCGTCCGGCTTCCGCCCGGCGTCCGGCCCGCGCTCGGCCCCGCTCGTCCTCTGCTCCGCCGGCCGGGACTTGAACATCCCCAGCATCCGGTCGGTCACCAGGAAGCCGCCGACCACATTGATCATGCCGAAGGTGATCGCGACCACCAGGACGACGGAGTCGAGTGCGGACGGGTTCCTCAGCTCGCCGAGCACGGTGAGGCCGCCGAGCAGCACGATGCCGTGGATGGCGTTGGTTCCGGACATCAGCGGGGTGTGCAGGGTGTTCGGCACCTTCGAGATGACGGCGAAGCCGACGAACCCGGCCAGCACCAGGATCGCGATGTTCGCCACCAGACTGCCCGACCCCATCAGGACTCCCCCCTCGTGACACAGGACGCGGCAAGGACCTCGTCCGACCAGTCCGGCGCGACGGCGCCGTCCTCGTCCAGGATCAGCTCCAGCAGCGCCGCGACGTTGCGCGCGTACAGCTCCGAGGCGTGCTCCGGCATCGTCGCCGGGAGGTTGAGCGGTGCGGCGATGGTGACGTCGTGTCTGACGACGGTCTCGCCGGGCTCGGTCAGCGCGCAGTTCCCGCCGCTCTCGCCCGCGAGGTCGACGACCACACTGCCCGGGCGCATGCCCTTCACCGCCTCCGCGGTGACGAGGGTCGGCGCCTTGCGGCCGGGCACGAGCGCGGTGGTGATCACCACGTCGAAGCCGGTGATGGCCGCCTCCAGGCGGCGCTGCTGCTCGGCGCGTTCGTCCTCGGTGAGTTCGCGGGCGTAGCCGCCCTCGCCGGCCGCCTCGATGCCGAGGTCGAGCCACTGGGCGCCCAGCGACCGCACCTGCTCGGCGACTTCGGGGCGCACGTCGTAGCCGGTGGTGCGGGCGCCGAGGCGCTTGGCGGTGGCGAGCGCCTGGAGTCCCGCCACGCCGACGCCGAGCACCAGGGCGGTGGCGGGCTTCACGGTGCCGGCCGCGGTGGTCAGCATCGGGAAGAACCGGGTGGAGCGCTCCGCCGCCAGCAGCACCGACTTGTAGCCGGCGACGTTCGCCTGCGACGACAGGGCGTCCATGGACTGCGCGCGGGAGATCCGCGGCACGGACTCCATCGCGAAGCCCAGGACGCCGGCCGTCCGCAGCGCCCCGGTCGTCTCCGGGGCGGTCAGCGGGGCGAGGAAGCCGATCAGGGCGGCGCCGGGGCGCAGCCGGGCGATCTCCTCGGCGGTCGGCGGGGCCACCTTCACCACCACGTCGCACGCCCACGGGTCGCCGATGGTGGCGCCCGCGGCGACGAAGAGCTCGTCCGGGATCAGGGCGCCGAGTCCGGCGCCGGACTCCACGATCACCGGGCCGCACGAGCCGCGGAGCCTTTCGATCACTTGTGGCACGAGGGCGACCCGGCGCTCGCCGTCGCCCCGCTCCCGGGGCACTCCCACGGTCGCTCCCCGGGGACGCTGCACGGTCTCAGCGCCCATGGACACATCCTTGCGATCGCACTGCCGTACCTCCAACGTCGGAAACCGGATGCCGTTCCGTGCGCCGGGTGCCGCGTTCCCGCGGGGCCGCTCGCCCCGCACCGCGCGCCGCCCCGGCGGGGGACGGCGGCGCCGGTCCTCGGCGGTGCCGCCGGCGCCGCGCAGCAGGCTATGCGCCCCGGGCCCGGCGCGCCGGGCACACGACGGGCTCTGGCCAGGTCCGGGCCCCCGACGTCTTCCGACGGCGGGGTCCGGGGCCGGATTCGGGGTGGTTCGCGAGGCTCGTGGAGCGGTGGGCCCGGACGGTCCGTGTCGCGTGGCACCCCTTGACAAGGGACGAGACCCGGCGGCAGGCTTCCATGAAGCAGAATAAATCTTCCGAAATACGGAAGGAGCACCGTCCGCTCATGGCTCCGCCTGCCTCGGTCCCCCCGCCCTCCCCCTCCGACTCCGCCAGCCCGGGTGGCGCCCCCGCCACCCCGCCCCCGGGCCGCCCGGGGCCGGACACCGGCACCGGCCCCCGCTACGACGTGAACCTCTCCATCCTGTTCACGGAGCTGCCCCTCCTGGAGCGCCCGGCCGCCGCCGCGGCCGCCGGCTTCGGCGCGGTCGAGCTGTGGTGGCCCTGGGTCGAGACGCCCACACCCGGGCGGGCCGAGCTCGACGCCCTGCGGGGTGCCATCGAGGACGCGGGCGTGCGTCTGGTGGGCCTGAACTTCTACGCGGGCCGGCTGCCGGGCCCGGACCGCGGCGCGCTCTCGATCCCCGGCGCGGAGTCCGAGAAGTTCCGCGCCAACGTGGACGTGGCCGCCGACTTCGCCGCGTCCCTCGGCTGCCGCGCGCTCAACGCGCTGTACGGCAACCGCGTCGACGGCGCCCACCCGGCCGAGCAGGACGCCCTGGCGCTGGAGAACCTGGCGGTCGCCGCCAGGGCCGCGGACCGCATCGGCGCCACCCTGCTGATCGAGGCCCTCAACCACCTGGAGTCCCCGGCCTGCCCGATCGTCAGCGCCCCCAAGGCCATCGAGACCGTGGACCGCGTGAACGAGGTCACCGGCCTCGGCAACGCCCGCTTCCTGATGGATCTGTACCACCTCTCCATGAACGGCGAGGACCTTCCCTCGGTCATCGACCGCTACACGGACCGCACGGCGCATGTGCAGATCGCGGACAACCCGGGCCGCGGCGCACCCGGCACCGGCTCCCTGCCGCTCGCCGACCTGCTGGAGCGGCTGCGCAAGGCAGGGTACGACGGCTGGGTCGGGCTCGAGTACAAGCCCGGTGACCGGCCGAGCGCGGCGGCGTTCGACTGGCTGCCCGCCGAGGCGCGGTCGGCGCGCTGAGACCGCCGGCGGCGCCCACACACGTAGCAACAGCACCCCGGCGAGAGGCACCCTCATGACCACCAGCAGCACCCCCGACCCCACCGCCCCCGGCGCCGGCACCGGCCTGCCCCGCGTCGCCTGGATCGGCCTCGGCATCATGGGCTCGCCGATGTCGGAGAACCTCATCAAGGCCGGCTACCCCGTCACCGGATACACGCTGGAACCGGAGAAGCTGGAGCGGCTGGCCGCGGCGGGCGGCACACCGGCCGGCTCGGTCGCCGAGGCGGTCCGCGAGGCGGACGTGATCGTCACCATGGTGCCGGCCTCCCCCCAGGTCGAGGCGGTCGCCTACGGCCCTGACGGCATCCTGGAGAACGCCCGCCGCGGCGCCCTGCTGATCGACATGTCCTCCATCGCCCCGGGCACCTCGATCGACCTCGCCGCCGCGGCCCGCGAGAAGGGCATCCGGGTGCTGGACGCCCCCGTCTCCGGCGGCGAGGCGGGCGCCGTCGAGGCGGTGCTGTCCATCATGGTCGGCGGCGACCAGGCCGACTTCGACGCGGCCCGGCCGATCTTCGACGTGCTGGGCAGGACCATCGTGCTGTGCGGGCCGCACGGCTCGGGGCAGACCGTGAAGGCCGCCAACCAGCTCATCGTCGCCGTCAACATCGAGGCCTGCGCGGAGGCCGTGGTCTTCCTGGAGAAGTCCGGGGTGGACCTCGACGCCGCGCTCGACGTGCTCGGCGGCGGGCTCGCGGGCTCCACCGTGCTGGCCCGCAAGCGGGACAACTTCCTGAACCGCGACTTCAAGCCGGGCTTCCGCATCGATCTGCACCACAAGGACATGGGCATCGTCACGGACGCGGCGCGTGCCGTGGGCGCGGTGCTGCCCACCGGGTCGGTCGTCGCCCAACTGGTCGCCTCGCTGCGCGCCCAGGGCGACGGCGGTCTCGATCACTCCGCCCTGCTGCGGGCGGTGGAACAGCTCTCCGGCAACCAGGTCTGAACGGCCGCGGACCCCTTGGGCCCGCCCCCGAACCCGGGCCGCCGCGGCGCCGACACCTGCCCTGTCGCGCCCAGGCGCCGCTGCGGCCCGGCACCAGGCGCCCTTCGGGCGCCCTCCCCCGTATGCCGGGCTTCCCCCCGGCCCACCGCCCCGAAGGGGCGGGCTCCGCCGTCCGGGGCGCAGCCCGGCAGGGGCGGTCACCGGAAGCGGCGGGTGAGCGCCCTGAGAAGGTCCGTCCTCGCGATCCGCAGGGCGAAGTGCTCCGTGGAGGGAGAGGCCGGCCGGGCGTACCAGGGCAGGGCGCGGCGCCGCCACTTGGCGGGCGGCAGGCCCGAAGGGAGCGCCGGCAGCGGTATGTCCCACGTGCCGAGCCGGAGTTCGCCCGTCCAGATCCCCGCCGGCAGCGTCTCCACCGGCACGGCGACCCGGAAGTCCCGGGTGCCGGGGACCCGCCGGGCCGGGAACTTGGCCGTCTCGCCGTTGTCGTTGTGCAACGCCAGGACCAGAGCGTGCGTAGGGTATGCCACCAGATCGCAGCGTCCGCCGAGCTCCAGCGTCGTGGGGGCGCCGGCGGCCCAGCGGATGTCGTCGAGGCGCAGCAGAGGCCGTACCCGGTGCTTCGCCTCGCCGAGTTCGAGTGTGACGTTGCCGTACGGCTTGGTCGTGTAGAGGGTGACGGCGCGCAGTCCTCCGCCGGCGGCGACGACGCGTGTGCCGGCGTCGGTGGGGGTGCCGGCGGCCCGCTTGCTGCCGATCCGCACCTCCTTCGACAGGCCCTGGGCACCGACGGCGAGGGAGATGTCCCACAGCCCGTCGGTGAGTGGCCCGCCGCCGGCTGCGGAGGCGAAGTCGACGGTCGCTTCGAATCCGGCGAGGTCGTAGGCGTAGCGGCCCTGGTCCTGGTCCGCTCCGAGCCCGGGGGTGGCGACGTGGGTGACGGGCAGGCGGTGCTCGGCTCCGCTCCCGCGCTCGCGCAGCACCAGTTCGGTGGTGACGTCCCGTGTCTCCACGCGGTGGATGTAGCCGTGGCCCGCCAGGTGCAGTGTGGTGCCGCGCAGTTCGGCGCGGGTGAGCTGATGGCGGACGCCGAGCTGGGCGGTGACGTCGTAGCAGAGGTCGGGGACGGCGCGGTCGGGATCGCGCAGGAAGGGATAACGGGCGAGTGCCCGGCCGCCGTCGACGAGGACGGGGGTGGCCGCCCTGGTCCGGGCGAGCCGCTCTTCGAAGTCGATGAGCTCCAGCAGTTCGTCGAGCATGCGGTGGCGCACGAGGTGCAGCCGCAGGCGCGCCATGGCCGAGAGGCGCTCGTTCATCCCCTCGTGCCATAACGGCTCGATGACCTCGGCCAGTCGGTCCAGCGTCTTCTGCTGGGTCTGGCGGGGCTCGAAGACGAGCTGATGGGCGAGCAACTGCTTGACCTCGACGGTCAGGTGCCGGTGCGCCAGGTGGTCGCGGCCGGGCCCGGGCGGCACGTGCTCCAGGATCAGGTCGATCACGCGCGGCAGGAACCGGAGCCGGCGCTCGGAGCCGCTCAGCCGGCGGGTGATGTTGCCCTCGTCCTCGCGCATCACCCAGAACAGGCAGTCGTAGTCGGCGACCACGGAGACGCCCGAGGCGTGCAGATAGGCCGCGCCGACGAACAACTGGTCCTCGCCGATGGCCAGATCGGTCGGGAACCGCAGCGCGTGCCGCTCCAGCAGTTCCCTGCGGAACAGCTTCATCGGGTTGAGCGTCCAGTACACGCGGGAGGAGAAGACGTCGGTGCGGGGCTGGTTGCGCTTGAACATCGACGTGGGCGCCCCGCGCCCGCCGACGCCGACCATCTTGCCGAGCACGATGTCGGTGCCGTTCTCCTCGGCCATCCGCACCATGCGCTCCAGCGCCTCCGGCCCGAGGTGGTCGTCGGCGTCCAGGAAGAAGACGAACGTGCCCGTGGCGCGCCCGAGCCCGGTGTTGCGGGGCCCGGACGGGCCGCCCGAGTTCTCCTGGTGCACGACGCGTAACAGGCCCGGGTAGACGCCGTCCAGCCGGTCCAGCTCGGCGGCCGTGCCGTCCGTCGAACCGTCGTTGACGACGATGACCTCCAGTCGGTCACGGCCGATGCTCTGCTCGGCGACCGAGGTGATGCAACGCGTCAGGTAGGGCATCGCGTTGTACGCGGCGATGATGACCGAAACGCTGGCACCGGGCATGAACTGACGCTCCAAATGACGGGAAGCCACCCCATTCCATGGAGCGTTCCGATATCTCCAAGGGAAGCATCGTCGAGTGCCGCGGGGGGCTCTGCGATTTCCGTGAACATATCATGGTGATTACGTGGCGATGGAGTGACGACCCGGTGTGAAACGGCAGCTCAGATGGGGTTTGCGCCAGGTGGCTCGATCTCGCGGTAAGCGGCGGCGATGAGGGGGCGGGCGGTGCCGGTGGGCGGCAGCGCCGCTTATGGGGCCGGTGACGCCATACCGTCCCTGGGTGTTGGCGGAATTTTTCCCTGCGCGCCGTGGCCGGTTCGCGGTCACATGACGAGACTGGCGCCGCCTCCCCCCGGCGCCACCGCGCACCACGCAGAAAGAGCAGGCCCGTCATGACCGCGATCAACCGCAGACGTTTCATGCAGCTTGCGGGCGGCACCGCCTCCGCGACCGCGCTCACGTCCCTCTCCGCCAGCATCGCCCGCGCCGCGGACATCCCCGCCAACCGCCGCACCGGCTCGATCCGGGACGTGGAGCACATCGTCGTCCTGATGCAGGAGAACCGCTCGTTCGACCACTACTTCGGCACCCTGCGCGGAGTGCGCGGCTTCGGCGACCCCCGGCCCGTGACGCTGCCCAGCGGCAAGCCGGTGTGGTACCAGTCGGACGGCTCGAAGGACGTGCTGCCGTTCCGGCCGGAGGCGGACGACCTGGGCCTGAAGTTCATCCAGGACCTCGCGCACGGCTGGAACGACACCCACGCCGCCCTCAACCAGGGCAGGTACGACCAGTGGATACCGGCCAAGACCACCACCACGATGGCGTACCTGACGCGTGAGGACATCCCCTTCCACTACGCGCTCGCCGACGCCTTCACCATCTGCGACTCGTACCACTGCTCGTTCCTCGGCTCCACCGACCCGAACCGCTACTACATGTGGACCGGGTACACCGGCAACGACGGCAAGGGCGGCGGCCCCGTCCTCGGCAACGACGAGAAGGGCTACTCCTGGACCACGTACCCGGAGCGCCTGGAGCAGGCCGGCGTCTCCTGGAAGATCTACCAGGACATCGGCGACGGCCTCGACGCGGCCGGCTCCTGGGGCTGGATCGACGACGCCTACCGGGGCAACTACGGCGACAACTCCCTGCTCTACTTCGACCAGTACCGCACCGCCGCCCCCGGTGACCCGCTGTACGACAAGGCCCGCACCGGCACGAACGCCAAGGCGGGCGACGGGCTCTTCGACGTCCTGAAGGCGGACGTCAAGGCCGGCAGGCTGCCGCAGGTCTCCTGGATCGCCGCCCCCGAGGCGTTCACCGAGCACCCCAACTGGCCCGCCAACTACGGCGCCTGGTACGTCTCCCAGGTGCTGGACGCGCTGACGTCCGACCCGGACGTGTGGTCGAAGACCGCGCTGCTCATCACCTACGACGAGAACGACGGCTTCTTCGACCACGTCGTGCCGCCGTATCCGCCGTCCTCGCCGGAGCAGGGCGCCTCGACGGTGGACGTCGGCCCCGACCTGTTCACGCCCAAGGGCTCCGAGACCAGCGTTGCCGGCCCCTACGGGCTCGGGCAGCGAGTGCCGATGCTCGTCGTGTCGCCGTGGAGCAGGGGCGGCCGGGTCTGCTCCGAGGTCTTCGACCACACCTCGATCATCCGGTTCATCGAGAAGCGCTTCGGCGTGCACGAGCCGAACGTCTCCCCCTGGCGGCGGACCGTCTGCGGCGATCTGACCTCCGCGTTCGACTTCTCCGGCAAGGACACCGGGGTCCCCGCCCTGCCGGCCACCGACGGCTACCGGCCGCCGGACAACGACCGGCACGACGACTACGTGCCCACGCCGCCCGCCGACCCGGCGCTGCCCCGCCAGGAGCGCGGCCTGCGCCCCGCCCTGCCGCTCCCCTACGACCTGGCGGCGGACGGCACCGCGGGGACCCAGGACGGCCTGCGGATCGACTTCGCCAGCCACGGCGAGGCCGGCGCGCAGTTCTACGTCACCTCGGCGACCCTGGCCGGCGGCCCCCGGACGTACACCGTCGGCGCCGGCGAGCGGCTCTCCGGCACCTGGTCCATCGGGGCGAAGGACGGCGCGTACGACGCGTCCGTGCACGGCCCGAACGGCTTCCTGCGGCAGTTCGCGGGCCACGCCGGCAAGGGCCCCGAGGTGACCGCGCGGCACACGGCGCACGGGCAGGTCGAACTGGCGCTGGCCAACCACGGCACGTCCACCGTGCAACTGACCGTCAAGGACGGCTACGGCAGGGCGCGCCCCGCCGTGTACCGGCTGCGGCCCGGCGCGAGCGCCGTGCACACGGCCCGCACGGACGGCAGCCACGGCTGGTACGACCTGTCGGTGACGGCCGGCCACGACGAGGCGTTCCTGCGGCGCCTCGCGGGGCATGTGGAGACCGGCGAGATCAGCGCGAGCGACCCGGCGATCGCCACCGTCTGACCGGCGCCGCCACCGCGCCCCGGCCCGAATCCCGCTCCGGCCGCGCGACCGCCGCGCCCCCGCCCCGGCCGCGCGACCGCCGCGCCCCGGCCCGCCGCACACCGGGCCGGGGCCGGGCCGGGGCCGGACGGGCACCGGGGCGCCGGGGCGCCGAGCCGTCGGGGCGAGGAGCCGCTTCACGGCCCCGGACCGTGGCCGCTCGGACCGTCAGGCCTTGAGCGGTTTGATGGCGGTCGGCGCGTGCCAGGGTTCGGTGGCGATCTCCTCGAACTCGACGACGTTCCCGATGTCGTTCGTGCCGCTCATGGAGATGTTGGTGATCCGCTCCAGGATCGCCTCCACGACCACCGGCACCCGGTGCTCCGCGGCGAGCTTCCTGGCCTCCTCGAAGGCGGCGCCCAACTCCCTGGGGTCGGTGACCCGCAGGGCCTTGCAGCCCAGTCCCTCGGCGACCTTCACGTGGTCGACTCCGTAGACGCCTGTCTCGGGGCTGTTGATGTTGCGGAACTCCAGGTTGACCTGGAAGTCCATGTCGAACGCCCGCTGTGCCTGGCGGATCAGGCCCAGGTAGGAGTTGTTCACCAGGACGTGGACGTACGGGATCCGGTGCTGGGCGCCGACGGCCAGCTCCTCCAGCAGGAACTGGAAGTCGTAGTCGCCGGAGAGCGCGACGACGGGGCTCTGGGGATCGGCCACCGCGACGCCGAGCGCCGCGGGCACGGTCCAGCCCAGCGGTCCCGCCTGGCCGCAGTTGATCCAGTGCCGGGGCCGGAAGACGTGCAGCATCTGGGCGGCGGCGATCTGCGAGAGCCCGATCGTGGAGACGTAACGGGTCTCGGGGCCGAAGGCCTTGTTCATCTCCTCGTAGACCCGCTGCGGCTTGATGGGGATGTCGTCGAAGTGGGTGCGGCGCTGGAGCAGGGCCCTGCGCTCCTGGGTCGCCGCGGCCCACGCGGAGCGGTCGGGCAGCCGGCCCGCGTCCTTCAGTTCCCGCGCCACCCGGACGAACAGCTCCAGGGCCGCTGCGGCGTCCGAGGCGATGCCGTAGTCGGGTGCGAAGATCCTGCCGATCTGGGTGGGCTCGACGTCCACGTGCACGAAGGTGCGTCCCGCGGTGTAGACGTCCAGCCTGCCGGTGTGCCGGTTGGCCCAGCGGTTGCCGATGCCGAGCACGAAGTCGGACCGCAGGAAGGTGGCGTTGCCGTAGCGGTGCGAGGTCTGGAGGCCGACCATGCCGGCGTTCAGCTCGTGGTCGTCCGGGATGGCGCCCCAGCCCATCAGCGTGGGCACCACCGGCACCCCGGTCAGCTCGGCGAACTCCACCAGCAGGTCGCAGGCGTCGGCGTTGATGACACCGCCGCCCGCGACGATCAGCGGCCGCTCGGAGGCGTTCAGCAGCGCGAGCGCCTTCTCGATCTGGGCGCGGGAGGCGGCCGGCCGGTAGACGGGCAGCGGCTGGTAGGTGTCCGGGTCGAACTCGATCTCGGTCTGCTGGACGTCCAGTGGCAGGTCGACGAGGACGGGTCCCGGCCGCCCGGAGCGCATCAGGTGGAAGGCCTGCTGGAAGACGCCCGGGACCTGCGCGGCCTCCAGCACGGTGACGGCCAGCTTGGTCACCGGGGCCGCGATCGAGGCGATGTCGACGGCCTGGAAGTCCTCCTTGTGGATCACCGCGGTGGGGGCCTGTCCGGTGATGCACAGGATCGGGATGGAGTCGCCGCTCGCCGAGTACAGGCCGGTGAGCATGTCGGTGCCGGCGGGCCCCGAGGTGCCGATGCACACCCCGATGTTGCCGGGACGGGTGCGGGTGTAGCCCTCGGCCATGTGCGAGGCGCCCTCGACGTGCCGCGCGAGGGTGTGCTCGATTCCGCCGGCGGCCCTGAGCTGCGCGTAGAAGGGGTTGATCGCGGCACCCGGCACGCCGAAGGCGTGTGTGACGCCCTCGCGCTTGAGGATCTCGACTGCCGCACGGGCAGCGGTCATACGAGCCATCTTCTGCTCCTGCTTCGGCTGTTGGCTTCGCCGCTCCCGTCGCGCCCCGCGGTGAGCATGCGTGGTCCGTGTCCGTATCCGTGTCCGTCCCTGCCCTGCGCTCGCGATGAGATCGCAGTCCTTCCTTCTTCTTCCGTATCGCGGAATTCCTCTTCTGGTATACGGAAGCAATGTAGAAGGGTCCGCAGGCGGCGTCAAGGAGAATCCGGGCACACCGAGCGCGACGGAGGCTCGCGTGCGACCCGCACCGAAAAACGTCCACCGAAACATATGGACGTCACGTTCATGTCTGTGCTTATATGAACGTGACGTCCACAAGGGAGGGTTCCGGGAAGGCCCCGGGGCGCCTGCGGACGCGGATGCCGAAAGGAACAGAGCCATGACCATCACCGAGAACACCGCCTCCGACAGCCGGTCGTCGCGCGTCGCCATCGTCACCGGGGGCTCCGGCGGGATAGGCCGCGTGGTCGCCGAACGGCTGGCGGCCGACGGGCTGAAGGTCGTCATCGGTTACGCGGGCAACCCGGGCCGGGCCAAGGAAGTGGTCGGCGCGATCACCGAGGCCGGCGGCGCGGCCGAGGCGGTCAGGGCGGACGTGGCCGACGAGGCCGAGGTGGCGGCGCTGTTCGACCGCGCCGAGGAGGCCTTCGGCGGGGTCGACGTGGTGGTGCACACCGCGGGCATCATGCTGCTGTCGCCGCTGGCCGAGCTGGACTTCGCCGACTTCGACCGGATGCACCGCACCAATGTGCGCGGCACCTTCGTGGTCAGCCGGGAGGCCGCGCGCCGGCTGCGCGGTGGCGGTGCGCTGATCAACTTCTCCACCAGTGTCACCAAGCTCGCACTGCCCGGTTACACCGCCTACGCGGCCACCAAGGGCGCGGTGGACGGCATGACGCTGATCCTCGCCAAGGAGCTGCGCGGCCGGGACATCACCGTCAACGCGGTCGCCCCCGGCCCCACCGCCACCCCGCTCTTCCTGGAGGGCAAGGACCAGCAGACCATCGACCGGCTCGCCAGCGTCCCGCCGCTGGAGCGCCTCGGTTACCCCGAGGACGTCGCCGACGCCGTCTCCTTCCTCGCCGGTCCCGCCCGCTGGGTCAACGGCCAGGTCATCTACGTCAACGGCGGCGCCGCCTGACGCCGGCACGGCCGGAACGCGGGGCCGGACCGGCCCCGTGCGCCCGGCCTGCCGCCACGCGCCGCGGCGTTCCGGGCGGGCGCCGTCCGCCGCCGCCGAGCCCGGAGAGGAGCCCTGACTTGGCAACCACCCCAGCCGATCCCGGGGCGCCCCCGGCCCCGGGCGGTCCGGGCGTCTCCCCGGCCACCGGAGACTCGGGGGCGTCCCCGGCCCCCGGCGGGGCGCGCAAGGGCCGTGGCCGGCGGCCCGCGGACGAGGTCCGCGGCGCCATCCTCCGGGCGGCCGGCGCCCTCCTGCTCGACGAGGGGATGGCCGCCTTCACCATCGAACGGGTCGCCCAGATCGCGGGCGCCAGCAAGACCACCATCTACAAGTGGTGGCCCTCCAAGGGCGCGCTCGCCCTGGACGGCTACATGCACGCCGTCGAGGAGACCCTGGCGTTCCCCGACACCGGTGACGTCGTCGCCGATCTGGCGGCGCAGCTGCGTGCGTTCGTCACGCTGCTCACCCGCACACGGGCCGGGCGGGTGCTCGCGGAACTCATCGGACAGGCCCAGACCGACCCCGACCTCTCCGCGGCCTACCGCAGGCTCTACTCGGCCGGGCGCAGGAAACTGGCCGCCGATGTGCTGCTGCGGGCCCAGGAACGTGGCCAGATCCGGGCGGACGTGGACCCCCGCGTCGTCGTCGACCAGCTCTGGGGCGCCTGTTACCACCGTCTCCTCATCCCCGACGAACCGGTCACCGAGGAGTTCGCCCTCGCCCTCACCGACAACCTCGTACGCGGGTTGCGTCCGGAGTGAGGCGCGTCCCGGCCGCGCCCGGCCCACCGGCCCCCGGTGGTTGGTCGCGCAGTTCCGCGGGCCCTTGGGGACACCGTGGGGGCGGGCCGGACACCGACGGCACCCCTTCGGGGCCCAGGGGAACCGCGCGACCAACCACGACGAGACCGTCGCATCGCCACCGACCCGAGGGGGCACATCCGTAACGTCCGGGCCGCCGACCGGTGGCGGTGATCTGTTCCAACAGGCGGGGGAACGCGGCGGCGCGGACGGCGTTGGCGTCCAGCGGCTCCACAGCGGTCCGGGGCGTCCTTCCGTGCGCGGTCGCAGGGGAAAGCCACTCCGCCCTGAAGCGGTAGGGCCGGTGTGGTGGAGGCGACTGGAGCCGCCCGCACCACACCGGCCCTGCGTGCCGGAAGGTTCCCGTCATTCGTCGGTCAGGGTCTTCACGTCGCTCAGGGCGTATTCACCGTGGTCGAACGCCGTCGCCAGCTCCGCCAGCAGGGCGTACTGCTCGCTGGTGATCGTGAAGTAGTGCGGTGACCGTGACGCGCTCGGCAACGCGCACAGCAGGAGCCGGAAGGCGAGGTCGGGTGTGCACGAGCCGACCGCCTCCTCCAGGGCGTCTCCCACCATCGGGGAGAGGTACACCCGCGACACCCCCACCACCGTCCGCACACGATCGGCCAGTTCCCACCCGTCGTACGTGTCCGCCGGCGACAGCTCCGCCGCGGAGGACCTGCGTGACAGCCAGTCGTCGCACAGCCCGACGATCTGCCGCATCCACGCGGCGCCGTCCTCGGCCCGGGGCGCGCGGAAGAAGGCCGGGCCGCTGCCCGTACCCGCCCGCCAGATCGTACCGATCTGATCCGCGGTGAGACCGTCAGCGAGCCGCTGGGCATCGCGGCGCAGGAGAAGAACGGTCTCGGGGTCGAGTTCCTCCCAGAGTTGGTACGTCACCACCCCGACCGGCGTCGCGAACTCCAGCGGCCAATCCTGGTGGAAGTGGCTCATCAACCAGGGGAGGCCGAACATGAACTCACTGCACCGTGCTGTCATCCCTGACCCCCGCTACGACGGGAAGGCCGTGTAGACGTAGTAGCCAAATCCATGCCCCTTCGCTCGCTGGAGCATGACGGTGTACCTGTTGCCAGCCGTTGTGATGCTTTCCCTTGGTCGGAGCACGGAAACAGCCGAAGGCCGTGTCCACGTCCGGCGAATCCTCTACCGGCGATCAAGTGCGGGACACCGTTCGAAGCCGGAGCACGAAGAAGCGGCGGGCCGGGACGCGGGGCGGGGTGCGGGCGTGCGGGTGTGCAGTCGTCCGTCGGCCGTTTGAGCGGCAGGCACCCGCCGGCCCACCTCCGCGGCAGGCAGCCGCCGGCCCGCCGAAGCGGCGGTCGCGGCTCAGCCGTTCACCGCGGGAGCCAGCCGCGGGCCGTCAGCTCCTCGCGGAAGCGGCCGTAGGAGTCGTCGAGCGCGGCCCGCTCCGCGGGGAGCGGCTCGACCAGGTGGCCCCGGCCGGTCATCTCCCGGGCGGCAGTGGTGAGGTCGGGGTGCAGGGTGCCGGCGGCGGCGAGCAGCGCGGCGCCGAACGCCGTCTCCGCGCGCTCCACGACGCGCAGGGGACGGTCCAGGACGGTGGCGCGGATGCGGTTCCACAGCGGGCTGCGGCTGCCGCCGCCGGCGGCGTGCAGCGGTCCCGTCACCTCGGCGCCCAGCTCCCGCACCCGCTCCAGGGCGAGGCGTTCGACGAAGGCCACCCCCTCCAGGACGGCACGGTGCCGGTCGGCGTCGTCCTCGGGCGTACCGGTGCGGAATCCGCGGGCCGCTCCGGCCACGAACGGGAAGCGCTCGCCCTCGCGCCGCAGCGGATAGCAGACGTGCGACGCGGGGCCGCGGGCGTCCGCCGCCGCGTCCAGCGCGGCCAACCGCCCGCCGCCCGCGGCGGACGCGGCGGACGCGGCGGACGCGGCGGACGCGGCAGGGGGGGTGGACGCGGCGGAGGGGGTGGCCGCGGTGGACGCGGCGGCGGGGGACGGCTCGGGCTCCTGCGCCTCGGCCACGGTGATCGCCTCGCCGCCGGTGTTCGACGCGCCGCCCGGCAGCCACCAGCCGTCCGGGTGCCGGTGGCTGTAGAGCGCGCCGGCGGGGTCGGTCAGCAGGTCCCTGGCGACCCCCTTGAGGACGTAGGTGGTGCCGAGCACGCCCACGAACTCGCCGGGTGCCACCGCCCCGGTGGCGAGCTGTCCCGCGCAGCCGTCCGTCATGCCGAGGCGGACGCGGCAGCCCGCGGGCAGGCCGGTCTCCGCCGCCGCCAGCGGGCTCACGGTGCCCACCTGCGTGCCGGGCGGCTGGACCCGGGGCAGCAGGCGAGCCGGCACGCCGAGCGCGTCGAACACCTCCGAGGCCCACTCGCCGGCGAGCGGGTCGTACCCCGTCTTCAGGGTGTGGCTCCAGTCGGCCGCCACCGGGCCGCCCGTGAGGCGGTGGCCGAGGACTTCGGGGGTGTGCAGGACATGGCGGGTGTCCGAGTGGTTCCGCACGCACCAGACCAGCCGGCCGAGGGCGGCCGTGGGACCGACGGTGAGGCCGAGCGAGCGCCAGCGTGCCGCGCCCAGCTCCTGGGCGAGGGCGTTGACATCCGCGGCGCGCCGGTCGTCGTACATCAGCGCGGGACCGAGCGGTATGCCGTCGGCGTCGGCGGGGACCAGCGTGCCGGAGGTGGCGGACACGGCGAGGGCCACCACCTCGCGGCCGTGCCCCGGGAGCGCCGCGGTGGCCTGCCGCAGCGCCGCCGCGGTCGCGGGCCACCAGCTGCGCGCGTCCTGCTCGCTGCGCCCGCCCGGAGCGCGCGCCGGCTCCGGCAGCCGGGCACCGCCCTCGGCCAGCACTCTCCCGTGGGCATCGGCGCACACCACGCGCACCGCGGCGGTGGCCACGTCCACCCCTGCCACGACGGGCACCGGACGGCGCCGGCCGCCCTCACCACCACCGGTACGGAACACCATGGTTGTGAAATTAACACGGATCGATGAGAGTTTTCAGACGGAGTCAGGTGGAGCCGGAGAGCGTCGGACGGGCCGCGCCGGCCGCGGGACGTCCCGCACCGCCGCCCGCCGGCGCCACGGGCCCCACGGAGTCAGGCGGGGTCAGGCCGGGTCAGGCGGGGTCCGCCACGCGCACGTCGGTGCGCTCCCGCAACTCGGCCAGCAGCTCGCCGCCGATGCCCGCGTCCACCACGAGGTGGTCGAAGTCCCCGACCGGCGCCAGGCGGTGGAGCGCGGTCCTGGCCAGCTTCGTACGGTCCATGAGCAGCACCTTCCGGGTACCGGAGGCGAGCATGGCCCGCTTGACGAGGACCACGTCCTGCTCCTGGTGGTATGTCATGCGGGCGTCCATGGCGGAGGTGGAGACCAGCACCATGTCCACCGAGAGGGCGTCGACGGCCTCCACGCACGGCACCCCGAGGAAGGAGTCGTGGGTGTGGGAGTACTCGCCGCCGAGCGCGATCAGCCGGATGCCGTCACGGCCCGCGAAGACGTCCACCACCCTGCGGGCGTTGGTCACCACGGTCAGCGGGGTCTGCTCGACCAGCAGCCTGGCCAGCGCCAGCGCGGTGGTGGAGTCGTCGATCATCACCGACATGCCCGGCTCGACGAGTTCGGCGGCGGCCCGGGCGATGGCCTCCTTCTCGGCGACGTTCACCCCGAGCCGGTAGTCCAGGTTGCTCTCGAAGACGGTGGACGGCAGGGCGGACACGCCGCCGCGGAACCGCCGCAGCACCCCGCGCCTGGCCAGCTCGTCCAGGTCGCGGTGGACCGTCATCACGCTGACACCGGTCAGCTCCGAGAGTTCCGCGACCGTCGAGGTGCCCTGCGCCAGCACGTGCTCGGTGATGAGCTGCCTGCGGGCGTCCTGCGGGCGGGCCGAGCCGCTCGTCGTACCGGTCGTCATGCGCTCAAGTCTGTCTCATGCGGGGGCGGCGTCTCGCGGGCGGCCTCGCTGAGCGGTGCCCCGGGGGCGGCACCGGTGCGCCCCTTCTCACGGGCGGCCGCGGTGGACGGTGCGTCGCGGGCGGCTCCGGTGGACGGTGCCTCGCGGGCGGCTCCGGTGGACGGTGCCCGGCCGGCGCCGGGAGCCTTGCTGCCGCCGGGGTCCCGGCCGGTCGGCACGTTGAGGGAGCGGAGGGCGGTGTGCTCGCCGGCCACCTCGATCTCCGTGACCGCGGCGTTGTCCAGCCGGGGCAGCACCAGGCGGTAGCGGCCCACCGGGATGCCGAGCATGCTGCACAGGGCGATCCGCAGCAGGGTGTTGTGCGCCACCACCAGGACGGTGCCGCCGGGGTGCCGGGCGGCCAGCGCGCGCAGCGCGGCCGTGGCGCGCGCCGCCGCGGCCGACGGCGGCTCCGAGCCGGGGAACGCGCCGGTCTCGGCGTCCGCGCGGAAACGGCGCACCGCCTCGGCGTCCTCGGCGGCCATCTCCGCGATGGTGCGGCCCTCGCCCCAGCCGAAGTCCACCTCGCGCAGCTCCGGGACCGCCTCGGGCACCACCCCCAGCAGGTCGGCGGCGGGCTGCGCGGTCGCCCGGGTGCGCGCGAGCGGGGAGCAGGCCACGGCGCCGGCGCCGCGCCGCACCGCCCACTCGCCCAGCCGGGCCGCCTGGCGCTGCCCGCGCTCCGTCAGGGCGACGTCCGAGACGCCGGCGTAGCGGTTCTCCGCGTGCCACACGGTCTCGCCGTGCCGCACCAGCAGCAGTCGGGCGGGCTCGGCCGGCGTCGTGGGCATCTGGGGGCCTCCTCGGGGCTCTCCGGGCCGTCCGGGCCGGTACGGGGGGCCGCCCGTGTGCGGGGCCGCCCCGGCGGGGAGGTCTCCAGCGGCCGGTATCGGTCCATTGATTCTTCACGTAGTGGCTGTTAAATCTATCAAGGACGGTGATGGACAGATGTGCAGCCCTTCTGCCGTTCCGCCGTCCCAGCCGGTGCGGTCGCATGCAGTTGTATGCGCCCGTTGCGGCTGTTGCGCTCGTTGCGGCTGTTGCGGCTGTCTTCACCGTGCCGGCCGCTCCCGCCGTTCACCCAGCATTCCAGCCGTCCCGACCGCTCCAGCCGATCCTGCCGCACACGCCTCCTGACCCGTACGAAGGGCACCCTCCATGCGTATTCTCGCCGCCGGCGACCACTTCGTCCGCCCGCACCTGATCCGCGCGGCGCTCGACGAAGAACTCTCCGCGGCCGGGATGCGGGTGGACGTCACGGACCTGGTGCTGCCGTGGCCGCACGAGCCGTTCGGCCCGGTGGGCGGGGTGAAGGAGGCCAGCGGCACCGAGGAGCGGCTCATCGACGCGCTGGGCGACGCCGAGGTGTGCGTCACCCAGATGGCGCCGTTCACCGCCCGGGTCTTCGAGGCCCGGCCGGCGCTGCGGATGGTCGCGGTCTGCCGCGGCGGGCCCGTCAACGTGGACCTGGCGGCGGCCACCCGGCACGGCGTGGCCGTCAGCTTCGCCCCCGGCCGCAACGCCCCGGCCGCCGCCGAGTTCGCCGTCGGCCTGATGCTGGCCGCGATGCGCCGCATCCCCACCGCGGACGCGGAGCTGAAGCAGGGCCGCTGGCGCGGCGATTTCTACGCCTACGACGAGAGCGGCGGCGAGTTGGACGGCGCCACCGTCGGGCTCGTCGGCTACGGCGCGATCGGCCGGATCGTCGCCAGGGTGCTGCGCGCCTTCGGGGCGCATGTGCTGGCCGCCGACCCGTACGCGGACCCGGAGGCGGTGCGCGCGGACGGCGTGGAGCCCGTGGAGCTGGACGAGCTGATGCGGCGCAGCAGCGTGGTCAGCCTGCACGCCCGGCTCACCCCCGAGACGCACCACCTCATCGACGCGGAGCGGCTCGCACTGCTGCCCGAGGGCGCGGTGCTGGTGAACTCGGCCCGCGGTGACCTGCTCGACCACGCCCCGCTGCCGGACCTGCTGAGGTCCGGCAGGCTGCGGGCGCTCGCACTGGACGTGTACGACGTCGAGCCGCCGCCCGCCGACTGGCCGCTGCACGACGCGCCGAACGTCGTCACCGCACCGCACCTCGCGGGCGCCACCCGGCAGACGGCACACCGCGCGGCCGCCATCACGGCCGGCGAGGTGGGCCGTTTCCTGCGCGGCGAGAAGCTGGCGCACCCCGCCAACCCCGAGGTGTCAGGGGGCCCGAGGCCATGACCTCCCGTGCTGGGACCGACCGCTCCGGCGCCCCGTACATCGGGGTGGACATCGGCACCTCCGTCACCAAGGCCGTGGCCTACGGCCCCGACGACGCGCCGCTCGCCGCCGCGTCCCGCGCCAGCCGGCTGGACCGGGGGCCCGGCGGGCGGGTCGAGCAGGACCCGGAGGACGTACTGCGCACGGTCGCCGAGGTGGTCCGCGAGACCGTGGCCCGGCTGCCGGTGCCGCCCGCGGCGCTGGCGCTCACCGGACAGGGCGACGGGCTGTGGCTGCGGGACGCGCACGGGCGTCCGGTGCGGCCGGCGATGTCCTGGATGGACGGCAGGGCCGCCGGCATCGTCACCGGCTGGCTCGCCGACGGCACGATCCAGCGGGTGTACGCGCACACCGGCTCCGGGATGTTCCCGGGCTGCCACGCGCCGCTGCTGGCCTGGCTGCAGCGGCACGAGCCGGAGGTCCTCGACCGCGCGGCCACCGCCGGGTACTGCGTCGACACCGTCGCCGAGCGGCTGACCGGGCAGGTCTGCGTGGACGCCTCCGACGCCACGCTGCCGTTCCTCGACCCGGTGCGCCGCGGCTACGCGGCCGAGGCGCTGGCGGCCTGCGGGCTCGCGGACCAGGCCCGGCTGCTGCGCCCGCCCGCTCCGCCGGGCACCGTGCTCGCCCTGGACGCGGCGGGCGCGGAGCTGCTCGGCCTGCCGGCGGGCCTGCCGGTCACCGCGGGCCCCTACGACCTGCCGGCGTGCGCCATCGGCAGCGGGGTGCGGGAGGTGGGCGACGGGCTGCTGATCGTCGGCACCACCCTCGCCTGCCAGGTGCTCACCGACCGGGCGGAGATCGACCCGGCCGCGGAGCCCGCGGGCATGTGGCTGTGCCTGCCCGAGGAGGGCCGGTGGCTGCGCGCGATGCCGGCGATGGTCGGGACCGCGGCCCTTGAGTGGGCGCTGGGGCTGACCGGCGCCGGCACCGACGACCTGGACGCGCTCCTCGCGGCCAGCCCGCCCGGTGCCCACGGGGTCACCGTGCTGCCGTTCCTCTCCGACGCGGGCGAGCGCGCACCCTTCGTCGAACCGGCCGCCCGGGGCCGCCTGGACGGGCTGACGCTCGCGCACACCCGCGCGGACGCGGTGCGCGCGGTCTGCGAGGGCATCGCATACGCCGCGCGGCACTGCCTGGAGGCCGCGGGCCTCTCCGGCACGCTCGCCGCCTGCGGCGGCGGGGTGCGGTCCGGTACCTGGGCGCAGCTCTTCGCCGATGTACTGGGCAGGCCGGTGCGCGTCCCGCACGAGGCGGAGGTCGGCGCGCTCGGCGCGGTCATGATCGCCCGCCGTGCCCTCGGCGACCCGCCGGCGGTCCGGCCGGACGACGCCGCCCGCTTCCGCGTCGTCCACCCGCGTGAGGAGACGCGGAGCGTCTACGAGACCGGATACGCGGCGTACCGCGCGGCGCTGTCGGCGGCACGTACGCAGTGGGGCGGCTAGGGCCTGCCCGACGCGTCGGACCAGCTCGCGTCCGTGCCGCCGGGTCCTGGTGAGGCCTGCTGGCGCCCGCCCTGCGCTTGGCATTCCGCCGGGGCTGCCGGTGGCGGGCAGGTGGACGACGGACCTCAGCCGGCACCGAGGCCGCCGGCAGCCGACGCCGATGTCATACGAGGACTTCCGGCCGGCACGCCGAGTGGGGCACCTCCCCGCCGAGCGGGGCACCTCCCGCGCCGTTGAGGCAGTGGGGAGGCCGGCGGGGCGGCGGCGCACCCGGGAAGCTCCGGCCACCCCCCGTGAAAGTGGCCGGAGCCCGCTCAGTCCCCCGGTTCCTCCGCCGCGAGCCACTCCGCCATCCGGCCCGGGTGGTCCGTGGTGACCGCGTCCGCCCCGATGGCGGCGAAGAGCTGGACGTTGGCGCGGTTCGCGGCGGGCCAGGCGTCGACCTGGACGCCCACCTCGTGGCAACGGGCCACCAGCTCACGGGTGAGCTCCGGCTTCAGCTCGGGGCAGACCCAGGTGGCCTTGAGGTCGAGCGCCGAGCGCAGCATCTCGTCGCCCGGCTGGTGGGTGATCAGACCGCGCGGGACGTGCGGCAGCAGCCGGGCGGCCTCCTCCACCGCGGCCTTGTTGAAGGAGGTCAGCACCACCTGGCCGGGCAGCGGGGTGTGCCGCTCCCGGTCGGCGAGCGCCTGGACCGCCTCCAGCGCCTTGATCTCGATCTGCACGAGGTCGCCGCAGACCTCCATCGCCTCGTCGAAGGTCGGGATCCGCTCCCCCTGGCCGGCGTCCAGCTCCTTGATCTGCGCGAGGGTGAGGTCGGCGATGGCGCCGCTGCCGTCGGTCGTGCGGTCGACGGTCCTGTCGTGGATCACCACGAGGTGGCCGTCGGCGCTGACGCGTACGTCCAGCTCGATGCCGTCGGCGCCGAGGGCCAGGGCCCGCCGGTAGGAACGCAGCGTGTTCTCCGGCTCGTCGGCCCTGGCTCCGCGGTGCGCGTACACCAGGGGACGCGTCACGGGGTGGTTCACAAATGCTCCTCGATCATGGTGCCGTAGCGGTCTACCCCCTTGCGCAGCTGGTCGGCGACCTCCGAGAAGGCCTGCTGCGCGGGGGTGTTCGCCGACCATATGCGCTGCAGGGCGGTATAGATACGCACATTCGCGTTCGGGATCATCATGCGTACCTGATCGCACTTGCGGGTCAGTTCGAGCTGCCGCACGGCGGTGGTGAAGTTGGGGTCGGCCTTCATCAGCCTGACGAGCGGCGTCTCATCGACCGCGGCGGGCACCACGGGCAGGTAGCCGGTCTCCACGGTCCACTGGGCGGCGTTCTCCGGGCGGGCGAGGAACCGCACGAACTCGGCCGCGGCCTCCTTGCGTTCCCGGGGTACCCGCCTGAACATGCCGAGGCCGCCGCCGCCCGTGTTGACGGCGAACTTCTTCTCCCTGGGCAGGAAGCCGGTGCCGAGCTGCCAGCCGTTCGCCTTCGCCATCTCGTTGATCTTCTTCAGGCCGCCGGTGGAGGTGACGAGGGTGGCGATGAGCTGGTTGCCCATGTCGGCGGTGGGCTCGGTCGCCATGTAGGCGATCCCGTCCTTGAAGATCAGTTTGCGCTGCCACTCCCCCGCCTGGACGGCGCCGCCCTCGTCGATGGTGACGTCCAGGCCCCTGGAGTAGGCCCCGCCCCACTGCCAGGCGCTGCACTGGAACTGCCAGTCGCCGTCGACCTTCTGGTACGCCTCCAGGGCGACCCGTTTGCCGCCGGTGGTCAGCTTGGTGATGCGGTGCGACCAGTCGTAGAGCTCGTCGTAGCTCTCCGGGGCGCGCACCGGCACCCCGGCCTTCTTGAACATGGTCTTGTTGTAGTAGAAGAGCGGCGTGGAGCGGGCCAGCGGCAGCCACCAGGTGCGGCCCCTGATCCGGCCCTCGCTGAGCAGCTTGGCGTTGTAGGTGGCGTCCAGCTCGCCGGGCTTGAAGTAGGAGTCCCAGGGCTCCAGTGCGTCGCCGAAGTAGAACTTGTACCACTTGACGTCGGAGAGCACGCACAGGTCGGGCGCCTGGGCGCCGAGCAGGCTGATGACGGCCTTCTGGGCGCACTCGTCGTAGGTGCCCTGGAACTGCACCTCCACGTAGACGTCGCGCTGCTCGCCGTTGAAGGCGTCGACGAGCTTCTGCAGGGCCGGACCCACCGGGTCGGCGAAGGTGGACCAGAGCACCACCTTGGTGCGGCCGCGGTACTTCCCGGGCAGTGAGCCGCCGGGCTGGGAGACGGCGCCGGTGGTCTGGCCGCAGGCGCTCAGGGCCGCCGCGAGGCCGGCACCCACGCCCGCGCCGAGCAGGCGGCGCCTGCCGAGCACGGAGCCGGCGGGCCCGGCCGGCGAGGGTCGCGTCATTTTCCGGCTCCCTGGGTCAGCCCGGCGATGATGTACCGCTGGGCGAGGAAGAAGACGACGAGGACCGGCACGATCACCATCACGGCGCCGGCCAGGATGGCTCCCCAGTTGGAGTAGGTCTCGGTGTTCTTCAGGAAGAGCAGCCCGATGGGGAGGGTGCGCATGTTGTCGCTGCTGGTGATGATCAGCGGCCAGATGAAGTCGTTCCACTTGCCGACCATGACGACGAGGGCGACGGTGATGACCATCGGGCGCGACATCGGCAGCACCACCCGGAACAGGGTGCGCAGATGGCCCGCACCGTCGATCTTCGCCGCGTCGGTGATCTCCCTCGGCAGCGTCAGCATGTGCTGGCGCAGCAGGAAGGTGCCGAAGACCGAGCCGAGGCCGGGGGCGATCAGGCCCGGGTAGGAGTTGACCCAGCCGAGCTGGGCGACGGTCAGGAAGTTCGGCAGCAGGGTGACATGGCCCGGCACCATCATCGCCCCGAGCAGGAAGAGGAAGAGCACCTTCTTGCCGGGGAACGGCAGGAACACGAAGGCGTACGCGCACAGCAGCGCGGCCACCAGCTCGATGGCGGTGCCGACCACCGACACCACGAGGGTGTTGACGAAGTACCGGCCGAAGGCGGCGGCGTGCCAGGCGTCGGAGAAGTTGGACCAGCGCAGGTCGGTGGGTATCCAGTGCGGCGGGTAGCCGTAGATCTGCGGGTTGGTCTTGAGCGCGGAGGAGATCAGCCAGTACAGCGGGCCGCCGGCGATGAGGGCGACCAGCACCAGCAGTGCGTAGAGCCCGAAGCGCCGGGCGCGGCGGGCACCGGCGCGGCTGCCCGGGGCGGCCACGCCGGCCGGGCGGACGTCCGGCAGGGAGTCGACGGCGGTCACTGGTAGTGCACCTTTCGCTCGAGGAAGCGCGCCTGGAAGCCGGTGATCAGCAGCAGGACCACGAACATGATGAGGGCGGCGGCGGAGGCCCGTCCGGCGTCGAAGGTGCGGAAGCCCTGGTCGTAGATGAACCAGCTCAGGATCGAGGTGGAGGTGCCGGGGCCGCCCTGGGTCATCATGGCGATCACGTCGAACGCCTGGAAGGTGCTGATGGTGCAGGTGACCAGGAGGAAGAAGGTGACCGGCGAGAGCAGCGGAAGGATGATCCTCCGCAGCCGCGTCCAGGCGCCGGCGCCGTCCAGGGCGGCGGCCTCGAAGACGTCCCTGGGCAGGCCCTGCAGGCCGGCGAGGTAGACCACGGCGACGAAGCCGGTGTTCTTCCAGAGATAGACAAGCACCAGGCCGAACAGCGCCCACTTGGAGTCGGTCATCATCGCCGGCGCGGCCGTGCCGAGCGGGGCCAGCAGCGGGCGTATCAGGCCGTAGTTGGGGTCGAATACGAAGAGCCACAGGGTGCCGACGGCGGCCCCGGAGAGCACGTACGGGGCGAAGGTCAGCGTCCGGACGACGTTCCGGCCGCGCAGCCGCTGGTTGAGCAGCAGGGCGGTGGCGAGGCCGAGCACCAGGCCGCCCGCGACCACGCCGACGACGAACAGCACGGTCGTCCACAGGCTGCCGAGGAAGTCCGGGTCGGTGAAGAGGGACGCGTAGTTGTCCAGGCCGATCATGTGCCAGGACGAGGAGACCATGTCCCAGTCGGTGAAGCTGAGATACGCGTTGTAGACGACCGGCCAGTAGGCGAAGACCAGCAGGAAGAAGAAGTTCGGGGCGGCGAAGGCGACGAAGAGGAGACAGTCGCGCCGCCGTCGCCGGGCGCGGAGCCGGCGTCCTGCCTCACCGGTGGCCCCGGAGCCCGGCGGGGCGGCGGTGCCGTCCTGCTGCACGTCGGTGGTCAAGACAGCGGTGTCCTTCCGGTGAACCGTACGGCGCCCCGGGCTGGGCGCAGTCCCGCTCTAGGAATACCAACAAGGTGAACGAGAAGAGAACACCGTGTCGTGTTACGACTTGGCAGCCCACCGGGCCGCCACGTCGCGCACACCACCCGCCATTTCGGCGCTGAGCTGGCAGAACAACGGAGATCGACGGGACCACCAGGACTTCACACATTCCATGTGATGATCGCTTGCCGTCGGCCGTCATCTCTCACTATACACTCGACGTATACTTTATGTGTATAGTCGGCGGCATGCTCGATTCGATCAAGAACGCACTCGGCACGGACGGCGGGCACCGGCGGGGCGGCATGCCCCGGAGCGGTGCGGGGCGCCGGTCCCGGCCGGGCCGTGCCGGCCGTGCCGGCCGGGCCGGGGCGGTGCTCGCCGCGGTGCTCTCGCTGGCACTGACCACCACCGGCTGCACGCAGTACGACACCACCGCGCCCAGCACCGCCCGCGCCCGCGCCGACGCCCACCACCCGGCCCCGCTCGGCGCCGTCGACTGCCGCAGGGCCAAGTGCATCGCGCTGACCTTCGACGCGGGCCCCAGCGCGAACAGCCCCCGGCTGCTGGACATGCTCAAGGAGAAGCACGTCCACGCGACGTTCTTCCTGCTCGGCAAGAAGCACATCGAGCGCTATCCGGAGCTGGTCGAGCGGATGGCGGCCGAGGGTCACGAGGTGGCCAGCCACACCTGGGACCACCGGATCCTCACTCGGATCGGGCCCGACGAGGTGCGCGAGGAGCTGACGCGCCCGAACGCGGCCATAGCGAAGCTGACCGGCCGCAAGCCCACGCTGATGCGTCCGCCCCAGGGCCGCACCAACAAGACCGTCAACGACATATGCCGCCAGTTGGGCCTCGCCGAGGTGCTGTGGAGCGTCACCGCGAAGGACTACCTGACCACCGATTCCGACCTGATACGCAAACGCGTCCTGGACCAGGCGGGCCGTGACGGCATCATCCTGCTGCACGACATCTACCAGGGCACGGTCCCCGCGGTACCGGGCATCATCGACGCCCTCAAGGAACGCGGCTATGTGTTCGTCACGGTGCCGCAGCTGCTGGCACCCGGGAAGGCCGAGCCGGGGACGGTGTACAAGCCGTGAGGGCGCGACCGGCCGCGGGGCGGGGCCCGGCTGGGCGGAGGGCCGTCCAGGAGGCCGGCGCGTCGGTGCGACGGCGGACCGTCCGCAGGGCCGTCGGCGGGACGGCGGCCCGTCCCTGGGACGGCAGACCGCGCGCGGGACGGCAGACCGTGCGCGGGAAGACGGGGCGCCTACGGGACGACGGGCCGGGGCCGAGTCCGGGCGCGTGCTGCGCCCGTGCCGGGGCCGCCCGCGCCTACGATCAGCGGATGGTGCTCTTCCGTGTGGTCCGGGACTCCCCGCACCCCGCCGCCGAGGCCTGGCGGCGCGTCACCCGGTGGGAACGGCACGGCGACGCGGTGCCGATGACCCGGGTCACCGTCACCACACCCGCGCCGACGCACGTGGGCACCGTCCTCGTGGCGCGCACGGGCCCCGCCCACTCCCGGCCGGGGCGCACCCGGGCGGGGGCGGCGGTGCTGCGGTGGACGGGGGCGGGGCGGCTCGGGTACGACGACCCGATGGAGGTGACGCGGTGGCGGCCGCCCGTGGGCGACGCCGCCGGACTCTGCCGCCTGGACAAACGCGGCCGGGTGATCACTGGCTGGGCCGAGATCGAGGTCCGGGCGGACGCCACCGGAGCCCGGGTCGTATGGCGCGAGGAGGCACGGGTACGCGGGCTGCCCCGGCTCCTCGACCCCCTGCTGGCGGCCGCGTGCCGGCTGGTCTTCGGACGCGCGGTGGACCGGCTGCTGCGCGGCTGAACGGGCCGCCGGGCCGGGCACGGGACCGGCGGGCGTGGGTGGTGCCCGTACGCGGTCACGCGGTCCAGCGGCCATCCGGGTCACGCCGTCACGCGGCCACCCGGTCCAGCGGTCACCCGCTCCACCGTCGCGCCGTCACGCGGCCACCCGGCCCAGCGGCCACCCGCTCCACCGCTCCACCGTCACGCCGTCACGCCGTCACGCCGTCACGCAGCAGCGTCCCTCCGTGGTCCCGTGCTCCCCGCAGCACCGGGGGATCGGCTCCGCGGACGAGTTCCAGGGCCATCTCGGAGAACCACGCGCCCGCCGGCGGGTCGGGCCTGCCGCGCCGGGGGTCGGCGGGTCCCCGGGTGCCGCGCAGACAGGCGCCGTCCGACTCGCCGGGAACCTTGATCCAGAGCCGGGCGTCCTGCAGAGGGTCGCCCGTGTGCAGGGTCGGCCGGGCGCCCAGGCCGCGGCCGGGCGGATTGCACCAGTCCTCCGAGGCCGGTGCCCCGCCTCGGGGCGCGTTCCACGGCCCCCGGCCGTTGCGGCTGGTGTCGGTGACGAAGTGGGGCAGCGCGGCCGCGGGCGTGTGCAGGTGGGCGGCCAGCCAGGCGCGGGCGCTCTCGCGCGGGGTGCGCTGGTCGGGGCAGTCTGCCGGGTCGCCGCCCCGTACGGCGTGGCCGATGCAGGACGAGACCAGTGTGCCGTACCAGGTGTCGGCCTCGTCGGGCTGGAAGTTGGCGACGTTGACGGAGAAGCCGGCGGCCCGGGCGACGCCCGCCCTGAGCAGCCGCGGGACGATGGTCCTGACGCTCTGCCAGGCGGGGTGGCCGGCATCGAGGTAGACCCGGGTGCCGCCGTGCGGGGCGAGCCTGCCGACGGCGTAGGCCAGGTCGCGGTAGCGGGCGGCGGTACGGGCCTCGGCGGACCGGGGTTCCGCGGGACGAACTGCGGCGGACCGGGGATCTGCGAGTCGGGCTTCTGGAGACCGGGTGTCCACGGGGCGGGCCTCGGCGGACCGGGCCCCCACAGGGCGGGCGTCCGAGGAGCGGGCCTTCGGATGGCGGGCTCGCGCGGGCCCGGTGGTTCCCCTGCCGCCGGTTCGGGCGCCTGCGGTGCGGGCCGGGAGGGTCGGGGCCTGGACGGCCCGGGCCTTCGCGCCGCGGGACCCGGGGGTGTGGCTGCGGGCGCAGTCGGTGGGCAGCAGGGCGAGTGAGTCCGGTTCGAGGACCACGAGGGCCGGGCCGCTGCCGAGGGCGCGGGCCACCGCGTCGATCCAGGCGCGGTACCCGGTCCCGTCGGCCGCGCCGCCCGCCGAGTACTGGGCGCAGTCGCGGCCCGGCACGTCGTAGAGGACGAGGGCGGGCACGGCGCGGGCACGGGCCGCGTCCCGCACCAGGCCGCGGACGCGGCGCTCGGTCCCGGCGGGGCTGCCGCCGCTGAACCAGACCGCGCGTGGGACGCGTGCCATGGCGAGCACGCCCGCCGCTTCTGCGGGCCGCCCCGCCCGCGTCAGCTCCTCGGCCTGCCGTACGGCGCCCGGGGTGGGCTCGGGTGCGTAGAGCCGGTCCGGGCGGACGGCTCCGGGGCCGGGGGTGACCGCCGGGTCCGCGCGCCCCACGGTGCCGTCCTTCTGCTCCGGGGCCGGCAAGGAGGTTCCCACCCGGACGGTGGCACCCGTCCGGGGTGCGGTGCCCGGCCCCACGGCAGGTGCCGCCCCGGCCGCGGTGCCCGCCGTGAGCAGGGCACCGGCCGCCGCGACCGAGACCCCCGCGGTCAGTACCGCCGTCCAGCCCGGCATCCGTTCCATACGGTCACTCCATGGTCACCAAGCGTTCTGCGCCCAGCATGCCGTCGCGCGTCCCGAGGCGCGCGCCGGGAAACCTGCGCGGGCCCCGTGGCCGGGCCGGTCCGGCACCGCAGGCCCGCACCGTCGGACTTCTCGCCGTCGTGTCGGGGAGAACGGGGCTCCGCCCCCATTCCGCAGACCGAGCCCAGTCGTTCCCGCCCCACCCCGCCGCAACGGCGAGCGACCACCACGACCCGACCCGCGCTCCCCACCCACACCCGGCCCACGCGCCGGAGCCGCCGCCGGGACGACCAAGGCGAGGGGCCGGGCCCCGGGCCGGAGAGGCGGGCGCCCCAGGGCACGGGCCTGGACAGTGCCCGCAGTGCCCGGTCAGTGCCCGGTCAGTGCACCAGCACGATCTTTCCGCGAGCATGCCGGCTTTCGCTCAGTTCGTGCGCGGCCGCCGCTTCGGCGAGCGGGAACGCCGCTGCGACCGGCACCCGCAGCCGGCCCTGTCCGGCGAGCGCCACCGCGATCCCGAGGCCGTGCAGCGCCAGCGGGTCGGCCGGGGCTCCGACGGCCGCGCCCGTGTCGTCGCCCGCCGCCGAGTGCGACATGTGCACGCCGTGGGCCGCCGCGGTGAAATCGGCGATGGTCACCACGCGGACCGGGTCCCCGGCGATGGCGATCAGGTCGGGCAACACCCCTCCGGCGCAGTCGAACACCCCGTCCACCCCCGCAGGTGCCAGCGCACCGACGCGTTCGACCAGCCCCGTCCCGTACGTCGTCGGCTCCGCGCCGAGGGACCGCAGGAAGTCGTGGTTGCGCAAGCTCGCCGTACCGATGACGGTGGCACCGCGGGCAGCCGCCAGCTGGACGGCGATCGTGCCCACACCGCCGGCCGCGCCCTGCACCACCACGGTGTGCCCGGCGCCGATCGCGAGCCGGTCGAGGACCCGGGTGGACGTCTCGATGCTGCCCGCGGCGCCGCCGGCCTCCGCCCAGCTCCATTCGGCCGGTTTGGGCGCCCAGGCGGCCAGGACGGCGTGATCGGCGTTGGCGCCACGCGCGGCCATGGTGGTCATGCCGAACACCTCGTCACCGATGCCGACGCCCGTGACGCCGCTGCCGACCTCGTCCACCACGCCCGCGGCGTCGAACCCGGTCCGGTACGGGAACGTCATGGGCACCACGTCACGCAGCGTCCCGGAGCGGAGGTACGTCTCCCCCGCCGACAGTCCCGACGCCCGCACGGCGATGCGGATCTCCCCCGGTCCGGCGTGCGGCGCCTCGACCTCCGCCACATGCACCACGCCGGGCCGGCCGTACTCGCAGAACTGAACAGCTCTCATGCGCCGGACCGTAACGGAACACCCCGTCCGGTTGGCTAAAGTGAGAGCGGTGACGGCCCAGGTGATGCAGAAGAAGCTACGCTCGGACGCCAGCGACAACCGTGCGCGCATCCTCGCGGCCGCACGGCTCGCCTTCGCCACCGGGGGCCTCGACGTGCCGATCCGGGAGATCGCCCGGCGCGCGCAGGTGGGCGTCGCGACCGTCTACCGGCGCTTCCCGACCAAGGAAGCGCTGTTCACCGAGGTCTTCGCCGAGCAGATGGCCATGTGCTCGGCGGTGGTCGAGGAGGGCCTGGCGGCGGCCGACCCGTGGGCCGGGTTCCGCCTGGTGATCGAGAGGCTCATGGAAATGCACGCCCTCGACCGGGGCTTCGCCCGCGCGTTCACCTCGCGGCTTCCCCAGGCGGCGGGCTTCGCCGCCGACCGCGACCGCACGCTGCGGATGCTGCTCGACCTGGTGCGGCGCGCGAAGGAGGCGGGCGGCCTGCGGCGGGATTTCGTGCTGGAGGACATCAGCCTGGCGCTGATGGCGAACGAAGGCATCCGCGCCGAGTCACCCGAGATACGGGCGGCGGCGTCGCGCCGCTTCGCGGCCCTGATGATCCAGTCGTTCCGGGCGAACCCCGTCCCGGCACCACTGCCGCCGGCCGTCCGGCTGCCGCTCTCCAGGGGCTAGGGGGTATTGCCGTTCGCCTGCGGCCGGTAGGGCCGGTAGGGCCGCGCGCGCTTATGGGTGATCCCGGCAGTGGCCAGGACGTCGCGCCAGTCGCGCGAGCGGTAGCAGGAGCCGTTGCCGGTCAGTGCCCGCTCGACAACGCCTTGATGATCCTGCGTTCGGTGCGGGTGGGGGTCTGCCCGGACCGCGGGGCGGACGTGAGGAGCGGTCCGTCATCCCGGCCTCGCCGAACTCGCGGGAGCGACCGGCCCACCGCTGGGCCCTGGGGGCGAGGCCTGGAAGCGGTCGGCCGCCCGTCGCAGGGGCCAACCGTCCTCGACCACGCGGCGTGCCAGGCGGAGCCGTACGGTTCCGGGCAGGGGGGCGTTGCGGCGGGGCACGGCCTCCTCACCCGAGCCATGGGCCCCCTCTCCCCCCGCCCACCGACTCCAACTGACATCCCGACATCCCGCGGCCACACGACCCCGCTGGCCCTGTCCAGCCCGGTGACCACCGAAGGGTTCGCGGGCCGACGCCGGTCTGCCGGCCCGGCTCACGGGCCGGCTCACGGGCCGGCCGGCGGCCTCCTCGACCGGCCGGGGTCCGGCGCGTGGTGCGGACGGGTCGGCGCGCGGGCCGTGCGCCGCTGGGCGACCGAGCCCGCCCTCCCCGGTGCGGTCGCAGCGCCCGGCGCGTTCCCCGGCGGCGTGGCGCCCCGCGGGTCGTGCGGCGCGTCGTGGTGGATGGGCGCCCGGGCACCGGTGAGCGGGGCGCCGGTGCCGCCGTGGCGGTGGGCGACGATCTCGGCGGCGATGGACAGGGCCGTCTCCTCCGGTGTGCGGGCACCGAGGTCCAGGCCGATCGGCGAGCGCAGCCGGGCCAGATCGCGGTCGCCGAGGCCGGCCCCGCGCAGCCGCCGGGCCCGGTCCTCGTGGGTGCGCCGGGAGCCCATCGCGCCGACGTACGCGACCGGCAGCCGCAGCGCCAGCCCGAGCAGCGGCACATCGAACTTGGCATCGTGCGTCAGCACGCACAGCACCGTCCGGCCGTCCACGCCGGTGCGCTCCAGGTACCTGTGCGGCCACTCGACCACGACCTCGTCGGCGTCCGGGAACCTGGCCCGGGTCGCGAAGACGGGCCGCGCGTCGCACACCGTCACCCGGTACCCCAGGAAGGCGCCGACCCGCACCAGCGCGGCGGCGAAGTCGATCGCACCGAACACGATCATGCGCGGCGGCGGCGCCGAGGACTCCACGAAGAGCGTGAGCGGCTCGCCGGCGGCCGCACCGTACGGCTCCCCGCACGCCGCCCCCGCGCCGGAGCCGCCCCCGGTGCCGGACGCCTCACCGGCCGGGTCCCCGCCCCGCAGCTCCACCATTCCGGTGCGCCCCGCGTCGAGCATCGCACGGGCGTGCGCCGCCGCCGTGCGGTCCAGGGCGGCATCGGCGCCGAGGGTGCCCTCGTAGGAGCCGTCGGGGCGGACGTGCAGGGCGTGGCCGAGCAGGCCGGCGGGGCCGGAGGTGAGGCGTGCGACGGCCGCCGCCGCGCCGTCCGCCGCCGCGCACAGCGCGCCGGTCAGCGCACCGCGCGCCGGGGAGTCCGACCGGACCGGCGTGACCAGGATGTCGACGACACCGCCGCAGGTCAGCCCGACCGCGAACGCGTCCTCGTCGCTGTAGCCGAAGCGCTCCACGACGGATCGCCCGTCCTCGAGGGCGTCCCGGCACAGCTCGTACACGGCGCCCTCCACGCACCCGCCCGAGACCGAGCCGACGGCGGTGCCCTCGCTGTCCACGGCGAGCGCGGCGCCCGGCTGCCGGGGCGCGCTGCCGCCGACGCCGACCACCGTGGCCACGGCGAACTCGCGCCCCTCAGCGGCCCACCGGTGCAGTTCCTCGGCGATGTCCAGCATCTCGCCCTCCTGTACGGGGTGTGCGGGTCGTGCGGGTCGTGCGGGTGCGGGTGTGCGGGTCGTGTGGAGGTGTGGGGGTCATGCGGGTGTGGGGGACATGCGGGTGTTCGGGCGGTTCATACGGCTCCGCGAGGGCCCAGGGTACGTGCCGGGGCGGCGCCGGGCGCCCGCCGCACGGGGCCGGGGTCCAACGCCCGGTGCCGCCGAAGCGCACCTGGGGCGAGCCCCAGCAGGAGCGTGCGGGCGCGGAGGAGCACGGGCCAGCCGGTGAGTTCGCCGGCCGGTCCAAGGGTGAGGGGGATGCTTCTGCCCTGGTGGACAAAGCTGCGGCCAGGTCGTCTCGTCGTGCTGGTCACGCCCCCCAAGCCCCTGGGCAGGCCGGGGCGCAGCCCCGACTCGAAGGGGCGCGGGGAACTGCGCGAGCAACCCACCACCGGTTGGTGGTCCGGAGACGACAGATACCGCCCCTTCGGAACGGTGGCGCTCCGCCGGTCTCCTCCCGATGGGGACGATGGCACTCCGACGGTCTCGTCCCCATGGGGACGATGGCACTCCGACGGTCTCGTCGTGGCTGGTCGCGCAGTTCCCCGCGCCCCTTGAGGCGGGTGGCCGTCCGGCCACCCGCCGCCGGGCGTGCGGTGGTGCGGTCAGCCGCCGGGCTCCGCCGCCGCGGCGCCCGTGAGCGCGCCGGCGACCAGGTGCTCGGGCCGCACCGGCGTGTGCGTGAGCTCCAGTCCCGTCGCGGCGCGTACGGCGGCGAGGATGGCGGGCGTGGACGACAGCGTGGGCGCCTCGCCCGCGCCGCGCAGCCCGTACGGTGCGTGCGGGTCGGCGAGTTCGAGGATGTCGACGGGGATGGTCGGGGTGTCGAGGATGGTGGGGATGAGGTAGTCGGTGAACGAGGGGTTGCGGACCTGGGCGGTGACCGGATCGACCACGATCTCCTCCATCACCGCCATGCCGAGCCCCTGCACGCTGCCGCCCTGGATCTGGCCGGCGACGGCCAGGGGGTTCATCGCCTTGCCGACGTCCTGCGCGCACGCCAGCTCGACGACCTTCACGATGCCCAGCTCGGTGTCCACCTCGACGACGGCCCGGTGTGCCGCGAACGAGTACTGGACGTGCCCGTCGCCCTGCCCGGTGACCGGGTCGAAGGGCCGGGTCGGGCGGTGCCGCCACTCCAGTTCCGTCTCGACCGCGTCGTCGCCGAGCACGTCCACGAGGTCCGCCAGCGCCTCGCCGCCGCCGGTGACGACCTTGCCGCCCTCCAGCAGCAGTTCCGCGGTGGCCCATGCCCGGTGGTACGTGCCGAACTTGCGGCGGCCCATCCGCAGCACCTCCTCGCGCACCTTCCGGCAGGCACTCCGGACGGCTCCGCCGGTGACATACGTCTGGCGGGACGCGGAGGTGGAGCCCGCCGAGCCCACGCGGGTGTCGGCGGGCTGGATCGTCACCCGGGAGACGCCCAGCTCGGTGCGGGCGATCTGGGCGTGCACGGTGATCCCGCCCTGCCCGACCTCCGCCATCGCGGTGTGCACGGTGGCGACCGCCTCACCACCGATGACCTCCATGCGCACCCGGGCGGTGGAGTAGTCGTCGAAGCCCTCCGAGTAGCCGACGTTCTTCATGCCGACGGCATAGCCGACACCGCGCACCACGGCTTCCCCGTGGGTGGTGTTGGACAGACCGCCGGGCAGCTGGCGGACGTCGGCGCCCTCGGTGGTCTCCCACTGCCGCTCGGGCGGCATCGGCAGCGCCTTCACACGGCGCAGCAGCTCGGCGACCGGCGCGGGCGAGTCGACGCGCTGCCCGGTGGGCATCAGGGAGCCCTGCTCCATGGCGTTGCGCTGCCGGAACTCCACCGGGTCCAGGCCCAGTTCGGCGGCGAGCCGGTCCATCTGGGCCTCGTAGGCGAAGCAGACCTGGACGGCGCCGAAGCCGCGCATGGCGCCGCACGGCGGGTTGTTGGTGTAGAGAGCGAGTGCCTCGATGTCGACGTTGTCGATCACATAGGGCCCGGCGGCGAGCGAGGAGGCGTTCCCGACGACGGCCGGGGACGCGGAGGCGTAGGCGCCGCCGTCCAGCACGACCCTGCACCTCATGTGGGTGAGCTTGCCGTCCCGGGTGGCCCCGTGCTCGAAGTGCAGCCTGGCGGGGTGGCGGTGGACATGCCCGAAGAAGGACTCGAAGCGGTTGTAGACGATCTTGACGGGCTTGCCGGTGCGCAGCGCCAGCAGGCAGGCGTGGATCTGCATGGACAGGTCCTCGCGGCCGCCGAAGGCACCGCCGACGCCGGCCAGCGTCATCCGCACCTTCTCCTCGGGCAGCCCGAGCACCGGGGCGATCTGCCGCAGGTCGGAGTGGAGCCACTGGGTGGCGACGTACAGGTCGACGCCGCCGTCCTCGGCGGGCACCGCGAGCCCGGACTCGGGCCCGAGGAAGGCCTGGTCCTGCATGCCGAAGGTGTACTCGCCGGTGACGACGACGTCGGCGCGCCGCGCGGCCGCCGCGACGTCGCCGCGCACGATCGGCTGGCGGTGCACGATGTTGGGGTGCGGGGCGATGGGGGTCCCCTCTTGGCCGGAGCCGGTCGGAGGCCCTTGGGGGGCGTCCGTGCGGCCGGGGTGGAGGACGGGGGCGTCGGGCGCCAGCGCGGAGGCCTCGTCGGTGACCACCGGCAGCTCGCGGTACTCGACCTTGATCTTCTCGGCGGCGCGCCGCGCGGTCTCCGGGTGGTCGGCGGCCAACAGCGCCACCGGCTCGCCGTGGTGGCGGACCCGGTCGTGTGCGAGGACCGGGGTGTCCTGGATCTCCAGGCCGTAGTGGCGTACGGCGGTGGGCAGGTCGTCGTGGGTCATGACCGCGTACACGCCCGCCTGTGCGAGGGCCTCCGACGTGTCGATCGAGACGATCTCCGCATGGGCGACCGGTGAGCGCAGGATGTGGCCCCAGATCATGTCCTCGTGCCACATGTCGGAGGAGTACGCGAACTCCCCGGTCACCTTGAGGACGCCGTCCGGACGGAGCGTGGACTCCCCGATGCCGCCCTTGGCGCGGGCACCCTGGGTGAGGCCGGCGGGCGCGCCGGAGGCGGCCTTGGGAGTGCGCGACGGGGACGGGCGCCGGGCGCGCACACCGGTCGCGGGCGTGCGGGACGCCGAGGCCCGGGGCGCGGGCGCGGCGGGTCCCGGCGTGCGGGGCGCGAGGGTGGCAGCGCCCGGTGACCTGGGCGCGGGCGTATCCGGCGCGGGCGTGGCTGCGTCCGGCGCGCAGGGCACAGGCACGAGAGACGCCGGCCTGGCAGCAGCATGCGCGCAAGGCGCGGGCACGGGGGACTCAGGGACGGCAACGTCCGGCGCGCAGGGTGCGGGCGAGGCGGACGCGGGCGTCGCTGCGTCCGGCCCACAGGGCACACGCACGGGAGACACCGGCCTGGCAGCAGCATGCGCGCGGGATGCGGGCGTGCGGGGCGTGGTCATCGCCTGGCCTCCTCCGCCTGCCGGGCGGCCGCGAGGCGCACCGCGTCCATGATCTTCTCGTAGCCGGTGCAGCGGCAGAGGTTGCCGGCGAGGGCTTCCCGGATGTCCGCGTCGGACGGGCTGGGGTTCCGCTCCAGCATCTCGTCGGCGGCGACCAGCAGGCCGGGCGTGCAGAAGCCGCACTGCACGGCGCCCGCGTCGACGAACGCCTGCTGGACGGGCGACAGCCCGCCCCGGTCGGCCTCACCGCCGGCCGCGCGGCCCGCGGCCCCGGCCCGCTCGGCGCGCTGCCTGGCGTGCTCGGCCAGCCCCTCGACCGTGAGGACCTCGCGGCCCTCGGCCTGTCCCGCGGCGACCAGGCAGGCGCAGACCGGCACCCCGTCGAGGCGGACCGTGCAGGAGCCGCACTCACCCTGCTCGCAGGCGTTCTTGGCGCCCGGCAGCCCCATCCGCTCGCGCAGCACGTACAGCAGGCTCTCGCCCTCCCAGACGTCGTCGGCCTCGTGCCTGCGGCCGTTGACGGTGAAGTGCACACGCATCACGCGGCACCTCCCTTCCAGTACGTTCCGGTGGTGGAGGCGCGGTAGGCCTCCCAGGCCCAGGTCAGGGTGCGGCGGGCCATGACGCCGACGGCGTGCCTGCGGTAGTCGGCGGTGCCGCGGACATCGTCGATGGGCCGGCAGGCCGCGGCGCACAGTCCGGCGAACTTCTTCGCGAGCGCCGGCGGGACGGCCGCGCCGCGGTCCCACAGCCGCTCCTCCGCAAGGGCCGCGGCCAGGAACTCCTCGGCCGTCCTCGCCCGGATCGGCGTGGGGGCGGCGGAGCCGACGCCGGTGCGCACGGTCCGCTCCGCGGGGTGCAGGGCGAGGGCGAACGCGCAGACGGCGATCACCATGGCGTTGCGCGTGCCCACCTTGGAGAACTGCTGGGGCCCGCCGGCCTTCCTGATGTGCACGGCCCTGATCAGCTCGTCCGGGGCCAGCGCGTTGCGCTTGACGCCGGTGTAGAAGTCGTCGATCGGGATCAGCCGGGAACCGCGCACCGACTCGGCCTCCACCTCGGCGCCCGCGGCGAGCAACGCGGGGTGGGCGTCGCCCGCGGGCGAGGCGGTGCCCAGGTTGCCGCCGACCCCGCCGCGGTTGCGGATCTGCGGGGAGGCGACGGTGCGCGAGGCGAGGGCGAGGCCGGGCAGCCAGGTCCCGAGGTTCTCCATGATCTTCGTGTACGGCACGGCGGCGCCGAGCCGGACCGTGGGCCCATGGGTGTCCCAGGTGCAGAGTTCCCCGATGCGGCCGAGGTCCAGGAGTTGCTCCGGCCGCCGGTGGCCGAAGTTGATCTCCACCATCACGTCCGTGCCGCCGGAGAGGGGCACGGCCGCCGGGTACTCCGCCTTGGCGGCGAGGGCGTCGGCCCAGCGGGCGGGGCGAAGGAAGTCCATGCGGGGCTCTCTTCCTCGTCGGGTGGCCGGCGCGCGCCTCCGGTGCCGGCGCGCTTGGGCGGGTGGCCGCCGCGGGAGCGGGTGGCCGCCGCGGGTGGGTGACCGGCACGCGCGGGGTGACCGGCATCGGCGGGGTGGGTGGGTGGCCGGCACGGGGCGGGCGGGGCGGCGTCGAACGGGTGCACCGGTGCAGCCTCCATGCCAGTACAGCGCGCCGGGTCCGGCCCCGGTCAGTCACCGAAACTCTGAAGGAGTCGGCTGGCCAGAGGGCCGATCTTGTAGATTCATATGAATGGCGGGGCGAGGGCGGCCCGGCCACCCCCACAAGAGATCGGCGGCGACGGTATGCGGCTGCGCGCACTGCTGGACACCGATGTGCTGGGCCTCAGGCTGCTCGGCGGCGAGGACGAGCTGGACCGTGTGGTGCGCGGCGTGATGACCACCGACCTGCGGGACCCGAGCCGGTACCTCTCGGGCGGGGAGCTGGTCCTCACCGGTCTGGCCTGGCGGCACGCGCCGGAGGACTCGGAGCGGTTCGTCGCACTGCTCGCCGCGGCCCAGGTGGCGGGGCTCGCCGCGGGCGAGGCCGAGCTGGGCGACATCCCGGAGGACCTGGTGCGGGCGTGCGCCCGGCACCGCCTGCCGCTCTTCGCCGTGCACGAGTCGGTCGCGTTCGCCACGATCACCGAGCACATCGTCCGCCAGGTCTCCTCGGAGCGCGCCGGCGACCTGGCGGCCGTGGTGGACCGGCACCGCCGGCTGATGACGCCGGGGCCCGCGGGCGGCGGCCCGGACGCCGTGCTCGACCTGCTCGGCTCCGACCTGGACCTGCGGGCCTGGGTGCTCTCCCCGACGGGGCGGCCGGTGGCGGGCTCCCGGCTGCCGGGGCCCCCGCTGCCCGCCCAGGTGCCGGGGAGGCTGGCCGCGGCCTACCTGGCGGCCGCCCGCGCCGGGCGCCCGGGCCCCTACCGGGTGACGGAGGGGGCCACCACGTACTCCCTGTTCGCCGTCCGCGGCTCGGGGCCGCACCCGCCGGGCCCGGGCGGCGCGGAGGCGGGCGACGACCCCCGCGCGGCGGTGCTGTCGGACTGGCTGCTCGCGGTCGAGGCCGACGCCGGGGACTGGCCTGCGGGGCGGCTCGACCTGCTGCGCGGTGTCACCCAGCTGATCGCGGTCGAACGCGACCGGCGCGACGCGGCCCGCACGGTGCGGCGCAGGCTCGCCCAGGAGATCGTGGAGCTGGTGCAGGGGGGCGCGGCCGCGGCGGAGGTCGCGGCACGGCTGAGGGTGGCCGCGCCGGTGCTGCTGCCGGGGTTCGGCACCGCGCCGCACTGGCAGCTCGTGGTGGCCCGCGTCGAGTGGGACCCGCCCGCCGCGGCGCCCGGCGCGCCCGGGCCGCTGCGGACGGGTCCGGTCGCCCGGGCGCTGCTGGAGGAGATCCTCGTCGACCCGCGCGCGGCCGGCACCGAGCCGTCCGACCGGATCGCCGTGGCGCACACCGGGGACGAGGCGGTGGCGCTGGTGCCGCTGCCCGCGGTGGGCTCCGCCGGGGCCCCGGAGCTGCGTGCGGAGGCGCTGCTGGCGGCGGTGCGCGAGCCGCTGTCCGCGGGGCTGGACGGGGACGGACGGCTCACGCTGGGGGTGAGCGCCGCGGTGGAGTCCGCCGAGGGGCTGCACGGCGCTCTGGAGGAGGCCCGGCACGCCCGCCGGGTGGCCGCCGCGCGCACCGGCCGGGTCTGCGCCGCGGGCCACCAGGAGCTGGCGTCGCACGTCCTGCTGCTGCCGTTCGTACCGGACGACGTGCGGCGCGCGTTCACGGCGCGGCTGCTGGATCCGCTCCGCGAGTACGACCGGCGGCACCGTGCCGAGCTGATTCCCACGCTGGAGGCGTTCCTCGACAGCGACGGGTCCTGGACGCGGTGTGCCGCGCGGCTGCACCTGCATGTCAACACGCTGCGGTACCGGATCGGACGCATCGAGCAGTTGACAGGCCGCGACCTGGCCCGGCTCGAGGACAAGCTGGACTTCTTCCTGGCGCTGCGCATGGGGTAGGGGCCCCTGCCGCGGGTGGTAGTTGCGACCGAAACCGCCGCTTCCGTGCGTCCCCACTGCCTGGAGGACGGGGGAGGCACCCCAGACCTGACGGCCTCGCGGCGGATTGGCGCCCCCGCCGGGTGCCTTGGCCGCTCCCGCACTGCCTTGGCCGCTTGCCTTGGCCGCTCCCCCACTGCCTCAAGGGGGTTGGGGTGCCCCGGAGGTACCCCGGTCCTCGTCGCCCCTGATGGCGCGCCCCCGGAGGGGTGACTTTGTGAAATCATTCACTCACGCCCTCTTGGCCGGGCCTGCCCTTCCGTGCTGAGATGCGGCCACGACTCAACATCACAATGGCGTGCTAGGGGAGGGAACGTGGCGCGTACCGCCATGTCTGGTACCGGAACGACCGCAGGAAACGATCCACTCCAGACCGCGGTATGGCGGCTGCGCTCACGCGCCTGCTGGGCCGACGCCGCCGCCCTCCTCGAAGAGCGCGCCGCGGCGGAGCCGGCCGCCGCCCTCCAGCGCGTCGGCCTGCTCGTCGAGCGCTGCCTGTACACCGAGCAGGGCTGGGCCGAGGCCGAGGACGCGCTGCGCACGGCGGAGGCGCTCGCCCAGGACGACGAGGAGCGGGGCGCCGCCGCGTGCGAGCGCGGCAACCTCGCCTACGCGGCCACCCTGCTGAAGGTGCGCGACCGCGCGGACGAGGCGCGGGCCGCGCTGGGGCGCGCCGCCGCGCTGATCCCCCCGGGCGCGCCGGGACGGGCCCTGCTGGACTTCAGACGCGGACTGATCGCGGAGAACCTCGCCGGCTCCCCGCAGGCCGCGCGCGCCGCCTACCGCAGGGCGCACGCGGGCGCCACGGCCCACGACGACCGACTGCTGCTCTCCTTCACCTGGCGGCACCTGGCCGGCCTCGCCCTGCGCGACGGCGAGCTGACCGAGGCCAGGCACGGCTTCGCCGAGTCGCTGCGGATCCGCGAGGAGCTGGGTTACCTCGTCGGTACGGCGCCCGCGCTGGCGTCGCTCGCGGACGCGGAGGTCGAACCCGAGGCGGGCCGGCTGCGCGCCGAGGCCGCGCGGCTCGTCCGCCTGCTGGGCGGCGTACCCAGCTGGCTGGTCGGGCAACTGGCGCCGTCGGCGGCCTGACCCCGCATACGTCCGCGCCCCGGCAGGGGCCGCGCCCATGGCCGCCGGACCGGCCGCCGCGGGGCGCCGCGCACCTGCAGGGCGCGCCCCTCAGCCGGCCGAGGCGCCGAAGTGGCCCCGTACCAGGGACTCGACCGTGGGCAGGTCGTGGGCGGTGAGGGCGTCGAGGAGCGCGGTGTGCTCCGCAGCCGCGGCCAGCAGCCTGGCGCGGCGCCGGGTGGGCGGCCCGCCCGGCGGGGGCCACTGCGCGCGCCGGTGCAGTTCGTCCGCAGTGCGCACCAGCTCCTGATTGCCGGACAGGGCCAGCACACCCCGGTGGAAGGCCCGGTCCGAGTCCGCGTAGGCCACCAGGTCCCCGGCGGACGCGGCGGCCGTGGTCGCCTCGGCGAGCGGCCGCAGCTGCGCCCAGCGCACCGCGGGCACGGTGGCCGCGAGGCGCAGTACCACGGGCACCTCGATCAGCGTCCTGACCTCGGCCAGCTCGGCCAGCGCACGCTCACTGCGGCGCACCACGCGGAAGCCTCTGTTGGGTACCACCTCGACGGCGCCCTCCCCCGCGAGCTGCTGCATCGCCTCGCGGACCGGCGTCGCCGACACCCCGAAGTGGTCGGCGAGCGCCGGCGCCGAGTAGACCTCGCCGGGCTCCAGGTCGCCGTCCACCAGGGCGGTGCGCAGCGCGTCGAGGACCTGCCCCCGCACCGAGCACCGCTGCACCTGCGCCCGCTCCCCACCCGGCGCCGGCGGCTCACCGGCGGCCGGCGGGACGGCCGGGGCGCCGCGGTCCGGGGAGGCGTCCGCCGCCTCCCCGCCGCGCGCAGCGTGACCGGCGCCCGCGGGCGCGGCGGGGACCGGCCGGGCGCGCGGCACCACGGGACCGGCGCTCCGCGTGCGGGGCTGCTCCACTGCTGCGCTCCTTCCGACCGTGCTCCCGGTCGTGCGCACCTTTGCGCGACTTGTACCGCGGCGGGCGAGGTGCCCGGGCACGTCAGCACGATAGGGCGCCGGGGCCCCGGTGGAAACCTCGATCAACTCAGGTAAGGTAAGGCTTACCTGCAAACGATCGAGGTTCGGTGGTCCCCGCATGTCCGCTCCCGCCGTGATCGCCCGCTCCGCGCTCCCCCGCACCGCGCGGCCGTCCACCGCGTCCGCGACCCCCGCCTCCCCCGTGGCGGACGCCTACGCGCGGCTGACCGCGGCCTTCCCGGGCCTGCGCGTGACCGAGCTCACTCCCGGCGAGCCCGTCCCCGCGGACGGCGGCTGGACCACGGCGGCGGACCTCGCGGCGGGCGGCGCGGCGTTCGACGCCTTCCTCGCCCGGGACGACGCACAGGTGCTGCGGGACCACGGCCGCCGGGCCCGCCCCGACGTGGTCGCCACGTTCGCGCTGCACCGCTACGCCTGGCCCGCCTGCCTGCTGTTCACGGTCCCGTGGTTCGTGCACCGCCGGGTGCCGCGGCTGACGGTGGCGGACGTCTCGTTCCAGCGCTCCCAGGGCCGCATGGCGGTGCGCACCGGCGGCTTCGCCTGCCTGCCGGGCGACCCGGCGGCCGCGCTGCCCGCCGCACGCGTGGCGGCCGGCGAGGAGGAGCTGCGCGCAGAGCTGCGCGCCGCCGTGGCGGAGCACCTGACGCCACTGCTCCAGGCCTTCGGACCGCGGATGCGCCGCCGCGGTCGGGCACTGTGGGGCATGGCGACCGACGAGATCGTCGAGGGCCTCTGGTACGTCGGGCACCTGCTCGGCGAGGAGCGGCGCGCGATGCGCGAGCTGGCACAGCTGCTGCCGGGGGCCACCGCGCCGTACGCCGGGGCCGCCGCGTTCCGCGAACTGACCGGCCCGGACGGGCGGGCCCTGCCGACCCGGGACCGGGCGAGCTGCTGCCTCTACTACACGCTGCGCCCCCAGGACACCTGCGTGACCTGCCCCCGCACCTGCGACGCGGAGCGCATCGCACGCCTGGACGCCGGCGCAGACACCGGCACCGGCACCGACGGCTGACCGTCCCCGCGACCGGCCGCGGGCGCACGGACGACGGCCCCACGGCCGACCGCCCCGGCGACCGGTCGCGGTGCGCCCGGCAACCGACCGCACACCCGAGGCAGAACCGAGGGGGCCGGTCCGAAGGCGAGTCGGGCATCAGCTATTCTTCGATTCCCTTGCGGGAGGCTCCCGTTCGCACGTGTCGAACGCAACTGGCATGATCCAGACGGGAGTTCGAGAGGAATGCCTCCGCGTGCCCGGCCCGGGCACCTCCTTGGCGTCCTCTTGCCCCGAAACCCCCGGCATCCCACCGGAATTGAGCCACTATGGCGCCCGAAACGCCCGAACCCGATGCAAGGGATCCCAGATGAGACTGACCGACATATCGATGGACTGGTTGCTCGCCAGCGCCGTGCTGATCCTGGGCATGGGCGTGGCGGTCGCGGTGCTCGCCCACCAGCGGCGCACCAAGGAGACCAGCTCCGCCGATGACTCGTGGGAGCGCAGCGAGGAGCGCAGGCGCCGCAAGGAAGCGCTGATGGGTACCGCGTCGTACCTGCTGCTGTTCTGCTGTGCGGCGGTGGCCGCCGCGCTCTCCTTCCACGGTCTGGTGGGTTTCGGGCAGCAGAACCTGGGGCTGTCCGGCGGCTGGGAGTACCTGGTGCCGTTCGGGCTCGACGGCGCGGCGATGTTCTGCTCGGTGCTCGCGGTACGGGAGGCCAGCCACGGTGACGCGGCCCTGGGCTCGCGGCTGCTGGTGTGGACGTTCGCGGGTGCCGCCGCCTGGTTCAACTGGGTGCACGCGCCGCGCGGCATCGACCACGCGGGTGCGCCGCAGTTCTTCGCCGGGATGTCCCTGTCCGCCGCCGTGCTCTTCGACCGTGCGCTGAAGCAGACCCGCAGGGCCGCGCTGCGCGAGCAGGGTCTGGTGCCCAGGCCGCTGCCGCAGATCCGTATCGTCCGCTGGCTGCGTGCGCCTCGTGAGACGTACGGCGCCTGGTCCCTGATGCTGCTGGAGGGCGTCCGCAGCCTGGACGAGGCCGTGGACGAGGTGCGCGAGGACCGCAGGCAGAAGGAGCAGAACCGACAGCGCCGGCGGGAGCAGGAGAAGCGGGAGCGGGCCCGTCTGAAGGCGCTCAGCCGCAGCCACCGGCGGTGGCCGAGCCGGGGTGGCCGGCAGGTGGACATCCAGGCCGGGCCCGCGGCCACGGCGCCCGCGCTGCCCTCGGCGGAGAGCACCGCGGAGCGGGACGCGCAGTCGGCGCGCCCCGAAGCGCTTCCGATGCGGAGCCGCCCGTCTCTGACGCCCGTGCGGGGCAGCAACGACGCGATCACCGTGGACCTCACCGCGGAGGACGACACGCAGACGCTGCCGCGGTTGGATTCGCTGGAGCGGAAGCTCAAGGATCTGGAGCAGCAGTTCGGCTGACCCGCACCCCTTGGAGGGGCGCGGGGAACCGCGCGAGCAACCACCTACCGGCCGGTGGTCCGACAACGGCAGAGACCGCCCCCTTCGGACGGTGACGGCGCTTGCCTCTCGTCGTGGCTGGTCGCGCGGTTCCTCGCGCCCCTGAGGCGGGCCGGGGCCGACCACACGTACGGGCGCACCCCTTCAGGGCGCGCCCGCGTCCAGTTCGAACCAGACCACCTTGCCGCCGCCCTGGGCCCGTACCCCCCACGCGTTCGCCAGGGACTGGACGAGGAGCAGGCCTCTGCCGTTCGTGCCCTCCTCGGCGCCCGGCGTTCTCGGCTTCGGGATGCGGTCCACGAAGTCCCTGACCTCCACACGCAGCACGTGCGGCCCGACCGTGGCCGTCAGCACGGCCTCGTCGTCGGTGTGGACCAGGGCGTTGGTGATCAGCTCCGTGGCGAGCAACTCCGCCGTGTCGGACCTTCCCGGCTTCCCCCAGTGCTCCAGCAGTGCCCGCAGCGCATGACGCGTCTCCGGGACCGCTTGGACATCCGCGCGGCCGAGCCTGCGCCTGAGCCGGGTCCGCTCGGTGTCCCGTGCCTGCCTTGCCATGTCCCCCGTCCACACGTTGCTACCGGTCCTTCCCCCTGGGTCCCCCTCGAACAGGTACACGAGATGCATGCCCCACTCGATGTGCCGCACTCCTGTCCTTTCATGGGACACCCACGGCGTCACCAGAGCGTCATGATCGGGTCATGAAAGGTCATGGTCGCGTACCAACCCGGGACGGCCCGGTAACACGGCCGCAAGGGCGGCTCCGGACGGTCCGGAAACACCTGTCCGGACCGCCCGGGACGGTCATCGAAGCGCCGTGTTTTCCGGCCTCGACCGTTCGGCTGCCTGAAAGAAATCTGCGGCCGGGCCGGGACTCCGGCATATTTTCGGCGCCCGGCCGGAGCCGCGGCGCATCCTCACAAGCCCGGCGTCACGGCCGCGGCACATTCCGCAGATTCGAGCGGGCCATCTGGACCATCCTGCCGACCCCGCCGTCCAGCACCATCTTCGACGCCGACAGGGCGAATCCGGTGACCATGTCGGCGCTGATCCGCGGCGGAATGGAGAGCGCATTCGGGTCGGTGACGACGTCCACGAGGGCGGGACCGTCGTGCGCGAAGGCCTCCTTGAGTGCCCCGGCGAGCTGTTTCGGCTTCTCCACCCGCACACCGTACGCACCGCAGGCCCGGGCCACCGCGGCGAAGTCCGGGTTCTGGTTGGTCGTGCCGTGCGCGGGCAGGCCCGCAACCAGCATTTCCAGTTCGACCATGCCCAGCGAGGAATTGTTGAACAGCACGATCTTCACCGGCAGCCCGTACTGGACCAGCGTCAGGAAGTCGCCCATCAGCATCGAGAAACCGCCGTCGCCCGACATCGCCACCACCTGGCGGTTCCGGTCCGTGAACTGGGCGCCGATGGCCTGGGGCAGCGCGTTGGCCATCGAACCGTGCGAAAAAGAGCCGATGATACGGCGCCGGCCGTTGGGCGTGATGTAGCGGGCCGCCCAGACATTGCACATGCCGGTGTCCACGGTGAAGACGGCGTCGTCCGCGGCGAGTTCGTCCAGCACGGACGCCACGTACTCGGGGTGAATGGGGACGTGCCGGTCCACCTTGCGCGTGTACGCCTTCACCACGCCTTCCAGCGCGTCCGCGTGTTTCTTCAGCATCTTGTCGAGGAACCTGCGGTCCGTCTTCGGCGAGACCTTCGGAATGAGGCAGCGCAGCGTCTCGCGGACGTCGCCCCAGACGGCCAGGTCCAGCTTCGTCCGCCGGCCGAGGTGCTCCGGGCGCACGTCCACCTGGGCGATCCGGACGTCGTCGGGCAGGAACGCGTTGTACGGGAAGTCGGTGCCCAGCAGGATCAGCAGATCGCATTCATGGGTGGCCTCGTAGGCGGCGCCATAGCCGAGCAGGCCGCTCATTCCGACGTCGAAGGGGTTGTCGTACTGGATGAACTCCTTGCCGCGCAGTGCGTGCCCCACCGGCGACTTGACCTTCTCGGCGAACTCCATCACCTCGGCGTGCGCGCCGGCCGTACCGCTGCCGCAGAACAGCGTGACCCGGTCGGCCTCGTCGATCATGGCGGCCAGCTTCTCGATCTCCTCGTCGCCGGGGCGCGCGGTGGGGCGCGAGGTGACGAGGGCGTGCTCGGCGGCCCGCTCGGGCGCCGGCTCCGCGGCGATGTCACCGGGCAGTGAGACCACGCTCACGCCGGACTGGCCGACCGCGTGCTGGATGGCCGTCTGCAGCAGCCGCGGCATCTGGCGGCGGTTGGAGATCAGCTCGCTGTAGTGGCTGCACTCACGGAAGAGCTGGTCCGGGTGGGTCTCCTGGAAGTAGTTGAGGCCGATCTCGCTGGAGGGGATGTGCGACGCCAGCGCGAGGACCGGTGCCATCGAGCGGTGCGCGTCGTACAGGCCGTTGATCAGGTGGAGGTTGCCCGGGCCGCAGGAACCGGCGCAGGCCGCCAGACGGCCGGTGATCTGGGCCTCGGCGCCCGCGGCGAAAGCGGCCGTCTCCTCGTGCCTGACATGGATCCACTCGATGCCGGAGTGCCGCCGGACCGCGTCCACGACGGGGTTGAGGCTGTCGCCGACCACCCCGTACAGGCGTTGGACTCCGGCGCGTACGAGGGTGTCGACGAACTGCTCCGCGACGTTCTGCTTGGCCATGGCGAGGCACTCCTCGGTGGTTCCGTGGTGTCACCCGGACGGGTGACACCGACTGAGGTCCATGATTGGCATATTCACGGGATTCATGCCTCCCACACGGCCGCGGCCGTCCGGTCGTCGGCATAGCCCTTCACCCGCACCTGGGCGTCCGCGAGGAAGTCCGTCAGGCCGGGCGGCCCGCCCTGGGCCCAGCGCCCGGTGAGGTACGCCGCCAGCGCCGGCTCGCCGCGCAGCGGCTCGGCGAGGCCCGCACTGCACATCAGCAGGACGTCGCCGGGCGCGGCGACGGCGGCGTGGAACCGGAAGGGCGGGCGCACCGGCTCCGCCGCGGACTGCTCGTACGGGTCGTACGGCCCCGGGGGCGTGGGAACGCCGAGCGTCATGGTGTGCCGGTCGCCGCCGTCCTGCCCGGCGCGCACCGCTCCCGCCGTAGGCGCCGGGCCCTGCCCCGCCGCCGTCGGGTCCTGCCCCGCCCCGGGGGCCGCGCCCGGCGGTCGGGGGTCGCGGGGGAGCCGTGGGTCGCGGGGGCGGCGCGGGTCGGGCGCGGAGTGCGGGTCGTGCGGGGAGTGCGGGTCCTGTGGACGGTCGGGGTCCGCGTCCGGGGCCTGCGAGGCGTACAGGTCGTACGCCTGACGCGGGACCTGCGGTGCGTGCGGGGAATGCGGCGAACGCGGGTCGTGCGGGCCCTGGGGGTCATGCAGGCCCTGCGGGTCATGCAGGCCCTGCGGGTCATGCAGGCCCTGCGGGTCATGCAGGCCCTGCGGGTCATGCAGGCCCTGCGGGTCGTGCGGGCCCTGTGGTGGGGGCGGCTCGATGTCCTGCCATGCGCCGCCGCGGATGCGGAAGAGCCCGCCGGGTCCGACCCCGAAGAAGACGCGGGTCCGGCAGTGCGGGTCCGCCGGCAGCAGCAGGCAGCGCAGTGTCGCCGTGTACTCCTCGGGTGCGAGGCCGAGTTCCTCGGCACGGGTGCGGAGCCTGCCCAGGCACCGGTCGGTCAGCCGGTGCAGGCCGGCCTTGAGGGCGCCGCGCCGCCCGGCGCCCATGTCCTCCGCGAGGCTGGCGTGGTGCCGCCCGACGGACCTGCCGATCTCCTGGCAGGCCTCGGCGGCGGCCCGGTGCGCGGCCGCGCCGGCCCTGACGCCGGTGGCCATCGCGACCAGCACCAGCGCCTGCCTGCCGGTGCCGAAGCGGGCGGTGAGCAGGAAGTCGCGGCGCGGCTCGCCCCGGTACCGCGCGGAGTCGCCGCGCACCGATGCCGCACGCAGTGTGCAGGAGCCGTACCGGGCGCCGTCCAGCACGGTGTCCGGGGCCAGGTCCGCCAGGTCCTCGGGGTCCGCGCCCGGCAGTGCGGTGGGCTCGGCGTCGTAGGTGGGCGGCCTGTCGCCCACGTGCCGCACCGGGCGCGGCACACGCATACCCCTGCCCGCAGGGCCGCCAGCCGGCTCCGCTCCCGGCCGGGGGCTGCCGGAGGTGCCGGGGGTCGGCCCCGGGCGCTCCGGTTGCCCGGTGTCCCGGCCCCGTCGTCCGGGTTCCACGGGCGACCGGCCGGCGGCGGGCGCCGGTGCGCCCCACGGAGTGGCGGCGGGGCCGGGCGGACTCGAAGGTGCGGAGCCGGAGCCGGGTGGCTCGTGCCGGCCCGCAGCGGGGGCGGGGGGCTCGGGTGGGCCGGGCGGTCCGGCGGTGGGTGTCGGGGACGGCCAGGGGTTCCCGGCGGGGTCCGGCGACCCCCATGGGTCCGCGGTGGCGGGCTGCCCGAGATCGGAGCCGGGCGGGCGGTGCGGGGAGGACGCGGACGGCCGAGGAGTGGTGGGCGCCGGGGGCGGCGGTGCGGAGCCCGCGGAGGGCGGCGGTGTCCGCTCCCCGGACCGGCCCCCGGCCGCCCGAGAAGTCGGTTTCACGGCGTCGCCGGACGGCGCGGGGGCCTCGTCGCCGGTACGTCCGGACGCGGGAGAAGCCCGGCCCACCGAGCCGCCCGGGGCGGCAGGCGGCTCCTCCACCGGACGTCCCGGCACGGGAGGAACCTGACCCACCGGGCCACCCGGGCCCGCAGGAGCCTCGTCCCCGCGACGCCCGGGCGCAGGACTCGCCGCGCCCCCCGAACCTCCCGGCACCGCAGGCGGCTCCTCCACCGGACGTCCCGGCGCGCGAGAAGCCCGACCCACCGGGCCACCCGGCGCCGCGGGCGGCCGGCCCGTGGGGCCCTCCGCGGTCGGGCGGAACCGGTCCACGGGCTCCCGGGCGGGCGCGGGCCCCGGGGCCGGGGCCCGCCGCGGACGCGGACGCGGGGGTTCCCAGGGCTTGGCGGGCGGCTCCCAGAGGGTGTCCGCGGGATCCGCGATGTCCGGCAGGGAGGTGCCGTCCTCAGCGGGCAGGGTCGGAGGCGGTGGCAGGGAGACGTCCGCGGTGGCGGCGGACGTACGGGGGTCGTAGGCCGGCGGCTCGTACTCGGGAGGCTCGAACGGCGGCGGTTCGTAGGCCGGGGGCTCGAACGGGGGTGGTTCGAACGGCACCGCGGGGTCGTCGACGAGGCCGAGGGCGGGATCGTCGGTCAGGGACGAGGGGCCGGTGGGCGGCGCCTGCACGGAGGGCGGCTCGGGCACCTGCGGGGGACCCGGAACCTGCGGCGGCTCGGGAACCCGCGGGGCCCCGGGCACCTGCGGGGCGTCGGGAACCGGCCGGGACACCGGGGTCTGCCGGTCAGGCGGCCCCTGCGCGGGCACCGGGGCCTGCGACTCGCCCGGGGTGTGCGGTCCCTCCTGGCCGGTGCCGGGCTCGTGACCCGCGTGAGCGGGCCCGCCATGAGGCGGTCGGTCATGGCGCGACCCGTCCTCGGGTGGCCCGTCCTCGGGTGGCCCGTCCTCGGAGGATCCGTCCTGGGGCCGGGAGCCCGGGAACCGCTCCGTCACCGCGGTGAAGGCGGAGGCGAAGCGGTCGTCGAGGGTGTCACCGGCCCGGGTGGGCCCGGTGTCCTCGGCGTCGTCGTCGTACAGCTCTCCCCACCAGTCGTGCTTGCGGCCCGGACGCCTCTCCCCCTGCTGACTCATGACCTTAATTGTCCACCGCACGGACGGCCGGAAAACTGAAGCGGAGGGAAAAACCGCGGCGTGGCGCGCGAGCGCGCCGGGACAAGACCGCCGGGCGACCCCACCCCCCACGGGAGAGCCGCCCGGCGGCCGCCGGTGTGACCTGGGTCCGCCGTCTGCCGCGTACGACGGCCCGGATCACGGTCTGGGCGGCGGCGTCACCGTGTGCGGCCGTGCACATCCGCCGGTTTCCACCGTATGAGTGAGCCGGCCAGCCCGAGCTTCCTGTCCACAACCATTGTCGTCGAGGCGACCTGCGCGCGTCCACGCGATGCACGCCCCGGGGACGGCATCGTGCGCCATTCCGAGACCTTTCTCGATTGTTTTCCGCCGTGCGCGCGGCGAAACGGAACCCGCCGGTACGGTACGACGTCGGCCCCCGCCGGATCCGGGCGCCCGCGCACACGAGGCGCACGGGCGTACCAGCGCACGGGCTGCCGGGACGGTGCCGGGACGACGGGTGGCGGGCTGCCGGGACAGGCGGGCCCGGTTGCCCGGACGGGTGGCCCTGGTTGCTCGGACGGACGGCCCGCATCGCCGGGACGGTGGTCCGGTCTGCGGGGCGGCGCCGCCTCCTGCACTCTGGGCAGATGGGAGTCTGGGAGCTCCTGCTGGTCGGCGTCGTGATGCTGCTCGGCCTCGGCGGCGTGCTGGCACCCGGCGTGCCGGGGGCGTGGCTGGTGTGGGCGGCGGTGCTGTGGTGGGCGCTCCAGGACCAGCGGACCCTCGCGTGGCTGGTGCTCGCGGGCGCCACCGTCGTCCTGCTCGTGGCGCAGGTGGTGCGCCTGCAGCTTCCGCCACGGCGGCGCAGACAGGGCGTGGTCACCCACCGGCTCGCGGTGCGCGCCGGTGCCGGTGCGCTCGTCGGGTTCTGCGTCCTTCCCGTGATCGGTGCGATTCCCGGCTTCGTCGCCGGCATCTACCTGGCCGAACGGATCCGCCTCGGCAGGCACGGCGAGGCGGTGACCGCGACCAGGACGGCGCTGCGCTCCGGCGGCTGGAGCGTCCTCACCGAACTCTTCGCCTGCCTGCTGATCATGGGGGCGTGGCTGGCGGCGGTCGCGGCGTGAGCGGTTCGGACCGACGACGCGGGACACACCCCCGGCGGTGAGCGGCGACCGCGTGCGGTGTCACGCGGGCCGGGGCGGCAGGGCCTGCTCCAGCGCGAGGAGGTGGCGCTTGCGGTCGAGGCCGCCCGCGTACCCGGTGAGCGAGCCGTCAGCGCCGATCACCCGGTGGCACGGCCGCACGATCAGCAGCGGGTTGGCCCCCACCGCCCCGCCCACCGCGCGCAGCGCCGCCCGCGGGGCGCCGATCCGGTCCGCGAGCGCGCCGTACGTGGTGGTCGTCCCGTACGGCACGGAGTCCAGCGCGGCCCACACCTTCTCCCGGAAGGCGGTTCCCGTGCCGTGCAGCGGCAGCCGGAACTCCGTCAGCTCCCCCGCGAAGTACGCGGCCAGCTGCTCCCGGGCCGCCCGGAACGGCTCCGTCGCGGGCCGCCAGAGCGCCCCGGCCGCCGCCGCGTCCGGCCTCGGCCGCCCGCGCACGGTCTGCCCCGGCACGGAGAGCGAGGTCAGGGCGCCCGAGTCGGCGGCGGTCAGCAGCAGCTCGCCGAGGGGGCTGGGAACGGTGGTGTAGCAGGTCGTCTCGGTCACCTCAGTCCTCCCGGTCGCCTTCGTCCTCCCGGTCCGCTCGGTCCTCCCGGTCGCCTTGGTCTTCTCGGTCGTGCCGGTCCTCTCGGTCGTGTCGGTCGTGTCAGCTGTCTCGGCCTTCTCGGCCTTCTCGGCCTGCTCGGCCTGCTCGGCCGCGATCATCTCGATCATCTCGGTCATGGGGACTCACGTTCCGTTCGAGCCGGGTTCAGGAGAGTACGGGCGGCGCCGGGTATGCGGGCCTGCGCTTCCGGCGGTGCCGGCCGCCCGGAGGTGCCGACGGGCGTAGGAGCGCCAGGGCCGCCAGCTCTCCGGGGCGGTGCCGGCCGGGGGGCCGACGTCGGGCTCGCCCAGCGCGCGGGTGCGGATCTCGGCGATGGTGCGGGCGCCGATGCCGGGCAGGGTGCGCAGCACCCGCCGGGCCGCGGCGCGGTCGGCGCCCGCGTCGAGCCGCAGCGTGCCGTCGGCGAGGGCGGTGGTGAGGGCCGCCAGCGGTCCCGCGGGCTCCACCGCGGCGAGTGTGGCGGACTCGGGGAAGACATGGGTGAGGGTGCCGTCCTGCGCGTCCAGCGCCTTGCCGTGGTGGCGCACGAGGCGTTCGGCCCCGGTGGGGCCAACCAGGGCGCGCACGGCCATCTCCTCCGGGTCCGCGGCGCCCGGGGAACGCAGGCCCGGGCGGGCCGCGACGAGCGGGGCGAGGTCCGGGTCGGCGGCGAGCCGCTCGTCGACGGCGTACGGGTCCGCGTCCAGGTCGAGCAGCCGGCGCAGGCGCTGCACGGCGGTGGTGAGGTCGCGCAGGTCGGTGAGGTGCAGCCGGGCGTCGAGCCAGCCGCCGGCGGCCGCGGCCGGCCGCTCGTCGACGGCGGCGATCCCCGTGCCGTGCGGCAGCCGCAGCGTGCGGCGGTAGGTACGGGCGCCGGGGGCGCCGGTGACCTCCTCCACACCCCGGACGGCCTCCTCGGCGAGCAGGTCGAAGACGGGGCCGGCCTGGTAGGGGCCGCGGTGGGCGAGGCGGAGGGGGATGCCGGGCGGGACGGCGGTGGCGGGGGTGCCCGCCGGTGCCGTGGGTGTGGGCCAGACCGCGGCCCTGCGGGTCCGGGCGGACCTGCGCAGCTGGGTCGGGGTGAGGCCGTGGATGGCACGGATGGTGTCGTTGAACTGGCGCACGCTCGCGAACCCGGCCGCGAAGGCGATCTCCGTGACCGGCAGGTCGGTGGTGGCGAGCAGTACCCGGGCGGTGTGGGCGCGCTGGGCGCGGGCGAGCGCGACGGGTCCCGCGCCGAGTTCGGCGGTCAGCTGGCGCTGCACCTGCCGGGCGCTGTAGCCGAGGCGTGCCGCGAGGCCCGCGACGCCCTCGCGGTCCACCACGCCGTCGCTGATCATGCGCATGGCCCGGCCGACGACGTCGGCGCGCACGTTCCACTCGGCGGAGCCGGGGACGGTGTCCGGGCGGCACCGGCGGCAGGCGCGGAAGCCGGAGCCCTGGGCGGCGGCCGCGGTGGGGTAGAAGCGGACGTTCCGGCGCTTCGGGGTGACGGCGGGGCAGCTCGGCCGGCAGTAGATGCCGGTTGTCTCGACGGCGAAGAAGAACTGCCCGTCGAACCGGGCGTCCCTGCTGCGCACCGCCTCGTACCTGGTGTCTTCGTCGGTCACGCTCCCATTCTCCGGGACGGAGGGGACCGTCGGCTGGCGGGAATCGGACACGGGGGTCCGCGCCCCTGATGGCGCGAAGCGCCGAACAAGGGGCGCGGGGAACGGCGCGCCCAGCCCCCACCGGCCGGCTGTCGAAAACGAGACCGCCAGGGGCCGGGTCCGCCGAGCCGGCGCGGTCTCACCGCAGGCGGCCCCGCTTGGCCTCGCCCGCCGCGCGCCCCTGCGCCCCGCGCAGCTTCCACTGGCGGCGCAGTTCCGCACGCACCCGCGCGTCGGTCTTCGCCACGATCCGCTCGTTCTCGCGCAGCAGCTTCCGGTACGAGTCGAGACGGCGGTGTGCCAGTGAACCGTCCGCGACGGCGGCCAGCACCGCACAGCCCGGCTCGGCGAGGTGCGCGCAGTCGTGGAAGCGGCAGGACTCCGCGAGCTCCTCGATCTCGGAGAAGACCTGGCCCACGCCGGTGCCCGCGTCCCACAGTCCGACGCCGCGCAGCCCGGGCGTGTCGATGAGGACACCGCCGCCGGGCAGTGCCAGCAGGTTGCGGGTCGTGGTGGTGTGCCGGCCCTTGCCGTCCGCGTCGCGGACCGCCGCCACCTCCATCGCGTCCGTGCCGAGCAGCGCGTTCGCGAGCGTCGACTTTCCGGCGCCGGACTGCCCGAGCAGCACACTGGTGCCACCGGCGACCACCGCGGCGAGCACGTCCACCGCCTCGCCGGTGGCCGCGCTGACGGGCAGCACCTGCACGCCGGGCGCCGACATCTCGACGTCCTGGACCAGGTGCGCCCGGGTGGCCGGCTCTGCCACCAGGTCCGCCTTGGTGAGCACCAGCACCGGCTGCGCCCCCGACTCCCAGGCGAGCGCGGTGAACCGCTCGATGCGGCCGAGGTCGAGTCCGGCGGCGAGGGAGACCGCGATGAGGGCGTGGTCGACGTTGGCCGCGAGGACCTGCGCCTCGGACCGCTTGGAGGAGGTGGAGCGCAGGAACGCGGTGCGGCGCGGCAGGTACGCGCGGACGAACCGCGGGTCGCCGTCCGGGTCGACGGCGGCCCAGTCGCCGGTGCAGATCACCCGCACCGGGTCGGGCGGGGTGACGAAGGCGGTGTCGGCCCGGACGGTCCCGTCCGGGGTGAGCACATCGCACCGGCCGCGGTCGACCCGTACCACCCGGCCGGGCACCAGGCCCTCGGCGGCGTACGGGGCGAAGGCGTCGGCCCAGGCGTCGTCCCAGCCGTAGGGGGCGAGGGCGGCGCAGGGGTCGTTCACGGGGTGGTTCAAGGGAGGGACCCTTCGCGAAGGGTGGCCCCGGCGCCGCGCGCACGGGCGCGGCGGTGCGCTGCGGTGGCTGAGCGGTGCTCAGGCAGCGCGAGGAGGTCGGCCGGGGGCCACGGGAGTGGACGGGATGTACTTCGGGATGCGGGCAGCGCCCATCGCAACGACAGCCATCGGTCACACCTCCCGTCCTGCACTCGGTCTTCGGATCACGCCCGGCGCGGCGGCCGTCGGCCACCGCGCGGAACGCACGCAATGTAGCCCGGCGGCGCGGTGCCGGGCCACCGGTTTTCCGGTGCCTCGCAGGGGCCCCGCCGGGGGCCGGCCGGTGGCCCGGCCGCGGCCCGGCCGGGGCTCCGGTTCAGCCGGTGGCCGCCTGCTCGTCGTGCGGCAGGCTGTCCATGAAGGAGCTGACCGAGAACACCGCGCGCCCCGCGCCGGGCGGGCCGTATCCGGGCGGGGAGGACAGGCCGTACTCGTCCATGGTCGCGCGGTAGGCCTGCAGCAGGCGGATGTGGTACTCCAGCGGCGCGCCCTGCGGGTTGGCCTTGCCCAGCGGGGTGGTCGGCTCGGGGCACCAGGTGGTGAAGCGGGGCGTGATGCCGCGGGACATGAAGAACCTGAGACCCTCGGTGGTGGACTCGATCGCCTCGTCGACGGTGGTGAAGCCGAACGGCTCGGCCATCTCGACGCCGGCCACGAAGTTGGGGATGACGTTGCGCGGCCCGAACACCTCGGCGGAGTCCAGGATGCGGCGGTGCCACTCGTCGCGGCCGATGTAGCGCTCCTTGCCGGGGCAGTACAGCTCGAAGAGGCGGCGGTCCCACACCTCGAAGTTGGGGTGGTAGATCTGCACGCCGTAGTCCTTGAAACGCTGCACGTCCGCCTTCGGCAGCGCCTGGGCGACGACCTTGCCGATCCAGCGGCCGGGGAAGCGCTCCTCGATGGCCTGCGCGTACTGGCCGTAGAACGCGGCCTCGTCCTTGCCGCCGATGTGGGACGTGATGGCGCCGCCGGTGAGGGTGTAGGCGGTGGACGCCTTCGCCGTGTCGTACCGGTCGATGATCTCCAGTGCCTCCAGCACCTCCTCGACGGGCTTCACGCCGGTGTAGGGGCGGCCCGCGGCCTTGTGCTGGCGCCAGTTGTGATTGATGTCGCAGTACTGGCACTCCTCCTTGGCGCCGAAGTACTGGCAGACCCGGAAGACGGTCAGGTAGATCAGGTACCCCCACTGGATGGTCGGGGCGACCTCCATCACCGACTTCCCGTTGGCGAGGGTGTGCCGGTAGTAATCCGGCATCGGGGGCACCCCGACGTCGGCGATCCGGCGGCCGTCCAGGTAGAGCCCGAGCATGCCGTCGTCGGCGGCGGCCACGCGGTAGGGCGAGGACGGGTTCACCCGTACCGACACCACGGTGCGGCGCAGCTCGTACGGGCCGCCGGTGAGGACGATCTCCTCGGGCGGGCGGCGCAGGGCGGCTTCGCCGAGTTCGGGGAGGGTGCCGTGGTCGAAGGAGAAGATGAAGTACGACTTGGGCTTGACCTCGCCGTTCTCGTTGTCGCTGAGCGCGGAGTCGTCGAATGCGACGCCGCCGCGCAGCAGGTCCTCCTTCAGGACGGCCTCGCGGGGCACCCCGGGGAACCGCTCCATCAGGCCCTCGACCAGTGCGGTGCGGCGCTCCGGCTCTGTCGGTGACGTCTGCGGCCCCGTGTCCGTGACACTCATCGCTTCTCCTCGCTGCTGCGGTGTGCGCGGTCCTTGCTCACGCCCGCGCACGCCTCTCACGGTATGCCCCCGCTTCCGGTGCCCCGGGACCCACCACCGGCCGGTGGTCCGGCTGTGACAGAGACAGCCCCCTTCGGGACGGTGACGACCCGCAGGGTCGCGTCGTGGCTGGGCGCGCGGTTCCCCGCGCCCCCGAGGTGGGCCGGGGCTCGGGCGCAGCCCGCGTACCCGTTGGGGGCCCCAGTGGCGGAGAATGGCGCCGAACCACGCGCACCGACGTGCGCACCGTCTCACCGAGGGGCTTCGATGACCGACGGCATACGGGCCGTGACGAACTGGGCGGGCAACATCACGTTCTCCGCACACGAGGTGACCGCACCCGGCTCGTTCGGCGCACTGCGCGAACTGGTGGCGGCGAGCAGACGGGTCCGCGTCCTGGGCAGCGGGCACTCGTTCAACGAGATCGCGGACACGGACGGCGTCCTGCTGTCGCTCGCCGCGCTGCCGCCCGAGATCGACGTGGACACCACGGCGCGCACGGTCCGGGTGTCGGGCGGCGTGCGCTACGCGGAGCTGGCCCGCCGGGTGCACGCGCAGGGCCTCGCCCTGCACAACATGGCCTCGCTGCCGCACATCTCCGTCGCGGGCTCCGTGGCCACCGGCACGCACGGCTCCGGCATCGCCAACGGCTCCCTGGCCTCGGCCGTCCGCGAGGTGGAGATGGTCGCGGCGGACGGCTCGATGCTCACGCTGCGCCGCGGCGAGGACCGCTTCGACGGCGCCGTGGTCTCCCTCGGCGCGCTCGGCGTGGTGACGGCCCTCACGCTCGACCTGGAACCGGCTTACGAGATGCGCCAGCACGTCTTCACCGGGCTGCCGCTGGCGGACCTGGACTTCGAGGCGGTGTCGTCGGCCGCGTACAGCGTGAGCCTGTTCACGGACTGGCGCGCGCCCCGCTTCAACCAGGTGTGGCTGAAGCAGCGCCTTGATGGTGCCGGCGGCGCGGGGGCCGGAGGGACACCGCCGCCCGACTTCCCCTGGGCGCCGCCCGCGACCGAGCCGCAGCACCCGGTGCCGGGCATGCCCGCGGAGAACTGCACCCCGCAGCTCGGCGCCGTCGGCCCCTGGCACGAGCGGCTGCCGCACTTCCGCGCCGAGTTCATGCCGAGCAGCGGCGCCGAGTTGCAGTCCGAGTACCTGCTGCCCCGCCCGCACGCCCTGGCCGCGCTCCACGCCCTGGACGGCATCCGCGAGACGCTGGCACCGGTGCTGCAGATCTGCGAGGTGCGCACCGTCGCCGCCGACCGCCAGTGGCTCAGCCCGGCGTACGGACGCGACACCGTCGCCCTGCACTTCACCTGGGTGAAGGACACCGCCGCCGTGCTGCCCGTCGTCGCGGAGGTGGAGGAGATCCTGGCGCCCTTCGACGCCCGGCCGCACTGGGGCAAGGTCTTCACCCTCGCCCCGGAGGTGCTCGCCGTCCGTTACCAGCGGCTCGGTGACTTCGCCGCGCTCGCCACCGCGCTCGACCCGTCCGGGACGTTCCGGAACCCGTTCGTGGCGGGAATCCTGTCGGCGCCGGGGGCTTGATCCGCCCGTCCCGCTCGGGTGGGGTGGTGGCGTCACTGAGCAGAACGAGGAGACCGATGGCCATCCCGCACGACACCGTCTCTGCCGCCCCCGGGGCCTCTCCCGGCCCCGGGGGCACCCGTTCCGACGACACCCCCCGCACCCCCGCGCTCCCCTACCACGAGGACGTCACGCCCGGCCGCGGCTGTCTGCCGCCGCGCGCCTGGTACACCGGTTCCGACGCCGCCGTCCTCTCCCTCGCCGGCACCTGGCGCTTCCGGCTCGCGGCCGCCGCCGACGCCCACGGCACCGCGTTCGCCGAGCCGGGACACGAGGCCTTTGGCTGGTCCACCGTCACCGTGCCCGGCCACTGGGTGCTCCAGGGCGACGGCGCGTTCGGCGCCCCCGCCTACACCAACACGGACTACCCGTTCCCGGTGGACCCGCCCCGCGTGCCCACCGCCAATCCGACCGGTGACCACCTGCGCACCTTCGACCTGCCCGAGGACTGGCCGGAGGGGCCCGCGGTGCTCAGGTTCGAGGGCGTCGAGTCCTGTGCGCGGGTCTGGCTCAACGGCACGGAGCTGGGTGAGTTCAAGGGCTCCCGGCTGCCGCACGAGTTCGCGGTCGGCGCGCTGCTGAAGCCGGCGGGCAACGTGCTCGCGGTCCGGGTCCACCAGTGGTCGTCCGGGTCGTACCTGGAGGACCAGGACCAGTGGTGGCTGCCCGGCATCTTCCGGGACGTGACACTGCTGCACCGGCCGGACGGCACGGAGGCCGACTTCTTCGCGCACGCCTCCTACGACCACCGCTCGGGCACCGGCACGCTGCGCGTGGACGCCACCGTCCCGGGCCGGGTCACCGTCCCCGAGCTGGGCGTGGACTGCGCGGCCGGGGAGAGCGTGACGGTGCCGGTGCGGCCCTGGACGGCCGAGACGCCGGTGCTGTACGACGGCGAGCTGGCCACCGCGGGCGAGCGGATCCCGCTGCGGCTCGGTTTCCGTACGGTGGCCGTCGAGGACGGCGTGGTCAAGGTCAACGGCCGGCGGATCCTGCTGCGCGGCGTCAACCGCCACGAGTTCCACCCGGACACCGGGCGGGCCGTGGACGCGGACACCATGCGCCGTGACGTGCTGCTGATGAAGCAGCACAACATCAACGCCGTCCGCACCTCGCACTACCCGCCGCACCCGGCGTTCCTGGCGCTCTGCGACGAGCTGGGCCTGTGGGTGATCGACGAGTGCGACCTGGAGACGCACGGCTTCGGCCGGGACGGCTGGCGGCGCAACCCGGTCGACGACGAGCGCTGGACCCCGGCCCTGCTGGACCGCGCGGCACGGATGGTGGAGCGCGACAAGAACCACCCGAGCGTGATCTTCTGGTCGCTCGGCAACGAGTGCGGCAGCGGCGCGGGCCTGACCGCGATGGCCGACTGGATCCGGGGGCGCGACCCGGACCGGCTGCTGCACTACGAGGGCGACCGGTCCAGCAAGGACACCGACGTCTACTCGCGGATGTACGCGGACCACGCCGAGGTCGACGAGATCGGCCGGCGCGCCGACGAGGGGCCCGAGCGGCGCCGCCGCCTGCCGTTCATCCTCTGCGAGTACGCGCACGCCATGGGCAACGGCCCGGGCGGCCTCCTGGAGTACCAGCGGCTCTTCGAGCGGTATCCGCGCTGCCAGGGCGGCTTCGTCTGGGAGTGGATCGACCACGGCCTGACCCATCCGCGGTTCGGGTACGCCTACGGCGGCGACTTCGGCGAGGAGGTGCACGACGGCAACTTCGTCTGCGACGGCCTCCTCTTCCCCGACCGCACCCCGTCCCCCGGCCTCGTCGAGTACAAGAAGGTGATCGAGCCGGTCCGCATCGACGGCGGCGGGGCACCCGGCACCGTCCGGATCGTCAACGGCCACGACTTCGCCGACCTGTCCCACCTCGCGTTCACCTGGTCGTACGAGGTCGACGGGGAGAGCGTGGCGAGCGGCGACCTGAAGGTGCCCCCGCTCCTGCCGGACGAGGGCGCCGAGTGCCCGCTGCCCCCGGTGCCCGCCGCGGCGCCCGCGGACGGCGGCGGCGAACGGCACTGGACGGTGACGGCCCGGCTCGCCCAGGACACCCCCTGGGCCGCCCGGGGCCACACGGTCGCCTGGGGCCAGCTCACCGCGGCCCCGCGGGCGGCCCTGGCCCCGGCGCGCGGCGCCCGCCCCGTCCGGACCACCGCCGCGGACGACGGCCGCGACCTGCTCACCCTCGGCCCCGCCGCCTTCGACGCCCGCACGGGCAGCCTGCTGCGGATCGGTGACACGCCCGTCGACGCCCTGTGCCTGGACGTCTGGCGGGCACCCACCGACAACGACGACGGCTCCCCCGGCGGCCCGCCCGCCACCCGCCTCGGGACGCTCTGGCGCCGCCTCGGCCTGCACCGCGTGCAGCACCGGCTGGACGGCGTGAGCACCGACGAAGGACCGGACGCCGCCCTCGTCGTACGGACCCGGGTGGCACCCGCGGCGACCCAGCTGGGCCTGGCCACCGAGTACCGCTGGACCGCGGACGACGACGCCCTCACCCTCACCGTCTCCGTCACCCCCGAGGGCGACTGGCGGGTGCCGCTGCCGCGGCTGGGGATCCGGTTCGGGATCCCCGCGGCGTACGAACGGGTGAGCTGGTTCGGCGGCGGCCCCGGCGAGGCGTACCCGGACACCCGCACGGCCGCACGGCTCGGCCGCCACACGGCCACCGTCGACGCGCTCCAGACGCCGTACGTGCACCCGCAGGAGAACGGCGCGCGCCTGGACGTCCGCTGGGTGGAGTTCACCGGCGCCCCCGGCACCCTCCGGGTGGCGGCCGAGCCCACCTGCTCCTTCACCGCCCGCCGCTGGACCACCCAGTCCCTGGACGCGGCCCGCCACCGCACGGACCTCACCCCCGGCCCCACTCTCTGGATCAACCTGGACCACGCCCAGCAGGGCATCGGCAGCCAGTCCTGCGGCCCCGGCGTGCTGCCCCCGTACGAACTCAGGGCGGAGCGGAGGGAGTTCTCGTTCACCTGGTCACTGAGGGGCTGACCCGGTCATGAAGCCCTCCCGCGCCTGACGGACGAAGCCGCACCACTCCAAGCCGGTCTCGGGGTGCATCCCAGGTCTTCACGGCACTGGGCGAGTCGAGGACGAGCCGAAGGCGACGCAACAAGCCGGTCCGGCGCTTGAGGACGGGCCCGAAGGGCGACGAACAAGCCCGTCCGGGGGTACCTCCCAGGCCCTCAAGACACTGGGGGAGCTTGAGGACGAGCCCGAAGGGCCATCGAAGGGGGGCCTGGGGGGACACCCCCAGACCTCCCCACCCCCTAGGAGTCGGGCCGCCCCTTGGGCCGACTCCGCCGCGCATGCGTCCGCAACCGCGAGGTGACATCCTCCGGCGGCAGGAACCTGGACCAGCGCTCGGGGAACTCCGAGGGCATCGACACCATCCCCTCGGCCCCGTCCTCCGCGGACTCCCCCTCCTCGGTGGACTCCCCGTCACCGCTCAGCGCCCGGTGCGCGGCCCACCAGGCGCGGTACTCGGCACTGAGCGCCGCCCGCGCCCGGTCCTGCGCGGCGCGGGCCGCCGCCGTGGCGACCGACGGCCAGACCCGGTCGAGCGCGGCGTTCACGGCGGCGCCCACGAGCACGGCGAACGCCGAGACGCCGATCCACAGCAGCACGGCGACGGGCGCGGCGAGCGACCCGTAGATGGTGGGGCCCTCGACCGTGTTGGTGAGGTAGATCCGCAGCAGGAAGCTGCCGAGCACCCACATGGCGAGGGCGACCAGCGCGCCGGGCATGTCCTCCACCCAGGCCGAGCGCACCGGCACGGAGACGTGGTACAGCGTCGTCAGGAAGACGATCGACAGGAGGATCACGACCGGCCAGTACAGGACCCGCACCACCGTGGTGGACCACGGCACCACCTGCACGACCGCGTCGGGGCCCGCCACCATCAGCGGCAGGGCGACCGAGCCGATCAGCAGCGCGACGACGAAGAGGCCGAAGGAGAGCAGCCGGGTCTTCACGATGCCGCGGGTGCCGTCCAGGCCGTACATGACGGTGATGGTGTCGACGAAGACGTTCACCGCGCGGGAGCCCGACCAGAGTGCGAAGACGAAGCCGATGGAGATGATGTCCGGCCTGCCGCCCTTGGTCACGTCGTCCAGCAGGGGCCTGGCGATCTGCCGGACGCCCTGCTCGGTCAGCACGGTCCGGGACGCCTCCAGGATGTTCTTCTCCAGGCCGGCGATGGTGTGGGCGCCGGTCCAGGCGTCCACGTAGCCGAGCAGGCCGATGAGGCTCAGCAGCAGCGGTGGGACCGAAAGCAGCGTGAAGAAGGCGGCCTCCGCGGCGAGGCCGAGGATGCGGTACTCCATACAGGAGTTGACGGTGTCCTTGAGCAGCAGCCAGGCGGTCCTGCGCATCGACATGTTCCGGTACAGCGCGCGAGCGCGGCCAAGTCGGCCGGACGGCTCTGCAGGTGTTTCATTTGCCTGGTGCACCTCCTTACCGTATCGGCATGGCAGCACCTACCCACACAGTGACCAACCAGGCTCCGCCCCTGGTCGGATATGACGTCTTCGCCGCGGACCGGCCCCTCGCCGAGGCCGTGGCCCGGCACCTCGATCCGGAGCTGGCCGAGCAGGCCGCGACGGAACTCTCCGAGCTGGGCCGCGCCGCCGGCTCGGCGCAGGCGCAGGAGTGGGGGGCGCTCGCCAACGAATACCCGCCGAGGCTGCGCACCCACGACCGCTACGGCAACCGGATCGACGAGGTCGAGTTCCACCCGGCCTGGCACCGGCTGCTCGCCAAGGGCACCGCGGCCGGCCTGACCGCGGCCTGGACACGGCCCGGCGGGCATGTGCGGCGGTCGGCCGCCTTCGTGGTGTGGTCGCAGGTCGAGGCGGGACACGGCTGCCCGCTGTCGATGACGCACGCCGCGGTGCCCGCGCTGCGCGCCGAGCCGGAGCTGGCCGCCGAGTGGGAGCCCCGGCTGACCTCGATGATCTACGACGAGGGGCTGCGGCCCGCGGCGGAGAAGGCCGGCGCGCTGTTCGGGATGGGCATGACGGAGAAGCAGGGCGGCAGCGACGTGCGGGCCAACACGACCCGCGCGGAGCCGCTGGCCGCTGCGGGCGAGTACCTGCTGACGGGGCACAAGTGGTTCTGCTCGGCGCCGATGTCGGACGGTTTCCTGGTGCTGGCGCAGGCGGAGCCCGGCGCGGGTCAGGGCGGCCTGACGTGCTTCCTGGTGCCGCGGGTGCTGCCGGACGGCGAGCGGAACGTCTTCCGGATCCAGCGGCTCAAGGACAAGCTGGGCAACCGCTCGAACGCGTCCGCGGAGGTCGAGTTCGACGGCACGTGGGCGCGCCGGGTGGGCGAGGAGGGCCGGGGCGTGCGCACCATCATCGACATGGTCGCGGCCACCCGCCTGGACTGTGTGCTGGGCTCCGCGGCGCTGATGCGGCAGGCGGTCGCGCAGGCCGTGCACCACTGCGCGCACCGCCAGGCGTTCGGCGGCAAGCTGATCGACAAGCCGCTGATGCGGAACGTGCTGGCCGACCTGGCCCTGGAGTCCGAGGCGGCGACGACGCTCGGCATGCGCCTGGCGGCCGCCTACGACAGCTCCGAGCCGCACGACAGGCACCTGCTGCGGATCGCCGTGCCGGCCGCCAAGTACTGGGTGACCAAGCGCTGCACGCCGCTGGTCGCGGAGGCGCTGGAGTGCCTGGGCGGGAACGGCTACGTGGAGGAGTCCGGCATGCCGCGCCTGCTCCGCGAGTCGCCGCTGAACTCGATCTGGGAGGGCTCCGGCAACGTCCAGGCGCTGGATGTGCTGCGGGCCATGCAGCGTGAGCCGGAGGCGCTGAACGCGTTCCTGGAGGAGGTCGGCAGGGCGCGGGGCGCGGACCACCGGCTGGACGGCGCGACCAAGGACCTGCTGACCGAGCTGGGCGACCTGGAGAACGTGGAGGCGCGGGCCCGCCGGCTGGTGGAGCGCATGGCCCTGATCCTCCAGGGCTCCCTGCTGGTCCGCTTCGCGCCCCCGGAGGTCGCCGACGCCTTCTGCGCCTCCCGCCTGGGCCGCGACCACGGCACGGCCTTCGGCACCCTCCCTCCCACCCTCCCCCTCCCGGCGTTGGTGACCCGCGCCGACCCCGCCGCATAGGCCCAACCGACCGGACACGTCCCCCACTGGAAGACCACACGCAGGTCGACTCCGCCCACCGTGCAGGACACGCCGATCAGGCCCGCCCGTCACGTGCAGGCCCACCCGTCACGGGAAGGACAGGCCGCACCGATCGAGCCCGTCCGGCGATCGAGGACGAGCGCGAAGCGCGACGAATCAAGCCCGTCCGGCGCCTGAGGACAGAGACCCGCAGGGGAAACGCACGGGCGCAGGGCGCGCAGGGAACCGCCCACAAGAAGCCACATGGGGTGGTGCCGCATAGGGGTGGTGCCGCGCCGACACGGCACCACCCCCACGCCCCCGCTCCGGCACGGGGCATCCGCACGGAGACCCGAACGGAGACCCGAACGGAGCGAAGCAGAACGGCCGCCCAAGGCGGCATACCGTCAGCTTCATCGACCCCCGCCCCACCCGCCAGGGTTGCAAAAGGTTGCAACTCGTCCATCCCCACTGCCGAAAACCAGCAGATCCCGCCCCCACGAGAGCGGGACGATGGACGCCGGACAGACCGCCGTACACCGGCCGCGCCCCGCACGGGGGCCATGGGCGTCAAGGGGAGGGCCACGTGGCACAGGCACAGCACATCGATCCGACCGGGCTCACCGGCCCGGACGCCGGCCGGGCCGCACGCCTGCTGAAGGAGGCCCGCGCCGCCGCGCTCTCCGGCCGCCGCACCCGGCCGGCGCCCCGCCCGGTGATCGGCGAGTCCTGGGCCCGCACGATCCGCGGCGGGGTGGACCCGGAGCACGGCCCGCACGCGGCGCTGCTGCCCCTGGACGAGCTGGAGCGGCGCCGCAGACGCTCCCCGCTGGGCGAGGTGCTCCCGGTGCTCCGCGAGTGCCTGCTGTCGGTGGCGGACTCGGCGCAGCACATCATGGCCGTCTGCGACACGGAGGGCAGGGTGCTGTGGCGGGAGGGCAGCACCGCGGTGCTGCGGATGGCCGACGGCATCGGCCTCGAGGTCGGCGCCGACTGGCGTGAGACGGTCGTCGGCACCAACGGCATCGGCACCCCACTCGTGGTGCGCCGCCCGGTGCAGGTGTTCTCGGCCGAGCACTTCGTCCGCAGTCTGCACCCGCTGAACTGCGCCGGGGCCCCGATCACCGACCCGCGGGACGGCAGGCTGCTGGGGGTGGTGGACATCAGCGGCCCGGTCGACAGCCCGCACCCGGCGATGCTGGCGCTGGTCGGCGCGGTGGCGAAGCTGGCGGAGGCCCGGCTGCGGGAGCGGCACGCGGTGGCGCTGGACCGGCTGCGGACGGTCGCGGCCCCGCTGCTGGCGCGGCTGCGCGGCCGGGCCCTGGCGGTGGACAGGGACGGCTGGACGGCCGCGGTGACGGGCATGGCCCCGGTGGACCGCGTGACGCTGCCCAGGTCCTTCGGGGCGGGACGCAGCCGGCTGCCGGCACTCGGCACGTGCCTGGTGGAGCCGCTGCCCGGCGGCTGGCTGGTGCGGGTGGAGACCGGGCGGGAGCGGCTGGACGCCGCACGGGTGGTGCTGGACCTGCGCGGCCCGCGGTGCTGGTGGGTGACCGTCTCGGGCAGTGCGGGCGAGTGGACGCACGAGCTGAGCCCGCGCCACGCCGAGCTGCTGTACCTGCTGGCGGCGCACCCCACCGGGCGCACCGCCGCCGAACTGGCCGCGGACCTGTTCGGGGACAGGGCGCGGACGGTCACGGTGCGGGCGGAGCTGTCCCGGATCCGGCGCTACCTGACCTGCCTGCTGGAGCACCGCCCGTACCGGTTCCGCGAGGACAGCGAGGTGGGGCTGCTGCTGCCGGACCGCCCGGCGGACCTGCTGCCGCACTCGACGGCGCTCACGGTGCGCAGGGCCCGGGCGGCCGGCCCTCCGGGCGGACGACGGGAGTGTGCCGACAGGACCTAGGCTCCCACCGGCCCCATGAGCCCCCGGCCCCCTGTGGCGCACACCACACCGGCGCCGTCACGCCCCCGCCGATGCCGCCCGATTGTCCGCGATCCGAGACAAGGTCGTCCGGATCGCGGACAAAGGTGGACTGTCCCGAGATCTCCATGCCAACCTTCCCTCATGTCTGGAGCTGGAATTGTCTTGGTGTGCCGGCGGCACGTCGACCTCGGCCGCACGTCCAGCGCCATCTGTCCGGCGGGCTGACAGTCGCAGCACCGCCGATTTCCCCGTGTCCGTGTGACACCCCGCTTTCCCAGACCACTGCGCAGCGCCGCGCCCGTATGCCCGCACTGAGGGCACCACCCCCGCCCCTCAGGCGGCGGGGCGCCGCAGTGCCCGTATGCGCAGGTCAGAGCCGCCTGCCTGTCCCAAAGGACGTACCACCATGGCTGCCACCCCACGCAAGCCCGCCGCTGCCACGCCGCGCCGCAAGGCGACCCGCCACCGTGGTGAGGGCCAGTGGGCCAAGGGCCACTTCACGCCGCTCAACGCCAACGAGCAGTCGAAGAAGGACGACGACGGTCTCAATGTGCGGACACGCATTGAGACGATCTACTCCAAGACGGGCTTCGACTCCATCGACGGCGCGGACCTGCGCGGCCGGATGCGCTGGTGGGGCCTCTACACCCAGCGCAAGCCCGGGATCGAGGGCGGCAAGACGGCGATCCTGGAGCCGGAGGAGCTGGACGACCGGTACTTCATGATGCGGGTCCGCATCGACGGCGGGCGGCTGACCACCGAGCAGCTGAGGGTCGTCGGCGAGATCTCCGCGGAGTTCGCCCGCGGCACCGCCGACATCACCGACCGGCAGAACATCCAGTTGCACTGGATCCGCATCGAGGACGTGCCGGAGATCTGGCGGCGCCTGGAGGACGTGGGCCTGTCCACCACCGAGGCCTGCGGTGACGTGCCGCGGGTGATCCTCGGCTCCCCGGTCGCGGGCATCGCCGAGGACGAGATCGTCGACGGCACCCCGGCGATCGAGGAGATCCACCGCCGCGTCATCGGCAACCCCGCGTACTCGAACCTCCCCCGCAAGTTCAAGACCGCGGTCTCCGGCTCCCCGCTGCTGGACGTGGCCCACGAGATCAACGACGTGGCGTTCGTCGGCGTCGACCACCCCGAGCACGGGCCCGGCTTCGACGTCTGGGTCGGCGGCGGCCTGTCCACCAACCCCCGGCTGGGGCAGCGGCTCGGCGCCTGGGTGCCGCTGGAGGAGGTCGCCGACGTCCACGAGGCGGTCGTCTCCGTCTTCCGTGACTACGGCTACCGCCGCCTGCGTACCCGCGCCCGCCTGAAGTTCCTGGTCGCCGACTGGGGCGTGGCGGAGTTCCGGCGGGTGCTGGAGGAGGAGTACCTGAAGCGGCCGCTGCTCGACGGCCCGGCGCCCGAGCAGCCGGTGGCGCGCTGGCGGGACCACGTGGGCGTGCACCGCCAGAAGGACGGCCGCTACTACGTCGGCTTCGCGCCGCGCGTCGGCCGCGTCGACGGCACCATGCTGACCAAGATCGCCGAGCTGGCCGAGGCGCACGGCTCGGGCCGGGTGCGCACCACCGCCGAGCAGAAGATGCTGGTGCTCGACGTCGCCGAGGAGCGCGTGGAGTCGCTGGTGGAGGGCCTTCAGGCGCTGGACCTGACCGTCCACCCCTCGCCGTTCAGGCGCGGCACCATGGCCTGCACCGGCATCGAGTTCTGCAAGCTGGCGATCGTCGAGACCAAGGCGCGCGGCGCCCAGCTCATCGACGAGCTGGAGCGGCGGCTGCCCGACTTCGACGAGCCCATCACCATCAACCTCAACGGCTGCCCGAACGCCTGCGCCCGTATCCAGGTCGCCGACATCGGCCTCAAGGGCCAGCTCGTGCTCGACGAGAGCGGCGAGCAGGTGGAGGGCTTCCAGGTGCACCTGGGCGGCGCCCTCGGCCTGGAGCCCGGCTTCGGCCGCAAGGTGCGGGGCCTGAAGGTCACCGCGAAGGAGCTGCCCGACTACGTCGAGCGCGTCCTGCGCCGGTACCAGGCGGAGCGCGCGGCCGGTGAGCGGTTCGCCACCTGGGCCGCACGCGCCGACGAGGAGGCCCTGTCATGAGCGAGCGAGCCGCGCCCTTCTACTGCCCGTACTGCGGTGACGAGGACCTGCGGCCCAGTGAGCAGGGCCACGGCGGCGCCTGGGAATGCGCGGCCTGCAATCGAGCCTTCCAACTGACGTTCCTCGGCCTGCTGGCCCGGGGACTTCAGCGCGACACGAGTGGAAGGAACGGATCATGACCACGGTCTCCGCTCAGGGGCGGGCCACCGAGGAGCTGAGGGAACTCGCCGAGCAGGCCGGACGCGACCTGGAGGAGGCGTCCGCCGCCGAGATCCTGGCCTGGGCCGCCGGCACGTTCGGCAGGCGCCTGTGCGTGACGTCCTCGATGGAGGACGCGGTGGTCTCCCACCTCGCCTCCCGTGCGCTGCCCGGCGTCGACGTCATCTTCCTGGACACCGGCTACCACTTCCCCGAGACCATCGGAACCCGCGACGCCGTCGCGACCGTCCTCGACGTCAACGTCATCACGCTCACGCCCCGCCAGACGGTGGCCGAGCAGGACGCCGAGTACGGTCCGCGGCTGCACGACCGCGACCCGGACCTGTGCTGCCGGCTGCGGAAGATCCAGCCGCTGGAGGAGGGCCTGAAGGGGTACGACGCGTGGGTCACCGGACTGCGCAGGGACGAGGCCCCCACCAGGGCGGGCACCCCCGTCGTGGGCTGGGACGAGAAGCGGCAGAAGGTGAAGGTCTCCCCCATCGCCCGCTGGACGCAGGAGGACGTCGATGCCTACATCGAGGAGCACGGTATGCTCACCAACCCGCTGCTGATGGACGGGTACGGTTCCATCGGCTGCGCGCCCTGCACCCGGCGGCTGCTCGCGGGTGAGGACGCCAGGGCCGGCCGCTGGGGAGGGCGCGCCAAGACCGAGTGCGGGTTGCACGGATGAGCCGGGACTCTCACGAACTCAGGGGGAAGCACGTGACCGGAGCCACCATTTGGCTCACGGGTCTGCCCAGTGCGGGCAAGACCACCATCGCCCGGGAACTCGCCGGGCGGCTGACGGACGAGGGGCACCGCGTGGAGGTGCTGGACGGCGACGAGATCCGCGAGTTCCTCTCCGCCGGCCTCGGCTTCAGCAGGGAGGACCGGCACACCAACGTGCAGCGCATCGGCTTCGTCGCCGAGCTGCTCGCCCGCCACGGGGTGAAGGTGCTGGTGCCGGTGATCGCGCCGTACGCGGACAGCCGCGAGGCGGTGCGCAAGCGCCACCAGAGCGAGGGCACGCCCTATGTGGAGGTGCACGTGGCCACCCCGGTGGAGGTGTGCTCGGCACGCGATGTGAAGGGGCTCTACGCCAAGCAGGCCGCGGGCGAGATCGCCGGCCTGACCGGCGTCGACGACCCCTACGAGGAACCCGAGTCGCCCGACCTGCGCATCGAGTCGCAGCACCAGACGGTGCGGGAGTCGGCGGCCGCGGTGCACGGGCTGCTCATGGAGAGGGGCCTGCTGTGAGGGTGCGCGCAGAGACGAGCGAGAGGGGTACGTCATGACCGCGGTCGCTCAGGAGACCGACAGCCCGTACGCGCTCAGCCACCTGGACGCGCTGGAGTCCGAGGCCGTGCACATCTTCCGGGAGGTGGCCGGCGAGTTCGAGCGCCCGGTGCTGCTGTTCTCGGGCGGCAAGGACTCCATCCTGATGCTGCACCTCGCGCTGAAGGCGTTCGCCCCGGCAGCCGTGCCGTTCGGGCTGCTGCACGTCGACACCGGCCACAACTTCCCGGAGGTGCTCGACTTCCGGGACCGCACCGTCGAACGGTACGGGCTCAGGCTGCACGTCGCCTCGGTGCAGGAGTACATCGACGCCGGCAAGCTGCGCGAGCGCCCGGACGGCACCCGCAACCCGCTGCAGACGCTGCCGCTGACCGAGGCCATCCGGCAGCACCGCTTCGACGCGGTGTTCGGCGGCGGGCGGCGCGACGAGGAGAAGGCCCGCGCCAAGGAGCGGGTGTTCTCGCTGCGGGACGAGTTCTCCCAGTGGGACCCGCGGCGTCAGCGCCCCGAGCTGTGGCAGCTCTACAACGGCCGGCACGCCCCCGGCGAGCACGTCCGCGTCTTCCCGCTCTCCAACTGGACCGAGCTGGACGTCTGGCAGTACATCGCCCGTGAGCAGGTGGAGCTGCCGTCCATCTACTTCGCCCACGAGCGCGAGGTCTTCAAGCGCGACGGCATGTGGCTGACCGCCGGCGAGTGGGGCGGCCCCAGGGACGGCGAGCCGGTGGAGAAGCGCAAGGTCCGCTACCGCACGGTCGGCGACATGTCCTGCACCGGCGCGGTGGACTCCGACGCCGACACGCTGGAGGCCGTCATCACGGAGATCGCCGCGTCCCGGCTCACCGAGCGCGGTGCGACCCGCGCGGACGACAAGCTCTCCGAGGCCGCCATGGAGGACCGCAAGCGCGAGGGGTACTTCTAGCCATGACCACCACGGACCACCTCGCCGACGTCTCGGCCACCACGCTGCTGCGGTTCGCCACCGCGGGCTCCGTCGACGACGGCAAGTCGACGCTGGTCGGGCGGCTGCTGCACGACAGCAAGTCCGTCCTCAGCGACCAGTTGGAGGCCGTCACACGCGTCTCGCAGGGCCGCGGTCAGGACGCCCCCGACCTGGCGCTGCTGACGGACGGGCTGCGGGCGGAGCGCGAGCAGGGCATCACCATCGATGTCGCCTACCGCTACTTCGCCACCCCGCGGCGCCGCTTCATCCTCGCCGACACGCCCGGCCATGTGCAGTACACCCGCAACATGGTCACCGGTGCCTCCACCGCGGAGCTGACCGTGATCCTCGTCGACGCCCGCAACGGCGTCGTCGAGCAGACCCGCCGGCATGCCGCCATCGCGGCGCTGCTGCGCGTCCCGCACGTGGTGCTCGCCGTCAACAAGATGGACCTGGTCGGCCACGAGGAGCGGGTCTTCGCGAGGATCGCCGAGGAGTTCACGGCCTACGCGCTCCAGCTGGGCGTGCCGGAGGTCACCGCGATCCCGATTTCGGCGCTGGCCGGCGACAACGTCGTGGAGCCGTCCGCGACGATGGACTGGTACGGCGGCCCGACGGTGCTGGAGCACCTGGAGACCGTGCCGGTCAGCCACGACCTGGCGCACTGCCACGCCCGCCTGCCGGTGCAGTACGTGATACGCCCGGGCACCGCAGAGCACCCCGACTACCGCGGCTACGCCGGCCAGATCGCCGCCGGCACGTTCCGCGTCGGCGAGCGGGTGACGGTGCTGCCGTCCGGGCGCACCTCCACCATCTCCGGCATCGACCTGCTCGGCACCCCGGTCGAGATCGCCTGGACGCCGCAGTCGGTGACGCTGCTCCTCGCGGACGACATCGACATCTCGCGCGGCGACCTCATCGTGCCCAGCGAGGACGCGCCGGCCACCACGCAGGACGTCGAGGCCACCGTCTGCCATGTCGCCGACCAGCCGCTGACCGAGGGCCAGCGGGTGCTGCTGAAGCACACCACCCGGACCGTCAAGGCGATCGTCAAGGAGATACCGTCCCGGCTGACGCTCGACGACCTCTCCCAGCACCCGCGGCCGGGCCGGCTGGTGGCCAACGACATCGGCCGGGTGAAGGTCCGCACCGCCGAGCCGCTGGCGCTCGACACGTACGAGGAGTCCCGCCGCACCGGTTCCTTCCTGCTGATCGACCCGGCCGACGGCACCACGCTCGCGGCCGGCATGGCGGGAGGCGCCTTCGCGGCGGAGCACACGGTCCCGGCCGAGGCCGACGACGGGTGGGACTTCTAGCCATGACGGCGATCGACGTCTTCTCGACGTTCGCGAAGGAGGGCGGACGCATCGGCAGCGGCGCCCTCGGCAGCGGACAGGGCGGAGTGGCGCGATGTGCGGGCTGACCGCCGCGCCCCTCTCCCACCGTCCCGGTGGTACGAGGGGCGCACCCAGCGTCCGCACCACCCCCCACCAGCTGCCGCCGCGTCGCCTGCGACGAAGACCTGACGATCACCCGGTCGCGTCCCGCCACCATCCCGTGCCACGAGGGACGTGAGCTCCGGGCCAACGAGAGGACACCCTCCCGTGCCTGCTTCCCTGCTCCGCGCGCGAACCCGCATCACCGGGGGATCGCCGCTCACCGCCCGCCGGGGCCGTGCCGCCACCGCGCTCGCCCTGCTGGCCCTCACGGCCACCGCCTGCGGCTACGGCTCCAAGGCCGACGAGGTCCCGCACGAGGCTCAGGCGCACGGCAAGAAGCTCTCCGCCGACACCGTCCGGATCGGCTACTTCCCCAATCTCACCCACGCCACGGCACTGGTGGGCGACGAGAAGGGCATCTTCCAGAAGGAACTGGGCGGCACCAAGGCCTCCTACGCGCAGTTCAACGCCGGCCCCTCGGAGATCGAGGCGCTGAACTCCGGCTCCATCGACATCGGATGGATCGGCCCCTCCCCCGCCATCAACGGCTACACCGCCTCACACGGCAAGAGCCTGAAGATCATCGCCGGGTCCGCGTCCGGCGGCGTGGAGCTGGTGGTCAACCCGAAGAAGATCAAGTCCCTGAAGGACGTCAAGGGCAAGAAGATCGCGACGCCGCAGCTCGGCAACACCCAGGACGTGGCGTTCCTCAACTGGATCGCGGAGCAGGGCTGGAAGGTCGACCCGGAGAGCGGCAAGGGCGATGTGTCCGTGGTGCGCACGGACAACAAGATCACGCCGGATGCCTACCGGTCCGGCTCGATCGACGGCGCCTGGGTGCCCGAGCCCACCGCGTCCAAGCTGGTCTCTCAGGGCGCGAAGGTACTGCTCGACGAGTCGACGCTGTGGCCGGACAAGAAGTTCGTGATCACGAACGTGGTCGTGTCGCAGAAGTTCCTGAAGGCCCACCCCGACGTCGTGGAGGCGGTGCTGCGCGGCTCTGTGCAGAGCAACGCGTACATATCCGCCCATCCCGAGGAGGCCAAGAAGGCCGCCAACGCCAAGTTGAAGCAGCTGTCCGGCAAGGCGCTCGAACCGAGCGTGCTGGACCCGGCATGGCGGTCCATCCGCTTCACCGACGACCCGCTGGCCTCGACGCTGAACGCCGAGGCGCAGCACGCGGTCAAGGCGGGACTGCTGCAGAAGCCCGACCTCAAGGGCATCTACGACCTCGCCCCGCTGAACAAGGTCCTGAAGGCCGAGGGCAGGTCGCCGGTCGGCGACGCGGGCCTCGGCGCCCGGTAAGTGAACCATCGCGCCTCCGTCGGCCGTCCCGGCCGGGGAGGACCCCGTCGTTTCCGAGGAGGTGCCCGACCGTGGCAACCGTGATCGCCAAGGCCGCCGATGGAGTCGACGCGATGGACCCCGCGGCGCGAATATCGCACGTCTCGAAGTCCTTCGAAGCGCCGGGCAGGCAGCACCTCGTCCTGGACGACATCACGCTCGACGTCGCGCCCGGCGAGTTCGTGACCCTGCTGGGCGCTTCGGGGTGCGGCAAGTCGACGCTGCTCAACCTGGTCGCAGGCCTGGACCGCCCGACGGCCGGCACGATCAGCACCCAGGGCCGGCCGGCGCTGATGTTCCAGGAGCACGCCCTCTTCCCGTGGCTGACCGCGGGAAAGAACATCGAGCTGGCGCTGAAGCTGCGCGGGGTGCCCAAGGCCCAGCGCCGGGCGAAGGCCGAGGAGCTTCTCGAACTGGTGCGGCTGACCGGCGCGCACCGCAAGCGGGTGCACGAGCTGTCCGGCGGGATGCGCCAGCGGGTGGCGCTGGCCCGGGCACTGGCCCAGGACAGCAGGCTGCTGCTGATGGACGAGCCGTTCGCGGCGCTGGACGCCATCACCCGGGACGTGCTGCACGACGAGCTGACCCGGATCTGGCGCGAGACCCGGCTCTCGGTGCTGTTCGTGACGCACAACGTCCGCGAGGCGGTCCGGCTCGCCCAGCGCGTGGTGCTGCTGTCGTCGCGGCCCGGCCGGGTGGCCCGGGAGTGGACCGTGGACATCGAGCAGCCGCGCCGTATCGAGGACGCCGCCGTGGCGGAGCTCTCCGTCGAGATCACCGAACAACTGCGTGGGGAGATCCGCCGCCATGGTCAGCACTGAGACGCACAAGGACCCCCAGGCCGCGCCGGAGCGGACCGCCACCACCGCGCGGGACGCGGGCGACCTCGCCGGCCTGGAGGCCGGCCTCGACGCGCTGGAGACCCGGCACACCGGGCGCGCCCCGCTGCGGCAGACCCTGGTGCGGAAGGTGCTGCCGCCGCTCACCGCGGTCGTGCTGGTGCTGGTGGTCTGGCAGATCCTGGTGTGGGCCAAGGTCACCGACAGCTACAAGCTGCCAGCGCCCTCCGCGGTGTGGGGCGAGGTGTCCGACGCCTGGCTCCAGGGGACGCTGCTCGGCTACATCTGGACCAGCGTCTCGCGCGGCCTGCTGGGCTTCCTGCTTGCGCTGGTGATCGGCACGCCGCTGGGGCTGCTGGTGGCCCGGGTGAGGTTCGTCCGGGCCGGCATCGGGCCGATCCTCTCCGGACTCCAGTCGCTACCGTCGGTGGCGTGGGTGCCGCCCGCGGTGATCTGGCTGGGTCTGGACGACTCGATGATGTACGCGGTGATCCTGCTGGGCGCGGTGCCGTCGATCGCGAACGGTCTCGTGTCCGGCGTCGACCAGGTGCCTCCGCTGTTCCTGCGGGCCGGCCGTACGCTGGGGGCGACGGGACTGCGCGGCACCCGGCACATCGTGATGCCCGCGGCGCTGCCCGGCTACCTGGCCGGCCTGAAGCAGGGCTGGGCGTTCTCGTGGCGCTCGCTGATGGCCGCCGAGATCATCGCCCAGTCGCCCGACCTGGGCATGGGCCTCGGCCAGCTCCTGGAGGCCGGCCGCACCAACAGCAGCATGCCGCAGGTGTTCCTCGCGATCCTGCTCATCCTGATCGTCGGTATCGCCATCGACCTGCTGATCTTCAGCCCGCTGGAGCGGTGGGTGCTGCGGAGCCGGGGGCTGCTGGTGAAGAACTGAGCGGGTTCCGGTCACGCGGCGCTCCGGCGCCCACAGAAACAGCGCCAGACCCAGCCCCAGCCCCAGCCCCAGCCCCAGACACCGATACCGATACCGACACCAACACCGACCGCACTCGACCACCCGACCGCATCCCACCGTCCGACCGTGAGGGAACGTTCCGCTTCCATGCCCGCCCCCGCCCTGCTCGTCATCGCCCACGGCAGCCGTGATCCGCGGCACGCCGCCACCGTGCACGCCCTGGTGGCACGGGTACGTCAGGCGCGGCCGGAGGTCAGGGTCGGCACTGCGTTCCTGGACTTCAACCTGCCGTCGGTGCCGACGGCTCTGGAGTCGCTGGCGGCCGAGGGGGTGCGCGAGGTCGTGGCGCAGCCGCTGCTGCTGAACCGCGCCTTCCATGCCAAGGCGGACATCCCGGCCGTGCTGCGCCGGGCCCCGGCCCGGCTGCGCATCCGGCAGGCCGAGGTGCTCGGACCCTCACCGCTGCTGACCGCGGCCCTGGAGCGGCGGCTGTACGAGGCGGGGGTCCGGGACCGCGACCGGGCGTCGACCGGGGTGGTGCTGGCGTCCGCCGGGTCCACCGACCCGGAGGCGGTCGCGGCGGCGCGGGCGATGGCGCGGCAGTGGCGGCGGGCCGGCTGGGGCGGCGCCCTGCCCGCGTTCGCCTCGGCGGCGGCACCCCGCACGGCCGTGCCCGACACGCGGGAGGCGGTGCGCCTGCTGCGTGCCTCGGGCGTCGGGCAGGTCGTGGTCGCCCCCTATGTACTGGCCCCCGGCTTCCTGCCGGACCGCATCGCCCGGGGCGCGGTGGACGCGGATGTCCTCGCGGACGTACTGGGCGCGGCACCGGAGGTGGCGGCCGCGCTTCTGCGGCGCTACGACGCCGCGTCCGCCCCGGCCCTAGGCGCCCTCGGCGCCTGAGCGTCACCGGCCCCCTCACAGGCTCACCGCCGCGCCCGGCGGGACGCCGGTGGTCCGCGGGGACGGCCCGGGCACGACACTGCTGCGCGGCATCACGCCGAAGGGCGAGATCCACCCGATCGCGAACGCGGTCGATGGGAAGAACGACGGGAGCGGCCCGACGTTCAGCCCGGACGGCACCGTCCCGTTCCTGAACATCATGGGCGAGGACCCGCCCAACCAGCCGGCGATGTCGTTCGCGGTCCGGGGACCGTGGCACAGGTACGCCTGAGCCGTTCCCGGCGGGCGGCCGGCGAGGCAGCGCCCCTGCCGGGGCGCCCTCAGCCGCCGGTCATCTCGACGAGTTTGGTGACCGTGTTCCAGTTGCGGCTGGTCGCGGCCAGCCGGCCCAGGACGGCGGGCTTGTTCAGGGCCTCGGCGAGTGGGGAGCGGCCGACGCCGTTCGGCGCGTAGAGGTAGAGGACGCGGTCGCCGAGGCGGAACTCCTCGGGGAGGTACGCCTGCTGGTCGAGCGCCGCGAAGCGGGACGCGTCGACGGGCTCCGGGAAGAAGGTGGCGTGCAGTTGCCTGCCCTCCAGGGCGGCCGCGGGGAAGGGGCAGGCGGACGACACCGCACGCAGGTACTCGCCGTCGCGCACGAGGCAGGCGACCCGGAACCCGAAGCGCTTCTCCAGGGCCCGCTCCAGGTCCGCGGCCAGCTTCTCCTGGTCGGTCTCGTCGCTGGTGAAGACGGCGTTCCCGCTCTGCAGGTAGGTGCGGACGGCGCCGTGGCCCAGGCCCTCCATCAGGGTGCACAGCTCGGTCATGGGCACCCGCTTGCCGCCCACGTTGATACCGCGCAGCAGCGCCGCGTACGTCGTCGTCATGCCGACACCCTATGGCGGCGCCCCCGCGGTGCAACCGGAATCCCCCGGGGGCGCAGGCGGGCGCGGCTCACTCCGGCCGCAGCTGGGCCTCGATCAGGTCGGCCGCGCGGGCGGTGCCGCCCTCGTCCGCCATTCCCGCCCGGATCTCCGCCAGCCGCAGGGCCACCTGGGGGTCGTCGACCAGTTCCAGGACGGCGGTGCGCAGCCGCTCGGCGGTGGCCTCCTCCTTCGGCACATGGCGGGCGACACCGAGGCCCTGGAGGATGTCGGCGTTGCCGAACTGGTCGACGGCCTGCGGCACGGCGACCATCGGGGTGCCGGCGGCCAGGCCCTCCTGGCAGCCGCCCGCGCCCGCGTGGGTGATGAAGGCGTCGGCCTGCCGCAGCACCGCCCGCTGCGGCACCCACGGGTGCACCTCCACCTGGGGCGGGATCTCGCCGAGCTCGGCGAGATCCACGTGCCGGCCGATCGACATCACGGTGTGCCAGCCGGGCAGGGTCCCGAAGGCCCTGATGCACTCGCGGTAGAGGCCGGGCTGCTTGGTGAAGGTGGAGCCGAGCGAGACCAGGAGCACCTTCTCGGCGCCGGGCGGCCGCCGCCACTCCTCCTGGCGGGCGCGCCGGTCCTCACATCTGCCGACGAAGGTGTAGACGGAGCGGTCGACGCGGTCGGCGTGCGGCTGGAGGACCTTCGGGATGAGCACCAGGCAGCGGTCCGGGCGGCCCATGAAGCGCTCGACCTCGATGTCCATGCCGTTCTCCGCGAGCCAGCGGGCGAACGTGTCGTAGAAGGCCCTGCCGCGCGGGGTCCGTTTGAGCGGCTCGAACAGCGGCTTGCCGACCTCCTCCTCGTATCCCTCCCAGGCCACCATGTTCGGCGAGAGCTGGATGATCGGGACGCCCCAGCGGTGCGCGAGGACGCGGGCCGGGTAGGCGGTGATGTCGTAGAGCACCAGGTCCGGGCGGTCGTCCTGGTAGGCCTCGGCGAGCTGCGGGAGCGCCTGCACGGCATCGGTGAGAAACGGCTCCATGTGGTCGATCGGCTCGGTGCCCCAGGCGTCGGGGTCGTCGTCGGTGGGCAGCACCGAGTGCCAGACGCGGGGCTGGGCGCCCGCCTCGGCGACCTTGTGCGCGAAGGCCGGGGGGATCGCGTACGACACGCGGTTGCCCCGCGCGACCAGTTCCCTGATGACGGGGAGGCTGGGGTTCACGTGCCCATGCGCCGCGATGGAGAACATGGCGATATGGGGGCGTTGGGAACCATTCCTGGGGATCATGCGACCAGCGTAACGAGACGTTGCGTCTCGCGCAAAGGAATTGCCAAACGGGGTACGGGCGCCTGAGGTGCCGCCGGCTCTCCCGCCCCGTCGGAGTCCCTTCAGGGACACGGGGGCGCGGGCGCCGTTCGCGACGGGGGCGCCGCGTGGCGTCAGCGCTGGTAGCGGGCGAGCACCAGGTTCCCGTCACGTTCCAGGCGGCGGCGCAGCTCGGCGAGGCCGATGGCGCCGCTGTAGTACTCCTGGAGGGCGGGGGTGGCGACCTTGTCCTTCCATTCCGCGTAGCCCCGTACGGACTGTGCGGGCGCGGGGCGCAGGTGGGCGGCGAGCGCGGTGCCGGTGGCCCAGCCGTGCCCGGCGGCGTGCAGGGCGGGGTCGGCGAGGGCCCGGGTGCCGGTGGGCAGCATCCAGTCCCCGCGGGCGAGCCGCACCATGTTCGCGGGCCGCAGCAGGAACGCGACGAACGCCGCGGCGGCCTTCTTGTGCGGGCAGTCCGCCGAGATCGACAGGGTCTGCGGGCTGACTCCCTGCGCGAGCCCGTCCGCGCCGGCCGGGGCGGGCAGCACCTGCCAGTGGAAGCCCTCGGGCGCCTGCTGGGCGACCTGTTGCCGGTAGGAGAAGCCGAGCGGGACCATCGCGTACTTGCCGGCGAAGAACCCGGGCAGGGTGTCGGAGCCGCCCATGCCGAGCGTGGCGGCCGAGGCGCTGCCGTCCTCGGCGACCTGGTCGTGGACGGTGCGCGGCACGACCGCGTCGGCCGCTCCGAAGCGGATGGCCACCTTGCCGTCCCGCGCGCGGTGGAAGAGCCGGCCGCCGGTGGACAGGGCGAGGTTGAGGGTCGCCGAGACGGGCTCCTTCAACGGCCACGCGACGCCGTACCTGCCGGGCCCGGTGAGCCGCTTCGCGGCGGCGCGGAACTCCCGCCAGCTCCACGGGTGCCGCGGCGTCGGGATCCGCACGCCGGAGGCGCGCAGCAGGTCGGAGTTGGCGATCAGCACCCGCGGCTCCTGGAGGAACGGCACGCCGTACACGCCGTCGCCGAAGGTGGCCATGGACCAGCTCCGGGCCGGGATGTCGTCCTTGAGGGCGGTGGGCAGCAGCGGGCGCAGGTCCGCGAGGTAGCCGCCGTAGGCGAAGTCCGCGAGGTCGTCGGAGGCGTCGTGGACGACGTCCGGGGCCTCGCCGCCCTCGAACGACGTGAGGAGCTGGTCGTGGACGCCGTCCCAGCTGCCCTGGACGTAACGCACCTGGATGTCGGGGTGCGCGGCGTTCCACTCCCCGACGAGTTCCTTGTTGGCCGCGACGGACTCCCGCTGCCAGGCCAACGACTGGAACTCCAACGTGATCCGGCCGCCGTCCGGCGCTGAGGAGGAGGAACACCCGGCGGCCAGCAGGACAAGAACGAGACCCCCGGCACCCAGACGTCCCCCCGCCCTCCGAAGGGGCGCGAGGAACTGCGCGAGCCCACGCCGGGGCACGTGCCCCACGGGAGCCGCCTCCCCGTCCCGCAAGGCACGGGGAGAGGCTCCGCGCCTGCGAGCCCTCACCGCTTCACCGCCCCGGCGAGCACGCCCCCCGTGACGCGCCGCTGGACGACCGCGAAGACGATCAGCGAGGGCAGCGTCGCCAGGAGGGACGCGGCGGCGAGCGGGCCCAGGTCGGCGACGCCCTCGGCACCCAGGAAGTGGGTGAGGACGACGGGCAGCGTCTGCTTGCCGGGGGATTTCAGCAGGACGAGCGCGAAGAAGAACTCGTTCCATGCGCTGACGAAGGCGAACAGCCCCGTCGCGACCATGCCCGGTCCGAGCAGCGGCGCGATGACCGAGAACAGGATCCGGCCCCGCCCGGCGCCGTCCACCGCGGCGGCCTCCTCCAGCTCCGCCGGCACCGCGCGGACGTACCCCATCAGCATCCACAGGGCGAACGGCAGCGCCCACACCACGTACACCAGGACCAGACCCGGCAGTGAGTCGATCTGGCGGAGCTCCTTCAGGACGAGGAACAGCGGGATGATGACGAGCACGAACGGGAAGGCCTGGCCGACCACCACCCAGGCGCCGGCGGCCCGGGTCAGCCAGGTGCGGCGGCGGGCCAGCGCATAGGCCATCGGGGTGCCCAGGGCGACCGCGAGCAGCGCGGCGCAGGCCGCCACGAGCAGGGAGTTCAGGCCGGCCCGGAGCAGGGGCTGCTCGGTGAACGCCTGCCGGAAGTTGGCCGGCGTCGGGTCCCGTGGGATCCAGTCGGGGTGCAGACCGCCCAGCTCGCGCGGCGACTTGAAGGCCGTCGAGACCATCCACAGGAACGGGAAGGCGAGGAAGGCCAGATAGCCGAGGAGAGCGAAGTACTGGCCGGCGCGCGCCGGCCGGGCGGGGGCGAACACCCCGCGCGCCGGGCGGGCGGGGGTGCGGACCCCGCGCGCCGCGTGGTCCTGGGCGCGGGCCCCGCGTGCCGGGCGGGCCGGGGCAGGAGGCCTGCGTGCCGGGCGCCTCACCGCTCGTCCCCGCCCTTCAGCCGTCCCGCCAGGTAGCAGGCGAGGATCACCGAGACCACCGCGACCATCACACAGCCCATGGCGGCGGCGTACCCGAACTGCCCGTACCGGAAGGCCTCCTCGTAGGCGAAGAGCGTCGGCAGCCGGGTGCGGCCGCCGGGGCCGCCGCTGGTGAGCACGTACACCAGGGCGAAGGCGTTGACGTTCCAGATGAAGGTGAGCGAGCTGATGGCGAGGGCGACGGGGCGCAGCGCGGGCCAGGTGACGGTGGCGAACCTGCGCCAGGCGCCGGCTCCGTCCACCGCCGCGGCCTCGTGCAGTTCGCGCGGGGTGTTCTGCAGGCCGGCGAGGAGGGCGACGGTGGTCTGCGGCAGGCCCGCCCAGATGCCGACCAGGATCACGGCGGGCAGGGCGGTGCCCAGGCCGGCCAGCCAGTCGTGGCCGTCGCCGAGGCCGAGGCGGCGCAGGGTCTCGTTGAGGACGCCCGCGTCGGGGTTGTAGACGAGGCGCCACATGATGCCGACGACGACCTCCGGCATCGCCCAGGGGATGAGGGCGAGCGCGCGGGCCAGCCAGCGCAGCCGGAGGTCCGCGTCGAGCAGCAGTGCGAGGCCGAGGGCGAGCAGGAACTGCGGCACGGTGACCCCGGCGGCCCAGGCGAGGCCGATCCGGAACGACTCCCAGAACAGGGTGTCGTGCAGCAGGTCCCGGAAGTTGAGCAGCCCCGTCCACGCGGTCGCCGTGGTCCGGCCGGACTGTGCGTCGGTGAAGGCGAGGCCGATGCCGTAGAGCAGCGGGCCCACGCTCAGCGCCAGGATGGGCAGGAGCGCGGGCAGCACCAGGAACCAGCTGCCGTGGTCGGCGGCGCGCCGCGCGTCCTGCCGCTGCGGTGCGCCCTGCGCCGACCGCGCCGTCGCGGTCGCCAAGGTCACGGGATCGGCTCCTTCGGGCCTGGCCGTGGGCGCGTCCGGCTCGCCGGTCGAGCGCCGGGCGGCCGCCCCGGTGGACTCCGACATGGTGCTGACAGAGGAGTGCGGCGTCAAGGCGTCCCGCCCGTGGACGGCGACCGGTCGGCCCCCTCCGGCCGGCCACCGCCGCTCCCCCTCCCCCGGTTCGGCCGCTTCGACCCCGGTGGTGTCCGGCGCGTCCTCCCCCGAGCGACACGCCGCACACAGGGGCTTCCCCTCCCGCACGGCCCGCGCACAAGCCGCGTCCCGCGGCTCGTGCCGTGTATCCATCCTGTGGGGAGCCACGGAGCCCCGCCACTCCTTTTGACGGTGTGGGCCCTTTTCCGGACACCGTTGGTACCGGGCTCCGCCCCCGGTTTCCCAAGGGTGTGGGCAGCCGCGCGGCCGTCGGGTCAGAGTTCCACCAGTACTTTCCCGCGGTTGGCCCCGTCCTCGGTGAACAGGCTCTGGTAGGCCGCAGGGATGGCGTCGAAGCCGTGGTACACGGTCTGGTGGTGGACGATCTCACCGCGGCGGACCATCCCGCCGAGTTCGGCGTGCAGGGCGGTCCAGTTCGGCTCGGTGAACCACTCCAGGGAGAAGATGCCGCGGATGGTGGTGCGGGGGAACATGATGTACGGCAGGAGGCGGGGTCCTGTGTGGTCGCCCGCGACCTGGCTCGCCCACTGCCAGCAGACCGCGACTCGGCTGTCGACGTTGAGCCGGGTGAACACGGCGTCGGTGATGGCGCCGCCGAGACTGTCGAAGTAGCGGTCGACGCCGTCCGGCACGGCCTTGCCGAGGGCCTCCTCCAACTGCTCCGCGTCATCGCCGTGCCGGTAGGTGATGACCGTGTCGAAGCCGAGCTCCTCAAGGTGGCGGACCTTCCGCGGTGAGCTGGTGGTGCCGACCAGGTGGGCGCCGGCCCGCTTGGCCAGCTGTCCGACCAGGGAGCCGACCGAGCCCGACGCGCCGCTGACGACGACCGTGTGGCCGGGCCCGACCGCCAGGAACTTCGTCATCGCGCCCCAGGCCGTCATGCCGGGTCCGCCCATGATCCCCAGGGCGGTGGAGAGCGGCAGCGCCTCGTCGTACCGGCGCGGGTCGAGCCTGCGGTAGGCCGGGAAGACCATCGGGAACGTCCCCGTCTGCCAGAGCTTCGGGCTGCCGTCGGCGATGACGTGGCTGCGCCAGCCGCCGAAGCCCTGGACCAGGTCGCCCACGGCGAAGGCGGCGCGCGGCCCAACCCGCGTCACCTCCATGATCGAGTCGGCCCCCATGTGGTCGCCGAGCGGGGTGTCCAGGGCGATGCCCTGCAGATACGGGTCCACGGAGACGTACAGCGTCCTGAGCAGCATCTCGCCGTCCCCGAGGCGGACATCGACGTCCTCCACCACCTTCCGGTAGATCCGGCCGGCGTCGGGCACGCCCTCGACGTGCTCGCCCACCACCCATTTCGCGATCTCCACAGGCCGCTCCCTGTCGCGTCGGCTTCCTCACCGGGGGATCGTCGGCGTCCTGACCCGGCAGTCGGTCTCCTGCCACCTGCCCCCGGCCGCACCCCCGCTCCGATGATGCCCAACCCGGGCCTGCCGCCGGGAGCGTGGCCATCGGCGCCCCGGTTCATCCGGTGGCGCACGGTGACGGCACGGCGCACTCCGCTGATGCGCCGTGCGCCGGATCGCGGCCGCGTCGGGAGGCCCGATGTCACGGCAGCAGCACATGCCGGCAGCAGCACCTGGAACGGAGCCTGTGACGATTTGTCGTATGTATACCTGAGAACAGGCCTGTAAAGAGATCCTGTTGGGGCCCGACCGAGTACCTCTGAACCGGGCATGTGTGACCGAGTACGGACCACGGCCGGCCACTCCCGGTCAGCGGCGGATCGCTCGCACCGCCGCGGCCGCCATTGCGAGCGGAACTGTCCATGCGCCGTGATGGCGCGCCAGGAGGTGCCATGTCCCCCGCCAGCGATTCCGAGGACGTCCGCGACGATCCCCTGCCCCCCTTGCACCGTGTGACGTTCTCGGCGGCCGGCGCGCCCCGCCCCGTCACGCTGCCGGACGGCGCGCCGGCGTGGCTGGTGACGCGGTACCGGGACGTCCGGAAGGTGCTGACGGACCCCCGGTTCGGCCGCGCTCAGCTGTACGCCGAGGACGCCCCGCGGGTGGGCGGCACCCCGAACGTGGCCGACACCCCGGCGTCCATGTTCAACCAGGACGGCCCCGACCACCACCGGCTGCGCAGGACCGTGCAGCACGCGTTCACGCCGCAGGCCGTCGAGCTCTGGCGGCCCTGGGTGGCGTCGGCCGTCGAGCGGTTGCTGGACGACCTCGTGGACGCGGGGCCGCCGGTCGACGTGATGGCCGCGTTCGCCCGTCCGCTCCCGTTCCGCGTGATGGGCCGTCTGATGGGCCTGGGGGGACTGCGGCCGGGGCAGCTGCGCCACTGGGCCGCGTACGCGTTCGCGAACGGCGGCCCGGACGTCGGCGAGGCGGCCGAGGCGCAGGCCGAGTTCCGGGAGTTCGCGGCCGGGCTCCTGGCCGACCGGCGGCGCGCGCCCGGTGACGACGTGGTGAGCGGCCTGGTGCGGGCCGCCGCCGACGACGACGGCGTCACCGAGGAGCACCTGGTGCACCTGGTGTGCGGTCTGATCGCGGGCGGCAACGACAGCGCGACGGCCGCGCTCGGCAACGCCCTGGTGTACCTGCTGGACGAGCGGCGGGAGAGCTGGCCCCTCCTGGCCCGGGCCGAGCTGGCCGAGGCGGCGGCCGAGCGGCTGCTGCACCGCATTCCGCTGGGCGACGAGGAGAGCGGCACGCGCCGTGCCGCGGAGGACGTGGAGGTCGGGGGCGTGATGATCCCGGCGGGTTCGGTGATCGCGGTGAGCTTCGGCAGCGCCAACCGCGACCTCGCCGTCTTCCCGCGCGAGCACCCCGGTGACCTGTTCGCCCCGCTGGAGGCGCCCACGATGGCCTTCGGAGCGGGGCAGCACTACTGCCTGGGTGCCTGGCTGATGCGCGTCCAGATGCACCTGTCCCTGCAGGGGCTCGCCGCCCGCCTGCCCGGCCTGCGGCTCACCGAGCCGGTCGAGTCCATCGAGTGGCACCGGAGCACCACCCGAAGCCCGGCCCGCCTGCGGGTCGCCTGGTGACCGGGGCCGCCGGCACTCCTAGTAACCGCCCCCCGAGTAGCCGCTGCCACCGGAGCCGCTGCCGGCTGAGCCGCCGCCAGAGCTGCCGGCCGGTTGCTTGGTGATCTGGCTGCCGCTCGGGGACAGCACGTACCACTTGGCACCGAACCCGTCGATGCCCTGCCCGTTGGTGTCGCCGGCCTTGCTGTCGCCTGCGAAGTAGTACAGCGGGTGCCCGTGGTAGGTGACCTGGGAGGTTCCGTCGCTGCGCTTGACCGTGGACAGGTCCGAGGCCGTCACTCCCGTGTCGGCCTTGGGCTTGCCCTTGGTCGTCAGCGGCGGCCATTGCGCGGCGCACGAGCCGTCGCAGGTGGACTTGCCGGGCGAGTCGGCCGCGAAGAGGTACAGGGTCCTGCCGGAGCCGTCGCTGAGGAACGTGCCCAGGGCGCCGCTCGTCGCCTTGATGTCGGCTGCCGACGTGGCTGCCACGGAACCGCTCGACGAGGCGCTCGAACCGGCCGGTGTCCTGGCGCTGGATCCAGCCGACGCGTTGTCGCCCGAACCACCGGAACTGCTGCCACACGCAGTGGCCAGTGCGGCCACGGCCACGCCTGCTATGCCGAGCCCTGCCTTGGTGGCGAACCTTCGCCTGCCTCGGATGATCATGCCTGCCTCCGATTCGTAGCATCTTGCCGCTTTTGCCGGTGTACGCACGTTTGCCGGTGTACGCACGTTTGCCGGTGTGCACACTTTTGCCGGTATGCACGCGCTTTGACCGTACGTACGGCGTGGAACCGGGACGTGCTCAGCCACTGGCTATGAGAGACGTCACACGACGGACAGAAAGGACAGAGCCGACTTTGCGCAGCGAACGGCTTGAGGGCGCGCGGCGGTACCGGAGCGTCGGACGGTCGCCCCGCCGGGATGCGAGACTGGCCGGCGCGGGCGCATGTTCCGCGGTGGTTCCGCCGGGGCGTGCGGCCATGCAGTTCGCAGGACCGGGCCGGGTGGGTCCGGTCCCGGAGCACATCGGGAGGCGGCAAGTGGACGAGGCGCGGGCGCGCGAGGTGCTGGCGGGGGCCGGGATGCTGCCGGCCGGGGCGGCGGCCGGGGCCCGGCTGCTGGCGCTGGGCGAGAACGCGGTGTTCGTGGCCGGGGACGTGGTGGTCAAGGTCGGCCGGAGCGCCGAGCTCCTTCAGCGGGCGCGGCAGGAGCTGCGGGTGGCCGGCTGGCTCGCCGCGGCCGAGGTGCCGGCGGTGCGCGCCGCGGAGCCCGAGCCGCTGCTGGTCGACGGGCACCCCGTCACCGTCTGGCACCGGCTGCCCGAATCGGTGCGCCCCGCGGGGCCCGCCGACCTGGCGGTGCTGCTGCGCCGGGTGCACACCCTGCCGGCGCCCCCGTTCGCGCTGCCCCGGCGTGAACTCCTCAGCGGGGTGGAGCGCTGGCTCCGGCTCGCGGGCCCGGCGATCGACCCGGCCGACGCCGCGTACCTGCGCGAGCGCCGGGACGGCTTCGCCGCGGCCGCCGCCGCGCTCACCCCGCACCTGCCGCCCGGCCCCGTCCACGGCGACGCCCTGCCCCGCAACGTCCATGTCGGCCCCGAGGGACCGGTGCTGGTCGACCTGGAGACGTTCTCCTCGGACCTGCGGGAGCACGACCTCGTGGTGATGGCCCTCTCCTGCGACCGCTACGGGCTCGGGACCACCGCCTACAAGGAGTTCACGGCGACCTACGGGTGGGATGTTCGCGAGTGGGAGGGGTGCGGGGTGCTGCGCGGCGCCCGGGAGACGGCGAGCTGCGCATGGGTCGCCCAGCACGCCCCCGCCGATCCCGGGGCGCTCGCCGAGTTCCGCCGTCGCGTGGCGTCGCTGCGGGAGGGGGACGAGACGGTGCGGTGGTACCCGTTCTGAGCGGGGCTGCGGTGGCTCGGCCGTGGCGGGGCGCCCGCCACGGCCGCCGGGCGACACCAGCCCGTGCCGGCAGTCGCCGGAGCACCGACCGGTGGCGGCCGGGCGCGTCCGAGCGCCGGAGCCCTTCCCCGCGCCGCCCGGTGCGGTGGCCACGAATGTTCGCCGGGTTCGATCGTCAGGCCGCTTCGGGGCGGGGGCCGCTGCCGATCCGGCCACGGCACGGTACCGGCGGGGCGCCAGCCGACGCCGTGATCATCATCGCCCGGCGGATCCCGGGGGCACGTGCCTGTGCACGGTCGATCACGGTCTGACCTGCGCTAATGACGGAACTCGACAGAAGGCCCTGTTCCCTGACGAGCCGCCAGCGAACAGGGGTTCCCGATTCGCGCCCTGACCTGTGCGGACGTTTCCCACCCGACCGGCGCTCCACCCGACCGGCGCTCCACCCGACCAGCGCTCCGCCCGGGCACGTTCTCCCAGCGCACACGCGGCAAGCACGGCATGCACACGCGGGGCGCCGGGGGGCGCCGGGGGGCGCCGCGGGAGCAGGCGCGCACCGCTTGGATCCGCCGGTCGGACGAGGCCGGTTCGCCGTCAGTCCAGCTGTATCACGCCGGCCTGGATCGGAGCCTGTTCGCCGTAGGGGGCGCCGGTCACGACGAAGACGAGGCCTGGTCGGCGCCATGATCCCGGGCCGGCCAGCGGGATGGTGAATCGGCTGTAGCCCGCCGGCATCGCCGAGGACACCCGCGTCCACCGGTCGGGATCACCGAGGGCCCGGTTGACGAAGAAGTCCTGGTCGCTGTTGGCGCTGACGACGATGGTGCCCAGGGGGCCACCGGAATCCGACCACGCCACGGTCGGGGCGGCCGACGGGGCGTACCCGTCCTGGTCGAGGAGCTCCTGCGCCGGGGCCGAGCCGAACGACTCCGGATCCCGAGCGAGCTTGTAGCGCAAGGGGTAGTAGGTGTCCGAGACACCGAACTCGTAGGTCATGATCCACAGACTGCTGTGCACTTGCGCGACCGTGGTCATGCCCGGTCGCTGGCTGTAGTCCGTGCCCACGGCGTCGTTCACCACCGCGCCCCAGTGCCGCAGGTCCCTGCTGGTCTGGTGCGCCAGCTTCTGCCCGTAGTTCGGGTCTCGCTGGTCGGAGTAGTAGCAGACGAGCCGGTCACGGTGCAGCAGCAGGAACGGCTCCCACACGGGTGTGTAGCCGTTTTGCGCTACGGGTGCGCCGCCCTCCGCTACCGTGCTCAGGAACTGCCAGGTCAGGCCCTGGTCGACGCTCGCGTACAGCACGATCCGGGTGCTCGAGGAGTCCAGTGAGTTGGCGGCGCACAACACCGCGCCCTTCGGGAGGCCGGCGAAGGCGCGCGGCAACTCGTACAGGAACGGCTGCGACCATCTCCTTCCGGACTCGCCGTTGTTGGGCACATTGCTCTGCTGACGCCAGGTACGGCCGCCGTCTTCGCTACGGAAGATCGGGAACCCGCCCGGCTGCCCGGAGTTGCGCTGCTGGAATGTCGCCAGCAAAGTCCGCGATCCGCCCGGTCGCTGCTCACTGAGCCGCACGGCTCGCGCGTACGACGCGCCTGATTCCGGGTCGGCCACCGTGACCGGACCGAACGGAGCCTCGCCCCGCGACGTGCCGGAACCCATCGGCGCCGCAGCCGCCGTTCCCGCCCTGCCCAGGGACAGCGCCACGACCGCGGCTCCCCCTGTCCCGAGCAACGCCCGGCGTCTCAGGCGTCCAGCCCGGTCAGCCGCACCATCCGCTTGCCGTCCATCGGTGGATGCGATCCACCGCGAGTCACGACCACTTCTCATGGTTCTCCTTCGCTCTCCTGATCGGCGGCTGGGAAAGTTACGCACAACGTTTTTGCCGAGTCAACGGTAACTGCGCCCAGATAGTGGGTTCTTTAGGCAAAAGTTGAAGCAAGGTCGCACACGGGGCCACGTCAAGTTGCATGGTTGTGCGGGTCTTTGCCGTAAGGGGCGGATAGCGGACGGGCACGGTCTCGTGATCATTCCGATGTCTGCGCCGTCAGACCACGAGAAGGTCCCGTGCCAGCTGCCGCGCCCTCCCCGATCCCTGCCGTGCTGTGAAGCCGGGTCCGCTGGAACGCGGGACTCGCGCCGGCCGTGCCCGACCTCGGGGTCAGCGATCAGAGGCGCAGGTCAGCATCAAGCCCTGCCGCCGGGGCTTCAAACATCCTCGGGCCGTGGCGATCTCAATGGCATCGGCGTTGAACTAACCTTCTTCCCGTGAACCAGCCAGTAGGAGTGCCGCCTCCACCGTCGTCGCTCGGCGTGCGCGACCTCAACCGGCTGCGAGTGATCGAGTCGATCTACCTCCATCCAGGCTGCAGCCGGACCGACATCGCCAGACGCACCGGACTGTCGCGCGGCACCGTGTCGAGCGTGGCCGAGGAACTCGATCGCGCCGAGCTGATCCGCGAACTCGAGGCTCCCGACGAGGAGCAACGCCGCCGCGGCACCGGACGACGGCCCACGCTGCTCTCACTCGTGCCGAGCGCGGCATTCGCGATCGGCATCGATATCGGCCACCAACACGTCCGCGTGATCATCTGCGATCTCGCCGGCGAACCGGTTGCCGAGCGGTGGTCTCAGGCGCAGGTCGACGAGGCGCCGTCGGCAACGCTGGACCTCGCACACGACCTGGTCCGGCGGGCGTTGCGGGACGCGGCCGTCGCCCCGCAGCGGGTGCTCGGCGCCGGCGTCGGGCTGGCCGCGCCGATCGATCCGGGTACCGGGGAGATCAGGGCGGACGGCGTTCTCCCGGGTTGGCAGGGCATCGTCCCGGCGACCGAGATGCGCAAGCGGCTCGGCGTGTCCATACAACTGGCCAACGATGCCGACGTCGGCGCCCTCGGCGAGAACGTCTTCGGCGCTGGTCAGGGCGTCAACGACATGATCTACGTCCGGCTCTCGGCCGGTGTGGGCGCGGGGCTCATCCTCGCCGGTCAGCCCTACCGCGGCGCCCGCGGCATTGCCGGTGAGATCGGCCACGTCTGCGTCAAGCCCGACGGCATGATCTGCCGGTGCGGCAACCGAGGGTGTCTGGAGACGGTTGCGAGCCCCGTCGCGGTGGCGCGGCAGCTCGAGCATGTCATCGATCGGCCGGCCGGCGACCAGTTGCTCAGCCTGATCGCGGCCGGCGACCGGCGGGCGCTTCGGGCCGTGGCCGACGCCGGTGAGGCTGTCGGGTTGGCCCTGTCAGCGGTCGTGAACGTCCTCAACCCCGAACTGGTCGTCGTCGGCGGTGAGCTGGCCGCGGCGGGCGAGGTGTTGCTGGACCCGATCCGCGCCACCATCCACCGGCACAGTCTGGTCGGCGCGGCCACCACGGCAGAGGTCATCACCGGAGTACTCGGCGATCGCGCCGAGGTCCTCGGCGCCGCGGCGCTGATCCTGGCCCGGTCGCCCGCCGCACTCGCCGAACGCATGCGCGTGCCCTCCTAGGGCTCCCTGGGTCCTGTCGTCGAACTCGTTCGGACACCTAGCGACGACGGGGTTCCGGGAGGCATAGGCGATTCAGCCGATCACTGGCGCGACACGACCCCCGCCCGCCTGTTGTGCGGCGCGGGCCCGCCAGGCCACCACCCCGCGCCCCTACGGGGCGTGCGGGGTCCCGTTCAGCACCGCGTCCCGCAACGGACGCGGGGAACGGCGCGGCCGACCACGACCCGCCCGCGGCGAGCCTCCGTGGCGCGAGTCCCCCGGCGCGGCGTCGAGTTCCCCGGCGCGGCGTCGAGTCCCGTCGCACCATCCGGGGCCCCGGCGTGCACCGGTCCCGGCGTGTCGCACGGCCGGCCGGGCGCAGGCCACGGCGCAGGGGCGGGCGGGCTGGGGCAGGCCGTGCCCCCGGGCTGGGCTTCGGGCGATCCGGCGGGGCGTCAGTCCGCGGCCTGCGCCGAGGTGTCCGGACGGGACCGTTCGTCCGGGGCGGGCCGGGAGGCCGGGGCGGGATCGGAGTGCGGGGCGGGACCCGGGTGTGAGGCGGGGTGCGGGGTCCGCAGGGGCGCCGTGCTGGCGCGCGGGATGAGGCGGGTGGGCAGGACGCAGTGCCGGACCGGGTCCGCAGCGGGGTCGTCGATGAGTGAGCGGGCCAACTCCCCGGCGGTGCGGCCGATGTCCTCCGCGGGCTGGGCGATGGTGGAGAGCTGCATCCACTCGGCCATCTCGTGGTCGTCGAAGCCGAGCACCGAGATCCGCCCCGGCACGTCGAGGCCCGCGCTGCGCAGCACCCCCATCACCTCGATGGCGACCTGGTCTATCTCCGCGAAGATCGCGGTGGGCGGCTCGCGCAGGCCGAGCAGCCCGCCCACCGCCTCCTCGGCACCGCGCCTGCCGCTCGCGAGAACGTCCACCACCAGGTGCCCGTCCACCTCGACGCCCGCCTCGGCGAGCGCCTCCCGGTAGCCGAGGAACCGCCGCTCGGAGCTGAACGAGAACCCGGACGGGCCGCGCGCGGCGTGCACGTACGCGATCCGCCGGTGGCCCAGGTTGACCAGGTGCCGTACGCCGGCCCGGGCGCCCGCGACATCGTCGACGTAGACGCTGGCGCGGCCCGGCGCCTGCTGGCTGACGTACACGATGGGCATGCCGAGGTCGTCGAGCCGGGCGCTCTCCTGCGCGGTGAGGTCGAAGGAGACCACGAGGAGCGCGTCGGCGTTGCGCCGGGCCGGGAGTCGGTCGAAGAACGCGGCACGGTCCGCCATGTCGGAGACGCTGTACACCAGCAGGTCGAGACCGGTGCCGCGGAGCGCGGCGCCGAGGCCGGAGAGCGCCGCGCCGACGAACCAGGACTTCAGCGTGGGCACCAGCACCGCCACCGCGCCGGTCTTCCCGGTGACCAGGCCGGAGGCCTGACGGGAGATCACGAACGACAGCTCCCGGGCCGCCTCCTCCACCCGGCGCCGGGCGTCCGGCGAGACGGTGGGCAGGCCGCGCAGGGTGCGCGAGACGGTGGAGACGGAGACTCCGGCGCGCTGGGCCACATCGGCCATGGTCGGATGGCGCTGAGCGGGCGGCATGGCGGGAAAGTAACACACCGTGGCGCTCTGCGGGGCGCCGTCGTGACAGCGCTGTCTCAGGAGTACCGGTGCCCCCGCCCGTGCCGTGCCCGCCCTCGCCCGCGCCCCCCTCCCGGCGCGTTGACCGGGGCACGGCAGGTGGCGGCATACGCGGTTGTCGTATACCAGCTCTCCCCCCGGCCGCCTCATGGGCGTGGGAGATGTCTCCGGACGCCTTCTTGGTCCGACTCATCCATTGACACCCCGCTTGGCACGTCCTTAGCGTGCAAGCGTTGTCATATCGCGAGCCGTCATCTTCTGCCCTGGAGCGCCCTGCCATGCCGCCATGCCGCAGATCCCGGACGGCCGCCGGCCCCGGTGCGACCGCGGTCGCCACCGGGCTCACCGCGAAGGAGTCCCTGTGACCGAGCACGCCTCGCCGGACATGTCCTCCCAGGATCCCGACTGGTGGCGGCAGGCCGTCGTCTACCAGGTGTACCCGCGCAGCTTCGCCGACTCCGACGGGGACGGGCTCGGCGACCTCCCCGGCATCACCGCGCGCCTCGGTCACCTGGCGACGCTCGGCGTGGACGCGCTGTGGCTGAGCCCGTTCTACCCGTCCGAGCTGAAGGACGGCGGGTATGACGTCGCGGACTACCGGAACGTCGATCCCCGGCTCGGCTCGCTGGACGACTTCGACACGATGGTCGCCGAGGCGCACCGGCTGGGCGTCAAGGTCGTCATCGACATCGTGCCCAACCACTCCTCGGACCGGCACGTCTGGTTCCAGGAGGCGCTGGCCGCGGGGCCGGGCTCGCCGGCCAGGGACCGGTATGTCTTCCGGGACGGGCGCGGCAGCCGGGGGGAGCTGCCGCCGACCGACTGGCAGGCCAACTTCGGCGGCAGCGCCTGGCAGCGGGTGCCGGACGGGCAGTGGTACCTCCATCTCTTCGCGCCCGAACAGCCCGACTTCAACTGGGGCAACGAGGAGGTGCGGGCCGACTTCCGCACCACCCTGCGCTTCTGGTCCGACCGCGGGGTCGACGGCTTCCGCATCGACGTCGCCCACGGGCTGGCGAAGGACCTGTCCGAGCCGCTCCGCGACCTCGGCCCCGACCAGCACCGGGGGCAGCAGAACGAGGTGCCGGACGGCACGCACCCGTTCTACGACCGGGACGAGGTGCACGACATCTACCGGGACTGGCGGAAGGTCTTCGACTCCTACACGCCGCCGCGGATGGCGGTCGCCGAGGCCTGGGTGAAGAACGCCCGCCGGGTGCTGTACACCCGGGCCGACGAGCTGGGGCAGGCCTTCAACTTCGAGTACCTGGAGACGGACTGGTCGACGGAGAGGCTGCGGGAGGTGATCACCACCTCGCTTGCGACCGCGCAGGCGGCGGGCGCCTCCGCGACCTGGGTGCTCTCCAACCACGACGTGGTGCGGCACGCCTCCCGCCTCGCGCTGCCGCCCGGCACGGACCTGGGGGCGTGGCTGCTGTCGGACGGCACCGAGCCGATGCCGGACCCCGCGCTGGGGCGGCGCCGGGCGCGGGCGGCGACCCTGCTGATGCTGGCGCTGCCCGGCTCCTCGTACCTCTACCAGGGGGAGGAGCTGGGGCTGCCCGAGGTCGCGGACCTGCCCGCTGACGTGCTGCAGGACCCGGTGTGGGAACAGTCCGGACGCACCCGCAAGGGCCGCGACGGCTGCCGGGTGCCGCTGCCGTGGACCCGCTCGGGGGCGTCCTACGGCTTCGGGCCCGGGGGTGCGTGGCTGCCGCAGCCGGCGGTCTTCGGGCCGCTGTCGGTCGAGGCGCAGGACGGCGTCGAGGGCTCGACGCTGGAGCTGTACCGCGCGGCGCTGCGGCTGCGCCGCAAGCTGCTGGGCGACGAGAGCCTGACGTGGCTTCCGGCGCCGGACGACGTCCTGCACTTCGCTCGCTCCTCCGGTTGGCGGTGTCTGACGAATCTCTCGGCACGGTCCGTGCCGCTGCCGGCGGGGGATGTGGTGCTGGCCAGCAGCGACATGGTGGGCAGCAAGCTGCCGCCCGACACGACGGTGTGGCTCCGGTCGGCGGGCGACTGAGCCGGTGCGGGGGCGCGCCTGTGTGCGGGGCGCCCGTGCGTGGGGCCCCTCCCGTGTGCGGGGCCCCCTCCCGTGCGCGGACCCCTTCCCCGGTGCATGAGCCCCTCCCATGCACCGGCCCCCTCCCGTGTGCGGGGCGCCCGGCACCCATCCGAGGGCCGCGGGGCGCTGCCCGGCCTGCACGGTCGGCACTCCTGTCGGCGCGTTCGGTGCCCCGGCCAGGGCCGGTTCGGCACCGCCGAGCAGCGCCGTCGGGCTTCTCGCCGTCGCGGCGGATACGGATGGACCCCGACCGTCACAAGCCGCACACCTCACTCACCCCCCGGCCAGGGCCGGTTCGGCACCGCCGAGCAGCGCCGTCCGGCTTCTCGCCGCCGCGGCGGACAAAGGTGGGCGCGGGAAGCCGTGGACCCGCCGGCATCAGGGACCCGCCGACATCGGTGGGCCGTGGGGGTCGGCGGGCCCGCGGACACGGGCACGCGCACATGGGTGGGCCCCAGGTCTGGTTCCCCCATTCCGCCGCAGCGGCGAGCAACCGCGTACTGCCTGACCGGCGGTCCGCGACCCGGCTCAGCCCTGCTGCCCCCGGAGGGCCGGGCCACGGCGTGCCGCCCGCCGATGCCCGGCTGAGTGCCGGAGGGCCGGCGGGGCGGGTCAGGCCACCGGGTCCGGGAGTTCCCGGAGCGGCCACCGGCCGTCTATCACCGCCGAGGCGTCACCCTGACGCCGCAGGTACGCCTGGAAGTCCGCGGCCCGGTGCGCCGACCACCGGATCTGCCGCCGGTGCAGCTCCGCCGCGGACAGCCCGGCGACCTTGGCGTGCCGGACGGCTATCGCGCAGGCGAGGCGCGCCGCGGCCAGCGCGTCGGCCGCCGCGTCATGCGCGCCCTCCAGCACCACGCCGTACTCCGCGCAGACCGCTTCGAGGGTGCGCTTGCCCGGACGGTAGCGGTCCACGGTGCGGTCGATGGTGTACGGGTCGATGACCGGGGCCGGGTCGGCGCCGCCGAGCCGGTCCCGCAGCGACGGCAGGCCGTACCGGCGCAGCTCCGCGGCGAGCAGTGTCAGGTCGAACGAGGCGTTGTACGCGACGACCGGAACGCCGGTCCGCCAGGCGTCGGCGAGCGCTCCCGCCATCGCGTCGGCGACCTGGGCGGCGGGGCGGCCGGTGGCCGCACGCGCATCGCTGATGCCGTGCACGGCCGTGGCGTCCGGCGGGATGGGGACGCCCGGGTCGGCCAGCCACTCCCTGCGGCCCAGCGGCCGGCCGCCGCGCATCTCGATCACCGCGCCCGTGACGATCCGGGCCTCAGCCGGGTCCGTCCCCGTCGTCTCCAGGTCGAAGCCGATCAGCAGCTCCGTGTGCCAGGCCATGCGTCCCCCTCCGTGTCCCCGACAGTGCCCCTCACCCGCGGGGCGGCCATCCGCCCCGGCCCGGCGGCCGCCCACGGCGACGGGCGTGCTGCCGCGGGCGGCGCACCGGCACGGCACGCACGGACCCCCGGCACGCCCCGATGCGGTGCGTCCCCGAGTGATCTCACCCTCGCACGACCCACTGACAATCGGAGGACGACCTTCCGCTTGCACCCGGTGACCCGCGCCCGGTGACCGGCCCGGGGGCTCGGCGCCCGTCATATGTCACCGTCGTCGCCACCACACCCGGCCCCAGCGGCCGGTCAGGACACCGGCCGGGAGTCGGACCAGGCCTGCTCGAACTCCTCGCGGTAGGTCGCGAACAGGCTGCCCTCCGGCACATCCCCGCTCTCCCCGGGCTTCACCAGCCGCCCGCCGCCGCGCAGCACGAAGACGGGGGTCTCCATGCCGCGGCTGCCGCGCAGGTACGACTGGACCACGGCCACGCCGTCCGCGCCGTCGCCGTCGACCAGGTAGGCCGTGAAGCGGGGCGTCTCGTCGAAGACGTGGATCTCGAAGGCGCCCGGGTCGCGCAGCCGGGCCCGCACCCGCCGGGTGTGCAGGATGTTCATCTCCACGGACCGGCTCAGCTCGCCCCGCTTGAGGGAGAGTTCGCGCTCCCGGCGCTTGATGGCGCTGCTCGCGGGGTTGAGGAAGAGCAGCCGCACCCGGCAGCCTGACTCCGCGAGGCGCATCATCCGGCGCCCGGAGAAGTTCTGGACCAGGAGGTTCAGGCCTATGCCGATGGCGTCGACACGGCGCGCCCCGCCGAAGATGTCCTCCGCGGGGAACTGCCGCAGCAGCCGCACCCGGTCCGGGTGCACCCCGACGACGTCCGCGTACCGGTCGCCCACCAGGTCCTCGACGGCGTCGACCGGCAGCCGGCGCGCCGAGGGCAGGTCGGAGCCGGCGCCCAGGATCTCCAGCAGCCGGGCGGAGGCGCGCTCGGCCTGGGCGAGGACCGTCTCGGACAGGGCGCGGTTGCGAGAGACGACGTTCCGGGCGACCTCCAGCTCGTCGAGCGCGAGCTCCACGTCGCGGCGGTCGTCCACGTACGGCTCGAAGCAGGGCCAGTGCTGGACCATCAGCTCGCGGAGCTGCGGCAGCGTCAGGAAGCTGACGACATTGTCGTCGGCGGGGTCCAGCAGGTACCCCTTGCGGCGGCTGACCTCGCGCACCGCGACGGCCCGCTGCACCCACTCCTGTCCGGCGGGCCCGGCGGCCGCGACGACCCAGTCCTCCTCGCCGTGCACGGGTTCGTAGATGGGGCGCAGCACGGCGGCGACGACGGCGCGCAGCCGCTGCTCGACCAGGTTCAGCCAGATGTACGCGCGGCCGGCGCGCTGGGCGCGGGTGCGGACCTCGCTCCAGGCGTCGGCCCCCCAGTCCAGCTCGGGCCCGATCTGGGCGCCCATCTCGACCGGCCGGGCGAGGGACACACCGGCGGGGGGGACGTCCGTGGAGCTCCCCTCGTGACCGTCCTCACCAGGGGGCAGCTCCAGCCCTCCCGAGCTCACCCGTGCACCGCCTTCCGCTCCCCCGAGCCCCGCCCCGTTCAACGATCAAGGAAGGGTACTCCGCGAGCGGCGGGCGGTGCAGCCGGAAGTGCACCCTGTTTTCTCAACTCCCGCCCTCGGCGTGGCCGTTCCCATGGAGGGCCCGGGACCGAGTGAGCGGTCCTCACTGTAGTCCCCCCGTGGGGCGGGTGAGACGCCCCGGGGGGCCGTGGCGGGGCGGGGTGCGCGGCGACGATCCGGGGGTGCCGACGGAGTGATCGTCTTGTTGTCTTTCTGGTCGTTTTCCTTCACGTTCCGAGCTCACTTCGCACTCGCGTCGAGCCCGCACCAGACCCGGGCCGAGCCCGCACCAGACCCGGGCCAGACCCGGGCCGGACCCGGGCCGGACCCGCCCCAAGCCCGGCCCGGACGGCTCCCCCGCCGTGAACGGATCGTCGCCCGCCGGCAGAGGCCCCCGAGACCGGTTTCGGCGCTCGCCGATCATGGTGCCCGGAGGTCCGGTCCGCGCCCCCGGGCCGGCGCCCGCGCCGTCCCGTGCGGTCGCGAGGGCCCCGCGCCGTCGCCGAAACGTATGATTCCGCGCCCTCTGCCGTGTGCGGATGGGTGGTCGTGCCGCCTGAGCGGCGGAATTCCTGGACGTTTGACCACTTTCAGGGAGACTCTGGGCGCAATGGTCCCCAGCGGGCCTAGAGCGGAGGGCTCGTATCCATGCAGGTGTGGCCTGGACAGGCATACCCCCTCGGTGCCACGTACGACGGCGCCGGGACCAATTTCGCGGTCTTCTCCGAGGCCGCCCAGCGTGTCGAGCTGTGTCTGCTGGCCGACGACGGCACGGAGACGGCGGTGGAGCTGCGCGAGACGGACGCCTTCGTGCGGCACGCGTACCTGCCCGGGATCATGCCGGGGCAGCGGTACGGCTTCCGGGTGCACGGGCCGTTCGCACCGGAGCGCGGCCTCAGGTGCAACCCGGCGAAGCTGCTGCTCGACCCGTACGCGCGTGCGATCAGCGGGCAGATCTCCTGGGGCGAGGAGGTGTACGACTATCCGTTCGGCGCGCCGGAGCAGCGCAACGACCTGGACTCCGCACCGCACACCATGACGTCGGTGGTCGTCAATCCCTACTTCGACTGGGGCGACGACCGCCCGCCGCGCACCGCGTACCACCGCACGGTGATCTACGAGGCCCATGTGAAGGGCCTGACGATGCTGCACCCCGCGCTGCCGGAGGAGCTGCGCGGCACCTACGCCGCCCTGACGCACCCCGCGATCCTGGAGCACCTCACGGAGCTGGGCGTGACGGCACTGGAGCTGATGCCCGTACACCAGTTCGTCAACGACCACCGGCTGGTGGAGATGGGCCTCAACAACTACTGGGGCTACAACACGATCGGCTTCTTCGCCCCGCACAACGCCTACGCCTCCTGGGGCGACCGCGGCCAGCAGGTGCTGGAGTTCAAGTCGGCGGTCCGCTCGCTGCACCAGGCCGGCATCGAGGTCATCCTGGACGTGGTCTACAACCACACGGCCGAGGGCAACCACCTGGGGCCGACCCTCTCGTTCCGGGGCCTGGACAACCCCTCGTACTACCGGCTCACTGAGGACCCGCGGTACTACATGGACACCACGGGCACCGGGAACTCCCTGCTGATGCGCTCGCCGCACGTGCTCCAGCTGATCATGGACTCGCTGCGCTACTGGGTCACCGAGATGCATGTGGACGGCTTCCGGTTCGACCTGGCGGCGACCCTGGCGCGGCAGTTCCACGAGGTGGACCGGCTGTCGTCGTTCTTCGACCTGGTCCAGCAGGATCCGGTGGTCTCGCAGGTCAAGCTGATCGCGGAGCCCTGGGACGTCGGCGAGGGCGGCTACCAGGTGGGCAATTTCCCGCCGCTGTGGACCGAGTGGAACGGCAAGTACCGCGACACGGTGCGCGACCTGTGGCGGGGCGAGCCGCGCACCCTCGCGGAGTTCGCCTCCCGGCTGACCGGCTCCTCCGACCTCTACCAGGACGACGGCCGGCGCCCGCTGGCCTCCATCAACTTCGTCACCTGCCACGACGGCTTCACCCTGCACGACCTGGTGGCGTACGACCAGAAGCACAACGAGGCGAACGGCGAGGACAACCGGGACGGCGAGAGCCACAACCGGTCCTGGAACTGCGGGATGGAGGGCGAGACCGACGATCCCGCCGTGCGGGAGCTGCGGGAGCGCCAGATGCGGAACTTCGTCGCGACGCTGATGCTCTCGCAGGGCGTGCCGATGCTCAGCCACGGTGACGAGTTCGCCCGGACGCAGCGTGGCAACAACAACGCCTACTGCCAGGACAGCGAGCTGACCTGGGTGCCCTGGGAGGACGGCGACCCGGAGACCCGGGAGCGGCGGCTGGCGTTCACCCGGGCGATGGTCTGGCTCCGCCGCGACCACCCGGTCTTCCGCAGGCGCAGGTTCTTCCACGGCCGGCCCGTCCAGGGCACCCATGACGAGCTCTCGGACATCGCCTGGTTCACCCCGGAGGGCGAGGAGATGAAACGGCGGGACTGGAGCGCGGCGCAGGCCAGCGCCCTGACCGTGTTCCTCAACGGGAACGCCATCTCCGAGCCGGGGCCGCGCGGGGAGCGGATCCGGGACGACTCCTTCCTGCTGATGTTCAACGCCTCACCGGGCCCCCTCGAGTTCGTCGTGCCGGTCAACCACGGACACCAGTGGGAGGTGGTCGTCGACACGGCACGCTCGGACGGCGTCCCGCCCGGCACCGGGCCCAAGGTGAAGGCCGGCGACCGCCTGGCCCTGGTCGACCGCAGCCTGACGGTGCTCCAGCGGCCCGCCTGAGGGGGCGGGCCGCTTCGGGGGCTGTCCCGGCGGACCGAGCGGTGCACCCGGGCCGGGTGCACCGGGGGCCGGCTGCGCCGGGCCTGCCGCGGGGGCCGCAGGGGCCTGCGAGGGCCGCGGAGTGCGGTGCGGGGGTTGTGCGGGTGGTTGTGCGGGAGGCGGAGGGGCGGTCCTCACCGTCCCCGGCCGCCGGCCGGTGGTGGGCTGCTCGCGCAGTTCCCCGCGCCCCTTCAGGCGCGGCTCCGCCGCGATCAGCGCGGCCACGGCCATCCCCGGGCACCGGCCCGGTAGCGGACTACTCCCGCCGTCCCCGCACCCCTTCAGACGCCGCCCCGCCGCGATCAGAGCAGCCACCACCAACCCCAGCCACCCGCCCGTAGCGGGACTACCCCCGCAGCCCCCCACACCCCTTCAGACGCCGCCCCGCCGCGATCAGCGCGGCCACGGCCATCCCCGGGCACCAGCCCGTAGTGGACTACTCCCGCCGTCCCCGCGTCCCTCCCGGGCACGGCTCCGGCGCGAGCAGCGCCACCCGCGCGGCTCACCCGACGGGCGCGCGGTCCCGGGGTGGGGTAGCTACGTGCGCATGACCCCTGTGTCCGCCGGGCCCCCGGGGCGGGTGCCCACCGCCACGTACCGTCTCCAGATCCAGCCCTCGTTTCCGTTCCGGGCCGCCGCGGCCGCCGTGCCGTACCTGGCCGGCCTGGGCGTCTCCCACCTGCACCTGTCGCCGGTGCTCGAGGCCGTGCCCGGGTCGGCGCACGGCTACGACGTCGTCGACCACGCGCGCGTGCGGGGCGAACTCGGCGGCGAGGAAGGCCTGCGGGCGTTGGCGCGCACGGCGCGTGAGCACGGCCTCGGGCTGGTCGTGGACATCGTGCCGAACCACATGGCGGCCGTGCCGCGGTACAACCGCGCGCTCTGGGAGGTGCTCAGGGACGGCCCCGGCTCACCGTACGGGCGCTGGTTCGACATCGACTGGCAGGCCGGGGACGGGCAGGTGCTGCTTCCGCTGCTGGCCGGGCCGCTCGGGCAGGAGCTGGACCGGCTGCGGGTGGTGGGCCCCGCGCCCGCCGGGCCGCGCGGTGCCGCGGGGAGCGGCTCCGGAGCCGGCTCCCCGGGGCCGGGCCCGGCCTGGGACGGCGCCGCGGACGGCGGTCCCACGCTCCGCTACGGCGACCACGTCCTCCCGCTCCGCGAGGGCACCGAGCACCTGCCGCTGCCTCGGCTGCTGGACGCCCAGTGGTACCGGCCGTGCTGGTGGCGGCTGGCCAGGACCGAGCTGAACTACCGGCGCTTCTTCACCGTCTCCGAGCTGATCGGGCTGCGTGTGGAGGATCCGGAGGTGTTCCGGCTGACGCACGCCACGGTGCTCGGCCTGCTCGCGGACGGCGTGGTGGACGGCCTGCGCGTCGACCACCCGGACGGGCTCGCCGACCCCGGGGGCTACCTGCGGCGGCTGCACAAGGCGACCGGGGGGCGCTGGACGGTCGTGGAGAAGATCCTCGCGGACGGGGAGCGGCTGCCCGCCGCCTGGCCGGTCGCGGGCACCACCGGCTACGACGCCCTGCGGCAGGTGGACGGCGTCCTCACGGACCCGGCGGGCACCGCGGAGCTGCTCGGCCTGTACCGGGGGTTCGCGGCGCAGCCCGCGGAGCTGGGCGGCGACTGGGCCGCCACGGTGCGGCGCGCCGCGTACCGGGTCGTCGACGAGGAGCTGGTGTCCGAGGTGGACCGCCTCACGCGCGCGTGCGCCCGCGTCTGCGCCGCGGACCCCACGTTGCGCGACCACGCTCCCTGGGCACTGCGCACCGCCGTCCGCGAGCTGCTGGTCCGGCTGCCCGTGTACCGCCCCTACGCCGACACGGACGCCGGGCGTGTGCTGTCGCTGGAGGCCGCCGAGGACGCCAAGCGCGCCTTCGCGGTGCCTCAGGAGGCGGCGGCCGTGGACGTGGTGCGGGACCTGGCGCTGGGCCGGCTCGGAGAGGGACCTGACCGTGCGGAGGTCCGGGCGCGGTTCGCGCAGACCGCGTCCGCGCTGCGCGCCAAGGCCGTGGAGGACACGGCGTTCTACCGGTACGTACCGCTGCTGTCGGCGGCCGAGGTGGGCGGCGACCCGGGCCTGCCCGCGGTGCCGCCGGCGGCCTTCCACGCGCACTGCGCGCGCGTGCAGCGCGACTGGCCGCTGACCGGCACCGTGCTGTCCACGCACGACACCAAGCGCAGCGCGGACGCACGCGCGAGGATCGCGGTGCTCACAGAGTGCCCGGAGCGGTTCGCGGCACTGCTGGCCGAGGCGGCGGCGCTCACGTCCGCCGCGCACGGCACGGCCGCCCCGGACGCGGGCCCGGCGTGGGCGGCCTGGCAGACCGCCGTGGCACTGACGGGCCCCGGCGCCCCGGAGACCGGCCGCATACAGGACGCGCTGCTCAAGCACGTGCGCGAGGCGGGCCTGCGCACCGGCTGGACCGCGCCCGACGAGGCGTACGAGAAGGCGGTGGCCGACTTCGCCGCGACCGGCCCCTGCGGCGCCGGGCACGGTCTGGTGGCCCGCTTCGCCGCCGCCCTGCGGCCCCACGTCCGGGCCCGCGTCCTGGCCGCCGCCCTGCTGCACCTGACGATGCCGGGCGTGCCGGACCTCTACCAGGGCACGGAACACGACTACCGGGCCCTGGTCGACCCCGACAACCGCGGCCCGGCCCGCTTCCCCACGGCCCCCGGCCCCGGCCCCGGCCCCGGCCCCGGCCCCGGCCCCGGCCCCGGCGGACAACGCGGCCAGGACGCCGCCGGTTCCCAGGCCGCACACGTCCCGGAGACCGCGCACATCCCTGCGACCGCCCAGGCCTCTGATACCCCGCAGGTCCCGGAGACCGCCCATGCCCCGGAGACCGCGCAGGTCCCGGAGACCGCCCATGCCCCGGAGACCGCGCAGGTCCCGGAGACCGCGCGCATCCAAGAAGCCGCAAGCCTCCCGGCAACCGTCCCCGCCCTCCCCACGCTCGATGCCCTCTCCGCCGAGAAGGCCGCGCTGACGGCGACCGCCCTGCGGCTGCGCGCCCGCCGCCCGGCCCTGTTCGGCGCCACGGGGTCCTACCGCCCGCTGGAGGCGACCGGCCCGGCCGCCGCCCACTGCCTGGCCTTCCTGCGCTCCGGCACGGTCCTGACGGCCGTGACCCGGCTCTCCCTGCGCCTCGCGGAGGCCGGCGGCTGGCGCGACACCCGCCTCGCCCTGCCCGACGGCCGCTGGCGCGACCTGCTCACCCCCGGCCGGGAGTTCACCGGGCCCACCCTTTTGGCGGATCTGTTCGGCACGGCTCCGGTGGCCCTGCTGGAACGGGCGGGGGAGGCGTGAGTCCGGTTGCCGAGAAGGCACGAGCGCCTGCTTCCGGACCAGTGCGGTCATCTTGCGCGACGGACCACTGACGGGCGCGGGCCGGCGGGCGGTCCGCGGGCCCAGGTCCGGTCCACTCGGGCCCAGGTCCGGTCCGCGAGCTCGTCGAGGCATTTCCGAGGCGGTATCAGATGCCCCAGAAGAAACGTTTCCAGCTCTGGCGAGGCAAGGACTCCGGCAACACTGGGCCATGCCTTCCCACGCCTTGACACGCCGCAGCGCGGCATGAAGTACTGCGGGTGCGCACCTTCAGGATGGCCTGTGGGGGTGAGTCGCCTGATGGAGCAGCGCTATCCCACCGTGCCCGAACTGATCTCGTCCGCACGGACGCTGGTGGCCCGCCGCCCGGATCTCGTCCGGCTGCGGCAGGTCGGTGCCTCACGGGCCGGGCGGCCCCTGCATCTGCTGTCCATAGGCCATGCGCCGCGCGCGGTGCTGGTGGTCGCGGGGGCGCACGCCAACGAGCCCGCCGGCGGTTCCACCCTGCTCCACCTCGCCGAGCGGGCCCTGGAGGACGACGAGTTGCGCGCGGGCACCGCCTGGCACTTCCTGCTCTGCGCGGACCCGGACGGCGCCGCGCTGCACCGCACGCCCGCGCCCCGCACGCTGCTCGACTACCACCGGCGGTTCTTCCGCCCGGCGGGCCCCGAGCAGCCGGAGTGGTCCCCGTCGGTGCTGCCGCCGGACCGGCTGCCGCCCGAGACCAGGGCGCTCACCGGTGTCATCGACGAGTTGCGGCCGTACCTCCAGGTGTCCCTGCACGGCACCGATCTGGGCGGCAGCTGGGTGCAGCTCACCAGGGACATCCCCGGACTCGCCGAGCCCTTCGCGAAGTCGGCGGCGGAACTGCACATCCCGGTGGAGACGGGCGCCTCGGACGCCGCCGGGTGGCCGTCCTCGGGACCGGGGGTGCACGTGATGCCGGAGCCCGGCGTGGACGCCGTCTTCCCCAGCCTGCCCGACGACGCCCGGATGAGCACGTGGCACCATGCGCACCGGTACGGGGGCCTGACGGCGATCGTGGAGGTCCCGATGTGGGCGAGCGACCTCGTCGACGACGAGGCGCCGCACCCGGCACCTGCCAGGGAACTGCGCCGCATCGCGGTGCGGCTGCGTCAGGACACGCTGCGGGTGGAGGAGATCCTCGCCGAGGCCCGGCCCAGGCTGCCGGAGGCCGAGGGGCCGCTGTTGCGTGCGGCGCGCTGGGCGCTGGGGCTGGTGCCCGGCCTGGCCGAGGACTGGGAGCGGCCGCCGCCCCCGGGGGCCACGATGGCGTCGGTCGGCAGCATCGACGCCTTCGGACGGCGGCTGCCGCTGCGGGCGGCGGCCATGCTGCTGAGGGTGCTGGAGGAGTCGGGAGACAGGGCGGCACCCCGGTTGGAAAGACTCGTCACGTCCTGGTGCGCTTCCTTCGCGGAGCGGTTCCGGGCTCGCTGGGTGCCGCTGGACGACCAGGTCGCGCACCAGGCCCGTACGGTCGTCGAGGCGGCGCGGCACGCGCGGGTCACCGTGTGAGGCGGGGTGTGCGCCGTTTCCGGGCGGTGCCCCGGAGTCGCGCGATCCGCCCCCACCGGCCGGCGGCCCCGGCGCGGCAGAGGCTGCCCCGTCAAGCGCGGCAGTGGCTGCCCCGTCAAGCGCGGCTGTGGCTGCCCCGTCAGCACGGTGACGGCCCGCGCGCATCGTCGTGGTGGTGCGCGCAGTTCCCCGCGCCCCTCGCCGGGACGCCCCCGCGCCGGGAAGGTGCCGGCGAGCAGCGGGGCTCAGTGTGATGACAGGCGGAAGGCCATCTGGCCGAAGCTCACCTGGTCGCCGTCGCGGACGACGACCGCGCCGACCACCCGTCGGCCGTTGACGACGGTGCCGTTGGTGGAGCCCAGGTCGCGCAGGACCCAGACGTCGCCCTGCCGGCTCAGCTCGGCGTGTGACAGGGAGACCGTCTCATGGCTGAGCCGCAGGCCGTTCCTGGGATCGCGGCCTATGCGCAGCGGCCGGGAATCGGTCGGCACCGGAAGCAGCAGCTTCGGCAGCCGCTCGGCCCGCCAGGCGGTGCGCAGCCGCCCGGTGAAGCCGGACAGGGCGCTCACGGAGCCGAAGACCATACGCGACCAGCGGCCCTCGGTGCGCAGGTCGGCGGTGAGCGCGGCGAGCTCCGGGGCGTGGCGTGCGGCCAGGGCACGCTCCATGCGCTGCAGGAACGTGTCGTAGGAGAGCTTTCCCTCGGCGGCGGCCTCCCGGAGGACGAGCAGCGTCCTCTCCCGCTCGGCGTCGGACAGCCGCACAGGATTCAGCTCGGGCTCGGGAGGCGACGGCACAGAGCTGATTGTCGGTCACCCCAACCGGCCTGTCCAGCCGGTCCGCGCCCCGCGCACCGGACCTCCGGTACCGCACTGACCTGGGCATACGGAAGGAGAGCCGCGCCCTCGGCAGCCGGCTGGTGCGAAGCTGCGACGGCCCCGTCACCGTCCGCCGACACACGGCGCACCCCGGTTGTCCACCCGTAGAGGGACATCTCATGAATCGACGGCGGCGGGCGGCGGTGTGCCGCACCATGGACGCGGGGCGGTCCGGCGCCGTCCCGAGCCGCGCCGCCGCGTCCCCGTGGTCACCGCGGCACCGGCCGCGGCAGGCCGTCACCCGCCGGGCACCGGCCGCGCCGCGGCGGCCGGGCCCGCCGACGAGGGGAGCCGTCCGTGCAGTTCGAGGTCTGGGCGCCCGCGGCCGAACGGGTCGCCCTCCAGCTTGCGGAAGGCACGCGCGCGATGGAGCGCGATCCAGACCGCCCGGGGTGGTGGACGACCGAGGCCGGCGCGGCGGACGGCACACGCTACGGCTTCCGCCTGGACGACGGCCCGGTGCGGCCCGATCCGCGCTCGCGCCGTCAGCCCGACGGGCCCGATGGGCTGAGCGCCGTCGTCGACCACACGCGGTACGCCTGGCGCACGCCGTGGGCGGGCCGGGGCCTTTCGGGGGCGGTGCTGTACGAGCTGCACGTGGGCACGTTCACGCCCGAGGGCACCCTGGACGCGGCCGCCGCCCGCCTCGGGCACCTCGCCGACCTCGGGGTCACGCATGCCGAGCTGATGCCCCTGTGCCCGTTCCCGGGGCGGCACGGCTGGGGCTACGACGGCATCGCACCGTGGGCCGTGCACGAGCCCTACGGCGGCCCCGCGGCGCTGAAGCGCTTCGTCGACGCGGCGCACGGCCACGGGCTGGGCGTGGTGCTCGACGTCGTGCACAACCACCTCGGCCCGTCAGGGAACCATCTGCCCGCGTTCGGCCCCTACTTCACTCAGGCCCACCGCACGCCCTGGGGCGCGGCCGTCAATCTGGACGCGCCCGGGTCCGACGAGGTCCGCGCGTACCTCGTCGGCAGCGCCCTCGCCTGGCTGCGCGACTACCGTCTTGACGGGCTGCGGCTGGACGCGGTGCACACGCTGTGCGACACGCGCGCGTACCCGTTCCTGGAGGAGCTGACCGAGGCGGTGGACGGGCTGGCCGCGGCGACCGGCAGGCCCCTGTTCCTGATCGCCGAGTCGGACGCGAACGACCCCCGGGTCATCACCCCGCGCGCGGAGGGCGGCCTCGGCGTGCACGCGCAGTGGAACGACGACTTCCACCACGCGCTGCACAGCGCGCTGACGGGCGAGTCCCAGGGCTACTACGCGGACTTCGCCCCGGCGCCCCTCGCCGCGCTCGCGAAGACCCTGACGCACGGCTTCTTCCACGACGGCACGTACGCGGACTTCCGCGGGCGCCGGCACGGCAGGCCGCTGGACCGCACCCGGCTGGCCGGGCACCGGCTGCTCGGCTATGCGCAGAACCACGACCAGATCGGCAACCGCGCCCGCGGCGACCGGCTCGCGGCGTCCCTCTCCCCCGGCCTGCTGGCCTGCGCCGCCGCGCTCACGCTGACCGCGCCGTTCACGCCGATGCTGTTCATGGGCGAGGAGTGGGGCGCCACCACCCCCTGGCAGTACTTCACGGACCACACGGACCCGCTGATCGCCGAGGCGGTGCGCAAGGGCAGGCGACGCGAGTTCGGCGCGCACGGCTGGGGGGACGACGAGGGCTCCGGCGCCGTCCCCGATCCGCAGGACCCGGCCACCCGGGGCCGTTCCTGCCTGGACTGGTCGCAGCCGGGCGGCGAGCCGCACGCGCGCGTGCTCGCCTGGTACCGACGGCTCATCGCCCTGCGGTCCGCCGGCACGGACCTCCGGAACCCGGACCTGACGGCCGTCCAGGTCGCCCACGACGAGACGGCACGGTGGTGCGCCGTCCGGCGCGGCGACATCACCACCGCCGTGAACCTGGGCCCCGGCCCGGTGGACGTGCCGGTGGGCCGCGGGGCCGGGACCGTCCTCGCGGCCTGGCGGCCCGCGGACACCCGGCCACCCGGCCCCGACGGGCTGCTGCGCCTGCCGGGCGAGTCGGCCGCGGTGCTGGGGCCGGCCGGGACGTGAGGGCGCAGGACGCCCTCCGGGCGGCGTCCGGACCGCGCGATCCGCGCCGTGCACACCCCCGGTCCACGCCGCCCCCCGGTCCACGCCCCCCCGGTCCACGCCGTGCACCCCCCGCGGTCCACGCCGCACACCGGCGACACAGGCAGGGCCCCCGCGGCGGTTGCCGCGCTCCTGCGCGTGTCAGCTCCTGTTGCCGCGCTCCTGCGCGTGTCAGCTCCTAACGTGTCCGAGGTCGGCGCAGAACCGGGACCAGCGGACGGAAGGACACCACACCGGCATGGAGCAGCGATATCTCGGGAGCACCGGGCTGCGGGTCAGCGAGCTGTGCATGGGGGCGATGACGTTCGGCAGCGCCGCAGACGAGGCGACGTCCCACCGGATGCTGGACGCCTTCGTGGCGGCGGGCGGCACCTTCGTCGACACGGCCGACGTCTACGGGCAGGGCGTCTCGGAGGAGGTCCTGGGCCGCTGGCTGAAGGACCGCAGGCGGGACGACCTGGTGATCGCGACCAAGGTGTTCGGCACCATGGGCGAGGGCCCGAACGCCGGGGGCCTGACGCGGCGGCACATCCTGTCCGCGGTGGAGGCGAGCCTGCGGCGGCTCGGCACGGACTACATCGACCTGTACCAGACCCACGTCTGGGACGCGACCACGCCGATCGAGGAGACGCTGTCCACGCTGGACACCCTGGTCAAGGCGGGCAAAGTCCGCTACATCGGGGCGAGCAACGTCTCCCCCACGCAGTTGCAGAAGGCCCTCTGCACGGCCCGGCAGCACTCCTGGGAGCCGTACGTCTGCCTGCAACCCCTGTACAACCTCCTGGCGCGCTCCGTCGAGTGGGAGCTGCTGCCGCTGTGCGTCGCCGAGGGCGTGGGGGTGATCCCGTGGAGCCCGCTGCAGGGCGGCTGGCTGAGCGGCAAGTACCGGCGCGGCATGTCCTCGGCGCCGGCCGGGTCACGTGAGGCCGACCACCAGCGCGTCCAGGGCCGCGAGACCTGGCGGGACCGGGACGACGAGGAGACGTGGCGGGCGGTCGACGCGGTCCTCGCGGTCGCCGAGGAGTCCGGCCGCAGCCCGGCCCAGGTCGCCCTGCGGTGGCTGCTGGGGCGGTCCGGGGTGACCGCTCCGATCATCGGCGCCCGCTCCATGGAGCAGCTCACGGACAACCTCGGCGCGGTCGGCTGGGAGCTGACGGACGCGCAGGAGCGGCGGCTCACGGAGGCGAGCGAGCGGCCACTGCCGTACCCGTACAACGTCCTGCACCGCCACCGCGACCGGGAGCCCCGCGATGACTGAGGCTCACGGCGCCCCCGACGCTGGTCGCCACCGCCGGGAGCCACCGCTGGGGGGCACCGCTGGAGGACGCGCCCCGAAGGGGCGCGGGGCTGTGACGTTGTGCGGCTCCGCCGCGTGGGCGCGACCGGCGACGACGGCCCCGCACACCGCCACTGCCACAGAGGGACGGCCCCTATCGCTCAAGGCCCGTCGCGGCACAACCCGACCCCCGGCAGGCAGCCCCCGCCGATCCCCGGCAGCCCCCCGGCGGGGCACGCCGCCCCCGGGGGCACGCCGACCGGGGGGCACGCCGACCGGGGGGCCGCAGGCCCCAGGTCACCCCACGATCGCCAGCTCTCGCGACGTCGTGTTGAGGCGGCGCACGCCGTCCTCCGTGACGGTCACGATGTCCTCGATGCGCACACCGAAGCGGCCAGGCAGGTAGATGCCCGGCTCCACCGAGAAGCACATGCCCGGGACGAGGGGCTGCCGCTCGCCCTCGATCACGTACGGCGGCTCGTGCGTGGTGACGCCGATGCCGTGGCCGGTGCGGTGGATGAAGCGGGGCCCGTAACCGGCCTCGGTGATCGTCTCCCGGGCCACCCGGTCGATGTCCTGGCAGGCCGCGCCGGGCCGCACGGCACGCACCGCACGCTCCTGAGCCTCGCGCACCACCTCGTGCACCCGCCGCTCCTCCTCGGTCGGCTCGCCCACGTGCACGGTGCGGGTGGTGTCGGATCCGTAGCCGTGCATCAGGCCGCCGAAGTCCAGGACGACCGTGTCGCCGTCCGCGATCACCCGGTCGTCCGCCTCGTGGTGCGGATCGGCGCCGTTGGGACCCGAGCCGACCACGGTGAAGTCGACCTGCGCATGCCCGAACTCACGCAGCAGCGCCGCCAGGTCGGCGGCGATGTCGGTCTCCCTGCGGCCCGCGAAGCGGACCTCCTTGATCCGCTCGTAGGCGGCGTCGGCGGCGGCGCCCGCGGCGGCGAGGCGGTCCAGTTCGGCGGCGTCCTTGACCGCGCGCAGCATCGGCAGCGCCTCGCCGAGCGCGGTGAACCCGGTGCCGGAGGGCACCCGGCGCTCCAGGCCCAGCAGGTGGACGGCCCACGTGTCGTCGCTGACGGCATAGCGGCCGCCGGCGGCCAGCAGGGGCACGGTGGCGGCGTAGGGGTCCTGGCCGTCGGTCCAGTCCCGCAGGGTGAGCGCGGGAGCGCCGGGGGCCCGCTCGGCGTCGCCGGCCTCCAGCGTCGGCACGACCAGTACGGGATCCTGGCCGGGGGCGAGCACCAGCAGGGTGAGCCGTTCGGTCGCGGCGGTGGGCCGGTAGCCGGTCAGCCAGGTGAGGTCGGGGCCCGGCGCGACCAGGAGCCCGGCCAGGCCCGCGTCGGCGGCGGCCCGGACGGCGCGCGCCATCCGGGCGCGGTAGTCGTCGGTGGTGAACGGTGCGGGGGCGGCGGAGCGCCCGGGTCCGGTCATCGGTCCTCCAGGGTGAGGCGTCGTCAGCTGCTGCGGGCGCCCCGGGTGCGCTGCGCCCCGGGAGCCACGCTGCGGTCGCCGTCCGCCGGCCGTGCGCACCGCCGCCGTCGGGGCCTCTGGGGCATCCTGCCGTGCGGCGGCCCGCACCGCCCACCGTTTTGCGTGCGGCGACGCACCCGGCCCTGCGTTCCGGCCGGGCGCACACGGGCCTCCGGTGGCGCGGCGCAGCGGCCCATGCACGGGCGCTCCTCGCAGCGGCTCCGGCGCGCCTGCCCGCTCCTCATCCGGCGCGCCTGCACGCCCCCTACCTGCGGACGGCCGGACCGCCGCGGCACACGGCCTCCGCGTGAAACGACACACTCGCCGTGATCGAGTTTCGCGGGCCCCGGACGTCGCCCACCATGGCGGTGGGGAGCCCGGTACGCCGGCGTGCCGTCCGGCGTGGGGCCCTCGGTCATCCGCCCGGCACGCGCCCGGCACGCGCCCGGCACGCGCCCGGCGCCGCCGTCGCCACCCGGGCCGAGCGCGGAGGGAGTCCGTCATGCGTCGCGAGGATCTGCCGGCCCCGGAGGCCGGGATACTGCTCACCCACTTCCTGACGGTGTCCGACGTGGCCCGCTCGCGGGCGTTCTACGCGGACGTGCTCGGCGGCGAGGTGGTGCTCGAGGAGAACCCCTGCATCGTGAAGCTGGCCAACGGCTGGATCCTCATGAACCCGGGCGGCGGCCCCACCCCGGACAAGCCGGACGTCACCCTGCACCCGCCCGCCGATCCCAGGACCGCGACGAGTTTCCTGAACCTCCGGGTGGCCGACATCGAGGCCTGCTACCAGGACTGGAGCGCCAAGGGCGCCGAGTTCCTCACCGCGCCGATCGACCGCAGGGCCGAACTCCGCTGCTACATGCGCGACCCCGACGGCTACCTGATCGAGGTGGGCCAGGCCACGGGCATCCTGAAGGGCGTCTACGCCGGCCCCCCGGCAGCCACGCCCGGCTGACCCCCACCTTGAAGGGGCGCGGGGAACTACGCGACCAGCCCGCACGGGCGACCAGCCGGCCACGAACCACACGCGGCTCGCCCCACCCCGGAGGGGCGCGGGGAACCGCGCAACCACCCCACCGACCGACAGCCGGACACGAAACACACGGGGCTCGCCCCCAAGGGCCGCGGGGAACCGCGCAAACACCTCCACCGGCCGGCGTCCGCCGACGAGACCACAGCAGGCAGGTGCCCCGAAAGACCGCACCGTCCGGTCCCCGGACTCACCCCTCCAGGGCGAGCCGCGCCCCCAACAGCAGCAGAATCCCCCCGGATATCTGTTCGAGCCGCCGGCGCACGCCGGTGCGCGACAGCACCGTCCTCATCAGGCCCACGAACCACACGTACATGCCGTAGTAGCCGACCTCGAAGACCGCCCACAGCGCGGCGAGGCCGACCATCGTGGGCAGCTGCGGGGCGCCGGACGGCACGAACTGCGGCAGGAACGACATGGCGAAGACGGCGACCTTGGGATTGGCCAGGTTCAGCAGCAGACCGTGCCGGTACGAGGCCGGGCCGGACTTGACCCGTTCGGCCCCGGACCCGTCGACGCCCAGGGACCCCGGACGCCGGGCCTGCCGCAGGGCCTGTATGCCGAAGACGATGAGGACCACGGCGCCGACGACGCGCATGATGTCGTACGCGAGCTCGGAGGCGGCGAGCAGCGCGGTCAGCCCCAAGGCGGCGACCACGCCCCAGATGAACACCCCCGTCTCGTTGCCCAGCACCGTCATGAATCCGGAGCGCCTGCTCTGCAGCGAGTGCTTGATGATCAGCACGGTGCTCGGGCCCGGCGAGGCGGCGATCAGAAGACAGGCTCCGAGGAAGGCGGCAAGGGTACGCAGCATGCGGTTCATCGTGTGCCCGGGGGCGGTGCGGCCGCCACTCGTTTTCCGGGTGCGGGCATCCGCGGTACCGGGAGCCGAGGGTGCTTGGCCGCCGGGCGCCTAGCGCCCGGCTGTGTGTACCGATGCACGGCGGTGCGGTACGGGGCTGCGCCCGTGCCCTGCCGCGCACCCGGATGCCCCGCCGCTAACCCTCCGCCCCCCGCACGATGCGCTCGGCCAGCGCACGGGCGGGCCCCTGGGGCACGGCGCCGTGCAGCAGTTCCGTGCGGTGCACGACCGGCGGGTCCGTCAGGGGGACGGCGACCGTGCCGGGGGCGTCCAGCGCGGCCGAGCGGGGCAGCACGGCCAGGCCGTGACCGGCGGCGGCGAGGTCGGTGAGGGTGCGCAGGTCGCCGCCCTCGTACCGCAGGGCGGGGCGGAAGCCGGCGGTGCCGTGCGCGGCCCGCAGCTGGGCGAGCGGCAGGGCGGTGCCGGGCGCGTCCAGCCAGCGGGCGTCGACGAGGTCGCCGAGCCGCAGGCCGGCGCGCCCGGCCAGCGGATGGCCGGCGGGCAGCAGGACGCAGACCGGCTCCTCGCCCGCGCCGCGCGCGGTGAGCGGGGCGACGTCGGGCAGCCGCAGCGGGTCGCTCGGCGCGACGAGGCCGTCCACCAGGCCGAGGTCGGCGGCGCCGGTGGCGACCACGGCGGGGATCTCCTCCCGGGGCAGCACCAGCAGCGTCACACCGGTGGGGGGCAGCAGTCGGAGCGTGCCGCCGCGCAGGGCGGTGGGCGTGGCGGCGAGGGTGAGCTCCTGCTGCGGGGCGCCGGCCATCCGGAGCACGTCGGCGCGGGCCGCGTCCAGCCGCAGCAGCAGCCCGCCGGCGTGCTCGAGCAGCCGCTCGCCCGCCGGGGTGGGGGCCACCGGGCGGCGGCCGAGCAGGGGCACCCCGAGGTCCTGCTCCAGCGCGGCGATGTGCTGGGACACCGCGGACTGGGTGTAGCCGAGTTCACGGGCCGCCGCCGAGAAGGACGCGAGCCGGGCCACGGTGACGTAGGTGCGCAGCAGATGCGGGTCCATGGCCCCAGCATCCCCGAGCCCGCCCCCTCATGCCATCAGGGACGCTTATGGACCGTGCAGATTTCATCGTTGGACGTGAACTGTCCGGGCGGCCGACGATGGCGGCCATGAGCGATGCGACGAAGAACCCGGGCCCGGGCCCGTCCGCCCCGGCCCTCACGACCGGCGCCCTGGCCACCGCCCGCGCCACGGCGCCCGCCGCCGCCCCGGAGGCACCCCGCAGGCCCGCCCGGCTGGCCCTGGTGGGCGACCGCTCACCGAACGTCCGCTCCCACACCCGGATCCCGCTGCTGCTGGACGCGCTCGCCGTCCGCGACCGGATCGTGCTCGACGCCTACTGGGTGCCCACCGAGGACGCCGAGGCGGAGGGCGCGGTGGCCGGCTTCGACGCGGTGTGGGTGCTGCCGGGCAGCCCGTACCGCAGTGAGGCGGGGGCGCTCACCGCGATCCGCACGGCGCGCACGGAGGGCATCCCCCTGCTCGGCACCTGCGCGGGCTTCCAGCACGTCCTCCTGGAGTACGCCCGTGCGGTGTGCGGGCTGACGGGCGCGGCGAACGGCGAGTACGAGCCCGACGCCGAGGACCTGCTGATCGCCCCGCTGGCCTGCTCGCTGGTCGGCCACGAGGGCAGCGTCACCATCCGGTCCGGCACGCTGGCGGAGTCCGTGCTGGGCGCCGACCGGTCGATCGAGCGCTACCACTGCGCCTACGGCCCGGTCTCGCACCTCGGCACGCTCGAAAGGCACGGCCTGGTGTTCTCGGGCGCGGACGAGGAGGGCCAGGTGCGCATCGCGGAGCTGCCCGGCCACCCGTTCTTCCTGGCCACCCTCTTCCAGCCGGAGCTGTCCGGCGACGGGTCGCGCCCGCATCCGATCGTGCGCGCCCTGGCCCGTGCGGCCACCGCCCACGCGGCCGGCGCCGGGACCGCGGGCGCCGCCGGCGGGCAGGCCGTACACGGCGCCGCCTGAGAGGACCCCCGCCGCACCGGGCTCGTCGGCGCTCCCGGTGCGGCGGGTGGCGCGCCGCCGCGCCGGACTTTCCCCTCCGGCCCGGCGGACGCGCACGTACCGGTACCACCGGCACGGACCGGTACGCCGGGCCCCGTCCCCGCGCCGGCTCAGGAGGCGGCGGGACGGGGGATCCGGAAGGCGGGCGCGGGAGGGGTCAGGACCGGGCGGACCGGTGTGGTCAGGCGGCGGGCGAGGTCGGCCTCCGTGTACCTGCGGCACCCCAGGTGCCAGTTGAGGATGCCCGCCGTCCAGTTCTCCAGCTCCTTCACATAGCCGTCCAGGGCGGCGCGCGCCGTGTCGTCGAGGCCGAAGTCGTCGTAGAGCACCGGGAACTCATGGGCGGCGACGTGCTGGAACTGCCGCATGCGCTGCACCATCAGGTCCGCCACGACGGCGCGCGCCCGTGCCTGGTCACAGCCGAAGAAGTTCTGCACGACCAGGATGGCGTTGTGGATCTCGCCCTCGTACTCGATCTCCTTGCGGTAGGAGACGATGTCGTTGAGGAGGCAGGCGTAGTCGGCCGCGGCGTTCTCCAGTGAGCGGACCGGTCCCGTGGCGTAGATCTCCGGGGGGACCGCCGGGCCGTGGCCGAGGCGGCACAGGCTCATGGTGAGGTCGGATCCGAAGGTGGCGCGACGCATCTCGATGTAGTCCACCGGGTCGGGGATGCGGTGCTGGGCCTGGTTGGACAGCTCCCAGAGCCACGCCTCGGTCATCACCTCGATCGCGGCGCGCAGGGTGCCGCGCTGGTCGGGGGTCATGTCGGCCGTGGTGCGCGCCCACAGGTCGGCCAGGCCGCGCTCCAGGCCGTTCGCCGGGGGCGGGACGTCCTCGCCGTCGACGGGCATGCAGGCCGAGAGCCGCTCGGTGCACAGTTTCGCGCCGGCCAGGTCGCGGCGGGCGCCGAAGACGATCGGGTAGTAGTCGTCGCCGTAGGTGCCCCAGGCGAGCCAGGCGGAACTGAGGTCGAGCCCGTCCTCGGTGGCGTCCGGGTGGATGCCGGCGGCGCACAGCGGGAGGTCGTAGGCGTCCAGGCGGTAGGCGTCCCAGATTCCTTCGCTGAGGATGCCCATGCGGGTGCACCAGTCCGCCACCCGCAGCCGGGCGCCGGGCAGGTGGGGGCTGAGGGTGAGGGTGAACGGCATCCCGAAGTCGGGGAGTTCCTCGGGGCCGACGCGCTGGAACGGGACGTGGGTGTGGCGGCGCAGCCGCTCGGCGCCCACCGCGGCCAGCAGGCTCCGGACGTCGGCGGTGGCGGTGCCGAGGCCCTTGGGGCCGCCGAGCGGTGAGGCGGCGAGCGCGCCCTCGTTCATGTACCGGCTGGAGCGCAGGTGCCACTCGTGGCCGCCGGACTGCCAGTCCTGCAGGCCCTTGGTGTACGCGGCGACGGCGGCCAGCTCGTCCGGGGTGAGGCCCTTCAGTGCGGCCAGCGCGGGCACCTCGGTGAGGGCGGTGTGCTCGAACTGGTGCAGCCGCGAGGTGAGGATGTCGTTGACCATGTCGGCGGCCTGCTGGGTGGTGCAGCCGAAGAACGTCTCCAGGACGAGCACGCCGTTGCTCAGCTCGCCCTCGTCCTCGACCTCGCGCTGGTAGGAGAAGAGGTCGTTGCGCAGGTGCACGCCGTCCGAGAAGGTCTCCATCAGCACCCGCAGCGGGCGCTCCCCCGCGACGCACGCCGGGACCTCCGCCGTGGCGTACTCGACGAGGCCCGCGGACCAGGGGGCGCCGCCCACCTTGCGGCGCATCTCGATGTACTCGACCGGGTTGGCGACCCGGCCCTCGTTGATGTTGGACAGCTCCCAGAGCGATTCGTTCAGCAGGTTCTCGGTGCTGCGGGCGAACCGTGCGCGCCAGTCGGGCGACATCGCGGGCACCGTGCGCGCCCACAGGTCGGCGAGGCCCGCCTCGACCGGGTTGGCCGGCTCCGGGACGGGGGTGGCCAGGTCCATCGGCATGAACATCGGCAGCCGGTCCAGATGGGCCTTGCCGCCCGTCCGGTCCTGGGTCCGCTTGAACATCTCCAGGAAGTGGTCGTCGAAGAAGAAGACCCAGACGTACCAGTCGGTGATCAACGACAGGGCGTCCGCGTCGCAGTCCGGGTGGGTGTAGGCGCACAGCAGGGCGTAGTCGTGGGCGTCCAGATCGGCCTGCTCCCAGACGCCGGAGCCCTCCAGCATCCCCATGCTGCGCGCCCACCCGCGGGTGTGCGTACGCGCCTCGTCCAGGTGGGGGTTCAGGCGGGCGGGGTACGGCATGTAGAACTGCGGCAGTTCAAACGGCTGGGTCATGGCCCGGCCCTACCCCTGGTCCCGTGAGCCATCCACGATCGCGCAGATGATCGCACCATCGCGTGAACGGAGGAATGAGGGGCTTGACAGGCACGGGGAATCCCTCCCCCCACTCCGCGACGCACTCAGCCGGCCGCCGCACCCGTGCGCCGCCTGGCGCCCCGGGCCAGCCGGGTGACCAGCAGGGTCACCGCCGCCATCAGGCCAGCGTCGATCAGCACGGCCGCCGCCATCGCCCCGACCCGGTCGCCGTCCGGTCCCGCGACCGCGAAGAAGGCGCTGCCGACGGCCGCCACCCCGGCCGACCCGGCGAACTGCTGGGCGGTGGTGAGCACCGCCGCGCCGACGCCCGCCTGCTCCGGCCGGACGTCCACCAGCGAGATGCCGATGAGCCGGGGCAGGACGAGGCCGTTGCCGAGCCCCACCAGCGCGAGCGCGGCAACGGTCCAGCCGAGCCCGGCGCCGCGGCCCGCCAGGTGCAGCCTGAGGGCGAGCGTCAGCAGCCCCAGGGCGGTGACGCAGCCGCCGAGGACGGTGACGAGCGGTCCGTACCGGTCCACGAGACGGGCCCCGAGCAGAGCCGTGACCGAGAACAGGACGCCCATCGGCGCGAACACCGGGCCCGCTTGGAGCGGCCCGAGGCCGAACCCGCCCTGCAACAGCAGCAAGCGAGTGAACATGAACGACGCGAAGTACGCCATGAACACGGTGATCGCCCCCGTCCCCGCGCGGTAGGAGCGCGACCGGAAGAGCGTGGTGTCCAGCACCGGCACGCCCCCGCGCGCGGCCAGGCGCCGCATCCAGCGCAGGGCGAGACCGGCCGCGGGCACACTCGCGATCATGCTCAGCCAGGTCCACGCCGGCCAGCCCGCGTCGCGGCCGAGCGAGAGCGGGACGAGCACCAGGCCGAGGCTGACGGCGAGCGCGACCGCACCCACCGGGTCCTGCCCGCCGGCCCGGCCGGGTGCCGGCTCGGGAGCAGCCGGCGGGCCAGGACCACGGCGACGAGGCCCACGGGGACGTTCACCAGGAAGACCGCCCGCCAGCCGAGCCCGAGCACGTCGGCGTCCAGCAGCAGCCCGCCGAGCACTTGGCCGGCGATCGAGCCGAGCCCGCCGGCGGCGCCGTACCAGCCGAGCGCGCGGGCCCGTTCGCCCGGCGGGAAGCTGAAGCAGACGTGCTCGTGCGCCCTGGGCAGCCGGGCCAGCAGCGCACGGGTCTCGGCGGCGAAGGCGTGCTCGGCGCCGTTGCGCGCCCCGTGCAGCCACCACACCTCCCGCTCGCAGCGCCGGGCCGCGAGCGCGTGCAGCATGGCCAGTTCGGGCGTCACTCCGACCCCGGCGGAGATCAGCAGCACGGGCCTGTCGCCGGATGAGAGCGTGAACGTGCCGCGCGGGGCGGCCACGTCCAGCAGGTCGCCCTCGCGCACATGCTCCATCAGATAGCCGCTCGCCCGGCCGTGCGGCTCGTGCTTGACGGTGATGCGGTACCGCGTCCCGTCCGGCGGACCGGAGAGGGAGTAGCTGCGGATGAGCGGTGGCCCGTTCCCCTCGGGGTGCAGCCGCAGGGTGAGGAACTGGCCCGGCAGGGGAACGGGCAGCGGCTCCGCTCGCTCGTCCGCCCCGTCGGCTCCCGCTGCTCCCTCCGCCCGATCGGCCCTCTCGGCTCTCTCGGCTCTCTCGGCCCCCTCCACGCCCTCCGCCCGCCCGGCCCGTTCGGCGGTGAGGGTGAGCGAGAAGATGTCGCGACTCTCCCGGGTGACGGCCGCGACCCGCAGGGGGCGGAAGCCCGGCCAGGCGGGCGGCGGCTGCCCGGCGACGGCATTGAGCGCCGGGTTGCCACCCACCGTCGCCGGGCCCGCGCCGCCCTGGTCGATGAGCGTCTGGAGCGACGCCTTCCAACCGGGACTGAGCGCGGGAATGCGCTGCACCCGCGCGATGTCGTCCCGCCGGTGGCCCGGCAGGTACAGCAGGGCGTCGATCTCCGTGACGGTGATGGCTTCCGGCCCCTGGGCGACCTTGACGATCTCGTCGCCGGCCGTGACCCGCCCTTCGGTGAGGACACGGAAGTAGAACCCGGGCCGGTGGTGGGCCACCAGGAGCGCCGCCATCTGCGGCTCGCCCATCCTGAGGCCCACCCGGTAGCAGGTGACGCGCGGCTGGGTCACCTCGAACACCGCCGTGCCGATCCGGTAGCGGTCCCCGATGCAGACCTCGTCGTCGGGCAGCCCGTCGACGGTGAAGTTCTCCCCGAACTGGCCGTAGCCGAAGTCGTCCCGGCCGAGGTACCGCTGCCAGTACCGGTAGGAGTCGATCTGGTAGACGAGCACGGCGCGCTGCTCACCGCCGTGCCCCTGGAGGTCTCCCTGCCCGTCGCCGTCGACGTTGAGCCTGCGCACCGTCTGGGGCCCCTCGACCGGATGCTTCCACACCCCGGTGCGGACCGTGCGGCCGTGCCAGGGCACGTCCTCGGGAAGGCCGACGTTCACCGACAGCAGCCTCGCCACACGCTCACCTCACGGTCACCCCTCGGTATCCCCCATCCTGCCCCGGCCGTGCGCCGCCGCAAGCCGGGGAGAAGCCTGCCGCCTCAACGGCCGAGGTCCGCCTTGCCGAGGAAGTCGGCGATCAGTCCCGCGACCTCGTCCAGGGCGCTCTCCAGGAGGAAGTGGCCGCCGTCCAGCAGGTGGATCCACGCCTGCGGCACGTCACGGTCGAAGGCCTCGGCCCCGGCGGGCCCGAAGATCGGGTCGTTCCTGCCCCACACGGCGAGCAGCGGCGGCCGGTGGGCGCGGAGGTAGGCGTGCAGGGCGGGGTACAGCGGCGGATTGGTCGCGTAGTCCCGGAAGAGCGCCAGCTGGATCGCGTCGTTGCCCGGCCGGGACACCAGGGTGTGGTCGTGGTGCCAGGTGTCGGGGCTCACGACGCTCTCGTCCGGCACCCCCGTGAGGTACTGCCACCTGATGGCCTCCAGGGTGAGCGCGGTCCGCACGCCGGCCTCCGTCTGCGGCGTCTGCTCGCGCTGGTAGTCCCAGACCGGCCGCCAGAACTCCGGCACGAAGCCGTCGTCGTAGCCATTGCCGTTCTGGCTGATGACCGCCGTGATCGCGGCGGGGTCGCGCAGGGCAAGCCGCCACCCGACGGGGGCGCCGTAGTCCTGCACGTAGAGGGCGTACCGGGCGAGGCCGAGCTGGTCGAGCAGGCCCCGGGTGAGCTCCGTCAGCGCGTCGAAGGTGTACGGGAACTCATCGGCGCCCGGGGCGTCGGACAGGCCGAAGCCCAGGTGGTCGGGGGCGATGACGTGGTAGTCCTCGGCCAGCACCGGTATGAGGTTGCGGAACATGAACGAGCTGGTCGGGAAGCCGTGCAGCAGCACCACCGCCGGCGCGGTGGCCGGCCCAGCCTCCCGGTAGAAGATCCGCCTGCCCGAGACCGTGGCGTACCTGTGGTGGACGGCGACCATATCTAACTCCTTTAATCAGCTTTGAGGGTTAGAATGGAAGCAGCTTGAACCTAACCTGTCAACAGGACCGAAGGAGTTAGGACACCGGTCCCGGGTCCCGCTCAGGAGCAGGCGGCCCACCCGCACGCGCCGGCCGACACCGACCGGGGCCGGACACGGCGCGGTGTCCGCGGGCGAGCGGGGCCCGGCCGGCCCGCGGGCACGCGGGTAGACTGCCGGCCCGGACGACGGCGGGGCCCGACGCAGCGGTGACCCCGGCGGCGGCCGCACCGGGGGCGGGCCACGGCGGCACACCGGGCGCGCGACGGTGACGGTGCACCGAGGACACGACGGGTGACGGACCCGGGGCGAGGCGGCGGCACGGGGAGACGCACGGCACGACTCACCCCGGTGTGGCCGCACCCCGCGGCCACGCCCCCTCTCCGACCGAGTGAAGCGATGATCTCCATACCAGTCGACAGGCACGACGAAGAACGACTCCTGGACCTGCTGAACACCACACCGGTCATCCGGGGAACCCGGCAGGACCTCCTCGACAGCCCCGACGCCGGCCGCCGCTGGCTCCTCGAACGCGGGGGCACCGGCACCGACCTGGAACTCCGCCACGCCCGCGCCGCGAGAGACGCCCTGCAGAAGGTGGTACGCGGGCAGGACCCGCCGGGGACGCTGACGAGGTTCCTCCGCGGGGCGCGCCCGGTGCCGGAGGTGACCGGCCGGGGCATCGCATGGACGCTCGACGTCGCCGCGGACCGGAGGTGGGCGACCACCGCCATCCTGACCTGGGGCCACCTCGCGGGGGCCCGGCCGGGCCGCCTCAAGCCGTGCGCCAATCCTGAGTGCCGCCGCTTCCTCCTCGACCGCAGCAAGGCGAACAGCGGCCGCTGGTGCTCCATGGCGGTGTGCGGGAACCGCATGAAGGCCCGCAAGCACTACGGGCGCACCCAGCGGCGCGAGGGGGCCTGATGCCGCGCCCTTCCCAACCCCGCCCGGCCCCTCGGCCGGGCCGGGGTGCTCTCCCGAGCAGATCACCACGCTCGGGTGAGCGGGCGTCAGCGGGCACTCACCTCGCAGAGACCTGCTCCCGGCCCCGGGACCGTGTGACGAGGTCTGCCGCGCGTTCCGCGATGGCGTAGACGGTTGCGTTGGTGTCGGCGGAGACGATGGACGGCATGACCGACGCGTCGGCCACGCGCGGCCCGGTGACGCCCCGCATGCGCAGCTCTGTGCCGAGCACGGCCATGGCGCCGTATCCGATCCAGCACGTGCCGCAGTAAGGGAAGTAGTTCTCCGAAACTCCGGCGCAGGTGGTCACGGACCTCGTCGTCGTCGCGGACGGCCGGCCCGGGAAGGACCTCTGCGCCGCGCCAGGCGGCCGGCGGCATGGCGCACCCACAAGATGGGCCGGCTCCACACCCACCCGCCCGCGCCGCCCACGCGACTCCCGTCCTACCGCCCACCACCCCCCGCAGGTAAAGAATCGATAACCACCCAGAACCCGGCCCTCCGGCACCTTGTCAGGACCGAGTTGTTCGGGGCAGCCTCTGACAACGATGTCAACAATCCTTCCTGCTGTCTGAAAACACCCCTTGCCGTACGAAGGTGCCCCGCCGAGGGCGGCGCACCGGATCGGAGAGCCGTTCATGGGCCCCAGAGCCGCCCGAGTCTCGCGGAGATCGTTCCTGTCGGCGAATGCCGTACTGCTGGCCGGGTTCGGCCTCGGTACGGGAACGGCGGGTCTGTCCGCGTCGCCCGCCGTGGCCGAGCCGGGTGCGGGCGCACCCAGCCCGGCGACGGACCTCGCCCTGTACCGGCCCGTGCAGGTCTCGTCGACCGACTACGCCGCCACGCCCGCCGAGTTCGCCGTGGACGGGCTCGCCACCGTCGGCGTCCGGGGCAGCGGCTGGCGTGCCGCGCAGGGCGACGGGCAGTGGATCGCGGTCGACCTCCAGGCCCCGTGCCGGATCGAGTCGGTGACGCTCACCTTCGAGGCGAAGGACGGGGACCCGACCTTCGTGCCGTCGACCGGCGGCCAGCCGCGCTCCGACACGACCGGCTCCGAGATCCTGTCCAGCGCGGCGGTCGCCTTCACCCTCGACGTGTCCGACGACGGGAAGTCCTGGACGACCGTCCACAGCACGTCCTCGGGCGCGGGCGGCGTCGTGGAGATACCGCTGTCCGAGCCGGTCACCGCGCGCTGGGTGCGGATGTCCGCCACGCGCCGCTCCAACGGGAATCCGCTGGGCCTCAACGGCTTCCAGGTGTACGGGACATGCGACCACAAGCGGCCCGCGGCGCGCGGCTGGACGAGCTGGACCGGCCGCAGGGACCCCGCGCCCGCGCTGACCGTGGCGGCCGACGGCACGGTGCCGCTGGCGTCCGGGTGGGACCTGACCATGGACGACTTCGCCGGCACGGCGGACGGTGCGACGCTGTCGGGTCCTTCGGTGGACACCGGCGACTGGCTGCCCGCGACGGTGCCGGGCACGGTGCTCGCCACCCTGGTCGAGCAGGGCCACTTCCCCGACCCGGTGTCCGGCTTCAACAACATGCGCATCCCCGAGGCGCTCTCCCGGCACTCGTGGTGGTACCGCCGCGCCTTCAAGCTGCCGCGCGGCTTCGACACGTCCGCAGGCCGGCGCGTCTGGCTGGAGTTCGACGGCATCAACCACCACGCGGAGATCTGGCTGAACGGCGCGAAGGCGGGCGAGCTGACGTCGCCGTTCGCGCGCACCGCCCTGGATGTCACCGACCACCTGGCGGCCGGCGCGAAGGAGCAGGTCCTCGCGGTGCGCATCACGCCTATGCCGCACCCGGGCAGCCCCGGCGACAAGGGCCCGGACGGCAACGCCTTCATGCAGTCGGCGAAGATCTACCTGGACTCCCCCACCTACCTGGCGGTGTCCGGCTGGGACTGGATCCCCGCGGTCCGGGACCGGATCGCAGGGATCTGGAACCACGTCCGGCTCCGTTCCACCGGTGACGCCGTGCTCGGCGACGCGCGCGTCGTCTCCACGCTGCCCGGCTCCCCGGACACCTCGGTCGCCGAGGTCACCATCACCGTGCCGGTCCGCAACGCTGCCTCCGCCGCGCGGGACTTCACCGTGACGGCGTCCTTCGGCCAGGTGACGGTGAGCCGTACGGTGACGGTGCCGGCCGGCAAGTCCGCCGATGTGACGTTCTCCCCCGACTCCTACGGGCAGTTGCGGGTGAAGAACCCCCGGCTGTGGTGGCCGAACGGCTACGGGGAGCCGTACCTGTACGACCTGACGCTGACCGCCACGACCGGCGGGCGGCGCAGCGACCGCAAGGCGGTGCGCTTCGGCATCCGGGAGTTCACCTACACGCACGAGCAGCCGATCAGCATCCCGGCGGGCAGCGACCGGGTGGTGCAGACCGTCGACTTCGCCGCGCAGCACGCCCGTCACGTCCGCATCCAGGGCGGGCGGCGGGCCACCGGCTGGGGGATCTCCCTGTGGTCGCTGCAGGTGGTGGACTCCTCGGCACCCGGCACCGACCTCGCGCTGCACAAGACGGCCACGGCGTCCTCGGTGGACCAGGACAGCAACGCCCCGGGCAACGCGGTCGACGGGGACGACGGCACGCGCTGGTCCTCGTCGTTCGAGGACGACCAGTACATCCAGGTCGACCTGGGCTCCTCGGTCACGTTCGACCGGGTCGTGCTCACCTGGGAGCAGGCGTACGCACTGGACTTCACGGTGCAGGTGTCCGACGACGGCTCGGCGTGGACCGACGTCAAGGCGGTCTCCAACGCCACCACCCCGTTGAAGATCATCGTCAACGGTGTGCCCGTGTTCTGCCGTGGCGGCAACTGGGGCTGGGACGAGCTGCTGCGCAGGATGCCGCCGGAGCGGATGAACGCGGTCATGCGCATGCACCGCGACATGAACTTCACCATGGTCAGGAACTGGATCGGGTCGAGCAACCGCGAGGAGTTCTTCGCCGCGTGCGACGAGAACGGCATCCTCGTCTGGAACGACTTCTGGGAGGCGGGGCCGTTCGCGGACGACATCCCCGACTATGTGGACATCGCCCGCGACACCATCGTCCGCTACCGCATCCACCCGTGCATCGCCGTGTGGTGCGGCGCCAACGAGGAGGCGCCGCCCCCGCACATCGCCGCGGGCCTGCAGCAGGCCGTCGACGAGGAGGACGGCGAGATCTTCTACCTCGCCAACTCCGCCGACGGCACGGTCTCCGGGCACGGCCCCTACTACTTCGTCGAGCCCGAGAAGTACTTCGACAAGGACACCTACGACACCCATATCTTCGGCTTCCACACCGAGATCGGGATTCCGACGGTGCCGGTGGCGGAGTCGATGGAGCACCTGGTGGGGGACGAGCCCGGCTGGCCCATCGGGGACGTCTGGTACAACCACGACTGGAGCACCAACGGCAACCAGCGCCCCGCCACGTACAAGGACGCCGTCGACGCGCGCCTCGGCCCGTCCGGGAGCCTCGCGGAGTTCAGCCGCAAGGCGCAGTTCGTCAACTACGAGAACACCCGGGCGATGTTCGAGGCCTGGAACCACCACCTGTGGGACGACGCCCGGGCGCTGCTGCTGTGGATGTCCAACCCGGCCTGGCACAGCACGGTGTGGCAGACGTACGACTACGACCTCGACGTGAACGGCACGTACTACGGGGCCCGGAAGGGCTGCGAGCCGGTCCATGTGCAGGCGAGCCGGGACACCTGGCAGGTCGCGCTGGTCAACCACACCACGCGGGCGCTGAAGGACGTCACGGTCACGGCACGGCTGTACGGACTGGACGGCACGTCCCTCGGCTCCCCGGTGCGGCAGCGGGCCGGGGTCGGCGCGTCGGCGGCCGCAAGGCTGTTCACGGCGGACTTCACGGACGCGCTGCCGGACCTGCACCTGCTGCGGCTGACGGCGCAGGCGGCGGACGGCACCGTGCTGTCGGAGAACACCTACTGGCGCTACCGCACCCCGGGTGACCTGCGGTCCCTGAACGACCTGGGCCGCACCACGGTGTCGGCCGGGCTCGGCGGCACCAGCCGCGCCGGCACCCGCCGCACCACCACGGCGAAGCTGCGGAACACCGGCTCGACGGTGGCGGCGATGGTCCGGCTCACGCTGCGCGACAAGGCATCCGGCGATCGGGTGCTGCCCACCGAGTACGCGGACAACTACCTCTGGCTGCTGCCGGGCGAGCAGCGCGAGATCACCCTCTCCTGGGACCCGGCCACCCTCCCCTCGGGCCGCCCGCTCCTGGAGGTGGAGGGCCACAACATCGCCACGGTGCACGCTTCCTGACCGCCGGCCGACCACCGGTGCCCGCGCCGGTCCGGGGCCACGCCCCGGGCCGGCGCGGGGCGGTCGGCAGCATGTGCTGCACCCGGCCGCGGTAGCGGGAGTGGTGGGACCGGTGGCAGTGGTCGGAGCGGTGGGAGTGGTCGGAGCGGTGGGAGTGGTGGAAGGCTGAACCGTTTCATAAGCTGGCGGCGGTGCCGGGTCCCCTGTGCGGGGCGGTGGTTTCCCCTCCGCCCGTCCGTCGCCGTCCGAACCGCTGTCCGAGGAGGGCCGATCGTGGAACGTGTGTGTTTTCTGCTGCGGGTGCGCAAGGAGCGGATCGAGGAGTACCGGCGGCGGCACACCGAGGTCTGGCCCGGCATGCTCGACGCGCTGCGGGCGGCGGGCTGGCGCAACTACTCGCTCTTCCTGCACGACGACGGGCTGCTCGTCGGCTACCTGGAGACGGACGACTTCGCCGCGGCGGAGCGTGCCATGGCCGGGGCCGACGTCAACACACGCTGGCAGCGCGAGATGGCCCCCTTCTTCGAGGCCCCGGACGGCAGCACCGCCGACGACGCCAGGGTGCTGCTGACCGAGGTGTTCCACCTCGACTGACGGGCCGCCGGCGGCCGCTCAGCGCGCCCCGTCCGCCGCGCGGTTGCGTGCCGTCACCACCGACACCGCGTACGCGAGCGGCCCCGCCATGAAGCCGGCGAAGGCCGGGATCACCGCGACAAGGGCGCCGACACAAGCGCAGGCGGCCACCACCAGGGCGAGAGTGGTGGGTGCGAGCCGCGCCTGCCGGGCCGCCGTCCGCACCGCGCCGCCCCACGCACCGGCACCCGCCACCGTTGCCGTCCCCGGCTCCAGCCCCGGTCCCTGCTCCGGCGCCGGCCCCTGCTCCGCCGCCCGGCAGGCGACCGTGAGCAGGACGAACGCCACCGCGCCCGCCCCGAGCAGCGCGAGGGCCGCGGCCTCCACCGGGTACCCCGGCAGGCGTGACGCCAGTACCACGCGGACCTCGAACCAGGTGACGGCCGCCACCGCGAGCACCGCGCACGCCACCACGAGCCCCGGCAGCAGATCACGCCGGACCACCCGGGCGAAGGTGCGCAGCAGCGCGGGCTCCCGCCCCTGGTGCCAGCCCGCGGTGACCTCCGCCGCCGCGCACCACGCCGCCCCGGCGGTCACCAGCGGCAGCGAGAACAGCACGACCAGCACCCCGACGGCCATGGTCTCGGCCGCCAGGCGCACCTGCTCGGCCCGCTCGGGCCCCAGTGCCACCGCTCTGCGGGGCCCCGTCCCGCCGGGCACGGGGGTGTCCGGGGCGGGCCCGCCGGTCCGGGCGCCCGTCTCCGTCATGCCGCGCACGCCGGCCTCACCCCTTCAGCCCGCTCGACGTGGCCCCGTCCACCAGGAGCCGCTGGAACGCCAGGAAGAAGAGGAACACCGGCAGCAGCGCCAGGATCGACATCGCCATCATCGGGCCGTAGGAGGTCATGCCGGTCTGGTCCACGAAGAGGGAGAGGCCGATCGGCACCGTGAACTTGCCGGTGTTGTTGAAGTACACGAGTTGCGTGAAGAAGTCGTTCCACGTCCAGATGAACGCGAAGATGGCGCTGGTGATCAGGGCGGGACGGGTGAGCGGCAGCAGCACCCACAGGAACGTGCGGTAGGGGCCGCAGCCGTCGACCCGCGCCGCGTCGTCGATCTCCCTCGGGATGCCCCGCATGAACTGCACCATGAGGAAGATGAAGAACGCCTCGGTCGCGAGGAACTTGGGCACCACGACCGGCAGGTCGGTGTTGATCCATCCGAACGACTTGAAGATGGCGTACTGCGGGACGATCAGCACGTGGTACGGCATCAGGATGGTGACCACCATCACGGCGAACAGCGCCGAGCGGCCCGGGAAGGAGAGCCTGCTGAAGGCGTAGGCGGCCAGCGAGCAGGACAGCAGCGTGCCGGCCACCGCGAGCACCGAGATGACCAGCGAGTTCATGAAGAAGTGCCCGAAGGTCACGCCCGGGTTGGCGTGCCAGCCGGCGCTGAAGTTCTTGAGGGTCCCGTGCAGCGGCCAGGGCCGGTTGGACGTGACGATCTCCGTCGCGGGCTTGAACGAGGTGCCGAGCATCCAGATGACCGGGTACACCACGACGAGCACGACGACGATCACCGACACATGCCACAGCGCCGACCGGCCCCGCGCGCCCCGGCGCCGGGGGGCCGCGGCCGGCCGGGCGCCCGGCACCATGCTGTGCCCGCTCATCGGCTTCCTCCGTCCGAGTAGAAGACCCATACCCGCGAGACGCGGAACATCAGGGCGGTGAGCAGCGCGACCGTCGCCAGCAGGACCCAGGCCATCGCCGAGGCGTAGCCGAACCGGAAGTCGGTGAAGCCCCGCTGGTACAGGTAGAGCGTGTAGAACAGCGTCGAGTCGGCGGGGCCGCCGGTGCCGTTGCTGATGATGAACGCCGGGGTGAACGCCTGGAAGGAGTTGATGGTCTCCAGCAGGACGTTGAAGAAGACCACGGGCGACAGCAGCGGCAGGGTGACGTGCCGGAACCTCCCCCACGTCCCGGCCCCGTCGACCGAGACGGCGTCGTACAGCTCGGCCGGGATCTGCTTGAGCCCGGCGAGGAAGATCACCATGGGGGCGCCGAACTGCCAGCAGGCCAGCAGGATGATCGCGGGCAGCGACCAGGTGGTGCTGTTGATGAAGTCGGTCTTCGGCAGGCCGAGCGAGCCGAGGCCGTTGCTGACCGCGCCGCCCTGCGCGAACATCGAGCGCCACACCAGCGCCACGGCGACGCTGGTGCCCAGCAGCGACGGCAGGTAGAACAGCGACCGGTACAGGCCGACGCCGGCCCGCCTGCGGTTCAGCAGCACGGCGACGGCGAGGGCGAGGGCGAGCTTCACCGGCGTCACCACCACCACGTAGATCAGGGTGACCTGCACCGCGTGGTAGAAGCGGGGGTCGGCGCCGAACATCTCCTTGAAGTTCGCGAGGCCGACCCACCGCGGCGACTGCAGGAGGTTGTAGTCGGTGAACGAGAGGTACAGCGAGTACACCAGCGGGCCGATGGTGAAGATCGCGAGCCCGGCGAACCAGGGCAGCAGGAACACATACCCGGCGGTGCGGTCGGCGAGACCCTTGGTCGGCGTGGTGCGGTGGTGCGTTCTCTTCGGTGCCACGGATGCGGGCACCGGCGGGTCGAGCCTGGCCGTCGAGCTCACCGGCTTCCTCCTTGGTCCGGCCTGGGTGGTGGGCGGTCATGTCGCGGGCGCCTGCCGGGTGTCGTCCGGCGGGCGCCCGCCGTGCGCTGCGGGGCAGGCGCCCGCCGGGCGCTACTTGGCGAGCGCCTGCTGCGCCTGGGCCATGAAGTCCTTGGCGCCGGCGGAGACGCTCTGCTGGCCGAAGCTGACGGCGCCGTAGATGCGCTGCATCAGCGTGATGAGCTGCCCGTCGCCCTTGGGGGGCGCGGCGGGCGTGGGGCTCAGGCTCGCCGCGTTCGCCGCCTCGTAGTCGGAGACCACCTTGTCGGTGCCGGTGGCCGCGGCCGTCTGCGTCTTGCGGACGGCGAGGTTGGGGAAGAGGCCGCGGCTGGTGCCCAGTGCCTTGGCTGCCTTCGGGTCGTTGATGAGGAAGCTCAGCAGCTTGGCCGCTTCGGCGGGGTGCTTGGAGCCGGCGTAGACGGAGAGCAGCATGGACGGCTTCGCGTACATGCCGGTCTTGCCGGCCACCGTCGGCAGCGGCACCAGGACCAGCTTGTCCTTGGTGGCGGCGGAGTGGCTCGCGTAGATGCTGTCGTAGTCCCACTCGGCCGCGGTGGTGCCCTTGGCCAGCGGGTCCTCGGCGGGGCCGCCCGCAAGGGTGGCGGTCTGGTTCGCGGGGGTGGCCGCGCCGGACTTGCGGAGGCTGTCGCAGAGGTTCCAGAAGCCTTCCAGGTCGGCCTGAGTGAAGCCGAGCCTGCCGTCCTCGGTGTAGAGGTCCTTGCCGCGCTGGTACAGCCAGGACTGGAACGCCGCCCAGGTGGTGCCGGGGTCGGAGATGCCGGCGACCTTGCCGTGCGACCTGTCGTGCACGGCCTTGCCGAAGGTCGCCACGTCGTCCCAGGTCCAGCCGGGCTTCGGCACCGGGACGCCGAGCGCCTTCAGCTTGGTCTCGTCGACGACGAAGCTCTGCGCGGTCTGCCCGAACGGCAGCGCGACCTGCTTGTCCCCGTCCTTGCCGCTGCCCGCGAACTTCGGGTCCAGACCGGAGAAGTCGACGTTCGCGGAGCCCGTGGAGAGGTCGAGCAGGGTGTTGCTGCGGGCGTACTGGCTCTGGTTGCCCCAGTCGATCTGGATCAGGTCGGGCGCCCCGCCACCGGCCATCTGGGTGGCGAGCTTCTGGTTGTAGGGGCCGAACTGGGCGTACTGGGTGCTGACGTCGATCTTCGGGTTGGCCTGCTCGAAGAGCTTGATGGCGGCCTCGGTGGACTTGGCCCGTGAGCTGTCCCCCCACCAGGAGAAGCTGAGGTGGACCTTGCCGTCGGAGGACCCGCCGGAGTCCCCGCCGCACGCGGTGAGGGTGAGCGAGGCGGCCACCGCGGTGGCGACGGCGATGGCGGAGACCAGCCGGGGGCGGCGCGCGGGTGCGACCCGGATTCTCATGGCACGAACTCCTCTGGTGTCAGTTCTTCGGGGCCCACGGCCAGGTAGCCGTCCGGGCTGAGGCGGTGGTACGGGTCCGGCCGCCGTCCGCGCTCAGGGACACGACGACGGAGCGGGGATCGACGGCGGTGTCCCGGGGCGGCACGCCGGTGACCCGGAAGGTGGTGGACGCCCCGGGCGCCAGCGACGCCGTCACGGGCACCGGGAAGACCTCGGGGTCCCGGCCGGCGACCGCGAGCGGCTGCTCGCCGCCCCAGCGCATCCGCCGCGCGAGGCCGGTGAACCGCACATCGCGCGCGGCGCCCCTGCCCTTGTTGCCGACCCGCACGGTCCAGGTGGCCGCGGACCGGGTCCCGGACATGCTCACCACCTCGGCCGTGAGGCTCGCGGCGGGCGCCGGGGCCGGCGCGGTGCCGCCCGGGTCCACCTCCAGCAGCAACGTGTCCCGGCCCAGGCCGTCCCCGGCCGGGATGGTCGCGCCCCGGCTGAAGGTGAGGGTGTTGTCGCCCTCGCGCAGCATCGACGCGGGGAAGGTGAGCGTGTCGACGCGCCGCCGGCCGCTGCGGTCGGCCTGCCGGCCGATGGTGCCGCCGAGGCCGTTGCCGTCGTGGCCGTCGCTGTCGGAGAGGCTGCCCGTGATGCCGTCGGTGGCCCCGTTCACGGCCACGGTCGGCGCGCTGCCCGCCTGCATCGAGGAGGAGACGGTGAGCACGGCCGTGCCGGACGGCACGTGGTCGAGCGGGAAGCGGACGGTCCAGGTGCCCGGGTTGGTCTGCGCGTAGTACCAGTCGGTGGGCTCCCAGCTCTCGCCGACGGTGAACGTCAGGTCGCCCGGGACGCGGGACGGCTTGTCGTAGTCGCGCGGGTGCCTCCGCTCGATCGGGTGGGTGGCCAGCGCGTACTCGCCCCCGGTCCGGTCGGAGCGGCCGATCTGCCAGAGGAACGTGCCGTGCGCGGCGGGCGCCCAGGTGAGCGTGCCGAGGTCGTGGACGGCGCCGCGGGGCGCGATGCCCGGCTGCTTGTACTGGTCGGTGACGGAGCCGTCGGCGGCGAAGACGTAGAGGGTGTAGGTGCCGGGGTCGGTGGTGCCGGGTTTCCAGGCCGGGGGGACGCCGGGCAGGGTGAAGGAGCCGTCGGCGCGGGTGCGCACGAAGTAGGTGGGCTCGTGGATGGTGTACACGTCGTCAGCGTCCTCGACGTCCTGGGTGGAGAGCAGCACCCACAGGTTCGCCGCAGGCCGGCCGTCGGCGATCCGGATCCGGCCCGAGACCTCGGTGCGCTGCGCGGCGTCCGGGTAGAGCGGGTGGTCGATCCAGTCCGCGGCCGTGCGGTTCTCGCGAATCTCCGCGCGGGCGGTGGCCGCCGCGGCCGCGACGAGGGAATCCGGGTCACTCTCGTCGCCGGTGGTGAAGAAGGTGTACCAGGGCCCGTAGAGCCTCCGGTAGCCCGCCGGGAGGTCGTATCCGGGCAGGTCGTAGTGGTTGGCGCCGAAGTAGTTGAGGATGGTGGCGTCCTGGTGGATCGCCAGGTCCTGGTGGGTGGGGCCGACCCCGTAGAACGCGCACAACGTGTCCTCGGTGACGCCGCCCAGTGGTGTGAACCACACCCCGAAGCCATGGCCGTGGTGCCCGAACATCGGGTTCTCGTGGTGGTAGAGACTCCACTCGTACTTGCTGTAGGCGGTGCCGGTCGGCAGGTTGCCGGAGTTGCTGTCGGGCGCCGCCAGGTCCTTGTCGTTGACGCCGTCCACGCGCCAGGTCTCGTCCTGGAGCTTGACCTGGGTGTTGAGGTAGTCGTAAGTGGGCTGCTGGCCGCTGCCGCGCTCCCAGTTGAAGGAGTGGTCGAAGATGGTGCGGTCCCAGCGGGTCACCATCCGCACCTCGCTGATGGTGGTGGCCTCGGCCGCCGTGAGCACGTCGAAGCCGTAGACGCCCCGTCTGCCGCGCCGCATGATCAGGTGGTGCTCGTGGTGGAGCGGTGTGCTGGTGCTGTCGACGAACGCCACCTCCGCCAGGTCGGGACCGACCCGGACCACCCTCACCTCGGTGCACATCAGCCGGGTCCTGCCGCCCCGGTCGTCCACGTAGAACGAGGGCGCCCTGCCGTCGTCCTGAGGCTTCGACCCGTTCAGGTGGTGGGCCAGTTCGACGCCGTCCACCACCACCGAGACGGCGGTGACGGAGACGCCCGTGTAGCCGGAGTAGACGCCGTTCAGGTCGTCCCGGCCGAAGGTGAACCGCACCAGGCCGTTGTCGAGGACGACGGTGTCCACCTCGTCGGGGAAGGCGTGGCTGCCGAGTGCGGCAGGCGCCCCGTTCAGCAGCAGGCGCACCGGGCCGCCTGTGGTCGCCTGCGCCGGGCCGCCGGCCCCGCCGGTGTGCCCGGCCGGTGCGGCCCAGGCGCTGCCGCCGCCCGCGAGCAACGCCGCGCCCGCGGCCGCCGCCCCCACCGCGCCCAGCGCGGTCCGCCGTGAAACGGCGTTGGTCTCCGTGTCCATGCAGATCTCCTGAGGGTGTGCCGGCGCCGGGCGCCGCTGACGTCCGGGAGGTGGGGGGAGGGGACGAAGGGACGAGGGGGAGGGAGGAGGAGCCGGCAGGTGGGGCGGCAGGCGGGGCGGCAGGCTCACCGCCGGAGCATGGGTCGCGGCCGGCGGCGGTCCGCTGCGCCGGTGGCGCGTACCGGGTGGGCCCCTCGCCCCGCGAAGCCGGTGGGCCGCACAGGGTGCGCGGGCCACACGGGGTGCGCGGGCCACACAGGGTGCGCGGGCCACACAGGGTGCGCGGGCCACGCGGGGTGCGCCGGGCCGGCCCGGCGCACGGGACGTGTGGGGCCCGCTGTGCCGGTGGGCGGCCCGGCGCCGGCCGGGCCCGGGCCGGTCACCACGAGCGCACCGTCTCCGCCTCGATGTGGTCGAGGTCGAGGCTCTCGCCGAGCCCGGGTTCAGTGCTCAGGTGGACATGGCCCTCGGAGTCGATGGGGTCGGTGGCACGCAGCAGGTGCGGGGGCACCTCGTCGAAGTCGTGATGCGGGTGCAGCAGGCCACGCTCGTACCACCTGCTGTTGGCGGCCGCGCCCAGCACGGCCAGCGTGCCCGCGCCCCCGCCGTGCATCTCGCAGTCCATGCCGAACGCCTCGGCCAGGTGCAGCGTCTTGAGCGCGGGCGTGATCCCGCCGGCCGTGGGCACGCCCACCCGGAGGATGTCGCAGGCCCCGGCGGCGATCCACTCGGCCCGGGCCTGGAGCCGTCCCCCGACGCTCTCCGGGCCGATGACGAGCGTGTCGAGCTGGTCGGCCAGCCAGCGGTACGACTGGGTGGACTGCTCCTCCATCGGCTCCTCGTACCAGTGGAAGCCCAGCCGGTCCAGCGCCCGGCCCAGTTGGAGCGCCTCGGCCCTGCTGTACCAGTGGTTGGCGTCCAGCATCAGCGGAACGTCGGGGCCGACCGCCTCGCGCACCGCCGCACAGGCACGGATGTCCATGGCGACGTCCGGTGCGAACGACACCGGGGGCATCCAGGTGTGCAGCTTGATGGCGTGATAGCCGTCCGCGATCAGCTTCTCGGCGAACGCGGCGTAGTCCTCGGGGCTCGACAGGCCGCCGGGGACCTCGTCGCCGCACATCGTGCTGCCGTAGGCGGGCACCTTGTCGCGCATGCCGCCCAGCAGCTTCCACACCGGCTGCCCCAGGCGCCGGCCGATCAGGTCCCACAGGGCCTGCTCGACCACCGCCAGGGTCCGGTCGCCCAACTGCCCCTCGCTGCCCCGCTGCCAGCGCGCGAGACCGTCCCACAGACGCGCCCGGTCGAACGGGTCCTGGCCGAGCAGCACCGGCCGCACATAGGCGCCGAGCAGCGCCTCGCTCACCTGCGCCTCCCGGGCGAGGCAGTGGCCCCGGTGGCCGTCGGTGTCCGTGATCGTGAGCAGCGCCCGGGTCACGGTGCGCGGTTCACCGGGGTGGGCGTGACCGTCGGAGTCGTGTGCCAGCCTGGTGGTGGTGCGGAAGACCCGTACCGAGACATCGCTGATCGTCGCGCGATGCATGCGAAACCCCCTCTTGCCGAGCCGTGTTGTGCACCGACGACGCACGGGCGGCACATCGGTACGGCCAGGGGGCCGATCCCTGGCAGGGCGAGCCGGACAGGGGCATGACGCAGATGCCCGGCGAGTGTGTTTCAACTACGTGAATACGGCTCACGGACGTACACCGCCTGGGAAGCTACGGCCGTGCGCCCCAGGTGTCAACGAGTGGTTGAATCGATTTTTGGGCCATGAGGACGGACGGCCGGGTGGGGCCGGGCCCGGGAGTCCCGTGGCGGCGCTGTTACGGACAGAGGCAGCCTTGTGGGCAACTGGCCCGAAGTCAACCTCCCGTTTTGAAACGATGCACAGCACACGGATCCCGCCCGGGAAGCAGCGGGCCGGACCCCGGGGGCGGGGGCGCCTCGGGACGAGGGCCCGGTGAAGCCCCACACGTACGGCGCCAGGGCGTCCTGGTCGTTGAGGGTTCATATCGTTTCAAGACCCCCAGAGCCCCTCCGCCGAACCACCCGCCGACGCCCCCCGCGCGCACGGTCCCGACGCATGGGCACATGCCCGAGCCGCACACACCGGTCGAGGGCGGTGCGGAGCACGTGTCCGGCGAGGCCTCGATCGGCCACCTCACCTGCCGCGTTCTCCGGTATGCGATCCGGGTCGGGCCGTCCACCGGAGACCGGTCGGCCCCCGGGAACCCTGCGGCCGGGTCCAGCAAGGGCTTTCGATCGTCCCGTGCCGAACCCCTTCCCTTCCGGCCACCCACTCGCTAGCTTGTCGCTCGAAAGCGCTTGCTTCATACGTTTCAATTAGCAGCACCCCGCCGGACCCACCGGCCCACCGCACGCCGAGCTGTCCCGTACCCGGCCCCCGCTGGCAGCGGGTTGCCCGCCCCCACGCGGCGGAGCCGCATGTCACTGCGCCGCGCCCCGCCGGGATCGCGGCCTGCCTGCCGACGGCGCCCGCCCGGGGGCGCGGGAAACCGCGCGAGCAACCACGACGAACCCACAGCTCACCACGCCGAGAACACACCGAGAAACCGCCCCGAAGAGGGGACGCGGGGAACTGCGCGAACAGGCCCCGCGCCGCCGGGCCCCGCCCTTCCCGTTCGCCCATCAGCACGAGGAGTTCCGTGATGTCCTGGGAGCCAAGTCATCTGAGTCGTCGTTCCACGCTCGGCCTGATCGGCGCCGGCGCCGCGGCCACGGTCTGGGGCACGGAGGGCAGCGCCTCCGCGCTGGCTCCGGATGCGGCAGGGGCGGCGGAGGGCGCCGGCGGCCCGCAGGTGCGGGTGCTGCTCGACGGCAGACCCGCCGAGGTGGGCACCTACGCCTTCCCGGGGGAGGTCGCGGAGGTGGTGCTGGACAACGGCCTGGCGCGGTTCACCTTCGGCCGCGACGACGCCCAGGGCGGCATCGTCACCGGCTGGACCGACGTTTCGGTCACCGCGACCTCCGTGGTCGTGAACGGCACGGAGCTGGCCCACAACCTCAACGGCGTCGAGCCCCGCGACCCCGACCGGCAGCACTCCTTCTACGTGGACGCCGCCGGCGGCAAGTCCCGCCTGGTGTGCACCGGGATACGGGTCGTACGGCTGGAGCACGACCTCGTGGAGGTCGCGTTCGCCGACGTCACCAGCGACCCGCTGCGACACGAGCACCACCTGATCATGCGCGCCGGCGTCCGGGGCCTGTACGGCTACGACATCCTCACCGCCACCGGCGCCACCTCGATCAGCGAGGTCAGGATGAACACGCGGTGGGACCGCGCCATCTTCGACCACGCCTTCAACTGGGAGCGCGGCAAGGGCCAGCAGCCCACCTATGCCTACCTCGCCACCCAGAAGCAGCTCCAGGACGAGACATGGCAGGTCGACGGCGTCAACAACCCCGGTCTGCCGTCGCCGGAGAGCAACGCCGGCGGTCTGAAGCCGGGTGAGGTGTACACCAAGTACAACTGGAGCCTCTACCACTACCAGAACCCGATGTTCGGGCACTACGGGCACGGCTTCGGCGTCTGGTTCACCCCGCTGAGCGGGGTGTCGGACGAGACGCTGGCCGGGTTCTACGGCGTCGGCCCGCAGCGGCAGGACCTCGCCATCCACCAGGACGCGCTGATCCTCAACTACTTCGGGGTCAACCACTACGGCCTGCCCAGCTACGCCCTGCCCGCCGGGTACCGGCGGCTGTACGGCCCCTGGCTCACGTACATCACCGTCGGGGACCCCGACGACCCGGACGCCATGATCGGGCAGGCGGCGGACATCGCCCGGGCCGAGATCGCGGCCAACCGCGCCGGGTCCGCGTGGGTCAGCGACGCGCTGTACCCCGGGCCCGCGCAGCGCACCGAGGTCTCGGGCCGGATCCGGATCGCCGACGGCCGGCCTGCGGCGAACCTGTGGGTGCTGCTCTCCACCCAGGACGTCGAGGACGCTGACGACGTGTACACCATCCACGAGCCCACCTACTTCGTGCGCACCCGCGCCGACGGCTCCTTCACCCTGCCCGGCGTCCCCCCGGCCTGGAAACCCGGCACCACCGACCCCGGCACCTACACCCTCTACGTCTTCGCCGCCGACGGCTCCATCACCGACCAGTACAGGCAGCCGGGGCTCACCTTCCACGGCTCCCACCACAAGCTCCCGGCCATCACCTGGGCACCGGTGGAGCGCGCCGTGTTCCTGTGGCAGCTCGGGCGTGCCGACCGCACCGGGGGCGAGTACGCCCTCGCGACCAGGTCGCCCGCGCGCCCGATGCCCCGGTCGTACGAGAAGCCGTCGCTCATTCCGGGCGACCTGGACTTCACCATCGGCAAGAGCTGGGAGCCCACCGACTGGTACTACGCCCAGGCGCGCCCCGGCACCTGGACCATCCGCTTCCCGCTGGCCGAGGCGCCGGAGGGCACGGCGTACCTGACGGTGTCGTCGTCCATGCAGCAGGGCACGCCGCCGGCGGTGACGGTCAACGGCACCTCCACCGGCATCGTGGGCACGCTGCCCGCTCACAACGACTCCACGATCGGCCGCCAGGCCGACCGCAGCGGCTTCCCCGGCGTGGGGGTGCTGTCCTTCCCCGCGTCGCTGCTGAAGGCCGGCGACAACACGATCGCGTTCACCGTCGGCGGCGATCCGACGCCCGACGCGGTCGAGCCGGTCTCCAGCGGCTTCGGCTGGGACACCGTCGTCCTGGAGGTGGACGGGACGGCGCCGGCCCGCCCGGCCCGGCTGACCGGCCGGGTCACCGGCCACGGCACCGTGCGCGACGGCACCTGGCAGGTGGAGGTCACCAACCGGGGCTCCGGCCCCGCGAACGACGTCCGGCTCGACGGCCTGCGCTGGTCCGACGGCACCCGTACGGCGCCACAGACACCGGCGGTCGACGGGCCGGACCCGAACGCGTTCCCCGTGCCGGTGACGGCGTCCCTCGTGCCCGGCGCGTCGGCGACCGTCACACTCAAGCTCACCGGCGGCCGCCCGGCCGGCGGCTTCGACCGGCTGGAGGCGTCCTTCTCAGCCAACGGCGGCCGGGTCAGGGGTGTTGCCCGGAGCGGACGGGACGCCTAGGGGGCTTCTGATGGATCTCCGTGGGAGAAGGAGCGGCTCCCCCACTGCCTCAAAGGCGTGGGAGGTGCCCCCAGTGCGTGCTCTGGGGGTGCCCCCTGCTCGAAGAGCTTGGGGGAGTGCCGGGTGCACGTCCTCGTACTGGGCGTACGTGGGCTTGCGCCCGGTGCGGCGCGTGGGGGTGCCCCCGCGCGTGGGGGCACCCCCGCGCGAGCCCGTTCGAGCGTGGGGGAGCAGCCGAGCGTGGGGGAGCGTGCCGAACGCCGCGACGCCACGGAGATCCATCAGAAGCCCCCTAGACGCTTCCGCCGGGATCGTCGGGCTGCCCGGCGGACGACGCCTGCGACGCGAAGTCCGGCCATGTGCGCCCGAGGTCGTGCTCCGCCGCGCGGGCGACCGATGGCGTGGTCGTCCGGCGCACCGCTCGGGGCCCCTGTCCACGGGGCCCCGGCGGCGCGCGCCCCCACCTCGTCGCGGACCGTCGCGACGTGGCTGAATCCCCGTGCCCGGTGCGGAGTCAGGCAGGGAGAACGCGGCGGTGACGCGCCGTCAGGCGTACCGTCCCGAACGCACGGGGAAGTGCCCACGTGCGGAAGGGAACGATCAGAGTGGATGTCATAGGTGCCGGTTACGGTCGTACCGGGACGCTCTCGATGCATGCGGCGCTCAAGAGGCTCGGGTTCGACCCCTGTCACCACATGGCGGAGGTGATCACGAAGCCCAGCCAGATGCCGCTGTGGCAGGAGGCGCTCGCCAGTGACACGGTCGACGTGCGGCGGGTGTTCGAGGGGTACCGCGCGACGGTGGACTTCCCCGGCTGCGTCTTCTGGCGTGAGCTGATGGACGCCTGGCCCGAGGCCAAGGTCGTGCTGACGGTGCGGGATCCGCACCGCTGGTACGCGAGCGCCAGACAGACCATCTTCACTGTCGGCAGGACGCGCCCGGAGGACGTCGATCCGGACACCGCCGCCTTCTTCCGCTTCCTGTCCGAGGAGCTGCGACCCCGCGTGTTCGACGTCGGCGGCGACCGGCCGTTGCACGAGTTGGACGAGCACGACGCGGTCGAGGCCTTCAACCGGCACGTCGCCGAGGTGAAGGCCACCGTGCCGGCCGACCGCCTGCTGGTCTTCCAGGTGACCGAGGGCTGGGGCCCGCTCTGCGACTTCCTGGACGTGCCGGTCCCCGACGAGGAGTTCCCGCACGTCAACGAGTCCGGGGGCTTCGCCGAGCTCGGCAAGCGGCTGTTCGCGGAGCGGCAGCGCGCACTCGCCGCGCTGCGCACCGCGCCGGACGGGAACGTGGCGGCGGGCTCCCGGTGACGGCCGCCCGCCGGTGAGCCCGGGGAAGCCGGGGCACCCGGGCCTGAGCGCGGAGCGACCCGGTTTCCCCGCACCTCCGGCGCGGCCCAGGCCCGCGCGGAGGCGCGCTTCGCGGGCGGTGCGGCGGCCTGGGACCGGACCAGCCGCGCCACCCGGAGGAGCCCCGCGCGGAAGCCGAGAGCGGCGCGGTGACACGACGAGGTGCCCGCCCGGGCACGACAGGGTGCCTCGGACCCGACCGTGTGCACGGGTACGCGGCAGGGGGGACTCAGAGGTCCGACACCGCGGCGAGCAGGCCCTCGAACTCGTCCGCGCAGGGGCCGCAGGCGCGCAGGTGGGCCGCTATGCCCGGGTAGTGTGCCTCGGGGTCCTCCCCGGCGGCCTTGAGGTCGACGACGACGTGCAGCAGCTCCATCGCCTTCTCGCAGCCGACGTCCCGCGGGTCCGTCCGGAGGAACCGGCGCAACCGGGCGGCCGTGGTCGATCCGTGTGCGTCGTTCATGACCGCCCCCGCGTCTTCGCGTCCAGGTACCCGTCCGCCTCCAGGCGGAGCCGCAGCTTGCGCCGTGCGTCGAACATGGTCTTGTACACGGCGTTCCTGGTGGTGCCCAGTTCCGCCACGAGGGCCTCCAGGGGAACGCCGTGCAGGACCACGGCCGCGAAGATCCGCCGCTGGTGGTCGGTGAGCACCTCGTCGACGGCGGTGCGCAGCGCGGCGGCCAGTTCGCGGGCCCCGGACTCCTCGGCGGGGTCGAGGCCCAGCCGGTCGGGCAGCCGCTCCCAGTCCTCCGCCTCCATCGGCACCCCCCGGGTGCGGCGGTGCAGGCGGCCGAGGTGGGTGGACACCTCCAGGATCACGAACTTGTACGCCCAGGTGGTGAACCTGCTCTCGCCCCTGAACTGCCCGATCTTCCTCGTGATGGCGAGGAGCGCGTCCGCGGCGACCTGGTGGGCCATGTCGTCCAGCTCCGGTCCCCGCAGGCGGTGCCGGTCGTGGCGCCGGCCCAGCTCCTTGAACGCGATCCGCAGCAGGTCCCCGTGCAGGCGTGCGCACGCCTGCTCGTACTCCGCCCCTCGGGACGTGAGGGCCGTCACCCACTCCCCGGACACGGGGTCGAGGTCCCGCGGCACCGGCGGACGCACCGGGGCCGGCGGCGCGCCCGCGGCCGGGCCGTTCTGACCGAGGGGTAAGGAAGCCATGCCCGTCATCGTAGGGGGACCCCACCACCGGGCTGCCCGCCCGTCCCCCGTCGGCCACGGCGTCCTGCGGCCCGCACCGGGCCGGGGGCCGGTGCCCGGCCGGGTGGGCGGCGGGCCTGCGCCGGGCGGGGTCATGAGTCCGGAAGCTCCTGGACGTGCAGCTGCCCGAGGAGGCGGTGGTTGACCTCGGTGACGGCGTCGGTGAGGTCCCGGTAGGGCTCGTCCCAGGGGTCCTTCAGGCCGAAGCCCCGGTGCGGGTTCTCCAGCCAGCTGCACCAGTGCCAGCCCAGGCACCACGGGCGGGCCGCGAACGCCTCGGCGGACGCCGTGTAGCCCGCGGCGCGCTCCCGCTGGTCGCGGGCGGAGCCGGTGCGGCCGGGGTTCATGACGGTGGGGCACCAGTTGCCGGTGTCGGCGATCAGGACGGGCCGCCCGGTGCGCTCGTGCCAGCGCTCTATGCGGTCCAGCGCGGCGTCCAGGGCCCCGGGCGCGGGGCCGGGGAACGTCTGCACGGACAGTACGTCGAGGTACGGCGCCGCGGCGTCGAGCACCGCGTCCGGCACACCGGTACGGGTGCCGTAGCGGTCGCCCAGGACCAGGTGGTGCGGGTCGTGGCGGCGGATCGCCTCGGTGGCCACGCGGTAGTAGGCGTCGGCGATCGCGGGCAGCTCGCCGGCCGGGTACCCGGCGCCCGTCGGGTGCCGCTCCCAGCAGGGCACGTCGACCAGGAAGTACCCCAGCAGCTGGGGGTCGTCCGGCCGGCACACCGTCCTCGCCAGGTGGTCGCACCACTCCGCGAACGCCGGCGCCCGCGGGTCGCGGTAGGCGGGGAACCCGTTCCAGTGCTCGATCTCGGCGACCCGCAGCGACAGCGTGTACGGCACGCCGGCCCCGGCGAGTACCTCGGCGGGCAGCCCCTCCGAGTGCCCGAGGTCCACCACGCCACCGTCCGTGGCCAGGCCCGCCCCGCTGACGTACTCGGACGTCCAGCCCACCGTGTTGAACCCCCAGGACGCCATCTCGGGCACCAGGCCCTCGCGCACCCAGCGCCGGCGGGAACCCCCGTAGCGGGCCTGGTGGATGGCGGCGTTGTGCGGGTAGCGGAGGTTGGTGTCGTCGGCGTGCACCACGCCGACGGACAGGAACGGCGCACCGTCGGGCGCCCGCAGCCGCCAGCGGCCGGAGCGCTCGACGGTGAAGACGGTGTCGGTCACGGTTTCGCGGGCTCCTTCTGGTGTCGGCGGCAGCGGCCGGGGCCTCGCGGCCCCGGCTCTGTCAGGCGTCGGCATGTTCCTTGACGTATGTGATCAGGCCGACCACGTCCTCCGGGACCAGGCGGCCGATCGCCCCGCTGGAGTAGACGGACACCAGCACGTTGCCCGCCGGGTCGAGAACGAATCCTGTGGACTGCAGGTAGCGGGGCTCGTCGTTGACGAAGGCGCCGGTGGCGTCCGCGATCGCGCCGGCGTCGGCGCTGTGGCCGACCGGGTAGGTGAGGCGGAGTCGGGAGACCAGTTCCTCGGTCGTGGCCTCGTCGTCCACCGACAGGGCGACGACCTTGACCCCGAGTTCCGTCAGGCTCTCCTGCGCCCGCTGGAAGGCCCTGAGCTGGGCCCTGCAGTAGGGGCACCAGGATCCGCGGTAGAACAGCACGACACCGAAGTGCCCCGCAAGCTCGTCCCGCACGGAGATCCGGCTGCCGCCCGCCACGTCGACGGTCAGGTCCGGGAAGGCGGAACCGGCGTTCAGCGATGTCATGGCAATTGCCTGCCTCTCACGTCGATCTGTTGTGTCCGTTCCATACGCGTACGGGGCGGGCGCCGTCTTACCGGCGGGCGCGGGGCCGTCCGAGCGTGGCCCGCTTCGGGCTGTCCGCGCGTGCGGGCGCCGGGGCGTCGGCGTGTGCGGGTGGGGGAGGAGCCGGGGCGGGCGCGCGGGGGCAGGGTAAGAAGTCCCCGCACCACCCCGCTTATGACACGGAAGCAACCGAGCCGACCAAGGGACGTGCCCGCACATGACGCGAGTGATCGCCTTCGACGTCAACGAGACACTGCTGGACCTGAGCACCCTGGACGAGTCCTTCCGGGAACTCTTCGGCTGCGCGGCGCTGCGGCCGCAGTGGTTCGCCATGATGCTGCAGCTCTCCTTCGTGGGCGGCCTCACGGGCGAGTACGTGGACTTCACCACGGCCCAGCGCGCCGCGCTGCACATGCTCGCCCGGCGCGAGGGAGTCACCCTCACGGAGGAGGCCGTCACCGGCACGGTCGGCCGGATGGGCGCACTGCGCCCGCACCCCGACGTCCCCGCGGCGCTGCGCAGGCTCGCCGGCACGGAGCTGGAGGTCGTGGCGCTGACCAACTCGGTCCTGGAGGTGGCCGAGGCGCAGCTGACGCACGCCGGCATCCGTGCCGCCTTCGACCGGGTGATGTCGGCGGACACCGTCCGGCGCCTCAAGCCCGCTCCGGAGCCGTACCTCGGCGTGGCCCGCGCCTTCGGTGTCTCCCCCGGGGACGTCCGGCTGGTGGCGGCCCATTCCTGGGACGTGTCGGGCGCGCTGGCCGCGGGGTGCCGGGCCGCGTTCGTCGCGCGCCCCGGCCAGGTGATGAGCCCGCTCGGCCCGGCGCCCGACATCGTCGGGGCGGACGTCGCGGCGGTGGTCGACCGGATCGTCGAGGTGGACCTGGGGTCCTGACCCGCCGCACCGGGGCCCGGCCCGTCGCCCCGGCCGCCCGCTCCCCGGGGCGTCCGCCCCACCCCTTCCCAGGCCGTCCTCTCCCGCTCGGTCCGTCCTCTCCCGCCGCCGTCAGCCGGCCGTGCCGGATCCCGAACGGCGCCCCGGACGACGCCGGCTGATACACGGTCGATGCTGATACACAGTCGACGGGAAGCTGAGCCGCCACGGCGGCCTCGCCTCGCCGAGGCGGACACCGACCGGCCCCAGAGTGGCCGCCGGTGCGCCGGTGCGGCGCACCTGTCTCACCGAAGGTGGTCATGATGCTCCCTGCTCCCCCGCACCGGGCGCGGCGCCGCCGCGCCGTGCTCGTCGCGCTCGCGGCCTCGACGGCGGCGATGGCGACCGTGGCGGCCGGTTCGCCCGGCTGGGCCGACTCCCCCCACGGCGCGCCGCCCTCCCCCGGCGCCCGGAGCGCCGGGGACCGTCTGCTGCCGTACCTGGGCAACGGCGGGTACGACGTCCGCTCGTACGACGTCGGCTACACCTACCGGCCCGGCACCACGCTGATGGACTCCTCGGCACGGATCCGGGCCACCGCCACCCAGGCCCTGTCCCGGTTCAGCCTCGACGCGGCCGTGGACGAGGTCAGGACGGTCACCGTCCAGGGCGAACCCGCCGCCTTCACCGTCGACAAGGCGAACGAGAAGCTGGACATCACGCCGCGGCACGCGCTGGACGAGGGCCGGCCGTTCGACGTGAACATCGCCTACCGCGTCGACCGGAGCGACAACCGGGCCAGGCCCGGCGACCCGGCGAGCCCGGCGCCGCGCCTGACCCCGTGGGTGAACAAGAAGGACGGCTTCGTGGTGTTCGGCCAGCCGGACCGGGCGCACATGTTCTTCCCCGCCAACGACTACCCCACCGACAAGGCCCGGTTCACCTTCCGCATCACCGCGCCGAAGGACCTCCAGGCCGTGGGCGTCGGCACACTGCGGTCACGCACCACGGACGGCGACGACGCCACCACCGTCTTCACCACCCGCGACGAGATATCCACCCAGCTCGTGCAGTTCGGCGTCGGGCACTACAAGGAGATCCGGGGCCGCGGCCCGCACGGGCTGCCGGTGCGCAGCTACGTCACCGCCGACGCGTACGAGGCGGCCAAGCCGGTGGTCGACGCCATCCCCGGCCAACTGGCCTGGTTCGAGAAGGAGCTCGGCCGGCCGTTCCCGCTGGAGACCTACGGGGTACTCGGGGTGCCGGAGGGCTACCTCGGGGTGGCCTTCGAGTCGGCGACCCTGTCCACGTTCGCCGTGGAGAACCTCGAAGGCCCGCCGGAGCGGGACGAGCCGACCATGGTCCACGAGATGGTGCACCAGTACTTCGGTGACTCGGTCAGCGTGCGGAACTGGGACACCAACTGGATCAGCGAGGGACACGCCGACTACTACCAGATGCTCTACAACGTGGACCAGGGCTGGGAGGACCTGGACACCATCCTGAAGGCGCGCTACGAGTTCGACCCCGAGTCCCGTGCCGCCTCCGGGCCCCCGAACCGGCCCAAGGAGCCCATCGACGCGCTGGTCGGCGCGAACAACGCCGGCGTGCTGATGCTCGCCGGACTGCGCCACCAGGTCGGCGACGCGACCTTCAAGAAGATCGAGCGGACCTTCTTCGACCGGTACCGGGGCAGGAACGCCGACACCCAGGACTACATCGACGTGGCGAACGAGGTCAGCGGCAAGGACTTCACCGCGTACATCAAGAGCTGGCTGTACGACGAGAAGACCCCGCCCATGCCCGGCCACCCGGACTGGGAGGCCCCACAGCCGCCGCAGGGCTCCTGACCGCATGACTGGCGGCCCGCCCCCCGCCCTCTCCCGGGAGAGCGGGGGCACGGCGGGCCGCCGCGGACGTCTTGCGGGCGGCAGGGCGCCGCGCTGCCGGGCCGGTGGCGGACCGGCCGCCCGCCGACGGGCCGGTGGCGGACCGGCCGCCCGCCGACGGGCCGGTGGCGGACCGGCCGCCCGCCGACGGGCCGGTGGCGGACGGGCCGGTAACGGACGGGCCGGTGACGGTCCAACCGGTCGCGGACACGAACCGGTGACGGACGGCCGCCTGCGGACCCGCGCGGCGGCAACACGGCTGATACACGACGGATGGCCGGCCGAGCGGTGCCCGATCCACGACCGGGGCCGGGCGGATATCCACCCCGGCCAAGGTGGGGGATGTGCGCGAGACCTCGCGCGTCCCCCATGGAGGTGCCTTGCTCATGTGCCCTGTTCGTGTTCCCGGCGTACCTGGCGCAGGCCGGACGGACCCGGCGCAGCGGCCGCCGTCGGAGGGCCGCGCGTGGCTCCCTCCCCGCCGGCCCGGAGACCGCACGCGTCGGCCGCGCACCGCTCTCCTCGTCACCGGCGGCCTGGCCCTGGTCGTCGTGGTCGCCCTCGCCGCCTTCAGCGGGATCACCTCCGGCAGTGGCCACCCGGGCACGGGCTCGGGCCCGGGCCCGGCGGGCGGCTCGGCCACCGCGCCCGCGGGGGGCTCCGCGGCGGCCTCGCTGCCCTGGCCCCGGGAGGGGCAGTCGAGCGTGCTGGTCGAGGGCCTCGGCGAGCGCGGCGAGCTCGGTACGAAGGGCAGGCAGACGCCGGTGCCGATCGCCAGCGTCGCCAAGGTGATGACCGCGTACGTGATCCTCCGCGATCACCCGCTGCGGGCGGGCGAGGCCGGCCCCGGCATCCTCGTCGACCAGGAGGCCGCCGACGCGTCCGTGTCGGGCGTGGAATCGACCGTCCCCGTCATCGAGGGCCGGCGGCTGAGCGAACGGCAGGTGCTGGAGCTGATGCTGATTCCCTCCGGCAACAACATCGCCCGGATGATGGCCCGTTGGGACGCCGGCACCGAGGAGGCGTTCGTCAGGAAGATGAACCGGGCCGCCCATGCCCTGCGCATGAACCACACCACCTACACCGGAGCCAGCGGCTTCGAGTCCACGACCACCAGCACCTCCGCCGACCAGCTCAAGCTGGCCCAGCGGGTGATGCGGAACGAGGTGTTCCGGTCCATCGTCGCCGAGCCCCGCGTCGAGAAGCCCGACGGGTCCGGTCCGCTGCCCAACACCAACACACTGCTGGGCACGGACGGCGTGATCGGCATCAAGACCGGCTCCAGCACCCCAGCCGGCGGCGCCCTCATGTGGGCGGCCACCGCACCCGACGGCAGCGGACACAAACGGCTGGTCCTCGGCGTCGTCCTCCACCAGCGCGCCGGCATCGACGCCGCGGAGGGACTTGCGGCCGGCATCGACCACAGCCGGGTACTGATCGAGGGCGTCCGACACTGGCTGTCGACGACCTGACCGGCAAGGCGGCGAGGCCTCGCCAAGGGCCGCGCTCCCCGCAGAAAAGGGGTGGACGGTGATCACGCGAACGGGACACTGGTTCGATGACTGAATCAGACGCGAAGGCAGATCTCCGTCGCTGTTTGCAGGATGCCCGTGACGCGCTGTTGTGGAAGCTGGAAGGCTTGTCGGAGTACGACATCCGCCGACCCATGACCCCGACGGGCACCAACCTGCTGGGGCTGGTCAAGCACCTGACCGGCGCCGAAGCGGCGTATTTCGGCGAGACCTTCGGTCGGCCGGTCGAGGCGCCGCCGCTCTGGATCGCCGGGGCCGCCGAGCCGAACACCGACCTGTGGGCGACCGCAGACGAGACGCGTGAACGGGTCGTCGGCGATTACCGCCGGGTGTGCGCTCACTCGGACGTGACGATCGAATCGCTCCCCCTCGACGCCGTCGGTCGGGTGCCGTGGGATCCACGGTCCGAGCTGCCACTCCGCCGGATTCTTGTCCACATGGTCGCCGAGACTCAGCGGCATGCCGGGCATGCCGACATCGTCCGTGAACTCATCGACGGGACCACAGGACAGCGGCCCGGGAGCGACAACGTGGCGCCCGGTGACTCGGCCTGGTGGGAAGAGCACCGAAGTCGACTGGAGCAGGTGGCCAAGGAGGCAGATTCGAGCTCGTAGATCACGCGGCGCCCGGCCCCGTCCGGTCCTCCCTTCCCGGGGACCGGAGGCGGTTCAGTTCGTTCTGGGAGAGGCGTAGCGAGGCACCCAGCGCGTCACCGAGCGTCCAGATGGCGACGCCCATCAGCACCACGTCCTTCATGAGGAACTGGCCCGGCTGCGCCGAGAGGACGGGCAGGCCGTGCGAGACGCTGTGGATCACGCCGGGAGAGGTGAAAAGGAAGCTGAGGGTGCCCAGGAAGAGGACGATGGACAGCAGGCTGCCCAGCACCGAGACCCTGGGCCACAGGGGCCGCACGGCCAGCAGCGCGGCGGCGACGATCTCCATGGTGCCCAGCAGGACCGCCACCGTCTTGACGTCGAACACGTCGTAGATCCAGCTCATCAACGGACTGTGCTCGATGAGGACCCGGCTGTCCATCTTGACGTACTTGCCCGCACCGAACCAGGCGAGCACGACGACGAGCCCGTACCGGCACACCAGCCGGCCCACCTGTGCCGCGCGTACGGCGACCTGCTGCTGAAGGGCCGTGGGGGCGGGGGGAGCAAGCAACGTGCAACTCCTTCGTGTCCGTGCGGGTCGCTCCCTGACGCACCGGGAGCGGAGGCGGCCGCGAGATGGCTGACGGCCTGTCAGCGAAATGCCCGCATCAGGGGATTGGCGCCCGGCCGGCGGGAGTTCTTACCGCACCCGGGCCGGCGCCTGTGCCGGGCGCGGCCCCTGTGCCGAGCGCGGCCCCTGTGCCGAGCGCGGCCCCTGTGCCGAGCGCGGCCCCTGTGCCGAGCGCGGCCCCTGTGCCGAGCGCGGCGCCTGTGCGGGGGCGCCGCCCCTGCCGTGGCCGCCCCGCACCCGCGACGCGCACCGGGCGCACGCCGGAGCCCACACGCCCGCCGAAGCCGCGGGCACTCTTGCCCGCCCGTCACACGCTCCCTATCCTGTGCGCCGCACAACTGGAGAACGGCGGCCGAGGAGAGTTGGCAGACATGGGGCGTCGGGAGACTCCGCTGGACCCGGACGCCGGGCCCGCCGCGCGGTTCGCGTACGAGCTGCGCGCCCTGCGGCAGGAGGCGGGCGGGCCCACCTACCGGCAGATGGCGGAGAAGGCCGGCTACTCGGTCAGCGCGCTCTCCCAGGCCGCCGCCGGCACCGCCCTTCCCTCGCTCGCCGTCGCGCTGGCCTACGTGCGCGCCTGCGGCGGGCTGGAGGAGGAGTGGGAGCGGCGCTGGCGCCGGGCCGCCGAGGAGGTGGCGGCGCTGCCGCGCAAGGACGACGCGGCCGGGTCGCCGTACCGCGGCCTCGCGCGGTTCGAGGTGGACGACGCCGCGCTGTTCTTCGGCCGGGACCGGCTCGTCAACGAGCTGGTCGGCACCACCCGCCGCCGGCGGTTCGCGGCGGTCTTCGGACCCTCGGGCAGCGGCAAGTCCTCCCTGCTGCGCGCCGGTCTCATCCCCCGGCTGCGCGGCACCGACGAGGAGGCCCCGCGGCCCGCCGCCGTACGCGTGCTGACACCCGGTGAGCATCCGATGCGCACCCACGGCGGGCGGCTGGCCGCCGTACCCGGCGCCGACGGCGACACCTGGCTCGTGGTCGACCAGTTCGAGGAGCTGTACACGCTCTGCACGGACCCGGGCGAACGGGCCGCCTTCATCGGCCGGCTCCTCACGGCATGCGACCCGGACAGCCGGCTGCGGGTGGTCGTCGCGGTGCGCGCCGACTTCCTGGGGCGCTGCACCGAGCACGCGGGCCTGACCGCCGCCCTGGGGAACGCCACCGTACTGACCGGTCCGATGAGCGGCGACGAGCTGCGCGAGGCGGTGGTGCGGCCGGCCGCCGCCGCGGGCCTGATCGTGGAGCGCTCGCTGACCGCCCGGATCGTCTCCGAGGTGGAGGGCGAGCCGGGCGCCCTGCCGCTGATGTCGCACGCCCTGCTGGAGACCTGGCGCCGCCGCAGGGGCCGGGCGCTCACCGAGGCCGCCTACGAGGCCGCGGGCGGCCTGCACGGTGCGATCGCCCGCACCGCCGAGGACGTCTACGGCCGGTTCACCGCGTCCGAGGCCGTCACCGCACGGCGCGTCCTGCTCCGGCTGGTCACGCCCGGCGACGGCACCCCCGACACCCGCCGCCCCGCCGACCGCGGCGAACTCGACCTCGGCGGGGAGGGGGACGGTGGCCGGGTCCTGGAGAGCCTGGTGCGGGCCCGACTGCTCGTCGCCGACGAGGACACCGTCGACCTGGCCCACGAGGCGCTCATCACCGCCTGGCCCCGGCTGCGCGGCTGGATCGACGCGGAACGCGACCGGCTGCGCCTGCACCGCCGGCTCAGCGAGGCCGCCCGGGCCTGGCGGGAGCTGGACCGCGACCCCTCCGCGCTGTACCGGGGCAGCAGGCTCACCGCCGCCGAGGACGCCTTCCCCGCGGCCGGCCGCGACCGTGACCTCACCGGGCCCGAGCGGGAGTTCCTCGCCGCCTCCGCGCGGCAGCGCCGCAGGGGCCTGCTGCTGCGCCGCTCGGTGACCGCGCTGGTGGCCGTGCTGGCGCTGATCGCCTCCGGGACGGCCGTCGTCGCGCTCCAGCAGCGCGCCACCGCCCGGGCCGAGCGCAACACCGCCGTCTTCAACCAGATCGGCACCGAGGCCGACCGGGTGCGCGACACCCAGTCCTCCCTCGCCGCACGCCTCGACCTCGCCGCCTACCGCATGCGGGACACCCCCGAGCTGCGGACCCGTCTGGCCGCGGACGCCGGGAAGCCGTTGTCCACCGCCCTGACCGGGCCGGCGGACATCGTCACCTCAGTGGCGTTCAGCCCCGACGGGCGCACCCTCGCCGCCACCGGCTACGACCGCCGGCTGCGGCTGTGGGACGTCAGCGACCCGGGCCGGCCCCGGCTGCTGCGTCAGGCGCCCACCGGGCACACGAAACACGTGGACGCGGTCGCGTTCAGCCCGGACGGGCGCACCCTGGCCACCGCCTCCGCGGACCGCACCGTGCGCTTGTGGGACGTCGGCCACCCGGACCGGCCACGGCTGCTCGGGGCCCCGCTCACCGGGCACCGGGACAACGTCAACACGGTGGTGTTCAGCCCCGACGGGCAGACCCTCGCCAGCGGGGGCGACGACGGCACCGTGCGGCTCTGGGACGTCCGCCACCCGGCCCGCGCACACCGGCTCGGCGCGCCGCTCACCGGCCACACCGACTTCGTCACCTCCCTGGCGTTCAGCCCGGACGGACACACCCTCGCCAGCACCGCCAACGACCACACCGTGCGCCTCTGGGACGTCCGCCACCCGGCCCGCGCACACCGGCTCGGCGCGCCGCTGAGGCAGCACACCGCGGCCGTGTGGTCGGTGGCGTTCAGTCCGGACGGACGCACGATGGCCACCGGCGGCTTCGACGAGACGGTGCGGCTCTGGGACGTCCACGACCCCGGCCGCACCCGGCAGCTCGGCGCACCGCTCACCGGGCACACCGCGGCCGTGTGGTCGGTGGCGTTCAGCCCGGACGGGCACACCCTCGCCAGCGGGGGCGCGGACGACACGGTGCGGCTGTGGAACGTGAACAACCCGGCCTACCCACTGCCGTTGTGCGCTCCGCTGACCGACCACACCAACGGGGTGTGGTCGGTGGCGTTCCACCGCGACGGGCACACCCTCGCAAGCGCCGGCTACGACCGGACGGTACGGGTGTGGCATGTGCCCGGCACCCTGCTGACCGGCTACACCAACCCCGTCAACGCGGTGGCGTTCGCACCCCGCGGGCAACTGCTGGCGACCGCGAGCAGCGACGACCACCTGGTGCGGCTGTGGCGGCGGACGGACACCGCCCGCCCGGTCCTGGCCGCCCGTCTGACCGGGCCCGGCGGCTCCGTGACGTCGGTGGCGTTCAGCCCGGACGGGCGGACGCTGGCCGCCGGCAGCGCCGACCGCAGCGTGCGGCTTTGGGACGTGCGCGACCCGGCACGCCCCCGGCGGCTCGGCGCGCCGCTCACCGGGGACGCCGCCGTCACCTCCGTCGCGTTCAGCCCGGACGGGCACACCCTCGCCGTCGGAGCGGAGGACGGCACCGCACGGCTGTGGAACGTCCGCGACCCGGCACGCGCGGCACCCCTGCGGGTGCTCACCGGCCACACCGCGGAGGTCACCTCCGTCGCGTTCAGCCCCGACGGCCGCACCCTCGCCACCGGCGCGGAGGACAACACGGTGCGGCTGTGGAGCGTGCGCGACCCGCGGCGTGCCGCACCGCTCGGCGCGCCGCTGGGCGGCCCCGACGACAGGGTGATGTCGGTGGCGTTCAGCCCGGACGGGCGGACGCTGGCCGCCGGCAGCGCCGACCGCACCGTGCGGCTGTGGCAGGTGCGCGACCCGGCGCACCCCGCACTCCTGCGGGTGCTCGACGGCCACACCGACGGAGTGCTCTCCGTCGTGTTCAGCCCGGACGGGCGCACCCTCGCCAGCGGCGGCAGCGACGACACCGTGCGCCTGTGGGACGTCCGCGACCCGGCGCGCGCCGCCGCCTGGGGCCGGCCGCTGACCGGCCATGTCGACAGCGTGACGTCGGTGGCGTTCAGCCCGGACGGCCGGATGCTCGCCAGCGGCAGCTACGACGTCACGGTCCGGCTGTGGCGGCTGGACCCCGACCCGGCGGTCCGGCGGGTCTGCGACACCACCACGGGTGTGCTCGGGCCACGGCAGTGGGAGCGGTATGTGCCGGGGGCCGCGTACCGGGCGCCCTGCGGGTGAGCGGCCGGGGGCGCACCGGCGGGGCCCGCGCGCACGGACGGGCCCCGGGTCCGCGGCGGTTCGCCGGGGACCCGGGGCCGCGGCGCCGGACTACTCCGCGTGCGCCGCGGAGGTGGCGGCCGCCGGGGTGGGCGGATAGACCCTCGCCCAGTCGACCTCGTAGACGGCGCTCTGCATGTCGCTGCCGAAGAAATTGTCGAGCTGGATGGTCTGGTGCATGGAGGGGGCGCACTGGATGCACTGGCGCTGGGAGTCGGCGCCGCCCGAGTAGTCGAACCACTGCACGCCGTCGACGTAGCCGCGTACGTGGGAGGCGTTCCACTCGATGGCGATGTTGTGCCACTGCGTCAGGTCCACGCCGCACTTCTGCGCGAACTCCTGCTGGACAGGCGCGTCGGCGTCCTGCGGGTAGTGGATGAACGACTCGGCGCAGTCCTCACCGGGGGCGCCGTTCTCCAGGTAGTCGTACTCGCCGTCCTCGGGCCAGCGGTCGGAGTCCGGCCACAGGATCAGCAGCGGGTGGTACTGCCGGCCGTTGTCGGAGCCGGTGGCGCGGGAGCGGACGCGAGCCTCCCAGCGCCCGTGCCTCTGGCCGAACTTGGAGGCGAGCCAGCCGGAGTCCCCGTCGCTGTCGCCGGTCTGGCGCAGCACGCCGCCCACCACACGGGAGTTCGCGTCGCACCGGCGGCCGTTGTCGGCGTGGCCCGGCCAGCACTTGTCCACGCCCCCGCCGGCGAGGTCCCACTTGGCCTGGTCCGGCACCGCGGGCGAGGACTCGGAGCCGTAGTCGAACTCGTCCGACCACTGCGACAGCGGCGCGCCCCAGCCGTAGCGCTCGGCGGCGGTGTCGCCGTCGCCGGTGGACGGCGGGTCCGCCGGCGGCTCGCCCGTGTCCCCGCCGAGCCGGTAGTCGCAGCCGCGGCCGGTCCACGTGGCGCCGGCGGCGCTCGTCCGCAGGTCGGTGACGACGTTGGCGCGCACAGCGCCCCGCGGGGCCGTGAAGGTGCCGGAGACGGTGGTGCCGGAGGCGCCGGACGAGCCGTTCACCGGCAGGCTCACCCAGGAGCCGTCCTGGTGCCCGAGGTAGCCGGAGTTGTCGCCGGACGGCGTGGCGTACCAGTCCACGTCGATGCGCACCCGAGCGGTCGTGCCGGCACCCGCCTGCACCGTGGTGTCGTACTGGAACCGCCACTGCTGGCCGCCCGAGACGGTCTGCTGCGGAAGGTAGAAGCTCGGGTCGGTGACCGGGTTGTCCGGCTGCTGGTAGGTGTCCGCGGTGCGGACCGGCTGCGAGCCCCGCAGCGTTCCCCACTGCGCCATGTCCTGGGGACAGGTGTTCGCCACCTCGGCCGGTGCGGCGTGGGCGGGTTCGCCCGTGACGGCCAGTCCGGCGGCGACTGTCGCCCCGGCGGCGATCGGCGCCAGCAGTCTGAGGCGCAATGGAACTTTCATGCTCATCCCTTCGCGAAGCGGTGTCGGCTGTGTCGGCTGCGTCGGCTGTGCCTGACATTGCCGTCGTGGCCGTCGTGGCCGTCGTGGCCGTCGTTGTTGCGGCGACAGCTGCGTCAGCCGGCCGGGCCGGGCCCCGGCCGGTGTGGCGTGACCGCGGTGAGCCCCCGTGGTGACGGCGCCCGGTATGCGCTCACCCCCGTCGGGCGCGTACCGGACGCCGGCCGCCGATGCCGCACCGCCAGCCCGCCGGAACCCAGTTCACCGGGCGCCGCATTGTTCAGCAGCCCGCTTCCACCACCGCGAACAACTCCGCCGCCGCCTCCGCGGCACCGGCGCCGGCACTGATACCGGCACCCACGCCCGCGCACCCGAACCCGGACCCGCACAGGCACCGCCGCATGCACTCGTTCGGGTGATATGCCAGCAAGAGGGATCTTCCGTGATGACTCGGGTATTTTCAGGTTGGTGACGCAGAAGGGTGAATACATGGGCTCGTCGCGCAAGTACTCCCGCTCCATCAGCGAAGGGCCGGCTCCATCGGACGTGGCGGGGGCACCCGGCCTGCCGTGCCCGAGCGGCTGGTCCGCCCTGGCCTTCTCCGACGAGCTCCGGCCGGGCACCGTCCTCACCCGGCCCCTCGCCGGCCAGGACGTGGTGCTGTACCGCCTGCGGTCGGGGGCGGTCCACGCCGTCCACCCGTTCTGTCCCCACCTGGGGGCGCACCTCGGGCTGGCGAAGGTGGAGGGGGACGAGTTGGTGTGCCCGTTCCACTTCTTCGCGTTCGGCCCCGACGGCGCGTGCGCGCGGACCGGGTACGGCACCCCGCCGCCGAAGGCCTCGCTGACCCCCCTCCCCGTGCAGGAGGCCAATGGCGCCGTGTTCGTCTGGCGGCACCACGACGGCCGGGAGCCGGACTGGTCGATCCCCCAGTGGCACTCCATCGGGCACCGCCCCGCCCGGCACAAGGCCTGGGAGCTGGCCGGTCACTCCCAGGAGGTGATCGAGAACTCCGTCGACCTCGGGCACTTCGCCACCCTGCACGGCTGGGCGAAGGCCGAGATGGGCGGCCCGGTCACCTACGACAAGGCCACGTTCCACGTCTCGATGCGGGCCCATGAACGGGCCCCGCTGCTCGGCGACTTCGTCGTGGAGGTGGAGGTCGACGGGTTCGGGCTCGCCTGCCTGCACGCGGACGTCCGCACCCCGCGCATCGGGCTGCACATGTGCACGATGGTCATGCCGACGGCGATCGCCCCCGGCCGCATGCAGTTCCGGCAGCTCAACCGCATCGCCTTCGCGGAGCCCCGCCGGCTGCCGGAACCGCTCGCGCGGTCACTGAGCCGGACGGCCGCCAGGCTGCTGGAGGGACCCATCTTCCGGTCGAGCTGCGCCTTCACCGCAGCCGACTTCCCCATCTGGCACCACAAGCGGTACCTCCAGCCACCCCGCCTGGCCCGCGGCGACGGCCCCATCGGCACCTTCCGCCACTGGGCGCGGCAGTTCTACCCCCCACGGGAGGAGGCGACCGACAAGGCCGTCGGTGACGCCCGCCGGTGAGGGGCGTTCCGGTGCCGGCGGACTCGGGTATCCGGATGTGCCGGCGGGCACGGGCATCCGCGAAGGCGGCGTGGCCGGTCTCCGGTGCGGGTTCGCCCTCCGGGAGGGACGGATCGGGGCGCCGGTCGTCGAGCCCTCACGACCGCCCGGGCCTCCCGGTGTCGGGCCGGGTCCGGGTCAGCCCCTGGGGCGGGTGACCAGGCGGCCCCGTACCTCGCCGCGGCGGAGCCGGTCCAGGCCCTCGTTGAGGTCGGCGAAGGGGATCTCCTCCACGATCGGGTCGATCCGGCCCTCCGCGATGAAGTCCAGCACCTGGCGGTACTCGTCCTTGCTGGCGCCGTACGAGCCGCGCAGCTCGACGCTCTTGCGGACGAGGGTGCCTTGGGAGAAGGTCGTCGTCCTGGTGCCGAGGCCGACCACGACCACCCGGCCGCGGCGGCGTACGGCGTCGATCGCGTCGGACGTCGTGGAGCCCACGCCCGCGAAGTCGACGACGGCGTCGGGCCGCAGGTCCGCGAGCGCGGAGAGATCGGTGAAGCACTCGCGGGCGCCCGCCTTGCGAGCGGCCTCGAAAGTGTCGGGGTTGATGTCCACGCCGTAGACCGTGGCCCCCGCTATCACGCCCGTGCGGACCCCGTTGAGGCCGAGGCCGCCCAGGCCGACGACGGCTATCACCTCGCCCGGCCTGACCCGTGCCTCGGTGCGGACCGCGTGGTAGGCGGTGACGACCGAGTCCGTGGCGACGGCCGCGTGCACCGTGGAGACGGCGTCGGGAACGGGGACGAGGGTGGAGGCGTGGGCCGTCAGGCGATCGGCGTAGCCGCCGTCGACGCCGATGCCCGGGGCGTACCGCGCCTGGACCTCCGGGTGCGCGATGATCGCGACGGCCACGCGATCCCCGATCGCGGTCCCTTCCACCCCCTCGCCGAGGGCGGAGACGGTCCCCGCGACCTCGTGGCCGAGGGTGAAGGGCGGCTGCCGGCTCGACTCGATGGTGCCGTCGATCATATGGACGTCCGAGTGGCACAGCCCGGCGACCTCGACGTCCACCACGACCCAGCCCGGCTCCGGTACCGGGTCCGGCAGTTCGGCACTCTGCAGCGGGGCACCCTTCGCCACGTACCGGAAGGCCTTCATCGCTCACTCCAAGCGTCAGTCGGGGCGGAACCGCGGCAGCTTACCGCCACGTGGCGCCACGTCGGACGCGGCGGCCCCGGCGGGTGGTGGCCGCGATCGGTCCCGGCCCGGAGCGGCCACCGCGCCCACCGGTGCGACGATCGGCAGGGCTGCTCCGGCGACCGGGGCCGCGCCCGCCTCACGAGACGGAGCCGCACGGCGCCCCGACCGGCGGCCCGGGAGAGGCCTCACTCCGCCCGGGGTCCGCGGGCCGGGAAATCGGTCGCCGCGGGGGACCGGGCGCTGCTAGCTTGCGGCCGTGGACCTCTTCTCACGCTCTTGGGCGGCGTTGCGCACGGCGGTCGCCGACCTCCCTGACGCGAACTTCGCGCGGCCGTCCGGCTGCGCCGGCTGGCTGGTGCGGGACCTGGTGTGCCACCTGATCATCGACGCCCAGGACGTCCTGATCACCCTCGCCACCCCCGCAGAAGCGGAACCGACCCGGGACGCGGTGACCTACTGGGACATCGTCGAAGCCCCGACCGGCGAGGACCCGCTCGACGCGCTGACCGTCCGCCTCGCCGCCGCGTACGAAGAGCCCTGGCTGCTCAAGTTCCACCTCGACGACGTCGGTTCCGCCGCCGGCCGCGCCGCCGGACTCGCGGACCCCGCGGCCCGGGTCGGCACCCGCGGCCAGGTGCTCACCGCGGGAGACTACCTCTCCGCATACGTCCTCGAGTGGACGCTGCACCACCTCGACCTGATCGCACACCTCCCGGCCGCGGTCGATCCGCCCGCCGAAGCGCTCGCCCAGTCACGGGAGTTGCTGGAGAAGCTCGCCGGTGCGGCGTTCCCCCCGTCGTTCTCCGACAAGGACGCGCTGCTGATCGGCACCGGCCGGCGCGCCCCGGCCGAAGCGGAGAAGGCCGAACTGGCCGAACTGGCCGCGAGCCTCCCGCTCGTCCTCGGCTGATCGCCCGCCGGAGCCCGCGCACCGCGCTCCACGGGCCGCACGCGTGCCCTCTGTGGACCCTCCCTTGCCCGGCAAGACGACCGGTCATATTATCGGCTGACAGGGTGTCTCTGACGCATCCGTCCCGATCGCCGGCCTCGTCCCTCCCCGGCGCTTCCGGGGCCCCTCTCACCCGACGCCACCGGCAAGCAGGGAACACACCGTGATCATCGACCCGGAAGAGCTCGACGCCGCAGCCAGTTACAAGCTCCTCATCGGCAGCGTCATCCCCCGCCCCATCGCCTGGATCAGCACCCTGTCCACCGCGGGTGTGCCCAACCTCGCGCCGATCTCCTTCTTCACCGTGGTGGGCCGCAAGCCGCCGATGGTGTCGCTGTCGATGCAGCCACGCTCGGACGGGGTGACGCCGAAGGACAGCTTCCGCAACATCAGGGACACCGGCCAGTTCGTGTCCAACATGGCCACCGTCCCCCAGGCGTACGAGATGCACCGCTCGGCCTTCGAGTTCGAGCCCGACGTGGACGAGTTCGACGCCGTCGGCCTGGAGCGCGAGCCCTCCGAGCGGGTGAAACCCGACCGCGTCAAGGGTGCCCCCATCGCCCTGGAATGCGAGGTCGAGCGGATCTTCGCGCTCCCCGAGGACATCGGCGGCATCGTGTGGGCGAAGGTCGTCCGCTTCTACGTGCGGGACGACGTCTACCTGCCCAACGGGCGCATCGACGTGGGCGCGCTGCATCCCGTGGGACGACTGGCCGCCGAGTACACGGCCGTGGACAACACCTTCGTGCCCCCGCTCGACGAGCGGACGGCGCGCGCCTTCTCCGAACGCCGCATGGCCCGCCTGGACGGGAAGGCGGACGACTTCTCCCCGATCGAGACCCGGGCCTGGTCGCCCTCGGGCTCCGTGCTCGACACCGGCACGGAGAGCTGACCCGTGCCCCGCGCCGGAGCCGCGTGCGCCGTGGGCGGCCCCGGGCCGGGACCGCCGACGGCGGAGGTCAGGGCCGGGACCGTCCACGGCGGAGGTCAGCGGGTGGCCGCGTCGAGCAGGGGGCGGATGGTCTCGGCGGGGGCGGGGACGGCCGCCACGTTCAGGAAGTCGGCGGCGCCGCCCGCGTACGGGAGGCCGTAGACGGGCGTGCCGGGCTGCGAGCGCCAGCTGTCGGCGAGAGTGCCGTAGGCCACCGCGTCGTATCCAAGCAGGTCGAGCAGCTCGGTGGCGTGCGCGACGGCCGCCGGGTCGTCGCCGGCGATGGGCAGCGCGGTCCGCTCCGGCGAGCCCTTCGGGCGGGCGAGCGCGGCCAGGTGTTTGAAGAAGATGTTGTTGAACGCCTTCACCACGTGGGACTGGGGCAGGTGCCCCTGGAGGAGCTGGCTCTCGGTGGTGCTGCCGTCCTTGAGCGCGGCGATCTCACCGTCACGCTCCGGGTAGTAGTTGCCGGTGTCGATGACCGTCTTCCCCACCAGCGGCCCGGCCGGGACCTGGTCGAACGCCTTGAGGGGGATGGTGACCACGACCCAGTCGCCCGCCTCCGCGGCCGCCTCCGGGGTCCCCGCGCCAGCCCGCGGGCCGAGCTCGGTCACCAGGTCTTCCAGGGTCTGGGGCCCGCGCGAATTGCTGAGCACCACGTCGAGGCCGGCGTCCACGGCGAGCCGCGCAAGAGTGCTGCCGATGAGTCCGCTGCCGATGAGTCCAAGAGTTGCCATAGGTGGTACAACCGCGCGTTTCCCTGTGTATTCCAGGCACGGCAATGGTCCGGTAAAGGAGAACGCGGGACCGAGCTTGAGATGTGTGCCCGGTGGGTCCTGTATGGACCTGTCACAGCACGTGGTGGCTTCCGGCCGAGCGCTCCCGTGCGCTGTGCAGGTATCCCTTCGCCAAGCCATCGATCACGGCCAGTGACCGTTGGGCGTGCCGGGCCGGGCGGGTGCGTCAGGGACGGCGCCGGTCGCACGGCCGGGAGGCCGGGCGACCGGCACGCGGATGCCTCCGTGCGGGGTAGGTCCGGGTCCGGTCCCGGAACCCGCCCGCCGTGCTCGCACCGCGGCCCGAAGGGCCCATCCCACGCCGAAGGCCCCCAGTGCCACCACCGGCACGGCGGTGAGGGCGATACCGGACCACACCACGGCGAGGTCCATGGCCTTGGTGGGCGTCCGCTCGAAGTTGGTCATCGGTCCCCAGGTGTAGTAGCCCCAGACCATGATCAGCTGTGCACCCGCAGCGCGGATCACCGCGTGCAGAGCGCCGGGAGCGGTGCCACCGAGCAGGAGCACGATCACCACGTACGGGACGTAACCGGAGGCGAACCGGCTGGCGTCCGTGACGTGCAGTCCGTCGCCGTCCCCGGCGATGGCGATCTACGCGGACAGAGCCCCCGCGACCAGGGTGACCACGATCGTACGAACACTTCTCACCACAGACTCCCTCGCCCTGCCGGCCCGGCCTGCTGCCTGCTGCCAGCTGTTGAAAAGCGAGCCTGCCTGCCGGGCGTGCGCGGGCCGTGCCCGGTATGTAACCACTTCGCTGCAATGGGCGCGATGGGCCCGGGGCTCGTGGCAGGTCCCGTGGGTCCGGAGCTCGTGGCAGGTCCCGTGGGTCCGGAGCGCCGGGAGGGGTCGGGACGACACCCGCACCGGTGCCGGGGCGTGTGGGGCCCCGGTACACCGGTGCCGGGGCGTGTGGGGACGCCCCGGCACCTTCAGGGGCGGGCTCAGGCGAGGAGTTCCACCTCGGCGAGCGTGCCGCCGTCACCGTCGGGCACCAGCCGGTAGTGCCGGTACTCGCCCTGCGTGCTCACCGTGAAGACGCGGGTCTGCTTGTCCCAGGTGAACGTCTGGTCGGTGCGCCGGTCGAGGTCCCGCCAGGTGTGGCCGTCGGCGGAGCCCTGGAGGGTCCAGCCGCTGGGCGCGGCGGTGTGGTCGGCGGAGGTGAGGGTGTACTGGATCGCCTTCGCCGGCGCGGACAGCGGCAGTTCCCCGGAGGTCAGGGGCGCGGTGGTGTCCGAGGTGTTGTCGGTCAGCGGCCCCGACGCGGTCAGCGCGTCCGAGCGGGGCTCGGCCACCTCGTCGCCCTGGGTGAGGGAGGTGGGGCCCGCGTCCTTGCCGGTGCCCCAGGAGGACGGCTCGGGTCCCATGTCGAACTCCAGCACCCCGCCCCCGGACAGCAGGGACGCGGGCAGCGCGGTCGACGTCCAGCGGTGCCCGTTGACCTTCAGGCCCTGGACGTAGATGTTCCGCGCGCTGTTCTTCGGAGCCTTCACCACCAGCGTGTGCCCGTTGTCCAGCCGCAGGGTGGCCTTGGTGAACAGCGGGGAGCCGACGGCGTACTCGTCGCCGCCCATGACCAGCGGGTAGAAGCCGAGCGCGGAGAACAGGTACCACGCGGACTGTTCGCCGTTGTCCTCGTCGCCGTGGTAGCCCTGGCCGATGCTGCTGCCGGTGTAGAGCCGGGAGAGCACCTCGCGGACCTTCTCCTGCGTCTTGTAGGGCTCGCCCGCCGCGTCGTACATGTACGTGACGTGGTGGGCGACCTGGTTGCTGTGCCCGTACTGGCCCATGCGGACGTCGCGGGCCTCGGTCATCTCGTGGATGATGCCGCCGTAGGAGCCCGCGAACCGGGTGGACGCGGTCTCCGGCGTGGCGAAGTACGTGTCGAGCTTCTTGGCGAGCCCGTCGCGGCCGCCGTAGAGGTTGGCGAGGCCGTGGGAGTCCTGGGGCGCGGTGAAGGCGTAGCCCCAGCCGTCGGTCTCCGTGTAGTCGTAGCCCCACACGCGCGGGTCGTACTTCTCCGCCGGGACGCGCCAGTCGCCCTCGGCGTTCCGGCCCTGGAAGAAGCCCGCCTTGTCATCGAAGAGCTTCACATAGTCCTTCGCCCGGTTGAGGAAGTACGCGGACTCGTCCTTGTAGTGCTGCTCCTTCGTCTTCTCGTAGAGTGCCTGGCCCATCCGGCCGATGCCGTAGTCGTTGACGTAGCCTTCGAGGGCCCAGGACAGGCCCTCGCCCGTGTCGGTGCTGGTGTAGCCGAGGAACGGCGAGGTCTTCATGCCCTTGCGGCCGACTCCGGAGGACGGCGGGACGACGGTCGCGTTCTTGAGCGCCGCCTGGTAGGCCGCCTCGGCGTCGAAGTCGACACCCTTGAGGTAGGCGTCGGCGAAGGCCACGTCCGAGGAGGTGCCGGTCATCAGGTCGGCGTAGCCGGGCGAGGACCAGCGGGAGATCCAGCCGCCGTCCTTGTACTGCTGGACGAAGCCGTCCACCAGCTCACCGGCCTGCTTCGGGGTGAGGAAGGAGTAGGCGGGCCACGTGGTGCGGTAGGTGTCCCAGAACCCGTTGTTCACGTACACCTTGCCGTCCACGATCTTCGCGCCGGTGTGCGTGGGGGTGTCGGGTCCCGGCATGGCGGAGAACGGGCTCGCGTACTGGTAGCGGGGGTGCGCGGTGGTGCCGGTGTTCTCGAAGCCGGAGTTGGGATACAGGTACAGGCGGTAGAGGCTGGAGTAGAGCGTGGTCAGCTGGTCGGGGCTCGCGCCCTCGACGCGGACCCGGTCCATGATGGTGTCCCACTGCCGCTGCGCCTGCCGCTCGACGGCCTGGAACGAGCGGTCCCCCGGGATCTCACGCGCCAGGTTGGCCTTCGCCTGGTCGACGCCGATCAGCGAGGTGGCCAGGCGCAGCGTGACCGTGTGGTCCTCCCCCGCGTCGAAACGGAGGTAGCCGCTGACGCCGTGGGAGTCGCCGGCGACGACGGGCGCGTCGAAGACGCCGTAGACGAAGAGCCGGGTGGCGCCGGTGGACAGGCCGCTCTTGACGTCGGAGTAGCCGGTGACGACGCCGCTCGCCTTGTCGAGCGTGAGGCCGCCCTGCTCGGAGACGTTGTCGAAGATGACGGACGCGTCGTCACCGGGGTAGGTGAAGCGCATCATCGCGGCGTGGTCGGTGGGCACGATCTGCGTCTTCAGCCCGTTCTCGAAGGTGACGCCGTAGGTGTAGGGGCGGGCCGTCTCCTTGCCGTGCGTGAAGGGCAGGGCCCGCGCGGTGCGGCCGGTGTCCGGGGTGCCGGCGGCGGCCGACGGCATCACCTGGAACGTCTGCCGGTCACCCATCCAGGGGCTGGGTTCGTGGCTCGCCGCGAACGCCTGGATGGTGGGGAGGTTGTCTTCGTCGTTGCCGCGCGCGTAGTCGTAGAGCCAGCTGGTGGAGGCCGCGTTGGTGACCGGCGTCCAGAAGTTGAAGCCGTGCGGGACGGCGGTCGCGGGCAGGTCGTTGCCGCGGGAGAAGTCGCCGCTGGAGTTGGTGCCGCGGGTGGTGAGCGCGTAGTCCGACAGGTGTGCCTTCGGCTTCTCGGGCGCCTTCGCGGCGAGACTGATGTCGTCGACCCAGCCGCGGAAGGCCGCGGGGCCCTTGGGCGCGTCGTAGGCGACGAGGATGCGGTCGACGGTCTTGCCCGCTGCGACCCGGCCGATCCGCGAGGTGCGGTCGTTCCACTGGTTGACGTAGAGGGACTTGGAGGCGCCCTGCCCCTCGGGGCTGAGCCGGAACCCGTTCTGGTCCACGGCCCCCAGGTCGCTCAGGTACGTGCCGTCGGTGAAGGCGAGGTCCACCGAGACGTACGTGGCCGGGTAGTCGAGGTCGGTCACCGGCATCGAGGGGAAGACGCGGTAGCCCAGCTCGGTGTCGCGGCCGACGGCCACGTTGACGTCGAAGACCTTGTTGTACGCGTAGCCGCGCCCGTCGGAGCGGTGGGTGCCCGCGTAGCGCAGGGCGTGCCTGCCGGTGAAGCCGGCGCCCGGTTTGGCGGTCGGGGAGCCGCTCGGGCCCCGGTCCACCAGCGTCTGCATGTCCTTGGGCCCGGGCGGGTCGGTGTCGCCGGTGGACAACTGGACGTCGGCCAGTTGGATGGCGTCGGTGCCGCCGTTGTTCTTCGTGAAGTCGATGCGGTAGTGGGCGTATGCGGTGGGCGCGCCGTCGGTGGTGATGTCGAAGGTGCGGGTCTGGGCGCGCTCGGTGAAGGCCTCGCCCGTGCGGGTGTCGAGGGTCCGCCAGTCCTTGCCGTCGGTGGAGCCCTTGAGCGTCCAGTCCCTCGGGTCGCGTTCGTCGTGGTCGTTGGCGGAGGTCAGCGCGTAGCGGGTGAGGGCGAACGGCTTGTCCAGGTCGAACTCGGCCCAGCCACTGGTGGTGAACGCCAGCCACTTGGTGCCGGACAGCCCGTCCGCGAGGTTGGCGGCGACCTCTCCGGCGCCGGTGTTCTCGCCGTTGGCCCGGACATCGGTGACATGGTCGATGACGTTGCCCGGGATGCCGGTGCTGTACTGTCCGTCGACCCCCGAGGAGCGCGGCCGACCCGCGGCGTCGGTGTCCACGGTGCTCTGCCAGTCGGGCGCGGGCTCGCCGTCCTCGAACGACGAGGCGAAGGAACCCGCCGGGCGGGCCGCTGCGGCGCCCGGCGCCGCCGAGGCCGTCTGCGCCAGCGCGACGACGAGCAGGCCGCTCATCGCCGCGGCGAGCGCGGCACCGGGACGCCGGTACCGGGATCTGTGCCGCATGGGTCTGTGCCGCATGGGTGCGACTCCTTGCTGTAGCCGGACGTGGTGTCGTGCGACCGCCGCGCGGGGCAGGTGGTGCCCGGGGTGGGCAGCCGGTGCCGGGGCTGACCGGTCGTCAACCCGCCGCAGCACGCGGGGGATCAGTGTTGGACAACGTTGTCAGGTGACGGCGCGGCACACCACGCGGATGGCCGGACGACCGTGGCCGCCGGGGGGTGTTCCTGTGTGTTGCACATGAGTCTCCTGAGAACGGGGCATCACACCATCGGGAATGAGAGCGCTTCCAATCAAGGGGTGCGACGGGGCTGTGTCGATGCGCCGCCCATATGCCCCATCGGCCGTCACCGTGTGAAGGGTTGACGGCCGATAAGTGAAGCCCTACTTTCACGCCCTAGAAACTTCACGCCTTAGAAAAAGCCGAACAACTAGTCCTGGGCCGTGCCCGGACTCCGTTCGGCCGGGCGCACGTCAGGGTGGACCGCCCCGCGGAAGCGGTCCGCTCCGCTCGCGTGGCTCCCCGTCAGACCCGCTGCCCAGCCCCACGCACCACGGGCCGCGGCCCCCCACCGCTTCCGAGCAGAAATGAGCCCCCTATGACCTTGGCAGCACGCAGCCGAAGACGCCTCGCTCCCCACGCCGCGCTCGCCTCGGCGGTGCTCGTCGCCGCCGGGCTGTTCAGCGCGGTCGGCAGCGGCTCCGCCGCCGCGGCGGCCAGCGAGATCTCCAACCAGGGCAACGGCAAGTGCCTCGATGTGACGGACGGTTCCACCGCCGACGGCACGCCCGCCCAGATGTGGTCCTGCAACGGCGGCCCGAACCAGACCTGGACGCTGAACTCCGACGGGAGTCTCACCGCCCTCGGCAAGTGCCTCGACGTCGTGAACGGTGCCACGGGCAACGGCTCCGCGGTGCACATGTGGACGTGCTACGACAGCGTCGCGAGCCAGAAGTGGCAGTACACCGCGGCACACGACCTGGTGAACACCAAGTCGGGCAGATGCCTGGACATCAAGGACAACGACAACGCCGACGGCGCCCGGCTCCAGCTGTGGGACTGCGCGGGGACCGCGAACCAGAAGTGGAACTTCCCGGGCGCGGGCGACACCACCCCGCCGCCCGGCGGGGGCAACCCCGACCTGGGCCCGAACGTCGCGATCTTCGACCCGTCGATGTCGTCCGCGACGATCCAGGCGAAGCTGAACTCGGTCTTCGCGCAGCAGGAGACCAACCAGTTCGGCAGCCAGCGTTACGCGCTGCTGTTCAAGCCGGGCACGTACGACGTGGACGCCAACGTCGGCTTCTTCACCCAGGTGGCCGGGCTCGGCATGAGCCCCGACGACGTGACGATCAACGGCGCCGTGCACGCGGAGGCCGACTGGTTCGACGGCAACGCCACCCAGAACTTCTGGCGCGAGGCCGAGAACCTCTCCGTACGGCCGAGTTCGGGCACGGACCGCTGGGCGGTCTCCCAGGCCGCCCCCTACCGTCGCATGCACGTCAAGGGCAACCTCGTGCTCGACGACGGCGGCTGGTCGAGCGGCGGCTTCATCTCGGACACCAAGGTCGACGGGCAGATCAACTCCGGCAGCCAGCAGCAGTGGCTGACCCGTGACTCCGAGATCGGCGGTTGGACCGGCTCCAACTGGAACCAGGTCTTCGTCGGCACCAAGGGCGCACCGGCGCAGAGCTTCCCGAACCCCACGTACACCACGGTCGCCTCGGCGCCGAAGACCCGCGAGAAGCCGTTCCTGTACGTCGACTCCGCCGGGCATTACCAGGTCTTCGTGCCCGCGGTCCAGTCCAGCAGCTCCGGCACCACCTGGTACGGCAGGACCCCCGCGGGCACCTCGCTGCCGATCGACCAGTTCTACATCGTCAAGCCGGGGGCCAGTGCCGCCACCATCAACGCGGAGCTGGCCGCGGGCAAGAACCTGCTGTTCACGCCGGGCGTCTACCACCTCAGCCAGACGCTGAACGTGACCCGGCCCGACACGGTGGTGCTGGGTCTCGGCCTCGCGACACTGGTGCCGGACAACGGCGTGACGGCGATCTCGACGGCGGACGTGGACGGGATCAAGCTGGCCGGGCTGCTGGTCGACGCGGGCACCACCAACTCGAACCTGCTGGTGCGGATCGGCCAGGACGGCTCCTCGGCCGACCACTCCGCCGACCCGACGACGCTGAGCGACTTCTTCGTGCGCGTCGGCGGCGCGGGCGTCGGCAAGGCCACCCAGAGCGTCGTCATCAACAGCGATGACGTGCTGGCCGACCATCTGTGGCTGTGGCGGGCCGACCACGGCAGCGGCGTCGGCTGGACCAGCAACACCGCCGACAACGGGCTGATCGTCAACGGCGACGACGTCACCGCGTACGGGCTCTTCGTCGAGCACTACCAGAAGACCCAGGTCATCTGGAACGGCAACGGCGGGCGCACGTACTTCTTCCAGAACGAGCTGCCCTACGACCCGCCGAACCAGTCGGCGTGGATGAACGGCGGCACCCAGGGCTACCCCGCCTACAAGGTGGGGGCGGGCGTCACCAGCCACGAGGCGTGGGGGCTCGGCAGCTACGCCTTCTTCAGCACCAACCCCGGTGTCGTGGAGGCCCACTCCTTCGAGGTCCCCGTCACCTCGGGCGTGCGCTTCCACGACCTGGTCACGGTGTCCCTGGGCGGCACCGGCACGATCAGCCACGTCATCAACGACACCGGCGAGGCGGCCAACTCCTCGCACCAGGTGACGAAGCTGGTCTCCGGGCCGTAACCGCCTTCGTCACCCATCCCCACGCTGCCGCCCGCACCCGCCCGTGCGGGCGGCAGCGCCGTCCCCCACACCGTGTGACGACGGGGAACGCGTGGAGTCGCCGGTCCCTGGGCCGCCCGGGTGGCGCGGCCGGCTCAGATCCGGTCGAAGTCGCCCGACAGCGCCGCGGCGACCCGCAGGTGCGACTCCGCCTCCTCGGAGCGGCCCTGGCGTTCGAGGGTGCGGCCGAGCATCAGCCGGGCGTAGTGCTCCACCGGGTCGCGTTCCACGATGACGCGCAGCTCGGCTTCGGCTCGGCGCAGCTGGGCCGAGTGGTAGTAGGCACGCGCCAGCAGCAGGCGCGGTCCGGTCTGCTCCGGCACCTCCGCGACCAAGCCGTCGAGGACCCGGGCCGCGGCGGCGTAGTCCTTGGCGCCGAAGAACAGCTGCGCGCGCTCCCAGCGCTCCGCCGCCGTTCCGTGGGAGTAGTACGCGGGCTGGGGGGCGTCGTATGTGATGTCCACTCATGACCTCCTTCGGTGCCGGCAACGAGGACCACTGGTTGAATATTCCACTACCTCGGCCGGGTGGCGCCCGCCGCGGTCGCCCCGCGCCTGCGCGTGGCGGGAGCGAGGTGCGGCCACCCCGCGGGGCGGCGCCCGGGACGCGCGGAACACCCGCACCGCGCGACGCCCTCGCCCTCGCCCTCGCCCGGCGGACGGCGCCCCGCAGGCGACGGCCTGCGTGTGCGCGGCGCCCGGATCTTCGGCATCGCGCCGCGCCGCTACCGGGAGCACGTCCCGCCGCGGGCGGCCGCCGGCGCTCATGCCAGGGTCCGGGAACGCCCGGACGACCAGCGCCGTGCTACCCCAGGCCGAGCAGTTCCGCGGGGTTGTCCCGCAGGACGGCCTCCCGCAGGGAGCGGTCGGGTACCCACTCGTCGAGCAGGCTCAGGCAGCCGCGGAAGTCTCCGGCCACGTCCTCGTGGGAGACCCAGGGCCAGTCGCTGCCCCACACCAGCCGGTGCGGGAACCTCTCGGTCAGCGACGTGACGACCTCCAGCGCCCGATCCGGTGACGGCCAGCGGTACGGCGCGGACAGCTTCACCCAGACCGAACCCGTCGCCAGCGCCCGGGTCAGGAACGCCGACCCGGCCGCGCCCGGCAGGCCCAGGTGGTCCACCACCAGGCAGGCCCCGGCCGCCAGGACCGCCGAGCCCACCGTGGCCAGGTGCTCGTCCTCGATCATGACCTCGACGTGCAGCCCGTGCTCGGCCGCCCGGGCGAAGAGCTCCCGGTAGGCCGGTGCCGACGGATCGGGGAAGCGGCGGCGCCTGCTCCAGTTCAGCCGGATCCCCACGACCCCCCGCGCGGCGAGGCCGCCCAGGTCCACCGGCGCCGTCGGGGACACCGACACGGTTCCGCGCAGCCGCTCCGGAGCGGCCCGGAGGGCGTCCAGCAGCACGGTGTTGTCCGTGCCGTAGAAGCTGGGCGCGGTCAGCACCCCATGGGACAACCCGGCGGCGTCCAGGAGCCCGAGGTACTCCTCCACGGGCGCGTCCCGCGCCGGCCCGGAGTGCCGCTCCGCGGCCAGCGGCACGTTCTTCCTGAGCACGTGGGCGTGGCAGTCCACGCCGGTCAGCGGCGTCACAGCGGCAGCTCCCTGCCGGCCAGTTCGGGGATCCGGGAGAACAGCAGGCCCGCCACCACCGCGGCGACCACCACGTACCCGACGAACCAGCCGGTGTGACCGGCCTTCCCCAGACTCGTCAGGAGATAGGGTGCCGTGCCGCCGAACAGCGCGGAGGACACGTTGTGCGCGATGCCCGTCCCCGTCGAGCGGAACCGCGCCGGGAACTGCTCGGCGAGGAAGGCGGCCGACAGCGCGCCGTAGCCGGAGAAGACCACGAGCCCCAGCGTCATGACACCGAACAGCGCGAGGCCGCTCTCCGGGCGGATCCCCTGCAACAGCGGGTAGGCGAGCACGGCGAACCCGGCGGAGTAGCCCACCAGCAGGGGCTTGCGCCCGATGCGGTCCGACAGCCAGCCGGTGGCCGGCTGGACGAGCAGGAACACCACGAGGGCGCAGGTGCTCGCCGCGAACACCGAGCCCTCCGGGATCCGGGCCTGCGCGTGGTTCGGCAGGTAGGAGGTCAGGGTCCAGAAGGTCATGGACCCGAGCGCGGTCATCCCGATGACCTTCAGTACGTTGACGGCGCCCCTCCCCCCGTGTGGCGCCCCCGCCGCGCCGGCGGTGGGCTCCTCCGTCCGGCGGGAGCGGAGGAATTCCTGTGACTCCTCCGCCGAGCGGCGCACGTACAGGCCCCACAGCGCGGCCAACGCACCGAGCAGGAACGGTATCCGCCAACCCCAGGACGCCAGTTGTCCCTCGGTCAGCAGGGCGCTGAGCACCCATCCGACGACCGACGCGGAGATCAGCCCCGCGGTCAGGCTGACGTAGTGCAGGCTGCTGACGAGCCCGCGCCGCCGTGGGTCCGCCACCTCGCTCAGCATCACCGGGCTCGCTCCGTAGTCGCCGCCCACCGAGAGCCCCTGCACCAGCCGCGCGGCGGTGAGGATCACCGCCGCGCCCACGCCGGCCTGGTCGAAGGTGGGACACAGCGCGATCGCGAGGGAGCCGACGGCCATCAGGCAGATGCACAGGATCAGCGCCGGGCGCCGCCCCCTCCGGTCCGCGAACCGGCCGAGCAGCAGCCCTCCGAGCGGGCGCATCACGAAGCCCACGCCGAACACCGCGAAGGCGCTGAGCAGGGCGGTGTCCCCGCTCGAACCGAAGATCCGCGGCCCGAACAGGGCCGCGAACGTCGAATAGGTCGACCAGTCGAACCATTCGAGCGCGTTCCCGACGACCGCGGCACCGACGGTACGGCGGAACGCGCGGCCCTGGCCCAGACCGACGGGCGGCGACTGCGGTGGCGCCGGTGTATCCATCCCTGCCTCCAGCTTGTATACAGACTGCATGTAAATGAGATGTCAGACTGTGTACAATCAGGGCCGCGGTTGTCAATGAGACGTCGACGGGAGCTTCGGGTGGGATCGACCGGTTCGCAGGGACTCAGTCAGGCGGAACTCGCCTACCAGCGGCTGCGCGACCAGATCGTGCGCTGGGAGCTGCCTCCGGGCCAGCACCTCAGCGAGATACGCGTCTCCCGGGAGCTGGAGGTCTCACGGACACCGCTGCGCCAGGCCCTGCACCGGCTCGCACGCGAGGGCCTGGTCAAGATCAGCGCCGGCCGGGGGGCCGTGGTGAGCGAGATCACCCTGCAGGACGTCGTGCACCACTTCCAGATGCGCGAGGCCCTGGAGCCGTACGCCGCGCGGCTGTGCGCACGCGACGCCGACCGCCGGGCCTTCACCGACCTCTCGAACTCCTTCGAGGCCGAACGCGACGCTCTCGACGACGCCGCGGTCTCGGGCGACTACGGCCGCTACTACGAGCTGATCGCGAAGCTGGACACCGCCGTCCAGGCACACACCCGCAACCCCTATCTCGTCGACGCCCTTCAGGGGATCTGCGGCCACATCGAGCGCCTCCGGCAGATGGCCCGGCAGAGCCCCGCCCGGATGCGCCAGACGGTGGACGAGCACGTGGCCATCTGCGCCGCGATCGCCGCTGGGAACGAGACCGCCGCCGCCGAGGCCACCGCGCTCCACATCGCCAACAGCCTGCGGAACATCCTGACCGCCATGACCGAGAACGTCGCCGGCCTCGGCCCCGCCGTGCCGCCCACCGCGCCCGGCGCCCGGCCCTGACCACACCCGGCGCCCGGCAACCGGCGCCCGGCCCTGACCGCGACCGGCCCCGGCCGCACGAAACCGAGAGGACCCGACGATGCCCGATACCCTCACCCCCGGCGACCGGCTGAGGCGGTTGGCCGGCAGGCCGGAGGGCCTGTTGCTGCCCGGTGTGCCGAACGCGCTGGCCGCGCGCGTCGTCGAGGACCTGGGCTTCGAGGCCGCCTACATCACCGGGGCCGGCATCACCAACACCTACCTCGGTCTCCCGGACCTCGGCTTCATATCCCTGCCCGAGCTGGCCGCCCATGTCACGGCCGTCTCCGAGGTCACCGCGCTGCCCCTGATGGTCGACGCCGACACCGGATTCGGCAACGCGGTCACCCTGACGCGCACCATCCGCACCCTGGAACGCGCCGGCGCCGCCGCGATCCAGCTGGAGGACCAGGTCAGCCCGAAGCGCTGCGGCCACTTCGACGGCCAGCTCGTGATCCCCGCCGAGGAGATGGTCCAGAAGATCCGGGCCGCGGCCGAGGCCCGGCGCGACCCGGCCACGGTGATCGTCGCGCGCACCGATTCCCGGGCCGCGCTGGGTCTGCCCGAAGCTCTCCGGCGCGCCGACGCCTACGTCGCGGCCGGCGCCGACATGCTCTTCGTGGAAGGCGTGCGCGACACGGAGGAGTTGCGGGCCGTCGGGAAGCTCGCCCCCGGCGTGCCGAAGATCGCCAACATCGTCGAGGGCGGCAAGACACCGATGCTGCCCCGCGCCGAACTGCACGCGCTGGGGTTCGCCGTCGTCCTCTACGCCAACGCCGCACTGCAAGCCTCGGTGCACGGGATGCAGGTCGTCCTGCGTGGACTCCGCGACAACGGCACCCTCGACGGAGCCGAGGCGGACCTCGTCCCCTTCAGCGAACGCCAGCGCCTGGTCGCCAAGGAGCACTACGACGACCTGGAACTCCGCTACGCGTCACCGCGGGACACGTCGGACGGGGGCGCCGGGGCCGCGACCCGGTGAGCTGGTCCCGCATGCCCGAACCGCATGACCGGACCCGCCGGGAACCCTGAGGCGGCTCCTGCCGGGGCCCGGGCCTGCGGTCAGGTGTGCCGTGGCGTGCGCGGGTCCCCGGCGGCGCGTCGGTCTCCCTGCTCCCCGTCCGGGGTCTACTCCTCGTCCGGGGTCAGCCGCAGTGAGATCGAGTTGATGCAGTACCGCTGGTCCGTGGGCGTGGGGTAACCCTCGCCCACGAAGACGTGGCCCAGGTGGGAGCCGCAGCGGGCGCAGCGGACCTCGGTGCGGACCATACCGTGGGAGCGGTCGTCGAGAAGTTCGACCGCGTCGGTGTCCTTGGGGTCGTAGAAGGACGGCCAGCCGCAGTGCGACTCGAACTTCTCACGCGACGTGAACAGCTCCGCGCCGCAGGCGCGGCAGGAGTACACGCCCTTGGTCCTGGTGTCGGTGTACTCGCCTGTGAAAGCGGGCTCTGTGCCGGCCTGGCGCAGGACCGCGTACTCCGCGGGGTTCAGCTCCGCGCGCCACTGCTCGTCCAGCTTCTCGACGTCGTACGCCATGGTGGTTCGGCCCCTCACTTCGACAGAGACGACAGGCGGGTCAGGATCTCGGGCCCGAGCTCCGTCACGTCACCCGCGCCCATGGTGAGAACGAGATCACCGGGCTTCGCCATTCCCGCGATCAGTTCCACGGCCGTCTCCTTGTCGTGCGCGGCGGTGACGTCCGCGCCGGCCGCCCGGGCCGGGGCGGTGATCAGGTCGCTGGTGACGCCGGGAACCGGGTCCTCGCGAGCTGGGTAGATGTCCAGGACCACCGAGGCGTCCGCGAGGGCGAGGGACTGGCCCATCTCGGTGCCGAGCTGCTGGGTGCGGGAGAAGAGGTGCGGCTGGAAGAGCACCAGGACGCGGCCGTCGGGCGCCGCGCCGCGGATCGCCTCCAGGTCCGCCGTCATCTCGGTGGGGTGGTGTGCGTAGGAGTCGATGACCTGCACCCCCGCCTGCTCGCCGCGGAGCTGGAGGCGGCGCTTGACACCGGTGTAGGAGGCGAGTGCGGGGGCGAGGTCGGCGGCCGGGACGCCCAGCGCCACGCCCGCGGTGAGCGCCGCCACGGCGTTGTGCGCGTAGTGCCGGCCCGGCACGGAGACGGTGAAGGTCAGCTCGGCACCGTCCATCAGCACCGTGACCTCGCTGCGCAGCCCCTGCGGCCGCACGGACAGCACGCGCACGTCCGCGTCGGCCGCCGCACCGTACGTCACCACACGGGGCCCCTCGGGCAGGCTGCGCGTCAGCTCCCGGGCCCCCTCGTGGTCGGCGGACACGACGAGCGTCCCGCCGTCGGCGATCCGGCCCGCGAAGGTCACGAACGCGTCGTGGATCTCGTCCATGGACGCGTAGGTGGTGTGGTGGTCGAGTTCCACGTTGAGGACGACGGCGACCTCGGGCGCGTACTTGTGGAAGCTGCGGTCGCTTTCGTCCGCCTCCGCCACGAAGATGTCGCCCTTGCCGTGGTGGGCGCTGGAACCCGGCGCGTCCAGGTCGCCGCCGATGACGTACGTCGGGTCGAGGCCCAGGGACGTCAGCGCCACCGCCAGCATGGAGGTGGTCGTGGTCTTGCCGTGGGTGCCGGCCACGGCGATCGGCCGCAGGCCCGTCATCAGGGCGGCGAGCGCGTCCGCGCGGTGCAGGACCGGGATGCCCAGCTCGGCGGCGCGGACCAGCTCCGGATTGTCCGCCCGGATCGCCGAGGAGACGACGACGCAGCTCGCCTCCGGCGCCACGTGCTCCGGGTCGTGCCCGATGTGCACGGTCGCGCCCAGCTCGCGCAGGGCCTGTACGGTCGCGGACGCCCGTGTGTCACTGCCCGTGACGGCCGCGCCGCGCTCGGCCAGGACCCTCGCGACGCCTGACATTCCGGCGCCGCCGATGCCGATGAAGTGCGGTCGGGTCAGCTCGGCAGGAAGGCCGGGTGCCATGCGTGTCTCTCCAGGTGCGTGTGTGCGGACGGTTCTGTGGATGGTCATGGACGGACGGACGGACGGACGGTCGGGCGGACGGTGCGGGGCCGGGGCCTTCGCGGTGTGTGCGGGCGGTACGGCACGGGGTGCGTACGCGCGCGTACGGGGCGGGGCCACGGGGCCGGTCGCATCGGTGCCCGCACGCGGGACGCCCACGGGCGGGCCCAGCCTATGCCCTCGGGTCCCGGACCGCCGCGACCGGCGCCCACGGCATACGGCGCGGGACCGCGAGGGCATGCGGCGCGGGCTCGTACGGTTTGCGGCGCGGGGGCCCGTCCGGCCTGCGGCGCGGGGGCCCGTACGGCCTGCGGCATGGGCTCGTTCGGTCTGCGGCGCGGGGCCGGTACGACCTGCGGCGCGGGGCTCGTTCAGTCCCCGGCGTCGGGGGGAGGTGGGTGCGCGGTGGGCATCCCGGGGCCGGCCGGGGACCGTCGAGGGGCGCGGTCAGGTGTGGCGCGGGGGATACGGAGACCTGCGCGGAGGTACGGCTGTCCGCGGGGGCGGATGTGTGCCGGGCAGAAGGGGGGCTGGCGCGAGTCGTGGCGCGGGATGCGTACGCGGCGGAGGCGTACGCGGGTCTGCGTGCGCGGAGGGGCGTATGGGCGCGAACGGGGCGTGCCGGCGGGCGGTCTGCGGGGGTGGCGGGGGGCCGGGCCGGTCCGGGCACGTGGGGTGCGGACCTGCGGGCGTGCGGGCGTGCGGAGTTCCTGCGGGGCGGGGCGGCCTGGGGTGCGGGCGCCCTACGCCTTGCTGTGCGAGAAGAGCTTCAGCACCGGAACGCCCACCTTGTGGCGGGCCCGCGACGCCCAGTCGCGGTGGAAGAACTCCTCCACATAGTGCGGATCGGTCAGCACGATCACCTCGTCCGCGTCGGCCTCCTCCACCAGCGACTTCAGCGCGTCCAGCGGGTGGTCCTCGATCAGCCGCCCCTCCGCCTCGCAGCCCGCCGCGTGCAGCGCGGCCAGCGAGACCTCCAGGGCCTGCTCGGCCTGGCCCTCGGTGTCCCGGCCCGCGGACGACGGGGGCTCGTGCGCCGCCTCGTCCAGCTCGCCCATCGCCACGTCGTCGATGGCTCTCAGCAGCCGGTCGGCCTGATCGCCACGGGGCTGCAGCATCACCTGGAAGGAGACGCCCTCGTCTCCGTGCAATGTGGTGACGAATTCGACGTCGGCGGATGTCAGGGCTTTCTCGATCATCAGTACGCTCGTGAACACGACAGACGCCCCTCTCCTCCTCGGGCCCGCCCTCGTCAGGCCCCTGCGGAAACCATCCTGCCCCTTGGGCACACACACGCGGTGTCTTTCCGTGTGCCCGGCAACGGCAATGCGGAACTTCTCGTCCTCCTTGCCACCCGGAGCGGGTGCAGCGGCCGAAGTGGCTGGTCGAGCCGGTCGAGATGGCCCGACAGGCATGACTCGTATGATCGATTGTGCGTGTCGCCCAGGGGGAACACACGCGCCACGTTCACCTATTCGGGTATGTCGCGACGACCATTCCGCTAACGCCATCGACATTTTCCGACCGTTGTGTTAGTGGAATTGTCCCGGCGGTGGGGCACTACGGCTCGGGGGATTCCGCCGCCCGGCGGTACCGGGTGAAGAGGAAGCCGTCCTCCTCCAGGATGGAAACCAGTTCGAAGCGGTGCGGCACCGTGACGCGCGGCCCTTCCGCGATGCGCGGGGCCCGGCCCGCGGTGAGCACCGGGGACAGGGTCAGGCAGAGCTCGTCGAGCACGCCGGCTGCCACGAACTGGCCCAGCAGCCGTGGCCCGCCCTCCAGCAGCAGCCGCCGGTGGCCGCGCTCGGCCAGCGCCCGCACCACCTGCGACGGCTCCGCGCCGGCGCCCGCGCCCGCGATCACCACCTGTGCGCCGGCCGCGCGCGCGGCGGCCAGCCGGTCGGCCGGTGCCCCGGCCCCGGTGACGACCAGCGTCGGCACCAGCGGGTCGGTGAACAGCGGCCGGGAGAAGTCCAGATCCAGGCCGGCGCTCACCACCGCGATGGCGGGCGCGGGGCCCTGGCCGGCCGCCGCCCGGCGAGCCGCGAACGCCTGGCGCGCGCGTGCCGGACGGTACCCCTCGTCGCGCACGGTGCCCGCGCCGACGATCACGACGTCGGCGAGGGCCCGCAGCACTCCGAAGACGCGCATGTCGGCGGGGCTGGAGAGGGGCTGCGAGCGGCCGTCGTGCTCGCCTGCGCCGTCGAGGCTGGAGACCATGTTGGCGCGCAGCCAGGGGCGGGGGGCGGCGCCCCCCGCCCGGGTCCGGTTCCGGGTCCGGTCCTGCTCCCGGGACCAGGCGTCCGGGGTGCTCCTGCGGTCCGGTACATCCCGGATATCCGGGGCGTCCGGGGCGTCCGGGGCGTCCCGGGTTGGGGCGCGGCCACTCCCCGCCTCTGCGCTGCGGCTCCGCTGTGAGCCCCTCGCTGTCTCGTCGCCGGGTGACGGCCCCTCGGGGCTGGTCGCGCAGCTCCCCGTGCCCGTTTCCCGGCGCTTCGCGCCCCCGTCCCGGCGGCCGGACAGCGTCTCCCCGGGCCCCCTCCGCCCGGGCTCCTGCCCCGCCCCCGGCCCCTGCCCCTGCCCCGGCTCCGGCTCCGGCTCCGGCTCCGGCTCCGGCTCCGGCTCCGGGTATGCGTACGCGTCGGCGAGTTCGTCGAATCCCCACTCGGGGCTCTCCGGGTCCGCCGGGCGTCCGGGCGTCGCGGGCCGTGCGGGCGCGGGCTCCGGGCCGGTACCGGCCGTGGCGCCCGGCGCCGTCCTCGGCTCCGCCACCGCGTCGGCACCGGGTCCCAGAAGCCCCGTGGGCTCGCCGGACGCTCCGGGTTCCCCGGGCTCTCCGGGTGCCCCGGCCCCCGGCGGCGCCCCGGGTCCCCCGGTCTCCCCCGCGCCCGGGGTCCGCTCCCGTGCCCCCCGACGCCCCGTCCTGTCTGGTGTCTCCTCGGTCACAGGGAAGAGTCGTCGCATGCCGTGCAGTCTCGCACGGTGCTTACGCTGGGGAAGCGTGTCATGGTCCGCCGCCTCCCCCGAGAACGGCCCCCGGCCCGCCCTGGAGCCGGCGTCGCTGTCCGCCCGCGTGCCCGAGGCCGGGGCGGACCGGCTGGTCGCCGAGCTGGTGCCGCCGCCGCGCTTCGGCTCCGCACGCTTCGCGACATACGTGCCGGATCCCGGGATCCCCAGCCAGGCGGCGGCCGTACAGGCGCTCAGCGCCTTCGCGGCGGAGGTCGGCGGCTCCGGCGATGGGCGGTCGGGGCGATCGGGGCGGTCGGGGCGATCGGGGCGGTCGGGGCGACGCCGCTGGTTCGGGGCGCGGACGGCACCGCCGGCGGGTCCTGGCGGCGTGTACCTGGACGGCGGCTTCGGGGTCGGCAAGACGCACCTGCTCGCCGCGCTCTGGCACGCCGTCCCGGTTCCCGTCGAGCGCAAGGGCTTCTGCACCTTCTCCGAGCTGACGCATCTGGTGGGTGCGCTGGGCTTCCGGGAGACGGTACGGGCGCTGAGCGGGCACCGGCTGCTGTGCATCGACGAGTTCGAGCTCGACGACCCCGGGGACACCGTTCTCGTCTCGTCCCTGCTCGACCGGCTCGGCGAGGCTGGCGTGGCGCTCGCCGCCACCTCGAACACGCTGCCCGGCCGGCTCGGCGAGGGCCGGTTCGCTGCCGGGGACTTCCTCCGTGAGATCCAGGGCCTCGCGGCACGGTTCCGGACGTTCCGCATCGACGGGTCCGACCACCGCCACCGCGGGTCGGCGCCCGCCCCGCCGCCGGTACCGCCGGAGCAGGTCGTCAGGGCGGCGCACACCCTGCCCGGGGCCTGTCTCGACGACTTCCCGCGGCTGCTCGGGCACCTGGCCGGGCTGCATCCGAGCCGCTACGGTGCGCTGCTCGACGGGGTCACGGCCCTCTGTCTCACCGGGGTGCGCCCGGTGGCGGACCAGGCGGCGGCGCTGCGGCTCGTGGTCCTCGCCGACCGGCTGTACGACCGGCAGGTGCCCGTCCTCGCCGCGGGCGAGCCGCTCGACCTGCTCTTCGGCGAGGAGATGCTGGCCGGGGGCTACCGGAAGAAGTACCTCCGCGCCCTGTCCCGCCTCACCGCCCTGGCCCGCGAGGCCCGGGACCTCCCCGTGCCGACGGTCCCGGCCGCCCGGCCTCCCGCGGAGGACTGAACGGAGAGCGGATACCCGGCGCGGGCACGCCCCGCCGTCCCGGTACGGGGCCGGTCCCGGCGCACGTACGGCACCGGGACCGCGCCCTCTGGCGGCGGGGGAGCGCCCACTCGCGGTGGCGGAGAGCTCGCCGTGGCGGAGAGACGGGGAAGAGATTCCTGGTGAGGACCGTTAAGGCAGGTGTGGCTGCTGGTGAGCCACAGGCGTGTCGTGCCGGTGAGCCACGGGTGCGTCTGACGGTGAGCCACCGAGAGCGTCGAGGGGCGCGGGCAGGCACAGGGCACAAAGCGCGGAGGGAGCAGGACGTGGCGGACGAGTGTGGGACCGGTACGGTCGGCCGGGCCCCGGCGGGCGAGACGGCCGGGCCGCCGTACGCGGAGTGCGTGCTGTGCCGGGCCACCACGGAGTACCCCGAGAGCCACCGGGGCATCACGCTCTGCCCGGTGTGCGAGTGGCAGGAGGCGCAGCGCACGGCGTGCTCCGGATGAGAGCGGCGGGGCACGCCCGCACTGCGCCCGCCGGGTGCCGGGCGGCGGCCTCGGGACCGCCACGGGAGGGCGCCGGTCGACGCGACGGTCGTCACCGGCGCTGCCACGCGTCGGCGGGGAGCCGCGGGCACGGCCCCCGGCCGACGGCCCTCAGTCGCGGCGGGAGGTCGGCCCTCAGTCGCGGCGGGAGGTCAGCGCACAGGCCACGGCGGTGGCCGCGCCGGCGATGACGGCGCCCGCGACGAAGGGCAGCAGCGGCACACGGATCGCGCCGTCCTGGGAACCGGTGACCATGTCCGTGAGGGCCTGCCGGGCCGGCGAACCCGCCAGGACCAGCGCCAGGATCACGGCCAGCACCAGCGCCGGCACGGCACGCCCCGTGGTGCGCAGCAGCGGCCTGCTGGTGACGGCCCCGACCGCGGTGCCCAGCAGGGCGCAGGCCAGCATGGCGAGCAGCCCGGCGCCGGCGGCGGGCACCTTGGGCACCGGCACCTGGTGGTCACTGCTCGCCGGGTCGCTGATCGCGGTGATGAGCAGGACGGCCACGGTGCCGAGCAGCGCCGCCGTGCAGAACGCGACCAGCAGCGAGGCGAGGTGCGCCCGACCCGGGCCGGCGGGCGCGGCCACGCAACCGCGCGCCGCGGGCGGCTCGTTCGTCACGCAGATGCGCGCCAGCCAGGCCGCCACGGGCAGCAGGCAGGCGGCCGCATATCCCAGGCTGTCCAGCACGGGCTGGCCGGATCTGACGCCGACGCCGAGGAAGACGGCGTAGAGGAAGAGCGGCGGCAGCCAGCGCTGGGAACGCACCAGCAGGGCGAAGTGGTAGTGGAGCAGCGCGCTCACGCGGCGCCTCCGTCCGTCGCCGGGGCCGGCACGGAGGGGGCGGTGCGCGGCGCGGGCGTGAGGGGCGCCCTGCTTGCGGCACCTCCGGTGCTTCCGGTGTCCGCGGCGCCTCCGGTGCTCCCGGTGCTCCCGGTCCTTCCGCCGGCTTCGGTGCTTCCGGTGTTTTCGGCGCTTCCGGTCCTTCCGCCGGCTTCGGTGCTTCCGGCTCTCCCGGTGCCTCCGCCCCCGGTGGCACCGCCGTGTTCGGCGTTCCCAGTACTCCCGGTGCTCCCGAAGCCCCCGGTGGCCCTGCCGTGTTCGGCGTCCCCGGCACTCCCGAGGCTCCCGGTATTCCCAAGGCTCCCGCTGCTCCCGGTGGTTCCGTTCCTCGCAGACGGTTCCCCCGTGGTCGGCGTCACCACCGGGGTGGCCGGCGGCACGGTGGGCGCTTCGGGGGCGGTCCTCGTCGGCGTCACCGAGACCACGTGCCACGGCGGCCGTGCGGTCAACAGGCCGCGGAGGACGGCGTCCGAATCGGTGGCGGGCACCGTCAGCCGGAGAGCACCGGAGGGCGTGCGCGTGACCGGGAGCGGGCCGACGGGCGGCGGCGCGGCCGGGTCGGCGCCCGGAGGGGCGAGGGTCTCGACGGTGACGGACGGGACGGGGGCCGCGGTCACCCGGCGGTGCAGGGTGCCGTCCGCCACCATGTACGTCGCGTCGGGCAGACCCGCGAGCCGGTGGGGGTCGTGGTCGACGAAGACGACGGCGCAGCCCGCGGCGGTGCGTTCGAGGACGGCGGCGTCGAATTCCGCGCGGGCGGCGGTGTCCAGTCCTGTCCAGGCCTCGTCGAGCAGCAGCAGGTCCGGTTCGGCGAGCAGCGCCTGGGCGACGGCGACCTTCTGGCTGCTGCCCTTGGACAGCTCGGACAGCGGTGTGCGCAGGTGCTGCGCGGCGCCGAAACGCTCCAGCCACCGGGCGGCGCCACGCTCAGCGGCGGCGCGGGTGAGGCCGTGCACCCGGCCGAGGTGGATCAGGTATCCCTCGGCGGTGAAGGGCAGCTGGGCCGGGAAGCGCTCGGGTACGTAGGCGGTGCGCGGACGGCCGGTGACTCGGCCCTCGCTGGGTGCGTCGATGCCGGCGAGCAGGCGCAGCAGCGTCGACTTGCCGCTGCCGTTCACGCCGTCGATCCTCAGCAGTGCCCCGGCGGGCACCTCCAGGTCTACCCCGCGCAGCACCCACGGGCCCCGCAGGCCGTACCGGCGGCCGGCCCCGTCCAGCCGGACACGGGCGGCCATCGGGTCGCGGGTGCGGTCCGGGGCGTTGCGGCCCGGGGAGCGGCGGCCCGGACCGCTGGGGCGGGAGACGTGAGCACGCGTCATGCGCCCCATCCTGGCGCCCGGGACGGACAACGCCAAGCGACGCCGTGGACGGGCCGGTTCCGGTGATCCCGGTGGGCTTCAGGGGCGGGCGGAAGGACGTGCGCGGCGGCGCCGGGGCTCCGCACGTGCCGCCGGAACGCGTCCGGTACGCGTCCGGCGCGGCGCGTGTCCGGCGCGGCGCGTGTCCGGCGCGCCCACAGGCGTCCGCCCCGGAACGTCCGAAGCCGTAGGCCAGGTAGGCCATGGCCATGGGTCGGACGACCGGCGGGCCCGCACCGGCCACCCCTCCGTACCGACCGCACGTCCGCACGGCCCTCCCACCGTAACCGCGGGCCGGGAGCCAGCCGGCCGGAGGCCGAGGTCCGCAGACGACGGAGCCGGAAGCCATGGGGCCGACGGCCACGGAGCCGTGCGCCACGAGGCCGGAAGCCACCGGAAGGAGACGGGGGCCGGGGCTGCGGGAGCCGCGCGAGTTGCTGGCAGACTGGACGCGTGACCAGTGAGAACGCCAGTGAGAACACGGGTGGGGACAGCGCGGCGCCGCGGGTGGCCGAGGGGCTGGACGACGGCCGGGACAGCCCGTTCCAGGACGTCGGGTCGGCGCGCGACGAGGCGCGGGAGTTCGTGCTGCCGCTGGTCGTACGGATCGAGCGCGCCGCTCCCCCGGCCCGTACCGACGCGTTGGAGACCGCGGCCCGTGCGGTGCTGGTGATGCTCAGCGACCCGCGGTCCCTCGGCGCGGGGCTCTGGGCGCAGGCCGTGCGGGACTGGCAGGACGCCCGGATCCGGAAGGTGGTGCGCCGGGCGCGCGGCGCCGAATGGCGTCGCGCGGGCGCGCTGGACGGCATCACGGTCACCGGACGGAGCGCCGAGATACGGGTCTTCCCCCCGGTCCCGCTGGACGGCTGGCCGAAGGAACTGGCCCGGCTCCAGGTCTCCGGCACCCAGCTCGACGACCCGGAGCCGCCCGGCGAGCCCGACCCCGCGGCCCCCGTGCTGTGGATAAGTCCGCATGTCGATATGACCGCGGGCAAGGCCATGGCCCAGGCCGGGCACGGCGCCCAACTCGCCTGGTGGGACCTGTCCGAGCCGGAGCGCACGGCGTGGCGCCAGGCCGGTTTCCCCCTCTCCGTGCGCACCGCCGACCCCGCCCACTGGCGCACCGTCACGGCAAGCGGGACGCCGGTGGTGCGCGACGCGGGCTTCACGGAGATCGCGCCCGGCGACACGGTGGCGGTCGAGGGCCATCACCGGGTGACGGGCCTGTCCGGCACCCGGCGGCCGTAACGCGGCTGCGCGCCAGGGGAACGCGGCGCGCCGGGCAGCGGCACGGCGGCCGCCTCGCCCCGAGGCCGCCGAGCCACCCGAGCCACCCGAGCCACCGGGGATTCTCGGCATCGGCACCGTCGAGATGGCGGAGGCCCTGCGCACGCAACGCGTCGGCGCTGCGGCGCACCGCGGCCATGCGGCCCGCACGGATCGTGGCGCGTCGAAGTACGGCACCGCGACGGCCGGGGCCCCAGGGGCACCGCACCACTTCCACCGCACGACGGCAGCGTCCGGCCGCAAAGCTCAAATGTTCCTCTGAAGGCGCGCACCGACGATTCGCAGGCCGCCACCCTGGTCATGACAACGTCACGGCGCGGCACAGGTCCGGCGCGGCGATGCGGCGCGCCCCGGGCACGGGGGGCTCGGGGCGGGGCGCCGGTCCCCGCCGGCCCGGCGGGGACACGGCGTGAACCGGCCGCACGGCGGAGACAGGGAGAGGACCGGCCGGACGGCAACGACGAAGGAGACGAAGGGGGAGGGCACATGGAGCAGCTGGGGACCGGGATCGGCTGGCGGCCCGAGATCGCCGAGGCGGTGGAGCGGATGTCCGGCGTCGACTGGGTCGAGGCCGTCGCCGAGAACCTCTGTCCGGACCACCTCCCCGACTCCCTGCTGCGCCTGCGCGAACGCGGCGTGACCGTGGTGCCGCACGGCGTCGGCCTCGGACTCGGCGGCGCCGAGCGGCCCGACCCCGGGCGGCTCTCCGATCTCGCCGCGCGTGCCGAGGCCCTCGGGTCTCCGCTGGTCACCGAGCACATCGCCTTCGTGCGGGCCGGTGGCGAGCTGACCGCGTCGCCGCGGCTGGAAGCGGGCCACCTGCTGCCGGTGCCCCGCACCCGGGACGCGCTGGACGTGCTCTGCGAGAACATCCGGATCGCCCAGGACGCCCTCCCGGTGCCGCTCGCGGTGGAGAACATCGCGGCCCTGTTCTCGTGGCCGGCCGAGGAGATGACGGAGGGCCGGTTCCTCTCGGAGCTGGTGGAGCGCACCGGTGTGCGGCTGCTGATCGACGTGGCCAATCTGCACACCAACCACGTCAACCGCGGCGAGGACCCCGCGACGGCCCTCGACGAACTGCCCGTGGAGGCCATCGCCTACGTGCACGTGGCGGGCGGCTTCGAGCGGGACGGCGTCTGGCACGACAGCCACGCCCACCCGGTCCCCCGCCCGGTGCTCGGCATCCTCGCCGACCTGGCCGCGCGGATGGCCCCGCCCGGCGTCCTCCTGGAGCGCGACGAGAACTTCCCGGCCCCGGCCGAGCTGGAGGCCGAACTCCGGACGATCCGCGAGACGGTCACGGCGGCACGGCACGGCCGGCTGGCCACCAAGGGGACCACTGCGGGGGGAAAGACCGCCTTCGGGGGAGAGGCGGCCACGGGGGGCGCGGTGGTGGAAGCTCCGGAGGCCGGCACGGCCGCCGCGGCTTCCACCACCGCGACGACGCACCGCACACCGGCACCGGCATGGGCACCGGCGCCGGGTGCGCCCACCTCACCGGAAGCCCCGGCCGGCACGCCCGCCACCGGCACGCAGGCCGCACCGGGCACCGACCCCGCGCGTCAGCGGCTGGCTCTGGCGCAGGCCGCGCTGCTCTCCTCTCTGGTGGCCGGCACGCCGGCGCCGGAGGGCTTCGACCGGGCCCGGCTCGCGGTGCAGGGCCGTGCGCTGGCCGGCAAGCGTGCGGACATCGTGGCGAAGGTCGCGCCGGAGCTGCCCGGCATCCTCGGTGACGCCTACCGCGCCGCCTTCCTCTCGTACGCCCACACCCGTCCGTTGACCGATGGGTACCGGCGCGACGCGCTCGACTTCGCCGAGCACTTGCTCCTCGCCGGCCGCCCGGACGAGGCGGGCGCCCGGCGCCGCCTGACGGCCTGGTGGCTGGAGCGCTCCGGCCCGAAGCCGCCGTCGAGCCATCCGGTCACCCGGATGGTGCGGGCGGCCCGGGTGGCGCTGACGCGGGTGTGACGGCGCCGGCCGCCGGAGGCGTCAGGCGAGCCCGGCCACCAGGTCGGCGATGGGCTTGCGGCGGCCCGTGAAGAAGGGCACCTCCTCGCGCACGTGCCGGCGGGCCTCCGAGCCGCGCAGATGGCGCATCAGGTCGACGATGCGGTGCAGCTCGTCGGCCTCGAAGGCGAGGATCCACTCGTAGTCGCCGAGCGAGAACGAGGCGACCGTGTTCGCGCGCACGTCCGGGAAGCCGCGGGCCATCTTGCCGTGTTCCGCGAGCAGGGTGCGCCGCTCGTCGTCGGGCAGCAGATACCACTCGTAGGAGCGCACGAACGGGTAGACGCTGACGTACGCGCGGGGCGACTCGTCGGCGAGGAACGCCGGGATGTGCGAGCGGTTGAACTCGGCCGGGCGGTGCAGGGCCATGTTCGACCAGACCGGCTCCATGGCGCGGCCGAGGCGGGTGCGGCGGAAGAGGTTGTACGCCTCCTGGAGCTGGTCGGAGCTCTCCGCGTGCCACCAGATCATCAGGTCGGCGTCGGCCCGCAGCGCCGAGAGGTCGTAGGTACCGCGGATGGTGACGTCCTTGGCGGCGAGCTGGTCGAACAGCTCCTGGACCTCGGCGATGTGCGCCGCGCGGTCCTCGGGCAGCGCCTCGCGGAGCCGGAAGACGGACCACAGCGTGTAGCGGATGGTCTCGTTCAGGTCCTTGGCCTTCTTGCCGGCGTTCGGGATCCGCTCGGGGGCCTGGGGCTCGCGGGCATCGGGGTCAGCAGCACTCATGGGGCTATTCTCCCGCGCCGCCGTGCAGACTCTGCACCGGGTTCCGGGTGAGGTCGGCCGTGCCGGACGGGTCGCCCGCGAGGTGGTCCACCGCGGCCTGGGCGCCGGCGATGCAGGCGGGGATGCCGACGCCGTCGTACGCCGCGCCGCACACCGCGAGGCCCGGGAGCTTCGCCAGCTGGTCGCGTATCCGGGCCACCCGCGCCTGGTGACCCACCGGGTACTGCGGCAGGCCCTGGTGCCAGCGGGTGACGACGGACGCGACGGGGGTGGCGGCGAGCCCCGTCGCGGCGCCCAGGTCGCGGCGGGAGGCGGCCACCAGGTCGGCGTCCGGGCGGTCGAGGACCTCCTCCTCTCCGTGGCGGCCGACCGAGGTGCGCAGCAGCAGCAGGCCGGGGTCCTCCTCGGCGGCCCACGACCACTTCTGGCCGGAGAACGTGGACGCCTTGATGGTGCGCCCGTCGACCGGCGGCACCAGGAAGCCGCTGCCGGCGGGCAGCGCCGCCTCCGCACGGCGGTAGGCGAGGGTCACCAGGGCCATCGACGCGTACTCGATGCGGCTCAGCTCCGCTGCCGCCGCCGGTGACTCGGGGGCCAGCAGGCGGGCGGCGGCGGGGGCGGGGAGGGCGAGGACGACCGCGTCGGCGTCGATGGTGCGGCCGGGAGCGCCCGCGGGGGGTGCGCCCGAGCCACTGCCGGGGCCCGTGGGAGCGCCGGCGCCCGTGCCGCCCGGGCTCTCCCCGGAGCCTGGCCACGCCCCGGTCGCGCCCGGGCCGGGGCCGGCCGGTCCGCTCTCCGGGGCCGGTCCGCCCGCCCCCGCCGGGCCGCCGACGGTGATCCGCCACCGGCCGCCCGCCGGGTCCCCGGCCGCGCCGCCGGCCCCCGCTGCGGGCCGTGCCCTGCGCAGGGCGGTGACCGGGGCCTCGGTCAGGATCTCGCCGCCACCGGCCCGTACCGCGTCCGCGACCGCCGCGGGCAGGCTTCCCACGCCGCCCTCGATGCCCATGAACACCGGGCCCTGCTGCTGCCGCCCGGCCGCGCGGCGCTGGATCTCGCGCACGCCCTCCGTGAGCGAGGTGTGCGCGCGGGCGGCCTCGAAGAGCGGGGGGACGGCGGCGCGCATCGAGATGCGGTAGGCGTCGCCCGCGTAGACACCGCCCAGGAGCGGCTCCACCAGGCGGTCGACGACCTCGCGGCCGAGCCGCCGGGCGACGTACTCCCCCACGGCGACGTCGTCGCCGACCTCGGTGCGCGGCAGGGTGCGGTCCTCCTCGATGCGGCGCAGGCCCTCCTCGGTGAGCACGCCGGCGAGCGCCGCGGCGTCCGCGGGCACGCCCATCACATGGCCCCTGGGCATGGGCCGCAGGGCGCCGCGCGTCCAGAGCGCGGCGGTGGCCGTCGCGGGTGGCTGGAGGCGGTCGCCGAGGCCGACCTCCCGGGCCAGCGCGACCGCCTCGGGCCGCCGCGCGAGCATCGACTCCGCGCCCAGGTCCACCCGGGCGCCCGCCAGCTCGCCGACGAGCAGCTTGCCGCCCAGCCGCGGGGAGGCCTCGAGCAGTGTCACCGCCGCGCCCCTGGCGAGCAGTCGGTGTGCCGCGGCGAGGCCGGTGATGCCGCCTCCGATCACCACGACGTGGCGGCCGCCCATGCCCGCATTCATCTCCGCGCTCCTCTCCGCGCCGTGCCCGCGCCCGGCCCCGCCGCGCTCTCGGCTCCGGCCATGTCCCCACTCTCTCAGACCGGTCCGTCACGCCGTCCGGGCCTGTGGGTATCTCCCATTCCGCTTTCGCCCGCGCGACGGGCGGGGCGGCGTGGGGCCGCACCCCGGGGTGCGGTGGGCCCCGCGGCCGGCCGCGCACACGCCTGCGGCGGGCCTCCGCCTGCGGCGGGACCTGCGCCTGCGGCGGGCCACCCCGGTCTCTGCCCCGTGCGGTCTCGCGACGGACCACCGGCCGGTGGGGGCTGGTCGCGCAGTTCCCCGCGCCCCTGACGGACACCGGGCGAACCCCCCGCCGCCTCGCGCCCCACCACCAGCGAGAACCACCCCCGCCCCTACCCCCTACGGCCTCGCGACGGACCACCGGCCAGGTGGGGGCCGGTCCCGCAGTCCCCCGCGCCCCTGACGGACACCGGGCGAACCCCCCGCCGCCTCGCGCCCCACCACCAGCGAGAACCACCCCCGCCCCTACCACCTGCGGCCTCGCGAACGGACCACCGGCCGGTTGGGGGCCGGTCGCGCAGTCCCCCGCGCCCCTCACGGACACCAGGCGAACCCCCCGCCACCCCGCGCCCCCCACCAACCAGAACCACCACCCCCGCCCCTCCCCCTGCGGTCTCGCGACGGACCACCGGCCGGTGGGGGCCAGCCGCCCGCGCAGTGCCCCGCGCCCCTCACGGACACCAGGCGAACCCCCCGCCGCCCCGCGCCCCCCACCAGCCGGTGGAGGCCGCCCGCGCAGTCCCCCGTGCCCCGCGCGGAGCACCGGGCGAACCCCCTGCCCCGCCCGTGCCCCTGCTGGGGCGGGCGCAGGTGGGGGACCGTAGCGTGTGGCCATGAGTGGAGCTGAGGGGCGCGAGCGGCTGGTGGTCGTCGGGGGTGACGCTGCGGGTATGTCCGCCGCGTCGCAGGCACGTAGGCTCAGGCCGCCGGACGACCTGGAGATCGTCGCCTTCGAGCGGGGCAGGTTCACGTCGTTCTCCGCCTGCGGCATCCCGTACTGGGTGGGCGGGGAGGTCGACGACATGGAGCGCCTGGTGGCCCGGTCGCCCGAGGAGCACCGGGCCCGCGGGATCGACGTGCGGATGCGCACCGAGGTGACCGCCGTCGACGTCGCCGGCGGCCGGGTCCGCAGCCGCGACCTGGACTCGGGGGCGGTGGAGTGGACCGGCTACGACCGGCTGGTGATCGCCACCGGCGCCCGGCCCGCACGCCCTCCGCTGCCCGGGATCGACGCGCCCGGAGTGCACGGTGTGCAGACCCTGGACGACGGGCAGGCGCTCCTCGACGCGCTGCGCGGTACACGGGGCCGCCGTGCGGTGGTGGTGGGCGCCGGGTACATCGGCCTGGAGATGGCCGAGGCGATGCTGCGCCGCGGGTACGAGGTGACCGTCGTCAACAGCAGCAGCGCACCGATGTCGACCCTGGACCCGGACATGGGGCGCCTGGTGCACGACGCCATGACCGCCATGGGCGTCACGGTCGTGAACGGCGCCGAGGTGACCAGGATCCTCACCGGCGGGGACGGCCGGGCCCGCGCCGTGGCCACCGACGACGCCGAGTACCCGGCGGACGTGGTGATCCTCGGCATCGGCGTACGGCCGGAGACCGCGTTGGCCCGGGAGGCCGGGCTGCCGCTCGGCGAGAGCGGCGGGCTGCTGACGGACCTGTCGATGCGGGTGCGCGGGCACGAGAACATCTGGGCCGGCGGCGACTGCGTGGAGGTCCTGGACCTGGTGTCGGGCCGGCAGCGCCATATCGCGCTGGGCACGCACGCCAACAAGCACGGCCAGATCATCGGCACCAACGTCGGGGGCGGCTATGCCACGTTCCCCGGGGTCGTCGGGACCGCCGTCAGCAAGATCTGCGACCTGGAGATCGCCCGGACCGGGCTGCGGGAGAAGGACGCGCGGGCGGCCGGCCGCCAGTTCGTGACGGCGACCGTCGAGTCCACGGCACGCGCCGGGTACTACCCGGGCGCCGGCATGATGACGGTGAAGATGATCGCCGAGCGCCGCACAGGACGGCTGCTCGGTGTCCAGATCATCGGCCGTGAGGGGGCGGCGAAGCGGGTGGACGTGGCGGCGGTCGCCCTCACCGCGGGCCTCACCGTCGAGCAGATCGTCAACCTGGACCTCGGCTACGCCCCGCCGTTCTCCCCGGTGTGGGACCCGGTGCTGGTGGCCGCCCGGAAGGCGGCCAAGGCGGTGCAGGGCGCCACGCGCGCGTGAACGCTGCCCCCGAGGGGACACGGACGTAGTCGCCCACCGGACCACAGGAGCCCGGGGGCCACACCCGAGGCCCCCCGCGCCCATGACGGGGCCCCGCGCCCATGACGGGGCCCCGCTGCCGCGAGCTACCGCCCCGTGCGCTCGTGCACGAACTCCACCAGCCGGGTCAGGGCGTCGGGATCGGTGGTCGGCAGGACGCCGTGACCGAGGTTGAAGACGTGCCCTTCGAGGTCGCGGGCGGCGTCCAGGACCTCGGCCGCCTTGGCGCGCACCGCCTCCTCGGGGGCGAACAGCACCGCGGGGTCGAGGTTCCCCTGGAGTGCCTTCCCCGGACCGACCCGGCGGGCGGCCTCGTCCAGCGGCACCCGCCAGTCGACGCCCACGACGTCCGCCCCGGCCTCGCCCAGCAGGCCGAGCAGCTCGCCGGTGCCGACGCCGAAGTGGATGCGCGGCACCCCGTATCCCGCGACCGCGGACAAGACCTTGACGGAGGCGGGCAGCACGCTGCGGCGGTAGTCGGCGGGCGCCAGGGCGCCCGCCCAGGAGTCGAAGAGCTGCACCGCCGAGGCGCCCGCCTCGATCTGCACCTTCAGGAAGGCGGCGGTGATCCCGGCGAGCCGGTCGAGCAGCTCGGCCCAGAGCTCCGGATCGCCGTACATGAGCGCCTTGGTGCGTTCGTGATTGCGTGAGGGGCCGCCCTCCACCAGGTAGCTGGCCAGGGTGAACGGCGCCCCGGCGAACCCGATGAGCGGGGTGCCGCCGAGCTCGGCCGTCAGCAGCCGGATGGCCTCGGTGACGTAGGGGACGTCCTCGGGGGTGAGGTCCCGCAGCCGGGCGAGGTCGGCCCGGGTGCGGATGGGCTCGTCCACGACGGGGCCGACGCCCGGCTTGATGTCCAGGCCGACGCCGATGGCCTTGAGGGGGACGACGATGTCGCTGAAGTAGACCGCGGCGTCCACGCTGTGCCGCCGCACCGGCTGGAGGGTGATCTCGGTGACCAGCTCCGGGATCGTGCACGACTCCAGCATGGGGACGCCCTCGCGCACCTTGCGGTACTCGGGGAGCGAGCGCCCGGCCTGCCGCATGAACCAGACGGGGGTGTGCGGCACCGGCTCGCGGCGGCAGGCCCGCAGGAAGGCGGATTCCCTGGGGCTCTCCTTGACATCCGGCTTGACGTCGTCCTTGACGCCGCCCTGGACGGGGGACGCGCCGGAGCGGGGGGTGCGGGGAAGGTCGTTGGCACTCACACGGCAAAGTCTCGCATGCGGGGGACGACACGATCCGGACAGCCCGCGCCCCGCCGGGTGTCCCTGCCTGCACCCGGGCCCGGTTCCCCTTACTCTTCCCCGCATGGCTGCGGCTCAGGGACGACTGTCGGACGGCGCCGACGGAACGAACGGGACGGACAACGGCACGGGCGGAGCGGGGCAGGCACCGCTGGAGCCGGCGGATCCGGTCCCGGTGTGCTTCCGCAGGGCCGTGGACGGCCTGCTGACCGCACGGCTGCGGCCCGGCGTGGAGATCGAACCGGTCCGCCCGCCGCGCCGGCTCGCCCCCCATGCGTATGCGCTGGAGGCCACGGTCGTGGACGGCGAGGACGACCTCGCGGACGGGCGCCTGGTGCTGCTGCACGACCCGGAGGGGCACGAGGGCTGGCACGGCGCGTTCCGCCTCGTCACCCTGGTCCGCGCGGAGCTGGAGCCGGAGATGGCGGCCGACCCGCTGCTGCCCGAGGTGTGCTGGACCTGGCTGACGGGGGCCCTGCAGAACCGGGGGCTGGCGTACGGGGAGCCCAGCGGCACGGTCACACGGGCCAGTTCGCACCACTTCGGGGGTCTCGCGGAGCGGCCGGCGACGTCGCAGATCGAGATCCGGGCCTCCTGGACGCCGCGCGAGGGCCCGGGCGGCGCCCCGGACACGGCGGCACACCTGGCGGCCTGGTGCGACCTGCTCTGCCAGGTGGCGGGCCTGCCCCCGGCGGCCCCCGGCGACCCCTCGGTGGTGTCTCTACCGCAACGCAGGGGCCCCCGCACGCCCTGAGCCCCGGCGACCCCGGACCATGAGCCCGCCCGCCCCGGCGCGTTCCGACATGAGCCCTGGCGCCCCGGGGCGTTCGGAAAAGGCGCGGCTCCGTGCGCCGGGGCTCCCCCCACGCCCTGGGGCAGCAGGGCGGGCTCCGCCGCGTCACGCGACGCCCCCGACGCGACGCCGCTCAAGGGGCACGAGTGACGCCAAGCGACGTTCCTCGTTCAACAAATGGCCGAAAACCGTCACCCCACTACCCGCCGCCTGAAAACGCACAGTTTCCGCCTCGTATCGACCCGATTCGATCTCCGAACGATCCCCGAGCGATCCCTGAACGATCGACCGCGTGTCCGATTCGCACGAATTATTACTCACCAAATCGTGATCATTCCCTAAAGGCGGACGTGCGGGCTGCCGAAGACGTCTGTGACCTTGAAAGCACGACTCCCCCCGGTTTCATCCCCGAGCCGGCCCACCCGCACCCCCAGGAGGCCTGGTGTCCGTTCTCCTTGAGCAGCCCGCAAGCCTGGTCGCCTACCGCCCCAACAAGCCGACCGCCATGGTGGTCGTGGCCGACCCGCGTGTCCGCTCCACCGTCACCCGCCACCTGTGGGCGCTCGGCGTGCGCGACGTCATCGAGGCGTCGTCCATCGCGGAGGCACGACCCCGTATCGGAAACCCCCGTGACATCTGCGTCGCCGATGTCCACCTGCCCGACGGCAGCGGCCTCACCCTGCTGTCCGAGACCCGCGCCGCCGGCTGGCCCAACGGCCTCGCCCTGTCCGCGGCCGACGACATCGGCGCCGTGCGCAACGCCCTCGCGGGCGGCGTGAAGGGCTATGTCGTCACCGGCACCCGCACCAACGTCGGCGTGCCCCTGCGCCCCGGCGCCGCACCCATCGGCGCCGCCGCGGCCCGTATGCACCGCCGCCCCCCGGGCGCCCCGAGCCACCCGGGCGGCTACCGCGAGCTGTCCGGCCGTGAGGTGGAGGTGCTGCGGCTGGTCGCGGAGGGCCAGTCGAACAAGGCCATCGGCGTCTCGATGGGCCTGTCCGCCCTGACCGTCAAGAGCCACCTCGCACGGATCGCGCGCAAGCTCGGCACCGGCGACCGCGCCGGCATGGTCGCGGTCGCCCTGCGCACCGGCATCATCCACTGACCCGCCCGCACCGAGCCCCAGGGGGCGCGCGGAGCCCACGGGACGCCGGTACGACCGGTGCCGCGCCCGTCGACGGAACGTTACGTCGGCGGGCGCCGTGCATCCGCGGATACCCTTGACAGGTGACCGACGCCGAAGACACCGCAGCAGACAGCCCACTGCGCACCACCGGAGACCCGGGGCAGGAGCACCCGGCGAAAGAGGCTCCGGACGAAGGCGTCGCCGGCGACCGCGGTCCCGTCCCCCTGCTGGAGCCGCGGGACGGCATCCCGCCGGTGATCGCCGACGCGGACGCGCTCGCGGAGGTGGTCGCCGCGTTCGCCGCGGGCACCGGGCCCGTCGCGGTGGACGCCGAGCGTGCGTCCGGGTACCGCTACGGCCAGCGCGCGTATCTGGTCCAGTTGCGCCGCGCGGGCGCGGGGAGCGCGCTGATCGACCCCGTGGCCTGCCCCGACCTGTCCGGCCTCGGCGCGGCGATCGGCGACGCGGAGTGGGTGCTGCACGCGGCCAGCCAGGACCTCCCCTGCCTGCGCGAGATAGGCATGGTGCCGAGCCGGATCTTCGACACGGAGCTGGCGGGACGGCTCGCCGGATACCCCCGGGTCGGGCTCGGCGCGATGGTCGAGAACGTCCTCGGGTATGTCCTGGAGAAGGGCCACTCCGCGGTCGACTGGTCCACCCGGCCGTTGCCCGAGCCGTGGCTGCGCTATGCGGCGCTCGACGTGGAGTTGCTGGTGGACCTGCGCGACAGCCTGGAGAAGGAGCTGGACCGGCAGGGCAAGCTCGACTGGGCCCGGCAGGAGTTCGCGGCCATCGCCGCGGCGCCGCCCGCGCCGCCCCGCAAGGACCCGTGGCGGCGCACGTCCGGCATGCACAAGGTGCGGCGGCGGCGCCAGATGGCGGTGGTCCGTGAGCTGTGGCAGACGCGGGACCACATCGCACAGCGGCGGGACGTCTCGCCGGGCAAGGTGCTCGGGGACGCGGCGATCGTCGAGGCCGCCCTCGCGCTGCCCGCGAACGCCGCCGCGCTCGCCCAGCTGCCCGGCTTCGGGCGGGTGGGACGGCGGCAGTTGGAAAACTGGCAGAGCGCCGTGGACCGCGCCAGGGCCCTGCCGGACTCCGCGCTGCCCGGCCCCGGCCAGGCCGTCGCGGGCCCGCCTCCGCCGCGGGCCTGGGCGGACAAGGACCCGGCGGCGGCGGCCCGGCTGTCCGCCGCGCGGGCCGGGGTGTCCGCGCTGGCCGAGCGGCTCGGCATGCCCCAGGAGAACCTGGTCACGCCGGACACGGTGCGGCGGGTCTGCTGGGAGCCGCCCGCCGTGGTGTCCGCGGAGACCGTGGCCGCGGCGCTTGCGGGGTACGGGGCGCGGCAGTGGCAGATCGAGCAGGTGACGCCGGTGTTGGTCGCCGCGCTCGCGCAGTGATGGCCCTGTGCGGCGGGCCGCGGCCCGCCGGCCTCCGGCCGGACCGGTTCCGGCCCCCACCGGCGGGTGGGACGGCCGCACCCCGGACTGCCCCCTTGGGACGGTGAATCGACCCGCGGGTCCCATCGGGGCTTGTCGCGCAGTTCCCCGCGCCCCCTCAGCCGGGCCGGGTCCAACCCCACGTACCGGTCCACCCCGAAAGGGGCGCCCCTGAAATACGCGTGCGGGGGACACGGCACCGCTCGTGTGACCCTCGCCGCTCCGGAGGAGGGGCCTACCCCGTATGGTTACTGGTAAGTAGCATAGTGTCTGCCGCACAGCGCAGAGCACCCGCGGCCGTGTCACCCGCGTTCTGGAGGAGGGCCATCGTGCCTCGTACCGTCAGGGACGTCGTCTTCGTGGACGGCGTCCGCACCCCGTTCGGCAAGGCGGGCCCGAAGGGCATCTACCACGAGACCCGTGCCGACGATCTCGTGGTGAAGGCCATCCGGGAACTGCTGCGCCGCAACCCGTCACTGGACCCGGCCGGCATCGACGACGTGGCCATCGCGGCGACCACCCAGATCGGCGACCAGGGCCTCACCATCGGCCGTACCGCCGGCATCCTCGCCGGGCTTCCGCAGTCCGTGCCGGGCTACGCCATCGACCGGATGTGCGCGGGGGCACTGACCGCGGTCACCAGCACCGCGGGGTCCATCGCCTTCGGCGCGTACGACGTCGTCATCGCGGGCGGCGTGGAGCACATGGGGCGGCACCCGATGGGCGAGGCCGTCGATCCGAACCCACGGTTCGTCAGCGAGAAGCTCGTCGACGAGTCCGCGCTGTTCATGGGGATGACGGCGGAGAACCTGCACGACCGCTTCCCGCACCTCACCAAGGAGCGCGCCGACGCCTACGCCGTCCGTTCGCAGGAGAAGGCCGCGAAGGCGTACGCCAACGGGCTGATCCAGCAGGACCTGGTGCCGATCGCCGTGCGCCGGACGAGCGAGGAGGGCGGCGAGGTCGGCTGGGGCCTGGCCACCGCCGACGAGCCGATGCGGCCCGGCACCACGCTGGAGCAGCTGGCCGGCCTCAAGACGCCCTTCCGGGTGCACGGCCGTGTCACGGCCGGGAACAGCGCGGGGCTCAACGACGGCGCCACCGCCTCCCTCGTCGCCGCCGAGGACTTCGCCCGCGAGCACGACCTCCCGGTGAAGATGCGGCTGGTCTCGTACGCGTTCGCGGGCGTGGAGCCGGAGGTGATGGGCTACGGCCCGATCCCGGCGACCGAGAAGGCGCTCGCCAAGGCGGGACTGAGCATCTCGGACATCGGCCTCTTCGAGATCAACGAGGCGTTCGCCGTGCAGGTCCTGGCCTTCCTGGACCACTACGGCATCGACGACGACGATCCCCGGGTCAACCAGTACGGCGGCGCCATCGCCTTCGGCCACCCGCTGGCGTCCTCGGGCGTACGGCTGATGACGCAGCTCGCCCGTCAGTTCGAGGAGCAGCCGCAGGTCCGCTACGGCATCACCACCATGTGCGTCGGCTTCGGCATGGGCGCCACGGTCATCTGGGAGAACCCGCACTTCACCGACGCCGGAGGCACCAAGTGAGCACCACCACCGCCGAGCTGCTGAAGGGCGCCGCGGAGCTGTTCCCCGACGAGGTGGTCACCGAGGCGCACGTACGCCACCTGGACCTGCCGAACGGCGCGGGCCGCTTCGCCCTCATCACCCTCGACAACGGCTTCGACCACACCAAGCCCACCACCTTCGGGCCCCAGTCGCTGGCCAACCTCGACACGGCCCTGGACCAGGTCGAGAAGGAGGCCGCCGAGGGCTTGATCACCGGCATCGGGCTCACCGGCAAGCCGTTCATCTTCGCCGTCGGCGCCGACCTCAAGGGCATGGAGCTGCTGCGCAGCCGCGAGGACGCGCTCGCCATCGGCAAGGGTGGCCACGACGTCTTCAAGCGCCTCGCGCACCTCGCGGTGCCGACGTTCGCGTACTACAACGGCGCGACGATGGGCGGCGGCGCCGAGGTCGGCCTGCACTGCACCTACCGGACGGTCTCCAGGGCTTTGCCCGCCTTCTCGTTCCCCGAGGTCTTCCTCGGCCTGGTGCCCGCCTGGGGCGGCTGCACCCTGCTGCCGAACCTGATCGGCGCCGACCGCGCGATCAAGGTGATCATCGAGAACAGCCTCAACCAGAACAAGCAGCTGGGGGGCCCCGAGGTCTACGAACTCGGCATCGCCGACGCCCTCTTCGACAGCCAGGACTTCCTGGAGCAGTCGCTGCGCTGGACGGCCGCCGTGCTCAGCGGCGAGCTGGAGGTCGAACGCCCCGACGTGGACCGCGGCGAGACCTGGGACCAGGCCGTCGAGCGCGGTCGCGCGCTCGCGGACGCCAAGGTGCACGGCGCGGCCCCGGCCGCGTACCGCGCGCTGGACATCATCGCCTCGGTCAAGGACGGCGACCTCCAGCAGGGCTACGACGCCGAGGACCGCGCGCTCGCCGACCTGACCATGAGCGGGGAGCTGCGCAGCGGCATCTACGCCTTCAACCTGGTGCAGAAGCGCGCCAAGCGTCCGGCGGGCGCCCCGGACAGGAACCTGGCGCGACCGGTCACCAAGGTGGGCGTGGTCGGGGCGGGCCTGATGGCCAGCCAGCTCGCGCTGCTGTTCCTGCGCCGCCTCGAGGTGCCGGTGGTGCTCACCGACATCGACCAGGAGCGGATCGACAAGGGCGTCGGCTACGTCCACGACGAGATCGACAAGCTGCTGGCCAAGGGGCGGGTCGGCCAGGACAAGGCCAACCGCCTCAAGGCCCTGGTGACCGGCGTGCTGGACAAGGCCGAGGGCTTCGCGGACGCGGACTTCGTCATCGAGGCCGTGTTCGAGGAGATGAGCGTCAAGCAGCAGGTGTTCGCGGAGGTGGAGGCGGTCGCTCCGGAGCACGCCGTGCTCGCCACCAACACCTCGTCGCTCTCCGTCTCCGAGATGGCCAAGGGGCTGGCACACCCGGAGCGGGTGGTCGGCTTCCACTTCTTCAACCCGGTCGCCGTCCTGCCGCTGCTGGAGATCGTGCGCGGCGAGGACACCGACGACGCGACGCTGGCCACCGCGTTCGCCGTCGCCAAGAAGCTGCGCAAGACCGCGGTGCTGGTGAAGGACGCCCCGGCGTTCGTGGTCAACCGCATCCTGACCCGCTTCATGGGTGAGATCCAGAACGTCATCGACGAGGGCACCCCGGTGGACGTCGCCGAGCGCGCGGTCGAGCCGCTGGGCCTGCCGATGTCACCGCTGGTGCTGCTGGAGCTGGTCGGGCCCGCGATCGGGCTGCACGTCTCCGAGACGCTGCACCGCGCTTTCCCCGACCGGTTCAAGGTCTCCCCCAACCTCAAGGCCGTGGTGGACGCCGGCAAGCGCGGCTTCTACGTGTACGACAGCGGGAAGCCGGAGCTGGACCCGGAGGTCGCGGCGCTGCTCAGGCAGGGCGACACGGTGCTCACCGAGGAGCAGACCCGCGCCCGGGTGCTGGACGCGGTGGCCGAGGAGATCCGGCTGATGCTCGACGAGGGCGTGGTCGCCGAGGCCCAGGACATCGACCTGTGCCTGATCACCGGCGCGGGCTGGCCCTTCCACCTGGGCGGGCTCACCCCGTACCTGGACCGTGCGGGCGTCAGCGAGCGGGTGACCGGCAAGCGGTTCCTGGCGCCGGGCGTGGCCAGCGTGCCCGCATAACCGACCACTTTCCCACCCCCCACGGCACGGGCCGTGCCGGAGTCCGCTCCGGCACGGCCCGTCGCCGTGGCCGGCGGACACCTCCCGTGCCCGGCAGACATCCCCCGTGCCCGGCGGACACCTCCCGTGCCCGGCGGACACCTCCCGTGCCCGGCAGACATCCCCCGTGCCCGGCGGACACCTCCCGTGCCCGGCGGCAACCCGTGTCGGGTGGCGGACTATGGTCGGCGGACACCCTTCGCCTCCGCCACGGCCCGCCCGGGCCGCGGGCACGACTTCCGGAAAGGCCGGTGGCCCATGACGGCAGCACCGAAACCCCTGCTCGTCGTCGACGCCGCCAATGTGGTGGGCTCGGTGCCGGACGGCTGGTGGCGCGACCGGCGCGCCGCGGCGGAACGGCTGCGGGACCACCTGCTGCCGCTGGCCGAGCGGGGCGTGCCGGGGCTGCCGGGGCCGCCGGAGGTGGTGCTCGTCGTGGAGGGCGCGGCCCGCGGCGTGCCGTCGGTGCCCGGGGTAGGGGTGACCGAGGCGCCCGGCAGCGGCGACGACCGGATCGTCGAACTCGTGGACGCGGCCGGCGACCGGCCCGTGCTCGTGGTGACCGCCGACCGTGAGCTGCGCCGCCGGGTGCGGGCGCTGGGCGCCGCGGTGACCGGGCCGCGCACGGTGTACGGGGACGACGCTTCCTGACCCCTCCCCTCCGGTGTGCCGCGCCCCGGCAGGGGCGCGGGGAACCGCGCGGCAAGCCACGACCAGACCGTCAGGTCGTCACCGACCCGGAGGGGCGGTCTCTGCCGTTGCCGGACCACCGGCAGGTGGGTGGTTGCTCGCGCAGCCCCCCGCGCCCCGGCAGGGTCGCGGCCCCGCATGGGGGTGCGGGGGCGGCTACGCCGCCCTCCGCAGCCTGCTGTGCCTGCGGCCGTAGACGGCGTAGACCGCCAGGCCGACCGCCATCCAGATCGCGAACCGCAGCCAGGTCTCCGCGGTGAGGTTGAGCATCAGCCAGAGCGAGGCGAGCACGGACAGCACGGGCACCAGCGGCACCAGCGGGGTGCGGAACGCCCGGGGCAGGTCGGGCCGCCGCCGGCGCAGCACCAGCACGCCGAGGGCGACCACCACGAAGGCGAAGAGGGTGCCGATGTTCACCAGCTCGGCCAGTACGTCGATCGAGGTGAAGCCGGCCACCACCGCCACGACCAGGCCGAGCAGCAGCGTGGTGCGGTAGGGGGTGCCGAAGCGCGGGTGCACCCGGGAGAAGGCGGGCGGCAGCAGCCCGTCACGGCTCATCGCGAAGAACACCCGGGTCTGGCCGAGCAGCAGGATCAGGCAGACGGAGGTCAGCCCGACGGCGGCGCCGAAGCTGATGACGCCCGCCCAGAACGGGTGGTGGACGGCCTTGAAGGCGTCCGCGAGGGGCGCGTCGGTGGAGAGCCGGGTGTACTTCTGCATCCCGGTGACGACCAGCGACACGGCCACGTACAGCACCGTGCAGATGACCAGCGAGCCGATGATGCCGCGCGGCATGTCCCGCTGCGGACTGCGGGTCTCCTCCGCGGTGGTCGCCACGATGTCGAAGCCGATGAAGGCGAAGAAGACCACGGCCGCGGCGGTGAAGACGCCCATCACGCCGAAGTTGGCGGGGGTGTATCCCGCGATGAGCTGGATGAGCGGCGCCCTGAGCCCGGAGCCCCCGCTGACCTCCTGGGTGCCCGGGACGAACGGGTGGTAGTTGGCACCCTTGACGAAGAACGCGCCCACGGCGATGACCAGCAGCACCACGGTCACCTTGACGGCCACGATGGCACCGGTCACCCGGGAGGAGAACTTCATGCCGGCCATCAGGATGCCGGTGAGGGCGAGCACCAGGACCGCCGCGAGCAGGTCGAAGCCGAACCCGCCGCCGTCCGGGCCGCTGAGCGCCCCCGGCATCGGGATCCCCGCGGAGTCCATCAGCGAGCGCAGGTACCCGGACCAGCCGACCGCCACCACCGCACAGGCCAGCGCCAGCTCGAGCACCAGGTCCCAGCCGATCACCCAGGCAGGGAACTCGCCCAGCGAGGCGTACGAGAACGTGTACGCGGACCCGGCCACCGGCACCGTCGAGGCGAACTCCGCGTAACACAGTGCGGCCAGGGCGCAGACCGCGCCCGCGGCCACGAAGGCCAGCGCGGTGGAGGGTCCCGCGTTCTCCTTGGCCACCTTGCCGGTCAGCACGAAGATGCCGGTGCCGATGATGACACCGACGCCGAAGACCGTCAGATCGAGCGCGGAGAGGGTCTTCCGCAGGCCGCGTTCGGGCTGTTCGGTGTCCTTGATGCACTGCTCTACCGACTTTGTCCGGAAGATGGTGTTAGTCACGGTTGAGTGCGCCTCCCAGACCCCTGTCCCCCGGCGGGGGCATCGCGTCGGCTCCGTCTCGGTCGGCAAGCGCGCCCACGGGGGTGAACGGGGTCGGTCGGGGCGCACTCATGCACCTCCGTTGCCCCGGCGCCCGGATTTTCATACGCAAGGGCCGGGCCCGCCACCTGAAGGGCGGCGGGCCCGGGGGCCTGGAGCTGTCGGCCTGCGGCAGGTCGCGTTTCCCGTCGGGCTCCGGCCCGCCGCACGGTGGCCGCTCGGCCCCCGGCAGCTCCCATGAGCCCGGTTCAGTCCCTGGCGGGTTGCACGGCCTCGGCGGTGGCGCCGTCGAGGCGGGCGACCAGGCCGGTGACCTGGCGGGCGATGTCGGGCGCGGTCAGCCCGATCTCCGCCATGACCTCCTTGCGGGAGGCGTGCTGCAGGAAGCGCGGCGGGATGCCGAAGTCGCGCAGTGGCAGGTCGACGCCCGCGTCCCGCAGGGCCTGCGCGATGGCGGCACCCACCCCGCCGACGCGGGAGTTGTCCTCGACGGTGACGACCACCCGGTGCCGTTCGGCCAAGGGGGCCATGGCCTCGTCGACGGGCTTGACCCAGCGCGGGTCGACGACCGTGGTGGAGATGCCCTGCTTGTCGAGGAGCGCGGCGATCTCCAGGCACATCGGCGCGAGCGCGCCCACCGACACCAGCAGGACGTCCGGCCGGTCGGTGCCCGCCTCGCGCAGCACGTCCATGCCGCCGACCGTGCCCACGGCCTCCACCGCGGGCCCCACCGCGCCCTTCGAGTAGCGCACCACCGTCGGCGCGTCGTCGACCTCGACGGCCTCCCTGAGCTGGAGCCTGACCTGCTCGGCGTCGCGCGGGGCGGCGATGCGCAGGCCCGGCACGACCTGGAGGACGGACATGTCCCACATGCCGTTGTGCGAGGCGCCGTCGCTGCCGGTGATGCCGGCCCGGTCCAGCACGAAGGTCACGCCGCACCCGTGCAGGGCGACGTCCATCAGGAGCTGGTCGAAGGCGCGGTTGAGGAACGTGGCGTAGACGGCGAAGACCGGGTGCAGGCCGCCGGTGGCGAGGCCGGCCGCGGAGACCGCGGCGTGCTGCTCGGCGATGCCGACGTCGTAGATCCGGTCGGGGAACTCCTCGGCGAAGCGTTTCAGGCCCACCGGCTGGAGCATGGCCGCGGTGATCGCCACGATGTCGTCGCGCTCCCGGCCGAGTTTGACCATCTCCTCGCCGAAGACGGAGGTCCAGTCGGTGCCGGCGGCGGCCAGCGGCAGGCCGGTGTCCGGGTGGATCGGGCTGATGCCGTGGAAGCGGTCGGCCTCGTCCTGCTCGGCCGGCTGGTAGCCGCGGCCCTTCTGAGTGATGCAGTGCACGATGACGGGGCCGTTGAACCGCTTGGCGCGGGACAGCGCGGACTGAAGCGCCTCGATGTCGTGGCCGTCGATCGGGCCGACGTACTTCAGGCCCAGGTCCTCGAACATGCCCTGCGGCGCGATGAAGTCCTTCAGGCCCTTCTTCGCCCCGTGCAGCGTGTCGTACAGGGGCCTGCCGACGACGGGGGTGCGCTCCAGGAGGTCCTTGCCGCGCGCCAGGAAGCGCTCGTAGCCGTCGGTGGTGCGCAGCGTGGCGAGGTGGTTGGCGAGGCCGCCGATGGTGGGCGCGTAGGAGCGCTCGTTGTCGTTGACGACGATCACCAGCGGGCGGTCCTTGGCGACGGCGATGTTGTTGAGCGCCTCCCAGGCCATGCCGCCGGTCAGCGCGCCGTCCCCGATGACGGCGACCACGTGGTCGTCGCGGCCGAGCACCTGGTTGGCCTTGGCGAGCCCGTCGGCCCAGCCCAGCACGGTGGAGGCGTGTGAGTTCTCGATGAGGTCGTGCTCGGACTCGGCGCGGGACGGGTAGCCGGACAGGCCGCCCTTGGCGCGCAGCGCGGAGAAGTCCTGACGGCCGGTGAGGAGCTTGTGCACATAGGACTGGTGGCCGGTGTCGAAGAGCACCCGGTCCTTCGGCGACTCGAAGACGCGGTGCAGCGCGATGGTGAGTTCCACGACGCCCAGGTTGGGGCCGAGGTGACCGCCGGTCCTCGCCACCGCCTCGACCAGGAAGCCACGGATCTCCGCGGCCAGCTCGTCGAGCTGCTCCGGGGTGAGCCGGTCCAGGTCACGGGGTCCCCTGATACGGGCGAGCAGCGGCACCGGTGCCTCCTTGCGTAGGGCGGTTCGAGCTTTCCGGGCTGGCCCGAGTCTAATGTTGCGGTTGTGGCCGCCGCGTCCGGGTCGTGCCGAGGGCGTCCGGCGCCAGGTCACCGGCGTCCGCACGGCGCGCCGCACCGCCCGTACCGCCAAAGACGCACCACCCCGGACGCACCCCCCGGCCACGCGCCCGCCCGGGACGCGCCCCCCGGGCCACCCCGCCAGGACACGCGGGTGCCCCGCGCCGGTGGCCGGCACGGGGCACCCGGGTGGTTCCCGGTCGGGACGGCACCGTCAGGCGCGGCCCGCGGTGCGCTGGGTCCTGCGGGTGATCGAGTCGATGCAGACCGTCGCGAGCAGCACCGCACCCGTGATCATGTACTGGATCGGGGTGGCGATGCCCTGCAGGGCGAGGCCGTACTGGATCGAGGTGATCACCATCACACCGAGCAGCGCGTTCCAGGTGCGGCCCCGGCCGCCGAAGAGGCTGGTGCCGCCGATGACGGCCGCCGCGATGGCGTTCATCAGCAGGTCACCGGTGCCGGCACCCTGGTTGGCCGCGGCGATCTTGGAGGCCAGGAAGAGGCCGCCGAGGGCGGCGAACCCGCCGGCGATGGCGTAGACGGAGATCCGCACCCTCGTGACGTTGATGCCGGCCCTGCGGGACGCCTCGACGCTGCCACCGAGGGCGAACACCTTCCGGCCGTAGGTGGTGCGCCGCAGGATGAAGTCCGTCAGCACCAGCACGACGAGGAAGATGACCAGCGCCAGGGGCAGGCCCTTGTACTGGTTGAACATGATGGCCGCGGCGAAGGCGACGACGGCGAGCAGCACGGTGCGCAGCACGATCTCGCTCAGCGGCCGGGAGGGCACGCCCGCGGCCTGCCGGCGCCTGCTGTCCAGGAAGGACGACAGGAAGAAGACCACGACGGCGACCAGGGCGAGGCCGTAGGCGGCGGCGACGTCCGAGAAGTAGTACGACGTCAGCTTGGCGATGAGCCCGTCGCTGTCGAGGTTGATGGTGCCGTCGTCGCCCAGGATCTGGAGCATCAGACCCTGCCAGAACAGCAGGCCGGCCAGGGTGACGGCGAACGCGGGCGCGCCGATCCTGGCGAAGAAGAACCCGTGGATGACACCGATCACGATGCCGGTGATGATGGCGCCGATGAGGGCCACCCACTCGGACTGGCCGTGGTTGACCGCGAGCACCGCGGCGAAGGCACCCGCGACACCGCTGACGGAGCCCACGGACAGGTCGATCTCACCGAGCAGCAGCACGAAGACGATACCGACGGCGATCATGCCGGTGCCGACCATCGCGACGGAGATGTTGCTCAGGTTCTCGGCCGTCAGGAAGCGGGAGTTGATGCTGGAGAAGATCGCCCAGATGATGATCAGGCCCACGACGACCGGGACGGAGCCCAGGTCACCGGCGCGCATCCGGCGCTTGAACTCGCCGAGGTAACCGGCGAAGCCCTGCTCGCGGACGAGCAGCCGGGGGTCGACCACCGGCGCTGCGTCGGCGGGCACCTCCGGGTTCACGGCGGTGGGGGAAGCGGTGGTCGTGGTCTTGTCGATGCTCACTTCTGAGCCTCCCCGTGGCGCGACGCACGACGGGTCACGGCGTTGTCCGTGGCGCCCGTGATGGCAGAGATGATCTCTTCCTGCGAGGTCGATTTGACGTCGAAGACGCCGTTGTTGCGGCCCAGCCTGAGCACGGCGACCTTGTCCGCGACGGCCTTGACGTCGGCCATGTTGTGGCTGATGAGCATCACCGCGAGGCCGCGCTCGCGCAGCCGCTCCACCAGGTCGAGGACCTGCGCGGTCTGCTCGACGCCGAGGGCCGCGGTGGGCTCGTCGAGGATCACCAGCTTGGGCTCGCCGAGCATGGAGCGGGCGATGGCCACCGTCTGGCGCTGACCACCGGAGAGCGAGGCGATGGGTATGCGCACGCTGGGAATCCGGATGGACAGGGTGTTCAGGAGCTCGCGGGAGCGGCGCTCCATCTCCACCTCGTTGAGGACGCCGCGCCTCTTGATCTCCCGGCCGAGGAAGAGGTTGCCGACCACATCGATGTTGTCGCACAGCGCGAGGTCCTGGTAGACGGTCGCGATGCCCAGGTGCTGGGCGTCGTGCGGCTTGCCGATGTGGACGGTGCTGCCTTCCCATTCGACGCGGCCGTCATCGATGGGGTGCACGCCGGCGATCGTCTTGACCAGCGTGGATTTTCCGGCGCCGTTGTCGCCCACCAGGGCGACCACCTCACCGGCGTGGACCTCAAGCTCTACGTCGGTGAGTGCTTGGACGGCACCGAACCGCTTGGAGACCCCGCGCAACGCCAACACGGGCGTAGCGGACACGTAAACCATCTCCTTCGCCGCCTGACCGGCGGGGATGCCGCGCCCGGGTCAGGCGCGGAGGTTGAGCAGGGGGAAAGGCACTGGACAAGCCAGCCGATCCAGCCGACCCGGTCGGGGCGCTGGATCGCGGGACATCGGGGATATCACGGGCGGCAAGAGCCTTGGGGCCGCTGGGGCCCGGTGGGATCGTCCGCCGAGAAGCGGGGTGGCGGGGCCGGTGCGGGCGGCGCCGGGTTCTGTCCGGCGCCCCGCCGAAGCGGCGGGGCGATGGTGGCGGGGCGCCGGACAGGCCTGTCAGCCGCCCCCGGGGGCCGGGGGCCACTGGATCCGCTCGGCCGGTGGACGGCCGTCCCGGTCTACTTCAGACCGATCTTGTCGCACGCGGCCTTGTACTTGGGGGTGCAGATCTCGTTGACGGTGTAGAAGCCGTCCTTGATCACGGTCTGCTTGATGTTGTCCTGGGTCAGCGAGACCACGGGGACGATCGTGCTCGGCACGCCCTTGGTGGTGGGGCTGTCGACCTTCGTCTTGGCGATGGAGTCCAGCTTCTGACCCTTGCCCAGCGCCACCGCCATCTCCGCGGCGACCTGCGCCTCCGCCGGGTAGGACTTGTAGACGCTCATGTACTGGGTGCCGGCCACGATCCGCTGCACGCCGTTGATCTCGGCGTCCTGGCCGGTGACCGGCGGCAGCTTGGACAGGCCGGCGCTCTGCAGGGCCGTGATGACACCGCCGGCCATGCCGTCGTTGGCGGAGTAGACGCCGATGACCTTGTTCTTGCCGAGCGCGGTGAGCGCGCCCTCGACCTCGGCGTTGGCCTTCTGCGCGTTCCAGTCCGGGGTGTCGTACTCCTTGGCGATGTCGACCTTGCCGTCCAGCACCGAGTGCGCGCCCTGCTTGAACTGGGCGGCGTTCGGGTCGGTGGCGGAGCCGTTCACCATGACGACCTTGCCGGACTTGGCCTTGCTGCCCAGCGCCTTCAGCAGGGCCTGGCCCTGCACCTTGCCCACCTCCACGTTGTCGAAGGAGGTGTAGGCGCTGATGGGGCCCTCGGCCAGGCGGTCGTAGGCGACGACGGGGATGCCCGCGTCGTGCGCCTTCTGGACCGAGCTGGCGATGGCCTTGGAGTCCACCGCGTCCACGATCAGGACGTCCACCTTGTTGGTGATCATGGTGTCGGCCTGCTGGTTCTGGGTGGTGGCGTCCTGCTTGGCGTTGGCGTACTTCACCGTGGCCTTGCCGTGCGTCAGCTCGCTGACCTTCTTCTCGATCATCGGCTTGTCGAACTTCTCGTACCGCGCGGTCTGGTTCTCCGGAAGGAGCAGACCGATGGTCAGCGCGTCGCCCTTCTTGGCGCTGTCGCTCTTGGTGCTGTCGCCGCCGGACTCCTTGGCGCTGCCACAGGCGGCCAGCGCTATGGCCATGGTGCCGGCGGACACGACCACGGCGGCACGACGCATACGCGTGTTCACTTAAGAAACCTCCCTGACGCGGCCGCGTCGCTGCGGCCGAGGTGGCTGGAAGTCAACTCGGCCGTAACGTCGGCGTCAAGGAGTAAATCCTTAACGAGATGACAACGGTGCCATGCGTGAACTAAGTGAAGGCAGGAGTAGCCGCCGGATGGACCCCATCCAAAAGGGTCGAATCGCCCATTTCACTTAGCGCCAGAGCCAGCGCCCCGAGCACCTCCGCACGGCCGCCCAGCGCCCCGGGACGGACCGAGAGCTGCCGCCCGGCGCTGGGGATCGCATAGCGGCCGACGGACTCCCTTATGGGCCCCAGCACCAGCTCACCGGCCTCCGCGAGGTCCCCGCCGAGCACCACCCGGCTGGGGTTGAGCAGATTGCACAGGTTCGCCACGCCGCTGCCGATGTGCCGCCCGACGTCGGCGATCACCCGCCGGCAGCCCGGGTCGCCCTCGCGCGCCAGCCTGACGACGCCCTCCATGGTCAGCCCGGTGCCGTGGCTGGACCGCAGCAGGGGAAGAACGTACCGCGCCGCCGCAAAGGTTTCGAGGCAGCCCCGGTTGCCGCAGCGGCAGACGGGACCCGACTCGTCCAGGGTGATGTGCCCGATCTCCCCGGCCGTGCCGCCCGGGCCCCGGTAGATCTTTCCGCTGATCACCAGGCCCGCGCCGACCCCGCTGGCGACCTTGATGTAGGCGAGGTCCTTCACGCCCCGGCCGCTGCCCCAGACCAGCTCGCCGAGGGCGCCGAGGTTGGCGTCGTTGTCGACGTGTACCGGTGCGCCAAGGCGGGCCCTGAGCTCCTCGGCGGGGTTGGTGCCGCCCCAGCCCGGCAGTATCGACGTGGACCCCAGGGTGCCGGACTCCACGTCGATCGGGCCCGGTACGCCGAGCCCGACGCCCGCGACCTTCGTGCGGTCCACGCCGGTGGCCGTGATCAGGCGGGTGACCAGCTCCTCGGCGCGGTCGAAGCCCTGGTCGGCGGAGGCGTCCACGTCCAGCGGCTCGGCCTCCTCGGCGAGCACCTGGTGGGCGAGGTTGCCGATCGCGACCCTCAGGTGGGTGTGGCCGAAGTCCACGCCGATGACGATGCCGGCGTCCCCACTCAGCGAGACGCTGCGGGCCCGGCGGCCGCCCGCGGAGGTGGGCGTGACCTCGACCGTCCCGGCCTCCTTGAGCTCGCGGACGATATTGGAGACGGTGGCCGCGGACAGGCCCGTCGTCCTCGCGATCTCCGCCTGCGTGAGCGAACCGGCGAGCCGCACGGCGCGTACGACCCGCTCCAGATTGGCCCGGTGCAGCGACGACTGCGACCCCGGAGTCTCCATCGACCCATCCACTCCTGCCCTCTGCCGGGCGACGGCGCTGCCGCCCGTGCCCCGGGTCACGGCAGCGGAACCCGGGCCATTTACAAGTTGTGAACTCCAAGCTCCGCTGAACGGGTTACCGCAGTCAAGTCCTTGACAGAAATCGATCTCACCGGTGAGGGGCGGACGAGGCGTTCCCGGCCGCCCGGAAGGACCTGTTCCGGGCATGTTCGGGCCGCCGGGGGCGCCGGGCGCCGCGGCCCGCGCGGCCAACCTCCGAACGCGTGGTGCCGGTGCGCAGGCAGCCGACCACCCCGCGCGCCGGGCGCCCGGGGTGGGGCGGGGGCGTGCGGGGTGGCCGGGCGGCGCGTGGCCGGGCCGTCGGGAGCGGGCCGGCCCTCGGAAGCGGGAAGGGGTCTGCGGCGCGCGGGCGTCCGCGTGGCCCGCGGGCTACTTCAGGGCGCCCGCGGTGAGACCCGCCACCACCTGCCGCTGGAAGATGATGTAGGCGGCCAGCACCGGCAGCATGGCCATCACCAGACCCGCGAACAGGCCGGACCAGTCGCCCTTGTACCCCTGGCTCACGGCCAGCTCGACCAGCCCCTGCGAGAGCACCTTCCGGTCGGGGTCGGTGTTGAGCACCGTCGGCAGCATGTACTGGTTCCACTGCCCCAGGAAGTTGAAGATGCCGACGCTGATCAGGCCCGGCTTGGCCATCGGCAGCATGATCTGGAAGAACGTCCGGGTGTGCGAGGCACCGTCGACGAAGGCGGCCTCCGCGATCGAGGTGGGCAGCGTCCTGAAGAACGACGTCAGGAAGAAGACCGTGAACGGCAGCGAGTAGGCGATGTAGACCAGCACCAGGCCCGGCAGCGTGTTCAGCAGCCCCATGTTGTTCATGACGTAGAACAACGGCACCAGGGCCAGCATCACCGGGAAGCTCATGCCCCCGACGAACAGGTAGTAGATGAACCGGTTGAGGGGGAAGTCGAAGCGCGCCAGTACGTAGGCGGCCATCGAGCCGAGCACCAGCGTGCCGACCAGCGAGCAGCCCACCACGAGGATGGTGTTGAGGAAGTAGTCGCTCATGTGCGCCTGCGACCAGGCGCGCGACCAGTTCTCGAAGTGCAGGCGGTCCGGCAGGCCCCAGGGCTCGGTGAAGATGGACCTGTCGTCCTTGAACGACGTCATCACGGCCCACAGCAGCGGCAGCACGACCATGATCGCCCACAGCACGAGCATGCCGTGCGAGAAGACGTTCAGGACGCCGCCCTTGCCACCGCGTTCCTGAGGCGCCTGCGGGATCTTGGCGATCCGGCCGGTGGCCTCGGTGGTCCCTGCGGCCGGCGGGGTGTCAGTGGTCTTCATCAGTACTCCAGCCGCTCACGCCTGCCGAGCCTCATCACGATCGCCGCGAACAGCAGCGTGACGAAGAGCAGGGCGACACCGATCGTGGTTGCGTAGGCGGCCTGCCCGTCGTGGAAGGCCTTCTGGTAGACGTACAGCGGCATGACGATCGTCGAGTCGGCGGGGCCGCCGGGGCCGACGGTCATGATCTGCACCGTCGCGAAGGCCTCCGCGCCGAGCGCCATGATCCCCATGTAGACCCAGCCGGACTGCACGGTGTCCCACAGCAGCGGCAGGGTGATCCGGAAGAAGGTGGTGGCGCGGCCCGCGCCGTCGAGCAGCGCGGCCTCGTAGAAGTCCTTGGGGATGGACGACATGCCGGCCGAGAACAGCACCACGAAGAAGCCGACGGTGCTCCAGACCAGGACCGCCATCACACACCACAGGGCCCACTTGGGGTCGCCCAGCCACTCCGGCGGGTCGCTCACGCCCACCGCCTCCAGCAGGCCGTTGATGGCGCCCTGCCGGGGGTTGTACGCGAACTGGAAGAGCAGCGCGACGATCGCGATGGAGAGCACCTGCGGGAAGAAGTAGGCGATCTTGTAGAACTCCGCGCCGCGCACGCCGGCGACGGCGGCGTCCTTCCGCTGCCTGCCGCCGACGTTGAGCATGAACGAGAAGAACAGCGCCAGGGAGAGCGTCACGAGCGGGAGCAGGATCACGAACAGCACACTGTGCTCGAAGGACTTCCAGAACAACGGATCGCCGAACAGCTTCGTGTAGTTCTTGAAGCCCACCATCGCGAACTCGGGGCTCAGGCCGGTCCAGTCCGTGAACGAGTAGTAGATCGCCTGGATGAACGGCCAGATCACAAAGATCGCGTACAGCGCGAGGGGGATCACCAGGAACCCCACGACAAAACGGTACTTTCCGTGTTGCATGGTCTACCGACCCCGATCCGTTCGAGGGTGCTCCCGGCACCTGACGGCCCCGGGAGACGCCCCCAGCTCGTGACGCCTGCTCACCTGTGCTTGTACTTCTTGATCGAGTCGTCCTTGGCCGTGGCGTCCGCGGCGGCCTGGCACTTCTTGACGGCCTCGGCGGGCGTCATACGGCCGGCCATCATCTCGCCGAGCACGGCCACGCCGATGCGCTGCTTGTTGAGGTCGGTGTACCAGTCCTGGAGGCGGGGGTTGAGGACGTTGCTGCCGGCCTTGTCGAGCGCGGTGACCGCGGAGGACAGCCCCGGCGGCAGGTCGAGGCCGGTGGTGCCGCCCTTCAGCGAGGTGAGCGAGGAGACCTGCTTGGTGAAGTTCGCCGAGGACTTCTTGCCGAGCATGACGCGCAGCAACTCCATGCCGCCCAGCGGGTTCTTCGCCTTCTTCGGCACGATGAACGGCTCACTGCCCGCCGCCCAGAGGGTGCCGAACGGCATCTTGTCGTTCTTGTCCAGGCTGGAGGGCCCGGCGACGGCCATCTGGAAGTCCTTGGGCGTGGTCTTCGCCGACTCGTTCTCCACCCAGGAGCCGTTGGGGATGAAGAGCGCCTTGCCCTCGTTCCACGCCGTCTGCGACTCGATGTGGGTGAGGCCGGGGGTGCCCTGGAGGATGTAGCCCTTCTTGTAGAGCTCGTAGTACGCCTCGAAGGCGGCCTTCACCGCGGGGTCGTACCAGGCCTTGGGCGCCAGGTTGTCGATGGCGTCGAGGACCCCGGGGCCGCCGATCTTCCCGATGAAGGGGTACAGCGAGAACGGGATGTAGTACGGGTACTTGCCCGCGTACGTCCAGCCCGCGACGCCCTTCTTCTTCGCCTTGGCGCAGAGCGCCAGCATGTCGTCCCAGGTCTCCGGGTACTCGGCGTCGAACTTGGCCAGGTTGGTCCTGGAGTACCAGACGCCGTACACGGTGTACGCGTAGTACAGGAGCCAGACCTGGTCGCCGTCGAACTGGCCCATCTCCACCACGCCGGGCCGCAGGGTGTCGCGGACCTTGGTGTTCGGGTCGTCGATGGAGGGCGCGTCCATCAGCGGGGTGAGGTCGGAGAGCTGGTTCTTGCCGACCAGGACACCGGTGTCCATCTGCTCGGCGCCGTTGTCGTCGATCAGGTCCGGGGGCGTGCCGCCGTTGAAGCGGGGCTGCAGTTCGGTCTGGATCTTCTGGGTCGCGTGGTGCTTGATCGTCGCCTTCGGGTAGCTCTTCTTGTAGAGCGCCTCGGCGTCCACGGCGTACTTGTCACCGAATCCGCCGTCGAAAATGACGACGTCGAGCGGCGCGTCCTCTTTGACGCCGAGTGGGTTGGTCGCGGACTTCTTGCCCTTTTCGACCTGGTTGTTTCCGCTGTCGCTGCTGGCACAGGCGGAAAGGAAACTCATCGTGGGGACGGCGATCACGCCGAGCGCCGCGGACCGCTTGATCAGATCACGCCGGCCAAGGCCGTCATGCGGGTGCTGCGCGGAAGTGGATCCCATGCTCAAGTCCTCGCTCTCTCCAGGACTCAGGCGGTGAACCGGATCCTCCCCGGCACCGCGGTGATGTGAAGCTGGGGTCGTGCTCGAAAACTGAGTTCCTGCTTGAAAATACCGGGATCGCACGGAATATCCGACAGTTGGCGCTCTGACACCGCGTGCCGCCTCCCCACACCCCCGGACCGCGCGATAAGCCTGGCCACCCCGCGGACGCCGACAGGTATAGTCCACTTCCCGAGACGGGGGCAAGATCGAATGCAGGTTTGGTCGGCAGTCTTTCCCTAGTTGAGACCTCGCGGATACCTGCCGTGGCCGCGGTGCCACGGCACCCGCCGGGCCTGCCGCGCCCCCGCTCACCGGGGGTCTGACGGGCCGTCGGCGAGCGCTCCGCCGCGCGCTTTCGGCCGTCCCCGCCGCGCCCCCTCGGCCGTCCCCGCCGCGCCCCCTCGGCCGTCCCCGCCGCGCTCCCTCGGCCGTCCCCGCCGAGCGCCGTCAGGCCCGTTCGTACGGCAGGATCCGGCGCGGCGGCACCGTGCGCCGGTGCCCGGGGCGGCGCCATTCGCGCGGGTAGCCCACGGAGACCTCCTCACAGCGGACGCCCCGGTACCAGGTGGTGCGGGGGATGTGCAGATGGCCGTAGACCACCGCCTCGACGGGGAAGCGGGTCAGCCAGTCGGCGGTGTGCTCGGTGCCGCACCAGAGGGCGAAGTCCGGGTAGTACAAGACGTCGGTCGGCTCGCGGGTGAGCGGGAAGTGGTTGACGAGCACCAGCGGCAGGTCGGACCCGTGGGCGACGAGCCGGGCCTCGGTCTGCTCCAGGCGCGCGGCGCACCACGCCTGGCGGCTCGGGTACGGGTCGGGGTGCAGCAGGAACTCGTCCGTGCACACCACCCCGTTGTCGTAGGCCTGCTCCAGCGCCTGCCTGCGGGTGTGGGAGGGGTTGGCCCTGAAGGTGTAGTCGTAGAGGAGGAAGAGCGGGGCGACGGCCACCGGGCCGCCGGGGCCCTCCCAGACGGGGTAGGGGTCCTCGGGGGTGACGATGCCCAGGCTCCGGCAGACCTCCACCAGGTGCTCGTAGCGCGCGACGCCGCGCAGCTTCAGCGGGTCCTCCCGGGGCGTCCACAGCTCGTGGTTGCCGGGGGCCCAGACGACCTTGGCGAAGTTCCGGCTGAGCGTCGTGAGGGCCCAGGTGATGTCCGCGGAGAGCTCTCCGACGTCCCCCGCGACGATGAGCCAGTCGCGGTCGGAAACGGGACGCAGTTCCTCGACGATCCGGCGATTCTCGGGATGCACGACGTGAAGATCGCTGATGGCCAAGAGGTGTGCCTGGTCCATTCCCTGCCCGTCCGTAGAGAGATTGGGGAGCCTCCGCCGGGGCGACGGCGGAGGCTCCGGAACACCGGCCATCCGGGGCGGGGGGTCCCCTGAAATGCGCGGTGCGCTCTGGGGCGGGGTCCATTGCGGACGATCAACAGGCTGGCAGACCTGATCCGCACACAGAACCCCTAGCACCCCCTAACTGCGCACCTTCCGCGCCTGCCGCCGACGGCGGCTCCCCTCGCCCCGCCGTCCGCGCCGCCCTTGAGGCCCGTACGAGAAGGGCGCCCGCGTCCACGCGGGCACCCGTGCGCCAGAGCCTACAGCGCGGAGCGCGCCCGCCCCCACGGGTCGTCAGTTCAGGGGGGCGCGCTCCGCCTCCGTGTGCCCGGAGCCGCGTGCCGCACAGCCGGCGGGGCCGGTACCCGCCGGCGGCGGGGCGGAACCGGGGGATCCGGGCGGTCCGAGTGCGCCGCCGTGCGCCGTGGCGTGCTTCCGGATCCGCCCGGGGTCACCGAGCCATGAGGCGGCCGAAGAGCGGACGCCCTAATGTGAGCAACGCAAGACCCTTCGCCCGAGCAACGGCGGCCGGGCTTTGTGGGGGCATGCGCAGAACGGGGGATTTCACCATGCCGGAACGTACCGATCCCGATCACACCACCGCCCTGGTGTTCGGGCAGGCAGCCCGACTCGGGCACTTCAACACCGACGAGATAGCCGGAAGGCTGGGCCTGCCCGCGCAAACCGTCGAGAAGGTCCGCAGAGAACTGCTCGACCTCAACCTCCTGCAATCACCCGCGCATAATCCGGAATTGTTGATTCCCGTACATCCCGAGGTCGCGGTCACGGAGCTGACCACGCCCGCCGAGCGGGACATCACCCGTCTTCAGCAACGGATCAGCGATATCCGGCTGCGGCTGAGCAGGCTCACCCCGGCGTATTCCGAGGGACGAAGAGCACTGCACCGCGCACACCAGGGTTTTCACCCCATCGAGACCAACGGCCAGATCAAATGGATCCTCAAGGAGCAGATCACCCGGTGCCGCAGTGAACTGCTCATCAGCGGACAGAGCGAGCCGGTTCCCGAGGACATCCTGGAGGTGGTCAGGGAGAACATCCGGGATGCGGCCCGGCGTGGCATCCGCATTCGCGCACTGTGCCGCCATTCGGCCCTGGCCGACCCCGCGGCGCACGCCGGCACGGCCGCGCTCGCCGCGCTCGGCGTCACCCTCCGCTCCCGTGCCGAACTGGTGGGACAGGTCGTCATCTTCGACCGGGAGCACGCGCTCCTGCTCGACCGCGGGCGCGGCACGGCACCACAGGACGCGGCGGACCGGGACCCCCGGGAGGACCTGGACCGCCGGGAGGACCTGGGCCCCCGGGCCCGGGAGGACCGGGAAGCCCGGGAGCCCCGGGCGCCGGCGGTCTCCGTCAGCGAGCAGACCACCGTGGGCGTGCTCTGCGCCACCTTCGACCAGCTCTGGCACGACGCCACCCCGCTGGACATGAACGGCTCCGGGTACACGGCCGTCGTCGGCGATCTCAAGAAGGCCATCGTGCGGCTGCTGGCGCAGGGGCACAAGGACGAGGTGGTGGCCCGCAGGCTCGGCCTCTCTGTACGCCAGTGCCGCCGCCATGTCAAGGAGATCATGGACGAACTGGAGGCCGACAGCCGCTTCCAGGCGGGCGTGAGGGTGGCACTGGGGGGCGCATTGACGCTCGATCAGACCCGTTCGGATGTCGCTTGACGGGAAGAGCGGCCGATCGGCACCGGCGCCTGAACTATCATGCGCCGAGTTGTTTCACGGGCCATTGATGATGTCTTGACCAATCGATGGCCCGGTAACAAGCAGGGAGGAACTTCCTGCCATGCAGGTTGTTGCCGCGCGATTCAATCTGAGGCCGATCTAGACTCGCCAGCGCCTGCGAGTTGAATGCTGGCTGGATTGTGCCCATGCCGAGGGCGCCACGGCGTCCCGGACCACCATGGGCGTCCAGGGGGAAGCGGAGGGGGCTCGACGGAACGCCGGCGACACGCAGCGACAATGCACTGAGTGCATACTGCATATAGATGCATATGGGTACATCGGGGGATGCATGCAACTCATCGACCAGAAGGCCGAGATCACTGCTCTTGAGTCGGCTCTGGAGGACTGCCGGGCAGGCCGGAACGGTATCGTCCTCATCGAGGGAGCGGCCGGCTGCGGCAAAAGCGAACTCCTGGCCACATTCGCCGGCCAGGCCTCGGCCACGGGTGCGACCGTCCTGTTCGCAGCGGGTTCCGTCACCGAGCGCGACACCCCTCTGGGCACCCTGCGGCAGCTCTTCGAGGGTGCGCCGCCGCCGGCCCCGGCCGGGCTCCCGGAGGGCGGAACGGGGTTCCTCAGAAGTGAGGAAATGCGTGAGCTGTACCTGCGTCTGTGCAGGATCTCCGATTGTGCACCTGTCGTGTGCTGCATCGACGATCTGCACTATGTCGATGCGGCATCGCAGCAATTTCTGCACTATGTGGCGCGTCATCATAATCGTTCAGCCAGGATCCTTCTGGTCGTCACCCAGACGCTGCATTACAGCCCGTTCGACGCGAGGTTCAGCACGGAGTTCCTGCTGCGCCGTCCCAGTGTGAGGCTGCAACCCCAGCCATTGACGGCGAATGAGGTGGTGCACGCCCTTTCCCGTTTTCCGGGACTGAACGGACACGACGGGATGGCCGCCGATCTGCACCGGATCAGCGGCGGAAATCCGCTGCTGCTGCGCGCCCTGATCTCGGAGCACACGGGCGTGCGCACCCCCTCCGCGCCCGGCTCCCGCGACGTCCAGCCGCGCCCCGGCGGGGCGTTCGCCAGGGCCGTGGTGAGCTGCCTGCAGAGCTGCGGGCAGAACGTCCTGACCCTCGCCGCGGCGATGATCGTGCTGGAGAGCCTGGCCACCACCCAGCTGCTGGCCCGGCTGATCGGCACCACCAGGACGGCGGTGGCCCAGGGCATGTCGGCGCTGGAGTCGTCCGGGCTGCTGAGCGGCGAGGGACTGCGGCACTCCGTCGTGCGGACCACCGTGCTCGACCACCTGCCGCCCGGCACGCTCGCCGAGCTGCACCGGCGCGCCGCGGACCTCCTGCACACCCAGGGTGCCGAGGCCGCGCTGGTGGCCCGGCACCTCGTCGCGGCCGTCACGGAGGGCGCCACCCCCGAGTTCCCCGAGTGGGCGGCGGACGTGCTGCGCAGCGCTGCCGAGGAGGCGGTGGAGGCCGACGGGATCAGCCGGGCCGTCGCCCTGCTGGAGCTGGCCCACCGCTCATGCGCCGACACCGAGAAGCGCGTGGCCATCAAGACCCGGCTCGCCGCGATCGTCTGGCGGCTCGACCCGGGAGTCTCCGAGCAGCACCTCGCCGCGGCGGTGCACGGGGCGCGCACCGGCCAGGTCGCGGTGGCCGGGCTGCTGCCGTTGCTCCACCTGCTGGTCGCCCAGGGCCGGATGGCCGAGGCGGCCGAGGTGCGGGGCCTGATCTCCGCGCGGCCGGAGGACTCCTCGTCGGACACCTCCGACCGGGTGTACCGGGCGGCGATGGACCCGGACGGCGCCCCGGTGAGCACGGACCCGGACTACCTGGTCCCCTCGCCGCTGTCGCCCCAGCCGGCCACCGGCTTCCCGGCCGGGCGGCCCGGCAAGGGCAGCCCCTTCTCCGCGCTCGGCGCCGACGCCACCGACATCACCCGCTTCCTGCGGGCCACCAAGCTGACCGGCGCCACCGTCCCGCCCATCGTGCAGGCCATCATGGCGCTGACCACCTCGGAGGGCCTGGAGCGCGGCGTCCACTGGTGCCGGGTGTTCTTCGACGAGTCGCTGCGCTTCGACGCACCTGGCTGGCAGGCCCTGTTCTCGGCCCTGCGCGCGCAGGCGCTGCTGCGGCTCGGCGACCTGGCCGGCGCCGAGCGGCATGCGCTGGAGTCGCTGGAACGGGTCTCCGACCAGCGGACCAGCGACTTCTCGTACTCGGCGCTGTCCTCCCTGGTGCGCGCCCGTACCGAGATGGGCAAGTACGCGGAGGCCGCCGAGATCGTGGAGCAGCCGGTTCCGGACACCCTGCACCTCACCGTGCACGGCCTGGCGTACTTCCGCTCCCGGGCCCAGTACTACATGGCGACACGGCAGTTCCAGGCGGCCCTCATCGACCTCTTCCAGGTCGGACGGCTGATGAAGAAGTGGGGCATAGACCGCCCACTGGTCCTGCCGTGGCGCACGGACGTCGCCGAGGTGCTGCTCCAGCTCGGCCAGGTCGCGCGGGCCGAGCAACTGGTGCACCGTCAGCTCTCGATGGTGGACGCCCGGCACCCCTGGGTGCGCGGCACCTCCCTGCGGCTGCGGGCCGCCACGTCCGAGCCCAAGCGGCGGCCCGGCCTGCTGCACCAGGCCATCGCCGAGCTGAGGAAGTCCGGGGACCGGGTCGCGCTGGCCCGTGCCCTCGCCGATCTCAGCGATGCGCTCACCGCCCTGGGCGACCCGCTGGCGGCGGCCATCCGGCAGGAGGCGCTGAGCCTCGCCGCCGAGTGCCGTGCCGCCGTCCTGCACGAGCGGATCCTGCAGGGCGGCCCGCCCACCGTCACCGCCGACGGCACCGTCTCCGAGCTGTCGCAGCGGCAGGAGCGGGACGCGACCGCGGCGCTCAGCGAGTCGGAGCGCCGGGTGGCCTCGCTCGCCGCGCTGAAGTACACCAACCGCGAGATCTCCGGAATCCTGCACATCACGGTCAGCACCGTGGAGCAGCACCTCACGCGGGTGTACCGCAAGCTGGACATCACCCGCAGGCAGGACCTCCCGGCACGCCTCGACCTGCATCCGCTGGACGTCTCGGAGGCCCTGTAGCGGTGTTCATGACCGCGCTCCGGGGCCGCTCCTGGGCGGGTCGCCCCGGGGCGTGTGGTGCGGGGCCGTGTGGTCGCCCCGGGGCGTGTGGTGCCGGCCCCGGGGCCCGGTCCCGGGGCCCGTCGCGTCCCGTGTCACTTTCACGGGACGTCAGATTACGGTTCCTCTCCCGTGGGAGTAACCCCTAATTACCGGCGGCCCGTCAGGGGGCGCACGACTCCGCTGATGGATCGCTGAAACGGCGCTGAAGGAACATCTGAAGGAACGCTGAATTCCGCCGGATCAATCAGCGGGAAACGGCCATGGCAGCGCCATGCGGGCGTGACGCTGCCGGTCCCGCCGGCCGGGCGCTGGCTCACTCGGAAAATCCCGGCCGACGGTCGGGGCAGGCGCGGGGACAGGGCGGGACAGGCGCGCGAACGGGGTGCGACAGGGGGTCGATAGGGGTGTTGACCAGGCGAACAGGGGTGGTGAGCAGGACGGAACAGGGGTATCCAGGGACGGTCCCGCGGCCCCATGATGGCCCTCTGATTTTGCCGTTTCGGTGATACGTCGAAACGAGCGCGAAAGGTCCGCAGGCTACTTTGCGACGGTCGTGGGACGGGGTCCGCAGGACGGTCAGGGACGGATACCGCGGCGCAAAAGAGGCGGTCGGCCACGGAGACCGTGGTGTGTGCACGCGACGGTTCCGGGGGGAGAGGAAGAGACGTGACGGGGGAATGGAAGCGGGTCCGGGTGATGGCCGCATGATCGAGGACATACTTCCCGAAGGCATCGTGGTCACCGAGTCGGCGTTCTCCGACCACCTCGCGGAACCGGAGCTCGGGCTCTTCCCTGAGGAGGCCGCGCTCGTCGAGCGGGCGGTGCCGCAGCGGCGGCGGGAGTTCGCGACCGTGCGCGCCTGCGCGCGGCGGGCCCTGGGGCGCCTCGGGGTGCCGCCGGTGCCGTTGCTCTGGGCCCGCCGCGGCGCCCCCACATGGCCGGAGGGCATCGTCGGCAGCATGACGCACTGCAGTGGCTTCCGGGGCGCGGCCGTGGCCCGCGCCGAGGACGTCGCCGCGGTCGGCATCGACGCCGAACCCGACAAGCCCCTGCCCGAGGGCGTGCTCGACGCGATCGCGCTGCGCAGGGAGGCGATCCGGCTGCGCGAGCTGGCGGACTGCCACCCCGGGGTGTGCTGGGACCGGCTGCTGTTCAGCGCCAAGGAGAGCGTCTACAAGACCTGGTTCCCGCTCACGGGGCGTGAACTGGACTTCGACGAGGCGGACATCCGGATCGACCCGCCTGAGGGCGCGAGCCCGGGTCACCCGGGGGCCGCGCCGTACGCCGGTTCGTTCACCGGAGACGGGACGTTCACCGGCAGCGGGGCGTTCAGCGGAAGCGGGGCGTTCACCGAAGGCGGTTCCTTCAACGGGGGCGGAGTGTTCACCGGCGGTTCCGCGCCGGCCGGTGGTGCGCCAGCAGGAGGCGCCTCGTCCACGGGCGATGGTGCGTTCGCCGGCCGTGGCTCGCTCACCGGCGGCTTCACCGCACGGCTGCTGGTGCCCGGGCCGGTGGTCGACGGGGTGGCGCTGGGGTCGTTCTCCGGCCGCTGGCTGGTCCGGCGGGGCCTTGTCGTCACCGCCATCGCGCTCACCCGTGTCCCGGCGGCCACGCCGGTGCGGCCCCGCAGCGCCGCGCTGCCGGGTGACGTGATCAGCGCCTGAGACCCGTCCGTGCGGGGCGGCGGCCGGTGCTCCGGCCCCCGTCCTGGTCCCACCGCCGTCCTGGTGCCCACCGCCGGTTCCGGCGGCCCCGCGCATCCCCGTACACACCACCGCACTGCCACCGGCCCGCGGGCCGCAACCGGCGTGGTCAGCGCCACCGGCCCACAACCGGCACAGCGCCTCGGCCCGCCACCGGCACACCGCCGCACCACCACCGCTACCGCCACCCTCTTGGGTCACCGCACCGGCATGGTCACCGCCCCCGGGGGTACTCCGGCAGAGTTTGCCGACCTGGGAGGTGAGGACGGATGGCCGTCACACGGACGACGGGCGCACGGCTGGCCCGGGGGCTGGGCTGGGCCAGCCTTGGCCTGGGGGTCGCGCAGCTCGCCGCGCCCCGCGCGGTCAGCCGGATCAGCGGGGTCGACGACTCGGCGACGGGCCGGATCATGGTGCCCTTGGCGGGCGCCCGGGAGCTGTCGCACGCGGCGGCGCTGCTGGGCAGCAAGCGGCCGGGGCCCTGGGCCTGGGCCCGGGTGGCGGGCGACGCCCTGGACCTCGCGCTGCTGGGCACGGCGCTGCGCGGGCGCGACGGCACCCGCAGGATACGCACGGGCGCGGCCACCGCGACGATCGCCGGGATCACCGCCGTGGACGTCTACACCGCGGCGCGCGCCATGCGGGAGGAGGCCGCCGCCGACGGCGGGGCCCGGTCGGCCGACGCGTCGGTCACGGTCAACCGGCCCCGCGACCAGGTCGCCGCCTTCTGGCAGGACCTGGCCCTGCTGCCGTCCTTCATGGCGCACCTGGAGTCGGTGGAGGACCTCGGCGGCGGGCGGTCCCGGTGGACCGTGAAGGCGCCGCTCGGGCGGACCGTCTCCTGGGAGGCGGAGATCGTCGAGGACCGCCCCGGCGAGCTGCTGGCCTGGCGCTCCCGGCCGGAGGGCCAGGTGGACACCGAGGGCCGGGTGCGGTTCCGCGACGCCCCGGGCGGGCGCGGCACCGAGGTCCACGTCACGATGGCGTACGCGGTGCCCGCGGGCCGGGCCGGGGCGGCGGCCGCCCGGCTGCTGGGCGAGCACCCCGTGCAGCAGATCCGCGACGACCTGCGGCGCTTCAAGCAGGTCATGGAGACCGGTGAGGTGGTCCGCTCCGAGTCCGCCCCGGAGGGCACCCGTGCCTTCCGGCAGGTGCGCCAGCGGCCCGCGCGCCCGCCGCGCCGCGCGCCGCACCCGGTCACGACCGCCGTCACGACCGTGACCGGTGGACGCCGGAGGAAGGAGACGGGCCGATGAGGGCCACCTGTTACCGGGGCAAGAACGACATACGGATCGAGAACGTCCCCGACCCGAAGATCCTCAACTCCCGGGACGCCGTCGTGCGCATCACCACGTCGGCGATCTGCGGCTCCGACCTGCACATGTACGACGGGTACGTGCCCACGATGAAGCACGGCGACGTGCTGGGGCACGAGTTCATGGGCGAGGTCGTCGAGGTCGGCCCGGACGTCTCCAACCTCAGGGTCGGCGACCGGGTCGTGGTGCCGTTCCCGATCGCGTGCGGGAACTGTTTCTCCTGCGCGCAGGGGCTGTACTCGACGTGCGAGAACTCCAATCCCAACGCGCCGATCGCGGAGAAGCTGATGGGGCACTCGCCGTCCGCGATCTTCGGCTACTCACACATGCTCGGCGGCATCCCGGGCGGCCAGGCCGAGTACGCGCGGGTGCCCTTCGCCGACGTCGGCCCGCTGAAGATCGAAGACGACCTCTCCGACGAGCAGGTGCTGTTCCTCTCCGACATCTTCCCCACCGGGTACATGGGCGCGGAGATGTGCGACATCCGGCCCGGGGACGTGGTGGCCGTCTGGGGCGCCGGCCCGGTGGGGCAGTTCGCCGTCGCGAGCGCCCTTATGCTCGGTGCCGACCGGGTGATCGCGATCGACCGGGTGCCCTACCGGCTGCGGATCGCCGAGCGTGCCGGGGCACAGACCCTCGACTACGAGGAGACCGACGTCCTGGAGGCGCTGCGGGACATGACGGCGGGCCGCGGCCCGGACGCCTGCATCGACGCGGTGGGCATGGAGGCGGGCCACCCCACGCCCGCGATCCACGGATACGACCGCGTCAAGCAGGCCACCCGCATGGAGACCGAGCGGCCGCACGCCCTGCGTGAGGCCATCATGGCCTGCCGCACCGGCGGCACGGTCTCGGTCATCGGTGTCTACGGCGGCCTGCTGGACAAGTTCCCGATGGGCGCGGTGATGAACAAGTCGCTCACCATCCGCTCGGGGCAGTGCCACGTCCACCGGTACATGGCTCCCCTGCTGGACCGCATCCGCCGCGGTGAGATCGACCCCTCGTTCGTCATCACGCACCGCCTGGGGCTGGACCAGGCCCCGGAGGGGTACGCGATGTTCCGGGACAAGCAGGACGAGTGCAACAAGGTCGTCCTCACACCGTGAGGGCCCGCCCACCGGCCGACGGGACCTGGACGGGCAGGTCCCCACCTTGACGGGCAGGTCCCCACCTGGACGGGCAGTCCCCCGCGCCCCTCTTGCGACCGGGACCAGGATCGGGATCGGGGCCGGGGCGGGTGACGGCCGGGCGGGCGGGCGGGGCCGGCAACGGTACCGGGCCGCCTCAGAACTCCTCCCCCGCTCCGAGATCGAACCGCCAGTCGTTCGACGTCATCCAGCTGCCCTTCGGATACTCGAACCGGACGGCCCCGAGCAGCTCGAATCCCGCCCTGCGGCAGACCCCGTTCGACGCGGCGTGCGCCACGCCGGGAAAGGCATGCAGGTACCGGTGGAGTCCGGCTGTCCGCGCCACGGCTGTGAGGGCTCGGGCCGCGCTGGTGGCGAGTCCCCGGCCCTGGAACTCGGGCAGCACCGCCCACCCCGTCTCCCAGACCGTCCCGTCCCGCCACTCCCGCTCCCAGAAGCCGATCGACCCGGCCGTCTCCCCGGTGGACGCCAGCGTGACCCGGTACATCCGTCCCCGCTCGCGCAGCTCGACGCAGCGCCGATGGCGGACCCTCAGCCGCTCCTCGGTCTCGGGGCCGCCCAGGTACTCGGTCATTCCGGGCGCGTTGATCCTCCGCAGCAGCCAGAAGTCGCCGTCCTCCCACGGCACCAGCTCCACCCGCCCCGCGTCTGCATCACCCATGACGGCCACCCTAGGCGGAGCCTCTGACACTCACCGCCCAGTGCGCGAGACGGCGGACGTCGGCCGGCAGTTGGCGTGGTGTGGCCCGGCCTCCCGGGCGTCCGCGGCGTCCTGGTGAAGCAGGGCGTGTTCCGCGGCGTCCGCGGCGAGGTGCTGCCGCCGCTCGAGCTGTCGCCGCGGGGGCCGGCGGACGGCCACGGGGCCGCGCCCGGGTGGGCGCGGCCCCGTGGGCTGCTGGTGCGGTGCGGTCAGGCGCGGATCAGGCTGCGCAGCACGAACGGCAGGATGCCGCCGTTGCGGTAGTAGTCGGCCTCGCCGGGGGTGTCGATGCGGACGACCGCGTCGAACTCCACGCCGGTGTCGGTGCTGACCTTGACCGTGGCGGGGGTCGTGCCGTCGTTGAGCGCGGTGACGCCGGTGATGGAGAAGGTCTCCTCGCCGGTCAGACGGAGCGTCTCGGCGTTCTGGCCCTCGGGGAACTGCAGCGGCAGGACGCCCATGCCGATCAGGTTCGAGCGGTGGATGCGCTCGTACGACTCGGCGATCACGGCCTTGACGCCCAGCAGCGCGGTGCCCTTGGCCGCCCAGTCGCGGGACGAGCCCGAGCCGTACTCCTTGCCGGCCAGCACCACCAGCGGGACGCCCGCCGCCTGGTAGTTCTGCGCGGCGTCGTAGATGAAGGAGACCGGGGCACCTCCTTCGCCTTCGGCCGCCCGGGTGAAGTCGCGGGTGTAGCCGCCCTCGGTGCCCGGCGCGATCTGGTTGCGGAGCCGGATGTTGGCGAACGTGCCGCGGATCATGACCTCGTGGTTGCCGCGCCGGGAGCCGTAGCTGTTGAAGTCGCGGCGCTCGACGCCGTGCTCCGTGAGGTACTTGCCGGCCGGGGTGTCGGCCTTGATCGCGCCGGCCGGCGAGATGTGGTCGGTGGTCACCGAGTCGCCCAGCTTGGCCAGCACCCGCGCGCCCGTGATGTCCCCCACCGGGCTGGGCTCCAGGCCCATGCCCTCGAAGTACGGGGGCTTGCGGACGTACGTCGACTCGGCGTCCCACTCGAAGGTGTTGCCGGTCGGCACGGGCAGCGCCTGCCACTGCGCGTCGCCCGCGAAGACGTCCTGGTAGGACTTGGTGAACATGTCCTCGCCGATGGCGCTCGCCACGACCTCGTTGACCTCGGCCTCGGAGGGCCAGATGTCCTTGAGGTAGACCGGGTTGCCGTCCTGGTCGGTGCCGAGCTGGTCCTTGGTGATGTTCACCTTCATGGAGCCGGCGATGGCGTAGGCGACGACCAGCGGCGGCGACGCGAGGTAGTTCATCTTGACGTCGGGGTTGATCCGGCCCTCGAAGTTGCGGTTGCCGGAGAGCACCGCGGCCACGGCGAGGTCGTTCTCGTTGACCGCCTTCGAGACCTCCTCGGGCAGCGGGCCCGAGTTGCCGATGCAGGTGGTGCAGCCGTAGCCGACCAGGTTGAAGCCGACCTTGTCCAGGTACGGCGTCAGGCCCGCCTTGTCGAAGTAGTCGGTGACGACCTTGGAGCCGGGCGCGAGGGTGGTCTTCACCCACGGCTTGCGGGTGAGGCCCTTCTCGACGGCCTTCTTGGCGACCAGGGCGGCGGCCACCATGACGTAGGGGTTGGAGGTGTTGGTGCAGGAGGTGATCGCGGCGACGGTGACGGCGCCGTGGTCGAGGTGGTAGCTGGTGCCGTCGGGGGCGGTGACCTGGACGCGCTGGGTCGGCACGCCGTTCACCGTGGTCGGGGTGTCGGAGGCCGGGAAGGACTCCTTGCCCGCCTCCTCGTCCTCGACGACGTAGTTCCGCACGTCCTGCGCGAACTGCTGGGCGGCCTGGGCGAGGACGATGCGGTCCTGCGGGCGCTTCGGCCCCGCGATGGACGGCACGACCGTGGCGAGGTCGAGCTCCAGCTTCTCGGAGAAGTCCGGCTCGGCGGCCGGGTCGAGCCACAGGCCCTGCTCCTTGGCGTAGGCCTCGACGAGGGCGACCTGCTGGTCGCTGCGGCCGGTCAGGCGCAGGTAGTTCAGGGTCTCGTCGTCCACGGGGAAGATCGCGGCGGTGGACCCGAACTCCGGGGACATGTTGCCGATGGTGGCGCGGTTGGCGAGGCTGGTGGCGGCGACGCCCTCGCCGTAGAACTCGACGAACTTGCCGACGACCCCGTGCCCCCGGAGCATCTCGGTGATGGTGAGCACCAGGTCGGTGGCGGTGGTGCCGGCCCCCAGCTCGCCGGTCAGCTTGAAGCCGACGACGCGCGGGATGAGCATCGAGACGGGCTGGCCGAGCATCGCGGCCTCGGCCTCGATGCCGCCCACGCCCCAGCCGAGCACGCCCAGGCCGTTGACCATGGTGGTGTGCGAGTCGGTGCCGACCAGCGTGTCCGGGTAGGCCTGGCCGTTCCTGACCATGACCGTGCGGGCCAGGTGCTCGATGTTGACCTGGTGGACGATGCCGGTGCCGGGCGGCACGACCTTGAACTCGTCGAACGCGGTCTGCCCCCAGCGCAGGAACTGGTAGCGCTCCCTGTTGCGGCCGTACTCCAGCTCCACGTTCTGCGCGAAGGAGTCCGGCGTGCCGAACTTGTCGGCGATCACGGAGTGGTCGATGACCAGCTCGGCGGGGGCGAGCGGGTTGATCTTCGCCGGGTCGCCGCCCAGCTCCTTGACGGCCTCGCGCATGGTGGCGAGGTCGACGACGCAGGGCACACCGGTGAAGTCCTGCATGATCACGCGGGCCGGGGTGAACTGGATCTCCTGGCTGGGCTGCGCCTGGGAGTCCCAGCCGCCGAGCGCCCGGATGTGGTCGGCGGTGATGTTCGCGCCGTCCTCGTTGCGGAGCAGGTTCTCCAGCAGCACCTTCAGGCTGTAGGGAAGGCGCGCGGAGCCCTCGACCTTGTCCAGCCTGAAGATCTCGTACGACTCGTCGCCCACGCGCAGCGTGCTGCGGGCGTCGAAGCTGTTGGCCGACACGACAGTCTCCTTCGTGTGTACGTATCCGCGCATACCACCGACCGCAAGGCAGGTGCGGCTGCCGCCGCGCGGTGCCGTCACGGCCCACCCGCCGGTCCGGCGGGGCCCTCGGCGCCCCGGAGACCGGAGGCCTTCCGGCCTGGCGGGCGCCCCCGGGGTGAGGCAGGTGACCCCACCGAGACGGCGGCCGGTGCGCCCCGGCAGATATCTCGATGTCGAGATAACTCTAGTACATCGGTGCGGGTCGGTCATGCCCGGAGGGGGTGTGGAAGGGGTGCGGGCGGAGACGGCCGACGGCCGGGGTGGACGGCGGGCGGCGGGCGGCGGTCCGCGCGGCCGCCAGGGGCCCGCCCGCCACCACGCCGTAGGTGGTCACCACCTGCCCGGCCGTGGCGACGGGCGCCCCGAGATCCGACCCGGTCTCCGGGCAGCAGCCCGGAGACTGGGTACTCCGATGTCCCGCCGACGCGGACGCAACCGCACAGGCGGCAGGCATGGGCAGGCTCTTCCGCATGCCGGGACGGTAGAGCATGCCGGGACGGTAGAGTCCGACACGAATGTCAGAGTCACCTCCGCGCCTCCGGCAGGCGGGGCGGAGGTCCGGCGAGGAGGCAGGCGTGCGGATCGGCGAGTTGTCCCGGCGCACCGGGGTCCACGAGCGGCTGCTGCGCTACTACGAGCAGCAGGGTCTGCTGCACCCCGAGCGCCGCCCCAGCGGCTACCGGGAGTACGCCGAGCGGGACGCCGAGACCGTCCGCCGCATCCGGGCGCTGCTCGCCGCCGGGCTGAGCACCGCCACGATCGCCACGATCCTGCCGTGCCTGCGCGGCGGCGCCGGCGAGCCTCTGGTGCCCACCTGTCCCGGCCTCGTCGCCGACCTGCACCGCGAGCGCGACCGGATCACCCGCTCCATCCGGGACCTGACGACGTCGCTCGGCGCCCTGGACGAGGTGATCGCGGCGGCGCCACCGGAGGTCGCCCGGCAGGCGGTCGGCACACTCGGGCCGCTCGCCGCGGCCGGCGGACCCACCGCGCCCGCCGCGCCCGCCCCGCCTGGCGCACTCGCCACACCGGATGCGCCAGGCACACCGGGCACGCCGGGCACACGGAACACATCGAACGCACGGGACGCGTCCGGCACCCCGGCGCGGGTGTGAGGCCCGCCGATGGCATCCCGCGGCACCGGCGGGGCGTGAACGCGCACATCCGGGGCGTCCGCACCGACGGACCCGGTGGCGCCGGGACCGAGCGGCCGCACCGGGGACCGAATGGTCCGCACCGCGGCCGAACGGTCCGGGTGGTGCCCCCGGACGGCGCCGTGGAGGGCGCCGTCGAGTTGCGGGCGGTTCCCTTTCGGCGGACCGTCGAAGTGCACCTCGGTGCGCCCGGGCTCACCGAGCCCACCACCTGCCCTTGTCCCCGCCCGGCCCGCCACGCCAGCGCGCCAACCTCAACGCGCGACACATCTCATATCTGAGATATCCTGCCCGTATGTCAGATGACTACCTCGTACGCATCGGCAAGCTCATCCGTGACGCCCGTCAGCATCGTGGCTGGACACAAACGCAGCTGGCCGAAGCGCTCGGCACCAGCCAGAGCGCGGTCAATCGTATTGAGCGCGGGAACCAGAACATCAGTCTTGAGATGATCGCCCGGATCGGAGAAGCTCTGGACAGCGAGATCGTCTCCCTCGGCTATGCAGGTCCCATGCACCTGCGGGTGGTCGGCGGACGCCGCCTCTCCGGCTCCATCGACGTCAAGACGAGCAAGAACGCCTGCGTGGCGCTGCTCTGCGCCAGCCTGCTCAACAAGGGCAGGACGCTGCTCCGCAGGGTCGCCCGCATCGAGGAGGTCTACCGTCTCCTGGAGGTGCTGAACTCGATCGGTGTCCGCACCCGGTGGGTCAACGACGGTGTGGACCTGGAGATCGTGCCGCCGGCCCAGCTCGACATGGACGCGATCGACGCGGAGGCCGCCCGGCGCACCCGGTCGATCATTATGTTCCTGGGCCCGCTGCTGCACCGGATGGACAGCTTCCGGCTGCCCTACGCGGGCGGCTGCGACCTCGGCACCCGCACCATCGAGCCGCACATGATCGCGCTGCGCCGCTTCGGCCTGGAGATCACCGCGACCGAGGGCCTCTACCACGCCGACGTACAGCGGGACGTCAGCCCCGGCCGTCCCATCGTGCTGACCGAGCGCGGCGACACCGTCACCGAGAACACCCTGCTGGCCGCCGCGCGGCACGACGGCGTGACCGTCATCCGCAACGCCTCCTCCAACTACATGGTCCAGGACCTCTGCTTCTTCCTGGAGGCGCTGGGCGTCCGGGTGGACGGCATCGGCACCACCACGCTGACCGTGCACGGCGTGCCCACCATCGACGTCGACGTGGACTACTCGCCGTCCGAGGACCCGGTGGAGGCGATGAGCCTGGTGGCCGCCGCCGTCGTCACCGAGTCGGAGCTGACGGTGCGCCGGGTGCCGATCGAGTTCCTGGAGATCGAGCTCGCGGTGCTGGAGGAGATGGGGCTCGACCACGACAGGTCCACGGAGTACGTGGCGGACAACGGCCGGACCCGCCTGGTGGACCTCACCGTCCGCCCGTCCAAACTGCAGGCCCCGATCGACAAGATCCACCCGATGCCGTTCCCCGGGCTGAACATCGACAACGTGCCCTTCTTCGCGGCCATCGCCGCCTCCGCGCAGGGCAAGACGCTGATCCACGACTGGGTGTACGACAACCGGGCGATCTACCTCACCGACCTCAACCGCATCGGCGGCCGGCTCCAACTGCTCGACCCGCACCGGGTGCTGGTCGAGGGGCCCACCCGGTGGCGCGCCGCCGAGATGATGTGCCCGCCCGCGCTGCGCCCCGCCGTGGTGGTCCTGCTGGCGATGATGGCCGCGGAGGGCACGTCGGTGCTGCGCAACGTCTACGTCATCAACCGCGGCTACGAGGACCTGGCGGAACGCCTGAACTCCGTGGGAGCGCAGATCGAGACGTTCCGGGACATCTGAACGATGAATGCCGCCACCCCCGCCTGACCTGCACGAATGCGGGTCAGACGGGGGTGCGGCGGCATCTCTGGGACATGTCTGGGACGTCAAGCCGGGATCGGGCTGTTGCCGGCCGCCCGGGGCCACGGCGGCGCGAAGAACGCGTCGATGGCGGCGCTGCCACGTGCACCCGCACGAGGCAGGAAGCCCTGGACATCTTCATCGGATCCCTACCTCAGAGGACCAGGGGGACGATCAGGCGCGATGCGACCTTGTCCTCACTCAGCGAGTGGGCTCCGCTTGTCAGCGGGCGGCCGGTTTCCGACGCTCTCCTCGGTGGACTTGGCGACCTTGCGCACTACGGACAGTGGCGTCGCGATCTCCTCCAGGGACTTGCCCTCGGCGGCCACACCCAGCATCGCGGCGATCAGCCCACCGACGATCATCAGGACCGCTCCGACGGTGTACCCGATGAACAGGTGCGTCGTGTTGGGATGGTCCTTGTTGATCAGCGCGCCATAGAAGAGCGGGGCCAGGGCGCCGACGATCTGGGCGATGGAGAAGAACACCGCGATGGCCTGTGCACGCACCTCCAGCGGGAATATCTCGCTGGCCGTCAGGTAACCGGCGCTGGCACCGGCGGATGCGAAGAAAAAGATGATCACCCAGGCGGCGGTCTGGGTGACGGCGGTCAAGTCGCCCATCTTGAAGAGAAACCCGCTGACCAGCAGCAGGAAGCCGGACAAGAGATAGGTTCCGGAGATCATCTTCTTGCGGCCCACGGTGTCGAACAGCCAGCCCAGGGCGAGCGGACCCAGGAGGTTGCCGGCGGCGAAGGCAAGCCCGTACAGCGGAATGCTCGCGTCGGGGACCTTGAAGAACACCCCCAGTACGATCGCGTACGTGAAGTAGATCGCGTTGTAGAGGAACGACTGGGTCATCATGAGCCCGAGGGCGTAGACGGAGCGTCCGGGGAACCGCTTGAAGAGCACGATCAGCAGCGTCAGGTAGCCCGACCGGCCCGCCGGCTTGATCTCCAGCGCCTTCGCCTCGTCGACGGGGGCGAGGGTGCGTCCGGAGTCCCTCACCTGCTGCTCGATGTACGCGATGGACCGCTCCGCCTCGTCCGCCCTGCCGTGCATGATCTGCCATCGAGGGCTCTCCGGCAGGTTGCGCCGAACATAGATGATCACCAGGCCGAGCACCGGGCCGATCAGGAAGCCGACCCGCCAGGCCAGGCCCGGATTGGTGGCGATGAACTCGTTGTAGATACCCAGTTGGAGGAGCGTGCCGCCGATCGCACCGGCCCAGTACGTCCCGTTGATCCCGATATCCACTCGGCCCCGGTAACGCGCCGGGATGAGCTCGTCGACCGCCGAGTTGATCGCCGCGTACTCACCACCGATGCCCATGCCTGCGATGAACCGGGTGGCGTACAGGAACACCACCCAGCCGGCACCGGCACCAGCGGTGGCCGCGGTCAGTCCGCTGCCGACCAGGTACACAGCGAGCGTCAGGACGAACAGGTTCTTGCGGCCCAGCTTGTCCGACATACGGCCGAAGACGAGCGCCCCGACGACCTGTCCCACGAGGTACACCGTCGCCGTCGCAGCCGACGCCGTGGCGGACAGGTTCAACGTATCCGGCTTGGTCAGGATGCTGCTCACCACGCTGGCGAGCGTTATCTCCAGGCCATCGAGGATCCAGGCCACCCCGAGTGCCAGAACGAGTTTCGTGTGGAAGCGCGACCACGGCAGGCGGTCGATGCGCGCCGGGATGAGACTCCTGATGACATCAGGCGCCTGTTGGTCCTCCGGTAGCGTTGCCGTTTGCAAAGGAATCGCCTCTCTCCTGGTTGTTCGGGTGGGTGGGGGGCGTGGAACGCCCGGGCCGCTCCTGGGGCGCGGGGCTCGGCTCGTCCGAAGTGCCGCTGCGTTGGGCGCCGCAGGGTCAGGAATCGTGGATCCACCAAGCCGCAGTGTCGCCGTCGAGGATGCCTGGCGGCATTGGCCGACTCGACAGCAGTGCAACTCCGGGAACCGGTGCCGGCACCGGCTGGTCGCCGAAGTTGACGGCGCACACCAACCCGTCGCCGCGTTCGAAGGCCAGCACCTGCGGCGGCGACTCGATCCACGTCAGTGACCCGTCCCCCAGCTGGGGTAGCTGGGAGCGCAGGCGCAAGGCGTCGCGGTAGAGGTGAAGGAAGGAACCGGTGTCCAGCAGCTCCCGGTCGGTGGTGTGCTCGGCGAACCACTCGGGCTGCGGGAGCCAGGGCCGGTTGGGGCTGCCTTCGGCGGTGAAGCCGAAGGGGGACATGTGGCCGGACCACGGGAGCGGGACCCGGCAGCCGTCGCGGATGCGCAGCCGGCTCCCGGTGCGTCGGAAGATCGGATCGGTGAGGACCTCGTCCGGGAGGTCGACGACCTCGGGCAGCCCCAGCTCCTCACCTTGGTACAGGTAGGCAGCGCCGGGCAGGGCGAGCATCAGCAGGGCAGCGGCGCGGGCCCGTTGCGTTCCCTGGACCGCCGACTCATTGCCGTAGCGGGTCACCGAACGTACCTGGTCGTGATTGTTGAGCACCCAGGTGACCGTGGAGCCCGTCGTTGCGATGTCCTGCAAGGCCGAGGTGACGGTTGCGCGGAAGACTTCGGCGTTCCAGGGAGCGCTCAGGAGGTGGAAGAAGAAGGCCTGGTGCAGTTCGTCGGGACGGACGTAGGCGGCCTGATCGGACGCCGTAGGTACGGAGACCTCGCCGACCAGCAAGCGCTCCTTGCCATCGCGGCAGGTGTATTCCTCGCAGATCGACCGCCAGCGACGCCAGACTCCGTGTACTTCCGGTTGGTTCCACGCAAGGGGGTTGACGGAGTCGCGGGCGCGCTCGTCGGCCTCGGGATCCAGGGAGTCGGGCAGGTCCGGGTGCTTGAACAGGCCCGCGGCGACATCGATCCGGAAACCGTCCACCCCGCGGTCCAGCCAGAAGCGCAGCACCCGCTCGAAGGAGTGGCTCACCCGAGGATCGCGCCAGTTGAGGTCGGGCTGCTCGGGGGTGAACATGTGCAAGTACCACTGCCCGGGCCGCCCGTCGGCCTCGGTGATCCGCGACCAGGCCGGACCGCCGAACATGGAGTGCCAGTTGTTCGGCGGCTGGTCGCCGTTCGGCCCCCTGCCGTCGGCGAAGTGGAACATCCCGCGGGCTGCACTGCCGGGGCCGGCGGCCAGCGCGGCCGTGAACCATGGATGCTCGGCGGAGCAGTGGTTCGGAACGATGTCGATGATCAGGCGCATGCCCAGCCTGTGGGCCGTCGCGACCACCCTGTCGAACTCGTTCAGGTCGCCGTAGACCGGGTCGACGTCGCAGTAGTCGGCGACATCGTAGCCGTGGTCATGCTGCGGAGAGGGGTAAAAGGGGCTCAGCCAGACCCCGTCGACGCCGAGTTTGCGCAAGTAGGGCAGGCCGGCACGCACACCGGCCAGGTCGCCCACGCCGTCACCCGTGCTGTCCAGGAAGCTACGGACATAGACCTGGTAGAGAACGGCATCGCGCCACCACGGCCGCGACGCGGCCGGGCCTGCTTCCGGTGTCAAGGGCTTCGGCGCCCGTGCCATAGGCAACGTCGTGGACACCACACACCACCTTCGGACCCAAAGGGAACTTTGGCATCGGCGGTCCAGTAGATGTCCGCCGTTATGGTTAACACGTTAGCAACGGCTGGACGTTCGATGTCAATGGTGTTGCAGCGGTGGAAAGCCTGGCCGCGCTTCCTTAGCCCAGCTCCACACCATAGGGGCTGCTCAGTGGGGGTGCACTCCCGGAAGCTACCTGGCACACACGGGCGTACGGCGTCATCCGGGTGAGGGTCTACTCCTCGACACCCTCAGATGATTAGTTAACCGTTAACCTCACGACGCAGAACACTTCGGAGTTCGCCGCGCAGCCGGCCCAGCGCCGCGGCAGGGCTGGTCCGGCCACGCAGCACGTCGCCCGCGATCGCCGAGACGGCCAGCGATATCTGGTCGTAGCGCGAACTCTGCGGGCGGGTTCTGGCCCGCTCCACGCTCTTCTTCAAGACCGGCAGGTAGGGGTAGCGGTCGATCAGGTCCGGATCGTTGTACAGTCCTGCCCAGACCGGGGGCAGTGACCCCCGCGTGAGGACCTCGCGCTGCACGGCCTCACTGGTGAGATAGGACAGCAGTCGCGCGGCGGTAGCCGGGTGCCGTGACTGTGCGTTGATCGCGAGACTGGAGCCCCCGAGCACGCTGACGCCGGGACCGCCGGGCCCCGGCAGCGGGGCCACCGCGAACCGGCCCGCGACCGGGGAGTCATGGCCGGAGGCGAGGCCGTACACGTAGGGCCAGTTGCGCAGGAAGAGCAGCTTGCCCCTCTGGAACGCCTTCCGGGATTCCTCCTCCTTGTACGAGAGGGCGGCGCGGGGTATCCAGCCCTCGCGCAGGCCGCGCACCAGGAAGTCCAGCCCCCGCAAGGCGGCGGGGCTGTCGACGGCCACCCCCCGGCCGTCAGGGGTCAGCAGCGACCCGCCCGCCGACATCACGGCCTCGTCCACGTTCACCGTGAGACCCTCGTACGGCAGGTACTGTCCCGCGTACCCGGCCAACCCGTAGTGCGGTGCGATCACGGACGCGTCATGTTCGAGCTCGGCCCAGGTCCGCGGAGGCCGTACGCCCGCTTTGGCCAGGATGTCCGTGCGGTAGTAGAGGAGCCCGGCATTGGTTGTGTAGGGCGCGGCGTACAGCCGGCCCTGGTATTCGGATGTGGACGTGACATTGGGCAGCATCCGGTCCAGCGGCAGCGTGCGTCGGTCGACCGGGGCGATCCAATGGGCACCTGCGAACTCGGCGGTCCAGGCGACGTCGATGTTGAGCACGTCGAACCGGGAGCTCCCCGACCGCAGGCTCTCCTCCATCTGGGCCCGCACCTCGTCCGTCGCCTCGGGCAGCTGGACCAGGGTCACGTGCTCCCCGTGGTGGGTGCGGTTCCATCCGCTCAGTACCCGCTGGAGGTACCCGGTCAGGTCGCGGCCGGTCGCCAGGGTGATGGGGCCTCTGGCAGCGGCGCGGTGGGCTGCCACGCCTGTCCCCGTGTATCCCGCCACGACGACGACAGCCGTCATCAGGAGCCTTCCTGCGGCACGTGTCCAGCGCATGCCTGCCTCCTCCATGAGAGCCGACGTCAGCAGGCCGTGGCCCGGGCGTACGGTGCCTGTGTCACGCGTACGGGATACTAGGGGTCCGGAGTGCGCGTTGCACGACCGGATACGACTGAGGATCACGCGGAGGACCGCACCTGGGCCTGAGGAGGATGAGCGCCCCATGCGTTTCGCTCTGCTGGCGCTCCTGGCCAAGGGGCCAGCCCACGGCTACGAGCTCAAGCTGGCCCTTGAGAGGTTGTTCGGCGCCGCATACCCTCGCCCCAGCATGGCGCAGATCTACGTCACCCTCGGGCGGCTGGAACGTGGCGGGCTCGTCAGCGGCAAGGACGTGGCCCAGAGCAGGCGACCCAACAAGCGGACCTATGAACTGACCGAGGCCGGCCGGGAAGCCGTTGCTGCCTGGTTCGAGGATGTCTCGGACGAGCCCAGGCTCCGCGACGAGTTCTTCATGAAACTCGCCCTGGCCTCCGACAGCGGTCTCGGCGATCAGATCGGCCTGATCAACAAGCAGCGTCGCCACTACCTGAACCTCATGCGGGACCTGTCGCGGCTCGCCGCCGGCGAAGACCGTGACAATAGGATCGGGCACTTGCTCATCGAGGGTGCCATGCTGCATCTTCAGGCCGATCTGGACTGGTTGGAACGATGCCAGGAGGAGTTGGAATGAGCCGCGACGATACCCCGGCCCCACGCCCGGACATTCTCGTGGCGCGCAGACTCGTCAAGACCTACTCTCCCAGCGGGTCGCGCCCATCCGACGGCGGCGGTGTACGCACGTCGGCGTTGCGGGGCCTCGACCTGCGCGTGGCCCGGGGCGAGTTCGTCGCCGTGACAGGCCCCTCCGGCTCGGGCAAGTCCACGCTCCTGCACCTGCTGGCCGGGCTGGAACGACCGGACAGCGGCCACATATGGCTGGAGGGGCACCGGGTCGACGAGTTGGGCGAGACTCGGCGGGCCGCACTGCGCCGACGCCACATCGGCGTCGTGTTCCAGTTCTTCAACCTCGTGTCGACGCTCACCGCCGCGGACAACATCGAACTGGCGGGTCTGCTGGCCGGGCGCTCGGCTCGGCAAGTCCGCGCTCGTCGAAGGGAATTGCTGGACGAGTTGGGACTCGCGGGGAAGGAGGACAGTACCCCTCGTGATCTGGCCGGCGGAGAGCAACAGCGTGTGGCACTGGCCCGCGCCCTTGTCAACACACCGGAACTCCTCCTGGCGGACGAGCCCACGGGCAGCCTCGACAGCCGCGGCACACGGGAGGTCCTGAAGCTGCTGAGCCGTTATCACGCCCGTGGCCAGACCATCGTCATGGTGACGCACGATGCCAACGTGGCAAGCGCTGCCGACCGGGTGGTGAGCATCTTCGACGGTGAAATCGTCGACGAGATCGTCTTCGACGACCGGCCTGTGGGGCCTACGGCCGCCAAGGCAGTCGTACGGCTGATGGACTGACCGATGCGTGCCGTTGCCCGCTGGGCCCTCGCGGATCTGCGCACCCACCTCGGCCAGGCCGGCTTCATCACCCTGGCTGTCGGCGGCATCACAGCCGTCCTGCTGTTCTCCGTCGCCATGCTGGCCCTCGCAGCAGATCCCTGGCAGCGGCTGTTCGCCGCCACCCGCGGCGCGCAGGTGTGGCTCCGGGTCGAGCCAGGGGCCAACACGGCCGCTCTGGCGCGGCTGGACGGCGTCTCGGGTGTCTCCGGCCCCTTCCGCACAACCGCCGTCGTAGCCGAACACGCAGGGCGGCGCACCGACCTCACCGTGCGGGCCAGCGGTGCCCGGCCGCCGAGCGTGAGCCGCCCGGAGGTGGTCAGCGGGCGCTGGCTGGACGGCGGGAAGGACGGAGTCGTGCTCGAGAAGTCCGTCGCGGCTGCGCTCGACGCCCAGCCCGGCGAACGCCTGACCATGGTGGCCGGCCGGACCCCCGTGCCCGTGCGCGTGGTGGGGGTGGCCCAGACGGCCGAGGTCGGGTACGCGCCCTCGAGCGTGCCGGGGGTCGGATGGGCACCGCCGTCCCTCGTAGCCGCAGCCGAAGCGCACGGCGGCCGCGCCGGTCAGACCGTCGGGCTGCGACTGTCCGATCCCGGCCAGACGGCGTACATGGCCCAGCGAGCCGTCACCCTGGTCGGCCCGGACCGGGTCCTGAACATATCGACCTGGTATGACGCCCGCTCGCAGGCGGCCGGCGACAACCAGCTGCTCGGCCTGCTCATCGGACTCTTCGGGCTCGGCGCCCTGCTGGCAGCCGCAGTCGCCGTGACCGGTGGCATCGTCAGCAGAGTACTGGCCCACTCTCACGACATCGCCGTCCTGCGCGCCATCGGCTTCACCCCGTCGCAGGTGGTCGGCATGTTCCTCACACAACACCTGATCCTCGCCTCTCTGGGCGTCGCCGGCGGCGCGGCAGCCACCGCGCTGCTCGGCGCCGATGTGCCCGGATCACTCGGCCAGGCCATGCAGGTGTGGCAGGCCCTGCCAGGACAGTCGGCCTCTGTACTCGGCATCTGCGCCGCCACTGTGCTCGTGATCTCACTGGCCACGGTACTTGCCGCGGTCCGGGCCGTCCGGCCGCCCGGCGTCCCGGCGTCCCGGCCTTCCCCGCCGGGCCGCCGCCGGACCTCCGGGCTCTCTCGACGCGCTCTGGAGGTGAGGACACCGGTCGCGCTGGTCCTCGCCGTCCGCACCCTGCTCAACCGGCCCGGGCGGTCGGCCACCGCCGTCCTGCGCCTCGTACTCCCGATCCTGATGACCACGATGGCGCTGAGCTGCCTGGCGACACTGGACCGAATCGAGCATGATCCGGCACAGGTCGGGCGCGCCGTCCAACTCACCGTGCGGCCCGATCGGCTGTCCGATGCCACGGCCCGCCGCGAACTGGCCAGGGAGCCGGGGGTCGCAGCGGTCTACCCCGAGACCGATCTCGCCGCGCTGGAACCCGGGCAGACCGGCTCGGTCACCTTGCGAGGCATCGGCACCATGGCCAAGCCCTACCCGTTCGCCGTGGTCGCGGGCCGCGCACCAAAGCGGCCCGACGAGGCCGTCGGCGGCCAAGGCCTGCTGGACGCTCTCAACGCCTCGGTAGGGGACTGGGTACGGCTGACCGTCGGCAGTAGGCCCTGCATCCTGCACATCGTCGGCCGTAGCATCGAGACGGACAACGGCGGCCGGGTCATCTCCGCCCCCTTCGAGACGCTTCAGAGGCAGGGGCTCGCCACCCGGCCGCAGGTCTACGGCGTCACTGCACGCCCCGAAGTCGCCGTTACTCGGCTGGGCAGTGCCTTGGCCCACCCGGGCCAGGGCGCGTTCGAGGTGCGCGCGGTCGTCGACCCGGTGGCCTTCCAGCTCTCGCCGATGCGGGGGGTGATCGTCGGGCTCGTGACCGTCCTCGGCATCGTCGGGCTGATCGAACTGCTCACCACGATCGCCACCGCTGTGCGCGACCACTCCCTGGACATACGGGCGTACCGATCGATCGGGCTGACGCCGGCACAGATCGTAGGGACGATGGTCGCCTCCCCCACACTCGTGGTGATGTTCGCCGTGGTGATCGGCGCCGGCCTCGGCAACCCGCTGTCGTACACCCTGATCAACCTGGTGGCTCGGTCGACGGGCGTCGGTGCGGGTGTCGCGCATGCGCTGCCGCCGACCGCGCTGCTCTCCCTCGGGGGCATCTCCCTCGCCATCGCGCTGGTCGCGAGCCTGCCCTCCGCGCTCCACACCGCACGTCGCTCTGAGAACCTGAACGTCACGATCGCCGCGTAGCAGACCGATTCCAGCGCAGGTCGAGCTGCCCCGTGACCAGAGCCGGAAGCGCCAGCTCCGCAGACGTCGGCGTGGCGGAGATTCCGCCCGGCCGAGTGCACCCCGGCAGGTCGGACAGCCAGAACCGGGTGGGGTCGGTTCGGTGGCGGGCCATTCGGCCGGCCCGCCACGCGCACCCTCGGCACGGGGCAGTGGCTTCTCCAGCGCATCGCCACAGGCCCGCAGGCCTGCAGGCGGATGGTGACACGTTCGCGACACCGTCGGGGTGGACATGGCTCCCGGACATGCGGTCACCACTACGCGAGGTGGTGGGCGGATCAGGTCATGCGGCAGGGCCTGTGGAGTCACGGACGTTGAGGGTGGTCGCCAGCTGGAGGTGCCGGGAGGCGGGCTGGACACCGTCCGCCATACCGAGGGCGGTCTCGACGGCCATCCGGCCCATGCCGACGAGAGGCTGTCCGACGGACGTCAGCCGGGGGGTCGTCCACTGAGCCTGCGGCGTGTCGTCGAACCCGGTAACCGACAGATCGCCCGGGACGGTGATACCGCGTTCGTTGGCCGCAGCCAGCACCCCGACAGCGATCTCGTCGTTGCCCGCGACGACCGCGGTCGGCCGATCGTGGAGCGCCAGCATGTCATGGGCGTGCTGACGTCCCGCGTCGACGGAGAACGCGTCGTGGCGGATCAGCGCGCCGTCCGGCGTGATGCCCGCCGAGTGCAGCGCTGCCTGGTACCCGTGGAAGCGCTCCGCCGAGGGAGTGGAACCCAGCGGGCCGCCGATCCAGGCGATCCTGCGGTGGCCCAGCCCGATGACGTGCTCTGTCGCCGAGCGACCACCCGCCCAGTTGGTGGAACCGATGCTGACGACACGCGAGTCGGTGGTGTCGATGGGGTCGATCGTCACCACCGGCAGATCCGCGTCCTCCGCCGCCAGGAGCACCGAGTCGGGCACGGCCACGGCGAGCGCGACGATGCCGACGGCGCCGGACGCCTGCAACTCCGCGACCCAGGCACGGGCCGCCGCACGGGTCGTGCCGATCCAGTCGTCGGGCGGCAGGCGCAGGAGGAGCTCGGCCTGCGCGGCGGTCGCGGCCACGAGGATCCCCTGGAGCACCGTCCCGGCGTAGCGGGACTCGACGAAGTCGACCACGGTGACGAGCGTCCGCTCCCGCTGCAGATCCTGTCGCGCCGTCGTCGGCTTGTAGCCGAGCTCGGCGATGACACCAAGGACGAGGTCGCGCGTGTTCGCCCCCACGTCGCTGCGCCCGTTGAGGACCTTCGAGGCGGTCGCCGGTGAGACACCGGCCAGCCGGGCGACATCCGCGAGGGTGGCTCGTTTGGAACGAGCTCGCTGACTCATCGTGACTCCGTCCGCTTCCGAAAGTTTTTCGTGCTCCAGTGCACGTTACACACGTGCCGTCCTTCGCGTCCATCACGTCAAGATCCTTGACGTGTACAGAAGCGCCGAGTACCTTGCCACGAGCTCCGAAAATGATGCGAAAAAATTTCGAGTCATCTCAAGGAGGAGGCGGCTCATGAGGCTCCGCAAGAAAGCAAGGCCCCTTTCCGCGGCGCTCGGGCTGATGCTCGTACTGGGCGCTTGCTCGAGCGGGCCGGCGGATGGCGGCGACAACCAGGTCGACCTCACGGTCTGGAGTTGGGACGACACCGTCGCGAAGGCCGTGCCCGGTTTCGAGGCGGCGAACCCGAACATCAAGATCAAGGTGGTCAACGCCGGTTCGTCGTACGACGAGTACACGGCACTCGACAATGCGATCCAGGCCGGTTCCGGCGTGCCGGACCTCGCCATGTTCGAGTACTTCGCGGTGCCCTACTTCGCCATTCCCGGGAAGCTCGACGATCTTGGGAAGTTCGGCGTCAAGAACCTCAGGAAGGACTACATCGCTGCCGCGTGGAACGACGTGACGGTCGATGGCAAGGTCTTCGCACTGCCTTCTGACTACGGTCCGTCGGTCATGTTCTACAACGAGGCCACTCTCAGGAAGGCGGGTGTGAACCAGCCGCCGGCCACGTGGGAGGAGTACTACAAGGACGCCAAGAAGGTTCGCGCGCTCGGTGGCGACTACTACATCGCCCAGGACACCGGGGACCTCTTCTTCCTGCTCTCGCTCATCTGGCAGGCCGGCGGTCGCCCGTTCAAGGTGAGCGGCAACAAGGTGCACATCGACTTCACGGAGCCCGGCACGACCAAGGCCGTGGCGTTCTGGCAGAAGATGCTCGACGAGGGCTTGCTCAACACCAAGGTCACAGCCTGGTCTGACGACTGGAACCGCACGCTCAACGACGGCACTCTCGCCTCGCAGATCATGGGCGGCTGGCTGACCTCGTCACTGCCGCAGCGCGCGCCCAAGGCCGCCGGTGACTTCAGAGTCGCCCCGATGCCGCAGTGGCACAGGGGCGAGGAGGTCGGGGCCGAGAACGGCGGAAGCGGCTTCGGCATCCCGGCTGCCGCCGCGCACAAGGACGCGGCGTTCAAGTTCCTCAAGTACTTCACGCACGGCGGCGGCCTCTCGTCACGCGTCGACGCGGGCGCCTTCGTGCCGAACACGTCGGTGTTGGCGAGCACGGACTTCCGGAGCAAGGCCAACAAGTACTTCGGTGACCAGAAGGTCGGCCCCGTGCTGGCACAGGCCTCGAAGACCGTCGCGAGCGACTGGCAGTACCCGCCGTTCTTCGAATGGGCCCGATCGACCTACGGCGACCTCGTATCGCAGTTCTACACCACGGGCAAAGGCTCGCTCGCCGGAATCCTCGAAGAGTGGAAGCAGCGCATGATCAAGTACGGCAACGAGCAGGGCTTCAAGGTGGACTAGCGGTTCCCCGTCCGGGCTGCGTGAGGAAGCGGCCCGGGCCAGGTAACGCACCGAAAGGAACACCGCGAATGCGCCACGTAGGACGTCTCGACGTCACCCCTGTGATGTCGTCGCATACAGCGCAACACCGCGCACCGGCCGGAAAACGCGGCAGGAAACAGATCGGACTGGCGTTCATCGCGCCCTTCGGGCTGCTGTTCACGCTCGTCTACGTCGTGCCGATCGTCTACGCCGGCTATCTCAGCCTCTTCCAGCAGAAGCTCATCGGGGGCAACACGTTCACCGGGCTCGCCAACTACACCAAGCTGTTCCACGATGCGCAGTTCTGGGACGGCGTGGGCCGGGTCTTCTGGTTCACAGTCGTCCAGGTGCCGGTCATGCTGATCCTCGCCATGGCGCTGGCCCTGGCACTGGACTCCAGGCGTCTGCACGGCACCAGGTTCGTGCGGGTGTCGATCTTCCTCCCCTATGCGGTGCCGGCGGTCGTGTCGACTCTCATGTGGGGATTCATGCTGGGCGTCAAATACGGCCTGGTCGGCAGCCTCGACAACGCTCTGGGCGCGGATCTCGACCCCTTCGCCCCCAGCACCACGCTCATCTCCATCGGGGTGATGGTGACCTGGGCGTTCACCGGCTTCAACATGCTCATCTTCTACGCCGTGCTCAAGGCCGTCCCGCGCGAGTTGTACGAGGCCGCGGCACTCGACGGGGCGAACGAGTTCCGAGTGGTCCGCAGCATCAAGCTGCCGGCCCTGCGAAGGTCCCTGGTCATCGCGGTCATCTTCTCGATCATCGGCACGTTCCAGATCTTCAACGAACCGCAGATCCTGCCGTCAATGGTGGCCAACAGCGGCATCACCACCCACTACACGCCCAACCTGTACGCGTACAACCTGGCCTTCACGGGATCTCAGCAAGGCTATGCGGCAGCCCTCGCGCTCGTGATGGCTGCGATCACGATCGCGGTCGCCTATGCCGTCCAGATCAGAGGACTGAGGAATGCCTTCGATCACTAGCACACGAGCTGAATCGGGCGAGGCCGGCGTCGCGACCTCCGGCACATCGGTTCGTCATTCCCGCGACCGTCGCCGCTACACCGTGGAGAACCCGAAGAAAAGCGTGACTCTCACTGTCATGACATGGTTGTCTGCCCTGTACTGCCTGCTGCCGCTCGTGTGGCTGGTCATCAACGCAACCAAGTCACAGGCCGACTTCGTCTCCTCGTTCGGGCTCGCGCCCGGTCACAAGTTCGCTCTGTGGGACAACATCGTCGCGGTGTTCGGATACCAGGACGGGATTTTCTCCCGGTGGCTTCTCAACACCCTCGTCTACGTCGTCGTGGGCGCGGCCGTGTCCACCTTCCTGGCGGCCCTCGGCGGGTACGCCCTGGCGAAGCTCCACTTCACCGGCAAGCGCGTACTCCTTTTCGTCATCCTGGGATCGATCGCGGTGCCGGGCATCGCCCTGGCGATCCCGCAGTTCCTGCTCTTCGCGCACCTCGGCATCACCAACACCCCGTGGGCCGTCCTCATACCCAGTTTCATCAACCCCTTCGGGTTGTACCTGATGTGGGTGTTCACGGCCGAAGCCGTGCCGACGGACCTGCTCGACGCGGCAAAGGTCGACGGCGCCGGTGAGTTCAGGACCTTCGTCCAGATTGCGCTCCCGATGCTCGCACCGGCAAGCGTCACGGTCCTGCTCTTCTCGTTCGTATCGATCTGGAACAACTACTTCCTTCCGTTGATCATGCTCAAGGATCCCAACTGGTATCCACTGACCATCGGACTCAACGAATGGAACAAGCTGGGCTCGACCGCGGGAAACGGCGCTCTCATCCAGAATCTCGTGATCACGGCGGCCCTGCTGACGATCGTGCCGCTGATCATCGCGTTCCTCAGTCTGCAGCGGTACTGGCAGTCGGGCGTGTCGCTCGGCGCCGTCAAGGGCTAGGGGCGGCACCGCCGTGAAGCCGGCCGTCTTCCATAAACGACTCCGCAGAGAATGTGAGACGATGACAGACGATGCTCTGAGCGAACCTCGGTTCCGCATCGACGGCGACCTGCGCGACGAGAGCCCGCTCCCGCACATCTGGTCGGAGTGCGTCGGCGCCGGACGGGCGAACGAGGCCTTGCGCGCGGACTGGCAACAGCAGTTCGGCGAGGTTGTCGATGCCTGCGGGTTCCGTTACATCCGCTTCCACGGCGTCTTCCACGACGACATGTTCGTGTACCGGGAGAGCTATGGTCACGGGTTCGGCCCGAGCGCGCCCCTCGCCTCCCCGGTGTACACCTTCAGCTACGTCGACAAGGTGTTCGACTTCATCCTGGAGTCCGGCGCCCGCCCCTTCGTCGAGCTGGGATTCATGCCACGCGAGTTGGCGACGGTGCACGAGACGGTGTTCTGGTGGGGTGCGCACTGCAGTCCGCCCAAGGACATGGCGCGCTGGGTCGAGCTGGTGACGCGTTCGGTCGAGCACTGGATCGACCGGTACGGTCTCGCGGAGGTGCGCGAATGGCGATTCGAGGTGTGGAACGAACCGAACCTCGTTCCGCATTTCTGGACGGGAACGAAGACGGAGTACTTCGAACTCTACGAACACACCGTGACGGCGATCAAGAAGATCGATCCAGAATTGAAGGTGGGCGGGCCCTCAACGAGCGTCTTCGTGCCCGACGACCGCTACAAGGGCGAGGTCGAGGACCGCTCGGCGATGCACGAGACGGCCAGCGCGTCGGACGTGGACGCGCTCGACTGGCGTCCGGTGTGGATCGAGGACTTCATCGACTGGTGCGCGAAGCGCAAACTCCCGGTCGACTTCGTCTCCACTCACCTGTACCCGACCGATTTCGCGTACGGCGCCGACGGCCAGGGGGTCCACATCGCCCGATACGTCGACGCGACGTTCGACGACCTGGTCGTCCTTCGTGATCTTGTGGCGAACAGCGCGTATCCGGACGCGGAGATCCACATCACGGAGTGGTCGACCTCGCCGTCCGCCCGCGACTTCATCCATGACACGCTGTTCGCGGCGACGTTCATCACGCGGACGTACCTCAAATGTGCCACCCTGGCCGACTCGATCTCCTACTGGACCTTCACGGACGTGTTCGAGGAGGGTGGGGCCGGGCTCGGACCGTTTCACGGCGGGTTCGGTGTTGTGAACGAGGCCGGCATTCACAAACCCACGTTCCACGCCTTCACGATGCTCCAACGGCTGGGTGACCGACTGCTCCTCGCGACGTCCGACGGCGTCGTGACCCGGAACAGCCGGACATCGGCTGTGTCAGCGCTGTTCTTCAACTATCCCGATGAGATGGCCATGAGGGCCGTCGGCTCGGCGGACTCGTATCCGGCGACGCGCGCGCTGGCCGGGATGGGACCGAACCGGAGGATCCACCACTCGATCGGTGAACTCAAGCCGGGGACCACGTTCCTCGTCGAGATCATGGACTGGGAGCACGGGAACGTCGCCGAAGCCTGGCACCAGCTCGGATCGCCCCTCAACCCGTCCCGGACGGACAGCAGGTACTTGCGCGCTGTCGCCGACTCACTCCGCGGTTTCACGCTGACCGTGCCCGACGACGGCGTGCTGGAGATCGATGTCGAGCTCTCGCCGTGGGCGGTGATGTCGGTGCGGCAGGCGGCGTGAGGGCCGTCCGCCCGCTGTCCGGCTCGCCCCCGGGCACAAGGCGGAGATGGCGCGCCCGGGGGTCTGCGGTGGCCGCACCGCAGACCCCCGGGTGCGTTCAGGGAGTCCGGGTACCCGGGGCGGAGCCGTCCGGCACCGGGCCGGAGTGCCGCGTGGCGGCTCGCAGGCCGGGTTCGATGCCGGCCTGGTCCATGACCTGGCGGGCCGCCGCCGGCCAGTCACCGCCGCTCACCTGGACGTTGCCGTTCAGCACGTTGTTGTGCGGGGCACCGGTGGCCACCTGGGTGGCGCCGGTGTTGTACCAGTTCTCCGAGAACGTGTTGTCGTTGGTGTTGTTGGTGGAGCTGGCGTTGGTGAACGCCCACACCCCGGCGTCCTGGATCACGTTGTGGGACATCGTCACATAGCGGGAGCCCTCGTCCAGGTACAGGCCCACCGTGTTGTGGTTGTCGTAGATGTAGTTCCCCTCCATGATCGTGCCGGGGTTCGCCGACAGGTTGTACAGACTTCCGCCGTCATGGAAGACCTTCTTGGTGCCGTGGATGAGGTTGTGGCTGACGACGGTGTCCGCGAGGGTGGTCGGGGTGGTGTAGACCGGCTGGTAGTCGTACAGGCCGCGGTTCTTGTAGTCCGTGCTGCCACCGGGGTCGTTGGCCCCCCAGCCCCAGCCGACGTCGATACCGTCGTAGGCGAGGTCGGAGACCTCGTTGTGCTCGATCACGGCGTGGGTGACGTAGGTGGACAGGATGCCGGACATGTCCTTGTAGTCCTCGGCGACCTTCGTCACCAGGTTGTCCTTGATCGTGATGTTCTTGTTCACCATCGCCGGGTTGGAGGGGTGGTGCGCGTCGGGCTGCACCCCGCCGGCCACGATGCCCGCGCCGGAGTCATCGGAGAAGGTGTTGTCGTAGACGGTGATGTCGGACGTGCCGAGGCCCACACCGGAGGCATGGGCGTTGGCGTCGTTGCCGATGCCGAGCGCCACCTGGCCGAGATGGGTGAACGTGTTCCCGGTGAAGGTGATGCCGCTCGCAGCCGAGACCTGGACGGCCGCGGGTATCTGGTGCCAGTCGTTGCGCGCCGCCTCGAACTCCCGGCAGCCCGACTGGCAGGACGTCAGGAAATCCGCCGGCTGCGGGTAGGCGGCGGCCAGGAACGCACCGTTCTGCTGGTCGGCGTAGCCCGTCGAGGTGCCCGGCTGGAGCCAGGTGGAGTACTCGAAGCGGATTCCCTGGACCGCGATGTCGTGCACCGGGTGGTCATAGGTGCCGCCGATCTGCAGCAGCGAGGTGAGCTGCGGCAGTTCGATGTCACTGGCCTCGGGGTTCTGCCCGGCGGGTGCCTTGTAGTAGAGGTTCCCGGCCTGCGGGTCCAGGTACCACTGCCCGGCGTTCTTGAGGAAGGCGTAGGAGTTCTGCAGCATGAGGGTGCCGCCGGCGAAGGGCTTGGCGAGGGTGTCGTAGCCCCAGTTGTTGTTGTTCCACGCCGGCTGCTGCATCGTGATGGTGCTGCCGTTGATGCTCTGCACAGGTGCGAAGCGGTCGGTGAAGGAGTTCTGGCTCTCCACCTCGATCCGGTTCTGCTGCGGAAGCGACGCGAGGTAGTTCAGCGCGGGGTTGACGATGGTCAGCCCGGACTGGGTCACCTTGACGTCGTCACGGGAGATGGTGACGGAGGCGCGGGGTGCGAGGGCGCCGTCCACGTAGAGCTGCCGCGAGTCCATGCCCTTCGGCACCCGTGCGACGTAGATGTTCGACGCCTGGTCCTTGAGTTTCCAGCCGGTCACCCGCTGTCCGCCCGAGAGGACCGGTGTCTGCCCGGGGAGCGCCCGCCAGGTGACGGTGTGGCCGCCCCGGCCGGAGTCCTCGCTGGTGAGCCTCCATGGCTTCGTCAGGTGGTAGGTCCCGCCGGCCAGTTCCACGACGACGTCGGAGGTCTCCGACAGAGTGCGGGCGAGGTGCTGCGCCCTGGTGAGGGTGGCGACCGGGTGGTCGGCCGTGCCGGGGTTCCGGTCGCTGCCCCCGGGGGCCACCACGATCGTGGCCGTATGGCCGGCCGCGGCCCCGGCGGGAGCCGAGGACAGCGCCGTCGCGGTGAGGGCGGTGAGAGCCGCGGTGACTGCGGCCACTGCGGTTCTTGGGTATCGGAGCATGAGCATCCTTGGGTGAGAAGGTGAGCCCGGTGTGGTGCGGGCCGGGTGAGCGCTCGTGCCGTGGGGCGCGGGCGGTGTCGTCCTCCGTCCCGGCCGTGGCGGACCCGTGGAGGTCTCCGCCTCACCGGTGGCCGGCCGCGCGAGGCGGCGGCACGGCTCGCGGTGAGGCGGGGGCCCGCCGTCCATGGGGCATGGCTGGTACGCGGCCAGGCGTACCCGTCCTGCCGTGCTGTGTCATGCGCTCCGCGGGTGCGGACGCGCGGGTTCAGCGACCGAGCCAGCCGCCGTCGACGGGGATCAGCGCCCCGTGGACGTAGTCGGAGGCAGCGGAGGCGAGGAACACGGCGATGCCGCCGAAGTCCTCCGGCCTGGCCCAGCGGCCTGCCGGGATCCGGTCGAGGATGGCGGCGTTCCGGTCCGGGTCGTCCCGCAGCGCCTGGGTGTTGTCGGTCGCCACATAGCCGGGGACGATCGCGTTGACGTTCACGCCTCGCCCCGCCCACTCGTTGGCCAGGGCTCGGGTCAGCCCGGCGAGCCCGGACTTCGCGGCGGCGTATCCGGGCACGTTGATGCCGCCCTGGAAGCTGAGCAGCGACGCGGTGAACACGATCTTGCCCTGCCCCCGCTCCAGCATCCGGCGTCCGACCTCGCGGGTGAGGGTGAACTGGCTGGTGAGGTCGACGGACAGGACGTGGTCCCAGTCGGCGTCGGAGTGCTGGGCGGCCGGTGCTCGGGCGATGGTGCCCGCGTTGTTGACGAGGACGTCCACCGGCCGGCCCAGGTCGCCGAGCGAGGTGGAAAGGCGCGCCACGTCCGCGCGGTCGGCGAAGTCGGCTCGCAGCACCGTGCAGTGGCGGCCGAGCGCCGTGACGCGCTCCGCCACCTCGCTGCCCGTGGGCTCCAACTGCGCGCTGACCGCCACGATGTCGGCGCCGGCGGCGGCCAGGGCCTCGGCGATGGCCAGGCCGATGCCCCGGCGCGCGCCGGTGACCACGGCGAGTTTCCCGCTGAGATCGAACGCCGGGAGGCGGCTCGGGTCGGTGGGGCTCATCGCCTCTCCTCTCCCTGGGTGCGGCAGTCGATCAGTACCTTCATGACGCCGCCGCCCGCCTCCAGGGCCTCGAATGCCTGCGCGGCCCGTTCGAGCGGTTCGATCCGCGAGATCAACCGCGCCGCGGGGATCTCGCCGTCGGCTATCAGCCGCACCGCCGTCTCGAAGTCCCCGCGGTCGTACAGCCGGGCGCCGACGAGGGTGAGTTCGCGCCAGAAGAAGCGGTGCAGGCTGATCTCCCTCGGCACCGGGTGGATCGCCACCTGGACCAGGCGTCCGCGGGTGGCCAGCGCATCGACCGCCGTGGTCACACCGGCCTGGGCCCCGGAGACCTCGAAGGCCACGGCCGCGCCGGCGCCGCCGGTCCACCGCGCGATGCTCTCGCCCACGTCCCCGGCCCGTGGGTCAAGGGTGGGCAGGCCCACGTCCTCGGCAACGGCCCTTCGGTAGGGGTCGGGCTCCGCAAGCAGGACGTCGGCGCCCGAACGGCCGGCCACGACCGCGATCAGCAGTCCGATCGGCCCGCCGCCGACGACGAGGGCCTTCTCGCCCGCCTGGAGGTCTGCCCGGTGCACGTCGTGCACGGCGACCGCGGTGGGCTCGACCAGCGCGGCGTGGTCCAGGCGGAGGTCCGCCGGGAGCCGGACCAGCGTCGTGGCCGGCACGGTCCAGCTCGTCTGCATGGATCCCGTGGCGTCGATGCCGAGGAAGACCAGCTGGTGACAGATGTGGTCGTGGCCCGCCCGGCAGGCGGGGCACTGCCCGCAGGGCACCAGTGGCATGACGGTGACCTGGTCACCGGTGCGCCAGCCGGTGACGTCCGGGCCGATCTCGGCGATGCGTCCGGACATCTCGTGCCCGATCACACCGGGCGGGTCGACCCGTGCGTCCATGGCACCGTGGTAGACGTGCAGGTCGGTGCCGCAGATCCCGGTGTAGGCGACGTCGACGCGGACGTGCCCGGCGGGGAGCGGTCGGGTCTCGGCGGTCTCCACGGTCAGGGACCGGGCCCCGGTGTAGGCAACACGTCGTAGGGTCACGCGGGTGTCTCCTCGTCCAAGTGCCAGATCTCCGTCAGGTCGGACCACTGCCCGCCGGTGCCCGTGTCGGGCCACGGTTCCTGGCAGGGATCGGTCAGCTGCCACCAGCGCCGGGTCTCCGGGTCGTCGCCGATGGCGGCCATGTCCGCGGCGAAGTCGTCGCCGTGGTACTCGAAGTAGCCGAACAGGGTGTCGCCGCGCAGGAAGATGCTGTAGTTGCGGATGTGCGCGGCGCGCAGGGCCGCCTCGACACCGGGCCACACCCTGCGGTGCAGCGCCAGGTACTCCTCGCGGCGTTCGGGCCGCAGTCGAATCGTCTGGGCCACGCGTTTCATGCCGGTCCCTTCCGCGTCCGGGCCCCGGTGGAGGCGTCGGCGCGATCGAGCCGGTAGACCCGGGCCGCGTTCCCGTGCAGGACGGCGTCGGCCGCGGTGTCCCCGAAGGGGACGAGTGCGGTACGCACCAGGTCGAGCCATGATCCGTACCGGGTGGCCAGAGTCATCACCGGCCAGTCGCTGCCGTACAGACACCGGTCGGGGCCGAAGGTCTCCAGGGCCTCGCGCAGCACGGCGACCATGGGCTCGGGACCGGTGCCGACAGCGGCCTCGGTGGCAAGCCCGGAGAGCTTGCAGACGACGTTGCCGTGCTCCGCGAGCCGGCGCAGCGCCTGCCGCCAGGCGGCGCTCGGGCGGTCGGCGGAGGGTTTGCCGAGGTGGTCCAGGACGATCACGGTGTCCGGGCAGGCCTCGGCCAGTTCGATCAGCTCCGGCATCTGGTGCTCGCGCACGCACGCGTCGAAGGGGAGCCCGGCCCCGCCGAGGAGCGCCACCCCGGCGCGGAAGCCCGCGTCCCTGGTGAAGCCCGCCGGCTCGTCCTGGACGTTGCGCCGTACCCCGACGACAAGGGGGTCGTCCGCGTAGCCGCGGAGCACGTCGGCCGCCGCGGCGGGATCCTCCAGCGGCGCGTGCGCGACCACACCGCGGATCCACGGCCGCTCACTCGCCTCGCTCCTGATCCAGGCGATCTCGTCGGCCGCCCGGTGCGGGGCGCACCCCGCCTCGACGAAGACCACGTCGGTCGGCTCCGGTGTGGCGTCGGCGAGGTCGCGAGGGGTGAAGGGACGGTCGAGCGGGGGGAGCCCGGCCAGCCAGGGGTAGTCGAGCCGGAGCGGGTCCCAGAAGTGGACGTGGGAGTCGATCGGCGTACGGCGGCCCGGGGCGGCACCGCTGTCCGGTGCGCCGGGTGGGTTCATGGCTGTCCTCCTGGGTGCTGGTTCTCGGGACGTCCGCTGGTCCAGCCACGGTCGCGCACCGGTGCCAGACAGTGCTCGACGTCGCGCAGCAGGTCCTCGTCGAGCGGTTCGCGAATCCACCGGAGGGTGCGGCGCACCTCCTCCGCCTGAGCGGCACCGACGATCGTGGTCGCGAAGCCGCCGGTGGTGACGGAGAACTGGAGGGCGAGACGCGCGATGTCCTCCCCCCGCGAACGGCAGAGCCCGGCCGCGGCGGCGCAGGCGTCCAGGACTTCCGCGGGCGCCGGGTGCCAGGGCGCCGGGCCCCCCAAGGTGAGTGCGCCCATCGCCAGCGGTGCGGCGTTGAGCACCGCCGCACCGCACGCCGCAAAGCGCTCCCGCCAGCGGGCCAGGCGCCGGTCCTGCAGGGTGTACTGGCAGTACGACAGGACCGCGTCGACGTGCACGCGCTCGGCCACGTATGCGAGCGCGGGCAGCGGGTACCCCGTCACACCGACGGCCCGCACCAGACCGGCGTCCTGTAGCTCGCGCAGGGCGGGCACCGTCTCCTCGACGATCCGGTCCAGGTCCCCGAACTCGATGTCGTGGCAGTGGATCAGGTCGATGTGGTCGGTGCCGAGGCGTCCGAGGCTCTCCTGCACGCTGCGCCGGACCCGCTCGGCGCTGAAGTCGAAGGTGGTGTCGCCGTACCGGCCCACCTTGGTGGCCAGGAGATAGCCGGACCGGTCGACGCCGCGCAGCGCCTTGCCGAGGACCGTCTCGGCGAGAGTCTGCCCGTAGTACGGCGAGACGTCGAAGCAGGTGATGCCGAGGTCCAGCGCGGTGTGCACGGCGGCGATGCCGTCCCGCTCGGCGAAGGCACCGTACACCGCGCCCAGCGGTGACGCCCCGAAACAGATCTCGGAGAGCGTGGCGGTGGCCTCCGGCGGACTGCCCGTCATGACGTCTCCCACTCCCTCTCCCCGTCGAACGGAGTGCGGTAGGACGGTGTCCGCGTGCGCAGGTCCAGTCGGAGAGTGAGACGGATCCGGGTGGAACGGGGCAGGTCCACCCGCAGCCAGGGCCCGTCGGCCCGGGTCGTGGCCGTGGTGACGGCCGGCTGGCCGTGACCGTAGTCGTAGAGGTCGCCGATCCAGGAGGCGTCCTCGCACAGGGTGTGCTGCACGGTGCGGATGGTGTGTTCGGCGAACGCTCCCGCCTGCACGATCACGGAGCGCCGCTTGGCCGGGTCGAGGTTGATCAGTTCCACGACGGTGGCCTCCGGGTCGATCCGGGAGACCAGGGCCGCCACCGAGTCAGGCAGACCCGGGCGTTCGGCGTCCGCGTCGTAGTAGCGCACGCGCGCCTGCTGCAGGCCACCGTTGTAGACGACCTGCGGCCCGCCCCAGGTCAGTTGTACCAGGGCCTCCGTGACCACCGGGTTCGACTGCTGCCACAGGTGGATGTCGGCCTCGGGCACGTCCCTGCCGCGGTAGCGCTCCATCCGGGTCAGCCGGTGGCGCACCTGGGCCTGCGCGGCGGCCAGGATGCGTTCGGGATACCCCGGGTCGTCGCCGCTCAGGAAGGCGAACCAGGGCTCCTCGTGCCCGGCCTCCTCCTTGCTGCGGAAGGCCCGCACCGTGCGCCAGTCGTACCCGCTCGCCGCACGGAGCCGGTCGAGGCGCTCCCGGTCCGCCGTCGAGGCGGAGTGGTGCCACAGGGCCATCGGGACGGCCATCAGCATCGGGTTGTGGTCGAACCACCCCCCGTCCGCGTACCGGAAGGGCACATGAAGCGTGGGAGTGACCACGTCCTCGCCGAGCTGGACGGCCCACTTGGACTGGAGGCTGGAGTCCGCCTCCACGAAGGCCATGATCTTGCCGTGCGAGATGATCTCGTCCAGGGCGGGGCGCACGAGGTCCAGGTAGGCGTCGTCACCCGTGGCGGATGCCCCGGCCAGCGCGGCGACCACGGCCGCGTGTCCGACGCTGTACCACCCGTGCGGCCAGGACCAGCCGTAGTGCCCGCCGTACCAGCGGCCCTCCAGCAGGCCGCCCACGGTGCCGTCCGGGGCGACGTTGTCGGGGAGGACACCGCCGTGCGCGGCGGCGCGCTCCCGCCATGCTCCGACGTACTCGGTGATCCACTCGCGGTAGCGCTGCTCTCCGGTCAGGATGAGGGCGTTGTGGACCAGGCCGGCCACGGACAGGTTCACCGCGGTGTCGCCCGAGCCCATTCTCCGGCGCATCTCCTCACCCAGCCGCGGGTCCCGGTCGAGCGGCGGGTCGTCGGCGCCGGCCGGCAGCGTCCACTCCAGGGGGTACCCGTACATCCGGGCCTCCTGGGGGAGCCAGGGGTAGGCGTCGCCGTCGAACAGGCCCTCCCGCTCCGGGTCGCTGCCGTTGTGCGGCCGCCGGATGATGCGGTGCTCGGGGTCGTAGTTGCCGTGCCGCGGGTCCACGTAGAGGTCCGCGAAGCGCCGTGCCCGTCCGGCCCACCGCTCGGGAGCCGCCATGCACAGGAAATAGAACAGCAACAGGCTCTCGCCCTGGTGGAACCAGTCGTAGCCGCGCTCGAACTCGTCCTTGAGCATTCCGAGTTCGGTCAGCTGCCGGGTGACTCCCTCCCAGTGCCGCTCGGACTCGGGCAGCAGGTCGTCATGGCCCCCGAGCAGGTAGAGCTGCGGCCAGTTGAAGAAGACCTCGTAGAAGTCGTCCGCACCGTCGCGGGAACTGAGCCGGCCGCGGTACTTCAACCGCCCGTCCGCCTCGGTGAAGTCCCGGGCGAAGCGCCGCCAGGCGTGGTCGAGCAGATCGAACAGCTCACGCTGCGCCGTGGCCCAGCCCGGCGGCTCCAGCAACGGCACCGAGGCCGTGATGACGGGGTGCATCAGATCTCCATTCAGGCAGGGCGGTACCCGGGCGCGGCACGGTGGGCCGGCTACCGGGGCGCACCTCCATACGGCATGGGCCGGGTTCAGTTCTTGGTGGCGCCGGCGAGCATGCCGGCCACGAGGAAGCGCTGGGAGAAGAGGAAGATGATCAGTACGGGGGTGATCGCCAGGAGCGTGGCGAGTGCCAACTCCGGGCGCTGCACCGCGAGCGTGCCGACTGTCGGGTTGAACTGCGGGACGTCGTTGAGCAGTGTCCCGAGGCCGACCTGTACGGGGAACTGGCTGCTCTCGGGCAGCATGACGTAGGGGAGGAAGTAGTTCGTCCAGTTGGCCACGAAGCTGAAGAAGCCGACCAGGGCGACGACCGGAGCGGCCAGGGGGAGGGCGACCCGGCGGAAGACTCCGAACTCCGAGCAGCCGTCGAGCCTCGCGGCGTCCAGAAGCTCCCGTGGCAGCGCTGTGCTGAAGTAGATGTAGGTCAGGTACACGCCGAACGGATAGAAGGCGTACGGCAGGATGATCGACCACATCGACCCGATCAGGTGCACCGCGTTGATCTCGAGGAACAGCGGAACCACGAGCGTGGCGTTCGGCATGAGCATCACCACGAGGGTGGCGATGAGCAGTGTGCGCCGGCCCCTGAACTCGGTCATCGCCAGTCCGTAGCCCGCGGGGACCGCGACGCACAGCGTGAGGACGAGGGCGAGGAACGAGTACAGCGCCGAGTTGCGCAGCCACAGGAAGACCGCGTCGTGCTGGTAGGCCGTCAGCGCGTTCCAGTTCGCCCGCAGCGCGTGCCAGGACCCGAAGGACAGCGGATTGCTGTGCACGAGCTGGCTGTCGGTCTTCGTGGCGGCCAGAAGCAGCCACAGCACGGGAAGCACGAAGAAGACCAGGAACAGCGCGAGGACCACGGCGGGCAGCGGCTGCACGCGGAGGTGGCGGCTGTGGTGGCGCGGTCCCGCCGGCCGGTGTGCTGCTTTCACGTCGGGAGGCGGTGGGGAGGCGGGCCGCCGGATGTCAGTCTGCATCGAAGAACCCCGATCTGGCGACGAAGACTCCGGCGACCGCGAGCCCCACCACCAGCAGTTCCACGGAGATGGCCGCAGCGGTGTTGATGTCGTTGTTCTGGAAGGCGAAGTCGTAGGACAGCTGGTTGAGGGAGTAGTCGCGGCCGGCGACGCCGACGCTGGCCTGGGAGAGGAGTTGGGGCTCGACGAAGAGCTGGGTGCCGCCGGCGAAGGCGAGGATGACCATGTAGACGATCCACTTGCGCAGCAGGGGGATCTGGATCCGCCGAGCGGTCTGCCAGGGGCCCGCGCCGTCGATCCGGGCCGCTTCCAGAACGTCCGGCGAGATGTTGTTGAGCGCCCCGTACATCACGACGATCCATCCTCCGGCGCCGGTCCAGAAGGCGATGAGGGTGAAGAGCACCGGCAGGTGCGACGGCGCGATGACCTGGCTGAACGTCTGGAAGCCGAGCCCACGCAGCAGGAAGGCGAGCGGGCTGACGGCGGGGTCGAGCACGAAGAGCCACACCATCACGCTCGCGGCACCGGCCAGGGCACCCGGGACGTAATAGAGGAAGCGCAGCAGTCTGCTCATCCCCTGGGACGCCAGGCGGTGCAGCAGCAGCGCCAGGCCCACGACGAACACCACCAGCATGACGAGCCAGAGGACGAGGTAGAGCGCCACATGCCCGACGGCGGAGACGAACCGGAAGTCACCGGCGGCCGAGGCGAAGTTCGACAGGCCCACGAAGGCACCGCCCGCGTCCGTGAGCGCGAAGTAGACCGCAGAGCAGGTCGGTACCACGCCGAACGCGATGAGCAGCACCACATAGGCGGCGACGAATCCGTGACCGGGCCGCAGGCGCCGGAGCACTGCCCGGGCGGGCAGCGCCCACGCCCGGCCGGGGCCCGTGCTCGGCACGCTCATCGGGTCACCTTGTATCCGTCGGTGCGCGCGTAGTTGGCGATCGCGTTCTCCCAGGCCGGCAGCATCGAGACGATGCTCTTGCCCGCGGTCAGGCCCGGGGTGACCGTGGCCGCCCAGATGGCCTCCTGGCTGAACTGTCCGTACCCCCAGCCTGGCCACACCTGGTCCGCCGCCGTCCGCAGGGGGCGTGTGATGTCGCCCGCGTAGTAGCCGGAGGACGCCTTGTCGGCGAGCCAGGTCTTGGCCGCGGGTGCGTATGCCGGATACCCGGGCGCCTGCTTGCCCTGGTAGTCGTCGGAGGTGGTCACCCAGGTGAGGAAGGCCGTCGCCGCCTTGAGGTGCGCGCTGTGCGCCGACAGCAGCCACGTGCCTCCGCCGACATCGCCGACCGACGGATGGGAGTCGCCCGCCCACTGGGGCATCGGGGCGACGGCGATCTGGTGCGCCGGGGTCTTGAACGATCCCTCGAACAGCGAACCGCCGTACCAGGAGGGCCCGGGCATCATGAGGATCTTGTCAGCGGCGTTCTTGTCGAAGTCCGAGCTGAACACACTGCTCAGCGACAGCGCCTTCTTCTCGACCAGGGTGTCCAGCAGCGTGGCCATGCGCTTGCAGTTCGCGCCGCCGGTGTCGACCGTGACCGCCCTCGCCCCGGTGATGTGGTTGGCCCCGCACTTCGCGGCCCAGAGGTAGATCTCCGGAGTGAAGACGTCGCCCGCGGAGCCGACCAGGTAGCCGGGGTGCTCCCGCGCGACCTTCTTCCCCAGTGCCTCGTACTGCTCCCAGGTCGTCGGCACCTGGTAGCCCCACTTCTTCATCAGCGGGGCGTTGTACCAGAGCACGGTCTGCGCCAGATCGTTGCGCAGGCAGTAGAGGGTTCCGTCCACGGTGCACGGGTCGTTCGCCCCCTTCGCCCAGCCCGCGAGGGTGGACTTGGGGATCAGTCCCTTGTCCAGCGGTGCGGTGAAGCCGGCCTGCACGGCCCAGGACGTCTCGTTGTTCTGCGTGCTGAAGACCACGTCCGGCCAGCCGTGCCGGGTGCGGTTGAACAGGCTCACCTTGGTGCGCAGGTAGTTGGAGCCGTTGGCGTCCCCGTCGTAGGTGACGATGTCCATCTTCACCGAGGGATGCTTCTTCTGGTACAGCTTGGCAGCCGCCAGGCGCGAGGAGTCGACCCACACCGTCAGCGTTCCGTCCGTCTGCTTCACCGGATGGAAGCCGTTCTGCGCGCCGGCGGATCCGCTTCCACAGGCGGCCGTGCTCATCAGGAGCAGGGCGCCGCCGGCGGCCAGGAGCCCCATGCGCCCACGGCCCTTTCCTGATCTCTTCGCGCCGACCGCGCGGATCTTCGCTGTCATGAACGACTCCACTCATCCTTGTGACGGCCTGCGGGTTGCCCGGCAGGCAGGCGATGTTCCGTCCCGCCGACCCGGACGACGGGTCGGGCAGGCAGGGAGGGATGACAGGCCCCTCGTGAGCGCTACGGAGGGAGCACTCACCTTGGTCACACATAAGAGCGGCCAAAACGGAAGTAGTCAACGGTATGAGCGTGCTTATTTTCGAGAATTCTTAACAACGGCGACCCACTTCTCTGGGTTTTTGCCGCTTATGACCAGAGTTGGGCGATCAGTCAACCGTAATGAGTACGACTCATTCTCGGATCATGTGAGAGCAGGTGTATGCTCACGCGAACAGAGGACCGGCCGTGCACGGGCGATGGCCCGGCGTCGAAGGAGGCAAGCCGTTGGACGGAAAGCCCGTACTGGCGGCAGGCGACCCGGCTGCGCCGCGGCAGCGCAACACCACCCCGGCGGGTTCCTACCGTCCCGGATACGAGCTGGTGGCCGAGCAGATCCTCCAGCTCATCGCCGAGTTGCAACTTCAGCCCGGTGACCGTATGCCGACCGAGAACGAGCTGGCCTCACGCCTGGGTACCAGCCGCACCGTGGTACGGGAAGCCGTGAAGATCCTCTCGGCGATCGGGCGGGTGCGCGCGCAGAAGGGGCGCGGCCTGTATGTGACCGATGACGAAGGGCTGTTGGGGTCCTCCCGCTGGGGAGGCTTCTTCCTGCCGACCGACCTGGAGCACGTCTACCAGCTCTTCGAGTTCCGGCGCGTGCAGGAGGCCGCGGCAAGCCGGCTGGCCGCCACCCGGGCGACACCCGCCGAGCTGCGGTCGATCGAGGCCGCGGCCGCGATCTGCCGCGAGGGGCACCTGACGGGACGGCATGAACTGTTCGACCGCGGCGACGACGACTTCCACGTCAGCATCGCCACCGCCGCGCACAACCCCTTCCTCGTCGCGGCCGTGCGTGAGGCGCGCCGGCTGCAACGCCAGTCGAGCACGATCGGGTTGCACGGCACCGTCGGCGGCCATGCCGCGGAGGCGGTGGAGGAGCACGAGGCGATCTGCCGGGCGATCCGCGAGGGCGACCCGGAGGCGGCGGCCGAGGCCGCCGCCGTCCACCTGGACAACACGCTCGACGACTACCGCCGTGAGATACAGCGCCGCGTCTTCGGCTGATGGGGCGCCGCATGGACGGGCGGCTGTGCACGGCCGCGTCGGCGGGGACCGGCTCGGCAGCCTGGTCGTCGCGTCGGCGACGGCTCCTCATCCCGCGTCGCCGACCGCGCCGTTCGTGGTCTTCGCCCCGGGCCGTCCGGGGTGCGGGGCCGTGTGTCCGCTCCGGCGGTCGTGGTCGTCGGCGAGCAACAGGTAGCTGCTCGCCGTCCAGGTGTAGGCGCGGTCACGCAGTCCCCGGCCGGTCAGCGCGTCGAAGTTCTCGGCGAATCCGAACTTTTCACACAGCGAGCGGAAGCGCCGGCTGATGTCGTCGGCGAGCCCGGTGTGGCCCGCCCGGCGCAGGCCGTCCTCGATGAGCACGGTGGAGGGGGCCCAGATGGGACCACGCCAGTACCCGTCCGGCTCGTAGTGCGGGGAATCGGGGTGCTCGGTGGCCAGGCCGTAGCGGGTGAGGTGGGAGGCGATCCTGTCGGCGAGCCTGTCGGCGATGTCGCGCGGCAGGCGCTCGCCCAGCACGATGGGCATCAGGTCCAGCAGGCTGTGGCTGGTGGAGAGCTGCCCCGTGTCGGGTGAGCAGCCGTGGAAGCGGCCGTCCGACCAGAGCCGGTCCAGCAGGGCCTCCTGAATCGAGTCCGCGGTGCGCAGATGGCGGTCGGCGTCCTGACCGCGGCCCAGTTCCGCGGCCAGTTCCGAGAGCTGTGTCAACTGCAGCACGAGGAACGCGGCCAGGTCGGCCGTGATCAGAACCCGTCGGGGGTCGAAGGTCGTGGCGTTGTCCCAGCCGCTGTCGTTGCCGTGCTGGTAGTGGGGCAGTCTCCGGCCGGGTGCGGTCCGTGCCACGAGCCAGAAATCCGTCCAGCGCCTCAGCCGCGCGTAGGTCTCGGTGAGTTCGCCGGTCCCCGGACGGCACGGAAGGCGTTCACGCAGGCGGCGCAGGGCCCAGCCGTGGATGGGCGGCTTGACGAAGTTGTAGAGGATCTCCGAGTGGGTGATGGAGTCGGGAAGTGCCCCCGTTGTGTCCTGGTGGTCGAAGGGGAGCTGGAACTGGTCCCAGGCCAGCTCTGGGTGGCCCGGTGCCAGAGCGAGGGCGTTGAAGCAGTGATCCCAGCTCCAGACCTTGTCCATCCAGTGCTTGGACATCAGGACCGCCGGGCGGCGGAGGAACCCGGCGGGGCGGACAGTGGCCGACCACAGCACATATGCGGCGAGTTCCGCCGCGGGGGCTTCGCCGGCTGTTTTGGGAACGACGGAGCGGGCGAAGTCCCGGAACGCTTCCTCGCTGCGCGCCAGGGCGGTGGTGAAGTCGACCGCACCGGTGTGCGGCGGCCGTGCGCTGTCCATTTCCTCTATGACCGCCTCCCACCCGTCCGGCCCGGACAGTGTGAGGCGGCGAGCGGTGTCCCCGAGGCCCTCGGCGCCCGCCGGGCGGGCGGTGGCCTCCCCCAGGAGCGTGACCCGGTAGCGGCGTCCCGTCTCATAGGAACTGAACTGGTGGGAACCGTCGACGGGGTCCCGGTAGAAGTACGTCCCGCTGAACGGTGTCAGTTCGGCAGCCGCAGGCTGGACGAGCAGGTCGAGGCCTTGGCCGCGCAGCCGGACGGTGTCGGGGGTCTCGTAGACGAGGTCGATGCGCCCGGCATCGCTGGTCCAGGTCAGCCTGGCGGGCGTGGCCTGCCATGTCGTGCCGGCCCGGTCCCCGGTCTCGGGGCGGAGCGGTACCAGGCGCAGGACGGGGTGCATACCGTTCTGATGGGAGATCAGGTGCACGTCACGGGCCCGGTCGTGCTGGGAGATGACCGGCGACAGGTTGAACCATGATCCGTGGTGGCTGAACGGTATGTCCTGGATGGTGAAGGCACAGCCGAGGGAGGCGTCGGTCATCGACAGGAAACCCAATCCTTCGAGGTCGGGGGTGGCAGACACCGGTGGGGTCGGTCAGTCCTTGACCGCGCCGGCGGTGACGCCGGCCGCGACGTAGCGCTGGGCGAGGACGAGGATCACGGCGACGGGAAGCGACGCGACGACGGCCGTCGCCATGATCGCGTTCCACTCCTGGTTGTTGTTGCCGATGTAGTGGTAGATGCCCAGGGTGATCGGCTGGTGGGCACCACTGCCGTCCAGGGTGCTGGCGAAGACGAAGTCCGACCACGACCAGAGGAAGGCGAACAACGAGACCGTCACGACCGAGTTCCGGCTCATCGGCAGCACGATGGACCAGAAGGTTCGGACCGTGCCTGCACCGTCCGTCTTCGCGGCCTGCATCAGCTCTCCGGGGATCCCCGACATGAACGCGGTGAAGATCAGTACGGCGAAAGGCACCGCCAGGGTGGAGTCGGCGACGATCAGGCCCACGGTGGACTGCAGGAACCCCAGGTTCAGGTAGATGGCGTAGAAGCCCATCGCCATGATGATCCCGGGAATCATCTGCGCCACCAGCATCAGGAAGCTCAGTACTCCGCCTCCGTGCGGCCGCAGTTTGGCCAGCGCGAAACCGGCCGGTGCCGCGAGGACCACCGTGACCAGGACGGTGCCGACGCCGATGACGAGGCTCGTGCCGAGGTAGGGCAACTGCTGGTCGAGCACCTCCCGGTAGCCCCGCAGCGTGCCGTGGAGCGGAAAGAGGTCCGGCGGAGACTTGCGCATGTCCTGATCGCGGGTGAACGAGACGTTCACCATCCAGTAGACGGGAAAGAGCATCACGGCAGTGAGCAGCACACCCAGTGCCGTCCTCCACCGCGTGCCGCCCCAGGGCCGCCGCGGCAGCCGGGCCGGAGCGTGCCGCCTTGGGGTGGCGAGTGCGCGTTGGCTCATGAGTCCGCCTGCTTCCGCTGGGCGCGTATGTAGAGCAGGCCGAAGACCAGGGCGATCACGACCAGCAGGTTGCCGACGGCGGCTCCGGGGCCGAACTGCGGCAGGAGGTTTCCGAAACCCAGCCGGTAGGACCAGGTGGCGAAGGTCGTCGAGGAGTCACTCGGGCCTCCCCTGGTCATGATCCAGATGATGTCGAACACCTTGAGCGTGTAGACGAGGCCGAGGAGCAACGTGATGGCGGAAACGGGGCGCAGCAGCGGGAAGGTCACCCGCCAGAACCGCTGCCACGCGTTCGCACCGTCCAGGGCGGCCGCCTCGTGCAGCGACGCGGGAATCGCCTGAAGGCCGCTGTGCAGGAGCACCAGGTTGAAGGGGACGCCGATCCAGACGTTGGCCAGGGTCACCGAGACCAGCGACCACGACGGCGAGGTCAGCCAGTTGACCGAACCGGTGCCCAGCCAGCCCAGGGCCGCGTTGATCACCCCGGAATCGGAGTTGAGCATCCACGACCACGTCGAGGCAGACACGATCAGCGGCAGTAGCCAGGGAACGAGGAACAGCGCCCGCAGCGTCGTGGACAGCCGGAAGTGGTGGTTGAAGAACACCGCCAGCGCCAAGCCGATGGCGTACTGGAAGAACAGGGAGACCGCGGTGAAGAGGACGGTGTGTTCGAGCGCCGGCACGAAGGTCGCGTCGGCGAAGACCTTCCGGTAGTTCTCCAGGCCCGAGAAGGGCGCCCCGCCCTGCACGAACGACCGCACCGTGTAGTCACGCAGCGACAGATCGGCGTTGCGGTAGAGCGGGTAGGCGTAGAAGGCGGCCAGATAGGTCACGACGGGGACCAGGAATCCCCATGCGATCCACTGCTGGGAGCGCTGTCCCCGCCGTGGCCGGTCGGTGCCGCCGGCAGGACGGCTCGCCGCCCCCGGTACGGGCCCGCCGGGTGCGACGTGGGCGTGCGGCATCCGTGCGGTGGTGTTCATCGGCAGTCAGTCCTTGAGGGCACATGCCCCGCTCGCGGCAGGGCCCGGAAGTCGAGGGGCTACTTTGCGGCGGACTGCGCCGCGGCCAGGGCGTCCTTCGGTGACTTGGCTCCGGTCAGCACGGCCTGCACCGCTCCCCACAGCTGCTTCGAGATCTTCGGGTACCTCGTGCCGAGGTTGTCACTGGTCCTGCCCTTGGCCGCGCGCGCCGCCCGCACCCACACCGTCAGCTCCGGGTTCGCGCCGACCTGCTGGGCCTGGACCGCCTTGGTCGGCGCGACGTAGGACAGGGCCGTGTCCGTGGCCAGCAGGTTCTTCGCGCTGGTCAGACAGGACACGATCTTGTCCGAGGTGGCGTAGCGCCCCGTGTCCTTCTGTACGGGCACGGTGACGAACTCCCCGCCGGTCGGTGCCGGTGCCGTGCCGCCGGAGGCGGCCGGGATGGCGATGGTTCCGTAGTCGAAACCGGCCTTCCTGGCGTTGGCCAGCTGCCACGTGCCGTTCTCGGCGAAGGCGTACGTACCGGTGGCGAACTCCTGCCAACTGGTGGTCTGGGTGTTGTTGATCACCGAGTTGGGCGCGTATCCCTTCCTCAGCCAGTCCGCCCACAGGGTCACCGCGGAGACGGCCCTGTCCGAGCTCAGGTCGGTCAACCGGGCGCCGGCGCCCCAGAACCAGGGAAGGAACTGGAAGCTGCCCTCCTCGGTGCCGATCGCCGAGAACGTGATGCCCTTCTTCCCCGCCGCCTTGACCTTCGCCAGCGCCGCGGTGAGCGTCGCCCAGTCCTTGATCGAGGCGGGATCGACACCCGCCGACTTCAGGATCTTCTTGTTGTAGAACAGCGCCAGAGTGTTCACACCGATGGGCGTGCCGTAGGTCTTGCCGCCGCTCACTCCCGCCGCCAGGAGGTTCGGTTCCACCTGCGAGGTACTGATCTTGTTCTCGTCCGTCGTGGTGAGGACGCCTGCCTCGGCGAGGGTGGAGACGACGGGGTTGTCGAGGACGAGTACATCCGGGGCGTTGGCCTGCTGTGCGGCGAGCAGGGCCTTGCTGGTCAGGTCACTGGTGTCGAAGGCGGTTCGCTTGATCTTCACCCCGGCCCGGGTGCCACAGGCGTCGACCAGCCTGCCCCACCGGGAGGCACCGTCGAACTGCGGGTACGGGTCCCAGAGGGCGTATGTGCCGGGGGATCCCGACGAGCCCGCCGAAGAGGACGACGATCCGCATGCGGCCAGGCTGGACGCGACCGCAAGAGCAGCCAGTGACGCGACGAGGATCCGCCACCGTGGGGCTCTTCTCATGACACCTGTCCCTCTCGCTCCGTGCCGGTCCCGCTGGAAGGGGGCGGGCACGCGTTCGGCTCCGACGGGATCACACCACTGGTTCGAAGCGATGAATTCGAATCGGTTCGACTCGAACGTAGAGCGGACCCTTGGGCCGGTCAAGGCTTAACGACTCTCTTCACAGGGGCTGAAGGGGCCGACCTCATGGACTGGCGACCCCTGACCCTCTCCCGATGCGATCTTGATAGTCGAACCGATTCGCTAGGCAGTAGCATGAAGCATCGAGGTGGACACCTTGAAGGAGCTGCATGAACATCGGGGAGATCGCCCGGCGAGCGGGGGTGTCGCGCAGCACGGTGTCGTACGCGCTCAGCGGCAAACGCCCCGTCGCAGACACCACCCGCCGGCGGATCCAGCAGGTCATCGACGAACTGGACTACCGGCCCAACGCGACCGCCAGGGCCCTCGCGGAGGGCCGGATGCGGACGATCGGTCTCGTGATCCCGCCCGCCGGCAACCGGCTCACCCACATGCAGCTCGAATTCGTGGCCAGTGTGGTCGACGCCGCCTCCCGTGCGGACCTGGACGTGCTGCTGTCCCCTTCCGGAGGCGACCACGACCGCTCCTTCGAGCGGCTGGTCTCCGAGAGGCGCATCGACGGGGTGATCCTGATGGAGATCAGGATGGAGGACGCCCGCGCGGTCCGGCTCCAGCAGGCGCGCGTGCCTTTCGTCGGTATCGGCCGCACCGCCCGGGACCGGGACATGTGCTGGATCGACATCGACTACGCGGGGCTGATCCATCACTCCGTGTGCCACCTCGCCGATCTCGGCCACCACCGGGTGGCGCTCGTCAACCGCTCCCATGAACTGATCACGGCCGGCTACGGGCCCGCGCACCGCGCCCGGCACGGCTTCCTGGACGCCGTGCGGGAGCGCGGCCTGGACGGTGTCGAGGTGCCGTGCGGAGACGACGCCCGCTCCGGCCAGGAATGCGTCGAGCGCCTGTTGCGGAGCCACCCGGACCTCACAGCCGTCGCCACCATCAACGAAGCGGCTCTGCCCGGTGTTCAGCGCGCGCTCGCCGATGCGGGCCTGAAGGTGCCCCGCGACTTCTCGGTCATCGGTGTCGCGGCCCGCCTCTGGGCCGAGGACTTCCGCCCGCCGCTGACAGCGGCCGACGTGCCGGCACAGGACATGGGTGCGCAGGCGGTGTCCCTGCTGCTGGAGAGGATCGCCGCGCCGGCCACGCCGCCACGCCAGATCCTGCTGGCCCCGCCGATCTCACTCCGCTCCAGTACCGCCGCCGTTCCCGCCCACCGGCCGGCCCGAGCCGACGGCCCTTCCGCCGGGGACCGCGGGTGAGCGCACGCGTGGTCACCCCTGCGGTCCCCTGGCGGGCCCCCGGTCACCCCGTCGGAGGCAGCAACGTGATCGTGTAGCCGTCCTGCGCGCTGCCCCACGGCACTGTCAGCGAGGCCGTGCTGCTCCCGCTCACGTTCAGCACCCGGTCGAGGACGGTGGTCGGGCCCGTGACGGCATTGCCCGAGTTGTAGGGGATGCGCTGGAGAACGGCGCGCACCTTTCCCCCGGTCACCACCGACGTGGTGTTCAGACCGGTGAGGTTGACGGTCACCTCCCCGGTGTTGCCGTTGGAGCCGAGGAGGATCTTGGCGTTCCTGGCCGCGTTGTCCTTGGTCGCGAACCCGTCGGTGTTCGTCCCCGGTACGAGGCCTACGACGTTCCCCGTCTGGGACCCGTAGTAGCGATAGGTGAACCACTCGCCGCGGGGCTGGTACCGCCCCGCGCTGTCCTTGGTCAGCAGGCCGGCCTCGTAGTCGTGGAGGGACTGGCCGCCGGCCCAGTTGCCGCGCAGTCCGTCCGCGCCCGCCCGTTCCAGGCGGGATATGAACCATCCACCGCCGCCCGGAGTCTGCATCGACGACGTGGCGTACTCGTTGATCTGGTAAGGCCGGGTCCTTTTGAGGCCGCCGGCGGCCAGGAGCGCATCGGCCCTGCCGACGTCGGCCACGGGGTCACCGGGTTCGTCGTGCCAGCTGTAGATGTCCGGCACCTTGCCGTCCGCCTTGGCGTGGTCCAGGAACGCCTTCCACCAGGCATTGCCCGAGGAGGGCTGAGAGGCCGTACTGGGACCGACGATGAGCTGGTCGGGAAACGCGGACCGGACGGCGCTGTAGAAGCGGGACCACATCTGCAGGTACTGCGCCTGCGACGGCTTCCAGAAGATCGAGAGGTCGGGCTCGTTCCACAGGTCCCACTCGACCCTCATGTGGTTCGCGCGGACGTCCGTGATGAGTTGCCGGACGAAGCTGTCGAACTTCGTCCAGTCACCGTTGTCGCCGGGGAAGGCCTGGCTCGTGGTGCCGTCGGCCCCCCACAGATCGTGCGGGAGCAGGATGAACGTGCCGCCGAGGGCCGTCGTCCGCTTGTACTGGGCGAGCGTGGCGGCCCAGCGGGTGCGGTAGTCGGCGAGGCTGGTCGCGTAGCCGCCGCTGTTGAGCTGTGCGCCTCCGGCCCGCTCCAGGTGCCACTTGATGTCCGTGTAGAAGGCGTCCCCGGGGCGGGAGCCGTCCGGTGACATCCCGTACAGCGTTCCGGAAGCGTGGTACGCGGGTGCTCCACCGGCCGTGGCGAAGTCGACGGTGACACCGGTGTCGACGGCCCGAGCGGTCGTCGGCGGCAGCACGCTGCATGCCAGTGCCGCGGCCAGGGTTGCCATCCCGGCGAACAGCCTGCGCGTGACGATCCTCATGTGCGGCTCTCCCTGATATCTGGCGGGGCGGGGCGGAGGCGCGGGGGCAGCCCACCGGCCCCCTGCACGGGGTACGGGGGCTGCGTCCCGCAGTCGGAAGGGGAATCCGAACCGTGATGCGAACCGGTTCGATTCGAGAACGTAGAGCGTGCTACGACGCCCGTCAAGGCCAACGACCGTGTGGTTCCTGGGGGCCAAGCCCCCAGACTGGCCCCTCGTCAGGGGATCGAGGCTTGCTCCATGCCACGGTCTCGCCCTTGATAATCGAACCGATTCGCCGACGCTTCCTGCGCAAGGCAGCACCTGCCGGCGGACCCGGCAGGTCACACCGACGGGCCGGCCTACCGGACCAGGGCGATCGCAGAGGAACCCGAAGAGGGTCCGACGAGGACCGGCACGACGCTCAGGCGGCGCCTGCCTCGGAGGCGCCTGAGGCGCCGGGCGCGAGGGTGGGGATGCGGCCGGGGAAGGTGAACTTCAGCACGTAGGCCAGTGCACTGTGCGGCGCGGTGGCCGACGGGAGGGTGACGTGCAGTCCGTCGCCGCTCTGGGTCGGGCGGGGCAGGTCGGTGTACGTGCCCGGAGTGCCGCCCAGCAGCTGCAACGACTTCAGTGCGTGCATGTCGATGCGGCCTCCGGCCAGGGTGGTGATGGTCGTCGAGGCGCCCGGCCAGCCGAGGATCGTGGCGTACAGAACGGTGTTGTCCTTGCTGCGGGTGAACCTGATGTCCTTGGCGGTCCCCGCACGCGGCTCCGTGAAGGAGCCGCCGCCCATCTTGGTGGGGCCTTCGCCGTAGACGGTCCAGGCGCGGGTGGTGTAGAGGGATTCACCGAAGCGCTTGAGGTGGTCGCCTATACCGAGCAGGACGTCTTTCTGCCCCTGGGGGATGGTGCCGTCCGCCATGGGCGCGATGTTGAGGAGCATGTTGCCGTTCTTGCTGATCCGGTCGATCAGCGAGTGGAGCATCTGCGGGGTGGAGTAGTAGCCGATGCCTTGGGTGTAGCACCAGCTGGAGCTGCTGATGCTGTCGTCGGTGAGCCAGTAGGGGGTGGCGATGTCGGCCGGGCCGCCACGCTCGTAGTCGAAGACCTCGCCCTTGTTGTTGTAGCCGTCCTTGTACGTGGCCACGACCTCTCGGCCCCAGCCGAGGGCCTGGTTGTAGTAGTACGACAGGAAGTCCAGTCGCTTGGCCTCGTCGACGCGGGTGAGGTCGAAGTCCTCCCAGATGATGTCGGGCCTGGCCTGGTCGACCACCTCCTTGAGCTTGTCGTACCAGAGCTGGTTCTCGGCGGCGGTGCCCAGTTGGCCGTAGAGCTTCTTCAGGCTGGTGGTGGGCTGCGCGGGCACGTGGTCGTAGTAGCCGTTGAAGTTGTACGCGTGGTGCAGGGACACCAGCAGCTTCATGCCCTTGGCGCGTATGGCGTCGCTGAAGAGCCGTAGCAGGTCCAGGCGGGGGCCGCGCTGGACGGAGTTCCATTCGTTGACCGCGCTGTTCCACATCGAGAAGCCGTCGTGGTGCTCGGCCACCGGGCCGGCGAACCTGGCACCCGCGTCGGCGAAGAGCTGGGCCCAGGCGTCGGGGTCGAACCTGCCGCCCGCCGAGAGAAGTCTCGGCGCGAACTGCACGAAGTTGCCGGCCTTGTCACGAGCCCCGTCGATGAAGTTGTGGTAGGGCCATGTGGACGGATCACCATAGGTGGCGATGTGGTGCGCGTTCGCGGCGCTGCCACCGACATACATGTTCCGCGGATACCACTCGTTGTCGTAGGCGGGGACGCTGAAGGCACCCCAGTGGAAGTAGATGCCGAACTTCGCGTCCTGGAACCACTCGGGGGCCGCGGGGTGCCGATCGACCGACGGCCACGTGGGCGAGTAGGACGACGGGGCGGCGTGCGCGGTCCCGCCGCCCAGTCCGAGGTTCGTCGCCGTGGCGGCGGCGACGGTGGCGACTCCCGACAGGAACAGGCGCCTGTTGATCGTCATGAAGTGAACCTTCCGGTGACGTGTACGGGTGGCGGCGCGGCATGGGAGGGCTGGAGACTCCCGGGCGATACATCCCATGTCTCTCCAGAGGTCCCATGCGATCTTCGGAACTGTCAATACGCTTGACGTGGACTGAAGCAAAGGGAGCGCGGCAGCCACCCGTCCTGACGGGAGCGAGCACCACGCTTGCACGGTCGAAGACATCACATGTCAGGCAGCAGTTGCCGCCCCGCCGGCTCCACCGCTCAGCCCGCGTGCGGCACGTATTGACACCCTTCGGCGTCCCTCTATCATCCAGAGACCGTCCGACTTTCCGAATGCTGTTCGATATCTCAAACATGTGTCGTTGGCATGCCTACGCCATACGCAGACTCGCACGCAGGAGGACGCAGATGCAGTCTTCACTCGTTTCCACGCCGGGCCGGGTGCCGCGCGGTCGCCGTACTCCCACCGCCGTGGCCACGTGCTTGGCGCTCACGTTGGTGGCGGTGCTGGGGGCCGCCTTCGGCTGGTCGGTCCCGGCGTCCGCGGCCGGCACGGGCCCGTGCGACATCTACCGCTCGGGCGGCACGCCCTGTGTGGCGGCGCACAGTACGGTGCGGGCGCTCTACGGTTCCTACAACGGCCGTCTCTACCAGGTGCGACGCGCCTTGGACAACGCGACCAGGGACGTCGGTGTGCGATCCCCGGGAGGAGTCGCGAACGCCGCGGCCCAGGACTCGTTCTGTGCGAGCACGTCGTGTGTCATCACGGTCGTCTACGACCAGTCGGGACACGGGAACGACCTGTGGTACCAGGGGTCGAGCGTGGTCCCCGGCTCAAGTCAGAGCAGCCCGGCGAAGGCGACGTCCGAGTCCTTGACGGCTGAGGGCGGCAAGGCGTACTCGCTGTACATCAACCCCGGCAACAGCTACTGGAGGGACGGCCACGCGACCGGTGTCCCCACCGGGAGCGCACCTGAAGGCATGTACATGGTCACCAGCGGCACACACGTCAACAGCGGCTGCTGCTTCGACTACGGCAACAGCGAGACCACGCGGAAGGCCGATGCCGCCGGTGCCATGGACGCGATCAACTTCGGCACCGAGTGCTGGTTCGGCGGCTGCTCCGGGAGCGGCCCCTGGGTACAGGCCGACCTCGAGTGGGGCCTGTACTCCGGCGGCAGCCAGTCCTGGAACCCCGACCAGCGTGCCTTCCCCAGCAAGTTCGTCACCGCGACGCTGAAGAACAACGGGACCTCCCGTTTCGCCATCAAGGGCAGCGACGCACAGGCCGGGGGCCTCACCACCCTGTGGGACGGCTCACTGCCCAGCGGATACAGCCCCATGAAGAAGCAGGGAGCCATCGTCCTGGGCAGCGGCGGGGACTGCTGCAAGCCGGGTGGCGGTGCCAACCTCAGCGCGGGCACCTTCTACGAGGGAGCCATCGTCTCGGGTTACCCCTCCGACCAGACGGAGAACGCCGTCCAGGCGAACATCGTCGCCGCCGGCTACCGCTGAACCGCACCGGCGAGGGACGGACAGTGGTGCGCAGGGCGCCATGGGGCCCGCGCACGTCCGGCACTCGGCCTCGACCACACGACGACCCACTCGCCGGCACCCCATCCCGGAAAGGCATCACCTTGTCCTTACCAGCACGCAGACGTCTGCTCAGCCTCCTTGCGGCAGCCGCGCTGGCGGCCACCGGATTCATCACGGGAGCCCACTCGAGCGCACACGCCGCACCCGGTAGCCCCGCGCTCACCCCACCGCTGGGCTGGAACAGCTGGAACAGCTTCGGGTGCGGAGTCACCGAGACGCAGGTGCACCAGGCCGCCGACGCGATGGTGTCCTCCGGTATGAGGGACGCCGGCTACCGGTACGTGGTGGTCGACGACTGCTGGTTCGATCCGCAGCGCGACGCCGCGGGCAACCTGCGGGCCGACCCGGCCAAGTTCCCCAGCGGGATGAGGGCACTCGGCGACTACATCCACGCCCGGGGCCTGAAGTTCGGCATCTACGAGGCCCCGGGCGAACGCACCTGCGCGCAGGGCGTGGGCTCCTACCCGGGAGCCACGGGAAGCAAGGGCCACGAGGTCCAGGACGCACAGGCCTTCGCCGCGTGGGGCGTGGACTACCTCAAGTACGACTGGTGCTCCTCGGCCGGCACGCGGGACGAGCAGGTCGCACGGTTCACGCTCATGCGCGACGCGCTGCGCGCGACCGGGCGCCCGATCGTCTACAGCATCAACCCCAACAGCCTGCATGCCATCACCGGCGCCACCTACAACTGGGGCGAGGTCGCCGACCTGTGGCGGACGACGGAGGACCTGCTCGACATCTGGCAGAACGGCAACACCAACAGCTACCCGATGGGCGTGGGCAACGTTCTGGATGTCACCGCCCCGCTGGCCGCGCAGGCGGGTCCCGGGCACTGGAACGATCCCGACATGCTCGTCGTCGGCCGACCGGGCCTCACGCTGACCGAGTCCCGCTCCCACTTCGCCCTGTGGGCGCTGATGGGGGCGCCGCTCATGGCGGGCAACGACATCCGCACCATGTCCGCCGACGTCAGCGCCATCCTGCGCAACCCGCGCCTGCTGGCGGTGGACCAGGACCCGTTGGGTGCCGGAGGGCGCCGGGTCCGCGACGACGGCGACACCGAGGTGTTCGCCAAACCCCTGTCCGACGGCTCCGTGGCCGTGGGCCTGTTCAACCGGGGCGGCAGCACCGCGACAGTCACCACCACAGCCACCGAGGCCGGTCTGTCCGGCGGTTCGTTCACGCTCACCGACCTGTGGACCGGAGCCACGTCGGGCACGTCGGGCCGGATCTCGGCGAGCGTGCCGGCGCACGGTGTCGCCGCGTTCCGGGTGAGCGGCGGCAGCCCCCTGGCCGCCACGACCTCCCGGCTGCGGGGCAGCGGGGCCGGTCGCTGCATGGACGTGGACCAGGCCTCCACGGCGGCCGGTGCGACGGTGTTGCTCTGGGACTGCCACACGGCCGCCAACCAGCTCTGGACCACGTGGGCGGGCGGCGAGATCCGTGTCTTCGGGGACAAGTGCCTGGATGCCTACGACCAGGGAACCGCCAACGGCACACGCGCGATCACATGGCCCTGCAACGGGCAGGACAACCAGAAGTGGACCGTCAACCCGGACGGGTCGATCCGCAACGCCCACGCAGGACTCTGCCTCGACGCCTCCGACGCCGGCACGGCCAACGGCACACCGCTCATCCTCTGGACCTGCAACAGCCAGGCGAACCAGAAGTGGACCCGCGTCTAGGGGAAGCCCCCTGGAGGCGCCGCGCAACGTCTCCGGGCGTACCGACCCCGACCGGGCAGTCGTGCCGCGGCCACCGGGGAGCACCGGAACGGGCGGTGCGGAGGAAGCTCGGTGGCCGTAGGCGGTGGCCGTAGGCGGTGGCCGTCACATCCGTCCGTGCGCCGACCGCCGTCCACAGGGCGGCGGTCGGCGCACGGACGACGGTGGACCGAAGGCCGGTCCGGGCGCTCGCCTCGCGTGTCACCGGCGACCGCACCGCGCCCAGCGTCGTGTCACCAGGGCCTGGGCCCGTTGGTGCTTCATCCGGCCCGGTGCTCTCAGGCCTCGTCGTGCTGCAGGTGCTCGCGCAGCCACCGCTCGGTCGTGCTCACGTGAACCAGCGCCGTCGCTTGGGCAAGAGAGGTGTCTCCGGCGGCCAGGGCCGCGTAGATCGCCTCGTGTTCCGCGATGGTCCGGCCACCGGCGTTGTCGTCCACCAGTCCACGCCAGACACGGGCACGCACGGTTCTGCTGGAGATGCCCTCCAGCAGGGTGGCCAGCGTGGCGTTCCCCGTCGCCGCGATCACCGCGCGGTGGAAGGCGGCGTCGTGCTCGTTGAGCACCTCGACGTCGTCACGGGCGCGCCTCATCGCGTCCAGATGGCGCTTGACCTCGGCCAGACCGTCGTCGGAGATCCGCGCGGCGGCCAGGGAGGTGGCGATGGGCTCGAACAGGCGCCGCACCTCGGTCAGTTCCAGCAGGGTGTCGCCCCGGAGAAGCTCCACGGCCGAGCCCAGGCCCTCCAGCAGCAGGGCCGGCTCCAGGCTGGTGACATAGGTCCCGTCGCCGCGTCTGATCTCCAGGACCCGGGCGACCACGAGCGCCTTCACCGCCTCGCGCATGAGGTTCCTGGAGAGCCCGAGCTCCGAGGCCAGTTGCTGTTCCGGCGGGAGTTTGGCGCCCGGCGGAAGCGCACCGGACTGAATGAGCTCCCTGATGCGCGTGATGGCCTTGTCGGTCAGTGACATCGATCGGTTTCACACCCCTTGCCGTGCCGCGTGACACTACCAGGGCATCCCATGTCCAGGAAGAGGCGGCATCACTCTCCGCTATCCGCTCCACCCGGGACGTGTGGGCCTCCACCATCACCTGCGGCTCTTCTCTTCCGCTGACATCCCCACGGGCAGCCAGGCACCGCGAGACGTGGCGACATCCCATGTCCCGGGTGGGTGCACGCGGGCACCCATGCGGCGCGTGCGGCAGGACGGCGCCGGGCCGGTGTCAGGCGAGGACGGCCACGCCGTCCAGTTCCACCAGCGCCCGCTCGTCCCACAGCCGCACCGCTCCGATCACCGCCATCGCCGGATAGTCCCGCCCCGCGCGGCCGCGCCAGATGCGGCCCAGCTCCCGGGCGTGGGCGCGGTAGTCGGCGACATCGGTGGCGTAGACGGTGACGCGGGCCAGGTCGGCGGGGGTGCCGCCGGCGGCGGCCAGCGCGGCGAGGAGGTTGCGCAGGGCGACTTCGAACTGCTCGGGAAGCGTCTCGCCGGTGATCCGGCCCTCGCCGTCCAGTGCCGTCTGGCCGGCCAGCATGACCAGCCGGGAGCCGGTCGCCACCACGGCGTGCGAGAAGCCGGTGGGCGGGGCGAGCTCGGCGGGGTTGACCCGCTCCAGAGGGCTCATCGGTACAGCTCCTTCGCGATGATGGTGCGCTGCACCTCGCTCGCGCCCTCGTAGATCCGTGGGGCGCGCACCTCGCGGTACAGGTGCTCCAGCAGATGGCCGCGGCGCAGGGCGTGCGCGCCGTGCAACTGGACGGCGGTGTCGACGACGAACTGGGCGGTCTCGGTGGCCAGCAGCTTGGCCATGGCGGAGGTCCGGGCGACGCCGTCGTCCCCGCGGTCGTACGCGGCCGCCGCCGCGTACACCAGCAGGCGGGCGGCCTCGGTGCGGGTGGCCATCTCGGCGACCTGGTGGGCGACGGCCTGCAGATCGCCGAGCACACCGCCGAAGGCCCTGCGCCGCGCGGTGTGCCGGACCGTGGCGTCCAGCGCGGCCTGGGCCATGCCGAGCGAGAAGGCGCCCACGCTTGGCCTGAAGAGGTTGAGCGTAGCCATGGCGACCCGGAAGCCGCGATCGGGTTCGCCTATCACATCGGCGCGGGTCACGGGCGTACCGTCGAACACCAGGGCCCCGATGGGATGCGGGGCGAGCATGTCGAGCGGGCTGCCGGTCAGCCCCGGCCGGCCGGCGGGGACCAGGAAGGCGGTGATGCGGCGGGCGCCCGCACCGGGCGTGGTACGCGCGAAGACGGTGTAGAAGTCGGCCTCAGGGGCCTGCGAGATCCAGCACTTGCTGCCGGTGAGCCGCCAGCCGTCGCCGCCCGGACGGCCGGGATCGGGCTCGGCGGCGAGGGTCAGCGCCGCGGCGTCGGAGCCGGCGTCGGGCTCGCTCAGCGCGAACGCGGCGACCGCGCGGCCGGCCGTGACCTCGGGCAGCCAGCGCTCCCGCTGCTCGGCCGTGCCCCAGCTCAGCACGGGGTACGCACCGAGGCCCTGGAGGGCGAGGGCCGTCTCCGCCTCGGTGCAGGCGTAGGCCAGGGACTCCCGCATCAGGCAGAGCTCCAGGGCGCCGGAGGCGAAGAGCCTGCGGAGCAGGCCGTGCTCACCGAGGGCCGCGAGCAGCGGACGGTTGAGGCGCCCGGGCGTGCCCTGCTCGGCGAGCGGGCGGAGCCGTTCGGCGGCGAGCGTGCGCAGGTGTGCGCACCAGGCGCGTTGCTCAGGATCCAGCGCGAATGCGGGCGTCGTGGCCATCGGGTCCCCTCCCGATCCACCTTATCGCGAACCGTTGACTGTCGTCACCATCACGATACGCTCCTTACGCGAGCCCACCACGACTTGCGCGAGCCCACCACCTCAAGGGGGCGAACCGCCCATGGACGCCGGGAACGCCAGGCAGAGAAGCGCCGGAGCCGCACCGCGGCACGCCCCGGGCGACGCACCGCCGCACGCCCCGGGTGACGCACCGCGGCCCGGGGGCGCGGAGAAGGGCCCCGGTGAGCCCTCCGCCGGGTCCCCCGTCTCCGCCCCGCACGCCCCGCGCACCTCCCCCACCGCCCACGCCGACACCTTCGCGCGTGACCACCTGCCTCCCCCCTCGCAGTGGCCCCGGCTCACCTTCGGCCTGCCCGAGCTGCGCTACCCGCCCCGGCTGAACTGCGGTGCCGAGCTGCTGGACGGCACGATCCGGCGGTTCGGGGGCGACCGCACCGCGTTCCGGGGGCCGTCCGGCGAGCCGTGGTCGTACGAGGAGCTGCGGGACCGCGTCGACCGGATCGCACACGTGCTGACCGGCCAGCTCGGCGTGCGGCCCGGCAACCGTGTGCTGCTGCGCGGGCCCACCACACCGTGGCTCGCCGCGTGCTGGCTCGCGGTGATGAAGGCCGGGGCCGTCGCGGTCACCGTGCTGGCCCAGCACCGCACCCGCGAGCTGGCCGCCATCTGCCGGCTCGCGCGCGTCGGGCACGCCCTGTGCGACGCTCGCTCCGTCGACGACCTGGCCGCGGCCGGCGGGCCCGGACTGCGCATCACGACCTACGGAGGCGACACGCCCGGCGATCTCGTGCACCGCTGCGCCCGGCTGCCCCGGCCGTCGCCCTACCGGGCGGTCGACACCGCCGCCGACGACGTCGCGCTGATCGCCTTCACGTCCGGCACCACCGGGCCGCCCAAGGGCTGCATGCACTTCCACCGCGATGTGCTGGCGGTCGCCGACACGTTCTCCCGGCACGTGCTCAAGCCGGTGCCCGACGACGTGTTCACGGGCAGCCCGCCGCTCGGGTTCACCTTCGGACTCGGCGGTCTGGTGGTCTTCCCGCTGCGCGCCGGGGCGAGCGCGCTGCTGCTCGAGAACGCCGGGCCGCGCCTGCTGCTGCCCGCGATCGCCGAGCACCGTGTGTCGGTGCTGTTCACGGCGCCCACCGCCTACCGCACCATGCTGGGCATGCTGGACGGCCACGACATCTCGTCGCTGCGCCGCTGTGTCTCCGCGGGCGAGAACCTGCCGGCGGCCACCTGGCGGTCCTGGTACCACCGCACCGGCCTGCGGATCATCAACGGCATCGGCTCCACGGAGCTGCTGCACATCTTCATATCGGCCGCGGACGGCGACATCAGGCCCGGTACCACCGGCCGCCCGGTGCCGGGCTGGGAGGCGTGCGTGCTGGACGCCGCGGGGCGGGAGGTGCCGGACGGCCGCCCCGGGCTGCTCGCGGTGCGCGGCCCGGTCGGCTGCCGGTATCTGGCCGATCCCCGGCAGAGCGCGTACGTGCGCGACGGCTGGAACATCACCGGTGACACGTATGTCCGCGACGGCGACGGCTACTTCCGCTATGTGGCACGCGCCGACGACATGATCGTCTCGGCGGGCTACAACATCTCGGGCCCGGAGGTGGAGGACGTCCTGCTGCGCCATCCCGACGTGCGGGAGACGGCCGTGGTGGGCCGGCCCGACGAGCAGCGCGGGCAGATCGCCGTCGCCCATGTGGTGCTGCGCGAGGGCGCCGTGCGGGACGCCGACGCCCTGCGCGACTTCGTCAGGTCACAGATCGCGCCGTACAAGTGCCCGCGCGAGATCGTCTTCTGCGGCACACTGCCCCACACGGCGACCGGCAAGCTGCAACGCTTCCGGCTGCGCACCACGGACGACGACCGGCAGCCCGACGGCACCGGACCGGACGCACCGGCCGGCCGGCGGCCCCGCCACGCCGATCCGCCCCCCGCGGAGGGCCGGCGGCCCGACGGCCCGGAACCACCCACCGCGGCCGGCGATCGGCGGACCGGCGGCTCGGGGGCACCGGAGCCGGGTACGGAACCGCGCACGCTCCCGGACCCGGGAGCGGAGGAGGGGCCCGGACCGGGACGACCGGGGCCGGGACCGCGACCGCGCCCCGAGCTGTCACCGGGGTCTGAGCCGGAACCGGGGCCCACGCCGGAACTTGGGCCCGAGACGAGGCCGGAACCCCGACCGGCGCCCAGGCCGGAACCGCCGCCGTCCACGGCACCACCACCGACCCCGGGGCCCGGCGCAGCCGGCCCGCACGGGCCCCGACCGGGCGCCTAGGGGGCTTCTGATGGATCTCCGTGGCGTCGCGACGCCCGGCACGCTCCCCCACGCTCGGCTGCTCCCCCACGCTCGAACGGGCTCGCGCGGGGGCACCCCCACGCGCGGGGGCACCCCCACGCGCCGCACCGGGCACAAGCCCACGTACGCCCAGTACGAGGACGTGCACCCGGCACTCCCCCAAGCTCTTCGAGCAGGGGGCACCCCCAGAGCACGCACTGGGGGCACCTCCCACGCCTTTGGGGCAGTGGGGGAGCCGCTCCTTCTCCCACGGAGATCCATCAGAAGCCCCCTAGAGTGATCACGTGTCCGAGCCGCCACTCCCCCAGCGCACCAGCACCCACACTCCGCGCTCGCTGATCGTCACCTTCTACGGCGCCTACGGCCGCGGGTTCCCCGGACCCGTCCCGGTCGCGGAGCTGATCCGGCTGCTGGGCACGGCCGGGGTGGACGCGCCGTCCGTGCGCTCGTCCGTGTCGCGTCTGAAGCGCCGGGGCCTGCTGGTGCCCGCGCGCACCGCCACCGGCGCCGCCGGGTATGCGCTCTCCCCGGACGCCCGGCAACTCCTCGACGACGGCGACCGGCGCATCTACGCCCATGAACCGCCGCGCGCCGACGACGGCTGGCTGCTCGTCGTCTTCTCCGTGCCGGAGGCCGAGCGCGCCAAACGGCACGTGCTGCGCTCCCGGCTCGCGGGGCTGGGCTTCGGAACCGCGGCACCCGGGGTGTGGATCGCGCCCGCCCGGCTGCACGAGGAGACCCGGCACACCCTGCGGCGGCTGGGCCTCGATCCGTATGTGGAGCTGTTCCGGGGCGCGCACCTGGGCTTCGCGGCGACCGCGGAGTCCGTGGCGCGCTGGTGGGACCTGCCCGCCATCGCGGCGGAGCACGAGCGGTTCCTCGCCGCGCACGAGCCTGTGCTGGCCGCCTGGCGGTCCCGCACGGACACCCCTGCCGAGGACGCCTACCGGGACTACCTGCTCGCCCTCGACTCCTGGCGCCACCTCCCCTACACCGACCCGGGCCTGCCCCCGGAGCTCCTTCCCGCCGACTGGCCGGGCGGCCACTCGGCAGCGGTCTTCCAGGGCCTGCACGAACGCCTCCGGGAGGAGGGCGAGAGGTTCGTACGCGCGACGGACTGAACCACCGGCAGACAGAACGACCGACAGGCCGAACGACCGACAGGCCGCGCGACCGACAGGCCGCGCGACCGACAGGCCGCGACCGAGAGGCCGAGCGACGGGCGGCCTGAACGACCGACGGGCGCCGGCGCGCGGCGGCCGACTCGGCACACAACCGGTCGCGCGCCGGCGCGCGGCCGCCGGCCCGGGCCCCGAGCGCGCTCGGCGGCTCACTCCAGGAGGCCCAGCGTGGTGTCCGGGCGGCAGTGCGGGCACGCGGGGACGCCCTCGGTCAGCGCCCGCACCACCTCGGCCCGGCTGACCTGGCGCAGCCTGCCCCCGGCGGTGACGCAGCCGCCCACATGCGCGTACACCGGCGGCCGGCCGCGCCCGATGCCGACCTCGACCGTCCAGTCCGGCACTGGCGGCCGGGCCCGGGCACCCCGCCGCCGCTCCGCCTCCCGGCGCTCCAGTGAGGCGATCTTCCGCCGGACCCGGTCGAGCGTGTAGAGCAGCCAGGTCTCCAGGACACGGAGGCGCGGCAGATCGGGCGGCAGGTCGGACATGCGTTCGATTCTATGACCGGCAGCGGAGACCTCCACGTGCCCCCTGGCTTCGCCTGCTCGTCCTTGCGGGCGGCCGGTCATCGGGGCTGGCGAGTGTCCTCTGCCCACGCGGCCGTGCTCCCCGCGGCCGCGGTCGGCCCGGCCCTCGCCGGACTGCTCTTCGACGCGAGCGGCGACTACTACGTGCCGAGCCTGGCCGCCGTCTCGGCTTCGCCGCCCGTGGCCCGCTCGCCGCCGCCCCGACCCCGGCTCCCGGCTCCCGGGGGCCGGGGTTCGTGACGGCCGCGTGGACGTCCCGGCCGGCCGGGACGCCGACCCGGCACCGGCGGCCGAGCGGGCCACGGGCGCCGGCCCGCTCCCGCGGGTCAGTAGGCGCGCGCCACGACGGCGACGTTGCCCGGCTGGTCGTCGCTCTCCGGAACCGAGCCGTCCGCGGCGACCAGGCATCGCACGGACACGCCCTGCTCGGCGAGCTTCGCCTCGCCCTCCGGGCCCAGCGTGGCCCAGGGGATGCGCGCCCAGCCGGTGCCGGCGGCCTCCGCGGCCTCCTCGATCGTGGTCACCTCGACGGTGCGCTCCGTGCGGCGCTCGCGGGACTGCGCCAGCAGCAGCGCCTGGTCGTCCTCCAGCACCTTGGGCACGAGCGAGGAGAGCGCCTCGACGGCCGCCGGCTCCTTGCTTCCCGCGATGCGGCGGACCAGCACGGCGGCGCCGTTCTCCAGGTCGCGGGGGCCCACCTCGATCCGTACGGGCACGCCCTTGAGTTCCCAGTCGACCGCGCGGCGGCCGAACGGCACGTCCGCGCGGTCGTCGACGCGGACGCGTACTCCCGCCCTCTTCAGCCGGTCGCCGATCTCATGGGCCTTGGCCAGCACGGCCTCGTCGCCCTTGATGGCGACGACCACCGCCTGGACCGGGGCCAGGCGGGGCGGGATGCGAAGGCCGTCGTCGTCCCCGTGCATCATCACCAGGGCGCCGACCAGGCGCGTGGTGGAGCCCCAGGAGGTCTGCCAGACGTACTCCTGCCGGCCGTCCTTCGACAGGTACTGCGTGTGGAAGGCCTTGGCGAAGTTCTGGCCGAGTTCGTGGCTGGTGCCCAGTTGCAGGGCCTTGCCGTCGCCCATCATGCCCTCCAGGGTGAGGGTGTTGATCGCGCCGGCGAACCGTTCCCTGGCCGTCTTGCGTCCCGGCACGACGTCCATGGCGAGGACGTTCTCCATGAAGTCGGCGTACACGTTCCGGTGGATGTGCGCGGCGTAGTCGCGGGCGTCCTCGTAGCTGGCGTGCGCGGTGTGGCCCTCCTGCCACAGGAACTCGGTCGTACGGAGGAACACGCGCGGACGCAGCTCCCAGCGGACCACGTTCGCCCACTGGTTGATGAGCAGGGGCAGGTCGCGGTAGCTCTGCACCCACTTGGAGAAGTAGTCGTTGATGATCGTCTCGGAGGTGGGGCGGACGACGACGGGCTCCTCCAGCTCCTTGCCGCCGCCGTGCGTGACGACGGCGAGTTCGGGAGCGAAGCCCTCGACGTGCTCGGCCTCCTTCGTCAGGTACGACTGCGGGATGAAGAGCGGGAAGTACGCGTTGGAGGCGCCCGCGTCCTTGATCCGGGCGTCCATCTCCTGCTGCATCCGCTCCCACAGGCCGTACCCGTACGGTCGGATGACCATGGTGCCGCGGACCGGCCCGTTGTCGGCCAGCTCGGCCTTGTTGATCAGGTCCTGGTACCAGCGTGGGAAGTCGTCCGCCCGGGGCGTGAGAACGGGTGCTTTTGCCATGGCGCGCAGGGTAAGGGGTGGGCCCGCCCGCGCGCGAATCGGTCACCCTCGTGTGCCGCACGGCCGGCCGGGGCCCGGCGCCACGGAGGAGTCTTCGGGCCCTGGAGACGGGCGGAGCAGGGCGGCACCGCGGTCGGCCCGAGCGCCCGTTCTACCGTGCTGGGGTGAACGTTGACTCCCTGCCCGGCCGCACCATCCGGCTTGTCCCGTTGTCCGCGGACCACGCCGAAGCGCTCTTCCCCTCCGCCTCCGACCCTCAGGTGTGGCGCTGGATGCCCCGGCCGCGGCCCGAGACCGTGGCGCAGACGCGCGAGATGATCAGCCGGATGATCGCGGATCCCGCCCGGCGGTGCTTCGCGGTGGAACGCCGTGACGACGGTGCCGTGATCGGTTCGACCAGTCTGTACGACCTCGACCTGGCCGAGAGCCGCGGCGAGGTCGGCGCGACGTGGTTCGACCGCTCCTGCTGGGGCGGTCCCTACAACACCGAGTCCAAGCTGCTGCTGTTCGCACACGCCTTCGACGACCTGCGACTGGTCAGGCTCGCCCTGCGCACCGACAACCTCAACGAACGGTCCCAGCAGGCCCTGACCCGCCTCGGCCTCGTCCACGAGGGAACACTGCGCAGCCATATGCGGCGCCAGGACGGCACCCGCCGCGACTCGCTGTACTACAGCCTGCTCGCGGACGAGTGGCCGGCCGTTCGTGAGCGGCTGCGCGCCAGGATCGCCGCCAAGACGACCGCGTGACCACCGGGTGAACGCCTGATCGACGCAGGAACCCACCTGATCGCCGGCGTCGGCTCCCGCCGGCGCGGGCGCCGGCGCGGGCCCGGCACGGCACGGCACGGCGGGCCCCGGTCGTGGCCGGGGCCGGCCCGCGCTCCCCCGGTTCGCCGTGCTCGCCTCGCCGCCCTCAGGGTGTGCGGTGGTGCGTGGGGAGCGCGCAGGCCGGTGTGCCGCCGGGCATGCGGTCGCGGTTGGCCGCGACGAGCCGGTAGACGCCGCGCGCGATCCAGCGCAGCGGAGGCAGGGTGAGCAGGGCACCCGGGACGGCCCACCCCCGGCCCGCGCTCATGAGCAGCCTGGCGACGGCCTGGGCGCCGCCGTACACCGTGCCGGCCGGGGTGATCCACAGGAGTTCGTGTGCGGCCCGCCGCCGGGTGACGCCGAGCGAGTCCAGGTCCGTGAACTGCCACGGGGAGCTCGTACAGCGGGGCCGGATCCGGCGCTCGGCGAACCGCACCGAGGTGCTGCAGAAGGCGCAGTCCCCGTCATAGACGAGCACAGGTCGGGTCAGCATGCCCTCATCATGCCGCGCCGCCGGCTCCGGCATCTGCCGCAGCCGGGAATCCGGCCTCCGGTTCACGGCGATCGCGTTCACGTCCGCCGGGTGGCGGAAGGTCGGACGGACAGGCTCCCCGCTCCCCCGGAACGGGCGCGGACAAGATCGCCGCAGCCGGTGTGGCCGGTCCGCGCGGGGTGCCGCACGGGTGCGGTGCGGGTGCGGTGCGGGTGCGGTGCGGGTGCGGTGCGGGTGGTGGGCGCGGGGACGGTCTCAGTGGGGCAGGGTGAGGCGGGGGCGGGGGGCGTCGGTGCGGCCGGTGGGTGGGCGGCGGCTGCCCGCCCGGTACGGCACCGGCCAGGTCGCGCCCGGGCCCGCGTAGCCCTGCTCCGCCGCGGCGTGCAGGGTCCAGTGCGGGTCGTACAGGTGCGGGCGGGCCAGCGCGCACAGATCGGTGCGGCCGGCCAGGATCAGGGAGTTGACGTCGTCCCACGAGGAGATGGCGCCGACCGCGATCACCGGCACGCCCGTGCTGTTGCGGATCCGGTCGGCGTACGGCGTCTGGTACGAGCGGCCGTGCTCGGGACGCTCGTCGTCGACCACCTGGCCGGTGGAGACGTCGATCGCGTCGGCGCCGTGCGCGGCGAAGGCCCGCGCGATCTCCACCGCGTCCTCGGCGGTGGTGCCGCCGGGCGCCCAGTCGGTGGCGGAGATGCGGACCGTCATGGGCCGCTCCGCCGGCCACACCGCGCGCACCGCGTCGAAGACCTCCAGCGGGAAGCGGAGCCGGCCGGCGAGGGAGCCCCCGTAGGCGTCGGTGCGGCGGTTGGTCAGCGGGGAGAGGAAGCCGGAGAGCAGGTAGCCGTGCGCGCAGTGCAGCTCCAGCAGGTCGAAGCCGCACTCGGCGGCCCGTCGCGCCGCCTCGGTGAACTGTGCGCGGACCCTGGCGAGGCCGTCCGCGTCCAGCTCGTGGGGGACCTGGCTGCGGGGCGTGTACGGCAGCGGGGACGCCGCGACCAGCGGCCAGTCGCCGTCGTCCAGGGGCTCGTCCATGCCGTCCCACATCAGCTTGGTGGAGCCCTTGCGGCCCGCGTGCCCGAGCTGCACGCCCAGGGCGGTGCCGGGCGCCTGGGCGTGCACGAAGCCGGCGATCCGCCGCCAGGCCGCCGTCTGCTCGTCGGTGTAGAGGCCCGTGCAGCCGGGGGTGATGCGGCCCTCGGGGCTGACGCACACCATCTCCGTCATCACCAGGCCCGCGCCGCCCAGCGCCCGGGCGCCCACGTGCACCAGGTGGAAGTCGCCCGGCACCCCGTCCACGGCCGAGTACATGTCCATCGGCGAGCAGACCACGCGGTTGCGCAGGGTCAGGCCGCCCAGCCGGAAGGGCGTGAACATCGGCGGGGTGCCGGGCGGGCAGCCCGCGTCGCGCTCCACGGCCGCGGTGAACGCCGGGTCGCGCAGCCGAAGATTGCCGTGTGTGACGCGGCGGCTGCGGGTGAGCAGGTTGAACGCGAACTGGCGGGGCGGCTGGGCGGTGTAGCGGGCCAGCTCCTCGAACCACTCCAGGCTGGCCCGGGCCGCGCGCTGCGTGGAGGCGACGACGGGTTTGCGCTCGTCCTCGTACGCCCGGAGGGCACGGGTGAGCGCGTCGGTGCGAGTTAGCGCGTCGGTGCGAGTTAGCGCGTCGGTGCGAGTTAGCGCGTCCGCGCCGGTGGGCCCGGCCGCGCGGCCCGGCGCGTTCCCCCCGGCGGGCGAGCCGACAGCGGGCGGCGTGTCCTCGCCGAGGGGTCCGGCCGCACGAGGAAGCGCGTCCCCGCCGACGGGTCCGTCCCCGTGCCCCGGCGCGCCGACCCCGTGCTCCGTCAGGCAGGCGGCGAGGGTGAGGGCGTCCTCGACGGCGAGCTTGGTGCCGGAGCCGATGGAGAAGTGGGCCGTGTGCGCGGCGTCGCCGAGCAGCACCACGTTGCCGGCGGACCAGCGCTCGTTGACGACGGTGCGGAAGGTGAGCCAGGAGGAGTTGTTGCCGCGCAGCGGTCGGCCGTCCAGTGCGGTGGCGAAGACCTTGGCGCAGCGCTCGGCGGACTGCTGCCGGTCGAGCCCGGCGAAGCCCGCCGCCCGCCAGACCTCCTCGCGCATCTCGACGATCACGGTGCTGGCGTCCGCCGCGTACGGGTAGCCGTGCAGCTGCATGACGCCGTGCTCCGTCTCGGCGATCTCGAAGCGGAAGGCGTCGAAGGCGAAGTCCGCGGCGAGCCAGATGTAGCGGCAGCGGTGCTCGGTGACCCGGGGGCGGAAGACCTCGGCCAGCGCGGCGCGGGTGCGGCTGTGCACCCCGTCGGCGGCGATCACCAGGTCGTGGCTCGCCGCCAGCACCGCCACCGGGGGCGCCCCGGTGCAGAAGCGGAGGTCGACGCCGAGGGCGCGGCAGCGCTCGTGCAGGATCGCCAGCAGCCGGCGGCGCTCCAGGGCGGCGAAGCCGTGCCCCCCGCAGACTTCGCGGTGACCCCGGTGCACGACCGCGATGTCGTCCCAGCGCACGAACGAGGCCTCCAGCGCCGCGTACACCACGGGGTCCGCGCTCTCGATGCCGCCGAGGGTCTCGTCGGAGAGCACCACTCCGAAGCCGAAGGTGTCGTCCGGCGCGTTGCGCTCCCAGACGGTGACCTCGCGCGCCGGGTCGAGCCGCTTGAGCAGCGCCGCCGCGTACAGCCCGCCGGGCCCGCCGCCGACCACGGCCACCCGCAGGGGCCGACCGGCCGGCGCGCCGGGCGCGGTCGTGCCGCGCGCGGTCGTGCCGGGCGCCGTCGTGCCGGGCGCCACCGTCACCGGCCCCGCCACTCGGGTGCCCGCTTCTCGGTGAACGCCGCGTGGAACTCGGCGTAGTCCGCCCCCGTCATCAGCAGGGCCTGCGTCGACGCGTCCAGCTCCATGGCGGCGCCGAGCGGCATGTCGAGTTCGGCCGTGAGCAGCGCCTTCGTCTGGGCGTGGGCGAGCGCGGGGCCGTCGGCGAGGCGGCGGGCCAGCTGCTGCGCCCGTTCGCCCGCGCGGCCCTCCTCCGTCACCTCGCTGATCAGGCCGATCCGCTCGGCCTCCGCCGCCCGCACCGGCTCCCCCAGCATCAGCAGCCGGGTGGCGTGGCCGAGGCCGACCACGCGCGGCAGCAGGTACGCGGCGCCCATGTCGCCTCCGGAGAGCCCGACCCTGGTGAACAGGAAAGCGAAGCGCGCGGAAGGGTCGGCCACCCGGAAGTCCGCGGCCAGCGCGAGGACGGCGCCCGCGCCCGCCGCCACCCCGTGCACCGCGGCGACCACGGGGAACGGGCACTCCCGCAGGGCCCGCACGACCTGTCCCGTCATCCGGTTGAAGTCGACCAGGTCAGAGGTGTCCATGGCGAGCGTGGCGCCGATGATGTCGTCCACGTCGCCCCCGGAGCAGAAGCCCCGGCCCTCCCCCGCCAGCACCAGCGCACGCACCGAACGCTCCCGGGACAGCTCGGCCAGCAGGTCGCGCAGATCCGCGTAGGCGCCGAAGGTCAGGGCGTTCAGCTTCTCCGGGCGGGTGAGGGTGACGGTGCCGACGCCGTCGGCCACCGTGAGGCGGAGGTGGTGCCACTGCTGGGTGCGGGACGCGGATCCGGCGAAGGGACTCATGGCGCGGGCTCCTCGGGCGGGGGCGGCTGGCGGGCCGGGCGAGCCGCACTCGGCTGCGCGGGCACGCGCGGGATCGAGGTACCGCATCGAAGTTATCACTTGTTCATGACTTCCGTCACGGTTGCGCGATACCGCGGTACTCTGGCCGGGATGGCGGTCACAAGACCGGCACGACACCGGTGCGAATGGAGCACCGGATGGGCACAGAGAGCTGTGGCGCTGTCACCCGTACAGCGAAAAGGCCAGGTCAGAGGGGTCTCACTGGACCCGCGGGGAGGCTTTGCCCATAGGCCACGTACCATTCAAAAGGTTGAAAGCAGGCCCACCTGCTCCCCGGACTGGATGTCGCCGTGTTCATACCTCCCGCACAGGTCCCCTGGCGCATAGCGCTGCCGCGCACCACGGCCGCCGTGCCCATGGCGCGTGCGGTGGTGCGGTCGGCGCTGGCGGACCTGGAGCACACCGCCGAGAGCGAGACCGCGGAACTCCTCACCGCCGAGTTGGTCGCCAACGCCGTGGAGCACACCGCGGCCGACGGCCCCATCGAGCTGGTCGTCTCGATGCTGCCGGGCGGCTGCCAGGTCGAGGTGCACGACCGCGACCCATCCCCGCCGGCCGCCCTCGGCCTCCTGGGCCCGATCGAGGAGCCCGACCTGTGGTCGGAGCACGGTCGCGGCCTCGTCCTGCTGCGCGCGCTCAGCTCGTCCTGCGGCCACCGCCCCACCGACACCGGCAAGGCGGTCTGGTTCACCCTGGCGTGCGGGGTCCCGCGGCAGCAGCAGCGGCACCCCGCGTAGCCCGTCAGTTCACGCTGGACGAGAACGAGTTCACGGCCAGGCCCGCCCCGTTCTGCCACGGCTCGAAGCCGGCCTGGACGCTGGTCAGGTACCAGGAGTTCTGGGCCTTGCCCAGGCTGATCGTGTGGTTGACGAAGGCCTTGACGTCGAAGCTGTAGCTCGACATCGGCGAGGACGCCACATAGGAGACGACGTCATTGCCGCCGTTGTTGCCCGTCCATACGGCCCAGCTCCGACCGCCGACGGTGGCCGTGCCCGTCTGGGAGCCGACCGGCTGCACGGGGCCGACGTGGTTGAGCCAGATCATGATCTCGGTCCTGTTGACCCCGTCCTTCTTGGGTTGAGGGTCCAGCCAGATGTCGTACGCCGCGTCGAAGACGGCGTTGTCGGTGAAGGTGTACGAGACGCTGCTCGGCGCGCTGCCGATGGCGCTGATCTGCTTGGGCAGGGTGGTGCCCGGCGAGCAGTTCTTGTAGTGGCAGCCGTTGTAGACCGACGGGTACGACTTCGGGGGGCCGTCGGTCGCCACGGAGCCGTCCGCCTGGGTGATCCGGAAGCCGGAGGCGGACACGCTGATGCACTGGGCGGCGCTGGTGCCCCAGCGGTTGTTCTGCACCACGTAGGCGCCCTGGATGGTGGTCGTGCCGTATGCGTCGCATATCTGCGTGTCGGCACGGGCGGTGCCCGTCGCACTCGCGACCGCGGTCAGCGAGCCGACGGCCACCGCGAACGCCGCGAGCGCGGCACGCAGGGAACGCGTCGGGTGGGTGCGGGATGTCATGGGTCCCCTTCCGGGTGGTGTGGGGGCTGACTATGGGAGCGCTCCCATAGCCATCGGCCCCGAACTGTAGGCGCCAATCAGGGACATGACAAGAGCAGTGGGGGCACCCAGGAGGGATCGGGCGAACGCGAACGCGCACCCCGGCAGGGGCGCGGGGAACTGCGCGCGCAACCACCACCCACCGGGGGGCCGGACACGACAGAGACAACCCCTCCGGGACGGCGACGCCCCGACGGCCTCGCCGCGGCCGACCGCGCCCACACGGCGGAGCCGCGCACAGACACAGCCCCGCCTCGCAGAGGCGCGGGGAACTGCGCGCGCAACCACCACCCACCGGGGGCCCGGACACGATGCGAAACAACCCTCCGGGACGGCGATGCGGCGGAGCCGCGAACGATGTCGCAACCCCGCGCCCCATAGGGGCGCTACGCGAGGGTGGCCACCATCAGCGCCTTGATCGTGTGCAGCCGGTTCTCCGCCTCGTCGAAGACGACCGAGTGAGCGGACTCGAACACCTCGTCGGTCACCTCCAGGGAATCCAGCCCGTGCCGCTCGTGGATCTCCCGCCCGACCCGCGTACCCAGGTCGTGGAAGGCCGGCAGGCAGTGCAGGAACTTCACGTCCGGGTTGCCGGTGGCGCGCAGCACGTCCATGGTCACCGCATACGACCGGAGCGCGGCGATGCGCTCGTCCCAGACCTCCTTGGGCTCCCCCATGGAGACCCAGACGTCGGTGGCGACGAAGTCGGCGCCGCGCACACCCCCGGCGACGTCCTCGGTGAGCGTGACCACGGCACCGCTCGCGGCGGCGAGCCGCCGCGCCTGCTCGACCACGGCGGGGGCCGGCCAGTACGCCTCGGGGGCCACGATCCGTACGTCCAGGCCGAGCAGGGCGCCGGTGACCAGGTAGGAGTTGCCCATGTTGAACCGGGCGTCGCCCAGGTACGCGAAGCCGAGGCCGGCGTCCAGGGGCTTCTTGCAGTGCTCGGTCATGGTGAGCACGTCGGCCAGCATCTGGGTCGGGTGCCAGTCGTCCGTCAGGCCGTTGTAGACCGGGACGCCGGCGTGCGCGGCCAGTTCCTCCACGTTCGCCTGGCTGTCGCCGCGGTACTGGATCGCGTCGAACATCCGGCCGAGCACCCGGGCGGTGTCCTTGACGGACTCCTTGTGCCCGATCTGGGAGCCGGCGGGGTCGAGATAGGTCGTGGCGGCACCCTGGTCGGCGGCGGCCACCTCGAAGGCGCAGCGCGTGCGGGTGGAGGTCTTCTCGAAGATCAGCGCGATGTTCCGGCCGGTGAGCCGCCGGGCCTCGGTACCCGCACGCTTGGCCGCCTTGAGCTCGGCGGCCAGCTCGACCAGGCCGCGGAACTCCTCCGCGGTGTAGTCCAGTTCCTTGAGGAAGTGGCGTCCGGTGAGCTTGACCGGGACAGTCGCCATGGGGTGCTCCTGGGGTACGGGTCTCGTAGGACTGGAAGTATATACGATTCTCTACATTTTTATACAGGGTGCCCAGGTGGCCGGCTCCCGCTCCACCGGAGGACCGCGGCAGACGGTCACCGGGGCACGGCGTCCCGCTCCACCGGACAGCTCATGCACCGCGGGCCACCCCGCCCCCGCCCCAGCTCGCTCCCGGGGATCTCGATCACCTCGATGCCCTGTTTGCGCAGGTGCGTGTTGGTGGTGGAGTTCCGCTCGTACGCGACGACGACACCCGGCTCCACCGCGAGCACGTTGCAGCCGTCGTCCCACTGCTCGCGCTCCGCGGAGTGCACGTCCTGGGTGGCCGTGAGGACCCGGATCCCGCTGAGCCCCAGCGCGGCGGCGATGGCGCGGTGCATGTGCTCGGGCGGGTGGTCGGTGACCTTCAGCTCGCTGCCGTCGACGCCCGGCTCGATGGTGTAGGAGCGGAGCATGCCGAGGCCCGCGTACTGGGTGAAGGTGTCCCCGTCGACCATCGTCATCAGCGTGTCCAGGTGCATGAACGCCCGGCGCTTCGGCATGTCCAGGGCGACGATGGTACGCGCGGAACCGGCCGCGAAGAGCTTGTGCGCCAGCATCTCGACGGCCTGCGGGGTGGTGCGCTCGCTCATGCCGATGAGCACCGCCCCCTGGCCGATCACCAGGACGTCCCCGCCCTCGATGGTGGAGGGATAGTCCCCCTGCCCCCGCGACCAGGTGTGGAACGGGCCCGCCCGGTCGCCGTGGAAGAGCGGGTGGTGCCGGTAGATGGCCTCGAAGTGCACGGTCTCGCGCCGGCGGGCGGGCCAGCGCATCGCGTTGATCGAGACGCCGTCGTAGATCCAGGCCGAGGTGTCCCGGGTGAAGAGGTGGTTCGGGAGCGGGTCGAGCAGGAAGTCGTCCAGGTCCATCACATGGAACCGCACCGAGGACGGCTCGGGGTGCCGCTCCAGGAACTCCCGCTTGGTCATCCCGCCCACCAGCGCCTCGGCGAGATCGCCGGACTCCTGCGCCTCGAAGGCGGCCCGCAGGTGGTCCGTGGCCAGCGGACCGTACTCCTTCTCGTCGAAGACACGGTCCAGGACCAGGCCCCGGGCCGCCGGGATGTCCAGGGTCTCGGTGAGCAGGTCACCGAAGAGGTGCACGGTCACGCCGCGGTCCCGCAGGACGTCGGCGAAGCCGTCGTGCTCCTGGCGGGCGCGTCGCACCCACAGGACGTCGTCGAAGAGGAGGGCGTCCTTGTTGCTGGGAGTGAGGCGTTTCAGCTCCAGGTCCGGACGGTGCAGGATGACGCGGCGCAGCCGGCCGGCCTCGGAGTCGACATGGAATGCCATGTTTCCCATCCTGCCCCCACATGACCGGTTGCCACCGGTGACGCTGCGTGTCCGAGGCGGGGGGAGGGCGCCCTCCGGCCCCCGTACCGTCGGCTCACTGCGCGAGCCGCTGCAACCAGTCGCGCAGCAGCGCCGTCTCCGCCGGCCGCAGGGGAAGGCCGTCCGGCCCGGCGCCGGAGACCGCGGCGTCCAGGGCGAGCGCACGGGGCGCGAGATCCGACGGGGCGGAGGCCGGCGGGTCCGTGACGATCGAGGCGATGACGGTGTCCCGCATCCGGGAGGAGACCTCCAGGTCGCGGCCGCTCTCCGCCGTCCCGATCAGGGCCAGGGTCGTCCCCGTGATGGCGGCGAGCAGGATGCGCGCGGCCCGTTCGGCCGGCACCCGGAGCCGCCCCGCCTCGGCGACCCGCCCGAGGAACGTCATCAGCAGCCCGTTCGCCTCGTCCGCCGCGGGCGGCCGCCGCTCCGGGCGCTCGGTCCCGTACATGAGCAGGTAGAAGGCGGGGTGGCGCAGGCCGAAGTCCACGTGCATGTCCCATCCGCGGTGGAGGTCGGCGACCGGATCGTCGGTCCGGCGCAGCGCCTGCTTCTCCGCCAGGTACTTCTCGAAGCCGTGGATGGCCAGGGCGGCGAGCAGCCCGTCCTTGTCACCGAACAGCCGGTACAGCGTCGGAGCCTGCACCCCCGCCGCGGCGGACACCGCACGCGTGGAGACGGCCTGGCTGCCCTCCTTCTCCAGCAGCTCCGCCGCGACCTCCAGGATCTGCCGCCTGACCACGCCCTTCGCATCCATACATCAATGATAAGCGATTCTCGTTATCATCGAAATATCACTGATACAGTGAAAATCGAATCACCGATATCGACAGAACGGGAAGAACCGGCGTGAACAACCCCCTCCTCACCCACCGCCTCGACCCCCACACCGCCGTCAACCGCGTCGGATACGGCGCCATGCAGCTCGCCGGCCCGAACGTATGGGGGCCACCCGCCGATCCCGAGTCCGCGAGGAGCGTCCTGCGCACCGCGGTCGACCTGGGGGTGTCCTTCTTCGACACCGCGAACGCCTACGGCCCGCGCACCGTCAACCAGCTGATCGCCAGGGCCCTGCGGCCCTACCCCGAGCACCTCGTGATCGGCAACAAGGTCGGCGCCGGCCGGGGCGCCGACGGGTCATGGACCAGCGCCGGCCGCCCCGGGCAACTCCGCAGGCAGGTCCACGAGGCACTGTCCGACCTCGGGACGGAGACGAGCGAGCTGACCTATCTGCGGATCGGCGGGGACGGCCAGGCGCCGCCGGGCGACGTCCCCCTGGAGGAGTCCCTGGGCACCCTCGCGGAACTGCGCCGGCAGGGGCTCATCCGGCGCATCGGCCTCTCCGGCGCGACCCCCGACCTGCTGGCCCGGGCCCAGGCGATCACACCGATCGCCGCGGTGCAGAACCGGTACAACCTCCTCGACCGCAGCGGCGTCGAAGTGCTGAAGGACTGCGAGGCCCAGGGCATCGCCTTCGTCCCGTACTGGCCCCTGGCCTACGGCCGTCTCGCCACCCACGACGCCCTCGAAACCCCGGCACGGCGCCTGGGGGCCACCCCCGCCCAGATCGCCCTGGCCTGGCTGCTGCGCCGTTCCCCGGTCATGGTCGTCATCCCCGGCACCTCGTCCCTGGACCACCTGCACGCCAACGCCGCCGCGGACCACATCGCAGAACAGCTCACGGACACCGAGATGACCGCCCTGACGAACCTCGTCGACGAGTCACACGCGAGGATCGACCGCCCCGACCAGTCCACCGTCGACGCCCTCGCGACCTTGGCGGACAGCCGCCGCCGCACCGCCTAGCGCCGCGACGCCGTCAGGCCCCCCGAGACCCCGCCGGGCGGCAGCCGCCGACGAGACGCGACGGGACTCGGGAGGGTGCGGGGGGACTCGGGGGTATGCGGGGGAACTCCTCGGGGGGATGCGGGGGACTCCTCGGGGGGATGCGAAGGGACTCGGGGGATATCCGCTCCGGGGGTGTCTGACAGGCCCTTGAGGCACCGGGGAAGCCGGCGCCACGCCGAGAGTGACCGTACGGCCCGCGGAAGACGCCTGCCGGGGACGGATGTCCCCGGCGCGTCCCCGCAGGACCTCACAACCGCGGATCCACCGGCTCCGACTCCAGCGCAAGCACCGCGAACACAGCCTCGTGCACCCGCCACAACGGCTCCCCCTCCGCCAACCGGTCGAGCGCCTCAAGCCCCAGCGCGTACTCCCGGATCGCCAACGACCGCTTGTGCCCGAGGAACCGCGACCGCAACCGCTCCAGGTGATCGGGCCGCGTGTACTCGGGCCCGTAGATGATCCGCAGGTACTCCCGCCCCCGGCACTTGACCCCGGCCTGCACCAGCCGCCCCTGCCCGGTCCTGGCCATCGCCTCCACCGGCTTGACGACCATCCCCTCGCCCCCGCGTCCGGTCATCTCCATCCACCAGTCGATCCCGGCCCGCACCGACGCCTCGTCACCGGTGTCGACGTACAGCCGCCGAGTGGTCTGCAGCAGGCTTCCGGCGTCGTGCTCCACCATGCGGTCGAGCAGCGCGAGCTGCACATCGTGCGGGAGCACCGCCCGGTTGCGCCCCTGGGACGCCAGGATCTGGAACGGGGCGAGCCGCACCCCGTCCAGCCCCTCCGTGGGCCAGCAGTACCGCCGGTACGCATCGGTGAACGCGGCCGCGTCCCGCGCCCGGTCACGCTGCCGCGCCAGCAGCTCATGGGTGTCGACCCCGCGGTCCGCCGCCGCCTGAAGCGCGCCGAGCGCCCCGGGGAAGACGGCGCCGGAGGCGGCGCCGACGGCCGCGTACCGGGTGCGCAGCAGCCCGGGGGCCTTCAGCGACCACGGCATCAGCTCCGCGTCCAGCAGCAGCCAGTCCGTGGCCAGTTCCTCCCACAGCCCGGCCTGCCCGATCGCGGCCCGCACCCGCCGCAGGATCTCCTCGGTGACGGCGGGATCGTCGAAGAACGGCCGCCCGGTCCGGGTGTACAGCGCACCGGTGGGCGCACCGGTGGGCCCACCCCCCGTCACGCCCGTCGCACCCGAGCCGCTCGCCATACCCGAACCACCACCCCCACGACCCTCACCGGCCACCCCGAACCGCTCCCGCGCCACCTCGGCGTCCCGGCAGACCAGCACCACCGCCCGCGACCCCATGTGCTTCTCCTCGCACACCACCCGTTCCACACCGTCCGCCGCGTACTGCGCGAACGCCTCCGCCGGGTGTTCCAGGAACCCCTCGCGGCGCGAGGTCGCGGTGGGCGCCATCGTCGGCGGCAGATACGGCAGCAGGCGCGGGTCGATCGCGAAGCGGCTCATCACCTCCAGCGCGGCCGCCGCGTTCTCCTCGCGGACCGTGATCCGGCCGGCGTGCCGGGTCTCCACGACCAGGCGGCCGTGCACGTCGGCGAGGTCCAGCGGCCGGCCGTCGTCCCCGCCGGGCGCCGCGGAGCGCAGCGGCCTGGCCGGCTCGTACCAGACCCGCTCGGCCGGCACGTCGACGAGTTCCCGCTCGGGCCAGCGCAGGGCGGTGAGCCGGCCGCCGAAGACGGCGCCGGTGTCCAGGCAGATGGTGTTGTTCAGCCAGGTCGCGGCCGGCACGGGCGTGTGGCCGTAGACGACGGCGGCGCGGCCGCGGTAGTCCTCGGCCCACGGGTAGCGCACCGGCAGCCCGAACTCGTCGGTCTCCCCGGTGGTGTCCCCGTACAGGGCGTGCGAGCGGACCCGGCCCGAGGTGCGCCCGTGGTACTTCTCGGGCAGTCCCGCGTGGCAGACGACGAGCCGGCCGCCGTCGAGGACGTAGTGGCTGACGAGCCCGTCGACGAACCGGCGCACCTCGGCGCGGAACTCCTCGCTCTCCGCGCGGAGCTGTCCGACGGTCTCCGCCAGGCCGTGCGTCTGCTGCGCCTTCCGGCCGGCGAGCCAGCGGCCGAGCTTGTTCTCGTGGTTCCCCGGCACGCACAGCGCGGTGCCCGCGGCCACCATCGACATCACGCGGCGCAGCACGCCGGGGCTGTCGGGGCCGCGGTCGACCAGGTCGCCCAGGAAGACGGCCGTCCGCCCGTCCGGGTGCGCCCCGTCCACGTAGCCGAGCTTGCCGAGCAGCGCCTCCAGCTCGGCGCTGCATCCGTGCACGTCGCCGATGATGTCGAAGGGGCCCGTGAGGTGCGCGAGGTCGTTGAAGCGCCGTTCCCGTACGATCTCGGCGGCCGCCGCCTCGTCGGGGCCGCGCAGGACGTGCACCCGGCGGAAGCCCTCCCGCTCCAGGTGGCGCAGTGAGCGGCGGAGTTCGCGGACGTGCCGCTGGATGACGCGGCGCGGCATGCCGGCGCGCTCGTCGCGGGCGGCGTTGCGCTCGGCGCAGACCTCCTCGGGGACGTCCAGGACGATCGCGACGGGCAGGACGTCGTGCTCGCGCGCGAGCCTGACCAGCTGCCTGCGGCTGTCGGGCTGCACGCTGGTGGCGTCGACGACCGTGAGGCGGCCGGCCGCGAGACGCTTGGCCGCGATGTAGTGCAGCACGTCGAAGGCGTCGGCGGTGGCGCTCTGGTCGTTCTCGTCGTCGCCGAGGAGACCCCGGCAGAAGTCCGAGGAGATCACCTCGGTGGGCCTGAAGTGCCGCCGGGCAAACGTCGTCTTGCCGGACCCCGAGGCGCCGACGAGCACCACCAGGCACAGGTCGGGCACGGCGAGGGGACGCCGGGCGGGGGTGGTGGCCTCCTCGGCCGCGGTACCGGTCATGCTGCCACTGCTCCCTTCCTCGGCTCGGACCTGCTGAAGACCGCCATCTGGGTGGGCGGGCCCACCTCGGGGTCGTCGGGCCCCACGGGGACGGTCCGCACCTCGTAGCCGTGCCGGGCTGCGACGGTCCGCGCCCAGGTGGCGAACTCCGCGCGGGGCCACTCGAAACGGTGGTCGGCGTGCCGCATCCGCCCGGCCGGCAGGCTCGCCCAGCGGACGTTGTACTCGGCGTTGGGCGTGGTCACGAGCACGGTGCGGGGCCGGGCAGCGCCGAAGACGGCATGTTCGAGCGCGGGCAGCCGCGGCGGGTCCAGGTGCTCGATCACCTCGCAGAGGACGGCGGCGTCATAGCCCTTGAGCCGGCCGTCCGTGTAGGCGAGCGAGCCCTGGAGCAGGCGCACGCGTCCGGCCCGCCGCTCACCCATGGAGTCGATGCGCAGCCTCCGGGCGGCGACGGCGAGCGCCCGCATGGAGACGTCCACGCCGACGACCTCGGTGAACCGCGGGTCCTTCAGCAGCTCCTGCACCAGCTGCCCCTGGCCGCAGCCCAGGTCGAGCACCCGGCTCGCACCGGCGGCGCGCAGCGCATCCAGGATGGCGGCGCGCCGCCGGGCGGCGAGCGGGACTCCCCCGGCCGCGGCGGGCTCGGCGGACGCGGCCGGGACCGGGGCCGGGACCGGGGCCGGGACCGGGGTCCCGGTCTCCGGAGCGGCGAGGACGTGCGCCGGGCCCGCGGGGACGGGGTCCGGCTGCACGGGGACAGGCGCCGGGCCCACCGGGACGGCCGGCGGCCCGGAGGTCCCGTCCCCGGTGGCCCCGGCCGCGTCCGCCGCCTCCGCGAGACCGCCCGCCGGGCCGGCGCCGGTGTCCTCCGGCACGGCGTTGTCGATCTCCTCGACGCCGGAGTCGTCGGACTCGGCGAGCCGCGTCAGCTCCAGCCGCTCGCGGGCCTCGCGCGTCAGCGACCAGCGGCGGGCCAGGTAGCGGCTGGTGATGAGGGCCTGTTCCGGATGGCCCGGCAGCCAGCCCTCGCCGGCCCGCAGCAGCTTGTCCACCTCGTCGGACGTCACCCAGTAGTGCTTGGCGTCATCGAGTACCGGAAGCAGTACGTACAGGTGGCAGAGCGCCTGCGCGAGCTGCTGGTCCCCCTCCAGGACGAGGCGTACGTACCGCGAGTCGCCCCAGGACGGGAAGGCGGTGTCGAGCGGTATGGGCTCGGCGGTCACCGTCCAGCCGAGCGGCTCGAAGAGGCGCCGGACCAGCGCGGGCCCGCCGCTCGCCGGCAGTACGGGCACCTCGATGCGCAGCGGCAGCGGCTGTGCGACCAACTCGGGCCTGGCCTTGCACCGGCCCTTCATCGCGCTGGAGAAGACGCTGCTGAGCGCGACGGCGAAGAGAGAGGAGGCGGCGTACGGGCGGTCGTTGACGTACTGCGCGAGCGCCGCGTCCGGGGCGCCGCCACGGCCCTTGCCCCTGCCGCGCCGCACCAGCGCCACCGGGTCGACCTCCAGCAGCAGTGCCGCGGTGCACCGCCGGGCCGACGCCTCGGGGTAGACGACGTGCGCGGTGCCGCAGGAGGTCGCGAAGGCCTGCGCGTGGTCGGGGTGCTTGTGCAGCAGGAAGCCGAGGTCGGTGGCCGGCCACTCAGGGGTACCGGTGGTACTGATCGTCAGGAACACCTGTCCGAGTATCGCCGTGCCGGGCGGCGGTGGCTATGGCCTTTCGGCCTCGGTCCGGGCAGGCCAGGTGCACCGGGCCGGGCCCGCCGCTGCGGGCCGGCGCGCGGCTGTTCCGTGCGCAGCGGTGGTGCACGGGGGTGGGTGCGCGCGGGTCGTACGCCGGGGTGTCCACAGGTGTCGCACGCTGGGCTGTCCACGCGGGGGTGGCAGGGGTCGTACGTGGGGGTGGCACGTGTCGTACGTGGGGGCGTGCGCAGAGGTCGTACGCGGAGGACGTACGCGGAGGACGTACGCGGAGGACGTACGCGGAGGACGTACGCGGAGGACGTACGCGGAGATCATAGGCAGCGGTCGTACGCGGAGGTTATACGCGGGGGTCGTACGCGGGGGTCGTGCGTCGAGGCCCGCCGGCCGCGGCGGTGCCGTCACCCGCCGAGTCGCCCCTCGCTCCGTTCCGGTGCGGCTCTTCCGCGTGGCGGCGCCTCAGGCGCTGTCGGCCGGGCCCCGCAGGAGGCATGATCGAGGGGTGCCGCAGGACGCGGCCGCGGTGTCCGCGGCCCCGGCCGGCAGCGCGGCACGAGGCCGTACACGTCATCCCCAGCCGCACAGGAGCAGTCACCCTTCATGAACACACAGCACGGCACCGGACACGGGATGCGGATCGAGATGGTGGGCGGGCCCACCGCGATCCTGGAGACCGGTGGGGTGCGTCTGATCACGGACCCCACCTTCGACCCACCGCAGGAGTACGACCTCGGACCGGGCCGGGTGCTCGCCAAGACCGCCCCGTCCGCCCTCGGCCCCGACGAGGTCGGGCTGGTCGACGCCGTCCTGCTCTCCCACGACCAGCACGTGGACAACCTGGACAACGCGGGGCGGGCCTACCTGGAGCGGGTGCCGCTCGTGCTGACCACCGCCGCCGCCGAGCAGCGGCTGGGCGGGGTCTGCCGGGCCGTCGGCCTCTGGGAGCACGTCGACCTGCCGCGCCCGGACGGCCGGACGCTGCGGGTCACCCGGGTACCCGCGCTGCACGGCCCCGAGGGGACCGAGGACATCGTCGGGGAGGTCGCCGGGTTCGTCCTGTCCGGCGAGGACGTGCCCACGGTGTACGTCAGCGGCGACAACGCCTCCCTCGACAGGGTGCGCGCGGTGGCGGAGCGGTTCGGCCGGGTGGACGTCGCGGTGCTGTTCGCCGGTGCCGCGCGGACGGGTCTGATCGACGGTTTCCTCACCCTCACCGGCGAGCAGGCGGCGCAGGCGGCGCGCATCCTGGACGCGGCGCATGTGGTGCCCGTGCACTTCCATATGTGGCGGCACTTCTCCGAGGGGGCGCCGGAGCTGGCGAAGGCGTTCGCCGAGGCCGGACTCAAGGAGCGGCTGACGCTGCTGTCGCCCGGCGAGAGCGTACTCGTCGCCGCGGCACCCGCGGCCTGAGCATCCCCGCTGTCCACCCCCGCCTTCCGGTGCGCGGCGCCCCGTCGGGGGCGCGGGGAACTGCGCGCGCGACCCACCCACGGTGCGACGTCGCGTCAGCGGATGCGGCGGGCCAGGGACGGGGCCGGATCGCCGGCCACCGGGCCGTGGAGGATGCCGGCCAGCGCCTCGACGCCGTCGACCAGCCGCGGGCCGGGACGGGCGAACGACGCGTTGGCGTCCACCGCCCAGAGCGGGACTCCCTCCGGCACCCGGTCGGCGATCTCGGCGGCCAGCCGTGCCGACTCGTCGAGGCCGAACCCGCACGGCGCGCACACCACCACCTCCGCCGCGGCGGCGGGACCGGCGGCGAGCTCGTCCCAACCGGTCCGGAACGAGCGTGCCCCGGACCGGCCGAGGACGCAGCGCCCGCCGGCCGCCTCGATCATGTCCGGCACCCAGTGGCCCGGCGCGAACGGCGGGTCGGTCCACTCCAGGACCAACACCGGTACCGGCCTTGCACCCGGACCGCGCGCGCCCTCGGCCCGTACGGCATCGAGCCGCGCCGACAACTCGGCGACCAGCCGTGCGGCCCGGGCGCGGGAGCGGTCACCGGCGGCGGCGCCGATCGTGATGATGGAGTCGAGCACCTCGGGCAGCGTCTGCGGATCGACGGTCAGCACCTCCGCGCGGCAGGCGAGGTACTCCAGCGCGTCGTGGACGGTGGCGACGTCGACCGCGCAGACCGCGCACAGGTCCTGGGTGACGACCAGATCGGCGTCGAGCGCGGCCAGTGCGCCACGGTGGAGGTGATACAGGTCCTCCCCGGCGGCCATCCGCTCGCCGACCAGCCGGTCGATCTCGGCGGGCGACGCCCGGCCGCCGTCGGGCAGCGAGCTGGTGGACACGATGGTCCGGCTGCGGGCCTCGGGTGGGTGGTCGCACTCGAACGTCACGCCGACGACGTCGTCGCCGGCGCCGACCGCGAAGAGGATCTCCGTGGCCGAGGGGAGGAGGGAGACGATCCGCACGTCTCCACCCTAACGACTCCTGACAGAACAAGGCTTCCGGCCCTCTGGAAATGGCGGGGTGCCAGTTCTCGTTGGAACGGGAGACCGCCTGCCCGATGCGTCGGCACGCACTCACAGCAGCGGGCCCGCGCAGCCTCACATCCGGGATCTCAGCACGTCGACCTCACAGCCCGGCGCGAAGGGGTCGAAGCCGTGCTCGACAAGCCAGCGAACCCCCAGCAGGCTTCGCAACGACCACCACGCGCGGATCACGTCGGGATCGACGTCGGTGCCATAGCCGGCGATGACGTCACCGAGGTGCTCCTCGTGTCCGAGCGTCAAGGTGGCGAGGTCGAACAGGGCATCACCCCGGCCCGCCTCGGACCAGTCGATGATGCCCGTGACCTCGCCGCCGTCGACGAAGACGTGATCGATCTGCAGGTCGCCGTGCGTGAACACCCAAGTCCACGGCCGCAGCGCGGCCCCGGCGACCTGGCGGTTGCGGGTGACCAGGTCGGCGGGCAGGACGCCGTTCTTGACGAGCAACTCGCACTCGCCGTCGAGTTCCGCCGCCAGCTCGTCGGGGCCCCGGCGGCGCCGGCCGGGCCAGGGCGGCAACGGCGCCTCGTGCAACTGCCGGATGGCGGCACCCGCCGCGGCCCACGCCGCCGGCGACGCGGTCGACGGCTCACCGAGACGGCCGAGCACCGTCCCCGGAACCGCGGCGATCGCGAGCACGGGCGGCCTGCGCCACAGGACCTCAGGAGTCGGAACCGGCGCCAGGGCCATCGCCTCGACCTCGACGTCGAGGCGCGCCTGATCGGCGTCCACCTTCAAGAACACGTCGCCGACGCGCAGGGTCGCCCGCTCGGAATGGGCGACGACGACTTCTACCTCATCCATGGGCGACCAGTATCCCGGGGATGATCGTCCGCGTCGCCGGGTTTATCGCGTGCGATGGCGCGGCTGACCGCGTCCCGCAACCCGGCGGCCTCGTGCACGACACCGGCCGCCGGCCAGGGCTCCCGCCCACCGCTCTTGTCAGGAGTCCCAAGACGTCGTTCGTTCCGGGCTCCGGGGCCGTTGCTCAATGCATGGCGGATCTGGTTGAGCGGTTGGTGCCCGTGAAACGACCTGTCAGGCCCGTCGTCCGTGCCGGGTCCGCGGCGCGGCCTGGTGTGTGGCCGAAGGCGCGGCGGAAGACGTCGATGAAGGTGCTCGCCGAGGACCAGCCGCACCGGTGGGCCACCGCCGTCACCGGTGTGTCCTCGGCGAGCAGCACCAGGGCGTGGGAGAGCCGCAGTTGGGTGCGCCACTGCGGGAACGTCAGGCCGAGGTCGGCCTTGAACAATCGTGACAGTGTGCGGTCGCTGGCGCCGACCTGTCTGCCCAGGGCCGCCAGGGTGCGGTTGTCGGCAGGGTCGGCGTGCAGGATGGCGCACACTGCCTCGAGCTGCGGTGCGGTCGGTGTCGGAACGTGCAGCGGCTGCTGGGGCGAGACTCGCAGCTGGTCGCACAGGACCGCGCGCAGGCGGCGGTGTTCCGGGCTGTCGTCCGCCGGCGCGCGGGTGCAGGCGAGGATCAGTTCCCTCAGCAGCGGGCTGACGATCAGGCCGGTGGGATGGTCGAGGCCGAGCGGGTTGGTGTCCGCGGGGAGGCCGATCAGGTGCAGTTCGAGGTCGCCGTGGGCCTGGTGGGAGTGCACGGTGCCGGCCGGAACCCAGATCGCCCGGGTGGCAGGGGCTGTCCACGTGCCGGCGCTGGTGGTGACGGCGAGCACGCCCCGGCCGGCGTAGACGAGCTGGTGGTCGTCGTGCCGGTGGGCGTCGATCCCCGTGCCGCGGGCGAGCCGGCGTGCGCTCGTGGGCGCCACCGACTCATGGCGGATGTTCTTTGCTGCCGGCGAGCATGGTCCTCGGCGGGCTCGGTGTGGCCTTGAGCGGGGTCAGCGGCTCCTACCCGCTCACACTGTTGTTCGTGGCACTGTCCGGCATCGGGGTCGCCGCGTACCATCCGGAGTCCGCGCGGGTCGCCCGGATCGCCAGCAAGGGCAGCCACAGCTCCATGGGCTGGTTCTCCCTGGGCGGCAACGTCGGCTTCGCGGTGGCTCCTCTCCTGGTCACCGCCGTGATCGCCACCGGCGGGCTGCGGTTGTCCCCGCTGCTGATCCTGCCCGCGCTGGTCGGCAGCGTGCTGACGCTGCCGGTGCTGCGGGTGCCGGACAAGGCGCCGTCCATCGACGGCCGCAAGGCGGCCGGGGAGGGGCGGGACGACTGGAAGTCGTTCCTGCGGCTGTCGCTGGCGGTGGTGTGCCGGTCGATCGTCTTCGTCGGAATGAGCACCTTCGTCGCCTTCCAGGCGCGGGAGCAGACGGGCGGTGGTACGGCGGCGGGGACGGCCGCGCTGTTCGTGCTCTATCTCGGCGGTGCCGTCGGCACGGTCGTCGGCAGCGACCTGGCCCACCGCTGGGACCGGGTCACGGTGGTGAGCAGGTCGTACCTGATCACGGTCGCGGCCGTCGCCGGCGTGGTGTTCGTGCCCGGCCCGGCGATCTACCTGTTCGTGGCACTGACTTCGATCGGCCTGTACGTCCCGTTCTCGCTTCAGGTCACGCTCGCCCAGGACTACCTACCCACGCGCGTCGGAACAGCCAGCGGGGTCACCCTCGGCCTCATGGTCAGCGTCGGCGGTCTGACCAGTCCCGTCATCGGCAGCATCGCCGACGCCACCTCGCTGCGCACGGCCCTGATGCCCCTGCTCGTGATGCCCGCCCTGAGCTGGCTGCTGTTCCGCACCCTGCCCGAACCGGCCGTCCCGAAGCCGCCGTCAGGAGACGGCGGCGAGGAGGCCGCGCAGGAGACCGGGGGTCACTCCACCGAGCGCAGCAGCCTCTGACCCGACCCACGTCCTCGAGCAGCGGGCCGCCCGAGCACCAGCACGGAAGGACGACGAAGTGCGACAAGCGGTGAGCCGGCATGTGACGTCTCCTTCGGCCGCACCGGTCCAGGATGCCTGTCCGCCGGCCGCCTGGGCCTGCCGCACCGGGCTGCGGCAGGCCCGACTGGCAGCCGATGTCCAGTCATGTGACGTCGGACGGCCACATCGAGTAGTGCCGTTGCACCCGTGCGGCGCCGGTGGTCCTGCACGTGGGGGCATCCTCGTGCGAGCCCGTTCGAGCGTGGGGGAGCAGCCGAGCGTGGGGGAGCGTGCCGGGCGTCGCGGCGCCACGGAGATCCATCAGAAGCCCCTAGGCGTACAGGGTGCCGTCCACGACCGTGACGGCGCTTCCGGTGAGGTGGACGCGGTCGCCGTGCAGGGCGGTGCGGACGAGGCCGGTGCGCTCGGACGCCTGGATGCCGGTGAGCCTGTCGCGGCCGATCCGTGCCGACCAGTAGGGGGCGAGCACGGTGTGTGCGCTGCCCGTGACGGGGTCCTCGGGGATGCCGCTGCCCGGCGCGAAGAAACGGGACACGAAGTCGTACCCCACCCCGGGCTCGGCTGCGGGGGCCGTGACGATGATGCCGCGCAGGCCCTTGCGGCGGGTCAGGTCCGCCACCGCCTGCTCATCCGGAGTCACGGCACGGACGGCGGCCTCGTCGGGAAGGACCGCCAGCAGGTCACCGAGGGCGGCCGCGTGGAAGACGGCCTCGGGCTCGGCCGCCAGCGCCTCGGCCAGCCCCTCCGGCACGGGGGCCGCGGTGCCGGGTGCGGCCGGGAAGTCCAGGGTGATGCCACGCTCCTCATCGGTGTGCGCGATGAGGATGCCGTGCCGCCGACTGCTGAACCGCACGGTCCCGGAGAGTCCCCGCTCGGTGCGGAGCACGTGTGCCGTGGCCAATGTGGCGTGGCCGCACAGTTGGGCCTCGACGAGCGGGGTGAACCAGCGGATGGCCCAGTCGGCCCCGGTACTGTCGGGAGCCGCCGCGCCCTGGAGGGGCAGAGCGAACGCGGTCTCCGAGTGGTTCACCTCGGCCGCGACCCGCTGCATCCAGGTGTCTTCCGGCCACTGCCCGGCGGGCAGCAGACACACGCCCGCCGGGTTCCCGGCGAAGGGGCGGTCGGTGAAGGCGTCGACGATGTGAAATCGCATGCGAGGACGGTAGCGACGCGGCGTGAGACACCGCCAAGTCCAATCCGAGACGAGTGGCCCCTCGCCTCGACCGGCCGTCCTTCCGGTGCACGGCACCCCGTCGGCGGCGCGGTGAACCGCGCGACCAACCGGCCTAAGGTCCGGCCAGGACAGGAGCAGCCCCCTCGGGCCGGTGACGAGCCGGCGGTCTCGTCGTCGGGGCTCGTCACACCCACGCGACGGAGCCTCCCCCACTGCTTCAAGAACTCCGCCACTGCCTTGAAGGCGTGGGCGGTCCCCCCAACGGTGCCCCAGGACACAGCCCCGCGCCCCTTCCAAGCGGGGCTGCGCCCCGCTGAGGGGCGCAGCAGGCGTGGGGCTACGAAAGCTGGCGCTGCACCTCGGACGAGATCAGTTCCAGGTGGTCCAGGTCGGACAGATCCAGGATCTGGAGATAGATCCGCTGGGAACCGATCGCCGCGTACTGCCCGATCTTCTCGACCACCTCGGCCGGCGTCCCGGCAACACCGTTCGCCTTGAGGTCGGGGACCTCACGGCGAATCGCCGCGGCGCGCCGCGCCACCTCCGCGTCGTCCTTGCCGACGCAGGCGACCAGAGCGTTGGAGTAGACCAGGTCGCCGGCACGGCGCCCGAACCGCTCCGCGGCGGCCCTGACCCGGCCGAACTGCCGCTCCGTGTCCTCGATCGAGGCGAACGGGATGTTGAACTCGTCGGCGTACCGGCCGGCGATCTCCGGGGTGCGGGTCCGGCCGTGGCCGCCGATGAGCACGGGCACCTTGTCCTGGGCCGGCTTGGGCAGCGCCGGGGAGTCGACGAGCTGGTAGTACGTGCCGTCGAAGTCGAAGGTCTTGCCCGGCTCCGTGCCCCACAGGCCGGTGATGATGGCGAGCTGCTCCTCCAGCCGCGCGAACTTCTCCTTGGGGAACGGGATGCCGTACGCCGTGTGCTCCTCCTCGTACCAGCCGGCGCCCAGGCCCAGCTCGACCCTGCCGCCGGACATCTGGTCGACCTGGGCGACCTGGACGGCCAGGACGCCCGGCAGCCGGAAGGTGCCGGCGGTCATCAGGGTGCCGAGCCTGATCCGGCTGGTCTCGCGGGCCAGCCCCGCCAGGGTGATCCAGGCATCCGTCGGCCCGGGCAGCCCGTCGGCCGAGCCCATGCGCAGATAGTGGTCGGACCGGAAGAACGCGTCGAACCCGAGGTCCTCGGTCGCCCTGGCCACGCTGAGAAGAGTGTCGTAGGTAGCGCCCTGCTGGGGCTCCGTGAAAATGCGAAGATCCATGCCCCCATCCTGCACACCCCGGCCAGGCCCGATGACCACAACCCCGAACCCCGTCCACGGCCGACGTCACGCCCGCCCCATGGGCACCGGGGGGGACGGGAACCCGCGCGCGACCGCGACGCTCCCGCAACGGACCACCGGGACTCCCACCGGTCCACGCACGGCCGCCGGTCGACGCCACAGGGCGTGCGGCGCACTCCGGGCACGCGGCGATCGGGGCGTCCACGCGCTCCAGAACGTCCGGCGTATCCGTACGTACGGCATCCTCCGTGCGTCCGCCATTCTCCGCACGTGCGGCGCGCTCCGTCGCGTGCGGCCGCCGCGCGCCCGGGTCGCCCGGGGCACCCGCCCCCGTCCCGGCGCGGTCCCTCACCGCACGCTCACGGTGCCCCCGCCGAGTCGGGCTCGGGAAGGCTCTCCTCCTTGGCCGCGAGTTTGCGGAGCATCTCGACGACCCTGTCCCTGGCCTCGTCGGCCGCGTCGATGGCCTCCATGCACTGCCAGTAGATGCCGTCCTCCTCGGCGGAGCACGCGATGCCGACGAGCGCGATCGCCAACTCGCCCACCATCACGCCCAGTTCCAGGAGAGTGTGCCGGGCGTCGCCGATCTCGGAGAGCTGGCTGGCGCGGATGTCCTCGACCTTGAGGGCCGGGGTGCCCAGCGCTCCGCATCCCCTGCCGCCCACTTCGCTCAGCCCCAGCGCCTCGCCCCGCAACTCGGGCGGGCCCCCGACCGCCAGTCTGCTGCCGACCGCCTGCGCCAGGGCCTGTACCTGCCAGGCCTCGACCATGATGTCCGGGACCTCTTGGCTCTGTGCCAGTGCGCGCCTGCCCAATCCGATGAGCTGCACCGCGTCCATCCGCCGTCCCCGTCTTCCTGGAGATCTTCCTCTGCCACGTGCCTCGCGCGGCTCTTCCGCTCCCATGTCGTCCACTACTAAGAGTGAAGCCCCTTGGGACGAAAAGCCAGAGGAAACCCGAAATCTGTGGACAGAAAATCGAATGTTGATAAGGTAGTAACTCCGGAGAGTGACGGATCACGCAGGACGGCCCGGGGTGTTGACGGCCATCGGCTCACGAATCACCCCGAGACGGGGCGGAATCGCGCGGCACCGGAAATCTCCGTTCATTGCGGTCGATCTTGGCGTCAAGTTCCCGTAGGGGGTCGATCCCCAACACCTCGCAGAGCTGGAGCAGATAGGAGAGGACGTCCGCCACCTCGTCCCGGACGCGGTGCGCGGTTCCGGGTTCGTCCATCACCCGCGCCGACTCCTCGGGCGTCAACCACTGGAAGATCTCGACGAGTTCGGACGCCTCCACGCTCAGCGCGGCGACCAGGTTCTTGGGGGTGTGGAAGGGCCCCCAGTGGCGCGCCGCCGCGAAGTCGGCGAGCCGGCGCTGGAGGTACGCCACATCGAGGGGGTGCGGGCCGGGCCCGGGAGAGCTGTCTGTCACGGCTTCAGGTGTACCACCGCGGACGGGATGACCTCCTCGGCGGCGGCGGGGTTGTGCAGGGCTGCCAGCAGCCGGAGGTGGCCGCCGGCGCACATCTCCCCCGCGAGCCGGACGAGTTCGCGGGTCTGCGTCGCGTCCAGGCAGCGGTCGAAGCCGTCGGCGAGGACGGTGAGCGTCTGGTACGCGGCCGGGACCTCGGCCGCCGGGTCGACCGCCAGGACGCCGGGCCCGGTGAGCAACACCAGGGCGAGGGCCAGATAACGGAGTTCGCCGTCGCCCAGGCGCTGCACGGGAGTGACGACGCCCGCGCCGCGGTCCAGCACGGCCTGCGGGGTGCCGTCGTCGAGCCGCCGGGCGAGCAGGTCGTGCACCGGTCCCGCACAGCCGGCGCGGACGGCCGCCACCAGCCGGGCGTGCCGCCGGCCGCACTCCCTGCGGGTGCGGCCCAGCACCGCGGCGAGGTTGCCGCAACCGCTCAGCAGCCGCTCACCGGCCGGCGGGGCCGGGGCCCGCATCCGGGCGGGGCTGGGGTCGCAGGCGAAGACCGAGCGGAGGGCGACCACCAGTTGCTCGGCGGCGGAGAGCACCCACCGCTGGCCCTCGGTGCGCCCGGCCACCCGCAGCGGCAGCAGCGGGGTGCCGAGCCGGTCGCCCGGCAGCGGGTCACAGGGCACCGGCGTGGGCCCGCCGGTGTGCCAGGCCGCCGCCAGCACGTTCCTGCCGGGGTCGCGCAGCCCGGTCTGGAGCAGGGTCACGCCGTCGGCGGTGAGGCGTTCGCCGACGATGCGGAGGTCGGGCTCCGCCTGGACGGCGAGGTCGAGCCGTACGGAGCCCGCCGGGCCCTCGGCGGTACAGCCGAGCCGGAAGCCGCGCCGGCCGGAGGCGTTCCCCGCCCCTTCCGGGACACAGGCCGCCGGGTCGGGGAACGCCTCCGCGAGCCGGGCGCCCCCGCCCAGCCGTGCCAGCGCCCGCGCGGCCCGCAGGACGGTCGTCTTCCCGCTGCCGCTCGGTCCCGCCAGCAGGGTCACGGGTCCCAGCCGGACGACGGCCTTCCGGCGCCCGGCGAACGCGCTGAGCCGCACCTCGGTGAGGGCGGGCCGCAGAGCGCGGGAGGGGGTCCGGGGGGCCGGGACGACGGTGGCGTCCGGGGCTGTGGTCCCGAGGGCCGTGGCGGGAACGGGTGCGGTCATGTCAGGACCGTAGGGATCCGATGATCGGATGAACCGTTCCTCTTGTCGCTCTTCCCACGAACGGGGGACCTTGGGGGCGCCGCGGCGATCCCGCGGTCCCCGCGCCCCTTTGCGGGGACGCCCCTCGCGCCGCCCCTCATGGGACACGCCGACGCCCGCCCCAAGGGGCCACCGCGGAAGGGGCGCGGGGACCGCACGACCGGCCCCCACCGACCGTCAGCCGACCGGGCACCGCGAGGGGCACCCTCGGAGGAGCGCGCGGAACTGCGCGCTCAAGCCCCGCCGAGAGGTGGCGGGTCCGCGACCGCAAGGGGCAGCCCCGAAGGGGCGCGGGCGCCGCGCAGGGTCAGCCCGCCGCGCCGGCCATCACGTCCCGTACCTCGGTACCGGGGGGCGCCAGCAGGAAGACGTTGCGGTCGACCCGGTGCATGGCGCTGCCCAGCCCGAAGACCACCCCGCTGCTGAAGTCCAGGACGCGCTTGGCGACGTCCGTCTCCGCGCCGGTCAGGTCGAGCAGCACGGGCACCCGCGCCATCAGCGTCTCGGCGACCTCGCGTGCGTCCGCGAAGACGTTGACGCGCAGCACCACGAACCGGCGGCGCGCCTCGGTAGCGGCCTCCGCCGCGGGGGCCGCCGGCCGGCCGGGCCAGGTCGGCCAGGCCTCCCCGCTGCGCAGCGGTACGACCTCGGCGAGCCCCTCCCACTGTTCATCAGTGGCGTCGTGGCCGCTCACTGCCCCACCCCGTCCCGGTACTCGCTCGTCGTCTCACCGCACACCGGGCCATTGTTACGCGCCTTCACCCGATCGGCCCAACAGCGACACGGCGCGACCGGAACGCACACAACACCGCCGGCACGGACGGGAGGCGTCCGTGCCGGCGGCCGGTGGGACCAGGGAGGCGGCCGGTGGGACCGGGGAGGCGGGCTCCGGGGAAGGAGCGGCCGAGCGCCCGGGGCGGCGCGACGGGGCCTACTCCTCCTGGATCGTCGGTTTGGTCCGGCCCACCTCCTGCACCTCCCCCGCCTGGGCACGGGCGAGCAGCGTGTCGCCGATGAACAGGTCGTAGACGAGGACGCCGACCAGACCGCCCACCAGCGGTCCGACGATCGGGATCCACCAGTACGCGCTGAAGGAGCCCGCCATGTTGCCGGGGAACGCCAGACTGCTCCAGCCCTCGGCATAGGCGAGCAGCCGGGGGCCGAAGTCGCGCGCCGGGTTGATGGCGTAACCGGCGTTGGCACCGAACGAGATGCCGATGGCGGCCACCACGAGACCGACGAGCAGCGGCCCCAGATTCGACTTCACCGCTTGGTTCCGCAGGTCTATCAAGGCGACCACGAACATCACCAGGAATGCGGTGCCCACGATCTGGTCGACCAGTGGCCCCCAGATTCCGCCGTGGAAATAGGGGGCTGGGAAGGTGGCGAAGATCGAGAACGTCTGAAGCGTGTGCCCGTCGACCTTCGGTGCCTTGATGGCGGTGTCGAAGGCGTTGATGGCCGAGTGGTACACCGCGTACACCAGGGCCGCCCCGGTGAACGCGCCGGCCACCTGGGACGCCCAGTACGGCACCACCTTGGCCCAGGCGAACTTGCGGCGCGCCGCGAGGGCCAGGGTCACGGCGGGATTGATGTGTGCGCCGCTCACACCGCCCGCGACGTAGATGGCGAAGGTGACGGCGAAGGCCCAGCCCCAGGCGACGAGCAGCCAGTCGCCCACCCCCAGGAAGAACGTGGTGGGTCCCGAGGTGCGCCCGGAGCCGGGCAGTGCGGCGACGGCCATCGCGACCACTCCGTCACCGAAGGAGATGAGGACGAGCGTGCCCAGGAACTCGGCGAGGCATTCGCCCATAAGTCCGCCCCGGGCCTTGAGCCCGGAGCCTTTGATGAGGGGCGAGATCTCTGTGGCCATACCGCCTCCCAGAAGGGCAGGGAACTTATCCCGTGGTAGCGCGGCCGCCTGACCCCCGCAACCGCAGCAGGGCCGGTGGAGAGCCCCCGCACCGGCGTCGTCGGCCCTGTTCACGGGCCGTCAGGCTGCCCGTACGGCGGTGGCACCGCGCTCGGTTCCGCCGTCCGCGACAGGCCCGTACGAGGGGCCGGACCCGGCCGGCGTCCGGCGGGAGGGGCCGGACCTCGCATGCGGCGGATCGGGCCCAGCCGCTTGCGGTCCGTGGCCCCACCGGCCGGTGGGGGCCGGGCGCACAGGTCCCCGCGCCCCTCCGGGCCGCACGGCACGGCCCGCACGACCATGTCGCCGCCCCCTGGCGGACGCGCGTAGAAGCGAGCATGATGGGCGTGCTCCACCTGCACTGCCGACACATCTGTCCCACCCGGCACACGCAGGAGGCCCGCCGAGGAGGCAAGCCCCGCACCGCTCCCGTGCCCTGCCCGACCACGGCACCGGAATTGTCATGGGCATGCAAATCTTCCTCGGCGTCTCCGAAGCCGGTGTGCGGCCGCCGCCCACCCCGGGTGGCGGCCGCGCGCCGCCCCATGCCGTGCGCCGGTCCACGAACGGTCCAATGCGGCCCGCCCTCCGGTACGGCGGCTCCCCGACGGGCGAGGCGAGGTGTCGAGGGGGCGGACCGCTCCAGTGAAGGGAAGAGACATGGCTTGCGGATCGACCAGCCTCTGGGCCGGTGAGAGCACCTGGTTCTGCTGCGGCAGTTCCTGGGGCCCCTGCGGCAGCGCCGGCACCGGCGCCTGCGGCACGTGCCAGTCCAGCAGGGCCCAGGCCGCCTGGCCCAACGCCTCGCAGGCGTGCTTCGACATCACCCGGCCCGACCTGTGCGGCGAGAGCATTCCACGGCGCGGCTGCGGCTCGGTGATGAACGTCAGACATCAGTGCTCGGGAGCCACGGTCTGCGTCACGGTCTCCGACTGCGGCCCGCGCACCAAGAGCTTCTGCGGCGAGGCCACCTGCTGCAACGGGGCCTGCCGCACCAACCGCGTGATCGACCTGACCCCGGCGGCCTTCTCGGCGATCGGGAACCTCGATTCCGGCATGCTGCCCGTCTACATCTACGAGTGACGACGGAGTGAGGAGGAGAACCGAGATGAGTGCCAGACACCAGCACGGCCGGCACGACCAACACGGGCAGCAGGACGGGTCCGGCCGGCCCGACCGGCCCGGCGGCCGCCGGGGTTTCGACCGGCGGCGCTTCCTCACCACCGCGGCCCTCGGCGGTGCCACCGTCGTGGGCGCCTCGGCGCTCGGCGGCCTCGACGCGGAGGCGGCGTTCGCCGAGCCGATGCCGTCGCTCGACCCGGCGATCGCCAGGTCGACCTTCGCGGAGGGGCGCATCAGCCGTATCAACGGCAGGGTTCTGGAGGTCAAGGGCTCCTACGGCGAGCAGCACCTGATCCAGCTCACCAACGCCACCAGCGTCTGGAAGCTGAAGCCGACCACGGCCGACGCCATCAGGCCCGGCGACGGCCTCTACGCGCGCGGTGTGGACATGCCGGACGGCACCATCGCGGCCGACGCGGTCTGGGTCAACATCGTCAACATCCTGTGCACCATCCGCGGTATCGCGAAGGACCGCCTGCACCTGTCGCACGGCCGGAACGCGGTGGTGGGCCACATCCACGCCGACCACACCACGGCCTCCTACCTGGGCGGTGCGCAGACCGGCGACCTGTCCCGGCTGCGGATCGGCCAGTCGGCGCAGATCCTGGGCGCCTGGCGGCCCGAGGACGACGGCATCGACATCTCCCGAGTGACCGCGGGCCACTGAGGGAGGGGCGATGATCTCACTCCTGTGCACCCTGGCGCCGCTGGTGTGCGGCGCCCTGCTGGCGGTGACCGGCGCGGGCAAGCTGTTCGGCCGCCGGGTGGCGCGGCAGGCCGCGGGCACCGTGCTGGTGCGGGTGTTCACCGACGGCCGGCGCGCCGCCCTCGCCCTGCGCACCGTCGGCGCGGCCGAGCTGGCCGTCGCGGTGGCGCTCCTCGCGGCACCGCGGTCGGCGGCCGCGGGCGCGGCCACGGCTGCGCTCGGCGCGGGCTTCCTCGGCTACCTGTGCTACGCGAGGGCGACGGCGCCCGAGTCGTCGTGCGGCTGCACGGCCTCGGACGAGGGGCCGATCGGGTGGCGGGCCTTCGCGCGTGCGGGTCTCGTGGTGGTGCTCGGCCTCGCCACGGCCGTGGCGGACGGCACCTGGTGGTCGCGGCTGGCCGGGCACCCGGCGTCGTCCGCGGTCTGCGTGCTGCTCGCCGCGGCCGTCCTGGTGGTGCTCTCGGACGAGGTGGACCGGCTGTGGCTGCTGCCGCTGCGCAGGACGCGGCTGCGGGTCTTCGGCCATCCGCTGGCCGGGGCCGCGGCCACGGTGCCGGTGGCGGCGACCGTGGAACTGCTGGAACGCTCGCTCGCCTGGCAGGCCGCGGCGCCCGTCGTCCGCTCGGGCCTGCTCGACCACTGGGACGACGACGGCTGGCGCATCCTGCGGTACGCGGGCGTGTACGAGGGCGGGCAGGGGGCGCGGCCGGTGAACGTGCTGTTCGCGCTGGACCCGGCGGCGACCGTCGACAACGCCCCGCGGCCCGCCGTCCGGGTCACCGTGGTCGACGACACGACCGATGAAGTGGTGCCGGTCGCGCTGCCCGGCACCGCGCCGCGCACCCTCCTGCCGCTGGCGGAACCGGCCTAGCCGGGCGCGGGACGGCCGCGGGCCCACGGGCGGCGGCCGTGAAGGCACCCGGATGCCCTTCGCGGAGTCCCCGGGACCCATGAGTCCCCGGGCCCACGGGGCCCGGGAAAAGGTCCGGGGCCGACCCCTCGGGGCCGGCCCCGGATTCGTGCGGAGGGACCGGTGCCGTCGGTGCCGCCGCGCACGGGCGGCGGCACCGACGGACGGGTCAGCTCGCGGAGCCGGCCTGGGACCTGCGGCGCCGCAGCACCGCGACCCCGGCGCCGGCGGCGACCAGCGCGACGGCCGCCGCGCCGCCCGCGACGGCGCCCGTGGACACGCCGCCGGTGCCGCTGGCGGACAGCGCCAGCTCACCACCGGTGTACTGCTGGGCGTCCACGGTCTTCTCGCTCACGGTGGGCACGTGCTGCGGAATGCGGCCGACCGACTGCACGGAGCCGTCGCTCTTCAGGAGCACCTGCTGCTCGTTCGGGTGCCTGAAGTCGAACATGCCGTTAAGGGAGCCCGCCTCCGCGTCGAACGAGGCGTCGCCGATCCGGCCCGTGTGCCAGTTGTCCTCGATGAACTTCAGCACCGAGGACTGCGTGGTCAGGGTGTGGTCGACGGCGTTGACCCTGCTGTACGGGGAGACGACCAGCAGCGGCTGGCGCGGGCCGGGGCCGCACCGGTCGGCGTAGCCGCCCGCGGCTGCCGGGCCCGCCTGGCAGGCGGGGCTGTCGGTCGGGTTGCCGTGCGAGTCCGGCTTGCTGTCCTTCGACCCGTTCTGCACCTTGGCCATGACGTGGTCGTACCAGCCGTCCGAGTCGTCGTAGGCCAGGACGATCGCGGTGTCCTTCCACTGCGGCGACTTCTGGATCTTGTTGATCTCGTTCACCACGAAGTGCTGCTCGTCCACCGGGTCCGAGTAGCCCGCGTGGCCGTCCTGGTACTCCGCGCCCTTCAGGAAGCTGACGGAGGGCAGGTTGCCGGTCTTGAGGGCGGCGTCGAAGTCGGTCAGGTCGTACTGGTGGTTCGCCTGGCCGTTGTGCCCGATCTCCTTGACGCTCTTGGGCGGCAGGTGGTGCGGGTTGGCCGTGGACTTGTAGTACTGGAAGGGCTCGTGGTGCGGGCTGTAGTCCACCGAGGCGGCGCCGGCCACGTTGGTGTGCGTCACGGAGCCGCACTTGGCGTAGTGGCCCTGCTGGCCGTCCCAGGGGGTGCCCGGCTTGAAGCCGCCCTGGAACCAGCCCCAGCTCTCGCCCTTCTGGTTAAGAAGGTCACCGATGTTCTTGCCCTGCATGACGCCGAGCGCGTTCTTCGAGGTGTGGTCGGAGCCGGAGCAGTCGTCGTAGGCCGGGTCCGGGTCGTTGATCATGGTGCCCACGCCCTTGGCGTCGGGCGAGACCACGGTGTACGGGTCGGGCTTGTCCGTCTGCTTCGGGTTCTCGGTGCCGCTCGCCGGGTCGGTGGAGATGATGCCGTGCGTCTGGCCCGAGATCAGGCTGACCGCGCCCGGGCTGGAGGGCCCGTACACGTCGCTGAAGGAGTTGTCGTTCAGCGAGTAGTGCTGGGCGTAGTTCCACAGCCCCGTGACGGTGTTGCCGTCGTAGTAGTCCATGACCAGGCCCGGCTCGTAGTAGAGGTTGCCGGAGCACTTGCCCGAGTCGGTGTTCTCGACGAACTTGTCCGCCTTGCCGCCGTTGTAGGCGTACTGCTCAGGCGTGTAGCTGTGGTTCTGGTCGCAGGTGACGGCCTGTTTCTGGCTGAGGCGCTTGGGCGGGTACTGGTTGGGGTTCTTCTCCAGCAGGCCCGCGTTCGTCAGGGTGCGGATGTCCTTCGGCGTGTGCTTGGACGCCTTGAAGGGGGTGCCGTCGGTGTTCGCCGCCTTCGGGTAGGTGCCGAAGTAGTGGTCGAAGGAGATGTTCTCACCGAAGATGACCACGACGTGCTTGATGGGCGTCGCCGTGCTCCCGGAGTGGTGCTGTCCCGAGGCGAGGGCGGGGGCGGTGGCACCGGCGACCGCCAGCGCGGCCGCTCCGGTCATTGCACCCGCCCGGGCCGCCCAACCGCGCACTCGTCGGGGTGATCTTGCATTTTTGGCCATGCGTTCGGCATCCTTCGCTGCTTGCGATGTCTCGGGGAGTGGCATACGACCAGGAGTGTCAGCCTGGCCTGCGACAGCGCGACGGCCCCCGCGTGAAGCCCGGGTGAAGCGCGGGTCACGAGTTGACCGTCAGGCCTTGGCCAGATATTGACCTTTCCGCGACTCGTCAATCATGTCAACAGGGCACGCGCGAACCAGTCGTGTGCGTCCCTGACCCCCGGCAGGGCGTAGAAGTAGCCGCCGCCGAAGGGGGAGATGTAGTCGGTCAGGGGCTCGCCGGCGAGGCGCTCCTGGACGGTCTTGAACTGCCGCTGGAGGTCCTGCTGGTAGCAGCAGAAGATCAGGCCCATGTCCAGGTTGCCGTTGTCGTCCATGCCGCGGTCGTAGTTGTACGAGCGCCGCAGGATCTGGTTGCGCTCGGTGACCGGGGTACGAGGGTTGGCCAGCCGGATGTGGCTGTCCAGCGGGATCACATCGCCCTTGGGGTCCTGGGCGTAGCGCGGCGTGTCGTGCTCGTGGTCGCCGTCCAGCGGTGCGCCGCTGTCCCGGCTGCGCCCGAACATCCGCTCCTGCTCGGTCAGCGAGACCCGGTCCCAGAACTCCACCAGCATCCGGATCAGCCGGATCACCTGGTAGCTGCCGCCGGCCGCCCACCCGGGCTCCCCGGACGCGGGGCCCGCCCACACCAGCCGGTCCATGCTGCGCCGGTCGGACGGATCGGGGTTGGCGATGCCGTCCTTGAAGCCCATGTGGTTGCGGGGGGTGCCGCTGGGCCGCGGCGGCGACGAGAACCCGTCGAGCCGCCAGCGCACCTGGAGCCCGCCGCGGGTGTGCCGGGTGATGTCGCGCAGCGCGTGCAGCACGGTGTCCCGGCTGTCGGCGCAGAGCTGCACGCTGAGGTCGCCGTCGCACCAGGCCGGGTCGAGGTCGTCGTCGGGGAACGGCGCCATCGTGGTCAGCCGCCGCGGGGCCCGGTCCCGCAGGCCGTAGCGGTCGTCGAAGAGCGAGGCGCCCACGCCCACGGTCACCAGCAGCCCGCCGCCGGGCACCTCGGGGCCGAGGGTGCCCGAGTCGGTGGGCGGGGCGGTGATGCCGGCCGGCGGCGGCGCTCCGCCCGCGGTGAGGAACCGGGCGCGCTCGGTCAGGGTCCGCAGCAGGTCGGCGAGGTCCGCCCGGTCGCCGGCGGTCACGTCGAACGAGACGACGACGGAGCTGCGGCAAGGGGCGGTGAGGATGCCGTTCTGGTGGACGCCGTGGAAGGGGACGGGCGCCTTGGCCCGCCCGGACGTGTCCTGCGCCCCGGCGTCCACCGCCTGCCCCGCGACCAGGCCCACGGCACCCGCGGCACCGACGGTGCCCGCTACGGCGGCACCCCGCAGGAAGCGGCGGCGGGTGGGGGTGCCGGGGGTGCCGGCGGCGGGGGTGCCGGCGGGCCGGCCCCGGGTGGTGCCGTCCGCCGGACGCGGTGTGCGGGCGGCGGCGGATCCGGTGCCCTCGCCGGCGGCGGAGGGCGTCTCCCCTGCGGGAGCGGCGGGTTCGGCGTCCTCGCGGGGGGCGGCGGGAGGGGTGTCCGTTCCGGGGGCGGAGGACGTGTCCTCGCCGGTCACCGGGCCGTCCGTGCCGTCGGCCGTGGTCATGCCGTCCTCCGTACGTCGCAGATGGCCGCGATGTCCGCCAGGCGTTCCAGGGCGTCGCCGGTGGCGGCGTCGATCTGCTCCCGGTCCGCGCGGCTCAGGTCCTTCAGCGGGGTCCAGCGGCCGTCCTGGTGCTGGGCGTCGAGCAGCTTCTGCAGGTGTGCCAGGGATCCGTCGAGCGCGGCCAGGTGCGGGTAGCGGGTGCGCAGCAGTGGGTGGAGCCGGCTGAGCACGGCCCGGGTGCCGTCGAGGTTGGCGCGGGCGGTGGCGAGGTTGGTGCCGCTGCCGTAGTCGGTGCGCCCGGTCAGTTCGAACTGCAGGGTGTTCTCCAGGATCTCGTGTGCGCGCAGGCCGAGGTCGGCCGGGTCCATCCGCTCGGTGGCCCAGCCGTCCCGCAGGGCGTGCACGTCCTTGGCGAGGCGGTCGGCGACGGGCCGCAGCGAGGCGGCGGACGCACCGTGCCACAACCCCTGCTCAAGGCGGTGGAAACCGGTGAAGCCGGGGTCGTGGACGCCGCCCGGCAGACCCGCGTCGGTGCCGTTGATGGCCTGGTCGGCGTCGCCGAAGGTGCCGTACGCGGCGCCCATCCGCTCGTACTCCAGGTGGGCCGTGAGCCAGGCCGACCGGGCGCGTGCCAGGTCGCCGGAGCGCACGGCGGAGCGCAGCGCGTCGGTGGCGCCGGCCAGCTCGGTCATCCGTCCGCCGACCCACTTCTGGTAGTCGATGGTGGGCGGGATGAGGTCGTGCTGGTTGACGGGGACCGCGGCGGGGTTGCCGTCGTGGGCGGTGCCGCCGATGTGCACCTCGGGCCCGGTGACGGCCGGGGCGTCGTCCGCCAGGCAGCGGAAGCGGTAGGTGCCGGCGCCGAGCCGGGCGCGCAGCGGGCGGACGGTGCCGGGGGCGAGGCCCTCGACCTCGCCGTAGACGGCGCCGGAGCGGGCGTCCACGAGGTGGACCTCGGCGGGGCGGTCCATGGTGTTGTGCATGCGGAAGGTCTGGGTGCCGGCGTGCGGGCTGCTCCAGCCCCGGCCGCAGGTGCCGAGGGAGACCTCGATCTCGGTGCCCGCGGACGCCACGCCGGCCTTGTCGTCGTCCGATCCCTGGACGAGGACGACGGTGCCGACGGTCACGCCCGCGATCACCAGGGCCGCGGCGGGCGGCAGCCACCGGCCGCGCCCCTGCCACCACCGGCGCCCCGGTGGCCGCTCGTCGGGCACCTCGGCCATACCACTTCTCCGTTCGCTCTCGTCCGGCGGGACACGGCGTCCCGGGTGCGGTGCGGGTGCGGGTGTGCACCACGGCCGCGCTCGGGGCGCGCGAGGCGGGGCGCCACGGCCACGCACCGCGTGCCGCCGGCCACCCACCGCGGACCATCCTGTCGCGGGCCGGCGAACGGTCAACAGCCGCCCGCCGTTTTCACCGCCGGCCGGTCGCTTCACCGCCGGCCCGTCGTTTCCACCGCCGGTCCGCAGTACTCGCCGCCGGCCGCCGCTTCTCCGGGCCGTCCGCCGCCGTCGCCGGGGCCGCCGCCGTCGGCGGCTCCGCGCTGTCGCCGGTCCGGTGCGCGTGCCGGGTCCGGCCGCCGCGTTCTCCCGGGCAGCCCGGCCTCATCGCCCCGGATACCGGACGCGCCCTCATCACAAGCGCACCCGGCACCGCCCCGGCGAACACCGGGCGACCCCCGGGTGACCCACGGGCGAACAGCTCTCCCACGCCGCAGGGAGCCGCCCAGGCCGCGGGCTGGGACGAACGAGCCGCCCGGGGAGGGCGCGGGCCGAGGCGGCGCGAACCGCCCGGTCCGGGGCGGGACGAGCCGACGGGGGCCGGGCCGAGGCGAGCCGCTCGGACGGGGCGGGGCGAGCCGCCGGGGCCGGGCCGAGGCGGGGCCTGGGCGAGGCGGGCCCCGGGCGGGGCGCGCCGAGGCGAGGGCGGGCGTGCCGAGTGCCGGCCCGAGCGGGGCGTCCCGGAGCCCTCAGGCCCGGACGGCCCCGGCCCCTCCGGGGCGGGCGGCCCCGGACATCCCTCTCACTCGCCGTAATCCCGCACATCGTCGATGTACTCCCGGGCGCGGACCCGCACCACCTCGGGCAGCTCGCCACCGGCGAGGTCGGCGAACGTGGTGCTCTCCAGCACCTGCCGCAGGCTGGTGCGCACCGCCCGCCACACATCGGGCAGCACCGCGGCCGCGCCGGGGTACTGAAGCTCGCTCAGGCTGAGGTCGCGCACATTGGCCAGCGGCCCGTCCACCGCGCGTATCACCCGGGCGAGGGTGATCTCGGCGGGCGGCTGCGCCAGCACGTATCCGCCCGTCGGCCCGCGCACACTGCGCACCAGGCGGGCCAGGCGGAGTTCGCGGAGGATGCCGAAGAGGAAGCGGACCGGGATGTTCTGCCGGGCGGAGAGTTCGTCGGCGGTGAGAGGGGCCTCCCCCGCCGCTGCCAGCTCGGCCATCGCCCGGACCGCGTAATCCGTCTTGGCTGTGATCCGCACCGGCGAAAGCTACCACGCCGCCCCTTTTCCCCGATCGGAAGCGGCATTTACCGGACATCGGCCCTTGCGGACGGACGCGCGGAAGCCTCCTTCCGGCGCGCGCCAACCCCCGTGAGAATCACGGTGCTCTAACAGCATTAAGTTCACCGAATCGGTGTACTATCTCGCCCGGCGTGCGACCGACGCCATCGGCGATCACCGGGCCCGCCGAGCCGCGGGACCGAGGGGGAGGTTGGGACGTTGACTGCAACGCGGCGGAACCGGAGCGTGGCCGTCGTGGGGGCGGGCGCCGCGGGCGCCATGGTCGCCATCCAGCTCTGCGAGACGGCGGCACGCCGCCGCCTCCCCCTCGATCTCACCCTGATCGACCCGGCCCCGGAGGCGGGCCGCGGCACCGCCTACGCCACCCCCGACCCCCGGCACCGTCTCAACGTGCCTGCGGGAAACATGAGTTGCTACCCGGACGACCCCGGGCACTTCGTGCGCTGGCTCTGCAGCCACGGCGAACCCACCGTGACCGCCGCCGACTTCGTGCCGCGGCACCGCTACGGCTCCTACCTCGCCGACACCCTGGGCCGCGCCATCGTGGCGGCCCGGGGCGTCGTCGACGTCCGCAGGGTGCGCGCCCGTGCCGTCGGCTGCCGGTGGACCACCGATGCCGGCGGCCGGCGGGCGGCCCGCGTCGAGGTCTCCCGCGGCCCGGCCGTGACGGCGGACTGCGTGGTGCTGGCGACGGGCCCCTTCCGGTCGGACGCCTCGTGGGCGCCGCCCGCGCTGCGCGCCAGCGACCGCTTCGTCGCCGACCCGTGGGCGCCGGGCGCCCTCGCGGGGGCGCTGCGCAAGGACCGGCGCGACGACGTCCTGCTGGTGGGCACCGGCCTGACCGCCGTCGACATGGCCCTGCTGCTCGACCACCCGCTCCGCACCGTGCACGCGCTCTCCCGGGGCGGCCGCCTGCCGCAGGCGCACGCCGTCGCCCCGCTGCCCGCCGCCGCCTGCCCCACGCCCCTCAAGGGTCTGTCCCTGGCCCGGCTGCGCACCGCGGTGCGCGAGCACATCGCCCGCGTCCAGCGTGCGCACGGCGACTGGCGGCCGGCGCTCGACGGGCTGCGCCCGGTGACCGCTGAGCTGTGGGCTTCGCTGTCGGCCCAGGAGCGCGCCGAGTTCGTCCGGCGGGACGGCTCGCTGTGGAACGTGCACCGGCACCGGATGCCCCCGGCCACCGCGGAGCAGGTGGGCCGGATGCGCCGCACGCGCCGCCTGCGGCCGTACGCGGGTGAGGTCACCGCGGTCGCGCCGCGGCCGGACGGGTCCCTCGCGGTGACCCTCCGGGACCGCGGCGAGGACCGGGAGCTGACGGTGGGCTGGGTGGTGGACTGCACGGGCCCCGGGCTGCGGCTGCCGGACCACGCCGACCCGCTGTGGCGGAGCCTGCTCGACGGTGGCGCCGCGGTGCCGGGCCCGCTCGGCATGGGCGTCTGTACCGACGCCGGGCGGCTGCGCGACGCCGCGGGGCGTGCCGAGCGCGCCCTGTGGACGCTCGGAGCCCCCCGGCGCGGGGAGTTGTGGGAGACCACGGCGGTTCCCGAGATCCGCGTCCAGGCGGAGAGCGTGGCCCAGGCCGTCCTCGCCTCCTGGCCGGCCGCGGCCACGGCCGGGCGCGCCGCCGCGTACGAGCGCACCGGCTCCCGCGGTACGGACCGGCCCGAGCCCGCACGGGGCGGAGGAGAGCCGGGCGGAGACCGTTCCGAGCAGGACCGGGGCCGTGCCGAGCCGGGCGGGGGCCGTTCCGAGCCGGGCGGGGGCCGTTCTTTCGGGCTCGGCGAGCGTCCTGAGCCCGGGAGCGAGCGTCCCGAGCCCGGAAAGGACTCTCCTGAGTCCGGAAGGGACCGTTCGGCGCCTGGAAGGGACCGTTCGGTGCCGGTGGGTCGCTCCCGCCGCCCGCGCCGTCCCCGGGATGTGTCCGGCTTCCCGCTCAGCACGCACTCGGCCGCGGCGGCCGCCTACCGGACCGGTGTGGACCGGCTGCTGAAGGTCCGTTCGGGGGCGCGCGAGGCCTTCCGGCGCGCGGTGTCGCTCGATCCCGGCTTCGCGCTGGCGCACACGGCGCTCGCGCTCATCGGGCACGAGTGCGGGGCCGCCGTGGACGTGCCCCGTGCGCTGGCCGACGCCCGGCGCTGCCTCCGGGAGGGCGCGGGCGAGTACGAGCGCTCCCTCACCGAGGTGGTCGCCCGCCGGGTCCAGGGCACCCCGGCGCAGGGCGACGCCGCGCTGGTGCGCCACCTGGACGCCTACCCCGGCGACGCGCTGGCGCTGGCCGTGGCCGTGCCCACGATCGCGTTCTCCGGACTCCACAGCCTGGACGACGACGCCGCCCTCCGCCTGGTGGAACGGACCGCGCCGGCCCACGACGGCCACTGGTTCCACACCTCGCTGCTGGCCTTCATGCGGCAGGAGGAGAGCCGTTTCGACGAGGCCGGGGAGCTGGCCGAGCGTGCGCTGGCCGCGGAGCCGGGCTCCGGGCACGCCATGCACGCGCTGGCGCACGTGCGGTACGAGCGCGGCGAGCACGACCGGGGCCGCGCCGAGCTCGACCGGTGGCTGGGGCACCAGGGCCGCGGCGGCTCGCACCGCGCCCACTTCTCCTGGCACGCCGCCCTGCACGAACTGGCCCTGGCCGACGCCACGGCGGTGCGCCGCCGGTGGTCCGAGCAGCTCTCCCCCGGCAAGGTGTGCGGCATCCGGGCGCTGGTCGACTCCGGCTCGCTGCTCTGGCGGGCGCGGACGGGCGGGAGCTGGCAGGGCGCGTTCCCCATTCAGGAGGTGCTGGAGACGGTCCCCGCTCAGACTCTGGAGCGGCCCGCCAACGCGTTCGTCGCCCTGCACGCGGCGGTCGCCCTCACCGCGGCCGGCGACCTGCCCGCCCTGCGCCGCCTGCACGACCACGCGCTGGGCGCCGACGCCGCCCAGCGGGAGGTCGTCGTGCCGCTCTGCACGGCGCTGGAAGATCTCGTCGAGGAGCGCTGGGCGCCCGCCGCGCGCCGCCTGGAGCGACTGCTGCCCCGGCTGCACGCGGTCGGCGGCAGCGCGGCACAGCGGGAGATCGTGGAGGAGACGCTGCTGTACGCGCTGGTCCGCGGCGGCCGGCACGACGCGGCGCGCGCCCGTCTCACCGTCCGCCTGGACCGCCGCCCCTCCCCGCACGACCGCCGCCGGCTCGCAGCGCTGTCCGGCCGGGGGGCCGGGGCGTCGGGGGCGGCGGGAGCCTGAGGCGGGGCGGCCCCGGCGCGGTTCGCGGCTGCGGCGGGGCCGGCGGCAGGGGCCGGAGGACCGGCCGGGAGGGCGAGTAGGGCCCGGTCATGACGGAGGCCGGGCCCTGCCGCCCTACGCGGCGTCACGATGCGGCGTCCTGTCACCGCGTCAGACCACGGGCATCCGACGCGGCGCACGGCATGGCGTTCCGACACCGCGCACGGACGGCGTCCCGGCCCGGGCTGCGACTGACGTTCCCACACATGGCGTTCCCACACCGCGCACAGACAGCGTCCCGACACGGCGCACGGACGGCGCTCCGACGCGGCGCGCGGACGGCGTTCGGACGCCGCGTCAGCCGAGTTCACACGGCGGCAACGGAATCGTCTCGACAGGCGGGCCCGGCTGCTGGCAACCTCCCGCCATGCACTTCGCCGCGCGTTCCTCCCTTCCGGCCCTGCTGGCCGGGCTCCTCGTCGCCCTCGCCGCCTGCGCCCCCGAGCCCGACGCGTCCGACGATCCGGCGGGCAAAGGGGCCTCCGCGTCCGCCGCCTCCTGCGCCAAGGGCGCCCTCGCGACCAAGACGAAGGGCAGGTTGACGGTCGGCACCGACAAGCCGGCCTACGCGCCCTGGTTCCAGGACGACAAGCCCTCCAACGGCAAAGGGTTCGAGTCCGCGGTCGCGTATGCCGTCGCCCGCTCCCTCGGGTTCACGAAGAGCCAGGTCGTCTGGCAGACGGTGCCGTTCAACAACGCGTACGCGCCCGGGAAGAAGACCTTCGACTTCGACGTCAACCAGGTCTCCATCAGCGACTCCCGCAGGCAGGCCGTGGACTTCTCGTCCGGCTACTACACCGTCCGCCAGGCCGTGGTGACGCTGAAGAAGTCCCGCTTCGCGCACGTCACCACCTTGGCGGGGCTGAAGGACGCGAAGATCGGCGCACAGGTCGGCACCACCAGCCTGGACGCCGTCCAGAACCTCATCGAACCGGCGCACAAGCCGGCCGTCTTCCAGAAGAGCGACTACGTCAAGGAGGCGCTGCGCAACGGCCAGGTGGACGCCGTCGTGCTCGACCTGCCGACCGCCTTCTACATCACCTCGGCCGAGATCCCGGACGCGACGATCACCGGACAGTTCCCGGACGCCTCGGGCAGGGCGGAGCAGTTCGGACTCGTCCTCGACAAGAACAGCCCGCTCACCGGCTGCGTCACCAAGGCGGTCGACGGGCTGCGCGCGGACGGCACGCTGGCCGGTCTGGAGAAGAAGTGGCTCGCCGACGCGGCGTCCGCGCCGGTGCTGAAGTGACGGCCGAGCCCGAGCCCGGGCCCGCGCCGCAGCCCGCGCTCAAGGCCGAGCCCGAGCCCGGGCCCGCGCCGCAGCCCGCGCTCAAGGCCGAGCCCGAGCCCGGGCCCGCGCCGCAGCCCGCGCTCAAGGCCGAGCCCGGGTCCGCGCCGCAGCCCGACCCCGGCCCGGCGCCCGCGCCCGCGCCGCAGTCCGGGGCCGCGCCCGCGCCCCGGTCGGCGGTCCAGGCCGCCGGTGCCGTCGGCGGCTACACACCCTCGGCACGGCGCCTCGAACGCGAGCGGTACAAGCGTGCCCGGGCCCGCAGGTCCACGGCCGTCGCCGCGCTGTCCACCGCGGTGACGGCGGTGCTGCTCTACCTGGTCGTCACCGGCTCCCCCGGCTGGCAGCGCACCCGCGAGACGTTCTTCAGCAGCAGGTACGCGCGCATCGCGCTGCCGGACGTGCTGCGCGGACTGCTGCTCAACCTCGAACTCCTCGCGGCCTGCGGGAGCTGCGTGCTGGTGCTCGGGATGCTGCTGGCCATCGCCCGCACCCTGCGCGGCCCGGTCTTCTTCCCGCTGCGGGCGCTGGCCATCGCGTACACGGACTTCTTCCGGGGGCTGCCGCTGATCATCTGTCTGCTGATGATCGTGTTCGGGGTGCCGGCGCTGCGGCTCCAGGGCGTCACCACGGACCCGGTGGTGCTCGGCGGCAGCGCGCTCGTCCTCACCTACTCCGCGTACGTCGCCGAGGTGTTCCGCGCGGGCATCGAGTCGGTGCACCCCTCGCAGCGCGCGGCGGCCCGCTCGCTGGGCCTGTCCGGTGCGCAGACACTGCGGTACGTGGTGCTGCCGCAGGCGGTGCGGCGGGTGGTGCCGCCGCTCCTGAACGACCTGGTCTCGCTCCAGAAGGACACCGGCCTGGTCTCCATCGCCGGTGCCGTGGACGCCGTGTACGCGGCGCAGATCATCGCGGGCAAGGACTTCAACTACACGCCGTATGTGATCGCGGGCCTGGTCTTCGTCGCGCTGACCATCCCGATGACCCGTTTCACCGACTGGGTCACCGCACGGCTCGACCGCAGGCGCGGCCAGGGAGGGACCGTATGAGCGGCTCGGCGGTACAGCCGGAGGTGCCACCGGAGCGGCCCGTTGCCGGGGCGGCGGAGGCAGTCGGGACGGCCGAGGCGGCCGGGGAGGCGGCGGCCGGGGAGGCGGCGACCGGCGCGGCCGCCGGGCCCGTGCTGCGCCTGGAGTCCGTGCGCAAGACGTACGGGCGGCAGCAGCGCGTCGTGCTGCGTGATGTCTCGCTGGCGGTGCCGCAGCACACGGTCACCGCCCTCATCGGCGCCTCCGGCTCGGGGAAGTCGACGCTGCTGCGCTGCGCCAACCTCCTGGAGGAGATCGACGACGGCGCCATCTACCTGGACGGCGAGGAGATCACCGACCCGCGCGCCGACGCGGACGCCGTGCGCCGCAGGATCGGCGTGGTCTTCCAGTCCTACAACCTCTTCCCGCACATGACCGTCCTGCAGAACATCACCCTGGCCCCGCGCCGGGTGCTGGGCGTCGGGCGCGAGGAGGCCGAGGAGCGTGCGCATGCGCTGCTCGCGCGGCTCGGCCTGGCCGACAAGGCGCGCGAGTACCCGGACCGGCTCAGCGGCGGCCAGCAGCAGCGCGCGGCCATCGTCCGCGCGCTCGCCGTCAGGCCCCGGCTGCTGCTGCTCGACGAGATCACCGCGGCGCTCGACCCCGAGCTGGTCGGCGAGGTGCTCACCGTGGTGCGGGGCCTCAAGGACGAGGGCATGACCATGGTCCTGGCCACCCACGAGATGGGCTTCGCCCGCACGGTCGCCGACCAGGTGTGCTTTCTGGACGATGGCGTGGTGTGCGAGCGAGGGAGCGCCGAAGAGGTCTTCGGCGCTCCCCGTGAGGAACGTACGCGCCGCTTCCTGCGCCGCATCACGGAGGCAGGCCGCCTCTAGGGCACGCCCCCGCACCGCCGCCCTCTCCCGGCCGGCGCCGTCTCCCGATACCGGCGCCCTCTCCCGGCCGGCGGCCTGCCCGGCAGGGGCTGCCCCTTCGGGCCGGTGGCGATCCGCCGGCCCGCTTGGGCCGCTCGCGCAGTTCCCCGCGCCCCTCCAGGGCACACGCCCGTGCGTCGCCTCCACCGGCCGGCGGCCTGCCCGGCAGGGATTGCCCCTTCGGGCCGGTGGCGATCCGCCGGCCCGAAGGGGCCGCTCGCGCAGTTCCCCGCGCCCCCTCCGGGGCGCGTCTGCGGACGTGCCCCGTTTCGTTCTCTCCGCGCCCACCCGCTACCCTTCAGCTTCGTAGCATACGAGGAGAAATACGACAATAATCGATCAGACCGTACATTCTTCCCCGATCCATGGTGACCAGGCATGGCCCACCCCTCCCACGGTGACGCGCACGGCCGGCGCGGGTCGGTCGGTGGTGCGCCCGTGTTCGGCGTCAAGGCCACGGCGCTCGTCGATGACGCCGGGCGGATCTCGGGGTGGTCGCCGGGCATGCGGCGGCTGCTGGGACACCGGGCCGAGGACGTCGTGGGCCGTCCCGTGGAGATCCTGATGGAGGTGCCCGGCCAGAGCGGCGGTCCCGCCGCGGCGGGGGATGTCGTGGTGGGCGGCGACGCGCCGGAGGCGCCCTGGCTGCGCCGGCTCGCCGAACGCGGGTGTGTCCAGCAGGCCGGCACGGGCGGGCACTGGTCCTGTGTGGTGCAGGCACGGGACCGCGAGGGGCACGGGGTGCCGGTGGCGATGGAGGCCACCCCGATGGCGGGGGCCGACGGCAGAAGCGCCTGGCTCCTGTCGGCCGTCGAGCTCTCCCTCTCCGGCGTGGCCGGAAGCGACGACAGCTCGCTGCTGCGCACCCTCATGGAGCGCTCCCCGATCGCGCTCGCCCTCTGGGACACGGATCTCAACTGCATCTGGGTGAACGCCGCGGCAGCCGCGGCCGGTGGGATGCCCTCCCGCAGGGTGGGCCGGCCCCTCGAGGAGGCCAAGGCCCTCGGTTTCGATCTCTCCGCGATCGCGCCCGTGATGCGGCGCGTGCTCGCGGACGGCACGCCGATGATCGACCTGGAGGTGCGCCGCACCGGACTCGACGGGACGGAGAGCGCCCTGTCCGCGTCCGTCTTCCGGCTCGACGGCGCCGACGGGACACCGCAGGGCCTGTGCACGGTCGGCATCGATGTCAGCGACAGCCTCGCACGCCGGCGGCTGGCCCTGCTGAACACGGCCGGCACCCGGATCGGGACCACCCTCGACACCCTGACCACCGCCCAGGAGCTGGCGGACATCGCCATCCCCACCCTCGCGGACTACGCCACCGTCGACCTGGCGGACTGGATCCCGATCGGCGAGATCCCCCGCGAGCGGCCCGGCGGCAGCTCCTACGGCAGCGGTCCCGTCTTCCGGCGGGCCGGGATGGCGTCGATCCACGAGGGCGCCCCGGAGTCCGTCTTCTCCCCCGGTGAGATGGTGTACCAGCCACCGTCCTCGCCCATGGTCAAACCGCTGCTGACCGGCGAGTCGCACTTCGAGCCGCGGCTGGACACGAGCCACTACTGGCTCAGCGAGGATCCGGTACGCGCCGCCAGGATCCGGGAGACCGGCATGCACTCGGCGATGTTCGTGCCGCTGAAGGCGCGCGGCGCGATCCTCGGGGTGGCCGTCTTCATCCGCTCGGACAACCCCGTGCCGTTCACCCGGGACGACCTGCTGCTCGCCGAGGAGCTGGCGACCCGGGCGGCCCTGAGCCTGGACAACGCCCGCCAGTACTCACGCGAGCGCAACGCCGCCCTCGCGCTCCAGCGTGACCTGCTGCCGCGCCGGCTCAGCGGCGGGCCCGGCCTGGAGCTCACCTCTCGCTACCTGCCGACCGACAAGCACGAGGGCGTCGGCGGCGACTGGTACGACGCCATCCCGCTGTCCCGGGGCCGGGTGGCCCTGGTGGTCGGGGACGTCGTGGGCCACGGGATCAACGCCGCCGCCGCGATGGGCCGGCTGCGCACGGCCGTGCACACCCTCGCGGCGCTGGAGCTGCCGCCGGACCGGCTGCTCGCCCACCTGGACCGGGTCGCCCTGAACCTCTCCGAGGAGGCGGACGACCGGGACCGCTCCGGCGTCCCCAGCCTGGCCGCGACCTGCGTCTATGCGGTGTACGACCCGGCGACCCGGATCTGCACGCTGGCCCGCGCCGGCCACCCGCCGCCCGCGTTCGTCACCCCGCGGGGCGAGGTCTCCTTCCTGGAGGTGCCCACCGGCGGACCCGTCGGCTGGGGGCTCGCGGATTACGGGACCGTCGAGATCGAGCTTCCGGAGGGGACCAGGATCGCGCTGTTCACCGACGGCCTGATCGAGAGCCGCAAGGACGACATCGACACCGGTCTCGCCCGGCTCGCCGCGGCCCTGCGGTACGACCCGCCCACGCTGGACGAGTGCTGCGGCCATGTCATCAAGACCATGCTGCGCGGCGCCACGCCCGAGGACGACGTGTCCCTGCTGGTGGCCCGCACCCGCGCGCCGGACGCGCGGGCCCTGGGGCGAGGCGTCCAGGGGAGCCGGGCGCCCCTGGGGACGCCGGGAACCCCAGGGACGCAGGGGACGCCTGTGACCGCGGGCCGGTCAGGCCGGGTCCGAAACCAGCCCCGGTCATCTGCGATCGAGAGCCGATCGGCTTGATAACGAAAATCGTTATCGTATAATGGGGGCATGGCCCGCACCGAACTGCGCCCGGTCGTCGAGCTGCGCTCCACAGCCCACACCGGATACGCGTACACAACAAGGGAAAACCGCCGCAACGACCCCGCTCGTCCGGCCCTGCGCAAGTACGACCCGGTCGTCCGCCGGCACGTCGACTTCCGCGAAGAACGCTGAGTCCCGGCGCGGCGCCCCGGGAGCAGGAGGGCGCCGCGTCCGGTCTCGTACCGAAGGAGCACCATGAAGTCCGGAATCCACCCCTCCTACGGCCCCGTCGTGTTCCGCGACAGGGCCGCAGGCTTCGCCTTCCTCACCCGCTCCACCCTGTCCAGCGACAAGACCGTGGAGTGGGAGGACGGCAACGCCTACCCCGTGGTCGACGTGGAGATCTCCTCCGCGAGCCACCCCTTCTACACCGGCGCGGCGCGCGTGGTGGACACCGCCGGCCGCGTGGAGCGCTTCGAGCGCCGCTACGGCCGCCGTACGGGCCGGTGACAGTCTCCGGCCACGTGCCGGGCTACGGCCACGCGCCGGGGTACGGCCACGCGCCGGGGTACGGCCACGCGCCGGGGTACGGCCACGCGCCGGGGTACGGCCACGCGCCGGGGTACGGCCACGCGCCGGGGTACTCCCCGCCCGGCGGTACCCGGCCGGGGAGTACCCGTCGCGGGCCGCGGCGGCCCGGGGCGACCGCGGGCCGGCCTGGCCCGACCGTGAGCCGGGCCGGTCCGGGTGCCGCTCGTGGTGCGGTTCCGTACCACCCGGCCACCTGGTCCGGCTACCTGGTGACGGTGCACGTCGAGGTGGCCGACTTGGCCGGGTCGCTGACGGACGTCGCGGTCAGGGTGACCCGGCCGTTGTGGCTTGCGGACGGGCTCGCGGCGACGGCCACGTCGACGCCGGTGGTGCCGTCGAAGCGGGCGGTGGCCAGTTCGTCGGGCAGCGAGGTCCGCCAGCCGTCGCCCTTGACGGTGGCCCTGAGCCGGTAGACGTCGGAGTGCAGGTACCGGCTCGCGTCCTCGGGCCCCGCGTCGCCGCCACCGCGGTACCGGCCGGTGTTGGTGACGTCGAACCGGCAGGTTCCGAGCCAGTCGTCCCGGCCGGTGCGGGCGTCCGCGGCGGCCGCCGTTCCGTGACTGAGCGCGACGCCGTGCCTCGCGGGTCCCGCACCGTCCAGGGACTGGACCGCGACCGTGTACAGCAACTCGCCGTTGCCGTCCATGTGCTTGCCGATGATGTAGAAGTGCAGCCGGTTGGCCTTGTCCACGTACTCGTACGCGCTGCCCGAACCGGTGCCCGCGTGGAACAGGCCGTCGTTCAGCTGGCGGTAGTCGCCGATCGTCCGCTTCACCGGGGTGCCGTCCGGCTGGTAGTAGTCCACCATGTCGATGTCCTGCGGATTGGCGTCGATCATCCAGCTGAAGCAGAGGTAACCACAGCTGTCGTCCTCGTCGTCGAACGGCTTGTTCTTGGTCAGCATGACGCCGTGATCGGGCGTGAACGAGTCGGCACCGATGCGCTGCACCGTCTCGATGGTGTAGTCGGTGAACCCGGGCCCGGAGCACAACGGGTCCTTGTCGAGGTCACAGGCCGGCGTCTGGTCCTTGCCGAAGTCGACCTGGACGCCCTGGATGTCGTTCTTCTCGGGCTTCGCCGAGCGCGCCTTGACGTCGAACACGGCGATTCCGCTCTTCCGGAGCCCGTCCTTCGACAGGTGCAGGATCTGAGCGTCGTCGACGAAGCCGAGCTTCGTCTTGGTGCGCACCGTCTGGCCGGCCGGCAGCGCGGCGCCCTCGGTGGCGGGTACCACCCAGCGCATGTGGGGCCCGCCGGGGCCGTTGAACGAACCCCGGTCCATCAGGTCGAACGGCCCGGTCCCGGCCCGGTGGTAGGGCTCCGCGTAGGGATTGTTGTTGTTGTCCCCGATGTCGAACGTGTGCGATATCTCGTGCGTGATCGTCCCGGAACTCTCGCCCTGGCGTATTCCGGAGTTCCCCCACAGTTGGGCGCCCGCCTTCCAGGACGTGAAATCGGTGTAGCGACTGCGTACAGCGTTCGGCAGCGTCGGGTCCGGGGGTCCCCAGGCATCGGGGACGTCGTCCTTGGTCTGGAACTTCATCGGGCCGAATTCCTGCCAGACCGAGGTCTCGTCGTATCCCGCGTACACACGCAGGACCCGGTCGAACTTCTTGGCGTTCTCCTCCCCGACGTCCTTCTTCCACATCGGGTCGACATCGTGCTCGATCGAGCCGTCGCAGGTGTGCCCCGAGGGGCATCCCGCCCGCTCCTGCCCGATGTCGTTCAGACCGTACTCGTACGAGGGGCGAGGCGCGCGATATTCGCCGACGGGCACGAACTCCACGCCGATGCGCCCGTTCGTCTGCTCCATCCAGTACTCGTTGACGGTGTGGCCGTGGTTCAGCTCGCTGGGCCTGCCGTAGAAGTCGGCGTAGAACCTGGCTACGTCCTCCCGTTCGACCGGGTCGATCTGCGGGTTGCCGAATTCGTCACTGTGCTTGGGCAGCGTCATGACGAACGGCTGGTCGGGGAAGTCCACGGCGACCACGGCGATTCTGAGCTTCTGCTTCGCGGGCTGCCTGGCGGGGTCAGCCCAGTCGGTTCCGGGTACGGGGTGGTAGTCCGCCCACGTCATGTCCTGTTGGTCCTGCCAGTGCTGTGGATCGATGGGGTCGAAGGGACTCTTCCCGGTGGACGCCCCGGGGCCGGAGTCCGGCCGCGTCGCCGCGACGCCCGCGCTTCCGAGCAGCGTGGCACTCGCGAGCAGTGCCACGGCCGCGACGATTCGCGTGGTCCTTCGTTTACGTTTCACCATCACCGCTCCGTGGGATTCGAAGAGTTGGCGGGCTCGACGTTCACTCGTCATTCGGCTCCTTCCATGGCGCGGCGCACGGTGGGCGCGAGGAAGAAGAGGACAATTCCGAGGAGAAGCACTCCGGTGCCGAGGATCCCGAAATACGCGGTCTCGGTCTCGGGTTCGTAGAACCGGACGACCTGGGCGCTGAGGCCCTGGCCGACGGCGTCCGCGAGAAACCAGATGCTCATCATCTGCGAGGCGAATGCCGCCGGCGCGAGTTTCGTGGTCGCGGACAGGCCCACCGGTGACACGCACAACTCGCCGAGCGTGATCACGACGAACGCCCCGACCAGCCACAGCGGGTGGGCGGGGGTGCCGGTACCGTTCAGCACACTGGGCACCATCATGATCAGGTACGCCAGTCCCGCGAACATCAGCCCCGCCGCGAACTTACGTGGCGTGCTGGGCTGGCGCGGGCCGAGCCTGGTCCACAGCTGTGCGAAGACGGGCGCGAGCAGGACGATCGTGACCGCGCCGATGGACTGGTACCACTCGGGGTCGATTCCGAAGCCGAGCCCGTCGAGGTCGGTCCGCTGGTCCGCGAAACGCGCGAGGATGGTCGAGCCCTGCTCCAGGAGCATCCAGAACAGCGCCGCCGCGATGAACAGCGGAATGTACGCGCGCATGCGGGTCCGCTCGACCGGAGTGGTTCTGCGGCTGCGCAGCATGAAGGTGAAATACGCGGCGGAGAGCAGGACGCCCAGAACGGTGACGGTGTTGATGACCAGTTCCACGGAGAGCAGGCCGGTCAGCGCGAGGACGGCGATGAGCACCGCCACCGCCGCCACTCCGGCACCGATGCGCGCGAGTACGCGGCCCCTTTCGGTCCCGGCCAGGGGATCGGCGGGACGCCGCCCGGCTTCGCCGAGGGCCCGGCCGCCGAGCACGTACCAGACGATTCCGAGTGCCATGCCGACCGCGGCGACCGCGAATCCGGCGTGGAATCCTGCGGTGTCCCGCAGCCCGCCGACGGCGAAGGGCGCGACGAACGCGCCCAGGTTGATGCTCATGTAGAAGAGGGAGAATCCGGCGTCCCGCCGCGTGTCGCCCGCCGGATACAGGTCCCCGACGACCTTCGAGACATTCGTCTTGAGCAGACCGGTGCCCAGTACGATCAACGCCATGGATCCGTACAGCGCGGCCGGCCCGCCGCCGGGGATCGACAGGCATATGTGCCCAAGCATGATGAGGACGGCACCGGAGAGAAGCGAACGCCGCGGGCCGAGTATGCGGTCCGCGACCCATCCGCCGATGACGCCCGACATGAAGACGAGGGAGCCGTAGATCGACATGAGCGACGCGGCGAGGCCCTCGTCCATGCCCAACCCGCCGTCGCGCACCGAGTTGTACATGTAATAGAGCAGGATGGCCCGCATACCGTAGTACGAGAAACGTTCCCAGAATTCGGTGAAGAACAGCGGCGAGAGTCCCGCCGGGTGACCGAGGAATCCGCGTCCCGCACGCTCATCGGTGCGCTCTGTGGTGGTCACATGCATGTCCTTCCTTCGAAGGGCCGCCGAGGGCGCGACGCCGCCACCCATCCCGGTTCGTTCTCCGGTCGCCTGTTCGCCCGCGTGCTCGCCTGCCCGTCATGGGCACGAACGGCCGACCCGGCGGACACCCGACGTAGGTCGATCGCGCTCGTGCGTTGAGCCTTGGGTCTCGCGTTGGGATCCCACGTGGATCTCGCGTTGGGATCTCACGTGGAGTTCTCGCGTTGGGGTCTCGCGCGTGTTTCACTCACCGAACGCCGATCGTTCGATATAGCAAACGATGCCACCGTAAGATGTGGCATGTGCACTGTCAATGGCACTGCACGACTAAACTCTGACTGAACTTCCCTGCACCTGGAGCGCGTTCAGTGCTACACAGCCTCACCTGCGTTCGCTTTACCGAACGACGCTGGTTCGGCAAACTGAACGAACCGGCGACCGGAACGGGCTGAGGGGAAGCCCGAACGGCCTCCCCTCGGTGCCTTACGCCTGCTCGCAGCCCCCGCCGTCCCGCAGGCGGGCCAGCACAACCGGGTCGATGCTGCCGGGAACCAGACGGTTCTCCAGGTTCTCCACCCCGGCCCACACGTCCAGCGAGGCGTAACCGCGCCCGGCGACCAGGCGCTGGACCTCCTCCTCCAACTCGCCCGACAGCTCCAGGAGGGCGTCCGGGTCGGGCTTGCCGAACAGCAGCTCGTGGACGTCGAGCAGGCGCCTCAACTCGGCGACGGCGTCGGGGTGGTCGTCCACCCGCAGGTCACAGGCGACGTCGCTGCCGCCGCCGTACCCGGCGCCGGGGGCGACCACGTACAGGGCCGCGCTCTGGCGGCCCCGCCGGTCACCGCCGGCGGCGTCCCCCGCCGCCAGCACCGCGGCCAGCCGCCGGTCGAGCGCCGGCTCCGGCGAGGAGAGCCAGGCAGCCTCCATGGCCTCGACCACCTCGGGGCCGGCGAGGATGTTGCCCTGGATCGCGTAGCCGTCGCCCGCCGTCCCCCCGGCCCAGCCCAGGCACTCCTCGCCGGTGTACGTCGCGCCGGGACCTTCAGGGCCGACGACTCCCACCTGACGGTGCGCGTGCTCCCGGTCCATGGCGACGAGACCGGCGACCACGTCCGCGGGCCGCACACCCGTACGCAGCAGCGCGAGGGCCTGGGGCCGGTAACGGAGGTTGGCCGCCGCCTGAGTGGCCACCACCCCGATCCCGGCCTCCGCGGCCGGCACCACCGCACCGACCGCCAGAAACTTGCTCGCCACCGCTATACCGAAGGCCGGACCGGACCGGGCCACGATCGAAAAGGTCATAAAGGAGGACGGTAGAACGGTCCGATCATCAGCACCAGAAGTCAGGCGGACGGTGCCGGCGCGGATACCCGCCCCGGAGGGGCACGGGTTCAGGGGTAGGGGCTTATGGACGAACCCCGTACTCGGCCAGCCATCCGAGCAGTTCTTCGCGGGACGCCAGGACAAGGCGCCCGCCGGTGAAACGGGGATCGTCGGTGACCTCCGCCACGCACTCGGCCGGGGGCACGAACGACCGCGCCTCCTCGTCGGTGGCGAACTCGGCTTCCGCGAGCACCAGGCCCCGGAGACGGCCGTCGAAGACATCGACTCCCAAGGGAGGCACGCTGTACCGGGTCTTCGACAACAGCGCGGCCGGCAGTGAGGCGAGCACGTCGTACTCGGCCGGAGACAGGTACACATTCGTGATCATGCCCTGGACCGCGCCGGACTGAGGGATAGGGACCTTTTGGGTGAGCTTGAGCTCGCACCGACCGTTCGAGAAGTCGGCTCGCCGCAGCCTCAGGCGTGTGCCCACCACATATCGGTCCGTGATCACACGGGTCACGGACGCCGTGGACGGCGCCGGGGGATCGGCCAGCAGGAACCGTCTCTCCCGCTCGACACGCGCGTACCCGCCCGGCCGAACCGACCGGCCCTCAACGCCGCCTGCCCTGTCCATCACGAGGACAGCCTCTCAGCAGCCCCTGCCTTCTCATCCGGCATCTCTCAGCAACGCGGCCGACCCCGCTGTTCCTCTCCCCCGCTCTCCCCACTCCCCCGGCCGCGCACCGCGCCCCGGGCGGGGACCCCCGGGCCGGGGCCCCCGGGCGGGAGATTCGATGCGCGCGCGAGATGATGGTCGCGGCGCGCACCGCGCTGCGCGTGCCCGCGGTCCGGTGGCCGGTGCGACTTACGGCCTTTCCCCCGGTCCCGGGCGTCCGACGTAACCCGGTGCGGCGGCACTGCGCGGAGAGAGGAACACGTGAACGCCAGCCGGCCCCTGCCGGCCGACGGTGCGGAACGGGCTCCGGTGCCCCCGCCGCCGTTCGACCCGGAACTGGCCACCGTCCTGGACGGTCTGGAGGACCTGCGCGGCGCCGAGCCGGCGTCGCCGGCAGCCGTGCCGCGGTGGCGCGCGCTGCTCGCCGAGGGCGCTCCGGATCCCACGCTGGAGGAGCTACGCGACGGTGGCGCCTTCGAGGTGGACGAGCGGGCGGTGCCGGGACCCGACGGCGCGCCGGACGTACCCCTGCTGATCGCCCGCCCGGCGGGACTGGCCGACGGCGCACCCGTGGTCTACCACCTGCACGGCGGAGGCATGATCGGCGGGACCGCCCGCACCGGCGTGCCCGGCGTCCTGCGCGAGTGGGCCGCGCCCCTCGGACTCGTCGTGGTCTCCGCCGACTACCGCCTGGCTCCCGAGCACCCGTACCCGGCGGGCGTCGAGGACTGCTACGCAGGCCTGGTGTGGGTGGCACGGCACGCCACGGAGATCGGCGGCGACCCGGAGCGGATCGTGGTGGCGGGCGGCAGCGCGGGCGGCGGGCTGACCGCGGCCGTCGCGCTCATGGCGCGCGACCGGGGCGGGCCGCGCCTCGCCGGCCAGCTGGCCATGTGCCCCATGCTCGACGACCGCAACGACACCCCCTCCGCCCGGCAGATGGCCGGCCACGGCGTGTGGGACCGGCGCGCCAACGAGGTCGGCTGGGCCTCGCTGCTCGGCGATGCCCGCGGCACCGACCGGGTTCCGCCCTACGCCGCACCCGCCCGCGCCACCGACCTGTCCGGCCTGCCACCGGCCTACATCGACGTCGGCGCCGCCGAGACCTACCGCGACGAGGACGTCGCCTACGCCACCCGCATCTGGCAGGCCGGGGGCGACGCCGAACTCCACGTCTGGTCGGGCGGGTTCCACGGCTTCGACCAGATGGCACCCGACGCCGCCGTCTCCCGCGACGCCCGCGACGCCCGCGTCCGCTGGCTACGCCGCATTCTGGAACGGTGACCGGCCGGCCACGGCAACCACGGCACACCGGTCGGCCGCGGCGCGGCTGGCCGACCAGCAGCACATCCCGGCACGAGCAACCCCAGAGCCTGCGAGGAGACGTCCAGGGGTCCACCGCCCCGGCTCGGCTGTCAGTCGACGCGCCGCAGTTCCGCGGAGAGATGGTGGTGCAGCGGCTGACCGACCGCCGCGAGGTCGTGGACGAAGGTGAGCGTGTCCTCGCCCACGAGGGTGTACCGGCGGCGCGTGGCGTCGACCTGCTTGGCGGTCGGGGCGAGCGCCACCTGATGGGTGGCCAGGTCGACGAGGCCGTCGCCCGCACGGCCGACCGAGATCTCCACGATGCCGGTGGGCTGGGTGATCAGCGCCTCCACACGCCCGTCGGGTCCGAGCCGCCACCAGCCGCTCTCCCGGGCCGCCGGCCGCTGCGGGGTGCCGTCCGCACCGAGCAGCCAGGCGCGCGACTCGAAGCGGAGGAAGGGCCGCCCGTCGTGGCTGAAGGTGACCTCCTGCGCGTACGCGAACTCGTCGGCGAGCGTGGGGTACCCGCCACGGCCCCGCCCGGCCCAGCTGCCGAGGAGCCCGAGCACCGGCGCGAGCAGCGCGTGCGGCGCAGGTGCCTCGTCCGGCCGAAGGACGTCGGGGTACGGGTGCTGCCGGACGGGCTCGGACATGGTGGACGCTCCTGGGTCGGAGGGACGGCGGGCGCGATGCGTGACGGGTGACGGGTGACGGGTGACGGGTGACGGGTGACGGGTGACGGTCGCAGCCTAGGACCTACCGCCGACTCTGTGAGACGCCGGCTCCGAAACGCTCCGGCCGTGCGCGGCCCGCCGGGCCACACGGTCACCGGAAGCAGCACTGCCGACGCCGAAGCTGATCGAGTATCGCGGTCATGCGGCGAGCAAGCCATGCCGGGTCCGCTCAAGAGAGTCCCACGTCAGTCGCTATACACGCTATCTATACACTGCACACATACACGGTGTGTATAGTGCTACGCGGCCCGCTTCTCCACGGGCCCCGCAGCCACGACGAGGGGATCTTCAGCATGCTCAGCACGGCCGCGGCGCGTCGCATACGCGGGCTCGCCGCACTTGGGGCTGTCGGCTCGTTGGCGTTCGGGCTGACCGCCTGCAACGGCTACGACGCGACGTCACCGGCGGACGTCAGGGAACACGCGACGGCCAAGGGCGAGAAGGCGTTCGCCGAGGGGGCGAAGGGGCGGATCGACTGCCGGAAGGCCCGGTGCGTGGCGCTCACCTTCGACACCGGGCCGAGCGTGCGCACGCCGCACATCCTTCAGATCCTGAGTAAGTACCACGTGCACGCGACGTTCTTCACGCTCGGCAAGAACCACGTCCTGAAGCACCCGCAGACGACGAAGCGGATGGTCGCCGAGGGACACGAGGTGGAGACCCTCACCTGGAGCCACCGCATCCTGACCAAGATCGGCAAGGACGAGGCGCGCGAGGAGATAACCAAGGGGCGGGACGCCGTGGAGCAGGTCACCGGCGTCAAGCCCACGCTCCTGCGTCCGCCGCAGGGCCGCACCAACGACGACATCACCGAAATCTGCCGCAAGCTCGGCATGGCGGAGGTCGAATGGAGCGCCACCGCCTCCGACTTCGAGACCAACGACTCGGCACTGATCGAGAAGCGGATACTGGACGAGACCAAGCGGGACGGGATCATCCTGCTGCACGACCGGGTGGACCCCACCAACCACGGCTACAACGGCACGGTGGAGGCGGTGCCCGGCATCATCTCCACGCTCCAGCACCGGGGCTACACGTTCGTCACCGTCAAGCAGCTCCTCGCCCCCGGGACGCCGGAGCCGGGCAAGGTCTACAAGTGACCCCGGAACAGCGGTAGCCCGCCAAGACCTGCTGACACCCGGCGATCCCGTCTGGGCCCACGGTGTCAGCCCGCTGCCGGCCGTGTGGTCGCCAGTGCGACCGGCACTCCGGCCGTGAGGGGCAGGGTCTGGTCGCACGGCCGGGTCCGGTGACCGCACCCGTGCCGACCAGCGCGGCGAGGGCACCCGGCACCCGGCACCCGGCACCCGGCACCCGGCACCCGGCACCCGGCACCCGGCACCCGGCACCCGGCACCCGGCAACGATGCCAGACCCACCGCCGGGCCCGGCCTCCGGCCGGCGCGGACCGCCACCGCACCGGCGCACCGCCACCGCACCGGCGCACCGCCACCGCACCGGCGGACCGCCACCACAGGCGCCGGCCTCCGGCTCAGGCGCCGACCGCGAGACCGGGCCGCAGACCCGCACGACTAGTTCAGGAATCAACTAGTTAGCCGCGGTGTTGTGCCGCGTATGAAGCGCATCGGTTTTCTGTCCTTCGGACACTGGTCCGACACCAGGCACTCCCAGACGAGGTCGGCGGCGGACTCGTTGCTCCAGGCCATCGATCTGGCCGTAGCGGCCGAGGAACTCGGAGTCGACGGTGCTTACTTCCGCATCCACCACTTCGCCCGGCAGCTGGCGTCGCCGTTCCCGCTGCTGGCCGCGATCGGCGCCAGGACGTCGCGGATCGAGATAGGCACCGGTGTGATCGACATGCGCTACGAGAACCCCCTCTACATGGCCGAGGACGCCGGCGCCGCGGACCTCATCGCCGGCGGCAGGCTCCAGCTCGGCGTCAGTCGCGGCTCTCCGGAGCAGGTCATCGACGGCTGGCGCTACTTCGGCTACGCGCCGGGCGACGGCGACACCGACGCCGACATGGCCCGCAAGCACACCGAGGTGCTGCTGACCGTCCTCCAGGGCAAGGGCTTCGCCCAGCCCAACCCGCAGCCGATGTTCGCCAACCCACCCGGACTGCTGCGCATCGAGCCGCACTCGGAGGGGCTGCGGGAGCGCATCTGGTGGGGCGCCGGCTCCAACGCCACCGCGACCTGGGCGGCCAAGATGGGCATGAACCTGATGAGCTCGACCCTCAAGGACGACGAGGGCGGCGCTCCCTTCCACATACAGCAGGCCGCCCAGATTCGCGCGTTCCGCGAGGCGTGGGCGGAGGCGGGATGGGAACGCGAGCCGCGCGTCTCCGTGTCGCGCAGCGTCTTCGCGCTCACCAGCGACCAAGACCGCGCGTACTTCGGCCGCGAAGGCGACAGCGCCGACCACATCGGCTACATCGACGCCAGTACGCGCGCGATCTTCGGCCGTACCTACGCCGCCGAGCCCGACGTTCTGGTGAAGCAGCTCGCCGAGGACGAGGCGATCGCGGAGGCCGACACGCTGCTGCTGACCGTGCCCAACCAGCTGGGCGTGGACTACAACACCCATCTGCTGGAGAGCATCCTCACGCACGTCGCGCCCGCACTCGGCTGGCGCTGACGCCCACCGGCCGGGCGAGTGACCGTGAGCAAGGTCCCGATCACCGCCGGTACCGGGTACACCGGTGCCGCCACCGCCGCCGAGCCCGCGACGCTGCTGCGAGGTCGCGTCGTACTCCTCCCTCGGCGCGGGGGCGGCGGTCCGGCACACGCCACGGAGCTGTGGGCCGCCCTGGCCTCGGGCCCGTCAACGCGGTTCACTCCCAGTCGTCGCGAGACACTGGAAGTGAATATGATCACCGCCGGGTCGAGCGCGCCATGCTTGTCCGGCCTCCGCGCATGCCGGGAACGGTGCACGGCGCACCCGGACGGCTCCGGGGCAACCGGCAACCCGCCGGATGCCGTCCGGATCGCGCATGTGCCGTCCTCGGCGGAGATTCGATCGGTCAGAGCCGACCTCGCTCCCGGGTGGGCACCCGATGAATGAAAGGATCGGCTCCGGGAGGGCTGTATGACGTACCCCGCAGACGACGAGCCGGGCATGCTGGTGCGGCGGTTCCAGCGTGACATCGACCTCCGACGGCTGCAGCACGATGTGCTGGAAGTGGCCGGCGGGCCCCGCAGCCGTCGTCATGGGCCCGAGGGCATGCGACGTGCCGAGACCCATGTGCGCGGGGCGCTCGAAGCGGCTGGCTGGCGGGTTGACCGGCAGCCGTTCGACGTGCGCTGGCGGATCGGCGCAACGGATCGCCGGGGCCACCGGATGCTGCCGCTCCAGCTACGCCTGCACCGCCGGATCACGGGCGCGAATCTGGTCGCGGACCTTCCGGGAACCACGCCGGATCGTCCCACCGTGGTGGTGGGAGCCCATCTGGACACGGTGGAGGGCAGCCCGGGCGCCGACGACAACGCCTCCGGGGTGGCCGTGGTCCTGGAGACGGCGCGGCTCCTCGCTTCGCTGCCCACCAGGCCCGCGGTCACCCTGGCCCTGTTCGACATGGAGGAGGTGGGCCTGGTCGGCTCGTCGGTCGCGGCCCGCCGCCTGACCGGCGTCCGGCCCCTCACCGGCATGCTGTGCCTGGAGTCGGTCGGTTGCTTCTCCGCCGAACCACACAGCCAGCGGATGCCACCCGGATTCAGCCGTGCCTTCCCCGACGCCGCGCGCGCGGTGCGGGGTGCGGAATCACGCGGAGACTTCGCCCTTGTGGTGCATCGCCGTTCCTCGGCGGCGGCGGCCGAGACCTGGCAACGGGCCGCGGCTGCCTACGCCGACCCGCTGCGGACCATCGCGGTGCGCGATCCGCGGGCTGACGGCGTGATCGGCGTGCTCCAGGGACTGCTGGCCCCACCGCTCATGCACCTCGGCCGCAGCGACCATGCGTCCTTCTGGAACCGCCGGGTCCCGGCGATGATGCTCACCGACACAGCGAACTTCCGCAACGCCCGCTACCACCAGCCGGACGACACCCCCGACACGGTGGACTTCGGACGACTGGCCGCGGTCACCGCTGCGACGGCCGCCACGGCCGTCCTCTGGGCAGCACGGCCTGACACGGGGTTCGGCACGGCGCGTCCCGCCGACCGCCGAGGCGGAAGGCCGCCGCGGCGGAAGGTGATCTGACCGCACTCCGCGCAGGTCCACACCGCCGTGCGGGCGCATCGACTCGGCCTCGACGCTCAGGGGGACGCGGCCCGGCCGGTCCCCGCCCGCTCCGAAGAGGGGCGGCGCGAAGACCCTGCGGCCGCCGCGCGGCCTGGCCGCCCGATCGCGGTGACCGCCGCGGCGCCCGTCAGGCGCGGTGGCCCGGCGCCGGCTCCTGCTCCGGCTCCGGCTCCGGCTCCGGCTCCGGCTCGGAGAGAAGCGCTGTCGCGCGGCGGGGCAACAGCAGTGGGGTCGCCAGCAGGAGCACGCCGGCCAGGGCGATGGCCGTACGCGGGCCGAGTAGGCCGCCCAGCACGCCCCAGACGGCCGTCAGGAGCGCGGTCGAGGCCTTGGTCGTGACCGTCCAGGCGGACAGTGTGCGGGTGACTCGGTCGGTCGCGGTGCGCTCGAGGCGGTAGGTGGCGTAGACGGGGTTGAAGACCCCGCAGCAGAAGATGAGCCCGAGCTCGACACCCATCACCAGCAGCAGCCCTCCGGTGCCCGGCCCCAGGAAGGCCAGGCCCACGGGCCAGAGCGCGCGCAGCGCCCCGGACACGACCAGGACCCGGCGCTGTCCGAACCCGGCGACGAGCCGTCGCGCCAGCCGCGAACCGAGCAGCCCGCCGATCGAGGGCGCGGCGAAGGCGAGGCCGTACTGCCACGGTGCGAACCCGAGCCGGCCGAGCATCAGGACGGCCAGCAGCGGCTCGGCGGCCATCACCAGGCCGTTGAACAAGGCGGAGTTGAAGAACAGGGGCCGCAGCGTCGCGTCGGCGAGGATGTACCGCCAACCGTCGAGCAGGTCGCCGGCCCGCATGCGCGCGGCCGCCCGGCGCTCGGGCCGCGGCTCGTGCCCGCCCGTCGCGCGGATGCCCAGGGCCGAGAGCAGGTAGCTGACCGCGTCGGCCACCACCGTCGCCACCGGACCGAGGAGCCCGATCGCCGCGCCGCCCAGCGGAGGTCCGATGATCGTGGTCGTCCAGGCCGTGGACTCGAATCGGGCGTTGGCGACGAGCAGGTTCTCGGCCGGCAGCAGCGTCTTCAGGTACGCGCCGGAGGTGGCACGGAAGGTGATGTCGGCCGCCGCGACGACGACCGAGACCAGCAGGAGCTGAAGGAAGGTGAGCACGCCGAGCGCGAAGGCGGTGGGGATCGTCAGCAGCGCCGCGAACCGGATCAGGTCCATGGTGATCAGCACCGGCCGCTTGCGGCGGAACTCCACCCACGGACCGAGCGGCACCGCCACCGCCGCGCCCACCGCAGCGCCCGCGGAGGAGAGCGCGGCGACCTCGGCCGGTCCGGCGTGCAGCACCCGGATGGCGATCAGCGAGAACGCGCCGAAGGCGAGCCACGTGCCCAGCGCGCTGGTCCCGTACGCTCCCCAGAGCCACCCGAACCGCCGCCCCAGCCGACGCCCGGGCAGCTGACCCGGCCGGTTCCCGCTCCTCATGCCCGACGCCCCTCGCCACTCACCCGCACAACCGATCCGCGACCGGTTGCATCAAAGCGAGCCCCGCACCCTGGGATCAAACAACCGCGGAGCCGCGGGCCACAACCGATGGTTGTATCCATGGGGTGTCGACGTGGACCTCGACACCGTCCGGACCTTCCCCGCCGCCGCCGACGCCGGGCAGTTCCAGGAGGCCGCCGCCGAACTGGCGGTCACCCAGCAGGCCGTCTCCAAGCGCATCGCCGCACTGGAGCGCACGCTCGGTGTGCGGCTGTTCACCCGCACCGCACGCGGCGCCGATCTCACCATCGACGGGTCGAGGCGACCGGCCCCAACTTCGGCTCCGACGTGCTCCTGGACACCATCGCCGACACCCCGGCCCTGGCCACCTTCATGGGCGGGCGGACCCGCCTCGTCTGGCCCGCCGACCATGATCTGCGCCGCATCCCGGTGACCGACCCGACGCCCGTCTACCCGCACTCGCTCCTCTGGCACCGCGAAAACCCCCACCCGGCGCTGGCCACCCTCCGCGCCCACCTCGCCGCCACGGCCGCCGGCCACGACGCCGCCGGAACCTGGGCGCCGGGCTGGGTGACGCCGCGCTGAACGCCGCCGCGTCCGCGATCACCGCGGCCGGACCGGCGGACGGTGGCCCTGGTCCGAACGCGCCGGGGGTACCGGGGGCCTCCGGTCAGGGGAGGGGGGTGTTGTGGGGCCAGGTGCGGCGGGTGAGGACGACTCGGTAGCCGTCCGGGTCGGCGAGCGTGACGCCGCCCTCGTCCCAGTACGGATTGTGCGACGGGACCACCGTCCCCCCGTGCGCCGTGGCGCGCGCGAGAGCCTCCTCGCCCACCGGCTCGCCCAGGTAGATCACCAGCAGGTCCTCGGGCGTGGGGGTGGGGGCGACGGTGTCGGTCGTGCCGACCGTCAGCTCCAGGTGCCACCGCCCACCGGCCGGACCCACCATGAGCAGATCGCGCGTCCCGTCCTCCGGCCGCCCCGCGACCCTGAACAGGACGCTCAGGCCGAGGCCCTGGACGTAGAAGCGTTCGGCGGCCGCCAGGTCCGCCGAGGGCCGGGCGATCCGGATGGTGTGGTCCGCATCGATCATGCTGTGTCACTCCTTCGTCGAGGCTTCAGCGGAACCTCGCCGCATACGGGGCCCTTCGAGCCAACTCGATCACTGCGGGAGAGGCATGGACACCGAACACCGCCGGCCCCGGCTCGTCCGGAGAGGGATCGTCGTCCCCTCCCCTTCTCATGATCCACCAAGGCACTGGCGCCGGTTCGTGTCGACGCGCCTGGTCAGACCCCGCCGGTCCATCAGTTCCAGCAGCGGCACCGCCACGCGGCGCGACGTCCGCAGCACCTGTCTCGCCTGGCTCGTCGTGAACGGCTCAAGCAGTGCGGTGAGCCGCCGACGTGCTTCTTCGGGCGCGTCAGGGAGGAGCACGACGCCGCCGGAGAGGCGAAGAAGCAGTCCGGTACGCGCCGCGGCGGCCAGGTGCCGTTCGGTCAGCCCGAGAGACGCCAGTTCCTCGGCCCCGGGGGCGTCGAAGGGGGTCTTGGCCAGGCGGACGCGGACCGTGGACAACGCGTGTGCGACCGAGGCCGGGAAGGCGGTCGCGGTGCCGGCTCGGTGGATGCCGGTCGCGTCTCGGACGAGACCGGCCTCGCGCACCAGGGTGTCGAGCAGGTACGCATCGGGCAGGGAGAGTTCGCGTACCGCAGCAGCACGTGGCATCCCGGGGTCCAGTGGATGGTCGGCTTCCCACTGCTCGACCGTGCGGCGCAACGCGCTTTTCCAGGCATTCCACCGGTCCTCGTGCACGAACCAGTCCCCGATGCGGAGCACTTCGGCGGGTGGCTCCCAGAGCGGGGAGACGACACCTGCGGCGATGAGATCGCCACGCCGTACGGTCCCGCGCCGGGCGAGCTCGCCAACCGGGGCGGGGGTGTCCGGCAGGTCGGCAAGGACACGCGCCCGCGCGGCTGCCGCTCCCCGTCGGGTGAGCGGGGGCGGTCGCACATCGAGGACGGTGAGGCCGGCGGCGACCCGCTGTTCGCCCGGGTCCCGGAGCACCGCCCGTTCACCTTGGTGGACGGCCACCGGAGCGGCGAGCGTCAGACGGGCGACCGTACCGCCGAGGGGGCGCACCCGTACGGGGACCGCGGCGGAGCCATGGTGCAGGACGAGATGGGTGGGCAGTCGTTCCTGCCGGTGGCTCAGGCGTACGTCCAGGACGGTGGAGCGGGTCCAGCCGGCGGAGTCGATCAGCGCATGCCCACGACGCAGTGAGGCGAGCGCATTGCCGCGCAGGTTCAAGGCGACGCGCGAGACGGCAGACGCTTCGGCGACGGGGGCCTTCAAGGCTTCCACGGAGCGGACGCGGACCGTGTCGCCCGTGGGCACGACGGTGAGCTGGTCGCCCTTCCTGATGGTCCCGCTGCCCAGGGTGCCCGTGACCACGGTGCCCGCTCCGCGGATGGTGAAGACGCGGTCTATCCACAGCCGGGCCGGACCGTCCGGCGCGGGCTGAGGCATCGCGTCCGTCATCCTCCGGAGGGCCTGCCGCAGCTCGTCGATCCCCTGCCCGGTCACCGCGCTCGTGGCCACGGCTTCCACGGCGGCCAGCGGCGTGTGCGCGAGTCGCTCACGGGCCCGGGTCATGACCGGTGCGGGATCCGCTCGATCGGCACGGGTGACCGCGAGGACACCGTGACGCACGTCGAGCGCCTGGAGCGCGGCGAGATGCTCCTCGGTCTGACGGGCCCAGCCGCAGTCCGCGGCCACGACGAGCATGACAGCGGGCACCGGGCCCACTCCAGCAAGCATGTTGGTGATGAAGCGCTGATGCCCCGGGACGTCGACGAAGGCCACGGTGCCACCGCCGGGCAGCACGGTCCACGCGTAGCCCAGGTCGATCGTCATACCGCGCTGCTTCTCCTCGGCCCACCGGTCGGTGTCCATTCCGGTCAGGGCCCGAAGGAGGGCGGTCTTGCCGTGGTCCACGTGACCGGCGGTGGCCAGCACCCTCATGAGGGACCCCCCGCGCGGGCACGCTGGTCGGCCGCAGGTTCGTCCCCGAGTGCTGAGAAGGCGGCTCGGACCGCCTCCAGCAGCTCCGGGTCCCTGTCCGGGGGCACGCATCGCAGGTCCAGGAGGCAATGGCCCCGATCGAGGCGTCCGACCGTGCAGGGCGTGCCTGCCCGCAGGGCGGCCGCGAATCCCGCGGGCAGTCGAACGGCCCAGCCGGGCAGTGCGACGCCGGGGGCGCCGCCTCCGCCCACGACACCGGCACTGGGCACCACGTCGGCCGTTATGCCCGCGCGGGCCAGGTGCCGCGTCAGTTCGGCGCTGCGGGCGCGGAGTTCGTCAGGCGCGGCGTGCAGATACCGGTGAACGGGAGTCTCGGGACCGGCGAGCGTCGCCTCCAGAGCGGCCAGGGTGAGTTTGTCGACGCGCAGGGCGCGGGCGAGGGGATGCCCGCGCAGCGTGTCGATCACCTGCCGGGTACCGAGGAGCAGCCCGGCCTGTGGGCCGCCCAGGAGTTTGTCACCGCTCGCCGTGACGAGCGCCGCGCCGTGCTCCAGCCAGCCGGCGGCATCAGGTTCGTCCGGCAGGACGGGATCGGCGGCAAGGAGCCCCGAGCCGATGTCCCCCACCACCATCGGCCCCAATGCGGCCAGATCCGCGACGGACACAGACCGTGTGAAGCCCTCGATGCGGAAGTTGGAGGGATGGATCTTCAGGATGAATCCGGTGTCCGGGCCGATCGCGCGACGGTAGTCCTCGAGATGGGTGCGGTTGGTGGTGCCGACCTCGCGCAGCCGCGCCCCGGTACTGGCCAGCAGATCAGGGAGGCGGAATCCGTCGCCGATCTCGATGAGTTCGCCCCGGCTGACCACGATCTCCCGCCCCGTGGCGAAGGCGGTGGCCGCGAGGACGAGGGCCGCCGCGCCGTTGTTGACGACGTGGACGTCCTCGGCGGCGGGCACCGCCGACCGGAGTGCGGCCAGGGCTCCCCTGCCTCGCCGGGCACGTGCTCCGGTGCGGATGTCGAACTCCACGTCGACGTAGGCGCCCGCCGTCCGCACGGCGTCGAGGGCGGCATCCGAAAGGGGCGCACGCCCGAGATTGGTGTGCAGGACGACGCCCGTGGCGTTGAGGACCGGGCGCAGTGAGGAGGCGGCCTGCGGCAGGAGAGCCGCCGCGCAGTCCGCGACTGCCTCCGGAGGAATCTCGCCCTGCCGGGCCCGGCGCTGGGCCTCACGGACGGCCTCCTTCACCGCGGCGCGCCCCACGCGCAGTTCTGCCTCCGCCAGACGCGCGTCAGCCAGTACGGTGTCGGTGCGCGGGACAAGGCGCCGCCGGTCGGTGGGCCGCGCCGTGGGTACGGTGGTCATCCGATGACGAGTCTCTCGTTCCGTGCCGTGATCAGTTCGCCGATGACGGGGGCACCGGGTATCTCCCCGGCGATCAGCAGCCCGCCGGAGGTCTGGGCGTCGGCAAGCAGGAGGCGCTCGTCCTCGGTGACCTTGGAGCCCCAACCGGTGTGCGGCGAGACCCAGTCGAGGTTGCGCCGGCTCCCGCCGCTGACGAATCCGTCACGTACGGCTTCCCGCGCTCCGTCGAGGTAGGGGATCGCGGCCGGGTCGATCCGGGCGGTGACGCCGCTTGCGCGCGCCAGCTTGTACAGATGGCCCAGTAGTCCGAACCCGGTCACGTCGGTGGCGCACTCGACGCCGGCGGCCAGGGCCGCACGCGAGGCGTCCGCGTTGAGTGCGGCCATGGTCTCGACGGCCTGGGGGAAGTGCTCTCCGGTGCGCTTGTGCCGGGTGTTGAGAACGCCGATGCCCAGGGGTTTGGTCAGGGACAGCGGGAGACCGGGCCTTCCGGCGTCGTTGCGCAGCAGGCGGTCGGCGTCGGCGAGACCGGTGACGGCGAGGCCGTACTTGGGGTCCGCGTCGTCGATGCTGTGCCCTCCGGCCAGGTGGCACCCGGCGGCCCGGGTGATGTCGAGTCCGCCGCGCAGTACCTCCGCCGCGAGTTCCGTGGGGAGCGTGCCGGTCGGCCAGGCGAGCAGGTTCACGGCGACGAGGGGCGTACCGCCCATGGCGTAGACATCGGAGAGCGCGTTGGCGGCGGCGATACGACCCCAGTCATAGGCGTCGTCCACGACCGGCGTGAAGAAGTCCGTCGTGAGGATCGTGGCCCGGTCTCCGTCGATACGGACGACGGCCGCGTCGTCCCCGCTGTCGAGGCCCACGAGTAGCTCGCCGTGACCGAAGGAGCCGGGAGGAGGGCTCAGCTCCCCCACCATCGCCTCCAGTTCGCCTGGTGGGATCTTGCAGGCGCAGCCCCCGCCGCGGGCGTACTGCGTCAGGCGAACAGGGCGAGCGGTCTGGGATGCGCGAGCCGGCTGGTGCTGGGTGTCAGTGTTCATGTTCCCCGTATCGATGCGGACTTGGAGCGCGGAGCAGCCATCGAGGTGGTGCAGGTGTCAGCTATGGTGGCGGCGGAGGCGTCAGGGTTCCTGGTGGGCCTCCCCGCCTTCAAAGCGGGTGGGGCGGGGCATCCTCGCCCGGCGGGTTCGATTCCCGTCCGCCTCCGCCAAGGTGAGCCGCCGGGCGGTTCGCCCTCTGCGTGGGCCAGACGGGACGTTGCCCGGCCTGGCCCACGCCGGCTCAGTCGGCCAGGAGCGCTCCGAGGCCGGAGCGGCCCGGCTCGACCAGCACTCTGTCGTCGGGGCCCGAGGAGACGCGCACCTGTCTGTCAGTGCGGCGCAGCGAGCCCGCGGCTACGAGGTTCACGGAACCGTCCACGTCGACGCCGGGGCGGTTGAAGTGGATGGAGAGGACCTCCCGAGGGCTGCCGTCGGTCTCCACGCCCGCGGCCACGTACACCGTTGACGTCCCGTCGTCATTGCTCTTGATGAACGCGATGCCCCGGTCTGTCGGGGTTCGGGTGGGCATTCAGGGTCTCCTTTGTTCGGCATCTGCGTGTGGTGTGGCGGCGAACAGGGGTTCCGGAGCTTCGGTCGGCGTGCCGAACATGAGCTGCTTCCACTCTCCGGAGTAGCCGTAGATTCCGCAGGACGTGGAGGCACGCAGTCGCGCCGGTATCCGTGACGCCGCGATGTGGTGCTGTGACTTGCCCATGGCGTAGACGCTGTCCAGCCGGTCCCACAGGGACAGGCTCAGCAGGGTCCGCTCCCGCCACCGGACGAGGGTCGTGTGGCCGAGATATCCCTCGGCCACCCGGCGTACTTCCTTCTTGACCTTGCGGTGCAGGGCCAGGATGAGCAGGAGCGAGAGCAGGCCGGGACACTCGAACCGAGTGATCACGACTTGTCCCCGCGGGTCGCTCACGCGATGGTGTCCGCTCACGTCACCAGCTCCCCACGGGCACGGTCACCGCGACGACCAGCAGGGCGACCCCGCAGGTCCTGCGGAGGACGGCGAACCAGGGACGGAGCCTGTCCCCCTGGTCGGGCATTCCCTTGACGCAGTAGTAGGCACTGCGCACCGCCACGGTGAGCACGCCCACCACGGCCATCTCGACGAGGACGAACCACGCCGCACCCGGGACGAGCAGTCCCGTTCCGACGAGTGCCGCCCACGTCAGTGAGGTGCTCTTCTGCGTGGTGAACAGCAGCGCCAGGTCGAGCCCCCACACCACGCCGAGCCGCCCCGGCGGGATGGTGCGTATGTACGCCTGCGGGACCTGACGCCAGATGTGCGGCGTGCGGTCGGCCACGTCTGCCAGTCCGAGCGCCAGCAGCATCACCATGACCGTCAGCAGTCGTGCGTGCGGCGGCAGCCACCACTCCAGCAGCCTGCCGAGCCCGAACAGCGCCGCGGCCGTGAACAGCGAGGTGACCACCTCGCCCAGAAGAAGCCCCGACAGAAATCTCGTACCCTGACGTCTGTCGCGGCGCAGCATGGGACCGGCGACCCCGGCCATGGACTGGCCTCAAGGGGCGAAGACTTGCAGTACCGCCGCGACCCCGGCGATCACGAGCCATGTCACCATCTCTCGATCACCCGTTGGTCAGTTGTACAGGCACTGGGCGGCGGACAGCGCGTTGTTCGCGGTCTCGCAGCACGCACAGTGGATGGAGCCGCTCTCGCAGTACCAGACGTACGCGGCGTGGGCCTTGCAGTAGGTATAGGTCGTGTTCTCGGGGTAGTTCGCGAGCGCGCAGCACTGGGGCGCGGCTGACGCTTCCTGCGAGGCCGCGAACACGCCGGCCGAGGCGGCCAGGCCCGTCGCCCCGATCCGGGTCAGGAGGCGGCGGCGCCCCAGCCCCGGCTTGGCGCCTGCGACGTCGGTGGTGCCCTTACGGAATCTCATTTCACTCCTTGTGGCGTGACGAGAGGGATCTTCTTCTGGACCGCGCGGAAGGTGCCGAAGGTGTATGCCTCCGTGAGCACGCCCTCCTCGAAGACCAGAGCGGCGGGGCTGCTGTTCACCCCGAGGGTTTCCGTGACCCACGTGCCGCCCTCGTCGACGTAGTGCGGCATGGTGTGCAGACGGTGGCGGGCAACGAACTCCTCACCCGCTTCACCGCTACCGGAGGACACGATCAGCCCGTATCGGGGATCGAGTTCGTCCGGAGCCAGGTGGGCCAGCTCTTCGCCGACCTTGTTGCAGGTTGTGCAGACGGGGCTGAGGACGAGAAGCACGCTCTTGGCCCGGCCGACGTGCTCCTCGATCGGGCCCGGCCAGTGAGCGGGCGCGGTACCGACACGCGCCCCGTCGAGAGGGGTGATGGAGCGTTCCTCGTCCCGTGCCGCGTCCGGGACGCGGGACGAGAGCTCTCCCAGCATCGCGAAGAGCAGGACGACAGCGGCGGTCAGGACGAGCAGCGCCACGGCGAGCAGAACGGTCATGCGGGGGACTCCGACTGGTTGAAGAGGATTCTGAGCAGCGTGCGCGCCTGCTTGCGGTACGAAACGATCAGCCAGGCGCCGGAGAGGATGACAGCGATCGGCGCGACGGCGGCCGAGGCGGCCCCGTGCGGGGAGCCCCAGCCGTGTACGCCCAGACCCCACGCTCCGGCGCCGGCGACGAACAGCCCCATCAGGACGTTGGGCATGCCCAGGGGGCGGGTGCTGTCGGCTCCGAAGCAGCCGCAGGGCTCGCTGCTGTCCTGCGCAAGGCCGAGGAACCCGGCGCCGGCGAACACCACACCGAGCAGGACGAGACACAGGTGCGCCTCGGTCTGTAGCGCAGGCACCGCCACCGCCAGCGCCACCAGGAACTCCGTGGCCGCCAACAGCCGGATGGCAAAGGCGCCAGGCGGCCGTCTGCTCCGGCGTAGTTCGCCGACGGCCGTCGCGCTGAGGGCCGGCGCGACTGCCTTCGCGGCACCCGCCCTCAGCAGCAGCGTGGCTGCGGCGGCGTCGGCGCATGCCGAAGCGGCCTCGATGAAACTCATGCTTCCCCCCTGAAGCTGCGGATGATCGGGCTCCGGTCTGTCAGCCCTGCCGGTACTCGACGTCGAGACTGTCCGTGTGGCCGGCCCAGGTCAGGGAGAACTGCCAGCACCCTGGCTTCGGCATGTCCACAAGCGAAGGACCGGGCCCACCAGCGATCGAGCGCGTCACCACCTGGTCGGTGCCCGCGAGCCTGGCCCTGATCCTCAGCTGCCCGCTCGGCCCGGGATCCGTCGCGGCCGAGTCGTCCTTGGCGACCCAGAGGATCTTGTTCTCGCGTCCCTTCGCGGCTGGAGCATGGTAGGGGTACCCGAAGAGAACCGCGGCGATCTCGCCCTTGTCACCGATGATGTGACGCGACGAGCCGCCGCTCGTGAACCCCTTGCGCGCCCATGTCGGCAACGCGCCCTGTTCGATCGCGGGGCGGCAGCCATCGCTCGGGCCCGGCGATGACGCCGCCTTGGCGGATTGGGTCTCCTTCTGCGCACCGGTGCAGCCTGCCGCAAGAAGAACCAGCGCCGCCGCAGCCAAGGCGCGACGAGGACCGTTTGCGCGTGAACGGCTCTTGCATTGAGGCATCCGCAACTCCATGACGTCGTCATGCCAGCCAGTCGACGGAGTGACGGGATGGCCCATTGAATCGTTTGAGTAGCGGATGAGTACTTTTACATGAATCCCGATCCGGGATAGCTACGCTTCCGGACAATCATTTTCGGCCCCCGGGTTGCCATACTGAAGTGAATCCTTTATTCCGCTTGCGGGCGGCCCCGCTGCCGCCCGACCGCCGCCTACCTGTGCGATGTCTTGAATCATGCAGCTCAGGTGCGTGGCACCGGGGTATTTCCCGCGCTGAAAACCCCGGTCACGATGTCGGCCGGCCCCGGTGGACCGATCGGGGGCTCGCGGACGGTGGCGGGTGACTTGAAATGAGTGGTATCCATCGGAGAGGTCCACACCAAATGAGCAGAGGTGACGTGGACTGCTTCAGTCCGCTTCCGGTGTGCCCGCCTTCGCGAACAGGTAGCCGAGCTCTGCCCGGCTACGGGCCCCGAACTGCTCGGACGCCCGCCTGATGTGGGTGCCGATGGTGCGGACGCTGAGGCCGAGCCGCTTCGCGATGGCCGCGTCGGTCATCCCTCTGACTGCCAGTTCCAGCACGGTTCGCTGCACCGGGTTCATCGGCTGCGTGGCGCGAGGCGGCCGGACCGTGGTGGACAGGGGCTCCGCGCGCTCCCACAGCCCGTCGAACTCCCTGACGAAGTGGTCGATCAGGCCCGGCTCCCGGACGGCGAGGGCACGCGCCGGAAGCCGTGCCGGAGCGGCCATGGGGATGAACGCGACGCCCCGGTCGCACACGATGATCGGCTCGAACGGCGCGTCGGTGGTCCGGACCTCACCGCCCGCACGGGCTACCCGGTTCACACGGGAGACGGTCGGACCGTGGGTCCGCGTCACGCCACCGACCAGGCTCCGCTGCCGCACCTTGTGCCGGGGTACCGCCAGGTCGTACGGCAGAAGGCGCCGCGATCCGTCACCGGCGGCGGCCTGCCTGTGCGGCTGCGCGGTTAACAGTTCCGTACCGCAGGCGGCCACGGCCGCTCGCACCGCGCTGTCGATGGCGTCCGCTCCGGTCAAGTGCTGCACATGGGCCTCTTGCTGCCGAACGGTGTGCTGGTAGACCGCCTCCAAGGGCGCGAACGCCGCGGTCAGCGACGCCAACTCCCTGCGCCGCACCTCGATGGCCGCCTCGATGGGCCGGGCCATGTGCGCCGTGGCGACGGCCGGCGGCACCGGCATATAACGGGCGGCCTCTTCCCGGGATTCGATCGCGCCGTCCACCAGTCGCTGAACCAGCCCCAGCTTCAGCAGGCATTTGGGTACATCTCCCATGATCTCCCCGGCACGCAGCGCCGAGCGGTACCGGTCAAAGCCCTTGCTGCAGATCTCGGTACAGGGTCCCTTGTCCCGATTTACTCCCATGGCTTTCCTTCGTCCCCACTTCCGGTGTCGGCACTGCAAGATCAGGATGCCTCCGAGGGTTGATGGGCCGGAAGAGGTGAGTCAGGATCATTGCGCTTTCATGAATCCGAAGTTGCCGGACATCACTGATGGTGAGAGCGGTGACCCATGAATCGCACCAACGTGGAATGCGGCTGCTTTACGGAGGGCCGCATTGGGATCTGAATCCGTTCCGCAACGACCGCTGCGCGAGGCACTCGACTTGCTGGGGCGCGCTCGTGAACTCCTGGGCGAGGAGGGCGGCGAGGGCGACCTCGTCGCGCGCAGTGCCCTGCACCTGATCGATTGCGCCATCGACGTCTCGACCCTCCTGACCACGCCGGGCGGACTGGAGGAGGCGCGGAAGGCGCTCGGCTCGGCCCGCTCCGCCGTGGTCGCCGCGACCTGCGCGGTGCGGCACACGCACGACCGCACGAGAACCAGGACTCCGTGACCCGGGCCGCCCGGGTGAAAGGACAGGCATGCTGACTGCGGGTCTCAAACTGACGCAGAGCGGAGGCGTCGCTCTGCTGGACGGCGACAAGCTCGTGTTCAACATCGAGATGCAGAAGCTGAACAACGGTCGCCGGTACAGCAACGTCGACGAGCTCGACGATGTGTCAGCGATCCTCGACCAGTACGGGTACCGCGTGGGCGACATCGGACAGTGGGTGGTCGACGGCTGGGACGGCGCGGTCAACGGCCATGTCTCCACGCTGTCGGCGGGCGCTCCGTTGGACCTGCTGGTCGCGCCCTACCGCGAGACCGGCAAGGTACCCGACCCCGCCCTGCCCGGATACTCCGGGAAGCTGTCCATCGGCGGCCGCAGTGTGGAGTACCAGAGCTATGTGCACGTGGCCAGTCACATGGCGGCGGCCTACTGCACCAGCCCGTTCGCCCGCCGCGGCGAGCCCTCGATGGTCATGGTCTGGGACGGCGGCTGCTTCCCCCGTCTGTACTGCGTGGACGCCGACGGCAGGGTCGAGCCCGGCGGCGAGGTGTTCCCGCTGATCGGTCACACCTACTCCATGGCGTCCCAGCACTGGGGCCCGTACGCGCGCAAGAACAAGTCCACGAACGTGGACGACCTCGCCGTGGCGGGCAAGATGATGGCGTACATCGCGCTCGGCACGCCGCGCCCGGAAATCGAGGCCGTCTTCCGTGAGTTGTTCCACGAGCACTTCGAGGCCGACTCGCCGCGGGTGCGCGAGTACCGCGAGAGGATCACCGGCTGCGGGTCCACCGGAGAGCCTTCTCACGGATACGTGCACGCCTTCCTCCGCGACGTCGCCCAGCGCACCGGACAACTCGGCGTCAGCGACGAGGACGTGCTGGCCAGCGTGCACACCTTCATCGAGGCGCTGCTGCTGGAGCGCGTGACCGCGAAGATCCGCTCCTGGAAGGGCGAGGGGCCCTGGAACCTGTGCTTCGCCGGTGGCTGCGCGCTCAACATCAAGTGGAACAGCGCGCTGCGCGGGCACCCGATGATCAAGGAGATGTGGGTCCCGCCGTTCCCCGACGACTCCGGGTCCGCGATCGGCACGGCCTGTCTGCGCGCCGCCGACGGGCAGGGACTGCGCGCGGTGGAATGGGGCATCCGCCAGGGCCCGTCCCTGGTCCGCACACCCCATGTGCCGCAGGGCTGGAGCATCGCACCCTGCCGCCCCGAGGAACTCGCACGGATCATCCACCGTACCGGCGAGCCGGTCGTGGTGCTCAACGGCCCTGCGGAACTCGGCCCACGGGCGCTCGGTGGACGCAGCATCATCGCTGCGGCCACCGACCCGGCGATGAAGACGCGGCTCAACGACGCCAAGAAGCGCGAGCACTTCCGCCCCGTCGCGCCGATCTGCCTCGTCGACCAGGCGCCCGGGATCTTCGATCCCGGCACCCCCGACCCCTACATGCTGTTCGAGCACCAGGTGCGTCCGGAATGGGTCGACCGGATCCCCGCGGTCATGCACCTGGACGGCACGGCGCGTCTGCAGACCGTCAGTGCCGAGGACGACCCGACGCTCCACCAGATCCTGCGCGAGTACCACAAGTGGAGCGGCATCCCGGTGCTGTGCAACACGAGCGCGAACTACAACGGGCGCAGCTTCTTCCCCGACGTGGCCTCGGCGGTCGAGTGGGGGCAGGTCGACATGGTGTGGTCCGAGGGCGTCCTGTACCGCCGGGCCCTGAACAGCGAGAAGTAGGAGAGGGAGACACACAGCCATGCCCCAGGCACCCCGCGCCATGGTGATATCCCTGCAGAAGGCCGGAACCCACCTCATGCAGGGGCTCATGGTCAAGCTCGGCTACAAGATGGCCGGCGTCCCCCGCCCCGTTCCGGACAACGTGCCGGAGTTCGACGACGCGCAGCTGCTGCAGATCGCGTCCGTGACACGATCGCGCGATGAGTACGAGGAACTGCTCGCGCTCCCCCCGGAGCAACTGCGCAAGGCGACCGAGGACGACTGGGCGGCCCTCGGCTGGCATTGGCAGCGCCGCCTCGGCCAGCGGGTCGTCAACCGCTACGGGCAGACCCGGTTCGACTTCGCGTCCGAGGTCATCAGCAACCCGCACATCTCGTACTCGAAGTTCGCCGACACCCCGCCGGGTCTGTGCTGGATCTTCCACGAGCTCGACATCGACAAGGTCGACGGCACCTTCCTGAACGAGTGGGTGGGCGACGGCACGCCGCCGCTGGTCTTCAACTACCGCGACCCGCGCGACACGATCGTCTCTATGATCAACTTCCTGGAGGGGCGCACCGCGGCCGGGTACGGGAACTTCTACGAGTTCGACATCTTCCACAAGATCCTGGCGTCCCTGCCCACATGGGAGGAGAAGATCGACTACGCGCTCCGGGACCCGTCGTTCCTCGGCCGTGACCAGTTCGAACGGTCCATGTGGCTGCTGCGGCACCCGGATGTGTGCAAGGTCCGCTTCGAGGACCTGATCGGCCCCAAGGGCGGTGGCAGCAGGGAGCGGCAAGTCGCCGCCCTGGAACGGCTGCTGGCCCACATCGGCTCGCCCGAGGACCCTGAGCAGATCGCGGACAAGATCTACAATGAGAACTCGTGGAGCTTCTTCAAGGGTCGCTCGGGAGCCTGGCGCGAGTACTTCACCGACAACAACATCAGCCGGTTCGACGAACAGTTCGGTGACCTCCTCACGCAGTACGGATACGAATGATGGACACGGTCCGCCACGGTGGGAACCGGCCGCGCGCGTTCGTCCTGCTCGGCGGCCTCAAGGTCATCCTGCGCAACTGGCGCTACCTGAGTGAACTCGACGAGCGCGGCATCGTCGCCCTGGTGGTGACCTCCGACCAGTGGCGCGACGAGTGCCTGCGGCAGATGGGCTCGGGTGTGCGCCCGGGTTCGCTCATCGGCGACGCCCGGTTCGTCACGGGCACGGTCGGGACGGAAGGCGGCTTCACGGCCGGGGTCGTCGCCGCGGTGACGGACTGGCGTGCACGCTACGACATCGTCGGGGTGTTCGCGGCGGGCGAGATGCTGGTCGAGCAGACCGGCATCGTCGCCGACCTCCTCGGGCTGCCCTCCCCCGGCCTGCGCGCCACACGGGTGTGCCGGAACAAGTATCTCCAGCGCGCCTACCTGGCTGAGTGGAGCCCGCGCGCGCTGGTGGTTCCGCCGGGCGGGCGCGATGCCGTGCCGTACGAGAGCGTCGCCTTCCCGGCCGTGCTCAAGCCGTCCGGCCGCAGGGAGAGTTCCGGGGTGCGCGTGGTCGGAAGTCGCCGGCAGGCTGAGGACCTGATCTCCTCGGACGCGTATCTGCCCGGTGAGACCCTGCTGCTGGAGGAGCTCGTTCGGGGGCAGGAGTACTCGGTGGAGGCGCTCGTCCAGGACGGCGAGATCATCTTCGAGTCGGTGACCCACAAGCGCACCAACGAGGCGTCGGGCTCCCACTTCGTGGAGGTGGCCCACACCGTGCCGGCGCCTGACTCGCCCGCCCACGACCGGTGTCTGAGCGCGGGCCGGGACATCGTGGAGCGGCTCGGGGTGGAGAACGCCATCGTCCACACGGAACTCCGCATCACCGAGCACGACCGCCCGGTGCTGATGGAAGTGGCGGTCCGCACTCCGGGTGACGGACTGTTGCCGCTGTATCACCTGGCCACGGGCAGTCCCATGGAACCGGACATCCTGCGACTGGCCCTCGGCGAGCGGATCACCCGCCCCGAGCCGGTCCGCTACGCCCGGCAGGTCTACCTGGAGACGGAACAGGGCGTGCTGCGCGGCGTCACCGTGGACCACCCGCACGTGGCGGGTGCGGTCTGGGTGGGCCACGGCGAGCCGTGGCCAGAGCTGCCGCCGGGACACGCGGGCGACCCGGCCACGTTGCGCGCCGTCCTGGTACTCAAACCCCGTGGCACCCGGATCGGTCCGCTGACCGAGTCCGGGGACCGGGCCGTCACGTTCCTCCTCGACGCGCCGTCACCGGCCGAGCTCGACCGGCTGGAAGCCGAGGTCCGGGCAGCCGTCCACGTGACGATCACCGCAGACTGAACGGACCGCGGCCCGGACGGGCCGCGGAACCGGCGGAACACTCAGCACTACCGAAAGGCACAACCACCATGTGGATCGTCGAACTCTCCTTCGGTGACGCGCCGGAGAGACTGGCCGCCCGCCCCGCCCACCGCGACAAGCTCGCGGACCTGCACGAGAGGGGACTCGTACGGATGGCCGGCCCGCTGGCCGACGACTCGGGTGCCGTCCTCGTCTTCGACGTGCCGGACCGTGCCGCACTCGACCGGCTGATCGCGGACGACCCGTACTTCAGCTCCAAGGGTGTAACGGTCGAGCTGGTCCGGGAGTGGCGTCCGTTCATCGTCTGAGGACCGGTGACCGACAGCCGACCGGTCGCCGGCGTGAGAGAGGGGTGTCCATGGGCGGGCGTCCGGCGGACGCTGACATGACGGGGGGACAGGAGCATCGCTCCTTGCTGCGTGCGGGGGTGTTCCGCCGCCTGTGGTTCGGCGACGCGCTCTCCCGACTCGGCTACCAGACGGCCCTGTTCCTGTTCCCCCTGCTCGCCGTCGTGGAACTGCACAGCAGCGGAGCACAGACCGGCCTGGTGAGCGCCACGCAGTTCCTGCCGGTGGTCGTCCTCTCCCTCGTCGCGGGGGTCTTCGCGGACCGCGCCCGCGTCCGCGTCCTCATCGTGGTGTGCGCGGTGGTGCGCGGTGCGGCCCTCGCCGTGCTGGGTGTCGGCTATGCGCTGTTCGGTCTGAGCCTGTGGATGCTGCTCGTCATCGCCTTCGTGGTCGGCTCGGCCACCGTGTTCTACGACATCGGCTATCAGTCGGCCGTACCGAGGGTGCTGCGGCCGTACGAGCTCGCCCACGGCAACGGCATCCTGCAGGCGAGCAACTCCGCGACCCAGATGGCCGGCCCGGCACTGGCCGGCGTCTTCGTTCAGCTCGCGGGTCTGCCCTTCGCCGTGACCGTGACGTTCGCCCTGTTCGCCGGCGCGGTGATCGCCTTCTGGCAGTTGCGCCTCGACGCCGGCACCGAGCCGACACCGACCAGGCGTCCAGGCGGCAGGGCGCTGCTCGACGGACTGAGGTTCACCTGGACCTGCCGCCCCATCAGGGACCTGTGTATCCACTCGGGGCTCTTCAACTTCCACGAGCAGGCCTTCCTCACGGCCTTCATGCTCTACGGTGTGCGCCTGGCAGGCATGTCCTCGGGCACTGTGGGGCTGCTCATCGGCGTGGCGAGCGTGGGCGCGCTGGTCGGCTCGATCGGCGCGGGGCGCCTCGCCACCCGGCTGTCCGCCGGCCCCATCGTGGCGGCCGGCCTGCTGATCGCGTGCACGGCCCTGCTCCTGGGACCACTGCTCGCCCTTCTGCTGCCGCCCCTCCTCGCGTACGGGCTCGCCTTCCTCGGCAACGGCCTGGCGCTCGGCGCGTACAACGTGTACGTCATGAGCCTGCGCCAGACGATCCCGCCGCGCGAGTACCTGGGCTCGGTCACCGCGAGCTACCGGCTGGTCGCCCTGGGGCCCAACCCGCTGGGCGCCCTGATCGGCGGCACGCTCGCCGACGCCTGCGGTGCCGACAACGCGTTGCTGATCATCGGGGCGTCGCTGACGGTCTCGGCGCTGCCCTTGCTGGCGTCTCCGGTCAGACGAGTGCGGCGCGTCGAGAACGCCGGCGATGACCTGCGGGCTTTCGTACCGGTGCGGCAGGAGGGCTGACGCGTGGAGACACAACTGCACGACGGCGTCTCGGGGTTGGCGCCCGCGCGCTGGGACGAGCTGTTCGCGGCCGGCCGTTGTGACCTCGGTCATGGCTATGCCCGGTTCCGTGAGCACATGGAACCGGGCACCCCGATTCTGCTGACCGCCGCGGACGGATCCGGCTGGTGCGCAGCCCTGCACGGCACGTGGACCACACCGGCGTCCGGGCTGTTCAGCCACCCTTGGAAGCTCCTCACCGCCGAACAGTTCCGGCGCCCCGAGGAAGGCGGCGCGCACCAGGCAGCCGAGGACCACACCCGGCTCCTGCGCGCGGCCATCGGCGAGCGGGGCGGCGGCGTCCCGGATGTGACCGCGCTGACCGCGGCGCTCGGAGAAGTCATCGTCTTCCGCGGCTTCGACTCGTCCGAGGCCGCGCTACGCCCCGGCCTGGACGCGGCAACCGCAGAACACGCCGTTCGCGAACTGCTGACGCATGCCCAGCGACTTGCACGAGAGGGTGCCGCCGGCGCCGTCTGCCTGCCCTATGTCAGACAGGACGACGAGATGCTGCGCGCCGCGCTCCGTCACCTCGGGTTCACGTCCGCGGTGTTGACCTCGACGACGGAGTTCCGCCTGGCGGGGGCGGTGTCGTACGAGGAGTACCTGGCGGCTCTGCCCAGCAGGCGACGCCGTATCCATCGCAAGGAGACCCGGTCCCTGGCCGACTCCCCGCTGGGCACCGACGTCTGGTCGCTGGCCGGAAGCGTGGAACGGGTCGTGGAGCTGGAAGCGAACAACCTCACCAAGCATGGCGGACGGCCGGACCGGCAGGCACTGATCGCGGCCCGCACCGCCATGGCCGATCTCCTGAACGACCGGATCCGCGTCCCCGTCGCCCTCACCGCCGGCGGCCGACTCGCAGCCTGCGGCATCCATATGGCCGACGGACACGGCTACTGCGTCCTCATGTACGGAGCGGACGAGACGGCTGCTGAGGGTGTCCCCGTGTATCCGAACCTGACCTTCTACGAGCCTCTGAGGTACGCGGCACGGCACGGCCTGACCACCGTGCGGCTCGGATTCGAGGCGTTCAGCGCCAAACTGCGGCGTGGGGCGCACCTTTCCGGCCGGGAGACCTGGCTGTGGACCCCCGACGCCGCACGGCTCGACGCCCTCCACCACGTCATGCGGTTCCTCGCCGCCCGGACCGCCACGCAACTCGAACGTCTCACCGGTGAAACGCCCTGACGGAGAGAGAGGTCGACCCGAGCATGCTGCACCACTCCCGACCATGCGACTGCGGCGTGACCGTCTGGCTCACCGGTCTGCCGAGCGCCGGCAAGACCACGATCGCGCGCCGGCTCGCCGAGCGGCTGCGCGGTGACGGCCATCGGGTGGAAGTCCTCGACGGCGACGTCCTTCGCCAGACCCTCTCGGCCGGGCTGGGCTTCAGCCGCGGGGACCGGCACGAGAACGTGCAGCGGATCGGTGTGATGGCCGAAGCGCTGGCGCGTAACGGTGTGTTCGTCCTCGTGCCGGTGATCGCACCGTTCAGGGCGAGCCGGGACGCCGTGCGCAGCCGCCACCACACGAGTGGCACCACCTTCCTCGAAGTCCACGTGGCCACGCCCGTCGACGTCTGCGCCCAGCGTGATGTGAAGGGCCTCTACGCCAAGCAGGCGGCGGGCGAGATCTCCGGTCTGACCGGCATCGACGACCCCTACGAGCCCCCGTCCCGCCCTGACCTCGTCATCCCGGCCCACACACAGTCGGTCGCCGAATCGGCGTCGATGGTGTGGAAGCTGCTCGCCGAGAAGCGATTCGTCGCATGACACCGGTCGATCCGGGACTGTCCCATGCCCGTGCGAACCATCTGGGCCACCTGGACGCTCTGGAGTCCGAGGCGGTGCACATCTTCCGCGAGGTTGCGGGCGAGTTCGAGCGGCCGGTGCTGCTCTTCTCCGGCGGCAAGGACTCGATCGTCATGCTGCACCTGGCGCTGAAGGCGTTCACGCCCGCGCCGATACCGTTCCCGCTGCTGCACGTCGACACCGGTCACAACTTCCCGGAGGTCATCGCGTACCGGGACCGCACGGTCGCCAAGCACGGCCTGCGGCTTGAGGTCGCCTCCGTGCAGGAGTACATCGACTGCGGTGTGCTGAAGGAGCGTCCGGACGGGACCCGCAATCCACTGCAGACAGTGCCGCTGACCGAGAAGATCCAGTCGGAGAGGTTCGACGCGGTCTTCGGCGGCGGTCGCCGTGACGAGGAGAAGGCGCGCGCCAAGGAGCGGGTGTTCTCGCTGCGGGACGAGTTCTCGCAGTGGGACCCGCGCCGTCAGCGTCCCGAGCTGTGGCAGCTGTACAACGGCCGCCACGCGCCCGGCGAGCACGTGCGTGTCTTCCCGCTGTCCAACTGGACCGAGCTGGACGTGTGGCAGTACGTCGCCCGTGAGGACATCGAGCTGCCGGAGATCTACTACGCGCACGAGCGGCCGGTGTTCCAGCGCAACGGCATGTGGCTGACCGCCGGCGAGTGGGGCGGCCCCAAGGACGGCGAGACGGTCGAGACACGGCTGATCCGCTACCGCACCGTCGGCGACATGTCCTGCACCGGCGCCGTCGACTCGGACGCCACGACCATCGAGAAGGTCATCGCGGAGATCGCCGCGTCCCGGCTCACCGAGCGGGGCGCCACCCGCGCCGACGACAAGCTGTCCGAGGCCGCGATGGAAGACCGTAAGCGCGAAGGGTACTTCTAGTGCCGCATCAGGCAACGTTCGCCCTGTTGTGACACCCGTCCGGATACGGGTCCGGGCGGCGCGCATCCGCCATGCCGTCGTCGTGGCTGAGCGTGTGCGAGTGCGGGAGATTCATGGTTACGAGGGGCAGTGACCGCTGTTGATCACGGGCTGGGGCACCGGGCCGTGGGACGTGGCGGCGGGGCGCCAGTCAGTTGAACGTACGGGGGCAGTTATGTGCGAGAACCTCCCCCTAGGACCGCCAATGGGGTCCACCTGCTCCGAGCCGTCATCCTTACGCCGGGAATTCCGGGGCCGGCTGGTTACGCTCGCGACATGGCCCGCACCCGGCTGTACCGCAACGGCACCCTGGTCCTGGAGAACTTTCCGACCGCCGACATCTCCGAGCACCTGACCGATCCGGCGTCGGTGGTGTGGCTGGACCTTTACCGGCCAGGCCCGGATGATTTCGCTATGATCGGTGAGGAGTTCGGTATCCACGAGCTGGCTCTGGAAGACGCCGCGCACCAGGGGCAGCGGCCGAAACTCGACCGCTACAGAACCCACGAGTTTCTCAGCGCCCATGCCGTCTCCATTGCCCCGGACAGCGCCGACCTGTCCATCAGCGAGATCTCCGGGTTCCTCACCGGCCAGGCGCTGATCACCATTCGCAAGGACGACGGGTTTCCCATCGAGGACGTCGTCGCCCGCTGGGACCAGAGCCCGGACCTGGCTGGGCACGGGGTTGGATTCCTGCTGCACGGCTTGCTGGATCACATCGTGGACGGACAGTTCGACGCGGTACGGCAACTCGACGACCGGATCGAGGAGTTGGAGGAGTTGCTCTTCGCAGAAGATCGTCGGCAGCTGCGGACCGTGAACCGTCGCTTGTACGCATTGCACAGATCCCTGGTCCGGTTGCGCCGCGTGGTGCTTCCGATGCGCGAGGTGGTCAACTCGCTTGTGAGTCCTGGCCGGGTCACCGACCCTCTTGGGCCCTACTACCAGGACGTCTACGACCACGTGCTGCGTACCATCGAATGGACCGAGTCCGTGCGGGACATGGTGGCCTCGGCCATGGAGACCAATCTGTCGGTCCAGTCCAATCGGATGAATCTGATCATGAAGAAGGTGACCAGCTGGGCTGCAATCATCGCCGTGCCCACTGCCATTACCGGCTTCTACGGTCAGAACCTTCCTTACCCGGGCTTCGACCGCGAGATGGGATTCATCTCCTCCACCACCGCCATCGTGGTCCTCTCGGTGCTGCTTTATGTCGTCTTCAAGCGCAAGGACTGGCTCTGACCCGCAGATGATCGGCGGCCGGCCTCCTCGAGCGGCCCGGCAGGCCAAGTGCGGTGCTGAAACCGATTTGCTCACGGCACCGAGTCGCTCCCGGTAATTACCAATCTTCCGGACACGCTCAGCCACGACGACAGCACGGCGGATGCGCGCCGCCCGGACCCGTATCCGGACGGGCGTCACAACAGGGCGAACGTTGCCTGATGCGGCACTAGACACGGGCACCGCCCCTGGTGAGGAGCCGGCCGGGCGCACGGCCACCACCCGGCTGCGGCTCGCCACGGCCGGCTCCGGCGACGACGGCACGTCCACGCCGGTGGGCCGGCTCGTCGTACGACATCCTCGGCTGCGGCGGCAGCACGTCGGCACGTGTTCGACGGCGACCGGCACGGCGCCGTCGAACAACGGCAGCGCGTCTTCCGCCGACTGGCCGCACACGGCCACCTGGTGCTGTCGTACCACGCGCACGGGCAAGCCGGGCGATCGCCCGCCCGAGCCCGTTGGTGCCACCGACAGCCACCAGCCCGTCCAGCAAGGAACGGTCGCGCGCTCGCGCCAGGTCCAGCAGCAGCTCGTCGCCGAGGCCCAGCGCCATGGCGCCGGATTCACCGATCGAGCGGTCACCACACCGCAGCCGGCCCTCAGCACCCGGAAGATGACGCAGATCATCGAGTCCAGCCCCACCGCCCGGCCCGCCAAGCGGTTCTGACGTCCGTCCGGTCGATGTCGGCCCGGCGTGAACGGACTGAACAGGTCATGCGGCACGGCCTTCGTGCGGCCGGTGAGGTGATCGGCGCGGACCCGGTGCCGGGCTTGGCCGCCACGAACCGGCCGCCGTAGTCACGTCGAACCAGACCTTCGGGGGCCTGGCGCTCCAGCCCGGCGGCCACCATCCGTCGGCGCGATCGCGTCGCCCGGTCCGGTCGATCGGCAGCCGGACGATGCCGACGTCGGCCCGCGCGTCCCGGAGCACCTCTGTCTGGTCATGCCACCCGGTCCGCAGCATTCGCACGTCCAGGCCGGGGTGCCGGGCCCGCAGGAGCCGGACGACCGGTGTCAGCGTGACCCCTGGCATGAACCCGATGGTGAGGCGGCGGGCGCCCTCGGCTGCGGCGCGCACCCGGCGCACCAACGCCTCCGCCGAGACCAGCAGGTCAGCGGCGCCGGCGAGCAGCTCTTCGCCGGCCTGGGTGAGCATGGTGCCGCGCCGGTCCCGGGAGAACAGCTCCGCCCGCAGCTCCCCCTCCAGAACCCGGATCTGCCGGGACAGCACCGGCTGGGCGATGTGCAGCCGGTCTGCCGCGCGGCCGAAGTGCAGTTCCTCGGCCACCGCGACGAAGTAACGCAGCTTCCGCAGATCGACGACCACGGTTCCCACCTCCTCCGGCCGGCGGCAGCACGCCGCTCAGTTCGACGCGAGAACCGCGAGCGGGTCGGTGTGGCGCGGCTTCCAGCCCAGTTCGCGGCGGGCCTTGGCCGGGGTGAGCCGCTGGTCTAGGGCGAACGCGTCCGCGACCGGACCCATCTCCGCCCGGGCCTGCTCGAGCGTGATCGAGACGGTCTTGCCGTCGAGCCCCGCACCGTGCGACAGGGCCTCGGCGACCTCCTTCGCCGTCGGGTTCACGCCACCCACCCCCAGGTAGACCGATCCGGCGTTCGCCGACAGCGCGGCGACGTAGAGCGGGGCGAGGTCGTCGATGTGCACCATCGCCCAGTGGGCGCCGCCGTCGCCGAGGTAGGGGATGGCGCCGTTCTTCACGCCCGGCTGGACGAAGAAGATGTCGATCAGGCGGTTGTCGCCGCCGTAGAGCAGTCCCGGCTGCACGATCACCGGACGGCCACCGTCGGCGGCTCGCGCCAGCACGGCGTCCTCGACAGCCTTGCGCCACGCCACCAGGGCCGGCGGGTTCCACGGCGCGGTCTCGTCCTGGACGCCGTCGGTGTCGCCGTAGACCCAGCTGCCGCCGGTGTGCACATAGGTGCCGGCGCCCACGCCGTCCTGCATCGCGGTGGCCGCGGCGAGGTCCTCCTCGCCCGTGCTCGCCTGCGCGAGGTGGATCACGGCCTCCGCGCGGGCGGCGGCGTGGTTCAAGACCTCCAAGTCCGCCAGACCGCCGCGGACCGGCGTGGCCCCGGCCGCCACGACAGCCTCCTCGGCGCGCTCGCTGCGGGCCAGCGCCTCCACCGTGTGGCCCTGCCGGCGCAGTTCCGCGATCGTGGCCCGGCCGATGTAGCCGGAGCCGCCTGTCAGGAAGACCTTCATCGTTGCTCCTTCGTTCGTGTGGTGCCCGTCCAGAGTGCGGCGCAGCCGGCCACCGCGTCCAAGACCTGTTGCGCTCGCTGTGATACCCGGAAGGCATCAGAGGCTTTCCGCGCCACACACCGTTGACAGTCACACGTGACTGTCAACCGATCGGAGGCGACGTCGGCGATGAAGAGAGACGACCAACGGCGTGAGACCCGTGGCCGCATCGTCGACGCGGCCGTGCGGTCCCTTGTCGAGAACGGCTACGCCGCAACCACCGCGCTCGGCGTCCAGCGCGACGCGGGGGGTCAGCCGCGGCGCGTTGCTGCATATGGTCGAGCTGACCGTGCAGCTGATGCGCGGGCTGACCGTCAGCCGCTCCCTCGGCCAGGACGGCCAGCAGCGCTCCGTCCGGACGTGGGCTGACGTCATGCGCGGCCTGCTCACCGACACCGCGCCCTGAACGCCGTTTCCGTTCTCAGACGACGATCACCGGAGGTGGACCGTGCCCGCCACGCACACCGTTCTCAACCAGGTGTGTGGACCGCGCCTCCCGCGGCGACACCGCCGAAGCGGCCTTCCGCCGGTTCGGACTCGCGGTGACCAAGTACTGGCTGTGCAAGCGCTGGGCGACGCACAGCGCGGAAGCACTGGAATGCCTGGGCGGCAACGGCTACATCGAGGAGTCGGGCATGCCGCGCCTGTACCGCGAAGCACCACTGGTCTCGATCTGGGAAGGCTCCGGCAACGTCGCGGCGCTCGATGCCCTGCGTGCCATGCGCCGGGAACCGGAAGCGGTGGAGGCGTTCTTCGCCGAACTCGAGCTCACCGCCGGCTGCGACAGCCGTTTACGACGAGCAGCGCGCCCTGCTCGTCAAGGACTTCTCCGACGACGCCGACCTCGAATACCGCGCCCGCCGTCTGGTCGAGCGCGCGGCGATCCTGTTGCAGGCAGCGCAACTGCTGCGGCACGGCGCCCCGGCCGTCGCCGAGGCCTTTCTCACACCGTCCGTGTCACTCGGCCACCATTGAAGTAGGCGGCCGGATCAAGGGCATTGAGCGCGATCCAGCGCTGCGGTGTCGCCTTGGCGGACGCCTGGGTGCTGTCCGCCGAAGCGCGGAAGAAGCCCTGCACATCGAGCGCGATGCGCGGGTCGTCGTCGATACGTCGCGCCATGTCGTAGTAGACGGCCAGCTCATGGATGCACCGTGCGGTGTCAGCCGGGCAGGAGCAGTCAACGCGGACGAGGACCGGCGCGGGCCGGTGGCCGGCGCCGGCGATCGCGCGATACAGGTCGTCGGTGAGGACGGGCTGGATGCCGCTCAGCTGACGGGAGATCTCGGCTATCGCCCCCTGGGACATCGGTGCGACCTCGATCGTGACCACCGCGGTGCTGCGGCCGCGGTGTACGACGGCGCGCACGGTCCGGCCGTCGATCGTGATCTGCACTTTCCCGTCGCGCGCCACACGGCGCGCGCTCGGCAGCTGCGGATCGGGGCGGGTCTGGCGCAAGGACTCGGCGAATCGAACCCAGTCCTTGCCCCACTTTGTGTAACCGAAGTCGTTGTCGGCCATGGGTCAGCTGTCTCGCTTCCGCCGCAGGACTTCGATGAGGCGGTCGTCGTCCATGCTGGTCAACTCGGCAACGCTGGACATGTCAGCGATGTCCGACAGCGCGGATTTACGGGAGTGCATGGCCGCGATGTGCTCCTCGATGGTGGTCCCCGTGGTAAGAGTGGTGACGGTGACGGTGCGGGTCTGGCCGATCCGGTGGACCCGGTCGGACGCCTGTGCTTCCACGGCCGGGTTCCACCATCGGTCGAAGTGGATGACGTCGGCCGCGCGGGTGAGAGTGAGCCCGGTGCCCCCGGCCTTCAGGCTGAGCACGAGCACGTTCGGGCCGTCGTCTGCCTGGAACCGGCGGACGATGTCGGCCCGTCGCTCCTGGTTCAGGCCGCCGTGGAAGAACGGCGTGCTTCCACCGAACTGTTCGTCGAAGTGCCGTACCAGCAGCTCACCGGTCCGCCGGTACTGGGTGAAGATGAGCGTCGGAGAGCCGCTTTCCAGGTTGTTGGCCACGATGTCGGTGCAGAGGTCGAGCTTTCCCGATCTCCCCGACAGCTCGGCGAGGTCGTCCGTGATCAGGCCCGGGTGGTTGCAGACCTGCTTGAGCGCGGTCAGGACCGCGAGCACCTTGGTCTGACGCCGGGCGCCGCTGCCGAAGCCGTCGTCGACGACCTGCTCCAGCAACCGGTCGTACACCTGCTCCTGCTCCCCGGTGAGGTCGCAGATGAGGTCGGCGTGGATCTTGGCCGGGAGCGACCCCGCGACCTGGGACTTCTTCCGCATCAGCACGACCGGCTCGATGGCCCCGCGCAGCCGGGCGGAGGCGGCCGGAGAACCGTCCGCGATCGGCTGGACGAAGCGACGACGGAACTGCGTCCGGTTCCCGAACAGGTGCGGTGCGACGAGATTGAGCAGGGCCCAGAGCTCGTCGAGGTGATTCTCGACGGGCGTGCCGGTCAGGGCGATCCGCGCGTCGGCCGCGATGGTGCGCGCGGCCTTCGACACCTGCGTACGGGGATTCTTCAGGACCTGTGCTTCGTCGAAGACCGCGGTGCTCCAGTGGTGCCCCGCCATGGCCGGGCTGTGCGTGCGCAGCGTGGGGTACCCCGTGAGCACCACCGTGCCGCTCTCCACCGCTTTCAGCGGCCCGCCGCGCCAGATCGTGGTCCGCAGGCCGGGTGCGAACCGCGCGAACTCGTGTGCCCAGTTACCGACCAACGACGTGGGACACACCACCAGTTGCGGCCCCTCCTCGGCGCGTCCTGCGACATAGCCGATGGACTGCAGCGTCTTGCCGAGTCCCATGTCGTCGGCAAGCACCGCGCCGCCGTGTGCGGCGGTGGTCTCGCGCAGCCAGCTCACACCGCGCACCTGGTACGGCCGCAGCTTGGCGGTGAGCGCCGTGCGTAGTTCGGTCCCCACCGCGGTGGTGTGACGGAAGACGGCGGCGGCATGCTCCGCCGTTGTCACGGCGACACCCGTGGCGTCGGGAACGGCATGTGCCGCGATCGGCAGGACCGGTTCGCCGCCCGCGATCCACGACCGCCAGACGTCCACCGACCGGCCGGGCGAGTCGAGGGGCGCACCGACGAGCCGGTCCGGCTCGATCAGTGCGCAGGCGACGTCGGACACCTTGAGCCTGCCGCGGTCCGGCGTCGGGACGACCAGGGGAACGGTCTCGATGTCACTCACCGGCGGGGCCGCCCCCACGGCGCCGCCGGACCAGGTCCACAGGGCGAACATGTGACGGTCGGGCAGGTACGTGGCCTGGCTGTCCGGCAGCTCTTCAGGGAGTTCTCGCCCGATTCCCATGGTTCAGTGGCTGCCCACGTCGTCGCCCTCGCGGGCGGGGCGGACTGCGGCCGTGGGCCCGGGGGGCGCCTCGTCCGCGGCCGGGCCGGCTTCCTGATCGTGGTCCGCCTCGCGCCCGGCGGCCGTGGGCTTTCGGCCCGAGCGCAGGGCGACCAGCAGCACGGCTGCTCCGAAGAGTGCGACGGTGTTGTCCAGCCAGATCAGCAGTGAACACACCATGAGAACGGCAAGAGTCAACCGCTGCCCGAACTTCGGCAATGCAGATGCAGTCATGAGTACCTTCGGCTGCGATCGAGAAAGCCTGACGAGCGGACCGTAGGCAATCATCAGGCGGGTGTCAATTCCTTAGCTTCCGCGCACAGTCGGCGATTTTCGCGCGGTGTCGAGGGCATGCTGCCAAGGTTTCTGTCAATTCTTGAGCGCAGGTACGGGCCGCTGGTTCAGCGCGGTGTCCGGGGCATGCCGCCGAACCCTTTGTCAATCTCGCATCCTGTTCTTTGACCTCGCGCGAACTCCGTCCGGGCGAACTAAGTGCCGGGCACGAACGTTCTTTCCTCCGTATCTTCCGAATGGGAGGAACGGAATTCACCCGGGTCAACGGGATCGAAAGTCGCCGGGGCATGCGCGACGAGGCGGGGGGATGACCCTACAGGGCCAATGGTGGAGCGAGAGCGACAGTTATGTCCCGGATGATCTCTCGGTGTTCCCGTTGGATTCGGATCGTCCGGCTCTCCTCCGGCGTGGTCAGGTGATCCCGGGTGGCGCACTCAACCGCTCCGTCTTCGTGAGAACTCGGCGAGCGTGCCCGGGTCCCGCCCCGCGTCCACCTGGTCCGCGACCTGGGCGAGGGCCGGCCAGGAGGGCAGGCACCTCACCACCTCCATCAGCACCGTCACCACAGCGGACGGGAGGTGCTGCTCGGCGGACACGGTGGTGGGCCGCCCCTCCGCTGGGACGGCCCACGTGACCCGCCGGCTTCCGCCGTTCGGAACTACTGCCCGGCGTCCCGGGTCGTCCGCCCGCGCATCGCCGTGATGGCGAGCGCGCAGGCGGCCAGGGCGGCGATACCGCTGATCAGGTAGCCCAGTGAGTAGCCGTGGCCCAGCGCCTCGAAAGCGAGGCGGGCCGCGGGCCCGGGCGGCGAGTGGGGCGGCACCGAGTTGACTGCGAGCGGGCCGCCCTCGCGCGCCACGGCCGCCGCCGCCTCCTTGACCTGCGCGGGCAGCGGGCCGGCCCGCAGGTGCGCGGAGAAGTCGGACGCCGCCTGACCGAGTGCCGCCGCGCTGATGACGGCGGGTCCCAGGGTGAAGCCGAAGTCACGCAGCAGGCTCGTCGCGCCGCTCGCCATGCCGGCGAGCCGCACGGGAACGCTGCCCACCGCGACGGCACTGATCGAGGTCACGGTCAGGGCGAAACCGAGGCCGGCGATCAGCAGCGGGCCGGTCAGGGACGCCAGGGACCGGTCCGTGATGGGCAGCGTCGACGCCCACAGGTCACCCACGCCGGTCAGCAGCAGGCCCGAGCCGAGGACCCATCGGGGGCTGGCCCGTTCGATCAGCCGCTCGGTGACCGGCGCGACGGCCAGCGTCACCCCGTTGAGCAGGATGAACGCGACCGCGACCCGCAGTGGGCTCTGGTGCTGGACCGGGCCGAGACGGATGCTCGTCGAGTACGCCGTGGCCACGAAGCAGAACATGCCGACGACGGTCACGCACGCCGACACCGTGAAGGCGCGGCCCAGGAAGAGGCGCAGCTTCAGCAGCGGGGAGCGCGACCGCAGTTCGGCGGCGACGAACAGCGCGAGGAACACTGCGGCCACCCCGAACGCCACCACCACCGCGGTCGAGCCCCAGCCGTCCGAGGAGCCCTGGATCACCGCGTACAGCAGAGCGAACAGCCCCACCGCGATGGTGAGCTGGCCGACGAAGTCCAGCGACCGTCCCTCGGCGGCCCGCGAGTCGCGCGCCCACACCAGGCTCACCAGCGCGCAGGCCGCGGAGAGCACGGCCACCACCACGAACGCCGCCCGCCAGGAGCCGTGGTCCGCGGAGAACCCGGAGATCACCGGGGCGACGGCGGCGCCTGAAGACAGCGACGCCGCCCACATCGTGATGGAGCGGGCCCGGCCGCGGCCGGTAGGGGTCCCCGATGCGATCATCGCGAGCGATGTCGGGAACAGCGCCGCCGCACCGATGCCCGCCACCGCCCGGCCGGTCCACAGCACATACGTGCCGTCCGCCGCGGCCGACACGACGGCCCCCACGGCGAGCAGCAGCGCGCCGCCCACCAGGAGGCGCTTGCGCCCGAACATGTCGCCCAGGGCGCCGAAGGTCAGCGCGAGGACGGTCACCGGCAGCAGCGACGCGTCGGTGATCCACGCGATCTGGCTGCCGTCGGCGTGCAGTTCCTCCTGGAACATGCCGTTGAGCACCGTCGGCATCGTGATGGTGACCTCGGCGAGGCACACCGCGAGGCAGGCCGCTATGAGGGTGCCCGGGTTCAGTGTCCGTTCCCCGGCGTCGTCCGGGTCGGCCGCTGCCGGCGCCCGGGGTGGTCTCGCGTTCCCTCCGTCGTACGTGAGCGATTCCATTCCGCGGTCCCTTCGAGGAGCGGCGAGATCAGTCGGTCGGCAGTGCGTCGAGCAGCGCGGCGAACTTCGCGGTCACCCGGGCACGCAGTTCCCCGGAGGCCTCGGCGACCGGCGGGAAGTCGGTGCCGAAGGGGCGGACCGCGCTGATGAGCGCCCGTGAGTTGGTCCGGGTGGTGCGGTCGAGGCGGGGGTCCAGGGGCCCGCTCCACGCGTGGTGCACGATGTCGATGTCGGTGGCGGGGTCGCAGCGGGTGGAGACGGCCCACAGCACGTCGAACATGTCGGTGGGATCGATGTCCTCGTCCACGACCACCGTGAAACGGCCGAGGTAGGAGCCGGACTGGCAGGAGGCGGCCAGCATCGCCGCCTGCTTGGCATGGCCCGGGTAGGCCTGCTCGATGGAGATGACATTGAACATGCGGGCCGCGCCCGCCTCGTGGGACCACACCCCCCGGACGCCCGCGAGGCCCGCGCGCTCCACCTCGTCCCAGATCATGCCAGCCTTCATCACACACTTGCTGTACGAGAAGTTGGACGGCGGCCTGATGGGCGACGCGACGGTGAGGATGGGGTTCGTGCGGTGGTACACGCGTTTGACCCGGACGAGTGGCTGGTCGCTGCGCCCGCCCGCGTAGTAGCCGGTGAACTCGCCGAACGGGCCCTCGGGAGCGGTCTCGCCGGGGTACATCTCGCCTTCCAGGACCAGTTCCGCGGTGGCGGGCATCGGCAGGCCGTGGAGTTCGGAGGCGACCACCTCGACGGGCGCGCCCCGGTGGCCGCCGGCGAAGTCGTACTCCGAGAGGCCCCAGCGCAGTTCGTTGCCCGACGCGAGGAAGAGCAGCGGGTCGTGGCCGCAGGAGATGAGGACGGGGCAGGGCTCACCGCGGGAGAAGTACTTCTCACGGATCTGCCGGCCCTGCTTGCCGGGCGAGATCCACAGGCCGACGGTGTCGGGACCCTGCACCATCGAGCGGTACGTGCCGATGTTGACCCAGCCGTCGTCCGGGTCGCGCATGATGACGAGGTCGTCGGTGCCGAGGTAGCGGCCGCCGTCGAGTTCGTGCAGGCGCGGTACGGGGAGCGCGGTGAGGTCGAACTCCCCCTCGCGCAGGACGTTCTCCAGGACGGGTCCGCGGTCGGTCTCCTTCGGCGCGATGGGGCGGTGGTGCTTCATCCGCTCGCGGTAGGCGCGTACCACGTCGAGGGGGTGCTCGGGGTCGGGCAGGCCCAGGGTGAGGGCGAGGCGCCGGGCGGAGTTGGTGGCGCCGGAGAAGGCGCGGAAGCCCTGATCGTCGCCAGTGAGGTGCTCGAACAGCAGGGCCGGGCCGCCCTCACCGCTGCGGTGTGCCACCAGTTCGACGAGGGTGCCCAGTTCGAGGTCCGGGTCGGCTTCCGGCACCCGCACCAGCTGGCCCAGGGCGTCGATCCTGGTGATCAGTTCGCGCAGGTCGGCATGGGGCCCTTCGTGATCGTGGTACACGGTGCCTCCTCAGGCGTCCCGCAGGGCGTCGACCGCGTAGCCGGCGGTCTTCTTGTACGCGGCGATGATGGACTCCAGCTCCGCTACGGGGACGACGTCCTCGATCCGGTCGAACGGCCGGTCGCCGGTGCGCTCGTAGACCTCGCGCAGGATCGCGTCCGGCGGGTTGGTGCGGTTGGCCTGGACGACGGCGGTGGTCGCGGGGCGGCGCTCGGCCTCGTACGCGGCGAACGCCTCGGTCACGTCGGTGTGCCGGGTGAGCGCCTCGGCGAGGGCGCCGGCGTCGAGGATGGCCTGCCCTGCGCCGTTGGAGCCGCGCGGCACCATCGGGTGGGCCGCGTCGCCGAGCAGGGTGACCCGGCCGTGCCCCCAGCTGGGCAGCGGGTCCTGGTCGACCATCGGGTACTCGAGGATGCTCTCGGACGAGCGGATCAGCTCGGGCACGTCGAGCCAGTCGAAGTGCCAGTCGGCGAAGCGGTCGATGAAGTCCTCGATGCGTCCGGTGCGGTTCCAGTCGCGGTCCGCGTGGTGGGGCGTCTCCACCTCCACCACCCAGTTGACCAGCTGGCGTCCCTGGTCGTCGATGTCGTTGCGGATCGGGTAGACGACGAGCTTGCCGGTGGCGAGCCAGCCGGCCCTGATCATGCCCGCACCGCCGAGGATCCTCGGCCACGGGGCGACGCCGCGCCACATGTTGTAGCCGGAGTAGACGGGCTTGCCCTCGTCCGGGTGGAACTGCTTGCGGATCACCGAGTGGATGCCGTCACAGGCGACGACCGCGTCGGCGCGTGCCGTGGAGGTGGTGCCGTCGGGGTGGCTCAGCTCGATGGTGACGCCGCTGTCGTCCTGGGCGACGGAGGTGCAGCGGTGCCCGGTGGCGAGGGCGGCGTCGCCGAGCCGCTCACGGACCGCGCGGGCGAGGATGCCCTGGAGGTCGCCGCGGTGGATGGAGAACTGCGGCCACGGGTAACCGGCTTGCACGCCGGCGGGTTCGGTGTAGATGTGCTGCCCGAAACGGTTGAAATACACCGACTCCCGCGTCGTCACGGCGACCGCGGCGAGGGCGTCCTGGAGGCCGAGGCGGCTGAGCCTGCGGGTGGCGTGCGGCAGCACGTTGATGCCGACTCCGATGGCGGACAACTCGGCGACGCCTTCGTACACCTGGCAGGGGATGCCGGCGTCGTGCAGTTCGAGCGCCAGGGTGAGGCCGCCGATGCCCGCACCGATGATCGCCACTCGGGGTTGCGCGTTCATGAGACTCCGTTCTCTCCCGCCGGCGGCGGACCCCGCCGGCGCATGGTGAGGGCCGCCGTCACAGCCAGCGCGGCAGCGCGGGCAGGGGCCCTTCGGCGGTGAGCCCGCTGCCGGTGGCGGGCAGCGGCCGGCCCGCGGTCCAGCGGAGCAGGTCGGCCGCGCGGCCGGACACGGCGCGGGCACCGGGCGCCGCACCGACCGTCCAGCCGGGGCCCGGCGCATCGGTCGCCGTCAGGACCAGGCTGGGCGCGCCCTCGCGACGGCCGAGCGTGCCGGTGATGTCGTCGAGCAGGGCTCGTACGAGATCGGCGGGCAGCGCGTCGAAGGTCTCCCCCGCGTCCAGGTCGACCAGGTGGATCCACACCTCGCGGGTCCTGAGCCACGGCACCTCGAAGACCGGGATCTCGCGCCCCTGGGCACTGCGGACGCGGGCGTCCCAGGCCCCGTCCGGGTGGCCCTCGGTGGCCGCGGCGAGCCGCAGGTCGGCGGTGCGCAGGTCCTCGCGGAGGGCCGCCGGCTGCTGCCGGGCCCCGCTCTCGATGTCCGCGTCACGCTGTCCCGGCGTGCGGTACATCGGGGTCTCGACGCCGGTGCGCCCCCAGTTGAGCAGGTTCGTCAGCGCGTCGGCGTTGCGGGCCACGTGCGCGACGAGGTGGGCGCGGCTCCAGCCGGGGAGGGCGGACGGCGCGGCGAGTTCCGCGTCGCTCAGGCCCGCCACGGCCTGCGCGAAGCGGGCGGCACCGTCCCGCTGCCACCGGATCGCCTGGGCGGGCGGGCCGCCGGGGGCGGACATCAGGCCGCTCCGGCCGCGGGCTTCTCCGCACGGCAGACGTTGCGGCACTCGCCGATGCCCTCGATGCGGGTGGTGAGAACGCTGCCGTCCGTCAGGTAGCGCTTGGGGTCGCGCGCGTGGCCGACGCCGCCGGGCGTGCCGGTGGCGATGATGTCGCCGGGCGTCAGCGGCAGCACGCTGGAGATGTAGCGGACCAGGTCGACGGGGCCGAAGACCAGGTCGGAGGTGGCCGCCGTCTGGACCTGAGCGCCGTCGACGAAGCAGCTGAGCCGCACGTCGGGTTCGGTGGCCGCCGCGGGGTCCTGCTCGTCGGGGACGACGAGGTACGGGCCGACGGGGGTGGTGTCGGCGAACGTCTTGCCCTGGAGCCACTGCAGGGTGCGGTACTGCCAGTCGCGCGCGGTCACGTCGTTGAGGACGGTGTAGCCGGCGATGGCCCGCGCGGCCTGGGCCGCGTCGGCGTGACGTACGGACTCGCCGATGACCAGGGCGAGTTCGGCCTCCCAGTCGACGGCGTCCGAGGCCGCCGGCAGTATCACGTCGTCGTACGCGCCGATCAGCGCGGGCGGGAACTTCGCGAACAGGGTGGGGTGGGCGGGCACGTCCCGGCCCATCTCTGCTATGTGGTTCCGGTAGTTGATGCCGACGCAGACGATCTTCTCGGGCCGGGGCACGACCGGGGCGAAGTCGAGCTCCCCGGCGGGCAACCGGTCCCCGTCGGCGGCGGCCCTGGCGCGCCAGTCCGGCAGGGCGAGCAGGGCGCCGAGGTCGGGCAGGCCGAGGTCGACGGCGTGGGTGTCGGCGTGGGCGTCCTCGACGCGTACGGCACGCGTGCCTTGGGGGGTACGGACAGTGGCGAGCTTCACGACGCGTCGGCTCCGATCCGGGTGCGGTACAGGTTCAGCGCCTCGTACACGGGCGCGTCACTGAAGGTGAACAGGTCGAGGTCGGTGTCCGCGGTGACGGAGAACGGCTGCCAGGACGGGACGGCGACGAGGTCGCCGGTCGTGACGGACACGCTCCTGTCGCCGATCCGGACCGTGCCGGTGCCGGAGAACACCTGCCACACGGCGGAGCCGACGACCCTGCTGACGGGCGTGGCGGCGCCGGCGCGGAGCCGGTGCATCTCGGTGCGCAGGGTGGTGAGCGCGTCCCGGCCCGAGGCGGGGTTGGTGAAGCGGACAGCCGCGTGGCCGGGCCCCGCCGTACCGGGGTGGCCCTCGCTCTCCAGCTCCAACTGGGCGGTGAGGGCCGCGTCGGTGTGCTGCCAGCGGTAGGCGGCCAGCGGCGAGTTGGCGGGGTCGGTGCCGACGGCCGAGAGCGGCCGGAGGCCGGGGTGGGCCCACAGGCGCTCGCCGCGGGAGTGCTCGGGCGTCGAGGCGTCGGCGAGGGTGTCGGGGCCGAACTCGAAGAACCCGGCGTCCAGCCCGGACACGAGCGGGATGTCGAGGCCGTCCAGCCAGGCCATCGGCCGGTCGGTCGGGTTGTGGTGCTCGTGGAAGGCCCAGCCCGGGGTGAGCAGGAGGTCCCCGCGCCGCATGGCGACGGGGTCACCGTCCACCACGGTCCACACCCCCTCGCCCTCGACGACGAAACGGAACGCGCCTTGGGAGTGCCGGTGGGAGGGGGCGACCTCGCGGGGGCCGAGGTATTGCACGGCGGCCCACAGCGTCGGGGTCGCGTACGGCTCCCCCGACAGGCCGGGGTTGGCCAGGGCGATGGCCCTGCGCTCGCCGCCGCGGCCGACGGGCACGAGCTCGCCGGCGCGCTGCGCGATCGGGTAGAGGTCCCTCCAGTGCCAGACGTGGCCGTGCGCCGCGGGCTGCGGGGTCATCGGCATCAGGTCTTCGCGCTGGGTCCACAGCGGAAGCAGGCCCGCTTCCGCGAAGTCCTCGTAGAGCTGCTTGAGCTCTGTGTCCGTCTCTGTCATGCCACGGCTCCCTGGTCCTGGGCGGGGGGTGTCCCACGGTAGGCACGACTGACCGCTGAGCAGAATCAGCGGTTCTATAATTCTTCTGTGCGAAACAATTCCTGGTACCCCGTAGAGTCCGCCGACAACGTGCTGCGCCTGCTCCTGCTGCTCGCGGAGCGGCAGGAGGTGCGGGTGAGCGAGGCGGCCGAGCACCTGGGCGTGGCCCGGTCGACCGCGCACCGGCTCCTGCGCACCCTGGGCGCCCGCGACTTCGCCACGCAGGACGCGCACCGCGCCTACCGCCCCGGCCCCGCGTTCCAGCGGATCGTGCGCACCGGGCCGACGCCGCAGGACCTGCGGACCCTGCTGCACCACCACTTGGAGCGGCTCCACAGGACGGTCGACGAGACCTGCCACCTGATGGTCCTGGAGGGCAACGGCGCCCGGTTCATCGACTGCGCGGAGTCCGCGCACGTGCTGCGCGTCGGCTCGCGGGTGGGCATGCTGCTGCCCGCGCACGTCACGTCGGGCGGCAAGGCGCTCCTGGCCGAGCTGTCCACGGAGGAGCTGGGCGACCTGTACCCGCGGAACCTGCCGGCCTCGCCGGGGGCGCCCGCGGTCGACCGGATCGCGGTGCGTCGCCAGCTGGCGACGGTCCGCCGCCGGGGGTACGCGACGAACCTGGAGGAGAGCGAGCGCGGGATCGTCGCGGTCGGCGCGTGCATCAGGGACGGCTCGGGGCGCGCGGTGGCCGGGCTCGCGGTGGCCGCGCCGAGCGCCCGCTGCCCGCGGTCCCGGGTGCCGGAACTGGCCCGCGAGGTGCTGGCGGCGGCGAAGGCGGCTTCGACGGACCTGTGAACGGCCTGCGCTGTTGCGTCCAGCAGAATTTCTCTACGATGTCGTTCCCCAGGGTGAATGCCGCGCCTACGGTGAGGCAGCCCCCAAGGCTGGACGAGCCGGTCGGGCGCACCCCCTGGAGGTCTCTGTGTCACAGGCGACGGCAGATGTGCGTGAAGAACTGGGCGGGGCCCCGCTGCGCCCGTTCCACTGGATGCTCGTCGGACTGGTCGCGCTCGCGACGATGTTCGACGGCTACGACACCCTCATTCCCTCGTACGTGATCCATTTCGTGGCGGAGCCCTGGCACCTGTCGTCGAGCTCGGCGGGGTTCCTCGTCTCGTCGGGGCTCATCGGGTTCGCGGTGGGCTCGCTGGTACACGGTGTGGTGGCAGACCGGATCGGTCGGCGGCCCACCCTGATAGCGGGTCTGCTGATCGCCGGCGTGTTCAGTGTGCTGACGGCGGTGTGGGGGACATCGTTCGCCTCCTTCATCACCCTGCGCGCGCTGACGGGCCTCGGACTCGGGGTGCTGCTGCCGCTCGGCACCGCCTACATCAACGAGTACCTGCCGGACCGGGTGCACCACCGGCTCGCGGTCCTCGGCGGCGGCGGTTTCGGCCTCGGCGGTGTGCTCGCGGCCGTCACCGGTGTGAACCTGACAGCGGGCGGCGACTGGCAGGTGCTGTTCTACCTCGGCGGCGGCGCGGCCGTGCTGGGCCTCGTCTACCTCGTGGTGTTCCCCGAGTCGGCCGAGTTCCTGGTGGCACGCGGCCGGCAGGAGGACGCGGCGCGACTGCTCGCGCGGGCCCGGCCGGACCGGGCGGAGTTCTACCGGACGGCGCGGCTCCAGGTCACGGCGCAGGAGGAGAAGGGCAGCTGGCGGCTGGTGCTGGCGCCCGCGTTCCGGGTGCGCACCGCCGCTCTGTGGGCATCGTCGTTCCTGCTCCTGTTCGGTGTGTACGGCCTGTCGTCATGGACGCCCGAACTGATGATCGACCGCGACGAAGGATTCGCGACCAGCTACATCTTCGGAGCGGTGCTCCAGGGCATGTCAATCGTGGGCGCCCTGGCCGGTGGCTTCGTGGCGGACCGGTACCTCGGGGTGCGGCGGAGCCTGATGGTGTGGTGCGGACTCGGCGCGCTGGCGACACTGGTGGTGGCGTTCACCGGGACGACGGTGGGCAACGTGACCGGCGTCGGCGCGGCAGGCCTGTTCATCATCGGCGGGCAGTTCCTGCTCAACAACGTCTGCGCAGTGACCTATCCGGTGCAGGCCCGCGGCACCGGCGCGGGCTTCATGCTCGGCTTCGGACGTGTCGGCGGCATCCTGGGCCCCTATGTCGGCGGCTGGCTGCTGGACTGGTTCGGCGGGACACGCGTCCTGTTCGTCGCCGTGGCGGTAGCGGCACTGCTCGCGGTGGCCAGCACGTCGCTGGTGACAGGCCGGGCGGACGCCATCGCACCGACAGCGCAGCCGGGCACGGTACCCATCCAGTGAGGCCGTGGAGACGGTCCCGCGCGGGGAAGTCCGCGGGCATCGCCCGTCCTGGCTGTTTGTGCCGATACGTTGATCCCCTTGCCTTGCCTTGCCTTGAGCGCCAGGGGTTACCTGCCTGTCCGGACGGGAGGCTCAGACATGCCGACGCCGGGGCTCGGCCGATCGCTGCCCCTCGGCTTGGCCGCCGGCTACAGCGTCGCCGACGAGACGGCTTGGTCGAGGCCGTGCACACGGGCGTCATCAAGGATGCCGCCGATGTCCACGAGCGGAAGCCACCGGCCCAAGTCCTGACCGCGAAGCTGCACACCGCAGGCAGCTCACTGGCGACCCGCACATCCGTGGGATCTCCGCCGGGCAGGTGACGCGCCTGTTGTCTGAGCGTAGAGACTTCGCCCGTAACACCCACGGCGCACATCACGCACACCACCTGAACAGCAGGTCAGGAGCGTTTTCCAGCAGGCTCAAGAATCGCCACGCACTCCACATGATGCGTCATCGGAAACAGATCGAACGCCCGGAGCATACGGACCCGGTACGGTCGGTCCGCCGTGCGGAAGTACGACAGGTCGCGGGCCAGGGCTGCCGGGTCGCAGGCGATGTAGGCGATGCGGCGGGCGCCGAGGGTGGTCAGGTGGGTGACCGTGGCGCGGCCGGCGCCGGTGCGGGGCGGGTCGAGGAGGATGAGGTCGGCCTCGGTGATGCCCGTGCGCGGCAGCGTCTGCTCGACCTTGCCGTGCTCGATGCGCACCCGGCTGAACTCCCTGAGGTTGTGCCGGGCGTCCTCCACCGCACGCTTCGACGACTCGATGCCGAGCACCGCGCCCTGCTCGCCGACCCGGTCGGCGAGTGCGCCCGCGAAGAGGCCCACGCCGCAGTACAGGTCCAGGGCCGTCTCGCCCTTGCGCGGCAGCAGTCCCTGCATGGCGGCCTCCACCAGCAGGTCGGCCGCCCTGGGGTGGACCTGCCAGAAGCCGCCGGCGCCGACCCGCCAGGTGCGGCCGTCGGCGCGCTCCCGTACGAAGGGGCGGCCGTGCACGCGGTGCACCGCGCCGTCGTGCTCGTCGACCCGCAGCACCGACACCGGCCGGTCGAGTTCGACGAGCGGCAGCCGGCCGCCGGGCCGCGGGGTGAGCACCACCTGCCGGTCGCCGGAACCGGAGGCGGCGATCGCCTCCACCGTGGCCATGCCCGGCCAGGTGCGACTCTCGATGCCCAGCTCGGTGACGCCCTCGGCCGCGATCAGGCAGCGGTCGATCGGCTCGACCTCGTGCGAGCGGTGCCGGCGCAGGCCCGGGCGCCCGGTCTCGTCGACGGCGTACTGCACCCGGGTGCGCCAGGCCGGCACCTGCCCGGCCGGCACCTTGTCGCCGGGCGCCGGCACGACCGTGCCGTCCCAGCCGGCCTCCTCGGGGGTGAGGTCGGCGAGCCGCCTGAGCTGCTCGGCGACCACCTCGGCCTTCAGACGGCGCTGCGCCCCCGGCTTGGCGTGCTGCCAGTCGCAGCCGCCGCAGTGGCCGGGGCGCGCATACGGGCAGGGGGCCTCGATACGGTCCTTGGACGGCTGAAGGACCTGAACGGCGTCGGCGCGCAGGAAACGCGAGTCAGTACCGCCCTCGGTGACCCGGGCCACCACCCGTTCGCCGGGCAGGGCGTGCCGGACGAAGAGCACCTGGCCCTCGGCGGTCCGGGCCACGCAGTGCCCGCCGTGGGCCACGGGGCCGATCTCGACCTCGTACTCCTCCCCCACCAGCGACGTCTTCTGTTCTGCCTGCATGGCGGGACGGCTCCAAGCACTCGGGGATTCGGGGACAACGGGGGTTCGGGGGGCAACGGGGTTCAAGGGACGACGGTGATTCGGGGACGACGGCCGTTCAGTCTACGGCCCCGGAGGACCGCCTCGGCCCGGAGGACCACCTTGACCCGGAGGGCGCCCCGGCTCGGAAGGCGTCCCGGCCCCGAGGGCGGCCCCGGCCCAGAAGGCGTCCCTGGGGACAGTGACCACCCATCGGGTTCGTCGCGACCGGCTCGCGCCCCCCGTCTCGACGGCGTGGGCGCTACTCCCGGAGCTGCCCCCAGGACACGGCCCCGTGCCCCTTCCGGGGCGCTCAGTGCCGCCCCGTCGTCTCCCTGGCCGTTTCCGTCTCCGTTGGCCGCTTCTCCACGTGCGCGGGGCCCGCCACCGGGCCCCGCCGCACCGTGCCGGGGGCGTGCCACTCCTGGCGTCTGCGGGCCCGGCGCCTGGCGGCCTCCGACGACTCCAGCTGGTACGGCACGGAGGTCACCATGATCCCTGGTGTGAACAGCAGCCGGCCCTTGAGCCGCAGGGCGCTCTGGTTGTGCAGCAGGTGCTCGTACCAGTGCCCCACCACGTACTCGGGGATGATCACGCTGACCGCGTCCCGGGGCGAGTCGCGCCGCAGGCCCTTGACGTAGTCGATGATCGGCCGGGTGATCTCCCGGTACGGAGAGTCGAGCACCTTCAGCGGGACGTCTATGCCGCGCCTGTCCCACTCGGCCTTGAGCGCCCTGGTCTCCTCCGGGTCGACGTTGACGCTCAGCGCCTCCAGGCTGTCGGTGCGCATCAGCTTGGCGTAGGCGAGCGCGCGCAGCGTGGGCCGGTGGATCTTGGAGACCAGCACGATGGAGTGCACCCGGGAAGGCCGCATGGTGTCCTCGGACGGCTCCTCGGGGGCGGCGATCTCCTCCGCGACGCTGTCGTAGTGGCGCCGGATCGCCGTCATCGTCACATAGAAGATGACCATGCCGAGCACCGCGACCCAGGCGCCGTGGGTGAACTTGGTGACCAGGACGACCACCAGGACGAGCCCGGTGAGGCAGGCGCCGAAGGTGTTGATGGCGCGCGAGCGGATCATCCTGCGGCGGGTGGCCGGGTCCTTCTCGGTGCGCAGGTGGCGGTTCCAGTGCCGCACCATGCCGGTCTGGCTGAGCGTGAAGGAGACGAAGACGCCGACGATGTAGAGCTGGATCAGCCGGGTCGAGTCGGCGCCGTAGAGCACGGTCAGCAGGGTGGCGGCGCCCGCGAGCAGCACGATGCCGTTCGAGAACGCGAGCCGGTCGCCGCGGGTGTGCAGCTGACGGGGCAGGAAGCGGTCCTGCGCCAGGATGGAGCCGAGCAGCGGGAAGCCGTTGTACGCGGTGTTGGCGGCGAGGAAGAGCACCAGCGCGGTGGCCGCGGCGAGCACCACGAAGAGGAAGCTGCCGTCTCCGAAGACGGCGGCGGCGACCTGGGAGATCACCGGGTGCTGCTCGTAGTCGGCGCCGAGCGGGACGCCGTGGTCCAGGAGGTTGTGCGCGGGGTCGTCGGCCATGTGCACACCGGTGGTCATGGCCAGCGCGATGATGCCGCAGAACATGGTGACGGCCAGCAGGCCCATCATCGCGAGGGTGGTCGCGGCGTTCCTGCTCTTGGGCTTGCGGAAGGCCGGGACGCCGTTGCTGATCGCCTCCACGCCGGTCAGCGCCGCGCAGCCCGAGGAGAACGCCCTCAGCAGCAGGAAGACCAGCGCGAAGCCCGCGAGGCCGTGGTGCTCCGCCACGATGTGGAAGTCCGCGGTCGGCGCCCGCATCGTGTCGCCGCGCACCAGCCCCCGGAACGCGCCCCAGATGATCATCACGAAGACGCCGGTGACGAACACATACGTGGGGATCGCGAAGAGCTTGCCCGACTCCCTGACCCCGCGGAGGTTCATCAGGGTCAGCAGCACGATCACGGCGACCGCGCAGAGCACCTTGTGCTCGACGATGAAGGGGACGGCCGAGCCGAGGTTCTCGATACCGGAGGAGATCGACACCGCCACGGTGAGCACGTAGTCGACCAGCAGCGCGCTGGCGACGGTCAGCCCGGCCTTGGCGCCGAGGTTGGTGGTGGCCACCTCGTAGTCGCCGCCGCCGCTCGGGTAGGCGTGCACGTTCTGGCGGTAGGAGGCCACCACCGTGAACATGAGGACGACGACCGCCAGCGCGATCCAGGGGCTGAAGTGGTACGCCGACAGACCCGCGACGGACAGGACCAGCAGCACCTCACCGGGAGCGTACGCCACTGAGGACAGCGGGTCGGACGCGAAGACGGGAAGGGCGATGCGCTTCGGGAGGAGGGTCTCCCCCAGCCTGTCGCTGCGCAGTGCGCGCCCAATGAGAATCCGTTTGGGCACGTCGGTCAGTTTGGACACGGAGAGGATCGTATGCGTTCGAACGGGCGCCCGGACACCCCTACCCCCTCCCTTCGGAGTCATCCGCCGGTCTCGTCGGATCACCCGCCGGCGGGTGCGCTCCGGTGGGAAACCGGGGCGCGCTCCCGAGAGGGGAAGGACGGGTGGGCGTGCGGTGAGAGGGAAGGGGTGAGGTATGCGTCTGCTGCTGACCGCCGACACCCACGTGCCGCAGCGCGCCCGGGAGCTGCCCGCCGCGCTGCTCGCCGAGGCGGGCCGCGCCGATGCCGTGCTGCATGCGGGCGACTGGGTGGACGTCACCGTGCTCGACCTGCTGGAGGCGGAGTCACGGCGGGTGATCGGGGTGTACGGGAACAACGACGGGCCGGCGCTGCGGGCCCGGCTGCCGGAGGTGGCGCGCGCGGAGCTGGGCGGTCTGCGGTTCGGGGTCGTGCACGAGACCGGGGGCGCGGTGGGGCGTGAGCGGCGGTGCGCGGAGCGCTTCCCCGACCTCGACGTGCTGGTCTTCGGGCACAGTCACATCCCCTGGGACAGCACCGCGCCGGGCGGGCTGCGGCTGCTGAACCCGGGCTCGCCGACCGACCGGCGCCGGCAGCCGTACTGCACGTACATGGTCGTGGAGGTGGACGGCGGCGTCATCCGTACGGCGCTGCTGCACCGCCTGCCGCGGCGCCGCTGAGGCCGTCGCCGGTGCCACCGCCGATGGCGCCGCTGACGCTTCGCCGGTGTCGTGCGTGCCGATGCGGTCCCTGTGCGGTGTCGGTGCGGCGCCGGTGCGGTGCCGATCGGTGCCGAAGCGGTGCCGACGGGTCGCGCCGCGGGGCCGACGCGCCTGTCCGCGGGTGTCCGGGGTGGCGTCCGATCCGGCTCCCACGGCCCGCCGATGACGGTGAGAGGTGTCGGCGTCATAAGCTCATCTCCCGGCAACGCCGTACGCGGTTGCCTCGTTGCGGCCTGGCAGACTTCCCAGGGAGGAGTCGGCAGGTTGTCTTCGCAGGTCAGCCGGATGAGAAGGACTGCGGGGTAGAGGTCAGGTGCACATCGTGATCATGGGCTGCGGCAGAGTGGGTTCCGCTCTCGCCCAGACCTTGGAGCAACAGGGGCACACGGTCGCCGTGGTCGACCAGGACCCCACGGCTTTCCGCCGGCTGGGCTCCGGGTTCAACGGCCGTCGTATCACCGGGGTCGGCTACGACCAGGACACCCTGCGTGAGGCCGGTATCGAGGAGGCGGGCGCCTTCGCGGCGGTGTCCTCCGGAGACAACTCCAACATCATCGCCGCGCGGGTGGCCCGGGAGATGTTCGGCATCGAGAACGTCGCGGCCCGTATCTACGACCCCCGGCGCGCGGAGGTCTACCAGCGGCTCGGCATCCCCACGGTCGCCACGGTCCGCTGGACCGCCGACCAGATGCTGCGCCGCCTGCTGCCGTCCGGCGCCGAGCCGCTGTGGCGGGACCCGACCGGCGGGGTGCAGCTCGCCGAGGTGCACACCTCCCCGGCCTGGGTGGGGCACCGGATCAGCGAGCTCCAGGAGGAGACCGGGGTGCGGGTGGCGTTCATCACCCGACTCGGCGAGGCCGTCCTGCCCACCTCGCAGACGGTGCTGCAGGAGGGTGATCTCGTCCATGTGATGATGCGCACGGAGGACGTCTCCACGGTGGAGGCGGCCTTCGCCGAGGGCCCCGAGGAAGGCGGTCACTGATGAGGGTCGCCATTGCGGGAGCCGGCGCGGTGGGCCGCTCCATCGCCGGGGAGCTGCTGGAGAACGGGCACGAGGTGCTCCTGATCGACAAGGCGCCGACGGCGATCTCCGTCGAGCGGGTGCCCCAGGCGGAGTGGCTGCTCGCCGACGCCTGCGAGATCACCTCGCTGGACGAGGCGGCGCTGCAGCGCTGCAACGTCGTGATCGCCGCGACCGGCGACGACAAGGTCAACCTCGTCGTCTCGCTGCTCGCCAAGACGGAGTACGGCGTGCCGAGGGTGGTTGCGCGCGTCAATAATCCGAAGAACGAGTGGCTCTTCAGCGAGGCGTGGGGCGTGGACGTCGCCGTGTCGACGCCGCGGCTGATGTCGGCGCTGGTGGAGGAGGCGGTGAGCGTCGGCGACCTGGTGCGGCTGCTGCGCTTCAGCCACGGCGACGCCAACCTGGTCGAGCTGACGCTGCCTCCCGAGTCAGCGCTCGCGGGCACTCAGGTCGGCGAGGTGCAGTGGCCCGAGGACACGTCCCTGGTCACCATCATCCGCGGCAACCGCGTGCTCGTCCCGTCCCGGGACGATTCGCTGGAACCCGGCGACGAGTTGCTGTTCGTGGCGGCACAGGCGCGGGAGGAGCAGCTTGAGGACCTGCTCTCCGTGCGGAGGGCGGAGGAGACGGGCGACTGACGTCCCGTCCACGCCGTCGGGACGCGGGGATGGGGGGCACCCCCACGCCCTTCAGGCAGTGACCCTTGGGGCAGTGGCCCTTGAGGCAGTGGGGAAGCGACCGGACTCGGGGCGCCCCCCGCCCTTCAGGCAGTGGGGGACGGCCGGCGGTCAAGAACCGGACCGCAAGGGGCTCGGGACAGTGGCCCGCCGCAGGCGCCTCGTGGTGGCGCGCGCGGTCCCCCGCGCCCCTACGGTGCGCGCCGGTGGCGGCCCGGTCGCTCGTCGGCGGGGGCCCGGCCCACGGCCGTCGCGCCGTCCGGGGCGCCGGGGCCACCCGGGCCACTCGGGGCGCCGACCTCGTCGATCCCCTCCGAGGCCCGGGAGCGGGCCTCGGCCCGCTCCTCCGCCTCCATCTCCGCGAAGACGTCGATCGGCGCCGGCGCCTTGACCAGGAACACCCAGGTCAGCCAGACCGCCAGCAGGAACGGCGGGATCTTCAGTGCCACCAGCACCCAGCCGAGCTGGGTGGTGTCGGCCCACCAGTAGAGCGGGAAGAGGATCGCGCACTTGGCGAGCAGGATGAGGCCCCAGGCCCAGCTGGCCTTGGTGTAGGCGCGCTTGCGGCCCGGGTTCCTGGTCCGCCAGGAGAGGTTCTCCTTGAAGACCGGGCCGAGGATCAGGCCGATCAGCGGCACCCCGGCCATCGCGGTGGCGATGTAGGCGACGGCGAGGCCCAGGGTGTAGACCATCCCGGGCAGGTAGAAGTCCTTGGCGTTGCCGGTCATCATCGCGAAGACGACGCCGAACGCGACCCCGAAGACGCCGCTGAAGGCGTGCTTCACCGTGGTGCGGCGCACCAGGCGGACGACGACCAGCAGCAGCGAGACGGCGAGCGCCGCGACGGCCGAGAGCTTCATGTTCTTGTCGACCGTGTAGATCGCCACGAACAGCAGGCCGGGCACGACGGTCTCCACCATGCCCCGCACGCCGCCGAACGCCTCGAAGAGGGCGGCCTCGGTGACGGCCCTGGCCTCCGCGGAGCCGGTGGTTCCGGCCTTGCCGGTGGCCTCGGTGGCACCTGCCGGTCCCGGTGCCTCGGTGGAGCCGGCTGACCCCGTCGCCTGCTGCGGGGCCCCGCGGTCGTCCCCCGGGGATCCGTGGTCGGTCGGCTTGTCGAGGGACGTCACCGGCTACTCCCGTCCGAGCGGTCTGAGTTCGTACTTCGGGTTGAACAGCACCCGGCGGCCCCGGCTCATCGAGACGCGGCCCGAGGCGATCAGCTTGCGGCCCGGTTCGATTCCCACGATGGAGCGCCTGCCGAGCCACACCACGTCCAGGGCGGCCGAACCGTCGAAGAGTTCCGCCTCCAGGGCCGGGACTCCGGCCCGTGGCCGCAGAGTGACCGTGCGCAAGGTACCAGTTACGGTGACCATCTGTCGGTCGTGGCTGTCACCGATACGGGTGCACCCCGTGGTCGCGCTGTCCTCGCGCAGCTCCTCCGACTCCAGGTCCTCCTGGGACGCGGAGATGTCGGCCAGCCGGTCGAGCATCCGCCGCAGCCGGCCCGTCCGCTTTCCGGAACGGGGATCACCACTCATACGGGAAAGCGTACCCGGGGCACCCGGCGCCCCACTCCCCCTCGGGGAGCTGCGACCCGGTGCGGCGTGGGGCCGTGGTCGGGCGGCTGGGCGTAGGTCATCCTGCCCGGCCGCACCCCGGCGCGGCGCGGGGCCGTGTCCTGGAGGCACCTCCCACGCCCTTCGGGCCGTGAGGGACGGCCGGTGGCCGGACGAACCCACCGCGAGGGGCTCGGCCCGGTGGCCGCCGCAGGCGGGGCGGAGCCGGGCTACCGCTCGAAGCGGTAGCCCATGCCCGGCTCCGTGATGAAGTGCCGGGGGTGTGAAGGGTTCTCCTCCAGCTTGCGGCGCAGCTGCGCCATGTAGACCCGAAGATAGTTGGTCTCGGTCTCGTACGAGGGCCCCCACACCTCCTTGAGGAGCTGCTTCTGCCCGACCAGCCGGCCCGCGTTCCTGACGAGGACCTCCAGCAGGTGCCATTCGGTCGGGGTGAGGCGGACGTCACGGCCGTCCCGGTGCACCTTCTTGGCGTTCAGGTCGACGGTGAACCCGTCCACCTCCACGATGGAGTCGCCCTCGGCCCCGGGCGGCTCGGCGCGGCGGACGGCGGCGCGGAGCCTGGCCAGCAGCTCGTCCATGCCGAACGGCTTGGTGACGTAGTCGTCGGCGCCGGCGTCCAGCGCCTGGACCTTCTCGTCGGAGCTGTGCCGGGCCGACAGCACCAGCACCGGCACCCGCGTCCAGCGCCGCAGCTCCCTGATCACGTCCACGCCGTCCATGTCGGGCAGGCCCAGGTCCAGCACGACCACGTCGGGGTGCCGGTCGGCGGCGAGCCGGAGCGCCGTGGCGCCGTCGCCGGCCGAGTCGACCTCGTACGCGCGCGCCCTGAGGTTGAGCTCGAGCGCGCGCACGATCTGCGGTTCGTCGTCGACCACGAGCACCCGGGTCATCGTCACCTACCAGTTCTGTCGGTCTGAGGTTGTGGGGGTGTGCCGCCCCGCCCGCCCGCGGTGGCCGGGGCGCGATCTGTGGCGGCACGGAGGGTGAGCACCATGGTGAGGCCGCCGCCGGGGGTGTCCTCCGCGTCGAGTGTGCCGCCCATCGCCTCGGCGAAGCCCCGCGCCACGGCGAGCCCGAGCCCGACGCCGGCGCCGCGCGGCGCGTCCCCGTACCGCTGGAAGGGGGCGAAGATCCGGTCCTTGGCGTCGTCGGGCACGCCGGGGCCGCGGTCGACGACCCGCAGCTCGACCCGCTCGCCGAGCGCGCTGGCGGAGATGTGCACCGGCTCGCCCGTGGGGCTGTATTTGACGGCGTTCTCGACGACGTTGGCGACCGCGCGTTCCAGCAGGCCCCGGTCCACGGCGACCATCGGCAGGGACTCGGGGATGTCGAGGCTGACGCTGTGCTCGGGGACGCCGCCGAGGGCCATGGGGACGACTTCGTCGAGGTCGGTGTCGCGGATGAGGGGGGTGATGGTGCGGGTCTGGAGGCGGGACATGTCGAGGAGGTTGCCGACGAGGTGGTCGAGTCGGTCGGCGCCGGCTTCGATGCCGGCGAGGAGTTCGGCCTGGTCCGCGGGTGACCAGTCGATGTCGTGGGAGCGCAGGGAGGTGACGGAGGCTTTGATGCCGGCGAGGGGGGTGCGCAGGTCGTGGCTGACGGCGGCGAGGAGGGCGGTGCGGATGCGGTTGCCCTCGGCGAGGGTGCGGGCCTGGGCGGCTTCGCCGGCCAGGCGCTGGCGGTCCAGGACCACGGCGGCCTGGGCGGCGAAGGCGGCGAGCACCCGGCGGTCCTCGGCGGGCAGCACCCGGCCGCAGAGCGCGAGCGCCATGTGGTCGCCGATGGGCAGGTCCACGTCCGCGTCCTCGGGCCGGCACAGCTGAGTGGGCCCCACCCTGCCCGCACAGGTCCACGGGGTGCGGCCGTCCGCACGCTCGAGCAGCGCCACGGAGTCCATGGCGAAGGTCTCGCGGACCCGCTCCAGCAGTGCGGCCAGGGGCGCCTCCCCGCGCAGCACGTTGCAGGCCAGGGACGACAGCACCTGCGACTCGGCACGCAGCCTGGCCGCCTGCTGGGCACGACGGGCCGCCAGGTCCACCACGGACGCGACGGCGACGGCGACCGCCACGAAGACCACGATGGCGACGATGTTCTGCGGGTCGGCGATGGTGACCCGGTGCGTCGGATAGGTGAAGAACCAGTTCAGCAGCACAGAGCCGACGGCTGCGGAGGCCAGCGCGGGAGCAAGACCGCCGAGCAGGGCGGTGGCGACCGTGAGGGCGAGGAAGAGCAGCATGTCGTTGGCGAGGCCGGGGTCGACGCCGGTGCGGGAGAGCAGCAGGGCGAGCAGCGCGGGCCCGGCCACGCCGGTGGCCCAGCCGCCCGCGGTCCGGCCGCGGCCGAGCGGCGCGCCGCGTGCGACGGGCAGGCCCCGGCCCTTGGCGACCTCGTCGTGGGTCACGATGTGCACGTCCAGGTCGGGCCCGCAGTCGCGGGCGACGGTGGCGCCCACGCCGGGCCCGAAGACGTACTGCCAGGTCTTGCGGCGGGACGAGCCGAGGACGATCTGGGTGGCGTTGTGGCCGCGGGCGAAGGCGAGCAGGGCCTCGGGCACGTCATCGCCGACGACGTGGTGGAAGGTGCCGCCCAGGTCCTCCACCAGCGCCCGCTGCACCGCCAGCTCCTTCGGCGACGCGGCCGTCAACCCGTCACTGCGCGAGACGTAGACGGCCAGGACTTCGCCGCCGGCGCCCTTCTCGGCCAGGCGTACCGCACGGCGGATGAGGGTGCGCCCCTCCGGACCCCCGGTCAGGCCCACCACGATGCGTTCGCGAGCGCCCCACGTGGAGCGGATCCCGTGCTCACCGCGGTAACGCTGGAGGTAGGCGTCGACCCGGTCGGCCACCCACAGCAGCGCCAACTCCCGCAGCGCGGTCAGGTTGCCGGGCCGGAAGTAGTGCGAGAGCGCGGCGTCGATGCTCTCCGGCCGGTAGATGTTGCCGTGCGCCATACGGCGCCGCAACGCCTGCGGATCCATGTCGACCAACTCGATCTGGTCCGCACGGCGCACCACCTCGTCGGGCACCGTCTCCTGCTGCCGCACCCCCGTGATCGACTCCACCACGTCACCCAACGACTCCAGATGCTGGATGTTGACCGTCGAGACCACGTCGATCCCCGCCCGCAGCAACTCCTCCACGTCCTGCCACCGCTTCGCGTTCCGGCACCCCGGCACATTGCCGTGCGCCAACTCGTCCACCAGCGCCACGGCCGGACGGCGGGCCAGCACCGCGTCCACGTCCAGTTCGGTGAAGGCGCAGTCGCGGTATACGAGGGTCCGGCGCGGCACGGTCTCCAGACCGTGCAGCATGACCTCGGTGCGGGGCCTGCCGTGGTGCTCCACCAGGCCCACGACGACATCGGTGCCGCGCTCCTGACGCCGGTGCGCCTCCGCGAGCATGGCATACGTCTTGCCCACACCCGGCGCAGCACCGAGGTAGATCCTGAGCCTGCCGCGTCCCATGCCCCCATTCTCTGCCGCCCTCACAAGCACCCCACGCCGAGGTCGGTTTCCGGCCCCACCGGGGACACGGAGCCCCTCAGCACCGCGGGGCCCCCAAAGGCGCGGACCCCTCAGGGGCCGCGGGGGACCTCCAGGGGCGCGGGACTGCTCAGGGGCGCGGGGAACTGCGCGACCAGCTCCCACCGCCCCGCGGCCGAAAACGAGACCGCAGGGGGGAGCCCCCCAGGGGCGCGGGGAACTGCGCGACCAGCCCCCACCGGCCGACGGCCGAAACGAGACCGCAAGGGGTTCGGGCCGTAGGCCCGACGCGGGCGCAGCCCGGCAGAGGCGACGGGGAAACACGGCAACACGGCAACGAGGCGAGGGAACGCCGCGTCACGCGGAGCGAGCCGCACGTCCCCCGCCACCCGTGAACGCGACGACCTCCCCGTCCCTGAGTTCGAGCACCCGATCGGCCAGCCCCAACAACGCAGCGTCATGCGTGGCCACCAGCACGGTCGCGCCCTCACTGCGCACCACCGCGCGCAACAGCTCCATGACGGCCTGGCCGGTCTCGGCGTCGAGCTGCCCGGTCGGCTCGTCGGCGATGATCAGGGACGGCCCGTTGGCGAGCGCACGCGCGATCGCGACGCGCTGTTGCTGGCCGCCCGACAGCTCCCCGGGCCGCTGCGCGGCGTGCTCGCCGAGACCGACCAGGTCGAGCAGCAGCGCGACGCGCTCCTCGCGGACCCGCGGCTCCGTCCTGCGCAGCCGCAGGGGAATGCCGACGTTCTCGGCCGCGGTCAGTATCGGGATCAGCCCGAAGGACTGGAAGACGAAGCCGATGCGGTCCCGGCGCAGCTCCAGCAGTTCCTTCTCGCCGAGCGCGGCGAGATCGAGCCCGTCCACGGTGACGCGGCCCGCGTCCGGGGTGTCGAGCCCGCCGACGATGTTGAGCAGGGTGGTCTTGCCGGAGCCTGAGCGGCCCCTGAGGGCGACCAGTTCCCCGCGCGGGACGGTGCAGGAGACGCCGCGCAGGGCGTGCACGGCGGTGGGGCCGCTGCCGTAGGAACGGTGCAGGCCCTCGGCACGCACCATCGGCTCCGGATCCGCCGCGACGGGGGAGCTCGCTGCTCCAGGGGAGCTCGGTGCTCCGGAGGTGCCCGGTGCTCCGGAGACCCCCGGTGCTCCGGGTGCGCCCGACCGTCCATGGGCGTGCGGTACGCCCTCGTGGGCGCCCGGGGCCCCGGGGACGCCCCGTGCCGCGGGCGTGCCGCCGTCGTCGCCCGCCATGTGTCCCCCGCTCCCCCGCCACCGGCGGGCGTCCTGTGGCCGGCCGGTCCCGTGGCAGCCGGACGGGCCGGGCGCCAGTATCGTCACGGCGCCCGGCCGGGGCAATGCTCACGCGGTGGGCGTCGGTCAGTTGGGATTGTCCCCGTGGGTGAGGGTCTCCCAGGCGACGAACAGGTTGTTGGTGCCCGCAGGGCGGTTCTGCAGGGTGAGCTTCTGGGTGTTGTCCATCGCGTTGCCGAGTCGGTTGTGCAGGGCGTTGAAGCCGACCTCGGTGACCGGGCCGAGGCCGCGGTTGACGGAGCCGCCGCACAGCCAGCTCGGCGGCGCCGCGCCCAGCTCGTACTTGGACTGGAAGCCGAGGGCGTACCGCAGGCGGGTGCCGATGTCACCGGTGTAGAGGTCGTGGCCCTGGATGCGGCTGGTCTCGGCGACGTGCGAGATGGAGGAGATGCCGTAGCCGGTGTGCGTGAAGTCGCGGCAGGTCTCCTGGGTGACGCCGTTCTCGAAGGTGCTCAGGCCCTGCCAGTAGTTGATGATCTTGTCCCGGGTGTCCAGGCCGCTGCCGGGTGCCGTCTTGGGCAGGGTGCCGTCGGAGTCCAGGTAGATGTAGGCGGGCACCCGGCCCATGAACTTGTTCATCGCCTTGTCGTACGACGTCTGGTCGTCCAGGAAGACGGAGATGCCGGTGGCGGCCTCCATCATCGTCAGCTCCCAGTTTCCGTTGGAGTTGGAGCCGTTGATGATCTCAGGCAGGTAGACGTCGCCCAGCATGGTGGCGAACCGGCTCTCGTTCGGCCAGCCGCCGTCGTACGTGTACTTGATGATCTCGGCGGCCTTGGCCCAGGACGAGCCGGCCCAGCCGGTCTGGAGCGGGGCGTTGCTGTTGGTGTGGTCCTGGATCGTGCCGGACCAGGCGTCCATCAGCTCGATGGACTTCTTGGCGTAGGCGGCGTTCCGCGTGATGTACCAGGCGAGGGCGTCGGTGTACGAGGCGATGGCGTCCTCGCGCTCGTCGGTACAGCCGTAGTTCGGGTTGGAGTAGGAGCCGCACTCGACGATGGCGCGCGGCTTGGCCTGGCGGGCCAGGTCGGCGTACTTGCTCGCTGTCATCTGGTCGTAGGCGCCCTTCCAGGGCTGCTCGCCGGCGTTGACCTTCTGGCGGGTGAAGTCCAGCTGGGCCTGGGAGACGACCACTCCGGGGTGCACGAACGCGGTGGGCGCGGCGTCGGCCCGGTCCGCGCCGGGCCAGGCGAGGAGGGTGGCCACGAGGGCGGTCGTGACGCCCGCGACGGCGAGGAGCAGCGTCCGGCGTGGTCTGCGGTGGCCGGGGGGCGGGGCGGTGGGGGGTGCGGGAGTGTCTGGCATGGTGGGGAGCCATCCGTTCTCGTATATGAACGATGCGTGGAGTTCTGAACACTCACGGTTGACGGGTGACCATAGGTATGGACCAGACGTCCGTCAAGAGGAGGGGGCGGCTCTCCTGTTGTTCATATACGTGAAAGGCTTGTCCCTGGCCCGACACACGGCCGGGCCGCACCCCCTTCAGGGAGTACGGCCCAGTTGCCGTGCTTGGCGGTGACCCCGTTCGACCGGGGCTGCTCCGTTGTGTCGCGGCCGTTCCGTTGCGTCACGGCTGCTCCGTTGCGTCGCGGCTGTTGCGTTGCGTCAGTGGCGACCCGCGGGTCGTCGCCGCCCCCGGTTCGTCGCGGCTTGGCGCGCCGTTCCCCGCGCCCCTTCGCCACCATACGCACCCGGCGCGGCACCCTTTACGGGGCGGCGTTGACGCGAGGCTCAGCGGACCTCGGTGATCTCCGGGCCGCGGGCGAGCTGGCCCATGCCGCCGGAGAACCGGGAGCCGGCCTGCTCCTCCTGCTGGACGCCTTCGGGCACCATCTGTGCGTCGTTCGGCAGCTTCAGCACGATGGGGTCGCGGGGCGCCATCGGCCCCTCGCCCCGCACCACGACCGTGTCGCGGAAGATCTGCTCCAGCAGGCCGGCCGCCTGGGGCTGCACCGCGCCCTGCCCGGAGATCACCCCGCGCAGGAACCAGCGGGGCCCGTCCACACCGACGAACCGGACCACCTGGAAGCCGCCCTTGCCGTCCGGAAGCTGCACCGGCACCTGGGCGCGCAGTTCCCAGCCCAGCGGGCCCTCGACCTCGTCGATGACGCCGCCCTGCTGGGTGATGCCGGTGGCGATCTCCTCGCGGACCTCGCTCCAGATGCCCTCGCGCTTCGGGGCGGCGAACGCCTGCAGCTGAATCGCGCTGTCCTTGAGGACGACGGTCGCGGCGACGATCGAGTCGCCGGCGACCTCCACGCGCAGCTCCATGCCGTCGACCCCGGGCACGAAGAGGCCGCCCAGGTCGACACGGCCCTCGCCCGGGTTGCTGACCTCGCTGCGGTCCCAGGGGCCGTCGGGGCGCGGCTCGGGCTCCAGCCTCACGCGCTCACGCTCGGTGTCCTCGGCTGCATCGCCTTCCGCGACGTCGTCGACCTGCTCGGCCTCGCTGGCCTCGTCCACCGTGTCCACGGCGCCGTCGGCGGGGTCCTTCTTCTTGCGACGTCCGAACACGTCACTGTCCTTCCCGGTCAGATACGACCGAAGCGTATCGATTCCCACCCACATGCCCACCGTCGTCACCGCTCAGAGCGGCGTGGCCGCCGGTGGAACCGAAGCCCCCGTCGGCCCGGGCCGAGTCGGGAAGCTCCGCGACCTCCTGGAAGCGCACCTTCTCCACCCGCTGGACGACCAGTTGGGCAACCCGGTCGAAGCGCTCGAACCGCACGGACTCGCGCGGGTCGAGATTCACCACGATCACCTTGATCTCTCCACGGTACCCGGCATCCACCGTCCCCGGGGCATTCACCATGGCGACACCGCAGCGCGCTGCGAGCCCCGAACGGGGGTGCACGAAGGCCGCGTACCCCTCGGGCAGCGCGAGGGAAACACCGGTGGGCAGCACGGCCCGCTCACCGGGGGCGAGCTCGCAGGACTCGGTGGTCCGCAGGTCGGCGCCGGCGTCCCCGGGATGCGCGTAGGACGGCAGGGGCACGTCCGGATCGACGCGCCTGACCTGCACGGGAAGCTCCTGGCGCTGGACGGGCTCCGCACCGGCAGAGGGCACCGGGCCCCTCGTACGGCTGACGGATTCGCCTCGAAGGCGCTGGCGCGCCGGATCCGGTCCACTACTCACAGGCGCAGACCTTACCCGCCGAAGCTTTGAGTGCCCCGCGCCCCGGCGCCCTGCGCGCGATCCGGCATATGCGCCATGCCAAGCTTGACGCATGCAGCCCTCCGCCATCGTCTTCGACGAACGTCTGACCGCGCCCCGCTCCTGGTGGGTGGTCTGCTTCCTGGTCGGCGTCGCGGCGGCGCTCATCGCGCTGCCCTTCGGACTGCCGCCCGCCCTTGGGGGCCTGGTCGGCGGCACGGCCGTGGCCGCCGTGGTGACCAGCTCGTACGGCTCGGTGCGGATCCGGGTGGTGGCGGGCTCCCTGGTCGCCGGCGAGGCCCGGATCCCGGTGAGCGCGCTGGGCGCCGCGGAGGTCCTCGGGCGGGAGGAGGCCCAGGCGTGGCGCACCCACAAGGCGGACCCGCGCGCGTTCATGCTCCTGCGCAGCTATGTGCCGACCGCACTCCGTGTGGAGATCACCGACCCGGATGACCCGACCCCCTACGCGTACCTGTCGACACGCTCCCCCGAACGCCTGGCAGCAGCCCTCGCCCAGGCACGAACGGCCTCCGAGTCCCGGACCGACTGACCAGCCCCGGACCGGCCCACCCCGCCGAACGGCCAAGCTCAGCCCTCAGCCCCATCGGCGCGGGGACGGGGGCGGCTCCACCCCCGTGAGGCGACGCCGCGGAGATCCATCAGAAGCCCCCTAGGAGCCCGCTCCCGGCAACGGAGGCTCGGCCTCCCCGGGAACGCTGCCGGGCGGCAGCACATCCGCCGGCTTCTCCAACGGCGGCAACGGCGGCAACGCCGCCCACGGCACCTGATCACGCCGCAGATCCGCGCGAATACGCTCGGCGAGCCTGCGGGTGTCCCGGCGGTTCATCACGGCGCCCACGGCCGCACCGACCATGAGCGGCATCAGGTTCGGAAGATTGCGCACCATGCGCTTGGTGATCTGCTGGCGCAGCTCGCGCCTCACATGGCTGCCGAGGGCACCGTTCAGCGTCCACGGCTTGCTGACGTCGATGCCGCGCTCCTCCGACCAGGAGGTCAGGTAGGCGGCGCTGCGCTGCCTGAGCCCGCCGGCCGGGCGGCGCCCGTAGACCTCGTGGAGCTCGGCGATCAGCTTCAGCTCGATCGCGGCCACGCCGGTCACCTCGGCGGCCAGTTCGGTGGGCAGCGCCGGGGGCACCGGCAGCATGGCGAAGGCGCCGATACCGGCCCCCACGGTGGAGGTGCCGTTCGCGGCGCCGGAGATGAGCTTGTCGGCGATCTCGTCAGCCGTCAGGCCCGGGAACTGCTTACGGAGGGTCGTCAGGTCGCGCACCGGGATCCGGGGGGCTATGTCGATGATCCGGTCGGTGAGGTACCCGACGGTGGCCCTGGCTCGGTCGCCGCTCCTGCGCACCCCGTCCCTGACGGCCGCGATGCGCCGCCCGATCAGGGGCGCTGTCTGGGCCGGCATGGTGTCGTCCGTCCTTTCCACGGCGCCCGGTGCGGGCGGCTTGCGGAGGTCCGCCGGTATGTCGTCCCGGCGCTGCGGGCCGGCCGGCGGGCCGGAGGTCACCGGTGTGCCCGCGGCTCCTGGTGCCCTCTGGTCTTCTGCTGAGCGGATCTCGTCCGCCCCTTCCATGGAGCGGATCCCGTCCGCCGCCTCGAGCGAGGCCTGCCGGCCTCGCTCGTCGTCCTGCGCACCCCGGGACGACCCTGGGGCCGCTTCCCGCTCACGGGGGCCACGCCCCCACAAGCGGCGCCTGTGGTGGGGGTCCTGGCCGGTCACGGCCGACCCCGCCTCAGTCGCAGTCGCGGCAGATCGGCTGGCCGTTCTTCTCGCGGGCCAGCTGGCTGCGGTGGTGGACCAGGAAGCAGCTCATGCAGGTGAACTCGTCCTGCTGCTTGGGCAGCACCCGGACCGCCAGCTCCTCGTTGGAGAGGTCGGCGCCGGGCAGCTCCAGGCCTTCCGCGGCCTCGAACTCGTCCACGTCGACGGTCGAGGTGGACTTGTCGTTCCGCCGGGCCTTCAGCTCCTCGATGCTGTCCTCGTTGAGGTCGTCATCGGTCTTGCGTGGGGTGTCGTAATCCGTTGCCATATCTGTCTCCCCCTCTGGGTGTCTGTGGTGTCTCCAGCGCACGTAACGCGTGAGAGGCCGGACTTGTGCCCGACCCGAGGCGGAGATTTTGCCTCACATCAAGGTCTGTTACTCAATCGACACCCAACCGACCCCCTCACGGGTGATCGGCTGGGATGGCGAAGGGCACCGTACACGGTCCCGGTGCCGTGGTTCACGAGCGCCACCCCGTGTACTTCCCGTGATCAGCGCCCCTGGAAACCCGGATTTTCCCGGCTTTCCAACGGTGTGGCCGACCACAGAGCGTAGGCACATCGAATGCCCCTCATGTGATCGATCACACACCACAACCTCGGAAACAGGTCTCGAATTTTCCGCGGAAAGCGAACACGTGCGCGAGAAAAGATGACGAAAAGAGCACGGCCGTCTCACATCGGGAGGGTGACGCGCATCACAAGCCCACCCCCCTCGCGGGGCTCCGCACTGATCCAGCCGCCGTGCGCACGGGCCACCGAGCGCGCGATCGACAAGCCGAGTCCGACGCCCTTGTCACTGCCCGTGCGCTCGGTGCGCAGCCGCCTGAACGGCTCGAAGAGGTTGTCGATCTCATAGGCCGGCACCACGGGTCCGGTGTTCGCCACCAGCAGCACCGCCTGTCCGTGCCGGGCCTCGGTCGTCACCTCCACCCAGCCGTCCTGGGTGACGTTGTAGCGCACCGCGTTCTGCACCAGGTTGAGTGCGATCCGCTCCAGCAGGACGCCGTTGCCCTGCACCACCACCGGCGCCCGCGTGCCCCGGATCCGCACTCCCGCCTGGTCCGCCTCCGTGCGCACCTGGTCGATCGCCCGGGAGGCGACCTCCGCCAGGTCGACCGGGCCGCGCTCCACGATCTGGTTGTCGCTGCGGGCGAGCAGCAGCAGGCCCTCGACCAGTTGCTCGCTGCGCTCGTTCGTGGCGAGCAGGGTCTTGCCGAGCTGCTGGAGCTCGGGGGGCGCGTTCGGATCGGCGAGCTGCACCTCGAGGAGGGTGCGGTTGATCGCGAGCGGTGTGCGCAGCTCGTGCGAGGCGTTCCCGACGAAGCGCTGCTGGGCGGTGAAGGCCCGCTCCAGACGGTTCAGCATGTCGTCGAAGGTGTCGGCCAGCTCCTTCAGCTCGTCGTCCGGACCGTCCAGCTCAATGCGCCGGGACAGATCGGATCCGGCCACTCTCCGAGCGGTCCTGGTGATCCGGCCGAGCGGTGACAGCACCCGGCCGGCCATGGCGTACCCGAAGGCGAACGCGATCACGGCGAGGCCCAGCAGGGCCAGCAGGGACCGGCTGAGGAGGTTGTCCAGCGCCTCGTGCCGCTGCTGGTTGACGCAGGCGTTCAGGGCGGCGTTGAGTTCGTCCGGCGAAACCGTGGAGGAGCTCAGTTGCGGGCAGGCGTCACTGGAGACCGTCACCCGGCCCGACACGATCTTGAACGGGAGTTCGTTGCCGACGTGCACCGCCTGCGCGGCCAGCAGATAGATGATCGACAGCAGCAGGATGCCGGCGATCAGGAACATGCCCCCGTACAGCAGCGTCAGGCGTATGCGAATGGTCGGACGCAGCCACGGGAACGGGTCGGGCCGTCTGGGGTCCCAGGTGGGCTTGGGAGGCGCCGTGGGCGGCGCGGGGGTTGCGGCCACCGGGATCAGATCCGGTAGCCGGAGCCGGGCACGGTGACGATGACGGCGGGCTCGCCGAGCTTGCGGCGCAGCGTCATCACGGTCACCCGCACGACATTGGTGAACGGGTCGGTGTTCTCGTCCCAGGCCTTCTCCAGGAGCTGCTCCGCGGAGACGACGGCTCCCTCGCTGCGCAGCAGCACCTCGAGGACGGCGAACTCCTTCGGGGCGAGCTGCACCTCCCTGCCGTCCCGGAAGACCTCCCGGCGGTTGGGGTCGAGCTTGATTCCGGCACGCTCCAGGACGGGCGGCAGCGGCAGGCTCGTGCGCCGCCCGAGGGCCCGCACGCGCGCGATGAGCTCGGTGAAGGCGAACGGCTTCGGCAGGTAGTCGTCCGCGCCGATCTCCAGGCCCTCCACCCGGTCACTGACGTCGCCCGATGCGGTGAGCATCAGGACCCGGGTGGGGATGCCGAGATCGACCAGCTTGCGGCAGACGTCGTCGCCGTGGACGAGCGGCAGGTCACGGTCGAGGACGACGACGTCGTAGTCGTTCACGCCGATCCGCTCCAGCGCGGCGGCGCCGTCGTACGCCACGTCGACGGCCATGGCCTCCCGGCGCAGCCCGGTGGCCACCGCGTCGGCGAGCAGTTGCTCGTCCTCGACGACGAGTACACGCACGTCGCTCCTCCTTGTGTGTGCCCGCTGATGGGCCCGCAGGGGCGCGGGCCGGGGCCGAACGGCCCCGGGACCCGGCGCCTCGCGGGCGGAAACCTGTGGGGGTGAGGCCTCCATCCTGCCTCTTTCGGTCATAAACCGGCGGTAAGACGCCCGGCCGGCCGGGGGCGCCCCGGGCTCGTGAATTTTCTCGCCGGGTGAGGTTTCCGCCGCCGCGCGCACGGGGATGACGACGGTTACACCCGAGATCACGCTTTGTATGTGGCGTGCCACGACCCGCTCCGCGGGCCGCAAGGATACGTGATCGCTTCCCTTTCCAGGGCACACCCCGTGCCACCACCGACGACCCAGGACGAGGGGGCGCAACTATGGACGCATTCACCGCAGGCCTTCTGCAGCGCATAAGGGCGACCGAGTCCGACCTGACGCGGGCGCGCGAAACCGGGGACGACTTCCTTGCCGACGTGGAGCAGGGCGAGCTGGACGACCTCCACCGCCTCGCCGCCGAGCACGGCGTGGAGGTAGGCGCGCCGGGCATCGAGGCCGGAGTCTCCGGCAGCTGACCGAACAGGCCGACAGGGCCCCGCGACCTCCACCCGGGTCGCGGGGCCCTTCCGCACGCCGAAGCCGAAGAGCCGCGCCAACCGAAGGGGCCACCCTCAGGGGCGCGGGGAGCCGCGCGGCCGGCCACCGCTCTCGCCGCACCCGAGGACCAACGGACCGGGGCACCCCGAGAAGGGGCGCGTGGACCCGCGCGGAGAACCACGGCGTACCCGCAGCGGCGCCGATCCGTCCCCGAGCCCCACGGCCGCCCCCGCCCACAGGGCCGGCACCCTAGTCGTGCCAGGCCCCCAGCTCCTCCAGCAGCCCCTGGAGCCGCGCGAACACCCCGGGCGTGGCCGCCACCGTCAGGTCGTACGAGGGCCGCTCCCCGGGCCGCCCGCCGGTCACCGCGCCCGCCTCGCGCGCGATCAGGTCGCCGGCCGCGAGGTCCCACGGGTGGAGCCCCCGCTCGAAGAACCCGTCGAGCCGCCCGGCCGCCACGTCGCACAGGTCGACGGCGGCCGACCCACCGCGCCGGATGTCCCTGAGCTGCGGGATGAGCCGCCGGGCCACCTCCGCCTGGTGGTCGCGGACGGCGGTGACGTAGTTGAAGCCGGTGGAGACCAGCGACTGGTCCAGCGGCGCGTCGGGACGGCAGCGGAGCCGCTGCCCGCCCGCGTACGCACCGCCGCCCAGCACCGCGTGGAACGTCTCCCCCCGCATCGGCACCTCGACGACGCCGACGACGGTCTCCCCGTCCCGCTCCGCCGCGATCGAGACCGCCCAGGTGGGCAGGCCGTAGAGATAGTTCACGGTGCCGTCGAGCGGGTCGATCACCCAGCGCACCCCGCTCGTGCCCGCCCGGGACGCGCCCTCCTCGCCCAGGACGCCGTCCTCGGGACGGTGCTCGGCGAGGAAGCCGGTGATGAGTTTCTCGGCGGCGATGTCCATCTCCGTGACGACGTCGATGGGGCTCGTCTTGGTGGCGGCCACCGCGAGGTCGGCGGGGCGGCCGTCACGCAGCAGCGCGCCCGCGCGGCGCGCGGCCTCCCGGGCGACCTCCAGGAGCTCGGCGGGCTCGGCCGGCCCGCCCGGGTCGGGTCGCGGGGACTTCTCGGGCTGTTCGGACTGCACGGGGTCGGTCACGGTTCTCCTCGGGGCCCGGCCGGCAGGGGGCCCGGCCGGGGATGGTACGGGAATCGGCCGGCGGGCGCCGGCGCGGACTCGGGCGGACGGCGTCGCGTCACGCGTAGGGGCTGTCGGCGCCCGCGGCCGCCGCCTTCGGGGTACGGGCCGGACAGCAGCCGACGGGGCAGACGTCGTGGCTCGGGCCCAGCTCGCCCAGGGCGCAGCGGCGCACCGTCTGGCCGCGCTCCACCGCGGCGCGCTCGACAACCAGTTCGCGCACGGCCGCGGCGAACCGCGGGTCGGCGCCGACCGTGGGCGAGCGACGCACCGTCAGGCCCAGCTCGGCGGCCTTGGCGGCGGCCTCCGTGTCCAGGTCGTACTTGACCTCCATGTGGTCGGAGACGAAGCCGATGGGCACCATCACCGCGGCCTGCGCCCCGGTGGCGTGCAGTTCCTCCAGGTGGTCGCAGATGTCCGGCTCCAGCCACGGGATGTGCGGGGCGCCCGAGCGTGACTGGTAGACGAGCCGCCAGGGGTGGTCGATGCCCGTGCGTTCCCGGACGGCGCCGGCCACCAGCCGCGCCGCCTCAAGGTGCTGCGCCACATAGGCGCCGCCGTCGCCGTGCTGCTCGACGGGGCCGGAGGTGTCGGCGGCCGTCAGCGGGATGGAGTGCGTGGTGAAGGCGAGGTGGGCGCCGTCCTGCAGGTCGGCGGGCAGCTCGGCCAGCGAGGCGATGACGCCGTCGACCACGGGCTCGATGAACCCGGGGTGGTTGAAGTAGTGCCGCAGCTTGTCGACCCGGGGGACGTCGAGCCCCGCGTCCTGCACGGCGTGCAGCGCCTCGGCGAGGTTCTCGCGGTACTGGCGGCAGCCCGAGTACGAGGCGTAGGCGCTGGTCGCCAGCGTGAGGACGCGCCGCCGGCCGTCGGCGGCCAGCTCGCGAAGGGTGTCGGTGAGGTACGGGGCCCAGTTGCGGTTGCCCCAGTAGACGGGGAGGTTCAGGCCGTTCTCGGCGAAGTCCTTGCGGAGGGCGTCGAGCAGGGCACGGTTCTGGTCGTTGATGGGGCTGACTCCGCCGAAGAGGTAGTAGTGCTGTCCCACCTCCTTCAACCGCTCCGTGGGGATGCCGCGGCCCCGGGTCACGTTCTCCAGGAACGGGATGACGTCGTCGGGGCCCTCGGGGCCGCCGAAGGAGAGCAGCAGCAGGGCGTCGTAAGGGGTGGAATCCAGCTCTTCGGGCATGTCACTGATCCTGCCACCCGTGGACGGCGGCCGGGAAACGACGGCCTTGATCGGCGCCGTCGGCCGGGGGAATGGCGGCGCGGGCGACCGTGAGTATGATCCCCCTCCACCGGTCGGCAGGCGGACTGCCCGGCCGCCGCCCGGTCGGCGGCCGCCACGGGGAGGAGCTCTCGGCAATGGCGTACGGGAACGGCACCGCGTGGCACAACTGGGCGGGCAACGTCACGGCCCGACCGGCGCGTGAGGCCCGCCCGGCCTCCGTGCCGGAGCTCGCGGCCGTGGTCCGCAAGGCGGCCGCCGACGGACTGAAGGTGAAGGCGGTGGGCACCGGTCACTCGTTCACCGCGGCCGCGGCCACCGACGGGCTGCTGATACGGCCCGGGCTGCTCTCCGGGATCCGCCGCATCGACCGCGCGGCGGGCACCGTCACGGTGGGCGCGGGCACCCCGCTCAAACGGCTGAACGCGGCGCTGGCCCGGGAGGGCCTGTCGCTCACGAACATGGGCGACATCATGGAGCAGACGGTCTCCGGCGCCATCAGCACCGGCACGCACGGCACGGGCCGTGACTCCGGCTCCATCGCGGCCCAGGTGCGCGCCCTGGAGATGGTGACCGCGGACGGCTCCGTGCTCACCTGCGCGGCGGACGGCAGTGCGGAGGAGCGGGCGGTGTTCGCCGCCGCCCGGGTCGGCCTCGGCGCGCTCGGCGTGATCAGTGCGGTGACGTTCGCGGTGGAACCGGTCTTCCTGCTCACCGCGCGCGAGGAGCCGATGCCGTTCGACCGGGTCACCGCGGAGTTCGACGCGTTGGTCGCGGAGAACGAGCACTTCGAGTTCTACTGGTTCCCGCACACGGGCAACTGCAACACCAAGCGGAACAACCGCAGTGCGGGCCCGCCCGCGCCGCTCGGCAGGGTCAGCGGCTGGGTCGACGACGAACTGCTCTCCAACGGCCTGTTCCAGGCGGTCAACGCCCTCGGCCGCGCCGTGCCGTCGACCGTCCCGGCCATCGCCAGGGTGGCCAGCCGGGCCCTGACGGCCCGTACCTACACGGACATCCCGTACAAAGTCTTCACAAGTCCGCGACGGGTGCGCTTCGTGGAGATGGAGTACGCGCTGCCTCGTCAGGCCCTGGTGGCGGCGCTGCGGGAGCTGAAGGCCATGGTGGACCGCTCGCGGCTGCGGATCAGCTTCCCCGTGGAGGTGCGGACGGCGCCCGCGGACGACATCACGCTGTCCACGGCGTCCGGCCGGGACAGCGCCTATGTGGCCGTCCATATGTACCGGGGCACGCCCTATGGGGAGTACTTCACCGCCGCCGAGCGGATCTTCGTCGCGCACGGCGGACGGCCGCACTGGGGGAAGGTGCACACGCGGGACGCCGAGTACCTCTCCGGGGTGTATCCCCGCTTCGGGGAGTTCACGACGCTGCGCGACCGCCTCGACCCGGACCGGGTGTTCGGCAACGACTACCTGCGGCGGGTGCTGGGCGACTGAGGCCGGGGGTGACGCGGCCGGCCCGGGCCGCGTCACCCGGTTGACTGAAGATCGTGCTCCTGGGCGGAGGGTCCGTCGCCGGTGTCCGGTGTGGTGCCGCCGCTCCGGGTGGGCGTCGGGGTGGGGGTGGACGAGGGCGTGGACTGGTCCCGGCCGGGGCTGGTGCCGGGGTCGGGGGTGTGGTGCTGCGTGCCGGTGCCGTCGGATCCCGAGCCGGTGCCCTGGCCGGCCGTGTCGCCGGGAGTGGGGGTGGCGTCGGGGGTGTGCGACCGGTCGGTGCTGCCGGGGGACGGGCTTCCGGTGTCCTGCCCCCGCTGTCCGGAGGGTCCGGTGTCCGACGGCTGTTCGGAGGGCGTCGGCGGGGGTGTGCCGGGGGTGTGCCGGGACGTGTGGGGGCCGCCGCCGAAGACGCTGCCGATGGTGGTGCCCGAGCCGCCGTCGCCGAGGCTGTGCCCGGACACCAGTTCGTAGCCGGTGATGCCGCCCATGGTCACCGCGAAGACCAGCCCGGCCGCGATCAGCGGCCGCTTCACACCGCGCACGCGCGCGTGGTGGACGGTCCCCTCGGTGTACTCCCCCGTGGGTGGCGGGGGCGTGGGGTACTGCGCCGCGGGCGCCGGGTACTCCCCCGGAGATCCTGGCGGCAGGTCGCCCCGCCGTCCCCCTTCCGGCGCGTGCCCCTGCTGTGCCTCCGCGTGGGCCGCGGCCCGGCGCAGCAGGCGTGTGGCGTCGTCGTGCGCGAAGGGGGCGTCCGGGGTACGGCCCGGCAGTGCCACCGTGGCGTCGTGCCCGTCGGCGGCCGTGCCGAGCACCGCCGTGGACTCCCAGGCGTCGCCTGGGGTGCCGGGGCCGCCCCGGGGGGCCCACCGGGCGGTCGCCGCTCGCGGGACCGGCCCGGCCCCGGAGGCGTCCCCGCCCGTCCGCCCGGCCCGGAAGGTGGCCGGCACCTGGAGCCCGTCCCGCCGGGTGGGCGCCGGGACCTGCCGGGCGCGCGGCTTGGCCTGGGCCGCGGCCACGCGTATCTGCTCGCCGGTGCGCCGGAAGAAGTGCTGGAAGAGCGGGCCGCCACAGGTGGCGATGGCGCTGACGACGCCGGCGCCGAGGATGGTGCCGTACACGCCGAGGTTCGAGGCGAACTTGGCGGCCACCACCGCGGCCACCGCGCTGCCGGCCACCTGGGGGAGGTTCAGGTCCAGGCGGCGCCTGCGGCCGCCCTCCGCCGGGGCGTTCCCGGGTGCGTGCGCGGAAGCGTCCACGGAGGCGTCGGCGGGGCCGTGCACGGAAGGGGCTCCAGAAGGGTCCGCCACGCCCGGGGGGACACGACCCGCACCGCCGTGCGCTCCGCCCTCGTCCGCCGTGGCCCTTCCCGTCCGGTCGCCCGCCCTGCCGTCGGCGTATCCCTGTACCTGCCACCGGGGATCAGGCCTCTTGCCCATCTGCGACCCTTGCCTGCCCTTCTCGACCGTTTGCACGGGAAATTGCACAGCTAGAGTACGTATGAGCCGGGTATTCTGGTTCCGCTTCTGGTGGTTTCGTGAACTATGACACGCACAATCTCCACGGGATCCACCGAAACGCCAGTCAACTCCCGCACCTCTACAGAACTTCAACGGCGCGCCGGTCCACCCGGCTGGCCCAATGGAGTACTGTTGCGAGCCCTGGGTCCGGTCTCCCGCCAGGGTGCCGAGGATCGTCCAGGACCGCCGAAAGGGGGCACATTGCACGCCGCGTTGCACAGAGTGGCCAGAGCAGTCACTCAGCGTTGCGATCAGGTAACCGTGCCATAACGGCGATCCAGGGTCCATGCCCGACACGCCGGGCAACTCGGCAAGGTTGTGGCAGGCTGCACCCGGGCAGGCCACACTCGACCAGCGGAAGCAGCGACGCACGTGACGTCGGCAGGCACCACCCGGGAGGTCCCCATGCCCGAACTGCGTGTCGTGGCCGTCTCAAATGACGGCACACGGCTGGTGCTGAAAGCTGCGGACAGCACGGAGTACACGCTTCCCATCGACGAACGGCTCCGCGCTGCCGTGCGCGGCGACCGTCCGCGCCTCGGCCAGATCGAGATCGAGGTGGAGAGCCATCTCCGCCCGCGCGACATCCAGGCGCGTATACGTGCCGGTGCCACCGCGGAGGAGGTCGCGCAGCTCGCCGGCATCCCCGTCGACCGGGTGCGGCGCTTCGAGGGCCCCGTGCTCGCGGAGCGCGCGTTCATGGCCGAGCGGGCGCGGAAGACTCCGGTGCGCCGTCCGGGTGAGAACACCGGCCCCCAGTTGGGTGAGGCGGTCCAGGAGCGGCTGCTGATGCGCGGCGCCGAGCGGGACACCGTGCAGTGGGACTCCTGGCGGCGCGACGACGGCACCTGGGAGGTGCTGCTCGTCTACCGCGTCGCGGGCGAGACCCACACGGCCAGCTGGACCTACGACCCGCCGCGCCGCCTCGTGCAGGCCGTGGACGAGGAAGCGCGCTCCCTGATCGGCGAGTCCGACGACCTCGCTGCGCCGGAGCCGAGCTTCCCGTTCGTCCCGCGCATCGCACGGCTGCCACGCGAGCGGTCGCTGGAGCGTGCCACGGACCGGCCGAGCCTGCCCGCGCCCGCAAGCCCCCTGGACGACGCCGACGACGCCGACCAGGGCCGTGACTCGCTCACCAGCCTCCTGGAGGCCGTGCCGAGCTTCCGCGGCGACCTGGTGGTGCCCGAGCGCTCCGAACCGGCGGCCGAGCACACCCCGGAGGAGCCCGAGCAGGAGCCGGAGGCTGAGGAGCCACCGGCGCCCGCGGCCTCGGCGGGGTCCGCGTACGCGGACGTGCTGATGCCGCGCTCGGTCGGCGGTCACCGCGATCGACTGATCGGCGCGACGGACCGTCAGGCGGAGCAGGACGGCGTACGGCCCGGCCGCAGGGCGGCGGTGCCGAGCTGGGACGAGATCGTCTTCGGCACCCGCCGCAAGAAGCAGGAGTAGGGACGCGCATGAGAGAACGGCGGCCACACCGGGGTGTGGCCGCCGCCTTGCCATGTCCAGGCCGCCTACTGGGGGTCGGGGCCCGTGGCCACCGGGCGGTCCGGGTCGGACGACCACTCGGACCACGAGCCCACGTACAGGTCGGCACGGATGCCCGCGACGGCCAGCGCCAGCACCTCATGGGCGCCGGAGACGCCGGAGCCGCAGTACACGCCGACCTCGCCGCCACCCGCCGCGCCCAGTGCCGCGAAGCGCTCGGCCAGCTCGCGGGCCGGCCGGAAGCGACCGTCCGCGGTGACGTTCTCGGTGGTCGGCGCCGACACCGCGCCCGGGATGTGGCCCGCCGCCTTGTCGAGCGGCTCGACGTCCCCGCGGTAGCGCTCGGCCGCCCGTGCGTCGAGCAGCACACCGGACCGGGCGAGCGCCGCCGCGGCGTCCGCGTCGAGCAGCCCGGACGCCTCGGCCCCACTGTCGGAACCTCCCGTAACCGACCGGGAACCGCCCTCCGCCGACCGCGACATGTCGGAAGCGGACCGCGAACGGCCCGGAATCGGCCGGAAGTCGCCGGCTTCCGGGCGGGTCTCCGGCTGTCCGGATTCCAGCGGTCCCTGCCAGACGCCGAGGCCGCCGTCCAGCACCCGGACCGAGGGGTGCCCCGTCCAGCGCAGCAGCCACCAGGCGCGTGCGGCGGCCCAGCCCTGGCCACCGTCGTAGACGACGACCGGGCGGTCCGTGCGCACCCCGGCCGCGCGCATGGCCGCGCCGAAGGCCTCGATGTCGGGCAGCGGATGCCGGCCGCCCGGCCCTGCGGGGCCGGCGAGCTCGGTGTCCAGGTCGACGTAGACGGCACCCGGGATGTGGCCCTCCAGATAGGCCGGCCGCTGGCTGGGACCGCCGAGCTGCCAGCGCACGTCGAGCACGACCGGAGGTTTGGGACCGGCAGATTCGGCCATGAGTTCGGATGCAGAGATGATGGCTTCCATGAGGCCATCCTTGCGCATGGGGTGGCCCCCTCGCCTCGCTGCGGATACTCTGCTCGGCGACCAGATGCGACCACGGCGCGTACTGGAGTGGACACACGCTGTGCACTTGACCTACATCCGCCGATCATTCAACAGAAAAGAAGAGTCAATAAGAAACAGTCAGAAAACAGAACAGAATCAGAAAAAGGGCCGAACAGTTAAGGCGAGCAGCTCCAGAGCGTGCGGGTGCAATGGGGCACGGCGCCCACTCCCCTGCGCACGGAGCGGCAGCGAAGCGGCACCACGAAGGGTCGAGGAGAGAGTGACGATGACCGAGGCGCTGGGTTCGACCGGCAGACTGGGTGCCCCCGGGCACCCCCGGCGGACACCGGGAACGCCCTGCTGGGTGAGTCTGCTGGTGCACGATCTGGCGGCGACCCAGGAGTTCTACGGAGCGCTGTTCGGCTGGGAGTTCCGGCCCCAGCCCACCGCCACCCCGCTGGGGTACTACGTCGAGGCGCTACTGGACGACCGGGAGGTCGCCGTGATCGGGCAGCTCCCGGGCGAGCGCCGGTTCCCCGTCGCCTGGACGCCCTATCTGGCCGCGGACGACGTGGACCGCACCGCCGAGAAGGTGCGGCTGTGCGGCGGCACCGTCGGCTTCGGGCCGCTGGACGCCGCCGCCGCGGGCCGGCTGGCCCTCGCCTCCGACCCGACCGGCGCCGTGTTCGGCATCCGGCACGCGGCCGCCCATCCGGGCCACCCGGCCTCCGGGGTGCCCGGCGCGCCCGCCTGGACGGAGCTGATGACCCATGAGTCGGCCCGGGTGATCGGGTTCTACCAGGACGTCTTCGGCTGCACGCACAAGCCGAACGTCTCCGCGGGCCCCGACTGCCTGACCCTGCACACGGCGGACGGCCGTCCGGTGGCCTCCGTCCGCGGAGTCGGGGGCGCGCAGTTGCATGACCGCGGCGCCCACTGGATGACGTACTTCGAGACGCTGGACGTCGACGCGGCGGCCGAGCGGGTGGCGGAACTCGGCGGCAAGGTGGTCGAACCGGCCGAGGAGGGCCCGTACGGCAGGGTGGCTACCATCACCGATCCCGAGGGGGCGGCGTTCGCCCTGGTACGCACACCGGGCTGACCGTGACGTACGGGCCGTCCCCGTCCCCGTAGGGGCGCGGGGAACTGCGCGCCAAGCCCCCACCGGCCGGTGGCAGGACATGAGACCGCAAGGGGCACCCCCCTCCAGGGGCGCGGGGAACCGCGCAACCACCCCCCACCGGCCGGCGGCCGAACACGAGACCGCAAGGGACACCACCCCTCCAGGGGCGCGGGGAACCGCGCAACCACCCCCCACCCGCCCGGCGGCCGAACACGAGACCGCAAGGGGCTCGGCCCGGAGGCCCGCCGCAGGCGCAACGGGGGCGCCGCCCACGCGGCGGGGGCACGCGCCCTCACTGCGGATCCGCCCCGGGCGGACCGGGGCGCCGCAGCGCCCCTCAGGTACGTACCTCGAGCAGAGGGACCAACTGCTCCGCGGGCGTCATCGAGCCATGGTTGCCGACCATGGCTGACTCCTTCGGCTCCAGCCGGCTCGCGGTGATAAGAACGTCGTCCCTGGCCGCCGCGATCACATCGCCCAGCCGCGCGTACACCCGCTCGTCGACCGCCGGGCCGAACCAGCCCGCGGCGATCGCCTCGTCCCGTGCCGCCACCCAGAACCGGTCGCCGAGCACTTCCCGCCAGACCGCGAGCACGTCCCCGGCCGCGCCCGGAACCGCGTAGACGTGCCGCGCGCGGCCCTCACCGCCCAGCAGTGCGACGCCGGCGCGCAGCTCCCAGTCGTCGTCGAAGTCGATGCGGTGCCGTTCGTCGAAGGGGATGTCGAGCATGCCGTGGTCGGCGGTGACGTAGAGGACGCTGCGCGGCGGCAGCTGCTCCGCGAGGCGCTGCACCAGGCGGTCGGCGTGGGCGAGCTGGTCGCGCCACTCGTCGGAGTCGACGCCGAAGCGGTGCCCCTTGCCGTCGACGTCCGCGTAGTACGTGTAGACGAGGGAGCGGTCGCCGCCGGCGAGCTGCCGGGCGGCGAGGTCCATGCGCTCCTCGCCGGAGAGCCGGCCGTGGAAGGTGCCGCCGCTGAGGGCCACCTCGGTGAGCGGGGTGGTCTCGAACGTGGGGGACGACACCTGGGCGGTGTGCACCCCGGCGTCGGCGGCCCGCTGGAAGACCGTGGCGTGCGGCTGCCACCGGCGCGGCGCCGTCCACGGGTGCCAGCGGAGCTGGTTCATCAGATCGCCGGTCTCCGGATTGCGGACGGTGTAGCCGGGCAGCCCGTGCACGCCGGGGGGCAGTCCGGTGCCGACCGACGCGAGGGACGTCGCGGTGGTGGCGGGGAAACCGGCCGTGATGGGCCGGCCCGTGCCGCCGCGTGAGCTGTTCAGCAGCGCGGTCAGGCAGGGGGTCTCGTCCGGGTGGGCCAGGAGCTGCTCCCAGCCGAGGCCGTCGATCAGGAAGACACAGGCACGGTCGGCCGGCGCCAGCTCCTGGATCGCGACGGACGTCCCGGGCACGCCCTGGTGGGCGACGAGGGTCGGCAGGAGGTCGGCGAGCGAGCCGGTGCCGTACTCCGGCACCGGGGCGGAGGCGACGGCGAGCGGCTCGGGATCCAGCGCGGGCTGTGTCATCAGTGCCCGGTGTCCGTGCCGGCGGCCGTGGTCGCCTCGGAGAGCGCCTGGGCGAAGGCGAGGGTCTGCCGTACGGCCTCCGGGCCGTCGCCCGCCTCGCTGACCCGCAGGCTGAGGTCGTCGGCAGTGGAGCTGCCCGTGTAGCCGTGGTCCGCCTCGCAATTGGGGTCACCGCAGGCCGCGGGCTCCAGGTCGAGCCGGGACACGGCGCCCCAGCCGATGGTCAGGACCACTTCACGGGGCAGGGTGCCGGGGGTGTACGACTCGGGGTTCGCCACGACCCGGCTGACCACGACCGACGAGATTCGGCCGATCTTCACCGATTCGGTGGAGGTGGTCGCGTACGGCGTCGGCGAGCTGGAGTCCGCCGCCTGCTCGTCGGTGTGGCTGACGATGAACCGGGTGCCGGTGAGCACCAGGACCGTCACATGGCGGCGCACCTCGTTCGCGTCGAAGGTGGTCTCCTGGTGGACCAGGAACGACCCGATGCCCTCGCCGCCGACCGCGGCCTCCACCGCCTCGGCCACGAGGGCCGGGTAGTAGCCGCTGCGCTCGATCGCCGCTCGCAGCCCCTGGGTCGTCGTACTGGTCTTGGCCATGCCGTCCATCCTACGGCCCTGGGGGCCGCCTCAGGTCCCCCAGGAGGCCCGGTGCGCGGGCCCGTCCCCGCGCCTTCGCGCTCGCCCCGGGACGCCCCGGGTCCGCGCGCCTGAGCCGGACGGCCGCGTTCAGTAGGCGGCCATGGTGCGGGGCCCGAGGTCGGTACGGGCGGGTGGCGGGGCGAGGCGCACGGACGCGCCCAGTACGGACGCCCCCCGCGTGGCCACGACCACGGGCTCCAGGGAGACCGCCACCACCTCCGGATGGCCGTCGACCAGCCGGGAGAGGCGGAGCAGCAACTCTTCCAGGGCGGCTGTGTCGACCGGTGCGGAACCGCGCCAGCCGAACAGGAGCGGGGCGGTCCGGATGGACCTGACCACGGCACGGGCCTCGCGGTCGGTGACCGGGATCAGCCGGTGCGCCATGTCCCCGAGCAGTTCGGAGGCGGCGCCGGCGAGCCCGAAGGAGAGCACCGCTCCGGCGGTGGGGTCGATGACGGCGCGCACGACGGTGTCGACCCCGCGCGGCGCCATCGACTGGACGACCGGGAGCAGTTCCCCGGGGCTGCCGAAGGTGTCGGTCAGCTCCGTGTAGGCGCGCCGGAGTTGCTCCTCGTCGGCCAGGTCCAGCCGGACGCCGCCCAGGTCGGCGCGGTGCCGCAGATGGGGTGCGGTGGTCTTGAGCGCCACCGGGTAACCGAGCTCGGCGGCGGCCCGCGCGGCCTGATCGGGGCCCGGCGCGGGCAGGGCGGCACGGAGCGGGATGCCGTAGGCGCCGAGCAGTTCGCGGGTGTCGCCGGGGGCGAGCGTGGCTCCGCGCGGATCGTTCCCCGAACGCTCCAGGAGGTCCTGGATCAGCTCCGCGGCCCGCTTCGCGTCGATGTCGTCGTAGTGCGGCACCCTGCCGGGGTCGGCCGCCTCGCGGCGCCACTGCGCGTACCCCACGGCCTCGGCGAGCGCACGGACGGCGCGCTCGGCTGCCGGGTAGGCGGGGATGCGGCGGTCGGGAGCGGTCTCCGGGCCGGGGGCGCGGACGGTTTCGGGGGCAGGGTGGTCGCGGGCGGCTTCAGGGGCAGGGTGGTCGCGGGTCGCAGAGGGTTCGACGGCAGCGGAGGACTCGGGGGCACGAGAGGACTCGGGGGCCTCGGCGGGCTCGGCGGGCTCGGCGGTGTCAGAGGACGGGGTGGTCTCGGCGGGCCCGGGCGGCTGCTCGCGGGCCGGCGGGGCGGGGCGGCGCGGGCCCGTGCTGGTGGCCGCGGACAGGGCGGCGGCCAGGCCGCCCAGCTCGACGTGGACCACGGAGAGGGGCTTGTGCGGGTGGGCCGCGGCGGCGGACCGGAGCGCCGCCGCCAGTACCCCGTCCGCCGCGGGTCCGCCGTCCACGGCGGGGATCACGGTGACGACCACGGCGTCGCAGTCGGGGTCCGCCAGGGCCTCGCACAGCGCGGCGTGGAAGTCGTCCGGGGTCGCCGACGTCGTCAGGTCCCGGGGCCGCAGCGGGCGCAGCCCCTCGGAGAGGCAGGCGTCGTAGGTGAGCAGCCCCAGGGACTCGGAGTTGCCGAGGATCGCCACCCGGGGCCCCGCGGGCAGCGGCTGCCCGGCGAGCTGGAGGCCCGCGTCGACCAGCTCGGTGATGGTGTCCACCCGGATGACACCGGCCTGCCGGAGCAGCGCGGAGACCGTCGCGTGGGGCAACCGGGTGGGCTGCACGGCGTGCCCCGTGGGCGCGCTTCCGCCGTGCCGGGCGCCCTGCACCACGACGAGCGGCTTGACGGCGGCGGTGCGCCGGGCGAGGCGGGTGAACTTGCGGGGGTTGCCGATCGACTCCAGGTACATCAGCGCGACGTCGGTGTCCGGGTCCTCGTACCAGTACTGCAGGACGTCGTTGCCGGAGACGTCGGCGCGGTTGCCCGCGGACACGAACGTCGAGAGGCCCACCGCGCCACCGCCGCGCCGGTGCAGCCGGGACAGCAGGGCGATGCCGGTCGCGCCGGACTGCGCGAACAGGCCGATCCGCCCCGGCCGTGGCAGCTGTGGGGCGAGCGAGGCGTTCAGGAGTACGTCCGGGGCGGTGTTGACGATGCCGAAGGCGTTGGGGCCGATGATCCGCATGCCGAAGGAACGGGCCTGGCGGACCAGCGCCCGCTGCCGCTCGAGGCCCTCCTCCCCGCTCTCCGCGTAGCCGGCCGAGAGCACCACGAGCCCCTGCACGCCGTGCGCCCCGCACTCGTCGGCCACCTCGGGCACCCGGGACGCGGGCACCGCGACCACCGCCAGGTCGACGGGCCCGTCCAGCTCGGTGAGGGCCCGGACCGCGGGCACGCCGTCGAGCGAGGTCAGCTCCGGCGGGAAGGCGTGGTTGACGGCGTACAGACGGCCGGTGAAGCCGGCGTCGCGGATGTTGGCCAGCACGCTGCGGCCGACCCCGCCCGGGGTCCGGCTGACGCCGATCACGGCGACGGCGCCCGGCCGCAGCAACCGCTGCACGGAGCGCGCCTCGGCCCGCTGCTCACGGGCGAGCTGGACGGCGCGGGACCCCTCGGTGGGCGCCAGGTCCAGCTCCAGGAGCACGACACCGTCCTCGAAGCTGCGCTTCTGCTGGTAGCCGGCGTCCGTGAAAACCTTGATCATCTTGGTGTTGGCGGGCAGCACCTCGGCAGCGAACCTCCGGATGCCGCGCTCGCGCGCCACCGCGGCGATGTGCTCCAGCAGCGCGGAGGCCACCCCCCTGCCCTGGTGTGCGTCCTGCACCAGGAAGGCGACCTCGGCCTCGTCGGCCGGCTGCCCGGCCGCCCTGCGTGCGCCGTCGATGCGGTCGTAGCGCACGGTCGCGATGAACTCGCCGCCCACCACGGCCGCGAGCCCCACCCGGTCCACGAAGTCATGGTGGGTGAAACGGCGCACGTCGTTCGCGGAGAGCCGGGGGTACGGGGCGAAGAAACGGTAGTACTTCGACTGGTCCGACACCTGCTCGTAGAAGCTGACCAGGCGGTCCGCGTCGTCGGCGGTGATCGGCTTGATCCGCGCGGTGCCACCGTCGCGCAGCACCACGTCGGCCTCCCAGTGCGCGGGGTAGGCGTGCCGGTCCGACGGGCTCTGCATGGGGTCAGGGTACGGCGTACGGGGGCGTGTCTCCGGGTGGGACGGGGCGGGTGGCGGGGTGTGCGGCTGCCGTCTCCGGGGGCGGGGCGGGAGTGCGCGCGGGGGCGGGCGCCCCAGGCTGAACCGGGGCGGGCTGTGGCCAGGGCGCGGGTGACTCGGGGCGAAGCGGGGCCGCTGCGCGAGGGCACTTCCGCGGACGGCACGGGTGGAGCGCGGCCGGAGCCGCGGGGGCATCGCTCGTGTTCGGTGGGGCCGCCCCGGCGCTCCGGACCCGTGTGCGACACTGGTCTAGACAACTACCGGGAGTCATCGCCACGCCGTCGGCCAGACGGCACGCACGGGACCCTTGCCGGACACGCCGGGACACTCCGAGACACTCGAAGGGCAGCAACACCATGGCTGAGCGCCGCGTCAACATCGGCTGGGCCGAGGGGCTTCACGCCCGACCCGCCTCCATCCTCGTCCGGGCGGCCACCGCCTCGGGCGTGCCGGTGACCATCGCCAAGGGCGACGGCGCTCCGGTCAACGCCGCGTCCATGCTCGCGGTGCTCGGCCTGGGGGCCCAGGGCGGTGACGAGATCGTCCTCGCCTGCGACGCGGAGGGCGCGGACGCAGCCCTGGACCGCCTGGCGAAGCTGGTCTCCGAGGGGCTGGAGGAGCTGCCCGAGACGGTCTGAGGGTTCCAGCCGCCCGTCACCCTTGCCGCGCCCGCCGGACGCCTCCGTTCCGGTGGGTGCGGCTTTCGCGTTCTCCGGGCATGGTGCGCGCCCTCCGGGCATGGGCACGTGGTTCAGCGCAGGGGCGCGTTGTTCAGGGCATGGTGGCGTTGTTCAAGGCATGGTGGCGTGGTTCAGGGGTCATGGGCGGTCTGTTCAGGATCATGGGCGGGTTGTTCAGTACACAGGCGGCTTGTTCGGGCATACAGGTCACGTCTCCGGACACCCGGGCTCCACGCCCTCCCGGTGCTTCGGCCCGGTGCCGCGGCCCGGTACGGCGGCCTCGGTGAATCGGCCCGGAGAGTTCGGCCCCGGTGCATCGGACCGAGCGCGTCGATTTTTCGCATTCCGGGCCGGTGAATGTGCTGTGGCAATGCATAGAGGCACATGAGAAGGCGCCTGCGGGATACCGAAAGAAGGCCCCGCCATCGCACGCGTTCACACACGACACGCATAACCGGCCACGGCGAATTCCGCCGCCGCCCACACATGGTGCACGGCACGGATACCGGCCGTATACGAATTCATCGCCAGCTTCGTTTTTACGGGGTTCCTGTTAAAGGCAGTACCCTGCCGCGTGTACGGCGTGTTACGAAGCCCTCACGCGGTCGGGGCGGGCGGGGGTCCTGGGGAAGCGCAGGCGGTGTGCCGGGATGCCCCGTTCGGTGTGCACGGCGGTCACCGCGCGGGCCCGTTCGGCGTCGCCGCGGGCCACGGCGTCGAGGATCGCGGCGTGCTCCGCCCAGGACTCCGCGGGCCGCTCGGTCACGTCGACGGTGTACATCCAGGAGACCTTGTGCCGGAGCTGGGTGAGCAGCGAGGTGAGTCCGGGGCTACCGGAGGCCTGGGCCAGCGTCTCGTGGAACCAGCTCTCCAGCGAGCGCAGATCCTCGCCGTGACCTCGCCTGACACGGTCGTGGCCCAGGCGTACCAGCCCCCTGAGCACCTTCAGATGGGCCTCGGTGCGGCGCTGCGCGGCACGGGCGGCGCCCAGCGGTTCCAGCAGCATACGGATCTCCAGGAGGTCGGCGGCCTCCTGCTCGGTGGGCTCGGCGACACAGGCCCCGGCGTGCCGGCGGGTGACGACGAAGCCCTCCGCCTCCAGGGTGCGCAGCGCCTCGCGCACCGGGATGCGCGAGACGCCGTAGCGCCGTGCGAGGACCTCTTCGGTGAGCCGGCTGCCGCGTTCCAGCAGGCCGGAGACGATGTCGTCCCGGATGGCCGTGCATACCGACTGCGCGGGAATGCGCATGACCGGACCTCCGCCTTGATCCCCGCGAAAACGCGGCCCAATGAAGCCTGTTCGGCGACTCTATTGCAGACAGCCGCATTTGCCGAAGGGTGGCGGGGAACCATGGGTATTTTTTGGACTCGGTCCTGACACCGCCGGGTGCGGTGTCAGGAGGCGGGCGTTCGGCACCGGGCGCTGCCGTATTTCCTTTCGGCGGTCCCCGGCTTCGGTTCGCAAAGGGACGGTGGTCGGCCCTGGGGCAACCATCACCCCGGGGAAGCCGTCGCCCGCGGGGAGCCGTCACCCCGCGGGGAGCCGTCGCCTCGGGGCTCAGTCGTCTCCACGGGAGCAGCGGTGGTTCCCGGTGATCAGACGTCGACCCCGTGGGAGCGGAGGTAGGCCACCGGGTCGATGTCCGAGCCGTAGTCGGGCGTGGTGCGGGCCTCGAAGTGCAGATGGGGGCCCGTGGCGTTGCCGGTCGCGCCGGAGAGGGCGATTCGCTGCCCCGGGGCGACGCTCTGGCCGACGGCGACGCCGATGGAGGACAGATGGCCGTACTGGGTGTACGTGCCGTCGTGCATCCGGATGACGATGTTGTTGCCGTAGGCGCCGCCCCAGCCGGCCTCGACGACGGTGCCGGCGCTCACGGCGTGCACCGGGGTGCCGGACGCCGCGTGGAAGTCGATGCCCGTGTGGCTGCCGGAGGACCACAGGGAGCCGCCCGTCCGGTAGCCCGTGGTGATGTACGAACCGCTGATCGGGACGGTGTAGCCGGTGCTCCTGCGCACCGCGGCGCGGGCGGCCCGCTTCTTGGCCGTGCGGAGCTTGGCCACCTTGGCCTCGGCCTTCCGCTTGGCCTGCGCCGCGGTCCGTGCCGCCTTCTCTTCGGCCGCGCGGCGGGCCGCGGCCTCGTCGGCGGCCCGCCGCTGGGCGGCCGCCTGCGCGCCGATCCGGTCGGCCGTCGTGGCGCCCGCCAGGAGGGCCCGGGTCAGGCCGGCGTCCTCGGGCGGCCGCTGCGCGGCGAGTGCGGGGGTTGCGGTGAGGCCACCGATGACGCCGGTGGCGGTGAGTGCGGCGATGCCTGCCGCGTACGCGGTGGAGCGCACGAGGCGGCCTGGTCGGCGGTGCTTCCCGGTGACACGGGTGAACGCCATGAAGCGGCTGGTCCTTTCCCTCCTTCTCGCCTGCCGGGTTAGCTGACGGGTTCGGAGCAGGAAGGTCTCCTACGGACACCCCCTCGGGAAGGGAGTCCGATTCACCCCGGGACATGTTGGGTCCCCGGCTCCCCCGGCTCGCGCCGTGTGGGGACTCGGCGATGGCTGCCCGGCACCGCGGGCGCGGCGCAGGTCCGACGAACAGCCGGACCGACGCTAAAGGGGACATCTCCAGACCAACAAACAGATCAGCCCTTTTGTAGCGCATGCCACAGGGGCAGACTGGCTTTCTTCCTGTCAATTCGGACAGCGGGTGGGTGAATTCGGGGTGTTTGCCGGTGCCACGGGTGGTGATTGTGGTAGGCGCGGGCGGTGCACGGGCGTACGCGGACGAGCGGGCGTACGGAGTGAGCGGGCGTACGCCGTGAGCGGGCGGCCGGGCGGCATGCGGCGTGCGGCGGGGCCGGGCGGTGGGCGGCGGGTGGGTGTGTTTGCCGTATGCGGCGAGCCGGCGGCGTCCCGCCGAGCGTCCGGCCGTACGCGGCGACGGCGCCCCGCGGAAGACCGCTGGGGCGCCGTCCCGTCACGTCCGGGGTGCGGGGTGCCGTCAGCCGGAGACCACCGTGACCTCGCCGATCCCCAGCGCCCGTACGGGCTCCTCGATCTGCGCGGCGTCCCCGACGAGCACGGTGACGAGCCGGTCCACCGGGAACGCGCTGACGACTGCGGCCGTGGCCTCCACCGTGCCCGTGGCGGCGAACCGCTGGTAGAGGTGGCCCTGGTAGTCGTCCGGAAGGTGCTGCTCCACCTGGTCGGCCAGCGTGCCCGCGACGGCGGCGGCGGTCTCGTACTTGAGGGGGGCGACGCCGACCAGGTTCTGCACGGCGACATCGCGCTCGTCGTCCGTGAGTCCGTCGGCGGCGAGGTCCCGCAGCACCTTCCAGAGGTCGTCAAGGGCGGGGCCCGTGGACGCCGTGTCGACCGACCCGGAGATCGCCAGCATGGCGGCGCCGGCGGCCCCTTCGGGCGACGACGGCGCGGACGAGCGCAGCACCTGGCTGAAGGCCCGCACGCCGTACGTGTAGCCCTTCTCCTCGCGCAGCACCCGGTCGAGCCGGGAGGTGAGCGTGCCGCCGAGGCAGTAGGTGCCGAGCACCTGGGCGGGCCAGACGCGGTCATGGCGGTCGGGTCCGATCCGGCCGATCAGCAGCTGCGTCTGGACGGCGCCGGGCCGGTCCACGATCACCACACGGCCCCGGTCGTCTGCGATGATCGGCGGCACCGGGCGGGGGGCGGCGGTGTCACCGGTCCAGGACCCCAGCGTGTCGGCAAGCACCGTGTCCAGGTCGGTGCCGGTGAGGTCGCCGACCACGACCGCGGTGGCCGTCGCCGGGCGTACGTGCTTCTCGTAGAAGGCGCGCACCGCACCGGCGTCGATGGCGGCGACGGTCTCCTCGGTGCCCTGCCGGGGCCGCGACATGCGCGACGTCGCCGGGAACAGCTCCCTGGAGAGCTCCTTGGCGGCACGGCGGGCGGGGTTGGCCATCTCGTGCGGGATCTCGTCCAGGCGGTTGCGCACCAGGCGCTCGATCTCGCTGTCGGCGAAGGCGGGCGCGCGGAGGGCGTCCGCGAGCAGGCCGAGCCCCTTGGGCAGCCGGGAGGCGGGCACCTCCAGGGAGAGCCGCACTCCCGGGTGGTCGGCGTGCGCGTCCAGCGTGGCGCCGCAGCGCTCCAGCTCGGCGGCGAAGTCCTCCGCGGAGTGCTTGTCGGTGCCCTCGGAGAAGGCGCGCGCCATGATGGTGGCCACCCCGTCGAGGCCCTCGGGCTCCGCGTCCAGGGGGCTGTCGAGCAGCACCTCCACGGCGACCACCTGCTGGCCGGGGCGGTGGCAGCGGAGCACCGTCAGGCCGTTGGAGAGCGAGCCGCGCTCGGGGGTGGGGAACGCCCAGGGCCTGGCCGCGCCGGGCTGGGGCTGGGGGTGGAAGTCCATCGTCGTGCCCTGTTCTGACGTCGCGGCCTCGGTCACTTCGCCGCCTCCTCGTCCTGGTCGGTGCTGTCGGCGGCACCCGCGGCCGCTGCGGTCTCTCCCGTCGCTCCGGTCTCCGCGGTGTCACCGGCGTCCCCGGCGTCTTCGGTGGGTTCGTAGACGAGCACTGCGCGGTTGTCCGGGCGCAGCCGGGCCCTGGCGGCCTCCTGGACCTCCTCGGGGGTGACCTCCAGGGCGCGCTGCACGGCGGTCAGGGCGAGCTGGGGGTCGCCGAAGAGCACGGCGTAGCGGCAGAGTTCGTCGGCGCGGCCCGCGACGGTGCCGAGGCGGTCCAGCCACTCGCGCTCCAACTGCGCCTGCGCGCGCTCCATTTCGCCGGGGGTGGGGCCCTCCTCGGCGAACCGCGCCAGCTCCTCGTCCACGGCGGCCTCGATGACGGGGATCTCCACGTCGCCGGAGGCCTTCACGTCCAGCCAGCCGAGCGAGGGCGCCCCGGCCAGCCGGAGCAGCCCGAATCCGGCGGCCACGGCGGTGCGGTCACGGCGCACGAGGCGGTTGTAGAGCCGCGAGGACTCGCCGCCGCCGAGGACGGTCAGGGCCAGGTCGGCGGCGTCGCACGCGCGCGTGCCGTCCTCCGGGAGGCGGTAGGCGGCCATCAGGGCGCGCGCCGGGACCTCCTCCTCGACGACCTCGCGGAGCTGCTGGCCGATGGTCTCCGGCAGGGCGCCGTCCCGGGGCGCCGGCTTGCCGTCGTACGCGGGGATGCTGCCGAAGTACTTCTCGACCCAGGCCAGCGTCTGCTCCGGGTCGATGTCGCCGACGACGGACAGGACGGCGTTGTTGGGCGCGTAGTAGGTGCGGAAGAACTCCTGGGCGTCCTCCAGGGTGGCCGCGTCCAGGTCGGCCATCGAGCCGATCGGCGTGTGGTGGTAAGGGTGACCCTCCGGGTAGGCCAGGGCCGTCAGCTTCTCGAAGGCGGTGCCGTAGGGGACGTTGTCGTAGCGCTGGCGGCGCTCGTTCTTGACGACGTCGCGCTGGTTGTCCAGGGACTGCTGGTCGAGCGCGGCGAGCAGCGAGCCCATCCGGTCCGCCTCCAGCCACAGGGCCAGCTCCAGCTGGTGCGCCGGCATGGTCTCGAAGTAGTTGGTGCGCTCGAAGCTGGTGGTGCCGTTCAGGGAGCCGCCCGCGCCCTGCACCAGCTCGAAGTGGCCGTTACCGCGTACCTGCTTCGAGCCCTGGAACATCAGGTGCTCGAAGAGGTGCGCCAGGCCCGTACGGCCGGTGACCTCGTGGCGGGAGCCGACGTCGTACCAGAGGCAGACCGCGGCGACCGGGGTCAGGTGGTCCTCGGAGAGCACCACGCGCAGGCCGTTGGCCAGGCGGTGCTCGGTCGCTGTCAGGCCGCCGGAGCCGGCCTGCGCTGTGGCCGTGTGACCCATGGGCATGTACGTCCCTTCGATCGCGAAAGCTGTGGAAACCCCCTGCGGGGTGTCGGGCGACGGGCGCCGGTCCGCCCACTGTATGCAAGCGTGCAGACACCTCGCGAAGTTCCCGCTCCGGCGGTGTCGCGGCCGGGCCCGGCCGGGTCACGGTCCGCGTTGTCCGTGGGGCGGTCCACAATGGAGCGCGTCAGACCCTCGTCCGGTCCCGGCAGTACCGGCAGTATCCGTGAAGGAGCCGCGCAGCGATGGCCCGCCGCAGCACGAAGACCCCGCCGTCCGACGACCCGTTCGAGGAGCGGATCCTCGACATCGACGTCGTCGACGAGATGAAGGGCTCCTACCTCGAATACGCGTACTCGGTCATCTATTCGCGGGCCCTGCCGGACGCGCGGGACGGCATGAAGCCGGTGCACCGCCGCATCGTCTACCAGATGAACGAGATGGGCCTGCGCCCCGACCGCGGCTATGTGAAGTGCGCCCGCGTCGTCGGCGAGGTCATGGGCAAGCTCCACCCGCACGGCGACGCGTCGATCTACGACGCCCTGGTGCGCATGGCCCAGCCGTTCAGCATGCGCCTGCCGCTGGTCGACGGGCACGGCAACTTCGGCTCGCTGGGCAATGACGACCCGCCCGCGGCCATGCGCTACACCGAGTGCCGGATGGCGGACGCCACCTCCCTGATGACCGAGTCGATCGACGAGGACACGGTCGACTTCAACCCGAACTACGACGGGCAGGAGCAGGAGCCGGAGGTCCTCCCGGCCGCCTATCCGAACCTCCTGGTGAACGGCGCCTCGGGAATCGCCGTCGGCATGGCGACGAACATGCCCCCGCACAATCTCCGCGAGGTCGTCGCGGCCGCCCGCCACCTGATCAGGTACCCGGGCGCCGACCTGGAGACGCTGATGAAGTACATCCCGGGCCCCGACCTGCCCACCGGCGGCCGCATCGTCGGCCTCTCCGGCATCCGGGACGCCTACGAGACGGGCCGTGGCACCTTCAAGATCCGGGCGACGGCCTCCGTGGAGAACGTCACCGCCCGCCGCAAGGGCCTGGTCGTGACCGAGCTGCCCTTCGCGGTGGGCCCCGAGAAGGTGATCGCCAAGATCAAGGACCTGGTCGGCGCCAAGAAGCTGCAGGGCATCGCGGACGTCAAGGACCTCACGGACCGTGAGCACGGCCTGCGTCTGGTGATCGAGATCAAGAACGGCTTCGTCCCGGAGGCCGTCCTGGAGCAGCTCTACAAGCTGACCCCCATGGAGGAGTCCTTCGGGATCAACAATGTGGCGCTGGTCGACGGCCAGCCCCTGACGCTGGGCCTCAAGGAGCTGCTCGAGGTCTACCTGGACCACCGCTTCAACGTGGTCCGCCGCCGCAGTGAGTTCCGCCGCGGCAAGAAGCGCGACAGGCTCCACCTGGTCGAGGGACTCCTCGTCGCCCTGGTGGACATCGACGAGGTCATCCGCCTGATCAGGTCCAGTGAGAACTCGGCGCAGGCGAAGCAGCGCCTGATGGACCGCTTCTCCCTGAGCGAGGTCCAGACCCAGTACATCCTGGACACCCCGCTGCGCCGCCTGACGAAGTACGACCGCATCGAGCTGGAGTCGGAGCGCGACCGGCTCAGGGCCGAGATCGAGGAGCTGACCCGCATCCTGGACTCCGACGCGGAGCTGCGGAAGCTGGTCTCCGCCGAACTGTCCGCGGTCGCCAAGAAGTTCGGCACCGACCGGCGCACGGTCCTGCTGGAGTCGGCGGACGCCCCGGCGATCGCCGTGCCGCTCCAGGTGGCCGACGACCCGTGCCGCGTCCTGCTGTCGTCCACCGGCCTGCTGGCCCGTACGGCGACGGACCAGCCGTTCGTCCCGGAGGGCGGCAAGCGCGCCAAGCACGATGTGATCGTCTCCTCCGCGCCCGGGACGGCCCGCGGCGAGGTGGGCGCCGTCACCTCCACGGGGCGGCTGTTGAGGCTGTCGGTGATCGACCTGCCGCAGCTCCCGGAGTCCGCGTCCACGCTCTCGGGCGGGGCGCCGGTCGCGGAGTTCCTCTCCCTGGAGGCGGACGAGGAGCTGATCTGCCTGACGACCTTCGACGAGTCCTCGCCCGGCCTCGCCCTGGGCACCTTGCAGGGCGTCGTCAAGCGTGTGGTTCCCGACTACCCGGCGAACAAGGACGAGCTGGAGGTCATCACTCTCCGTGACGGCGACCGCATCGTGGGCGCGACGGAGCTGCGCACGGGCGAGGAGGACCTGGTCTTCATCACCGACGACGCCCAGCTGCTGCGCTTCCCGGCCGCCCAGGTGCGTCCGCAGGGGCGGCCGGCGGGCGGCATGGCGGGTATCAAGCTCGCGGAGGGCGCGAAGGTGATCTCCTTCACAGCTGTGGACCCCTCGGCCGACGCGGTCGTGTTCACGGTCGCGGGCTCGCGTGGCACGCTCGACGACTCGGTCCAGACGACCGCGAAACTCACGCCGTTCGACCAGTACCCCCGCAAGGGCCGGGCCACGGGCGGGGTCCGCTGCCAGCGATTCCTGAAGGGCGAGGACTGCCTGCGGCTGGCCTGGGCGGGTCCCACGCCGGCCCGGGCCGCGCAGAAGAACGGCACACCGGTCGAGCTCCCGGAGCCGGATCCGCGGCGCGACGGCTCGGGGGTGTCGCTGCAGAAGACGGTGGCGGTGGTGGCCGGGCCGCTGACGTGACGCGGTGACGCTGAACGCCCGGCCGGGGTGCACCCGGCCGGGCGCACCCGCCGGCAGGCCCGTTACGGCGCCGGTGTGCGGCCCGTGTCCCCGGCGTCGGAGTACTCCCCCGGGCCGGGGTGACCGGCCTCCGGGTCCGGGGCGTCCCCGGGCTCCCCGGGCGCGACCGGAAGTTCTTCGTGCTCGCCGTGCCGCACATAGCGCAGGACGCCCCACATGCTGTGCTCGTCGGGCGGCTCCTGTGCCGCGGAGCCGGTGATGCGACAGGCGGCCAGCCCTTCGAGCAGGGCGTCGCCGTCGATGGCCGAGCCGATGAGCACGAGACGGGTGAACCGCCCGCCGCCGACGCCCCAGTTCTCGGACGGCACCGGAAGCGACGCCCACGGTTCGGACGCCCACGCCCCCGGCATCTGCGTCTCGGGAGTCACAGGCACGCTGGACCAGGGCTCGGGTGAGAAACGCAGGAAGCTGCCGACGGCGTGCACGTGGTAGCGGTTCACCGGGTCGGCGGCGCCGAAGTCGACATAGCCCTTGATGCGGTACAGCCCCTTGGGGCGGCTGTCGAGGAAGGCCATGGTCCGGCGCGGGTCCATGGGCGTGCCGGAGGTGAAGGAGACGCTGTCGTACGCCAGGTGCAGGTGTTCGTGGTCCGGGTGCCCCTCATGGGCGCGCAGATCGTCGAAGGAGAGCTGCCCGACGCGTTCGGTGACCGCCTTGCGGTCGAAGAGCAGGTCCGGGTCGATCCGCCCGTAGGAGGCGGCGATCACGGCCGCGCGGTCGGCCAGCGCCCGCACGACGCCCAGGGTCCGCTCCCGGGCCGCCGCGTCCACCCGGTCGGTCTTGTTGAGCACCACCAGGTCGGCGATGCGCAGGTGCCGCTCGATCTCGGGATGCCGCTCCCTGGTGGCGTCGAACTCCGCGGCGTCCACCACCTCCACCAGTCCCCCGTAGACCACCCGGGGGTTCTCGCTGGCGAGCACCATCCGCACGAGCTCCTGGGGCTCGGCGAGGCCGCTGGCCTCTATGACGATCACATCGATGCCGGCGGCCGGCCGGGTCAGCCGCTGCAGGTACTCGTCCAGCTCGCTGACGTCGACCGCACAGCACAGGCAGCCGTTGCCGAGCGACACGGTCGAGTCCCCGAGCTGTCCTGCGACGGCCAGCGCGTCGACCTCGATCGCACCGAAGTCGTTGACCACTGCTCCGATGCGGCTGCCCCTGCTGCTGTGCAGCAGGTGGTTGAGGAGTGTGGTCTTGCCGGAGCCCAGGAAGCCCGCGAGCACGACGACGGGAATCTGCTGGTCAGTCACGTGCGGCCTCTCTCACGCGCTCGCTACGACGCATGGGGTGCGATACGGCCCCAGGATACGAGCGCGGCACGCGACGGTGCGAACCTCGTGCCTTAAGGCCCTACTTCACGCCACCGGCGCGGGAGCCGGGGGAACGGGGACCGGCGGAACCGCCCCCACATACCTGGCCGCCGGACGGATGATCTTGGAATCCTCGGCCTGCTCCAGGATGTTGGCGCTCCAGCCGACGACGCGGGCGGCGGCGAAGGTCGGCGTGAACATCTCCCGCGGCAGGCCGCACAGTTCCATGACGACGCCCGCGTAGAACTCCACGTTGGTGTGCAGGTCCCGGCCCGGTTTGAGCTCGGCGAGAATGGCCTCCACACGCCGCTCCACCTCGATGGCGAAGTCCACCAGGGGGCCGCCGAACTCCTCGGCCAGGCCGCGCAGCATCCGCGAACGCGGGTCCTCCGTGCGGTAGACGGGGTGCCCGAAGCCCATGATGCGGTCCCCTTCGAGCACCCGCGCACGGATCCAGGCGTCGATGCGGTCGGGTGTGCCGATGGCGTCGAGCGTGTCCAGGGCGCGGCGCGGCGCCCCGCCGTGCAGCGGGCCGGAGAGCGCGCCCACGGCGCCGGACAGGCAGGCGGCCACGTCGGCGCCGGTGGACGCGATGACGCGGGCCGTGAACGTTGACGCGTTGAATCCGTGATCAATGGTGGAAATCAAGTATTGCTCGATGGCCCGGGCCCGCCGGGGGTCCGGCTCGGTGCCCGTCACCATGTACAGGTAGTTGGCCGCATACGGCAGGTCGTCGCGTGGCTCCACCGGCGCCAGGCCGCGGCCGAGCCGGTACAGCGCCGCGAGCAGGGTGGGGACGACCGCGCAGACGGCGAGGGTGTCGGCTCGGCGCCGGTCGGCGTCGATGTCGTAGACCGGCTGGAAGCCCTGTGCGGCGCCGAAGAGGGAGAGCGCGGTGCGCAGGCCGGCCAGCGGCCCGGACCGGGGGCCGGCCGCGGCGACGGCGGGCAGGGCGGCGGCGACGTCCTCGGGCAGCCGGCGCAGCGCCGCGGTCCGCCGGGTGAAGTCGGCGCGCTGGGCGGCGTCGGGCAGGCCCCCGTGGACCATGAGGTGCCAGACGTCCTCGAACGCGCGGGTCCGCGCCAGCTCGACGGCGGAGTACTGGCGGTAGTGGTAGAAGCCCTCGCGTCCCCGCACGTCACCGATCGTGGTCTCGGTGACAACGACTCCTGCGAGTCCTCGGGGAACGTCGACGGGGGCGGTCGCCCTGTTCGTCGGCTCGGTGGGCGTCGTGGGCTGCATCGGGGTCTCCTCTTGCGTCCTCTGCGTCCTCCATGGACTTGATTAGACGATCCATGCTTGACTACTTAGTTGTCAATATTGATTAAATCAACATACGGACGCCGACTCTCCCGGATACGGTGACGCCCATGAAGGATCAAGACCTCGCCTCCGATCACAACCGGCGTATCAGCACCAAGGAGGCCGCCGAACTGCTCGGCGTGAAGCCGGAGACGGTGTACGCGTACGTCAGCCGCGGCCAGTTGGGAAGCCGCCGTGGCCAGGGCGGGCGCGGCAGCACTTTTGACGCAAAAGAGGTGGAGGCGCTGGCCCGGCGGCACAGGAGGGAGCGGCAGCCGGCGCGCACCGGCGGCGAACTCTCCGTACGCACCCGCCTCACGTTGATCGACGATGACCGGTACTACTTTCGCGGTGTCGACGCCGTCGAGCTGGCCACACGGCACTCCTACGAGGAGGTCGCGGAGTGGCTGTGGACCGGCGTGCTCCGGCCCGGCGTACGGTTCTCGGCCCCCGAGGCGTCCGTGGCCGCGGCCCGCCGGGCGGTACGCGCCCTGCCCGGGATCAGCGGCCCCACGGACCGGCTCAGGGTGGCCGCGGTGGCCGCCGCGGCCGGGGACCCGCTCCGCTTCGACCTCTCCGAGAAGGCGGTCCTCGGCACCGCACGCACCCTCGTCCCGACGCTGGTCGCGGCCCTGCCGCCGGTACCGCGCGGCCACCGCGACGAGGGCCCGCTGGTTCGCGATCTGTGGGCGCGGCTGACGGGTCGGCCCGTCGACGAGGCGGCGCTCCGCGTCCTCGACACGGCACTCGCGCTGCTCGTGGACCACGACCTGGCCGCCTCGACGCTCGCCGTCCGGGTCGCCGCGTCGGCACGCGCGCACGCCTATGCCGCGGTCTCGGCGGGCCTCGGCGTCCTCGAAGGTCCGCTGCACGGCGCCGCGAGCGGCCTGGCCCACCGGATGCTGCTGGAGGTGCTCGACCAGGGCAGTGCCGCCCCTGTGGTGGCGGACGAACTGCGCGCCGGGCGGCCCATCCCCGGGCTGGGGCACCGGCTGTATCCGGGCGAGGACCCGCGCGCGCGGGCGCTGTTCGGGCTTCTGGAGGACGTCCCCGGTGCGGCACCGGCGCTTGCCGCGGCCCGGGACGTCGTGGCCACCGCGGCCCGGCACACCCCCCTGCACGCCAATGTCGACCTCGCCCTGGCCGTCCTGACCGCCTCCACCGGCATGCCCGCCGCCGCGGGCGAGACGATCTTCGCCGTGGCACGGACCGCCGGCTGGATCGCCCACGCCCTGGAGGAGTACGCGGAACGCCCGCTCCGGATGCGCCCCAGCGGCCTGTACACGGGCCCGCGCCCCCCACAGCTGCTCCCGGTCCCCTCAGACGAGGCGCCCCCCGGCGCCTAGGGTGAGGGCGGCCGGCCCGTGGCGCCATCACTCGCACGAGGTATGTGCCGCCCGCCGGCCGTTCACCCTTGCGTGCACGGTGGGCCGCCCGCGCTCCCGCGCGCGCCGCGGCTGCGCGACCGCGGGGTGCCCTCCTCCCCCGCCGCGACGGAGCGTTCCGCACAGGGCCCCGGCCGGGCCCGCCCCGCCCCGTACCGTTCCTACGCATGAGCACGACCCGCACGGCCCGGCGGCTGCGCCTCGGGCTGCCCCGCCGCGTCTTCTCACAGGTCCTGCTGATGCAGCTGGCGATCGCGGCCGGGGTCGCCGTCCTGGCCACCGGCCTCTTCCTCGCACCGCTCGGCGACCAACTGGACGACCAGGCGATGCGCCGCGCCCTTGCCATCGCGCAGACGACCGCCGCCCAGCCGGGCCTGGCCGAGGACCTACAGACCACGGCCCCCACGGCCGACGGCCCCGTACAGCGCCGCGCGGAACGCATCCGCCGGGCCAGCGGCGCCGAATACGTGGTGATCATGGACCGGCACGGGGTCCGCTGGTCCCATACGGATGTCGGACAGATCGGCAAGGTCGTCTCGACCGATCCCAGCGTTCCCCTCTCCGGCCACGAGATCATGCAGATCGACAGCGGCACCCTGGGGCGCTCGGCACGCGGCAAGGTCCCGCTGCGCGACGCACACGGCGCCGTCGTCGGCGCGGTCTCCGTCGGCATCGAGTACGACAGCGTGCGGGCCCGCCTGGTCCACGCGATCCCGGGCCTCCTCGCCCACGCCGGTGGGGCGCTGGCCGCCGGTGCCGCGGCGGCGTTCCTGATCTCCTGGTGGGTGCAGCGCCGCACCCGCGACCTCGCCTTCTCCGACATCGCCGCGCTCCTCGCCGAGCGCGAGGCGATGCTGCACGGCATCCGGGAGGGCGTCGTGGCGCTCGATAGGACCGGCCGGATACGCCTGCTCAACGACGAGGCCCAACGCCTCCTGGGCATCGGACCCGACACCGTGGGACAACCCCTGGACGCGGCGCTCGGCCCCGGCCGCACCACCGACGTCCTGGCCGGCCGGGTCACCGGCAAGGACCTGCTCACCGTGCGCGGCCAGCGGGTACTGGTCGCCAACCGGATGCCGACCGACGACCGCGGCGCCGTCGCCACCCTGCGCGACCGCACCGAACTGGAACAACTCGGCCGTGAACTCGACTCCACCCGTGGCCTGATAGACGCCCTGCGCGCCCAGGACCACGAGCACGCCAACCGCATGCACACCCTGCTCGGCCTGCTGGAGCTGGAGATGTACGACGACGCGCTCGCCTTCATAGGCGAGGTCGCCGGCAGCCACCGGGTCACCGCGGAACAGATCACCACCCGGGTCCGGGACCCGTTGCTCGCCGCGCTGCTGGTCGGCAAGGCCACGGTCGCCACGGAACGCGGTGTGACCCTGGCCCTGTCACCCGGCACCGCGGTCCCGGATCGGCTGGTGGACGCCCGCGGACTGGTCACCGTCGTCGGCAACCTCGTCGACAATGCGCTCGACGCCACCGCCGGCACCCCCGGCGCTCACGTGGCCGTCGAACTGCGCGCGGACGGCCACACCGTCGTCCTCCGCGTCAGCGACACCGGCCCGGGTGTCCCGCCCGGCGAGCGGGACCGGATCTTCGTCGAGGGCTGGTCGACCAAAGGGGCTTCCACGCACGGCAAACGGGGCATCGGCCTCGCCCTGGTCCGCAGACTCGCCGAGCGCCAGGGCGGCACGGCCACCGTCGGCGAAGCCCCCGGCGGCGGTGCGGAGTTCACCGTCGTCCTTCCGGAGGCCCTCACCGGACCCGAGCCGACCGGCGCCGATGGCCTGGGCGCGCCGTGATCGGCGCACCGGGCCCGGACCGGAGGGGCCCGGAGGCCACCTGATGGGGCCATGGCCCGTACTCGGGCGCCTCGGGCACGCCCGGCCATTCCGGAAGACCGACGGCCTTCCTGGCGGTCCCCGGCGCTGTCGGCACCGATCCGCTGCCGCTTCCTCAGGTGGCCGTGCGCCCCGGAGGCCGTGCCAGGCCGTGCGTGTAGGCGTACCGCACGGCCCCCGCGCGGTCCTTGAGGCCCGTCTTGGCGAAGAGGTTGTTGATGTGCGTCTTCACCGTGGCGGTGGAGACATGTAGGCGGCGCGCGATCTCATGGTTGGTCAGTCCTTCCGCGATCAGTGTCAGCACCTCGGTCTCGCGTGCCGTGAGGCCGTCGGGAGGCCCTGCCGACGGTGGAGGGGGCTCGGGCTGGGAGAGCTTCTCCAGGAGCCTGCGCTGGATCGCCGGTGAGAGGCCGGCTTCGCCGGAGAGCACGCTGTGCACGGCACGCACGATCTCGTCACCCCCGGCGTCCTTGGTGAGGTAGCCGCGGGCGCCCGCCTTGAGCGCGGGGAAGAGCGACTCGTCGTCCACGTAGGTCGTGAGCACGACCACCTCCGTCCCCGGGTACTCGCTCCTGATCCGCCTGGTCGCCTCCACACCGTCGCAGCGGGGCATCCGCAGGTCCATCAGCACGACGTCCGGCGCGAGCTCCCCGACGAGCTTGACCGCCTCGTCACCGTCGCCCGCCGCCCCGACCACCTCGATCCCGGGCAGCAGCCCCAGCAGCATCACGATTCCCTCGCGCACGACCGTCTGGTCGTCCGCCACGATCACCCGTGCCGTCGTGCCGATGCGCTCGGCCGTCATGCCGGCACCTTCAAGGTCACCGCGAACCCCTCCTCGTACGGGCCTGCCGCCAGCGTGCCGCCGAGCAGCTCCGCGCGCTCCTTCATCCCCAGCAGACCGTATCCGCCGCCGGAGCCGGCCAGCTCACCCGGAGTGCCGCCCGAGTCCTTCACGTTCAGCGTGATGTCGTCCTTGCCGTACTCGAGGTGGACCATGATCTTTGCACCCGGGGCATGCTTGCGGGCATTGGTCAGGGCCTCCTGGGCGACCCGCCGCACGGCCTGCGAGGCCTCCGCCGGCACGGGCCTGCGGTCCCCGGCGACGGTGACCTCGGCGGCGGTCGTCGTGGACACCAGCTCGCGCAGGTACTCCTCCAGTGGTGATATCTCGCCGCGGAGTGCGGAGAGCGCCTGGCGGGTCTCCGCGAGTCCGTCCCGCGCCATACGCCTGGCGTCCACCACCCGCTCGAGGATCTGCTCGCGGGACGCCCCGCGCTCGATGAGCAGACGGGCCGCCTCCAGGTGGACCAGTTGGGCGGACAGGCTGTGGGCCAGCACATCGTGGATCTCACGGGCGATACGGGTGCGTTCGGCCAGCGCGGCCGACTCGCCCTCCGCCTTCCGGGCCGCCCGCTCCTGCGCCAGGAGCCGCAGCGCGCTGCCCCTCGCCTCGGCGTCCAGGCGCAGCACATAGCCGGCGAGCAGCAGACCGCCCGCGGTGATCACATTGGTCGTGGTGGTGTCGTTGTTGTAGGCGAAGAAGCCGGTGAGGGCCAACGAGGAGATCGGCAGAGCCGCGACCAGCGGCATCCGCTCCACCGCGGTGACGACACAGCCGCACCACATGACGAGTGCCGGGACACGGAACTCGGCCTGCTCCGCCGCGAGCGCCATACCCCCCACCAGTGCGAGCAGGCCCATCGCCGGCACGAGCCGGTGCGCCAGGGTCATCCGGAAGACACCCCATGCAGCCGCACCGCAGGCGCAGACGCCCACCAGCAGCAGCGCCGTCTGCCACGGGTTCAGGCCCCGGTGCGACACCGCGCTCCATACCAGGACTCCTAAGGTGCCCACCCTCGTGGCCCGTGCCAGCCAGCGCCGTGCCGGAGTGAGGCCTGCACGGGAGAGCGCCTCGCGGGAGGGCCACGCGGTCCAGACGTTCACGGTCACACGGGGTCCTTCCACGACGTGGCACGCAGGTCGTCACCGTACGCCGTGACACGCTCGGAGCTGTCGCGGATGAGCCTGGTGCGCCAGGCCAGCAGCCCGGAGCGGACCAGCAGCGAGGCTGCCAGCGCGAGCAGCAGCGCTCCGGTGCCCTGGTGTATCCCCATGACGACGCCGAGGCCGGCGAGGGCCACTCGAATGGCTATGCCCCCGATCCAGACACCCAGCGTCGCCTTGGTGCCCCGCACCCACACGGAGCCGTCCGGCTCGGTCCAGATGCGGCTGGTCCAGGCCCAGGCAGCACCGATCCCCGTGCCCATCAGCAGCTCGGCGGCGAGGAGCACCGCGGAGGCGGCCTGGTGCCGGCTGTCCACGAGGCCGGGCTCGCGCAGCGCGAGGTAGACCAGCACTGCGGGCACCAGCCACCACCGCTTGCCGTCGATGGCTCGCTGGGGCCTCGTCTGGCGCACCACGATGACGGCGACGACAGTGAGGGCCACCACAGCATCGGTGAGCGTGGACATCAAAGCCTCCGTGGGGCGTGAGACGCGGACGGTCGAGGCACCGGCGCGCCGTGCGTGCACGAAGAACGTGCGAGCACTCGCCGGAGTCGAGCAACGCCTCCGACGCTACGGAAAAGGCCTGGTCACGGGATCGGAGCGGAGGTTGATCCCGGGTGGATCAAGGGCTCCACCCACGGGTGGAGCCCGCTGGGGCGGGCGAGGGTGCGGGCAGGCCCCGAGGCGGACGGGGTACTGACGTCCGAGGCTTCGGGCTCTGGAACGGGTGGGCCGGCGGACTCCCGGAATGGGGCCAGGGGGCCGGGATGCACGGGGCTGGGCCCCGGGTGGCAGCCAGGACGGGGCCCGGCAAGCTGCCCGTGGCCCGGCAGAGGCACGCCGGGCCACGGTCCGGCAGAGTCACGCCGGCAAGTGGCCTACGAGCCGGCAGAGTCACCCCGACAAGAGGGCCCACGCAGCCCGGCAGAGTCACCCCGACAAGAGGGCCCACGCAGCCCGGTAGGAGCGCCCAGGAGCGACGGATGGCCCCGGAGGCGGGCAGACGGCGGACAGACCGACCGCGAGCCCGCCGACGGCCCGGGAGCGGGGCAGCGCCGCACCACTTCATGGCGCGCAGGAGCGCCGTGGCCCGGGTGCGCCAGGAAGCCAAGGGACCGAAACGGACGCTGGGAGCCTCGCAGCCGAAGCCGCCGCGTTGCCCGGAAGCCGGAACGCCGGAACGGAGAGCGAGCGCCCCGCAAGCGACGCGGGCGCCGCATGGCGCCGGGGCCGGAACGGACACCGGCCGGTACGCGCCCGTAGCAGACGCACGGCCGCCACATCACCCCGGAACGGGTCCGGACACCCTGCGGCCCCGCCCCCGACGCGGGCGCCGGGTGTGGGGCCGGAACCGGGGGCGCCGGGCCGCTCAGGCGTCGATGCGCGACCGGTCCAGCGTCGCCGCCGACCCGCTGATGAACTCCTTGCGGGGCGCCACCTCATTGCCCATGAGCAGGTCGAAGACCTGCTCGGCCGAGTCCAGATCCGAGATGTTGATCCGGCGCAGGGTCCGGCGGCGCGGGTCCATCGTGGTCTCCGCGAGCTGGTCCGCGTCCATCTCGCCGAGGCCCTTGTACCGCTGGATGGAGTCCTTGTACCGCACGCCCTGCCGCTGGAGGTCCAGCAGGGTTTCGCGCAGCTCGCGGTCCGAGTACGTGTAGAGGTACTTGTCCTGGTTCTTCTTGGGCTGGACGAGCTCGATGCGGTGCAGGGGCGGTACGGCGGCGAAGACGCGGCCGGCCTCCACCATGGGCCGCATATAGCGCTGGAACAGCGTCAGGAGCAGGCAGCGGATGTGCGCGCCGTCCACATCGGCGTCGACCAGCAGGATGATCTTTCCGTAGCGGGCCGCGTCGATGTCGAAGGTGCGGCCGGATCCGGCCCCTATGACCTGGATGATCGATCCGCACTCGGCGTTCTTGAGCATGTCCGAGACCGAGGACTTCTGGACGTTGAGGATCTTGCCGCGGATCGGCAGCAGGGCCTGGAACTCGGAGTTCCTGGCCAGCTTGGCGGTGCCGAGCGCCGAGTCGCCCTCGACGATGAACAGCTCGCTGCGCTCGACGTCGTCGCTGCGGCAGTCGGCCAGCTTCGCGGGCAGCGAGGACGACTCCAGGGCCGTCTTGCGGCGCTGCGCCTCCTTGTGCTGCCGGGCGGCGATGCGGGTGCGGGCGGCCGCGACGGCCTTCTCCAGGACGGCGCGGGCCTGCGCCTTGGCGTCGCGCTTGGTGGACGTCAGGAAGGCCTTGAGCTCCTTGGCCACGACGTTGGCCACGATCCGGTTGGCCGCGGACGTGCCGAGCACCTCCTTGGTCTGGCCTTCGAACTGCGGCTCCGCCAGGCGGACCGTGACGACCGCAGTGAGGCCCTCAAGGGCGTCGTCCTTGATGATGTCGTCCTCGGCGACGCGCAGCAGCTTCTGGGCCCTGAGCACTTCGTTCACCGTCCGTGTGAGCGAGCGCTCGAAACCGGAGACGTGCGTGCCGCCCTTGGGGGTGGCGATGATGTTCACGAACGATCGGACGGTGGTGTCGTAGCCGGTCCCCCAGCGGAGCGCGATGTCGACTCCGAGGTCGCGGGTGACCTCGGTCGGGGTCATCTGCCCGCGGTCGTCCAGGACCGGAACGGTCTCCTTGAAGGTGCCCTGTCCGGAGAGGCGGAGGACGTCGCAGACGGGCTTGTCCGAGGCCAGGTACTCGCAGAACTCGCTGATGCCGCCGTCGAAGCGGAATGACTCCTCGCCCTTGCTGCCGCCCTCGCCGAGGCCGTACTCGTCCCGGACGACGATGGTCAGGCCGGGCACCAGGAAGGCGGTCTGGCGGGCGCGCTGGTGCAGGGTCTCCAGGGACAGCTTGGCGTCCTTGAGGAAGATCTGGCGGTCGGCCCAGTACCGGACGCGGGTGCCGGAGCGGGTCTTGGGGATCTTCTTGGTCTTGCGCAGGCCGCCCTTGGGCTCGAAGGAGGCGTTCGCCCCCTCCTTGGCGAAGGCGCCGGGCACGCCGCGCCGGAAGCTGATCTCATGGGTGCGGCCGCCGCGGTCGACCTCCACGTCGAGCCGGGCGGACAGGGCGTTCACCACGGAGGCGCCCACGCCGTGCAGGCCGCCCGACGCGGCGTACGAGCCGCCGCCGAACTTGCCGCCGGCGTGCAGCTTGGTCATGACGACCTCGACACCGGACAGGCCGGTCTTGGGCTCGACGTCCACGGGGATGCCGCGGCCGTTGTCGCGGACCTCCACGGAGCCGTCGTCGTGCAGGATGACCTCGATGTGGTCGCAGTAGCCGCCCAGGGCCTCGTCGACCGAGTTGTCGATGATCTCCCACAGGCAGTGCATCAGGCCACGGCTGTCCGTGGAGCCGATGTACATGCCCGGGCGCTTCCGGACGGCTTCGAGCCCTTCGAGGACGAGGAGGTGCCGCGCGGTGTAGTTGGAACTGTCCCTGTCCACGATGCCGCCTGCTCCGGTCAGCAGCGCTGTGGACGGCACGGACGTCTCGGCGGTCACGCGGTTCGCTCCTCGCTGAATTTCTGTCGGTCCCTGATGGAACGGTGGGTCGGCGTCGGTCACCGCTCTGAGGGTACCGAGGCCTGGTAGAGCCGTTGTAACGCCACCCACGCCACCTCTTACAGTAGCCCAAGGGTCGCATATCAGTTCGATCCCTCGTTGGAGTGACGTGTACATCACGTTCCCTTCGAGGCATGAACCATTTAGGCTCCGGGCACGTCCTCATGAACACCGGCAAGCCAGCCGGGAGGATTGAACCCACAGAGAAGTGCGAACCCGTAAGACGCAACGACACGCAATACGGCACATTCGCCGCCAACCGCCAGCAGACAGCCACCCCGGGGAGAAATCTTCGAGGAAATGCCACGAGCGGGAACGTTTTGGGGCTGGTTGGATGTTGACCTGGTACGACAGCTCGTCGAGCTAGAGAAGAGGCGACGTGACTACTGTTCTGACCCCCGCGAGCCCGCTGACGGCCGCCGACCGCTGCGACCGCTGCGGAGCCCAGGCCTACGTGCGCGTTGTCCTGACAAGCGGCGGTGAACTGCTCTTCTGCGCCCACCACGGCCGCAAGTTCGAGCCGGAACTCAAGAAGATCGCCGCTGAGATACAGGACGAGACGGAGCGGCTGACGGCCGTCCCGGCGTCAGCCACCGATGAAGAGCGCTGACCACATCGCATCGACGACGAGCAGCCCGGCGTGAGGCCGGTGATGGGCGGCCACCTCTGGCTCACCAGGGGTGGCTGTTCGTTTCCCCTCCGACAGCGGGTCTGCTTCCGCCTTGGAGCGTGCTCCAGGGTGTCATAGGGCGCTGCATGGAGTGCCGGCTTGCTGACCGATGGTGTTCCGCCTCGAGCGCACTCCCGCAACGAGCCCGGGCTCCGCTGCGAGTCCGGATTCACCTGTGTCCGGGCCTCCGCTGTCCGGCCCCCTCTGAGTCCGGCACCCGCGAGTCCGGCTCTCCAGTGAGTGAGGGCTCATTGCTGTCCGGACCCCTCCTGCCCACGGTGTCGGCCCGAGATGGCCCTGTCACCGTTCGGATCGTCCTTGCGGGATCACAGTCCGGCCGCGTCCCCGGCCTGGCCGTCACTCGACCGGGACACCGCATCGAGGTCGCCGAGATCCCCGAGGACCCCGGAGATCCGCGTGTAGACCCCGGGGCGGCCCGGGCGGCCGCAGCCGCTGCCCCAGGAGACCAGCCCTATCAGCTGCCCCTGGGCGACCAGCGGGCCCCCACTGTCGCCCTGGCAGGCGTCACGGCCGCCTTCGGAGACTCCCGCGCAGAGCATGGACCCGGCGACGTAGGTGCCGTCCGTACCGCCCGGGTAAGCCGCCTCACAGGCGCTGTCGGACAGCACCTGGACCTCTGCCGCCCGGAGGCCCTCCGAGAGCTCTCCAGCGCCCGTCGTGTCCCCCCAGCCGTACACGGTGGCCTGAGTGCCCGCCTCGTACGCGCTGTCGCCTTCAGAAGCCATAGGGAGCACGGCGCTCTCCGGAAGCGGGGCCGAAAGTGTGAGGGCGGCCACGTCTTCCGCATTGGTCCTGCTGTCGTAGTTGGGGTCGACATCGGCCTCCCGCACCGGGATCTCTTGCCCGGCGCTCGTACTCAGGTCCGCACGGCCTGCGATGATCTTCAGATCGTGTACGTCGCCGAGCGCCACGCCGAGCGTTTCGTCGCCGAGGCAGTGGGCGGCCGTCAGGACCGTCGACGGCGCGACGAGGGCTCCGGCGCAGAACTGCCCGGAGCGCGCGTCACCGAAGCGGTCCCGGCTGGAGAGCGCCACCGTCCAGGGGGCGTCGGCCGTTCCGACCGGCTGGCCGCCCACCACGACGCCGCCGGCCCCAGCGGCGGCGCGGGCCCGCGCGGCGGCCGGCGGGGCCGCGGGCAGGAGCGCTGTCGCGGTACCGAGGGCGAGCGTCACGGCCAGTGCTCCCAGGATGCATCGACGCATGGGGGCGCTCCTCACTCCGTGTGGCAGGTGCACACACCCAGGGTCACCCGGGATCGGCGGAAGCGCATCCGTACAGACGCCGGCGGCCCGCTCCCCCGAGGGGGCGGGCCGCCGGTGTGGCATGTCCGTCGCCGATGCGAGCGGTGTCCCACGCGCGCGGGACGACCTGCCCGGAAGTCTCCGTGGACGAAAGGCCGCCCCCGTCGGACGGCCTCTGCCGAGCCTTCCAGGTCGGACGGTCCCTGCGAAGCCTCTCAGTCGAGGTAGTCGCGGAGCACCTGCGAGCGGGACGGGTGGCGCAGTTTCGACATGGTCTTGGACTCGATCTGCCGGATCCGCTCGCGGGTGACGCCGTACACCTTGCCGATCTCGTCGAGGGTCTTCGGCTGACCGTCGGTGAGACCGAAGCGCATGGAGACGACGCCCGCCTCACGCTCGGAGAGCGTGTCGAGCACGGAGTGCAGCTGCTCCTGGAGGAGGGTGAAGCTGACGGCGTCCGCCGGGACGACGGCCTCGGAGTCCTCGATCAGGTCGCCGAACTCGCTGTCGCCGTCCTCGCCGAGCGGAGTGTGCAGGGAGATCGGCTCGCGACCGTACTTCTGGACCTCGATGACCTTCTCAGGGGTCATGTCGAGCTCCTTGGCCAGCTCCTCGGGGGTGGGCTCCCGGCCGAGGTCCTGGAGCATCTGGCGCTGCACCCTGGCGAGCTTGTTGATGACCTCGACCATGTGCACCGGGATGCGGATGGTGCGGGCCTGGTCTGCCATCGCCCGGGTGATCGCCTGGCGGATCCACCAGGTGGCGTAGGTGGAGAACTTGTAGCCCTTGGTGTAGTCGAACTTCTCCACCGCGCGGATGAGGCCGAGGTTGCCTTCCTGGATGAGGTCCAGGAAGAGCATGCCGCGGCCGGTGTACCGCTTGGCGAGCGAGACCACCAGGCGGAGGTTGGCCTCCAGGAGGTGGTTCTTGGCCCGCCGGCCGTCCTCGGCGATGATCTCCAGCTCGCGCTTGAGCTTGGGGGCGAGCTTGTCCGCGTTGGCGAGCTTGTCCTCCGCGAAGAGGCCGGCCTCGATGCGCTTGGCGAGTTCGACCTCCTGCTCGGCGTTGAGGAGGGGGACCTTGCCGATCTGCTTCAGGTAGTCCTTGACCGGGTCCGCGGTGGCTCCGGCGGCGGCGACCTGCTGGGCGGGGGCGTCGTCCTCGTCCTCGTCGGAGAGCACAAAGCCCTGGGTGCCGTCCTCGGCGGGCTCCTCGGCGCCGGGCTTGCCGGTGCCGGGGGCGTCCTCGACGACCTCCTCGTCCAGGATCTCCTCGGGATCCTTCTTGGCGGTGGTCTTCTTCGCCGCCGTCTTCTTCGCGGTGGTCTTCTTGGCGGTGGCCTTCTTCGCCGGCGCCTTCTTGGCCGCCGCCTTCTTGACGGGTGCAGCCTCTTCCGCCGGCACGTCGACGACCGGCACCTCCGGCGCCGGGGCGGTGGCCGCGGCAGTGGTGGCCTTCTTGACGGTCGTCGTCTTGGCCGCCACTGTCCTGGTGGCGGTGCGCTTGACGGGACTCTTCGCTGCGACGCTCTTCCGGGTCCGCTTGGGTTCCGCGGCACTGACCATCAGCGTCACACCCTCTTCCTCGAGGATCTGGTTGAGGCTGCGCAGTACGTTCTTCCACTGAGTGGCCGGAATCTGGTCAGCTTCGAAGGCCCGACGCACGTCATCGCCGGCGATCTGCCCCTCAGCCTTTCCCCGCTCGATGAGCGCCATGACAGAGACGGACTCGGCGATCTCCGGCGGGAGCGTACGGGATGTGCTGGCCGACACGAACAACCTCTCGGAACGTTGGAAAACGGCTTCCGGCCCCGTCCACTGAAGGACCGGAGCCGACGACCGCCGGCTTGGGAGTGGGCCGACGGCGCGGGCGGGCCGGGGAGATGGACAGCGCCGCCATTGGCCGCTGTATTCCCTCCTCGACTGTCACCTCTTAGGTCATCGCGCAGTCCGGAGGAGCGTTACGCCCAATCCACGTGGCCCGAGTCACACCGCGTAAGCGCACAAAAACGTACAAACACCCCCTGAGCGCTCCCGGAAGGTGGCCCGTTGGGCCAAATGGGGGTGCGACGGGATCGGCTCGGGCGTTCTCAGCCGGTCGGGCGCGGGAGTGCCTCAGAGGGCCCTGCCGCGGCGACCGCTCCCGGACGCCGCCTCATGGACGCCGCCCCGTGAGAGGCCGCGTCGCGGGGCGCCGCTTCGTGCGACGCCGGCTCAGGGACACCGTCTCGTGGGACGCCGACTCAGAGACACCGGCTCAGGGGCGCCGTCTCATGGGACGCCGCTTGATGACGGCAGGGCCGGCGTGTCGCCGGACCCGTGCCGGTTCCCGGTCAGGTTCCGGCACGGGTCCGGCCTGCACATGCCGCATCGGGGTGGCGGACGGGCACGGCGGTTCCGAGGTCGCGCGGTGCGGCACGTGAATCACGCCGCATGGCCCGTCCTGCTGTGGCGTCGCATGGCCTCAGTGCTCGCGGGGAGCGGGAACGACGCGCTCCACCTCCGGGTGGACGGTGAGCAGTTGACGCATGGCCCCTTCGGCGGCCGCGCCGTCGCCGGAGGCGAGGGCCTCGGCGATCCGGGCGTGCAGCCCCAGAGCCGTCTCGTTCGGCCGGTCGCAGCCCGTGACGGGGCCGCCGGACACCTGGAGGGCGGCCGACACGATCCCGGACAGGTGCTCCAGCATGCGGTTGCCGGCGACCTGGATCAGCAGGGAGTGGAACTCGGCGTCGGCGCGGGAGAAGGTGATCGTGTCCGCCTGGGCCAGGGCGTGGCCCATGATCTCGACCATGTCCCCGAGCCGCTGCTGGACGTCCTCCCTGCCGTGTCCGGCGGCGAGCCGGGCGGCCAGGGGCTCGATGGTCCAGCGCAGCTCGCTGAGCTCGCGACGCTGGTCGTCCCGCTGGGGGCCGAAGGCCCGCCATTCGATGATGTCGGGGTCCAGGAGGTTCCAGTCGCTCACGGGACGGACGCGTGTGCCGACGTTGGGGCGGGCGCTGACCAGTCCCTTGGCTTCGAGGACGCGCAACGACTCACGGACGACGGTGCGGGAGACCTCGAAGCGATGGCCGATCTCCTCGGGAACGAGGGGACGATCGGCGCCCAGATCGCCGGAGACGATCATCTGGCCGAGTTGCTGGACGAGTTGGCCGTGCAGTCCCCGGCCGCGACTGCCGGCGGCTCGGCGGCCCACACGGCCCAGTTCGGGCTCCGTGCCTTCCCAGCCGGCTGCGCCGCTGACGCGGTCGCCTCCCGGCGCTTCTGCGTAGGGGTAGCTGTCGAGTTCGCCCGGTCCGACGAAGCCGGAGTCCGAGGAGCGGGCGGTGGTCATCATGGTGTGCGCAAGGGTACTCACGGATCCTTTGTCGGCGTCACTCGTAACTGCCTTGAGGTCTTTGGTGAAAAGCACACGAAAGGGTGATCGCTCACTCCGCGATAATTGACGCCTTATCGGAAAGAAATGGGCATTGCCTCGGGAGTTGCGTACAGCAACGGAAAGAATCAAGAAGAAAAGGAATGGAAAAGGTCATCATCGTGCTCTTCGGCCCAGCCGGCTAAACACGTACTCGTGGAGCAGCGCCGCCTGGACAACGCCAGTGCTCCGCCCACGGGTTGCAAGGTCACGGGTGCTCCCACGGCCTTGTGCGCCTCGCCTCCAAGCGGCCACCGACCGGCCCGAACTCCCGCAACCACACGCGAAACCCGGACGCCTCGCGCACGGGCGGCCTCGCAACTGCCGTGCGCACCAGGGGTACGACGACAAGCGGAACGGCCGGTACGGCAGAAAGCCCGGCGGTGATGGAGCGGAACACTCCGGCCGCAAGCACCCCTGCCCAGGCACACCCGGGCACAAACGAGATCCAACTCACGCTGGATCAAGGCCAGTCGACGGGAACTCCACTCGGCCGAAATCCGTATACAAGGTGAAACAGCGCGGCATCACAGGTGAAGACCCAGTCGGCGAAAGGCACTGCTGCCCCCGCAGCAACAAGCAGTTTGACGGCGGGCATCCCGAGCGGCACGGCACGGTCCCGCGGTCGGTGGCGAGCGCGGAGCGCCGGAATTCATCCCCGAAGCCCAGGGCATCCAGCAGTGCGGCGCCCAGAGCGGCCGGCGGCAGCGGCAGTTCCCGCGGCCAGCCGAGAAGTGCACGCGGCTGGGGAATGCGCACGCTTCCGGCAAGCAGCAAGGAAAGGAGTGCGGAAGAAACAAGCACACACGCAGCGGTGACATATCCGGCTGCCGCCCCGCCGCCACGGTGCACCTCGTGACGGACGGGACGCAGGGGGCTCCTCGCCGAGCCGGCCGTGAGGCGTGGCGGCAGCGCCCCGGACCCGGCAGGGGCGGACTCACGGTGCCGGAGGGGCCGCAGGCCGCGCACATGCGGCACAAAGGCCCCGAAGTCCTTGCGGGACGCCCGGAGGAGCGGGGCGACACGATTCGGCGTCGCCACCGGGCGCGGTGCGGGTCTCCCGGTCCTCCAGAGCCGAGCCGTTCCGCGCGCCGGTAGGGAGGAGGCGCCGGAGAGCGAGGCGCCGTTCCCCGCGAGCCTGCCGCGGACGGTCTCGGGCACCGAGGCGACGAGTGGCGCCGTCTCCCCCACCCCGCCATGATGGCCCCTCGGGCCCACGCCTCCGACCCCGTCCGCGTGATGTCCCCGACCGGCTGCAGTCCGAGCATCAGCCGGAGCGCCATCGTCCCCCCTGAATCAGGCGCACCCAGCAGCGCGGTGATGCGTCCCGGGTGCGCCTCCGGGGACACATCGTCGAGGGCGAGAGCAGTGGCCCCGCCGCTCACACCGGCCCAGTCCCCCGTGCGCGCGGGGCCGGTCAACCGCTCCTCGGAGCGGTTGCCGGTCAGTCCGATGGCCTGGATCATCGCTTCTCTCGCGGAGGGTACGACCGCTCGACGGCCGGGGCCCGTCCGGCGGATCACAAACGGACAAGCCCCGCAAGTACGGAAGCAAGATATCGCGATATTACTGATTTTCCGGGCAAGAGGGGCGCATAGATGTCCGACCGCCGATGCCCGGATCGCCGAACGGACGGACGGCGGCGGGCGAGGCGGCCGACCGCTTCCGGCTTCAGGCCCGCCGAGAAAGGGCGCGGGGAACTGCGCGACCAGCCACGGCGAGGCAGGAGGATCACCACAGCCCGCAGGGCAGCCCCTTGCCTTCGGGCTTCGGGCTTCGGGCTTCGGGCTTCAGGCTTCAGGCTTCAGGCTTCAGGGCGCAGCATCGGCGGGTTGAGGAGGGTGGCACCGCCGGCGCGGAACAGCTGGGCGGGACGGCCACCCTGACGCGTCGTCGTACCGCCCGTGGGGACGAGGAACCCCGGAGTGCCGGTCACCTTGCGGTGGAAGTTCCGCGGGTCGAGCGCGACACCCCACACCGCCTCGTAGACACGGCGCAGCTCCCCGACGGTGAACTCCGGCGGGCAGAACGCGGTGGCCAGCGAGGAGTACTCGATCTTCGAGCGGGCACGTTCCACACCGTCCGCGAGGATCTGGGCGTGGTCGAACGCGAGCGGGGCGCTCTGTTCCTCCTCCCGACCTCCGGGCACCGGTGCCAGCAGCGTCTCCACCGGTGCCCAGCGGGCGCTGCGGGCGTCGCCACCGGCTCTCGGCGCCGGCAGGTCGGGCGCCAGAGCGAGGTGGGCGACGCTGACCACCCTCATCCGCGGGTCGCGCTTGGGATCGCCATAGGTGGCGAGCTGCTCCAGATGCGCGCCGTTGTCCTGCACCGGGGAGTCGGGGCTGTGCACGCACAGCCCGGTCTCCTCCCTGAGCTCGCGGGCGGCCGCGGAGGTCAGATCCTCGTCGGCCCGCACGAAGCCGCCAGGCAGTGCCCAACGCCCCTGGAACGGCGGCTCGCCGCGCCGCACCGCGAGCGCACAGAGCGCATGGCGCCGCACGGTCAGCACGACCAGGTCCACGGTGACAGCGAAGGGCGGAAAAGCCGACGGGTCGTAGGGCGACATGACGCGATCATAGTCGTCTGGGTGACGATAAACACGCGCTTCGCCATGGGTTCCGCATCTGCGCCGACCACTCCCGGCCATATGCTTCGCGTCGCTCCGTGTACCCCGGGATGAGCCGGTCAGGCCCCTACCCGCGGGTTTGCGGACGAGCCGCCAGGGGGTGCCGATCGACGTTGGGTCAGGTTCCGGTTCCGCCCGGGAGGGGTCGGTGGGGGTCGGTGCGATTCGGTGGAGCGGGGGGCTACGGGCGAGCCTGTCCTACAGACCTGTGGGACAGATCTGTAGGACGGACACATGGGGCCGGCCTGCGGGGCGGCCTGTGGGGCGGGCTTGTTGGGCGGGGCTCCGTTGGGACCCGAAGGCCAGCCCGGCGCGGGGGCGCTGACTGCCCGTCCGGTGCGTGGGCCGGTCTCACTGGCCGGTTCACGGCGCGTTTTCTTCACGGCGCGTCCTTCGGGGTGCGGGGGCGGCGGGGCAGGGACCTGATACCGGGTGTCGTCCCCGGGCCTGAGCCCTTGGGCCGGGGCGGACGCGGCCCGCGGGCGGCGGGTCCTCCGGTGTCCGGCCGGCGAGGACGGAGGGGCCGGGGCGGCCGGGGCGGCCGGGGCGGCCGGGGCGGCCGGGGGCGCCGCGGTAGAGCGGACGGTGACCGGGGCTCATCGGTCCCGGGTGCGTGCGGCGCTGCTGCCGAGGGGGCGCCGGGCGACCCGGTTGACCTGGAGTCCGCCGGTGCTCCGGCCTGCGCAGCGCCCGTGGCCGCGGTGCGCAGGGCAGCCGTACGCTCCGCGCGCTCCTTGCGGAGGCACCGGCGGATGGCTTCCGGGTCCAGGCCTTCGTTGCACGCTTGGTGGAGGAGGCGGGCGAAGACGTACTCCGGGTCCCGGCCGAGGGCCATCGCCAGCGCCTCGCGGGCTTCCAGCTCGTCCCCTGACGACCAGGCGAGCCAGCCCGCGAGGGTGAGGGGCGCCGCGGCGTGCTCGGCGTACGGGCCCACGCAGCGGCGGGCCAGTGCGCGCCAGAGCCGCAGGGCCGAGGGGGCTTCCGCTTCCTCCATCCACTCCGCCGCGCGGTCGCGTGTGGTCCTGTCCTGCAGGCCGAGGATGAGCGCCGCGGCCTCGTCATGTGCGATCAGCTCGTCGTCCCGGAGGTCCGCCTCAAGAGTGCCGTGGGGGAGTTGCGCGGCGGCGAGGCGGTCCATGACCCGGCGCGCCAGGTCCAGGGTGTCCGTGATCACCGCGGGGCGTCGCGACTCGTCCAGCATCCTCGGGACCAGCGCCGCGGCCGCCGTGTCCAGCGCGGCCTCCTGGTCCAGGGCCGCGGCGGTCTCCCAGGGCAGCAGTCTGGCGTGGAACTCCTTCAGGGTGCCGCGTACCTGGAGGCCGGCGTAGGTCATGGCCGCGGAGAGGACGGAGGCGCCCGGTAGGCCCATGGGTTTGCCCTCCTCGGGGCAGCACTGGGGGCCGGGGCAGCAATACGACCAGAATCGACTCCCGGAGAGGCACAGCGCTTCGAGCACCGGGATGTCGAGGCTGCCGCACTCGGTGCGCAGGAGCTGCGCCAGCGGCCGCAGGTCCTCCATCACCTGACGACCGGTTCCGCCGCGCTCCGGCTCCCGGCAGACGAAGGCGACCATGCCCTCCGGCCGCGCCCCGCGCCGCTCGCTCGCGGCCACCAGGCACCGGGCCATCTGCCGGGCGGCCTCCGGCCAGTCCTCCCGGTGGTCCGGGATGCCCAGGCGGGCGCGTGCGCCCAAGCATCCGTAGCCGCCTCGGTCATGGAGGGCGACCAGCACGATGCTGTCCTCGGGGCGGTACCCGAGGATGTACGGGAGCGCGTCGGCCAGTTCGGCTGCTGATCGCAGGGTGACCTGGTCCAGCTCCGTCTCCGTGCGCATACCGGCGTGGCTCATGGCTGCCGGCGCCACTGCTCCGGCCCCCGCCTGCCAGGGCGGCGTCCCCCGTCCGGGGTGCGCCGCTCGGAGGGCCCGGTCGAGGGGTTCCAGGGGCATCGACGAGGGGAGCACGGTGCCCGGGTCGGCGTGCTCGGGGGATTCACCCGGCCTCGCGGGGGCGTCCGGCCTCCGCGTCCGGGCCGGCGTCGAGCACTCGCCTGGCCTCTGAGGCCCGCGCGTCTCCAGGTGCTCGTATGTCTCCAGGGACTCGTATGCCTCCATCGGCTTGTACGTCTCCAACCCCTCGTGCCTCTCCAGAGGCTGGCTCGTTCCCACAGGCTCGGCCGTCCCCGAGGCCTCGGTCGTCCGCGGGGATCCGGCCGGCGCCGAGGGGGCGGCGAACTCGTCCGGGGCCGAAGGGGCGGGGTCAACCGGGGCCGAGGGGGCCGCGGACTCGACCGGTACCGCATGTCCGGCCGGTACCGCGGGGACCGGGGCGCTGGGGTGCGTACGGGCGGAGTCGCGAGCCGAGCCGGGATCGTGTGCCCGGCCGGCGGCACGGGCCTGGTCGGGGCCGGCCGTATGCTCCCGGCCGGCGGGCTCGACGGGTTCGATTGCCTCGCTGCGATTCGTCATGCCGCGACCTTGCCCCGAAATACAAGGTTCCGGTTTACCCTGTGGATAAGTCTGATCAGGGACACAACAAGAGTTATCCACAGACTCGACGGCTCGCTCGCACGATGTCGGACCCATCGGGTTGCATGGGGGCATGAGCGACGAAGAGCCGCGCACGGCGGCGGATGCCGTGCTGCCCCGGGAAGGCAACCCATCGTGTCGCGTGGGCCGGACCGAGCCGCGCCGCGCCGTCCACCCGCGGCCCCGGCGGCACCGGAGCCCGAGCCGGAACCACGGCCTGACCCGAAGGACCAGAAACCGCGACCGGACCCGGATGACCAGAGCCGCAGGCGCGGGCCGGACCGCGAATCCGGCGCCGGCAACATCATTGCCGCGTGGCGGGCACCGGCGTACCGTGATCACGTGGCATCTGTCATGACCACTACAGGATTGGTCGAAGCGGGGCAACTCGGCCTCGCTCTGCCCCATGAGCATCTGTTCGCGAACACCATCCGGGAGTACCGGCGCACGGGACTGCTGCACGACGAGCAGGTGATGTCCGAGGAGGTCCGGGCCTTCGCGCAGGCGGGGGGCGGGACGATCGTGGACGTGACCCCGGCGGAGATCGCGCAGGGTGCCGCCACCGACCCGCTGGGTGTGCTGGGGCCCGGGAGCGGGTCGTTACCGGCGGACACCGCGGGTACCCGACCCGTCGCCAACGTGCTGGCGTTGGCGCGGCTGGCGGCCGAGACCGGTGTCCGTCTGGTGCTCGGCACCGGGCACTACCGTGACCCGTACCTCGACCGGGACTGGTTCGACCGGCACAGCGCGGACCAGATAGCCGACCTGATGGTCAGGGACCTGGAAGAGGGCTTCCCCGGTACCGGTGTCAGGGCCGGCATCATCGGTGAGATCGGTGCGGAGCAGTGGTACGTCTCGGCTGCCGAGGAGCGCTCGTTCCGGGCCGCCGCCCGCGCCCACCTGCGCACCGGTGCCACCATCACCACGCACGCCGCCCGGTGGCCGGTCGGACTCGCCCAGCTCGACATCCTCCAGGCCGAAGGCGTGGATCCGGCGCGGGTCGTCATCGGGCACTGCGACATGGTGCCCTCCGAGGAGTACCACCTCGCGATAGCCCGGCGCGGTGCGTACGTCCAGTTCGACACCTTCCACCGCTGTACGGACGGACGCGCGCTGCGGGCCCGCGTCGACGCCATCGTGCGCCTTGCGCGCGCGGGGCACCTGGACCGGGTGCTCGTCTCCCACGACGTGTTCCTCGCCGACCATCTGAGCAGCGCCGGTGGCACGGGGCTGGCGTTCATCCCACGGGAGCTGCCGACGGCGCTCGCCGCGGCCGGGCTCGGCCCGGACGACATCACGCAGATCCTCATGGCCAATCCCCAGCGGGCGCTCGCCGGCTGAGACGACCCGAGCGGTACGGCAGACAGGCCGCAAACGAAAGGCTGTTGTATGGACGAGGGCTACAAAGGCCGCGTCGGGCACGGTGAGCGGCTGGTCTTACGCATCGCGCTCACCACGGTGCCCTGCCTCGGCATGTGCGGCGCCGTGCCCGCGGTCAACCGTGTGACGCCCTACGTCCTCGGTCTGCCGTTCCTGGTCTTCTGGGTCGCCGCCTGGACGGTACTCACGAGCGTCTGCATGGCCTTGGTGCACCTGCTCGACCCGGCCCGCCGGGAGGAACACGAAGGACGCAGCCGATGAACGCCGGCCTTGTGCTGCTGGCCCTGGCGCCGGTGCTGGCTCTCGCCGTCGCCGTGCTGGGCCGTACCCGCAACACCGACCTGGAGCAGTGGGCACTCGGCGGCCGGCGGTTCGGCGCGCCGTTGGTCTTCCTGCTGCTCGCCGGTGAGATCTACACGACGTTCGCCCTCCTCGGCGGCAGTGGCTGGGCCTACGGTCAGGGGGGTGCCGCCCTCTATGTGCTGGCCTACTCACCGCTCGCCTACGCCGTCTCCTACTGGCTGCTGCCCGCGGTCTGGCGGTACGCCAGGAACACCGGCGCCATATCCCAGTCCGACTTCTTCGCCACCAAGTACGACAGTCCCGCCCTCGGAGTGGTGGTGACCGTGGTCGGCGTGATCGCCATGGTCCCGTACCTCACCCTTCAGCTCCAGGGCATCAGCATCATCTCCGAGGAGGTCTCCTACGGCAGGATCGGCCGAACACCGGCGGTGCTGGTCGGCGCACTGCTCCTGGTGGTGTACTCGGCCGTCGGCGGGCTGCGCGGTGCCGCGCTCAACGCCGCCGTGAAGGACGTCGCGGTCCTGGCCGTCGTCCTGGTACTCGCCGGGTACCTGCCGCACCACTACTACGGTTCGATCGGCGGCATGTTCCACGCCGTCGAGGCGAAGGACCCCGGGCACACGACCCTGCAGGCCGCCACCGGTCACGGAGTCGCCTGGTTCGTCTCGACCGTGCTGATCAGCGCGGTCGGGTTCTTCCTCTGGCCCCATCTGTTCACGGCCTCGTTCTCCGCCCGGAACGAGTCCCTCTTCCGGCGCAACGCGGTCCTGCTGCCCCTGTACAACCTGCTGTTGCTGTTCTCGCTGCTGATCGGCTTCACGGCCTTCGCCAGGATCTCCGGGCTGGCCGGCACCGACCAGGACCTGGCCATGCTCCGGCTGGTCAGCCAGGCCCTGCCGCCGTGGCTGGTCGGGCTGATAGGTGCGGCCGGACTGCTGACGGCGCTGGTCCCCGGCGCGGTGCTGGCCACCACGGTGGGAACGCTGATGGCCCGCAACGTGTACCGTCCGCTGCGGCCCGGCGCCTCCGACCGGCGGCTTGCCGTCGTCGCCCGTGGCGCTGTGCTGATGGCGGTCGCCATCGCCGCGCTGCTGGTGTTCTACGGCGGTTCGACACTGGTCAGCCTGCTGATCGTGGGCTACTCCTACATAGTGCAGCTCCTGCCCGCGCTGCTCACCAGTCTGCTGCCGCGCAACCCACTGGAGCGCTGGGGCGTGGGTCTGGGCGTCGCCGTGGGCATAGCCGTCGCCTCGGTCTTCGCCTTCGGCGTGGTCACACCCGCCTACCTCGCCACCGTGCTGCCCACGTCGGTGGCGCAGCTCAACAGCGGGGTGTTCGCCCTCGCCGGCAACGTCCTGGTGGCGTTCACCGTGTCCGCAGCCGTGCGGCGCCGCGGTCGTGCGCGCTCCCCGCACCCGCGGCGCACCGCGGAGGGCCCCGGTCCCGTGGCCGAGGCGCGGCACGCGGAGAGCGGTGGGCATCCTCCCGTGTGATCACCGACCGGGGCCGACCTGAGGCGGTCACCCCCCGGGTCACGTGTGGCCGGTGAGCCTCTCCACCGGATTCGCGCATCGGGAGCGGCGCGGGCGGCCGAGCGCCGCCGCGCGGGTCAGGAGCCCGGCCCGCCGCCGACGCCCGGTTCGGCGCTCGCCGTGTCCGATTCGGCGCCCGCCGGCTCCGGTGCGGGCGGCGCCGCCGGTGTCCGGCGCACACGGCTGCGCTGGGCCATGAGTACGGTCCCGCCGACCGCCAGGCCCACCGCCATCATGGTGACGTTCAGGTGCTCGCCCAGCAGGGCCGCGGCGAACAGCATGGTGAGGATCGGCTGGAGGAGCTGGATCTGGCCGATCTTCGCCACACCGCCCAGCGCCAGGCCCCGGTACCAGCAGAAGAAGGCCAGCAGGGAGCTGCCGACGGCCAGGTACAGGAACGCGCCCACCGTGTGCCAGGTCAGCTCGGCGTGCGCGGGCACGCCGGTGACCAGCACGATGACGAGGACCAGGGGGAAGGAGAGGATGACGGACCAGCAGGTGATGATCCATCCGGGGGTGTCCCGGGACAGCGTGCCGCCCTCCGCGTAGCCCAGCGCGCAGAGCAGGACGGCCGCGATCAGTTCCACGTCCCCCACGCCGAAGTCGGAGTCGGCGCCGAGAACCAGGTAGCCGGCGATGATCGCCGTCCCCAGCGAGCACCACGCCCAGAAGACGCCGGTCGGCCGTTCCCTGGCCCGCAGCACCGCCATCACCGCGGTCGCCGCCGGCAGGAAGGCGAGCGTCACCGCGGCGTGGCTGGCGGAGACCGACTTGAGGGCATGGGCGGTCAGCAACGGGAACCCCACCACGGAGCCCACGGCGACGACGCCGACGGAGACCGCCGACCGCGCCGGGGGCAGCAGCGGCCTGCGTAACACCAGCAGCAGGATCGCGGCGATGACCGCGGCCAGCAGGGAGCGGCCCGGCCCCACAAGTTCGGGGCCGAAGGCGGGGACGGCGTACCGGGTGACGGGAAGGGTCAGGCTGAAGCCGAGGATGCCCGCCGCACCCAGCCCCAGCGCGGTCAGCGTGGTCCCGGTCCCCGGGCCGCCGTCACTCATGGCTGCTCCTCTCCCGGCGGGGCGTCCGCCGCGTCGCCTCACGTGAAGTGGGCACCGATCGTAGCGGCGAGATCACGGCCGTCCCAGGGGAAGCGCTGGTCGGCGCGGCCGAAGTGACCGTAAGTCGCCGTAGGCCGGTAGGCGGTGCTCCGCAGGCCCAGACGTTCGATGACGGCGTCGACCCGCAGGTCCAGGAGCTGCGGCAGCCCCTGGGCGAGGACGTGGGGGGCGACTGTGCCGGTGCCGAAGCAGTCGACGTCCACCCAGACCGGCAGGGGCTGGCCGATGGCGTAGGCCAGGCCGATCCGGCACCTGCGGGCCAGCCCGGCCGCGACGATGTTGACGGCGAGGTGGCGGGCCAGGTAGGCGCCGGACCGGTCGACCTTCGTGGCGTCCTTGCCCGAGCAGCATCCTCCGCCGTGCCGGACGAGGCCGCCGTACGAATCGACCATCAGCTTGCGGCCCGTGAGTCCCGCGTCGGCCGAGGGCCCGCCGACGACGAAGGTGCCCGCCGGGTTGACGGTCACCCGTGACGCCTCGACGTCCCGTGCGCGCAGGGCCGGGACGACCAGTTCCTCGGTGACCGTCTTGGTCAGTTCGGTCAGCGGCAGGTCGGCCGGATGCTGAGCCGACACCACCACCGACGCCGTGGTGCGTTCGCCGTCCGTGGCCAGTTCCACCTGGACCTTGCCGTCCGGCCCCAGCCGTGCCGAGCCGCCGTCGCCCGCGGTGCTCACCCGGCGGGCGATGTCGTGCGCGAGCACGCAGCTCAGCGGCATGTACTCGGGGGTCTCGTCGGTGGCGTAGCCGTAGACGATGCCCGAGTCGCCGGCCCCTCCGCGATCGACCCCGTCCGCGATCTCCCGGGACTGGCGGTCGACGAGGATGCGCACCTCACCGTCTGCGGCGGAGAAGCCGTGCCGTGCGGGGTCCTCGTAGCCCACGTCGCGCAGGACGCCGCGGACGGTGGCCTCGATGTCCACGTCCGCGTTCGCGGTGATCTGGCCGGTGGCCACCACCGTGTCGCGGGTCACGAGCACCTCACAGTTCACACGCGAGCGTGGGTCCTGGGTGAGGAAGGCGTCGAGCACGGCGTCGGATATCTGGTCCGCGACCTTGTCCGGGTGGCCAGGACACACGGACTCGGCGATCTGGGAGGACGGCGTGGCGGAGGCCGGAGGGTGCACGGTTGACTCCTTCAGTCACTTCTTCAGTCGGTGTGGGCGTGTTACGTCACTTCTTCAGCCCGCGGCTGAGCCGTTTCCTCAGCCCGCGGACGGCTGAGCCACTTCCCCAGCCCGCGGACGGCTGAGCCACTTCCCCAGCCCGCGGACGGCTGAGCCACTTCCCCAGCCCGCGGACGGCTGAGCCACTTCCCCAGCCGGCGAGCGGCTGAGCCACTTCGTCAGATGGCGGGCGGCTGAGCCACTTCCTCGGTCGGTGGCCGTGAACGGCTTCGGTTCGCTACACGAGTGCGGCCATGGCCGCGAGCACCGAGGCGCGTTGCGGGGCGGGGCCGATGGTCAGTCGCAGGCAGTCCGTCATGGTCGGGGCCGTGAGGTGCCGGACGGACACGCCCTGCGCCATCAGAGCGGCGGCGAGGCGTTCGGCGGCGGGTCCGTCGGGGCACCGCGCCGTCACGAAGTTGGTGGTACCGGGCAGCACCCGCAGGCCCAGGTCCTTCAGGGACCGTGTGTAGTGGGCACGGCCGGCGGCGGTGGCGCTGATCACTTCGGCGAGGTGCGACGGGCAGGCGAGGGAGGCGAGCGCGGCCGACTCGGCCACCCGGCCGACGACGTAGTGCTCGGCGCGGTCGGCCAGCGGGGCCAGCAGGTCCGGTGCGGCCACCACGTAACCGATCCGCAGCCCGGCCAGGGCATGGGCCTTGGAGAACGTGCGCAGCCACAGGACGCGCCGGTCGACGATGTCCTTGGCGGTCAGCCGGTCCAGTGGGTCCTGGTATTCGGTGTAGGCCCCGTCCACCACCAGGATGGTGTGCCGTGGCAGGGAGTCGGCGAGGTCGAGCAGGGCCTGTCTGCCCAGCGCCGTTCCGGTCGGGTTGTCGGGTTCCGCCACGTAGACGGCGCCGGCGCCGGTCTCGTCGGCGAGCCGGGCAAGCGCCGGCGCGTCGACGTGGTCGTCCCGGTAGTGGGCGAGCCGCAGCGTCGCCCCGCAGGCACGGGCGAAGTAGGCGAACGTGGGGTAGGTGGCGGCGCTGGTGACGGCGGTGCGGCCGGGACCGAGGAACGCCCGGCACACCTCGCCCAGCAGCCCGTCGATGCCGGAGCCGGTGCGGATCAGGTCGGGGGCGACCTGCAGTTCCGTGGCGAGCCGGTGGCGGAGCGCGAAGTGGTCGCAGTCCGGGTAGCGGTGTGCCTCCAGGGCTGCGTCCGCGATGGCGCGCACCACCTCGGCGGCGGGTCCGAACTCGTTCTCGTTGGTGCTCAGTCGCTCACGGACCCGCCGTCCGGTCGCCCTCTCGACCATCTCCATGGAGGGGAACGGGTTGGTCATGGTCGCCTAGGCGTCCTTCCCTGCGTCCCGTGCCGCGGCGATCTCCGCGGGGTCGGCCAGCCCCAGGCGTTCGGCCAGGTACTCGTTGTAGCGGCGCATCGCGAGCATGCGCAGCGCGCCTCCGGTGATCAGTTCCAGGCCGGCCTCGGGCTCGGCCTCGACCGCGCGCACGACGACCCCGTCGAGCCACTCGGGGCCGTGCTCGGCGTCCCCCTCCACGTGGTTGTGGAAGAACTCGAAGTCCTTCTCGGCGGTGAAGCCGACCCGTTCCAGGCCGCGGATGACCGCCGTGTCGCGGTCGACGTCGAACAGCTCCGGCATGGCGAGGCTGCCCAGGGCCTTGAAGTAGTGCTGCCGGTTGCAGCCGAGGAGGAAGTACAGGTTGTGCCCCGCGTACGGGCGCCAGTCCTCCCAGGGCGGCACGGTGGGCAGAGCGAGTCCGAGGCGTTCCAGGCTGCGGGTGAACTGCACGGTGTGCGCGAAACGCGCGTCGCCCTCGCCGGCCTCGTCCCACATGTGGGTGGAGATCTCGTGCTTGATGCTCTCCATGAAGTGCGGCTGGGCCAGCACCAGCGCGTCGTAGAAGCGGTAGTTGAGATAGCCGTCCGCCTGGATGAAGGCGGCGAGCTGCTCGACGGTGGCCCGGTGCTCCAGGTAGTGCTCCGTGGCGCGGTCCAGCGCGCTGCGCTGCTTGGCCTCGCTGAGGAACCAGTCGCGGACGAAGGCCGGGCGGACGGCGTCCGCGGGGTCGGGCAGACGGTCGGCGACCTCCCTGACGTCCGCTGCGAGCACCCGCTCCTCGTAGGTGGAGCGGAACGTGTTGAACCAGGTGCTCCGTTCGTGGCGTGCCCCGGGGCCGAGGGGGTGGCCCAGCAGCGTCTCATAGCAGGCGTAGGCGCTGCGGTGCACGTCGAGGAGGGCGTCGGTGTCCTGCTGTCCGAGCCCCTTGTCCAGTTGCCTGCCGAGGGCGTCGAGCAGCGCCGCATGGGCGTCGTCCGGCTGCGGGATGCCCGCGGGGCCGCGCAGGCAGGTGCCCAGCAGGCGTTCGACGGAGTCCGGTGCCGTCTCCTGATCGGGCCGCAGCGGAGGCTCACGGGGCGGGATGCGCTGGTTCAGCGGTGCGAGACTCATACGTGTGCTGCTCCTTCGTCGTTCGATGCCGTACGACTGTCGTTCGGTTCCGAGAGGCCGTCGTTCGATGCCGTACGGCTGTCGTTCGCTTCCGAGCGGCCGTCACGCGAGGCCGTACGGCTGTCGTTCGATCCCGAGCGGCCGTCACGCGAGCCCGTACGGCCGTCGCTCGATGCCGTGCCGTGCGCTGGGGCGGGCTGCCACGTGACGGGCATCCGCCAGGTGGCGAGTAGCTCGTAGGGCGTGCGTCCGAGTTCCGCGCACGTCTCGGCCGTGCTCTTCCGCCCGGCCCCGGGCCCGGCCTCGCCGAGGAGGGTCATCCAGTCACCCGGCCGCGCCTCGGGGACGTCCGTCACGTCGAACTGGGTGCAGTCCATTCCGGGACGTCCGACCATCGGGCAGCGCCGGCCCCGCACGATCCCGGTGAACCGGCCCTGGACCGCCACCAGCCCGCGGGAGAAGCCGATCGCGGCCGAGGCGACCCGTGTCCCCCGCGGCAGGACGGCCGACCGGTCGTAACCGAGCCCCTCGCTCCGGGTGACGTCCACGACCTGAAGGATCCGGGCGCGTACCGTGACCACGGGCCGCAGCCGGTCCAGTCCGGACGCCTGCCAGCCGGGCAACCGCCGGCTCTCCGGCTGGAGGATGCCGTAGAGGCCGATGCCGGGACGCACCCACGCCGTGTTGCGCAGGGCGTCCGGGTGCAGCAGACCGTGGGTCGCCGCCAGGCTGGCCTCGACCGACCGCCCGAGCACGGCGCGGGTGCGGGCGACGCGGGCGCGGAACTCCTGTGTCTGCTGCCCGGTCTCGGCGGTGTCGGCGGCGGAGCTGGACAGGTGGGCGAAGACCGCGGCCGTGCGCAGGTGCGGCGCCTGCTGCTCCAGGCAGTGCAGGACGGCATCGAACTCCGCGTCCTCGCGGGGGCCGAAGCGGTTGAAGCCGACGTTGGTGCGCAGCCATACGGTGAGGGGCGTGCCGCGTCGCCGGGCGACGGCGGCGTGCCTGAGGATCTGGGAGCGGTCGGCGACGGCGGGCGTCAGCCGGTGGTCGGCGCAGTGTTCCGCGTTCTCCGCGACGTCGACGTCCATGACGAGGATGGGCACGTCGACGCCGTGTTCCCTCAGGTCGACGCCTTCCGCCACGGTGTCCACGGCCAGTGCGTCGACTCCGGCGCCGAGCAGGACGTCACCGACGGCGCGGGCGCCGAGCCCGTAGGCGTCTCCCTTGACGACCGCCATGATGCGGCGGCCGCCCGCCGCCGCCCGCAGGACGGCGACGTTGTGCCGCAGGGCGTCGGTGTCCACGGTCTTCTGGAGCCGGGCCGCCGCGGCGGAGGCCGCCGGGGTGCGGGCGTCGTCACGTACGGGGGGCGCGACCGGGACGGGGGGCGCGACCGGGGCGGGGGGCGCGGCCCGCCCGGGGTCCGGACCCGTCCCGGGGCACGCGTCCAGGCGGCCGGTCACGGGGCGCGCGTCCGGGGCTGTCACGGGGCGCGCGTCCGGCGCTGTCACAGGGCGCGCGTCCGGCGCTGTCACGGGACGCGTGTCCGGGCCCGTCATGCGGCTTCCGGGTCCGGGTAGTGGGCCCGCTCGCCCAGCCAGTTCACGATCTCCAGGACCTGCACCCCGTCGTCGTCGAGGACGTGCCGCGGCTGCTCGTCGGGCGACAGCAGCAGGGGCACGGTGTACTTGCCGGATGCGTGCGGCAGCACGTACTCGGGGACGGCCGGGTTGGAGATGTGCCGTTTGAGGGCCCGCACGATCTCCACGCCGCGCCGCACCGGGACGCGGAAACCAGCGGCCTCCGGGCTGTGCGGCATGAAGTGGTAGAGGTACCCGGCGTGCACGCCGCGTCGGTACAGCTCCATGCACAGCTCGCGCATGGTGGCGGTGTCGTCGTTGACACCGCCGAGGAGCGGCACGTTGGCGAAGATGATCGGCACCGCCTTGTGCAGCAGGGCCAGCGCGGCGTCGAACTCCGGGCTGATCTCGCGTGGCGAGGTGATGTGCAGTCCGACGGCGGTCACCCGGTGGCGGGCGAGCACCTCCGCCAGTTCCTCGTCGACCCGGAAGGGGTTGAAGGTCAGCGCCCTGGTGTGCAGGCGCAGCACCAGGTCGGGTCGGACGTCACGGGCCTCGCCCAGCGCCTGGTCGATCTGGGCGTTGCTGTGCATGAGAGGTTCCCCGCCGCTGAGGATGACCTCCTCGACCTGCGGATGGGTACGGAGGTAGTCCAGGGTCTCCTTCCAGTGGTGCTGGTCGAAGGAGACCTTCTCCGAGTCCTTGGTGAGGGTGCGCAACGCCTCGTAACAGAACTGACAGTACGCATGACAGACGTTGGCGTAGCGGACGATTATTCGGTTGTCGTACTTCTTCTGGGCGATGGGCGTCACCATCTCGTGCGGTAATTCCCAGTTCTCGGTCTCACCGTCGAAGGAATAGGGGGTTTCGGCCGAGACCTCCCCCAGCGGCGCCACCTGCCTCCAGAGCGGATCGTCCTGTAACGGGTTACCGGTCTCCGGGTCCGTCCCCACCAGGGAAAGGTAATAGGGCGTCACCTGGAACCGCTTGGTTTGATTGTGCCGCTCGATACGGTCCAGCAGTTCCTGTTCGCATCGGGGGAATGCCGCCTTGAGCTGGCGGGCCGAGCGTATCGCGTTGCGCTGCTGCCATTTCCAGTCCGTCCAGTTCTTCTGGTCCGTCTGGTGCCGCCGGTCGGTCCGGGCGGCGTCACGTGCACTGTGCGTTGCGGTGGCCACGGTGCTCCTTGTACTCGAAGGATGGCGAAGGGCAGGACGACGGGCGGCGCCTCGGTGCGGGTCAGGCAACGGGGAACGCCGCGGAGACAGGAGCACCCTGGACGAGTTGCCGCACGGCCTCGGCGGCACGGGTACGCAGCTCGGCCAGCGACTCCACCGAGTAGAAGGCGGCGTGCGGGGTGACCAGCGCCTGCGGGTGCGAGGTGAGCCAGCCGGGGATGCCGGGCTCACCCTCGACGACGTCGAGGCCGACGTGGCCCGGGCGTCCGGAGCGCAGGGCGCCTTGCAGCGCCTCGACGTCGACCAGGGCGCCCCGAGCCGTGTTGACCAGGAGGGAGCCCTCCTTCATCAGGCCCATCTCCCGCTTGCCCAGCAGGTGGTGGGTGCCGGAGTCCAACGGCACGTGCAGCGTGACCACGTCGGACTGGCACAGCAGGTCATCCAGGTGCGCCATACGCTCGATACCGAGCGCCTTCTCGATGCCGGGGTGGTTGTACGGGTCGTGGAACACCACTCGCATCCCGAACGCCTGCGCGCGCCGCGCCACCGCCGTGCCGATACGGCCGAGGCCGATGACGCCGCAGGTGAGCCCGCGCAGCCGGCGCGGGTTGCCGATGGCCCGCCAGTCCCAGCCTCCGTCGCCGACGTGCCGCTGCAGGGCGGGCACCCTGCGGGCCAGGGACAGCATCAGCGCCATGGTGTGGTCGGCCACCTCTTCGGTGCCGTAGTGCGGGACGTGGTAGAGCGGCACGCCCGCGTTCCGTGCGGCTTCGACGGCGACGTGGTCGTAGCCGACGCTCGCGCACACGATGCCGCGGCATCCCCGTTCCGTCGTGGCATTCTCGGCGAAGAAATCCGGGCCGAGGGAGACGCGGTGCCAGAGAATCATGTAGTCGGCGTCGATATCCGCCTGCCGGACGGACTGCCCGTCCGGCACGATCACCAGGCGTACGTCCGCATGCGGAAGAAGAATTCCCTCTTCCATGTCCGGTGATTCGACATACCCGCCGCCGGGTGCGTCGACAATGGCGACCTTTGGTCTTTGAAGTGCTCGCACACTTCCCGTCTGCGCGCTGGTCACGGGCCGGGTCATATCCCTCCCTCAGCTATTGGTCAATCGGAATATTGCAGTTACCGCTGAAGGTGTACAGGGTCGATAACAGGCCACCCGTTCCGGTTTTCGCGCTCTTGATACGGGTACCGAATTCTGCTACTCCCCCGCCCTCCTTGTGACGGCGCCGGCCCCGTCCCGGCGGACGGAAGTCGGCGGGAAAGGCTGCTCCCCCTTTGTCCGTACGCTTCGGGGCTGTCCGCGGATGATCTCCGGCAATACCGGATGACCTGCTCGTTTCTCCCTCATCGGACCGGCGGGAGAGGGTGCGGGCGGGAGACGCCGAGCATGGCGTGGTGGACGCTGTCGCCGTCGGGGCGGCGGTTGCGGAGGATCTTCCGGTTCCTCGTCCGGGCGGAGCCGGCGGCCGTCTTCGACGCCCTGAACGGGCCCCCTGACCGAGCGTGGCCACCAGGGGCCATGGACGCCTCCGGCCAGCCCCGTGGCCCTGCCCCGAACCGGGTCGCCGTGTCGCCGTTCCGCTTCCTGACGGCCTCCTGCGCTGGCGGGCCCGGGGTCGTCCCCCTGCGACGGCAGGCCCGGGATCGTCCCCCTGCGACCGCGGGCCCGGGATCGTCCCCCTGCGACCGCGGGCCCGGGATCGTCCTCCTCTGACGGCCGGCCCGGGCGTCGTCTCGCACGGCGTGCCCGGTGCCGGGGCGGCCGGCGCCGGCTAGCCGGCGATGGCGAGGACGAGTGGGAGTACCCGGTCGACGCCGGTCTGCCGCAGGAGGCGTGCGCCCACGGCCAGGGTCCAGCCCGAGTCGGTGTAGTCGTCGACGAGCAGGACCGGGCCGGGAGTGCCGGCCAGGGTGGCGGCAAGTTCGCCGGGCACGGTGAACGAGGCGGCCAGGGCGCGCAGCCGCTGGGCGGAGTTGCTGCGGTTCGCCGCATGCTCGTCGGCCTGCGGGGTGTAGACCAGGCTGCCCAGCAGCGGGAGCCTGCCGACCCGGGCCAGTCCTTCGGCCAGGGAGGCGACCAGGTGTGGTCGGGTGCGGGAGGGCATGGTGACGATCCCCACCGGCCGCGCCACCGCGTCGGGGGCGCCTTGGGCCCAGCCGCCGGGCGAACGGGCCCAGTCGGCCACCACGGTCACGACGGCGGCCAGCACGTCGTCCGGCACCGGCCCGTCCGCGGCCTGTGCCGACAGCAGCGGACGCAGGCGGTTGCCCCAGCCGATGTCCGACAGCCTTCCCAGCGCGCGCCCGGTGGCCGCCTGCTGCCCCGCGGGGATACGGCCCTTGAGATCGACCCCGACCGCGGGCATGCCCGACGGCCACATGCGGCGCGGCTCGACCTCGACTCCGGGGCGGTCCAGCTCGCCGGTCGCCGCCGCGAGGGCCCCGGGCGAGACGGCGGGGTCGAACCAGGGGCCGGCGCAGGAGTCGCAGCGACCGCAGGGGACCGCCTTCTCGTCGTCGAGCTGCCGCTGCAGGAACTCCATCCGGCACCCCGTGGTCGCCACGTAGTCCCGCATGGCCTGCTGCTCCGCCTCCCGCTGCCGGGCCACCCACGCATACCGCTGCGCGTCGTAGACCCACGGCCGGCCCGTGGCGGTCCAGCCCCCCTTCACGCGCTCGACCGCCCCGTCCACGTCCAGGACCTTCAGCATCGTCTCCAGCCGCGAACGCCGAAGATCCACCAACGGCTCCAGCGCCGGCAGCGACAACGGACGCCCCGCCTGCTCCAGAACCGTCAGCGTGCGCCGCACCTGCTCCTCGGGCGGGAAGCCCACCGAAGCGAAGTAGGCCCAGATCGCCTCGTCCTCCCGCCCCGGCAGCAACAGGACATCCGCATGGTCCACGCCCCGCCCCGCACGCCCCACCTGCTGGTAATAGGCGATCGGGGACGACGGCGACCCCAGGTGCACCACGAAGCCCAGGTCCGGCTTGTCGAACCCCATCCCCAGCGCCGAGGTCGCCACGAGCGCCTTCACCCGGTTCGCCAGCAGGTCCTCCTCCGCCTGCAACCGGTCGGCGTTCTCCGTCTTCCCCGTGTAGGAGGCCACCGCATGCCCGCGCTGCCGCAGGAACGAAGCGACCTCCTCCGCCGCCGCCACCGTGAGCGTGTAGATGATCCCCGATCCCGGCAGATCACCCAGCCGCTCTCCCAGCCACGCAAGCCGGTGCGCCGCATCCGGCAACTCCAGCACGCCCAACCGCAGGCTCTCCCGGTCCAGGGGCCCCCGCAGGACGAGGGCGCCCCCGCTGCCCGTCCCCAACTGCTCGGCCACGTCCGCGGTGACCCGTGCGTTGGCGGTCGCCGTGGTGGCCAGTACCGGCACGCCGGGGGCGAGCTCGGCGAGCATCGACCGCAGTCGGCGGTAGTCCGGCCGGAAGTCATGGCCCCAGTCGGAGATGCAGTGCGCCTCGTCGACCACCAGCAGGCCGGTGGCCCCCGCCAGCTTGGGCAGCATCCGCTCGCGGAATTCCACGGAATTCAGACGTTCCGGGCTTACGAGGAGGACGTCCGTCTCGCCACGCTCGACCTCCTCGTAGATGGTGTCCCACTCCTCCGGATTGGCCGAGTTGATGGTGCGCGCCCGGATACCGGCCCGCGCAGCCGACTCGACCTGGTTCCGCATGAGCGCCAGCAGCGGAGAGACGATCACCGTGGGCCCGGAGCCACGTCGGCGCAGCAGAGCGGTGGCGACGAAGTACACCGCCGACTTGCCCCAGCCGGTGCGCTGCACCACCAGCGCACGCCGGCGCTCCTCCACCAGCGCGGCCACGGCCTGCCACTGGTCCTCCCGCAACCGCGCCGAGCCCCCCGGACCACCGACGAGCTCGGCAAGGACGGCGTCGGCTTCATCGCGGAGCTCCAGATTCTCCATGCCCCCATGCAACCCGATGGCAAGGACAATCGGCGAATTCACCCAGCGTGACGACGGGCTCGCCGATGGCTCATCCGCAGGCATGAGGACCCGGGCGTGCCGACCGGTGACCGGGGAGAGCCGCGGCTCCGTGGAGCCGGGCGTGCGGACCGGCCGGTGCAGGGAACGCCCTCTCGGCCGGCGCGGGGATTCCGGCTCGGCCGGCGACGGGTGCTCCGGACCGGTGGGCACCGAACAGGCGCAGCCCGGTGAGCGACCGATACGGTGGACGATATGTGTCCGGCCCGGTGCGCCCACGGGTACGGCCGGTGGCCGCCGATGAAGTGCGGTGAGAACGGCGCGTCGGCGTCGGGAGATTGGCGGCGCATCGCCAGATAACGGCTGCCAGTGGCGGATTGCTCGTTGCCGCAGGCCAGTACGGAGGGAAGAATTGACAGTGCTCCCCCATGGCCCGTCCGGGCGCCGGCAGGGCCGTGCTGTGGCGCGCTTCCAAGTCCCGCCCCGCACCGCCCTGTGCGCGTGGCCGAAGGGAGGACCGTGACCTTCGGATTCACTCCGTCCGCAGCGGCATCGGCGGCGACGTATGCCAAGGCCTCCGAATTGTCCGCCGATTCCGACCACCAGGTCTCCCGGCTGTTGGAACCGGCTGAGTGGGCTGCCGCCGGCATCCCCCTGTTGCGCAACCCCCGTGAGGTCGTGGTCGGCCTGCACTCCCGGCACCGGCCGACGCCCATGACGGCCGTGGTGGCCGTCCTCGATCCGGAGGAACGGCTCAGGGCCAGCGCTTCGTTCGCCCGGCGTCCGTCGCCCGCGGACGGCTGGATATTCCGCAACGCCCTTCTCTCGCAGCTCCGCCGGGTGATACCGCACGACCTGCGGCGCCGCACGCCGGTACGCACGGCGGTGCTGATGTACTGCCGGGAGGGCGACGGACGGTGGACGCAGGAGGACGGGGCGTGGATGTGGGGGCTGCGGGACGCCTGCACCCTGCACGGGCTGCGGTGCGGGGCCTACATCACACTGACGCAGGACGGCTGGCAGGTCCTGGGCGAGGGCCGCGCCGGCCGGCGGCCGAACGCCGCGTCCCCTCCCGAACCGCTGGGAAACCCGGGCACCGCCCAGCCGCGTACCGGCGGTGCGAATTCGAAGGTCATGCGCAACGCGGCGGCCCGCTGAGTCAGGCACCGGGCCGGGCGGCGGCCCCGCCGTGTCGGCGCGTCGCGGTTGACGAACCGCGGTTGACGAACCGCGGTTGACGTCGCCGCTCGCGTCGCGGCTTCCCCGGGGCGGCGAAGAGCCCCCTCGACTCGGCTTGCCGTGAACCGCGACCCGGATGGACGTGTCCGGAACCGCGGCGCCCGAGCCACACCTACCTCCGAGCGCTCCTGAGCGCACAGCCCCTGAAGCCGTGCGGCGGAGCCGGTCCCGCCGGCGCGCCGGCCCACGGGCCCGTCGACGGGCCACCCCCCGATGGTGGCCCGGCGGCCCGCGTCGCCGAGGCCCGCACCCGGGGACTCAGACCCCAGGCTCGGCCCTCGGTGCTCGGACCTTCAAGGCTCCGGACACCGGACTCGGACCCCGGACCCAGCCCCGAGGCCAGGCTCAGCCCCCAGGGTCGGCGCTCGCCCCGAGGCCCAGGACTCAGCCCGAGGAGCCCGGGACTCGCTCCGAGAAGCCCAGGACTCAGCCCCGGGACTCAGCCCCGGGACTCAGACCCCCACGCCCAGCACGGAGTTGATCCGCTGCGGGTCACCGCAGACGATCAGCAGCGCGCTCGCCCGACTCAGGGCCAGGGGCAGGGCGGTGGCGGCGGCCTCGTCGGGGCCGCCGTTCACGGCGACGACCACGACGGGACGGCCGGCGGCGCGGCCCGCGACGGCTGCGTCGGCGTAGAACACGTCGTCGCCCGCGTCGTGTTGGGCCCAGTAGGCGGCCTCGCCGAAGGAGAGCTCGTGGGTGGCCCACGGGTGGGGCTCGCCCGTGGTGATGACCAGGATGTCGCCGGGTGCGCGGCCGGCGTCCAGCAGGAGGTCGACGGCTTCCTCGGCCGCGTCCAGCGCGCCGCCGGGCGGTGCCGGGATCAGCTGGATCTGCGGCTTGGCGGCACCGGCGGCACCTGAGGCGGGCTTGGAAGACGCGGACTTCGCCGGGTCGGTCGACGACGCGGCCGGGGCGGCGGGCCCCGGTGTGGCGGCCGGAGCCTCGCGTGGCGTGCGCTGCGCGGGCGGCGCCGGCCGGACAGGTCCCGGACGGCCGGGACGCGACGGCGCCCCGGGACGCGGACCAGGTACGGGACGGGGGGTCGGCACGCTGCGGCCACCGGCCGGAGCGGTGCCTTGACCCTGGGCACTCTCGTGAATCTGAGGCTCCTCGGGAATGAGAGGCATGGGTTGATATCTATCAAACGCCGGTGCGGACCACCCCGGCGGGTGGCACATACGTGCGACCGGGAACTCAGAGGTCGAAGTCGAGTTGACCCTCGATCTCGGGAATGGCTCCGGTCGCCCAGGTACGGGCCTTCTTGAGGTGCCGCCACCGGGGCAGCGCATCAAGATACGCCCATGTGAGGCGGTGGTAGGGGGTGGGGCCCCATTCGTTCAGCGCGGCCTGGTGCACCGGGGACGGATACCCGGCATTGGCCGCAAAACCGAAGTGTGCATGGTCGGCGCCCAGTTCGGCCATCATTTTGTCGCGGTGCACCTTGGCGATCACCGAGGCGGCGGCGACGGCGACGCAGGAGCGGTCACCCTGGATCACCGTGCGGACGTGCCACGGGTCGCCGAGGTAGTCGTGCTTGCCGTCGAGGATCACCGCGTCGGGCTGGACCGGCAACTGCTCCAGGGCGCGCGAGGCCGCGAGCCGGAGGGCTGCCGTCATCCCCATGTCGTCGATCTCCTCCGGGGAGGCGTGGCCGAGGGCGTGCGCCGTCACCCAGCTCTGGAGCACCTGGGCCAGCGCCGTACGCCGCTTCGGTGTCAGGAGTTTGGAGTCGGTCAACCCCTCGGGCGGCCTGCGCAGGCCGGTGACCGCGGCGCACACGGTGACAGGACCCGCCCATGCGCCGCGACCCACCTCGTCGATACCTGCGACGATCTTCGCTCCCGTGGTGGCGCGGATGGAGCGCTCGACCGTGTGAGTAGGTGCTTCGTAGGGCATGGCGCAACTAGCGTACGCCGCCCGGCACCCACAGCGACACCCCCGTCTTCCGGACGCGGACCTGCCGGTTCCCCACCGGGCGGCACCGCGCCCCGAGCCGCATCGCATCCCCGCCGGCACCACCGCACCCCAGCTCGGCGAAGAGACGCCACACCGGCCCCCAGGAGCCGCACCGAACAGCACACCACCGAAACCGAAACGCACGGAACGCGGCCCCACCGCGCAAGGCACCCACAAGCACGCCGCCGCGCCGCACCGCCCCGGACCCGCCGAGGAAGCCGCCCCGGACGCGCTGGGAACGGATTCGCCGAGGAAACCTCCCCGGACCCACCGGGAACGGACCCACCGAGGAAGCCACTCCAAACCCGCTGGGAACGGACCCACCGAGGAAACCTCCCCGGACCCGCCCGGAACGGACCCACCGAGGAAGGCCACCCCGGACCCGCCGGGAACCCCGCTGGGACGCAGCCTCAGACCCGCTGGGGAAGCAGCAGCGGAATCATCAACCGGTCAACCATTTCTTCCAGATCCTTCGTCTCCCATTCACACGCGCACACCTTCGAGCGGTACATCATCATCGCCGGAATGGTGTCGTAGACGAAGGAGTGAGCCGCCTCGGGCCTGACCTCGCCGCGCTCGATACCGCGCCGCACCACCTCTTCGATCAGCGCGACGGTGGGCCGTACGACGCCGTCCATGATGACGCCGTGGAAGCGCTCCGCGGTGGCGGTGTCGCACTCGTGAAGAACGGAGCGGAGCGCATAGCCGGGACGCGAGTACATGGCGTCGCGGACCAACTGGCAGAGCGCGATGAGGTCCTCGCGAAGGCTGCCCAGGTCCGGGGCGCTGTCGAGGCGCGGCAGGCCGGACTGCAGCGCGTCGGCGACAAGGTCCTCCTTGGACGGCCAGCGCCGGTACACGGCGGCCTTTCCCGTCTGGGCGCCCGCGGCGACGCCCTCCATGGTGAGACCGTTCCAGCCCACCGTGCTGAGCTGCTCCAGGGCGGCATCGAGGATGGCGCGTTCCAGGACCGCGCCACGGCGGCGCACGGTGGACGGACGAGGGGAGGCGGCCGTCCAGCGTGAAGTAACCATTGGTGACTCTCCGTTATGACAGGTGAGCGGAAATCCGCGCGCAGGGCAGCAACTTCAGTGAACGGTTGCGTTCACTGTTGGGGACTTACTACCGTGGGCGCGTCAGTGAACGCCATCGTTCACTAAGCACTCTGTGGGGGACCCAATTGTGACAACCTCTCCATTGATCGAAGATCAGAGACCCGAGGCGACTCACCGCAGGACGCATCCCGGCATCGCCCTCGCCGTCATCGCAGCATGCCAACTCATGGTCGTACTTGACGCGACGATTGTGAATATCGCGCTGCCGCACATTCAGACGGCACTTGAGTTCTCCACGACGGACCTCACCTGGGTCGTCAGCGCCTACACGCTCACCTTCGGCGGACTACTGCTGCTCGGCGGCCGTGCCGGGGACATCCTGGGGCGCCGCCGGGTCTTCATGACCGGCATCCTCCTCTTCTCTCTCGCCTCGCTGCTCGGCGGGCTCGCCCAGGAGCCCTGGCAGCTCCTGGCGGCGCGTGCCCTGCAGGGCGTCGGCGGGGCGATCGCGTCCCCCACCTCGCTGGCCCTGGTCACCACCACCTTCCCGGAGGGCCCCGAGCGGAACCGGGCGTTCGGCGTCTTCGCCGCGGTGTCCGCGGGCGGCGGCGCCGTCGGGCTGCTGGCGGGCGGCATGCTCACCCAGTGGCTGGACTGGCGGTGGGTGCTGTTCGTCAACGTACCCATCGGGGTGCTGATCGCCGTCCTGACGCCGCGCTTCATCCCGGAGTCCGAGCGTCACCCCGGGCGGTTCGACGTGACGGGCGCCCTGACGTCCACGCTGGGCATGGTCCTGCTGGTCTACGGGTTCATCCGGGCCTCCGAGGAGGGCTGGCGGGACGGGCTCACCATCGCCTCGTTCGCGGCCGCCGTCGTCCTGCTGCTGGCCTTCGCGGGGATCGAGAGCCGGGCCAAGGAGCCCATCACTCCCTTGCGGATGTTCGCCGACCGGAACCGCTCGGGCACATATGTGCTCATGCTCAGCCTGGCCGCGGCGATGTTCGGAATGTTCTTCTTCATTGTACTTTTCGTACAGGATGTCCTGAACTACTCGCCGATCAAGGCCGGTCTGGCCTTTCTGCCGGTGACCGTCGCCATCGGGGTCGGCGCGGGCCTCTCGCAGCGGCTGCTGCCGGTGCTCGGCCCCAAGCCGTTCATGGTCACCGGCTCGGCCATCGCGGTGGCGGGGCTCTGCTGGCAGACGTTCATCAGCCCGGACAGCTCGTACGCCGGGGGTGTCCTCGGCCCGATGATGGTGTTCGGCTTCGGTATGGGCCTGAACTTCGTGACGCTCACCCTGACCGCGGTCTCCGGCGTGGCGCAGCACGAGGCGGGCGCCGCGTCCGGTCTGCTCAACGCGACTCAGCAGGTGGGCGGGTCGCTGGGGCTGTCCATCCTGACGACGGTGTTCGGCACGGCGAGCCGTGACGAGGCGACCAAGCGGATACCCGACTTCATGGCGCACGCCACACCCGAGCAGCAGGCGGCGTTCGCGAAGACGCACCAGCTTCCGGCTCCCTGGAGCCACGAGGTCCTGGCCCAGGGCATCTCCACCGCCTTCCTCCCGGCGGTCGCCATGGCAGTGCTGGCCCTCGGCACCGCCCTCGTGGTCATCCGGGTCCGCAAGAGCGACCTGGAGGCCCTGGCGGGCACGGCCGGGGCAGCAGGGCCGGTCGGGGGCTGACAGCCTCCCTCGCGGGGGACAGCGGGCCGCCAGGGGGACGGCGCCGCGCACGGGGGGCGGGGAGGCCGGGTCGCGTTTCATGGCAGGGGACGCGGCCCGGCCTCGCACGATGTCCGGCATCAGAAGCCCCGGGCCCCGCCGGCGCCGGCGCCGTCAGACGCCGGTCGGCACCCACTCGGGCAGCGCCTCCGTACGGTCCAGCCAGTCCCGGGGCGGAGCGCCTCCCCGGCCCGCCGCCACGATGCCGCCGACGATGGCACAGGTCGTGTCGATGTCGCCGCCCACCCGGGCCGTGTCCCAGAACGCCGCCTCGAAGTCGCCGAGGCCACGGGCCGCGGACCACAGCGCGAACGGGACGGTGTCCTGGGCCGAGGTGTGCCGGCCGCACCCGAGCACAGCCGCGACGGCGGCCGGGTCGTCATGGCCGAGCATGTCCCGTGCCCTGCGCAGACCCTCCGTCACCGAGCTGGGCGGCAGCAGGGCGAGGACGCCGTCCAGCAGCGCGTCGGGCGCCGGAGGCCCGTCGGGCGAGGCCGCCAGGGCCGCCGCGGCGGCCACCGCCACGGCGCCCGCCACCGCCTCCGGATGCCGGTGGGTGATGGACGCGGAGATCCCCGCCTGGTGCGCCGCCCGCTCGGCGTCGTGGCCGTACCAGGCCCCCAGGGGCGCGATCCGCATGGCGGCGCCGTTCCCCCAGGAGCCCTGCCCGTTGAAGAGCCCACGGGCCAGCGTCCGCCAGTCGCCGCCCTCCCTGACCTGGCGCAGCAGCCGGTTGACGGCCGGCCCGTAGCCGCGTCCGGCGTCATGGTGACGGGCGAACGAGGCGGCGAGGGCGTCCTGATCGATGTGGTGGTGGGCGGCGAGCACGGCCAGCACGGAGCACGCCATCTGTGTGTCGTCGGTCCACTGCCAGTGGCCGTCGGGTACCTCCCTGCGGCGCAGCAGCGGGAGGTTGGCGGGTACGAAGAACTGCGATCCCAGTGCGTCGCCCACGGAGAGGCCACGCAGGCTCGCGAGCGCTCGCCGCAGGCGCCCGGCCGGGTCCGCCGCCGCACCGGAGTCGCCGGCGGAAAGGGTCCCGGGGCACCCCGCCGGCCCGGCGGGCGCCGTGAAAGGTTTCGCGGCGGAGGAAGCCTCAGAAGCGGAGGAAGCCTCAGAAGGAGAACGGTCCGCAGCGGGCGCGGAAACAGCCTCAGAAGGAGAACGATCCGGCGCAGACGGAGACCCGTCCGGGGCGGGCGGCGGCGCGGCGGCAATGGCGAACGGCTCGGAAGACGACGCGGACGGCTCGGAAGAGGGTGCGGACGGCTCGGAAGAGGGAGAACCGGAGGACGAGGGCGCATCAGAGGTCATCGCCCGGCCACTCTAACCGGTGACCACTCCATAGGGCTCGGGCTTGCGCCAGTACTCGAACGGACGGTCGAGCACGTACTTGCCGTCCTCGTCCAGCTGAAGAATCCGCTTCTCGCCGTTCCCCGGATTCGCGAGCGCCTCGAATTCGGCCACGGTCCAGTGGAACCAGCGCATGCAGAACAGCCGCATGGTGAGGCCATGGGTGACAAGGAGCACATTAGGAGGATGAGCCGGGTCCTCGAAGCTGCGGTGCAGGCTCTCCAGAAAGGCGCCCACGCGGTCGTACACATCGGCTCCGGACTCACCCTGGGCGAAGCGGTAGAAGAAGTGCCCATAGGCGTCGCGGTACTCCTTCTGGAGCCGTACGTCCTCGCGGTCCTGCCAGTTTCCCCAGTCCTGCTCGCGCAGCCTGGGCTCCTCGCGGATCCGTACCCGGTCCTTGTCGAGGCCGAGGATGCGCAGGGTCTCGTGGGTGCGGCGGTACGGCGACACATAGACGCTGACCCGCTCCTGGCCGAACAGGTCGCGCAGCTCCCTGCCCAGCGCCTCCGCCTGGCCCCGCCCCTTCTCGGTGAGGGCGAGGGCGTGGTCGGGCGTGCGTTCGTAGACGGTGTCGTCGGCGTTTCCCTGCGACTCCCCGTGCCGGACGAGAACGATGCGATGTGGTCGGGCCATGAGGAAAACTCTAGTTCGGACGGCGTGGCCGGTTCATGCCGTCGTGGCTCTGCCGTGGACGGGCCGCGTCGTACCCTCCAGAGGTGGCCGCCTCATACCGTCCAGGAGGGTTCGAGTTCGACGATGTCGCCGGTCAGGGCCGCGATGTCGGCTTCCGTCTGGGCCCGCAGGGAGAGCCTCTCCACGCGCTCGGTGCGGTACTTTCCGTGCTCGGCGGCCGACTGCCACATGGAGAGCACCAGGAACTCATGGCCCGGCGCCTCTCCGAACAGGCCCCGCACCATCCCTGGAGACCCCGCCATGGCCGGATTCCAGACTTTCTCCTGCATCAGCGCGAAGTGCTCGGCGCGGTGCGGGTGGACCCGGCAGTGCGCGACGCGCACCAGGTCCGTGTCGGCGAAACGGGGCTCGAATCCGGTCTTCACGTCGAAGCGGTAGTCGAAGAGCTTGGTCTGGATGTCCCGGAAGGTGCCGGACTGGGCCGCGGCGAGCCGGTCGTGGGAGCGTGCCATGAAGGAGTCGTAGAAGGCGCGGCTCTCCCAGAAGGAGAAGACGTGTGCCACGCCCGGCCTTCCCCGGCTCCATCCGCCGCCCTGTCCACGAAATCCCGGCTCCCCCAGAAGCCCCGCCCATTTCCGCTGCCCCCGCTCGAAACCCCGGCGGTCCACGACGGTGCAGCGAATCCACTTGACCAGCACCGCGCCATGGTAAGGCCCAGGAACGTGGCATCGGTCACTCCCGGCGGAGTGCATTTCCCTTCTTACCGGATGACGACGGCCCCGGGTTGGCGTCCGGCCGTCGGGGCATAGCCCTCAGAGGCCCGGCCGCCGGCCGCCGGGCGCTCCGGGGCCGACGTTTTCGCACGCCGGTGGCTCCGGCGCGCATGGCACCATGGTCAAGAGGCGTACGCGACGCACGGATCGGCAGCACGAGCGGCGCGACAGGGGAGAGCGAAAGAGGGGGATGCCGGTGAGCGGACTCAACAAGGGGCTGACGAAAGTCGAGGTGGCGATCAAATGGGATCCCAGTCCGCTGGGCGCACCTCCCCATGACCTCGATCTGGTCGCCGCCACCTATGCCGCCGACGATCCGCGTGGCGAACCCGTGTACCTGGTGTACTTCGACAAGCGCTCCCCCGACGGCACCATCACCCTGAACAGGGACAGCCGCACCGGCCAGGGCTTCGGTTTCGACGAGGTCATGGCCCTGGAACTGGACCGTCTCGCGCCCTCCTACGCGCGCGTGCTGGTGGGCGCGGCGATCCAGCAGGGCGACGCCAGGAAGACCTTCGGCGACATCCCCGGCACGGGGCTCCGGATCCGTTCGGGCATCACCGACCTTGTCGTGGACGACCTAGCGGTGGTCTCCGGGGCCACGGCCGCCATCGTGGCCGAGTTCACCCGGGACGACTCGGGCGTCTGGCAGTTCCACGAGGGGATACGGGGCTTCGACACGGATCCCGAGTCGTTCGCGCACATGATGGGCCGCGCCATCATCTGACGGGCCGCGCCGAACCTGGCCGGCGCCGCCATCTGGCCGGTGATGAACGCGTCGTCTTCGGGACGTTGACGGGCCCTGCCGTCGTCGGAGAGCCATCATCGGGCCGCGGCGCGGCAGCGGAAAGCGGCGCGGTACGCGCAAGGGGGCACCGACCGACGGCCGGTGCCCCCTTCACACGGGGCTACTCCTTCACGCGGGGCTCACCCGCTCACGCGGGACTCGCCCGTTCACACGGGTAACGCCCCCGTCTTGAACGGGGCACTCACGCCCCTGCCAGACCGGCCTCAGCTGCAGCCGCTCGTCGAGCCGCAGCCCTCGCAGATGTAGCAGGAGCCGGCCCGCTGCATCTTGGTGCCGCAGGAGAAGCACAGCGGGGCGTCCGCCTGGATACCGAGTTGCATCTCCACCAGCTCGGCGCTGGTGTGGGCCTGCCGCGGTGCCGGCTTCGCCGCCTGGGGCTCCTCCGGCTGCGTGCCGACCGCCTTGAGGGACTCCTGCTGGCGCGGCGCCGACTGCGCCAGGGACTCGACGTCCATGTCGGCGTCGTCCGTGAAGCGCTCGTACGAACCGGTCTCCAGGTGCCGCTGGCGCTCCTCGGCGGAGTGGATGCCGAGCGCGGAGCGGGTCTCGAAGGGCAGGAAGTCCAGGGCCAGACGGCGGAAGATGTAGTCGACGATCGACTGGGCGATCCGCACGTCCGGGTCGTCCGTCATGCCGGCCGGCTCGAAGCGCATGTTGGTGAACTTCGAGACGTACGTCTCCAGGGGCACCCCGTACTGCAGGCCGACGGAGACCGCGATGGAGAAGGCGTCCATCATGCCCGCGAGGGTGGAGCCCTGCTTGGACATCTTCAGGAAGACCTCGCCGAGACCGTCGTCCGGGTAGGAGTTCGCGGTCATGTAGCCCTCGGCGCCGCCCACCGTGAAGGAGGTGGTGATGCCGGGCCGGCCCTTGGGGAGGCGGTTGCGGACCGGGCGGTACTCGACGACCTTCTCGACCGCGCCGCGGATGGTGTCCTCGGCCTTCTCCGCGATCTCGGCGTGCTCCTCCTCCTTCTTCTGCTCCTCCTTCTTCTTGGCGGAGAGCGGCTGGCCGACCTTGCAGTTGTCGCGGTAGATCGCGAGCGCCTTGACGCCCATCTTCCAGGCCTCGAAGTAGATCTCCTCGACCTCTTCGACGGTGGCGGACTCGGGCATGTTGACCGTCTTGGAGAGCGCGCCGGAGATCCACGGCTGGATGGCCGCCATCATCCGGACGTGGCCCATCGGGGAGATCGCGCGCTCGCCCATGGCGCAGTCGAAGACCTCGTAGTGCTGGGTCTTCAGGCCGGGCGCGTTGACCACGTTGCCGTGCTCGGCGATGTGGGCGACGATCGCCTCGATCTGCTCCTCCTGGTAGCCGAGGCGGCGCAGGGCCTGCGGGACCGTGCCGTTGACGATCTGCATCGAGCCGCCGCCGACCAGCTTCTTGAACTTGACCAGCGCGAGGTCGGGCTCCAGGCCCGTGGTGTCGCAGGACATCGCCAGGCCGATGGTGCCGGTCGGGGCGATGACGGACGCCTGGGAGTTGCGGTAGCCGTGCTTCTCGCCGAGCCGGAGCACGTCCTGCCAGGCCTCCGTGGCGGCGGCCCAGACGGGCGTGTCCAGGTCGTCCATGCGGACGGCGGCGGCGTTGGCGTCGGCGTGCTGCTGCATGACGCGCTTGTGGGCCGTGGCGTTGCGGGCGTAGCCGTCGTACGGGCCGACGACCGCGGCGAGCTCCGCGGAGCGCCGGTACGCCGTGCCGGTCATCAGGGAGGTCACGGCGCCGGCGAGGGCGCGGCCGCCGTCGGAGTCGTAGGCGTGCCCCGTCGCCATCAGCAGGGCGCCGAGGTTGGCGTAGCCGATGCCGAGCTGGCGGAAGGCGCGGGTGTTCTCGCCGATCTTCTGCGTCGGGAAGTCCGCGAAGGAGATGGAGATGTCCATCGCGGTGATGACGAGTTCGACGACCTTCGCGAACCGCTCCGCCTCGAAGGACTGACGGCCCTTGCCGTCGTCCTTGAGGAACTTCATCAGGTTCAGCGAGGCGAGGTTGCAGGACGTGTTGTCCAGGTGCATGTACTCGCTGCACGGGTTCGAGCCGTTGATCCGGCCGGACTCGGGGCAGGTGTGCCAGTGGTTGATGGTGTCGTCGTACTGGATGCCCGGGTCGGCGCAGGCCCAGGCCGCCTCGGCCATCTTGCGGAACAGCTCCTTGGCCTTGACCTCCTCGATGACCTCGCCGGTCATCCGGGCGCGCAGGCCGAAGGTGTCGTCGTCCTCGACGGCCTTCATGAAGGCGTCGTTCACACGGACGGAGTTGTTCGCGTTCTGGTACTGGACGGACGTGATGTCCTCGCCGCCCAGGTCCATGTCGAAGCCCGCGTCGCGCAGCGCGCGGATCTTCTCCTCCTCCTTGACCTTGGTCTGGATGAAGTCCTCGATGTCGGGGTGGTCGACGTCCAGGATGACCATCTTCGCGGCCCGGCGGGTGGCGCCGCCCGACTTGATGGTGCCGGCGGAGGCGTCGGCGCCGCGCATGAAGGAGACGGGCCCGGAGGCGTTCCCGCCGGAGGAGAGCAGCTCCTTGGAGGAGCGGATCCGGGAGAGGTTGAGGCCGGCACCGGAGCCGCCCTTGAAGATCATGCCCTCTTCCTTGTACCAGTCGAGGATCGACTCCATGGAGTCGTCGACGGACAGGATGAAGCAGGCGGAGACCTGCTGGGGCTGCGCCGTGCCGACGTTGAACCACACCGGCGAGTTGAAGCTGAAGATCTGGTGCAGGAGGGCGTGGGCCAGCTCGTGCTCGAAGATCTCGGCGTCGGCCGGCGAGGCGAAGTACTTGTTGTCCTCCCCGGCCCGCCGGTAGGTCTTCACGATGCGGTCGATCAGCTGCCTGAGGCTGGTCTCGCGCTGCGGTGTGCCGAGGGCACCGCGGAAGTACTTGCTGGTGACGATGTTGACCGCGTTCACCGACCAGAAGTCGGGGAACTCGACGCCACGCTGCTCGAAGTTGATCGAGCCGTCGCGCCAGTTGGTCATGACGACGTCACGACGCTCCCAGGCAACCTCGTCGTACGGATGCACACCGGGAGTGGTGTGGATGCGCTCGATACGCAGCCCCTTGCCGGCCTTGGCCCCCTTGGTGCGTGAGCCTCGTGCCGGCCCGCTCGTCGTCTCTGTCATGCCGCCTCCCTATCGGGCAAAAACGCCCCGAAGTGCCCCGTTCTTCCCGGGCACGTGTTCTGTCTTGTACCGGGGACGCCGCTCTTGCCGCCCCCAGCAGGTCTTGGTGTGACCACCGCTCGTCCGCTCCCGGACGGACCACCCCTGTCCGTCCGGCCGGCCCGTCAGTCGGCGGTGACGGTGGGCCGTGGGACCTCGGGGGTCCCTCCCGGCCCGCGCTCGGGCGCCTCGCGCACCGCGCCGGCGTCCCCGGCGGGCGCTCCGGCGCCGTCGGCCGGGGCGGGCTCCCCGGCCCGCTCCCCGCGCAGCTCGGTGATGGCGTCCTCGAAGTCGTCGAGCGAGTCGAACGCCCGGTACACGGACGCGAAGCGCAGGTACGCGACGAGGTCCAGCTCCTGGAGCGGACCCAGGATGGCGAGGCCGACATCGTGCGTGGTCAGCTCGGCGCTGCCGGTGGCGCGGACGGCCTCCTCGACGTGCTGCCCGAGCTGGGCGAGCGCGTCCTCGGTGACCGGCCTGCCCTGGCACGCCTTGCGCACGCCGTTGATGACCTTGGTACGGCTGAAGGGCTCCGTCACTCCGCTGCGCTTGACCACCATGAGTGAGCACGTCTCCACGGTGGTGAACCGCCGGGAGCAGTCCGGGCACTGGCGGCGCCTGCGGATGGAGGTGCCGTCGTCCGTGGTTCGACTGTCGACGACGCGGCTGTCGGGGTGCCGGCAGAAGGGGCAGTGCATCGCGTCCATCCCTCCTTCACAGCACGACTTCAAGGCCCTCGGAAGGGCGGCGCTCCCTCCCGGAGCAGCCCCAAGCATAGGCCATGATCCGGAGCAGTGGAGACTCCGGGACCACAACTTGTGGGCCGCTGATGTAATCCAACCACTAGATGTGGGGTCGCGCCGCAAAATCCACGCCATCGCATGTCACACCGCGTGTCGCGGCCGCCGGCCCGTGGCGGGCGGCCGCGCAGGGTGCCCGGGCGACTTCCGTGCGTGCACGGAAGTCGGCTCCGGGCGGGCCGCGCCGGATCCCCCGGCGGCGGTGTGCCGGCGGCCCACGGCGCCGCGCGGGCACACTCGGCGCGACCGCGGAGTCGTGCGCGGCGCGCTCCCGCCCGCGCTTCTTCGGATACGCAGCGTGACACGGACGGGTTCGCCGGTGTGTTCCGGTGGCTCGTATGGCGCGGGCGCGCACCATGGCGCACGCGGGCACAGTCCACGGCTCTGGCGCGCGGTCCACGGCGCGTTCCCCGGACGGCGCTACGCCGGGCCGTCCGCGTGCCGGGCGGGCCTCCCCCGCCCGGGTCCGCCCCGGTCCGCCCGGATCCACCCGGACGGACTCCTCCGGTCACCCTCCACCCGTCGCCCGGGCGGGTGCGTACGGCCGAGCGACCGGGCGTCCGGGACGCCACGAGCCGCGTCCCGAGGCGCCGCGGGGGTTCCGCGGGCACTGCGACAGACTCCCACGCCCGCCTTCCGCCGCGACGGCGGGGCCCCGGTTCCGGACGAACCGTCCCGGGGATGGCAGACTGAGGCCCACCACGCCCGGCACGGCACGGCCGCACGGCGCCTCCGGCGCCCGGGCCACGGGTTTCCGGCGGTGTTCCGGTGTTCCGGCGTTCCGGCGTTCCGGCGTTCCGGCGTTCCGGCGTTCCGGCGTTCCGGCGTTCCGGCGTTCCGGCGAGGAACAGTACCGCAGTCGACGGAATTGTCCGGCCACGGCCAACCGAGATGTATACACCTGGTCGTTGAGCCGCGTACAGCAATCCAGAATTTTTCACTCGAACGTGTGTTTGGCGCAACCTTTCGAAACCAACTACCGTTGTCCAGCCAGGGAGAACATTCGAGAGGGGCCCACGTGACCACCACCGCAGACAGTGCCGTCATCACTGCTCAGGACCGCTCCCAGGACCGACTGGACCCGGTGCACGCCATGAGTGACGCAGCCACGAGCCAGGAAGGGCCACGGCCCGCTCGCTCCCTGCCGGGCCGACCTCCAGGGATCAGGGCCGACAGCTCCGGCCTCACCGACCGGCAGCGCCGGGTCATCGAAGTGATCAGGGACTCCGTCCAGCGGCGTGGCTACCCCCCGTCCATGCGGGAGATCGGGCAGGCCGTCGGCCTGTCCAGCACCTCCTCCGTGGCGCACCAGCTCATGGCCCTGGAGCGCAAGGGCTTCCTGCGCCGCGACCCGCACCGCCCGCGCGCCTACGAAGTCCGCGGCTCCGACCAGCCCGCCGTGCAGCCCACCGACACCACCGGCAAGCCCGCCGCGTCCTACGTCCCGCTCGTCGGCCGCATCGCCGCCGGCGGGCCCATCCTCGCCGAGGAATCGGTCGAGGACGTGTTCCCCCTGCCGCGGCAACTCGTCGGCGACGGCGAGCTCTTCGTCCTGAAGGTCGTCGGCGACTCGATGATCGAAGCCGCCATCTGCGACGGCGACTGGGTCACCGTCCGCCGCCAGCCCGTCGCCGAGAACGGCGACATCGTCGCCGCCATGCTCGACGGCGAAGCCACCGTCAAGCGCTTCAAGCGCGAAGACGGCCACGTATGGCTGCTCCCGCACAACTCCGCCTACCAGCCCATCCCCGGCGACGAGGCGACCATCCTCGGCAAGGTGGTGGCGGTGCTCCGCCGCGTCTGACACCACCGCCCGACCAGGCCCCGGAACCCCTGCGCCGGTTCCGGGGCCTGTGAGGTTTCAGAGCGGCCTCGTTCCAGGCAGGCTTGTTCCGAACGGGCCTGTTCCGAGCGGGCCTGTTCCGAGCGGGCCTGTTCCGAACGGGCTTGTGCCGAACGGGCTTGTGCCGAGCGTGCCTGTTCCGTGCCTGGGGGCTCCGGGTTCCAGAGCGACCTCGCGGGGCTCCCGGACCAGCCCACACGCGTACCGCCGGAGACCGCCCGACAGGTACGTGAACGGCCGCCCGACAGGTACGTGAACGGCCGCCCGACAGGTACGTGAACGGCCGCCTGACGGGTACGCCACGGCCGCCCGACAGGCACGTCACAGCCGCCCGCGCCACGCCAGGCCTCACCCCCGGCCGTCGCCCCCGGCGGTCACTTCAGGACCGCTCAGCGGACGCGTCAGAAGCGCTGCCGGCAAGCACGCCAAGGCCGCCCGGCGACCCTCGCCCGGCGGCCTTCGGTGCTCACCCTCCGGACCGCTCGCCCTCCTGCTGCCTCGCCGCCGCATCGATCGCCGCCAGCGAGCGCCGCACCTGATTGCGGTCCGTCGTGTACCAGAAATCCGGCAGCGAAGCCCGCAGATAACTCCCGTAGCGGGCCGTCTCCAGACGCGGGTCCAGCACCGCCACCACCCCGCGGTCCCCCGACGCACGCACCAGCCGGCCCGCGCCCTGCGCCATCAGCAACGCCGCATGCGTGGCCGCCACCGCCATGAAGCCATTGCCGCCCGCGTCCTCCACGGCCTTCTGCCGGGCGCTCATCAGCGGATCGTCCGGCCGGGGGAACGGGATCTTGTCCATCACCACCAGCTGGCAGCCCGTGCCGGGCACATCCACGCCCTGCCAGAGCGAGAGCGTGCCGAACAGGCACGTCTTCGCATCGCCGGCGAAGCCCTTGATCAGCTCCCCCAGCGTCTCCTCCCCCTGCAACAGGATCGGGAACTCCGGAATCCGCGCCCGCAGCGCCTCAGCGGCCGACTGCGCGCCCCGCATCGACGAGAACAGGCCCAGCGTCCGGCCGCCCGCCGCCTGGATCAGCTCGGCCAGCTCATCGAGCATGTCCCCCCGGTCGCCGTCCCGGGCCGGCCGCGACAGATGCCGGGCCACGTAGAGGATGCCCTGCTTGCGGTAGTCGAACGGCGAGCCGACGTCGACCCCCTTCCAGACCGGCATGTCCTCCGCCTCGGACCCCGCCGTGCCGGCGAGCCCCTCCGGCGCCAGGCCCAACGAGGCCCCGATACCGTTGAAATCACCGCCCAGCTTGAGCGTGGCCGAGGTCAGGACCACCGAGCGGTCCGCGAACAGCTTCTCCCTCAGCAGGCCCGACACCGACATCGGAGCCACCCGCAACGACGCGCCGAACCGGTCATGCCTCTCGTACCACACGACGTCGTACTCCGAGCCGCTCGTCACACGCTCGGCCACATCGTGGATCGTCTCCACCGACGCGATGGCCTGCTTGCGGACCGCGTCCTCGTCCTGGACCGAGGCGTCGCGGGTGGCGCCCAGCCGGGCGATGACGTTCCGCGCGGCGTCCCGCAGCGCCATCAGCGCGTAACCCAGATCCTCGGGGATCTCCTCCAGACGGCCCGGCAGGGCCAGCTCCATCAACCGCTCGAAGCCCTCCGCGGCCGTCTGCAGCTGATCCGCGGACTTCTCGTCCACCAGCTTCGCGGCCCGCCGCACCGCGCGATTGACCTGGCCGGGCGTGAGCTCGCCGGTGGCCACACCCGTCACACGGGACACCAGCTCATGGGCCTCGTCCACGACCAACAGCTCATGCTCCGGCAGCACCCGGGCGCCCTCCAGGGCGTCGATCGCGAGCAGGGCGTGGTTGGTGACGATCACCTCGGACAGCTTCGCCCGCTCCCTCGCCAGCTCGGCGAAGCACTCCTGACCGTAGGCGCAGCGGGACGCGCCCAGACACTCCCTCGACGAGACCGACACCTGCGCCCAGGCGCGGTCGGAGACGCCGGGGCTCAGCCCGTCGCGGTCGCCGGTCTCGGTCTCGTCCGACCAGTCGCGCAGCCGCAGCAGGTCCTGGCCCAGCCTGCTGGTGGGCGCGGCCGCCTCGAACTGGTCGAAGAGGCCCTCCTCCTCGTCCTGCGGCATGCCCTCGTGCAACCGGTGCAGGCACAGGTAGTTCGACCGGCCCTTGAGCATCGCGAACTCGGGGCGGCGGCGCAGCAGCGGATGGAGTGCCTCGACCGTACGCGGCAGATCCCGCTCGACGAGCTGCCGCTGCAGGGCCAGGGTCGCCGTGGCCACCACCACCTTCTCGCCATGGGCGAGCGCCGGCACCAGATAGCCGAGGGACTTACCGGTGCCGGTGCCGGCCTGGACGAGCAGGTGGGACCCGTCGGCGAAGGCTTCGGCGACGGCTTCTGCCATGGCCACCTGGCCAGGGCGCTCCGTGCCGCCGACGGCCGTGACGGCGGCGTGCAGGAGCTTGGAGAGTGAGGGCTTCGTCATAGGCCGACCACCCTACGCGGCGCCACTGACAACCCCGCCGTCAAGGCCGGTGCAGCGGATTGGCGACGCTTCCGTGCACGGCGGCGTGCGGGCGCTGCGCCCGGTCCCGGTAGCCGTCCAAATGCAGCCTGTTCCGGTTCAGACAGAGCCGCTCGATACACGGAGTGAGCAGGTCGAACAAGGCGTAACGGTCCTTCAATCGAGGAAAGCGCTCCTGGTGCCGGACGATCTCCGCCCGCACCAGCGACCAGAACTCGTTCTCGGGCACGCCGAGTTGCTCCTCGCAGAGTGGAGCCAGGTAGCGGAAGACGCCTACAAAAAGACCCGAATGGATGAACTGTGTGAGGAACGCCGGCGGCTCGGTGAGCAGCACCGCGCGCACGTCCTCGGGCATGAGCTCGTGCTCGGGCAGCGGCTGGGCGCTGACGTTGACGTCGTCCACGAAGTCCTTCACCGCGAGCCGCACCGGCACGTCCCGCTCGTCGAAGACGACGATGGCGTTCTCCCCGTGCGGCGAGAAGACGACGCCGTAGTGGTACAGGTAGCGCAGCAGCGGGGGCAGCAACGCGGCGAAGAGGCGCCGCAGCCAGACCCGCGGCGGCAGCCCCGAGCGGGCGACCAGCTCCGCGGTCACGGCGCGGCCGTCCGGGTCGGTGTGCAGCAGCGCCGCCAGCGTGCGGGCCCGCTCCCCCGGGGCCAGCTGCGGCAGCAGGGGCTCCCGCCAGATCGCGCCGAGCAGTTCCTTGTACTGGTAGGGCACCTCGGGCAGCGCGTCGTACACGGGGTGCTCGACGGTGACGGAGGCGACCTCTCCCAGGAGGATCACGCCGCACTCGTCCTTGAGGAACGGGTCGGCGTCGCGCAGACCGTGCATCCAGGCGGTGACGGCCGGGGCGGCAAGGGTGCGCTCCGTCGGCAGGCCCCGCCACACCAGGGTGTTCAGGATGGACAGCGGCAGCTTCACGGTGTGCCGGGCCGGGCGGGACACGTTGCAGAAGGTCCGGATGGACTGCTGGGGAAGCCGCAGGTCGCCGTCCGTGGGCAGAGGAACGATCTTGCCGGTGGCCACGGACGAGCCGAACAGCGGCAGCACGACCTCGTCCCACTGCCAGGGGTGGACAGGCAGGTACAGGTAGTCCCCCGGTGGCAGCCCGCGCGCGCGGAGGACGGCGGCGAACTGCTCCCGGGTGCCCGGGTCCAGCTCCTGGGCGTAGAGCCGGTCGGCGGTGTCCAGGCCGAAGACGCCCCGGTACGTGGCCAGCGAGCCGTGCACCGCGATCCAGGGCAGGACGGCGGGCCTGCGGCTCTCCGGTGCCCAGTGCGCGGCGTCGTTCGCCGAGAAGCCGAGACGGCCCTTGTTGAGGACCAGCCAGGGGTGGCCGGTCTGGTGGCCCTCCAGCTCCGCGTAGCCGAGGTCGGCCAGCTCGGCGGCGGAGACCGCGGTCCGGTCGAGCCGGGCGTCGGCGGACAGGGTGTGGCTGAGCTCGCGGATGACGTGACCGAGGGTGATGCCGTCCACGCCGAGGGTCTGCCGGGCCCTCACGAGGAACGCGAGCGGGTCGGCGAACGGCCTCGTGGTCCCGTCAGGTTCGGCCAGCGCGATGCTCCCCGCGTCCACCCGCCAGCTGCCGTAGGCGCCGCGGCGGGCTCGGAACGCGATTCGGGCGCCATCATCGAGATCTACGCAAAAGGAACGGCCCGCGCCGGACGGAGTCGTCGGCTCGGGCCGTGCACCGGCCGTGGGACCCGGGGCGGGACCGGCGGCGGGGGCGGGCGGTGTGGTCGCCTCGGGAGGGACGCTCCGGTCCGGCGCCCTGCCGGCCCGGGGCTCCGCGTCGGCGGGTGTGTCCTCCGGTTCCTGCGGGGTGGGCCGGAGGATCTCCTCGTAGGCGAACTCGGCGAGCATCTTGGCGAGCAGGCGCCCGCCGACCCGGCTCCACTCCTCTTCCCCCGGGCCGGGCGGGTCGTTCAACTCCGGTGCGTGGCCTGGATGCGGGACGGCGGACGGATTCGGCACGGGCACTCCTCGCGGGGGAACCGGATCGAGATGGGCGACGTTACTTAGAGTGATCAGGCCTGAGCACATGGCGCAGTGCCCGGTCGTGGACCATGAGCGCGGCCCGTTTGCCGGGCAGGTCGAGCTCCGCGGAGAAGCGGAACCCGGCGCTCAGGAAGGCGGAGACGGAGGGGGTGTTGCGCAGGTCCGGCTCGGCGACGACGCGCGCGCAGGCGGGACGGTGATCGAGCACGAGGTCGGCCACGGCCTTGAGCAAGTGGGTGCCCAGCCCCCGGGCCCGGTCGGCGACACCACCGATGAGGAGGTGAATTCCGGTGTCGCCGGGCCGGGCCGGGTAGTGGCGGGCCAGGGGGTCGAGGTCCGCCCGGTAGATCTCCCAGTAGCTCATGGGGGTGCCGTCGAGCACGCCCAGGCAGGGGACGCTGCGGCCGTCGCCCTCCAGTTGGGGCCGCAGATGGCGCTCGGTGACGGACGCGGGTCCGGCGAGTTCCCAGAACGCGGCGACGGCCGGGTCGTTCATCCAGTGCGTGATCAGCGGCAGGTCGCGGTCGAGGCGCACGGGCAGGAGCCGGAAGACGCCCGCGGGGGTGGCCGCGGGCGCCCAGCCGGCCAGGTGGTCCAGGAGGTCGCCGCCGCCCGCCGGCCGCCCGGCGGCTGCCGGGGCCGCGGCGAGGCCGGCCCCGGCGTGCAGTGCGGCGATCTCCTCCGGCAGCGGGAGGTCGACGGTGTCCTCGGCGTCGATGAGGCTCTCGGTGTCGATGGGGCACCCGGCGTCGGCGGGACACCCGGCGTCGGCGGGGCACTCGGTGTCGGCGGTGGGCGTGCCGTCGCCGCCGGTGCCGCCGGGCGGCGGGGTGCCGTCCTCGGTGCCGGTGTCCGCGGACCGGTGGGCAGCCACGGCGACGCTCCTCTCGGCAGGGGGAAGGGTCATGCTCCGCTGGAGTACAGGGGGTTGGACATGGTGATGTAGACGGACTGGGTGTCGACGGGGCCGACGAGCTCGTCGAGGCCGTGCAGCCGGGTCAGCAGGTTGGCCTTGCAGCGCAGCACCGGGGAGTCGAGCAGGAGGCCGGGCAGCGGCGTGCGCAGCTGTCCGGGGCCCGACGCGGCGCGCTCCAGGAAGCGGCGGAACGCGGCCAGCAGCACCGCCTCGTCGGCGAGCCGCTGGGAGCCGAGGGCGCCGATCAGGCCGAGCACGTTGTTGATCCCGAGGTAGTAGGCGAAGCGCTCGTCCGTCACCTCGTCGGAGACGAAGGTGTCGCTCCGCGCGCCGATCCCGGGCAGGCGTCGGTCGAGTTCGGCGCGGCGCGAGGCGCGGAAGTAGTAACCCTGGTTGTCGCGGTACCGGCCCCCGATGGGCCAGCCGTCGGGGTCGAGCAGGACGAGGGTGTTCTGCTGGTGCGCCTCCAGGGCCACGCCGGCCTCACTGTCCAGCCAGAGCACCGGGCGCACCACCTGCTCGAGGTAGCGGAGGAACCACTCGGTGGCGACGGCGTGCCGGGGGCGCCCGGTGTGGTGGGCGAGCCGGGCGACGATCCCGGCGAGCCGGGACCGCATCACCGTCGCCGTGGTGTCCGCCGGCCCGCGCTCGGCCGGCGCGCCGGGCGCACAGCGTCGGCCCCCGTGCCCGGGCCCGGCATGCGCCCCGGTCTCCCCGGCCGCATCGGGTGTGCCCTGCCTCGGCACCACGGGGGCGCGCTCGGTGGGAGCGGTGCGGCAGGCGGTGGTGGGTGCGGGCATGGGGCGCGGAGAGACGAGTCCCGCGACGCAGGAGGCGTCGTCGCCGGGCCCGAAGGGGTTGTGCCGGATCATCACGTCGAGTCCGGGCAGCGGCCGGCCGTCCGCGCCGTCGACGGCCAGCCAGGCCGGGTCGCGGACGATCCCGAAGCCGGGGTGGACCGCCTGCCACTGTGCGTCGAGGCCGCTGCGCAGCAGCCGGTGGACCTCGACTCCCCGGTGCAGCTCCTTGCGGAGGTTCTCCCGGCGGGAGTTGGTGATGGGCAGGCCCAGGGAGAGCTTGAGCATCGCGGGGGCGCCGGGCCGGTAGACGGTGCGGACGGAGGAGGTGGGGTACCAGGCATCGCCGTGCGGGCCGAGGGGCACCAGCAGGCCCGCGTCGACCAGCGCGGCGACGGGCGGCCGGTCGAGCACGTCGCGGAACTGCCAGGGGTGCAGGGGCAGCGCGGCGCAGCCGGTGGGCAGCGGCAGCCCGTCGCCCGCCAGCCGGTGGGTGAGCCGCTCCGCTGGGATGGCCCGTCCGCGTTCGGTCCACGCGGAGTCCTGGGCGAGCAGGGAGCGGTCGACGGCCAGCCAGTGCAGCGGGAAGGAGCCGCGGAGTTCGGGTGAGTAGCGGTGTGCCTCCTCGTCGGTGAGGCCCTCGCGGCTCTTCGGCGTGGGGTGCAGGGGGTGGCCGAGGACGAGGGACTGCTCGGCGGTGAGGAAGAGATCGGGTTCGTCGTCGGCGCGGCGTCGGCGTTCCGCGAGGAAGAGGGCGGTGCGGCGCACCGAGTCGGCGACCCGGGCGACCAGGTCTCCGCCGGTGCGGGGATCCCTGTCGTCCGGGCCTACGGTGCCGGGAACGACGGTGCCGGGGCCTACGGTGCCGGGGCTGCCGGTGTGGGGGCCACCACCGGTGGCGGGGTGGGCGCCGGTCCGTCCCGGAGCCGTTCCGGGCTGGACCGCAGCCGGTCCCGGACGCGTCCCGTGGCCGGTGCCGGGGTCCGCTGCCCACGCCGCCCGCTGGGCCGCCCGTGCCGACCTCCCCGCGGCGGCGCGGACGAGGAGGGTGGCGAGGGCGACCGCGTCGGGCGGCGGGGCGCCGTCGGGGGTGCCCTCCAGCACCGGGCGGCCGAAGCGGTGCCAGCCGGTGGGCGACCAGTAGTGCACGGGGACGAGAAGGGCGGTGCCGTCGGGTCCGAGGGGGATGCGCAGGGTGGGGTGCCCGGGGGCGCGGAGGTCGTTCTCCCTGGTCCAGCAGCGGAGCAGGTTCTCTACGGCGGCCGCCTGGGCTGCGGTGTCCGGGTCGGGGTGCTCCAGCAGGTCGGTGGTGCCGCCGAGCGGACGCTCGGCCTCCGGGGTGACGGCCGTCTGGCGCGGCACCGCGCAGGCGCCCGCCGGCACCGGCACCGGTGGGGTGGCGCCGCCGAGGGGGGCAGGGGGGCCGGGACGGGCGTCGGGTGCGGGGGTGGCGTTCAAGGGTGCTTCCTCGGGGGTCGTTCGCGTGCCCGGGTGCCGGCCGGCGGGCCCGGCGCCGCCGGGCCTTCCTGCTGGTCGGGCCCTCGTCCGGTCGGTTCGGGCAACGGGTGAGAAGGTCAGGGGTGCGAAGGGCGGGGCGTCGTGCCCCGGTGGCCGTCCCCCCGGGGCCGGGCGGCCACCGGGGTGCCGGACGGCGGCACGGCGGAGGGGAGTCAGGGGTGCGCGGGTGTCGGGTGGTGGGTGCGGGCGGCCGCGCCGATGGCGTCGGCGAGGCGGTCCAGTACCGCGGAGGCCTGTTCGTCGGTGAGGGTGAGTGGCGGCAGCAGCCGTACGACGCTGGAGTGGCGGCCGCCGAGTTCCACGATCAGCCCACGGCGCAGGCACTCGCGCTGGACGGCAAGCGCCAGGGTGGGCGCGGCCGGCGGGGGCCCGGGGGCGGTGGTGTCCTCCGCCTCGGGGTCGACGAACTCGACGCCGATCATCAGGCCGCGGCCGCGTACGTCGCCGATACAGGCGTGGGTCGCGGCGAGACCCTGGAGTTCCGCGGCCATCCGCGCGCCCAGCAGCCCGGCGCGCTCGGCGAGCCCGTGCTCGCGGACGTAGGAGAGGGTGGCGGCGCCGGCCGCCATGGCGAGCTGGTTGCCGCGGAAGGTGCCGGCGTGCGCGCCGGGCGGCCAGACGTCGAGGTCCTCGTGGTACACGACGACCGCCAACGGCAGGCTGCCGCCGATCGCCTTGGACATCACCATGACGTCCGGGACGATTCCGCTGTGCTGGACGGCCCAGAAGGCGCCCGTGCGCCCCACCCCGGTCTGCACCTCGTCCGCGATCAGCGGAACGTCACGGGCCGCCGTGAGGGCGCGCATCCGGCGCATCCAGTCGTCGGGGGCGGGGATCACTCCGCCTTCGCCCTGCACCGGTTCCAGGATCATCCCGGCGGGCCGGCGGACACCTGACTTGGGGTCGTCGAGCAGGGTCTCGGTCCAGCGTGCCGCCAGTTCGGCGCCGCGCGTGCCGCCGACGCCGAAGGGGCAGCGGTAGTCCTGCGGGTAGGGCAGGCGGGTGACGCGGACGTCGTCGGCGCCGCCCGACACGTCCAGGGCGCCGGCCGTCATCCCGTGGTAGGCGCCGGCGAAGGCGAGCAGGCCGGACCGCCCGGTGGCCATGCGCACCAGCTTGAGCGCGGCCTCGACGGCGTCCGTTCCGGCGGGACCGCAGAACTGGATGCGGGCGTGGTCGGCCAGCGGGCGCGGCAGGGTCGCGAAGAGCTCCGTGACGAAGGCGTCCTTGAGCGGCGTCGCCAGGTCCAGCACGTGCAGCGGCGCACCCGAGTCGAGGACGGTGCGGATGGCCCTCAGCACCACGGGGTGGTTGTGGCCGAGGGCGAGGGTGCCTGCGCCGGAGAGACAGTCCAGGTAGCGTCGGCCGTCGGCGCCTTCGATCGTCAGCCCGCGTGCGCGCACGGGCACGATGGGCAGGGCGCGCGCGTAGGTGCGCGCCGAGGATTCGCGCGCCGCCTGGCGGCGCAGGATGCCCTCCTCCTCGGTCGACGTCTGTGCGGTCGTCGTCGCCAGGGGCGCAGAGCCGGTCACGGCCATGGGTGTTGTTCCTCCCGCAGGTAGCGCGTCCCGCCGCGCACGGCGAGCGGGGCCCGGGCACGGCCGCGGACCCTGTCACTACCAACGACGGGGGCGGCGCGGGATCACGGCCGGACGGAAGATCCTTGCGTCACAACGGCGTTCGGCCACGGCACGGCACCGCCCGGCTCCGCGGGCCCACCGCGTTCGGGTCACCGCACCACCCGGCGCCGCCCGCCCCCGGCCGCGCACAACCGCGCGCCGTGACGGAACCGTTGCGCTCCTGTCGGTCGTCCCCAACAGGCACCGGCATAGTGTGAGGGACCGCTCGGCGCCGACCGCCCGGTGTGCCGCCGTGCAGGTGGCGCGCCGGGCCGGCCCGGCCGGGGAACGGGCCCGGCACGCCCGCCGTCCCGCGCCCGGCGGAGCCATGTGCCGGGGGGCAGCACACCGTTGCCACACGTCGTCGAACGTCCAGGGGGAGTCACACCATGCGATCCATACGTCCGCTCTTCGCCGTCCGTGAGGGGAGGGCGCGCCGCAGGGTCCCGGTGGCGGCGGCCGCGCTCGGCGCGGTGTTCGCCCTCACCGCCACGGCCTGTGGCCCCGGCGACGACAACGCGGGTGGCGCCCCGAGTGCGAGTGCCTCCGCGGCGGGCGACGGCAGGGCGTCCCTGCCCGACGGCCTCACGGACGAGCTCAGGAAGCACGGCATCGACCTCGACAAGTGGAAGCACGGCGGCTGGCGTGACTGGGACAAGGACAAGTGGCTGCGTGAGGCCCAGGACTTCGTCAACCCGATCATCGCCGGCCTGTGGGACCCGGACCGGATGCGCCACGCCGACCCTCCGGACAAGGACGTCGACGACAACGACATCTCCGGCGACCAGGGCGTGACGGACCCGACCCCGGCGCCGGTGCGGGCCCAGGCAGTGCAGCCGCCGTACCACGTCAGCGCCGCGCAGTCGGGCAAGCTCTTCTTCGACAGCCCCGAGGGCTCGATGGTCTGCTCGGCGACGGTGGTGGAGGACCCGGCGCACCCGGGCAAGTCGAACCTGGTGTGGACCGCGGGCCACTGCGTACACGCGGGCAAGGAGGGCGGCTGGTACCGCAACATCGCCTTCGTGCCCTCCTACAACGACGGCGGCAGGACGGCGAAGGAACTGCAGAACGCCCCGAAGGACGAGGTCGCGCCGTACGGCGTCTGGTGGAGCGACTGGGCGCAGACGTCGGAGCAGTGGATCGAGCAGGGCGGCCCGACCGGTGGCCAGGGCGCTCCCTACGACTTCGCGGTGATCCATGTCACGCCGGAGAAGGGCGGCTCGGGCAAGTCGCTGGAGGAGACGGTGGGTTCAGCCCTTCCGGTGAACTTCGACGCTCCCGCGGTGCCGAAGATCTCCTCGATGACGGCCAAGGGCTACCCGGCCGCGGCGCCGTACGACGGCCAGAGGCTGTATCAGTGCACCGACCGGCCCGGCCGGCTCTCGCTTGCTCCGTCCGACCCGACGATGTACCGCATCGGCTGCTCCATGACGGGCGGTTCGTCCGGCGGCGGCTGGGTGAGCGCGGGGGCGGACGGCAAGCCCGCGCTGGTCTCCAACACCTCCATCGGCCCGGTCACCAACGGCTGGCTCGCGGGACCGCGGCTGGGCAAGGAGGCCGAGGGCGTCTACGGCGCGGTGAGCAAGAAGTACGCCGCCCAGTAGGATGCCCGGTCTGCGGACCCGACGACGGCCCGGCCGGCACCCCGGCCGGGCCCCGGTCCGGCGGAGGGAACCTCGGCCGGACCGGGGCTGAGGGCACCGCATTCTCCGGCCGCCCGGGGCCGTACCCCACCACCGGCCCTGTCACACCGCCCGGGCATAGTGGGGTGTCGCAGGTCAGGGGCGTACGGGCCCGCCCCAGTTACTGACAAGTACACGACACAACTTTCCGGAAATCTCCGCAACTCACCATCACCGCTACACAATCTCGGGGGTTACAGCACCATGCGTTCCATACGTCAGCCCTTCGCGCGCGGCCGGGGGCGGCACTCCGTCCTCGCCGCCACCGGGCTGGTCGCGGCCCTGGCCCTGACCGCCACCGCCTGCGGCGGCTCCACCGACGACAAGGCGAGCGGCACGTCCGACTCCGCCGCCTCCCGGAGCACGGGCGTCTCTTCCGGCTCGAACGCCTCGGATCTCGCCAACGAGCTCGCCAACCGCCTCAGGGACCACGGGATCGACCTCGACAAGTGGAAGAACGGCGGGTGGAAGAACTGGGACAAGGACAAGTGGCTGCGTAACGCCAAGGACTTCGTCAACCCGTACATCAAGGACCTGTGGAAGCCGGAGCGGATGAAGTCCGCGAAGGACCCGGCCAAGACGGTGGCGAAGGACGCGGCGGCCGACCAGGGCGTCACCGACCCCGAGCCGCAGCCGGTCGAGGCGCAGGCCGAGAAGACCCCGTACCACGAGAACGCCGCGCCGGTCGGCAAGGTCTTCTTCGACTCCCCCGAGGGCCACATGGTGTGCTCCGGCACGGTGGTGAAGGACCCCCGCCACCCCGGCAGGTCCAACCTGGTGTGGACGGCGGGCCACTGCGTGCACGCCGGTGCCGGCGGCGGCTGGTACCGGAACATCGAGTTCGTCCCGTCCTACAACGACCTTGGCAAGTCGCTGGCCGACCTGCAGAACGCCACGTCCCAGGAGATCGCCCCGTACGGGAAGTTCTGGGCAGACTGGGCGTCCACCTCGAACGAGTGGATAAGCGAGGGCGGCGAGACCGGCGGCAACGGCGCCCCGTACGACTACGCGGTGCTGCACGTGAAGCCGGAGCAGGGCAGCAAGTCCCTGGAGGAGACGGTGGGCGCCGCGCTCGACGTGGACTTCTCCGCGCCGTCGGCCGCCTCGGCGGGCACCATGGGGGCCTGGGGTTACCCGGCCGCCCCGCCGTACGACGGGCAGAAGATGTACAAGTGCCTCGATCGGCCCGGCCGGCTGTCGATCGAGCCGAGCAAGCCGACCATGTACCGCATCGGCTGCACGATGACGGGCGGCTCCTCCGGCGGCGGGTGGTTCCGCGTCGTGGGCAAGAAGACAGAGCTGGTCTCGAACACCTCGATCGGTCCGATCACCAACGGCTGGCTCGCGGGGCCGCAGCTCGGCGAGGGGGCCAAGGCGGTGTTCGACACGATGAGTGAGAAGTACGGCGGTCAGTGACAGCGCCCCGAGGGCGGTTACCGCTGCCTTGGGGCGAGCCCCGTCAGGGGCCCGGGGAACCGCGCGACAAGCCCCCCACCGGCCGGTGGCCGGTGGGGGCGAAGAGACCGCAAGAGGCCGGCCCGGTGACGCTCCGCAGGAGCATCGTGGCCGGTCGCGAGCCCCCGCGCCCGACAGGCGCGGGGGCTCGCATGTCAGTGCAGGGCTGCCGGTACGTACGGGGCGAAGTCCGCTGCCAGTTCCTCGTGGACCCGTACCTTCAGGAGGGTGCCCTCCGGGGTGTGCTCCTCGGAGATCACCTCGCCCTCGGAGTGCGCACGGGCGACGAGCTTGCCCTGGGTGTAGGGCACCAGGGCCTCGATCTCGACATTGGGCCGGGGCAGCAGCGCGTCGATGTGACCACGCAGCTCCTCGATGCCCTCGCCGGTGCGGGCCGACACCGCGATGGCGTGCTTCTCCAGCCGCAGCAGGCGCTGGAGGGTGAGCGGGTCCGCGGCGTCCGCCTTGTTGATCACCACGATCTCGGGGACGCCGGTGGCGCCCACGTCGCGGATCACCGAGCGGACGGCGGCCAGCTGCTCCTCCGGCATGGGGTGCGCGCCGTCGACCACATGGAGGATCAGGTCGGCCTCGCCGACCTCCTCCATGGTGGAGCGGAAGGCCTCCACCAGGTCATGCGGCAGATGGCGGACGAACCCGACGGTGTCGGCGAGCGTGTACAGCCGGCCGCTCGGGGTCTCCGCACGGCGCACCGTGGGGTCCAGGGTGGCGAACAGGGCGTTCTCCACCAGGACGCCGGCGCCGGTGAGGCGGTTGAGCAGGGAGGACTTCCCGGCGTTGGTGTAGCCGGCGATGGCGACGGACGGGATCTTGTTCCTGCGCCGCTCCTGGCGCTTGATCTGGCGCCCGGTCTTCATCTCCGCGATCTCCCGGCGCATCCTGGCCATCTTCTCGCGGATCCGCCGCCGGTCCGTCTCGATCTTCGTCTCACCGGGGCCGCGGGTGGCGAGCCCGCCGCCCTTGCCGCCGCCCATCTGCCGGGACATCGACTGACCCCAGCCGCGCAGCCGCGGCAGCATGTACTGCATCTGCGCGAGCGCGACCTGTGACTTGCCCTCGCGTGACTTGGCGTGCTGGGCGAAGATGTCGAGGATCAGGGCGGTGCGGTCGATGACCTTGACCTTGACGACGTCCTCCAGGTGGATGAGCTGGCCCGGGGAGAGCTCACCGTCGCAGATCACCGTGTCGGCGCCGCTCTCCAGGACCAGCTCCTGGAGCTCCTGGGCCTTGCCCGAGCCGATGTAGGTGGCGGCGTCGGGCTTGTCGCGGCGCTGGATGACGCCGTCGAGCACCAGGGCGCCGGCCGTCTCGGCGAGGGCGGCGAGCTCGGCGAGAGAGTTCTCCGCGTCGAGCAGCGTGCCGGAGGTCCAGACGCCGACGAGGGCCACCCGCTCCAGGCGGAGCTGCCGGTACTCGACCTCGGTGATGTCCTCCAGCTCCGTGGAGAGCCCGGCGACGCGCCGCAGTGCTGCCCGGTCGGAGCGGTCGAGCTGGTCACCGTCCCGCAGGCTGTCGATCTCATGGCTCCAGGCGACGTCCTCTTCCATCAGGGCATCGGCCCGAAGTCCTTCGGGGTAGTTCTGCGCGAGGCGCTGCGCGGCCTGGGAAGGGGAAGAAGAGGAGGTCATTGGATCCTTACGTCGAAGGGAGAGGATGCGCGGGACGGAGGGTCCCCGCCACCGATGACAACGCCCCGGGCGGCCGGAAGATTCCCGTGTGCCCGGGCCGGGGCCGGCGAGCGGAGGTCCGGGTGGACCGCGGCACCGGCTCTCATCACCGTGCGCGACCGTCATCCGCGTCGTCGACCCCACGATGGTCGCACGGAACGGCCCGTCTCGTCACCGGGTTTACCGGCGACTTGTCCGCGGTCGTCCCGTCACCCGGAGTGCTCTGTCCGAGCCACCCCGGAACCGGGTGTTCCGTAACGCTCCGTGGCCGCCGTGCCGGGCAGCTGCGCGGCCTTCAGCGTGGCGCCCGTCTGCCCGCTCGTCTTCACCGGCGCCACGGACCGCCAGTCCGGGTGGCCCGGCATGGCCGGCGTCCTCCTGCCGTACAGCCACGCGTGGAGGAACCCGTGCAGGTCGCGTCCGGTGACCCGGGAGGCGAGGCGTACGAAGTCGGCCGTGCTCGCGGTGCCGTTGCGGTGGACGCGGACCCAGGCGCGCTCCAGGCGCTCGAAGGCGGGGGCCCCGATGTGCTGCCGCAGCGCGTAGAGCACCAGGGCGCTGCCGTCGTACACGATGGGCCGGAAGATGCCGATCTGCCTGTCGGCTCCCGCGGGCTTGGGCGCGGCGGGCGGGCCGCCCTCGGCGCGCCACTGGTCGGAGCGGAGGTAGGCGGTGTGCATCCGGTCCACCAGCGAACGGCTCCTCTTCTCCTGCCCGTACAGGGCCTCGTACCAGGTCGCGTGGCCCTCGTTCAGCCAGAGGTCGGACCAGGTGCGGGGGCTGACGCTGTCGCCGAACCACTGGTGTGCCAGCTCGTGGACCATGAGTCCTTCGACGTACCACGCGGGGAACCGCGCGGCACCCGTGCCGGCGAAGAGCCGCCGCTCGAAGAGGGACAGAGTCTGCGTCTCCAGCTCGAAGCCGGTCCGCGCGTTCGCGACGAGCATGCCGTACGTCTCGAAGGGGAAGCGGCCGGCCTTGCTCTCCATCCAGCGCAGCTGGTCCGGTGTCCTGCGCAGCCAGGGCGCGAGGAGCGCGCGGTCCTGGGTGTGCACCACATCGCGGATGGGCAGGCCGTGCGGGCCGGTCCTGCGCAGCACGGCGGAGTGGCCGATGCTCACCTGGACCAGCTCGGTGGCCATCGGGTGGGCGCTGCGGAACACCCGGGTCGTGGTGGCGCCGTGCCGTGCGGTGCGCACGGGCAGGCCGCCCGCGACGACGGTGAGGTTCCGTGGCGCGGTGACACGGAAGGTGAAGCGCGCCTTGTCGGAGGGGTGGTCGTTGCACGGGAACACCCGGTGCGCGGCGGCCGCCTGGTTGACCATGGCCAGGCCGTCCGTGGTCTGCACCCAGCCGCCCTCGACGCCCTTCTGCGGAACGGGGTCGCTGGTGTGCCGCACGGTGATGCGCAGCCGTCCGCCCCGGCGCACCGGGGTGGCCGGGGTGATGACCATGTCCTCCTTGGCCGTGGTGAAGCGGGCGGGGCGGCCGTCCACCTCGACGGAGCGCACCCGGCCGTGCGAGAAGTCCAGGTTCACGCGGTCCAGGGGCGCGGTGGCGCGGGCGTCGATGGTGGTGACGGCCGTGAGGGGCGTCTTGTTGGAGCCGTGGTACGTCAGCGCCACGTCGTAGGTCCGCACGTCGTAGCCGGGGTTGCCGAGCAGCGGGAAGAGCCGGTCGCCGATGCCCAGCGCGCCGCCCGGGGACGGCGCGTCCGCGGCGACGAGGCAGACGCTCGCGGCGACGGCGAGCACGGTGGCGCCGGTGCGGCGTCCGCGGGGGCGGGGGGCGCGGGTGCGTGGCGTGAGCGGCGGCATGGATCACCGTTACCAGGGCGGGCCCGGGGCACGAGGGCGACGCGCTCCCGGGTCACCCGGACGGCGGCGGCCATGCGGGCGGGACGCCCGGCAGGGGCGGTCTCGGCGGCCGGGCTCCGGCGTGTGTGCTGGGGACACGGCCGGGCTGTGGGCATGGTGGCTGCCGCGCCGGTGCGAGGGGCCCGGCGGTCACCGTGCCGGTGCGGGGCCCGCGGCGGACACCGCGCCCGTCCACCGCGCCCGCGGTCACCGCGCCTGTTCGCCGCGCTCGGCGGTCACCGTGCCGGTGCGGGGCACGCGGCGGACACCGCGCCCGTCCACCGCGCCCGGCGGTCACCGCGCCTGTTCGCCGCGCCCGGCGGTCACCGTGCCGGTGCGGGGCCCGCGGCGGACACCGCGCCCGTCCGCCGCGCCCGGCGGTCACCGCGCCTGTTCGCCGCGCCCGGCGGTCACCGCGCTCGCACACCGCTCCCGGCGGCTACCGTGCCACCGCTGCCGGGTGCCGCGCTCGGCTCACGTCGTACACCCCCGGCACCTTGCGCATCGCCCGCATCAGGGAGGGCAGGCAGGACGCGTTGGGGAGTTGCAGGGTGTACGTGTGCCTGACCCGCTGCTCGGTGGGGGGTTCCACCTTGGCCGAGAGGATCGCGACGCCTTCGACGGCGATGGCCTCGGTGAGGTCGGCGAGCAGTTGGGGGCGTCCGAACGACTCGGCAAACAGTGTGACCCGGCACTCCGCGCCCTCCCCCCAGCGCACGCCCACCTCCGGGCGCCCCGCGCTCTTCATGCGCGCCACTGCCGCGCACTCCTGACGGTGCACGGTGACCACGCCGCCGCGTACGGCGAACGCGGTGACGCTGTCGGGCGGCACCGGCGTGCAACACCCCGCCAGGCGCACTGTTGCGCCGGGGACGTCGACGACGGCGTTGGCGGGGACGGGGCGCACGCCGGGAGTGCTGACCGGTGTGCGGGGCGTGTCCTCGGGAGCCTGGGCGCCCTCGGGGGCGCGTGCGTCCTCCGGGTGGCCGGCGAGCCAGCGCTCGATCGCGATCCGTGCCGCGGGCGTGTGCGCATGCTCCAACCACTGGCTGGAGGGCCCGGAGGCGGGGTCCTGGCCCATCAGGAGCTGCACGGTGTCCCCGTCCCGCAGGACGGTGCCCAGCGTCGCCAGGCGGCCGTTGACCCGGGCGCCCATGCAGGCGTGCGCGTCCTCGCCGTACTGGGCGTAGGCGGCGTCCACGCAGCTGGCGCCGGCGGGCAGGCCGAGGGTGCGGCCGTCGGGCCGGAAGACGGTGATCTCGCGGTCCTGGGCGAGGTCCTCGCGGAGCGTGGACCAGAAGGTGTCCGGGTCGGGCGCGGCCTGCTGCCACTGGAGGAGGCGGGAGAGCCAGCCGGGCCGGGTGGGGTCGGCACGCTCGCCGTCACCCGGCTCCTCCCCGGGCGACGGAGCAGGCGGCGCCTGCGCCGGTGCGCCCGGCGCGGGCACCGATGCGGTGGGCGCCGTGGCCGCGGCGAGCGGAACGCCCGGGGCCGTCCGCCCGGCGGGCACGGCGGGGGGCGCGTGCTGCGCGTAGGGGTTGCCGAGCGCGACGACGCCGGCCTCGGCGGTGCGGTGCATCCGGTGGGTGCGGATGAGGACTTCGGCGACCTCCCCGTCCGGCCGGGCGACGGCCGTGTGCAGCGACTGGTAGAGGTTGAACTTGGGTACCGCGATGAAGTCCTTGAACTCCGCGATGACGGGCGTGAAGCAGGTGTGCAGCTCGCCGAGCACGCCGTAGCAGTCGGCGTCCTCGTTCACCAGCACCAGCAGCCGCCCGAAGTCGGCGCCGCGCAGCTCGCCGCGTTTGCGCCGGGTGCGGTGCACGGAGACGAAGTGGCGTGGCCGGATGTGGACTTCGGCACTGATCCTGGCGTCCCGCAGTACCGCCCGCACGTCCTGGGCGATGTCCGCGAGGGGGTCCTGCCCGGCGGCGGCGTGCGCGGCGATCAGCTCCCGGGTCTCCGCGTACTCCTCGGGGTGCAGGATCGCGAAGACCAGGTCCTCCAGCTCGGTCTTGAGCGCCTGCACCCCCAGGCGCTCGGCGAGCGGGATGAGCACGTCCCGGGTGACCCTGGCGATGCGGGCCTGCTTCTCGGGGCGCATGACGCCGAGCGTGCGCATGTTGTGCAGCCGGTCGGCGAGCTTGATCGACATCACCCGGACGTCGTTGCCCGTGGCGACGAGCATCTTGCGGAACGTTTCTGGTTCCGCGGCGGCGCCGTAGTCGACCTTCTCCAGCTTGGTGACCCCGTCGACGAGATAGCGCACCTCGGCACCGAACTGCTCTCCCACCTGATCCAGCGTCACCTCGGTGTCCTCGACGGTGTCGTGCAGCAGGGACGCCGTCAGGGTGGTGGTCTCGGCGCCGAGTTCGGCGAGGATCAGGGTGACGGCGAGCGGGTGGGTGATGTACGGCTCACCGCTCTTGCGGAGTTGGCCGCGGTGCGACGACTCGGCGAGCAGGTAGGCCCGGCGCAGCGGTTCGAGGTCGGCGTCCGGGAAGTGCGCGCGGTGGGCCTCGGCGACATGCGCGATGGCGTCGGGCAGCCGGTCCCGGTCGGAGGCGCCGAGCAGCGCGGCCCGGCCGAGTCTGCGCAGGTCGAGACGGGCGCGGCCACGCCTGCGCTGGGTTTCGGGCGACGGGGGATCAGCGGGTCGAGTGGCCTGCGCACTCATGGGCACCTCCGGCTGCGTCGTCCGGCGGAGCGGCGGGGAGCCCTGGCATGCCCCTGGGGGGAGGGGGTGTTCCCCGTCCGGGCCGGTGCTTGATGCTACCGAGCACACCGCCCTCGCCCGACCGGCACCCCCCAACCAACCATCGAATCACTCGAACGAGCGACAGATGAGGGGTTTACAACTACGAAGCGTGCTCAAACCACTCCGCATCGATCTCACCCTCGGCGACGATCACGGCGGGGCCGGTGAGTTCGATCTCACCATCCGTGCGCTCGGTGATCACCAGGCGCCCGCCGGGGACATCGACGGTGTACATGGCGGGGGCGCCCGACACCGCCGGGTCGATGCCGTCCCTGCGGGCCGCGGCGACGGCCACCGCGCAGGCGCCCGTGCCGCACGAGCGGGTCTCGCCGGAACCCCGCTCGTACACCCGCATCGCCACGTGCCGCTCGCCGACGGGCACGACGAACTCCACGTTCACCCCCTGGGGGTATGGAGCGGCGGGGGTGACCGGCGGCGTCAGCAGATCGCCGGCGTGGGCGAGGTCCTCGACGAAGGCGACGGCGTGCGGATTGCCCATGTTCACGTTCAGCGCGGGCCAGCTGCGCTCGCCGACCCGCACGGTGACGTCGCCCGGGGGCAGCACGGACCGGCCCATGCCCACGGTGATGTCGCCATCCTTCGCTATGTGCACGCTCTTCACGCCGCCGCGGGTGGCGACCGCGAGATCACCCTCGGCGACCAGGCCCGCGCGCTGGAGGTAGCGGGCGAAGACCCGCACGCCGTTGCCGCACATCTCGGGGGCCGATCCGTCCGCATTGCGGTAGTCCATGAACCACTCGGTCTCGAAGGCCATGCGCCGCGCCTCGGGATGCGCCGCGGAGCGCACGACGTGCAGCACGCCGTCACCCCCGACGCCCGCGCGGCGGTCACAGAGCGCGACGACTGCTGCGGGGGTCAGCTCGATGGCGTTCTCGGGGTCGGGGACGATCACGAAGTCGTTCTCCGTCCCGTGGCCCTTGAGGAAGGCGATGCGCGTGCTCATGCCCCGATCGTACGGGGTGGGTAGGACAACGCGCTGGCAGCAGGCCCGGCGCCGGCCCCTCCGGGCGGAGCGCGCCCGCCCGGAGGTCAGCGCAGGCGGGCCACCCGCCACACGGCGAGCACCGCCGCCGCGACGACCAGCACGGCGTAGCCGGCGATCACCCGCCAGTCGGGGCGGCGGCCGGAGCCGCGCGGGGGCAGCCCCGGCCAGGTGGAGCCGGCCCGCCGGGCGGCCATCACGCCCCAGCCCGCGGCGCACGCACAGATCAGCAGCCCCAGCATGGCCACCACGGCACCGCTGTCGCCGAACTCGAACGCGAGCGGGAACGCGAACATCAGGGAGCCGATGGCGGCCAGCGCCACGATGGGCGCGAGCTGCCATATGCGCAGCCGCCGCTGGGGGCGCAGCTCCACCTCGACCTCGGGCTCCGGGACCCCCTCGGCGGGGTCCTGGCCGTCGTCGCCGGGGCCGTCCTGCGCGCTGCCGGGGCCGTCGGGGGTGAGCCCGTCGTCGGCGGCCGGGCCGTCACCGATGGTGAGTTCGTCGCCGTCCCGTACGGGGTTCTCGGCGTCCTGTGCGACGTCGTACTCTCCGCCGTGTGCGGTGTTGCGAGGGCCGGCCTCCATCGCCACGCGCCCTCCCACTCGGACTTCACCGGTCGATCGATGGTCGATGATGGCACGCCGCCGGGGCGCCGGATGGCGGCCGGAGCGTCCCGATGCCATCACGTGATCAGGCTGTGACCGGTCGTTCGACCAACGTCAGCGCCCGTGCCGGGAGTTCCCGGCGGTCCGCCTCCGCGCCGCTCAGCCAGTGCACCCGGGGATCCCGCCGGAACCAGGAGTCCTGGCGGCGTGCGAAGCGCTTCGTGGCGCGAACGGTCTCCGCGCGCGCCTCCTCCTCGGTGCACTCCCCCGCGAGCGCCGCGAGCACCTGCTGGTAGCCGAGCGCGCGGGACGCGGTGCGTCCCTCCGTGAGCCCCTGCGCCTTCAGCGCACGTACCTCCTCCACGAGGCCGCCCGCCCACATCCGGTCGACCCGCGCGGCGATGCGCTGGTCCAGCTCGGGGCGGGACACGTCCACGCCGACCTGGATGGTGTCGTAGACCGAGTGGACCGACTGGTGGGACGGGAGGTTCGCGGTGAACGGCCTGCCGGTGATCGCGATCACCTCCAGCGCCCGCACGATACGGCGGCCGTTGCTGGGCAGGATGGCTCGGGCGGCCTCCGGGTCGACGCCCGCCAGGCGCGCGTGCAGGGCGCCGGAGCCGTGCAGCGCCAGCTCGTCCTCCAGACGGGCGCGCAGCACCGGGTCGGTGCCGGGGAACTCCAGCTGGTCGATGGCCGCCTTGATGTACAGCCCCGAGCCTCCGACCAGCACCGGGGTTTGCCCCTGGGCGAGGAGCCTGTCGATCTCCGTGCGCGCCAGCCGCTGGTACTCCGCGACACTGGCCGTCTCGGTCACCTCCCAGACGTCCAGCAGATGGTGTGGCACGCCGCGGCGCTCCTCGAGCGTCAACTTGGCGGTGCCGATGTCCATCCCGCGGTACAGCTGCATCGAGTCGGCGTTGACGACTTCGCCGCCGAGGCGCTGGGCCAGGAAGACGCCCAGGTCGGACTTTCCGGCGGCGGTCGGCCCGACGACGGTGATGACTCGCGGGGCGGTGGCTGGACTTCTCACCGCCCCAGTCTCCCAAACCGGCCGGCCCTCCTCGAACGAGTTAGGTGACGTCACGCCCCCGGGGTCGTTGCCTGTTGCGAGGTCCCGGCCGTCGGTTTCGAGGATCGGTGCCCCGGGCGCCGCCATGGGACGCACCGGAGCGCGGGTTCTGCCCGCCCGAAGACAATATGGAGTGGATATGGGTGTTTTTGCGCGAATCTTTCGCAGGTCCAAGGACACGGAGGCGGCGTCCACCGCCGAGGCGCCGGCCGAGTCCCTGACGGCCGGGGCGGAGGAGCAGGAGGCCCAGGGCTCCGCCGGGTCCGGTACGGACGCCGGGGACGCCGGGGACGGCGGGTCCCCGGCGGAACCGGCTGCGCAGGACGGCTCCGCCGCGGGGGGCTCGGCCACGGCCGTGGCCGAGGAGGCCGCTTCGGCGACCGGTGAGGCGGAGGACACGCAGGGGGACGGCGACGGGTCCGGGGACGGCGTCGGCATCCCCAAGCAGCAGTCCGCGGACGAGGCCGCGGACAGCGAGACGGGCGAGGGCGCGCGGCAGTAACGGGGTTCGGCGACCGCCCCCGGCGTACGGTGAGCCCAGCGGACGGTGTGCCTCCGCCCCGGCCGCGGCGCACCGGCACGGCCGGCACGGCACGCCTGCGGCGGGCCGCCGGGCCGAGCCCCTTGTGGTCCGTCGCCTGCCCACCGGCCGGTGAGGGCTGGTCGCGCCGTTCCCCGCCCCCCTTCCGGGCGCGGCCCCACCGGCCGGCGAACCCGACGCCGCGGAGCCGCACGGCGCAGGCGCCTGGGCCTAGGCCCAGGACGCGACCAGGTAGCCGACCCCGTACGGCGCTTCGTCGTAGTGGAGGGTGCCGTCGAAGGCGGCGCCCTCAGCCGCGCCCGCGAGGACCTGCCACGGCGCTCGGCCCGCGGCCATCACCTCACGGGCCAGCTTCTCGTCCATCTCCTTGAGCCCCTGCGCATCGGCCGCAGCGAGCGCGCGTGCCACCGCCGCGTCGAAACCCGCGGCGCGCTCGTCGAGATACCCGGGTGCCTTCAGCGATCGGCATGCGCTGCCGTCCCCCATGACCAGCAGCGCCACCCGCCCCGGCGCCGCCGCGAGCCCGGCACCCAGCTGAACGCACCGCCCGGTGTCCAGGAGTTCCCCCACGGCAAGCCCCTCCACCGGCGCGGAGGACCACGCAGTGTGCCCGAGCAGCCACGCGCCCACGGCGAGCGGCTCCGGCAGGACGCCGCCCGCGGCACCGCCCGGCACCGGCGCCCCGCCCGGCGGGGTCCCGAGCCGTACGTCCAGGTCCACCCCGAAGCCGCGGAACGAGCCGGGGCTGCCCGACGGGAAGGCCGTGCGGCCCTCACCCGGCGTCGCGCCCACGACGAGCAGCCGGTCGGGACGTGCGTCGGCGAGCACCGCGACGGCGCGCGCACAGGCGTCCCGTGCCGCGTCCAGCTCAGGGGCTGCGCCCGCGGCGACCTCGGGGACGAGCAACGGCGGACAGGGGCAGACTGCGGCGGCGACAAGCATGATCCACAGCGTAGTCCCGGCAGGTGCGCGGCGGCCGCGCTCGGAAGCCGGAGAACGTCCGGAGCCGGGGTCCGGAAAGGTCCGAGCCGGTCCGGAACATCGTCCCCGGATCTCCGGATCCCCGGGCCGTCTCCGGCCGCCTCTCCGAGCGGTTCACGGGGCGCACGGAGCGTCCAGGAGCCCCGGGGCGCAGAACGGTGTCCCTGACGTGCCTGAGGGTGCTCCGAGGGCCACGGAAGGTGTCGTCAGGCGGTCAGCGTCGGTCCTCGGGACCGCGGCCTTCCCTCGTCGTGCCTCAGGACGGGGCAGGCGTCTCCGGGCGGTCAGGCTCAAGACGGCAGACGTCCGGAGAACAGGCTCAGGACGGCAGGCGTCCGGACGTCGGGCTCGGCACCGCAGGCCTCCGGTCTTCGGCCTCCGGACGTCACTCACCGCGCCCGCAGGCCGTCACTCGCCGCACCCGCAGGCTCCGCCCGGAGCGGCCGGCAGCGGTTCGGGGACCCCCACGGTCGGCAGGCCCAGCATCACGCCGCCGGGCTTCCCGGCGTCCGCCGCGCCGGAGTCGGTGGCCCGGCGGCGCTCCCAGGCGTCCCCCGCGCGCGTGCGCCGCACGTCGAGGACCGGGCCCTCGGCGAGCAGGTGGTGCGGGGCGGCGTAGCTGACCTCGACGGTCACCACGTCGCCGGGGCGCACCTCCTGGGCCGGCTTGGTGAAGTGCACCAGGCGGTTGTCGGGGGCGCGGCCGGACAGGCGGTGGGTGGAGCCGTCCTTGCGGCCCTCGCCCTCCGCCACCATCAGCTGGAGGGTCCGGCCGAGCTGCTTCTTGTTCTCCGCCCAGGAGATCTCCTCCTGGAGCGCGACGAGCCGCTCGTACCGGGCCTGGACGACGTCCTTCGGGATCTGCCCCGGCATGTCCGCGGCCGGGGTCCCGGGGCGCTTGGAGTACTGGAAGGTGAACGCCTGGGCGAACCGGGCCTCGCGCACCACATGGAGGGTCTGCTCGAAGTCCTCCTCCGTCTCGCCGGGGAAGCCCACGATGATGTCGGTGGTGATCGCGGCGTCGGGGATGGCGGCCCGCACCTTGCTGATGATGCCCAGGTAGCGCTCCTGCCGGTAGGAGCGCCGCATCGCCTTCAGCACCCGGTCGGAGCCGGACTGCAGCGGCATGTGCAGCTGCGGCATCACATTGGGCGTCTCGGCCATGGCCGCGATCACGTCGTCGGTGAAGTCGCGGGGGTGCGGTGAGGTGAAGCGCACCCGCTCGAGGCCGTCCAGCTTCCCGCAGGCGCGCAGCAGCTTGCTGAACGCCTCGCGGTCGCCGATGTCCGAGCCGTAGGCGTTGACGTTCTGGCCGAGCAGGGTGATCTCCGAGACGCCCTCGGCGACCAGCGCCTCGACCTCGGCCAGGATGTCGCCGGGCCGGCGGTCCTTCTCCTTGCCGCGCAGCGCGGGGACGATGCAGAAGGTGCAGGTGTTGTTGCAGCCGACGGAGATCGAGACCCAGGCCGCGTAGGCGCTCTCGCGGCGGGTGGGGAGCGTCGAGGGGAAGGCCTCCAGCGACTCGGCGATCTCCACCTGGGCCTCGTCCTGGACGCGGGCGCGCTCCAGGAGGACGGGCAGTTTGCCGATGTTGTGGGTGCCGAAGACGACGTCGACCCAGGGCGCGCGCCGCACGATGGCGTCCCGGTCCTTCTGCGCCAGGCAGCCGCCCACGGCGATCTGCATGCCGGGCCGCCTGGACTTCACAGGGGCCAGCCGGCCGAGGTTGCCGTACAGGCGGTTGTCGGCGTTCTCCCGTACCGCGCAGGTGTTGAAGACGACGACGTCGGCTTCACCGTCGGCGCCCTCGGGCGCGCGCACGTACCCCGCGTCCTCCAGCAGGCCGGAAAGCCGCTCGGAGTCGTGGACGTTCATCTGGCACCCGTAGGTGCGCACCTCGTAGGTCTTCGCGCTCATCTCGCCCACCAGAGTACGGGGTCCACGCGCGCGTGCCCGACGGCCGCCGGCGCCCGGATCGCGCTCCGTCGCGCGGAGTGTGCCACGCGGTGTTCCCCGCTCGCCGCGCGCGTGCGGACCGTTCCACGTGGCCGGGCCACACCGCGCGCGTGGACCGCGGTGCGCGGGCCGCCCCGGGGCCCTGGCCCGCAGGGGGCGCGACTGGCAGGATCGCGCGCATGCGTCTGGCACTCCCGCACATCGGCAGGGCCCGGGCCCTGGAGGGCTCGGCCGTGGGCCTGGTGGTCCTGGGGTTGCTGCTGTGGTGGCTGCTGCCCTGGGGCGAGAGTTCCCCGCACGGCCCGGTGGTGATCAGCACGGGCACCCACAGAGGCGTGTACGAGCGGTACGGCAAGCTGCTGAAGGACGAGCTCCACGACGACATGCCGGACCTGGACGTGCGCCTGCGGAGCAGCGCGGGCTCCCAGGAGAACGTGGAGCGGGTGGCCACGGGCCGGGCGGACTTCACCATCGCGGCCGCCGACGCGGTGGAGCAGTACCGGCTGGACGGCAAGCCCGGCGCCCGGGACCTGCGTGGCTGCGCGCGCCTGTACGACGACTACGTGCAGCTCGTCGTCACCCGGCTGTCCCCGATCCGGTCGATCGACGACCTGCGGCACAAGAGGGTGGCCATCGGGCAGGCCGGTTCCGGTGTGCGGCTGATAGCGGAGCGGGTGCTCAAGGCTGCGGGGCTGGACCCCGCCAAAGACATCCGGGCGCGGTCCACCGGCATCGACACCGTGCCCGAGGCTCTGCGGGACAAGAAGATCGACGCGTTCTTCTGGTCGGGCGGCCTTCCCACCGAGACGGTCACCAAGCTCTCCAAGCGGATCGACATCCGCTTCATCCCGCTGGGCGGCCTGGTGGACGCGCTGCACCGGCAGGGCGGCGCGTCGGCCTACTACCGGGCCTCCGACATGCCTTCGGACGCCTATCCCTTGGCGGAGAAGGGCGTCCCCGTGTCCACCCTCGCGGTGGCGAACCTGCTGGTCACCACGGACGCGGTGGACACCGGGCTCACCGAGCGGGTGACCCGTACGGTGATCGACAGCCGGGACCGGATCGGCAACCAGGTGCACGCGGCACAGAAGGTGGACCTGCGCACCGCCCTCTACACGGACCCCCTCCCCCTGCACGACGGTGCCAGCCGCTATTACCGCTCGGTCAAGCCGTAAACGCCCCGAACGGTCAAGCCGTACCTCCCGAGCGGGGCCGGAGGGAGCACGGCACCACGGACGCGCCGCCCGCGCGCTCGCAGCGGGAGCCCGGCGCCACAGGCGCGCCGCCCGCCGCACCCGCACGCCAGTGCACAGCACTGCGCACCGCCCGCCGCACCTACCCACCCACCCACCAGAACGTGGCAGCCCACCAAGCGCACGGCAGCCCACCGGCGCGGCACCACAGCGAACGCGCCGCCGCCCCGCCCTCACGCCGGGGGTGCGCTGCGGGGCACCCGCACGCTCACCTTCAAGCCCCGTGGTTCATGGTGCGCGTACTCGATGCTGCCGCCGCCGGCCGCCAGCAGCGCCCGGGAGATGGACAGGCCGAGCCCCGAGCCGTGCACGTTCTGATGGCGGCCGCTGCGCCAGAACCGGTCGCCGATGCGGGCCAGTTCGTCCTCGGTGAGCCCGGGTCCGCCGTCGGCGACCACGATCGTGGACGTCTCGCCGTTGGCGGAGACCGTGAGGGTGACCTCCTCGCCCGCGGGGGTGAACTTCAGGGCGTTGTCGATCACCGCGTCCAGTGCGCTGGACAGTGCGACGGGATCGGCCCAGGCGGTGACCGCCGGGCACTGCCCCGTCAGGCGCACGCCCTTCTCCTCTGCGACCGGGCGCCAGGCGCCGACGCGCTCGGCCGCCAGCTCCCCGATGTCGGTGAGCTTCAGGTCAGCCGCCGCGTGCTCGGCGAGGGCCAGGTCGAGCAGGTCGTCGAGCACCTGGGCGAGGCGCTTGCCCTCGGCGCGCACCGAGGCGATCTCGGGGTTGTCCTCGGGGAGCTCCAGGGCGAGCAGGTCGATGCGCAGCAGCAGCGCCGAGAGGGGGTTGCGCAGCTGGTGGGAGGCGTCGGCGACGAAGGCGCGCTGCTGCTCGAGCACCCCTTCCACGTTGTCGGCCATCTCGTTGAACGACCGGGCCAGGCGCCTGAGTTCCGGCGGTCCGCCGGCCTCCGCCACACGGGACTTCAGGCGTCCGGTGGCGATGTGGTGGGTGGTGGCGTCGAGGACCCGGACCGGGCGCAGCACCCAGCCGGTCAGCCGCAGTGCGGCCCCCAGCGCGACCAGCATCGCGACGGCCTCGCCGGCGGCGATGAGCAGCCAGCCGTGCAGCGTCCTGGCGCGCAGGGCTCCGGCGGGCGAGTCGGTGACGACGACCCCGACGACGTCACCGTCCCTGACAACGGGCGTGGCGACCACGAGCCGGCCGTGCTCCCAGGGCCAGACCTGCGCGGGGTCGTGTCCGGGACGGGACGCCAGGGCCACGTCGAAGGTCTTGCGCAGCTCGCCCGACTTGGGCAGGGTCCACCCCGCGGGCGCGGCGGCCACGGCCGCGCCGTCCCGGCCGAAGACGCCCACCTTGATCCGGTAGACCTGGTAATAGCGGCCGAGTTCCTTGTCCAGGGTCTCCTGGCGCTCGTCGGGCGTGGGTTGCGGCGCCTTCCTCCCGGGCGGCTGGATCGCCGTCGTGCCCGGGTTGGCGACGCCCTGGTTGACGTACTGGGCGAGCGAGGCGAAGCGCGCCGTGTCGTCCATGCGGTCGACGACGACCTTCTGCTGCTGGCCGGCGGCGAGGCTGACCGCGAGCGGGACGCCGAGCGCGAGCAGCACGGCGGCCAGCAGGACGATCAGCAGCGGGAGGAGCCGAGTGCGCACGCGGGCCCGCTATGACGCCGGGGCGACGAGCCGGTAACCCACGCCGCGCACGGTCTCGATGAGGGCGGGCATGGCGAGCTTGGCGCGCAGCGAGGCCACGTGCACCTCGAGGGTGCGGCCGGTGCCCTCCCAACTGGTGCGCCACACCTCGCTGATGATCTGCTCCCGGCGGAAGACCACTCCTGGCCGCTGGGCCAGCAGCGCCAGGAGGTCGAACTCCTTGCGGGTCAGGGGGACGGCCGTGCCGTCCACGCTGACCGTGCGGGTGGGCAGGTCGATGTGGACGGCGCCCAGGTGCAGATCCGACTCGGCCGCTGCCGCGCCGCCCCCGGCGAGCAGGGGGCGGCGGATGACCGCGTGGATGCGGGCGATCAGCTCACCGGTGTCGTAGGGCTTCACGATGTAGTCGTCGGCACCGAGATTGAGGCCGTGGATGCGGGAGCGCACGTCGGAGCGGGCCGTCACCATGATCACGGGGATGCCGGTGCGTTTGCGGATCTTGCCGCAGACCTCGTAGCCGTCCTGGTCGGGCAGGCCGAGGTCGAGCAGCACCACGCCGAAGGGGTCCTGCTCCCTCACGGGACTCGGCAACAGGGCCCGCAGCGCCTCGTCCCCGCTGCGGGCGTGCACGACCGTGAAGCCGTGCCGCGTCAGAATCGCCGACACGGCAGCGGCGACATGGTCATCGTCCTCGACGAGCAGCAGTCTCACCCGGCCCCCTTCCGTTGTTCACCTGCCCGGGCACCCGGCGCAGGCGGCTTGTGCGCCCCGCGCCCGGGTCCCGTGGGCGCGTGTACGCCTTCCGGGCCCGGGCCTTCCGTACGCCGGGATGCGGACCGACCGCCTCCACGCGCGGGGAACGTCTCCACGGGCGGGAACCCTCTCCACGGGTGTGGCACGTCTCCACGGGTGTGGCACGTCTCCACGGGTGTGGGACGTCTCCACGGGTGTGGGGCGTCTGTCCATACCAAGGCATCCACGCCGATGGTCGAGGACGGCGTCAAGAGCGCGTGGCCCGGCGGTTGGTTCCGTTACGGAGCCGGTACGGTGCGCCCCCGTACGGCGATCACTCACCGTACCCGGTTGCGACCGGATCGTTATCCTCAATTCTCCCTCAGATGTAATGACGCAGGTTCTGGGGGGTTATTACTGTCCTCCCAACCGAGGAGGACGGAGCAAGAAGCCGATGACCGAAGTATCGGTGGCCAAGGACGACGCCGTATCCGTGGCCGACCTGGTCGTGCTGAAGAACGTCAACAAGCACTTCGGCGCGCTGCATGTGCTCCAGGACATCGACCTGACCATCGCCCGTGGTGAGGTGGTCGTCGTCATCGGTCCCTCCGGCTCCGGGAAGTCGACCCTGTGCCGGACGATCAACCGCCTGGAGACGATAGATTCCGGCGCCATCACCATCGACGGCAGGCCACTGCCCGCGGAGGGCAGGGAACTGGCCCGGCTGCGGGCCGACGTGGGCATGGTCTTCCAGTCCTTCAACCTCTTCGCCCACAAGACCGTGCTGGAGAACGTGACCCTCGGTCAGATCAAGGTGCGCAGGACCGACCGGAGGGCGGCCGAGGAGAAGGCGCGCGCCCTGCTGGACCGTGTGGGTGTCGGCTCCCAGGCGGACAAGTACCCCGCGCAGCTCTCCGGTGGGCAGCAGCAGCGCGTGGCGATCGCCCGCGCCCTCGCGATGGACCCGAAGGTCATGCTCTTCGACGAGCCGACCTCCGCCCTCGACCCCGAGATGATCAACGAGGTCCTGGAGGTCATGCAGCAACTCGCCAGGGACGGTATGACGATGATCGTCGTCACCCATGAGATGGGCTTCGCCCGATCGGCTGCCAACCGCGTCGTCTTCATGGCGGACGGCAGGATCGTCGAGGAGGCTGTGCCGGACCAGTTCTTCAGCAACCCGCGCAGCGACCGTGCCAAGGACTTCCTGTCGAAGATCCTGCACCACTGATCCCGCACCCCTGACCCCGCAGCTGCTCGTGCACCACTGAGACGGAAGCAGCCCCGCACGGGCCGTGCCCGGCCGGGCCCCGCGCCCACCGACCGCACGGCACCTCGCCCACCGACCGCACGGCGGCCCGCCCCCCGGCCGGCAGCCCGCCGGCCCCCGCGACCGGTTCCCGGTCATGCCGATCCCGCTGATCGCGCCGACGCAAAGGATGTTCACCATGAAGCTTCACAAGGTCACCGCGACGGCCGCCGTCGTGCTCTCGCTCGCCGTCACCGCCACGGCCTGTGGCGGGAGCAAGGACGACAACAACGGTTCCGGCGGCGGGAAGAAGATCGCCATCGGCATCAAGTTCGACCAGCCGGGACTCGGCCAGAAGAAGCCGGACGGCTCCTACGCCGGCTTCGACGTCGACGTCGCCACCTATGTCGCCAAGCAGTTGGGGTACTCCGCCAAGGACATCGAGTGGAAGGAGACCCCCAGCGCCGACCGGGAGAACGCGCTGGCGCGCGGGGACGTCGACTACATCGTGGCCTCCTACTCCATCACCCCGGAGCGCGAGGAGAAGGTCTCCTTCGCCGGCCCGTACCTGCTGGCCCACCAGGACCTGCTGGTCCGCAAGGACGAGACGATCACCAAGGGCACGGACCTCAACGGCAAGAAGCTCTGCTCGGTGACGGGTTCGACGTCCGCGCAGAACATCCACGACACCATCGCGCCCAAGGCGAACCTCCGTCAGTACGGCACGTACTCCGAGTGCCTCGACGGGCTCGTCGGCGGTGCCGTGGACGCCCTGACCACCGACGACTCGATCCTCGCCGGCTACGCCGCGCAGGAGCAGTACCAGGGCAAGGTCAAGCTGGCCGGGCTGAAGCTCAGCAACGAGAACTACGGCATCGGCATCAAGAAGGGCGACACCAAGCTCAAGAACCAGATCAACGACGCCCTGAAGAAGATGGTGTCGGACGGTTCCTGGGCGAAGGCCGTGAAGGACAACTTCGGCCCCGCCGACTACAAGAACGAGCCCGCTCCGAAGATCGGCGACATCGTCAAGTAACAGCAGGCACCGGTGGTGTGCCGTGCCCGCGGCAGGGCACACCACCGTCTCGACACACGCGGAAGCGCGGGAGATCGTGTTCGACTTTCTTGAAGGCTACGACGTGCTGGGGGCGTTCTGGACGACCGTCCAGCTGACGTTCTTCGCCGCCATCGGCTCGCTCATCTGGGGCACGATCCTCGCGGGGATGCGGGTCAGCCCCGTTCCGCTGATGCGCGCCTTCGGCACCGTGTACGTGAACGTTTTCCGGAACATCCCCCTCACCGTCATCATCGTGTTCACCTCGCTCGGCCTCGCGGACGTCTTCGGGGTCACCCTGGGGGTGCCGGACGACTTCGACGCGCTCGGCTTCCGGCTCGCCGTGCTGGGGCTGATCCTCTACACCTCCACCTTCGTCTGTGAGTCGCTGCGCGCCGGCATCAACACCGTGCCGGTGGGTCAGGCGGAGGCGGCACGGGCCATCGGGCTGAGTTTCACGCAGGTGCTCAGGCTGATCGTGCTCCCCCAGGCCTTCCGGTCGGTGATCGGACCGCTGGCCAACGTCCTGATCGCACTGACGAAGAACACCACGGTCGCGGCTGCCATCGGCGTCGGGGAGGCCGCGCTGCTGATGAAGGAGATGATCGAGAACGAGGCGCAGCTGCTGCTGATCTCGCTCGTCTTCGCCCTCGGCTTCGTGGTGCTCACCCTGCCCACCGGCCTGATCCTCGGCTGGCTCGGCAAGCGGCTGGCGGTGAAGCGATGACCTCCGTCCTCTACGACGCCCCGGGGCCCCGCGCCAAGCGGCGCAACGTCCTCTACTCCGTCGTCTTCCTGGTCCTGCTGGCGCTGCTCGCCTGGTGGGTCTGGGGCGTGCTGTCCGACAAGGGGCAGCTCGCCTGGGTGAAGTGGAGCCCGTTCTTCACCGATTCCCAGGCCTGGACGACCTATCTGCTGCCCGGCCTCGGCAACACCCTGAAGGCGGCCGCCCTGTCGATGGTGATCGCCCTCCCGCTGGGCGCCGTCTTCGGCATCGCGCGGCTCTCGGACCACGCCTGGGTACGGGGGTCCGCCGCCGTGGTCGTGGAATTCTTCCGGGCCATCCCGGTGCTGCTGCTGATGGTGTTCGCCAACCAGTTCTACTCGGAGTCCACCGACGTCAGCAGCGACTCCCGGCCGCTGTACGCGGTGGTGACCGGCCTCGTGCTGTACAACGCCTCCGTGCTCGCCGAGGTCGTGCGCGCGGGCATCCTGGCACTGCCCAGGGGCCAGACGGAGGCCGCGCAGGCGATCGGGCTCCGCAAGGGCCAGACGATGGCGTCCATCCTGCTCCCGCAGGCGGTGACCATCATGCTGCCGGCGATCGTCAGCCAGCTCGTGGTCATCGTGAAGGACACCGCGCTCGGCGGCGCCATGCTGGGCTTCACGGAACTCCTGGACTCCCGCAAGACGCTGGCCGCGAACTACGCCAACGTCATCCCCAGCTTCATCATCGTCGCAGTGGTCTTCATCGTGCTGAACCTGCTCCTGACCACGTTCGCCTCCTGGCTGGAGGGCCGGCTGCGGCGCAGCAAGCGCGGCACGGGCGCGGTGCTGGGCGCGGACGCGGTCACGGAGCTCAACGCCGTCGGCGAGACCCAGGATCCGCTGCCCGGCCCGGCCCGGGTCCCCGGACAGAGCACCACCGGCAAGACGCCCTGACGGCGGGCGCGGCCGCCTCGGCGCCGCACCGCACGGCAGGCGGACGGAGGCCGCCCGGCTCGGCGCCGCACCGCGCGACGGACGCCGCGCCGGCTCGGCAGCAGACAGCACCACGGCGGGCGCGGTCACCCGGGCAGCACGAGCAACAGACAGCACCGGGGCACCCCGGGCACACATGGCACGAAGGAGATCCACACAGACGGGCGGGGGATCCACACAGACGGAGGCATCGGCGGTCGCGCCGGTGCTTCCGTCGCTTGACGGGGGCACCCGCAATGGGTTGCATTCGTTCTGTGATCGCGCACCCTGTACCTCCCTGTCCAGCAGCACCTCTCCTCACGAGGCTCAGGACTCCCCACCGGGCAGGGAGCGCCACGCCGTGGACCCGGTGATCATCGTGGGCGCCGGGCCCGTCGGGCTCGCGCTCGCACTGGGCCTGGCCCGGCAGGGGGTGCCCTCCGTGGTGCTCGACGAGGGCACCGGCAAATCCGAGCCGAGGCCGGCGCGCACGGTCGTGCTGCACGACGACACGGCCGCGCTGGCCGAGCGGCTGACGGGCACCCGGCTCGCCGGCCCCGGTCTCCACTGGACCGGTTGGCGGTCTTTACGGCGCAAGCAGGTGATGCGCGAGGTCGCCTTCGGTCCCGGGCGGCCCGCCCCACTGCACATCGCCCAGCACACCCTGACCGCGGCCCTGCGCGAGGCGGCCGACGCGGCGCACCTGGTGAAGATCGCCACGGAGAGCCGCCTCGACTCCGTCGAGCAGGAGGCGACGGGCGTCACCGCCCACACTCGTGGCCCACGCGGCACCTGGTGGCGCGGCAGCCATCTCGTGGGCTGCGACGGGGCCCGCTCGACGGTGCGGAAACTGCTGGACATCCGCTTCCCGGGGCGCACCGGCGTGGAGCGCCATGCCGTCGCCGCGCTGCGTGCCGAACTCCCCTGGCACGGCGAGGCCGTACTGCACCGCATGCCGCCCTGGCGGCTGGCCGGCCGGGAGGTCACGGCCCGGCCGCTGCCCGACGGGGTCTGGCGTCTGGACTGGCTGCTGCCGCCGCGCAGCGAGCTGGTGACGCCCGACGCCCTGGTGGCGCGGGTGCGGGAGACCCTGGCCGGCTGGTGCGAGGGCACCACCCCGCCCTACGAGCTGCTGGACACCGGGGTCCACACCGTGCACCACCGGCTGGCCCGCCGCTGGCGCGCCGGTCGGGTCTTCCTCGCCGGGGACGCCGCGCACCTGCTGGGCGCGCTGGGCACCCAGGGCGTCGACGAGGGCCTGCGCGACGCCGACAACCTGGCCTGGAAACTCGCCCACGCCTGGCATCACGGTCACCACGACGCGCTGCTCGACAGCTACCAGGCCGAGCGCCGCGCCATCGTCGCCGCCCGGCTGCGCGCCGCCGACCAGGCGCTGCCGATACTGCGCGGCGGAGGCGGCCTGCGCGCTCACCTGCCGGGCACGGCCCGCGGACACGACGCCCTGCTCACCGACGGCCACCTGGGCAGCGGAACACTGGGCGCGCCGGGCACTTACGCCGCCTCGCCGCTGGCACCCCCGCCGAGCGAGGCCGCGGTGGAGACGGCCACCCCACCGGGCTCGCTCGTCGCCGACGTCCAGGTGACCGCGGAGGACGGCGCCTTCGTGCGGCTGCGGGGCCGGCTGGGCCTGGGCCGCCTGGTGGTCGTGCTGGTCGCGCCGGGCACGGAGGTGTGGGCGCGCAAGCACTGGGTGAGCGCGGGGATCATGCCCCGGCTCGCGGCTGCCGTGAACGCACTGCCGTATCCGGCGGAGCTCCTCGTCGCAGAGAGTTATCCGGGCGCGGCGGCACACACGGTGCTGCTGGTCCGCCCGGACGGACATCTCGTGGCCGCCTTCGGGGGCGTACATCCCACAGCGCTGCACACGGCTGCGGAGGCGGCCCTGGGCGGCTCCCTTCGGGACGCGGCCACAGGACAGGCCGAGGACGGCGGCGGTAGGACCGGCGAGGGGGCGCGGGCACGCTGAGCGGGGCGGCGCCCCGGAAGGAGCGCCGGAGAACCGCGCGACAAGCCCCCACCGGCCGGTGGCCAACAGCAAGGCCGCAAGGGGCCGGTCCCGAGGGCCCGCCGCAGGCGCAGCGTGGTTGCTCGCTCCCCCACTGCCTTCAGGCCTGGGAGGTACGCCCATCCCCCGCCGCTTCCGGGGCCGCAGGCTGCGCCGGCCGGTGGTCGCTGATCGCGTGGTGCGCGGACTCTCGACGCAGATCGGGCGCGGACGACGACGTACGGACGATGACGTACGGACGCCGGCGGCGGGCGCCGGGGCACGACGACGATGCGGACGACGGCCGGAAGCGACGGTCTCAGGGACCGCGGGAGCACGCCGGGGGCGTGCGCGCCGGCGTCCGAAAGGCTCGTGCGCCGCCTTTTTCCGACGTGTCCCCCTGCCCTCCGCTCGCCCTTCACGGCTCGGTTGACCTGCGGTCTCGCGCATGGTGTACTCCGGTCCATGACCGACACCGCTGTGCGTCTGTGGCGCAGGGTCCACATGGACCTCGTTCGTTATGTCGGCTGCGTCTGTCTCACGTCCGCCTGAATTCGCCTCTCCCTCTTCACGCATCACGCGTCTCCCGCATGGCTCCGTATCCGGGGCGTGCGTGGTCCAGCGAACTCTCCGGACGGATCTCATGTCTCTTCCCGCTTCCGCAGCCTCCCCTGCCCGCGGCACCGACGGCGAAGCCCCAGCCCAGCCGCCGACGGCCGCCGACCTCCTCGACTTCGTGCGCCGCACCGCCGAGGACTCCGAGCTGATCGCCTCCCTGCCGCTCGACCCTGAGGGCCGCACCTGGGTGCGCCTCGAGGGCCCGGCGGGCAGCGAGGCCTGGCTCATCGGCTGGCCTCCAGGCACCGGCACCGGCTGGCACGACCACGCCGACTCGGTCGGCGCCTTCCTCACCGCCTCCGGTGAGCTGATCGAGAACTCCCTCGCCGCCCGCCTCCCCACGGACGGCTGGAAGACCCTGGAGCTCACCGAGGGTGTCGACCGCACCCGGCGGCTGACCTCGGGTCAGGGCCGCGCGTTCGGCAGGCACCATGTGCACGAGGTCTTCAACGAGTCCACCACCGAGCACGCCGTCTCCGTACACGCCTACTACCCGCCGCTGCCGCAGATCCGCCGCTACAGCCGCACCGACCAGGTCCTCAGGCTGGAGCAGGTCGAGCGCCCCGAGGACTGGCAGTGACTGCCGCCGGCCCGGTCCCCGTCTCGATCGACGACCACCTGGAGCGGGTGCGCTCCGGCCTCGACCGCATCGAGGCCGCGGACGCCCATGCCGCGGCGCTGTCCGGTGACGCACTGCTGGTGGACATCCGATATGCGGCGCTGCGGGACCGGGACGGACTGATCCCCGGCGCGCTGGTCGTCGAGCGCAATGAGCTGGAGTGGCGCCTCGACCCGCTCGGCAGCCACCGTCTGCCCGAGGCCACCGGTCATGACCTGCGGATCGTGGTGATCTGCAATGAGGGCTACGCGTCCAGCCTGGCAGCGGCGTCCCTGCGGCAGCTCGGGCTGCACCGGGCGACCGATCTGGTGGGTGGGTTCCAGGCATGGCGGGCGGCGGGACTCCCGGTGACGGCCGCCACACCATGACGACCGCCGCGCGGTGACCGGCCACCGCGCTCGTGACGGCCACCGACGCCGTGACGGCCCCTGAGCTGTGACAGGCGGGGATCGTCGACATGGCGGGCCACCAGGTCGTGGGACAGCGCCATGTCCCCGAAGCCGAGGCCTGTGCTGTGGACGGCGGGGACGGTCGGCGTGGCCGGGGTGCCGTCTCCAAGGGTGAGCTTGAGCGTGCTGCCCGGCTCCAGAGGGAGATGATCGCCGGCGGTTCCGCTGACGGCGGCGGTGCTCGTCCAGGTGGGTCGGCGCCCCTCGACGGCTGGGCGAGGAGGGTGGCTTCGGGGACGACGCGGCTACGCCGGGCATGGCGCGCACCTTCCGGGCCACGCTGCCGGGGAGCCATGTGCGCTCCGCCAGCGGCTTGGCCTTCCGCTTGGTCCTGCCGTGCTCGACGGTGGTCTGATGAACGCTCTGGTCGGCCAAGACGCTCACGGGGACCGCCGCGTAGCGCTCGGTGCGGATGGCGCCGTGCAGGCCCGTCTCCAGGAGGGTGCCGCAGGCGGTGATGAGGGCGGCGGCACGCCTCAGGGCGAGGAAGGCGCCGGCGAAGTCGGCCCATCGGGCCCGGACGGTCCGCAAGGCGTAGCACAGCATCATGACGCGGCCCCGGGCCACCTGATGGCCGTGCCGGGGCGCACGGTAGCGTCCGCTCCTCCGCGGCCTGCACCGGAGCCACCAGCGGTGTCCACCTCTCCAGGACCCGCACCGGAGCCTTCAGCGAACCCCCCACCACCGGGGGTGGGCGCGTCTGTGCTCGGTCCCCCGGTGGTGAGCCCGCCGGTGGTGGATCTACCGGTCGCGGATGTGTCGCCCTGCGGCCGGCTGCCGCGCTGGGGGCGCGCGGGTGTGCTCGGCGGTTCGGCCGGGGTGAGCGCGAGGGGGGCGAAAGGGGCCGGGACGAGGGCCATGGGGATGGCCGGCGCGGACGCCCGAGGTGCATCGGGCCCAGGCGGCGGACGGGGCCCAGGCGGCGGAGGAAGGATGTCGGATGCCATGCGTCTACGGTCGCCGCTGCCCCCGTCCTTCCACATTGCGGCAGCCTGCAGAGTTTCCCTGTGGTTTTCCCCACCGTCCCGGTCGGCGCCCGGGGTGATTCCCCCGGCCGCCGCCGCGACCACGACTGCGAGCGGGTGCTGACGACAGGACCCGGGGCAGCCCTATGTCACCGAAGCCGCGCTCGCCGCCGTGGTGGCGGCCGCGATCAGCGTCTGTGCCGCGTGCCGTGCGTGCCGGGCCGCCTCCGGATCACCGCTGATCGCGGCCGTGGTGATCGCCCCGTCGACCAACAGCAGCAGCTGCGCCGCCAGCGCCGCCGGATCCGCCACCCGCAGCTCACGAGTGAGGCGGAGGATGCGGTCGTGCACGGCCTGCTTGTGGTCACGTGCCGCCCGCGTCACCCCGTCCGAGACGGCGCCCAGCTCGCCGAACGAATTGATGAAGGCGCAGCCCCGGAACTCCGGATCGGCGCACCAGGCGTACAGCCAGTCGAAGACCGCCAGCAGGCGCTCGTGAGGCGTGGCGGAGTTCCGGTCCACATAGTCGAAGAGCGCGGCACGCCACCGGCCGTCACGGCGCCGCAGGTAGGCCTCCACCAGTTCCTGCTTGGAGCCGAAGCACTGATACAGCCGTTTCAGCGACACCCCCGACGCGGCCCGCAGCTCGTCCATGCCGACCGTCTGTATCCCCCGCCGGTAGAACAGCTGCTCGGCGGTGTCCAGCAGCCGTATCCGGGCCTCTTCCTCATCCACAGCCTCTCCTGCTACCGCTGAGAACGCCCGTTCTCTAGACTATCCGACCACTGGAAGAACGATCGTTCTCCCATCCTCCCCCGACGAGAGGACCCTCATGACGCCCAGGCCTCCCTTCCCGCCGTTCGACGAGCAGACCGCGCGCCAGAAAGTCCAGGCGGCGGAGGACGCGTGGAACACCCGCGATCCCGAGCGTGTCGCCCTCGCCTATACGGAGGACTCCGTCTGGCGGAACCGCGAGCGGTTCGTCACCGGCCGGGACGAGATTGTCGCCTTTCTGCGTGACAAATGGTCGCGCGAGCTCGACTACGCCCTCCGCAAGGAGTTGTGGAGCTTCAGCGGCGACCGGATCGCCGTGCGCTTCCAGTACGAGTGCCACGACGCGTCGGGGCAGTGGTGGCGCAGCTACGGCAACGAGCTGTGGGAGTTCACCGAGGAGGGGCTGATGCGGCGCCGCGAGGCCAGCATCAACGACCTTCGCATCAGCGAGAGCGAGCGACGCATCTTCGGCCCGCGCCCGGAGACCGAGCACGGGACGCCGATCCCGCTCCAGTGAGGCTGCTGTCTTCGGGCCCGCCATCCTGCCCGTCACCGAGTCAGGCCCGAGGGGTACCGCACCCATGACCAGCCCGGGGTCCGGTGGCGTGCCGCGGCCAGGGCCGCGGCTCAGAGCGGCTCGTCCTCCAGCCCCTCCGTGTCCTCGCCCTCCTCCTCCAGGGCGCGCCGGACCACTCGGAGCGCCATCCCCTCCGCATAGCCCTTCCGGGCCAGCATGCCCGCAAGGCGGCGCAGGCGCTTGTCGCGGTCGAGGCCGCGTGTGGCTCGGAGCTTTCGGGCGACCAGCTCCCGGGCCGTCGCCTCCTCCCGCTCGGAGTCGAGCTGCCCGACCGCCTCGTCGATCAGCGCTGTGTCCACGCCCTTGGTGCGCAGCTCCTGCGCGAGAGCGCGTCTGGCCAGGCCGCGGCCGTGGTGCCTGGACTCCACCCAGGCGCCGGCGAAGGCGGCGTCGTCGATCAGGCCGACGTCCTCGAACCTGGTCAGGACCTCCTCCGCCACCTCATCGGGGATGTCGCGGCGGCGGAGGGCGTCCGCGAGCTGCTTGCGAGTACGCGGGGTCCCGGTGAGCAGGCGCAGGCAGATGGCCCTCGCCCGCTCCACCGGGTCCCCTGGCGGTGCCTCTTGCCCGGCCCTCGACGGGTAGGAGGCACCGCGGTCCTGGTCCGCCACCGGCCGGGGGCCGCCGGTGGTGTGGCCGCGGGCCGTGGTGCCGGGCGGCTCCGCGGGCTCCGGCCAGTCGGTTCGCCGCGTCATGGGCTAGCTCTTGGCCGCGGCGGCCTTGGCCTTGGGTGCCTTGACGGCCGCTGCGGGCGCGGCCTTGGACACGTCCGGGACGGGGGCTGCGACCGCGGCGTCCGCACCGGGCTCCGCCGCCGGGGCCTCCGGCCGGACGCCCACGCCGAGCTTCTCCTTGATCTTCTTCTCGATCTCGTTGGCGAGATCGGGGTTGTCCTTCAGGAAATTGCGGGCGTTCTCCTTGCCCTGGCCGAGCTGGTCGCCCTCGTACGTGTACCAGGCGCCGGCCTTGCGGACGAAGCCGTGCTCGACGCCCATGTCGATCAGTCCGCCCTCGCGGCTGATGCCCTGGCCGTAGAGGATGTCGAACTCGGCCTGCTTGAAGGGCGGCGCGACCTTGTTCTTCACGACCTTGACGCGGGTGCGGTTGCCGACGGCCTCGGTGCCGTCCTTCAGGGTCTCGATGCGGCGGATGTCGATGCGCACCGATGCGTAGAACTTCAGGGCGCGGCCGCCGGTCGTGGTCTCCGGGGAGCCGAACATCACACCGATCTTCTCGCGGAGCTGGTTGATGAAGATCGCGGTGGTCTTGGACTGGTTGAGCGCGCTGGTGATCTTCCGCAGTGCCTGGCTCATCAGGCGGGCCTGCAGGCCGACGTGCGAGTCGCCCATCTCGCCCTCGATCTCCGCGCGCGGCACCAGGGCGGCGACGGAGTCGACCACGATCAGGTCGAGCGCGCCGGAGCGGACCAGCATGTCGGTGATCTCCAGCGCCTGCTCGCCGTTGTCGGGCTGGGAGAGGATCAGGTTGTCGATGTCGACGCCCAGCTTCTTCGCGTACTCCGGGTCGAGGGCGTGCTCTGCGTCCACGAACGCGACCTGGCCGCCCGCCTTCTGGGCATTGGCCACGGCGTGCAGCGTCAGGGTGGTCTTGCCGGAGGACTCCGGGCCGTACACCTCGACGATGCGCCCGCGTGGCAGGCCGCCGACGCCGAGGGCGACGTCGAGCGCGGTCGACCCGGTGGGGATGACCTCGATGGGCTCGTTCGGCCGCTCCCCGAGGCGCATCACGGCGCCCTTGCCGAATTGCCGTTCAATCTGTGCGAGGGCGGCGTCCAGCGCCTTCTCGCGGTCGGTTCCTGCCATGGGTTCCACCCGGTTTGCTTGAGTCGATCGCTTCACGTCCAAGACGCTAACGCCTGCCACTGACAATGCGCCTCGACGCCCGCCCGGCCTGTGGATAACTCACGGAGATCCCGGGGGTGTCGGGCGGAAAATCCCCGGCTGCGTGCGGCCCGCTTCCCCATAAGAACGGATGTTCGATTTTGGTGTCAAGCGCGACACGGTGCCTGCAAGGTACTCGCAGCGGCGGCCATCGGCGGCATCGAGGCTTTGCGCGGCGTGGCACCACGGCCCTGCGCGGCGTGCGTGGGCGGGGAGGCGGCGGGGCGGCGGGGGCCGTCACGCGGGGCCGTCACGCGGACGAGAGGGCGGCCGGAGCGACGCGATGTCGGCGGCGCAGTCGAGGGCGAGGGGGCGCAGTCGGGTCCGTGTCCGTGGGAGCTTGGGGCGCGCGCGTCGGCGCGGGGCACGAAGCCCTACGCCTCTCCGGGTGGGGCGGCGTCCGGTTCGGTGGCGCCGGCGCCTGCCCGGGCCCGTGGCGCACGCCCGGCCGCCCTGCGCCGCGGCGCCCCGAGGAGCCGCCGCAGCCGTACCAGCAGTGCGGGGCCCCGGCGTCCTCGGTGGCCCCCGACTCGCGGGTCGTCCATGACCTCGTACCGCTTCACATAAGCGCCCAGGAAGGCCTGGAGGGTGGCCACCGCGGGAATCGCGATCAGCGCGCCGACGGCGCCCAGCAGGGCCGTGCCCGCGATGACGGAACCGAACGCGACGGCGGGGTGGAGGTCGACGGTGCGTGCGGTGAGCTTGGGCTGCAGCAGGTAGTTCTCGAACTGCTGGTAGACCACGACGAAGACGAACACCCACAGCGCGTACCAGGGGTTGACCGCGAAGGCCAGCAGCATGGGCAGGGCGCCCGCCAGGTAGGTGCCGATCGTCGGTATGAACTGCGAGACGAGACCGACCCATACGGCGAGCACCGGCGCGTACTGAACGTCGAGCGCCGCCAGCAGCACGTAGTGCGCAAGGCCCGAGGCGAGGGCCATGAGTCCGCGGGAGTAGATGTAGCCGCCGGTCTTGTTGACCGCGATCTCCCAGGCGCGCAGCACCTCGGCCTGCCTGGCGGGTGGCAGCACGGAGCACAGGGCGCGCCGCAGCCGAGGGCCGTCGGCGGCGAAGTAGAACGAGAACAGCAGGATCGTCAGGAGCCTGAAGAGGCCGCCGAGCACCTGGGTGGAGACGTCGAGCACGCCGCTCGCGCTGTTGCGTACGTACGACTGGAGCCAGTCGGAGTGCAACAGGCTGTCCTGGATCTCGACCCGGCTGAGGTCGGTCCCGAAGGTGGAGTTGATCCAGTTGATCAACGAGTCGAGCGTGCCGGGGAAGTCCTCCACCATCTGGATGATCTGGCCGGCCATGATCGAGCCGAGCAGGGTGACGAAGCCCGCGCCCCCGATCAGGACCGCGAGGAACATCAGCCCGGTCGCCGGGCCCCGGCGCATGCCGTGCGCGGACATCCAGCTCACCGCCGGCTCGACCGCGAGGGCCAGGAAGAACGCGATCAGGAGGTTGATCAGCAGGCCGACGAGCTGCTGGAAGGCCCAACTGCCCAACTGGAAGCAGGCGATGAGGGCGAGGGCGAGCACCATGGCACGCGGCAGCCAGCCCGGCATACGGGGGCCGCGGCGGGCCCGCCACCCGGGGCCGTCCGTGCCGCCCGGCGCGGGAGGTGCCGGAGGCGCGGCCGTACCGGCTTCCTCACCTCGGGCTTCGGGCATGGGTATGTCGTCGGGGGCGACCCGTGGGGTGTCGTCTGTCGGTGCCACGCAGGCAAGTCTCACGTACGCCGGGGTCGGTCCTTCGCCGCCCCCGGACCGCGGAGCGGGGGGCGCGTGGTGGCACGTGCGGATGCGCCGGGGTGAGCGCGGTCGTCAGCGCTTCTCGGGAGGTATGCCCATGGCGTCGCACACCGCGCGCCAGACGTCCTTGGCCTCCCAGCCCGCGTCCAGGGCCTCATGCACCGTACGCCCGCCGAGCTGGGACATCACATGATCACGGGCAAAGGAGTCGGCGTAACCCGCACCGAAGTGCTCCACCATCCGCTGCCAGAAGACCGTCAACCGCATGCCACCAGTATCCCGCCCCCGGAGTGCAGCCGAGCCGGACGGCCACGGTGACGGCCTGTTGCGGCCTACCGTCGGAACATGACCGAAACGGGAACCACTGCTCACACTCCGTCACCGCACCGGCCGCTGTGCTCTCCGCACGGCGTGGTCCCGGCCCCGCCGCATCCGGCGCGCTCCGCCGTCCCGGCCGGGCCCAGGGGAACGGCGCCCGCGGCATCGTCCGCGCTGCTGCGCGCGGAGGAGTTCGTCAGGCTGACCGCCCGGGTCCTCGAGCAGCGCCGGTTCGCGTACCACTTCCTCGGTGCGGGAGCCGCCGGCGCCGAGGCGGTGGAGACCGCGCTGGCGGCGTACCGGAACGAGGACGAGGGCTTCGGGCACGCGCTGGACCCGGGGCTGCGGGGACCGCAGAGCAGGCCGGGGCACGCCGTCTACGCACTCCGGGTGCTGGACTCGATCGGGCGCTGCTGCGGCCGGCGGGTGGAGCGCCTGGGCCGCTACCTGACGGCGGTGTCGGCCCCCGACGGCGCGCTGCCCGCGTTCCCGCCCGGGCGGCACCCCTTCGCAAGCGCCCAGGGCGAGCTGCTGACCACCGGCCCTGTGGTGGGCCTGCTGCACCGCAACGACGTCTGGCACGCGTGGTTGTTCAGGGCGACGGACTTCTGCTGGCAGGCGATCGAGTCCCTGGAGACGCCCGGGCCGCACGAGATCGAGGCGGCGATCGCCGTCCTGGACTCCGTGCCCGACCGCCCGCGCGCGCAGGCGGCGGCCGACCGGCTCGGCCGGCTGGTGCGCGAACAGCGGCTGGCCGTGCTGGACCCGCAGCAGCTCGGTACCTGGCCGGTGGCCCCCGGGTGTGCGGCGGGAGAGCACCGCTTCCCGCACGACTACGCGCGGGAACCGCGGTCTCTCGCGCGCGCGTGGTTCACCGACGAGGAGATGGACCGCTCCCTCGACTTCCTCACCGGCGAGCAGCAGCAGGACGGCGGCTGGCCCCTTCTGCCGAGCGGCCCGGGCCCCCGCACGGAGCGCCGCTGGTCCCCGGGCGCGGTGGTGGAGCGCCTGGAACGACGACCTGGGCTGACGATCGAGGCCCTGCGCACCCTGCGGGCGTACGGACGCGTCATCGGCTGAGCACCTCTCCCGTGCCCGGCTCCGCCGCGGGCGGGGCCGGGCCCGTGTCCCGGCGTCGAGGACGAGGGGGCGTCCGTCGGCGCGCGCCTGCTCGGCGGTGGGCGCGGCGGGCAGGGTCACGGGGAGCAGGGCAGCGAGCCGTCCGACGAGCGGCCGCTCCAGTACGCCGGCCGGCACCACGAGGCCCATGAGCTTCACCGCGTAGCGGCCGGCCGCGGTGACCACGACGGCGATCCGGGTGCTGTTCGACGTTCGTCCCTCGGTGCGTCGTGATGGCCATGTGTCTGTGTGCCCGGCGGGCTGGGCCTGCGGGCTGGGCCTGCGGGCTGGGCCCCGAGCGTAGCGCCGCACGGGCTCTGTGCGCCGTCACCGCCCGGCCCGCGTACGGTCCGATTCCGCCCCGGCCCATGCCCGTCTCACTCAGGCGTCTGCGCAGGTCACGCGCCATGTCAGTGGTCGGGTGCACGATGGGGGCATGGCGCACGACCCTCTCGACGGCTTCTCCCCCGCGACCCGCGGCTGGTTCACGGGGGCCTTCTCCGCGCCCACCGCGGCCCAGGCCGGCGCGTGGCGGGCCATCGGAGCGGGCTCCGACGTGCTGGTCGTCGCTCCGACCGGCTCCGGCAAGACGCTGGCCGCCTTCCTCGCCGCGCTCGACCAGCTGGCGTCGGCCCCGCCGCCCGCGGACCCGAAGAAGCGCTGCCGTGTGCTGTACGTCTCGCCCCTGAAGGCGCTCGCCGTCGACGTGGAGCGGAATCTGCGCAGCCCGCTGACGGGCATCCGCCAGGAGGCCGTGCGCCTGGGCCGGCCCGAGCCCGAGGTGCGGGTCGGCATCCGTTCCGGTGACACCCCCGCGGCCGAGCGGCGCGCGCTGTCCACCCGCCCGCCCGACATCCTGATCACCACCCCGGAGTCGCTGTTCCTGATGCTGACGTCGGCCACCCGCGAGGCTCTGACCGGCATCGAGACGGTGATCCTCGACGAGGTGCACGCGGTCGCCGGCACCAAGCGCGGGGCGCACCTCGCACTGTCCCTGGAACGCCTCGACGCGCTGCTGCCGAAGCCGGCGCGGCGCATCGGCCTGTCCGCGACGGTGCGCCCGGTGGACGAGATCGCGCGGTACCTCTCGCCACGCCGCAGGGCGGAGATCGTCCAGCCGCCCTCGGGCAAGGAGTTCGACCTGTCCGTGGTCGTCCCCGTGGAGGACCTCGGCGAGCTCGGCGGCTCCCCCGCGACCGACGACCGGGCCGCGGACCGGCCCTCGATCTGGCCGCATGTCGAGGAGCGGATCGCCGACCTGGTCCAGGCGCACAGGTCCACGATCGTGTTCGCCAATTCCCGGCGCCTGGCGGAGCGCCTGTGCAACAGGCTGAACGAGATCGCGTACGAGCGCGCCACCGGGGAGCCCCTGGAGGAGGCGCACTCCCCGGCCCAGCTCATGGGCGGCTCCGGCGCCGCCCACGGCGCCCCTGCGGTCATCGCGCGCGCCCACCACGGCTCGGTCTCCAAGGAGCAGCGCGCCCAGGTGGAGGAGGACCTGAAGGCGGGCCGGCTGCCCGCCGTCGTGGCCACCTCCAGCTTGGAGCTGGGCATCGACATGGGCGCGGTCGACCTCGTCGTGCAGGTGGAGTCGCCCCCGTCGGTGGCGTCGGGGCTGCAGCGCGTCGGTCGCGCCGGCCACCAGGTGGGCGCCGTCTCCACCGGCGTCGTCTTCCCCAAGTACCGCGGCGACCTGGTGCAGGCCGCCGTGGTCACCGAGCGGATGCGCGCCGGCGCGATCGAGGCGCTGCGCGTCCCGGCCAACCCGCTGGACGTGCTGGCGCAGCAGCTCGTCGCCATGACCTCCATGGACACCTGGCAGGTGGACGACCTGCTGGCCCTGGTGCGCAGGGCGGCGCCCTTCTCCTCGCTCCCGGAGTCCGCCTTCACCGCCGTCCTGGACATGCTCGCCGGCCGCTACCCCTCGGACGCCTTCGCGGAGCTGCGGCCGCGGGTGGTGTGGGACCGGGTCGCGGGCACCGTCACCGGCCGTCCGGGGGCGCAGCGGCTCGCGGTCACCTCGGGCGGCACGATCCCGGACCGGGGCCTCTTCGGGGTGTTCCTCGCCGGGGCCGACCCCAAGAAGGGCGGCGGACGCGTCGGTGAGCTGGACGAGGAGATGGTGTACGAGTCGCGGGTCGGCGACGTGTTCACCCTGGGCACCACGTCCTGGCGCATCGAGGACATCACCCGGGACCGCGTGCTGGTCTCCCCCGCGCCCGGGGTGCCCGGCAGGCTGCCGTTCTGGAAGGGCGACCAGCTCGGCCGCCCGCTGGAGCTGGGCCGGGCGCTGGGGGCCTTCCTGCGCGAGGTGAGCGCGCTGCCCAGGGACGACGCCCGCCTGCGGCTGCTGGCCGCCGGCCTGGACGCCTGGGCCTCGGACAACGTCCTCGGCTACCTGGACGAGCAGCGCCAGGCCTGCGGCCATGTCCCGGACGACCGGACGATCGTGGTGGAGCGGTTCCGCGACGAGCTGGGCGACTGGCGGGTCGTCGTCCACTCCCCGTTCGGAGCCCAGGTGCACGCCCCGTGGGCGCTCGCGCTGGGAGCCCGGCTCGCCGAGCGGTACGGCATGGACGCCCAGGTCATGCACGCGGACGACGGCCTCGTGCTGCGGCTGCCCGACGCCGACCTGATGGGCCTGGACCTGCTCGACCAGGACCCGGCGCGCCCCGGTACGGAGTACGACGCGAACCAGGCACCCGTGGGCGGCTCGGACGTCGTCTTCGACAAGAGCGAGGTCGACGGGATCGTGACCGACCAGGTCGGCGGCTCGGCCCTGTTCGCCTCCCGGTTCCGCGAGTGCGCCGCGCGGGCGCTGCTGCTGCCGCGCCGCAATCCCGGCCGGCGCACTCCGCTGTGGCAGCAGCGCCAGCGCGCGGCGCAGCTCCTCGAGGTGGCCAGCGAGTTCGGCTCGTTCCCGATCGTCCTGGAGGCGGTCCGCGAATGCCTCCAGGACGTCTTCGACGTCCCGGGTCTCGCCGAGCTGATGGGCGACATCGAGTCCCGCAAGGTGCGCCTCGTGGAGGTCACCACCCAGGAGCCGTCCCCCTTCGCGCGGTCGCTGCTGTTCGGGTACGTGGCGCAGTTCCTGTACGAGGGCGACTCCCCGCTCGCCGAGCGCCGGGCCGCCGCGCTGTCGCTGGACTCCAGGCTCCTCGCCGAGCTGCTGGGGCAGGCCGAGCTGCGCGAACTGCTCGACGCCGATGTGCTGGCCGAGCTGGAGCGTGAGTTGCAGTGGCTGACCGAGGACCGGCGGGTGAAGGACGCGGAGGGGGTCGCCGACCTGCTGCGCGTGCTCGGGCCGCTCACCGGCGCGGAGATCGCCGAGCGCGGCGGGCAGCCGGAGTGGATCGACGGGCTGGCTGCCGCCCGCCGCGCCATCCGGGTGCGTATCGCGGGCACGGAGCACTGGGCCGCCGTGGAGGACGCGGGCCGGCTCAGGGACGCGCTGGGCACCGCGCTGCCCGTCGGGGTCCCCGAGGCGTTCACGGAGCCGGTGCGGGACCCCCTGGGAGACCTCCTCGCGCGCTATGCGCGCACCCATGGGCCGTTCACCTCCGCTGCGGCCGCCGCCCGGTTCGGGCTCGGCGCCGCGGTCACCGACGGCGAGCTGAACCGCCTGACGGCGAGCGGGCGCCTCGTCCAGGGCGAGTTCCACCCGGCCGGCGTCGGCCAGGAGTGGTGCGACGCCGCGGTGCTGCGCAGGCTGCGCCGCCGGTCCCTGGCGGCCCTGCGGCACGAGCTGGAGCCGGTGCCGCCCGCCGCGCTCGCGCAGTTCCTGCCGCAGTGGCAGCAGCTCGGCGGGCACGGGCTGCGCGGCATCGACGGCCTGGTGCGGGCCATCGAGCAGGTGCAGGGTGCATCGGTGCCCGCCTCGGCCCTGGAGCGGCTGGTGCTGCCGTCCCGGGTCGCCGACTACACGCCGGCCATGCTGGACGAGCTGACGGCCGCCGGCGAGGTCGTGTGGGCCGGTGCGGGGGCGCTGCCCGGCAAGGACGGCTGGATCGGTCTCTACCTGGCCGATGCCGCGCCCGTCCTCCTGCCGCCTCCGCATCCCCTGGAGCTGACTGCGCTGCACCAGGCCGTCCTGGACGTGCTCTCCGGGGGCTACGGGCTGTTCTTCCGGCAGATCGCCGACCAGATACGCGCCACCACCCACCCCGATGTCACCGATCCCCAGCTCGCCGACGCGATCTGGGAGCTGACATGGTCGGGGCGGCTGACCAACGACACCCTCGGCCCACTGCGCGCCCTGCTGGGCTCGGGCCGCACCGCGGGGGCCACCGCGCACCGCGCCAAGCGCGCCGTCCCGCGCGGCCGCTTCGGGACGCTGACGACGTCCCGCGCCACGTCCCGCAACGGCCCGCCCACCGTCGCGGGCCGCTGGTCGCTGCTGCCGGAGCGGGAGACCGACGCCACGGTCCGCGCGCACGCCCTGGCCCGTACGCTGCTCGACCGGCATGGTGTGGTGACGCGGGGCGCGGTGGCCGCCGAGGGCGTGGAAGGCGGCTTCTCCGCGGTCTACCGCGTACTGTCCGCCTTCGAGGAGAGCGGGCAGGCCAGGCGGGGCTATGTCGTCGAGGGGCTGGGGGCGGCCCAGTTCGCCATGGACGGCGCGGTGGACCGGCTGCGGGCCGTGGCGAACGCCCGCGACCGGGGCGAGACACTGCCGCCGCCTCCGGGCGCCTCGGCCCCGGGTGCCCCGGGTACCCCGTCCGGGGCCGACGGGGGCTTCGAGGCGGCCGTGGAGTGGGCCGAGGGGTTCGGCGTGCCCGGCGCCGAAGGGGCACCCGGCGCCTCCGGGCGCTCCGGGGGGCCGGTCCCTCACTTCGAAGGGCCGCGGAGCCTCCAGGGCGTGCGTGGTGCCTCCGGTGGCTTCGAGGACTTCTCCGACGGCGACGGTGACGCGTCGGGTGGGTACGGCGGGTACGACGGCCCCGGCGGATACCGCGGCCATGGCGAGGGGCGCTCGGGCGTGGCGGGCGGCGCCCGGGGCCTCGGCGGGCGCACTCGGGCACGTGGCGCGCCGCGTGCCGTGGTGCTGGCCGCGGCGGATCCGGCGAACGCCTACGGGGCGGCTCTGCCGTGGCCGGAGCCGCCGGCCGGCGCGGGGCACAAGCCGGGGCGCAAGGCGGGCTCCCTGGTCGTCCTGGTCGACGGCGAGCTGACGCTGTACATGGAGCGGGGCGGCAGGACACTGCTGGCCTGGCCCGAGCAGCCGGATGCGGCGCTGTCCGCTGAGGACGGCCGGCTTGGCGCCGCGGCGGAGGCGCTGGCCGCGGCGGCCCGGGCGGGCAGGCTGGGGACGGTGACGGTGGAGCGGATCAACGGTGAGGGCTCGCTTACGTCGCCGTTGGGCGGACTTCTGGAGTCTGCGGGGTTCCATGCGAATCCGAGGGGGCTGCGGTTGCGGGCGTAACCCGCGGCCCTGGGGTCGGCAGTCTGTCCCGGGGCTCTGTGCGGGCCTGTGCGCCGGGCGCTGTGGGCTCCGCCGGGTGGGGTGTGCGCGGTCGTCTCCGGACCTGCTGTCCGCGGGGGCCGTTCGCGCAGTTCCCCGCGCCCCTGGCGAGGCGCACCCCCCATCCCCGCCACCCCGGGCAGCCCGGGACCAGCTCCCGCGACCGACCCGGAAGGACACGTTCAGTCATGCCCGGACCGACCGCCGTGGTGGCTGCTCACGCAGTCCCCCGCGCCTGACAGGGCGTACACCGCCGAGCCCACCGCCCGCCCCGCGCCTGAGGGCGTACACCGCCCAGCCCACCGCCCGCCCCGCGCCCCTGTCGGGGCGGCGGGTTACCCGGAGGCGCGCCAGGAGGTGCGGCGGGCGGTGGCTGCCCTGGGCTTGGGTGTGGGGTGGGGGTGGGGAGACGGGCCCGGTTGGCATGTGGGGCACCAGTACGTGGGGCGCTCCCGGGAGCCGTCGCCCTGGGTGTCCACTCGGATCGAGGTGCCGCAGCGCAGGCAGGGGCGGGGGGCGCGGCCGTAGACGAAGAGGCGGGGGGCACGTCGGCCCGTGGTGGAGCGGTTGGGCTCCGTACGGTTCGCCTCCAGCAGCCGCTTGGCGAAGGCGAGGAGCCGTTCAGGGGCTCCTGTGGCCAGTTCCCCCACCGGAAGCCAGGGGCCGGCCCCGATCAGGAAGCACAGTTCGGATGTGTAGACGTTGCCCACGCCGGCGAGATTGCGCTGGTCGAGCAGGGCCTCGCCGAGCGCACGGGACGGATCACGGAGTAGGTTGGCCAGAGCCGCCTCCGGGTCCCAGTCGGGGCCCAGCAGGTCGGGGCCGAGGTGCCCCACAGCACGTGCCTCGTCCGAGGTGCGCAGCAGTTCCACGACGGGCAGTCGGTAGCCCACGGCCGTGGCCCCGCCCGTGCCCAGGATCGCCCGGATCTGATGCCCGGGGCCGCCCCGCCAGCGCTCGCCCGGCCCGTACACCCTCCACGAGCCCTCCATCCCCAGGTGGGAGTGGAGGGTCAGGCCGCCTTCGAGCCGGGTGAGCAGGTGCTTTCCCCGCGGTGCGACCTCCAGGACCGTGCGCCCCGTGAGATCGGCCGTGGCATGGGCCGGCACCCGCAGGTCGGAGCGGGTCAGCTCGCGTCCCGCAAGGCTGCGGTGCAGCCGCTGCGCGGCCTGCCAGACGGTGTCTCCTTCGGGCATGACTTCCAGGGTGTCATGGACTCCGGGGTGGGTGGCTCGGCTCCCAGGTGCCCTCGGGCTCCAGGGGGCGGTCTCGGCTCCAGGGGGCGCGGCTCCTGGACGCGCTCGCGGTCTCGGCCTCCGGGGGATCTCGGCCCCAAGGGGACGCGGCTCCTGGAGGCGGTCGCGGTCTCGGCCTCCGAGGGATCTCGGCTCCAGGAGGGCGCGGCTCCTGAGGGCGGGCGCGGCTCCAGCGGTCGCGGCTCCAGCGGGCGCGGCTCCAGCGGGCGCGGCTCGGCTTCAAGGGCGGTCGCGGTCTCCGCCTCGGGGGGCGGTCTCGGCCTCCAGGGTCGCCTCAGTTCGGGAGAACCCCGGGAATGCGCCAGAATGCGCCACGAGCCCCGGCTCGGGCGGTCACGACGTTCGTGCCACCCCGGCCGGGGCTCCGTGCTCTTGCCTACGTCTGGTGAACGGGGCATCCACCTGCCTTGCAGGCCCCGTGGGCGCCCGGCGCACACGCGGCGCCGGGACATACCGCAGCGGGTCTGTCAGGCGGCGACTACGTCCACCGCTTCGGCGGGTGCCTTGATCGTCACCCGTTCCGGGGGGACCCCGGCGACCGATACCGAGTTCAGCATGGGGTGCACCGCTGCCGGTGCCGGCACCGGTTCGGTCGCTGCCGCCGACTCGGCGAGCTCGGCGAGGGCGAGTTCGTCGCTCACCTCGTGCATGAGCTCGGACATCCGTACCTCAAGCGCGTCGCAGATGGCGGAGAGCAGCTCGGAGGAAGCCTCCTTCTGCCCCCGCTCCACCTCGGAGAGATAGCCGAGCGAGACTCGGGCGGACGAGGAGACTTCGCGCAGAGTACGGCCCTGGCGCTGGCGCTGCCGACGCAGCACGTCACCCAGCAGGCGACGGAGCAGGATCATCGGTGGCTCCCTCCTCGGACCGTGTAGCCGCTTCCGTTACGCCCCACCGTACCGCCTCCCGCAGCGGCTGTGCGGGGAGCGATGTCGTGTTCACTGAGGGCTGCAAACATCAAGTCCCCCCGTTCTGTTCCGTATCCTGTGCCCGGTTCTTCCCGGGCCGTTCGCCGGAAAGCTGCTGAAGCAGCAGTTTGAGCACGCTCCGTACACTCTCCATACGGATTTCCGCTCGATCGCCGTTCAACCTCAGCTCGGCCACTTTCTCCTCGCCGTTCGGTCCAGCGACCGCCACGAAGACCTTGCCGACGGGCTGTCCGTCCTGCGGATCCGGGCCGGCGACGCCGGTGGTCGCCGTGCCCCAGTGGGCACCGAGCGCCCGGCGCACGCCGCGCGCCATCTGCAGCGCCACCTCGGCATCGACGGCGCCGCGCTCGGCGAGCAGCGTCCCGTCCACACCCAGGAGCTGTTCCTTCAGGTCGGTCGCATAGCTGGTCACGGAGCCGCGGAAGACCTTGGAAGCGCCGGGTACGACCGTCAGCTCGGCGGCCACCAGACCGCCGGTCAGCGACTCCGCTACGGCTAGTGTCTCACCGCGCGCAAGCAACTGACGCATCACTGCCTCGGCCCCGGGCGTCATCGTGGCGGCTCCTCGTGGCGGAGCTCCCCCGCGCGTACCTCCGCCTCCGTACCGTGCCGGCGCCCGGCCGCGACCTCCGCCGCCAGGGCCGCCCCGGGCCGCCCGGCGGGCTCACCGCCCACCGCCGGCCCGGTCCCCAGGGGCTCGGTCCCCACCGGCCCGGTCTCCACGGGCTCGCTCCCCGCGCTCTCGGCTCCCGCGCTCTCGGCCCCCGCGGGCCCGGCCGCCCCCGCCGGGCGCCCCTGCCGCAGCCCGCGCTGCCGCAGGACTATGGCACGTTTCACATAGTCGAGACCGGTCAGCACGGTGAGCGCCACGGCGATCGCCATCACCCAGAAGCGGAGCGACGCCAGGGGCCCGGTCAGCGCCAGGACGTACATGCCGACCGCGGTGCCCTGCGCCAGCGTCTTCAGCTTGCCGCCGCGGCTGGCCGGAATGACCCCGTAGCGGATCACCAGGAAGCGCAGCAGGGTGATGCCGACCTCCCGGCCGAGGATGACGCAGGTCACCCACCAGGGGAGCTCGCCGAGCGCGGAGAGGCAGATCAGGGCGGCGCCCATGATCGCCTTGTCCGCGATCGGGTCGGCGATCTTCCCGAAATCCGTGACCAGGTCGTAGGTGCGCGCGAGGTGCCCGTCGAAGAGGTCAGTGATCATGGCGATGGCGAAGGCCGCCCAGGCGAGCGACCGCCAGGCCGGGTCATAGCCGCCGCCGGCCATCATCAGGGCGATGAAGCCCGGCACGAGCAGCAGCCGGATCATCGTGAGCAGATTGGCGACGTTCCACAGGCTGGCCTGGTCGACGGCCGCAGCGCCCAGCTTTCCCCCGGGCGCCGGCCTGCCGGAACCGCCCGTGGCGGATGCCGGGACTCCGGTCATCTGCCCGCCTCCTCGGTACCCACGCCGCCGTCGATGACCTCGGCCATCAGGTCGACCCCCTCGGTGCCGACCACCTTGGCCACGACCATACGGCCGACGGCGGGCCGCGCACCGTTCCTCGCGGCGGCTTCGCCACCGGTGAACAGGACCTGACCGTCCGTCTCCGGCGCCTGGTGCGCGGCGCGGCCCGTGGCGGGCTCGGTGCCGTCCGCGGAGCCCGCCGACTCCACCAGCACCTCGATGGTCTCCCCGAGGCGCTCCTCCGCGCGCTGGACGGTGAGCTCCTCGGCCAGGCGGGAGATGTGCGCGAGGCGCTCGGCCACTTCGTCCTCCCCCAGCTTGCCGTCGAAACCGGCGGCTTCCGTGCCGTCCTCGTCGGAGTACCCGAAGACGCCGATGGCATCCAGCCGCGCGGCGGTGAGGAAGCGCTCCAGCTCGGCGACGTCGGCCTCGGTCTCGCCGGGGAAGCCGACGATGAAGTTGGACCGCACGCCCGCCTGGGGCGCCCGGCCCCGGATCCGCTCGAGCAGTTCGAGGAACCGGTCGGTGTCGCCGAACCGCCGCATGGCGCGCAGCACGCCGGGCGCGGAGTGCTGGAAGGAGAGGTCGAAGTAGGGGGCGACCTTCTCGGTGGACGTGAGGACGTCGATCAGGCCGGGGCGCATCTCGGCCGGCTGGAGGTAGCTCACCCGCACCCGCTCGATGCCGTCCACGCCCGCCAGCTCGGGCAGCAGCGTCTCCAGGAGGCGGATGTCGCCGAGGTCCTTGCCGTACGAGGTGTTGTTCTCGGAGACGAGCATGACCTCCTTGACGCCCTGCTCGGCCAGCCAGCGGGTCTCGGCGAGGACGTCGGAGGGGCGCCGGGAGATGAAGGAGCCCCGGAAGGACGGGATGGCGCAGAAGGTGCAGCGGCGGTCGCAGCCGGAGGCGAGCTTGACGGAGGCGACCGGTGAGCTGCCGAGTCTGCGGCGCAGCGGAGCCCGGGGGCCGGAGGCGGGGGCGAGGCCGGGCGGGAGGTCCGCGGGGGCCTGCTCGGCGGCCTGCTGCCCGGTCAGATCCGGCTCGGCACCCGGGGCAGGGGCCCCGGTGGCCGGGGCGGGGGCCCCGCTGGCCGGGGCGGCGGCCTGCCCCGGGGAGGTCTTCGGGGTGGCCGCCGGGCCGTGTCCGGGCAGTGCGACGCCGGAGCCCGCCCGCTGCCGCTCCACGGGGCTGACGGGGAGCAGCTTGCGCCGGTCGCGAGGAGTGTGGGAGGCGTGGATGCCGCCGCCGAGGATGGTCGTCAGGCGGTCGGAGATGTCCGCGTAGTCGTCGAACCCGAGGACGCCGTCCGCTTCGGGGAGGGCGTCGGCCAGCTCCTTGCCGTACCGCTCGGCCATGCAGCCGACGGCGACGACGGCCTGGGTCCTGCCGCGCCCCTTGAGGTCATGGGCTTCGAGGAGCGCGTCCACGGAGTCCTTCTTGGCGGCCTCCACGAAGCCGCACGTGTTGACCACGGCGACGTCCGCGTCCTCGGCGTCCTCCACGAGCTGCCAGCCGTCCACCTCCAAGCGGCCTGCAAGCTCCTCCGAGTCCACCTCGTTACGGGCGCAGCCGAGTGTGACGAGAGCGACGGTGCGGCGTTCAGGCATGCGCTCAGGTTACTTCGTCGCACCGGCAGTACCCGCCCCCAGGGCGCCGGGGTCGTGCGGAACGCGCTGTTCACCGCCGGTCAGCCGACCTCCGGATCGCCCTTGGTGTACGACAGGCGCCCCACCTGACCGGGCCGGAACTGGTTGTCGATCTTCTTGCCGTTCACGAAAAGCTCGACGGAGCCGGCGTTGCCGACGATGAGGTCGATCTTCTCGCTGTCCTGGAAGGTCTTCTTCTGGCCCTTCTGGAGGGTGCCGTCGAAGAGCAGTTGGCCGTTGTGGTCCTTGGCCGAGACCCAGCTGCGGCCCTGCGCGGCGTTGATCATGACCGTCACCTTGTCGCGCGGGGCGGCGGCGATGGCGCTGTCGGAGGGGCCGGGCTTGGGCGCGGCGGGCTTGGCGGGGTGGTGCGGCTTGGCAGCGGGCTTGCTCGCGGCCGGGTTGGCACCCTCGGCGGCCTGTGTTCCGGAACTGTCCGCGGGGGTGTTCCCCTGGAAGAGCGTGAAGCCGACGAAGCCGATGACGACGACGATGGCGGCGACCATGGCGGCGGTCCAGTTGGGGCTCCGGCGCTCGGGACGGATCCGCTCGGCCTCGAAGAGGGGCGTGGCGGGCGTGGGCGCCTCCTGGGCGCCGTACTCGGCGTCGTACCGCTCCAGCAGCGGCTCGGGGTCGAGGCCGACGGCGCGGGCGAGGGTCTTGATGTGGCCCTTGGCGTAGACGTCGCCGCCGCACCGGCTGAAGTCGTCCTGCTCGATCGCCTGAACGATCGGGATGCGCACCCGGGTGGCGGTACTGATGTCGTCGATGCTCAGTCCGGCGTCGAGCCGGGCACCCTGGAGGGTGCGGCCGATGGCGCTGGCGTCCAGGGGGCGGTCGTCCTCCAGGAGGCCGTCGCCGGCGTCCCGCGGGAGCTCGCCGGCGTCCCGCGGGAGCTCGTCGCCGTGCGGCGGGAGCTCGTCGGCCGCCAGGAACTCATCGTCGTCGTCCGACAGGAGGGGAGTCCGCTCCGCGGGCGGACTCTCGCCGGCCCGCTGGTGGACGTTCTCGGTCGCCGGACGAGCGCCGCCTTCCGGGCGGCGGTCCTCTTCGTCCGGCATACGGTCGTTTTCGGCCGTTGCACGGCCTTCTTCCGCCGAGCGGCGGCCTGTTTCAGGGGAGTTGCCGATGGACACGGGGGCGCCTTTCGAGCGTGTAGCCACCTGCTGGGGGTTCAGTTTATTGGGGGTGCAAAAGGGCGGGGCAACCGGGCGAGAGGGTTTTATACGCTATCCGGATGGGGCTTTTCCCCGATGGGGGAAGCCGATGATGCGCCTCTCCTCAACTTGACGTATACCGAAGCGAAACGGTTGCCCCACGCCCCTGGCGACTCGGCGGGCGCACGGCTCGACCGGGTGCTCCCGAGTGCCCTGCGCACCTGATTCCCCATGGGCGCCACCACGTCCCTCCGGAGCTGCGGTGAGGCGTCGCGGCTTCGGGGGCCGCACAGGTGCCGCGTCGCGTGTGCGCCGACTCGTGCGCCGTGTGCGACCCGCCGTCCGTCGCGAGCGCTGGTTTCGCTCCCTAGGGTTGAGCTTCCCCGCGGATCACGGCGAGCACTCCATCAAGCTCGTCGGCCTTCACAAGAACGTCACGTGCCTTGGAGCCCTCGCTGGGGCCGACGATGTTCCGGGACTCCATGAGGTCCATGAGCCGCCCGGCCTTGGCGAAGCCGACACGGAGCTTGCGCTGGAGCATCGAGGTGGAGCCGAACTGGGTGGAGACGACGAGTTCGGCGGCCTGGCAGAGCAGGTCGAGGTCGTCGCCGATGTCCTCGTCGATCTCCTTCTTCTGCTTGGAGCCGACGGTGACGTCGTCCCGGAAGACCGGCGCCATCTGGTCCTTGCAGTGCTGGACGACCTGGGCGACCTCCTCCTCGGTGACGAAGGCGCCCTGCATACGGGTCGGCTTGCTGGCGCCCATCGGCAGGAAGAGCCCGTCACCCTTGCCGATCAGCTTCTCGGCGCCCGGCTGGTCGAGGATGACGCGGCTGTCGGCGAGCGAGGAGGTGGCGAAGGCGAGCCGGGAGGGGACGTTCGCCTTGATCAGGCCCGTGACGACGTCCACCGAGGGCCGCTGGGTGGCGAGCACCAGGTGGATGCCGGCCGCGCGGGCGAGCTGGGTGATGCGCACGATGGCGTCCTCGACGTCCCGGGGCGCGACCATCATCAGGTCCGCCAGCTCGTCGACGATCACGAGCAGGTACGGGTACGGGTGCAGCTCGCGCTCGCTGCCCTCCGGCGGTTTGATCTTGCCGCTGCGCACGGCGGCGTTGAAGTCGTCGATGTGCCGGTAGCCGTAGGCGGCGAGGTCGTCGTAGCGCAGGTCCATCTCGCGGACGACCCACTGGAGAGCCTCGGCGGCGCGCTTGGGGTTGGTGATGATCGGGGTGATCAGATGCGGAATGCCCTCGTAGGCGGTGAGTTCGACGCGCTTGGGGTCGACCAGCACCATGCGGACGTCCTCGGGGGTCGCGCGCATCATGATCGAGGTGATCAGGCAGTTGATGCAGGACGACTTGCCGGAGCCGGTGGCGCCCGCCACGAGGACGTGCGGCATCTTGGCGATGTTCGCCATCACATAACCGCCCTCGACGTCCTTGCCGAGCGCCACCAGCATCGGGTGGTCGTCCTCGGCCGCGTCCGCGAGGCGCAGCACATCGCCCAGGTTGACCATTTCCCGGTCGGTGTTGGGGATTTCGATGCCGACCGCGGACTTTCCGGGAATGGGGCTGATGATCCGCACGTCGGGGCTGGCGACCGCGTAGGCGATGTTCTTGGTGAGCGCCGTGATGCGTTCGACCTTCACGGCCGGGCCGAGTTCGACCTCGTAGCGGGTGACCGTGGGCCCGCGGGTGAAGCCGGTCACGCGGGCGTCGACCTTGAACTCGGTGAAGACGGTGGTGAGGGACGCGACCACCGCGTCGTTGGCGGCGCTGCGCGCCTTTCCGGGGCCGCCGCGCTCCAGGAGGTCAAGGGAGGGCAGCGCATAGGTGATGTCGCCGGAGAGCTGGAGCTGCTCGGCGCGCGGGGGCAGGGCGCGCGGCTCGTCGGGGGCGGACTTGGTCAGGTCGGGCACCGCACCGGACCCGTCTCCCGGGCCCGAACCCGCTCCGGTGCCGTCGGGGGCGCCCGGGCCCGACGCGGCCGGGGTGTCCTGGTCGGCCTTGGTGAGCCGGGCGCGGGCCGCCGGCACCGGTGTGGTCTGGCCCGGCCGCTGGTCCACGGTGACGCCCTGGGTGAGGTCGGCCACCAGCGGCGAGGGCGGCATGCCGTGCAGGACGGCGCCGTCGAGCGCGGCGGCGGCCGCCGCGGCCACGTCCACCGGGTCCATGGGCCGCCCCGTGCCGGCCGGGCGGTCCGTGCCCGCCGCGGGCTCCGTGCCGGCGCCGGCCGGGGCCCTGCGTCCCTTGCGGCGCCTGGAGAGCGCCTGCTCCTCCGCCTCCTCGTGGTCGTACGGCTCCGCGGGCGCGCCGCGGCGGCGGGAGCGGGGCAGCGCCTCGCGCCACTGCTCCTCGTACCGGGCGTCGTCGCCCTCGTAGGCGGCCTCCTCGGCGGCGTCCTCGCCGGGGTCGGGGTGCACGATGCCGAGCCTGGTGCCGAGCAGCCGCAGCCGCTGGGGGATGGCGTTCACGGGGGTGGCGGTGACCACCAGCAGGCCGAAGACGGTGAGCAGCACCAGCAGCGGCACCGCGAGGACGTCGCTGAGGGTGTGGCTCAGCGGGGTGGCCACGGCCCATCCGATGAGGCCGCCGGCGTCCCGGATGCCCTGCATTCCGTCGCTGCGGGCGGGCGAGCCGCAGGCGATGTGCACCTGTCCGAGGACGCCGACGACCAGGGCGGAGAGCCCGATCACGATGCGGCCGTTGGCCTCGGGGCGCTCGGGGTGCCGGATGAGGCGGATGGCGATGGCGGCGAGGAGGATCGGCACCAGCAGGTCGAGCCGGCCGAAGGCGCCGGTGACCAGCAGCTCGACCAGGTCGCCCACGGGGCCGTCCAGGCTGGACCAGGTGCCTCCCGCGACGATCAGCGCGATGCCGAGCAGCAGCAGCGCGAGGCCGTCCTTGCGGTGCGCGGGGTCCAGGCCCTTGGCGCCGCGCCCGATGCCGCGGAAGAGGGCGCCCACGGTGTGGGCGGTGCCCAGCCACAGGGCGCGCACCATGCGGTAGACGCCCCCGGTGGGGCTGGGTGCCGGCTTGGGCGCGGCCTTCTTGGCGGGGGCCTTCTTCGCCGGAGACTTGCGGGCGGGCGCCTTCTTCGCCGCGGCCTTCCGCCCGGAGCCCGGTGCGGCCTTCTTCGCCGTGCCCTTCGCCGGCGCGGCCGCCTTCTTCGCGGGCGTCTTCTTGGCTGCGGACTGACGTGAGGCCATGGGGGTGAGATTACCGCCGTGGGCCTCGGTGGACACGTGTGCCCACGCTTCACCCGTTCGTGTCGCCCCCGGCGAGAGAGGAGGCTGACGGCCTGTCAGGCGCCCGTGTGGCGGCCGCGCCGGGCGGCATGGGCAGCGAGGCCGCCCCGGGCTCCACGAGGCGCTCAGGGCGCCACGAGACGCCCGGACGCCACGAGGTGCCCGTGGATACTGCAAGACGCCCTGAACACACTGCGACAAGACGCCCTGAACTTCGCAAGGCGCCCCCGGAGAGCTTCGCGGACACCGTGAGACGCCCGGACGCCCGGAGGCGTTCCGGAGAGGTGCCAGTCGAGTGCGGTACCCCGGATACCCCGGATGCCCCGGACTACGCGGGCGCCCTGGAAAGATGCCGGACACAGTGAGGGGCCCCGGACTCCGGGGGCGCCCCGGTGCCCCAGGTGCGCGGAGTCGCGAGGGTTTACCTTTCGCCGCCCGGGGTCCGGCCCGTCGGCCGGTGGGGAGTCTCCCGCCAGCGGGCGCGCCCTTGGCCGTCCGGGAGCGGTGTCCGGGAGCGGTGCCCGGAAGCGACGTCAGTTCTGCGAGGGCAGCGGCGGGGCGCCGTTGCCCGTGCCCGGCTCCAGGGCGTCGAGCGCCCGCCGCAGGCCGGTGAGCTTGCGCTCCAGGTGGGCGGCGGTGGCCACGGCGGAGGCGTCCGCAGAGTCGTCGTCCAGCTGCTTCGACAGGGCCTCGGCCTGCTCCTCGACCGCGGCGAGACGGGCCGACAGCTCCGCGAGCAGCCCGGCGGGCTCCTTCGCGTCCCCCACGGGTGACTTGCCGCTGCCTTCGAGCTGGAGGCGGAGCAGGGAGGCCTGCTCGCGCAGCTGGCAGTTCTTCATATACAGCTCGACGAACACCGAGACCTTGGCGCGCAGCACCCAGGGGTCGAAGGGTTTCGAAATGTAATCCACCGCGCCGGCCGCGTAGCCGCGGAAGGTGTGATGCGGGCCATGATTGATGGCGGTGAGGAAGATGATCGGGATGTCGCGGGTGCGCTCGCGGCGCTTGATGTGCGCCGCCGTCTCGAATCCGTCCATACCCGGCATCTGGACATCCAGCAGGATCACTGCGAAATCGTCCGTGAGCAGTGCTTTGAGCGCTTCCTCCCCGGACGACGCCCGCACCAGTGTCTGATCGAGCGCAGAGAGGATGGCCTCCAGCGCCAGCAGATTCTCCGGCCGGTCGTCGACCAGGAGGATCTTGGCCTTCTGCACCATGGCCCGCCCTCCTCGCCCCGGCATGGGGCCTCCCCTGTCCAAAGGACTCGGGGCGACACCGGGCGCCGCCCCGGGGGACGACTCCCTTACGCCGTCCGTCCTTGTGCCGGTCATCGTAGCCGCACCCCGCCTGTCGCCACACCCTGTCACTGCCATGTCACCGTGCATGGATCACAGCACACTGCGGAAACGCGGGGCGAGACCAAAAGGTTCCCCGATTACCGCAGTTCTACACGGCGCCGGAGCGGATCAAGGCTACAACTTTGCCACCTGTGAACGTACGCCAGTCAGCCCTCGCTCATCCACCTCCGCATCACCGACAGCAGGTGGTCGGGATCGACCGGCTTGGTGACGTAGTCGGAGGCGCCGGACTCGATCGCCTTCTCCCGGTCGCCCTTCATGGCCTTCGCGGTGAGGGCGATGATCGGCAGGCCCGCGAACTGCGGCATCCGCCGGATGGCGGTCGTCGTGGCGTACCCGTCCATCTCGGGCATCATGATGTCCATCAGCACCACGGCGACGTCGTCGTGCTGCTCCAGCACCTCGATGCCCTCCCGGCCGTTCTCCGCGTACAGCACGGCCAGACCGTGCTGCTCCAGGACGCTGGTGAGGGCGAACACATTGCGGATGTCGTCGTCGACGATGAGCACCTTCTCACCGTCGAACACGGCGGCCCCCCACTCCTCGGGGCCGGCCTCCCGCTCCGCGCCCGCCTCGGCACGGGGATCCTGGGGACCGTCCACGCCGTCCGGCGCGTGCGTGCCGTCCTCGTCGGCCTTCACGTGCTCCTCGGCCGGGGGGAGCTGCGGGATGGTCCTGCGACGGCGCCTGAAGAGCGCGGCGGGCCCTGACTGGGAGTCCTGGTACGACTTCACCTCGGGGGGCGTGTCCGGGTCCTCCACGGCCGTCAGGGTGTCGCCCGGCTCGATGGACGGGGCGAGCTGGGCGTAGTCGGTGGTCAGTTCACTCGGGTGCATCGGCAGGTACAGCGTGAACGTGGAGCCGCGGCCCGGTTCGCTCGCGGCGTTGATCTCGCCGCCGAGCAGCCGGGCGATCTCCCGGCTGATGGACAGTCCGAGGCCGGTGCCGCCGTACTTCCGGCTGGTGGTGCCGTCGGCCTGCTTGAACGCCTCGAAGATCACCCGCATCTTGCTGGCCGCGATGCCGATGCCGGTGTCCGTGACGGAGAACGCGATCAGCTCGGCGTCCGGGTCGCTCAGCGCGCCGGTCTCCAGCAGTTGTTCGCGGATGGCCACGGGCACGTCGGCGCCGGCGGTCCTGATGACCAGCTCCACCGCTCCCGAGTCGGTGAACTTCACCGCGTTCGACAGCAGGTTGCGCAGCACCTGGAGCAGCCGCTGCTCGTCGGTGTGCAGCGTCGCGGGCAGCTCCGGCGAGACCCGCACGGAGAAGTCGAGTCCCTTCTCCGCGGTGAGCGGCCGGAAGGTGGCCTCCACGTAGTCCACCAGCTGGACGAGCGAGATCCGCGTCGGCGAGACGTCCATCTTGCCCGCCTCGACCTTCGTCAGGTCCAGGATGTCGTTGATGAGCTGCAACAGGTCGGAGCCGGCGCCGTGGATGGTCTCCGCGAACTCGACCTGCTTCGGGGAGAGGTTCCCCTCGGCGTTGTCGGCGAGGAGCTTGGCCAGGATCAGCAGGGAGTTGAGCGGGGTGCGCAGCTCGTGCGACATGTTCGCGAGGAACTCGCTCTTGTAGCGCATCGACACGGCCAGTTGCTCCGCCCGCTCCTCCAGGACCTGGCGGGCCTCCTCGATCTCGGTGTTCTTCACCTCGATGTCGCGGTTCTGCTGGGCGAGCAGTTCGGCCTTCTCCTCCAGCTCGGCATTGGACTCCTCCAGCGCCTTCTGCCGGTTCTCCAGCTCGGCGGAGCGCTCCCTGAGCTGCTCGGTCAGCTCCTGGGACTGCTTCAGCAGCACCTCGGTCTTGGTGTTGACGCTGATGGTGTTGACGCTCGTCGCGATCATCTCGGCGATCTGGTTCAGAAAGTCCTTCTGGATCTGGGTGAAGGGCTGGAACGAGGCCAGCTCGATGACGCCGAGCACCGTGCCCTCGAAGAGCACGGGGAGCACGATGACGTGCGCGGGCGGCGCCTCACCGAGCCCGGAGGCGATCTTCAGGTAGCCCGGTGGCACGTTCTCCACCAGGATCGTCCGCCGCTCCTTGGCGGCCGTCCCGATCAGCGTCTCACCGGGCTTGAAGGACGTCGGCATGGAGCCCATCGAGTAGCCGTAACTGCCGAGCATCCGCAGCTCGTAGGCGTCGTCGGAGGCCGTCGCCAGGTCCTGGGCGTCGTCCGTGGGCAGCGCCAGGAAGAACGCGCCGTGCTGCGCGGAGACCACCGGCGTCAGCTCGCTCATGATGAGGGAGGCGACGTCCTCCAGGTCCCTGCGGCCCTGCATCAGGCCGGAGATGCGGGCCAGGTTGCCCTTCAGCCAGTCCTGCTCCTTGTTGGCGATGGTGGTGTCCCGCAGGTTGGCGATCATCGTGTTGATGTTGTCCTGCAGGACCTGGATCTCGCCGGCGGCGTCCACGTCGATCTTCAGGTTGAGGTCGCCGCGGGTCACCGCGGTGGCCACGGCCGCGATCGCGCGCACCTGACGGGTGAGGTTGCCGGCCATCTCGTTCACGGACTCGGTCAGGTCGCGCCAGGTGCCGTCCACGTCCCGCACCCGGGCCTGGCCGCCGAGCTGGCCCTCGGTGCCCACTTCGCGGGCCACCCTGGTGACCTGCTCGGCGAAGCTGGAGAGCTGGTCGACCATCGTGTTGATGGTGGTCTTCAGTTCCAGGATCTCGCCGCGGGCGTCGATGTCGATCTTCTTCGTGAGGTCGCCCTTGGCGATCGCGGTGGTGACCATCGCGATGTTGCGAACCTGGCCGGTGAGGTTGGACGCCATCGAGTTCACGGACTCGGTGAGGTCCTTCCAGGTGCCCGAGACGCCGGGCACCCGCGCCTGGCCGCCCAGGATCCCGTCGGTGCCCACCTCGCGGGCCACCCGGGTCACCTCGTCGGCGAACGACGACAGCGTCTTCACCATGGTGTTGACGGTGTCCGCGAGCTGGGCGACCTCGCCGCTGGCCTCCACGGTCACCTTCTTGGTCAGGTCGCCGTTGGCGACCGCGGTGGCGACCTGGGAGATGTTCCGCACCTGGCTGGTCAGGTTCTTGGCCATCAGGTTGACGTTGTCGCTGAGGTCCTTCCAGATGCCGGTGACCCCCGGCACCCTGGCCTGACCGCCCAGGTTGCCCTCGGTGCCCACCTCGCGGGCCACCCGGGTCACCTGTTCGGCGAAGTTCGAGAGCTGGTCCACCATGGTGTTCACGGTGGTCACCAGTTCCAGGATCTCGCCCTTGGCGTCGACGGTGATCTTCTTCGACAGGTCGCCCATGGCGACCGCCGTCGTCACCTCTGCGATGTTCCTCACCTGGATGGTGAGGTTGTTGGCCATGAAGTTGACGGACTGGGTGAGGTCCTTCCAGGTGCCGGAGACGCCCTGCACCTCGGCCTGGCCGCCGAGGATGCCCTCGGTACCCACCTCACGCGCCACCCGGGTGACCTGCTCCGCGAAGTTCGAGAGCTGGTCGACCATGGTGTTCAGGGTGTTCTTCAGCTCCAGGATCTCGCCCCGGGCGTCCACGCCGATCTTCTGGGACAGGTCGCCGCGGGCCACCGCGGTCGCCACCTGGGCGATGTTGCGCACCTGCGCGGTGAGGTTCCCGGCCATGCCGTTCACCGAGTCCGTCAGGTCCCGCCAGACACCCGCCACGCCCGGCACCTGCGCCTGGCCGCCCAGCCGGCCCTCCGTGCCGACCTCGCGGGCGACCCTCGTCACCTGGTCGGCGAACGCGGAGAGCTGGTCGACCATCGTGTTGATGGTGTTCTTGAGCTCCAGGATCTCGCCGCGCGCGTCCACGTCGATCTTCTGGGACAGGTCGCCGCGCGCGACGGCCGTGGTGACCTGGGCGATCTGCCGCACCTGCGAGGTCAGGTTGCCCGCCATGAAGTTGACGGAGTCCGTCAACTCCTTCCAGGTACCGCTGACGCCGTCCACCCGGGCCTGGCCGCCGAGGCGGCCCTCCGTGCCCACGTCCCGGGAGATCCGCGTCACCTGGTCGGCGAAGCTGGAGAGCTGGTCCACCATGCTGTTGACGGTGTTCTTCAACTGGAGCATCTCGCCGGAGACGTCCACGGTGACCTTCTGCGACAGGTCGCCGTTGGCCACCGCCGTCGTCACCTGGGCGATGTTGCGGACCTGTCCTGTGAGGTTGCGGAAGGCCGTGTTCACCGAGTCGGTGAGGTCCTTCCATGTGCCCGCGGCGCCCGGCACCTGCGCCTGGCCGCCCAGCTCGCCCTCGACGCCGATCTCCCGCGCCACCCGGGTGACTTCCGCACCGAACGAGGAGAGCCAGTCCACCATCGTGTTGACGGTGTTCTTCAGCTCCAGCATCTCGCCCGCGACATCGACGGTGACCTTCTGCGACAGGTCGCCGTTCGCCACCGCCATCGTCACCGTGGCGATGTCCCGCACCTGAGTGGTCAGATTCCGGAAAACCGTGTTCACCGAATCGGTGAGGTCCTTCCACGTGCCCGCCGCACCGGGCACATTCGCCTGGCCGCCCAGCCGGCCCTCGGCACCGACCTCGTTGGCGACGCGGGTGACCTCGTCGGCGAAGGTGCGCAGCGTCTCCGTCATCTGGTTGATGGTCTCGGCGAGCTGGGCCACCTCGCCGCGTGCGCTGACCGTCACCTTCTGCGACAGGTCGCCGTTGGCGACGGCCGTGGTGACCTGCGCGATACCGCGCACCTGCGCGGTGAGGTTGCCGGCCATGAGGTTCACCGAGTCGGTGAGGTCCTTCCACACCCCGGCCACACCCGGCACCCGGGCCTGGCCGCCCAGCTCGCCCTCGGTACCCACCTCGCGTGCGACCCGCGTCACCTCGGACGAGAACGACGAGAGCTGGTCGACCATCGTGTTGACGGTGTTCTTCAGCTCCAGCATCTCGCCGGCCACATGAACCGTGACTTTCCTGGACAGATCACCCCGCGCCACGGCGGTGGTGACGAGAGCGATGTCACGGACCTGGGCGGTGAGCCGTTCCGCCATGGTGTTGACGGAGTCCGTGAGGTCCTTCCAGGAACCCGACATGCCCCGCACCCGGGCCTGCCCGCCGAGCTTGCCCTCCGTACCCACCTCGCTGGCCACTCTGGTGACCTCGTCGGTGAACGTGGAGAGCTGGTCGACCAGGTTGTTGACGGTCCGGCCGACCTTCAGGAACTCGCCCCGCAGCGGCCGGTCGCCGCCGTCCGGCGAGGGCGTGCGCAGCTCCATCCGCTGTTCGAGGTCGCCCTGGGCCACGGCCGTGAGCACTCTGCCGACCTCGGACACCGGGCGCACCAGGTCGTCCACCAGCGCGTTCGACGCCTTGATGGCGGCCGCCCAGGAGCCCTCACCGCCCCCACCGTCCAGCCGCTCCGTGAGTTTCCCCTCACGGCCCACCACACGCCGCACCCGGGACAGCTCGCCCGTCAGATGGAGATTGCGCTCGGCGACCTCGTTGAACACGGCGGCGATGTCGGCCATGACGTCGTCACCCGAGACCGTGAGGCGTTTACGGAAGTTGCCGTCACGCATCGCCACCAACGCCGCGAGCAACTTGTGCAGGGCAGCCGTATCCACGGCGGTTGTCCCGTTTTGCCGCGATGTACGCGGTTTAGTTGGGGACTGTCCGCCTTGTGCGCGCGTGTTCCGCGTCGCTGCGCCAGACTCCACCGTGTCCCTCCCGCAGGGGTCGACCTTTTGCTCGGGCTCTCTTGAAGCTCGTTCTCAGAAGACTGTTCTCTCTTGAAGCGTGCCCAGTGTTTCACCCTTGCGGAACCAGGCCATAACAGTTCGGCAGCTTCCCACACCCTCCGCACACCCTCTGGACGGAAACTCTTACGGGCGGCATCCGCACAGACGGCGAAGGTAAGTAACCTGGCATGCGGCTGTCCAACCATGCCGGGTGCCGGGCTGGGCGGAAGCACGAGTACGAGCGGGTATCGGAGGGGCGGCCGCACCATGACCACCGGAGTGCACCTGCCCGGGGGACAATCCCCGGACCGGCCTGACGACGGGACCGGCCGAAGGCAGAGGCACATCGAGACCCGGACGAGGAGTTCTGTGATCACCGCGCGCGCGGCCGCCACCTTCGAACCCGTGGGGCGCTCCGTCGCCACGGCCCGCTCCTTCGTGCGCGACACCCTGCAGGGCTGGGGCCTCACCGACATCGCGGACGACGCCGTGGTCCTGACCAGTGAACTCGTCACCAACGCCGTCGTCCACGCCGGCACCTCCGCCGAAGTGCTCTGCCTGCGCGCCGCCGACGGAGTGCGCATCGAGGTCGCCGACCGCTATCCGGAGCGCGAGGTGCCCGTCCAGCACTCGCCCGTGGACATGGGCAGCCCCGACAGCGAGGGGGGCCGCGGCCTGCAGCTGTGTGCCGCGCTCGCCAGCCGCTGGGGCGTCGAGTACTCCCGCACCCACAAGCAGGTGTGGTTCCAGCTCACCTCCCCCGAACGCCCCGTCGGCACTCGTACCGCGGGACCACCGCTGCCGGTGAACCTTCTGCCGCTGACCGACGGCCGGGTCCGCGTCGCCGTCGCCCAGATCGACCGCACGGGCTCCCTGACCGCGTGGAACGAGGACGCCGAGGAGCTCTTCGGCTACCCGGAGGAACAGGTCGTCGGCAAGCCCCTGACCGACTTCGCCGCCTGGCCGCACACCCCGGGCACCAGCACCGGGGTAGCCGACGCCCTCCAGCTCTCCCGCTGGGAGGGCAGCTACGGCATCCGCAGCGCCTCCGGCCGGGTCGTCCCCGTCTACGCCTCGCACCTGCGCGTCCGGGACGCCGACGGCGAGCCCTCCACCGTCTGCCTGCTGGTGCGCGACCACGAGCGGGCCGTCCTGCAGACGCCGCTGCGTCCGCCGTCGTCCGACCCCGCGGTGAGCGCCGAGGGCCAGGCCGCCGACCCCTTCGAGGTCTTCATCGGCTCCCCCGCGCCGGACGACCTGGACGGCCTGCTCCAGCGCACGGTCGAGCGCGCCCGGGACATGCTCGACGGCGACGCCGCGTTCCTGCTGCTGGCCACGGACGACGAGACGGAGCTGGAGGTGCGCGCCTCCACGGGCCTGCCGTCCGCGCGCCAGAGATTCGCCCGGGTGCCCGTGGAGGCCGGCCACGGCCGTTTCGGAACGGCCCGGATGCCCGCCGTCCACGAGGACCTGTCCGTCGTCCAGGGCGCCGTCCCGCTGCTCGACGGGACGGGCATGCGCTCCGTCGTGACCGTGCCCCTGAAGGTGGAGGGCCGCCTCACGGGCTCCCTGGGCGTGGCCGCGGAGGCCCCGGCCCGGTATTCGAACGAGGAGGCGCTGCGGCTCCAGTTCGCCGCGGACCGCATCGCCCTCGCCGTGGAGTCGGCCCGCCTGGGCGAGTTGGAGCGGCTGCGCCGCGGCTCCCTGTCCTTCCTGGTGGAGGCCTCCGACCTGCTCGCCGGCACCCTGGACCGCGACCAGACTCTCGCGCTGATGGCGCAGATGACGGTGCCCACGCTGGCGACGTGGTGCGCGGTCTACACCATCGCCGACCAGTCCTCCGAGCCCGACCTCTCCTATGTGCTGCACGAGGACGAGGAGCGCATCGACGGCCTCAAGGAGCTGCTGTCGAAGATCGTCCCGCCGGACCCGGTGCCCACGCCCGGCGCGCGGGTCTGGAAGGCGCCCGCGGAGGCGGCCCACCAGGCGGCACTGCAGAGGTCGCTCAGGAACATCGACCTCAGGGAGCCGGCCACGGTCTCCTCCGGCATCGGGACCACCCTGGCGACGGCGTCCGCGGTCGGCGGCGAGACCGTCGTCCTGCCGCTGGTCGCCCGCAACCGTGTGATCGGGATGCTGACGCTCGGCAAGCCCTCCGACGACCATTTCCGCCAGGAGATCCTGGAGCTGGCCGAGGACCTGTCACGCAGGGCGGCGCTCGCGCTGGACAACGCCCGGCTGTACTCGGAGCGCACCGCCATCAGCCAGTCCCTGCAACGCAGTCTGCTGCCGCCGGAGCTGCCGGAGGTGCCCGGTGTGGAGGTCGAGGTCATCTACCGCGCGGCGGGCGAGGGCAACGAGGTCGGCGGCGACTTCTACGACCTCTTCCCCATCTCCGACGGCGCGTACGGCTTCGCCATCGGCGATGTCTGCGGCACGGGCCCCGAGGCGGCGGCGGTCACGGGTCTCGCCCGCCATGCGCTGCGGCTGCTGGCCCGTGAGGGGTTCGGCGGGCCCGCCGTCCTGGAGCGACTCAACGCCGCCATCCTGGACGAGGGCGCGCGCAGCCGGTTCCTGACCCTGCTGTACGGGGAGTTGTGGCCCCAGGAGGATGGCAGTGCGCTGCTGAAGGTGGTCTGCGCCGGCCATCCGCTGCCCCTGCGGCTGCGTCAGGACGGCTCGGTGGAGCCGGCGGCGGAGCCTCAGCCGCTGCTGGGCGTCATGGAGGATCTCGACCTCTACGAGCAGACGGTGACGCTGGATCCGGGCGATGTCCTGCTGTGCGTCACGGACGGCGTGACGGAGCGCCGCGAGGGCACCCGCATGCTCGGCGACGACGGCCTCACGGACGTCCTCACCACCTGCACGGGCCTGACCGCCGGCGCGGTGGCGGCCCGCATCCTGCGTGCGGTGGAACGCTTCGCTTCCGACGCTCCCTCGGACGACATGGCCATCCTGGCGATGCGGGTACCGGAGCCGCCGTCCGTGTGACCGGGCCGTCCGCGCGGGGCGCGCCGGTTGCGGCGCCGGTACCCGTGCCGGCGGGTCGCGGGCGGGTGGCCCGCGACCCCGTGGCCGGTCTAGGCGGGCTGGAGGAGGCCGCCTAGGGCGTTGCAGACGGAGATGGTACGGCGGATGTCCCGGTGACCGAGGGCCGCGTCCACGGGCATGGCGAGTGTCTCGTCGGCGGCGCGTTCCGTCTCCGGCAGGCTTATGTCGCGACGGAACCGTGGCAGCCGGTGCACCGGTGTCTTCACGGGGACCTGGCAGGCGATGCCGCGGGCGCGCAGGGCACGGGCGAAGGCGTCGCGGTCGGGCCGCCCGTTCCCCGGCACACGGACGACGTACTGCTCGTAGGTGTGTCCGGGGCAGCCGGCGGGGGTGAGCACACCGGTGAGGCGCTCGTTCAGCAGCTCGGCGTGCGCGCGGCGCTGGGCGATTCCGTCGAACGCGGCGTCGCGTTCGGTCTGTTCCAGCACAAGGAGGGCGTGCTTCCGGCCGATGTCGTGCAGCCGCGCAAGGTCGCAGGGATGCCCGAAACGGTGCACGGCGATCACACCGGCGGTGCGCGCGTTCACGGCGGCGGCCACGGCGCCGGGATCGAGACAGTAACTCGCCGGGTCGATGTCGGCGAAGACGGGGAGGGCCCCGGCTCGGGCGACGGCCTCGGTCGCCTCGATATTTCCGAATGCGGGAACGATGACCTCGTCGCCCGCTCCGATACCTGCCGCACGCAGCAGTTCAAGAGTCCCCATATGACGGATGGTGGCCTCGGTACGTGAACGGCGCGTAAAGAGGGGGCAAATGAAAATGGTCCCGGAACCGAAGTTCCGGGACCATTTTCAAAAGGAGTTCGGCGGCGTCCTACTCTCCCACAGGGTCCCCCCTGCAGTACCATCGGCGCTGTAAGGCTTAGCTTCCGGGTTCGGAATGTAACCGGGCGTTTCCCCCACGCTATAACCACCGAAACACACACCACCAACCACAACCCCCGCCAACCAAGACGGACTAGCGTGATTGTTCGTGGTTTCAGAACCAACACAGTGGACGCGAGCACCTGAGGACAAGCCCTCGGCCTATTAGTACCAGTCACCTCCACACCTTGCGGTGCTTCCAGACCTGGCCTATCAACCCAGTCGTCTACTGGGAGCCTTACCCCATCAAGTAGGTGGGAGCCCTCATCTCGAAGCAGGCTTCCCGCTTAGATGCTTTCAGCGGTTATCCCTCCCGAACGTAGCCAACCAGCCGTGCCCTTGGCAGGACAACTGGCACACCAGAGGTTCGTCCGTCCCGGTCCTCTCGTACTAGGGACAGCCCTTCTCAAGACTCCTACGCGCACAGCGGATAGGGACCGAACTGTCTCACGACGTTCTAAACCCAGCTCGCGTACCGCTTTAATGGGCGAACAGCCCAACCCTTGGGACCGACTCCAGCCCCAGGATGCGACGAGCCGACATCGAGGTGCCAAACCATCCCGTCGATATGGACTCTTGGGGAAGATCAGCCTGTTATCCCCGGGGTACCTTTTATCCGTTGAGCGACGGCGCTTCCACAAGCCACCGCCGGATCACTAGTCCCGACTTTCGTCCCTGCTCGACCCGTCAGTCTCACAGTCAAGCTCCCTTGTGCACTTACACTCAACACCTGATTACCAACCAGGCTGAGGGAACCTTTGGGCGCCTCCGTTACCCTTTAGGAGGCAACCGCCCCAGTTAAACTACCCATCAGACACTGTCCCTGATCCGGATCACGGACCCAGGTTAGACATCCAGCACGACCAGAGTGGTATTTCAACAACGACTCCACGAACACTGGCGTGCCCGCTTCACAGTCTCCCACCTATCCTACACAAGCCGAACCGAACACCAATATCAAACTATAGTAAAGGTCCCGGGGTCTTTCCGTCCTGCTGCGCGAAACGAGCATCTTTACTCGTACTGCAATTTCACCGGGCCTATGGTTGAGACAGTCAAGAAGTCGTTACGCCATTCGTGCAGGTCGGAACTTACCCGACAAGGAATTTCGCTACCTTAGGATGGTTATAGTTACCACCGCCGTTTACTGGCGCTTAAGTTCTCAGCTTCGCCCACCCGAAAGTGAGCTAACCGGTCCCCTTAACGTTCCAGCACCGGGCAGGCGTCAGTCCGTATACATCGCCTTACGGCTTCGCACGGACCTGTGTTTTTAGTAAACAGTCGCTTCTCGCTGGTCTCTGCGGCCACCCCCAGCTCACACCGCACGGGCGATCACCAGGAATGGCCCCCCTTCTCCCGAAGTTACGGGGGCATTTTGCCGAGTTCCTTAACCATAGTTCACCCGAACGCCTCGGTATTCTCTACCAGACCACCTGAGTCGGTTTAGGGTACGGGCCGCCACAAAACTCGCTAGAGGCTTTTCTCGACAGCATAGGATCATCCACTTCACCACAATCGGCTCGGCATCAGGCCTCACCCACAAGCCAGGCGGATTTACCTACCTGACGGGCTACACCCTTACCCCGGGACAACCACCGCCCGGGATGGACTACCTTCCTGCGTCACCCCATCACTCACCTACTACCAGCTCGGGCCACCGGCTCCACCACTCCCCTTCACCCGAAGGCTCCAGGGCGGCTTCACGGGCTTAGCATCACTGGATTCAATGTTTGACGCTTCACAGCGGGTACCGGAATATCAACCGGTTATCCATCGACTACGCCTGTCGGCCTCGCCTTAGGTCCCGACTTACCCTGGGCAGATCAGCTTGACCCAGGAACCCTTAGTCAATCGGCGCACACGTTTCCCACGTGTGAATCGCTACTCATGCCTGCATTCTCACTCGTCAACCGTCCACAACTACCTTCCGGTGCTGCTTCACCCAGCAGACGACGCTCCCCTACCCATCACGATCTCCGTTAAGAGTAATATCGCAATGACACGACTTCGGCGGTGTGCTTGAGCCCCGCTACATTATCGGCGCGGAATCACTAGACCAGTGAGCTATTACGCACTCTTTCAAGGATGGCTGCTTCTAAGCCAACCTCCTGGTTGTCTCTGCGACTCCACATCCTTTCCCACTTAGCACACGCTTAGGGGCCTTAGTCGATGCTCTGGGCTGTTTCCCTCTCGACCATGGAGCTTATCCCCCACAGTCTCACTGCCGCGCTCTCACTTACCGGCATTCGGAGTTTGGCTAAGGTCAGTAACCCGGTAAGGCCCATCGCCTATCCAGTGCTCTACCTCCGGCAAGAAACACACGACGCTGCACCTAAATGCATTTCGGGGAGAACCAGCTATCACGGAGTTTGATTGGCCTTTCACCCCTAACCACAGGTCATCCCCCAGGTTTTCAACCCTGGTGGGTTCGGTCCTCCACGACCTCTTACAGCCGCTTCAACCTGCCCATGGCTAGATCACTCCGCTTCGGGTCTTGAGCACGCTACTCCACCGCCCTGTTCGGACTCGCTTTCGCTACGGCTCCCCCACAACAGGTTAACCTCGCAACATGCCGCAAACTCGCAGGCTCATTCTTCAAAAGGCACGCAGTCACGAGAATGAAGCAAACTCCATTCCGACGCTCCCACGGCTTGTAGGCACACGGTTTCAGGTACTATTTCACTCCCCTCCCGGGGTACTTTTCACCATTCCCTCACGGTACTATCCGCTATCGGTCACCAGGGAATATTTAGGCTTAGCGGGTGGTCCCGCCAGATTCACACAGGATTTCTCGGGCCCCATGCTACTCGGGAAACAAACAAGTGAGCCGCTGACATTTCAGCTACGGGGGTCTTACCCTCTACGCCGGGCCTTTCGCATGCCCTTCGCCTACATCAACGGTTTCTAACTCACCCAACAGCCGGCAGACTGCTGAAGCTCGCTCCCACAACCCCCTGAACGCAACCCCTGCCGGGTCTCACACGCTCAAGGTTTAGCCTCATCCAGTTTCGCTCGCCACTACTCCCGGAATCACGGTTGTTTTCTCTTCCTGCGGGTACTGAGATGTTTCACTTCCCCGCGTTCCCTCCACATACCCTATGAGTTCAGGTATGGGTGACAGCCCATAACGACTGCCGGGTTTCCCCATTCGGACACCCCCGGATCACAGCTCGGTTGACAGCTCCCCGGGGCCTATCGCGGCCTCCCACGTCCTTCATCGGTTCCTGGTGCCAAGGCATCCACCGTGCGCCCTTAAAAACTTGGCCACAGATGCTCGCGTCCACTGTGCAGTTCTCAAACAACGACCAACCACCCACCACCCCAAACCACACGGCTTGAGTTCACTGGGGCCGGCAACCGAAGACACAACCAAGCGGCCGCGCCCTCAGACACCCAACAGCGTGCTCGACCCGTCCCACCCGAAGAACCACGTTCCACGCCCCCACAAGGGCAGTACTAGCAGCCTCCAGCCCAGAACCAGGCCGAATAGTCAACGTTCCACCCATGAGCAACCGGCACCGGACACTCGCCGATGAACCGGCCTCTGACCCGAACCCCACAACAGGATCCGAGTAAGAAGTGCTCCTTAGAAAGGAGGTGATCCAGCCGCACCTTCCGGTACGGCTACCTTGTTACGACTTCGTCCCAATCGCCAGTCCCACCTTCGACGACTCCCTCCCACAAGGGGTTGGGCCACCGGCTTCGGGTGTTACCGACTTTCGTGACGTGACGGGCGGTGTGTACAAGGCCCGGGAACGTATTCACCGCAGCACTGCTGATCTGCGATTACTAGCGACTCCGACTTCATGGGGTCGAGTTGCAGACCCCAATCCGAACTGAGACCGGCTTTTTGAGATTCGCTCCACCTCACGGCATCGCAACTCATTGTACCGGCCATTGTAGCACGTGTGCAGCCCAAGACATAAGGGGCATGATGACTTGACGTCGTCCCCACCTTCCTCCGAGTTGACCCCGGCGGTCTCCCGTGAGTCCCCAGCACCACAAAGGCCTGCTGGCAACACGGGACAAGGGTTGCGCTCGTTGCGGGACTTAACCCAACATCTCACGACACGAGCTGACGACAGCCATGCACCACCTGTACACCGACCACAAGGGGGACCGTGTCTCCACGGTTTTCCGGTGTATGTCAAGCCTTGGTAAGGTTCTTCGCGTTGCGTCGAATTAAGCCACATGCTCCGCCGCTTGTGCGGGCCCCCGTCAATTCCTTTGAGTTTTAGCCTTGCGGCCGTACTCCCCAGGCGGGGCACTTAATGCGTTAGCTGCGGCACGGACCACGTGGAATGTGACCCACACCTAGTGCCCACCGTTTACGGCGTGGACTACCAGGGTATCTAATCCTGTTCGCTCCCCACGCTTTCGCTCCTCAGCGTCAGTATCGGCCCAGAGATCCGCCTTCGCCACCGGTGTTCCTCCTGATATCTGCGCATTTCACCGCTACACCAGGAATTCCGATCTCCCCTACCGAACTCAAGCATGCCCGTATCGACTGCAGACCCGGAGTTAAGCCCCGGGCTTTCACAACCGACGTGACACGCCGCCTACGAGCTCTTTACGCCCAATAATTCCGGACAACGCTTGCGCCCTACGTATTACCGCGGCTGCTGGCACGTAGTTAGCCGGCGCTTCTTCTGCAAGTACCGTCACCTTGCGGCTTCTTCCCTGCTGAAAGAGGTTTACAACCCGAAGGCCGTCATCCCCCACGCGGCGTCGCTGCATCAGGCTTGCGCCCATTGTGCAATATTCCCCACTGCTGCCTCCCGTAGGAGTCTGGGCCGTGTCTCAGTCCCAGTGTGGCCGGTCGCCCTCTCAGGCCGGCTACCCGTCGTCGCCTTGGTAGGCCATCACCCCACCAACAAGCTGATAGGCCGCGGGCTCATCCTTCACCGCCGGAGCTTTCCACACCGAGGAGATGCCTCCCGGTGTCATATCCGGTATTAGACCCCGTTTCCAGGGCTTGTCCCAGAGTGAAGGGCAGATTGCCCACGTGTTACTCACCCGTTCGCCACTAATCCCCGACCGAAACCGGTTCATCGTTCGACTTGCATGTGTTAAGCACGCCGCCAGCGTTCGTCCTGAGCCAGGATCAAACTCTCCGTGAATGCTTCCCCGTACTCGGGGCGAACACATCACGAGAGCGGTGCGGGAAGAGGAATTATCTTCCCGCACACAGCATCCTCGCTGTGTATTTCTTTCAAAGGAACCTCGTCACCGGAGAACAATCTCCGGCAGACGGGGTATCAACATATCTGGCGTTGACTTTTAGCACGCTGTTGAGTTCTCAAGGAACGGACACTTCCTTTGTACTCACCCCGGAACCAAGTTCCGCAGCTTTCCTCCGGGCGTTTCCCTTCGGTGTCTCCGACTTTATCAGAAGTTCTGAGTCGGATTTTCCGTCCCCCTCGGGCGGCCCGGATGCCCCCAGCTGAGGGTCAGTCGGCTTCCCGTCGAGGCGGAGCCGTAAACGTACTGGAGCAGGGCGCCCGGATGCAAATCGAGGCGCCCTGCTCCGAGTTGGCGGCCGGTGGGTACCGGCCAGGGTCAGACCTCCACCACGACCGGGAGGATCATCGGACGGCGGCGGTAGGTGTCGGAGACCCACTTGCCGAGCGTGCGCCGCACGAGCTGCTGGAGCTGGTGGGGCTCGACCACGCCGTCCTGGGCCGAGCGCTGGAGGACGTCCTCGATCTTCGGGATGACGTCGCCGAAGGCGGAGTCGTCGATGCCGGAGCCGCGGGCCTGCACGAAGGGCCCGCCCGTGATCTTGCCGGTGGAGGAGTCCACCACCACGAACACCGAGATGATGCCCTCGTCACCGAGGATGCGGCGGTCCTTCAGCGAGGTCTCGTTGACGTCGCCGACGGAGAGGCCGTCCACATAGACATAGCCGGCCTGGACCTTGCCCGAGATCTTGGCCTTGCCCTCGACCAGGTCGACGACCACGCCGTCCTCGGCGATGACGATGCGGTCGTGCGGTACGCCGGTGAGGGCGCCCAACTCGGCGTTGGCGCGCAGATGGCGCCACTCGCCGTGCACCGGCATCAGGTTCCGGGGCCGGCAGATGTTGTAGAAGTAGAGCAGTTCGCCGGCTGAGGCATGGCCGGAAACATGGACCTTGGCATTGCCCTTGTGGATCACGTTGGCGCCCCACCGGGTGAGCCCGTTGATCACCCGGTAGACGGCGTTCTCGTTGCCCGGGATGAGGGAGGACGCCAGGATCACCGTGTCGCCCTCGACGATCCGGATCTGGTGGTCGCGGTTGGCCATCCGGGACAGGGCCGCCATGGGCTCGCCCTGGGAGCCGGTGCAGATGAGGACGATCTCGTGGTCCGGCAGGTCGTCGAGCGTCTTGACGTCCACCACGAGCCCCGGAGGCACCCGCAGATACCCCAGGTCACGGGCGATGCCCATGTTGCGGACCATGGAGCGGCCGACGAAGGCGACCCGGCGCCCGTACTCGTGGGCGGCGTCCAGGATCTGCTGGATGCGGTGCACATGGCTGGCGAAGCTCGCGACGATGATCCGCTTGTGGGCGCTCGCGAACACCTGGCGCAGTACCTGGGAGATGTCGCGCTCATGCGGGGTGAAGCCGGGCACCTCGGCGTTGGTCGAGTCGGCTAGGAGCAGGTCGATGCCCTCCTCGCTGAGCCGGGCGAAGGCGTGCAGGTCGGTGAGGCGGCTGTCCAGCGGGAGCTGGTCCATCTTGAAGTCGCCCGTGTGCACGGCCATGCCCGCGGGCGTGCGGATGGCGACCGCGAGCGCGTCCGGAATGGAGTGGTTGACGGCGACGAACTCGCAGTCGAAGGGGCCGATGCGCTCCCGCTGCCCCTCGGAGACCTCAAGGGTGTACGGGCGGATGCGGTGCTCCTGGAGCTTCGCCTCGATCAGGGCGAGGGTCAGCTTGGAGCCGATCAGCGGGATGTCCTCCTTCTCGCGGAGCAGGAAGGGCACACCGCCGATGTGGTCCTCGTGACCATGCGTGAGGACGATGCCCTCGATGTCGTCGAGGCGGTCCCTGAGCGACGAGAAGTCCGGCAGGATCAAATCGATTCCGGGCTGCTCCTCCTCGGGGAAGAGCACTCCGCAGTCGACGATCAGCAGACGGCCGTCGTATTCGAAGACGGTCATGTTGCGGCCGATTTCGCCGAGGCCGCCCAGCGGGGTGACGCGCAGCCCCCGGGCGGGCAACTTCGGCGGCGGACCGAGTTCAGGATGCGGATGACTCAAAAGACTCTCCTCACCATGCGCGCCACGTACCAGTGGGGCACGTGGCGCGCATGACGTTCGTGCGGTGGCAGTCGTCGATGGAAGGCAGGGGTACTCACCCTGCGACCAGGACACGGCGACGATCCGGCCGGGCCCTGGTGGTGTTCGGCGTTCATTGAGTTGTGCGTATTCAGTTGTGAAGTCTGTGGCGGGCGGCGGCCCAGCGGGACGGTGCCTGCGGCCGGGCTCACGGGCCCCTCTTTACAGCTGTACCCCGCCCGCGGCCAGGTCGAGCTTGAGCTGAGCGGTCTCCTCCGCGGAGAGCTCGACGAGCGGGAGGCGCAGCGGGCCGGCGGGCAGGCCCTGCAGGCCGAGCGCCGCCTTGCAGGTGATGACGCCCTGGGTGCGGAACATCCCGGTGAAGACCGGCAGCAGCTTCTGGTGGATCTCGGTGGCCTTCTGCACGTCACCGGCGGTGAACGCCTCCAGCATGGCGCGCAGCTCGGGGGTGACCACATGGCTGACCACGGAGACGAAGCCGATGGCGCCCACGGAGAGCAGCGGAAGGTTGAGCATGTCGTCGCCGGAGTACCAGGCGAGGCCGGAACGGGCGATGGCCCAGCTCGCCCGGCCGAGGTCGCCCTTGGCGTCCTTGTTCGCGACGATCCTGGGGTGCTCGGCGAGGCGGACGATGGTCTCGGTGTTGATCGGGACGCCGCTGCGGCCGGGGATGTCGTAGAGCATCACCGGCAGCCCCGTGGCGTCGGCGATCGCCGTGAAGTGCTGGTACAGCCCCTCCTGCGGGGGCTTGTTGTAGTACGGCGTGACGGTGAGCAGGCCGTGCGCGCCGGCCTGCTCGGCGGCGCGGGCCAGCTCGATGCTGTGGCGGGTGTCGTTGGTGCCGACGCCGGCGACGACGTGGGCACGGTCCCCGACGGCCGCGACGACGGCTCGTACCAGCTCCGTTTTCTCCGCGTTGGTGGTGGTGGGGGACTCGCCGGTGGTGCCGTTGACGATCAGGCCGTCGTTGCCGGCGTCCACCAGATGGACGGCGAGACGCTGTGCGCCGTCGAGGTCCAGAGCGCCGTCCGCCGTGAAGGGCGTGATCATGGCGGTGAGGACCCGCCCGAAGGGGATCTGCGGAGTGGAGGTCGGAGCCATGGGTAATACGCTACTCGCTGCTCAGCGCGCGGTCCTCCCTCGGGGGACGCGCCCGGGCGGCCGGGGCCGGGCCGGACGGCGCCCGAAGGCCGACGTCAGGACGGGGACAAGGGTGGAGCCCGGCACTGCCTGCTCGGGGGTTCAAGCAGTGCCGGACCCGTCAAATCAGGCTAGATGAAAATCGCTAAATACCGCAATACGGACAGTTCACCCGGCTGAATCGGAGGCGCGGCTGCCCACCCGGCAGGCGCCGCGCGCGGACTTGCCCCCGGGAGGACGCCGCCGACGGCAGACGCCGGGCGGCCGGGCGCACACGGGCGGGCCCGGTCAGGCGCCGTGGGCCTGTTCCGCTACGGCGCCACCCTCCCGTTCGCGTTGAAGGCCGCGTGTGTCAGCGGCATCAGCCGGGCCCAGTGCTCCTCCATCCGCTCCCCCACCATCTCGATCTCGCGCTGCGGGAAGGACGGCACCTTCGCCAGCTCGTGCTGGGTGCGCAGGCCGAGGAAGTGCATCAGGGAGCGGGCGTTGCAGGTGGCGTACATGGAGGAGAAGAGGCCGACCGGGAGGACCGAGCGGGCCACCTCGCGGGCCACGCCCGCGGCGAGCATCGCCTGGTACGCCTCGTACGCCTGCCGGTAGGAGTCCTCCATGGCGCGGACGGTCAGCTCGTGCTGCTCCCGGCTGCCGGGGACGAAGACGTACTTGCCCGGGCGGCCCTCCTGGACCAGCTTGCGGGAGGCGCCGGGCACGTAGAAGACGGGCTCCAGGCGGCGGTAGCGGCCCGATTCCTCGTTGTACGACCAGCCGACGCGGTGCCGCATGAACTCGCGGAAGACGAAGATCGGGGCGCTGATGAAGAAGGTCATCGAGTTGTGCTCGAAGGGGCTGCCGTGCCGGTCCCGCATCAGGAAGTTGATCAGGCCCTTGGAGCGCTCCGGGTCCTTCTTCAGCTCGTCCAGCGACTGCTCGCCCGCGGTGGAGACACGGGCGGCCCACAGCACGTCCGAGTCGCTGGCGGCGTGCTTCACCAGCTCGACGGTGACGTCGCTGCGGAAGCTGGGCTTGGGGTCGTCGGCGGGTGTGTCGGTCACGCTTCAGGGTCCTTCCCCTCTTGGCTCGGGCGCCGCCCACTCTACGGTCCGGCACTGACAACCGGCCCCGGCCCCGGGTGCCCCATACGCCCTCCTACCGCTGTGAACGGCGGCGAAGCAACTGATCTTCAGTGAAGACGGTTGATCACCGAAGAATTCAAGTGAAACGGGCACTTCCCGGTGGTTTCGAGCGTCTACAGGGGTAGCGGCGCTCTGTTCGAGTCGCCGCGTCGATCGATGCATCCGAGGAGTGGTAACCCCCATGTTCCGCCGGCGTGAGCCCATCCCCTTCGCCTTTCTCGCCGATACCGACAGGTTCCGCAGCAATGTCGCTCCCCCGCCCCGCCCGCGGCCCAGCACCGGGGAGCTGGCGGGCCGGGTGCTGCTGGGGCTGACGGTGGTCGCCGGGCTCGTCGGCTCCGTGATCCTCGGCCTGCCCGCGCTGTCCGCGCACCAGCCCGCGGAGCACGCCCACCAGTCCGAGGCGCAGACCGGCACGGCCCAGGGCCGCTGACCGCCCACCGCGGCTCGCCGCTCACCATCCGGACCCCCGAGGGTGGTGGGCGGCCGGCCGGCTGGATAGCCTCACCGGGCACAGCCCTGAGTGGATTGAGTGAGGATCAGCCGTGCCCCTGCCCTTTCTGACGGCCGACCGCGCGTTCGACGAGGCGTCCGCCGATGTCGCGCTGCCGTTCGACGACCGTGACCGCTGGCGCCGCCCGTATCGGCCCGGCCCCTGGCGGGTGGCCGCCGCGGCGGTGCTTCTGCTGCTGTCCTCATATGTGCTGGTCGCAGCCGTGATCATCGCCTTTGCGGGGACGCCCGCGGGTGGTGGGACCTGTGCCGGGCTCGCCGTGCTGATCATCCTCGGCGCGCTCAGGCTGCTCCGGGTGGGCACCTGGGTCAGCGCGCACGGGCTGCGCCGCGTCGGCTTCTTCGTCACCCGTACGGTCCCGTGGGGGCAGGTGGTCGCGGTACGGACCGTTCAGCAGCCGGTGCGGTGGCTGGGTCTGCCGCGCACGGTCCAGGGGCAGGCGCTGATTCTCGTCCGCGCGGACCGGCAGGATGAGCGGGCTGCGTTGCTCACCACGCATGACGGGGACTTTCTGCGGCGGGCGGAGGCGTTCGATCGGGCGTCGGACGCGGTGGAGGCGTGGGCGGAGGAGTATCGGCGCGGGTGACGCCTCCGGCGCGGGGTGCGCCTCCGGCGGGGCGCCTCCAGCGCGGTGCGCTTCCAGCGGGGGCGCCCCCGTAGGGGCGCGGGGAACCGCGCACGCAACCACCCGCCGGTCGGCGGTCCGCACACGACAGGAACAGCCCCTTCAGGACGGTGGCGATCCGACGGTCTCGTCGTGGCTGGTCGCTCCCCCGCTGCCTGAAAGGCGTGGGAGGTGTCCCCGGTTCCCCGCGCCCCTGGGTAGGCCGGGGCTGGCCCGACACCGCCGCCCCGCGCCCCTGGGTCAGCCGGGGGCGGGCACCGACAGCCGTTGCCCCTACGGGGCGCCCGTGCCGCTGTCGTGGAGTGTGATCGCGCGCTGTATCGCCTTGCGGGCGCGCGGCGTGTCGCCGGCGTCGTGGTAGGCGACGGCCAGGCGGAACCAGCAGCGCCAGTCGTCCGGCGACCGCTCGGTCTCGGACTTGCGGCGTTCGAAGACGGCGTCCGCACTGGCCCGGTCGGGACGGCCCGAGGGCCTGCGGACCGGTTCGTCCACGGGTGGCCCGCCCCCGGCGGAGCCTTCGGCGGACACCACCGCCGCCAGCCTGTTCGCGCGCCGTACGAACCGCGTGTTCTGCCACAGGAACCAGAGGCCGAGCAGGGGCAGGACCAGCACCGCCGCCCCGAAGACGACCGTGAGCGGGGTGCCGTGCCGGATCAGCAGGACACCCCGGCCGGCGGCCAGGACCAGGTACCCGACCAGGGCGGCGGCCGTGATCGCGTAGGTCACCTTCGCGCGCATCGCAGTCACCGTCCGGTGGTCGGGCGGCCGGGCCTGGGCGGCCGGAGGGCCGGGGCGGGTCAGACGTCGGATGTGGGGTCGGCCGTCGGGGACGGGACCCAGCTACCGAGAGCTCGACTCAGGACTTGAGCACAGGACTCAGATCTTGAGGTCGAGGAAGTGCTCCAAGCCGTAGGTGAGCCCCGGTGTGTCCACCACACGGCGTGCCGCGAGCAGGATGCCCGGCATGAAGCTGCTGTGGTGCAGGGAGTCGTGCCGGATGGTGAGGGTCTCGCCCTCGCCGCCGAGCAGCACCTCCTGGTGGGCGAGGAGGCCGCGCAGCCGTACCGAGTGCACGGGGACGCCGTCGACGCTCGCCCCGCGGGCGCCGTCCAGCGCGGTGACCGTCGCGTCCGGCGCGGGGCCGCTGCCCGCCTCGGCCCGGGCCTTGGCGACGAGCTGGGCGGTGCGGGCGGCGGTGCCGCTGGGGGCGTCGGCCTTCTTGGGGTGGTGCAGCTCGATGACCTCGACGGACTCGAAGTACGGGGCGGCCGCCTCGGCGAACTTCATGGTGAGCACCGCACCGATGGAGAAGTTCGGCGCGACGAGAACGCCTGTGCCTGGCGCGGCGTCGAGCCAGCCGGTCAGCCGGGCGAGCCGGTCCTCGGTCCACCCGGTGGTGCCGACCACGGCGTGTACGCCGTTCCTGACGCAGAAGTCGAGGTTGTCCATGACCGATGCCGGGGTGGTCAGCTCGATGGCGACCTGGGCGCCGGCCTCGGTGATCCGCTCCAGCGGGTCGTCGCGCTCGACTTCCGCCACGAGGTCCATGTCCTCGGCGGCCTCGACGGCCCGGGCCGCCGCGGAGCCGATCCGGCCCCGGGCGCCGAGCACCGCCACACGCAGCTTGCTCATTCCTTGATCCTTGTCGGTACGGGGCCCGGGGCACCACCGGTGTGCCCCCGGACGGGCCCGGCGAGTCCCCCGGGAGGGCCGGCGAGTCCAGCGGGTGCGCACGGCGGGGCCCCGGGCGGCACCGGTGGTGCCGTGTCGCGGGCGCCGCCGAGCGACGGCTCGGGCCGCCGACGGGCGACGGCTCGGGTGCGGCTAGGCGACGGCGTCGTCCAGCCGGGCGGCCTGCTTGTCCTTGAGCGGGCCGATGACGGAGAGCGAGGGGCGGTGCCGGAGCAGGTCGTGGGCGACGTCGCGGACGTCGTCGGGGGTGACCGCGGATATCCGGGAGAGCATCTCGTCCACCGACATCTGCTCGCCCCAGCACAGCTCGCTCTTGCCGATCCGGTTCATCAGCGCGCCGGTGTCCTCCAGGCCGAGGACGGTGGAGCCGGAGAGCTGGCCGATGGCGCGGCCGATCTCCTCGTCGGACAGGCCGTGCTCCGCGACGTGGTCCAGCTCGTCGCGGCAGATCTTCAGCACGTCGTGCACCTGGCTCGGCCGGCAGCCGGCGTAGACGCCGAAGAGGCCGCAGTCGGCGAAGCCGGAGGTGTACGAGTAGACGCTGTAGGCGAGGCCCCGCTTCTCCCGCACCTCCTGGAAGAGGCGGGAGGACATGCCGCCGCCGAGGGCGGTGTTGAGCACCCCGAGGGCCCAGCGGCGGTCGTCGGTGCGGGGCAGGCCCGGCACGCCGAGGACGACGTGGGCCTGCTCGGTCTTGCGGCCCAGCAGTTCGACCCGGCCGGCGGTGCGCACGGCGCGGTGGCCGTCGCGCGGGGCGAGCGGCTCGGCGTCGGCCCGGGTGAGGGAGCCCGCACGCTCGAAGGCGGCACGCACCTGGCGCACCACCTTGTGGTGGTCGATGTTGCCCGCGGCGGCCACCACCAGGTGGGTGGGGTCGTAGTGCCGCTTGTAGAAGCGGCGGATGCGGTCGGCGGTGAGGGCGCTCACCGTGTCGACGGTGCCGAGGACGGGGCGGCCCAGCGGGGTGTCGCCGAGCATGGTGTGCGCGAAGAGGTCGTGCACGCAGTCGCTGGGGTCGTCCTCGGTCATCGCGATCTCTTCGAGGATCACGCCGCGCTCGGCGTCGACGTCCTCCTGGCGGATCAGCGAGCCGGTCAGCATGTCGCAGACGACGTCGATGGCCAGCGGCAGGTCGGTGTCGAGCACGCGCGCGTAGTAGCACGTGTACTCCTTGGCGGTGAATGCGTTCATCTCGCCGCCGACGGCGTCGATGGCGGCGGAGATGTCCAGCGCGGAGCGCTTGCCCGTGCCCTTGAAGAGCAGGTGCTCCAGGTAGTGGGTGGCGCCGTTCAGGGCGGGGGTCTCGTCGCGGGAGCCGACGTGGGACCAGATGCCGAAGGTGGCGGAGCGGACGGAGGGCAGGGTCTCGGTGACCACGCGCAGGCCGCCGGGCAGGACGGTGCGGCGGACCGTGCCGATGCCGTCCTGGCCCTTGAGCAGGGTTTGGGTATGGGCGACGGCCCGCACCTTGGAATCGGTGCGGGCCGTCGCCGTGGAGCTACGGGACGTCACTTGGCGGCAGCATCCTTGTTGTCGTTCTTGTCGTTCTGCTGGGCGTCGCCGTCGGCGTCGTCCTCGCCCTCGATCACCGGGATCAGCGAGAGCTTGCCGCGGGAGTCGATCTCGGCGATCTCGACCTGGACCTTCTGGCCCACCCCGAGGACGTCGTCGACGTTCTCGACCCGCTTGCCGCCGGCGAGCTTGCGGATCTGCGAGATGTGCAGCAGGCCGTCCTTGCCGGGCAGCAGGGAGACGAACGCGCCGAAGGTGGTGGTCTTCACGACCGTGCCCAGGTAGCGCTCGCCGACCTCCGGCATGGTCGGGTTGGCGATGCCGTTGATCGTGGTGCGGGCGGCCTCGGCGGAGGGGCCGTCGGCGGCGCCGATGTAGATCGTGCCGTCGTCCTCGATGGTGATGTCGGCGCCGGTGTCCTCCTGGATCTGGTTGATCATCTTGCCCTTGGGGCCGATGACCTCGCCGATCTTGTCCACCGGGATCTTGACGGTGATGATCCGCGGGGCGTGCGGCGACATCTCGTCGGGCCGGTCGATGGCCTCCATCATCACGTCGAGGATGTGCAGCCGGGCGTCGCGGGCCTGCTTGAGGGCGGCGGCCAGCACGGAGGCCGGGATGCCGTCCAGCTTGGTGTCGAGCTGGAGCGCGGTGACGAAGTTCTTGGTGCCGGCGACCTTGAAGTCCATGTCGCCGTACGCGTCCTCCGCGCCGAGGATGTCGGTGAGGGTGACGTAGTGCGTCTCGCCCTCGATCTCCTGCGAGATCAGGCCCATGGCGATGCCGGCGACCGGCGCCTTCAGGGGCACACCGGCGTTCAGCAGGGACATGGTGGAGGCGCAGACGGAGCCCATGGACGTCGAGCCGTTCGACCCGAGGGCCTCGGAGACCTGGCGGATCGCGTAGGGGAACTCCTCGCGGCTGGGCAGCACCGGCACCAGCGCGCGCTCGGCGAGCGCGCCGTGGCCGATCTCACGGCGCTTCGGGGAGCCGACGCGGCCGGTCTCGCCGGTGGAGTAGGGCGGGAAGTTGTAGTTGTGCATGTAGCGCTTGCGGGTCACCGGGGAGAGGGTGTCCAGCTGCTGCTCCATGCGGAGCATGTTCAGCGTGGTGACGCCCAGGATCTGGGTCTCGCCGCGCTCGAAGAGCGCCGAGCCGTGCACCCGGGGGATGGCCTCCACCTCGGCGGCGAGCGTACGGATGTCCGTGACGCCGCGGCCGTCGATCCGCTTCTTCTCCTTGATCACGCGCTCGCGCACCAGCTTCTTGGTGAGCGCGCGGTACGCGCCGGAGATCTCCTTCTCGCGGCCCTCGAACTGCGGCAGCAGCTTCTCGGCGGCGAGGTTCTTCACGCGGTCCAGCTCGGCCTCGCGCTCCTGCTTGCCCGCGATGGTGAGCGCGGAGGCCAGCTCGTCGCGGACGGCGGTGGTCAGCGCCTCCAGGACGTCGTCCTGGTAGTCCAGGAAGATCGGGAACTCGCCGGTGGGCTTGGCGGCCTTCGTGGCGAGGTCGGACTGGGCCTTGCAGAGCACCTTGATGAAGGGCTTGGCGGCCTCCAGGCCGGCGGCGACGACCTCCTCGGTGGGGGCCTCGGCACCGCCGTCGATCAGCTTGATGGTCTGCTCGGTGGCCTCGGCCTCGACCATCATGATCGCCACGTCGCCGTCGTCGAGGACGCGGCCCGCGACGACCATGTCGAAGACGGCGTCCTCGAGCTCGGTGTGGGTCGGGAAGGCCACCCACTGGCCCCTGATCAGGGCGACCCGGGTGCCGCCGATCGGCCCGGAGAAGGGCAGGCCCGCGAGCTGCGTGGACGCGGAGGCGGCGTTGATCGCGACGACGTCGTAGAGGTGGTCGGGGTTGAGCGCCATGATCGTCTCGACGATCTGGATCTCGTTGCGCAGGCCCTTCTGGAAGGACGGGCGCAGCGGGCGGTCGATCAGGCGGCAGGTGAGGATGGCGTCCTCGGAGGGGCGGCCCTCCCGGCGGAAGAAGGAGCCGGGGATCTTTCCGGCCGAGTACATGCGCTCCTCGACGTCCACCGTGAGCGGGAAGAAGTCGAGCTGGTCCTTGGGATTCTTGGACACGGTGGTGGCGGACAGCACCATGGTGTCGTCGTCCAGGTACGCCACGGCGGATCCGGCGGCCTGCTTGGCCAGGCGGCCCGTCTCGAAGCGGATGGTGCGGGTGCCGAAGGAGCCGTTGTCGATGACGGCCTCGGCGTAGTGGGTCTCGTTCTCCACCAGCAAAATCTCCGTTACGTCTGCTGTGTCCCCGGCCCGTGTGGCGGGGGACCTGCGGAGAAGCGCGCCTTGTGTGCTGGCCGGTCTTCGATCGAAGCACCCGGGGTGCGATGCCCGGGGGCCACTACCGAGGACCGGCGGCGGCTGGGGTGCGCTCCTCCTCGTCGATGGTGTGTTCAGTTGTCCTGCGCGGCTCCCGGCCGGTGGCCGGGAGCCGGTTCTTGTGCACCAGACTACAAAGCGGTGAAGACACCGCGCACGTGCCGCGTACGGGCCCGGCCACCGCGGCCGGCCGCCGGCGGTCGGAATCCCGGCCGTGACCGGGCGGAAATCCGCGCCGTCACCGGGCGGAAATCCCGGCTGTGACCGGGCGGAAATCCGGGCCGCCGTGGCCGGATTCCGGGCCGTGGCCGGGGAATCAGGCCGGCCCCGGGGTGGGGTACGGCATGGGAAGTGCGCCATGTCCATGGCCGGCGCGCCCGTGCTCGCGCCCCGGTACCGCGGTGCGGGAACCCGCCGCGGGCGGCCGGCGCGGCACGGGCGTGGCATGGGCACGGCTATGCGAAAGGGAGCGGCTCCCAGTGGCGGGAACCGCTCCCTGTACGGCGTGCTACCTCGCGCCCGCGGCGCCGCGGCGGATGCCCAGGCGCTCGACCAGCGTACGGAACCGCTGGATGTCCTTCTTGGCGAGGTACTGGAGCAGGCGGCGGCGCTGACCGACCAGGATCAGCAGGCCACGGCGGGAGTGGTGGTCGTGCTTGTGGGTCTTGAGGTGCTCGGTGAGGTCCGAGATACGGCGCGAGAGCAGGGCGACCTGGACCTCCGGGGAGCCGGTGTCACCCTCCTTGGTGGCGAACTCGGTCATGATCTGCTTCTTCGTGGCGGTGTCGAGCGACACGCGTACTCCTCGTTCGGGTCTTGGTTCGTCTTCACGACGGCCACCGAGTGCCCCTGGTCTTGGTCTCAGGGGAGCTTCCGTGACTCGGGAGGCGGGGATCCGCTGGGCGCCGCCTCCAGGCCCCGCCATGCACGGGATCCGGGGGCGCGTACACAAACGGCCGATGACAGCCTACCAGTGGTGTGCAGGCGGTCGGTCACCGGTTGTGCCCGGCCGGAGAGGTGGGGGCGGCCGTTCCCCGGGCGGCGGCTCCCGTGTGCGATCGCGGCGGCGGTCCGTGGGCGCCAGGACGGGCGTCCGGGGCTCCGGCAGGGGTCCGCTGCGGGCCTCGCCGTGGTCGCTCGCGCAGTCCCCGCGGCCCCTTGACGGGCCCTTGCGTGCCCGCGACCTCTTCGGCCGCCAGAAGCGCGGGCTCCGGCGCGGCGCCCCGGGCTCGGGCGCGGTGCCCCGGGCTCGGGCGCGGTGCCCAGGGCTCGGGCGCGGTGCCCAGGGCTCGGGCGCGGTGCCCAGGGCTCGGGCGCGGTGCCGCGCAGGCCCCGTCGTGGTCGCGCGCGTCGCGCCGCTCCTCGGGCGTCTCGGAGCGTCGGCTCAGCTCGTCATCGCGCGCGCCGAGGCGTAGACGTCGAAGACGGCGAGCGTCAGCGGCACCAGCGTCAGCAGGACGAAGCCCTCCGCGATCTCCAGGAAGCGTCCCCAGAAGGGGCTGACGCCCTTGTTCGGGATGATCAGGCCGATGGCGGTGGTCAGCGCGGTGGCCGCGGCGATCACGGCGGCGAGCCACAGGGCGCGGATGTCGAGGCCCGTGCTGTCACCGGCCAGCGCGTGCCGGATCAGGGTCTGCGGGGGGTTGAGGCAGAGCCCGAGACCGAGCAGCAGCAGTGCGCCGAGGCCGGCGGCGAGGGCGGCCACCACCTGTGCGGTGTAGCGGAACAGCCGCGCCCGCATGATCATCGCGATGCCGGTGGCGCAGGCGAGGAGCTGGCCCCAGACGTTGTCGGCGAAGCCGAGCACCGCCGCGGCGCCCACGGCCACCAGCGCGCAGCCGCCGACCAGGCCGACCAGCAGCTCATGGCCGCGGCGCGCCTGGGCTGCGATGCGCTCGGCGTCGACCGGCTCCTGCGGACCGGGGTCGGCGGCGCCGGCGGGCGTGGCGTGCGGGGACTCGAAGCCGATCGGCAGCCGGGCGAACCGCATGGAGAGACCGGGCAGGAAGGCCAGCGCGCCCACGGCGACCGGCGCGCACACCGCGGCGGTCTCGATCGGGGCGATGTCGGTGAGGCTGGCGATGAAGACCGTGAGCACGCCGACGGCGGAGGCGAAGACGAACGCCACGAAGGGGCTGTCGCCGCCGGGCGAGAGGACGGTGAGGACCACCGCGGCGACCAGCACCGCCGCGCACGCCAGCAGGAACTGCAGCCGGCCGATCCCCTCGTGCGCGCCGAGCGCCAGCAGCCCGGACCCGGCCACCGCCACGTTGGGCAGCGCGCCGAGGCCGAGCGCGACGGCGGAGCCCCGGTCGTCGTAGACCCGGGCGCGCACGGCGGCGAGCGTGACCAGCAGGACGCCGGCGACGGTGGCGAGGATGCCGGAGAGGCCGTGCATGTCGTGCGTCGGCCGGGAGGTCCACAGGACGAAGGCGAGCAGGGCCGGCAGGACGCCGCCGGCGACCAGGCCGGCGCCGCGGGTGAGCGACTCGTTCCACAGGGTGCTGTCGCGGGACACCGCGGAGGCGACCGCGTCGGAGACGTCGTCGTAGACGGCGGGCGGCAGCGACTCGGCGAAGGGGCGCATGCTCAGCAGCTCGCCGTCGAGGACGCCCTGCGCGGCGAAGGTGCGGGCGCTGTCCAGGACGGTGCCGTCGCGGCGCACCAGGTGGTAGCCGACGGGCGCGCCCTCTGCGGGGCTCTGCGCGGACAGGCGCAGCACCTCGGGGTAGAGGTCGGCGACGGGTACGTCGTCGGGCAGCGCGACGTCGACGCGGCTGTCGGGGGCGACGATGGTGACGCGGCAGAAGCCGAGCTCCGATCTGACGCCGGCCTGCGCTGCCGGCCCAGGGCCGCCGGTTCCGGCACCCGCCGTCGAGGACACCATGCTCACCTGCTACTCCCCCTCACGGGTCACGGGTCCTTGGGCCCTCACAGGTCGAGGACCGCCTGTCCGGCCTGCACTGGGCCCCTCGCTCCCGGCCCCCGCCTGCCGCGGCCCGGTGCGGGCGGCCGGCCGGGGCCGTGGCATCGGCCCAGCCCCCATTGGCCGTTGGCGCCCAGCGCGGGCGTGCGGGCGACACCCTACCGTCCGCTTCCCCGCTCATATGTCAGTAGGATCGCACGGCGCATCGGCGTCCGTCAGAACACGTCTCGGGGGACGCGGACCTAAGAATCCGCAGGAATGGACGAGCAGTGAGCCAGATCATCGTCAAGCGGCCGCCACGGGTTCTGCCGTCGGAGGTGCCGACGGAGGAGATCGAGCTGCAATCCCCGCCCGAACTGCCGCGGGGCCAGCAGGAGGGCGCGCTCATGCAGTTGCTGCCCATGCTGGGCATGGGTGGCTCCGTCGTCTTCTACTTCATGCCGACCACGCAGCCGTTCATGAAGGTCATGGGCGCGGTGATGGTGGCGTCCACGCTGGCGATGTCGATCTCCATGCTGATCCGCTACCGCCGGGGCACCCAGGGCGAGTTGGCGAACATGCGCCGCGACTACCTGCTGTACCTCTCGCAGACCCGGCACACCGTCCGTGACACGGCACGGGCGCAGCGGGACGCCCAGTACTATCTGCACCCCTCCCCCGAACAGCTGTGGGCGCTGGTCGCCGAGGGCAGCCGGGTGTGGGAGCGCCGCCCCGGCGACGACGACTTCGCGCAGGTGCGCATCGGGCTCGGCCCGCAGACGCTGGCCTCGCCCCTGCTCGCCCCGCAGACTGCGCCGGTGGAGCAGCTGGAACCCCTCACCGCGCACGCCATGCAGCGCTTCCTCGCACTGCACAGCACCCTGGACGAGCTGCCCATGGCGGTGTCGCTGCGCGCCTTCTACCACCTGACCATCAGCGGTGACCCGGACTGCGCGCGGGCCACCGCCCGGGCGGTGGCGGCGTCGCTGGCGTCGCTGCACTCGCCGGAGGACCTGGTGATCGCGGTGGCGGCGGGCCGGGACGGGGCCGCGCACTGGGAGTGGGCGAAGTGGCTGCCGCACTGCCAGATCCCGGGCGCGCCGGACGGCGCCGGCAGCCGGCGCCTGATCACCGGCGACACCATGGAGCTGGAGGAGCTGCTCGCCGCCCGCCTGCAGGGCCGGCCCCGCTTCCACCCCGCGGGCGCCCCGCTGCCGGAGGAGCCGCACATCGTCGTCATCCTGGACGGCGTCTCGCTGCTGCCGGTCTCCACGCTGGCGAGCCCGGAGGGGCTGCAGGGCGTGACGGTCGTGGAGGTGGTGGCCGGCGAGCTGTCCGGTGCGCGCGGCGGTCTTTCCGTGGTGGTGCACCCGCGCACGGTCCACCTGGAGTCGGAGGACGGCCTCGTCTACGAGGGCACGCCCGACCTGCTGTCGTACGAGGCCGCGGAGGCGCTGGCCCGGCAGCTCGCGCCGCTGCGGGTGGCCTCCGGCGGCGAGGACGACGAGCCGCTGCTGGCCAACCTGGAGTTCACCGACCTGCTGGGGCTGGGTGACGCCGCGTCGGTGGACACCAAGCGGACCTGGCGGCCGCGGGCGCTCGCCGAACGGCTGCGGGTGCCCATCGGCGTCGGCGAGGACGGCCGCCCCGTGATGCTGGACCTGAAGGAGGCCGCGCAGGAGGGCATGGGCCCGCACGGGCTGTGCGTGGGCGCGACCGGGTCCGGCAAGTCGGAGCTGCTGCGCACCCTGGTGCTGGGGCTCGCGGTCACCCACTCGTCGGAGACGCTGAACTTCGTGCTCGCGGACTTCAAGGGCGGTGCGACGTTCGCGGGCATGGCGCAGATGCCGCACGTCGCCGCGGTGATCACCAACCTGGCCGACGACCTGACGCTGGTGGACCGGATGGGCGACTCCATCCGCGGTGAGCTCAACCGCCGCCAGGAGATGCTGCGGGACGCCGGCAACTACGCCAACATCCACGACTACGAGAAGGCGCGCGCCGCGGGTGCGCCGCTCCAGCCGATCCCGTCGCTGGTCCTCGTCATCGACGAGTTCAGCGAGCTGCTGACCGCCAAGCCCGACTTCATCGAGATGTTCGTGCAGATCGGCCGCATCGGCCGGTCGCTGGGCGTGCACCTGCTGCTGGCGTCGCAGCGCCTGGAGGAGGGCCGGCTGCGCGGCCTGGAGACCTATCTGTCGTACCGGGTGGGTCTGCGGACGTTCTCCGCCGCGGAGTCCCGCGCGGCGCTCGGTGTCCCGGACGCCTACCACCTGCCGAACGTGCCCGGCTCGGGTTACCTGAAGTTCGGCACGGACGAGATGGTGCGGTTCAAGGCGGCGTACGTCTCCGGGGTGTACCGCTCCGGTGCGCAGCAGGCCGCGCTCGGCGGTCCCGTACCGGTCGAACGGCGGCCGGTGCTGTTCACGGCCGCGCCGGTGCCGGTGCACTACGCCGACCCCGGGGAACGGGCGGCGCAGGGCAGTGCGGAGGCCGGGCGGGCCGAGGACAGCGCGCTCGCCGACACGGTCCTCGATGTGATCGTGCGCCGTCTCGAGGCGCAGGGCCCGGCGGCGCACCAGGTGTGGCTGCCGCCGCTGGACAGCCCGCCGCCGCTGGACGCGCTGCTGCCCGGTCTCGCGCCGGTGCAGGGCCGGGGCCTGACCCAGCCCGGTTACGAGGGTGCGGGGCGCCTCGTCGTCCCGGTGGGCCTCGTCGACAAGCCGTACGAGCAGCGGCGCGACCCGCTGTGGTGCGACTTCTCCGGCGCCGCCGGCCATATGCAGATCATCGGCGGCCCGCAGTCCGGCAAGTCCACTCTGCTGCGCACCCTGGTGGCGTCGTTCGCGCTCACCCACACCCCGCACGAGGTGCAGTTCTACGGCCTGGACTTCGGTGGCGGCGGCATGGTCGCCGTCGCCGGGCTGCCGCACGTCGGCGGTGTGGCGTCCCGGCTCGATCCGGAGAAGGTGCGGCGCACCGTCTCCGAGGTGTACGGGGTGATGAGCCGGCGCGAGGAGTACTTCCGCGCGCGGGGCATCAGCTCCATGGCGGAGTACCGGACGCGGCGCGCCCGGGGCGAGATCTCGGTGACGGACCAGCCCTGGGGCGACGTCTTCCTGGTCATCGACGGCTGGGGCAACTTCCGCTCCGACTACGAGGCCCTGGAGGAGTACGCCCTGGACATCGCGGCCCGGGGCCTCGGCTACGGCATTCACCTGGTGCTGGCCGCGTCCAGGTCGATGGAGGTGCGGTCCAACCTCAAGGACCAGCTGATGAACCGCCTTGAGCTGAGGCTCGGCGACCCGATGGACTCGGAGTTCGACCGGAAGGTCGCCGCGAACGTGCCGGCCGGTGTGCCCGGCCGTGGCCAGACCCCGCAGAAGGCGCACTTCATGGCCGCGGTGCCGCGCATCGACGGCCTCAGCTCCGACACGGAGCTGTCGGAGGCCACGGCCTCGCTGGCCAGTGAGGTCTCCCGGCACTGGACGGTCCCCGGCGCGCCTCAGGTGCGGCTGCTGCCGCGCGAGTTCCCCGCGGCCCAACTGCCCGCGGGGCATGTGCACCCCGAGCGCGGCGTGGCGTTCGCGCTGGACGAGAACAATCTGGAGCCGGTCTTCGTGGACTTCGAGCAGGACCCGTTCCTGCTCGTCTACGGCGAGAGCGAGTCGGGCAAGTCGAACCTGCTGCGGCTGCTCATCAAGCAGCTCACGGAGCGGTACTCCGGCGACGTCTGCAAGTTCTTCGTCGTCGACAACCGCCGCGCGCTGCTGGACGTCACGCCCCGCACGCACCTCGCGGAGTACGTGCCGATGTCGAACGCCATGGGCCACCACGTGGAGGCGCTGGCGGACCTGATGCGCCGGCGCACGCCCACCGCCGACGTCACCGCGCAGCAGTTGCGGGAGCGGAGCTGGTGGCGGGGGCCGACGGTGTTCGTGGTGGTCGACGACTACGACCTGGTCTCCACGTCCAGCGGCAACCCGCTGGCCGACCTCACCGAGATGCTGCCGTTCGCCCGGGACGTCGGCGTCCGCTTCGTCATCGCCCGCAGCTCCGCGGGGGCGGGGCGGGCCACGTACGAGCCGTTCATCCAGCGGATGACGGAGCTCGGCGCCCAGGGGCTCATCCTCTCCGGCGACCCCGGGGAGGGCGACCTGATGGCGGGCGTCCGCCCGCGCCCGATGCCCACGGGCCGCGGCGTCTTCATCTCGCGCCGACGGGGCAGGCCCCTGGTCCAGACGGCCCTGATGCCCGACATCCACTGACCCCTTCCGCCTCTCCTCCGCCCCGCCCGGCACCCGCCCCGGCCGCTGCGTGCCGGGCGGGCTGGACCGGAGTGGGCGTGGCGGGCGCCCGCACCCGCACCCGCACCCGCACCCGCACCCGCACCGAAGTGTTTCGGCCTCCGCCCGTCCGGGGTGACCACAACTCCCCCGTCAAACCCTCACAGACGGCGACCGCCCGGCCACGGGCCAAACGCCCCCCTGCGGGCGCCGCATTGGTAGGTTGACGCCTGCCCCCGCGGATCGGACTTCGGCCCGATCACACATAGAATTCGCGCCACAGGGCGGGTGTACGCGGAGGGTGGCGGGTGCCGGGGGAGGCACCGGTGCGCGGTCGTACGCCGCATGACGGGGAAGGGGTTGCCGGATGGCATGGGACGAGTGGGAGCAGCTCAAAGCGGAGGCCGCCGGCCGGCAGTCCGCGCGGATGGAGCTGAACTCCGTACCGGTGGACGGAGGCAGCACCTCGTCCGCCCCGGGCGACCTCAAGGTCAGCCAGAAGGATCTGGCCGCGGTCGGTGACGCCGCCTACAAGCTGTACAACGACTTCAACAAGTACAGCGACCACGCCCGGCTCTCCTCGATGAGTGCCGCGGGCGGCCTGGAGAAGGAGGGCTTCGCGATCGGCGGCGCGCTCGACCACGTCGCGGAGCACTGGATCGACCAGTGCCAGAGCCTGCTGGACGCCTGCGCGCACATCTCCAACCACATGGACTTCACGAAGAAGGCGCACGCGGGCGACGAGGTGTACATCGCAGGCACCCTGAGCAGCATCTCGACGCTCGACAAGGGCTTCGACGAGCGGAAGGGCAGCTGATGGACCTCGACGCGCTCCGCTTCGGCAACTTCTCCAAGCTCGGCGACGCCATCACCGACTGGGAGGAGATGGCCAAGAAGCTCGAGACCCTGGCCCGCGACGCCCAGCACAACCTGAAGGGCAAGGCCGACAAGGCGAACTGGGCCGGTGTGAACTCCCAGGTATCCCGCGGCTTCATCGACAAGACCGCCGGAGAGTTCGGTGACGCCCACACCCAGGCGAACACCGTCCACAACATCCTCAAGGACACCTACGACGAGCTCACCGGCTACCGGAAGCAGCTCAACGAGGCCATCGACCGCGGCCTGAAGAAGAACCTCACCGTGGTGGACACCGGTAACGGCGGCTTCACCGTGACCATGAACATCCACCCCGACCGGGCCGCCGAGGGCACCAAGGTCCCCGAGCACAGCGAGCAGGACGTCAACGACCTCCGCGACGAGGTCCAGCGGATCCTCAAGAACGCCACCGACAGCGACACCTCCGCCGCGAAGGCCCTGCGGCTCATCGTCGACCAGGCGAAGTACGGGTTCTCGGACGCCGACTACTCGGACCGTGACTCCGCGGCCAAGGCCATCAAGGCGGCCGAGGATATGGCCGCTCTGATGAAGAAGGACCCGAAGGACCTGAGCGACGCCGAGCTCAAGGAGCTCAACGACAACCTCGCCAAGTACGGCAAGGACCCGCTCTTCGCCGAGACGCTCGCCACCGACGTCGGCCCGAAGAAGACCCTGCAGTTCTGGACGGACCTCGCCGACCCTCAGCAGCCGACCTACGACCCCGAGCGGGACAAGCTCGCCAAGGCGCTCCAGAAGAGCCTCGGAATCACGCTCGGCACCGCCACGCTCTCCGACAGCCCCGCCATGGACGCGTGGGAGAAGCAGATGGTGGACCTCGGCCCGCAGGGCATGGGGGACGACGAGGACGGCTTCCCCAAGGGCTTCCAAGTGATGAGCGCCCTGATGCGGTTCGGGGACTACGACGACCAGTTCCTCAACGACTACGGCGACAAGCTCGTCGCCTACGACAAGGACCACAACAGCGAGGATCCGAACTTCTGGATAAACAACTTCGACCAGTCGGACCTCAACTTCTACGGCAAGGGCGACCGCGGCCGGGACCCGATGACGGGCTTCCTGGAGGCGCTCGGGCACAACCCGGAGGCATCCACGCAGTTCTTCGCCCAGCCGGACGGCGTCAAAGGCACGGTCGACCAGGACTCCGAGCTCAACGACCACTTCAAGTACCTCACCGAGGAACGCCATTGGTGGTCGGACCAGCCCCAGACCAAGCACGGCTACATGGCCGGCCAGGACGCCCTGGGCCATGCTCTGGAGTCGGCCACGACCGGCTACGCGTATGACGCCAAGCCGCCCGGCCCGGGCGCCTTCGTCGACCACCGCAGCGCCGCCACGGCGGGCGTGATGGAGCAGGTCGCCTACCTCTACGGGGGCGAGAACGGCCCGAAGATGCTGCACGAGCACCCGGAGCTGGCGGACAGCCTCGGCAAGATGGCGTCGGCCTACATCGACGACATCGACTACAGCATGTCCGGCATCGGCGACCACGGCAGGGATGCCGACAACTTCCCCGCCAGGTACCCGGGCCGGGCGGACTTCGGCAATGACGGCGCCATCAATTTCCTGAGCGTCCTCGGCCAGAACGAGGAGTCGCACAAGATCACGTCCGGTGCCCAGCATCTCTACACGCTCAGCCTGCTCCAGCAGAATCCGCCCACGGACCAGGAGCACTACGACCGGGCCAAGGACGCGCTGAGCATGGAGGCGCAGACCCGCGGCGTGCTGGACCACTCCCGCGTCCAGCAGGCGGCGGCCGACTACGGCGCGGACGCGGACGACGCCAACAAGTCCCTGGGCAGGTCCACGGACTGGATCAAGTGGGGCGTCGGCGTGACCATCGGCGCGGGTGTGGCCGCCATTCCCGGCGCGGAGGGGGCGGGTGTCGCGATCATCCCGCTCGCCACGGAGACGGCCGGCAGCGCGGTGGAGGAGTTCATCGGCCAGGGTATCGACAACGCGGCGGACAAGGCCGAGCAGGATCCGACCGCCAAGGCCCAGATGACCAGCCAGAAGTTCTTCACGGCGGGTGCCGGCGCCATCGGTGACGACTACGACTACTACTTCAGGGGCCACGAGAAGCAGGGCGACTTCGACAATGTCGTGGGCGACCTCAACGACAAGTACTACGGCACCGGCCCCAACGAGGACAGGTACCGCGGACGCCCCCCGTACAAGGACTGAGGACCGTGCGAAACTTCCACTTCTCCGAGGGCCTCGGCCGGGGCCGCCGTGACCACCGGGCTCCCAGGGGATACCGGCCCCGGCTGCTCGGCGGGGTGCTGTGGGCCGCCGCCGCGGCGACGGCCCTGGCGGGCGTGTCCGCCTGCTCGGACAACGGGCAGGGCGACGAGGGCGGGTCCCCGAAGGCCTCGGGGGCCCCCGCGACCCGAATCTGCGACGGCACCATGGACCAGCCGGCCGTGGCGGCCCTGAAGCGACTCGGAGGCACCGACACCTTCGAGGAACCCGGCGGGAAGGGTGAGCGGTTCTCGCTGAGCGACGCCTCGGCCCAGCTGAACGGCACAGGGCATCACATCAAGTGCAGCGTCTACCTGCCGGGCGACACCAGTGGCGCCCCGTTCGTCCAGCTGGACTTCAAGGCCGCGGATGACCATCCGACGCGGTCCGAGGTCGAGAAGCTGTCGCCGGGTAGGGACCTCACGTTCTACCCCCTGGGCGCCTACGCCGCCACGAGCGACAAGAACTCCACCACGCTGTACTTCCCGTGCACCACCAAGGGCTCCGGCGGTCAAAGGAGCCGCTATGTGGACACGCTGATGTACAGCACGGCGGGCCAGCTGAAGGGCGACTCCACCAGTACCAGCAAGGACAGGATGACCGTCCTCAACTCCTTCGCGCGCCAGCTGGCGGAGCGGCTCGGCTGCGCGGACGAGGCTCATCTGCCGGCGACGGTGCCGGACGGCGAGTCGGTGCGGCCATAGCCGCGTCGGTGCGGCCGTAGCCGCGCGGCGCGCAAGGTGTGCGCAGTGTGCGAGGCGCGTCACCGGGGTGTGACAATACCGTCGGCCGCGTCGTTGTCATGGCAGCGGCCGCAGGGTCCTCGGGGCCCGCGTACGCTGGCCGCGCAGCACATCCGCACCTCGTGAAGGGACCGCCCGATGGCCGACGCTCAGGACACGGAGCTGGACGCTGAGACCAAGGCGCGCAAGGAGCGCGAGAAGGAGGAGCTCTACGCGCTCGACATCTCCGGTGTCGAGTGGCACGGCGCACCGGGCACCGAGGAGCACGAGGAGCGCGTCGAGATCGCCTACCTGCCCGGCGGCGCCGTGGCCATGCGCTCGTCCGTCGACCCCGACACCGTCCTGCGGTACACGGAGGCGGAGTGGCGGGCGTTCGTCCTCGGCGCTCGGGACGGCGAGTTCGACCTGGAGCCGGCGCCGCACAACGGCGGCCTTCCGGCGGAGTGACCGCCCACGGCGGCCGGCCCCGTGACACACACCACCGGCCCGGCCGCCGCCCGGCAGCCACCCGGTGGCACCGGGAGGTACGGACGGGCGTGGCAGGGTGGCGCGAAAAGGCGGGGGTGGGCACCTCCCGCGCGTGCCCACCCCGCTGTCGTGCCGCGTACCGCGTACCGCGTGTACCGCTCAGTTGAAGTAGCTGGCGGCCTTCAGGTCACCGCCGCGGTAGTCACCGCCGGCGTTGTGCACCAGGCGCGTGATGTTCATCAGCGCCTCGTGGATGACCTTGGCGTCCTTGTCCCACGCCCGCTGCACCTCGGTGTAGGTGCGGTGGGCCTCGCCGTCCCACCCGGTGGCGGCGCGGGCCACGGCCGCCTTGATGTCCTCAAGGTCGGTCTCCAGCCGCTTGGCCTGGTTGCCCAGCTCGGTGGCCATCGCGTCGAGGCCGCCGTACTTCACTGCGAGTTCGTCGTAATGCGGGTTCGCCATGGTTACCCATCTCCTTGGTGAAATCTGCTGCGTGCGGGCGGGCGCGGTGAGCGCCGGTCAGTAGCTGCTGAGGGCCGACGTCTGGTTACCCAGGCCCGGGTCGATCTGCTTGGCGTCCGCGATGATCTTCTCCTCGGAGTCGTTCTTGATCTTCCGAGTGGCGTTCATGGCGTCCAGGAACTTCGCCAGCGTCTTACCCATGTGGACGAGGCTGGTGTTGATCTCCGACTGCTTGCTGCCGAAGGCATTGGCGCCGAGGCCCACCCAGTGCGCTTCCAGCTGGTCGATGGTGCCCTGCAGCCGCTTGACCTGATCCTTGATCGAGTCGTACTTCTCGACGATGTGCTGCTCGAGCTTGATCAGTTCTTGATCCGATACCTTCTGGCCGTCTGCCATGACTGGGCTTCCCTTCCTGAACCTGTCTCTGTCTTCACTGCGGTCTTCAGTTGTCGGGTACCTCTACGCCCGTCTGCTCGGGCTTCGAGGGGCACAGTCCGGCATCGCCGACCAGCAGCCGAATTGTGGATGTCGCTCTCGATCGCGTCTCAGGCGGTGCGCCGCTTCCTGACGAAGGCGAAGACCGCGCCGCCGACCACGACCACCGCGGCGACCACGCCGACGATGGTCCACAGCTGGCCGCTGCCGTCGGAGTCGTCCTGGGCGGCGGCCGCGGACGTCTCTCCCCCCGACGTGTCCGCGCCCTGCGATGATGCCTTGCCGTCCGAGGATGTGTCGTCCGGTTTCTGGGACGCCGATCCGGCCGCGGAGGTTCCGGAGCCGGCGGCGACTCCCGGGGTCTTCGCGCCCGTGATGGGGTCGATGTCGGCCGGGCCGGGGTTGCCCTCGTGGTGCAGGAGGTTCCGGGCCGGCCGGATCAGACCGTACCCGAGGTAGGTGCTCGGCTTGTCCTTCGGCCAGTCACGTCCGGCGGTGTCGATCAGGACGCGGAGCACCTGGTCGGCGGTCCAGGTCGGGTGTGCCGACCAGACGAGCGCGGCGGAGGCGGAGGCGATGGCGGAGGCCTGGCTGGTGCCCTCGCTCGGGCAGTACTTCTTCAGGGTCTTGTCGCACCAGGCGGGGACGTGGGCGCCGGGGGAGGCGAGGTCGACCTTGACACCGTGCTGGGAGAACTTGGTGACGGTGCCGTTCTCGTCGGCAGCGGAGACGCCTACGACGCCGTCGTAGCCGGCGGGGTAGTACAGCTTCTTGTTGCCTTCGTTGCCCATTGCGGCGAAGAGCAGTTTGCCTTTTTTGATCGCGTACTTGACCGCTTCCTCTTCCTTAAGCGTAGGAATGTCCACGCCGAAGGACATGTTGATGACCTGGGCATCGCTGTCCGCCGCAGCCCTGATTGCTTTGTCGCTGTCTCCTCCGCGTTTCGATGACAACGACTTCAGGGTTGTCCGAACAGGGTCGATCCTGGCGTCCGGTGCCAGGCCCTTGAGTCCGCCGCCCTTCCCTGAGCCCGCGATGAGTTCGGCCATTGTCGTTCCGTGGCCTTCATAGTCATCGTGTGCACCCCCCGGCGTTCCTGTCACGTCCGTGCCTGGCAGCAACTTTCCCTGGAGCGAGGGAGTCTCGGAGACGCCGGTGTCGATCACCGCGACGGTGATGCCCTTGCCCGTGCTGACCTTCCACAGCTGGTCAGCGCTCATGGCATCCAGGTACCACTGCTGCGACTGGACGTCGTCAGCGGCTGCCGCGGGGGCAAGACCCGTCAGAGCAACACCCCAGACCCCAAGCGTCGCGGCCACCAAGCCCGCGCCTCGTCGTCTGCGGCCGTGACTCCGCGCGGTGGAGCTGGCGCGGCGGTCGGTTCCTGGCTTCATGCCTGTGCACGTCCTCGTGAGAAAAGGCCTACTCGGTCTCGGGTGGTGCGTGAGGTGGGCGGTGCTGGGGCGCAGGAGGTTCCGCGCCGTCGACGCCGTGCTGGTGCTGGTGTCCCTTGGGGTCCTTGCCGTGCTGCCCGGGATGCTGCTCCTGGTCCCCCTTGCCACGGACCAGGCCTGAGCCTCCGGAGGTGAATCCCGCCCGCTCGCCCTTGGGGCCCTTCGTCCGCTCCTTGGGCGCTCCGACGACGCCCTCGGGGGCACCCGGCGCCCGCCGCATGGACCCCGGCTTGCCGCCCTGCGGATTCGGTGCTCCGATCACACCGCGCTGGCCGACCTTGCCGCCGGTGCCCTGGGTGCGGCCGGGCGTCTCCTTCTGCCCGCCGATGACGGTGCCCTTGGGAACACGGGACGTCGAGCCGGGCGTCTGGCTGGTGGGCCTGCCTCCGACCACCCCGCCCTTGCGGACGGCTCCGGCGCTCGACGACTTGGCCTGGTTCACCTGGCGCGGGGTGCCACCGGTCACGCCGCCCCGGCCCATCGGCATACGGCCGGTCGAGCTGGTGCGGCCGACGGCATGTGCCTGGTTCATCGCGCCGCGGCCCATGGTGTTGGCCGCGCGTCCGGCGCTCGTGGTGTTCCTGCCGGCTCCCGTGGCGTCCCGGACGGAACCGCGGGCCTGCACCTGGGAGGGCCGGCTGTTGCCGAGCGCCTTCACCGGGCCGTTCGCCGGGTTCTGGTTCACGGTGCCGTTGGCGATCGGCAGCGGCGACGGCTGCGTGGGGCCGTTCGGCACGGTGTGCGTCGGCGGCGGGCCGTCGGGCGGAGGCATGGTGGGCAGCGGGGTGCCCACGGTGTCGATCTGCGTGCTCACCTCGGGCCGGTGGTGCTGGTCGGTGATGATGCCGTGCGTCGACAGCCGCTGCTCGATGTCTCCGGACACGTGGCCCGTCGATCGGTGCGTCTGGGCGTCGACTCGGCCGGAGCGTTCGAGAGTGCCACTGCGCCCCCCACCTGGCGAGTGCTCAGCAGATCCGCCATGGGGCGCGGGCACCCCCACATCAGGCATCATCTCGAACCGAGGCGGCTTCTGCTGCGCCAGCGCCCCGCTGGAGACCGTGTAGAACGACGCCAGCCGGTTCATCTGGTTGATGGCCTCCTGGCGGTGGCCCTCGACCTGGACTGCCTCGTCGTACTCGGGGTTCCCCTTGACCCGCTTGGGCGCAGGGATGTCCTCGACCCTCTTCTTGTGCGGCCGGGTGTCCTTCGGCGGCATGGAGCTGCGGACCGAGCGGAGGCCGGAGCCCGCCGCGGTGATCTGCAGGCCGGCTGCGTCGGCGTAGTCGGCGAGGGCGTGTGTGTGCGTGACGAGGTTGCCGCCCCAGTCACGGAAGTTGGTGCCCGCCTCGCCGTGCCAGTCGACGTTGCCGATGTGCTGGCCGAGTTCGTTCGCGGCGTCCCTGATGGCGTCGCGGGCGTCCCAGAGTGCCTGGCCGGCGTTCTCCAGGTCGGCGGGGTTGGTGTTCTCGACGAGCTCGATCATGGCGTTGAGCTCGTGGCCCTCGAAGTCGGAGCGGCCGAAGTTGCCGTGCCCCAGGAAGGGCGCGAACAGCTCCATGGCCTTGGTGCCCACGTCCGTGACGCTGACTTCGGTCTGGGCGCGCTGGACGTCCTGCGTGTGCTTTCCGTGGGTCATGAGTACCCCGTTCCGGAATGCTTGTCGTCACTGTGGCCCTGCGGCTTCTCGGTGTGCTCCTGCGGCGGCTTGTTGTCCTCGCGGATCTGCGCCTGCAGCGCGTGGAACCTGCGCCGCAGGTCCTCGTCGAGGTTGTCGAAACCGATGTCCGCGCCGTGCACGGCGATGCCCATGGCCTCGATCTGATGGCCGAGCGACTTGGAGAGCGTGGTGAGCTCTTCGTGTACGCGGTTGTACTGGTGGAAGAGGTCGTCCGCCTCGCCGAACGCCCCCTGCCCGCTCAGTGAGGCGCGGGAGATCCGCTGGGCACCGACCTTGCCGGAACTGCCCGCCGAACCCTCGAACTCACTGAGCAGCTTGTCCACGCGCCGCTTGAAGATCTTCAACGCCTCTGCGCCGCGCTTCAGGTCGGCGCCACCGCCCGCATCCGCAGGAAGCACTGGACCTTCCCTCCCCGTTGTGTTCCCCAGAGCCGGCCCGGCCGGGGTCCCACCGGGCCGGGCTGGCGAAGCCGCTACTAACCGCGCTTTTATTACTTTAGTCAACAGGCAGAACCGGGCCAACTGATCTGTGTACTAGGTCAGTTACGACTCCACCACCACCGGGGCGGATCATCCCCCTAATTCCCCCGATTTCCCCCGCCCCTCTCGAATCAGCGCGCGAGCAACACTACCCGGCCCCTCTGACACCGGCACCCGGGCTGGCGGGAAACACCGGTCCCGTCGGTCACTCGCCCCTTTTCCCGGCTCATCCCCCGCCCCGGATCCTGCGCCTGCGCCGCCGGGCGTCCCGTGTCGCGACGCCCGTGCCGGCGAGGCCCGCCACCAGGACCGCGGCGCCGACCATGACGTAGGTGCCCAGGCGGGCGTTCCGCTCGGCCTGTGTCTCGCCCAGGTGGAGCGGGGCGGGAGTGGGGGCCTCGGCGCGGACGAGGCCCTCGTGGGGGACCGGCTTCTCCACCTTGTGGTCGTCCTCGGTGAGGGCGCGCACCGGGTCGACCACGCCCCAGCCGACGTGGCTGTCACGGCCGTTGAAGGAGCGTTCCGCGGTCTGCTCGATCTGGGCGACGATCTCCCGCGGGGTCCAGTCCTTGTGTTTGGCCTTGATGAGCGCGGCGACGGCGGCCACATAGGGGGCGGAGAAGCTGGTGCCGTCGTCGGAGCAGTGCCCGCCCTTGGGAACCGTGGAGATCATGTCGACGCCCGGCGCGGCGACGCCCACCTGGTAGCTGGACTGGGAGAACTGCGCACGCTCGTTGTTGCGGTCCGAGGCGGCCACCGCGAGGACGCCCGGGTACGAGGCCGGATAGGTCTTCTTGACGTTGCCGCCGAGGCCGTCGTTGCCGGCGGAGGCCACCACGACCACGCCGGCGTCGATGGCGTTCTCCACGGCCTGCCGCAGCCTGTCGCCGGGGGCGACGGCGTCCGAGGTGTCCTGGGAGATGTTGATGACGTCGGCCTTCTCCTGGACCGCGTAGTCGATGGCCTTCGTCAGGGTGTCGGTGTTGCCGTTGCCCTGGGCGTCGTTCTGCTTGATGGGGATGATCGTCGCCCCCGGGGCCAGGCCCACGAAGCCGGTGCCCTTGAGGGGGCGGGCGGCGATGATGCCTGCGACCTTCGTGCCGTGGCCGACGGTGTCCGTGGTGCCCTGCTCGTTGCCACGGTCGCCGATGGTCTCGCCCCTGGCGTCCTTCTTCGGCAGGAAGTTGTGCCCGGAGCCCACGTCCACGGCGTGGGTGAGCTGCGGGTTCTTCACGTCCACGCCGGTGTCGATGACGGCGACCCTGATGCCCTTGCCGGTGGACTGCTGCCACAGCTCGTCCAGGTTCACGCGCTGCAGCGACCAGGGCTTGCCCGGGTACTTGGGGTTCGGGAACGTGCATTCGCCGGAGTCGGCCGCGGCCGGGGCACCGGCGGCGGCGAGCAGGCCCGCGGCCGTGGCGGTGGCCAGCAGGGCGGCCGCCACGGTGCGCGGCCGGCCGGGGCGCCCGGGCGCCGGCCGGCGAGAGCGTGCGTGGGTCATCGGTGCCGCCTCACGAACCCTGCGGCTGGCAGGCCGCCGCCTTCGACAGCCGGGGGCCGGTCGGCAGGAACTCCGACCACGCGGCCGGGACCGGCGCCGGGGTGACGTCCCCGTAGCCCAGGCGGGTCTGGGAGTCCTTCTCCGGCGGCGGCTGCTGCCCGTTCTTCTTGCCGGTGTCGCCGATGCCGCAGTCGTCCGTGGCGCTGTCGCCGTTGCCCTGCAGGGCGTAGCGCAGCCCGGTGTCGGTGACCAGGAAGACGCCGCCGGCCTTGGTCTCGGTGTTCTGGAACTGGCGGTAGAGCTGGCCGGAGCCGGGGGTGACGTAGGCGCTGCTCGACCCGGTGGCGAGGGTGGCGGGGAAGGCGGTGCCCGCCCAGATGCTGAGGGTGGTGGAGCCGTTCCCCGCGACCGAGCGCAGCACGTTGCAGACGGTGTTGTGGGCGCCCTTCTGCGTGCTCGGGGTGTTGACCACGTGCGGCTTGTGCTCCGGCCACGTGCGGTCGCCGCCGAACTCGGTGCCGCTCGGTGTGAAGGAGCCGCGGTTGACCTTGATCGCCTGACCGGTCGTCATGACCTGGGAGAGATCAGGGTCCTGGAGGAGCAGGTTCGCCATGAAGTCGGAGACCGGCTCCACCCGGCCGGACAGGACGACGTAGTAGCGCAGCACTCCGCCGTCCAGCGCCTGGAGGATGGTGCCGACCTTGTCGGCCTGGGAGCTGAGGGTGCCGGCCACGCCGGCCGCGTTCCCGATGCCGTCGATGGTGGGGAACGCGATCCGGTCGCCCCTGTGGAGGGTGTTCAGCCACTCCTGGGACACCTTCTGCGGCTGGTTTCCGCTGGAGACGACGGCGCCGACCAGGTTCTGGTCGACGTCGAGCGGGTAGGCCATGCCGCCGTGGTCCACCACGTAGCGGGTCTTGTCGGGCCCCTGCACGTACAGGAGGTCACCGCCGCGCAGCCGCGCGGCGCCGTCCATGCGCTTCTCCTCGCGCTTGGCGAAGACGAACGCGGCCTTCTGGACGGCGCCTCCGTCCCCGGGGCGCTGGCAGACGGCCCAGCGCTTCGCCGCGCCCGCCTCGGCGGGATCCGGCAGGCGGTCGGGGGCGTAGGGGATGCCGATGGTGACGCCGTGCGGGACCTTGCCGCTGTCGAGGACGGACTCGTCGACGTTGACGACCTGGCCCTTGTCGGGGTCGAGCAGCAGCTTGGCGGAGGCCATGTTCAGCACGGGGTGCAACTGCGCCTTGTTCTTGGTCTTCAGGACGACGTAGCGGGTCGTGGACTTGCTGGCGATGATCACCTTCTCGCCCGGGGTGTCCCAGCCCTGGGGTGCGGTCGGCTTGAGCATGCCCCAGGCGCCGAAGGCGGCCAGGATCACCACCGCGATGATCACGCTGGGCACCAGGGCCCGCAGCGGCCGGGGCGCGCCCTCCTCGGAACCCGTGGCCGAGGGCTGCACGAAGGCCGCCAGCATGCGCCGCTTCGCGAAGGTGTAGGCGTTGAGTTCGTCCCGTCGTGATGCCATGAGTGTCTGCCGCTCCCCCTTGCTCCCATGCGGCGCCCGACTCCCGTACGGCGTGGGGAGGCTGCCGTCCCGTCCCCGCCTCTATTGTCGGACCGGGCCCCTACTATGCCTGGTGAGGGACCGCTCGTGTCAGGCGGGTAGGGTGCGGGATCCGAAAGCGGCCTGCCCGCAGGAGCGTTCGGATGGAAACGGACGGAATTCGGGGGTTTGAAGCAGTGACTTCCGCTACGCCGGCTCGGCCGCGGTCGAGGAGCCGGTCCGCGGCGCAGCGCTCGGGGCCCGGCCGTGGGCCACGGGCCGCCGCCGCGTCCCCGGTGCCCGCCGCCCAGGCCCCCGTCGCCTTCCGGCTCACCAGCCGCTCGGGGCAGTTCATCTCCTTCCGGCTGCAGCAGCTCGTGCTGATCGAGCTGGCGGCGGCCGTGCTGCTGGGCGCCTGGGTGGCGGACACGCTGCTGCTGGTGCCCGGTGTCGTCGTCGCCGCGCTCCTGGTGCTGCTCGCGGTGGCGCGCCGCCGCGGCCGCTCGCTGCCCGAATGGCTCACCACCGCGCGCGGGTTGCGCGCCCGGAAGCGCCGGGCGAAGAGCACGGCCATACCGCCCGGCACCGAGCCCGGCTTCGCGCCCGCGGTGGAGTGCGACCCCGCGCTGCGCACGTATGCGTACGGCGGCAAGGACCGCCGCCCGGTCGGCATGGTCGGCGACGGGACGTTCCTGACGGCCGTCCTCCAGGTCGAGTCCGACGCCACCGCGCTGCGCAACGAGCGCGACCGGCGCCCGCTGCCCCTGAAGCTGGTGCGCGAGGCCATGGACGTGGACGACATCCACCTGGAGTCGGCCCAGGTCGTGCTGCACACCCAGCCGGCACCCGCGCTGCACCTGCCCCAGGAGTCCGTGGCGGTCAGCAACTACGCGCCGCTCCAGGCGCAGACGGGCGCGCCCGCCGTCCGGATCACCTGGATCGCGCTGAAGCTGGACCCGGAGCTGTGCCCGGAGGCGGTGGCCGCGCGCGGCGGCGGGCTCACCGGTGCGCAGAAGTGCGTGGTGCGCTCGGCCGACCAGCTCGCGAGCCGCCTGACCGGCGCCGGCTTCCGCGCCACGCTCCTCACGGAGGAGGAGCTGGCCGCGGCGATCGCCACCTCCGCGTGCGCCAACCCGATGGTGACGGCGCAGGCCGGCCGGGCCGAGGCGCCGCAGCGCAGGACCGAGGAGACCAGCCGCACCTGGCGCTGCGACAACCGCAGGCACACCACGTACTGGGTGCGCCGCTGGCCGCAGCTGGGCGGCTCCGGCGGGTCGCTCCCGCAGCTCGTCGCCCTGATCACGGCGATACCCGCGCTGGCCACCACCTTCAGCCTCACCCTGGGCCGCGGTGAGCACCAGGAGATGACGGTGCGTGGCTTCGTGCGCGTCACGGGCCGGGGCGACACCGAGCTCGTCGCCGCCCGCCGCCGCCTGCAGCAGGCCGCCCGGCACACCAGGACGGCCCTGGTCCGGCTCGACCGCGAGCAGCTCCCCGGCGTGCTCGCCACCATGCCGCTGGGAGGCACCCGCTGATGGCCATGACGACTCCCCCAACGGCGCACGGCGGCAGGGGCGCGCCGGTGACCACCACCCCGGCGGGTCAGCCGGGGCCCTGGGGGCAGGAGCCGCTGGGAGCGGCGGCGCAGGGCCGGCCGGCCGCCTCCGAGGCCGGGTTCCGCGCCCGGATGCGCGCCGGTTTCGGCCTGATGGGCCCGCGGAACGGCCGTCACGCGGTCTCCGCGGCGGACGTGGACACACTGGCGCTGCCCGTCGGCGACGACGGTGTGGTGATAGGGGTGGACGCGCAGTCCCGCCCCGCGGTGCTCGGCCTGCACCGCCCGACGCCCTACGACATCCTGCTGATCGGCGGCCTGTGGACCGCTCAGGTGCTGGCGCTGCGGGCCGCGGCGACGGGTGCGCGGGTCGCCGTCGAGACCGGCCGGGCCGGTGACTGGGCGGCGCTGGCGCACACGGCGGGCGGCGCGCAGCAGATCATCACCCTGCACGACGTCGGTAGGGTGCCGCCGCTCGGCCCGTCGGCGGGCAGCCCGGTGCTGGTGCTGCGGGACTGCGGGATGCAGCCGCCGCGCGGCCGGGTGGTGTCCGGGCCCTGGCAGTCGGTGCTGACGCTGCTGCCGTATCTGAGCCCGGTGGCGCCCCGGTTGATGCGGCAGACGCGGCTGGTCGGCGTGCAGCGGCTGTCGCCCGACGAGTCCAGCAAGCTCGGCCGGCTGCTGGCGCTGCCCGGCGCGGACGTGGAGTCGCTGCCGACGCTCGCCGACGGCGTCACCCTTTGGTGTGCCGGCCGGGACCGGCAGTACGTGATGACCCAGGCCACCGACGCCGAGACCGGATTGTTGGGTATGCCGCGGCGGATGGACCGGGCGTAGGGATTTCACCCGCCGTCGGCGGTTTGGGGGTGTTTCCCGGGCGCGTGGGGAAGCGTCCGGGCGCATTCGGGCGAGGCGAGGCGCCGTACCCCCTCGACGGGTCCGCCGACGGGCCTGCCCCAGGGGCCGTCGTGGTGATTAGGCTGGGTCCGGGGCACGATCGCCGCACCCGTGGACCGGGCGGTCCGTGAGCGGGTCGGCGAGGGTGTCCCAGGGGGAGTGCCGTACGGGCCACACGGCCCGGCACGGTGTCGGACGACCGCGGCCGGAACGGCTCCAGGGCCGCGGACAGGTGCACACGGCTTTGAGGACGCGGACAGCTGGTGCCGTCGGTACACGGCAGTTGAGGTCGGCGGAGACGGTCGCCCCAGAACGGTACGAGGGTGCTCGACCACACCAGGAGGAATTGTGAGCAGCGATCGGGACGGTATCCGCGGGGGCTGGGAGTCACCCGACGATGACCAGTCCGACGCCGAGTCCGCCTTCGAGGCGACGGGAGAGTTCACCATCGACTACGCCCCGCCCGCCTGGTACACGCAGAACGCGTCGCCCAGCTCGCAGGACGCGTCGCCGGCTCCGGGGTCGCCCACACCGCCGCAGGTCTCCCCCATACCTCCGGTCGGCTCGGCCCCTCCCCCGGCGCCCACCGGCGAACCGGTGGACGTGCCGCGGCTCCCGGAGGGCAGTGGCTTCGAGCCGCGCTGGGGGACGCAGGGCGAGACACCCGGCCAGGGCGCGGCCGCTCCCGGCGCCGCTCAGGGCGGCTACGGCTACCCGGCGCCCGGCTCGGGCCATGGGCCGGGGGCGAGTGCGGGCAGTGGTCCGGGCTTTGATTCCGGTTCTGCTTCCGGTTCCGCTCCGGGCGGGGGGTACGGGTCCGGCTCGGGTACGGGTTCCGGCGCTGCCGGGGGTCCGTGGGGCGACTCCGCGGGTCAGGGTTCGGCCGGCGCGCAGGACGCCTACGGCGCGGGCCCGGGCGGCTCCTACGGTTCGGGGTACGGCTCGACGCCGGCCGCGGGGAACGGCACGGGCGCGGCCTACAGCCCGCCGAGCCCGCCCGGCGGGACGCCGTACGGTACGGACTCCTCTGGTTCCGGGCACGGTTCCGGAACCGGCGCGGGCGGTACGGCGGGGGCCGTCGGCGGGCCGGGTCCGGAGGGCACCGCCGGGGACTCCTCCTGGGACCCAGGGAACAGCGGCGACCTGGAGAGCAACGCCACGATGCGGATCTCCTCGGCCGCGCTCAAGCGGGAGCTGGCCCAACTCGCCGCCCAGCACAGCGCGTCCGCCAAGGCGGGGAGCACCGCCGGGGCCGACGACCGCTCCGGTGCGGAAACGGACGGCGCGGACGAGACCGGCGGCACCGCTGGCACGCGCGCGGACGGCCTCACGACGGACGGCCGGACGGACGGAACGGACGGGACGGACCCCGCCGCCTCCACGGGCTCCGCGGCCTCCACGGACTCGGGGGCCGCCGCGATCGTCTGGCCGCCCGAGACGGACCCCGACTACCCCCGCACAGGCCTGGGCTCCGAACACGGCACGGGCACCTCGGCCACCCCCTCCGGGGGCACCCCGGTCTCCGGGAGCGCCACATCGCCGGGCGAACCGTTCCCGGGGGCCGACGACGACTTCCCCAGCCTCCGCTCCCCCTGGTCCACGGGCCCGGACGACGACGCCGACGCGACATCCGGGACCGACCGGGACTCCGGCGCGTCGTCCGGCAGGGATGACGCCGCCGCCGACGCCGACGCCCGGTCAGGCACCGCGGACGACACCGGTACGCCTGATGCCGCCGGTGCGGGTGCCGCCGGCTCGGACGGCGACGGCACGGACCCGGCGGCGGCCGAGTACGACGGCCCGCAGGACTCCGCGCCCGGCTCCGGCACCGACGCGGACGACGCCGCGCGCGCGGAGACGGACACCGCCGACGCCGCCACGGATGCCGCCGGCGCCCCGGCCACCGGGACGGACTCCGTCGGGCCCTCGGCCGACGGCACCGCGGGCACGGACGGCACCACCGCGGACGGGGCCGGAAACCGCGGCGTCCAGGGCATGGACCCGGCGGGCACGGGCGGCCCGGCGAGCGCAGACGGGCCCGCAGGCACAGGCGGCACGCCGGGCGCCGGGCAGGGCGGCCCCGCCGGACCCGCGGACGCGGGGCAGCCCCAGCCCGGCCCCTGGGGGCCCCTCCCCGGACAGCAGGGCGGGCTCCCCGCGCCGCCGCCGTCCTTCGAACTCGCCGCGCCGGCGGCCGCCGACCAGTGGTCCGCCGCACCGCAGCAGCCCGGACAGCCCCAGCCCCAGCCCCAGCCCCAGCAGGCGGCTCCCGGCACACCGCAGCCCGGGCAAGCGGGGCAGCCGACGGCGGGCCAGCCCGGGCAGCCGGGAGCCGGGGCCCCGTTCCCCGCCCAGGGACCGGGAGCACAGCAGCCCGCGCCGCCCCCATGGCCCCACCCCACGCCCGGCGCACCGCCCGCCCCGCCCACCCCCGGACAGCCGGGTGGCTACGGCTTCCCCCAACAGAGCAACCCCGCTGCGCCGCCGGCCCCCGGCCCGCAGGGCGGCTACGGCTTCCCCCAGCAGGGCGCCCCCACTCCGCCGGCACCCGCTCCCGGGCAGCCCGGCGGCTACGGGTTCCCGCAGCAGGGCGCCCCGGGCGCGGGACAGGCCCCCGGGGTCCCGGGAGCACCCGGGGTCCCGGGAGCACCCGGGGCGCCCCAGCCGACCCCCGGTCACCAGGGCGGTTACGGCTTCCCGCCCCAGGGCAATCCCGCGGCCCCGCCCGCCCCCGGGGGGCAGGGCGGCTACGGCTTCCCGCCCCGGACCGGCCAGGCTCCCCCGCCCGCCCCCGGGCAGCCCGGCGGCTACGGCTTCCCGCAGGCACCCGCGCCCGGTGTGCCGGACCCGAGGACTCCGGCGCCCCAGGCGCCCCACCCCGGCCCGGGTCAGCCGCAGGCGCCCCAGCCCCCGGGCCAGGGCCAGAGCCAGGGGCCGGGGCAGCCGCAAGCCCCAGGTGGCCAGGGCCCCGTACCGCCCCAGGGCCCCGGCGCCCCCGGGCAGCAGCAGCCGGTGCCGGGTCAGCCGGCCGCCTTCCCGCCGGGCGCCCCCGGGGCGCCCGGCGCCCCCGCCGCGCCCCAGGGCCCGGGCGGCCCCCAGCCCTACGGCGCACAGCAGGCCCCGGGACAACCCGGAGCGCCCGGACAGCCCGGCGCCCCGGGGCAGCCCGGCATGCCCGCGGCACCCGGCGCGTACCCGCAGGCGATGCAGCACGACCAACGGCAGCCCACCAACCCGGGCGCCCCGCTCGGGTACACCGCGGCGGTGGAGCTGTCGTCGGACCGGCTGCTCAACAACAAGAAGCAGAAGGCGAAGAGCGGGCGGCCCACCGCGAGCGGGTCGCGGTTCAAGCTCGGCGGCAAGAAGGAGGAGGCCGAGCGGCTGCGGAAGCTGGAGCTGATCCGCACTCCCGTGCTGTCGTGCTACCGGATCGCGGTCATCTCCCTCAAGGGCGGGGTCGGCAAGACGACCACCACCACGGCCCTCGGCTCGACGCTGGCCATCGAGCGGCAGGACAAGATCCTCGCCATCGACGCCAACCCGGACGCGGGCACGCTCGGCCGCCGGGTGCGGCGCGAGACCGGGGCCACCATCCGCGACCTGGTGCAGGCGATCCCGTACCTCCAGTCGTACATGGACATCCGGCGGTTCACCTCGCAGGCCCCGTCCGGCCTGGAGATCATCGCGAACGACGTCGACCCGGCCGTCTCGACGACCTTCAACGACGAGGACTACCGGCGCGTCATAGAGGTGCTCGGGCAGCAGTACCCGGTCATCCTCACCGACTCGGGCACCGGTCTGCTGTACAGCGCGATGCGGGGTGTGCTGGACCTCGCCGACCAGCTCATCATCATCTCCACGCCGTCGGTGGACGGCGCGAGCAGCGCGTCCACGACCCTCGACTGGCTCTCGGCGCACGGGTACGCCGATCTGGTGTCCCGTTCGATCACGGTGATCTCCGGGGTCCGCGAGACCGGCAAGATGATCAAGGTGGAGGACATCGTCAGCCACTTCGAGACGCGCTGCCGGGGCGTCATCGTCGTCCCGTTCGACGAGCACCTCGCGGCGGGTGCCGAGGTGGACCTCGACATGATGCGGCCCAAGGTGCGCGAGGCGTACTTCAACCTGGCCGCGATGGTCGCGGAGGACTTCGTGCGGCACCAGCAGGCCCACGGCCTGTGGACGTCGGACGGGAACCCGCCCCCGCAGGTGGCGCCCCCGCTGCCGGGCCAGCAGGCTCAGGGGCAGGGGCCCGGGGGCTGGCAGCAGCAGGGGTATCCGCAGGGCTACCCCCCGGCGGCCCCCCAACCGGGCGCTCCCCAACCGGGGATGCCCCATCCCGGCCCCCCGGGCCCCGAGGTGCCCCCGCCCGGCATGCCGCCCCAGGCCGGGATGTCCCAGCAGCCGGTGCCGCCCGGCCCGGGCGCGTCGGGGTCCGGTGTGCCGCAGCGCTGGACCCAGCAGCCTCCCGGAGCGGGAGGACAGTAGTCCGGTAGGAGCACTTCGGGTGCCCCGGTCCGTGCCGCCCGCCCGGCGTGGACCGGGGCACCGGCGCGTTCGGGTGCACCCGCCCGGCGGACCGGCCGCCCGGGATCCCGCAACCGCCGGCCCCCGCCCGATTGTCTACAAACCCGTAAGCAGCACCGCCTCATGGCCCGGACCAGGGGGTGGGTCGGCCGCCACTCCCTGGCCTGGCGGTTTTCACCGGTCTTGACCAATGGGCGACAGGTCCCGACCAATTCGTGATTTCCGCAGGCCACGTGGGGTCAACCGAGCGTTGACTCGCGCAGACCCGCGCTGATAAACACACTCATCAACCAAGCTGGCGCACCATGATCAAGAAGGCCATCCCTGCGCGAGCGACTAGGCGAGGTCACCGACCCATGGACAGACACGAGAAGAACGGCCGGCGCTCGCCCGGTCGGCAGTCAGACGGCCGGCACTCAGACGGCCCGCACCCGTTCGGCCCGGCCCGGCCCGGCGCATCCGAGGGCCCGGCCCGGCGCGGGGTCCGCGGCCGGTACCGGCTGGCGGCGGCCGGCGCCGGGGCCCTGGCGCTGACGGCGGGGCTCGCCACACCGCTGAACCCCGCGCCGCAGCAGGCCGCCGCGGCCTCGGGCAGCGGCAACAAGACCCTCACGGTCGCGGTCGCCCAGAGCGTCGACTCGCTGAGCCCCTTCCTCGCGGTGCGCCTGGTCAGCACCAGCATCCTCCGGCTGTCGTACGAGTACCTGACGGACTACGACCCCAAGGACGCGCACGCCATCCCGGGGCTCGCGACCAGCTGGAAGCCGTCCGCGGACAAGCTGACCTGGACGTACACGATCCGCAGCAACGCCAAGTGGTCGGACGGCAAGCCGGTCACCGCCGAGGACGCGGCCTGGACGTACACCAAGATGATGACGGACCCGGGCGCCGCCACGGCGAACGGCAGCTACGTCGGCAACTTCAAGAAGGTGACGGCGCCCAGCCCCACCAAGCTGGTCATCACCCTGAAGAAGCCGCAGTCCACGATGGAGGCCATCGACGTCCCGATCGTGCCGAAGCACGTCTGGCAGGGCGTCAAGGACTTCAGCAAGTTCAACAACGACCAGAAGTTCCCGATCGTCGGCGACGGCCCGTTCACCATCACCGACTACAAGGCCGACAGCTATGTGAAGCTCAAGGCCAACAAGGACTTCTGGCGGGGCGCACCCAAGTTCGAGAACCTCGTCTTCAAGTACTACAAGGACAACGACGCCGCCGTCGCCGCACTGCAGAAGGGTGAGGTGTCGTTCGTCCAGAACCTGACGCCCGCCCAGGCCGCGTCGCTCAAGGGCACCGCGAACGTCAAGGTGAACGACGCCCCCGGCCGGCGTTTCTACGCCCTGGCCACCAACCCGGGCGCGCGGGCCAGGAACGGCAAGAAGTTCGGCAACGGCGACCCGTCGCTGCTGGACGAGCGGGTGCGGCACGCGCTGTTCCTGGCCGTCGACCGCAAGGCGCTCATCGACAAGGTCTGGCAGGGGCACGCCGTCTACGGCGAGGGCTACATCCCGCCGCGCTTCTCGACGTACTTCTGGAAGCCCTCCGCCAGTCAGGCGATGGGCTACGACCCGCAGAAGGCGGCCCGGCTGCTCGACCAGGCCGGGTACAGGAAGAACTCCGCCGGCAAGCGGGTCGGCAAGGACGGCAAGCCGCTGAACTACCGCATCCTGTGCCATGCCACGGACCCGCAGGACAAGGCCGTCGGCAAGTACCTCAAGGAGTGGTACGGCAAGCTGGGCATCGGGCTCACCGTCGACTGCCTGGACAATGTGACCGACCCCTGGCTGGCCGGTGACTACGACCTGGCCATCGACGGCTGGTCGGTCAACCCCGACCCGGACTACGTCCTGTCGATACACACCTGCGGCGCACTCCCGGCCACTCCGAAGGACACCAGCTACACCGACAACTTCATCTGCGACAAGAAGTACGACGAGCTGTACGCCAGGCAGCTCGCCGAGTACGACCCGGCGAAGCGCGCCGATCTGGTCAAGCAGATGGAGTCGCGGCTGTACGACACCGGGTACATGAACGTCATCGCGTACCCGAACGCGATGGAGGCGTACCGCACCGACCAGATCAAGTCGATCACCACCATGCCCGAGGCGGCCGGCAACATCTACGGCCAGGATGGCTACTGGAGCTGGTGGTCGGCGAAGCCCGCGGACTCCTCGGGCTCCTCGGGCGGGTCCGGCTCGACCGGCGTGGTCATCGGTGTCGTGGTGGCCGTGGTCGTCCTCGCCGGTGCCGGGGCGTTCGTGTGGATGCGCCGCCGCTCCACCGCGGAGGACCGTGAGTAGCCCGGCGGACGCCGCCGCTCCTGCGCCAGGGACCGTGACCGGCCCGGCGGGCTCGCGGGCCACGGCGCGCGTAACGTCATGAACAACGCGACACAGGGGGCCATCAGGCCGGGTCCCGGGAGAACACCGTATGGCATCTGAGAGCACCCCGGCGCTCGCCGAGGGCACGGCGGACGTGGCGAAAGGCGGTCCGGCCCAGGCCGGGCCGCCGGCCCGCGGCCTGGACGCACGCAACACCGTGGCGTATCTGCGCTATGTCGCGGGCAAGCTGGTCGGCGCCGCCGTCTCGCTGCTCGCCGTCCTGGTGACCGGTTTCTTTCTGTTCCGGCTGATCCCCGGCGACCCGGTGAAGTTCATGACGGGCGGCCGGCAGGTCTCCGCCGAGCAGCTCGCGGCCTACCGCCGGGAGTTCGGCCTCGACCTGCCGCTGTGGCAGCAGTTCACGGACTACTGCGGCAAGGCCCTCACCGGCGACCTGGGCACCTCGTACCAGTTCAACACCCCCGTGCTCGACAAGATCACGGAGGCGCTGCCGAACACGGTGCTGCTCACCGGCACGGCCTTCGTGCTCTACTCGGCGCTCGGCGTGGCGCTCGGCACCCGGGCGGCCTGGCGCAACGGCGGGCCCGGGGACCGGTTCCACACCGGTCTGGCGCTGACGCTGTTCTCCGTGCCGTCGTTCTGGCTCGGGCTGATGCTCATCATCGTCTTCTCGGTGGGCATCGGCCCGCTGCCGGGCCTCTTCCCCACCGGGGGCATGGAGTCCGGCAGCGGGGGCGGCTTCGGTCATGTGCTCGATGTGGTGCACCACATGATCCTGCCGGTGATCACCCTGGTGGCGGTGCAGTACGGCGAGACGCTGCTCGTCACCCGGTCGGCGGTGCTCGACGAGATGGGCAGCGACTACCTGACGACGGCGCGCGCCAAGGGCCTGCGGGACGACCTGGTGCGCCGCAGGCACGCCGTGCCCAACGCGATGCTGCCGACCATGACGCTGATCTTCGTCAACCTGGGCCGGGTGGTGGCGGGCACCGTCCTGGTCGAGACCGTCTTCTCCTGGCCGGGCCTCGGCGGCCTCTTCTACGAGGCGCTGAGCGTGCCGGACCTGCCACTGGTGCAGGGCTGCTTCCTGGTGTTCTCGGCGGCCGTGATCCTCATGAACACCCTCGCCGACCTGATCTATCCGCTGCTCGATCCCCGGGTGGGCCGATGACGACCGAGACGACCACCACCGCGCCGCCCGACCCGGCGCCGCCCGCGGCCCGGAGCCCCCGGGCGCTGGCCTGGCAGCGGCGGCGGCGCTCCGTGGCCCGCTTCTGGGCGCAGTACCGCACCCACCGGGCGGGCGTCGTGGGGCTTGTCCTTCTGGCGCTGTTCGCGCTGGTCGCCCTGACCGCGCCGCTGACCCTCGGCTCCGACGTGCAGAGCGTCACCGACGCGCCGGGCAGGCCGATGGAGGGTCCGAGCGGCCAGTTCTGGTTCGGCACCGACCAGTACGGGCGGGACCTGTTCGGCCTGGTGCTGTGGGGCTCGCGGGTGTCGCTGACGGTGGGTCTGCTCGCGGCGGTGCTGTCGGTGGCGATCGGGGCGCTGGTCGGCATCACCGCCGGGCACTTCCGCGGCTGGTACGCGACCGTGATCATGCGGGTCACCGACTGGTTCCTCGTCATGCCGACGCTCGTGCTCGCGATCGCGCTGGCCACCGTGATGTCCAGGTCGCTGAGCACCATCATCCTGGCGATCGGCGTGACGACCTGGCCGACCACCGCCCGCCTGGTGCGTGCCCAGACGCTCGCCGTGGAGTCCCGCCCCTACATCGAGCGGGCCAGGGCGCTGGGCGGCGGTCACGCGCACATCATGTCCCGGCACGTGCTGCCGAACGTGATGCCGCTGGTGCTGGCGCAGACCACGCTCGGCATCTCCAACGCGATCCTCTCCGAGGCCACCCTCGCCTTCCTGGGCCTCGGGGACCCGACCATCACCTCCTGGGGCGGCCTGCTCCAGGACGCGCGCGAGGCCGGCGCCGTCAGCTCGGGGCACTGGTGGTACCTGGTGCCGCCGGGCCTGGCGATCGCCGCCGTCGCCCTGGCGTTCACGCTGTGCGGCCGCGCCGTGGAGTCCGTACTCAACCCCAAGCTGGGGGTGGCCCGATGACCGGCACAGACACCACGGACACCGCCGGCGAGCGGCGCGGCACGGGGGCGTCCGCCGCGGCCGCCGCCCCGGCGGACGGCACCCTGCTGGACGTACGGGACCTGGCGGTGACGTACCCGGGCGGGGCCGCGGCCGTGCGGGGTGTGAACCTGTCCGTGGCGGCCGGGCACAAGCTCGGCATCGCGGGCGAGTCCGGCTGCGGCAAGTCCACGCTGGCGATGGCGCTGCTGCGGCTGCTGCCCGCGGGCACCCGGGTGACGGGACGGATCCTGCTGGACGGCGAGGACGTGCTCGCCATGAAGTGGGGCCGGGTGCGCGCCGTGCGCTGGGCGGGGGCCTCGATGGTCTTCCAGGGCGCCATGCACTCCCTGAACGCGGTGCACCGCATCGGCGACCAGATCGCCGAGCCGATCCTGCTGCACAAGAAGGCCACGCCCGCCGCCGCCAAGCGGCGGGCCCGTGAGCTGCTGGAGCACGTCGGGCTGCCCGCGGCGCGCGCCGACGCCTACCCGCACGAGCTGTCCGGCGGGCAGCGGCAGCGGGTCATGATCGCGATGGCGCTGGCCTGCGATCCGCGGCTGATCATCGCCGACGAGCCGACCACCGCGCTGGACGTGATGATCCAGGCCCAGATCCTCCGGCTGATCGAGCAGCTCGTGGCGGAGCAGGACATCGGCCTCATCATGATCAGTCACGACCTGGCGGTGCTCGCGGACACCTGCGACCGGCTCGCCGTGATGTACGCGGGGCGGGTGGTCGAGGAGGGGCCCGCCCGGCAGGTCTACGAGGACGCCAGGCATCCGTACGGGCAGGCGCTGTCCTCCGCGTTCCCGCGCATCGGCGACCCGTCGTCGCGGTTCGCTCCGCGCGGACTGCCCGGGGATCCGCCCGACCCGACGGCGCTGCCGCCCGGCTGCACGTTCCACCCGCGCTGCCCCGTGGCGCTGGACTCCTGCGCCGTGGACGACCAGCCGCTGCGGGACGCGGGCGCGGGCCGGTCCGCGGCCTGCGTCCATGTGGACGGCGGCGCGGCCGGGGACGACACGGGCGAGGGTGACGAGGCGTCGAGTGAGGCCGCGTCGGGTGAGGCCGCGTCGGGCGGCGGGCGCTCGGGTGAGGCGGCGTCGGAGGGCGCGGCCTCGGGAGCGGCGGCACCGGACGGCTCCGCGTCGGGTGAGGACCAGGAAGAAGCGAGGAGCAGCACATCATGACCACCTCCGGCTCCCCCGGCTCCGCCGGCTCCCTGGACGAGACGGGCACCCCGGCGTCGGACGCCGCGGAGGCCGAGACGCCCACGGCTGAGCCGCCCATGGCCGATACGCCCGCGGCCGCCTCCGGAACGGATGCCTCCGGTAACGCCGCCGGGGCCCCCGACGGGCCCGCCGGCACCGCTGCCGCGCCACTGCTGAGTGCGGCGGGGCTGCACATCACCTTCCCCGGGCGGCACGGTGCCGCCCCGGCCCGCGCCGTCGACGGGGTGGACCTGGACATCCGGCCCGGTGAGATCGTGGCGCTGGTCGGCGAGTCCGGCTGCGGCAAGACCACGCTGGCGCGCTCGCTGCTCGGCCTGGAGTCGCCCACGTCCGGGCGGGTGACCTTCGGCGGCAGGCCGCTGGACTATGCGACGGCCGCGCTCAAGAAGTACCGCAGGCGTGTCCAGCTGGTGCTCCAGGACCCCACCGGCTCGCTCAATCCCCGGCACACGGTCTACGACGCGGTGGCCGAGGGGCTGCGGATCCACGGCACCACCGGTAAGTTCGCCGACGAGAGCGCCGCGGTCGCGGACGCGCTGGCGCGGGCCGGGCTGCGGCCGCCCGAGCGGTTCTTCCTGCGGTACCCGCACGAACTCTCCGGCGGCCAGCGCCAGCGGGTGGTGATCGCGGGTGCGCTGGTGCTGGAGCCGGAGCTGATCGTCGCCGACGAGCCGGTGGCGTCGCTGGACGCATCGGTGCGGGGCGAGATCCTCGCGCTGCTGCTGAAGCTCCGTGACGAGCTGGGGCTCGCCGCGCTGGTGGTCACCCACGATCTGGGCCTCGCCTGGAACATCGCCGACCGGGTGGCCGTGATGTACCTGGGCCGGATCGTGGAGACCGGCCCCGTCGAGCAGGTCCTGACGGCGCCGCGCCACCCCTACACGCAGGCACTGCTGTCCGTGCTGCCCGAGGCGGAGGGCGAGGAGGTCGTCCTCACCGGAGAGCCCCCGGACCCCTCGCGGATTCCCTCCGGGTGCCGGTTCCATGCGCGGTGCCACGTTCTGGCGAACGGGGCGGCCCTGCGGGCCGGGGTGGCCGATGCGTGCCGTACGGAGGACCTTCCGGTGCTGAACGGTTCCGGGGCGCCCCAGGTGGCCTGCCACTGGGCTCTCGCCCAGGCCCGGGACTAGGGGGCTGGTGACGCCCCGCCGCCCAAGGGCGCGGGCAACTGCGCACGCAACCACCCACCCACCGGCGGCCCGGATGCGACGGAGACTGCCCCTCCGGGACGGTGACGACCCGACCGCCTCGTCGTCGCTGGTCGCGCAGTTCCCCGCGCCCCTTATCGGCACACACCGCACGAAGCCAAGCCCCGGCCCACCCAAGGAGCGCGGGGAACTGCGCGACCAACCCCCACCGGCCGACGGCCCGCACACGACCGAAACAGCCCCACCGGGACGGTGACGACCCGACCGCCTCACCGTCGCTGATCGTGCCCGCGCGGCGGAGCCCACGTGGCGGAGCCTCCCTCACTGCCTCCTGGGCATGGGTGGTATCCCCAGGTCACAGCCCCGCGCCCCTGACGGAACCGGGGGGACCGCCTGCCCAACGCACCCCCGCGGCTAGCGGGAGGAAGCGTATGACTCGATGAGTTCGCGGGAGCGTTTCACATCGTCGCCGATCGCCTCGAGCAGCTCGTCGACCGAGTCGAAGCGAGCCTGGCCGCGCACGAAGGACAGGAACTCCACGGCCACGTGGAGCCCGTAGAGCTCCAGGCCGACCCGGTCGATGGCGTACGCCTCGACCGTCCGCTCCGTGCCGTCGAACTGCGGATTCGTGCCCACGGAGATCGCCGCGGGCATCGCCTCGCCCTGCGCGAGCAGCCACCCGGCGTACACCCCGTCCGCGGGGACCGCGGAGTGCGGCAGCGTCTCCACGTTGGCGGTGGGGAAGCCGAGTTCCCTGCCGCGCTGCGCCCCCCGCACGACCACCCCCTCCACCCGGTGCGGCCGCCCGAGGATCTCCGCGGCCCCGGCCACGTCACCCGCGGCGATCAGCCGGCGGACGAGCGTGGACGAGAACGGCTCGCCGCCGCCCGCCTCGCCGCGCACGAAGAGGTCGACCACCTCGACGTCGTAGTCGTACGTCCTGCCCAACTCGGTGAGCACGCCGACGTTGCCCGCGGCCCGGTGGCCGAAACGGAAGTTGGGGCCCTCCACGACGGTCCGTGCGTGCAGCTTGTCGACCAGCACCTTCGCCACGAACTCGGCGGGCGAGAGCTGGGAGAACTCGGTGGTGAAGGGGAGGACGAGGACGGCGTCCACGCCCAGCTCGGCCATCAGGTCGGCGCGCCGGTGGTGCGGCGCGAGCAGCGGCGGGTGGCTGCCGGGCCGCACCACCTCACTGGGGTGCGGGTCGAAGGTGACGACGACCGAGTGAATGCCCAGCTCACGGGCGCGCCGCACGGCGCGGCCGATGATGAGCTGGTGGCCGCGGTGCACGCCGTCGTAGGAGCCGATGGTGACGACGCTGCGCCCCCAGTCCTGGGGGATGTCCTCCAAGCCACGCCAGCGCTGCACGGTGTCGCTCCTTGGTCGTTTGCTCATCGCTTGCTCGCCGAACCTTGCTCCTGCCCGGGGCGGTCAGGGCCGAATCCGCGCCGCCCGCCGTGGAGTACGCCGATCCCGCAGGTCCAAGACTGCCATGCCGGAAGCGTCCGGCATGCATCGGCATGGGGCCGTGAGCGGGGCTGTGACGCGATGCACGTACCGGGTCACCCGGGGCCGCCGGCGAACACCACCAGGCTCTTGGCGCGCCCCTTCAGCTCCTCCACCAGCGCGAGCAGCCGCCCCTCGGAATCGAAGACGGCGACGGGCCCGGCCCCCTCGTACGCCGGGGGGATGTCGATCCGGACGCCGTTGCGGAGCAGCCCGGCGCGCCGGGCGTCCACGTCCCAGCGGGGGAACGCCGCCGCGGCGGCATCCGCGATCGGCAGCACCGTCAGCTCCTGCTGGAGCTGGTCGAGCGTCCGGGCCTGGTCCAGGCCGTAGGGGCCGACGCGGGTGCGGCGCAGGGCGGCCAGGTGGCCTCCGACGCCGAGCGCCGCGCCCAGGTCGCGGGCCAGCGCCCTGATGTAGGTGCCGGACGAGCAGACCACGGAGACCAGCAGGTCGAGCACGGGCGTACCGTCCTCGGCGGTGGTCTCCCTGCGGTCGTGCACGGTGAAGGAGTAGACCGTGACGGGCCGGGCCGGCAGGTCGAACTCCTCCCCCTCGCGGGCCCGCTTGTAGGACCGCTTGCCGTCCACCTTGATGGCGCTGACCCGGGGCGGCACCTGCATGATGTCGCCGGTCAGCTCGGCGATCCGGTCGTCGACGGCGTCCTGGGGCAGGCCGGTCGGGTCGGTGGCCGCGGTGACCTCGCCCTCCGCGTCGTCGGTCACGGTGTCCTGGCCGAGCCTGATGGTGCCCAGGTACTCCTTCTCGGTGAGGGCCAGGTGGCCGAGGAGCTTGGTGGCCCGCTGCACGCCGAGGACGAGCACGCCGGTGGCCATGGGGTCGAGGGTGCCCGCGTGGCCGACGCGGCGGGTGCCGGCGATGCCGCGCATCTTGGCGACCACGTCGTGTGAGGTGAAGCCCGACGGCTTGTCGACGATGACGAGGCCGTCGGGCACGGGGTGTGTACGGCTCATTCCGGGGCGTCGCCCCTCGGCTCCCCGTGGGAGGCGGCGGGGCCGCCGCCGGCGGCCTCCCCGGCGTCCTCGGCGTCGCCCGGCTTGCGGTACGGGTCGGAGTCACCGGCGTAGTCGGCGCCCGCGGACGCCTCGCGCACCCGGGCGTCGGAGGCGCGCGCCTTGTCGAGGAGGTCCTCGATGGTGCGGGCGTTGTCCGGGAGGGCGTCGGCGACGAAGGCGAGGGTGGGGGTGAACTTCACGCCCGCCGCCCTGCCGACCTCGGAACGCAGCACGCCCTTGGCGCTCTCCAGGCCCGCCGCGGCGGCCGCGCGGTCCTCGTCGTCGCCGTAGACGGTGTAGAAGACGGTCGCCTCCCTCAGGTCGCCGGTGACCCGGGTGTCCGTGATGGTGACGTGCGAACCGAGCCGCGGGTCCTTGATCCCGCGCTGCAGCTTCTGGGCCACCACCTCCCGGATGAGGTCCGCCAGCCTTTTCGCTCGCGCGTTGTCGGCCACTGGTCCGTCTCCTTCTTGTCTTTCCTCGTTGTCTGCTGTGCGGCTCGGCGTCCGCCGTGCGCCGTCGGCGTCCAGGGGCGCGCCGGGCCCTCGGCCCTCGGCCGGCGGTCAGTCGTCGTCGCCGTGGAAGCGCCGTCTGGCGGAGAGCAGTTCCACCTCGGGACGGGCGGCGACCAGCCGCTCACAGCGGTCCAGTACGTCCGTGATGTGTCCGGCGTCCCCCGAGACGACCGCGAGGCCGATCACCGCTCTGCGGTGCAGGTCCATGTGGTCGACCTCCGCCACGCTCACCGCGTACTTGCGCTGGAGCTCGGCGATGATCGGGCGGACGACGGAGCGCTTCTCCTTCAGCGACCGCACGTCGCCCAGGAGCAGGTCGAAGGAGAGAGTCCCCACAAACATGTGTGTCCGGATGTCCCGCCGGTACGGGATCGTCACTCCCGCCAACACCTGGCGGGAACACCAGCACCGTACACGCAACGGCCGGGGCCGATCGACGGGAATTCCGCCCGCCGACCGGCCCCGGTGCCGCCGCTGTCAGACGCGCGGCTTCTCGCGCATCTCGTAGGTGGCGATGACGTCGTCGACCTTGATGTCGTTGAAGTTTCCGAGGTTGATACCGCCCTCGAAGCCTTCGCGGATCTCGGTGACGTCGTCCTTGAAGCGGCGCAGGCCCTCGATGGTGAGGTTCTCCGCGACGACCTTGCCGTCCCGCAGCACCCGGGCCTTGGTGTTCCGCCGGACCTCGCCGGAGCGGATGAGCACACCGGCGATGTTGCCGAGCCTGGACGAGCGGAAGATCTCGCGGATCTCCGCCGTGCCGAGCTCGACCTCTTCGAACTCCGGCTTGAGCATGCCCTTCAGGGCCGCCTCGATCTCCTCGATCGCCTGGTAGATGACCGAGTAGTACCGGACGTCCACGCCCTCGCGCTCGGCCATCTGCGTCGCGCGCCCGGCGGCGCGGACGTTGAAGCCGATGACGATGGCGTCGGAGCCCATGGCCAGGTCGATGTCCGACTCGGTGACCGCACCCACACCGCGGTGCAGGACGCGGATGTCGACGTCCTCGCCGACATCGAGCTGGACCAGCGAGGACTCCAGGGCCTCGACGGAACCGGAGGCGTCGCCCTTGATGATGAGGTTGAGCTGCTGCACCTCGCCGGCCTTGAGCACCTTGTCCAGGTCCTCCAGGGAGACCCTGCGGGTGCGCTTGGCGAACGCGGCGTTCCGCTCGCGGGCGGCGCGCTTCTCGGCGATCTGGCGGGCCGTGCGGTCCTCGTCGACGACGATGAAGTTGTCGCCGGCGCCGGGCACGTTGGTCAGGCCGAGGACCTGGACCGGGGTGGACGGACCCGCTTCCTCGACGGTGTTGCCGAGGTCGTCGAGCATGGCGCGGACGCGGCCGTAGGCGTCGCCGACGACCATGGTCTCGCCGACCCGCAGGGTGCCGCGCTGCACCAGGACGGTCGCGGTGGCGCCGCGGCCCTTGTCGAGGTGCGCCTCGATCGCGATGCCCTGGGCGTCCTGCTCGGGGTTGGCGCGCAGGTCGAGCGCGGCATCGGCGGTGAGGATGACGGCCTCCAGGAGGCTGTCGATGTTCACGCCCTGCTTCGCGGAGATGTCGACGAACATGGTGTCGCCGCCGTACTCCTCGGCCACCAGGCCGTACTCGGTGAGCTGGCCGCGGACCTTGGTGGGGTCGGCGCCCTCGACGTCGATCTTGTTGACCGCGACCACGATCGGCACGTCGGCCGCCTTGGCGTGGTTCAGCGCCTCGATCGTCTGGGGCATCACGCCGTCGTTGGCCGCCACCACCAGGATGGCGATGTCGGTCGACTTGGCACCGCGGGCACGCATGGCGGTGAACGCCTCGTGACCCGGGGTGTCGATGAACGTGATCTTCCGCTCGTCGCCGTTGACCTCGGTCGTGACCTGGTAGGCACCGATGTGCTGGGTGATGCCGCCTGCCTCGCCCGCGATGACGTTCGTCTTGCGGATGGCGTCGAGGAGGCGGGTCTTGCCGTGGTCGACGTGACCCATGACGGTGACCACCGGCGGACGCGCGACCAGGTTCTCCTCGCCGCCCTCGTCCTCGCCGAACTCCAGGTCGAAGGACTCGAGCAGCTCGCGGTCCTCCTCCTCGGGGCTGACGATCTGAACGGTGTAGTTCATCTCGTCGGCGAGGAGGTGGAGCGTCTCGTCGGAGACGGACTGGGTCGCCGTGACCATCTCGCCGAGGTTCATCATGACCGCGACGAGGGACGCCGGGTTGGCGTTGATCTTCTCCGCGAAGTCCGTGAGCGACGCGCCGCGCGACAGGCGAATGGTCTCGCCGCTGCCACGAGGCAGCATCACACCGCCGACGGACGGGGCCTGCATGGCCTCGTACTCCTGGCGGCGCTGCCGCTTCGACTTGCGGCCACGGCGCGCGGGGCCGCCGGGACGGCCGAACGCGCCCTGCGTGCCACCACGGCCACCGGGACCACCCGGACGGCCGCCGAAGCCGGGACGGCCACCGCCGCCACCGCCGAAGCCGCCACCGCCGCCACCGGGACGGCCGGCGAAGCCGCCGCCACCGGGACGACCGCCGCCACCGCCACCGCCGGGACGGCCGGCGAAGCCGGGACGGCCACCGCCACCACCGCCACCGGGCCGGCCGGCGCCGCCGGGACCGCGGCCACCGGGGCCGCCGCCGGGACGCGGGCCCGCCGCGGGACGCTGCGGCATCATGCCCGGGTTCGGGCGGTTGCCACCGGGGCCGCCGCCAGGACGGGGCGCCTGCGGGCGGGGCATGCCGCCCGGCGTCGGACGGGGGCCGCCGGGGCCGGGACGGGCACCGCCCTGGCCGGCACCCTGCGGGCGCGGGGCGCCGGGCGCACCGGGTGCGCCGGGGCGCGGCGCACCGCCGCCGGGACGGGGCGCCTGCGGGCGGGCCATACCGGTGGAACCGCCGGACGTGAAGGGGTTGTTACCCGGGCGCGGGCCGGACTGCCGGGCGCCGGGCCGGGGTGCCGGGGCACCGGGACGCGGGGCCTGGCCACCGCGGCCCTGGCCCTGTCCGGGCGCGGGCCGGCCGCCGGGCTTGGGCGCACCGGGACGCGGCGCACCGCCGCCGGGACGGGGCGCGCTGGGCGCGGCCGGGCCGGGGCCGGACGACGGCGGCGCGGTGAACTCCGGGGTCGCGGGGGCCGCGGGCGCGGGCTTGGGAGCCGGCCGGGGGCCGGGCGTGGGACGCGGGCCCGGCGCCGGAGGCGCGGGGCGCTGCTCGGCCGCGGGGCGCGGCGCGGGCTTCGGGGCGGCCGGACGGGCCGCCTGCGCCGGGGAGGCCGGCGAAGCCGGTGAGGGCGCCGCGGGCCTGGGGGCTGCCTTCCTGGGTGCGGCGGGCCTGGCGGAACCACGGCCGGAGCCGTTGCCATTGCCGCCGCCCTGCTGGAAGGCGTCGGTCAGCTTGCGTACTACGGGCGCCTCGATCGTCGACGACGCCGAACGGACGAATTCACCGAGTTCCTGGAGCTTGGCCATGACGACCTTGCTCTCCACACCGAACTCCTTGGCGAGTTCGTATACCCGGACCTTAGCCACTTCGCTCCTTTTAGGTCCGGGTTACCGCCGGACCGTCGCTACTTCATGGGCGTACTCATCGCGTACTCATCGAGTGCTCATCGCAATCTCGACCTACTTCCGACTCGCGAGGTACCAGGGCCGCACGGGGTTCCGTACGGCGCTTCTTACAGGTGCCCCCTGACGTTCAGGGGCTGTCTTCGACGGCCCGGCGCAGCGCCTGGGTGTCGAGCTTCGTCCGGGCGCGGAAAGCCCGGGTGAAGGCCCGACGACGCTCTGCCAGGTCCAGACAGACCAGGACGGGGTGCACGTATGCACCCCGGCCGGGCAGCGTACCGCGAGGATCGGGGACGCAGGCGTCCTCGATCCTCACGATCCGCAGTAGATCGTGCTTGGCCGCCCGCTCCCGGCAACCCACACAGGTGCGCTCAGGGCATGCGCGGACATGCGTCCGGCCAGACACCGTTAAGTCTACCTCCCCACGCCGACCTCACCCGATTGGGGCAAAAATCGAACACCAGTCGTCCTGATCTCGGCGGATGTCGTCCCGATCCGGACGGTGACCGGTCCACTACCCGACAGTACTCCCCCGGGCAGGGGTCAGGCGCGGTCCCGGGGTGCGTCCGGGGTACCGGCCCGGTCCGCGGACCCACCGCGCGGGCCGGTGCGGCCCGCCGCCTCGCGGTCCCCCGCCTCGGGCCCGGTCTGCTCGGTGTCCGGGCGGATGTCGATCCGCCAGCCGGTGAGGCGAGCGGCCAGGCGGGCGTTCTGGCCCTCCTTGCCGATCGCCAGGGAGAGCTGGTAGTCGGGGACCGTGACACGCGCCGAGCGGGCGGCCAGGTCGACGACCTCGACCTTGGAGACCCGGGCCGGTGAGAGGGCGTTCGCGACCATCTCGGCCGGGTCCTCGGACCAGTCCACGATGTCGATCTTCTCGCCGTTCAGCTCCCCCATCACATTGCGGACCCGGCCGCCCATGGGCCCGATGCAGGCGCCCTTGGCGTTCAGCCCCGAGCGGACCGAGCGGACCGCGATCTTGGTGCGGTGGCCGGCCTCGCGGGCGATCGCGGCGATCTCGACGGAGCCGTCGGCGATCTCCGGGACCTCCAGCGAGAAGAGCTTCTTCACCAGGTTGGGGTGGGTGCGCGAGAGGGTCACGGAGGGGCCCCGCACGCCCTTGGCCACCCGGACCACGTAGGAGCGCAGCCGCATGCCGTGCGGGTACGTCTCGCCCGGCACCTGCTCCTGGACGGGCAGGATGGCCTCCAGCCTGCCGATGTCCACCAGGACGTTCTTCGGGTCGCGGCCCTGCTGGACCACGCCCGTGACGATGTCGCCCTCGCGGCCCGCGTACTCGCCGAGGGTGGCGTCGTCCTCGGCGTCCCGCAGCCGCTGCAGGATGACCTGCTTGGCGGTGGTCGCGGCGATCCGGCCGAAGCCGCTCGGGGTGTCGTCGAACTCGCGGGGCTCCTGGCCCTCCGCCAAGTCCGCGAGGTCCTCGGCGTCCTCCCGGGCCCAGACGGTCACATGGCCGGTGTTGCGGTCCAGCTCCACGCGCGCGCGGCGGTGGCTTCCCTCGGTGCGGTGGTAGGCGATGAGGAGGGCCGACTCGATCGCCTCGACCAGCAGATCGAAGGAGATCTCCTTCTCCCGTACCAAGCCCCGCAGGGCACTCATGTCGATGTCCACGGCTACGCCTCCTCTGCGTTCTTCGTGTCCTGAGCGTCGTCGGCGCCCGTGCTGTCCGTGTCGCCCGTCTCGCCCGCGGTATCCCGTTCGCTCGGGGAGCTGCCGCTTCTGCGGTTGAACTCGATCTCCACGCGTGCTCTGGCGATGTCCGCGAAGGAGAGCCTGCGGGCGGTGGGCCTGCGGCCCTTCACGCCGGGCACCGCCACGTCGAGGCCGTCGTCGTCGACCTTCGTGATCCGGGCGGTCAGCTCGTCCGCGCCGGCCTCCGCGGCCGCCTCGGGCGTCAGGCGGAACTTGACCAGCCGGTCCACGGCACGCACGTAGTGGCGGTGCTCGGTGAGGGGCCGGTCGGTGCCCGGGGACGTCACTTCCAGGACGTACTCGCCGGGGCCCATCGCGTCCGTCGCGTCCAGCTCGCCGGAGATCTCCCTGCTCAGCTCGGCGCAGGTGTCGAGCTGCACGCCGGAGTCGGAGTCCACCACCACACGGAGCACACGCCGCCTGCCCGCCGGGGTCACGGTGATCTCTTCGAGGTCCAGGTCCCTGGAGCCGACCAGCGGCTCCAGCAGTTCCCGCAGCCTCTCGCTCTGGGTGGTGCTCATCCGGGTGACTCCTCGGCCGCGTGTGCTGTTGTGGGGAAACGAGGGACGGGGTGTGTGTCGTGTCGCGTCAAAGCGTATCCGGTCCCCGGGGGTGTTGCCGTCCACCGGGGCGCCGCTGATGTCGGGGGCCGCCCCGGTACCCCGGCGGGGGCCGGCCCCGACGAGACGGTCACTCGCGCGGTTCCCGCGCCCCTGACGAGGCGCTACTGGCCGGGAGCACCCCGGCTTCCCGGGGCGCGGGAACCACGCGACCGGCCACGACGAGACCGCCGTGTCGCCACCGACCCCGACCGCCCCGTCGCCCAGACCCCAAGGGGGCGGCCCCTGCCGCCCTCGGACCACCGGTCCGTGGGTGGTCGCCGGCACAGCTCCCCGCGCCCTACCCTGACGGGGCGCGGCCGGGCCGAGAGCAACCCCGGTTCCTCCGGGACGCCGTGGGCGTCGGGGGACCCCGGTTCCCAGGGGCGGGGAAGCGCGCGAGCGACCACTGCGGGACCCGTCGCGTCGTCACCGGTCCGAAGGGGCGGGCACCTCGCCTCCGGACCACCGGAGCCGAGCCGATGAGCGGGGGGCGGGCGGAGCGCGGGTACGGTGATCACGTCCGCCCCCGCCTCCTCGTGCCGTACGAGACCCGACCCCCCACAGGACGTTGCCGTGTCCCCCAGCCCCCTGCCGTCCGCGCCGCACAGGCCGCGCAGACGAACGCTCCTCCTCGGCGCCACGGGCGCGGCCGCCGGTGCCGTGCTGACCGCCGGGTGCACCGACGACGGACCGGACCGCGCGGCCCGGGAGAGGTCGGCCACCGAGCGGGCACGCGCGCGTGCCGCACGCGAGAGCACGGACCTCGTCGCACGCTATGACGCGGTGCTCGCGGCGCACCCGTCACTGCGTCCACGGCTGACGCCGCTGCGCGCGGACGTGGTACGGCACGTGGCGGCGTTCGGCGGCGCCCCGTCGGCGGCGCCCTCGACCGGGCCGTCCGGGGCGGCGGCGAGCGGCGCGGTCGCGGCGGACGTGCCGGCGAGCGAGACGGACGCGCTGGCCGGGCTCGCCACCGCCGAGCGGGCGCTCGCGGACCGCCGGATGGCGACGCTGGGCGGCGTGCCCGGCGAGTTCGCGCGGCTGCTGGCCTCGGTGGCCGCGGCGGGGGCGGCGCACGCATATCTGCTGACGGAGGGCGACGGATGAGCGAGGCACAGCGCGCGGCCGTACGGGACGACGGCGCGAAGGGCTCCTCGGAGCGGGCCGCCGAGGTGGCCGCCGCGCAGGCCGCGCTCGCGGCGGAGCACGCGGCCGTGTACGGCTACGGGGTGGTGGGCGCGCGGATCGGCGCCGACCGCAGGGCCGACGCACGCGCCGCGTACGATGCACACCGCTCGCGCCGCGACGAGCTGGCCCGGACGGTGCGCGACCTGGGCGCGGCCCCGCGCGCCGCGGCCGCCGGCTACGCCCTGCCGTTCGAGGTGACCGACGCGGCGGCCGCGGTCCGGCTGGCCGCCCGGCTGGAGGACCGGGTCGCCGGTGCCTACGCGGACCTGGTCCGGGCCTGCGCCGGCGCCCGCCGCCGCTCGGCCGCGGACGCACTGCGGGACGCGGCGGTGCGGGCGGCCCGGTGGCGGGGTGCCGGTGTGGCCTTTCCCGGGTTGGCCGAGCGGGCCACCGGGGCGGGCGCGCCCGCGGCGCCGGACGCCCCGGAGACCCGGCGGCCGTAGGGAGAGGGACGACACGCGCATGGCCTTCGAACCGCCGCAGCGTCTGCTGCGCGCGCTCGACGAGCAGCGGCGGGACGGCACCGGGCCCGGTGCCGGCGCCGCGGGCGCCGCCTGGCTCGCGGTGCTGCCGCGGCTCGTCGAGTCGGCGGTGGCCGGTTATGCGCTGACGGTGGAGCGGGTGCACGTCCCCGGCGGGCGCAGCAGCCTGGTGCTGCTGGTGCGGCGCGCGGACGGCAGCCCCGCGGTGCTGAAGCTGGCGCCGCCACAGGCGCGCCCCGCGGACGAGCGCGCCGCGCTCGCGCACTGGGCGGGGCGTGGGGCGGTCCGGCTGCTCGACGGGGCCCCGGGGGCGGACGGTGCGAGGGGTGCGGCCGGCACCGCGGGTCCCCCCGGCGCGGAGGGCGGTGCGCTCTTGCTGGAGCGGCTGCGACCGGACGTTCCGGTGCGGTCGCTGCCGGAGGCGCGGTCGATGCTCGAGGCCGCGGGGACGCTGCGCCGGCTGTGGGTCGAGCCGCCCGGCGGGCATGCCTTCGAGACGGTCGGCGAGCGCACGGAGCGGCAGGCGGCGGCGATGCGGGCGGGCGCGGAGGCGTCCGGGGACGCGGACGTCTCCGCGCTCGTCTCGGCGGCGCTGGGGGCGCGGGCCGAGCTGCTGGCCGCGCCGCCCGAGGCACGGCTGCTGCACGGTGCGTTCCGGCAGAGCAAGGTGCTCGCGGGCGAGCGGATGCCGTGGCTCGCCGTGGGGCCGGAGCCGGTGGTCGGCGAGTGCGCCTTCGATCTGGCCCGGCTGGTGCGGGACCGCGTGGAGGACGTGATCGCCACTCCCTCCGGCGCGGCGGTCACGCGGCGCCGGGTGAAGCGGCTTGCGGAGTCCCTGGAGGTCGAGCGGGAGCGGTTGGGTGCGTGGACGCTCTTCCGTGCCGTCGAGTCGGCGGTACGGGCACTGCGCGTGGGGCGCGTCCAGGACGCGGAGCTGCTCTTCGAGTTCGCCACGTGGCTGTAGGGGGCGGCTCCCAGCCAGTCCCCAGGGCGGCAAGCCCCGGCTGCGGCGGGTTCGGGGGGCCGCAGCAGATCGCGGATTCAGCGGGGCCGCAGCAGATCGGCGGTGCCGGAACCGACCGCCGCCCGCGGTGCGCTCGGCGCCGCCGATCGCCTTCCGTGTGGTGGCGCGGCTCGGCGGCGGACCTGGGGAGGCAGGCCCATGAGCGCCCTCCCGGCTCCCCGGCCCCGGGAGGCGGGCCGAAGACCGGCTCGGCCCCCCGAGGGCGGTCCAAGGCCCGCTCGGGGGCCACGGGAAGCGGGGCCCTCGGGGGCCCCAGGAGGCGGGGTCACAAGGCCCGGCCCCGGGACAGCTGGGCCCACGGCCCGGCTCGGCGGCCCTGCCCGGCCCGGCTCCGCGGCCCAGGGGGAGGCCGGCGCCCCGCGGGCCGCTCTCAGTGGGCCGTGAGGCGGGTGATCGCCTCGGCCACCGGCAACTCCTCGCGCTCACCGGTCCTGCGGTCCTTGACCTCCACCACGCCCTCCCCGGCCCGCCGGCCCGCGACGACGATCGTCGGCACGCCGATCAGCTCCGCGTCGGTGAACTTCACGCCGGGTGACACCCCGGCCCGGTCGTCCACCAGGACGCGGACCCCGGCCGCGCCGAGCTGCTCGGCGAGGGACAGCGCCAGCTCCGTCTGGGCGGCCTTGCCCGCGGCCACGACGTGCACGTCGGCCGGCGCCACCTCGCGCGGCCAGCACAGGCCCTGCTCGTCGGCGGTCTGCTCGGCCAGCGCCGCCACCGCCCGGGTGATCCCGAGCCCGTAGGAGCCCATGGTGACCCGCACGGGCTTGCCGTTCTGCCCGAGCACGTCGAGCTGGAAAGCGTCCGCGTACTTCCGGCCGAGCTGGAAGACATGGCCGATCTCGATCGCACGGTCCAGCTTCAGGCCCGTGCCGCAGACCGGGCAGGGGTCGCCGGGCTCGACCACGACCACGTCCAGGTAGTCGTCGACCTCGAAGTCGCGGCCGCAGACGACGTTCCTGACGTGGGTGCCGGGCTTGTTGGCCCCGGTGATCCAGGAGGTTCCGGGGGCCACCCGCGGGTCGGCGATGTAGCGGACCTTGTCCAGGCCCTGCGGGCCGACGTAGCCGCGTACCAGGTCGGGCCGCCCCTCGAAGTCCTCCGCGGTGACCAGGTCGACGACGGCGGGCGCCAGGTGCTCGCCGAGCTTGCCGAGGTCCACCTCCCGGTCGCCCGGCACACCCACGGCGACGATCTCGCCGTCCACCTTGACCAGCAGGTTCTTCAGCGTGGCCGACGCGGGCACGCCGAGGTGCGCGGCCAGCGTCTCGATGGTGGGGGTGTCGGGGGTGTCCAGTTCCTCCATGGGCGGGTGGTCGGCGGCGGCCACGGTCGGCGCCTTGAAGGTGACGGCCTCGGTGTTCGCCGCGTAGTCGCAGGACGGGCAGTACACGAAGGTGTCCTCGCCGGCGGCGGCCGGTGCGAGGAACTCCTCGGACGCCGAGCCGCCCATCGCGCCGGAGACCGCGGAGACGATCCGGTAGTCGAACCCGAGCCGGTCGAAGATCCTCTGGTACGCGGCGCGGTGCAGCGCGTACGACTCCGCGAGGCCCTCGTCGGAGACGTCGAAGGAGTAGGAGTCCTTCATCAGGAACTCCCGGCCGCGCAGCACGCCCGAGCGGGGCCGGGCCTCGTCCCGGTACTTCGTCTGGACCTGGTAGATCATCACCGGCAGGTCCTTATAGGACGTGCACTGGTCCTTGACGATCTGGGTGAAGATCTCCTCGTGGGTGGGCCCGAGGAGGTAGTCGCCGCCCCTGCGGTCCTTGAGCCGGAAGAGCAGGTCGCCGTACTCCTCCCAGCGGCCCGTGGCCTCATAGGGCTCCTTGGGGAGCAGGGCGGGCAGCAGGACCTCCTGGGCGCCGATGGCGTCCATCTCCTCGCGGACGATCCGCGCGATGTTGTCCAGGACCATCTTGCCGAACGGCAGCCAGCTCCAGACGCCCGCGGAGTTGCGGCGGACATAGCCGGCGCGGACCAGCAGCTTGTGGTTGAGTGTCTCGGCGTCCGCCGGGTCGTCGCGCAGTGTCTTGATCATCAACCGGGACATGCGCTGGACCTGGGCCATGGTGATCTCCTGCGACGAAAGGGTGATGAGCAGGAGGTTAGCCGGGCGGCCGGGGACACCGGAAATCCATGACGAAATCGCCCCAGCGGGTACCGGGTCGGACACCCGGCCGGCCCGCCGGTACGGGCCCCGCCGCAGGGGTCCGGCCCGCGCGGCCGCCCCCGGCGCAGGTGCCACGGCACACCGGCGCCACGTCAGCACCGGCACCCCCTACCGGCGCGGCGGCCACCGCCGGCGCGGCGGCCCTCACCGGCGCAGCGGCAGCGGCGCGCCCATCACCGCGTACGGCCTGGGCGCGCTCGGGAAGTGCACCTGCCTGGCCAGGTCCACATAGCCGAGCGAGCGGTACAGCGCGCGGGCCGGGCTGTCGGTGTCGATGGCGGACAGGATCGAGCGGGGCTGCTCGGCGGTGTCCGTGAGGGCGGTGATCAGGGCGCGGCCGATGCCGCGGTTCTGGTAGGCGGGCAGCACGTGCAGCTCGGTGATGACGAAGGAGTCGTCGAGCCAGCCGTCCTGGCCCTGGCTGCGCAGGTACGGGGCGACGACGGTGGACCACCAGTGCGTCCGGTCGTTGGGCATGCCGTAGACGAAGCCCACCAGGCGGCCGTCCGGGCGGGTGGCGCCGAGCGCGCGGGCTCCCGGGTAGGTGATGTGCCGGAGCACGATCTGCCGCCGGACGCTGATCTCGTCGTCGCTCAGCCCGAAGGCGTGGGCCTGCACGGCGAGCGCGTCGTCGACGCGTGCGGCCAGGTCCAGCGGCGCGATCACCACGTCGTCGTCGGAGGTGTGGGGGGATCGGCCGGGGATGCGCAGCATGCCGGGGAGACTACCCCGGCATGGGGGTGGGGCGGTCACCGACCGGGTGGGTGGTGTCTGGTGCCCCGGACCACCCGACGGTGGGACGGTCGCTCCGCTACCGCCTCAACGGCGTGGCGGGGTCTCCGGGGCACAGCCCCGCCCCTGGTCGGGGCGCGGCCCCGTCTCGAAGGCGCGGGGAACGGCGCGCGCACTCACGACGGGAGCCGCACGCCGCCGCCGGCCCCGGGGCATCCTCGCGGCGGAGCCGTGCGAGCGCCCGCGAGGAACCGGTTCTGCTCGGCGTCAGAACAGGACGCTCATGAACGCGCCGACCTCCTGGAAGCCGACGCGCCGGTATGCGGCGCGGGCCGCGTGGTTGAAGTCGTTGACGTAGAGGCTGGCGACCGGGGCTATGTCCGCGAAGGCGTGCCGCAGCACGGCCGCCATGCCGGGCGCGGCGAGGCCCTGGCCGCGGTACTCGGGGGCGACCCAGACGCCCTGGATCTGGCAGGCCTGCGCGATGGCGGCGCCGATCTCGGCCTTGAAGACGACCTTGCCGTCCTGGTCGAGCCGGGCGAAGGAGCGTCCCGCGCCGACGAGTTCGGCGACCCGGGCCTGGTAGAGCAGGCCGCCGTCGCCAGCGAGCGGCGAGACGCCGACCTCCTCGGTGAACATCGCCACGCAGGCCGGCATGATCGTCTCCAGCTCGTCCTTGCGGATCCTGCGGACGTAGGGATCCGGGGTGACGGTGGTGGGCAGCCGGTCGGTGACCATGAGGGGCTGGTGGGGGCGGACCTCGCGGGCCGGGCCCCAGCTCGGCTCCAGCAGCCGCCACAGCTCGGCGGTGGGCCCGGCGGGGCCCACGATGGACGAGCACCGCCGGCCCGCCCTGCGGGCCCGCGCGGCGAAGGCGCGTACGGCGGCGGGGGTGGCGCAGATGGGGACCAGGTTGGCGCCCGCGTAGCAGAGCGACTGGAGCATGCCGTCGGCGTACCAGCCCCACATCTCGCCGCCGAGCCGCCAGGGGTCGAGCCCGGCGACCTGCACGCGGGCGGTCACGAAGGCGTTGGCGACCGGCTCACGGCCGAGTACCGCCAGCGCGGCGTCCAGGTCACTCGGTTCGAGGACCCGGGTGGTGGTCTGCGTCAACACGGATGCGGGGCCTCACCGGACGGGCTTTTCGGATCCTGGCACTGTACCCGGCGGGGTGGTGCGGCGCTGCTCCCGCCGGAGGAGGCCGGCTTGCCGGTCCCCGGTTCTCATTGTCCACCGCCCCGGAGGTGTTGTTCCTGTCGCGTCCCCACTCGCGGCCCGGTGGCGGCCGTCCCCCGCTGCTTGAACGGCGTAGGAGGTACCCCCGGCAGGTCCCCGCGCCCCGGCCGGAGAGCACCCTCGCGTCGAGGCGCACCCGGAAGGGGCACGGGAACTGCGCGCGCAACCGCGGCGGGACCCGCACACCGCCACCTGCCCCGGGGGTGCGGCCCCCGTACCGGCACGGTCCCGGTGCGGCCCCCGTACCGGCACGGCAGGGGCACCGGCCCCGTGCCTCAGCCGCCCCGCTGACGCGGCGTCTCCTCCCTGACCCGCGTCACCAACTGGGTCGGATTGACGAACCGGAGCGCGATCACCAGCAGCACCAGCATCGACGCCGTGTACATCACGGCCATCGCGTCGATGGACTGCTGGGTGCGGATGCCCGCGGAGAACACCGCGTAGTAGAGCGCCACGACCAGGGTCTGGCTGTCCGGGCCCGCGGTGAGGAACGTCAGCTCGAACATGCCGACCGTGCGTACCAGCACGAGGACGGAAGCGGCGAGGATGCCGGGCACCAGCAGCGGCGCCAGCACCCGCCCCAGCACCGACCAGGTGCGCGCCCCGCACATCCGGGCCGCCGCCTCGATGCGCGGGTCGATCTGCTCGATGAACGGGGTCATGGTGAGCACCACGAACGGCACGGACGGCACCAGGTTCGCCAGCACCACCCCGGAGAGCGTCCCGGCCAGGTGGAACTTGTACAGGACGGTCGCCAGCGGGATGCCGTAGGTCAGCGGGGGCACCAGGATCGGCAGCAGGAAGAGCAGCATGACGGCCTTCTTGCCGGGGAAGTCCCGCCGGGCGAGCGCGTACGCGGACGTCACCCCGATCACCACGGAGACGGCGACGACGAGGACGGCCACCAGGGCGGTCGTCCAGAAGACCTGTCCGAGCGAGAACTCCTGCCAGGCCGAGCCGTACCACTTGGTGGTCCAGCCGTCGGGCAGCCAGCTGGTGAACCAGCGGGTGCCCAGGGAGTCGGCGAGCGGCACGCCGATGATCCCGGCGAGGTTGACGAAGAAGAACCCGAAGACCGCTGTCGCCACCCAGTTGCCGGGGCGCCGGTACCACGGCCTGGCCTGCTCCGGCCGCTCCCCGGCGGCCCCGGCGCGGCCCGGTTTCCCCACGACGTCCGCCATCAGCCCTTGCCTCCTGTCGCGCCCCGGTACAGCAGTGATCGCCAGGCGAGCACGACGACCACGACGGCGAGCATCACGGCCGCCATGATCATGGCGATCGCGGAGCCCATCGAGTAGTCGAAGCTCTGGAAGGCGGCCTGGTACGCCTCGATGGAGATCACATGGGTGCTGCCGCGCGGGTCGCCGACGAGTTGCGCGGACGGGAAGACGGCGAAGGCCAGCACGAAGGAGAGGCAGAAGGTGATCGCGAGGCCGGGTGCCAGCAGCGGCAGCAGGACGTACCGGAAGCGGTGCCACCGTGCAGCGCCGAGGGTGGCTGCGGCCTGTTCCAGGCTGGGGTCGATTCCGGTGAGGTACGAGAGCGTGAGCAGGTACGAGAAGGGGAAGCCGGTGATCACCAGGGAGGCCAGCACGCCCCAGTAGTTGTGCACCAGGCCCAGCGGGTGGTCGATCAGGCCGATGGCGAGCAGGATCTTGTTGAACCAGCCGTTGGGTCCGAGGTAGCCGAGCAGGCCCTCGGCGGTGAGCACCGTGCCGAGGGTGATCGGCATGACCAGCAGGGTGGTGATCAGCCGCCGGCCGCGGAACGGCGCGCGGGTGCGGAAGGCGACCGGCACGGCCGCCAGGCAGTTGACGAGCGCCGCGGGCACCGCGAGCCGGAGCGTGGTCCAGATGGTGCCCCGCAGGTAGGGGTCGGTGAAGAAGCGGCGGTAGTTCGCGAAGGCGCCGCCGCCCTTCTGGGGCTGGAAGGAGAGCCCGATGCCGTAGAGGAACGGGTAGCAGAAGAGCAGCACGAGGAAGAGCACGCCGGGTACGACCAGCAGCAGGGTGCGGTCGACGCCCCGCTCGGCAAGCCGGTGCCGCAGCGCGGGCCGCCCGCCGGGGTCCGATTCGCCGCGGCCGCCTCCGCCGCGGCCGGTTCCGCCACGGCCCGCCCCGCCGGGCACGGTGGCCGGGCGCGCGGGGGCGGGCACCGGGGGCGCCGTGCTGCCGGCGCCGTGCCGCGCGGCGGGGCGCGCGGCGGGGCGCCGGCCCCGCCCCGCGTCCGCGGCGGTCATGTCCGCACCGCCGGGGCCCCGGTGGCCGCGGGAGCGTCGTCCGGCGCCTCGTCCGGCGCGAAGACCAGGACCCGCTCGGGCGGTGCCGCAAGGCGCACCTCGTCGTCCGGGGCGAGCCGTGCATGGGTGCGGAAGTGCACCGGCTGGCCGTCCGCGAGGCGGGCCTGCACGGCCAGCTCCCTGCCGTGGTACTCGACGACCTCCACGGTCGCCGGCAGCCCGCCGCCCGTGGTGCCCTCGGTGACGTCCAGGTCCTCGGGCCGTATGGCGGCCGCCGCGCGGGCGCCCGCGGGCACCCGGTCCCGGCCCTGCCCGGTCAGCCGGGCGCCCGCCACCTCGATGACGGGCTCGGCGCCGCCGGTGACCACGGTGGCGTCCAGCATGGTGCGGTACCCCATGAAGGACGCGACATAGCGGTTGGCGGGGGTGGCATAGACCTCTTCGGGGGTGCCGATCTGCTGGGTGCGGCCGTCCCGCAGGACGACCAGGCGGTCGGCGAGGGACAGGGCCTCCTCCTGGTCGTGGGTGACGTAGACGGTGGTCAGGCCGAGCCGCTGGTGGAGGCGGCGGATCTCGGCGCGCATCTCCAGGCGGAGCGCCGCGTCCAGGTTGGACAGCGGCTCGTCCATCAGGACGAGACGGGGTTCCAGGACGATGGCGCGGGCGATGGCGACGCGCTGCTGCTGGCCGCCGGAGAGCTGCCCGGGCCGCTTGTGGGCCTGGTCGGCGAGGTGGACCAGGTCCAGCGCCTCGGTCACCCGCCGGGCGGCCTCGGCCTTCGGCACCTTGGCCATCTTCAGCCCGAAGGCGACGTTGCCCTGCACGGTCATGTGCGGGAAGAGGGCGTAGTTCTGGAAGACCATGCCGAAGCCGCGCCGCTCGGGTGCCAGCCGGTCGATGCGGCGACCGTCGAGCAGGATGGCGCCGCCGGTGAGCGGCAGCAGGCCGGCGAGGCAGTTGAGCGCGGTGGACTTGCCGCATCCGGAGGGCCCGAGCAGCGCGATGAACTCGCCGCCCGAGATCTGAAGGTCGAGGCCGGCCAGTGCCTGGTGGCGGCCGAAGCTGCGGGAGACGCCGTCCAGCCGCAGGGTGGTGAAGTGGGTCATCGCCGCCTGCCCCGGCGCGCGGTCGCGGGCTGCCCGCTCATGTGGCCGGTCATGTGGCCGGTCACTTGCCCGCCACCTGGCGGTTCCACAGGTCGAACGCGGTGACCTGGGCGTCGGCGGGCAGCGAGGGCTTCTTGGGGAACTCGTCGATCCACTGGTCGAACTCGGGCACCCCGTACTCCTTGACGACCTGCTGGGACTTGGCGGGCGCCATGGACAGCGGGACGTCCCTGACGGCCGGGCCCGGGTAGAAGTAGCCGTCGTCGTAGGCCTTGGCCTGCTGCTCGGGCGTCAGGATCCACTTGATCAGGTTGAGGTCCGCGGACATGGTGTCGGCGTCGACGCCCCTCGGGACCACGGCGTACTGGGCGTCCGTCACCCAGGTCATGTGATCGAAGTGGGCAGCCCTGATCTTCTTCGGGACGGTGCCGAGCGCCCGTGGGTTGATGTACCAGCCGGTGGTGCTCGTGGTCATGTCGATCTGGCCGTTGGCCAGGTTCTTCATGGTCTCGGCGGTGCCGGAGGCGTACACCGCGGCGTACTTGTCCAGCTCCTTGAGGTAGGCCCAGGTCTTGTCCCAGCCGTGCTCGGGGTCGGACGGGTCCTTGTCGCCGAGCAGGTAGGGCAGGCCCATCAGCCAGGTGCGGCCGGGGCCCGAGTTGGCCGGGTCGGCGTACTGGAAGCGCTTGGGGTGGGCCTTGGCCCAGGCCAGCAGCTCCTGGGGGGTCTTCGGCGGGTTCTCGACCGCGTCCGGGTTGTACTCGACGAGCGGGCCGGAGGGGTAGTAGACGATGGCGGTGCCCTTGCCCTGGGCGAGCTTCGCCATGTCCGCGGCGGGCGGCAGGTAGTCCGGGTCGCCGATGGCCTGCTGGTGGGCGCTCATGTCGGACCAGAGGTTCTGGGAGATGCCGGCGGCGAGCCCGTCGGTGCCGGTGAGGACCAGGTCGATCTGGACGTGGCCGGCCTGCTGCTGTGCCTTGATCTTGCCCGCGAGGTCGGGCGCGGGCGCCTTGGAGTAGGTGACCTTGCCGACGATGTCCGGGTGCTGCTTGCGGAAGTCGTCGATCACGCCCTGGGTGAGCTGGAGGTTTCCGGCGACGTCCAGGATCTCCAGGTCGACGGGCTTGCTCGGCTTGGCGGGGATCTTCTGGGCGGTGCCCTGGTCGTCCGTCGTGCCCGAGTCGGGCGCGCCGCAGCCGAAGGCCGCGGCGGCGAGCAGCAGGCCGATGAGCAGCAGCCGCTGCGGACGGTGGTGGGTGGGACGGGTTCCGTGGTGCGTACCGATGGTCACGGCGACTCCCTGCGCGGCACCTGGTGGTGCGCATAGCGCTTCGTCGGGTGAGGAGGTGCGCGGATCGCCCCTACCCACGCAGCTCTTAACGCCGCAAAAGATCCCTCTGTTTACTTGGACATGTCAAGACGGCGTGGGTACCTCCGGTACCGGGCGACCCCGAAAGTGCGCAGCCCTCACACCGGCAACACGACACCGGGGGCGCCCCGGCCCTCCGGGCGCCCGTCTCCCGGGCCTCGGCCTCTTGGGCGCCCCCCTGCCGGCGGGGCCTGTTCGCGCAGCCCCCCGCGCCCCTGGGCGCCCCCGGCCCTCTCGGGGCGCTCCGGCCCCTCCGGGGCCCATGCCCGACAGACTGCTCCGCCTTGTGGGGTCGCTGGGCTGCGCAGGTCTCGGCACCGCCTGACAGGTTCGTCGGGCTTCTCACCACCGCGGCGGGAGGGGGACGGGAGACGCAGGCGTGCGTGGGGACGCAGGCGTGCGGGTGGCCGAAACCGGCCCGCCCCATGCCCAGTAGGGGCCGGCAGGGCAGCTCAGCTCAGCTCACGGAGATTTCGGGCTGACCCGAGGCGACGCCGTCCTTCTCCATCTGTTCGGCGATCTTCATCGCCTCGTCGATCAGCGTCTCCACGATCTTCGACTCCGGCACCGTCTTGATGACCTCACCCTTCACGAAGATCTGCCCCTTGCCATTGCCCGAGGCCACCCCGAGATCCGCCTCACGCGCCTCACCCGGACCGTTCACCACACACCCCATGACCGCCACCCGCAACGGCACCTCCATCCCCGTCAACCCCGCGGTCACCTCCTCCGCAAGCTTGTACACATCCACCTGCGCACGACCACACGACGGACACGACACGATCTCCAGACCCCGCTGCCGCAGATTCAACGACTCCAGAATCTGAATACCGACCTTCACCTCCTCCACAGGAGGCGCCGACAACGACACCCGAATCGTGTCCCCGATCCCCTCCGACAACAGCGCACCGAACGCCACCGCCGACTTGATCGTCCCCTGGAACGCAGGCCCCGCCTCCGTCACACCCAGATGCAACGGATAATCACACCGCTCAGCCAACAACCGGTACGCATTCACCATCACCACCGGATCATTGTGCTTCACAGAGATCTTGATATCCCGGAAACCATGCTCCTCGAACAACGACGCCTCCCACAACGCCGACTCCACCAGCGCCTCGGGCGTCGCCTTCCCGTACTTCTCGAGAAGCCGCCTGTCCAACGAACCCGCATTCACACCGATACGAATCGGCGTCCCCGCGGCAGAAGCCGCCTTCGCAATCTCACGAACCTTGTCGTCAAACTGCTTGATATTCCCAGGATTCACCCGAACCGCAGCACACCCCGCATCAATCGCGGCAAACACGTACTTCGGCTGGAAATGAATATCCGCAATCACCGGAATCTGCGACTTCCGCGCGATCGCGGCCAACGCGTCCGCATCATCCTGCGTCGGACACGCCACCCGCACGATCTGGCACCCCGCCGCGGTCAACTCCGCGATCTGCTGCAACGTCGCACCCACATCCGACGTCCGCGTCGTCGTCATCGACTGCACCGACACCGGCGCATCCCCACCCACCGCAACAGACCCCACCTGGATCTGCCGGCTTTTACGGCGGTCTGCGAGCTTGGTCGGAACGGACGGCATGCCAAGAGAAATCGCAGTCATCTGCTGTGCAACCCCAAGGTGTGGATCAAGGGCCCCGTCGGTGGGCGGGCCGGGATCCGAGATTACGGCACGGGCGCACGCCGGGGCATATCCGCAGCGTATCCCGTCTTCTGTGTCACTCCTGCGGGCGGCCGGGCCACCACGGTGCCCGGCCGCCGTGAACCGACGTCGATCAGGAGATTTTGACCGGGTTAACGACGTCGGCGATGAGTACCAGGATGGTGAAGCAGACAAAGATCCCGGCGACCACATACGCCACGGGCATCAGCTTCGCGACATCGAAGGGGCCGGGGTCGGGCCGCTTGACCAGCCGGGCGGTGTGCCGGCGCAGCGCCTCCCAGAGGGCGCCCGCGATGTGACCGCCGTCCAGCGGCAGCAGCGGGAGCATGTTGAACAGGAACAAGGAGAGGTTGAAGCCCGCGACGAGGAACAGCATCATCGCGATCTGGTTCTCCGGCGGGATGTCGAGGGTGAACACCTCGCCGCCGACCCGGGCCGCGCCGACCACGCCCATCGGGGAGTCCGGCTGGCGCGGCGCACCGCCGAAGGCCGCGTCCCAGAGGGCGGGGATCTTGGACGGCAGCGAGACCATGGAGTCGACGCCCTGCTCCATCATGTCGCCCATCCGGCTCACGGAGCTGCCGAAGGACTGCTGGACGATGCCGGAGGCGGGGCTGAAGCCGAGGAAGCCGGCGTAGACGTACTTGCCCTCGACGTAGCCGCCGTGCCCGTCGACCTTGCTGACCTGGTTCTTTATGAGGTTGGCGTGCAGGACTCGGTGGGCGCCGTCGCGCTCGACGGTGATGGTGGCGGGGCCGATGGTGTCGCGGATGGTGTCCTGGAGGGTGGACCAGTCCTTCATGGGCCTGCCGTCCACCGCGACGATCTTGTCGCCCGCCCTGAGCCCGGCGGCCTTGGCGGGGGCGGGCCTGTCGCCCTTGTGGCAGGTGGAGCGGTTCTCGCTCTGCTGGATGACGCAGTCCGACACCTTGCCGACGGTGGTCGTCTGGGTCTCGACGCCGAAGGTCATCATGACGCCGAGGAAGACCGCGACGGCCAGGATCAGGTTCATGAACGGGCCCGCGAACATCACGATGACCCGTTTCCAGGGCTTGCGGGTGTAGAAGAGGCGGTGCTCGTCACCGGGCTGGAGCTCCTCGAAGGCCGCCGAGCGGGCGTCCTCGATCATGCTGCGCCAGGGGGAGGTGGAGCGGGCCTCCAGCTTTCCGTCCGGGCCCGGCGGGAACATGCCGATCATACGGATGTAGCCGCCGAGGGGGATGGCCTTGATGCCGTACTCGGTGTCGCCCTTCTTCCGCGAGAAGAGGGTCGGCCCGAAGCCGACCATGTACTGGGGCACCCGGATGCCGAACATCTTGGCCGTGGTGAGGTGCCCCAGCTCGTGCCAGGCGATGGAGATCAGCAGGCCGATCGCGAAGACGACTATCCCGAGGATCATCATCACTGCCGTCATGTGCGGGCCTCCGCGGTCGCCTTCGCCGAAAGTTCACGGGCCCTGGCGCGCGCCCAGGCCTCCGCTTCAAGGACGTCCGCGACGGTCAGTGAAGTTCCCGTACGAGGAGTGCCGTGTTCGGCGACGACCTCGGTGACGGTCTCCATGATGCCGTTGAAGGGCAGCGCTCCGTTCAGGAACGCGTCGACGCACTCCTCGTTGGCGGCATTGAACACCGCCGGGGCCGTCGACGCGAGTCGGCCGACGTGCCTGGCGAGCCCGACCGAGGGGAAGGCCTCATCGTCCAGCGGGAAGAACTCCCAGGTCGACGCCGTGCTCCAGTCGAAGGCGGGCGCCGCGTCCGGGATGCGCTCGGGCCAGCCGAGCCCGATGGCGATCGGCCCCCGCATGTCCGGAGGGGTGGCCTGGACGATGGTGGAGCCGTCCAGGAACTCCACCATCGAATGCACGTACGACTGAGGGTGGACGACGACCTCGATCTGCTCGAAGGGGATGTCGTACAGCAGATGGGCCTCGATCACCTCCAGGCCCTTGTTGACGAGCGTGGCGGAGTTCACCGTGATCACCGGACCCATGGCCCAGGTGGGGTGGGCGAGCGCGTCCTTGGGGGTGACGTGCGCGAGGTCGGCCCTGCTGCGGCCGCGGAAGGGCCCGCCGGAGGCGGTGACCACCAGCTTGCGCACCTGGGCGCGGGTGCCGGAGGCGAGCGCCTGGAAGAGGGCGGCGTGCTCGGAGTCGACCGGGATGATCTGGCCCGGCTTGGCCAGCGCCTTGACCAGCGGGCCGCCGACGATCAGCGACTCCTTGTTCGCCAGCGCCAGGGTCCGCCCGGCGCCGAGGGCGGCCAGCGTCGGGGCGAGGCCGATGGAGCCGGTGATGCCGTTGAGCACCGTGTGGCAGTCGGAGGCTGCCAGCTCGGTGGCCGCCCCGGGCCCCGCGAGGATCTCGGGGAGCCGCTCCCCGGCGCCGTACCGCGCGGCCAGCGCCTCGCGGAGCGCGGGCACCACGTCCTCGCGTGCCACGGCGACGGTGCGTACCCGCAGACGGTGGGCCTGCTCGGCGAGGAGCGCGACCCGCCCGCCCGCGGCCGAGAGGCCGGTGACGCGGAACCGGTCCGGGTGGCGCAGCACCAGGTCGATGGCCTGGGTGCCGATCGAGCCTGTGGAGCCGAGGATGACGATGTCCCGGCGGACCGAGGGGCCGCCGCCGGGATCGAAGACGAGATGCGGGTCCGCGAGGGGCGCTGGGCTGTCGCTCATCCCCCCATTGTCGCCGTTCGGCGAGACGGCGCCGACAGCGGCTGCCCGGCCGCGCGTCCCCGGGCCGCCGGGCCGAGGGCCTGCCGAGGCCGTGCCGAGGAGGCCTGCCGAGATCGTGCCGAGGCCTTCCGAGGTCGTACCCGGGCCGCACCGAGGCCGCGCCGGCGCCGCGGAGCACCGGTGCGCCCGCGTGCACGCCCCGGGGCGCGCGGCCGAGGGAGCGCGCACAGCCGCCGGAACACCTGCGCCATCGACGGAGTCGACGGGCCCCTCCTGTGCGGCGCGGTTCCCGACGGGATGCCGCCCCGGCGAAGCGGAATTGGGAATTTCCAGTTCCGAGGGTTTTCTGGGAGGCCTGGGGCGGGAGAGGGCGCAGGGGCGCATTCAACTGCTGTCATTGCGCTGGCATATGACATTTCCGCCGTCGCGAAATGGCACTGCCTGCGATTTCTCCTGCCGAACCGAAAAGACTTCCCGTTTACGTGACGATAGGTTCGCTCAGCGTCACGCGAGCGGTTAAGGTCGGCGAACACAGCACGACCCCGGGAACACGGTCTGCCAACCACCCGGGGCCTGCTGCATCAATGAGTACGAGACCAAGGAGCGTGCATTGCCCCTCCATCCCGCCGCCGTCCCTCCCCCGCACGGGGGCCGGACCAGCGGTTACGCAACTTACATGTCTCCCTTCGGGGACGTCCAAACCTCACGGGCCGTTTGCGGCCGGGTCAACATCCGGCTGGGAGCCTTCCTCGCCCTGCCGGTTCTGCTGGTGCTGCTGATCCGTGACGTCCCGGCCGCACCGCTGCTCGGTACCGCCGTGCTGACGATCCTCACGGCGGCAGGCAGCGTCACCTACCGCTATGCCAGGAGCGACCGCTCCTGACGCTCATGCCGGGCCGCGTCCGCACGGCCGCGGCCCGGCCCCCGCACCCCGCCGCCCCACCGGTGCGACGGTCTCCCTTTCGTTCCGCCGACCCGCCAAACCGGCACGGACCGCGTGACGAGAAGCAGCAGCCGGCCCTGGCACGGCCCGGGCCGTGCGCCCCGAAGGAGTCCCTGTGCCCACCCGACCCTCCAGCGACCTCACGTGCCCCTCCTGCGGAGCCACGTTCCGGCGCCCCAGCAACCGGGGTCGTCTCCCCCGGTTCTGCAGCCCGTCCTGCCGCAGTTCCGCCTACCGCGCCCGGACCACCGTCCGGGCGGGAGCGCCGCCGGAACACGACGAGGCCGCCGCCGGTCTCGCGGAGGAGACCCTGCGGACCGCCCGGGAGCTGCTCGGCGCCGCGCAGAGCGCCGCGCGCGGCGCCCCCATCGAGCTGGTGCACCGGGCGGTCACCATGAAGCTCGACGCCGAGGACATGCTCGCCGTGGCGGTGCGCAAGGCCCGCAGCCACGGGGTGACCTGGGCGCAGATCGGCGCGGCCACCAGCATGGCCGCCGGGTCGGCGCGCGGGCACTGGTCACCCGACCAGGTCGCCCGGGCGCTGGAGCGGCGCCGGCGCAGGGCGGAGGCCCGCACCCGCGGGCTGCCCGGGCAGGCGGCGCAGGGCGCGCGGGACGCACGATCCACGGCGGGCACGGGGCCGGCGAGCGGTGCGGTGCCGGTCGGCGGCACACCGCCGGCCGACGGCAGAGTGCCGGCCGGCGGAGCGGTGCCGGTCCGCGGGACGCTGTCGTCCGGTGGCGTGATGCCTGGAGCGGCGGTGGTACCGGGGACCGCTGCCGGTCCGGCGCCCGGCGCGACTGCGGGCATCGGCGCGGCGCCCGGGGCCGGTGCCGTACCCGGGATCAGAGGGGCGCCCGGGACCTGCGGGATGTCCGAGACCGGCGAGGCGCCCGGGACCTGCGGGACGTTCGAGGCCGGCCGGACGTCCGAGGCGGGTGGGGTTTCCAGGACCGGCAGGGTGACCAGGACCGGTGGGGCGCCAGGGCCCAGCGGCGCCTTCGAGACCAGGGGGACACCCGGGACCAGCAGAGCACCCGGGACCAGCGGGGCGTCCAGGACCAGCGGGGCGTCCAGGACCTGTGGCGCGCCGGGCAGCGGTACGGGACGGGCTGCGGGCGGCCGGCGCTCCGCGCCGCCGCGCGCGCCGGCGCGCGGGGACGACCAGGAGAGACGCGCCGCCGAACAGCTCGCCCTGGCCATGGGCCACCTGCGTGAGTCGCACCGCACCTCGGCCCGCGCCCTCGCCCGGCGCATCGGCGTCTCGGCCTCGTACCTGTCCCTGGTCCTCGCCGGCAAGCGGCTGCCGTCGTGGGAGGTGACGAGGAGCTTCGCCGAGGCGTGCGACGCCGATCCGGACGACCTGGCCCACCTCTGGTGCCAGGCGCACGGCACCGCGCCCGCGCCGCCGCGGTCGCCGTCCGAGGGGCGGGCGGTGATCCGCACGGCGCTGCGCGGCCTGTACCTGGCCGCGGCCGAGCCGGACCTGCCGGCACTCGGCGGGGCGGGGCAGGGCCTCACCCGGGACCACCTCGCCTGCCTGGTGGACCCGGCGGCGCCGCCGCCCGCTGACTGGGGGGTGATCGCCCGCCTGGTGACGGCGCTGGGTGGCCAGGAGGAGGACGTACGGCGGCTGTGCTGGCAGGCGTCCGCGCTGGTGGCCGGGGCGCAGGTGCCGCCACCCGGGGCCGCGGCCGGCCTGCCCGTCATCCCCGCGGCCGGCCTGCCCGTCATCCCCGCGGCTGCCTTCGGCTGACCCTCCCACCCCTCCCTCGCCCTCAGGAGCCCGTATGTTCCGCGACGAAGTCGCCGGCGTGGACGCCGGCCGTCCGCTGGAGTTCAACGGCATCGACGTGAGCCTGCCGCTGGAGTTCGGCGCGTTCTGCATGCTGCACGGCGCCCGGTACCGGGCCTACGCCCGGTGCAGGCTGGGGGACGGCCCCGCCGCCGAGCACGCGGTGCGGTGTGCCCTGGGGGAGCTGCTGGCTGCGTGGCCGGCGGCGCTCAAGCTGAGCCCGGCGGCGGTGGGATGGCGCATCCTGCGGCGCAGGCTGGCCATCGCCCTGCGGGCGCGCCAGGCCCCTGACGCCGATGTGGTGCACCGGCTCGTCGAGGGTCCGGCGGCCGACGCGGGGGTGCTCCACCACGGACTCGGACTCCCCGCCAAGGGCGTCGCCGACCTCATGGGATGCGGTGCGGAACGCGGCACGTACTGGCTGCTCGCCTTCGAGCGACGGCTCGCTGACGAGCGGCCCGGCGGGGCGTTACGCACCGCGGTGGACGCGCTGCGGGCACGCCGCGCAGGTGCCCCCCTGGCGGAAACGCGTGGGAGGCGCCCCCAGCGCAGTTCACCGGCCCGCTGAAGGGCGCGGCCGCGCCGGCGGCTCGGGGGGCGGCGGCGTCCGGCGGCCCGGAGGGGGCGCGGGGACGGCGCGGGGACGGCGCGGGGAACCGCGCGACCAGCCCCCACCGGCGGTGGCCGGAAACGAGACCGCAAGGGGCTCGGGCCGGTGGCCCGCCGAAGGCGCATCGTGGCAGGGGCACGCCCAAGCGGCGGTGCCTCTCCCACTGCTCCCCCTGCCCCTAAGGCTTCCCCACTGCCCCCAAGGCTCCCCCGCTGCCGTGAGGCGGGGGGTGGTACCGCCGGCGGTACCCCGAGGACACGGCCGCGCCCCTGGAGACGGGGCCCGAGGCGGAAGGGGGCAGGGCTCAGTGGATGCGCCGGTGGACGTTCTCCTTCTGGGACGGGCCCGGCACGGCGTCCGCGATCCAGGGGCCCTCGCCGCTGGGGTCCACGACCCCTTCCTCCAGCCAACTGTACGCACCCGCCATGACGCCCTTGACCAGCTTCCGGTCGGCCGCGTCCGTGTTCGTCCACAACCGGTCGAACAACTCGTCGACCCGCAGTCGCGCCTGGCGGCAGAAGACGTCGGCGAGTTCGTACGCCTCGCGCCCGTGCTCGCCCCCCGAGCGCAGCAGCTCCGCACGGACACAGGAGGCGCTCATCGCGAACAGCTCCGCGCCGATGTCGACGATCCGGCCCAGGAAGCCCTGCTTGGTCTCCATCCGGCCCTGCCAGCGGGACATGCCCATGAAGGTGGCGCGCGCCAGCCTGCGGGCACCCCGCTCGACGAACCGCAGGTGGGTGGCGAGGTCGGCGTGCCCGGCGGGGTGGAACTCCCCGTAGGTGCCGGGCAGGTACCCGGGCCCCGCGACCAGCTTGGGCAGCCAGCGGGCGTAGAAGCCGCCGGCCCTGGCGCCGGCCCTGGCCTTCTCGCTCAGGGACTTGTCGGGGTCGATGAGGTCGCCGGCCACGGACAGGTGGGCGTCCACGGCCTCGCGGGCGATCAGCAGGTGCATGATCTCCGTGGAGCCCTCGAAGATCCGGTTGATGCGCAGGTCGCGCAGCAGCTGCTCGGCGGGGACCGCGCGTTCACCGCGGGCCGCGAGCGAGGCGGCGGTCTCGAAGCCCCGGCCGCCGCGGATCTGCACCAGCTCGTCGGCCATCAGCCAGGCCATCTCGGAGCCGTAGAGCTTGGCGAGGGCCGCCTCGATGCGGATGTCGTTGCGGTCCTCGTCGGCCATCTGCGAGGAGAGGTCGAGCACGGCCTCCAGCGCGAACGTGGTCGCCGCGATGAAGGAGATCTTGGCGCCGACCGCCTCGTGCCGGGCCACCGGCCTGCCCCACTGTTCGCGGGCGCCGGACCACTCCCGGGCGATCTTCAGGCACCACTTTCCCGCCCCGGCGCACACCGCGGGCAGCGAGAGACGGCCGGTGTTGAGGGTGGTGAGGGCGATCTTCAGGCCGGCGCCCTCGGGCCCGATGCGGTTGGCCGCGGGGACCCGCACCCGGTGGAAGCGGGTGACACCGTTCTCCAGGCCGCGGAGGCCCATGAAGGAGTTGCGGTTCTCGACGGTGACCCCCTCGGCGGAGCCCTCCACCACGAACGCGGTGATGCCGCCCCGGTGCCCCTCTGACTCCGGTACCCGCGCCATCACGACCAGCAGGTCCGCGATCACGCCGTTGGTCGTCCACAGCTTGACGCCGTCGAGAACGTAGTCGTCCCCCTCCGGCACGGCGGTGGTGGCCAGCCGGGCCGGGTCGGAGCCGACGTCCGGCTCGGTGAGCAGGAACGCGGAGATGTCGGTGCGGGCACAGCGCGGCAGGAAGGTGTCCTTCTGCTCCTCGGTGCCGAAGAGCTTCAACGGCTGGGGCACGCCGATCGACTGGTGCGCGGAGAGCAGCGCGCCGATGGCCGGGCTCGCTGAGCTGACGAGGGCGAGGGCCTTGTTGTAGTAGACCTGCGTGAGGCCGAGGCCGCCGTACTTCTCGTCGATCTTCATGCCGAGCGCGCCCAGTTCCTTGAGGCCGATGATCACCTCGTCCGGGATCCGGGCCTCACGCTCGATGCGGGCGGCGTCGACCTTGGTCTCGCAGAAGTCGCGCAACGCGGCGAGGAAGGCCTCGCCGCGGCGCACGTCCTCGTCCGCCGGCAGCGGGTGCGGGTGGATCAGGTCGAGGCGGAAACGGCCGAGGAACAGCTCCTTGGCAAAGCTGGGCTTGCGCCACTGCTGTTCGCGGGCGGCCTCCGCGACCTGCCGTGCCTCCCGCTCGGTGACGGCGCGGCCGGTGGCGGACGTGGCCTCGGACGTGGTCGGTGCGGACATGGAGAGCTCACCTCGCCCCATTCTCGTGGGCGCCGGCCGGTGGTTACCGGCCGGTTCTACTCAGCCGTATACCCCCGATGGGAGGGAGTTACCGGTCCGCACCGGTTTGCGACACGAGCGGGTGAGCGGCCTACGGCCCCCGCCGGCGGGCCGCACCCCGGCAGGGACGCGGGAGACCGGCCGGTGAGGCTGCGCCCCGGCAGGGGCGCGGGGAACTGCGCGACCGACCCCGACGCACCCGCGGCGAGCCACCGGCCCGGGCCCCTTCCGGTCCCGTCCCCGACCACCGGCCGGTGGGACTTGATCGCGCAGTTCCCCGCGCTCCAGGGACCCGCCGAGCTCCGGAAGGCCTCTTCTCCCGCCGGAAGGCCTCGTGTCCGGCCGGCGGCGGTTGGGGGTGCGGGCCCCGGAGGGCCCCTAGAGGTCGAGGCCTGTGAGCACCATGACCCGCTCGTACGTGTAGTCCGCCATCGCGAACCGCACGCCCTCACGGCCCACCCCCGACCGCTTCACGCCGCCGTACGGCATCTGGTCCGCGCGGTAGGAGGGGACGTCGCCGACGATGACGCCGCCGACCTCCAGGGTGCGGTGGGCGCGGAACGCGGCCTGCAGGTCGTGCGTGAAGACGCCGGCCTGGAGCCCGTACTGGGAGTCGTTGACGGCGGCGAAGGCCGCGGCCTCGTCCTCGGCCCTGGCGACCGTGAGGACCGGGCCGAAGACCTCCTCACAGGAGACCGCCACGTCCGGGGGCACGTCCGCGAGGACGGTCGGCGCGTAGACGGCGCCCTCGCGCTTGCCGCCGGTGAGCAGGGTGGCGCCGGCCTCCCGGGCCTCCTCCACCCAGGACTCGACGCGCCGCGCGGCGTCCTCGCTGACCAGCGGCCCGACGTCGGTGGCGTCGTCGGCGGGGTCGCCGGTCACCTGCGCCTCCACGGCGCGCACGATGCGCGGCACCAGGCGGTCGTAGAGGGCCGCGTCGGCGATGACGCGCTGCACCGAGATGCAGGACTGCCCGCCCTGGTAGTTGGCGAACGTCGCGATGCGCTGCGCGGCGTGGTCGAGGTCGGCGTCGGAGGCGTAGTCGCCGAGGACGACCGCCGCGCCGTTGCCGCCGAGTTCGAGCGTGCAGTGCTTGCGCGGCACCGAGTCCAGGATGGCGAAGCCGACCTTGTCGGACCCGGTGAAGGAGATCACCGGCAGCCGTTCGTCCTGCACCAGCGCGGGCATCCGGTCGTTGGGCACCGGCAGCACGGACCAGGCCCCGGCGGGCAACTCGGTCTCGGCGAGGAGCTCGCCGATCAGCAGGCCGGACAGCGGGGTGGCCGGGGCGGGCTTGAGGACGATGGGAGTGCCGACGGCGATCGCGGGGGCGACCTTGTGGGCGCACAGGTTCAGCGGGAAGTTGAACGGCGCGATGCCGAGCACGACGCCCTTGGGGAAGCGCCGGGTGAGGGCGAGCCGTCCCACGCCGCCGGGATCGGAGTCCAGGCGCTGTGCCTCGCCGCCGTTGAACCGCCTGGCCTCGTCGGCGGCGAAGCGGAAGACGGAGATGGCGCGGCCGACCTCGCCGCGGGCCCACTTCATGGGCTTGCCGTTCTCCGCGGAGATGAGGGCGGCGATCTCCTCGCTCCGCTCGGCGATCCGCCGTGAGACGTGGTCGAGCGCGGCGGCGCGTACGTGCGCGGGGGTGGCGGCGAACGCGTCGCGGACGGCGTACGCGGCGGCCACCGCCTCCTCGACCTGCTCCTCGGTCGGCACGGCCGCCCGGCCGACCAGGCGCCCGTCCCATGGGCTGGTGACGTCGACGGTGGTCTCGCCGGTGGCCTTGCGCCCGGCGAGCCAGAAGGCGTGGGTGGTGGTCATCGTGGGCCGGCCCTTCCGAGGTGGGATCTCTCTGGCCTCCACGGTAGGGGCGGAGGGACGGCCGGTCGTTTGTCCGGTACGTAGCATTCCCGCACGCAGCTGTGACGGATTGGCAGGGACAATCGGACGCCACCGGACGCCACGGCCGTAGGCCGTCGACGCGGGGCCGCGCCGCGAGAGGGGCGCGGGGAACTGCGCGAGCAACCCACCCGGACTGTCATCCCGCCACCGAACCAGGCAGCCGCCCTGCCGCACCGCCCACCAGCGACAAACCGGCGGCACCACACAAACCGCCCAAGACACAGCGGCAGGACGCGGAACGCGCCCGAAAGGGCGCGGGGAACTGCGCGACCAGCCCACCGCAACCCGCAGCCCGCCACCGACCCAAGCAGCCGCCCCCTACCGCACCCGCCCACCAGCGACAGGTGGGGGATCCGCGCTGCCGAGGCGCGGAGTGGGGTGCCCCGCCCCCGGGGCGCAAAAGGGCCCACGGGGAGCATGGGGGCGTGCGGGCCCGCAGCAGGGGGCCGCCCGGGAACCCCCTACTCCGCCCCCGCCGTCGCCTTGAGCGCGAGCCACAGCTCCATGCGCACGTCCGGGTCGTCGAGGGAGCGCCCGAGGATCTCCTCGACGCGGCGCATCCGGTACCGCAGGGTGTGCCGGTGCACGCCGAGGTCCGCGGCGGCCGCGTCCCACTGGCCGTGGTGCGAGAGCCACGCGCGCAGCGAGGCGACGAGGTCGCCGCGGCCGTGTGCGTCGTGCTCGCGCAGGGCCCGCAGCAGGCCGTCGGCGAACGCCCGCACCGCCTCGTCGGCGAGCAGCGGCAGCACGGATCCCGAGGCCAGCTCGGCGTGTTCGACCAGGGCCCGGCCGCGCCGCCGGGCCACCGAGAGCGCCTGCTCGGCCTGCCGGTACGCGGCCGGTGCGCCGATGAGCCCGGCGGGCGCGGAGACCCCGACGACGACGTCGGCGACCTCGGCGGCGGCCGCCGGCTCGGCCGGGGTGCCGTGGGAGGCGTCCAGGGCCTCGGTGTACTGGGCGCAGGCGTCGGCCGCGACGCCGCCGTCGGCGGCGAGCAGCACCAGGCGGTCGCCCTCGGGCACCACGAGGACCGCCTCCCCCGCGCGGGCGGCGGCGGACTCGACGGCGTCCACAAGCGCCTCCAGCGGGCCGGCGGGGGGCGGCTCCGGGGCGGCCGGGACGGCACCCGGGGCCTGGGCCCGGCCGGTCTTGGCGGCGGCCGGGGCAGGCCGGGCCGCGGAGGTCTGCTCCGCGATGATCAGCCGGTAGGGCGCGTCGAGCAGGCCTCCGTAGAGGTCGCCGGCGACCGCCCGGGCGTGGTCGGGCTCGCTGGCCAGCAGCATGCGCAGCACCGCCCCGCCGATGCGCAGCTCCGCCGCGTGCAGGGAGCGGGAGCGCTCGGTGGTGAGGGTGAGCAGGGCGATCGCGGAGTGCACGGCGTACCGGTCGGCGGTGCCGAGGGCGGCGGCGGTGCCGACGGCGAGCGCGGCGCGTGGCCGGCGTCCGGTGCCGAGCGTGTGCAGCTCCACGCGGTCCTCGGCGCCGCCCCTGCGGTCCGCGGCGCCGATGCCCACGACGGCGCTGGCCGGTGCGGGCCTGCGGCGCAGCCGCTCCACCTCGGGGGTGAGCCGGGCGGCCCTGCGGGACGACCACTCGGGGGCCGCGGCGACCACGGCGCCGGACGCGTCGTACAGCGCGGCCCAGCCGTCGACCTGGGCGGCGAGCGCGCTGAGCAGCCGCTCGGGGCCGTCGGCCAGGGCCTGCTTGGTCAGCTCGCGCTGGGCGGCGAAGCCGGCGGTGACCGCGCGGTACTGCTCGGCGGCGATGGCGGCGGAGACGGCCTTGCTGATGGCGAGGAAGGGGGTGCGGCGGGGCACCTCGAGCAGCGGCAGGCTCTCCGCGGTGGCGGCGTCCACCAGGGCCTGTGGCACGTCCTCGTAGTGCACGCCGACGGCGAAGCCGATGCCGGCGACGCCGGCGCGGGCCAGGCGGTGCACATAGCGGCGCATCGCCTCGTGGTCCTCCGCGTCCAGATTGAGCGCGGTGATCAGCAGCAGTTCGCCGCCCTCCATGTACGGCACCGGGTCGGTGAGCTCACTGGCGTGCACCCAGCGCACGGGGGCGTCCAGCCGGTCCCCGGCCGCGCGCACCGTGAGCTTGAGGGCGGAGTGGTGGACGAGCGAGGCGAGGGTGGGAGGCATGGGACCAGGGCCTTCGGTTCTGTGACGGACGCACGCCGGCGGGCCTCGTCCGTAAACGCTGACGGGGCCGTGCCGGGCACGGTGACGCAGTGACGGCTACGACGAGAACACCGCGGACGCTGTCAGCCCGGCCCTGACACCGCCCGGGCAGCCACGCGGCCCTCACTGATCATTTGGCCGTCGCGTATGAACGGTCCCTATCGATTGTGCCTCAGTGTAGGGGACCGATGCGATCCCTGCCCCACCTCATCCGGACAATCCGATCACCGTGTCCCGGCCGTTCACGGGCGCGAACGGGACGCGGTGGGGGGCGCCCACCAGCAGCGGGGCGCCCCAGCGGCGCGGGAGACCGCCCTGCGCACCCCGACGACGGGAGACCGGCACCCCGGTCACGGGCGCGGCGCCGCGCGGTCAGGCGCGCAGGTCGACCAGGAGCGGCGGGGCGTGCTCGCCGTCGACCGCGGTCAGGGAGAGCACGGCGTGCCCCGGCGGCAGGTCGTGCGCCAGCTCGGAGGCGGACCAGCGTTCCCGTTCCACCTGCCGCACGGTCACGGCGTCCGTGGTCACCGCCCTGCCGGTGACCAGCTTGCGCAGCGCGTGGATGGCGCGGGTCATCGGCTGGTCGGCGAAGACGGTGTGCTTGGCGACCTCGCGGGTCTCCACCCACTGGGTGCCCCACGCCTCGGCGAAGCGCCGGCCGTCCCAGGTGGTGACGCCGGAGAACGCCATGCGGCAGCCGACCGCGCTGTGCAGTGCCCCGTGCAGCGCCTCCGGCACGTCCGCGATGGTGCGCAGCGCCAGCACCACGCCCGCGTTCACCGCGCGCAGCCGCTGGATGCCGCGCACCGTCCGGGCGGTGACGGCGTGCGTGGCGTCGTCGAGGACCAGGCAGACGAAGGACCCGCGGTCGGTGCGGGACGCGGCGAGCGAGGTGAACTGCGCGAGCAGCAGCCGGGCGAGCAGCCGCGACGCCTCCTCGTGCCGCCGCTCAGGGAGGTCGATGCGGACCCGCAGCGGGTGGTGGGCCATGGCGCGCAGCGAGAAGCTGCGCGCGGCGCGCTCCCCCGCGCCGAAGAAGCCGGCGAACGCGGGCCGGTCCAGCACCGCCAGCCGGTCGGCGAGGGCCAGGCCGGGGTCGGCGGGGCTCGCCGCGAGCCGCGCCCGGGCGTCCAGCTCGCGCAGCATGGCGTCGTTCCCCGCCGCCTCCAGCGCGCCCCGCAGGGCCGCGAGGGCGGGCGGCGCGCCGGCCAGCAGCTCGGCCAGCTCGGGCACGGTGGGGAAGCGGCGGTGGGCCGCGTGGAACGGGCCGAGGAGCTGGGCCAGCGCGGTGCCGGCGCGCCGGGCGTCCACCCCCTCCACGTCGCCGACCAGGCCCTCGGCGAGGAAGGACGCCGCCTCGTCGGGGTCGGTGACGCCGGCGTACAGGTCGAGGTCGTGCACGGAGGCGGGGTCGCCGGGCCGCACCACGACGTCGAAGGCGTCGTCGGGCCCCAGCGGCGTGCCGGCGGCGCAGACGGCGACCACGGCGCAGCGGCCGGTGAGCGCCTGGAGGGCAAGGGACTCGACCACGGGCCGCACGAGCCGGTCCGTCTTGCCCGCGCCGGGCGGACCGACGGCCAGCAGCGAGGTGCCCAGCACCGCCGGTTCGAGGGCGGCGCCCGCGCCGCGGTGCTCGAAGGGGTTGCGTTCGCCGTCCACGCAGGTGCCTATCCGCACCTGACCGGTGAGCAGGTCGTGGTGGGCGGTGCGCGCCGGGAGGTCGCGCGCCCCGGACGGGTGGGTCCAGGCGGCCGCCCCGTCGCGCAGGACGGTGTCCGTGAAGGCGGCGAGGGCCGCGGGGCTGTGCTGCGCCGCCGCCCAGGCCTGCCGCACGCGGGCGCAGTCCACGTCGTTCATCCGGCCGGCCCGCACCTCCGCGGCGAGCCGGTCCGCCGCGTCGTGCCGCCCCGCTGCCCGCACCTCCGGCCACTCGTCCGGCGGCACCCCGGGGGCCGGTTCCTTCGGCGGCGGGGGCGGCAGCTCACCGCCGCCCGCGGCGCCGCGGCCGCGCAGCACCGCCGACCAGCCGCCGATCCTGGCGAACGGCCACAGGAGGGCCACCGTGATCGCCGCGTAGAGCAGGAACGTGAAGAGGTCCGACCGGTACACGCCGCTGCCCGCCACCAGCGCGACCAGCGCCAGGACCGGGAGCACGACGGGCACGACCTCCGTCCACACCAGGAGCATCACCACGGCCGCGGCGAGCAGGGCCACGCCGGCCCTGAGCGGTTGCCGCCGGCCCGTCACGAACTGCCTGGCCGCCTCCGGCCAGTTCCCCAGCCGGCCGAAGACGACGACCACAAGGCCGAAGACCACGCCGTCGTAGACGTACCGGGCCTCCCTGCCCTCGACGGTCCTGATGGACGTGGTGCCGGGCCACCACCAGGCGTCGGGCGTGAAGAGCTTCAGCGGGACGAACTGGTACGGGATGTATCCGTTGCGCCACAGGGACCAGACCAGCAGCCCCGACAGCAGCGAGATCAGCATGCCGGTCAGCAGCGCCCGGGCGGAGGCGCGCTCCGGTTTCTCCTCCGGGCGGCGCGGCACGTACCCGTACCGCCAGACGCCCGGTGTGGCGGGTGGCCGGGGGCGGCTCAGCCATTCGGCGGTGGCCGGGCGGGCGACCGGGGCGGGCGGGTGCCCGGGGCGCGGCGGGACCGCCGGCGGCCCGGCCGGGCGCGGCACCGGTACGGCGTGCGTGCCCTGCGTCTGGTGTGTGCCGTCCCTGTCCATCGCCCCTGTCCCCCTGACCGGCCGCTCTCCTTGCGGGTCAATCTAGTGCCCGGGCAGGGGGAGTTCACCGGTGACAGTCCCCTGGCCGTGTCCTCGCGCCACCGTCCAGGGTCGGCGGGCCTGCGCGGGGCCGGTCCCTCCGGCGGGCCCGGGGCGGAGGCACGGGTGGTGCGGGCCGGGCCCGTGGCTATGTCCACTGCGGACAACCCCTCTTCCCGACAACTCCCCCGTGGAGCATGCCTCCACCCCACCCACGGCCCTAGCCTGCGAAAGAACCCCAAGACGCCGGAAACCACCGAAGCCGCCGGGAACACCGGAGCACCAGGCGCACCGGGAACACCGGGAACACCGGGAACAAGAACGTCACCAGAGCGCACCCGTGCGCACCAGAACGCAGCAGAACGCACCAGGCAGTGTCCGCACCACCCCACAGGAGCCCCTTCATGACCGCACTTCCGCAGGAGCGCCGCGTCGTCACCGCCATCCCCGGCCCCAAGTCGCAGGAGCTTCAGGCCCGACGCACCGCCGTGGTCGCGGCGGGTGTGAGCTCCGTGATGCCCGTCTTCGCGGCGCGCGCCGGCGGCGGCATCATCGAGGACGTGGACGGCAACCGGCTGATCGACTTCGGCGCGGGCATCGCCGTCACCACGGTGGGCGTCTCCGCCGAGGCCGTCGTCCGGCGTGCCACGGCCCAGCTCGCCGACTTCACCCACACGTGTTTCATGGTCACCCCCTACGAGCCGTACGTGGAGGTGGCCGAGCGGCTCGCCGAGCTGACCCCGGGCGACCACCCGAAGAAGTCGGTGCTCTTCAACTCCGGCGCGGAGGCGGTGGAGAACGCCGTCAAGATCGCCCGCTCGTACACCAAGCGGCAGGCGGTCGTCGTGCTCGACCACGCCTTCCACGGCCGCACCAACCTGACGATGGCGCTGACGGCCAAGAACATGCCGTACAAGGACGGCTTCGGCCCCTTCGCGCCCGAGGTGTACCGGGTTCCGGTGGCGTACGCCTACCGCTGGCCGACCGGCCCCGAGAACTGCGGTCCCGAGGCCGCGGCGCAGGCCATCGACGAGATCACCAAGCAGATCGGCCCGGAGAACGTCGCCGCGATCATCGTCGAGCCGGTGCTCGGCGAGGGCGGCTTCATCGAGCCCGCGAAGGGCTACCTGCCGGCGCTGCGGGAGTTCGCCACGCGGCACGGCATCGTCTTCGTGGCCGACGAGATCCAGTCCGGTTTCTGCCGCACCGGCCAGTGGTTCGCCTGTGAGGACGAGGGCATCGTGCCGGACCTGATCACCACCGCGAAGGGCATCGCGGGCGGCCTGCCGCTGGCCGCGGTCACCGGCCGCGCCGAGATCATGGACGCCGCGCACAGCGGCGGCCTGGGCGGCACCTACGGCGGCAACCCGGTGGCCTGTGCGGGCGCGCTGGGCGCGATCGAGACGATGAAGGAGCTCGACCTGCCCGCCCGGGCCCGCCGGATCGAGGAGATCATGAAGCCGCGGCTGACGGCGCTCCAGGAGAAGTACGACGTCATCGGCGACGTCCGCGGGCGGGGCGCAATGCTCGCGATCGAGCTGGTGAAGGACCGTACGACCAAGGAGCCGGCGCCCGAGGCGACCACCGCGCTGGCCAAGGCCTGCCACGCGGCGGGGCTGGTGGTGCTGACCACCGGGACGTACGGCAATGTGATGCGGTTCCTGCCGCCGCTGGTGATTCCCGAGCACCTGCTGAACGAGGGGCTCGACATCCTTGAGCAGGCGCTTGCGGGGCTCTGAGCGGGGCGCGGCGGGCGGCGTGGTGGCGGGTTGCGGCAACCCGCCCTCCCGCCGGCCACCTGCCGGGGCCGGGGGGCGTCAGAGGTCGCCCCTCCAGGTGGTGGGCGTACTGCCGGTCGCGTCGTGGCTGTCCCCCACCGCCTGAAAGGCGTGGGGGGTACCCCCGGCAGTTCCCCGCGCCCTGGGGGCGGGGCGCTGCGCACCATCCGCCCGCCGTCTCCCGGTGGCCGGTGGCCGGTGGCCGGTGGCGGCAGAGAGTGCACCCTCGGGACGGTGGCGACCCGCGGTCCCGTCGTGGCTCGTCGCGCCCACGCGGCGGAGCCGCCCCATGTCACAGCCCGCCCCGGGTGGGCCGGGGCGGGCCCGCGCCGGCAGGGCCGTTCGTGCCTCTCCCAGGCCGCCGCGTGGGGGTCAGAGGGTGTGAAGAACGTGTGCGAGGGCAATGACGGGTTGCCGATCGGGCTGTCGGGGGGCCGGGCCACTGTCGTAAGTTCTTCGCAGATGAGAGAGACACCCCGCCCACAGGGGACTGCGGGCGGTTCCGGATCGTGGCCTCCCCAGCCGCGTTCCGGCTGTGCCCTCGCGCACACACCCGGGGCCTTGGGCCCCGGAACTCCTCACCGATCGGATGGCCGCCCGCCCCAAACCCCCCGGGGCGCGCGGCAAACCGGTCAGAACGGCCACCCCGGAACCATCCCCCCTGTTCCGGGGTGGCCGTCCGCATGTCTGGCCCTGTCGCTGTTCGCCCTGGTCGCCTGGCAGGTCGCCGCCGACGGCCCGCTGCGCCGCGCCGACGAGCGCCTCGGCCACGCCCTGCGCGGCGGCCTGTTCCGCCCGCTCGCCGAACTCCTCGCCGACCTGGGGAACGCCACGGTCGCCGTCCCGGTGCTCGTCCTGGCGATCGGATGCACCGCGCTGCGCGACCGCCGCCGGGCCCCGGCACGCTGGTGGCTGCCGCCGCTCGCGGCGGCCCTGGCGATGGGGGCGGTGCCGGCGCTGGTCGTGCCGCTGAAGGTGCTCATCGGCCGGCCCGGCCCGCCGGGCGCGGCTCCCGGCGGCTACTTCCCGTCGGGGCACGCGGCCACCGCCGTCGTCGCCTACGGCCTCGCGGCGCTGCTGATCCTGCCGTCCCTCGGCTGCCGCGCCCACCGCCGCCTGCTGCTCGCGGGCGTGCTCGCCCTGAACGCGGCCATCGGCGCGGGACTGGTGGTGCGCGGCTACCACTGGCCGCTGGACGTGCTGGGGAGCTGGCTGCTGTGCGGTGTGCTGCCGGGGGTGTGGATTCGTGTGGTCCGGCGATGGGGGCCGGGGTGGTGGTCGGGCGGTTCGGGCGGCCGGGTGCGGTCGGTCGGCGGGGGCGCGCGTGCCGCTGCCGGAGGGGGGCGGCGGGTTGTCCGCCCGCGGCCGTCCGGAGCGCCGGGTTCAGGAGGCCGTGGAGAGCGGGAGGCGGGACGGGTCGGCGAGGCCGAGCAGGCGGAGTGAGGGGCCCCGGCCGAGCGCGGCGAAGAGCTCGGCGGTGGGCCGGTCGGTGCCGACGGCGCCCTCGGTCTCCTCCAGGTAGCCGGTGAGAAAGTCCCGTACCGGCGCCGCGGGCAGGGTGGCGGCGGACCGGCCGGCGCCCGGCGGCCCGGTGGTGAGGGCCGCCAGGAGCATGCCGTAGATGCGGTTGCGGCCGGGCCCCAGCGCGGGCTGGAAGTACGGCAGGTCCAGGGCGCGTGCGCCGTGCCGGGCGTAGAAGCGGAGCCGGGCCGCCGGGTCGCCGCGGCACGGGTCGGGCGGGTGGCCGAGCGGGTGCTCGAACTCGGCGAGGGTCATCAGCGGCCGGAACCGGCTCTGCCACGCCCCGGTGACCTCCGCCATCAGGCGGCTGCCGAGACCTGCCGAGCGCAGGCCGGAACGGACGGCGAGGTGGGCCAGCAGCAGCACCCCGCTGTCCGGCGACCACTCGCCGACGGCCGCCGCAAGGGGGCTCTGACTGTCGTCGACGAGCGCGGTGACGACGGCGCGGCCCTCGGCCAGCGGTGCGACGAGGACCCCGCCGGGCATCAGCTCGTCCGCGTTGAAGGCAGGGCTCAGTACGTCGCGGTGCACCGCGTCGAGCAGCGGGCCGGGGCCCGCCACGTCCAGGACCCGCATGGGCGCCCCTTCCTCATCCTCGTCGCCATCCGCCGCGCCCGACCCATATGCCGAGCACCGTCGCGCCGGCTCCGATGAGCACGACGCCGGCCACGGCCAGGGTCCGGGCGAGCGCCTGGCCGCTGAAACCGGTCTGGAGCACCTGTACCAGCCCGGACACCCCGGCCGCGGCGATGACGGCCAGGAACACCTCCAGCTTCACCCGCTGCTGGGCCAGCCGCTGGGCCGCCAGCTTGTCGATGGTGACGCCGAGCTGCTCCGTGGCGACCTCTTCGAGACGAGCCGTCAGTTCCTCCGCGCGCTCCGGGAACCCGGAGTACCGCAGCAGGAGGTCGATGTCCCGGGCGTCGACGGGCGAGGTCACCAGCGAGGGGGAACGGATCAGGGCGAGGACGGCCCTGGCGTCCACCGTGAACTCGTTCAGCCGCACCTTCTCGTCGTCCACCTCCTGGGAGAGCTCCGTCAGCTCGGCGACGCTCGCCACGGGGCCGCCGGCCAGGGCGAGGCTCCGGCGGTGCAGGAGCTGGATCCGCTCGTAGTGGCCGGCGAGCTCGTCGGACCAGCCCGCGAAGAGGCCGTCCAGGGACGCGGTGAACTCGGCGAGGTCGACCCGGCCCGCGCTGATGAACTCCGGCTGGCCCAGGGAGACCAGCAGGGTGGTGTTGGGGGTGCGCACGACGAGTTCCTCGCTGAGCCCCCGGGCGACGGCCGCGTGCTCCACTTCGGTGGGGAACCGTATCCAGTCGGCGACCGAGCCCATCTGCGACGGCACCGGGTTGACGAGCACCTCCGCGCCGCCCGCCGCCAGCGCCTCCGCCGTCGTCCTGACCTCCCTGGGGGTGCCGGCCCCGTGCGGACCCACCGCGGTGGACGCGGCGTCCACGCTGAGCACGAGCTGGTACATGCCGGGCCTGCTGACCGTCCGTACGCCGGAGAACCGCCGGCCGTCCGCACCCGGCGACGGCTCCGGGCCGCCGCCGGCAAGGGCCCGCCGCAGCTCACGCTCGACGTCCTCCGCGAGGGCGACGGCGAGGTGGGACAGGCGCGGCCAGGTCCTCGCCGCCGGGCCGGGGGCGCCGGTGCGGAAGGAGACCCGCCCCTGGCCGTGCTCGGGGGCGCCGCGGAACATCATGGCGTACAGCTCGTGGGCGGGGGTGGCGGTGATCTCCGCCTCGAAGCGTATGGCGTGGTTGCCCAGTTCGGAGAACCGGACCTGCGCGGCCACGGAGGCGAGCCGGGCTCCGTCGAGGCCCCGGACGACGACGTCGGGGAGGGTGATGGCCGCGCCCTCGTAACGTCTGCCGCGGGAGTCCGAGCCGTCCCAGATGTCGTCCATGTCCAGCGAGGTGGAGACGGTCAGCTCTCTCGTCCCGCCGAGTGTCCAGTCCGCGGCGTGCCGCCGGACCTCGTCCACCGCCTGCTCGGCGCCGATGCCGCGGACGGCGAACGGGTAGAGGTAGACCAGCGTGCCGTGGTCCACGGTCAGCCAGACGTCGTTGCGGCGGGCGTCGAGCCGCAGCAGGCTGAAGCGGTGCGCCCGTAGTTCGCTGCGGTCGACGCTGGACAGGGCCGGGTGCGCCTCCGCGGCCCCCAGGACGCGGATCACCTCGCCCAGCGGGGTGCCGGAGCGCAGGAACTCCCGGGCGCCCCGGGCCGCCGCCGCGACCGCCGTGCAGTACGTCTCCCACTTCTCCGCGGCCGCGGAGAGGTGGTCGCCGAGCGCGGGGAAGCCGGTGAGCCGGGCGGCCAGCCGGGCCGTCCGGCGGGCGCCGCGGGTGGCGTCGTCGCAGGCCGCGGCCAGGCCGTCGAGGCGGCAGCTCACCATCGCGTTCTCGGCGCTGATCCGGTGGTCGAGGACCGTGAGGGCGGACAGCACGGCGTCCACCGCGTCGCGCTCGCGGGGCGGCACCCGGACCTGCCCGGAGCGCAGCAGGCGCTCGGTGGCGCGCAGCGTGTCCCACAGCAGGCCGAAGTGGTACGAGACCTCCCAGGCCTGCTCGACCTCGTACAGCAGGTGGAGCAGGAGCAGGGCGGGGCCGCCGGGCTCGTCGCACACCCTCGGCAGTTCCGCGGCCAGCGCCTCGGCCACCTCGCCGGTGCGGTCCGGCGGGCGGCGGGCGGACGGCCGGCGCTCCGCGCCCTGCCCGGTGTTCCAGCGCGGCAGGTCGCGCAGCCGCCCGGTGCGCACGCCGTGGCTCGCCAGCCAGTGGCCGAGCGGCTCCGGGTCACCGCCGGCCAGCGCGCTCAGGAGGTCCCGATGCATTCCCGCATCTTAGGAACGCGGAGGTGTGCGGCGGGAGGAGCGGAACGAGCCAGAGCACCGGTGCGCGGGGGCGCGTCGTGCGCCGGGCGTGGTTGTGCGCGGGTGCACGGGTTCCGCGGGTGCGCTGGTCCCGCGGGGGCGTGGGGGCGCAGGTGCGCTGGCCCGCGGGTGCGCAGGTGCGCTGGCCCCGCAGGCGCGCGAGTGCGTGGGTGCGCGGATCCCGCTGGTACGCGGGTCCCGCGAGTGCGCGGATCCCGCCGGCGTGCGGATCCCGCTGGTGCGGTGGTGCACGGGGGCCGCGGTGCGGTGTCGCCGGTGTGCTGTTCGCCGGTGCGTCGGCCGACCCGCGGGTCGGCGGCCGGCGGACCGGCGAACCCGCGGACTGGCGCGCCGGTGCGGCGGCGGACTCAGCGTCCGGCGGGGTAAGGATGGGTCCGGACCGGTCCGGTCGGAGGCCCGGCGGGTGGTGCGCGGCCGTCAGTGCGGGTGGTGCGCGGCCGTCAGGTCGGCCGAGTAGCCGTAGCCGCCGTCGGTGCCGTAGTCGTCGTCTCCGGACTCGGATATCGCGACGGCAAGGGCGATCACCACGACCACCGCCAGGATGATGCCGATGATGCCCAGCACGAAACCGGCCTGGGCCTGGCCGCCGTTGGTGGCCTCGCCCCGTTCGACCCGTTTGCGGCCCTTCACGCCGAAGACCACGGCGAGGATGCCGAGGGCCAGGGAGACCACACCGTAGACCCAGCAGAGGCAGACGGAGAGGATGCCCAGCACCAGGGCGGCGGTGCCCTGGCCGTTCTGTGGCATGCCCATGCCCGGCCAGCCGTATCCGGGGTAGCTCCCGGGATAGCCGGCGCCGGCCGGATAGCCGGGGTACCCGGGTGCGCCGGGGCCGCCCATCGGGGCACCCGGGTAGCCGGGGCCCGGGCCGGGGTGACCGTACCCGGTGCCGGGGCCCGAGGGGGCCATGGGCGGGGGCGGCACAGCCCCGGGCGCGCCGGCCGGCGGGAAGCCGGGCGCGGTGGCATGGCCGGCCAAGGGCGGGACCCCGACGATCGTCTGCTGGTCGTGCAGGCCCTGCTGCGGCGCCGCGGAACCCTGCGGGGGCGGCCCCGCGGAGCCCTGCGGGGGCGGCCAGGCGGACTGCTGCCGCTCAACCGGCGAGGGCGGTCCGTACGGCCGCGAGGGACCGCCGTAGGCCTGTGCGGGCGGCTGCGAAGGGCTGCCGGGCACTTCGTGCTGCCCGGCGGATCCCAAGGGGTGCCCGGCGGGTCCTGCGGGATGTCCGGTGGCTTCCGGCGGGTGCCCGGGTGGCTGGGACGGTGCCGTGGACGGCGGCGGTGGTGTGCTGGACGCCTGCGTCGGTGTCGGTGCCGTGGCGGGCCGCGGCGCCGGTATGGGCACGTGGGGCGCCCCGGCGGTGGGGGCGGTGGCCGAGGTGCCGGGGGCGCCCGGTGCGGTGCCGGGGGCTGGCGCACCCGGCACCGTGCCGGATGCTGGGGCGTCCCCGGTGGCGGTGCCGTGCGCCCGTGCGCCCGGCGCGCTGGCGTGCGGGGGCGGCGCGGCACCGGCGCGCGGCTTCTCCAGGGACGTCCCGCGCTCCGGCGGCACCCCCAAGCCGCCCCGCTCCGCCGGGTCACCCGCGGGCTGTTCCGGATCGCCCGCGGGCGGTGCTCCCTCTGGCATGGACTGCCCCCCTCTCGTTCGTCCCGTCATGCTACGGGCCAGGCCCGCCGCAGGTGACACGGCCGCCTACGATGAGCCGGCACCACCGATCAGCCGATCACCGCGCCCGGGCCGGGCGCCCATCCCGGGGAGGGACCTTGACCGACCTGCACGCCTTCATCGCCGGACTGCCCAAGGCCGAACTGCACGTGCACCATGTGGGCTCCGCCTCCCCGCGTATCGTCGCCGCCCTCGCCGCGCGCCACACCGGCACCCTGGTGCCCACCGATCCGGAGGCGCTCGCGGAGTACTTCACGTTCACGGACTTCGCGCACTTCATCGAGGTCTACCTCTCGGTCGTGGACCTGATCCGCGACCCGGAGGACATCCGCCTGCTGACGTACGAGATCGCCCGGGACATGGCCCGGCAGAACGTGCGCTACGCCGAGCTGACCGTCACCCCCTACTCGTCGACGAGTCGCGGCATGGACGAACGCGCCTTCATGGCGGCCATAGAGGATGCCCGGACGGCCGCCGAGGCGGACTTCGGCACCGTGCTGCGCTGGTGCTTCGACATCCCCGGCGAGGCGGGCCTCGCCGCCGCCGAGGAGACCGCCCGGCTGGCGGTGACGGACGGGCTGCGGCCGGAGGGCCTGGTGGCGTTCGGGCTGGGCGGGCCGGAGATGGGCGTGCCGCGGGCGCAGTTCAGGCCGTACTTCGACCGGGCCATCGCGGCGGGCCTGCACTCCGTGCCGCACGCCGGGGAGACCACGGGGCCCGAGACCGTCTGGGACGCCCTGCGCGACCTGCGGGCCGAGCGCATCGGGCACGGCACCAGCGCCGCGCGGGATCCGAAGCTCCTCGCCCACCTCGCCGAGCACCGGATCCCGCTGGAGGTCTGCCCCACCTCGAACATCGCCACCCGCGCGGTGCGCACCCTGGACGAGCACCCGATCAAGGCGATGGTGGACGCCGGCGTGCTGGTCACCGTCAACTCCGACGACCCGCCGATGTTCGGCACCGACCTCAACACCGAGTACGAGATCGCGGCGCGGCTGCTCGGGCTGGACGAGCAGGGCGTGGCGGCGCTCGCGAAGAACGCGGTCGAGGCGTCGTTCCTGGACCCGGCGGGCAAGGCCGCGATCGCGGCCGAGATCGACGCGTACACCGCGGCATGGCCGTCGGCCGCGCCGGTGAAGGGCTGAGCGCACGGGCGACGGAGGGGACGGCGCCCGGCCCGGGGCGGCGGACCGGCCTGGGGCGGTGGACCGGCCACCGGGCCCGCGGACCACGGCGGACCGGCCACCGGACCCGCGGCGACGGCGGGCCAGTGCGGGCCAGGAGGGGCCGGTGGCCCGGGATCCCGAACCGCCACGGCTCGGGGGCTCGGGGCCCGTACCACAATGGGCCCATGCACACCGTGACCGCCGTCGCCCACCGGGGCGATCCGTACCGCAGGCGCGAGAACACCCTGCCGTCCGTGCGCTCCGCGCTCGACCGGGGCGCGGACGCCGTCGAGATCGACGTCCGGCTGACCCGCGACGGCGTTCCCGTGCTACTGCACGACGCCACCCTGGAGCGGCTGTGGGAGCACGACGCCCCGCTGTCCCGGCTCACCGCGGCGGAGGTCACGGAGCTGACCGGCGGCGGGGTGCCCACGCTGGCGGAGGCCCTCGGGGCGGTGATGGAGCGGGACGCGGCGGCCCGGGTGCTGATCGACCTGCCGGACGCCTCGCCGGCCACGGTGCGCGGGGTGCTGGGAGTGGTGCGCGAGCAGGGGGCCGGCGAGCGCGTGTACTACTGCGGGGGCGCGCGGGCCATGCTGGCGGTGCGCGCCGCGGATCCGGGCGCCGAGATCGCCCTCACCTGGACCACTCCGGCCGCGCCGCGCCCCGCGCTGCTCGACGCGGTGGCGCCGCGCTGGCTCAACTACCGCTTCGGCCTGGTGAACCGGGACCTGGCGGCCCGGGTGCACGCCGGCGGCCGGCTGCTGTCGGTGTGGACGCCGGACACCGGCAGAGCGATGCGGAGGCTGCTCGCGCTGGGCGTGGACGCCATCACGACCAACCGCGTCGACGTGCTGCACGCACTGCGGACGCGCCGAGCCGGCGCCACGGCTCGGCCGGCGACGCCGTCCGGCTGAGGCGACTGCCCGCCTCGGCGGCTGTCCGGATACTCAACGGCTGCCCGGTCACGTGACGGAGCGGCTACCGACTGAGCGCTCCCGGCGGGCCGGCACGCCAGGGCGCTCACCCAAACCGCCCCCGCGCCGACCGGCCGCTCGCCCGCGTGTTCCAGCGGCGGCGTCGCCTGCGCGTCCACGGCCTCGCCGAGCCGGAGTCCGATGCACAGGGCCGCCGTCGCCGGCCGCCGGAACTGCTCGTCTCAGAACTCCAGCGACGTCATCACATGCTTGACGCGCGTGTAGTCCTCGAAGCCGTACGCGGACAGGTCCTTTCCGTAGCCGGACTTCTTGAAGCCGCCGTGCGGCATCTCCGCGACCAGCGGGATGTGGGTGTTGATCCAGACGCAGCCGAAGTCGAGCGCCTTGGACAGGCGCATCGCGCGCCCGTGGTCCTTGGTCCACACCGAGGAGGCGAGCCCGTACTCGACGCCGTTCGCGTAAGCGATGGCCTGGGCCTCGTCGGTGAAGGGCTGGACGGTGATGACCGGGCCGAAGACCTCCTTCTGGACGATCTCGTCGTCCTGCTTGAGGCCGGAGACGACGGTCGGGGCGTAGAAGTAGCCCTTGTCGCCGATCCGGTGGCCGCCCGCCTCGACCTTGGCGTGCGCGGGCAGCCGGTCGATGAACCCGGCGACCTGCGCGAGCTGGTTCGCGTTGTTGAGCGGCCCGTAGAGGACGTCCTCGTCGTCGGGCTGCCCGGTCCTCGTCTCGGTGGCGGTCTTGGCGAGCGCCGCGACGAACTCGTCGTGGATGTTCTCGTGGACCAGGACGCGGGTGGCGGCGGTGCAGTCCTGCCCGGCGTTGAAGAAGCCCGCCACGGCGATGTCCTCGACGGCCTTGGCGAGGGCGGCGCCGTCGAGGTCGTCGAAGACCACGACCGGGGCCTTGCCGCCCAGCTCCAGGTGGACGCGCTTGAGGTCCTGCGCCGCGGACCCTGCGACCTCCCGGCCGGCCCGCACGGAGCCGGTGACGGACGCCATGGCCGGGGTGGGGTGCTCCACCATCAGGCGGCCGGTGTCACGGTCGCCGGTGATGACGTTGAAGACGCCCTTGGGCACGATCGAGCCGATGATCTCGGCCATCAGGACGGTGGACGCGGGCGTGGTGTCGGACGGCTTCAGCACGACCGTGTTCCCGGCCGCGAGCGCGGGCGCGAACTTCCACACCGCCATCATCATGGGGTAGTTCCAGGGCGCGACCTGCGCGCAGACGCCGATGGGCTCCCGCCGCACGAACGACGTCAGCCCCTCCATGTACTCGCCTCCGGAGCGCCCCTCCAGCATCCGGGCCGCGCCGGCGAAGAACCGGATCTGGTCGACCATGGGCGGGATCTCTTCGGTGCGGGTGAGGCCGACGGGCTTGCCGGTGTTCTCGACCTCGGCGGCGATCAGGTCTTCGGCGCGCTCCTCGAACGCGTCGGCGATCTTCAGCAGGGCCTTCTGCCGTTCCGCGGGGATCAGGTCGCGCCAGGCCGGGAACGCCGCCTCCGCGGCCGCCATGGCGGCGTCGACGTCCGCCCGGCCGGACAGCGGCGCGGTGGCGTAGGCCTCACCGGTGGCCGGATTGACGACCTCCGTGGTGCGCCCGTCCGCGGCCTCGCGGAACTCGCCGTTGATGTAGTTGCGTAGCGTGCGCAGCGGACGCAGCTCGGTGGTCATTGCCGGCCCTCCTGTCGGATGCCCAGATGTCCAGTTGTTCAGGGTGTTCAGCATGTTTACGGGGTCATGCGTTCAGCTGTCCACAGGGTGAGACGTCTTCGGCACCACCCTAGTCCCCTGCCCGGCCGCCTCCAGGGGCGCGAGCGGCGCGCACGAGAGCGGCCGGCGGACGGGCCGCCGGGGGCGGCCGGTGCGTCTGCCCGGGCGCGGAGCGGCCACGGCCGGCGCAGTGCCGACGCCGGCCGCCGGTCACCTTTTCGGGTGAGATGGGTGTGCCCGCGGTTACGCGGCGGCGGCCCGTGCGAGCTGGGCCGTACGGGGGACGGACGGCCGCGGAACTGCCGGGCGCGGGGGCGGCTGCATGTTAAGTTCACGCCGTTTCGGGGGGACTGACGGCTCTGAGCGGAAACTGAGGTGTTCGCCATGGCGGCCCCGCCGGACAACGACGTGCTCACGGCGCATGCCCTGACCGTCACGTACCACGGCTCCCCCGCACTCGCCGAGGTCTCCCTGGCGGCGGGGGACGGTGAGATCCTGGCGGTCAGCGGCCCCCGCGGCAGCGGCAAGACCACCCTGTTGCGGTGCCTGTCCGGGCAGCTCGTGCCGGACCAGGGCGAGGTGTGGTTCCGCGGCACCGGCGTGCACACCCTCGGCAGGCCGGCCCGGGAGCGGCTGCGGCGCGAGCGGTTCGGCTGGGTCGGCCCGCGCCCCGGCCTGGTGCCCGAGCTGACCGCCTGGGAGAACGCCGCCCTGCCGCTGCTGCTGTCCGGCAGCGCGCACCGCACGGCCCGCGCGACCGCCCTGGAGTGGCTCGGCCACCTGGACATCGCCCACTGCGCGCGCAAGCGCCCTTACGCCCTCACGCAGGCGCAGCGGCAGCGGGTGGCCGTGGCCCGCGCCCTGGTCGCGGGACCCGCGGTGCTCTTCGCGGACGAGCCGACCGCGCCGCTGCACCACGCCGACCACGACCATGTGCTGCGCACCGTGCTGACCGCGGCACGCGCGCGCGGCATCACCGTCGTGCTGGCCACCTCCGACCAGCACACCGCCGCGCTCGCCGACCGGTCGGTGTCCCTGCTCGACGGGCGGGCCACCGGTGGCGTGCCCCACGGCGCCGGGGCGGAGGGCGAGGCCGCGTGCTCGCTCTCCGTCTAGCCCGCGGGGCCCACCCCGCCGTCCAGCTCCGCCGGCTGCTGGTGTCCGTGGCGGCGGGCGGCACCGGCTTCCTGCTGCTGTGCACCCTCGGGTATGCGCTGGGCCATCCGCAGACCCCGCAGAACGCCCTCTTCCGGCTGCTGTGGTGCCTCGCCCCGCTGGTGGCGACGGTGGACCTCGCGGTGGCCGTCGCCCGCAGCGACCCCGGCACGCGCCCGCGCTCCGCGCTGTTCGCGGTCGGCCTCGGCCCGCACCGGCTCATGGTGCTCTCCGTGCTCTCCACCGCGCTCAGCTGCGCCGTGGGGTCCGTGCTCGCGCTGCTGCTCTTCCTGCACCTGCGCGGGAACCTGGGCGGCCTGCCGTTCCACGGCGCCGCCGATGGGCTGCTCGCCGCAGGCCGGCCGCTGCCGGTGGCCGGCGTCCTCACGCTGCTCGTGCCCGTCCCGGTGGCCGCCGCGGCCGCCGCCGCCCTCGCGCTGCGGCCCCGGCCCGGGCCGGCCCACGGGCGCGGCGCCGAGGAGGCGGACGCCCTGGAGGACGCCGACCGGCCGCCGGCGCCCGCGCGGCGCCCGGCCGGGCTCGCCACGGGCGTCGCGCTCCTGGTGGCCGGCTTCGCCGCCGAGCTGTGGGCGGGCGGCACCCAGCGGCCCTCGGACGGACTGCCGCTGCCGAACGGGCTGGCCAACGGCTCCCTGGGCGTTCTGGCCGGCTGGGGCCTGACGGCGCTCGGTCTCGCGCTGGCCGGGCCCGCCCTCACCCACCTCGCCGGCCGGCTGCTCCAGACGGCCCGGCCCAGCGCACTGCGCCTGCTCGCGGGGCGCATCCTGCAACAGGAGGCACGGCGGCTCGGCCGGCCGCTCGGCGTGGTGTGCGCCGTGGCGTCCGGCGGCTACGCGGCCGCCGCGCTGTACGACCGCGAGCAGCCCGGAACGGGACCACTGAGCCTGCTCGGCGCCCTGATCGTCGCGGGCTGCACGTTCGCCACCCTGCTGATCGCCGCGCTGGAGGTGCGCAGGGCGCGCGCCGACACGACGGCGGCCCTGCTGCGGCTCGGCGCGCCGCCCCGGCTGCTGCGCACGGCGGTGGCCCTGCGCGCGGCGGCCCTGCTGGCCGTGTTCCTGCCGCTGACCTGGGGGGTGTCGGCGCTGGCCGCGGTGCCGCTGGGGGGCTGAGAGGGGCGTTCGCCGGGAGAGCCGAGCCGGGGGGCTGTGCTGGGGGGCTGTGCTGGGGGGCTGTGCCGGGGGCCGACCGCGCTCCGGCCCGCGGCGACCGCACCCGCCCTGCCCCTGACACTCCTCGAAGCCTCGCAGCCGTCGCGGGCCTCAAGGGCGTCCGGGCCTCAAGCGCCTCGTGGGCCTCGCAGGCGTCGCGGGCCTGGCGCCCCGCGCCCGAAGTGGGCCCCCGGAAGTTCTCGAAGTCCTCGTCCCGAGAGCGATGAGTTCCGAACGGCGGTGCGGTCCACCACTGCGTAGGGCCGTACCGCACCGGCCGCGTGAGCACGCGGGCGCCGGCCGCGGCGGCGCACAGCGACATCCCGGGAGGGACCCGTGTACCAGCAGATGATCTTCGTCAATCTGCCCGTGAACGACATCGAGGTCAGCAAGAAGTTCTTCACGGAGCTGGGCTACACCCTGAACAAGCAGTTCACGACCGACGACTGCGCCTCCGTGGTGATCAGCGACACCATCGTCGCGATGCTGCTGACCAGGGAGCGCTACCAGGAGTTCACCGACAAGGCGGTCGCGGACGCCACCACCACCTCCGAGGTGCTGCTCTGCCTGAGCGCCCCGGCCCGCGAGAAGGTCGACGAACTGGTGGACCGCGCGATCTCCCTCGGCGGCACCGCGTCCGGCAAGACGCAGGACCTGGGCTTCATGTACGGCCGCGCCTTCGACGACCCGGACGGGCACACCTGGGAGGTCGTGTGGATGGATCCGGCGGCAATCGAGGGCTGAGGGAGCGCGCCCTTCGGCACGGGAGCGCGCGGGGGGCGTTCCCGTGCCGCACAGCCGCTCCCGTGCCGAACGGCGCTCGGGTGCCGGTGGCTTCGGCCCCGGGGGTCCGGCCGGCCACCGCCGGCACGCTGCCTAGCATGGGCGGGTGCAGCCGACTGACGAGACCAGCCCCGCCGCCCCGCCGTCATCCACCGCGTCCCCGGGCGCCACGCCGCCGTCCGCGTCACCCCGTGGCGCGGGAACCGGGTACGAGACCGACCGCGAGATCGAGACGCTCGCCGAGTTCGACTCGGTACTGGCCGACGGCGGCTCCCTGACCGGATACCGCGTCCAGGGCGTCGACCTCACGGCCCGCACGGACGCGCTGCTGACCGCCGAGGTGCCGGGTGCCGTCTTCCTCGGCTGCCCGATGGCCGAGCAGGCGGCGGCACGCGTGCGCGAGGCCGGCGCGCTGGTCTTCCCGCCGGTGCCGGGCCTGCCGTTCGACCCGTACCGCGGGCTGCTCTACACGCCCGGCGAACTCTTCGACGGACTCTCCAAGGGCTATGAGACGACGCCGGACGCGCGCGCGTACGCGTGGTTCCGGCGGACCGGCTCCGACGGCGATGTCTTCTCGTCGATGCTGCGTGCCGTGCACGACGACTCCGTCTCGGACGCCCTGGACGAACTCGTCGTGGGCGCGCGGGTGGTGGGAGTGATGGGCGGCCACGCCATGGCGCGCGGCACGGACGCCTACGCCGGCGCGGCACGGCTCGGCAGGACCCTCGCCAGAGCCGGGTTCACGGTGGCGACGGGCGGCGGTCCCGGTGCGATGGAGGCGGCCAACTTCGGCGCGTACGCGGCCCCCTTCGACGACGCGATGCTGACGGAGTCCCTCGAACTCCTCGGCAAGGCGCCCTCGTTCAGGCCCTCGGTGACGGACTGGGCCACGGTCGCCTTCGAGATACGCTCCCGCTGGCCCGGAGGAGGTGCCTCGATAGGCATCCCCACCTGGTTCTACGGGCACGAGCCGCCGAACGCGTTCGCGGCGCACATCGCCAAGTACTTCGCCAACGCCCTCCGCGAGGACGGCCTGCTCGCCCGCTCGAACGCCGGCGTGGTGTTCCTGCCCGGCGCCGCGGGCACGGTCCAGGAGATCTTCGACAACGCCACGCCCAACTACTACGAGTCGCGCGGCGAGCCGACGCCGATGGTGCTGGTCGACCGCGCCCACTGGACCGAGCGCCTGCCGGCGTGGCCGCTGCTCCAAGCCCTCGCGCGTGAGCGGTCCATGGAGCACCGGATCGCCTTGGTCGACTCCGTAGAGGAGGCACCGGACGCGCTGGCCCGGATGGCCTGAACGGCCCGGGCAGCCTCCTTGGGCCGGTGGCGGCGCGCGGGCATCGTCGTGGCCGTTCGCGCCGGTTCCCCGCGCCCCTTTCGGGGCTCCGCGCGGTTCCCCGCGCCCCTTTCGGGGCTCGGAAGCCGCTTGGTGCGCCCCGAGCGCTCCGAGCGCCCCGGGCCCGGCGGCGCCGTCCTCGTAGGGGCCGCGGGAGCCGGGCACGCCGTCCTCGGGTGGTTCCTCCGCCCTGGGTGCGGACCATGGCCTCCATCCGGCGGACGGCACCGCCGACGTGCCGCATCAGCGTGTCCGGGGTCCGGTCGGGGCAGGTCGGAACGGGTGCCGTGAGGTCGGCGCCGGCGGCGGGCACGGCACGCGGCAGCCGGGTCTGCTCCACCGCTTCGGCGCAGTACCGCTCGTGGCCGAGCCCGGTCCGCGGCCGTGCGTCACGCGGTCCGCCGTCCGGACAGGTCAGGCCCGCACCGCACGCGCACGGTCACGGCAGCACGACGATGTCCGCGGCGTCGAACGCCACCCCCACCTCCGCCCCGGTCTCGGGCGCGTCCCGCAGCGGGCAGGCCGCCTCCAGGCGGGGGCCGCCGTCGTGCGGGGCGAGGCGGACGGCGACGTGGCTGCCGCGGAACGTGCGCGCCGTGACGGTGCAGCGCAGACCCGCCTCGGCGGGCCCGAGCCGGACGCCCGCCGGGCGCACCAGCAGGCGGCACTCGCCCTGCGCGGTGCCGGCCGGCACGGGCAGCTTCCCCCAGGCGGTGTCGGCGGCCTCGCCGCCGACTCGGGCGTCGATGACGTTCTCGAAGCCGAGGAAGCGGGCCACGAACGCGTCGGCGGGCCGCTGCCAGACCGTCAGGGGGGTGCCCGACTGGGCGATGCGGCCGTCCCTCATGACCACGACCCGGTCGGCGAGCGCGAACGCCTCACCCTGGTCGTGGGTGACGGCGAGCACGGTGGTGCCCAGCTCGGCGAAGAGTTCCCGCAGCTCGACCACGAGGCGTTCGCGCAGGGTGCGGTCGAGCTGGCCGAGGGGCTCGTCGAGCATCAGCAGCCGGGGTCGCGGGGCGAGCGCGCGGGCCAGCGCGACCCGCTGCTGCTCGCCGCCGGAGAGCGCGGTGACGGGCCGCCGCTCGGCGCCCGGCAGCCCGACCAGCTCCAGCAGCCGCGCGACACGCTCGTCCCGCTCCCGGCGCGGCACCCCGTGCATCCGCAGCCCGAAGGCGACGTTGCCGCCGACGTCGTGTCCCGGGAAGAGCTGGTGGTCCTGGAACATCAGGCCGACGCCGCGCCGGTGGGGCGGCACGCCCCGCTGGTCGCGGCCGGCCAGCAGCACCCGGCCCGCGTCCAGCGGCTGGAGGCCGGCGACGGCGCGCAGCAGCGTCGACTTGCCGCTGCCGCTGGGGCCGAGCACGCAGACGATCTCGTGCTCGGCGACCGTGAGGTCCACCCCGTCCAGGGCGGGCCGGGCGGCGGCCCTGCCGTAGCGGACGGTGGCGGCGTCGAGCGTGAGCATCCGGATCTCTCCCGTGGCTCCCGTGGCTCCCGTGGCTCCCGTGGGCATCTAGAACTCTCCCGTGTGGTCGGTCCTGACGCGTTCGAGCAGCAGGAGCGCGAGCGCGCACACCACCATCAGCACCACGGAGAGCGCCATGGCCTGCCCGTAGTTGAGGTCGCCCGCCCGGCCCAGCAGCCGGGCCACGGCCACCGGCAGGGTGGGCCGGTCGGGCCGGGCTATGAAGACGGTGGCGCCGAACTCGCCCAGGGAGACGGCGAACGCGAAACCCGCGGAGGTGAGCAGCGCACGGCGCACCATCGGCAGGTCGACCTCGCGCCAGACCCGCGGCGGCGACGCGCCGAGCACGGCCGCGGCCTGCCGGAGCCGGTCGTCCACGGCACGCAGCACGGGCAGCATGGTGCGCACCACGAACGGGGCCCCGACGAGGGCCTGCGCGAGCGGCACCAGGATCCAGGAGGAGCGCAGGTCGAGCGGTGGCCGGTCGAGCGCGATGAGGAAGCCGAAGCCGACCGTGACGGCGGAGACCCCGAGCGGCAGCATCAGCAGCGCGTCGAACCCGCGCAGCAGCGCCCCGGCGCGCCGGCTGAGGGCCGCGGCGGCGAGCCCGCCCACCACCAGGGCGATGGCGGTGGCGGCGAGCGCGTACTCCAGGGAGTTGGCGACGGCGTCGATGGGCGGTACGAGGAAGACGCCGCCGTCGGCGGAGCCCAGCGCGCGGTAGTAGGCGAGGCCGTAGCCGTCGGCGGTGCGCAGGGAGCGCTGGATGAGCACGGCGAGGGGCAGCAGGAGCAGGGCGCAGACGGTGGCGAGGACGGCGCCGAGCAGGGCCCACTGCGCCGCGCCGCGCGGCCGCCGTGCGGTGCCGCCCGCGTCCACCAGGTGCAGGGCGCGCTCGCGGCGGCGGACGGTCCGGGCGTGCACGGCGAGGATGGCGAGGACGGCGGCGAGTTGCAGCAGGGTGAGCACGGCGGCGGCCGGCAGGTCGAAGAGCTCCGCCGTCTGCCGGTAGATCTCGACCTCGACGGTGGAGAAGGCGGGACCGCCGAGTATCTGCACGATCCCGAAGGACGTGAAGGTGAACAGGAAGACGATGAGGGCGGCGGCGGCCACGGCCGGCGCCAGCGCGGGCAGCGTCACGGCCCGCCAGGCCGCCCGCCGCGAGGCGCCGAGCATCCGCGCGGCCTCCTCCTGACGGGGGTCGAGCTGTGCCCACAGGCCGCCGACGGTGCGGACGACGACGGCGTAGTTGAAGAAGACGTGCGCGAGCAGGATGGCCCACACGGTGGTGTCCAGCCGCACGCCCCACAGCTGGTCGAGGAGCCCCCCGCGGCCGAGCAGCGCCAGGAAGGCGCTGCCCGCCACGACCGTGGGCAGCACGAACGGGACGGTGACCACGGCGCGCAGCAGCCGCTTGCCCGGGAAGTCGAGCCGCGCGAACACATAGGCCCCGGGCAGCGCGAGCACCAGGGTGAGGGCCGTGGACACCAGCGCCTGCCAGACGGTGAACCAGAGCACGTGCCCGACGCCGGGGTCGCCGAGCACCGTGCCGATCCGTCCCATGTGCCAGGCGCCGCCGGCCCGCAGACCGCGGGCGACGATCGCGGCGACGGGGTAGGCGAAGAAGAGCGCGAAGAACGCGACGGGTACGGCCAGCAGACCGAGGCGCACCGCCCCGGACCGCCCCCGGTGCCGCGGATCCGCCCCCGGCCGGCGGCTGCGCCGCAGCCGCACGCCCGCGCCCGCGTCCGCGTCCGCGTCCGCGTCCGCTCGGCGAGTGCCCTCCCCGTCCGGCACGGCCCGGGGGTTGGCCTCCTCGCCGGGCACGGCCCGGGGGGTGGCCTCCCTGTCCGCTCGGGGCCGGAGGGTGCCCTCCCCGTCCGGCACGCGCCGGGGGTCGCCCCGCTCGTCCGCTCCAGGCCGGCCGGCGTGCCGTGCGTCCGCGCCGTCGAGCCGTCCGGGGCGCTCCGCACCGGCCCCGCGGGCACCCGGCTCGCCGGCGGGGGCCTCACGGGGCGCCCGCTCGCGCGCGCCTGATCCGCGCGGCGCCCGCTCGCCCTCCTGGGACCGCCGAGGCGTCTCCTCGTCCATGACGGACCGGCGGGTGGGCCGCCCGTCCGTCACTTCAGGACGAGGGAGGTCCATGTCCTGACCCACTGATCGCGGTGCTGGGCGATGGCGCCGGGCGACATCGTCTGCGGGGTGTCGACCTGTACGGCGTACTTCCGGTACAGCGCGGGCGGCTGGGCCGTCTCGCGCACCGGGTCGACGAACATGTTCAGCGGCATGTCGTCCTGGAACTTCTTGGATATCAGGAAGTCGAGCAGGGCCTTGCCACCCTTGGCGTTCTTGGCGTGGTCGAGCAGGCCGGCGTACTCGATCTGGCGGAAGCAGGTGCCCTTGGCCACGCCGGTCGGGGCGGTCGCGGGCTGCGGGTGGGCGTAGATGGCCTCGGAGGGCGGGGACGAGGCGTAGGAGACGACGAGGGGACGGTCGCCGCCCGCCTTCCTGCCGCCGGCGGAGCCGGAGAACTCCTCGTTGTACGCCTGCTCCCAGGTGTCGACGACCTTGACGCCGTTCGCCTTGAGCTTCGTCCAGTAGGCGGGCCAGCCCTTGGCGCCGTACTGGGCGGCGCTGCCGAGCAGGAAGCCGAGGCCCGGCGAGGAGGTCGAGGCGTTCTCCGTGACGAGGAGGTTCCGGTAGGCGGGCCGGGTGAGGTCGGCGAAGGTGGCCGGGGGCTTGAGGTGGTGGGCGGTGAAGTACCTCTTGTCGTAGTTGACGCAGATGTTTCCGGTGTCGATGGGGGTGACCCAGTGCTGCCCGCTGTCGGCCCAGAACTCGGGGCGGACCAGGTCGAGCCCGTTCGCGCGGTAGGGCTGGAAGAGGTGGTTGTCGAGCGCACGGCTCAGGAGGGTGTTGTCGACGCCGAAGAAGACGTCGCCCTGGGGGTTGTCCTTGGTGAGGATGGCCTTGTTGACGGCTTCCCCGGCGTCGCCGTCCTTGAGCACCCTGACCTTGTAGCCGGAGGTCTTCTCGAAGTCCCTCAGCACGCTCTTGGAGGCGGCGAAGGAGTCATGGGCGACGAGTGTCACGGTCGTGGAGCCGGAGCCCGGTGCGGCGCTGCCGGAGTCCGAGCAGGCGCCGAGCGCGCCCATGCCGAGCCCGGTGGCCAGGGCGACGGCCGCGGCCTTCTTGATGGTGCTCACTGGATTCCTCCTGGCTGACCAGGAGAAGACGCGGCCCCGCCGTCGCGGCCCCGCTGGGCCGGCGCCCCGTCCCTGGGGCGGTGGCGGGGCGCAACCGCTGGAGTGGTGACCGAACTTCCTACCCGGGGCAGGGGTCGCTCGGGGAGCGCCCCTTGCCCCCGACGGCGAGGTTCAGAGGGTCTGCGGCAGCGCGTCCGGAGCACCCGGAGGTGTCCGCGTGTGCCGCACTCTCAGCGCTGTGGCGCTCCCCTGTCGGAATGTGCAGATGTGTGCTGTGCGGATATGTGTACGGGGTCAGCGTACAAGTTCAGCGTTCGGCCCCTGCGAGTTGTCCACAGGCCCCGTCGATCTCCTGGCCACGGGTGTCGCGGACCGTGACGGGCACGCCGTGGGCGGCGATGGCGGCGACGAAGGCCTTCTCGTCCTCGGGGCGTGAGGCGGTCCACTTGGAGCCGGGCGTGGGGTTGAGCGGGATGAGGTTGACATGGGCCCGCTTGCCCTTGAGCAGCCGCCCGAGCCGGTCGCCGCGCCAGGCCTGGTCGTTGATGTCCCGGATGAGGGCGTACTCGATCGAGACCCGGCGGCCGGACTTCGCCGCGTACTCCCAGGCGGCGTCGAGCACTTCGCGGACCTTCCAGCGGGTGTTGACGGGGACGAGGGTGTCGCGCAGTTCGTCGTCGGGCGCGTGCAGCGACACGGCGAGGCGGCACGTGAAGCCCTCGTCCGCGAACCGGTGCATGGCGGGCACGAGGCCGACGGTGGAGACGGTGATACCGCGCTGCGACAGCCCGAGGCCGTCCGGCTCGGGGTCGGTGAGGCGGCGGATGGCACCGACCACGCGGGGGTAGTTCGCGAGCGGCTCGCCCATGCCCATGAAGACGATGTTGGAGAGCCGGGCGGGGCCGCCCGCTCCGCCGGTCTCCCGGCCGCCGCCGATCTCGCCGTTCCGCAGGGCCCGTATGCCGTCGACGATCTGGTGGACGATCTCGGCGGTGGACAGGTTCCGCTCCAGTCCGGCCTGCCCGGTGGCGCAGAACGGGCAGTTCATCCCGCACCCGGCCTGTGAGCTGATGCACATGGTGACGCGGTCCGGGTAGCGCATCAGGACAGACTCCACGAGGGCGCCGTCGAAGAGCCGCCACAGGGTCTTGCGGGTGGTGTCGTCGTCGCAGCTGATGTGCCGCACCACGGTCATCAGGTCGGGCAGCAGCGCTTCCCGCAGCCGGCCCCGCGAGGCCGCGGGGATGTCGGTCCACTGGTCGGGGTCGTGCGCCAGCCGGGCGAAGTAGTGCTGCGAGAGCTGCTTGGCACGGAAGGGCTTCTCCCCGATCGCGGCGACGGCCTCCTTCCGCTGCGCGGGCGTGAGATCGGCAAGATGCCGCGGCGGCTTCCTGGCCCCGCGGGGGGCGGCAAAGGTGAGTTCTCCGGGTGCAGGCATGATCTGACAAGTGTCGCAGATCGTTCCGGGTGGCCGGGGGCGCGTGCGAGCGGCGACCGAGGGCGCGGGTCAGTCCGACGGCTTGACCGCGGCAGCGCCGGAGGGCGAGCCGCCCATGGAAGCGCTGGGGGTCAGTGTGCCGGCGGGGTACAGGGGATCCGTGGACTGGTGCACCGCCTGTAGCACCTCAGCCCCGCGTCGGTCGACGTATCCGGTGAACAGTTCCTGCGCGTAGCCGAAGATCGCCGCCCAGGCGATGATCTGCGGCGCGGAGTCAAGTGCGCTGAGGCCCGGCACGAAGCCCCCGGCCATGAGCAGCAGCCCGAGGGCGGCGGTGAGTGCCCCGGCGGGCAGCTTCAGGACGGCGAGCGCCACCGGGATGGGGAACGCGGTGGCCGTCCCGCGCATCCGCCGCAGCGCGGTCGTCGCCGCGATGCCCGCCGCCACCATGCCGACGAGTTCGACGACCAGGTAGTCCATGCGATTCGCGAAGTCCCTGTTCTCCCTGTCGGTCGCGGACAGGGGGAAGTCCCGACTTGACGCCCCCGTGGGGCAGACGACCTTGTACATGCTCTCGCTGAATCCCCAGCTCTGCACCGTCTGTGGGTTGAAGCACAGCGGCACGGCCCTGGGCGAGACGGCGCCCAGCACCGCGACCGCGATCGCGGCGACGAGCACGATGACGATCATCCAGAGCAGGATGCGTACGAAACTCTCGGCCCGCAGTTTCTCGCGGTGTGCGGCGTCGTGGGCCCCGCCGACCGCTTCGATGATCGTGAGCGCACGCGGTGCGTCGAACACCGCCTTGCGGCTCTCCAGGTCGCGCACGATCTGTTGCACGGCGAGCCTGCGCTTGTCGGGCGGCTCCAGGTGGTCCTCCACCACCGTCACCAGGTGCGGTAGGAACGGCTTCAGGTCGTCGGGGTCGAGGAGCCTCAGCCACAGCGCATAGGCGGCGTTGAAGTGCAGCCGGGCGGCGGTCATGTGGGAACTCGCCGCACCGCGGAGGTGCCGGTGGTAGGCGATGACTCTTTCCGCCCTGACCAGTTCCTTGCGGATGCCCTTGATGATCGCGGCCTTGTCCGCGGGAAGGCGCGCCTCTTGCGGCCTGACGCCTTCCTCTCTCCTCCTGGCGGCCTCCTCGCCCCGCCTGGTAGCCCCCTCGTCCTGCCTGGCGGCCTCTTCTTCCCGCCTGGCGGCCTCCCCTTTCAGCCTGGCGGCCTCCTCCTTCAGCCTCGCGGCCTCTCCCAGCCGCTTGGCTGCCTCCTCCTCCCGCCTGGCAGACCCTTCGCCCCGCTGGGCGGCTCCCTCTTTCAGCCTCGCTTCCTTCGCCGCGAGGACCACCCGCAGTTTTCGCACGTCCGCGCGGATCTCCTCGCGGAGCGCCCAGGAGGAGCGCTCCTGATACCACTCCACGAGGCGGTTGGGAGGCCGCTTCCGGTCCTGTTTGCCACCACGGCGGTCACGACGCCGGTCCCGGTCGTGCCTGTCACCGCCGCGTTCACCTGGCCGGCCACGGTCGTACATGGTGGACATGATCCGTCCATCCCCGCCGGGCACCTGAATCTAGCCCCCGGTAGGCGACATGGAGTAGCCACAGGAAGAGCCCGCCACCCCCCGAAGGGGTAACGGGCCTTCGTCGGCGTCCACGGAGGTCAGGCGTCCAGGGGTCAGGCGGCTCCCACGAAGATCACCATCAGCAGCCACACCACGGGGGCGGTGGGCAGGAGGGAGTCCAGGCGGTCCATGAGACCGCCGTGGCCGGGCAGCAGGGTGCCCATGTCCTTGATGCCGAGGTCGCGCTTGATCATCGACTCGCCGAGGTCGCCCAGGGTGGCGCTGGCGGCGACCGCGAGGCCCAGCAGCAGGCCCTGCCACCAGGTGCCGCCGTCGATCAGCAGTTGCATGCAGAGCGCGCCCGCGACCATCGCGAAGGCCACCGCGCCGATCAGGCCCTCCCGGGTCTTGCCGGGGCTGATCCGCGGGGCGAGCTTGTGCGAGCCGAAGCGCCAGCCGACCGCGTAGGCGCCGGTGTCGCTGACGACCGTCAGGATCAGGAAGGTGAGCACCCGGCGCGGCCCGTCGCCGGCGCTCAGCAGCAGGGCGACGAACGTCGCGAGGAACGGCACGTAGAAGGCGGCGAAGACACCCGCGGTGACGTCCCTGAGGTAGCCCTCGGGCGGCTGCGTCATCCGCCACACCAGGACCGCGAGGGCGGTGAGGGCCACCGCCACGAAGGCGCCCTCGGTGTCGCGGACGTACCCGGCCACCACCATGGCGGTGCCGCCGACGGCGAGCGGCACCAGGGGGGCGTTGATGTCCTTGCGCTCCCGCAGCCGCGAGGTGAGCTCCCAGAGGCCCACGACGACGGCGACCACGATCACCCCGACGAAGACGGCCTTCACCACGAAGAGCGCCACGAGGATCACCGCGCCGAGCCCGAGTCCGACCCCTATGGCCGCGCCCAGGTCACGGCCGGCGCTCTTCTTCTGCTGTGGGCCCGGGTCGGGCTCGGAGTCGCTGGGCATGGGCTCCTGCAGGGTCTGCATCGGCTGCGGCGGCACATCGCGGAAAGCATCGTACGCAGGACCCGTCCGGGCAGCCCGTTCGGCGGAGTCCTGGTCGGGCGGGAGCCATGGGCCGGCGTATCCGGCCCCGGACGGCGCCCCGGACGCCGCTCCCCAGGAAGAGTCGTTCATCAGACCTCGAGCAGCTCGGATTCCTTGTGCTTGAGCAGCTCGTCCACCTGGGCGACGTACTTCGCGGTGGTGTCGTCGAGCTCCTTCTCGGCGCGCCGCCCCTCGTCCTCGCCGACCTCGCCGTCCTTGATCAGCTTGTCGATGGCCTCCTTGGCCTTGCGGCGCACCGAGCGGATCGCGATCTTGGCGTCCTCGCCCTTGGTCTTGGCGACCTTGATGAACTCCTTGCGGCGCTCCTCGGTGAGCTCCGGGAAGACCACCCGGATGATGTGACCGTCGTTGCTCGGGTTGACGCCCAGGTCGGAGTCGCGGATGGCCTGCTCGATATTGCGCAGGGCGCTCTTGTCGAACGGGGTCACCACCGCCATCCGGGGTTCGGGCACGGAGAACGAGGCGAGCTGGTTGATCGGCGTCATCGCGCCGTAGTAGTCGGCCACGATCTTGTTGAACATCGCCGGGTGCGCACGGCCCGTGCGGATCGCGGCGAAGTCCTCCTTGGCGACCACGACGGCCTTCTCCATCTTCTCCTCGGCTTCGAGGAGGGTCTCTTCGATCACCACTTGCTCCTGCGTGTCTTGAGCTGGCCCGGCTTCGCACGGGCTGCGGCCGGCTGCGTCGTGTCTGTTTCCTGCACGGTGTCCTCCCGGCAGGGCTTTGTCCATCCCCTCAGGGAGCCGTTTCCCGAATCGCGCACCCGGCTGCCCGGGCCCCGCGGCGCCGGGTACCCGGGCGCGGGCCGGCTCAGGCCCGGCTGCCCTGGTCGCTTACGAGCGTGCCGATCTTCTCACCCTTGACGGCCCGCGCGATATTCCCTTCCTTGAGAAGCTCGAAAACCAGGATGGGCAGCTTGTTGTCGCGGCAGAGGGTGACGGCGGTGGCGTCGGCGACCTTGAGGTCACGGGTGATGACCTCGCCGTACTCGAGCGCGTCGAACTTCACCGCGTCGGGGTTGGTCTTGGGGTCCGAGTCGTAGACGCCGTCCACGCCGTTCTTCCCCATGAGGAGGGCCTCGGCGTCGATCTCCAGGGCGCGCTGGGCCGCGGTGGTGTCGGTGGAGAAGTACGGCATGCCGGTCCCGCCGCCGAAGATCACCACGCGGCCCTTCTCCAGGTGCCGCACCGCCCGCAGCGGGATGTACGGCTCGGCGACCTGGCCCATGGAGATCGCGGTCTGCACGCGCGAGACGATGCCCTCCTTCTCCAGGAAGTCCTGGAGGGCGAGGCAGTTCATGACCGTGCCGAGCATGCCCATGTAGTCGGAGCGGGCCCGGTCCATGCCGCGCTGCTGCAGCTCGGCGCCGCGGAAGAAGTTGCCGCCGCCGATGACGACGGCGATCTGCGAGCCGTCGCGCACGACGGCCGCGATCTCGCGGGCGATCTTGTGCACCACGTCGGGGTCGACGCCGAGCCCTCCGCCGCCGGCGAACGCCTCACCGGACAGCTTCAGCAGGAAGCGTCCGGGCACTTTGCCGTCGTCGCCGTGCTCGCCCTGGGCGGCCTTGGTGGTCATGGTGATCTCCTTGTGGTGCGCAGACGAAGAAGGCCACTGCCGGTGGGTGATCTTGCATCCCGTGCGCGGCAATGGCCTCCTCGTCGGATCTGCGTTCGTCCGTCACATGCGGCCCATGGCGTGTCCGCCGAGCGCCGGCGACTGCTGGGTCGACCCTAGCGGGGTCTCCCGCGTGTCGCGTGACGGACTCAGATGCCGACCTTGATGCGCGTGAAGCGCTTCAGGGTGACACCGGCCTCGTCCAGGACCTTCTGGACGGACTTCTTGTTGTCCTTCGCGAACGGCTGGTCGAGGAGGGTGACCTCCTTGAAGAAGCCGTTGACGCGGCCCTCGACGATCTTCGGGAGCGCCGCCTCGGGCTTGCCCTCGTTGCGGGAGGTCTCCTCGGCGAGCCGCCGCTCGGTCTCCACGACCTCGGCCGGGACGTCCTCCCGGGAGAGGTACTTCGGCGAGAACGCGGCGATGTGCTGCGCGACGTCCTTGGCGATCTCCGCGTTCTCCTTGTCGAGCTCCACGAGGACGCCGATCTGCGGCGGCAGGTCGGGCATCGTGCGGTGCATGTACGCCGCGACGTAGCCGTCCGCGAACTGGGCGAAGCGGTCCAGGACGATCTTCTCGCCGAGGTTGGCGTTGGCCTCGTCGACGTAGGCCTGGACGGTCTTGCCGGGCTCGATCTCGGAGGCGAGCAGCGCGTCGAGGCTCTCCGGGGAGGTGGCGGCGACGTGCTCCGCGAGCGCGTTGGCGACGGACTGGAACTTCTCGCCCTTGGCGACGAAGTCCGTCTCGCACTTCAGCTCGAGCAGGACGCCGCTGCTGTTGTCGGCGGCGATCCTGGAGACCACGGCGCCGTTCTCGGCGGAGCGGCCCTCGCGCTTGGCCACACCCTTCTGGCCCTTGACGCGGAGCAGCTCGACGGCCTTGTCGACGCTGCCCTCGGCCTCGTCGAGGGCCTTCTTGCAGTCCATCATGCCGGCGCCGGTGAGCTCGCGGAGCTTCTTGACGTCGGCGGTGGTGTAGTTCGCCATCAGTCTGTGAGTCTTTCTCGAAGTCGGGAAGGTCGGGGGGTCCCGGGGCGGGCCGTGCGGGCCCACCGGCCCGCGGGCACGCCCGCCCGCGGGGCCGGCGGCGGGGCGGTGGCCGGCGGTGCCACCGGTCCCGCCGCCGGCGACCGTGCGGTCGTCAGGCCTGCTCGGCGTCCGCGGCCGGCTGCTCGGCCGGGGCGGCCTCGGCGGGCTGCTCGGCGGCGTCCGCGGCCTTGTCGCCGGCTTCGTCGGCCTTCTTCTCACCTTCGAGCAGGTCACGCTCCCACTCGGCCAGCGGCTCGCCCGCTGCCTTCTCGCCCGGCTTGGAGTCACCGGTGGCGACACCGGAACGGGCGATGAGGCCCTCGGCGACGGCGTCGGCGATCACCCGGGTGAGCAGGGTGACGGAGCGGATCGCGTCGTCGTTGCCCGGGATCTTGTAGTCGACCTCGTCGGGGTCGCAGTTGGTGTCCAGGATCGCGACGACCGGAATGTTCAGCTTGCGGGCCTCGCCGACGGCGATGTGCTCCTTCTTGGTGTCCACGATCCAGACGGCGCTGGGCACCTTGGACATCTCGCGGATGCCGCCGAGGGTCTTCTCCAGCTTGGCCTTCTCGCGGGAGAGGACCAGCAGCTCCTTCTTGGTGAGGCCGGAGGCGGCCACGTCCTCGAAGTCGATCTGCTCGAGCTCCTTGAGGCGCTGCAGGCGCTTGTAGACCGTCGAGAAGTTGGTGAGCATGCCGCCCAGCCAGCGCTGGTTCACGTAGGGCATGCCGACGCGGGTGGCCTGCTCGGAGATGGCCTCCTGCGCCTGCTTCTTCGTCCCGACGAACATGACCGTGCCGCCGTGGGCGACGGTCTCCTTGACGAACTCGTAGGCGCGGTCGATGTACGACAGCGACTGGAGCAGGTCGATGATGTAGATGCCGTTGCGCTCGGTGAAGATGAACCGCTTCATCTTCGGGTTCCAACGGCGGGTCTGGTGACCGAAGTGGACGCCGCTCTCCAGCAGCTCCCGCATCGTGACGACGGCCATGGCCGTGTTCTCCTTGGCTCTCGGTTGTCGCGCCCGCCGGACGGCGGCCGCTCCTGACGCCCCGGCGCGCTGTGCCACGAGGGACCGAGAAGCGCGGACATCGCCGGTGAGGGGCGGATGTCGGGGCGTGCGAAGTCGATCCGGTGACCCGGATCGCCATCAGAAGTGTACGGGAACGGGGACGCGGGGGGTGACGCCGTTGTCCACAACCGGCGAGTAGTCCACAGATCCCGGCCATGATCCCTTTGTGGGCGGGTGGGGGTGGGATCTTGGGGTTGTGGGGTTCGGGGGCGGGGGTCGGGGCGGCTCGGGGTGGTGGGGGTACGAGGCGGTTCGGTGCGGTTCGGGGTGGCGGGGGGCGGGGCGGCTCGGGGTGGTGGGGGTACGAGGCGGTTCGGTGCGGTTCGGGGTGGCGGGGGGCGGGGCGGGGGGCGGGGGTGCGGGGCGGGGGTCCCGCCGGGTCGGTGGGGTCGTGGGGCTGGTCGGGTCGGGTCGGGTTTCGGTGGGGTCGTGGGTCAGGTCGGTGGGGTCGTGGGGGCGGTGGGGCCTTGGGGGCGGTGGGGCCGTGGAGGCGAGGTCTTCGGGGCGCGAGGTTTTCGCCGTGCGAGGTCTTCGGATGTCAGGTCTCGGGGTGGGGGGTCTTAGGTGTAGCGGCGTCTTGGGGTCTTGGAGTGCACGAAGGGGCGGGGGGCAGGGGCGGGGGCGGGGCGGGCTTCGGGGTGGGAGAACCGTGAGCGGTGGCGCGGTGTGTCGTGTGTCGTGTGTCGTGTGAGGGGAGGGGTTCCGGGTGGGTCAGCGGCGGCCGGGGGGTCGGGGTCGGGTGGTTCGAGCCGGGGTGATGTGGGGGCGGGGGGCCGTCTGGGTGGGGGTGACGGTGATCGTCGCCGGAGTGTTTGCCGAGGTGGCGGTCGCAACGCCTGTGCGGATGCGCCCACGGGTGGGCCCCATCGGGGTGGAGGCCGGCGGCGAGCCGGGGACGCGTGTGGTGCCGGGGACGCGTGTGGTGCTCGCGGGGCGGGCCACCGGCGCGGCGGGTGCGCCGGGTGATCCTGCGCGCCCGGGCGCACGGGGTGTCCATGCGCACCCGGAAGCACGGGGCCGCCCGGGTGCGCGGCCCGGTGGGCAGCCGGCGCAGCGAGGCGGGGCCGGCGGGGCTCCGGCGTCCGGCGCAGGGGACGTGCCGCGGGTGGGGCGGGTGTGGCCGGTGGGGGTACGCCCCCTGGTGGTGCGCGGCTGGGAGCCGCCCGCGACCCCCTACGGCCCGGGTCACCGCGGTGTGGACCTCGCCGCACCGGCCGGCTCCCCTGTACGGGCGGTCGCCCCGGGCCGGGTGACCTTCGCGGGCCGGGTGGCCGGCCACGGCGTGGTCTCGGTCCAGCTGGACGGTACGGGTGATCCGGCGCTGCGCACGACGTACGAGCCCGTGCGGGCGTCGGTGCGCAAGGGTGACAGGGTCACGGCCGGCCAGGTGGTGGGGGTCGTGGAGGCCGGCCCCTTCCACTGCCCGGTCGTCTGCCTGCACTGGGGCCTGCTCCGCGCGGCCACCTATCTGGATCCGCTCCTTCTCCTGCCACCAGCCCTGCTGCACACGGCCCCCGTCCGCCTGCTGCCGGTGATCGGCGTGCCGGAGCCACCGGAGCAGGGCTGACCGGGTGACCGGGCCCGCCGGGCGGCTCCTTGGGGATTCTCGCGCGACCACTGGCCGGTGGGGACTGGGCAGGCAGTCCCCACCGCCCGCTGTTCGGGCGCTTCGCGCCCAGAGCGAAGAACCGGTGGCCGGGGGCGTGGTGCCACCGGCGGCCTCGGTTCCGGCGGGCGGATCTGCGCCTAGGCCGGCTCGCCCCGCACTCCGCGGAGCGCCATCCGTACCGCTGCCTCCGTGATGGCGTCCGGGTCCTCGCCGCCAGGGTGCTCGATGCGGCGGACGGCGGCGTCGACGATGCCCTGGAGCAGCCGTGCCGCCAGTCGGGGCTGTGCGTGGCCCATGGCCTCCAGTGCCTCGACGATCATGACGGTGAGGCCGGTGTGCGCGGCACGGATCTTCTCCCGGGCACCGGCGTCCAGCTCGCTCGCGGAGATCGCGGCCACGGCACGGTGCCTGCGGTCGCCGACCAGGGCGAGCTGGCTCCTGACGTAGGCCTCGACCGTGGCCTCGGGGGTGTCCGCCTGCTGCATGGCGGTCTCGACCTCGCCCGCCCAGACCGGGAAGTCGACCTCGCAGAGTGCCTCCACGACCGCGGCCCGCGAGCGGAAGTACTCATAGACGGAGGACCGGGCGAGGCCGGTTCGCTCGGCCAGCGCGGGGAAGGTCAGAGCCTCGGTGCCGCCTTCGGACAGCAGGGACCGCGCGGCGTCCAGGAGGGCGTTGTGCTGCATCGACCGGTGCTCGGCCACGGAGGCCGCTCGAATCCTTGGCACGCCGCCCACTCTACGTACGTCCGCCACGCCGGGAACCCCGTTCCCCGGCTACTCGACCGAGCGGCCACCCCCGTCCGCCCTCCCGCCGCGCTGGCCTGCGGTTTCCGCGCCACGACAGCCGGCCGACGCCCGGCCCGTCGGAGCGGACCCCGCTGAGGTCCGTCGCACCGGTCCCCGGCGTCCCCGCGAGGGCGCGCTGCGGCCGGGTGGGGGGAACGGCGCGACCGGCTCCGGCGCGACGGGCAGGCGCCCACGTCCGAACCGCCCCACGCCTCACGAGGGAGCCCGGCCCCGGAGGCCGGGCCTTGCGGGTGTGCGCCGGCGTGCGCCGGCCGAACCGCTCCGGCGCACGCCCGCACCCCGCCCGTGCGGAGCAGGCCTCAGCGCCCGAAGCCGGCCAGCTTGGCCCGCAGCTGAAGGACGGACTTGGTGTGGATCTGGCTGACGCGGCTCTCGGTGACGCCGAGGACGTTGCCGATCTCGGCGAGGGTGAGTCCCTCGTAGTAATAGAGGGTGACGACGGTCTTCTCGCGTTCCGGCAGCGTGTTGATCGCGCGGGCCAGGAACCTGCGCAGCTCCCGGTCCTCGGCGACCTCCACGGGGTTGTCGGCGGCGGTGTCCTCCAGGGTGTCCATCAGGCTGAGCCGGTCGCCGCCTTCGCCGCCGACATGCAGCAGCTCTTCCAGGGCGACCACATTGGCCAGGGACAACTGGCTGAAGACGGCGTGCAGCTCCTCCAGGGGGATGCCCATCTCCGAGGCGACCTCGCTCTCGGAGGGGGTACGGCGCAGCTGGGCCTCGAGGGTGGCGTACGCCCGCTCCACATTGCGGGCCTTCTGGCGCACGGACCTGGGGATCCAGTCCAGCGCCCGAAGCTCGTCGATCATGGCACCGCGGATCCGGGTGATCGCATACGTCTCGAACTTGATGGATCGCTCGATGTCGAACTTCTCGATGGCGTCGATGAGGCCGAAGACTCCCGAGGAGACGAAGTCCGCCTGCTCGACGTTGGCGGGCAGTCCCACGCTCACACGGCCCGCGACGTACTTGACCAGCGGTGAGTAGTGCAGGATCAGCTGTTCGCGCAGGCGTTCGTCACCCGTCTCCTTGTACGACCGCCACAGCTCGTCGAGCGACGAGGGGCCGGGAGGCCGCTCGCTGCCGCGGGCAGCGGGGGGAACTGCCGCCCGGTCGGACCCGGAGGTGTGCTGGGGCATTCGTCGCCTTGTGCCGTTCTGCCGTGAACTGTGTGGGACCGGACTGGGTGCCGGTCCGATTCCGGGTGGTCGGTGCGGAGATGAGGGTCCTGTACCGGAATCCTTTGTGAGCGTAGCGTGACTGTAGCGTCGCGGTGTGCGAAGGCCAGGGGATTGCCTTGCCGCAGATACGTTCCGCTGAGCCGTCCTCGGCGACGGCGGGCGACGTCCGGCCCTGGCCCGCGGTGCGCCAACTGCGGGAACTGGCAAGGCTTTCGAGGAACGACCGAACGGGGTGGTCTGCTGGTCAGGGCTTACGACGAGTGAGATTCGGCCTCCGGTCGTTCTGGCGTGTCAACTGCCAGCCATCGCCATGTCGTTCGACGAACCCCAGTGAGCGGAGTTCGTACAGCCGGGCGACGGCGTCGTCGGGGGTGGTGACGGCCGAGCGTGCGATGTCCTCCGGCGCCGCGGCGCCGCGGGCCGGCAGTGCGGCCAGCACCCGGGCGAGGGCCGGCGCGAGCAGGTCGCGGGGACGGGCCGCACCGCGCCGCGGCGGGGCCAGCTCGCCCATGTCGCCCACGAGTTCCACGACTTCCGCGGCGTCGGTGACCAGCTCGGCCTCGCCCCGCAGCAGCTCGTGGACCCCCGCGGAGAGCGAGCTGGTGGCGGGCCCCGGCACGCCCATGGTGAACCGGCCGAGCCGCTGTGCGCTGCGCGCCGTGGAGAGCGCTCCGCTGCGGTGCGCCGCCTCCACGACGACGGTGCCGCGGGTGAGGGCGGCGATGACTCTGTTCCGCAGCACGAAGCGGCTGGGCGTGGGGTGGTCGCCCGGCGGCAACTCGCCGATGACCAGGCCCTGTTCCGCGATACGTGTGATCAGCTCGGTGTGGCCGCGCGGGTAGGGGCGGTCGACGCCGCAGGCGAGCACGGCGACGGTGGCTCCCCGGGCGCCCAGCGCACCGCGGTGGGCGGCGCCGTCCACCCCGTAGGCTCCGCCCGACACCACCACCCAGCCGCGCTCCGCGAGCTGGGCGCCGAGGAGTGCCGCCATATGGGCGCCGTACTCGGTGCAGGCACGGGCGCCGACGACGGCGACGGAGCGCAGGGCCCATATCCGCAGCGACGGCCGGCCGCGTACCCACAGGCCGACGGGGCGGGCGTCGCCGAGGTCGTCGAGCTGAGCCGGCCACTCCAGGTCGCCGGGGCAGACGAAGCGGGCTCCGGCGGCGCGGGCCGTGGCGAGGTCGGTCTCCGGCCGGGCGTGGGCGGCTCTGGAGCGCAGGCCGGCCCACCGGAGGGCGCTGACGCCGGGCAGCGGGTCCCCGTCGGTGGTGAGCCGCTCGGCGACGGCAATGGGGCCCAGTTCCCGCAGCCAGCGGCCGCCCGTCTCGTCGCCGGGCTCGAGGACGCGGGTCAGCGTGGCCCGCGCAAGGCGCTCGGTGCCGGTCACGGCCGTCATGCCCCGACCACCTCCAGGCTGGTGCCCCTGCGGATACCGGTGCGCAGTTCCAGGGCCCAGTCGACGTCGGAGGCCGTGGGGCGGTCACGGCCCGCGAGGTCGGCGACGGTCCAGGCGACGCGCAGGGCGCGGTCGAGGCCCCGGGCGGTGAGCAGCCCCCGCTCCAGGTCCTCCTCGGCGCGGCCGAGCGCTCCCGGGGCCACCTGCCACCGGGTGCGCAGCTCATGACCGGGCACCTCGCTGTTGGTGGCCCACGGGGTGCCGGCATAGCGGGCCGCCGCGCGCTCGCGGGCGTCCGCGACCCGCTGGGCCACCGCCGCCGTGGGCTCCGCACCCGTGTGCATCCGCAGCAGCTCGGAGCGGGTGACGGGCTGGACGGTGACTCTGAGGTCCACGCGGTCCATGAGCGGGCCGGAGAGCCGGGCCTGGTAGCGGCGGATGGAGGAGGGGCGGCACTCGCAGCCGCCCTCCGCCGAGCCGTACCGCCCACAGGGGCAGGGGTTGGCGGCGAGGACCATCAGGAAGCGGGCCGGCATCCGCAGCATTCCGGCGGCGCGGGCGACGACCACATGGCCGGATTCCAGCGGCTGACGCAGGGCGTCGAGCGACTTGCCGGAGAATTCGGCGGCCTCGTCCATGAAGAGCACGCCGTGGTGGGCCAGCGAGACGGCTCCCGGCCGGGGCAGGCCCGTGCCGCCGCCGACCAGGGAGGCCATGGTGGCGGAGTGGTGCGGCGCGCAATACGGCGGCCGGTCGACCAGGGGCTGGCCCACGGGCAGGGTACCGGCGACCGAGTGGACCGCGGTGACCTCCAGGGCCTCCTTGGAGGTGAGCGGCGGCAGCAGGCCGGGGAGCCGCTCGGCGAGCATCGTCTTCCCCGCACCCGGGGGACCTTTGAAGAACACGTGGTGGCGTCCGGCGGCGGCCACCTCCAGGGCGGCCCGGGCCAGGTGCTGGCCGGCGACGTCCGCCAGGTCCGGGGGCTGGTCGCCGCAGGCCACTCCGGTGCCGAGGCCGGCACCCGGAACGGCGAGGGTGGCGAGGAACGGGTCGGGCCGGGCCGGCTCGTGGAACTCCTCCTCCTCGGGCACCGGCTCGTCGGTGAGGACCGCGATGAGCTGGCGCAGGCTGCGCACGCCGAGCACGGAGACGCCGGGCACGAGCGCGGCCTCGGCGGCGGTGCTGTCGGGGACCACCACCTGCTCGTAGCCGGCGTCCGCGGCGGCGAGTACCGCGGGGAGCACACCGCGGACGGGGCGGGCTCGGCCGTCGAGGCCCAGCTCGCCGATCATGACGATGTCCGCCAGGACACGGGGGTCGATCCGCTCGGCGGCGCCGAGCACGGCGCAGGCCACGGCGAGGTCGAAGCCGCTGCCTCCCTTGGGCACCGATGCCGGGCTGAGCCCCACGGTCAGCTTCTTCTGGGGCCACTCGGCGCCCGAATTGACCACCGCCGCCCGGACGCGGTCGCGGCTCTCCGTCAGGCTCTTGTCGGGCAGGCCCACAAGGGTGAACGCGGCCACCCCCGGCTCCAGGTCGGCCTGCACCTCCACGACGACGCCTTCCACACCGACCAGGGCGACCGAGCAGGTGCGTGCGAAACCCATCACGCCACCCCCCGGACGTGCTCGACCACGGGGGCGCCGCGGTCCGGGAGGAGGACGCCGACGACATCGATGCGCAGGCCGCCCGGGGGCGCGCCGCCGTGCTCCTGGAGCCAGCGCTCCGCGAGGCCGCGCAGCCGGGCCGCCTTGGCGGGGGTGACGGCCGCCATCGGGTGCTGGAACGGACCGGCGCGGCGGGTCTTCACCTCGCAGATCACCAGGGCGTCGCCGTCCCGGGCGACGATGTCGATCTCGCCGGTACGGCCCGCGCGCCAGTTCCGCTCCAGGATCGTCATCCCCGCTTGGGTGAGGTGCCGGGCGGCCAGCGACTCTCCGTAACGCCCCATCGCGCCGCGCGCGCCATCGGTGTGCTGGCGGGCGTCTCTCCGGGAGCCTCCCGGAGCGGCGGGCCGGCCCTCGGAAGCGGTACGCGGGCCTCCGGAGGCCGTGGGCCTTGCCGCGGGCCTGGCTCCGGGAGCAACAGACCGGCTTCCGCACGCCGCGGACTGTGCTCCGGAAGCAGCGGGCCGACCTCCACGGCCGGCGGACGTGCCTACGGAAGCCGCGGACTCCGCTCCACCCGACGAGGCCCCGCCCGGATCGCCCACGCCGCGGGTCCCGCGCGGGCCGGTACCGCGTCTCTCGGCGCCCCGGGTCCCGGCGCCCCGGCTCCCACCGCCCCTGCGCCCGGTCGGCTCCCCTGCCGCTTGCTGCGCTTGCTCTGCTTGCCCTGCTCTCTGTGGTTGCTCTGCTTGCCGTGCTTGCTGCGCGTTCATGTCGGCACCTCCTGGCGCCAACCCTCACGCAGTCCCCCGTATCGTGTTGATCTTGGTGGACAACTCACGGATTGTGGATAACTCGGTCACCCACCCGAGCGAACCCGGGACCCATGCGCCCCGCACCGCCCCGCACCGCCACGGAGCAGCTGGCAATATCGGCTGGCGGCCTGCGGGCTTCTGCCGCGCGGGATGGGTTCGGCACCGCCGGGCCGCTTCCGCCGTGGTTGCCCGCCATGGGCGGTGGAGTGAGCGGGCCGGGCTTCTGCCGGGGAAGGGGCTGGGCTGTCGTGCTGGAGGAAGGGGCTGGGCCGTCGTGCTCGGAGAATGAGCTGAGCCTTTGCGGCTAGGTGGGCGCAGGGCCGGGCCCGGAGCCAGGCCGGAGGGCAAGCGCCACGCCCACAAGCCGGAGCCGGCTCACGGGCGACACACCACCGCCCACCGGCCGAAGGCCCGGCGGCCGCGCTGTGCTCAGCCCCCGGGCAGTTCCAGATCGCTCTTGTTCAGCTCCTCGATGTTCACGTCCTTGAACGTGAGCACGCGCACCTGCTTGACGAACCTGGCCGGCCGGTACATGTCCCAGACCCAGGCATCCGCCATGGAGACCTCGAAGAACACCTCACCCTGGACCGAGTGCACCTGCATCTCGTAGTCATTGGTGAGATAGAAGCGTCGTTCGGTCTCGATCACATATTTGAACAGACCGACGACATCGCGGTACTCCCGGTAGAGCTTCAGCTCCATCTCGGTCTCGTACTTCTCGAGGTCCTCGGCGCTCATGGCATGTTCCCCTTCAGCCGTGCGTCCCCTCATTGTGCGCCAGCCCTTACGAACCCTCAGACGATTTCGGTGTCGAGAACCTGGGGACTGGCGGGGGGACCCTCGTCGAGCAGCGTGCGCAGCAGCTCGGCGAGTCTGGTCGGATACACCGTCTCACGTGCTTCGGAGAGTTCCCGGCACGTCCACCAGCGCGCTCCCACGACGCTGCGCTGCTCTAGGTTTGTGAGTTTGGTCGCACGGGTCATGGTCTGGGTTGTATGGGCGAGGTAGTACCACTCGTCCTGGTCCCAGCGCCGGCCCGCGAAGGGAAACGAACAGATCCGGCGCCACAGCACCGGGCCCAGCTCCACATCGGTGATGCCGGTCTCCTCCGCGAGCTCGCGGAGCGCGGCCTGCTCCCGGGTCTCGTCGCCCTCCAGGCCGCCGCCGGGCGTGAACCACCAGTCGTCGGCCGCATCGCCCGGCTCGTGCCCGTGAAGCAGCAGGATCCGGTCCCGAGGGTCGAGGAGCACCACCCTGGCCACCCGCCGCAGCGGCCCGCCACCCGGCCCGACAGGTGCCCCAGCGGCGCCACCCGGCCCGTCTCCGAGCGGCCCGCCAGGGGCACCACCCGGCTCGTCCGAGGCACCTCCCGACGCGTCCCAGGCGCCCTCCGGACCCGGCACGCCCGAGGCGCCACCCGGCCCGCCCCGGGCCGCCCTACGCAGGGCCGGTCCGCCCCGGGCCGGCCCACCCGGTGGACCGCCCGACACGTCCGGACAACCGTCCGGACAACCGCCCGGAGAACCACCCGGCACGCCAGGCGCAGGCTCAGCCGACACCGGCCAGCTCCCCGCGCCCGCTCCTGCCGCTGCGACTGCGGCCGCCCAGGCGGCCTGCGACCGGGCCCCAGGCGGCGCCGCCGAGGATCAGCACGGCGCCGACCACGACCATGGTGAGCACGGTGGTGAGGGGGCCCGGGTGGGAGAGCCCGCCGGGCAGGGCGGCGAAGCCCGTGGGGCGTTCGAGCATGCCGCGCAGCGGCCACGCGACGGCGTCGACCCGGGCGTCCACCGCGCTGCGCGGCACGGAGCCGTTGCCCGCGTCCTGGAGGTGCATGCTGGAGTCGAGCGAGCCGCGCCGCTGGTCGCCGAGGACGAACAGGCGGCCCTGGGGGACGGTGGTGGTGGGTATTCCGCTCACGGAGGCGGGCTGGCCCTTGGCGAGGTACGGCTCGGAGATCTCCTTGCCGTTCACGGTCAGCTTGCCGTCGGTGCAGCAGGCCACCTTGTCGCCGCCGACCCCGACGACCCGCTTGACCAGGGGGAGGTCGCCCCAGCTGGAGTCGGTGAAGACGACCACGTCGCCGCGGTGCACCTGGCTGCCGTCGATGCGCTGGGCGAGCACCCGGTCACCCGCGTCGATGGTGGGGGTCATGGAGCCGGTGGGCACGGTATAGGGCCGGTAGACGACGGCCCCCCATATGAAGCCGCCTAGGAAGAGCACACAGCCGAGGGCGACGGCCAGCCCCGACAGCGTGCTGCCGAGCCGTCCGGTGCCCTCGTGTGTACGACGCGTCCCGCTCATTCCTGTGCTCCACCCAGTTCGGAGAATCGATCCCGCGGGCACACGGCGGCCCCGGAAGATCGGCGATCTGGGACGGCACCCTACCGGGCGGTACTGACGCCAGAAAGCCTGGTGTCGGTACCGTCCGCGAGGCCGGGTGCCGCAGCCCGGCAGAGGGGCGGCTCATCCGGCAAGGGCGGGGCGGCGGCCCAGCCCGCGGGATCGCGTCCCTCGCCCACGAGACCGCCTCCCTCGCCCGCGGGACCGCTTCCCCTGCCCGCAGGACGGTGTGCCGGAGCAGGCAAGGACCGTGCGCTTCAGCAGGCGAGGGCCAGGCGAGGGCAGAGAGTGGCCCGTGGGGACGGCAACCGCCCACCGGCCTGTGGCCCGGATACGGCAGAGAGTGCTCTTTCGGGTCTGTGGCGATCCGCAGGCCTCGTCGTGGCCGTCCCCCCGTGCCAGGGAGGCGTGAGAGGAACCCAAGCGCGGTTCCCCCCGCCCCTGCCCCTCCCGGGGCGCCTTCACCACCCCGGAGAGGAACCCCGACGGTGGCTCACCTGCGGACGTCGGCGCCTCGCGCCGCACTCCCGGCGGAGCGGGAGACCGCGCGCCTCCTGCGCCAGAGCACCAGCGGCACCGCGCCGGCGAGCCCCAGCGCGCCGGGCGCCGCCGCGGCCGCGGCGTTGATGCCGGGCTGGTCGAAGGTGTGCGGGACCGGCAGGGTCGCCCAGCGGTCGGGCGGCCAGGCGATCACGACGGCGCGGCCGACGACATTGCCCACGGGCACGAAGCCGCCGTTCTTGTCGTGCTGGTGGTACCGGGAGTCCAGGGAGTTCTGGCGGTGATCGCCCATGACCCAGATTTTACCCTTGGGTACCGTGACCTTGAACTGGCCGCCCTGGTCGTCGGCGCTGCACGGGGTGTTGCCGGCGTAGATGTACGAGTCGTCCAAGGGCTTGCCGTTGACCTTCAGGGGCCCGGTGCCGTTGCACTCCACGGTGTCGCCCCCGACGCCGATGACCCGCTTGATCAGGTCCTTCTCGTCGGCGGACGGCATCAGGCCGATCCAGCTCAGGGCCGTCTGCACGGCGTTCGGCTTGGGGGTGGGCTCGCCGCTGAGCCAGTTGTCGGGGTCGTGGAAGACGACGACCTCGCCGCGCTGGGGCTGGGCGCCGAACCAGGGCGTGAGCTTGTCCACCAGCACCCGGTCGCCGATCTGGAGGGTGTTCTCCATGGAGGCCGACGGGATCGAGAACGCCTGCACGAGGAACGTCTTGATCAGGAGCGCCAGCACCAGCGCGATGACGACGAGAAGCGGCAGCTCCTTCCAGAAGGAGCGCTGCTTGGTCTCCTTCTCCCGGGCGTGCGAGCCCGAGCGGTGGCTGCCCTCACCTGCTCCCTGATCAGGCAGGGGGCTCATGCCGTCCGCCTCGGCGCCGGGCGCGTCGGGCGCGCTCGCCGTGTCGTGCCGGGGGCCGGACGATCGCCCTTCGGGGTCCTGCGAACGCGCTCCGTGAGCATCCGGAAGGCCACCGGTGCCTTCCGGCCGCTCCTCGGGGCCATCGTGTCCGGACCGTGTGCCGACCGCCACATCCCCCACATCCACTCCTCACTCCGTGCCGCCGCCTGCCCCGGATCCGGTGCAAGCCCACCACTCCCATAACGAGCGGGAGTTCCGCAGGGGTCGGGAGGGTTCCGTCGGGATCCGCGGGGGCCACCCTATGCGAGATACCTGTGGACGCGGCCGAGGCACCGCTCGCGTCGGGTACGCGCGCGTAGGTGCCGGGCTCCTCCAGGCTGCGCCAGTGGCTCACCGGCCAGGCTATGACCCGGGCACGGCCCACGACGCTGTCGAGGGAGACGGTGCCGCTGTAGGCCTCGGTGCGGTGGTAGCGGGAGTCGGCGGACCTGGCCCTGTGGTCGCCCATGACGAACAGCCTTCCCGGCGGCACCGTCAGGTTGAAGGCGAAGTCGGAGGGCCTGTTGCCGGGGTAGATGTACGGCTCGTTGAGGGGGACGCCGTTGACGGTGACGCGCCCCTCGCCGTCGCAGCACTTCACCGTGTCGCCGCCGACCGCGACAACGCGTTTGATCAGGTCGCGCTCATTGTCGGAGGGCAGCAGGCCGATGAAGGACAGTGCCTCTTTGACCTGCTTGACGCCGACCGGGTCGCTCTTCTTCTGGCCCTGCTCCTGGTCGAGCCAGTGATTGGGGTCCCTGAAGACGACGACGTCGCCGCGGTGGGGCTCGGCGCCGAACCAGGGCGTGAGCTTGTCCACCAGCACCCGGTCGCCGACGCGGATGGTCTCCTCCATGGAACCGGAGGGGATCACGAAGGCCTGGACGAGGAAGGTCTTGAGGACCAGGGCTATGAGAACGGCCACACCTATGAGGAGGGGTATCTCCTTGAGGGTCGAGCGCCGTCTGCGGCGTCTGACCTTGCGGGCGAGCTTGCGGCGCTCGGCCCGGCCCCCGTGCGGGCGCGCACCGGCCGGCGCGGTGCTGCCCGCGTGACGGCCGAACCGGGAACGTCCGCGGTTACCCATGGACACCGCCCCAGCGGCCGGCCGGCCAGACGATCCACTCCGCCTTGCCTATGACGGCGTGCACGGGGACCATGCCGCCGCCCGGTCCGCCCAGGTGGTCGCGGGAGTCGCTGGAGTCGCTCCTGTGGTCGCCGAGCAGGAAGAGGGTGCCCTCGGGCACGGTCACGTCGAACGGCGCCTCGGAGGGGGCGTCTTTCGGGTACAGATAGCCCCTCTCGTCGACCGCCGCGCCGTTCACCTCGATCCTCCCCTGGCTGTCGCAGCAGACCACATGGTCTCCCCCCACTCCCACGACTCGCTTGACGTAGTCGCCGGCGCCGAAGTATCCGCTGCCGTCGAAGACGACGACGTCACCGCGCCGTGGCTCCGTCCCGAAACGGTACGCCACCTTGTTGACGAGTACACGATCCCCGACGTGCAGTCCGGGCTCCATGGAGCGGCTGGGGATCTCGAAGGGCTGCAGGACGAACCGGGCCGTGAGCAGCATGAGTACCACGCACAACAGCGCGGCGGCCGTGAGACGGCCACCGGGCAACCGATCCCGCAGCGCCCCCACCGACACCCGCCCGGAGCCTCCGGGCACGCGCGCGGGGCTCGCGTCCGGCGGCCCGCCCGCGGGGTCCCCCTGCCCCCGCGCGGAGCCCTCGGCCGCAGGTCCCCGCGCCGAGTCCCCCGCCGCCGGGGCACCCGCGGGGTCCCCGGCGGCCGACGCCCGCAGGCGGCCCCCTGGCCCTGGCGCCGACACACGCGCGGAGCGCGACCCCTCCCCCGCCGGGCCCTCTTCAGAGGACGGGCGGGAGGGATCGCGCTCCGCGGGGTGCGCCTCGGTGTCCATCGGGCCAGATGCTATCCGGCCCGGCCAGGGAGCCTCGGGCGCGCTCAGCTCTCGCGCTTCTCCTTGATCTTCGCGGCCTTCCCGCGCAGGTCACGGAGGTAGTACAGCTTGGCACGGCGGACGTCACCGCGCGTGACGAGCTCGATCTTCTCGACGATCGGGGTGTGCACCGGGAAGGTGCGCTCGACGCCCACGGAGAAGGAGACCTTGCGGACCGTGAAGGTCTCACGGACGCCGGCGCCCTGGCGGCGGATCACCACGCCCTTGAACTGCTGCACACGGGAGCGGTTGCCCTCGATGACGCGGACGTGGACGTTCACGGTGTCGCCCGGGCGGAAGGCCGGGATGTCGGTGCGCAGCGACGCGCTGTCGACGGAGTCGAGCAGGTGGGACATGGGAGTCTGCTTTCTTCGCCGATGCCACAGGTCATCGGCGGGAAGTCGATGAGACGGTGAGTGCGGTGCTCGCCGGGGCGGGCGTCGTGTCCCCCTGTGGCAGGGGCGCACGCCCGACGAAGTGCAACAGCGCACCATTCTTCCATGCGCCGGGGCTGCGCCCAAATCGACGGCCTGCGCCGCTGCGCCGTGCTCAGCCGTGCGGGGCGCTCAGCCGGTCGTGCGGCACCTGAGAGCCTGGGCCCCGCCGTGCGGCCTGAGAGCCTGAGCCCCCGCCGTGCGGCCCCGAGAAGCCCACGTCCCGCCGTTGCGGCCCCTGCGGGGCCCCGCCGTGCCGCCTTCAGCCCCGCCGTACGGTCCCCGCGGCGGGCGTGGGCTCCTCGGGGGCGTCGTCCGCCCCGGGGTCCGGCTGCGGGCCACGCAGGTACCGTCCGCCGGGGCCCGGGTACCAGCCGAGGGCGGCCAGGGTGGCGCGGTCGTGCTTGTCGAAGGCCTCCGGGTCGCAGCGCTCGATGAGGTCGGGGCGGTGCTCCGCGGTGCGGCGCAGGGCCTCGTCCCTGCGCCAGCGGGCGATCCTGCCGTGGTGGCCGCTGACCAGCACCTCGGGGACGCCCCGGCCGCGCCACACCGGGGGCTTGGTGTAGACGGGGCCTTCCAGGAGGTCGGCCATGGCGCCGGGCGCGAAGGAGTCGTCGCGGTGCGACTCGGCGTTGCCCAGCACGCCGGGCAGCAGCCGGGCGACGGCCTCCACCATCACCAGGACGGCCGCTTCGCCGCCCGCGAGGACGTAGTCGCCGATGGAGAGCTCCAGGACGGGCATGCGGGTCGCGTACTCGTCGACGACGCGGCGGTCGATGCCCTCGTACCGGGCGGGGGTGAAGATCAGCCAGGGCCGCTCGGAGAGGTGGACGGCCGCCTCCTGGGTGAACGGGCGCCCACTCGGGGTGGGCACGACGAGCACCGGGCGTCCGGCGCCGCGCTCGTAGCCGTCGGCGACGACGGTGTCCAGGGCCTCGCCCCACGGGTCCGTCTTCATGACCATCCCGGGGCCGCCGCCGTAGGGCGTGTCGTCGACCGTGTTGTGCCGGTCGTGGGCCCACTGCCGCAGGTCGTGGACGCGGACGTCGAGCTGTCCGCGCGCGCGTGCCTTGCCGACGAGGGAGACGTCCAGCGGGTCGAGGTACTCGGGGAAGATCGTGACGACGTCGAGCCGCATCAGGCGCCGTCCTGGTCGCGCGAGGAGCGCACGGTGCGCGAGGGGCGCGTGGAGACGGTCTCTGCGCCGTCATCGCCCTGGCCGCCATCGGCGTCGGCCCCGGCGTCGGCGTCGGCGTCGGCGTCGGCGTCGGCGTCGGCGTCGGCGTCGACCTCGGCACGTTCGTCATCCGCACCTGGGCGACCGCCATCCGTGCGACCGCCATCCGTGCGGCCGCCATCCGTGCGACCGCCATCCGTGCGACCGCCATCCGTGCGACCGCCATCCGTGCGGCCGCCATCCGCATCCGAGCGATCGTCGTCCGCCCGGTCGTCGACGAGACCGGGCGGCGGGTCGATGATCGCCTTCTGCTCCGCCAGGTCGATCTCCTTGACGATCTCCTCGACGAACGGGACGAACACCTCGCCGCCGTCCGGCCGGGCCACGACGAACAGGTCCTGGGAGGGCAGGTGCGAGATCTCGGTGATCCGCCCGATGCCGGTGCCGTCCACGGTGACGACGTCGAGGTCGATCAGCTGGTGGTCGTAGTACTCGTCCGGGTCCTCGGGAAGCTCGTCCGGATCCACATCGGCGATGAGCAGGGTGTTGCGCAGTGCCTCGGCGGCGTTGCGGTCCGTCACTCCCGCGAAGCGCAGCAGCAGCCGGCCGCTGTGCACGCGGCCGGTCTCGATGGTGAGCGGCCCCGCGGCGGCCGGGTCGGTGGTGAGCACGGCGCCGGGGGCGAGCCGCAGCTCGGGTTCGTCGGTGCGCACCTCGACGGTGACCTCGCCCTTGATGCCATGGGCGCGGCCCACCCGGGCGACTACAAGCTGCACGGTGTCCGACTCTCCTGATCGTGTCCTGTACGGCCGCGGTCGTGTGCTGTACGGCCTTGTTGCATGCTGTGCCCCACAACGGCGCTCAACGACGACATCGGGCCGGGGACGGCCCGAGCGGCCCGTCCCCGGCCCGAGCCGGTGCTGCAGTGTGCCGGTGAACTCAGTGAACCTGGTCCACGTCGACGAGGTCGACGCGGATGCCACGGCCACCGATGGCGCCCACGACCGTGCGCAGTGCGCGGGCCGTGCGGCCATTGCGGCCGATCACCTTGCCGAGGTCGTCCGGGTGCACCCGGACCTCCAGGACGCGCCCGCGGCGCAGGTTGCGGGAGGCCACCTGTACGTCGTCGGGGTTGTCGACGATGCCCTTCACGAGGTGCTCGAGAGCCTCCTCAAGCATGCTCAGGCCTCGGTCGACGCGGCGTCGGACGCAGCCTCGGACTCGTCCGCCTTCTTGTCTGCCTTCTTCTTCTGCGTGATGGCCTCGCCCTTGGCCTCGTCGTCACCGCCGAGGGCCTCGAAGGTGGGCCGGGCGGCCTTCTCCGCGGGCTGCAGCAGCGGCGCGGGGGCGGGCTCGCCCTTGAACTTCTGCCAGTCGCCGGTCTTCTTGAGGATGGCGAGGACGGGCTCGGTCGGCTGGGCGCCCACGGAGAGCCAGTACGCCACGCGCTCGGCGTCGACCTCGATGCGCGAGGGGTTCTGCACCGGGTGGTACAGGCCGATCTCCTCGATGGCCCGGCCGTCACGGCGGGTACGGGAGTCGGCGACGACGATGCGGTAGTGAGGCGAACGGATCTTGCCCAGACGCTTCAGCTTGATCTTGACTGCCACGGGAGTGGGTTCTCCTGGTTTGACGTGGTGGGCACAGCGGGATGGCCGCGTGGGGCTGCGGTACCCGAGGTGGCCCGATGGACGCGTCAGCCGGAGGAGAGAGGGGTCCTGTGCGGCTGTCGAGTACAGCCAGCCATTGTGCCACACCTGGAAGGGCCCACCGAACCAGCGGACGGCGCCCCGGGGCGGGGCGCAACTGAGTACGGGGCGGCCCCCGGCGACGCCGGTGGGGGCGTCGGCCGGGGCGGCCCTGGATGGGGCAGGGTCAGCCGTGAGGGCGCTGCCCTGCGGGACGCGGCGGGCGCACGGGGAGCCCGCAAGGGAACTGTCAGCGCGCCCCGGCGCCGACCACCTCCGGAATCCGGAAGGGCTTGCCGCAGCCGCCGCAGACGATGGGGGCCTGCGCCAGCACGGACGGCACGACGCGGACATTGCGCCCGCAGTCGCACACAGCCTTGACCCGGACGCCGCCGCCGGACGAACCGTGGCGCCCCGCGGGGCCACGGAAGCTGCCGGCGGAGTCGCGCTCGGTGGCCGCCGAGTGCGCCTTGAGGGCGCGCTGGAGTCGCTCGATGGTGGGACGGTAACGCCTTCTGGCCTCGGGCTTGAGACTCACCAGGGAGAACCCGCTGCTCGGGTGGGGCTCCTCCGGGTGGTCGAGACCAAGCTCCTCGGCGATCGCGAGGAATCTGCGGTTGTGGTACCGGCCGGCGCGGGAGGTGTCACGCACCCCGCGGGCGGCCGCGATGCCATGGACTGCCTCGTGGAGGAGTCGCTCGAAGGAGAGTTCGGCGCCACAGGCGGACGACGACTCGCCGATCAGTGATTCGGGCGCGGCAAGATCTGGCAGCTCTGGGTGGTGCCGCTGAATTTCGGCCCATGCCCCTGCCAGCTCTGCGGCGAGAACAGGTGGTGTCGTGCTCACGTCGTGAGAACGATCCGGGGTGCCTCTGTGTTCCGATTCCGGGGCATCCCAAATATTTTGCACTTACCACTCAGTAAGCACTGATGCGCTGCGACGAGGACGGGCGCTCTGATCTGCGGATATGTCGCACAGCTCACACTAAGGCAGCACGTAGTGACACGTACGCAGCGCCCCTCAGGCAAAATCCGCGCGCCTCAGGCAAAGTCCGCACGCCGGGACGTTCGGCGCTCACGCCCTGGCACTCGTGCGCCCGGCGCCGCCGCATGTGCGGCGCGGGCGCGCTCCTCGCCAGGGCCGCGCATACCCCGCGTCGGCCTGTGCATGCCTCGCGTCGGAGTGCGCCTGGGCCGCACGTCAGGGTGCGGGTGGCGTCCGGTGGCACGGGGCCCGGGTCACGGGCGGGTGCCCCGTCCCCGGAGTGCACGGGCGGTGCCATGGCCCGGGTCACGGGTGCGGCGGTCGGCCCGGGTCACGGGCACGGCGCGCGGCGGACGCGGGCACCGCCGCGTACCGCGGAGGCACCGCGGAGCCGGAGACGCTCGGACGAGGTCGCACGGCAGCGCCCCGTGGGCCGGTCAGTAGGCGCGTCCCACGAGGGCGACATTACCGGGTGCGTCGTCGGCGTCAGGAACCGCCCCGTCCGGCGTCGTCAGGCACCGGACCGTGACGGCGTGCTCGGCGAGCCTGTCCTCGCCCGCCTCCCCCAGGGCCGCCCAGGGGATGCGGGCCCAGCCGCCGCTCCTGGCCGCCGCGATGGCCTCCCCGATGCCGGTGACGTCCGTGGTGCGGGCCTCGCGGCGTTCGCGGGACTGCCGCAGCAGCAGGGCCTGGTCGGCCTCCAGGAGCTCCGGCAGCAGTCCGGCGAGGCCGGCGAGGGCGACGGGCTGCTTGCCGCCGGGGATCCGGCGGGCCAGCGTCACGGTGCCCTCCGCGAGGTCGCGGGGGCCGACCTCGACGCGCAGCGGCACGCCCTTCAGCTCCCAGTCGACGGCGCGGCGGCCGAAGGGGGTGTCGGTGCGGTCGTCGACATGCACGCGGATGCCGGCGGCCGTCAGTGCGACGCCCAGCTCGCGGACCTTCGCCAGCACCGCCTCGTCGTCCTTGACGGCGAGGACCACGGCCTGGACGGGGGCCAGCCGGGGCGGGACACGCAGCCCGTGGTCGTCGCCGTGCGACATGATCAGTCCGCCGACCATCCGGGTGGACGCGCCCCAGGAGGTCTGCCAGACCGGTTCCTCCCGGCCGTCCCTGGAGAGGTAGCGGATCCCGAAGGCCTTGGCGAAGTTCTGTCCGAGTTCGTGGCTGGTGCCCATCTGGAGGGCCTTGCCGTCGCCCATCATCGCCTCCAGGGTGAGGGTGTTGACGGCTCCGGCGAACCGCTCCCCCGGGGTCTTGCGGCCGGGCACGACGTCGATGCCGAGGACGTTCACCATGAAGTCGGCGTAGACCTCGCGGTGGATGTGCGCCGCGTAGTCGCGGGCCTCCTCATAGCTGGCGTGGGCGGTGTGGCCCTCCTGCCACAGGAACTCGGTGGTGCGCAGGAACACCCGTGGGCGCATCTCCCAGCGGACCACGTTCGCCCACTGGTTGATGAGCAGGGGCAGATCGCGGTAGCTCTGCACCCACTTCGCGAACGAGGCGTTGACGATGGTCTCGGAGGTGGGCCGCACCACGGCGGGCTCCTCCAGGTCCTTGCCGCCGCCGTGGGTGACCACGGCCAGCTCGGCTGCGAAGCCCTCGACGTGCTCGGCCTCCCTGGTGAGGTACGACTGCGGGATCAGGAGCGGGAAATAGGCGTTGGCGGCGCCGGCCGCCTTGATGCGCGCGTCAAGCTCCTGCTGCATCCGCTCCCACAGGCCGTACCCGTACGGCCTGATGACCATGGTGCCGCGCACCGGGCCGTTCTCGGCGAGTTCGGCCTTGGTGACGAGGTCCTGGTACCAGCGCGGGAAGTCGTCTGCTCGGGGGGTGAGTACGGGTGCCTTGGCCATGGCGCGCATGCTACGGCGACGGGCACGTCTGCGGCCGCCGAGTCAGCCGGCGGCACGGCGGGACACTCCATGTGCGGCAGCCGGGGCGGCGGCCCCCGGCTGCCCGCGGGCCGCCGGAGCCGCTCAGCCCATGAACTTCTTGAACTCGTCCGGCAGCTCGAACGTCCCGTCGCCCTGGTCGCCGGGCGCGCCGAAGGCCTGGCCCTGCGCGGCGGCCTCGCGGCGTGCGGCGGCCTCCTGCTCCTGCTGCTTGCGCTTCATCGGGTTGCCCGAGCGCTGCTTGCCCTTGGCCGCCTTCTGCTTCTTGCGCTGGCGGCCGGGACCGCCGCCCATGCCCGGGATCCCCGGCATGCCGGGCATGCCCCCGCCCTGGGCCATCCGGGACATCATCTTGCGGGCCTCGAAGAACCGCTCCACCAGGTTCTTCACCGCGCCGACCTCGACGCCGGAGCCGCGTGCGATACGGGCGCGCCGGGAGCCGTTGATGATCGTGGGGTCCTGGCGCTCACCGGGGGTCATGGACTTGATGATCGCGGCGGTGCGGTCCACCTCGCGCTCGTCCACGTTCTGGATCTGGTCCCTGACCTGCGCCATGCCGGGGAGCATGCCGAGCAGCTTGCTGATGCTGCCCATCTTCCTGACCTGCTCCATCTGGGCCAGGAAGTCGTCGAGCGTGAAGTCCTTGCCCTTGGAGCTGGCCAGCTTGGCGGCCATCTTCTCGGCCTCTTGGCGGCTGAACGTCTGCTCCGCCTTCTCGATCAGGGTGAGCACGTCACCCATGCCGAGGATGCGGGACGCCATCCGGTCCGGGTGGAAGGCGTCGAAGTCGTCCAGCTTCTCGCCGTTGGAGGCGAACATGATCTGACGGCCGGTGACGTGCGCCACCGAGAGCGCGGCTCCGCCGCGGGCGTCGCCGTCGAGCTTGGAGAGCACCACGCCGTCGAAGCCGACGCCGTCCCTGAAGGCCTCGGCGGTGTTGACCGCGTCCTGGCCGATCATGGCGTCGACGACGAAGAGGATCTCGTCGGGGCTGATCGCGTCGCGGATGTCCGCGGCCTGCCGCATCAGCTCCTGGTCGATGCCGAGCCGGCCGGCGGTGTCGACGATGACGATGTCGTACTGCTTGGTCCGCGCGTGCTCGACGGAGTCCTTGGCGACCTGTACCGGGTCGCCGACGCCGTTGCCCGGCTGGGGGGCGTAGACGCCGACCTCGGCGCGCTCGGCGACGACCGTGAGCTGGTTCACGGCGTTCGGGCGCTGGAGGTCGCAGGCGACCAGCAGCGGGGTGTGGCCCTGGCTCGTCAGCCAGCGGCCGAGCTTGCCCGCGAGGGTGGTCTTGCCGGAACCCTGGAGTCCGGCCAGCATGATCACGGTCGGCGGCTGCTTGGCGAGGCGCAGGCGGCGGGTCTCGCCGCCGAGGATGCCGATCAGCTCCTCATTGACGATCTTGATGACCTGCTGGGCCGGGTTCAGCGCCTGGGAGACCTCCGCGCCGCTCGCCCGCTCCCGGACCTGCTTGATGAAGGCGCGCACCACGGGGAGCGCGACGTCCGCCTCGAGCAGCGCTATGCGGATCTCGCGCGCCGTGGCATCGATGTCCGCCTCGGAGAGCCTGCCTTTGCCGCGGAGGGATTTGAAGGTCGCTGACAGGCGGTCGGAGAGGGTATCGAACACGGCGGCGTAGGTCCTTGGTGTCGGCGATGGTCTGCGTCGTCCCCCAGGGTATCGGGCCCGGCGGCCGATCGTCCCGGCCTGATCGATCCGAGTGGGCCCGGGCGGCTTCGGTCACCCCCTCAGCACGGCCTCCAGGGAGCCCGCCACGGCGCCCGCGCGCTCCGTGCCGAGCGGCAGGCCGTCGGCGCCGGTCACATAGAACGCGTCGACCGCGTTCGCGCCGAGCGTGGACACGTGTGCGCTGCGCACCCGGACGCCCGCCGCGTCCAGCGCGCGCCCCACGCGGTGCAGCAGCCCCGGCGCGTCCTGCGCACGCACCTCGATGACGGTGGCGCGGCGCGAGCCGGTGGGCGCGACGGTCACCCTCGGGGGCGGCGGTGCGCTGCCGCGGCGCCGCGGGTAGGCGGCGTCCCGCTCGGCGAGGCGGCCGGCGATGTCCAGGGAGCCGTCCAGCGCCCGCACCAGGTCGGCGCGGAGCCGGGTGGCCTGCGGGAGGGAGCCGTACTCGGCGGCGACCCGCCAGTCCAGCAGCAGGACGGCCCGGGGTGGCGGGGCGGCGTCCGGGCCGCCGGCTGCCCGGACGCCGGGCGCTCCGCCGTCTGTCGCGGGTGTGCGCGGCGCCCGCTCCGCGGCCGGCTCCGCGAGGTCGTCGGGCAGCTCTTTCACGCGCAGCTCGGCGGTGCGCACCGTCAGCCGGTGCAGGGCGAGCACGCCCGCGACCGCCGGCAGCACCCCGGGCTGTTCGGGGACGGCGACCAGCAGCTCGGCGCCGAGCGGCTCCGGCTCGCCGGGCGTGCCGGCCGGGCCGGCCGGGCCGGTGGGGCCGGTGGGGCCGGTGGGGCCGGTGGGGCCGGCCGCGGGGAGGTCCTCCGCGGCGGCCACTCCGTGCGCGCCGTCGCCCGGGGACTCGGGCCGGGCCCGCAGCCGCAGCACGGGCCCGGCGGTGCGGAACGCCTCCATGGCGAGCCGCTCCTGCTCGGCGGTGGGCGCGGACGGCTCGGGCGCGGCGGGCGCCCGGCCCGAGAGCACCCCGGCGGCCCGCCGCACCAGGTCGGCGACGAGCCCGCCACGCCAGGACGACCAGGCGGCGGGGCCGGTGGCCAGCGCGTCGGCCTCGGTGAGGGCGTGCAGCAGCTCCAGGGTGCCGGTGCTGCCCACCGCGTCGGTGACGGTGGCGACGGTCGCGGGGTCGTCCAGGTCACGCCGGGTGGCGGTCTCGACGAGCAGCAGGTGGTGGCGGACGAGGGTGGTGATCACGGCGGTGTCGGCGGCGTCGAAGCCGATCCCGGCGGCGATCCGCGCGGCGAGCGCGGCGCCCGCCTCGGAGTGGTCGCCGTCCCTGCCCTTGCCGATGTCGTGCAGCAGGGCGGCGACGAGCAGCAGGTCGGGACGGCCCACCCGGCGGGTCAGCGCGGCGGCGCGTACCGCGGTCTCCACCAGGTGCCGGTCGACGGTCCAGGTGTGCACGGCGTTGCGCTGGGGGCGGCAGCGCACCCACTCCCAGTCCGGCAGCAACCTGCTGATCAGCCCCTCCGCGTCCAGTGCCTCCCACACCTCGACGGTGGGCCGGCCGGCGCCCAGCAGGGTCACCAGCCGGTCGCGGGCCTCGGAGGGCCAGGGGGTGGGCAGCGGCCGGGTGGTGGCGGCGAGCCTGCGCACCGCGTGCAGGGAGAGCGGCAGCCCGGCCTGGGCGGCCGCCGCGGCGGCCCGCAGCGGCAGGACCGGGTCGTGCTCGGGGCGTGCGGTGCGGGCGAGCACGGCCTCGCCGTCCTGCTCGACGACGCCTTCGGCGAGCGGGGTGCGCTCCGGCTGCGCGGCGCCGCCCCGGCCGAAGCCGCCGCGGGTGAGGACGCCGCGCAGCCGGGGCCGCCGGGAGCGGGAGCGCAGCACCCGGCCCACCTCGCGCCAGGTGACGTCGCTCGCGTAGGCGATGGTGCGGGCGGCCTCGTAGACGGTGCGCAGCAGGGCGTCCGCGTCGGGCAGGCCGAGGGCGTCGGCGACCTGGTCCTGCTCCTGGAGGCTGAGCCGGTCGGTGGCGCGCCCGGTGGCCAGGTGCAGGGCGTCGCGGGTGTCGAGCAGGGTCCGCCGGGCGTCGGCGAGGCCCTCGCGGGGAGCGTCGGCGAGCCAGGAGGCGGCGACGGCGCGCAGGGCGGTGGCGTCGCGCAGCCCGCCGCGGGCCTCCTTCAGGTCGGGTTCGAGGAGGTAGCGCAGTTCGCCCTGACGGGCGGCCCGCTCGGCACACAGCTCACGCAGTTCGGGCAGCCGCTTGGCGGCCTGGTTGCGCCAGTCGGCCAGAAGGGTGGTGCGCAGTTCGGCGCTGAGCCCCGGGTCGCCCGCGAGGTGGCGCGCGTCCAGCAGGCCGAGGTGGACCTTCAGGTCGCCGCCGGCGGTCCTGCGGGCCTCGGCGGGGGTGCGCACCGAGTGGTCGAGCGCGAGTCCGAGGTCCCAGACGGGGTACCAGATGCGGTCGGCGAGCGCGGCCACGGCGGCCGGGTCGGCGCGGGTGTCGTACAGCAGCAGGAGGTCGAGGTCGCTGCGCGGGGACAGCTCACCGCGGCCGTAACCGCCGACGGCGACCAGGCTGACGCCGGGCAGTCCGGCCGCGGCGCGCGTGAACAGACCGCCGAGCCAGGCGTCGGTGAGCCCGGCGAGGGCGGCGCGGCGCGCGGAGCCGGCCGGCTCGTCCCGGGTGAGCAGGCGCAACCGGGCCGCGGGGTAACCGTCGGCCTCCGGGTCGGGGAGGCCGGCCTCGGCGTCGGGTTTCGGGTCTTCCGGCTTCCGGTCGCCGGGCTTCACGTCTTCAGCCTTCCGGTCTTCAGCCCTCCGGTGTTCAGGCCTGTGGTCATCGCCGCGGCCGTCGTCCCCGCCGCGGCCATCGTGCGTGTGATGGCCATCGTGCGTGTGACGGCCGTCGTGCCCGCCTCGGTCGACGTGCGTGTGACGGCCGTCGAGCTCGCCGCGGTCGATGTCTTCGTCACGGTCGACGTGCTCGTCACGGTCATGGCGTGCGCCAGGGTCGTCGCGTTCAGCACGATCGTCGCGAGCGGCACGATCATCACGGTCGTCCCGTCCGCCATGCTCGTCGCGGTCATTGCGTTCGTCCACGCTGGTCACCAGGTGACTCCTGCCGTTTCGGCCCCCTCGTCCATGTGCGGTGCCGCCACACCCGGCGGGCGGTGGCCCTGCGGGGGCGGCGGGGCGACCGGCCGCCGGGCCGCCGGATGCCGGCCGCCGGTCGCCACTCCGGGGCGATCGGTCGTGCCCGGCCGCCACCCCGGATGCCCGGGCGCCCGGCGCGCCGTCGGGCCCGCCAGGCCGTCGCCGGGCCCGGAGGATCCCTCCCCCAGGGCCATGTCGCCCGCGCTCAGAGCGCGTCGGGCCCGCGCTCGCCGGTCCGGACCCGGACGGCCGTGTCGACCGGCACGGACCAGACCTTGCCGTCCCCGATCTTGCCGGTTCTGGCGGCCTTGACGATGACGTCGGTGACGTGGTCGGCGTCGTCGTCCTCCACCAGGACCTCGATCCGGATCTTGGGGACGAGGTCGACGGTGTACTCGGCACCGCGGTACACCTCGGTGTGGCCGCGCTGACGGCCGTAGCCGCTGGCCTCGGTCACGGTGAGGCCGTGCACACCGGAGGCCTGGAGTGCTTCCTTGATCTCGTCGAGCCGGTGCGGCTTCACGACGGCGGTGATCAGCTTCATGCGTCGACCTTCCTGGCCTGGGCGTGTTCGTCGACCGGCGGGACGAGACCGACGCCGCCGACGGTGCGGTGGGCCGTGCCGCCGCCCGCGCCGCTGAAGTCGTAGGCGGTCTCGGCGTGCTCGGTGCGGTCGATGCCGGCGACCTCGTCGTCCTCGGTGACCCGCATGCCGAGGGCCTTGTCGACGAGGAAGGCCAGCACCGCGGAGGCCACCAGCGAATAGGCGAGGACGGCGAAGACGCCGGCCGCCTGCTTGCCGAGCTGGTCGAGCCCGCCGCCGTAGAAGAGGCCCTTGGCGTCGGACTGCACGCCGCCCGTGGCGAAGAACCCGATGAGCAGGGAGCCCACCACACCGCCGACCAGGTGGACGCCGACCACGTCGAGGGAGTCGTCATAGCCGAGCTTGAACTTGAGGCCGACGGCCATGGCGCACAGCAGGCCCGCGATGGCGCCCACGGCTATCGCGCCTAGCGGGCTGACGCAGCCGCCGGAGGGCGTGATGGCGACCAGCCCCGCGACCGCGCCGGAGGCGGCGCCGAGGGTGGTGAAGGTGCCGTGCCGGAGCTTTTCGTAGCCGAGCCAGGCCAGCATGGCGGCTGCGGTGGCGACCTGTGTGTTGACGAACATCACGGCGCCCACACCGTCGTCGTTGCCGAGCCACGAGCCGGCGTTGAAGCCGAACCAGCCGAACCACAGCAGACCTGCGCCCAGCATCACGAGCGGCAGGCTGTGCGGGCGCATGGGGTCCTTCTTGAACCCGACGCGCTTGCCGATGACCAGGATGACGCCGAGCGCCGCCGCACCGGCGTTGATGTGCACCGCGGTACCGCCCGCGAAGTCGATCACCCCGAGCTTGAAGGCCCAGCCGCCGGCACCCCAGACCCAGTGCGCCACCGGGAAGTAGACCACCGTCGCCCAGAGCGCGATGAACAGCGCCCAGGCCGTGAACTTCACCCGGTCGGCCAGGGCACCGCTGATCAGCGCGGGCGTGATGATCGCGAACATCAGCTGGAACACGGCGAAGACGTAGATCGGGATCGTGTAACCGGGCCAGAGCTGGGTGAGGCCTATACCGCTCAGGCCCACGAAGTGCCCGTCCCAGCCGACGATGCCGCCGTGGTCGGTGCCGAACGCGGCGGAGAAGCCGTAGAGCACCCACAGGATGGTGACGATCCCCAGGCTGATGAAGCTCATCATCAGCATGTTCAGGGCGCTCTTGACGCGGACCATACCTCCGTAGAAGAAGGCGAGGCCCGGTGTCATGAGCATCACCAGGGCGGAGCAGATGAGCATGAACCCGGTATTGGCGGCGGACAACTGCGGGGTGTCCGCGGCCAGGGTGATGCCTGGGGGCATCGGTGTCTCCTCGTCGTCGGTACGGCCCGTGGTGCGGGCCGGGCGAGTGCGGTCGTGAGGGGGGTCGGCCAGTTCGGCTGAGCGTTCCGCAGTGCCGTTTCGGTCGATGCCGCAGCATGTTTCGCGAGGGTGACGAAGGCTGCCCGTGTGTTACGCAGCGGTGAACTCGGGTGTCCTCGGCGCGGTGCTTCGTTACCATGTCGCAACCACGACAGAGCGGCGCCCTCGGATGGGCGCCGCTTGCGGTGTGGCGGATGTCAGGGGCCCCGCGGGCGGGGCCGCGCCGGGCGTGTGGCGGAGGGCCGGGCGGGTGTGCGGGCGCCGGGACGCCTGGGCGTGTGGTGCGGGTCAGACGGTCGCCGCCGCCTCCGGGAGGTGGACGGCGAGCTGCTCGGAGAGGTCGTCGACGGCTGCGAGGCCGGGGTAGTCGCGGGTCACGGTGTCGACGGTGGTGCGGATGCGGGTGTTGACGCGCTCCGAGCGGACCTTCTTGGCGATGCCGAACGCCTCCCGGGTGAGGGCGGCGCTCTGCTCCGGCTCCCGTTTCAGCAGGTGCACGGTGGCGAGGCCCATCAGGTTGAGGGCGTAGGAGCGCTGGTGCTCGCGGTCGGGTGCGAAGAGCTCGACGGAGCGCGCCATGGCGGGCTCGGCGAGGGTGGCGTAGGTGGGGCTGCGGCCTGCGACCCGGGCCAGGTCGCGGTAGGAGTGGCCGTTCTCCCCGTGCAGCTCGGCCTCGGTGAAGAAGCGGATCCAGTCGGGCTCGGGCTCGGTGCCGTCGAGGGCGTCGGCGAAGGTGTCCTCGGCCATCCGGACGGCCCGCTTGCACTTGCCGGGCTGGCCCATGTTGGCGTAGGCGCGGGCCTCCATCGCATACAGCATGGACTGGGTGCGCGCTCCTGCGCAGTCGCGGCTGCCGTACTGGGCGAGGTGGATCAGCTCCAGGGCGTCGTCGGGCCGCCGGAGGTGGATCATCTGGCGGCTCATGCTGGAGAGGATGTACGACCCGAGGGACTTGTCGCCGGCTTCCTTGGCGGCGTGCAGCGCGAGCACGAAGTACTTCTGGGCGGTGGGCTGGAGGCCGATGTCGTAGCTCATCCAGCCGGCCAGCTCGGCGAGTTCGGCGGCGACCTTGAAGAGGCGCTTCCTGGTGGGCTCGGGGTGGGGCTCCTGGAGAAGGTCCGTGACTTCGTGGAGCTGGCCGACGACGGCCTTGCGCCTTAAGCCGCCGCCGCACTGGGCGTCCCATTTGCGGAACATCACCGTGGTGGCCTCTAGCAGCTCCAGCTCCGGCTGGGAGAGGCGGCCGGGGCGGCGCGGGGTGGCCTGGGCGGCGGGCTCGGTCGCCGGGGCGGCCGGGGAGGGCACCAGCCAGCGCTGCAGCGGCTCGACGAGGGCGGGTCCCGCCGCGAGCGAGAGCGAGGTGCCGAGGAAGCCGCGCCGGGCCAGCATGAGGTCGCTGCGGGAGAACTCGCTGATCATCGCGACCGTCTGCGGGCCGGTCCAGGGCAGGTCGACGCCGGAGGCGGAGGGCGGCCTGTGCGGGGCGCGCAGGCCGAGGTCCTCGACGGCGACGACACAGCCGAAACGCTCGGAGAACAGGTCGGAGAGGATGCGTGGGATGGGCTCGCGGGGGTTCTCCCCGTCGAGCCAGCGGCGGACGCGGGAGGTGTCGGTGGAGATGTGGTTGGCGCCGAGCTGACGGGCTCTGCGGTTGACCTGGCGGGCCAGCTCGCCCTTGGACCAGCCGCTGCGTACGAACCAGGAGCCGAGCAGCTCATTGGGCCGCTTCTCGGCATGCGTGCCACCTTCGCCCCTGCCGACCACTAACGCCCCCATTTCCGAAGCCCACTTGTGTGTGCGGTGCGTGTCCAGCCGTACCAGAATGCCGCGCCGCGCGGCGGCCCGTCCGATATGTGGAACCGGCCGGTATCCGCCGGTATCCGCCGGAATTCGTGGATACCGGGTCATTCCGCGGAGGCCGGCTTGTGCGCATCTCCACTCGGCGTCCGCGCGGTAGGCGGGAGCGGCGTGCCGTCTGCATGCCCGACGTGCCCGACCGACGTGCCACATCCAGGATTGTGTACTCAAAGTAACGCCGCAGTCACCCCTTCGGCCAGGGGGATTATCGAAACGCCACCATTCGCCACCCCTTCGAATGAACTCCCCTGGCACTCCGCACGATTCACTTGACACATCACAGTCGACAAGGCGACGAGCCGGAAGCGGATGGAACGAAGTGCGCCGGGGCGCGCGGACGTCTGGCGCACCACCCACAGCGCCACAAGACGCCGCCATAACGGGACGGCTTCCGGGATGACGGGACGAATCCCGGGACAGAGGACCTAAGTGAGAACTGAGCGTCACGGACCGATTTCTTTGAGTGACCAGCGGCGTACTGGACCTGTTGGAGGGGGCATGGGTTTCACGATCGGCGGCAGCCGCGAGCTGCGGCCCGGTGCGCCTCGGTCGGGTGCGTCGCGGCCGGGTGCCCTGCGGTCCGGTGTGTTGCGGTCCGGTGTACTGCGGTCGGGGGTGCGCCGTCGCGGCCGGGCGTCGGAGTGCACCCTCGCGGCCGAGTTCACGGGGCTGTGGGGGTGGGATGTCGTTCCGGGCGCGCGGGCCGTGGCGGGTACCTGCTCCTGCGGGCGTGCGGACTGCCCGGCGCCCGGCGCCCATCCCTTCGACTTCGCCCCCGTCGTACCCGCCGGGGCCACGCTCGACGAGGTGAGCCTGACGTGGGCGCGCTTTCCCGGTGCCGCCGCGATGCTCCGGGTGGGGGGTGCCTTCGACGTGATCGAGGTGCCGGAGGCGGCGGGACGGCATGCGCTGGTGCGGCTGGAGCGGATGGCGTTGCCGCTCGGGCCTGTGGCGCTGACGCCCGGTGGCCGCGCGCAGTTCTTCGTCGCGCCCGGGGCGGCCGCCGAGCTCCCGGTGCTGCTGTACCGGATGGGGTGGGACGGGGCGGACCTCGATCTGTGCGGGCGGGGGCCCGGCGAGTACATCACGGCTCCGCCGTTCGATCGGGGGGGTCTGGGGGCGGTGCGGTGGCTGCGGGCTCCCGAAGTCGACATGGCGAGTGGGGGGCGGGAGGCGCCGGAGGCGCGGTTGGTGTTGGGGACGCTTGCGTATATGGCGCACAGGGCGCCGTTTGCCGGGTGACCCGGGGTGGCCGGCGGACCGGAACCGCCGCCGCCGCACCACCGGCCGGTGGTGACCCGTCGCGCGATTCCCCGCGCCCCTTCTGGGGCGCGCCCAGCCCCTTGCGGTCGCCTCCCCGCCCCGGCCGGTGGACGGTTTCGCGCAGTTCCCCGCGCCCCTTCCAGGGCCGCGCCCAGCCCCCCGCGGTCGCCTCCCCGCCACCGGCCAGTGGCCCCTCCTCGCGCAGTTCCCCGCGCCCCTTCCAGGGCGCCCGTACAACCCGGCGGGGCGCAGCCCCGGCTTGAAGGGGCGCGGGGAACTGCGCGAACGGCCACGACGCAACCGTCGAATCGCCACCCACCGCAAGAGGCACCCCCGGACACACACCGGGACACCGGGACGCCGACCCGTAGCCGAGCCCGTAGCCGCGCCCCCTCGCGCACCCGCACCACCCGGCGGCGCGCAGCCCCGGGCCGAAGGGGCGCGGGGAACCGCGCGAACGGCCGCGACGCGAGCGTAGGATCGCCACCCGCCGTGGGGGGTCGGGGCGCCTGTCGGGCCAGCGGCCGGTGGCCGCTTCCGTGGGGGTGCCCGCACCCCTTCAGGGGCGCTACGCGCCGATGAGCGCGTCCACGAACGCGTCCGGTTCGAAGGGGGCCAGGTCGTCGGGGCCCTCGCCCAGGCCCACCAGCTTGACGGGGACGCCCAGCTCGCGCTGGACCGAGATGACGATGCCGCCCTTGGCGGTGCCGTCCAGCTTGGTGAGGACGATGCCGGTGACGTCCACGACCTCCGCGAACACCCTGGCCTGCACCAGGCCGTTCTGGCCGGTGGTGGCGTCCAGGACGAGCAGCACCTCGTCCACCGGGGCGTGCTTCTCGACGACCCGCTTGACCTTGCCCAGCTCGTCCATCAGCCCGGTCTTGGTGTGCAGCCGGCCCGCCGTGTCGATGAGGACGACGTCGGCGCCCGACTCGCTGCCCTGCTTGACGGCGTCGAACGCGACCGACGCCGGGTCGCCCGCCTCGGGACCGCGCACCGTCCGGGCCCCGACCCGCTCGCCCCAGGTCTGGAGCTGGTCGGCCGCGGCGGCGCGGAAGGTGTCCGCGGCACCGAGGATGACCGACCTCCCGTCGGCGACGAGGACCCGCGCCAGCTTGCCGGTGGTGGTGGTCTTGCCGGTGCCGTTGACACCGACGACCAGCACGATGCCGGGGGTGTCGAGGCCGGACTCGGTGTGCACGGTGCGGTCGAGGTCGGTACCGACCAGCGTCAGCAGTTCCTCGCGGAGCAGGGTGCGCAGCTCCTCCGGGGTGCGGGTGCCGAGCACCTTCACGCGCTCCCGCAGCCGGCCGACCAGCTCCTGGGTGGGCGCCACGCCGACGTCCGCGGTCAGCAGGGTGTCCTCCACCTCCTCCCAGGTCTCCTCGTCCAGGTGCTCGCGGGAGAGCAGCGTGAGCAGGCCCTTGCCGAGCGCGGTCTGCGACCGCGAAAGACGGGCGCGCAGCCGCACCAGGCGGCCCGCGGCGGGCTCGGGGACCTCGATGGCCGGCGGTGCCTCGGGCTCGGTGACCACGGGGGCGGGCGGCTCGGCCTCGACGGTGGGCGCCCCGGTGTCCTGGGGCGCGCCGCCCGGCTCGCCCTCCTTCGGGGCCTGGGGCCGCGGCGGTGCGGTGATGTCGGGGGTCTGGGTGGGCGCCTCGGCCTGCGGGGGTGTCTGCCGCTTCTTCCTGCGGCTGCCGATCACGAGCCCGCTGAGCGCGCCGATCACGACCACGGCGATGACTACAGCAAGGATGACGGTTTCCATAACGCCCCCAGTATCAGGTATCGCGGCGTCCCGGGAGCCGGGGCGCCACCGGGACGCCCCGGACGCCGCCCACGGCCACAGCCGTATGCCTCGTATGCCTCGGTTCCGCACCGGCCGGCGGGGGGCGGCTCACTCCCCCGGCCCGGCCCCGAAAGCGCCCCGGGCCGCCCCTGGTCCGGCCCCGAGACGGCCCTGGCCCGCTCCCGGTCCGTCGCCCGCACCGGCCCACCCGATCCCCGCTTTTGGACTTTCCTCACATATCACCGATCCGACCTGGAAGGACGTCACGGAAGTCTCACAGGGCAGTGCAATGGAACGATGGAGGCAGCGGACACCGGCGGCAGCAGACAGAGGACCCGACGAGGAATGGGAGAGCCGAGAGGTGAAGTTCCTTCTCGAAGTCGACATCGACGAGACGCTGCCCGGCGTGGAGCCGGCCCGGGAGCTGGGCCGCATCCTGCGCTACTGGGGCGGTTGCCTCCGCCACCACGAGCTGCGGCCCGGCGCCGGCTCGGCCGTCTACGACTCGGCGTACCGCGAGGTGGGCCGCTGGAGCGTCACCGGCGCCCCGGAGGCGGCCGCGCCGGGCACCCCGGAACCGCAGACACCCCCACCGGCACCGGAACAGACACCCGCGCCGCAGGCCCCCTAGACGCACGGCTCCCCCGACCACCCGGCCCCTGGACGTACGACTCCCTGGACACCCGGCGCCCCGGACACCCGGCGCCCCGGACGTACGACTCCCGGACGCCGCACGCGACCGCCGCCCCGGCTCGGGCTCTGGCCGGGCCGGGGCGGCGGACGGATCGAGGAGACGGGCGGCGGGGACGGTCAGCCCATCTCCTCCAACGCCTTGCCCTTGGTCTCCGTCACGAACCTGACGACGAAGGGGATCGAGAGCACGGCGAAGGCGGTGTAGATGATGTACGTGCCGGAGAGGTTCCAGTCGGACAGCGACGGGAAGCTCGCGGTGATCGCCCAGTTCGCGATCCACTGGGCGGAGGCGGCGACGCCTAGCGCGGCGGCGCGGAGCCTGTTCGGGAAGATCTCGCCGAGCAGGACCCAGACGACGACGCCCCAGGAGAGCGCGAAGCAGAGCACGAAGAAGTGCGCCGCGATCAGCGCCACCCAGCCCTGTGTGGCCGGTAGCTTGCCGTTGATCAGGGGCGCCGAGAACGCCCAGGCCAGCAGCGCGAGCCCGACCGTCATGCCCGCGGAGCCGATCAGCGCCAGCGGCTTGCGCCCGATCCGGTCGACGAAGATCATCGCGATCACGGTGCCGATGATGTTGATGATCGACGTGGTGAAGGAGTAGAGGAACGACTCCGTGGGGTTCACGCCGACCGACTGCCACAGCGTGGCCGAGTAGTAGAACGCGACGTTGATGCCGACGAGCTGCTGGAAGGCGGAGAGCCCGATGCCGATCCACACGATCGGCTTGAAGTAGCCCCGGCCGCCGAGCAGGTCGCGGAACGTGGACTTGTGCTCGCGGCGCATGGCGTGCTCGATCTCGGCCAGCCGGGTGTCCAGGTCGACGTGGCGGCCCTCGACCTCGGCCAGCACCTCACGGGCCTTGGCGTGCCGGCCCGCGGAGATCAGGTAACGGGGCGACTCGGGGATGGCGAAGGACAGCGTGCCGTACAGGACGGACGGGATCACCATCACGCCCAGCATCACCTGCCAGGCCTCCAGGCCGAGCAGGCTGCCGCGCTGGTCGCCGTGGGCGGCGTTCAGCAGGCCCCAGTTGACGAGCTGCGAGAGCGCGATGCCGACGACGATCGCGGCCTGCTGGAAGGAGGCGAGCCGGCCGCGGTAGGCGGGCGGGGAGACCTCGGCGATATAGGCCGGGCCGATGACGGAGGCCATGCCGATGGCGAAGCCGCCGATGACCCGCCACATGGCGAGGTCCCACAGCGCGAACGGCAGCGCGGAGCCGACGGCGCTGACGGTGAAGAGCACCGCGGCGATCCGCATGCACAGGATCCGGCCGATGCGGTCGGCTATCCGGCCGGCCGTGGCGGCGCCGATCGCACAGCCGATCAGCGCGACGGCGATGACCTGAGCCAGCGCGGCAGGGCCGATGTCGTAGCGGGAGCGGATGGCCTCGACGGCGCCGTTGATGACGGAGCTGTCGTACCCGAAGAGGAAGCCGCCCATCGCGGCCGCCGCCGCGATGAAGATGACGTGTCTGAGGTGCTCGGGGTGCGCTTCCCTGGCGGACGGTGTTGCCGCTGTGCTGGTCACTGCGTACTCCTCGGGCCGACGACAAGACTGCCGCGGTGGGGGCGAGCACCTCCAGTGGCGCACACCGGTGCGTTGCCCACCACCTGAAACGTAAAAGCAATGTTGCCGAGGCTATCCATTCAAGTATCGAAGTCAATAGGCCTGGATGAAGAGATACTCCGTCGGCAGGTGATGATTGGATTCAAGATGTGAACGAATGACTGAGGGCGGCGCCCTCACCAGGGCTGTTCCTCAGCGCAGCCGCTGGCTGATCACCTTGGAGACGCCGTCGCCCTGCATCGAGACGCCGTAGAGGGCGTCGGCGACCTCCATCGTGCGCTTCTGGTGGGTGATCACAATGAGCTGCGAGGCCTCCTGCAGCTCCTGCATGATGCGGATCAGCCGCTGGAGGTTGGTGTCGTCCAGGGCCGCCTCCACCTCGTCCATCACATAGAACGGGCTCGGGCGCGCCTTGAAGATCGACACCAGCAGCGCCACCGCGGTCAGGGACCGTTCGCCGCCGGACAGCAGGGAGAGCCGCTTGACCTTCTTGCCGGGGGGTCTCGCCTCGACCTCCACGCCGGTGGTCAGCATGTTGTCGGGATCCGTGAGGATCAGCCGGCCGTCACCTCCGGGGAACAGCCGCGAGAAGACGCCCTCGAACTCCCTGGCGGTGTCCCGGTAGGCCTCCGTGAAGACCTGCTCGACACGCTCGTCGACCTCCTTGACGACCTGGAGGAGGTCGGCGCGGGTCTTCTTGAGGTCCTCAAGCTGCTCGGAGAGGAATTTGTGACGTTCCTCCAGAGCGGCGAACTCCTCCAGCGCCAGTGGGTTGACCTTCCCGAGCTGCTGGTAGGCACGCTCGGCCGCCTTCAGCCGCTTCTCCTGCTGGCCGCGCACGAACGGCGTGGGTCTGTTGCGCGGGTGCTCGGGGTCCTCGGGAAGCTCCTCGCCCTCGGCGGGCGGTGACGGCGGCACAAGCTGGTCGGGGCCGTACTCGGCGATCAGACCTGCGGGTTCCACGCCCAGTTCCTCCAGTGCCTTCGTCTCCAGCTGCTCGATCCGCAGCCGCTTTTCGGCACCGAGTACCTCACCGCGGTGAACTGAATCCGTCAGCTTGTCGAGTTCGGCCTTGAGGTCGCGGCCCTGTGCGCGAGCCGCCGTCAACTCCTGTTCGCGGGCGGCCTTGGCCTGCTCCGCCGCGGCGCGCTCGGCGTCGGCGCGCACCACGGAGACCTCGACGTGCGCCAGCAGCTGGCGCGCGCCGCGGGCCACCGCGTCGGCGACCGTGGCCTCGTGCCGCAGCCGGGCCCTGCGCTGTTCGGCACGCGCGCGTGCCTCGCGTTCCGCGCGTGCCGCGCGGTCGAGCGAGTCGGCCCGCCCCGCCAGGCCCTTGACCCGCTCCTCGTGGGTGCGGACCTGGAGGCGGGCCTCCATCTCGGTCTGCCGGGCGTTGGCGCCGTCGGCGGAGAGCCGGTCGCGCAGCGAGGTGTCGGGCTCCTCGTCGGTGCCCGCGGTCTCCTCGGCGACGGCGAGCCGCTCGGCCAGCTCCTCGGCCTCCTGGGTGGCCCGCTCCAGCGCGTCCTGTGCCCGCGCGGCGGCCGCGGCGGCGCGCTCCGCCTCGCCCGCCGCTCCTCTGGCCTGCCCGGCCAGCCGGCCGAGCTGCTGCGCCACGGACGACTTCTCGCGGTCCACCACCCGCCGGCGCTCGGCCAGCTCCTCCACGCGGGCCGCGCACTCCGTGCGCCGCTCGGTGGCCTCGTGTTGTGCGGCCGTCAGCTCCTCGCACCGCTCCGCCAGCTCCTCCAGTTCCGCGGCGGCCTCGTCCACGGAGGCCTGTACCTCCAGGAGGCTGGGCGCGCCCGCGGAGCCGCCGTGCGCGAAGTGCGCCCCCAGCAGGTCTCCTTCGGCGGTGACGGCGGTCAGCCCGGGATGGGCGTAGACGAGGTCCTCGGCGTCCTCGAGGGTGCTGACGACCACGATGCCCCGGAGCAGGCGGCGCACGGCGGGCATCAGTTCCGCAGGACCGCGCACCAGGTCGGCGGCGCGCGGCGGGCCGGCCGGCGAGCCGGGCGCTGCCTGCCCGTCCGGGGAGGCGGGGGCCGGGGCGGCTTCGGGGCCCGCGGCCGCGTCGGCGGCCGGCGGCTGCTCCCCCGCGAGCAGCAGGGCGGCACGGCCCGCGTCCTGTTTGCGGAGCAGCCGGATGGCCTCGGCGGCCGACGCGGGGGTGGTGACGGCGATGGCGTCCGCGGCGGCGCCGAAGGCGGCGGCCACCGGGACCTCGTATCCCGGGGTCACCGTCAGGAGTTCCGCGGCCGGTCCGAGCAGGCCGGTCAGCCGGTCCTGGGCGGCCAGCAGGGCGCCGCTGCCGTCCTTGCGGCGCAGGCCGAGGGCGAGCGCCTCGTGGCGGGCGGCCACGGCGGCGCGCTTGCGCTCCGCGGCGGTGGCGGCCTCCCGGGCGGCGCCGGCCGCGCTCTCGGCCTCGGCGAGCGCGCTCCTGGCCGCCTCGTGCTCCGCGGCCAGCTCCTCGTCGCCCGCGTCGAGGCCGTCGACCTCCGCCTTGAGCTGTTCGTACTCCTCCTGGGCGGTGACCGCGCGCTCCTGTGCCTCGTCGCGGGCGGCGGCCAGCCGGTCGATCTCGGCCTGTGCGGAGGCGGCGCGGGACCGGGCGGCACCGGCCTGTGCGCCGAGCCGGGCCAGTCCCTCACGGCGGTCGGCGATGGCGCGGGCGGCGTCCTTGAGGCGGCGCTCCTCCAGCGCCAGTTCCCGCTCCAGCTCGGAGCGGTGCGCGACGGTGTCCTCCAGGGCGCGCTCCGCCGCCTCCAGCGCCGCCTCCAGCTCCGCCTCCTGCTCACGGATGCGGGCGGCCTCGCGCTCCAGGTCCTCCGGGTCGCGCCCGCGCCGCTCCTCGGGCTGCTGGGAGGTGGCGCTCTTCACACGGGCGTCAGCCAGCGAGATGGTGCCGCGCACCCGCTCCGCGAGCTGGGACAGCTCGTACCAGGTCTGCTGGGCGCGCTGGAGCCGGGGCGTGAGCCTGCGGACCTCGTCCTCCAGGGCGGCCTCCCTGCCGAGGGCCGCCTTCAGCTCGGACTCGGTGGCCTCCTTGCGCTCCTTCAGCGCGGCCTCGTCGGCGATCTCGGTCTGGAGAGCGGTGCGGAGCTGGACGAGGTCGTCGGCGAGCAGGCGGAGCCGGGCGTCGCGCAGGTCGGCCTGGATGACGGCGGCCCGGCGGGCGACGGCGGCCTGCCGGCCCAGCGGCTTGAGCTGGCGGCGGAGTTCGTCGGTGAGGTCCTGGACGCGGGCCAGGTTGGCCTGCATCGCGTCCAGCTTCCTGAGCGCCTTCTCCTTGCGCTTGCGGTGCTTGAGCACGCCCGCGGCCTCTTCGATGAAGGCGCGGCGCCCCATCGGGTCGCCGTGCAGCACCGAGTCCAGCTGGCCCTGCCCGACGATGACGTGCATCTCGCGGCCGATGCCGGAGTCGGAGAGCAGTTCCTGGATGTCGAGCAGCCGGCAGGTGTCGCCGTTGATCTGGTACTCGCTGCCGCCGTTGCGGAACATGATCCGCGTGATGGTGACCTCGGCGTACTCGATGGGCAGCGCGCCGTCCGTGTTGTCGATGGTGAGGGAGACCTCGGCGCGGCCGAGCGGGGGGCGACCGGTGGTGCCGGCGAAGATGACGTCCTCCATCTTGCCGCCGCGCAGCGACTTGGCGCCCTGCTCGCCCATCACCCAGGACAGTGCGTCCACGACGTTGGACTTGCCGGACCCGTTGGGTCCGACGACACAGGTGATGCCCGGCTCGAACCGCAGCGTCGTCGCCGACGCGAACGATTTGAAGCCACGCAGGGTCAGGGCCTTGAGGTGCACGCCGCCGCACTCTACCTTCCGGTTCCGGCGCCTCTGGGTGAACTCGCGGTTTCACCCAGGAACGTGCAGGGCACACCAGACGGTGAAGGAAGGGGAACAGAAGGACTCAAGAGCCCGTGGCGGGTGGGGCCACAGGGCAGCGCGAGGACCGGCCCGGCACGCCGGCGCGAGGGGCCGGCCGGCTGACCGCTCTGCGGGGCCGGAAGCGGACGGGTCCGGGGACGGGCCACCTGAGGGGCCGGGGAACGGGGCACCTGAAGAGGGGACAAGAAAGAAGGGACGCCGAGGCGTCCCTTGCAGTTCGGACCGTGGCTGATGAACAGCCCGTCCATCGGGTCAGCAGAGCAGAGCGTGGGTCAGGTGAGCGCGGGCTCCGCCTGGGGTACGTCGACGCTCTTCAGGAGCGAGTCGCCGTCGTGCGAAGCGGCAGCCGAGAGTGCGTCGTTCTCCGCCTGGATGCGTACGAGCTCGGATTCCAGGTCCTGGACGCGCTGCTGGAGCCGTCGCATCTCGGCGAGGAGTCGAGGGTCGGAGCCGCCGACATAACCGAGAAGCGCCTTTGCCATGATGGATGGTCCTCCATAATGAGTGACCGACCGTAGCGGTGTGGGTCGTGACTGAGGGATGTTCGCACCCGCGGTGTCCGGCTTCTTCTGATTGGTACTGCCGCTCTCGACGCCAAACAGTTAGGGTGCGCGGGGCTTCCAGAGTCTCACCAAAAAGTTTGACGGTCAACACGATCAAGCCCCGGCGGGCGGGGCTGCCCGGCGGCGCGCGGGGGCGTGGACACGGCGCGGCTACTGCTTCGGGGCCCGGGGGCGTGGAGATCATCCTCGCCTGCCCGGCCGCCTGCGGCAAGCCCTTTCTCCGCACCGACCAGGACGTTCTTCCGCACGGCCCGCTCCGTCACCGCCCGCCGCGCCCCGGGGCGCGGCGGGCCGCCACCGAGCGTCAGGCCTCCTGGAACCCTTCGTAGCCGCCGCGCGACGTGTCCCAGATCTCAGTGACTCCGTCGACCTTGCCGGGCGTGTCGCCGCTCCGCAACCACTCCAGCAGCCGCTCGGCCCGCTCCCGCGGGCCCTCGGCGACGACCTGGACCCGCCCGTCGGGCAGGTTGCGGGCGACACCGCTCAGGCCACCGATCTCCTTCGCCTTGGCCCGCGTGTACCAGCGGAAACCCACTCCCTGTACCCGCCCGCGCACCCAGGCGGTGAGCCGTACGTCGTCGTTCATGGCTGCACGCTAACCGCCCGATCGGTCCGCGGGCACCTCGGCCCCGGCCGGTATGGGGTAGCGTCCCGACCCAGCACACCTCACTCGTTCGAGTGAACTTTCGAGGGCATTGCCGACGCTGGGATCTGGAGGCGAGGACATGGGACGTCACCGACGCTCCGACACCGGACGCGCCACCCCGGACCGGGCGCCCGTGGCCATGGACCCGGACGCCGGGCGTGGCGAGCGTCCCCAGCCGGGCGCGCACCGCCATCGCAGGCGCGGCGCCGCCACCGTGCGCACGGGGCTGCTGGGCGTGTCCGCCGCGGTCGCGATGGGGGCCGTGGCGGTGGCGACCGGGGTGCTGCCCGGCGGCGGCTCGTTCTCCGTCGGCGGCGACGACGGCTCCGACCAGGTGCGCTCGGCCGGCGTCCCGACCGGCCTCAAGACCCAGGGCGGCACCGGCGGCAGCGCGGAGGGCACCGGCACCGCGCACCCGGACCACGGCACCGGCCACGCCACGTCGCCCGCGGCGAGACCTTCGCCGTCCGGGGACAGGGCCGCGCCCAAGGCGGCAGGCAGGACGCCGGCGGCGCGGACCCCGGACGGCAGGACCACACCACCCCCCGCCACCCACGGCACCGGCGGCACGTCCGCGTCCAGCGCCCCGCGGACCGCCTCCGCGCCCGCCACCACTGCGACCACGGCGTCCGCGGAGAGTGCGGCCGAGGCGCAGGTGCTGAGCCTGGTCAACCAGGAGCGCAGCAAGGCCGGCTGCCAGCCGCTGGACGCCGACAAGGCGCTGGCGCGGCTCGCGGCCGACTTCAGCGAGGAGATGGCCGACGAGGGCTTCTTCGACCACACGGACCCGCAGGGCCGCTCGCCCTGGGACCGGGCGGCCGCGGCGGGCATCAGCGGCCTCGGCGGCGAGAACATAGCGCGCGGCCAGGCGGACGCGGCGGCGGTGATGGACTCCTGGATGCACAGCGCCGGGCACCGCGCCAACATCCTCAACTGCGACTACCGGACCATCGGCGTCGGCGTCCACTTCGGGACCGGCGGGCCGTGGTGGACGGAGGACTTCGGCTTCTGAGGCCGGCGTCAGGACGTCAGGGCAGTGCCGGGCGGCGCGCCGCGGGCCGCGGCGGGCGCTGGCAGCGCGGGCAGAAGTAGCTGGAGCGGTTCATCCAGGGCCGGCGGCGCAGCGGCGTGGCACAGCGGCGGCAGGGCTCGGACTCCCGGCCGTAGGCGTCGAGCGAGCGGTCGAAGTAGCCGGACTCGCCGTTCACATGGACGTAGAGGCTGTCGAAGCTGGTGCCGCCCACGGCGAGCGCGGCGTTCATCACATCGCGGACGTGGCCGAGCAGCTCGGCGGTGCGGGGGCGGGTGAAGCCGGCGGTCGGCCGCTCGTAGTGGAGTCCTGCCCGCCAGAGGGCCTCGTCCGCGTAGATGTTGCCCACGCCGCTGATCAGCGACTGGTCGAGCAGCGCCCGTTTGATGGTGCTCCGCCGGCGGCGCAACGCGGCGTGGAAGGCGTCGTCGTCGAAGAGCGGGTCGAGGGGGTCGCGGGCGATGTGCGCGATGACGTCGGGCAGGCCCTCGGGGGTGGTCTCGTGCAGCGAGAGGCCGCCGAAGGTGCGCTGGTCGACGAAGCGGAGCTCGGTGCCCGCGGCTTCTGCGGCGACGGCCGCTTCCGGTGCGCCGGGGACTTCCGTGACACCGCGTGCCTCGGGGACGGGCGTGCCGGCCGGGACGGGCGTGCCGGTCGGGACGGATGTGCCGGCCGGGGTCACCGGGGCCATGGTGTCGGTGAAGCGGATGCGGATGCGGAGATGCTTCTCGTCCGGGGCGTCGTGGGGCTTGACGAGCAGTTGGCCGCTCATGCCGAGGTGGGCGAGGACCGCGAAGGGGGTGTCGTCCAGCGGCAGCCAGAGGTACTTGCCGCGGCGCTGCGGGACGCCGAGGCGTGCCCCCTTGAGGCGGTGGACGAAGTCGTCCGGGCCGGGGGTGTGGCGGCGGGTGGCGCGCGGGTGCAGGACCTCCGCCTCGGTGACGGTGCGGTGGGCCGTCCATCTGGCCAGGCCCCGGCGGACCACCTCGACCTCGGGAAGTTCCGGCATCTTCTTCTCCTCCAGGGGTGGGCCCCGGCCACGGCAGCGCCTTCGGGCCGGCGGCGGTCCGACCTTTCGTCGTGGCCGATCGTGCGGTTCCCCGCGCCCCTGATCGGGGCGCACCCGTACGTGAAGCCGGGGCCCGGCCCACCTCAAGGGGCGCGGGGAACCGCGCGAGCGACCGCCACCGGGCGGTGGTCCGGAGACAACCGACCACCCCCTGCGGACGGTGGCGATCCGACGGTCTCACCGTGCCGGCCGCTCCCCCACTACCTGAAGGACGTGGGAGGTGCCCCCGGTTTCCCGCGCCCCCGGGGACGGGGCAGGCGGGTCACGCGGGGGTCGGGTCCGTCGGTGGGGCCGTGTCGGGGGTCGCGGGAGCCCCGGGGGCCCCGGGGGCCACCCGGGCGTCCGCGGCCTCGCGAATCGCCCGCCAGGCGGCCTCGGCCGCCTGCTGCTCCGCTTCCTTCTTGCTGCGGCCGGTGCCGGTGCCGTACGAGACGCCTCCGACGCGGGCGGCAGCAGTGAAGGTCTTCTCGTGGTCCGGGCCGGTCTCCGTGACCAGGTACTCGGGGACGCCGAGCCCCTCGGTCGCGGTCAGCTCCTGGAGACTGGTCTTCCAGTCCAGGCCCGCGCCCAGATTCGAGGACTTCTCGATCAGCGGGTCGAAGAGCCGGTGCACCAGCTCGGCCGCCGCGTCGAGACCCTGGTCGAGATAGACCGCGCCGATCACCGCTTCCAGGGTGTCGGCGAGGATCGACGCCTTGTCCCTCCCACCGGTCCCCTCCTCGCCCCGGCCCAGCCGGATGAAGGCGCCGAGGTCGAGCCCCCGGCCGACCTCCGCCAGCGCACGCGAGTTCACCACCGCGGCCCGCAGCTTGGCGAGCTGCCCTTCGGGGAGGTCGGGGTGGATCCGGTACAGCGTGTCCGTGACGACGAGGCCGAGCACGGAGTCCCCCAGGAACTCCAGCCGCTCGTTGGTCGGCAGGCCGCCGTTCTCGTATGCGTAGGAGCGGTGGGTCAGCGCACGCACCAGAAGGGCGGACTCCAGGTGGTACCCGAGCCGCCCTTCCAGAAGCGTGTGGGACGAGGCCGTCAGACCGTCCCCGCCGGTGCGGGGCCTGGGATCATCCCCGCTGGAGCGGGGCCTGTTCTTCCTGGCGTCTGGCATCGTGCCCCTCACCAACCGCTCAGACCTCTAGGACCTGGCGCTTGTTGTAGGTGCCGCAAGCGGGGCAGGCGTTGTGCTGCAGCTTGGGCTCGTGGCAGCGCTCGCACGCCACCAGAGTGGGGACCGCAGCCTTCCACTGCGACCGGCGGTGGCGCGTGTTGCTGCGCGACATCTTCCGCTTCGGAACGGCCACGGCTACTTCTCCTGTGTGTCATCCCCGCCGCGGCGGGGCACGTCCTTCTCGCCGTCCTGAACGGTCTCGGCGAGTCCCTGCAGTGCCGCCCAACGGATGTCGACGGCGTCATCGTGGTGGTGGTCCGGATCGTCCGCCAGGCGCGCCCCGCACACGGAGCACAGACCCGGGCAGTCCTCCCGGCACACCGGCTGCATCGGCAGTGCGAGCACCACCGCATCACGCAGCACCGGCTCGAGGTCGATCAGACCGTCCTCGACAAAGAGCCTGTCCTCTTCCTCCTCGTCGTCGACGGCGTCCTCCGGGCGCGCGATGGGGCGCCCGCGTTCGTCGGCGTCGGGATACGAGAACATCTCCTGGAAGTCCGCGTCGAGCGTGAGCTCCAGCGGCTCCAGACACCTTACGCACTCCCCCTCGGCCGTGGCATGGGCGGTGCCCGTCACGAGCACGCCCTCCATGACCGACTCAAGACGGAGGTCGAGCTCCACCTCGGTGCCCTCGGGCACCTCGATGACTCCTCCGATCCCGAAGATCGCGTTTCCGCCCGGTGCTTCGACCGTGCGCGTCAGGCGCTGCATGGCACCGGGACGCCGCCCCAGCTCGTGTGTGTCGAGCACGAGAGGGTTGCGGTGGTCGAGGCGGGCGTTCAGGGCTCTTCCTGCTTTCGGATCTTCGGTGCTTCGCGACCGCCGCGGCGGTCGCCGCGGGTCTGCGGGGTGAGAGGCCGGCCGCACCGCCTGGGATCAGGGCAGCGGACCCGATGAGTGCGAATCTCAGCGAGCGGGCAGCCCGGACCGCGGGCGTACGCGCGACCGAATCGCCAGGATACTGGACCACTTGCGTTCGGCCCAAACCGGTACGGAGGCCGTCAGCCGGGTGCGGCCCCTCCGGCCTCCCGCCTGCGTCCCTCCGAGCAGCCCCGGGGGCACCCGGCCGGCACGCCGGGGGGAGTTCGGCCGCTCCCCGCCCCACCTCCGCGGCGGTCCGGCGGCCCGGCGATCCGGCGATCCGGCGACCTCACGGCCCGGCGGCCCGGGGGCCTGGCGATCCGGCGACCTCGCGGCCCGTGGGCCTGGCGATCCGGCGATCCGGCGGCCCGGCGGCCCGGCGGCCCGGCTACTGCTCGTACCCGCGTGACTGCTGGTACTGCCGCAGCTGCTCCGTGCTGATCATGCTCGTGTCGAAGAGGCTGGTCTCGTCCAGTGCCTGGGCGTCGTCCTGCTGCGGGTCGTAGCCGCCGGCGGGCTGCTGGGCCGGGTCGTAGCCCTGCTGCGGGTGCTGCGGGTAGCCGTACGCGTCCTGCTGCTGGCCGTAGCCGTAGGGGTCCTGCTGACCATAGGCCTGCTGGTAGGCGTAGGCGTCCTGCGGGTAGCCGGCCTGCTGGGTGTAGGCGTCCTGCTGGTAGCCGTACGGGTCCTGCTGGGCGTAGGCCGCGTGGTCGGGGTCCTGCACCTGGTAGGGGTCCGCGACCTGGGCCCCGGCCGCCGCGGGGTCCGCCTGTGCCGCCGCGGTCTGCTCGGCGAGCCGGGCTGCCGCGGCCTGGTGGGGGATGCGCGGCGGCTGCGTGGGCTGCTCCGGGGCCTGCTCGGGGACGACGGCGGGGCGGCCCGCCAGGTCGGCCAGGTAGTCCTCGTCGCTGGTGTGCCGGTTGCCCGGGTCGGTGGAGTCGTCGGCGAGGCTGCCGAGTTCGTCGGTGGCGACCCGGCCGTGCAGCTTCTGCCGGCCCCGGCCGACCGCCTCCAGGGTCTTGGCGAGCACCGCCTCGAACGCGCCGAGCTTCACGTCCACATAGGCGTCGGCCCGCTCCCGCAGGGTGTCGGGGTCCTGGCTGCGCTCCGGGGCCTCGGTGTAGTCCGGGTCCTCGTAACCGTCGTCGTCGAGCCCCGAGCCGGTGCCGAGCAGCTTCTCGCGGCCGCGGCCGACGGAGCCGAGGGTCTTGGTGAGGACGACCTCGAAGTTCGCGAGCTTGGAGTCGACGTAGTCGTCCGCCTCCGCCCTGATCTCCTCGGCCTCCTGGCGCGCCTCGGCGAGGATCCGGTCCGCCTCGGCCTGCGAGCGGCGGGCGATCTCGGTGTCCGAGACCAGCGAGCCGCGCTCGGCGTGCGCCGTCTCGATGATCCGCTCCGCCTCCTGGCGGGCCTGCTCGACGAGCTGCTCGCGATCGCCGATCAGCTCCTGGGCCTGGGCCAGGGAACCGGGCAGGGCCTGCCTGACCTCCTCCAGCATGGCCAGCAGCTCGGCGCGGTTGACCACGCACGAGGCCGACATGGGCATGGACCGGGCGTTGCCGACCACCGCGACGATGTCATCGAGCTTCTTCTGCACGTCCACCGTGTGCTCGCCACTCTCTGTGCTGTGGAGGGGGTCCCTTCGCCCTTGGAAGGGTGCCTTGCGGGGCCCGTGGCCCTGGGCCCCTGCGGGACCCGTGGCCCCGGGGCCGGCCCCGCGCGTGCGGGGCCGCGGCCACGGACCGGCCTTGGACTGCGAACAGACTACGAAACGACTGCACCGACTGTACGTGCACCGACTGTACGGCCAGTCGGCGGACGTCCGGGGGCGAATGACGCGACAGCGGGTGACGGGGCGTCAGGCACCCGTGGCCGGTACCGGGCGCGGGTGGGTGCGCGGCCGTTCACATGCCGCACGACCGCGGTCCCCTCGCGGCCTCCGCCGCGCCCGCTCGCCGCGGCCCGCTCGCGGCGCCCGCTCCGGCGCGCCCGGCCGCCGGTGTCCCTGCCGCAGCCGCTGCGGTCACTCGTGGCGGACCGTCGTGGCCACTCCTGGCGGCACCGTCGTGATCACCTCTGGCGGAACCGTCGTGGTGACTTCTCGCGGCACTGCCGGGATCCTTCTCGCGCAGCCGCCGTGGTCACTTATCGCGCAGCCGCCGCATCAGGGCCTCGGTGACCACGTCGGGCAGCAGGTGGGAGACGTCGCCGCCCCAGGCGGCCACCTCCTTCACCAGCGACGAGGACAGGAAGCTGTATGTGGGGTTGGTGGGCACGAAGAGTGTCTCGACACCCGAGAGGCCGTTGTTCATCTGGGCCATCTGGAGCTCGTAGTCGAAGTCGCTGACCGCGCGCAGGCCCTTGACGATGGCCGGGATGTCGCGCTGCTTGCAGAAGTCGACGAGCAGGCCGTGGAAGGACTCCACCCGGACGTTGCCGAACTCGGCGGTGACCTGGCGGATCAGGTCCATCCGCTCGTCGACGGAGAACAGGCCCTTCTTCGATTTGTTGATCATCACCGCGACGTAGACCTCGTCGTACAGCTTGGAGGCTCGGGCGATGATGTCGAGATGGCCATTGGTGATGGGGTCGAACGACCCCGGACAGACGGCGCGGCGCAACTGAAGTCCCTCGCTCTCCGGTCCGGTCATGGTGCGTGGTGGCGCGTAGAGGCGGCGCGACCGTACCAAAGTGTGCCCTCGCCGTATCGCCGGGACCTGATGGCCGCGAAACCGGCCGGCCACCCGAAGTCCCCGCCTCTGGTGCTGCGCTCCACGGTGACGAGGGCTTCGTCGGCGAGCCACCCTCGGGCCGCGAGTGTGAGCAGAATCTCGCCAAGATCGTCGTCCGGGAGTGCGTAGGGCGGGTCCAGGAAGACGACGTCGTACGGCTGCCCGGGAGGCGGTCCGGCGAGGGCCTGTTCGGCCTTCGCGGCGCGGACCTCGGCGCCCGGCAGGGCGAGGGTGCGGGCGTTCTCGCGCAGGGTGCGCACGGCGCGCGGGTCGGCCTCCACGAGCAGGGCGTGGGCGGCGCCCCGGGACAGCGCCTCCAGGCCGACGGCACCCGACCCGGCGTACAGGTCGGCGACGCGGGCGCCGCCGAGGGTGCCGCGCAGCGACTCCCACGTCGAGAAGAGGCCCTCGCGGGCCCGGTCCGAGGTGGGCCGGGTGCCCTGGCCCGGCGGCACGGCGAGACGGCGTCCGCCGGCGGCACCGGCGATCACGCGGGTCATGTCAGTCCTTGTCGTCCGGTGCGGGACCCCTGGTGGCGGCCCCTGGGTGGCTCTGCCCTCAGTCTCTCAGTTTCCGGGACGCGACCCCTGCCGGTCTTTCCGTTCGGCGTCGCCCCGGCCGGCGCGCGCTCGCCCCCGGGGTTCCCGGGGGCCGCACTCGCGGCTCCGGCCGGCCGCGCCCGTTCCCGCCGCCCATCACGCGCGCCTTCGGCTCCGCCGGCCACTCGCGCCTCCGGCCGCCCCACGCCTGCTCCCGCCGGCCGCCGATGGGCGGTCCGTCGTGGCTGGGCAGGCGGTCAGCCCTTCTCCAGGTACTGTTCGCGTTCCGCGTCGAGCAGGGCCTCCAGGGCCGTGCGCAGGCCGGGGAGGGCGGTGAGGTCGGGGTCGGCGGCGACGACGGCGGCCGCCTCCTCGCGGGCCTCGGCGATGATCTGCTCGTCCTCGATGACGGCGAGCACCCGCAGCGAGGAGCGCACCCCGGACTGCGCCTGGCCGAGCACATCGCCCTCGCGGCGCTGCTCCAGGTCGATGCGGGAGAGCTCGAAGCCGTCCAGGGTGGCGGCGACGGCGTTCAGCCGGGCGCGGGCGTCGCTCGCCTCGGGCATCTCGGTGACCAGCAGGCACAGGCCGGGTGCCGAACCGCGGCCGACCCGGCCGCGCAGCTGGTGGAGCTGGGAGACACCGAAGCGGTCGGCGTCCATGATGACCATCGCGGTGGCGTTCGGGACGTTCACGCCGACCTCGATGACGGTGGTGGCGACCAGGACGTCCGTCTCGCCCGCGGCGAAGCGGCGCATCACCGCGTCCTTCTCGTCGGGCGGCATCCGGCCGTGCAGCGCCTCCACGGCGAGGCCCCGCAGGGGGCCTGCGGCCAGCTGCCCCGTGACGTCCAGGACGGCCAGCGGGGGGCGCTTGTCGGGGTCGGCGGCGCCGTCCGGCAGCTCGTCCGGCGCGGGGGCGGGCGCGGTGGCCTTCGCGCGTGTGGCGGCCTTGGCGGACGGCCCGCCTGTGCCGCCGGACTCCTGGCCGCCCTGGCCGCCCTGGCCGCCCTTGCCGCTCCGGCCGCCGGACGCGGGCGGACCGGCCTGGTCGGCCTGGTCTTCGGCGTCGCCGATCCGGGGGCAGACGACGTACGCCTGGTGGCCGGCCTCGACCTCCTCGCGGACCCGCTCCCAGGCCCGCTGGAGGAAGTGCGGCTTGTCCTGGGCGGGCACGACATGGCTGGCGATGGGCGAGCGGCCGGCGGGGAGCTGGTCGAGGACCGAGGTCTCCAGGTCGCCGAAGACGGTCATGGCGACCGTGCGCGGAATGGGGGTGGCGGTCATGACCAGCAGGTGCGGCGGCTGTTTCCCCTTGCCGCGCAGGGCGTCGCGCTGCTCCACGCCGAACCGGTGCTGCTCGTCGACGACGACCAGGCCCAGGTCGTGGAACTGCACCTTGTCCTCGATGAGCGCATGGGTGCCGATGACGATGCCTGCCTCGCCGGTGGCCAGGTCGAGCAGCGCCTGACGGCGGGCGGCCGCGCCCATCGAGCCGGTCAGCAGCACCACCTTGGTGCCCTGCTCCGCGCCGCCCAGCATGCCTCCCTCGGCCAGCTCCCCCATCATCTCCGTGATGGAGCGGTGGTGCTGCTGGGCGAGGACCTCGGTGGGGGCGAGCATCGCGGCCTGGCCGCCGGCGTCCACCACGGCGAGCATGGCGCGCAGCGCCACCATGGTCTTGCCGGAGCCCACCTCGCCCTGGAGCAGCCGGTGCATGGGGTGCTCGGAGGCGAGGTCGTCGAGGATCTCCCGGGAGACGCGCTGCTGGCCCTCGGTGAGCGTGAACGGCAGCCGGGCGTCGAAGGCGGCCAGCAGGCCCTCCGGCAGCGGCCTGCGGGGCACGGCGGGCAACTGGCTGTCGACGTGCCGCCGGCGGGCCAGGGCCACCTGGAGGACGAAGGCCTCGTCCCACTTCAGGCGGGCACGGGCGTCGGCGATGTCCGCCTTGCTGCCGGGTCGGTGGATCTTGTGCAGCGCCTCGGGGAGCGGGACGAGGCCCCGGCCCTCCTTGAGGCCGGGCGGCAGCGGGTCGGCGGCATCCAGGGCGGCGGGCAGCACCGCGTCGACCGCCTTGGCGATCTTCCAGGACTCCAGCTTGGCGGTGGCCGGGTAGATCGGGATCAGGGCGCCGGCCCAGGAGTCGACGGCCTCGGTGGCGTCGCCGTCGGCCCCGCCGCGCAGCAGCTGGTACGCGGGGTGGGCGAGCTGGAGCCTGCGGTTGAAGACGGAGACCTTGCCGGCGAACATCGCGCGCGTGCCGGGCAGCAGGTCCTTGTGCGGCTTGTGCACGCCACGGCCGAAGAAGACGAGCTGGAGCTGGCCGCTGCCGTCGGTGATGGTGACCTCCAGGCGCTGTCCGCCGCCCGAGCGGAAGGGCAGCACACGGGCGCCGGCCACCTGGGCGACGACCGTGACGTGCTCGTCCAGGGGGAGGTCGGCGAGGCGGGTGAGCTCACCGCGCTCCGCGTAGCGGCGCGGGTAGTGGTGGAGCAGGTCGCCGACGGTGTGCAGGCCGAGGTGCTCGGCCATCACCTTCGCGGTGGCGGGACCGATCACTTTCTTCAGGGGTTCTTCGAGCGCGGGCACGATTCCATTGGACACCACGGCACCGACAGAGCGGGGACTCGACGGCGGGGTGCGCCGTCGAGTCGGGGGAGCGGTGTCCCTCTGCGGTGGGGGCTTCCGCGGTGGCGGAGGTTCCCGCGGCGGCGGCGGGTGCGGGGCGGACGTGTCCTGCTCGGGCCGCCCCTGCGGGGCGCGGTGCCTTGGCGGAGGCCTGCGGCCTCCCCCGGGAGGTGCCGCTTTCGGTCGGTGGCGACGCGGGGGCTTCGTCGTGGCCGGGCGCGCAGTTCCCCGCGCCCCTGCCAGGGCCCACCGCGCACGGAAGCACTCCCCGCGCCGCACGGAAGCACTCCCCGCGCCCTGCGCTCGGGGTGGGCCTACTCCACTCCGATGAAGAGGAGGGGGGTCCGGTGGCCGCCGTGGTAGAGAGCGGTGTCCACGGCCAGGTGGGAGTCGCGTACCCGTGCTTCGAGGCGCTGGGCGACGGCGTCGGGGAATCCCTCGGAGAGGACCAGCGTGACCATCTCGCCGCCCGAGGACAGCATCCGGTCGAGGACCGCGGCGGCGGTGGTCTCCGGGTCGGGGCCGATCACGGCCACGTCCCCGTCGATCAGGCCCAGGACGTCCCCGGCCTGGCAGACCCCTGCCGTGGTCCAGGACTGGCGCTCCGCGACGGTCAGCTCGGCGAAGCGCGTGGAGCGGGCGGCCGAGGTCATGGCGACCACGTCCTCGTCGAAGCGCCGGTCCGGCTCGTGCACGGCGAGCGCGGCGATGCCCTGCACGGCGGCCCGGGTGGGGATGACGGCGACGCGTATGCCCGCCGTCCGTACCTCTTCCGCGGCGGCGGCCGCGGTGTGCCGCAGCGCGTCGTCGTTCGGGAGCAGCACCACCTCGCCGGCGCCCGCCCGGCGGATGGCGGCCACCAGTTCACCACTGGCGGGCGGCTCCCCGGGGCGCGCCAGCACCGTGGTGGCGCCGGCCGCGGTGCACAGCTCGCCCAGGCCCTCGCCGGGCACCACGGCCACCACGGCCCGCCGGGCCTGCCCGCGCCGGGCCGGGTCGGCGGGCGCGGGGGCCGTATGGACGTCGCCCGCGCCGAAGTGGGTGATGCGGATCCGGTACGGCCGGCCGGCCTCCACGCCCGCCTCCACGGCCGCGCCGGCGTCGTCCACGTGAACGTGGACGTTCCACAGGCCGTCCCCGCCGACCACCACCAGCGAGTCCCCCAGGCCGTCGAGCCTGGCCCGCAGGCGCTGCACGGCGGCGTCGCCGGCCTCCAGGAGGTAGATCACCTCGTAGGCGGGGCCTGTGGTGCGGCCGGCGGACGCGGTCCCGCCGGCCGGTGCCGCACACGGCTCAGGGATGCCGGCCACCTCCGGGAGACCCGCCGTCCCCGGGAGGCCTGATGCCGCTGGGAGGCCTGATGCCCCGGGGAGACCTCCCGTCCCCGAGAGGCCCGCCGCCGCCGGGACGCCTCCCGCCCCCGGGACACCCGCCATGGGGCCCGACGCCGCCGGGAGACCCGCCGTCCTGTCCGCGTCCCCGTCCGTCCGGCCCGCGGGGTGCCCGGTCGTCCGGCCCGCGGGCCGGACGCGGGGCTGGGCTCCGGGCGCCGGGGCGGAGCCGGCGCAGACCTCGGCGAGCGCCGCCAGGACCACCACGAGGCCCCGGCCGCCCGCGTCGACGACGCCCGCGCGGCCAAGAGGCGCGAGTTGCCCAGGGGTGGCGTCCAGTGCGGTGCACGCGCCGGCGTGGGCCGCGTGCGCCACCGCGCCGCAGTCTCCGACGGCCCGCTCCGCCGCCTCGGCCGCCGCCGTCGCCACGGTCAGCACGGTGCCCTCCACGGGGCGTGCGACGGCCGTGTAGGCGGACTCCGCCGCGCGCCGCAGGGCGCGCCTCAGCTGATCGGCACCGCCCGTGCCTCCGCTCGCCGGAGGGTCGCCGTGCTGCCCCGCGAGCACCTGGGCCATGCCGCGCAGCAACTGCGCCAGGATCGTGCCCGAGTTGCCGCGGGCGCCGATGAGCGCGCCGTGCGCCATGGCGCGGACCGCCTCGGCCAGGGTCGGCCGCTGCGGTTCGAGACCGGCGAAGGAGGCCTCGACGGCCCGTGCCGCGGACTCCACCGTCAGATAGAGGTTGGTTCCGGTGTCGCCGTCGGCCACCGGATAGACGTTGATCGCGTCGATCTCCTCGCGGGAGCGCCCCAGGGCATCCAGTGCGAGCGTGCACCACGCGCGCACGGCGTCGGCGTCCAGGGCCCGAGGGCCGCCCGCGGGAGGGCGCGCGAGCCGCGCGGCGGGCACGACCGGTTCCTCCGGCCCGCCCGGCTCGGCGCGAAACGGCTCGCCGTGCGCTGCTCGGCGCCGTTCGTCGTGCCCTGCGCGGCGCGGACCGTCGTGCCCTGCGCGGCGCGGCTCGCCGTGCGCTGCTCGACACGGCTCGTCATGCGCTGGGCCAGGCGCCTCCCCCGGCTCGCCACCACGCCGTTCACCCGGCTCCGTGCCACACCGTTCACCCGGCTCCGTGCCAGGCGGTTCACCCGGCTCCGTGCGAGGCTCGTCCGGCTCTGCGCGGGGCGGCTGCTGCGGCGGCTGCGTCGGCTGCGTCGGAATCGCCTCCTTGAGCTGCTGGGCTGTGGGGGTGCCTCCCGGGGGCCCGGGACGCACTGGGTGAGCCCGGTACGCACTGGGTGAGCAGCGTAGACCCCGGTGGGGGGCGGGCATGCGCAGGGACGGGAGCCGGGCGGGCTGGGCGGAAGAGGGAAAGCTCCGGGTGGGCGGGAGGAAGTGCCTGGGCCGGCGGAGCGAGGGGCGCGCCGGCCCGCGCCGGGTGGGCGGCGGGACGGGGCCCGGGTCACCCGTGGTAGTTTCGTTGTACGGAAGCAGGCGTTGTATGCTGCTCCGGTTGCCCGATACCCGTCGGGCCTCTTCCCTGGCAGAGCCACTCGATCTCAGATCCCGGCATGCCGGGATCCACCGTACGTGCATCTGAAGTCTTTGGAGTGACCCGTGGCTGCCAACTGCGACGTCTGCGGCAAGGGGCCGGGCTTCGGCAACAGCATCTCCCACTCGCACCGCCGCACGCCCCGTCGCTGGAACCCCAACATCCAGCGCGTGCGTGCCGTGGTCGGCGGGACGCCGAAGCGGCTCAATGTCTGCACCTCGTGCATCAAGGCCGGCAAGGTCTCGCGCTGACGCACCTCCCCCGCGCGCTCGACGGGCAGGGGAGGACCTTGGCGCGGCCACCTCGCTGGTTGCTGCGGAGCCGGTCCGCCTTCGGGTGGGCCGGCTTTTGTGCGCCCTGAGAAGCCCCGCCCGACCCTCTCCGGATCATGCGACCCTGCCGGGCGCGGGCGGCGGGCGGCATCACGTATCGGGGGCCTCCCCGGGCCCCGTCGTCCGGGGCGTCCTGAACCGCCAGCCGTGGTCGACGGGTCCGATGCCGCCGCCCAGCGGGAAGCCGGCGGCGATCGCGCCGGTGACGTACTCCTTCGCGGCCGCCGCCGCGTCCGGCACCGTCCGGCCCATCGCCAGTTCGGCGGCGAGGGCGGAGGCGAGGGTGCAGCCGGTGCCGTGCGTGTGCCGGTTGGGGTGGCGGGGGGCGCGCAGCCAGTGCTCCTCGCTGCCGTCGGTGAGCAGGTCCACGGCCTCCGCGGCGTCCGCGGCGCCGGCCCCTCCCTCCCCCGTGAGGTGACCGCCCTTGACGAGCACCCAGCGGGGGCCGAACGCGAGGACGGCGTCGGCGGCGCCGCGCATCGCCCGGCGGGAGTCGACGCGTATGCCGGTGAGTTGGGCCACCTCGTCGAGGTTGGGGGTGGCGACCGTCGCCGTGGGCAGCAGCTTGGTGCGCACGGCGTCCAGCGCGGAGGCGGCAAGCAGCGGGTCGCCGTGCTTGGAGACGCCGACGGGGTCGACGACGACGGGGGCGTCGGTGGCCGCGAGGAGATCGGCGACGGTCTCCACCAACGGCGCGGAGGCGAGCATGCCGGTCTTGACGGCCTGCACGCCGATGTCGTCGACGACGCTGCGGTACTGCGCGCGCACCGCCTCCACCGGCAGCTCCCAGGCGCCTTGGACGCCGAGGGAGTTCTGCGCGGTGACGGCGGCGATCACGCTCATGCCGTGCACGCCGAGCGCCAGCATCGTCTTCAGGTCGGCCTGGATGCCCGCGCCGCCCCCGGAGTCGGAGCCCGCGACGGTCAGCACCCGTGGTGGAGCCATGGCATTCCCCAGTCGTCGTGTCGGAAGCGTCGGATGTCCGGCCCGCCGGTGCGGCACCCGCCCGCACAGCGGCCCGGCGCGGCACCCGACCGCACGCCGGCCCGGCGTTGCCCCGCCCGCACGGCCGGCCCGCCGCGGCACCCGACCGCACCGCCCGCCGGCCCCGCCCGGCCAGGCGGGGCAACGGCGCGATCGGGCCGGCGATCAGCCCTCGATGTCCGCGAAGTGGTCGAAGCCGCTCCTGCTGGTCCACGGCGCGCCGTCGACGGTCACCTGCGGCAGGGCCGAGGGACCGCGCACCTCGCCGATCACCTTCCAGCGTGCGGGCAGCTTCACGTCCGGCGGGAAGGTGGCCACGATCGCATGGTCCTCTCCCCCGGTGAGCACCCAGTGCAGCGGGTCCACGCCGACGGCCTGGCCGATGTCGTTCATCTGGGAGGGTACGTCGATGGCGCCGGAGCGGATGTCGATCCTGACCTTGCTGGCCTCGGCGATGTGCCCGAGGTCGGCGACCAGTCCGTCGCTGACGTCGGTCATCGCGGTGGCGCCGAGCCCGGCGGCCGCGGGGCCGGCGTGGTAGGGGGGCTCAGGCCTGCGGTGCGCCTCCACGAAGGCGCGCGGTGAGCGGAAGCCGCGGGAGAGCACCGCGTACCCCGCCGCGGACCAGCCGAGCCAGCCGGTCACCGCGACCAGGTCGCCGGGTTGGGCGCCGGCCCTGGTGACGGGCTCGTGGTTGCGCAGGTCGCCGAGGGCGGTGATCGCGACGGTGATGGTGTCGCCGCGCGCCACGTCCCCGCCGACCACGGCGGCGCCGGCCACCTGGCACTCGTCGCGCAGGCCGTCCATCAGCTCGCTCGCCCAGGTGGCGGGCAGCTCGGCGGGCACGACGAGGCCGAGCAGCAGCGCGGTCGGCACGGCGCCCATCGCGGCGATGTCCGCGAGGTTCTGTGCCGCGGACTTCCGCCCGACGTCGTAGGCCGTGGACCAGTCGCGGCGGAAGTGCCGCCCCTCCAGGAGGACGTCACAGCTCGCCACGACCCTGCGGTCGGGTGCGGCGACCACCGCGGCGTCGTCGCCCGGCCCCAGCCGGACCGCCGGGGTGGTGGTGAGCCGGGAGGTGAGCTCTCTGATGAGCCCGAACTCCCCAAGCTCGCCCACGCTTCCCTTCATTGTGGTGTTGCCCCTTCCGCGCCGGTCTCTCTGCGATTGTGCCTGCGGTCGCTCCGGGACTGCGCGGCGGGTGGCCGGGAACGGGTGTCCACGGCCCGCCGGGCCGCCGCCCGCACCCGTACCGAGGTGTGTCATGCCGCCCGCTCCGGGGCCGCCCGGTGTGCGCCACGGTTCCCCCGGGTCTCCCCGTGGTGAGCGGCGACGCGATACCGTGGCGTCCCTTTCTTCCCCATGATCCCCGTGGCCGCCCTGGAGGTTCCGTGGTACAGGCGTACATCCTGATCCAGACGGAGGTCGGCAAGGCCTCGGCCGTCGCCGAGATAGTCGGCAAGGTCCCCGGCGTGCTCCAGGCCGAGGACGTGACGGGGCCCTATGACGTGATCGTCCGCGCACAGGCCGACACCGTCGACGAGCTGGGCCGCATCGTGGTCGCCAAGATCCAGCAGGTGGACGGGATCACCCGCACGCTGACCTGCCCGGTCGTCCATCTGTAGCCCCCGTCTACTCTTGGCCGGTGCACCTCTTCCGTCACCGGCGCGACCGCGCCGTCCGGCCGCCCGTCCTCGCCCTGCTGCTCGCCGTGCTCGCCGCCGCAGGGTGCACCTCAACGGACGAGGCGGCGACGGTGGCGGTTCCCTCCCCGGCGGCTGAAGCCGCCTCCTACTGCCATCGGCTGCACCGGCAGCTTCCCCGGCACGTCGACGGCCTCGGCCGGAACGATCCGCGGCCACGGTCCACGCTGACCGCGGGGTGGGGCGATCCGGCGATCATACTGCGCTGCGGTGTCCCCCGGCCCGCGGCGATGGACGCCGTGCCGCCCGACGGCTCCTCGTCGGACGACGCTGGTCCCGACGGTGTCGAGGTGGACGGCGTCGGCTGGCTCTCCGAGCCGCAGAAGGACGGTTCGTACCGGTTCACCACGACCCTGCGCAAGGCGTATGTCGAGGTGATCCTGCCCGAGCAGCGCACACAGGACGGTCTGGCGCCGCTCACCGACCTCGCGGCACCGGTGAGGCGGACCATCCCGCAGGGCATCGCCGACTGACCCCGGAGCCGGCGGATCCGCGACCCCGGTGCCCAGCACCGGGAACCCGGTGCCCTCACCGGGAGCCCGGGAGCCGACGGCGACCGGAAGCCCCGGGGCAGGCGGCAATCGGAAACCTCGGGCAACCGGAAACGCCCGGGCAACCGGACATCCCGAGCAGCCTGGAACGCCCGGGCGACCGAAGACCCCGCCGCCGGCCGCACCCGCTACCGCAGCCCCGTGGACCGCCGGAGCGCCGCCTGCACCAGACGGTCCACCAGCTCGGCGTAGCTGACGCCGCTCTCCTGCCACATCCGCGGGTACATGGAGATGGGGGTGAAGCCGGGCATGGTGTTGATCTCGTTGATCACGAACTCCCCGTCCTCGGTGAGGAAGAAGTCCGCACGCACCAGGCCCTCGCAGGAGACGGCCTCGAAGGCGGCGACCGCGAGACGCTGCACCTCGGCGGTCTGCTCGGGGGTCAGCGGGGCGGGCACCAGGCCCGGCGCGGCGTCGATGTACTTCGCCTCGAAGTCGTAGAACTCGTGGGACTGCGCCGGCGGGATCTCGGCCGGCACGCTGGCGCGCGGCCCGTCCTCGAACTCCAGCACCCCGCACTCGATCTCGCGGCCCCGCAGCAGCGACTCGACGAGGACCTTCGGGTCGTGCCGCCTGGCCTCGGCGAGCGCCTCGTCGAGACCGTCGAACGACTCGACCTTGGTGATGCCGATCGACGAGCCGGCCCTGGCCGGCTTCACGAACAGCGGCCAGCCGTGCTCACCCGCGAAGTCGGCGATCCGCTTGCGCGCCGCGCTCTCGTCCCGCTCCCACTCGCGCGGGCGGATCACCAGGTAGGGGCCGACGGGCAGCCCGAAGGAGGCGAACACCCGCTTCATGTAGTCCTTGTCCTGGCCCACGGCGGAGGCCAGCACGCCCGAGCCCACGTACGGCGTCCCGGAGAGCTCCAGCAGGCCCTGCAGCGTGCCGTCCTCCCCGTAGGGGCCGTGCAGCACGGGGAAGACGACGTCGACGTCGCCGAGCGCCTTGGGCACGGCCCCCGGCTCGGTGTAGACGACCTCGCGGTTGCCGGGGTCCACCGGCAGCACCACGCCGCCCTCGGTGGACTCGGCGAGTTCCGCGACGGTGGGCACGCGGCGGTCGGCGATGGCCATCCGCTCGGGTTCGTCGGCGGTCAGCGCCCAGCGTCCGTCCGTCGTGATGCCGATGGGCAGGACGTCGTACTTCGTACGGTCGATGGCCCGCAGCACGGCACCCGCGGTGACGACCGAGATGCCGTGCTCGGAGCTGCGCCCGCCGAACACGACGGCAACGCGCGGCTTGCGGATCTCGTGGCTCTGGGGGGAGGTCTCGCTGCTCATATCGCGATGAGGGTACCCGGTGGGGGCTGATCGCCGAAGGACGCGCCTCGCATACAAGCCCGTCCGGCGTTCGAGGACGAGCCCGAAGGGCGATCAAGGGGTCCGGGGGGTGCCCCCCGGAAAAACGCTCAGCTCCGCTCGGGCTTGGCGCTGCGCGCCATCAGCTCCTTGAGGGCGACGACAGGCGGCTTCCCCTCGTGCACGATGCCGACGACCGTCTCGGTGATCGGCATGTCCACCCCGTACCTGCGGGCCAGATCGAGGACGGACTCGCAGGACTTGACCCCCTCCGCGGTCTGCCTGGTGACCGCGATGGTCTCCTGAAGGGTCATGCCCCTGCCGAGGTTGGTGCCGAAGGTGTGGTTGCGGGAGAGCGGCGAGGAGCAGGTGGCGACCAGGTCGCCGAGCCCGGCGAGCCCCGAGAACGTCATCGGGTCCGCGCCCATGGCGAGGCCGAGCCGGGTGGTCTCGGCGAGGCCGCGGGTGATCAGCGAGCCCTTGGCGTTGTCACCGAGCCCCATGCCGTCCGCGATGCCGACCGCGAGACCGATCACGTTCTTGACCGCGCCGCCCAGCTCGCAGCCGGTGACGTCGGTGTTGGTGTACGGACGGAAGTACGGCGTGTGGCAGGCGGCCTGGATACGCCGGGCCACCGCCTCGTCACGGCAGGCGACCACCGCGGCCGCCGGCATCCGGGCGGCGATCTCCCGCGCCAGGTTGGGTCCCGTGACGACCGCGATGCGCTCCTCCCCGACCTTCGCCACGTCCTGGATGACCTCGCTCATCCGCATCGCGGAACCCAGCTCGACGCCCTTCATCAGGGAGACGAGCACGGTGTCCGGGGCGAGCAGCGACGTCCAGGAGGCGAGGTTGTCGCGCAGCGTCTGCGAGGGCACGCAGAGGAAAGCGAGGTCGGCACCGGCCGCGGCCTCGGCGGGGTCCACGGTGGCGCGCACGGTCCTGGGGAGTTCGGTGCCGGGCAGGTAGTCCGGGTTGGTGCGGGTGGAGTTGACGGCGTCCACGACGTCGGCGCGGCGGGCCCACAGCGTGACCTCGCAGCCGGCGTCGGCGAGCACGACCGCGAAGGCGGTGCCCCAGGATCCGGTGCCGAAGACGGCCGCCCGGACCGGCCCGGCGGGACGGGCGGGGGCACCGGGGGCGGTCGCGGCGGCGGGGGGCGGGACGGGGTCGCTCACTTGCCGGCCTCCGGTGTGCCGTTCCCGGTGCCGCGGGCCGCGGCGGACCTGCGGCGCTGCTCGATGCGGACCTGCCGGGGGTCATAGCGCTTCGCGGGCGCCTTCTCGCCGCGCAGCACCTCCAGCTGGGCGGTGATGGCGTCCATGATGACCTCGGTGGCCTCCTTGAGGAGGTCGGGGGTCAGGTCCTTGCCGTAGAAGCGGGACAGGTCGACCGGTGGTCCGGCGAGCACGTGGTGGGTCTTGCGGGGCAGCAGGTCCGGCTTCTTGGCGTACGGCGGCAGCAGCAGGTTGGCGCCCCACTGGGCGACGGGGATCACCGGGCACCTGGTCTCCAGGGCAACGCGGGCGGCGCCCGTCTTGCCGGTCATCGGCCACTGGTCCGGGTCGCGGGTGAGGGTGCCCTCGGGGTAGAAGGCCACGCACTCGCCGCGCCGCACGGCGTCGATCGCGGCACGGAACGCGCTGAGCGCGTCGGTGCTCTCGCGGTAGACGGGAATCTGCCCGGTGCCGCGCATCACGGCCCCCACGAATCCCTTCTTGAAAAGCCCGTGCTTGGCGAGGAAACGCGGAACGCGACCGGTGTTGTACTGAAAGTGGGCGTAGGCGAACGGGTCCACATGCGAATTGTGGTTCACCACGGTGATAAATCCGCCGTCAGCCGGAATGTTCTCCATTCCACGCCAGTCACGCTTGATCAGCACCACCAGCGGCGGTTTGCAGATGACTGCCGCAAGGCGGTACCAGAAGCCGATTCTGCGGCGGGACACGCGTGCACCTTCCGTTAGGGGCCTGAGGTCGCACAAGTGTCGCCCCAGGCCGCCGGTCTGTCGAGGACACGGTACGCCCGGGTGTTTTCCCGCACCCGGCACCCCGGCCCGGTTCGCTTACCCACCCGGGCGCGGCTCAGTCCTGCCCGGGGGGTGACAATGGGCGCGACGCGAAGGGACGGAACTCGGTGCACTGGACCCTGGTCATTCCGCTGAAACCGCTGGTGCGGGCCAAGAGCAGGCTCTCCGACACCGCGGGCGACGGTGTCAGGCCCGGCCTCGCGCTGGCCTTCGCGCAGGACACCGTGGCGGCCGCGCTCGGCTGTCCGCGTGTCGGCGGTGTGGCGGTCGTCACCGACGACGCCCGGGCGGGCCGCGAGCTGGCCGCGCTGGGCGCCCGGATCGTGCCGGACCAGCCGGGGGCCGGGCTGAACGCCGCTCTGGCGCACGGTACGGCCGTGGTGCGGGCGCGCCGCCCCGACGCCGCCGTGGCGGCCCTCAACGCCGACCTGCCGGCGCTGCGGTCCGCCGAACTGGCCCGGGTGCTCGCGGCCGCCGGCGAGTTCCCGCGGGCGTTCCTCCCGGACGCCGCCGGGGTCGGCACCACCCTGCTGTCCGCGGCGCCCGGCGCGCCGCTGCGACCCGCCTTCGGAACCGCGTCGCGGGCGCGGCATGCCGCCTCCGGTGCGGTGGAACTGACGCTGGCCGGAGTCGACTCGGTCCGCCAGGACGTGGACACCGGCGAGGACCTGCGGGCCGCCCTGACACTCGGGGTGGGCCCGCGCACCGCCGCGGCCGCGGGCCGGCTGCTCATCGCGGACTCGACCTGCGATGTATCAACAGGTGGGACGTGATGTACCGAGGACTGGTCTCCGGCAGCGCCGGCGGCCCCGGCTCGCCGTCCCGCCGGGCGCCCGGGTGTGGGCGGCGGGCGTCTCACCTAAGCTGCCCCTATGCAGGCGACCGCGTACACCTACGACCCCGAGACCCGCAGCGGCAGCGTGCTGCTCGACGACGGCACGCCGGTGCGGTTCGACGCGGCCGCCTTCGACGCGGGGGCCTTGCGGCTGCTGCGGCCGGGGCAGCGGGTCCGGATCGAGGCCGCCGAGGCGGGCGACGGCGCTCTGCGCATCACGCTGATCACCCTCGCGACTCTGTGATGCCCGCCCCGGCTGCCGCGGGGGCCGCGGGGGCCGCGGGGACGGGGTACCTCGCACGCCTTCGTGGCAGTGGGCAGTGACCGGCCCGCCACCGGCCGGTGGTCCGGCGACGACCGGGACCGGCCCCCTTGGGACGGTGACGATCCGACGGTCTCGTCGGAGCCGGGCGCGCATTCCCCGCGCCCCTGGAGACGGACCGGGGCGCAGCCCGGACCGAGGTCTTCGGGGCGCTGAACACCGCGGGCCGGGCTCCCCGAGGGAGTCCGGCCCGGCGCGCGTGCCCGTGGTGACCCGAGGCCCTACCTCCTACGGGCCGTGGCCTTCTTGGCGGTGGTCGTGCGTCCCGCCGACTTCTTGGCCGGCGCCTTCTTGGCCGTCGCCTTCCTCGCCGGCGCGGACTTGCGCGCCGTCGCCTTCTTCGCGGTCGACTTCTTCGCCGGAGTCGCCTTCTTGGCCGTGGTCTTCGCCGGGGCCTTCTTCGCGGGCGCGGCCTTCTTCGCCGTCGTCTTCTTCGCGGGCGCGGCCTTCTTCGCCGTGGTCCGTTTCGCGGGAGCCGCCTTGGCGGTGGTCTTCGCCGTGGCCTTCTTCGTGGTGGCCTTGGCGGTCGCCCTGGTGCCACCCGACAGGCTGCCCTTGGGCGCCTTCTTGACGGCGACCTCTCCCTTCGGGAGCTTCTTGGAGCCGCTCACCAGGTCCTTGAAACCCTGCCCCGCGCGGAAGCGGGGCACCGAGGTCTTCTTGACCCTCACGCGTTCCCCGGTCTGCGGGTTGCGGGCGTAGCGGGCGGGCCGGTCGACCTTCTCGAACGACCCGAAGCCGGTGACCGAAATCCGCTCTCCGCCGACCACCGCACGGACGATGGCGTCCAGAACGGCGTCGACGGCGTCGGCCGCCTGCTGACGCCCGCCCATCTTGTCGGCAATCGCTTCTACGAGCTGCGCCTTGTTCACGTCTTCCCCTTCGGAGACATCGCCAGAACGAATCTGTTCAAGCCTTTTCGCACGTTAGGCAGATATATACCGCAAATCAAACACGAAACGGCCTAATCACCCTTGTGCCGCAATGAGTCCCGACCGTCTGCGACTTCCCGGCCGGCCCCGGCGGCCCGACGCTCAGACGTCCTCGGGGAATCGGCCCTCGTCGAGGTCTGCGTTCAGTTGTTCCAGACGCCTTGCGGCTTCGGCGAGATCGTGCTTGGCCGCGGCCGTGATGACCAGCAGCTTCCGGGTCAGCGCCATCCGTACGCCCTCCGGGACTTGCAGTGCGCGCACCCTGTCGTGCGCGATCTTGAGCTGGTCCGCGACGACGCCGTAGAGCCCGAGTTGGTCATCGCGATCCATGCACCGATTGTGCCATCTGGGGCGAGTTGTCGCCTGCCCGGGGCGCAACTCCTGGGGGCCGGACGGGTTCCGGCGCCGCGCCCCCAGGGCCCGCCGGCGCGCCGGAGCGCGGCGCCCCGCCGGGCCGACTCCCCTGCCGGGCACCGGAGTTGACCGCCGGGCCGGCGCCGCCCGGAGCGGCGCCCGGACCGGGAAAAGTACGCACACGGATGTACCCCCAACCGTGCACGGTAGGGGGTACATCGAGGCCTTGCGAGGACCGTCGGACGGTGTGTCCGCGGTCCGGGGCCGGGCGTGGCGCCCGCGGGCCGGGGGTGCGGCCGGCCGGCGCCGTCAGAGCTGCAGCGTGCGCGGCTTGAACGACGGCCGTCCGGCCTCGTAGGACGCGATCTGGTCCTCGTTGCGCAGGGTGATGCTGATGTCGTCCAGGCCGTTCAGCAGCCGCCAGCGGGCGTTCTCGTCGAGCTCGAAGTCGGCGGTGACGCCCTCGGCGCGCACCTGGCGGTCCTGGAGGTCCACGGTGACCTCGGCCGTCGGGTCGGCCTCGGTCAGGGCCCACAGCGCGTCCACGACCTTCTGGTCGAGAACCACGGTGAGCAGGCCGTTCTTGAGCGAGTTGCCGCGGAAGATGTCGGCGAACCGGGACGAGATCACGGCCTTGAAGCCGTAGTTCTGCAGTGCCCACACGGCGTGTTCACGGGATGACCCGGTGCCGAAGTCGGGGCCTGCGACCAGCACGGTCGCACCCTGCCGCTCGGGCTTGTTCAGGATGAACTCGGGGTCCTTGCGCCAGGCCTCGAAGAGCCCGTCCTCGAACCCGTCCCGGGTGACCTTCTTGAGCCAGTGGGCGGGGATGATCTGGTCGGTGTCGACGTTGCTGCGGCGCAGCGGGACGGCCCGGCCGGTGTGGGTGGTGAAGGCTTCCATGGTCTTCCTCCGGAGTTCTGCGGACGTCTGCGAACGCCCGCGGACGGTCTGTGCCCGCGGACGTTCCGCGGCCCGCGGGTGCCGTGCCGCGCCGGCCGGTGTCCCGGCGCGCGGCGAGAGCCGGCCCCCGCGGGGCGCCGCGGCTGGTCAGACGGCCGCGGGCGCGGTGACGTCGGTGTCGGACAGGTCGGCGGGTGCGGCCAGGTGGCCGAGGACCGCGGTGGCCGCGGCGACCTGCGGCGATACCAGGTGGGTCCGGCCGCCCTTGCCCTGGCGGCCCTCGAAGTTGCGGTTGGAGGTGGACGCGGAGCGCTCACCGGGAGCCAGTTGGTCGGGGTTCATGCCCAGGCACATGGAACATCCCGCGTGCCGCCACTCGGCGCCGGCCTCCTTGAACACCGTGTCCAGGCCCTCGTCCACGGCCTGCAGGCCCACCCGTGCGGAGCCCGGCACGACCAGCATCCGTACCCCGTCGGCGACTTTGCGGCCCCGCACGACCTCGGCCGCGGCCCGCAGGTCCTCGATCCGGCCGTTGGTGCAGGAGCCCACGAAGACGGTGTCGACCTTGATCTCGCGCAGCGGCTGCCCCGCGGACAACCCCATGTACTCCAGCGCCTTTTCCGCGGCCAGGCGCTCCGAGGGGTCCTCGTACGAAGCGGGATCGGGGACCCGCTCCGACAGCGGCAGGCCCTGCCCCGGGTTGGTGCCCCAGGTCACATAGGGGGCGAGGGTGCTCGCGTCGATGACCACCTCGGCGTCGAAGACGGCGTCGTCGTCGGTGCGCAGCGTCTTCCAGTAGGCGACCGCGGCGTCCCAGTCCTCGCCCTCGGGGGCGTGCGGGCGGCCCTTGAGGTACGCGAACGTGGTCTCGTCGGGCGCGATCATGCCCGCGCGGGCGCCGGCCTCGATGGACATGTTGCAGATGGTCATCCGGGCCTCCATCGAGAGCTTCTCGATGGCGGAGCCGCGGTACTCCAGGACGTAGCCCTGGCCGCCGCCGGTGCCGATCCTCGCGATGATGGCGAGGATCAGGTCCTTGGCCGTGACCCCCTCGGGGAGTTCGCCCTCGACCGTGATGGCCATGGTCTTGGGGCGGGCCATCGGCAGCGTCTGGGTGGCCAGCACGTGCTCGACCTGGGAGGTGCCGATGCCGAAGGCCAGGGCGCCGAACGCGCCGTGGGTGGAGGTGTGGGAGTCGCCGCAGACCACGGTGGTGCCGGGCTGGGTCAGCCCGAGCTGGGGCCCCACGACGTGCACGACGCCCTGCTCGACGTCGCCCAGCGGGTGCAGCCGTACGCCGAACTCGGCGCAGTTCTTGCGCAGCGTCTCCAGCTGGGTGCGGGAGACCGGGTCCGCGATGGGCTTGTCGATGTCGAGGGTCGGGGTGTTGTGGTCCTCGGTCGCGATGGTGAGGTCCCTGCGGCGCACCTGGCGGCCGTTCTTCCGCAGCCCGTCGAAGGCCTGGGGGCTGGTGACCTCGTGGATCAGATGCAGATCGATGAAGAGAAGGTCGGGCTCGCCCTCGGCGCGCCGGACGACGTGATCGTCCCAGACCTTCTCCGCGAGTGTCCTACCCATCGCTTTCCCTCCGGCCGGCGTCATCGACCGGCACAACTAGAGACATGGACGCCGTCGCCCGTCCGCATGGACGCGCTGCCACCCCGGGACGTGCCGGGCATCGGCGGTGTACCGGTGTACAGGCCGTTATCGGTGTACGGACCGGTGTCCTACAGAGTGGCAAGTTCCCGGCAAAATTGAACTTGCGTTTCACAGAGTGAGACGCGAGTATCGTTTCATGGACAACTCTAGCGGCGTCGGCGTTCTGGACAAGGCGGCTCTTGTCCTGAGCGCCCTGGAGTCCGGTCCGGCCACCCTCGCGGGCCTGGTCTCGGCCACCGGACTGGCACGGCCCACGGCGCACCGGCTCGCCGTGGCGCTGGAACACCATCGGATGGTGGCGCGGGACATGCAGGGCCGGTTCATCCTGGGCCCGCGCCTTGCGGAGCTGGCCGCGGCGGCCGGCGAGGACCGCCTGCTGGCCACGGCCGGCCCCGTGCTCACGCATCTGCGGGATGTGACGGGCGAGAGCGCGCAGCTCTACCGCCGCCAGGGCGACATGCGGATCTGCGTGGCGGCGGCCGAGCGCCTGTCGGGCCTGCGGGACACGGTCCCGGTGGGGTCGACGCTCACCATGAAGGCGGGCTCGTCCGCACAGATCCTGATGGCCTGGGAGGAGCCGGAGCGGCTGCACCGCGGCCTGCAGGGGGCGCGTTTCACGGCCACCGCGCTGTCCGGCGTGCGCCGCAGGGGCTGGGCGCAGTCGATCGGCGAGCGGGAGCCCGGGGTGGCGTCGGTGTCGGCCCCGGTGCGCGGGCCCTCGAACCGCGTGGTGGCCGCGGTGTCGGTCTCCGGGCCGATCGAGCGGCTGACCCGGCACCCGGGGCGGATGCACGCCCAGGCGGTGATCGACGCCGCGGCACGGCTCACCGAGGCGCTGCGCCGGGCCGGCTGAGCGGGCCGCCCTGCCGACGGTGGCCTCACCCGCCGAAGGTGACCTTCCCCTGTGACCTCAGTCACTGAGCGGGCTGGGCGGCCTCAACGCCGCGGCAGCCCTCCCCGCTCCCGAGCACACAGCGCGCTGCCGAGCCCACAGCGCGACGGTGGACCGCACAAGGCCCGAACGCACAGAAGGCCCCCCGCCACTGCGGAGAGCCATCGAACGGAACCTGCTGGTACCCCCGACCGGATTCGAACCGGCGCTACCGCCTTGAGAGGGCGGCGTGCTAGGCCGCTACACAACGGGGGCCTTGGCGATCCCACCCGGCGGGCCGGGTGCTGTCACCGTGCACCGATGGGAGCTACCCGGTCGGACCACGGGATGGATCTGTACCCCCGACCGGATTCGAACCGGCGCTACTGCCTTGAGAGGGCAGCGTGCTAGGCCGCTACACAACGGGGGCTTTGCAGATGAGCTCTGCGAGCTGGCCTACCAGGACTCGAACCTAGACTAACTGAACCAGAATCAGTCGTGCTGCCAATTACACCATAGGCCACCAGAACACAACCCCCAGATGAGGCTTCTGTTCGGCTTGCGCTTACGGGGCCCGGGCTCTTGCCCGTTTCCCTCGGCGCAGGAAGAACATTACCCGAAGGTGGACGGCGCTCCAAAACGGGTATCGGCGTTGAGCACGGCCGGGAGCTCGGCGAGGCTTGTGATGCGGCGTACACCCTCCGGCACCGCCCGGTTGCCGCCGGTCCTGTCCAGCCAGATTCCGAGCAGGCCGGCGTCGTGGGCGCCGCGGGCGTCGATCTCGGGCTGATCGCCCACGTAGGCGACCTCGGCGGGTTCCAGGCCGAGCACCGCGCAGGCCGCCAGGAAGGCCCCGGCCTCCGGCTTGGAGACGCCCAGCTCCGCGGCGCACAGCAACGCCTCGAAGCGGTCCCGTATACCGAGCGTGCGCAGCTTGCGTTCCTGGGGCCGGGCGGCGGAATTCGACAGCACGGCGTGCCGGTGGGTGCGGCCGAGGGCGTCGAGGGCGGGCACGGTGTCGGGGAAGAGCGCCCAGGCGGCCTCGTAGTGCGTGAGGTAGCGGCCGAACCAGCGGTCGGCCTCGGCGTCGTCCAGCGCCGCGGCGGCCAGGAACTCCCGCACCCGGTCCCGCCGCTGCGCCAGGAAGTCGACCTCGCCGGCCGAGAACCGCGCCCAGTGCCGGCCGGTGATCGCCCGCCACAGCTCCAGCGCGTCCTCCGCGCTCCCGTACCGCTCCAGCAGGCCCTCGGCGACCAGGTGCGCGCGCATGCCCGCGGTGTCGGCGCCCGCGTAGTCGAAGATCGTGTCGTCCACGTCCCAGACGACGGCTTTGATGGTCCGGTGCGTATGACCGCCATTCATGCGGTCAGCTTAGCGACGGGGCCGCGCCCCCGTGGGGGCGCGGAGAACGACGCCGCGGTACCTCCCCCGCCGCTCAGGCAGTGCGGGACGGACTGCGGTGGTGGCCCGCGCCCCCGCCGCCGAGCGGCATGGCGACACAGCCCCGCACCCCTTCGGGATCGGGGCTACGCCTGGATGAATCGGGGCTACGCCCTGGACAAGGGGCGCCGCCATGCCCCCGCGTCAGGCCGTGAGCCTGGTGAGGGCCGCGTCCACACGGGACAGGGTGCGGGGGCGGCCGAGTACCTCAAGGGACTCGAAGAGGGGCAGGCCGACAGTGCGACCGGTGACGGCGACACGGACCGGCGCCTGGGCCTTGCCGAGCTTGAGCCCGTGCGCCTCGCCCGCCGCCAGCACCGCGGCCTTGAGCGCGTCGGCGCGCCACTCGTCCTCGCCGAGGGCCGCGAGGTTGGCACGCGCCGTGCTCAGCAGGTCGGCGGCCCCCTCCTTCATCGCCTTCTGCCAGGACGCCTCGTCCGAGACCGGCTCGGGCAGGAAGAGGAAGTCGACGTTCGCGGTGATGTCCGACAGGACCGTCACCCGGGTCTGCGCCAGCGGGGCGATCGCCTCGAAGGCGGCCCGGTCGAAGTCCTCCGGGGCCCACGGGGCGTACGGCGCCTTCAGCCAGGGCTCGCAGGCTTCGATGAACGCCTTCACATCCAGCATCCGGATGTGGTCGGCGTTGATCGCCTCCGCCTTCTTCAGGTCGAAGCGTGCCGGGTTCGGGTTGACGTTCGCCAGGTCGAAGGCGGCGACCATCTCGTCGATGGTGAAGATGTCCCGGTCCGGCGCCAGCGACCAGCCCAGCAGCGAGAGGTAGTTGAGCAGCCCCGCGGGGAGGAAGCCGCGCTCCCGGTAGAGGTTGAGGGACGACTGCGGGTCGCGCTTGGAGAGCTTCTTGTTCCCCTCGCCCATCACGTACGGCAGGTGGGCGAAGACCGGCACCTGCTTGGCGTGGCCGAGCTCGATCAGCGCACGGTGGAGCGCGATCTGCCGCGGGGTGGAGGAGAGCAGGTCCTCGCCGCGCAGCACATGGGTGATCCCCATGAGCGCGTCGTCGATCGGATTGACGAGCGTGTAGAGAGGAGCGCCGTTGGCCCGGACGATGCCGTAGTCCGAGACGTTCTCCGGCGTGAAGGTCAGCTCGCCGCGGACCAGGTCCGTGAAGGTGATCGCCTCGTCCGGCATGCGGAAGCGGACGATGGGCTCCCGTCCCTCGGCGCGGTACGCCTCGACCTGCTCGGGGGTGAGCGTCCGGCAGTGGCCGTCGTACCCGGAGGGCCGGCCGGCGGCGCGGGCCGCGGCGCGCCGCTCCTCGAGTTCCTCGGTGGTGCAGTAGCAGTGGTAGGCGTGGCCGCTCTCCATGAGCTGCCGGGCGATGTCCCGGTAGATGTCCATCCGCCGCGACTGGCGGTACGGCGCGTGCGGCCCGCCCACCTCGGGGCCCTCGTCCCAGTCGAAGCCGAGCCAGCGCATGGCGTCGAGGAGCTGTTCGTAGGACTCCTCGGAGTCGCGGGCCGCGTCGGTGTCCTCGATGCGGAACACGTAGGTGCCGCCGTGGTGCCGGGCGTAGGCCCAGTTGAACAGGGCGGTGCGGACCAGCCCCACGTGGGGGTTGCCGGTCGGCGAGGGACAGAACCTCACGCGGATGGCGGGGCCGGTGGGGTCGGGTGCGTTAGCCACGCTTGATCACCTTGTTGGTGAGAGTGCCGATGCCTTCGATGGTGACGGCGACCTCGTCGCCGTCGGTGAGGGGGCCGACTCCGGCCGGGGTGCCGGTGAGGACGACGTCACCCGGAAGCAGGGTCATGGCCTGCGTGACGTTGACGATCAGGTCCTCGATCGGGTGGATCATCTCGCTGGTGCGGCCGAGTTGGCGCTGGTCGCCGTTGACCGTGCACTGGATGGTCAGGTCGCCGGCCGTGGCCAGGTCGATGCCGGTCTCCACCCAGGGACCGAGGGGGCACGAGGAGTCGAATCCCTTCGCGCGGGCCCACTGCTTCTCACGCTTCTGCACGTCACGCGCGGTCACGTCGTTGGCGCAGGTGTATCCGAAGATCACGTCGGCCACGCGCTCGCGCGGCACCTCCCGGCACATCCTGCCGATGACGACGGCCAGCTCGGCCTCGTGGTGCAGTTCCTCGGAGAACGAGGGGTGCACGATCTCGTCCCCGGTGCCGATCACGGACGTGGACGGCTTGAAGAAGGCGAACGGTGCTTCGGGGACCGCGTTGCCCAGCTCGGCGGCGTGCTCCGAGTAGTTGCGGCCGAAGGCGACGACCTTGCTGGGGAGCACCGGCGGCAGCAGCCGCACCTTGCTCAGCGGCACCTTGGTGCCGCTGAGCTCGAAGTCGGTGAACGGGATGCCCTTGATGATGTCGAGGACGAGACCGTCGGCCCCGTCGGTCGGGCCGGCCGGGGACACCTCGCCCTCGACCGCGCCGAAGGCGACGTTTCCGTCGATGGAGAACCTGGCGATGCGCACGGCTGCCTATGCTCCTCAGTGAGCCGGCTGGAGTCTGACGCTCAAGGCTAACGCCCGGGGCGGACGGTGCCGGCGCGCCCCGTCAGGGGGCGGGAACCGCGCGAGCACCCCCCACCGGCTGGTGGTCCGGCTTCGCCGGACGGTCCCCGGGGGCGGTGGCTACGCCCGCATCTCGTCGTGGTTGTCCCCCACCGCCTGAAGGGCACGGCAGGTGCCCCGGCAGTTCCCCGCGCACCTCGGAGATCGGGGCTGCGCCCCTACCGAGCCGGGGTGTCCGAGGCGTCCGTGTCCGCCTCCGTGGAGTCCTCGCCCGGCAGGGTGACGAGAATCGTGCGGCGCGGGTTGGCCGTCTGGGAGGGGAGGGTGACGGCGTGTTCCGGCTGCTCCGGCGCCTCCGGTGCCTCCGCGTCGCCGAGCTTCGCCAGAGTGGTGCGCCGCGGATTGGCTATCGTGCGGAACATCATCGTCGTCTTCATGAGACCGCTGAGGACCTTTGCAGTAGAGGGCTGTCGGTAAATCGTCAGGCTAAACATCGTCTTCGGCCGCACGTCGGGAAGCGGCCATGATCTCCATGTGAGTTTGCTCACGAATCAAGGTACAAAGGCGACAATCAGGACCGAAATCGGAAGGACGAGAAACGGACATCAGGCCATCGACCCCCGCATTCCTCTCCCGATCATGCCGTCTGGGACACCGGAACCGCACGGCCGGGGTCCAGCGAAAAGTCCGTTATAAGGCGGAACGCTTTCCACCGGACGTAATCCACTCCTCACACGGCGTCACGGTGGTCACAGGCTGGGACACGGCCCTTGTTGGAGATCCCGCACTGTGCTGGAATTCCCGGGACCGCCGCGGGGATCGAGTCCGGCGCACAGGGGCGCAGAGCAGCGCCGAGTGGCGGCGGGAAGGGGGACCGGCGCCGGTCACTCAAGACCACGGGGTGCGGAGCGCCCCACCACGCCGAAACCGCCTCTGCGTTGACACGGAGAGGCGCCTGGTCCAGAGGTTGCGACGCTAGTGCAGGGACGTTACAAGAGGGATGGCAGCGCTTCGGCCGAGTCGGAGCCGCACGGCGGGCCCGACCGCGGCTCCCCGGCCCCGCACGCCCAGAATCCCGGGCCCGGGCCGTCCGGCGGGGCCTCGGACGGTGGTGAGCGTGCGCCGCGGCCCCCTGCGGCGCCCGGCCCCCAGGCCCCGGCGCCCGTCGCCAAGCCCAGGCCCCAGGCGGGCACCGGCCCCCGAATAGCGCTGCGCAACTGGCGGATCTCCACGCGCCTGGTCTCCCTGCTCGCCCTGCCCGTGGTGGCGGCGACCAGCCTCGGCGCCCTGCGCATCGGCCAGTCCATGGACGAACTCAAGCAGCTCGACAACATGAAGCTGCTGACGGACATGACCAAGCAGGCGACCGAGCTGGCCGCCGCGCTCGAGGAGGAGCGGGACCAGTCGGCCGGCCCGCTCGCGCACGGTGACAAGCCCACCGACTTCGACGTCAAGGGCCCGCGGGACAAGACCGACCTGGCGTACAGCGCGTTCAAGAACGAGAGCCAGAAGATCGACGACACGGGCGGCGACTCGGGCCTGCTGGGCATCCGCTCCAGCATCGTCCAGATCACCGCCCAGCTGAACTCCCTGCAGACCATCCGCAAGGACGCCTACAAGGACCACCACTCGTCCTCCCAGACGGTCGATCAGTACAGCCAGCTCATCCAGCAGCTGCTGTCGCTCTCCGAGGACATGGCCCAGGCGACCAGCAACCCGGAGATGATCCAGCGCACCCGCGCGCTGGCGGCGTTCTCCTCCGCCAAGGAGTTCGCGTCCGTGCAGCGGGCCGTGATCGCCGCCGCCCTGCCGCCCAACAACCACGAGAGCGGCGACCTCAGCGAGACCGACCGCCGCTACGCCCTCGCCGCGTACAACAAGGAACGCGCCGAGATCACCATCTTCAGCGGCATCTACTCGGGCAACGCCCAGGAGCTCCTGCAACCGGTCGAGGACGGCAACCCCACCGTCCAGGAGGCGGACACCTACACGCAGCACGTCCTCAACCAAGAGGGCGGCATGAAGATCCAGGACAAGCGCTCGTACAAGGACTGGGTGGACGCCGACTCCACCAAGATCCAGGCGATGTCCAAGATCGAGCTGACGCTGCTCAACGAGATGGAGCAGAAGGCCCGCGAGCTGCGCAGCGAGTCCGAGCGGAACGCCATCATCAGCGGTGCGCTGATCCTGCTCGTGCTCGGTGTCTCGCTGGTCGGCGCCTTCATCGTCGCGCGGTCCATGATCCGCTCGCTGCGGCGGCTCCAGGACACCGCCACCAAGGTCGCCCAGGACCGTCTGCCGGAGCTGGTCAAGCAGCTCTCCGAGTCGGACCCGCAGGACGTCGACACCTCCGTCGAGTCGGTCGGCGTGCACTCCCGGGACGAGATCGGGAAGGTGGCCGCGGCCTTCGACGACGTGCACCGCGAGGCGGTCCGCCTGGCCGCCGAGCAGGCGCTGCTGCGAGGCAACGTCAACGCGATGTTCACCAACCTCTCGCGCCGCAGCCAGGGCCTCATCCAGCGCCAGCTGTCGCTGATCTCCGAACTGGAGTCCCGCGAGGCCGACCCGGACCAGCTCTCCTCGCTCTTCAAGCTCGACCACCTCGCCACCCGTATGCGCCGGAACGGCGAGAACCTCCTGGTGCTCGCCGGCGAGGAGCCGGGCCGCCGCTGGACCCGGCCCGTGCCCCTGGTCGACGTGCTGCGCGCCGCGGCCTCCGAGGTGGAGCAGTACGAGCGCATCGAGCTGGCCGCCGTGCCCGCGACCGAGGTCGCGGGCCGGGTCGTCAACGACCTCGTGCACCTGCTCGCCGAGCTGCTGGAGAACGCCACCTCGTTCTCCTCACCGCAGACCAAGGTCAAGGTCACCGGTCACGCCCTGCCGGACGGCCGGGTGCTGGTGGAGATCCACGACACCGGCATCGGCCTCTCCCCGGAGGACCTGGCGGCGATCAACGAGCGGCTCGCCTCGCCGCCCACCGTGGACGTCTCGGTCTCCCGCCGGATGGGTCTGTTCGTGGTCGGCCGCCTCTCGCAGCGGCACGGCATCCGCATCCAGCTGAGGCCCTCCGACTCCGGTGGCACCACCGCGCTGGTCATGCTTCCCGTCGACGTCGCCCAGGGCGGCCGGCGCGGGCCCGGCAAGTCCGGGGCGCCCGGGGGCGGTCCCGCCGCCGCCCAGGCGGCCGCGGGTGCCGCGGCCGCCCGCCGCGGTGCGGGTGCGCCGGGTGGGCCCGGCGCGGGCCCCGGCGCCTCCGGGGGCCGGCTGGGTGCCGGTGCGTCGCGCGGCCAGGTCGGCGCGGGCACGGCACCGCGCGCCGCGCTGCCGTCCCGCGACGCCGGCCCGGGGGCTCCCCAGCGCCCCGGCTCCGGCAGTGAGCCGAGCGGTTCCGGCGGCCGGCGGGGCCCCGTGGCCCCCCAGGGCCCGGTGCCCCCGCAGCGGCCCGTCGCCCCACAGGATCCGGGTGTCCCCCGGCAGGGCAGCCCGGCCGGGGCGAGCGCCTTCGGGCAGGACTCCGGCGCACCGGGCCTCGGTCCGGTCAGCGCGGGCGGTACGGGGCGGCACGCCGGCCGCCCGGGCCAGGGCCGCGCCCCGGTGCCGTCGCAGCGCACCGGCGAGGCCGACCGCGGCGGCAGGCCGCAGCTCCCCCCGCGCGGCGCGCCGCGTGCCGAGCTGCCCGGCGGCAGCCCGGCGTCCCAGGCGCCGCAGGCGCCGGGCGGTCAGCGCGTGCCGAGCTGGAGCAACGACACCGGCCCGCAGTCGCGGCCGGACGCGCCGCGCGGCCACGACGAGCACGCGTCGCCCTTCGCCCGGATGGGCGACCCCATGGACGAGCGGCAGGGCGGACCGCGGGACGGCGCCTCCACCGGGCAGTTCCCGGCGCTGGGCGGCGGCGACCGGCAGGGTCCCGGGTCCACGGCGGAGATGCCCCGGATCGACGACCGGCAGGGTCCCGGGTCCACGGCGGAGTTCCCCCGGATCGACGACCGGCAGGGTCCCGGGTCCACGGCGGAGTTCCCCCGGCCCGACTTCAACGCGCCCCGCCCGGGCGGGGCGCAGGGCCCCGGCCAGTACACCCGCTCGGACGTCTTCGGCGCTCAGGACGCGGGTGACTTCGGCGGGCAGCGCCGCCAGGACGCCTCCTCGACGGGGCAGTTCCCGGTGCCGGGCCACGACGCCCGGGGGGCAGCGCCGCAGGATGCGTCCTCCACCGGGCAGTTCCCGGTGCCCGGCGTCTCCCGCCAGGACCCGTCCTCCAGTGGCCAGTTCCCCGTCCCCGGCTACGACAGCCGCCGGGAGGGCCGGGACGCCTCCTCCACCGGCCAGTACGCGGTGCCGGGCTTCGACAGCCGGGGCGCCGGGCCGCAGGACCCGTCCTCCAGTGGCCAGTTCCCCGTCCCCGGCTACGACAGCCGCCGGGAGGGCCGGGACGCCTCCTCCACCGGCCAGTTCGAGCGTCCCTCCTTCGGCGGTGCACCGTCCGGCAGGCAGGACGCACCACGCGCACAGGACGTACCGCGCCCGGGGGGCACCGGGGACACCGGTGGCTTCACGGCGCCGCAGTTCGACCGGGGCCGGCTGCCGCTGCGGCCGGCGGCACAGGCCGCGGAGCCCGAGCCACTGCCGCCGGCGGGTCCCGGTGACGGCCGTACGCCGCTCTACGACACCCTGGAGACCAACTGGTTCCGTGGTGGTGGCCGGGCAGCGGCGGCGCAGTCCCCGGAGGAGCCGCCGTCCCGGCAGGCCGGGGGCTCGTCGGGCGACTCGGGCGGTTTCGACGCCTTCCAGGGCGGGGGCAACTCCTTGGGCCTGGGCGGCGACGGGTCCGGGGGCTCGCCGGATGCGAACGGCCAGCTCCTCCCGGACGGCTCCACCTGGCGCAGCTCGCCCAACGACGAGCTGGTCCGCCAGGCCGAGCGGGTCCGCCAGCCCACGGCCGGCGGAGTCACCACGTCAGGTCTTCCGCGCCGGGTGCCGCGGGCCAACCTCGTCGCGGGCACGGCTCAGCAGCAACCACAGCAGGCCGGACCGCAGGTGTCACGCGCACCCGACGACGTGCGCGGCAGGCTGACCAATCTCCGTCGGGGCATCCAGCAGGGGCGGCAGGCCGGAACGGGTTCGACCACCGGCAGCTTCCCGAGCCCCACTCACCAGCAGGAGCGTTAGTTGAGCCCCATGAGCCAGGCGGCACAGAACCTGAACTGGTTGATCACCAATTTCGTGGACAACACCCCAGGCGTGTCCCACACCGTGGTGGTCTCCGCCGACGGACTCCTTCTGGCGATGTCCGAAGGCTTCCCGCGCGACCGCGCCGATCAGCTCGCGGCCGTCGCCTCGGGCCTGACCTCCCTCACGTCGGGGGCATCCCGCATCTTCGAGGGCGGCATGGTCACACAGACCGTGGTGGAGATGGAGCGAGGCTTCCTCTTCATCATGCAGATATCGGACGGCTCCTCACTGGCCGTCCTCGCCCACCCGGAGTGCGACATCGGTCTCGTGGGCTACGAGATGGCACTGCTCGTGGACCGCGCCGGTGCGGTGCTGACACCGGACCTGCGCGCGGAACTCCAGGGCAGCCTGCTCCACTAGCCTCCGTCAGGCCACACCACACGTCCGAACGCCCGAACGAACCGTCGCACCGTCCGGCCGCCACAGCCCATCCCCCCACCGGCTCTGTCAGACGGCACGCAAACCCCTTGCTGTCCCGCCCGGAGGATTCATGACCCCGCCCACCGCCTCTCACGACCCGTACGGAGCGTCCCATCAGGCGTACGGTCCGGAGGGCGACCAGCCGCTGGTGCGTCCGTATGCCATGACAGGTGGCCGGACCAGGCCGCGGTACCAGCTCGCCATCGAGGCGCTGGTGAGCACGACCGCCGACCCGGCGCAGCTCATGGGGCTGCTCCCGGAGCACCAGCGGATCTGCCACCTGTGCCGTGAGGTGAAGTCCGTGGCGGAGGTCTCGGCGCTGCTGTCGATGCCGCTGGGCGTGGCGCGGATCCTCGTCGCCGACCTGGCGGAGGCGGGGCTCGTGGCGATCCACCAGCCGGGTGGCGATGAGAATGCCGGTGGTCAGCCGGATGTGACACTGCTGGAAAGGGTGCTCAGTGGACTTCGCAAGCTCTGAAGGAGGTCGCTCGACGACCTCCGCGAAGATCGTGGTGGCCGGTGGTTTCGGCGTGGGCAAGACCACGTTCGTCGGCGCGGTCTCGGAGATCAACCCGCTGCGCACCGAGGCCGTCATGACGTCGGCCTCGGCAGGCATCGACGACCTGACACACACCGGGGACAAGACCACCACGACCGTGGCCATGGACTTCGGCCGCATCACCCTGGACCAGGACCTGATCCTCTACCTGTTCGGCACCCCCGGCCAGGACCGGTTCTGGTTCATGTGGGACGACCTCGTACGCGGCGCCATCGGCGCCGTCGTCCTCGTCGACACCCGCAGGCTCGCCGACTGCTTCCCCGCCGTCGACTACTTCGAGAACTCCGGACTGCCCTTCGTCATCGCCCTCAACGGCTTCGACGGCCAGCAGCCCTACTCCCCCGACGAGGTGCGCGAGGCCCTCCAGATCGGCCCCGACACCCCCATCATCACCACCGACGCCCGCCACCGCGCCGACGCCAAGAGTGCCCTCATCACTCTCGTGGAGCACGCGCTGATGGCCCGGCTGCGGTAGACGGCCGGGGTACGGTGCGCGCCGCCGCCGGGATGTGCGGGGCGCGGTCCACGGGCCGCGCCGATCGGTCGGCGGGCCGCCCGGACGCCGGTGCCGGCAGGGCGGTTGACGGCCTTCATCCGGGGCGGCCGGGTCGGTTGACACGGCCGCTTCGGGTGTTCATAACATTTCGACACGGAATTCCTCGGGTGCCGCCACGCGTCGCGGTCGTCCGGTGCCACTGCGCTGACATGAGCCTCGCCATTTGGCGGGGCTTGTTATTTATGCCCCTTTTATCAGCGGCTCCCGCAGCGGCGGGCTTTCGCCCCCCGCTGTTTGGAGGAGCACCGCCTGACGTGCTGGAATGCCGAGAACTGCCCTGCTGTACAAGGGCCGGGCGGAGACAGCGGCACGCGGTCGGTGCCGATGCCGAGAGGTTGTTGGTCGAGTGAGCCGAAGCATGAACGGTCCTGCGCCGTCGTCGCGGGGCAATTTCACCCCGCCACCGCGCACGGCGGAGCCCTCCGCGAGCGATGCGGGGCCCACCCCCCTGCCGCCCGCGGGCAGCCGGTTCTCGCCCCGCAACTGGCGGGTGCCGACCAGGCTGTACGCGATCCTGCTGATTCCGGTGGTGGTCGGCCTGGTGATGGGCGGCTTCCAGGTGAAGGGCTCGATCGACACCTGGCGCGAGGCGGAGGACGCCGAGCACACGGCCCGCCTGGTGCAGGCCGCGCTCACCTACGGCCAGCGGCTCATCGAGGAGCGGGACGTCTCCGCGGCACCGCTGCTGCGCGGCGACCGCAAGGACCCGGCGGTCGCGAGCGCCCGCGCGGCCACCGACCAGGCCGCCAAGGCCTTCGACGCCGCCGCGAAGGACATGCCCCGCACGGCGAGCCTGGAGCGCCGGCTGGCCGACTTCCGCAAGGCCGAGCCCGGTCTGGCGGGGCTCCGCGCGAGCGCGTACACCGGCCGGCTCGGCGGCGTGCAGACGGAAGAGGGCTATGTCGCCATCCAGCACCCGCTGATGGAGTTCGCCAACGAACTGGGCCTCGGCACCGGCAACATCACCAGCTACGGCCGCACCGTCTACGCCATCTCGCTGGCCAAGGCGGCCGTGTCCCTGCAGCGCTCCATCGGCATGCACCTGCTGGTCAGGCCGGGACCGACGGCCGCGGACCTGAACAGGCAGCGGGTGGCGCTCAGCTCCTACGCCTACCTGGAGGGCATCGCCACCGAGGAGTACCGCTCGGGCGGCACCGAGGAGGACGAGGCGGTACTCGACCGGGCCACCGCGAAGCTCAAGGAGGACGGCGCCAAGGCGGCCCGGGCCAAGGCCGCCGCCGCCAAGGCGAAGGGTGAGCGCTATGTGCCGCCGCCCGCCACGGACGCCATGGTCGGCGCCCTCGCCGCACTGCCCGGCACCGCGAAGAGCGACCGCCAGGCACTCGCCGGGCACGGCATCACCGAGGCCAACTGGTGGGACACGAACACCGCACGGTTCGACGCGTACCGCACGATCGAGTCGGACCTCGCCGACAAGGCCGTGAACGAGGCCGCGGGCATCGCGAACGACGCCAAGCGCTCCACGTTCGTCACCGGCGCCGTGGTGCTGGTGGCACTGCTCGCGGCGGTCGTGCTGGCCGGCATGATGGCCGGCCAGATGAGCCGGAGCATGCGCCGCCTGAGGTCCGCCGCGTTCACGATCGCGGAGCAGCGCCTGCCCATGCTGGTCGACCAGCTCTCGCGCACCGCGCCGGGCCGGGTCGACACCCGGGTGCAGCCGCTGCCGATCTCCTCCACCGACGAGATCGGCGAGGTGGCGCGCGCCTTCGACCAGGTGCACCGGGAGGCCGTCCGGCTCGCCGCCGAGCAGGCCATGCTGCGCGGGAACGTGAATGCGATCTTCGCCAACCTCTCCCGCCGCAACGAGTCCCTGATCGAGGGCCAACTCGCCCTGATCTCCCACCTGGAGAACCGCGAGACCGACCCGGACCAGCTGGCCAGCCTCTTCCGTCTTGACCACCTAGCGACCCGGATGCGCCGGAACGGCGAGAACCTCCTGGTGCTCTCCGGCAAGGAGCCGGGCCGCCGCTGGGACCAGCCGGTGCCGCTGGTGGACGTGCTGCGCGCGGCCTCCTCCGAGGTGGAGCAGTACCACCGCATCGAGCTGGTGGGCGTCCCCGAGGCGGAGATCCACGGCCTTGCCGTGACCGACCTGGTGCACCTGCTGGCCGAGCTGCTGGAGAACGCCACCGTGTTCTCCTCGCCGGAGACCAGGGTGCGGGTGACCGCGACCCGGCTGCCGGACGGCCGGGTCATGATCGAGATCCACGACCAGGGCATCGGCCTCGCCGCGCAGGACTTCGCGGACATCAACCACAGGCTCGCCAAGCCGCCGGCCGTGGACGCCGCGGTCTCCCAGCGCATGGGGCTGTTCGTGGTCGGCAGGCTGGCCGAACGGCACGGCATCCGCGTCCAGCTGAGGCCCTCCGCCGAGCACGCCGGGACGACCGCGCTGGTGATGCTGCCCGACGCCATCACGCACGGCGGTGGCGGCGAACCCCAGCAGGACGAGGCCGAGTTCACGGTCTCCTCGATCATCCCCGAGCAGCAGGCCTACCCCGCGGAGCCCGTGCACACCGCGGCCGAGCTCGGCTTCGACGACAGCCGCTACTCCGACACCGCCACCCCGGCCCGGGGCCTGGACCCGGTCGCACGCTCCCTGCTGCGCGGCGAACGGCAGGCCGCGCTGGGGACACCGCCCGGGGGCCGTCCGCAGGACGCGGAACAGCCGCACGGCGCCGGGGCCGGCAACGGTCCGGAGGCGTACGGGGCCGATTCCGGGACCGCGCAGCAGTCGTACGGCACGGGTGCCGGCCAGGACACGTACGGCACCGGGTCAGCCCAGGAGGCGTACGGCACGGACGCGGGACAGGCCGCGTACGGCACGGATGCCGGACAGGCCGCGTACGGCACGGGCACCGGCCCGGAGGCGTACGGCAACGGTGCGTACGGCGCGCAGAACGGCGGTCAGGGCGCGGCGTACGGCGCGCAGAACGAGTCGTACGGCGTGCAGGACGGCGGTGCCGGGGGCTACGGCGGTCAGTCGGCGGGCGGGTACGACGGGGCGTTCCAGGGCGGGTACGACGGCGCCGGAGGCCCGCTCGGCGCCGAGTCCCCGGCGGCCCCGGGCGGCCCCTTGGACGGCACCTATGCGGAGGCGGCGGGCCAGGACCGGGCAGCCCTCGGGCAGGACCTGACCGGGGGCCATGACGGCGGCCCCCACCAGGGGGAGTGGGTACACCAGGGCAGCTTCCAGGCGGCCCACCCGACCACGCCGCAGCCTCAACCGGAATCTTCTGCCGACGCTGACGCGGATGGCCGTGACCGCGTAGGCTTCGACCGGTCGGGTCCGGTTCCGAGCACGTCTCACGAGCTGACCGACGCGGGCCTGCCCCGCCGTGGCTCCGCCGCGGGCGGCGCAGCGGGCGAGGGGGCGTCTGCCACCCGGCAGCGGCCGGATGACCGCCAGGACCCCGGCGGGCGGCCGCACACGGACCAGGAGGCGCCCGACGGCGACCGGCCCGCGCAGCAGCCCGGGGAGAACGGATGGCGTTCTGCCAACGACCAGCGGTGGCAGCGCGCCGAGGCGCTCCGTGCGCCCCGGGCCGGCGGGGTGACCTCATCCGGCCTGCCGCGCCGGGTGCCCAGGGCCAACCTGGTCGAAGGGGCCGCCGAGCAGACCCCGCAGGGCGGCCCCCAGGTCTCCCGCGCTCCCGAGGACGTCCGGGGCAGGCTGAGCAGGCTCGCCCGAGGCGTGCGGCGGGGGCGCACCGAAGGCAGTAACAGCAACGGTCCGGCCACGGCGGATCCGCACAGCGGTCACCGCGGCCATGAAAGCACCTACAACCAGGAGCGTTAGTGTGAGCCCGATGAGCCAGGCGGCACAGAACCTGAACTGGTTGATCACCCATTTCGTGGAGACCACCCCCGGGGTGTCCCACACCGTGGTGGTCTCCGCCGACGGCCTCCTTCTGGCGATGTCCGAAGGCTTCCCCCGTGACCGCGCAGACCAGTTGGCGGCCGTCGCCTCCGGCCTGACATCCCTGACGGCGGGGGCCTCCCGCATCTTCGAGGGCGGCATGGTTAACCAGACAGTTGTGGAGATGGAGCGTGGATTCCTCTTCATAATGTCCATCTCCGACGGGTCTTCGCTCGCGGTACTTGCACACCCTGAAGCGGACATCGGTCTCATCGGGTACGAGATGGCACTTCTCGTCGACCGCGCGGGTACGGTTCTCACTCCGGACCTGCGCGCAGAGCTACAAGGGAGCCTTCTCAACTGACCCACCGGACGATGCGACGTGGCGACTCGTGGCCGTAAGGTTTCGGACACGCTTCCCCGGTGAGTTGGGCCGAAAGGCGGAGGAGGACATCGTGGCAACACCCCCGGATGGTTCCGGCTGGCCCTATGGGCCGGCGGAGGGCCATGACGACGGCATGCTGAACCCTTACGGCCTGCCCGCCGCGCCCGGTGGTGCGTACGCGCCACAGCACCCTCGGATCCACCAGGGCCCGCCCCCGCCGGTTCCCTATGAGCAGCCGCGCCCCCGCATCACGACCGTCGAACCTCTGCGGCGCCCCGACGAACCGGAGCCCGCGCCCGCCGGGGCCTCGGGTGATCATCCTCTGGTACGGCCGTATACGATGACGGGCGGCCGGACCAGGCCGCGGTATCAGCTCGCCATCGAGGCGCTGGTGTCCACCAGCGCCACGCCGCAGCAGGTGCAGGGGCAGTTGCCCGAGCACCAGCGGATCTGCGATCTGTGCCAGGAGATCAAGTCGGTGGCTGAGATCTCGGCGCTTCTCACCATTCCTCTTGGCGTGGCCCGTATCCTCGTCGCCGACCTGGCGGAGGCCGGTCTTGTGGCCATCCACCAGCCCGGCGGCGACGAGAGCGCCGGCGGCCAGCCTGATGTGACACTGCTCGAAAGGGTGCTCAGTGGACTTCGGAAGCTCTAGCGGCGGAACCGCCCGGTCGACCACCTCCGCGAAGATCGTGGTGGCCGGAGGTTTTGGCGTGGGCAAGACCACGTTCGTCGGCGCGGTCTCGGAGATCAACCCGCTGCGCACCGAGGCCGTCATGACGTCGGCCTCGGCAGGCATCGACGACCTGACACACACCGGGGACAAGACCACCACGACCGTGGCCATGGACTTCGGCCGCATCACCCTGGACCAGGACCTGATCCTCTACCTGTTCGGCACCCCCGGCCAGGACCGGTTCTGGTTCATGTGGGACGACCTCGTACGCGGCGCCATCGGCGCCGTCGTCCTCGTCGACACCCGCAGGCTCGCCGACTGCTTCCCCGCCGTCGACTACTTCGAGAACTCCGGACTGCCCTTCGTCATCGCCCTCAACGGCTTCGACGGCCAGCAGCCCTACAACCCGGACGAGGTGCGCGAGGCCCTCCAGATCGGCCCCGACACCCCCATCATCACCACCGACGCCCGCCACCGCGCCGACGCCAAGTCCACCCTCATCACCCTGGTGGAGCACGCGCTGATGGCCCGGCTGCGGTAGCGGACACGAAATCCGCAGGACACGCGAACGGCCCCGGTCCGGTGGACCGGGGCCGTTCGTCGTCGTACCGGCCGCACAGGCCCGCCTAGGGGGCTTCTGATGGATCTCCGTGGGAGAAGGAGCGGCTCCCCCACTGCCTCAAAGGCGTGGGAGGTGCCCCCAGTGCGTGCTCTGGGGGTGCCCCCTGCTCGAAGAGCTTGGGGGAGTGCCGGGTGCACGTCCTCGTACTGGGCGTACGTGGGCTTGTGCCCGGTGCGGCGAGAGTACGTGCCGGGCGTCGCGACGCCACGGAGATCCATCAGAAGCCCCCGAGGCCCATGGGGACCGGACGGCCCTGTCCGGGGCCGGACAGGGCCCGGCAGGGGGCGAGGCCGGCCGGCAGCGCGCCAGGACCCGGCAGCGAAGACCCGGCAGGGGTCAGGGGCATGCACAAGGCCGGGCGCCGCTCGGGAGAGCGACGCCCGGCCGGGTGAGGCCGACGGCCTCAGCGCCAGCTGTGCGGCGGCCGGAAGCCGGACTCCCGCTCCAGGCGGCGCCAGCCGGCCCTGGGGCGGACGCGCTCGGCGGGGGCGGACTGGGCGGCTGCGCCCGCCCTGGCGAGCAGGACGGCGGTGATGGCGGCCAGTTCCTCGGGACCGGCCTGGCCGCGCTCCACGCGCAGCACGTCGCCGGCGGGCGCGGCGGTGACGGGCTCGCCGGCCGGGGGCTCGGCGGGACCGCTGGTGCGGTCGGTGGTGGTGATGGACATGGGGCGTCTCCGTGGGCGAGAGGTCCGCAGGGTCACTGCGGGGGGTTGCCGTGCTTGCGCGAGGGCAGGTCGGCGTGCTTGGTGCGGAGCATGGCGAGGGAGCCGATGAGCACCTCACGGGTCCCCGCCGGGTCGATGACGTCGTCGACGAGGCCGCGCTCCGCGGCGTAGTAGGGGTGCATCAGCTCGGCCTTGTACTCCTTGACCATGCGGGCCCGCATGGCGTCGGGGTCGGCGGCCGACGCGATCTGGCGCCGGAAGATGACGTTGGCGGCGCCCTCCGCGCCCATGACCGCGATCTCGTTGGTCGGCCAGGCGTAGGTCAGGTCCGCACCGATGGACTGACTGTCCATGACGATGTAGGCACCTCCGTACGCCTTGCGAAGGATCAGCGAGATCCTGGGCACGGTGGCGTTGCAGTACGCGTACAGCAGCTTGGCGCCGTGCCGGATGATCCCGCCGTGCTCCTGGTCGACGCCCGGCAGGAAGCCGGGCACGTCGAGCAAGGTGACGATCGGGATATTGAAAGCGTCGCACATCTGGACAAAGCGCGCAGCTTTTTCCGAGGCCTCGATGTCCAGCACCCCGGCGAGCACCTGGGGCTGGTTGGCGATGATGCCCACCACCTGGCCGTCGAGCCGGGCCAGGGCGCAGATGATGTTGCGCGCCCAGCGCTCGTGGACCTCCAGGTACTCGCCGTCGTCGACCAGTTCCTCGATGACCTTGGTCATGTCGTAGGGGCGGTTGCCGTCGGCGGGCACCAGGTCGAGCAGGACGTCGCTGCGCCGGTCGGCGGGGTCCTGGCACTCGACGGCCGGCGGGTTCTCGCGGTTGTTCTGGGGCAGCAGGGAGAGCAGGTAGCGCACCTCGGCGAGGCAGGTCTCCTCGTCGTCGTACGCGAAGTGGGCGACGCCCGAGGTCTCGGCGTGCACGTCCGCGCCGCCGAGGCCGTTCTGGGTGATCTCCTCGCCGGTGACCGCCTTGACCACGTCGGGGCCGGTGATGAACATCTGCGAGGTGTCGCGGACCATGAAGACGAAGTCGGTCAGTGCGGGGCTGTAGGCCGCGCCGCCCGCGCAGGGGCCGAGCATCACGCTGATCTGCGGGATGACACCGGACGCCTTGGTGTTCCGCTGGAAGATGCCGCCGTAGCCCGCGAGCGCGCTGACGCCCTCCTGGATCCGGGCGCCCGCGCCGTCGTTGAGGGACACCAGCGGCGCGCCGGCCGCGATGGCCATGTCCATGATCTTGTGGATCTTGGTGGCGTGGGCCTCGCCGAGGGCGCCGCCGAAGATCCGGAAGTCGTGGGCGTAGACGAAGACCGTGCGGCCCTCGACCGTGCCCCAGCCGGTGATCACGCCGTCCGTGTAGGGCTTCTTTGCCTCCAGGCCGAAACCTGTCGCCCGGTGCCTGCGCAGCTGCTCGACCTCATGGAACGAGCCGGGGTCGAGCAGCAGCTCGATCCGCTCGCGGGCGGTCAGCTTGCCCTTGGCGTGCTGTGCCTCCGTAGCCTTGTCGCTCGGGCCCCGCAGGGCCTCCGCCCGGATCGCCTGCAGTTCCGCCACTCGCCCGCGCGCGTCCGTGGGCTCGCCCCCCGGGGTGGCGGTCTCGTCCATAACGGTCATGTAGCGACCATACGAAGTCGGACCGCAAAAACGGGCCGTCGACTCCGTACAGTCTCCGGCCCGTTTTCCTGGTAGGCCCGAACAGAACCCTTTCGGAGGAGGGCCCTCCCGACTGCTGAGGGCCCGTTCCGCTTGTGGGGGTCGCACAATCGGACCCCCACGCTCCCTTGGTACGGACCTAGCAGCCGCAGGAGTAGTAGGTGGCGTCCCAGTGGTTGCCCTCGTCCGCGTAGAGGTTCCCCGAGGCGGCCTCCCACTGCGGGTAGCCGTCGCCGCGCAGGCCGATGTAGGTGAAGGCGCTCTTGATGTAGTTGGTGAGGCAGGTGCTCTTGCCGTAGTCGAGCTTGTAGCCGTTCCAGTGCGAGTAGGTGCCGCTCGCATGGCCGGTTTCGGTGCCTCCGGTGATGTTGAGCGCGCACCCTATCGCGCCCTTCAGGGTCACGGCGCCCTGGGCGGTGGCCTGGTTGAGGCCCTCGAACGAGGTACAGGTCGGGTTGTTCCGGTCGGAGCAGCCGCCGGACGACGACCAGGTGATGCCGGCACTGCGGAACATAGCGGTGGCCTGGGCATGGGTGAGCTTGGTGACGGCCGCCTGGGCGGAGGCGTCCGTCGTACCGGTGAGGACGCCGACGCCGGGCGCGATCAGGGCGCCGACGAGCAGCGCCAGTGCACTGAGCAGCACACGCAGCGTTCTCTTCTTCATCACGGGGTTCCTCCCTGCTGAGGACCGCATACGGCCGGGGCCGCACGCGGTCGTGAATGGTCGCCTGCCCTCGGCGGCGCACGGGCCCTGAGGTGGGAAACGTCCGGCGCGCGGGGGCAGTCGGCATGGCCGTGCAGGTGGAGCAAGGAGATGGTGCCCGGTTCTACGCGCGTCCGCCAGAGGTTCGGGCAAGGTGCCGGAAACCGGCCGGGCAGCCGCCCGGAGGCGGCCGGAACAAGATGCCGGAAAGCCGTCGGCCGACATGCGCACTTGATGTTGAACCCTGAACGGAATACCTCTACAGTCATCACTCGTTTAATCTTCAACATCAAGCGGGCGGCCCGGTGCCCATGCTGCATCCGGACCGCCGCCTCAGGCAGAGGAGTGCAGTCATGGGCATTTTCGGACGGGGCAACGACACGGCGGACGCGGCGGTCGCGCAGGCGGGTCCGGACGCGGCGCTCTCCGGCGACTACACCATCGACCCCTCGCACACCACGATCGGCTTCGTCGCCCGGCACGCCATGGTCACCAACGTCAAGGGCGGCTTCCTGGACTTCGAGGGCACCCTGCACCTGGACGCCGCGAACCCGGCGGCCTCCACCGCGTCCCTGGACATCACGATGGACAGCATCGACACCGGCTCCACCGACCGTGACGCCCACCTGCGCAGCGCGGACTTCTTCGACACCGAGACGCACCCGAAGATGACGTTCCGCTCGACGTCGGCCGAGGCGGTGGGCGGCGACTCCTACCGGATCACCGGTGACCTCTCGATCCTCGGCACCACCAGGCCGATCACCATCGACCTGGAGTTCAACGGCTTCGCCAAGGACCCGTTCGGCAACGAGCGGGTCGGCTTCGAGGGGACGGCGCAGCTGCTGCGCTCCGAGTACGGGTTGACGTGGAACGCGGCGCTGGAGACGGGCGGGGTGCTGATCTCCGACCGGATCAAGCTGAACTTCGACATCTCGGCGATCAAGAACAAGGGTTGATCGCCGCTTCCGGCGCCCCCGGCGCCCGGGCCAAGGCGCGGGGACGGGGGGCGGCCGCACCGCCATCGGCCGGGGCCGGGGCGCGTTAGAAGCCGCCCCCGCCGCCGAAGTCCCCGCCGCCGAACCCGCCGCCGTCACCGCCGCCGAACCCGCCGCCGAAGTCGCCCTGGTCGAAGTCGCCGCCGGAGTAGTCCCCGCCGGAGCCGTCCCCGGGGCCGCCGAAGTCGCCGTAGCCGCCGCCGTAGTCCGCGGCGTAGCCGGGGCTGGCCATCATGTTGCCCAGCAGGGTGCCGATGAGCAGGCCGGGCAGCAGCCCGCCGCCGAAGTAGCCGCCCGCCCAGGGCCCGTACGCGGGTCCCGCCTCCCAGTACGGGCGGCGGCCGTAGGCCGTCTCGACGGTCCTGGCCATCGGCTCCTCGCCCTCCCGCAGCCGGGTGGCGTCGGCTTCGCAGACCGGCACATCGCGCTCCGTGCCGCCGGGCGGCGCCCAGCGGACGTCGGCCACCGACGGGCCGTGCCGCGGATCGAAGAAGCACGGCGGACGGCGCTCGGGCAGCGGTCGGCCGGCCCTGCGTGCGGCGAGTGCGGCCAGCGAGAACCGGCCGTCCTCCAGTGCCTCGGTGACGCCCTTGACGTCCTCCGGGCGCTGCGCGGCGGCCATCCGGGCCTTCGCCCGTTCGTAGGCGTCGAGGCCGTGCTCGTAGTCGCCGCGCATGGCGTCGTCCGCGCCGGGCTCGCGCGGGCTGAAGTCGAGCCGGTCCAGTTCCTCGCCGAAGGCGGTGATGTCCTCGTCCACGACGACGCGCAGCCGCTCCAGGGCCGCGCGCTGCTCCTGGATGTGCCTGCGGCGGTTCGTCCGGGTCACCGTGTACGCCGCGGCGCCGCCCAGCACGATCACGGCGCCCACGCCGATCAGGGCCGCGGAGGGCACGCCGCCGTCGCCGTCCCAGGAGGACGGGGCGGAGCCGTGCGCGCCCCGGATGGCCTGGTCGGCGAAGGAGTTGAGCTGGGTCGTGGCGCTCTGGCCCTGCACCGAGGCGACCAGGTTGTCCACCGCACGCCCGGAGAGCACGGAGGAGTCGGCGCGGGCGTCGAAGGCGTTGCCGAGGCGGATGCCGTAGACGCCGGTGATGCCGGTCTCGGTGCGCAGGTCGCGGAAGAGGTCCTGGGTGGGGAAGCCGGCCGGCAGCACGGCGATGAAGACCGGCTTGTCGGCCTTCTTGATCTTGTCGGAGAGTGCGTCGGCGTCCGCGCGGGAGAGTTGGGAGGCCGCTGCCGGGTGCACGTACACCGGGCCGTCGCGGAGGGCGTCCGCGATCCGGGACACATCGGCTTGGGTGGGGGCCTGGGCGGAGGCGCGGGCGATGTCCTGGGCCATCTGTGTGGTGGACGTGCTCGTGGCGGCGGTCGTCGTCGCGCCCCCGCCACCTGAGCCTCCGGAGCCCCCGGAGAAGCTCGGCACGGCCAGCGCGAGCGCCGCCACCACGGCCACCACGAACACGATCAGCAGCCGCAGCACCCTGCGGGGCGTGATGCGGCGCCCCGCAGAGCGGGCGACCGCACCGGACACACCGGGCGGGCCGCCGGCCCTGGGTATGTGCGCCTTCATGATTTGAATCTACCCGAAATACGACGAAGGCAGACATTCAGCGCCGGCCTGCTCCCGGCGCGCGGACCGCCGGTCCCGGCCCCTCCGGGGCGCGGGGAACTGCGCGACCGGCCACGACGACACCGCACCGCCGCTACCGTCCCGAAGGGGCCGTATCCGTCCCGTTCGGTGGGGGCACCTGTCACGCCCTTGAGGCAGTGGGGGACGGCCGGTGGTGTCGCGCGCGTGGTTCCCCGCGCCCTGACGGGCGCCTCCGCTCAGATCGCCCGGTACGCCTGCGTGAGCTCGCCGATCGCAGCGGCGTAGTGGCCGGTCAGCAGCAGGTGGTCCGCCTCGGCGAAGGGACCCGACACGGCGGCCGTCAGACGGTCGCCGACCCGCTGCTGGACAAGCTGCCGCGCCTGGCCGACCAGGGCGCGGCCCGCCTTCGCGGAGTGCACGTGCTCCGCCGCGGTCGCCAGCCCCTTCAGCGCCTTCAGGGCGACGGCGCCACCGCGCACCGGGGTCGCCCCGGTGGTCAGCCCCCAGCCGAAGGGGAACTGCGGGTCGTAGCTCTCGTCCCCGACGTTGATGGGCAGCTGGTCCTGGGACTTCGGCCAGGTCACCGGGAGCTGCCCGGTGAAGGGCCGGGTGCCGTAGAGCACGTCGGCGACGCCCTCACCCTCGGTGCCCGGCAGCCAGGAAGCCACGACGGCGTCCATCTCGCCGAGCCGGTCGCCGATGAGCTGCGGCCGTCCGGAGACGATCAGCACCGCGCACGTCATGGCGCCGCAGACCTTGTCCACGGCGGCCTTGTCCGCGGCGCTGAGCTCCAGGTCGTGTCCGTTGCCGACGTCGCCTACACCCTCCGCGTACGGCTTCTCACCGACCACGACCACGCCGACGTCGTAGCCGTCGGTGGACGCGGAGGCGTCCTTGGAGTAGTCGATCCGGGCGTTCGGCGCGGCCTGGCGCATGCCCTGGAGGATCGTGGTGCCCTTGGTGATCGCGCCGGAGGAGCCCTGCCAGGTGACGGTCCAGCCGCCGGTCTGGTTGCCGATGTCGTCGGCGTTGGACCCGGCCACGTACACCTTCTGGTCCTTCCGCAGCGGCAGGACCGGGTGGCCGCCGGTGCCGTTCTTCAGCAGCACCTGGGACTGAGCCGCGGCCTGCCGGGCCACCGCGCGGTGCGCCGCGGAGCCGATGTCGGCCGCGCCGCTGGTGTCCGCGTAGGGGTGCTCGAACAGGCCCAGCTCGAACTTCTCGGTGAGGATGCGCGAGACGGCGTCGTCGATGCGGGCCTGCGAGATGGTGCCCGCGTTCACCTGGCCGGTGAGCGCCGAGAGGAACTCCTGGTACTTGTTGGGGACCATCACCATGTCGACGCCCGCGTTGACGGAGATGCGCACGTCCGCCGGGTAGTCGGGCGAGATCTGGTCGATGGCCGCGTAGTCGCTGATGACGAAGCCGTCGAAACCCATGTCGCCCTTGAGGGTGCCGTTGATCAGGTCGCCGTCGGCGTGCATCCTGACCGGTGTGTCGTCCTCGTCGGTGATCTGCATCGACGAGTAGGACGGCATCACCGAGCCGACGCCGCGCCGCACCGCCTCCCGGAACGGCGGGAGGTGGATGTCCTCCAGCTGCTTCCTGGTCACCTTGGTGACGCCCTGATCGATGGTGTACGAGCCGTTGGTGGACGAGCCGTAGACGGTGCCGCCGTCGCCCACGTAGTGCTTGGCGGTCGCCAGCACCTTGTCGTTGCGGGAGAGCCCGGAGCCGTCCGCGGGGCCCTGGAGGCCCTGGACGATGGTCTCCATGGACGTGACCAGTGCCGGGTCCTCGCCGAACGACTCGTAGGAGCGGCCCCAGCGTTCGTCGCGGCTGACGCACAGGCAGGGCGCGAAGTCCCAGGGGACGCCGGTGGCTCGGGTCTCCGCCGCGGTGACCTCACCGGTCTTCTCGGCGAGTGCCGGGTCGCGGGTGGCACCGAGGCCGATGTTGTGCGGCTGGATGGTGGCGCCGACGAGGTTGTTGTGGCCGTGCACCGCGTCCACGCCGTAGATCAGGGGGATCTGCAGCGGGGTGGCTAGGGCCCGTTCCTGGTAGCCGTCGATCATGTCGGCCCAGGCCTGGGGGGTGTTGGGGGTGGGCACGGAACCGCCGCCGGAGAGCAGTGAGCCGAGCCGGTAGGTGGTGATGTCCGCCGGGTTCCTGATCGCGGCACGCTCCGCCTGGGTCATCTGGCCGACCTTGTCGGCGAGCGACATCCGCGAGAGCAGGTCGAAGACGCGGTCCTTGATGGGCAGCCGGGCGTCGAGGTACGGCATGTTCTGGGCGTTGACGACGATCCTCGGCTGCTGCCGCGGTGCGGTGGCGCCGGTGACGTCGAGCTTCAGCGGGATGGTCCGCGCGGTCCGCTCGCCCCGGGCCGCCCGGGTGTGCACCGCGACGGTGCGGGTGGCCCCTGAGGCGGTGCCGGCCGGGAAGGTGACCGTGCCGGAGACCGGGGTGTAGTCCTCGTCCGGGGCGGCGCTGCCCCCGCTCGTCGCATACGCGACGGTGACGGGCCGGGCGGCGGGGGCGCCGCCCGTGGTCCTGAGCGTGACGGTGACGTGTGCGGTGCCGCCGCCCTCGACGGGATAGACCGCGGCGTCGGTGACGACGCCTGCCGCGGCGCCGGCTGCCCCGGCCGCGGTGGCGGACGAGGCGAACGGCAGCAGGCCCGCGATCAGGCCGGCCGAGACGAGCAGGGCTCTTTTGCGCATCGCTGTCCCTTCAGGGGAACTTGCGGAGCTCGCGGCCGAAGGCGTGCGGCCTTCGGCCACCGCCGCGCACTCATGACGGAGGCCTGCCCGGACGACCTTCGCACCCTCGAAGACCCACCGGACAGGCCTATTTCACGGCGTGAGTAAAGTGGCATGTCCCGAATTCGTCAAGACCTGACACCATTTCAGGCCGGGGGCCACACCTTTGGCGGGGACCCCGGGATCCGTCGTCGGACGGCTTGACCTGGTGGTGTTCCGTCGCGACCGGTCAGGGGCTTCCGTCGCGACCGGTCAGGGGCTCACTCCGTGGGGTCGACCCCGGCGCGCAGCAGGCCGTAGGTGTAGGCGTCCTCCAGGGCCTGCCAGGATGCGGCGATGACGTTGTCGCCGACGCCGACCGTGGACCACTCGGCGCTGCCGTCGGAGGTGGCGATCAGGACGCGGGTGGTGGACTCGGTGCCGTGCCGGCCCTCCAGGATGCGCACCTTGTAGTCGACCAGCTCCAGCTTGGCGAGCTGGGGGTAGAACCGCTCCAGGGCGACCCGCAGCGTGCGGTCGAGGGCGTGCACCGGGCCGTTGCCCTCGGCGGTGGCGACGATCCGCTCGCCCTTCGCCCAGAGCTTGACGGTGGCCTCGTTGGCGTGGGTGCCGTCCGGGCGGTCCTCGACGATGGCGCGCCAGGACTCGGTGCGGAAGTAACGCAGCGGACGGCCCTCGGCCTCCTCGCGGAGCAGCAGCTCGAAGGAGGCGTCGGCCGCTTCGTACGTGTAGCCCTTGAGCTCGCGCTCCTTGACCCGCTCGACGACCCGGCCGACCAGCTCCCGGTCGCCGCCGAGGTCGATGCCCAGTTCCTTGCCCTTCAGCTCGATCGAGGCCCGTCCGGCCATGTCGGAGACCAGCATCCGCAGGCGGTTGCCGACCAGCTCCGGGTCGATGTGCTGGTAGAGGTCCGGGTCGACCTTGATCGCGGAGGCGTGCAGGCCCGCCTTGTGCGCGAACGCGGAGACACCCACATAGGGCTGGTGAGTGGACGGCGCCAGGTTGACGACCTCGGCGATGGCGTGGGAGACCCGCGTCATCTCCCGCAGGCTGCCCTCGGGCAGTACCTGCCGGCCGTGCTTCAGTTCCAGCGCGGCGACCACCGGGAAGAGGTTGGCGTTGCCGACCCGCTCCCCGTAGCCGTTGGCCGTGCACTGCACATGGGTGGCGCCGGCGTCCACCGCGGCCAGCGTGTTGGCGACCGCGCAGCCCGAGTCGTCCTGGGCGTGGATGCCGATCCTGGCGCCGGTGTCGGCGAGCACGGCGGCGACCGTGGCCTGCACCTGCGCGGGCAGCATGCCGCCGTTGGTGTCGCAGAGCACGACCACGTCGGCGCCGGCCTCGGCGGCGGTGCGGACCACGGAGGTGGCGTACTCGGGGTTGGCCCGGTAGCCGTCGAAGAAGTGCTCGCAGTCGACGAACACCCGGCGGCCCTGTGCGCACAGGTGGGAGACGGTGTCGCGGACCATCTCCAGGTTCTCCTCCAGGGTGGTGCGCAGGGCCAGCTCGACATGGCGGTCGTGCGCCTTGGCGACCAGTGTGATCACCGGGGCACCGGACTCCAGCAGCGCCTTGACCTGCGGGTCCGCCGCCGCGGTGGTCCCGGCGCGGCGGGTGGCGCCGAAGGCCACCAGGCGGGCGTGCCGGAAGGTGATCTCCTCGCGGGCGCGGGCGAAGAACTCGGTGTCCCTGGGGTTGGCGCCGGGCCAGCCGCCCTCGATGAAGCCCACCCCGAAGTCGTCCAGGTGCCGGGCGATGGCCAGCTTGTCCGCGACGGTCAGGTTGATGCCCTCGCGCTGCGCGCCGTCACGCAGCGTGGTGTCGAAGACGTGGAGCGCCTCGAACCTGTCGTCCGTGGCCTGACCGGTGCTGTTCATGCTGTGTGACTCCTGTCGGATGAGGGGCCTGGGCTGGATCCTGGCTCCACCTGCCCCCATCGTCGCGTGCGTCCCGTTCCCTCCAGGGTGGGGTGGCGGAAACGAAAAAACCTCTCGCGGGTGCGAGAGGTCTGCGCGCGGGTCTGGGGCACGGTGCCGCTGCCGCGAGGTCTGTCGCGGGGCAGCGATCACTGCGGACCGGCGCGCCTGCTGCCAATAATCGTGGCGTACGAGGGCACGGGGGCAGTCAACCACATGCCGGCTCCCGTCTGCGGCTCCGTCTCACCATCCGGTCCCGGGTCGGCATGGGGGGCGCCCCCGGACCCGACGGTCCCGTCGGAGCTCGCCGCGCCCACGCGGCGGAGCCACACGATGTCACGGCCCCCCGCCCCGCGCGGGCCGGGACGCCCGCACAGGGCGCGCCATAGTCCACATGCGGACCGTCATCGTCCACGACGAACTCCCTAGCATCGACGACACGCCGGGGACCGCGCGGCTCGGCAGGCTTCTTCCAGACCCCTGACATCGGATGGAGATCCCCATGCGCAGGACGAGCGCACGGTCCCGGATCAGCAGGACCCTCGCCGTTGCGACCGCGGTGGCCGCAGTCGCCGGGCTCACCGCGTGGCAGGGCGTGGCCGCCGAGCCGGCGCCGCGCACCCTCGCGGTCGGCAGCCCGGAGGGCTACGGCGCCGGCACCACCGGCGGTGCGGGCGGCCCCACGGTCACCGTGTCGACCGCCGACGCCTTCATCGACGCCGCCGCCAGCAGCGGACCGCTGCAAATCCAGGTGACCGGCACCATCCAGCTCGACGACATGGAGAAGGTGACCTCCGACAAGACCATCATCGGCTCGGGCACCAAGGGCAGGATCACCGGCGGCGGGCTCAACATCAGCAACGCCAGCAACGTGATCGTCCAGAACCTGACGTTCTCCGGGTCGGACGACGACGCGATCAACGTCCAGTACTCGACGCGCGTCTGGATCGACCACAACGACATCTCCGACGCCTACGACGGCGCCTGCGACGTGAAGCGGGCCTCCGACAACGTGACGGTCTCCTGGAACCACTTCCACGACCAGGACAAGAACGCGCTGCTCGGCCACAGCGACGACAACGGCTCGGAGGACCGCGGCAAGCTGCACGTCAGCTACCACCACAACTGGTTCGACGCCACCACCCAGCGCAACCCCCGGGTCCGCTTCGGCAACCCCGTGCACGTGTACAACAACTACTACAACAACAACAGCGGTTACGGTGTGGCGTCCACCGAGGAGGCCGGCGTCCTCGTCGAGGGCAACTACTTCGAGAACGTCGAGGACCCCTACCACCTGGGCGAGGCCGACTCCGGCCCCGGCTCGCTGGTCGCGCGCAACAACCAGCTCGTGAACTCCGGCCCCGGCCAGACCGGCGGCTCGGTCAGCACCCCGTCGTACGCCTACCGGCTCGACCCCGCGGCGAACGTGAAGAGCATCGTGATGGCCGGCTCGGGCGTGGGCCACGTCTGAGCCACGACCCCCGCTCGCTCCCCGGGACAAGGGCCCTCGCGCCCTTGTCCCGACCCGCGTCCCGCGACCGCGCCCTCGTCCCGGCCCGCACGGCTGTCTCGACCGCGCCCTTGTCCCGCTCCTCCCCCGCCGCTATCGTCCTCGCACCGAACGCCAGGCGCTTGTCACGGACGACGAGGATGCTGCGATGGCGGAAGAGGAACCGGGGCTCTCCCCCTGGGGCGTCCGGCCACTGCGGCCGGACGGTGTCCCGCGGGCGCGCCGGCGGCGCCCCACCATCGGTCTCGTCACGGCCAACATCCACCTGGGGGTGGCGGTCAGCCTCTGGACGGGCGTGCTGGAGGGGGCCGAGCGCGGCGACGCGCACGTGATCTGCTTCCCCGGCGACGCCCTCAGCCCCGGCCGCGCCCCCCGCAACGCCGCCTACGACCTGGTGGACGCAGCGGCGCTGGACGGTGCGATCTGCTGGACGTCGACGCTGGGCCTGCCCGCCGCGCCCGCCGCCCGGCACCCCGGCGGCCACGAGACGTCCCGGCGCACCGCGGACCGCCTCGTCGAACGGCTCGGGGACCTGCCGGTGATCAGCCTCAACCGCGCCCTCGGCGACCACGAGACCCTGCTGCTCGACTCCTACGCGGGCATGCGGGGCGCGGTCGGCCACCTGGTCCAGGAGCACGGCCGCAGCCGGCTCGCCTGTATTCGCGGCCCGCTCGCCCACCCGGTCTCCGTCACCCGGTTCCGGGCGTACACCGATGCGCTGACGCGCCACCGCATACCGTACGACCGGTCCCTGGTGGCCGCGTCCGTGGACTTCGCGGGCGGGGCCGGCGCCGCGGCGATGCGGGTGCTGCTCGACGTACGGGGCCTCAAGCCGGGGCGGGACTTCGACGCCGTCGTGGCGTGCAGTGACGTCCTGGCCGCGGACGCGCTGCGCACCCTCGCCGAGCGGGGCGTGCGGGTGCCCGAGGACGTGGCGCTGATCAGCTTCAACGACTCCACCGAGGCCCGGCTCAGCGACCCCCCGCTCACCTCGGTGGCGCTGCCGTTCGGCGAGCTGGGCGCACTGGCCGTGGACACCCTGCTGGCCCGGCTGCGCGGGGCGGCGCCGCCGGAGCGCCGGGTGGTGCCGGGCCAGCTCGTCGTCCGCCGCTCCTGCGGCTGCCGCTCCCCGCTGGTCGCCCAGGGCGCGCCCGACACGCCGGCTGCCCCGCACGGCGGCCCGGACACCGACGCGAGCACCGCACACCCGCCGCTGCCGGCCACCGCCGGCCTTGCCGCCGCGCTGCGTGCCGACGCCCGCGGCGACACCCCCGACGGCCTGGCCTTCCTCACCCTGCTTCAGCGGCGGGTCAGCGGCGGGCTGCGGTCCTTACCGGCCCCCGCGGCCTTTGACCGCGCCCTGCTGGGGCTGCGCGGCGAGACGTTGCCGGCGCTGCCCGACGACGCGGCACGCGCGCGTGCCGAGCGGCTGATCGGCCAGGCCAGGCTGCTGGTCGCGGACAAGGCGCAGCGGCTGCTGGAGTACGAGCGGTGGGGCATGGAGCAGGAGTCCCGGCGGCTGCGCGCGCTCGGCACCGCGCTCACCACGGCCGCGGACACCGCGGAGATCTCCGCCGCGCTCGACCGCCATCTGCCGGGCCTCGGCGTGCCCGGCTGCACCCTGCTGCCCGTGACGGCCACCGCGGCGGCGCTCCGCCCGCCGGCGGACCGGCGGGGCACCCTCGTCCTCGAACCGCTGTCGGCCGGCGGCGAGCGCCTGGGCTTCGCCCTCTTCGACGCCGGTCCGCCCGCGGCGGCGGCCCGGCAGGGTGCGCTTTTCCGGGCGCTCGGCGACCAGATCAGCGCGGCCCTGAAGGGCGTTCGCCTCCTCGACGAGGTGCGGCGGGCCCGGGACGCCGCCGAGCAGGCCAACCAGTTCAAGACCAGCCTGCTGGGCAACGCCGCGGACGAGCTGCGCACCCCGGTGGAGGCGATCTGGCGGCTCACCCGCGGCCGGGACCCGGCCACGGCCGGATACGCCGACCGGCTGCTGCGTCTGGTCGACGACCTGCTGGTGCTCTCCCGGTCCGGTATCGAGACGCTGGACCTCACCCGCCGGCTGCTCGATCCGCGCCCGGTGCTCGCCGACGCCTTCGCCGCGGTGGCGGGCGCCGCGCCCGGCCGGGCCCGCTGGCGGCTGACGCTGCCGCGGCGGCTGCCCGCGCTGGGGGCCGACGCCGTCCGGCTGCGGCAGATCGTCGTCAATCTGCTCACCGTGGCCGCCGGCCCCGACACGGCCCTGACCGCGGAGGCCGGGCCCGCCACCCTGCGGGTGCGGGTCACCGGCGCCGACCGGGAGCTGCTGGCGGCGTCCGGGCTCGCCGAGGACGACGAGCGGCTCTTCCAGCCGTTCGCCGCGCAGGTGCCCGGCAGCCGGCTGGGCCTGGCCATGGCGCGGCGGCTCGCGGCGCTGCACGGCGGCTCGGTGACCCTGCACCGGTCCCTCGGAGGGCCGGAGTTCCGCCTTGAGCTGCCGCTGCCGACCCCGTCCGGGCGTACCGGGCCGCCCGGCCGGGTGCTGCTGGTCGCGGCGCCGTCGGGACCGCCCGCCGAGGTCACGGCGCTGGCCCGGCGGCACGGCCTGCCGGTGCGGCTGCTGCACCCGGACGACGAGGTGGCGGCCCTGGTCGGGCAGCCACCGGCCGCGGTCGCCTGGGACGCCTGCCTGGTCAGGCCCGAGGAGTGGGCCATGGTGCACCGGCTGGCCGGCCATCCGGCGCTCAGGCACGTGCCGTTCCTGCTCTACGGGCCGGTCACCGGTGAGGGCCTGGACGAGGCGCTGCGGGCGCTGCGGCCGGCCGGCCCCGCGGAGCCCGCGCTGATCGCGGACGGCGCCGAGCCGTCCCGGGAGTGGCTGCGGCGGCTGGTCGGCGGGGTGCTGCCGGGGCGCACGGTGCGGGCGGCCGCGGACGGCACCTCCGCCTGTGCGCTGTTCGCGGAGGAGGCGCCGGCGCTGCTCGTGGTCGACAAGTCGCTGCCCGACATGGACGGCTTCGAGCTGGTGGAGCGGCTTCGGGAGGCCACCGGGCAGGCGGCGGGGCAGCCGGGGGTGCCGGTGCTGATGCTCAGCTCGACCGGGTTCAGCCGCGCCGAGGCCCGGCGTGCGGTGCGGCATCCGGAGGTGGTGCTGCTGGGCCGGGGGGTGCTGACCGACGACGAGACGGCGCGGCTGATCGCGCAGCTCCTGGAGCGCACGGACGCGGCCACCCAGCGCACCTTCGCACCCGTCCGGTATGCGGTGGCGTACCTGGAGCAGCACTACCGGCACCGGTTCGCGCGCCGTCAGGTCGCCGAGGCGGCCGGCCTCAGCGAGGATCATCTCGGCCGGCTCTTCCACCGGGAGCTGGGGATCACCCTGTGGGAGTACCTGACCCGACTGCGCATCGAGCGGGCCAAGCGGAGGCTTGCGCTCAGCGACGACAGCGTGAGCACGGTGGCCCGCTCTGTGGGGTTCCGCGACCGGGCCTACTTCAGCCGCGTGTTCCACCGGGTGGCGGGGGTCGCCCCGCACGCGTACCGCGACGCGAGCAGGGCGCCCCTCGACGGGGTGCCGTCCGCGTCGGGCGACCCCGTCCTCCCGGGTCCCGGTACCCCTTGACGGACACCGGTGGCGCAATCACGGACGCCGGTGGCGCGCCGGGCGGGGTGCGCCCTGGCACAGGGCGCAAGGCGCGCCCTTGGCTCAGGCGAGGTCGTGCATCCAGCCGTACGGGTCGGGTGCGACGCCGGTCTGGAGGTCGAGGAGGGCCTTGCGGAGGCGGAGGGTGACCTCGCCGGGCTGACCGTCCCCCTGCGTCCACTCCCCCGCGTTGGACTTGACCGACCCGACGGGCGTGATGACCGCGGCCGTGCCGCAGGCGAAGACCTCGGTCAGCGCACCGCTCTCGGTGTCCCGGCGCCAGTCCTCCGTCGAGATCCTGCCCTCCTCGGCCGTGTAGCCGAGGTCGCGGGCGAGGGTGAGGAGGGAGTCGCGGGTCACGCCGGGCAGCAGCGAACCGCTCAGCTCAGGGGTGACGATGCGGTCCCCGTACACGAAGTACAGGTTCATGCCGCCCATCTCCTCGACCCAGTGGTGCTCGATCGCGTCGAGCCACACCACCTCGTCGCAGCCCTTGGCCGCCGCCTCCTTCCGGGCGATGAGCGACGCGGCGTAGTTGCCGCCGGTCTTGGCGGCGCCGATGCCACCTTTGACCGCGCGGACGTACTCCTCGGAGAGCCAGACGGAGACGGGGTGCACGCCACGCGGGAAGTAGGCGCCCGCGGGCGAGGCGATCACCATGAACAGGTACTCGCCGGCGGGCCGCACACCGAGCCCGACCTCCGTGGCGAACATGAAGGGGCGCAGGTAGAGGGACTCCTCGCCGTGCGGCGGCACCCAGGCCAGGTCCTGGGTGACGAGGACGTCACAGGCCTCGATGAAGGTCTCGACGGGCAGCTCGGGCATGGCGAGCCGGCGTGCGGAGGCCTGGAAGCGCTTGGCGTTGCTCTCCGGCCGGAAGGTGGCGACGCTCCCGTCGGGCCTGCGGTAGGCCTTGAGCCCCTCGAAGATCGTCTGCGCGTAGTGCAGGGTCATGTTCGCCGGGTCGATGGAGAGCGGCGCGTAGGGGACGAGCTCGGCGTCGTGCCAGCCGCGGCCCTCCGTCCACCGGATGGTGACCATGTGGTCGGTGAAGTGCCGGCCGAACCCGGGGTTGGCCAGGATCGCCTCCCGCTCGGCGTCGGGCAGCGGGTGCGCGGAGGGCTTGAGCTGGATGGTGGGCGTCGGCATCGTCGACATGGTTTCTGTCCTTCACTGTGATGATGACGGCCGCGCTCTCGTCCGTACGTCCGGCGGTCCGGCACTCGGCGGTTCGCGGGGCGCCAGGAGGCGCCCGGGAAACACGGGGAGGTACCGCGATAGTAGGACGTCCGAGCTTCGCTGCATACCGGGGCCTCACGTTCCGTGTCTCACGTGGTGCCCCGGTTGCACGGGTTTCGGCTGCGGCCTGGGTCGGTGGAGGGCGCCCGGCGGCCGCATGGTGAAGCCGCCGGGGGCCCTTGGCTCCGGCGGCTTCGGTGGGTCCGCCGGTCAGGCGGATACTCGGGCTGCGAGCGCGTCGCCGATCTCGTCGGTGCTGCGGGCTCCGTCGCGCTCCGCCAGGTCGGCGGAGACGGCGTCCTCGATGCGCGCGGCCTCGGCGGGGTGGCCGAGGTGGCGCAGCAGGAGGGCGGCGGAGAGGACCGTCGCCGTGGGGTCGGCCTTGCCCTGGCCCGCGATGTCGGGCGCCGAGCCGTGCACCGGCTCGAACATGGAGGGATGGGCGCGCTCCGGGTTGATGTTGCCGGACGCGGCCAGGCCGATGCCGCCGGTGATGGCCGCGGCGAGGTCGGTGAGGATGTCACCGAAGAGGTTGTCGGTGACGATGACGTCGAAGCGCTCCGGCTGGGTGACGAAGAAGATCGTCGCGGCGTCGACGTGCAGGTAGTCGGTGGTGACCTCGGGGTACTCCTGGGCGACCTTGTCGAAGATGTTCTTCCACAGGTGGCCGGCGTGCACCAGGACGTTGTTCTTGTGCACCAGGGTCAGCTTGCGGCGCGGGCGGGCCTGGGCCCGCGCGAAGGCGTCCCGGACGACGCGCTCGACACCGAAGGCGGTGTTCACGCTCACCTCGGTGGCGACCTCGGCCGGGGTGCCCGTGCGCAGGCTGCCGCCGTTTCCGGTGTAGGGGCCCTCGGTGCCCTCCCGGACGACGACGAAGTCGATCCCCGGGCGGCCGGCCAGCGGCGTCGAGGTGTTCGGGAAGAGCTTCGCGGGCCGGAGGTTGACATAGTGCTCGAAGGCGAAGCGGAGCTTGAGCAGCAGGCCCCGCTCCAGGATCCCGGAGGGCACGGAGGGGTCGCCGACCGCGCCCAGCAGGATGGCGTCGTGCTGCCGCAGGGCTTCGAGCTCGGCGTCCGGCAGGGTCTCGCCGGTACGGTGCCACCGCTGGGCGCCGAGGTCGTACTCGGTGGTCTCCAGCTTGACGTCCTGGGGGAGGGCGGCGCGCAGGACCTTGAGGCCCTGGGTCACGACCTCCGGGCCGATTCCGTCGCCGGGGATCACCGCGAGATTGATGGTGCGAGACATGGGGGGCACCCTACTCCCCGTCCCATTGATTGACATAGACGTCCACTATGTGGACTGCGCACGCTGCGAGTGGTGCGGTGGGCGCGCACCGCGGGATGCGTGCGCACCGCGGGATGCGTGCGCACCGCGGAGTGCAGGGGACGCCTGACGTCTGTGCGTGCCGGGACGGTGAGGCGGGCATCCGCCCGATGGCTCGTGCTCGGGGGTGGGGCGGCTCAGACGCCGTGGCCCCACGCCCCGCCGTTGTCCCTGCGGTCGAGGGCGCGCTGGAGGGCGGCGGCGGCCTTCTTGCGCTCGGCCTCGCTGGTACGGGTGCTGCGGCGGACTCGGCGAGTGATCGTCTCGGCCATGACTGATCGGCTCCTTGGCATCCGGGAGTGCGGACGGAAGAGAACGAGCGAAGCCGGAAGGGCGGGGAGCGCGCGCCGCAGGGATCACCTGCCTCGGGCACCGCTCACAACCGCATGCGCCGGGTCTGGCGACACGTTCGGCTCTTCCAAGCTAAGGGAGGAGCACGACGCTGTCTGCAAAATTACTCGGACGTCCTACTATCTGAGACGGAGTTCACCTGTCGGGGCTACGCCCCGTCCCGGGCGTGGCCCCCTTGAGCCGGCGACGACCCGACGGCCTCACCGTGCCTGGCCGCGCCCACGCGACGAAAGCCGCATACCGACACAGCCCCGCGCCCATGGAACCCGCCCTGCATGGACCGGGGCCGCCCTGACCGTAAGGCTGCGCCCCGATAAGGGGCGCGGGGAACTGCGCGAGCAACCACCCACCGACCGGTGGTCCGGACACGACCGAGACGACCCCTTCGGGCCGGCCACGACATGGCGGCCACGTCGCGGCCGGCCGCGCCCACGTGACGGAGCCTCCCCCCACTGCCTCAAGGGCGTGGGAGGCACCCCACGACACAGCCCCGCGCCCTCGGCCGCGCCGGGCCGTGGCGGGCGTGCGCTCCGGGCGTGCGCTCCGGGCGTGCAGCGCTCAGCCGGCGCCGGATGCGGGCCGGGGCTGTGTCGAGGGCGGGGGTCAGCCCATGTGGGGGTAGCTGTAGTCCGTCGGCGGAACCAGGTTCTCCTTGATCGCACGGGTCAGCGTCCACCGCAGCAGGTTCTGCGGCGCACCCGCCTTGTCGTCCGTGCCCGACGCCCGCCCGCCCCCGAAGGGCTGCTGGCCGACGACGGCGCCGGTCGACTTGTCGTTGATGTAGAAGTTGCCCGCGGCGTACCGCAGCGCCTCCCGCGCGCGGGCCACGGCGGCGCGGTCGTTCGCGATGACCGACCCGGTGAGGGCGTAGTCGGTGACCGACTCCATCTGGGCCAGCACCGCGTCGAAGGCCGCCTCCGGGTCGCCGGTGGTGTCGTCGTAGACGTACACCGCGAGGATCGGCCCGAAGTACTCGGTGGTGAAGACCTCGTTCTCGGGGTCCGTGCAGGTGATGACGGTGGGCCGGACGAAGTACCCGACCGAGTCGTCGTAGCTGCCGCCGGCGATCACGGTGCAGCTCGGGTCGGCCTTGGCGCGGTCGATGGCCGCCTTGTTCTTGGCGAAGGCGCGCTCGTCGATGAGGGCACCGATGAAGTTCGACAGGTCGGTGACGTCACCCATGGTGATGCCGTCGACCTCGGCGGCGAACTCCTCCTTGAAGCCGGTGTTCCAGATCGACGCCGGAAGGTAGGCGCGGGAGGTCGCCGAGCACTTCTGGCCCTGGTACTCGAACGCGCCCCGCGTAAGCGCCGTCTTCAGCACCGCGCGGTCCGCGCTCGGGTGCGCCACCAGGAAGTCCTTGCCGCCGGTCTCGCCGACCAGCCGCGGGTACGTCCGGTACTTCTCGATGTTCTGCCCGACGGTCTTCCACAGGTGCTGGAACGTCCTGGTCGAGCCGGTGAAGTGGATGCCGGCGAGGTCGCGGTGGGCGAGGGCGACCTCGGAGACGGCGGTGCCGTCGCCGGTCAGCAGGTTGATCACGCCCTTGGGCAGCCCCGCCTCCTCCAGCAGCCGCATCAGCAGCACGGCGGCCAGGGTCTGGGTGGGGGACGGCTTCCAGATGACCACGTTGCCCATCAGGGCGGGGGCGGTGGGAAGGTTGCCGGAGATCGCCGTGAAGTTGAAGGGCGTGATCGCGTAGACGAAGCCCTCCAGCGGACGGTGGTCGAGCTGGTTCCACGAGCCAGGGGAGTTGGCGACGGGCTGCTCGGCGAGCAGGTCGCGGGCGTACTTCACGTTGAAGCGCCAGAAGTCGATCAGCTCGCAGGGGGCGTCGATCTCGGCCTGCTGGACGGTCTTCGACTGGCCCAGCATGGTCGCGGCGGCGATCGTCTCGCGCCAGGGCCCGGCCAGCAGGTCGGCGGCGCGCAGGATGATCGCGGCCCGGTCGTCGAACGACGTCGCACGCCAGCCCGGTGCCGCGGCCAGCGCGGCGTCGATGGCGTCCCTGGCGTCCTGTTGCGTGGCCTGGCGGCCGGTGCCGAGCAGGGCCTTGTGGTTGTGCGGCTGGACGACCCTGAAGGGCTCGCCGCCGCCCAGGCGCTTGGCGCCCCCGATGGTCATCGGCAGGTCGGTGGGGTTGTCCGCCAGCTCCTTGAGGGCGGCCTCGAGGCGGGTGCGCTCGGCAGAGCCGGGCGCGTAGCCGTGCGGCGGCTCGTTGACCGGCGCGGGGACCTGGGTCACAGCGTCCATGGGTGCCGAATCTCCTTACGGTGTGTGGGTGATCTGCCGGTGCGGTCGACGGGGCGGTCCGGCCGCGGCGGGCGGTCCGGGCGGGGCGGGCGGTGTGCTCGTGCCGCGTTCGGTGTCTTGTGTTCGGTGCCTTCGGCGCGGGGTGGTCCGGAGGGTGCGAGTGGCGATGCGGTCAGCCGCGGGTGGCCAGCGAGCGCAGGAAGAACGCCAGGTTCGCCGGGCGCTCCGCCAGGCGCCGCATGAAATATCCGTACCAGTCCGTGCCGAAGGCGAGGTAGACGCGCATCCGGTGGCCCCGGGCGGCCAGCCGGGTGTGCTCCGCGGACCGGATGCCGTACAGCATCTGGAACTCGTAGTCGTCCGGCCCACGGCCCGCGCGCTGGGCGAGGTCCTGTGCGATGGCCACGATCCGCGGGTCGTGCGTGCCGACCATCGGATAGCAGTCACCGGCCATCAGGATCTTCAGGCAGCGGATGTACGCCCTGTCGACCTCGGCCTTGTCCTGGTGTGCGACGGAGGGCGGCTCCTTGTAGGCGCCCTTCACCAGTCTCACTCGTGAGCCTGCCCGCGCGAGCTCACGGCAGTCGTCCTCGCTGCGGAACAGGTACGACTGGATGACCGCGCCCGTACGCGGGAAGCGCGCCAGCAGCTCGGAGTGGACGGCGAGGGTGGAATCCGTGGTGGTGTGGTCCTCCATGTCCAACGTGATGGTGGTGCCTATGCCCGCGGCGGCCTCGGCGACGTCGGTGGCGTGCCGCAGCGCGATGTCGTGGCCGCCGGGGAGTGCCTGGCCGAACGCGGAGAGCTTCACGGACATCTCGGCACGCTCACCGAGCGCCAGCGGCGCCAGCGCCTCCACGAGGCCCAGGTACGCGTCCCTGGCACGCAGGGCGTCGGCCGGGTCGGTGACGTCCTCGCCGAGCACGTCCAGGGTGACGTCGAGGCCGCGATCGGCCATGTCCTTGACCACGGGAAGCGTCGCCCCGACCGTCTCCCCCGCGATGAAACGGCCCACGACGGGCCTGGTCACCGGGGTGGCGGTGAGGACACGCCGGGTGCGGTCGCTGCGCGAGGCGGCGAGGATCATGGGACCGAGCACGAGGGCACCTCCAGGGGAGTCGAACCGGCACCGTGTGTGACGGTGGCACCGGAGGGGTGCCGGGCGATACCCGGATGTATCCGGTGCTTCCCGGGCTGTTCCGGAGTGTCCGGACGCAGTACGGAGAACCACCCTGAACTTAAGGATCTCTCCGATCCTCCGCCATCGACAGGTGTCACGCATCCGTGGCCTGGATCTCAGACATATGTCTGAGGCCGCCTCCTGTTCCCCGGGCACGCCCGGACGGGGCCGCGTCCGCGAGGGGCGCGGGCCATGACACCGCGCGGCTCCGCCGCGTGGACACGAGCGGCCACGGACGAGAGCGTCACACCCCCCACCGGCCCGAAGGAGGCAATCACCGCCGTGACCGGACCACCGCCCGGCGGGTGGCCGCGCGCGCAGTTCCCCGCGCCCCTGGGCAGGCCGGGGCAGCATCGCGCAGTTCCCGCGCCCCTGGGCAGACCGAGCACAGCCGGCGTCGAGGACAGGCCCCAGAACAGGCGCGGGGCAGTGACGGGGCGGTTTCGGCCATTCTCCGGGCCATTGGCCGGAGGGGGTGTAATGGGGGACGTGAAAGGCGACTACCAGGATCTCGTCGACGAGATCTCCGTCCTGCTCGGCACCCCCGCAACCCTGGAGGACCGCAGCTTCGGGCTGATCGCCTACGGCGCACAGGGCAGCGGCACCGACTTCGACGCCTCCTCGCTGGACCCCGTGCGCACCCGGTCGATCCTGACGCGGCGCTCCACGGCCGCGGTCCGCGCCTGGTTCGAGGGCTTCGGCATCGCCCGCGCCACCGGCCCGGTGCGGATCCCGGCCGCCCCGGAGGCGGGCGTCAACCTGGGCCGCATCTGCCTCCCGGTGCGGCACCGCGGAATCGTCCTCGGCTATGTGTGGCTGCTCGACCCGGGCGCCGGCACCGGCCCGGGCGAGCAGCAACTCTCCGCCGCCATGGAGGTGACCGCCCGGATCGGCGCCCTGCTCGCCGACGAGGCGCAGGCCGGCGCCGACCTGACGAGAGAGTTCCGGGCCGTGCTGACCGCGGGGCGCAGCCCGGACGCGAACGGGGCGGCGGCCCCCGCCGACCCCGCCACCGTCGCCGCCGCCCTCACCGCGCTCCGTGCCGAGCTGGGCGCCGACGCGGACGGCCTGCACACCGTCGTCTGCGTGGCCCCGTGGCCCTCCGCCGACCCGGAGGACGCCCCTTCGCCGCACTCCGTGCCGGGCGCGGCCGCGGTGTGCACGATGCCGTGGGGCACGGCGGGCCAGAGCCTGGCGGTGCTGATGCGGCTGCGCGCGACGGACGTCCTCACCCCCGCCCTGTCCGCCGCGGACCGGCTGCGCCGCGGACCGGAGACGCGGGGCGCCCGGAGCGAGTCGGAAGCCCCGGGCGTCCCGGGTATCCCGGGCGCCCCGGGCGGACGGGTCCGGAGGCCGCACACCGGCCGCGGCGCCGGCGCCGGACCGCACGCCGGAGCCGCGGCCGGCGCCGGTGCGGAAGCCGGCTCCGGGGCCGAGGCCGGCACCGGAGCGAAGGCCAGGGCAGGGGCCGACCCGAAAGCCGGTGTCGCGGCCGGGGCGCAGGCCGGCGCCGAAGCAGTGACCCGAATCGCCGCCGGGATCGCCGCACCCCGCCGAGGCCTCGCCCAGCTCGCCGACTCCTGGCAGGAGGCCTCGGCAGCGGCCCGCGCCGCGCTCGCCGAGGACCGGCTCGGACCGGTCGCCCAGTGGTCCGCCATCGGCCCGTACCGCCTGCTCACGGCCCTGCCCCCGCGGGCGTCGAGGGACCCCGCGACCCAGGAACTGCTCGCGCCCCCGCACCGCGAACTGGCCCGTACCGCCGAGGCCTTCCTGGACTGCGCCGGCCAGGCGAGCCGCACCGCGGCCCAGCTGGGCATCCACCGCCAGACCCTTTACTACCGCCTCTCCCGGGTCGAGCAGCTCACCGGCCTCGATCTGGACAACGGCGAGGACCGGCTGCTGCTGCACATGACGCTCAAAGGGGCCAGGCTGTAGCTCCCGCCCGGCGCACCGTCCTGAAGGCGTGGGCGGTACGCCCAGGGGAGTCGGGGACGAGCCCGAGGGGCGACCACCGCGGGCGGGGGGACAGGCCCCCCGGAAAACAAGATCCGCGGCGGTCAGTCCGCCAGGTTGACCGACCGGGCCGAGGTGGTCCCCACCTCGGCGGCCACCTCGGCCAGCACCGGCTGCGGCACGGTCCCGTCCACGGTCAGCACCGCGAGCGCCTCCCCGCCGGCCACCGCACGGGACACCTGCATCCCGGCGATGTTGATCCCCGCCTCGCCGAGCACCCGGCCGACCGCGCCGACGACACCGGGGCGGTCCTCGTAGCGGAGCACGATCATGTGGTCGGCGAGCGCGAGGTCGACCGTGTACTCGCCGATGGCGACGATCTTCTGGTGGTTCTTGGGCCCGGCGAGCGTGCCGGAGACCGAGATCTCCTCGCCGTCGCCGAGGGTGCCGCGGACGGTGACGACATTGCGGTGGTCCGGCGACTCGCTGCTGGTGGTCAGCCGCACCTCGACGCCGCGCTCCTGGGCGAACAGCGGGGCGTTGACGTAGGAGACGGTCTCGTCGATGACGTCCTCGAAGACGCCCTTGAGGGCCGAGAGCTCCAGGACCTTGACGTCGTGCTGGGTGATCTCGCCGTAGACCTCGACGTCGAGCCGGACGGCGACCTCGCCCGCGAGGGCGGTGAAGATCCGGCCGAGCTTCTCGGCGAGCGGCAGGCCCGGCTTGACGTCCTCGGCGATGACGCCGCCCTGGACGTTCACCGCGTCGGGCACCAGCTCGCCGGCGAGGGCCAGGCGGACGGACTTGGCGACGGCGATGCCGGCCTTCTCCTGGGCCTCGTCGGTGGAGGCGCCGAGGTGCGGGGTGGCCACGACCTGGTCGAACTGGAAGAGCGGGGAGTCCGTGCACGGCTCCTTGGCGAAGACGTCCAGGCCGGCGCCGGCGACCCGGCCCTCCTTGAGGGCCGAGTACAGCGCCTCCTCGTCGACGATGCCGCCGCGGGCGGCGTTCACGATCCGTACCGAGGGCTTGACCTTGTGCAGCGCCTCGTCGTCGATCAGACCCAGCGTCTCGGGGGTCTTCGGGAGGTGCACGGTGATGAAGTCGGAGACCTCGAGCAGCTCGTCGAGGGAGAGCACCTTGACGCCCATCTGGGCGGCCCGCGCGGGCTGGACGTACGGGTCGTACGCGACGACCTTCATGCCGAAGGCGGTCATGCGCTGCGCCACCAGCGCGCCGATCCGGCCGAGGCCCACCACGCCGAGGGTCTTCTCAGCGAGCTCGACGCCGGTGTACTTGGAGCGCTTCCACTCGCCGTTCTTGAGGGCGGCGTTCGCCTGCGGGATGTTCCGGGCGGTGGAGATGATCAGGCCGCAGGCCAGCTCGGCGGCGGTGACGATGTTGGACGTGGGGGCGTTGACGACCATGACGCCGGCCTTGGTGGCGGCGGCGACGTCGACGTTGTCGAGGCCGACGCCGGCGCGGGCGACGACCTTGAGCCTGCGTGCGGCTGCCACGGCCTCCGCGTCGACCTTGGTCGCGGAGCGGATCAGGATGGCGTCGACGTCGGCGATGGCGGGGAGCAGCTCGGCCCGGTCCGCTCCGTTGCAGTGCCGGATCTCGAAGTCGGGGCCCAGTGCGTCGACCGTGGCGGGTGACAGCTCTTCAGCGATGAGTACGACTGGTTTCTGCGACGCAGTGCTCACGTGAGTCCTCACAAGTCCCTTGCGGGCGGCCGTCCCGGGGCCGCATGCGGTGGAGGGTGCTAGCCGCGTGGAAGACGCACGACGCTGTGGCCCGACGCGTATGTGCTGAGCAAGTGTAGTGGCGGATGCGAGTGGCGTATTCCAGTCGGCGAAAGGATCACTCGTCCGTGGTGGGACGGGTGGGACGGCGCTGTCCTGGCGGTCCTGGCGGGTGTCCCCCGGCCGGAAGGCGCCCCTCGCGAAGGAGGCGGGCCGGCCCGGGGCGGCGGCACCCGGGCGGGCCCCGGGCGGCGGCTCCGCGCCCGGGCGGCTCGGCACCGATCCGGCACCGGACGGGCCCGGGGAGCGGCGCGGCGCCCGGGTGGCCCGGGCGGCGGCTCCGCGCCCGGGCGGAGATGGACCGCGGGGCCGCCCCCGGTCCGGGAGCGGCCCCGCGTCCGCGAGCTCTAGGCCTCTTCGTCGACCCAGCTCATCAGCTTGCGCAGCTTCTTGCCCGTGGTCTCCAGGAGGTGCTCCTGGTCGGCCTTCTTGTACTCGTTGTACCTGGGCAGACCGGACTCGTACTCCTTCATCCAGTTGTTGGCGAAGGAGCCGTCCTGGATCTCGCCGAGGATCTTCTTCATCTCGGCCTTGGTGCCGTCGTTGATCAGCCGCGGCCCCGAGATGTAGTTGCCCCACTCGGCGGTCTCCGAGATCGACCAGAGCATCTTCTCCAGGCCGCCCTCGTACATGAGGTCCACGATCAGCTTGAGCTCGTGGAAGCACTCGAAGTACGCGATCTCCGGCTGGTAGCCCGCCTCGACCAGCGTCTCGAAACCGGCCTTGACCAGCGAGGTGATGGAACCGCACAGCACGGTCTGCTCACCGAACAGGTCTGTCTCGGTCTCCTCGGTGAAGGTGGTCTTGATGACGCCGGCGCGGGTGCCGCCGATGCCCTTGGAGTAGGAGAGCGCGAGTGCGAAGGCGTTGCCGCTCGCGTCCTGCTCGACGGCCGCGATGCACGGCACGCCGCGGCCCTCCTCGTACTGGCGGCGCACCAGGTGGCCGGGGCCCTTGGGGGCGACCATGCAGACGTCGACATTCGCCGGGGGCTTGATCAGGCCGTAGCGGATGTTGAAGCCGTGGCCGAAGAACAGCGCGTCGCCGTCCTTCAGGTTCGCCGCGATGGACTCCTCGTAGACGCGGCCCTGGATCGGGTCCGGCACCAGGATCATGATCACGTCGGCCTCGGCGGCGGCCTCGGCGGGGGTGACCACCCGCAGGCCCTGCTCCTCGGCCTTCGCCTTGGACTTCGAGCCCTCGTGCAGGCCGACGCGGACATCGACGCCCGAGTCGCGCAGCGAGAGGGCGTGCGCGTGGCCCTGGCTTCCGTAGCCGATGACCGCGACCTTGCGGTTCTGGATGATGGACAGGTCGGCGTCGTCGTCGTAGAACAGCTCGGCCACTGGGTCTCCTTGTTTGTGCCGGTGTAGCTGGTCCCACCGTACGGCGGGAGGGGTAGGGGTCGTTCTGCGGTCTCGGATGTCGGGATCCGGAAACCTGGGGCGGGAGCCGGGGGGCGGCTCCCGGTTCCGGGCCGTGTGCCTAGGCGCTGCGGTCCAGCGCGCGCAGGCTCCGGTCGGTGATGGAGCGCGCGCCGCGTCCGATGGCGATGGTGCCGGACTGGACGAGCTCCTTGATGCCGAACGGCTCCAGCATCTTCAGCATGGCCTCCAGCTTGTCGCTGGATCCGGTGGCCTCGACGGTGACGGCCTCCGGGGAGACGTCGACGGTCTTGGCGCGGAAGAGCTGGACGATCTCCACGATCTGGGAGCGCGTCTCGTTGTCGGCGCGCACCTTCACGAGGACGAGCTCGCGCTGTACGGCGCTGCCCGGCTCCAGTTCGACGATCTTGAGGACGTTGACGAGCTTGTTGAGCTGCTTGGTGACCTGTTCGAGCGGCAGGTCCTCCACGGTGACCACGATGGTGATGCGGGAGATGTCGGGGTGCTCGGTAGTGCCGACGGCGAGCGAGTCGATGTTGAAGCCGCGGCGGGAGAACAGGGCGGCGATCCTGGCGAGGATGCCGGGGGTGTTCTCGACCAGGACGGAGAGCGTGTGCTTGGACATGTCGCTACCTTTTCTTTCGCTCCGACGTCTCGGCCGGTCAGTCTTCCTCGAGGTCGCCGAAGTCGGGGCGGACGCCCCGGGCGGCCATGACCTCGTCGTTGGAGGTGCCTGCGGCGACCATCGGCCACACCATGGCGTCCTCGTGGACGACGAAGTCGATCACCACGGGGCGGTCGGTGACGGCGTTGGCCTCTTCGATCACCTTGTCCAGCTCGTCCGGTGACTCGCACCGCATCGCGACGCAGCCCATGGCCTCCGCGAGCTTGACGAAGTCGGGCACGCGGGTGCCGCCGCTGGACTTGCCGTCCACCGCGATGCCGTCCTTGGGGCCGCTGTGCAGGACGGTGTGGGAGTAGCGCTGGTTGTAGAAGAGCGTCTGCCACTGGCGGACCATCCCCAGGGCGCCGTTGTTGATGATGGCGACCTTGATGGGGATGTTGTTCAGGGCGCAGGTGGTCAGCTCCTGGTTGGTCATCTGGAAGCAGCCGTCGCCGTCGATGGCCCAGACGGTGCGGTCCGGGCGGCCGGCCTGGGCGCCCATCGCGGCCGGCACCGCATAGCCCATCGTGCCGGCGCCGCCGGAGTTGAGCCAGGTCGCGGGCTTGTCGTGGTCGATGAAGTGGGCCGCCCACATCTGGTGCTGGCCGACGCCCGCCGCGAAGATCGTGCCCTCCGGGGCGAGCTGCCCGATGCGCTCGATGACCTGCTGGGGGGCGAGGCTGCCGTCCGCGGGCTGGTCGTAACCGAGCGGGTAGGTCTCGCGCCAGCGGTTGAGGTCGCGCCACCAGGCCGCGTACCTGGTGCGGGCCGCCTCGCCGGGGGTGCCCTCGCTGTGCTCGCGCTGGACCGCCTGCACCAGGTCGGCGATCACCTCGCGGGCGTCCCCGACGATCGGCACGTCGGCGGCGCGGTTCTTGCCGATCTCCGCGGGGTCGACGTCCGCGTGGACGATCTTGGCGTGCGGGGCGAAGCTGTCCAGCCTGCCGGTGACGCGGTCGTCGAACCGGGCGCCCAGGGCGACGATCAGGTCGGCCTTCTGCAGCGCCGCGACGGCGGCGACGGTGCCGTGCATCCCGGGCATGCCGACGTGCTGGGGGTGGCTGTCCGGGAAGGCGCCGAGCGCCATCAGGGTGGTGGTGACGGGCGCGCCGGTCAGCTCGGCGAGAACCTTCAGCTCGGCGGTGGCGCGGGCCTTCAGCACGCCGCCGCCGACGTACAGCACGGGCCGCCTGGCCTGGGCGATCAGCTTGGCGGCCTCGCGGATCTGCTTGGCGTGCGGCTTGGTCACCGGGCGGTAACCGGGCAGGTCCATGGCGGGCGGCCAGCTGAAGGTGGTCCGGGCCTGCATGGCGTCCTTGGCGATGTCCACGAGGACGGGGCCCGGGCGGCCCGTGGAGGCGATGTGGAAGGCCTCGGCGATGGTCCTGGGGATGTCGTCGGCGTTCTTGACGAGGAAGTTGTGCTTGGTGATCGGCATGGAGATGCCGACGATGTCGGCCTCCTGGAAGCCGTCCGTGCCGATCAGGTGGGTGGCGACCTGGCCGGTGATCGCGACCAGCGGCACCGAGTCCAGGTGGGCGTCGGCGAGCGGGGTCACCAGGTTGGTGGCGCCGGGGCCCGAGGTGGCCATGCAGACCCCGACCTTGCCGGTGGCCTGGGCGTACCCGGTGGCCGCGTGGCCGGCGCCCTGCTCGTGCCTGACCAGGACGTGCCGGACCCGGGAGGAGTCCATGAGCGGGTCGTACGCGGGAAGGATCGCACCGCCGGGGATTCCGAATACCGTCTCGGCCCCGACCTCCTCAAGCGAACGGATGAGGGCCTGCGCGCCCGTGACGTGCTCGACGGGGGCGGCGGGCTGCGCGGAGGAACGGGGCCGCGGCTGCGGATGATGGGCCCCGGAGGCCTGCTCGGTCATCGGCATTCTCTTCTCGATGCTGAGGTTCGGTGCGTGGGTCGTACGGTGCGGGAGGGGCGGGGGCGGCGGGCCGCTCGGGCGGGCGGACCGCGCCGGTGCAACAAAAAACCCCTCGTGCCGTGAGGCAAGCGAGGGGAGCGCGCCGGGTGTGGTCGCTGGTGTGATCACTACCGACCACGGCCCAGCTCAGCCGACGCGCTGTCCAAGTACGAGGATTCGGGTGCGCATGGCATGACCTTCCCCCCGCCGCGCTCCGACTGTCAAGGTGGTGGGACGGACGTCTCATTATGTGAGCGGCTGGACGCGTGTCCGGTGAGCGCTCCCGCGGAGCCGCCGGTGAGGAGCGCCTCGACGGGGTCGCCGGGCACCGGGAAGCGGCCGACGGTCAGCGCCCTGCGCAGACGGTACTCGTCGAGCGGCCCCGAGAAGACCAGGCCCTGGCCGTGGGTGCAGCCCATGGCGCGCAGCGCGGCGGCCTGCTCGGGGCGGTCGACGCCGTCGGCCACGGAGTCCAGGCCCAGGTCGGACGCGATCCGCAGCAGCCCGCTGGTGATCTTGTGCAGCCGGGCCGAGTCGGCGACGCCCTCGACGAGCGCCCGGTCGAGTTTCAGCCAGTCCACGGGGAGCTTGCGGAGGCTGGTGAAGGCCGCGTACCCGCTGCCGAAGCCGTCCAGCGCGATCCGCACGCCGTGCCTACGCAGGGCCGTGAGGCGGCGCTCCAGATCGTCCAGGGGGACGTGCGGCTCGCTGCCGGCCAGCTCGACGATGAGGGCGCCGGAGGGCAGCCCGTACCGGGTGAGCAGTGCCTCGATGGAGCCGACGGGCAGGGAGCGGTCCAGCAGGCGGCGGGCGGTGGTCCTGACCACGACGGGCAGGACGTGCCCGGCGCGGGCCCGCTCCGCCGCCTGTTCGACGGCCGCCTCGATGGTCCAGCGGCCCAGCTCGGCGGCGTGCTCGGGGTCGTCGCCGCCGCGCAGCAGCTCGGTGGGGGCGTAGAGGGAGCCTTGCGAGGTGCGCCAGCGGGAGTGCGCGGCGACCGAGGCGATCCGTCCGGTGCCGAGGCAGACCACGGGCTGGTGCAGCAGGGCGAAGTCGCCCTCGTGCGGGGTGGGGCGGCGGCGGGCGGTGAACGGGGTGGTGCGCACCACGTCGGCGCGCATCTGGGCGTCGGCCCGCATGTGAGGCGCGTAGAGCTCGACGCGGCCCTTGCCGCCGGCCTTGGCGCGGTACATCGCCAGGTCGGCGTTGCGCAGCAGCTCGCCGGCGGTCAGGCCGGGCTCCGCGAACGCGACGCCGATGGAGGCGCCGACCCTGACGTCGTGCCCCTCGATGGTGTACGGCCGGGACAGGGCGGACCGCAGCCGGTCCGCGAGCTCGTAGATGTGCTGCTCGCGTGCGGTGTGGCCGACGGTGCCGTCGCCGACGACCAGGGCCGCGAACTCGTCGCCGCCGAGACGGGCCGCGGTGTCCGACTGGCGCACGGCCTCCTGGAGCCTGCGGGCGGCCTGCACCAGCAGGTCGTCGCCGGCCTGGTGGCCGATGGTGTCGTTGACGCCCTTGAAGCCGTCGAGGTCGATGAAGAGCACGGCGGTGCCGCGGTCGGTGGTGCGCCGCCCGCTGAGCGCCAGGCCGACACGGCGGGTGAACAGGACGCGGTTGGGCAGGTCGGTGAGCGGGTCGTGCTCGGCGTTGTGCTGCAACTGCGCCTGGAGGCGCACACGTTCGGTGACGTCCCGGCTGTTGAGGATGAGGCCGCCCTCGTGGCGGTTGATCGTGGACTCGACGTTGAGCCACTGGCCGTCGCCGGACCTGAAGCGGCACTCGATCCTGCTGGTGGACTCCTGGGTGGGGCTGGCGGCGAGGAACCGGCGCACCTCGTGCAGCACGGCTCCCAGGTCCTCGGGGTGGATCAGGGCGGAGAGCTTGGAACCCTCCAGCTCGTCGGGGTCGCGGCCGTAGACGCCCGCGGCGGCGGGGCTGACGTAGCGGAGCACGCCGTCCGGTGCGGCGATCATGATGACGTCGCTGGAGCCCTGGACCAGGGAGCGGAAGTGGTTCTCCTTCTGGGCCAGCTCGCGGGCGAGGGCCATGTTGTCCAGCAGCATGATGCCCTGGCGGACGATCAGGACGAGCACGACGGTGCAGGCGGTGAAGAGCACCACGCGGTCGACCCTGCGGCCGTCGAGGACGTTGAACAGGATGCCCAGGGTGCACACCGCCGCCGCCAGGTAGGGCGTGAGAGCGGCGAGGGGGCCGCCCGTGGGGCGGCTGACGGGGTAGCGCTCCTGCTCGATGACCGCGCGGGCGGGTGCTCCGCGCGCGGTGACCGGCTCCGGGCCCCGCTCGGCCGAGGCTTTCCCGCCGCGGTGCTCGCCGCCCTTGCGGGGCGCGGGGACGACGGCGGCGGCCGCGGGCGGTCCGTCCACCGGGCGGGCCTGCTTGGCGGCACCGGCCCAGGGGGCGTAGGCGAGCAGCAGGGAGCCGGCGAACCAGCCGGCGTCCAGGAGCTGGCCCGAGCGGTAGCTGGCGTGCAGCAGGGGCGAGGTGAAGAGCGCGTCGGACAGCACGGTGAGGGCGAGGGCGCCGATGGCCGTGTTCACCGCGGAGCGGTTGACGGAGGTGCGCCTGAAGTGCAGGACGAGCACCATGCTGATCAGGACGATGTCCAGCAGCGGGTAGGCCAGCGAGAGGGCGACGTGCTCGACGCTCTGCCCGCGCACCCGGGCCGTGCGTGCCAGGGCGAGGCTCCAGGAGAGCGTCAGCAGGGAGCCGCCGATCAGCCAGGCGTCCAGCGCGAGGCAGGCCCAGCCGGCCTTGGTCAGGGGCCGCTTGGCCAGCACCAGCAGGCCGACGATGGCGGGCGGCGCGAAGCACAGGAAGAACAGGTCCGCGCAACTGGGGCTGGGCACCGGGCGGCCGAGCACCACCTCGTACCAGCCCCAGACGCCGTTGCCCACCGCCGCCATCAGGGACGAGACGGCGAACAGCAGCCATGCGGGGCGCAGCCCGCCGCGGCGGCTGCGTGCGTAGAGCAGGCAGGACACCGCGGCCGTCACGGCGGCGAGGCTGAGGCCGAAGTCGCCCATGACGAGGGCGACCCACTTCGTGCCCCAGCCGAGGGCGGCGCCGATGGCGTAGCCGCCGCAGACCAGGATCAGGACGCACTGCGGAAAGAGACCGCACCTGCCGATGAGCGGCCGCCGGGCCGAGAGCACGGGGGAGGTCACCGGTCCGCTCCCGCCCGGTCGGTCGTGCGCTCGGCGGGGTGTCCGGGGCGGCGGGCCGGGAGGCCGGTCCATGGCCGCCCGGCCGGTCGCGCTCCTCTGCCGGCGCCCGGTGCGCGCGTGCCCTGGGTCGCGCCGCTCGGTATGCGCGTCACCGGTCGCCGGGGTTCCAGTCGGCGGCTTCGCCGCTGCGGATTGATTGTCCATTGGCCGTGCATCGCCCGTCGCCCCCCTCGCAGGTCATTGGGGCCTGTCCCCCGCGCCGTTCCCGCGCGGCGCAGCCCCCTGTCCGGGACGATACACCAGGATCGTCACTCAGCGACATAGCCCATCTACCGAGCGTAATCGGTGGAGGCCATATGAACACGCCCCGTATTCATGGGAATACTCAGGTTTTACGGCCATGTCCCAAGTGTGTGGTCTGAGTGCTCTGGGTGGACTGTCGGTGCGTCAGTCTCCGGTGGTCAGGATGAGGTTGTCGAGGGGTTCTCCGGCCGCATAGCGGGACAACTGCGACGCTATCAGGCGCTTGGCGCGGGGGCCGAAGGCCGACGTGGGACCACCCACATGGGGACTGATGAGCACGCCCGGCGCGTGCCACAGGGGGTGGCCCGGGGGCAGCGGCTCGGGGTCGGTCACATCGAGGGCGGCGGTGATCCGGCCGGTCTCCAGTTCGGTGAGGAGCGCCTTGGTGTCGACGACGGGGCCGCGGGCGACGTTCACCAGAAGGGCGCCGTCCTTCATCCGGCCGAGGAATTCGGCATCCACCAGACCCCGGGTGGAGTCACTCAAAGGGGTGGTGAGGACCACCACGTCGGCCTCCGGCAGGAGGGCGGGGAGATCAGCGAGCTGATGCACGGGCCCGCGCTCGGTTGCGCGCGCGGAGCGCGCGATGCGCGTCACCCGCGCGACCTCAAAGGGCGCAAGCCGGTCCTCCACCGCCGAGCCGATGGCCCCGTAGCCCACGATCAGCACGGACTTGTCCGCGAGGGCCGGGTGGAAGCCGCCTCCCCAGTGGCCCGTCTGCTGCGCCCTGACGAAGCCGGGGATGCCCCGCAGCGAGGCGAGGATGAGCGCCAGGGCCAGCTCGGCGGTGCTGGCCTCGTGCACCCCGCGCGCGTTGCACAGCCGCACGCCGGGGCGCACGGCGTCCAGGTTCGCCAGGATGTCGTCCACCCCGGCCGTGAGCGTCTGGATCACCTCAAGGCCCGTCATGCGCTCCAGGGGCCGGGTACGGGTGCGGACGGGCTTCATGTACGGCACCACGTACACCGCGCACTCCGCCGGGTCGCCGGGGAACTCCTGCTCGCCGTCGTCACCGCCGTCCCAGAACCGGTAGGTGGGGCCCTCGGGGAGCCCGTCGATCTCCTGCGGGGGAATGGGAAGCCACACGTCTGAAGTCATGCTCTGGAGGCTAGAGCCTCCACCCCACCGGGCAGCGGAGCGGCCCCTGCCCGGGCCCGCCACCCCTGGGGGCGGAATGGCACATGCCAGGCATCCGAGGTTCACCACACGGGTGACGGAACCGTTCCGGCCAAGGGCGTGCCCGCTTCCGTCCGCACGGCGCGCGGGCGGCTCCCGCGGTGCCCGGGGCGGCTTCCCCGGTGCCCGGCCCCCCGGCGAGAATCGAGGCCCCATCCCGGTCATCCCGGCCACCCCGGCCACCCCGGCCACCCCGGCCACCCCGGCCACCCCGGCCACCTCGGCCACCTCGGCCACCTCGGCCACCTCGGCCACCTCGGCCACCTGCGAAAGGGACCAGCCGTGCGGCACGTACTGAACCTGTGGCGTCACCGGCTCGGAGAGGTGCCCGAGTCGGTCTGGCGGCGCACCGAGCTCCAGGTGCTGGTCCTCGCCGGCAACGGCCTCAGATCCCTCCCGCCGGAGATCGGGCGGATGCGCCGGCTGACCACCTTGGACCTCGGCCACAACGAGCTCGCGTCCGTGCCCGACGAACTGGGCGACCTCACCGGCCTCGACGACTGCCTCTACCTGCACGGCAACGCCCTCTCCCGGCTCCCGGACTCGCTGGGCAACCTGACGCGCCTGCGTTACCTCAACGTCGGCGAGAACGCCCTCACCGCGCTGCCCGAGGCCGTCGGCCGCATGACCGCCCTGGTCGAACTGCGGGCCCAGCACAACCGGCTGACCACGCTGCCCGACGGCATCGGCCGCCTGCGCGGCCTGCGCGAGCTGTGGCTCCGCGGCAACCTGATCGGGAACCTGCCGCCGTCCACAGCCGGCCTGCGCGAGCTGCGGCATCTGGACCTGCGGGAGAACGCACTGACGGAGCTCCCCAGGACGCTGGCCGGCCTGCCCCGCCTGCGCCACCTCGACCTGCGGGCCAACCGCATCGCGCGGCTGCCGGACTGGGTGGCCGCGATGCCCTCGCTGGAGAAACTGGACCTGCGCTGGAACCCGTGCGAGCCCGCGCGGGCGCTGCTGGGCGAGCTGGAGCGGCGGGGGTGCTTCGTGCTGACGTGAGCCGGGCGGCGGAGAGCTTCGTGCTCACGTGAGCCGGAGCGGCGGGGTGCTCGCGCTCACGTGAGTTCCCGCCCCGTCCCTGCGCCCTGAGTCCCCGGGCAGTGTAGGAACAGGAGTACCGCTGCGTCGAAGGGACCCATCGTGCATCGCTCAGCCGCGTCGGCCGCCTTGGTCGCCGTCGTCCTCCTCGCCGTCGCCGCCTGCTCCTCAGGCGGCGACTCCCACCCGCGGCAGACGAGAAGCGGCGAGGCGAGCCCCGCGCACCCGGGCTCCTCCGCCTCGGCCCGGGTCCCGGCAGCACCCCCGGACAAGGGCTCCGCAAAGGTGGTGCGCACCCTCACCGCGGATCTGAAGTCCCCCTGGGGCCTCGCGGAGCTGCCGGGCGGCGACCTGCTCGTCTCGTCACGGGACGAGGCCACCATCACCCGGGTCGACGCCAAGAGCGGCAGGAAGACGGAGGTCGGCTCGGTGCCCGGGGTGTCACCGGCCGGCGAGGGTGGCCTGCTCGGCATCACGCTCTCGCCGTCCTTCGCCTCGGACCACATGGTGTACGCCTACTTCACCACCGCGTCCGACAACCGCATCGTCCGCATGCCGTACGACGAGAAGCGGGCGCCCGGCGACCAGCTCGGCGCGCCCAGCACCCTGCTGCGCGGCATCCCGAAGGGCTTCATCCACAACGGGGGCCGGATCGCCTTCGGCCCGGACAAGTTGCTGTACGCGGGCACCGGCGAGTCGGGCGAGCGCGGCCGGGCCCAGGTGAAGACGGACCTCGGCGGCAAGATCCTCCGGATGACCCCGGACGGCCGCCCGGCCCCGGGCAACCCCTTCAGGAACGCGCCCTACGTCTACTCCTACGGGCACCGCAACGTGCAGGGCCTGGCCTGGGACACCCACCGCCGGCTGTGGGCCTCGGAGTTCGGACAGGACACCTGGGACGAGCTGAACCTGATCGAGCCGGGCGACAACTACGGATGGCCGGAAGTGGAGGGCAAGGGAGGCAGGAAGGGCTTCCACGACCCGGTGGCCCAGTGGCGGACATCGGAGGCCTCACCGAGCGGTATCGCCTATGCCGAGGGGAGCATCTGGATGGCGGCGCTGCGCGGCGAGCGGCTGTGGCGCATCCCTCTGGACGGCACGCACGTCTCGGCCGCCCCGCAGTCGTTCTTCAAGGGCACCCACGGCCGCCTGCGCACGGTCGCCCCGGCGGGCGGCGACAAGCTCTGGCTCACCACCAGCGAGACGGACACCCGGGGCACTCCGCAGCAGGGCGACGACCGGATCCTTGAGGTCCAGGTGAAGTAGGTCGGTGCGAAAGCGCCGGGCGGGGAACGGGTGCCGGCGGTCCGGTGCGCCTGCCGCGACGGGCACCGGCACGGGTGACGTGGCCGCGCGGGCGGGACGGCACCGGTGACGCGACCTGGGTGAGGGGACCGGCGTGTGCGCCGTGGCGTCTCCGCGTGGGCGGGCGTGTCGGCGTGGGCGCGGTGGCATCTCCCGGCCCGGCGGGCGAACCGGTGTGTGCGGCATGGCATCTCCGCGCCGACGGGGCCCCGGGTGGGCCGCCCAATCTCCGGGTCTAGGCCTCTTCTTGGGTGGGCTTGCGGACGACGACCTTGCCCGAGTCCAGGTCTATGGGGCCCCGTCCGGGGTCGCCCTCGTAGAGGTCGACCCGGGTGAGCTCCAGACGCTTGCGCTCTTCGTCGGTGTGCTTGCGGCCGGGTGCGAAGAGTTCCTCGATCAGGTTGAACACGCCGCCTCCCAGGGCCGAGTCCTCGCTTCAGCGTAAGCGAGCCCGGCCGGAAGCGGCGTGTCTCGCCGGTCACAGTCGGGGCGGGGCGCCGGTTCCGGGTCCGGGCGGGGCGCGCGGGGACGCGCGGGGACGGACGGACCAGGCGGCTGACCCCGGCTGTGGCGGTGCTGACCGGGCGAGCCCGGGCCCGCCCCGTACCACGCCCGGTCTGGGCCCGCCCCGTCGCGCCCAACCCGCACCGCGCCGCGCCCGCACCGCGCCCGACCCGCACCGTGGGTGAGGCGCCCGCCTCACGCCCGGCGGGCGACAGGGGTGGAGCTCCGTCCGGTGGTGAAGAGCTGTCGGCTGTGGGCCAGCGCGGCGGCCTCCCCGCGGCCGGAGACGCCCAGCTTGGCGAGGATGTTGGAGACGTGCACGCTGGCGGTCTTCGGGGAGATGAAGAGCTCCTCGGCGATCTGGCGGTTGGTGCGGCCGGCGGCGACCAGCCGCAGTACGTCACGCTCCCGGCTGGTGAGCCCCAGCGCCTCGGCCGGGTCGGCGGGGTCGCGGGCCGCCCCGCGGGTGAGGGCCAGCCGGCCCCGGTGGGCGAGCGCGGCGACGGCCTCGGCGAGCGGCCGGGCCCCCAGGTGCTCGGCCACCGCGCCGGCCTGCCGGAGCAGTTCGGCGGCGCGGTCCCGGTCGTCATCGCCGGCGCCGGCCGTGAGCAGGGCCTCCGCCAGCCGGTACCGGACGCGGGCGACGTCGTAGGGCCGCTCCAGGGGGCCGAAGGCGCAGAGCACCTCCAGCCAGCCGTCGGGGGCGGCCCGGCCCTCGGCGCGCAGCAGCTCCGCTCGCACCCACTGCGCATAGGCGTCCCAGACCGGGACGCCGGTGGCGAGTGACTTGGCGGCGCCCCTGATGCGCTCCAGGGCCTCGGCCCTGCCCGGCTCGGCGACGGGCAGGGTGCGGGCGTCGGCCTCCGTGGTCGCCGCGGCCAGCAGCAGGGGCCATGCGTACCGCTGGGTGCCGGGCGGAAAGCCGGCGGCGACGGCCTCCGCCAGCTCGGTGCGGGCGTCGAGGATGCGCCCCTCGCCCGCGGCGACGCCGATCGCGATGCGGGCGAGCGGTATGGACTGCTGGGGCATGCGGTCATGGGTGCCGTAGTGCCCGCGGGCGGCGGCGAGCCGGCGGGCCGCCTCGGCCATGTCGCCGCGGGCCAGGGCGAGATGGGCGAGGCGGGCCGCGCCGGCACCGCGGGGCTTGGCGCTGTGCCCGATGCGCTCGGCCCGCGCGGCGGCCTCCGCGGCCCTGTCCCAACGCCCCAGCGCATACAGCGACTCGGAGAGATTGCCCCACATCCAGGCCTCGGTGTCGCGCAGCCCGTACTTCCTGGTGAGCTGGAGGCCCTCCTCCAGGATGCCGACGGCCTCGCGGGAGCGGCCGACGCCCTCCAGCACGGAGGGGAGGTTCACATGGCTGCGGCTCACACAGCCGGCGATGCCCAGCTCGGTGACGCGGGCGGCGACGTCGTACATCTCGGCGAGGCCCTCCTCCACCTGGCCGGCGTCGACCATCAGGCCGCCCAGGGTGATGCGGGCGTGCATCTCGATGTCGCGGGCTCCGACCATATGGGCGTACTCCACGGCGCGCTCGGCGGCGGCGAGGCTCTCGTGGCCCGGCTCATGGAGCATCGACCAGTTGGCCACGTGGGCCAGCACCTCGGCGTGCACAGGGGACGGCGGCAGGCCGCGCACCAGGTCCTGCGCGGTGCCCAGCTCCCGCCAGCCGTCGCCGTGCGCGAGGCTCTGCACCAGGCGGGAGCGCTGGAGCCAGAACCAGGCGGCGCGCAGCGGGTCCTGACCGTCGGAGTCGTCCTCCTCCAGGAGCCGCAGCGCCCGCTTGGTGATCTTCAGGGCGCGCAGCCGCTCGCCGCAGAGCCGGCCGGCCACCGCGGCCTCGGCGAGCAGGTCGAGGAAGCGCAGCGGGGCGGTCCCGGGGTCGCAGCCGCAGGGGAGGTACGACTCGGCGTAGTCCACCGGGCGCAGCTCGGCGCGGACGGACTCCGGGGCGGCGTCCCACAGCTCCATGGCGCGCTCCAGCAGCCGCAGCTGCTCCGAGTACGCATGCCGACGGCGGGCCGCGACGGAGGCGCGGAGCACGGCGGGCAGTGCCTTGGCGGCGTCGTGCGCGTGGTACCAGTAGCTGGCGAGGCGGGTGGCGCGCTCGTCGCTGGGGACGACCGCGGGGTCGGCCTCCAGGGCCTCGGCGTAGCGGCGGTTGAGGCGGGAGCGCTCGCCGGGGAGCAGGTCGTCACTGACGGCCTCACGCACCAGGGAGTGGCGGAAGCGGTAGCCGTCGCCGTCGGGCGTGGCGGTGAGGATGCTGGCGCCGACGGCGGCTCTGAGTGCCTCGATCAGATCGTCCTCGGCGAGGCCCGCGACGGCCGCGAGGAGCGGGTACTCGACGGTGGAGCCGCCCTCGGCGGCGATCCGCACGGCACGCTGGGCGTGCGGCGGCAGCTGCTCGACGCGCACCAGGAGGAGGTCGCGGAGGGAGTCGGTGAGGCCGGCGCAGCCGCCGCCCTCGTGCGCGGCGACGGCCAGCTCCTCGACGAAGAACGCATTGCCGTCCGACCGCTCGAAGATCTCGTCGACGAGGTCCGGGGCCGGCTCGGCGGCGAGGATGCCGGCCAGTTGGCGGGTGACCTCGGCGCGGCTGAAGCGGCGCAGCTCGATACGGCGGACGGTGCGCAGCCGGTCCAGCTCGGCGAGCAGGGGGCGCAGCGGGTGGCGGCGGTGGATGTCGTCGGCGCGGAAGGTGGCGAGGATCAGGATGCGGTGGGTGCGCAGGGTGCGCAGCAGGAAGGCGAGCAGGTGCCGGGTGGAGGCGTCCGCCCAGTGCAGGTCCTCCAGGGCGAGGACCAGGGTGCGGCCGGTGGCCAGGCGCTCCAGGACGCGGGCGGTCAGCTCGAAGAGGCGGGCCATGTCCTCCTCGTCGTGCAGGCCGCGGGGGGCCTCGCCGAGCTCGGGGAGCAGCCGGGCGAGCTCGGCCTCCTGGCCCGCGGCGGCGGCCGCCATCTCCTCGGGCAGCTGTCTGCGCAGGGCGCGCAGGGCCGCGGAGAACGGCGCGAAGGGCAGTCCGTCCGCCCCGATCTCGATGCAGCCGCCGCAGGCGACGACCGCGCCCTCGCGCCGGGCGAACGCCGCGAACTCCTCCACGAGGCGGGTCTTGCCGACACCCGCCTCGCCGCCGAGCAGCAGCGCATACGGCTCCCCCGCGGGGCCCGGCTCGTCCGGAGCGCCCGCGACCGGCACGCCGGCGGGCCCGGTCTCCTGGGCGGGCGGCCGGTGGCCCGCGGCGCCGGTGGCACGGGCGAGAGCGGCGCGCAGCACCTCCAACTCGTCGGCGCGGCCGACGAACACCGGGCTGACGGATCTGGTCTCCACAGCGCCGAGCATGACACAGGGGTGTGACAGTGCGGCATCGCTTATCGCCGGTGCGGCATTCCCCACCGACGGGACGGCCGTGCTCGCCGGCGCTGCGGCCGTGCTCGCCGGCGCTGCGGGCGTCCTCGTCGGCGGTGCGGACTCATTCACCGACGGGGCGGCCTCACCCATCGCCCCTGGGCCCCCGCCCACGCGCGCGAACGCGACGGCTCCGCGCGCCGCGGCACGCGCCGCGGCCCCCCGTGCCGCGGCGCCCGCCGTGGGTCGCCCGTGTCCGCGCGCCGCCGGCGGCCGGCTGACGGCACCGTCCCCCCGCACGGTGCCGGCCGGGGCGCCGGCGGGGCTCATGCCGTACGGGGTGCGCAGGCGCGGGCCGGACTGGCGGCCTTGCCGCCGCCCTCGCGGGCCGGCGTGCCGCGCGCCCCGGATCCCGCCCGGCTTGCCTCGCGGGCCTCCCGCAGCAGCCGGCGCCGCTCGGCGGCGCGGATCAGGTCGGCCTCACGCGTCTGGAACACACTGAACTGAAACATGCGAACCCCCTGGGACGAGTCGGTCGTTCCGGCATCGCCGGCCATGGCCGGCGCGATGCCTCAAGACTCGTCTCCCAGGGGGTTCCGCCGCATCGGGAGAGTTCCGCATTGTGCGGACGGGGGATGCCTTAGCCGTGCCGTACGGCGTGCTCAGGGAGGTCCCGCACGACGTGCCCGGCCGTCGTGACCGGGGCCTGACATGGGCCGAGCGTCTAAGGCAGCGTCCAAGGCCCTCGGCTCCCCGCCCCGTCAGGAGGAGACCGAAGGCAGTCCCAGAATGGCGTCGGTGTACTTCAGGACGGCGAGCAGCAGTCCGATCACGCCCAGGCAGACGCCCGCCCAGGACACCGACTTGATCCACGTCGCCTGCTGCTCGCCCGGCGCCCCGAAGGCGGGCCTGGCCAGCACCACCACACCGACGATCAGCGCGGCCAGCGCGAAGATGCCGCTGACCAGCGCGGTGACATGCCACTGGTCGCCGTACACCTCGTGGATCTGCTTGGCGACGCTGGCACCTTGGGAGGTCTGGAGCTGCCCGATCAGCGATTCACGGGCGCCCGCGACGGTCCCGAGCCAGCTTCCGGTGAGCGAGACGAAACCGAGTCCCGCGGCCACCACCGCGCCGGCGCCCTGGGCGACCGCCGACGACGTCGGGGCGCCGCCGTCCTCTGCAGGGAAGGCGTAGTCGCCCGCGCCGGCATCGGCGCCTGCTCCGGCGCCCGGGGTCTCGCCCGCGCCGGAGCCCGCCCCCGCGCCCTCCTCGGAGCCGGCGCCGGAGCCCGCGTCCGTGCTGCCGCCCGGGGTGGCCGCGGTTCCGCGGTCCGCCGCGGGCTCACCGCCCTGCGGGGCCGGCGCGGCGTCCCCGGGTTCCTTCGGTGACCCGGCCGCCTGCTCGGCGCCGTCGGCCTCCGGGGGCTTCTTCGTGGGCTCCTCGCCCTTGCCTGCGGGCCCTTCCGGCCTGTCCATGCCCTGTCCCTTTTCGTTGTGCTGTCCGTCGTCCCGGATGCCCTCGGCCCCTTCCTTCGCGGCCTCGTCCGTGCTGGGCGTGCGGCCCGCGGAACGGGTCTCCGCCGCGGCTGCGTCAGTTGTCCTGAATGCCATGCAGCGCACCGTACGTACGGATTCTGAGAGCTTTCTTAATGATCGCCAGGCCCCCTCGGGGACCGGTTTCAACGCGCAGAGAGCCTAGGAGCGCCCGTATGTCGACTTGGTGAAAGGCAGCCGCACACCAGGCGAAATGTCCCACGGCACCCGTGGCGTCAGAGGCGCTCGCCGCGCCAGCATACGCACCCGCCCCCACGGCAACCCGCCGCGGGGGGCGACAACCACGGAACGCGCACCGCGGAAAGGGGTGCGGGAAGCGGCGCGCCGCTCTGCGCCGTACCCCGCGGCCCTTGCCGGGGTGGCTTCTGCCGGCTCCCGGGTTCCGGCCGGTGGCCGGCCGGGGGGCGCGACGCCCCGCGCCCCCTTGTCGGGCCACTTCCCGTCGGCTCCCGGGTTCCGGCCGGTGGCCGGTTGCGCTCCGACGACCAGGGAGAAACCCAGACCACCTGCACAACCTGGCCCCGCGTCACTCCCCCGCGACCGACGTCCCCGGCACCCCCGACGCCCCCGCCCCGGGCGCCGCCCCCGCCCCGGGCGCCGCCCCCGCCCCGGGCGCCGCCCCCGCCCCGGGCGGCCTGACGAGGCGGGCGACGGCCAGGACGATCGCATGGCGCCGCAGGGCGATCGCCTCGGCCGAGTCGGCGCCCTCCCCGAAGCCCTCGGGACTCCCCGGGCTCCAGGTGCTCGCCAGGGACAGGACCAGCGAGAGCAGCGTCTGCGGCGGAAGACCCGCGTCCACATGTCCTTCCGCCTGCGCCCGGGACAGCGCCCGCACCTTGGCGGAGTTCGCGGACGCCACCACCGGCAGCAGTTCCGTCGCACCCGGCCGCTCCAGGCTGTGCCAGCGGGCGAGCCGCATCAGCCGCGGGTGGGTCAGATAGAAGTCGTGGAGCGCTCCGGCGTAGCCCGGGAGGTCGTCGGGGGTGATCGGGACGGCGTTCTGCAACTCCTCGGCGGCCCGCGCGAAGACCGCGTCGAAGAGCCCCTCCTTGCTGCCGAAGTGCACGTAGATCAGGTTCTTGTTGCAGCCCGCCGCCGCGGCGATCCGGTCCACGCGCGCGCCCGCGATCCCGTGCGCGGCGAACTCCTCGCTCGCCGCTTGCAGGAGCCGGGCCTTGGTCGCTTGGGAGTCCCTGGGCATCCCCCCATGCTAATCGCAATGAGCCTCGGTGACTAACCAGATGGTCATCAACCTCGATAAGCCGCTTCCCACCCGTTGGCCCTGCCGTCTGAGCGCTTGCCACAACCGGTCAGCCAGGCGTACGGTCGAAGTAACTGGATAGTCAGTTACTTACCCCGACACCGGTTGCTTCACGATCACACTCTTTTCAGGAGCCCCTCATGGCACCCAGCAGTACCCCCGCCCCCGACTCCCGGGCCTGGTTCATCACCGGCAGCTCCCGGGGGCTCGGCCGTGCCATCACCGAGGCCGCGCTGGCGGCGGGACACCGCGTGACGGCCACGGCGCGCACCCCCGCACAGCTCGACGACCTGGTCGGGCGGTACGGTCCGGACCGCATCCGGGCAGTCGCCCTGGACGTCACCGACGGCGCGGCGGCGCGGACGGCGGTGGCCGAGGCCGCGGAGGCGTTCGGCCGGCTCGACGTCGTCGTCAACAACGCCGGCTATGGCGACGTCGCCGCCATCGAGGACGTCACGGACGAGTCGTTCCGGGCCCAGATGGACACCAACTTCTACGGCGTCTACCACGTCACCAAGGCGGCCCTGCCGATCCTGCGCGAACAGGGTGCGGGGCACATCATCCAGGTCTCCTCGAGCGGCGGCCGGATCACCACCCCCGGGCTCGCCGCGTACCAGAGCGCCAAGTGGGCCGTGGGCGGCTTCTCCGAGGTGCTGTCCAAGGAGGTACGGCCGCTGGGGATCAACGTCACGATCATCGAGCCCGGCGGCCTGCGCACCGACTGGGCGGGCTCCTCGATGCAGATCCCGCCGATCAGCGAGCCGTACCAGCAGTCCGTGGGGGTCAACGCCGAGTTGTTCCGGGGCATGGACGGCCGGCAGAACGGCGACCCGCACAAGGCCGCCGAGGTGATCCTCGGCCTGCCCGAGCTGCCGGAACCGCCGCTTCACCTGCTGCTGGGCTCCGACGCGTACCGGCTGGTCACCGAGGCGGACCGGCGGAAGGCCGCGGCGGACGAGGCGTGGCGCTCGCTGTCGGAGTCCATCGACTACGACAGCGACGCGCCGATCCCGCGGTTGCCGTGACCTCCGGCGGGACGCCCGGGGCGCCCGGGCGCGCCCCGGCGTACATACCCTCGGCCCTCACGCCGTCCTACGCGTGGGGGCCGCCCCCTGTGGGTGAGACCCCTGTGCGTGGAACCGCGCCCTCCGCGTAGGGGGTCGACCACCCGATCATCCTCCGCCGCTGCCCACGTCTGGCCCCCGGCCGGTCGACACCCTCCGCACGGCCCGACCGACCAGCACCGGCCTCACGGTCCGACCACCCAGCGCCGGCCTCACGGTCCGGCCGACCTGCACCCGCCCCGCCGTTCGGCCGACCTGCGCCCGCCCCGCGCCCCGGCCATTCGGTCTCCGCCGCCCTGCCGTTCCGTGCCAGGCCTGTCATGTCCCCCACCAGGCGGTGGGCTGACCAGGCGTCGTCGGTGGCGCCCGGTGGGCGGTGGGCGGCCTCGGCCTCCCGTTCGGCGCGCTCGGACGGGCGGGTGCGCTCGACGGCGATCATGGCCATGTCGTCGTTCAGCGCGCTGCCCGCGTACTCCAGGAGGTCGCTGGTGAGGAACTCCACCAGCATCTCGGGGCCGCCGGCCGCCCAGGCCACGATGCGGCTCGCCGTGGCGGCCCGGTCGGTCAGCGGGTAGAAGACGCCCTCGCGGTCCCGAGCCTCCGAGACACCGTCCGTGTAGAGCAGCACATGGCCCCCCTCCGGGAAGGGGAACGTCTGCGGGGCGTACGAACTCGCGGCGAGGCCGCCGAGGCCGAGCGGCGGCGCGGGGTGGCCCACGATCAGCGAGGTGGCCGTGCCGTCCCGCAGCAGCAGGGGCGGCGGGTGGCCGCAGCTCACCAGCCGGATGACGGGCTCCTCGTCGGGGATGTCCGCCACCACCGCCGTCACGAAGCGCTCCCCGACGTCGGTCTCCACCCCGGCCAGCTCGGACAGCCCCCAGTGGACGCTGCCCTCCAGATAGGCGACCAGTTCCGGCAGCGGCGACTGGCGGTGTGCCGCCGCCCGGAAGGCGCCGAGCATGATCGAGGTGTCGGTGATCGAGTCGAGGCCCTTGCCGCGCACGTCACCGATGAGCAGTCGGGTCGAGTGGGCGGTTCTGGCGAAGGCGAACAGGTCTCCGCCGATGCGGGTGTCGCGCTCGGCGGTGCGGTACTCCGTGGCGATGCCCAGCGGGCCCGCTCGTTCGGGCAACGGACGCAGCACGGCGCGCTGGGCGGTCTCGGAGATCAGTCTCGCCCGCCTCAGCTGGGTCCGGTGCGTCTCGCGGACATAGGTGAAGATCACCAGCAGGGGCGTGAGCAGGACCAGCGCCACGACCTCGGTGAGGACCTGTTCCGTCACCAGCGTGTCCCGCTCGACACCGGCCACTGCCTGCGCGGCCACCGCGAGAAGGCTCATCCCCGCGGTGGCCCAGGGGCCGGCGATCGCGGCCGTGAAGACGGGCGCCACCGTCAGCAGTGGCGCGATGTGCACATTCGGGTCCAGGAAGTAGTCGGCGACCGGAATGGCGACGATCAGCGCCAGCGGGGCGAGGATCAGGGGCCAGCCGCTCTTGGTGGGCTCGCCGAAGACCACGTCCGGAAACCGGAAGCTCATGCTTCCTGGATACACCCTCGGCACCCGAAGCGACTTTCCGGATATGTCGCCCGTACGGACCTGCGGTGCGCAGGGCCGGGAGGCGCGTGAGCCCCACCGGACGCGGCCCGCACGCGAGGGGTACCGCCGTTTCCGGCCGGTGGCGAGGGAACGCTGTGCTCCCGGTTGCCCCCGCGGTCACCGCGCCCCCTTTCCGGGGCGCGCCTCACCGCATGGTCTCCGTCTCCGGTAAGGAGTGCGGGAACCGCGCGTCGCTACGGCTGCCCGGGGGACGCCCCGGGGCACGGCCCCGACAGGGGCGCGGGGACCCCGGAGCGCGGCCCGGGGCGGGGAAGCGGCCGGGGCGCCGAGTCCTCCGCAGGAGCACGGCGCTGCACGGCTTCCGCGGGGACAGGGGACAGGGGCCCTCCACGGCCCCGCCGCGGCACGGCCTCCCGGGAGACGCTCCGTGCGGCTTGACGGCGCACGGCGGCCCTGCGGATCACACGCCCCTGGGGGCGCACCGCGGGGCCGCCGTGCTCGGGAACGTGGGCCGCCGGGCTCAGGCGTCGGTGACGCCCAGCTTCTCCAGGATCAGCTCCTTGACGCGGGCCGCGTCCGCCTGGCCCCTGGTCGCCTTCATGACCGCGCCGACCAGCGCGCCCGCGGCCGCCACCTTGCCGCCGCGGATCTTGTCGGCGACCGCCGCGTTGCCCGCGATCGCCTCCTCGACGGCGGCCGTGAGCGCACCCTCGTCCGAGACGACCTTCAGGCCGCGCTTCTCCACGACCTCGTCGGGGCCGCCCTCACCGGCGAGGACGCCCTCGATGACCTGGCGGGCCAGCTTGTCGTTGAGCGAGCCCTCCTTGACGAGGGCGGCGACCCGGGCCACGTGCTCGGGGGTGATCGGCAGGGCGCCGGGCTCGATACCCGTTTCGTTGGCGTGCCGGGCCAGCTCGCCCATCCACCACTTGCGGGCGGCGGCGGAGTCGGCGCCGGCCTCGATGGTCGCGACGATCGGCTCGATCGCGCCGGCGTTCAGGATCGACTGCATGTCGTGGGCCGAGACGCCCCACTCCTCGCGCAGGCGGTTGCGGCGCTGCAGCGGCAGCTCCGGCAGCCCCCGGCGCAGCTCGTCCACCCACTCGCGGGCCGGCGCGACCGGTACCAGGTCGGGCTCGGGGAAGTACCGGTAGTCCTCGGCCTCCTCCTTGACCCGGCCGGAGGTGGTGGTGCCCTGGTCCTCGTGGAAGTGCCGGGTCTCCTGGACGACGGTGGCGCCGGAGCGGAGCACCGCGGCGTGCCGCTGGATCTCGAACCGGGCGGCGCGCTCGACGCTGCGCAGGGAGTTGACGTTCTTCGTCTCGCTGCGGGTGCCGAACTTGTCGCTGCCCTTGGGCATCAGCGAGAGGTTCACGTCGCAGCGCATCTGGCCCATCTCCATACGGGCCTCGGAGACGCCCAGCGCCCTGATCAGCTCGCGCAGCTCGGCGACGTAGGCGCGGGCCACCTCGGGGGCGCGCTCCCCCGCCCCGACGATGGGCTTGGTGACGATCTCGATGAGCGGGATGCCCGCGCGGTTGTAGTCGAGCAGGGAGTGCGAGGCGCCGTGGATGCGGCCCGTGGCACCGCCCACATGGGTGGACTTCCCGGTGTCCTCCTCCATGTGGGCGCGCTCGATCTCCACCCGGAAGGTGGTGCCGTCCTCCAGCTGGACGTCCAGGTAGCCGTTGTAGGCGATCGGCTCGTCGTACTGCGAGGTCTGGAAGTTCTTCGGCATGTCCGGATAGAAGTAGTTCTTCCGGGCGAAGCGGCACCACTCGGCGATCTCGCAGTTCAGCGCGAGGCCGATCCGGATGGCGGACTCGACGCCGGTCGCGTTCATCACGGGCAGCGCGCCGGGCAGGCCGAGGCAGGTGGGACAGGTCTGCGAGTTGGGCGGCGCGCCCAGCTCGGTCGAGCACCCGCAGAACATCTTGGTCCTGGTGCCCAGCTCGACATGGACCTCCAGGCCCATGACGGGGTCGTACGACGCGAGGGCTTCCTCGTACGGCACCAGGTCGGTCGTGACAGTCACGGTGAAAACTTCCCTCTCAGCCCAGCAGGACGTCGTCGTCGCCCAGGCGCTTCAGCTCGCGGTAGAGGATGGCCAGGCCGGTGACGATGGCCGCGGCGGAGACTGCGGCGTCGACCAGCCGCAGCGTGTCGTTGTCCTGCCGGGCCAGCTTGGCCTGCTTGACCACGCTGACGGCGCCGAAGGCCGTGCTGGCGATCGACACGTACACGCCGGTCTTGGACTTCTTGAAGTTCTTGGCCTTCTTGGTCATTGCGCTCACAGCGACGGTGCCTCCTCGAGAAGCGGGTGTCCCCAGCGTTCCACGAAAGCGGCCTCGACGGCGGCTCCGACCTTGTACAGCCGCTCGTCGCGCATGGCGGGCGCGATGATCTGGAGGCCCACCGGAAGGCCGTCCTCCGGGGCCAGACCGCACGGCAGGGACATCGCGGCGTTGCCCGCGAGGTTCGCCGGAATGGTGCACAGGTCCGCGAGGTACATCGCCATCGGGTCGTCGGCGCGCTCGCCGATCGGGAAGGCGGTGGTCGGGGTGGTCGGGGAGACGAGCACGTCGACCTGCCCGAAGGCCCGCTCGAAGTCGCGGGCGATCAGCGTGCGCACCTTCTGGGCGCTGCCGTAGTACGCGTCGTAGTAGCCGGAGCTGAGCGCGTAGGTGCCGAGCATGACCCGTCGCTTGACCTCGGGCCCGAACCCTGCCTCCCGGGTGAGGGCGGTCACCTCTTCGGCGCTCCTGCTGCCGTCGTCACCGACCCGCAGGCCGTAGCGCATGGCGTCGAAGCGGGCGAGGTTGGAGGAGCACTCGGAGGGCGCGATCAGGTAGTACGCCGACAGGGCGAGGTCGAAGGACGGGCAGTCCACCTCGACGACCTCGGCGCCCAGCTCCCGCAGCAGCTCGACCGACTCGTCGAAGCGCTGCACGACACCCGCCTGGTAGCCCTCGCCGCGGAACTGCTTGACGACGCCGATCCGCATCCCCTCGACGCTGCCGTTGCGCGCGGCCTCCACCACCGGCGGCACCTGGGCGTCGATGGAGGTGGAGTCGAGCGGGTCGTGGCCGCCGATGACCTCGTGCAGCAGGGCGGCGTCCAGGACCGTACGGGCGCAGGGGCCGCCCTGGTCCAGCGAGCTGGAGAAGGCGACCATGCCGTACCGGGAGACGCCGCCGTAGGTGGGCTTGACGCCGACGGTGCCGGTGACGGCGGCGGGCTGCCGGATGGAGCCGCCGGTGTCCGTGCCCATCGCCAGCGCGGCCTGGTACGAGGCGATGGCGGCGCTGGAGCCGCCGCCGGAGCCGCCGGGGACCCGGGTGAGGTCCCAGGGGTTGCCGGTCGGCCCGTAGGCGCTGTTCTCCGTGGATGAGCCCATGGCGAACTCGTCCATGTTGGTCTTGCCGAGCAGCACCAGGCCGGCGTCCTTGAGCCGCCTGGTGACCGTGGCGTCGTACGGCGGGATCCAGCCCTCAAGGATCTTCGATCCGACCGTGGTGGGAATCCCCTCGGTGGTGAAGAGGTCCTTCAGCGCGATCGGCACACCGGCGAGCGGGCCCAGCGGCTCGCCGCGCTCCCGCTTGGCGTCCACGGCGCGGGCCTGGGCCAGGGCGCCCTCGCGGTCGACGTGCAGGAACGCGTGCACCTTCTCGTCCACGGCCTCGATGCGGGCCAGGTGGGCCTCGGCCACCTGGACGGCGGTCAGCTCGCCGGACGCGATCCGCGCGGCGGTCTCGGCCGCGGTGAGCCTGATGATGTCCGTCATGTCGGTCACTCCTCCCCCAGGATCTGCGGCACCTTGAATCGCTGCTGCTCCTGGGCGGGGGCTCCGGAGAGCGCCTGCTCGGGGCTGAGCGACGGGCGGACCTCGTCCGGGCGCATCACGTTCGTGAGCGGCAGCGGGTGGGAGGTCGGGGGGACGTCTTGGTCGGCGACGTCGGAGACGCGGGCGACCGCGTTGATGATGTCGCCGAGCTGGCCTGCGAAGTGGTCGAGCTCTTCGGGCTGCAGTTCCAGACGCGCCAGCCGGGCGAGGTGGGCGACCTCCTCGCGCGTGATGCCAGGCATGCGGGATCCTCAGGGTCAGTGACTGTATGCGGATCCCAATCCTATGGGCCCCGCCCCCTTCCCCGTGAATTCAATTGTCCGGGGCTGCCCCTCCCCCAGTGCCTTCGAGGCCTGGGAGGTGCCCCCGCCCCACCGGAACAGCCGACCCGCAACCCCGGCGAGACCCGGGGCGCGACCGTCCCAGCGCACCCGGAACGCCCCGGCAAGGCACGGGCGGGGCAGAAGCGCCCCAGCGCCGCAGCCGCACGGCCCGGGAACCCGAGCCCCTACCCCTGCGCCCCCCGCCCCCACCCCACGGAAGACTCCCGCTCGCGTGCCCTCAGCCACGCGGTGGCCTTCTCCGCAGGCATGGCCGCCGCCACCAACCACCCCTGCACCGCATCACACCCGAGATCCCGCAACCGCTCCCACGTCTCGTCGTCCTCCACGCCCTCCGCCACCACGACCAGCCCCAGCGAATGCGCGAGATCCACCGTGCACCGCACGATCTCCGCGTCCTCCGCGTCCACCGCCAACCGAGCCACGAACGACCGGTCGATCTTCAGCTCGCTCACCGGCAACCGCCGCAGGTGCACCAGCGACGAGTACCCCGTTCCGAAGTCGTCCAGCGACATCTTCACGCCGTGCGCCGTGAGCCCCGCCAGCGTGTCCGCGGCCCGCTGCGGATCCTCCAGCAGCACATGCTCCGTGATCTCCAGCTGGAGCGCCCCGGGCGGCACCCCGTGCCGGGCGAGCCGCGCCGCCACCGACCCGGCGAAGCCGGGCGTGTGCACATCACGCGGTGAGACGTTCACCGCGACCGGCACCCGCAGCCCCTGCGCACGCCACCGCGCGACCTGGGCGAGCGCGGTCTCCAGCACGTACTCGGTCAGATGCGGCATCAGCCCCGACGACTCGGCGATCGCGATGAACTCGTCGGGCGGCACCTTCCCCCGCTCGGGATGCACCCACCGCACCAGCGCCTCCAGCCCGGCCACCTCCCCGTCGAAGCGGACCTTCGGCTGGTAGTGCAGCTCCACCTCGTGCGCGTCCAGCGCACGCCGCAGGTCGCCGAGCAGGCCGAGCCGGTCGGGGGTGTTGGAGTCCCGCTTGGACTCGTACACCTCCACGCCTGTCCGGTCCCGCTTCGCCTGGTACATGGCGACGTCGGCGCGGCGCAGCAGGCCCTCCGCGTCGAGGGCGTGGTCGGGGAAGACGGCGAGCCCGGCGCTGGCCTCCAGGACGAGCGTCAGGCCGTCGAGGTCGAGCGGGGAGCCGAGTTCGGCGACGAGCCCGCGGGCCACCCGGCTCGCGGAGGTGGTGGAGTCGGCGACGGGCAGCAGCACGGCGAACTCGTCGCCGCCGAGCCGGGCCGCCTCCGCGCCCCGGGGCAGCGCGAGGCGTAGCCGGTCGGCGATCTGCAGCAGCAGCCGGTCCCCGGCGAGGTGCCCGAGCGTGTCGTTCACGGACCGGAACCGGTCGAGGTCGATCAGCACCAGGGCGGACCGCGCGCCGTTCCGCTCGGCCTCGTCCAGCGCGGCCCAGGTGCGCTCCAGCAGCCACTGCCGGTTGGGGAGCCCGGTGAGCGGGTCGCGCAGTTGCTCCTCGGCGCGGGCGCGGGCGATCCACAGACTGGAGTCGAGGGCGATGAGCGGCACCGCGAAGAGCGGCAGCAGCACGGGGCGCGCCACCGCGACGACGCAGATCAGCGGCGCGATGCCGAGCAGGGCCGCGCCGACCAGGCCCTGCCGCACGAGGGCGGTGCGCACGACGGTGGGCAGGCCGGTGCGGGGGGTGTGCGCGTACCAGGTCAGCAGGCGGGTGACGGCCACGTAGGTGCCCGCGACGAGCACCGCCTCGGGCGCCGTCAGCAGGTCCCATGTCTCGGGCTTCCAGGGGGACTCGACGGACGGCACCCGGCCGCAGCCCCACAGCACCAGCGCGCCCGCCCCGATGCCGAGGATGTCGGCGGCGCCGTGCAGCACGCCCTGTCGCCAGCCGTGCCTGCGGGCCACGCCGACCAGGACGATCACGATGAGGCTGACCATGCCGGCCGGCACCCATCCGTACAGCAGCAGCACGGCGAGGATGAGGGCCGAGCCGGAGCCGGTGCCGCCCCACCAGCGGCCGCGGCCGAGCGCGACGAGGTGGCCCACTATGAGGCCGGTGAGGATCGCCAGGGACCAGCCGGTGACACCGGACGGGAAGAGGGCGTGGTGGCCGCTGACGGCACGCTGCACACCGGCGGCCAGCACCAGCGCGGCGAACAGGACGACGGCGGTCGGCAGCGCGGTGCGCAGGGCCTGCCGGGACGCGGCGTCGTCCGCCGCGGCGAGGGCGGAGGGGTCGCGCCCGAACACCCGCACACCACGCCCGAACGCCCGCCCGCCGAGCCCGGCGATCCGGCGCGGGCCGCGCCGCGCGGTGCCCTGCCCGGGCACCCCACCGCCCGACGGGCCGCCGGAACGCTCCACGGCGCCCCCCGACCACGGGGTCGCAGGGACGGCCCGGCCGCGGCCCGGCGCTCCCGGTCCGGCCAGGGCGGGCCCCGGCGCCCCGGGACCGGCCACAGCGGCCCCCGCTGCCCCGCGCGTGCTCGCGCCGGGTCCTGTCACGTTCTGTCCCGCGGCTCCCGGCGCCATTGCCGCACGTCCCTCCGCACTCCGACCACGTCCCCCCGGATCCTGCCCCACAGCACCCTGCCCCGCGGGGCCCCGCTCTGCCAATCCCCGCCCCGCAGAACTGTGCCCCTCGGGGCCCCGTCCCGCCAAACTCGCCCCCGCAGAACCGTTTTCGGCGCCGGGCCCCGGCTCTCCGGTGTCCGGCCCCGCTACCGCGTCGTCCGCCGGCGCCGGGACCTCGGCATCAGCGCCCCCGGAACGTTTTGCCACAACCGCGCCATCCACCGGCCCCGGCCCCACAGGCTGCCGGTCCCGCCCCGGCTCTCCGGCCTCCGGCCCGGGCCCCCGCCCCGGTCCCGGCGGCTCCTCGCCCCGGTACAGCGGCTGCCGGCCCCGCTCCTGCTCCGTGGAAGTCCCCGCGTCGCCCCCCGCGGCCGGCGAGCACCCCGACTCCGCACCCACCGGCCCGCGCCCCGCCGCGCCACGCTCCACCGCGTCACGTCCGGCAGGGTCGCGCTCCGCCGCGTCACGTCCCGCAGGGTCGCGCTCCGCCGGGTCGCATCCCGCAGCATCCTTGCCCGCCGGGTCCTTGCCCGCCGGGTCACTTTCCGCCGGAACCCGCCCCGCGGCGTTCTCGTCCCCCTGAGCCGGCCCCGGCCCCGTGTCAGCCAACTCCTCTGGCCCCGGCCCCGTCCGAGCCGGATGCATCGAGCCGGGCACCACCGAACCCGGCACCACCGAACCGTGCTGCCGCGCGGCGCGCTCCCCCGTGGCGCGCTCCGTCGGCCGGCGCTCCCCCGACGTCCGCTCCCCCGACGTCCGCTCCCCTGGCTCCTGTTCGGGTGGTCCCTGCCCCGTGGGGGCCGAGGGGGGCGTGGGGGCGGTGGGTGGGGCCGATGCGGTGCGGGGGGCGGCGGCCCGGTCTGACGGGGGGTCGGTGACCGGCGCGGGGGCCGAGTCGCCGGTGAGTGCGGGGGGCGGGCCGGAGCCCTGCCGGTCTCTGAGCCGCCGTACCACCCCGCCGCGCTGCTGCGGCGCGTCAGGGGGCGGGGCGGCGCCGCCCGGGTACCGCTCCGAGTCCGTGCGCTGCCGGGCGGCCGGGGCCGCGCGGCGACCGTTCAGCCAGTGGCCCCGGCCCCGGCGCAGTCGGGCGTCGGGGGCGGCGCTCTCGGTCGGTTCCATTCCCGTCCCTCTCACAGCCGGCGGTGCCCACGCCATGCGGCGCGGTACACGGTGACGGGGCGTCGGCATCGTCACCGGTCTCCGCGTCCGAAAACCCGCCACGCTGCTTGGGCACGGCAGGCGCGCCCTTCAACAGTAGGCCGCGGAAGGCTTCCAGGGGCAGCGCTCGACAGTGGTTGCCCGAATGCGCCCCGGCCACCCATCTGCATCTGATATGCGCCGAACGAGTGGCGTTCAACCGCTACTCATCGGTCGGCCGTGCGATTTCCGCCGCTGCTTCGGGTCCCCGTTCGAGGAGGACGGTGAAGCCGTCCTCGTCCAGGACCGGAACCTTCAACTGCACCGCCTTGTCGTGCTTTGAACCCGGATTTTCCCCCACCACCACGAATGAGGTCTTCTTGGAGACCGAGCCGGAGACCTTGGCGCCGCGGTTCTGCAGGGCTTCCTTGGCGGCGTCCCGGGTGTAGTTCTGCAGGGTGCCGGTGACGACGACGGTGATGCCCTCCAGGGGGCGCGGTCCCTCTTCCTCGCCGCTGCTCTCGGCCTCCATACGGACCCCGGCGGCACGCCATTTCCGCAAGATCTCGCGGTGCCAGTCCTCCTCGAACCACTGCTTGAGGGAGGCCGCGATGGTCGGGCCCACGCCGTCCACGGCGGCCAGCTCCTCCTCGCCGGCCTGCTCGATCCTGTCGATGGAGCGGAATTCCCGGGCCAGCGCCCGGGCGGCGACGGGGCCCACATGCCGGATGGACAGGCCGGTGATGATGCGCTCCAGGGGGCGCTCTTTGGCGGCGGCGATATTGTCCAGCATCGCCAGGGTGTTCTTCTTGGGCTCGCCCTGCTGGTTGGCGAAGACCGTGGCGATTTTCTCCTCGCCCGTTTCGGGGTCCCGCTTGGGCAGGCCGGTGTCCTGGTCGAGAACGTACGCCTTGATGGGCAGCAGCTTTTCCAGGGTGAGGTCGAAGAGGTCGCCCTCGTCCCGCAGCGGAGGCTCGGCGGGTTCCAGCGGCCTGGTCAGCGCGGTCGCCACGACATAGCCGAAGCTCTCGATGTCGAGAGATTTGCGGCCGGCCAGATAGAACAGCCGCTCGCGGAGCTGGGCGGGGCAGGCGCGGGCATTGGGGCAGCGCAGATCCACGTCGCCCTCTTTCATGGGCCGCAGCGGGGTGCCGCACTCGGGGCATTCGGTGGGCATCACGAATTCGCGCTCGGTGCCGTCCCGCAGATCGGCGACGGGGCCGAGGATCTCCGGGATGACGTCGCCGGCCTTGCGCAGCACCACGGTGTCGCCGATGAGGACGCCCTTGGCCTTGACGACGTCCTGATTGTGCAGGGTGGCGAACTCCACCTCGGAGCCCGCGACGGTGACCGGCTCGACCTGGGCGTAGGGCGTGACCCGGCCGGTGCGGCCGACGCCGACGCGGATGTTCACCAGCTTGGTGTTGACCTCCTCGGGGGCGTACTTCCAGGCGATCGCCCAGCGCGGGGCGCGGGAGGTGGAGCCGAGGCGGCCCTGCAGCGGGATCTCGTCGAGCTTGACCACGACGCCGTCGATCTCGTGCTCCACGGAGTGGCGGTGCTCGCCGTAGTACGCGATGAACTCCCGCACACCGTCGATGGAGTCGACCACCTTGCCGTACGGCGTGGTGGGCAGGCCCCATTCGCGCAGCAGCTCGTAGGCGTGCGAGAGGCGGTCGATGTCGAAGCCCTCGCGGGCGCCGATGCCGTGCACCACCATGCGCAGCGGGAGGGTGGCGGTGACCTTCGGGTCCTTCTGGCGGAGCGAGCCGGAGGCGGAGTTGCGCGGATTGGCGTACGGCTTCTCGCCGGCCGCCACCCGGCGGGCGTTCAGCTCCTGGAAGGCCTCCATCGGGAAGAAGACCTCACCGCGGATCTCGACGAGCGCCGGGATGCGGTCGCCCCTGAGGCGGTCGGGGATCTCCTCGATGGTGCGGACGTTGGGCGTGATGTCCTCGCCGGTGCGGCCGTCGCCGCGGGTGGCGGCGCGGGTGAGGCGGCCGTGCTCGTAGGTGAGGTTGACGGCGAGGCCGTCGATCTTCAACTCGCACAGGTAGTGGTAGTCGGGGGTGCCGACCTCCTTGGCGACGCGGTCCGCCCAGGCGCCCAGCTCGGCGTCGTCGAAGGCGTTGTCGAGCGAGAGCATGCGCTCGCGGTGCTCGACCTCGGCGAGGTCGGTCTCGTAGGCGCCCGAGACCTTCTGGGTGGGTGAGTCGGGCGTGCGCAGCTCCGGGTGCTCGTCCTCCAGGGTCTGCAGCGCGCGGAGCAGCTTGTCGAACTCCGCGTCGGTGATGATCGGCTGGTCCTTCACGTAGTACCGGAAGCGGTGCTCCTCGACCTGCTCGGCGAGCTGCTTGTGCTTCTCCCGTGCCTCGGCGGGCACCGCTGCGGGCTGTGCTTGCTGTTCGCCGGCCACCGTCTGTCCTCCCGTCACTCAGGGTTGTCCGCGAGGGACCTCGCCGCCCGGACGCAATGGGCGAGCGCGCGGCGCGCATACTCCGGGGACGCGCCCGCGAGACCGCACGCGGGAGTGATCACCACGGCCTGGGTGAGCAGTCCCGGCCGCAGCCCCAACCTGCGCCACAGCGTCCTGACACCCTCGACGCTACCGGCAGGGTCTGACAATGGGCCTTCCGTGCCGGGCACGACACCGGCGAACAGCTTCGTGCCGCCCTCCACCGCCTCCCCGATCACCTCGTCATCACGCTCGGTGAGCAGGTGGGCGTCGAACGAGACGGCGTCCGCGCCCGCCCTGCGCAGCAGCGCGAACGGTACGTCCGCGGCGCAGGAGTGCACGACCACGCCGCCGCCCGCGGCGTGCTGGACCGCCATGACGTCCCGGAGGGCGCCCTCCACGACCTGCCGGTCCACGGCGCCGTGCGTGTGGTAGCCGCTCGCCGTGCGGACCTGGCCGCGCAGCACGGCGGTCAGGGACGGCTCGTCGAGTTGGAGCACGATGCCGGCGCCGGGCACGCGGCGCCGGACGTCGGCGAGGTGTGCGGTGAGTCCCTCGGCGAGGGAGACCGCCAGGTCCCGGGTGGCGCCCGGGTCGGAGAGGACCGCCTCGCCATTGCGCAGTTCCAGGGCGGCCGCGAGGGTCCACGGCCCGACCGCCTGCACTTTCAGCAGCCCCTCGTAGCCCTGGGTGAACTCCTCCAGCGCGTCCAGGTCCTGGCCGAGCCAGGACCTCGCGCGGCGGGTGTCGCGGCCAGGGCGGTCGCCGAGGCGCCAGCCGCTGGGCTCCACGCGCGCGTACAGCTCGACGAGCATGCCCGCCGTTCTGCCGATCATGTCGGCGCCGGGGCCGCGGGCGGGCAGCTCGGGGAGGTAGGGCAGGCCCTCGCCGGACTGGCCGGATTCAAAGGTGCCGGTCACGGTCTTCACGGCCTCGCGGGCGTCGTCGCCGGGCATCGATCCGATGCCGGAGGCCCCTTGGGGGGTGAAGTTGATTTCGTTCACCCGCGAAGCGTACGGAATCCGCGGGGGCGCGGATTCCGGCGGTGCGAACGTGGGGGCCGTGCACGCCGTGCACGGGCCGCCCCGGGCGGCGGCGCCCCCCGTTCGCGCAGTTCCCCGCGCCCCTTGTCAGCCCCTCGCAGGGGGTGCCTCTCCCGTCTCCGGGCCCATCGCCCATCGCCGGTTGCTCGCGCAGTTCCCCGCGCCCCTATCGGGGCGCCCGGGTGGCCCCTGCGGCCGACGGCACCCACTCAGGGGCGCGGGGAACTGCGCAGGCGCGTGGGGTGGTGTCGCGGCGCCGTGGCTTCAGGGGCCGGGGCGGACGGAGATGTCGGGGATCTCCGCGTCGCGAGGGAGGTCCAGAGCCGTGAGGATCACGGTGGCGACGGAGTCGGGGTCGATCCACCGGGCGGGGTCGTACTCCTTGCCCTCCTGCCGATGGACATCGGCCTGCATGGGCGTCCTGGTGCGCCCGGGATAGACCGTGGTGACCCGCACCCCTCCACCGCGCTCCTCACCCCGCAGCGCGTCCGCCAGAGCCTTCAGACCGTGTTTGGAGGCGGCGTAGGCCCCCCACGCGGGGCTCGCCGAGAGGCCCGCCCCGGAGTTGACGAACACGACGTGACCCCGGCCGGCCCGGAGCGCGGGCAGCAGGAGGCGGGTCAGCTCGGCCGGGGCGATCAGGTTGACGTCGAGCTGGTGACGCCAGTTGCCGGCGGTCAGGTCGCCGACGGCCCCGAGGCCGACCACTCCGGCGCTGTGCACCAGGGAGTCGGCCCGCTCGGGCAGGCTCTGGTGGGCGAACGCCTCCGCCAGCCGCTCCGGGTCGGAGAGGTCTCCGACGAGGGTCCGGGCACCGGGGTACTCGCCGGCCAGCTCGTCCGCCCGGCCGGCGTCCCGCGCCAGCAGTACCAGCTCGTCCCCGCGCGCGTGCAGACGGCGGGCCACGGCCGCCCCTATGCCGGACCCGGCTCCGGTGATCACATGAGTTGCCATGGGGCCATGCTCGCACCCGCCCCCCACGGTCCGGCTCACGTGGTGCCGAACGACTCCTCCAGGTAGGCCAGCGCCCCCACCGGCTCCTCGGCGAAGAACACCAGGTCGGTCAGCGGCAGCGGCAGGAACCCCTCGTCCTCCATGCGCCGGAACTGCTCCTTGAGGCCGTCGTAGAAACCGGCGGCGTTGAGGAGCACGACGGGTTTGGTGTGGTGCCCGTGCTTCTTCAGTTCCAGGATCTCGGTGGCCTCGTCCAGCGTGCCGGTGCCGCCGACCATGATGACGATCGCGTCGGCCTTCTCCAGGAGCAGCGCCTTGCGCTCGGCGAGGCTGCGCGCGACCAGCATCTCGTCGGCCCGGTGGCGCACCCGGTCGGAGAGGAAGTCCACGGAGACGCCGAGCAGCCGCCCGCCCGCCTTCTCCACGCCGTCCGCCACGACCTTCATCAGCCCCACGTCGGAGCCGCCCCAGACCAGCGTGTGCCCGCCCTTGCCGAGCAGTTCGGCGAACTCGCGGGCGGGCCGTGTGTAGCGCTCGTCGAGGTCGGCGGCGGAGAGGAAGACGCAAATATTCATGCGGACCACCGTACGGGGAAGACCTGCGGCTCCAGGAGCGCTGTACCGGACATGGCTTCAGGACACACGATCACGATCGAGCAGGGCGACGAGCATGTGCGGGTAGTGCACGAGGGGCAGGTGCTCGCCGAGAGCACCCGGCCGCTGGTGCTGCGCGAGACGGGCTGTCCGCCGCGCTACTACCTCCCCCCGGAGGATGTGCGCACGGACCTTCTGACGCCGTCGGACTCGCACACCGTCTGCCCCTTCAAGGGCACGGCCTCCTACTGGTCGCTGCCCGGCGCCGCCGACCTGGTGTGGGCGTACCCCGATCCGAAGCCGGAGGTGGCGGGCATCAAGGACCACCTGTGCTTCTACGCGACGGAGGTGGTCGGCGAGGCGGCCTGAGCCGAGCCGGCGAGCCGGCCTGAGCCGAGCGGAACGGAGCAGAACGGAGCACGTGCCGAGCGGTGTGCGTGCGGTCTCAGACGGCCGCACGCGCGCGCGTGGTGGTCGCGATCGTCGCCGAGCCGACCACACGGGTGCCGTCGTAGAGCACGATCGCCTGACCGGGGGCGACGCCCCGCACCGGCTCGGTGAAGGTGACCAGCAGGTCCGCGCCGTCCAGCCGGGCGGTGACCTCGGTCTCGCCGCCGTGCGCGCGGAGCTGGGCGGTGTAGGTGCCGGGTCCCGCGGGCGGGGTGCCGCACCAGCGGGGGCGGATCGCGGTGAGCGCGGAGACGTCCAGGGCGGCGGCGGGGCCGACCGTCACGCGGTTGTCCACGGGCGAGATGTCGAGCACGTAGCGGGGCTTGCCGTCCGGCGCCGGGGTGCCGATGCGCAGGCCCTTGCGCTGGCCGATGGTGAAGCCGTACGCGCCGTCGTGGGTGCCGAGCGTGGCGCCGGACTCGTCGACGATGTCGCCGGGGGCGGTGCCGAGGCGGCGGGCGAGGAAGCCCTGCGTGTCGCCGTCGGCGATGAAGCAGATGTCGTGGCTGTCCGGCTTGCGCGCGACGGCGAGGCCGCGGCGCTCGGCCTCCGCGCGGATCTCGTCCTTGGTGGTGACGGTGTCGCCCAGCGGGAACAGGGCGTGCGCGAGCTGCCGCTCGTCGAGCACCCCGAGGACGTACGACTGGTCCTTGGCCATGTCGGAGGCGCGGTGCAGCTCGCGGGTGCCGTCCGCGCGGGTGATCACCTTGGCGTAGTGGCCGGTGCAGACGGCGTCGAAGCCGAGGGCGAGCGCGCGGTCCAGCAGGGCGGCGAACTTGATCTTCTCGTTGCAGCGCAGGCAGGGGTTGGGGGTGCGGCCCGCCTCGTACTCCGCGACGAAGTCCTCGACGACGTCCTCGTGGAAGCGTTCCGCGAGGTCCCAGACGTAGAACGGGATGCCGATGACGTCGGCGGCGCGGCGGGCGTCGCGGGAGTCCTCGACGGTGCAGCAGCCGCGGGCGCCGGTGCGGAAGGACTGCGGGTTCGCGGAGAGGGCGAGGTGGACGCCGGTCACGTCGTGACCGGCTTCTGCGGCGCGGGCGGCGGCTACGGCGGAGTCCACGCCGCCGGACATGGCGGCGAGGACGCGGAGGGGGCGCTGCGGCTTGTCTGTCATAACGCCCTCCAGCCTACGGCCCCCGGTCCCCTTCCTTCGCGCGGTTCCCCGCGCCCCTTCCGGGCGCGGGGAACCACAAGGGGCGCGGGGAACCGCGCCACCAGCCACGACGAAACCCGCACACTCCGGAGCACCGGTCCCGCCCCCAGGGGCGCGGGGAACTGCGCGACCAGCCACGACGAGAGCCGCGGACTCTCGGACAGAGGACCACCCCGAAGGGGCGCGGGGAACCGCGCGGAGGGGTGAGCGGGGAGGCCCCGGTGAGAGGGGGACGGGAGTCAGGTGAGGCCGGCCGTGCGAGCTCGGGCGACCGCAGGGCCGATCGCCGCGGCCACCGCCTCGACGTCCGCAGCCGTGGACGTGTGCCCGAACGAGAACCGGAGCGTCCCCCGGGCCAGTTCGGGCGACGCACCGGTCGCGAGGAGCACATGGCTGGGCTGCGCCACTCCGGCCGTACAGGCCGACCCCGTGGAGCACTCGATCCCCTGGGCGTCGAGCAGCATCAGCAGCGAGTCGCCCTCACAACCGGGGAACGTGAAGTGCGCGTTGGCGGGGAGCCGGTCCACGGGATCGCCCCCGAGCACGGCCTCCGGCACCGCGGCGCGCACCGCGTCGATCAGCGCGTCCCGCAGTTCCCCGGCGCGCCGTGCGAACTCCTCACGCCGCTCCACGGCGATCCGCGCCGCCACCGCGAAGGCGCTGACCGCGGGCACGTCCAGCGTCCCGGAGCGCACATGACGTTCCTGGCCGCCGCCGTGCAGCACCGGCACCGGCTCGTGGTCCCGGCCGAGCAGCAGCGCCCCGGTGCCGTACGGCCCACCGATCTTGTGGCCGGAGACGGTCATCGCGGCGAGCCCCGAGGCGGCGAAGTCGACCTGCACCTGCCCGACCGCCTGTACCGCGTCGGCGTGCAGCGGCACGTCGAACTCCGCGGCCACGTCGGCGAGTGCGCGGACCGGCATCAGGGTGCCGATCTCGTTGTTGGCCCACATCACCGTGGCCAGCGCCACATCGCCGGGGTTGCGGGCGATGGCCGCCCGGAACACGTCGGGGTGCACCCGGCCGTAGGAGTCCACCGGAAGGTACTCGACGGTGGCGCCCTCGTGCTCGGCGAGCCAGTGCACCGCGTCCAGGACGGCGTGGTGCTCGACGGGGCTGGCGAGGACGCGGGTGCGGGCCGGATCCGCGGCCCTGCGGGACCAGAACAGGCCCTTCACGGCGAGGTTGTCCGCCTCGGTGCCACCGGCGGTCAGCACCACCTCGCTGGGGCGCGCGCCCAGCGCCGTCGCGAGCGTCTCGCGCGCCTCTTCGACGGTGCGCCGGGCACGGCGGCCCGCGGCGTGCAGCGAGGAGGCGTTTCCGGTCCGCGCGAACTGGGCGGTCATCGCCTCGACCGCCTCCGGAAGCATCGGGGTGGTCGCGGCGTGGTCGAGGTATGCCATGGTGGCGTCGATTCTACGAGGCCCGCGCCCCGGACCGGCTCGGCGGCGGCCGGTACCGGCCGCCGGCCGCCGGCTGCGGACGGGTGGGCCGGGCGGTCGGGGCGGGGGGCATCGGGCCGAGACGGTCTAGCCCGGGGATTCGGGGCCGGGGATTCGGGGCCGGGGATTCCGTCCCGAGGATACGGCCCCGGGGTTCCGCCCCGGCGATTCGGGGCCGGGGATTCGGGGCCGGTCAGCCCGGGCCGGTCAGCCCGCGATGTTCCAGGACCAGGTGTGGTCGACGGTGATCAGCACCGCGAGGACGATGAGGTCGGCCACTCCGAGGGCCAGGCCGAGCCGGGCGCGGCCGCGCCGGGCGGTGCCGCGGGCGAGGGCCAGCGACGCCAGCACGATCGCGGTCGGGCCGAGGAACAGGTTGGCGACCAGTAGACCCAGCAGCCCGAGCACGAAGGAGGCGACGGCCATGCCGTCCGCGTCCCGGCGTGCGCCACGCGCCGGCGCGGGCGCCTCGGGCGTCCTGTCGGTGCGCTTGGTGAGGGTGGGGTTCATGGGTGCCTCCTGACGGGTCGGACGGGTCAGTGGTGATGACGGCGGGCGTGCCGCTCGCGGAGGGCGAAGACGGCCAGCCAGACGCCGATGACGGCGGCGGCGACGACGCTCACCGGCAGCGGGGCGTGCGCCACCGTGCCGAGGGCGATGCCGAACAGCATGAGGGCCGCGACAAGGAAGAGCATGGAGATACCTCTCTGGCGTCTCGTGTCCCGTGTTTCTCGTGCTTCTCGTGTTTCTCGTGTTTCGTGTCCACGGCCTGTGGAGTTCACAGGCGTCCGTGGGTCCCGCGGGCCCCGCGGGACGGAAGCTTCGGTGAACGGATGTAGTTACAACTGTTCACTGATCTCTAGAGTACCCCTTCCCCGGCTTTCCAAAGACAGAGAACAGTTGTTGACTGAATGGCATGAGTCACATCCTCGGCAAGCGGCAGGCCCAGAAGGAGCAGACCAGACAGGCGCTGCTGGACGCCGCGCTGACACTCCTCGCCGACCAGAGCCTGAGCAGTCTGGGCCTGCGGGAGGTCACCCGGGCGGCGGGCATAGCACCGACCGCCTTCTACCGGCACTTCCCCAGTACGGCGGATCTAGGCATCGCCCTGGTCGACCAGGCGCTGGACAGCCTGCACGAGATGATCGGCACCGCCCTCACCGCGCCGGGCGGCATGGACGAACGCATCGCCCGGAGCGTCGATCTGATCGCGGGTCACGTGCGGCGCTACCCGGCGCACGTACGGTTCGTGGCACGGGAGCGGCACGGGGGCGTGCGGCCCGTGCGGGAGGCCATCGCGCGCCAGCTGGAGCAGTTCGCCGGTGAGGTGCGCGGGGAGCTGGCGCGGCAGCCCGAGTCGCGCGGCTGGAGCGACGAGGACCTGCTGATGGTGGCCCGGCTCTACGTCGACCACATGGTGATGACGGCCGCGGCGATCCTGGAGGCCTCGCCCGAGCACGTGGCGGCCGTGACGGAGCTGGCCCGCCGCCAGATGCGGCTGATGAGCCTCGGTCGCCGACACTGGCTCGACTGACGCCGGTGGTGGCGTGGCCGGCGGGACCGACTCGCGTTCCCCGCGCTCCCCTTCCCACGCCTGCGGCGCGCCACCAGGCCCAGCCCCCTACCGTCTCGTTCCCGACCACCCGCCCGCGGGGGCTCGTCGCGCAGTTCCCCGCGCCCCTTCCCACGCCTGCGGCGCGCCACCAGGCCCAGCCCCCTGCGGTCCCGTTCCCGACCACCGGCCGGTGGGGGCTCGTCGCGCAGTTCCCCGCGCCCCTCCAGGGTGGCCGACGGGGTCAGCGGGGGTCGTGGCCGTAGAGGGCTGTGATGGAGGCTGCCGTTCGGGACAGGTGGGTGCGGGCCTCCGGGGGTGAGAGCACCTCCACGTGGTCGCCGAAGGCGAGCAGGGGGCGGGTCTCGCCGAGTTCGCCGCAGCCGATCCGCACCGTGATCCACTCGCTCGTGCCGTCGTCCTCGGGCGGCGCCGTGAGCGAGGCCCCGTGCAGTCGCAGGAAGAGGTCGTACCGTTCGCGCCGCACCTGCGCCGTCACCTCAAGGCCGCCGGGCCGCTCCTCGACGGCACGGCGCAGCACCTCCCAGACGTCGGCGAGTTCGATGCCGGGCCTGCGGCGCACCGGCGCGTCGGTGACCGTCGCCGCGCGCACCCGGTCGGCCCGGAACAGCCGGGGCCTGCCGCGCCGGTCGGCGACCAGGTACCAGATGCCCGCCTTGGCCACCAGACCGTACGGGTCCACGGTGTAGGTGCGGGGCTCGGTCGCGCCGCTGTGCCGGTAGCGCAGCCGGAGCCTCCGGTCGCTGAAGACGGCCTCCTGGAGCACGCCCAGGTCGACGGGCGCCTGCGGGCCGCCGCGCCACCGTGCGGCGTCCACGAGGATGCGGCGGCTGGTCAGCTCCGCCGCCGGGCGGTGCGGTGCGGGCAGAGCCGCCATCACCTTGCGCAGCGCGGAGCCGAGCGCGGCGCCGAGACCGAGGGCGTCGTGGGCGCCCCGCGCGGCGAGGATGAACAGCGCCCGCGACTCGTCCTCGGTGAGGCCGGTGACGTCCGTGCGGAACCCGGGCAGCAGCGCGATGCCGCCGTGCCGGCCGCGCTCGGCGTAGACCGGCACCCCGGAGGCGGACAGCGCCTCCACGTCGCGGTAGACGGTGCGGACGGACACCTCCAGGCGATCGGCGAGCTCCTGGGCACGGACCCGGCCACGGGTCTGGAGCAGCAGCAGGATCGACAGCAGCCGGTCGGACTTCACCCACCCAGGATCCCGCAGCCCGGCCCCGGCCGCGTATCCCGCACCGCCGCCCCCCGTCCGCGGACCCCGCGGCTCAGCTCAGGCCCACCCGCGCCAGCTGCCGGGACTGGGCGACGAGGCGGTCCGCGGTGTCCCAGACCTCGGCGTCCTCCTCCAGGAAGCCGCCGGCGAGGTTGCGGGTGGTGACGGAGACCCGGAGCGGCCCCGGAGCGGGCAGCGCGCGGACGTGCGCGGTGAGCTCGACCGTGGGCACCCACCCGGTGAAGCCCAGCTCGAACGTGGTGGGCGGCAGGGCGTCCACCGCGACGAGCAGCGCGAGAGGGTCGGGGTCGCGGCCGTCGGCGAGGTCGAACCAGCCGCGCATCTCGCCCCTGCCGGAGGGCCGGCCGACCGCCCACCCGACGTTCGCCGGGTCCAGCTTCAGGCGGATCCGCCCGTGCAGCGGCATGGCCGGAACGGGCCGGTTGTCGGGGGCGTCCTCGGGGCCGAGGCACTGCTCGATGGGTGCGATCTCGGGCGGCTTCGCGGCGGTGCGTACGTCGTCGGGGAGCGCGTCGAGGTCGCCGTAGGACGCGAGGACCCGGACGCGCTCGATCTCGTTTCCGTCGGCGTCGCGCTGGAGCAGGGCCGCGGTGCCGGTGGACAGCGAGCGGCCGGTGCGCACGGTCTCGGTGCGGAGTACCGCGGGGCCCGGCCGGGAGACGGTCAGGTAGTGGGCGGTGATGGTGAACGGGTGCGGGTGCGGAAGCTGCTCGCCGAGGGCCCGGGCGGCGAGCGCGAGCAGGTAGCCGCCGTGCATCGCGCCGTTGGCGGCGGACCAGCCGGCGGCGAGGGTGGCGTCGTGGACGCCGGGGTGCCGGAGGCGCACCGCTGTGTCGCGGTCCAGCTCACCGGGGCGTATGGGTGCGCTTTCAGCCATGCTCGCCAGCGTACGACATGGGCGTACTAAGCGGTAGCTTTCCACTTCCCGACGCGTGTGCCCGCGGCGCACCGGCCCGGAGGGCGTCCGCCGCCCCCGGAATTCTTGCGCCCTCGTGGTTTCCCGCGCGGTCCTCCGCGCCCCTGGCGGGGCCACGGAAGTGTCGCTCCCCGCGCCCCTGGTGGGGCGCGGGGAGGGGTTCAGGACTCGGGTGCCGGGTCCTCGGCCGTCGACACCAGTTGGTTCGCCTCGACGGCCTCGGAGAGGAGCTTGGTGTCCTGGGGCGCCTGGTCCTCCGCGTTCTCCGGGTGGTGGCACGCGACCCGCTGCCCGGGCCGCAGCTCGATGAGCGGCGGCTCCTGCGTGGTGCAGATCTGCGTGGCCTTCCAGCACCGGGTGTGGAAGCGGCAGCCGCTCGGCGGCGCGATCGGCGACGGCACGTCGCCCTTCAGCAGGATCCGGCCGCTCTTGGCCGAACGCCGCTTGGGGTCCGGGATCGGCACCGCGGACAGCAGCGCCTTGGTGTACGGGTGCATCGGCGCCTGGTACAGCGACGTGCGGTCCGCCAGTTCCACGATCTTGCCCAGGTACATCACCGCGATCCGGTCCGAGACGTGGCGGACCACGGAGAGGTCGTGGGCGATGATCACATACGTCAGGCCCAGCTCGGACTGGAGGTCGTCCAGGAGGTTGACCACCTGTGCCTGGATGGAGACGTCCAGCGCCGACACCGGCTCGTCCGCGACCACCAGCTTCGGGCTGAGCGCCAGCGCGCGGGCGATGCCGATGCGCTGCCGCTGGCCGCCGGAGAACTCGTGCGGGTAGCGGTTGTAGTGCTCGGGGTTGAGGCCGACGACCTCCAGCAGCCGCTGGACCTCCTTCTTGATGCCGCCGTCGGGCGTGACGCCCTGCAGCCGGAAGGGGGCCCCGACGATGGTGCCGATGGTGTGCCGGGGGTTCAGCGACGAGTACGGGTCCTGGAAGATCATCTGGACGTCGCGGCGCATCGGGCGCATCCCGCCGACGCCGAGGTGGGTGATGTCCCGGCCCTCGAACTCGACCGTTCCCGCGGTCGGCTCCAGCAGCCGCGTGATCAGCCGGCCCATCGTCGACTTGCCGCAGCCCGACTCGCCCACCACGCCCAGCGTCTCGCCCGCGCGCACCTCGAAGTCCAGGCCGTCCACGGCCTTCACCGCGCCGACCTGCCGCTGCAGCAGCCCCTTCCTGATGGGGAAGTGCTTCTGCAGTCCGCTGACCCTGAGGAGGACGTCGCGCTGCGCGGTGTCCTGCGTGCCCGCGGTGCCCTGCGTGCCCGTTGACTTTTGGTTCACAGCTTCGGCGCAATCTCTTCGGTCCAGATACGCTCCCGCTGCTCCTGCGTCATGTGGCAGGCCGCCCAGTGCCGGCCGCCGACCTCCTGGAGCTCCGGCCGGACGGTGCGGGTGACGTTGTCCTTGGGGACGTCCGCGTACGGGCAGCGCGGGTTGAAGGCGCAGCCGGACGGGATGTTGATGAGCGAGGGCGGGGAGCCCTTGACCGGTATGAGCCGGTCGGTCTGCTCACGGTCCAGGCGGGGCATCGAGCCGAGCAGGCCCCAGGTGTAGGGGTGCCGGGGCTCGTAGAACACCTTCTCGGCCGGACCGCGCTCCACGCACCGGCCGCCGTACATCACCAGGATGTCGTCGGCGAGCTCGGCGACCACGCCCAGGTCGTGAGTGATGATGATGACCGCGGAGCCGAACTCCTTCTGCAGATCGCGGATGAGGTCCAGGATCTGCGCCTGCACGGTGACGTCCAGCGCGGTGGTCGGCTCGTCGGCGATCAGCAGCTCGGGGTTGTTGACCAGCGACATCGCTATCATCGCGCGCTGGCGCATGCCGCCGGAGAACTCGTGCGGGTAGCTGTCCACCCGCTTGTCCGGCTGGGGGATGCCCACCCGGTCGAGCATCTCGACGGCCCGGCGCCTGGCGGTCTTCTTGTCCACGTCGTGGTGGACCCGGTAGGCCTCCACGATCTGATGGCCGATCGTGTAGTACGGGTGCAGCGCGGAGAGCGGATCCTGGAAGATCATCGCCATCTCGCGGCCGCGCAGCTTGCGCACCTGGTCCTGGTCGGCGGAGAGCAGCTCGGTGCCGTTCAGCCAGATCTCGCCGGAGATCTGCGCCTTGCGCTTGCCGTACTGGCCGGCGGTGTGCAGGCCCATGATGCCGAGCGACGTCACCGACTTGCCGGAGCCCGACTCGCCGACGATGCCGAGGGTTCTGCCCCGCTCCAGCTGGAAGCTGAGCCCGTCGACGGACTTCACCAGTCCGTCGTCGGTCGGGAAGTGCACCCTGAGGTCGCGCACCTCCAGGAACGCGGTGGGCGCGGGCGAGGCGTCGACCGGTTCGCCGACGGCCGCTCCGCTCTTGTGGAGTTCGGTCATGCGAGCCTCACTCGGGGGTCGATCACGGCGTACAGGATGTCCACGAGCAGGTTGGCGAAGATCACCGCGAGCGAGGTGATCAGCGTGACGCCGAGGATGATGGGCAGGTCCTGGGTGCGGATCGCGTTGAGCACGGCCTGGCCGAGGCCCGGCAGGCTGAACGTGGTCTCGGTGAGGATCGCGCCGCCGATCAGGGCGCCGAGGTCCATGCCGAGCATGGTCAGGATCGGCGTCATCGTGGAACGCATGGCGTGCTTGCCGATGACGACGGGCTCGCGCAGGCCCTTGGCGCGGGCGGTGCGGATGTAGTCCTCACCCAGGATCTCCAGCATGGTGGCGCGGGTGATCCGGGCGTACATCGCCGCGTAGAGGAACGCGAGGGTGATCCAGGGCAGGATCATGCCGCCGAGCCAGCCGGTGAAGCTCTTCCCGATGGGCACGTACTGGGCGTCGATCCAGCCGAGCCCGTAGCTGAAGACCGCAAGGCTCAGCAGACCGGTGAAGTAGATGGGCAGCGAGACGCCGGCCAGGGCGACCACCATCGCGCCCCGGTCCCAGAGGCTGCCGCGCTTGAGCGCGGAGAGCACGCCGGCCGCGACACCGAACAGCAGCCACAGGATGGCCGCACCGAGCGCCAGGGTCAGCGTGACCGGGAACCGGTCGGTGAGCACCGGCCAGATCGCCTGCTCACTGCGGAAGGAGTAGCCGAAGCACGGCGCCGCGCAGTGGGTCACGTCACCGCCGGCCGCGTACGTGCGGCCCACGAAGATGCCTTTGAAGAACTCCCAGACCTGGACGAAGATCGGGTCGCTGAGACCGAGCTTCTCCCGCACCGCCTCCACGGCGGCCGGGTCGGCCTGCTTACCGATGAAGGCTGTGGCCGGATCGACCCCCGCCCACTTCGGGATGAGGAAGAAGATGCAGAAGACCACCACGATGATGACCACCAGCATCACTACGGCGGCGATCAGCCGCCTGATGAGGTAAGCGAGCACAGCGATCGGCCCGCTGCGGACCGCGGGCCACCGGTGGCCCTCCCCGGCTGCTCGCCGGGGAGGGCCCCACGTGGCCCGCGATCACGCCGCGCCGGCCTTCACCTGCCTTTCGTGCCGTAGGCGGGGTGCGCCGGGACTACTTCTTCAGGCCCAGGTTGACGAAATCGTACGTACCGCTGTAGGCGTCGGTCGTGTACACGTTCGCCAGCCGGTTCGAGCGCCAGTTGATGAACTTCTCGAAGGTGAACGGCAGGTAGTAGCCGCCCTCCATCACCTTGTGGTTTATCTCCGTGGCGATCTTCGCCTTCTTGGCCGGGTCCATCTCCTTGACGTAGGAGTCGAACAGGCCGTCGATCGTCTTGTCCTTGATCATGGCGAAGTTGTTGTTGCCACTCTGCGTGATGTACTTGCTGTCCCACAGCGGCAGGCCGTAGCCCTGCACCGACGGGAAGTCGGGGCCCCAGCCCATGATGATGATGCCGTAGTTCTTCTTGACGACGTTGGACGGGCTGCCGATGATGCCGGAGCTCTGGGAGCCGTCGTACTGGTCGATGTCGGCGGTGATGCCGACCTTCTTCAGCGCCGCCTGCAGCGACTCGGCGGTGGCCACCTCGACCGGCTTGTTGTTGCGGACCGCGATGGTGGTCTTGAAGCCGTTCGGCTTGCCGCACGCCTTCAGCTCGGCCTTGGCCTTGGTGATGTTCGCCGCGCCGTCGTTCTTGAGGAAGCCGAACGGGTCGTACTTCTGGCCCTCGGCGCCCGGCACGGACGGCGGCAGCATGTTGGTGCCGATCTCGCCACCGGCCACCGGGCCGCCGCGGGCGGTCTGGAGCGACTTGTGGTCGGCACCGTAGATCACCGCGTTACGGCAGTGGATGTTGTTCATCGGCTTCACGGTCTGCGGGAAGGTCGCGTACCGGATGTAGCCGGAGACCGGGTTGTCCAGGTTGCCCTTGTGCTGCTTCAGGGCCTCGGTGCGGCCCTGCGGCGACATGCCCGTCTGACTCAGGTCCAGGTCGTAGTCGCCCTGGATCAGGCGCTGGTCCAGGTCGTTGGCGTTGGAGAAGAGGGTGACGGTGATCTTGTCCGGGTACGCCTTGCGGACCGGGTCCGAGGACTGCTTCCAGTTCGGGTTGCGGACCAGCACGAGCGACTTGCCCGGGGCGTACGACTGGAACTTGTACGGGCCGGAGGAGAACGGGTGCAGGCCGTACTTGGACTTGGTGTCCTTGTCCTGCCGGACCGGCGAGGCCGACGACAGCGCCAGCATCTCCTCGAAGTCGGAGTTCGGCTTCGGGAGGTGGAAGACGATGGTCTTGTCGTCCGGCGTGGAGATCGCCTTCAGACCCAGGTGGTCGGCGGACTTGTCCTTGTAGGGACCCGGGTAGGTCTTCTTCGGATCCAGCACCTGCTGGAGGTAGATCGGCCCGCCGGACAGCACGTCCTGCGCCCACACGCGCTCGATGCCGTACTTGATGTCCTTGGAGGTGATCGGCTTGCCGTCCTCCCAGGTGATCCCGTCCCGCAGCGTGTACGTGTAGGTCTTGCCGCCGTCCGTGATCTTCGCCTTGCTGGTGGCGAGGTCCGGAACGACCTCCGCGCCCGCCTTGCCCGGCGCGGGCTTGTTGGTGACGAGCTGGCGGCTGTAGTACCGCATGAAGTTCCAGGAGTTGCCGTAGTACGCCCGCGTGGTGTCCAGCGAGTCGAAGTCCTGGGTACCGGCGAACTTCAGCGTGCCGCCCTTCTTGACGAGCGACGCCTGGGCGACCTTGTTGTTACCGGCGTCGAAGCCGGCCGCCCCGTCCTTCGACGAGCCGCTGCCGCCACCGCCGCCACACGCCGCCGTGGCGAGCAGCGCGGCTACCGCGGTCGCAGCGGCGAAGACGTGCTTACGCCGCCCTGAGATGCGTTGGGTAGTCACGATCTCGGATCCTCCGAATTGATAAGCGGCCCGTGGATCGGCCACGGGTCCCTGGGGGTAGCAGTTCATCGAGAACCCTTCGGGTCCAGCGCGTCTCGCACGCCGTCGCCGAAGAGGTTGAAGGCAAGCACGGTGATGAAGATCGCCACGCCGGGGATCACCATGTACATGGGGTCCGAGTCGTAGTAGTCGATCGCATTCGAGAGCATCTGCCCCCAGGAGGCGGTGGGCGGTTTGACGCCCACGCCCAGGAAGCTCAGTGCCGCCTCGGTGAGGATGTTGGTCGGGATCATCATCGTCGTGTACACGATGATGGGCGCGACCAGGTTGGGCAGCAGCTCCTTGAACAGGATGTAGAGCCGCCCGGCGCCGAGACTCCGCGCCGCCTCGACGTACTCGCGCGTGCGCAGTGAGAGCGTCTGTCCGCGCACCACACGCCCGACGTAGGGCCAGCCGAAGAAGCCGATCACCAGGATCATCACGAAGACGCGCACGTTGGTGCCGCTGAGACCCAGCATCTGGCTCGGCATGACGGAGACCAGCGCGATGATGAACAGCAGCTGCGGGAACGCCAGCAGACCGTCCATGACACGGCTGATGATCGAGTCCACCCAGCCGCCGAAGAAGCCGGCCAGGATGCCGAGCACGGTGCCGATGATGACCGCCACCACCGCGGACAGGAAGCCCACGAGGAGCGAGATCCGGGCGCCGTAGACGATCCGCGCGAACACGTCCCGGCCGCTCACCGGCTCCACACCGAAGGGGTGGTCGCCGCTGATGCCGCCCAGCGAGCCCTTGGGCGTCGAGAAGAGCGGGTCGATCAGGTTCTCGTGGTGCGTCTCGGGGTCCTGGCCGACCAGATGCGCGATCACGGGCGCGAGGATCGCGATCAGGATCAGTACCAGGACAACGATGCCACCGGTCAGTGCGAGCTTGTCGCGCTTGAGGCGCTCCCAGGCGATCCGGCCGAGCGACCGGCCCTGGACCGCCTGCTGCGACCCGCCTTTGGCGACCGACGCCTCTTCGGCCGCACTGGGGGCCGCTTCCGCGGTCGGCTCGTGCAATGGTGCCGTCATCGTGCCAGGGACCCCTCTCAACCGGCGGTTACCGGCCCACACATGCCGCTGTGGCGGCCTGATCCGTCCGTTTCGTACGCAGGAGCGACCGCCCCTTGGAGGGGGAGTCTTCATTGCGGTCCTGATCTGTTGCCAGACTTGGCAGGGAATGGATGCCTAACCGTGATGCCGTCTGGGACGTTCCGTTATCCGGACGGGGGAATTCGGGGGTCGGACACCCTACGAACCCGGACAAGCGGCGCAAGTGAGGCGATAAGCCACCCGGTTGTTCACCAAAAGTGAGCAACAGTTACCCGGGATGACATATTTCCCCCCAGTAACATTCACATGACTCACTGTGGCGACCGCTGAGGTCAAGTCATTTTCCCGGCCCGACCGGGTCCCGCGGACCCCTGGGAAGGGCCACCGCAGACGCACGATAGGGGCGCGGGAACTCCGCGACCAGGCCCCCACCGCCGCAAGGTCCGACAACCACCACGGGAGGTCCGGCAACCACCACGGATCGGGGTCTTGTGCCGGCCTCCCCCGGGGGCGCCACAGGCGCCCTGAAGGGGGCGCGGGGCACCGCGCGAGGAACCACCCACCCGCCTCGCCGTACGAATCGGAGACACCTGGCACCGCGCGCCCTCCGAGTGGCACCGCCCCTCCGAGGCGGCGGCGGCTCAGTAGCCGGCCGGCGGCGGATAGCCGTACCCCGCGGTCGGGGCCGGTGGCGAGCCGGGAAGCCCCAGCACACCGGGACCGGGGGCACCGGGACCGGGGACACCGGGGGCTCCCGGAAGCCCCGGGGCGCCCGGCGCACCCGGGCCGCCCGGGGCACCGGGAAGGCCCGCCGCACCGTGCGCCTCCCGGTCGTAGAACGGCCGCGCACACTCCCGCAACCACATCGCCACCGGATCGTGCTCGTCGAAGAGCGCCACCGTCGACACCGACAACCCCTCCGGCACCGCCCCGATGGACTGCTGCATCATCGCCCGCACCGCCTCCACGGCAGGCGGACTGGTGTCGTACACGTCGAGCCCGATGGCCAGGTAGGGGGAGCCCAGCGCCGGCTGCACCCAGGCACGACGCAACGAGCGCACCGCGGGGGTGCGGTGCGCGTGCTGGGTGAGGAGGGCGTAGAACTGCGGGATCTCGATGGTCGGATCGCTCATCCGCAGCGGTCCGGCGGGCTGCCGGTCCAGACCGGTGGCCATCCGCCGCAGGTCGAGCCAGGGGATCCCGACGCCGCCGCCCGGTGCATGCGGATTCAGCCAGAGCCCGTAGTGATCGGGGTAGAGCGCGCGGGCCACCTCCAGGCCGCCCACCACCTCGTACGCCCTGTTCCAGCCGCTTGCGGCCAGCTCCTGGGCGGAGGTGACGCAGGGGGCGTAGCCGAGGCCGTCGACCTGCATGTTCCCGTACTGGGCGTCCGGGGAGCCGGCCTGCCCGTGCCACAGCAGCATGTACACCTGCCCGGTGGCGGGGTCGGCGAGCGCCTGGAGCAGCGCCTCGTAGGCGTCATAGCGCCCGGGCGTCACCTGGCGCAGCATGTGCTCGACCTGCCCGGCCGCTGCCGTGCCCGACGCACTCACCCTTGACCGCTCCTTCGAAGCATCCACTGTGACGCACTGACGTTTCCGGCCGTCCGGACCGCCGCGACCGGGCCGAACCGCACCCGGGGAACCGCGGCGCCCCGCTCCGGCCCGTCCGGGTCATGAAACCAGCTTAAGCGGCACGGTCGGCGACCGACTTGACGCACCCGCGGCCGATACCGCCCCGCTCGCCCGTCCAGAGGCGGGCGGACCGGCCCCCGCGGCGGTGCCCGGCCGCCTCACGGGGCCCACGTGTAGAGCCGGCTCACGGGGCCCACGTGTAGAAGGGGGTGACCTTCTCACGCATCCACTCGGCCACCGGGTCCTGAGTGACGTCCAGCAGGACCAGGTTGACGGGCCAGCGGACCGGGACGCGGCCGAGTGCGCGTCCCAGGGCGGCCAACGGCGCCTCGCGGGCGTCGAACTCCGGTCCCCACTGCTCCGTGCCCCACTGCTCCGTGCCCCACTGCTCCAGGGGGGCGCCGGGCGCCCCGGGGGCCAGTTCGACCCCGATGAACAGGACGGGGTCGTCGCCCTCGATGCTGGCGAGGCAGCGCCGGGCGCTGCGCACGGCGCCCGGGGCCTGCCCGGCGCCCGGCAGGCCGGGGTGGAGGGCGGCGCCGGCGGGTGCCGCGCCGGCGAACTCCTCGGCGGCGGCGGCCAGGAAGTCCACCGGGTCCTCCTGCCAGTCGGGCTCGAAGAGGCGCACCCGGCCACCGCTCGCGGGCCCGTCGAGCGGGGTCCGCCCGGCGCGGCAGAGTTCGGCGACGGCGGGCGGCGGCAGCGGTATGCCGACCGTGCCGTCCGGGTTGACGGCCATGCCCAGCTGCGGCTGGAGCCCGCGGGCGAACTCCACTGCGGGCGCGATGGTGTACGCCATGTGGTCACCGACGATCTGCCGGAACTGCTGCTCAGAACTGAAGACGGGGACGTAGGCCTGGCCGTTCAGTTCCATGGTGGGCAGGTCGAGCGCCGGGGTGTGGGGGCCGCCGCCGTTGGGCAGCGGCACCCACAGGGCGCTGCGGGACAGGACCTCCAGGATGCGGGCGCCCGCCGATGCCGCCCCCGGGGCGCCCAGGGAGGCGGCCAGCACCTCTTCGAGCTCGTTGGCCGGCCAGCCGCTGTGGGGGTGGGTCATGGCCTGTGGCGGTATGTCCATGCTTCTCAATCCTTGCGTCCTGCTTGTGCGCCGGCACCTTTGCCGTGTGCGCAGCCGCTCCCTGCTGCGGCTGGCACCCTAACCCGACGTCAGCCCTCCGGACCGCCTGCGGCGCCCCGCCCTCGTGGCGGGTGGCTCCGTGGTGTGCGGACCTTGCGGCGATCGTGGGTTGCTCGCGTCCACGCGGCAGAGCGCGTATGGACGCGGCCGCGCGCCCTTTCGAAGCGCCTTCGGCCCCCCTCGGTGGGGTGGTACCGGTTGTCTGGGGACCACCAGTCGGTGGTGGGTCGCTCGCGCAGTTCCCCGCGCCCCTTCCCATGCGCCTCCGGCGCCCCCTCAGCGGGGTGGCATCGGTTGTCTGAGGACCACCAGTTAGTCGTGGGTCGCTCGCGCAGTTCCCCGCGCCCCTTTCCGGCGCCTTCGGCGCCCCCAGGGCCCAGTGCCCGGGGCGTGGGAGGTGTCCCCAGGACCAGCCGTGCGACCTGTCGGGGCGCAGCCCCGTCTTGAAGGGGCGCGGGGAACTGCGCGGGCAACCACCCACTGGGCTGGTGGTCCTCAGACAACCGGCACCACCCCATCGAGGGGCGCCGAATGGGCGCAGGGCGCGTCCATGCGGGCTCCGCCGGGTGGGGCGCGAGCGACCGGCGGCCGCGCCGAGGTCCGGAGAACAACCGGCGCACCCCACCGGGGGTGACCCCGGAGGGTCGGCTCACCACCGTGCGGGCACCGCACCGAAGCCGATCGCGCACAGGTCGTCGGCCGCAGCCCGATCCAGGAGAACCGCCGACGCACAGCCCCGCGGCACCCGCCCGGCCGTCAGCCCCCGCACCAGCCTCCCCACCGCCCTGCGATGCCGCAGGAAGGCGTACCGGGAGACCCTGCGGCCCCGCGCCCCCTGCCCGGCCAGGGCCGCACCCGGCGCCACATCGAGCAGCACCAGGTGCAGAGCCGCGGCACGCCGCACCGCCGCACGCGCGAGCCACCACCGCACCCACGCCTGCGTCCCGCAGTCGTGCACGACGACCCCCGCGCCACTGCGCAGCGCGCGGCGCAGCCGCGCATAGTGCGAGACCCGGACCAGAGGCCGGTAGACCGCATACGGCACCCACCGCGGCAGGCGCCGCGCCCACCACTCGCGGGCGTCCTGGGAGTCGATCCGGGGCCCCGGCACCGCCCGCCGCATCAGCGTGGACTTGCCGCTCCCCGGCAGCCCGGAGACCACGACGAGGTCGCCCGCGGCGAACGACAACCGCCGGGGACCGTGGCCGGCACACCCCCGCAGATCCCGCACGACGCCCGGGAAGGGCGCGCCACCCGGAGCGCCACCCGAGGCGGGTGCGGCGCCTGGGGCCGGTGCGGTATCCGGGGCGGACGCGGTGCCCGGCCCGGGGACGGCGCCCGGGGCACCCTGGGCGGGCAGCGCACGGGGCACCTGGAGCAGCGCGCGCCGGGCGCCCCCTCCATCCCCGGCGTGCGCGCCGCGTGCCGTGATCGGACCGTCCACCGTGATCGGCCTCCCCCAAGCTGTCCCGGCCCTCTGTGTCTGTCCGGGCCGGCTGGTACGTGGTCTGCCCGTCGTCAAGTGCAAAGAAACGGTAATGCGACACATGGCGGCACCCCGTCCACAAGCGCGCTCCGCGCGTGTCGCACGGCCCCCACCGATCACACGCGGGCCCTCGCACCCCGAAGGAGGGCCGACCGGCCGCCGTCGCACCGGCCCGAGCCGCACCGCGGCTGCTCACCGAAGCGCCGACGTCGCACCGCGGCCCGTGAACCCGGTTCACCCCACTCGGAGCACGCACTCCCCAGCGCGCCGCGCGATTCGCCTCGCGCCCCCTGACGGGGCACCGGCCACGCCTGCCGGGCGCACCGGCCAAGCCTGCCGGGCTTACCGGCCACGCCTGGGGGCGTGGAGGAGCGCGCGCCGTGCGATGATGTGCGCGCCAACTGCATACCGGCCGCTTGAATCCGCGCGGGAGAGCCTCCGGCCATCGGCCGGGGCGCCGAAGGAGCAAGTCCTCCCTTGAATCTCTCAGGCCCCGTACCGCGCGGGTGAGGCAATTCTGGAAAGCGGGCCGCCCGACCGGCGGCCCCACCCAAGGTGCAAGCCAGGACGCCCGGACGTCTCCTGCGGGACGGGGCTCTCGGCGAACCTCTCAGGTTCCGATGACAGAGGGGGAGGACCGATCTCGTCCGCCCTGTTCTGCCCCCGGGAGCCAGCCATGCCCCATGACGCCCCCCAGTCCCGCCGCACCGCTCTCGACGCGGTGCACCGCTCGCTCGGCGCCACCATGACCGACTTCGCCGGGTGGGACATGCCGCTGCGGTACGGCAGCGAGCGCGACGAGCACCAGGCCGTGCGGACCACCGCCGGTCTCTTCGACCTCTCCCACATGGGCGAGATCACCGTCACCGGGCCGGGCGCCGCCGCCCTGCTCGACCACGCCCTGGTCGGCAACATCGGCGCCCTGAAGCCGGGCCGCGCGCGGTACACGATGATCTGCCGTGCGGACGGCGGCATCCTGGACGACCTGATCGTCTACCACCTCGCCGCCGGCCGGCCGGGCACGGCGCCGCAGCCCGCCACGGGACAGGCGGCCCCCGAGCCCCGGGAGTCCCCCGCGTACCTGGTCGTGGCGAACGCCGCCAACGCCGGAACCGTCCTCGCCGCGCTCACCGAGCGGGCCGCCGGCTTCGACGCGGTGGTGCGCGACGACCGCGACGCCTACGCCCTGCTCGCCGTCCAGGGCCCCGCCTCCCCGGGCATCCTCGCCCCGCTCACCGACGTCCCGCTCGCGGACCTGAAGTACTACACGGGCGCCCCCGGCACCGTCGCCGGCGTCCCCGCGCTGATCGCCCGTACGGGGTACACCGGCGAGGACGGCTTCGAGCTGTTCGTGGCGCCCGGGGACGCCGAGCGCCTCTGGGCGGCGCTCACCGAGGCGGGCACGGGCGCGGGCCTGGTGCCGTGCGGCCTGTCGTGCCGGGACACGCTGCGCCTGGAGGCGGGCATGCCGCTGTACGGGCACGAGCTGAGCACCGCGCTGACGCCCTTCGACGCGGGCCTCGGCCGGGTGGTGAAGTTCGACAAGCCGGGTGACTTCGTGGGGCGCGCCGCGCTCCAGGAGGCGGCCCGGCGCGCCGAGAGCGCCCCGCCCCGCAAGCTCGTCGGGCTGGTCGCCGAGGGCCGCCGGGTGCCGCGCGCGGGCTACGCCGTGGTGGCCGCCGCGGACGGTACGGTGATCGGCGAGGTCACCTCGGGCGCCCCGTCGCCGACGCTGGGCAGGCCGATCGCGATGGCCTACGTCGACGCGGAGCACGCGGCGTCGGGCACGCCGGGCGTGGCGGTCGACATCCGCGGCAGCCATGAGCCGTACGAGGTGGTGGCCCTGCCGTTCTACCAGCGGAAGAAGTGATCCGCGGGCAGCCGGCGGCGCGCTCCCGACCCCGTGCGCTCCCTCGGCCCGCCCCGCGCCCTGTCTCCGCCCGGCGCGACCGTGACCGGGCCCACGCGCCCCGTCTTGCATCGCGAGACGGTCCGTTCATCAGCACTCCCCCGCGTACAGGAGAATTCACCCCATGAGCAACCCCGAGCAGCTTCGCTACAGCAAGGAGCACGAGTGGGTGTCGCCCGCCGAGGACGGCGTGGCGACGATCGGCATCACCGAGTTCGCGGCCAACGCCCTCGGCGACGTCGTCTACGCCCAGCTCCCCGAGGCCGGCTCCACGGTCACCGCGGGCGAGGCCTGCGGCGAGCTGGAGTCGACCAAGTCGGTCAGCGATCTGTACGCGCCGGTCAGCGGCGAGGTCACCGAGATCAACGAAGACGTGGTCGACGACCCCTCGCTGGTGAACTCCGCGCCGTTCGAGGGCGGCTGGCTCTTCAAGGTGCGCGTCACCGAGGAGCCGGACGACCTGCTCTCGGCCGACGAGTACACCGAGTTCTCGGCCGGCTGAGCCCGCCGTCCACCGCCTGCCTCCGCCCGGGTGCCCCGCACCGGCGCCGGGCCGCCCCGCGGGCCGCTCCGGCCTTGGACCGGAGAGAGCCCGGAACACTGCGTTAGGGACCCTGATGACGCCTCACTCGCCCCACTCGCTTCTCGACATACCCCTCCACGAGCTGGACCCGGACGTCGCCGCCGCCGTCGACGCCGAGCTCCGGCGGCAGCAGTCCACCCTGGAGATGATCGCCTCCGAGAACTTCGCCCCGGCGGCCGTCATGGCCGCGCAGGGTTCGGTGCTCACCAACAAGTACGCCGAGGGCTACCCGGGTCGCCGTTACTACGGCGGCTGCGAGCACGTCGACGTGGTCGAGCAGATCGCCATCGACCGTGTGAAGGCGCTGTTCGGCGCCGAGCACGCCAACGTCCAGCCGCACTCGGGTGCCCAGGCCAACGCGGCGGCGATGTTCGCACTGCTGAACCCGGGCGACACGATCATGGGCCTGAACCTGGCGCACGGCGGCCATCTGACCCACGGTATGAAGATCAACTTCTCCGGGAAGCTGTACGACGTGGTCGCCTACCACGTCGACGACGCCACCGGGCAGGTCGACATGGCCGAGGTGGAGCGGCAGGCCAAGGAGGCCAGGCCCAAGCTGATCGTGGCGGGCTGGTCGGCGTATCCGCGGCAGCTCGACTTCGCCGGGTTCCGCCGGATCGCGGACGAGGTCGGCGCCTATCTGATGGTCGACATGGCGCACTTCGCCGGCCTGGTGGCGGCTGGGCTGCACCCGAACCCGGTGCCGCACGCCCACGTGGTGACCACCACCACGCACAAGACGCTCGGTGGCCCGCGCGGCGGTGTGATCCTGTCCACCGCCGAGTTGGCCAAGAAGATCAACAGCGCGGTCTTCCCCGGTCAGCAGGGCGGCCCGCTGGAGCATGTGATCGCCGCGAAGGCGGTCGCCTTCAAGATCGCGGCGAGCGAGGAGTTCAAGGAGCGCCAGCAGCGCACGCTGGAGGGCGCGAAGATCCTGGCCGAGCGCCTGGCCAGGGCGGACGTCACCGAGGCCGGCGTGTCCGTCCTGTCCGGCGGGACGGACGTCCACCTGGTCCTGGTGGACCTGCGCAACAGCGAACTGGACGGCCGGCAGGCCGAGGACCGGCTCCACGAGGTGGGCATCACGGTCAACCGCAACGCGATCCCGAACGACCCGCGGCCTCCGATGGTCACCTCGGGCCTGCGCATCGGCACGCCCGCGCTGGCCACGCGGGGGTTCGCCGCGGAGGACTTCCGTGAGGTCGCGGATGTCATCGCGGAGACGCTGAAGCCGTCGTTCTCCCCGGAGACCCGGGACGCGCTGGCGGCCCGCGTCTCCGCGCTGGCGGCCCGGCACCCGCTGTACCCCGGCCTCGGCGCGTAGCGCCCCGAGGGGGCGCGGTGACCGTCGGCGGCAGCCCCGGTACCGGTTGGGGGCACGAGGCCGTGTCGATGTGCGGCTCCACCGCGTGGGCGTGATCGGCCACCCACCCGCCGGGGGCCCGGTTGCGACCGGGACAGCCACCTTCGGACGGTGACGACCCGACGGACTCGTCGCGGCTTGTCGCGCAGTTCCCCGCGCCCCTATCCGGGGCGCGGCCCCGACTCCCGGGGGCACGGGGCTGTGTCGATATGCGGCTCCCGCCGCGTGAGCGCGCACAACCACCCCACCCGCCGGTGGCCCGGCTGCGACCGGGACAGCCACCTTCGGACGGTGACGACCCAACCGTCTCGTCGTGGAGCGCGCTTCCTCCCGGTTCGTCACCGGTTCCGGTGAAACGTACGCTGTGGTGGGGCGGCGCACCGCCGCCCCACCGTTCGTGTTCCCGGCGGACGACGACGTCCGCCAACCGCAAGGAGTATCCGTGGCCGTCTCGGTCTTCGACCTGTTCTCGATAGGCATCGGGCCGTCCAGCTCGCACACGGTCGGCCCGATGCGGGCCGCCCGGATGTTCGCCCGGCGCCTCGCGGGCGAGGGCCTGCTGCCCGGCACGGCCGGGGTGCGCGCCGAGCTGTACGGCTCGCTGGGCGCCACGGGGCACGGACACGGCACCCCCAAGGCGGTGCTGCTGGGCCTGGAGGGCTGCTCGCCGCGCACCGTGGACGTGGAGAGCGCGGACACCCGCGTGGAGCGGATCCGCGCCGAGCGGCGCATACGGCTGCTGGGCGACCACGAGATCCGTTTCGACGCCGAGAAGGACCTGGTCCTGCACCGCCGCAAGGCGCTGCCGGGCCACGCCAACGGCATGACCCTGTGGGCGTACGACGAAGCGGGCACCGCGCTGCTGGAGAAGACGTACTACTCGGTCGGCGGCGGGTTCGTGGTGGACGAGTCCGCCCTGGGCGCGGACCGCATCAAGCTCGACGACACCGTTCTGAAGTACCCGTTCCGCACCGGTGAGGAGTTGCTGCGGCTCACCCGGGAGACGGGCCTGTCCATCTCCTCGCTGATGCTGGAGAACGAGCGCGCCTGGCGCACCGAGGACGAGGTGCGCGCCGGGCTGCTGGAGATCTGGGCGACCATGCGCGACTGCGTGGCGCGCGGCGTCTCCCGCGAGGGCATCCTGCCGGGCGGCCTCAAGGTGCGCCGCAGGGCGGCGACCCTGGCGCGGCAGCTGCGCGCCGAGGGCGACCCCGCGACACGCGCCATGGAGTGGGTCACGCTGTACGCCATGGCGGTGAACGAGGAGAACGCCGCGGGCGGACGGGTGGTCACCGCGCCCACCAACGGCGCGGCGGGCATCATCCCGGCCGTGCTGCACTACTACCTGGACTTCGTGCCGGGCGCGGACGACGAGGGAGTGGTCCGGTTCCTGCTGGCGGCGGGCGCGATCGGCATGCTCTTCAAGGAGAACGCGTCGATCTCGGGGGCCGAGGTGGGCTGCCAGGGCGAGGTGGGCTCGGCCTGCTCGATGGCGGCCGGGGCGCTGGCCGAGGTGCTGGGCGGCAGTCCGCGGCAGGTGGAGAACGCCGCCGAGATCGGCATGGAGCACAACCTGGGCCTGACCTGCGACCCGGTGGGGGGCCTGGTGCAGATCCCGTGCATCGAGCGGAACGGCATGGCGGCGGTGAAGGCCATCACCGCGGCACGGATGGCGATGCGCGGCGACGGCAGCCACATGGTGTCCCTGGACAAGGTGATCAAGACCATGCGGGACACAGGCGCCGACATGAGCGTCAAGTACAAGGAGACCGCCCGGGGCGGGCTCGCGGTGAACATCATCGAGTGCTGAGCCGGCCCGGCACCCGGTGGGCGGGCACACGGTGTGCCGGAACGGGCCGCCGGGCACGGCCCGGGCACCGAACGCACACCGGACAAGGGTGCACGGAAACACACGGCGCGCACCCGGCGCAGGGGCCACGGCGCACACACAGCGCATGCGCCGCTCAGCGGAGAGCGAAAGTGGAATTGGTCAATACATTTTGCGCTGCTATTTTCAGCCATTTTCTTGGCTCAAAACCGACTCACCTCCTCTTCCGCCGCAGAATCCGACTTATCTTCCGTACGGCGAAAGCTCGCCATTTACGGACGAAGCACGAACAGAGAGGTCCGGTCCTTGAAGGTTCTGTGCACCACACTCGGCAGCCCCTCGCACGGGCGCGCCCAACTCCCCACGCTCCGTTCTCTCAAGGCCGCCGGACACGACGTCCTGGTGGCCACGGCCCCTGATCTCACCGACGTCTTCGAGCCCGACGGCTTCCAGGTGCTGCCCTGCATGCCGACCATCTCGGGTGAGACCAGCCAGAAGGCGTTCAAGGAGACCCTCACCACCTCGGGCCTGCCCACCGAACACCGGCCCCAGCAGGCCGAGTCAGGGCGGAGCCTGCCGCCGCAGGACAAGATCGCGCTCATGCACCAGAAGATCATGCAGGTGATGACGCTGACGCTGGCAGGACCGCTCGCCCTGAGCCTGCGGGAGATCGCCCTGCCCGTCGTCCGCGACTTCGGCCCGGATCTGATCCTGCGCGACGGCCTCGACATGAGCTCCGTCCTGATCTCCGAGGAGACCGGGATCCCGCATGTGGCCACGCCCTCGGGCGCGGGCAACGTGATAGACCCCACGGTGATCCACGCGAGCCTGAACACCGTGCGCGAGAAGCTGGGCCTGCCGCAGCAGGACGACCCGCTGTCGATCGTGCCATACGGCCGTATCGACTACGTGCCGCCCGCCTTCTCCTTCGCACGCCACCTGCCCGCGTCCCTCTCGTACCGGCAGACGCTCCAGGTGGACCAGCGCGCGGTGCTGCCGTCCTGGATCGCCGACCTGCCCACCGACCGTCCGCTGGTGCTCGTCGCCCTCGGCACCGCCCTGCCCATGCGGCACGCCGCGGCGAACTCCGGCACCCCCTCGCCGATGGCCCTCGTGCCCGGTTCCGACCCGGTCGAGACCCTGCGCGAGATCCTCGACGGCGTCGCGCGGCTCGACGACTGCAACGTCATCGTGGCCACCAGCGGGCTGCCGGTCGACCGGACGGACCTGCCCGGCCATGTCCACCTCACCAACCGGGTGCCGCAGCCGCTGCTGCTGGAGTCCGTCGACGTGTTCATCACCCACGGCGGCTTCAACAGCATCCGCGAGTCCCTGCGCACCGCCACGCCCATGGCGGTCTTCCCGCACTTCGGCGACCAGATCCACAACGCCAAACGGGTCGAGGAGCTGGGCCTCGGCCGGGAGATCACCGACCGCACGGCGGACGGCGTCGAAGCCACCTGCCGTGCGATCCTCGGCGATGCCGGTGTCGCCGCCACGACCCGTGCGGCTCGGCTGAGGATGCTGGCCCTGCCGGAGGTCGAGTCCGTCGCCACGGACCTCGAAAACCTCGTCGGGCACGGGGCGCCGGTGGGTGCCACGCCCGGCTCCCAGGTGTAGCCGGGCGCCGGACCGACCCGCTGGAACGGCCGGCCCGCCGCACAGGGCAGGAACCCGCCCCGGCAGCGTGACGCCGCCGGGGCGGGCCCGCTTCCGCGCCGGCGTCGCGGGGCGGGGCGCCGGAGGAACTCAGGAGGCGTTCAGTCCGAGGGTGGAGCCCGTCCCGGCCAGGGACTTGGCGGACTGGTTGGCGGTGCCGGTGAGGGTGGTGTGGCCGTACTGGCTCAGCGGCTTGCCGACCCGCTCGACGACATAGACCGTGTTCGGGTCGGCGTCCAGGGTGAACTCCTTGGCGGTGGTGCGCAGCAGCACCGAGTCGTCGGAGGCCCTGCGGACCTGGATCTCCTCGCCGCCCCACGGGTTGACCACCTGGGTGGTGTTCCCGTAGAGGCTCTTGATGCCGACGTATGCGGTCTCGCCGGCCTCGCGCTCGGAGCTCACCCGGAAGCCGCCGTTCGCCAGCAGGGTGAACTTCCCGGTGAAGCCCGACAGGGACGGCGTCGCGGGGAAGACCCGGATCTTGCCGTTGTACGACTGGAGCAGCGACTCGTTGATCACGTTGAGCTGGACGCCCAGGTACTCGAAGACGCCGTTGGTGTTGCTGGTCATCCCGTTCGGGTAGTTCTGGTACTTGTTCAGCATGGTCTTCATGCCGTCGAAGGCGTCGTCGCCGAGGCCGAGGCGGGCGGCCTGGATGGCGTCGTTGGACCAGACGTTGCCGTACGGGAAGGGCCGGGCCCGCCAGGTGTCGATGGCCTTCTGCTGGTCGGGGTAGCCGATACCGGTCCGGTCGTAGGGCCAGACGAGCTCCGCGGCGACGTTCTCGTTGTTGCGGGTCTGCGCGATCGGTGGGGTGTGCGGCAGGTAGGTGCTGCCGTCGGACGGGTACGCGATCAGGTGGTCCAGGATGTCCTGCCACCGCGGCCTGAGGTCCGCGTCCTGTCCCAGCTGTCGGGAGACGCTGATGGCGATCGGGAAGACGTTGCGCACCGCCGCCAGGTCCGTGATCGCGTCGGGCACGTTCCAGTACGTCTCGTGGGAGTTGGAGTTGGCCACGTAGTACTGGCCCGTCGCGTCGTCGTGGGACAGCATCTGCTGGTAGAACCTCACGACCTCGCGCATGAACGGATAGACGGTGTCCCGCAGATAGCCGGTGTCATTGGTGTACCGGTACTGGAGGTACATGTTGTACGCGGCTTCCGCGCCCGAGGACCAGATGTTCTTGGTGTAGTCGCTGTTCACCGTGCCGCGGGCGTTGCCGTCCCAGCCCATGGTCTCCGGGACCCAGATTCCGTCGACACCGTACCGCTGCTTGGTGAACGCCTTCAGCGCGTCGAAGTTCCGGCTGTAGAGACGGTTGAAGCCGTTCATCAGGTCGGCGTGGTCGGACGCCAGGAAGGAGTTGTAGACGTCGCGCTGGTTCCAGTACCAGTAGGCGTTGCTCCACTTGGTGTCGTCCCCGGTGGAGCGGAAGACGCCGTTGATGAAGTGGAACGGATAGTCGCCGTACCCGCCGGCGGCGATCATATAGGTGCTCAGGTAGTAGACGTTCTCCATGTAGTCCGCCGCGCCGGACTGGTCGGAGTACTGCACGAACGACTTCTGCCAGAACGCGTGCCACCAGTTCCGGTACGCGTCCAGGGTGCGCGCGTAGCCGGCGCTCCTTATCTGACTCAACGCCCTTCTGGCCTGGGCGACTGAGTCGTGGTCAGCAACGTCCTTACGGCTGCTGGTGGTGAACCAGACGGTGTAGCTGTGCGCGGGCGTGATACTCAGCCGTACCGTGCGGCCGTCCACGACCTGTGTGGTGTACGCGGCGCCCTCCACGGTGGCGGCGAGGGTGTAGCCGAAGCCCTGGGGATCGTCCTGGCCGCGGCTGAAGCCCGCGCTGTCCGCGTCGGCGTAGGTCCTGACCGTCTTCCAGGTCTCCAGGTTCGGCACGTCACCGCTGTTGCCCAGCCGGCTGACGTCCCAGAGACCGAGGTCCAGGGTGACCCCGGAGACGTCGCTCCTGCCGTCCTCCACATGGATGCCCATCACCTCGGAGCCGGGCGCGCCCAGCACGGTGACGGTGCGGTCGTCGTCGTAGCGGGTGGTCAGCGTGCCGTCGTAGAGGGAGAGCCGCTGCTCGTAGCGGGAGTAGCCGTCCTCCATGGCGGGCGTGGTCCGCAGGTCGACCAGGCCGCCGCCGAAGGCGCTCTGCTGGGAGTTGTCGACGCCCGACACCTGCATGGTCAGGCCGTTCTGCTGCCAGGCCATGGCGCCCATCCGGCCGTTGCCGACGGTGAGGCCGTACCTGGGGTCGGTGTTGGGCCGGTTGTAGACGATGTCGTGCTTCGAGAGGTAACGGCCGTAGTCCACGTCGAGCGCTCCGGACGCGGTACTGAAGGCGGCGTCGGTGGCCGAGGCGGGGCGGGGTGGGGCGGCCGAGGCGGGGACGCCGGCGCCGGTCGCCGCCACGCAGACCGCGGCGACCAGCGAGGCGACGAGTCTGGGGATTCTCATCGGGGTTACTCCCAGGGGTTGTGAGGGGGGCGGAAACAACCTGGGCGCTCGTTCTGCCCGCGCGGGGCGGCTCTGCGGGGCAGTGAGACGCATCGGAGCAACAGGCAGTTAACATCGGAGGTTTATGGGGGGTCAAGCCTCAGAACACCTATCCAGGAAGTCGGATTCCCATTTCCAAGTGCCGGCGGCCGTGGTGGCGTTCGACCTTCGAGGGGCACTCCCTAATCATCGGATGTCCAGCGGTTTCCAGAAGTGCGGGCCCATCGACACGACATGGAAAGAATGGAGAGTGACAGCCTTCTGTGCCTACGCTCGTCGGACGGCGCGGCAGGGGCGATGAGGGCGGCGTGCGGCGGCACACGGCAGCGCGCGGCGGCCGGGGGGCGTATTCACGGTGGCACGCCCGGGCGCAGAGACGGGGTGCAGGACACCGTGCGGCTTCATCGCCCGGCGGAAAAGGGTCGGCGCGCCGTGTGCAGGGAACGTCCAGAGGCAGAGATATTCGCTCACGCGGTATTCGGAAGGCGGTTGCGCATGCTGCACGGCATCGACGTCAGTTCTTACCAGTCCTCATTCGACACGGACGGCCTCGATTTCGTTTTCGTGAAGGCCACGGAAGGCCGGTCGTACATCAACCCGAAACAGGCGGACCAGGCGAAGAAGGCGCGGGACGCGGGGTGCGTGGTCGGCTTCTACCATTTCCTGTGGCCCGGCAACATCAAGGCACAGGCGGCGTACTTCGTCGAGAAGTGCGCATCGGTCGAGGAGGATCTGCTCGCCGCGGACTGGGAGTACACCGGTGAGGGCACGGCGGCGAGCAATGCCGAGAAGGACGCGTTCATCAGGGAGGTGAAGCGGCTGCGCCCGACACACAGAGTCATGCTGTACTGCAACCGCGACTTCTGGCTGAACCACGACACGACCTCCTACGCGGGAGACGGCCTGTGGATCGCCGACCACGTCACCGCGGGAAAGCCCCGCATCAAGGCCAACTGGACCATTCACCAGTACAGCAGCACCCCGCTCGACAAGAACGTGGCGGATTTCAAGAGCGCGGCGGCCCTGCGGGACTGGGCGACGTCGCTCCAGTAGGGCGAGGCCGGGCGGGCCCGGCAGGGGATGCGACTCGCCCGGCAGGGGGATGGGCTGCCCCGGCAGGAGGAAGGGGGCTCGCCCCGGCAGGAGGGATGCGGCTCGCGGGCGGTGGACCACCCGACGTTAGGCTGCCGACCATGACGTTCACCGGTCTGCTTCCCGAGCCGGCCTCCGCGGCCGGCGCCCTCGCGGCCCCGCCCGCGCCGGTCCTCGACGCCCGAGACGTACAGGTGGTGCGCGACGGCCGGCCCATCCTCCAGGACGTCTCGCTCACCGTGCGGCCGGGCGAGCACTGGGCGCTGCTCGGGCCCAACGGCGCGGGCAAGACCACCCTGCTCAGCCTGCTGGGCGCCCTGGTGCACCCCACTCAGGGCAGTGTGCGGGTGCTGGGCAGGACACTGGGCCGGGTCGACCTGCGCGAGCTGCGCTCGTATGTCGGCCATGTCAATCCGCGCCATCCGCTGCGCTCGCCGCTCCCGGTCCGCGAGGTGGTGCTGACCGGTCTGACGAACACGGTGGAGCGGCTGCCGCGCTGGCGCCCGACGCCGGAGCAGGAGCAGCGGGCCGACCGCCTCATCGCCACGCTGGGCCTCGGCGCCCGCGCGGCGGCCCGCTGGCCGACGCTCTCCCAGGGCGAGCGCGGCCGGGCACTGATCGCCCGCGCCCTGATGCCCAGCCCCCGTCTGCTGCTCCTCGACGAGCCGGCCACCGGCCTGGACGTGGCGGGCCGCGAGCAGCTCATCGACAGCCTCGACTCCCTCGCCGCGGCCCATCCCGCCCTGGCATCGGTCCTGGTCACGCACCACCTGGAGGAACTCCCGGCCGGCACCACCCACGCCATGCTGCTCCGCGACGGCCGCACCCTCTCGTCCGGGCCGGTCACCGAGGTACTCACCAGCGACCAGGTCAGCGCCTGCTTCGCCCACCCCGTCCGCCTCACCCGCCACGACGGCCGCTGGACGGTACGGGCCAGGCGCGTGGAGAGCGGGGCATGAGGACGGGTACGGAGAACCCATCCGGTACCGCGGGCGATGCAAGGCCGTCCGGCGGGGCGATGAACGCGTGTCCGGCGGCCGATGAATGCCGGTCCGGGAAGCGATGAAGCCGGTCCGGCGCCTGAGGACGAGCCCGAAGGCCGACGAAAGCCCGTCCGGCGCCTGAGGACGAGCCCGAAGGCCGACGAAAGCCCGTCCGGCGCCTGAGGACGACACCCGGACGGGCTCACCGCCGAACCAGGACGGTCCCTTACGACTTGTTCAGGTTCGCCCAGAACTCGTCGAACGACAACAACTTGTCCCCGTTGGCGTCCTGCGCCGAAATCACGGCCTCGGCCACGGACTCGGTGACATGGAAGTCCCCCATCTGCGCCATCGCACTCTTGTACTCGGCCGCCGTGACGAACCCGTCCCCATCCGCGTCGAACCGCTCGAACGCCTTGCGTGCCGCCTCGATGTCCGCCACCGGGATCTCCGCCCCTTCTCACTGCCTGGACTGCTGTCCGAGCCAGGTTAGCGGCCGAGTTGGTGGCGGAGTGCGGCGGCCACCCAGGCGAACTCCTCGCGGTGGTCGGGGACGGGAGGCCGGCCGGCCACCCTGGCGAGCAGTTCCCGGTAGCGGGCGGCATCCGCGTCCGTGCCGGCCTCCAGGCGCTCCAGGACGGCGGCCCGGTCGCCGTCCGCGCCGAGGAGCTCGTCCAGGACGGCGGCGGCCTCCGGGCTCTCCGGTGCGATACCGCGCTGCCGTGCCCCACCGGCGAGCTGGATCAGGCGCTTGGCGAACCAGACGGAGGCGCCGGGCGGGGTGTCCTCGGTGCGGCCCTGCGCGTTGAACGCGATCATGCGCCGCATCATGGCCCTGAACTGCGGGTCCTGCATGAGTTCCGCCAGCTCGACCCAGGCGTCCACCTGCTCGGGCGTGGGGTCGTCGGGAAGGTCCACGGAGGTCCGGCGCATCCGTTCGCGGATGTCGGGGTCGACGGTGTCCAGGTCCCGGAAGGTTTCGCTGACGAAGTCGTCGATGATCCGCTGCCGCTCGGCGGCGGAGAGCCGGGCGAGTCTGTTCATCAGTGTCATCTCCTCCGCGGTCGAACCGCGTTGTGCGACGGTGGACAGCACGGCCCGGGTGATCCGCAGGCTCCGGATCTGCGCGTCGAGCGCCGCCACATGGGCGTCCGCGACCTGCGCGACCGTCACCTCGCCGGCCAGCACCCTGCGCACGTCGGCGAGCGGCAGATCCAGCTGGCGGAGGGTGCGGACGAGTTCGAGGCGGGCGACGGACGCGGCGTCGTACAGCCGGTAGCCGCCCTCCGACCTGGCGACGGGCGGCAGGGCGCCCTCGTCGGACCAGTAGCGGATGGTGCGCACCGGCAGTCCGGTGCGCCGGGCGAGCTGCCCGATGGTGAGCAGCTGCGTGCCGTCATCGATCATGCTGAGGAGTCTGGGCCCTCCAGCCGGTGGAGACTCAAGCCCCACGGTGCCCCGCGTCAGCGGAAGACGCCGGTGTGGCCGAGCGAGTAGCGCCCCGGCTGCGGGTAGACGGCGAGGCCGTGCGGTCCGCTGCCGACGGGGATCCTGGCGAGCTGGGCGCCGGTGCCGGTGTCGATGGCGTACACCTCGGAGTCGTAGCGCCCGGACAGCCAGAGCACCTTGCCGTCCGCGGAGACGCCGCCCATGTCGGGGCTGCCGCCGTCCGGGAGCCGCCACTTCCCGGTGAGCCTGTGCTGCCGGAAGTCGAACAGGGAGATGGTGCCCTCGCCGCGGTTGGTGATGTACATCCGCCTGGAGTCGCGGCTGACGTAGAGACCGTGGGCGCCCTGGCCGGTGGGCAGCAGGGTGGGCTTGCCGAAGGTTCTGCCGTCCAGGATCCAGACGCCGTCCGCCTCCATGTCGGCGACGTAGAAGGCGCCGCCGTCCGGTGCGATCTTGACGTCCTGGGGCATCGCCCCCTCCAGCGGCAGCCGCTGCTGGCCGACGACGGCCATCCGCGCGGTGTCGACCTTGAGCAGCTCGCCCGAGAACTCGCAGGAGACGATGAAGTACCTGCCGTCCGGGGAGAAGTCGGCGTGGTTCACGCCGGCGCAGGTCACCGGCACGGTCTTCCTGACCGCCATGGTGTGCGCGTCCCGGAAGACCAGCTCGCGGTCGCGCGAGGCCATCACGACGGCGTACTTGCCGTCAGGCGTGAAGTAGAGGTTGTAGGGGTCGTGCACGTCGACGGGCTGCCCCGCCTTGCCGGTCTTCGGGTCGATGGGAGTGAGGGAGTTGCCCAGGTCGTTGTTGACCCAGAGTGTCCTGAGGTCCCAGGAGGGCACGACGTGCTGGGGCTGCTCGCCGACCTTGATGGTCTCGGTGACGCGGAACGTCGCGGGGTCGATGACCGAGACGGTGTTGGAGTTGGTGTTGGGCACGTAGACCCGGGTCGGGAAGTCCCGCACCACGGGCGAGAGCCTGTTCGGACGATCGGCGGCGTACACGTCCTTCGGGTCGAGCAGCGGAGGCATGCCGGGCAGCCCGTCCACGGGCGCGGGGGCCGCGGACGTGCGGGCGGCCGCCGGGGTCGGCGTGGCGGAACCGCGCTCCTTGGTGCCCTTCTCGCCGGAGGACGTGCCGCAGCCCGCGAGGGCGGCGAGCAGGGTGCAGCCCAGCAGGGCGCCGACGCGTCTGATGAAGGATCGGTACACATACAGCAGATTCACCCCGAACGCTCCGCTCGGCGAGATGTGTTCCGGCATCGGTGTCATGCCCGACGTCGCCCGACGGCAATCCGGCGGCGCCCGACACGCCGGGGCGGCGGATGGCGATCGATCCGAAACCGGGCCATCGACCGGGCTTTCGCAGGCAAGTGGCGTATCTCACCTGGGATTGCACGCACGTCTTGGGGCTTGCGCCCCGCATTGCGTGAATGGTTCTTTTGGCGCAACGGGCATGGCCTGCCATAGTCGAAGACAGCGCCGCCACCCACGCGGTGGCGCTCCGCAGACGGCCGCGGCTCACCATCCCCCGAGAGCCGCGGCACCCCGACAGCAGCCCCCGCGCGCCCCAAGAAGGCGAGCGGGGGCTGCTGCGTTCGCCGGCACACCGGCACACCGGCACGCGCCGGCAACCGTCAGCGTTCCGGGAGGCGCATCTCGAACCAGGTGGCCTTGCCGTGCGGTTCCAGGTCGACGCCCCAGCGGTCGGAGAGCTGGTCCACCAGGAACAGCCCCCGGCCCGAGACGTCCAGCTCGTGCACGGGCATCAGGCAGGGCAGGCCGCGCGAGGGGTCGCGCAGCTCCACCCGCAGACAGCCCCGGCCACGCAGCAGCCGCATGCGCAGCCCGAAGCACCGTGCGCCGGTGTGCCGGACGGCGTTGCCCACCAGCTCGGAGACGAGCAGCACCGTCTCCTCGGTGACCTTCGGGCCGAGGCCCCACTGGCGCAGCACGACCACCTGGGCGAGCCGGCGGGCCGTGGCCGCGGACTCCGGACGCGACGGCAGCCGCACCTCCGTCTCGGCGGGGTTGCCGAACAGCTCCAGCGCCTCAAGCGCCCGTTCGTCCTCGACCGCCGGTGACCAGCGTGCCGCGGTCGCACTCGCGTGCCGCCGCGGCTGTTCGACACCCTCCAGCCCCGCCATGCCCCCATCATGGCCGCCCGGAGCACCCTCCGGGGCCGTTCGCGGGAATCACCCCGGAGCAGTCCACCGCGAACGGGTAGTCATACAGCATGTGCCAGCGACATACGGAGTCCCGAATCGCGGCCACTGACCTGCTGTTACCGTATGCGTTCGGAATGTGACCGAGCGCGCTCGTGGCGCTTCGGGCATGTCTCCCGTAACCGGATCGGATAACCCGAAAGAGGCATTCAGCTGAACTGTGCCTTGCCCGGGCCCTCCTCGACGAAGCTGCGCATACCGCGCGCGCGGTCCTCGGTGGCGAACAGGCCCGCGAACCAGTTGCGCTCGATGGCGAGACCGGTGTCGATGTCCGTCTCCAGGCCGCGGTCCACGGCCTCCTTGGCGGCGCGCAGCGCGAGCGCCGGGCCCTTGGCGAGCCCGGCCGCCCAGGCGTGCGCCTGTTCGAGCACCTCGCCAGCGGGCGCCACCCGGTCCACCAGGCCGATCGCGAGCGCCTCGGCGGCGCGCACATGACGGCCCGTGAAGATCAGGTCCTTGGCGCGCGAGGGGCCGATCAGCCGGGCGAGGCGCTGGGTGCCGCCGGCGCCCGGGATCAGGCCGAGCAGGATCTCGGGCTGCCCCAGCCGCGCGTCCTCGGCGGCGATGCGGTAGTCGGCACAGAGCGCCAGCTCGCAGCCGCCGCCGAGGGCGTAGCCGGTGACCGCGGCGACCACCGGCTTGGGGATCCGGGCGACCGCGGTGAAGGAGTCCTGCAGGGCACGGGAGCGGACGACCATCGCCGCGTGGTCCATCCCCTGCATCTCCTTGATGTCCGCGCCGGCCGCGAAGACCTTCTCGCCGCCGTGGATCACCACGGCGCGGATGTCCGCGCGGTCGGTGATCTCCTCGGCCAGTTCCTTCAGCCGGTCCTGCATGGCGGTGTCCAGCGCGTTCATGGGCGGCCGGTCGAGGCGCAGCACGCCGACCGCGTCGGCGACTTCGAGATGCACAGTCATGCAGAGCAGGTTAGCGGCGGTTAACGGCGGCGGGGGCCGGGGCCCCGGCGAGTGCGCGGGCCCGGGCGAGGGCCGGGCCGGGGGTGAGGTCGCGCCGGGGGCCGGGGCGAGCGGGCGCCGGGCCGCGGTTGGGGACCGTGCCCCGTGCCTCGGACCCCGTGCCCCGTGCCTCGGACCCCGTGCCCCGTGCCTCGGACCCCGTGCCCCGTGCCTCGGGTGGGGCATGCCGTACCCGCGGGCGCGGCGCGGCATGCCCACGCCATGGGCCGCTTCGCTCCGTGGGCTACTTCGTCCAGTCCGCCCAGGACATGTTCCAGCCGTTGAGACCGTTGTCCGGCTGGATCTGCTTGTCCTTGGAGTTCTTGACGATGACGACGTCGCCGATGAGGGAGTGGTCGTAGAACCAGGCGGCCGGCTGCTTCTTGTCCCAGGCGCCCTTGACGTCCTTCAGGCCCACGCAGCCGTGGCTGGCGTTGTAGTTCCCGAAGGCGCCGCCCGCCCAGTAGTTGCCGTGGATGAAGGTGCCGGAGGTGGACAGGCGCATGGCGTGCGGCACGTCCTTGATGTCGTACTCGCCGCCGAAGCCGACCGTCTCGCCGTTCATCCTGGTCACCCGGTACTTCTCGCTGATCACCAGCTGGCCGTTGTAGGTGGTGTGGCCGGGGCCGCCCGCGGTGATCGGGATCTTCCTGAGGACCTTGCCGTCCCGCTCGACGGTCATCATGTGCTTCTTGGCGTCGACCGTGGAGACCTGGGCGCGGCCTATGGTGAACGTCACCGACTTGGCCTGGGTCCCGTACACGCCCGGCCGGCCCTCCACGCCGTCGAGGTCGAGCGTGGCGGTGACCTTGGTGCCGGGCTTCCAGTAGTGCTCGGGGCGGAAGTCGAGGCGGTCGTTGCCGAACCAGTGGCCCTTGACGGGCACGGCCGGCTCGGTGCTGATCCGGATGTTCTTCCGGACGTCCTCCGGGTGCGTGATGCCGCGGGTGAAGTGCAGCGAGAAGGGCATGCCGACGCCTACCTCGGAGCCGTCCTCCGGGGTGAAGATCCCGACGAAGGTGTTCTCGGGCTTCAGGGTGGTGAAGGTGGACTTCCGCGAGGTCGCGCGGCCCTCCGGGTTCTTGGCGCTGGCCTGGACGGTGTAGGTGGTGTCCGAGGCCAGGTGGCCCTCGGGGCGCCAGCTCCTGCCGTCGCCCGCCAGGGCGCCGTCGACGGGGTGGCCCTCGGCGTCCCGCACCTTGACGTCGGTGAGCCGGCCGCCGGTCGCGGTGACCTCGAGGGCGCCGGTGGTGTCCACGGCGGCCGCGCCGTCCTTCGGGCTGATCGTCACGACGGCGTTCGGCACGGGCGGCTTGCCGGCGTCCTTGGCGTTCTTGTCGCCGTCCCCGGAGTCCCCGCCCCCGCAGGCGGTGACCAGCAGCAGCGCGGTGCCGAGCAGCAGGGCCCAGGGGCCGGTGCGGCTCCGGCGCCCGAGTCGTCGGCGGGCGCCCCGCCGCGCGCCCGCCGATGCCCCCGTTGTCGGTCGCCCCTCCACGATGAATCTCCCCTCGCCCGCCTGACCAGACTCACTCCCCGCGCATGCCGCGCACTTGGCCGTCAATTAATCACATCGGCCTGCTTCGAGGCTCCCCGCGATGGTCACCGTTCAGTCTCAACAGGGGAGTTGAGAGGTTCGCCGTGCGCCGACGGGTTGTGCGGCTCGCGCCCCCTTCCGGGGCGCCGAGGTGGCCCCGCACGGCCGGCGGCACTCACCGGGGGCGCGGGGAGTGCGCGAGCGACCCACCGGCGGCGGAGTACCCGCACGGAAGGGATGCCCCCTCTGCGCCGGGGTCCGTGGGAAACGGGCGCGGGCGCGCGCCGGGGCGCCGCGGGGTTCACGCGAGCCGGGGGGCGGATGCCCGGGTGGCCTCTGCCTGTCAGGCCGAGCCCGCGCGCCACTGGCGCCAGCTCATGTTCCAGCCGCTGAGCCCGTTGCCGGGGTCGACGAGGCGGTCGGCGGAGTTCACCACCTCGATCACGTCCCCGACGAGGCTGCGCTCGAAGAACCATCCCGCCGGCGTGCTGGAGCTTCCCCCCTTCACATCGCGCAGCCCCACACAGCCGTGGCTGACGTTGTCGGTGCCGAAGACACCCTGGGCCCAGTAGTTGCCGTGCAGGAACGTGCCGGAGGATGTGAGCCGCATGGCGTGCGGCACATCGGGGATGTCGTACTCGCCGCCGAAGCCGACCGTGCGGCCGTTCATGCGGGTGACCGCCAGCATCTCGCTGACCACCATCTTGCCGTTGTACGTGGTGGTCTTCGGGGCGCCGGCGGTGATGGGCAGCGTGCCGATGAGCCGTCCGTCGCGGCGGACCTGCATGGTGTGCGCGGCGGCGTCGACCCGGCTCACCTGGCTGCGGCCCACCGTGAAGGTGATCGTCTTGTGCTGGAGCCCGTAGACGCCCGGCGACGCCGCCACGTCCCGCAACCGCAGCTCCACCCTGACCCGCGTACCGGGTTTCCAGTAGTGCTCGGGCCGGAAGTCGAGGCGGTCGTCGCCGAACCAGTGCGGGGCCACCGGCACCGCGGGACGGGCCACCACTCGGACCGCGCGCTGCACGGCCGCCCTGTCGCGGATCGGGCGGTTGAACTCCAGCGAGACGATCATTCCCGTGCCGACCGTGGCGCCGTTCTGCGGGGTGACGTAGCCGATGAAGCGGTGGTCCGGGACGAGGGTGCGGAAGGAGACGTGCCGGGCCGCCCGGCGACCGTGGCCGTCCAACGCCACGGCGTCGACGGTGTACCGCGCGGCCGCCGCCAGCCTGCCGCTCCCCGTGGGCCGCCAGGACAGGCCGTCCGCGGCGACCCGGCCGGGCACCGGGAACCGCTGGGCGTCCTGGTACCGCACGACCCGTACCGACTCCAGCCGCCCGCTCCGCACCCGTACGCCGATCCGCCGGCCCAGCGCGACCTTCCTGCTGCCGTCGGCCGGCGTGACCGCGATGGCCTGGGCGGCCGAACGCGGCTTGCCGAACAGTTCGCCCGCGCCGCATCCGGCGGCGAAGACCAGCAGTCCGGCCCCGCCGAGCACGGCCGCCAGTACGACTCCTGCGCGCGGCGCGCGCCTCACTACGCGAATGACTACGCGAATCACGCCTGACCCAACGACGGGCGCCCCCGGGGGAAACGTGGGTGCCCCCCATGTGCCCGGCCGGACCACCGAAGAGGGCGACACCCGCTCGGCCCAGCCCGGCCCCGAGCCCCGGGCCGCACCGCCCCGGGGGTGGGCTCATCCGCCCGCCGCGCCCAGGATGCCCCGGTCGTAGGCCACCGCCACCGCCGCGGCACGGTCGCTGACGTCGAGTTTCGCGTAGATATGCGTGAGGTGGGTCTTGACGGTGGCCTCGCTGATGAACAGGACACGGGCGATCTCGCGGTTGGAGGTGCCCTTGGCCACCAGGGCGAGCACTTCGCGCTCCCGGGCGGAGAGCGTCCCGTTCCCCGGGGCCGGCGACGGCGCGCGGACCGCGGACACCAGCCGGGAGGCGATCGCGGGCGAGAGCACCGTCCGGCCCTCCGCGGCCGCCCTGACGGCGGTGAACAACTCCTCGCGCGGGGCGTCCTTCAGCAGGTAGCCGGTGGCACCCGCCTCGATCGCGGGGATGGTGTCGGAGTCGGTGTCGTAGGTGGTGAGCACCAGCACCCTGGCGCGCGCACCCCTGCGGGCGAGTTCCTTTATGGCGTCGACACCACCGCCGCCCGGCATCCGCAGATCCATCAGGACGACATCCGGGTCGAGACTCTCGACGAGGTCGACCGCCACCGTGCCGTTCTCCGCCTCGCCCAGCACGGTGAAGTCCGACACCGACTCGAACATGCCGCGCAGGCCGTTCCGTACGACCGGGTGGTCGTCCACGATGAGCAGACTGATCGCCGCGACGGGCTCCGGGGTGCGGGGGCCCGGCGGCACCCCGACGCCCGTGCTCTTCCGTCCCGGTGGCGGCGCCGTGCCGGGGCCGGCGGCCGATGGCACGGGTGCCCGGGCGTCCACCGCGGGTGGGGCGGTCGCCCCTGCGGGGCCCGCCGCGCGGTGGCCGGTCCCCCGGGCCGGGCCCGCGGCGGGTGCGGCGGCTGTCTGCGCGGGGATCAGGGCCCCCCGCCCCCGGCCGGGGGTCGCGGCCGGTGGCCCGGGCTGCTGTGGCAGGGTCCGTCGGGGCGGTACGGCGTCGGGTCCCGTGGCGGCCGCTGGACGGGGGCCCGCCGGGTCGTGCGCCACCGGACGTGCGCCCGTCGGGCCGTCCGCGACCGGACGTGCGCCCGTCGGGTCGTCCGCCGCCGGACGCGCACCTGCCGGGCCGTCCACCGCATCGCCGCTCCCCCGGCCGCCGGTGCCGCGCGGGGCGCCGGCGGCCGGGCCGCCCCCCGGGCCCTGCTCGCGAATCTCATCGGTCATGGCGTACCAACGGTACGCGAGCGGACACCGCCGTGCCCTGGCCCGGCTCGGACTCCACACAGAGGGTGCCCGCTATCCGCTCGGCCCGGGCGCGCATCCCGGCGAGCCCGAAGCCGCCGGTGCCGGAGCGGGGCGGCAGGGCCCGGGGGTCGAAGCCGCGGCCGTCGTCGCGGACGTCCAGGGTCACCTCGTCGTCCATATAGGAGAGGGTGACGCCGACCCGGGTGGCGGCGGAGTGCCTGGCCGCGTTCGTCAGGGACTCCTGGGCGATCCTCAGCAGGGTGGCCTCGACCTCGTCGTGCAGGGGCTGGGCGGTGCCGGTGACGGTGAACGCGGCGGGCACCTCCTCACGGGCGGCCCACTCGGCGACGGTCTTCTCGAGCGCCTGAGGCAGGGTGTCGTGCTCCAGGGCCGCCGGGGCGAGGTTCTGCACCGAGCGACGGGCCTCACCGAGGCTGTGCCGGGCGAGCTTCGCGGCCTGCTCCAGGTGTTCCCGGGCCAGGTCCGGGTCCTTGGTGCCCATGACGACCTGCAACTGGGCGATGATGCCGGTCAGGCCCTGGGCGATGGTGTCGTGGATCTCCGCCGCCAGCCGCCGCCGCTCGTCGGCGACGCCGGCCTCCCGCGCCTGGACGAGCAACTGGGCGTGCAGGGCGGCGTTCTCGTCGAGCGCCTGGTGGAGGCGGGTGTTGGCACTCTCCAGCTCCTGGATGGTGCTGGCCTGGAGGCGGTTCCGCTCCTCCTCCTTGACGCCCAGCTGGTTGAAGATCATGACCAGGACGGCGTTGAAGCCGAGCATCGTGCCGAACAGCAACCACTCGACCGGCGCCTCGGGAGGCAGCCCGCCGGCCTCCGCGCCCGCCATGGTGACCGCCGTCGCGATCAGGCCGAGCCTGAGGTGCCGGGAATGCAGCAGCCGTTCGGCCCCGTAGTAGCCCGAGACGGCGTAGAGCGACATGAAGGGGTTCATCCAGGAGAGGGCGAAGCCCAACGCCCACCGGACGGCGTAGTAGCGGGCCGAGGTGCGGGACGGGACGGAGTGGAGGGCGCCCGTCCTGTGCCACCAGAGCTGGAGTGCGAGCGCGGCACAGGCCAGCGGCACGGCGGCCACCCGCTTGCCGGGGGTCATGGCGACGTGGTTGGTGGCCACCGACACGAGCACGCCCGCGATCAGCAGCACCAGCGAGCCCGAGCGGTTGACCTGTGCCCAGCGGCGCTCGACCGCCGCGCTGGCACGGCCGACGCCGGCCACCGCGCTGATGCGCTGCGCTCCGGCCACCGCGCTGATGCGCTGCGCTCCGGCCGCCGAGCCGATGGCCGGCGCCGCGCTCACGGCCACCGGGACCCCGCCGACGGCCGGCTCGCCCCGGGAGGCGGTGGTCCGCGGCACGGAGAACCTGCCGGGTCCCGCACGCCCGGCCTCCGCCGGCCCCGCCTCCGCCGGTCCGGTCCCCCCACCGCCCGCCTCCGCGAGACCGGGGTGTCCACCGCCGGTGCACCCGCCACCGGAGTGCCCACCGTCGGTACGTCCACGGCCGGTGTCCGCACCGCGCCCCGGGTCCGCGGTCCTCGTGCAGCTCGCCATGAGGTCAGTCTGGGGCACGGACCCGATCGGACCCAGGGGGCCCGCGGGTGCCGTCCCCCATGCCAGGTCGGCAGTCATGGGACCTCACTCCCACCGGAACCAGCGGGACGCGGCCGCCGGGAGCACGACGGCCCACAGCGCGAGGACACCGAGGTGTGCCGACGACGGCCAGCCGCCGGCGGCGGCCTGGTCGAGCGCCTGCGCCGCCGCCCCGAACGGGGTGAGCTCGACGATCCGGGCCAGGGTGTCGGGCATGGCGCGCACCGGCAGCCAGACGCCGGCGCAGAACATCATCGGGAAGAACACCGCCGACCCGATCCCGCTCGCGATCTTCGAGGTGCGGGAGAGGGCCGAGACCAGGGCTCCCAGGGCCAGGGCGGCGAGCACCGCGAACAGCAGGGCGAGGGCGTACCCGAACGCCTGCCGGGGCAGCGGAACATGGAAGGCGAGACGGCCCACCGCGAGGGAGAGCAGCAGGGAGACCACGGCCGCCGCGCCGTGCAGACCCATCTGCGTACCGAGCAGGGTGCCGGGGCGCACGGGGGTGGTGGACATACGGCGCAGGATGCCGCGCTCCCGGTAGCCCGTGATGACCGGCGGCATCGCCTGCAGAGCGGCCACGATCATGGAGAGCAGCACCGACACCGGCACATAGGCATCCACCAGGCGGATGCCGCCGAGGCCCGGATCGTGCTCCCGGAACGACGGGATGCAGCCGAGGACGACCAGCAGGAGGGTGGGGAAGCCGAGGATCCCGAAGACGCCCGACGGCTCGCGCCCGAAGAGCCTGGACTCGGCCCTCAGCACGGCGCGCCAGGGACGCGCGGCGCCCGGCCGGGCGGGGGCGTGGGCGGTGGTGGTGCTCATGCTTCAGGCTCCTGTCAGGTCGAGGTAGGCGTCATCGAGGGTGGCGTCGGCGACGCGGAGCTGGTAGGCGGTGATGTGCCGGCGGGCCAGCAGGGTGACGACCGCGTTGACCGTCTCGTCGGTGCCGCTCAGGGTGATCCGGCCGTCCTTGCTCTGGACGGACGCGACCTTGGGCAGCGCGGCCAGCACGGCTTCCTCCAGAGGGGAGGAGGGCGTGAAGGAGATCACGGTCGAGCTCGAGGCGCGGCCTATCAGGCCTGACGGGGTGTCCAGGGCGGCGATCCGGCCGCGGTCGATCACGGCGATCCGGTCGCAGAGCCGCTGGGCCTCCTCCATGAAGTGCGTCACGAGCAGGACGGTGACGCCGCTGTCCCGCACCTCTTCTATGAGCTTCCAGGTGTCGCGCCGGGCGCGTGGGTCCAGGCCGGTCGTCAGCTCGTCCAGGACGACGACGCGGGGATTGCCGATCAGGGCGAGCGCGATGAACAGCCGCTGCTTCTGGCCACCGGAGAGCTTTCCGAAACGGGTGCCCAGCTTGCCGGTGAGGCCGAGCCGCTCGGCGAGCGGGCGCCAGTCGGCCGGCGAGGGGTAGCAGGCCGCGTACAGCTCCAGGGCCTCGCGGACGGTGAGCTTGGCCTGCAACTCGCTCTCCTGGAGCTGGGCACCGAGGATCCGGGTGACCGCGTCGTGCTCGGCGGCCGGGTCGAGGCCGGCGACCCGGACACGGCCGGAATCGGGGACGCGCAGGCCCTCGACGCACTCGACCGTGGTCGTCTTCCCCGCGCCGTTCGGCCCCAGGATTCCGAAGATCTCGCCCTCCTCGACGGCGAACGAGACTCCGTCGACGACTCTCCGGCCGCCGTACGACTTCGTGAGGGCCTGCACGTCGATGATCGGGCGCGGGCCTGAGCCGCCGGGCGCTTCCGGCGTGTGGTGCGGGGCAGGCGTGTTCGGCATGCTTCGAGGATCCCGGCGGGCGGCCCACGCCCACATCGCCCATCACGCCAGAGCCACCCATCGTCCGATCGGCTGATACGCCGATACGACCTCACGGCAGGCCGGTACGACTTCGCCGCGAGACCGGCGCCGACTGCACCGGGAGCCCGGTGGTCCGGACCCGTGGCCCCGCCCTCGGCCCGGCTGGACTAGGACCAGCGGACGAGGCCGGTCCGCCCACCATGGGCCGAAATCCGGTGGGCGGTGTCAGTGGCAAACCGTAGGCTCGCCACTGATGTCCGAGAGCCCTGCACCCACGCTGCCCGACCCCGCCGCCGAGCCGTCCCCCGAGCCGATCTCCTCCGGGCCCGCCGCGCCCGGGGCATCGGCCGCGGCGGGCACGCCGGCCACACCGGGCACGCTGGCCACACCGGGCACGCCGGACGCAGCGGCCGCACCCGCCAGGGATCACTCCACGGCGCGCTCCCTCCTGCGGCTGTGGCCCTATGTGCGCCGGGTGCGAGGCCGGCTGTTCGGCGCGGCGGCCATCGCGATAGTCGCGTCGAGTGTGGGGCTGGTGATCCCGCTCGTCCTGAAGTGGATCGTCGACGACCCGGTGGCGCACCGGGACCCGGGCGGCGTCTGGCTGGGCGCGCTCTACCTGCTCCTGCTCGGCATCGCGGAGGCGGGCCTGTTCGGGCTGCGCCGCTGGCTGGTGGCGCGCCCGCTCGCGGGCGTGGAGGCGGAGATGCGCGGCGACCTGTACCGCCACCTCCAGCGGCTGCCGGTCGCCTTCCACGACCGCTGGGCGTCGGGCCAGCTGCTGTCCCGGGCCACCACGGACCTGATGCTGCTGCGCATGTTCCTGGCCTTCCCGTTGACGTTCCTGCTGGTGAACGGGGCGACGATCCTGATCGGCGTGGTCATCCTGCTGGCCCAGCAGTGGACCCTGGGACTGGTGCTGCTGGCGCCCGCGGTGCCGCTCATGGTGGTGTGCGCGTACTTCGAGACGCGGTACTCCACCGTGGCCCGCCGCGCCCAGGACCAGGTGGGCGATCTGACGACGGTCGTCGAGGAGGGCGTCCTCGGCATCCGCATCATCAAGGGCTTCGGCCGGCACCGCAGCCAGGCGCACGCCTTCCGCACGCTGGCGCGCACCCTGCGGGGCACGGAACTGGCCAAGGCCAGGCTGCTCGCGTCGATCTGGGCCGTCATCATGACGCTGCCGGAGCTGGCCATCGGCGCCGCGCTGGTGCTCGGCACCCTCCAGGTGGCGGACGGCACGGTCTCGGCGGGCACGCTGGTGGCGTTCCTCTCCACGGCCCTGGCGCTGCGCTGGCCCATCGAGTCCATCGGCTTCCTGCTGGCCATGACCCAGGAGTCGGCGACGGCCACGGAGCGGTACTTCGAGGTGATGGACGAGGAACGGGAGACGGCGGATCCCGAGTCGGACGGCACCCCGGCGGACGGCACCCCGGCGGGCGGCACACCTCCGGAGTTGACCCCGCCTGACGGCACCGCTGTGGACGGCACCGCCGCGGTCGGCACCGTGACGGCCGGGCCGGCCGAGGCCCCCTGCGGGACGAACGGCGCCCGTCCCGCAGGCACCGGCACCCAGCCCACCCCCGGCCCCCGTCCCACCGGCACCGCCACGGGCACCGGCACCGGCACCGGCACCGGCACCCAGCCCACCCCCGGCGCACGAGCCGCCACCCGCACCCGGACCGCCGCCGGCCTCCGCTTCGAGGCCGTGGAGTTCCGCTACCCGGACGCACCTGAGTCCGCTCCACCCGTGCTGCGCCGCATCGACCTGCACATCGCGCCCGGCGAGACCATGGCGCTGGTGGGCGCCACCGGCAGCGGCAAGACGACCCTCACCGCCCTCGTCCCCCGGCTGCACGAGCCGACTGCCGGCCGCATCACCCTGGACGGTGAGGACATCACGGCGATCCCCCGCGCACGGCTGCGCACGCTGGTCGCCGTGGCGTTCGAGGAGCCCACACTGTTCTCGGCGACCGTCGCGGAGAACGTCCTGATGGGCGCGGCGCACGCCGCGGGCGAAGCGGAGCTGCGCCGCGCCCTGGCCGTGGCGCAGGCGGAGTTCGTGGACCAGTTGCCGCAGGGGCCCGCCACCCAGGTCGGGGAGCAGGGGCTGAGCCTGTCCGGCGGGCAGCGGCAGCGGCTGGCGCTGGCCAGGGCGGTGGTGGGCCGCCCCCGCTTCCTGGTCCTGGACGACCCGCTGTCCGCGCTCGACGTGCACACGGAGGCGCTGGTGGAGGCCGCTCTGCGCCGCGTGCTCGCGGACACCACCGCGCTCGTCGTGGCGCACCGCCCCTCCACGGTGCTGCTCGCCGACCATGTCGCGCTCCTCGACGAGGGCCGGATCACCGCCGTCGGCACCCACCAGGAGCTGCTGCGTGGCAACGCCACCTACGCCTGGCTGATGTCGGCCACGGACCCCGAGGACGCGGCGGCCCCGCCCGGATCCGCCCCCGCCCCCGCGCCCGCGCTCGCCCCGGCCGAGGCCCGGCCCGCCCCGGCACCCGCCCCGGCACCCGCACCCGCACCCGCACCCGCACCCGCAGGGAGGAAGGACCGATGACGACGGCGTCCACCAGCACCGCACCGGATGCCGACGGCGACGACGAAACCGGCACCGGCGGCACCACCGCCAACGGCACCGCGGGCTCCGACGGCACCGGAAACGCCACCGGCACCGCGGCCACCACCGGCAAGGGAGGCACCGACGGCACCGGCACCACGCCCGCACCCGCACCCGCACCCGCACCCGCCGGCGATCCCTTCGACCGCGACGCCCTGCCCGCCCCCAAGGGCGCAACAGGCGCCCTGTTGCGCTCCCTGCTCGCCCCGATGCGCGCCCGAGTCGCCGTCACCACGCTGCTGCTGCTTCTCCAGCAGGCCGCCGTCCAGGCGGGCCCACTGCTGGTCGCCTACGCCATCGACCGCGGCGCCCCCGCCGCGCGGCACGACGACTACGGGCCGCTGGTCGCGGTCGGCGCCGGCTATGTGCTCTGTGCGCTGGCCTCCGGCGGCCTCCAGTACGCGTTCATCATCGCCTCGGCCCGTGTGAACCAGGACGTCCTGCTCGACCTGCGCGGCCGGATCTTCCGGCACGCGCAGGCCCTCAGCATCGACTTCCACGAGCGTTACACCTCCGGACGGCTGATCGCCCGGTCCACCACGGACGTCGAGTCGCTGCGGGAGCTGCTGAGCGAGGGGCTTCAGGAGCTGATCACCGTCATCCTGTCGTTCGTCTACATCTCGGCGATGCTGCTCTGGCTGGATCTCAGCCTGGGATCGGTGGCCGTGCTGTCCTTCGGGCCGCTGTACCTGCTGGTGCGGATGTACCGCCGGCGGGCGGGACGGATCTTCGCGCTGCGGTCGACGGCGATCGCCGCCGTCATCGTGAAGTTCACGGAGACGATGAACGGCATCCGGCCGGTACGCGCGTTCCGTCGGGAGAAGGCGAACGACGCCGCGTTCGACGTGCTCAACCGCCGCCATGAGCGGCTGAACGGGGACTCGCTGCTGGAGATGGCCCGCTATGTGATCGGTTCGCGGCTGGTCGCCAACACCGCGGTGGCCGCGATCGTGCTCTGGGGGGCCTACCGGGTCGCGAGCGGTTCGCTGGCGCTGGGTGTGCTGGCTGCGGCGGTGCTGTACCTGCGGCGACTGTACGACCCGATCGACCGGCTGGGGATGTTCCTGAACTCGTACCAGTCCGCCGCGGCCTCCCTGGAGAAGATCGCGGGCCTGCTGGCGCAGACCCCGACCGTTCCGGAGCCGACCGCTCCGAAGCCCCTGCCGGAGCGCGAGCCCGGCCGACCGGGGCGCGCGGTGACGTTCGAGGGCGTGCGCTTCGCGTACCGCACGGGCGGCGAGGTGCTGCCCCGCTTCGACCTGAGCATCCCGGCCGGCCAGACGGTGGCCGTGGTGGGCTCGACCGGCGCGGGCAAGTCGACGCTGGCGAAGCTGCTGGCGCGGTTCTACGACCCCACGGAGGGCAGGGTCCTGCTCGACGGCACGGACCTGCGCGACCTCTCCATGCCCGACCTGCGGCGCGGCGTGGTGATGGTGACCCAGGAGGCCTTCCTGTTCTCCGGCACGGTCGCCGAGAACATCGCCATCGGCCGCCCGGACGCCACCCGGGAGGAGATCGAGCAGGCCGCGAAGGCGATCGGGGCGCACGACTTCATCGCTTCGCTGCCGGACGGCTACGACACCGACGTACGCAAGCGGGGTGGCCGGATCTCGGCGGGCCAGCGGCAACTGGTGGCGTTCGCGCGGGCGCTGCTCGCGGACCCCGCGGTGCTGATCCTGGACGAGGCGACGAGCTCGCTGGACATCCCGGGAGAGCGGGCCGTGCAGCGTGCCATGCACACCGTGCTGCGGGGCCGGACGGCCATGGTGATCGCCCACCGGCTCTCCACGGTGGAGATCGCCGACCGGGTGCTCGTCATGGCGGACGGCCGCGTCATCGAGGACGGTCCCCCCTCGGAACTCATCGCGGACACGGGCGCCTTCGCCGACCTGCACCGGGCGTGGCGAGAAAGCGTCGCCGGCTGACCCCGGCTCAGGCGGTTCGGCCGACTTCGGCTCAGGCGTCGGGCTGGCCCCGGCTCAGGCGTTCGGCTGACCCCGGCTCAGGCGTTCGGCTGACCCCGGCTCCGGGTTCCGTCCCCTTCGTCACCGGGGCCCCGGACCCGCGGCCGGTCGTCGTTGGCATGACCACCGGTCGTCTTCGGCGAGCGCGCCGAGAGAGGGTCGTGGGGGCCTGGGGCGACCCGGCGGTCAGTACCATGCGGTCTCCGGCTACCGGCCGCACGACGGGAAGGACAAGAAGATGGGGCGAATCGCCTTGGAAGGCGTACCGGTCCGGTGACGACTCAGATCATCGTTCTCAACGGCGGGTCCAGCTCCGGCAAGACCGGCATTTCCCGCTGTCTGAAAGCGATTCTTCCCGAGCCGTGGCTCAGCCTCGGCGTGGACGATCTCGTCGAGGCACTGCCGCCGTCGCTGCTGCAGTCCGGGGCGGGCATCGAGTTGGGGCAGGGCGGTGAGGTCGCGGTCGGCGACGGTTTCCGCGAGGCCGAGGCCGCCTGGACGGCGGGCATCGCCACGATGGCACGGGCCGGGGCCCGGATCATCCTCGACGACGTCTTCCTCGGCGGCGGTGCGTCGCAGGACCGCCTCCGCGGGCACCTCGCCGGCCTGGAGGTCCTGTGGGTCGGCGTCCGGTGCGACCCGGAGATCGCGGCAGGCCGGGAGCTGGCCCGGGGCGACCGGGTACACGGGATGGCGGCCTCGCAGGCCGAGATGGTGCACAAGGGCGTCGTCTACGACGTCGAGGTCGACACCGGCAACGCCGAGTCCGTCGAGTGCGCGCGCACCATCGCGGCCCACGTGGTCTGACCGGACGTCCGGGGTGCGGGCGGGCCCCTGACCGGGCCACAGCCCGATAATGGCACGTCGTCACCTACGCCCGCGCTCGCCGGGCCACTTCACCTCCACGCGCCCCTGCACGTCGCCGCGCCCCCTTACGTCGCCGCGCCCCTTCACGTCCCCCGCCCTTTACGTCCCCGCGCCCCTGCACGTCCCCGCACCCACCCCTACGTCCCCACGACCATTTCGGCCACCCCCACGCCCACCCCTCCCCCACCCCACGGCGCTCCGGGACCGTTCGCCACCACCCCCCATCACCACCCCTAACCACCATCGACACGCCCGCGCCTCCGCGCACCCGCCCAGCCACCAAGACCAGACGGTCCGCTTATCGGACACCGTCGTCCGGGCAACGGGACCTTTCCGGCCAACCTATTGATGCGCTCCTGACAAATCCCTCGCGCGACTGTCACGCTTCCCCTCAGCCACCGCACAGCTCGGTCACATCTTCTCCACCGGTCGGTCGCCGCGTCCGGAACCGTCCGCTCAGCCGGCCGGCCCTCGCGACCGGGCTGCGCACCCGCTCGGACGTCCCGCACGCCCGGGCCCACACCCGGGTGCCTCGCGCGTCCGGGCCCGTACCCGGACGTCGCGCACGTCCGGGACCCGCACCCGCACGTCCCGCACATGGTTCCGCCCTGTACTGCCCGGACGGCCACCCGCCGTCCGGTCGACCCTGGCCGCCTCATCCGGCCACGCAGAAGGAGACCGTGTTGAGACACACCCCCCGCAGAGGCACCACCCGTGGGAGCGCCGCACGCAGGAGCAGCGCCGCCCACAGCCGCACCCCCCACAGACCGGCCACCGCGGCCGGCGCGTTCGTCGCCATCGCCGCGCTGCTGTCCATCGGCGCCCAGGCCGGCGTGGCCGCCGCCGACGCACACCCCGCGCAGCAGGCCACCGTCGGCCACCCCGCGGCGGCGCTCGGCAAGGTCCACGAGGGCGCGCTGCCCGTCGACCTCTCCCCCGCCCAGCGCACCGCGCTGATCAAGCAGGCCTCCGCCGCCACCGCGGACACCGCCCAGGAGCTCGGCCTCGGCGCGAAGGAGAAGCTGCTGGTCCGCGATGTCGTCAAGGACGCCGACGGCACCCTGCACACCCGCTACGAGCGCACCTACGCGGGCCTGCCGGTGCTCGGCGGCGACCTCGTCGTCGACTCCACGGGCGGCGCGGCCAAGGGCATCACCCCCGCGGTCCGCACCCACCTGGGGACCGTGGACACCACCGCCACCGTCGCGCCCACCACCGCCGAGAAGCAGGCGCTGGGCGCCGCCACGGCGAAGGGCGCCGAGAAGGCGGACACCGACAAGGCCCCGCGCAAGGTGGTCTGGCTGGCCCAGGGCACGCCGGTGCTCGCCTACGAGACCGTGGTCGGCGGGCTCCAGGACGACGGCACCCCCAACCAGCTGCACGTGATCACCGACGCCTCCACCGGCAAGCAGCTCTACAGCTGGCAGGGCATCGAGAACGGCACCGGCAACACCGAGTACAGCGGCACGGTGACCCTCGGCACCCAGCAGTCCGGCTCGACGTACACCCTCACGGACACCGGCCGCGGCAACCACAAGACGTACAACCTGGCGGGCCGCACCTCCGGCACCGGGACGCTCTACTCGGGCGCCGACGACGTCTGGGGCAACGGGCAGCCCACCAACTCCGAGACGGCCGCCGCGGACGCGCACTACGGGGCGGCGCTGACCTGGGACTACTACAAGAACGTGCACGGCCGCACCGGCATCCGCGGGGACGGCGTCGGCGCGTACTCGCGGGTGCACTACGGGAACCAGTACGTCAACGCGTTCTGGGACGACTCCTGCTTCTGCATGACCTACGGCGACGGCGTCGGCAACACCTCGCCGCTGACCTCGATCGACGTGGCCGCGCACGAGATGACCCACGGCGTCACGTCGGCCACCGCGGGCCTCAACTACAGCGGTGAGTCCGGCGGCCTGAACGAGGCCACCAGCGACATCTTCGCCTCCGCCGTCGAGTTCTACGCCAACAACCCGTCCGACCCGGGCGACTACCTCATCGGCGAGAAGATCGACATCAACGGCGACGGCACCCCGCTGCGCTACCAGGACAAGCCCAGCCGCGACGGCGTCTCGCCGGACGCCTGGTCCTCCAGCCTCGGCCGCCTGGACGTGCACTACTCGTCAGGGCCCGCGAACCACTTCTTCTACCTGCTCTCCGAGGGCAGCGGCAAGAAGACGATCAACGGCGTGAGCTACGACTCGCCGACCGCGGACGGGCTGCCGGTGACCGGGATCGGCCGGGACAAGGCCGCGCTGATCTGGTACAAGGCGCTGACCACCAAGTTCACCTCGACGACCAACTACGCGGCCGCGCGCACCGGGACGCTGGCCGTCGCGGGCGACCTGTACGGCACGGACTCGGCCGAGTACAAGTCGGTGGCGGACGCCTGGGCGGCCATCAAGGTCGGCTCGCGGCCCGGCGGCAGCGACCCGGGCACCGGCACCACCTTCGAGAGCAGCACCCAGGTGGCCATCCCGGACCGGGGCACCGGTACCTCGTCCCTCACGGTCAGCGGGATCAGCGGCAACGCCCCCAGCGACCTCGCGGTCTCGGTCGACATCACGCACACCTACCGCGGTGACCTGGTCATCGACCTGGTGGCCCCGGACGGCTCGACCGCCAGGCTGAAGGACGCCGACCCATTTGATTCCGGCCAGGACGTCCAGGAGACCTACACGGTGGACGCCTCCTCGGTGGCCGCCAACGGCACCTGGAAGCTCCGGGTCCAGGACACCGCGGCGCAGGACAGCGGTTACATCAACGGCTGGAAGCTCACCTTCTAGCCGGGCCCGCACCGCCGCCGCACCGCACGCGCGGCACGCACGAGAAGGCGCCGCACCTGGGACGACTCCCGGGTGCGGCGCCCTCGTTCGGGGTACGGCGGGGATCCGGAACATTTCATCGGTATTGCGTGCAGAAGCACCCAATTCGTCGATGGTTTCCGGCCAACCTTGGTATGTACTCATGACATGTACAAGAGGTAAATGACAGGCTGCCCGGGCAGGTGTGCTTCGCACCTCACTGTGTCGCCCGGAGTCCCCCACGTCTCCGGGTCCCCCACCACAACATCACAAGGAGCCTGCGTGACCCCCCACATATCTCGCAGAGGCAAGATCCTGGCCATCGCCACCACCGTGGCCGCCGGCGCGCTGATCGCCTCCGGTGTCTCTGGACCGGCCTCCGCCCAGCCGCAGCCGTCCACCCTGGCCGCCGCCCCCATGAACCTCTCCGCGGCCGCGCACACCGACCTGATCAAGGCCGCCCAGGCGAAGACGGCCGAGACGGCGAAGGCACTCGGCCTGAGCGACAAGGAGAAGCTTGTCGTCAAGGACGTCGTCAAGGACCGCAACGGCACCACCCACACCCGCTACGAGCGCACCTACGCCGGCCTGCCCGTGCTCGGCGGCGACCTGATCGTCCACGAGACCAAGACCGGTACGACCAAGGGCGTCACCCGCGCCGCCCAGGGCAGCATCGCCGTCCCCACCGGCACCGGCACCCTGGCCGCGAAGGCCGCCCCCGAGGGCGCGCGCAAGGTCGTCTGGGCCGCCTCCGGCAAGCCGACCCTGGCGTACGAGAAGGTCGTGAAGGGCACGGCCGAGGACGGCACGCCCCAGAAGCTGCACGTCATCACGGACGCGGCCACCGGCAAGAAGCTCTTCCAGTACGACGCCGTGCACACCGGCACCGGTGAGAGCGAGTTCAGCGGCACGGTGGAGCTCGGCACCACCAAGAACGGCGACACCTACGAGCTGACCGACGGCGACCGCGGCGGGCACAGCACGTACAACCTCGACAACGATGTCAACGGCAAGGGCACGCTCTTCACGGACGACGACGACAAGTGGGGCGACGGCACGGTCGACGACCCGGCCACCGCCGCCGTCGACGCCGCCTACGGCGCCGCCGAGACGTGGGACTACTACAAGGACGTGCACGGCCGCTCGGGCATCAAGGGCGACGGCGTGGGCGCCTACTCCCGGGTCCACTACGGCGACAACTACGTCAACGCGTTCTGGGACGACTCCTGCTTCTGCATGACGTACGGCGACGGCGCGGGCAACAAGGCGCCGCTGACCGCCCTCGACGTGGCCGCACACGAGATGAGCCACGGCGTCACCGCCGCCACCGCCGGTCTCATCTACAGCGGTGAGTCCGGTGGCCTGAACGAGGCCACCAGCGACATCTTCGGCACCTCGGTGGAGTTCTACGCCGACAACTCCGAGGACCCGGGCGACTACCTCATCGGCGAAGAGATCGACATCAACGGCGACGGCACCCCGCTGCGCTACATGGACAAGCCGAGCAAGGACGGCGCGTCCCTGGACTCCTGGAGCGCGGACGCCGGCAAGACGGACGTCCACTACTCCTCCGGCATCGCCAACCACTTCTTCTACCTGCTCTCCGAGGGCAGCGGCAAGAAGACGATCAACGGCGTGGACTACGACTCGCCGACCTCCGACGGGTCCACGGTCACCGGGATCGGCCGGGACAAGGCCGAGCAGATCTGGTACAAGGCCCTGACCGAGTACTTCACGTCGGACACCGACTACGCCGGGGCCCGCGAGGGCACCCTCAGCGCGGCGGCCGACCTGTACGGCCAGGACTCCGCCGAGTACAAGGCCGTCGACGCGGCCTGGGCGGGTGTCAACGTGTCCTGACACACGGTGGCAGCGGGCTTCGTTGCCCGCGACGGCAAGAGGCGGGCGGCACCCGGGCCCTCGGCCCGGGTGCCGCCCGCCGGCATGTCCCGACCCCCTGCCGGGGGCCGACGCCCCCGTTCTGCCCCCGGCATTACCGCAGCACCACCCCCGCCTCCTCGCCCTCCCCCACCGCGGCGGTGCCGTCGTCGGGGAGTGCGACCAGGCCCAGTTCGGCGCCCGAGGCGAGCAGCGGGTGACAGGGCAGGACGCGGACGGTGTAGCCGAAGGGCCCCGTACGGTCCAGGGTCAGCGGGCCCTCGTAGCTCCAGCGGCCCTCCAGGTCGGGGCCGGAGGCCGGCTTCAGCGGGAAGGACGTCGCCCCGGTGATCCGGTCCTCGGTGTCGACGCGGCCGGTGACCGCCTGGACCTCGACGTCGTCCGGGCCCAGGTCGCCGAGCCGGACCCGGACCCGCAGCGCGTGGGTGGCGCCCAGCTCCGCGGTGCTCGCCGCACCGGACGCCTCCACATGGTCGACGGCCACCCGGGGCCAGGCCGCGCGCACCCGGGACTTCCATGCCGCCAGCGCGCGGGCCGCGTCGGCGCCGAGGGCGCGGTGCGCGTGGGCCGCCGGGGTGTAGAGGCGTGCCACGTACTCCTTGACCATGCGGTCGGCCAGCACCTTGGGGCCGAGCCGGCTCAGGGTGCGGCGGACCATCTCGATCCACCGGTCCGGCAGGCCGTTTGGGCCGCGCTCGTAGAAGCGGGGCGCGATGCGCTGCTCCAGCAGGTCGTAGAGCGCCGCGGCCTCCAGGTCGTCCCGGCGGTCCTCGTCGAGCACGGCCCGGCCGGAGCCGGCGTCGCCGGTGCGGCCGGCGGCGTCCCGGCCGTCCGCGGTGGGGATGGCCCAGCCGAAGTCGGGGTCGTACCACTCGTCCCACCAGCCGTCCAGGACGGAGAGGTTGAGGCAGCCGTTCAGGGCGGCCTTCATCCCGGAGGTGCCGCAGGCCTCCAGGGGTCGCAGGGGGTTGTTCAGCCAGACGTCGCAGCCCGGGTAGAGCCGCTGCGCCATCCCCATGCCGTAGTCGGGCAGGAAGACGATGCGGTGCCGCACCCGCTCGTCGTCGGTGAACCGCACCAGCTCCTGCACCAGGCGCTTGCCGCCGTCGTCCGCGGGGTGCGCCTTGCCGGCCACCACGATCTGCACCGGACGCTCGGGGTGCAGCAGCAGGCCGGTGAGCCGGTCGCGGTCGCGCAGCATGAGGGTGAGCCGTTTGTAGGAGGGGACGCGGCGGGCGAAGCCGATGGTGAGGACGGCCGGGTCGAGCACCTGGTCGATCCAGCCCAGCTCGGCGGGTGCGGCGCCGCGCTGCCGCCAGGACGCGTACAGCCGGGACCTGACCTCGGCCACTAGCCGGCCGCGCAGCTCGCTTCTCAGCTGCCAGAGGTCCTGGTCGGAAAGGCCGGCGAGGGCCTCCCAGCGGTCGTCGTCGCCGGTCTCCGCGGGACCGGTGCCCTGCGCGGCGCCCGCGCCCGTCCCGCCGGAGGCCGCGCCGGCCGCGCGGGCCGCGAGCCGCTGCACCTCGGGCGCCGTCCAGGTCGGCGCGTGCACGCCGTTGGTGACGGAGGTGATGGGCACCTCGTCGGCGTCGAAGCCGGGCCACAGCCCCGCGAACATCTCGCGGCTGACCCGGCCGTGCAGCAGTGAGACGCCGTTGGCGCGCTGGCCGAGCCTGAGCCCCATGACGGCCATGTTGAACAGCGCGGGGTCGCCACCCGGATAGGTCTCCCTGCCGAGTCTGAGCACCCGCTCGACGTCGCTGTCCGGCAGCTCGGCGTCCGGGCCGAAGTGGCGGGCGACGAGGTCGGCGTCGAAGCGGTCGATGCCGGCCGGCACGGGGGTGTGGGTGGTGAAGACGGTGCCGGCGCGCACCGCCTCCAGGGCCGCGTCGAAGTCGAGGCCCTGCCCGGCCAGCTCCCGGATGCGCTCCACCCCGAGGAAGCCCGCGTGGCCCTCGTTGGTGTGGAAGACCTCCGGCTCGGGATGGCCGGTGACCCGGCAGTAGGCGCGGACGGCGCGGACGCCCCCCATGCCGAGCAGCATCTCCTGGAGGAGCCGGTGCTCGCTGCCGCCGCCGTAGAGGCGGTCGGTGACGTCGCGCTCGCGCGGGTCGTTCTCCTCCACGTCGGAGTCGAGCAGCAGCAGCGGCACCCGGCCGACCTGGGCCCGCCAGACGCGAGCCCGCAGGTCCCGGCCGCCGGGCAGCGCGAGGCGGACGCGGGTGGGGGTGCCGTCGGCCTCGTGGAGCGGGCTGAGCGGCAGCTCGTGGGGGTCGAGCACCGGGTAGTGCTCCTGCTGCCAGCCGTCGTGGGCGAGGCTCTGGCGGAAGTAGCCGTGCCGGTAGAGCAGCCCTACGCCGATCAGCGGAACGCCGAGGTCGCTCGCGGCCTTGAGGTGGTCGCCGGCGAGGATGCCGAGGCCGCCGGAGTACTGCGGCAGTGCGGCCGTGATGCCGAACTCCGGGGAGAAGTAGGCGATGGCCGCGGGGAGGTCGCCGGGCTGCTGCTGGTACCAGCGCTCCCCCGTCAGGTAGTCGTCGAGGTCGGCGGCGGCCTCCGCGAGCCGCCGCAGGAAGTCCTCGTCGGCGGCGAGCCGGGCGAGGCGGGCCGGTGGCACGCTGCCGAGCAGCCGCACGGGATCGCCGCCCGCGGCGGCCCAGCGTTCGGGGTCGAGGCAGGCGAAGAGGTCGCGGGTCGGCGGGTGCCAGGACCAGCGGAGATTACGGGCGAGTCGGCTGAGCGGACGGAGTGGCTCAGGAAGAACGGGACGTACGGTGATCCGACGGATTGCCTTCACATATCCACCTTTGCAATCCATTCCGGGCAACGCAATGGGACGCACCCGGGCGACCGCGGACCGCGCCGGGACACACCCGGGCGGCCGGGGACGGTAGCGGCGCGCGGCCGGTCGCAACCACGGCGCGCCGATGGACGCCCCGTCAGAAGGCGTGCCCCCCGTGCTGCCTCGCGGGGGCGCGCACGAACCGAACAACCGAATGCGCCCCCGCGGCGCCGGGGAAGGTTCCCCCGGTGCGCCGAGCGCCAGGCGCACACCCCCAGTTGAGTGAACTGAGTGAACGCGGACAGGAGCGGCCATGCCCGCAGCCCGCCAGTCGTCCATCACACCGATAAAAAGGTCAAAACAACCTTTACCTTCGCTTCCCGCCGAGCCCGCCCCGCTCCCGCCGCGTCTCGTCCCGCGCCGCCCGCGCCTGTCGCATGGCCCGTACCGCCCACACCGCCCGCCCTGCCCGCTCCCTCGCAAGGTCCGCACCGCCCGTACCGCCCGCTCCCCTCGCAAGGTCCACACCGCCCGCACCGCCCGCTCCCTCGCAAGGTCCACACCGCCCACACCGCCCGCTCCGCTGAACCATCAGGTGATCTCATGATCGGCCGTATCCCCGTGCTGGACGTCCGCCCCTCCGTCGACTGTGGCCGCCGGCCCGCCAAGTCCGTGGTGGGCGAGGCGTTCGACATCACCGCGACCGTCTTCCGCGAGGGCCACGAGGCGGTCGCCGCCAACGTGGTGCTGCGCGGACCGAACGGCCGCAGCGCCCCCTGGACGCCGATGCGCGAGACGGCGCCGGGCACCGACCGCTGGACGGCCACGGTCGCGCCCGCGGCGGAGGGCCGCTGGAGCTACCTGGTGGAGGGGTGGGGCGACCCGGTCACCACCTGGCGGCGCACCGCGCGCATCAAGGTACCGGCCGGCATCGACACCGAACTGGTGCTCGCCGAGGGCGCCGCGCTGTACGACCGGGCGGCGGCCGGGGTGCCCAAGAGCAGGGGCCGCCGCGAAGTGGTGCTCGCCGCCGCGGACGCGCTGCGCGACACCTCCCGGCGGGCCGCCGACCGGCTGGCCGCCGCGCTCGCGCCCGAGGTGGACGAGGTGCTGGCCCGCCACCCGCTGCGCGAGATGGTGACGGCCTCCAGGCGCCTGCCGTTGCTGGTGGAGCGCAAGCGCGCGCTGTTCGGGTCGTGGTACGAGTTCTTCCCGCGCTCCGAGGGCGCACGGCTGCCGGCCCGCCCGGCGGACGGCGACCGAGCCGGCGGCACGGGCCCGGCGGCACCCGCGCACCCGGCCCCACCCACAGGCCCGGCCACACCCACAGGCCCGGCCACCCCCGTGGGCCCCGCGGCACCCACCGCCTCGTCGGCACCCGCGGACGGCGACCGGACCGGCGGAACGCCCCGGGAGGCACCGGCGGGCCACCCGGTCAGCGGCACCTTCCGCACCGCCGCCGAACGGCTCCCCGCCATCGCCGCGATGGGCTTCGACGTGGTGTACCTGCCGCCCATCCACCCCATCGGGGAGACCTTCCGCAAGGGCCGGGACAACTCCCTCGCCGCGGGCCCCGGTGACGTAGGCGTGCCCTGGGCGATCGGCTCGGCGGACGGCGGCCACGACGCCGTCCACCCGGACCTGGGCACCCTGGACGACTTCGACGCGTTCGTGCGGCGGGCCGCGGCACTGCGCCTGGAGGTGGCGCTCGACCTGGCGCTCCAGTGCTCCCCCGACCACCCCTGGGTCAAGGAGCACCCCGAGTGGTTCCGGCACCGCCCGGACGGCAGCATCGCGTACGCGGAGAATCCCCCGAAGAAATACCAGGACATCTATCCGCTGTATTTCGACGAGGACATGCCCGGCCTGGTCGCGGAGACGCTGCGTATCATCCGTTTCTGGATGGCGCACGGGGTGCGGATCTTCCGCGTCGACAATCCACACACCAAACCCGTGGTGTTCTGGGAACAGGTCATCGCGGACATCAACCGCACCGATCCCGACGTCATCTTCCTGGCCGAGGCGTTCACCCGGCCCGCCATGCTGCGCACGCTGGCCGCGATCGGCTTCCAGCAGTCGTACACATATTTCACCTGGCGCAATTCCAAGCGGGAGATCACCGAATACCTCACCGAACTCTCCGGCGAGACAGCCGCCTACCTGAGGCCCAACCTCTTCGTCAACACGCCGGACATCCTCCACTCCTACCTGCAGAAAGGCGGGCGCCCCGCGTTCGAGGTGCGGGCCGTGCTGGCCGCGACGCTGTCGCCGTCCTGGGGTGTGTACAGCGGCTTCGAGTTGTGTGAGAACATTCCGCTGCGGGAGGGCAGCGAAGAGTACCTCCACAGCGAGAAGTACGAATTGCGCCCCCGTGACTGGGAGGCGGCGGAACGCGAGGGACGGACCATTGCACCACTGATTGCCGCACTCAACCGCATCCGGCGCCGCAACCCCGCCCTGCAGCAGTTGCGGAACCTCCACTTCCACAACACCGAGGACAACTCGGTGATTGCTTACTCAAAAGCTGCCGCAGGCACCCGTGGCTCGAATACGGTTCTGGTGGTCGCAAACCTCGACCCCCACCACACCCACGAGACCACGGTGTCGTTGGACATGCCGCGGCTGGGGTTCGACTGGCACGAGCCCCTGCTGGTGCGCGACGAGCTCACCGGCGAGACCTATCACTGGGGCAGGGCCAACTACGTGTGTCTGGAGCCGAGCCGCGCTCCCGCGCACGTGTTCACCGTCCTGCGACCGTCCCCGCCGATCGGAGGGTCACCCACATCATGATCGTCAATGAACCCGTCCCGGACACCTTCGAGGACACTCCCGCAAAGGACCGGGACCCGGAGTGGTTCAAACGCGCCGTCTTCTACGAAGTCCTCGTCCGCTCCTTCCAGGACAGCAACGGCGACGGCATCGGCGACCTCAAGGGCATCACCGCCAAGCTCGACTACCTGCAGTGGCTGGGCGTGGACTGCCTCTGGCTGCCGCCGTTCTTCAAGTCACCGCTGCGCGACGGCGGTTACGACGTGTCGGACTACACGTCCGTGCTGCCCGAGTTCGGCGACCTGGCCGACTTCGTGGAGTTCGTGGACGCGGCGCACCACCGCGGCATGCGGGTGATCATCGACTTCGTGATGAACCACACCAGCGACCAGCACCCGTGGTTCCAGGAGTCCCGCAGCAACCCGGACGGGCCCTACGGCGACTACTACGTCTGGGCCGACGACGACAAGCAGTACCAGGACGCCCGGATCATCTTCGTCGACACCGAGGCCTCCAACTGGACCTTCGACCCGGTCCGCAAGCAGTACTACTGGCACCGGTTCTTCTCCCACCAGCCGGACCTCAACTACGAGAACCCGGCGGTGCAGGAGGAGATCCTCGCCGCCCTCCGCTTCTGGCTGGACCTCGGCATCGACGGGTTCCGTCTGGACGCGGTGCCGTACCTGTACGCGGAGGAGGGCACCAACTGCGAGAACCTGCCCGCCACGCACGCCATGCTGAAGCGGGTGCGCGCGGAGATCGACGCCCACTATCCGGACACCGTGCTGCTGGCCGAGGCCAATCAGTGGCCCGAGGACGTCGTCGACTATTTCGGCGACTTCAGCAAGGGGGGCGACGAATGCCATATGGCCTTCCACTTCCCGGTGATGCCGCGGATCTTCATGGCGGTCAGGCGCGAGTCGCGCTACCCGGTCTCGGAAATCCTCGCCAAGACCCCGGAGATTCCGTCCGGTTGCCAGTGGGGGATCTTCCTGCGCAACCACGACGAACTCACCCTCGAAATGGTCACGGACGAAGAACGTGACTACATGTACGCTGAGTACGCGAAAGATCCGCGGATGCGCGCGAACATCGGCATCCGCCGCCGGCTCGCCCCGCTGCTCGACAACGACCGCAACCAGATCGAGCTGTTCACCGCCCTGCTGCTCTCGCTGCCCGGATCGCCGATCCTCTACTACGGCGACGAGATCGGCATGGGCGACAACATCTGGCTGGGCGACCGGGACGCGGTGCGTACCCCGATGCAGTGGACGCCGGACCGCAACGCCGGCTTCTCGTCCTGCGACCCGGGCCGGCTCTACCTGCCGACCATCATGGACCCGGTCTACGGCTACCAGGTCACCAATGTCGAGGCCTCGATGTCCTCGCCGTCCTCGCTGCTGCACTGGACGCGCCGGATGATCGAGATCCGCAAGCAGAACCCCGCGTTCGGCCTGGGCAGCTACACGGAGCTGCCGTCCACCAACCCCGCCGTGCTGGCGTTCCTGCGCGAGTACGGCGACGACCTGGTGCTGTGCGTGCACAACTTCTCCCGCTTCGCCCAGCCGACGGAGCTGGACCTGCGGGTCTTCGAGGGCCGCCACCCGGTGGAGCTGATCGGCGGGGTGCGGTTCCCCGCGATCGGCGAGTGGCCGTACCTGCTCACCCTGGCGGGCCACGGCTTCTACTGGTTCCGGCTCCGCAAGGACACGGCCACACCCACGGGGACGGTGGCGACGGCGGCGACGGCGGGGGTGAGTTCGGGGTCGGGCGGCTCGGGGAGCACGGCGTCCGGCGCCTCCGCCCCGGTGACCGGGGGCACGGTGCCGGCACCGTCTCCGGCGACGTCCGGGCCAGCGACGTCCGGGCCGGCGACGAGCAGGCCGACGGTGAGCAGGCCGACGGTGAGCAGGCCGACGGTGAGCAGGCCGACGGTGAACGGACCGGAGACCGGGGCAGTCGGCCCCGCGCCCTCCCGTCCCCCGGCCGCCGGCCCCGGCAGGTAGCGTCCGGCGCCCGGGCGACCGGCCCTGCCCTACCGGCCGAGCCGACCGCCCGGGCGCCCCGTGCGAGTCCGTACGGACCATCCTGACCCGACACGTCCCGTACAGCCACGCGGCAACCGCCGCATTCCGGGACACTGACGCGGAATTCGAGTGGTGCCTGGGGAAAGGACTGCGACGCCATGTCGGAAGCCGCCACACATCCCGGCGCGGCGTCCCTCGCCTGCCCCGAGCTGCTCGTCTCCCTCGACCCGCTGCTGCGCGCCTGGCTGCCGCGCCAGCGCTGGTTCGCCGGGAAGGGCCGGCCGGTCACCGGCTTCTCACTGGTCTCGGCCACCCAGCTGCTCCCCCCGGCGCCGCCCGCCGCGCGGGACGCGGCCGCCGCGGAGACCGCCGGTCTGCTCCACCTGCTGGTGCGCGCCGAGCAGCCCCCTACCGCGGCCTGCGGTCCGCCCGCCAGGACCGGCGACTGCTACCAGCTCCTGCTCGGCGTGCGGAACACCCTCCCTCCGCAGCTGGCGCCCGCACTGATCGGCCGCGTCACGGACGGCCCGCTGGCCGGCCGTACCGTCTACGAGGCGCTGTACGACCCGCGCCTCGCCGAGGTGCTGCTGGAGGCGCTGCGCAGGAGGGCACGGATCGGCGGACTGCGCTTCGAACGCGACACGGACACCGAGATCGGCCGGGGTCTCGTGCCGCGGATGCTGGGCGCGGAGCAGTCCAACTCCTCCCTCGTCTACGGAGATACGTTCATCCTCAAGCTGTTCCGGCGCATCGTGCCGGGCACCAACCCCGATCTGGAGCTGCCGCACGCGCTGGCCCGTACCGCGTGCCCGCGGGTCCCGCCGCCGGCCGCCTGGTTCGTGGCGGACGCGCGCAGCGCGGCGGCGGCGCGGGGCACGGCCCCGCACGCACCGGCCGCACAGGCGCCGGCCTCCGAGGCTCCGGCCCCGCAGACGCCGGCCGCTCACCGGCCTGCCTCGCACCGGCCCGCGCCGTACCCGCCCGCCGCACACGGGCGGCGCGGGGCCGGGCCGGCCGAGGACGTCCTCGTGCTCGGTGTGCTCCAGCCCTTCCTGAAGGGAGCCGCGGACGGCTGGGAGCTGGCCCTCAGCGAGCTGGCCAGGGGCGAGGACTTCCGCGTCGAGGCACGGGCGCTGGGCCGCGCGACGGCCGAGGTGCACACCGCCCTGGCCCGCGCGCTGCCCACGGTGACGCTGGACCGGCGGCAGATGGAACGGCTCGCCGAAGGCATGACCCAGCGCCTGGACGCGGCCGTGCAGGCGGTTCCGGCGCTGCGGCCGTACGCCCGCGGGCTGCGGTCCGCCTACGACGCGCTGGCCTCGCTCGGCACCCGGGGTGACATCTGGTCCGCGCAGCGGGTGCACGGCGACCTGCACCTGGGGCAGTGCCTGCGGGCGCCGTCGGGCGAGTGGTCGCTGATCGACTTCGAGGGCGAGCCGGCCCGCCCGCTCGCCGAGCGCCGCATGCCGCAGCCGCCGGTGCGGGACATCGCCGGGATACTGCGCTCGTTCGACTACGCGGCCCGCTCGCACCGCCCGTGGGCGCCCGACTGGGCACACGGCTGCCGCGGCGCCTACTGCGCGGGGTACGCGGAGGTGGCCGGCCACGACCCGCGCGCAGAACCCGTGCTGCTGCGCGCCTACGAGACGGACAAGGCGATCTACGAGGTGATGTACGAGGCGCGGCACCGGCCCGACTGGCTGCCCGTGCCGCTCGCCGCGATACACCGTCTGGCCACCGCCCACGCCACCGCGGACGACCTGTGACCACCCCCGATCTCCCCCGGCGCCCGACGCGCCCGGGCGGTACCCCCAGGAGGCCCCACCCGTGACCCGCCCCCGCGCCACCGACCCCGCGCCCCAGCCCCCCACCCGCCGGCCGGCCACCACGACGTCTCCCCCGCCCACCGCCCCCGTACCGTCCGCGGCACGCTCCCCGGAGGGCGCCGCGGTAGGTCGTGCGGCCGGACGGGAGAGGGGCACCGGGACGGCCGAGCGGGGGGTGGGCGCGTCCGAGCGGGGGACGGAGGCGTCACAGCGGGGAGCGGGTACGTCCGAACAGGGGACGGAGGCGTCGCGGCGGACGGCGGTCCCACCCGGGCCGGGGGCAGAGACGCCCGAGCGGGGAACGGCAGCGGTGGGGAGGGGGGAGGGCGCGGGCACACGGGACGCGGGGTCCGCCGAACGGACGACGGACGCGGGCACACGAGGTGTGGGAGCCACCGGACGAACGACGGACGCGGGCACACGGCGTGTGGGAGCCACCGGACGAACGACGGACGCGGGCACACGGCGTGTGGGAGCCACCGGACGAACGACGGACGCGGGCACACGGCGTGTGGGAGCCACCGGACGAACGACGGACGCGGGCACACGGCGTGTGGGAGCCACCGGACGAACGACGGACGCGGGCACAGGGGCCCGGGGAGCCACCGCGGCAGCCGCGGCCACGCGCACACGGACGGCCGGTACAGCCGAACGAACGACAGGCACGGGCACACGGGGTGTCGGAGCCACCGGACGAACGACGGGCACGGCCACACGGACCGCCGAAGCCACCGAGCACACGGCGGACACAAGCACACGAACCGCGGGAGGCGCGGGAGCCGCGGAAGCCGCAGGAGGCTCGGGAGCCGCCGGAACCGCAGGAGGCGCGGGAGCTGCCGGAGCCGCAGGAGGCGCGGGAGGCGCAGGAGGCGCAGGAGGCGCGGGGAAACCGGCGACCGGGAAGAAGTCGACGGGCACCGCGAAGAAGCGGACGGCCGGGAAGAGGACGGCGGCCAAGCGGGCGCCCGCGGGGCGTGCGACGGGCGCCGGCGGCCGCACGGCGGCGCGGCCGCCCGCGGACGGAGGCGGGTCCACGGCTGGGCGCAGGCCCGCGGACCGGCGCACGGCCGCAGGCGGACACACAGGCGCGGGCGAGCCCGCGACCTCGGACAGGCGCACGGGCGCGGGCGAGCGCGCGGACGAACACACGGGCGCGGACAGGCACACGGGCACGGGCGAGCGCGCGGGCACGGAGGAGCACTCGGCTGCCGACGGGCACTCGGCTGCCGACGGGCGCCGGGCCGCGAGTCCCGCACGCGGGGCGGAACCCGCGGCTGCCGTCGCGATGGCACGCGTAGGCGCGCCCGGAGGCGGCCGGGTGCCGGACGCCACCGTGCCGGACGCCCCCGCCGGGACCGCGGTCCCGGCCGGCGACCGCGAACGGCTGCTGACCGGCACGCACCACGACCCGCACGCCGTGCTGGGCGCACACCTCGCCGGCGACGGCGTGGTGTTCCGCGCACTGCGCCCCTGCGCGCGCACGGTCACCGTGGTCACCGCGGACGCACGTCTCCCGCTGCACGACGACGGCGACGGCTTCTTCTCCGGCACCCTGCCGCTGCGCGCGGTCCCGGAGTACCGGCTGATCGTCACGTACCCGTCCCCCGAACCCACCGCCGAGACCACCACCACCGCACTCCCCGGCACACGCTCGGCTCCCGGGAGACCCCCGGCCGCCCACGAGCCCACGCCCCCCGGGGAGCCCACCGCTCACGACAGCAGGACCACCCCCACCAAGGCCCGCGCCGAAACAGCCACGGACCGCCCCGCCGAGGCCCGCACCCCGGCCCCCGACGTCGTGCACGAGACGGAGGACGCGTACCGCTTCCTCCCCTCCCTCGGTGAGTTGGACCTCCACCTGATCAGGGAGGGGCGGCACGAGCAGCTCTGGCTGGCGCTGGGGGCGCGGGTCATGACCCACCAGGGCGTGGCGGGCACCCGCTTCACGGTCTGGGCGCCGAACGCGCGCGGCGTCCGGGTGGTCGGAGGCTTCAACTACTGGGACGGCACCGGACACCCCATGCGCTCGCTGGGCTCGTGCGGCGTCTGGGAGCTGTTCGTGCCGGCCGTCGGCGAGGGCGAGCTGTACAAGTTCGAGATCACCCGCCCGGACGGCACCCGGACGCTGCGCGCGGACCCGATGGCCCGCCGCACCGAGGCTCCGCCCGCCACCGCGTCGATCGTCTTCGCGTCGCACCACGAGTGGCAGGACGGCGCGTGGCTGGCGCGCCGCGCGGCGCGGTCCGTGCACGAGGCGCCGTTCTCCGTCTACGAGGTGCACCTGCCGTCCTGGCGCCCCGGCCTGACCTACCGCCAGCTCGCCGAGCAGCTGCCCGCCTACGTCTCCGACCTGGGCTTCACACATGTGGAGTTCATGCCGGTGGCCGAGCACCCGTTCGGCGGTTCGTGGGGCTACCAGGTGACGGGCTTCTACGCGCCGACGGCCCGGATGGGCACCCCGGACGACTTCAAGCACCTGGTGGACGCGCTGCACCGGGCGGGCATCGGGGTGCTGATGGACTGGGTGCCCGCGCACTTCCCACGGGACGACTGGGCGCTGGCCGAGTTCGACGGCCGGCCGCTGTACGAGCACCCAGATCCGGTGCGGGCCGCGCACCCCGACTGGGGGACGCTGGAGTTCGACTACGGGCGCCCGGAGGTGCGGAACTTCCTGGTGGCGAACGCGGTGTACTGGTGCGAGGAGTTCCACATGGACGGGCTGCGGGTGGACGCGGTGGCGTCCATGCTCTACCTGGACTACTCGCGGCGGCCCGGCGAGTGGACCCCGAACGCGCACGGCGGCCGGGAGAACCCGGACGCGGTGGCGTTCCTTCAGGAGATGAACGCGACCGTGTACCGGCGGGTGCCGGGTGTGGTGACCGTCGCCGAGGAGTCCACGGCGTGGGACGGCGTCACCCGCCCCACCCACCACACCGGCGCCGGCGGCCTCGGCGGCCTGGGCTTCGGTCTGAAGTGGAACATGGGCTGGATGCACGACTCGCTCGGCTACCTCGCGCACGAGCCGGTGCACCGCAAGTACCACCACCACGAGATGACGTTCTCGATGGTGTACGCCTACAGCGAGAACTACGTGCTGCCGATCTCGCACGACGAGGTGGTGCACGGCAAGCGGGCGCTGGTGTCGAAGATGCCCGGCGACTGGTGGCAGCAGCGCGCCAACCACCGGGCGTACCTGGGCTTCATGTGGTCCCATCCGGGCAAACAGCTGCTCTTCATGGGGCAGGAGTTCGCGCAGGGTGCCGAGTGGTCGGAGGGACACGGCCCGGACTGGTGGCTGCTCGACCCGTCGTACCCGGCGGAGCCGGACCACCGCGGCGTACGGGACCTGGTGCGCGACCTGAACACGGTGTACTGGGGCGAGCCGGCGCTGTGGCAGCGGGACAGCGACCCGCGGGGCTTCGCCTGGGTGGTGGGCGACGCGGCGGAGGACAACGTCTTCGCGTTCCTGCGGTACGCCGCGGACGGCGCCCCGCTGCTGTCGGTCTCCAATTTCTCGCCCGTGGTGCGGCACGGCTTCCGCATCGGGGTGCCGGAGACCGCGGCGGCCTGGCACGAGATCCTCAACACCGACGATCCCCGGTACGGCGGGAGCGGGGTGCGCAACGCGGGGGTGCGGACGGCGGAGCGGGTGACGGCCGGCGGCCACCCGACGAGCCTGGCGCTGACGCTGCCGCCGCTGGCGACGGTGTGGCTACGCTCCGTGTAGGCGCCCGGTGGGCGTGGCCCGCCCGGCTCGCGCGGGCGGGCTTCGGCGCCGGCCCCGCGGCCCCGGCCTGCGGGATGGGCGTGTCTGCGTTTACATGGAACTGCTCGGACGATCCGCTCGGGGAACATGCTCGGAGAATCCGCTCGGAAGATGCCCGGATGCTGGCCGGGGGCACCCCTGGTGGCGCACGCGAGCGAGAGGACCACCCATGCCCACTGTGACCACCCGTGACGGTGTCGAGATCTACTACAAGGACTGGGGCGGCGGGCGTCCGGTCGTCTTCAGCCATGGCTGGCCGCTCCACGCGGACGCGTGGGACGACCAGATGAAGCACGTCGCGGACAACGGCTTCCGCGGCATCGCCCATGACCGCCGTGGCCACGGCCGATCCGAGCAACCCTGGGGCGGCTACGACTTCGACACCTTCGCCGACGACCTGAACGACCTGATCACCGCGCTCGACCTGCGGGACGTCACGCTGGTCGCGCACTCCATGGGCGGCGGCGAGGTGGCCCGCTACATCGGCCGCCACGGCACGCAGCGGATCAGCCAGGCGGTGCTGCTGTCGGCGATCACGCCGCTGATGCTGAAGACGGACGCCAACCCGGAGGGGGTGCCCGCGAAGGTCTTCGAGGACATCAAGAGCGGCATCGTCTCCGAGCGGTCGCAGTTCTGGAAGGACCTCTCGGAGTCGTTCTTCGGTGCGAACCGGCGCGGGAACCGGGTGACGCAGGGGAACAGGGACGCGTTCTGGCTCATGGCAATGCACGAGAGCATCGAGGCCGGCATCAAGTGTGTGGACGCCTTCGCCCGCACCGATTTCACGGAGGATCTGAAGAAATTCGGGGTGCCGACGCTTGTCGTGCACGGGGACGACGATCAGATCGTGCCGTTCGAGGCGACCGGGAAGAAGTCGGTGCGGTTGATTCCCAATGCGGTGCTCAAGGTGTACGAGGGGGCGTCGCACGGGTTGGCGATGGTCCCCGGCGACAAGGAGAAATTCAACCGGGACCTCCTGGAATTCCTCGCCTCCTGAGCCGAGACGCCACCTTCCGGCCCGCCGGGCCCGGGGGAGGCATCGCCCTCCGGGCTCGTCCTCAGTCGCCGGACGGGCTCGATCAGTCGCTCTTCGAGCTCGTCCTCAAACGCCGGACCGGCTCGATCAGTCGCCCTCCGGGCTCGTCCTCAAACGCCGGACGGGCTTGATCTGTGGGCTGGGGCCAGTCTTCGTCCGATGGTGTTTCGCCGCGTCACGTCCGGCATACCGCAAACCACACTCCCACCGGCCCCGCACCGATCCGGCCGATCCGGCACCGATCCCGCACCGATCCGGCCGATCCCGCACCGAAGGACGAACGCCCGCCACACTCAGCCCGTCCGGCGATTGAGGACGAGCCCGAAGGGCGATGATCGAGCCCGTCCGGCGACTGAGGACGAGCCCGGAGGGCGATACCTCCCCCGGGCCCGGCGGGCCGGAAGGTGGGAGGACGAGCCCGGAGGGCGAGAGGCCCCGGCGGGCGGGACCCCTCGCGGGAGCGGTCAGGCGGGAGCGGTCAGGCGGAAGGGGCGAGGCCCGGAGGCAGCGTGCCGGTGTGGAGGATGCCCAGGGACTGGGTGGGGCGGGTCAGCGCCACATAGAGATCGCTCGTGCCGAACACGGCCGGCTCCACGACCACGACGGAGTCGAACTCCAGCCCCTTGGCCTGCCGGGGATCCAGCAGCACGACACGCCGCGTCAGATCCGGCTCCGCCCCGGCGACCACGCCGGGCACGCACCGGGCGAGCTCACCGTGCAGCGACCGCGGCGCGATCACCGCCAGCCGCCCGTCCTCGGGCATCAGCTCGGACACCGCACGGCCCACGGCGGAGGCCAGCCCCTCGCGACGGGCCTCGCGCACCCACGGCCGAACCCCGGTGCTCCGCACCGACCGCGGCGGCTCGAACCCGGGCCGCCGCGCCCGCACCACCCCCGCCGCCAGCTCCATGACCTCCGCGGGCGTCCGGTAGTTCACGCCGAGCCGCGTGTGCTCCCAGCGGTCCGCCACATACGGCGCGAGGATCGCGTCCCAGGAGCCGACGCCGGCCTCGTCCGCGGTCTGCGCCGGATCCCCGACGAGCGTCATCGACCGCGTCGGGCAGCGCCGCATCAGCAGCCGCCACGCCATCGGCGACAGCTCCTGCGCCTCGTCGACGATGATGTGGCCGAACGCCCACGTGCGGTCCGCCGCCGCCCGCTCCGCCGCGCTGCGGTGGTCGGCTTCCTCGTGCCGCTCCGCCATCCGCTCGGCGTCGATGACGTCGTGCGCGCCCAGCACCTCGGAGTCCTCGTCGTCCTTGTCCTCGAACTCGAACGTCCGGGATGCGTACGACACCTCCAGCACGCCCTGCGCGTAGGCGACCTTCTCGCTGCGCTCCCGCTCCGCCGCGGCCCGCGCCACCCGGTCGTCCTCGCCCAGCAGCTCCGCGGCCTCGTCCAGCAGCGGCACGTCGGCGGGCGTCCAGGGGCCGCCGGTGCGCCGGATCGCCGCCGCGTCCTCCTCGGGCAGATGGGTCGGCTCGGCGAGGAAGTCGGCGACGAGCCGCTGCGGTGTGAGCCGCGGCCAGAGCTGGTCGATGGCGGTCCAGACCTCGGGGTTCGCGGCCAGTTCGTCGCGGATCTGGGTGACGTCGCTGTCGTCCAGCAGGCTGCTGCCGTCGTACGGGTCCGTGCCGATCCGCTCGGCGTGCATGTCCGTGAGGGTGTTGAGGATGTACCCCTCGAAGTGCTCCCGGGCGACGTTGTGCGGCAGCCGGGCCTCGCGGGTGCGCTCCCTGGCCACCCTGACCAGGTCGTCGTCGAGCATCAGGACCTCACGGTCGTGCTCGATCGCGAGCACCGGGTCGGGCAGCGCCTGCCGGTCGGCCAGCACGGCCGCGAGGACGTCCGCCATCTCCACGCGGCCCTTGACGGCGGCGGCGCGCGGCGTGTCCCGGCCCGTGGCCCGCACACCCGGGTACAGCTCGCCCGGGCTGGCCAGCAGGACGCCCGTCTCGCCGAGCGACGGCAGCACCTCGCCGATGTAGCCGAGGAAGGCCGGGTTCGGCCCGACGATCAGCACCGCGCGCCGGGCGAGCAGCTCCCGGTGCTCGTAGAGCAGGTAGGCGGCGCGGTGCAGCGCCACCGCGGTCTTGCCGGTGCCGGGCCCGCCCTCGACGACCAGGACGCCGCGGTGCGGGGCGCGGATGATGCGGTCCTGGTCGGCCTGGATGGTGCGCACGATGTCACCCATCCGGCCGGTACGGGCGGCGTTCAGCGAGGCCAGCAGGACCGTGTCGCCGGTGGGGTCCTCGTGGCCGGTGCGCTCCTGGTCGGACAGGTCGAGGATCTCGTCGTGCAGCGCGGTGACCTCGCGGCCGCGGGTGGTGATGTGCCGGCGGCGGCGCAGGCCCATCGGGGTGTGGCCGGTGGCCAGGTAGAACGGGCGGGCGACCGGGGCGCGCCAGTCGACGAGGATCGGCGCGCGCTCGCCCGTCTCGTCGGGCTGCTCCTCACGCAGGCCGATCCGGCCGATGTGGTGGTCGCCGCCGTCGGCCAGGTCGATCCTGCCGAAGCAGAGGGAGCCGTCCACGGCGTTCAGTGCGGCGAGCAGTCCCGAGCGCTCGGCGACCCGCACATCGCGTTCCAACCGGGCCTGGAGGTTGTTGCCGACCGGCTCCAGGGCCTCCTGGACGGAGTCCTCGGCGTGCCCGCGCAGGGCGTCCACGTGCTCGTAGAGGCGGTCGACGAATTCCTGCTCCGCCGACAATTCATGGTCGGATCGCCGGTCGGGTTCCTGACCGGGAACGTCGCCCCTCGATGTGTTTGACAATTCGACTCCCACCCCGATAGACTCTGCGCAGTAAAGGTCTTGGTGACGGCTTTCCTGATGACATTCATGCGACTCTCAGGAAGCAGACACGAAAACCCAATATACGCAGAGAAATCCCCCGGCTGTCAATTCGCCGGGGGATTTCTTCTGTGCTACCGCCCCTTACCCCTTACATCACGTCCGCTCACACCACGTCCGCCAGGTCCGCCAGCAGCCGGCGCTTCGCCCGCGCGCCCACCATCGACTTCACGGGACGGCCGGCGCGGAAGACCATCAGCGTCGGCGTGCCCATCACCCCGTACGCGAGCGCCGTCGCCGGGCTGGTGTCCACATCGAGCTGGACCACCTTCAGCCGCTCCGCCTCCTCACGGGCGATCTCGCCGAGCACAGGACCGAGCTGACGGCACGGGCCGCACCACTCGGCCATGAACTCCACCAGCACCGGACGGTCCGCGCCGACGACCTCGCTCTCGAAGTCGGCGTCCGTCACCTCCACCACCCCAGCCGCTCTGATCACAGCCCTTGTCCTCCCAGCTCGCAGCGTGGCTCCGGTCCTTCCGGGGCCACCGCATCGGCCGCCAGCGCGTCCCTCTCCCGCTCCGCGCGGGCGAGTTGCGCGCCCACCTGGGCGCGTACCGAACGCAGCTCGTCGATCAGCCGGTCCAGCTCATCGAGCTTGCGCCGGTAGACGGCGAGCGAGGCGGGGCACGAGTCGCCGGCCGGGTGTCCGGCGCGCAGGCACTCCACGAACGGTCTGGTCTCCTCCAGGCCGAAGCCGAAGTCCTGTAGCGTCCTGATCTGCCGCAGGAGGCGGAGGTCGCTCTCGTCGTAGGTGCGGTGGCCGTTGTCCGTGCGGCGCGCGGGCAGCAGCCCGCGCGACTCGTAGTACCGCAGGGTCCGCGTGGTCACCCCGGCCCGCCTGGCAAGTTCGCCGATGCGCATGTCCTGGACGGTACGTGTTGACGTGGGCGTCAAGGCAAGCGAACGCCCTCTGCGGGGAGCGCCCTCCGGGCTCGTCCTCAGGCGCCCGGCAGCCGGGTGTCGTCGGCGAGGTCGGCGACCGCCCGTGCGCACCCCCAGGAGAGGGTGACGCCCGCCCCGCCCTGGCCGTAGCAGGCGATCACGTCAAGACCGTGGCCGGGAACGTGTTCCAGCCGTATGGCGTCGCGGGCCGGACGCAGGCCCACGGCGCGGGAGAGGACGGGCAGGCCGGCCAGCGCCGGCACCAGGGCCGACGCCCGGTGCAGGATCTCCCGCTCCGTCGCGGGGTCCGGTTCGGTGTCCCAGGACCCGGTCTCGGCGGTTCCGCCGCAGACGATGTCGTCACGGCGGGGAACGACGTATGTGAGGCCGCCGGGATGGTCGCCGTCGTCCGGGTGCTCGTCGTCGGTGATCCACTCGGTGATCCCGGGGTTGGGGAGACGGACGATCTGCCCGCGCACCGGGTACACCGAGTCGTCACCGAGGAGGGGCCCGGACCGCAGGCCCGCGGCGACGACGGCCAGGTCGGCATCGTCGGAGAGGTCGTCGACGGAGTCGACGGTGCCGGTGCCGAACCGGACGCCGAGGGTCGTACAGCGCTTTTGCAGCCACGGCAGGTAGGGGGCCATGGAGATGACGGGCAGGGTCGCCCGCACGCCCGCCGACGCCCCGGGAGGCAGTTCGTCCGCGGTCGCCTCCCGGTGGTCCGGAGCGGCTTCGGTCCACGTACGGTCCGCGTCCGGGCTCCGTTCCACCACGGTGCCCGGCCGGAGGTCGACACCGGTGTCGGGGTCGGCCGCGAGTTCCTCGAAGCATCGCCGGGACTCGCCCAGCCACTGGATGAGGGACGGGGAGGTGCCGCTGCGGTGCGGGAACCAGAGGGCGGCGGCGAGCGCGGAGACGCTCGCCTGTGCGGTGCGGTCGGCGAGCACGGTGACGTCGTGGCCGCGCAGGGCCAGTTCATGGGCCACGCTCAGGCCCATGACCCCCGCGCCCACGACGCTGACGCGTCTCGACACCATCGCAGCACCGTCCCCTCTCGATTCCGCCCCCCGAAATGATCGCAGCTCCCCGCGCCCCTTTGAAGCGGGGCTGCGCCCCGGCCCACCCAGAGGCGCGAGGAACCGCGCGACCACCCCCCACCGGCCGATGGTCCGGACACGACCGGGACAGCCCCCTCGGGACGGTGACGGCCCCTCGGTCTCGTCGTGGCTACTCGCTCCCCCACCGCCCTGACGGCGTGGGAGGCGCCCCCATCCCCGCGCCCCCGGGGCGGGCCGGGCGCAACCCCACACGAGGGGGCTCTAACGGGGCGTAGCCCCGACCGGCTCCCCCGACGTCTCCCCGGAGGTCTCTGCGGACGTCGACTCGTCCACGAGCGTCTTCTCGTCGAACGGGATCTCACCCGCGAGAACCCGTTCGACGCGCGCCTTGTCGATCTCCTTGGTCCACGTCCCGACCAGCACCGCCGCCACCGCGTTGCCCGCGAAGTTGGTGAGCGCGCGGGCCTCGCTCATGAAGCGGTCGATGCCGACGATGAGGCCGACGCCGTCCAGCAGTTCGGGCCGGTGGGACTGGAGACCGCCCGCGAGGGTGGCGAGCCCCGCTCCGGTCACCCCCGCCGCACCCTTGGACGCGATGACCATGAACACCAGCAGCGATATCTGCTCACCGGCGCTGAGCGGCTTGTCCATCGCGTTCGCGACGAACAGCGACGCCATCGTCAGGTAGATCGCGGTGCCGTCCAGGTTGAACGAGTAACCCGTCGGCACCGTGATGCCGACCACCGGCCGGCTGATGCCCAGGTGCTCCATCTTCGCGATCAGGCGCGGCAGCGCCGACTCCGACGACGACGTGGAGAGGATCAGGAGGAATTCGCGGCCCAGGTAGCCCAGGAGCTTGAAGATGTTCACGCCCGCCAGCAGCCGCAGCAGCGCACCCAGCACCACGAAGACGAAGACGATGCAGGTGAGGTAGAAGCCGATCATGACCACGGCGAGCGACTTCAGCGCGTCCACGCCGGTCTCCCCGACCACCGCGGCCATCGCCCCGAACGCGCCCACCGGCGCCACCCACATGATCATCGCGAGGACGCGGAAGACGAGCCGCTGGATGTGTGCGATACCGGTGAGGATCGGCCGGCCCGCCCCGCCCAGCGCCTGGAGCGCGAAGCCGACGAGCAGCGCCACCAGCAGCGTCTGGAGCACCTCGCCCTGGGTGAACGCGGACAACAGGCTGGTCGGGATGATGCCCAGCAGGAAGTCCGTGGTGGACGTGGAGGCTCCCTCGGCCTGTGCCGCGCCCGCGTGCCGTGCCGCCTCGGTGAGGTGCAGTCCGCTGCCGGGCTCCAGGATGTTGCCGACGACGAGCCCGAGCGCGAGCGCCACCGTCGACATCACCAGGAAGTAGCCGAGGGCGAGGCCGCCCACCGCGCCGACCTTGGACGCCTTACGGACCGAGCCGACGCCCAGCACGATGGTGCAGAAGATGATCGGCGAGATCATCATCGTGATCAGGTTCACGAACCCGGTGCCGAGCGGCTTCAGTTCCTTGGCGAAGTCCGGCGCGGCGAAGCCGACCACGATGCCGATCACGACGGCGACGACAACGGCGAGGTAGAGGTAGTGGGTTCTGTCCCTGCGGGTGGCCGGCGCCACCTGAGGAGCGGTCACGGGGTGCCTCCTTGACGACTGTCCGGTGACTATCCCCCAGGCCGTGGAGACGGTCACCCTTCCGTTCATTTAGTTCACGATCGAATGATTCTGGCCTCCTCCTTCGGCCCGGCGAACGGCGGCCCGCCGCCGATGACGACGCGACGGCCCACCATCGTGTAGGCGCACGACCATTGACCCTGCTCACGACCGCCGCTTACGTTCACCGGGCAGCCACCGCCACACCCGTGGCGACCAGGCCACATCCGGCCATCGCAGGAGGTTGTGCCCGTGCGCCCCACCGCTCGATCCGCCGCAGTCGCCCTCGCCGCGCTGCTCACCGCCGGCTCGCTCAGCGCCTGCGGTGGGAGCTCCGGAAGCGACCCGGACACCGTCAAGATCGCGTACAACCGCAGCACCGACAACAAGGTCCGCTTCAAGGACCGGTTCCTCCAGGACATGAAGAAGGAGTTCGAGAAGGAACATCCGGGCAAGAAGGTCGAGCTCATCCCGATCCAGGCGCCGGACAACGACTACGCGACCAAGGCGCAGCAGATGATGCGCTCCCCCAAGACCGCGCCGGACCTGGTCTACGAGGACACCTTCCGGATCAACTCGGACATCGGTGCGGGCTATCTCCGGCCCCTCGACGACTACATCGCCAAGTGGGACACCTGGGACCAGTTCCTGCCCACCGCCAAGAACGCCGCCAAGGCGCAGGACGGCAAGACGTACGGCATCCCGGACGGCACCGACACCCGCGGACTGTGGTTCAACAAGAAGATCTTCAAGCGGGCCGGGCTGCCCACCGACTGGCAGCCGAAGACCTGGGAGGACGTCCTCTCCGCCGCCCGCACCATCAAGAAGAAGGCCCCCGGCGTCATCCCGCTGAACGTGTTCACCGGGAAGGCCCCGGGTGAGGTCGCCGTGATGCAGGGCTTCGAGATGCTGCTGTACGGCACGGGGGACGGCAAGAACCCGATGTACGACCCGGCGTCGAAGAAGTGGGTGACGGGCAGCCAGGGCTTCGAGGCCGCCCTGAAGTTCGTGCGGACGGTGTACGGCGAGAAGCTGGGCCCCGACGTCTCGGACGCGCTGGACCCCAACGTCAACACCACCGCCGTCAACGAGTGGCTCCCGGAGGGCAAGCTCGCCATCTCGCTGGACGGCTCCTGGCTGGGCCAGCAGTGGCTCGGCACCGGCGCCCACCCGTGGCCGGCCTGGAAGACGACCCTGGGGCAGGCCCCGATGCCCACCCAGCACGGCCAGGCACCCGGCAAGGTCTCCATGTCCGGCGGCTGGGCCTGGTCGATCCCCCAGAAGGCCGGCAATCCCGACCTCGCCTTCGACTTCATCAAGACCATGCAGAAGCCGCAGAACGCGGCGCACTGGGATGTGCTCGACGCTCAGATCGCCGTCCGCAAGGACGTCGCGGCCGATCACGAGTACGTGACCTCGATGCCCGGCATCCGGTTCTTCACCGGGCTCGTGAAGTACACCCACTACCGCCCCGCGCTGCCGGTCTACCCGCAGGTGTCGTCCGCGATCGGGGAGGCCATGGAGTCGGTGACCACCGGTGACGCCACTCCGGCGGCCGCCGCGAAGAGCTACGACGGCCAGCTCAAGGACATCACCCAGGGCGCCGTGGTGGCGAAGCCGTGAGCCGCGCAGCGCCGGGCGCCGCCTGCGCCGCGCCGGCCTGTGCCTGCGCGGCACCGGGCCCCGCCTCCGCCGGCCCGGGCGGCGGGGCCCCGCGCGCCGGGGGCAGGCCCGTATGAGCGCCGCACAGACCGTCGGGGCCGCGGACGCGGAGCGCGGCGGCGCACCCGCCGCGGCGCCCGGCCGACCCGCGGGACCGCGGCCCGCCGGCCGCCGCGCCCTCCCCCTGCTCCGCTGGCTGCCCATCACACCCGCGACCGTGCTGCTCCTGCTCTTCCTCGCGGGACCGATCGTCTACTGCGTGTACGCGGCGTTCACCGACATGCAGCTCACCGGCACCTCGCACACGGACTTCGTCGGGTTCGCCAACTTCAGACGGGCCTTCTCCGACTCCGAGTTCCGCAACGCGGTCTGGCTGACACTGGTCTTCACGGTGATCTCGTCGATCGTGGGCCAGAACACGCTGGGCCTGGTGCTCGCGGGGCTGATGCGGCGGTCGGTGAAGTGGGTGCGCACCCTCACCGGTGCGCTCGTGATCACGGCGTGGGTGCTGCCGGAGATCGTGGCCGCGTTCCTGCTGTACGCGTTCTTCCGCCGGGAGGGCACGCTGAACGCCATCCTGGACTGGCTCCACCTGCCGTCCCAGAACTGGCTGTTCACGCTGCCGATCCTCGCGGTGTCCTTCGCCAACGTCTGGCGGGGCACTGCGTTCTCCATGCTGATCTACTCGGCGGCACTCAACGACGTGCCGAAGGAGATCACGGAGGCCGCGGAGGTCGACGGGGCGAACGGGTGGCGGCGGGTCCGGTATGTGACGCTGCCGATGATCAGCAGGTCCATCGGCACGAACCTGATGCTGAACACGCTCCAGACCCTCTCCGTCTTCGGCCTCATCTGGGCGATGACCCGCGGCGGCCCCGGCACCCGCTCCACCACGCTGCCGGTGATGATGTACGACGAGGCGTTCAACAAGAGCCTGATCGGCTACGGCACCGCGATCGCGCTGCTGTTGCTGCTGGTGGGGGCGCTGTTCTCCAGCGTGTACCTGCGTCTTGTCCGAGCGGAGGTGTGAGTGCCGTGTCCCTGTCCTCCCTGCGGGCACCCGCGCTGCACCGTGCGACCCGCGCCAAGATCGCCGCGACCGTCGCGCTGCTGGTCGCCGCGGTGGCCTTCGCGCTGCCGCTGATCTGGCTGGTGCTCTCGTCCGTCGACTCCCATGCGGACCTGCGCGTCAAGGTGCCCTCGGCACCGTCGCTCGACAACTTCCGTGCGGTGCTGACGGACGAGATCACCTTCACGCCGATGCTCAACAGCCTGCTGCTGTGCGGCGGCGCGACGCTGGTGACGGTGGTGTGCGCGGCGCTCGCCGCCTACCCGCTGTCCCGCTACCGCGGCCGGTTCGCCCGCCCGTACCTGCTGACGATCCTGTTCTCCACGTGCCTGCCGATCACCGCCGTCATGGTGCCGGTCTACGGGCTCTTCGTGCAGGTGAATCTGATCGACACCATGTGGGGCACCTCGCTCTTCCTCGCCGCCTCGCAACTGCCGTTCGCCGTCTGGCTGATGAAGAACTTCATGGACGGCGTGCCGATGGTGCTGGAGGAGGCCGCCTGGACGGACGGCGCTTCCGGGCTCCAGACCCTGGTGCGGGTGGTGCTGCCGTTGATGGGTCCGGGGCTGACCGTCGTGACGATCTACAGCTTCATCATGATGTGGGGAAACTTCTTCGTCCCCTTCATGCTGCTGCTCACCCCGGACCAGCTCCCCGCCTCGGTGTCGATCTTCACCTTCTTCGGCAACCGCGGCCAGGTCGTCTACGGCCAGCTCGCCGCGTTCTCGATGCTGTACTCGGTGCCGGTGATCCTGCTGTACGTGCTGATAGCCCGCCGGCTCGGCGGCGGCTTCGCCCTCGGCGGCGCGGTCAAGGGCTGACGGCGCCCGCGCCTTCGGCCGCCCCCGCGGCGTACGGGAGGAACGTCTCCCACGCCGTGGGGGTGAGGGTGAGGCTGGGGCCTCGCCTGTCCTTGGAGTCACGGATGTGGACGGCGGTGGGGCAGGTGGCTATTTCGACGCAGTCGCCCTCACTGCCGCTGCTGTAGGTGGACTTGTGCCAGGTGAGGGCGATCTCGACGCATGCGCCAGCGTCGGACCCGCTGTAACTGCTCTTGAACCACGCCCGCTCGTCGATGCTGCTCATAGCTCTCCTCGCAGTCGCTGCAACAGGTCTCTGGAGTCTTCTGGGTTGAGGGCCTGCGAACGCAGTTTCGCATACCGCTGGATGAGGATGCTGACTTCGTTGGGCGCCTCGATCAGCACGCCGCACCGCTGCCCTTCTGCGAATCCAAACCACTTGTTGCCTTGGGTCTCCGACAACATCAACGTACCGTCCAGCCCTGCGTGCCCCGGTCGTCGCAGAGGCATGATCTGAAGCTCCACATTGAACCGGGCCGACTTCGTCAGCAGGTGATCGATCTGCTGACGCATCACTTCGCTGCCGCCGGTGCAGCGCTCGATGACGGCCTGTTCCACGATGAAGCTGAAGGATGCCGGGGGCCTGCGATCAAGCAGTGCTTGACGTTCCAGCCGCGCGATCACTTCCTGTTCCACCTGTTCCTCGTCCTTGAGCGGCGGGGCGCTCGCGATCACGGCCCGCGCGTAGGCCTCGGTTTGCAGGAATCCAGGGATCACCCGGCACTCGTACGTCCACAGCGTGATCGCTTGCGTCTCAAGCTGCGCCCACTGCCCGAACCACGCCGCCAACCCCCGCCTCCGGCAAAGATGCCGTGCCCCCCGCCGCAGCGCCCCCGTGTTGCCGGTCGCCGCCTCCGCCGCCTCGACGAAGTCGGGATCCGGCATCCGGCGCCCCTGCTCGATCGACGCCACCGTGTGCTTCGAGAACCGCACCAGTTCCGCGAACTCCGCGCGGCTGAGCCCCGCGTGCTCGCGTAACCCCTGCACCACCGCGCCGAACGTCCGCAGGCTGTCCGACGGCTCGGGCTCCGTGTGGCCCGCACCCCCCGTGCCGCCCTTGCCACCCGCCTCTTCGGTCATGCCGAGCTCCCTCCCGTTCGTCTCCATGGAAGACATCCCGTGCTATTAACAGCTCGTGTTCGGAAGAGGTCACGAAAGTCCCGCGTACGCGGGCCCGGCGTACGAGGTCGTCGGGCCCCTAGGGCGTGTGCTGGCTGGCTCGACGGGCTTCCCTTGGTCGTCACTTCGACGAGTGCGGCAAACGAGATTTCGCCGACGGCGCCTTCGCCGCCAAGGCCCGCAGCAGGGTGGCTGCGGCCGTACGCGGCCGGCCCGGCCCCCGCCCCCGCCCCCGCCCCCGCCCCCGCCCCCGGGATCGTTCCGACCGGCCCAGGAGCCGGGCCGGGTGGCCGGATTCAGGTCGTGCCGGATTTCTTCGGTGCGGCAACAGTGTGCGGAGGCGGGATCAGTTCGATCAGGAAATCCTGGTCGGCGGCGCCGGAACAGCGGCCCTGGACGATCTCCGTGCCCTCCTCGGTGTCCTGGTCGCGCAGGCTCAGGCACTGACCGGTGACGGCCGGACGGAGGAGGAAATGTGCGGTGGCGCGCAGGCCGAAGGACTCGATGCGGAACTGTTGGGCCCGGTTGTCGTCGGCGCAGTCGTCGCGGGGTTCCAACAGGTTGCGCGCCGGCCCCTTCGACAGGACGGTGAGGCAGCCGATGCCGTACTTCGGGTGGTGCCACTGGATCTGCACCGTGTCCTTGCCCACCGGTTCGAGGTACACCTGCGGCAGACTGGCCTCCTCGCAGGGCCGTTGGGCGGCGACAGCGGTCTGGTAGCGGCGGGTGCGGTCCCTTCCTTCGGTGAGGCACAGCTTGGGCGTGCGGGCGGGGTGGATACGCGCCCAGCTCCCCACGGCCAGCATGCGCAGCCCGGTCACCGGCATCGCGGGCAGGGCAGGCGGTGCCGACTTGTGGAACCGGCTGCCGAGACCGAGTGTGCCCGCGGCGACGACGCACACGGCACCGAGCAGACCGGCCATGCGACGCCACCGCGGGGCGTGCGCCGGGGCGGAGGCGCCAGTGGCCGATACCGGCGAGCCGCTTACGTCACCGGCCTCGGCCCCGGTCGGTGCGGACACGTGGGTGGCGATACGGCGGCGTGCCGCGAGCCATTCGCCCACTTCTTCCTCGTCGAGGCCGCAGGCGCGGGTGAATGCCTCCACGAACCGTTCCCGGGGCAGGGTGGTGCGGCCGAGCGTACTCGCGATCGTGCTGGCCGGGAGGGGGTCGGTGTGTGCGCCGGCCTGGTCTTCCAGCTCACGGTAGGTCAGCCCGGACCTGATGCGCAGCGCGCGGAGCGCCTCCGTGAATTCGGCTGGGGTCCTGGCGCACACCGGCTGCGGTGGCTTCTGCGGTGACTTGGCGAAGCCTTCCCTCTGGCTCATGGCGTCAGCATGGCCCTACGGATGGCGATCGGTCACCTGTGCAATTCGGCCTTGTCCGCGCACGTTCACAGCGCGAGCCCCGTTTCGGACACGTACGACAACAGGGGGCTCCCGCACGTGCTTTTGACTGGGGGAGGTCGGACGGGTGATACGTTGCGATGAACCGGGGCACTCGCTCACGATGGGCAAGCAGTTCCGGTCCGTGCTCCGTGTGGCCGTGCGGTTCCCATGGGCCGCGGACGCGGAGAACAACCACCGGACGAGCGGGGCTTACCCACGGTGCGCGCCCTCGGGCCGGGGTAGGGACCGCGTTACCACCCCGAGTACGGCACCCATCGGAAAGAAGCCCAACTGGCGTGAGTCCACGCTGGCGGCGGTGTTGTCGCCGAGGAGCACCACGCGGCCCGGCGGCACCCGCCCCTCATGGCCCTCCGCGAGCGGCGGGACGGACCCGGGCGGCACCGGCTCCCCCGGCACCGCTGCCACCCTCTTCACGATCAGCGGACTGTGCCGGTCCTCCCGCCAGACCGCCGGCGACCGGGGCCGCAGCGCAACCACGACCTGTCCCCGGCGCACCGTGCGCGTACGGCGCACCAGCAACCGGTCCCCGTGGTGGTGCGTGGGGGTCATGCTCGTCCCGCGCACGGTGACGACGAGCAGGCGGCGGACGGCGGTCGCCCCGCAGGCCGCGAGGGCCAGGGCCAGCGCCACCACCGGCACCGGGACGTCCCGTCCGCCGGTCACGGTGACATCTCCGTCAGCGCTGCCCCCTCGGACGGCCCGGCGGCGTCGGGCAGGTAGCCCGTGGCCTGGAGGGCGAAGAGCCGGGCGTACTCGCCACCGACCGCCAGCAGCCGGGCGTGGTCGCCGCGCTCGACGATGCGCCCGCCGGAGAGGACGACGATGACGTCGGCGTTGCGGAGCGAGCCCATCCGGTGGGAGATCAGGACGCTGGTTTGGCCCCGGCGGTGGTGCGCGATCGAGGCATGGATCTCGTACTCGGCCTCGGCGTCCAGTCGCGCCGAGGGTTCGTCGAGGATCATCAGGTCCCGTGTGCCCCGCAGAAAGGCCCGCGCCAAGGCGAGACGCTGGCTCTGGCCGCCGGACAGCAGCACGCCCGACTCGGGGTCGTCCTTGTCTTCTTCCATGAAGAACGTTCTGGTGAGGGGCGTCTGATAGCCCTTCGGCAGTCTTTCAAGGTTGTCGTGCGCCCCGGCTCGCCGCGCGGCCGACACGATCTGCTCCTCGTCGTCGAGCGCGCCCAGGTCGCCCAGCGCGATGTTCTCGGCCGCCGTCAGGTCGTACTGCACGAAGTCCTGAAAGACCGCGGTGATCCGGTCGCGCAGCTCCGCCGGATCGACCTCGCGCAGGTCGACGCCGTCCCACAAGATGGCGCCCCGGGTCGGATCGTAGAAGCGGCAGAGGAGTTTGACCAGCGTTGTCTTGCCCGACCCGTTGAGACCGACCAAGGCCGTCGAACTGCCATGGGGAATGGTCAGGTTGACGCCCCTGAGGACCCACGGGTGCCGCTCCGAGTACCTGAACCACACGTCACGTAGCTCGATGCCCCGGCGCAGGGCGGGCAACGGCCGGGGGGCCGGCGCGATCACCAGGTCCGGCGGGGCATCGATGACGTACCGGTAGTGGCCGAAGATCAGCAGCGACTCGCCGGCCCGGGCCGCCTCGTGCGCCAGCGCGGCGAACGCGGACTGCGTACCGGCGATGGCGGCGACGAGGAGCGTGACGTCACCCGCCGACAGCCCACCCCGGTACGTCTCGCGCACCGCCCACAGCAGACTCCCGCCCGTCATCAGCGCCGCGAGCAGCCCGAGGCCCGACTGCACGGCGACCTCCCGACGGTCCACGGCCCGGCGGGCCGCGTCGGCCGTCCGCCGCTCGGCCAGCATCCGGTCTCGTAGGAAGCCGCCAATGGCGAACAGGCGCACCTCCTTGGCCGCCGCGGCATCCGCCAGGAGACCGGCGTAGAACCACTCCCGTCGCTCCGTCGCCCCCAGTCGCCAGGCCACGCCCGCCCGCCGACGGGAAAGGGCGACCTCCGCGCAGAGCGTCGGCACCCCGGCGGCGGCCACCAGCATCGTCAGTACCGGGTTCAGCATCAACAGGGAACCGAGGAAGCCGCTGATCGTGATCGAGGATCGGGCCAGGCCGAATGCCGCGTTCATCACCTGCGCGGGGACGCGGCCGCCGCCCCGCCGGGCCAGTTGCAGCCGGTCGAGGAAGTCCGGGTCCTCGAAGCGGCTCAGACCGGGGAAGCCCGCCGCCCTCGTGAAGAGCCGGGCGTCGGCCCGCAGTGCGGTACGCCGGTCCACCTCCACGGACAGGTAGCGGCACACATGCGGCAGCAGGGCGGCGACGGCGCCGACGAGCGTGAGACCGAGCGCCGGGACGAGCAGCGCGCTCATCCCCGTGTCCGATCCCAGGTTGTCCAGCACCGACTTGGTCATCCATGCTGCGGCGACCGTGAGCAGGCCGGCCGCCAGAGTCAGCACGCCGTACAGTACGCACGCGACCGGAGCGGCCCCGGCCACCAGGGTGGCGGCCAGCAACAGCCCGCCTCGGCGGGCGGGCGCGGACGCAATCATCGCGGGGACGCCTCCCGCGCCAGGTCCACCATTTGACCGGTGACGACTGTACGGTCCCCGTCCGCTTGGATGCGCAGCATCGTGGGAAACGCGTCCACGCGCAGGGCGGCGCACACCGGCCCGCCCTTCGGCTCCACGACGACCCGGGCCACCGGGCTCAGCTCCCGGACGAAAGGCTCGCACTCCTCTGGTTCGCCGACCACGACGGCGAGCGTCCGGTCCCGGCCACCGGGATCGGCGGCCGCGTACGCGACGAGTTCGGGCAGCTTCGTGCGGCACGGCGCGCAGTTCGGGGAGAGGCAGGCGATCAGTGACTCGTCCGGCAGCGAGGACGGGCTGACCATTGTGCCGTCCTCCGCCACGGCGGTGAAGGCCGGCAGTTCCTCTCCGGGGCGCAGTGATGTCATCCCCTTGCCCAGCGACCCCGTAGGCCCGGCCGATCCGTACTCGCGCAGCTTCTTGATCACTCCGATGGTGAGCAGCAGGTTCAGTACGCACAGGATGCCGATCAGCACCACTGCCGAGGTCAGAGCAGCCATCCAGTACCTCTCAGTCACTCAGTCACGGAAGGGGCGACGGGCCGGAACAGACTCATCAGGTCCTCCAGCACGGTGACCAGGCCGCCGGCAACCGCGCCCGCGCACCACGCCACAGCGACCACTCCGGGGTTCGATCCACCGGCCGGGCTGACCGCCACCACCGCCGCGCCCACCCCGGCGACGGACGCCAGCAGCCCGTTCCGTACGAGATGCGTCCGGCCCAGCGGAGCGGCCGATCGGCCGAAACACCGGCAGCGCACGGTCGTCCCCCTGCCCACCGACCGGGCGATGACCACGGTGAACACCGCGAGGAGCACCGTGGCCGCCAGCAGACCCGTCAGTGTCATCGGGGTGTACGGCAGGACCAGTGTGAGGCAGACGGCGCCTTCCACCGCGACAACGGCGAGGGCCACGGCCCGCACGGCCGACCCGGACGCCACGGCAAGCGGCCGCAGCGAGTCGGCGAAGGCGGAGAACGCCCCGGCCCTGCCGGCCTTGCCGACCACGGCGATGAGGAACACGGCGGTCAGCAGCCCGCGCACGCCGTAAGCGAAGTAGTTCATTGCAGCCTCTCCCGGGGTCCGGGCCGTCGGTGGGAGCCCCGTCTTGCAAAGGAGGGAGGGCACACCGAGCGGTACGCCCTCCCCGGTCACCGGTGCTCCGCCGTCAGCAGGGGTTGATCGACGGCTCGCCGACCCAACGGCAGTTCCTGCCGTTGTCGTCACAGCAGTAGTCCTGGTAGTAGCCCTCCGCGTTGCAACGCACGATGCACTGTTGGGCGTCCGCGTCGACGGCGGGGAGGAATCGTTCCAGCAGGGAGGTGCCGAGGTTTCCGAGCCTGTTGAGCATGACCAGTCCTCATTTCGACAGCCCCTCGTGTCCCGTAGGGAGACGCCCGGTGGGGAGGCGAGGGGTCCGGACCCGACCCGGTGAGCGGGCGGGATGAACGGTGACGAGTCTGGGGCGGGGTGAGCTCCGGTTCAACGCTGGACGGCGTTCCGCACACGTTCCGAACGCGTTCCGAACGCCGGGGCCTGGCGGGAGCGGCCGTTCGGAACGTGTCCGCGGTGTTCGCGCCGGGCTTCGCAGCGGCGGTCTGGCGGTGGTGCTCGGCGTCGTAGTGCAGATGGCAAGTTATGGCGAATATCCGGCAACGATGGCTTCGCCTCACGCAGTCGGCCTCGGGCCCAGCCCAGCTGAAGCAGGGCGTGTATTCGTGGCACGTGGAGATCTACAGATGCGCAGGGGGCCCGCCCGGAGCCGCTGCTACCCAAGAGCAAGAAGCCGGGACGCCCGCCGACATGGACGAGCGGCAGCAGATCGACGGCATACGGTGGCGGACCCGAACCGGGACGCCGTGGCGGGATGTCCCGGAGCGGCACGGGGCCTGGGGCGGCGTATACGACCTGTTCCGCCGCTGGCAGCGCAACGGAAGCTGGCACTGGATCTTCACCGGGCGGCAGACCCAGGCGGAGGCGGAGAAACTGATCACCTGGGACATCAACGTCGACTCCACCGTCTGCCGGGCCCACCGGCACGCCGCCGGCGCGCGGAAAAGGGGGACCTCCAGAAGGAGCCGCTCGGCGGCATCGCCACCGAGCCGGACGACCACGGCCTCGGACGCTCACGCGGCGGCCGGCCGCCGAAGTTCGCCCCGGTCGACTACCGCGAGCGCCACGCGGTCGAATGCGGCATCAACCACCTCAAAAGGCACCGTGCCGTAGCCGCGAGATACGACAAGCTGGCCGTGCGCTCCCACAGCCACGCCGGCCATCGAAAATAACCGGGGTCCACAGGTCTCCTGCCATGGCCGACTGCTACCAGCACCTACCCATCGACCGCTGCCGATCTTGCGCACCAGGCTTGCCTGCCCCGGATACCGAGCCGCTCCAAGATCCATTTTCGATACACGCCCCAGTACGCAGGGGAATGCACCGGCCGGGCGTGGCCGGGAAGCGAAGCGTGCCCTGGGAACAGGCCCTAGAACACCGACTCCGCCTCGTCCATCCGATCCGTGGGAACGGTCTTGAGCTCGGTGACCGCCTCCGCGAGCGGCACCATCACGATGTCCGTGCCGCGCAGCGCGGTCATGCGGCCGTGGTCACCGCGGTGCGCGGCCTCCACCGCGTGCCAGCCGAAGCGGGTCGCGAGCACCCTGTCGTAGGCCGTGGGGGTGCCGCCGCGCTGGACGTGGCCGAGGATGACGGGCTTGGCCTCCTTGCCGAGGCGGCGGCCCAGCTCGAAGGCGAGGGCGGTGCCGATGCCCTGGAAGCGCTCGTGGCCGTACTGGTCGATCTCGCCCTTCTTGTAGTCCATCGAGCCCTCGATGGGGTGGGCGCCCTCGGCGACGCAGATGACGGCGAACTTCTTGCCGCGGTCGAACCGCTCCTCCACCATCTTGACCAGGTGCGCCGGGTCGAAGGGCCGCTCGGGCAGACAGATGCCGTGCGCGCCGCCCGCCATGCCGGACTCCAGGGCGATCCAGCCCGCGTGCCGGCCCATGACCTCGACGACCATCACGCGCTGGTGGGACTCGGCGGTGGTCTTCAGCCGGTCCATCGCCTCCGTGGCCACGCCGACCGCGGTGTCGAAGCCGAAGGTGCGGTCGGTGGACGAGATGTCGTTGTCGATGGTCTTGGGGACGCCGACGACGGGCAGGCCGGCGTCGGAGAGCATCCGCGCGGCGGTCAGGGTCCCCTCGCCGCCGATCGGGATCAGAACGTCGAAGCCGATCTCGGTGGCCATCTGGCGGGCGTTCTCACAGGCCGCGCGGAACCGGTCGCGGGCGAGGCGGGAGGAGCCGAGGACGGTGCCGCCCCGGGAGAGGATGCCGCTGACCGCGTCCAGGTCGAGCGTACGGTAGCGGCTCTCCAGCAGCCCCGCGTAGCCGTCCTCGAAGCCGATCACCTCGTCGCCGTAGTGCGTCACGGCGCGGTGCACGACCGACCGGATCACGGCGTTCAGGCCAGGGCAGTCGCCGCCTGCGGTGAGAACTCCGATACGCATCGTGCTGTGTCTCCTGCTCCCCTGCTGTCATCCGTGTGCCGATCCGATTGTTTCACGCCCGGCAGGTGACTCCCGCCGGATCCGCCCGATATCGGCCGCCGACGCATTGCCGCGGGCCTTCTACCGATCCGGCACGGTATTGTCAAGAGGGCCTTTGCTCACAGCGGCCCGCTCGCCGCGCGGCCACGCCGTCCTTCCGTGAACTCTGTCCCCCGAGGACGACGCGGGCGGGTCCGGCCGGTGACATCTCCGCGAACCGGGATCGTCACCGGGGTACCCGGGAGCACAGTGCCGAAGACCACAAGAAACGGAGAGCATGCGTGACGCGCAGCGTGTACGTGACCGGAATCGAACGCGGCGACGGCCGCCAGGTCGTCGAGCTGGGAGTCATGGAGCTGCTGACCCGCCGGGTGGACCGGGTGGGGGTCTTCCGGCCGCTGCTGCACGAGGCCCCCGACCGCCTCTTCGACCTGCTCCGGGGCCGGTACCGGCTGGCGCAGGACCCGGCCACCGCGTTCGGCATGGACTACCGGGAGGCGTCCGCCGTCCAGGCCGAGCTGGGCACCGACGAGCTGGTCTCCCGGCTCGTCGACCGCTTCCACGGCGTGGCCCGCGACTACGAGGCCGTCCTCGTGCTCGGCACCGACTTCGCGGACACCCAGCTCCCCGACGAGCTGGCCCTGAACGCCCGGCTCGCCAACGAGTTCGGCGCGCCGGTGCTGACCGTGGTCGGCGGCCGGGGCCAGAGCGACGGGTCCGTGGCGGCGGAGGCGCGCAACGCCTACCGGGCCTACCAGAGCCTGGGCTGCGAGATCGCCGCGCTGTTCGTGAACCGGGTCGCCCCGGCGGACCGGGACGCGGTCGCCGCGGAGCTGGCCGAGCGGCTGCCGGTGCCGTGCCATGTGTTCCCCGACGAGCCGGCGCTCGCCGCGCCCACGGTCGCGCAGATCACGCGGGCGCTGGACGGCACCGTGCTGCTCGGCGACGAGGCGGGCCTCGCACGGGACGCCATGGACTTCGTGATCGGCGGCGCGATGCTGCCGAACCTGCTGGCCGCGCTGACGCCCGGCTGCCTGGTCGTGACCCCGGGCGACCGGGCCGACCTGGTGGTGGGGGCGCTCGCGGCGCACAGCGCGAGCACGCCGCCCATCGCCGGTGTGCTGCTCACCCTCGGCGAGCGGCCCGGCAAGGAGATCCTGGCCCTGGCCGCGCGGCTCGCGCCCGGCACACCCGTGATATCGGTGGCCGGCAACACCTTCCCCACCGCCACCCGGTTGTTCACGCTTGAGGGGAAGCTGAGCGCGGCCACGCCCCGCAAGGCGGAGACGGCCCTCGGGCTCTTCGAGCGCCACACCGACGGGGACGGGCTGCTGGGCCGGATCTCGGCGCCGCGCAGCACCCGGGTCACCCCGATGATGTTCGAGCACCAGCTGCTGGAGCAGGCGCGCGCCGTCCGGCGCCGGGTGGTGCTGCCGGAGGGCACCGAGGAGCGGATCCTGCGCGCGGCGGAGGTGCTGCTGCGCCGCGGGGTGTGCGACCTGACGCTGCTCGGTCCCGTGGAGCAGATCCGCAAGAAGGCGGCCGACCTCGGGATCGACCTCGCGGACGCGCAGCTCGTCGACCCGGCCGCCTCCGGGCTGCGCGACGCCTTCGCCGAGCGGTACGCGCGGCTGCGCGCCCACAAGGGAGTCAGCAGGGAGCTGGCGCTCGACGTGGTGGCGGACGTGAACTACTTCGGCACCCTGATGGTCGAGCAGGGCCTGGCGGACGGCATGGTCTCCGGGTCCGTGCACTCCACCGCGGCGACCATCCGCCCCGCGTTCGAGATCATCAAGACCCGCGCGGACGCCTCGATCGTCTCGTCGGTGTTCTTCATGTGCCTGGCGGACACCGTGCTCGTCTACGGCGACTGCGCGGTGAACCCGGACCCGGACGCCGAGCAGCTCGCCGACATCGCCATACAGTCGGCCGCCACCGCCGAGCGGTTCGGGGTGGAGCCGCGGATCGCGATGCTGTCGTACTCCACCGGCACCTCGGGCTCCGGCGCGGACGTCGACAAGGTGCGGGCGGCCACCGAGCTGGTGCGGGCGCGCCGGCCCGACCTGAGCACGGAGGGGCCGATCCAGTACGACGCGGCGGTGGAACCGGCGGTGGCGGCGACGAAGCTGCCGCTGTCCGAGGTCGCGGGCCGCGCCACGGTACTGATCTTCCCGGACCTCAACACCGGCAACAACACCTACAAGGCCGTCCAGCGCTCCGCGGGCGCGGTCGCCGTCGGGCCGGTCCTCCAGGGGCTGCGCAAGCCGGTCAACGACCTGTCCCGGGGCGCCCTGGTCGGCGACATCGTCAACACCGTGGCCATCACGGCGATCCAGGCGCAGCAGCCCGGGTGAGCGGCGCAGGGGGCGTGCCGGGCCGAGCGGCCGCCGGGGCCGCCGGGGGCACGCCCGGCTCCCGGGGCGCCGCAGGCGCCGCGGAGCCCGCCGCACCCGTTGGTGGGAGCCTCCGAGCGCCCCCTCCACCCCGCCGGAGCGCCCCCGCTCCGGCCGGTCCGCCCGCCCCGCCGCAGCGCATCCACCCGTCCTCCCCCTCCCCGACCGTCCCTCCCCGACCGTCCCTCCCCGACCATCCGTCCCCGACCCAGAAGGCGCACCTCCGTGAACGCATCGCCCCCGGCCGACGGCGACAGGCCAGGCCATGTCCTCGTGCTCAACTCCGGTTCGTCCTCGCTGAAGTACCAGCTGATCGACATGGCCGGCCGGGAGCGGCTGGCCACCGGTCTGATCGAGCGGATCGGGGAGAGTACGGGGCGTGTGGCGCACACCCCGCAGGCGGCGGGCGGGGAGCGCCGCGAGCGCACCGAGCGGATCGACGACCACCGGGCGGCGCTGCGGGCCGCCGGCGAGGAGCTGTCCCGGGACGGCCTCGGACTCGACTCGCCGCGGCTGGCGGCCATCGGACACCGGGTGGTGCACGGCGGGCGGTCCTTCACGCAGCCGGCGGTCGTGGACGAGACCGTGCTCGCCGAGATCGAGCGCCTGGTGCCGCTCGCGCCGCTGCACAACCCGGCGAACCTCCAGGGCATCCGCACCGCCATGGAGCTCCGCCCCGACCTGCCGCAGGTCGCCGTCTTCGACACCGCCTTCCACACCACCATCCCGCAGGCGGCGGCGCGCTACGCGATCGACGTGGCGACCGCCGACGCCCACCGCGTGCGCCGCTACGGCTTCCACGGCACCTCCCACGCGTACGTCTCGCGGGCCACCGCCGCGCTGCTGGGCAAGGCTCCCGAGGACGTCGACGTGATCGTGCTGCACCTCGGCAACGGCGCCTCCGCGACGGCCGTGCGCGGCGGGCGCAGCGTCGAGACGTCCATGGGGCTGACCCCCTTGGAGGGCCTGGTCATGGGTACGCGGTCGGGAGACATCGACCCCGCGGTCATCTTCCATCTGATGCGGGTCGGCAAAATGTCCGCGGACGAGGTCGACGAATTGCTGAACAAGAAGAGCGGCCTGCTCGGGCTCTGCGGCGACAACGACATGCGGGAGATACAGCGCCGCAGGGCGGCCGGCGACGAGAGCGCCCGGCTCGCCTTCGACATCTATGTGCACCGGCTGCGGAAATACGTCGGCGCCTATTTCGCGGTGCTCGGCCGGCTGGACGCGGTGGCGTTCACGGCGGGCGTCGGGGAGAACTCGGCCGAGGTGCGCCAGGCCGTCGTGGCGGGCCTGGAAGGGCTGGGCCTCGCCGTGGACCCGGAGCGGAACGCGGCGCGGGGCGGGGAGGCACGGCTGATCTCGCCGCCCGGATCGCGGGTCGCCGTGGCGGTGGTGCCCACCGACGAGGAAATGGAGATCGCGAACCAGACATACGCACTGGTAAAGCCCTGAAAACCCCCCGGAAAGTCTCCGCCATGGCCCGACACCTGAGCAAGGCGCCGCACATGTGTCACTTCTGCCCGTTGGCGGACTCCGGATAATTCCGCCCTGAAACAAACCGATAGGATCCGTTCCATGCGCCGTTCCAAAATCGTCTGCACACTTGGCCCCGCCGTCGACTCGTATGAGCAGCTCAAATCGCTCATCGACGCCGGAATGAACGTGGCCCGCTTCAATTTCAGCCATGGCTCCCACACCGAGCACGAGGAGCGGTACCACCGCGTCCGCCGGGCGGCGGAGGACACCGGACGCGCCGTGGGCGTCCTCGCCGACCTGCAGGGCCCCAAGATCCGTCTGGAGACCTTCACCGAGGGTCCGGTGGAGCTCGTGCGGGGTGACGAGTTCACCATCACCACCGAGGATGTGCAGGGCGACAAGTCGATCTGCGGCACCACCTACAAGGGCCTGCCCGGCGACGTCGCCATCGGCGACCCGATCCTGATCAACGACGGCAATGTCGAGCTGCGGGTCGTGGAGGTCACCGGGCCCCGGGTCAAGACGATCGTCGTCGAGGGCGGCGTGATCTCCGACCACAAGGGCATCAACCTCCCGGGCGCCGCCGTCAACGTGCCGGCGCTCTCCGACAAGGACGTGGAGGACCTGCGCTTCGCGCTCCGCATGGGCTGCGACATGGTCGCGCTGTCCTTCGTCCGGGACGCCAACGACATCAAGGACGTGCACGCGGTCATGGACGAGGTCGGCCGCCGCGTCCCCGTCATCGCCAAGGTGGAGAAGCCGCAGGCGGTGGCCAACATGGCGGACGTGGTGATGGCGTTCGACGGCGTGATGGTGGCCCGCGGCGACCTGGCGGTGGAGTATCCGCTGGAGAAGGTGCCGATGGTGCAGAAGCGGCTCATCGAGCTGTGCCGGCGCAACGCCAAGCCGGTGATCGTGGCGACCCAGATGATGGAGTCGATGATCACCAACTCGCGTCCGACGCGCGCCGAGGCCTCGGACGTCGCGAACGCGATCCTGGACGGCGCGGACGCGGTCATGCTGTCGGCGGAGTCCTCGGTGGGGGCGTACCCGATCGAGACGGTCAAGACCATGTCGAAGATCGTGACCGCCGCGGAGCGGGAGCTGCTGTCCAAGGGCCTCCAGCCCCTGGTGACCACGAAGAAGCCGCGCACGCAGGGCGGCGCGGTGGCCCGTGCGGCGTGCGAGATCGCGGACTTCCTGGGCGGAAAGGGGCTGGTCGCCTTCACCAAGTCCGGCGACACCGCCCGCCGGCTCTCCCGGTACCGGGCCGTGCAGCCGATCCTGGCGTTCACGACGGACGCGGCGACGCGGAACCAGCTGGCGCTGACGTGGGGGGTCGAGGCGTTCGTGGTGCCGCACGTGGACAACACGGACGCGATGGTCGAGCTCGTCGACGCGGAGCTGGTGAAGCTGGGCCGCTTCGACAACGGCGATGTCGTCGTCATGACCGCGGGCTCCCCGCCCGGGGTGCCCGGCACGACCAACATGGTGCGCGTCCACCACCTCGGCACGGCCTGAGCGGCCGGCTCCCGGGCGGCCTCCGGCCGCCCCGGCCCACCTCAGGGGCGCGGGGAACGGCGCGCGCAACCCACCACCGGCCGGTGGCCCGGCAGCGACAGAAACAGCCCCCTTCGGACGGTGACGACCCGACGCTTCTCGTCGTGGCTGGTCGCGCAGTTCCCCGCGCCCCTGGAGTGTGCGCCGCACACAACGGCTGAACGGCGGTGGCCCGCACCCCCGCGAGGGGGTACGGGCCACAACATGCGGCTCCCGGACGGTTCCGGTGGACCGGGCAACGGGTCACCCTGTGAGGTACTGGTGGAGGCCGGGAACCGTGAGGTTCCCGCCGAACTGGCCGGCCTGGACGATCTTCACATTGGTGAAGTAGGCGACCGGAATGTTGAGCGGCGGCGGGTGCTCCGGGTCGAAGACGATCGGAATGACGCCGAACAGGTTGCCCGACAGACTCTCCGTGTACATCGTGACCCGGCCCCCACGGATCGTGGACGTCGAGCCGGGCGCGGCCTGGACGTGGTACGTCTTGCCGTCCTGACCCGCCACGGTCTGGTGCAGATCGCCGATGTCGATGCCGTCGTCCGCCGTGAACTTCAGCGCCTGCTTGGTCTGGCCGTTGGGCATCGTGAGGTTCACGACGCCCTTGTAGTCGAGGCCGTTCAGCGTCAGCGAGCTGGCCTGCAGGTTCCACGGCTGGTTGGGGATCGGCACCGGCGGCGTCTCGTCCTTGCCGGACGACTTCTTCTCCACCACGCACGGGTACGCCTTGCCGTCCGCGTCCTGCGCCGTCGGATCACCGGCGGACGGCGACGGCGAGACCGCCTTGTCCGCGGTGTCCTTGACGCCGTCCGTGACGTGCTCGGCGGTGTCCCCGACCTTGCCGACGGTGTCCTTCGCGGTGCCGGTGACCTTGTCCACCAGCGAACCGGATTCCTTGCCGCTCTGGTCGGCGGACGGCGTCGGAGTCGGCGTCGACGGGGCCGACGACTTCTCCTGCCCACCGCTCAGCACACCCCCGAGGGCGTCACCGAGGTCGCCCAGCAGCCCGCCCGAGCTCTTGCCGGAGGACGACGAGGCGGACGGGGCGGGTGTGGACGTGCCGCCGGCGGAGGGCGCGTGGCTCGCCGATCCGGAGGGCGTCGCGGAGGCGGACGGGGAGGGGCTGGCCGAGGCGTCGCCCTTGCCGTCCTTGTCCGCACCGGACGCGTCGGACGCGTCGGACGCGCCGGGCTTCGGCTGGTCGGCCTTGTCCGTGCTCTTGTCGTCCGGCTTCTGGGTGTCGTCGTCCGGGGTCTCGTCCGGCTGGCTGACGCAGGGTCCGTCCGAGAACGGGTTCTTCGGCAGCCCCTTGGCCGCGGCGAACGTCGGAGTCAGGCCCATGCCCATGAGGACGGCGGTCGGCATCGCCGCGAGGGCGAAGGCCTTGCCCGCCGGCATCTGGAGCCTGGTGAACAGCGGCTTCCTGGGCGCGGCATGGCGCCCGGGCGCGGCATGGCGGCCGCCGGCTCTTTCCCGGGTCCCACCCGCTGAATCGTCGTGGTGGACCTCGTCAGCCCGCACGGTGCCTCCCGTTCGTGCCCTTGGATCGGCTGTTTCCAAACAGGTCCTCCGCCTCGCCGTTCACCATATAGGTTGCGCCTGCGACGGCCGGCGGCGGGACGGGGCTCTCGTCGGCCGCCGGGGGGCCGTCGGAGGTCGAGCTTTCCTTCGCGTCCTGGTTGACCGCCCTGCCGGGCGCCCAGGAGATGCCGAGTGCGCCGCCGACGAGGGCGAGCAGGAAGCCGATGAAGAAACCGCCGAAGTTGGAGACGACCAGCGACACCAGGCTCAACAGGATCGCTGCGACACCGGCGAACACCCGCGAGTGCTTCTGGTACCACATCGTCAGACCGAGCACCACGAGCAGCACCCCGATGATCAGGGAGCCGGCACCCGCGGTGGTGGCCATCCGGATCGTCATCGTGCCGAGCGTGAAGTTCGCATACGGGATGTACATGATCGGGATGCCGCCCAGCAGCGTCAGCAGACCACCCCAGAATGGGCGCTGACCGCGCCACCCTCGGAACGATCGGCGCATCCGGCCGAGCCGTGCGCCCAACCCTGCCTGCGCTTCGGCGCTCATGTCGTACAGCTCCTCGGGAATGGCGTTGGTTCTGTGATCATGCGGTTCGGGAGTACGGGGGCACGGGGACGGACGGGAGGTGACCCGCGCCCCCGCGCCCGGCCGTTCAGCCCCAGTGTCTCAGCGGCAATGCGCTCAGTAGCACTCGTGCTTGCCCTTCTGGACCTTCATACCGAGGCCCGAGAGCTTGAAGGTTCCCGCCGTGGTCGCCCAGGCCTGCTGCTTCACATCGGTGAAGGTGGCGGACTCGGCCTGCTGGGCGAAGCTGTCGGGAAGGTACTTGTCGCCCTTCGACGGACCCGGGCCCTTGGTGGTGCTGTCCACCGAGGTACCGATGTCGATCTTGTTGAAGGTCGCGTTGGTGTGCAGGTCGTCGGCGTCGATGTAGAGCTTGTTGGCCTTGACCCGCTCACCACCGGGCGCACCTGCCGTGAGCTTCATCGACACGTCGCCGAAGACCGGCACCGGGACGACCACGGACTGGCAGAGGTTGGTGATCTCCGCGTCGTCGAAGCCGACCACGGCAACCGGGTGGTCACCCGACTTGCCGCTGTCGACGGCGCCGTACTGCACGAACCCAGTACCGTCAAGACGGTCGGCAGTCACCTTGAACTGCTGACCGGACACGCTGAACGATGCCGCAAGCGCACCCTGCGAAAGGGCCACGCCTATCGCGGCGGTCGCCGCGACGCTCGGCACCATGACCACGGCGAACCGCTTCCATCTGGTTCCGCCACGAGCCACGGACTCCATGACTTTCCTCCTTCTCGGACGTACATCTCCGGCCCTGACTGCTCCTCGTCGGGTTCAGCCGGGCAGGGATGGGAGAAGTGCTACGTCCTCGGGAAGGAGAGCGCCCGCTTCGGAGGCACTGCATGCGCCCAAAAACCGGCGATCACCCCCGAGCGACAACCACTTTGGCTGCGCCTTCACGCATATACGCAACCTTCCGGACAGGCCCTGCCGCACATCGGGCAAGGACCCCCCTGTCCAAGGCCGGCGCCAGCGGCACCCGCCCCGCCCGGTGGGGACCCAGACCCCTCGCACACGACTGGCCGTCGGGCTGGGGGGAATGGACCGAGCGTCGCCGATCGTGGTGCATTCTCGGCGCCCGCACAAGGGGGTTCGTTACTGAGCAGTAACGGCCGGATAACTGAATCACGACGGCCCGAGATCAACTGATCACATGGAGTGTGGCATGGCGTGACGTCGGATCGCCCAGGAAGGAACGTATCCGGACAGATTCTCAAACGGTTCTTACTGGGAGTAACAGCGGCCGCTTTCCCCAAGTTTTGGCAAAGTGCGGCCGCCGCATCGCTCCCTCAAAGAACCTTCACCCGGGCATCACAAGGCCCGGTGTTTAGCGACTGGTCAGAAGAGCGCTCGTGCAAGTTCCCTGCGGGCGGTGGCCACCCGGGGGTCGTCGGCGCCGACCACGTCGAAGAGCTCCAGCAGCCGGAGCCGGGCGGCGTTGCGGTCCTCGCCCGCGGTACGCCTCACCGTGTCGACAAGTCGCCCAAAGGCATCCTCGACATGACCACCCACCAGGTCCAGGTCGGCGGCGGCGATCTGCGCGGCGACGTCGTCCGGCTTCCCGGCGGCCTCCGTGCGCACCTGCTGAGGGTCGGCACCCTGCACGCGCTGCAGCAACTCCGCCTGGGCGAGGCCGAGCTTGGCCTCCGTGTTGGCCGGGTCCTCCGCAAGGACGTTCTTGTACGCCTGGGCCGCGCCGCCCAGGTCGCCGGCGTCCAGCGCCGCGACGGCGGCCTCCAGCAGGGCGTCGTACGGGCCCGCGGGGGCGGCGGGGGCGGCGCCGGCCTCCGGCTCCTCGGCGTCCTGATCGACGGTCAGGCCGGTGAGGCCGAAGCGCTGCTCCGCGACCTGCACCAGCTGGTCGAGGGTCTGGCGGATCTGGGCCTCGGGGGCGGCCCCCTGGAAGAGCGGCAGTGCCTGGCCCGCGACCACCGCGAAGACCGCCGGGATGCCCTGGATCCCGAACTGCTGCATCAGCATCTGGTTGGCGTCGACGTCGATCTTGGCGAGCACGAAGCGGCCGTTGTACTCCCGGGCGAGGCGCTCCAGGACCGGGCTGAGCTGCTTGCAGGGCTGGCACCACTCGGCCCAGAAGTCGAGGACGACGGGGACCTCGGCGGAGCGCTGGAGCACCGCGCTCTCGAACCCCGCCTCGTCGACGTCGATCACCAGGCTCGCGGGCGAGACCGCTCCGCCGCCGCCCTGCCGCGCGGCCTCCGCCCGCGCCTGCTCCGCCTTCGCCCTGGCCTCCTGGGCCGCCTTCACCGCGCCGAGGTCGACGACCCCGCTCATGGACATGTTCCGTGGCTGCATGAGTACATCCTCCCCCTTCCTCGGGCCGCAGTGAAAAGCATGGCGAAAAGCGTGGTGCGCGCCGCGCCACCGGCCGTGCGGCCCGCCGCGCGCGGCGACGGAATCCCGGCCGGGCGCGGCCTCCGGCGGGCTTGCCGGACCCTAGTGGGCCTCCTCGTCCGGCGGCGATGGCGGTGCCGGACGCGGTGGCCGTCGCGCCCGGCGCACGACTGCTTTCGCTACGCGTCGTAGCGTAACTGGCCTGCCCGGATTCCGGTGCACCGAGCCCCGTACCGCGCTGTGATCCTGCTCACCGGGACGCCTCGGAGGCGGCTCGGCTACCCGCCGGTATGGTCCCTTGCATGTCCCCCCACAGCCCTGCCCGTACCCGCCCCCGCACCGGGCGTCCGCGCAGTGCCGCCGCGGACGCCGCCATACTCGACGCGACCCGCGCCGCCCTGGTCGACCTGGGCTGGTCCAAGCTGACGCTGGGCGACGTCGCGACGCGCGCGGGGGTCGCCAAGACCACGCTCTACCGGCGCTGGGCCGGGAAGAACGAGCTGGTCGTGGACGCGGTGGCGGCGCTCTTCGACGAGCTGGAGCTGCCCGACCGGGGCAGTCTGGCGGCGGACATCGAGGGCGTGGTCCGGCAGTTCGCCGCACTGCTCGACCGGCCGGAGACGAAGACGGCACTGATGGCGGTGGTCGCCGAGTCCACCAGGGACGAGCCGCTGCGGACCCGGATACGGGACTCGATCGTGGCCCGCCAGAAGCGGCTCGTCCTGCTCGGGCGGGCACGGGCCGAGGAGCGGGGGGAGTTGCCCCGGGCCACCTGCGCCCGGGACGCCGCACGCAGTGCGGATCTCATCTTCGATGTGGTGGCGGGGGCGGTGGTGCACCGGATGCTGGTCAGCAACCAGGCCGTGGACAGCGAGTGGGTCCACGGCCTGGTCGCCCTCCTCACCGGCGGCCTGGCAGCCGCGGTGTCCCCGTTGCCGGGGGGCTAGCCCCCGAGTGGTCACCCCGGGCGTCCCGCCCCCCGGAAGGGGCGCGGGGAACTGCGCGCCCGGCCCCGACGAGACCATCAGGTCGCCACCGCCCCGAAGGGGCGGTCTCTGCCGCCTCCGGGGGGCCTCCCACGCCTTCAAGGCAGTACGGGACGGCCGGGAGCGGGTTGCGCGCGCAGTCCCCCGGCCCCTGGGCAGGTCGGGGCGCACCCGGCCGGGAGGTGGGGAGCTCAGAACCCGGGCGGCTCCGTGTAGACGCCCCACTCGTCGCGGAGGGCGTCACAGATCTCGCCGAGCGTCGCCTCGGCGCGCACCGCCGCGAGCATCGGCTCGATCATGTTCGACCCGTCCCGTGCGGCAGCGACCATGCCGTCCAGGGCCTCCCGCACGCGCGCGTCGTCACGCGCGCGGCGCCGCTCCCCCAGCTCCCGCACCTGCTCACGCTCCACCTCGTGGCTGACCCGCAGGATCTCCAGGTCACCGGTGACCGAGGCGGTGTGCACATTGACGCCCACGACACGCTTCTCGCCCTTCTCCAGCGCCCGCTGGTAGCGGAACGAGGACTCGGCGATCTCCCCGGTGAACCAGCCGTCCTCGATGCCGCGCAGGATCCCGGAGGTCATCGGGCCGATGGGGTGCCGCCCGTCGGGGTGGGCCAGCTCGCCGCGCTCCCTGATCCGGTCGAAGATCTTCTCGGCGTCGGCCTCGATGCGGTCGGTGAGCTGCTCGACGTACCAGGAGCCGCCGAGCGGGTCGGCGACGTTCCCCACGCCGGTCTCCTCCATCAGCACCTGCTGCGTGCGCAGCGCGATCTCCGCGGCCTGCTCGCTGGGCAGCGCGAGGGTCTCGTCGAGGGCGTTGGTGTGCAGGGAGTTCGTGCCGCCCAGCACCGCGGCGAGGGCCTCCACGGCGGTGCGCACGACGTTGTTGTACGGCTGCTGGGCGGTGAGGGACACACCGGCGGTCTGGGTGTGGAAGCGCAGCCACTGCGCACGGTCCGTGGTCGCCCCGTACACGTCCCTCATCCAGCGGGCCCAGATGCGGCGGGCCGCACGGAACTTCGCGATCTCCTCGAAGAAGTCGACGTGCGCGTCGAAGAAGAAGGACAGGCCGGGCGCGAAGCGGTCCACGTCCAGGCCGCGGGAGAGGCCGAGCTCGACGTAGCCGAAGCCGTCCGCCAGCGTGTACGCGAGCTCCTGGGCGGCCGTGGAGCCCGCCTCGCGGATGTGGTAGCCGGAGACCGAGAGGGGCTTGTACGCGGGGATGCCCTCGGCGCAGTACTCCATCAGGTCGCCGATGAGGCGCAGATGCGGCTCGGGGGTGAAGAGCCACTCCTTCTGTGCGATGTACTCCTTGAAGATGTCCGTCTGCAGCGTGCCGTTCAGCACGGCGGGGTCGACGCCCTGGCGCTCGGCCGCGACCAGGTACATGCAGAAGATGGGCACCGCGGGGCCGCTGATCGTCATCGAGGTGGTGACGTCGCCGAGCGGGATGTCCTGGAAGAGCAGCTCCATGTCGGCGGCGGAGTCGATCGCGACACCGCAGTGGCCCACCTCGCCGAGCGAACGGGGGTCGTCGGAGTCCCGGCCCATCAGGGTCGGCATGTCGAAGGCCACGCTCAGGCCGCCCCCGCCGGCCTTGAGGATCATCTTGTACCGCTCGTTGGTCTGCCGGGCGTTGCCGAACCCGGCGAACTGGCGGATCGTCCAGGCGCGGCCCCGGTAGCCGGTCGGGTACAGGCCTCGGGTGAAGGGGTACTCCCCCGGCCAGCCGATCCGCTCGAAGCCTTCGTAGGTGTCGCCGGGCCGCGGCCCGTAGACCGGCTCCACGGGGTCCCCGGAGAGCGTGGTGAAATCCGCGCCGCGGGTGTGGGCGGCGTCGTACCGGGCCTGCCAGCGTCGGCGGCCCTCCTCGATCGCATCAGCGTGCATACCGTGGAATTTTACTAGGACGTCCTAGTAACTGTCGACGCGTACCGGCACGAACTGTGGACGCCGACCCGGGCAGGGGCGCGGGGATGGAGGTGCCTCCCACGGCCTTCAGGCAGTGGGGGACGCCCGGTGGGGCAGCCTCCGCCGCACCGGACCACCGGCGGACGGGTGGCCGATCGGACCCCGCGGGGGCGCCCCCCCGGGAGGGGTGACCGTCAGGCCTTGACGGGCTCCGCGGCGTCCGCCGCGATCTTCGGCTCCAGCTCACGCGTGACCCGCCGCTCGACGAAGAACGCCGCCGTCGGAATCGTGCCCGCGAGCAGCACCCACAGCAGCCTGGGGAGCGGCATCCGAGCCTTGGAACCCAGGTCGAAGGCGAAGATCAGGTACACGACGTACAGCCAGCCGTGCGCGATACCGACGGCGGTCACGAAACCCGCGGCGCCGTCCATCTGCAGCCCGTACTTGGCGATACAGCCAAGGGTCAGCAGCACCAGGAGCACACCGGTGACGTAGGCCATGACGCGGTAGCGCGTCAGCACGCTTTTCCTCATGACAGGAGAGTAACCGCCCGATTTGCGCGCTCTGCGGGCACCCCCGGCCCCCGGGGCGGTGCCCCGCCCCGCGGGATCCCGGCAGTCGCCGGGCCCGCTCCGGCGACCGTCGCCTCAGACGTCCTCGAAGTCGTTCGCCGCCACCCGCAACGGCCGGAGCATCGCGAAGATCTCCCCGCACTCCTCCGCGTCGTACACCCCGAGGCCGAAGTCCATCGCCATCAGGTCCCGGGTGGCCGACTCGACCACCTCGCGGCCCTTGTCGGTGATGGAGGCCAGGGTGCCCCGGCCGTCGTTGGGGTTGGGGCGCTTGGCCACCAGGCCGGACCTGACCAGGCGGTCGACGGTGTTGGTCACCGAGGTGGGGTGCACCATCAGCCGTTCACCGATCTTGGACATGGGCAGCTCGCCCTCCTTGGAGAAGGTCAGCAGCACCAGCGCCTCGTACCGGGCGAAGGTCAGCCCGTAGGGCCTGACGACGGCGTCGACCTCCGCGAGCAGGATCTGCTGCGCGCGCATGATCGACGTGATGGCGGCCATGGAGGGCACGGATCCCCAGCGCTGCTTCCACAGTTCGTCGGCGCGGGCGATCGGGTCGAACGCAAGACTGAGCGGCTTTGGCACGCTTCCGACCTTACCGGTCCGGGTTTTCCGACCGACCGGATGCTGGGAACTCCGTCTCACCCCTCGGGTGGACCGGGCTCCGCGCCACCGCGCCACCGCGCCGCCGGCCGCCGGGCGAGCGGTGCGGCGTAGCTCCAGGGCCGGCAGGACGCCGCAGACGGTGCCCAGGGCGCCGCCGCGGCCACCACCGTCCGCACGGCGACGAGCTCGGCCTCGCTGACGACCACGCCGAGCAGGGAGCAGGCGTGGGCGACGAAGACGGTGCGGAATTCGCGTACCGCGAAGGGGGCACGGTAGCCGGCGGGGCCCCGCCGTGGGGGCGCGCGGCCGGTCGCCGGCCGCGGGCCCGTGCGGGTCGTTCGCGCGGTTCCCCGCGCCCCCACCGGGGAGGGGCCCCATCCCGAAGGGGCGCGGGGAACCGCGCGCGCAACCCACCGGTGGCCCGGACGCCAGCAACAGCCCCCTCGGGACGGTGCCGACCCGACGCGAACGGGGCCGGGGGCGGTGCCCCGGATGGGGGCGGGGCTGTGTTGTAACACGGGCAAATGGGGCATGTGTGCCAGGATGAGCGCACCCCCTGATGATCCGGGGCCCGGTCGCAGAGCCGACGACAGCTGTGCCCGGCGTGCCGTCGTCACCCCCTGAGGGAGCAGGATGTCCCGGCTGATCCGTACCTTCGCGGCCCTGACGCTGCTCGGCGGGCTCGGGGCCGCGGCGGGCTGCTCGTCAGGAAGCGCCGCCGAGACCACGACGGTGGGCGGCGCGGTGCACGACTCGGTGGCGCCCTTCTGGGTGGACCCGGCGAGCCCGGCCGCCTGGCAGGCCGACGACTGGCAGCGGCACGGCCGGGAGGCGGACGCGCGGCTGCTGCAGCGGATCGCCCGGCAGCCCACGGCCATCTGGCCGGCCGGGGACGACCCCGGCCCGATGATGCGCGCGGCCACGGAGGGCGCGGCCAAGGAGGACAGGACCGCGCTGTTCGTCGCGTACAACATCCCGCACCGGGACTGCGGCCAGCACTCGGCGGGCGGCGCCCGCGACGCCGCGGCCTACCGGCAGTGGATCGAGCGGTTCGCGGCGGCCCTCGGCGACGCCCGGGCATGGGTGATCCTCGAACCGGACGCGGTCGCCCACGCGGTGGACGGCTGTACGCCCCACGAGTACCAGGCCGAGCGGTACGCACTGCTCTCCCAGGCGATCGACCGGCTGGGGCGGCAGCCGCACACGCGCGTGTACCTGGACGCGGGCAACCCCGCCTGGATCAACGACCCGCGCCGCCTCGTGGAGCCGCTGGGCCGCGCCGGTATCGCCCGCGCGGACGGCTTCTCGCTGAACGTCTCCAACTTCCAGACCACCGACTCGGCCAAGGCGTACGGCCACCGTCTCTCCGCCGCCCTCAAGGGGACGCAGGCGCGGGGGCGGAGCGGCGGCAAGCACTTCGTGATCGACACAAGCCGCAACGGCAACGGGCCGCTGGACGGCGACCACAGCACGGCCTGGTGCAATCCGCCGGGCCGCGCGCTCGGCACCCCGCCCAGCCTGAACACCGGCGACCCGCTGGTCGACGCCTACCTGTGGATCAAGCGGCCGGGCGAGTCGGACGGCCGGTGCCGGGGCGGCCCCGCGGCCGGCACCTGGTGGCCGCAGTACGCCCTGGGCCTGGCCCGTGCCTCGCAGGGCTGAGGGGGCCGCCCCGGTACGCGCCGGTGGGGCCCCGGCGTGCACCGGGGCCCCACGGGCGTCAGTTCCGTCCCGGCGCGCCACCGCCGACCGTCTCCGGCGGGGCCGTGACCCGGCTGCCCGAGACGAGCGGCCGGACGGGCTCCGCGTCGGCCACCGGCACCGGGCGACGGGCCGGACGGCGCACCCGGGCCGCCAGGGCCGTGCACAGCCAGACCCCCGGCGGTGCGAGGCAGACGGCCAGGGCCAGGCAGGCCCAGGTGCGCATGGCCACATGGGTGTGGTGCAGCACCACGGAGGCGGCGAGGGACGATGTGAGCACCGCCCCCCAGGAGAGATGGATACGGAAGGTCATCAGCCGGTCGGCGCCGCCCGTGCCGCCCTTGGGGGTGACGACGAACCGGCTGGGCCTGCGCAGCACCGCGCTCCACAGCGACCTGGCGTAGATGGGCGCCGACAGCGCGGACATCACCATGCCCGCGAGCCCGCCGGAGCCCGCCGGCTCGTGCGGCGAGACGTTGTGCCGCCGGTTCCACAGGTACAGGCCGATCTGCAGCGCCGCCGCGTCGCTGTAGAGCATCAGCCACACGGAGGCCGCGACCTGCGTCCCGGACGCCCCGAACCACAGGAACAGCACGCAGCTCAGGATGCCGAGCAGCCAGTTGACCGCGGTCATCGGGTAGTAGACGAGCATCAGCGTGTACGAGAAGCAGCGCCCGGGAGGCATGGTGAACGGCGCCTTCCAGTACTGCTTGAACAGCGTCTCGTACGTGCCGCGCGACCAGCGCATCTGCTGCGTGAAGAAGTCCGTCCAGGTGGCCGGGCCCTCGCCTATCGCCAGGACGTCGGGCGTGTAGACGGATCGCCAGTACCGCCCGGTGTACGGGTTCTTCCTGCGGTGCAGCTCGAAACCGGTGGCCATGTCCTCGGTGATCGAGTCGTACAGTCCTCCGATCTGGAGCAGGGCGGGGATGCGGACGACGTTGTTGGTGCCGACGAACATGGGTGCGCGGTAGCGGTTGCCGGCCCGCTGGATCAGGGCGTGGAAGAGGAACTGCTGCGACTCGGCGGCCTTGGTGACGGCCGAGTCGTAGTTGCCGTAGACCTGCGGTCCGACGACGAAGGCCACGTCCGGGTCGCGGAAGTAGCCCATCATCCGCTCCAGGAAGTTCGGCAGCGGTACGTGGTCGGTGTCGACGGAGGCGAAGTAGTCGTAGTCGCGGCCGTGCAGGGCGAGCCAGGCGTTGTAGTTGCCGTGCTTGGTGCCCGCCTTGTGGGGACCGCTGCGCTGGTTCCACTCCGGCACCCCCTTGCGGCTGAAGTGCCGCACACCCAGCTCCGCGCAGAGGTCCCTGGCCTCGTCGCTGTCTCCCTCGTCCAGCAGCCACACGTCGAGCGGCCCCGGGTGCCGCACGCGCACGGCGCCCTGGAGGGTGGCGCGGACCATGGAGATCGGTTCCTTGCCGGGCACGTAGGTGGTCAGGAAGGCCACCCGGGTGCCTTCCTCGGGGACGACCGGTATCGGGTCGCGGGCGACCAGGGTGGCATGGGCGATGGACAGGACGTTGACGAGCATGAACAGTTCGATAAGGCCGATGATGACCAGCATCGCCATGTCGAGGCCGGTCAGCCACCGGTCGGCGCCCTCTCGTCTGGTCCAGTGCGAGGGCCAGACGAGATAGACGAGGAGGACCCCCGTGAGCACGGGCGCCAGCGCCATCAGGGCGACGGCGCGGATGCGGTGGGGCTCCTGGGCGAGCAGGGAGCGGTACCGGACCCGGTAGGGGTCCTCGTCCGGCTCGGTGAGGGGTCCTGCGAGCGTGCTGTGGGTGTCGTAGTCGTAGCCCTCCGGCCGCACAGCGCCCTCCATTGTGTGGTGTCGAAAGAGCCGCTGTACCCACAGAAATGGACATAGAGGACACTGTCGACCCGGGAGGGGCCGTGCGGGCGGTTTTGATGGCGCGCGAGTGCATTTCCGCTCCCGCTCGGGGGTTCCCCGGCAACTTCGCCGCGCGGTTCCCCGCGCCCCTCATCGGGGGTTCGCGTCCTCTTCCGGCTGCCCTGCCGCGGTGCTTCTTCGCGCAGTTCCCCGCGCCCCTGGCTGGGGCGGTCAGCGTCTTCATTCCGGCTGCCCCGCCGCGGTACTTCTTCGCGCAGTTCCCCGCGCCCCTGGCTGGGGCGGGGCGCAGCCCCGCCTTGAAGGGGCGCGGGGAACTGCGCGACCAGCCACGACGAGACCGCAGGATCGCCACCGGGCCGCGGGGCCGGGCCCGATCAGGGGCGCGGGAACTGCGCGACGAGCCACGGCGGGACCGTCAGGTCGCCACCGGGACGAGGGGCTGGGTCTTACGAGGGGCGCGGGGAACTGCGCTGGTGGGTCACCCGCAAAAGGGGCGCTCACATCGCGAGGTGGCGTACCGATTCCACCTTCGAGGTGAGCCCATCGGCGACCCCCGGCCTGATGTCCGCCTTGAGGACGAGCGAAACCCGGGGCGCCCGCCGCTCCACCGCGGCGACCGCGCGTCGCACGACGTCCATCACCTCGTCCCACTCCTCTGGAACATGCGTATCTTGGAGCACATGACGAAACAACGGGCGGTCATCGCCATCTACCTCCGGCTGTCACGCGAGTCCGACGACAGCGCCAGCCTTGAAACCCAGAGGTCCTTCGCTCACCGCTGGTTACTCGCCCACGGGTACGACCCGGCGGACGCCATCGAGTACATCGACGCCGGTGCGTCCGGCGCGAAGCCCCTGGAAGCACGTAAAGGGATGGCCGCCCTGATGGCCGCCCGCCCCACCGTGGTCGTGGCGTGGAAGCTGGACCGGTTCGCCAGGTCCGTGTCCGAGTTCCTGTGGCTGGTCGCCTGGGCCGAAGCGCACGGCGCGTCGATTGCCACCACCGACAACGCCATCGACACCACGACTCCGACCGGGCGCATGGTGGCCACGGTCCTGGCCGCGCTTGCCGAGTGGGAGCGCAACGCGATCGCGTCCCGCATCACCGACGGGCACGCCACACGCCGGAGTCAAGGCCGTTGGTCCTCAGGCCGCCCCCCGTACGGCTACCGCGTCGAGCGTCGGAATGGCGCCGCTTACCTCGCCATCGACGACGACCAGGCCGCGAAGGTCCGCAAAGCCGTCGCGGCTCTCGTCAACGGCTCCACGGTTGCCGCCACGGCACGCATGACGGACCTGTCGGAGCCGCAATGGCGACGGCTCCTGAAGTCCCCCACACTGCGAGGCCAGCGCGCGCACAAGGGCGAACTGGTCTGCGAGGCGGACGGCATCACGCCCGTGAAGTTCGCCGAACCGATCCTGTCCGCCGCCGAGTTGCTCAAGGTCCGGGAGCGCATGCTGGCTCTGGCCACGGGCCAGGACCGTGCCCCGCGTCGCGCTACGCCCATGTGTTCCGGCATGGCGTTCTGCCACCGATGCGCGGGGAAGCTCAACGGCGGCACATCGGACAAGGGCGTCCCCCTGTACCGCTGCAAGGCGGGCCACGTCACCATCTACGCGGAGACGCTGGACGGCCGCGTGGCGGCGGAGTTCCTGGCGACCTTCGGCTCCTACGCAGAGACCGTCATCCGACTGGAGGGCGGCAACGACCTGTCCGCCGAACTACTCGAAGCGAAGGAACAGGCGGAGCGTCTGGCCGCACGCATGGCCACCGCCGGCCCGCTGATGTTGGGGACACTGGAGAGCTTGGCCCAAGACCTCGAAGACACGTACGCCCGTCTGAGGGCCGCGCATGACCCCGACGTCCGGGAAGTCCAGGTGGCCACCGGACGGACCATGGCGCAGGCTTGGGAGATGTACGACGTACCGGACCGGTCCCGCCTCCTGGCGGGCATGAGACTGCGGGTGACACTCCACCCGAAGCAACTGGCCGACCGCCTGACCATTGCCTGGGGACCGACGCCAGAGGAGGCGCCAGAAGCCGAATTGGACGGCCTCGCCTTGAGTGAAGCCCTATAGCCCTGCCCCGAGTACCACTCACGGCCCGCTGCCGGACCCTGATCCGGCGGTGGGGCCGTTCTCGTGTGTGCAAGCGGCAGCGAGGAGCGTGACGCCGAGTGACCGATGACCGACGAGGTTGGGGGTACCCCCTTCGACCGAAGATCACACCCCGCAAGCGTATAGCGACTCAGAGGTGCTACGGGTTCCAGGGTCGCCGGAATCACGGCCTACACCCCGCCGAGTGAGGCCAAAAAACTGCCTCTGCGTACTTCTTCCTCTGTGATTCCCCATAGGAAGTTGGTACGAGAGGCAGTTTTTTGGCCTCGATTCGGGGCGCGGCGCCTGCGAATGATCACGTCGGGTGACGACTGGCAGCCGTCTCGGAATCGATGGTTTGTGAGACGAGAGTGACCCACACCCGGCGAGCCCCGACACGCGCCCAAAACCCGTCTCACAACCAGCCTGGAGGTGCTGACATTTTGAGACGAGTTATGAGACTGTTGGGTCATGGCGAAGAACACGGGACACCTCATCGGGTACGCACGCGTCAGCACGGACGACCAGGAAGCGCAGCTTCAACTCGACGCACTCCAAGAGGCAGGCTGCGCCCGGATCTTCACGGACAAGGCCAGCGGCAAGAACACGGACCGCCCGGAGCTTGCCGCCGCCCTGGACTACCTCCGCCCCGGCGACACCCTGTGCGTATGGAAGCTGGACCGCTTCGCCCGCTCGCTGATCGACCTCGTGTCCATGGTGGACCGCCTCGCGGAGCGCGGGATCGGCTTCAAGGTCCTGACGGGCGCACTGGCGAGCATCGACCCGAACACGCCGGACGGGCGCCTCATGCTCCAAGTCGTGGGCGCCATGGCGGAGTTCGAGCGGTCTCTCATCAAGGACCGGACCCGCGCCGGTCTTGAGGCCGCCAAGGCGCAGGGCCGTACGGGAGGGCGGCCGACTGTCATGGACGCCGACAAGCTCGCCGCCGCCAAGGCCCGCAAGGCCAAGGGCGAGAGCGTCACGGCCATAGCCAAGGCCCTTGGAGTGAGCCGCGCGACGCTCTACCGGGCGCTAGGTTCCACCACCTGACTATCTGCCACGCCTCCTGGAGGCGCCAAACTTACGACTGCGGCCACCCTTATGGGTCTCCCCTTCAAACTTCGCAGAAATGTCGACCATCGAGTATTCACGAGCAAGCTCTCTAGCGGTCCACCCCTGACAGATCATCTTAGGTCGACCCTCCTCATCATCAAATGGCTGACAAATCGCGAACTGGCGCCCTTCACTGTCAGCCATGAGCATGAGGAACCTCAGTGCAGGCTGCTCAATACCCCGAACACAAACTTCCGGAGACTCGCCGTGGTAGAGCTTCCAGAACAACTCGGCCTGCGGCTTCGAGAAAAACAGCGGGAATGCTCCAGCAGGATTTCCCCCCTTCGCGTGCACCCCGCCCTGACGATCAACACCAGGTTCCTGCAGAAGGCACCAAACACCCGTGGTGTGCCCTTCTTCTTGCCGCATCAGAGTCCAGAAGGGTTGACCGACCGCCGACTCATCGGGCATGGCAATCGGCGAGATCATGGATGCAATGACGCTCCCGAGGTGCGGCAAGTCACCCCCGCTGTAGTGCACGACCCCGTGATCTCTAAGATACTTCCTTGCAGCAGGTTGGAATCCGCTCTTCGAGATGAAGATTCCGATAGCGCTCGGTAGGTCACGAATTTTTCCCGCGAAAGCAATCGCATCATCACGCTCCACCGGTCGGCGAGTGTCCTTACACTCAATTGCAACCCGATGATGCACTCCCGCCACATCAAATTCATAGAAAACATCGATGTTGTAGGAGTTTCCGTGATTATCGAAGACGGTCGCCCTCCTGGAGACCGAGATATTCTTCCCCTCGGCACCCAGCAGAGTCTCGTAGATAAATTGAACGTAACTCTCGAAGGTCTCACCTGTGTTTGGCATGTGACATAAGTCCTCACCAGCTCGCTGATCAGTTCGACTACCCCAGGTAAGGAGCGTCCCGATCTTCCATGTAGTGCCAAAGCCTCAGCCTTTGCGTGTGGTGCATAGGCAGGGAGTCCAGTTCCGCAGGCTCCACGAAGCGGAGTTCAGTGCTCTCGTCCGAGATGGCCAGCTCCCCGCCGACAACCCGCGCCGTGAAGCACACGTTGAACTGTCGGCGCACCTCCCCATCGCTGTACGCGATGACGTGCCGTGGGTCGGTGTACGTGCCGACAAGCCCCGTGACCTCCACATCAAGGCCCGTCTCCTCCTTGACCTCCCGGACAGCCGTACCGGGCAGCGAGTCCCCCATGTCCATCCCGCCGCCAGGAAGCGCCCAGAGGTCGTTGTCCCGGCGCCTCTGAAGCAGGATGCGCCCCTGGTCATCGGTGACCACGGCAGAGGCCGCCACGACAAGGCTGTTGGGCTCCGGAGCGTCCGGGTCGTCGTAGTACTCGGTACGGGCCATGGGCTCACCCTTGCACGAGTCGGGCTGTCTCCCATACGGCGTCGAAGCTCTCCGCGTAGGTGTCGAACATGCCGCCATCGACGCTCCGGCGCAGATGCCACACGGGCGCACCGTAGGCGTTCACGCCCCACACGTGGGCATTGACCAACACCTGATCGTCTGCGCGATACAGGCTGTTGTAGAGCGTCGTCCCATGCGTGCGCAGCTCGATCCCCGGTACCCCGGCGAGAGGCTGGTAGTGCAGGAGCGACAGGCGACACCGCGACTCGATCCCGTGCCCGAACCGCTCCTCCCCACCCCGCTGTTGAACGTTGGGACTCTCGGCATCCCCCACAGCGATACGGACCGAACACCCCTCCGCCGCACGCTCCTGGAGCAGGTCATTGAGCCTGGGGTACGCCTCGTGCAGGAACACGGCCGCGTACACCAACACGTCAATCCGCTGGCGGGCCTGTGCCAGGAGTTCCACGAAGACAGACACGGGCAGGTCGGCCCGCTGGCCGTACAGCGCCACCAACTCGGGACTCACTGCCCGCGCGGCCCGCGCCTGGCGCAGGGAGGGCCACAGCGCATGCACGTCCTCACCCAGCGCCTCAGCGGCCCGCAACGCCGTAGCCCTGCGCGGAGTACGCCCCAGATTCACCCATCGCTCAACGGACTTGGGATCGACCTCTGCCTTCTCAGCCAGCGCCGCGCAGGTCCAACCTCCCGCCGCCATGACGGTACGCAGTCTCTCGTTCGGCACGCCATCCCCCCTCATGTGTCCGGGACATACCCAGGGACGTTCTACCCGCTGCGGGACGTCCCGAAGTGGGAAACGTACGAGGTTCCACCGTCCCGAGTGGCAAGCGGACGATCGACGGCATGACCGAGAGCAAGGGGACCGCGGTGAGCATGGAACGACCGTCGGCCGAACAGGACCACGCGTCGACTGCGTGGCGCGAAGCGGACTCCGGGGCACGGGAGTTGAGGGAAGCGTGCGCCATGGCCGGCGTCACGCTCCCGTCGCTGAGCACCGACCTCACCGCGCTCACGTCCGGCCTGCCGCTGGTGGACCTGGGCCGAGTGAACTCCGACACCGCCTTGAAGCTCGCCGAGGCGATCCGTAGCAGGTGCTCATGACTGCCCAGGACGTCCCCGAGGCCGGCAGCCTGGCCGTGGACACCAGGAACGACCGTCACGGCGAAGTCATGGACACCGTGGGCTCGTACGTCCAACTCCGCCCGCCCGGTGGCGGCATCGAGTGGGACGTGCCCCCGCAGGCCCTCAGAGAGGCCACGACGTCCGACGAACTACGCGCCAAGGTGCGCGAGGTGAACGCTTCCAGGAAGTGGACGAGGTGAGGGCCGTCCTGCGTTACGTCAACCACACGATCCGGCACGCCCCGGAGGGCGGCATCACGGCCGCGCTGTTCTGTGTGACGTACGAGTGCGGCGAATCGTCCGGCCCTCAGGGCGACCCGAACGACGCCCAGGACTGGGCGCTACGGCACACCGGACGCACCGGACACGAGCTGTTCCGGCGCGAGTTCACCGACCATGCCCGCGTGACCCGCGACAAGTAGAGCCCATACCCGCTGAGCGACGGCGAGTAACACGGCTCAGCGAGTCGGCCTGGCCCCGTCCGCGCGCTTCTCCGAGGTGCACGGCGGGGCCTTTCACGTGCGCCGAGCCCCCTCCATCCATGTCCTCAGAGCTTTACTCATTCACCTCGACGGAAGTGAACATCGCATCGGTACGGTTCGGCAGCCCGGACTCCCGGACCACCCGGACGGCGTCCGCGACGTACTCCCCCACGTCCTCGCCGACGCCCAGCGGCGTCAGGGAGAAGGCGACGATCACGCGTTCACCACTCCCTCCTGGCGCGCCCGCGCGGCGATCGCGGCGTCCCGCGACTCCCGCCTGAGCCTGCGCTCCGCGAAGAAACCGCCGGTCGGCAGCACGGCCAGCACGAAGTAGAGGATGCCCGTGCGGGCCGGCCACTTCGTGCGGTTCCAGGCGTCCAGCCAGAAGAGCACGTACAGGATGAACAGCACGCCGTGGATGGAGCCCATCACCGGAACGGCGTTGAAGTCGGTGGTCCGCTTGAGCACCGAGCAGATGAGCAGGAGCAGGAAGGAGACGGCCTCGGGGGCGGAGACCAGTCGGAGACGGCGGAGTGCGGTGGCGGTCTTGAGGTCCACGGATCACCTTCGATGGGAGTGCGGCCGGCCCGGGGTGGCGGGGCCGGGGCGCCGGGCCGGGGCCGGCGTACTGGCGTACTGGCGTACTGGCGTACTTGTGAATACGGGCACAAGCATGCCCATTCTGACGCAGCCACCCCCGGGCGCGGCGCGCAGGGGTGCCCGGCCGCGCCCGGACGGGTCCTGATCCTGCCGTCCGGCCTGTGCCGGGATGTCCGGTGCGGATACGGTCGGGCGCGTGGCTGTGTTTCGACTCCAGGGCAGCAGGGTGCTGGCCATCGAGATGAACGGGGACGCCGTCAGGGCGAAGAGCGGCTCGATGGTCGCCTACGACGGCCGGATGACCTTCAAGAAGCTGAGCGGCGGCGGTGAGGGCCTGCGCGGCATGGTGACCCGCCGGCTGACCGGCGAGCAGATGTCCGTGATGGAGGTGAAGGGGCACGGCACCTGCTGGTTCGCCGACCGGGCCACGGAGATCAACCTGGTCCGGTTGCAGGGTGAGAAGCTGCACGTCGAGTCGGGCAACCTGCTGGTGACCGAGGCGGGCCTGCGCACCGGCACCACGTTCACCGGACTGCGCGGCGCCTCCCAGGGGAACGGCCTGTTCACCACCACCGTGGAGGGCCACGGCCAGGCGGCGATCATGTCGGACGGGCCGGCGGTGGCGCTGCGCGTGACGGGGCAGTATCCGCTGACGGTCGACCCCGGCGCCTATGTCGCCCACCAGGGGGACGTCCGCCAGAGCTTCCAGTCGGGTGTGACGTTCCGCACGTTCCTCGGCGAGGGCGGCGGCGAGGCCTTCCAGATCCGCTTCGAGGGCGAGGGCGTGGTCTACGTCCAGCCCAGCGAGCGCAGCACCGTGGCGGGGGAGGTCTGAGATGCCGTTCCGCGAGGTCAATCCGAAGATGGTCGAGGCCACCGTGGCTCCCGGCCAGACCCTCTACAGCCAGCGCGGCGCGATGCTGGCGTACCAGGGCGAGGTGTCGTTCACGCCCAGCATCCAGGGCGGGCAGGGCGGTCTGATGTCGATGATCGGCCGCCGGGTGGCGAACGAGGCCACCCCGCTGATGAAGGTGGAAGTCCCCCAAGGTCCTACTGACCGGCAAGGCGCCCGCACCGCCACCGTGCTGTTCGGGCACGGCGGCCACCACGTCCACGTGATAGCGCTGACGGGCGACACCCTGTACGTGGAGGCGGACCGGCTGCTCGCCTTCGACGGGAGCCTTCGGCAGGGCACGATGTTCATGGGCTCGCAGGGCGGCGTGATGGGCATGGTGCGCGGCCAGGTCACCGGCCAGGGCCTGTTCACCACCACCCTGGCGGGTCACGGCTCGGCGGCGGTGCTGGCGCACGGCGGCGTGATCGAGCTGCCGATCACTCCCGACCGCCCGGTGCACGTGGACCCGCAGGCGTACGTCGCGCACCGGGGTGAGGTGCGCAACAGGCTCTCGGCGGCGATCGGCTGGCGGGAGATGGTGGGCCGCGGCTCCGGGGAGGCGTTCCAGCTGGAGCTGTCCGGCAGCGGCACCGTGTACGTGCAGGCCTCGGAGGAGAAGCTGTGACCTGGTATCCCGCCGCGCAGGGGCCCGTGGTGCACGACCCGACGACCCTGCCCGCCGACGACAACGTCAACAACTACACCTTCTGCGTGGAACTCACCGGCACCCGGTGGTTCCTGCAGAAGGGCAAGATGATCGCCTACTACGGGTCGATGGAGTTCAACGGCGTCGGGCACGGCCGTCTCGACCGGCTGGTCCGGACGTCGTTCCACTCCCCGCTGCACGCGAGCGACTGGGTGGTGGCCGAGGGGCACGGCAAGATGCTGCTCGCCGACCGCGCCTTCGACGTCAACTCGTACGACCTGGACGACGGCAATCTCACGATCCGCTCCGGCAACCTGCTCGCTTTTCAGCCAACTCTCTCGCTGAAGCAGTCCATCGTGCCGGGCTTCCTCACCCTCATCGGCACGGGGAAGTTCGTGGCCGCCTCCAACGGCCCGGTGGTCTTCATCGAGCCGCCCATCCGGGTGGACCCGCAGGCCCTGGTCGGCTGGGCCGACTGCCCCTCGCCCTGCCACCACTACGACCACGGCTATCTGACCGGAGTGCTGGGCGGCCTGCGGGCCCTGACCGGGATCGGCGGAGCGTCCGGCGAGGAGCACCAGTTCGAGTTCGTGGGGGCCGGCACCGTCCTGCTCCAGTCCACCGAGACGCTGATGGCGGAGCAGCCCGTCGGGGCGGTCCCGGGAGAGCCCGGGGTGCCCGGCGGGGGCGGCCCGGCGGAACCGGGGGGCGGGGCGCAGAGGGGACCGGGGCTTCCCGGACAGCTCGGCGATCTCCAGCGTCGCTTCGGTCTGTGAGCGGTAGTCTGCGCAGTGTGACGTCGAACGCGTGCTCAGCCGCTGCCGTCACGGCGGCGGGGACCCTCTCGCCGCCGTCGCACCACCAGGCTCGTTCGTTATTCAACTTCTTAGGTAGAATGCATTCCATGGACACCGAGACGGCCACGCGCTGGCTGACCGACGCCGAGCAGTGTGCGTGGCGCACCCATCTGGACGTCAACCGCCTGCTGACGTACCAGCTCGAGAAGGACCTGCAGCCCTTCGGGCTGACCATGAACGACTACGAGATCCTGGTCAACCTCTCGGAGTCCGAGGACCAGCGGATGCGGATGAGCGACCTGGCCTCGGCCACCCTGCAGTCCAAGAGCCGGCTCTCCCACCAGATCACCCGGATGGAGAGCGCCGGGCTGGTGCGGCGGGAGAGCTGCGAGTCCGATCGCAGGGGGTTGTTCGCGGTGCTCACCGAGCAGGGCATGGAGACCATGCAGAAGGTGGCGCCGCATCATGTGGGCTCCGTGCGGCGGCATTTCATCGATCTGCTGTCTCCCGAGGCGCTCGCGGAGCTGCGGCAGTCGCTCGCGCCGGTGGCAGAGCACTTGCGCGCGCAGCGGGGCCGGGGTTGACCCCGGCCTGAGCCCCGGCCCTTTTGGCCTCCCGCATCCCGGCCACCGGCCGGTGGGCGTCTCGCGCAGTTCCCCGCGCCCCTTGGTCCGGGCCTGCGCGTCTCCTGCGCCTTTCCCCCGTCGTGGCTTGTTCGCGCAGTTCCCCGCGCCCCTGGCCCGGGGCCTGCGCGTCTCCTCATGGCTTCCCCGCCTTCGTGGCTCGTCGCGCAGTTCCCCGCGCCCCTGGTTGTGGCTGGTGCGCGGCTTCTTTGGGCTGAACCGCCGTGGTGGCCCCGCGCCCCTGGTCAGGCCGGGGCGCAGCCCCGCCGCCAAGGGGCGCGGGGATGGGGGTACCTCCCACGCCTTCGAGGCAGTGGGGGAGCGACCAGCCACGACGGGACCGTCAGAGCACCACCGGGCCGAGCGCAGACAACGGGGGCACCCCCGAAGGGAAGCTCACCGCTGTGTCACGCCCGCGACCAGCTCGTCCGCGGCCCGGTAGGGATCCAACTCCCCGCCCACGACCCGCTCGGCAAGAGCACTCACCCGGCGATCGCCGTGCAGATCGCCGATCCGCTCACGGAGCGCGGTCACCGCGATGCTCTCGATCTCCCGAGCGGCGCGGGCAAGGCGCCGCTCGGCGAGCACGCCCCGCTCCTCCATCCACGCCCGGTGCTTCTCCAGCGCCTCGACGACCTCCTCGGTCCCCTCCTGCCGCGCGGCGACGGTCTTCACGATGGGCGGGCGCCAGTCGCCGGGCGCCCGCGCCTCGCCGAGGCCCAGCATGTGGTTGAGTTCGCGGGCGGTGGCGTCGGCGCCGTCCCGGTCGGCCTTGTTGACCACGTAGACGTCGCCGATCTCCAGGATGCCGGCCTTCGCGGCCTGGATGCCGTCGCCCATCCCCGGGGCGAGCAGCACCACGGAGGTGTCGGCCTGCGAGGCGATCTCCACCTCGGACTGCCCGACGCCCACGGTCTCCACCAGGATCACCTCGCACCCGGCCGCGTCCAGCACCCGGATGGCCTGCGGCGCGGCCCACGCGAGGCCGCCCAGGTGGCCCCGGGTCGCCATGGAGCGGATGTACACGCCCGGGTCCGAGGCGTGCTCCGACATCCGCACCCGGTCACCCAGCAGGGCTCCCCCGGAGAACGGGGACGAGGGGTCCACGGCCAGCACGCCGACCCGCTTCCCGGCCCGCCGGTACGCCGTGACCAGCGCGGACGTCGATGTCGACTTGCCGACGCCCGGCGATCCCGTGATCCCGACGACATAGGCGCGGCCGGCCAGCGGCGCCAGGGCCGCCATGACCTCCCGCAACTGCCCGGAGGCCCCCTCCACCAGGGAGATCAGCCGCGCCACGGCCCTCGGCCTGCCGTCCCTGGCCTGGGCGACCAGCGAGGCGACATCCTGCATCACAGCTCCGTTCGTCCACGCGGCCCGCGGACCGGCCGCGGTACCACACCGCCGCCCCACCGCGGGCCGGCTCCCTCGGCGCCCCCGCCTGCTCGACGGCGCCCGCGGCCCGGGCGCCCAGGTGGGCCTCACCCGATGCGGCCCGGCCGCCCGGCACCCGTCAAGGTCCCGGGTACCCCGCACGCGGGCCCCGGCGACCGTCAGGCCCCGGGCACCCGGACGATCAGGGCATCCCCCTGGCCGCCGCCACCGCACAGCCCCGCCGCGCCCATACCGCCGCCGCGCCGCTTCAGCTCCAGCGCGAGGTGCAGCACGATACGCGCGCCGGACATGCCGATCGGGTGACCGAGGGCGATGGCACCGCCGTTGACGTTCACCATTTCAGACGACACGTCGAGATCCTTCATCGACTGCACGAGGACCGCAGCGAACGCCTCGTTGATCTCGATCAGGTCGAGGTCGGCGACGGTCAGGCCCGCCTTCTTCAGGGCATGCTGGATGGCGCCCGACGGCTGGGAGTGCAGGGAGTTGTCCGGGCCCGCGACATTGCCGTGCGCCCCGATCTCGGCGAGCCAGGTGAGGCCGAGCGCCTCGGCCCGTGCCCTGCTCATCACCACGACCGCGGCGGCGCCGTCGGAGATCTGCGAGGAGGACCCGGCGGTGATGGTGCCCTCCGCGTGGAACGCCGGCCGCAGCCTGGCCAGGGACTCCACGGTGGTGTCGGCCCTGATGCCCTCGTCCGCGGCGAACACGACCGGCTCGCCCCGCCGCCGCGGGATCTCCACGGGGACGATCTCCACGTCGAAGAGCCCGGCCTGCTGGGCGGCGGCGGCCCGCTGGTGGGAGAGGGCGGCGATGGCGTCCTGCTCGGCACGGCCGATGCGCAGCCGGGTGTTGTGGTGCTCGGTGGACTCGCCCATGGCGATGTGCTCGAAGGAGTCGGTCAGGCCGTCGTACGCCATCGCGTCCAGCATCTCGACGGCGCCGTACTTGAAGCCCTGCCGGGACTTGGGGAGCAGGTGCGGGGCGTTGGTCATGGACTCCTGGCCGCCGGCCACGATCACGTCGAACTCTCCGGCGCGGATGAGCTGGTCGGCCAGCGCGATGGCGTCGAGTCCCGACAGGCAGACCTTGTTGACGGTGAGCGCCGGAACGTCCATGGGGATACCGGCCTTGACGGCGGCCTGCCGCGCCGGGATCTGCCCGGCGCCGGCCTGGAGCACCTGACCCATGATCACGTACTGCACCTGGTCGCCGGCGATCCCGGCCCGCTCCAGGGCCGCCTTGATGGCGAAGCCGCCGAGGTCGGCGCCCGAGAAGGGCGTGAGGGAGCCCAGCAGCCGCCCCATGGGCGTACGGGCGCCCGCGACGATCACTGAGGTGGTGCCGTTCGTTGCAGACATGACGTGCGATCCCTTTCCAGCGTACGGCGGGGACGGCGGGCCGCCGGTCCGGTGCCGCGGGCGCGCTCCGTGCCGTGGGCACGCGGGCGGCCGGTGCGGCTCGTACGGCTGTCGTACGGACGAGGAGTAGTAGGACGGATACGGCGTTTGGTGCGGACGGGTGATCCGCACCTGCATGAGAGGAACCGGTACGCCGAATCCCTTCGGTCTCCGGTTCCCCGGTCCTTCGGTCTGTCCGGCCCCGGGCCGGGCGGGCGGAGGGGCGGTACGGACGGGGCGGTGAACGATGGTTCACTTGAATGTACTGGCCGGTAAGCCGTCCGTCATCGCCGCGGGAGTGTGATGGCGCGCACGTTGCGTAACCACACTCCGAGGCGCTGCACTGTGGGCCATGCTGACGAGAATCGACCACATCGGAATCGCCTGCTTCGACCTGGACGCCACCGTCGAGTTCTACCGCGCGACCTACGGCTTCGAGGTGCACCACACCGAGGTCAACGAGGAGCAGGGCGTGCGCGAGGCCATGCTCAGGATCAACGCCACGGACGACGGCGGCGCCTCCTACCTGCAGTTGCTCGAACCCGTCAGGGAGGACTGCGCGGTCGCCAAGTGGCTCGCGAAGAACGGCGAGGGGGTGCACCACATCGCCTTCGGCACGCCGGACGTGGCGGCCGAGGCGGACGGCATCCGGGACAAGGGCGTACGGGTCCTCTACGACCGGCCGCGCCGGGGCTCCATGGGCTCGCAGATCACATTCCTGCATCCGAAGGACTGTCACGGTGTGCTCACCGAACTGGTGACCAGCGCCGGGGCGCAGGACGCGCCGCAGGTGGAGCACTGACCCCCGCGGAGCGGACCCCGGCCCCGGCGCTCGTGGCCGCGGCGGGAAAAAGCGCATCGGCCAGGCCAACCGGAAATGCGGGAACGGTAGGGTTGGCAGCGGTCGTCCGGGCTTGGAGTTTCACCAGTGGCGGCCGCGACCGGGGTCCGGGTTTCGGGGGGCGAGCGTCGGGGCACCAGCCCAAGTTCCGCCGTTGATCTGACACCATTTCCCCGGGAGCCTCGTTCAGTCGGGCGGGCGGGGCTCGTTCGGAGAACTTGCGACCATGGGACGGATGGGACCGCAGAGTGCGGGGCTACGAACGCCAGGAGCGAGAGCGGGCTGAGGTCGACCACCTCTCTCGGTTCGAGGCCGAGATGGATCGGCTGAAGACCGAGCGGGAGAAGGCCGTCCAGCACGCCGAGGACCTCGGCTATCAGGTCGAGGTGTTGCGCGCCAAGCTGCACGAGGCGCGCCGTGCTCTGGCGACCCGTCCTGCCTACGACAGCGCCGACATCGGCTACCAGGCCGAGCAGCTCCTGCGCAACGCCCAGACCCAGGCCGACCAGCTGCGCGCCGACGCCGAGCGCGAGCTGCGCGAGGCCCGCGCACAGACCCAGCGCATCCTCCAGGAGCACGCCGAGCAGCAGGCCCGGATGCAGGCGGAGCTGCACGCGGAGGCCGTCTCCCGCCGCCAGCAGCTCGACCAGGAGCTGGCCGAGCGCCGCGCCACCGTCGAGTCCCACGTCAACGAGAACGTCGCCTGGGCCGAGCAGTTGCGGGCCCGCACCGAGCAGCAGGCCCGGCGGCTGCTCGCCGAGTCCAGGGCCGAGGCCGACCAGGCCCTCGCGGCGGCCCGCGCCGAGGCCGAGCGGCTCACGGCCCAGGCCCGCCAGCGGCTCACCGAGGAGGCGGAGGCCGCGCGTGCCGAGGCGGAGGCACTGCTGCGCCGCGCCCGCGCCGACGCGGAGCGGATGCTCAACACCGCCTCCACCCAGGCCCAGGAGGCCACCGAGCACGCGGAGGCGCTGCGCACCTCCACCGCCACCGAGTCGGAGCAGGCCCGCCGGCAGGCGACCGAGCTGAGCCGGGCCGCCGAGCAGCGGATGGCCGAGGCCGAGCAGGCACTGCGGGACGCCCAGGCCGAGGCGGAGAAGGTGGTCACGCAGGCCAAGGAGGAGGCGGCGAAGCGGCTCGCCGGCGCCGAGGCCACCAACGAGCAGCGCACCCGCACGGCCAAGGAGCAGGTCGCCCGGCTGGTCGCCGAGGCCACCAAGGACGCGGAGGCCAGCAAGGCGGAGGCCGAGCAGCTCGTCGCCGACGCCAGGGCCGAGGGCGAGAAGCTGATCGCGGAGGCCGCCGAGAAGGCCCGCACGGTCACCGCGGAGGAGACCGCGTCCCAGCTCGCGAAGGCCGCGCACACCGCGGAGGAGGTGGTCACCAAGGCCTCCGCGGACGCCAAGGCGACCACCAAGGCCGCCGCCGAGGAGGCCGAGCGGATCCGCCGCGAGGCGGAGGAGGAGGCCGACCGGCTCCGCTCCGAGGCCCATGACATCGCCGAGCAGCTCAAGGGCGCCGCGAAGGACGACACCAAGGAGTACCGCGCCAAGACGGTCGAGCTGCAGGAGGAGGCCCGCCGGCTGCGCGGCGAGGCCGAGCAGCTGCGCGCCGAGGCGGTCGCCGAGGGCGAGCGGATCCGCGGCGAGGCGCGCCGGGAGGCCGTCCAGCAGATCGAGGAGGCGGCCAAGAGCGCCGAGGAGCTGCTGACCAAGGCGAAGGCCGACGCCGGGGAGCTGCGGACGGCCGCCCAGAGCGAGTCCGAGAAGGTGCGCACGGACGCCATCGAGCGCGCCACCGCCCTGCGCAGGCAGGCCGAGGAGGCGCTGGACCGCAGCCGCGCCGAGGCCGAGCGGCTGCGCACGGAGGCCGCCGAGCACGCCGAGCAGGTCAAGTCGGAGGCCGACCGCGTGGCGCGGGAGCGGCAGGAGGAGACCGACAAGGCGATCGCGGACCGCCGGGCGGAGGCCGACCGGGAGGTGGCCCGCCGCCGGGCCGAGGCCGAGGAGCGCCTCACCGCCGCCGAGCAGGCCCTGAAGGACGCCCGCGCGGAGGCGGACCGGCTGCGCCGGGAGGCCGCCCAGGAGACCGACCGGCTGCGCACCGAGGCGGCGGAGCGGATCAGGACGCTCCAGGCGCAGGCCGAGGCGGAGGCCGAGCGGCTGCGCAACGAGGCCGCCGCGGACGCGTCCGCGTCCCGCGCGGAGGGCGAGAACATCGCCGTACGGCTGCGTTCCGACGCGGCGGCGGAGGCCGAGCAGCTCAAGTCGGAGGCGCAGGACGCCGCGGACCGCATCCGCAGTGAGGCCGCGGCCGCGGCGGAGCGGGTCGCCGCGGAGGCCGCCGAGGCGCTGTCCGCCGCACAGGAGGAGGCCGCCCGGCGCCGCCGCGAGGCCGAGGAGACGCTCGGCTCGGCGCGTGCCGAGGCCGACCAGGAGCGGGAGCGGGCCCGGGAGCAGAGCGAGGAGCTGCTGGCCTCCGCGCGCAAGCGGGTGGAGGAGGCCCAGGCCGAGGCGGTACGGCTGGTCGAGGAGGCCGATCGGCGGGCCACCGAGATGGTCTCGGCCGCCGAGCAGACCGCCCAGTCGGTGCGGGAGTCCGTCGCCGGCCTGCACGAGCAGGCCCAGGAGGAGATCACCGGCCTCAGGTCCGCCGCCGAGCATGCCGCGGAGCGCACCCGCACCGAGGCGCAGGAGGAGGCCGAGCGGGTCCGCGCCGACGCCTACGCCGAGCGGGAGCGGGCCGGCGAGGACGCCGCCCGCATCCGGCGGGAGGCCCAGGAGGAGTCCGACGCCGCCAAGGCCCTGGCCGAGCGGACCGTCACCGACGCCATCGCCGAGTCCGACCGGCTGCGCTCCGAGGCCCGCGCGGACGCGGGCAAGCGCCGCTCGGAGGCCGCCGAGCAGGCCGACAAGCTCGTCGCGGAGGCCACCACGGAGGCGGAGCGGCTGCGTGCCGAGGCCGCCGAGACGGTCGGCTCCGCGCAGCAGCACGCCGAGCGCACCCGCGCCGAGGCCGAGCGGATCAGGACGGAGGCGGTCGCGGAGGCCGAGCGGGTCACCTCCGCGGCCCGCGAGGAGGCCGACCGGCTCCTAGACGAGGCGCGCAAGGAGGCCAACAAGCGCCGCTCGGAGGCGGCCGAGCAGGCCGACAGCCTCATCACCGAGGCCGCGGCCGAGGCGGACAAGCTCACCTCCCAGGCCCGGCAGGCGGCACAGCGCACCACGGCGGACGCCGAGGCGCAGGCCGACACGATGGTCGGCGTCGCCCGCAGCGAGGCGGAGCGGCTGGTCGCCGAGGCGACCGTCGAGGGCAACTCCCTGGTGGAGAAGGCCCGCTCGGATGCCGACGAACTGCTCGTCGGGGCCCGTCGGGACGCCACCGCCATCCGGGAGCGCGCCGAGGAGCTGCGCGAGCGGATCACCAGCGAGATCGAGAAGCTGCACGACCGCGCGCGCCGGGAGGCCGCGGAGGCGATGAAGTCCGCGGGCGAGCGGTGCGATGCGCTGGTGCGGGCCGCGGAGGAGCAGCGCGCCGAGGCCGAGACCAAGGCGGCCGAGCTGCTGGCGGAGGCCAACTCCGAGGCGAGCAGCATCCGGATCGCCGCGGTGAAGAAGGCCGATGCCCTGATCAAGGAGGCGGAGCAGAAGAACGCGGAGGCCACCCGCGACGCCGAGCGGATCAGGAGCGAGGCCGAGGCGGAGGCGCACCGGATCGTCTCGGAGGGCAAGCACGAGCTGGATGTGCTGGCCCGCCGCCGGGAGGACATCAACGCCGAGATCTCCCGGGTGCAGGACGTGCTGGAGGCACTGGAGTCCTTTGAGACCCCGGCGTCGGGCGGCGGCAAGTCCGCCTCCGGTAATACGGGCGGCAGTTCGGGGCCCGGAGGGGTCAAAGCGGCCGCCGCCGCGGGTGCGACACCTTCGAGTGGCAAGTCTTCGGAGAGCTAGTGTTCCGGCAGGCAACGTTTGCGTGCCGAACGCCCCGACGGGGTGAATGGTGCCTGCTGGGGTACTAGCCTGGCGGACTGCTTCTGTGCTTGGCAGATGGGCGACTTCTGTGTTTGGCGGATGGGCAACTTCTGTGCTTATGGGGGCGCTTGAGGCGCCTCTGGCAAGAGCTGTGACGGTTCGCCACCCAAAAGGGGTGTCAATCTCCAGATCAAACGGGCATCTGCTCGATGCCACGCCGTTTGGACCCCTAGGATTCCCTCTATCACCTCACCGGTCTCATTCGACAGGAACCCCATGAGCGACACTTCCCCCTATGGCTTCGAGCTTGTGCGGCGTGGGTACGACCGCGCTCAGGTGGACGAACGCATTTCCAAGCTCGTCTCCGACCGTGACGGCGCACTCGCCCGCATCACAGCCCTGGAAAAGCGCATCGAAGAGCTCCACCTCGAGACGCAGAACGCTCAGGCCGCGATCAACGACGCCGAGCCGTCGTACGCCGGTCTCGGCGCCCGTGTCGAGAAGATCCTCCGCCTCGCAGAGGAGGAGGCGAAGGATCTGCGCGAGGAGGCGCGGCGCGCCTCCGAACAGCACCGCGAGCTGGCCGAGTCGGCGGCCCAGCAGGTGCGCAATGACGCCGAGGCCTTCGCCGCGGAGCGCAAGGCCAAGGCGGAGGACGAGGGCGCGCGGATCGTCGAGAAGGCCAAGGGCGAGGCCAGCGCGCTGAGGTCCGAGGCGCAGAAGGACGCGCAGTCCAAGCGCGAGGAGGCGGACGCCCTCTTCGAGGAGACCCGGGCGAAGGCGGCGCAGGCCGCGGCCGACTTCGAGACGAACCTCGCGAAGCGGCGTGAGCAGTCCGAGCGGGACCTGGCGTCGCGTCAGGCGAAGGCGGAGAAGCGGCTCGCGGAGATCGAGCACCGGGCCGAGCAGCTGCGTCTGGAGGCGGAGAAGCTGCGGACCGACGCGGAGCGGCGGGCGCGGCAGACCGTGGAGACGGCGCAGCGGCAGGCCGAGGACATCGTGGCCGACGCGAATGCGAAGGCGGATCGGATTCGGAGCGAGTCCGAGCGGGAGCTGGCGGCTTTGACGAATCGGCGGGATTCGATCAATGCGCAGCTCACCAATGTGCGGGAGATGCTGGCTACGCTCACCGGGGCGGCCGTGGCGGCTTCCGGGGGCGCCGGGGAGGACGAGCCCGTGTCCCGTGGGGTTCCGGCTCAGCAGAGCCGCTGATCCGGGTCTTCCCTCTTCCTCGCCTCAAGCGCCTCGCACCGCCGGCTGCGGTGCGGGGCGCTTCTGCGTGTGCGCGGGGCGCTCTTTCTTCCGGGCCGACGGGCCTGCTGTTTCGTTGGAGGGAGGGCGCTACCCCAGCCGGGGGGCCGGGGGCCGTTTCGGCGGGCCGGGCGGCGTGCGCACGCTTAGCGTGGGGGGCATGATCGAGATGGTGGGGCTCACCAAGCGGTATGGGGAGAAGGTGGCCGTGGACCACCTGACCTGCGCCGTGCGGCCAGGCATCGTCACCGGCTTCCTCGGTCCGAACGGCGCCGGAAAGTCCACCACGATGCGCCTGATCCTCGGCCTGGACCGCCCCACCTCCGGACGGGTGACGGTCGATGGCCGGCCGTACGACCGGATCAGGGACCCGCTGAAGGGCATGGGCGCGCTCCTGGAGGCCAGGGGCGCACACGGCGGCCGCAGCGCCTTCCACCACCTGCTGTGCCTCGCGCAGAGCAACGGCATCCCCACCGGCCGGGTGCACGAGGTCCTGGAGACGGTCGGGCTGACCGCGGTGGCCGGGAAGAAGGTCAAGGGGTTCTCGCTGGGCATGAGCCAGCGCCTGGGCATCGCCGTCGCCCTGCTCGGCGACCCGCGGATCCTGATGTTCGACGAGCCCGTGAACGGCCTGGACCCGGAGGGCATCCACTGGGTCCGCACCCTGATGAAGTCGCTCGCCTCCGAGGGCCGCACCGTCTTCGTCTCGTCGCACCTGATGAGCGAGATGGCGTTGACCGCGGGGCACCTGGTGGTGATCGGGCAGGGCCGGCTCCTCGCCGACCTGCCGATGGACGAGTTCATCCGCCGGCACGCCCGGTCGTACGTCCGGCTGCGTTCCCCGGAGCGCGAGCGGCTGCTCGAGGTGCTGGCCGCCGCCGGGATCGCCGTCACCCGGACGCCGGACGGCGCGCTGGAGGTCGCCGACGGCGACCCGGCGCAGCTCGGCGAGCTGGCCGCCCGGAACCGGCTGGTGCTCCATGAGCTGAGCCCCCAGCAGGCGTCGCTGGAGGAGGCGTTCATGCGGCTCACGGCCCAGGCGGTGGAGTACCACGCGCACACCGACGGGCCGAAGGGGCGCGGTGGCGGCGCTCCCGCGCCGGACGAGCACCGTGGCGGCCCGCCGGCCGGCTCCGCGTGGGGCGCCGGCTGGAAGCCGCGGAAAAGGTTCTGACGTGCTGACGGCCCAGGTCATGAGGTCCGAGTGGACCAAGGTCAGGACCGTGGCGTCGACGGTGTGGACGCTCTCCGTCGCCCTGGTCGTCACCGTCGCCCTGGGGATGCTCATCAGCTACCTGTCACGGCGGGACTTCTCCAGCAGGAGCGCCGAGGAGCAGATCACCTTCGACCCGACGTTCGTCAGCTTCGCCGGGACCAGCCTGGGGCAGTTGGCGATGATCGTCTTCGGGGTCCTGGTGGTGTCGAACGAGTACAGCACGGGCATGATCCGCACCTCGCTGGCCGCGGTGCCGCAGCGGGGCACGTTCCTCGCGGGCAAGATCGCAGTCGCCGCCGCGCTCGCCCTGGTGGTGGGCATGGTGACCAGCTTCGCGGCCTTCTTCCTCGGGCAGGCCGTGCTGGGGCCCTTCCGGGCGCACATCGGGGATCCGGGGGTGCTGCGTGCGGTGTTCGGGGGCGGGCTCTACATGACGTTGATCGCGCTGTTCTCCATGGGCGTCGCGGCGATGCTCCGCGGGCCACTGCTCTCGCTCGGCATCCTGATGCCGTTCTTCTTCCTGATCTCCAACGTCCTGGCCAACGTCTCCGCCACCCGGAAGGTGGGCCGCTACCTGCCGGATCAGGCGGGCAGCAGGATCCTGCGGGTGGTGCCCCCGCTCGACCGTACCCCGTACGGGCCCTGGGGCGGGCTCGGGATCATGGTGCTGTGGGTGCTCGCGGCGCTGGCCGGCGGCTTTCTGCTCCTCAGGCGGCGGGACGCGTGACGGGAGCGGGACGAGACGCCTGACGGGACGCGCCGTCCGGTGGCGGTCGGCAGGGGGCGGGCTCAGGACGCGAGCCGCGGGGCGTCGTCGTCCGCGGCGTCCGGCCGCGGTGCGGGGGCGGGCACCGGGGCCGCGTCCCCGGGTGCCGGGCCGGGGGCGTCGAGCGGGAGGCGGGGCGGTTCGGCGGCCGCGGCGCCGCCGGGCGCCGGGCGGGGGCCCTCCGGCACCAGGGCGTCGAAGTCCTGCCAGCCGTCCCACTCCCACACGTCGCGCTCGGTGTCCGCCTGCACGCCGGCGAAGCGGCCCAGCTCGAAGTCGCCGCCCGCCAGGTCGAACCACCGCTCGTCCGCCACCTCGGTGCCGAGGCCCACGGTGCGCGCCCTCAGCCGCACCAGCAGCTTCACCCCGTACGACTGGGAGAGGTCCTTGCCCTGGATCCGGCTGAACGGCAGCCCGGGCACCGGTGCGTCCACCGGTATCCAGACCGTGAACGGGGCGCCGCGCTGGGCCGGCCGGCAAGGGGCGCGGGGAACGGCGCGAGCAACCCCCACCGCCCGACGTCCCGGAGACGGCACGGAGTCGCACTCCGGGACGGTGCCGGCCCGCACCCCTCGCCGTGGCCCGTCGCACCCCCCGGCGCGGCCGGGGCGCAGCCCCGTCTCGGTGGGCACTGGAACCGTGGGCACCCCCGATAAGCTCCTAAGCTTTACGGGGGCGTGCGCCCCGACGACCTGACCTGTCGATGGGTGCGGAGCATGATCGAGGCAGTCGGCCTGACCAAGCGCTACGGCGCCAAGACGGCCGTGGACGACCTTTCCTTCCAGGTGCGGCCGGGGGCAGTGACCGGTTTCCTCGGGCCCAACGGCTCCGGCAAGTCGACGACGATGCGGATGATCCTCGGCCTCGACCGGCCCACCGCGGGCCGCGTCACCATCGGCGGCCACCCCTACCGCGAGCTGCCCAACGCCCCCCGCCAGGTCGGGGCCCTGCTCGACGCCAAGGCGGTGCACGGCGGCCGGACCGCCCGCAACCACCTGCTGTGCCTGGCCCAGCTCTCCGGCATCCCGGAGCGCAGGGTGGACGAGGTGCTGGGTGTGGTGGGTCTGCAGGACGTGGCCCGGAGGCGTTCCAAGGGGTTCTCGCTCGGCATGGGCCAGCGCCTGGGCATCGCGGCGGCCCTGCTCGGCGACCCCCAGGTGCTGCTCTTCGACGAGCCCGTCAACGGCCTGGACCCGGAGGGCATCCTCTGGGTGCGCAAGCTGATGAAGAGGCTCGCCTCCGAGGGCCGCACCGTCTTCGTCTCGTCGCACCTGATGAGCGAGATGGCGCTCACCGCCGACCACCTGATCGTGATCGGCCGCGGCCGGCTCCTCGCCGACATGAGCGTCAAGGACTTCATCTCCCACAACAGCGCGGACTTCGCACGCGTCCGCACCCCCGGCACCGACCCCCGGCAGCGCGAGAAGCTGACGGCGGCGCTGACCGAGGCGGGCGGCCAGGTGCTGCCCGAGCCGGACGGCGCGCTGCGGGTGACGGGACTTCCACTGCCCCGCATCAGCGATCTCGCGCACCAGACCGACGTACGCCTGTGGGAGCTGTCGCCGCACCAGGCGTCCCTGGAGGAGGCGTACATGCGGATGACGCAGGGCACCGTCGACTACCGCTCGACGGCCGACCCGCGGTTCGGCCTGCAACAGCCGATGCCGCTCGGCATGGTGCCGCTCCCGCCCATGCCGGTGCCGGGCCAGGACCAGCCCGGCTGGTACGCCCCACCGCCTCCCCAGCAGGGCGGGGCGCCCTCCGCGCCGCCCCGGGGGCCCGCCAGCGCCCCCACCCCCGTCCACTCCCCCGACCAGCGCGACAGCGAGGACCGCCGATGACAGCGCAGCCGACGCCGCACCCCCCGGCCCCGGGCGCGCCCGGCGGGGACCACTGGCCGGGGCCGGAACCCGCCGGCGACGGACAGGAGGCGGCCTGGGACTCGTACACCTCGCCGATTCCGGTCCGGCGGACCCACCTGGGCCATGCCCTCGCCTCGGAGTGGACGAAGATCCGGTCGGTGCGGTCCACGATGTGGACGCTGGGCATCTTCCTGGTGGTGGTCGTCGGCATCGGTCTGGTGGTCGGCGCGGAGACCACGGACGGCGACTACGTCCGTATGCCGTACACCGTCCCGGCGTTCTTCGGGCTGATCCTGGGACAGATCTGCCTGATCACGCTGGGGGTGCTGGTCGTCTCCTCGGAGTACGGCACCGGCATGGTCCGCACCACGTTCACGGCCTCCCCGCAGCGGTCCCGGGTGCTGGCCGCGAAGATGCTGGTCTTCTTCTGCGTCTCGATGGTGGTCTCGATGGCGGCGGTGTTCCTGGTGGGCCTGCTGACGTCCCAGATGCACCACGACAGCTCCAACCGCGACTGGCTGGACACCGTCCTCAAGAGCGCGCTCTATGTGTCGCTGCTCGGCGTGCTCGCCCTCGCGATGGGCTCGATCCTGCGGCACTCGGCGGGTGCGATCACCACGATGCTGGGGCTGGTGCTGGTGCCGGCCATCCTGCCGGCGTTCCTGGTGATCTCCGACACCACACGGAAGATCGGCAACGAGCTGCTGGAGTACAGCGCCCCCTACTCGCTCGCCAAGATGTTCCACCTGGACGACGGCACGGGCACCGGGCAGTTCTGGATGCTGGCCGGGATCACGGCCGCGGCGGTCGTCGCCGCCTTCCTGCTGCTGGAACGCCGGGACGTGTAGCCCCGACGGCCGTCGCACGCGGGGGCGTCGGGCCCGACCTCGGCCCCCGGAGGGGGCGGGCGGCGGGAGGGGCGTCAGTACCGGGGAGCGTTCCGGGATCGCTGGACGCGCGCCGCGCGGCGGTCCTTCGCGTTCCAGCAGGCCTTGTGCCAATGCCTCCGCTCGTCCACCCCCGCGTACTCCGGCCAGGCCACCACATGCGGTACCCCGGAGCCGATCTCCTGATCGCACCCGGGGCACCGGTACGTCTTGCCCGCCGCGCTGGCCCCGGCGACGTGCCGGACGCTCCAGTCGTCGCCCTGCCAGCTCTCCGTCCGCTGGTACCCGCCGTACCGGTCCCCGCTCTCCGCGTCCGCGCGCCGGCCCGGCATCCCCTCGGCCCGGCGGGACGACGGGCGGTTTCGGCGCGGAGACACGGCACACCTCACGGGCACTACGGATGCGGTTTCACGGTCTGCCCACAGGGTACGCGGCCGGGCGCCGCGAGCGGGGCACCCTGCCAACACGGACATCTTTCCTATCGAGCGGTAAATCAGCCAATCGCCCTGTCAGGCCGTGCCTTTGGCACGTGTCAAGCGTTGTTGCCCGTAGAGACGTGCGTCCGGGAGAAGCGGCGCCGAGGGGAGCCGTGTCGGCACCAGGAAGGCAGGGAGTGCGATGCGGGTAGGAACATTCGTCCTGGCCGGCCAGTACCCCGGCCAGCGGCACGGGGAGGCACTGCACCGCGCGGTGCGCACCGCGGAGGTCTCCGAGGAGTCGGGCCTGGACACGGTCTGGCTCGGCGAGCACCACTTCGTCCCGTACGGCACCTGCCCGTCCGCGATCACCCTCGCCGCCCTGCTGCTCGGCCGCACCCGCCGGATCCGCGTCGGCACCGCCGTCAGCGTGCTGCCGACCCTGCACCCGGTGGCGCTCGGCGAGCAGGCCGCGCTGCTGCACCTCACCGCGGGCGGCCGGCTGTCGCTGGGGGTGGGACGCGGCGGCCCCTGGGTGGACCTGGAGGTCTTCGGCACGGGCGCCGAGGCGTACGAGAAGGGGTTCCCCGAGTCGCTGGAGCTGCTGCTGCGGTGGTTGCGCGAGCCCCGTGTCGGCGCCGACGGCGAGCGCTACGCCTTCCGCGAGGTGCCCGTCGTGCCCCGGCCCGCGGACGCGCCCGCCGACCACCCGGCGGTCGCCGAGGCCCCGGGCCCGCCCATCGCCGGCGGGGCCACCGGCCATCCGGCTCCCGCCGCGGCGGGCCCGCACACGGGCGACCCGGCAGCCGCCGAAACCCCGCCTCCCGCCCCCGAGGTCCTCGTCGCCTGCACCTCCCCCGCCAGCGTGCGCCTCGCCGCCGAGCACGGACTGCCGATGCTGCTGGGCATGCACTGCGACGACCAGGAGAAGGCCGACATGGTCACCCTCTGGCGGTCGCACGCGCACGCCATCGGCCGCTCGCACGAGGAGATCATGTCCGTCGGTCATGTGTCGGCGGGAGTCGTGCAGATCGCGGACCGCACCGCCGACGCGGAGCGGATCCTGCTGCGGGCCATGCCCGAGTGGTTCCGGCAGGGACTCGGCGCCCATGTCACCGTCGACGGCCGCCCCCGGCCCATGCGGGACCCCCGCCCGTACACCGAACTGCTCTGCGGGCTGCACCCCGTGGGCACGCCCGAGCTGTGCGCGGACCGCCTCGCGGCGACCGCGCGGCACACCGGCATCAGCCGCTTCGCGCTCCTCGCCGAGGGCTCCGGCGACCTGGCGACCACGGAGGAGAACGTACGGCGGCTCGGCGCCGAAGTACTCCCCCAACTCCGCTGATCCGGCGCCGGGCTCAACCGGCGGCGGCAGGCCCGCTCACCGGCGTCCGGGCATCGCCGGGCGGCGCCGTGCTTCCCGGTGGCAGCAAGCCCCTGACCTGCACCGGACTCCGGCCGGCACCGGGGAGTCCCACGGGGAGCCGCCGCCGCTCCGGGCGCGGGGACGAGCGCCCGGAGCGGCGGATGCCCCGGCACATCAGCAGTCGCGCAGCTCCGGTGACTGGTTGAGCAGTTGGCTGCGGACCGAGGTGAACCTCGCCAGGGTGCCGTCCACCGCGGAGTCCAGCGGGAACACCGCCACCCGGTGGCAGTTCTGGAAGGCCAGGCGCACACCGAAGTGCCGCTGCAACGCGCCACGTATCGCGTCGCTCGCGAGCGCACGCAGCAGCTGACCGCGTGCCTGCTCATCCGGCGGAGGCGTCTGGTTGTCGGCGAAATCACCGCCGTCCACCTTCAGCTGAGCCACCAGAGAGCTGATCATCTCCCACGCATAGGGCAGGGAGGTCCGGACGCAGTCGACGAAGGCTGCTTCGTCGACCTCGCCTCGCTCGGCCTGTTCGAGTAGGGCCGGTGAGACGTCGAGCGACATGAGTTCTCCTCTCGCACCCCCATGCGGTGACGGGGGCTTACGGACAGCAGTGAAGTCCGGATACGCAGAGTGCACGGATCGCGACCTCCTGCTAACACGGTAAACATCCTGTCCCGCCCGCACCAGGAGAAGGCACGTACAACCGGCCACCGCCGAAGGAAGCACGAGGGGCGTACAGGGCCAGCGCCGGCGCACGCGCCTGCCACCGGCGCACGGCGGCCGGGCGACCCGGCGCCGGCCCACCGGGCGGCCCCGCGTCGCACGGAGCCCGGGGCCGGGCCCCCCGGGGAGGCCAGGGCCGGGCGTCCGGGGATCAGGGCCGGGGCGTCCGGGGGTGCGGACCGGGAGCCGTCCGGAGGCCGGGGCCCCAGGAGGTGCGGAGAGGCCGTCCGGGGCGGATCGCCCACCGGCCGCGCCGTCGAGTAGCGTTGCCGACCATGCGTCTCGTCATTGCCCGCTGCTCCGTCGACTACGCGGGCCGGCTCACCGCCCATCTCCCGTCGGCACCCCGCCTGATCCTTGTGAAAGCGGACGGCAGTGTCTCGATCCATGCCGACGACCGGGCCTACAAACCCCTCAACTGGATGTCCCCGCCGTGCACCTTGAAGGAGGGTACGGGCGACGACTCCGGCGTCTGGACCGTCGTCAACAAAACGGGGGAGAAACTCATCATCACCATGGAGGAGGTCCTGCACGACTCCTCCCATGAGCTGGGCGTCGACCCGGGCCTGATCAAGGACGGCGTGGAAGCCCACCTCCAGGAGCTGCTCGCCGACCGCATCGAGACCCTGGGCGAGGGCTACACGCTGATCCGCAGGGAGTACCCGACCGCCATCGGCCCGGTCGACATCCTGTGCCGGGACGCCACCGGCGGCACCGTCGCGGTGGAGATCAAACGCCGGGGCGAGATCGACGGGGTCGAGCAGCTCACGCGGTACCTGGAACTGCTCAACCGGGATCCCCATCTGGCGCCGGTGCGCGGCATCTTCGCCGCTCAGGAGATCAAACCGCAGGCCCGGGTGCTCGCCACGGACCGCGGCATCGGCTGCACGATCCTGGACTACGACGCCCTGCGCGGCATCGAGGACGACAAGCTCCGGCTCTTCTGAGCAGCCCGGGCCCTTCCGACCGCGCACCGGCGGCTCGGCTCCGGATTCCGGGGCCGTGCCCGTGCCCGAGGGGTGCGTCCCTCGTCTCCCGGCCCACCGCCGGCGGGCGGTTGCCCGCGCGGGTGTCCCCGCGCCCCTCGATGGGTGCCGGTGGCCGCAGGGCCACCGCCGATGCGACGTCTCCGCGAGGTCCGCGGATCACAGGCGGGCGAGCGGCGGGCCCGCGCCCCGCGGGGCGCCGGGAACTGCGCGTCCGGCCACGGCGAAGCGCGCACGCGGGCACACGTCAGGAACCACCGCGGCGAGCCGGCCCACCACGAGCCACCGTACGAGGGGTCAGATCACCGTGCCGCTCGCCGACGCGCCGGACGGCGGCACGTCCGAGCCGCTGGGGGTCCCGGCGGTGGTGCCGGGCGCCGGGCCGCTCGCCGAGTCCGAGGCGCCGGGGGGCGGCGGGTCGTCCGGCGACGGGCTGGACGGCGGATCGCTGGGCGACTGGGACGGCGGCTTCGAGGTCGGCGGCCGGCTCGTCGGGGGCGTATGGGTGGGCGTACGCGTGGGCGGCTTGCTCGTCGGCCGGTGCGACGGGGACGTGGAGGCCGTGTGCCGCCCGGCGCCGGCGCCACCCGGTGCCCTGCTGGTGGCACCGGAGTCGCCGGGCGTCGGGCTGTCCGAGGCGCTCGGGGTGCCGCTGGTGCCGGAACGGCTCGGGGCCGGTGCGCCGCTGCTGGAGCTGGACGGCGGCTCGTCGGCGGCGACGCCGCCGCCGCCGTCGTCCTGGCTCATGGCCGGGTCGGGGCCGACCTTGGTGGCCGGCTTGTCGTGGTTGTCCGAGGTGACGCCGAGGGTGACGACCGTGCCGAGCACGGCGGCGAGCACGGCGCCGGCGCTCGCGGCTACCACGTTGCGCCGGGTGTTCTTCCCCACCGCCCGGTGGCCGGGCGACCGCCCGCCGGGGCCGTCGTCCCGCGCCGCGCTCCGGTGCCCCACCAGGGTGGTGGTGCCGTCTCCCGCCGGATAGCCCGGCGTGGCCGCGGTGTGCGGCGAGTCGTCGTCGCGCTCGGGCCGGCCGGCGGCGGGCAGCCGGGCGGTGAGGGCGGAGCCGCTGGGCACCGCCGGCAGTTCGGCGGTCACGGGCTCGCCGTGGGCCGCGGGCGTGGCGGGCAGGCGCACGGTCAGGGCGGACCCGAAGGACGTCTGGGGGGCGGTGGGCGGCGTCGCGTCCGTCGTCGTGGGGGCCACGGGCAGCCCTGGGGCGGCGCCCGGCGCTCCGGGGGTGCCGCCGGCCGTCTGGGACCCGGTCGGTCCTGGCGGCAGCGCCAGGGGGCCGGAGCGGTCCGTCACCAGGGCGAGGGCGCGGCGGCCGGCGACGGTGCCGCGTTTGTCGGCGAGCGCGCCGCGCAGCCCGATGGAGGCTTCGAGTTCGGCGCGGGCCCGGTCGAGCCGGCCGAGGCAGAGCGCGAGGACGCCCAGCTCATGGTGGAAGTAGGCCTCTTCCGCGACCTCGCCGGAGCGGCGGGCAGCCTCCTGGCCGGAGCGCAGCGCACGTTCCCAGACGCCCCAGTCGAGGGCGGCCGCGAAGGCCGGTGCGGCGGTGCGGGCCACCCGGACGGCGAGGCTGGGCTGGCCGTCGGCGGTGTGGTGGGGGGTGGTGCGCGGGATCAGGGCGGCGAGGGTGGCGAGGACGGCGTCCGCCTCGGCCAGCACCCGTTCGGGGCCGACCGACGGGTGCCCGGCCCACCAGGCGTAGTGCTCCCCCGCGGTGCGGGCGCGTTCGTCGGCGTCGTCGGCGAAACCGACGGCCTCCAACTGTGCCTGGACGCCCGCCGCGAGGCGGTAGCGGTTGCCGACGGGGGTGATGAGCCCGCCGGCCAGCAGTTCCGCCAGGGCGGCGTCCGCCCGCGGGTCGGAGAGCAGCGCGGGCAGCTGGGCGCGGTGCGGCACCTCACCGCCGAGGGCGACGGCGAACCGCAGCGTGGCCCGGGCTGACGCGCTGAGCAGGGAGGCGAGCAGCGCCACGGGCGCGGAGCCCTCGGCGAGCGAGGGCAGCGGCAGCTTCGCCGCGGGCGCGCCGGGCCCTGCCGCGCCCGGCTCGGCGCGGAGCTGGTCGCGGCGCCGCAGCAGGGCGCCGGCCTGGACGAAGCGGGCCGGCAGCCCCCCGGACTCGAACCACAGGTCGGCGGCCCACTCCGTCTCCTCCTCGGTGAGGTCGCGGTCGACGGTGTGCCGCAGCAGCGCCATGCCGCCGTCGCGGCCCAGGCCGCCGAGGAAGACCTCCTCCAGGTGCGAGTCCGGCGAGGGTGCGGCCACCTCGGGCGTGGTGGCCAGCACGAAGGCGCATTCGGGGGTGGCGTCGAGGAGCTCGTCGAGTGCGGCGCCGCCGAACTCCAGGTCGTCCAGGACGACCACGGCGCCTATCTCGCGGATCAGTTCACCCCGGAGTGTCCCGTCCGGGCGGTGCAGGTCGCTGCGGTAGACGGCGCGGAACAGGTCGTGCAGCAGGTCCTTGACGGTGCGCCGGTGGCCGGAGAGCCGGATCACGCCGTCCGGGGCAAGGCCGGCGCAGTCCTCGGCGATCACGTCCAGCAGGGCGCTGCGACCGGATCCGGACGGTCCGGTGAGCCGCACGGAGCGGCCGCGGGAGAGCAGCCGCCCGAGCCGGGCGCGCTCCTCGTCGCGCTCCAGCAGCGGGGGCCGGGGCAGCAGGGGGCCCTGCGGCAGCGGCGGCCGGGCGGCACGGGCCAGTTCGGCCCGCTCCGTAGCGGGCCGCTTGACGGGGCGGGGCGGGCGGCGGTCCGGCGGGCAGGGCTCGACCTCGCTGCCGTCCACCGGGTTGACGGTGACGAGCAGGTCGCCGGAGACCAGCCGGACGGCGCGGGCGGGACGCTGCGCGGTGGTGCCGGATACGGGCACGAGCGCGCTGCCCGGGGTGCCTGTGCCCGGCGCCGGGTCGTCGCCGGGCAGGCCGTCGCCGGGTAGACCGCGGCCGGTGGGGGTGGGTCTGCCTGCGGGGTCGCCCGTCGGACCACGGTGGTCCTCGGGTCCGCGGTTCATCGGATCCATGGTGAATGCCCCCAAGAGCGTTGTGTGCCGAGCCCTCTCGGCCGTGGTGCACACCGCGCTGTCGCTGCGGGTCCGGTGCCCGCTGCCTGGTTCCGTCCACACAACGGGTCACCGCACCTTAGAGGGTCACCCGACGGGCGGGACATCCGGGGTACCGTACCGCCCGAGTCCTCATGGTCTCGCCCGGATCATCCCGATCCCGAAGCAACCCTTGTGTGCCCCGCACCCCGTCAGGGGCGCGGGGAACTGCGCGAGACCGGCCGCGATGCGCCTGCGGCGGGGCGCCGGGGCGCCGGGGCGCCGGGGCGCCGGGCCGAGCCTCGTGCGGTCGGTCGCTCGGTCGCTCGGCCACCGGCCGGTGGGGCTTGGCGCGTGGCTCCCCGCGCCCCTTTGCGGCACCGGGGCGGAGCCCGGGGGCCCGCGACCGGAGAGGTGCCTACACGGCGGGCCTACACACGCGGCAGGGACTCGAGTCCGATGCCGCCCTCGATGGCGAGAATCCGGTGCAACCGAGTGGCGACGAGCAACCGCTGCATCTGCGGCGGCACATCCCGCAGCACGAGCCGACGCCCGCACCGCCCCGCTCTGCGGTGCACGCCCATGATGACGCCGAGCCCCGTGGCATCCCAGGAGTCCAGCTCTGACAGGTCGAGCACCAGGTCACCGGCGCCGTCGTCGACGGCCGAGTGCAGGACCGTACGGGCGTCCGCCGCGCTGCGGACGTCGAGGCGGCCCCCGACGACCAGCTCGGTGTGGTCGCCCCTGATGTGCATATGCGCTCCCCGAGAGTGGTGGTGTGTGCGTGTGGTCGTGTGCCGTTTCGTCCCTGTGGTCTGCCTGCACGGGCCGCGTGGTCCGGGCGGTCCGCATGGGGTCACGCGGGGCCCGGGGCCGTCGGCCGGCCGGGCCGTGCGGCGGTGTGCCGGCTGCCGTGTCCCGTGCCGGCCGGGCGGCGTGACCTGTCGTCATGTCACTGCAACTGACGGCCGCGCGGACACGGGAGTTGCTGGTTGTAAGCGAACCGATACCGAATTCACCCCACGGGGTGATCGTGGGGTTGACATCCGGCGTCGGCTCCACCCGGATCCCGCTCGGGAGAGCGGGGTCCGGGCGGGATGGTTCAGTGCGGATAGAAGCCCTGACCGCTCTTGCGGCCGATGTCGCCGGCGTCGACCATCCGGCGCATCAGCTCTGGCGGGGCGAACTTCTCGTCCTGGGTCTCGGTGTAGATGTTCTCGGTGGCGTGCAGCAGGATGTCGACACCGGTGAGGTCGGCCGTGGCGAGCGGCCCCATGGCGTGGCCGAAGCCCAGCTTGCAGGCCGTGTCGATGTCCTCGGCGGTGGCCACGCCGGACTCGTAGAGCCGGGCGGCCTCGACGACGAGCGCCGAGATCAGCCGGGTGGTGACGAAGCCCGCCACGTCACGCCGCACCACGATGCAGGTCTTGCCGACGGACTCGGCGAACTCACGTGCGGTGGCGAGGGTTTCGTCGCTGGTCTTCAGGCCCCGCACCAGTTCGCAGAGCTGCATCATCGGCACCGGCGAGAAGAAGTGCGTGCCCACCACGCGCTCCGGGCGGGTGGTGGCCGCCGCGATCTTGGTGATGGGGATGGCGGAGGTGTTGGAGGCGAGCACGGTGTCGTCCCGCACCAGCTTGTCGAGTGCGCGGAAGATCTCGTGCTTGACGTCCAGCTTCTCGAACACGGCCTCCACGACGACGTCCGCGTCCGCGGCGGCGTCCAGATCGGTGGTCGTGGTGATCCTGGCGAGCGCCGCGGCGGCGTCGTCCGCGGTCATTCTGTCCTTGGCGACGAACTTGTCGTACGACGCCTTGATGCCGTCGGTGCCACGGGTGAGGGCGACGTCGGTGATGTCCCGCAGCACGACGTCCCAGCCCGCCGCGGCGGAGACCTGCGCGATTCCGGACCCCATCAGTCCGGCGCCGACGACGGCGAGCTTGCGTGCCACTGTGTGACTCCCCTGTCCGTACTGCCGCCGGCACGGCCCCGTTGCCGCACCAGGACGTCGTTGACGCCGGGACGTCATTGACGTGTGCAGGACCCTAGCGTCCGAAGGGCCGCGATGGGGCGTGACGAGATGCGTGTCACGTCCCTCCTGACACACATCACACTGCTGCCGGGCGCCGTGGACTCATTCCCGGCCGCGTACCGCGTAGTTGAGTACGGTTTCGCTCAGGATGTCCTCCGCGGCGTCCAGCAGGAGCAGTACCTCGCGGGAGACCTCCTCCGGGGCGCGTCCCGCCACCATCTCACGGCCGATGGCGCCCATGACGGTCTGGTGGAGCCAGTTGAGCTGCCCGGCGATCAGGGTGGGCATCGGGTCGTCCGGCGGCGCGCCGCTCTCCTCGCGCAGCGTCTGCTCCACGTTCTCGAAGACCGTCTGGCCGACGACCCACAGCCGGGACTTGAGCGTGGGGGCGTCGTGCACCACCCGCATGAACCGCTCGTAACCCTTGACCAGGCCGACCCGGGGCGAGACCGCCTCCACCTCGTCGCGCAGCTCGCGCAGCACGGCACGGGCCGCGGACTCTCCCGCGTCCCGCCCGCGCACCCAGCGCGAGAGGCGGTCCACCACTCCGGACATCCGGTCGAGGAAGAGGTCCTCCTTGGCCGGGAAGTAGTTGTAGACCGTGTTCACGGAGACGTTGGCGGCCTCGGCCACCTCGGCGACGGTGACCGCGTCGAAGCCGCGCTCCAGGAACAGGCCGGTCGCGACATCCGAGATGTACTGCCTGGTCTGCCGCTTCTTGCGCTCCCTGAGTCCCTCTGCCATGCCGCCATCGTACGTTCACTGGAGGCTGTTGATTTTTGGGGTCATTGCAATTTTGATGCTTCTCTGTTTTTCTGTGATGCATGCCGATCCTCAGCGCGTCCGGGCTGGCCCGGACCTTCCACACCAAACGCGGGCCCGTGGAGGCCGTGCGCGGTATCGACCTCTCCGTGGCGGCCGGCGAGATCCTCGGCTTCCTCGGTCCGAACGGCGCCGGCAAGACCACCACGCTCCGGATGCTCACCACCCTCCTCGCCCCCACCGGCGGCACCGCCACCGTCGCAGGGTGCGACCTGGCGAAGGACCCCGCGGGCGTGCGCGCCAGGTGCGGGTACGTGGCGCAGTTCGGCGGCGTCGACCCGAACGTCCTGGTGCGCGAGGAGCTGATCACGCAGGGCCGGCTCTACCGGCTGCCGAAGGCGGAGGCGGCGGCGCGCGCCGAGGAGTTGGCGCGCGACCTGGGCCTGACCGGCCTGCTCGACCGCAGGTGCGGGGCGCTCTCCGGCGGCCAGCGGCGCCGGCTCGACATCGCGATGGGGCTCACCCACCGCCCCCGGGTGCTCTTCCTCGACGAGCCGACCACCGGCCTCGACCCCGCCAGCCGCGCCGACCTGTGGGACCTGGTGCGCCGGCTGCGCGACGAGCACGGCACGACGATCTTCCTGACCACGCACTACCTGGACGAGGCGGACGCCCTCGCGGACCGCCTTGTGGTCGTCGACGAGGGCGCCGTCGCCGCCGAGGGCACGCCGAGCGCGCTCAAGCTCCGGTACGGCGGGGCGATCGACGCCAGCCTCCAGGACACCTTCCTCGCCATCACCGGGCGCGGCCCGGCGCCCACCGAGTCCGCCCCCGTCGCCGTCTAGTGCCCCGGCAGGCAGCCGACCCGGCGCCCAACCGGACGTTGCACAACCACCGCCGTCGCCGTACGGCCCCGTCACCGTCACCACAGAGGACCCACCGATGCCGGCCCTGCTCTCCGACACCTCACTGATCTTCGGGCGCTACGCCCGGCAGACCCTCGGCTCCCGCTTCCAGATGCTCTTCGGCATGCTGATGCCGCTGCTGTACCTGTTCTTCTTCGGCCCGCTCCTCACCGGCCTGCCGCTCGGCTCGCGGGGCAGTTCCTGGCAGGTGCTCGTGCCCGGCCTGCTGCTGCAACTCGCGCTCTTCGGCGGGACGTTCGCCGGCTTCTCCCTCATCATCGAGAAGAGCACCGGTGTGCTGGAGCGGATGCGGGTCACCCCGGTCAGCCGTCTCGCCATGCTGCTCGGCCGCACCCTGCGGGACACCGCCCTCTTCGTCTGCCAGGCGGTGCTGCTGGTGCTCGCCGCGGTCGCCATGGGCCTTCGGGCACCGCTCGCCGGGGTGCTGCTCGGCTTCCTCTTCGTGGCACTGCTGACCGTCGCGCTCTCCGCCCTGTCGTACGCGCTGGCGTTGCGGGTGCGCACGCCCCAGGAGTTCGCTCCCGTGGTCAACGCGGTCGCGATGCCCTCGATGCTGCTGTCCGGGCTGATGCTGCCGATGGCGCTTGGCCCCGGCTGGCTCGACGTGCTCTCCCGCTGCATGCCGCTGCGCTACCTGGTCGACGCGGTGCGGGACGCCTACGTGGGCCGGTACGCCACGGCCGCCGTGCTGTACGGGACGCTGGTGGCCGTGGGCTTCACGGCCCTGGCGCTCACCGTGGGGACCCGGGTGTTCCGCAGGGCGGGGGCGTAGCGGGGGGCTGCGCGGGGCGGCCTGGGCCGTGTCCGGCGGATCTTCGCGGTACACGGCCCGGTGCTGTGACCGGGAAGGTTTACCGGTCACAGCACTAGGCTGGGGCCCATGGTCAGGCTGACGCGCATTTACACCAGGACCGGCGACCAGGGCACCACGGCCCTGGGGGACATGAGCCGCACCGCCAAGACGGACCTCAGGATCGCGGCCTACGCCGACGCCAACGAGGCCAACGCCGTCATCGGCACGGCGATCGCGCTCGGGCAGCTCGACGAGGAGCTGGTGAAGGTTCTCGTCCGCGTGCAGAACGACCTGTTCGACGTGGGCGCGGACCTGTCCACGCCGGTCGTGGCGGAGCCGGAGCACCCGCCGCTGCGGGTCGAGCAGTCCTACGTCGACCGCCTGGAGGAGGACTGCGACCGCTTCAACGCCTCCCTGGGCAAGCTGAAGAGCTTCATCCTGCCCGGCGGCGCGCCCGGCGCGGCGCTGCTGCACCACGCGTGCACCGTCGTGCGCCGCGCGGAGCGCTCCACCTGGGCGGCGATGGAGGTGCACGGTGAGACGATGAACCCGCTCACGGCCACCTATCTGAACCGCCTCTCCGACCTGCTGTTCATCCTCGCGCGGACCGCGAACCGGGAGACGGGCGACGTGCTGTGGGTGCCGGGCGGCGATCGCTGACCGGCTCCCCTGCGGGCGGCCGCTTCTTTGGCCAGATCAGGTACGTGAGAGCGATCACACCGTGCAGCCCGACCATCCGTACGGTCACCAGCTGCCACTGCCTCAGCGGTGCGGTGCCGCCCGCCGAGCCGACGTACCAGACGGCGGCCTGGAGCAGCGCGCACGCCACGGCGGCGCCGAGCACCGTGCGCAGCCAGATCCGGCCCTCGTACCGGGCCCGCGCCCTGCCGTACCGCGGCGGCTTCGCCGGCGGCGGCCCGCCGAGGAAGCGGTGGTGCACACGGCCGTCCATCCACCGCACGGTGGAGCGGCCGTACGCCACCGTGTAGCCGAGGTAGACCGCGGCCAGGCCGTGCTTCCAGTCGGGCGCGGCGCCGTTTCCGAGGTCGACGGCGGTGGCGACCAGCAGGACGAGTTCGAGCACCGGCTCGACCAGCAGCACGGCGGCGCCCGTGCGGGGCATCCGCGCCGCGTACCGCAGCAGCAGGCCCGCTGCCAGCAGGACCCAGAACGCCACCTCACAGGCGACGACCAGTGCGACGACCACGCTTCCTCCTCTCCCGGGCCCGCTCGCCGGGCCCGCCCCCTGCGGTGCGCCAAGCCCCGGCGGGGGCGCAGCCGGACGAGCCTCCGGTCCCATGCGGACGCGGCCTGCGGTCCCATGCCGATGCGGCCGGCACCATGCCGATGCGCCTCCGGCACCGTGCGGATGGGCCCCGGTCCCGCGTGGACGGGGACTCGGTCCGGCGGGCACTCGGTCCGGCGGGCACTCGGTCCCGCCGGGCCTCGGTCCCGCGGGGACGGGCGCCGGAGCGGGTTCCGGACCCGCCGGCCGCCGGGGCCGGGGCCGGGGCCCGGTGCCCGCCGTCTCTCCAGGCTCCCGGGCGGACGGCCGCGAATCGTCGTCGGCGGTGACGAGACTCCGCCGGAGGCGACTGCACCCTTCGATGTACTGCGCCGGCCCCGAAGCTCCATCCAGGGGACCAGGCGCTCCGGGGGCGGGACATGCTGGGATGGACGCATGGTCCTGCCCGCACCGCGCGCCGCCCCGCGTGCCCTTGCCGCCCCGCCGCGCCCGCACCGCGACGACGTCCTCCTCGCTGCCGCCGGCCTGCTCAGCGGGCTGCTGCTGTGGGCGCTCGGGCTCTCCACACAGAGCGGCCGGCCGCTCGGCGGGGTGTGGATGCTGGTGCCGCTGACCGTGACCGCGGCCCTGGAGCTGCTGCGCAGGACCCACCCGCGAGCAGCCCTGGTCATCGGCACGGCCGCCGTCGTCACGGACCAGTTCACGCCCGGCAACATCGCCACGGTCCTGATGTTCACGGACCTCATGTACGCGGCCGTGGTGTACGGCACCCCGGTCCAGGCCCGCCGCATACCCATCGTCGGGGGCATGGTCACAGTGGGGCTGACCGTCGGGCTGCTCGCCTGGTGGCGGGTGCCGGAGGCGCTGCTCGTGGGGGTGGTGTGCGGACTGGTGTCGTTCGTGCCGGCCACCACCGGCGCGGTGGTGCGCAATCACCGGGACGCGGCGGAGACGGCGCGGCTGCGCGCGGAGCAGACGGCGCTGCTGGCCGAGGCCGACCGGGTCCAGGCCGTCACCGCCGAGCGCGCCCGGATGGCCCGCGAGCTGCACGACATGGTGGCGGGCCACCTCTCCGCGATCGCCATCCACTCGACCGCGGCGCTCACCCTGGACGACCCGGGCACCACCCGTGACGCGCTCGCCGTCATCCGCGAGAACAGCGTCGAGGGCCTGGCCGACATGCGCCGCCTGATCGGGCTCCTGCGGGACTCCGGCGGCGAGCAGGGCGCCGCGCCCGCGCCCACCCTGGACGGGGTGGACGCGCTGGTCTCGGGCGCCCGCGCCAACGGCCTGGACGTCCACCTCGCGGACGTCCCCGCACCGGGCACCCGGCTGCCTGCGCCGGTCGAGCTGGCCGCCTACCGCATCGTCCAGGAGTCCCTGACCAACGCCCTCAAGCACGCGGCGCCCGGCCGGGTCACGGTCGCGCTCGGCCTTGGCAGGGGTGCGCTGACGGTCCGGATCAGCAGCCCGTACGGGCAGGCGGCCGGTCCGCGGGCGCCGGGTTCCGGGGCGGGCCTGGTCGGCATGGAGGAGCGGGTCGCCCTGCTGGGCGGCACCTTCCGGGCCGGACCGGAGGACGCGGGACTGTGGACGGTGTCGGCGACCCTTCCGGTGACCGCCGGGGAGGCACCCGAGGCGGAGGGGACGGGCTCGCGGACGGCGGGGGTGGAGGCGGCGGAGGTGAAGGCGGCGGAGGTGGAGACCGCGGGCGCGAAGACCGCGCGGGCCCAGAGGGCAGGTGCGGAGCGCGCACGGGTGCGGGCCGCGGGCGCTCGGGTGTCCGGCGGAGGGGGAGCGGAGAGATGACGATTCGCGTTCTGGTCGCGGAGGACCAGTCGGCCGTGCGGGCCGGGCTCGTCCTCATCCTGCGCAGTGCGCCGGACATCGAGGTGGTCGGCGAGGCCGGGGACGGGGAGCGGGCGGTGGCGCTGGCCCGTGCGCTCCGGCCCGATCTGGTCCTGATGGATGTGCAGATGCCGCGCCTCGACGGGGTCGCGGCGACCCGTCAGGTGGTCGCCGAGCGGCTCGCCGATGTGCTCGTGCTGACCACCTTCGACCTGGACGAGTACGTCTTCGGCGCGCTGCGCGCGGGGGCGGCGGGGTTTCTGCTGAAGAACGCGGAGGCTCATGAATTGCTGGCGGCGGTACGGACGGTGGCCCGGGGCGAGGGCACGGTGGCGCCGGCGGTCACGCGCCGGCTCCTCGCGGAGTTCGCCGGGCAGGCCGCGCGTGAGGAGGCGGTGCCGGACCGGTCCGTTCTGGACGCGCTGACGCGCCGCGAGCGGGAGGTTCTGTCGTGCCTCGGTGAGGGTCTTTCCAATGCGGCGATCGCCGCTCGCCTGGCCATGGCGGAGGCGACGGTGAAGACGCATGTGAGTCGGCTTCTTGGCAAGCTGGGGCTGCACAGCCGCGTCCAGGCGGCGGTCCTGGCTCAGGAACTCGGCGTCTGATCCCCCACCCGCCCGCCGTCGTGAGCGGCGCCCCCGGGTCGCGCGGTTCCCCGCGCCCCTACCCGGCGCCCTTCGCCGTAAGGCTGCCCCCGAAAAGGGGCGCGGGGACTGCGCGAGCAACCACAACGCACAGAGAGCGAAAGAGCGGCAGAAGCCCCCACCCACCCAGGGGCGCGGGGAAACCGCGCAAGAAAACCGGTGGACGGACAGCCGAAGAACCACAGGAACGCACCCGATCAAGGGGCGCGGGGAACCGCGCGAGCAAGTGCCAGCGCGCAGGCGGCCGGAGAACGACAGAAGCGCCCCATCAGGGGCGCGGGGAACTGCGCAAAAAAGGTGCCGCGGGGAAACCGCGTGGAGGGAGCGACCGGCTAGGCGACGTTGACGCGTTGGCCGGGAGGCGCGGCCTCCAGCCACGCGAGGAACCCGGTCAACGCATCCTCACTCATCGCCAACTCCAACCGCACCCCCCGATGCACACAGGAGAGCACGATCGCGTCGGAGAGCAGCGCCAGCTCCTCCTCCCCCTCGGGAGTCCGCCGCCCCTCCACCTCGATGACCCCCCGCTCCAGGGTCCGCCGGGGCCGCGGCGCATAGGAGAAGACGCGGAACCACTCCACACAGTCGCCGTTGTACCGGGCGATGCCATACGCCCAGCCCTTGCCGCTGGGCACTCCGGCGCCGCCGACCAAGTCGCCCTCCCCGGAAGCCGGCGCACCGTCACGCGACGGCGGTGCCGGGACGTTCCAGCGCAGGCTGCAGTCGAACGTCCCCCCGGACCGCTGGATCAGCCTGCGCCGCACCCCGAAGGCGAGCAGCCCGAGCACGACCAGCGCGACCACCGCGATACCGCACACCACCACAGCGAGGATCACCGGCACCGACCTCCTCGCCTCGTAGGTAACGGAACGACTCTGCTTGATCCCTCATTGCCTCAGCCGCGACCCGGTCCGGAGTGCTCCGGACCTGGCCGCGGCTGAGCCACAGCATTGTGCACCGGGGGAGTCAGCGCACCGCCACCGCCCGCAGCCGGACGTCGGCGCGCCGCTCGGCCGACGCGTCCGCCTCGGACTTGGCGCGCTCCAGCGCCCGCTCCGCACGCTGGACGTCGATCTCGTCCGACAGCTCGGCGACCTCGGCCAGCAGCGACAGCTTGTTGTCGGCGAAGGAGATGAAACCGCCGTGCACCGCGGCGACGACCGTCCCTCCCTCGCTGGTACGGATGGTCACCGGGCCCGACTCCAGCACACCGAGCAGCGGCTGGTGACCGGGCATGACGCCGATGTCACCGGACGAGGTGCGCGCGACGACCAGGGTCGCCTCGCCCGACCAGACCTGACGGTCGGCGGCGACCAGCTCGACATGCAGCTCAGCGGCCAAGGGTGGCTCCTCGGGTCACCACCCGGCGGTTGTGCCGGGTGTGGTTCGAATTCTAGTGGTCTGGTGATGGGGCGTAGGACAGGGGGCGGGTCAGTCCCACGGATGATCGGGATCGTCCGTGGGATGCGCCCGCCCCCTGTCACAACGAACCGGTCAGGAGACGCCGAGTTCCTTGGCGTTCTTCTTGAGGTCCTCGATGCCGCCGCACATGAAGAAGGCCTGCTCGGGGAAGTGGTCGTACTCGCCGTCGCAGATCGCGTTGAACGCCGCGATCGACTCGTCGAGCGAGACGTCCGAGCCCTTGACGCCGGTGAACTGCTCGGCGACGTGGGTGTTCTGCGACAGGAAGCGCTCCACCCGGCGGGCGCGGTGCACGACGAGCTTGTCCTCCTCGCCGAGCTCGTCGATACCGAGGATGGCGATGATGTCCTGGAGGTCCTTGTACTTCTGCAGGATCGTCTTGACGCGCATGGCGGCGTCGTAGTGGTCCTGGCTGATGTAGCGCGGGTCCAGGATGCGGGACGTGGAGTCCAGCGGGTCCACCGCCGGGTAGATGCCCTTCTCGGAGATCGGACGGGAGAGCACCGTCGTCGCGTCCAGGTGGGCGAAGGTGGTGGCCGGCGCCGGGTCGGTCAGGTCGTCCGCGGGCACGTAGATCGCCTGCATGGAGGTGATCGAGTGACCGCGGGTGGAGGTGATGCGCTCCTGGAGGATGCCCATCTCGTCGGCGAGGTTCGGCTGGTAGCCCACCGCGGACGGCATACGGCCGAGCAGCGTGGAGACCTCGGACCCGGCCTGGGTGAAGCGGAAGATGTTGTCGATGAAGAACAGCACGTCCTGGCGCTGCTCGTCCCGGAAGTACTCCGCCATGGTCAGACCCGCCAGCGCGACCCTCAGACGGGTGCCCGGCGGCTCGTCCATCTGGCCGAAGACCAGCGCGGTCTTGTCGATGACGCCGGACTCGGTCATCTCGTCGATGAGGTCGTTGCCCTCACGGGTGCGCTCGCCGACGCCCGCGAAGACGGAGACGCCCTCGTGGTTGTTGGCGACGCGGTAGATCATCTCCTGGATGAGCACGGTCTTGCCGACGCCGGCGCCGCCGAACAGGCCGATCTTGCCGCCTCGCACATACGGGGTCAGCAGGTCGATGACCTTGATGCCCGTCTCGAACATCTCGGTCTTCGACTCCAGCTGGTCGAAGCTGGGCGCCTTGCGGTGGATGGGCCACCGCGTGGTGATGTTGGCGTTCTCCTCGGGGACGTTCAGCACCTCGCCGACGGTGTTGAACACCTTGCCCTTGGTGAAGTCGCCGACCGGCACGGTGATGCCCTCGCCGGTGTTCACGACGGGCGCCTGGCGGACCAGGCCGTCGGTGGGCTGCATGGAGATGGCGCGCACCAGGCCGTCGCCCAGGTGCTGGGCGACCTCCAGGGTCAGCGTCTTCCGCTCGCCCTCGCGGGCCGGGTCGGCCACCTCGACGTGCAGGGCGTTGTAGATGTCCGGCATCGCGTCGACGGGGAACTCCACGTCGACGACCGGGCCGATGACCCGGGCGACGCGGCCCGTAGCCGTCGCGGTCTCAACAGTGGTGGTCATTATTTGTCACTCCCCGCGGTCGCGTCGGCCAGCGCACTGGAGCCACCGACGATCTCGCTGATTTCCTGGGTGATTTCGGCCTGGCGGGCCGCGTTGGCCAGCCGGGAGAGGGTCTCGATCAGCTCTCCGGCGTTGTCGGTCGCCGACTTCATGGCGCGCCGGGTCGCGGCGTGCTTGGAGGCGGCCGACTGCAGCAGCGCGTTGTAGACCCTGCTCTCCACGTAGCGCGGCAGCAGGGCGTCGAGCACGCCCTCCGCGGACGGTTCGAACTCGAACAGCGGCCTGGCCTTGGTCGCCGCCTGCGGCGGGCCCTCGGTCCCGGCGCCCTCCGAGCCGCCCTCCATGGCCCCGGAGCTGACCGCGTCCAGGCTGAGCGGCAGCAGTCGCCGGTCGACCGGCGTCTGCGTCAGCATGGAGACGAACTCCGTGAACACGATGTGCAGCTCGTCGACGCCGCCCTCGGCGGTGTCCTGTGTGATCGCCTCGATCAGCGGGTCGGCGACCTGCTTGGCGTCCGCATAGCTGGGGTCGTCCGTGAAGCCCGTCCAGGACTGGGCGATCGGGCGCTCGCGGAACTGGAAGTAGGCGACGCCCTTGCGGCCGACGATGTAGGTGACGACCTCCTTGCCCTCGCCGCGCAGCCGCTGCGTGAGCTGCTCCGCGCCCTTGATGGCGTTGGCGTTGTAGCCGCCGGCCAGACCGCGGTCGCTGGTGAGCAGCAGGACCGCGGCGCGGCGCGGCTGCTCCGCCTCCGTGGTGAGCGGATGCCTGGCGTTCGAACCGGTCGCCACCGCCGTGACCGCGCGGGTGAGCTCGGTCGCGTAGGGGGTGGAGGCCGCCACCTTGCGCTGCGCCTTGACGATGCGCGAGGCGGCGATCATCTCCATCGCCCGGGTGATCTTCTTGGTCGCGGAGACGGACCGGATGCGACGCTTGTAGACCCGGAGCTGCGCTCCCATGAGTCAGGTCCCTTCGGTCGTCACTCGGCGGCGGCAGCGGACGTGTCGTCGCCGAGCAGCTTGCCGTCCGAGGTTTCGAACTGCTTCTTGAACGCGTCCACCGCCTCGGAGATCTTCTGGATCGTCTCGTCGGACATCTTTCCGCCCTCGACGATGGCCGTCATCAGCGGCTTGTGCTCGCGGTGCAGGTAGTCCAGCAGCTCCCGCTCGAAGCGGCGGATGTCGCCGACGGGGACGTCGTCCATCTTGCCGTTGGTGCCGGCCCAGATGGAGACGACCTGGTCCTCGGTGGGGTACGGGGCGTACTGGGCCTGCTTCAGCAGCTCGACCATGCGCTGGCCCCGGCCCAGCTGGGCCTTGGACGCGGCGTCCAGGTCGGAGCCGAAGGCGGCGAACGCCTCCAGCTCGCGGTACTGGGCGAGGTCCACGCGGAGCCGTCCGGAGACCTGCCGGATGGCCTTGTGCTGCGCGGAGCCACCGACCCGGGAGACCGAGATACCGACGTTCAGGGCGGGGCGTACGCCCGCGTTGAACAGGTCGGACTCCAGGAAGCACTGGCCGTCGGTGATGGAGATGACGTTGGTCGGGATGAACGCCGAGACGTCGTTGGCCTTGGTCTCGACGATCGGCAGGCCGGTCATCGAGCCGGCACCCATGTCGTCGGAGAGCTTGGCGCAGCGCTCCAGCAGCCGGGAGTGCAGGTAGAAGACGTCACCCGGGTAGGCCTCGCGGCCCGGCGGGCGGCGCAGCAGCAGGGAGACCGCGCGGTAGGCGTCGGCCTGCTTGGACAGGTCGTCGAAGATGATCAGGACGTGCTTGCCCTGGTACATCCAGTGCTGGCCGATGGCGGAGCCGGTGTAGGGCGCCAGGTACTTGAAGCCCGCCGGGTCCGACGCCGGGGCGGCGACGATGGTGGTGAACTCCAGCGCGCCGGCCTCTTCCAGGGCGCCGCGCACGGACGCCACGGTCGAGCCCTTCTGGCCGATGGCGACGTAGATGCAGCGGACCTGCTTCTTCGGGTCGCCGGAGCGCCAGTTGTCGCGCTGGTTGATGATCGTGTCGACGGCCAGGGCGGTCTTGCCGGTCTGGCGGTCGCCGATGATCAGCTGGCGCTGGCCGCGGCCGATCGGGGTCATGGTGTCGACGGCCTTGTAGCCCGTCTCCATCGGCTCGTGCACCGACTTGCGCTGCATCACGGAGGGTGCCTGCAGCTCAAGGGGGCGGCGGCTCTCGGACTGGATCTCCCCGAGGCCGTCGATCGGGTTGCCGAGCGGGTCGACCACGCGGCCGAGGTAGCCCTCGCCCACGGGGACGGAGAGCACCTCGCCGGTGCGGCTGACCGGCTGGCCCTCCTCGATGCCGCCGAACTCGCCGAGGACGATCGCACCGATCTCGCGCTCTTCGAGGTTGAGCGCGAGGCCGAGGGTGCCGTCCTCGAACCTCAGCAGTTCGTTGGCCATGGCCGAGGGCAGTCCCTCGACCTTGGCGATGCCGTCACCGGCCTCGGTGACGGTCCCGACCTCCTCGCGGGAGGCCGCGTCCGGCTGGTACGACTGGACGAAGTTCTCCAGCGCGTCCCGGATCTCCTCCGGCCGGATCGTAAGCTCCGCCATCTGAGTTTCCTGCTCTCCTTGTTGGGCCCGACGTCTGGGGGTCTGGGGGGATCCCCCCAGATATCACTGCGCTACGGCCCAACCAGGGCCGCTCTTCTGCTTTCTCTTCGGTGGCGGCTGCGCTCGTGTCAGCCGGCCATCCGGCGGGACGCCTCGTCCAGGCGGTCCGCGATGGTCCCGTTGATGACCTCGTCTCCGATGCGCACCGAGACCCCGCCGAGGACCTCGGGGTCCACGTCGAGGTTCAGATGCACCTGCCGGCCGTAGATCTTGGCCAGTGCCTCTCCGAGACGCCGCTTCTGCGTGTCGCTCAGCGGTACCGCGGAGACCACGACTGCGACCACGCGGTTACGGCGCGCAGCGGCGAGCTTGGTCAGGGCATCGAGCCCTGCATCCAGGCTACGTCCCCGCGGCTGGGTCACAAGACGGGCGACGAGCCGCTCGGTGTACTCGTTGGCCCTGCCGTCCAGCAGTGCGTGCAGCAGCCGGGCCTTGGCCTCGGCGGGGGCGCCACGGTCGGCGAGCGCGGCACGGAGATCGCCGGCGCTGGAGACGATGCGGCCGAACCGGAACAGCTCGTCCTCGGTCTCGTCCAGCACCCCGGCCCGTTCCGCGCCGATGATCACGGCGAGGAAGGCGAGCTGCTCGCAGGTGTCGGCGAGGTCGCGCGGCACCGACCAGCGGGATCGCACCAGGCCCGACACCAGGTCGAGCGCCTCGGCGCCGATCCTGCCGTCGAAGAGCGCCGCAACCAGGTCGGCCTTGCGCTGCCCCTCGATGCCGGGGTCGGTGAGGGTGCCGCGCAGCCCGGCCTCACGGTCGAGCAGATCGCTCACGGCCAGCAGGTCCTCGGCGAGGGCGGAGGTGTCGACCGCGCTGTGGTCGGTCAGCGCCTCCAGGCGCTCACGGGCTGCTGCGTTCGACTGACGCGTGGCGTTGCTCACGTGGCGGCGCCCTGCGTCTGCTCGGCCTTGGCGTCGAGCTCGTCCAGGAAGCGGTCGACCACACGGCTCTGACGTGCGGTGTCCTCCAGGGACTCACCGACGACACGGCTGGCGAGCTCGGTGGCGAGCCGGCCGACCTCCTGGCGCAGCTGGACGGCCACCTGGCGGCGGTCCGCCTCGATCTGCGCGTGGCCGGCCTCGATGATCGACTCCCGCTGGCGCTGGCCCTCCTCGCGCATCTCCGAGATGATCACCGCACCCTGCTCGCGGGCCTGCTCCAGGATCCGCGCGGCCTCGTGGCGCGCCTCGGCGAGCTGTGCCCGGTACTCCTCAAGCGTGCGGGTGGCCTCGGCCTGTGCCTGCGCCGCCCGCTCCAGGCCACCCTCGATCGCGTCGTGGCGCTCTGCCAGGGTCTTCTGGATGTTCGGCAGGAGCTTCTTGCCGAGGATGCCGAAGACGATGAAGAAGCAGAGCAGGCCGACGACTAGTTCTGTGGTCTCGGGCAGGAGAGGGTTCTGGGTCTCCTGCGCCAGGATGTGCAACATGTCCGAACCTTTCGTCGGGTGCGGCTACCGGCGGTAACGGCTCACGACTGGAAAACGAAGGGCACGACCAGACCGAGCAGCGCGAGCACCTCACAGAGGGCGAAGCCGAGGAACATGTTCGTGCGGATGATCGGCATGGCCTCGGGCTGGCGGGCCATGGCCTCGATGGAGTGACCGAAGACCAGGCCGATGCCGACGCCGGGGCCGATGGCGGCGAGACCGTAGGCGACCGCGCCCAGGCGGCCCGCGACGGAGGCGGCGGCGAAGTTAACGAGGTCGGGCGACATTTATCTGTCTTCCTATGCGATGCGGTCCACTGGGGGGCTTCCCAGTGGAGGTCTGGACGGGGAAGTGCGGTGTCGGGTCAGTGACCCTCTTCGAGCGCTCCACTGATGTAGATCGAGGCGAGGAGCGTGAAGATGTACGCCTGCAGGAACTGGATCAGCAGCTCGAAGGCGGTCATGAAGGCCGCCAGCAGGAACGAGCCGCCGGCCACGGCAGTCAGGAAGGTGGGGGTCAGCAGGTACCAGCTCGCGATGCTGAACAGCACGATCAGCAGGTGTCCTGCGAACATGTTGGCCCACAGCCGTACCGCGAGGGTGAACGGCCGGGTGATCACGTTCTGGATGAACTCCAGCAGCACGATCAGCGGGATGAGGGGCTTGGGCAGGCCGTCGATCCAGACCAGGTTCTTGACGCCGCCGCGGAAGCCGTGCGTCTTGAACGTCAGGAACATGTAGGTGATGAAGACCAGTGCCGCGAGCGCGACCGGGAACGCGAAGCGCGAGGTGGCCGGGAACTGCGCCAGCGGGATGATCGACATGATGTTCATGACCCACACGAAGAAGAAGATCGACGTGAGGAACGGAACGTACTTGTCGCCCTTCTTGCCGATCACTTCGCGGGCGATGCTGCGGGCGATGAAGTTGTAGCCGATCTCGCCGGCCAGCTGCCATTTCCCGGGAACGAGCTTGGGCTTGCTGAAAGCCACCCAGAAGAAGCCGACCACCAGGACCACGCAGATGAGCGCGAGCAGCATCGGCTTGGTGAAGTCGAAGCCGGCGACGCTGAAGATCGGCTTGAAGTCGAACGAGTGGAGGCCAGGGGCGGGGAATGCGCAGTCTTGCCGGATATGGCATCCAGGCTCAGCGAGCAGCGTGTGGGCACTCACCCGTGACTCCTTCGTCGTGACGCATAGGTAACGGCAATCTTGTGTGTCTGAGCGGCTGGTGGGGCCGCTGTTCGGCACTGAGGACGTGGGGGTGGGGCGGTGCCGCCGCAGTCCACGGGGAGCATCCGCCGGGGACCGGTCGTCCGGGCTGCCGCACCTCGGCCACAGCCGTACGTCCGGATTCGCCGGGGGCCTCGGGGGCTTAGCCCTGCCGTGACCCATGACCGGGGTGAATCCCCGCAGGCGGAAGCGATTCCGGACGATAGCAGATCGGCATCGAGCGTCTTAACGCAGCCCTTACGCCGCATCGCGGGACTCCGCGCCTACCGCGTCCGCCGCCTCCTTGGTGACCACGGAGGGCTCAGGCTGGACGTAGAGCATCCTGCTGGTGAGGCTGTGCTTGACCTGGCCGCCCACCCAGGCCAGGGCGGTGACCAGCAGGCTGAGGCCGAAGGCCCGGCCGTTGAAGAAGTCGGCGTCCTCGAAGGCGACGATGAACACACCGATGAGCAGGATCTGCACGGTGTAGACCAGCAGCCCGGCCGTCATTGCCACCTGCGGCTTGTCCTGGGTGATGCGCATCAGCGCATACGACCCCAGACCGAAGAAGACGGCGACCACTGCCAGCGCCACCAGCCCGCCTACCAGGCCCTTTTCGCCTGCGAGGAACGCGCTGACCACGGTGGCGACGATTCCCAAGGGGGCGGCGACCAGCGCGGAGCCCCGGAGAATCCGGGCGTCGTTGGACTGCATGCGGGCAGCTCCAGCGGGAGTTGGGGGCGGGTTGTACACGGTGACTGACGGCGACTCGTCAACGGTCCGCGTTGATCAGAGGCTAGCGCCAGGAGGCTTGTGCGCCTCAGGCCGGAAGACCGTCCTGCACAAGGTCTTTCGGCTCTTCACCTGGTGGTAGTGAACGGTATCACAAACTATTTGATGAGAGCTTTACCTATTCGGTGTGGTCGCCGTCACACATGAGATCGAAGCTGCCCGTCTGTGCAGGGGCGGGACTCAACTTGACTGAGTTTGAACGCTTTTGCCAGGCGCCGATCGCCTACTGTCGGACCCTCAGCGTGAGGTTCCGGCACCCCTGGGATCCAGAAAGCGCCCGCCATGATGATGGTCAATTGCCGTCGCGCCGTTGACTCCTGCGGTCCCGGATGCGCCCGTACCGGTCGTGGAACGGGTGGCCACCGCAGGCTCCGCGACGGCAGCCGCCGTGCCGTTCTGCTCAACTTTAGTACCGATCACACCACTTTGAGCATTATCGACAAACTCAAGACAGTCGACCGAATCGCCCGATTCGCCCGATTCGCCCCGACCTGCCGCTGTTTGGCGGGCCTCTGCGGGCTCTCCCCGCCCGTCACCGGCCAGGGTGTCCGGGTCCTCGGTGCGGTCCGCGCCGGCCCCCCCGTCCGCGCCCGGACCGGTGCCCGCGGGGCCGGCGCCCGCGCCGGCGGCGTCGGCGCCCTCGCCCGGCAGGGCGGACGCGGCCCGGCTCCTGCGGTACCGCGGCGGCACCACGCGCTCGGCCCACACCGGCACCCGCGGCGTGAACCGCGGCAGCAGGAGCAGCACCAGGCCCACCGCGCTCAGCGCGACGATGGCCAGCACGATCCACATCGAGGCGGAGTTGACCGAGTACGCCAGCGCCCCGAAGGCGATCAGCGCCGACCAGAAGTACATGATCCCCACGGCCCGGCTCTGCGAGTGCCCGATCTCCAGCAGCCGGTGGTGGAGGTGGCCGCGGTCCGCCGCGAACGGCGACTGGCCGCGCCAGGTCCTGCGCACGACGGCCAGCACCAGGTCGGCCGCGGGCACCGCGATGATCGTCAGCGGCAGCAGCAGCGGGATGTAGGCGGGCACCATCTGGTGCACGGTGGCCCGCTCGGAGCCGGAGAAGAGCTTCATCGCGTCCGGGTCCACCTGGCCGGTGATGGAGATGGCGCCGGCGGCCAGCACGAGGCCGATCAGCATCGAGCCCGAGTCGCCCATGAAGATCCGCGCCGGGTGCATGTTGTGCGGCAGGAAGCCCAGGCAGATGCCCATCAGGATGGCCGCGAAGAGCGTGGCGGGGGCGGCGTCCTCCAGGCCGTAGCCGTACCAGATCCGGTAGCCGTACATAAAGAACGCGGTGGCCGCGATGCACACCATGCCGGCCGCCAGGCCGTCCAGGCCGTCGACGAAGTTCACGGCGTTGATGGTGATCACGACGAGCGCGACGGTGAGCAGGGTGCCCTGCCACTGGGTGAGCGCCACCAGGCCGACGCCCGGCACCGGCAGCCACAGGATCGTCAGGCCCTGGACCACCATGACGCCCGCGGCGATCATCTGTCCGCCCAGCTTGATCAGGGCGTCGATCTCGAACTTGTCGTCCAGGACGCCGATGATCCAGATCAGCCCGGCGCCGGAGAGCAGCGCACGCGGCTCGCTGGAGTTCGCGAACACCTCGTTCAGGTTGGGCAGGTGGTCGGCGACCAGCAGGCCCGCGCAGAGCCCGAAGAACATCGCGATACCGCCGAGGCGCGGCGTCGGCTCACGGTGCACGTCACGCGCCCGGATCTCGGGCATCGCCCCGGCCACGATCGCGAACTTCCGCACCGGGCCGGTCAGCAGGTACGTCACCGCGGCCGTGATGCAGAGCGTCAGCAGGTATTCACGCACGGGCTTCCCCACAGGTATCGCTGGCCATCTCAGCCCCACACCCTAGCTTCGCGACGTCACGTGTGAGGACTTACGGGTGGCGACGATGGTTCCATGTGCGGCTGAGAGCCGCGTCACCGAGGCCCCGGGACGCCGTCCCCGAGCCTCTGCCGGGGACGCCGCGGAGGCGCTGTCCCCGGCCCCACCGGGGCCCACCGGGGCCCACCGGAGCTCAATGGGATGCCGTCCCGGGGCCACCGGGCGCCCTCGCCCGAGCGGCCGGCCGGCCGGACGGGTCACCGAACCTCCCTGGTGCCCGCCGTGGCTGCCCGGGACGGCTGCCGGGCGCTCTCGGGCCGCGCCGGGCCCGGTCGTCCCCTGCCGGCGGTGCCGCTAGCTGTCCGGGGCAGGATACGGCGGAAAAGCGCTGGTGAGGACCTGCACCTTGCGACGGGCCGTGGGGGCGTCGAGCGCCCCGCGCAGCACGGCGCCGATCAGCTCCGCGATGCGGGCCATCTCCGACTCCCGCATGCCCTGGGTGGTGACGGCCGCGGTGCCGAGCCTGATGCCGCGGGCGTCGCCGTGCGGCAGCGGGCAGCTGTCCAGCACGATCGCCGCGGCACCGAGCCGGCCGCGGGCTGTGCGGCCCTCGGCGCCCAGCGGGGCCGGGTCGGCGGTCAGCAGGTGGGTGTCCGTGCCGCCCGTGGTGATCAGCAGGCCCTCCGCGGCCAGCGCCTCGGCCAGTGCGCGGGCGTTGGCGACGACCTGGTGGGCGTAGCCGCGGAACTCCTCGGTGGCGGCCTCGCCGAACGCCACCGCTTTGGCGGCGATGGTGTGCATCTGGGCGCCGCTCTGGGTGAACGGGAACACCGCGCGGTCGATCCGCTCGGCCAGCTCGGGCCCGCACAGCACCATGCCGCCGCGGGGGCCGCGCAGCACCTTGTGGGTGGTGGCGCAGACGACGTCCGCGTACGGGACGGGGCTGGGCGCGGCGCCGCCGGCCACCAGGCCGATGGGGTGCGCGGCGTCCGCGATCAGGTAGGCGCCGGCCTCGTCGGCGATGGCGCGGAACGCGGCGTAGTCGATGTGCCGCGGGTAGGCGATCGAGCCGCACACGATCGCCTTCGGGCGGCGGGCCCGCGCCAGCGCCCTGACCTGCTCGTAGTCGATACGGCCGCTCTCGGCGCCGACGCCGTAGCCGACGAAGTCGAACCAGCGGCCGGAGAAGTTCGCCGGGGAGCCGTGCGTGAGGTGGCCGCCGAACGGCAGGCCCATGGCCAGGACGGTGTCGCCGGGGCGCAGCAGGGCCGCGTAGGCCGCGAGGACCGCGGAGGAGCCGGAGTGCGGCTGCACGTTCGCGTGGGCGGCGCCGAAGAGGCGCTCGGCCCGCTCGGTCGCGATCCGCTCCGCGGCGTCGGCCAGCTCGCAGCCGCCGTGGTGGCGGGCGCCCGGGTAGCCCTCGGCGTACTTGTTGGCGAGCGGTGAGGCGAGGGTCGCGAGCACGGCTCGCGAGGTGAAGTTCTCGGCGGCGATCAGCTGGAGCGCCGAGGCCTGGCGGTCGCCCTCGGCCGCGAGGACCTCGGCCATCTCGGGGTCCTGCCGGCGCAGCAGGGCGAGGTCGGCGGGTGCTTCCGCCGCGGCGGAACGGCTGGGCATGTACGTACCGTAATGCTGCGTGCACAGGTTGTCCCGCCCAACCACCCGTTCGGCGCACCCCGGCGTGCCAGGGGCGCGAGGGACTGCGCCCCACGCGCCCCTGCGGGCCGCCACCACCCGAAGGGGGCGGTTCCGGCCGCCTCCGGACCACCGGCCGTGGCGGGCCGGTCGCGCAGTTCCCCGCGCCCCTAGACGAGTAAGTCCAAAGGGGCCGGGTGCATGAAGCGAGGGTCTCGTTGGTCCGTTTGTGACGACAGACCTCGAAACCCTCGCGACTGCACTGTACGTGAAGATCGACGACTCTCTGGTGGGATCGCGCCGATGGGGCCGTCCGCCGAGGCTGAGTGATGCAGAGCTGTTGACGCTGGCGGTGATGCAGGCCCTGCTCGGATTCGTCTCCGAAGCCCGCTGGCTGCGTTTCGCCCGCGCCCACCTGGCCGCCGAGTTCCCCTACCTGCCCGGGCAGTCCGGCTACAACAAGCGCCTGCGGGCCGCGAACACACTGATCAGCCGATTCATCCGCACCTTCGCCCGAGACACCGACCTGTGGCACGACGACGTGTGGATCGTGGACTCCACACCCGTCGAGTGCGCCCGCTCACGGCCCACCGTCAAACGCTCCGACCTGGCCGGCTGGGCCGGATACGGCTACTGCCCCTCCCACTCCCGGTTCTTCTGGGGCCTGCGGCTCCACCTGATGTGCACCCCCGGCGGGCTGCCGATCGCCTGGGCCCTGGCCAACCCGAAAGTCGACGAACGCGAGGTGCTGGTCGACATGATCACGGGCGACCAGGATCTGCAGGCCACACACCCGGGGCAGACGATCGTCGGCGACAAGGGCTACGTGTCGAAGGATCTCGACGCCTTCATGGCCGCGCGCGGAATGACCCTACTGCGGCCGAGTTACCGCAACCTCAAGCCCCGCCCCGGCGAACACCTGCTCAAGCCCATCCGCCAGCTCATCGAGTCGGTCAACGACACCCTCAAAGGCCAACTCGACCTCGAACGCCACAGGGCGAGAACCCCTGCCGGAGTCCTCGCCCGCGTCGGACAACGCATCCTGGCGATGACAGCCGCGATCTGGCACAACCGCAACACAGGCCGACCCATCACACGCTCACTGACCGCCTACGACCACTGAACCAAAGCCTTCGGACTTACTCGTCTAGGTGGACCGGGGCCCAGCCCCACGTAAGGGCCCGCCCCGAAAAGGGGCGCGGGGAACTGCGCGACCAACCACGACGAGACCACCGGATCACCACCACCCCAAAAGGGCACCCGGAACCGCCCGGGCCACCGGCCGGTGGCAGGTCACGCGCGTGGCCCCCACAACCCTTGAGGCGGACCGGGGCCCAGCCCCACGTAAGGGCCCGCCCCGAAAAGGGGCGCGGGGAACTGCGCGACCAACCACGACGAGACCACCGGATCGCCACCACCCCAAAAGGGCACCCGGAACCGCCCGGGCCACCGGCCGGTGGGGGTGCGCGTTCGCGGGTCCCCGCGCCCCGGACGGGGCGCTACTTGCCCGTGAGGGCGACCAGAACCGGCTCCAGCGCCTGCTGGATCTCCTCTCCGACGGAGCGGAAGAAGGGCAACGGCGCCCCGTACGGGTCGTAGACCTCGTCCGCCTCCGCGCTGGGCGCGAGCAGCCACCCCCGCAGCGCCGCCGCGGCGCGCACCAGCGCACGCGCCCGTTCCACCACGCCCTCGTCCACGGGATCGGGCAGTGTCGCGGGGTCTATGGCCCGCACCAGGCGGGTGAACTCCTTCAGGGTGAAGGTGCGCAGGCCCGCGGAGTGGCCCATCGAGATGACCTGCGCCCGGTGGTCCCGGGTCGCGGTGAGCACCAGGTCCGCCCGGATGACGTGCTCGTCCAGCAGTTCACGCCCGACGAAGCCGCCGGGGTCCGCCCCGAAGTCGGCGAGCACCGTCTCGGCGTGCGCCTCCATCGGCGCCCCCTCGTGGCCCCACGTGCCGGCGCTCTCCACGATCAGGCCCCCGATCGGGACGTCCGCCGCATAGCCGCACGCGGGCGCGCCGAGCCGGCCCGCCAGGGCATGGCGGGTCAGCCGCTCGGTGATCGGCGAGCGGCAGACGTTGCCGGTGCTGACGTGGAGGATCCTGAAGGTGTCGCCGGTACCTATGCCACGCACGTCATCAGGACGGGGTGTCGTCAATTGGCCACCTCAAGGTCGGGTACGACCTTGCGGAGCTCGTCCGCGTCGAGCGCGCCGGCACGGAGCAGCACCGGTACCTTCCCGGTGACGTCGACGATGGAGGACGGCACGATGCCCGGCGTCGGACCGCCGTCCAGGTAGACGGAGACGGAGTCGCCGAGCATGTCCTGCGCGGCGTCGCAGGTCTCCGGCGCGGGGTGCCCCGTGAGGTTGGCCGAGGTCACCGCCATCGGCCCGGTCTCGCCCAGGAGCTCGATGGCGACCGGGTGCAGCGGCATCCGCACGGCGACCGTGCCGCGGGTCTCCCCCAGGTCCCACTGGAGCGACGGCTGGTGCCGGGCGACCAGGGTGAGCGCCCCCGGCCAGAAGGCGTCGACGAGCTCCCAGGCCGTCTCGGAGAAGTCGGTGACGATGCCGTGCAGCGTGTTCGGGGAGCCGATCAGGACGGGACTGGGCATGTTCCGGCCGCGCCCCTTGGCCTGCAGGAGGTCGCCGACGGCCTCCGCGCTGAAGGCGTCGGCGCCGACGCCGTAGACGGTGTCGGTGGGCAGCACGACCAGCTCGCCACGGCGGACGGCGGACGCGGCCTCCCGGAGACCGGTGGTGCGGTCGGTCGCGTCATTGGTGTCGTAGCGCCGTGCCATGGGCGGGCCTCCTCGTGCACTTACGGGCTCTGGGGGTGAGTGTGGGGGTGACGGTCGGGGTGGGGTTGCGGGGGGTCACGGCAGCGCCTTGCGTGCCGTCGCGAAGCGCGGGCGGTTGTTCAGGTCGGGGTGGTCGGCCGCGTCCGCCCACCCTGCCTCCTCGCTGAAGAGCCACGGCACCTGCCCGCCCTGCGTGTCGGCGTGCTCGACGACGACGATGCCGCCGGGCCGCAGCAGCCGCTGGGCGGTGCGCACGATGCCGCGGATGGTGTCGAGACCGTCCTCACCGGAGAAGAGGGCGAGCTCGGGGTCGTGGTCGCGGGCCTCCGGGGCCACATACTCCCACTCCGTGAGCGGAATGTAGGGAGGGTTCGACACGACCAGGTCGACCTGGCCGTTGAGCTCGGGCAGCGCGGTGCGGGCGTCGCCGTGGTGGATGGTGACCCGGGAGCCGGCGGCCTGGTCCGCGTGCCGGGCGTTCCTGCGGGCCCAGGCCAGGGCCTCCTCGGACAGCTCCACGGCGTGCACCCGGGAGCGGGGCACCTCCTGCGCCATGGCGAGGGCGATCGCCCCCGAACCGGTGCACAGGTCGACGATGAGCGGCTCCACGACGTCCATGGCGCGCACCGCGGCTATGGCCCAGTCGACCACGGACTCGGTCTCCGGCCGCGGTACGAAGACCCCGGGGCCGACCTGGAGTTCCAGGTACCGGAAGTAGGCGAGCCCGGTGATGTGCTGGAGCGGCTCGCGGGCCTCGCGGCGCGCCACGGCCTCCCAGTAGCGGGCGTCGAAGTCGGCGTCCTTGACGGTGTGCAGCTCGCCCCGCTTGACGCCGTGCACGAACGCGGCGAGTTCCTCGGCGTCGTTGCGCGGCGAGGGCACGCCGGCGTCGGCCAGCCGCTGGGTGGCCTGGGCCACCTCCGCGAGCAGCACGCTGCGCGGGTTGGGGGGTCGCTCCCCAGGATGAGGCTGCACGCTGGTCCTTTCGGGACTGAGCCGTTCGTGGTGCGGGTGCGCGGGGCGGCGCGGGCTCCCGGTTACGCGGCCGCCAGCTTGGCCGCGGAGTCCGCGTCGACGCACGCCTGGATGACGGCGTCGAGCTCGCCGTCGAGCACCTGGTCCAAGTTGTACGCCTTGAAGCCCACGCGGTGGTCCGAAATGCGGTTCTCCGGGAAGTTGTAGGTGCGGATCTTCTCGGAGCGGTCGACGGTGCGGACCTGGCTGCGCCGGGCGTCCGCGGCCTTGGACTCCGCCTCCTCCTGGGCCGCCGCGAGGAGCCTGGAGCGCAGGATACGCATCGCCTGCTCCTTGTTCTGGAGCTGGCTCTTCTCGTTCTGGCAGGAGGCGACGACGCCGGTGGGCAGGTGGGTGATGCGCACGGCGGAGTCGGTGGTGTTCACGGACTGGCCGCCGGGGCCCGAGGAGCGGTAGACGTCGATCCGGAGGTCGTTCGGGTTGATCTCGATGTCGATCTCCTCGGCCTCCGGGGTGACCAGCACCCCGGCCGCGGAGGTGTGGATACGGCCCTGGGACTCCGTCGCGGGCACCCGCTGCACCCGGTGCACCCCGCCCTCGTACTTCAGCCGCGCCCAGACGCCGTGGCCCGGCTCGACGGCGCCGCGGCTCTTCACGGCGACCTGGACGTCCTTGTAGCCGCCCAGCTCGGACTCGGTCGAGTCGATGATCTCGGTCTTCCAGCCGACCCGCTCGGCGTACCGCAGGTACATCCGCAGCAGGTCGCCGGCGAACAGCGCGGACTCGTCACCGCCGGCGCCGGCCTTGATCTCCAGGATGACGTCCTTGTCGTCGCTGGGGTCGCGGGGCACGAGCAGCATCCGGAGCCGCTCGGTGAGAGCGTCGCGCTGCTGTTCGAGGTCGCGCACCTCGGCGGCGAAGTCGGGGTCCTCGGCGGCCAGCTCCCGCGCGGTCTCGATGTCCTCGCCGGCCCGCTTCCAGTCGCGGTAGGCGGCGACGATCGGGGTCAGCTCGGCGTAGCGCTTGTTGAGCTTGCGCGCGCCCGCCTGGTCGGCGTGGACGGCGGGGTCGGCGAGCTGTTTCTCCAGGTCGGCGTGTTCGCCGATGAGTTCCTCGACCGCCTCGAACATCTGAAGGGCTCCTGATCTGGCGACGCGTACGCCCGGTGACGGGGGCGTACTGAGGGGCATGAGCGATCAAAAACGCCGGTCCCGGCGCCCCGGGCGGGGCGGCCGAGGACCGGCGCAGTTGCTCGCTACTTCTTGGAGCCGGCAGCAGCCTTGCCGAAGCGGGCCTCGAAGCGGGCCACACGGCCTCCGGTGTCGAGGATCTTCTGCTTGCCCGTGTAGAACGGGTGGCATTCGGAGCAGACCTCGGCACGGATGGTGCCGGATCCGATCGTGCTACGGGTCGTGAACGACGCGCCGCAGGTGCAGCTCACCTGGGTCTCGACGTACTCGGGGTGAATCTCGCGCTTCAAGGTGTCTCCTATGTTCCGGGAGGGCGCCGGGTCGCAGCCCGCGGGTGCGGGAGCGTGAACCGGAGCCGACGTACCAGTCTGCCAGGACTGGCGCCATCCCCCAAAACCGGGGCGGTGCCCCGGATATTCCCCCTGCCCGGCAGGGGCCGCGGGAGCGGGGCGCGGCCCCGCCTTGAGGCGCGGGGAACCGCGCATCCAGGCACGACGAGACGCGAGCGTCGTCACCGTCCCAAAGGGGCGGTCTCTGTCCTCCCCGGACCACCGGCCGGTGGTGGGCCGCTCGCGCAGTTCCCCGCGCCCCTGGGTGGGCCGGGGCGCAGCCCCGCATGGGAGGGGCGCGGGGAACTGCTGGGGGTACCTCCCACGCCTTTCAGGCAGTGGGGGACAACCACGACGAGACCGTCAGATCGCCACCGCCCGAAAGGGGCAGTCTCTGCCGTCTCACGACCGCCCGCCAGTGGCCGGTTGCTCGCGCAGTTCCGCGCGCCCCTGACGTGGGCCGGGGCGCGGCCCGCGTCGGAGGGCCGCGGGCTAGCTGCCCGCGACGACGTGACCGGCCGCGCCCCCGGCCGCGGCGGACCCCCTGGTCGCCGAGGCCGGCACCGGCTTGTCCGCCTTGAGCGCGGACCACACCTGGCGGTCCTGCGCGGCGAGCGGCAGCACCCGGTTCGCGTTCTGCGGGTCGTAGGCGACCGGCAGCGTCAGCATGGTGGTGCTGCCGGGCCCGATGTCCTTGAGGCTGCCCGCGAAGCCGGCCAGCTGTTTGACGGAGGCCAGCTCGGAGTCGGTGGTGATGGCGCTGGTGGCGGTGTCGGCGAGGTCGTAGAGCTTGGCCGGATTGCTGATCACGCCGACCTGCCTGACCTGGTTGATCAGCGCCTTCACAAAGGCCTGCTGGAGCTGGATCCGGCCGAGGTCGCTGCCGTCGCCGACACCGTGCCTGGTGCGCACCAGGCCGAGCGCCTGCTCACCGTCGAGGGTGTGGGTGCCGGGCGGCAGGTGCAGGTGGCTCTTGTCGTCGTCGATGGCCTGCCGCGTGGTGACGGGGACGCCGCCGAGCGTGTCGACGAGCTTCTTGAAGCCGGTGAAGTCGACCTCGATGAAGTGGTCCATACGGATGCCGGACATGGCCTCCACCGTCTTCACGGCGCACGCCGGGCCGCCGACCTCGTAGGCGGTGTTGAACATCTGGGCCCGGCCACCCCTGACGGTGGTGCCGTTGCGCGCCGTGCAGTCGGGCCTGGTGACGAGGGTGTCGCGGGGTATGGACACCACGGTGGCCCGCTTGTGGCCCTGGTAGACGTGCACGATCATCGCCGTGTCGGAGCGTGCCCCGCCGCCGTCGGTGCCGTACTCCGCGTTGGGGCCGGAACGGGAGTCGGAGCCGAGCACCAGGATGTCCATCGAGCCGTTGTCGACGTTCGCGGGGCGGTGCTTGCCGAGGGCGGCGTTGATGTCGACGCCACTGAGGTTGCCGTTCAGCTTGAAGTACACGTAGCCGAGGCCGCCGCCGCCCAGGAGCACCAGGCCGGCCGCCGCCCACGCGGTGGCCAGCAGTGCCTTCCGGCCCGCGCTCCTCGGCTTGCGCCGCCGCCCCTTGCCGCGGCGGCGGCTGTCGCGCATGGGTGTGCTCTCGTCGGCCATGTACTCCCCTGGGTCTCCTAGCTGCCCGGTTACCCCCCGCCGTCAGCCTCAGTCACCCCCGTCCACGGCTCCGGACCAGCCAGCAGCGTTGCACAATGTCCCGGTTTCACCCGGTGCCTCAGCAGACACCCTCCGTACACGACCCTCCGGATCCCCACCTCCGACCAGCACGTTCCGGCCGGGAACCACCCCGCTCCCCCAACCCACGATGTGGCGAACGTCTCGCCCGCCCACCCTGTCGGGGCGCAGCCCCACCCTGTCGGGGCGCAGCCCGAAAAGGGGCGCGGGGAACTGCGCGCCCGGCCACAGCGAACACGTCACGTCGCCACCGCCCCGAAGCGGCAGTCTCTGTCGCTGCCGGACCACCGGCCGGTGGGGGTTGCTCGCGCGGTTCCCCGCGCCCCTGAGATGCGCCGAGGCGCAGCTCACAAACCCATCCCACAAAAAGGCACAGGCCACAAAAAAAGCCGCCCCCCTCGCCCGGCCAGGGCGAGAGGAGCGACCGGAACACCGACTGAAAACACCGAACCGGAAACGCGACAACCGGAACGCCGATGTACCGGAACCGGAACGTCGGCCGACCCGCGCGTAGCGCGCTAGTCGCCGTTGTTCCCCGGCGCGGGCGTCGTCTTCTGAATCTGCAGAAGGAACTCGGCGTTCGACTTGCTCTGCTTCATCCGGTCCAGCAGCAGCTCGATCGCCTGCTGCTGGTCCAGCGCGTGCAGCACCCGCCGCAGCTTCCAGACGATGCCCAGCTCCTCGCCGCTGAGCAGGATCTCCTCCTTGCGGGTGCTGGACGCGTCGACGTCCACCGCGGGGAAGATGCGCTTGTCGGAGAGCTTCCGGTCGAGCTTGAGCTCCATGTTGCCGGTGCCCTTGAACTCCTCGAAGATCACCTCGTCCATCCGCGAGCCGGTGTCGACCAGCGCGGTGGCCAGGATGGTCAGCGAGCCGCCGTCCTCGATGTTGCGCGCGGCGCCGAAGAACCGCTTCGGCGGGTAGAGCGCGGTCGAGTCGACACCACCGGAGAGGATCCGGCCGGAGGCGGGCGCCGCGAGGTTGTAGGCGCGCCCCAGGCGGGTGATGGAGTCGAGCAGGACGACCACGTCGTGGCCCAGCTCGACGAGCCGCTTGGCGCGCTCGATGGCCAGCTCGGCGACGGTGGTGTGGTCCTCGGCCGGGCGGTCGAAGGTGGAGGAGATGACCTCGCCCTTGACCGACCGCTGCATGTCGGTGACCTCTTCGGGACGCTCGTCGACGAGGACGACCATCAGGTGGCACTCGGGGCTGTTGTGCGTGATCGCGTTGGCGATCGCCTGGAGGATCATGGTCTTACCGGTCTTCGGCGGGGCCACGATCAGGCCGCGCTGGCCCTTGCCGATGGGCGAGACCAGGTCGATGATGCGCGTGGTCAGGATGCCCGGGTCGGTCTCCAGACGGATCCGGTCCTGCGGGTAGAGCGGCGTGAGCTTGTTGAACTCGGGGCGGCCGCGGCCGTGTTCCGGCGCCATGCCGTTGACGGAGTCGAGGCGGACCAGGGCGTTGAACTTCTCCCTGCGCTCGCCCTCCTTGGGCTGGCGCACGGCGCCCGTGATGTGGTCGCCCTTGCGCAGGCCGTTCTTGCGGACCTGGGCCAGCGAGACGTAGACGTCGTTCGGGCCCGGGAGGTAGCCGGAGGTGCGGATGAAGGCGTAGTTGTCGAGGATGTCCAGGATGCCCGCGACGGGGATCAGAACGTCGTCCTCGGCGATCTGCGGCTCGCTCACATCGTCGCGGCCGCGCCGGCCGCGCCGGTCCCGGTAGCGGCCCCGGCGGCCCCGGCGGCCGCCGCCGTCGTCGTCGTAGCCGTCGTCCTGGCGGCCGCCTCCGCCGCCGCCCTGCTGGCGCTGGCCCGCGCCGCCCTGCTGGTTCTGCTGGTCGTCGCTCTTGCCGCGGCGGTCCCGGTCACGGCCGCGGCCGCGCTCCCGGCGGCTCTGGCGGCCGTCGCCGTGGTCGCCGGAGCCGTCGTGCTTCTCGGCGTGGTCGGTCTTGGGCTCCGTCCTGGTCTCGGTCCTGACGTCGCCGGCCTCGGCCCTGGCGTCGGGGCTGCCCGCCTCGGCGGTGACCCGGCGCCTGCGGCGCTCGCCGGTCGACTGGTCGTCGCTGGCGGGCTGGCCGGGGATGTCGATCTGCTGCTGGGCGACGGCCTGCTGTGCGGGCGCCTCACCGGCCGAGGACCCCGTGTTCTCGGCCTTCTCGGCGCGCTCGGGGGCGGCGGTCCGGCCCGCCTTGCCGGCCGTCTCGGCCGCCGCGTCGCCCTGGCCGGCGCGCTGACCGGCCTCGTCGGCCTTGGCGGCCTCGGCCTGGGCCTCATCGCCGGTGCGCGCGCGGGAGGTGGCCCGGCGCTTCGGCTTGGTCTCGGACGGTGCACTCTTCGCCTGGGCGCCCGAGGTGGCCTGGGGGGCTCCCCCGGCCTGTGCCTCCTTGATGACCTCGATCAGCTGGCTCTTGCGCATCCGCGCGGTGCCCCTGATCCCGAGGCCGGATGCGACCTGCTGCAGCTCGGCAAGCACCATGCCCTCAAGGCCGGTGCCGCGGCGCCGCCTGGTGCCGGCCGATGCACCGGAGGCAGGCGCAGCAGAGGCGTCCGTGGCGGGCGCGGCAGCGGTATCGACCGTGTCGGCGCTCACGCCCATCAGATCGGTGGTGTCGCTCACGAAGGGTCCTTCCCTGGAGCGGACGTCGGCCTTCTGGCTCGGCGACCGGTTGTGCTGTCCGGCGGTGATCCTTCGAGTGTTGGACCATGCCGGGGCGGTGGTCCGCCAAAGCGGCGGAAGAAACAACTGGTGATGGCGAGTCCCGGTGCCGTGTCACGGAAATCTCTGTGCCATGCGGCTCGGTCACGCCTGTTCCGGAGCTCCCCCAGCTATCGCTGGGAGGTACTCACCCAGCTACCGCTGGGAGGTACACCCACTCGGCCATACCGCTCGGTGCGGCGCACAGAACGATCGGGGAGCTCCCGGAAGAATGTCTGTCCCGGACGGGGACACGAAGCACCTCGCCATATGTGGGGTCGGGTGCAGACTTGAGGTTAACACTACCGGATCCATCAAACATTCCCCCTCTCCACATCCGGCAACCGTATCGGGGCAATTGCGTCACTCGGCCCTGGTCGGCGACAGGGGCAGCACGCTCGCCCCCGCCGAGTCCATGACCAGCCGGTTCGCCGCCCACCCCTCCCCCGCGAGCAGGGCCACCTTGTCGGCGTCGTCGCTCTGCGTCAGGGCCAGGACGGTGGGTCCGGCTCCGGAGATGACCGCGGGGACGCCATCGGCCCGCAGCCGCTCGACGAGGGCGGCGCTCTCCGGCATGGCCGGAGCGCGGTACTCCTGGTGGAGCCGGTCCTCCGTGGCGGGCAGCAGCAGGTCGGGGCGCCTGGTCAGGGCCTCGACGAGGAGTGCGGCCCGGCTGGCGTTGGCCGCGGCGTCCACATGGGGGACGGAACGCGGCAGGAGCTCGCGTGCCGTCTTCGTCAGTATCGGTTTACCCGGTACGAAAACCACCGGAACGATGGAATCGGCGGCATCCATCCTGATCGCCCGCGCCGCGCCGCCCTCCATCCACGAGATGGTGAAGCCGCCGAGCAGACAGGACGCCACGTTGTCGGGGTGGCCCTCGATCTCCGTGGCGAGTTCCAGCAGGGCGGCGTCGTCGAGCCTGGCCTCCCCGCCTATCGTCACGGCGCGGGCGGCCATGATGCCGGCGCAGATCGCGGCGGACGAGGAGCCGAGGCCGCGGCCGTGCGGGATGCGGTTCGCGCACACCACCTCGAGGCCGCGGGGCTGTCCGCCGAGCAGGTCGAACGCGGTGCGCATGGCGCGTACGAGCAGGTGCTCCTCATCGCGCGGGAGGGTTTCGCTGCCCTCGCCCGCGATGTCGATGTGCAGGCCGGAGTCGGCCACTCGGACGACGACGTCGTCGTACAGCCCCAGCGCGAGACCGAAGGTGTCGAAGCCCGGGCCGAGGTTGCCGCTGGTGGCGGGGGTGCGCACCCGGACGGCGGCGGCGCGGAAGGCGGGACCGGCCATCGCTCGATGACTCTCCTTGAGCTGCGTGATTGTCGTGCTGTGCGTGCTGTGGGTGGTGTCGATGGGTCTGTGCTGGCCTGCGGGACCTGGACGGTCCCGGTTGCGGGCGTCGGGTCTGCGGGGTGGGGTGGCGGATCTGGGCTACGGACGGCGTTCGACGCGTGGGAGGTACTGACGGAGAGAACCCGGCGCCCGGCGCAGGGGCAGCACCGCGGCATATGCGGTGAGGGGTTCGGCACAGCCTATCGAAGGAAGGTTCTGTGGCGACACAGGGCGCACAGGAGGCGCACGATGCGTGTCGTGTGCTCTTCCGTGCACCCCCTGGCCGGGGTGTCCTCCCCCGTGCGGCTCCTGCGTCGGGCGTGCGGTGGATGCGGCGCCCTTGCCAGTTCGTCCGCCCCGCCCGTTCACGGACCACGGTACGACGCGTTCCCCGGGCACGCGAGGGGCCACGCGGGCCACGGCCCTCGCACCGGCAGGGCGACTTCCGGCCACCGGGCCCCCGGCGTGCCGCCCGCCGGCCTCCGGCGCGCGGCCTTCCCGCCTGCGTGGCCTGCGGCTTCCCGGCCCGCATGGCCACGCGGGCCCCCCGGGCCTTCCGGCCCCGGTCTCCCGCCCCCGGCTCGGGGCGTTCCGGCCTGTACGGCTGGGGCGTTCCGGCCTGCATGGGCTTGCGGTCCTCCCGCCTGCCGGCCTGCGGCTTTCCCGCTCCGTGGCCGGTGGCCTCCCGTTCCCGGCAACTCCCGGCAACGGCCCAGCCGCTATCCGAGCCCCAGCCGCTCCGCCGCCGCCGCGGCGTCCACCGGCACGGTGAGCGGCTGCGGGGCGCCGGCGACGGCCCAGTCGGGGTCCTTGAGGCCGTTTCCGGTCACCGTGCAGACGATGCGTTGGCCCTTCTCCACGAGGCCCTGCTCCGCGGCCTTCAGCAGCCCCGCCACGGACGCGGCGGACGCGGGCTCCACGAAGACGCCCTCCTGGGCGGCCAACAGTCGGTAGGCGCGGAGGATCTCACGGTCCGTCACCTCTTCGATGAGGCCGCCGGACTCCTCCTTCGCGGCGAGCGCGTACTGCCAGGAGGCCGGGTTGCCGATGCGGATCGCGGTGGCGATCGTCGTCGGGTCCTTGACGACCTCGCCGCGCACGATCGGCGCCGCGCCGGAGGCCTGGAACCCCCACATCCGCGGGGTGTGCGTCGCGGGCCCGTCCGCCGCGTACTCCCGGTAGCCCTTCCAGTACGCCGTGATGTTGCCCGCGTTGCCGACCGGCAGCACATGGATGTCGGGGGCGTCGCCGAGCGCGTCCACGATCTCGAACGCGGCCGTCTTCTGGCCCTCGATGCGGACCGGGTTGACCGAATTCACCAGCGCCACCGGATAGTTCTCGGAGAGCGCGCGCGCCAGCGTCAGGCAGTCGTCGAAGTTGCCGTCGACCTGGAGGATCCGCGCGCCGTGCACCAGCGCCTGACCCATCTTGCCGAGCGCGATCTTGCCCTGCGGCACCAGCACGGCGCTCACCATGCCGGCGCGCACCGCGTACGCGGCGGCCGATGCGGACGTGTTGCCGGTGGAGGCGCAGATGACGGCCTGCGCGCCCTCCTCCTTGGCCTTGGTGATGGCCATGGTCATGCCGCGGTCCTTGAACGACCCGGTCGGGTTGGCGCCCTCCACCTTGAGGTGCACCTCACAGCCCGTGCGCTCGGAGACCACCCGGGCGGGCACGAGCGGCGTGCCGCCCTCGCGCAGCGTCACGACCTGCGTGGAGCCGGACACGGGCAACCGGTCCCGGTACTCCTCGATGATTCCGCGCCACTGGTGGGTCATTGCTGGTTACTCTCCTTCAACCCGCATCATGCTGGCGACACCGCGCACGGTGTCGAGGGTGCGCAACGCCTCGACCGTCCCGCTGAGGGCGGCGTCGGACGCGCGATGGGTGACGACGACGAGCGAGGCCTCCGAGGACCCCGAGAACCCCTCCGTCTCGCTCTGCCGGCTCTGCTGGCGCACCGTGTCGATGGACACGCCGTGCTCGGCGAAGACCGTCGCGACCTGGGCCAGCACGCCCGGCTTGTCGGCGACGTCGAGGCTGATGTGGTAGCGCGTGGTGACCTCGCCCATGGGCGAGACGGGCAGCATGCTGTACGCGGACTCGCCGGGCCCGGTGGCCTCGCCGAGGCGGTTGCGGCAGACGGCGACGAGGTCGCCGAGGACCGCGGACGCGGTCGGCGCGCCGCCCGCGCCGCGCCCGTAGAACATCAGCTGCCCGGCCGCCTCGGACTCCACGAAGACGGCGTTGTAGGCCTCCCGCACGGAGGCCAGCGGGTGGCTGCGCGGAATCATCGCGGGGTGCACCCGGGCGGTGACGGAGCCGCCGTCCGCGGCACGCTCGCAGATGGCGAGCAGCTTGATGGTGCAGCCCATCTCCTTCGCGGAGGCGAAGTCGGCGGCGGTGACCTCGGTCATCCCCTCGCGGTAGACGTCGTCGAGCCGTACCCGGGTGTGGAAGGCGAGCCCCGCGAGGATCGCGGCCTTGGCGGCCGCGTCGAAGCCCTCGACGTCCGCGGTCGGGTCGGCCTCCGCGTAGCCGAGCGCGGTGGCCTCGTCCAGGGCCTCCTGGTAGCCCGCGCCGGTGGTGTCCATCTTGTCGAGGATGTAGTTGGTGGTGCCGTTGACGATGCCCAGCACGCGGTTCACATGGTCGCCGACGAGCGACTCGCGCAGTGGCCTGATCAGCGGGATCGCGCCGGCGACGGCCGCCTCGTAGTAGAGGTCGCGGCCCTGCTGCTCGGCGGCGGCGTGCAGAGCGGAGCCGTCCTGGGCGATCAGCGCCTTGTTGGCGGAGACCACCGAGGCGCCGTGCTCGAAGGCGGTGGTGATCAGGGTCCTGGCCGGCTCGATGCCGCCGATGACCTCGACGACGACGTCGATGTCGCCCCGTTTGACCAGGGCGGTGGCGTCCGTGGTGATGAGCGCGGGGTCGATGCCCTCCCGGACCCTGGAGGGCCTGCGCACGGCGACGCCGGCCAGCTCCAGGGGGGCGCCTATCCGGGCCGCGAGGTCGTCGGCGTGCGCCGTCATGATGCGCGCCACCTCTGAGCCGACGTTCCCACAGCCCAGCAGCGCCACTTTCAGCGGCCGCGTACGCATCATCCGACCTCGCTTCTCATCCGGCCCCACTGCCTTCAGGGCGTGGGAGGAGACCCAGGGACACTCCAGTCTCACGCACCGGACGGGAGTTTCTGCCCCTCGTCCGGATCCTGAGATGTTGATTTCTTCAGCCGACGTCCAGACGCAGGAGATCTTCCTCCGTCTCACGCCGGACGATCGCCCGTGCCGTGCCGCCGGTGACGGCCACGACGGGCGGGCGCAGCGCATGGTTGTAGTTGCTCGCCATCGAGCGGCAGTACGCGCCCGTGGCCGGCACCGCGATCAGGTCCCCCGGCGCGAGGTCGGCGGGCAGGAAGGCGTCCCGGACCACGATGTCCCCGCTCTCGCAGTGCTTGCCCACGACACGTACCAGCATCGGTTCCGCGTCGGACGCGCGGGATGCCAGAGCGACACTGTATTCGGCGTCGTACAGCGCCGTCCGGATGTTGTCGGACATGCCGCCGTCGACCGAGACGTACGTGCGCAGCCCGTCGAGCGGCTTGATGGTGCCCACCTCGTACAGCGTGAAGGCGGACGGGCCGACGATGGCGCGCCCCGGCTCCACGGAGATCCGCGGCACCCTGAGCCCCGCTGCGTCGCACTCCCGTTCCACGATCTCGGTGAGGGCCTTGGCGATCTCCTGGGGCTCACGGGGGTCGTCGTCCGAGGTGTAGGCGATGCCGAGGCCGCCGCCGAGGTCGATCTCGGGCAGTTCCACGCCGTGCTCGTCGCGCACCTGGGCGAGCAGCGAGACCACCCGCCGGGCGGCGACCTCGAAGCCGGCGGTGTCGAAGATCTGCGACCCGATGTGCGAGTGGATCCCGACGAGTTCCAGGCCGTCGAGTCCCAGCGCGCGGCGCACCGCCTCGGCGGCCTGCCCCTCCGCGAGGGCGATACCGAACTTCTGGTCCTCGTGCGCGGTGGCGATGAACTCGTGGGTGTGCGCCTCGACACCCACGGTCACCCGGATCTGCACCCGCTGCCGCCGGCCGAGCCGCTGCGCGATGTGCGCGACACGCACGATCTCCTGGAACGAGTCGAGCACGATCCGCCCCACACCGGCCGCCACGGCGCGCTCGATCTCGGCGGTGGACTTGTTGTTGCCGTGCAGCGCGATCCGCTCGGGCGGCATACCGGCGTCGAGCGCGGTGGCCAGCTCCCCGGCGGAGCAGACGTCGAGGTTGATCCCCTCCTCGGTCAGCCAGCGCACGACGGCCCGCGACAGGAACGCCTTGCCGGCGTAGAACACGTCGGCGGCGGGCCCGAAGGCGGTCTTCCACGCGTGCACGCGGGCCCGGAAGTCGTCCTCGTCGAGGAAGTAGGCGGGCGTCCCGAACTCCTCGGCGAGCGCCGTGACGTCGAGACCGCCGACGGTCAGCACCCCGTCGTCGTCGCGGCGGACGGTCCTGGCCCACACCTTGGGGTCGAGGTCGTTGAGATCGGCGGGCGGGGCGAGCAGGTGCCCGTCGGGCAGCACGTCGGCGTGCCGGGGGCCGGCGGGGTGGGCGGAACGGCTCATGGGTGCTCTTTCGGTGCTGGGTGGGGTGCTTGTTGTCCGGTGCTGGGTGGGGTGCTTGTTGTCGGGGGCGTGCTTGTTGCGGGGGCGTGCTTGTTGTCGCGGGGGCGGGGCGTTCGGTGGTCGGCGCTGGGTCGGCGCTGGGTCGGGGCGGCGCACCGCGGGGCCGCGCTCCGTTGCGACGGCCGGGTGCGGCGTCGTACGTCAGAGGGTGTCGGGGGCGTCGATGCCGAGCAGGGCGAGGCCGCCGGCCAGCACCGTCCCGGCCGCTTCGGCGAGGGCCAGCCGGGCCCGGTGGGCGGCCGAGGGTTTCTCGTCGCCGACGGGCAGGATCCGGACGGCGTCCTGGTACGCGAGGTAGGCGTCCGCGGTCCGCACGAGGTGCCGCGCCAGAACGTCGGGGGCGCGGCGGCGGGCGGCGGTGGCCAGGGTCCGGGGGTGGTCGGCCAGGAGGGCGGCGAGGGCGGTGGAGGCGGAGGTATCAGAGGTGTCGGAGGTGTCGACCGCCGGATCCCCGGGGGTGGCTGCGGCGGCGGGCGCCGAGGCGGCGGGCGGGGTGGCTTCGGCGGGCGTGGTGGGCGTGGGGACGGCGGAGGCGGCGGGCCCGGTGGCTTCGGCGGGCCCGGTGGCTTCGGCGGGGACGACCGCGGGGCCGGGGCCAGGTCCTGACCCGGACTGGGGCTGGGGCTGGGGCTGGTGCTCAGGCCGCGGCGCGGGAGGGGCTCCCGTGGGGAGGCCCAGGTCGCCCGGGGCGGAGGTGAAGCCGAGGTCGGCGGCGTTGCGGACCAGGGCGCGGGTGCGGGCGTGGGCGTAACGCACCCGGAAGAGAGGGTTGCTCTCCCGCTGGACGAGGTGGTCCTCGGTGATCCGGGGCCGGTCGTGTGCGGCGGGGTACAGCAGTGCCCAGCGGCCGGCGGCACGGCCGAGCGTGAGGGGGTCGGCGGGGGCCGGAACGGGGCGGATGCGGGTGGCCGGGGCAGAGGAGCCAGCGGGCACACCGCCGCCACCCACGGCGGCGGTACCGGCGGGACCGGTGGCTTCGGCGGGGGCGCCTTCGCACGGGCCGACGGCTGCGTACGACTGGTCGTAGGACGGTTCGCGCGACCGGCCGTAGGACGATGACTGGTACGGCGGCACGCCGAACGCCACCCACGCGGGATCGGGCCCGGCACCGTCCTCGTACCGGAGCAGGGTGGGGGTGCCCTGCGACCGGAGGATGCGGGCAACGGCGTCGGCGAGCACGGCGGCACGGACGCCGGGGGCGATCTGAAGGCGGACGGGGGCGTGTTCAGGGCGCTCGGGGTCGGAATCCAGGGGTGCGGGGCGTCCGGGGGCGGAACGGGAGCGTCCGGGGGCAGGGCCGGGGTGCACGGATGCGGCGCCGGCGCGCAGAGAGGAGCCCGCAGCGGGCTCAGCGGGCTCCCCCGGCGCCGTAGCCTTGACCGGCTCCGTACTCTTGCCCGGCTCCACGGCCTCCGTCGGCTCCGTAGCCTTGACCGGCGCCGTACTCTTGCCCGGCTCCGCGGGCTCCGTCGGCTCCACGGCTTCCGCCGGCTCCGTGTGCTCCGTCGAGGCCGAGCGCACATGTCCGTACGGCCGAAGCGGCCCGTGCCCCCGGACGTGCCCGTACGCTGCCCCGTCCCGCAGCACATCCCGTACGAGAACGGGAAGCCGCCTCCCGTCGAGGCTGATGTTGAGGAAGCCGGGCCCGGTGATCTCGACGCCGGCCACGCCCGGCGCACCCAGCAACCGCGCCCGCAGCAGCTCGGCGACCTGCCGCGGCGACCGCCCCGCGGGCCGCGCGAGCTGGAGCGCGATCCCGGTGGCGTAGTCCCCGCACCCCCCGGGCCGCGGCCGCTCGACGACGGCCCGCGCGGGCACGGCCACGCTCAGCTCCCCCTCGTCCACAGCACGGCGCACGGCGTGCAGGACGGTACGGGAGAGCTCGACGGGAGTCACGGGACAAGCGTATGGGAGGCAGGGGCCGGACCCGCGACCTGGTTTCGCATCCTGGAAAGGGCCGAGCGGGACGACAGGAGGAGCCCCAGCCCAATCGAACGTCCCCCACACAGGACGGCCCCCTCCGCGGAACGACGATCCGCGGAACGACCATCCGCCGAACGCCCCCTCCGCAGAACTCCCCCGGGGCGGGGCTCAGACGCCGCTACCCCGCCAGGCACGCCCGGCGGGATCAGAAGGATCCGAATGATCAGCGGGAGGAGAGGAGGGAGCGGGAGGAGCGGACCGCTCACGACGCTCATCAGCCTCCGACCCCACGACCCGTCCGGGCCCATGAGCGGAAAACCGATCCCTCTCGGCAGCAGAACGCCGCCCGCCATCGGACGGGAACGGGCGCGACGGCCGCCCCCCGTCGGCCGCACCGGCGGCACCGCCAGCCCCCTCGGGCCCGCCAGACCCGCCAGGGCCGCCAGATCCTCCGGAGCCTCCGAGGTCAGAGGCCGCACCCGCACTGCCCTGACGCCCCACTCGCCGATGCTCACCTAGCCGCGCCCGCTCACCGCCACGGGCCTGGCCCGCAGGACGGGAATGGTCACCGCCCTCGGCGTGCCCACCGGCACCCATACCCCCGGCGGTCTCGTCACGCAGGGAAAGACCACTCACACCGACATCCGCAACGGGGTGCTCGCCCGCCTCCGAACCGGACTGCACGCCGGGCCCCGAACCGGACGGCCCCCCGAGATCACCAGGAGCCGGACTCCCAGGCCCCAGGTCAGGATGCCCCCCGGGATCGGTGTGCGGCAGGAAGCCGGAAGACCCAGCAGGATCAGCATGATCGCCGAGACCCGCGCGCTCACCGAAGTCGACGCGGTCACCGAGACCCGCACACTCACCGAGGCCGGCGTGGTCGCCGAGGCCGGCGTGGTCGCCGAGGCCGGCGTGGTCGCCGAGGCCGGCGTGGTCACGGGATACCCCCTGCTCCCCGGAGTCGGCGGGACCGGAAAGGCCCCCGGCCGCAGGAGCGACCCGCTGCTCCAGCACCAACCGCACCGTCCGCACCAGATGCGCAGGCTCGAAGGGCTTGGAGATATAGGCGTCGATGCGGGAGCCGGGCCCGAACCCGGCCTCCTGGGGCGTACAGCCGCTGACTATGACTACGGGCAGGGCACGAGTCCGAGGATCGGACCGCAGGAGCTGCGCGGTACGCAGCCCGCCCAGCCGGGGCATGACCACATCAAGAGTGATCACATCGGGCCGCACCTGGTGCACGACATCCAGACACTCGGCACCGTCGGCCGCGGTCACGACCTCGAAGCCCTCCAGCTCGAGGTTGACCCTGATCAGTTGCCGGATGACCTTGTTGTCGTCGACAACAAGCACCCGCCCAGACGCCCCAGGCACAAGTCGAGCCTAGGTCGCCCCCCACCGCCGCGTCCGGCTTTTCCCCACTTCCACCCCCTCCGGGGGACCCGGAGGGACCGCCGGCCCCCACCGACGACAGCCCGCAGCCCCCGACGAAACCCGTTCATGACCACACCACCCGAGCTGATAGGGTTCTACCCGTCAGCGCGAAACACCGCGGGACGCGCCCCCGTAGCTCAGGGGATAGAGCAACGGCCTCCGGAGCCGTGTGCGCAGGTTCGAATCCTGCCGGGGGCACCCTGTATGAGGTGCCCAGAGACCCCGTCATCAGCGGAAGCGCTGAGGGTGGGGTCTTCGCTTATGCGCAGGCGTATGCCGCCCGGAGCGGCCGTATGTCGGGGTCCGCGGACGAGGCGTTGACGGGATCTTGGAACATTCCCGCAGGTGATGAGACTGATTGGCGTCGAGCGAACCTACTCCCCGTTGTCGTCGTCCAGGTTCTTGGACCATGCTGCCGGCGGGGAACATGGGCCTGACCGAGTGGGCTATCGTGCCGTCCTCAGCCGCCCCCGCAGACAGACGTATGGACGAGTTGGGGGACCTCGTGGATGTGACCACGCTGGCCGTCGCACTCATCAGCGTGGGAGGGACGCTGGGCGGAACTCTGGGCGGGGCAGTGCTTAGCCAGCGCGCCAGCCGGGCCGAAGCGGCGTAGCAGAACCAGCGTGCCGACCGCGAACGAGAGCTGGAGCGCAGTGAGCAAGCGTTGCAAGCCAAGCGCGATCTCTATGCTCATCTCAACACTGCGGCTCGCGCTTACCGGGTTGCCGCCCGAGACGCCGTCCGAGCAGCCGAGCGTGGTGAAACCGTCGATCCCGCAGTCCTCGACGCCGCAAAGGATGACTGGGGTGACCAGTACTCCCAGGCTCAGATGGGACTGCTGCAGGGTTGGGTGACACCTGACCTGGCTTGCTGAGAGGCGGCCTGGAAGGATGTTGCAGTGCCCAAGCCGTATCCGAAGGAGTTCCGCGAGGACGTCGTGCGGGTCGCGCGCAACCGCGAGCCCGGCGTCACGCTGGAACAGATCGCCGCCGACTTCGGCGTCCACCCGATCACGCTCTCGAAGTGGCTGCGCCGCGCCGACACCGACGAGGGCGCCAGGCTCGCAACGACGTCGGGCGAGGCGGCCGAGCTACGCGAGGCCCGTAAGCGGATCCGGTTGCTGGAGCAGGAGAACGAGGTGCTCCGGCGGGCAGCGGCGTATCTGTCACAGGCGAACCTGCCGGCAAAATGATGTACCCGCTCGTCCGCGAGCTGGCCGCCGCCGATGCCCCTCACCGGGTGCCGGTGGCGGTGACGTGCCGGGTGCTGAGGCTGGCACGCCAGCCCTACTACCGGTGGCTGGCCTGCCCGGTCACCGACGCCGAGCTGGCCGAGGCGTATCGGGCCAATACCCTCTTCGACGCACACCGCGACGATCCCGAGTTCGGTCACCGGTTCCTGCTCGACGAGGCCCGTACTGCCGGTGAGCCGATGGCCGAGCGGACCGCCTGGCGGATCTGCCGGGACAACGGCTGGTGGAGCGCCTTCGGCAAGCGCAAAGGCCGCGGCAAGAACGCCAAGGCTGGGCCGCCGGTCCACGATGACCTGGTGCGGCGCGACTTCACCGCCGACGGGCCGAACCGGTTGTGGCTCACGGACATCACCGAGCACACCACCGGCGAGGGCAAGCTCTATCTGTGCGCCGTCAAGGACGCCTTCTCGGGGCGCATCGTGGGCTATTCCATCGACGCCCGCATGCAGTCCCGCCTCGCCGTGGCCGCGTTGGAGTCCGCCGTCGCCCGCCGCGGCCAGGTGGCCGGGTGCGTGGTGCATTCGGACCGCGGCTCGCAGTTTCGGTCACGGAAATTCGTCGCCGCTCTCGTCCGCCACGGACTGGCCGGCTCGATGGGTCGGGTCGGCGCAGCGGGCGACAACGCTGCGATGGAAAGCTTCTTCGCGCTGCTGCAGAAGAACGTCCTCGACCGCCGTACCTGGGCCACCCGTCAGGAGTTGCGGACCGCGATCGTGACGTGGATAGAGCGCACCTACCACCGGCGCCGACGCCAGAGACGCCTGGCCCGTTTGACCCCCGTCGAGTACGAGATCATCATGACCCCACCTGCAGCACTGGCTGCATAGACCCCCGCTGTCACCCGATCATGCAGCAGTCCCGCTGCCTTGCCGAGACGGGACTGACCATCAACCCCTGATCACCGAAAACGACATCACGAGTTCAAGCTCAGTAAGCAGTTCCGGCTACGCGAGTTGGGGCCCGACCGAAGCTGACGGCTTCGAGGGAAGCCTCCAGTGCGGCGGAGAACTCCAGCTCTCTGTGATACCGAGAAGTCCACCGCTGCCAGCGGGACGGGTGCCTCGGTCCATCGCCAACCTGAAACGTCTGACAGCCCGAGGCGACGAGCCTTTCAGCCACCCACTCCACTTGTTCGCGATGGTACTTCCGTGCCGCACCGGTCGGTTCGGAGATGCCGTAAGCCAGCAGCACTCCATCACAGACAGAGAAAGCTGGTTCCATCTGCTGTCTAGCCTGGGCCCATCCGGCTGGAGTTGCTCCGAGTGTCGAGATGTCCGTGACGGCGCCTGAGGGAACGGAGAACAGGTTCCTGATCGTGAAGGTCTCGAAGCCGAGAAGGTCACGGGCCAGCCCAAGCCGCGCTCTGGTGCGCTCGCCGCTCCCCAACGGCGGATTTGCGAGGATGCACAGTAGCCCCCGCCTCGGAAGCGCCTCGTCAGTCGGTTCCGTCATTCGCATACAAGATGTCGGCGATGCGAGTGACTTCGCTGTTACGGACATCCTCAGCGAGCTTGACCAGGCCGAGACTCATGAGGGTCTCGGCGACCTCTGCCGGGTCATCACATTCCGGATGGAATGCACGCACTAGGTCAAAGAGCTCGCCGCTTGGGTCAAAGGAGCCGACGTTCATGTTCTGCCCGTCGCCGGCGCGGCCGAAGTCGCCTCCGCGTACCGGTTCAAGGTTGAGCCGAAGGGCGTAGGCGAGACCTAGGCGGACCAACTGCTGCTTCTCTCGGAATGGGAATCGGGCGCTGATCTCGTCTCGAGCGATCTCAGCGCGGCCAGTTAGGGCAATGTTCACGCGTCCGCGCGTGGTGGTTTCAGACACTGTGAAGCTCCTGGATGTTGGTCTCGTGCGCGGACGCTCCTCGAGACAACTCGAACTCGGCCAGCATTCGACCTCGGAGCAGGTCTCGTGCAGTCTCGCGGGGGAGCTCACGCTCGTGAACCAGAAGGAACACCTGCGAACTGAGCTTGTCAAGATTGGCGACGACGCCGTCAACATGGTGGTCGTCGAGGCGTCCGAAGGGGGAGTCCATGACGAGTGGCCCACTGATGGGGGAACTGGCCTGCAGACCGCCCAAGAGTGACAGCGCGACTAGGTGCTCGTAGCCAGCACTCCGGTGCTTTACAGGGGTTCCGGATCGGTCAAGGATACGCAAGCCGTAGGACTCGTTTATCGCAAGCTTCACGTAGTCCCTCTCGGATCGCATGCTCTGGAACAGTTCGGTGGCCTTCTCCTGGATACTCTCCTTGAGCTGGTCACGATAGATCACGATCGCCTTCTGGTAGAGGTCCGCGAGGGCCTCCGCAGTCCGCTGCCGCTCGTAGACACTCGGGTCGGCCTGGCCCGCGCCGGTCTTGCGGATCTGCTCTTCGAGCTTGGTTACGTTCTTCTTGGCCTGCTCGTATTTCTCCCACTCGTCTTTGTAAGCAGCCTTCGCTTGTCGCAGGAGAACGCTGACGTGCTTGGAGCGCTGGACGAGCTCGGTTAGCCCCGTGTCCTGCCCCTTCAACTTGTCCTCGAAGTCGTCGATATCGTCCTGATAGTCCTCAATCTTCTGCTGCAGGTTCAGGTAGTTTTCTTCGACAGTTTTCAAATTGGCCCGAAGTTCGTGCCCTCGGCCGGACTCGCGCAGCCGCTTGAGGCTCGCCTTGAGGGCTGCCGCCTGGTCCTCTTTGGCGCTCAGCTCGCTAGAGTCGGAGCTCTGAAGGTGTTGCTCAAGGGCAGCGCGATTGTTGGAATTCAGACGGGACTCGCACACCGGGCACGTATCCGTGCCAATAGCCTTGTAATGGCGGGCGAGGGTGGCCGCGAAGCGCAGCTCATCCAACTGCTCTTCGATGGCCTCCAGCGCCTTGGTGTCCTGTTCGATGCGGGCCTCGATCGGCTCCACGAGCACCGCCCTCCACGACTCTGCGAGGAGGTTTTCGAACTCTTCCTTAGCCGCGTCGCAGTGCGCCTCTGCCTCCTTAAGTCGCTTGAGAGTCTCGTCGCGCCTGGTCTTGAGCTCGAGCTTGCCTGACTGCTCCGCCAGCTGCTGGTCGAGCTGGGCCGACTCAGCCTCCAGGTCTTTGGCCTTTTGATCCTCCGCCTCGTAGTTCTGGCGGAACGCACGGAGACGAGCCTGCTCAATACCAAGAGCCTGGCCGAGCTTCTTCGTCTTCGAGTCCCGCTTCGCAGCAGCAGCGACCAGCTCGCCGGCGCGCTCAGCCACCCGAGCACTGTCTCGTGCTGCGTTCTCCAAAATGGGAAGTCCGAGGATGCGTTCGATGGCATCGCGGAGTGTGGAGCCAGCGGTGCTGTCGTCATCGAGAAGCTTCTCGTACTGATCGAGGAGCTCTCCGTCGAACAGGAAGAACTGCTCAATCTCTCTGGGCATCAGCTCAGCCACCTTGCGCTTAGCATCGGCGGCGCTCAGAGCGACCGCATCACGACGCAACGTGAGCTCAGTGAAGTATTCTTCCCCCTTACGGATGAGGGAACGAGTGAGATCCCACTGCGCACCGTCCGCTTCGAACTCGAGGCGGACACGGCATCGAACTGAGTCGCCGGACGCCTCCGCAAGGGCAACCTTGTTGGTGATGTCCTCGAGTGGCAGTGGGCGGGTGCTCCGCTTGCGAACTTCACCAGTCCAAGCCCAGCGGAAAGCATTGAGCAGAGACGTCTTGCCTTTGCCATTCCGGCCGTAGATGACGACTACGCCGTCCTTGTCGGGGACGTTGATCTCCTGCTCGCCTATGAAGACGAGGAAGTTCTCAACGGTGAGCTTCTGGTATCTCAAACCTCAACGCTCCTGTCCAGGTGCTCCTGGATGACACGGGCCACGGCCTCCTGTGCGCGGGGTCGATCCTCGACGTACCGCTTCTCGATCTCCACGATGCGCTGAACCAGCACTGAATCGACGCTTTCGCCAAAAAACCGTGAGCGCACTGATTCAATCACTTGAGCAAGGTTGTCTGGCATGAGCTCTACTCCTACAGAAGTACTTGCGTTCACAGTGCCGCACGAAGTGAGTGCAGCCACAGGCTAGTTGTCCACCTCCTCGCCGGAACCGAGGAACTCATAGAGTGCCCCGAGATCGCCGCCAAGTTCTACGACTAGCCGCTCCAGCGGGTCACGAGCATCACTATTCAGGGCATCTCGGGCGAAGTTGCCCGCGCGGGCGAGCTCACCCTGAAGCAGCGACATCCCCGACGCCTCCTCAAGGGTCTCGGGCTGCAGGATCGCGTCGTAGACGGTGGCGAGGCTCTTCCCTTCGATCTTGCGCAGCACGCGCCCGCGACGCTGGATGAACTCTCGAGGATTCCTGGATGACGCCAGGATCAAAGCGTGGTCCGCGTTGGGGATATCAACACCCTCGTCCAAGCACTTGATCGAGACGATCACGCCACCGTTCTCATCAAAGTGCCGCAGCGTTGCCGCCTTATCTCCCGGCATGTCCGAAAAGTACTCATACGCGTCGATCCCGGCGGCACGAAGGCTGTCAGCAACGTCCTGCATCTGGCCCTTATCGTCGCAATAGACGAGCCAACGCTGTCCAGGCTTGTAGCTCTTGGTCACCACCAACCTAGCTAGAGGCGTCTTGCCGGCAGCCTTCTTAGCGATCCGAGCTCGCCGCATCGTCAGGGCCCTGATGCGTTCCCGCTGGCTGTTGGTGGCACCGCCAGGCGAGTTGTGGGACTGCGCGACGAGCCGTCCGATCTTCTTGCTCAATTCGTCCCAATGTTCCTGCTCCTGCGGGCTGAGCCGAACAAGCTGTGGATAGTAAAGGTAGTTGCAGAGAGTGCCGGCCTTCAGGGCGTCCCTGAGCGTGTAGCGGTGGATGACCCCACCGAAGTAGTCGAGAATCGCCAAGGTGCCTTCCGGATCTCCCGCACGTTCTGGCGTCGCCGATAGACCTAGACGTGCTACGGCATCAATCTCCAGAATCTTCTGGTATGACGCAGCCCCCAGGCGGTGAACCTCGTCGCCGACGAGCAGGAGGTCCTTCGCGCGCGAGGCCTGGTTCACGAAGGGCGTCTGAGCTGCCGTGGGAGCAAGGGCAACCACCACGCGCTCCGAGGCAGGCTGTGTCAGCCAGTTGTGAAGCCTCGTCTTCCAGGCGGATTCACCGTCGCCGCACAGATGCACTCGGCGACCCGTGTCCTCAATCTGTTCCTTCCACTGGCGCGCAACCAACCGCGAAGGGGCAACCACAAGAGCGGGCCCTTCGTGTCCGACGATCGCAGTGATGCCCGTGACCGTCTTGCCTGACCCAGTCGCGTGGGCAAGGATCCCTCGCTTACCGTGGCTCTCCCACTCGTTGAGTCCTGCGATCTGCTGCTCACGGAGGGGCCGACCATCGGGCGCAGTACGGACGACGAGGGCCGGCTCCATACCCACAGTGATCTCAGCCGCGAGCTCGCGCCAGTCAACGCCTCCCGCCTGAGTTTCCAGCCAGTGCCGGAAGGGCGCGGGGAGGGCTAGGACTTCAACCCCGTCGCTCTTGCCGGCCCAAAGCTTCTCGAAACGTTCGGTAGATCGCTGGACCCTGATACTGTCATTGCGGCCCGTCCAGCTCGTCCACGCATCGAACGACTCGACGTTGCCGTCCGAGGCGATACCGAAGCGGGTCTCATTCAAGGACCCACGGAAGCCTATGCGCTGCCCATCCGCATCAGTAAATAGTCCCACCTTGTCGTGAAACATGCGCCGATCGTCGAGTGAGGCGTTGGCAACCCGAGCGAGGCGGATATCAAGGAGTCTCTCTGAAATCAATGCGGCCAGAGCGAGCGCTGGCTTGCGGAGCTGGTCGGCGGCAAGCAACGCATCGAACTCGGCCCGCAGCACGGCAGCAAGAGAGTTGTCGTCGCGAGCTTCATAACCGCGTTCGATGCCCTGTGCGTCTTTCTCGGCGATCCGGGGTGAGCAGAGAATTCGGATCCTTCCTCCGCGGTCCACGAACTCAGGCAGCGCTTCCCAGTACAGCGCCAGAGCGCTGCTGGCGAAGAAGCCCGTAATCCGGTCGTAGGCGACGGCCTCACTTAGAGCTCGCAGATAAAACTCGCTGAGGATGTCCTCCCTGTCGCTCGCATACTCCGGTTCGGGAGTCCATCCTGACTTGCCCCAGCCACCACCGCTCACGAGATGAGCCTTTCGATTGACAGTTGCCAACGCAGCTCTAGCGCTTCCGGCAAGGTGTCCGGACGTGACGCGACCACAGTCTCCGACTCGTCAGTGCCGCGGAGCTTCCTCGTCTGTCGAGCCACTCCAAGAGACATCGCCTCTAACAAGGTGTCCTCCAGGATCTGGACCCCCTTTGAGTGGGGGATACCTTTCCCAATGTCGTGGGCGTCCGCGTCCCACAGGGCAAAGACCTCCAAGTTCGGGTTGTAACCAGCGAGGATGACGTGCGCGTCGTCGGTGGTGTCAAAGTGCCGATCCTTGTTGGGCAGGATGATCTGAATGCGGTAAGCACCCTGCTGCCGCTCCGACAGATGTGTCGTCATCGTATACAAGTAGACGCGCATGAGAGGAGGCAACGGAGCTGCTGCGCGCAGGTCGAACGGCCTTTTATCAAGCTCCAGAGTGTCGCCAGAGCTGCAGCGGTCTGCGAGGGACGCGGCGAAGAGCCGGTTTGCAAGGCGAGTGCCCGCACCAGCTCTGGACCGCCTCACCATGGGTGCCAGTGTGCCCAACGACTCCGGAAACAGGGTGAAGTCATCCCCAGCGTGCGCTGTCACGGCCTACTCCGCCGTGGCGTCTTCTGCCGCGAGCTTCGTCTTGTAGAACGCCTCGAACTCTGTGAGCGCGGCGTGTGCTTGATCCGCAAGCTTCCTCGCCTTGTTGAGCCGGCGCTTCGCGTCACGGCGCGCTGCGGCAGCGTCGTCAGCCCACGCCTTCGCGCGCTCCACTGCAGCAGTCACAGCCTTATCGGCGTTCGCATCGAGGGTTACATCAGGATTCCACTCGGCGGCGAACTTGGCTTCCGCGAGGTTCTCGCCCGCACGCAGGAACTCTACCTCGGCGGCACCCAGAGCCGCTTCCGCAGACTCTACGGAAAGCGACGCCTCTGCGACGGCAGACTGCACGGCAGTGATAACGAGCGGCTGGCCATCCTCCGGCAAGGACACCGTCCCTGTCCGTGCTTTCTCATAGAGGACCTGGGCGTCAGGAGGGTTCACCCCCGGCAAGAACCGCATGATGGAGAGCGCTGCGTAATCCCGGCTGAGTTCGAACGAGTACCACTTGCGGCCAAGTTGTTCCGCGACCATCCCCGTGGTATTCGAGCCCGAGAAAATATCAACGACGACGTCACCAGGCTTGGTCAGGAACTCGATGAAGAATCGCGGCAGCTCACTCGGGAACCGGGCAGGGTGCGATTGCATGTCAAGCGCGCGGCACAGTCGTAGGTAGTTCGAGTTCGACTCCGTGTTGGAGACCTGCAGCAGGTTCGGTGGGATTGAACCACCGTTATCGGTGCCGAAGTGCCTTGAGATCGAGTGCTCGCTGGGGCGGAGGGTCGCCTTGTAGTATTTTTCCGGATCCTTGAGGAGACGCTCCATGTTCTTCGAGTACGGCAGCAGCACCTGATTGACGTCAGCCTGCGGCCACTCAGTCTTCGAGAACCACCAGACCGTATTTACGGCATCCTTAACCCGAATCCGGCGCTTATTCACCCACTCGAGTGGACTAGGGAGTTTCGCCGGATTATACCAGAAGAACTCCTCCGCGAGGTGGTACTTCAATTCGTCAACGAACTTCAGCAGGACACGGTAAGGGTAGAGGGATCGAGTCGGACTGCCCTTGCGGTAGGCGTTGCCGATGTCAACGACGAGGCTCCCGGTTGACTTCAGGACGCGCTTTGCGGCCTCACCGAACTGGGCGAGCCAGTCGACATAGGCCTCTTGATCTTCGTTGCCGTATGCCTTCTTCCGCTGCAGGGCGAAGGGCGGGCTCGTGACGATCAAGTCCACACTCTCGTCGTCGAGGCCCTGGAGCAGCCTCAAGGAGTCCCCGTGCAACTGGGTGCCGCGGGGTGTCGTGTAGACCTTCTGATCGTCCGTGAAAGTGGTCAACGCGTCCTTGCCTCAGATGTACTCGTCCAACGTGTGTCCCGCGAGCGGAAGTAGCATGCGCCGACGTCCCAGGCAAGTAGGGCCAGCCTGACAGCTGTCCCCGTGGCCACACTCCTGCCGAGGTTCCGTTCGGCAGCTAGCCGACGATACACAACGTCCAAGTGGGCAGAGTCGGGGCTTCCAAGTAAGTGCCCCATGATCTTCGCCCCGCTGCATCGGGGCACTTGGCCGACAGCCTGACCGCTAGCCTCGCGCTTTCGCGAGGTGGACCGTCAGAGGGCTGATCAAAAACGCGAGAAGCGCTCCTGAACTGCAACGATAGGGCTTGTCGCGAGACCCGTACGTCGCGAAGAAAGAAGCACTTCTCAGGTGATGAAGCGTACCGGGTCCTACCCTCCTGTCTGCGTAGAGGGCGGCGGTCTGGGGCGGACCGGCCTGGATCGGGCAATACCGGCTGCGCTGGCGCCGTGGCGCCGCCTCCGTGCCATGCATGATCCGGGGGACAGTTCGATCCCGTAGCCTTCGCCCAGCACCTCGCCGCTGACAGCCCTTACGACCGGCCTTCATCAGGTGCGCACCTATCGGGGCCAGCCCGACGCGACCAGGCAGCCCGGCTCCTACGGGGCCTCGCGGCGGCAGCACGCCCAGTGGGAGAGCGACCCACTCGTCAAGCTCGTCACCCGGCCCCTGCGCTACCCATCCGCATGGCCCAAGGAGCGAGCCCAGGAAAAGGGCATCGACGTCCAGCTCACCCTGGACTTTGCCGTCATGACCACCCGCAGCGAATACCGCGTTGGGATCATGGTGTCGGCCGACACCGATCTGAAACCCGCACTCGAGTATGTGGCCGAGCTGACGGCTTCCCGAGGCAGGCCGCGAGCCGAAGTGGCAGCCTGGTCCATCAGCGGCCAGCACTGTCGGCGGCTCGCCATCAGCGGCAGAAACCTCTACTGCCACTGGATAGGCGAAGACGTCTACAGGAAGGTCCAAGACAAAACCGACTACACCCGCAGCATCTGAGAAACTGAAGGCCCCTCCCGGACACCGCCAACGCTCCTACGCTCCGGTGTCCGGTCAAGTCCTTGAGAGCAAGCACTGAGCCTTTTCAGGGCGGCCACCGATTGGGTGATCTTGGCTCGGTGAACCGGTGGTCCGCAACGCACGAGGCTCCCGTGCCGTTGAGGGAGGTGTTCGAAGTCTCAACCCATCGGCGCAGGAGCCTCGTTGGTTTCCTATCCTGCCGCACTCGACCTGCCTCATGCCCTGGTCGAGCAGGTCACGATGCTCATCGTCACCCGTGAAGGTGACCGGCGGTGCAAGCTCCCGCCGCACCAACGCGCGCTCGTCGCGCTGGTGTACCTGCGCATGCACGACACCCTGGCCCGGATCGCATCCGGGTTCGGGATATCGGTCGGTACTGCCCATGCCTACGTAACGGCCGTCACCGGTCTGCTCGCCGATCGCACCGCTGGCCTGCTGAAGACTATGCGCGAGCGCGATCCGGACTTCGTCCTGCTGGACGGCACCCTCACCGAATGCGACCGCGTCGGCGACAGTCGCGCTGACTACTCGGCCAAGCACCGCCGCCACGGCGTGAACGTCCAGGTCGTCACCGATCCGGCTGGCCAGGTGCTGTGGATCTCGCCCGCGCTGCCGGGCCGCACCCACGACCTGACCGCGGCCCGAACCCACAAGATCATCCGGATCTGCGAGCGGCAGGGCGTTCCGGTCCTTGCCGACCGCGCCCACCAGGGCGCCGGCACGTGGGTCACCACCGGCCTGAGACGTCCACCAGGCGGAGACCTCACACCCACCCAGCGAACCGTCAACCGAGCCCTCGCCCAGGCACGAGCCCCCGTCGAACGCGGCATGGCACGGCTGAAGTCCTGGCGGATCTTCCGCAGGTCACGCATCAGCCCCAACCGCATGACCGTCATCGCCAAGGCCGTCCTCACCCTGGAGAGGCAACGCTGAAAAGGCTCACTGTTCCGGCCGGCGTGGTGGACCATCCATGGACTGGGTCCCGATCAGCCAATCGCAAAATCTGCTCTGACCTGCAATGTTTCGTAGGCCAGGAGCGGCCTCTGGAGCCGTGTACCAGGTTCGAATCCTGCCGGGGCAGATCACATCCCTTTTCGCAGGTCAGGGCTACTAAAAGAGCGTTTTGTCCCGGGAGGGGTGTTTGGTAAGGGCATCAGGCGTCGCGCCAGTTCGGGGTGGTTTCCCGGGTGAGGCGGCGGCTTATCAGGTCGACCATCGCCAGTTTGATCACGGCGTCGGAGCGGTGTGGGTGGGTTTCGTAGTCGCGGGCGAGACGTCGGTGGTGCATGAGCCAACCGGATGTCCGCTCGACGACCCAGCGCCGTGGGAGGATCTTGAAGCCCTTCTGGCCGGGGTCGCGCTGGACGACTTCGACGTCGATGCCGAGGCGGGCGCCGTGGTCGATGGCCTTGGTGCGGTAGCCGGTGTCGGCCCACGCCTTCGTGACACGGGGATGCGCTGTCGCGATCTGCGAGAGGACCTGGATGCCGCCGACGTTGTCGGAGACGCTGGCGGCGGTGACGAGGACGGCCAGGGGGAGGCCGAGGGTGTCGACGCCGATGTGTCGCTTGCGGCCTGCGATCTTCTTGCCTGCGTGGATGCCCTGGTCGGCGGCCGGGACGTTGGCAGAGGTTTGACGCTCTGGGCGTCCAGCACGCATGCGCTCGGCTCTTCGTCTCGGCCCTCTGCCTTGCGGACCAGGCGCCTGAGCACTCCGTTGAGATGGTCGAACACGCCGTCCTTCTGCCAGGCGGCGGAGCAGCCGTAGACGGTCTCCCAGGGGGCGAAGTCGTGCGGTAGGTATCGCCAGGGGATGCCTGTGCGGTCGAGGTAGAGGATGGCTTCCATGATCCGGCGCAGGTCGCGCTCGGGCGGCCGGCCGATGTCCAGGCCCTTTCCTCTCCGCTCGGCTCGCCAGGTCGACAGGATGGGCTCCATCAGCTTCCACCGGGCATCGGACAGGTCACTCGTGTACGGCCGCTGTCGGGACATGTTCCGGTAGTACCGGCGGCCGCCGTGCTTCCACAGGGCGCAAACAGGGGTGAGCGGGGGCGCCTTGGGATCAGACAGGAGCGAAAGGACCGAAACGGGCCTGCGCCTGCCGTCACCAGCCCCTAACGGCACGACAGTGACCCGGAAATCTCAACCGCCCCAGGCAGGTCAGCCACCCAGAGAGCCACCAAACACCTCTTCCGGGACAAAACACTCTTTTAGAATTGACGGCTCGATCCAAGGGTTATCGGGCTCCCGACCCCGGCCCCACACCCGTTACGATCTCAGCTGGGAAATTGCTGCCGAGCAGCCGTAATCAGGACAGATCGACAAGGGCGAAGCGGGGATGGCGCATGCGGGACGGCCGGTGGGAAACGGTCACCGAATCCGAGTTCCAGCACGAGCGCCGGGGGCTGGAGGTCATCCGGGAGAAGCTCCCCGACAACGATCCATGGCGTGCCTGGTCGAACTTCACCTTCACCGCGCACAGCGGCCACGTCAGGGAGGTGGACCTGCTCGTCGTCGCTCCCGGCGGGGTCTATCTGATCGAGCTGAAGGACTGGCACGGCTCGGTCGAGTCCCGTAACGGCACCTGGCTGCAGACCCAGCCCAGCGGCCGGCAGATCACGCACGGCAACCCGCTCCATCTGGCGAGCAAGAAGGCCAAGGAGCTGGCGCAGCTTCTGGCGCAGGAGGGCGAGCGGGTGTGGGTGTCGGAGGCCGTCTGCTTCACCGACTCCTCGCTGAGGAACCGGCTGCCTGCCCATGACCAGCACGGCCTGTACACCGTGCACCAGCTCGTCCAGACGCTCCAGGCGCCGCCCCGCGACGAGCATCGCCGCATCGACCGGACGCGGTCGCGTCGGATCCAGTCAGCCCTGGAGCGGGTGGGCATCGCCCGCAGCGACGCCGAGTACAAGGTCGGCCCCTATCTGCTGCACCGGAAGTCGTTCGACTCGGGCCCGACCTGGGCGGACTATCTGGCCCGGCACAGCGAGCTGCCGGAGGCCGCACGGATCCGTGTCTATCTGCGGGAGCGCGGCTCCGACGCCGATGTGCGGGCCTCGGTCGAGCGGGCGGCGCGGCGTGAGGCCGCGGTGCTGCGGCGTTTCCGGCACCCCGGTGTGGTTCAGCTGAAGCAGTACGACCCGTCCGGGCACTCGGCGGGCCCCGCGCTGATCTTCGACTTCGATCCACGGACGCTGCGCCTTGACGAGTACCTGGCGCAATACGGCGAGAAGCTGGACATCCTGAGCCGGATGGCGATGGTTCGGCAGCTCGCCGAAACCGTGCGTTCGGCGCACAGCCGCCGGATCTACCACCGCACCCTGGCGGCCCGCGCCATTCACGTGATGCCCCGCCCCCGAGGGCGGGCGGCGGGTGCGGACGGGAACGGCGAGGAGGCCGCTTGGCTGAGCCCGTATCTTCAGATCTCGGACTGGCAGGTCGCGGTCCAGCGCGGTCCGGAGTCCGGCATGCCGAGCGGCGGTGAGCGGTTCGCGCCGACCACGCTCTCACACGCGGGCGCCCACCTAGCGGAGGGTGCGGACCCGTATCTCGCCCCCGAACTGACCGCGCTGAAGGCCGACCCCGTGGCGCTGGACATCTACGGCCTCGGTGTCCTCACCTATCTGCTGGCCACTGGAAAGGCCCCGGCTGCCAGCCAGGCCGAGCTGCTGGCCCGTTACGAGGCGGGTGAGGGACTGCGACCGAGCGCCGTGGTGGACGGCTTGTCGGAGTACATCGACGAGCTGGTGCAGGCGGCCACGGCCTACCACGTCGACGACCGACTGGACTCGGTGGACGACTTCCTGGAGATGCTGGAGGTCGTCGAGTCGGTCCTGACCGAACCCGTCCCCGCGGAGCCCGTGCGGCCGGCCGAGCCGGAGAAGGACCCGCTGGAAGCGGTCGCGGGCGATGTGCTGGCCGGCCGCTGGCAGGTCAGGCGACGCCTGGGTACGGGATCGACCAGCCGCGCGTTCCTCGTACGGGACCTGACGGCAGGCCCTGACGTGCGCTTCTCGAAGACTCTCGCGGTGCTGAAGGTCGCCAACTCGGACAGCAAGGGGGAGATGCTCGCCCGCGAGGCCGAGATCATGGGACGGCTGCGCCCCGATTCGCGAATCATCCGTCTCGTCGAGCCGGAGCCGCAGCGCATCGGCGGCCGCACCGTCCTCGTCATGGAGTACGTCGGAGACGAACGCGAGGCCGATGGCGAACCGGCCGCGCCCGGTGAGCGCAGGAGCAGGCGGCGCGAGGAGACCGTCGCCCGCCAGCTCCGGGAGTTCGGCCGTCTGTCCGTGGACCAGCTCGAGGCGTACGGCGACTACCTGTTCGGCGCGGTGGACTTCCTGGAGGGCGAGGGCGTGTGGCACCGCGACATCAAGCCGGACAACATCGCGATCCGCATCCGCCCGAACCGCACCCGTGAGCTGGTCCTCATCGACTTCTCGCTGGCGGCCTATCCGGTGCAGGAGACCGGGGCCGGGACGGACGGCTATCTGGATCCGTTCATCGGCACGCTCACCGATCGCTCGGTCTACGACGGACACGCCGAGCGGTACGCCCTCGCCGTCACCCTGCACGAGATGGCCTCCCGGGAACTCCCGGTCTGGGGCGACGGGAGGGTCTCGCCGCGCCAGACGGACCCGAAGAAGGAGCCGTACCCGAAGATCGCAGCCGATGCCTTCGACCCGGCGGTGCGCGACGGCCTCGTCGCATTCTTCCGCAAGGCCCTGCACCGGGACGCGGCTCAGCGCTATGCCGACCTCAAGCCGATGCGGGACGCCTGGAAAAAGATCTTCCTGGACATGGACGAGGCGAAGCCGTCGTCGCGCCGCTCCCGTCAGCCCACCGCCGCGCCGGGCGGTACGGGCGGCACGGGCGGCACTGGGGAGGCGCCGGCCGAGGCCCGGGAAGCCCCGATCCCGGACGCCGAGGAAGAGAGCGCCGAGAAGCAGCGCGACCGGCAGGCGGCCGAGGCCGACCGCGAGACCCCCATCTCGGCATCGGGCCTCAGCCTGGCCGCCCAGTCCTTCGTCTACGGCCTGCACGTCAATGACGTCGGTGGTCTGCTCGACTACAGCCGCCATCAGCTCGTCAACGCGCCCGGCCTGGGCGCCAAGACCCGCAAGGAAGTCCTCCGCCGCATCAAGGAGTGGCGGCAGCGCCTCGCCGAACAGCCCGCCGCCCCGCTCACCCCCGAGGGGCGCAAGGAGGCGAAGGAGGAGCTGTCGGTCGCGGAGGCCGCGCTCGCCACCGCGATCGCGGAGAACGGCAATGCGGAGGGGCTGCCGGAACGTGCTCTGCGTAGGGTCACCCTCGATACGCTCGCGACCATCTTCGTACCGGAGCTGAAGAAGGACGGCGCGAACCGCAACGAATGCGAGATGGTGCGGCTGCTGCTCCGGCTCCCCGATGAGCGGGGCACCCTGCCCGACATCGGCGTCTGGCCCAAGCAGAAGGACGTGGCGAGCGCGCTCGGACTGTCGGCGGGCCGCATCCCGCAGATGCTGAAGACGCAGCGGACCCGGTGGAAGAAGCACCCGGCGGTGCGGGTGCTGCGCGCCGAGATCCTGGCTCTGTTGCGGGACCTGGGCCGGGTCGCCTCCGCGGCGGAGATCGCCGACGCCCTGGCGGTGCGGCGCGGCACCCAGCTCCCGGAGCGCGAACAGCGCCGGGCGCTGGCTCTGGCCGCCGTACGCGCGGTGGTCGAGGTCGAGCAACTCGTCCCGGACGAGGCCGAGTTCCAGCACGCGCCGAACCGTGACGCGGCCGACGAAGGCATGGGGGCGGGGCTGCTGGCCCTGGAGGTCGGCCCCGACGACGCGCCCGAGACCCCGTCCGGGCCCGGTCTGCTCCACTACGCCCAGCGGCTGGGCAAGGTCGCCGACCGGCTGGCAAAGCTCGACACCCTGCCGACCGCGGCCACAGTGCTGGCGGAACTGGGCGCCATCGCTCCTCCGAGTACGGCCGTGGAGTGGGACGAGCGGCGCCTTGTCGAGATCGCCGCAGCGGCCTCACGCCAGGCCGCCGCCACGCCACGCCTGGAGATCTACCCCCGTAATCTGCCACTCGTACGGGCGCTGCGCCTCACCCAGGCCGGTCTGGTGCCACGCATCCCGGGCATGCCGGACAAACGGCAGCCGGGGCTGACGCCCAAGGACATCCACGAGCGGGTACGGGCACGCTTCCCCGAGCTGCTGAACGAGCGACGCGGTCACGCACTGCCGACGGACGGGCCGCTGACCCGGGCGCTGCGGGAGGCCGGGTTCGACCTGGAGCTGAAGACCCGCGAGGGCCACGGGACGCTGCGCTACATCCCGCGTCAGCGGGACGGCCAGTCCACGTACCTGTCGTCGGACGCCGCCCGCCAGGCGACGGGCATCCTCACCGCTCACCGCTACTCCGACGACCCGCAGCTCGCGGGCGCGGCGTTGGCCGAGGAGCGGCTGCTCGCCTCGGCCCGGCGAGACGGCTTCCGGGTGCTGACGGTACGGACGGGGCTGGCGAGCCAGGCGGTGCGCGAGCTTACGGCGGACCGGTTCGGAGCGGAAGCGGTATCGGTGACCGAACTGTTCCTGCGGGCCCTGCACGAGCAGGTCGACCAGCGGCCGAAGCCCACGTGGGAGACCATCCTACGAGCGGACGCGGCGGAGCCGGGTTCGAAGGCGGCGCTGCGATTCGGTGAGTACGTGCGCACGAGTTGGGGTGCGGTGGAGCCCCGGCTGCGGGAGCTGGTGTCGGGGGCACGGGAGGCGGGGGCACGGGGCTCGTCAGGATCACCTGTGCTGCTGACGGACGCGGGAGCGTTCGCGCGGTACGACGCCATGGCAGTCCTGGAACGGCTCGCCGACGCGGCGCGGGACGGAGGGCGCGGGCTGTGGCTGCTGTGCCCGCAGAACGACCCGGCGCGACCGCCGAGGCTGGGCGCGGTCGCTGTGCCGTACCAGTCGGGGCTGGGAGAATGGGTTGAGTTGCCCGAGTCGTGGGTGGCCAACGCCCACCGGGCCGAGGCGTCGGCGCATGCGGGTCTGCCCGCGGACGGCTGACGGCGGGGTGCGAGCCGCCGAGGCGATGGGCACATTGGGGACAACGGGGAACACGGGAGATGTGACGACGTGATTGACGCTCCAGCGCTGCGGACCGACCTGATCAAGCAGGTCAAGGCGATCGAGGTGGATCTCACCAAGCAGGTCAAGGATGGGGAGTCGGTCCTCAAACCGCTGCGGCAGGAGTTCGAGAAGGCGAGCAAGGCGGATCCGGCGACTCCGAGGTGGAGTGCTTGGCTGGATGCGCGTTTGGCTTCGGCTGAGGGTGAGTTGTCGGCGGACCGCGTGGAGCGGATCAGGGCGGCGGACTCGGTCGCGGGCCGGCTGCGGGCGGAGTACGACGAGGCCCGGAAGCTGGGGCGTACGGCGGCGACGTGGAACGCCTGGCTGGACGAGCGGGTCACGCAGGTCGCGGTGGCGTGGGTGCTGGGCACGGTGTTCGTACGGTTCTGCGAGGACAACCGGCTGATCGCGGAGCCGTACCTGACGGGGCCGGATGCGGAGCGTCGGGACCTGGCGGAGGCTCGGTACGCGCAGTACGTGGAGGAGGACCCGGACCCGACGTACCGGGGCTGGCTGGAGCGGGCCTTCGAGGAGCTGGGCGCGGGGCAGGCCGGGAAGCTGCTGTTCGACAAGCGGCGCAATCCGCTGTACCAGATTCCGCTGTCGCATGACGCGGCTCGGGCGCTGGTGGAGTTCTGGCGCGAGCGGGGCGAGGGGGAGGACGCCGACCGACTGGTCCACGACTTCACCGACCCGCTGGATGAGGACGACCCCACGAAGGGGTGGGACACCCGGTTCCTGGGCGACCTGTACCAGTGGCTTTCGGAGTCGGCCCGGAAGACGTATGCGCTGCTGCAGACACCGGAGTTCGTGGAGGAGTTCATCCTCGACCGGACGATGGACCCGGTGGTGCGGGAACTGGGCGGCAAGTTCGGCGAGCTGAAGATGATCGACCCGACGTGCGGGTCGGGCCACTTTGTGCTGGGGGCGTTTCGGCGGATGGTTCGGCTGTTCGCGGAGCGGGAGCCGGGGCGGGATGTGCATGAGCGGGTGCGGGATGCGCTGAACGCGGTGCACGGGGTTGACATCAATCCGTTCGCGGTGGCTATTGCGCGGTTCCGGTTGTTGATGGCCGGGATGGCCGCTGGGAACGTGCGGACGCTGGCAGATGCCAACAGATACGACTGGCCGATTCACTTGGCGGTGGGCGATTCCCTCATCCAGGGACGCCAGCTTGAGATCGGCGTTCGCGGCACTAGTGGACAGGGTGAACTTGAGTTCGTAACTGACCAAAAGGATGAGCTGGCAGAATTCTCTTATGCAACCGAGGACATACACGAGGAGGCATACAAGAATATCCTCACACGCGACCAGTACGACGTAGTGGTAGGAAACCCGCCATACATCACGGTCAAGGACAAGAAGTTGAACATCTTGTACCGTGACCTTTATTTGTCTTGCGCAGGCAAATATGCACTATCTGTCCCCTTTGTAGAGCGGTTCTTTCAGCTCGCGAAGTCCGGATCGCCTCACGGGCACGGATATGGAATGGTGGGCCAGATCACTGCGAGTTCCTTCACAAAGCGAGAGTTCGGAACCAAGCTAATTGAGGAATATTTTGCGCACAAAGTTGAGCTGACGGAAGTTATTGACACATCAGGAGCTCACATTCCAGGCCACGGCACACCTACAGTAATCCTTGTGGGCCGACGCCGCCCTGGAAGTGTCCGCACAGACACCATTCGAACCGTACGCGGAATTCAAGGTGAACCGACAGCACCGGAGTTGGGCAAGAAGGGCCTGGTCTGGCAGGCAATCACTCAGCAGATCGACCATCCGGGGTCAAAAAGCCAGTGGGTCTCTGTAGATGACTTGCCCCGCGATCAGTATTTTCGCAAACATCCCTGGATGCTCACTGACGGCGCCGTCGAACTCAACAAAAAAATCGAGGAAACTGGGCGAATCAAACTGAGGAGTGTTCTGGCTCGAGACATCGGTTTCGCCAGCTTCCCCGGGCAAGACGACGCGTTCATCAGCACCCCGGAGGCCCTTCGGCGACAGCGCATCACGGGTGGCCTTGCCAGGAAGCTCATCGTTGGAGAGGTAGTCAGAGATTGGGAATGCCATTGCACGGAAAGCGCTATTGCACCCTACGATGACGACCTTAACCCATTGCCTTACGATGCTGGCGCCCCCTGGGCGCGCCTGCTGTGGAAGACACGGAGCCACCTCCGTTCCACTACTGACTTTGATGGCCAGACTCAGCATGACCTCGGTAAGGCATGGTGGGGTTGGTATCGCTGGGTAGCTGAACGTTACCGCACTCCACTGTCGATCACATTTGCTTTTGTCGCGACACACAACCACTTTGTGCTTGATCGAGGCGGGAAGGTATTCAACCGTTCTGCTCCTGTGATCAAACTAGAGAAAGGGGCAGGCGAAGAGGAGCATCTACGACTGCTCGGACTACTCAATAGCTCGACTGCCTGCTTCTGGCTCAAACAAGCAAGCCACAATATGGGCAGCACCGTTGACACAAAGGGGGCGCGCCAAAGCACCTTCCCCTTCGAAGATTTCTTCCAGTTCAACAGCACCCCAATGGGAGAATTTCCCCTACCCGGAGAATTTCCCACCGAGCTTGCAGCGAAACTCGATATGCTTGCCAGGGATCTTGCTGACACCAGTCCCTCCGCGCTAACCGACCCAGACTCACGCACCCCCAGCGCTCCACATTTCAGCGAATGCCGGAATAAGTGGTACTCCACCCGGGCCAAGATGATCGCAATGCAGGAGGAACTCGACTGGCAGGTCTACTCCCTCTATCGCCTACACTCCGAAGACCTTCGCGCGCCCGAAGTGGAAGTCCCCCGACTCGCCCTCGGCGAGCGTGCTTTCGAGATCGTGCTCGCCCGTCGCGTTGAGAAGGGCGAGGCATCAGACGAGTGGTTCAAGCGCCACAACTCCACACCCATCACCGAGCTACCCGACCACTGGTCCGACGCCTACAAGGCCGTCGTCCAGAAGCGCATCGACGTCATCGAAACCTCTCGCGCCATCGGCATGCTGGAGCGCCCCGAGTACAAGCGCCGCTGGGCCACCGAGGGCTGGGATGTTCTCCAGAAGCGCGCGCTCAAGTCCTGGCTCCTCGACCGGATGGAGAACCGTGAGCTGTGGTTCCAAGATGGACAGCCGACCATCCTCACCCGCGACCAGCTCACCTCCGCGCTGTCCCTCGATGAGGACTTCGTGTCTGTCGCGGAGCTGTACGCCCCGCGCACAGAACTGGCGACCATCGTCACCGATCTCCTCGCCGAGGAGCACGTGCCGTTCCTCCCCGCGCTCCGCTACAAGCCCAGCGGCCTGAAGAAGCGCGAAGACTGGGAGCACGTCTGGGACCTCCAGCGCAAGGAGGACGCCGCTCCGGACGAGCCCGCGAAGCGGAAAATCCGAGACACGATCCCTGTACCGCCGAAGTACACCTCAGCAGACTTCCTCAAGCCGTCCTACTGGCGTGCCCGAGGCAAGCTGGACGTGCCGAAGGAGCGGTTCATCTCGTATGCGACCGGGGCGATCTCCGGAACACCGATGCTGTTCGGCTGGGCGGGCTGGGACCACCGGGAGCAGGCGCAGGCGCTCGCCACGTACTTCACCAATCACGACGGGCTGTCTTCCGAGGAGATGACGCCGCTGCTCGCGGGCCTGCTCGAACTTCAGCCCTGGCTCGAACAGTGGCACAACGACTTCGACCCGCTCTACGGCAGCTCTCCCGCAGCTTTCTTCGCGGGCTACCGCACCACCCAGCAGGGTGAACACGGCCTCACCGATGACGACCTGCGGGCCTGGCGGCCTGCCCCGGCTGCTCGTGGCCGGCGCTCAACCAAGGGCTGAGCAGCTATCCCGATGTGTCCTCCTCCCCGCCTTTGCGCGGGGAGGGGCCACCCGGCCCTCGTACGGTCAACGGCGCGGCGGCGCCGACCCGCAGTTCGAACCCGTCGTCCATCTCAAGCACGACAGTGCAACTGCTGCCCGACGCAGAACGCTCAGTGCCCACGCTTCGAACCGTTCGCCAGGCGCCGCACACTCGTACACACTGACCTTCACGGACCGCTACCGCAGCGATCTGGGTACCGTCGCGGCCAGTAGCGAGGTCTGGGGCCTGCAGCTCTGCCCAGACCGTTTTCCCGATCCCGCATGCCCGTTGCTCGAACCCCCAGCGTTGAGCCAGCGCCTCCACGAGCAGCAGCCCGCGCCCGCCCGTCTCGTCCTCGCCTGGCGCCCGTACCTCGGGTTTCCCTTCGCCTGCGTCACTGACCTCCAGGCGCAGCATGCTCTCTTCCTGCAGCCACGCGATCCGCACTCCGACCAGCCGGTCACGCGGCACACGTACTCGCATCGCGTTGGTCACCAGCTCTGAGAGGACCAGCTCAGCAGTCTCCGCTGCCTGTCCGATGCCCCAGGAACCGAGTACTGAATGCAGTAACGCACGCGCCCTGGGGACGCTGCGCCGCCGACGAGGCAGCCGGAACTTCACTTCGTGAGCGGTGGAGTGCTCTGCCATGACGCCCCCTGGGGGTCGGTAGCTCTCAATCAAGTCCCTGTGGACTGATGGCGGTTCGAACCGTCCTGAGCAGATTGCTCTCGCTGCAGAGGTTCGCGCAACGTTGCATGAATAATCGCTTCTCGATTCACTCGTTCGTGCTACTTGGAGAGCCCTCAAGCCCTGAGCACTGATAGGTAGTGACGTATGCCAACCGTCAAACCCTCCACCGTGCTGGGGCGCCAACTCGGTGACGAACTCCGCCGGTTCCGCGAGAACGCGGGCCTCTCCACCGCCGATGCAGCAGAAGTCCTCGACTGCACCAAGGGGAAGATCAGCCGCATCGAGAACGGTCACGTTCCCGTCCGCACGCCGGATCTGAACGCCCTCATTCACGCATACGGCGTCGAAGACAGCGAGGCACGCGAGCGCCTCGCTGCACTGGCGCGCAGGGCAAATCGTCGGCGACGCGACGGCTGGTGGCGTCAGTACGAGTCCGTACTCGGTGACGCCTACCGCGACCAGATCGAGATGGAGGCCATCTGCGACAGCATCCGAACGTACGAAGTGCAACTCGTCCCCGGACTCCTACAGACAGCGGAGTACGGGCGGGCAGTAACGGTGGCCTCGCGCTCCTGGCAGACACCCGAGGAGATCGAACAGTTCGTCCAGGTGCGGCTCACCAGGCAAGAACGACTGATCGGCGAAACCCCCATGGACTTCTGGGCCGTACTGTCCGAAGGGGTCCTGCGGCAGCAGGTTGGCGGCCCGGCCCTGATGCGAGCACAACTGGAGCACATGGCCGCCATGGCGGAACAGCCCAACATCACTGTGCAGGTATTGCCGTTCTCACGCGGTGCGCACTCAAGTATGTTCGGGCCGTACCTTCTTCTCAGCTTTCCGCAGTTGGCATCGCTCGACCTTGTGTTGTCAGAAACGCCGACCGGCAACATCTGGATGGAGCGGGAACTCGAAGTCGCTCGCTATCGCGAACTCTTCGACGACGCACGCACCGCAGCGCTGCCACCGACGGAATCGCTCGCTCTGATCCGTTGTGTTGCCAAGGAGTACCAGTCATGAGCAATGAAACCGACATATCGCTGGACCTCATGGAGGCGGCCTGGCGTACGAGTGGCTACAGCGGCGGCCAGGGCAACTGCGTCAAGGTAGCCGACAACCTCTCCCGCAGTGTCTTGCTCCGCGACAGCAAGCACTCAGCCGGTCCTGTCATACGCGTCAGTCGGGCGGCCTGGGCCACATTCATCACGCACCTGCGTTGAACTGGACCGTAAGGCCGGAATGGCCGCCGGAGACTTCGACAACCTGTAGTCCGCTCCCCCCACCACCACTCCCTCCCCCACCGGCCACTCCACCCACCACCGGCCCGCCCCGCACACCGGCTCCCTCCCCTACGCAAACCGTTACGATCGTGTACGGGCCACAGCCGTCGCACGACCGACTCACGACGGCTGACGACGACGCACCGGGGCCGCGCGGAGACCATCCGTAACCGTCGCCGCCCCGGGCCAGGGGGCAGACCCTGCTGTCCAGGCCCACGCGCTCACGCGCACACAGGACGCAGGAACCAGGAGAAGCGAGACACAGATGGCCCCGAACGCCACCGGCACGGCACCTCTCCTCCGTGACGTCATCGACATCAAGACGTCGATCTCGACCTCCGACTTCGTGCTGAAGCTCGCCGAGGCCGTCACCGAGGAGGGGGCGGCTCGCGCGCTGCGCGACTATGTCGTCACGGAGCGGCTCCTGGAGAACTTCGACGAGGCCCTCAGCCTCATCAAGGCGTCCCTCGACGGGCACACCTCGAAGGCCGCCTATCTCCACGGCTCCTTCGGTTCCGGTAAGTCCCACTTCATGGCCGTCCTCCACGCCCTCCTCCGGGGCGACCCGGCCATCCGCAGCCGCGGGGACTTCGACCCGGTGCTGACCAAGCACGAGTGGCTGGGCACCGACGGCAAACGATTCCTGCTCGTCCCCTACCACATGCTCGGTGCGAAGTCCCTGGAGCAGCGCGTTCTCGGTGGCTACGTCAGCCACGTCAAGTCCCTGCCCCAGCACAAGGACGCCCCCACCCCGCAGGTGTACCGGACGGACTCGCTCTTCGAGGACATCCGCTCGCACCGTCGCCGCGTCGGCGACGAAGCCTTCATCGCCGGGCTCGCCGACGCCCCCACCCCCGGCGCCACCGGAGATGGCGAGGATGACGACGAGTGGGGCGACCCGTTCAGCTGGACGCCGGAACTGCTCAACACCGCGCTCGCAGCCGAGGAGCTGGACGGCGGCGAGGTGAACCTGAACCTCGTCAATCCCAGCACCCCGGCCGAGCTTCGCGCGAAGCTCGTGCACGACGCGAGCATGACCTGGTTCCCCGGCTTCGCCCGGCACGCGGCCGAGGACGAGCACGGGTTCATCTCCCTCGACGCCGGCCTCGCCGTCATCGCCGAGCACGCGAAGTCGCTCGGCTACGACGGGCTGATCCTCTTCCTCGACGAGCTGATCCTCTGGCTCGCCAACCGCATCCACGACCAGAAGTTCGTCTCCCGCGAGACCGACAAGATCACAAACTTCGTGGAGGGCGCCGACTCGCGCCGCGCCATTCCTATCGTGTCGTTCATCGCCCGCCAGCGCGACCTGCGCGAACTCGTCGGCGAGGAGACCTCCGGCGCGGCCGAAACCGCCATCCAGGACAGCCTGAACCTGGCCTCCGGCCGCTTCGACAAGATCACGCTGGAGGACCGCAACCTCCCTCAGATCGCCCACGCGCGCCTTCTCACGCCCAAGGACGCGGAGGCCGCCGCCAAGCTGGACGCCGCCTTCGCGAAGATCAAGCGGGTCGGTCCCCAGATCTGGGACGTGCTGCTCGGCTCGGACGAGGCGACGACCGGCGCCGACGAGGAGTCGTTCCGGCTGACGTACCCGTTCTCCCCCGCCTTCATGGACACGCTCGTCCACATCTCCTCCGCCCTCCAGCGCTCCCGCACGGGCCTGAAGCTCATGGGCCAGCTCCTCGCCAACCACCGGGACGACGCGACGCTGGACAACCTGATCCCGCTGGGCGACCTCTACCCGGTCATCGCCGACGGCGGCGACAAGCCGTTCGTGGACAGCCTGAAGGTGGAGTTCAAGGTCGCGGACAAGCTGTACCGGACCAAACTGCGGCCGCACCTCCTCGGGACGTACGAGATCACCGAGGAGGACGTCGAGCGCTACCAGCACCGCCGCGAGACCATTACCGACCAGCAGCTCCTCGAACGCTGCCGGGGCTTCGTCGGCGACAACCGGCTGATGTGCACGCTGCTGCTGTCCGCGCTGGCCCCCGGCGTACCCGCCCTCCGCGATCTCACCATCCGGCGACTCGGCGCCCTCAACCACGGCTCGGTCCTCTCCCCCATCCCGGGGGCGGAGGTCGGAATGATCAAGGCGAAGGTCGACGAGTGGGCCACCCACTTCGTGGAGATCAAGGCCACCGGCACCAAGCTCAACCCCGGCGTACGGCTGGAACTGGCCGGGGTGGACGTCGACTCCGTCATCGCCAACGCGAACGTGAACAACAACCGCTCCAACCGCCGGGCCCTGGCCAGGCGGCTGCTGGCCAAGGAGCTGGGCCTGGAGGTGCACGAGCGGCTGGGCAGCGCGGACGATCTGGCGCTCGTCTGGCGCGGCTCGAACCGCACGGCGGAGGTGGTCATCGGTGATGTCAACGACCACGAGAACCTGCCCGACCACGAGTTCTCCCCGAGCCAGGACGGGCTGTGGCGGCTGGTCATCGACCTGCCGTACCAGGAGAGCGAACACGGTCCCGTCGAGGCGGTCAACCGGCTGCGCGCGCTGCGCGAGCAGTCCGGTACGGGGACCCGCACCGTGGGCTGGATTCCCACCTACCTGTCCGCCCCCCGCTACAAGGACTTCCAGAGGCTGGTCGTCATCGACTACGCGCTGGCCGACCAGCGGCGCTTCGACACCCACTACGCCCAGCACCTCAACGCCGACAACCGGGCACGGGCCAGGGTTCTCCTCGAAGAGCAGCGGGAATCCCTGATCAAGACGGTGACGGCGGCCTTCAAGCAGGCGTACGGCTGTGCGGACAAGAAGGCGGCGGACGTCGACGTGTCCTTCGACGACCACTTCGAGTCGCTGCGTGACGTGCCCGATCTGAAGGTCTCCATCGGCCAGACGCTGTCCGACGGGGCACGGCACATCGTGAAGAAGCTGCTGGCGCACCAGTTCCCCGCGCACCCCGACCTCGACCCTGATGGCACCCACACGGCGGTCACGCCCGCGCAGGCCCGTACTGTGTTCGGCCATATCCGGGCGGCGACGGAATCCGCCGAGCGGCAGGTCGAGGTTCCCTCGAAGGACCGGGTGTGGATGCGCCGGATCGCCGCGCCCCTCGGACTCGGCCAGCAGGGAGAGGTCTACTTCCGGCCCTCCAACCGCTGGGTGGACCACTTCAACCTGCAGGCCCGCAGCGACGGTGGCCCGGGCGACCTGAGCGTGGTCAAACTGACCGAGTGGATCGACCGACCCGAGCCGATGGGTCTCGACGCCTTCCTCGTCAACCTGGTCATCGCCTCGTACGCGGAGATGGACGACCGGGTGTGGGTGCGCGCCGGCTCGCTGCTCGACCCGGCGCCCGAACCCTCGGCCATCAAACCCCAGGACGGTCTGCGCTCCCAGCCGCTCCCGGACCAAGCGGTCTGGGAGGAGGCGGGGCGCCGTTTCTGGGACATCTTCGGCGAGCAGCCCCCGAAGCTGCGCCGGGGGCGGCTGGTCGGCCACTTCGCCCGGCAGATCACGGCCAAGGCCCGCGACTACAAGCCGCACACGGACACGCTGGTCGAGGAGCTGGAGAAGCACGCGAAGCTGCTCGGCCTGGACGGGGCCGACGAGTCCGCGTCGGGCAGGCTGACCCTCGCCCGCCGCTCCCGCGACCTGCTCAAGGAGCTGCGCGACCTCTCCGAGAGCACAGCGGGAGGTTCGGCGGCGGCCAAGCAGATCATCACCACCTTCGCCACCTTCGACCTGGGCGAGGCGTCCGCCGGCCGCTATGGGGCCTCGATCAAGCAGGCGAAGGCCGTCGCCGACGCGCTCGTCGTCGCAGCCTGGGACATGCTGAAGCTCGCGCCCAACTACGGGCCTCAGGGCGAGGCGGTGCTGGAGGCGCTGCGCGGCGCGGCACGCGCAGATCAGCGCACGATGCGGCTCGAGGACGCCCTGCGGGACGCGCGGAAGTCCATCGTCGCGGTCATCGAGCGCAGCCAGGCGGCAGCCCGCCCGCAGCCGCCCACCCCCACGGTTCCGGTTCCGCCAGCCCCCGTCTCCCCGCCCGCCCAGCTCACCACGCCCAACGCGGTGAGCCTGAACGACGACACCGCCCAGCCACCGGTGTCCACCAACCACCTGCTCCCCGGCCCGCGTGCGGCGCGTCGTTCGGGCGGCGGACGGGCCAAGGCATCGCAAGCGATCGCCCAGCTCCGGGCCGAACTGGACGACCTGACGGCCACGGAACCCGATGCGATGATCGAGATCAGTTGGCGGGTCGTGGAATGAGCGGAACAAGGCGGGTGCGGTGACGACGAGCACGAGCGCGGAGGCCACCACCAGTGCGGTACGGCTCAACTCCGCCACCATCGCCCAGTACCTGGCGTCCCAGCGCGGCCTGAACCCGGGCAAGCGCCGGGCCGTGCTGCTGCGCGCCGCGCCGCGCTGGGACGGCCCGGCCGAACTGGCATGGGGCGATCACCGGCACGCGTCGGTGGCCGTCGCGCCCTCACCGCTCGCCGCGTACGAGCTGGTGCTGGCGCACCAGGCGCCGGCGGCGCCCGGACCCGACGTGCTGGTGGTGCTCACCGACCGGGAAGAGGCCGAACTCGGCCCCGACCTGCTGGCCAAGGTGCACCGGCACCGCGTCAACGCGGTGGACACCTGGGACATCGTCCGGGAATCCTTCGGTGCGGTCAGCGCCGACCGCTGGCTGGTCGACGAGACCTGGGCCGCCGAGGCGCTGCTGGACGCCACCCCGCCGGGCGGCTGGCCTCGGCTTCCCGGCGGGGTGCTGTCCAGGGACAAGGCGCTGAGCGAACTCACGCTCCGCAGGCTCGGCATCGGCCGGTACGACCCGGACCGCGACCAGCGGCATGCCCTGTCCGTGAACGGCGATGAACTCGACATCCAGACGCTGCTGCAGTGGTCGCTGGCGTCGGGCGGCCCGGACCGCTATCTGGCGCTGCGAGCGCCCGAGCGGGCCGGTATCCGCGAGTTCCTCGGCTCGTCGGACCAGGCGGGCCAGGCCGGGCGGGCACTGCTCGCCCTGGTCGAGACCGAGCACGGGCCGGATGCCGTCGCCTTCGGACTGGTCTGCGCCGCGCTGTGGGTGCATGCCGACGCGGATGCGGACGCGGAGAACTACCGGGCCCGGGGGCGCGCCGAGCGCTGGTTCGGCGACGAGCCGCCCGCCCGCGGCGAGGCCCTGGACGCCTTGGTAGCGGCCTTCGGCCGCGCCTGCGAGGAGTTCGCCTCGGGGCTGCTGCTGACGGGACGGTCGGCCCACGAGGAGTCGGCGGCGACCGCGCGCCGTCTGTCCGGTTCCGTGGGCGACCGCGCGGCCTCGCTGGCGCGGCAGTTCGGCGCGGAACAGGCAACCCGTACGAGTCCCCTGCTGGCCGCGGGGCTCGAGGCCCGCTTCACCGCCGTCGGTGAAGCACTCCTGGCCGGCCATCGGGCGCGGATCGAGCAAGCGGTGGCCGCGCTCGACGACCACCGGCTCGCACCTGAACCCGATGCCCGGCCCCGTATCGAACGGGCCCGCATGGCGCAGCGGCTCACCCAGTGGCTCGCGACGAAACCGGCGATCGGCGCCGAGGCGGAGAGCGAAAGCGTGCGGGTCGGGATCGGCCGACACGTCACCGACACCGGCTGGGTTGACCTCGCGCTCGACCACATCGAGTCCGGCGGCGACCCCGATGCGACGCTGAAATCGGCCTACGACGCCCTGGGCACCTCCGTACGCGACCGCCGCCGGAACATCGACCGCCACTTCGCCCGGTCCCTCGCGGCCTGGACGGCGGGCGGCAGACCACCGGAGGACATGCTGACGGTGGAAACCTTCCTGCCCAAGATCGTCGCCCCCGTGGTGAAGGCCGGGAAGCGCCGGCTGCTGCTTCTGGTCCTCGACGGGATGAGCGCCGCCATCGCCGCCCAGCTCGGCGAGGAGCTGCGCGACCACTGGGTGGAGTACGACCCGCTGCCCAAGGCGAAGGGCGCCCCGGTCCGCCGGGCGATGGCCGCCGCGCTGCCCACCGTCACGGCCGTATCGCGCACCTCCCTGTTCGCCGCCCGCCTGATGAGCGGCACCCAGGCCGACGAGAAGAGGCTCTTCCCCCAGCACCGTTTCTGGGGCGAGGAGGAGGCCGCCGTCTTCCACAAGGACGACCTGCGTGGCGACACCAGCGGTGCCCCACTTGGGCCCGAGCTGCACGAGGCGCTGGTCAGTGACCGCATTCATGTCGCCGTGGTGCTCAACACCATCGATGACCGGCTCGCCACCGAGCAGAAGCTCGGAGACGGCACCTGGCGGCTCGGGGACATAGGACGGCTGCGGGACTTGCTGCGCTTCGCCGCCGCCCAGGGCCGGGCGGTCATCCTCACCAGCGACCACGGCCATGTCATCGACCGGCACGGGGTGCGGGTCGAGGCCGACCCCGACCGCGTGGAGTCCGCCCGGCACCGGTCGGGAGCGGGTCCGCTCGCCGAGACGGAGATCGCTCTCTCGGGACCGCGCGTGGTCGCACCGGTGTCCGGTGGGGAGATCGTCACACTGTGGGACGCCGACTCGCGCTACACCTCGCAGAAGGCCGGTTACCACGGCGGTGCCTCCCTGGCCGAGGTCGCCATTCCGGTGCTCGCCTTCCTCCCTTTCGGGGCGGAGCCGCCGAGCGGCTGGCGCGAGCTGGGCAACCAGCAGCCGCCATGGTGGTCGCTCGGCGCGGCTGAGGACGAGCCGACGCCGGCACGGCCTGCCGTGACGCCCGCCCCGAAGAAGCAGTCCAAGCGGGCGAAGACAGACGTCGCGCTGGCCAAGAGCCACGACTCGCTCTTCGACATGGCGCTGGTGCCCTCGGAAGGGGACGGCGCCCTGCTCTCCGCGAAGCCGGTCGCTCCGGATGACGCGCTCGTCGACGGACTGATGGCTTCCGAAATCTTCAAGGCTCAGGTGGACCTTCTCGCCCGCAGACCGCGCCCGCCGGAGCTGGCCCGGGTCGAGAAGGCCGTACGGGCCCTGCTGGACGTAGGAGGCACGCTTCCCGTGACGGCGCTGGCGCAGCGCATCGGCCTACCCGCCTCCAGGGCGGCCGACGGCTTCGCCGCCGTACTGCGGCAGCTGCTGAACCACGACGGTGTGCAGGTCCTGGAGACCTTGCCGGACGGCAGGACGCTGCGGCTGCACCCGGGGCTGCTGCGGGACCAGTTCGAGCTGGCGTAACCCGCAGAGGGCGCCCGGCAGTCAGGTGAGCTGCCGCAGCAGCCCGACGAACTGGCGCAGCTCGTCGCTGAGCCTCTTCGACAGCGGTTCGGGGTCGAAGTGCGCGATCATGTTGCGGATCGCCCGCACCCGGTCAAGCTGATGCACGAACTGGACCCGGTCCACGCCCGTCCAGCGGAGAGCCTGCCAGTTCTGGTCGGCGAGGGGGCGGAGTGCCCGGTTCTGCTGATGGCCGTCGAGCAGCTTCACATAGCCGTTGAACATCAGATCGGTGATCTGGCCGGTCTTCTTGTTGTTCGGCTGTACCGCGCGGATGTTGTCCGGTTCCAGGGCCGCGCCGAGGCACTTGCGAAGCCGGAACTCGATCTCGCCCACGACGAAGAACGGCCACGCCGTGGCGTCGAAACGCTCCGTGATGTCGGCCCCGGTGACGATGCCGGTGAACTGTCCGCTGCTGTCACGCACGAGCACGTAGCCGTACTCACTGATGATCGGCAGGAGGGAGAAGAAGTCCTGACGCGAGTCGGCTATCGGCGGGTCGTCCACCAGGGCCTTCGACAGAGTGGTCGGCGCGTTGGTCTCGTACATCTTGGCGACCGAACTCCAGGTGACCACACCGTGCAGAGTCGTCCTGCCATCGATGACGGGCACCTGGGAGTAGTTCTTGGTGCGCATGAGATACGTGGCCTGGGCCACCGACGCGTCGGACGGCACACAGTCGACCCCGCTGTGCGACGCCGGGAGATCCCCGATCCGGAAGGAATGCTGGGGGAGCGATACAGGCGTCACCCCGTCCCCCTCCCCCTCCTGAACATCCGGCTCCTGCTCCAGCTCGGCCACGGATTCGAGGGGCACGACGTGCACATCTGCCTTGCCGTTGCAGTTGGCAAAGTAGGGAACGGTCGAAAGCCCAGCGTCCTTGAGCGTCTGTGTGATGAGCAAAACGGACTGGTCGTTCCGCACCCTCGTGCCGAAGAGCGCGAGGAGCTCTGCAACCGGGATCAGCTTGCCTCGGAGCTCGCGGAGCCGCTCCTCAGATGGTGTCTGCGACATCCTCGCGCTCACCAGCCCGCCGTGTCACGGAAGACGGTGCGCTTGCCCATGGCGGATCTCACCAGCTCAAGCAGTTGCCGGGCACGGTTCTCGTAGAAGCGGTCGAAGTCCGCATCGTGCAGGTCCGACGGATCGATGAGATGAGTGGCGAGGACGTCGTCGAACCACTCGGGTCGCATCCCGGACTCCAGCGTGAGCGACTTGAGGTATACGGCGGGAGAGCCCACGAGGCTTCGGCTGGCCCGGAAGGACAGCGGCGTCTTGTTGACGATGGAGTTCGCCTTGGCCGATTGCGCCGGGGCGTTCTTGGCGACCCACCCCTTGGGGAAGATCTGTCGCACGTCGACGTTGTACTCGATCAGCCGGCCCGCCGTGAGGGGGGCCTCGGTGAAGTACCAGTCCACCGCGCCCTGCTTGACCAGCAGCGCGTAGATGCCCTTGTAGGCGGCGCTGTTGCGGGTGGTGAGGCTGTCCAGCCGGTCGTCCAGGAAGGCCGCTTCGGCGATCGTGTCGGGGGCGACTCCTTCCTCACCGCGGATCCAGCCGATGAGCTGCTCCACGTCGCGTGTGAAGCGGCTCTCGGTCGATCCGCCGTACATCTCGCCGAGCACCCCGCACCAGTACCACTGGGCGATCCGCTCGTCCGCGCCGGGCGTGTCAAGCTCCTCCTCCAGGACGGCGCGGACGGCGGCCAGCGGCACGAGCTGGGTGCGGTACGGGAGGTCGCCGGTGCGGACGATGCACTGCCGCTCCAGGAACGCCCCGACCCACTTTAACGCCTCCGCCACCCGGGGCGCGAGGCGCCGGAAGTCCGCCAGCGGCAACCGCAGCAGGTCGCGGCGCTTGCAGGAGACCGAGCTGCGCTGGCCGGCCTGCTTCTCCTCCCAGGTACGGACGAGTGCGACGGCCTGCAGGAAGTCGCTGCTGCTCAGACCGTCCTCGATGCCTGCCTCCAGGCGGCCGAACACCGCATAGGACGACGTCAGGTCCTTCTTGATCTGCTCCCACTCCACCGGGAGCCGGTAGTAGTCGCCGCGCTCCGCGACATGCTCCTGATTGCCCGCGTAGGTGGCGGTGAGCAACTCGAAGACGTTGAGCGACACACCACCTGTGTTGACCCGTTCGAACACGGCACACACGGCGTCCATGGTGGTGGAGGCCGGAAGCTTGATCATCGGCACCTGGAACTGCTGCACATGGTTGAGCACATGCTGCTGGAAGTCGCTCCAGATGCCCCAGTTCGCCGTATCAACCTTCACGAACTCCTGGAGCCATTCGTTCACGCGCTGCGTGTCGAACACGAGGTGGAGCGGAAAGAAGCCTTCCGCGCACTCCTTCTCGACCGTGCTGAGGTCACGGACGACCCTGCGTGCGAAGTCGGACCGCAGAATCCGGTCCTCAGGCACGGAAACGACCGCGTCGTCGCGGTCCGCCGGTGCTCCGATGGCCTTGGCGATGTCGATGTAGTACCAGCGCTTGAGTTCCTTGCCCCGCGCGTCGACGGTTTCGACCGGCCGGTCCCGGTGAAGCGCCTGGAACAGGGAGGTCATGCGCTGCTGCCCGTCAAGGAGCAGTAGCTCGGGCGTCGTACCCTCGGCGGACTCCGCGCCGTTGAGCGTACGGGGCTTGAACTGGGAGGTACCACCGGTCTGCAGCGCCATCACGACGCCGAGGGGGTAGTCGAGCGTCACTGTCGCGATGAGGGCCCTGATCCGCTCGTCGTCCCATTTCCATTCGCGTTGGAAATCAGGAAGCTGAAGAGTTCCGGATGCGACGTCCTTGAGAACGTTGCCTAGATTGAGGCCGTCGAGCGCCACGCTGGGTCGTCTCCCCGATAGAAGCTGAACGGTGAACGTACGATTGCACCAAGTCACCAACCGTGAGTCAAGCGCAATGGCAGGACCGCCTGGACCGCCTGACGCAGTGCGAGACTGATGGGGTGAGTACCGACAGCCCCGGCCGGACCGGACCCGTCAGCGCGGCGCGGCGCCGTGATGTCATCGACGCTCTGCGGCGTGGCGCCGTCCCCGAAAGCGGGCTCGACCTCCTCGCGACTGGTCTAGAGCGATTCGAGGAGGCGCTCAACGCTGAATTCGATGCCGTCTCGTCAGGGGCGTCCGTCTTCAAAGCGGTCCGCGGTGAGTATGGATCAGGCAAGACGTTCTTCACCCGGTGGCTCGGCGAGCGGGCAAAGCGCCGCAAATTCGCCGTCGCCGAGATCCAGGTCTCCGAGAACGAGACACCTCTGCACAAGCTGGAGACTGTCTACCGCCGCCTGACCGAGCGGCTGGCCACACCCGGATTTCCGCCTAGTGCGCTGCGGCCCGTGGTGGACGCGTGGTCCTACGCCCTGGAAGAGGACGCTCTCGCCGCTGGAGCTTCGGAGGAGGCGCTGCCTGCCGAGGTCGAACGGCTGATGATGGCCCGGCTCGTCGAGGTCTCCCGGCACGCACCATCGTTCGCCATCGCCCTGCGGGGATACCGGAATGCTCTGGCGGCGGGAGACGAAGCCACGGCGTCCGCCGTCATGGCCTGGCTGGGCGGGCAGCCGCACGTGGCTGCCGCGGCCCGCAAGGCGGTCGGGGTGCGGGGCGATCTGGACCACTTTGGTGCCCTCGGCTTCCTGCAGGGCCTCCTGACCGTGCTGCGTGACTCAGGGCATGCCGGACTCTTCGTGGTCCTTGACGAAGTGGAGACGCTCCAGCGGGTTCGCTCCGACGCACGCGACAAGGCGCTGAACGCGTTGCGCCAGCTCATCGACGAGGTGCACTCCGGGCGGTTTCCTGGGCTCTACCTGATGATCACCGGGACACCGGCCTTCTACGATGGACAGCAGGGCGTGCAGCGGCTGACGCCGCTGGCACAGCGGCTGGCCACCGACTTCAGCACCGATCCCCGCTTCGACAACCCGCGCGCGGTGCAGCTGCGGCTGTCCGGTTTCACCCTCGACTCGCTCATCGGCCTGGGGCTGACGATTCGTGACCTGTACGCGAGTGGCTCGTCCAGCCCGGACCGCGTCAAGGCTCTCGCAGACGAGGCATACATCGCCGATCTCGCCAAGGCTGTGGGCGGAGCGCTGGGCGGCAAGGTGGGGGTTACACCTCGGCTGTTCCTGAAGAAGCTCGTCGGCGACGTCCTCGACCGTATCGATCAGTTCGAGGAGTTCGACCCGCGCGAGCACTACGCCCTCACCGTGAACGCATCGGAGCTGAGCGACGTCGAGGCCAATGCCGCGGCAGCCACGAGCGCCGATGACATCGCGCTGGACCTCCCGTGACGGGGGTTCCCGCGGGCTCCGACCCGCTGGACCGACTGCACCGAGGCCTGGCCCACCACATCGTGAACTCCCTGGGTTGGCCGGGCCTGCGGCCGCTCCAGGAGGAAGCGATCGCACCTCTGATGGACGGGGCGGACGCGGTGCTGCTCGCCCCCACCGCCGGCGGGAAGACCGAGGCCGCATGCTTCCCCGTCCTGTCGCGGATGGTGGAGGAGAACTGGACCGGCACCTCGGTGCTGTACGTCTGTCCTCTCAAGGCGCTGCTGAACAACCTGCTGCCACGGCTCGAGACGTACACCTCGTGGCTGGGGCGGACCGCATCCCTCTGGCATGGCGACATTCCCCACACCCGTCGCAAGCGCATCCTGCGCAACCGACCGGATGTCCTGCTGACCACTCCGGAATCCCTCGAGGCGATGCTGGTCAGCGCAAACGTCGACCACCGAGCCTTCTTTTCGGGACTGCGCACCATCGTCGTCGACGAGGTACACGCTTTCGCGGGAGACGATCGCGGCTGGCATCTGCTGGCCGTGCTGGAGCGGCTGGAGCGAGTGGCCGAACGGCCGGTCCAGCGTGTCGGGCTGTCCGCGACAGTGGGCAACCCGCAGGATTTGCTGACCTGGCTCCAGGGCTCCGGGGCCAACAAACGTACCGCGCGGGTGGTCGCCCCCCACCTGCGGGAGCAAGAACCCGCTCTTCCCCCGCCCGGGGACATCGAACTCGACTACGTAGGTTCGCTGGCCAACGCCGCAACCGTGATCGCGGCGCTGCACCGGGGCGAGAAGCGTCTGGTGTTCTGCGAGGCGCGCCGGGACGTGGAGAAGCTCGGCGAAGCACTGCGAGCGAAAGGAGTGACCACCTTCCTCTCGCACGCCTCACTGTCCACGGACGAGCGGCGCCGGGCGGAGGAAGCCTTTGCGGAGGCCCGTGACTGCGTGATCGTCTCCACGAGCACACTGGAGCTCGGCATCGACGTCGGTGACCTGGATCGGGTCATCCAGATCGACGCGCCGGCAACGGTTGCCTCATTCCTTCAGCGACTCGGCCGCACCGGACGCCGGCCCGGGTCGAAGCGCAACTGCCTCTTCCTGGCAGTGGACGAGGCCGGGCTGCTGTCGGCGGCCGCCCTTCTCCTGCTCTGGTCCCGCGGCTGGGTGGAACCGGTCGTCGCGCCGCCGGAACCCCGGCACATCACGGCTCAGCAGATCCTCGCCCTGTGCCTTCAGGAACACCGGGTCGGCGACCGGCTGTGGCGGGACTGGTGGGGCGGACTCGGCCCGTTCGGTGCGTCGGCGGAGCCGGTCGTGCGGCATCTGCTCGACGAGGGGTACCTGAACCTGGACGGTGGGCTGATGTTCATCGGCCCCGAGGCCGAACAGCGCTTCGGTTTCCGTCACTTCATGGATCTGACGGCGGTGTTCACCGCTGCGCCCGAGTTCACCGTGCTGTCCGGCCGCACCCTTATCGGTACGACTGATCCGGCGTTGCTCACCGACGAGATCGTGGGACCGCGGCGGCTGCTGCTCGCCGGACGCAGCTGGCAGGTGACCTATATCGACTGGTCGCGGCGGCGCTGTTTCGTCGAGCCGGTGGACGGGGGCGGAAGGGCCCGCTGGGGCGGCGTCGGCTTCGCCCGCGCCGCCTCGTACGAGCTGACGCGGGCGGCTCGGGAAGTGCTGCTCGGTACAACGCCTTCGGTCAGACTCACCCGGCGGGCCGAGGGGGCGCTCGCCCAGGCTCGCGAGGCGAGCACCGACCTGGTGCACCCCGGCGGCACCGTGATCACGCGAGGCGGACGGGACACGAACGTCCGCTGGTGGACGTGGGCGGGATACCGCGCCAATGCCACCCTCGCCGCCACGCTCACCTCTGTCTCCGACCCCCTCCAGCGCCCCACGGACACGTACGTCCGGCTGCGTGAGGGCATCACCCCGCACGAGTGGAAGAAGGCCGTCGCGGAGGGCACCGAGCACCTCTGCCTGCCCGCGGTGGATCCACGCGCCCTGACCGGCTTGAAGTTCAGCGCCGCCCTTCCGCGTCGCCTCGCCGAGGCGACGCTGGCCGCCCGTCTTGCCGACCTCGACGGAGCGTCCGCGGCGCTCCGCGAACCGGTCAGGTTCATGACGTGGAGCGTCTAGGGCAATCAAGTGGTTCGATGATGGTGACCGTGTGTCAGCGACGTGTCGTAGCCTCCGAGTCCTACTCCACAGGCTGGCCGACCGGAGAGTGACGTATGAACACTTGGCTCCTCACCTGCAACCAAGACGTGTTCGCACTGGACTCATTCCGTCAGGATGGGCATGAGCTCCGGTCGTGGAGCGTGGTGCGTCACAGAAGGGAGTTGGCAGGCGGCGACCGGTTCGCCATGTGGATCACGGGGCCCAAGGGCGGTCTCATCGGCTGCGGTCGATTCACCGGGCCTCCGACGCGGCAGGCATCCCATCCGGACGAGTACTGGCAGAAGGATCCAGGGCAACGCTGGTGCGCACCACTCGTCATGGATGAGTGGCTTGACGAGCCCGTCCCTCGGAGTGAGTTCGTCGAGGACCCACGGTTCCTGGGAACCTCGCCATTTCGGACGCTCTTCGCCGGAAATCCCCACCGCCTGAGTGATGACCAGTGGGGAGCCTTCAGTGAGGTGTTCGAGCAGCGACGTACCTCCACCTCACGCGACTGGGGACTGCGGCCCGGGGACACGATTCGGCGCGGGGACCTCCACGATCTCTACGGAGGCAGCCGAGTCGGCGACATCAGCACATGTAGGGAATCCAGGAACGTTTTTCTGTTCACCAGCCCACACACCGATCGCGGACAAGGGTGCCGTGACGGATGGGCGGAGGACGGGACCTTCCACTACATCGGTGAAGGCTCCGCCGGCGACCAGGATTTCGCAAGCGCGAACAACTCGGCGATCCGTGACCACACGCAAGAGGGCCTGGCGCTGCGTCTCTTCGACGGAGACGTCCATGACGTCCGCTACATCGGGGAGTTCGCCGTAGATCCCTCAGCTCCGTACAGCTACGCGGAGGTCCCTGAGCCCAGCGGCGAATCGATGCGACGAGTCATCCGATTCCATCTCATGCCCGTGGGTATCGCTTCTCAGCCGGCCACCGTGCCCGTGGGCTGTGACTACCGAGTCGCGGACGACACCGTCGTGCCCACCACCGCCAGCCCCGGCCCAGTGAATGCAGACCTCGCCACGCGGAATCTCAAGGCGCACCGAAGACTGCAGAACGATCTGGCGGCGGCTGCCAGGAAGCGGGGCATGACGGTCCTCTCACCCAACGCGGCTGATCCGGACTTCGACCTCGCCTGGCGCAAGCGTGACGATGACCTCGTCGTATGTGAGGTCAAGTCTCTGACGAGAACCAATGAGGCGCGACAGCTACGCCTTGGCCTGGGCCAGCTTCTCGATTACCACGATCTGCTCCGGACCCGAGTCGCGAACGTGCGGGCGGTCCTGTGGGTGGAGCGCGAACCCAGCGACTCCCGCTGGCTCGCGATATGCCACCGGGTGGGGATCGAACTCGCTTGGCCGGGCCAAGAGGACGACATCCTCACATAGGGGCCGGGACTCATGGGCGTCCAAGGGCCTCCAAATTGGCCGATACCACGGCAAGATGGTGTGAGGTCGCCCATGCGCGCCACTCCGTACCACCTCCGGCTTTCGGCCGTCGTCGACGAGCGCAGTCGAGGAGCCGGGCGTCTCCCCACGAGGTCCGCGCACCAGTCGACGGCCAGTGAGGGGACGCGACAAGGTCTTGGCTCAGGGTGAAGAAGTCATCGTTGCCGGAGCGGATCCTCGGGTAGACGTAGACCTGCCAGTCATCTCTGGTCGTGTAACGCATGTTGGGGTCCGGCGTCCCCTTGGAATGCACCGGCATACGCGGGTGCGTGACGCCGAAATCCCCGAAATCCGGCGGCTCGCCATCCCACCGGTTGATGACCTGCTGCCACAGCTGCGCATCCAACCGTGGCACAGGCGTCGCCTGGCCGCGGGGGAAGCCGGCGAGATTGACAGGGAACGCACCCGCAGCGACACACCTCTCTCGCCAACGCCAGGGGGAAAGCAACCTCAGCCCCTCCAGAACACGCTTTACGGCGCCATCCCGACCCGCGATGGACCGTACGGGCCCGGCGTCCATGAGCAAACCGATCTCCTCGGGCTCCGCCTTGAGCCCCCGGAGCAGCGCGCGGATTTGCCTTTCGTCCGGGAAAGAGGCGCTTGAATCCCTGGCCACCGTCACGCGAAGGCACGCTCCACTCCGGTGCCTAGCCACCGCACTCGCCGCCTCCGCCATCACCTCGTCGGTGTCGGTGCATCGAACGACGGGGCACATCGCCACACCTCTGAGATCGAGCGACTCGCTCACTCGGGCCATCGGGCCGCCGATGTCACCTTGGAGGACCCTGACCTCTGGTAGGGCACCACAGTCGACAGTGAGGACCATGCCGTTCGGCACGGCGTCCATGGCATGATCGCAGAAAGTTTCCAAGATATCCCTGACATCCGGGTCGGGGACGATCTCCATCACCGGACGGATACGGACTCGGACCTCGGACGTCGCGTGCTCAAGGGCCATGAACTCACCTGCTTTGCCCTTAAGTATCGGTACGTAAGCCACCGGCCACTCCAAGCACCCGCCGGCGCACCAAGCCGACCGACAATTCACCCGTGTCCGACAGAATGACCGAGCCACGTACGGTCAGGTAGAGGCCGAATCAGCCACCGTGCTCGGCCCCTGGGCCGACGCGGCTGCGCATGGGGCCACTGATATAGATCGTGGCCATGCATATTTTCGGAGGAACGGTGGCGCAGGCCGCGGCGAGGATCACCGAGCCCGAGTTCGTCACCGAGTGCGTTCAACGCTTCCGTACCATCCACGGTCGCCCTCCTGGCGAAGCGGAAATACGTAGCTGGGAGAACAGTTGGCCACCGCTGCTTCGGGTGCTCTCCGCGGCCGAGTTGAGCGGGCTGCACCTGTTGCTGGAGTACGAGCTGCCCGGCACCAGCCAGCGCGTCGACGGGCTCCTCCTCGGTCGCCGCGCTCAGGTGGAGTCCCTGGTCGCCGTGGTCGTCGAGCTCAAGCAATGGCAACATGCCGCGCCGCACCACGCGGGGCCGGGGATGCTCAAGGTAGGGGAGAGGGAAGTCCTCCACCCAGCCCGCCAAGTCGGTGGCTATGTCAACTACCTCAACGAGTGGGTGCCTCCCGAGATCCACCTGGACGTCGAGGGTCTCGCCTTCCTCCACAAGGCCCCTTCGGACCTGATCGAAGCCTTGCGCCGGCTTCAGGGATCGGGCCCCAGCGCTGCCTACCCCGTCCTCGGCCCTGATGACGTGGATCCTGACACCCCGCCACACGAGCTGGCCGAACGCCTCCACTGTCAGGGTCTGCAGCCGGCATCCCAGCAACGCGTCACCGCATTCCTGGAGGCGCGACACCGTCCGTCGCCCAAGTTGCTGGCCAGGGTTGCCGACGCCATCGCCGGCCATGAAAAGTTTCGTCTCGTCGGAGAGCAGGACAGGGCGCGTCAGCAGATCGACAGCGCCATCAGAACCGCACGGCAGGGCCGCCGTGGGCACATCGTCGTCGTCACGGGTGGGCCTGGGACGGGGAAGACAGCCATCGCGACACGGATACTGGGCGATCTCTGTCAGGATCCCGGCGCCAACCCGCGTCTCCTCTCCCCCACAGGGACCCTTTCACAGCAGCTCTGCCGGGCCGTTGGGGAGCCGGCGCGGGGCCTCATCGCCACCTGGACCACTGGCCGGCCCGGCGGCCTGGACAAGGCCACAAGCGTCGTGCTGCTCGATGAGGCCCACCGTGCTCGCACAGGCCTGGGCGTTCGCAGTGGGGACTCTCCTCTCCTACTCGCCAGACTGATGGATGACTGCGCCGTCCTCGTCCTCTTCCTCGACGAGGGTCAGATCGTCCGCCCCGGCGAGGGCACCACCGTGAACGAGCTGCGCCTCATGGCCGGGCGGAAGGGGTACAGCTTCGCCCACATCGATCTGCCCACCCAGTTCCGATGCAGTGGCTCCCGGTCCTATCTGGATTGGGTGGATGCCCTGCTGGCTCCGGAAGCACGCCCGCCGCGCTGGAGTGGCAACGACTATGACCTCGCCCTCGCGGAGAATCCCGCACAGCTCGAGGAATGGGTCGCGGAGCACATTCGCCAAGGCCGAAGCGCGCGCATCACCGCGGGGTACTGCTGGCCCTGGGATTCCCCCGATGCCCCACCGCTGTTGCCGGAGGTCTCCATCTCATGGAAGAACGCCTCCGGGGAGCACCTGTGGGAGCGGCCTTGGAACTCCCGGTCCGACAAGATCATCGCCGGGGACGGAGTCCCGGGTCGCGCTTTCTGGGCCACGGACGAGGGCGGACAGCGGCAGATCGGGTGCGTCTACACCGCGCAAGGCATGGAGTACGACTACGGTGCGGTGATCCTCGGTAAGGACCTCAGGTGGACGGCTCAGGGGTGGCAGGCCCAGCCCGGCGAGAGCGAAGATTCCACCACGAACCACCTCACCGCTCAGCGGTACCTGCGATACGCGCTGAACACATACCGGGTTCTTGCCACCCGCGGCACGCGTGGTACGCGCCTGTACTCCACCGATCCGGCGACCCAGGCGTTCCTCCGGACCGTGCTGCCGGGCCCCATCAGCAGCGAAAGGCACTGATCATTCTCAGGAACTTTCTTGCCATGATCAGACCGACTGCGTACACTCTCGAAAGATCATTCGGCCACGACAAGGCTTCCGGGTCTGACCCGGACATCGCCTTCCCGCCTGGATATGGAGCACACACGTGCCTTCTTCCTCAACCGACGGCAGCACGGTAGCCAAGGTTCAGCACCGTCGGTCATCCTCGTTCGCACAGCAGCCAGGACACAGGGGTAGCGCGGTCTCGCCGATTCGCTTCCTCCCCCGTTCCGCCTGATCCCGTCTGAACCTGATGCCCGCACCGGGCTGGCGGGAAAACCGTTCTTCCTGCGGCGCCGGCCGGGCCCGAAAGGACTGCTGTGCTTTCCACGCCCATTGTTGTCACCGTGTGTGTCGCCTCGATGGCGGCGGTGATTTGTTGCGCCTTCGTCTGCAACACCTTCGGCAAGATCGCTGCCGCCGCGCTCCGGGACAGCCGCTCGGCCGACCGCCCACAGATCATCCAAGCCCTGGGCACGGCCTTTCGTCATTTTCTGCGGCCGTGGTGGCGGCGCAGCTAGATCTTCCACCAAAGGGCAGGGGGCGTGTCGAGCGCGCCCTCTGCCCTGGATGGCGGAGAGAAGCATCGTGACAGAGCTACAGTTGATACCGATCTTCCTGCGGCCCGCCGGGCTTCCGCATCTGGCGGGCTCCCCCCGTACACGATGTGAAGGACACGCCCCCACCCGCTCCAGTGATCGTGTGCTGCCTGGGGGCCTCTCTTGTTGATCCGTGAATCCGTCGCGTCGGCCGCCGCCGAGATCCAGTCGGGAGCGCTGTACTTCCATCTGGAGGACAGGTTCGTTCACGCGCACGGACACCGGCCCTCCTACGCCGAGCGCCGATCGTGGGAACACTCTCTTCCCGCTCTGGTGAACGCCGTGCTGGAGGCTGGTCTCGGCGAAGTCGAGGTAATGCTGGAGTACACGCTCCCGCTCACCAGCCGGCGTGCCGACGCCATACTCGCGGGCGTTCATCCGAAGACCCGCGAACCTTCCTACGTAGTCGTGGAACTGAAGCAGTGGACCGAGGCTTATCCGGACGAGGAAGCCCCACGCCTTTGCCATGTCGACGGAATGCGCTCCCGCGCAATGCTGAATCCTATCGAGCAGGTCCGGGGGTACTGCGACTACCTGACCCGGTTCAACGGGGCTTTGGACGGGCGGGAGCACCAGATTGTCGGCGTGGCCTACCTGCACAACGCCACTGAGTTCGGAGCCGGAGCGTTGGACATCGTCGGACAGAGTCCGCGCGGCCGCTTCTTCACCGGGGACAAACGGGGCAGGTTGATCGAGTTTCTCCAGGAGCACCTCGCGCCGGAGTCCGGCGCCCTCCCCGCCGACGCCCTGCAGGCAGGGAAGATCAAGCCGTCCACGCAGCTCGTCGATGTCGCGGCTCAGGAGATCCGCGACCGGGAGCAGTTCCAACTGCTCAATGAGCAGCAGCTCGCGTACGAACTCGTACTCAAAGCCGTTCGGAGCTCTCGGCAGGCCGACAACAAGGAAGTAATTGTCGTCACCGGTGGGCCGGGGAGCGGGAAGAGCGTCATCGCGCTGTCTCTTCTTGGAGAGCTGTACCGCCAGGGCCGGTCCGCGTTGCACGCTACCGGTTCGGCTTCGTTCACCAAGACGATGCGGAAGGTCGCGGGGAGTCGCAAGCGGGAGGTCCAAGACCTCTTCAAGTACTTCAACAGCTTCATGAGCGCCGAGCGCAACGGTCTCGATGTACTGGTATGCGACGAGGCACACCGGATGCGCCAGACGTCGGCGAACCGCTACACCCGAGCCGCCGACCGCACCGGCAAACGCCAGGTTGAAGAGCTGATCGACGCGGCCCGCGTGCCGGTCTTCCTTCTCGACGAGCACCAGGTCGTACGCCCCGGCGAGATGGGCTCCTTGCGCGAGATCGAAGACGCGGCGGCTGCCAAGGGGCTGCGAGTCACGACAGTGGCTCTGGACGGGCAGTTCCGTTGTGGCGGCAGTGACGCCTATCTGCAGTGGGTGGTCCGGCTGCTCGGCCTGGAAAAGGGAGGCCCGATCGTCTGGGAACCCGACTCCAAGATGACGCTCATGGTGGCCGATAGTCCCGAGGAGATGGAGGAATTCCTCGAAGACCAACGCGCTCAGGGGTACGGCGCCCGCATGTCCGCCGGGTACTGCTGGAGGTGGACCACCAAGATCGCACCGGGTCAGTCGCTCCCGGCGGATGTCGTCATCGGTGACTGGGCCCGGCCCTGGAATGTCTACGGGGACCGAGCGGTGGGCGGTGCGCCTCCGGCGGCGCTGTGGGCCACGGACCCGGCTGGGTTCGGACAGGTCGGCTGCGTCTATACCGCGCAGGGCTTCGAGTACGACTGGAGCGGGGTCATCATGGGGCCGGACCTCGTGTGGCGCGATGACAGGTGGGTCGCTAACCGTGCTGCGTCGAAGGACCCGGCGTTCAAGAAATCCACTCCGGATGAGGACGTGGACCGGCTGATCCGCAACACGTACAAGGTACTGCTGACCCGGGGCATGAATGGCACCGTGATCTACTCAACCGATGCGGAGACACGCACCAAACTGCGGGAACTCGTCCAGACCGTGGCTCGTACCCCCGCTTCCGTGTAGCAATTCCGGCTCTTAGAGGGCATCTGATCTCTACATTTGGTAGTTAGGGATGGTTTTGTGACTGCTGGCGTTGGCGGTCGTTGGGCGGTGTGTGAGTGCTCGTCGTCCGTACCGCAGTGATGTCTCCGACGCCCGCTGGGCATTGATCGAACCGGTCTTCACCGCCTGGCGAGCCAAGCGAACCGGACCTGGCACAGCGGCCCGAGTGCACGACCTGCGGGAGATCGTCAACGCAATCCTGTATGTCAACCGCACCGGCATCCCGTGGGAGTACATGCCCCACGACTTCCCGCCGTACAAGACCGTCTACGACTACTACGCCAAGTGGGAAGCCGACGGCACCACCCAGCAGGTCCACGACCTGTTACGCGACAAGACCCGGCAGGCCCACGGCCGCAGCACGGAGCCCACCGCGGCCGTGGTGGATGCGAAGAGCGTGAAGACCTCAGCAAACGTGGCCGAGAGCAGTCAAGGCATCGACGCCGGCAAGAAGATCAAAGGACGCAAGCGGCACGTCATTTACCGACACCCTCGGCCTGGTCCTGGCCGTGCTGGTCACCGCCGCGTCCGTGCACGACACCACCGGCGGCAAGCTCCTGCTCGACGACCTGGCTGCAGCTCATCCCACCGTGTCGAAGGTCTGGGCCGACGGCGGCTACCAGACCAGCATCTTCAACCACGGCGCCGGTCTGGGTATCGATGTGGAGGTGGTGCAGCGGCCACGGACGAAGGGGTTCGAACCGTTGCCGAAACGGTGGGTGATCGAGCGGACCTTCGGCTGGCTGATGCAGCACCGCCGCCTCGCGCGAGATCATGAAGCCCTACCGCAGAGATCCCGGGCGATGATCCACTGGGCGATGGCTAACAAAATGTCCCGCGAGCTGACGGGAGAATCCACACCAACGTGGCGAATCGAAACGGACATGCCAGCCACAACGGCATGAACATTGATCAGATGCCCTCTTCCGCGTCCGTCGCCCGCACGAGACTCTCGGACCACAGACGTGCGTCAACTCCGCTGCTCTCAACGGCACTTGCTGACGGCGCGCTTGTTTCTCCCCGGCATGCGCCGTGTGTCAGGATGGCTGTTCCTGCGGATATCTCGGGGGAGAGGCGACCGCGATGGCTGGTTACACCAAGGTGGAGTTCGAGGCACTGTCGCGACTGGTCAGGGATCTCAGCGAGTGTGCGACCGGGATGCGGTCCGCGATGAAACAGCTGAAGGACATCGGTCCCAAATCCTGCGGCTCCGACGAGCTGGACGAAGCCTGCGACGAGTTCCAGGAGAAGTGGGGGTACGGCATCAAGTTGATCGCCGAGGCCACCGGCGGGATCACCGAGAAGGTAGCCGAGTCGGGCCGGCTTTACCAGGGCTTGGAAGACAAGATCGCCGCGCAGGCGCGGTCCGTGAAGGCCAGTGATCGGTGAATGCCGTGCACGATCCCCGCACAGCGGATTCCCACCGGGGCACGCCGCCGTCTTCGGCGCAAACCTCGCCATCCCTGGCCTTCCGCTTCCGGGTCCAGCCGGAGTTCCACACGGTCCCGCTGGGCATCGGTGAGGACGCGGACGCCCTCGACGAGCAGCTGCGGCAGTTCACCCGCGACTACTGGGGCGAGAGCGAGGACCTGGAGCAGCTGCGCCGGTTGACCAGAGCCATGTACGCGGCGAACGCGCAAACCCTCGCTGAGGGCGGTACCGTCCACAACGCGCTCGGCGTCTTCCCCATCGGCGGCACGCCGGAGGGCCCCCGGCCGCCCGAGCGCATCAGCCGCGCCACACTCACCGTCAGCGTGCGTGACCTGGACAACCCCGACCCGCATCTCACGGCCGCGGGCATCGCTGAGCTGCTGGACAGGGCCGCAGCAGACGGCGAGGGCGGCGAGATCCAGATGGTGACTCTCCCCGCCGGCCCTGCGGTCGTCCGAATTGCCGGGTCCCGCGCCGTGTGGGAGCTGCCGGACAGGAGGCAGGAGCGGTTCTTCGTACGGATCGAGGTCTGGCTCCCGTTCCCCGAGGACGACAGGCTGCTGCTGCTCTGCCTGAGTACGGCCGACGTCCAGGATCTGTACCACTATCAGGCGGTCCTCGCGGACATCGCCGAGACCGTCGTCTTCGGAGAAGCCGACGACCCGGTGACAGTCGAGGCCGCCGACTCCCCTCCGCCGTCCCCCTTCAGCTCCTACTGACCAGGTCAAGGAGATCGGCACTCATGAGCACCCAGACGTTCGACGCGCTCGGATTCGACCCCGCACCCGGCGTCCCTTCCTCAGTGCATCACCTGGTCACCACGCTCAGCAGGGTGGGCAAACAGCTCAACGACGCCCACGGAACGCTGACCCGCCTGGGCAAGGCGGACGGCGCCTGGGAAGGTGAGGCGGCATCCGCCTTCGCCAAGAAGACCGGGACTCTGCCCAAGTACCTGGCCGACGGGCACAGCTCACTGATCGACGCCGCTCACGCACTGCACGGCTGGGAGTCACGCCTGCGTGAGTTCCAGACGCTGGCACGCCGCTACGAGGAGGAAGCCACGGCGGCCCGGAAGAGGCTGAAGTCGGCCGAGAACAACCCGGACCTGCGGCTCGGGGGCCGGACCTTCGACACCGATGCGGAACTGCACGACGCGCAGCAGCGCCTGGACCACGCGGTGAAGCGGGCGAACAACGCCCGCGACGAACTGAACTCGATCATCAAGAAGGCGCAGGACCTGTTGAACAACCACGACGAGGCGGCACGCGCCGCCGCGTCGGCGATCCGCAAGGCCGCTGAGGCCGCCCCCGACCAGTCGCTGCTCGACAAGATCGGCGACCTCATCACCGGCCTCGGCAACAAGATCAAGGATCTCGCTGGCGACCTCTGGAACTGGATCCAGAAGCACGCGGACACGATCTACAAGATCGGGGACTGGCTCGGTTACCTCAGCGCCGCGTGCGACATCCTCGCGGTGGTGTTCTCCGAGACCATCGTCGGCGGCATCGCCTTCGAGGCCATCGGCATGGCACTCAACGCCGGCGCCCTCGCCTTCCACGGTGTCGGCTGGGCGGCCGGCGCAAAGAAGGGCAGCGCACTGGACATCGGCCTCGACCTTCTCGGCTTCGTCCCGTTCGGTGACTTCGCAAGGCTGGGGAAAGTCGGCATAGGAGCCGTCAAAGGCGTCAAGATCCCGATGAACGTGCTGGACTACGGAGTAAAGGCAGCCCACTCCTGGAAGCGCGCGGGCGACATCATCGAGCACGTCGGCGGCACAGCGAAACTTGGCGAGGACGCCGAGAAGTGGGTCATGCGGAAAGGGCACGCGATCCACGTCACCGCGGACACTCTGGCGGACCGATTCAAGGTCGCCGTGGCCAAGGAGTTCGGCGACCGCAACCTGTACCGAGCCGGGGCGGGACTGATGGACGTCCCCCTGCACAAGGTGATGCCCCGGCTGATCGAAAGCACGCCGCTGGGACGCATCCCCGCACTCGCGGACTCCGTCCGTCCGATCATCGATGAAACCGGCGAAACGGTCGGCCGCTACATCGACCCCCGCTCCTGGACGGCGCGCGGTTCCGAGGCGGTGATGGGCGCGAAGAACCTGTACAAGGAGGGGGTACGCCTGGCGACCGAGCCCGTCCAGTACGGCTCCGAGAAGATTCACGAGACGATCGACCAGGCACGCGAGACGGCGGGCGTCGTCATCGGTCGACTGTCACACGCCAACCCGTTTGGATGACACCGTGAACAACACCCCTTACGCGTTCCTGGTCTCCATGAACAATCCCGTCCCCGTCTCCGGTCCACTCCCCGGCCACCTGCCACCCGACGCCGAAATGGCCTCGACGATCCGGCTTTCAACCGCCCGGCGAGAGGATGCCCCGCTGGCGCGGGTCTTCGCCCCTCGTGCCTCTCAGCGCTTCAGCCGCGAGGCGCCCGCGCCCTTCTGGATCCAGCACGGACGAGACGGCGGCCCGCTGTGCTCCGTCCGTCCCGCCGCGGTGGACGTCTACGACGTCTCCACGCCCGACGGGGTCCTGCTGGCTCGCATCACCCGCCGGGGCGCCCGCCTCCTGCCCTGGCCGCGGCGCGTGCGATGGTCGGCGCAGTGCACAAACCCGCCACGACCGGTCACGGGCAAGGCGGGCACCTGGTACGCGTGGTTCATCTATGTGGTGACCGCCCCCATCTGGCTCCTCGTTGCACTCTGCATGCTGGTCTACTCGCTCATCGACGGCACTGCGGGCGACCAGACGCTCGGGAGCCCGACCCGAACCCGCTGGCGCACGTCGGGGGCAGGCACGGTCCTCGACTACCGGGGCCTCAGCAAGACGTACCGGTTCGACCCCTCGCACCTCGACACCCGGGTCGCGTACGCCCTGGCGGTTCTCCAGACCTGGGACCGCAAGGGCTGAGGGCGGTTCGCGGTCCGCTCCCGCAGAGCAGGCTGCCCGGCCGCCTCATGGCTGAGCTGGTGTGAACGTCGTCTCGCGCCGACGTGGGGTCCGACTACGCCGGGGCGGGCGGCAGAACGCCGCGCTGCTGTGAGCCTGAGCCGCGTGCGCAATCCGCGGGTCTCCCGCTCCGCCAGAGCCGCGAGCTCGGTGTCCATGGGCCACTCTCGGTGAATAAAGAAGCTTCCCCTCGATCGTCGACATCTGGCGACTGGCACGTTGAGGTTCCAGAGGAAGTGGTGCCGCAAGGGAGTACGTAACGAATCGGCCCACCCGCAGAGTTCAAGCGGGACGCCATCGCGCTGCTTTACTCCACACGGTGTGGTCCTCGATGGCCTTCGCCGCGGCCCTCTCTCGGCCGGTGAGGAATCAAGGTCTCTCTGCCCTCCAGCCGCCCCTGAGGCACAACGGGCCCGGGGTGTCCAGCCGGCCCGTGGCGACCAGTGGGGCCTCCGGGGTCCCCCGGTACTGGCGCAAGACGGCCGGTGATCAGTTGGCAGCCGGGGAAGCCTTGTCGTCGGCCTTGAAGGCGAAGTTGATCTGGTTTCCATCGACGGAGGACACCGTGACCGACACGCCCAAGGTGCTGCCGTCGCCCGCTGTGAGCTGGCAGCGGGTGCTGGTACCGACCTTGCCGACGAGGTCCTCGGGACAGGTGATGTGCGGCCTCGGCTGGCCCGTTGTGGCGGCGAGCTTTTGGGAGAGTGTGGCGGCCAGCTTGTCCGAATGGGCGACGCTGCCTGTCCCCGTCCCAGCGATCACACGTGCCGACGCTGACACTGCCTGCGCGCACATCTTCAAAGTACGGGCCGATGTTCTCTGATGGTGGTCAGCAAGTCTGAACTCCGTGAAGGTCCACCACTACGCTCTGCATTCGTTATACCTGGTGGCATCTCCACGGGCGCCGACTTCCGGCCATGGCAGCCAGCCTCTTGTCCCGGTCCGCGGCGATGCCCCGGCCACGCCCCCGCAATCTCTGATTGGGCATCACCTGAGGAGCGTTCAGGCTGGCTGAACTTCGCCGTGTCATTGCCTTGGTCGCTCTCTGCGACGTTGCCGGAGGTCTTCACGCTCTGCGCGTCCACCAGGGCGGCGGACGGGGCCGATGACCGCTGCCGCACGCGGCGCCTTATCACGCGGCAGGTTCGTGAAGGCGCTCGGTGGTGCCGAGGACACGGCTCTGATCGTGGAGCGCGGTCCCCGTCGATCCGCTGCGGGTTCACAGGCCGTGCTGGTCGAGGAGGCGCATCAGGTTTCGTTTGCGCTTCTGGCCGGCACGCAGGGCGGTGAGGTACGTGGTGAACTCGTCCGGGGTGCCCAGGCGGCGGTGGCAGTCGCGCATGCTCAGCAGCAGACTGGTGAGCTGCTCGTAGACCGCGTTGCCCGTCTGTTTCATGAGGGATCCGGCCAGGCGCTGGTACACACGCAGCGCGTCGGCGGGGCGGGTGGGGCGGGCCTGGTCGGCGAGCGTGAGCCACTGCCGGTCGTCGGCACCGGTCTCGGTGGCGGCCTGCCAGGCGGCGTCGACGTCCTTGTCGTCGAGCAGGGCGTCGATCAGGACGGTTCCGCCGTACCAGGGGTGTTGCCGCTGCTCCGCGTCGGCACGCAGCACCGCGAGGGCCCGGTCACGCTCGACATGCCAGCGGTCCGCCGCCTCTGCCGCCGCGCGCAACTGTCGGTAGGCGGCCAGGGAGCGGTGGGCGGCGAGGTCGTCGCGGCGCAGGGCGAGGGCGTCGGTGATCCGATGTGCTTCGGTGTAGCGGACACAGAGGTAGTCGATCAGACCGGTGTCAGCGGTGAGGGTTCCGGTGTCCTGTGCGGCATGGGCGTTGCGTGCCTCTTCAACGCCGCGTTCCGCCCAGCGCAGCGCCTCGTCGGGGCGGCCCGCGGCGTCCAGTCCGTGGGCGATGGTCAGATGGGTGCTGCCCTCGGGGGCGAGGTCGGCCGCGTGCACGGCGACCCATACGTCCACGTCGCCTTCCGACTTCGCCAGCCGCTCCATCAGGTACTTCTCCGCCCAGCCCGTGGGGTTGGCACGCCAGGCGCCGGCCGCCGACTCCCGTACGGTGGCCATCCCGTGCTCCCCGAGGATGTCCTCGTAGTCGAGTGGGTCGATGCCGGTGAGGTCGTCCAGGTCGCTGAGGACGTGCGCGACCAGCCAGCGCGCGGTCTCCTCCGGGTCCGGGCACGCGACGCGGCAGGCGTCGAGATGCGCTTCGGCGAGGGCCGCGCCGATCCGTCCGAGGTGCCCGTCGGAGTCGTCGAACGTGTCCCGTACCTCGTCGAGCAGGCCCATCGCTTCCCGGGAGAGGGAGATGGCGTCCGTGGCCCGTCCGGCGGTCGTCAGCTCGGCGATCGCGGACACCGCCTGCGTGGCCTGTTCACCATAGGCGCGGGCATCGGCGTATTCGACGTATCCGTACCGCGCGAAAGGACTGATATCGAGGAGTTCGCGGACCCGGGCACGGACCTCGGTGAGGTCGCCGCGGACGCTCGCGGCCTTCAGCTCCAGACGGCGGCGCGCCTGCCGGTCCTCGGCGATCAGTTCGCGTACGAGGGCGAGCAACTCCTCCTTGGAGAGCGCGGACAGCCACGCGTCCAGCTCCCGCCCCCGGGCCCGGGCCCTGGCGCGCTGCCGCGGCAGACTCTCCGACCCGGCAAGCACCGTCAGCCCGAGCGCGACCAGGTGCTTGCAGAAATGTCCTTCCATGCCATACGGGCAGTCGCACTCCCCGCCGAGCTCCCCGGTCTGATCGAAGGACAGCTCCACCGCGTACGCGTCGGTCCCGTGGACGGTTGCGGTGATCCAGCCGTCGCCGACCTCCAGGGCGGTCACCGCGTCCAGGTACCCCCGCCCGCGCTCGAAGGAGCGCGGACCGGCCAACGCCCGCAGATCCGACTCGGTGAACCCATCCACGGTCTCCCTCTGATCTCGTGTCACTTGTGCCCCGGCCGTCCGGGCTTCCCTCCGGGCTCCGGCTTCCGGGCTCCCGGCTCCGGCTTCCAGGCCCCAGTCTCCGGTCTCCTGTCTCCGGGTCTTCACACTGCCTGCCCTCCCCCACCCTGCTTATCACCAAGCGCGGCCCCAGTCTTCCGGACACCAGTGCTGCCGCGAGTGGCAGACCGCCTTCGAGGCCGCGGCGGGAGACGGCCACGGCCGGGTGTTCCTCGTCAGAGACCTGGGCGATTGCCGCATCCCCCACGCACGCCCGGGGTGCCGCAACAGTGCGGCCAGGACCTGTCCGCTCGGCTGTGATGTTCGGGGCGCCCGGACAACGCGGGCGAGGCACGGGCCTCCATGCTCAGAGCTCGGCTCCCATGGTGGAGCGGGCCGCGGCCGCTCAGCGGACGCCAGGCCTGGCGGTTGGCGGTGAGCAACGCCAGGTCTGAGGGCCTGACGGTGATCACAGTGCGGCCAGGCATGCGGCCGGTTCGCGGTAGCGCGGCCGGCCCGGATGGGCAGGAAGCTCATCGCGTAGGCCACGCGGCGATCGTCACGACGGGGAGCGGTAGCGGGAGGGCGTTCCTATCGCGCTGCCAGCTGCCGGGCGGTCGGGGGTGGGACGGGAGCGGTTCGCCGTCCGCGGGCGTCGGCCCCGGCCCGGGCCCCGGCACCGGGCGCCGTCGGGCGGGGACGCGGCGCGGCCGTCGCCCGAGACGGGCTCGGTCACCGGGGCGGCTCCTCGTCGGACGGGGCGTCCGTCGTGCTTTCCGCCTCGGGTGTCTCGGGCCGCGCGGGCTCCGAGGAGCGTGGGGTGCCGCCGCTCTCCACGGCCGGCCGGGTGGCGGAGGAGCCGGGCAGTTCGGCCTTCATCCTGGTCAGCTGGGCCTCCACGTCCTGGTCGGAGGTCGCCGCATCCAGCTCCGTCTGGATGTCGTCACGGCCGGACGGGAGGGTGGCGTCCTCCAGCGCGCCGGAGTCGATCAGCTCGTCCAGGGCTCCGGCCCGGGCCTGTAGCTGCTCGGTCCTGTCCTGGGCACGCTGCACGGCCATACCCACATCGCCCATCTCCTCGCCGATGCCGGAGACCGCCTCGCTGATGCGGGTCTGGGCCTCGGCCGCGGTGTAGCCGGCCTTGATGGTCTCCTTGCGGGTACGGAACGTGTCCACCCGTGACTGCAGGCGCTGCGCGGAGGCGCTCAGCTTCTCCTCCTGCTCCTGCAGGGTCGCCCACTGGCTGTCCAGGTCCTCGATCTGGGCGACGACCGCCGTCCGCCTGGACAGCGCCTCGCGGGCCAGATCCTCCCGGCCGACGGCGAGCGCCTGCTGCGCCTGGCCCTCCAGCTTGCCGCCGGAATCCCGCAGCTGGGCCGCCTGCACCTCGATCCGCTTGCGGCTGGTCGCGACATCGGCCAGTCCCCGCCGCACCCGCTGCAACATCTCCAGCTGTCGCTGGTACGAGTAGTCGAGGACCTCACGCGGGTCCTCGGCTCGGTCCAGCGCCTTGTTCGCCTTGATCCGGAAAAGGTCGACGATTCGGCGAAAGATGCTGGTCATGGCGAGCCTGCTCCTCTCCGTGGCCCGTAGGGCAGCGAGCGGCGAGCGCTTGCGCTCGGGCCGCGGGCGCCTCGCAGCTCACGGCCTTCACCCGCTCTTGTCCAGTGTCCCTCGCGTCACGCCTACGTGGCGGCCGCAGAGGATCGCTCCTGCTCGCGGGGGCCTCCGTACCGGCCGGGCGAGCTCCCGTACCGGCCGGGCGAGCTCCCGTACCGGCCGGGCGACCTTGGGTTCCGGCCGGGTCCCCAGTGTCATGAACGGTGGCGACGGTGCGGGACGGTGCGGTGAGGGCGGTACGCGGCCGGTCCGGTGCCCAGGCAACCGGCCGCGGCCGTCACCCGTTCGGCGGCCCGAACGCGATCGATCGGTCGCAGCCGGACGGTGCGGCCGCGTCCTGGTCGTCAGGCCACTGACGTCAGTGCGCGATCCCGTGCTCACACTGGGTGCTCACGAGTCGTTGGGGGCACGGTCCGGCATGCGCGTCTCGCCGAGGTCCGCCCGCACTGAGCTGGGCCCATCCCCGTCCGTGCCGCGGCGCCCACGGAGAGCAGCCGGCAGGCGATTGCCGGTGCCCGGTGTCACGCTGGGGCCACACAGGACCTGCGGAAGGGATCATCGCCATGATCACCACGGACTTCGCCCCCGGTTCCCCCTGCTGGCTCGACCTCGGCGCTCCGGACGTCCGCGCCGCAGCGGCCTTCTACAACGCCGTGCTGGGGTGGGACTACCAGTCCATGGGCGAGGGGGAGGACATGGAAGGCGGCATGTTCCGGAAGGACGGAAAGACCGTCGCCGGGCTGGGCAAGCTCACCGAGGAGGGCGCTCGCTCGGCCTGGATGATCTACTACAGCGTCGCCGACGCGGACGCCACGTTCCAGGCCGTGGAGCGCGCCGGCGGCACCGTGCGGGTGGCGCCGATGGATCTCGACGGCTGGGGCCGGATGGCGCAGTACAGCGACCCGCTGGGGGGCCAGTTCGCCGTCTGGCAGCCGGGGAAGGGCAGCGGCCTCGAGCTCGTGGACGAGCCGGGCTCGCTGTCGTGGACCGAGTTGTACACGAGCGACGCGGCGGCCGCCAAGGAGTTCTACGGCGGCATCTTCGGCTGGAGGTTCAGCGACATGGAGCTGCCCGGCGGCGGGGGCACGTACTCCCTCATCACCCCCGCCGGGCTTCCCGAGGAGCGCATGCACGGCGGCATCATGGAGCTCCCCAAGGAGAACCTGGCCCTGACGGGCGGACGACCGTACTGGCACCCGGTCTTCGCCGTCGCCGACTGCGACGCCGCGGTCGCCAAGGTCACCGAGAACGGCGGCAGCGTGCAGATGGGGCCCGAGGACGCGGAGGGTGTCGGCCGCCTGGCCGTCTGCCTCGACCCGTCGAACGCGGACTTCGTGGTGCTCACGCCGGCCGGCAGCTGAGCCGGACTCTTCCGCCGGCGCGGCGCGCAGCGTCGCGCCGACGTCGTCCTCAGCGCCGCACGCTGGCCCATCCTCCTGGCCCGGCCCCTTCCGAACACCTGCTGGAACTCCGGGCGGCACCCTCGCTGGAACACCTGGCGGCGATGAACCAGAACCACCAGGCCGCCAACGAGTTCACCGACAACTTCGGTTAGCCCGACCGCAAATGGCGGAGATTCGTACCGTGTCCCTTCTGTACGGACGAGTGTGATGCAGCTAGAGTGGTGGCCCTCGCATTTCCGACGAAGAAGGGGAGGAGGAAAACGGTGCTCATGTATGTGCACAGCTGGCACACGGGGTACTCCGCGCAGCGTCGCGTGAGTCGCAAGCGGCGGGGAGCTGCAGGAAGGGCCGGATCCTTCGTTTTCCCCGCTCCCGGGATCCATTCCTCTTCTTTGTGAATCGCAGAGTGCGCGCCCGGCCCGCGTGCGGGGAGGCGAGCGCGATGTTTGTAGGACTTCTTCAAGCCCTCGGTACGTTCCTCGGTGGCCTCGGCGCCCTCATCGCCGCTGTCACCCAACTCCTCGTGGTACTTCGCAAGAAGGACGAGGCAGGGGAAGGCGGCACCCACGATGGCGACATGTCGAATGTCGGGACGATACTCCGAGAGCTGATCGTGTACCCGGCTGCAGCCGTCTGACATTCCCGAAGGCGGTATCTGAGAAGGCGGTTACGAAGAAGGCGGTTACGAAGAAGGCGGTTACGAAGAAGGCGGCATCGGAGAACGCCTCCCTCGGCGGGTGAGGATCGTTCCATTCTGACGCGCCGAGAATGACGTGAGAAACGAAGAGGCCGAGAGGTCGGTTCCGATCTCTCGGCCTCTTCGTGCTGTCGGCCCTCGGAGGAGTTTCCTGCCGGGCGTGGCTTCACAGCGACACGTTCACCGCGCGACCGACACGGCCGAAGCCCCCGGTGTGGGCACGCCCGAATTGCGCCGCTACAAGACGCCCACGTGCCGCGGTCGGGAAGGCTCGGTTGTCAGTTCGCAGCCGGGGAAGCCGTGTCATCGGCCTTGATATCGAAGTTGACCCGGTCTCCGTCCACAGAGGAAACGGTGACCGATACGCCCAAGGTGCTGCCGTCGTCGGCTTTGAGCGTGCAACGGGTGGTGCTGCCGACCTTTCCGACAAGGTCGTCGGGGCAGGTGATGTGTGGCGTCGGCTGACCGGTTGTGGCGGCCAGTCTTCCGGCGACTGTGGTGGCCAGCTTGTCCGCAGACACTTTGGGCTCGGACTTCTTCACGTTGACCGAGGCCGAGCACCCTATGAGAAGCACGCCGGCCGCTACGGCCGACAGACTCCAAGTTGCCACGGACAAACGGGCAATGGTCATGAGGGGCTCCATCCCGGGATCAAGACAAGAAGTCGCCGGAAGCATACTGGGCAGACCTGCTCCTGGCATGCGCTCCAACCCTGCCGGGCCGGCTGAGGGGAAGCCGGAATCCCCGGCAGCCCACGGCATGCAGCAGGGCATCGCGGCCGGCCGCTTCCCCGGTCCACAGAGCTCAGATCACCGCAACCCCCAGGATGGGCGATGCTGTCCGGGCCACGGTCGCGCCACTCACGGGCCACGGTTGGGCCACTCAAGCGCGCTGGTCAGCTCGCGGCCTCCAGTTGGCCAAACAGCAGGACCAGCACGGAACGTCCGCCTTCTGATGGTGGAGGCCGATGCTACACTTCGCGCGCCGATCACCATGATCACCAAATGACTCACCAATGGGCTTGTGCGCGGCGGGAGTTGACGAAGGGGGGAGTCAGTCGATGGGCGGTCCTGACCTGGCTGCGGGCTCGCAGGCTCTCAAGAAGGGCGCCAAGGACGTCGTTGAAGCTCTGCGCCCGACCGAGGGTCTCGATCTCGAGGAGTCGGCAGGGCGGAGTTCCTGTTTCGGCAACTCGTCGCCGGCGGCGGCGTTCGTGGAGTTCTGCGCCACGTGGCAGGCAAGCGCCCAGATTCTCAGCGGACGTACGGCCAGACAAGCGACGGGACTCGTCTCGGCGTCGGGCACCTTCGGGGAGACGGACGGAGCCGTCCGCCACGCGGCGAACTCCGTGCGGACGGACCGGGACCGGTAAGGCGGGAGCGGGGGAAGCGGTGGCGGGTGGACTAGGGTCGACGACGGACCCCAAGGCGCTCATTCCCGGTGATGTCGATGCGCTGACCGAACTCGCCGACACCATGGCTCACTGGTCGAAGAAGTTCGACAAGGTCGGGTCCAACCTACGGGACGTGAAGATCCCCGGCTGGAACGGCCAGGCCAGTGAAGCGTTCTGGAAGAGGCTCTCCGGCGAGAAGGGCAACTGGTACATCGCGTCGGACCACATGTCAGGCGCGGCGACCGCCATCACGTCCTACGTCAGGGTGCTGAGCTGGGCTCAGCGGCAGGCGGACGATGCGATCGACATGTGGGATGCCGGGGACCACGCGGGAGCACAGGAGGTGCTCAGCACCGCGCGCACCCAGCTCGAGCATGCGGCCGGGACCCTGTCGACCGAGCTCGGCAAGCTCTCCGGAGGCGCGCCTGACAGCCCGAGCTGGCTGACCCAGGCGAGAGACCTCGTCAAGGAGCTCGGGATCGGTAAGAGCAGCGGCGGCAACGAGTTATGGCAGTACGGGAACAACCCGGCCGACCGCCACAAGCGGGGGTGGGGCCATCAGGATCCGAACGCCGGGGGCGAGGACCCCAACGCCCCGAAGAAGACCAGCTGGTCGGTGAAGATCGCCGAGGTCAGCGGGGGTGCCGACGTCTGGTCCGCGGATGCCAAGGGCGAGGTGACGGTGGGCGGCGCCAAGCTGTCCGCCAGCGGCGGCGTAGCACTGCTCGGCCTGGACGGTTCCGCGGCCGCCGGAATCACTGACGGAAATCTGGAGCTGAAAGCCACGGGCAGCGCGTACCTCGCGAAGGCTCAGGCCTCGGGTGGTGCCGAGTACGGGATCGTGGGCGTCCAGGCGCAGGGCAGCGCCCTGGTGGGCGCCAACGTCGAGGCGAAGGCCACGGTCGGCAAGGACGGGCTGCACGCAGGCTCGGAGGCGTTCGTCGGCGCAAAGACCGAGGGGTCACTCTCCGGGGACGTGAGCGGTATCGGCGCCGGTGTGACCGGGGAGGCGTGGGCCGGGGCAGGAGTCTCGGCCAGCGCCGACGTGGGCAAGGGCGCGGATGGCAAGTACCACGTCGGTGGTGAGATGGGCGCCGGCCTGGGTGTCGGCGGCAAGGTGGGCTTCCAGGTCACCGTCGACCCGAGCGAGGTCATCGACACGGTCGACGATGCGGCGGACGCGGTCGGCGATGCGGCGGACTCCGCCTGGGACAACACACTCGGCGCGCTCTTCTAGCATGAGTCGACGCTCAACAGGGGACGGGTTCACGATGACGACCACCTTGCCGATCAGGATCTCGTTCTCGCTACCGGACGGCTGGAAGTCGGCGCCGCCGGATGAAGTGGGGGCGCCCGGGGCGGCTTTCGTCGCACTGCACCCCGCCTCCATCGACGGGTTCACAGCGAACATCACCATCGCCGGGCGGATGCGCAATGACGGCGCCACCATGCGGGAGATCGCCGGCGAGTCGGTGCAGCGGCTCCGGCAGTCGGGATCGGTGGAGATCATCAGGAAGCAAGACGTGGGCACGCCCGACATTCCGGGCCTGACAGACTCGCCGGGCGTCGTACAGAACCTGCGCCTGTCCACCACCCTGCACGGCGAAGCTCTCGAGCTGGTCCAGAGCCAGGTCTACCTCGGCCTGGAGGACGTCGACCGTCCGTCCAAGCGTGCCGTGATCGAGCTCGTGCTCACCGCGAAGCCGGGGCAACTGGCAGAGGTCGTCGATGACTTCAGAAAGTTCGTCCGCTCGGTCCGGGCGGACGAAGGATCCTGACGCCGGGGACGGAGACCTCAGACCGTCGACCAGACCTGCGGCGGGATCCTGTCCAGTACGTCGCACAGGTAGGTGAGCCGCTCGTCGAGGTCCTGCGGGCTCAGGCGACCCCGGCGCCAGGTGAGCAGCTCGTCGTTGTGCAGCCGGATCGGGGCGTCTTTCGTGGCCCGCGGGTCCGCGGTCAGGAAGGGCACCACCCCGCCGGTCAGGGCCGTGCGGGCGAACGCCTCGTCGTCCGTGATCACCCGGAACGCTTCGTCGAAATCCGGCGCTCCGAGCTGCACCACGTGTCCGCGCTGCGTCATCCCGCCGAGCCCCTGCGGGCGCCGCACCACCAGCTCGGGCCCGGCGCCCGGCGCGGTGACCGCGAACATCGTCCAGAAGGTGGGTTGGTCACGGCCCGGACCGTCGTTGACGCCGATCGTGCCGGTCGTGTACTCGAAACAGCAGAAGCCGCGGCCCCGGAACTCGCCGGTGATGTAGTGCAGGGCCCGCACATTGCGCCCGGTGATGGGCAGCGGCGCCATGCCGCAGAGCCGGTCGACCACCCCGTACGTGGCCTGCTGATAGCTCCAGCCGCGCTCCTGCGCGAGCCGGATCGCCGCGGTTCTCCCCGCTACGCTGCGGGCCTCGCTCCGTCGGGTACGCACGAACATGGTGATGACGAGGGCGAAGATCCCGCCCACGACCAGGATCACCAGCACCGGCATCAGTACGTTCATGGCACGCGATTATGTCTGATGTTCGGTAGGCGGCAGAGGGATCGGCATAGGTCGTTACCCGCGTCCGCGTCCGGAGGTGGGCTGGGTTGATGCGGCCGTCGTCTCCCGCGGCCGCCACGGACTCGGTCAGCCGAGGCGGCGTACCGGGTCGCCCGCCAGGAACGCCTCGATGTCCTCGACGGCGTGGGCGTAGTACGTCGCGTAGTTGGCCTGGGAGACGTAGCCGAGGTGCGGGGTGGCGAGCAGGCGGGGAGCCGTGCGCATCGGGTGGTCGGCGGGGAGGGGCTCGGTGTCGAAGACGTCGACGCCGGCGCCGGCGATCCGGCCCTCGTGCAGCGCCGCGAGGAGGGCGTCCTGGTCGACGATGGCCGCGCGTGAGGTGTTGATCAGGTAGGCGGTGGGCTTGAGGAGGGCGAGTTCGGCCGCGCCGAGCAGGCCGCGGGTGCGGTCGCTCAGCGCCAGGTGGACGGAGACGAAGTCGCTGCTCCGCAGCAGCTCCTCCTTGGAGGCGGCGAGTGCCACGCCGAACTCGTCGGCGCGCTGCCTGGTGAGGTTCTGGCTCCAGGCGCCGACCTGCATCCCGAAGGCCAGGCCCACCTGGGCGACCCGGCTGCCGATCTTGCCCAGCCCCAGCAGGCCGAGGCGGCGGCCGTGCAGGTCGGCGCCGACGGTGGACTGCCAGGGGCCGCCCGAGCGCAGCGCGTCGTTCTCCTGGACGATGCTCCGGGCGAGGCCCAGCAGCAGGGCCCACGTCAGCTCCACCGGCGGGGTGGGGACGCTGGCGGTACCGCAGACCGTCACGCCGTTCCGTTCGGCGGCGGTGTAGTCGATGACGGAGTTGCGCATGCCCGAGGCGATCAGCAGCCTCAGCCGGGGCAGGCGGTCCAGCAGGGACGCCGGGAACGGGACCCGTTCACGCAGGGTGACGACGATGTCGAAGTCGGCGAGCCGGGCGGCGAGTTCGTCCTCGTCGGCGATGTGCTCACGGAAGACGACGGTCTCCACCCGGTCCTCGACCGGGCTCCAGTCCGCGGACTCCAGCGCGGCGTTCTGGAAGTCGTCGAGCACGGCACAGCGCAGTCGCATGTCGGTTGTCTCCGGAGTTCGTCGTGGTTGTGTGGTCGGTGGTCGGTGGGTTTGTGTGGTCGCCGGGGGGCGTGCGGTCGGCGAGTGCATGTAGCCGCCAGGGGGCGTGTGATCGGCGGGTTCACTTAGCCCGCCAGGGGGCGTGTGAATCGTCGGGGGTCGTGTGGTCGGAAGCGTTCGTAGGTGGCGCCCAGGCCGGGTGCCGTCGGCAGGACGATCACATTACTTTCGGCGGCGGGGCGGCCCGGGCCCAGCCCGGCCCGGGAGCCGGGGCGGCGACTGGCCACCCCGGGAAGCTCCACCACCGCCCTCGGTCACCGCGTGAACACCGAGCGGCGATGCCGAAAGGCCACGGATGTGCTATCCATCACCCCTCCCCCCACGGGTCGATCACGGAACAAGCACCCCACTAGGCAACAGCGACGACCCAAGAGAGGAGCATCGTGCCTGGTCAAAGCGTTCCCCACCGCCTCACGCGGGTTCCGTCGGGCCGTTGACGGGCGCCGCCGCGCCAGGCAGCCGATCGCCGGCTCCTCTTCGGTTCGCGGACACCGAACCGTTACACAGGATGGGAAACATCTCTGCATCCCCATGACTCGCCGTCTCCATCCGCTCGACTCCCCGTGCCCGTCGCAGACGGGCCGGCACAGAAACGGCTCGCCTGTGTCCTCACCCCCGCTCGCCACGGCGGCGCCCGCCGCGACGGCTCCCGCGCCCCCGGTGCCCGCAGCGCCGCCTCCCGCGGTCCCCACGCCTCCCACGCCCCCCGCGTCCCCCACGGCGCCCGGGTCATCCGGGCGCCTCCCCTTCCCCGCCAAGCGCCTCCAGCGGGCCCTGTGCCTGCTTCCGCTCCTGCTGATCGGGGCGTGGACGGCCGTCCACTGGCACGTCATGTACACCGGCGTCACCCGGCTGGCCTCCGCCGACCCCAGGTGGCTGCTGGCCGGGCTGCTCTTCACCTGCCTGTCCTGGGCGGCCGCCTCCTGCATCCGGCAGGGAGCGGTCCTGGAGCGGCTGCCGTCGAGGCTGCTGTACGCGACCCAGTTCGCCGCCGGCGCCGCCAACCACCTCCTGCCGGGAGGCCTGGGTGCCCACGCCGTCACCCTGCGCTTCCTGAACCGCCGCGGGCTCCCGCTGAGCCGGGGCACCGCGTCCATCGCGCTGTACTCGCTGGTCAAGTCGGTATCCACGACGCTGGTGACCACCACCTTCCTGGCGCTGAGCCTGCATACCGTGCCGTACGGTGCGCTGCTGCCCGACAATCCCGGCACCGCCCTGGCGGTGGGGGGCGCGGCCGTGGCCGGGGGCCTCGTCGTGGCCGGCCTGCTGCTGACGTTCGTAAGCCGGCTGCGCCGCCTCGTCACCGACTTCCTGCGCACCGCCCTCACCGACGTACGGCGGCTGCACACCCGGCCCGCCCGGGTCCTCGCCCTGTGGGGCGGCGCGGTGGCCTTCCCGCTGATCCAGGCGTGCGTGGTCGCCGCCGTCGCCGCCTCGCTCCACATGCCGCTGCCCTGGCTGGACGTCGTCCTCGCCTACCTCGCCGCCAACGCCATGGGCTCCGTGGTGCCCTCCCCCGGCGGCCTCGGCTCGGTGGACGCGGCCCTGGTCCTCACCCTCACCGCCTTCGGCGCCCCGGCGCCCCTCGCCGCCGCCACCGTCATCGGCTACCGCGTCCTGACCGTCTGGCTGCCCCTCCTGCCCGGCGCACTCACGCTGACGGCACTGGTGCGCAGCAAGGTGTTGTAGCGGCGCACCGTGCTGTAGCAGCGCACGGTGGTGTGACGGCGCACGGTCGTGTGACGGCGCACAACCTCCCCCAGCACAGGACGCCGTGGCAAGAGGGGGTGGGCCGGCCCGGGTCGCCGAGCCGGGCCTCGCGCCTGCGCCGAGCCGCGGGCCCGCCCCCGTTCGCGTAGCACCCGACCTCGATCCGGCCGAAGCCCCGGGGCGGTCGTGGCCGGCGAACCCCAGCGCCGCCGTCGCCGACCGCCGGGCGGGATCGAGGCGGTGACCGGGACCGGGAAGGCGTTCGGGTCCAGGCTGTCCACGGTGGGGAGGTGGCCGGCGGAGCGTCCGCCGGCGGCGAGCGGCGAGGCGGGGAACGTCGGCACGGCACGGCGCGGGTGAACGCTGCAGTCGGCCTGCCGGCTGACAGTGGAGTCGTCGTGGTCGGGCAGCGAGCCGGTGATGCCGTCGGCGGTGGCCGTGGGCGCCTTCACAGCGTGCCCTTCACAGCGTGCCGAAGAGCACCCCGCGCCAGGCCCAGCCCGACGCGAGGACGGCGTCCCGCAGGGGGTTTCGCAGTTCCGCACCGTCGAAGCGGAAGGTCTCCGTCGCTTCGAGGCGGTTGCTCTCCCCGCGTGAGATCGCCCAGTGGCGCGAGACGGTCCTGTCGGGCCCGCGCGAGTACTGCGACGAGACCTCAAGCCTGGGCGGATTCCCGACTCGGGTGACCTCCCACTGCTCTTCCAGGGCGCGCACCTCGTGGTCCGCCGGGACCAGACGCATCCGGATCCGGACAGCGCGGGTCAGCTGGGACTCGATGAAGAGGGTCTGCCAGGCGGGCTCCGCCATCCGCCACTCGGCCAGCAGGTCGGCGTCATCCGCTGCGCCGTCGCGGATGACGTACGGCACGTCGGGCCGGTTGAGGCCGAGCAGGGCTGCCTGCACCTCATCGGCCGAGCCTGGCGCAACGCCGTCGGCCGGGCGCCGGGTCCCGGTCAGCTTGTCGAAGAGTCCCATGGAACCAACCTATGCGGGCTTCGGACTGCCGGTGCCGGGTCTGCCGCTGCCGCGCGGACACGCCCGAGGCCACATCGATGTCCGGGGGGACTGTACGCGCGAAATGTCACCGAAGTCGTCGAGGACAGTGGGGCATTGGGCTGCGGTGTAGGTCAGGGGCAGGCGGATTCGCCGACCGGCCTGTCCGCACCGGCGACGTCCGGCATGGACAGGTACACCCGCACCTGGACGAGGTACCGGCGCGGCCGTTGCGGCCGTTCAGGGGCGGGACCAGACGTACTCGGCGTCCGTCCGTCGCTGCCTTCCGCAGGCGCAGTTGGCCGACGGGGACACCAGCGCGGTGAGCGCCGCCCCGGGTCCGGCGGACACATCTTCCGGGGCCCCGGAACGGTGCCGCGTGCCGCGGCGGTCGAGTGGAGCGGCGGCACCCGGCTCCTCCTCCACCGCACCGCGGTCTGGACCTACCCTCCCCAGGCCATCTTGACGCGGCCCCCCGCCTCCTCCACCGTGTTCCGCGCCCCGGGCCGCGGGTCCGGTGGTCTTCGAGGACAGAGGGGATGCCACTGTGCGAAGAACCAGTTCGAGCTCCCGTTTCACCTCCCGATTCACCCACAGATTCACCCACAGATTCACCTCCCGGTTCACCTCCCGCAGCACCGGGCGCTCAACCTCCCGGACCACCGGCACCGGCACCGGCACCGGCACCGCCACCGTCGCCGCCGTCGCGGTCGCGGCCCTGGTCGCGGGCGTGACCGGGGCCGGGGGGACGGGCACGGCGAGTGCGGTGCCGGCGGCCGTGCGGGGTCCAGCGGGCGGTGCCGTGGCGGGGCACGGCGGTGACGGGCGGGCCCGAGAGGTCACGCTGATCACCGGTGACCGGGTGCTGCTGACCGCCAAGGGCAGGGTGGCGGGCGTGCTGCCCGCCGAGGGCCGGTCCTCCGTGCCCGTGCAGATCAGCGAGATCAAGGGGCACGACTACGTGATCCCGGGCGACGCCGAGGCGATGCTCGCCGCGCACACCCTGGACATGCGGCTGTTCGACGTCACCGAGCTGAGCAGGCCCGAGTACCGCGACCTGGCGGACGGCGGCGTGCCGATCATCGTCACCCACTCCCCGGGACAGCCGGCCGCGCCGCAGAAGCTGCTCGCGCACGCCGGTGCGGCCGTCCGGGAGTTGGACGCGATAGACGGCGAGGCGCTGACGGTGGCGCCCGGGGACGCCGCGGCGGCATGGGCCTCGCTCACCCGCACCTCGGCCCACGGACTCCGGGCCGCAGCCGGGGTCACGGCCATCGGTCTCGACCGGGTGATGACCGCCTCGCTGGACACCAGCGTCCCGCAGATCGGCGCTCCGGAGGCGTGGCAGGCGGGATATGACGGGACGGGGGTGCGGATCGCCGTGCTGGACACGGGGATCGACACCGGCCACCCCGACGTCGGTCCCAAGGTGGTCGCCGAGAAGAACTTCACGTCCATGGCGGACGCCAAGGACCACAACGGGCACGGCACGCACGTCGCCTCCACCGCGGCCGGGACCGGCGCGGAGTCCGGCGGCCGCTACAAGGGCGTGGCGCCGGGTGCCGGGCTGCTCAACGGGAAGGTGCTCGACGACGCCGGGTCCGGCCTGGAGTCGGGGATCATCGAGGGCATTCAGTGGGCGGTCGAGCAGGACGCCGACGTCGTCAACCTCTCGCTCGGCTCAGCGGACAGCCTCGGCCCCGATCCGGTCGAGGACGCCGTCAACCGGCTCTCCGACGAGGCGCTGTTCGTGATCGCCGCGGGCAACTGGGGCCCGGGCGACACCACCGTCGGCACGCCAGGCGCCGCCGAGGGCGCGCTGACCGTGGGCGCCGTCGACAAGCAGGACGTCCTCGCCTCCTTCTCCTCCCGTGGCCCGCGCCTGGAGGACGGCGGCGTCAAGCCCGATGTGACGGCGCCCGGGGTGGACATCACCGCGGCGTCCGCCGAGGGCACGGAACCCGACAAGCCGCACCCGGCCCCCGGCTACGTCACGCTGTCCGGCACGTCCATGGCCACGCCGCACGTCACGGGCGCGGCGGCGCTGCTCGCCCAGCAGCACCCCGACTGGGGCGCCCGGCAACTGAAGGCGGCGCTCATGGGCTCGGCCGAGCCGGGCGACTACAGCCCGTACGAGCAGGGCAGCGGGCGCGTCGACGTGGCGCGGGCGGTCCGGCAGACCGTCGTCTCCGAGCCGGGCTCGCTCAACTTCGGCCGGGTGCGGTGGCCACACGAGGACGACGCACCACTGAGCAAGACGATCACCTACCGCAACACCGGCACCCGGCCGGTCACGCTCGACCTCTCCACCGCCACCACCGGGCCCGGCGGTACCGCCCCCGACGGCTTCTTCAGCCTGAGCGCCCGGCAGGTCACCGTCCCCGCGCAGGGCACGGCCTCCGTCGACGTCACCGCCGACACCCGGCTGGGAGGCGGCGCCACCGGCGAGTACACCGTCACCGTCACCGCGTCCGGGGGCGGCCAGACGGTCCGCAGCCTGGGCGGTCTGGAGCGCGAGGCGGAGGTCTACGACATCACCTTCGACGCCACCGACCGGTACGGCGCCCGGCCCGAGAGCACTCTCTGGTTCGCCTGGGTGGACGGCCTGGACAGCGACAACTACGCACTCGTCACCGGCGACGACGGCACGGCGCGGATCCGGGTGCCCAAGGGCGACTACAACCTGGTCGGCAAGTTCTTCGTACCCGGCGACGAGGGAACGGAGGGCTACGACCTGCTCTCCACGCCGAAGCTCACCGTCGACAAGGACATGACCATCGCACTCGACGCGCGGCGGGCCGAGCCGCTCGACATCGCGGCACCCGACCCGGACGCCGAGCACTACGCGACGATCCTCTACACGGCGGTGAAGGAGAACGGGACCGTGCGCACCACCGGCCTCGGTCTGCTGCCCGACGTGCCGGCCGGCACCCGCACGGCACAGATCGGCGACCCGCCGCCGGCCGACGAGGTCACCTCCTACCTGCTGTCGCGCTGGGACGACGGCGACACGGAGTTCCATCTCGCGGACACCCACAAGGGGGGCTTCTACACCGGCCACACCCTGCATGTGACGTGGGCGGAGCTGGCGAAGCTCACGGTGCGCCAGGGCGGTTCGGCCCCGGGCGACCTGGGAGTCGGCTGGACGAGCACGCCGGACGTTCCGGAGTCGGCGGCCGTGGGGTTCTACTCCGACCTGCCCGGTACCCGGACGCTCTACCTCCAGGGCGGCTACCACTGGCAGCACAGGTTCCAGCAGATCAGCGGCGACGACGGCCAGGTCGAGGCCGAGTACGAGGCACCCGCCGCGTTGTACCGGGGCGGCCGGGCGTACGCCGAGACGTTCAACACCGGCGTCTTCGGACCCCTGCTGGACGCGGGCGAGCCGGGGCTGGTGCGGGACGGCGACACCCTGACCGGCGCGATCACGCCCTTCGCCGACGGCACGGGCCACCGCGGTAGCAGCCGTCACGACGCGGAGTCCACGTCCACCACGCTCTACCGCGACGGCAAGGAGTACGCGACCGTCGACGACGTCCTGGACTCCGCCGCCTTCCGGCTGCCGCCGGGCAGGGCACGGTACCGGCTCGTCACCACCGTGGGCCGCGCCGAGTCCGGTGTCGCCACGACGAGTTCCACGGTCACCTGGCAGGCCGAGTTCACCTCCGGCCACACCGACCGTGCCACGGCCGTTCCCGCGAGCGTGGTCCGGTACGCCCCCGAGCTCTCCCCGGACTCCACGGCCGCCGCGGGCCGCGCGCAGTCGGTGCCGGTCACGGTCCAGGGCTCGGCCGCGGGCCGTGGCCTCGCGTCGCTGCGGATCTCCGTCTCGTACGACGGCGGAGCCGCCTGGCACCGGCTGGAGGTCCGCCACGGCAGGGTGACGGTACACAATCCGGCCACCGGAGGGTCGGTGTCCTTCCGGGCCGAGATACGGGACCGGCACGGGAACGCCTTCACTCAGACGATCACCGACGCCTATCGCACCGTGTGAGTTCCCGCCCGTCGCACCGCATGAGTCGGCACCCCGCACATCAGAGGGTGTAGCGGGCTGACGCGACAACGGATCCCGGTCCGCGCGGCGGGGCACGACCCTGCCGCGCGGGCTCCCGGCGGACCGGCACAGTCGGTGTGGCCGAATCCCACCCCGCGCCCCGGTCTCGCGGGCAACCGCACTCATCCCCGTCATACCCGCCCGGTACCGTACGCCCCATGGAATCATCCGGAACGAGTGCTGCCCATGCGAGCAGCACGCAGGCGGCGGGCATCAAGGACACAGCGCGCCGGCTGCTGGGGAAGGTGGGGGCCGCGGGGCTGACCCTGGACGCCGTCGCCGAGGGCGGCGGCCTGGCCCCCGCCGACGTGGCAGCCGTCTTCCCGCACCGGGACGACCTGCTGACCGCCCTGGTCATCGACGCCTACAACACCTCCGCGGCCGCGATGGAGCAGGCCGACCAGGCGGCCCGGGACGCCGGTGCGTCGGCGGGCGCGCGGCTCCTCGCGGTCACGCGGGCCCTGCGGCAGTGGTCCTTCGACAACACCGCCGAGTTCACACTGATCTACGGCTCGCCCGTTCCGGACTACCACGCCCCGCAGGACACCGTCCCGCCCGCCTCCCGCACCCCCGCGGTGCTGGCCGGCATCGTGCGGGCGGCGCTGGAGGCCGGGGACCTCACGCCGCCCCGGCGGCCGCTGCCCGGTCCCTCGCTGCTGCTGCCGGAGGCCGTGCAGCTCTTCGGCGGCGTACCCGAGGCTCCGTTCTCGGACATCATCGAGCGCGGCATCGTGCTGTGGAGCAACCTGATCGGGCTCCTGGTGTTCCAGGTCTTCAGCCGTACCCACGACAGCGTCCGGGACGAGCCCGCGTTCTTCGACTTCGCCATCTCCGTGGCGGCCGAAGGCATCGGACTCGAGGTCCCCCTGGACGACACCACCCGCTAGGAGCATCGACCGGACCGTCCGCCACGTGCGCGGCGCCGGTGGGGGGAATCAGGCCGTGAACACCACGAGAAACCTCTGCTTCGTCATCGAGGCGCTGTCCTCGTACGCCGCGCTCGTCTACCGGCTGGGCCAGGTACGGCGCAGCTGGCGGGACGGCGCCTACCGGGCGCTGGTGGCCACTCTGCTGCTCCAGTGCCTCACCTTCACCATGGGTGCCTTCGCCACGGCGAGCGAGTTCTTCCTGGGCGTCCACAATCTCGCCATCCTGGTGATGCACGTGTCGGCGGTCGCCTTCTGCGTCAGCGCCCAGATCATCCTGCTGGGCTGGGCGGCGACCGCGGCCCAGGAGGCGGCTCGGAAGACCCGCTACTGGCTGATCACCGGCATCGCCCTGGAGGCCCTGCTGATCGCGCTGTTCTTCGTCGCCGACGGCCCCGGCCGGCCCGCGTCGGACTTCGACACCGGCAGCGGCCAGCCGCTGGTCCTCACCTACCTCCTGGTCTTCATCGTGTCCCAGGCGGCTCCGTGCGTCACCATCTTCCGGCAGTGCGGCCCCTACGCCCGGATGACCGACAAGGCCTCGCTGCGGCGGGCCCTGCGGCTGCTCTCCGTCGCCGCGGTGGTCCTCTTCCTCTACTGCCTGGCGAGGACGGTGAACATCCTCACCGCCGCGGCCGGGCTGGACATCGGTCTCTGGACGCTCGCCGCGTCCGTCTTCAGCGCGGTGGGCATCGTCATCCTCTCCCTCAGCCTGACGATCTCCTCCTGGGGATCCTCCACGGCCAAACTGGTGGAGTGGGCGCGCAGCTACCGGTCGTACCGGGCCCTCTACCCGCTCTGGCGCGACCTGTACGAGTCCTCCCCGGACATCGTCCTGGAGCCGCCAGGCACCGCGGGGACCGCGGTCTCCGACCTCAACGACCTCAACTACCGGCTCCACCGGCGGGTCATCGAGATACGGGACGGCTGGCGGGACCTGCGGCCCTACATCGACCGCAGCCCGAACGGCGACGGTCAGGCGGACCCCCGCGCGAGCGAGGAGTCCCGGCAGGCGTTCGCCGAGGCCGCGCAGATCCGGCGGGCCCTGGACGCCAAGCGCACCGGCACCATCCCCGACGACAACAAGGACGCCGGCGACTTCGACGACCGTAACGCGGACAATTTCACCGCGGAGGTCGCCTGGCTCACCAAGGTCGCGTCGGCCTATCGTAGACTCAGCAAAGCGGGCTGAAGGCGGCCGGCGGGTCGCAGGGACCCGCTCGCCCTGCGCACGCCCGTCCGGAAAGCTCCCGCCCGGTCTGTCCCCCCGTCAGACCGGGCGGGTTTTCTTTCCCCCGTGCCACCGGGCGGGCCTCCCCCGTGCCCCCGTCCCGCCGGTGATCCCCCGTGGTTCCCCCGTACTCCCCCCGCTGATCCCCCGTTTCCCCCTCTTTTCTCTCTCTTCCTGTCGAGCCGGGCGGGTGTGTCTCGCCCGGCCTGGCCCGCCCCATCCCCCGAGGGACGGACCAGGCCGACAGACCGGCAACCAACTCGGCTACCCCCGTGAGCGAAGTTAGCTGGCAGCTATCGGCGGGGTCCACGTTGGCGGAGTCTCGGCCGATTGTCAACTGGCAGCTAATCTGCGAAACTGTGGGTTAGCCAAGGGCTATGCGGGGAGGTGACGGGAAGGAGATTCACCATGTCCGAGACTGACGACCGGCCCACGCTGGCAGTGCGGCTGGACGACCTCTTCAAGACGGTCCGTCCCAAGGGCAGGCACTGGACCAATGCCGAGGTGGCGGAGGAGCTGAAGCGGGCCAGCCCCGAGCTCAAGGTCGGGGGCGTCTATCTGTCGCAGTTGCGGACGGGCAAGCGCTCCAATCCCTCACCGGACCTGCTGGCCGCCCTGGCCCGCTTCTTCGGCGTGTCGGTCGCCTACTTCTTCGACGACAAGGTCGCCGAGTCGGTGCTCGGCGAGGTCGCCGCCATCGAGGCGCTGCGGCAGGCGGGGGTGCGCGCCGTGGCGATGCGGGCGGCCGGGATGAAGAAGGAGAATCTCCAGGCCATCACGGCCATCATGGACCAGTACCGCCAGATGCAGGGGCTGCCGCCCGTCACCGATCCCTCGGCAGCGGAGGAGGGTCACGGGGAGTGAGAGGCGCCAGGAAGGGACAGCCGGCCGATCAGGACCGCCGCAGCCGGCTCAAGAGGCTCCGCAAGGCCGGCGCGCAGCGGATCACCGAACTCGACCTGCCCGACGTGGCCGATGTCGCCGAGCTCTGCCGCCACCTGGGTGAGGTCCGCGACCGTCCCATCACCCTGGTGCCGATGCAGATGCCCGCGTCGCACCCGTGCGGCATGTGGGTCGCCGCGCGCGACGAGGACCTCATCTTCTACGACGCCAACACCACCAGCGCCCACCAGGAGCACATCATCTTGCACGAGCTGGGCCACATCATCTGCTGCCATCGCGGGGCCGGGTGGCTGGACGAGGCGAGTGCCCGCCTCCTCTTCCCCAACCTCGACCCCGACGTCGTGCGTGACATGCTCCTGCGCGCGACCTACGACGACGTTCAGGAACAGGAAGCCGAGATCATCGCCTATCTGCTCTCCCAGCGGGTGGGCGGCACCGAGGAACGGCAGGACGCGCCCGCGGCCGAGGACGCCCGGGACGAGGGGGACGGCACGGACGGCGCGGACTCGGGAAAGAACGCCATGCTCAGCCGGATCGAACGCACGCTGATCTGACGTGCGTCATCCAGCGCCCCGCGCATGCCGGCTCCCCGCGCGTCACTCGTCCCCCCGCGGAAGCCGCCTGTCCGCGCGTCACCCGTCCCACCGCGGACGACACCTCGCCGCGCGTCACCCGTCCCACCGCGGACGACACCTCGCCGCGCGTCACCCGTCCCACCGCGGACGACACCTCGCCGCGCGTCGCTCATCCCGCGGTGGACGCCACCTCCTCGGCCAGGATCGACACGGCCCGCCGGATGTCGTCCTCACGGTGTTCGCTGGTGACGAAGAACCGCAGCCTCGCGAGCCCCTCCTCCACGGCGGGGTGGAAGATCGGATCGGCGATGACACCGCGCTCGAAGAGCCGGTCCGCGACGCGCAGGGTCCGCGCCGAGTCGGCGAGGACGCACGGCACGATCGGGGTGTGGGCACTGGAGCCCGTCGCCAGACCCGCCGAGGCGGCCAGGCCGAGGAACAGCTCCGCGTTCCGCCGCAGCGTCCGCACCCGGTGCGGTTCCGCGACGATCAGCTCGGTGGCGGCCAGCGCCGCCGCCGCGTTGGGCGGGGTCAGGCCGACGCTGTAGACGAAACCCGGCAGTGTGTGCCGCAGCCACCGCACCGTCCGGGCCGAGCCGCCGAGGTAACCGCCGCAGCTGGCGAAGGCCTTGGAGAGCGTGCCCATCCACAGGTCCACGTCCGACCTGTCGACGCCGAAGAACTCGCCGACCCCGCGACCGCGGTCGCCCACGGTGCCGATGCTGTGCGCCTCGTCGACCAGCAGCAGTGCACCGTAACGCTTCTTCAGGTCGATGACGGCCGGCAGGTCGACCAGGTCGCCGTCCATGCTGTATGCGCCCTCGACGGCGATCAGCACCCGTCTGAACCGGGACCGGTTGAGCCTCAGCAGGTGTTCCAGCTGACCGGTGTCGTTGTGGCCGAACGGGCGCCGCGCCGCCCCGGACAGCGCGCAGCCCTGGAGGATGCTGTCGTGGGCTAGCGCGTCGTGCAGCACGAGGTCGCCCGCGCCAACGAGGTGCCCTATCGCGGTGACGTTGGTGGCGTGGCCGCTCACCAGCGCCAGGCAGTCCCCGACGCCGAGGAAGTCGGCGAGCGCCCGCTCCAGCCGTACGGTCAGGTCCCGTTCGCCGGAGAGCACCCGGCTCGCGGAGACCGAGGTCCCGTACCGGTCCACCGCCCGGTGCACGGCCTCGTTGACCGCCGGATGGCCGGAGAGTCCCAGGTAGTTGTAGCTGCCGAAGGACAGGTATCCCCGGCCGTCGATCGTGGTCGTGTCGCGGATGTTGCCCTGGTGGACCCGGAAGTACGGGAAGGCCGCACCGCTGTCGGCGATCGAGTCCAGGCGCTCCTCGAACCGGCGCACCTCGGGGAAGTCGTCGATGCGCTCGGTCCCGGCGGCGTCGAGGGGAGCGGCCGTGGCGGCGTCGGGGGAAGCGGCCGTGGCGGCCGGGCCCGCCGGGCCCGCCGGGGGCTGCGGTGGCGGCGGCTCACCGGGCGCCGGTCCGACGGCCGGGACCGGCACCGGCGCGCGCCCGCTCCCGGGTGGCAGCGGCTCGCCCGGGGCCGGCGGCGCCGTGAGGTGCGGGCCGGCCAGCGCGATCAGCCGTTCCACGGTGAGGCCGGGCGAGAACATCTCCTCGGTGCGGAAGCCCGCTATCCGCTTGCCGATGTTGACCTCCAGCTCCTGAAGCATCAGCGAGTCGAAGCCGAGATCGGTCACCAGCGCCATCCGCTCGCTCAGGTCGGAGAGGGGGATGACACCGGTCCGCGACACCTCTTCGAGGACGATGGACGCGGCGGGTGTGGCCGGTGCGGCAGGCGCGACCGACGCGACCGACGCGGCGGACACGGTGGGTGCGACCGACGCGGCGGGTGCCGCGGGTGCCGCGGGTGCCGCGAACGTGCTGAGTGTGGCGGATGCGGCGGGTGCGGCGGGTGCGGCGGACGTACCGGCCCCGGCAGGCGCGCCGCCGACCGGCTCCCGGACCACTGGCTCCCGGACCACCGGCGCCCCGCCGGCCTCCGGCGCCACCGTCCGGGCCGCCGGCACTCCCGTCAGCGCCACCTCCGGCGCCCCCGTCCGCGTCACCGCCTCGACTACCGGCACCGACTCCTGCACGGCCACCGGCCCGTGCTCGTCCCCGACCTCACGCGCCGACTCGTCCACCGCCCAGTGGTGGCGCGGGGCGAGCGGGCTCGGCGGCAGGGTGGACGGGGGTATTCGCTCTCCCGCCGGACGGAGCACCGAGCCCGTGACCACGCGCTGCGCGAGCCGGGCCAGCGCGGCCGTGTGGGCCTCGGCGGGCAGCGCGCCCGGTGCGGGGAGGACGGACTCCGGCAGCTCGGCGTCACGAGTGGGCGGCACCGTGCCGGCCACCTGTCCCGGCCCGAGAGCGCCGGTACGGCCCGCGGCCACGGCCTCGGCCGCCGCGGTCAGCTTGGTGACGGCGTCGGCGGCGTCCTCGGCGACGACCGCGAGACGTTCGGCGAAGGGAACGCGGCGGGACAGGGTGTCCGCCACACCGGCGAGCGGCGGTTCGTCGCCGGCGAGGGTGTCCGCGAGGTCCCGGGCGTAACGGGACAGGCCGGCCCGGTCGCGGGCGCTGAGCACCAGCAGGTGCGGCCCGCCGTCCGGTGCCGGGCGGTCCTGTGCCGTGGTGCACTCCTCCACCACCAGGTGGACACCGGTGCCGCCGAAGCCGAAGGCGCTCACCCCCGCCACGCGCGGCTGCCCGGCCTCCGGCCACCGGGTCGGGGCCGTCGGGACGGTCAGCCGCGCGGCGTGGAGCCCGGAGCGGTCGGCCAGGTCGAAGTCCGGCTGCGGCGGTATCACCCCCCGGTGCACGGCCAGGACGGTCTTGATGAGCCCGGCGAGCCCCGCGGCGTTGAGGGAGTGCCCGACGACCGCCTTCACCGCGCCGAGGAAGGCGGGCTCGCCCTGCTCACCGCGGAGTTCGCGCAGCGCACCGACCTCGACCGGGTCGCCGACCGTGGTCCCGGTGCCGTGCGCCTCCAGGTAACCGACCGAGTCCGGGGAGAGGCCGGCGTCGCGGTAGGCCCGGCGCAGCGTCCGGAGTTGACCGGAGGCCTGGGGGTGCATACCGCCCTGCACGGTCCCGTCGTTGGCCGTTCCCACGCCGCGGATCACCGCGTAGACCCGGTCGCCGGCCGCCAGCGCGTCGGCCAGCGGCCGCAGCACCAGGACACCGGCGCCCTCGCCGAGGACGAACCCGTCGGCCTCCGCGCCGAACGGCAGGCACCTGCCGCTGCGCGAGATGGCGCCGATCCGGCAGAGCCCCACCAGCAGGTCGGGGGTGAGCATCAGCTGGGCACCACCCGCGAGGGCGATGCGGCACCGGCCCGCGCGCAGGGCGAACACGGCGTTGGCGACGGCCATGAGCCCACCGGAGCAGGCCGAGTCCAGGGCATAGCTCTCGCCGTGCAGGTCTAAGACCGAACTGATCGTGTTAGGCCCCATGTTGAGCAGGAGGCCCGCCACGGACGAGCCGTGCAGCCCGTCGACGCCGCGGACCATCTCCAGCGGCCCGGGACCGGCCGCCCGCGCCCCGAACTCGCCACCGGCCAGCTGCCGCATCCGGATCTGCAGGGTGCTGATCTCGCGGTAGCCGCTCTCGGTGAGCGAGGTGATCACCGACGTCTCCTCGCGGTCGAAGCCGTCCGCCTCCCACCCCGCGTCCTGGATCGCCTCGCGGGCGAGGTCGATCAGCAGCCGGTGCTGGGGATCCATCGACCTGGCCCGCCGCGGCGGGATGCCGTAGTGCGCCGCGTCGAAGTGGCCCACGTCCGGCAGCAGCGCCATCTTGTCCGTGTAGGCCGAGGACGCGTCACGGAAGTCGTCGCTGAGGAAGGTGGCGCTGCGCCACCGCGCGTCGGGCACGGGGGAGAACTGCGCCCGTGGGGCGGTGAGGAGCCGCCAGTACTGGTTCAGGTTCCGCGCCCCCGGAAACCGGCAGGCCATCCCCACGATCGCGACGTCGGCACGCCGCGCCCCCGCTGAAGCCACTGTGGAACCCTTCGCTGTCACGGATGTCACCCGGCGGTGGCCAGTCGTTCACGCCACCAGTCCACGGTCGCCTTGACCTGCTCGTCGAGGGGGGTGGCGCGGAGGGCGAACGCGGCCTCGTACGCGCTCGCGTCCAGGACGAACGGGCGGTCGAACTGGTAGCGGACCTCCTTCAGTTCGCGCAGGAGGGGAGAGAAGAGCCCGGCGACGGCCAGCACGGCGGGCGGCAGCCCCCGCACCGCGACCGGCCCCGTCCCCGCCTGGGCGGCGAGGCGGTCGACCATCTCCCGGGTGGACAGCGCGGGTTCCGTGGGGACGTGCCAGGCCCGCCCCCAGGCGCGCTCCTCGCCCGCGACCTCGACCATGGCCCTGGCCACGTCGGGGAGGTAGCTCCAACTGTGCGGGGCGTCCGGGTCGCCGAGGGTGGAGACCGGCTTGCCGCGCAGCAGCCGGGGCATGACCCGCGCGGCGAGGTGCCCGCCGTCGGTCACGCCGGGCCCGAAGAAGTCCGAGGGCCGCACCTCGACCGCCCTGATGCGGCCCTGCTCGTGGAGCGTCCGCGCCTGCTCCCAGACGGCGGCGCGCACCCGCCCCTTGGGTCCTGTCGCGGCCGGCGGCAGGTCCTCGGTCAGCGGGCCGTCCACGGGACCGTAGCCGTAGAGGTTGCCCAGCATGACCAGGACGGCCCCGGTCGCCTCGGCCGCCGCGCAGAGCGACGAGGCCAGCGGCGGCCACTCACTCGTCCAACGGTGGTAGGGCGGTGCGGCACAGCCGTGGATCGCGGCGGCTCCCCGCGCGGCGTCGATCAGTCCCCTGCTGTCCGCCGCGTTCAGCGCGATGTGTTCGATGCCGGGCTCCGGGCTCCGGCCCGACCTGGTGATGACCCGTACCGAATGGCCCTTTTCGGCCAGCAGCCGAGCGGTGGCCGCACCCGCGGGCCCGAAACCTATGACGACTTGATGGCTCACGCGCGCACACTAGCGGAGGACTGTGTTGCTCTTGTGACGGGTGCGGGTCAAGCGGAGGCGGATGGTTAGGTTTCGGTCAGCCGCGCCGGGGTCCGGAGGTCACCGGCTCCGACCGCACCACCTGCGTTCATGTCGAACGCCACTAGCATGGGAGGTGCCTCACACAGGGACCGACGGCGACCGCGCGGGCTTCGGAGTGGCTTGAGTGAGACCGTCCGTCCCCTTCCGGTGCACCGTGCTGGCCTCGGCACCTCTGTCACCCGCCGGTGCGTACCTCGACGAGCAGCGAGCTGGGGATGCCGATGTCGGAGCAGGGAGCGCTGTGGCGGCGGCGGACCGTGCTGGAGCGCCAGTGGGCCCGCCACGTACCGGAGTTGAAGGCCACCGGCCGGCCGCGCGGTGGCGGTCTCGCGCTGCGTCACGAGGTCACCGAGTCCTGGATACGCTCCGTGGAGACGGTGGACCCGGAGCGGGACAGCGCGCCGGTGGCGAGGGAGGGCGTGCACGCGCTCTGGTCCCGCTCACCGCTGTACGGGCCGGTGCGCGACCTGGCCGACGAGCTGCGGAGCGTGGCGGAGGACGCGGGGTTCGTGGCCGCGGTGACCGACGAGTCCGGCACGATTCTGTGGACGTACGGCGGGCGGGTGATGCGGCGCCGCGCGGAGCGGGTGAACTTCGCGCCCGGCGGCTGCTGGGACGAGCCGGCCATGGGGACCAACGCGCTGTCGCTGGCCCTGCGCACCGGTGTGCCGAGCACGGTGTTCTCCGCGGAGCACCTGGTGGCGGCGCTGCACGGCTGGGTCTGCTACTGCGCGCCGATCCACGGCCCGGACGGGCGGGTGCTGGGCGTGCTCGACCTGTCGACGACGTGGGACCGTTCGCATCCGCTGGCCATGTCCACGGTGCGCATGATGGCGTCCGCGGTCGAGGGCGCGCTGCGCAGCCGGCACGAGGGTGCCGCGCGCGGGGGCGGTGGACGCGGCAGCGGCGGGCGTGGGGACGGTGCGCTCTTCTCAGGCCGCGGCGGCGGAGGCGGCGGTTCCGTACGCGGCGGTGCCGCCCGGGGCGGCCTCGAACTGACCTGTCTCGGCGGCGAGCGGGCGGCGCGGGACGGCGTGCCGCTGCACCTGCCTCCGCGGCAGCTGGAGATCCTGACGCTGCTGGCGCTGGAGCCGGCGGGCTGCTGCCCGGAGCGGCTGCGCGAGGCGCTGTACGGCGACCGGGCGGTCAGCGCGTCCACCTTCAAGGCGGAGGTGTCGCACCTGCGGCGGGCCCTCGGCGGGCAGGTCGCCACGCGCCGGTACGAGCTGACCGTGCCGGTGGTGTGCGACGCGGTCGAGGTGCTGCGGGCCCTGGAGCGCGGCGACACGACGCGGGCCGTGGAGCTCTGCCGCGGTCCCCTGCTCCCCCACTCGGAGGCCCCCGGGATCGTCGAGTGGCGGGAGCACATCGAGGTCGCGGTGCGGGAGGCGGTGCTGGCCAGCACCCGTCCCGAGCACGCGCTCCGCTACGGCGAGCGGGCGCCGTACGACGCCGAGATCCACACGCACGCCCTGCGGATCCTCGGGCCGAACGACGCGCGCCGCGGGATCGCCGCGGGACGGCTGACGTCCGCACTGCGCGGCTGACCCGGCCGACGGCTGACCGGACGGCCGACCGCCCCGCGCCGACCCGGCGCGCGCGCTGGGCGCGCTGAGCGCGCCGACCCACCGACCCGCCAACCCACCCATCGCCCCCCATCGCCCCACCGACCCACCGACCCACCGACCCACCGACCCACCGACCCATCGACCAAGCGACCCATCGACCAAGCGACCAAGCGACCGGTCGGTGGCCAGGGCCTCTGACCAGGTGGCCAACCTCCCGCCAACCTCCGTTGCGCACAGTGTGCCCGCGCCGCGGCGGCCGGCCCCGCCAAGGCACCCGACGGCCGGTCCGGCACGGCACGGGCGGCCGGTCCGGCACGGCGCGGCACCGGGGCCGGTCCCGCACGCACCCGCACACCTCTACCGGGAGGAGCAACCGCCATGGTCTACGCACAGCCAGGCACCGAGGGCAGCATCGTCAGCTACGCCCGGCGGTACGACAACTTCATCGGCGGCGAGTGGGCGGCGCCCGCCGAGGGCCGGTACTTCGAGAACCCGTCCCCGGTGACGGGTGAGGTCTTCTGCGAGGTCGCCCGCTCCACCGCCCCCGACGTCGAACGCGCACTGGACGCCGCGCACGCCGCCGCCGGGGCATGGGGCCGCACCTCCACCACCGAACGCGCGGTGATCCTCAACAGGATCGCCGACCGGATCGAGGAGAACCTGGAGAAGCTGGCCGTCGCCGAGACATGGGAGAACGGCAAGCCGGTGCGCGAGACGCTGGCGGCCGACCTGCCGCTGGCGGTGGACCACTTCCGCTACTTCGCCGGCGCGATCCGTGCCCAGGAGGGCAGCATCGCGGAGATCGACGAGGACACGGTGGCGTACCACTTCCACGAGCCGCTGGGGGTGGTCGGGCAGATCATCCCGTGGAACTTCCCCATCCTGATGGCGACCTGGAAGCTGGCGCCCGCGCTGGCGGCGGGCAACTGCGTGGTGATCAAGCCGGCCGAGCAGACCCCGGCCAGCCTGCTGCTGGTGATCGAGCTGATCGCCGACCTGCTGCCGCCGGGCGTGGTCAACGTGGTCAACGGCTTCGGGGTCGAGGCCGGCAAGCCCCTCGCGTCCAGCTCACGGGTGGCCAAGGTGGCGTTCACCGGTGAGACCACCACCGGGCGGCTGATCATGCAGTACGCCAGCGAGAACATCATCCCGGTCACGCTGGAGCTGGGCGGCAAGAGTCCCAACATCTTCCTGCCCGACGTGACGGCGGCCGACGACGACTTCCTGGACAAGGCCGTCGAGGGCTTCGTGATGTTCGCCCTCAACCAGGGCGAGGTCTGCACCTGCCCGTCCCGGGCCCTGATCCCCTCCTCGATCTACGACGAGTTCATGGCCCGCTGCCTCGCCCGCACCAAGGCCATCACCGGCGGCGACCCGCTGGACCCGGCCACCATGCTGGGCGCGCAGGCCAGCAACGACCAGTACGAGAAGATCCTCTCCTACATCGACATCGGCCGGCAGGAGGGCGCGGAGGTGCTGACCGGCGGCGGCACCCGCACGGTGAAGGGCCTGGAGGGCGGCTACTACATCGAGCCGACCGTCTTCCGCGGCACCAACGACATGCGGATCTTCCAGGAGGAGATCTTCGGCCCGGTCGTGTCCGTCACCACCTTCGACTCCGTGGACGAGGCGCTGAAGATCGCCAACGACACGCTGTACGGGCTCGGCGCGGGCGTGTGGACCCGGGACGGCGGCGCCGCCTACCGGCTGGGCCGGGGCATCAAGGCCGGCCGGGTGTGGACCAACTGCTACCACGCCTACCCGGCGCACGCGGCGTTCGGCGGGTACAAGAACTCCGGGATCGGCCGGGAGAACCACAAGATGATGCTGGACCACTACCAGCAGACCAAGAACCTGCTGGTCAGCTACTCCCCCAAGAAGCTGGGGCTGTTCTGATGGACGCCACCGGCGACCCGCCCGCCACCGGCGCCTCGTCCGCGGCGGAGGGTCCGCCCGCCGCGGGCGGCCCGCCCGCCCGTGTCGGGCTCACCGCCGCGGCGGAGCGACTGGTCCTCGACCTCACCCGGCGGCACGGCCCGTTGATGTTCCACCAGTCCGGCGGGTGCTGCGACGGCAGTTCACCGATGTGCTACCCGCGCGGTGAGTTCCGGGTCGGGGCCGCGGACGTGCTGCTGGGGCACGTCGCCGAGGGGACCCCGTTCTGGATGAGCGCGAGCCAGTACGCGTACTGGAAGCACACCCACCTGACGGTGGACGTGGTCGACGGACGGGGCAGCGGCTTCTCCCTGGAGGCGCCCGAGGGGGTGCGCTTCCTCCTCAGGTCCCGGTTGCTCACCGAGGAGGAGCTGACCGCACTCGACGCCCAGCCGCCGCCCCTGACGGGCGACCGCCTGGAGGGCGGCGCGGGCCCCACGGCGGGCGCGCCCTGACGCCGTGCCGGGCCCCGGCGGCGCGCCCGGGGCCCGGCTTTGGCGGAGCGCCCGGGCCCCTCCCGGCCTCCGGCCGAGCGCCCGGTTCGTTCGCCGGGCTGCTCCGCCTCGTGCGGTGGGACGGCAGGGTACGGTCGGCGGCACGGGCCCGGGGCACCCCAGGCAGCCCCCGGCCACCCCCAGCGACCCCAGCGGCAAGGAGCACGGGAATGGCAGCGGCAGTGGATCCGGAACGCACCGAGTGGGACGTCATCGTGCTGGGCGGCGGGGCGGCGGGCGAGAACGCGGCGCAGTACGCCACGCAGTTCTCCGGCCTCGACGCGGTGCTGGTGGAGGGGGAGTTGCTGGGCGGCGAGTGCTCGTACTTCGCCTGTATGCCGAGCAAGGCACTGCTGCGCCCCGGCGAGGTGCTCGACGCGGCCCGCCATGTGCCGGGGGTGTCCTCGGTCGTCGGGGACGCACGGCTGGACGTGGACGCCGTCCTGGCCCGCAGGGACGCGATCGTGAGCGGCCTGTCGGACGACTCGCAGGTGCGGTGGGCGCTGGGCGCGGGCATCGACGTGATACGCGGACAGGGGCGGCTGGCCGGAGAGCGCACGGTGGTGGTCGGCACGGCCGCCGGCGGCACCCGGACGCTGACGGCCCGGCACGCGGTCGTCGTGGCGACGGGTTCCCTGCCCGCGGTGCCGGGGATCCCCGGCCTCCGCGAGGCGCTGCCGTGGGATTCGCGCGATGTGACCAACGTGCACGTGGTGCCACGGCGCGTGGTGATCCTGGGCGGTGGCGTGGTCGCCTGCGAGGCGGCGACGTGGCTGGGCGCGCTCGGCGTCGAGGAGCTGACCGTCGTGCACCGGGGTGCTGAACTCCTCACCCGGCAGGAGCCCTTCGCGGGCCCGCTGGTCGCCGAGGGGCTGCGGTCCGCGGGCGTCCGGCTGCTGCCGGGGCGCGGCATCGCCGAGGTGCGGCGCGCCGACGTCCGCGACACCGGTCTCGGGCTGCCGCGCGGGGGCGAGGTCACCGTGGTGCTGGACGACGGCGGCACGCTCGTCGCCGACGAGATCGTCGTCGCGACCGGCCGGACACCGCGCACCGACGACCTCGGCCTGCCCTCCGTCGGCCTGCCGGACGGCGGCTATCTGGACGTGGACGACCAGCAGACCGTCCGCGGGGTGGACGGCCGGTGGCTGTACGCCGTCGGCGACGTGTGCGGGCGGGCCCTGCTGACGCACATGGGCAAGTACCAGGCGCGGGTGGCCGGTGAGGTGATCGCGGCGCGGGCGGAGGGGCGGCGTCCGGAAGAGCAGCCGGAGGGCCGTGAGCCCAGCCGCCTCAGCACCGCGGCCGGCCACCGTGCGGTTCCGCAGGTCACGTTCACCTCCCCCGAGGTCGGGTCCGTCGGCCTCACGGAGGAGGAGGCCCGGGGCGCGGGCGTCGACGTCGAGACGGCCGAGTACGACCTGGCCGCCCTCGCCGGCACCTACCTGCTCCGGGAGGACTACGCGGGACGGGCCAAACTCGTCATCGACCGTGCGACGGACACCCTGGTCGGGGCGACGTTCGTGGGCCCGGGCATCGCGGAACTCGTCCACGCGGCGACCACGGCCGTCGTCGGACGCATGCCGGTGTCGTCCCTCTGGCACGTGGTGCCCAGCTATCCGACGGTCAGCGAGATCTGGCTCCGGCTGCTGGAAACGCTGGAGGGCCGGCGCAGGAAGGGCTGAGCGGTACGCCGCGGCGCCCCGCTCCGGTGACCACCGGGGCGGGGCGCGTGACGTCGGGGGATCAGCTCTCCGAGGCGTACGCCACGAAGCGCGCCCAGGCGCGGGGCGCGAGCGCGAGCTGAGGACCCCCGGTGTCCTTGGAGTCACGGACGTGGACGGTGCCGGGGCTGGTGGCGACCTCGACGCAGGACTCGCCGTTGTTGCCACTGCTGTAGCTGCTCTTGAACCACGCCAGTTCGGAGGCGCCCCCGGCAGCGGTCGTACGGATCATTTCTCTCCCAGCAGATGCTCGATGAAGGCCAGTGACTCCCCCGGAGGGAGAGCCTGCGCGCGGATGGTGCCATATTGCAGCTCAATGATGCGCAGTTGCCTCAGGTCGGAGACGGGGCGGCCGTTGAACGCACCGTCTGAGCGTCCCACCGCCGTGCCGTCGGGGAACTTCAGCAGCTCGATCCTGCCGTCCAGACCGGAATGGACGTCGCGGTGCGTAGGCATCACCTGAAGGGTGACGTTCCGCAACCGGCCCACCTCCAACAGACGTTCGAGCTGCGCTCGCCACACCATTGTGCCTCCGAGAGGGCGCCTCAGAGGCGCCTCTTCCAGCACAAAGCTGAGCGCCGGTGCGGGGTCCCGCTCGAAGACGGACTGCCGGGCCACACGAGCGGCCACCATCCGCTCCACATCATCCTGCGAGTAGGGAGGCTGGGCGGCCTCGATCGCCGCCCGGGCATGCTCGGGCGTCTGCAACAGTCCATTGACGCTGTTGCACTCGTACACCCCGATCTCGACAGCCTGGGCCTCCAGCTTCCCCAGATCCCGAACCTTCTTCGGGTACCGGACCCGCCGCACGTCCTCCTTCATCGCCGAGATCAACCCGTCCGCCCCCAGCACCTCGTCCGCCTTGTCCAGGTACTCGGGCCGGGGGATCCGCTTGCCGCCCTCGATCTTGTACACCATGTCCTCGCCGTACCCCACGGCCGCCCCGAACTCGGCGGCCCGCATCCCGGCGGCCTCCCGGCGCAGCTTCAACTGCCGTCCCACCGTGGCGATCACGGCGATGCCCCAGTCGTCGTCCGGGTCCACCTCCCAGCCCGGCTCGTCCAACTCGTCCCGAAGCCGTACCGCCTCGCCGTCCACCGTCATGTCCGCCCCTCCGTTGTCCTGCGTCGCACCGCGACGCCCTACCCGTACCAACCGTCCAGACCGTCCGGACAGCACCGGACAAGAACCCGACAGCGGCCGTACGCAACCGACTTGTCAGGCTTCAGCGTAATCAGCCGTACACGTTGCGTGATAGGAATACGAATGCAGAAAACACCGCATAACCGAGGAACGCCATGGTCAGTCCGCCTCATGAGGCGATGCACCGCATCTTCCAGCACGATCCCGAGCTCTTCACCCGCGTGTCCCAGGTACTGGGGATCACGGTCCCCGCCCCCGCCAAGGTGACCGTGATGCCCACGGACCTCACCGAGACGAGCCCTGTCGAGCGCCGGGTGGACACCCTCTTACGTCTGGAGAGCGCCGAGCGGGACGCCTTCCTGCTGGCCGTCGAGGCCCAGGGGAAGCAGGATGCCGCCAAGCCCGCGAGCTGGGCGTACTACGTGTCCTACCTGTGGACGAAATACCGGCTGCCCACCGCCCTGCTGGTCGTGTGCCAGGACCACGCGACCGCCCGGTGGGCCCAGCGGGCGGTGTCCAGCGGTCCACCGATGCTGCCCACGCTGACCCTGCGCCCCGTCGTGGTGGGCCCGCACAACATGCCGGTGATCACCGACCCCGACGAGGCCCGCGCCGACCTGGCCCTGGCCACCCTGTCGGCGATCACGCACGCCGCGAACCCGGACATCGGTGCCATACTGAAAGCCCTGTCCACCGCGCTGCAGGACGCACCCGAAGCCGTACAAGACCCCATCGTCGAACTCACCGCTCAGGGCCTGGGCAACCGCCCGGCCAAGGACCTCTGGAGGAATCTGGTGGCCGTGGACCTCTCCTTCTACAAGTCGTGGCTCTCGGAGGAGATCCGCGACGAAGGCCGCGCAGAAGGCCGCGCAGAAGGCCGTGCAGAAGGCCGTGCGGAAAGCCGGGGGCAGGACATCTTGCTCGTTCTGGCCCAGCGGGGCCTGGACGTGACCGAGGAGATCCGCACGCGGATCACCGACTGCGACGACCCCGAAATCCTCCGCCAGTGGCTCGCCCGCGCCGTCACCGCACCCTCGGCCGAAAGAATCTTCGACAGCGAGTGACACGCAGGGACCGACGCCCGTGGCGGGCCGTGGGCGTCGGTCCCTCACCCCACGTACCGCCGCGCCCGTGAGCGGCGCTGTTCGTGTTCCAGGAGGCGGAGGCGTGCCTCGATGTGTTCGGGGACGACCTTGCGTTCGCGGAGGACCCAGGGGAGGCCGGCCGCGGCCTCGGCGAAGGCCCGAAGGGACGCGATGTCACGGGGCACGGTGCGGGCGAGGTACAGGGTGCGGCGCAGTGCGGCCGGTGCGGGCCTGCGGAGCCAGCAGAACCAGAGCGTGTTGCGGATGCCGTGGATGCGCCTGAGGCGGCTGTCGCGGTGCGGTGACGGCTGGTGGTGGACCGTCAGGCCGGGGACGTAGGCCAGCCACCAGCCCCGCGTCGCCAGGTCCGTGGCCAGGAGTTCCTCCTCGCCGCCCAGCCACAGCCGGGGCGAGAAGCCGCCGGCCGCCCTGAAGGCGTCCGTCCGCAGGACCGTGGCCGCCGCGAGGAACGACCCCAGGGCGGGGCCCGGCAGCCAGTCGGGGCCCGTCAGCGGGGAGTTCCGCAGCTCCTCCACCACGGGGTCCTCGACGCCCTGGGGCTCGACGACTATGCGGGCGGTGACGGCCGCGAGGCGGGGGTGGCGGTCGAGGAGGTCCGCGGCGCGGGCGAGCGAACCCGGCGCCCACCACGAGTCGTCGTCACAGAACGCGACGTAAGGCGTCTCCACTTCCCGGACGGCGACATTGCGGCCCACCGCCCCCAGATTGCGGCCCGCACGCAGCACCCGTACGCGCGGATGCACCCGCGCGGCCGCGTCCGCGGAACCGTCCGACGAACCGTTGTCCGTCACCAGCACCCCCGGCGCCTCCGGCAACGCCACCAGACGCTCCAACGTCCGCAGCAACTCCCGCCGGCGATCCCGCGTGATCACCACCACCGTCACCCGGTCGTCGGGCACGACCCGGTCTTCCGGCATGGCCCGGTCACCCGGCATGGCCCGGTCACCCGGCACGGCGCGGCCATCCGGCACGACCCGGTCCTCCGGCACGGCGCGCCCCCTCGGCTGCCCTTTCGGCCGGTTCTCCGGCTGCCCCTTCGTCCGTCCCCTTCGCGCCGCCGCGCGTTCGTCGGTCATGGCGCCTCCCTTCCGTCGGCGGGCGCACCCGTCTTCCGGCCTGCGGGTCGGGCGCGCGGTCCCCGCTGCCCGGACCTGGTGCCGTCCCGGTCGGGCCCGCCGTCGAGCCGGTACGCACGAGACCCGCTCGCCGGTGCCTGTGACGCCCGCTCGACCGCCCGCGCCGCCCGTTCCACCTCCGGTGGCAGCGGCCTCCTGGTGCGTAGCGCGGCGGGCAGCCGGGCCACCGTCCCGGCCAGGGCGCGGCGGGCGACCGGGTCGCCGGGGGCCGCGGCCGCGAGGCGGGCGGTGGCGCGGAGGGCCAGGGGCAGGGGGCGGCGCAGCCAGAGGGTGAGGAGTTCGTTGCGGCGCACCAGTGCGGCGCGGTGCTGGCGCGGCGCGCCGGCCGGGTGGTGGTGGGCGGTCAGCTGGGGGCAGTAGGCGACGCCCCAGCCGCGGGCCATGAGGTCGTACGCGAGCAGGGTCTCCTCGGCGCCGAAGAACAGCAGCGGGTGGTAGCCGCCCGCGTCGAGGAACGCGGCGCGGCGCGCGACGGCCGCACAGCCCAGGAAGCCGAGGATCCGGGGCCCCGGCAGGTCGTCGGCGGGCGGCAGCGGGGACGCGGCCAGCACGGCGTTGACCGGGTCCTCCTCGCCCGCGGGGCCGACGAGGGTGCGGGCGGCGGCGAGGCCGAGGCGGGGGTGGCGGTCGAGGAGGTCCGCGGCGCGGGCGAGCGAACCCGGCGCCCACCACGAGTCGTCGTCACAGAACGCGACGTAAGGCGTCTCCACTTCCCGGACGGCGACATTGCGGCCCACCGCCCCCAGATTGCGGCCCGCACGCAGCACCCGTACGCGCGGATGCACCCGCGCGGCCGCCTCCGCGGAACCGTCCGACGAACCGTTGTCCGTCACCACCACCCCCGGCGCCTCCGGCAACGCCACCAGACGCTCCAACGTCCGCAGCAACTCCCGCCGCCGGTCCCGCGTGATCACCACCACCGTCACCCGGTCGTCAGGCATGGCAGCCGTCCGTCCGCCCTGCCGCCGCGGCGGGCGGCAGGTCCGCCACCGCGGCGAGGACGTCCTCGGGGGTGATCCGTAGCAGTTGGGGGTCGGGGGTCCGCCCGTGCGGGTCGCCCGGCGGGCCCGGGTACCAGAGCGCGCGGTGCGCCGGGTCGGGCGGCGGGCCCCAGAGACGGGGCGCCACGGGCCCGAAGAGGGTGACGGACGGGGCTCCGTGGGCGACCGCGAGGTGCGCGATGCCGGTGTCCCCGCTGAGCACCGCGCCGGCCTCGGCGACGAGGGCGGCGAGCAGGTCGAACGACGCCCCGGTGACGACGTCTTCGGGGCCGAGTCCCGCGTGCTCGGCGACACGTGCGGCCAGGCCGGCCTCGCCGGGTCCCGCGGTGACCACGACGCGGCGGCCGGCGCTGCGCAGCGCGGCGGCCACGGTCCCGTACCGCTCGGCCGGCCAGCACCGGGACTCCGCGCCGGCGCCGGGGTGCACGACCACCGCGCCGGGCGCGGGCGAACGCCGCTCGGGCGGGGGCAGCCGCAGGTCGCCGGGGTCGGCCGGGATGCCGTAGAACGTCAGCAGGCGGCACCAGCGGTCGCGTTCGTGCTCGTCGGAGCGCCATACGGGGCCGTGCACGGCGGGGGTGTCGGGGTGCGCGAAGGCGAGCAGCCTGCCGGGGCGGAGGCGGTGCAGCAGGAGGTGGCTGGGCGGGCCGTTGCCGTGCAGGTCGACCGCGATGTCCGGCGGCGGCCCCGGCCAGTCGATCCTGCGGGGCACGGCGCGGCCCGGGGCGGAGGCGGCCAGCAGCGTGTCGACCGCGCCGCACGCCGCGGCCGGTGCGGCCAGCGCACCGGGCGCGGCGAGCACGATCTCGTGCCCGGGGAAGGCCCGGCGCAGGGCCCGCAACGCGGGGACGGCGGCGAGGAGGTCACCCAGGCCCAGGGCCCGCAACACCAGCAGCCGGGGGCGGCCCCGGTGCGGTCCGCCCTCCGGGCGGGCTTCACCGGGGCCGGTGCCCGTGCCGGTGCCCGTGCCGGTGCCGGTGCCGGTGCCCGTGCCGGTGCCGGTACCCGTGCCGGTGCCCGTGCCGGTGCCCGTGCCGGGGCCGGTGCCCGTCGGCCCGGTGGCGGTGGCGTCCCGCCGTGTGACGGTGGCCGTCGGCCTGGAGTCAGGTGGGGGTGGGGGTGTTGTCCGCCACGTACCGGCCGGTGGGTGGTTGCTCGCGCAGTTCCCCGCGCCCCTGAGGGCACCGGGGTGCTCCCCACTCCCACGGCACCCCGTCAGGGGCAAGGCGAACTGAGCGGCCACGCCCCCAAGGGGCGCGGGGAACCGCGCGACCCGCCCCGGCGGAACAGCCGCACCGTCCCGAGAGCCGGTGTGCCGGATCACCGCGGCACCCCCGACGTCACGGCCGCGCCGGCCCGTTCGGCGAGGCCGGTGCTCGACCGGCCGTCCAGGTAGGGCAGCAGCACGGCCTGGCCGCCCCACTGCTGGAGCAGCGCGGCCTCGGGGAGTTCGTCGAGGCCGTAGTCGCCGCCCTTGACCCACAGGTCGGGACGGAGCCATTCGAGCAGGCGCTCGGGGGTGTCCTCGTCGAAGACGGCGACGGTGTCGACGCACTCCAGGGCGCGCAGGACGCGGATGCGGTCCGCGACCGGGTTGATGGGGCGCCCCGCCCCCTTGCGGCGGCGCACCGACGCGTCGGAGTTGACGCAGACGACCAGGCAGTCGCCGAGCCGCCGGGCGGCCTGGAGGAGTTCCACGTGCCCGGCGTGCAGCAGGTCGAAGCAGCCGCCCGCGGCGACGACCGTGCCACCCTGCGCCCTGATCCGCTCGACGAGGCCGGCGCCCTCCCAGCGAGGAGTGCCGTCCGGCCGAGGAGCGGCGTCCCGGCGCGGGATGCCGTCCGGCCGGCCCGCGCCGCGGCCCGTGCCATCGCCCGGCGCGCCACCGCCCGTGCCATCGCCCGGCGCGCCGCCGTCCGGGCCGCGACCCGCCGCGCCACCGCCCGCGCCGCCGCCGGCCGGGTGGCCGTCCAGACCACCGCCCACCGTGTCGCGGTCCCCGCTCCGGTCCTGGCCCGCGGACCGTCGCGAGCCCTCGCCGGAGCCGCCGTCCGAACCATTCCCCGCGCCGGCATTACCGAGGCGACCGCCCCCGCGGCGCGCGGCACCGGGCCCCCCGCCCGCGGCACCGGGGCCCGCCCGCCCCGCGGCGGCCATGGCGGCCGCCTCCGCGCCGGCCGCCGTCCCCGCACGGGCGAGCGCGGCCGCCCCGCCCGCCGCCACGTACTCCGTGGCCGTCCGGATCGCCGCCCGCACCGCCTCCTCCAGCAGGGCCCCTTCGCCGAGCAGCGCCGCGGCCGTGACGGCGAACCGGTCGCCGGCCCCGCACGGGTCGGCGCCGCGGGCACCCGTCGTCGGTACCAGCAGCGGGTTGCCGCCGTACGACAGCAACGCGCCCTGTTCGCCGAGGGTGACCGCGACGGCCGCGGACTGCCAGGCCGCCACCAGCGCGGCCGCGTGCCGGGCCGCCTCGCCCAGCGCCGAGCGGGGCGCACCGCCCCGCGTGTGGTCCCGCGCACGGTCCCGTCCCGGACCCCACGCGCCGTTCCCGGTCCCGTCGGGGCCGCCGGGGCCGCCGGCCCGCAGCGCCGCGAAGAACGCGCGGGCCTCGGCCGCGGACGGCACCACCAGCCGGGCGCGCGGCACCGGCGGCCCGCCGCGTGGGTGCGGATCCCACACGAGCGGAGTGCCCGGGGCGCGCTCGGCGAGCACGTCGCGCAGCACGTCCACGGTGCCGCCGCCGTAGTCGGCGGCGAGCAGGGCCCCGGCCGACCTGATCGCCCTGACGGCGTCCGTCGTGGCGGTGGCGGCGCGCCCGCCGCCCCTGTCGTACCTGAGCAGCACGCGGTCCCCCGACAGGACACGGGTCTTCTCGGGGAGTTCGCCGTCCAGCGGCACGGGCACCAGCGTCACCCGCGGGTCGAGCAGGGCGCGCAGCCGCTCGCCGGCCGGGTCCGCGCCGAGCGCGGTGACGAGGACGACGTCGCGGCCGTCGCGCGCGGCGAGGCACGCGGCCAGCGCGGCCCCGCCGGGCCGCAGCCGCTCCTCGGCGTCCGCCACGACGGGCACCGGGGCGTCGGGCGCCAGCCGGTCCGCGCGTCCGGTGAGGTCCCGGTCGAGCAGCGCGTCACCGACGACGACGAGGGGGGCACGGCCGGTCATGTCGCCTCCCCGGTCCACACGGCACCGCGCGCCCGCACGCCGCCGTCCGCCCGCACGGCACCGTCCGCTCCCGGTGCGCCGTCCACCTGCACGGCACCATCCGTCCCCAGGGCGCCGTACGTCCCCATGGCGCCGTCCGTCCCCACGGCCTCCCCCGGCCGCACGGCTCCGTCCACCCCCACCACCTCGTCGAACGCCTCGCACACCATGTGCACCGCCACCAGGTGGAGTTCCTGGACGGTGGCCGTGGCCGCCGCGGGGACGCAGAGGGACTCGTCGGAGGCGGCCGCGAGGGGGTTGGGAGCGGGGCCGGTGAGGGCCCAGACGTGCATGCCCACGTCCCGGCCGGCCTCCGCGGCGGCCAGGAGGTTGGCACTGGCGCCGCTGGTCGACAGCAGCATCAGGACGTCGCCGCGCCGCCCGTGCGCGCGCACCTGGCGCGCGTACAGCTCGCGCACCCCGTAGTCGTTGGCGATGGCGGTGCAGGCCGAGGTGTCCGCGTGCAGGGCGATCGCGGAGTACGGGGCGCGGTCGGCACGGTAGCGGCCGACCAGCTCGGCGGTGAGGTGCTGGGCCTGGGCCGCGCTGCCGCCGTTGCCGGCGGCGAGCAGCCGGCCGCCCGCTGACAGGGTGCGCGCCAGCCGGGCGCCCCAGCGGTCGGTGATCTCCGCGCTGCGGCGGAACGGGCCCAGCGCCGCCAGGAGTTCGTCGCAGTGTCCGCGGACCGATGCCATGGTCATCACGCCACCTCCTTCGGCAGTTCCCCGGCGCGCACCGCCTGTTCGTAGACCTCTTCGTAGACCTGCTCCACGCCGTCGGCGACGCGGTCCCAGGTGTAGTGGGCGAGGGCGCGCTCGCGGCCCGCGGCGCCGTAGCCGCGCAGCAGGGCCGGGGAGTCCAGCAGTTCGTTCACGGTGGCCGCGAGGGCGTCGGGCCTGCCGGGCGGCACCAGCCGGCCGGTGACGCGGTCGGCGACGGTGTCGAGCTGGCCGCCGACCGTGGTGGCCACCACCGGCACCGCGCAGGCCATGGCCTCCAGCGGGACGATCCCGAACGGCTCGTAGACCGGGGTGCACAGCACCAGGTCGGCGCTGCGCATCAGGTCCGGCATGTCCTCGTGGGCCACGGCGCCCAGCAGCCTGACCCGGTCGGCGACGCCGCACTCCGCGGCGATGCCCGTCAGGCGTGCCGCCTCGGGCTCGGTGTGCAGCCTGCGCGCCTCGGGGCCGCCGGCGATGACGAGTTCCGCGCCGGGGATGTCCGCGAGGGCCCGGACGGCCAGTTCGTAGCCCTTGCGCGGCACCAGCCTGCCGACGCTGAGCAGCCGCCGGGGCCGCCCCCGGCCGGCCCGGCCGGACCGCTCGCCCGGGGGCGCGGGCCGGAACCGCTCGGCGTCCACGCCGCAGGGCACGATGGCGGTGCGGCGCACGGGTATGCCCATGGCGGTGAGTTCGTCCACCTCGTCGGCGCAGGTGGCGAGGACACGGGAGCAGCTGCGGCCGATCCTGCGCTCCACGGCGACCCGCTCCGGCGGGCTGGTGTCGGCCTGGCCCTGGTGGCGGCGCTTGACGGTGCCGAGGGCGTGGAAGGTCTGCACGACCGGGACGCCGAGTCCGTCGGCGCCGGCGAGCGCGGCCATGCCGGACATCCAGAAGTGGGCGTGCACCACGTCGGGCGGTTTGGCGTTCCACTCGCGGTTCAGGTGGCGTCCGAACGCGCTCATGTGCGGGAAGAGCGCGTCCTTCGGCAGCACGGCGGGCGGGCCCGCGGTGACGTGCTCGACGACGACGCCCGGCGCCATGGGCACCCTGGTGGGCCCGCCGGGCGACTCGCGGCGGGTGTAGACGGTGACGTCGTGGCCGCGGGCCGCGAGGATGCCGGACAGCCGGGCCACATAGACGTTCTGGCCGCCGGCGTCGGGGCCGCCGAGCGCGGCCAGCGGGCTGGCGTGCTCGGACACCATGGCTATCCTCATCGGCTCACCTCCTTCATCAGCCGCTCCCAGTCGTCGAGGAAGCGGGTCAGGCCGTAGCGGGACAGGGCCGCGGCGCGGGCGCGTTCGCCGACGGCGCGGGCCTCCGCGGGATCGGCGACGAAGCGGCGTACCGCGTCGGTGAGCACGTCCAGGCGGCACGAGACCACGCCCGCGCCCGCCGGCACGGCCTCGGTCACCTCGGTGGTGGCGAGGGCGACCACCGGCATGCCCAGGTGCATCGCCTCCAGCAGCGACAGGCCGAGGGAGGTCCAGCGCACGGGGTGCAGGTAGAGCCGCCGTTCTGCCATGGCCTGGTGCAGGTCGCGCTGGGTGAGATCGTGGCTGCGGCAGCGGTCGGGGGCGAGCCCGAGCCGGTCGGCGAGGTCCCGGGTGGCCATGCCGAAGACGTCGAGGGGGGCCGCGGCGGCGAACCGCGGCAGGAGGTCCGTGCCGGTGGTGCGGCCGCGCCGCAGCGGCTCGTTGACGGCCACCGCGGCGCGCGGCAGGCGGCCGGTCCACAGCGGGCCCGGATCGACGATGCCGTGCTCGATCACCGTGGCGGGCGCACCGCCGTTGTCCCACATCAGGTGGTTGAAGTGGGTGACGTGCACGAGGTGGACGCCGGGCAGGCCGGCGGCCGGGTGGCGAGTGTCGGGCACGTCTCCGCCGGGGGCGTTGTGCTCCAGGTAGACGGCGGGCACGTCGCGCCCGGGCCGCCGTCCGAGCCACTGCTCGGCGAGCCGGTACTCGTGCGGGCGCTGGAGCACCACCAGGTCGACGTCCGTCTCGCGCAGGCGGTGCGGCGGCACCTCGACGACCGTCCGCGGCCAGTCGAACGTGCGCGCCCTGCCGAGGCCGTCGGGCCCCCGGTCGGGCGTGACGGGCACCAGATACGTGTGCGGGCCCTGGACGAACGCGGTCGTCCAGGAGCCGTGCACATGCCAGATAAGGATTCTCATGAGGGCCCATCCCGGAGCTTCTCGACTGCTTTGAGGACGTCGTCGGCGGTGACGCCGGACAGGCACGGGTGGCCGGCGACGGGGCAGACGCGGTAGCGCCGGTCGGCACAGGCCGCGTCCTGGTCGCCGAGCAGCACGTGCGGCACGCCGTAGGGCCGCCACCGCTCGGCGGGGACGACCGGGGCGAACAGCGACACGACCGGGGTGCCGACGGCGGCGGCCAGGTGTGCGGGGCCCGTGTTGCCGCAGACCACCGCGGACGCCCCGGCGAGCACGCCGGCGAGCTGGGCGGGGCTGGTCCGGCCGCCGAGGTCGAGTCCGGTGCGCCCCGCGACGCGGGCGGTCAGCTCGCGCTCGGCGGGGCCTCCCGTGACGATGGTGCGGTAGCCGGCCCCGGTCAGGCAGCGGACCGCCTCGGCGCAGCGCTCCGGCGGCCAGGTGCGGGCCGGGACGCTGGCGCCGGGGTGCAGGACGACGTAGGGCCCGGGCCCGGTGAGCCGGTGCGCGGCGGGCCCCGGGCGCACCCGCAGCAGGCCGTCGTCGTCCGCGGGCAGCGGGAAGCCGGCGGCTGACGCGAGGTCGAGGGAGGCCCGCACCTCGTGGACGCCCGGGGCGCGGTGGTGGCGCAGGTCGAGCAGGCTGCCGGGCCAGTCCTCGCTGTCGGCGCCGATCCAGGGCACGCCGGCCAGCCGCAGCAGCAGGGCCGTGGGCAGCGGCGACTGGTGGAACGAGGTGAGGATCAGCGCCGCGTCGGCGCTGATCCGGGCGGCGGTGGCCAGGATGTCGGCACGGTCGGCGGGCGGCGGGTCGGCGCCGCCCCAGGGCGCTTCCCAGGGCAGCACGGCGTCCACGCCGGGCAGCAGCCGGGCGGCGTGCGCGCCTTGGGGGCTGCACAGGACGGTGACGTGGTCGGCGTGGGCCGCGGCGGCGCGGATCGCGGGGCCGGCGAGGAGTACGTCTCCGAAGCCGTCCAGGCGTGCGATGAGGACCCTCATCGTTGCTCGCCCCTCTCGCCGGGGAGGCGCGCCGGTGCGGGGGGCTGCGCCAGCGGTCCACCATTGGCCGGGGGCCCGGCACGACCTGGGCTGCCCCCTCGCGGCAGTGACGACCTGCCCGTCTCGTCGTGGCTTGTCGCGCAGTTCCCCGCGCCCCCATACGACGCACCGGCACCGGACACCTCGCCGTCGACCGAGCGACCGGCACGGCCCGGGCTGCCCCCTCGCGCCAGTGACGACCTGCCCGTCTCGTCGTGGCTTGTCGCGCAGTTCCCCGCGCCCCCATACGACGCACCGGCACCGGACACCTCGCCGTCAGCCCAGCGACCGGCGCGGCCCGGGCTGCCCCCTCGCGCCAGAGGCGACCTGCCCGTCTCGTCGTGGCTTGGCGCGCAGTTCCCCGCGCCCCCATACGACGCACCGGCACCGGACACCTCGCCGTCAGCCCAGCGACCGGCGCGGCCCGGGCTGCCCCCTCGCGCCAGAGGCGACCTGCCCGTCTCGTCGTGGCTTGGCGCGCAGTTCCCCGCGCCCCTGTACAGGGCAACGTCGCCCAGCAGTCGGCGTACCGCGGTCAGTAGGTCCGGGGCCACCTCCTGGGCCGTGTGGATCTCTTCGGGGCGGGTGTCTGCGGTGGGGACCAGGATGGGTCGGGCGCCGGCGCGGTCTGCGGCGGTCAGGTCGGTGCCGATGTCGCCGATGACCGCGCACAGGGCCGGCGGCACGCCGAGCCGGGCGGCGGCGGTCAGGATGAGGCCGGGGGCCGGCTTGCGGCAGTGGCATCCGTCGGCGTCGGCGTGCGGGCAGACGGCCCAGACGTCGAGGGGCCCCAGGAGGTGTTCGACGCGCTCGTTGACGCGCCGCACCGCGGCCGGCGTGAGCAGGCCGCGGGCGATGCCCGGCTGGTTGGTGACGACGCCGGTGCGCACCCCGTGGGCGCGCAGCAGTTCCAGGGCGCGCCACGCCGTGGGCACCGGCTGGACGCGGTCGGGGTCGCCGTTGTGGGGGACGTCCACGACGAGCGTGCCGTCGCGGTCGAAGAGGACGGCGGCGGGCGGTCGGTGATGCTCGGTGCGGATGCTGCTCATGGGCCGTCACCCGCTTCCCGGGGTCCTGGGCGGCAGGCCACCGTCCGGAGCCATCGGCGGCTGGGCGCTTCGCCGGGTGCGGCGCGGCGGGTCGCCGCCCCGGGTCCGGCGCGTTGGCCCCGGCCGCCGCCGCGGGCCGCCGCCCGCCGCCCAGGGTGCCGCGCGCCGGTGCCGCCAGTGGCCGTGCAGCAGGTGCCAGGTGGCCGCGGGCGGGATGAGGACACTGGTGGCGAGCATCGCGGTGACCTCCGCGCGGTCGCGCGGGCCCGGCGCGATGCGCGCCCAGGCGAACTCGGCGGTGCCCGCCGCCCACGCCGCGGCGGCGGCCGCGGCCGGGCGGGGCCGGCCCCGGGCGGCGAGCAGCAGGGCGGCGCAGCCGGCCGCGGTGACGGCCAGGTGGCCGGGGATGCGGCCGAGGGGCGCGCCTGCCCTGCGCCGCCAGCCGCGGCCGTGCAGGCGCCGCATCAGCGCGTCGTCGGCGTTGCCGCGCTGGGCGCGCAGCGACGCCCACCGGTCGGCGGGCCGCACCGGGTGGCGGGTGGTGCGCCGGCCGCGGCTGAGCTGCCAGCCGGCGCCCTCCACCCGCAGGGCGAGGTCGGCGTCCTCGCGGAAGGCGCGCGGGAACCGCTCGTCGAAGCCGCCCACCTGTTTCAGCGCCTCGGCGCGGTAGGCCATGTCGGCGGTGATCCACAGCGCCGTCGCGAGGCCCGCGGTGCCGCGCTCCGCGTCCGTGGGCCGCCGGTGCCCGGGCAGCGGCACCTCCAGCGCGGCCTGCACCCCGGCCGTGCGGGGGCCGGCGGCGGCGAGGTCGAGCGCCAGCTCGTCGCGCCACGCCGGGCCGACCTGGACGTCGTCGTCGAGGAAGACCACCCAGGGCGCGGAGACCGCGCGCAGGCCGGTGTTGCGGGCGGCGGCGGGGCCCCGGCCGCCGGTGTGGAGCACCCGGCTGCGGGCGCGCAGGTCCCCGAGCGCGGCGAGGGCGCACGCGAGGGGCCGCGGGTCCGCCGCGCCGGGCGGCGGGCGGTCGTCGACGACGACGATCTCCCGCGGCGGCGGCCCGCTCGCGGCGGCCAGCGCGGCCATGCAGTCGGTGAGGCTGCTCCGCCCGACGGTGGGCACCACCACCGCGTAGTCGGGCAGGCCGACGGCGCCGTCCGGAAGGCTCGTGGCATCGTGCGGAGCGCTCATGCGAAGGCCCTCCCCCTGCGGACCGTGTACGGCCCGATCGCGAGCAGGTCGACGGGGGCGGAGCCGAAGCACTCCAGGGCGTCGCGTGGGTCGTCGACCATGGGCCGTCCCGCCGTGTTGAGGCTGGTGTTGACGACGACGGGCAGCCCGGTGCGGCGCTCGAAGGCGGCCAGCATCCGGGCCACCAGGGGCTCCTCGGCGGCGTCCACGGTCTGGATGCGTGCCGTGCCGTCGACGTGCACCACGGCGGGGATCCGGGCGCGCCACGGCTCGGCGACCTCGTGCACGAAGAGCATGTAGGGGCTGGGCAGCGGCCCGTCGAAGAGGTCGGCGGCGCGCTCGGCGGCCACCATCGGGGCGACGGGACGGAACTCCTCACGGCCCTTGACGCGGTTGAGGCGGTCCAGGTTCTCGGCGCGGCCCGGGTGGGCGAGCAGGGAGCGGTGGCCCAGGGCGCGTGGGCCGTACTCGCTGCGGCCCTGGAACCAGGCGACGATGCCGTCCCGGGCGAGTTCCTCGGCCACCGCCTCGGCGATGTCCGGCGGGCGCTCGTACGGCACGCCGGCCTCGTCGAGCCACCGGCGCAGCTCGTCGTCGCCGAAGGACCTGCCGAGGCCGGCACCGGGCATGGGTGCGGTGGTGTCGCCGAGGGCGGCGGCCACGTGCAGGGCGCTGCCGAGCGCGGTGCCCGCGTCCCCGGCCGCGGGCTGCACCCACACGTGGTCGTAGGGGCCCTTGGCGGCGATGCGGGAGTTGGCGACGCAGTTGAGCGCGACGCCGCCGGCCATCGTGAGCGCGGCGCCGCCGACCTCGCGGTGCAGCCAGTGCACCAGGTCGAGCAGGGTCTCCTCCAGGCACTCCTGGACGCTCGCCGCGAGGTCCGCGTGCTCCTGCTTCCACGGCTCCCCGGGGCGCCGGGCGGGGGCGATCGCCTCCCAGTCCACACCGTGCGCGGTGAAGCCGCCGCCGGTGGCGTGCAGGTGCGGCCGGATCCTGGGCAGGAAGCGGGGGGTGCCGTAGGACGCGAGGGCCATCACCTTGTACTCGTCGCTGCTGCGCAGGAAGCCCAGGTGGGCGGTGAGTTCCTCGTAGAGCAGGCCGAGGGAGTGCGGCAGCTCCTGGGCCGCCGCCACGTGCAGCCGGTCGCCGTCGTAGCGGCCCGCGAGGTGGGAGGCGGCCTCGCCGCGGCCGTCCAGGACGAGGACGGCGCTGGACGGGTGCGGGGAGGCGGGCCCCGCGGACGCGGCGTGGGCCATGTGGTGCGGCACGAACCGCACGATCTGGGGGTCGAGCCCGGGCAGCGCCTCGGCGAGGAAGCCGGGGGCCTGCCGGGCATAGGCGATGCGCAGGTGGTCGAAGGGGTCGTCGAGGCCGAGCTGGTCCGCCGGGCGGGTGAGCGCCGGGTCGAAGGAGTAGCCGACGGCGTCCAGGTCCTGCGGCGTCAGGCCGGCCTGGCGCAGGCACCACCGGGCGGAGTGCTCGGGCATCTCCCAGGCCGAGAACGGCACCGGGCGCTTGCCGTGCTTGCGCCGGCTGAAGCGCTCCTCCTCCGCCGCCGCGACCGTCCGCCCGTCGACGACGAGTGCCGCCGCGGGGTCGTGGAAGACGGCGTTGATGCCCAGAACGCGCATGGTCGGCTCCCTTGGGGATCGGTCCGGCCCGGGCGCCGGCCGGGTCGGGCTGTGGAGGAGGAGGGACTGTCTCGGTAACCCTCAGCAGCGACGTCAAACGCCGCCCGGTGGCTCCCCGATCAGTCGGGGACCGCCGATCGGGTCCCTGGCCTGGCCTTCGACCGGTCTGTCCGGACCGCGTCGTCGCGGGTGCCGGCCGGGCCCCCGCTCACGTGCTGTGCCGACCACCACTCGGCGGTGCGCCCGATGCCCTCCTTCCAGTCCACCTCCGGGCGCCAGCCGAAGCACTGGCGCGCCAGCGTGGTGTCGGGGCGCCGTTTCGCCGGGTCGTCCACCGGGCGCCCGATGAAGGTGACGTGGGACCGCGAGCCCGTGACGTCGATCACGCGCCGCGCTATCTCCAGCACGCTGGCCTCGTCGGTACCGCCGATGTTGACGGGGCCCGGCAGGTCCGACCTGACCACGGCGAGGATGCCGGCCACGGTGTCGTCCACGTAGCACAGCGAGCGGGTCTGGCTGCCGTCGCCCGCGACGGTGAGGGGCTCGCCGGCGAGCGCCTGGGCGATGAACGTGGGCACGGCCCTGCCGTCGCCGGCCCGCATGCGCGGCCCGTAGGTGTTGAAGATGCGCACGATCGACGTGTTCGTGTCCCGCGCCCGGCGATGGGCCGTCACCAGCGCCTCCGCGAACCGCTTCGACTCGTCGTACACGCTGCGCGGCCCGATCGGGTTGACGTTGCCCCAGTACGACTCCGACTGGGGGTGCTCCAGCGGGTCGCCGTACACCTCGGAGGTGGACGCCAGCAGGAACCGTGCGCCGTCCCGGTGTGCGCGCTCCAGGGCGTTGCGGGTGCCGGTGCTGCCGACATCCAGGGTCTCCAGCGGCAGCCGCAGGTAGTCCGCGGGCGAGGCCGGGCAGGCCAGGTGGAGTACGAGGTCGAAGGGGCCGGGCGCCGCCGCGACGGCCTCCGGGTCGGTCACGTCGGCCGGCAGGAAGTGGAACCCGGGACGCCCCTCCAGGTGGGCCACGTTGGCGCGTGACCCGGTCACCAGGTTGTCCAGGCACACCACGTCCGTGCCCTCGTCCAGCAGTCGTTCACACAGGTGGGAGCCCACGAACCCCGCGCCTCCGGTCACCAGCGCACGTTGCCTCTCCTCTGTCCGCACGGGCTCTCCTTTCGTAGTGGGCCGTCTCGGCGTCAGGCGGTTGCGAGTAGGCCCGACCGGCGGGCGGCTAACCTCAGGGGTCCGCCCGCGTGACCTCCCGGAGGCCGGCCGGCGGCGGGCCGCGGGGGCCGGTCCCGCCGGTTCGGCCGGCCGCGGCGGACGGTCGTGCCGTCCACCGGAGGACGGTGTCGTGCCCGCCGCGGAAGACGGTCGCGCCGTCCCTGGTGGCCGGTCCAGCCGTCCGTGGTGGACGGTCCGCCGGTCCGCCGGGGGCGGTCCTGCCCCACGGTGCCCGGGCCGGGTCGGCCGCGGGGCGCACGCGGGTGGTTTGCCGCGCCGCCCGCCGGGGACCCGGACGTTCCGCGCCGCACGGCGCGTGCCGGACGCCGTCGACCGCCGGAGCCGGACAGTGCCGCAGTCAGCCCCGCAGCCAGCGCCCCGGCCGACGCCCCGGTCGGCGGACGACCGCTGCCCCGGGGCGCTTGTCGGGCCAGGGCCCGGCCCCGGACCGGGGCCCGCGGGAACCGCCGCCGGCGTGCGGGCCGGCGGACCCGGCGAACCCCTCAGGGTCCTGCTCGCCGGCTGGTTCAGCTTCTCCGACGGCGAGGTCACGGCCGGGGACGTGCTGGCTCTGCACCGGGTCCAGGCGGTCCTGGACGCCTCGGGGGTGCCGTACGACACGGCGTGGAGTCCGGGCTTCCGGCCCGCGGGGCTCCGGCTCGACCATGCGGATCCGGACGCCTATTCCCATCTGGTGTTTGTCTGCGGCCCGTTGCACGGGCCCCAGGTGGAGGAGGTGCACCGCAGGTTCCACCGGTGCCGGCGGATCGCGGTGGGCACATCCGTCATAGCCGAAGATGACCTTTCTTCTACCGGTTTCGACCATATCCTCTCCCGCGATGCGCCGCATGCGGAGCCGCGGCGTGACCTCGCGGCGGCGGCGCCGGGCATCCCGCGGGTTCCGGTGGTGGGGGTGATCCTCACCCGGGGGCAGGGGGAGTACGGGGAGCGGCGGCGCCACGACGACGTGGCGGAGCGGCTGACGCGGTGGCTCGCCCGGCGGGACTGCGCACGGCTGCCGCTGGACACCCGGCTGGACGCCCACGACTGGCGGCACGCCGCGACGCCCGGACAGCTGCTGTCCGTCCTGGCCGGCCTGGATGTGGTGGTGACCGATCGTCTGCACGGGCTGGTCCTCGCACTGCGGGTGGGGGTGCCCGCGCTGGCGGTGGATCCGGTGGCCGGCGGCGCGAAGGTTTCCGCGCAGGGGCGCGCTTGCGGGTGGCCCGCCGTGCTGGCCGCGGACGACGTCTGCGAGGCGTCGCTCGACCGGTGGTGGGCGTGGTGCCGCACCGAGGGCACCGCGCTGGCCCGGCGCCGGGCCGGGGAGTTCGCCGCGGGCCCCACGCCGGACGGCGCGGAACGGCTCGTCGCCACCCTGGCGTCCGGGGGTCGTCGGCCGCGGCCCCGGCTCCCCGGAGGCGCGCCGCCCTCGGCCTGACGCCTGCGTCCGGCACCCGCCACAGCCGGGCCTCAGCCGGCCCACGTACTACACGGCGGTGAGTCGGCAGCGCACTTCGGCCGGGTCACGGCGGACTCGACGGGCGGCTCGGGCAGGAGGCGGGGGAGGAGGCGGGGATCTGCTGTCGGAGCTGATCAGGAAGCGGCCCGGAACCTCTTCGTACACCCGGCCGCGCGGCCCAGGCGGAGGTGGCGGCGCGCGCCTCGCCGCCTGGGCCACCGGTTGCGCCCTCCTTGCCCTCCTGTGGTGGCCGGCCGTGCGCGGCCCTCTGCGATGACCCCTGTGGCGTGCCGGTCACCGAGCCGCCCTCAACCGGTGGCTGCTCAACCGTTTCGGGGGGTGCCTCTGGTGACCGGCGCCCCGGTGTGGCCCTGACGCCCCGGGCCTGTTCACGACGCGGTGAACCGACGCCGCTGTGGACCGGCTCCGCGCGGGGCGGATGGCACGAAGGGACCCACTGATCCACACGAAGGGGGACCCACTGATCCAGGGGGACGAAGGATGGTGTAGCACTGATCAGAGGTTTCCTCGATGATGCACGGAGTTGCGATGACTGATCTTGCGGAGTCCATCGAATCGGTGGAGCAGCTCGCTGTGGGCTGGCGTTCCATGGTTCTCGACCGGAACGCGGATGCGGATGTGCGAGACCTTCCGGGCATCGCCGTTCGTTGGGCCGACTGCCGTTTCGCTTTCTGGAACACCATCACCCTGACCGATGTGGGCGCGGACGCGAAGACGCTCGGGCAACGTCTGAGCCGGACAGCGGACATCATGCGGTCGAAGAAGCACCCGGGCTTCCTGTGGCTCTTCGAAGACCTTCTCGACGACGAGGCCCGCTCCACGCTTCAGACAGCGGCCGGGCAAGCAGGCCTTCAGCACGCCTTCCCCGGTACGGCCATGGCCGGAGACATACTCCCTGTTCCCGAACCGGTTCACCCGGACCTGACCTTCGTGCGCGTGACCACCGACGAGCACCTGCGAGCCTACGCGGATCTCAACTCGCGCGGCTACGGGTTCCCCCTGGAGGAGGGCCGCGACGGGCTCATCGGGTCCACGCTCTGGAAGAACGAGGTGTACGCCTACCTGGCCATGCGAGGCGACGTCCCGGTGGCCTGCGCCGGCACCATCCCCACGGAAGACCGCCTCTTCGTCGTGCTCGTCGCCACGGACCCCGAGTGGCAGCGCAGAGGATTCGGCGAGGCGGTCACACGCAAGGCCCTGTTCGAGGGCGCCCGGGCCACCGGACTGACCCGCGCCACACTGCACGCGACAGTCGCCGGGGCCCCCGTGTACGAGCGCATCGGCTTCAAGCCGGGCTCACCGATCCACTTCTACGGCCTGAAAGACTGATCCGGCGGCGCGAGTACTCGCTCCACCGGCCATGACGCACGCGAGGACTGCGGGTGACCTCGTCGAAGTGATGGGGAAGCAGAACATGGCGGGCCGGGGAGTGCCAGGTGCATAGCGGCCGCCCCTGAGGCCCGAAGGAGCGCGGGCCCTCTCATCTCCCTCAGGACGGTCACCAGCCGCGGGTGCGGGCGGCGCACGGTCGCGGGGGCGGCGCCGGGCCAGCCGTGACAATGGTTCTCATCTTCGCAGGCTCCCCGGAGACGGCCGTTCGTGCGTAAACGGATCGCAGAAGGGAAGGGCTTATACGGCGAACCGAGGGGAAGTGACCGGCCGTGCCCGGGATGCCGGTTGCGGCGCCGCGGGCGGGGAGGGACCTGGCATGGGCGGGCAGCCCTTGTATCTCGAACCGCGGCTCGGACCGCGGCTCAGCGCGTTGCTCGCGGCCACCGAGCTGCTGCACACGCTCACCGGCGCCCTGGGCTCCCCGCTGAACGTGGTCGTCCCCGACCAGATCGCCGAGAACCTGGCGGAGTTCCGTGCGGTGTACCGGGCGCACCACCTGTCCGGGCAGGTCTTCCTCGCCCACAAGGCCAATCGCTCCAGCGCCCTGCTGCGCCGTCTCGCCGCCACGGACGCGGGGGTGGACGTCGCCTCGCTGGGCGAGTTGCAGCACGCGCTGGGCGCCGGGTTCACGCCCGGCCGGATCGTGGCGACCGGGCCCAAGAACCCCGAGTTCCTCTGGCTCGCCGCCCGCACCGGCGTCACCGTCAGCCTGGACTCGCGCGCCGAGCTGGAGCAGCTGGCCGCACTGGTGCGGGGCCATGCGCTGCCCCGGGCCACCGCGCTGCTGCGGTTGTCCGGCTTCGAGACCTCCGGTGTCCGGGTGCTGAGCCGCCGCAGCCGCTTCGGCACGCCCCTGCGGGAGCTGGACGCCCTGCTCGACGCGGCCGAGCGGCACGCCGACGCCGTCGAGCCCGCCGGTGTGGCCTACCACCTGGACACCACCAGCATCGCCGAGAAGGCCGCGGCCCTGGAGGGCTGCCTGACGGCCCTGGAGGAGTGCCGCAAGCGCGGGCTGCGGCCCCGGGCCCTGGACGTCGGCGGCGGGTTCGGCGTCAGCTACCTCGCCCACCGGGAACAGTGGGAGCGGTACACGAGCGAGCTGACGGCCGCCGTCCTCGGCACCCGTCCCCCGCTGACCCGGGGCGGGCACGGCTACGGGCTGCGCAGCGACTCCGGCACGCTGCGCGGCGCCCTCGGCCTCTACCCGGCCCACCGGCCGGTCGCCGGCGCCCGCTACCTCGACGAGCTGCTCGCGCGGCCCGCCGCCGCGCTCGGCGGCAGACCGCTGGGGTCGCTCCTCCTCGACCACCTCTGCGACCTGTACACCGAGCCCGGCCGGGCGCTGGTGGACCAGTGCGGGCTGACGCTGGCGAAGGTGCTTGAGGTGCGCGGGCCAAAGGACGACGGGGCGTTCATGGTGCGGCTGGCGCTGACGGCCGGCGACATGGCCCTGGAGCAGCACGGGGTGCTGGTGGATCCGGTGCTGGTGCCGGCGGTTGCCGGGGCGGCGGTTCCGGGGCCGGCGGACGGGGCGCCGGCGGGCCGGGCGCGGGACGGCGCGGGCCCCGTCGCCGTCCACCTGTTCGGCAGCCTCTGCCTGGAGTCGGACATGGTCACGCGGCGGACGGTCTTCCTGCCGCACCGCCCGGCGCCGGGCGACCTGCTGGCCTTCGCGAACACCGCCGGGTACGCCATGGACTTCCACGCCACCCGCGCCCAGCACCAGCCCGTCGCCAGGACGGCAGCCGTCTGGCAGGAGGCGGGCGGATGGCGCTGGTGCCTGGACGATCAGTACTGGCCGACCACGCCCTCGGAAGGAGCCCAGTGAGGTACGACAGCATCACCGAGGCCATCGGCAACACCCCGCTCGTCCGGATCGACCCGGCCGTGCACGGCCTGGCGCACATCGACCTGTACGCCAAGCTGGAGCTGCTGAACCCGTTCGGCTCGGTGAAGGACCGCGCCGCCTGGCACATGGTCGGCCCGCACCTGGCCGCCGCGGCCCGGGACGGCAGCCAGGTCGTCGAGCTGTCCAGCGGCAACACCGCCAAGGCGCTCGCCGTCATCGCGGGCATGCACGGCCTGGGCTTCAAGAGCGTCACCAACCGGATGCGGGTCCCGGAGATCAAGGACCTGCTGCTGCTCCTCGGCGCGGAGATCGAGGAGCTGCCCGGGCAGAGCGAGTGCCTCGACCCGACCGCGGCGGACGACCCGCTGACCCTCTTCCACCAGGCGCTGTCCGAGCCCGGGAGCACCTACCTGCACACCGACCAGTACTTCAACCCGCGGAACACGGAGGCCCACCTCACCGGCACGGGACCCGAGATCGTCAAGGACCTCGGCGGGCGGGCGCCGGACTGGTTCATCGCCTGTGTGGGCACCGCGGGCTCCTCCACCGGCGTCGCCCAGGCGCTCCGCGGCCATGACCCGGACGTGCGGGTCGTCGGCCTGGTCGCGGAGAAGTCGGACTTCATCCCGGGCATCCGCACCATCGACGAGGCCCACGAAGTCGGTCTCTTCGACCCGGGCACCTACGAGTCGGTGGAGGCGGTGAGCGCCGACGACGCGATCGAGGGGATGCTGACGCTGAACCGCCGGTGCGGCATCATGGCAGGCCCCACCGGCGGTGCCGCCTACTTCGGTGCGGTCCGGCGGCTGCGGCAGGCCGACGCCGAGCTGGCCGGCCGGAGGGGACCGGCCGGGTCCACGGGGCCCACGGAGCCGACGGAGCCGACCGGGCGCCAGACCGCCGTGTTCATTGTCTGCGACCGCGTGGAGAGCTACCTGAGCTACGTCCGCCGGCGCCGCCCCGACCTGTTCGGCGCCGCCCGCCGCGGCACCGCGCTCGCCGACCTGTCCGAGGCGGAGATACGTGCGGCCCCCGCCATCGGCGTCGCGGACGCCCAAGCGTGGCTCGCCACCGGACGGCCGCTCGTCGTCGACCTGCGCAGCCCGTACGCGTACGCCGCGCTGCACATCGACGGCTCGGTCAACATCGTCGACGAGGTCTTCGACGAACTGCTCCGCGGCGGGCTGCCGTTCAGCCGCAGCCGCCCCGTGCTGCTGGCGTGTCCGGTGGGCGAGAAGTCCGGCCGGTACGCCGCGCTGCTCGCCCGTATGGGGCATCCGGACGTGCGCAGCCTGGCCGGGGGCATCATCGCGTGGCGCGACGCGGGCGCACCGCTGGTGCGGGACTGACCGCCATGGCCGCACCCGCGCCCGCGCCCTCTTCCGACCACGGCCCGGACCCGGCGGGCACCGCGGACCTGCTGGACTGGCAGCAGGGGCTCCGCGCGCAGTTCCCCATCATCACCGGGCACCCGCAGCTGGCCTACCTGGACAGCGCGGCCACCACGCAGAAGCCCGCCGCCGTGCTCGACGCCGTGCAGACGTACCTGACCGGGTCCAACGCGAACGCCGGGCGCGGCACCTACCCGTGGGCCAACCGGACCACGGCGCTCGTCGAGGAGACCCGCGAGCGGGTCAAGCGCTTCCTGGGCGACCCGGCGCCGGACCGCTCCGCCGTGCACTTCACCAGCGGCACCACGGAGGGGCTCGCGACCGTCGCCCTCGACTGGCTGCCCGCGCTGCTCGCCGACGGCGACGAGATCGTCGTCCCGGTCGCCGACCACCAGGCGAACATCGTGCCCTGGCTCAAGGCCCGGCGGACGCTGGCCGCCCGCGGGGTGCGCGTGAAGGTCGTCGAGATGCCCTACCAGCGGAGTTCCGGGGACTACGACCACGCCGCGCTGGCCCACCTGGCCGGCCCCCGGACCCGGTTCGTGGCCGTCACGCACGTCCACCACGTCTACGGCGGGAACATGAACGTGCACCGCATCCGGGAGGCGGTCGGCCCGGATGCGGTGATCTGCCTGGACGCCGCCCAGAGCGTCGGTCACCTGCCGGTGTCGGTGGCGGACCTCGACGTCGACTTCGTCGTCTTCTCCGGGCACAAGGCGCTGGCGCTGCCCGGTTCCGGCGCGGTCTGGGCCCGTCAGGCGCGCGGGCCCGCGTTCGTTCCGGACGGCTGGAGCGGCACCCCGAACACGGCGGGCGTCGCCTCCCTCGCCGCCGCGCTGGACTGGCTGGACGTAGCGGGGTGCGACCGCATAGAGCGCTGGACGGTCGCGCTGGCGGCGCGGCTCACCGAGGGGCTGCGGCACCTGGACGCCTACCAGGTGCTCGGCTGCCCGCTCAGCCTCGCCGCGGACTCGGCGGTGCAGCAGCGGCAGGGCATCGTCACGTTCCGGCACCGCGCGATCGACTCCGGCGACCTCGGGTTCATCCTCTTCAGCCACGGCTTCATGGTCCGCTCCGACAACCACTGCCAGGGGGACGGGGGTGAGCGGGAGGGGTCGGTGCGGGTGAGTCTGCACGTCTACAACACGGTCGCGGAAATCGACCGTCTGCTGTCGGTACTGGCGTCCCTCCAGTGACCGCACCCCCGCACCCCTTGCGGGCACCCTCCAGGTCGGGCCCGGCCCCGGCAGGGGCGACCTCACATCGGGTCCCCCTGCGCACCGAACGGTCCGGCAGCCCGCCCAAGACGCGTTCTCCGGTCAGCAATACGGGGGAACCCGGACCCGAAGTGCAATTGGAAACCGTTTCCACCTGTAGGGTCTGACGTGCAGTCGGAAGAGGCAGTGCGAGAACGGCAAGGTGGCACGACGGGATGGGGCTGAGCCTGGCGACGGCCGAGCGATGGGTGGACCGCTGGGAGCACCAGCAGCGGCGTTACGCGGTCGGTCGCGAGGACCGCTTCCATGTGATCGCGGACGTCGTGGAGCACGCGGTCGCGGGCACCGCGGGCCGGCCGCTGGTCGTCGACCTGGGCTGCGGCCCCGGCTCGCTCGCGGCCCGGCTGGCCCGGCGGCTGCCCGCCGCCGACATCGTGGCCGTGGACCGCGACCCGCTGCTGCTCGAACTGGCCCGCACCCACCACCCGGACGCCGCACGCTACGTCGACGCGGTCATCGGCGCGCCGGGCTGGACTCGAGCCCTGGGCCTGGACCGGCCCCTGGACGCGGCCGTCTCCACCACCGCCCTGCACTACCTCGCGCCGACCACCCTGCGCCGCACCTACCGGCAGCTCGCCGCACTCCTGCGGCCGGGCGGCGTCCTCATCAACGGCGACCACCTCCCGCAGGACGACCCCGGCCTCGCCGCGGTCACCGGGTGGGTCGGGCGCCGGGCGGCCGAGCGGCAGCGGGCCTACGACCACGAGGACTGGGAGTCCTGGTGGGCGGCCGTCGCCGCCGACCCCGAACTGGCCGACCTGCTGGCCGAGCGCGACCGCCGCGGCACCGGGCCGTGCGCCCCCGCCGGCCTCTCCCCCACCGCCCACCTCCGCCTGCTCCGGGGGGCCGGCTTCACCCGGGCCGGGACGGTCTGGCAGTGGGGGGACAGCCATGTGATCGTGGCCGTGCGATAGGACCGCGCCACCGCCGGGGCCCAAAGGACGCTGGGCCCCCAACTCCCCTTCTTTAGGCCCGTCTTGGGCCTCGAAGGCTCTGCCCTTGGGCCCTGCCCGATTTCTACGGTCGGGGGGACCTCAGCGGGCCGGACCGATCGTAAGGGGCTCTTGCGATGCGCTGGAGAGATGGCGGAAACGGCGCAGGACAACGTTGTTTCACCGTCCGACAACGTCGTTACAGCGGCCGACAACGTTGTTTCGATGTCCGACAACGTTGTTTCGATGTCCGGCAGGGCTCCTCCGGCTTCCTCCCCCGCCGCCGTTCCGGCACGTTCCCCCGCGACCGCGACCGCGCCCAGGCCAGCCTGGAGTACGTCGCCCTCATAGGGCTCGTCGCGCTCATAGTCGGGGCGCTGCTCGCGCTCTCCGTGCCCGGTGACGTCGCCACCGGCTTCCACGACGCGGTGTGCAGGGTCGTCCGTTTCGACGAGGGCGGCGCCTGCGACACCGACCAGGCCGGCGGCCCGGGCACTCCCCCGGGCGGCGGGGACGACCCGTTCGAACCGTCGAAGTGCCTGCTGGCCCAGGACAAGAAGAAGGACACGGTCCTGGTCGACATCCTCTTCTTCAAGATAAGCGGCTCCACGGAGCTGATGGTGCAGCAGTGGTCCAACGGCGAGGTCACCGTCCAGGAGGTGGAGACCTCAGCGATCGGGGCGGGCGCCGGCATCTCGGCGGGCATTCCGGGCCTGAAGGACTGGGGTGGCGAGGCCTCGCTGAGCGTCGACTACCTGCACGGCAACAGCAAGGGCGGCCAGTGGGTGTTCAACAAGCACAAGTCGGACGACCCGCAGGCCGACCTGGAGGCCAACATGGGCGACGCGAAGAAGTTCATCCAGGGCATGCGGGACGAGGACACCTGCGAGGCCATGCCTCCCATGGTCAATCCGATCAGCGTCGCCGGCTGTGAGAACGACGCGCACGAGGAGATGGACGAGGCCGACGCGGAGGCGATGCCCGACGTGGACGTCACCAAGACGACGGACACGGTCTCCGGCGGCGTGAGCTTCGGCAAGGCGTTCAAGAAGGGCCCCAAGGACGAGAAGGGTGACAAGGACGGCAAGGACGGCAAGGACGGCAAGGACGGCAAGGACGGCGACAAGAAAGGGGACGGCAAGAAGGACGATGACAACAAGGGTGACGACAAGGAGGACGACGGCATAGGCAGCATCTCCGCGGACGGGCTCACCGGTTCGATGTCCGAGGACGTGACGGTGATGCGTACCAGGACCGGCAAGGACGCCGGCAAGATCACATTCGTGTACACGTTCTCGCTGGGCGGGAACGCGGGCCCGGGCGGACAGGCCCGGGCGTCCCGGATGCAGCAGGTGTCCGTGACGTACGACGCCGCCGCCTACGACCAGGAGGAGAAGGACGGGACGCCGCACCACCCGCAGAAGCTGACGATCACGACCAGCGACGAGTCGGGGACGACCGAGGGCGCGGAGGCCGGGGCCGGGGCCAACGCGGGCCCCGTGACCATCGACGTCGGCGGCGGCGGGGGCAAGACCAGGTCGACGATCCACACGGAGTCGGCGCAGGTCGACCTGAGCGGCAAGGACAGCGACACGGTCGAGAACTGGCTGCGCGGCCGGGGCGACGATCCGGCCTCCGACGAGCTGCCGAGCCCGTCCGACGCGGCCAGGCCACAGGCCCCCGACGCCACGCCCATCGAGCGGCTGCTGCACGACAAGGCGCAGCTCTCGAAGATCGACTACGCGGCCAACACCGACTGGTGGAACGCCTCGCTCGGCATCGGCTTCGGCGTGGCCCTCGGCGAGGCCTCCCTCGGCTTCAAGATCTTCGGCATCACCGTCTCCCACGAGCACAAGCAGCAGACGGTCACCGGCAATCCCCAGTACGCGATGGCCCCGGTGGCGGACGGCACACGGCCATGGGTGGAGTGGAAGAAGTGCACACGGACGTCACCGGTGAGCTTCTGAGGGGCCGCCGGCGGCTCCGGCACCGCGGGGACCGTCCGGCCCGCGGCGCCGGCCGTTCGCCGCGGCCCGGACTCGGCAGGCCTCACGCCGTGCCTTCGCCCGTTACGTACGCGGTGCACCGTCACCGTCCGCCCCCGCCACGCCCAAGGTGAGCGGGTCGATGCCGGTGAGGGTGAGGTGGCCGTCGGGGTGGATGACCACTTCCGCGTCGGGGACCGCGTCCAGGTCTGCGAGTGTGTAGCGGTCGCTCAGGAGGTGCACGGTCTTGTTGGCGGAGCCGCGCAGGCCCCGGGCGAGGTGGCGCTCGCGCTCGTAGCGGCCGGCGAGCAGCACGTCCAGGCAGGCGTACAGGCGCGGGGCCTCGGCCATCCGGTCCACCTCGGTGCGGCGGTAGCCGGTGAGGAGCAGGGTGGACAGGGAGGTCTCCGCGCGGACGCGCTCCAGGAGGCGGAGGACGGGGCGGCGTTGCTGGAGCGGTTCACCGCCGCTGATCGTCACGCCCTCGATGCGGTCGCCCAGGCGGCGGATGCGGTCGAAGAGGGTATCGACGGTCACTTCTCGCCCGTCGCTCGCGTCCGCCGCGTCTCCCGCGTTCCGCGGGTGGGTCTCGGGGTTGAAGCAGCCGGGGCAGGCCAGGGTGCAGCCCTGGACCCAGATCACGGCTCGGGTGCCGGGGCCGTTGGCGGCGCTGTGGGCTGCGAAGCCGTGGAGACGCAGAGTGTGGGGGGTCTGCGTCTCCATGTTCCGGCTCCTTGGTCGGCGTGGTCGGGCGGGGGTCGCCCGCCGGGGCTCGTCCTTGGACGCGGCGGCCGACCGGGACGGAGGCGCGCCCGTGCGGACCCCGCGAGCCTATGCGAACCGCCGGTGACCGGGCGGGCCGCTTCGGTGACCAAGGTCGGCGCAGCCCGGTCGCCGAGCAGTCAGCGCAGCCTGATGCCGCTGGCGTCAATGCTGATCGGCATCCACGAACGGTCCGGTGTCCGGTCCTCGTTGCGGATGAAAATCTGACGCTGCGTGGTCACCACGACCCCGTCGACCGTCTCGTGCCGCGTGTCGTAGTGCGCGGTGGGCGAGCCGCCGTTGACCTCGGGCTGGCAGTCGATCCGGCGCTGCATGCCGGTGGCGTCGAAGTAATAGAGCTGGACGGTGTTGTGCACGTCGAGAGTGGTGGGGAACGTCACGCTCAGCCCCTGCCAGGTCTCACCGCCCTCCGTCCACGGCTCGATCTCGGCGGTTTCGACTCCGGGGTAGGTGAACAGGAACGGCTCGACGAGGTAGCTCCAGGTGGCGTACGCCCGGAAGTAGCCCGCCTGGGCCACGGTCCAGGGGCTGTCGATGGTGTATCCGTCGAAGCTCGCCCGCGGCTTCTTCAGGTGCTCCTCCGTACCGTCGGGGTCCTTGACGGTGAGGAGTTCCGCCTCCTTGTCGAAGACGATGACGCGTCCCGAGGGCTGGGTCAGGGACGCCCGCTGGCGGTGGATGTCGGCGACGACGTGGTCGGTGCCGACGAAATCGGGAACTCCCTTGAACTCCCAGAACGGCCCGCCGTAGGTGACGTCCGCTTCGATCGTTGTCGCATTGCGCCACGGGGTGAGACCCCCGTGGGCGTCGATGACCTTGGCAAGCAGCGATGACATGTCCGGTGTTCCTTTCGAATCTTTTTCGCGGGGCGGTTCAGCCGAGCCGGATGTCGTCGAGTTCGATCGAGACGACGACCGGTTCAGGCAGTGAGTGGCCACCCTCATCGGTCAGGTGGACACTCCGCTTCGTCGGGAAGACGAAGCCGTCGAAGTCCCGGTGGTCCCAGCTGTAGTGCGCCGAGACGCCGTCCCCTGGGCCGAACACGTCGGGGTAGTAGTCGTGGCGCCGTATCAGGCCGTCGCCGTCGATGTAATAGGTCTGCACCCGGGTGTGGGCGTGCAGCCGCTCCGGCCAGGTGACCTGGAGGCGCCGCCACGTCTCGCCGTTCTCCTGCCAGGGGGCGAGCTCCGCGAAGGCGAAGCCCGGCTCGGCGAACTGAAAGGGCTCGGTGAGGTACGTCCACATCGCGTAACCCGTGAAGTAGGCGGCGTGCAGTCGGTCCCACTGGGTTTCGAGGGCGTGGCCGGCAAAGGCGGAGCGCGGGTCGACGCGCTCCTCCAGCACCGTGCCGTCGGTGGTCTCGACGGCCACTCGTTGCGGGGTGAACGAACTGCGAAGTCCCGGCTCGCCGAATGGCGTGTGGGAGGCGAACTGGCGGTGCAGCTCGATGCTCGCCGTGTACTCCTGGAGCACACCGTCCTGGCCCTTCATCCCCCACAGGGCCCCGCCGTTGACGACGTGGGCGGTGAGCGTGGAGTAGGAGCGCCAGCGCGCGATGTCGCCGTGTGCGGCGAGCACGATGTCCTTGAGGTCGGTCATGGGGTATTGCCCTTCTTCTACGCTGTTCCTCAGGGGCGGAGAGCCCCGAATGAGGGTGGAGGCCGAGGACGGCCTGTGGGTCAGCGGCCCGCCGCGGTGGTGATAACGGCCGCGGCGCCGCCGAGCTCGGCGAGCGCGCGTCCCGGATCGGTCACCGACGCGTCGATGTAGTGCTCCGCGCCGAGCGCCCGCACAGCCTTCGCCTTCTCCGGCCCGCGGCTGACCGGGGCCACGCGGCACCCCGCCGCAGTGGCCGTTCAGGCACGGTCAGGGTGTCCGAGCGGCAGATGCCGCACGCCTCGACACGGACCCGGACTTCTCCTGCTGCGGGGGAGCGGAGATCGCGCTCTGCGCGCCGGAGGGCGCCGGCCGGCTTCCGTTGCTTCGTAAACGGCTTATGTGGACATGATTCCTTTCACTGGATAAGTATGACTGGTCGTCTCTAAATAGGCGCACATCGGTGCGCGCGGTCCCCGCTGCCGCGATCAGCGCAGCAGGTGCGCGACCATGCGCTCGAAGGTCCGTACGGGGTTCGCCGACGCCGTGGTCTTGGCGTGGACCGCCCCGCCTTCCCAGGCGTTCACGAGGAACTCGGCCAGATCCTCGGCGGGAACGTCGGTGGTGATCTCCCCCGCCTGCTTGGCCTCCTCGATCGCACGGGAGAGGGCAGCCACCCAGGTGTCGAAATAGGCTCCTATGGCCGCCGCCACGACAGGACTGTGCGCGGGCACCTCGCCAGCCAGATTGCCGATCAAGCATCCCCGCTCGGCCGCAACCGCAAGACCGGCGGCGACGAGACCGGCAAAATGCCGCCGGATGCGCTCCAGCGGACTGCCGGCCGAGGAGTCCGCCAGGGCCTCGATGCCGAGTTCACCTGCGTATCTGCGGACCGCCTCCAGAGCAAGATCCTCCTTGCTCGCGAAGTGGTTGTAGAACGTGCCCTTCGGCGCGCCGGCCGCGGTGACCAGGTCCTGGACGCTGGTGCCGTTGTAGCCCTTCCGGTGGAACTGGTCGAGAGCCGCATCGCTCAGCCGCTGCTTCGTGTCGAAGAATGCGGGGCCCTTGGTGCGCGCCATGAGACACCTCCTCCAATAAGTATGACCGGTCGGCTTAGAATGTCAAAATGGAGCACGCACTCTTCTGCCGCTGGCCATTCGTGCGGTCGCCGAGGAGTTGGGCGCCAGTCCCGCTGCGGTGGCCTCGGCCTGGGCTCGCAGCCGTCCCGGTATGACGACCACGTTGATCGGCGCGCGTCGTATCGACCAGTTCGACGCCAACCTGGCTGCTCCGGACGTCACGCTGTCCGACACACGGAGTGCCGAGCTGGACGCGGTGTCCGCACCCGGGCTGAACTTCCCAGCGGACAACAACAGGACGCTGGCACCGATGCTCCAGTTCGCAGGTGCCGCGGTGGACGGGCGTCCGCCCACCGCCTCTCCCCGGCTCGCCTCCCATGGATTGCCCCGGAGTGCCGCGGGGACAACGCTCCGCCGAAGACCATGAGGAACTGCTCGGCAAGTACGCCGGGTTCGGGTGCGTGCTCCCGCCTCCGCGGTCCACTTCGCGAAGTACCCCTGCAGAAATTCCTTGGAGGAAATCAGTCGCCGGTCACGTCGTCGTCCAAGTCGACCCGGACGGTCAGCAGGTTCGTGCCCAGGGCGCGGACCGCCGCGCTGTTGAGGCGGGGCAGGGTTCTGAGGCGGGCCGCGGCGTCGTCCTCGGGGAGGAGGTGGGCCGTGCCGGTGTGCCAGTGGCCCTTGAGGCGGACGCGGACACGGGGGTCGGCCTGGATGTTGCGCACGTAGTGCGACTTCTCGCCGTACTCCGAGACCAGCCAGAACGCGTCACCGGTGCGGCGCCCGCCGACCGGGGTGCGGCGTGGCAGGCCGGAGGTGCGGCCCGTGGTCTCCAGGAGGACCTGGCTCGGCAGCCGGCTGGCGAGCGGGTTGGCGACGTGGCGCTGGAACGCCGTCACGACCCGGTGCTTGATGTCGTCGTACTGGGCCATGCCTGTTCTCCCTGCCGTGGTGCCGGGTTCCTCCCGGCGATTATCGGCCGCCCGCGGCCGGGCGGGGTGCCCGGCGCACGGCCCGCCGCCGGACTCACCCTCCCGGCAGCGGCGGTCAGAGTCGTTCCAGTCCCTCTCTCACCGCCTGGAGCAGACCGAGGTCGAAGGTGCCGGTCCTGCCCACCGGGGCCCGTGCCACCACCAGGCCGAACTGGAGCAGGTCGCCGATGAGGATCTTCGTCACGGACACCGGGAGGTTGAGGTCCGCGCTGACCTCCGCCACCACCGCGGGCGTCCGGCACTGGTTGACGATCCTGCGGTGCTCCGGTTCCAGGCCGGGGCGTGGCGCCGGTTCGCCCTCGGGGGCGACGGTGGTGACCACCGTGATCAGTTCGAGGTCGGAGCGCCCGGGGGCGGTGCGGCCCCGGGTGATCGTGAAGGGCCGGACCAGTGAGTCATCGGCGTCCGGTTCCAGGCCGTCCGTCCAGTGGCTCACACACGCCCACCCCCGTCGGTGCCACCGGTCTGTGTCCGGTGCTCCGTACCGAGCTTCCTGCCGACCTGCTGGATCAGGGTGTGCATGGCCACGGACATCAGTTCGGCGTCCACGTCCTGGGAGGCCACCACGGCCAGATGGGTGCCGCGGCCCGCGGTGGTGATGAAGAGCCACAGGTCCGTCAGCTCGACGATGACCTGGCGCACGTCGCCGCCGTCGAACAGGTCGTCGACGCCCCGGGCCAGGCTCTGGTGGCCGGTGGCGATGGCGGCGAGCCGCTCGGCGTCGGCGCGTTCCAGGGTGTCCGACTGGCTGACCACGAGTCCGTCGTCGGACAGGACGATGGCGTGCCGGGCACCGGCGACCTGGCCGACCAGGCCGTCCAGCAGCCAGTCGAGGTCCCGGTCGGTAGCGGTGGTTCGCTGTGTCATGGCGCATCTTCCGTGAAGGTCGGACGGGAATCGGGTGTGGGTGCACCGGGGGCGGGCGGGGCGGTCCCCGGCGGCCGGCCGACCCGGCCCGGCGGTGCGTCGGGTTCCCGCGGCGGCGGGCCGCTCCACTCCGGCGGTGCGTCGGCTTCCCGCGGCGGTCGGCCACCCCGCGGCGGCGGCTCATCGCCTTCCTGTGGTGAGTGGCCCTCCCATCGCGGCGGCCCATCGGTCTCCTGCGGTGGTCGGCCGCTCCACGCCGGCGGCCCATCGGTCTCCTGCCCTGGTCGGCCACTCCACGCCGGCGGCCCATCGGTCTCCTGCCCTGGTCGGCCACTCCGTTGCGGCCCGTCAGTCGGCTGCGCCGGTCGGCCGCTCCACCGCGACGGCCCCTCGGGCACCTGCGGCCGTCGGCCGCGGGACAGCCGGGACTGCCGCTGGAACGCACCGATCGCGGCGCCGGACCGCTCCGGGTGCGGGTTCTCGCGTGGCTCGCGGCCGTCCTGGCCGCCGGGCCTGCGGGGACCGCGCCGGGGATCCTTCAACTCGGGCGCGATGCTGGCCTGCCGGACGCGCTTGGGCAGCGGGGAGAGGGGGCCGGGTGCGGCGTCGGGGCCGGAGCCGGCCGAGGTGGCGCCCGGGACGCGACCACCGGACGGAGCGGCGGCCGTACGGCGCGGCAGCGGTCCCGGGGCCGGGAGCGAGTCGGGGCCGGGGCCCGGGGGCCGCTGTGCGTCCGCTCCCGGTGTCGGGGCGGACGGCGAGCGGACCGGGATCTCCGGTCCCTGGCCGCGTGTGCGGGCCGGGAGCCGGGACGGCCCCTCGTCGGCCGGTTCGGGAGCGGTGCCGGCCCACGACGGGACACCCCGCCCGGACGCACCGCCCTGATCGGAAACATCACCCCGCCCGAGCGCACCGCCCCGCCCTGGGTCACCGTCCTGCCCGGCGGCACCGGCCTGCGCGGGCACCTGAGCCACGTCCTGCGGCGCGTCCTGCCGTACGCCCTGAGCTGTGCCCCACGGAGGCAGAAGTGCGGCCCCCTGCACGGGGGACGACGGGTCCGGCCGGGGCGCGGGCGGCAACTCGGCGCGGGCGTGCCCGGGCTGCTGTCCGGCGCCCACCGCGCCGTCCCCGGGCTGCCGCCCGCCGCCCACCGCGCCGTCGCCGGGCTGCCGCCCGCCGCCCACCGCGCCGTCCCCGGGCTGCCGCCGGGCGCGCACCGGCGCCGCTTCCCGAGCCGGAGCCGCCACCTCCCGAGCTGAACCCGCAACCCCCCGACCCGGGCCTGCCACCTCCCGAGCCGGACCCGCAGAGTCCCACACCGGACCCGCGACCTCCCGCACCGGATCCGTGCGCCGGGTGGCCCGGTGGCGGCCGGTGCCGTCGGGGGTGTTGGCGGCCCGCAGGCGCGCCCGGGAGCTGACCGGCGTCTCCACGTCCGCCGCGCCCGGCGGGGGCGGCTCCGCGACCAGGTCCGCGGGGACCATCACGATCACCCGTGTACCGCCGTACACCGAGGGCCGGAACTCCACCTGGAGCCCCAGGTCGGAGGCGAGCCGCGCCACCACGTACAGGCCGAGCCTGGCGTCCTCCGCGCGGGCGACCACGTCCAGTTCGGGGGGCTCGGCCATCAGCCTGTTGACGGCGTCGTAGCCCTCGGGGTCCATGCCGAGGCCGCGGTCCTCGATCTCCACGGCGAGCCCCCGGCCGACCAGTCCGGCGCGTGCCTCGACCGGGTTGGGCGGCTTCGAGAACGCGGCGGCGTTCTCCATCAGCTCGGCCAGGATGTGCACGAGGGGGCCGACCGCGCGTCCGGAGAGCCAGGTGTCGGGACCGACCTCGATCTGGATCCTGCGGTAGTCCTGCACCTCGCCGAGGGCGGCGCGCAGTACGTCGACGGCCCGGACCGGCTTGCGCCAGCGGCGCTGCGGCTGCCCGCCGCCGAGCACCACCAGGTTCTCCTCGTAGCGGCGCAGGCGGGACGTCAGGTGGTCGAGGTCGAACAGGCCCTCCAGGATCTCCGGGTCCTCCTGGCCGCGCTCCATCTCGTCGAGCTTCTTGAGCTGGAGGCCGATGAGGAGCTGGGTGCGGCGGGCGATGCGCTGCAGCATCTGCTGGAAGCCGCGGTGCTGCTCGGTCTCGCGGACGGCGGTCTCGATCGCGGTGCGCCGGGCGGTGTTGAGCGCCTGGCCGAGCCGGCCCAGCTCGTCGTGCCGGTAGGGGATCTCGCGGGCCTCGGCGGCCACGGCGTCGATGGCGTCCACGGCATCCACATCGACGTACTCACCGGCCCGAAGCCGCTCCATGACCGCGGGCAGTTCCGTCTCCAGGCGGGCGGCCTCGTCGCGCAGGGCGAGGATGCGGCGCCGCAGCGAGCCGGTGAGCAGCACGCTGAGGACGATCACGACGAGGACGGTGCCCAGGCAGAGGGCGCCGTAGGTGCGCATGCGGACCTTCAGCTCGTCCACCGCGCCGTCGGCGACGCGGTCGGCGACCGCGGCGCGCCGGCCGATGATCGAGACGAACTGCGGCTTGACCGTGCGCATCGCCTGCCGCCACTGGCCACTGGTGCGGGGCAGGTCGGCGGTGTCCACGGGGTGGTGGCCGATGAGGGTGGCCTCCACGACGGTCTTGGTCTCCCAGGCGTCGTTGCCGGTGAGGTTCTGCAGGCTGTCCCGCTCGTCCTCGGTGACCCGGGGGGTGATCTCGCTGTCGAGGAGGAAGGTCTGGGTGCCGATCCACTGGCTGAAGTTGGACCGGTCGTCCTGGCGGAAACTGTCGGAGGCCCAGCTGTAGCTGAGCACCGCGTCCTCACGGGAGAGCATCTCGTCGGCCCACATCAGGTCGGTGAGCGGCTGGAACGCGGTGGCCAGCTCGCCGTTGTCGGCGTTGCCGAGGGCCTCGAAGAAGGCGAGTCCCGACTCGATGATGCCGGTGAACGACTGGAAGGCGATCTCGTCGGTGATGGTGTGCTCGTCGACGGACCTGCGGATCTCGCGGACCTGGAGGACGGCGTCGCGTTCCTTGCCGAGCGCGTCGCGGAGCTGGCTCCTGAGCAGGGCGGAGGGCTTGCCGGCGGTCGCGTCCCGTAACGCGTCGATCGCCTCGTCGGTGCGTCTGCGCTGGGCCATCATGGCGTCCTTGGAGGCGGTGTCGTCCGCGATCACCAGGCCGGTGAGCCGGCGCTCCTCCTGGATCTGGAGCGTGACGTCGCGGGCGAGCGCCCCGCTGCGGTCGGTGAGGGTGTCCTGCGCGGCGAGCCTCTGCCAGTCGAGGCCGAGCTGGGCGGTGCTCAGGCCCCAGAGGGCGAGCAGCGCGAGGCTCGGCACAAGGGCCAAGAAGACGAGAACCATACGGAGCGAACCGAGGCGGGAGACCTGGCCGTCCCGCCCCGACCCGCTTTTCAGCGTTGTCATGTTCCCCCGCAGCGGCCCCCGGCAACGGGCGCCGCAGTCTGACGACGTGTAGGTGGCGTGATGCTAGTGCGACCCCGGGGAGGACGGAACACGAATACCTAAACCCCTGGGGCTGGTCACGCACCTGCCACGCCTGCCGCTCCGTCCCGACCCCGGCGCGGGCCGAACGGGGCTGCGCACCGCATCGTATGACGGGGCGTCAGCGCATGTACATGGCGTCTCCGATTGTCCTGGCCCGCTGTTCCACCGCGGTTTTCGACGTGTTCACGGGAACCGGCCCCGTGTCGCCGGTACCGACCTGCCGCCCCCGGTATTCGAAAGACCACGCCGCCGAGTTCGACGCCGGCCTCATGGGTGAACCGAGCCGGTACACGGCTGGTGGCCGCCTCACGGAAACGGGGTCATCGCCAAAGCCGTCCTCGCCCTGGAGAGACGCCGCTGAAAACGCTCAGTGGGCAGTTTCAGCACCTCGAAGCCGGCGGGGATCACGCCGGGGTCGTCATCCCGGGGAGCGTCGCGACCTGCCGCCGGTTCACGCAGAACATGCACGTTCAGCCGTAGATCTCCCACAACTGGTTGGGGCCCCGGTGGCAGTCCCAGATCTGGACCTTGGTGCCGTTGGCCGGAAGGGTGTTGGCGTCCGCGTCAAGGCACTCGCTGGCGGCGAGGTTGAAGAACCAGTCCGGGTAATTGCGCAGGTCCATCTCCCACAACTGGTTGGCTCCTCCGTTGCAGTCCCACAGCTGGACCTTGGTGCCGTTGGCCGGGAGGGTGTTGGCGTCGGCGTCCAGGCATTTGTACGGTTGGCTGCCCGCGCCGACCTGCAGGTTGTAATAGTCCGGTGAAGGTGCGTTGCGAGCTTCCGACATGTACCAGACCTGGTTCGCCGCGTTGTTGCAGTCCCAGATCTGCACTTTGGTGCCGTTGGCCGGGAGCGTGTTGGCGTCCGCATCGAGGCACTTGTTGGTCTCGGTGACCGCGTTCGTGATGATGTGCCGCAGGCGGTAGACGAGCTTCAGGCCCCGAGCTCGCTCGGAGGCGAGGGAGGCCCTGACTGCTGGAATCTCGGCCGGGGACGACACGTCCACGATCCGGACGACTTTCGATGATCGGTCCCAGAGTTGTCGGGGCGCGGCCACCCCGCTGTCCGCGGCATGGGCAGAAGCCGGAGCAAGGGCGAGCGCGCTCGACACGGCCGTGATCACCGCCGCGAACCTTATCCTGCGCGGACACATCCCCGTGGGCATGAGCGACCACGCTCCTTTACCTTTAGCGCTGCCACAGCTACGGGCAGTATCCGGGCTGTGGAGGTCCGCGGAGTATCCCTCGGACGAATGAACCGCTGTGGTTCCGAGCGGGCGGTAACCAGGTAAATCAGGTAGACGAGCAGGTCGGGTTCATCGGGGCCGTAACCCACGGCTCTCATTCACCCCGGCCGCCCGAGCCACGGCTCGAATGCCGCCATGTCCCAGCCCTCGGGCCTCTGCGGCCATCGGTAGTCGCCGCTGTCGTTCGTCCAGATGCGGGAACAACACGGTGAACTTCACGGCGAGTTGCTCACGGGCCTCATCCGAGATGCGCATACGACACCAACGAGCCCCGGCCCCTGAAAGCAACACCTTGATGGTCGGCAGACCCTGAGTCACTCCAGTCGCCGTTCGCTATCGACGCTGATCAGAGCTGCTCTTCTGGCCCACCAGGCCCGCGAGAGCGGACAAGTTCCCCGAGGGCGGGTGGATTTGCGGCGGCGGATGCGGGCCTAGGTTGTGGGGCTCGGGAAGTCATCCTGCAGCTCACGCTGCGTATCTGCACTCGTTGACAGCTCTGCCGAGGACGCGGGTGCGCAGGAGCCTTTGCGCCTGGGGCGTCCCCCACAGCGTGCTGGTCCTGAGCCTCGGGCGGTCGTTGGTCTCGGGCCCGGTGCGGTCGATGCCTGTTGTCTCAGCCGCTCACGACCGGGAGCAGTTGCCGTACCGCCTCCGCCATGGCCTGCCGACCGCGGGCCAGGTATGGGCGGGGGTCCGTCTGGTCCGGCTGGGCTGCCAGCGCCTCGCGGACCGCGCGCGTGAAGGCCATGCCGAGTGCCGTGCCGATGTTGACCTTCGCGATGCCCGCCCGGACGGCGCGCCGCAGTTCATGGTCGTCGACGCCCGACGAACCGTGCAGTACAAGGGGGACGGGCACGGCTTCCCGTAGACGTTCGATCAGTGCGTGGTCCAGGGACGCCGAGCGCTCGGTCATCGCGTGGCTGCTGCCGACGGCGACGGCCAGGGCGTCCACGCCGGTGTCCGCGACGTAGCGCGCCGCCTCCTGCGGGTCGGTGCGCACCCCGGCCGCGTGGGCGTTCGCGGGGGCGTCGGGTTTGCCGCCCACGTAGCCGAGTTCGGCCTCCAGCCACAGCCCCGCGCCGTGTGCCCACTCGGCCGCGGCACGGGTGGCGGCGAGGTTCACGGTGTACGGCTGTGCCCCGGCGTCGAACATCGCGGAGGAGAACCCGGCGTCGGCCGCCGTGCGCAGCAGTCGCATGTCCGTCACGTGGTCCAGATGCAGTGCGACGTCGACGCCACAGATGCGGCCGACCTCCGCCGCGGCCCGCGCGATGGGCTCGACCCGCCCGTTGTGGAACCGCACGGCGTTCTCGCTGATCTGCAGGATCACCGGGATGCCTGCCGCGGCGGCGCCGTCGGTCACCGCCTCGGCGTGCTCCAGCGTGATCACGTTGAACGCGGCGACGGCCCGGTGGCCGGCAGCGGCCTTCGCGACGAGTTCGCGTGTGGAGACCAACGGCATGGGTTGTTCGCCTCGCTTTCGTGGCCGGCCTGCTTCGTGGCGGCCGGTACGGACGTGCCGTGCGCGGGCGGGTACGGACGGGGCACGTCCGTTACCGGTCCGCGCAGGGGTGCCTTTCGATCAGGGTCTGTGCGCGGCGGGAGTCGCGTGCGGGGTGCCGTCCGCCGCGTCGGCGTCCGCGCCCGGGGCCACGGCGTCCTCGCCGCTCTTCTCGTCGCTGTAGACCATCAGGGTCGAGCCGCCGAGGGCGAGCACTATGCCGATGCTGCCCCACACGTTGGGCAGCGTCCGGTAGACCGCCAGGGACAGCACGATGGTCAGCACCGGGGCCAGCGCGTTGGTGAGGGGGGCGACCACCGTGGCCTTGCCCCGGCTGAGCGCCATGACGAGGAACAGCGCGCCGACCGCGTTGAGCACCTGGGTCACGGCGGTGAGTGCCGGCGCCTGCCAGGGGGCGCTGGGCGGCAGGCCGCCCATCATCGCGAACGCCACCGGAACCAGCAGCAGCCCGCTGATGGTCATCCACCCGAAGGTCGTCGCCTCGTTGACCCCGATGAGTGCCGCCTTGCGCATGCAGTACGCCTGAGCGCCCCAGGCGACGCAGATCAGGACAGCCATCAGCAGCCATGGACCGTGCGAGTTCGCGCCGCCCCCGCCACCGGGGATGCTGAGCAGCACGATTGACACCAGCGCGGCGACCACTCCCACGGCGGCGAGCCGGGCGATCCGTTCACGCAGCAGTGCCATCGCCATGAGCACGGTGATCACCGGGGAGAGCGACACCACGGGGAAGATCAGGTACGCGGGGCCGTCGGCGAGCGCCTGGAACAGCAGCAGTTGTCCGCCCGCGCCGGTCAGTCCGGCGAGCAGTCCCCACACCGCGGCGGCCGGCCGGCGGTCGAACCGTTTGCCGCGCATCGCGAAGAACGCCGGTATGAGCATGGTGAAGGCCCAGATGATGTAGATCATCTCGTTGGGGTAGCCGTACCGGGTGTTCGGTTGGCTGGAGAAGGCGCCCCAGACGCCCCAGAACACGACCAGCAGGGTCGCATACAGCATCCAGCTTCTTCTGGCGTTGATCATTGGCTGTCCTCTCCTGAGTCAGGGGGGACCGGGACCGTGCGCAGCGCGTCGAGTGCGGTCCGGTCGAGCGGGGTTCCGGCGAGTTTCGCCGCGTAGAGAGCGGCACCGATGACCGGCTCGTACAGGGGTCGTCGCAGCTCGTAGTTGCTGTAACCATTCTTCAGCCCCGCTTTGAACGCCTCCAGGACCGCGTCGGCGCCGAAGGTGCCACCGGAGTAGGAGACGGGTACGGTCTCGTCCGGTCCGAACCCCAGCTGCACGCGGCTGACCTCGACGAGCAGCGCGAGTTCCCGGCCGGCCTCGGCCAGGATCGCCGCCGCGGACGCATCGCCCAGAGCGGCCGCCTCGGTCACCCGGCGGCTGAGCGTGGCGACCCGGCCGCGGTCGCCCCGCCACCTGTTGTGGACCACGTCGATCACGTCGAGGTCGGACGCGAGGTCCAGGTGGCGGCGGAGGAGCGCGGCCAGCGGACCCTCGGGCAGCCGGCCGTCGCTCATCCGCGCGAAGGCGCCCAGGCCGCGGATCGCGATCCAGTAGGCCGATCCCTCGTCGCCGAACAGCTCGCCCCAGCCGCCGACGCGCACCCCTCGGCCACGCCGCTCGCCGTACGTCATCGAGCCGGTACCGCTGATGACGTTGATGCCGTCGACCGCGCCCAGTGAACCGGCCCAACCGCAGACCATGTCGTTGTTGCAGGCATAGCGGTGGTGCCCCAGCACCGCTTCCGGTGTCGCGTCCAGAATGGGCAGGTCGCCCGGGGCCTCTCCGTAACCGGGCAGGCCGAAGAAGGCGTGATCGATGTCGGCCGGGGTCAGCCCGGCTGCCGCGCAGACCGCGTCCACGCCCTGCTTCAGGACGCGCCCGACGAGGTCGATGCCGTCGGAGAAGTAGTACGAGCTAGCCGCCTGTGCCCGTCCCACCACCCGACCGGACCGGTCGACCAGGCAGAACGCGGTCTTGGTACCCCCGCCATCGACACCCAGGAACATCGTGCAACCTCCGTCCGGCGCCATCGCCGCACATCGTCTGGCCTTCTGTCTCAGTTGTGCAGGGTGTGCAGGATCACGCCCTGCACGACTCGGTTGACCTCGCCCGAGGGGAACGGGGTGTCCGGCCGGATGCCCCGGGCCAGCGACGAGCGCAGGGCCACGACCTGGGCGTACACCACGGCCGGCAGGGCCAGGGCGACGTCCTCGACGTCATCCAGGCCAGGCAGCGGCCAAGCGTCGTCACGGCTGCCGCCGGTTCCCGGGCTGGAGCCCGCGCCGACCGTAACGACACCGCCTGCGGGAAGGTTCCCGCGCAGCTCCGCAACGATGTCCTGGTCGTACTGGCGGGTGTACGGATCGTTCGACACGTACACGATCACGACCGTACGTTCGTTGAGCACCGCCTTGGGCCCGTGCCGGAATCCCAGGGAGGAGTCGGCGCGGGCCACCAGCGTCCCGGCGGTCAGTTCGAGCACCTTCAACGCCGACTCCTCGGCGAGGCCCCTCAGCGCCCCGCTGCCCAGGAAGACGATGCGCTCAGGGGCGCGGTCCACGAGGGCTTCGACGCCTCGGGCGACGCCGGTGTCCTCGATGATCCACTCGGCCGCGCGTGCCAGGCGGCCGGCGAGCCCGTCGTAGGCGTCGCCACCCAGGGCGAGCAGCGCCGCGAGCGTCATGCAGGTGAAGCTCGACGTCATGGCGAAGCCCCGGTCGTTGGCCGCGGCCGGCATCAGCAGGACGTGGGACGCGGGCCGGTCGGCGTGCTCCAGCGCCAGCCTGCCCTGCGGATTGCAGGTGATCACGAGATGGTGCACCTCGGAGAGCACCTGATCGGCCAGGGCGGTGGCGGCCGCGCTCTCCGGGCTGTCACCCGACCTGGCGAAGGAGACCAGCAGCGTGGGCACGTCCTCGGCCAGGCAGCCGCGGGGGTCAGCGACGAGGTCCGTGGTGGCGACCGCGTCGACGCGCAGTCCCAGGCGCCGGGCCAGTGCCGCCTGGAGCACCTGGCCGGCGAACGCGGAGGTGCCGGCACCGGTGAGCACCACCCGCAGGTCACCGCGGGCCGTCAGCGGGCGCAGGAACGCGTCCAGCGACTCCCGGGAGGCCGCGACGAGCCCTTCGACCTCTCGCCACAGGCCGGGTTGCTGAGCGATCTCGCGAACGGTGTCGGCTGCCCCGGTGCCGACCGGCAGGGTGCCGGAGGGGGTGATCACACGTACTCCTTGAGGTTCGGGTTGCAGGCACGGCCGTAGTCGCGCAGCACGTCGCGGACACGGTCCACAGCCAGGTCGCGCGGCCGGGCCTGGAGTTCCCCTCGGCGGACGCGGGCGTACTGCATCGGAAGATGGGCACTGAGCAGCGGCAGCGGGATGTCCAGGGCCGTGAGGTTGTCCAGCAGCCTGGTCTGCGCCCGCTCGACCTCGGGGTCGGGCCAGTAGTAGCGCAGCCGGTCGCTGTAGCTGTAGCGGCGGGCGAGGCGCTGCTCGGCCGCACCGCCCGGGTAGTACCCCTCCCACATGGCCGGCTCGGCGATCATCCGCTGCTCGACGACCTCGGGCAACCGCGACCGGTCGGCGGCAGGCACCAGTTCGTACTCGATCGCGGCGAGGGCGAACAGCGCCTCCCGAAGGGCGAAGGTCAGCCCCGGACCGACCTTGAGGACCGCCCAGTGGTCCTCGACCAGCGCGGTGAGCGCCTCGGCCGTCTGGTAGTCGGTCGAGTGCGCCTCGAAGACCATGGCGGGCTCGTCGTCGAGTACCCCGCGCAGCTCCCCGGTCAGCTCCCGCCGGTAGTCGACGACCCGCAGGTGGTCGAACTCCACGGCCGGCTGGACGACCAATGCCATGACGCGCGGCCAGACACCGTCGAGGCCTTGCACGGCGAACGCCTTCCGGTGCTGCTCCAGGGTCGCGCGCGCCGCTTCTGCCCTGGTCGGGACGAGGGCACCGAGCGTCTCGTGTGCGCCACCGGGCGTGGGCACCTCGGTCCCGATCACATACCGGATCCGTTCGGCCCCCTCGGAACCCACCGTGTCCTCGGCCACCCGGATCAGCCGCGCGGCACGATCGGCGACCACCTCGTCGGTCAGCGGTACGGGGTCGCCGGCGCAGGGGAAGCTGCAGTCCAGGTGGATCTTGGTGAAACCGGCCGCCGCGTACGCGGCGACGAGGGCGCAGGCCCGCTCCATCGCCTCGTCGGGCGCCAGGGCCCGCCACCGGTTCGGGCCCAGGTGATCGCCGCCGAGGACCACGCGGTCCAGTGGCAGACCACGGTCCACCGCGATGCCGTACACGAGGTCACGGAAGCCGGCCGGCCGCATGCCGGTGTAACCGCCGTACTGGTCGACCTGGTTGGAGGTCGCCTCCACCAGTACGTGACCACCGGTCTCCCGTGCCTGCACGACGGCCGCCTCGATGACCAGCGGATGGGCCGAACACACGGAGGTGATGCCCTGCGGTCGTCGGGCCTTCTGGCGGCGGACCACCTCGTCCAACGGGCTCTGCATCATCCAACCCCTCAAGACTTCCACTCCGGCCCCATGTGCCGTAGTGGCAAGGAGCTGACGGGAACGGTACTGGTACTAAAGGTGGACGTCAACGGTCACAAATCTGGTATTACTCTGGTATCTCTCCTTCCCCGGAACACCCCTCCCCGTCCCTCAGTGCCTGCTCGCCGACGACGCGCTGGCGCTGTACGCCCCAGGTCGCAGCGCGCCTGTGGGCGGACGTCCCGGTCGGCGGCGCGAGGCCCGGAGACCGGCTGCCGTCGGAGAGGACCCTGGCCACGCGGTACGGTGTGTCGCGCGTCACCATGCGGGCGGCGCTCACGGATCTGGCGGCCCGGGGCTGGTCGGGGGCTGGTCGAGCCAGTCACGGCCCGCCGCCGGTCCGTCGCACAGCCGACCGCGTTCCCGGTGCAGGGCGACCCGGGCGCCCCGGACGTCGCCGGGGCGGGCGCACGCACGGTCGAGGGCTTCGCCGACTACGCGGCCCAGCACGGGCTGCCACCCACTGCCACGTGCTGCGGTCCGCGGTGCGGCCCGCGAGCGTCACGGAAGCCGGGACACCGCGCGTCGGACCCGGCGCCGCCCTGTTCGAGATGCGGCGCGCTGCGTTTCCTCGACGAACTGGTGCCGGTGCGACTTCCCCGGGTCGCGGACTACTCGGTGGAGGCCCGGCAGCCGCATCCTGATCGCGCGAGAGCCCCACCTCCGCCTCGTCGTCGGCGAGTACGCGGAGCACTGCAACAAGCACCGTCCGCACCGATCCCCCGGACAACGGGCGCCCGACCGACTCACCGACCTCGATCGGCCCGTCGCCAGGCGCCCGCATCACCCTGTGCCCGCCCCCTGAACGGCCGCTTGAACGTCCTTACCTGCCGGCGCGTGCCCGGTCGCTGCCGTTCTCGGGAACCCGGTCAGCCGATGGGCTCGGCCACGATGAGCTGGAACCGCTCGAAGCTCAGCTTCACGGTGTTGTGCTGGGCATCGGCGGTTCCGAGGGAGGTGCCGGTGAACGGGTCGGTCACGCGGTACCTGCCCCGGTCCAGGCCGCGCAGCTCGACCGTCCCGTCCCATCGGGGGGCGTAGAAGGCGTAGTGCAGGGTCGCTTCCTTGGCCACGACATGCGTCTCGGGCTTGTCGAAGCCGATGTCGTACAGCTCGCCCCGGTACTCACCGGTGGACAGCATGTTCTCCTCGTACAGGTTGACCCACTTGCGCCAGAGCACTTCCTTCTCCGGGGTGAGCACGATCGAGTCGTCCGGGCCGCCCGGGTTGGTGAACTTGGTCGACAGGACGGCTCCGACGCCGTAGCTGGAGGCGAAGTCGTCGCCGTTGTCGCTCAGTTCGACATGGTCGCCGGCGTAGCTGCTGCCCTGGCCCATCAGCGCCTTCATGGTCTTGCCCTTGCTGCGGACCTGGTAGGACGACTCCGGGTCGGAGCCCGGGTACTGGTCGACGTAGGGCAGGTTGTGGAAGGCGAAGGCGGTGCCGCACGGGCAGAGCTCGACGAGCGCGTTCGGCTTCGCCTCGTTCGCGGCCTCGTGGACCGCCTTCCAGAACCGTGCCAGGCCCTCGGTCGACTCCTCGGGGCGGGCGTGCCCGTGCGCCGGGTTGTAGCAGGGCGCGACGGCGTTGAGGTGCTGGCCGTCGGTCTTGAGCCCTTCATAGCCCCAGTCGCCGATGAACTTCTTCACCAGGGCGACGAAGTAGTCCACCGTCGGCTGGTAGGCCGGGCACAGGGTCCAGGCGTCCCACCAGGTCACCTTCTGCTTGTTGCCGTCCCGGTCCAGCAGGAGCATGTCGGGGTGGTCCCTGAACAGGTTGCTGTCGGGGTCCGCCGCCAGCGGGGCCCACCACAGACGCGGCAGCATGCCTGCGTCCCGGACCTGCTGGGTGAAGGCGCGCATGTCCGCGTCGCCGTGCGGGAACTTCTGCGGGTTGAGGTCCCAGTCGCCCTCGTTGGTCTGCCAGCCGTCGTCGAGCCCGGCCCATGTGAGGCCGACCGAACGTGCCTTGGGAAGCGTTGCGACGACCTGGTCGAGGGTGAAGTCGCGCTCGTAACCCCAGGCGCACCAGATGGGGTCGAGGGCCGTCTTCGGGGCCTTGGGGGCGCCAAGGCCGATGTCGCCCATGTAGTCGCGGTAGCGCTGGAGCGGCACGAAGTGGTCGCCTGGGAGGGCCGTCAGGAACGTGGTCTGCGTGGTCAGCTTCTGGCCCGGCTTGAGGGTGAGGGGCGTGTCGCCCTGGACGGCGAGGCTCGCCCCGCCGGCCGTCCTGCGCACCGGCAGGCTCAGTATCTTCGCCACGGGTTCGACGTGCCCGACGGAAAGGCCCGCGCCCGGACGCCACACGGACGCCATCGGGGTGCCACCGCCGTAGTCGGAGGAGTCCATCCCCAGCGAGTTCTCCTGGTGGAAGCCGTCCGTCATCGGCCGCACCCAGTCACGACGGTCCGTGTAGGTGGTACCCGAGAACGTGTAGAAGCCGCCCGGGGCCTCCAGGAGTTCATGGGCTCCGTTGCGCCACCCGGTGACCTCCAGCTCGCCACCGGAGACGTTGGTGTAGGTCACCTTCATCACGATCATCCCGCTCAGGCGCCGGAAGGAGGTGAGCTCCACCGTCTTGCGCACACCGGTCGCACAGTCGCCCCAGACGGTCACCTGGACACCCGCGCCGTGCCGGGAACCCGCGATGCCGCGGGTCTCGTGTCCGCGGTAGGTGAACTCGTCGATGGTCGTACCGTCCAGCAGCAGGACCTCGCTGGCGTCGAACCGCGTCACGTTGACGCCCTTCAAGGCCACCCGGCTCCGCAGTCCCTCGTCGAACTCCAAGGTTATGGAGGTGTCACCGACCCCGACGATGTCGGGACCACGGTTCGGTGCGGCGGCTACCGGCGTGGCGCCCATGACCACGGCAGGGAAGGAGGCCAGGCCGGCGCCCCCCAGCGCCACCTTCAGTACGGTCCGCCGGTTCATCTCGGTCATGCCAACTCCTTTTCGGTCACGTCACACTGTCTTCGGGTTCGCCGTGCGTGCCTGACGACGAGGTCTCGCCTTTCCGTCCGTCGCTGTAGATCACCGGAGCCGAGCCGCCGATTGCCGGAACGATGCCGATCACGGCGCACATGGACGAATGACGCCTTGCGTAACTGCGATCGGCGTCCTGCGTGGGACGGGTTGTCAGGCAGGTGTGCTGGATGGCAGGAGGCGTGCACCGGGCTCGTCCGCTCGACGAGGTCGCAAGAGACCGCCATCTGCGCGTCACGAATCCGTCGAGCCTCGGAAGACCCCCACGTTCCGCCGCCGGCCCGCCGCCGTGGGCAGACACCCTGACGACGCTCATCGACGTGACCGACCGGCGCAGTTCCTTCACCGGATCGAGGTCATAGCGCCGGGTGTACGCGTCGTCGGAGAGGTGGACGGCCCCATGGATCGCTCCTTAAGCACCCGCGCGAAGCACCCGCGCGGTCTGCGTCGAGAACGTAAGTGGTATGTGAGTGGCATGTCAACGGCCCTCACACGGCATCATTGATCTTCAATTCCTGATGCGAGTTCCCGCCGTGACGGCCAGGCCGGGCTCGGGGCCGCAATCCGGTTGGGGGAGCTGGTGGAGGCCGGCCCGGCCAGGTCGCCGGGACTCCACGTTCGAGCGTCGGCCCCTCCTCCGGGGGACTCACTCGGCACTCGGCAGAACCGGTATGCTTCTGGTATGACCGATGCGAGGACGCCGATGCCCAGAGGCCTGTTCGCCGAGGACACCCTCCCGCTCTACGAGCGCACCGCCGCCCAACTGCTCAACGACCTGCGCGCCGCCGCTGCCCGCGCCGGCGACCGGCTGCCCTCCGAGCGGGCTCTGGTCACGCGGTACGGTGTTTCACGCGTGACACTGCGAGCCGCCCTCACTCAACTGGAGTCGCGTGGCATCGTGCGGCCGTCGTCGTCGCGCGGCTGGTTTGTCGCCGACCTGGGCGAGCTCCCGGATCCGGCGATGGCGTCCACGACGGCGGGCCCCCAGGTGCAGGGGTTCGCCGACTACGCCCACGCCAACGGCTTGACGGCGACCAGCAAGGTTCTCTCCGCCAGCGTTCGCCCGTCCACGGTGTCCGAGGCCGAACAGCTCCGTATCGCCCCGGGCGCTGACCTGTTCGACCTCCACCGACTGCGCTTCCTAGACGACCTGCTGGTCGTGCTCGAACACAACCGGCTCCCGTTGGCGGCCTGCCCGGCCCTGGCCGAGACCGACTTCAACACCGCCTCGCTGTACGCCACCCTGCGCGCGGCCGACCCGCCGCAACTACCCCGCGTTGCCGATTACTCGGTCGAAGCCCGCCACCCCACACGACGGGAGATCGAGCTGTTCGACATCGGCGGCACCATGCCGATGCTCGTCGCGACCCAGCTGACCTCCAACCAGACAGACCGCCCCATCGAACTGACCGTCCAGGTCTACCGAGGAGACCGCTACCGCTTCCGAGCCTCCATCACCAATCAGGCCTGAATGAGGGCCTTTCACGCGGCAGCAGGGAAGCGCAATGGCCGGGTCTCCTCGTCATGCCCGCCCCGGGTTCGCAGAGATCTCAGATTATGGTGCTGACCTGCGGTTCCGTGACTTCCAGGTAGCGGTTGGCCTCGTACTCGACGGGCTGGAGATGGCCTGTCCCACCGTGCAGCCGTCGGTGGTTGTACGAGTCGATGAGGACGCTCGTGGCCTCGTGCCAGCGGACCGGGCGCGCGACCGAGCGGATGAGGTCCTGCCGCACGGCGTCGGCGGTGCGCAGGGTGCGGCCCGTGCAGTTCCCGGCGAAGGGGATCCCTGGGCGGGCCATCGTCACGCCTGACAGGACGGCGGTCAGCTCGCGTTCGGGTCCCGCCATCAAAACGCAGTGCGCGGGAACGTCGACCGCGAGGTGCCGGGCCCTGGTGGCACCGTGGGCGCGGGCCAGGGCCAGGACGCGGTCGACGGCCGCGGCGAACGCGCCGATGGAGTGCCCGGCGAGATAGTCGGCGTGCGCGCGCAGGGCGTCGAGTGCGCGCCAGGAGGCGACGGCGGCGGCGAACAGGGCGAGTCGCACGGACGCGTTGGAGCGCGACCAGGTCCTGGCCACCGTGCTCCACCTGCGCGTCAACCCGGCCGCAGAACCTCTTGCCGTGCTGTTCAACAGCAGCCGCACCGCAATGCACCGCACTGCACCGCACTGCACCGCACCCTGCAGAAGATCAGGCACCTCCTCGAAGTACAAGGCATCACCATCACGCCGGCCACCCCCACCGGGCCGCCCTGGCAGCCCTTCGAGCCGGAGCGGCCGCCCAGAGCAGCAGTCCCAAAAGCAAGACCAAGACAACAGGTCAATGATCGGCAGACCCTAAGGCGCGTCTAGGACCTGTCCGACAGCAGGTCGTGCTCCTGTGCCGTCTGCGCCAGTGCCGCGCACCCCGCCACGTCGTGGACGTCGTCGGCGATCAGGACGTCGTAGCGGAGTTCGAGGGTCTCCCCCGCGGCGACCGGGTGCTCCTCGTCGTAGAACGGTGCGGGGCAGACCACCGCGTACATGCCGGAGCGCACGAACCACTTGGTGGGGAAGTTGAAGTTCGACTCGTGGTCCCGGAAGACCAGCGTCGAGCCGACCCCGGCGCCGTCGTGCCGGCCGACGAAGCCCAGCCAGGGGCCGGTGCGGCCCATCTGCTCGTCGCCGCCGAGGCCCTCCGGGGTCACCACCACGCCGGAAGAGAACGAGCGCGGGCCGCGCCAGAACAGGCCGCTGTACCCGGCGGCCTCCCGGCCCTTGGTGGTCGGGCTGCCGAAGTCCACCGTCCCGCCGCTGGTGTTGAGCATCCGTGAGGAGTACGCCAGCTGCCAGGCGCCCTGCTCGGGGTGCGGCCGGACCGCGAAGCTGCGGTGCTCGGTGAACATGGTCCGCCCGGACTGGGTGATCCAGTCCAGCGTCTCGTCCACCCGCACGCCCAGGCCGTCGTCGGCCACCTCCAGGCGCTCGAAGCCGGTGTGCCGCTGCTCGCCGTCGTTGTCGAGCTGTCGGTACGCCTGGGCCTCACGGGTGTAGGTCGGGCCGCCCCAGAAGTTCTCCGTGCCGACGTTGCACAGCGACCACGAGATGCCCTTGTGCCAGACGTGGTCGTGCGGGCGGTAGAGGCTGACGAGGTCGCCGCCGAGGGTGCGCAGCGGGTGGAAGTACGGCTTGGGGGCCTCCAGCTGCGGTTCCCAGGGCCGGTAGACGTAACGGAAGAGGTCGCTGCCGCGCCAGCGGACGATGAGCGACCTGCCCTGCTCGTGCACCAGGCCGAGACCGGTCTCGGCGGGCTCCTGACCGCCGGGCCCCGCCACCCGGCCCAGCTCCATCGATGCTGACATGGTGATGTCTTTCCTTACTGCGAAGGCCGCAAATCGCGGGCGTGCCGCGCGAGAAGCGGGTATGTGGGAGAGGGAGGGGATAGAAAGCGCTTGCTCACTGCTTGCTCAACTGCCAGGTGGAGATCGGGTGTCTCCCGGATGGGCACCCGGGATGACCCCGGGATGGCCCGGGATGACGCCCCCGGCTGGTCCCGGACGGACCTCCGGCGGTGTCGCCGCGACGGCGGGCGGCGGATCCGGTGCCCGGCGGGCCCGGTGCCCGGATCCGCCGGCCGGCCCGTCACCAGACGGGCCCGTCCCCCTGCATCAGCGCGTAGTGCGGCGACTTGGGGCCGAGGTCGCCGGCCGCCACCCGGGTGCCGCCGAACGCGGACGCGTAGATGCCGGCGACGAGGTGGAGGGTGCGGCGGGCGTCGGCCGTGGTCACCGGCGGGGCCACGCCCTCGCGCAGGGCCGCCACGATGGCCCGGAACTGCGCCAGGTGCTCGCTGCGTATGTCCGTGGGGCCGGCCGCCCAGGCCGCCTTGACCTGCTCCTCGTAGCCGGGCGCCGCGGTGACGGTCCAGTCGGTGTCGGTGTAGCCGTACAGGTGGCGCACCTCGACCGTGGCGAACTCGAAGTCGAAGCGGAGGTAGCTCTCCTCGCGGGGCGAGACGACGCTGTTGACGACGGAGGCGACCGCGCCGTTCTCGAAGGTGACGTGGGCGAGCGAGACGTCCTCGGTGTCCACCGTGCGGGCCTGCCGGCGCGCCACCGCGCTGACGGAGGTCCAGGGGCCGAGCACGGAGAGCATGGTGTCGATCTGGTGGATGCCGTGGCCCATCGTGGGACCGCCGCCCTCGGTGTCCCAGCGGCCCCGCCACTCGACGTCGAAGTAGGCCTGGTCGCGGTACCAGGTGGTGTCGCACAGGGCGAGCAGCGGGCGCCCCGCGGCGCCCGACTCCAGCAGGCCGCGCAACCGCTGCACGCCGGAGCCGAACCGGTGCTGGGAGACGGTGGCCACATACCGTCCCGTGGCGCGTTCGGCCTCGACGAGTCTGTCGAACTCGGCCAGGGTCAGCGTCGCGGGCTTCTCCAGGACCACGTGCCCGCCGGCCTCCAGCACGGCGAGCGCCACGGGCGTGTGGGCGCCGGGCGGGGTGCAGATGTGCACCAGGTCGACCTGCTCGGCGGCGAGCAGGTCCGGTGTGGCGGAGTAGCCGGCGATGGAGAACTCGGAGGCGAAGGCGGAGAGCCGGCCCGGGTCGGTGTCGGCCGCCGCGACCAACTCCACCTCGCCCGTCTCCTCGGCGATCTGCTGCAGCGATTGGGCGTGGCGGCGCGCGATGTTCCCGGTGCCGACGATGGCGGTGCGCAACGGCTTGGCGGACGTGACGGACAACGAGCACTCCCGGTCGAAAGGGGGCCGGTGCGGGTGGCGACCCGCACCGGATGGAAAACGCTTTCCACGGCAGCCTAGGGTGGTGGATTCGGGTGGGCAATACCCACGAAGTCTGGGTTGCGCCAGCGAAGGGTCCCCGGCAGGGGCGCGGGGCACTGGGCGCTCGGGCTCCACCGGCCGGTGGCCCGGCACGACAACCCCACGGGGCTCGCCGCCAACCGAATGGGGGGCGGGGAACCGCGCGACCACCCCCCACCGACCGGAGGCCCGGCAGGAGACCGCAGGGGGCTGGGCCCGGTGGCCCGCCGCAGGCGCGTCGGGGCCGGTCGCACCCACGCGGCGGAGCCGCACGATGTCACAGCCCCGCGCCCCTACCGGGGCGCACCCCACAGGGGGACCCGCCGCCCGGCGCTCAGCCGGCCCCCGGGCCACCGGGCGTGCCCCCACCCCTGGGCACCTCCGCCCCGTCGCGCGGATAGACCGCGAGGAACCCGCACATGCCGAGCGTGTCCTGCTCGGGCGCCGCGATCCGGGCCACCCGGGCCTGCCCGAGGTGGCCGACATCGCCGCGGCGCAGCGCGGCGATCTGCTCGCCGGTCGCCTCCGCCGCCGCCAGCGCCTTGGCGCGCCACGAGGCCTCCCAGGCGTCCAGACGGTCGGCGACCAGGCCCGCGGCGGCCCGGTAGAACTCCCGCAGCGCCTCGCCCGAGCCGTGCTCCACGTCCGCCACGAGCCGTTCGAAGCCGCTGACGGCGAGGTCCCGGCGGGCCCGTGCGCGGTCCTGCCGTTCGGCGGGCAGGCCGTCGCCGAGCGACGCGGCCGCGGCGTACGCGGCCGGGTCGGTGAGGTGCTCGGGCGGGAAGGTCAGCACGGCGTCCCCGGCCTCGGGCAGGCCGTCGTTCTGCATGATGACCTGGACGTCGAGCTGGTCGATGTTGACGGCGCGGTGGATGGTGCCGGGGGTGAACCAGACGGCGTCGCCGGCGGTCAGCGGCACCCGGCGCAGGCCGTCGGCGGTGAGGGTGTGCAGCTCGCCCCGGCCGCTGAGCACCGTGTAGCACTCGGTGCAGGTCAGGTGCATATGGGGGGAGCCGCCGTGCAGCTGGTCCTGGGTCTCCCAGGGGTACACGCGCAGCCGGGAGATGCCCACACCCGCGGGCAGAAGTGGTGTTTCCGACATGGACTCTGCTCTGCCTCCTCGGGCCGGCGGCGCCGGCCTGGACTCTGTGCGAGGACGGCCGCCCGGTGCCGGCCCTGCCGGCACCGGGGCCCGCCCGGTTTCCGCCCCCCGTCCCCCCGTCCCGCCGTCCCCCCGTCACCCGGCCCCGGGTGCCTGTGCGCCCGTACGCACCCGCGGCCGTGCGGTCGTCGTGGTCCCGCTCACCGCCGGGACACGATCTGCGTCGGGTTGACGAAGGCCAGTGCGAGGGCGAACACCACAAGGGACGTGCCCATGTAGCAGACCGCCATCGCGGCGACCAGCGGCGGCGCGGAGCCCGCCGGGTTGGACGCGGCGCCGAACAGCGCCACGATCAGGGACTCGCTGCCTGGCCCGGAGACGAAGAACGTCAGCTCGAAGGCGCCGAAGACCCGCACCAGCGTCAGGATGGACGCGGCGAGCACGCCCGGCAGCAGCAGCGGGCCGACGACCCGCAGGAAGATCTGGAGGGTGCCGGCGCCGAGCACCCGCGCGGCCTGCTCGACGTCCGGCCGCACCTGCTCCACGAACGGCATCATCACCAGGATGACGAACGGCAGCGCGGGTACCAGGTTGGACAGGATCACACCGGTGAGCGTGCCGCCGAGGCCGATGGTGTAGATGAGCGAGGACAGCTGCGTGGCGTAGGTCAGCGGCGGCAGCATGATCGGCAGCAGCAGGAGGAGCAGGATCAGCGACTTGCCGGGGAAGCTCCGCCGGGTCAGCGCGTAGGCCGCGGGGACGCCCGCGACCAGCGAGATGGCGACGACGGCGAGGCCGATCTCGAAGGTGGTCGCCAGGTGGCTGCGCACGCCGTAGGCCGGGTCGGCCCAGGCCTGCGAGAACCACGAGCCGGTGAGGCCGTCGGGCCACCAGCCGCCGTGCCAGGAGGTGGCGAAGGACTGCACCACCACGGAGACGAGCAGGCCGAGCAGGATCAGCACGAAGCAGAGCGCGGCGGCGTAGGTGATGACGCCGGTGGCGGTGGTGCGGCCGCGGAAGCGGGTGCGGCGGCCGGTGCCGCCGCCCTGTCCGGCGGCGTCCCGGCGGGTGGGGACGGTGGTCGTTGCCATGGCCGATCAGCCCTTTCCGCCGGCCGCCGCACCGCGGTAGAGCCGCGAGCGGACGAGGGTGAGCACGCCCAGGACGACGATCTCGACCAGCACCATGACGGTGGCGTCCGCCGAGGCCGCCGAGTAGTCGAAGCGCTGCTGGGCCGCCTGGTAGATGGGGATGGAGAGCACATGGGTGGCGCCGTTGGGCTCGCCCACCAGCACCGCCGAGGGGAAGATGGCGAACGCCTCGACGAGGCCGAGGCTGAGCGCCGTGATCAGGCCGGGCAGCACCAGCGGGAAGAGCACCCGCCAGAACCGCACCGCCCGCCCCGCGCCCAGCGTGGCGGCGGCGTCCTCCAGCACCGGGTCGATGCCGCCGAAGAACCCGATGAGCAGCAGGAGCATCAGCGGGACGACGCCGAGCACCGCGGCGACGAACGTGCCCCAGTAGCCGTACAGCACGCTCGCCGGGCCGAGCCCGACCGAGCCGAGCACCAGGTTGAACCAGCCGCCCGGCGCGAAGATCGTCGTCATGCCCTCGGAGAGCACCACGCTGCCGAGGGTGACCGGCAGCAGGAAGATCAGGGTGATGGCGCGCTTGCCGCGGAAGTCGCGCCGCAGCCGGTAGGCGAGCGGCACCGCGAGCAGCAGGCTCACCACGGCCACCGGGATGGCGAGGCGGACCGTGTACCAGATGGTCTGACGCAGGAACGGGTCGGCGAAGAAGTCGTGGTAGTTGGCGAACGCGCCGCCCTTGAGCGGGCTGAACGAGATCAGCAGCCCGTACACGAACGGGTAGACGAAGAGCAGCGCGATGATCGCGACGGCCGGCACGAGGAGCAGCAGCATCCGGTCGACACCGTGCTCGGCGAGCCGGGCCCGCCGGGTGGCGGCGCGCCCGGGTGCCCCGCCGGGCGCCGCGGCGGGGCGGGGCGCGGTGGGTGCGGCGGCGCTCATGCGACCTGCTCCGCGAGCACGTCGAGCTCGTCCGCGGTGCCGTCGTCGGTGTAGACGAGCGCGCGGTCGGCCCGGATGCGCAGGTGGACCGGTTCGCCGCGGTGCAGGGGCCGGTCGGTCTGGACGCGGAGCGCGGTGCCGTCGGCGGTGCGGGCGACGGCCTCCACGGTGCGGCCGTGGTACTCGATGACCTCCACCGACGCGGCGACGCTGCTCGCCGGGGCGCCGTCGGCCGTCTCCCCGTCCGCCTGGGGGCCGGGCACCAGGTCGTCCGGGTGGAGCGCGACGAGCACCTGCTGTCCGGGGGCCGGGGCCCCCTCGGACATGAACGTGCCGAGCACCGACTGGCCCCCGAAGTCCACCAGCACGCCGTCCGCGGCCACGCTCCGTACGGTGCCGGGGAACGTGTTGCGGTAGCCCATGAAGCGGGCCACGTACGCGGAGGCCGGTGCCCGGTACAACTCCTCGGGCGGGCCGACCTGTTCGGCGCAGCCGTCCTTCATCACGACGATCTTCGTGGCGAGCGACAGGGCCTCGCTCTGGTCGTGGGTGACGTAGACGGTGGTGAGCCCGAGTGACTCGTGCAACCGCTTGATCTCGGCGCGCAGGTCGACCCGCAGTCCCGCGTCCAGGTTGGACAGCGGCTCGTCCATCAGCACGATCTCCGGCTCGAAGGCCAGCGCGCGGGCGATGGCGACGCGCTGCTGCTGGCCGCCGGAGAGCTGTCCGGGCCGCTTGCCGCTGTGGTCCTCCAGGCGGACGGTGCGCAGCGCCTCGCGCGCCTTGGCCTGCCGCTCGGCGCGCCCCGCCTTGCGCATGGCGAGCCCGAACTCGACGTTGCGCTGCACGGTCAGGTGCGGGAAGAGCGCGTAGTTCTGGAACACCATGCCGAAGCCGCGGCGCTCCGCGGGCAGGGTGTCGATCCGCCGCTCGTCGCGCCAGATGGCCCCGGAGGTAAGCGGCTGGAGGCCGGCCAGGCAGGCCAGCGTGGTGGACTTGCCGCAGCCCGAGGGGCCGAGCAGTGCGACGAACTCGCCCCGTGCCACCTCGATGGTCAGCTCGCGCAGTGCGGGCACCCTGCCGAACCAGCGCGAGATGCCGTCCAGGCGCAGGGTGGCGAAGGACGGCGGCGCATGGGGGTCTTCGCGGAGATTCACGTGACTGCCTTTCTCTGGCGTCCTTGGCATCGGTGGGCGGTCAGTGCCCCTGGCTGCCGATCTTGCGCTGCCAGAGGTCGAAGGCCTGGGTGAGGACGAGGGGTTCCAGCGGGGTGTTGAGGCTGCCCACCGTGAACGCGTGGTCGAGATAGTCGACGCGGCCGTACTTGCGGACGGTGGCCTGCGCGGCCGGGGTCGCCTGGGAGAGCTTGACCGTGGCGTTGGCCGGGGTGACGGTGCCGGAGGCGAAGGTGCGCACCTGCTGGGCGGGCCGGAGCACCCAGCTGATGAAGGCCAGGTCCACGTACAGGGTCTCGGGGCTCACGCCGCGCGGCACGATGTGGAAGTGGCCGTCCATGATCCAGGCCTGGTCGTCGAAGATGGCGAAGCCCTGGTCCGGGCCCCAGACGTTGGTCCGGTGGTTGTTGAAGTCGGAGGCCGTGGAGGTGGGCACGAGCCAGACGCTGCCGTCGGCGAGCTGCTTGTTCATCAGGGTGGAGCTGGCCGGGTACGAGGCGGTGTACCTGCCCAGCTCCGCGAGGTAGGCCCAGGTCCTGTCCCAGCCCTTGGCCGGGTCGGAGGGGTCCTTGTCGCCCAGCTCACGACTGAGGGACATCATGAACTGCCTGCCGGGGCCGGAGTTGGGCGGCTGGGCGTAGGTCATCCTGCCCGGGTGCGCCTTGGCCCAGGCCAGCAGTTGCTGCGGATTACGGGGCAGCTCGCCGGGAGCGATGCGGTTCTTGTCGTAGGCCCAGGCCGGGCCGCTGGGGCCCCACAGGTTCATGATCCCGTAGCCGTGCGCGATGGCCTGGAGTGCGCGGCGGGGCTTGTCCTGGATGGTGGTCAGGTCGGGCAGCCAGCGCTGGTAGCGGGGCAGCAGCCGGGTCAGCAGGCGCTGTTGCTGGAGCGCGCCGACGATGTCGCTGCCGCCGAGGATGAGCGAGATGCCGACGTGGTCGCTGAGCGCCTGGGCGCGGAGCTTGCCCAGCACGTCCGGCGAGGCCGCCGTCTGGAAGTGGATGGTGCGCACCAGGTGGGGGTACGTCTTGGCGAAGTCCGAGTAGACGGCCTGGTAGACGGCGAGGTCGCCGGAGCCGTCCAGGATCGTCATGTCGATCGGCCGCTTGGGGGCGCGCGGGGTGATGTTCTCCGGGGCGGAGCTGAGCGTGGGCGGCGCGCAGGCCGCGGCGCCCGCCGCTGCCAGGGCGTACGCGCCGAGCGAGGCGAAGCGCCGCCGCGGGAGCCTGCCGCGCCCGGGGCCTCTGGTGGCACCGGCTCCGCCCCCGGCGCCGCCCCCTTCCGGGGGACCGCTGAGTCGCTGCATGCGTGACCTTCCTGCCGCGTCCTCACCGCACGAAGCGGCCGAAAACAAAGGGTGGGTAACCGCTTTCGGTGGAGGTTACGACAGGGTTTCGCAGGGTGCAATGAGTCACATTCAACTGGTTGAACTCTGCGAGGACATAGGGAACATACGACACCGAAGAAAGGGATGTAACGCACAGAAGGGACGGAAGACCGGGGAGACGGTGGGCGATTGACAGCGCGGAGAGTCGCACCCGGGCCGCCGATGCGCGCCCATCCGGTTGCTCCCTGTGTGAGCAAGCGCTTTCTAGTGGCGATCGTGGAGTTTGGAATTCCGGCTCTCGGTGGCGCGTTCACGCCGTCGCTGGCGGCGGTACGCCCCGGTGTCGGCGAGTCCGATGAGGAGCGCGGCGACGACGAAGACCACGGCCATGAGGAGACCCCGGTCGTAGGCGGCGGCCCAGCCCGCCCTGCGCAGCTCGGCGAAGAAGGCGGCGCCCACGGCGGCGATGCCGATGGCGGAGCCGACCCGCTGGCCGGTCTGGAGGGTGCCGCCCGCGCTGCCCGCGGCGGACACCGGGACCTGGGAGAGCGTCAGGGTCTGGTTGGGCGCGATGACCAGGCCGCTGCCGAGCCCCGCGACCAGCAGCGGGGGCGCCATCGCCAGGCCCGTTCCGCCGTCCGGCACCAGGTGGACGGCGAGCGCGGTGCCGCCGAGGCCCACCGCGACCACCGTCAGGCCCACCGCCACCAGGGCCCGCCCGAACCGCGCCACCAGCCGCCCCCCGACCACCGCCGTGGCCCCGGAGCCCAGCGCGAAGGGGGTGATGGAGAGCCCGGCCGCGAGCGCCGAGTAGTGCAGGCCGCTCTGCAGGAAGAGCGTGGTGATGAAGAAGATCGAGGTGAAGCCCGCGAAGTAGAGCAGGATCAGCACCGATCCGGCCGAGTAGCTGCGGATCCGGAACAGCGACAGGTACAGCACCGGGTCCCCGCCCCGGGCGCTCCAGCGGTGCTCCCAGCCGGCGAACGCCGCGATCAGCACCGCGGCGCCCACCACCAGCAGCCATTTTCCGTCGCCGGGCCACTGCTGGGACTGCACGAAGGGCAGCAGCAGGAGGAGCACGGCGAGGCCGAGCAGCAGGACGCCCACCGGGTCGAGTCGCCGCACCGTCAGCCGCCCGGCCGTGGGGGTGTCCGGGATGAGCCGGCGGGCGAGCAGCAGGCAGACGGCGCCCAGCGGCAGGTTGACGTAGAAGACCCACCGCCAGCCCTCGTCGGGGCCCGCGGCGTGGATGATCAGGCCGCCCAGGACCGGGCCCACGGCGGTGGAGATGCCGACCACCGTGCCGAACATCCCGAACGCGCGCCCTCGTTCCGCCCCCGAGAACATCTGCTGGATCAGCGCGGAGATCTGCGGCGAGATCAGCCCGCCCGCGAGTCCCTGCGCCACCCGGGCCACCACCAGCCACATGCTGGACTGGGCCGCTCCGCAGGCCGCGGAGGCGAGCGTGAAGAGCACGAGGCCGGTCATGAGGACCGCCCGCCGGCCGCGCGCGTCCCCCATCCGGCCCGCCGGGATCAGCAGGAGACCGAAGGAGAGGGCGTAGCCCGACACCACCCACTGAAGCTCGGCGACGCCGGCGTGCAGCCCCTCGCGGATGGACGGCAGCGCGACGTTGACGATGGAGATGTCGAGCAGCGTCATGAAGCCGGCCACAAGGCAGACGGTGAGCGCCTTCCAGCGGCGCGGATCCGGCGCGGCGCCGGATCCGCCGCCGTCCGGCGGGGGCGCCCCGGGCCCGGGGCGTCCGGGGTTCTCGGACGACGGTGCCACCCTGCCTCCTCGTTCGCTGCCTACGTCTGCGCACGGTGCCGCGTGCGGGTACCCGTCGGCCACGGGCGCATACGTCAAGGTCATGCTGGCCCAATCCCGCGGGGGCCACGCGCAACGGCACACCATTGCCGCCCCGCGCCTTGGCGCTCACCCGACCGGCCTCTGCGCCGTCGCCGCGGGCCGGCCCGCAACTCCCGTGCGGGCACGCCGGCTTGCGGGGCGCCGCCCGGCTCGGCGCCCCGCGGCCGTCGCCGCCGGACTCCACCCCGCGCTGCCCTACGCCTTTCAGGCGTACGACGCCGGCGACCCGTCCGGCGTCCAGACGGTCGCCGTCAGGCCGGAGGTCCGTGCAAGGTGGCGGTCTCGTTCGATGAGGATGTTCAGGTCGCCGCATCCGAGGCGGTTGCAGGCATGTTCCACGAGAGTGCTGCCCGTGCTCCCGCCTTCGATCAGAGCGCCGAGGTGGGTGGCGTCCCATTCCACCTCGTTCAGCACCCACGCGGCTTTGCCCTCCACCACCGTGCGCAGCACCGGCGCGAACTTCTCCGCGCAGGTGCGCCCGCTGCGGCCATCCGCCAGCTGAGCAATGTGATTGCCCGTCTCGATGACCGCCGTCACGGGGAGGACCAAGTCGCGGTCCCGCTCCTCACGTTCACGCCGCAGGTCATCGATCACCATTGCGGGCGACGTCCGGTGCCTGACGCCGCTGGTGCTCGCCGGTGCCCCGCGGCGGGCCGGGACACGGGCGCACGCGCCCGTCCACCGCTTCCGGCTCGGCATCCCCGCGGACGTGCTGGACGCGCTGCTGCCGGTGCTCGCACGGATGCGGGCGCTGCCCGACGAGTCCGTGCGCGACGGGTCCGGGTACCTGCTCCGGGGCCATGTGCCGGCGGCCCGCGTGCACGGCCTCCAGCAACCGCTGCCGGCCCTGACCCGGGGCGAGGGCGTCCTGGAGTACGAGTTCGCCCCTTACCGCCCGGTCCGCGACGGGACCCCGGCCCGGCCGCGCACGGACCACCATCCGCTCAACCGGAAGGAGTACCTGCTGCACGTGGTGCGGCGGGTCTGAGGGGGCCGGCGGGACGGTGCGCGGGGCGCGGGTCCGGGCGCGGTGTGGGCCCGGACGCCGTGTGGCCGGACGCCGCGTGGCCCGCGCCCGGTACCGGTGAGGGTTCCGTGAGGCGGCGCACCGGATGTGGACCGGCGCCCCTCGGATCGCGCGAATGTGTGCGCGATCCGTTGACGGGCATGCCGTTCGACCCTACGTTCCCGTTCGCAGTTACGAGCGTCATTCGGTATGTCGAACGGCATCTCTCACGGTCGGGGTGGATGTATGGGACCGCCAGCTGCGCACCGCCAGGAACCGCACCGCCGGGAACCGCACCGCCCAGGCGGTGGCGCCGAACCGCACCGCCGGCATCCGGTCCCGCGCGGCCCCAGCCGCCGGCGCGCGCTCGGCGGCCTGGGTGGGGTGGCCGTGGCCGGGCTCACGTCCCTGGCCGCGGGCGGCTGTGCCGCGCCCTCGTCCGTCGCGGCCGGCAAGGTACGGCTGCGGTACTGGCACCTCTTCGGTGGCGGCGACGGCGTCAACATGACGGAGATGACGCGGGCGTTCGCCCGGCGGCACCCGGACATCGCCCTCCAGGCGACGCAGTTGCAGTGGGGCACCCCGTACTACACCAAGCTCGCGATGGCCGGGGCGGGCGGCCGGGCGCCGGAGGTCGCCGTGCTGCACCTGGCGCGGCTGGCGGGGTTCGCGCCGGGGCGGCTCCTCGACGCGTTCGACATGGACCTGCTGGCGGCCGGCGGCATCACCCCCGGCCAGTTCCCGCACGACATCTGGCGCCGCGGGCGGATGAAGGGCAGGCAGTACGCGATCCCGCTCGACACCCACCCCATGGTGCTCTACTACCACACCGGCATCTGCCGGAAGGCCGGGCTGCTGGACGCCGCGGGAAAGCTCCGCCCCATCCACGGCGCCGACGACTTCGTGTCCGTGCTGCGCCGCATCAGGCGCACCACCGGCGCCCCGGCGGTGACCGCGGAGACGCTGGGCCCCAATGCCGTCACGCCCTGGCGGCTGTTCGCCACCTTCTACTCGCAGACGGGCGGCGCCGTCCTGACACCCGACGGCAGGCGGCTCGCGCTCGACGGCGCCAAGGCGCTGCGGGTCCTGGAGTTCATGGCCATGCTGACCCGGGAGGGGCTGATGGTGCGGCGCGCGGACTACCCGGGGGCCGTGGGCATCTTCAACGGCGGCAGGACGGGGTTCTTCCTCAACGGCGAGTGGGAGGTGACCACGTTCGAGAACAGCGGGCTGCCGTTCTCCATGACCCGGATCCCCGCGCTCTTCGGCCGCCCCACCGCCCAGGCCGACTGCCACGCGTTCGTGCTGCCGCACCAGGCGGGCCGCTCGGGACCCGGCCGCGCCGGCAACGAGGCCGCCCACACCTTCGTCGCCTGGATGCTGCGGCACTCCGTGGACTGGGCCAGGGGCGGCCACATCCCCGCGTACGGGCCGGCCCGCAGGGACCCCGCCTACCTCCGTCTGGAGCCGCAGTCGGAGTACCGCTCGGTGATAGACGACGTGGCGCTGGACGACCCCGCGTGGTTCGCCGGGTCCGCCTCCGAGGGGCAGATCGCGCTGGCGAACGTGCTCTCCGGTGTGCTCACCGGCTCCCGCACCCCCAGGGATGCCCTCACCGAGATGACGGCCCGGCTGCGGAAGCTGCTGGCGACGCCCGATCCGCTCGGCGAGGCGGGTGGTGCGGCATGACACGGCCGCTGCCGGGTGCCCTTCCCGCCGCCACGGCGACCGCCGCCGGGGCCGCCGGGGCCGGGGCCGACGGGGAGACCGGTGCCGCCGGTGCCGCCGGAGCCGCCGGTGCCGCCGGCGGCGTCCGGGCCGCAGGCCGGCCGCGCTCCGTGCACCGCGGGTGGACCGAGCACGGGCTGATGTTCGTCGGCCCCTTCCTGCTCGTCTACGCGCTCTTCCTGCTCTGGCCGCTGGTCTCCGGGGTCGTGCTCAGCCTGCGCAGCGACAACATCACCGGCTCCGGCGGCCGTTTCGTGGGCTTCGCGAACTACGCCGAGGCGCTGCGGGACCCGGCGGTCTGGTCGTCGATGTGGCACACGGTGTGGTTCACCGTGCTCTCCACCGTGCCGCTGGTGGTGCTCGGCCTGGTCCTCGCGCTGCTCGCACACCACCTGCGGGTGGTGCAGTGGCTGTGGCGGCTCTCCTGGTTCGCGCCGTTCCTGCTGCCGTCCGGGGTGGTGGGGCTGCTCTTCCTGTGGGTGATCTACCCGTCGGGCTTCGGGTTCGCGGACCAGTTGCTGGCGGAGCTCGGCCTGCACCCCGGCATCGGGTGGCTGACCGACGAGCGGTACGCGATGCTCTCCATCGTGGCGGCCACCGTCTGGTGGACGGTCGGCTTCAACTTCCTGCTGTACCTGGCCGCACTCCAGGCCATCCCGCCGCACCTGTACGAGGCGGCCGAGCTGGACGGCGCGGGGGCCCGGCACCGGCTGTGGCACGTCACGCTGCCGATGCTGCGGCGCACCACCGGCGTGGTGCTGGTGCTCCAGGTGCTGGCCTCGCTGAAGATCTTCGACCAGGTGTACATCATGACCAGCGGCGGACCCGACGGCTCGACGCGCCCGATCCTCCAGTACGTCTACGAGACCGGCTTCACCGGCTACCGGCTCGGCTACGCCTCGGCCGTCTCGTATCTCTTCTTCGCACTGATCGTGATCGTCTCCCTGGTGCAGCTGCGGCTGTCCCGGCGGAGCGGTGAGGAGGCCGGGTGAGTGCCGCCACCCCGACGGGCGCCACACCGACCGGTGCCGTCGTCCCGCCGGACGCCGCTCCGCCGTCCAGCGGGGCCGCGCCCCGCCGGGGGCCCGCGGCCGTTCGCCGCCCGCGGTCGGGCGCGCCCGGCGCCGACGGCGGACGGCGGCCCCGCTGGACGCCGGGCCGGATCGCGCTGTTGCTGCCGGCCCTGCTGCTCGCCGTCGTGTGGGTGCTGCCGCTGGCCTGGGCCGTCGCCACCTCCCTCAAGCCGGAGGGCGAGACGACGAGGACCCCGCTCGAGTGGATCGGCTCCCGGATCACCTTCCACGCGTACGCGCAGGTGTGGGAGTCGGGCGACCTGGTGCGGTGGATGCTCAACACGGCGTACGTCTCTGTGCTGACGACCCTGCTGACCGTGCTGCTCTGCGCCCTGGCCGCGTACGGCTTCGCGCGCACCGAGTTCCGCGGCCGCAGGGCGCTGTACGGGATCGTGCTGGCGGGGATCATGGTGCCGCCGCAGGTGCTGATGGCACCGCTGTTCGCGGAGATGGTGCGGTTGCGTCTGGTCGACACCTACTGGGGCGTGATCCTGCCGCAGGTCGCGGTGCCCGCGATGGTGTTCATCCTGGTGAAGTTCTTCGAGGGGGTGCCGCGGGAGCTGGAGGAGGCCGCCTTCGTCGACGGCGCGGGGCGGTGGCGGGTCTTCTTCACGGTCGTGGTGCCGCTGTCCCGGCCGGTGCTAGCCGCGGTGGCGATCTTCACGTTCATCTCGACGTGGAACAACTTCCTCTGGCCGTTCCTGGTCACCACCGACCCGGCCGGCATGACGCTGCCGGTCGGCCTGGTGAACGTCCAGTCCTCCTACGGGCTGCGCTATGCGCAGATGATGGCCTCCGTGGTGATCGCGGGGCTCCCGCTGCTGGTGGTCTTCGTGCTCTTCCAGCGGCAGATCGTGCGGGGGGTCGCCCACACGGGGCTGGCCGGCCAGTGAGGACCCGGCGCCCGGGGGCGCTCTCCCGGAGCTGACGGTGCGCCCTTCGCCACGTCCGTCCCTTCACGGGTCGCACCCTTCGCTACGCGCGTCAATTCATGGGCCGCGGCGCGAGTCACGCACGTCGCAGCGGGGTAAATCCCTTCCGCCCCACCGGATTTGGCCATGCGGACGGTCGTCATCTCTGCGCCGGTGACACGTCGCCGGGCGTCCACACGCCGTACCGACCTGCGACAGCGCGGCGCCGAACGCTGTGACCGCCCGTGCGGCCACCGCCGGGCAACGAGCCTCCCTCACAAAGGAGTCAGCCTCATATGCGTCGCAGATTCGCGGGTTCGCTGGCCACCGCCGGCGTCGCCCTGACCGCCGTCCTGCTGCCCGCCTCCACCGCCTCCGCCGCGGTCCCCGCCGACAAGCTCCAGGTCCTCAGCAGCTGGACCCAGACGAGCGTCACCAGCTACAACGCCTTCATCGCCGCCCGCAACAACCAGGCCGCCTGGGCCGCCTACGAGTTCGACTGGTCCACCGACTACTGCAGCAGCTCCCCCGACAACCCCTTCGGCTTCCCCTTCAAGGACGCCTGTTCCCGCCACGACTTCGGGTACCGCAACTACAAGGCGGTCGGGCAGTTCCCCGCCAACAAGGACCGGATCGACAGCGCCTTCTACGAGGATCTCAAGCGGGTGTGCGCCAGGTACAGCGGAGCCACCAAGTCGTCGTGTGACGGCACGGCCTGGGTCTACTACCAGGCGGCGCACAACCTCGGCTCCGTGGCGCCCACCGAGGACGCCGCCTGACCTGCCGGTTCCAGGGCCGGGTCCCGGCCACCCGGGGAGCGCGGCGGCGCTCCCCGGACGGTCCGGGCCCGGCGCGGAGTTGTCCAATACGGCGACACGGCCCCCGGGTTCATGTGATATTTGGCACCTCACACGCTGAGCGGTGTGCGGCCCCCGCACGGTGAACTGTGCCGTACTCCGTGAGAAAAGGGGCCTTGTGAACCAGCCTGGCCGCGTCCGGCGCGAACGACCACACGACCGGGCGCTGGAGGACGCCGTCGCCCGCGCTCAGGAAGGGGACGAAGCGGCGTTCGCCACCGTCTACCGCATGGTGCACCCGGGCGTGCTCGGCTATGTGCGCGGCCTCGTCGGCGACGACGCCGAGGACGTCGCCGCGGAGGCCTGGCTGGAGATCACCCGTGACCTGTGGCGGTTCCGCGGCGACGCGGGCGGCTTCCGGGGCTGGACGGCCACCATCGCCCGGCACCGCGCGCTGGACCATCTGCGCCGTCAGAGGGTCCGCCCGCGCTCGGCGTTCCTCGATCCCGCGCTGCTGGAGCTGCCCGGCCGGCAGAACACCCACGAGCAGGCCATCGAGTCCATCACCACCCGCGAGGCGCTGGACCTGATCGCGGGCCTGCCGCAGGACCAGGCCGAGGCGGTGCTGCTGCGCGTGGTGGTCGGGCTGACCGGGCCCGCCGCGGCGCGGGTGCTGGGCAAACGGCCCGGCGCGGTGCGCTCGGCGGCGCACCGCGGTCTGCGGCGCCTGGCCCGGCAACTGGCCGAGCACGGCGTGCCGGACAGCGGACCCCATACGCTGGGGAAGTCGATATGAACACCTTCAGACCACCCTCCGACGACCCCCGGGAGCAGCGGATCATCGAGTCGCTGCTCGATGCGGTGCGGCGCCCCGAGGCGATCGACCCGGAGGCCGAGGGGCGGGCGCTCGCCGCTTTCCGGCTGGCCAGGCTCGACGCCGACCGCCCGACCCGCACCCGGCGCCGGGACGACTGGCGCCCCACCCGCCTGCCGCGGCTCCGGGGCGCCTGGCGCGCGCTGCTGGCGGCGGTGGTGGCGAGCTGTGCGCTGGGGGGTGCGGCCTACGCCACGTTCGTCACCCTGCCCACGCACGGCGGCGACGGCGGCCCCGGCCCCGCGCCGCACCCCGCGCCCTCCGCGTCGGCCGGCCTGAACCACCCGTCGCCCGACCCCGCCGGGCACACCCCGCAGTCGTCGCACGGTGCCGCACCCGGGCGTCCCCCGTCCGACCCCGGCCCCGCACAGGACCGCGCCCGCTGCCGCACCCACCCGGTGCACGGCGCCGCGCACTGCGCGGGGACGGTGGACGGGGGTGGGCCGGGTAGGGCCGGGAAGATCAAGCCGGGGAAACAGAAGGAAAAGGGGAAGGCGAAGAACGCGCTCCCCCCGCCCCCCGCCGGGACCGCTCCCCGCCACGACACGTCCCCACCCCCTGGCAAACCCAAGAAGCCCCACAAGCCGAAGCCCCGGAAGCCGACGGCCCACGGAGCCCCGTAGGGGCGCGGGGAACCGCGCGCTCAGGTACCACCGACCGGTGGCCGGACACGAGACCACAAGGCGCAGCCCCACCAGGGGCGCGAGGAACTGCGCGACCAACCCCCACCGACCGGTGGCCGGACACGAGACCACAAGAGGCAGCCCCCCAGGGGCGCGAGGAACTGCGCGACCAACCCCCACCGACCGGTGGCCGGACACGAGACCGCAAGGGGCTCGACCCGCTGGCCCGCCGCAGGCGCGTTGCGGCGGTCACGCCGACTTGCGCCCCCGGGGCGCGGACTTCTTCTTGGGCGCCGCCTTCTTCGGCGCCGCCTTCTTCTTCGCGGCCGGCGCCTTCTCCGCACTCCTGGCCCGCGCAGGCGCCCCCTCCCCACGGGACTCCTGGGCGGCCCGCACAGAGCTCTCCAGCGCGGCCATCAGGTCGATGACCTTGCCGCCGGGCTCCGCCTCGGGGCGTTCCAGCGGCCGGCCCGTCACCTTGGAGGCGATCAGGTCCTCCAGGGCCTCACGGTAGTCGTCGTGCAGCGACTCCAGCTCGACCTCGCCGAGCGTGTCCATGAGGGTGTCCGCGAGGTCCAGCTCCGCGTCCCGGACCGTGGCCTCCGTCTCGGGCGCGGCCAGCTCCGGAGCCCTGATCTCGTCCGGCCAGAGCAGCCCGTGCATGGCGATCGTGTCCTCCACCACCCGCAGCATGCCGAGCCGCTCCCGGCCGCGCAGCGCGAACTTGGCGATCGCCACCCGCCCACTGCGCTTCAGCGCCTCCCTGAGCAGGGTGTACGGCTTGGCCGCCTGCACCCCGCTCGCCACCAGGTAGTACGCGGTGCCGAGCTGGAGGGGATCGATGCGCTCGGCCGGCACGAAGGCGACGATGTCGATCGTCTTGGCGGTGGGGATGGGCAGCGACGCCAGGTCGTCGTCGGTGATCGGCACGATCGAGCCGTCCGGGATCTGGTACCCGCGGCCTATCTCGTCCTGGGCCACCTCCCGGTTGTCCAGCTCGCACACCTTGCGGTAGCGGATCCGGCCGCCGTCCTCCGTGTGGATCTGCCGGAAGGACACGGAGTGGCTCTCGGTGGCGTTCACCAGCTTGATGGGGATGCTGACCAGGCCGAAGGAGATGGCGCCGTTCCAGATGGATCGCATGCCGCACCTTTGCTGTGGTTCGGGGGTCGCTCGGGGCGCCCGTCCTGCCCGTGCTGCCCGTGCTGCCCGGGGCTTCAGGGGCTCGTGTGCCGGACGCGGCGCCCGTGCCGGCGAGGCACCCGTGTCGGCGGGACGCCCGTGCCGCGCGGGCGTGGGACACTTATGGGCGTATTATTTGCATTCATGGTATTTCAGGTGCTCCCGGGAGCGCTCGTCGTATGACGCCGATCACCGAGGTGGAGGGGCGGCGCATCGCGCTGTCCAACCTGGAGAAGGTGCTCTATCCCCGCAGCGGCTTCACCAAGGCCGAGGTGCTGCACTACTACGCCACGGTGTCGGACCCCCTGCTGGCCCAGCTCAGGGACCGTCCGGTGTCGTTCCTGCGGTTCCCCGACGGCCCCGAGGGCCAGCGCTTCTTCACCAAGAACCTCCCCCCGGGCACACCCGAGTGGGTGAGCACGGCCGAGGTCCCCCATTCGGACGGCCCCACCCGCCAGGTCCTGGTGCAGGACCTGGCCACGCTGATGTGGGCGGCGAACCTGGTCACCGAGTTCCACACCCCCCAGTGGCGGGCGGAGGCGCCCGGCATCGCCGACCGGCTGGTGATCGATCTCGATCCGGGTGCGCCCGCCACCGTCGTCGACTGCTGCGAGGTGGCCCTCTGGCTGCGCGAGCGGATGGGCGAGGACGGCCTTGAGGCGTTCGCGAAGACCTCGGGCGCGAAGGGCCTGCACCTGCTCGTCCCGCTGGAGCCCGTCCCGTCGAAACAGGTCACGGCCTACGCCCGGGGCCTCGCGGTGCAGGCCGGGCGTGCGCTGTCCGGGCGCGCCACACACCTGATGAAACGCAGCCTGCGGCCGGGTAAGGTCTTCGTCGACTTCAGCCAGAACGCCGCGGCCAAGACCACCGCCACCCCCTACACGCTGCGGGCCGTCGCCGAACCCACCGTGTCCGCGCCGGTGACCTGGGACGAGGTGGCCGCGTGCCGGGATCCGGCGGAGCTGGTGGTGACGGCCGGGGAGTTGCCGGACCGGCTGGAGACGCACGGAGACCTGCTGGCGCCGCTGCTGGACCCGGAACGGGCCCGTCCGCTCCCCTGAGCGTCCCGGCACGGCATGGCCGGGGGCGCCGTACCCTGGCGCCGGATGCCGGATGCCGGATGCCGGACGTGGGACGCCTGGCGCGGGACGCCGGATGCCAGGCGGCGGACGCGGGACGTCTGGCTCCGGACGACGAGGGAACCGCCGCACCCCGGCACGGGCCGCCGACCTCGCCGCGCCCCAGGCACGGTACCGGTGGCCGCGCCCCGGGAACGGCGCCGGTGCGGGCCCGCACCCACGCACGGGGCGACACCGCGCTCAGCGGCCATGGCGCGCCCCCGTGCGCGGGTCAGAGCCGCAGCCAGGTGTGCCGGTCGCGGGCCGTCGCGTAGAGGGACTCCACGTCCGCGGGCTTCAGGACGACGCCGTGGCCGCCGAGGGCGGGCAGCTCGCTGTCCCGCACCACCCGGACGGCGGCCGCGGGCGCCGTCGTCCGCACGGACTGCGGCTCGACCAGGACGAGGACGGGCCGCACCTCGACCGCCAGGACGTGCGCGGCGCGGTCGGCGCACGAGCGGATCCGGTCCAGCAGCGGCTCGGGCCTGCCCCGCCCGGTGTCCACCAGGGGCGCCGCGATGCGTACGCGGCGGCGGTGCGCCGGCAGGGTGTGCAGCGCGAAGAGGCCGCTGGGGCCGATCAGCAGATGGTGGATGCGGTCGCCGCCGGGCAGCGGGAGGGAGTGCAGGGTGTGACAGCCCGCGCCCTCCATGCTCTCCAGCGCCTCGCCCACCGCCTCCTCCGCCGCCAGCGCCCGGCGCCGCGGGTCGGGGCGCAACCGCCTGACCGGGCCCGGCTCGCGGTCGAGGGCGACGCGCAGGGCCTCCCCGGGGCGGTTGGGGGCGAGGTCGTCGTCGGGGTGCAGGGCGAGCCTGGCCAGCTCGGAGGCGGTGGGCACCGGCGGCGGGCCGACCGTCACATCACCGCTGAGAAAGGGGTGCAGCGCCTGGAGCACCTGCTCGGTGAGGTCCTGGCGCAGCACGCTGACCCGGGCGGCCTCGCGGTCGTACCAGGCGACGTGCGCACCGTCGGGCAGGCAGACGTACACCCACTCCCGGCCGTTCCGGCGGGACGGCACCACCCGCAGGCCGCTCACGCCGCACCGCCCGGCACCGCGGCACCGCGCTCCGCGCCACCCCGCACCGCGGCACCCCCTACCGCGCCGCCCCGGGCCGCCGCCGCGAGGACCGCGCCGCCCGAGGCCGCCGTCCCCGGTACCGCCGCACGCGGGACCGCACCACCCGAAGCCACCGCACCGGGGGCCGACCTGCGCCACCGCCAAGACCGCACCGCTCGCCTCCTTGGAAGACCGCCGCCACATCCGCACCGTAACCCGGGCACGGCCGCCTCTCAGCCGCACCGCCCGGCCACACGCGGACCCTGACGACCATGGGACCAGCGTGCCGCCGCACGGACAACAACACCCGGACGCCCCGATCATGCCCGGCGGGTCCACGCCGGGGGCGCCGGCACCGGTCACGGCGGCGCGCGCGGCGTTGACGGCGGCCGGCGGCCACCGCCGGGTGGGGCCCCGCCGATGGCAGCCGTCGCACGCTTGACGGCGGCCGACCGGAAGCACGTCCGGGACCCGGGGGAGCACTCGCACCGGGGCCCCTTCCCCGATGTCCGTCCGATGACGGTCCGGCGCCGGGTGCCGCACACGTCGCACCGCCTGGCCCGCACCCCGATGGCTCAGCGCGACCTGCGGCCCCTGCAGGCACGACTCTACGGTGAGTTCAGGCAGATGAGGCAGTTGAGACAGACAAGGCACTTGAGACAGTCACGGCAGTTGAGACAGTGCAAGGCGGTTGAGGCAGTACAAGGCAGTTGAGGCAGTTGAGGCAGTTGGGGCAGACGAGCCGGACACGGCATTCAGCCCTGCGCCCCCGTTCCTCCGAGGAGGTCCCATGGTCCTGCGGTCCCCCGCACTCCGGCTCGCCACGGCCCTGGCCGGCGGCACGCTCGTCGCCCTCGCGGCCGCCGGCCCGGCCACCGCGACGGCCGTCGGCTCCGACCCCGGTGCCGAGCAGACGTACTGGGGGCGGGTCACGGCCCGCACCGGGCTGCTGCTGCGCGACGCGCCCCACCGCGGCGGCACGGTGGTGCGCAGCGAGCCGTACAACGCGGTCGTCCCCATCTACTGCAAGACGCGGGGCGAGACCGTCGACGGGAACGACCGCTGGTACCTCCTGACGGGCGGCACCTGGGCCTGGGGCGCGGCACGGTACATCGTCAACATCGGCGCCCCGCCGCCCTGGTGCTGACGTCCGTGCGCCGGCGGGGCCGTACGCCAACGGGTCCTTACGCCGACGGCGCGGGCGGCCTCGCGCGAGCCCGCTTCCCGCCTCCCCGATCTGCCCGGCACGCTCCGGCGGCCCACCGGACCGCCGGTCGGCACACCGGGCCGCCGAGCCCCGCGCCGACCGGCATTCCGGCAAAACGGGAAACAAGCGGCACCGCTTGCTAGGTTCCCCGCATGACGGGAACGACCCGGCCGGCGCGCCCGGCTGACCCCGTGGAGCCGGCCGGCCCGGCGGGACCGACCGCGCCGACCACACCACCCGGGCCGACCACAGCACCCGGGCCGACCGCGCCGACCTGGCCCCCCACACAGGCCGCGCAGGCCGCGCCGCACGCCGATCCCCTGTCGGCAACCGCCCCCGAACGCTCCTCCGGCGGCACACCCCTCCGCGGCACCCGCACCTCCACCCGCATCGGCACCCGCATCAGCACCCGCATCGGCACCCGCACCCGCACCCGCACCCCCACCCGCGGCACCGAACTGGCCCTCCTCCTGCTCGCCCTGCTGCTCTGCGGGTACGGCTACTGCGCGGTGGAGCTGGCCACCGAGGGCGCGGTGCCGGACGGCGTCGCACCGTACGGCGCCGGCCTGGCCGCGCTGGCGCTGCTGGCGCACCTCGCCGTCCGGCTCCGCGCCCCGGACGCCGACCCGCTGCTGCTGCCGATCGCCGTGCTGCTCAACGGCGTCGGCCTGGTCCTGATCCACCGGCTCGACCCGGTGGCCCCCGGACGTCCTGCGGCGCCCGCCCAGCTCGTGTGGTCGGCGCTCGGCGTGGCGCTGTTCATCGCGGTCGTGGCCGGGCTGCGCGACCACCGGACGCTGCGGCGCTCCACCTATCTGTCGGGGGCCGCCGCCCTGCTGCTGATGACCGTGCCGGTCTGCTTCCCGGCCGTCAACGGCGCCCGGATCTGGGTGCGATTCGGCGGGCTGTCGTGGCAGCCCGGGGAGTTCGCCAAGGTCCTGCTCGCGGTGTTCTTCGCCGGGCACCTCGCCACGCACGGCGCCGCGCTCGCCCACACCGGCCGCCGGGTGCGGTGCCGCCGGCCGCCCACCGGGCGCGCCCTCGGCCCGGTGCTCGCGGCCTGGCTGCTGAGCGTGCTCGTGCTGGTGCTGGAGCGGGACCTCGGCACCTCGCTGCTCTTCCTCGGCCTCTTCGTGGTCATGCTGTACGTGGCCACGGGCCGTACCGGGTGGATCGCGGTGGGCCTGCTGCTCGCCGCGCTCGGGGCGTGGGCGGTGGGCAGGTTCGAGCCGCACGTGCATGCGCGCATCCAGGTCTGGCTGCATCCGTTCGCCTCGGTCGACGCCGGTCAGGGGCCCGGCCAGCTCGCGCAGTCGCTCTTCGCGTTCGCCGCGGGCGGCCTGCTCGGCACGGGCCTGGGGCTCGGCCACTCGGCACTCATCGGCTTCGCCGTGACGTCGGACTTCATCCTCGCCACCGCCGGCGAGGAGCTGGGCTTCGCCGGCCTGGCCGCGCTCCTCCTGCTCTACGGCCTGCTGGTGGAGCGCGGCTACCGCACCGCGCTCGCGCTGCGCGACCCGTTCGGGCGGCTGCTGTCGGTCGGCCTCGCGTCGATCGTGGCGCTCCAGGTCTTCGTCATCGCGGGCGGCGTCACCGGGCTGATCCCGCTCACCGGCATGGCCCTGCCGTTCCTCGCCCAGGGCGGCTCGTCGGTCGTCACCAACTGGATCATCGTGGCCCTGCTGGTCCGCACCGGCGACGCGGCACGCCACCATGACACCGCGGACGCGGCACACGGACAGTGGCGGTCAGACGGCCGCGGAGGCGGAGGCGGGCGCGGGGTGGCGCGGCGCAAAGAGGGCGTCATGAGCCCGCGCATCCGGCGACGCGGCCGAACGGGGAGACCGTGACCCGCACATCCGACCCCGCGGCCGAACGGAGGCGCCGTGACCCCGCGCACCCGGCCCGCCGGCCGAACGGGGTCGCCATGACCCAGCACATCCGCCGGTCCGCCGCGCTCTGCGTGCTCCTGCTGCTCGCCCTGCTGGTCAACGCGGCGCGCGTCCAGCTCGTCGGCACGGGGGCGAAGGCGCACGGGGCGGCGGACCGGCGCCCCGCGATCGCCCGGCACGCCCAGCCGCGCGGCGCCATCGTCGTCGGCGGCCGCCCGGTAACCGGCTCACGGGACACCCACGAGCAGCTCCGCCACGAACGCACCTACACCGACGGGCCGCTGTACGCGCCGGTCACCGGCTTCGCCTCGCAGCTGTACGGCACCAGCCTCCTGGAGGACGCCGGGGACCCCGTGCTCTCCGGCACCGATCCGCGGCTCGCGCCGCTCCCCCTGTGGCACGACCTCACCCGCTCGCGCAGCCCCGGTGGCCGGGTCGTCACCACGGTGGTCCCGGCGGCGCAGCGCGCGGCGTACCAGGGGCTCGCGGGGCGCAGGGGCGCGGTGGCCGCCGTCGACCCCGGTACCGGCGCGATCCTGGCACTGGTGTCGTCCCCGTCGTACGACCCGGGCGAGCTGTCCGGCAACGGCCCGCGCGCCGAGCGCGCCTGGCGGCGGCTGAACCGCGATCCGGACCGGCCGATGCTCAACCGTGCGGTCAGCCGCACGTACCCGCCTGGCTCGACCTTCAAGGTGGTGACGGCCGCCGCGGCGCTCGACGCGGGCGTGGTCACCGGCCTCGACGCACCGACCCGCTCCCCCGATCCGTACCGCCTGCCGGGCACCGCGACCACGCTCTCGAACGAGGTGCCCGGCTGCGCGAACGCCTCGCTGCGGTACGCCTTCACCTGGTCCTGCAACACGGTCTTCGCCCGGCTCGGCACCCGGGTGGGGCGCTCCGGGATGGCCGCGGCGGCGCGCGGTTTCGGCTTCGGCGCACCCGGGCCCCGGGTCCCGTTCGCGACCGCCCCGAGCGCCTTCGGCACACCGGGGGACGACGCGCAGCTCGCGCTCTCGTCGATCGGGCAGCTCGACGCCCGGGCGACCCCGCTGCAGATGGCGGCGGTGGCCGCGGCGGTCGCCGACGGGGGCACCCTCCGCGCGCCGTACCTGGTGGACCGCACCACCACCGCCCGCGGGATCCTGGTGCGAATGGGCACCGGCAGCCGGCCGCCGAGGCGCGCCATGAGCCCGCTGACGGCGCTCAGGCTGCGGGAGCTGATGACCGACGTGGTGGCCCATGGCACCGGTACCCGCGCCGCGATCCACGGCGCCGTCGTCGGCGGCAAGACCGGCACCGCCGAGCACGGCTCGGGACCGCCGTACGCCTGGTGCATCGCCTGGGCGCAGGCGGCGCGCACGGCACGCCCGGCGGTCGCGGTGGCCGTACTCGTGGAAGGGGCGGCAGAGGGGTCGGCAGAAGGAGCACCCGGAGTGAGGGGTGCGGGAGGGGCAGGGGAGAAAGAAGGCACGGACGCGGCGTCCGCGAGGACCCGTCCGGAGGTCAGCGGCGGCGCCCTCGCCGCGCCGATCGCGAGGCGCGTGATGGAGGCGGTGCTGCCCGGGAGGTGAGACGGGACTGGGCTGCGCGCCACCAACCGACCTATCGTTCGGTACATGACCTCATCCGACGCGCCCACCCCCGAACTTCCCACCCCCGGCCAGGAGTTCGCGACCCGCACACCGGAATCCGCCGCGCCCGCCGCGGGGTTCCAGCTCGCCCAGGTCAACATCGCCCGGCTGCGCGCCCCGCTGGACTCGCCCCTGCTCGCCGACTTCGTCGCCGCCCTGGACCCCGTGAACGCGGTGGCCGACGACTCGGACGGCTTCGTCTGGCGGCTCCAGAGCGATTCGGGCAACGCCACCGACGTGCCCGTGTTCGGCGACTCCTGGCTGATCGTCAATCTCAGTGTCTGGCGGGACAAGCCCTCCTTGGAGGCCTTCATGTACGCGGGGCGGCACCGGGAGATGCTGCGGCGCCGCCGGGAGTGGTTCGAGCACCTGGCGGAGGCGGTGACGGCCCTGTGGTGGGTGCCCGCGGGACACCGCCCCACGGTCGCCGAGGCCGAACAGCGTCTCGTCCACCTCCGCACCCACGGTCCCACGGCGCACGCCTTCACCCTGCGCGCCGGCTTCCCGCCCGGTCACGCACCGGCGCTCCCCCTCCCGGAGGCGCCGTCGGCGGCGGTGCACGAGGCGGCGCTCGACAACTGAGGCGCAGGGGATTGACGACCTACGCCCCGAGCGATCTCATGGGGGGTGTGACCGGCGGTAACACCCCGGCGGAATGGTGCCGGCAGCCGGACGAGGAAGTGGGGAAGGCGATGGCGGTCGTGACGGACGGTGCGGTGCTGCGGGATGCGCTCGGGCTGCTGAAGGACCGGGAGGAGGTGGCCGAGCGGCTGCTGGACGCCTCGGCGAAGCACTCCTTCGACCCGGACACCGAGCTGGACTGGGACGCCCCGCCGGTTACGGGCAAGTGGTTCTGGCCGCCGGAACTGGTCTCGCTGTACGGCACCCCGCTGTGGCGCCGGATGCCGGAGGAGCAGCGGATGGACCTCGCCCGGCACGAGGCCGCCTCGCTCGCCTCGCTCGGCATCTGGTTCGAGATCATTCTGATGCAGCTGCTGGTACGGCACATCTACGACATGTCCGTGACCAGCGCGCACGTGCGCTACGCCCTCACGGAGATCGGCGACGAGACGCGGCACTCGAAGATGTTCGCGCGGCTGATACAGAAGAGCGGCACGCCCACGTATCCGGTCACCCGGCTGCACCACAACCTGGCCCGGGTGATGAAGACGGTCTCGACGACCCCGGGCTCCTTCGCGGGCACGCTGCTGGGCGAGGAGATCCTGGACTGGATGCAGCGCCTGACCTTCCCGGACGAGCGGGTGCAGCCGCTGGTGCGGGGCGTGACCCGGATCCATGTGATCGAGGAGGCGCGCCATGTGCGTTACGCCCGCGAGGAGTTGCGCCGCCAGATGGTGACCGCGCCGCGCTGGGAGCGCAGGCTCACCCGGCTCAGCTCCGGCCAGGCGGCCCGGGTCTTCTCGCTGGCCTTCGTCAACCCGCAGGTCTACACGGACGTCGGCCTCGACCGCCACGAGGCCGTGGCCCAGGTGCGGGCCAGCGGGCACCGCAGGGAGGTCATGCAGGCCGGCGCGAAGCGCCTGACGGACTTCCTGGACGACGTCGGCGTGCTGCGCGGCGTGGGCCGCAGGCTGTGGCGGTCCTCGGGGCTGCTCGCCTGAACCGGGGCGGCCCCGGCTCGCCCTGCCCGCCGCGGTGCCGGGTGACACTGGTGCCGTGCGGAGCGAAGAGACCCCCTTCGTCGGGGGACCCCTGGACGGCCGGGTGCTGCCGGTACTGCTCGGCCCCACCGGGCACCCCCCGAAGACGTACCGCGTCCCGGTGCCCGACGCCGGGGGCGGGCCCCCGGCTGTGCTCGTCTACCGCCGGGTGAGCGCCGCTCGCAGCAGGCGGCTCGGGCTGCACCTGGGGTGGCGTTACGAGTACGACGAGGTGGCCACCCGCGAGGGCGCGTCCGGCCCGAAGTGGCCTTGGTCCAGGCCACGTCGCCACACGTGACTCGGGGCTGCGCCCCGGTGCGTACACCTGCCGGTGCGACCGAGCCACGGAAGGGGCGCGGGGCTGTACTCATATGCGGCTCCGCCGCGTGGGCGCGACCGGCCTCCACCGGCCGCTGGCCGGGCACGAGACCGCAAGGGGCTCGGCCCGGCGGCCCCCCGCAGGCGCGTCGTGGCCGAGCGCGCAGTTCCCCGCGCCCCTTCAGGGCACCGGGGCACAGCCCCACCGGCGGGTGGACGTATCCGTCAGGTGCCGCCGCGGGCGGGGCGCTCCCCCACGGATGCCGCATCGTGCGCCCCCTGGACGGGTGAGATTCTTGGGCCGATCCGCCCAGCACAGGTGAGCGTCCGGCCCGCACCCCGGGACATGTACGAGCGGTGCGGACGGATCTGCCGTCCGCCGCTGCGGAGGTGACCGAAGATGACGGGCAGGCTGGCACGGGGGTTCTGTACGGCCGCGGTCGCGGCCGGCACACTCGTCGCGGCCGGAACGGCATGCGCGCTGCCCGCGCAGCCGCCCCTGTCGCCCGGTCCCGCACCCGGCCCCGCGGCCGGGAGCCAGGACCCCGCCGCGCCGGACCGCCGCCCCGCCGCCCCGCCCCGCGCCCAGGGGTCCGGCAGGGACCGGACCACGGACGTGGACGCCCTGCTGAGTGACCTTCAGCGGCTGTACCGGCAGGCCGAGCGGACCACCGACGCCTACCACGCGGCCCAGCGCAGCCTGGACAGGCAGCGCGCCACCGTCAGGGGCCTCGACAGGCGGCTGGCGCACGCCCGGCGCGCCCTGCACCACAGCAGGGTCGCCGCCGGCCGGCTGGCCCGTCTGCAGTACCAGGGCAGCTCCGACATCTCCCCCTACGTACGGCTGCTGCTCGCCCGCGACCCGCAGCACGCCCTGGACCAGGGCCACATGCTCCAGCGGATGTCTGCGGCCCACACGTCCGCGCTACGCCGGGTCGCCGGCGACGAGCGGCGCAGCCGGGGGCTCGCGCTCAGCGCGCGCCGCGCCCTGGACCGGCAGGAGCGGCTCGCCAGGCAGCAGCGCAGGGAGCGGGACACCGTGCAGGGCCGGCTCCGTGAGGTGCAGCGGCTGCTCGCCTCGCTGGGCGGCGGGCAGGGCGCCGCGGACCGGCGCCCCGAGCGGCCCGGCGGCACGGACACGGACGGCGTGGATTCGCTGATCTCGTCGGCGCTGGGCGCCGGCCGCCTGCCCTCGCGCGGCGGCAGCGTGGCGGTGCGGTACGCGATGAACCAGGTCGGCAAGCCCTATGTGTGGGGGGCGACGGGCCCCGGCGCGTTCGACTGCTCGGGCCTCACCTCGCAGGCGTGGGCGCATGCGGGCCGCACCATCCCGCGCACCAGCCAGCAGCAGTGGCGCGGGCTCGCCCGGGTGCCGATGGACCGGCTGCGCCCCGGCGACCTGGTCGTCTACTACCCGACCGCCACGCACGTGGCCCTCTACCTCGGCAACGACATGGTGGTGCAGGCCCCGCGGCCCGGCGACCACGTCAAGGTCTCACCTGTGGACGTGAACCCGGTCCTGGGAGCCGTACGACCGGACCCGGAGGCCCCGCCTCTGGGTGGCTGAGCGCCCAAGCCGCACTCGCGGGGCGAAGCCGCACCGGGCCGAGGGAGCCGCGCCGGGCCGAGGAAGCCCCCGGCCCAGCCGGCGAGACCGCACCCGCCCGCCCGGCCGGCGGGCCGCGCCCGCCGAGCCCACCAAGCAGCACCCAGCCGGCGAGACCGCGCCCCCGGCACGACCGCCGAAGCCGCAAGCACGACCGCCGAAGCCGGAAGCCCGGCCGCCGTCAGCCCGTCACCTCCGCGAGGTACTCCGCCGCCTTCTGCGGCTCGTAGAAGAAGTGCTCGAAGTCGGCGGGGTTGTCGAAGCCGTTGGCGACGCGGTCGGCGACGGCGGGGACCTGGCCGGCCGCGCCGATCAGGTTCAGGACGTGCTCCGGCGGCGGCGCGAGCATCGCGTTGGTCCACTTGGTGACGTGCCGCGCGGTGTCCCAGTAACGGTCGAAGGTCTGCTGCATCCAGACCTCGTCGAACGGCCCCTCGCCCCGCGCCACGATCGCGTCCAGGTAGGACGCCGCGCACTTGGCGGCCGAGTTGGAACCCTGCCCGGTGATGGGGTCGTTGGCCACCACGACGTCGGCCACGCCGAGCACCACGCCACCGCCCGGCAGCCGCCCGATGGGGTGGCGGACCGTGGGGGCGTACCGGCCCGCGAGGGTGCCGCCCGCGTCGGTCAGCTCCACCTTGGTGGCCCGCGCGTACTCCCAGGGCACGTACGTCTCCATCAGCTCCAGGGTCAGCGCCAGGTGCTCCGAGGGGTCCCTGACGCCCTGGAAGACGTCCAGCGGGCCGCCGGGGACACCCTCCCAGAAGAGGATGTCGGCCCGCCCGGAGGTGGTGAGCGCCGGCATGACGAACAGCTCGCCCACGCCCGGCACCAGATTGCAGCGCACCGCCTCCGTCTCCGGGTGCTCCGGGCGCGGCCCGAGGCCGTGCACGTAGGAGACCGCCAGCGCGCGCTGCGGCTCGGCGTACGGGGAGCGTGCCGCGTCCCGGCCGAACATGGACACCAGCTCGCCCTTGCCCGCGGCGACCAGCACCAGGTCGTAGGTGCGCGCGAAGTAGTCCAGGTCGGAGACGGACGCGCCATGGATGACGAGCTGCCCGCCGCGCTCCGCGAAGGTCTCCATCCAGCCGGCCATCTTCACCCGCTGGTCCACGGACTGGGCGTGGCCGTCGAGCCGGCCCAGCCAGTCGATGACGCGCGTCGGGACGCCCTCGGGGTCCGGGGGACCCGCGACCGAGACGCCGAGACCCCCGATCCGCGGCGCCTGCGGCTCCCAGAAGTTCAGCCCCAGGTCCCGCTCGTGCTGGAGCGCCGTGTGGAACATGCACTGCGTCGACATGACCCGCCCGGCGCGGATCTCGTCCGCGGTGCGGTTGGACATCACCGTGACGTCGTAGCCGTGCGCCTGGAGTCCGAGGGCGAGCTGGAGCCCGGACTGGCCGGCTCCCACGACGAGTACCTTCCGCATACGGCTCTGCTCCTGACTGCTGCTCGGGGTGCCGACGCCACGGGACGGGGCGGCGTGGCGGGGGGAAGAGTACGACAGGTCTAGACGGGGGTGACGTCCAGGGCGTGGCCGACCAGGGCCACCAGGGTGTCGATCACGGGGATCCGCAGCCGGGCGTCCATGACCAGGACGGGGATGTGATCCGGCACCGTCAGCGCCTCGCGGACGTCCTCGGCGGCGAACTTCTCCGTGCCCTCGAAGTGGTTCACGGCGACCACGTACGGCAGGCCGCAGCCGTCGAAGTAGTCCAGCACGGGGAAGCAGTCGGGCAGCCTGCGGGTGTCCGCGAGGACGACGGCGCCGATCGCGCCCCTGATCAGGTCGTCCCACATGAACCAGAACCGCTGCTGGCCCGGGGTGCCGAAGAGGTACAGCACGAGGTCGTCGTCGAGGGTGATCCGGCCGAAGTCCATGGCGACGGTCGTGGTCATCTTGCCCGGGGTCGCCGAGAGGTCGTCGGTCTCCTCACTGGCCTCGGTCATCACCGCCTCGGTGAGCAGCGGCTCGATCTCCGAGACGGTGGTGACCAGCGTGGTCTTGCCGACGCCGAAGCCGCCCGCCACCACGATCTTGGTGGCGATGGGCGCGCGGCCCCGGTCCAGCTGCCAGGGTTGCAGGGCCTCCTCGCGCCCGGCCTCCGGGCCGGCGCCGGCCGCCGCGCCCCAGAAGCCGCCGGTGCCCCCGGGACCGTTGCCGGGCGGCCGTGCGAAGTCCTCGGTCACGGCGGAGTCAGAGACGGCGGAGTCCACTCAGCACCCTTTCCAGCAGTGCCCGGTCCGGCTGTCCCGGGCCGTGACCGGTTCCGTACACGCGGATCTTTCCCTGGTCCGCCAGATCGCTCAGCAGCACGCGGACCACGCCGAGCGGCATCTTCAGCAGCGCGGCGATCTCGGCCACCGTGCGCATCCTGCGGCACAGTTCGACGATGGCCCGCATCTCGGGCAGCACCCGGGCCGCGGACCCCTGGGTCAGCTCGCGGCGCTCCTCGGGGGCCTCTATGGCGGCCACGAAGGTCTCGACGAGCAGCACGTGCCCGAAGCGGGTGCGCCCGCCGGTGAGGGAGTAGGGGCGGACGCGCGCGGGCCTGGCGTCGGCGTCGCGCCGGGGCAGCTTCGGATGGCTCACTGTGCCCTTCCCATCGGCTCGCCGGCCGTTGACGTCGGCGCGGGCGCCGGCTGCCCGTGGGCCGCCGCGCCGCCCCGCACGGACAGCCGCGGCCGCTCGCCGCCGGCGCCCTCCTGCGTCCGGTGCTCCATCGACTGCCGTAGCTCACTGCGGAGTTCGGGGGTGAGGACGTGTCCCGCGCGGCCGACGAAGAACGCCATGTGGTACGCGACGATGCTCATGTCGGTCTCGGGGGCGGCGTGCACACCGAGCAGCGAGCCGTCGCTGATCGCCATCACGCAGAGGTTGCCCTCACGCATGGTGACCACGGTCTGCTTGACCTTGCCGCCGTCCATCAGCCGGGCCGCGCCGGTGGTGAGGCTGCCGAGCCCGGAGACGATCGCGGCCAGGTCCGCCGAGGAGCCCTTGGGCCCGCCGGCCGTGCCGTCGTCGCCGTCATCCGCGCCGCCGTCGACGCCCTCGCCGTCTCTCGCCGGGTCGGAGGAGAGCAGCAGCAGACCGTCGGAGGAGACCACGGCCACCGACAGCAGTCCGGGCACCTCCTCCACGAGGTTCGCCAGCAGCCAGTGCAGATTGCGGGCCTCGGTGCTCAGTCCATGGGTGCTGGGCGCAGTCAACTGCTTGCCTCCTCGACCGTGTCCCCCTTGACTTCCGCGGGTGGTTGGGCCGCGCGTGCCGCTGTCCGGTGTCCGGTGCCTCGCTGCCCCGTGCGCGGGGCGTCCGGGCCGGCCGACATCTCCGCCTCGGCGTCCCGCAGTCCGTTCCTCGCGCCCTGCTGGAACGCGCCGAGTCGGCGCCGCAGCTCCTGGGCGTCCACCGCACCGCTGCGCGCCGCGGGCGTCCCACGCACCGGGGAGGCCTTCGGGGTCCGCTTCGGCAGGCCCTTGTCGGTCACCCGCTCCCAGCCGCCCGAGGAGCGCGACGGGCCGCCGGGGAGGGTCGCCGGCCGGGCGGCCACGGCGTCGTCGGCGCGCTCGTGCGCATCGGGGCCGATGGCGTACGGGTTCGGGGCGGGCTCCGGGGCGTGGGCGGGCTCCGATGCCTGGGGCGGCTCCAGCGCCTGGGAGGACTCCGGGACCCGGGAGGACTCCGGGACCCGGGAGGACTCCGGGACCCGGGAGGGCCGCTGGGCGGGGAGGGGGCCGGCCGCCATGGGCCGGCTGTCCGGGACGGGCTGTCCGGGCTGACCGGAGCCGCCGCCCGGGGCGGGGGCGGCGCGCAGGGCCGCCTCGGCCGCCGCTATCAGCGGGTCGGTGCCGGGGGCGGCCCCGGTGCCCCTGCCGGGCAGCACATTGGAGTTGGCCTCGGCGGCGGCCCCGGGCAGCCGGACGGCCGGCCCGCCGGTCACCACGCGGACCTCGCGCGGGGCCGCGACCACGCCGGTGCCGGCCTCCGCGAGCACCTGCACGGGCAGCACGACGACCGCCGCGATCCCACCGTGCTTCTGGTCCCGCAGCCGTACCTGCACACCGTGCCGGGCGGCGAGCCTGGCCACCACGTACAGGCCGAGACCGGTACCGTCCTCCGCGCCCTCGGGGGTGGCGTCGTCCGCGGCGGCGTCGTCCGCGGCGGCGGATGCCGGGGGCGTGCCGAAGGCCTCGGGGACGGACTCCTCGCCGGCCGCGACGCGGGCCAGCCGGGCGTTGGCCTCCTCCAGCCGCTCGGGCGACATCCCCACGCCCTCGTCCACGACGGAGAGCATCAGGTCCCCGCTCTCCAGCAGCCACCCGGAGACCTCCACGGGGGCGTCCGGCGGCGAGCAGGCCGTGGCGTTCTCCATCAGCTCGGCGAGCAGATGGCTGAGGTCGTCCGCGGCGGAGCCGACGACGTGCGCGTGCGCGGGGAGCGAGGCGATCCGAACCCGCTCGTACCGCTCCGTCTCGCTGACCGCGGCGCGCACGACGTCGATCAGCGGCACGGGACCCGGGTGCTGGTGCCCGTGGTCGGCGCCGGCGAGCACCAGGAGGTTCTCGCTGTGCCGCCGCATCACGGTGGCGAAGTGGTCCAGCTTGAAGAGGGTGGCGAGCCGGTCCGGGTCGTGCTCCTGCTCCTCCAGCTTCTCGATGACGGCGAGCTGCCGCTCGACCAGGCCGAGGGTGCGCAGGGCGAGGTGGACGGAGGTGGTCCGGCCGGCCCGGCCTGCCCGGCCTGCCTGGTCGAGACCGGCCGCGGCGGCGGCCAGTGCGTCGCGAACGGCGGCGCGCTCGGCGGCGGCGTCCGAAGCGGCGCCGCCCGCCGGGGTGCCCGCGCCGTGGGTGCCGTCCGCCCGGCTGCCGTCCGCCGGTGCGCCCCGGCCCGGCTGCCCGCTGAGGCCCGGCGCGCCGGATATGTCCTGCGCGGCGGCCGGTTCCGCGCCCGCACCGACCCGGTCGCGCAGCCGGCGGTGCAGGCCGAGCGCATGCGCGTGCAGGGCGTTGACGGACCGGACGACCTGGGCGAACTCGTCGTTGCGGCCGGTGAAGCGGATCGGCTCCTCGGCGGTGGGGTCCGAGGCGAGCCGGGCCGAGCCGAGGCGCAGCACGGCGAGCGGCCGGGTCAGGCTGCGGGCCATCGCCATCGTGACGCCGACGGCGGCCAGCAGGCAGGCACCGGCCAGCGCCGCCCGGATCTCCAGCGCGGTGACGTCGTCGTCGCGGAGCCCGGCGAGTTCCTTGGCACGGGTGGCGTTCAGGGCGGCCTCGGCGCCGCGCATCATGTCGATGCGCGAGGTCAGTACGTTCTGGAGCTTCCCGGCGTCGGTGTCGCGGTCGTCGGCGGACAGCGTGGGCTGGTCCGTGAGCACGGCGAGGTCGTGTTCCGCGGTGGTGACGTCGGGTCCGGTGACGGTGGAGTCGTAGGCGGTGCGGTAGGCGGCGGGCGCCCGGTCGTGGAAGTCGGCAAGCGAGGACTGCTCCCGCAGCCGGGCCTGCTGCGCGGCACCGCTCAGCTCGGCGCGGTGCGCGGTGTCGGCGGCCGACTCGGTGGAGACGGTCCGGGGCAGGCCGGTGACCGGGTCGGTGACGGTGGTGGTGCCGGTGCCGCCGGGCACGGCGAGCGCGGCGAGCAGCAGGCCCCGGGTGTCCTCGGCGTGCTCCACCGCACGGTCGAGGTCGGCGAGTGCCCGCGCGCCGGTACCCGCCCGGGGCGGGGTGCGGTCCGCGAGGTCCTCGGCGAGCCGATGCAGGCTGAGGATCACGGCGGCGTAGGCCTCGTGCGTGTGCAGAGCGGTGCTCTTGCCGGTGAGCGCCGATCTGCGCACCGCGGCGATCCGGTCGAGGTCGTGGCGGAGGCCGGTGGGCGCGTCGGCGCGCAGCTCGGCGACCTGCCGGTCCACGGGGGCGCGGTCCGCCGCGCCCGGCGCCTTGCCCTCGGGCCGCCCCGCGGCGACGTACGCGGTGACATCGTCGCGCTCGTCGGCCAGCGCGTGGGCCAGGCTGAGCGCCTGCCGGGTCTGCTCGGCGTCGGTGACCAGCGCCTGCGAGTCGCTCACGTCTCCGGACGCGGCGATGAGCGCGGGCGCACTGGCCCCGGCGGTCGCGGCGGCCACGACGGCCACGGCCAGGACGAGACGGCTCCGCACCCGGGCCCTGCGGCCCTTGCCGGCCGCGGGAGCCGGCTTGTCGGCGTCCGGGGCGGACTTGCCCGGCGCGGCGGCCGGCTGCGCACCCGCGGGAGCGGGCGCGGCGGGGGCGGGGGCGGGGGCGGGCTTGTCCGTGGCGGAAGTCGGTGCCCCGGCGGTGGTCATCGGCTCTCCGGAGGCGGGGGTGACGGCGGTCGGCCCGCCGGCGGCGCGACTCGGCTCGGCGGCGGCGCGGGTCGGCCCGCCGGCGGCGCGACTCGGCTCGGCGGCGGAGTGCTGCGTGCCGGGGGCGGTCCGGGGTGCCGCGGTGGCGTGTGCGGCCGTGGGCTGCGGCCGCGCGGCGGCGGACCCCTGCGGCACGGTGGGCTGGGCCGTCGCGGCGGGCCCCGCCATGTCGTCGGCGGAGTACTGCGTCCCGGGGGTGGTCCGGGGTGCCGCGGTGGTGCGTGTGGCCGCGGCCGCCACGGTGCCCTGCGCGCGTACCGCCTGGCGCGCGCCGCGCACGGCCGGGCTCGGTGTCCGGGTCGCGGTGCCGTCGGCGCCCTCCGCCGGGCGCGCGCCCGGAGCGCCCGGCGCACCGGTGCCCTCGCCGGCCCCGGCCGCGGGGCCCGCGTACGGCGCGTACCCGCCCTGCGGCCGCGGGATCATCCCGGCGGGAACGCCCGCGCCGGACGGACCCCCGGCCCCGTGAGCGGCAGCCCCGGAGCGGTCACCCGCCACGGCGGAGCCATCCCGCCCGCCGTCGAACCCGCCATCGCCGCCGGGCACACCGGACGCACCCGTCGCCACACCGCCACCGTCCGAGCCGGGCCCACCGTCCGAGCCGGGCCCACCGTCCGAGCCGGGCCCACCGGACCCCCAGGGCCGGCCGGCCGAACCGTCCGCACTGGAGAGACCCGCATCCGCAGGGCCACCGGCCCCGCCGGAGACCGCCGTGTCCGGGACGACCCGGCCGGAGGCCGCCACGCCGCGTGCCGGCCCGTCGGAGGCCCCGTCGGAGGCCGGCAGGCCGGGCGCCGGTATGCCGGAGGCCGGCACACCGGGTGCCGACAGGCCTGGCGCCGCCGCGCCGGAGGAGCCGCCGTGGGCGTCCACGCCCCGCGCCCCGTCGGCGCCGGTGCCACCCGCGGCGCGCACGCCGCCGGCACCCGCGCCGTCCACCACACCCGCGCCGCCCATGGCGTCCCTGTCCCCGCCGGCCGTGCCGGAGGGGCTGCTCGGTGCCCGGCCGCCCCTGGTCTCCTCCGAGACCGACTGCTGCCTGCCCTCGCGCCGCGGCCGCTTCTTCTGCACCGGTGCTCGCAATCTTGATCCGTCTGCCCATGGACCCGGGTGACGATCCGTCAACACGAGCGTCTCCGGGTTCGGCTCCCGACCATCCCAGTGCCCGTGAGAAGTGGACGCGCATCGCCCCACCCGCCACTCAAAGGAGTGAACATCGGCGCGGGGTCGGCGGCAAGTTCCAACGTCATAGCCGAAGGGCGTGCTCCGGGTGCCGGTTGGACGTCGCCCACGCCCTTTGGCAGGATGCCCCGCCACGCCTGACCCCCCCTTGATCAATCCATCCCAAATCCGGCGCCTGACCTGCAGGTACAGACCTCTCGCCGGCACCCCGCCCGGTGCCGCGCGGACACCTGTGGGCGTCTCGTGCAGACTGGCCGAATGCGCATCGAACTCGCCACCGCACCGGGAGACCCCGCACGCCCCAACGAGGACTACGCATCGGTTGCGCTTCCTGCCTGCGGACAGGGTGGAGCCCTCGTGCTGCTGGATGGTGTGACCCCGCCGCAGGGCGACGACGGTTGTCTGCATTCCGTCCCCTGGTTCACCGCCCGGCTCGGCGGCGCACTGGGTGAACTGTCCGTTTCACGGCGGGATATGCCCTTGCGTGATGTGCTCTCGGCGGCAATCGGGCGCACTGCGGACGCCCACCGTGCAACCTGTGACCTTTCTCACCCACGCACACCCCAGGCAACCGTCGTCCTGGTCCGCTGGGACGACGACAGCGTCGAGCATCTCGTGCTGTCCGACTCGGTGTTGCTGATGGCGGAGGCGGACGGCCGGGTGGTCCCGGTCCTGGACGACCGGCTGTCCCGGCTGCCGCGCGGCGCGCTCGCCACGGAGGCCGTCACGGACGCGACGCTGCGCAACAAGGAGGGCGGTTTCTTCACCGCCGCCGCCGACCCCGGGGTGGCCGCCCGCGCGGTGGCGGGCGTCCGGGCGCGTGCGGAGGTGCGGGCGCTGGCGGCGCTCACGGACGGGGCCGCGCGCTGGGTGGAGAAGTTCCGTGAGGGCGACTGGTCCGACTGCCTCGCACTGCTCCGCAAGGAGGGGCCGCAGGCCCTGGTCGACCGGGTGCGGGCGCTTGAACGCGCGGACACGGAGCGGGCGTTTCTGCGCCGCGGCAAGACACACGACGACGCGTCGGCGGTCTACGTCGAGCCGTGACCGCCCGGTCTCGTCGGGGCGCCCCCGCGGGGCCCGGCCACGACGCGCCTGCGGCGGGCCGCCGGACCGGACCCCGTACGGTCCCGTCCCCGACCTCCGGCCGGTGGGACCTGGGCGCGCGGCTTCCCGCGCCCCCGGCGGGATCGGGGCTCGGCCGACAGGGAGCTGGGACGGGTGTCAGTCCTCCGCGCCCGCCGCCTCGTTGAGCTGGTGCAGCAGCCGCGCCAGCTCGGCGACCTCCGAGCGGTCCCAGCCCGCGAGCTTGTCCACATAGCGGGCGCGGCGCGCGTCGCGGACAGTGCGCAGGCGGTCGCGGCCCCGTTCGGTGAGGTGGATCAGCCAGGCGCGGCCGTCCGCCGGGTCGGGCTCCCGGTCGACGAAGCCGAGCGCCTCCAGGGCCCGCAGTTGGCGGCTCATCGTGGCCTTGCCGACGCCGATGTACCCGGCGAGGTCCGTGGCCCGCTGCCCGCCCTCCTCCAGGCAGACCAGCAGGCCGTACGCCGCCGGCTCCAGGTCCGGGTGGACGGCGCGGGCCATCTCGCCCGACGAGGCCCGGGCGCGCCGCAGGAATACCGTCAGCTCCCTTTCCAGGGCGAGGAATTCCCGATCGACTCCGTTTTCCGGCACCCCGGCTGCCACGGCGCGCCCCTCGTCGTTTCCGTTCCTGTGCACGTCAGCACCCATGCCCTGCATTTTCGCGTTCTCGCTGTTCCCGCTGTCGTTCCCGGCGTCCGGCGTTTCCCGGCTGTTGAAAGTTTCTGCGGGACACGGTCTTCGCCGCAGCTCGGCCAGTATTCCGCAGGAGTAGACCAACGACAGCCTCACACCCCCCTTCCCCCTTGGGTTCTACGTGCGTAGAGTCTGCGGCGTGGCATGCCACCGACAAGACAGTCGGTGCGGCCCCGTACGCCGCGCTCCTCCCCCCACGACTCCCACCCGGCCCAGCCGGCAGTCACCGGAAGACGTCTGCGATCTTCCCGCGCACCGGGGCTCCTCGGCACGTACCGGTCGCTCACCGGAAGGGACGCGGTGATCTACACCGAGGCGGACTGGTGGACCGAGCGCACCGGCAACTCCGGTGCGTCCGGGGCCGCCAACCCGCCGGCGACCGCCCGCTACGCGAGCGACGTGGGCCGGCTCCCGGCCGGCTGGGGCTTCTGCACCATCTGGCGGTACACCTCGCCGGGCCCCACGGTCGGCGACCACGACCACTTCAACGGCGCACTGGATCGCGTCCAGGCGCTCGCCAACGGCTGAGCGGCGCACCCCTCCCCCGAACGCCCCGGTGGCCGGCTCCTGCGAGGAACCGGCCACCGGGTGCACCACACCGGGCGCAGCCTGCGCGGGCGCACCCGCGGAGGCGGCACCGGCGCCGCGACACAGGCGCCGCGGCGGGTGCCACCGCGCCGGGTGCCACCGCGCCGGGTGCCGTCAGGCCGCCAGCGGCAGCTGCTCCACGTGGTCGCTCGTCGCGGGCGACAGCGCGAGCTCCAGCACCTGGCGGACGTCCGTGACGGTGTGCACGTCGAGCTTCTCCAGCACCTCGGCGGGGACGTCGTCCAGGTCGGGCTCGTTCCGCTTCGGGATCACGACCGTCGTGATGCCCGCCCGGTGCGCCGCGAGCAGCTTCTGCTTCACGCCGCCGATGGGCAGCACCCGGCCGGTCAGCGACACCTCACCGGTCATCGCCACGTCCGTACGGACCAGGCGCCCGCTGAGGAGCGAGGCGAGGGCGGTCGTCATGGTGATGCCCGCGCTCGGGCCGTCCTTCGGCACCGCACCCGCCGGGAAGTGGATGTGCACGCCGCGCTCCTTCAGGTCGGCCACGGGCAGCTCCAGCTCCGCGCCGCGCGAGCGCAGGAACGAGAGCGCGATCTGCGCGGACTCCTTCATCACGTCGCCCAGCTGGCCGGTCAGCGTCAGCCCCGCCGCGCCCGTCTCCGGGTCGGCGAGCGACGCCTCCACGTAGAGCACGTCGCCGCCCGCGCCGGTGACCGCGAGCCCGGTGGCCACGCCCGGCACCGCGGTGCGGCGCTCGGCCGGGTCCTGGGCGGACTCGGGCACGTGGTGCGGCCGGCCGATCAGGCCGCGCAGGTCGGCGTCGGTCACGGTGAGCGGCAGCTCCTGCTCGCCCAGCTCGTGCCGGGCCGCGACCTTGCGCAGCAGCCGGCCTATGGAGCGCTCCAGGTTCCGCACGCCGGCCTCACGGGTGTACTCGCCGGCGAGCTTGCGCAGCGCGCCCTCCTCCAGCACCACCTCGTCCGCCTTCAGGCCCGCCCGCTCCAGCTGGCGCGGGAGCAGGTGGTCACGGGCGATGACGACCTTCTCGTCCTCCGTGTAGCCGTCGAGCGTGACCAGCTCCATGCGGTCGAGCAGCGCCTCGGGAATCGCCTCCAGGACGTTCGCCGTGGCGAGGAAGACCACGTCGCTGAGGTCCAGCTCGACCTCCAGGTAGTGGTCCCTGAAGGTGTGGTTCTGCGCCGGGTCCAGGACCTCCAGGAGGGCGGCCGCGGGGTCGCCCCGGAAGTCGGAGCCGACCTTGTCGACCTCGTCCAGCAGGACCACCGGGTTCATCGACCCGGCCTCCTTGATGGCACGGACGATACGGCCCGGCAGCGCGCCCACGTAGGTGCGCCGGTGGCCGCGGATCTCCGCCTCGTCCCGGACGCCGCCGAGCGCGACGCGGACGAACTTGCGGCCCATGGCGTGCGCCACGGACTCGCCCAGCGAGGTCTTGCCGACGCCGGGCGGGCCGACCAGGGCCAGCACCGCGCCCCCGCGGCGCCCGCCGACCACGCCGAGGCCCCGGTCGGCGCGCCGCTTGCGGACCGCCAGGTACTCGGTGATGCGCTCCTTCACGTCCTCAAGGCCGGCGTGCTCGGCGTCGAGCACGGCCTGGGCGCCCTGGATGTCGTAGGCGTCCTCGGTGCGCTCGTTCCACGGCAGCTCCAGGACGGTGTCGAGCCAGGTGCGGATCCAGGAGCCCTCCGGGCTCTGGTCGCTGGACCGCTCCAGCTTCTCGACCTCCTTGAGCGCGGCCTCACGGACCTTCTCGGGAAGGTCGGCGGCCTCCACGCGCGTGCGGTAGTCGTCGGACTCGTCCTCGCCGCCGTCGCCGTTCAGCTCGCGCAGCTCCTTGCGGACGGCCTCCAGCTGCCGGCGCAGCAGGAACTCCCGCTGCTGCTTGTCGACGCCCTCCTGGACGTCCTTGGCGATGGACTCGGCGACGTCCTGCTCGGCGAGGTGCTCACGGAGCTGCTCCGTGGCGAGCTTCAGCCGGGCGACCGGGTCGCCGGTCTCCAGCAGCTGCACCTTCTGCTGCGTGGACAGGAACGGTGAGTAACCGGAGTTGTCGGCGAGCTGGGACACGTCGTCGATCTGCTGGACGCGGTCCACGATCTGCCACGCGCCGCGCTTGCGCAGCCACGCGGTGGCGAGGGCCTTGTACTCCTTGATCAGTTCGGTGACGGCACCGGGCAGCGGGTCGGGGACGGTCTCCTCGACCCGGGTGCCCTCCACCCAGAGGGCCGCGCCGGGGCCGGTGGTGCCCGCGCCGATCTTCACCCGCGACCGACCGCGGATCAGCGCCCCGGGGTCGCCGTCGGCCAGCCGGCCGACCTGCTCGACGGTGCCGAGCACACCGGTGCCCGCGTACGTCCCGTCGATCCGCGGCACCAGCAGCACCTTCGGCTTGCCGGGCTGCGATCGGGCGGCGGCCTGTGCGGCTTCCACGGCGGCGCGCACGTCGTTGTCGTTGAGGTCCAGCGGGACCACCATTCCGGGCAGCACGACCTCGTCGTCGAGCGGCAGCACGGGCAGGGCCAGCAGTGTGGCAGCGCCGGTGGACTCAGCAGCCATGATCTCCCCTTCGGCAGTCAAGTTGAGCTATGTGGGCTCAATGCACATGAGCCCCCAGTTGTTCCCGAGCCTTAGGCGCGTTCGCTGTGAGCGATCAGGTGGGTCCTGTACGTATGCGTAAGGGGTGTCTTGCGCGGTACGGGTGGTTCATCTAGGCCGGCCCGGGATGGACGCATTGCGTGGCGTCGCGGCGGTCGCCCCGCACGGCGGCGCGATGGTCACCCGCGTGGCGGCGCGGTGGACGCCTTGCGTTGCGGCCGGGCGATAAGTAAGTATTTACTTATCGCCACCCTCCCTCGTCCTCTCGCCCGTCTGGAGACGTGCCATGCCGAAGACCCTGCTGATCACCGGGAGCTCGCGCGGGCTCGGCCGGGCCCTGGCGGAGGCGGCACTGGCCGCCGGCCACCGGGTGCTGGCCACCGCCCGGGATCCGGAAGCCGTGCGCGACCTCGCCGAGCGCCATCCCGGGACGGCCCGCACGGCCGCCCTGGACGTCACGGACCCGGACGCCGCCGAGCGTGCCGTCACCGCGGCCGTCGAGGCCTTCGGCCGGCTGGACGTGGTGGTGAACAACGCCGGCCAGTCCCGCCTCGGCGCCATCGAGGACGTCTCGCAGGCCGACTTCCGGGAGCAGTTGGAGACCAACCTGTGGGGCGCCGTCCACGTGTCGAAGGCGGCCCTGCCGGTGCTGCGCGCCCAGGGCGGCGGCCACCTGGTGCAGATCTCGTCCGTCAGCGGCCGGCTCGCGCCCGCCGCGGGCCTCGGCGCCTACGTCACGGCGAAGTTCGCCCTGGAGGGCTACTCGGAGGCACTCGCCCTGGAGGGCCGGCCGTTCGGCGTGAAGGTCACGATCGTGGAGCCCGGCTCCATGGCCACCACGCTCGCGTCCGCGATGACCCGGACGCCGCCCAGCGCCCCGTACGCCCGGCTCATGGCCCCCATGCTGGAGCGGTTCGCAGACCCGGAGACGGCGTACGGCGCCACGCCGGAGCAGGCGGTCGGCGTCCTGCTGAACGTCATCGACCTGCCCGAGCCGCCCCTCTGGCTGCCGCTCGGCACCGACGCGCTCGACCGCATCCGGACCGCCGAGCAGCACAGGCTGGCGGAACTGGACCGGTGGGCCGGACTCAGCCGCGAGCCGGACACGGCGGCCGCGGAGGCCGCGGAGGCCGCGGAGGCCGCGGAGACCGGCGCGGGGGGCGGCACGGCGGCGGGGCGGGGCGTGTCCGCCCCGTGAGACCCGCCCCGTGGAAGCGCACGGTGGACCGTCCCGGAAGACCGTCCCGGAAGACCGCACCGCGAGACAGCACCGCGAGACAGCACCGCGAGACAGCACCGCGAGAAAAGCGCTTGCGCCGCGCCCGCGCGTGCCGTTGCGTACCGCAGGTGACGGAAACCGATGTTCTCCTTGCGGCCTACGACGAGCAGATGCGCGGCGTCGGGCCGAACCTCCCCGTGGGCGTGCAAGCCGAGGCCGACGGGCCGCTGACCCGTGTCGTCGGGCAGTACCGCGGCTTTGTCAGCGGGCCCGCCGAGCTGGGCGTCGAGGGTGCCGTCCTCGACCGCCTGATCGCCCGGCAGCGGGACTTCTTCGCCGCGCGGGGCGAGGCGGTCGAGTGGAAGGTCCGGGGCCACGACCGACCTGCCGACCTCACCGAACGGCTGCGCGCGGCGGGCTTCGCACCCGAGGACCGGGAGACGGTGCTCATCGGCACCACCGACACGTTGGCCGCCGGCTCGATGCCGCCGGAGGGCGTCACCCTGCGGCGGGTCACGGCCGACGCCGACATGCGCCGCATCGCCGCCATGGAGAGCGCCGTCTGGGACCAGGACATGACCTGGCTCGGCGAGGACCTGATCGGCCGGGTCGCCGCGGCGCCCGACGAGATCGCCGTGCTGGTGGCCGAGGCGGGCGGGGAGGTCGTCTCGGCGGCCTGGCTGGTCTTCCGGGCGGGCACCGAGTTCGCGTGCCTGTGGGGCGGTTCGACGCTCGCCGCGTGGCGCGGCCGCGGGGTGTACCGGGCGCTGGTCGCTGCGCGGGCGGGGCTCGCCGCGGAGCGCGGGGTGCGGTACCTCCAGGTGGACGCGTCCGACGACAGTGCGCCCATTCTGCGGCGCCTCGGGTTTCACGCGGTGACCACCACCACGCCGTGGGTGTGGTCGCCGGCGGCGGGCTGAGGGGCCGCCCCGCGGCCCGCACCGCCCTGCCGTGCGGTCCCTGCCACCTGCCGGTGGCCCCGGGGGCCCACGTGCCGGTGGGGTGCCGTCTGCCGATGGATCCGGAAGTCGCCTGCCGGTGGCTCCGGAAGTCGCCTGCCGGTGGGTGCGGCGGCAGGGGCTGCCGCCCCTCTCGGGGCGCCGTTGGCCGCATGGCCTTGCCACGGAGTTCGTGGTGGCGTTGGCCGCACGCGTTCCCCCACACCGTTCGTGGTGACCGTCGGTCGGGTGGCAATGGCAAGATGGGGGCATGCACGCCCCGTACGACATGCGTGAGACGGTCTCCCAGAGAGCACGGTCCGGCGGTGACGGCGGTGCCGTGGTGGTGGATCGGCGTGACGGGCCGTACGGCGAAGTGGTGTTGCGGCGGCAGGGCGACCTGTTGCAGATCATCGCCAACGGCTGCTTCCTGATGGACACGTCGGACGGCCGCTCGGAGCGGCTGCTCGTCGACGCCGCCCTGGAAGCGCTCGACGGGCGTCCCGAACCCGCCGTGCTCATCGGCGGACTCGGCGTCGGATTCTCGCTCGCACACGCCGCGGCCGACCCCCGCTGGGGCCGGATCACGGTCGTGGAACGCGAGGAGGCCATCATCAACTGGCACGGCCTGCATGCCTCCGGAGAGACCGCCGGGACGGTCCCGTCCCCCGCGGACGGCGGCCCGCACACCGCCGGCGCCCCGCTCGCCGCGCTCTCCGGTGCGGCCCTCGCCGACCCCCGTACCGAGGTGCTGCACGCCGATCTCGTCGCCCACGTCCACGAGTCGGACGCCCGCTACGACGCGCTGTGCCTGGACATCGACAACGGCCCCGGCTGGACCGTCACCGAGAACAACGAGAGCCTCTACACCCCTGCGGGACTGGCCGCCTGCCGGGCCCGGCTCACGCCCGGCGGCGTCCTTGCTGTATGGTCCGCGCAACCCTCGCCCGACTTCGAAGCGGCCCTGCGACGTGCCGACTTCCGGCGGGTGCACACCAAAGAGGTCCCCGTTGCCCGGGGCGTTCCCGACGTGGTGCACCTCGCGGTCGGGCCTGGATAGCCGCGGCACGGTTCATTCCGTACGCTGCTGACCGGCGCATGGATCATTCAAGCGTCAACCGCACGGTTGGGATCACCCCCACGATTCCGAATAGCAACAGTCAGGGGCGGGGCGATGGAGCAGACACACACCTCCCACAACGGCACCACGGCGGCCACCGGCGCACAGCGCCGCGTCCTCGTCGTAGAGGACGACCCGACGATCGTCGAGGCCATCTCCGCCCGGCTGCGCGCCGAGGGGTTCCTGGTGCAGACGGCGGCCGACGGGCCGGCCGCCGTGGACACGGCCGAGGCATGGCAGCCCGACCTGCTGATCCTGGACATCATGCTGCCCGGGTTCGACGGCCTGGAGGTCTGCCGCCGCGTGCAGGCCCAGCGGCCGGTGCCGGTGCTGATGCTCACCGCCCGCGACGACGAGACGGACATGCTCGTCGGGCTGGGCGTCGGCGCCGACGACTACATGACCAAGCCGTTCTCGATGCGCGAGCTGGCCGCCCGGGTGCATGTGCTGCTGCGCCGCGTGGAGCGCGCCGCGCTGGCCGCCACCACCCCCCGCAGCGGCATCCTCCGGCTCGGCGAACTGGAGATCGACCACGCCCAGCGGCGGGTGCGGGTGCGCAGCGAGGACGTCCACCTCACGCCCACGGAGTTCGACCTCCTGGTGTGCCTGGCGAACACCCCGCGCGCGGTGCTCTCCCGCGAGCAGCTCCTCGCCGAGGTGTGGGACTGGGCCGACGCCTCCGGCACCCGGACCGTCGACAGCCACATCAAGGCGCTGCGCCGCAAGATCGGCGCCGAGCGCATCCGCACCGTGCACGGCGTGGGCTACGCCCTGGAGACACCCACCCCATGAGAGGTCCCGGCGGGACGGCGCGATGAGCGGGATCAGCAGGACCAGCGGCACGGACGACAGCACGGGCCCCGGCCGCGACACCCCGGGCACCGCCCGGGGCGGTGCGGCCGGCCGGGCGCGCGCGCGTATGCGGGCACTGAGCCGCGCACGCGCGCGTATGCGGGCACTGAACCGGGCACGCGCGCGCGTGCAGGCCCGTGGACGGGACCTCAGGGCCGCGGCCGCCCGGCAGGCCGGGCGGCGGCAGGCCGCGCGGGAGCGCCGCGCCGCCGAGCGGGCGCGCGAGGCGGACGAGGCGCGGGCACGCGCGCTGCGCGCGGCAGGCCTCGACGTGGCGCGCGACACCCGCAAGGTGATCCTCTGGGCGTCGGGGGTGCGCCCGTTCTCCGTGAAGACCAAGCTCGGCATGCTCGTCGTCGTCTCGGTGTTCATCACCACGGGTCTGCTGATGATCGCCGTGCGCACCGAGACCGAGTTGCGCTTCATCACGGTCTTCTCGGTGATAGCGACCCTGCTGATCACCCAGTTCGTGGCGCACTCCCTGACGTCGCCGCTCGACGAGATGAACACCGTGGCCCGCGCGATCTCGCACGGCGACTACACCCGCAGGGTGCGCGGTGACAGCCGGCGCGACGAACTGGGCGACCTGGCCTCCACGATCAACCGGATGGCCGACGACCTGGAGGCGCAGGACCAGCAGCGCAAAGAGCTGGTGGCGAATGTCTCACACGAGCTGCGCACCCCCATCGCCGCGCTCCGCGCCGTCCTGGAGAACGTCGTGGACGGCGTCTCCGCGGCCGACCCGGAGACCATGCGGACCGCCCTGAAGCAGACCGAGCGGCTGGGCCGGCTGGTCGAGACCCTGCTCGACCTGTCGCGGCTCGACAACGGTGTCGTCCCGTTGAAGGCGCGCCGCTTCGAGGTGTGGCCCTACCTGTCCGGGGTGCTGAAGGAGGCGAACATGATCGCCTCGGCCCGCGCCGGGATCGCCTCGGGGTCCGGCAGCCACACCCGTACGGACGTCCATCTGCACCTGGACGTCTCACCGCCCGAGCTGACCGCGCACGCCGACCCCGAGCGGATCCACCAGGTGGTGGCCAACCTGATCGACAACGCCGTCAAGCACAGCCCCCCGCACGGCCGGGTGACAGTCAGGGCGCGGCGCGGGGCGGGCCCCCAGTCGCTGAACCTGGAGGTGCTCGACGAGGGTCCCGGCATCCCGCGCTCCGAGTGGCACCGGGTCTTCGAGCGCTTCAACCGCGGCAGCCACCGGGGTCCCAGCGGCTCACACGGCCCCGGCAGCGACGGCGGGACAGGCCTGGGCCTGGCCATCGCGCGCTGGGCGGTGGATCTGCACGGCGGCCAGATCGGGGTGGCCGAATCGTCCCGCGGCTGCCGCATCCAGGTCACCCTTCCGGGTGAGTCGCCTACGCAAAGTTGACGTAAGGGACGAGCAAAGCCGACGTAAGGTAGGAGTGCGGGGCGCCTGCGGCGGAGAGCCCCTCGGGGCCCGATATCCAGGCGGAGCGGAACCGCAGTTTTTTCCCGGCATTATCTCCGCCGAAACACCGGCCTCGGTGTGACTTACACGACGATGACCGGCCCGGACTGCATGCCGCCCCCCAAGAGGCGTAGCCTTTATTCCCGCTGTCCATCACCTTGTGAAGCGGAAGAGGGCGGTTGCCGCCGTGTCGCCACAGTCCAGTAATTCGAGTCCCAGCCTTCGGCCGGGCGGTGCCACCAGGACCGACCAAGAGGGGCAGGGCAAGGACCCTGCGGCCGCCTTCGGTCCCAATGAGTGGCTCGTCGACGAGATCTACCAGCAGTACCTCCAGGACCCGAACTCGGTAGACCGCGCCTGGTGGGACTTCTTCGCCGACTACAAGCCCGGTGCCGCCGCCACGTCGCCGGACGGTACCGCAGCCGCGGGGGCTGCGGGCACCACCACTGCCCCGGCACCGACAGCCCCGAGCGCTCCCCGGACGACACCCCCCACGGCCCCCGAGGCCGCCGCTGCCGCCCCCGCGGCGCCCGCCGAGCCCAAGAAGGCGCCGGCCGAGCCCGCGGCCCCCGCGGCGCGGCCGGCCGCCAAGGCGCCGCGCACCGCCCCCGCGCCCGCCGCGGACGCCGCCGCGCCCGAGGGCCCCGAGCTCGTGACGCTGCGCGGCCCCGCCGCCGCCGTCGCGAAGAACATGAACGCCTCCCTGGAGCTGCCGACGGCCACCTCGGTCCGCGCGGTCCCGGTGAAGCTGCTGTTCGACAACCGCATCGTCATCAACAACCACCTCAAGCGCGCCCGCGGCGGCAAGATCTCCTTCACCCACCTGATCGGCTACGCGATGGTGCAGGCGATCAAGGCCATGCCGTCGATGAACTGGTCCTTCGCGGAGAAGGACGGCAAGCCGACCCTGGTCAAGCCGGACCACATCAACCTCGGCCTCGCCATCGACCTCACCAAGCCGAACGGCGACCGTCAGCTCGTCGTCGCCGGCATCAAGAAGGCCGAGACGCTGAACTTCTTCGAGTTCTGGCAGGCCTACGAGGACATCGTCCGCCGCGCCCGGGACAACAAGCTGACGATGGAGGACTTCTCCGGCGTCACCGTCTCGCTGACCAACCCCGGCGGCATCGGCACCGTCCACTCGGTGCCGCGGCTGATGCCCGGCCAGTCGGTGATCATGGGCGTCGGCGCGATGGAGTACCCCGCCGAGTTCCAGGGCACCTCCCAGGACACCCTCAACCGCCTGGGCATCTCCAAGGTCATGACGCTGACGTCGACCTACGACCACCGCGTCATCCAGGGCGCCCTGTCCGGCGAGTTCCTGCGCCACGTGGCCAACCTGCTGCTGGGCGAGCAGGGTTTCTACGACGAGATCTTCGAGGCGCTGCGGATCCCCTACGAGCCGGTCCGCTGGCTGAAGGACATCGACGCCTCCCACGACGACGACGTCACCAAGGCCGCACGCGTCTTCGAGCTGATCCACTCCTACCGGGTGCGCGGCCACGTCATGGCCGACACCGACCCCCTGGAGTACCGCCAGCGCAAGCACCCCGACCTGGACATCACCGAGCACGGGCTCACCCTGTGGGACCTGGAGCGCGAGTTCGCGGTCGGCGGCTTCGCCGGCAAGTCGATGATGAAGCTGCGTGACATCCTCGGCGTGCTGCGCGACTCGTACTGCCGCACCACCGGCATCGAGTTCATGCACATCCAGGACCCCAAGCAGCGCAAGTGGATCCAGGACCGGGTGGAGCGCCCGCACGCCAAGCCGGAGCGCGAGGAGCAGCTGCGCATCCTGCGCAGGCTGAATGCGGCGGAAGCGTTCGAAACGTTCCTGCAGACCAAGTACGTCGGCCAGAAGCGCTTCTCGCTGGAGGGCGGGGAGTCCGTCATCCCGTTGCTGGACGCGGTCCTCGACTCCGCGGCCGAGTCCCGGCTCGACGAGGTCGTCATCGGCATGGCGCACCGCGGCCGCCTCAACGTCCTGGCGAACATCGTCGGCAAGTCCTATGCGCAGATCTTCCGGGAGTTCGAGGGCAACCTCGACCCGAAGTCGATGCATGGCTCCGGCGACGTGAAGTACCACCTGGGCGCCGAGGGCACCTTCACCGGCCTGGACGGCGAGCAGATCAAGGTCTCGCTGGCCGCCAACCCGTCCCACCTGGAGACGGTCGACCCGGTCATCGAGGGCATCACCCGCGCCAAGCAGGACATCATCAACAAGGGCGGCACGGACTTCACCGTCCTGCCGGTCGCCCTGCACGGTGACGCGGCCTTCGCCGGCCAGGGCGTGGTCGCCGAGACGCTCAACATGTCCCAGCTCCGCGGCTACCGCACCGGCGGCACCGTGCACATCGTCATCAACAACCAGGTCGGCTTCACCGCCGCCCCGGAGTCGGCCCGCTCCTCGATGTACGCCACGGATGTCGCGCGGATGATCGAGGCGCCGATCTTCCACGTGAACGGCGACGACCCGGAGGCCGTGGTCCGTGTCGCACGGCTCGCCTTCGAGTTCCGGCAGGCGTTCAACAAGGACGTCGTCATCGACCTGATCTGCTACCGCCGCCGCGGCCACAACGAGTCCGACAACCCGGGCTTCACCCAGCCGCTGATGTACGACCTGATCGACAAGAAGCGCTCGGTGCGCAAGCTCTACACCGAATCGCTGATCGGCCGGGGCGACATCACCCTGGAGGAGGCCGAGCAGGCGCTGCAGGACTACCAGGGCCAGCTGGAGAAGGTCTTCACGGAGGTCCGCGAGGCCACCCAGCAGCCGGCGGGAGCCGAGGTCCCCGACGCGCAGCCGGAGTTCCCCGTCGCGGTGCAGACGGCGATCTCCCAGGAGGTCGTGAAGCGGATCGCCGAGTCCCAGGTGAACATCCCCGACCGGGTGACCGTCCACCCGCGCCTGCTGCCGCAGTTGCAGCGCAGGGCCGCCATGGTCGAGGACGGCACCATCGACTGGGGCATGGGCGAGACCCTGGCCATCGGCTCGCTGCTGCTGGAGGGAACCCCGGTCCGGCTCTCCGGGCAGGACTCGCGGCGCGGCACCTTCGGCCAGCGGCACGCCGTCCTCGTCGACCGCGTCACGGGTGAGGACTACACGCCGCTGCAGTACCTCTCCGAGGACCAGGCGCGGTACAACGTCTACGACTCACTGCTCTCCGAGTACGCGGCGATGGGCTTCGAGTACGGCTACTCGCTCGCCCGCCCGGACGCGCTGGTGATGTGGGAGGCGCAGTTCGGCGACTTCGCCAACGGCGCGCAGACGGTCGTCGACGAGTACATCTCGGCGGCCGAGCAGAAGTGGGGCCAGACCTCCGGCGTCACCCTGCTGCTGCCGCACGGCTACGAGGGCCAGGGCCCGGACCACTCCTCGGCGCGTCCCGAGCGGTTCCTCCAGCTCTGCGCGCAGAACAACATGACCGTGGCAATGCCCACGCTGCCGTCGAACTACTTCCACCTGCTGCGCTGGCAGGTGCACAACCCGCACCACAAGCCGCTGGTCGTCTTCACGCCGAAGTCGATGCTGCGCCTGAAGGCGGCGGCGTCGAAGACGGAGGAGTTCACCACGGGCGGCTTCCGTCCGGTCATCGGCGACGACTCGGTGGACGCGGGCGCGGTGCGCAGGGTGGTCTTCTGCACCGGCAAGTTCTACTACGACCTGGCCGCCGAGCGGCAGAAGCGCGGGGTCACGGACCTGGCGATCATCCGTCTTGAGCGGCTGTACCCGCTGCCGGGGACGGAGCTGCAGGCGGAAATCGCCAAGTACCCGAACGCCGAGAAGTACCTGTGGGCGCAGGAGGAGCCGGCGAACCAGGGAGCGTGGCCGTTCATCGCGCTCAACCTGATCGATCACCTCGACCTGGCGGTCGGCGCGGACGTTCCGCACGGGGAGCGGCTGCGGCGGATCTCGCGGCCGCACAGCTCGTCCCCCGCGGTGGGCTCCGCGAAGCGCCACCAGGCCGAGCAGGAGCAGCTGGTCCGCGAGGTCTTCGAGGCATAGGCCTCACCCTCCTTGTAAGGGCCCGGCCCCTCCGGTTCTGCTCCGGGGGGCCGGGCCCTTGGCCCTTCGGGCCAGATTGCCCCTTGGGGACGGTGGCGGTACGCGGCCTTCGTCGTGGCTTGGCGCGCGGTTCCCCGCTCCCCCTCGGTGGGCCGGGCCAGCCCCGACGTGCGGGTTCACCCCCGGAAGCCGGCGGAACGCGCCCCCACAAGCGGCTAGATGGGCTGGGGCTCGAAGTCCCAGGAGGGGCGGTGGCGTTCGGCGACGAAGCGGGTGGTGGGGTGCGTCGCGCCCAGGAGGTGGGTGAGGCGGGCCACCGCCTCCCCGTACAAGCGGTCCGCCTCGTCGCGCCGCCCCAGAGCCGCCAGGTCCAGCGCCAGGCCGGCCCGGAGGGAGAGGGTCAGGACGTGGGACTCCCCCACCACCCGAGCCGCCCGCTCCGCCGCATCCGCCCCGAGCGCCGCCGCGGCCTCCGCGTCGCCCGCCGCCGCCAGCAACGCGGCACGGTTGAGAGCGCAGCCGACGGCCCACGGGTGCTCGCGCCCCACCGCCTGTTCCATGCCCCGCAGGGTGTGCTCCGAGAGCTGCAGCGCGCCGTCCCTCTCCCCCATGTCCGCCATCAGCACCGCGACGTTGTCCCGGGCGCCGACGCTGTACGGGTGGCGGGGGCCGAGGAGCGCGGCGTAGCGGTCGGCGGAGGACTCGGCCAGCTCGCGCGCGTCCTGGACGCGGCCGAGATCGCGCTGGAGCATGGCGAAGTCGCAGGAGACCATCAGCGTCTGGGGATCGGAGGCACCGCGCCGGGTCAGCAGCTTCTCGCGCACCGACCGCATCAGGGCGTGCGCGAACTGCAGGTCCCCCATACGGCGTGCGCACTGCGCGAGATTGTGCTCGGCGGCGAGCGTCTCCCCGTGCTGGCGGTCCAGGACCTGCCCGAACAGCCGGGAATTGTGCTCCTGCTCGGCCAGCGCCTCCCGGTACCGGCCGAGCAGCCGCAGCATCCTGGCCGTGCACAGGGCGGAGTTCAGGGTGAGGGCGTTCTTGCCGCCCAGCAGGTCGACGCGGGCTTCCAGGATCCGCCGGTGCAGGGCGAGCGACTCGGCGTACCGGCCCTGGAGGCCGATGGCGGTGGCGAGGTTGCTCCGGATCGACAGCGTGCGGGGGACGTTCTCACCGCCGAGGGTCTCGGTGGCGCGGGCGGCGGCGCGCTCGAAGAGGGCGCGCGCCTCGTCGAAGCGGCCGAGCGCCATCAGCGTGCCGGCGAGACTGTCCTCCGCCCGGATGAGCTCGATGGGGCGCACTCCGTGCGTGTCCACGGTGCCGTGCGCCCCGCCGACCGTGCCGGGCACGGGGGTGCCGTGCGGCGGGGTGCCGTCGGTGAGGACCAGGCGTGTGCCGTCCGGCTGGGGCCTGCCCGGCCGCTCGTCCCCGGGGCCGGCCTGGGCGGCCTCCTGGAGGCGGCCCAGGGTGTCCCGGCCCAGCTCCTCGGCCTCCGTGTAGCGGCCGACCCTGCGCAGCATCCCGGCGAGCTGGTGGACGGCGACCAGGACGGCGCGGTCGGTGTGCCCGGAGGCCGCACGCCAGTTGTCGACGGCCTGGCGGCTGAGCCAGAGGCCGTCCTCGTGCTCGCCCCGCATCCGCTGGTACTCGATGCAGGTCAGCACGAGGTCGCGGACGGCGGGTTCGTCGGAGGTGAGCGCGCCGGAGGGCTCCAGGTGCGGGATCAGCTCGGCGTACCTGGCCCAGTTGGCGGGCGAGGCGGGGTCGCGGGGGTCCGCGGAGACCAGCACCTTGCGGGCTATCACGGAGTAGGTCCGGGCGTCCGCCGGCGACTGCACGGAGCGCACGTACTCGTGGAAGAGCCGGTGCATACGGAGCGTGCCCACGGTCTGGATGTCCATCCGCGGGCCCTGCTCGTACTCCACGCGCATGGAGGTGACCTGGGAGAGCCGGCGCAGGGCGGTGTTCCAGCTGCTGGGCTCGGAGACCAGCTCCTGGAGGTCGGGCGGCAGGTCGCCGGGGCGCGCGGTGGCCAGCAGCCGGACGGGGACCAGGTCGGGCGAGAAGTGGGCGAGGAGATTGAGCAGCCGCCAGGCCGTGACCGAGTTCTCCCGCAGGGTGTTGAGCAGCTTCGCCCACGCCACCTGGAAGCTCTGCGGGTAGTTGGGCGACGCCACCACCTCGAACTGCCCCGGGTCGCCGTACCGGATGTCGCCGATGTAGGCGTTCACGGACGCGGTGGGGTTGAGGTCGAGCCAGGCGGAGGTCTGGTCCAGCAGCAGTGGCATGTCCTCGACGGCCGCGGCGAGCCGGTCGGCCTGGTCGTCCGTCAGCCGCCGGGTACGGCGGGAGACGAACGCCACGGACTCCTCGCGGCGGAACGCCGGCACGGCGATGGGCTCCGCGTGCGTCGCCCACTCGGTGTTCTGGGTGGTGACCAGGACGTGGCCCCGGTCGCCGGGGATGAGGTCCTGCAGGCGCTCGGGACTGCCGGCGCCGTCGAAGACCAGCAGCCAGGGTCTCGCGGTCCGGTTCAGCTCCTGCTTGACGGCCTTGATGGTGGTCTCCAGGCGGCCGTGCTCGTCCAGGCCGAGGGCCGGGGCCATGCGCGCGAAGTGCTCGCGCGCGGCGGCCACCCGGCCGGCCGCCGCCACCCACCAGACGATGTCGTACTCGCCCGCGAACCGGTGCACGTACTCCAGGGCGAGCTGGGTCTTGCCCATGCCTCCCGGCCCGTACAGGGCGACGGCGTCGCCGGGCGCCGACAGCTTGCCGTAGACCTCCTCCAGGATCTCGGTGCGGCCGACGAAGTGGCGGTTGCGGCGGGGCGCCTGCCACACGTCGAGCGGGTCGTCGGGGAAGCGGGGGCCGCGGGCGAGGGAGACCAGGGTGTCGGGTGCCGGGATGCCCGCGCACTCCAGGACGCGGGCCCGGGCGGCGTCCGGGCCGAGCCCGCGCAGGCCGACCGGGGCGAGGGCGATCACCTCGTCGGGCATGGGGCGGGTGGTGACGCTGACCGCGGCGATGCGGTCGCGGTACCGCGGCAGCACCTCGCGCAGGATCCGCGCCCACGCCTGGAACCTGGGGCTGGACAGCTGGTCGTACCAGTCGTCGATCACCAGCAGGAGGCGGCCGGGCGCGGTGAGCAGGTCGGTCAGGCCGTCCGGGGCGGCCGGCCGGCGCAGCGGGTTCCAGCGCACCAGGGTGCTGGGGCGGCCGGCGCGGCGCACCTGGTGGTCGATCCACTTGGCCCAGGACTCGCTCTGGCCGGCGAAGACCACCGTGACGTGCGCGGAGTCAGCCAGTTCTGACGTCATGTCACCAGTCTCCTTGCCCGGCGGGCCACCGCCGGTCACCCGGGGATGCCGGGTGGGTGTGCGTGCCGTGAGCGGCAGCGGGTCCGTGCGCCGGCGCGCCGCCGTCCGTTGGACGTGCTTCGTCGAGCGTGTTCCTCGAGTGTGCCAATTGTGCGTCAGATTTCCCTCAAGAGGGGGGTGTTGGGACGGATGTGGGGGGCTTCACGGCGCGTTGCGGGGGCGTGCCGGTGCGGCTCAGGCGGTGCGCCACATGCCGTATCAGCCGCTCCAGGTCCGCGCAGTAGACGCTGGGGTGCAGGAAGCCGGTGCCGGATGCGTACCGGTGGACGTAGTTCCCGCCGCCGCACACCCGGTGCACGGGGCAGCCGCGGCAGGCAGCCGCGAGCGCGCGCTCACCGAGTTGCCTGGCCGCTATGCCGGGGTGGCGCAGGGCGTCGTCGAAGGGGTGCCGGAAGACGTCGAGCCCGGTGGCGGGGGCGCCAGGGTAGGCGGACTTGAGCGAGTCGACCTGCTCGATGGCGCCGTCGGTGTCGACGACGACGGCCGCCAGCGGGGAGAGCCCCACCGCCTCGGCGGTGCTGGGGGCGCCCAGCAGCAGCGCGGCGATCTCGTGGAAGAGCCGTATCCGGGTGGGCGTCCGCGGGCTGTGCCACCAGGTGTCGAAGAGCGCGACGAGCCAGTCGCCGTACGGGGTGGTCCTGGGCCGGTGCCGGCCCGGGCCGCCCGCGGCGCTCAGCCCGGGCGGCGGCGCGGCCCAGTTGCCGTGCGGCAGCAGGAAGTCGATGCCGGGCGGGCGCAGGGCGGCCAGCGACTCGTACGCCTCCCCCGGGTCGGTGCGCAGGTCGATGGTGCACAGGATGCCCGCGTACGTTCCCGGGCGGTCGGCGAGCAGCCGTGCCGCGCGGTGGGCGGCGGGCCAGGCGGGGCGGTGTGCGTGGTCCCTGCGGCGGGCGTTGTGGGCGGCGAGGCCGCCGTCCAGGCTCAGGCCGACCCGCACCCCGGCTGCGGCGAGCTCGTCCAGGGCGCGCTCGGTGAGCAGCGTGCCGTTGGTCTGCACGGTGGCGGTGATCCGGCAGTCGGCGGGGACGGCGGCGCGTACCGCGCGCGCGTACGCGACGACGGGGCCCGTGCCGGACAGCAGCGGCTCGCCGCCGTGCAGTTCGATGCGGATCCGGCGCAGTCGGTGCGTGGCCACGTGCTCGCCGATCCGGGCGGCGGCGGCCCGCATGGTCTCCTCGGCGACCCGTGCCGGCCGGCTCCGCCAGCTGCTGTCGGCGCCCTCGTAGACGTAGCAGTACTCGCAGGCGAGGTTGCACCGGCTGTGCACCTTGAGCACGAACTGCCGCAGCGGCACGGGCCGGTGCCCCCGGGTGTCCAGCGTGGCGTGCGGCCAGCGGGGGTGCGGGGACGGCGCCTCGGCGAAGGCGCCCGGAGCTCCCCGGCCCCTGGGGGCCGGCGCGGGGGCGGGGGCCGGGGAGGACGGCGGGGCCGCGGCTCCCGAGGACGTCGGCGGGGATAAGGGTGCCAGGGCGGACGATGGCGGGGAGGCGGGGTCCGGGGGCGACGGCGGGAGCCGGGGGCGGTCGTTCGGTGCGGGGGTCACGGGGCGTCTTCGTACTGCGCGACGACGGGCTCGCCCCCGTGCGGCTCCGCCGGGGCCGCGCGCTCGCGGAGGTCCGCGAGGATCGCCGCGAGCACGGGGTGGTCGGTCCGCGCCGGGAGGTCTATCCCGGGCAGGGGCATGTCGCTGTCCTCCACGGGAGCGGTCACGCCCGGCCCACCTCGGACTCCAGCCGCGCCACGGCCTCACGGAGCTCCCCGGTGAGGCCCGCCTCGGCGGTGGCGGCCAGGGCCTCGCCGTACTGGCGCAGGGCGCGGTCGGGTGCGCCCTGCCGCTCCAGGAGCATGCCGCGGAGCTGGAGGGCGCGCGCGACCCATGTGCCGTTCCCGGCCTCCCGGGCGATCTCCACGGCGTGCCGCACATGGTCGTCGGCCCGCTGGAGCAGCCCCGGGTTGCCCGCCCGGTCGGCGAGCTCCATGACGACGGCGCCGCGCTGCAGCCAGCAGTCGTGGGCGAGTTCCGGGTTGTCCTTGGCGCCGCGGGCGGCCTCGCCGAGTATCCAGTCGGCCTCGAAGAGGTCGGCGAGGACTTCCTGCGACCGGAACCTCAGATAGTGGGCGATGCCCAGGGTGCGCCTGCGGTCGGGCAGCTCGGGGTTGTCGTCGGAGGTCCAGTCGACGGCCGCGCGCAGCAGGCGGACGGCCTGGTCGATGTCGTCGGCGGAGTCCCGCTGCTCGCCGCGGCGCACCAGGGTGGCGCCGTACTCGCCGAGGATGCCGGGCCGTCTCGGGTCGTCCATGGCGAGCAGTGCCGTGCTCTCCTCCCAGGCGGCGACGGCCTGGTCCAGGTCGGCGACGCGGCCGGTGGTGTCGTAGCGGTCGCGGTGCAGCCTGGCCGCCAGGACGTGGCAGTCGAAGCGGAGGTCCTCGTCGTCGCCGGCGGCGGCCAGGGCCTGCGCCACGGCGTCCATGATCCGCGGCTGCTCCTCGTCCCGGTCGCCGGCGCCCTCGCCGGTGGTGCGGAACGTCTCGATGGCGGAGGCCATGTCCAGCCAGGCGCGGCAGCGCTCGGGAGCCGGCAGGGCGTCGGGCGTGCTCAGGGCGGCCATCAGGTGCTCGCCCGCGCTGCGTCCCGCGTCCGCGGCGGCCGCCTCGTCGAGGTCCGCGTCCCGCTCGATCGGGCCGCGGCCGAGGTACTGGCGGGCCAGGTCGAGCATGATGCGCCCGCGGACCAGGTGACCGCGCTCCGGCTCGGGGTACTCCAGGCGGACCGCGGCGGCCTCCGCGGCCCGCGTCAGGTGGGTGAGGTACCAGTCCTCGGGGCCCGCGGCGCGCAGCGGCCCCTCGGGCCGGGCGAGCGGAGCGCCTGCGTCGGCCAGGGCGCTGCGCACGGTGGGGAGGGTCTCGGCGGCGAGCCTGCGCCGGTCGGCGTCCTCGGGGGACAGACCGGCGGGAGCGAGTAAGGCGCGCGGGCCGGAGGAGTACGGGGGCAGGCTGAGGGTCGGGGAGCTCTGTGACGTCCCCTGGTCGCCCGCCGCGGGCGCCTCGGGCCGCTGCGGCTCGGTCTCGGCCGGGCCGTGCGGGAGCTGGGGCGGCGTCTGCGGACGCGGCGCGGAGCGCCCTGGACGCAAGCCGGAGCGCGCTCGCGCCGCCGCGCCGGTGCGGGTCGCGTCGGGCGCCCCTTCGCCGAACACCACCCGGGTCAGCTCGTCGTCCGCCCTGCGCAGCAGTGCGCAGAACGCCCACACGGTGGCCGGATGCTCCGCCCCCGCGTGGTCCCGGGCCCAGCGGCGCACGTCGTCGGGCAGGTCGTCGACGCCGAGCCAGGAGCTGTGCAGCTCGCCGGCGAGCATCCAGTGGATGGTGCCCCTGAGGAGGCTGCCGCGCACCGAGGTGACGTGCTCGGCCGCGAGCACGTCCAGCGCCTCGCGCAGGTCGTCGCCGACCCGGCGGACCCGCCAGCGGGCCAGCAGGGCGTTCGCCAGTTCCTCGGCGGCCGAGCCGCGTTCGGCGGGCGGGCCCGCGACGGCGCCCGCCTGTTTGAAGAGGGCGACCGCCTCGTCGAGCTCCCTGACCAGGCCCTCGGCCTCGTAGCGGCGCAGGGCGACGCGGCCGCGGGCCAGCAGTTCGTCGGCGCCGAGTCGCGGGTCGGGCGGCCGGGGCAGCGGCCAGGGGGTGCGGCGGCCCAGGTCGCGCAGGAGGTCGGAGGAGACCTCGGCGAAGGCGCGCAGCCCGGCGTGCTCCTCGGGCCCGGGCGGCGGCTGGTCGATGGGCTCGGCGCGCGCCGCCTGAGGGTCGACGGCGCCGCGCAGGAAGGCCGCCGCCAGCGCCGGGAAGTTCCTGGCGGTGCGCCCGAAGCTCCGCTCGATGTACTCCGAGCAGTGCTTGAGCAGCAGCTTCGCCTCGTCGGCCGTGAGCCTCTTGCGCAGCTCCGCGGCCACGCCGGGCAGGAAGTCGTAGCGCACCGCGCGCGGGTCCGCGGCGTCCTCCAGGCGCTTGAGGAGCCCGCCGAGCAGCACCTCGGACAGCACGTCGGGTCCGGTGCCGGCGAGCATCGCACGCTGCACGAGCTGCATCACCGGCAGGAACAGCGGCACCGCGGACAGGTAGCAGGCCAGGCGGCGGGCCTCAGGCGAGGCCTGCCGCACGAAGGCCCGCACGCGGTCCTCGCCGGACAGCTCCTCGGCGGCCCGCACCGGCGAGGTGGCCGGGGCGTGCGCCGCGTGCACCCAGCCGGCGGCGGCCGTCAGGCTCTGCCCGGTGGCGCCCGCCACGAGCCGCGCCCAGCCCTCCACCGAGGACCGGCGCAGCGCGAGCACCGGCACCGGCAGCGCGCCCGGCTCGACGCGCCCGCGCTCAGGAGTGAAGACCAGGCGTCCGGCGGGCCCTTCGCGCCGGTGGAGGTGCCCGCGCCGGGCCGGCAGGTGGGTGCGCAGCCACAGCCGCTGCGGCAGGGGCTGCACGACGGCGACGGGCGCGGTGGTGGCCCAGCGGTACAGCAGCCGGTGGATGCGGCCGCTGCGCCACATGGGCCCGGCGCAGTCGCTGAGGACGAGCGTGAGGCGGCGCCCGGTGGGGTCGCTGAGCTGCTCGGGGGCGTGCAGCGGGCCGGTCCGCTCGGGGGTGGCCGCATAGCCCGGCAGGCCGTCGTCGGTGGCGTGCAGGTACTGCACCTGCACCTCGCGGAACGCGCCGGCGCGCTCGCAGACCTGGCGCAGCTCGTCGAGCGCCTGCTGCCAGACCACGGTCGAGGTGGAGACGTCCATGACGAGCAGCAGCCGGGCCTCGCGGCGCCGCTCGGCGCGCAGCACGGGCTGGACGAGCCCGGACTCGGCGGCCCGGTCGGCGGTGCGGTCCTCGTCCAGGGTGTGGCCCGACGCGGGGCGCACGGGAGCGCGGTAGCGCTGGAGCACGCGCAGGCCACGCTGGAGCGCGAGGGGTTCCGGCAGGGCGGGCGCCGCGGGCACCTGCACCTGCCGCAGTTCGGCGGCGGCCTCGGGGCCCGGTCCGCGGACGAACAGTTCGGCCCTGTCGACCTGGGAGCGGTCCTCCTGGGAGGAGGTCGAGGACTTCTGCAGGTGGCGGTAGCCGCGGCCGTTGGTGTCGGTGGGCCTCGGCGGCGGGGTGCGCTCCTCGGACGGCTGGTCGTCCGCGGCGGACTGGCCGGGTGCCGGCAGCCAGCGGGCGAGCCAGAGCGCGTCGGCCATCTCCTCGACGCTCGGCGGGATCTCCGCCTCGCGCATCCGCGCGATCAGCGCCGTGAGCGCCTGGCCCGCGAGCGCCTGGCCCGCCGCGTCGGCGCGCGCGCTGTCCGGGCCCTCGGGCGTGCCCGGGGCGGGGGTCGGCTCGGCGCTGCTCATGGGGTCACCTGGGTCCGGGGTCCAGGGGCTGCATCAGCAACTGGGCGATGTCCGCGCGCTGCGCGGCGACGTCGCGGGAGGCGTCCCGCGCCGCGTGCTGGGCGAGGAAGATCGCGTTCAGCAGCTGGTCGGTGGGGCGCAGCGCACCGTCGGACTCGGCCTGTCGGAACTGGTCGACGATGTCGTGGTTGTCGTCGTACGAGCCCGTGCCGAAGTGCGCCTGCACGAGCGCGGCGAGGCGCTGGTCGCGGGGCGCTTCCAGGGTCAGCGGGATACAGCGGCGCATCAGCGGCGCGGGGAACTCCCGCTCGCGGTTGCTGGTCATCACCACGAACGGGAACGCACGGCACCGCACCTGGCCGTTGGTGACCGGCACCCGCCGCCCGTCGTCGGTGAGGATCTCGACCGTCTCCATGCCGGGCCGGTCGGCGATCCGCTCCAGCTCGGGAATGCCGAATCTGCCCTCCTCGAGCACGTTCAGCAGGTCGTTGGGGAGGTCTATGTCGCTCTTGTCCAGCTCGTCGATGAGCAGCACGCGGGGCCGCTCGGCGGCCACCAGGGCGGTGCCGAGCGGGCCGAGCTTCAGATAGCGGCCGATGTCGGAGGAACGGCTGCCGCCTCCCGCTGCCTCTGCCTCGCCGGCCACGTGGGCGCGGTCCAGCTGCGCGTCCTGGAGGCGTCCTATGGCGTCGTAGGTGTAGAGGCCGTCCTTGAGCTCGCTGCGGCTGACGATCGGCCACTCCAGGACGCGTCCGAGGCCGAGTTCGTACGCGATGGAGTGCGCGAGCGTGGATTTCCCGGCGCCCGGCGGTCCCGTGACGAGGAGCGGGCGACGCAAGTAGAGGGCGGCATTGATCAGTTCGAGGGTGTCGTCGTCCTGGACGGGCAGCGGGACGCTCCGCGCGCCGAGCCTGCGCGCCGTCGACGAGTCGAGCGGCGGCACCTCGTAGGGCACCACCGGGGCGTCGAAGCGCCGCCAGGGCGGGGGCTCGGGCAGCTCCCTGATCTTGTCCGGATCCGGCCCCCCGGTACCCCGGTAGATGAACCAATCGCTCATGGGGTGCTCCTCGTCAACGGTCGGTGGTAGACCACGTCCTGGCCGACCGGGGCGATGGGCGCCCACAACGGGCCCCTGAAAATGTACCCAGGCCAGGCATTCCATACGGGCGATTCAGGCCAGTCCTCTCCCGGGACCAGGGCGCGACCGCCGAGGCGCCCTCCCGCGCGCGGGAGGGCGGTTGGCCGGGCGGCCTCGCGGACGCCGTCTCGGAAGCCCTCCGCGCGCGGGAGGGCGGCCGGTGCGCACCGCGGGCGGGGCCGGCCGGGCGCGCCGGCCGGCCCGCGAGGCGCGGCGGGGCGGGGCGGGGCGGTGGCCGCAGAGGTCCGGCTCGGGTTCACAGCGGCGCGTCCAGGGGTGTGGTGTCCTCGGCCGGCAGCGGGCGCCGGGGGTCGTCGTACAGCAGTGCCAGGGGCTCGGCCCAGCGCCGGTCGGCGTGCCGCTCGCTGATCTCCTGCCTCAGCTGGCGCAGCCGGTCGGGCAGTTCGGTGATGGACTCCAACGGCTCGAAGAGCCACTTGGTCCTGGTGTGCAGGTCCTCGCAGGAGTCCGAGCAGCCGCCCCCTCCGTGCCCGTCGACGCGCCACAGCGCCACACCGTGACCGCTCTCCAGGGCGAGCCTGAGGGCCGTGCGCCCCAGGCCCTGTCCCACGGAGCGGCAGATGACGGGGACGGCGCTGCCCGGGGCGTCGCGGAACTGGGCGACACTGGGGCTCACCCCGGGCTCCGGCACACGCCAGCCGCTGAGCTGCCGCTGAGCGCAGATGGCTCCCCAGCGGGCGAGCCATTTTTTGTCCGGTTCTCCCCGGCGCTCAAGGGCGCGCAGGACGACACGGCGTTGCGCCCCCAGGTGGTAGTTGTCGTCCAGGGCCGCGATGTCGTTGAGGCGCCAGCGGTGCACGGCGGTGTCGAAGTACTCCGCCGGCAGGGCGACTTCGAGCGGAACCGGCCGCCCCGCGCGGTCCCGGCGCTGGAACACGTCGGTCAGCGGCCGGCGCAGGGCCTGGACCAGGTCACCGGGCCGGTGGCCGTGCGTCGAGCGGTCCTCCGCCTGCAGCTCGGGCTCGCCCACGCCGTCGTCGACCCAGACCTGCCAGAAGAAGTGCGCCGGGTCGGAGCCGATCACCGGGTCGAGCAGGACGGCGACGGTGGGGCCCTCGCCCGGGCCCGGGTACGGGATGACGATCCGGTCGGAGTCCTCCTGGGCCGGCTCCAGCGACTCGGGCAGCCGGGCGTCGGTCACGAAGGCGGCCATGTGCGGCCAGGTGTGCCGGTGCAGACGCTCCTGGATCCAGTCGGTGAGGGAGTCCACGTCACCGCCGCGGCGGTGCACGTAGAGGGCGACGAGCTGGAGGTAGCGCAGCAGGATCATGGAGTCCATCGGCCGGCCGCCCTCGTAGAGGAGGCCGTGCCCGTCCCGCCAGGTGTGCAGCTCGGGGCCCTCGTGGGGCCAGCGGTTCCCGCTGATGGCCTGGCGGGCGAGGATCGCCACGGTGGGGCCGTCCGGCGGCGCGGGCAGCGCGGCGAGCCTGCGCAGCGCGGCCCGGCGGTCGTGCGGCGTCCACTCCTCGCCGCCGGTGGGGCGGTTGCCGGTGACGACGGCCTGCTGGGCGTCGACCCAGGTGGTGCCGCCGAACCCGGCGGACCGGCCGTGCCAGGTGTCGTGCGCCCGCATCACCTCGCCGTAGAGGGCGCCGAAGCGGCGCAGCGCGGCGATCGAGACGGCGAGGCCGCCGTCCCGCTGCCTGCGGCGCGACTTGATCAGGGCCACCACTGCGCCGGTGTCCGGGTCGAGCAGCGGCCCGCCGGAGACGCCGGCGGGGAAGTCGACGTCGGGCTTGAAGCGCAGTCCGTACGAGCCGTCGCGGACGTTGATCTCGGCGTCGCCGCTCCAGGACACCGCCCGGGCGTGCTCGCCCTCCCCCGGCCGGTAGCCGTACGCCACCACGCTGCCGACGTGCTGGACGGCCCGGTCGGCGAGCCAGACGCACTCGTGCTCCACGGCGTCGTCGACCAGCCGCACCAGGGCGAGGTCGTCGCCGGGCGGCACCTCGGTGGCCCGCGGGTCGCCGATCAGCCACTGCGCCAGCCGGGCGCGGACGGGGATGGCGTCGTTGGCCTGCGTCTCGCCGCGCACCGCGAACGTGAGGTTCCGGTCGCGGGCCAGGTGGGGGCGGAGCACATGGGCGGCGGTGACCACCCACCCGGGTGCCACGAAGAAGCCGCTGCCCCACATCGTGGCGTCCTGCCCGTCGGCCGGCAGCAGGTGGACGGTGGCGGCGCGGGCATGCGCATCGAGCCAGAGGTTCAGCTCAGGCATGGGCGCTCGCGCTCCCTGGAGTGCGGTCGTCGGGCGTTGCGGACAGCGCGCCGTCGGCCGGGGCGCGAGGGGTGGGGGTCACCAAGGGCGCGTCGTCGGCCGCGGCGGCACCAGAAGCATTGTCAGCCCGGTCCGGGCTCCTTCGCGACCGGGCGTCCATGTGCCAGGTGAGGGTCACCTGGACGGCTGCCTTGGCCTCACCCTCGGCGAGTACGGCGAGGGCCTTGCCCGACTTCGCGGTGAGCTCCACGCCGAAGGTGACGGCGGCCTCGTCGGGCCGGGCCGAGCGGGCCGCGGCCAGCACGCTGGAGCCGACCGCGGTGATCAGCTCGCCCAGTTGCTCCACCTTGGCCACGGCCGTGTCGAACACACCGACGTCCTGGTCGTCGGACCCGTAGACGTCGGGGGTGGTGAGCCTGGCCAGGACGACGGTGCCGTCCGGCAGCTCGATCTCCTGAATGTGACTCATCCCGATCACCCGCTCCCCCGTCGATGACGCCCCGGATCAACTGTTCCGCTCCGGAGCCCACTTGAACCGCGACGAGGCTAGTGGCCCCGCCGGTTGCAGACGAGACGGCGTCGTCGGGAAACCGGTACATCCGCGACCGCCTACCCTGAAGGCATAGGCACCGGGGCGTGCCCCATCCGCATCAGGAGCAACTGTTGTACTTCACCGACCGCGGCATCGAGGAACTGGAGAAACGGCGCGGCGAGGAGGAGATCACTTTCGAGTGGCTCGCCGAACAACTGCGTACGTTCGTGGACCTCAACCCCGACTTCGAGATCCCCGTCGAACGGCTGGCCACGTGGCTGGCCCGCCTGGACGACGAGGACGAGGACGAGGAGTAGGCGGCTCCCGGTCATCAGGAGTGGAGGGCTCCCGGTCCTCTCCGGTACCGGGCCCCCGGGCCCGGCGCCGGGGCGCGCGGCCACCTCGGCGGCGGGCGCGGCGACGGTCACCTCGGCGGCGGGCGCGGCACCCCGCCAGGGCGCCGAAGGCGCACCAGGGGGGCGCGGGGAACTGCGCGACCAGCCCCCCCCACCGGGCGACAGCCACAGACGGAACCGCAGGCGGCCAGGCCCAAGGACGCGCCACGCGCGCGTATGGCGGCCGCTCTCGCCCTCGCCGTACCCGGCACCGGAGAAGCACCACGCCTCTGAGCTCCGCGACCGGGGGCGCCCGGACCAGCCGGTCGCCCGGGACCGACCGGGGACACCTGCGACCGACCGGGGGTCACCCGGGACCAGCCGGGATCGCCCGGGACCGACCGGAGTCACCCGGGACCAGCCGGAGCCACCCGGGACCGACCGGGGTCACCCGGTACCAGCCGGAGCCGTCCGGGACCGGCCGGACGCCGGAGGCGGAGGTTCACGCTCCGGCCGCGTACCGCCAGAACTCCCGCATCACCGCAGGTGAAGCGGGCCCCCTCAGCTCCACCTGGGTGAGCAGCACGGCAACCGTACCGCTGGCCGGAATGATGTGCGCGGACGTCCCCGTCCCGCCGATCCAGCCGTACCGGCCGGGCACACTCCACGGATGCACGCGCGCGACATCCACCGCTCCGCCGTACCCCCACCCCTGTCCCTCCAGGAACAGCGCACTCGCCTCACGCTGGGCCGCCGGAAGCCGGTTGGTGATCATCTGCTGCACCGATCCGGGCGACAGCACCCTGCGGTCACCGGCCGCGCCACCGGCGAGCAGCATCCGCCCGAAGGCCAGCAGGTCGTCCGCGGTGGACACCAGGCCGCCGGCCCCGGACGGGAAGGGGGGAAGGCTGCTCCACTGCCCGTCCGGCGCGTCGACCAGCTCAAGTCCGCCCTCTTCGGCGGCCCGGTACAGACTGGTGAACCGGTCGCGTTTCCCGGCCGGCACCGCGAACCCGGTGTCGGCCATGCCCAGCGGCTCGAAGATCCGCTCCTGGAGGAACTCGGGCAGTTCTTGACCCGAGGCCCTGGCGATCAGCACGCCCTGGATGTCCGAGCAGGTGTTGTACAGCCAGGCCTCGCCCGGCTGGTGGATCATCGGCACCCTCGCCAGTTCCCGGATCCAGGTGTCCGGCTCGGGCGGGAGCTGCGGCCGCGGCGGCGCCTGCCGGAGGACGTTGAAGAGGGGCGCGAGCGCGGGCAGCGAGAAGTCGGACGGAAATCCGTACCCGGCGCGGAACTCCAGCAGGTCCCGCACGGTGATCGGCCGCTCGGCCGGGACGGTGTCGTCGAGCGGGCTGCCCGGGGTGCGGACGACGGACGGGGCGGCCAGCTCCGGCAGCCAGGTGTCGATCGGGTCGTCCAGGGCGATCCGTCCCTCCTCGACGAGGATCATGACCGCGGCGGCGACGACGGGCTTGGTGACCGAGGCGAGACGGAAGATCGACTCTCTGGTCACGGACGAGCGGCCGGCGGTGTCGGCGGAGCCGGCCGCCCGCACGTCGACCCGGTCGCCGCGGGCGACCAGCAGCACCGCGCCCGGCACGGTGCCGCCGCCGTCATGCCCGCCGCCGTCATGCCCGCCGCCCTCACGCCCGCCGCCGTTGCGCCCGCCGCCGTCATGCCCGCCGCCGTTGCGCCCGCCGCCGACGTGCGCCGCAAGGATGTCGTCCAGCTCTGCCATCGGTTCCGCCTTCGTCCGTGCCGAGCCCCGCCGGGCCCGGACCTCGAAGGCAGTCTGCCGCCCCGCTCTGACATGGGCACGGAGCTGTGCCCCGGGACCCACGTCCTTAAGGCATGGGGGAGGCTCCGCCGCGTGGGCACGCCCCCCGCAAGGCACCCGCATCGAGCCTTCGACCGCGCCCCGGACGCGGCGTGCGGGCCACTGCGAGCCGCGACTCCCGAAGCAACCGCAGCGCGACCCGGCCCTCCGCCCGGCCGGGGGCGCACACGTGCGGAACGGCGCACACGCGCGTCTTGTGCGCCGGGCGCACATCCCACCCCCGCACCCACTCCCCCATACACCCGAAGGCGTGTCTTGACTTTCCGTCACCGCGATATATCGTGTTTCCCAGAGACGCGATATGGCGCGTCGGCCCGGCCGAGGGAGGTCAGCAACCATGCCCGTGTGGTCCGTCGCAGAGCCGAAGAAGCTCACGTTCGACACCCCGGTGACGACGCTGCACGTACGCATCGCCAACGGCACGGTCAACGTCGTGGGCACGGACGATGGTTCCCCCCGCCTCCAGGTCTCGGAGATAGACGGCCCGCCCCTGATCGTCAGCCAGCACGGCGGTACTCTCACGGTCGCCTACGAGGACCTCCCCTGGAAGGGCTTCCTCAAGTGGCTGGACCCCAAGGGCTGGCAGCGCTCCGCCGTGGTCTCCCTCGCCGTGCCGACCAGTACCCGGGTCGAGGTGGGCGTCGTGGGCGCGGGCGCCGTGATCTCGGGCATCGAGGGGCGGACGGAGGTCAAGGGCGTCTCCGGCGACACCACCCTGGTGGGCCTGGCCGGCCCGGTGCGCACGAGCACGGTCTCGGGCAGTGTCGAGGCCCAGTGCGTGACCGGCGACCTCCGCTTCCACTCCGTCTCGGGCGACCTGACGGTCGTGGACGGCGCGGGCTCGTCCGTGCGGGCCGAGTCGGTGAGCGGCTCCGTGATCGTGGACCTCACCTCGGCCAGCACCAGCCCCGACGGCCGGGCCACCAATGTGCAGGTCTCCAATGTCTCGGGTGAGATCGCCATCCGGCTCCCCCACCCGGCCGATGCCCGCGTGGAGGCCAACACGGCCAGCGGCACCGTCTCCAGCGCCTTCGAGGATTTGCGCGTGAGCGGCCAGTGGGGCGCGAAGAAGATCACCGGCCGGCTCGGCGCGGGCAACGGCACCCTGAAGGCCACCACGGTCTCCGGTTCCATCGCCCTGCTCCGCAGGCCACCCACCGAGGAGCCGCTCGACGGTCCCACGCCCGAGCCGCCCGCCGCCGGTGCCCCGCAGCCCGGCCCCGAGGATGCCGGCCCCGGCGGTTCCGGCCCGCAGGACAGTGGACCCGGGCCACGGAGCCCCGGCCCACAGGACCCCGCCCGGGGAGCCACGTCCCCGCGCGAGGCTCCGCAGGACGAGCCTCCGCGGGAGCCCGCCCCACCCGCGCCGGCCGGGCACCCCGAGGACACTCCCGTGGCCCAGGCCTCGGAGGACACCCCCCGCCCGGCTCCCGCGGACGCCCCCGACACCCCCGACACCCCAGCCACCCCGGACGCCGCCCCGACCGACAAGAAGGTGCTGTGACATGGCCCCCGTCTTCGCGCACGGCCGGCTGCGCCTCTACCTGCTCAAGCTCCTGGACGAGGCACCGCGCCACGGCTACGAGGTGATCCGCCTCCTGGAGGAGCGCTTCCAGGGCCTCTACGCCCCGTCGGCGGGCACGGTCTACCCCCGCCTGGCCAAGCTGGAGGCCGAGGGCCTGGTCACGCACACCACAGAGGGCGGGCGCAAGGTCTACTCGATCACGGACGCGGGCCGTGCCGAGCTGGCCGACCGCAGCGGCGAGCTTGCGGACCTGGAGCTGGAGATCCGCGAGTCCGTGGCCGAGCTGGCCGCGGAGATCCGCGACGACGTCCGGGGCGCGGCGGGCGACCTGCGCCGCGAGATGCGCGCCGCGGCCTCGGAGGCGCGGCGCACCTCGGACCACAGGGGCGAGCGCGAGGGTTCCTTCTGGGACTACGGCGACCCCGGCACCCTGCTCGGCGACAAGGAGGCCTGGCGCGCCGCGAAGGAGGAGATGCGGCGGGCCAGGCAGGAGTGGAAGGAGCAGGCGCGCCGCGCCAAGGACGAGAGCCGGCGCGCGCGTGACGAGGCCCAGCGCGCCCGCCGCCAGGCCAAGGAGGCCCAGGAGCGGGCCCGCGCGCAGGCCCAGCAGGAGTTGCAGCGCATCGCCCGGCAGGTCCAGGACCAGGTACAGGACCACTTCGCGCGCGGCGACTGGCCCACGGGCGTACGGGAGGGAATCGCCGAACTCACCAAGAACTTCAGCGACTTCAACTTCGGCGACCTCGGCCTGGGGTTCGGCAAGGAGAGCGGCAGCAAGGATCCGGGCCGTACCAAGGGCCCCGGCCGCCCGGACGCCAGGACCGCCCCGGAGCCGGACATCCTCCCCGAGGACGAGTCGCTCCCCATCGTCTATGTCCCGGAGTGGGCTCACGAGGACTCCACAGGCAACCCCGCCCGCGACCTGGACCGCCTCCTGGACCGCTTCCGCGACGACATCCGCGACGCCGCCCGCGACCACGGTGTCACGGAGGACCAACTCCGTGAGGCGCGCCGCCATCTGTCCACGGCGGCGGCCCACATAGGAGCAACCCTCCGCACGCCCCGCCCCAAGTGACCCACGCCCAGGCGGGCGGCACGGAGCCGTAGGGGGCGACACGTTAAGCGGCGCGGGAGCCACGCGGCAGGCCCCCACCGGCCGGTGAGGAAAACGAAACCGCAGGGGGTGGGGGCCCACAAAGGGGCGCGGGGAACTGCGCACCAATCCCTTGCGGGCCCATCCCCCACCGGCAGGTGACCGAAAGGAGACCACGAGGGACACAACCCGGTGGCCCACCGCAGGCCTGTCGTAGGGGGCGAGCCCACGACACATGACCCGTAGACGGGCGTCCATCACTCGGGGTAGGGAAGAGGGCCCGTCCACCAGCTTCACACAGGGCCGGTGTACGGGGCGTGTCGGCCGGGGCGGCCGGAGCGCGGGATCCATCCGAGGCGGCGGATCGCGACCAACGACGGCCCCGGGCCGGGCTGGACCGAACCGGACCGAGCCGAACCGGACCGGGCCGGGCCGGGCCGGGCCGGGCCGGCTCGGGCCGAGAGCCGGGGCGTGCCCGGAAGACTCAGACGGTCAGCACGATCTTGCCGAAGTGCCCACCCGTCTCCATCCGCTCGAACCCCTCACGGGCCCGGTCGAGCGGCAGGGTGGTGTCGATGATCGGGCGCACACCGGTCGTGGCACAGAAGGAGAGCAGGTCCTCCAGCTCGTCCTTGGTGCCCATCGTGGTGCCGGCGACCTTGAGTTCCAGGAAGAAGATGCGGGCGAGTTCGGCGTGCGAGGGGCGGTCGCCGCTGGTCGCACCGGAGATCACCAGGGTGCCGCCGGGGCGCAGCGACTTCACCGAGTGCGACCAGGTGGCCGCGCCCACGGTCTCGATGACGGCGTCCACCCGCTGCGGCAGCCGCGCACCGGTCTCCAGGGCCTCCACCGCGCCGAGTTCCACTGCCCGTTTCCGCTTGGCCTCGTCGCGGCTGGTCGCGAAGACCCGGAGCCCGGCCGCCTTGCCGAGCACGATCGCGGCCGTGGCGACGCCGCCCCCGGCGCCCTGCACCAGGATGGAGTCCCCCGGGCGCACCCCGGCGTTGGTGAAGAGCATCCGGTACGCGGTGAGCCAGGCGGTCGGCAGGCAGGCGGCCTCCTCGAAGGAGAGCTCCTTCGGTTTCGGCAGCAGGTTCCACGTCGGCACCGTGACCTGCTCGGCGAAGGTTCCCTGGTACCGCTCGGTGAGGATGGAGCGGGGCTCGTCGGGGCCGACCCCGTGTCCGGACAGGCCGATGACGGAGTACAGGACGACCTCGTTGCCGTCCTCGTCGACACCGGCGGCGTCGCAGCCGAGGATCATCGGCAGCTTGTCCTCGCTCAGGCCGACGCCCCGCAGCGACCACAGGTCGTGGTGGTTGAGGGAGGCGGCCTTGACGGTGACGGTGGACCAGCCGGGCCGCGCTTCCGGGGCGGGCCGTTCCCCCAACTCCAGGCCGGAAAGCGGCTGGTCACGGTCGATACGGGCAGCGTAGGCAGCGAACATGACCTTGACGATAGGCCCGCCGGGTCCGGCACGGAACCACCCGCGCCTGTGACACGCACCGCGGATGAGGAACCCACCACGCACGGGCGGAAAGGCCGCGCACGAGTGGACGTGCCGCGGCAGGCGAACGGACCGGGCGGGCCGCACACGTCCCACGGACCCACACGGCCGCACCGGCCGCACACAGACGTCAAGGTCACGCACGCGGACCGGCCCGCCACGCACCCGGACGAAGAGACCCGCCCACAGACGGCGAAGGGCCGCACCGGGAGGCGAACCCCTCCCGACGCGGCCCCAGGGCGCACCACCGGGCCACCGGGCCACCGGGCCACCGGGCCACCGGGCCACCGGGCCACCGACACAGCCGGATCAGCCGCACCACCGGGCCCACGGCCCCGCCGAACCAGCCGTACCGCCAAGCCAGCGACCCCTGCACCCGCCGGCCCACCGACGCGACCAGGTGGAAGCAGCCGGGCGCCCCGGCGACCGCCGCCTCCGCGTCCTCCACCGGCCGCACCCCGGCCAGCCGCCCGCTCAGCTCGCGGCGGAGAGGGGGCAGAACCCGATCACCGCCACCCGTGCCGTACCGGCCGCGGCACCACCGAACCAGCCGCACCACCGAACCAGCCGCACCACGACCACAGCCGCACCACCGAACCAGCCACCCCCGTCCCGGCCCGCCCGGTGGCTCCGGGCTACCGCCGGGCGACCCCCTCCGCTCGGGCCGCCGCGGCCACCGCGGCGGTCACCGCGGGGGCCACCCGCTCGTCGAACGGCGACGGGATCACATAGTCGGCCGTGAGGTCGCCCCCGACGACCCCCGCCAGCGCCTCCGCCGCCGCGATCTTCATCGTCTCGGTGATCCGGGACGCGCGGACCTGGAGGGCGCCCGCGAAGATGCCGGGGAAGGCGAGCACGTTGTTGATCTGGTTCGGGTAGTCGGAGCGGCCGGTGGCGACCACCGCCGCGTACCGGTGCGCGATGTCCGGGTGGATCTCCGGATTGGGGTTGGCCATCGCGAAGACGAAGGAGTCCTTCGCCATCGACGCGACCGCCGGCTCCGGCACGGTGCCGCCCGAGACGCCGATGAACACGTCCGCGCCGTCCAGCGCCGACTCCAGGGAGCCGGAGAGCCCGGCCTTGTTGGTGATCTCCGCAAGCTCCTGCTTGACGGGCGTGAGGCCGTCCCGGTCCTTGCTCACCACGCCCTTGCGGTCGGCCACGGTGACATCGCCGATGCCCGCCTCCAGCAGCATCTTGGCGATGGCGACCCCGGCCGCGCCCGCGCCGGAGATGACCGCACGCAGCTCGCCGAGCGTCCGACCGGTCAGCCGGGTGGCGTTGCGCAGCGCGGCGAGGGTGACGACGGCGGTGCCGTGCTGGTCGTCGTGGAAGACCGGGATGTCGAGGCGCTCCTGGAGCTTCCGCTCGATCTCGAAGCAGCGCGGCGCCGCGATGTCCTCCAGGTTCACCCCTCCGAAGGACGGCGAGAGCCGCACGACGGTCTCCACGATCTCGTCGGTGTCCGTGGTCGCCAGCGCCAGCGGCACCGCGTCCACCCCGCCGAACTGCTTGAAGAGGATCGCCTTGCCCTCCATCACGGGGAGCGAGGCCTCCGGGCCGATGTCACCGAGCCCCAGCACCGCGGTCCCGTCCGTCACCACGGCCACGACCTGGGACTTCCAGGTGTAGTCGTGGACCAGCTCGGGCCGCTCCGCGATCGCGCTGCACACACTCGCCACACCGGGCGTGTAGGCGAGGGACAGGTCGTCCTTGTCACGGACGGGGACGGTGGACTGCACCGCCAGTTTCCCGCCGCGGTGCAGGGCGAAAGCGGGGTGGGAGGTCTCCTGGCCATCCCCGTCCGCTTCGGCGTGCGCGTCCTTCCCGGCGTCGTTGCGAGGATTGACGATCTCCGCTGCCACTTGTTGTACCCCTTAGGTGTTCATGGTTGAGGGTTGCCACTCCTGGTTGAGGGGTGGGCGGGCACCGCGTATGCCCCTGGTGGGTCCGGTACGAACGGCACATACGCGACGGGCGCGCCGCACGCGCGCCCCTGAGCCCCGGATGAGGGGTGTGAGTCACCTTCTTACCGGACGGCGCCCGTCGGCGACGAGTTCCCACCGGACGGGGTCCATCGGTGACGGCCCCTTCTGGAGCGGGTGAGATGACTCATAGCCGTTTATACAGAAAGCCGCGCCCGGTACCCCGGAGCGTCCGTCCACAGCCGTGGTACGGCGGAGATTCTTCGGGTCGAAGGTCTCGGCCCCGTAAAAGGCCGGGCCCTGCCGGGCCCCCCGCCGGGGGTTGTGGGGATCACCCGTTATCCGATTTTGACATGGGGGGCACACAGAACGCGCCAGTCCGAATGGCAAGATGCGGTAATCACACGTGGTCGCGACACCCGATGGTATGTGCACAACGACGACCATCGGCAGCACCCCATCACGCCGGAGGACATCACCATGACCGCCAGCCCCATCCGTCGTACGACCGCTACGGGCGCCAAGACGTCCGGTATGTCCCTGGGCCGCGCGAAGTCACGGACGGCTGCGGTCGGCGCGCTCGTGGTCGCCGGCGCCCTGCTGGTCGCCGGGTGCGGCGACCAGACGAAGGACAAGGGCACGGGGGCCGCCTCCGGCGGAGGCAAGGGGGCGTCCAGCGCACCACTGGCCGACAAGCTACCCAAGGACATCCGGGACAAAGGCGTCATCAAGGTAGGATCCGATATCGCCTACGCGCCGGTCGAGTTCAAGGACGACAAGGGCAACACCGCGGGGATCGACCCGGACCTGGCGGCCGCCCTCGGTAACGTCCTCGGGGTGAAGTTCGAGTTCGAGAACGGCACGTTCGACTCGCTCCTCACCGGCCTGCGCTCCAAGCGGTACGACGTCGCCATGTCGGCCATGACGGACACCAAGGACCGGCAGAACGGCATCGACGCCGACACCGGCAAGAAGGTCGGCGAGGGCGTCGACTTCGTCGACTACTTCAACGCCGGTGTCTCGATCTTCACCCCCAAGGGCAAGACGCAGGGCATCAAGACCTGGGACGACCTGTGCGGCAAGAAGGTCACGGTGGAACGCGGCACGGTCTCGGACGACCTCGCCAAGGAGCAGGCGAAGAAGTGCCCGGCCGGCAAGAAGCTCACCATCGAGGCCTTCGACAACGACCAGCAGGCCCAGACCCGGCTGCGCTCCGGCGGCGCGGACGCCGCCTCCTCGGACTACCCGGTGGCCGCGTACGCGGTCCAGACCTCCGGGGGCGGCAAGGACTTCGAAATGGTCGGCGACCAGGTGAAGGCGGCGCCGTACGGTATCGCCGTGGCCAAGTCGAACCCGCAGCTCCGGGACGCCCTGAAGGCCGCCATGGACCAGCTCATCAAGGACGGCACCTACGGCAAGATCATCGCTCGCTGGAAGGTGCAGGAAGGCGCCGTGAAGCAGGCCACCATCAACGGCGGCAAGTGACCATCCGGCGCCCAGCGTCGCGCAGACTCCGGCAGGAGTGAAAGGCAACCCCCGTGTCAGATGACATCGACAGGACGGGCGGCGCCCCCGAGGAAGCGCCGACCGCCAAGGAGTCCGCGGCCAAGGAGCCGACCGCCAAGGAGTCCGCGGCCAAGGAGCCGGCGGCCACGGAGCCCGCGGCCGAGGAACCGCGCGCCGGTGAGCCGGTGACCGGGCAACCCGTCGACAAGGAGCCCGCGGCACCCGCGCCGGCGGCGGAGCGAACGGCACATCCGCAGGCCATCAGGGCCATCCCGGTCCGCCACTACGGGCGCTACGTCGCCGCTCTCGTCGCCATCGCCGTCCTGGTGGCGATCGTCTACGCCTTCGCCCAGGGGAAGATCAACTGGGGCGCGGTGCCCGACTACTTCTTCGACCACCGCATCCTCAAGGGCGCCGGGCAGACCCTCCTGCTGACCCTGCTGTCCATGCTGATCGGTGTCGTCGGCGGCATCGTGCTCGCGATCATGCGGCTGTCGCGGAACCCTGTGACGTCGTCCATCGCATGGTTCTACATCTGGTTCTTCCGCGGCACGCCGGTCCTCGTCCAGCTCTTCGTCTGGTTCAACCTGGGCCTGGTCTTCGAGTACATCAACCTCGGACCCGTCTACAAGAACTACTGGTCCGACTTCATGACGCCGTTCCTGACGGCGCTGCTGGGCCTCGGCCTCAACGAGGCCGCGTACATGGCCGAAATCTGCCGTGCGGGCCTGCTCTCCGTCGACGAGGGCCAGACGGAGGCCGCACACGCGCTGGGCATGAGCCACGGCAAGACCCTGCGCCGCATCGTGATCCCGCAGGCGATGCGGGTGATCGTGCCGCCCACGGGCAACGAGGTCATCAACATGCTCAAGACGACCTCGCTGGTCTCCGCGGTGCAGTACTACGAGTTGCTGCGGTACGCCCAGGACATCGGCCAGACCTCCGGCGCCCCGGTCGAGATGCTCTTCCTGGCCGCCGCCTGGTACCTGGTGATGACCTCGGTCCTCAGCATCGGCCAGTACTACATAGAGCGCTACTACGCCCGCGGCTCCAGCCGCAGCCTGCCGGCCACACCCTGGCAGCGGATACGCGCCAACATGCTGTCACTCGGCCGTCCGAAGGGGGCCCTGGGATGAAGACCGCGATGGAGAAGGGCGGGGCGAAGGCCGCGGCGGCCCCCGCGATGGTCAAGGCCGAGGGCGTGCACAAGTCGTTCGGCAGCCTGGAGGTGCTCAAGGGCATCGACCTGGAGGTGGCCGCCGGCGAGGTGTTCTGCCTGATCGGCCCCTCCGGCTCGGGCAAGTCGACCTTCCTGCGCTGCATCAACCACCTGGAGAAGATCAACGCCGGGCGGCTGTACGTGGACGGGGAGCTGGTCGGCTACCGGCAGCAGGGCGACCGGCTCTACGAGCTGCGGGACCACGAGGTGGCCCGCAAGCGCCGGGACATCGGCATGGTCTTCCAGCGCTTCAACCTCTTCCCGCACATGACCGCCGTCGAGAACGTCATGGAGGCGCCGGTCCAGGTCAAGGGCGTGAGCAAGGCGGAGGCGCGGGAGCGTGCGGGCCGGCTGCTGGAACGGGTGGGGCTCGCCGACAAGGCGGCCAGCTACCCCTCCCAGCTCTCCGGCGGCCAGCAGCAGCGGGTCGCCATCGCCCGGGCGCTGGCCATGGACCCGAAGCTGATGCTCTTCGACGAGCCGACCTCGGCACTCGACCCCGAGCTGGTCGGCGACGTGCTCGACGTGATGCGGGACCTCGCCGAGAGCGGCATGACGATGATCGTCGTCACCCATGAGATGGGGTTCGCGCGCGAGGTCGGCGACTCACTGGTGTTCATGGACGGCGGCGTGGTCGTCGAGTCCGGGCATCCCCGCGATGTGCTGACCAATCCGCGGCATGAGCGGACCCAGTCGTTCCTGTCGAAGGTGCTGTAGCCGGACGGCGGGTCGGCCGTCCGGCCCCGGCTGCCACCACCGTCCCGATGGGGGTGTTCTGTGGTGGCCGGATCACCGGCAGCGAGTGGTTGCGCGCGCGGTTGCCCGCGCGCCCTGACCGGGGCGCGGCCCCGCTCGAAGGGGCGCGGGGGCGGGAGTCCTCCCGCGTCTTCACGGCGGTGGGGGAGCGGCGAGCCACGCGGTGGGGGCGGCCAGCCACGCGGTGGGGGGCGGCCAGCCACGACGAAACCGCCGTGTCGCGACCTCCGGAAGGGGCGGCCTCTGCCGCCCCGGCCGCGAGCCGGAAGCCGGGCCGGCCGCCGGCCCTCACCGCAGCGCGAGCACCAGCGCGTCGGAGGGGGAACTCCACACCGTGCGCGCCTCCGCGAAGCCGCTCTCCCGCAGCACGCGGGCGTGCCACTCCGCCGGCAACGTCTCGCCCTCCGCGTGTTCGCCGTAGATCTCGAAGCGCCGGGCGGTCGGCGCCGCCAGCACCGGGTCCTCGGCGGCGAGGGCCCACCAGTCGGCCCAGTCCAGCGCGCCGGCCTCCTTGGCGCGGTCCATCGCGGCGTGCCGGTGGGCGCGCTCGGCGGCGTTGATCCGGGGCGTGGCCGGGTCGGGCATGTGGTCGGCGTTCATGAAGACGCCGCCCTCCCGGACCAGCCCGGCGAGCCGGCCGTAGAGCGCGGCGAGCGGTCCGCTGTCCATCCAGTGCAGGGCGGTGGCGGTGAGCACGGCGTCGTACGAGGAGTGCGGCAGCCGGTCCGCCCAGGCGGGGTCCTTGAGGTCGGCGGTGAGGAAGGAGACCCGTTCGTCCCCGGCGAAGGTGCCCTCGGCGATGGTCAGCAGCGCCGGGTCGAGGTCGACGCCGACACTGGTCGCCGCCGGGAACCTGCGGAGCAGCCGGGCCGTGATGCTGCCCGTGCCGCACGCCAGGTCCAGCACCCGGGGCGCGGGGCCGACCAGGGCCTCCACCATGTCGAGCATCACCCGGAACCGCTCCTCGCGGTCCGGCATGTACCACTCCTGCTGCCTGTCCCAGCTCTGCTGCCAGGCGTGCCAGTCGGGCTCGGTCGTCGTTTCCGTCATGGGGATGCCTCCACCTACTGCGTAATACCCTCGAAGGGTCGGCAGCCGTTACTTGCTTCGACGCTGACACTAGACGGCACTCGGTAAGGATTACAAGTGGAACTGGCCTATTACTCGGACTACGCCGTACGGCTGGTCAACAGCGAGCAGCCGGACCGCGGCAAGGACGCGCTGACCTCCGTGGACGCGGTGCGGGAGCTGTTCGGCGAGAACCAGTCCGCGGCACGCCGGGCCACGGACGCCGACGTGACCCGCTTCCGCTCGGTACGGGCCCGGCTGCGCGGGGTCTTCGAGGCGGCGGACGGCGGGGATGCCACGCTCGCCGTCGACCTGCTGAACTCGCTGCTGATGGAGTTCCCGGTCAGCCCGCAGATCTCCGGGCACGACTTCCTCGACGAGGAGGGCCATCCGCGCTGGCACATGCACCTGGCCGACCATCCGTCGAACGCGACCGCGGGCTATGCGGCGATCGCCGCCATGGGGCTCGCCTTCCACCTCACCGAGCACGGCGCGGACCGACTGGGCATCTGCCAGGCCGTACCGTGCCGCAACGCCTACCTCGACACGTCCACCAACCGGTCGCGGCGGTACTGCTCCGACCGCTGCGCGACCCGTGCGAACGTCGCGGCCTACCGCGCCCGCAAACGCCAGGAGGCGAGCCGGGCGGGCCACGCGGAGAACACCGGGCGCACGGCGGAGAGCGCCCACACGACCGCACCGGCCAGCGGCCGCTGACCACGGTCCCTGGCGCGCGGCCGGTAGCGCCCGAGCACCCGGCCGAGGATCAGCTCGTCGGGCACCACCCCGTAGACGGTGCTGTCCGCGCCGGCGCCCGGATTGTCCGCGAGCACCCACCACCCGCCGTCGCGACGCTGCACCGCCCGCTTGACGATCAGCAGGTTCTGCTGGAGCGGGTGGCGCAGCACCACCACATGGCCGGGCCTCACCCGAGCGCCGTACCGGACGAGCACCTGGTCCCCCTGGTACAGGGTCGGCACCATGGAGGGCCCCTCCACCTCGGCGACCCCGAACAGCGCCCGGACCTCCCGCCCCTCCGCTGTCTCCGGCATCAGCAAACCTCCCGGTCCGATCCTCGGCCATCCTCCACGTGCCCCAGTTTCACCCCGGACTTTTGTCCTAAGCCCCTGGGGGCACTCGAGAAAACACGTCTCCTACGGAGTAATGTCCCACCTGAGAAGACGATCACGAGGAAGGACAGCTATATGCTCTCCCGCCTGTTTGCGCCCAAGGTCAGGGTCAGCGCCCACTGTGACCTGCCCTGCGGCGTCTACGACCCGGCCCAGGCCCGCATCGAGGCGGAGTCGGTGAAGGCCATCCAGGAGAAGATGGCCGCGAACGACGACCCGCACTACCAGACCCGCGCAACCGTCATCAAGGAACAGCGCGCGGAGCTGGCCAAGCACCACGTCTCGGTGCTCTGGAGCGACTACTTCAAGCCGCCGCACTTCGAGAAGTACCCGGAGCTGCACCAGCTCGTCAACGACACCCTCAAGGCCCTCTCCACGGCCAAGGGCTCCACCGACCCGGCGACGGGTCAGAAGGCCCTGGACTACATCGCCCAGATCGACAAGATCTTCTGGGAGACGAAGAAGGCCTGACGCCGGTGGACACCTGCCGGGTCATGCTCGTCTGACGCGAATGCCGGGGCGTGCGCACACGCGCAGACCCCGGCATTCTGCTGTCCGGCGGCTGTCCAGCGGCTGTCAGTCGCCCTGCGGATCCGGGCTCGGCGGCCACGGCTCCAGTGCCACCACCGCATCCACCGGCAACGGCCCGTAGATGTGCGGGTAGGCCTCGCCGCCGGGCTCGGCCGGCTCGTGGCGGAGCGGGGCCGTGAGCCTGTCGGCGTCGATGACCAGGACCACGAGGTCGCTCCGGTCCGGCGGATCGCCGTACAGGGCCCGGGCCACGGGTGTCAGTTGGTGCCGCAGGGAACAGTGGATGAAGCCCTGGTCACGCAGGGTGCGGCCGCGTGTGGACATCTCGTACACCCCGCGCTCCCGCGCGGCCTCCCACAGGGCCCGTTCGGTGATGTGCAGCAGCTCGGTCATGCGAGCACGCTAGGGGGTTTCTGATGGATCTCCGTGGCGTCGCGACGCCCGGCACATGCTCTCGCCGCACCGGGCACAAGCCCACGTACGCCCAGTACGAGGACTTGCACCCGGCACTCCCCCAAGCTCTTCGAGCAGGGGGCACCCCCAGAGCACGCACTGGGGGCACCTCCCACGCCCTTGAGGCAGTGGGGGAGCCGCTCCTTCTCCCACGGAGATCCATCAGAAACCCCCTAGACGTTCCGGCTCCGGAGGGCCCCGGAGGGCCTGCTCGCCGGGCGGTCGCCGGGGCGACCCCGGTGACCCCGCGGGACGGCATGGGTCACCGAAAGTACCTCCGCCCGGCGGGGATGCGGCCAAGGCCCCCTCACGCGGTGCGACGGGTGACGAACTCCGCGAGGGCCAGGAGCCCGCCCGCCGCCGCGGGGTCCGGGACCGCTCGGGAGAGGTGCTGTACGGCGCGTGCCATCCGGTCGGCGGCGTGTGCCTGCGCCCAGTCGCGGCCGCCGGCCCGCTCGACGGCCTGCACGGTGCGCTCCAGGTCCGTGGTGGCATGGGTGGCCGGGGCGGCGTACAGCTCGGCGAGTTCCGCGGCGGCGGGTGTGCCCGAAGTGAGGGCGGCGACCACGGGCAGGGACTTCTTACGGGATATCAGATCGGCGCCGGCCGGCTTGCCGGTGCGCCTCGGGTCGCCCCAGATGCCGATCACGTCGTCGATCAGCTGGAAGGCGAGGCCGGCCTGCCGCCCGAAGGCATCCAGCGCCGCCACGTCCTCCGCGTCCGCCCCGGCGTAGAGCGCGCCCAGGGCGCAGGCGCAGCCGAGCAGGGCGCCCGTCTTGGCCTCGGCCATCGTCAGGCTCTCCTCGAGGGTGACCTCCTCGGGGCCCCGCCGCTCCAGGGCGGTGTCCGCCTGCTGCCCCTCGCACAGCTCCACGACACACGAGGCGAGCCGGGCGGCCGCGATCGGCGCCGCCGGGTGCGGGTCCTCGGCGAGCAGTCGCTGGGCGAGGGCCTGGAGGGCGTCGCCGGCGAGGATGGCGTCGGGGACGCCGAAGACGGTCCAGGCGGTGGGGCGGTGCCTGCGGGTGGTGTCACGGTCCATGACGTCGTCGTGCAGCAGTGTGAAGTTGTGCACCAGTTCCACGGCCGCGGCGGCGCGTGCGGCCACGGACGGGTGTCCGCCGAGCGCGCTCGTCGCCGCGAACACGAGCGCGGGCCTCATGGCCTTGCCGGCGGGACTGCTCTTCGCCGCGGCGACGGCGGCCTGCCCCGTCTGGCGCCCGTCCTGCCCCGCCTGCCGCCGGTCCTGCCCGGCCTGACGCCCGTCCTGCCCGGCGTGGTGCCCGCCCTGCCCCGGTGTGCCCGGCGCGGTCGGGGCGCCCGGGGCACCCCCCGTACCCGGCGTGCCGTTCGCCGTGGGCCGCTCGGGTGCCGGGGACGGCGCGCTCTCCCAGCCGAAGTGGTGGAGGGCGATCCTGCGCATGGCCGGCGGGAGCGAGCCGATGGCGCGGTGCAGCTCGGGGTCGACCGCCGCTCGGGCGGCCGCCAGCAGCTCCTCGGCGTCCTGGGCGTCCCGGTCGAGAGCGGTCCCGGGAGCGTCCTGGGCGCCGGTCGGGGCCCCCGCCCGGGTGGGCGGGGGCATGGCGCCGGGTGTGCGGGCCTTCACTGCCAGCGGCCGATCTCGACGTTCTCCAGGACTCCCAGGGCGTCCGGGACCAGCACGGCCGCCGAGTAGTACGTCGTCACCAGATAGGAGATGATCGCCTGCTCGTCGATGCCCATGAAGCGCACGGACAGGCTCGGCTCGACCTCGTCCTGAAGGCCGGTCGCGTGCAGGCCGATCACGCCCTGGTCGCTCTCGCCGGTACGCATGCAGATGATGGAGGTGGTCCTGGCCTCGCTGATCGGGATCTTGTTACAGGGGAAGAGCGGGACGCCGCGCCAGGTGGGGATGCGGTGGCCGCCCATGTCGATGGTCTCGGGGACGAGGCCGCGCCTGTTGCACTCGCGGCCGAAGGCGGCGATGGCGCGGGGGTGGGCGAGGAAGAGCTTCGAGCCGCGCCTGCGGCTGAGGAGCTCGTCCATGTCGTCGGGGGTGGGGGCGCCGTCGTGCGGCTGGATGCGCTGGTCGTACTCGCAGTTGTTCAGCAGGCCGAAGTCCTTGTTGTTGATGAGTTCGTGCTCCTGGCGCTCCTTCAGCGCCTCGATGGTCAGGCGCAACTGCTGCTCGGTCTGGTTCATCGGCTGGTTGTAGAGATCGGCCACCCGCGTGTGCACACGCAGCACGGTCTGGGCGACGCTCAGCTCGTACTCACGGGGGGCCGCTTCGTAGTCGACAAAGGTGGTGGGCAGGTCGGCCTCGCCGACATGGCCCGCGGAGAGGTCGATGGCCCGCTCACCGTATTTGTTGGCCGCCTGCGCGGGTGTCGTGCGGACCTGCTCCAGATGCGCCGCGAGGGAGGACGAACGCTCGGCGACCTGTTCCAATTCGGTGCGCGGCAGTTCCAGGACGGTGCAGGCGGTGACCGCGCGGGCCGTGTACTCCCAGATGGCGTCCGCGTCGACCAGGGCCTGGTCACCGAGGTAGGCGCCGTCGGCGAGGACGCCGAGGACCGCGTCGGACCCGTAGGGACCCGGGCCGACCTTCTCGATCCTGCCGTGCGCGAGCAGGAGCACCGTGTCGGCGCGGTTGCCGAAGGAGGCCAGCACCTCTCCCGCGGCCACCTCGCGCTGACGGCAGCGCTGGGCCAGCTCGCCGAGCACGTCCTGGTCCGCGAAGCTCCGGAGCGCGGGCAGCTCGCCCAGCTCGGCCGGGACGACCTGGACCTGGTCCCCCGTCTTCACAAAGGTGATCCGGCCGTCTCCCACGGCGTAGGTGAGCCGGCGGTTCACCCGGTACGTGCCGCCCTGCACATTCACCCACGGCAGCATGTGCAGCAGCCAGCGCGAGCTGATCTCCTGCATCTGGGGCGCCGACTTGGTGGTGGTGGCCAGATTGCGCGCGGCCGAGGTGCCGAGGCTCTGCTGCGGCTTCGGCCCCTGCGTGGGGGTGTCTTCGCCTACTGACATAAAAATGCCCTCCCGATGAACTGATCTGCACGGGCCAGCCTTGCAGCGCGGGGGACGCCTAGCCATTACACAAACGAGCGGGATTGGATCACCGAGAACCGGGCAATGGGACCGGGTTTCCGGCGGTTACCCGGCGCGTGAAGGCATCCCGTGCGCCGCCCAGGGCACCCGTTGCACCGGTGCACACCACCGGCCTGCACCACCTGAGCTGCAACGATCCGTCGGGCGACCGCGCGAGCACATCACGGCGTCACCCGGGCGGGTGCGCCGGAGGAACCAAGGAATACGTTCGATCGTTCTCCTTGTGGAAAGTCGTACGATCCTTCGATAAGCGACTCCAGGAAATGTCCGGCTTTTCCGTCATCCCACCGGCACGGCGCCCGGTCCGGTCCACCAAGACGGGAGTCCGCAGGTCAGGCTCTCGCAGGCTTGCTGATTTTCTGCATGCTCCGCACCCACCGACACAGGAGAATCCCATGGCAGGCTTCCTGGACCGCGCGAGGGAACAGGCCCAGCGCGGCATCAATCAGGGCAAGCAGCGGCTCGACGAGGTGCAGGCCCAGCGCACCGGAAACGACCTGCTGAGGAGGCTCGGCGCCGCCTACTACGCGGAACACCGCGGCGACGGCTCGCACGCGGCCACCCAGCAGGCCCTGCAGGCCCTCGAAGGACACATCGCGGCGAACGGCGACGCCTTCCTGCGCCGATGACACCACCCCGCCCGAGGCTGCCGTCGCCGCTCGACCCGGTCGACGACGAGCGCTTCGCGCGCCACGGCGTCCGCCTCCTGCTCAAGCGGGACGACCTGATCCACCCCGACCTGGTCGGCAACAAATGGCGGAAGCTGGCGCCGAACCTGGCGGCGGCCGGGGGCCGCACCCTGGCCACGTTCGGCGGCGCCTACTCGAACCACCTGCGTGCCACCGCCGCGGCCGGGCGGCTCCTCGGCGTGCCGACCCTCGGGTTCGTGCGCGGCCAGGAGCTGGCCGACCGCCCGCTCAACCCCTCGCTGGCGCGGTGCGCGGCCGACGGCATGCGGCTGCGCTTCGTCGACAGGACGACATATCGCCGCAAGAGACAGCCCGAGGTGGTGGCCGCGCTCCTCTCCGAGGCCGGCGCCGAGGACGCCTGCGTCCTGCCCGAGGGCGGCAGCAATGCCCGCGCCGTACGGGGCTGCGCCGCGCTCGGCGCGGAGCTGCGCGGCCGCGCCGACGTGGCGGCGGTCGCCTGCGGCACCGGCGGCACCCTCGCCGGCCTGGTGGCCGGCCTGGACGCCCGGCAGCGCGCGCTGGGGGTGCCGATACTCAAGGGCGGCTTCCTCGGCGACGAGATACGCGCCCTGCAACAGGCGGCCTTCGGCGGCCCCCGCGGCTCCTGGTGGCTCGACGAGCGCTTCCACTTCGGCGGCTACGCCCGCACCGCCCCGGAACTCGACGCGTTCGCCGAGGACTTCGAGGCCCGGCACGCCCGGCACGGGCTGCGGATAGAGCGTCTCTATGTCGCCAAGATGCTCTACGGACTTCTCACCCTCACCGAGGAAGGCGCGTTCACCCCGGGCACCACGGTCGCCGCCGTCATCACCGGCACGCCGTTCCCCGCGTCCGCGCCGGGCGTGGGCGGGGCGGCGGCTCAGTCGGCCTCGCGGTAGGCCGCCGCCTCCTCCAGGTCGAGCCTGCGCAGCAGGGTGCGCAGCATCTCGTCGTCGATGTAGCGGGCGTCCCGCAGCCGTACGAAGACCTGCCGCTCGGTCTCGATCATCTTCCTGGCCAGCCGCCGGTAGGTGTCGTCCGCGTTCTCGCCGGTGACCGGATTGACGGCGCCGAGCCGCTCCCACACGGCGTTGCGACGGCGCTCCAGCACCGCGCGCAGCCGGTCGGCCAGCGGCCCGGGCAGGGCGTTGCGCTCGTCGGCGAGGAGTTCGCCCAGCCGCTGCTCGGCCGCCTGGGAGGCCTGGGCCTGGGCCTGCGCCTCCGCGAGGGTCTGCTCGTGCTCGTCACGGCCCGGCAGCCGGAGGAGCCGGATGAGCTTGGGCAGCGTCAGCCCCTGGATGACGAGGGTGCCGATGACCGTGATGAAGGTCAGGAAGAGCACCAGGTTGCGGGCCGGGAAGGGCCGTCCGTCGTGCAGGGTCTCGGGGATGGAGAAGGCGATCGCCATGGACACCACTCCGCGCATGCCCGCCCAGCCGATCACCACCGGAGCGCGCCAGGTGGGGTTCGGCTCCCGCTCCCTGATGCGCCGGAAGAGCAGCCGCGGCACGAAGGTGGCGGGGAACAGCCAGACGAAGCGGGCCGCGACCACCACCAGGAACACCCCGAGCGCGTACCACGCGGCACGCGCGCCGGAGTACGGGCCGAGCCCGCGGACCACCACGGCGAGCTGGAGCCCGATGAGCGCGAAGACGGCCGTCTCCAGGATGAACGCGACCATCCGCCAGACGGCCTCCTCCTGGAGCCTGGTCGCGAAGTCGACCTGCCAGGCGCGGTGGCCCAGGTAGAGCGCGACGACCACCACCGCGAGCACCCCGGAGGCACCCGCCTGCTCGGCCACGCCGTAGGCGACGAACGGGATCAGCAGTGAAAGGGTGTTCTGGAGCAGGGCCTCCCGCAGGTGGGTGCGCAGCCAGTGCAGCGGCACCATCAGCAGCAGGCCGATGCCGACGCCGCCCACCGCGGCCAGGGCGAACTCGCGCAGTCCGCCGGCCCAGCTCGCGCCCTCGCCGACGGCGGCGGCGACGGCCACCTTGTAGGCGGTGATCGCGGTCGCGTCGTTCACCAGGGACTCGCCCTGGAGGATGGTGACGATCCTGGACGGCAGCCCGACGCGGCGGGCGATCGTGGTCGCGGCCACCGCGTCCGGCGGCGCGACCACGGCACCCAGCACCAGGGCCGAGGTCAGCGGCAGGTCCGGCACTATCTGGTAGGCGATCCAGCCGACCGCGAGCGTCGCGAACAGCACGTACCCCACCGACAGGAGCGCGATGGGCCTCAGCTGGGCGCGCAGGTCCAGGTACGAACTGTCGGTCGCCGCCGTGTAGAGCAGCGGCGGCAGCAGCAGCGGGAGGACGATGTGCGGATCGAGCGTGTAGCCGGGCACGCCGGGCACATAGGAGACCGCGAGCCCCGCCGCTACGAGCAGCAGCGGCGCGGGGACGGGCAGCCGGCGTGCCGCGCCGGCGACGGCCGCACCGCCCGCGACCAGCAACAGCAGAGGCAGTGCGTCCATCGGCTCCGCCCGTCTCCTTCCGCGGCGCGCATCGTGGTTCCTCGCGTCCCTACGAACCGTGACGACCCGTGCGCCACCCGGTGCGCCTGCGGCCCGGGTTTCCGATCTAGGCGGCAGGCCCAGGTCAGGCATCGTAACCTGGCTATTCTGAGGACCAATGGGCGCAACGGAGAGATAACCGATGAAAGAGTGCTCGCACCTCGCGGCGCTGCCGGAGACCGAGCCGGCGCCGCAGAGCGAAACCTGCCTGGAGTGCCTGGCCGCCGGCACCCACCCGGTGCAATTGCGGCTCTGTCTGGAGTGCGGTCACGTCGGATGCTGCGACTCCTCACCCCTGCAGCACGGCACCGAGCACTACAAGCAGACCGGACACCCTGTGATGCGGAGCTACGAGCCGGGCGAGGCCTGGCGCTGGTGCTTCGTGGACAACGTCCTTGTATGACCAGGTCTCCGCGGGGGCGCGCCGTCACGATTCGACCGCCCGGCGCATGGGTACGTCAACCCGGCGCGCGCTCTTCCCAATTGGGCCCCGCACACCCCTAGCCACGGAGTGTACCCGTAGGTTTACTATGAGTGACAGGAAGGGGCTGGGGTCCCGAGACGTGCCACCCAGGCGCGCGATAGCGTCACCGCTGAACCACGTATCGCGATGCCCGGGACACGTCTCCCGGGCCGAAAGAGCTTGTACCACCTTGGAGGTGAGGGTGTCCGAGATCGCAGGCGAGCCCGGGACCCAGGACTTCGTGGAAGTCCGGCTCCCCGCTGCGGGTGCCTACCTGTCGGTGCTGCGGACGGCCACGGCCGGCCTCGCGGCGCGTTTGGACTTCACCCTCGACGAGATCGAGGATCTGCGCATCGCCGTGGACGAGGCCTGCGCGATCCTGCTTCAGCAGGCCGTGTCCGGTTCCGTGCTGAGCTGCGTCTTCCGGCTTATCGACGACTCCTTGGAGGTGACGGTGTCCGCCCCGACCACCGACGGCCGCGCCCCGGAGCGCGACACCTTCGCCTGGACGGTGCTCTCGGCCCTGGCCGGAAAGGTGGACTCCTCGGTCGCCAAGGACAACACCGTCTCGATCAGCCTCTACAAACAGCGCGGCGCGGGACCCGGGCCGGCGTGAGGAACGGGGAAGGGCCGGTGCGGGACGAAGGGCGCGGCAAGAACATCACACAGCACTCCCCCGCCGGGAGCGCGGACGCCACCGGGGCCACCGGGCGGACCTCTCCAGGACGCCACGGCCGCACCGGCACGGGCGGCGACGGAGCCACCGGCGGCCACGGGACGCAGGGCGCGCCGAGCGGCATCCCGGAGCAGCAGGCACGGCCGCACCCCCAGGACGTCCCCCCGGCCGCCGCCCCGGGGCGGCCCGGGCAGACAGAGCCGAGCGACAAGGACGAGCGCGATGCACCGGCCGGACGAGGCGGCGACCTCGGGGCAGCTCTGGGGGCACCCCCAGCGGCAGCCGGGGGAGGCAGCCGGGGGAGGGCGGGACACATGAGCGAGCACGGGCGAGGCGCCCGGCAGGGCGCGGGCACCGAGCGGGACACGGAACGGACCCACCAGGTGCAGGAAGCAGAAGAGCAGCAGGCTGCCCGGCAGCCGGCCCAGGCGCAGTCGGCGCCCGGGGCGGCCGAGCCGCGGCGCGCCCAGGAGACCCCTCCGGCGCACAGCCGTCCCGCGTCGCACGACCCGCAGGACCGGAGCGGTGCCCGGGCGCTCTTCGTCGAGCTGCGCTCGCTGCCCGCCGGCACACCCGAGTACGCGGAGCTGCGCAACCAGCTGGTGCGGATGCACCTGCCGCTCGTCGAGCACCTGGCGCGCCGCTTCCGCAACCGCGGCGAGCCGCTGGACGACCTTACGCAGGTCGCCACCATCGGCCTGATCAAGTCCGTCGACCGCTTCGACCCGGACCGCGGCGTGGAGTTCTCCACCTACGCCACCCCCACGGTCGTCGGCGAGATCAAGCGGCACTTCCGCGACAAGGGCTGGGCGGTGCGGGTGCCGCGCCGGCTCCAGGAGCTGCGGCTGGCGCTGACGACGGCCACCGCGGAGCTCTCCCAGCTGCACGGCCGCTCCCCCACGGTGCACGAGCTGGCCGAGAAGCTGAGCATCTCGGAGGAGGAGGTCCTGGAGGGCCTGGAGTCGGCGAACGCCTACTCCACGCTCTCGCTGGACGTGCCCGACACCGACGACGAGTCGCCGGCGGTCGCCGACACCCTGGGCGCGGAGGACGAGGCCCTGGAGGGCGTCGAGTACCGCGAGTCGCTGAAGCCGCTGCTGGAGGATCTGCCGCCGCGCGAGAAGCGGATTCTTCTGCTGCGCTTCTTCGGCAACATGACCCAGTCGCAGATCGCGCAGGAAGTCGGCATCTCACAGATGCATGTGTCCCGGCTGCTCGCCAGGACGTTGGCGCAGCTGCGCGAGAAGCTGCTGGTGGAGGAGTAGCACTTGGGGGGTTCCCCTGTGCCGGTCCCCCAAGGGGCGCGGGGAGCTGCCGGGGCACCTCTGGGGGTACCTCCCCGGCTTTGAGGCAGTGGGAAAGCCCTCCAGACAGTGGTGGACGGCCACCACGCGCCTGGCGGCGGGCCACCGGCCCCAGCCGCTTCCGGTCTCTTTCCTGGCCACCGGTCGGTCCTCTTACCTGACCACCGGTCGGTGGCGGCTTGCCGCGCGGTTCCCCGCGCCCCTGGGAAACCCGGGGGAAGCCCCGAGTTCAGGAAAGGTCGCCCGGGCCGCGGATGCCCAGGGCCTTCGTGGTGGCCGGATTCACCAGCAGGACGAGTGCCGTCACCGCGACCACCGCGAGCACGATCCCGCCCGGGATCAGCAGGCTGTCGGCCTGCAGGAGGTTCCACGCCACCGGCAGCGCCAGAACCTGCGTGATGACCGCGGGCCCCCGGCTCCACCGGCGGCGCAGCAGCAGTCCGCGGGCGGCGAGGAGCGGCAGCAGCGCGAGCACCAGCAGCGTGATCCCGGCCGTCACCGCCTGCCGGCGGTCGTCCGGGTCCCCCGCGACGCCCATCACCAGCAGATAGGCACCGGCGACCACCAGCGCGACGCCCTCCAGGCCGGCCAGCGCGGCGGCCAGCGTCAGCCGCCCCGGGCGGGGCTCGTCCTGGCGTGTCTGCGGTGCGGGGGTCTGCTCAGAGGTCACCCCAGCAGAGTAGCCCCGGCGGGCGCCCGGACCGTCCGCGGGCGGCGCACCGGGCCGGGGCCCGGGCCGGCCGGCCCCGTACCGCGTCGCGGTGCGTCGGCGCCGTCCGCCGCCCCGGCGCGGACTGGGCGCGGCCCTCGGACTGGGCCGGTTACCGCCCGGTGGGTACCCTGCTGCGCATGCGTGCTCTTCTCGTGGTCAATCCGGCGGCAACCACCACGAGTGCGCGCACACGGGACGTCCTCACCCATGCACTGGCGAGCGAGATGAAGCTCGACGCCGTCACCACCGAGTACCGCGGGCACGCCCGGGACCTGGGGCGGCAGGCCGCCGAACGCGATGACGTCGACCTGGTGGTCGCCCTGGGCGGCGACGGCACCGTCAACGAGGTCGTCAACGGTCTGCTGCACCACGGCCCCGACCCGGACCGGCTGCCCCGCCTCGCCGTGGTGCCCGGCGGCTCCACCAATGTGTTCGCGCGCGCGCTCGGGCTGCCCAACCACGTCGTGGAGGCGACCGGCGCGCTGCTGGACGCGCTGCGCCGGGGCAGCGAGCGGACCGTGGGGCTCGGTCTCGCGGCAGGCACGGCGCGCACCGCCGACGAGGCCGCGCCACCCCGATGGTTCACCTTCTGCGCGGGCCTCGGCTTCGACGCAGGAGTGGTCGGCCGAGTCGAACAGCAGCGGGAGCGCGGCAAGCGCTCGACCCACGCGCTCTATATCCGCCAGCTCCTGCGGCACTTCCTGGAGGACCCCAACCGCAGGCACGGCACCATCACCCTGGAGCGGCCCGGCTCCGACCCCGTGCACGACCTCGTGCTGTCCATAGTCTGCAACACCGCACCCTGGACCTACCTGGGCAATCGCCCGGTGTACGCCTCCCCGCGGGCGTCCTTCGACACCGGCCTCGACGTGCTCGGACTGAAGCGTCTGACGCCCGCCGCGGTGACCCGGTACGGCACCCAACTGCTCACTTCGTCGCCCGAGCGGGGGCCGCGGGGCAAGCATGCGGTGTCGCTGCACGACCTCACGGACTTCACCTTGCATTCGAAGGTGCCACTCCCCCTTCAGATGGACGGAGACCACCTGGGACTGCGTACGAGCGTGACGTTCACAGGCGTACGCCGTGCACTGCGTGTGATTGTGTGAGTCGAAGGGCTCAAAGTCCTTTCACTCGAACGTTTAGCCCATCTTCCACCCCATGGAAGTACGGCTGTGACCGAGTCGACACCGAGGAATCAAAAAAAACTTTCCGGAAGGGGTTGTATCCGCCGCCGAGGTTTGCGAATCTCTACGTGGCGCTCGGGAGGCCCGCACCAGCGGCCCCAGGGAGCGCCGGATCCCCTCCTCACATCTCAGGACCAATACCGGGGAACCGGTAGCTGGCCCTTCCCTTGGCGGGGGATTCGTGAAAGCGTTCACATTCACAAGCCCCGCACGTTATGAAGACGCAAGAGAGGTAGCAGCCATGGACTGGCGTCACAACGCCGTTTGCCGCGAGGAAGACCCCGAGCTGTTCTTCCCCATCGGCAACACCGGTCCTGCGCTGCTGCAGATCGAGGAAGCCAAGGCCGTCTGCCGTCGCTGCCCCGTTGTCGAGCAGTGTCTGCAGTGGGCGCTTGAGTCCGGCCAGGACTCCGGCGTCTGGGGTGGCCTCAGCGAGGACGAGCGCCGCGCAATGAAGCGCCGCGCCGCCCGCAACCGGGCACGTCAGGCCAGCGCCTGACGCCCACGCCCCCGCACGAGCCTGAGCCCGGCGGCGCATGTGCCCCCTACGGCACAACTCGTCACGAGCGAGTATGCATCCCCCGCCCCCGAGCAGCAGCGCGCAGTACCACCGAAGACATGATCAGGAAGGCCCCGGACCCACCGGTCCGGGGCCTTCCTGTTTCCGGTCGCCCTGTGCCCGGCCACCTGCCGGTTGGGGGGGCGCCCTGCGCCCTGAAGGGGCGCGGGGAACTGTACGCCCAGCCAGGACGCGCCTGCGGCGGGCCACCGGGCCCAGCCCCTTGCGGTCCAGTCCTCACCCACCGGCCGGTGGGACCCGTTCGCGCCCACGCGGCGGAGCCGCACGATGCAACAGCCCCACGCCCCTGGGTGGCCCGGGGTGGCTCAGCGGGAAGGCGTGGAGGGTTTCTCTGCTCGGACGGGGATGTCCAGGAGGACCTGGGTGCCGCGGTCCGGGGCGGGGAGCATGTCGAACGAGCCGTTCAGCTCGCCCTCGACCAGGGTGCGGACGATCTGCAGGCCCAGGTTCCCCCCTTGCTTGGGGTCGAAGCCGTCCGGGAGACCGACACCGTCGTCCTGCACGGTGACCAGCAGGCGAGCCTCCTTCGGCGAGCCGCCGCGCACCGCGGAGACCTCGACGGTGCCGTGCTCGCCGGTGCGGAAGCCGTGCTCCAGGGCGTTCTGCAGCAGCTCGGTGAGCACCATGGAGAGCGGGGTGGCGACCTCCGCCTCCAGGATGCCGAAGCGCCCGGCGCGCCGTCCGGTGACCTTGCCCGGGGCGATCTCGGCGACCATGGCGAGCACCCGGTCGGCGATCTCGTCGAACTCCACGCGCTCGTCCAGGGTCTGGGACAGCGTCTCGTGCACGATGGCGATCGAGCCGACCCGCCGCACCGCCTCCTCCAGGGCCTCCCGGCCGGCGTCCGAGCCGATCCGGCGGGCCTGCAACCGCAGCAGGGCCGCCACCGTCTGGAGGTTGTTCTTCACCCGGTGGTGGATCTCCCGGATGGTGGCGTCCTTGGTGATCAGCTCCCGCTCCCGGCGGCGCAGTTCCGTCACGTCGCGCAGCAGCACCAGGGAACCGATCCGGGGCCCCTTGGGCTTCAGCGGGATGGCGCGGCCCTGGATCACGCACTCCTCGCCCTCCACCTCGAACTCCCGCGGCGCCCAGCCGCTGGCGACCTTGGCCAACGCCTCGTCGACGGGGCCGTGCGAGGGGGCGAGTTCCGCGGTGGTCCTGCCGAGGTGGTGACCGACGAGGTCGGCGGCGAGGCCGAGGCGGTGGTACGCGGAGAGTGCGTTGGGCGAGGCGTACTGCACGAAGCCCTCGGCGTCCAGCCGGATGAGGCCGTCGCCGACCCGCGGTGAGGCGTCCATGTCGACCTGCTGGTCGGGGAACGGGAACGCGCCGGCGGCGATCATCTGGGCCAGGTCGGACGCACTCTGCAGGTAGGTGAGTTCGAGGCGGGAGGGGGTGCGGACGGTGAGCAGGTTGGTGTTGCGGGCGATCACGCCGAGCACCCGACCGTCCCGGCTGACCGGGATCGACTCGACCCTGACGGGCACCTCCTCGCGCCACTCGGGGTCCCCCTCGCGCACGATCCTCGCCTCGTCGTGGGCGATGTCCAGCATGGGACGGCGGCCGCGCGGCACGAGGTGGCCGACCATGTCGTCCTGGTACGAGGTGGGTCCGGTGTTGGGGCGCATCTGCGCGACGGAGACATAGCGCGTGCCGTCCCGGGTGGGGACCCACAGGACGAGGTCGGCGAAGGACAGGTCGGAGAGGAGCTGCCACTCCGAGACCAGCAGGTGCAGCCACTCCAGGTCCTTCTCGGACAGGGCGGTGTGCTGGCGTACGAGATCGTTCATGGAGGGCACCCTGCCGAGCGTACCCGGCGGCCTGCGGACCGCCGCGGGCCAGGCACTCGCGGGCCGCGGCGCCTGGGAGGGACCCTCAACCCTCCCCCAAGCTCTCGACGAGCAGGGGATACCAAGGCACCGCAGCCCCGAGCAGAATCGGCCGCCGGGTGTGCGGTCCCGGCCGCCGAGGGAGGAGCCGGCGCAGTCAGGGCAGAGAGCGCCGGTTCCTCGGTCCGTCCTTCTGTGCGGGAAGGACGGAGGACTCTGCCGATTGTGGACTAGACCATTCTCCCGTGTCTATGCGTTCGGAGATGTTTGTTGTTGTTGAGTACTTGTGGGGCGGTCGTGGGGCGCCGACCAGTGGACGGGGCGGGTGAGGGCGGCCGGGATGCGGGTGGTGCGGTCGCCTCTGGCGGCGTTCAGGGCGGCCTGGGTGAGGAAGACGGCTCCGGAGAGGTCGGCGCCGGTCAGGTCCGCGTCCCGGAGGTCGGCGCCGGTGAGGTCGGCCCCGGTCAGATCGGCGCCGGTGAGGTCCGCGGCGACGAGGACGGCGCCGCGGAGGCCGGCGCCGCGCAGGTCCGCGCCGCGCAGCCGGGCACCCATGAGGTCGGCGCCCCGGTGGTTCCGCCTGGGGCCGGGCACTCCCGCCCGTACCCGCTCACCGGCGCGCAGCAGCAGTTCGGCCGCTTCGGCCCGGTGCGCGGCGACGTCCAGCCGGGTGAGTTCGTCCGGGCCGCTCAGGGTGAGGTGTTCCGTACGGCCGAGCATCCGGCGCAGTTCGGCGTGGAGGGGGCGGGCGCGGGGCAGGGTCAGGGCCTCGGTGAGGTACCAGAGGAGTTCGTGGAGCTGCCGCATGACGGGGAAGACCTCGAACATGCGGGGTGCGGTGTCCGGGTCCTGCCGCCAGTCGCGGCCCCCGAAGGTCACCTGTGAGACCTTCTGGCCGGCCCCGAAGCAGTCGAAGACGGTGCATCCGGTGAAGCCGCTGGGGCGGAGCCGGGCGTGGATGCCGCAGCGGAAGTCGTCCCGGAGGTGGTGGCAGGGGCGGCCGGCGGGCTTGTCGACGGCGAAGTCGGCGGAGGCGCCGAAGGGGAGGGCCACGCAGCAGAGGGCGAAGCAGCGGGAGCAGTCGGCGCGCAGGGCGCACCGGTCGGGGGCGGATGTCTGCGGTGTGTTCGTGTGCGGGCTGTCGGCGTGCGCGCTGTGGGTGTGCCGTGCGGTGCGTCTGTCGTGCGTGGCCAATGTGCGTTGTCCTCCTGCGCCGGACGGGCGCGGGCCGGTGCCCGCGCTCCGGCATCCTCGCACGCATCCGGCCGGCGGCCGGTGGGGCTGCGGTCCGGAAGCGTGGCGGGGGGCCGCGGGCCGCCGGGACGAGCCCCTTGCGGTCTGCTGCCTGGCCACCTGCCGGTGGCGGGTTCTCGCGCAGTTCCCCGCGCCCCCGATCCGGGTCCGCCCAGCCCCCCGCGGTCTCGTGCCCGGCCAACGGCCGGTGGGGCCTGCTCGCGCAGTTCCCCGCACCCCCGATCCGGGTCCGCCCAGCCCCCCGCGGTCTCGTGCCCGGCCAACGGCCGGTGGGGCCTGCTCGCGCAGTTCCCCGCACCCCCGATCCGGGTCCGCCCAGCCCCCCGCGGTCTGCTGCCCGGCCAACGGCCGGTGGGGCCTGCTCGCGCAGTTCCCCGCGCCCCATAGGGGTGCCGGGGTACTGGTGCTCAGTAGGTTTCTGTGATCTTTGCCAGGGCGCGGGGTGCGTCCGGATCCCGGCCGCGGGCGAGGGTCGCCTCGTGGGCGAGCCGCTGGAGCGGAACGATCTCCAGGATCGGCTGGACCTCCTCCGCCACTCCCTCCATCGGCAGCACGAATTCCGGTTCCGGCTCCGGCCATGTTCCGGCTCGGTGCGGCCCCGGCCCCGGCCCGGGGCGGTCCCCGGGTGACCCCGGACCCGAGCGGTTCGCACGGCGTCCGGCGGCGGTGCGGGACGGGGGCGCCTTCCCTTCCGTCTCGCACCCCCTGGCTCCGTCTCGTTCCCCGGGCTCCGTCCGCACCCCGGAGCCCGTTGCGCTCCCCCCGGGACCGTTTCACTACCCGGGACGGGGCGGCGCAGCGCCAGACCCCTCTGCTAGATTGGTCTAGTCCACTATGCGTGTCCATGCGCATACGCCCTGAGTCGGGAACTCTTCAGATCGGCAGGACCAGCGTGGAAGTTGTCATCGTCCCGGACGCCAAGGTGGGCGGCGAGCTGATCGCCGAGGCCATGGCACAGCTGCTCCGACGCAAGCCCGACGCCGTGCTCGGCGTCGCCACAGGATCCACACCGCTGCCCGTCTACGAGGCGCTGGCGGCCAAGGTCGGCTCCGGTGCCGTGGACGCCTCCCGGGCGCGCATAGCGCAGCTCGACGAGTACGTGGGGCTGCCCGCGGACCATCCCGAGTCCTACCGCTCGGTGCTCGGGCGCCAGGTGCTGGAGCCGCTGGGGCTCGGGCCCGAGTCGTTCATGGGTCCGGACGGCCGGGCCGCCGACATCCCCGCGGCGTGCGCCGCGTACGAGGAGACGCTGGAGAAGGCCGGCGGGGTCGACCTCCAGCTCCTGGGCATCGGCACGGACGGCCACATCGGCTTCAACGAGCCCTGCTCGTCCTTGGCGTCCCGCACCCGCATCAAGACGCTGACCGAGCAGACCCGGCTCGACAACGCGCGCTTCTTCGACGGCGACGTCGAACAGGTGCCGCGGCATGTGATCACCCAGGGCATCGGCACGATCCTCAAGGCCCGGCATGTGGTGCTGCTCGCCACGGGCGCGGGGAAGGCGGCGGCCGTGGCGGCGAGCGTGGAGGGGCCGGTGGCGGCGGTCTGTCCGGCGTCCGCGCTTCAGCTGCATCCGCACGCCACGGTGGTGGTGGACGAGGCCGCGGCGGCGGAGTTGAAGCTCGCGGACTACTTCCGTCAGACGTTTGCCGCCAAGCCCGACTGGCAGGGGTTGTGATCGGCGCGCTCTTCGGCGGACCGGCTCGCCCGCGGCGGGCCACCAGGCCCGACCCCTCGCGGTCCTCCGCCTGACCACCGGCCGGTGGGAGTGCCCGCGCAGTTCCCCGCGCCCCCTTCAGCACGGCTCCGCCGCGATCACGCACGCGTGCGCCCACGGGGGCGCGGCCGGGCGCTCAAGTCGCCGTCGTCAGGTGTTCGCGTATCGCGGGAAGCAGCGTGCGACGGCACTCCGCGGTGTCGTCCGCGGCCCAGCAGACGTAGCCGTCGGGCCTGAGGAGGAGCGCTGCGGCAGCGGGGGGCTCGGGGCTGGTGGCGCGGACCATGTCGATGCCGGCCGGCAGGCTCAGGGTGGGCGGGACGACGCCGGCCAGGTCGAGCAGGACCGGGCGCCCGGTGCGGAGGAGTGCCGACAGCCGGGTGTCTCCGGCCCCGGTGGCGAGGTCGAGGTCCGGCACCCGGTGCCCGGTGAGGGGGTGCTCGCCGGGCAGTTCATAGCGGAGTGACAGCCCGGACATCAGGCCCGCGACGTGGCGGTTGGCGTCCGGCAGCCGCAGCAGGTCCGTGACGATGTCGCGGAGCGCGGCGACGTCCTCGGTCGGCGCCGGGTCCGCGAGGACGCGCTGCGCCGAGGTGTGGTGCAGCACCTGGGCCGCCACCGGGTGCCGCTCCGCGTGGTAGCTGTCCAGCAGGCCGTCCGGCGCCCGGCCCCGGAGGGCCGCGGCCAGCTTCCAGCCGAGGTTGAACGCGTCCTGCACGCCCAGGTTGAGGCCCTGGCCGCCGAGCGGCGGGTGGATGTGCGCCGCGTCCCCCGCGAACAGCACCCGCCCCTCGCGGTACCGGACCAGCTGGCGGGTGGCGTCGGTGAACCGCCCGGCGTTGTCCACGCCGTCGAGCACGGTCTCCTCGCCGTACACCGCCCGCAGCGCCGCCGCGATCTCGTCGTGCGTGACCGGGACGTCCCGGGTGAGGGGGTTCCGGGTGGCGGCGTCCCGGGTCGAGTCGTGCCTCGTCGAGCCCTCCCGGGTGGCGGCCGCGCCGTCGGCAGCGCCCGCGCCGCCAGTGGCTCCCGCGCCACCAGTGACTCCCGCACCCCCCGCACCGTCTACGCCCCCCGCGCCGTCCGCACCACCCGCGCGCCCGAAGGTGAACCGGTACCGTCCGCCGCCGACCGGCACCAGCATCGCCCAGTACCCGCCCGCCTCGCGTCTGAGGCTGCTGATGTGCCCGTTGCGCTGGGGTACCAGGGGCGACACGGCGGACAGCCGGACGTCGGCCAGCGTCGCCACATAGGTGCCGTCCCGGCCGGGGAACGGCAGGCCGAGCAGCTTGCGCACCGTGCTCCTGCCGCCGTCGCACGCGACCAGGTAGCGCGCCCGTACCCGCAGGCCGTCCGCGGTGACCGTCACACCGTCGCCCGGACCGGACGCGTCCACTGCGGTGACCTCGGTGCCGCGCCGGATGCGGGCGCCGAGCGCGACGGCGCGCTCCGCCAGCACCTCCTCGACCTCGCACTGCGGGACCGCCACCGGGTACGGGTGCCGGGTCCGGTAGGACGTGCAGTCCAGCGGCACCGGCAGCATCGCGAAGTGGCCGCCCACCGGCTCCCGCGGCAGGGACCTGCGCAGCACCGGCGTCAGCAGCCCCCGGAACTCCAGCAGTTCGGCGGTGCGCGGCTGGATCCCGCCGCCCTTCACCTGCTCGACGGGGCGCCGGAGACGCTCCAGGACGAGGGTCCGTACACCGGCCAGGGCCAGTTCATGGGCGAGCGTGAGGCCGGTCGGGCCGGCGCCCACCACGACCACCTCGGCCTCTGCCTCCGCCGCGCCCTCCGTCTCCACCGCGCTCTCTGCCCGCGGCTCGGGCTCCGTCCGGGGTCCCGTCTCGTGCACCGTCGCCATGATCAGCTCCCACTTCCGCGCTCCTGCGCCCGACCGACCTTCAGTCGCCTCGGTGCGAATATATACCAGGTGCAGAATTATCCCGAGGCTACCTCCTGCTATCCTGCGGGGGTGAACGGCGAGCCAGGGCTGCGGGAACGCAAGAAGCGGCGGACGCATGCGGCGATCTCGGAGGCGGCGATCGCGCTCTTCCTCGAGCACGGCTTCACGCAGGTGTCCGTGGCGCAGGTCGCCGAGGCGGCGGAGGTCTCGAAGCGCACGCTCTTCGCGTACTTCCCCAGCAAGGAAGACCTGGTCGTGCACCGCTTCGCCGACCACGAGGACGAGCCGGCCCGGGTGGTGCGGGGCCGGCCCGAGGGCAGCGCCCCGCTCGCGGCGCTGCGCGCGCACTTCCTCACGGGGCTGCGCGAGCGCGACCCGATCACGGGTCTGAACGACCGGCCCGAGGTGCGGGCGCTGTACCGGATGATCCTCGACAATCCCCCGCTGGTCGCCCGCCTGGAGCGCTTCAGGGCCGGTGCGGAGCGGGCACTCGCCGAGGCGCTGTGCGACACGGCGGGCACGTCACCGCTGACGGCGCGGCTGGCGGCCGTGCAGATCGTCGCGGTGCAGTGGGCGCTGGCGCGGGACAACGCTCAGCGCCTGGCGTACGGGGAGTCGGCCGACGAGCGTCATGCCGGGGCGGTGCGGGACGCCGAGCATGCGTTCACACTGCTGGCTGAGGGGCTTGCGGAGTTGCCGCGGCGTCGCTGAGCCGGCTGTGGGGGCAGCTCCGCTGCGTGGGCCGCGCCCCATGACGCGCCTGCGGCGGGGCGTCGGGCCGAGCGCCTTGCGGTCTGCTGCCCGGCCACCTGCCGGAGGGGGTTGCCGCGCAGTTCCCCGCGCCCCTCATCCGGGCCCACCCAGCCCCTGAGGCCTCACACCCGACCACCCACCCGTGGAGGTTCCCGCGCAGCCCCCCATCAACGCCCCGCCCAACCCCGACCGGTCCCACACCCGTCCACCCACCCGACGGGCCGGGCGGGCGTGTTCGTGTGGGGGAGGTGTACGGGTGACTCGGGTCTCAGTGGCGCGTGAGTGCTTCTGCCGCTGCCGCGCCGCATACCCGTGCCGCGCCGTGGGTGGCGATGTGCAGGGCGGAGCGGGGGGTGGCCTGGGGGACGCCCATCTCGACGACGACCGTGTCGGGGCGGGCGGCGAGCAGGGTGTCCAGGGCGGCCGCCATCCACGGGTGGCGGTGCGCGTCGCGGACCACCGCGACGATGCGGTCGCCGCCGGCGGCGGCGAGCGCCCGCGCGCCCGCGTCCCCGTCCGCGCCGCCGAAGCTGCCCGTCCTGGTGCCCGGGAGCAGCCGTTGGAGCTCCGCCGCGACGCCCCAGGGCGTCTCGTCGCCGACCGCGATGTTCGCGACCGGGGTGAAGGCGGCGACGAACGGCGGCTCGGTGACCGGGCGGGCGGCGTCCGGCGCCGACGCGTCCCGGGTCACCCGCAGCGCCCGCCGGGCCGCCTCCAGGCCCACCTCGACCGCCCGGCCCCCGTCGTAGGAGACGCCGCGGGGCGTGGTCGCGGCCGTCCAGCCGGCCAGGTCGCGGACCCGGGCCGCGGCGTCCGCGAGACGTTCCTCCGGCAGGTCGCCTGAGCGCACCGCGGACACCAGCGCGTCCCGCAGCCGGCGCACCGTGTCGTCGTCCGCGAGCCCGCCGCCCACGCAGATCGCGTCCGCGCCCGCGGCGATGGCCAGCACGCTGCCGCGTTCGATGCCGTAGGCGGCGGTGATCGCCTGCATCTCCATGCCGTCGGTGACGATCAGCCCGTCGTGGCCCAGCTCCTCGCGGAGCAGGCCGGTGAGGATCCGCCGGGAGAGGGTGGCGGGCCGCTCAGGGTCGAGCGCGGGGACGAGGATGTGCGCGGTCATCACCGCGCGCGACCCGGCCGCGATGGCCGCGCGGAACGGCTCCAGCTCACGGGCGTACAGCGTCTCCAGGTCCGCGTCGATGCGCGGCAGGGCGTGGTGCGAGTCGACGGCCGTGTCGCCGTGCCCCGGGAAGTGCTTGGTGCAGGCGGCGACCCCGGCGGCCTGGAGCCCCTCCACGTAGGCGGCGGTGTGCCGCGCGGTCAGGGCGGTGTCGGCGCCGAAGGACCGTACGCCGATCACGGGGTTGCCGGGGTTGGAGTTGATGTCGGCGGACGGCGCCCAGTTGAGGTTGACGCCGCAGGCCGCGAGGCGGCGGCCCAGCTCGAAGGCCACCTCGCGGGTGAGTGCGGTGTCGTCGACGGCGCCGAGCGCGTGGTTGCCGGGGAACGTGGAGCCGGTGCGTGCCTCCAGACGGGTGACGTCGCCGCCCTCCTCGTCGATGGTGACCAGGACGTCGTCCCGCTCCGCGCGCAGCTGCGCGGTGAGCGCGGCGACCTGCTCGTGCGAGTCGACGTTGCGGCCGAAGAGGGCGACGGAGGCCAGGCCCTCCCCCAGCCTGCGCAGCAGCCAGTCGGGGGCGCGGGTGCCGGTGAAACCGGGCTGCAGGACGGTGAGGGCGTCGCGGGTCAGGGTGTCCGTGTGGCCGGCGAGTGTGGTCATCGAAAGCTCCTTGGACGGGTGACCGCGGCGGACGGCGGCAGCCCGCGGGGGACCGGTGCGGTGACGGCGAGGCCGATGGCATGGGCAGCCGCCGGCAGCGACGGTGGTGCCGGCGGCGCGGGCGACGACGACGGGCGCGCGGGCAGCGGCCGCGGTGCGGAGGAAGCCATCAGCCCTTCACCGCGCCCGCCGTCAGGCCCGCCGCCATCTTGCGCTGGACGAGCAGGAAGAGGACCACCATCGGCACCGCCATCATCGTGGCGCCCGCCATCATCGGCGCGTACTCGGTGCCGTGCTTGGTGGTGAAGTTGCCGAGCCAGACCGTGGCCGTCTGGTGCTGCTGGCTCATCAGCATCAGGGCGTACAGGTACTCGTTCCAGGCCTGGATGAAGCCGTACACGGAGGTGGCCACCATGCCCGGGGCGAGCAGCGGGAAGACCACCCGCAGGAAGGCGCCGGTGCGGGTGCAGCCGTCGACCATGGCGGCCTCCTCCAGCTCCCTGGGGATGTTGACGATGAAGCCCCGCAGCGTCCAGACGGTGAACGGCAGCACGAAGGTCAGATACGTGACGATCAGGCCGCTGAGCTTGTCGTACTGACCGAGGTCGTTCAGCAGCAGGAAGACCGGGATGATCATCGCGACCAGCGGCACCATCTGCACCGCGAGGATCCCGACGATCACGATCTTCCGCCCCCGGAACGCGAACCGCGAGATGGCGAGCGCCGCCAGCAGGCCGATCGCCATGCCGATGACCACCACCGTCAGCGACACGGTCAGGCTGCGCCCCACCGGACCCCAGAAATCAGCGATCTGCAGCGCCCGGCGGAAGTTGTCCAGGGTGAGGCTGGTGGGCAGCAGGTGAGGGGTGGGGTCGATGGCGTCGCGCGCCGGTTTGAAGGCGGTGTCGAGCATCCAGTAGACGGGGAATCCCGCGCCGACGAAGATGCAGAGCCCGAGGAGGTTCCAGCCCACCCGGCCGCGGTGGGCCGGGCCGCGCCGGCGGGGGGCCGGCGCCGATCCTGCGGCGCCCACGCCGCTCGTGGGGGCCGCACCGCTCACAGTGGTCGCGCTGCTCACACCGCTCATACCGCTCATTCGACGTCCCCGATCTTCAGCATCTGACGCATGTACACCGCCACCACGCCCAGCAGCAGGACGACGGTGAGCAGGGCGATGGCGGAGCCGCCGCCGTAGTCGTTGACCTGGAAGGCCTTGTCGTACGAGTAGGTCGTCAGGAGCTGGAACTCGGCCTCGGGGTGGCCGCCGCGCATCACGAAGACCTGGGGGAAGACGCCCATGTCCCAGATGACGGAGAGGGTCGTGAGCATCACCAGGATGGGCTTGAGGACGGGGACGGTGACATGCCGGAAGACGCCCCAGGAGCCGGCTCCGTCCAGCCGCGCCGCCTCCTGAAGCTCCATGGGCACCTGGGTGAGGCCGGCGGTGAGCGTGATCACGACGAACGGCACGGCGCCCCACACCACCAGCAGCATGATCACGGCGAGGCCCTGGGGACCGCTCGCGAACCAGTTGTGGCCGATCACGTCGACCCCGGGCAGCTTGCTGAGCAGGTAGTTGAGGACGCCGTAGTCGGAGTCGAACATCCACTTGTAGATGGTGGTGGCGACGATGACGGGCATGCCCCAGCTCGCCACCAGCGCGATGTTGACCAGCGTCTTCACCCAGGGCGAGACCCGCTGGAGCACCAGAGCGATCAGCATGCCCAGCACCATGGTGACGACGACCGAGCCCGCCGCGAAGATCACGGTGCGCAGCACCACGGCCCAGAACTCGCCGTCGCCGAGGACTGTGGAGAAGTTGTCGAAGCCGGCCGACTCCGCCGGCTTGAAGCCCCACAGCTGGGACTGCCCGAACTCCTGGAACGAGAGCGTGACCAGCCGGACCAGCGGATAGCCCAGCACCAGGACCAGGACCAGCAGACAGGGCGCGAGCAGTGCCCAGGGCGCGGCGGCGGCGCCGCGGGCCCGGCCGGGTCTGCCGCCGTCCGGCCGGGGGCGGCGGTCCTGCGGCCGGCCCGCCGGTGCCCCGGATCCGGGCGGTGGTGAGGGCCGCGCCGGCGGCACCTCGGCGGTGGTTGTCTCTGCGGCACTCATGGCGCGCTCCTCAGCGGTCCCTCTCCTGGTGGCACCCGCGTACGGGCTCCCTGTGGCACCCACGTACGGGCTCCCTGCCGACCCGCGTACGGGCTCCCTGCGGCACCCGGGCGCGGCTCCTCCCGGTCGCACCCCGTGCACGGGCCCCTGCGGCAGGCGCGTTCGGGCCCCCGGCCACAGCCGTCAGCGGGGTGCGTGCCGTGCCGGCTCCGCGGATGCGGGCGGCGGCCCCGCCGGCCCGGCACCCGGAGGCGGGCGGCGCGCCCGCCGGCCCACGCCCGGTCCGCGCCCGCCCGCGCCCGCCCGCACCCGTCCGCGCCCGGCACGGAACCGGCCCCTGCCGGCGGCGGAACTCCGGCCCCCGTACGGGGCCCCGCCGCCCGGCACGGTCCGGGTCACTTCTTGTTGATGACCTTGTCGATCGCGGCGTCGGCCGTCTTCGCGGCGGCCTCCACGGACTGCTTGCCGGTGCCGATGTTCTGCAGCATCGTCTGGAGGACCTGGGCCTTCTCGACCTGGCCCCAGCCGGGCGCCATCGGCACGAACCAGTTGCTCTCGGCCGCGATGGCGGGCACCGCAGTCGCCGGGTCCTTCTTCTGGGTCTCCAGGTCGGTCTTGTTGTTGGGCAGGTTGCCCTTGGCCATCAGGCCCTTCTGGCCCTTGGCGCCGGCGAAGTCGTTGATCCACTCGGCGGCCAGGTCCTGCGCGCCGGACTTCACCGGGATGGCGAGGTCGCTGCCGCCGAGGAAGACGGGCATGTTCTTGCCGGAGGGGCCGGGCATCACGAAGTTGACGGCGTTGTCCTTGAGCTTGCCGGTCTTGTCGTTCTTCGGGTCGGCCGAGGTGGCGCCCTCCCAGGCGGCGGCGAAGATCATGGCCGACTTGCCCTGGCCGTAGACGATGTAGCGGTCCGACTCGTCCTTGGTCTTGTCACCGTGCATGTACGCGTCGATGACGTGCTTGAACTCCTTGAGGCCCTTGATGGAGTCGGGCGAGGAGAGCGTGCCCTTCCAGGTGCCGCCCAGCTCCTTGGCGATGGCGCCGCCCGCGTCGTAGACGAAGGACATGCCCGCGTACCAGTCGCGGGTGGGCTGATACCAGGCGTTGAACCCGGGCCCCTGCTTCTTCTGGATCTTGTCCAGGTCGGAGAGCAGTTCGTCGTAGCTCTTCGGGGTGGTCTTGATGCCCGAGGCGGCGGCGATGTCCTTGCGCCAGTTGGCGACCCGCCCGCCCGCGTAGTACGGCACCCCGTAGGTCTTGCCCTCGTAGGTGACGGACGCCTTGAGGCCGTCCAGCCAGCCGTCCGAGTGGTCGAACTTCGACGGGTCCACCTCCGCGAAGGCGCCCTTGACCATGTAGCCGAGCATCTCCGTGTTGCCCATCTCGACAACGTCCGGCACCTTGTCGGTGGCGAGCACGGCGTCCAGCTTGGTGTTCTTGTCCGGCCAGCCGTAGTACTCGTGGGTGATCTTCACACCCGGGTGCTTCTTCTCGAGGGCGGCGTCCGCGTCCTTCACCAGCTGGGGCCAGTTGTTCTGGGCGTCGACGGTGAGCCACACCGTGAGCCTGTTCGCCTCGCTCCCGGCCTTGTCGCTGCTGCCCCCGCAGGCCGCAATGGAGACCATCAGTCCCGCGATGCCGATCGCCGCTGTCAGCGTGCGCTTCACGTCACCCTCCTCAAGGGTTGCCGCACCCCCCATCCACGGCGAGGAATCAGGCGTGAGCTGACCGCGCGGCTGGGTCCTGGGCATTGGTGTAGACCAGTACGTGGGGAGCTTGGCCTAGACCTATACGAGTGTCAAGCATGGCGGGAACGCCCGTCTCGTCCTTTACCGGACCGACACTTGTGAGAACGTGCGGGCCTCGGGAGGGACGGCGCGCCGGAGGGACGGCGCAAGCAGGACGGGGACGGCGGGGTGGTGCCGGAGGGACGGGGCCCGAGGGGGCGCGGCGCAGAGAACGCGTCAGAACGGCTGCCGCGGACGCCACATGCGGGGTGGACTAGACCAGGCGGGGTGCCGACGGTGTATAAGGAAGGGCACGGCTCCCGCGGGGCGCGGAAGAAGGCCGTGCCACGATGTGAGCCGCGGCCGGCACGGCGCCGGACCTGTGCGGGGAGCCCGGAAGGCGGAGCATGAGCACCGACGCCACCAGCGCGGAGACCGAGGGCGGGGCCGCCGTCCGCACGGCGCGCGTGCCCAAGTACTACCGCCTCAAGAGGCACTTGCTCGACATGACGGAGACGCTCGCGCCCGGCTCCGCGGTGCCGCCCGAGCGGACCCTCGCCGCCGAGTTCGACACCTCGCGCACCACCGTGCGGCAGGCCCTCCAGGAACTGGTGGTGGAGGGCCGACTCGAACGCATCCAGGGCAAGGGCACGTTCGTTGCCAAGCCGAAGGTCTCCCAGGCGCTGCAACTCACCTCGTACACCGAGGACATGCGCGCCCAGGGCCTCGAACCCACCTCCCAACTGCTGGACATCGGCTACGTCACCGCCGACGACACCCTCGCGGGGCTGCTCGACATCGGCGCGGGCGGGCGGGTGCTGCGCATCGAACGGCTGCGGCTGGCGAGCGGCGAGCCGATGGCCATCGAGACCACGCACCTGTCCGCCAAGCGCTTTCCCGCGCTCCGCCGCAGCCTCGTCAAGTACACGTCGCTGTACACCGCGCTCGACGAGGTCTACGGCGTCCACCTCGCCCAGGCCGAGGAGACCATCGAGACGTCCCTGGCCACGCCGCGCGAGGCGGGCCTGCTCGGCACCGACGTGGGGCTGCCGATGCTGATGCTCTCCCGCCATTCGCTGGACGGGGAGGGCCGCCCGGTGGAGTGGGTGCGCTCGGTGTACCGCGGCGACCGCTACAAGTTCGTGGCCCGCCTCCAGCGCCCGGCGGACTGACGTGGCCCGCCGCGGGCGAAGGACCTCGCGGCGGGTCGATGACGTGCGCAGACCGCAATACGCCCGTTATCGGGACGGGGTTCCCTCATGCGGATGGGTCGCCTAGATTTCCAGCGCATCACGATGTGATCAGTGATGTGACGGTGACCGACGAACCGACGGAGCCCCCAATGTCTGATGCAGAGGTACCCCAAGTGAGCAGACCGGTGGTGACGCCGGTCCGTGTGGTCATCGCGCTGTGCCTGCTCGCCCCTGTCGTGGCGATGCTCTGGGTGAGCTCCTACGCGAAGGTCGACCCGGCGTTCATCGGCATCCCGTTCTTCTACTGGTACCAGATCCTGTGGGTGGTCATCTCGACCGCGCTGACCATGACCGCGTACAAGCTGTGGCAGTACGACCAGCGCGGCCGCCGGGCCACCGCGGCGGGCGGCACCGGTGCGGCGAACGGCACGGACGCGGGCCGCGACGGGGGTGAGGCACGGTGAAGGACGGTGTGAACGGCGTCGCGCTCGGCGTCTTCGTCTTCTTCTTCCTGGCCGTGACGGTGATGGGCTTCTGGGCCGCGCGCTGGCGCCGCGCCGAGAACGCCCTCTCGCTGGACGAGTGGGGCCTCGGCGGCCGGTCGTTCGGCACCTGGATCACGTGGTTCCTGCTCGGCGGCGACCTGTACACCGCGTACACCTTCGTGGCCGTGCCGGCCGCGATCTACGCGTCCGGGGCCGCGGGGTTCTTCGCGGTGCCGTACACGATCATCGTCTACCCGATGATCTTCACCTTCCTGCCCCGGCTCTGGTCGGTGTCGCACAAGCACGGCTATGTGACCACCTCCGACTTCGTGCGCGGGCGGTTCGGCTCCAAGGGGCTCTCGCTGGCGGTGGCGCTCACCGGCATCCTGGCCACGATGCCGTACATCGCGCTCCAACTGGTCGGCATCCAGGCGCTGCTGGACGTGCTCGGCATCGGCGGCAGCGACGGCACCAACTGGTTCCTCAAGGACCTGCCGCTGTTCATCGCCTTCGCCGTGCTGGCGGCCTACACCTACTCGTCCGGGCTGCGCGCTCCCGCGCTGATCGCCTTCGTCAAGGACGCGCTGATCTACCTGGTCATCGTGGTGGCGATCATCTACATCCCGATCAAGCTGGGCGGATTCGACGACATCTTCGCCAAGTCGGCGGACGCGTTCGCGCAGAAGAACCCGGCCACCGGGGCGCCCCGTGGGGCGCTGGCGCCGAACTCCGCGGGGATGTGGGGCTATGCCACGCTCGCCCTCGGCTCGGCGATGGCGCTCTTCATGTACCCGCACTCGATCACGGCGACGCTCTCCTCGCGCAGCCGTAACGTGATCCGCCGCAACACCGCGATCCTGCCGCTGTACTCGCTGATGCTGGGCCTGCTCGCGCTGCTCGGCTTCATGGCGATCGCGGCCGGCATCAAGGTCACCAACGGCCAGCTCGCGATCCCGCAGCTCTTCGAGAACGTCTTCCCCGACTGGTTCGCGGGCGTCGCGTTCGCGGCCATCGGCATCGGTGCGCTGGTGCCCGCGGCGATCATGTCCATCGCGGCGGCGAACCTGTTCACCCGCAACATCTACAAGGACTTCCTCAAGCCGGACGCGACGCCCGCCCAGGAGGCCACGGTCTCCAAGGTGGTCTCGCTGCTGGTGAAGGTGGGCGCGCTGGTCTTCGTGCTGGCCATGGACAAGACCGTCGCGATCAACTTCCAGCTGCTGGGCGGCATCTGGATCCTGCAGACGTTCCCGGCGCTGGTCGGCGGGCTGTTCACCCGGTGGTTCCACCGCTGGGCACTGCTGGCCGGCTGGGCGGTCGGGATGGTCTACGGGACGGTGGCGGCGTACGGCGTCGCGAGCCCCACCCAGGCGCACTTCGGCGGCAGCAGCGACAAGATCCCGGGGATCGGCGAGGTCGGCTACATCGGCCTGACGGCCTTCGTCCTCAACCTTCTGGTGACCGTGGTCCTGACGGTTGTCCTGAACGCGCTGAAGGCGCCCAGGGGAATCGACGAGACCTCCCCCGCGGACTACACCGCGGACGCCGGCGAGCCGGGCGTCCGGACGGAACTCCCGCCGGCCACGGCGGCACCGTCCAGCACCTGAGCCTTCCGGCCACCGGCCGGTGAGGAGCACCCCGCGCCCCCTTGGGATACCGGGGCCGCCCCCCACCGGCCGGTGCACGCGGCGAGAGGCACGTCAACGCCGTTCCGCGCGCAGCAACAGCCGTTTGGGGTGCAGGGTGATCCCGATCCTGGACGACGTGTCCGTGCCGGCGACGGGGCTGAACCGCCATCGCGGAACAACCGTCCCGAGGACAATGGCGAATTCGGCCATACTGAAATGATCACCGGGGCATTTCCGGTTCCCGGTACCGAACGGAATCATCGCGGCCGGCTCCACATCCCCGGCCCGTTCCGGCAGCCAGCGATCCGGATCGAACTCCAGATGCCGTGTGAACGACCGCGGATCACGCTGCATCGCATACGTGGAGTACACGATGTCGGCCTGGGCCGGAATGGTGTATCCGCCGAGTACGGTCTCGGTCACGGCGCGCCGGGTGAGAATCCACGGAGCGGGGCGCACGCGCATCGCCTCCGTGATGACATTGCGCATGAACGGCAGCTTCCCGATGTCCCCGAAGGCGACGGGCCGGCGGCCGCCCGTCACGGCGTTCACCTCCTCCGCGAGCCGGGTCTCGTGTCCGGGGTGCTCGGTGAGCAGGCAGAGGGTCCAGGCCAGCGTCGAGGAGACGTTCTCGGCGCCCGCCACCACCAGCGAGACCAGGTGGTCGTGGATCTCCTGGTCGCCGAGCGGCGCCCCGGACTCGTCCGTGGCCTCCAGCAGGACCGTGATCAGGTCCCGGGGCCGCGCGCCGGAGGCGTGCCGCTCCGCGAGGATCTCGTCGACGAGGCCGTGCAGATCGGCCAGGGCGCGCGAAAAGCGCCGGTTGGCCGGGGTCGGCAGCCGGTGCAGGGGCCCGGCGGAGAGCACCATACGGCGATAGAGGCCCTCGAAGACGGTGCCCAGCGCCTCGCTGATGTGCTCCGCCTTCTGCGCGATGGAGTCGACCTCCAGCAGGGACCGGGACACGATGCGCACGGAGGTGCGGAACATCTCGGCGCCGACGTCCACCGTGCCGCCGGGCTGCCAGCGCGCCACCATGGCGCGGGCCTCCGCCTCCATCACGGCCGCGTAGTCGGCGATGCGCTCGGGCCGGAAGGCCGGCTGCATCATCCGGCGCTGGCGGCGGTGCAGGGCGCCGTTGCTGGTGGCCACGCCCTTGCCGAGCAGCACCTCCATGGTGTCCCAGAGCGGCCCCCCGACCTCGTACTCGGGGCTTCTGAGCAGCTGCCCGACCAGCTCCGGGGCGCACACCGCGTAGGCCGTCCTGGGGCCGAGCCGGAGCCTGACCAGGTCGCCGTGGTCGCGCAGTGCGGCGAGGAACGCGAGCGGGTCGCGCACCAGCGGCCAGGCGTGCCCCAGCAGGGGGACGGCACCCCCGGCCAGCGGCGGCTCCCGGCGCTCGGCGGCGGCGGGGTCGCGCAGGGTGGATTCGGTGCTCATGCCTCACCTGCCGGGTCGCTGACGTACGGAGGGGTGGACCGGTCGTCCCAGGTGTCCACGCGGTAGCGGCCCGACTCGTGGTGGAACCAGTAGACCGAGGAGAACCAGTTGCGCATATTGAAAAGGCACATCCTTAATCCGGCGGCAAGTGCGTCGCCCGCTCTTGTCCCGTCCTCCGCCTCCGCGGCCATCAGCAACAGCTCGCGCTCCGCGTCCAGGAATTCGGTGATACGGCTCGCGGCCCGGCTGCGTACTTCCGCGATCGCTTCTTCGAGGGAAATTCCCTCGTGCCGCATGAGGCAGATACCAAGATTGTGGACCTCGTCCCCCGCTATTTCCTTGGGCAGGGAGCAGAGGTCGTTGTACCAGGCGGAGAAATCCTGTGAGGCGAGGCCGGCCCGGCGGTATTCCGGGTGGGTCCGCACGCTTTCCGGGAGTTCGTGGTCCGCGGCGAGTTCCAGGAGGTCCAGCCAGACGTGGTGGGCGAAGGTGTGGCGGCGCAGGGCTATGTAGGCGTCGACCGTGGGCACCGTTCCGGTGCGGCGGTTGGCGAACTCCTGGTCGTAGGCGTCGATCACCGCGTGAAAGTGCCGGGCGAACCGGGCGTTCCAGGCGGGGCCGAGATGCGAGCAGAGCCGGATCACGCACTCGGCGAACGCCGCGACCAGCGGTTCCTCGTGCGCCAGGTGCGGCTCCGGGTCGTCGAGGGCGGTGTGCAGGAGGTCGGCGAGCGCCCGCCAGGAGTCCGCCCTGCCGTGCACGGCGTCACGGTCGTGCCGGTCGTCCCAGACGAAGAACCAGGTGCTGAAGTCCGCTATCGCCGCAACCACGTCGTCCGGGGCGTCGACGTAGTAGCCCGCCACGAGATCGGTGTAGCAGAGGGCGTCGGCGTACCTTTTGACCTTGTCCGCGGGCATCAGCCGCTTTTCCAGCAGCCAGGTCCTTGCACTGCGTTGAAGCTTTGGCCAGAACGTATGGCGATAGCGCGGGAAAAGCGACTCCACCTTCGGCATGCGGAGCGCCGCGGGCACCGAAACCCCCGTCGGCGGGGCAGCCGACGCCGGTGTTGTCCGTGAAGTGCTGTATGAGAAAGCAGGCATGAAACCCCTCTCGGCCGTCCATCGTGCGCGAGCCCTCCCATGCGGCCGGGCGTGCGCCGGTGCGATCCCCCTGCGCGTTACATTCAGCACCACCGGGGACGGTCAGGGAATAGATTCAGCGCACCTGCCGAGAAAAGATGCCGCGAACATGTGTACGGTGACGCGTTCACTGTGACCAGTACATCTGGCATATGCCAAAAAGAAGCCCGGCCGGGATTTCCGGCCGGGAGGACGCGGTGAACTATGTGCGGGTGCGGTGAATGGTGTGCGGGTGCGGTGCCGGCGCGGGTGCGGGTGCGGTGCCGGCGCGGGTGCCCGCGGCGCGGTCCGGGTCAGTCGTTGGGCACGGTCGGGTAGCGCGGCGTGCCCTCCTCCATCTGCCGCAGCGCGTCCTTGCGTTCACGCTTGGAGAGTCGGTCGATGTAGAGGCGGCCGTACAGATGGTCCGTCTCGTGCTGGAGGCAGCGCGCGAAGTAGCCGGTGCCGCGCACCTTGATGGGGTTGCCGCGCTCGTCCTGGCCGGTCACCACGGCGTAGTCGGGCCGGGCCAGCGGGGCGTAGGCGGTGGGCACGGACAGGCAGCCCTCGTTCGAGTCGTCGAGGCGGCGCAGCTCGGCCGGCAGCTCCTGCAGGACGGGGTTGCAGACGACGCCGACGTGCCGGGCGTTGTTGTCGTCCGGGCAGTCGTAGACGAACACCTTCAGGTCGACGCCGATCTGGTTGGCGGCCAGGCCCACGCCCTCGGCGGTGCGCTGGCTGGCGAACATGTCGTCGACGAGCCGGGCCAGGTCGTCGCCGAACTCGGTGACGTCCTTGCACTCGCGGTGCAGCACCGGGTTGCCGACGACGGTGATCGGCCGGGACGTGCCGCGCGCGCGATAGGCCGCCTCGCGCTCCTCGCAGTCCTCGGTGTCGATGACGAAGCCCTCGTCGTCGACGGGGAGCACCGCCGCCCCCGCCGAGCCCCGCTCCTGCTCAGTGTCCTGCTGCGCCATCTCTTCGCCGTACGCCTTCCTGGAAACCGTCGTGGTGTGCTGCCGGTACAGCCTACGGGGCGGCCCGGCGCGCCCGGAGGGGTGTGCGCGCCCCGAAGGGGGCGCGGGACGTGCCCTTGTCCGCTCTGCCCCGGATAAGGGGCGCGGGGAACTGCGCGACAACCCCCCACCAGCCGGAGGCAGAACGACAGACCGCAAGGGCCCCGGATAAGGGGCGCGGGGAACTGCGCGACAAGCCCCCACCGGCCGGAGGCAGAACGACAGACCGCGAGGGGCTCGGCCCGGTGGCCCGCCGCAGGCGCGTGGTGGCTGGGCGCGCCCACACCGCCGCGCCCCCGAAGGGGCGCCGGGGCGAGCCCCGGCGAGAAGAGGCGGCCGTGGGCTCAGCAGACCTCTTCGAGGTCTCGCCACGCGCGCGCGTCCGGACGGTCCGCCACCCACCCGTCCAGCAGGCCGCTGACCAGCGACGCGGGCGCGGCGATCCCGCACTCGCGCTCCGGGACCCAGAGCTGCCCGTCGGTGCGGTGCCCGAGCGGGCCGGGGTGGCCGGGCTCGCTGTGGTCGTGCGGGTCCAGGTGGTCCCCGTCGCCCTCGTCGCTCGGCATCCGGCTCTCGGAGCACATCCGGCAGAGCAGCCGCACCGACGACGACCAGTCCTCCGCGGCGAAGCCCGCGTCGGCGGCGAGCTGTTCCAGGGCGTCCCGGTCCTCCTCGGTGGCCGCCTCCAGCAGCACCACCCAGGTGGGCACCGGCGAGGGCGCCCACAGCTCGATCTCGTCGAAGACCGGGAAGGCGTGCCCCGCGGCGGTGGTCCGCTCCCCGTGCGGCACACCGTCGTGCAGGACGACCTCGCCCCAGCGGCGGCCCGAGGAGGGCAGCGGGATGGACAGCACCTCGATACGGGCCGGGTCCAGCCTGCGGCCCCAGACGACCTCCGCCTCGCCCTCGGGGGAGAGCCGGACGGCGGCACTGCCCAGCTCCATGCCGAGCGGCTCGCCCGCCGCCGCGGGGCCACCGGGCACCTTCAGCCCGTACGCCTGCCAGGCCCGGCGGGCCAGCGGCCAGTCCTGCAGGGCGGTGGCCGCGATGCCGACGTTCCACCAGTCCGGCGCGCCCCCCTCGCGTTCGAGCAGGGCGACCGCGCGCAGGCCCGCGGCGCGCGCCTGCTCCCAGTCGTGCCGGAACTTGTGCAGCAGGGCCAGGTTGAACCAGGACTCCGAGAGCCACGGCTCCAGGTCCGCCGCACGCGTCAGCAACGCGCCGGCGTCCTCGTAACGGCCGTCGCCGATCAGCGTGAACGCCCGGTCGGTGGCCTGCCGCCACGAGGCGGAGGGCCGGTGCCGTCCCTTGCCGAAGATCCTCACGTTTCCCGCCTGCCGTCTGGACCGGAGCCCGGGGGCCCGCCCCCCGTCGGAGGGCACCGCCACGGCGACCGTGCCCCCGAGAACGCCCTCTCCTTCGCATCCAACCACGTGCGATCGGACAGTCGCTCATTACCCATGGGTTACCCAGCTCAAGGCCGGTCAGACCGCCCGGACGCAGATGAGACAGGCCGGACATCGGCAGGGACGGCGCGCCCCCGCGGGCGCGGTTGAAACGGGAGGCGGCAACGGCGGATTCGGGCTGCCCGAGGAGGACGGATTAGCGCATTCGGGTGAACGGGCAAGGGGCTACGGGCGGCTCGGCGACCGGACGCGGCCCCGGCAGGGGCGCGGAACCTGCGTGCTCGCCCCCCGGACACCCGCAGGCCGGATGCGACGGAGAGCACGCCTTCAGGACGTAGCCCACTGCCTGAAGTGCGTGGTACCCCAGCCCCAGAGCGGGCGTGGTACCAGCACCAGAGCGTACGTGGCACAGCGGACCCAAAGCCTTGGGTACCCGAACTCAGGGCGTGGGGCATGGGTGCTGCCCGGACCCGGCGGCCTCGGCGCGGCACGTCATGCCTGACCGTGACCCGTCGCGGCCTACCGTGCTCACGCGCGGTCGCGGCCTACCGTGCTCACGCGTGGCCGCGCCCGGCCGTGGCCAGGCACGCTCGCAGTGACCGGTCACGCCGTCCCCCGCGCCCCTTCAGGGCGCTCAGCTGCCCTCCGCCGTGGCGGTCACGTCGCTGTCCGGCACGGACTGCCCGGAGCGGATCAGGTCGATCCGCCCCATGACCTTGGCCCGCAGGTCGGTGGGCACGTCATCATGCCCGCAGCACCGCTTGACGAGCTTCTTCACGGCCTGTTCGAGCCCGTACTTCTCCAGGCACGGCGAGCACTCCTCGAAGTGGTGCTCGAACTTGGTGCAGTCGGCATCGGGCATCTCACGGTCCAGGAACTCATAGAGATGATCCAGTACTTCACTGCAGTCCGTCTCGTGCGGCTCTCCGCAGCTCATGAGCCCGAGCCTTTCGTTCCGTCCGTCTCTCCGGCGCCGGCCGGGACCAGGCCGCGGTCCCTGGCGTAGTCCTCCAGCATGCCGCGCAGCTGCCGGCGGCCGCGGTGCAGCCGGGACATCACCGTACCGATGGGTGTTCCCATGATGTCCGCGATCTCCTTGTACGCAAAGCCCTCTACATCGGCGAGATAGACGGCGATGCGGAACTCCTCGGGGATCGCCTGGAGCGCCGCCTTCACATCGGAGTCCGGCAGGTGGTCGAGCGCCTGGGACTCGGCGGAGCGCAGCCCCGTCGACATGTGCGACTCGGCGCGCGCCAGCTGCCAGTCCTCGATGTCCTCGGCGGCACTGCGCTGCGGCTCGCGCTGCTTCTTGCGGTACGAGTTGATGAACGTGTTGGTGAGGATGCGGTACAGCCAGGCCTTGAGGTTGGTGCCCTCGCGGAACTGGTGGAACGAGCCGTACGCCTTGGCATACGTCTCCTGGACCAGGTCCTCGGCGTCGGCCGGGTTGCGGGTCATCCGGAGCGCTGCCGAGTACATCTGGTCGAGAAACGTGAGCGCATCCCGCTCAAAACGGGCACTGCGCTCGGCGGCCGACTCCTCGGGCCCTTCGGCCCGGCCGTGATCGGTCCCTGCGTCGGTCCCAGTGACCGGACCCACCTCCTCCAATGCCGTGGCGGGGCCGAAGGCGACCCCACTCGAATCGGAGAATAGTCGACCCTCCGCCGACGGGGTCGGCGCAGTGGCCGCGCCCGGGGCCCGAACAGCGGAGTCCTTCGCCGCGTGCAGGACCGACCACTCCAGGTGAGCGGTCCCCCGACGGCTCGGGCAAGCGATGGAACCCATGCAGCGGACTTCCTCTCGTACGCGTCCCGATACCGGCTTCCGGTACCTTCTGTCCGCTCCAACAGCGCCGGGTGAGCCCGAATTCCCGGCCGCCGCGCGGGTCCCGCCATGCTCTCGTCACACCACGGCCAGGGCTCCGGCACGGGACCACCATGGGCCCGTCACAGGACGCAGCCCCGCCGGCCATCCCGTCGTCCCGCCCGCCGACCGTGCCCTCGGCTCCCCCACCGGTCGTGCCCTCGGCTCCCCCACCGGCGGCCCGTCGGCCGTCGGCCCCCGGCCGTCCGCGGGGCCCCGCCGGCTGGTCGTCACGACCGCGTCAGGCGACCGTGACCGCCCAGCCGGCGACGGACTCGGTGATGATCCGCATGGCGTCGTGCTGCCCGAGCGGAGCCGTCTTCGGCACCGCGAAGCTGTGATCGGCGTAGGGCACCTCCACCTTCAGGTGGGGCCCGGACGGGAACTCGGTCGGCTTGCCGAAGGGGTCCCGGCCGCCCTGGATGACCAGGGTCGGCAGGGCCGCGTCCAGCAGTTCCGCGGCCCGGGAGCGCTCCGGCTTGCCGGGCGGGTGGAGCGGGAAGGCGAGGGCGAGCACGCCCACGGCGCCCAGCTCGCGCGCGGTGCGGCAGGCCACGCGGGCGCCGGCGCTGCGGCCGCCCGCGATCACCGGCAGTCCGGTCGCGGCGAGTGCCGGCCACACCCCCCGCCACCCGGCGTCCAGGGTCTTCGGGGCGGGCGCGAGCTTCTTGCCCGCCACCCGCCAGGGCTGCTCGACAAGGGCGACGGCCATCCCGCGCGCGGGGAGTCTGGTGGCGAGCGCCTGGAGGTCCCGTGCCTCGATGCCGCCGCCCGCGCCGTGCCCGAGGGCCAGAACGAGGAACGGCTCCCCCGGACCCCGGTGCCAGGTGATCCTGGCCACACCCGCGTCGGTCTCGATGCTCTGGATATCGGTCACGCCCTCATCCTGCCGTGCCGCCCCTGTGCCCGCCGCACAGGCCGGGCGTCGGGCGAGCCGGACCCCGGGCGCACGCCGGAGCGAACGGGAGCCCGGCGGCGCGGCGGCACGGCGGCGGCACGGCAGCGCGGCAGCGCGGCGGCACCGCGGCCGATCAGACCCTCACATCCCCCAGCAGCCAGCTCCCGCCCCCCAGCAGCGAGCAGACCGAGACCGCGTGGAAGAGGAACAGCCACAGGCCGGCCGGGACGTTCGTCAGCCGGGCGAGCTGGTCGGCGTCGGAGTCGCCCGCGTCACCGCGCCGCCGCTTGGACTGCAGCTCGAAGGCCGGGCGCACCCCGCCGAGCAGCAGGAACCACACCACCACGTAGGCGAACGCGGCCTGCACCTGGGGCCCGGCGAGCCAGGACACCACCAGGAAGCCGCCGCCGGTGACCAGCACCGTGAGCACCCCGTAGGCGTTTCGGATCATGAACAGCATGGCGATGAGCAGCGCGGTCGCCAGCCACAGGAAGGCGGTGACGTGCTCGGCGGCGAGCAGCGCGGCGCCGCCGAGGCCGATCAGCGGAGGCGCGGTGTAGCCGGCCGCGGCGGTGAGGATCATGCCGGGCCCGGCGGGCCTGCCGCGGCTGACGGTGAGGCCGGAGGTGTCCGAGTGCAGCCGTATGCCCTCCAGGCGGCGGCCGGTCAGCAGCGCCACCAGGCCGTGGCCGCCCTCGTGCGCGATGGTGATGGTGTTGCGGGCCAGCCGCCAGGGCCGGTGCGGGACGACGACGGCCAGCGCGAGGACGCCGGTGGCGAGCACCACCCAGGCCTGCGGGTGCGGCTGACTGCCGAGGACACGGTCCCAGAGGGAGGCGGCGGAGGCACTCGCCGTGGCCCGGGGAGAGGCCCCGGAGACGCTTTCCGTGGCCGGCCAGAAGGTCGTGGCCGCCCAGGAGGCACTGCCGTCGAAGGCGGCGGGGCCGGCCTGGCTGATCATGTACGGGCTCCTCTTCGGACGGCGGTCGGCCCACAGGGCCCCGGGCGTGGCAGGGTTGCACTCATGTGCGGACGGTATGCATCGAGTCGTGGCCCAGAGGATCTCGCAGGAATCTTCGAGATCGAGAAGTGGGACCCCGAGGAGACCCTGGCACCCGACTGGAACGTGGCCCCCACCAAGGAGGTCCACGCCGTGATCGACCGTCCTCTGAAAGACGCGGAGGATCCGCGTCCGGTTCGCCAGTTGCGCCGGTTGAAGTGGGGGCTCGTGCCGTCGTGGGCGAAGACGCCGGAGGGCGCGGCCCGGATGATCAACGCCCGTGCGGAGACGGTGCACGAGAAGCCGTCGTACCGCCGCGCCTTCGCCGCCCGGCGGTGCATCCTGCCCGCGGACGGCTACTTCGAGTGGGTCACCGGCAGCGCGGAGCGCGAACTGGAGGTGGCGGGGAAGAAGAAGCGGCCGCGGAAGCAGCCGTACTTCGTCACCCCCGCCGACGGCTCGGTCTTCGCGATGGCGGGTCTGTACGAGTTCTGGCGGGACCGCACCCTGCCGGACGAGCACCCCGGAGCCTGGTGGGTGACCTGCTCGGTCATCACCACGGAGGCCGAGACCACACCGCTGGCCGTCGCCCCCGAGGAGGGACCCAGGGCGCTCGCGGACATCCACCCGCGCATGCCGCTGATGCTCACACCCGACCGGTGGGACGCCTGGCTGGACCCCTCCCGGACGGACGTCGAGGAACTGCGCGCGCTGCTCGTGCCGCCACCCCCGGGGCTGATGCGGGCCTACCCGGTGACGACGTCAGTCAGCAATGTCCGCAACAACGGTCCCGAACTGCTCAAAGAACTGCCGGCCCCGGAGGAGGGCACGCTCTTCTGAGCACGGACGGTCACCCGGGCGGCCCGTCGAACGCGAGCGCGCCACTTTTTGGCCGGGCGACGCCTCTACCAGACCCAGGTTTCACCCACATTTCGCCATATTCGATCAAGATTGCTGATCCGCCGCAGCCACTAAAGTAAGAGCCATGACCGCTACCCCAGCGCCTACCGTTCTCTGGCCCGCCCCGCACGCGAGCGGAGCCGTCGACGCGACGGTTCACGTGCCCGGATCCAAGTCGGTCACGAACCGTGCCCTGGTGCTGGCCGCGCTCGCCGCGGAGCCGGGCTGGCTGCGCCGCCCGCTGCGTTCCCGCGACACCCTGCTGATGGCGTCCGCGCTGCGCGCGATGGGGGTGGGCATCGAGGAGACCGTCTCGTCGGCGTCCATGATGTCGTCGGTCTCGTCGCTGTCCCCGCAGGCCACCGGCGCGGGCGGCGGTCCGCTGGGGCCCGACGGGTCCGGCGAGGCCTGGCGGGTCATCCCGTCGGGACTGCACGGCCCCGCCACCGTGGACGTCGGCAATGCCGGCACCGTGATGCGCTTCCTGCCGCCGGTCGCGACCCTCGTCGACGGGCCCGTGCGGTTCGACGGCGACCCGCGCTCGTACGAGCGCCCGCTGGGCGGGGTGATCGGGGCGCTGCGGGCGCTGGGCGCCAGGATCGACGACGACGGCCGGGGCGCGCTGCCGATGACCGTGCACGGCAGCGGGGCGCTGCTCGGCGGCCCGGTGGAGATCGACGCCTCGTCGTCGTCGCAGTTCGTGTCCGCACTGCTGCTCTCCGGGCCGCGCTTCAACCACGGCGTGCAGGTGCGGCACATCGGGCCCACCCTGCCGTCCATGCCGCACATCCGGATGACCGTCGACATGCTGCGCGGGGCGGGCGCCCAGGTGGACACCCCGGAGTCGGGCGGCGAGCCGAACGTCTGGCGGGTCACCCCGGGCGCGCTGCTCGGCACCGACCTGACGATCGAGCCCGACCTCTCCAACGCCCAGCCGTTCCTGGCCGCCGCGCTGGTCACCGGCGGCCGCGTGGTGATCCCCGACTGGCCCTCGCGCACCACGCAGCCCGGCGACCGGCTGCGCGAGATCTTCACCGAGATGGGCGGCTCCTGCGAACTGACCGACCAGGGCCTGGTGTTCACGGGCTCGGGACGGGTGCGCGGCATCGACGTCGACCTGGGCGAGGTGGGCGAGCTGACCCCGGGCATCGCCGCGGTGGCCGCCCTCGCGGACTCCCCCTCCACGCTGCGCGGCGTCGCCCACCTGCGGCTGCACGAGACGGACCGCCTCGCGGCCCTCACCAAGGAGATCAACGAGCTGGGCGGCGACGTCACCGAGACCGCCGACGGCCTGCGCATCAGCCCCCGCCCGCTGCACGGCGGCACCTTCCACACCTACGACGACCACCGCATGGCCACCGCCGGCGCGGTGCTCGGCCTCGCCGTGCCGGACGTGCGCATCGAGAACATCTCGACCACCGCGAAGACCCTCCCCGACTTCCCCGACCTGTGGACCGGGATGCTCGGGGTGTGACGGGCGGATCCGAACCATGCGCCGCTACGGCAAGCACACCGACGAGGACGACGTCAGGATCCGCCCCCAGCGCCGGGGCACGCGCCCGCGCACCAGCATCAGGCCCAAGCACGAGGACGCCGCCGAGGGCATGGTGCTCACCGTCGACCGGGGCAGGCTGACCTGCCTCGTCGAGGACCGGATCGTGCTGGCGATGAAGGCACGGGAGCTGGGCCGCAAGGCGGCCGTGGTGGGCGACCGGGTCGCGCTCGTCGGTGACCTGTCCGGCGCCAAGGACACCCTGGCGCGCATCGTGCGGATCGCCGAGCGGACGTCCGTGCTGCGCCGCACCGCCGACGACGACGACCCCTACGAGCGGGTCGTGGTGGCCAACGCCGACCAGCTCGCCGTCGTCACCGCCCTCGCCGACCCCGAGCCGCGCCCGCGCCTGATCGACCGCTGTCTGGTGGCCGCCTACGACGGCGGGCTCGACCCGTTGCTGGTGCTCACCAAGTCCGACCTCGCCCCGCCCGAGAAGCTGCTGGAGACGTACGAGCCGCTGGGCGTGCCCTATGTCGTCACCTCCCGCGAGGAGCTGGAGAGCGGTGCGGCGGGCGACCGCGTCCGCGCGCAGCTCGACGGCAAGGTCACCGCGTTCGTGGGGCACTCCGGCGTCGGCAAGACAACGCTCGTCAACTCCCTCGTCCCCGAGGACCTGCGGCGCATCACGGGGCACGTCAACGCGGTCACCGGCCGGGGCAGGCACACCACCACCTCGGCGCTCGCCCTGCCGCTGACCGGTCCCGGGGACGACGGCGAGAGGCGCGGCTGGCTGATCGACACGCCGGGCGTGCGGTCCTTCGGGCTCGCGCACGTCGACCCCTCCCGGGTCATCCACGCCTTCCCCGACCTGGGGCCCGGCACGGTCGACTGCCCGCGCGCGTGCAGCCACGACGAGCCGGACTGCGCCCTGGACGCGTGGGTGGCCGAGGGCCACGCCGACCCCGCCCGCCTCTACTCCCTCCGCCGCCTCCTCGCCACGCGCGACCACCACGAGGGCGACTGAGCGCCCCGTAGGGGCGGCGGCGAGACGACGTCGGGCGGCACACCGCCTGGGCCTGTGCCCCACCAGGGGCGCGGGGTTGTCTCCCGGGGGCATCCCCCAGCGGAGACGACCGGGACTTCCCCTTCAGGACGGTGGCGACCCGGCGGTCCCGTCGTGGCTGTCCGCCACGGCCTGAACGGCGTGGGAGGTACCCCCGGCGCAGTTTCCACACCCCTGGGTGGGCCGGGGCGGACCAAGTGGGCCGTTCCCCTGAGGTTTGCGCCGACCCCACAAAGGTAAGGGCATAATCGCACTGAGCGGGAACGCGCGATCGAGCCGGCCCGAACGCCCACAAGCCAGGCGTTCCGGGCAATCGGCCCCGGTCGAAGCAGGCCGTACGAGCGGAATCACACTCGGCGCGGCGGGCCGCGGGACCGCCCGAGCGAACGGGCGGCACGCGGGACGGACACGGCGGCCACGACAGACGGAGAGTCGGGAGGCAGGGACATGGCGTGGCTGCTGGTCATCGTGGCCGGGCTGCTGGAGACCGGCTTCGCGGTCTGCCTGAAGCTGTCGCACGGCTTCACCCGGCTCTGGCCCACGGTCGCCTTCTGCGCCTTCGCCCTCGGCAGCTTCGGCCTCCTCACCCTCTCGCTGCGTCGCCTGGACGTGGGCCCCGCCTATGCGGTGTGGACAGGCATCGGGGCGGCCGGCACCGCCATCTACGGCATGGTGTTCCTGGGCGACCTGGTCTCCGTCCTGAAGATCGTCTCGATCAGCCTGGTGATCGTGGGCGTGATCGGCCTCCAGCTCTCGGGGTCCGCACGCTGACCCTCGCCGGGCCCCTGGGCCGGGAACCTCTGGGCCCACCCGGCCCCCGAACCGGGAACCCCACCTGATCCTCGGGCCGCGACCATCCGGCCCGTGCCGGGCGGCCTTCGGGCCGGCGAGCCCACGCCCGCGTCAGGACACGCTCTGCCGGGCCAGCCGGGGCAGCGCCGCGCGGACGAGGTGGGCGGTGCCGTCCGCCCCCGTGGCACCCGGCGGGACCAGCAGGCAGGACAGCGCGAGCCGGAGCGCCAGCTCGCAGAGCCGGGCCTGCTCCAGGGTCTCGGACTTGGCGGTGCCCGGACCGCAGATCGCGCTCACCGCCCGGTCCCGGACCAGCGTGAAGAGCTCGGCAGGGGCGGGCAGCGGGCCGTCGGCGCGGCGCTGGGCGGGCGCCGCGGAGGTGGACGGCACGGCGGACAGCGTCGGCGCGGGCAGCCGCCGGCTCCACAGCCCCGTGAGCACCGCACGCACCAGCGCACTGGAGCCCGCCGAGTTCACGGTCCACTCGGCGACCGCGGCCATCCGCTCCCGGGGGTCCCGGGGGCCGGCGAGGGCGCGGTCCACCCCGGCGAGGTAGACGTCGGTCTCGCGGCGCACCAGGGCGCGGGCGAGCCCCTCCTTACTGCCGAACTCGTTGTACAGGGTCTGCCGGGAGACTCCGGCCTCGGCCGCGACGTCGACCATCCGGACTCTGGACCACGGCTTGCGGGTGAGTGCTGTGCGGGCCGCGTCCAGCAAGGACTCCCGCGCTGCAGGCATCAGCGCCTCCCTGGCCGAGGGCGAGGCCACGGGGCGAGCGGACCTCTCCCGTTCGAGCGGGCTTCAGCTCAGAGTTGACGCCCCTCATGGCCCTGTCAAGGGGGCCCGGGCGCCGGGCCGTGCCGATGGCGCCGGGCCGTGCCGATGGCGCCGGGCCTCGTCGACCGCGGCGGGCCGCTCCGGGGGCGAGCATGGTGGCCGGTAGGCGAGCATGGTGGCCGGTATGGGACAGAGATCGATACTGTTCGCTCATGCCCGACTATCACGATGATCTGCGCCTCGGCCACGTCCTCGCGGACGCCGCGGACGCCGCCACCATGGACCGGTTCAAGGCACTCAACCTCAAGGTGGAGACCAAGCCGGACATGACCCCGGTGAGCGACGCCGACAAGGCCGCCGAGGAGCTGATCCGGGGGCATCTGAAGCGGGCCCGGCCGAGGGACGCCATCCTCGGCGAGGAGTACGGCATCGAGGGCACAGGGCCACGCCGCTGGGTGATCGACCCGATCGACGGCACCAAGAACTACGTACGCGGCGTGCCGGTCTGGGCGACCCTGATCTGCCTGATGGAGGCCGGCGAGGGAGGCTTCCAGCCACGGGTCGGCGTGGTGTCGGCGCCCGCGCTGGGCCGTCGCTGGTGGGCCGCCCAGGGGCACGGCGCGTTCACCGGCCGCAGCCTGTCCTCGGCGACCCGGCTGCGGGTGTCGGGCGTCTCCCGGCTGGCCGACGCCTCCTTCGCGTACTCCAGCCTGACGGGCTGGGAGGAGCAGGGCAGGCTCGACGGCTTCCTGGACCTCAGCCGCGCGGTGTGGCGGACCCGCGGCTACGGCGACTTCTGGTCGTACATGATGGTGGCCGAGGGGTCGGTGGACATGTGCGCCGAGCCCGAGCTGTCCCTGTGGGACATGGCCGCCACCGCGATCGTCGTGACGGAGGCGGGCGGCCGCTTCACCGGCCTGGACGGCAGGCCGGGGCCGCACAGCGGCAACGCCGCCGCTTCGAACGGGCTGCTCCACGACGAACTGCTGGGCTACCTGAACCAGCGCTACTGAGCCGTACACGCCCCCCGCGGGGGTGAGGGTCCAAGAGATCCCGGGTGCCCTCTTGTTGTCGGCACCAGCCGGTGCGACTCTGAGAGTCCCCCCACTTGTGAATTTGTGAATCGCTTCTCTTGCGGCGGTTCCCCAGGAGGTGGCTCGAGATCATGCTCGTCCGCGACGCCATGACCACCGTGGTCCTCACCGTGGGCCCCCACCACACCCTGCGCCAGGCTGCCCGGCTGATGTCCGCGCGCCGGGTCGGTGCGGCGGTGGTCCTCGACCCCGACACATCCGGCCTCGGCATCCTCACCGAGCGCGACATCCTCAACTCGGTCGGCGCCGGCGAGGATCCCGACCGGGAGACCGCCGGCGCCCACACCACGTCCGACGTCGTCTTCGCCGCCCCCGGCTGGACGCTGGCCGACGCGGCGGGCGCGATGACCCGCGGCGGCTTCCGCCATCTGATCGTGCTGGACGGCCACGAACCCGTGGGCGTCGTCTCGGTCCGCGACATCATCCGCTGCTGGACGCCGAGCCGGTCCGGGGAGCAGACACTGGTGGGCTGACCGGGCGTCCGGCCGACCGGCTGACCGGGCGTCCGGCCGACCAGCTGACCGGCCCCCCGGCCGGGGCACGGGCGCCCGCGGGTGACCGGAACCCACCTCCGTGCCGCGGGCCGGCGCATGGGTGAGGGCCGGACCCCACGGGGAGCCCGGCCCTCATGGTTCGGCAAACGGTCGGTCAGCCGCGGAGGGCCTGGACCGCGGCCTCCAGCCGCTTGCCGAAGTCGCCGTCCGCCTGGCGGAAGTTGTTGATGGCGCGCTCGGCGATGTCGTCGCGGGAGACCTGGGAGATCGAGCCCGCGAGGTTGTCGATGAGGCGCTGCTTCTCGTCCTCGGACATCAGGCGGTAGAGGTTGCCCGCCTGGACGAAGTCGTTGTCCTCCGAGTGGCTCGGCGCGGCGTGCTCACCGGTCGCGCCGGAGACGTCCACCGGCTGCCACAGCGGACGGTCCGTCTGGAACGGGCCGCCGAAGCTGTTGGGCTCGTAGTTCTTGGCGCCCTTGTGCCGGCCGTCATAGAGGTAGCCGTCCCGGCTGTTGGTGCGCGCCTCGGTGGCGTGCGGACGGTTCACCGGCAGGTGGTCGGCGTTGATGCCGACGCGGTAGCGGTGCGCGTCGCCGTACGCGAACAGCCGGCCCTGGAGCATCTTGTCCGGGGAGGGACCGATGCCGGGCACGAAGTGCGCCGGGCTGAAGATGGACTGCTCGACCTCGGCGAAGATGTTCTCCGGGTTGCGGTTGAGCTCCAGCTTGCCGATCTCGATCGGCGGGTAGTCCTCGTGCGGCCAGACCTTGGTGAGGTCGAAGGGGTTGAACCGGTAGGTCGCGGCCTCGCTCGCCGGCATGACCTGGACCTGCACGGTCCACGTCGGGTACTCGCCGCGTTCGATCGCCTCACGGAGGTCCCGCTGGTGCGAGTCGGGGTCCTTGCCCGCCAGGATCTCCGCCTCCTGGGGGGTGAGGTTCTTGATGCCCTGGTCGGTCTTGAAGTGGTACTTGACCCAGAAGACCTCGCCCGCCTCGTTGTTCCACTGGTAGGTGTGCGAGCTGTAGCCGTTCATGTGGCGGTAGGACGCGGGGATTCCGCGGTCGCCGAAGAGCCAGGTCACCTGGTGGGTGGACTCCGGGCTCAGGCCCCAGAAGTCCCAGACGTTGTCCGGCTCCTGGGAGCCGGTGTACGGGTCGCGCTTCTGGGTGTGGATGAAGTCCGGGAACTTGATGGCGTCCTTGATGAAGAACACCGGGGTGTTGTTCCCCACGAGGTCGTAGTTGCCGTCCTCGGTGTAGAACTTCAGGGCGAAGCCGCGCGGGTCGCGCACCGCGTCGGCCGCGCCGAGGTTGCCGGCCACCGTGGAGAACCGCAGGAAGGTCTCCGTCTGCTTGCCGACCTCGGACAGGAACGTCGCCCGGGTCCACTGCGTCACGTCCCGGGTCACGGTGAAGGTGCCGTAGGCGCCCGCACCGCGCGCGTGCACGATCCGCTCCGGGATCCGCTCGCGGTTGAAGTGGGCCAGCTTCTCCAGCAGCGCCTGGTCCTGTAGCAGAACAGGACCACCGACGCCCGCAGTCTCACTGTTCTGGTTGTCGGAGACCGGGGCACCGGCCTCCGTGGTAAGCGGTCCCTGCGACGTCACGTGCGCCTCCTGCGTCCTTGCTGCAAACCCTGTCACTCGGCCAATGCCATGCTCGATCCTACGATAGACATTGTCTAAGTCAAGCAGACTTCCAGAACCACACCTAGTCGCGATCTGACCTTCCCCTAATGCTAGGCTGGTGCTATGAGCGACCTTTTGGAGCGACTGCGCGGACGCGGATGGCGGATGACCGCACAGCGGCGTGTCGTCGCCGAGGTGCTCGACGGCGACCACGTCCACCTGACGGCGGACGAGGTGCACGCCCGAGCCGTGGCCAAGCTTCCAGAGATCTCCCGGGCGACGGTGTACAACACGCTGGGCGAGCTCGTGTCGCTCGGTGAGGTGCTGGAAGTCTCCACGGACAAGCGCGCCAAGCGGTACGACCCCAATGCGCACCGCCCGCATCACCATCTGGTCTGCTCGGGCTGCGGCTCGATCCGCGACGTGCACCCGAGCGGCAATCCGCTCGCCGACCTGCCGGCCTCGGAGCGCTTCGGCTTCATGGTCGCGGACGTGGAGGTCACCTACCGGGGTCTGTGCCCCGACTGCGCCGCGGCGGCCTGACCGGCACGCCACCCGTTCGGGGCGCCCCCGTCCGGGTGCGCTGGCCGGCGGGTGCGGCGGGTCCGGCCGTCGGCAGGGCGGGTGCGGCGGACGACCGGGTGCGGGTGCGGCGGACGACGCTGTACGACGCCGTACGGGCCGCCTCGAAGATCGCGATACGCCGAAGGCCCGGTTCCTGATCTCTCGGAAACCGGGCCTTCGCCTTGGTAGCGGGGACAGGATTTGAACCTGCGACCTCTGGGTTATGAGCCCAGCGAGCTACCGAGCTGCTCCACCCCGCGTCGTCACTCATAACCCTACGCGACCCCCCGCGCCCCCCGCAAATCCCTTCCGTTCCCCACGGCACAGCCACCGCCCGGCAGCACCCCGAAGGGGCGCGAGGAACTGCGCGACCAGCCACGACGAGACCCGCACACCGCCACCACCCCGAGGGGCACCCCGGGCCGGGTCCGGACCACCGGCCAAGGCTGGGGCGCGCGCGCCCCGCGCCCCGCCGGGGCGGGGACCACCGGCCGATGGCGGGGTACGCGCACCCCCCGAGCCCTGCGGGGGCGCGGACCCCGCAGCGGGCGCCGCCCAGCCGAGCCCTACGCGGTGAGCTCCTGACTCACCGCGTCCCGCAGGCGCGCCGCCCGCGCGGCAACCTCCTCGGGCCCCAACTCGGCGGCCCGGCTACTCCACCGCTGCGCCTCCGCCAGCTCCCCGCGCCGCGCGAACAGCAGCGCAAGGCGCAGCGCGGCCCGCCCGTGCCCCGCGTCGGCGGCCCGCCGCCACCACAGCGCCGCCTCCGGCTCGCTGCCCTCCCTGGCCAGCAGCAGTCCGAGGTTGAACGCGCCGTTCCGGCTGCCCGCCTCCGCGGCCCTGCGGTACCAGCCGGCCGCCTCGACGACGTCGCCGCGCGCCGCGGCCAGCATGCCGACCCGCACCTGGGCGCGCCGGTGCCCCTGCCCGGCCGCGCGCTCGTACCACTCCTCGCACTCGGTCTTCTCGATGACGGGCTCGCCCAGCTCGTGCGCGGGAGGCGGCGGACGGCGGGCGTCCAGCACGGTCGCCAGGCGGTACGCCGCCTCCGGGCTGCCGCCGCCCGCCGCACACCGCAGGTGCCGCTCCGCGCCGGCCTCGTCGCCCTCCCGGAGGAGCGCGATGCCGACCTGGAGCGCCGCCTCGGTGTGCCCGCCCGCGGCCGCGCGGGCGTACCACGCCAGCGCGCCCCGCTCGTCGCCGCGGCCGGCGCACAGGATGCCCAGGTTGAACGCGGCGTCGACGCTGCCGGCCTCCGCGGCCTTGGAGAACCACGGCTCGGCGCCCTCCCCGTCACCGTTCTGCAGCAGCAACACGGCGAGGGCGTTGGCGGCCTCGCGGTGCCCGGCGTAGGCGGCCCTGCGGTACCACTGCTCGGCCTGCTGGGTGCGCCTGCGCTCGGCGCACAGCAGGGCGAGGTTGTAAGCGCCGTTGATGTCACCCGCGTCCAGTGCCGCGCGGTACCAGCGCTCCGCGGTCTGGGGCTCGCCGCGCTCGGCGTGCAGGGCGCCCAGGGCGTTGGCGGCGTTGCCGTCGCCCTCCTGGGCGGCCTTCAGCCACCAGGTCTCGGCGCTCTCCAGGTCCCCGGCGTCGCGCAGCAGGAAGCCGAGGGCGCATGCGGCGCGTGCCTCGCCGTCCTTGGCGGACGTCAGGTACCAGCGCCCGGCCTCCTTCAGGGCGCCACGCTTCTCCAGGATCTCGCCGAGGTGCAGGGCGGCACGCCGGTGCCCGCGGGCGGCGGCCTGCCGGTACCACTGCTCGGCCTCCTCGGCCGGGCCGAGCTGCCGAGGCCCGGTGTGCTCCGCGCCGGCGGGCGCCAGGTCACGGGACGACGGAGCATCAAGGGACGCCGGAGCGTCACGAGGCGACGGGGCGTCACGGGGCTGCGGGTCCGCACCGGCCCGGCGGCGGACCTCCGCCGCGCTCTGGGCCCGCCGCATCCCGGAGGGGTTGGTTCCGCTGCGGTGCGCGCCGGTCCTGGGCCCCGCACGCTCCCCTCCGGGCCCCTCCTTCTGCGCCCGCAGGTCGAGGATTCTGGCCAGCCGGTACGCGGCCTCCCGGTGGCCACGCTCCGCGGCCGCGCGCATCCAGTGCTCGACGCCGTCCTCGCCGCGGTGCTCCAGCAGGTCGGCGAGTGCGTAGGCGCCGAGGACATGGCCCTGCTCGGCGGACTGGCGCAGCCAGTACTCGGCGGCGGGTTCGTCGCCCCGCTCGCGGTGGTGCCGGCCCAGGGCGTGGGCCGCGGCGGCGGAGCCGGCCACGGCGGCGACCCGCCACCAGCCGGCGGCCTCGTCGGCATAGCCGCGCTGGTGCAGCAGAACGCCCAGGTTGTTGGCGGCGGCCCGGTCCCCGGCCGAGGTGGCGGCACGCAGCAGGGGCTCGGCCCCGTCGAGATCACCGCGGCGCAGCAGTGTGGCGCCGAGGACGCTCATCGCCTCGACGTCACCGGCCTCGGCGGCGAGCCGCCTGCGGGCCTCCTCTGCGGCCACCCCGGACTCGTCCCGGTCGGCCTGCTGCACAAAACGGCCTGTCTCCAACAGAGTTGCCTTATCCCCCATACCGTCCATCGTCGCACCACCTGCAACCTTGGTACACCTGGTATACCGCAGCCGGTGAGGTCACTTCAGCGTTTTGTCGACATGCCCACAGAGAGATAAGTCAAACGCGTGATTCTCAACTCCTCGGGGGTGCCGCCTCGTCGCACTAGTCCGACCGGCCCGGTCTCCGCACGGCGCACTGCCGCGCGAGGGTCGCGCTGAGCGTCGGTGACCGGCGCCCGGGCCGGGCGCGCCCGCCGGGGCCAGGCGCAGGCGAAAGGCCGGGACCCCGCTGGTACGTACGGCGAACCCGCCGGTCAGGGGGCCGGCCGCACGAGGTCGGCGCAGGACATGCGGAAGGCCCGGATCCAAAAGCAGGATCCGGGCCTTCGCGTCCGTAGCGGGGACAGGATTTGAACCTGCGACCTCTGGGTTATGAGCCCAGCGAGCTACCGAGCTGCTCCACCCCGCGTCGTGTTCCAGAACCGTATCACGACGTGGGGTGTGCACCTCGATCAGCCCTGGCCGCCCGAGCCCTTGGCCGCGCCCGAGCCGCCCTTGCCGGCGCCCGAGCCGCCGTTCTTACCGGCGGCGGCCTGGGCGTCCTCAGCGTGCTTCAGGGCCTCCTCCAGCCTGTCCTGCGCCTCGGCGTACGCCTCCCAGTCGGGCTTGGCCTTCTGCAGCGCCTTCTGGCCGTCCTCGAAGGCCTTCTGGGCGTCGCTGAGGGCCTGCTTCACCGTGGGGTTCGCCGGTGGCGCCGGCTGCCCGCCGGGCTTCTGCGGCTGGGCGGGCCCGGCGCCCTTCACACCGAAGGCCTGGTTGAGGGAGTCGGCCAGGGTGTCGGCGAAACCGGTCTTGTCACCGTAGGAGACGGCGACCTTGCGCAGCAGCGGGTACTGGGAGTTCCGCCCCTGGGCGTAGATCGGCTCCACATACAGGAAACCCTTGTCCAGTGGCACGGTGAGCAGATTGCCGTAGAGGACGGTCGAGTCGGCGCCCTTCATGTCCCGGATGAAGTCGGCCACCGGCGTCACCGAATTGAGCTTGTTCTGCACCTGCTCGGGACCGTCGACCTTGTCCTCGGTGACCCGGAGGAGTCTGATCTTGCCGTAGTCCTTGCTGGTGGCGTCGGCATCGACGGCCATGAAGGCTCTCAGGTTGGGGCGTCCGCTGGGGGTGAAGGTGGACGTCAGGGAGAACTGCCGGCCGCTCTGGTCGGGCATCTGCAGCGACAGGTAGTACGGGGGTACCGGGCTGTTGTCCTTCTTGGTGGGGTCGTTGGGGACCTGCCAGGCGTCACTCGCGTTGTAGAACTGCTGGGGCGACGTGACGTGGTAGAGGGACAGCAGCTGGCGCTGCACCTTGAACATGTCCTGCGGGTACCGCAGATGCTCCTTGAGCTCCTGCGGGATGTCCTTCTTCGGCAGCACCGTGCCCGGGAAGGCCTTCTTCCAGGTCTTCAGGACGGGATCCTTGTCGTCCCAGGTGTACAGCTTGACCGTGCCGTCGTAGGCGTCGACGGTGGCCTTCACCGAGTTGCGGATGTAGTTGACCTGGTTCTGCTGGGCCACCACCGCGCGTTGGTTGTCGCCCTCGTTGAGGGAGTCGGCCGTGGTGTCGCCGAGCGTGGTGCGGGATGCGTACGGGTAGCCGTTGGAGGTCGTGTAGGCGTCGACGACCCACTGGATGCGGTGGTTCACGACCGCCGGATACGCGTCGCCGTCGATGGTGAGCCACGGGGCGACGGCTTCGACGCGCTCCTTGGGGGTGCGGTTGTAGAGGATCTTCGAGCCCTTGCCGATGGCGCCCGAGTAGAAGATCTGCGGTTCGCTGAAGGCCACCGCATAGGCGGCGCGGTTGAGCGGGTTCGAGATGTCGACGCCGCCCTTGCCGCGGAAGCTGGTGGTCTTCTGGTTGCCGCCGTCCTGCTCGTAGTCGAGTTCCTTCTGGGGACCGCCCACGATCGAGTACTGGTGCGTCTTCTCGCCGTAGTAGACGCGCTGCTCATAGCTGCCGAGGTCCCCGGTGGCGGGCAGTCCCGACTCGGTGAACTGTGGTGCGCCCTTCGAGCTGGGGTCCGTGGCCGTGCCCTTGGCCGCGACGATGCCGAAGCCGTGCGTGTAGGTGAAGTGGTCGTTGATCCAGTTCCGCTTGTCGACGCCCGACAGATTGAGCTCGCGCAGGCCGATGACGGTGTCCTCGCCCTTGTAGCGGTCGACGTCCAGGGTGGTCGGGAACTGGTAGTACGTCCGCTCCTGCTCCAGCTGCTGGAAGGTGGGCGAGACGATGTTCGGATCGTTCAGCCGGTAGCTGGCGGCCGAGTCGGCGTCGGTGCGCTGCTTGTCGGCGTCCGTGACCACGCCCTTGCCCGAGTAGTCCACGGGCGTGACGCCGTCGATGCCGTAGGCCTTGCGGGTCGCCTCGATGTTCTTCTGGATGTACGGCGCCTCCTTGGCCTGCTCGTTCGGCTGGACCTGGAACTTCTGAACGATCGCCGGGTACAGGCCGCCGATGAGGATCGCCGAGAGCACCATCAGGCCGAAGCCGATCACCGGAAGCTGCCAGGTGCGGCGCCACAGCGTCGCGAAGAACAGCAGCGCGCAGATGACGGCGATGCAGAACAGGATCGTCTTGGCGGGCAGGTAGGCATTGGCGTCGACATACCTGAGACCGGTCCAGTTGCCGGTCGCCTTGAAGTCGCTGGACTTCACCGCGAGGCCGTACCGGTCGAGCCAGTAGGCGACGGCCTTGAGGGTGACGAAGATGCCGAGCAGCACCGAGAGGTGGCCGGTCGCGGCGGCGGTGGCCCGGGCGCCGGGGCTGGTGAGCCGCAGGCCCCCGTACAGGTAGTGCGTCAGGGCGGCGGCGATCACGGAGAGCACCGCCGCGGCGAATCCGAAGCCCAGCAGGAAGCGGTACCAGGGCAGCTCGAACGCGTAGAAGGACACGTCCATGTGGAACTGCGGGTCCTTCTGGCCGAAGGGCACGCCATTGACCCACATCATCCACGTACGCCACTGGCCGGCCGCGGACGCGCCGGCGATCAGGCCCACCAGGGCGGTGATCGCGAGCAGGATCCACTTCTTGTAGGGCGCGATGCCCATCCGGTAGCGGTCGAGGTTCTGCTGCTCCATCGACATGGCGCTGAGCGGCGGGCGCAGCCGGTGCGCCAGCCAGACGTTCACGCCGACCGCCACCGCCATCAGCAGGCCGAAGACGAAGAACAACCCGATCTTGGTCCACAGCGTGGTGGTGAAGACGGAGGAGAACTTGACGGACCGGTACCAGAGCAGGTCCGTCCAGAAGCCCGCGAACATGACGAACGCCATGGCCAGCACGGCCAGCACGCCCAGCGTCAAGAGCAGCGTGCGGACGCGCCGGGACGGTCGGCCCACTCTGATCCGTGACCCCGTGGGGCCTGAGCCGCGGTCCGGCATCTGGAAAGCCAAGGTGCGCACCTCGAAGTTCGCGAACAGCTGTCGGGAGCTGTGGACGGGAGACGGACGGGGGATTCGGGTCGTTTACAACTCTTGTGCTCTATGAGGTCTTGTGCCGTGTGGCGTCGTGCGCCGTGTGCGGTTTGTACGTATTAGGGGCGTCTGTGGATGTTCCGCACGGGACTGTCCGTGGCCGGAGGGCCGTCCCGCGATCGTAGGGCCCACTGATGCAACTTACTGACGCTTTACGCAGTTCCCGTTCCGGCCCCCGAACCAGGCAGGATATTGACCATGTCCAACGATTCCCCCGCGACCCCTCCCATGGCCGCGAGCCCCCTCACCCGTGCCGTGCTGGAGATCGACGAGTACGTCTCCGGCCTCGGCTGGGACCAGCCCGCCCGCCTGTTCGCCCTCGTCGACACCGCCCGGCTGCGTGCCGAGGAGCCCGGCCTCGCCGACCGCCTCGGCCTGGCGGAGGATCCCACGGCGGGGTCGCTGACGCCGATCGAGCAGGAGGAGGTCCCGGCGGGCGACCCGCTCGACGAGTTCCTCGGCACCATCGCCTGGCCCGACGCGGTCAGCGGCTGCGCCCTGACCGTGGAGCGCCTGATGCTGCCGCCGTCGGCAGAGGCCTCGGTGCCGGACGGTCTGGACGGCGCGCGGCTCGCGGAGTGGGTCGCCGCGCACCCGGACCGCCAGGAGGTCCGGATGACGGTGGCGGTGCTGCGGGACGGCGCACGCGAGTCGGCCCTCAGGCTGCGCGAGAAGGACGCGCCGTCCGAGGTGCTGACCGGCTCGGGCCTGGTGCCCGGGCTCGCCGACGCGCTGGTCGCCACGTTCGAGGAGTAGCGGCCGCACCGGTGCGGGCGGTCGGGGGCGCCCCGGCGGGTCACTTCCTGGCGCAGGTCGGCAGGGCCCCCGTCCTGCCGCTGCGGATGTCCTTCAGGGCACCGAGAGCGTCGTGGATGGTGCCGACCTTGACGAGGGTGAGGCCCGCGGGGACGTTCTTCTCGGCGGCCGCGCAGTTGCCCTGGGGGGTCAGGAAGTACTTCGCTCCCTTGTCCCGCGCTCCGATGGTCTTCATCTCGATGCCGCCGATCCGGCCGACCTTGCCGGAGTCGTCGATGGTGCCGGTGCCGGCCACGAACGCACCGCCGGTGAGGTCGCCGGGCGTCAGCTTGTCGACCAGCCCCAGGGCGAACATCAGCCCGGCGCTGGGGCCGCCGACGTCCGCGAGCTTGATGTCGATGGAGAACGGATAGGTGTGGTCGGTGCCCGCCTGGATGCCGACGACCGCGCGCGAGTCGTCCGGGGCCTTCCGGGTGGTCATCGTGACGTTGCGGGTGCTGGTCGCCGTCTTCCCGGCCTTCTCCGCGGCGGCCTGCTCCTTGGCGGGGACCACGCTGAAGACGACGTCCTGCCCCGGCTTGTGCCGGGTGACCAGCTTCGCCACGTCGTCGGGCTTCTTCACGGCCGTGCCGTCGACGCTCCGGATGACGTCGCCCGCGTGCAGCCTGCCCTGGGCGGCGCTGTCCTTGAGCACGGAGGCGACGACGACCCACGACTTCACCGGGATGTGCAGTTCGCGCAGGGCGGCGACCTTGGCGCTCTCCTGGGACTGGCTGAACTCCTCGGCGTTCTCCTGGTTCGACTGCTGCTCGGTCTGCCCGTCAGGGTAGATCGCCTGGTGCGGCACGACGAGCCGGTCGTCCGCCAGCCAGCCGTAGACCGCCTCGACCAGGTTCATGTTGTACTCGGCGCTGGTGACGCGGACGGTCGTCATGTTGAGGTGGCCGCTCGCCGGGTAGCTCTTGTGTCCGGAGATCTGCAGCACGGGCTCGCCGCCGTGATCGGAGAGCGTGTTCACCGTCGGCCCCGGGGACATCTCCGAGTACGGCACGCGGATGAATACACCCGCACACAGCAGCGCGATCAGGATCAGCGTGGAGGCGAGCATCGTCGAGGTGCGGCGTGGCATGGCACGACAGTACGGGACAAGCCTGTGGGAGCAGGGACGGGGCTGCCCGGGCCGGCACCGGCTCCCGTCGGGCACGCAGGCCGGTCACGCACCGTCGTCGTCCGCATACGCGCGCGTGGACCCCCTCCTCCGCAATGCGCGCGCGTGGTCGTCGTCCTACCGCACGCGCGCGTGGGTGCCGACGCGAACCCCCTCCACGTGCGCGTGGAGAGCGTGCGCACGTGGAGAGAGCCGGCACCCGGCTGGTAGCCCTCGCCGCGGAACTGCGGAGAACACGCGCACGTGGAGACCGGCGCCGGGCCGCTACACGCGCGTGGAGACCGGCGCGGGATCCTCGGTGCCGGCGGTGACGGGGGCGGCGGTGACGGGGGCGGCGCCGTCCAGGGCCGACTTCTCCATCGCCGCACGGAAGCGGGCATAGCCGGCCAGCTCCGGGCCGTCGCCGATCCGGCGCTGGCGCGCGGCCCACTTGCCCCACAGCCCCGCGCCGACCGCAGCCGCAAGCGGAATCATCAACCAGGCAAGCGCCGCCATGCCGACCTCCCAACCCCGAGAGCCACCGCCACTGACTGATCAGCAGATTAATCGTCTGCACCGTCAACGCTCTCCGCGGGGGTCCGGTTACGCAACCGGAATACTCCGCACCGGTATGCGGTCAGCAGGCGCCGACCCACTCCTCGGTGCCGTCGGAGAAGTGCTGGTGCTTCCAGATGGGCACCTCGTGCTTGAGGTCGTCGATCAGCTTGCGGCAGGCGGCGAAGGCCTCCGCCCGGTGCGGGCAGGAGACGGCGACGACCACGGCGAGATCGCCCACCTCCAGATCGCCCACCCGGTGGACGGCCGCGAGCGCGCGGACGGGGAACTCGGCGACGACCTTCTCCGCCACCCTGCGCATCTCCGCCTCGGCGGTGGGATGACAGGTGTAGCCGAGTCGGTCGACCGCGGCACCCCCGTCGTGGTTGCGCACCGTGCCCACGAAGAGGGCGGTGCCACCCGCCGCGTCGTCGCCGACGGCCCGGAAGACCTCGTCCACGGAGAGCGCGGCATCACGCACGGCAATCAGCCGGATGACCTCAGAAGCCATTGACATGCCCCCATCCTAGAAACACGGGGGCGGACCCCCGTCCCCGAGGACGGTTCCCACCGCCGGCTGCCGCCACTCCCCCACGCACCACGCGGCTCCCTGCCGCCCGTCCCGCCTCACCACACCGGGCTCTCCGCTCCCGTCACGCCGGCACGCCGGCACGCCCCGGGCTCTGCCCACACCGCTCGCGCCGCCATGCCGGACAGGCACCCTCCACCTCCGTGCCGGGCGGGCGCTTCCCGCGCCCCCATGCCGGACAGGCATCCCCACGCCCCGTGCCGGACAGGCACCCCCCACGCCCCGTGCCGGACAGGCCCCCCACGCCCCGCGCCGGAGGGCCACACCGCGCGCCTGCACCCGCCGCCGCGCGACCGTTCCCGGCGCCCCGCTACCGGCGCCGGGCCCTGCGCGCCCTGCGGACCAGGGCCGCCGTGCCCAGCAGAGCCACCGTCGCGCCCGCGGCGCCCGCGGCCGTCGCGTCCTTGCGCCCGAGCCGCCGGCCCGCGACCGTGTGCCGCCCGGCCACCTCGGCCAGCAGCTCCGCGAGCACCTCCTCGTTGGCCCACTGCGGACGCCAGCCCGCGTCGTGCAGCCTGCTGACGCTGACCACCCAGGGGTACATGGTGTAGGCGAGGTCGCCGGCGGGAGACGGGGTGAGCCCTATGCGGTGCAGCCGGGCCGCTGCCCCGAGGGCCACCGCGGAGGGCAGCTCCATGCGGCGGATCCCGCTGAGCTCCTCGACCTCCTCCTGCTCCAGCCAGCCGTCGCAGCCGACCGCGAGCTCGCCCTCGACCTTCTCGAGGACCGCGTACTCCAGGGCGCTGCACAGGTCCTCGACGTGGCAGAACTGCCAGGCGGGCCGCGATCCGGCGACCACCAGCAGCCGGGGTGACTCGAAGTAGCGGGTGAGGGCCGTGTCGGTGCCGCCCACCAGGACGGCCGGCCGGACCACGGTCACGTTGAGGCCGGGGTGCGCACGGGGCGCCCGGCGGCCGAGGCGCTCGATCTCCAGGAGGTCTCCCACACCGGTGGCCTCGGCGGTCGCCCGCAGCTCCGCGTCCTCGGAGAGCGGCAGCTCGTTGTCGGGGAGCGCCCCGTAGACCATGGCGGAGGTGCACAGCACGACACGGCGGACCCCGGCCGCGGCCGCCGCGGTGAGCACCGTCTGGGTGCCGCGGACGTTGTAGGCGCTGCGGGCGGCCGGATCGGTCTCCAGGTCCAGGTCGACGGCGAGGTGCACCACGACGTCCACACCGCGCAGCCGGTCGGCGATCGCCGGGTCGCGGACGTCCAGGGTGTGCCACTGCGCGTCCTCGCACGGCCCGCGCCGCTCGTCCACGGCCACCACCTGACCCACCTCGTCGCTCGCGGCGAGGCGCTCGGTCAGCAGTGCGCCGACGCCCGAGGCGGCGCCGGTGACGGCGACGACGGGCCCGCGCGGCACAGGTCCTGGCCCGGGGTTTCGCGCTGCGCGAACCTGTGGATCAGGGGAACTCACCAGGTGTCTCCAGCGGTTGTCTTCATACGTACGCCACTCAGAGCGCACGGAGCAGGTGGCATCCATCCTGCCGCAGGCACCGACTCGGCGGAGCACCGAGGCCCGGCGGGCCTCGGGTGTCTACGCTGGACAGTGACGCAGGGCAGTCGCCGCCGGATCGGACCGGCGGCCCAACGAGCCGAGGAATCCCGTGAGTGACACCCCATTCGGATTCGGCCTTCCGCCAGAGGAGCCGGACGACGGCGACGAGGGCAAGAAGAAGGACCAGCAGGGCGGTGGTGGTCAGGGAGAGGGACCTGCCAATCCGTTCGGTTTCGGACTGCCCGGAGCAGGCGGCCCCGGCGGGGAGAACCCACTGGCCGCGATGTTCGGGTCGATGAACCCGTCGGACCTGGGCGCCGCGTTCCAGCAGCTCGGCCAGATGCTCTCCTACGAGGGCGGCCCGGTGAACTGGGACATGGCCAAGCAGATCGCCCGCCAGACCGTCTCCCAGGGCACCCCGGACGGCACCAAGGACAGCAGTGTGGGCCCGGCGGAGCGCTCCGCAGTGGAGGAGGCGATCCGCCTCGCCGACCTCTGGCTGGACGGCGCCACGTCCCTGCCGTCCGGTTCGGGCGCCGCGGTTGCCTGGAGCCGTGCGGAGTGGGTGGAAGCCACCCTTCCGGTGTGGAAGGAGCTGGTCGACCCCGTCGCCGAGCGGGTCGGGGCGGCCATGGGCGATGTGCTCCCCGAGGAGATGCAGGCCATGGCGGGCCCGCTGATCGGGATGATGCGCTCCATGGGCGGTGCCATGTTCGGCAGCCAGATCGGCCAGGCCGTGGGCGTGCTCGCGGGCGAGGTGGTGGGCTCCTCCGACATCGGCCTGCCGCTCGGCCCGGCGGGCAAGGCCGCGCTGCTGCCGCTGAACGTGTCGGTGTTCGGCAAGGACCTCGGCGTGCCCCAGGAGGAGGTGCGGCTCTACCTGGCCCTGCGGGAGGCCGCCCACCAGCGGCTCTTCGCCCATGTGCCGTGGCTGCGGTCGCATCTGTTCGGCGCCGTCGAGGGCTATGCGCGGGGCATCAAGGTCGACACGCAGAAGCTGGAGGACGTGGTCGGCCAGCTCGACCCGCAGAATCCCGAGCAGCTCCAGGAGGCGCTCCAGCAGGGCATGTTCCAGCCGGAGGACACCCCCGAGCAGAAGAACGCGCTGGCCCGTCTGGAGACCGCTCTGGCGCTCGTCGAGGGCTGGGTCGACGCCGTCGTCCACGAGGCCGCCAGCCCCCGGCTTTCCTCGGCCTCGGCGCTCCGTGAGACGCTCCGCCGCCGCCGCGCCACCGGCGGCCCCGCGGAGCAGACGTTCGCCACGCTGATCGGCCTGGAGCTGCGCCCCCGCCGCCTGCGCGACGCAGCCCGGCTGTGGGCCTCGCTCACCGACGCGCGCGGCGTGGACGGCCGTGACGCCCTGTGGGCCCACCCGGACATGCTCCCCACCGCCTCGGACCTGGACGATCCGGACGGCTTCGTGCACCGCGAGCAGCTCGATTTCTCCGAGCTGGACAAGATGCTCGGCGAGGCCGCGGGCGGCCCGGCCGGTGGCGAGGAGGGCCGCGCCGAGGGTGGCGAGCAGGAGGGCCCCAAGGACACGGGCACCGGGGACACGGGCACCGGGGACACGGGCACCGGGGACACGGGCACCAGGGACACGGGCGGCACCCGCGGCAAGGACGCCGACGGCACGGACCTCGCCTCCGGCGACTCCGCCCCCGGTACGGACCCGGGCAGGGACTCCGGCTCGGAGGGCGACGACAAGCGGTGAGTCTGTACGACGACGCCGTGCTCGTCCTCAAGGCGTACCCGGCGCAGGAAGAGCTGCGCCAGACCTACCTGGACCACCTGTCCGCGCACCCGGACGGCCTGTGGAAGGCGTGCGCGGACGGGCACATCACGGCGAGCGCCCTGGTGGTCGACCCCCGGCGCGGCCGGGTGCTGCTGACACTGCACCGCAAGCTCCGGATGTGGCTGCAGATGGGCGGCCACTGCGAGCCCCGGGACGCCACGCTCGCGGCCGCGGCGCTGCGCGAGGCCACCGAGGAGTCCGGCATCGAGGACCTGACGCTGCTGCCCGGTGGGCCGGTCCGGCTCGACCGCCATCTGACGCCCTGCGCCTGGCACCTCGACGTCCAGTACGCGGCGCTCGCACCGCCCGGGGCGGTCGAGGCGATCAGCGACGAGTCCCTGGACCTGCGGTGGTACCGCTACGAGGAGGTGCCGGAGGCCGCCGACGACTCGGTCGTCCGCCTCCTCACCGCCGCACGGGAGCGCATCGGGACATGAGCGGTAAGGGGCGATCACCCTGTGTGGTCGCCCCTTACCGCGCTCCTGCGTCAGTTCCAGACGTTGCCCTGGTTCTGGCCGTGGGCGCCGTACTGCCCCATGCCGTACTGGGCGCGCAGCCCCTGGCCGATCACGGCGCTCTGCGGTGGCAGCAGTTCACTGGGCTGCACGAGCGCGTAGCCCTGTCCCATGAAGCTGAGCTCCCAGCCCTCCCCGGTGTCGCCCCGCCGCCGCCAGACGCCCGAGGAGTGCGTCTGCGCCTGCATCTGCACCCGCAGGCCGCCCGACCAGGCGACGACGGCGTCCGCGTCGGCGCTGACGTAGCGGTCCGGGGTGACCTGGAGCATCAGCGGCTGCCCCGAGGTCATCAGGGCCACCTGGCCGCGCCCGGTGATGATGATCTGGTACTTGCCGGAGCCGGAGATGCCGTACTGGCTGTCCACGGCCACGACCTCGTAGTGCAGCGCGGAGTCCATCGCGAGCACGTTGCCGCTGTCGACGGTCACGCCGTCCTGGTCGACGTCGACCACATGGACGTGCTGGGCGAGGTGGGCGAAGTAGACCGTGCCCTGTCCGTGGCAGCGCATGAGGTCGAGTCCCTCGCCGGTGTACGCGCGGGCACGCTGCCGGCCCATCGTCTGGATCTCGCCGTCGAACTCGATCAGCCCCTGGTAGGCGACCATCGAGCCCTTGCGCGCGAGGACGTCGTCATGGCCCTGTAGGGCGACCCGCAGCAGCTGCGGGTTCTGCAGGGTGTAGCGCTCCTGGGTCTGCTGCTCGGCGTGGCTGAAAAGCGGGCTCTGCATCTGTTGTCTCGTCTCCCCCTGTCTCGTCTCGCTCGCCTTCAGCCCCTGATCCGGAGCCGGTCGGTGCTGTCCTCGCTGGGCTGGACGACGACGATGCCCTGTCCCGAGAAGCCCATCTGGTAGGCCTCGCCGCTGCCCCGCCCGACGAGCGAGCCGGCCTTGAAGCTGCGCTTGCCCTTCACCTTGAGGTTCGGCGACCAGGCGATGAGCGCGTCGGGGTCCACATAGGTCTCGTCCTCGCCACGGCCGCAGTCGACGACGATGGGGGTGCCCCGGGAGGTCAGGGCCACCGCGCCATGCCCGGAGAGCTGGATGTTCCACAGGCCCTGGCCGGTGAACTTCGCCAGGCCCTTGACGCGCTCCACGCCCCACTGGAGGTGCGCGTCGAAGGCGAGCAGATTGGTGCCGTTGACGGAGAGGGCGTCTCCACCGAGATGGATGACGACGACGTCCGCGCCGTAGTCGGCCAGGTAGAGCAGGCCGTCGCCGCTGCACTTCATCAGGGGCGCGCCTTCGCCGGTGATCCAGTCCCGGGCGATCTGCCGGACGGCGGGCGGGTTGGGCTCGTACTGGACGAAGCCCTCGTAGGCGACCATCGAGCCCACGCGCGCGAGGAGGTCCTGGCCGCTCTGCATGGCGACCTTGACCATGTGCGAGCCGTGGTTCTCCATGCGGGCGGCCACCGGTGCCGGGGCGAAGCCCGCGAGCTGCTGGTTCATGACGGACCTCAGACCTCGTACGGCTGGACGACGATGAAGTTGCCGGGCGCGCCCCGGAACTGGAGGTTCACGCTCTCCCCGCCGGCACCCGGGTAGGCGTTCATCCGCATCCGCACCTGGCTGGCGACGACCACCTGGGACGCCGCCGACCAGGCGACGACCGCGTTGCAGTCGGCGAAGGTCGTGGGCGTCACCGGGAGCACGACGGGGACTCCCCGTGTCTTCACGACGACCGTGCCGGTGCCCTGGAACCGCAGGGTGAAGAGGGCGCCCCCGGGGATGCCGTGCCCCTCGATGCGGCGCACCTCATACTGCAGGGTCTCGTCGAAGGCGAGGACGTTCTCCGCGGAGACGCAGATGGCGTCGCCCTGGAGCTCGACGGGGTGCAGATGGGCGCCGTCCTCCGCGAGGAACACCTGGCCGCGGCCCGAGCAGCGCATCAGCTGCATCTCCTGACCGGTGGCGTTGCCCACGATGCGGCCGGCGAAGCCGGCGCCCTTGTAGCCGAAGTCGACCTTGCCCTGGTAGAGCACCATGCTGCCCTGCCGGGCCAGCACCGGCTGGTCGCCGATGGCGAGGTCCACCCGGATCAGCTTCTTGTTCTGCTGGGTCCAGCGCTGCCCGGTGGCCGCCTCCTTGTAGGGCTGGAGCGCCGCCATGACGCCCTGGGCCGCCCCTCCGTGGGCCGCGGCTCCCGGTGCCCCAGGGGCCGCCGCTGTCCGGCCGGGCTGCCGACCGGGGTACTGCGGCTGCCCGGCCGGCTGACCCGCCTGCGTGTACGGGGGCGGCGCCGGCGGCTGGCCGGCGAACGTACCGCCCACCGGCTGCGGTGCGCCGGGAGGCTGGACGTGACCGGGCGGGGGTGCGGCCTGGGGCTGGGCGTAGCCCGGCGGCAGGGTCGGCGCGGGAGGCTGCCCCCACCCGGCGGGCGCGGCCGGAGTCGGCGTCCGGGTCCCGTAACCGGGTGGGAGGGTCGGGGACGGCACGTCGGGCCGGCCGTAGCCCGGCGGCAGGGACGCGGTTTGGCCGGGCTGGGCGTAACCGGGCGGCACGGGCGCGGCGTGACCGGGCGGCACGGGCGCGGCGTGACCGGGCGGCACGGGTCCGGGCTGACCGGGCGGCACGGGTGCGGGCTGACCGGGCGGCGCGGGTGCGGGCCAGCCGGGCTGGCCGTAGCCGGGTGGCAGGGGCGCCGTCCGGCTCGACTGCGGCGGCGGGCCGGGCATGGAACCCCCGGTATGGGGCCCGCCCGGAGGTGGCGGCTGGTCGGAGTGGCCGTACGGGGAGTACGGCGAGTACGGGGCGGTGGCACCGTCCGGGCCCGTCGGCCCCGGCAGGGTCGCTGCGGCGTGCACGGTCGGCTGGGCCGGGCCCGCGGGGACCTCGGAGGGCGCCGCGGGAGCCTCGGGGGCGCCCTCCCATGGCGGCGGGAAGCCCTGGGCCGCGGGAGGCGGGGCGGTCGGCGCGGACTGGTGCCCCGGGCCGGGCGGGGGCTCGGGCGCGGTCGAGGGCTCGGACACGGCCGGCGGCTCGAGCGAGGCCGGGGCCGGACCTGCCGGGACGGCGAACGCGGGCGGGGCCACAGCCGGGGAGGGCGGGGCGAACTCCGGAACGGGGCCACCCCGGCTCGGCGGCGCGAAGCCGGGCACCCCGGCCCCCGCCTGCGGCGCCGCCTCCTGCTCCTCGGCGATCTCACCGCCGAAGTTCTTGATCAGCGCGTCGAGTCCACCGTCGAAGCCCTGGCCGACGGCGGCGAACCGCCAGACGTCCTTCAGGTAGAAGTCGCCGAGTATCACGGCACGCTCGGTGGTGAACTCCGGCCCGCTGAACGAGTACCGTGCCACCTCCTCGCCGCACGCCACGATCCGCAGGTATCCGGGGCCGATCTGCGACATCCGGCCGTCGCCGTCGATGCTGGCGGTGAACGACAGCCGCTGGATCCGTGGCGGGATCCTGCCGAGGGTGACGCGGAACGACTCCGTGTCGCCGGCCTGCGCCCCGAGCAGTTGGATGGCCTCCTCGGGTGACTTCCGCTGGTTGAAGAAGATGAAGTAACGGTCGTCGGAGAGGCGTTCGTCCGCGTCGAGCCCGAAACAGCTGATGTCGAAGGTCAGCCCCGGAGCGGAGACATGCGCCCCCACGTACAGATCCGTCCCGGCGGTGAGGTCACTGATCCTGGCCTTGTGTCCGCGTTGGAATTCCCGAGCCATGCGCGACGCCCGTCCCCCCATCCCGATGTGTGTGTACGTCGCGCCAGGCTAACGGCAATCTCTGACAGCGCACGAAGCCGGTACGGACCCGGTACACAATCACCGGGACGGGTGCGGATGGTCAGTCCGGGGCGGGCAGATGGGGCAGCCGGTCCGCGGCCACCACGCCTTCGAGATAGCCGCGCGCACGCTCCGTGCGGGGGTACGCCTCCAGCAGTCGCCAGAAGCCGGGACCGTGCCCCGGCACCAGCAGATGAGCGAGTTCGTGGACGAGGACGTAGTCGATGACGTACTCGGGCATGCCCTGCAGCCGGTGCGAGAGGCGGATGCTGCCCTCGGCGGGGGTGCACGAGCCCCAGCGGGTGTTCTGGTTGGTGACCCAGCGAACCGAGGTGGGTCTGGCGCGGCCGTCGAAGTACTGGGCGGACAGCCGTCCGGCCCGCTCGGCGAGGTCGGCGTCACCCAGCGTGCGCCTGCTCTCCTGCGCGGCGAGCTTGTCGAGCATGACGGTCACCCAGCGCTGCTCCTCCGCCTTGGACATCCTGGCGGGGATCAGTACGACGGTGCGATCGCCCTCCCGGTACGCGGAGACCGTCCTGCGCCGACGGCTGCTCCTGCGCACCTCGACCGCGCTCGCCCCCGAGCCGGTCGGCTGGCTGGTCGTACTGCGCTGAGAGGTTCCGGCGCGGTGCAGTGGGTCGGCGGGCACGCCCCGACGTTACCTGCTGTGCCCGGGGGAAGTCCCGCCCCCCGGGCCCTTCGGGGCCGATCCGGCGCCGACCGCGGGATTTCTCATATTCGTATGACAATTTCCCACACCTGTGGATAACTCTCTGCAGCCGAGGCCGGTGACGTGGATGCTGGAACCCGGCCGGTGGAGCGACGGGGGGCTCCACCGGCCGACCGGGGCGTCGCCGACGTCCCGGCCACGGCACACCCTGTACAGCCTGTACCTCCGGCACACGACCCAGCGGGCAGACGCCGGACGGCACACGGCAGGCCGCACGGCACACAGAACACGGCACACAGAACACAGAACACGGCACACGGCACACGGCACACGGCACACGCGATCTCACGGGGGAATCCATGCATCCGCTTCTGAAGCCCGCGCTGCGGCGCGGCTGGCGCAATCTCAACACCGTCCAGTTCGGCGTGGCACCCGCCCACGCCGTGGTCCTCGGCCCTGTGGACCTCGCCTCGGGCAGCTTCCTCACCCTGCTCGACGGCACCCGCGGGCTGCCGCTGCTCCGAGAGGAGGGCCGCCGCATGGGCCTGTCCGAAGCGCAGATGGACCGGCTGATCGACCGGCTGACCGGGGCGGGCCTGCTGGACGACGCCACGGGAGGCGGCCCGGGCGCCGACGCCCTGCGCGCCAAGGGTGCCGTACTCGACCGGCTCCGTCCGGACCTGGCCGGTCTCTCGGTCACCGACCCGGCGCCCGGCGGGGCCATGCGGACGCTGGCCGCACGCGGGGCGATGCGGGTGCAGGTCCGGGGCGCCGGGCGGGTGGGCGCGGTGACGGCGGCGCTGCTGGCCGCCGCGGGCGTGGGCCATGTCGATGTGCGCGACGGCGGCCGCGTCGAGCCGTGGGATGTCGCCCCGGGCGGCCTGCCGCCGGAGTCCGTCGGCGAGCGGAGGGCCGACGCCGCGCTCAGGGTGGTCCGCCGGGCCGCGCCCGACCGGCCACCGCGCTCATCGGCGGACGGGGCGCCGGAGGCAGACGCGGGCGGAAAGGAGGTGTCGCTGGTGGTCCTGGCGCCCAGGGACGGCCTGGACGCCCATGCCCCGGACCCCGCCGTCTCGGCGGACCTCGTCTCGGCCGGCGTCCCCCACCTCTTCGCGGGCGTGATGGAGGCGACCGGCGTGGTCGGGCCCCTTGTCCTGCCAGGGATGACCGGCTGTGCCGGCTGCCTCACCCAGGGCCGGACGGACCGGGACGCCGACTGGCCGCGACTGGTGGCACAGTGGCGCTCGGGCCGGCAGCGGCAGGTGATCGCGGGCGAGCTGGCCCTTACCTCCACCATCGCCTCGCTGACCGCCACCCACGCCCTGGCCTTCCTCGACGGCGGCCTGCCGGCGAGCGCCGGCGCCCGGTGCGAGCTGTCGGCGCCCGGTCTCGACTGGCGGTGCAAGCCGCTCCTGCCGCACCCGCACTGCCCCTGCGGCGCCGCTCGCAAAGCGGCTGACCAGCAAGGTTCCGCCGCCGACGGAGAGAAGGACCCCGGCGCGGACCGCCCCGGCAAGGGTCGGCAAGCTAACACGGCACGCACCGCCGTGGACGGCCGACGGCACGAGACAATGTCCCGGTAATCGGCGTACGTGGCACAGCTGTCTGGGTTTTGGAGGGGCGCATGTCTGATCTTCCCCGGAAGGCGGTCACCCGTACCGCGAAGCTGGCCGCGCTGCCGCTGGGCTTCGCCGGGCGGGCGACCTGGGGGCTCGGGAAAAGAATCGGCGGCATGTCGGCGGAGCTGGTGGGCAGGGAGCTGCAGCAGCGCACGGCCGAGCAGCTGTTCCGGGTGCTGGGCGAGCTGAAGGGCGGGGCCATGAAGTTCGGGCAGGCTCTGTCCGTCTTCGAGTCCGCGCTCCCGGAGGAGGTCGCCGGGCCCTACCGCGCCGCCCTCACCAAGCTCCAGGAGGCCGCCCCTCCGATGCCGACCAGCACGGTGCACTCGGTGCTGGCCGGCCGGATGGGCGAGGACTGGCGCGAGCTGTTCCTGGAGTTCGAGGACAAGCCCGCTGCCGCCGCCTCCATAGGCCAGGTGCACCGGGCGGTGTGGCACGACGGCCGTGAGGTGGCGGTGAAGGTCCAGTACCCGGGGGCCGGCGAGGCGCTCCTCTCCGACCTGGGTCAGCTCAGCCGCTTCGCCCGGCTGCTCGGCCCGCTGATCCCCGGCATGGACATCAAGCCTCTGATCGCGGAGCTCCGCGACCGGGTCTCCGAGGAGCTGGACTACGACCTGGAGGCCGAGGCGCAGCGCCTGCACGCGGAGGAGTTCGCCGACGACCCCGATGTGCTGGTGCCGGAGGTGGTGCACCAGTGCGACCAGGTCCTCGTCACCGAGTGGATAGAGGGGGTACCGCTCTCGGAGGTGATCTCCGGCGGCACCCAGGAGCAGCGTGACCGCGCGGGACAGCTGCTGGCCCGCTTCCTGTTCTCGGGCCCCGCCCGTACCGGGCTGCTGCACGCCGACCCGCACCCGGGGAACTTCCGGCTGCTGGCCGACGGCGAGGGCGGCTGGCGCCTGGGCGTGCTGGACTTCGGCACGGTGGACCGGCTGCCCGGCGGGCTGCCCCCCATCATCGGCCCCTGCCTGCGTATGACACTCGACGGCGAGGCCGACACCGTCTACGAGCTCCTCCGTGAGGAGAACTTCGTCAAGGAGGACATAGAGCTGGACCCGGCGGCGGTCCTGGACTACCTCCTGCCCATCATCGAGCCCGCCCGGGTGGACGCCTTCGAGTTCACCCGCGGCTGGATGCGCAGTCAGGCCGCCCGGATCGCCGACCCCCGCTCCCCCGCCCACCAGCTCGGCCGGCAGCTCAACCTCCCGCCGTCCTACCTCCTGATCCACCGGGTGACGCTGAGCACCATCGGCGTCCTGTGCCAGCTCGGCGCCACGGTACGGCTCCGTGACGAACTCGAGGCCTGGGTGCCGGGGTTCCTTGAGCCCGACGAGGAGCTTGAGGACATCGTCGACGTCGTCGACGACATCGAGGAGACCGACGAGACCGACGAGAAGGTCGGAGAGGACTTTCGGGAGGCGAAGAAGCCGAAGAAGGCGAAGGCAGAGCAGGAAGGGGAGCCGGCCGCGGAGGCCTGACTCGGCGGCAGGGATCTCCGCGCCCCGCGCACGGTCCCCAGCCCGGACGGATGGCCGGGCAGCCGGGCCGGGCAGGGAAGCCGGAGCCGGGAGCCGGGCAGCAGGACCGGGCAGCAGGGCCTGGGAGCGGGGAAGCCGGGGCCGCCGGCCGAGCCGAGGAGTCGGGCCGTCAGCCGGGCCGGGCAGCGCGGAAGCCCCGTGCGCCGGGCCTTTGTGGGGCCGGTTCGCGGGGCTTCCCAGGTTCCATCGTGTTCGGGCGGGGTCGGCTCCGGCTGGATGTGGCCGGGGCCCCATGTCCTGCCGCACGGGGAGCCGTCGGGCCATCGGGTCGTCGGTTACTGCATGACCGCCCTGGCCAGAGCGCGGCGGGCGCGCAGCGAGGCGCGCTCGGCGCGGCGCTGCATCCGGCGGGCCGTGGCCAGGTGGGCCCCACGGCGCCGGGCGTCGGCGTCACGCAGTTGGTCGTGCATATGCGCACGAGCCAGGGCTTCTGGGATGAGTTGCATCTCTCGGTTCCTGTTCTGACGCGAGTCGCTCGCGCCCGAGGTCTTCGGGTCCGGTGTCGCGGAGCCCAGAGGCTCCTGGGAGGACGGCTGCATCAGGGCCTGCTTCGTGGGGTCGTGCGTGACGGGGCGATCGATCGTTCCGGTGGTGTTCATGCCGCGACCGGGTTCTTGCGCGGGCGGCCACGCGGCCGCTTGCGGGCCACGACGACACCCTGGACGAACAGTTCGCCGCCCCAGACACCCCAGGGCTCACGCCGCTCCTTGGCGCCGGCGAGGCAGGCCTCGATCAGCGGGCAGGTGCGGCAGAGGGACTTGGCATACTCGACGTCTGCCGGCGACTCGGCGAAGAAGACCTCCGGGTCGTAGGAGCGGCAGGGGACGGGTACGCCCAGGTTCTCGATGGCGTCGTCGAGCGCGGTGAGCGCGGTGAGCGGAGTCACGGTGGAGTCCTCTGTCAGGCCGGGCGGGGGGATCGTGTGTGAAGGCGGTACGGACGGGGCGTGCGCTTCGAGTTGCACGGTGTCGTCTTCCTCGTCTGGTCGTTCCGGTCGATGTGGCCGGATGGCTGGTACCGGATCTGTTGTTGTCCCGAGGCCCCTTCGCTCCGTCGCCCCGTGGGGAAAACAGAAGGGCCGCGGATCCCTGGTGGGGTTCCGCGGCCCTGAAGGCGCCGGCCTGGTCGTCAGGCTGGAGTACTCCAGGGTTCGAGCCCACGGAAGGCCCACATGTGGTGCTGGGTCGTCAGCTTCCGGAATCCGGCACCGGCCGCCGCAAAGGCATAGGCCTTCGCCTGTGCCGCCGCTACTGCTGCCGGTGCCTGGGTCGGTCGCTGATTGCGCTCACGGACGGGCAGGCCCGCGAGAGACACGGAGGACGCCGACCGGCCGGCAGGAACGCCGGACAGACCGGTGCCCGAAATCGAGAGGCCGAGCGGGCAGGAGGCGGCGACCACGCGATCGGTCAATTTGGCGGCACTGCTGAAGCCGGTGTTCATCGTGATCACTTCAATCGCCTCCTCTCGGCGTCTCGGGGACCGGCCAGGGCCGGTCCGACGGCTATCAAGTACAGCACGGATCGGGGCTTGCGAGAAGCATCCGTTTCCGTTGGCCACGAACCTATGGGGCTTCCCCGGGGATGCGCAAACTATTTTCCCGACGAGTTTGCATCAGTCGTCGCCGCTGCTCTCCGTACCGTCACCACCTGCGCAAATGGCCAGGACCTGGGCTCCGAAGCGGCGCGTCTTACGGACCCCGACGCCGGGGATGCGGGCCAGCTCGCTCTCCTGCTCGGGCACGGTCTCGGCGATGGCGACAAGGGTCTTGTCGGTGAAGACGCAGTACGCGGGCTGCCCGGTGCGCTTGGCCTGTTCGGCACGCCAGGCGTGCAGCCGCTCGTAGAGGGCCTCGTCCATGTCGGAGGGGCAGTCCTCGCAGCGCATCAGCTTCAGCGCGCCGGCGTCGGTGAGGGTGCGGCCGCAGATCCGGCAGCGGGCAGGGGTGCGCTTCCTCGGCTGGGGGGTGCCTCCGCTGCCCCATTCGATCCCGCCGGGGCGGCCGGGCGCGGCCGGGGCGGCGGCCCGTGACCGCGGCCTGAGGCCGTCCAGGAAGGGGCTGGGTATCCGGGTGGGCCGGCCGCCGGGCGAGCGGGCCAGCGACCAGGAGACGGTGAGATGGCGCCTCGCCCGGGTCACGCCCACGTAGAGCAGGCGGCGCTCCTCCTCGATCTGCTCCTCGGTCTTGGCGTAGGCGATGGGCATCATGCCGTCGAAGACGCCGACGACAAAGACGGCGTCCCACTCCAGCCCCTTGGCGGCGTGCAGGGAGGCGAGGGTGACGCCCTCGACGGTGGGGGCGTGCTGGACGCCGGCCCGCTCGTCGAGCTCCGTCATCAGGTCGGCGAGGGTGGCCGCGGGCCGGGCGCGCGAGAAGTCGTCGGCCAGGCGCACCAGGGCCGCCAGGGACTCCCACTTCTCGCGTACGGCGCCGGATCCCGACGGGGGCTGCGGCGTCCAGCCCTTGGTCCGGAAGACGGCCCTGACCTGCTGTGGCAGACCCTCTGCCGGGTTCAGCGCGGGGTCGTTCCGGCCGAAACGGGCGGCGGCGCGGAGGGCGGCGCCGGCCTCGCGCACCTCGGGACGGTCGAAGAAGCGCTCGGCGCCGCGGAGTTGGTAGGGGACGCCGGCGTCGGCGAGGGCCTGCTCGTAGGCCTCGGACTGGGAGTTGGTGCGGAACAGCACGGCGATCTCGCTGGCCGGGACCCCGGAGGAGATCAGGTCGCGGATGCGGCGTGCGGTGCCCTCGGCCTCGGCGGGCTCGTCCGGGTACTCCGTGTAGCCCGGCTCGGGGCCCGGTTCCCGCTGGGAGACCAGGGCGAGGCGGTGGTCGGCGGCGCGGCCGCGCGCCTGGGCCAGCAGGCCGTTGGCCAGGTGGACGACCTGGGGGGTGGAGCGGTAGTCCCGGACGAGCTTGACGATGGTGGCGCCCGGGTGGCGGGTCCGGAAGTCCAGGAGGTGGTCGGGGGTGGCGCCGGTGAAGGAGTAGATGGTCTGGCTGGCGTCGCCGACGACGCAGAGGCTCTCCCGGTCGCCCAGCCACAGCTCCAGGAGGCGCTGCTGGAGGGGGCTGACGTCCTGGTACTCGTCGACGACGAAGTGCTGGTACTGGTCGCGGACGAGGCGGGCGATGTCGTCCCGGTCCTGGAGGATGCCGACGGTGAGGAGCAGGACGTCCTCGAAGTCGATGACGGACCGCTCGCGCTTGACGTCCTCGTAGGCCGTGTAGAGCTGGGCGATCTCCGCGGGGCTGCGCGGCAGCAGCCGGCGGGCCGCGGCCGCCGCCGCCGGGTAGTCCGCGGGGGCGGTCTGGGTGACCTTGGACCATTCGATCTCGGCGGTGACGTCCCGCAGTTCGGTGCGGTCGAGACGGATGCGGCAGGCCGCGGCCGCCTCGCCGACGAGCTTGCTCTTGCGGTCGACGATCCGGGGCATCTCCCCGCCGACGACTCTCGGCCAGAAGTACTGGAGCTGGCGGAGGGCCGCCGAGTGGAACGTACGCGCCTGCACGCCGGGGACGCCGAGCTGGCGCAGGCGGCCCCGCATCTCGCCCGCGGCGCGGTTGGTGAAGGTGACCGCGAGCACCGTCTTCGGCTGGAGGATGCCGGCGTGCACGCCGTAGGCGATGCGGTGCGTGATGGCACGGGTCTTGCCGGTGCCCGCGCCGGCCAGGACGCACACCGGACCGTGCAGGGCGGTCGCCACCTCGCGCTGCTCGGGGTCGAGCCCTTCGAGCACCGCGTCGGCGCCCTGCGGCGGCGCCGTGACCTGGCCGACGGGGCCGGCATCCGGCGTGAAGAGGGTGGAGTGCGTTGCTGATGTCACCCGGCCATGCTGCCAGGTCGCTGTGGCGCGGGAGCCAGTTGTCCACAGGGAGGCCCCGTTAGTCATATGAATCGCGCTGGGCGCCTGGGGCGTGGCCGACGAGCGGTCCGGCCGACACCGCGCTACAACCTCCCGCCCGCCCCGGTTGTCTAGGCAGGGCCGGAACCTTTCGTGCACACGGAGTTCGTTCCGGCGTTCCCTGCCGTTCGCGCACCGAACCGTGCGCGCCCCCACCGAGGAGAACTGCCGTGCGCCGACGCCGGAACACGTCCCATCGACCGTCGGGCGCCCTGCGGGCCGCCGCAGCGGTGGCCGCCGCAGCGCCCGTGCTCACGCTGGCGCCGGGCGCGCAGGCCGCGCCGGGGGATACGGGCCGGCCCGATCTGGTGGTGTCCGAGCTGCCTACCACGGCCTGGGAGCCGGGGACGGTCCGGCACGACAGCGTGACCGTCACCAACAGGGGCACCGCGCCGGCCGCCGGCATCGTCTTCCGGGTGCGCCTGACCCGCGGCCTGGACTTCCCGTGGGCCGCCGACGGCTGCTCCTACACGACCGACCGCGACCGGGTGCGCCAGGCGCTCTGCCGGCTGGACCTCACCGTGGAGCCGGGCGCCACGGCCACCGTGCCCCTGCCGATCAGGGTGCTGCCGAAGGCCCTGATGGAGTCCGTGGAGTACGGCACCGGCGCCACGGGCGGCGCGCCCGGCGAGGGATTCACGGAGAGCTACCACCAGACGAACCTCACCGCCGACAGCACGGCCGACCTCGCCGCCGTGGGCGGCCGGGCGCAGGGCAGGCCCGGCCATACGGTCACGGTCAGGGCCGCGCTGCGCAACGAGGGGCCCGGCTGGGTGCGGAACAACCAGAGCGACGACCAGCCCGCCCTGATGGTGGAGATCCCGGCGGGTACCACGGCGGTCCGGGTGCCGTCGGAGTGCCTGCCGTTCGGCATCGACGGTCCGAGCGGCCCGTCCGAGCCCGGCAAGCCGCGGTACGTCTGCTCTCCCGACGACCACACCCTGGAGGTCGGATCCACCCACACGTACACGTTCCGGTTGCGGATCGCCAAGGTGGACCGGAGCACGTCGGGCGAGGTGAGGGCCACCTCCGTGTACGACATCCACCCAGACTTCGACCACAACGCGGCCAATGACACGGCGGCCGTCAGCGTCCGGGTCCGCGGTCACCATGCCGCCGCGGAGGTGGGGGCCGGCTCCGGGGCCGGCACCACACCCCGTTCGGCACCCCGCGCCGACGCCTCCCCCGCGGCCGCCCTCAACCACCCGGTAGCCCGCGCGGACACCGGTGCCGACGCCTCCCTTGCGGCGGCCGCCACCGGGAGCGGCGACCTCGCGGGCACCGGCGCGGGCGCCACTCCCGTGGTGGCAGGGGCGGCCGCGGCGGCCGTGGGCCTGGGCGGCGTGCTGGTGGCGGTGGCACGCCGGCGTACGCGGCACACCTCCTGAGCGGCTCCTTGGCAGACTCCTTGCGGGGTTCCGGCACGCACGCCCGGTGAGGTCTCTCCGACAGGTAGGCAAGGGCGGCGCGGAGGGAATGGGCGGGGGCTCTCGAACGTTCGGTCCAGTGCCGGAACGCACCCCGAGCCACGAAGGAGCACACGGACATGCCGGGCACGCTGACGATGTACAGCACCACATGGTGCGGCTACTGCCGCCGCCTCAAGGGCCAGCTGGACCGGGAGGGCATCGGGTACGAGGAGATCAACATCGAGCAGGACCCGGAGTCGGCGGCGTTCGTGGAGAAGGCCAACGGCGGGAACCAGACCGTTCCCACCGTCCTCTTCCCCGACGGCTCCACGCTGACCAACCCCTCACTCGCCCAGGTCAAGCAGAAGCTCGGTGTCTGAGTGCGCCGGTGTGCCCGCACCCCGGTGCGGGCACACCGGCGGTGGCTGACACCCGGCCACGCGGCGGCTGTGCCGGCCACGCGGCGGCTGTCCGGCCCGCGCTACGCGGGCGTGGTCCTCGGCCGTGGCACGGGCTCGCCGTACCAGAGCTCGATGAGACGGGCCGCGATCGAGATCCCGGAGGGCGGCAGCACCGCCCCGGACTCGAACGCGGCCCGCAGCTCGTCCCGGGAGAACCAGCGGGCCTCGGAGATCTCCTCCCCGTCGACGGTGATCTCGGAGGAGACGGCGTGCGCCATGAAGCCCAGCATCAGGCTGGAGGGGAACGGCCAGGGCTGGCTGGCGACGTACTCGACCTCGCCGACCTCGACGCCGGCCTCCTCGCGCACCTCGCGGCGCACGGACTGCTCGATGGACTCGCCCGGCTCCACGAAGCCCGCGAGCGTGGAGAAGCGGCCCTCCGGCCAGTGCACCTGGCGGCCCAGCAGTGCGCGGTCCTTGTCGTCCGTGACCAGCATGATCACGGCAGGGTCGGTGCGCGGGTAGTGCTCGGCGCCGCAGGCCGGGCAGCGGCGGATGTGTCCTGCCGCGGTGATGACGGTCCGCTCGCCGCAGCGTGAGCAGAAGCGGTGCAGCCGCTGCCAGTTCTCCAGGGCGACCGCGTGCACCATCAGGGCCGCGTCCCGGGCGGAGAGCAGCAGGCCGGCCTCGCGCAGGCCTGCGGGCCGTGCGGACTGGTCCATGCGCCCGGGCAGGCTGTCCTTCTGGAGGGCGAAGTAGCTCACGCCGTCGGCGTCGGTGCCCAGGAAGTAGCGGTGCGCCTCGGTGGGCGGGGCCTCGAAGGAGGGCGTCATCACCAGCTCCGTGGTGCCGTCCTCCGTCTCGTCGATGAGCACCTGACCGCCGGAGACCACGAAGACCCTGGTCGTCGGGTGGCTCCACGCCGCCGCCAGCCAGGCCTCGTCCAGGCGGTGGTGTGCGGCGCGGTCGATGCCGCTCGCGGCGGCGAGCGAGAGCGGGCGGTCGCCGACACGATCGTCGGCGCGGTCGGTCCAGGTGGTCACAGTGACTTCCAACTCCCCCAGCGGAAAGAGTGTTTCGGCAGGTCGGTGCGGCGGGGCGGCCAGCAGGACTGGGCGGCGGGACGGCAGGGCCCCCGTGCGGATGACGGGGCCCGTCCAGTGTGCCTCGCTGACCGGGATCGCCGGCCGTCGGCGGGTAGGGGGCCGTGCTGTGGGGAGGGCGACGGCATGAGCGGGGTGCCGCTCGGTGGGCATGCGAACGGCGCGGACGGCGTCGTCCAGGACGTGCTCATGCAAGGAGCCTAACGGCCCCTGGAAGGGTGCCCCCGCCACGGTTCGGTGCCTTTGGGCCCGGCGCGGGGCGCACTGTGACGGGTGTCACCACTCAGCCGCCCGTGTCGGGGGGTCCGCGCCGTGCGCGCCGGGAGCCCGCGCGTGGCCGTCCTCCCCCTGCTGCCGGGCGCCCTCCCCCTGTGCCCCCGTGACCACTGCCTGGCCCGCGGGATGCGGCGCCCCGTCCAGGAGAATCCGTTCCAGCTCCGCGCGGCCCGGAAGGGGCCCGGGGCGGACCGTCCGCCCGGAGCGTATGTGCACGAACACGGCCCGTACGGACTCCAGGGGTATGCCGTGCTGCTCGGCCCACGCGAGCCGGTAGACCGCGAGCTGAAGGGGGTCCGCATAGGGGATGCCGTCGGTGGGACCGGCACCGTCCCGGGCGCGGCCGGTCTTCCAGTCGACGATCTCGTACGAGGCGTCCGGTCCTTCGCCCTCCTTGTAGACGGCGTCGATGCGGCCGCGTACGACACGGCCGGCCAGATCGATCTGGAAGGGCGCCTCCACGCGGTGGGGCGTGCGGTGCGCGTACGGGGTGCGTTCGAAGGCCTCCTTGAGGGCCTCGAGGTCGCGTTCGCCGTCGATCTCGGCATCGGACTCTTCGTCGTCGCCGGGCAGCTCCTCGGGGTCCTCCGGCAGGGGCAGCCGCAGCGCTTCGAAGCGGGCCTCCACCCAGGCGTGGAAGCGGGTGCCCCGGCGGGCTGCCGGCCGTGGCGGGCGGGGCATGGGGCGCGCCAGCTCCCGCGCGAAGCCGTCCGGGTCGGCGGCCAGGCGGACCAGCTCCGTGGCCGTCAGCGACGGCGGCAGGGGGATCTCCGTGACGGCCTCCCGGGCCCGCAGCAGCTCTCCTGTGAGGGCGTCCAGATCGCGGTCCCAGGAGGCGATGATCCGGGCGTCCTCCGGGGTGAGGTCGTCGGGTGCGGCCCCGGCACCGGGGGCGGCTTCGCGGGCGTCCTGCGGAAGGGCGCCCCCGGCGGCGCTGTCCGCCGAGGTGGCGCCGCCCCGGGGAGCGGTGTCCCGGGATGCGGCTCCCCAGGGGGCGACGTCTCCCGAGGCACGGTCCACGGGGGCCGTGTCCCCGGATGCGGCGCCCCGGGAAGCGGCATCCGGCTCCGCGGCATCCGGCTCCGCGGCATCCGGCTCCGCGGCATCCGGCTCCGCGGCATCCGGCTCCGCGGCATCCGGCTCCGCGGCATCCGGCTCCGCGGCATCCCGCACTGCGGCGTCCGGCTCTGCGGCGCCCGTCTCCGTGCCGTCCACCTCCGTGGCGCCCACTCCCGTGGCGCCCGGCTCCGTGCCGTCCGCCGACGGGCCGTCCGGCTGGTCCGCCAGATGGGCCAGGACCCGTGCCGCGGCGGCACGGCGCCGCTCCAGGGCGGTGGCGTCGAGCGGCAGGGGCCAGGCCTGGCCGGCCGCGGCCTCGTGGAGCAGCGCCGGATTCTCCGCGCCCTCGGCCGGCTCGTCGGCCCAGGCCTCGATCTCGCCGTGTCCTGCGGCGCAGTGCTCGTACAGCGCCCGCAGGAACTCCGACGGGCCGCGGGGCCTCTTCTGGGTGGGGCCCCACCAGTGCCCGGAGCCGAGCAGCAGCCTCCGGGGGCGGGTGAACGTGACGTAGCCGAGGCGCAGCTCCTCGGTGTGCTGGTGGTCCTTCATGGCCTCCTGGAAGGCCTTCAGGCCCTTGGCATCGAAGGCCTCGACGTCGGGGAGAGTCGCGGCGTCGCCGCGCAGGGCGTGCGGGAGGACCTTGCCCTGGGCGGTCCACTTCTCTCGCCCCTGGCTGCTGGGGAAGGTGCCGGTGACCAGTCCGGGGACGGCGACGACGTCCCATTCGAGGCCTTTGGACTTGTGGGCGGTGAGCACCTTGACGGTGTTCCCGCCCCCGGGCAGGGCGGCGTCCAGGCCCTTCTCGTACTGGGCAGCGGTGCGCAGGAAGCCGAGGAACGCGAGCAGGGTGGCCTCGCCGTCGTGGGCGGCGAAGGACGCGGCGACGTCCAGGAAGTTCGACAGGGTCTCGCGGCGGCGGGCCGCCAGGGCGTGCGGCGAGGCGGACAGCTCCACCTCCAGGCCGGTGACCGTCAGCACCCGGTGCAGTACGTCCATGAGCGGGTCGGACAGCGATCGCCGCAGGTCGCGCAGTTCCGCGGCCAGGCGGGCGAACCGCACGCGCGCCTCCGGCGAGAACGGCAGGCCGTCGTCCCTCGGCTCCGCCCCGAACGGGGTCTCCAGGAAGGTGTCCAGCGCGTCCGCGAGGGAGGTCACCTCGGCGGGGTCGACGCCCTCGACTGCCTCGGCGAGCCGCCGGTCGGGGTCGTCGGGTCCTGCGGGGTCGTCGCGGCGCACCAGCAGGCGCGCGCGGCGGCCCAGCAGGGCCAGGTCGCGCGGGCCGATGCGCCATCGGGGGCCGGTGAGCAGCCGCACCAGGGAGGCGTTCGCGCCCGGGTCCTGGAGGACCTCGCAGACGGCGACGAGGTCGGCGACCTCGGGGAGGTGCAGCAGCCCGGAGAGACCCACGACCTCCACGGGCACGTCACGGGCGACCAGTGCCTTCTGGATCTCGGGGAAGTCGGTCGCGGTGCGGCACAGGACGGCGATCTCGCCGGGGGGCGTGCCGGTGCCCACCAGGTGGGCGAGGGAGTCGGCGAGCCATTCGATCTCCTCGGCGTGGGTGCTCAGGAGGGCGCACCGGACCGTCCCGTCCCGCTCGGCCCCGGGGGCCGGCCGCAGGGCCTGTACGCCCGTGTGGAGCGCGCGCAGGGGCGTGGCGAGGGTGTTGGCCAGGTCGAGCAGCCGACCGCCGCTGCGGCGGTTCTCGCTGAGCGCATGGCGCCGCGCGGGCCGGCCGTCGGGGTGGGCGAAGTGCTCCGGGAAGTCGTCGAGGTTGGCGACGGAGGCGCCCCGCCAGCCGTAGATGGCCTGGCAGGGGTCGCCGACGGCGGTCACGGGGTGCCCCGTGCCGTTGCCGAAGAGCGCGGCGAGCAGGACGCGCTGCGCGACGGAGGTGTCCTGGTACTCGTCCAGGAGGACGACGCGGAACTCGTCCCTGAGGAGCGCGCCCACCTCGGGACGGGTGCGGGCGAGCGTGGCCGACAGGGCGATCTGGTCGCCGAAGTCGACCAGGTCCCGGTCCCGCTTGGCGGCCCGGTACCGGCCCACCAGCTCGGTGAGCTCGCGGCGCGCGGCGGCCGCCTCGGGGACCTTGCGCAGGTCGGCGTTGGTCAGCTGGACGCCGTCCAGGGTGCGCAGCAGTTCGCCGTCGTGGGCGCGCAGCCGGGCGGGCTCCACGAGGTGCTCGGCGAGCTCCGCGTCCAGGGCCAGCAGGTCGCTGACGAGATCCGGGAAGGAGCGGGTGAGGGCCGGGTACGGTCCGGGGGCCTCGCGCAGGACGCGGGCGGCGAGCTGGAAGCGGGTGGCGTCGGCCAGCAGCCGGGTGGTCGGCTCCAGGCCGATGCGCAGGCCGTGGTCGGTGAGGAGCCGTCCCGCGAAGGCGTGGTACGTCGAGATGACGGGCTCGCCCGGGGGCTGCTCGTGCGCCGCCGGGTCGGGGTCGGTGACACCCGCCTTGACGAGGGCGGTGCGCACCCGCTCGGCCAGCTCGCCCGCCGCCTTGTTGGTGAACGTCAGCCCGAGGACCTGTTCGGCCGTCACCTGGCCGGTGCCGACCAGCCAGACGACCCGGGCCGCCATCACCGTCGTCTTGCCCGATCCGGCGCCGGCCACGATCACCTGCGGGGCGGGCGGCGCGGTGATGCAGGCCGTCTGCTCCGGGGTGAAGGGGATGCCGAGCAGCTCCTTGAGCTGCTCGGGGTCCGTGATGCGGGCATTCACGTCGAACGAGGCTAACGGGACCCTCCGACAGCGCGGGGCGCGCGGTCTTCCTTCCCGCGCATCCCCGGTGGTCGAGCGCCCGCCCGCGCACGCTCCGCGCGATGGTGAAAACCCGTCCGCCGCCCGGGGAACGGACCCGCCGGCCCCGGCAGCGGCCCGACGGCGCAACCCGCGCACCCGTCTGCAACACCCCGCCACCCACGCGGACCTTCACCAGGCGCCCGTCGTCAACGCGGCCCTTCACCAAGGCGCCCGTCGTCAACGCGGCCCTTCACCAACACGGCCCGTCACCCGCCCCCGTACCGGACGCCACCGTCCGCTGCTCCAGGACGCCGCCGTCCGCTGCTCCAGGACGCCGCCGTCCGCTACTCCACGACCTGGTGGCCCTCCGGGCGCGCGCTGCACGCGGCGTGGAACGCGCAGTGGGTGCAGTGCTGGCCGGTGCTGGGGGTGAAGCGTTCGTCGAGGACCTTGCCCGCCGCGGTGGCGAGCAGTTCGCCGATCCACTCGCCGGACAGCGGTTCCTGCTTCTGCACCTTGGGGAAGGCGTCACCGCCGTTACTGCGGGCGGCGCCCTGGCGGAGCTGGACGAGCTCGGCACCGCCCGGTTCGGCAGGCGCCCCGCCGAAGACGTCGTCGACGGCGCCCTCGCGCACGGCGAGCTGGTAGACGGCCAGTTGCGGGTGCCGGGCGACGTCGGCGGCGCTCGGGGCCTGCTTGCCGGTCTTGAAGTCGACGACGTAGGCGCGCCCCCGGGCGTCCCGCTCGACCCGGTCCATGGCGCCGCGGATGCGCACCTCGAAGGGGCCCGCCCCCAGGGTGACGTCGAAGTCGTGCTCGCCCGCCACGGGGGTGCGGCCCGCGCGGTCGGTGACGTGCCACCTCAGGAAGCGTTCGAGCGCCACGCGCGCGTGCTCCTTCTCCTGGGCGGACTTCCAGGGCGCGTCGAAGGCGAGCGCGTTCCAGACCGAGTCGAGGCGCTCCATGAGGACGCCAAGGTCGGCGGGGGTGCGTCCGGAGGCGACCTCGTCGGCCAGCACGTGCACGACGTTGCCGAAGCCCTGGGCGGCGGTGGCGGGCCGGTCGGCCTTGACCTCGCGGGCCAGGAACCACTGCAGAGCGCATGTGTTGGCCAGCTGGTCCAGCGCGCTCCCGGAGAGCACGACGGGACGGTCGCGGTCCCGCAGGGGCACCTTGTTGTCGGTCGGCTCGGCCATGCCCCACCAGCGGTACGGGTGCGCCGACGGCACCAGGGGGCGGCCCTCGCCGTCGTCGAGCGCCGCGAGCCGGGCGAGGCGCTCCGCGGCGGCCTCCCTGAGGGCGGCCGAGGCGCGCGGGTCGACGGTCGTGGCCCGCAGCTCGGCGACGAGTGCGGACACGGAGAGCGGGCGGCGCGGGCGGCCGGTGACGTCCTTGGGGGTGACCCCCAGCTCGGCCAGGAAGCGGGACGGCTGATCGCCGTCGTCGGCGGGGGCCTTGACGGCGGTGACGACGAGACGATCGCACGCGCGCGTGGTGGCCACGTAGAAAAGGCGCCGCTCCTCGGCGAGCAGCGCGCCGGGCGTCAGCGGCTCGGCGAGTCCGTCGCGTCCGATGCGGTCGGCCTCCAGCAGGGAGCCGCGGCGGCGCAGGTCGGGCCAGAGGCCCTCCTGGACACCGGCCACCACGACCAGCCGCCATTGCAGGCCCTTGGCGCGGTGCGCGGTCATCAGGCGCACGGCGTCGGGGCGGACGGCGCGGCGGGTGAGGGTGTCCGCGGCGATGTCCTGGGCCTCCACCTCCATGAGGAAGTTGAGCGCGCCCCGGCCGCCGGTGCGCTCCTCCGCGCGGGCCGCCGTCGCGAACAGCGCGCAGACCGCGTCGAGGTCCCGGTCGGCGTTACGCCCGGCCGGCCCGCCGCGGCGGGCCGCGCGCTCCAGGCGCTGCGGCCACGGGGTGCCGTCCCACAGCTCCCAGAGGGCCTCCTCCGCGGTACCGCCGCCCGCCAGCAGCTCACGCGCCTTGCGCAGCAGGGCGCCGAGCCGCTGCGCGCCGCGCGCGTAGGCCGGATCGTGGGCGACGAGGCGTTCCGGCTCGGCCAGGGCGCGTGTCAGGAGCTCGTCGGAGGGCGGTGGCAGGGGGTTACCCGCCGCGCGCTCCTCGTCGCGCAGCGCCCGGCCCAGGCGCCTCAGATCGGTGGCGTCCATGCCCGCGAGGGGGGAGGCGAGCAGGGTGAGCGCGGTCTCGGTGCCGAGCCAGCCGCCCGCCGGCGTTCCGCCGCCGTCCGCGGCCGGCGATCCGGAAGCGTCGACTCCTTGGGCGGCTTGGGCGGCGGGCGTCCCGGAAGCATCGCCTTCCTGAGCGGCACGCGTTCCGGAGGTGTCGCTTGCATCCGCGACGGGCACCCCGGACGTTCCATCCGCGACGGGCACTCCAGAGGTTTCATCCGCGACGGGCACTCCGGAGGCGTCGTCCTCTCCGGCGGGGGACGCCCCGAGGGCGTCGGACGCCCCGAGGGCGTCGCCTTCGGCACCGGCGGACGGTCCGGCGCCGGCCTGGGGCCCCCTCCGCTCGGCGTCCCGCACCGCCGCCGTGGCCACCGCCTTCAGCGCCGTCAGCAGCGGGGCGACCGCGGGCTCGTGCCGCAGAGGGAGGTCGTCGCCGTCGATGTCCAGAGGCACGCCGGCCGCGGTGAGGGCCCGGCGCACGCCCGGGATGCTGCGCCCCCCGGCACGCACCAGGACCGCCATCTCGCCCCACGGCAGGCCGTCCTCGAGATGCGCACGGCGCAGCAGGTCCGCGATGTTGTCCAGCTCGGCGCCCGGCGTCGGGTACGTGTGGACCTCGACCCGGCCGCCGTCCCGCACGGCGGCCGGCTCCCGGTGGGCGCGCACCTGCTGGGCGGGCAGCCGGGTCAGGGGCATGCGCCGGGCGACCTCGCGGGTGGCCGCGAGCAGCCCCGCCGCCATCCGGCGGGAGGTGCCCAGCACCTGCACCGGCGCGGGGCGGCCGTCCGCGCGCGGGAAGGCGTCCGGGAACTCCAGGATGCCGTTCACGTCGGCACCCCGGAACGCGTAGACGGACTGGTCGGGGTCCCCGAACGCGACCAGGGTGCGCCCGCCGCCCGCGAGCGCCCGCAGCAGGCGCACCTGGGCCGGGTCGGTGTCCTGGTACTCGTCCACGAACACGGCGTCGTACCGGGCCGCGAGCCGGCCCGCGGTCTCGGGGGCCGAGGCGAGCAGCACCGCGCGGTGCACCAGCTCGGCGTAGTCGAGCACGCCCTGCATGTCGAGCACGTCGAGGTACTCGGCGAGGAAAGCCGCCGCGGCACGCCAGTCGGGTCTGCCGATGCGGGCCGCGAAGGCGCCCAGGGCGTCCGGGCCGAGGCCCAGCTCGCGGCTGCGGGCGAGGACCGCGCGGACCTCGTCGGCGAAGCCCCGGGTGGTGAGGCAGGCGCGCAGCTCGTCGGGCCAGCGCACGCGCCCGAGGCCTGCGCCCTCCAAGTCGATCTGCCCGGCGAGGAGCTCGCGGACGGCGACGTCCTGCTCGGGCCCTGACAGCAGGCGCGTCGGCTCGGCGAACAGATCGGCGTCCTGGTGGGCGCGGACCAGGGCATGGCAGAACGAGTGGAAGGTGGTCGCCCTGGGCGCGCGGGCCGCGCCGACGCGCAGCGCCATCCGGTCGCGCAGGTCCACCGCCGCCCTGCGGCTGAACGTGAGCACCAGGACGCGCTCCGCCGGGTCACCCCGGTCGATACGGGCGGCGACGGCCTCCACCAGGGTGGTGGTCTTGCCGGTGCCGGGTCCCGCCAGCACGAGCAGCGGCCCACCCGGGTGGTCAACCACAGCACGCTGGCGTGCGTCCAGACGAGGGGGGTGGGCCGGCGCCGGCGGGGTACGCACGAGCCGGTAGGCAGCGGCAGACCCCTGTCGTACCCCCGGGTGCGACAGGTGCCGGGACGATGAAGGGGAGCTCACGTGAATCGCCGGTTCTGGTGGGTGTGCTGGTGGTCGCGCGGCCTTGAGCGCCGGGCGGGAGCCGCGGGGTGAACGGGACGGGCGCCGACGGGAGGGGTATGGCCGACGCTACGCTCCCGGCCCGGCCCGGGACGCCGCTTCCCCCGTACGGGCCACCGGTGGCTGTGCCGGGTGCCCGATGGCGGAAGCCTTCAGGTGTGAGCCCCTGTGCCTCCCCCGCCGTCCCAGCGCGCACGGCGCATGTCGATGCGCGGCATGTGGCCTTCGGACGCATGGCCGGTCCGGCGCAGCGGGGTCCCCTCCGCGCGGTAGTGGCCGAGCGCCGCAAGCTGGTGGCCGGGCAGCAGCACGCCGTCCGCGCGCACCACCCGCCACCAGGGCACCGCGCCGCCGTAGAGCGCCATCGCCCGGCCCACCTGGCGGGGGCCGCCCTCCTCCAGCCACTCCGCGACGTCCCCGTAGGTCATCACCCGGCCCGGCGGGATCAGCTCCGCGACCTGAAGCACCCGCTCCGCGTACTCGGGCAGCTCAGCCGGGTCCATCGTGCGTGCGTACCGCCCGTGGCTCTCCTCGCTCATCCGTCCCATCCTGCCCCACGCCACCGACAGCGAGACCGGACGGTGACCCGGCCTGCCGCGTGCCTGCGGGCAGGTCATGAGGCACACTGTGGGACCCCGCACGGGCCCCTGGTGCGTTCCGCTGTCAGAGGGGCATGCCACCATCATGCGGGCGGTGACAGGTGATACGAGATCAAGAAGACACTTCGGAACAGCAGGGTGTGCGCCCCGGTGAGCCGGCGGGCACCTCTGCCGCCCCGGCGCGCCCGGACGCCGGCACCGCCCCCCGCCCGCAGCAGGACGTCCCCGGGGACACCGGACGAACCGGCGCGAAGGACATCCCGGAGGTGGCCACCATGGCCAGCACGGCCGGTGCGGCCGACGGCCCAGGGCCGTGGGGCGCGGGCGGCGCGGGCGGTCCCGGCGGCGACGCCGCCGACGGCCTTCCCGGCCCCGGGATGACCGGCCCGGGGGGCGCCCACCAGGCGGACGGCGGCGCCCGCCGACCGGACCACGGCGACGCCCGGGACGCCGACCGTGGCGAAGGTCACGCCCGCCGCCGGGCCGGCGCCCACCAAGCCCCCCGCGGCGGTCCCCCGGACGAGGATTCCCCGGAACGCCCGGGCGGCGCGCACGACGCGTTCCTGGGCGGGTCCCACGACCCGGACCGCGGCGACCGGACGGCCGGCCGAGGCACCGACACAGGCACCGGCGGGCCCGGCGGCGACCACACCGCCGAGGGCACTGCCGAGGCCCCTCCCGGCCGCCCCTCCGGCGGTGCGCACATCGACCAGGTGGAGGGCGACGAACCGCTCCTCCCCGCGCGCGTGCACCGCCCTTCCGACCTGATGCGGTTCCTGATCGGCGTGCTCGCCATCGCCGTCCTGCTCGCGATCGCCGCATTCGCGCACGGCACCACCTCGGGGCTCGAACAGGACATCAACAAGGGCACCGGACAGGCCCCCGACCTGCTGATCAGGTTCGCGGGGCTGGCGTCGAGCATCGCCGTGCTCCTCGTGCCGGTCGCGTTCGCCATCGAGCGGCTGATCAAACGCGACGGACTGCGGATCGCGGACGGCGTGCTGGCCGCGGTGCTCGCGCACGGCGTGACGCTGGCCACCGACCTGTGGGTGGCCAAGGGGGCCCCGCCCTCCATCAAGGAGGCGCTCACCCAGCCGTCGCCGGGCGACCTCCATGCGCTCACCGACCCCGTGCACGGCTATCTGGCGCCCGTCATCGCCTATATGACGGCGGTCGGCATGGCCCGCAGACCGCGCTGGCGCGTGGTGCTGTGGGTGGTGCTGCTGCTCGACGCGTTCGCGATGCTCGTCACCGGCTACACCACACCGTTCTCGATCATCCTCACCGTGCTGATCGGCTTGACGGTGGCGTACGGCACGCTCTATGCGGTCGGTTCGCCGAACGTGCGGCCCACCGGCCAGACGCTGCTCGCCGGGCTGCGGCGGGTGGGGTTCCACCCGGTGCGCGCGGCCCGCGAGGAGCCGCTGCCGAGCGAGACCGTGGACACCGCGGAAAGCGGCGACCGCGGCAGGCGGTACTTCGTCACCCTGGAGGACGGCCCGCCGCTGGACGTGACGGTCGTCGACCGCGAACAGCAGGCCCAGGGGTTCTACTACCGCGTCTGGCGCCGTCTGACCCTGCGCGGCATCACCACCCGCAGCAGCCTCCAGTCCCTGCGTCAGGCGCTGGAGCAGGAGGCGCTGCTCGCGTACGCGGCCATCTCGGCCGGGGCCAGGGCACCCCGGCTGATCGCCACCTCGGAGCTCGGCCCGGACGCCGTGATGCTCGTCTACGAGCACACCGGCGGCCGCACCCTGGACTCGGTACCCGACGAGGAGATCACGGATCCGGTGCTGCACGACGCCTGGCGGCAGGTGCAGGCCCTCCAGTCCCGCCGGATCGCCCACCGACGGCTGGCGGGCGACGCGATCCTGGTGGACGAGGCCGGACGGGTGATCCTCACGGACCTGCGCGGCGGGGAGATCGCGGCGGGCGACCTGGTGCTGCGCATGGACATCGCCCAGTTGCTGGCCACCCTGGGGCTGCGGGTGGGCGCCGAGCGCGCGGTGGCTTCCGCGGTGCGGGTCCTGGGGCCCGACGCGGTCGCCGACTGCCTGCCGCTGCTCCAGCCCATCGCGCTGACCCGGGTCACCCGGAGCACGCTCCGCAGGCTCGCGCGCGAGCGGTCGCAGCGGGAGCGCGAGGCGGTGCTCGATGCCTCCCACAAGGCGAGGTCGACCCGCCCCGAGGAGACGGAGCACGCCCAGGCCGCCGGGGGCCGGACGGTCGCCGAGGACCGGACGGTCGCCGAGGACCGGACGGTCCCCGCGGAGAGCACGCAGCGGCGTCCCACCGTCGACAAGACCGTCGACAAGAAGGCACTGCGCGCCGAGCGGCAGGCCGAGAAACAGGCCGTGGAAGAGGCCCTGGAGAGCGCCCGCGAAGACGACCTGCTGAGCCAGATCCGGCAGCAGGTGCTGCGGATCCGCCCACAGGCGCCGGTGGAGCCGGCCCGCCTGGAGCGGATCAGGCCGCGCACCCTGGTGAGCTTCATCGCCGGCGCCATCGGGGCGTACTTCCTGCTGTCGCAGCTCACCCACATCGAGTTCAGCAGCCTCTTCGCCGAGGCGCACTGGGGCTGGGTCGCCATGGCCGTGCTGTTCTCCGCGCTGAGCTACTTCGCGGCGGCCATGAGCCTGCTCGGCTACGTGCCGGAGAAGGTGCCCTTCCTGCGCGCGGTCGCCGCCCAGGTGGCCGGTTCCTTCGTGAAGATCGTGGCGCCCGCGGCGGTCGGCGGTGTGGCCCTGAACACCCGTTTCCTCCAACGCGCGGGCGTGCGCCCCGGGCTCGCGGTGGCCAGCGTCGGCGCGTCGCAGCTCTTCGCGCTCGGCAGTCACCTCGTGATGCTGCTGGTCTTCGGCTATGTGACCGGCACCGAGAAGACGCCCTCCCTGTCGCCGTCCCGCACGGTCATCGGGGGCCTGCTCACGGTGGCGGTGCTCGCCCTGGTGGTGACGTCCATCCCGTTCCTGAGGAAATTCGTGGTCACCCGGGTGCGGTCACTGTTCGCGGGCGTGGTGCCCCGGATGCTGGACGTACTGCAACGCCCGCAGAAGCTGCTCGCCGGCATCGGCGGCACCCTGCTGCTGACGGCCGCGTTCGTGATGTGCCTGGACGCGTCGATCCGGGCGTTCGGGAACGACCAGGCCTCCCTCAGCCTCGCCAGCGTCGCCGTCGTCTTCCTGGCGGGCAACGCGCTCGGCTCCGCGGCGCCCACCCCGGGCGGCGTGGGCGCGGTGGAGGCCACGCTCACGGTCGGCCTGATCGCCATCGGCCTCCCCAAGGAGGTCGCGGCCCCCGCGGTGCTGCTGTACCGGCTGCTGACACTCTGGCTGCCGGTGCTCCCCGGCTGGCTGTTCTTCAACCACCTGACCAGAAAGGGCGCACTCTGAAGGCCGACCCGAAGCAGCGCGCTCCGAGTACCCGGTAATCGCAGAGGGCCCGGTGATGCGGCCACACCCGGACGACTCCGATGACGGGCCCACACACCCGGACGGGCTCCGGTGACGGACTCCTGCCCGGCCGGGCCACACACCCGGACGGGCTCCGGTGAGCCGGCCATACACCCGAGCGGCCGCCACCCGCCGCGTATCGCCCGGGTGTCACCCGCACGGCCCGCGGCCCCGCGCGGACGCCACCCGCCAACCGCAGGATGAAGGCATGCCGAAGCCCTCGCCGCTGCGCACCGCGACCCTGGCCACCGCCTCCGTCCTGCTCTCCGCCTCCCTGGCGGCCTGCGGCGACGCGCGAGGGGCCGGGAGCGGGCCCGGCGGCCGGCAGCTGCCGGGCGGCCAGGGGGATGACCTGGCGGCGCAGAAGCTTCACTGGCGGGACTGCCCGGCGCCGTCCGAGGCCCAGGGCGGCGGGCCGTCCCCGTCGCCGCTGCCGCACGGCGGCACCTGGCAGTGCGCCACCATGAAGGCCCCGCTCGCCTGGAGCAGGCCCAGGGGCGACACCACCGACCTGGCCCTGATCCGCGTGCGGGCCAGCGGCCCCGCGGACCGGCGCATCGGCTCCCTGCTGTTCAACTTCGGCGGCCCCGGCGGCTCGGGCGTCACCACCCTGCCCGCCTTCGGCAACGACTACGAGAAGCTGCGCACCCGGTACGACCTGGTGAGCTTCGACCCGCGCGGGGTGGGCCGCAGCGCGGGCGTGCGGTGCGAGAACGACCGCCAGCTCGACGCCTACTTCCAGCAGGACTTCACCCCCGACACCGGCACCGAGGAGACCCGGCTGCAGCAGCGCACCAGGGCCTTCAACGGCGCCTGCGAGCGGCACTCCGGGCGGCTGCTGCCACACGTGGGCACCACGGACGCCGCCCGCGACCTGGACCTGATGCGCCAGGTCCTCGGCGACCGGAAGCTGTACTACTTCGGCATCTCCTACGGCACCGAGCTCGGCGGCGTCTACGCCCACCTGTTCCCGAGGCGGGTGGGCCGCGCCGTCTTCGACGCCGTCGTCGACCCCACGCAGACCCCCGCGCAGAGCTCCCTCGGCCAGGCACGGGGCTTCCATCTGGCCTTCGGCAACTACGCCCGGGACTGCGCCGACAGGGCCGGCGGCTGCCCCGTGGGCGACGACGAGCAGGACGTCGAGCGGCGCATCGCCGCCCTGCTGAAACGCCTCGACACGAAGCCGCTGCCGGGCATCGGCGCACGCACGCTCACCCAGACGGCGGCCACCAACGGCATCGCCCAGGCGCTGTACTCCAAGGACTTCTGGGACTACCTCACCGAGGGCCTGGAGGAGGCCTACGACGGCAACGGCAGCGTCCTGATGATGCTGTCCGACTCGATGAACGGACGGAACCAGGACGGCCACTACAGCAACGTCCAGGCCGCCAACGTCGCCATCAACTGCGCCGACGACAGGCAGCGCTACACCCGGGCCCAGGTGCGGGAGCGGTTGCCGGCCTTCCGGCGGGCCTCGCCGCTGTTCGGGGACTACCTGGCATGGTCCATGCTGAGCTGCACCGACTGGCCCGTGCGCGGCGCCGCGGCACACCCCGACGTGCGCGCCCCCGGCGCCCCGCGGATCCTCGTCATCGGCAACACCGGCGACCCGGCCACCCCGTACCGGGGCGCGCGGCGGATGGTCCGGAGCCTCGGCGGCGGCGTCGGCGTGGAGCTGACGTACCGGGGCCAGGGGCACGGCGCGTACGACAGCGGGGACAGGTGCGTGCAGAGCGCGGTGAACGGCTACCTGCTGGACGGCAAGGTGCCACGGACGGGGACGGTGTGCTCCTAGTGCCGCAACAGGCAACGTTCGCCCCGTCGCGACGCCCGGCACGCCCTCTCGCCGCACCGGCCGAAAGCCCAAGTACATCCAGTACGAGGACTTCCGGCCGGCACACCGAGAGCACGCACCGGACGCCGCTCCTTGACGGGCAAACGTCGCCTGCCGCGACACTAGAGTGGCGGCGACCATGAGCACCGAGCGGCGGTCCGCGCCCGCTGTCAGTGGCCCCGCCTACTATGACGTGACGGTCTTCCGTGCGGAGGACGGGCGCGAGGGGGGCGGGTTCATGAGGCGTTTCGGGAAGCCGGCGGCGGCCCTGCTCGCCGCTGCTCTGCTGCTCTCCGGCTGCGGCTCCGGCGGGGGATCCGACCGGGCATCCCGCGCGGGCGGCACCACGGGAGCGGACCGCGCCGGGCCCTCCGCGTCGGCGAGCCCGGCGCCCCGCCGGTCGGCGAGCGCGGTGCCGACGTCCGCCCTGCCGGCGTCCCTGACCGGCCAGAGACTGCACTGGGGCCGCTGCACCGGGGACGGCGGCGTGCCGCCCGGCGGGCAGTGGCAGTGCAGCACCATGAAAGCCCCGCTCGACTACGCCAAGCCGGGCGGCAGGACGATCGGCATCGCGCTGATCCGCGCGAAGGCCACCGGCCCCGCGGACCGGCGCATCGGCTCCCTGGTCTTCAACTTCGGCGGGCCCGGCGGCCCGGGCGTCTCCATGCTGCCCTCCTTCGCCGACCTGTACGGCACCCTGCGCACCCGGTACGACCTGGTCAGCTTCGACCCACGGGGCGTCGGAGCCAGCGAGGGCGTGCGCTGCCGTACCGACCGACAACTGGCGACATCGGAGTCGGTCGACCTCACCCCGGACACCCCCGCGGAGGAGAAGGCGTACTTCAAGGACGCGGCGGACTTCGGTGCCGGCTGCGAGCACAGCGCGGGCTCGCTGCTGCCGCACCTGTCCACCACCGAGACGGCCCGCGACATGGACCTGATGCGCCAGGTCCTCGGCGACCGGACGCTGCACTACTTCGGCATCTCCTACGGCACCGAGCTCGGCGGCGTCTACGCCCACCTGTTCCCCAAGAGCGTGGGCCGCGCCGTCTTCGACGCCGTCGTCGACCCCACGGCGGACTTCGTGGGCGAGGAGAAGAACCAGACCCGCGGCTTCCAGCGCGCGCTGGACAACTACCTGGCGTCCACCGGCCAGGACCCCAAGAAGGGCACCAAGAAGATCGCGGCCCTGCTGAAGCGCCTGGACGCCAAGCCGCTGCCCGCCGCGGGCGGCCGGAAGCTGAACCAGTCCCTGGCGCTCACGGGCATCAGCATCACTCTGTACAGCAAGCAGACCTGGCCCCAGCTGACCACCGGCCTTCAAGCCGCCGAGCGGGGCGACGGCACCCAGCTCCTACGGCTCGCCGACGCCTACAACGAGCGGGGCTCGTCCGGCCACTACGGCACGGAGAGCCACTCCCAGCGCGCCATCGACTGCCGGGACAGCAGGCAGCGCCCGACGCCCGAGCAGGCCAAGCGGAATCTGGGGGCGTTCCGGGCGATATCCCCCGTCTTCGGGGAGATGCTCGGCTGGGACTCGGCAGGCTGGTGCTACCGCTGGCCGGTGCCGGGGCTCGTGGACACTCCGGACGTCCGCGCGGCCGGCGCCCCGCCCATCCTGGTCGTCGGCAACACCGGCGATCCGGCCACTCCCTACGAGGGGGCCCGGAGGATGGCCGACGAGCTGGGCAAGGGCGTCGGCATCGAGCTCACCTGGAAGGGCCAGGGCCACGGCGCGTACGGCAGCGGCAGCAGTTGCGTGGACGGCACGATCGACGACTACCTGCTGGACGGCACGGCGCCCCACGACGGCAAGGTGTGCTCCTGACCCGTGTCCTGAACCGGGCTCTCGACGGCTGTCCCGAGCCCAGTCCTCGACCCGTGCCCGGAAGCCGCTTCCCGCCCGTGCCCTGAACCCGTCGTCCCGACCCGGCACGGCCGCCCGGCGCGCGGCGCCCACCCCGCACCCCCCGCACACGACGGCGCGCCCCGCGGGAGACCACCCGCGAGGCGCGCCGCACCCCGGAAGTGCACCGGGCTCACGCCTGGCTCACTCCGGCTAGTACACCGGCTTCTCCGGCTCGATCTGGTTGACCCAGCCGATCACTCCGCCGCCGACGTGCACGGCGTCCGCGAACCCCGCGGACTTCAGCACCGCGAGGACCTCCGCACTGCGGACACCCGTCTTGCAGTGCAGGACGATCTTCTTGTCCTGCGGGAGCGAGCCGAGAGCGTTGCCCATCAGGAACTCGTTCTTCGGGATCAGCTTGGCGCCCGGGATGGAGACGATCTCGTACTCGTTGGGCTCGCGGACGTCGATGATCTCGATGTTCTCGCCGTCGTCGATCCACTCCTTGAGCTGCTTGGGAGTGATCGTCGAACCGGCCGCCGCCTCCTGGGCCTCCTCGGACACGACGCCGCAGAAGGCCTCGTAGTCGATGAGCTCGGTGACGGTGGGGTTCTCGCCGCAGACGGCGCAGTTCGGGTCCTTGCGGACCTTGACCTGGCGGTACTGCATCTCCAGGGCGTCGTAGATCATCAGGCGGCCGACGAGGGGCTCGCCGATGCCCGCGAGGAGCTTGATGGCCTCGTTGACCTGGATGGAGCCGATGGACGCGCAGAGCACGCCCAGCACCCCGCCCTCGGCGCAGGACGGCACCATGCCGGGGGGCGGGGGCTCCGGGTAGAGGCAGCGGTAGCAGGGGCCGTGCTCGGACCAGAAGACCGAGGCCTGGCCGTCGAAGCGGTAGATCGAACCCCACACGTACGGCTTGTTCAGCAGCACGCAGGCGTCGTTGACCAGATAGCGGGTGGCGAAGTTGTCGGTGCCGTCCACGATCAGGTCGTACTGGGCGAAGATCTCCATCACGTTGGAGGAGTCGAGCCGCTCCTCGTGCAGGACGACCTTCGTGTAGGGGTTGATGCCCTGCACGGTGTCCCGGGCGGACTCCGCCTTGGAGCGGCCGACGTCCGCCTGGCTGTGGATGATCTGCCGCTGCAGATTGGACTCGTCGACCTCGTCGAACTCCACGATGCCGAGCGTGCCCACCCCCGCCGCGGCGAGGTACATCAGGGCCGGCGAGCCGAGGCCGCCGGCGCCGACACAGAGCACCTTCGCGTTCTTCAGCCGTTTCTGCCCGTCCATTCCCACGTCGGGGATGATCAGATGACGGGAGTACCTGCGGACCTCGTCTACGGTGAGCTCATCTGCTGGCTCTACCAAGGGTGGCAGCGACACGGAGACCTCGTTCGGGGGCTGGTCGGGCGTATCGGTACGTCGATACTTCGGCTTCAGTGCTTCATCTCTTCATTGCTGCGGTGCCTCAATGAAGTCCCCCGCTCGGCCGTGACCGACTGAGCCGGGGAAATTGTCATATCCGACAACACTGCCACGCCCCGGTTCATTCCGAGACACCTCGTCCGATGAGCGAGACGAGCTCATCCCAGTACCCGGGCATCGCCTCCCAGGGTGACGCGCCGCCCCTGAGCTGGGTGCGGTCGGTGAAGAACACCGTGGCCGCGCCCTGCCAGCGCGCGATGCGCAGCGCCTCCTCCAGGTGACCGCGCGGGAGCCCGTACACAAAGTGGCAGAACCTGCGGGCCGGGTGGGCGGCGGTCCACTCCGCCGCCTGTGACCAGCGATAGTCTCCCCAGGACCCCGTGAACGTCACCAGCTGGTCGGCGATCTCCGCATAGCCGGGGCTGGGGTGCCGGCCATGCCCGAGGACCACATGCGCGCCGGGCACCAGCGCGCGCAGGGCGCCCGCCAGGCGCCGCACGCCGGGCAGCGCGGCGGGCTCGCCCGGACAGCGGTCCAGCAGGAAGCCCCCGACGCGGTACCAGTCGGCGTAGCGGTGCACATCGCGGACGAGCTCCGCGAAGGGCCGGGTGCCCTGGGCGAGGTCGAGGTGGCCCAGCACGTCCACGCCGGTGTTCCTGAGCCGGCCCGCCGCGTCCAGGCAGTGCGGGTCGGGCCGGACGCCCGGGCCGTTCGACACGTTCAGCGCGACCCAGTGCAGCGGGATGCCGGGGCGGGTCAGCTCGGCCCACTCGACGGGGGCGACCAGGGGGTGCGCATAGCCGGGGACACCGACGCCGAGGGTGACGGCGCTCGCGGTGCCCGGCGCCGAGCGGCTCAGATGCGGCATGCCGCCTCCATCCAGATGTCGGCGAGGGACTCCTCCAGGCTGATCCGGGGCCGCCAGCCGAGCCGGTCGCGTGCGGTGCGCACATCGGCCTGCTGCCAGCTGCCGCAGCCGTCCGGGTAGGGGAAGGCGGGCGGCAGGGGATGGTCGTGCTCGGTGCGGGGGTGGCCGATGACGGGGCGCATGGGGCCGTGGCCCGGGTGGACGTGGCCGTGGGTGTCCAGCTCGTGCAGGGCGCCGCCGTAGCCGGCGACCCGGGCGAGCACGGCGGCGGCGTCGCGCAGCCGTACCGCCCGCCCGGAGCCGATGTTGATGATGCCCTGCGCCGCGGAGAGGGAGGCGGCGTGGACGGCGCGGGCGACGTCGCGGACGTCGACGAAGTCCCGCTGCACGCCCAGGCCGCCGAGTTTCAGCTCGCCGTCGCCGGACTGCATGGCGCGGCGCATGGCCTCGGCGAGCCGGCCGAGCGGGGAGCCGGCCGGGGTGCCGGGTCCGGCCGGCGAGAACACCCGCAGCACGACCGCGTCGAGGCCGGAACCGAGCACCAGTTCCGTCGCGGCGAGCTTGCTCACCCCGTAGGGGCCGCCGGGCCGGGGCACCGCGTCCTCGGCCGTGGAGGAGCCCTGCTGGCTGGGGCCGTACTCGGCGCCGCAGCCGAGCTGCACGAGGCGGGCGCCGCAGCCGCTGCGGCGCAGGGCCTCGCAGACGGTGGCGACGGCGACCGTGTTGTGCCGGATGAGGTCGCGCGCGCCGCCCCGGGTGGCGCCGGCGCAGTTGACGACGACGCCGGGGTGGACGGCGTCCAGGAAGCGGGTGAGCGCGCCGGGGCTGCCGGTGGCGAGGTCGAACCGTACGTCCGCGTCGTCGCCGCGGCCGAGTGCGGTGAGCTGGACGGCGGGGTCGGCGAGCAGCCGGTCGGCGACGAATCTGCCGAGGTATCCGCCCGCTCCGATCAACAGCACCCTCATAGGGCAACCCTCCGGGCGAGCTCTCGGGCGAGGGTGGTGGTCATCTGCTGTACTCCTTCAGGGGTGGTGCGGTGATCGTGGGGGGAAGCCCGCTGTGTCGGGTCACGCGGGCTCCGTCGGGGAGTGGGCCGAGGCCCGGGTGAGGGTGCGGCCGGCGTGCACCAGCAGCACCAGGGCCGCGGTGCCGCAGGCCACGGCGGGCACGGCGCCGGGCCCCGCGACGGCGGCCGCCTTCGCGACGGGGACGGCCAGCAGGGCGCAGCCGGGCATACGGGCCGCCAGGACGGCGGCGAGCGCGAGGACTTCGGTACTCCCGGCGGCGGCGAGCAGCAGGGCGGGAGCGCGGGTGAAGCCGTACACCGTGAGCAGCCGGGCCAGCATCAGCAACGCGCCCAGGGCGACCGCGCCGGCGTACCCGGGGTGCTGGTGGAGGGCTGCCGCGGTCAGCGCGAGCAGCAGGCCGAGGGCGCACAGGTACAGGGCGAGGACGGCCAGGAGCAGGGGCCGCGACCGGGCGGTGAACTCCGCCAGGTCACGGCTGCGGTCGATCCGGCGGGTGGCTCCGGCGGCGAAGAGGCGTGCGCAGCAGGCCGCCGGGAGCACGGCGAGCGCCAGGGCGAGCACGGCCGCGGTGGCCGGGCCGGGGGCGCCCGGGGGCAGGCGCCAGGGCTCGGGGACGGGCGAGCCGTGCGCGAGCGCGGCCAGCGCGTGGGGCAGCGTCCTGCGTGCCGCGTCCAGGTCCGGGCCGCCCGCCAGGGCGGTGTCCAGCAGCGCGTCGCCGAGCAGTGCGTAGCCGATGAGGAAGCAGGTCCACGCGCGCGTGGACCACCCCGGGCGGTGCCGGGCGCGCAGGGGCCCGCGGCGGAGGGCCGTCCCGAGCGAGAACGCCGCGGCGAGGGCGCCGCCCGCTGCCACGGCGAGCTGTGCCCGGCCGCCGGTCAGGCGGAGCGCGGCCAGGGTGAGCGCACAGGCCCCCGCGGGGAGCAGCGCCGCGGTCAGCCAGGCGACGTAGGCGGCGGTGGTGCGCACCCAGGCGGGAGCCGTCCAGGCGAGTCGGCGCCGGGCGCGCGCGCCGGGCGTGGCGGCGTTCCGCAGCGCCGGGTCCGGCTCGCTGCCGCGTGCCACGCGCGCGTACATCTCCTCCGCGAGGGAGAAGACGTCCCGGTGCCGGAAGCGCACGGCCATGCGGTCGGTGATCCCGGCCGCCTCCAGCCCGGCGGCGACCTCCAGAGGATCGACGGCACGCTCGCACAGGTCCCGGTGCCGGTGCAGCAGCGCCTTCACCGGGTCACCGGCGCCGCGCCGGGCCCGGGTGCCCCGCACCGGCGCGGTCGCCGGCGCGACCGCGGAGCCGGGCACCGGGGTACGCGCCGGGGTACGGGACTCGGGGGTCATCGCGCCGCCTCCGTCAGCCCGGCACTGCGGGCCCGCGCCCACCCGGCACTGCGGGCCCGCGCCCACCCGGCACGCCACGCCCGTCCCGCGCCCAAGGGGGCTGTCGGGGGCACCGCCCCACGGCCCGTGACGGCACCCCGCACGCCCATCACGGCCACGACCACGCCCACGGCCCGCCCGTCCCGCTCGCCCTCCGCGACATGGCCCTCGCCCACACGACCCTCGCCGACACGACCCTCGCCGGCATGGCCCGCTCCGGCACGGCCCGCCCCGTATGGCCGCGTCTCCGCCACGCACGGCCGGTTCGCACCGCTCACCGTGCCACCTCCCGGGTGGCCCCTGTCTCCGCACGTGCGTGCCTGGGCAGCGCCTGCTCCGCCGGCAGGGCTGTCCGGGGGCGCGCGGCCTCGGCCCGCGGCCTTTCCCCCTCCGGCGCCTGCGCGCGGACGGAGCCGACGTGGGCCGCCTGTGCCTGGGCGGATGCGGCCACGGCGACGCCGGAACGTGCCCGGGCCGACCGGGTCCGGTCCCACGGGCCCGGTGCCGGGGCCGGAGCGTCGGCCGCCTCCGCGCGGGACGAGGCTGCCGCGACGGGTCTTTGATGCCCGGCGTGCGCGCCCCTGAGCCCCGCGGGCTCGTCCGGCTCACGGGCCCAACTCGGCCGGTGGTGCCGGACCACCCCCTTCGGCACCGCGCCCGGCACCGTGCCCCGCCCTCCGTTCGGCGTCCCCGCAGGCGTCGTCGGCACCGTCCCCACGGGCGCTTCCGCGGGCACCACGGGAGACGTCCCCGCGCGTGTCCTCCGTGGCCAGTCGGCCGGTACGCGGGCCTCGGCCGGCACGGCGAAGGGGCGGGGCCGGGCGGGGCCGCCGGCGGTGCGGCGCCCCGGCGCGGTGCACTGGGCGACGATGTCGAGGTAGATGCCGTGGAAGGTGAGAACGTTCTGCTCGGTACTGAAGAGTTCGAGCGCCCGTGCACGCGCCGCGGCTCCCAGCAGCGCGCGCCGGGCCGGATTGCGCAGCAGCGAGACGCACGCCTCCGCGAGCGCCCGGGGGTTGCGCGGGGGTACCACCAGGCCGGTGCCGCCGATCACCTCGACGACCGCGCCGACATCCGTGGAGACCGTGGCGCGCCCGGCGAACATCGCCTCCACCAGCCCCACGGGGAAGCCCTCCACCGCGCTGGACAGCACGACGACGCTGCCAGCGGCGTAGGCCTCGGCGAGGTGCGCCGCACCGGGCCCGGCCGGCTCCTCGAAGGAGACCGGGTTCTCGCCGGCCGAGTGCCGGTCCTCCGCCTCGTCCGGAAAGAGCTGCGCGGCGAGCGCCTTGCAGTGGGCGGTGTACTCCGCGGCGCCCGGGGCCTCGGCGGGCCCGCCGACGATCCTCAGCCGGGCGCCCGGCTCGGCTCTGCGGACCTCGGCGAAGGCATGCAGCAAGGACACCAGGTCCTTGCCGGGCTCGATCCGGCCAATCCAGACGAGCGCCCCGGGCTCCCCGGCGTCGCCGCTCTCGCCCACCTCGGCGAACGGCGAGGCGTCGATGCCGGGATGCACGGTGCGCAGCTTGGCCCGCTGCGCACCGCAGCGCTCCTGCCAGCGCCGCACATGGGCGTTGCCCGGCGTGATGCAGGCGGCCTGCCGGTAGGCCTCCACGGCCAGCCGGCCGTGGAAGGCGGCACCCAGGGCGCGCACGGGAGCGCTGGCCGCTGCCCCGGCGAGGTACGTCTCGCGCAGCGCCACCCCGTACTCGGTGAGCAGCAGGGGCACGCCCGCGACGTACCGGGCCAGCAGGCCGGGCACGACGGCCGCGCCACCCGAGGCGGCGTGGCAGAGGTCGACCGCACCCAGGTCGCGGTCGCCGTACCAGTCGAGCGAAAGCGGTCTCAGAAGGCGCTCGATCCCGGCGACAGCAGTAAGGAGGTCGGTCACGCGCGCCGTGCGCGCCGCACGCAGTGCGCCGGGCGCACGGCAGGCGCGTTCCAGGGCGCGGACCGCGAGATCGGAGCGGAGCAGCCCGGCCGGGGCGCCCTCCTCACAGGCGAACGCGGCAAGGCCGTACAGGGCACCGGCGAAACGGTCCGCCTCGGTTTCGGTGGCGTCGCCTCCGAGGACCCCACCACGGGCTCCGCCGCGGACCCCGTGCCCTGCCGCAGCCCGTCCTGAGGCGGCGGTTCCGTGCCCCGGGGCGGGATCGGACACGCCCCCCGCCCCCGCCGGGCCGGCGACCGGACGCCCGGCGGAGGCCCGGGCACCGCCCTCCCGGGATGGTGCAGTCCCGGCCTGCCCCTCGGCGCAGACGGCCGCGACCAGTTCCGCGTAGCACTCGGCGAACCTGCGCCGGGCGCGGCGGCCGTGGCGCAGGGCGGGGAGTTCCTCCGGCGGGACCCACAGGGGAGCGGTACGCACCCGGTGGACGTTGCCGGGCAGGCGGAGCCGGCCCGCACCCTCCTGCGGGGCGCTCCGGCTGAGCGCGTAGACGTCGAACTCGTGCTGCCCGAGCCCGCGCACCAGCCGGTCGCACCAGAGCCCGGTGGTACCGCGCACATACGGATAGCCACTCTCCGTAAGGAGTCCGATACGCACGGATACACCCCGATCTTCCTCCTGATGAGCCGCCCTCGGTTCTGCGGCTCACGGCGCGACGAACGGTATGCGGACAAGCCGGTGGCGCGATGGACGGTTGTCCATCGCGCCACCGGAAGGGGTGAATGCGCGTAACTTTCCGGAGCGAACGGCGTTTCGCCGCATGAGCGGTTCCGAGCGGCGCCGCCGAGGCCGGCCCTCACTCACCGGGAGCGGCCCGGGTCCTCACGTGCCGGCCCGGGCCCTCACGCGCCGGGACGGGCCCTCACGCGCCGGGGAACGGCCAGGGGTTCGGCTTGCAGGTGATCCCGTCGTAGGTGAGGAACTTCGTCTGCTGCTGCATGACCGGTGCCAGCGAGCCGTTCTTCGTGCAGACCACGTGGTTGAAACCGAGCCGGTGACCGACCTCGTGGTTGATGAGCATCTGGCGGTAGGGGTGGATGGCGTTGCCGTACGTCTTGGCGCCCTGGGCCCACCGGTAGGCGTTGATCATCACGCGGTCGGTGGCCGCCGAGTCGCAGGAGACGTTGTCCTCCGTGGTGTCGAGGCCGGACTTGGCGCACCAGGTCGCGGTCGTCCCCGGACTGGCGAGGGTGATGACGAAGTCCGGCTTTCCGGAGGAGACGCGCTCGAAGGTGCGGCCGCCGCCGTGCGCCCAGCTGCGGTCGTCGTTGAGGGTCTTCTGGACGGCGTCCGCGAACAGCGCCCCGTCCAGGCCGAGGCCCTGCTCGACGTCGACGCGGTAGCGGTAGAGGCGCCCCTTGCCCGGGGCCTTGGCGAAGCCCGGGATGGCGGCGAACTTCCCGGACGCCTTCAGCGTCGCACCGAGCGGGTACTTCTTGCCCATCTTCTGGTCGTACGTCAGCGGGGCGGGCGCCGGGGCCGGCTGGGCACTCGCCCGGCGCTCCCTGGAGCGGGACGGGGAGTCGGCCGTCCCGCGTTCCTCGCCGGCCGACTGCGCGGTGGCCGAGCCGTCGTGCCGCCCCTCGGTGACCTGGCCCGCCACGATCATGGCGAGGACGGTGGTGACCGCGGCGGCGGCGACACCGGCGAACGCGCGCCCCTTGGCCGCCTTGGCCCCGCCGGCCGGCTCCGCGCCGTCCGCACTCCCGGTCCGCGCCGCCCCGGGGCCCGCCCCGGACGCGGACCCGGCGGACACCGCGGTGGCGTCGGCAACGGTCTCCGGGTCGGCACTCAGCGTCTTGGAGGCGGCGGTCTCGGTACCAGGCGTCCGGCGCGGTGTGACGGCATTCACATCATCATCATTGCCATGGGCCGCGGCACGATCATCGTCAAACGCGTCGATGTACTCCTGACGGGGGCCCGACGTCCGCGGCCCCGGGATGTGCGTGCCGACGATCCGCGGACCCGGTACACGAGGGCCGCCGCCCGCCCCTGGCTGCATGTCACCGGCCGCGGGCGGCCCGGCGGCGGGTCCCTGAAGGCCGGGGAAGGAGCCCGTGCCGTAGGTCGGGCTGCTGGCCGGTCGGGCGTCGTCCGGACGGCCTCCGCCGCCCGGGCGGCCTCCGGCGGGACTCCCCTCCGCGCCCGGCCGGGGGGACGGCTCGGGCGGCGCGGCGCCCGTCGCGCCCCAGCCGCCGCCCGGCTCCCTGTGCTCCGGGTGCCCGCCCCGGGCCTGCGCCGGGCCGCGCCACGGGGCGCCGGGGCCGGCGGGAAGCGGCGTCCCGCGCGCGGGAGTGGCGTTCGGGGGCACCTGCGGGATGCCGTGCTGGGGGGTGTCCTGGGGGTCGGTACCGGGCTGCCGGGTGCCGTCGGACCGCCTGCGCCGGCCGGAACCGGACGCGCCGGGGACCACGGGCGTGCTGCCGGTGTCGCCATTGTCTGCCGGTCCTCGGCGGCTGTGCCGTCCCACGCGTCGCTTCAGCTCCCCATTCCGCCACGCTCTTCGGTGTCCGCGAGGAACTCACGGACGGCCCGCGCGACCGTGTGCGGGTACTCCATCATCGCCACATGCCCGGCGTCGGGCAGCGTCAGCAGCCGTGAGTCACGGAACGCCCGCGCCGCCTTGCTCGCCATACGGTACGCCACCAGGCGATCTCTTCCGCCGTAGATCAGCAGCGTCGGGGCGAGCACGCGTTCGGCCTGGCGCCACAGGCCGTGCTGGCCGCCCAGCGTGTAGGCGTCGACGATGCCGCGTGCCGAGCGGGTCATCGCATCCCAGAAATAGGGCAGTTCGAGTCTGCGTTCAAGCTCCTGCACCGCGGCCCTGAACGCCTCCGGCGTCACCCGTGAGGGGTCTCCGTAGCAGAGCCCCATGACGCCGCGGACCCGCTGCTCGGGAGTCCAGTCCCGGCTCAGCCACCGGAAGAAGCGGGTCATGCCGGGAATCGCGAGCAGGGCGGTCGGCACGGCGTCGCGCTGTACGCGCAGCTCCGGAAGCGCCGGTGAGACCAGGGTGAGCGTACGGACGAGATCGGGGCGGAGGGCGGCGACTCTCGTGGTGATCGAGCCGCCCATGGAGTTGCCGAAGAGGTGCACGGGGCCGCGGCCCTGGGAGTCCAGGTAGCGGATCACGGCGCGGGCATGCCCGGTGATGGAGTAGTTGCCGTCGTCCGGTGGGGGCGAGTCGCCGAAGCCCGGGAGGTCGATCGCCTCGCCGTCCACCGCCTCGTCGAGGAGGGGCATCAGCGCGGACCAGTTCTGCGAGGAGCCGCCGAGCCCGTGCACGTACAGCGCGGGCGGCAGGCCCGTGGTCGCGGGCGGGCGGGAGCGCACCGCGAGCGTGAGCCCGACCAGGCCGACCGAGCGCATCCGCTCACCATCGGCGACCGTGCCCACGACGGGAGCGGCAGCGGCGGCGGCAGGCGCGGAAGGCAGCTCGGTCGAAGACATGCCGCAATGTTACGAGACGATCACACCGCTGTTCGTGCGTTCGCCGTCACAGACCGGCATGGCATTGCGGGAAGGCGTCTCCTAGGCTCGAAGGGAAGACCGCACGGAGGCGGAGCGGGCAGCGGCGAACAGCCGCGGGCCCGCGAAGAGAGCAGCTTTAGGCTCGTCCGCGCATCATCGGCGAGCTGAGCGGGCACCCGGTGAGAACGGGTCGTACGGGCACCCGGTCAGGGCACGCTCCACGGCGCGCGCTCACGACAACAGGAAACGGCAAGGACACGCACCGGGCACGCGCACGGCAGGAAGCGCGTTCACCCGCCGGGGAAGAGGAGAGATGACGGTCGATCCAACCGACCCCGAGATCTTCGAGGACGACATCGATATCAGCGAGGACGAGGACGAGGAGCCCGGCGAGGTCTCCCTGGAGGCCCCTGAGGCCGACGCCGCGGAGCAGTATGCCGATCTCGCGCCCGGCGAGGAGTTCGTGCGGCCGGAAGGGATCCCGCTCGACGCCGACGAGGCCGATCTGGCGGAGCAGTCCCGGATCGTCGACCTCGACGAGGACGACTACCGCTAGGGCGCGCCCGCTCACGGCGCGTGCGACGGCAGACGGGTGCGCGCCACCGGGCGTGCGCGGGCTCGGGTCTCGGGCGTGCGCGGCTGGTAGGCGCGGCGCGGGTCGGGTGTGCGGCGCTCGAAGGCTCGTGCGTCGCGCACCCCATGGGCGTAGCGCGCGGAAGACGCGTGTGGCGCGCACGGAGCACGGCCGGGCACGGCAGGACCGGCCTCCCGGGCCGTGACGGACAGTGCGAGAGGCGTGTGCGGGGCGTGACCGACCGGTCGGTCGCCGGCGGGCGGCGATCGGAGGCGATCTGCGTCACACGCCGCTCACAGCTTCCCCACAGACCCCGACTGAAAGCGCTTCCGGACAGTCTGACCTGCCCGTGTTTGATGCTCTCTATCCGTGTTTCGCTGCTGTCCGATCCGTGAAATTCTGCGCTCGCACCGCGCACACCACGGTTACCGAAAAGTACGATGGCGACGTGGCGCACACGGCGCTGGGACGATTTTGGGAGGCGGCGTGACAGCCATCGAGCAGACAGAGGCGGCTCGCCCGCGGGGCACCCGCCTACCGCGCCGCGCGCGGCGCAATCAACTGCTGGGCGCCGCACAGGAAGTCTTCGTCGCCCAGGGATACCACGCGGCCGCCATGGACGACATCGCCGAGCGCGCGGGCGTCAGCAAGCCGGTGCTCTACCAGCACTTCCCCGGCAAGCTCGACCTCTACCTGGCGCTGCTCGATCAGCACTGCGACGCGCTGCTGGAGTCGGTGCGGACCGCTCTGGGGTCGACGACCGACAACAAGCAGCGGGTGGCGGCCACCATGGACGCCTATTTCGCGTACGTGGAGGACGAGGGCGGCGCGTTCCGCCTGGTCTTCGAGTCGGACCTGACCAACGAGCCCGCGGTGCGCGAGCGCGTCGACCGGGTCAGCCTGCAGTGCGCGGAGGCCATCTCCGAGGTGATCGCCGAGGACACCGGCCTCTCCAAGGACGAGTCCATGCTGCTCGCCGTGGGCCTGGGCGGCGTCTCCCAGGTGGTGGCGCGCTACTGGCTGTCGAGCGAGAGCAGCATGCCGCGCGACAAGGCGGTGCAGTTGCTGACGTCTCTGGCCTGGCGCGGCATCGCGGGCTTCCCGCTGCACGGGGAGCAGCACCACTGACGGGACCGGTTCGGCCCCGGCCGGTTTCGGGTCCGTCACGGGTCCGGTCCGCCCCGGGGCGGGTCCCGACCTCCGGGCGGCCGGGGCCGTCCGCGGCCAGCGGCCCTTGCGGGCCGGGTTCGCCCCTTGCGGGCGGATCCGTCCCCCTGCGGGCGGGGGCCCCGGCGGGCCGGGCAGCCCCTTTCGGGCAGTGGCGATCCGCGGCTTTCGCCGGGGCTGGTCGCGCAGTGCCCCGCACCCCTTCCAGGCGGGGCCGCGCCCCGACAGCGGCGTGCACGGCGCGCACCCACGGCTTGGTCTCCTCCGGCAATCCCCGCTTTCGTCGGGACCGATCACGCACTTCCCAGCGCCCCTTCCGGGCAGGACTGCGCCCCGACAGGGGCGTGCGGTCGTCGCTGCGCGCACCCGCCGTTTGTTCCCGTCCGTTGTTCGCTACCGGCGTTCCGGGGCAGGGGCTTCCGGTGTCTGCGCCGGGCTAGTGTGTGCTGGTACGGCGCGGACGGCCGCGCACATCACTGACCGTCGGAGGGACAAAGCCGTGGAGGTCAAGATCGGCGTGCAGTACGCGCCCCGCGAGATCGTTCTGGAGAGCGACCAGAGCGCCGAAGAGGTCGAGAACGCGGTGGCGGAGGCGCTGTCCGGCAAGGCACAGCTTCTGAGCCTCGTGGATGAACACGGCCGCAAGGTCCTGGTCCCGGCCGAACGCCTCGCCTACGTGGAGATCGGCGAGCAGGCGGCACGCAAGGTGGGCTTCAGCGCCCTGTGAGCCCAGGGCGTGCGGCGCCCGTGCGCGCCCGGCGTGCGGCGTCTCCGGAAGGCCGGCGCGCGGCACCTTTACGCGACTCGGGGTGCGCCTCGGGCTCCGACGCCGTCAGGCGTCCCCAGACATCCACCGGAACGGTCCGGCGGTCCCAACCGCCGGGCCGTTCCGCTGTGTTGGGCATGGTCGCTGGACGGGCGCGAGGCGCGGGATCCACGTCTCCCCCACCGCATCCGCGTTCGACTCCATGGCGGAAGCGCACATTCCGCACAGGGAGGATTGCGCTCCGCAGCGTCGGGGTAGACCGGCTAGGACCGATTTGCACCTTGGCCGCAACCGTGGTGAAAGGACGACGGATGATCTTGGAAGCGCTGGCCTCCGGACTTCTCGGCCTCGCCCTGGCCTGGGCAGCCGTCCGGCGCCTGCCGCACCGCCTGCCGTCCCGCACACTCGTGCTGCCGACCGGCACGGCCGGCGGTCTCTTCGGGGCGTTCGTGATGCGCTCGGCCCTCGGACCCGGCCATGCGATGGCCACTCTCATCGGGGCGGTCGCCGTCGCCGCGGCGCTGCTCTCGCTCCTGCTGCGCACCGGCCGACTGCGCCCCTCGGCTTCGGCGTAACGGTCCGGCACACGCGCCGGCACGGGGCGTCCGCCCCCGGGATGCCCGCCCCCCGCCGGCACGGGGTCCCCCGCCGGCACGGGGTCCCCCACCGGCACGGGGTCCCCCACCGGCACGGGGTCCCCCACCGGGCACGCGGTCATCCACCGGGCACGCGGTCATCCACCGGGCACGCGGTTCACCCGCCGGCCACGGGTGTCCACCGGCCCCGCGCCGCGCGTCCCGCGCGCAACGGAGACCGGTACCGGCACTACGCCGCGAGCCCCAGCGCGGCCATCCTCTTGGTGTGCGCCTCCGTGATGCGGGAGAACATACGGCCGACCTCCGCCAGGTCGAACCCGTCCGCGACGCCGCCGACCAGCATGGTCGACAGGGCGTCGCGGTCCGCGACCACCCGTTGCGACTGCGACAGCGCCTCGCCCATCAGCCGCCGCGCCCACAGTGCGAGACGCCCGCCGACCCGCGGCTCCGCCTCGATCGCCGCGCGTACCTTCTCGACGGCGAAGCTGGCGTGCCCGGTGTCGTCGAGCACCGCGAGCACCAGGGAGCGGGTGTCCGCGTCCAGCCGGGCCGCGACCTCGCGGTAGAAGTCGCTCGCGATCGAGTCGCCGACATAGGCCTTGACCAGGCCCTCCAGCCAGTCCGACGGTGCCGTCTGGCGGTGGAAGCCGTCCAGCGCGGCGACGAACGGCTCCATCGCCTCCGTGGGCTGCGCGCCGATCGCCGCGAGACGGTCCCTGAGCTGCTCGAAGTGGTGGAACTCCGCCGATGCCATCTTCGCCAGCGCCGCCTTGTCGGCGAGCGTCGGCGCCAGCTTGGCGTCCTCGGCCAACCGCTCGAACGCCGCCAGCTCCCCGTAGGCGAGCGCACCGAGGAGGTCGACGACGGCGGCGCGGTACTGCGGATCGGCCGAGGCACGGTCCCAGTCCTGGGCGGCGACCGCGGTGGGTTCTTCGGGCGCGCCCGCGGGCTCGGCGGGCGTGTCGGCGGAGGTCTCGGGGTGCTCGGGCGTGGTCATAAACCGCACAATAGCCCGCCTGCCGCACCGTGGAAGGGCCTGGTCAAGCACTGTGATAACGGCGACGTGCCGCATTCGGCCATGGCGCATGCGGCATTACGGGGTATGGTGTATGAAGCCTGCGGTGCACTCCGTGGGCGAAAAGAGTATCCGCAGCTCGATTCACAGCATGGGGATGCGCACAGAACGAGGATGCCCGGTCGGTGGCCCGATCGGCTCCGACCAGACAGCCCTCCGGGCCGGAGGCCACGCGGCAGCCGGCAGAGGAGGGGCCCTCAGCGGTACGAGCGCTAGAGCGTCGGCAGTGGTCCCGTGTCACCCGGCCAGCCTCGTAGGCGGCCGGCGGTTCTACGGCACGGTCACGACCCCCAGCGTTCGCCTCGCACCGCTTCTCACAGAAGAGGCAGCACCCTGATTACCGAGCACAAGACGTTTCGAGACCTCGGGATCCTTCCCGAGACGGCCGAGGCCCTGGAGGCCGTCGGCATCGTTCATCCCTTTCCGATCCAGGAGATGACGCTCCCGGTCGCCCTCTCCGGCACCGACGTCATCGGCCAGGCCAAGACGGGCACGGGCAAGACGCTCGGCTTCGGCCTGCCGCTGCTGGAGAGCGTCACCGTCCCCGCCGACGTGGAGGCGGGCCGCGCACAGCCCGAGGAGCTCACCGACGCCCCGCAGGCCCTCGTCGTCGTCCCCACCCGCGAGCTGTGCACCCAGGTCACCAACGACCTGCTGACCGCCGGCAAGGTGCGCAACGTCCGCGTCACCGCGATCTACGGCGGCCGGTCCTACGAGCCTCAGGTGGAGGCCCTGAAGAAGGGCGTCGACGTGGTCGTCGGCACCCCCGGCCGGCTGCTCGACCTGGCCGGCCAGAAGAAGCTCAGCCTCCGGCACATCAAGTGCCTGGTGCTCGACGAGGCCGACGAGATGCTCGACCTGGGCTTCCTGCCGGATGTCGAGAAGATCATCGACATGCTGCCGGCGCGGCGGCAGACCATGCTCTTCTCGGCGACCATGCCCGGCGCGGTGATCGGCCTCGCCCGCCGCTACATGTCCCAGCCCACACACATCAGCGCCGCCGAGCCGGACGACCACGGGGCCACCGTCGCCAGCACCGAGCAGCACGTCTACCGCGCGCACTCCATGGACAAGCCGGAGATGGTGGCCCGCATCCTGCAGGCCGAGGGCCGCGGTCTCGCCATGATCTTCTGCCGCACCAAGCGGACGGCCGCGGACATCGCCGAGCAGTTGCAGCGCCGCGGGTTCGCGGCCGGTGCGGTGCACGGCGACCTCGGGCAGGGCGCCCGCGAGCAGGCGCTGCGCGCGTTCCGCAACGGCAAGGTGGACGTCCTCGTCTGCACCGACGTCGCCGCGCGCGGCATCGACGTCGAGGGCGTCACGCATGTGATCAACTACCAGACTCCCGAGGACGAGAAGACCTATCTGCACCGCATCGGGCGCACCGGGCGTGCGGGCGCGTCCGGCACGGCGATCACACTGGTTGACTGGGACGACATTCCCCGCTGGCATCTGATCAACAAGGCTCTCGACCTCTCGTTGAACGATCCGGTCGAGACCTACTCCACGTCTCCGCACCTCTACGAGGAGCTCGGCATTCCCGAGGGCACCAAGGGAGTGCTGCCGCGTTCCGAGCGGACTCGGGCCGGGCTGGAGGCGGAGGAGGTCGAGGACCTCGGCGAGACGGGTGGCCGTGGGCCGCGCGGCCGGGACCGGGGCCAGCGTCGTGAGCGCGACCAGGAGAGCGAGCGGCCGGCGCGGGCGCCGCGGCGGCGGCGTCGTACGCGCGCGGGCGCGCCGGTGGACCCCGGGGCGGACGGGTCCGGTACGGATGCGGGGGCTTCGGCTGCCGCGGACGCCGGGGCCCCGGATGCCCGGGCCTCGGACGCTCCGGCCACTCCGGCCGCTCCGGCCACTCCGGCCGCGGAGGCTTCCGTGGCGGCGGTCGCCGAACGGCCCCGGACGCCCCGGCGCCGGCGTCGGACCCGGGCGGGAGTGCCCGCCGAGGGCGAGGCCGGCGAGGCCGGTGAGTCGTCGGCGGCTCCGGGGGACGGTGCGGGGGCGGGCTCCGGGCCCTCGGAGGAGGGTAAGCCGCGGCGGCGGCGTACCCGTAGCAGGGTTCCGGTCTCCGACCGGGCGGCGGAGCCTACGGAGAGCTGACTCCGGTGGGCCGGTGAGGTCGGCGCGGAGGCGCCGTCGGCGGGCTCGGTCCCTCGCGCCGTCTCCGGCCACCGGCCCGCTGTGGTTGCCGGCGCAGTTCCCCGCACCCCCTCCAGGGCGCTCCGCGCCCCCGGCCCGCAGGCCCCGCCCCCTGCGGCAATCAACCGGCCACCCGCCCACTGTGGTTGCTCGCGCAGTTCCCCGCGCCCCTTTCCAGGGCGCTCCGCGCCCCCGGCCCATAGGCCCAGGCCCCCTGCGGCAATCGGCCGGCCACCCGCCGGTGGGAGCTGAGCGCGCAGTTCCCCGCGCCCCCGGGCCGCGGGTTCTTGCCGTTGGTGCCGGCCGTCGGGCCGCTGTGGCTGAGTGCGCGGGTCCCCGCGTCCCTGTGGCGAACCGTGCCCTCGGCGTGGGTGCGCCGTGGTGTGCCCCGTGCGCGCCCTGCGCGGTGTGGCCGTACGGGGCTACGCTCAAGGTCATGAGCAGGCCCCCTACATTCGTTCCGCCGCCCGGCGCCCGGGCGGACATGTTGCGTACCGAGCGCGGTGACTTCGCGGTGATCGACGCGCCCGCGCGCACCGCGTCGTCCAAGGGGACCGTGCTGCTGCTGCCGGGGTTCACCGGCAGCAAGGAGGACTTCATCGCGCTGCACGAGCCGATCGCCGCGGCCGGCTACCGCAGTGTCGCCGTGGACGGCCGCGGCCAGTACGAGACGAAGGGGCCCGCCGACGACGAGGCCCCGTACGCACAGGAGGAGCTGGCGCGGGACGTGCTCGCGCAGGCCGCGGCCCTCGGGGAGCCGGTCCACCTGCTGGGACACTCGCTGGGCGGCCTGGTCGCCCGCGCCGCCGTGCTGCGCGCCCCGGCCCCGTTCCGCTCGCTCACCCTCGTCGCCTGCGGACCCGGCGCGATCTCGGCGGCCCAGCAGCACCGCGTCAAGGTGCTGCGGGACCTCCTCGCCGTGCAGACCATGGCCGAGGTCTGGGAGACCATACAGCGCGTGGAGCCGCCCGAGGAGCTGGACGTCGACGGCCGCGCGGGCACCCCCGGCGTGCTGCGCCGCCGCTGGCTGCGGAACAGCCCCGCCCAGCTCACCGCCACCGGGCGCCAGCTCTGCGGCGAGCCCGACCGCACGGACGAGCTGGCCGCCGTGCTCCTTCCCAAGCATGTGCTCTCGGGCGAGCGCGACGACGCCTGGCCGGTGCCCGACCTGGACCGCATGGCCCGCCGCCTCGCCGCCCACCGCACCGTCCTCCGCGGCGCCGAGCACTCCCCCAACACCGAGCGTCCCGAGGAGATGGCCGCCGCCCTGGTGACGTTCTGGGACGGCTGCTGACACCGCCGCCCGCCCCCGGCGCCGTCCCCCGGCGGTCACCCTTCGCGGCGCCGTGCGCCCGGCGCCGTCCGACGGCTGCTGACGGGTGTCCGGCTGCTGACGGGTGCTCAGGACTCTTCTGAAGCTCAGGACTGGACTGGAACTCAGGACCGGGCTGGAACTCAGAACTGAGCGTGCAGGTGCTCCCAGAAACCGTCCCGCAGCGCCCGGCGCAGGTCCGACTGGCCGCGCAGCGAGTACTGGAGCAGTCCCTCGGCCTCCACCAGCAGGTCCTGGTCGACCGATCCGGGCAGGTAGGGGTGGCCGGGCAGCAGGTCGGAGAGGGCCTCGTGGCCCCGCGAGCCCAGCCACGTCGCGGCGATGCGGGCGCCCACGAACCAGACGTCCTCCCGGCTCGGCCGGGGACCGCCCGAGCCGTCCGCCGGCACGACCGCGCGCCGGGTCAGATACGGCTTGAAGAAGTCGAGGTCGAAGGTGCGCTGGCTGTCGACCTCCCAGAGCAGCGGCTCCGCCTGGTTGCGGCCCTCCGGGGCCTCGATGCCCCACAGGTGGACGCGGGCGCCGTACCCCTGGGCCGCCTCCACCGCCGAGACCAGGTCCTCGTCGCCCCCGATGAGCGCCGCGTCGCTGATCGCGCGGTGCCTGGCCAGCGACTCCAGGTCGGACCTGATCAGTGAGTCGACGCCCTTCTGCTGGTTGTTGGCGTTGAGGTTGCCCAGCCGGACCTTCACGTCCGGCAACTCGGCGATGGACTGCTGCTCGGCGGTGTGGATACGGCGCCGGGCGCCGTCGTACCAGTAGACCCGCAGCAGCCGGCTGTCCGCGAAGATCGTGCGCGCCCTGTCGATCAGCGCGTCGATCAGGCCCTCGGCGTCCAGGTCGAAGGCGCGGCGGTCCTCCGTCCCCGCGACGAGCCGGCCGGCGGCGGCGTAGAGATAGCCCGCGTCGACGAAGATCGCGTGGGTGGACGGCGTCTTGGCCACCTCGGCGAGCATGCGTTCGAGCAGCGCGTTGGTGCGATCCAGCCGCGCTTCCAGCGCCGCCGTCGCCGCTGTCACCGCTGTGGCGGCTGCCGCCGCCTCCGGTCCGATCCGTTCGTCGTTCATATGGAAGCCATTGTCCGGGGCCCGGCGCGGGGCGCACAAGCCATGACGGTCGGCCGAGGGAACGGTGGCGGCCACCGGGCCCACCCCGGCCCCGCGCGGGCTCACCGCCCCACCGCGGCCCCACCGCGGCTCCACCGCCCCGCCACAGGCCCACCGCGGGCACCACCGGTCGGAGCCTCATGGCACGTGTCAGTAATTAGATACTCGAAAAATTTCCTTAGTGTAGGGAATGACTGCATGGGACAATCCGTTGTACAGGTACGGATGGCAGGGCACGCTAGTCACGCAATCCAGACTTAACGGACGGGAAACCACCCGGCCGCACTTGTGGACAACACTTTTGTCCTATCTCGTACCAGTAGTTCTCCTTCAGGAGGATCACCCAGACGAAGGGAGAAGCCTGTGCGCTTCGAGATCATGCGCCTGGACGACGTCGACGGCACCGCTGTGGACTCCACCGTGGTCGACGCCGACTCCGTCAACCGGATAGTTCAGCAGGCCGCCGCCACCGGGCAGCGCCTCTACATCCGGCCCGCCGAATCTCCCGCCACCGCCTCGTAACAGTCACTGCGCACCACTCGATCGGGCCCCCGCACGCAGCATGGCGTGCGGGGGCCTGTGCGTGCTGCCGTGCGCGCGAGGGGACGTAGGGCATGCGCGCGAGAAGACGCGGCGCATGCGGGCGCGGAGACGCGGGGCACGCGCGCGAGAAGACGCGGCTACGCGCGCGAGGAGACGGGCCTGGCGCCGGTGGCCCGGCGGACCAGCTCCTCGTACACCTCGGGAGCCGTGGTGTGCTCACCGAGGACACAGGTCTTCCGGCTGCCGTGGTAGTCGCTGGAGCCGGTGACCAGCAGACCGAGGTCGCCGGCGAGTGCGCGCAACCGCTCGCGGGCGTCCTGGTCGTGGTCCATATGGTCGGCCTCCAGGCCGTCCAGCCCCGCCTCGGCGAGCTTGGCGATCGACTCCTCCGGCACCGTCAGGCCGCGCTTGGCGGCGGCGGGGTGCGCGAAGACGGTGACGCCGCCCGCGGCCTTGACCAGCCGGATCGCCTCGAAGGGGTCCGTTTCGTGCTTCTCGACGTAGGCGCGGCCGCCGTCCGCCAGCCACTCCTGCGTGAAGGCGTCCGAGACGGTCCGCACGACCCCGTGCTCGACCAGCGCCTCCGCGATGTGCGGCCGGCCCACCGAGCCCTCGCCCGCTATCCGTGAGACCTGCTCCCAGGTGACCGGCACCCCGAGACCCTGGAGCTTCTCGATGATCGCGTGTGCCCGCGGGGTGCGGTCGTCGCGCACCAGCTCGCGCTCCGCCAGCAGCGCGGGCTCCTCGGCGTCGAAGAGGTAGGCCAGCATGTGCATGCTCACGCCGTCCAGGCGGCAGGAGAGCTCGGCACCGGTGACCAGCGTGAGCCGCCGGTCCAGACCGGCGAGCGCGTCGATGGCCTCGGCGTGCCCCCGGGTGGTGTCGTGGTCGGTGAGCGCCACGACGTCGAGCCCGCCCGCCGCGGCGTTGCGCACCAGCTCGGCCGGGCTGTCCGTGCCGTCGGAGGCGGCGGAGTGAGTGTGCAGGTCGATGAGCACGGCGGGCGCTCCAGCTTTGGTGGGGTCCACGGGCCCCTGAAGGATAGCGACCGGTGCGGGCGGGAGCAGGCCGGGTCCGCCGCGGCCGCCGGGACCTCGGGTCGTCCGACCGAAGGGATCCGTCCGGGCCCGGCGGCCCCGCACACCTCGGGGGGTCCATCCGACCCAGCGCCCCGGACGCCTCAGGGGATCCGTCCGGACCCAGCGCCCCCGCACGCCTCAGAGGACGCACCCAGGCCTGGCACCCCCACACGCCTCAGAGGACCCACCCGGCCCCAGCACCCCCGCACGCCTCAGAGGACCCACCCGACTCGGGGCATTCGGAGTCGGTCGGGCGCGTCCGGGGCTTGGGGCTGCTCGGGGCTGCTCGGGGCTGTCAGAGTCGGTCCGGGGCCAGCATTCGGGGGCTGAGGGCGCCGCACGGCAGGAGGTCGACCTCGGCGCCAGCGTCCCGCAGATCCGTGAGCACCATCTCGTCGTACATCAGCAGCCCCGACTGCTCCGGCCACACGATCGCCCAGAGCCACAGCCCGCGGGCCTCGCCGGCGAACACGGCGCGATCCTGCGGGGAGCCGGAGACCGTCCAGAGCGGGGTGGGCCGGCCGGCCGCCAGGACCTTCGCCTGTGGCGGCTTCTCGACACGGAGGTCACCGCCCGGGTCGGGCCCGCGTATGCCCGCATACCGCGCACCGAGCCCCACGCCCAGTTCCTCGGCGACCAGGACCAGTTCCCCGACGCCGCCGAGCGGGCCGGGCCCCGAGCAGGCGACGGCGGTGGCCCGGCCGCCGCTCCTGTCGTCGCCCGCGCAGGCGACGCCTGTGAACAGCCAGCCGACCGGAAGGGGCCAGGGCATCCACACGGGCACGCGGGCCCGGTGCACGACCACGCTCAGGGCCTCGACGCTCGGCGGGATCACGGGCTGCAACGGATGCACCGTCCCGTGCACATCGCACTGCCAGGAGTCGGCGAAGAGTCCGGGAGCCCTGACGCTGCCCCCGCACTTCGGGCAACTGGGTTCGCCCCTCATACCCGCCAACGGTCCTCTCCGGCCGTCGCCGCGTCAAGGACGATCAAACGAATGGCCACTCGTCTGGTGGAGTGATGAGCCGACCAGTTTACATGTAGCTTGCATCTATTAGTGCACCTAACTTATTATATGTAAAGACCAACCATTCGGAGGCGCTGGAGGCCGCGGATGAGCATCAGCACGGAACGAGGCACGGGGCCGGCCGGCGGCGTCGCGCACCACGGACGACAGCCGGCGGAAGAGCCCGTCGCGGCACGCGAACGGCGGTCGGCGGAGGAGCCCGCCGCGGCCGGCGGGCACGGAGCCGCAGAGGATCCCGCCCGCGGGCACAGAGCCGCGGAAGACCCCTTCGACGCCGGGGCCGGCGGGCTGCTGCGGCAGCCGAAGGCGGTGTGGGCGACCGCGGGGGCGTCCGTCGTGGCCTTCATGGGCATCGGTCTCGTCGACCCGATCCTGCCGTCGATCGCCAAGGGGCTCAAGGCGACGCCGAGCCAGGTGTCCCTGCTCTTCACCTCGTACTTCCTGATCACCGCGCTGGCGATGCTGGTCACCGGCTTCGTCTCCAGCCGGATCGGCGGCCGCAGGACACTGCTGGCCGGGCTCGCGCTGGTCGTGGTCTTCGCCGGGCTCGCCGGCACCTCGGGCTCCGTGGGCGCGCTGGTCGGCTTCCGGGCCGGCTGGGGGCTCGGCAACGCCCTGTTCGTCTCCACCGCGCTCGCCGTGATCGTGGGCGCCGCCGCCGGTGGCAGCGCGGCCGCGATCCTGCTCTACGAGTCGGCCCTCGGACTCGGCATGGCCTGCGGGCCGCTGGTGGGGGCGCTGCTCGGTGATGCGAGCTGGCGTTACCCGTTCTTCGGGACGGCGGCACTGATGGCGATCGGCTTCGTGTGCATCACCGCGTTCCTGAAGGAGCAGCCGCGGCCCGCACAGAAGACGTCCCTGCTGGCGCCGCTCAAGGCGCTCGGCCACGGCGGTCTCGCCTCGGCCGCCGCCTCGGCCTTCTTCTACAACTACACGTTCTTCACGGTGCTGGCCTTCACGCCGTTCGTGCTGAACATGAGCCCGTACGGGTCCGGCGCGGTGTTCTTCGCCTGGGGTGTGCTGCTCGCGGTCTTCTCGGTGCTGGTCGCGCCGCGGATGCAGCGGCGGTTCGGATCGCTGCGGGTGCTGGGCGGCTCGCTGGTGCTGCTCGCGGTGGACGTCCTGGTGCTCGGCTACGGCAGCCATACCACGGCCGTCGTCTGCACGATCCTCTCGGGCGCCCTCATCGGCGTGAACAACACCGTCTACACGGAGCTCGCGCTGGGCGTCTCGGACGCGCCACGGCCGGTGGCCAGCGCCGGGTACAACTTCGTGCGGTGGTTCGCGGCCGCAGCGGCGCCCTACCTCGCGCCAAAGATCGAGGAGTGGACCGACATCCACATCCCGTTCGTGGTCGCCGCGGCGACGGCGGCGGTCGGTGCGGTGGTGGTCGTCGCCCGCAGGCGCGCCCTCACCCACGAGGCGGAGGAACGGGCTCCCCGACACGCGACGGAGGACGGAGTCTCGGCCTTCACCGACTGACTCCACCGACCCCCGAACGGCGCCCCGGGGGCCCACCGAACACCCGGCGGGACCCCGGGTTCCGCCGAACGCCCGGCAATGCCCCGGGGGCCCGCCGATCGCCTGGCGGCGCCCCGGAGGGGCGCGGGGAACTGCGCGCCCGGCCCCCGACGAAGCCCGCAGACCGCCACCGCCACACAGGGGCACCCCCGACCCTTCCGGGCCACTACCCGAACAAGGCCACACGCGGCGGAAGCCGCAAGATCCCCCATACACCCGGAGGAGATCCGGGAACACTCCCGAAGGAGCCGGGGACACACCCCGAAACGAGCCGGCCCCGAAAGAGACCGCAAGACGCACCCGCGGCAAGGGTTCGGAGGGAACGCCACGTTCAGTCCAGCCGAACCCCCCGGCGCAGCGGATCCCGCAGATCCGTCCCACCGGTGAGCCACCGCTCCTGGAGCGCCTGCGCCCCATGCACCCGCTTCCACGCCGCCTCGGCCCGCGTCATGGGCAGCAGCGGCAGGAACCGCACGGGTTCCAGGGGCGGGTCCAGCTCAAGGTCCTCGACCAGACCGCCCGGCTCGGCCACCAGCACCGAGCTGAACCGCGCGCCCGGCCACAGCGGCTCCCCCAGGTCCAGCGAGCCGCCGGGCGCCACGACCACCCCCTCCACCTGCGGGGAGGCGGCCAGGACGGCAAGCGGCCTGAGCACCTTGTCGGTGTCGGCGAGGCCCGCACGCACCGACAGCAGCAGCTCGGCGCGCGGACCCCGCACCGGGTCGGCGAGCGCGGCGGTGGGGTCGGTCATCGGCTGGGCGGACATGCCGAGTGTGGCGTAGCGCACAATGCCCCGGCCGCCCACCGGGCCCCGGCCCACCGCCGAGTCCGGACCGCCCACCGGGCCCCGACCCGCCGAGCCCGGGCCGCCTGCTGACCCCGTGTGAGATTGGACACCCTCACCGGGATCGGCCTCGGCGTGGAAGCGCAGCACCTCGATGCGGTCCGCTCCCACGAACGTCACCGCCGCACGCGCGTCGGGCTCCCCGAGAGCGGCCACCAAACGGGCCTCCACCAGCGCCAGAACATCAGCCGTTGCCATGGCGCGAGCATAAGCAGCCCTGCCGGCCACCCCAGCGGCGCCCGGCCGCGCGGCCGTTCGTGTGGCCATCCGGGCGGCCGGGCGCCACCGGTTCACCCCGGCCGGCCGACGGGCGCGCCCCGGTCGCCCGGCCAGCCCCGGCCAGCCCCGGCCAGCCCCGGCCAGCCCCGGCCACCGCGGACCCGCACGCTCCGCGCACCGCAGGACCGGGGCTCCGCCCGTCGCAGTACGCAAGTCCCGGCCGTCGTAGGTATGCAAAACGTCAAAGCGGGTCTTGACACCCCGGCCTGCTGATAGACTCGGTCGCTGGTCGGGGCAGCACGCAGAAGCGTCGCTCTCAGCCCCGACGCTGTGGACATCCCCCATGGGGGACCGGCCGGAGGAGGTGGGACTGCAGTGGACCGAAGTCGACCGTGCAGTACCACCCGCTCTTCCGACCGCTAGTCACGTAGCTCCGTAGTACCGGAAGCTGCCCCCCTGCGTCAGCGTCATGATCATCCGGCGCGTCACGGAAGAGCGCTTCGTGCCCCTCCGATCCTTGTGATCGCCTCCGTCTGCACCAGCAGCGAAGCTGCCACCGCGACGGTGCGGTGCTCCCCGCTTTGTGGACGTGCCAAACTCCCCCCGGTGCAAAAAGTCCCGGCGGGAGGCAACCAGCACGCCGGACGTCCTCATTCCGGGTAGTTCCAGCCGTTGTCGGAGGCCCCGCCCGCGAAGGAGCCTGCCCATGTCGATGATCCGCGACCTGCGTGCCGCCGTCCGCCCCTCGATCCGCAAGGACGGCAGCGACAACGGCCCGTACGACACCGTCCGCGACACCGCGCCGCGTGTCCCGTCCTGCGTGGTGGACTGCGCCGTGTACCGCGAGGGACACCGCGTGGACTCCTCCGGAACCCTCACCCCGCACCAGGCGATGCTGCACGTGCGCAGCAGCGGCGGCTTCGCCTGGATCGGGCTGCACGAGCCGACCGAGGAGGAATTCGCGGGCATCGCCGCCGAGTTCGGGCTGCACCCGCTCGCGGTGGAGGACGCCGTCCACGCCCACCAGCGGCCCAAGCTGGAGCGCTACGACGACACCCTCTTCACCGTCTTCAAGACGATCCACTACGTGGAGCACGCCGAACTCACCGACAGCAGCGAGGTCGTGGAGACCGGCGAGGTGATGTGCTTCACCGGCAAGGACTTCTTCATCACCGTCCGGCACGGCGGCCAGGGCTCCCTGCGCGCGCTGCGGCACCGGTTGCAGGAGGAGCCGGAACTGCTGGCCAAGGGCCCCTCCGCGGTGCTGCACGCCATCGCCGACCATGTCGTCGACGGGTACCTGGCGGTCGCCGACGCCATGCAGGACGACATCGACGACGTGGAGACCGAGGTCTTCTCCGCCCCCGGCAAGAACGGCCGGGGCACCTCGCGCGGTGTGGACGCCGGCCGGATCTACCAGCTCAAGCGTGAGGTACTGGAGTTCAAGCGCGCGGTGGCGCCGCTGGCGCGGCCCATGCAGCTGCTCAGCGAGCGGCCGATGCGGCTGGTCGACCCGGACATCCAGAAGTACTTCCGTGACGTCGCCGACCACCTCGCGCGCGTCCAGGAGCAGGTCGTCGGCTTCGACGAGCTGCTGAACTCCATCCTCCAGGCCAACCTCGCCCAGGCCTCCGTCGCGCAGAACGAGGACATGCGGAAGATCACGTCCTGGGCGGCGATCATCGCGGTGCCGACGATGGTCTGCGGCGTCTACGGCATGAACTTCGACCACATGCCCGAGCTGCACTGGCGGTTCGGGTATCCGCTGGTGATGGGGATCACGGTCGCGATCTGCTTCGGGATCCACCGGACGCTGAAGCGGAACGGCTGGCTGTGAGCCCTCCGCCCGGCGGCTGCCCCGGTCCGGTCCGCTTCCGTTGATCCGGTGACCGGACCGGGCCACGGCGCGGGGTGCCGGGGCACGCGCCCCTGACGTGCCCGGGCTCCGGCACCCCGGACCCGGGCGCGTCTCACTACGCTGGGCCCATGACAAGCGAGCTGCTCGGCCGGGCCCTCGTCGAGGAGGCCACGAAGAAGTCAGGGCTGATCTGGGTGCAGGGCACCGGGCCGGTGCGGGCGCTGTGGCACGTCTGGCACGACGGCGCCGTACACCTGGTCGGCGACGGCCCCGGTGAGCAGCCGCTGCCCGGGCTCGCCGACGGCGGCGAGGCACGGGTGACGGTGCGCAGCAAGGACAAGGGCGGGCGGCTGGTCGTCTGGAGTGCGCGGGTCACCGAGCTGGCGCCCGGATCCGACGCGTGGCAGGCCGCGGCGGACGACCTCAAGGGCAAGCGGCTCAACGCACCGGACGGGGAGGCCGCGGTCGAGCGGTGGGCCAGGGAGTGCCGGGTGCTGCGGCTGGATCCGGTCTCGGCCACGGTGGAGTTCCCGGCGGAGTCGGGGGCCGCACCGCCGGTTCCCACTCCCGCGACCACCCGGGACGCGGTGCCCGCCGCGCTGCCACGGTTGCTGCTGCGGCGTCTACGACGCCGACGGCCCTGAGGGGGCGCGGGCCTTCGGGCCGCCCTTCCTTCCAGGGCTGGTGCGGTCCCGTCCCCTCTCCCGGGCCAGGCCCAGGGGTCCCTTCCCGGGGGTGAGGGTGGTTCGGTACCGTCGGAACGGCTTGTGGGGGTCGCTCGCCGCTGCGGTGAACCGTCCCTATGACGTCGGGAGTGCCTTGCCGTAGTCGACCGTGTCGCCCTTGGCCGGCTCCCGGAGGGTGAACTGCTTGTCCCAGTCCGTGAAGGTCAGCGAGCCCGCGCCGCCCGCGCGCTCCAGGCGCACCGGGCACGGGTGGCCCTCCAGCGAGACCTTGAGCGTGCCGCCCGCGCCGTCGTCCCCCGTGATCGCGACCGTGCGTATGCCGTCCGTCGTGCCGTGGTCGCCCTTGCCCAGCTTGCCGTGCAGCGTGAGCAGCCCGTCCAGCAGGACGTTCTTGTCGGTGAACCCGCTGAGCTGCTGGTATGAGGGGTCCCCCGTCGGCACCCGCACATACTTGCCGCTCAGCTTCGCCGCGGCCGCGGAGTCCGAGTTCCCCTGGCCGCCCTTGCCCCGCCAGAAGGACGCCCCCGCCTTGAGGTAGAGGTGGTCGCCGACCCGCAGCAGCTGGAGCGTGCTGCCCTTGGTGGTGACCGAGCCCACGCCGCCGTTCGTCCTGAGCCGCATGTCGAGCCTGTACGTGCCGCCCTTGCTGACCACCGTGCCCGCCAGCCGCACCGTCTGCGCCGCCCCCGCGGCCTTGCGGGTGTCGGCCTGGATCCGCTGCGGGGACAGCTTGCCCTCGCCGTTGGTGCCCTCGTCCGGATCCCCGCCGCACCCCACGAGGCCCACCCCCGCCACGACCAGCCCCGCCGCCACCATGACCGCCCTGACCGGTACGGCTCGACGGGCACGGCGCAGGGAAAGAGCGATCACGGGGAGGGCTGCCTCTCGTCCGAAGCGGTCAGGGGCGCCGCCGTCGACCATCGTCGCGGGGTCACGCGTCCGGCGGCAGTACGGCAGCGTACCCGTGCCTGAACAGCGGGACGGCCCGAGTCCCGCGGCACCGCCCGCCCCTCCCCGGTGCACCGCCCGCCGAGGCATACCCGACCGGGACGGACTAGCCTGAACCGCATATTGATGGATTGAAATGATGTGACGGACTCACTCGTACGCCGGCACCGCTACCGGTACGCACCGGACTCAGCACCCACCGGGACGCACGAGGACCGGCCACCACCGCGCACCCACCAGAACCGGTCACCACGAAGAGAACACGACAACCGGCCCCCACCGCGAAAGCACGAGAACCAGCCGACTCCACGGAGACAGCCGACACCAGAGAAGCAGCGGACCCCACAGAACCAGCCGACCCCGTAGAACCAGCCGACTCCACGGAACCGGCCGCCCCCGCAGAAGACGCCACGAACACCAGCAGACGCTCCGAACGACCAAGGAGGCGCACAGCATGGCCGCAGGCGCCCCCCGGATCTTTGTCTCCCACCTCTCCGGCGTCGCCGTCTTCGACCCGAACGGCGACCAGGTCGGCCGCGTCCGTGACCTGGTCGTCATGCTGCGCAACCAGGAGACCCGCGCCGAGCGGACCAGCGACGGCATGCGCCTGGAGACCCTGGCGCGCCGCCCGCCCCGGGTGCTCGGTCTGGTCGTCGAAATGGCCACCCGGCGGCGGGTCTTCCTGCCCATGACCCGGGTCACCGGCATCGAGTCCGGCCAGGTGATCACCACCGGTGTCCTGAACATGCAGCGGTTCGAGCAGCGCCCCGCGGAGCGCCTCGTCTTCGGCGAGCTGCTCGACCGCCGGGTGCGCCTGGTGGAGACGGGCGAGGAGGTGACCGTCCTGGACGTGTCCGTCCAGCAGCTGCCCGCCCGCCGCGACTGGGAGATCGACCGCGTCTTCGTCCGCAAGGGCAGGAGCCGGACCTTCCGGCGGCACAAGGGCGAGACGCTCACCGTCGAGTGGTCGGCCGTGACCGGGTTCACCCTGGAGGAGCAGGGCCAGGGCGCCGAGAACCTGCTCGCCACCTTCGAGCAGCTCCGCCCCGCCGACCTGGCGAACGTCCTCCACCACCTCTCCTCCAAGCGGCGCACCGAGGTGGCCGCGGCCCTCGACGACGACCGGCTCGCCGACGTCCTGGAGGAGCTGCCCGAGGACGACCAGATCGAGATCCTCGGCAAGCTCAAGGACGAGCGGGCCGCGGACGTCCTGGAGGCGATGGACCCGGACGACGCGGCCGACCTGCTGGGCGAGCTGCCCGAGGACGACGTGGAGCGCCTGCTGGACCTGATGCGGCCCTCCGACGCGGCCGGCATGCGGCGGCTGATGGCCTACGAGGAGCGCACGGCCGGCGGCCTGATGACCACGGAGCCGATCGTGCTGCGCCCGGACGCCACGGTCGCCGACGCGCTGGCCCGGGTCCGCAACCCCGACCTCTCCCCCGCGCTCGCCGCCCAGGTGTACGTCTGCCGGCCGCCCGAAGAGACGCCGACCGGCAAGTACCTCGGCACCGTGCACTTCCAGCGGCTGCTGCGCGACCCGCCGTTCTCACTGGTCGGCTCGCTGCTCACCAACGACCTCCAGGCGCTTGCGCCCGAGACCTCGCTGCCCGCGGTGGCCGGCTTCTTCGCGGCCTACGACATGGTGGCCGCGCCCGTCGTCGACGAGAGCGGGGCCCTGCTCGGCGCCATCACCGTGGACGACGTCCTGGACCACATGCTGCCGGAGGACTGGCGCGAGACGGACTTCCAGACGGCCGCGGAGGTGACCGATGGCCGCCGAGCGTGACCGCAGGGAGCCCCGCGAGCACCGCGGCCATCGGGAGTACCGGGAGTACCGGGAGCGTGAGCAGCGTGTCGAGCCCGCCGCCCGCCCCGCACGCGCCCGCCTGGACCAGCCGCTCACACCGCGCCGCCGGCTGTTTCCCGAGTACGACCCGGACGCGTTCGGCCGGCTCTCCGAGCGGATCGCCCGGTTCCTCGGCACCGGGCGGTTCCTCGTCTGGATGACGGTCACCGTCGTCCTGTGGATCGGCTGGAACGTGCTCGCCCCGAAGGACGCCCGCTTCGACGAATACCCGTTCATCTTCCTCACGCTGGCCCTGTCCCTCCAGGCCTCGTACGCAGCCCCGCTGATCCTGCTGGCGCAGAACCGCCAGGACGACCGGGACCGGGTCAACCTGGAGCAGGACCGCAAGCGGAACGAGCGGTCGATCGCGGACACCGAGTACCTCAGCCGCGAGGTGGCGGCCCTGCGCAGCGGTCTCGGCGAGGTCGCCACCCGGGACTGGATACGCTCCGAACTGGAGGACCTGGTCAGGACGCTGGAGGAGGCGCGCCCGCCGCAGCGGCCCGACGGCAGCGGCGAGCAGCACTGACTGAGACCCGCCTCACAGCGGCGCGGGCAGCCCACCACCACCCTCAAAGGAACGCGCCTTCGGCGCCGTACCGCCCACCCGTCACCCACCACCACCCTCAAAGGAAAGCGCCTTCGGCGCCGTACCGCCCACCCGTCGCCCACCACCACCCTCAAGGGAATGCGCCTTCGGCGCCGTACCGCCCACCCGTCACCCACCACCACCCTCAAAGGAACGCGCCTTCGGCGCCGTACCATCTACTTATGCTTACGGAAGACGCGGTGCGCCAAGCGCTGGCGACGGTGAACGATCCCGAGATCCATCGGCCCATCACCGACCTGGGGATGGTCAAATCGGTGGAGGTCGGCGCGGACGGCGCGGTCGCGGTCACCGTCTACCTCACGATCTCCGGCTGCCCGATGCGCGAGACGATCACGCAGAGCGTGACGGACGCGGTCTCAGCGGTCGAGGGCGTCACCCGCGTCGACGTCTCCCTGGACGTGATGAGCGACGAGCAGCGCCGCGACCTCGCGACCGCGCTCCGCGGCGGCCAGGCCGAGCGCGAGATCCCGTTCGCCAAGCCGGGCTCGCTGACCAGGGTGTACGCGGTGGCCTCCGGCAAAGGCGGCGTCGGCAAGTCCTCGGTGACGGTCAACCTCGCCGCGGCGATGGCGGCCGACGGCCTCAAGGTCGGCGTGGTCGACGCGGACATCTACGGGCACAGCGTCCCCCGCATGCTGGGCGCCGACGGGCGGCCCACCCAGGTCGAGAACATGATCATGCCGCCGTCCGCGAACGGCGTGAAGGTCATCTCGATCGGCATGTTCACGCCGGGCAACGCCCCCGTGGTCTGGCGTGGCCCGATGCTGCACCGCGCCCTCCAGCAGTTCCTCGCCGACGTGTTCTGGGGCGACCTGGACGTGCTGCTGCTCGACCTGCCGCCCGGCACCGGCGACATCGCGATCTCGGTGGCCCAGCTCGTTCCGAACGCCGAGATCCTGGTCGTCACCACCCCGCAGCAGGCGGCCGCCGAGGTCGCCGAGCGGGCCGGCTCGATCGCCGTGCAGACCCACCAGAAGATCGTCGGCGTCGTCGAGAACATGTCCGGGCTGCCCTGCCCGCACTGCGGTGAGATGGTCGACGTCTTCGGCACCGGCGGCGGAAAGCTGGTCGCCGACGGGCTGACCAGGACGACGGGCGCCACCGTGCCCGTACTCGGCGCCATCCCGATCGACGTACGGCTCCGCGAGGGCGGCGACGAGGGGAAGCCGGTCGTGATCACCGACCCGGACTCCCCCGCGGGCACCGCGCTGCGCGACATCGCCGGCAAGCTGACCGCCCGGCAGCGGGGCCTGGCGGGCATGTCGCTGGGGATCACCCCCGCCAACAAGTTCTGACACCGGCGACGAGTCCTTCCACCGGCGACGAGTTCTGACACCGGCCGACGGTCCTGAGCCGCTGGGCCGGCGGCGGGCGGCCACCGTGCCGCCCGCCGGGGCGGCCGTCAGGCGTACGCCGTGATGTCCTCGATGGCCGAGAAGCCGACGCCGTACGCGCTCATGCCCCGCCCGTACGCCCCCAGGTGGACGCCCTGCGAGGTGGAGCCCGCCAGCACCCAGCCGAACTCGGACTCGCGGTAGTGGAACGGCGTCGCGACCCCGTCCACCGGCAGGGAGAGGACGGCCCAGTCGGGCCCGTCGAGGTCGTCCGCGAGCACCCAGGCGGTCTCGGTCTGCTGCTCCAGCCAGTCGTCCCGCAGGGTGTGGTCCATCTGCCCGGGCCAGGTGACGGAGAGCAGCCCGACGCCGGCGAGCCAGGCCGCGGAGGAGACCGAGGTGGCCTCCAGCACTCCGGAGCCGTCCGCACTGCGCCGCACAGGGCTGGCCCCCACGGTGACGACCACCGCGAACCGCTCCTTGCTGTCGCCGTCGGCGCCCTCGCTGCGCACCGAGGGCTCGTCGCCATGACCGATCGAGCCGTGCTCGACCGAACCGTCCGCCGAGGCGCCGATCTGCATCAGCCAGCGCGGCCCCGCGAACGCCTCGTCCAGGCCGTACCAGCGGAAAGGCGCCATGAGGAAGCCGTCGACCAGGCGGGGCGCGACCGTGGACAAGCCCGGCTCCCCCGGTGTCCTGGGCGGCTGATCACCCATACGGCTCGTCGTTTCCATCTGCCCGCGCGCCTCCTCGCTTCCGTGGGAGCCGGGCGGTCCGCCCCCTCGGGCGGCCCCATCTCGTGGTTCTCCCGGCTCCGCACACCAACAAGGCAGAATAACCACCCGGTCTGCGTGATCAAGGAGAACCAGCCGGTGACGGGAGCACGCCACAGAGATGGCGTAGTGAGGGTGGGCTGCTCGGGGCCACGCCCCGGCCCGGTTAACCCCTCAGGGCCGCGCTCCGTAGGGGCGCCGGGATGTCGGGCAGCTCCCACGCCCTTGAGGCAGTGGGGGAACGACCGGCCACGACGGAACAGTCAGCCCGCCCCTGCCCAAGGGGCCCCCTCGCGCCCGATCCGCGACCGGAAGGGAGACCGCGACCGGCACTGACGCCGGGACTGACCCGCGGCCGTCAGGTCGCGTCCGCGTCGAACGGCGGATGATCCCCGGAAGCAGGCTTCTCCGGCTTCTTGGTCATGTCCACACGCCCGCTCAACGAGGAGGACCCGGACGACGGCGAACCGCCGGAGGCGGAGCCCGAGGATTCGGTGTCGCGCCCGTGCACGGCATCCGCGACGTCCGCCATCTCCTTCTTCAGGTCGAACCCGTTACGGATCTCCTTGAGCCCCAGGTCGTCGTTGTCGAGCTGCTTGCGGATGAACGTCTTGGGGTTGAGGTCCTCGAACTCGAAGTCCTTGAACTCGGGGCCGAGCTCATTGCGGATGTCCTGCTTGGCGCTCTCCGAGAACTCCCGGATCTTGCGGATGGTGCGGGAGACGTCCTGAATGACCTTGGGCAGCTTGTCCGGGCCGAAGACGAGTACGGCGAGGACGACGAGCGTCACCAGCTCAAGTGGGCCTATGTCATTGAACACCTTGCAGCTCCTCGCGATGTCCTCGGCCCGCGGCAGGTCTTCGGCGGCGCTCTTCCGTGGCAGGACGTCCATGGTCGGGACCGGGTCCACGGTACCCGGGGACCCGGTCTGTCCGGTACTCTCCCGGGCCGCGGCCTTGGTCACCGCTCCGGCTTTCCCGGTGTGTTCGCCGTCAGTTTCCCTTTGCGGCGCCGAGCACCAGGGTCACCTTCCGCTGCTGTCCCTCGGTTTCGGGATCCCGGCCGTCGCCCTGAACGGGGGTGCCGCGCTCCAGGGTGAGGACGAGCCGGTCGCCGGGGCGGTGCGCGCGGACCTTCACGATCAGCTCCTCACCCGCGTGGACGCGCTGGCCGTCCACCCGGGTGATGACGTCCCCGGCGCGGATGCCCGCCTTGTCGGCGGGGCCACCCTGGGTGACCGCGGGCCCGGCGTCGTTGCCCCGGTCGGCGACGCGGGCGCCGTCGCCGGTGTACTCCATGTCGAGTGTGACGCCTATCACGGGATGCGTGGCCGTACCGGTGTTGATGAGCTCCTCGGCCACGCGCTTGGCCTGATTGACGGGGATGGCGAAGCCGAGGCCTATCGAGCCCGACTGGCCGCCGCCCAGGCCCTGTCCGTCGTCGGCGGAGCGTATGGCGCTGTTGATGCCGATGACTCGCGCCTTGCCATCGACCAGCGGACCACCCGAATTGCCCGGGTTTATCGGGGCGTCGGTCTGGAGGGCGTCGACATAGCTGACATCGCTCCCGCCGCTCTCCCCCTCGCCCGCGGTGGTGATGGGCCGCTCCTTGGCGCTGATGATCCCGGAGGTCACGGTGTTCGCCAGGTCGAAGGGCGCCCCTATGGCCACCACCGGGTCGCCGACCTGGACGTTGTCCGAGTTGCCGAGCGCCAGCGGCTTGAGTCCCGAGACATGGGAGACCTTGACGACCGCCAGGTCGTAGCCGGTGTCATGACCGACCACCGTCCCCTCGGCCGTCTGGCCGCCGCTGAACGTCACCGAGATGTCGCCCGTCGACCCGGCCGGCTCGATGACGTGATTGTTGGTCAGGATATGGCCCTCTTTGTCCAGGATGAAGCCGGTGCCGGTGCCCTCCTCCGAGGTGCCGCGGACGTGCAGGGTCACCACGCTGGGCAGTGCGCTGGCGGCGATGCCCGCGACGCTGTGCGGGTCCCGGCTCCTGGACTCGACGCCGGCCTGCGGTAGTTCGATGTCCGTGCCGCCGTCGTCGCGCTCCAGGTAGGAGCCCAGCGCCCCGCCGAGCAAGCCGGCGAGCAGCGCGACGAGCAGCACCCCGGCCAGGCCGCGGCGCCGGCCCGCACGCCGGGGCGCGGCCCCGGTCTGGTGCAGCGGCGCGGCCCACGGGTCGTAGGGCTGCCAGCGCCCGCCACCGCCCGGCGCGCCCCCGCCCCCGGGGTACGAGGCGGTCGCCGGTGCCGGGGTCCCCGGTGCGCCGGGGCCGGGGGCCGCCTGGAACCGCGGGTCCCCGGCGTACGGGGGCGTGGGTGCCTGGTACGGGGCGCCCGGGGGTGCCTGGACGGCACTGGGCGGCGTCGGGCCGTGGAGACCGCCCGCCACGGCGGTGCCGTGCGCGGGCGTGGCGCCCGTTGCGTAGGCCCCGTGGGTGAGGGGGCCGGCGGGCGGCTGCGGGCCTCCCAGGGGCGGCAGGGGGGTGCCCTGCGCGGGCGTGGCGCCGGGGTGCTGGACGGGCGGCGCGGGCGCCCAGGGCCCCGGCTCCCCGTACGGCGGTGTCCCGTAGGGGTCGGGGTCGTGCAGGGGCCGCGGACGGTCCTCTGCCGGGTGCTGGTCCCGCGTGGACCCGGCGGCGGGACTGGGGCCGGTGCCGGGGTCCTCCACGGGCACCTGGGCACCGGAGGCGTCGGCTCCGGTGTCATGTCCACCTGGGCCCTCGGTGGCGGGCACACCGGGGTCACCGGGGTCGCCAGGAGCACCGGGACCACCAGGACCACCAGGACCACCGGGAGCACCGGGAGCACCGGGCGCACCGGTCACAGCCCGACCGGAAGCGTCCGGGGCGTCAGCCCCGTCCGCGTCCGCTGTCGGGGCGGTGTCCGGCACATCAGGCCGGGGACGGCTCCACCACGTCGGCTTTGCGGGCTTCCCCTCGTCCATGCTCTCCCCAGACATGACCCCTGGTACGGCCCACGGCCGACCACGCGGCGATCACCGCACTACGACTGTCGACGCCCCGCCCGGAGTCCCGGGGGGCGCGTGCACCCAGGATTCAATCAGGTTCGCGCCCCGCCCCGCAGAGGTACATCGGGGCACGCCCCGTCAGGGCACCCGCCGGGTCCGCCCCGCCCGCGCGCCCCGGCAGGGGCGCGGGGACGGGGCATCTCCCAGCCCTTGAGGCAGTGGGGGAACGGCCAGTCACGACGGTTCCGCCAGGTCGCCACCGCCCTGAGGGGCATCCTCTGTCGCGCCCGGTCGGGGCTCCCACGAAACGAGCCCGACGCACCCGATGACCCTCGCCGCGGACATACGCGCACGCACGGAGCACCGCACACCGGGGCCTGAGCCGCCGTCCAGCGGGCACCTCGCACCGAGCACCGGACACGGAGCACCGAGCACCGAGCACCGAGCACCGAGCACCGAGCACCGAGCACCGAGCACCGAGCACCGAGGCAGGGAACACCGGCACCGGCACCGGCACCGGCACCGGCACCGAGGCAGGATCAGTGCGCCGTGCGCAAACCGGCCCCCGTCCTCTTGGGTGCCGGGTCGAGAAGCTCGCTGGTGATCTCCGGCGACGCACTGGGCGAGCCGACGGCGTCGGCGATGCCGGATGGGTAGGAGGACGTGGGCAGCGCCTGTATCAGGGGGGCGGCCGCGCCGAGGGGCGAGGGCGCCTTGAGCTCCGGGGAGCGGGACGGCGCGGGCATTCCGGGCAGCAGCGGCGCGGACGCGGCGATGGGCGCCGAGGGCAGGCCCGCGGTGGGGCGCTCGGAGGAGCGCGCCACGGGCTGTGGGGCGCTCCTGCGGCGGCCCGCCTCGGCGGACGTCACGGGGCCGCTGGCGCTCAGCGGGGTGGCGTTGCTGGGCGCACCGGCCCCTCCGCCGCTGCCGGCGGCGGTGGGCACGCCCGTCGAGACACCGCCGAGGGCGATGGCGGCCAGTGACACGGCACCGGCCGCGGCGAACGCGAACCGGCGGCCGCGGGACGCCGACCGCTCGGCCTCCTGCCGGCCCACCTCGTGGATGCGGAAGCCGTGCTCACCGTCGGGCAGCGCCGGGGCGGGGGGCTCGGACGGGTCGAGGGAGAACGGATTCCGGTGCCTCGGCCGCAGAGGGTTGAGCGGGTGGGGGGCCGTCACACTGAAGACTCCCCCGCCCCCGAGTCCTCCACCGCCATAGGGGTCTCCTTCGCTGTCATCGCCCCCGGGCAACCCCTGGAGGCGGGCGAGGAAACTCTCCGACGGCGGGGGCGGTGCGGCCTCCGCGAAGACGTTCTTCAGCCGGCGCTGGGCGTCGGCCTCCGCCTTGCACTTGGGACAGGTCGCCAGATGGGCGAGGACCCGCTCGCGGGCGTCATGGCCGAGCTCGCCGTCCACCAGGGCGGCGAGCCGGTCGCCGAGGTGCTGCTCGGCGGGGGTCGAATGCGATCCGCTCACGCGCCTGCGCCTCCTCCGCCCAGGGCGGGGGCGACCACGCCCACGGGCCTGAATCCGCGCCCGCCGGCCCGGCGCTCGGCGCGGGCCTCCGGGGACCGGTGCTGGAGGGCCTTGCGCAGCTGGGAGCGGCCGCGGTGGATACGGCTGCGGACCGTGCCGAGCTTGACGCCGAGGGTGGCGGCGATCTCCTCGTACGACAGGCCCTCGATGTCGCAGAGGACGACGGCGGCGCGGAACTCGGGCGCGAGGGTGTCCAGCGCCTGCTGGACGTCCGCGTCGAAGTGGGTGTCCTGGAAGACCTGCTGCGGGGAGGGCTCACGGCTGGGCAGCCGCTCCGCGGCGTCGTCGCCCAGGGTGTCGAAGCGGATACGCTGCTTGCGGCGGACCATGTCCAGGAAGAGGTTGGTCGTGATGCGGTGCAGCCAGCCCTCGAACGTGCCCGGGGTGTAGGTGGACAGGGAGCGGAAGACGCGGACGAAGACCTCCTGGGTGAGGTCCTCGGCGTCGTGCTGGTTCCCGGTGAGGCGGTAGGCCAGGCGGTACACCCGACCGCTGTGCATGCTGACGATCTCCTCCCAGGAAGGAGGAGTCCACGCCTGTGAATCCGCGTCGGCGGCAAAGGTCGCGGTCTGTGCGGACTCGGCGGTGTCAGCGTTCTTGGTCACGGATTTCGGCTCGCCGGAGGGCCTGAGCAGACGCCTCAGCACTCCTGCCCGGTCTCCGGTCTCAGCCGCACCTCCCCTGTCGGCTCTGGTGGTGTCCACTAGAGCCCCTACCATAGCCACCTCGCCCGTTAGCTCCGAATAAGCGTTCTTACGCGACATTGGTACGCGCTTCTGGTCTTGCGTCTCGACTTGCTCGCGGCTTCCGTCCACCCGAACCCCCCGCTTTTCTTCACCACCCCCTAACAACGTCCGGTCCCGGCTGCGCGTTCCCACCGGGTGGCGGAACCTCCCGGCCGAGCGGAGCCGAGGGCGGGGGAGGATACAGTCACGGCCAGGCAACTACGGGGACGGGAGAGGGCCATTACCGGCAAGCGGCAGACGAGCTGGGCGTTCGCCGACGCCTTTGTCGCCGAGGACGACGCGCTGCGCTGGGCCCGTGACCGGGCCCGGGAGGCGGGGTTGCGCCCGGTGTCGCCCGGTACCGGTGCCGCGCTGCGGCTGCTCGCCGCCACGGTGGCCGCGAAGGCGGTGGCCGAGATCGGCACCGGCACCGGCGTCTCCGGAATCCATCTGCTGCACGGTATGCGCGCGGACGGCGTGCTGACGACCGTGGATCCCGAGCCGGAGCGGCAGCAGTTCGCGCGCCAGGCCTTCCGTGCCGCGGGATTTGCAAGCAATCGCGCCCGTTTCATTCCCGGCCGCGCCCTGGACGTCCTGCCGCGACTCGCGGACAGTGGCTATGACCTCGTGTTCTGTGACGGTGACCGTTCGGAGTGCCTCGATTACCTAGACGAATCGTTGCGTCTGCTACGGCCCGGTGGGCTGGTCTGCTTCGAGGGGGTCTTCGCCGACGGCCGCACGATCGGCTCGGGACCGCAGCCCGCCGAGGTGGTGCGGCTGCGAGAGCTGGTGCGGGCGGTGCGCGAGAATCCGGAGCTGGTGCCGTCTCTGCTGCCGGTGGGGGACGGTCTGCTCTGCGCGGTCAAGCGCTAGCCCGGCGCCGGAGCCGCCGGGCCGCGCTGCGCCGGAGCCGCCGGGCCGCGCTGCGCCGGAGCCGCCGGGCCGCGCTGCGCCGGAGCCGCCGGGCCGCGGGTGCAGGGGGACACGCGCGGCCGGGGCGGGGATCGGGCGGGCACGGAGTGCGGTCACATGGTGCGGACACCAGTGCCCCAGCGCGCAGCGGGCGCCGGGGCACTGGGCGGGTATCGGGCTGCTTCCGCGTCAGCCGACGACCTTCTTGAGGGCGTCACCAAGGGCGTCTGCCTCGTCCGGGGTCAGCTCGACCACGAGCCGACCGCCGCCTTCGAGCGGAACGCGCATGACGATGCCCCGCCCCTCCTTGGTCACCTCGAGCGGGCCGTCGCCCGTCCGCGGCTTCATGGCCGCCATGCTCGTTCCCCTTCCTGAAACCAGCTCATCTCAGCCGACGGCCCCCTGCAGGGCGCGCACCGCCCGTCACGGGCAGGCGTCACCGGCATCGAACACATTGCTTCCTGGCCATTATCCCGCATCGCACGACCCAATGAACAACATCGTTCGGCATCGCTTAGGCAACGCGCTTCCGCAAAACCACTCAATTCGGCGATGTGGTCGCGAAGGCCGCCGTGATGCCCTCTCCCCGCGCCTTCTTCACGTGGTTTTTCTTTGACGCAGGTCACATGTTGCGCACTCTTCCGGTGCGGCGCTCTCCGCCATGCTGTGCGGGGAATGCCGAAGCAGAGGGCTGAGCCGCGAACCGAAGGGACCCGCCATGGCCGATACCGTGCTGTACGAGGTGCACGACGGACTCGCCACCATCACGCTGAACCGCCCCGCGGCGATGAACGCCATGAACACCGAGGCCAAGGCCGCGCTGCGGGACGCCGTCCGGGCCGCCGCGGCGGATTCGGGGGTACGGGCCGTGCTGCTCACGGCGGCCGGGGACCGGGCCTTCTGCGTGGGGCAGGACCTCAAGGAGCACGTGGGGCTGCTGACCGCGGCCCGCGAGGGGGACGGCGGTGAGCACGCCGCCGTCGGCGGGGGCGCGCGCGGGAACGTCATGAGCACGGTGCGTGAGCACTACAACCCGATCGTGCGGGCCCTGGCGGGCATGCCGAAGCCCGTGGTGGCGGGCGTGAACGGCGTCGCGGCGGGCGCGGGATTCGGCTTCGCGCTCGCTGCGGACTACCGCGTCGTGGCGGACACGGCGGCCTTCAACACCTCCTTCGCCGGGGTGGCGCTGACCGCGGACTCGGGGCTCTCCTGGACGCTGCCGCGGGTGGTGGGGCCCGGGCGGGCCGCCGACCTGCTGCTGTTCCCGCGCAGCATCTCGGCGCAGGAGGCGTACGAGCTGGGGATCGCCGGTCGTGTGGTGCCCGCCGCCGATCTCGCCGCCGAGGCGCGGACGGTGGCCCGGACGCTGGCCGAGGGGCCGACGCTCGGGTATGCCGCGATCAAGGAGTCGCTTGCCTTCGCGGCCGGGCACACGCTGGAGGAGACATTGGAGAAGGAGGACGAGTTGCAGACGCGGGCCGGGGCGTCCGAGGACCACGCGATCGCCGTGCAGGCGTTCCTGGCGAAGGCCCGGCCGAGGTTCCTGGGCCGCTGAGGGCGGGCGCCCGCGTCGGGCCGGTGCGGGCGCCCTTCGGGCGGGTTCGCCGGCGGGGTGAGGCGGGTCGGCACCGCCGGGACCGACCGTCGTGGTTCCTCGCCATCGCGGCGGGGGTGTGCGGGCGCCCCGCAGACGGCTCAGCATCGCGGCGGAGCGGACGTGGCTCAGTCAGTGGGCGCCGTGCGGGATGCGCAGTCCTTCAGGTGGTCGTCGACCAGGCCGCACGCCTGCATCAGGGCGTAGGCCGTGGTGGGGCCGACGAAGCGGAGGCCGCGGGACTTGAGAGCCTTGGAGAGGGCCCTGGACTCGTCCGTGGTCGCGGGGATGTCGGACAGGGTGCGCGGGACCGGGCGCGCCGCCGGGTCGGGGGCGAACGACCAGATCAGCTCGTCCAGCTCACCGGGGGTCCAGGTGGCGAGCACGCGGGCGTTGGCGAGCGTCGCGTCGATCTTGGCGCGATTGCGGATGATCCCGGGATCGGCGAGCAGCCGCTCGCGGTCGGCCTCCGTGAAGGCCGCCACCGATGTGATCTTGAAGTCCGCGAAGGCGGCGCGGAAACCCTCCCTGCGGCGCAGGATGGTGATCCAGGACAGGCCCGACTGGAACGCCTCCAGGGAGATGCGCTCGAAGAGCGGGTCATCGCCGTGCACCGGGCGGCCCCACTCCTCGTCGTGGTAGACGGCGTAGTCCTCCGTGGAGAGCGCCCAGGGGCAGCGGAGCACGCCGTCGGGCCCCGGCAGCGCGGCGCCCGCGGCGGGAGAGCCCTCGGCCGCGGGCCCGCTCCCGGCCGCCGGTCCCTCCCCGGCGGCCGGACCGCCGCCCACCGCTTCACTGCTCATCGGGTCTCCTCCGGGAAGTCGTAGGGCGGGCGGGAGCCGCCGGCCTGGTGGGCATGGGCGCCCGCGAGGGCGGATTCGAGCTGGGCGATCCGGGCGTCGCGCTCGGCCAGCTCCGCGCCGAGCCTGCCCAGCGCGTCGTCCACGTCCGCCATCCGGTAGCCGCGCACGGCCACCGGGAAACGGAGGGCCTCCACATCGTCCCGGTGGACGGGACGGTCCTGGGGCAGCGGGTCCTGGAGCCGCTCGGGCGGCGCCTCGGGCAGCACACCGCTCTCGCCGCCGCCCACCACGGCGAGCGTCACCGCCGCGACCACGACGACGAGGGCGACGACCAGGAACAAGAACACGACCATCTTCGGGAGGTCCCCACGCTCGGATGCCGACTCGATGCCACTGCGCTGCCGCCGCACGCCCGGCGCGCGGCGCCGACGGCGGGCCGCCGGGTGGCCGGCGGGCACCGCCGCCGGCCACGGCGGGCGTGGCACGCACGGCGGCCCGCGCCGGCCACTCGGTCGGCCACACGAACCGTCGGACTCCGATCGTGCCATGCCCCTGTGACAATGAGGGCACGGACAGGATCGGCGAGCGCGGAGCGCTCGGCAGCGAGGAGGCAGAACGGGATGCCGCAGGGGACGCTCAGGCTGGGCCACCGTGAGTTCGGCCCGCACGAGCCGGTCATCATGGCGATCGTCAACAGGACCCCTGACTCGTTCTACGACCGGGGCGCCACCTTCCGCGACGAGCCCGCCCTGACCCGGGTCGAGCAGGCGGTCTCCGAGGGGGCGGCCATCATCGACGTCGGCGGCGTCAAGGCGGGCCCCGGGGACGAGGTGACGGCCGAGGAGGAGGCGCGCCGCACGGTCGGCTTCGTGGCGGAGGTGCGCCGCAGGTTCCCCGACGTCGTGATCAGCGTGGACACCTGGCGGCACGAGGTCGGCGAGGCGGTCTGCGCGGCGGGCGCGGACCTGCTGAACGACGCATGGGGCGGCGTCGACCCCAGGCTCGCGGAGGTCGCGGCACGGCACGGCGCCGGCCTGGTGTGCACGCACGCGGGCGGTGCCCGGCCGCGCACCCGGCCGCACCGGATCGCCTACGAGGACGTGATGGCCGACATCCTGCGGGTCACCGTCGGCCTCGCGGAGCGCGCGGTGGCGCTGGGCGTGCCGCGCGAGTCCGTGCTGATCGACCCGGGGCACGACTTCGGCAAGAACACCCGGCACAGCCTGGAGGCCACCCGCCGGCTGGGCGAGATGACGGACACCGGCTGGCCGGTGCTCGTCTCGCTCTCGAACAAGGACTTCGTCGGCGAGACGCTCGACCGGCCGGTCAAGGAGCGCCTGCTGGGGACGCTGGCGACGACCGCCGTGTCGGCGTGGCTCGGGGCGCGGGTCTACCGCGTGCACGAGGTCGCCGAGACCCGGCAGGTGCTGGACATGGTGGCGTCGATCGCCGGCCACCGGGCCCCGGCCGTGGCCCGCCGGGGGCTTGCGTGACGCCTGCCCGCCGTGCGCGGAGCAGGGGGCCTGCGCGGCCCGCGGCGAGCGGAACCCGGCCGCCCGTGAGCTGCCCCGCGGCGAGCGGAGCCGGGAGGCCTGCGTGAGCCGCCCCGCGGCGAGCCGAGCCGGGCGCCGGTCTCCGCGGACGGTCGCGTCAGCGCCCGCCGACGGCCAGGTCGGCACCCGCCGACGTCGGCGTCCCGCAGGCGGTCAGTGCGGACACGTGGTCCGCAGGCAGGCGGTCAGCGGGCGACTTCCTTGGAGACCAGCGCGACCGCCTCGTCCACGTCGTCGGTGACGTGGAACAGCAGCAGGTCCTTCTCGGAGGCCTTGCCCTGGGCGACCACCGTGCCGCGCAGCCAGTCGACGAGGCCGCCCCAGTAGGCGGAGCCGAACAGGACGATCGGGAAGCGGGTCACCTTGCGGGTCTGCACCAGGGTGAGCGCCTCGAACAGTTCGTCCAGCGTGCCCAGGCCACCGGGCAGCACCACGAAGCCCTGGGCGTACTTCACGAACATGGTCTTCCGGACGAAGAAGTACCGGAAGTTCACGCCGAAGTCGACATGGGGATTCAGGCCCTGCTCGAAAGGCAGCTCGATGCCGAGGCCGACGGAGATGCCCCTGGCCTCCCGCGCGCCCTTGTTGGCCGCCTCCATGGCCCCGGGGCCACCGCCCGTGATCACCGCGAACCCGGCCTCGACGAGCGCCCTGCCGAGCCGCACCCCCGCCTCGTACTCCTCGGAGCCCGGGGGCGTGCGGGCCGAGCCGAAGACGCTGATCGCGCTGGGGAGCTCGGCGAGGGCGCCGAAGCCCTCCACGAACTCCGACTGGATGCGCATCACCCGCCAGGGGTCGGTGTGCACCCACTGGGAGTCGCCCTCGGTGTCCAGCAGCCGCTGGTCGGTGGTGCCCGGCTGGATCTGCTCCCGCCGGCGCACCACGGGGCCCAGGTACTGCTCCTCCGGAGGTCCCCCTGCTTCCGGACTATCCATGTACATCCCCTTCCGCTGACGGTACGAACACTTCAGCGTAGAACCACGGACGTGGCCGGGGCCGTAACTCCCGATGACCTCCCCTTGCCCCTGCCCTGAAGGCGCGGAAGCGCCTTCAGGGCGCACGGCTCGCACGCCGGGGCATGGCGGCGCGCCCAAGGACCGTCGGCGGCCTGGACGCCCTCGGCGCCCCCGGCCCGCGTCAGGCCGTCGCCGTCAGCCAGGCCCGCAGCCGCTCCTCCGCCGCGAGGATCCTGGCGGTGTCGACATGCTCGTCCCGCCGGTGGGCCAGGTGCGGATTCCCGGGGCCGTAGTTCACCGCCGGCACGCCGAGGGCGCTGAACCGGGAGACGTCGGTCCAGCCGAACTTGGGCTGCGGAGTGCCGCCGACGGCCTCGATGAACGCGGCGGCGGCCGGATGCCCGAGGCCGGGCAGCGCACCGCCGCTGTGGTCGGTGACCACGAACTCCCGCACGCCGCAGTCCGCGAACACCTTCCTGACGTGCGCCACCGCCTCGTTCTCGGTGCGGTCGGGGGCGTACCGGAAGTTGACGGTGACCGTACAGGCGTCGGGGATGACGTTGCCGGCGACGCCGCCCTCGATGCCGACCGCGTTCAGGCCCTCCCGGTACTCCAGGCCGTCGATCACCGGGCGGCGCGGTTCGTAGGCGGCGAGGCGCTGCAGGATCGGGGCGGCGGCGTGGATGGCGTTGGCGCCCATCCACGCGCGCGCGGAGTGCGCGCGTTCACCGGTGGTGTGCAGTTGCACGCGCAGGGTGCCCTGGCAGCCGCCCTCGACCTGTCCGTCGGAGGGTTCGAGCAGTACCGCGAAGTCGCCCGCCAGCCAGTCGGGGTGGGCGGCGGCGAGCAGGCCGAGGCCGTTGAGGTGGGCCTCCACCTCCTCGTTGTCGTAGAAGACGAAGGTCAGGTCGCGTCCCGGCGCCGGGACGGTCGCGGCGAGGCGGAGCTGTACGGCGACGCCCGACTTCATGTCGCAGGTGCCGCAGCCCCACAGGATGCCGTTCTCGTCGAGGCGGGAGGGCACATTGTCCGCGATGGGCACGGTGTCCAGGTGTCCGGCGAGGATCACCCGCTCGGGGCGGCCCAGGGCGGTGCGGGCCACGACGGTGTTGCCGTGCCGGTCGACCGTGAGGTGCGGCAGGGCGCGCAGGGCCGTCTCCACCGCGTCCGCGAGCGGCTTCTCGGTGCCGCTCTCCGAGGGGAAGTCGACGAGCTGCGCGGTGAGCTGCGCCGCGTCCGACGTCAGGTCAAGGGGGCTGCGGTCCATGCCGACGACCCTAACGCGGTGCTCGCGTCCTCCAGTACCTTGGACCCGTGCTCCAGCAGTCCAAACCCCCCTCCCGTGTCAGGCCCGGTCGCCCACTGCGCTTAGGCGCGGCGTTCATGGTGCTGCTGGCGCTCGCCGGTTACCTGGTGGTGCGGTACGTCACCGGCGGCAGGGCGGGGCCGCGCTGCACGGTGGTGTCCGGCAAGGGCGACGGCGCGGAGTACCGCTTCTCGCCCGAGCAGGCCGGCAACGCCGCGGCCATCTCCGCCGTGGGCACCTCGCGCGGCATGCCGGAGCGCGCGGTGACGATCGCGCTGGCCACCGCCCTGCAGGAGTCCGACCTGCACAATCTGGACCACGGCGACCGGGACTCGCTGGGCCTGTTCCAGCAGCGGCCCTCGCAGGGCTGGGGCACCGCCGACGAGATCATGGACCCGGCGTACGCGGCGAGCGCGTTCTACGCCCGGCTGGCCAAGGTGCCCGACTACGCGCGGCTGCCGCTCACGGTCGCCGCGCAGCGCGTCCAGCGCAGCGCCTACCCGGAGGCGTACGCGAAGCACGAGCCGGACGCGACGCTGCTCGCCGCGGCCCTCACCGGCCGTGCCGCGGCCACCCTGACCTGCGAGGGCGACCCGACCCGGACCCCCGGTGACCCGGCCCGGGTGCGCAGGGCGCTCGTCCACGACTTCGGCAGCGACGTGCTCGCGACGGCCGCGTCCTCGGTGCCGCGGCACGGGACGGCGTCCGCGGGGAGCGGGACGGGACCGGGCGGGACGGCGACCGGGAAGCGGGCCGGCACCCCCGGCACCCCCGCCACCGCCAGCGCGTCCGCGTCCGCGGCGGCGGGCGGCCGGCGCACGGTGACCGTGCCCGTGCGGGCCGCCACGGGGAGGGCCGGCGGCGACGCCCGGCGGCGCGGCTGGGAGCTGGCCCACTGGGCGGTGGCGAACTCCGCGGCCCTGCACATCGCTCAGGTCAGCTATGGCGGCCGGCGGTGGAGCGCGGACTCGGGCGCGGAGTGGCGGAGGACGGGCGGCGACGACAAGGCCGGCACCTCGGCCGGCGGCGCCGACCGGGTCCTCATCGTCACGGCCCGCTGATCACCGCCCACCGCGAGAGGCCGGTTGCCCCGAGCGGGCCGGCCATCCGCCGGCAGAGGCACCCCGCCCCTGAGGCCCGGCCCCGCGCCCAGTCCCCGGCGCCCCGGTCCCTGGCGCCGCCCCTGACGCACCGGCCCCATGGCACCCCCGTGCGTCCGGGCACCCGTTCCCCTCTTCGCCCGCAGGAGGGACGGAGCCGGCCGCGCCGGGAGCCGGGAAGGGTGGTCCCGCACAGGCCGCGGCGGCCGCCGAAATCCGCGGATAGACCTGGACGTAAGGATTCCGCATTCACCGGTCACACATCGCTTTTGGCCGTTTTTATCCGGAGCGGATAATGCGTCGCATTACCGACTCTTTACCCACGGCTCCCGCAACCTTCAGGGCCTTCGAGCGGTAGTCACTGCGTCCGAGCGCGCATCGGCACCGATCTCTTCTCCGTCTTCCCGTCCTGAAGGAGCATCATGTCCCTCCCCCTGACCCGCCGGATCGCCCGTGCCGCGCTGCTCATCGCCGCGGGAGCGGCTCCCGTGGTCGGTGCGGCCGGTGCCGCGAGCGCCGCCCCCGCGGCCGGTCCGGCCGGGCTCAGCAGCCTGGACACCGCGCACGTGGGCGGCACGGTCGAGGACGCCTCGCAGCAGGTCGGCAAGACCGCGGGCGTGACCGGTGTGCACCCCGTGCGGACCGTCAAGAACGCCGTCCCTGACGTCACCGGCACCCTCGGCAAGGGCACGGGCGCCGTCGCCCCCGCCGCCGGTCAGGTCGCGAGCGGGGCCGCCACCGGCGGGCTGCCGGTGCGGTGACCGTGCGGCGTCCAGCCGCGCGCCGAGTGAGGTGAGGGGCCCGGGAAGCGGTTGCTTCCCGGGCCCCTGCCTTCCAGTTCCCCGCGTCCCCGCACCTCTCCCGGGGCACCGTATGGCGATGTGCTCCCCGTGGGCGCCGGGCTCAGCCGAGGCGGGACACCGCGGCCTCGATGCGCTCGTCCGTGGCGGTCAGCGCCACACGCACGAACCGCTCGCCCGCCGGGCCGTAGAAGTCCCCCGGCGCCACCAGGATGCCCAGCTCGGCCAGCCGGCCGACGGTCTCCCAGCAGGTTTCGTCGCGGGTGGCCCACAGATAGAGGCTGGCCTCGCTGTGCTCGATACGGAAACCGTGCTTCAGCAGCGCGTCCCGCATCGCCGCGCGCCGGGCCGCATAGCGCTCGCGCTGCACACGGACGTGCTCGTCGTCGCCGAGCGCCGCGATCACGGCGGCCTGAGTCGGAGACGGGCTCATCATGCCGCCGTGCTTGCGCACCTCCAGCAGCTCGCCGAGGACCCGCTCGTCACCGGCGAGGAACGCGGCGCGGTAGCCGGCCAGGTTGGACCGCTTGGACAGGGAGTGCACGGCGACCAGGCCCTCGTAGGACCCGCCGCACACCTCCGGGTGCAGCACCGAGACCGGCTCGGCCTCCCAGCCCAGCTCCAGGTAGCACTCGTCGCTGAAGACGAGGATCCCGTGCTCGCGCGCCCAGGCCACGATGCGCGCCAGCTCGTCCTTGGCCAGCACCTGCCCGGTGGGGTTCGACGGGGAGTTGAGCCAGAGCAGCTTGAGGCCCGCCGGGTCGAGCATGGTCGGGTCCGCGAACCCGACGGGTTCGGCGCGCGCCAGCCGGGCGCCCACCTCGTACGTCGGATAGGCCAGCCGGGGATGGGCGACCCGGTCGCCGGGGCCCAGGCCGAGCTGGGTGGGCAGCCAGGCGACCAGTTCCTTGGAGCCGACGACCGGCAGCACATTGCGGTGCCCGATGCCGGCCGCGCCCAGGCGCCGCTCGCACCAGCCGCTGATCGCGTCCCTCAGCTGCGGGGTGCCCCACACCGTCGGATAGCCCGGCGAGTCGGCGGCCGCGGCGAGGGCCTTCTGGATGACGTCGGGCACGGGGTCGACCGGGGTCCCGATGGACAGGTCGACGATGCCGCCCGGGTGGGCGGCCGCCGTGGCCTTGTGCGGCTCCAGCCTGTCCCACGGGAAGTCGGGGAGCCTGCTGGAGACTGCGCGCGCTGAGCTGGACACGGTGCTCACTCTCTCGTACGTACGGCACGGGCGCCTCCCGACGGGGCCGGGGCACCCGGTGCGGCGGCGCGGGCGGGCCGCCGCGGCAAACGCCTCGGTCCCGTACGGCGCTGGGGCCGTACGGGACCGAGGCGGCACGCTGGGCGCGCCGCGCACTGGTGGTGCGGTCCGCCTCAGTGCTCCTGGGGCGGCAGCGCGGCGATGAACGGGTGGTCGCGCTCGATCAGGCCGAGCTTGCTGGCCCCGCCGGGCGAGCCGAGCTCGTCGAAGAACTCGACGTTCGCCTTGTAGTAGTCCTTCCACTCCTCCGGAGTGTCGTCTTCGTAGAAGATCGCCTCGACCGGGCAGACCGGCTCGCAGGCACCGCAGTCGACGCATTCATCCGGGTGGATGTAGAGGGACCGCTGGCCCTCATAGATGCAGTCGACCGGGCACTCCTCGATGCACGCCTTGTCCTTCAGGTCAACACAAGGCTGCGCGATGACGTAGGTCACGCTGTCGTTCCTCCTCGGTAGGGCGCTGGCGGGCCTCCTCAGGCCCTGCCGCCTGGCGCGCTGGAGCGCGGCGTCGTCGATGCCCGCACCTAGTATCTCCGTTCCAGGACCGGATCCGAACACGAGGGGTGGGCAGTGCTGTGGAATTTGCCGCCATGGGGCGTCTCGAAGTCCGAGTGGGCCCCGATGACGTGGGCAAACGCGTCTCCATCCGCCGACTGGCCCAAGCCGGGGAGTCGGGCGGCAGGTTCACGGACACGGTCGGAATTCTCACATCGTGGGACGACGGGGTGGTGGTCGTGACCCGCCGGTCGGGCGAGCGGGTCCGGATGGCGGAATCCTCGCTCGTCGCGGGCAAGGTCGTACCGGCGGCGCCGGCCCGGCGCCGGGGGCCCTCCGCATCGTACGAGGAGCTGGCGCACGTCACGGCGCGGGCCTGGCAGCCGGTGGAGAGCGAACGGCTCGGGGACTGGCTCCTGCGGGCGGCCGTCCAGGGCGTCCCGGCGCCGGACGGGGGGCGGTTCGGCGGTGAGCGCGGTGGTGCGGCCACCGGCGTACCGGATCCCCGCCGCGCGGGCGCCGAGCGATCGGGCGCGGGGCGCGCGGACGCCGGCCGGGCGAGCGTGGATCGGACGGGCGCGGGGGGCGCGGACGCCGGTCGCCCGGGCGGCGCCGGGGACGCGGAGGGAAACCCGGGCGCCGGCGCAGCGCCGACGGCTCCACGGACCGGCTTCACGCGGCGGGCGAACTCGGTGCTGCCGCTGGGCGATCCGGGCCTGCCGCTGCCCGAGGCGCTCGCCCGCGTACGCGCCTGGTACGCGCGCCGTGGACTGCCCGCGTACATCCAGACGGCCACGGGCGCCGAGGGCACACAGGAACTGCTCTGCGCGGACCTGGAGGCGCACGGCTGGCGGCGGGAGGTGACCGCGGAGTTGCGGATCGCCCCGCTCGCCCCGGTGGCCGACCCACCCGGCGACCGGGCGGCCGGTGCGGAGCGGGTCCGGCTGGCCAGGGACGTCGACGACGGCTGGCTGCGCCGCTACCACCGTTCGGGCGGCGCCGGGGGGCCGGGCGGCGGCGTGGCGCGCGCGGTGCTCACAGCCGGGCCCTCGGTGTGGTTCGCCTCGGTGCCGGGTGAGGCGCCGCTGCCGGGTGAGGCGCCCGGGGTGCCCGCGGCGATCGGGCGCTGTGTGGTGGACGGCCGGTGGGCGGGGTTCATGGCGGTCGAGGTGGCGCCGGCCGCCCGCCGCCGGGGCCTGGCGACGGCCGTGATGGCGGCCCTGGCCCGGCGCGCCCTGGAGGAGGGGGCCTCGGCTGCCTGGCTCCAGGTCGAGTCGGACAACGCGGCCGGGCGGGCCCTGTACGACGGAATGGGATTCGACGTGCACCACTCCTACCACCACTATCGGGGGTGACGGCCCGTGCCGGACAGCGGCCGTACGGCCGTACGGCCGCACCCGTCTCCGTCCGCCGCTTGCCGCCCTTGCCGCCCCGGGATGAAAGGCCCCGCTCCGATGCCTGTGCCCCAGCCCCAGTCCCCGCCCCCACCGCGGCCCCCGGACCCGGCGCGCACCGCTCAGGTGCGGCGGGCCTTCGCCGAGGAGGCCCGCTCCGAGCGGCCCGACCTGGCGCTGCTCTGCCTGCTGGTGGGCGCGCAGGCGGACGGCGCACTGGACGAGGCCGGGATCGACGCGGCGCAGGTGGAGCTGGACCGGCTCGCGGGTGAGCTGCCGTTCCGGCCGGGCGGCCCGGAGGCCTGGGGCTCCGCGCTTGCCGAGCTGCTCGGCCAGCGGTACGGCTTCCACGGCACGCCCGCGGACTACCGCCGGCTGGACGCCTCGCTGCTCCACACCGTCCTGCGGCGCCGCCGGGGGCTGCCCATCCTGCTCTCCGTCGTCTGGATCGAGGTGGCGCGGCGGGCCGGGGCGCCGGTGTACGGGGTGGCGCTGCCCGGGCACTTCGTGGTGGGCCTCGGCGCGTTCGGGGAACGGCTGGCGCGGGGCGCGGAGGCCGGCGGGCCTGAAAAGGAGGCGCTCGCGGGGCAGGTGCTGGTCGATCCGTTCGACGGCGGGCGGGTGCTGGCGGGCGAGGACGCCGAACTGCTGGTCGCGGGGGCGACGGGCATGGCGTTCCACCCGTCGATGCTGACGCCCGCGGAGCCGCTGGGCGTGCTGATGCGCATCCTCAACAACATCCGCGCCTGGGCCGCGGCCCGCCCCGAGCACTCGGACGTCGCCCTGTGGGCGCTGGACCTCCAGCTCCTGCTGCCCGCGCATCCCGCGCGGCTGCGCCACGAGCGTGCGGAGTTGCTGGTGCAGCGCGGGGACTATCTCGGCGGGGCCGCCGAGCTTGAGGCGTACGCGGAGGTGGTGGCCGCGGTGGACGAGCGCGCCGCGGAGCGCGTGCGCCACCAGGCGCGCACGGCACGCGCCATGCTCAACTGACGCAACGGGGGCCTTCCGGCCCTGCCCGCCCCGGTGCCTGGGGCGCGGGGAGGGGGCGCCTCCCACGCCCTTGCGGCAGTGGGGGAGCGCCCAGCAGGTTGCTCGCGCAGTTCCCCGCGCCCCCTGGGGGCGCGCCGGCGCCCCGCCACCCCCAGGGGCAGCCGGGGCCGGCCCCGGCTCACCCGTCAGTTGGGGTGGGGGTCAGAGCCAGCCCTTTTCGCGGGCGATCCGGACCGCCTCCGCCCGGTTCCGTACCGCGAGCTTCTGAATGGCCGTGGACAGATAGTTCCGTACGGTGCCCTGGGAGAGGTTCAGGGTCCGGGCCAGCTCGGCGTTGGTCGAGCCGTCCGCCGCGGCGCGCAGCACATGCCGCTCGCGGTCGGTCAGCGGATTCGCCCCGTCCGCCAGCGCCGCCGCGGCCAGGCTCGGATCGATGACCCGCTCCCCCGCGAGGACCTTCCGCACCGCCGCCGCTAGCTGCGCGGCGGGCGCGTCCTTGACGAGGAAGGCCTCCGCGCCGGCCTCCATGGCGCTGCGCAGGTAGCCGGGCCTGCCGAAGGTGGTGAGGATGACGAGCTTCAGGCGCGGCAGTGCCCTGCGCACCTCCGCGGCGGCCTCGATCCCGGTCATGCCGGGCATCTCGATGTCCAGGAGCGCCACGTCCACCTCGTGCTCCCGTGCCGCGGCCAGCACCTCGTCGCCCCGTGCGACCTGGGCGACGACCTCTATGTCCGGCTCCAGGCCGAGCAGCGCGGCGAGGGCCTCGCGGACCATCGACTGGTCCTCGGCGAGCAGGACCCTGATCGTGTCGCTCATGCGCCGGATCCTACGGGGTCCGGGCGATCGGGCAGCGGGGTCAGCGGAACCCGGGCCAGCAGCCGGAAACCGCCCCTGCGTCCCGACACCGCCTCCAGGGTGCCGCCGACGGCCGTCAGGCGCTCGGTGAGGCCCGTGAGCCCGTTGCCGGGGGTCGCGGCGCCGCCCGTGCCGTCGTCCTCCACGGTCAGTTCGAGGAAGGCGCCGTCCAGGGTCTGGCGCTTCGTCAGCTCGATGCCGCACCGCCGTGCGCCGCTGTGCCGCACGACGTTGGTGACCGCCTCCCGCAGCGCCCACGCGAGCACCGACTCCCCCTCCTCGGGCAGCCCTTCGGGCAGCGCCGGCTCGCCCTCGGCGGGCATCACCGGGACGATGCCCGCGGCGGTCAGCGCGACCTGGGCGCCGGCCAGCTCGCCGAGCAGCCGGGGCCGGCGGTAGCCGGAGACCGCCTCGCGGACGTCGACGAGGGCCTGCCTGCTGACGCTCTCGATGTCCTGGACCTGCCGCGCGGCCTGCTCCGGCTCTGCGGGCAGCATCCGGCCCGCCAGCTCGCTCTTCAGCGTGATCAGCGACAGGGAGTGCCCGAGCAGGTCGTGCAGGTCGCGGGCGAGCCGCAGGCGCTCCTCGTTGGCGGCGAGCTGGGCGACCGTGGCGCGTGCCCTGCGCAGTTCGACGGTCGTCAGGACGAGCTGGCGCACGCCCGTCATCGCGAAGCCGCCGATCAGGGCGGGCACGAGCAGGCCGAGGTCGGAGCCGAGCGCGGTGCCGCCCGTGACCAGGCCGACCGTCGCCATCACGGCCGTGACGCCGAGGATGGACCAGCGGGCCACCCGCAGCGGCAGCGTGGCGCCGCAGGCCACCGCGACGTAGACGTAGAGCACCAGCCAGGCGGTGCTGAGCGCGAAGGACAGCGTGGTCGCGACGGCGAACAGGGCGGCGAGGATCGTCCAGACGACGTTGCCCTGGAGGGCCTTGCTGGTGTGCCGGAAGACCAGGGCGAGGTACATGGCCACGAAGGCCACCAGGCCGGTCCAGCCCCACACGTGGAACCCGGAGGTCCCGCCACCGCGCAGCAGGTCCTCCACCGGGTCACGGAGGAAGACCAGCCAGATGCCGATCCACAGCAGCTTGCTGTAGGCCTCGCGGCGGTTGCCGGACGGGCGGCCCATCGTGAACCACCGGTTGCCCTCCGGGGCGTGCCCGGGGGCCGGGAGCGCGGCGGCCGGGGCCCCGCCGGCTGCGGAGCCCCGGCCCGTCGGAACGGCCCGGGCGGTGTCGTCGCGGTCCCTGTCCATGACGCTCACGCCGTCTTGGTGTCCTTGCGGTACAGCCAGGCGGCGCCGCCGGTGAAGATGATGAAGTAGGCGACGAGGATGCCGAAGTCCTTCAGCTGCGGGTCGTGCCCCAGCTCGATGGCCTGACCGATGCCGGAGTAGGCGTGCGTGGGCAGCCACTGCACGATGTCCTGGAGCCAGTCCGGGAAGCCGGTGGTGGGGATCCACAGGCCGCCGAGGAGCGACAGCGCGAAGTACGTGATCATGGTGATGGGACGCACCGCGTCGCCGGTGGCCAGGTAGCCGATGGCGACGCCGAGCGCCGCGAAGACCAGGCTGCCGGCCCAGATGGAGCCGGTCAGCGCCAGCCACTGCGCGGCGCTCAGGCTGACGCCCTTGAGCAGCGCGGCGAGCACGAAGACGATCACGATGGACGGCAGGCTGACCACGGCGGCGCTGGAGATCTTGCCGAGCACGTAGCCGCGGCCGGGCAGCGAGGTGAGCCGGAGCTGCCGCACCCAGCCGTTCTCGCGCTCCTTCGCGATCCGCTCGCTGTTGCCCATCAGGACGGCGGTCAGCGCGCCGAACGACGCCATGGCGACCATGTAGTACGTCGGCAGGGTCAGGCTGGTGCCCGCCACCTTGCTGTCCTTGGACGCGGTGCCGGCGAGGATCAGGTACAGCGCGGCGGGGTAGACCACCGAGAAGAACAGGAACTTCTTGTTGCGCAGGGCCCGGACGAGTTCGAGCCTGATCAGGCTGGTCATGCGGTCTTGGCCTCCTCGGCGGCGGTGATGGCGACGAAGGCCTGCTCCAGACCGAGCCCGGCGACTTCGAGGTTACGGGGGTACAGGCCCTGCCCGTAGACGGCGTGCACGGTCGCGTCGGCGTCGGTGGACTGGATGCGGACGGTCTCCGCGGAGATGTCGATGCTGCTGAGGGACGGCAGCTTCGCGAGCTTGTGCCGCACCTGGTCGTCGATGGTCTCCAGGTCGAACGAGATCCGCCGCTGGCCCGCGCGGGCCTTGATCTCGGTGGAGCTGCCGTCGGCGAGCAGCCGGCCGCGGTGCAGGACCAGCACGCGGTCCGCGACCTCGTCGGCCTCCTCCAGGTAGTGCGTGGCGAACAGGACGGCACGGCCCTGGTCGGCCTGCTCGCGCATGGTGGCCCAGAACGCCTGCCGGGCGGAGACGTCCATGCCGGTGGTGGGCTCGTCCAGCACGATCAGGTCGTTGGCGCCGGCGGTGGCCAGCGCGAAGCGGACGCGCTGCTCCTGGCCGCCGGAGAGCTTGTTGACCTTGCGGTCGGCGAGGGAGTCGATGCCGGCGCGGGTGAGCACGTCGTTCACCGGGTACGCCCTCGGGTGCAGGTCGCAGCCGAGCTTCACCAGTTCGCGGACCGTGATCTCGTCCATCAGGCCGCCGCTCTGCAGCATGGCGCCGACGCGTCCGGCGACGATGGCGTCCCTCGGGTTCATCCCGAAGACCTTGACGGAGCCCTTGTCCGGGTGCCGCAGGCCGAGCAGGAGGTCGAGCGTGGTGGACTTGCCCGCGCCGTTCGGCCCGAGCAGCGCCACGGTCTCGCCGGGGCGCAGCTCCAGTGAGAGCCCGTCCACTGCTCGTACGGTGCCGTAGGTCTTGGTCACCTGGTCGAAGCGGACCGCGGCCGTGGTGGTCCCGGCGGTGCCGGCCGCGCCGGCCTCAACAGTCGTCGTCATGCACCCATCGTGGCGGAGCGCGTGCGTTCGACGGCAGTGCCGTCGGTCGTGAGTATGGGGTGACAGATGTCATGCCGTCCGGGATGACAACCGAACAAGCGAACCTGGCGGTTCGGGTGAGCCGGAGGGGTGCCCGTGGGGTGCCTGGGGCACGGGCCCGCCCCGGCGGTGGGTCGGGCACGGCCCCGGCTGCCCCCTTGGGACCGTGGCGACCTGCCGGCATCGACTCGGCTGAGCACGCAGTTCCCCCCGCCCCTTTCCAACCGGGCTGCGCCCCGAGCTGCCCGGACTGCCCCCTTGGGGCAGTGGCGACGTGGTGCCGTTGGGTTAGGGGGTGCTGTGGAGGTGGGCGGAGGTGAGGGCTGTGGCGACCTTGCGGAAGAAGGCGGCGCAGGCGGGGGTGCTGACGGGGAGTTCGGGGTTCCAGGGGGCCACGACCGCGCCGTCGGAGAGGGTGGCCCAGCCGGGGACGCCGTCCAGGTCCCGGGGCTGGACGGCATTGCCCCGGCTGTCGACCAGGATCACGTCCGCCCCGAGCCCGGCGGCGTCCTCCCAGGTCGTGGTGGACCAGTTGACGCCGCCCGCCCCGGGCTCGACGAACCGTACGCCGAGGTCCGCGAGGTGCCGCAGTTCGGGCCAGGTCCGCGGCCGGGCCAGATGTACCTGTTCGGGCCCGGCGGCGGAGAGCGCGAGCACCCGCGGCCCGGGCGTGCCCTGCGCCGCGCCCCGCACCGCCTCCTCCGCGGCGGCGAGCCCCTCCGCAGGGGTGCCGTCCGCGTCCCCGGCGACGTCCACGGAGCGGTGCCCGCCGCGCCCGCCGAGGGCCCGGCCCAGCTCGGCGAACCGGCTCAGGATGCGGCCGAGGGAGACGTCCCCGGAGACGGCGAGCGCCAGCACCGGGACGCCGGCCCGCGCGGCGACCGCGTCGTCCACCGCGTACGCGTGCTCCCGGTCGTACGTCACGTCCACGATCAGATCGGGGCGCACCGAGCGGAGCGCGGCCTCGTCGAGCGCGCCGCCGGCGCCGAGGTAGGGCACGTCCTGCCCGCGCAGGCCGCCCGACTTGGCCGGGTCGGGACGCTCACCGTCGTGCCCGGAGCCGTAGACGCCGACGGGACGTATCCCTAGATCCCACAGGCCGGCTCCGGTCCGGAGATAGGCCGCTATGCGCTCCGGCCGCCCGGCCGCCCGCACGGTGACCTCACGGTCGTCGGTGAACTCCCACGTCATACGGCCCCACCCGTCCTGTCGTTCCCAACCCGGCATCCGATGTGTGGCCACCTTGAAACGAATCCCGGTGCCCCGCAAGCCCGCTCCCGGCCATGCCCACCGGCACCTGGCCGTTCCCGCGCCGGCCACACCCGACGGGCGTCGGCCACGTCGCTGACGGGCACCGGCCCCGCGGGCCTCTGGTGCCCGGGACGGGATGAGCTGAGGCGCACACCCCCCTGCCCCAGCCCGTCCCAACGCGCACCACACGCCCCTCGGGCGCCGTCCGCCCCAGGCGCCACCATTCCACGCGACGCCACCCCCGGCCGCCACCGGACCAGCCCCGGCCCCGTCCAGCCCACGAGCTGCCACCGGCGCCCTCCCCCGGGTACCGCCCGGTCCACGGGCGCCCGTCGGTTCCGTTCACCCCTTGGGTGGATGGGTGGATGGGTGGAAAAGTTCCGGTCGCGCGCGCCCGCAGCGCCACCCGGAGACAGGGGGAGCGGGGGCGCCCCGTCCGCACGGAGCGGACCGGGGGCGCCCCCGCATCGGGCCGGAGCCCGAACCGCTAGCTGGGGTTCGTCTCGATGACCCCCACCCGCTCGGCCGGCGTCCTGCCCAGCAGCGCCTTGCGCATCGCCCCGATGACGTCCTCGGGCGTGACGGGCGTCTTCCTGCCGTCGCCCCGGGTGATGAGGACCCCGTCGAAGGTCGTGCCGTAGAGCTTCTTGACGGCGGCCCGGTCGTACGTGTCGACGAGCTTGCCGTCGACCGCCTGCACGCCCAGGATCTGCGGCAGCGACTTCTCCGGCCCGAACGGGATGGACGCGGAGCCCGCCTTGATGGTGACGATCCCGGACATCGCGGGCTTCGCGAACTCCCGCATCATCCGGTCCACCTCGGCATTGCTGACGGTGGGCCGCCGCTCCGTGAGCGGCATCGGCACCGGGTCGCTGTGGCCGGTCTCGACCAGCCTGCGGTACGCCGCCTGCACGGCCGCCGCGGCCCTGTCGACGTCGAGCGCCTTGCCCGCCTTGCCGTACACGGCGACCGCCCTGCCCGGCTCGAACTTGATGGTGCCCTCGGTCGCCGAGCCGGCGCCGCCGGCCGCGCGCTCCAGGGCGGCGTGCAGCTTCTCCTCGTCGACGGGCATCACCGGCTGCACGACGCGCTTGCCGCCGAAGAGCGAGCCGACGACCGTCATGGGGTTGTAGTCGCTGCCCGCGGCGGCCTGCACGGTCGCGTCGGTGTCCAGGGCGAGGCCCGCCTGGTCGGGCCGCAGCGGCACGCTCCTGCCGGCCACGGAGAGCCTGAGCGTCATGCCGGTGTGGTCGCCGAAGGCCGCGTCGAGCTTCTTGACGGCCTCGTCCCGGGTGCCGCCGCCGATGTCGACGCCGAGGACGGTGGTGCCCTTGGCCACGTCGGCGTGGTTCACCAGCAGCCCGGCGCCGTAGACGCCGCCGGCCAGCACGACCAGCACCGCCACGAGCAGCACCAGCTTGCTGCGGCCCTTCTTCTTCGGCGCGGGTGCCGCGGGGGCGCTGCGCGGCTCCGGGTCGGGCAGCTTCGGCGGGGTGTGCGGGACACCGGCCTCGGGCTCCTGCGCGGGGGCGCCGAACGGGGAGTTCTGCGGGGACGGCACGACCCGGATGCCGCTGGTGACGGTGTGGCCCGCGACGTTGTCCTCGGGGCTGCCCGGGTCCGGTGCGGGCTTCTGCGGCGTGAGGACAGCGGTGTCGTCGCTCATCCGCGGCCGTGCGCCGCCGGCCTCGCCGGGGCCGCCGGCCGCGCCCGGTCCGCGGTCGCCGCCGAGCGGGCCGCCGCCGGCCTCGTCCGCGCCCCGGGGGGCCGCCAGCGGACTGTCACCGGTCACGGGGCCGCCGGTCGGTCCCGTGGGCCGCCGCGGCAGCACGTTCTTGCCGCCCGTGCCGTCGGGGGACGGCTCCGAGGAGGCGCCCGGAGAGGTCTCGTTGAAGAACGACAGGTCCGAGGCGCGCGGCCCACCGGCGGAGCCACCGGGACCGCCGGAGCCCCCGGCGCCGCCGGGACCACCGCTGCCGAGCGGCCCGGAGGCGACCGCGCCGGACACGTCGAACGTGCCGCTGCTGCGCTCCGACCCGGATGCGTCGCCGGGGCCGCCGGGAGCGGCCGGGCCGTCCCCCAGCACGGCGTAGGTGCCGCTGCTGCGCTCGCCGGCGGAGCCCGCCGGGGCCGCGGCGCCCGGCGCGGGCTCGCCGAACAGGTCGTACAGGCCGCTGCGGTTGCCGCCGGTGGAGCCGCCGAGCGCCTTGGGGTCGATACCGCCGGGTGAGTGCGGCCCGGCCGTGCCGGAGGCGCCGCCCGCGCCGGGGCCCTCGGGGTGCTCCGCGAAGCCGCTGAACTCCGAGCGGTCCGTGAAGGGGTCCCCGCCGAAGGTGTCGCCGGGTCCGCTCTGTCCGTGTTCCGAGAGGTCCCCGCCCAGGGGGCCGGAGCCCGCCCCGGTGCCGGCACCGGGGCCGAGGCCGGCACGGGCACCGGTGTCGAAGGCGGAGCCGGCGCCGTCGTCCGCGCCGAAATCGGAGCCGGGGCGCCGCACGGACCCGGTGCTGTCGTCGCCCAACGGGTCACGGCCGCCGAGGGGATCACCCAACGGGTCACCGCCGCCGAGACGGTCGCCCAACGGGTCACCGCCGCCCAGACGGTCGCCCAACGGGTCACCGCCGAGGGTGTCGCCGGAGGCCCGGCCGCCGGGTGGGGTGGCGCCACTGCGGGGCGCGGCCGGCTTGCGGGGCGCGAACCAGTCGCTCGTGCGCTCCTTCGCCGGGGCGTCCGCCGCGCCGGAGCCGCCCTCCCGGGAGCTCCTGGCGCCGGAGCCGCCGCGGGAGCCGCCCTGGCCGGAGCCGCCCGCCGGGCCCTCCGCGGGCGTTCCCGCGCCGTCGCCGACCGGGTCCGCGGCACTCGCGGTGGCCCCGCCGGCACCCTTGGCCGCCTCGGTCAGGTCGGACATCGGGGTCCGCATGACCAGGGGCGGGATCGGCCGGGAGCCCGGGATGCTGATGCGGACCCGGGTGGTGAGCGTGGTCTCGGTCCTGCGCTCCTCCGCCGGGGCGTCCGGGGCCTGCCGCCCTGCGTCCGTGCCCGCTTCGGCAGCGGCGCCCGGTGCCGGGATGCCGTACGGAGGCGTCCCCGAGGGGTACGCGGCTCCGCCGCGGCCCTGGGACCCGGGGGACGAATTGTCAGTTTCACGACTCAAGGCAGGTTCTCCTGTTTGGCTCCACCGCCCGTTCCTTCCCCAGTGCCCCTAGGCGTGGGAGGTGCCCCGGATGCCGGGGCCCCCACCGCGGGCAGGAGGAGGCTCGGCGGCGCGCACCACCATACTGGCCGCCCCCCTTCCGGTTCCGGAGACGGTGACGGAATCCCGGCGGTGCAAGGTCGCGCATCGCACGGTGGAGTGGTGCATCACTTACCAAGACGGGCGCCGCCTCCGCCCGATCGCCCGGGGCTCGGGGGTTCTCCCTGCCCCTTTGGAGCTGGGGGGAGGGTGGCACAGATCACCGCGACTGCCAAACCTCCGAGGAGGAAGAGGTACGAACCGGCGCCGGCGCCGAAGAGGAAGTCACCCTCGGGCCGGGTGGCCGTGAGCAGCAGGACCGCGATCAGCCAGCCCCCCGCGGGCGCGATGGTGCCGGGCCGGGTGCCGGTGACCAGGCCGCCGCCCCGGAACAGGCCCGCCGCCGCGATCAGGGCAAGGAACAGGCCACCGGGGAACCATGCGGCCTGGAGCAGCGCACCCGCGACGCCGATCACCGCGCCGAGGACGAAAAGTCCGGAACAGGCGGCGATACGGCCGGGGTCCGGGGGCCGGGTGAGGTAACTGCCGGGCCCCGGCGGGAGACCGGCCGCGGCGGCTCTTTTCGTTGCGCTCATAAGACTCTCACTCATTCCGTCCGTACGTGTGTGCCGTGGGGTCCGTCACAACGGCCCGCCCGGCCCCTCGGCCCCCACCGGGTCCGCCGCCCCGCATCCGCCGTGGTGGCCCGCGTCACGGCGTCACGCCCTCGAAGAGGTCCGTCTCGCGTCCCGTGCCGCGGGGGGTGGTGCCCTGGGCCAGCTCGTAGTACTCGACGGGGAAGAGCGGCTGTGCGCGGTTGTTGGAGAGCGCGAACCAGGGCGGGGCGACCTGGACCTGGGTGGCGTGGGCGCGCATCGCCAGGGCCTTGGCGGTGGCGTGCGCGGTGCCGTCGATCTCGGTGGTGACGGCGGCGTCGTCGGTCACGCCGGGCACGTCGTCCACCGTGCCGGCGAGCGGGAACGGCAGCCGGGGCAGCTCGGCGCCGAGCCGGGCGAAGCCGGCCTCGGCCACGGAGCGCGGCACACGGCTGTAGTAGACCTTCTGGACGGTGTGCGGGGCGCCCGGGCGGCCGCCGGGCCGGCCGGCGAGCTCTACGGCGCGCAGGGCCACGCGGTGGGCCTGGATGTGGTCGGGGTGACCGTAGCCGCCCTGCGGGTCGTAGGTGACGAGGACCTGCGGGCGCAGCTCCCTGATGACGTCGACGAGCAGGGCCGCGGCCTCGTCGACGTCCGCGGACCAGAAGGCGCCCGGCCGGGTGTTCTGCTCGGTGCCCATCATGCCGGAGTCCCGGAAGCGTCCGGGACCGCCGAGGAAGCGGTGGTCGGTGACGCCCAGCTCCCGCATGGCCGCGGCCAGCTCCGTGGCGCGGTACGGGCCGAGCCGGTCCTCGTGGTCCGGCCCGAGGTGGGCGAGACCGGGCGGGATGACCTCGCCCTCCTCGCCGAGGGTGCAGGTGACCAGGGCGACATGGGCGCCCTCGGCGGCGTACTTGGCCATGGTGGCGCCGTTGATGATCGACTCGTCGTCCGGGTGGGCGTGGACGAGCAGCAGACGCCGGGCGGGCAGTTCCGTCATGCGCCCACCCTACGAGGGCGGGGCGGCGGGATGTCCGGATCCCCGCGGGCCGCCGGGCGTGGCTGCCCGGCGCACCCGTGCCGGGGCTCCCGGGCGCGGTCAGCGGTGCGGGCCGCGGCCGGGCGTGGCCCGGCTCGCGGACCCCCGGATCAGAACTTGAGGTTGCCGATCATGCCTGCGACGTTGCTGGTGAGTTCGGTGATGGTGGGCGCGATGGAGGAGCTGGCCAAGTAGAAGCCGAGCAATATGCAGACGATGGCGTGTACTGCGTTCAGGCCCGACTTCTTGATCAAGATGAAGACGATGACCAGCAGCAGCACCACCGCTGAAATCGAGAGTGCCACGGCGGCCCACCTCCAGGGGGATCGGTCGTAACGCAGGCAACATGACGGGCCGAGCGGGGAATTGCCCACGGGAAGTGCCCCTGGGGCTTACCCACCCAGCGCGACTGATCATAACTTTCCGTTGGCTGTGCTTGGATCGCACATACTTGGTGCACGGCAGCACGAGGGGCGCATGCCGTGCGCCCCTTTCCGGCCGGGCCCTGACGCCGGGCACGCCCCGGAAGGAACGGGGCCTGTGTGCCGGGGCACTCCGACGCAGGCGTGCGCCGTCCGGGGGCGCTGTCGATCCGCCCCGGACCGGGCGGCCCCTGGGGCCTGCCTGACGCTTCCGGCCGGGCCCGCGTCCCCACTGCCGTGAAGGCGTGGGAGGCGCCCCTCATACGTATGAGGGCGACCCTCCGCCCTGCGATGCACCGCACCGGACGACCCCGGCTGATCCGACGCGAACTGTCGGACAGGCCCTAGTCTCGGGGGATGAGCAGCCACCCTGACTCCTTTCCGCGCCGCCACGCACGCACCCAGCGCTTCACGCTCGGGGCCCCCAAGGCGTTCCGCGTCGCGCCGGACGGCGGCCGCGTCGCGTTCCTGCGGTCCCGGTCCGGCACCGACCGCGCGCATCTGCTGTGGGTCCTGGATCTCGACGACGGGCCGCAGGGCGTGGAGCGGATCGCGGCCGACCCCGTGGTGCTGCTGGGCGGCGGCGAGGAGCGCCTGTCCGCGCACGAGCGGGCCCGGCGGGAGCGCGCCCGCGAGGGCGGCGCGGGCATCGTGGGCTTCGCGACGGACCTGGCCGTGGAGTTGGCGGCCTTCACGCTCTCCGGCCGGCTGTTCACGGCGGAGCTGCGGGCCGGCACGGCACGCGAACTGCCCGTGCCCGGGCCGGTGCTCGACCCCCGGCCGTCGCCCGACGGCCGGCACGTGGCCTATGCCGCGCGGGGCGCGCTGCGGGTGGTGACGGTGGCGCGGGAGCCGCGGGAGGCCGCCGCCGAGCCGCTGGACCGGGCGCTGGCCGAGCCGGAGTCGGAGGGCGTGGCCTACGGCCTCGCGGAGTTCATCGCGGCCGAGGAGATGGACCGGCTGCGGGGCTTCTGGTGGTCCCCGGCGTCCGACCGGCTGTTGGTGGCCCGGGTCGACGACACCCCCGTGCGGCGGTGGTGGATCGCCGACCCGGCGCGGCCCGAGCAGGAGCCCGCGCGGGTGGCGTATCCGGCGGCGGGCACGCCCAACGCTGACGTGCGGCTCTTCGTGCTGGGCCTGGACGGCTCCCGCACGGAGGTGGCGTGGGACCGCGAGCGGTACCCGTACCTGGCGCGGGTGCACTGGTCGGCGGACGGGCCGCCGCTGCTCCAGGTGCAGGCCCGCGACCAGCGCAGCCAGCTGTTCCTCGCGGTGGACCCGGACGACGGCGGCACGCGGCTGGTGCACGCGGACGAGGACCCGCAGTGGCTGGAGCTGTTCTCCGGGGTGCCGTGCTGGTCGCCGAGCGGCCATCTGGTGCGGATCGCGGACGAGGGCGGGGCACGGGTGCTGTCGGTGGGCGACCGGCCGCTGACGGGGCCGCAGCTGCACGTACGGGCGGTGCTGGACGTCTCGGACGACGACGTGCTCGTCTCGGCGTCCGCGGGCGCGGCCGCCGAGGAGGCCCAGCCGGGCGAGGTGCATGTGTACCGCGTCAACGAGCTGGGGGTGGAGCGCGTCTCGCAGGAGCCCGGGGTGCATGCCGCCGTGCGGTCCGGAGCGGTGACGGTGCTGTCCTCCGCGGTGCTGGACCGGCCGGGCAGGCTGGTGCAGGTGCTGCGCGACGGCAAACGTCTGGCGACCGTCGCCTCGGTGGCCGAACAGCCCGGTTTCTCGCCCCGGGTGACGCTCACGCAGGTGCTCGCGGGGCCGGACGCGGCTGCCGGGCCCGCGGCCCCCGGGGAACCGGACACGGGAGCGGCCGGCACCCGGCCGGGTCAGGGCACCGCGGGGTCCGCCGAGGTTGCCCACGCCCCGTCCGGCGCCCAGGGCACCCCCTTCGACCAGGGCGGACGCACTTCCGCGCGATCCAATCATGGCGGGGGAGGCGCACGTGATCACGAGGGCGCACGCCGGATCCCGTGTGCCGTCGTACTGCCCCGGAACCACCGTGAGACGGACGGGCCGCTGCCCGTGCTGCTGGATCCGTACGGCGGTCCGCACAGCCAGCGGGCGTTGGCCGCGCACGACGCGTACCTCACCTCGCAGTGGTTCGCGGACCAGGGCTTCGCTGTCGTGATCGCCGACAACCGCGGCACGCCGGGGCACTCACCCGCCTGGGAGAAGGCGGTCAAGGACGACTTCACGGTGGTCCTCGACGACCAGGTCGCCGCGGTGCGGGCGCTCGCCGGGCGGTTCCCGCTGGATCTGGAGAGGGTCGCGGTGCGGGGCTGGTCGTTCGGCGGCTACCTGGCGGCGCTCGCGGTGCTGCGCAGGCCGGATGTGTTCCACGCGGCCGTCGCCGGGGCCCCGGTGACGGACTGGCGGCTGTACGACACCCACTACACCGAGCGCTACCTGGGCGACCCGGAGCGGTCTCCCGAGGTGTACGCGCGCAGTTCGCTCGTGGACGACGCCGGTCTCTCGTCGTCCGCCGGGCCGCACCGTCCGCTGATGGTCATCCACGGCCTCGCCGACGACAACGTGGTCGTCGCCCACTCCCTGCGGCTGTCCTCCGCCCTGCTGGCCGCGGGCCGTCCGCACGAGGTGCTGCCGCTGTCCGGGGTGACGCACATGACGCCGCAGGAGCAGGTGGCCGAGAACCTGTTGCTGCTTCAGGTGGACTTCCTGAAGCGAGCGCTGGGTCTTCCGGCCGGCGGCCCGGCCGAGTAGGGCCGCCTCGGCCGGCGGGCGGGGCCGGCCCCGGGCCCAGGCTCAGCCCAGGGCCCCCGACTCAGCCCCCGGCCCCCAGGCTCAGCCCCCGGCCCCCGGCTCGGCACCGGCCTGCCTGTCTGTCCGCCTGTCCGCCTGTCCGCCTGTCCGCCTGTCCGCCTGTCCGCCTGTCCGCCTGTCCGCCTGCACAGGCGAAACGGCCGGGGTGTGCCCATCGGCCGGGACATGCCGCGCCTTGGCATGAGCGTCCCGGCCGATCCACGGCACCCGCACGGCCGTACGTCTTCAAGAGTGGCCGTCGCGTATATCGCCGTCGCGTCGGGCGAGTTGCCTGTTTGTTAACGGTTTCGGGGCGGTCGGCGCCCCCACCCCGCGCCCTTCCGGCACGCCCCCACCGGAAGGGCGCGCCCAACGGGCCCACGACCCAGACCAGTACACCATTTTCAGCCAACCGGCGACCGGCCACCGGAACAGCTCCCACCCCCTGTACGGAATCCGAGACAAGGCTGCCCGGTTATCGAACTCAATGCCAGAACCTCCCGGTAAGTCCATAAACGTCCAAATAATCTACTCCCGTAGATGTAATCTCTCCGGGGAGGTTTGGTCATGTAATCACCAAAAGATTAAAGAGAAGGTCAAGGCAGACAACGATTCATTGACCCTGGACGAACAGGGTTGAAAAGGTCCGCGTAGCCCGTGGGCGCGTCCTGCGGAGTGTTACGACCCCTCCGGGCCAGGAGTGCCATGACCTCCCCAACTCCATCTGCCGCCGCCCCGCTCGAGGTAGTGGCCGATAAAGACATGCTCACGCCCGACACATCCGGGCCGAAGGGCGGCGAAGGCCGCTCCCCCGGACAACTGGCGTGGCGGCGCTTCAGGCGCGACCGCACGGGCGTCGTCTCCGCCTATGTGGTGATCGGTTACTTCGTGGTGGCGCTCTGCGCTCCGCTGATAGCCAAGCTGTACGGCAAGGACCCGTACACGACCTACGGGCAGAACCAGCCCGGCCTGCTGAACGACTTCGGCTTTCCGATCAAGCCCAACGGCGGTATCAGCAGCGACTTCTGGTTCGGCATCGAACCGCAGCTCGGGCGTGACCTGTTCACGTTCCTGCTGTACGGGATCCGGAACTCGCTGTTCATCGCGGGCGCGGTCACCCTGCTGGTGACGCTGCTCGGCATCACCATCGGCATCACGGCCGGCTACCTCGGCGGCAAGACGGACTACTTCATCGGCCGGGTCATCGACATCCTGCTGGCCTTCCCGCAGACGCTCTTCTTCATCGCGTTCTGGCCGGTGATGATCACGATCTTGGTCGCCCCGGACGATGCCGTTCCCACGTGGCTCACGGTCACCAGCCTCATCACGGTCATGGCGGCGTTCGGCTGGGCGCCCATCGCGCGTCTGCTCCGCGGTGAAGTGCTGGCGCTGCGGGAGCGCGAGTTCGTCGAAGCCGCCAAGGTGACCGGGGCCTCGCCGGCCCGCATCATCTTCAAGGAACTGCTCCCGAACCTTTGGACGCCGATCCTCATCCAGGCCACGCTGGCACTGCCGCTCTATGTGACCGCGGAGGCCGGACTCGCGTTCCTCGGTGTCGGGCTCACGGCGAAGACCCCGGACTGGGGCGTGATGCTCCAGCGTGGTGCCGACGTCTACCAGGACGACATCACCTTCATGCTGTTCCCCGGGCTCACGATGGTGATCTTCGTGCTGGCCTTCAACCTCCTCGGCGACTCGGTCCGCGATGCACTCGACCCGAAGACCAGGCGCTGATCCACTCCGTGCCATCACCGGCCGGGCGACGGGGCCCCGCCGGAGCACCACCCACGCTCTCACAGACTCTCAGGGCAGGTAGGCATGTCGTTCTCGCGGAGAAACTTCCTCATCGCCACATCAGTTGCGGCCGGCAGCTCGATGGCGCTGTCGGCCTGCAGCAGCGGCAACGCGGGCGGCGGCAGTGACGGCTCACCGGCCCCCGGCGCCACCGAGTACGCGTCTGTGACGATCGGCACCAAGGAGGACTCCGTCGGCCCCGCCCCCGCGGTACCCGGCGCCCAGAAGGGCGGGACGATCTACGGTGTCTCCGAGGACGACTTCTCGCACCTCGACCCGCAGCGGGTCTACTACGCGCTGAACTACACGGCCACGCGGCTCTTCGCCCGCAGCCTGACCAGCTACAAGATCGCCCAGGACGGCAGCCAGAAGCTGGTCGGCGACCTCGCCACCGACATCGGCACCGCTTCCGATGACTACAGGACCTGGACCTTCACGCTGAAGGACGGGATCAAGTGGCAGGACGGCAAGGACGTCACCGTCGACGACGTCCGGCACGGCATCGAGCGCTGCTGGGCGCCGTTCATCACCGAGGGCCCCGTCTACGTCCAGCAGATGCTGACCGGCAGGGGCGACTGGCGCAAGGGCTACGAGGGCCCCTACGGCGGCAAGCACCTGGACTCGATCGTCACCGACAAGGCAAAGAAGACGATCACCTTCAAGCTGAAGGTGTCCCGCCCGGACTTCAACTTCATCCTGGCCATGGCCTCGTACGCGCCGACCCCGGTGCACGCCGACACCAAGGAGAAGTACGACAAGCAGCCGTTCTCCAACGGCCCCTACCTCATCAAGCAGCACACCACCGACAAGTCGCTGACCTTCACCCGCAACAAGTACTGGGACCCGAAGACGGACCCGATCCGCAACGCCTACCCGGACTCCTTCGAGTTGCAGTTCGGCGTCACCGGTGTGGAACTCGCCGACCGCATCATCGCGGACCAGGGCACGGACCAGCAGACGGTCTCCATCGAGAGGGCCGTCCCGGCCGAGCGCTTGCAGAAGGTGCTCTCCACCCCGGACCTGAAGGCGCGCACGTTCAACGGCCTGGTCGGAGGCATCTACTTCTACTACATCAACTGCAAGCGGATCACGGACGTCGAGGTGCGCAAGGCCCTCAACATAGCCTGGCCGCTGGAGCAGATCCGCAAGATCTACGGCGGCCCCGCGGCGGGCGACTACGCCACCACGATCCTCAGCCCCGACATCCTGGGCCGCGAGAAGTTCGACCTGTACGGCAAGCTGAAGAAGCCGCGGGGTGACGCCGCAGCCGCCAAGGCCCTGCTGAAGAAGGCCGGCAAGCTGGGCCAGAAGATCGTCTACACCTACCCGCAGAGCCCGACGTACGACAAGACCGCCGTGGTCATCGAACAGGCACTCAAGGCCGCAGGGTTCTCACCGGTGATCAAGCCCACGGACTCCACGTCGTACTACGACCAGATCCAACAGGTGGACAACCGCTTCGACGTGATGTGGGGCGGCTGGCAGCCTGACTGGCCCGGCGCGTACCCGGTGATCCAGCCGGTCTTCGACAGCGCCAACATCGGCAACGGCCAGCAGAACGTCTCGCAGGTCAAGGTGCCGTGGATCGACGAGGGCATCAAGAAGAACGCCGAGATAGCCGACCAGAAGAAGGCCGGCGCGGCCTGGGCGGCTTTGGACAAGCGGATCATGAAGGAGGTCGTCCCGGTCATCCCGGAGACCTACCAGCGCCGCTACTACCTGCACGGCTCCAAGGTCGGCGGCGCCATAATGGACCCCCAGTTCGCGGCGACGCTGCTCTGGAACTGCTACGTCAAGGCCTGACGGTGATCTTCGTGCTGGCCTTAAGTCTCCGGGGCGGTCCGGACCGCGACGCACTCGACTCGGTCCCCGAGGCGCTCGCCCCGAAGACCCAGCGCTGATCCACTCCGTGCCATGACCGGCGGGGCGACGGGGCCCCGCCGATCACCACTTTCGCTCATCCAGACTCTCAGGGCAGGTAGCCATGTCGTTTTCCCGGAGAAACTTCCTCATCGCCACATCAGTTGCGGCCGGCAGCTCGATGGTGCTGTCCGCCTGCAGCAGCGGCAACGCAGGCGGTGACGACTCACCGGCCCCCGGCGCCACCTCGTACACCGGTGCAAAGGTGAAGATCGGCACCAAAGAGGACTCGACCGGCCCCGCGCCCGAGATACCGGGCGCGAAGAAGGGCGGGACGATCTACGGTGTCTCCGAGGACGACTTCTCGCACCTCGACCCGCAGCGCATCTACTTCGCGTTCAACTCCACCGCGGCGCTGCTCTTCGCCCGCTGCCTCACCAGCTACAAGATCGACCAGAATGGGCACCTGACCCTCGTCGGCGACCTGGCGACCGACGTCGGCACCGCCTCCGCCGACAACAAGACCTGGACCTTCACGCTGAAGGACGGGATCAAGTGGCAGGACGGCAAGGACGTCACCGTCGACGACGTCCGGCACGGCATCGAGCGCTGCTGGGCGCCGTTCATCACCGAGGGCGCCGCCTACGTCCAGCAGGCGCTGACCGGCAAGGGCGACTGGCGCAAGGGCTACGACGGCCCCTACGGCGGCAAGCACCTGGACTCGATCGTCACCGACAAGGCCAAGAAGACGATCACCTTCAAGCTGAAGGAAGCCCGTCCGGACTTCAACTTCACGCTCGCCATGCACTCGTACGCCCCGACTCCGGTGCACGCCGACACCAAGGAGAAGTACGACAAGCAGCCGTTCTCCAACGGCCCCTACATCGTCAAGCACCGCAGCATCGACAAGTCGATGACGATGACCCGCAACAAGTACTGGGACCCGAAGACGGACCCGATCCGCAACGCCTACCCGGACAGCTTCGAGTTCGAGTTCGGCCCGACCCAGCTGGAGTCCACGGACCGCTTCATCGCGGACCAGGGCACGGACCAGCAGATGGTCTCCATCTACAAGCAGGTCCCGGCCGAACGCTTGCAGAAGGTCCTCTCCACCCCGGACCTGAAGGCCCGCTCCTTCAACGGCCTGATCACGGGCACCTACTACTACGCGATCAACTGCAAGCGGATCACGGACGTCGAGGTGCGCAAGGCCCTCAACATGGCCTGGCCGCTGGAGCAGATCCGCACGATCTACGGCGGCCCCGCGGCGGGCGACTACGCCACCACGATCCTCAGCCCCGACATCCTGGGCCGCGAGAAGTTCGACCTGTACGGCAAGCTGAAGAAGCCGCGGGGTGACGCCGCAGCCGCCAAGGCCCTGCTGAAGAAGGCCGGCAAGCTGGGCCAGAAGATCGTCTACACCTACCCGCAGAGCCCGACGTACGACAAGACCGCCGTGGTCATCGAACAGGCACTCAAGGCCGCAGGGTTCTCACCGGTGATCAAGCCCACGGACTCCACGTCGTACTACGACCAGGTCCAACAGACCGACAACAACTTCGACGTGATGTGGTTCGCCTGGTCCGCGGACTGGCCCACCGCCTATACCATGCTCCAGCCGCTGTTCGACAGCTCCAGCATCGGCAACGGCCAGAACAACGTCTCTCAGACGAAGGTGCCGTGGATCGACGCCGCGATCAAGACGGACGTCACCATCGCGGACCAGAAGAAAGCCGGCGCGACCTGGGCTGAGCTGGACAAGCGGATCATGAAGGAGGTCGTGCCGATCATCCCGGAGACCTACCAGCGCCGCTACTACCTGTACGGCTCCAAGGTCGGCGGCGCCATGATGGATCCGCTCTTCTCGGCGACCCTGCTGTACAAGACGTACGTCAAGGCCTGACGACCGGCGCTCGTGGCCGTTTGGACCTCAGCGCGCTGAGGTCCAAACGCGCCCCCACACCCCCCCTCGGGTCCCCTTCCCGCCTCCTTCGGCATCCGTCAGGAAAACCACAGCCATGTTCCGCTTCCTCGTCCGCCGCATCGTCGGCGCCGCGGTGATCCTGCTGATCATCAGTGCTCTCGTCTTCGTCCTCTTCTACGCCGCGCCACGCGACCCCGCGCGCGTCGCCTGCGGCAAGGTCTGCACGCCCGAGACCCTGGCGCTGGTGCGGAAGAACCTGGGGATCGCCGACCCCGTACCGGTGCAGTACTGGCACTGGCTCCAAGCTGTCTTCGTGGGCCGCGACTTCCCGTCGTACGGGCACTGCCCGGCCCCGTGCCTCGGTTACTCGTTCCAGAACCGCGAGCCCGTCTTCGGCACCATCGTGGACCGCTTCCCGACCACCCTCTCACTCACCCTCGGCGGCGCCGTCGTCTTCCTGATCTTCGGCGTCGGTACCGGCATGATCGCGGCGGTCAAGCAGGGCAAGCCGCTGGACAAGATCGCCTCGTCGGCCTCGCTGGTCGGCTCCTCCCTGCAGATCTACATCCTGGGCCCGGTGGCGATGTACTTCCTCACCGACCAGCTCCACCTGCTGAAGCGGCCGGCCTACACACCGATCACGGACAACCCCGCCGCGTGGTTCTCCGGCCTGCTGCTGCCCTGGCTGGTGCTCTCGGTGATCTTCACCGCCAACTACACCAGGATGTCCCGCTCCCAGCTCGTCGAATCGCTGAGCGAGGACTACGTCCGCACCGCGCGCGCCAAGGGCCTGTCCCGGTGGACGGTCTTCTTCCGGTTCGCCTGGCGGGGCGCCATGGGGCCGATCATCACCATCTTCGGCCTGGACCTGGGCGTGCTGCTCGGCGGAGCGATCATCACCGAGAAGACCTTCAGCCTCCAGGGCATCGGTGCGCTGGCCGTGAAGGCCGTCTCCACCAACGACCTGCCGACGCTGCTGGGCGTGGTGATGGTGGCCGCGGGAGCCATCGTGGTCCTGAACATCGTCGTCGACGCCGTGTACGCCCTCATCGACCCGCGTATCCGCCTCGCCTAGGAGAGAGAGCCACCATGAGCAGCACCCCCTTCCTCTCCGTGCGTGACCTGCGCGTGCACTTCTCCACCGAGGACGGCATGGTCAAGGCCGTCGACGGGCTCTCGTTCGACCTGGCGCACGGCAGGACGCTCGGCATCGTCGGTGAGTCCGGCTCCGGCAAGTCCGTCACCAACCTGGCCATCCTCGGGCTGCACAACCCGGACCAGACCGAGGTCGGCGGGGAGATCCTGCTCGACGGGCAGGACCTGCTGACCGCGACGGAGCGCGAGCTGGAGCGGCTGCGCGGCAACAAGATGGCCATGATCTTCCAGGACGCGCTGGCCTCGCTGTCGCCGTACCACACCGTCGGCCGGCAGATCGCCGAGACGTACCGCAAACACACCGGCGCCTCCAAGCGGGAGGCCCGGGCGCGGGCCGTCGAGATGCTGAAGAAGGTCGGCATCCCGCAGCCCGACCTGCGGGTGGACGACTACCCGCACCAGTTCTCGGGCGGTATGCGGCAGCGCGCCATGATCGCGATGGCGCTGGTCTGCAACCCCGAGCTGCTGATCGCGGACGAGCCGACCACGGCGCTGGACGTCACCGTGCAGGCCCAGATCATGGACCTGCTCAAGGAGCTCCAGCAGGAGACCGGCACGTCGATCATCTTCATCACCCACGACCTCGGCGTGATCGCCGACATCGCGGACGACGTCCTGGTGATGTACGGCGGCAAGTGCGTGGAGCGCGGCTCCAAGCAGGAGGTGCTGCGGACGCCCCAGCACCCGTACACCTGGGGGCTCCTGGGGTCCATGCCGACCCTGGAGGGCGACGTGGACCAGCCCCTGACGCCGATCCCCGGCACCCCGCCGAGCCTGCTCAATCCGCCGACCGGCTGCCGGTTCCACCCGCGGTGCGGCTTCGTCGAGCAGGTCGGCGGCGGCCGCTGCACCACCGAGGAGCCGGCGCTCACGCTTCTCGACGGGCGCGGGGCGGCCTGTCACCTCACCGGCGAGCAGCGCGAGCGGTTCTCCGCCGACCGTGCCGCCGCGCGGGCCCACTGACGTACTCACGACGGGACTTCACGACCATGAGCAGCACCACTCCCCTCCTGGACGTAGCCGGGCTCACCAAGCACTTTCCGATCATGGGCGGCTTCCCCATCCGGCGGAAGGTCGGCGCGGTGCAGGCCGTGGACGGTCTGGACTTCAGCGTGTTCGAGGGCGAGAGCCTCGGCCTGGTCGGCGAGTCCGGCTGCGGCAAGTCGACGACCGGGCGGCTGATCACCCGTCTGCTGGAGCCGACGGGCGGCCGGATCACCTACCGGGGCAAGGACATCACCCATGCCTCGCGCCGCGAGCTGGCCCCGATCCGCTCCGAGATCCAGATGATCTTCCAGGACCCGTACGCCTCGCTGAACCCGCGGCAGACGGTCGGCAAGATCATCGCGGGGCCGATGGAGATCAACGGCGTCAACCCGCCGGGCGGCCGGGAGAAGCGGGTCCGCGAGCTGCTGGAGACCGTGGGCCTCAACCCGGAGCACTACAACCGCTTCCCGCACGAGTTCTCCGGCGGCCAGCGGCAGCGGATCGGCGTGGCGCGGGCGCTGGCCCTGCAGCCCAAGCTGATCGTGGCCGACGAGCCGGTCTCCGCGCTGGACGTCTCCATCCAGGCGCAGGTGGTCAACCTCCTGCAGAAGCTCCAGCAGGAGCTGGACATCGCGTTCGTGTTCATCGCGCACGACCTGGCGGTGGTCCGGCACTTCTCGCAGCGGGTCGCCGTGATGTACCTGGGCCGCATCGTGGAGATAGCGGACCGCGACGAGCTGTACGGCAACCCGCGCCACCCCTACACCCGGGCGCTGCTGTCCGCGGTGCCGGAGGTCAGCGCGGACGACGCCCCCGTCCGCGAACGCATCCGCCTCGCCGGCGACGTCCCCTCCCCCGTCAACCCGCCCTCCGGCTGCCGCTTCCGCACCCGCTGCTGGAAGGCGACGGAGAAGTGCGCGACCGAGACTCCGGCGCTCGCGCATGTGGAGGGCAGCCGCGAGGGGCACCTGACGGCGTGCCACTACCCGGAGGCGGCCGGGGAGCCGGGCGAGGAGATCATCCTGGATCCGGGCATCGCGGCGGCGGGCTCCGGCGCCGGCACAGACACGGTGACGGCGAAGGACTGAACCGGGCTGCCGGGGCCGGCACGGCCCTTCCGGCACGGCTCTCCAGCACGTCTTCCGGTACGGCTCCTCCGGTACGGCTCCTCCGGTACGGCTCCTCCGGTACGGCTCCTCCGGTACGCGCGAACGTTCCGTACGGCTCGGGGCGCTCCCTTGTGGGGGCGCCCCTCGTCTCGTTCTGCGGAGGCGTACGGGCCGGTGCACGACCGGCTCTGGCGAGCGCCGGGGGCGGGGAACCGGGGTGAGCGCCGGGGGCGGGGAACCGGGGAGCTCCGGTCCGGGGAGCCGCGGGGGCGCTGAACCGCCGGGCGGGCGCCGCGGGCCCGGGAACCGCCGGGGCGGGCGGCGAGCCGCGGGCCCGGGAGCCGCCGGGGCGGGCGGGGAGCCGCCGGGCGGAGGCCGCTTTGGCCCCGCCCAAACGCCGCGCCTCACCCCATAAGGCCCCGGTTGCCGCAGCCGGCCGACTTCCCACAGTGCCAGGACCGTTGACCACCGTCACGAAACCGTGTTACCCAAGCTCACGCACCTTTGGACTAGACCTGGCTCCTCCCCCACCACTTCGAGCCCCGAAGGACCCCCATGCGACTGAGTTCCAAGCTCCTCACGCTGGCCGCCGCCGCGGGCGTCGCCGCCTCGCTCAGCCTGCTGAGCAGCACCGCCAACGCCGCAGACCCGTCGAAGTCGCCCGGCGGCAACTTCGACCTGGGCATCTGGCAGCTCCAGGAGCCCGTGGGCAGCCCCGGCTCGCCGACCACCATCTCGTCGTCCCGACTGGAGGGCGGCTTCCAGGACTCGTACTTCTACACGGACACCCGGGACGGCGCGATGACCTTCTGGGCGCCGGAGAAGGGCGTCACGACGCCGAACTCGAACTACGCCCGCTCCGAGCTGCGGGAGATGAACCGCGACGGCAGCGCCGCGAACTGGTCGCTCAGCGGCAGCCACAAGCTGAGCGCCACGCTGCGCGTGGTGTCGGTGACGAAGAACGTCTGCGTGGGCCAGATCCACCTGGGCACGGGCGGCTCGTCCACCAAGCCGCTCGTCGAGCTGTACTACCACTCGAACGGCGACATCGTGCTCGGCACGGAGAACTCGCCCGACGGCGGCCAGACCCTGCACACCGTCGGCCATGTGTCGATCGGCAAGACGTGGCAATACACGATCGCCGTCTCCGGCGGCAACACCATCGACATGACGGTCAACGGAAGCACCACGCACTACGGCATCCCGTCGTCGTTCAACCAGTACAAGCAGTACTTCAAGGCCGGCTCGTACAACCAGTCGTCCTCGGACAGCACGACGAACGGCGCGCGGGTGGCCTTCTACGGCCTGACGGTGTCGCACGGCTGACCACACCCGTAAGGCGGCTCGGGCCCGACGGCACACCGTTCCGACGTCCGGCGGGCCCGGCGCACTGTGATCCTTCTGACACCCGCGGCTGACGGGGCGCCACGCCGTCAACTGGCAAGTGCACCGGTTACGTTGATCTCCCCCCAGAGGAAGAGAGCAACGCATGACTGACAGGCCCTCGGTCGGACGGCGTCAGATACTCAAGTCGGCCGGTGTCGCGGCCGCGGCCGGTGCGGCGGGATGGGCGACCGCCGATCCCGCCCTGGCGGCGACGCGCGGGTACGACCAGCGGCTGGCGGCGGAGAGCAGCTCGTACCAGGCGCCCGGCGACCTGGCCGACAACAGCGACGCCAAGGCCGCCGCCCTCGCCTGGATCGGCGACAACAGCGCCGAGCTCATCAAGCTCAACGACACCGTGTGGCAGCACGCGGAGCTCTCGCTGCGGGAGTGGAACTCCTCGCTGGCGGTGGCGGCCCTGTTGCAGAAGTACGGCTTCGACATCCGGTGGGGTGCCGCCGGCTTCCCCTCCGCCTTCGTGGCGACCTACGGGTCGGGCGGCCCCACCATCGGGTTCAACGCCGAGTACGACGCGCTCCCGGGGCTGTCGCAGAAGGCGGGCGTGGCCGTGCACGACCCGCTCGTGTACAACATCGACCCCTACGCCCCCACCTACGGGGCAGGCCACGGCGACGCCCACAACGCGCTCGGCACGGGTGCCGTCAGCGCGGCCATCGCCGTGAGCCAGGCCATCAAGGCCCAGGGGCTCACGGCCACCGTGAAGGTCTTCGGGACGACCGCCGAGGAACACCTCGTGGGCAAGCCCTACATGGTGAAGGCCGGGGTGTACGACGGCCTCGACGCCTTCGTCGACTGGCACCCCTTCAACGCCAACCTGGCCTTCTGGAACACCACCAGCGCCCTGATATCGGCGACCTTCAACTTCCTCGGGGCGACCGGTCACGGAGCCAACCCGCTGGGCAACAAGAGCGGGCTCGACGGCGCCGTCCTCATGGCGACCATGTCGGAGTTCCTGCGGGAGAAGAACGTGGCCCCCTCGGGCCGGTTCCACTACGCCATCGTCAACGGCGGCGGCGCCCCGAACGTGACCCCCGACTTCTGCTCCATCTGGTTCTTCGTACGGGAGGGCAGCCCGGAGCGGGCCAAGGTGCTGTACGGCAAGATCGTGGAGGCGGCGAAGGCTGCCGCCCAGGCCAGTCAGACGACACTCGTGCACCGGTTCAACTCGGGTTGCTGGAACCTGCTCCCCAACAAGGCCGGGGCGGAGCTGATGAACGACAACATGCGCACGATCGGGCCGCCGGTCTTCACCGACGCCGACCAGGACCTGGCCAAGTCCCTCCAGCGTGCCCTCGGCAAGCCGGAGACGGGCATGGCCACCTCCCTCGTTCCGCTGGCGCCGCCCCCGCCCACCTTCCCCGGCGGCATCTCCATCGACACGGCGGACGTGAGCTGGCAGACGCCGACCCTGGTCGCGCTGGTCGCGACGATTCCGGCCGGGCTGCCCAACCACAGCTGGGCGGTGACCTCCGCGGCGGCCACGAACATCGGCCACCAGGGCATGCTGTCCGCCGCGCGTTACCTCGCGGCGACGGCGGTGGACCTCATCACCCAGCCCGACCAGCTGGAGAAGATCCGGGCGGAGTTCGAGGACCGGAAGAAGGACGTCCAGTGGGCGACCATGATCCCGGAGGGGACGCAGCAGCCGCTGGTCGAGCCGCCCGCCGAGTTCCTGAAGCAGACGGGGCAGACGTGGCCGCCCGCGGGCATCTCCTGGCCGGAGAAGGAGATCATCTCCACGGAGCCCCTGGGTACCACGGGCCCCGACCTCCCGCCGGTGACCTGAGGCACCCGGCCCCCTGCCGGTGGGGGCCGCCCCGGTGCCTTCCAGGGGCGCGGGGAACTGCGCGACCAGCGCCCACCGGCCGGTGGGTGCAGACGAGACCGCAAGGGGCTCGCCCCGGTGGCCCGCCACCGGCGCATCGTCGCTGAGCGCGCAGTTCCCCGCGCCCCCTTCAGGGGCGCTTCGCGCGGGCCGCCGCACGCGCGCGCTCGCGTGCGTCCAAGTTGACCTTGCGGATCCGGACCGCCTCCGGAGTCACCTCCACGCACTCGTCGTCGCGGCAGAACTCCAGCGACTGCTCCAGGGAGAGCTTGCGCGGGGGCACGATCGACTCGGTGACGTCCGCGGTCGACGACCGCATGTTCGTGAGCTTCTTCTCCTTGGTGATGTTCACGTCCATGTCGTCTGAGCGGGAGTTCTCGCCGACGATCATGCCCTCGTACACCTCGGTGCCGGGCTCCACGAAGAGCACGCCGCGCTCCTGGAGGTTGGTCATCGCGAACGCGGTGACCGCGCCGGCGCGGTCCGCGACGAGGGAGCCGTTGTTGCGGGTGGTCAGGGTGCCGAACCAGGGCTCGTGGCCCTCGTGGATGGAGTGCGCGATGCCGGTGCCGCGGGTGCTCGTCAGGAACTCGGTGCGGAAGCCGATCAGGCCCCGCGAGGGCACCACGAACTCCATGCGGACCCAGCCGGAGCCGTGGTTGGACATGTTGTCCATGCGGCCCTTGCGGACGCCCATGAGCTGGGTGACCGCGCCCATGTGCTCCTCGGGCACGTCGATCGTCATCCGCTCCACCGGCTCGTGGACCTTGCCGTCGATCTCCTTGGTGACGACCTGCGGCTTGCCGACGGTCAGCTCGTAGCCCTCCCGGCGCATGGTCTCGACGAGGATGGCGAGGGCCAGCTCGCCGCGGCCCTGCACCTCCCAGGTGTCGGGGCGCTCGGTGTCCAGGACGCGCAGCGAGACGTTGCCGATCAGCTCGCGGTCCAGGCGGTCCTTGACCTGACGGGCCGTGACCTTGCGGTCCTTCACGGCGGTCTTGTTGTCGGCGCCCTTGCCGGTGCCGCCGCGCCCCACCAGCGGCGAGGTGTTGGTGCCGATGGTCATCGAGATGGCGGGCTCGTCGACGGTGATCAGCGGCAGCGCGACCGGGTTCTCCGGGTCCGCGAGCGTCTCGCCGATCATGATGTCGGGGATGCCCGCGACCGCGCAGATGTCACCGGGGCCGGCCTTCTCGGCGGGCCTGCGGGTGAGCGCCTCGGTCATCATCAGCTCGCTGATGCGGACGCTCGCCACGGATCCGTCCCGCTTGATCCAGGCCACCGTCTGCCCCTTGCGCAGCTCGCCCTGCTCGACGCGGAGCAGCGCGATACGGCCGAGGAAGTTGTCGGCGTCCAGGTTGGTGACATGGGCCTGGAGGGAGGCCTCCGGGTCGTAGGACGGGGCCGGGACGTGCTCGAGGAGGGTGGTGAAGAACGGCTCCAGGTTGCTGCTGTCCGCGGGCACCGTGCCGTCCTCGGGCTTGGTGAGCGAGGCGACGCCGTCCCGCGCGCAGGCGTAGACGATGGGGAACTCGATCTGCTCCTCGTCGGCGTCGAGATCGAGGAACAGCTCGTAGGTCTCGTTGACGACCTCGTCGATACGGGCGTCGGGCCGGTCGGTCTTGTTGATGCACAGGATGACCGGCATCCGGGCCTGGAGCGCCTTGCGGAGCACGAAACGGGTCTGCGGCAGCGGGCCCTCGGAGGCGTCCACGAGCAGCACCACCGCGTCGACCATGGACAGGCCGCGCTCGACCTCGCCGCCGAAGTCGGCGTGGCCGGGGGTGTCGATGATGTTGATGGTGACCGGGTCGCCGCCCTGCTTCGGGTGGTACTTCACGGCCGTGTTCTTCGCCAGGATCGTGATGCCCTTCTCACGCTCCAGGTCGTTCGAGTCCATGACCCGGTCGTCGACCTGGTCGAGCTGGTGCGCGGCGAAGGCACCGGCCTGCTTGAGCATGGCGTCTACGAGGGTGGTCTTGCCGTGATCGACGTGGGCGACGATGGCGACATTGCGGATGTCGTGACGCTCGACGGTACGAGCCATGGTGCGGCGCTTCTCCCGGGGTGAGTGATCGGCTGCGCGTACGGCTTCGTAGGCGCCCCTGCCGGGCTGGACACGCCTCGGCTCTCCCCCCATGGTACGGGGCGCGGAGCGCCTTCCCTGAAAGGGTGGTGGCGGGAGACGGGAAGGACAAAGGGCGCGGAGCGCCTTCCCTGGAAGGGTGGTGGCGGACGGTGCGGCCCCGAGGCTTCCCCCGGGGGCCCCGCACGGCGGCCCCTACCGTGCCCGGTCGCAGACCGACGTCCGGCGGGTACTCGCGGATGCGGGGCAGCAGGGCGGCCAGGATCAGTCCCATGAGCAGTACGGAGCCGAGGACGATCACATTGCCCAGCGCGGCGTGCGCCCCGGCGTCGTTCAGCCGGCCGGATACCACCCGGCCCGCGGACCTGATCGCCTCCTCAGTCGGGCAGGTGCCGGCCGCCTGCGGGCGGGGGCACGGGCTGGACCCGGGTACCGGGGAACTCCGCCACGTAGGCGCGTGCCTGGTCGACCACGTGCGCGCAGGTCAGTACCCGGTCGGGGCCGAGCAGCACGCCGGCGCCGACGATGTCCCCCTGGGTGTGCCTGATCCGGGCCGTCCAGGGCGGCCACCTTTCGAAGAGGCCGGCCCGTGACCCCCCGTAGGCCTCCATGACCGTCAGCATACGCGCGTACCGTGGTGAGCGCTCGCTCCAAGTGATGGCCGCGTTCAAGGGGGCGCGGGGAGGCGGATGGGTCCGGTTCCGTGAGTCTCGCCGAGGTGATCAGGCAGGTGCGCAACGAGCTGGGGCTCGCTCGGCGGGAGGGCGCCGGCGAGCGGCTGGGGCTCGCCGTGGACAAGGTCAGCCTGGAGTGCGGCATCCAGGTCCACCGCGCCGGCACGGCGGGGGGCGGCCTGCACATCGGGGTCGTCACCGCCGACCTCGGCGGCACGGTGGATCGTACGGCGATCCACCGGGTGACGGTGGAACTCACTCCCCAGTGGGACGGCAGCAGATTGGCGGTCCGCCGACCCGACACGACACAGGGCCGCTGACGGCGACATCCTGTGGGGCTCCGCCCCGGTGCCCCTGAGGGGCTCGTGCCCTGTGGGGCCCCGCCCCGGCCCACCCAGGGGCGCTGGGAACTGCGCGGGCAAGCCCCACCGGCCGATGGCCGAGAACGAGACCGCAAGGGGCAGCCACCCCCACGGGGCGCGGGGAACCGCGCCACCAGCCCCCACCACCCGACCGCCGGAGACAAGACCGCAAGGGGCTCGCCCCTGTGGCCCGCCGCAGGCGCGTCGTGGCTGGTCGCGCAGTTCCCCGCGCCCCGTGGGGGGACCGGGGCGCAGCCCCGCAAGAGGCGGCCGCTGCTAGTGGGTGGCCTCTCCCTCGGGGCGGCCGGCAGCCGGCGTCCCCGGGGTCCGGGGGGCGTCCGGGCGGTGGCCGGTCGAGCCCTTCGCGCCGGACTTCCGGTATCCGATGTCCTCGTAGTGCGGGTCCTCGAACCCGAAGGCGCCCACATTGGCGAGATTCCCCCGCACGGCCACCAGCTGAGGCCGCTGGTACAGCGGGATCGACCCGGCCTCCGCCCAGATCCGCGCGTCGGCCTTCCGGACGAGATCCTGCTCCTTGCCGCTGTCCAGCTCCGTCATCGCCTGGTCGAAGAGCTGGTCGATACGGTCCGTGCCGACCCGCGTGTAGTTCTGCTCGACGTTCAGCGAACCGTCCGCGCCGGGCACCGGTTTGGCGAAGATCGGGCGGGCGTCGGTGGCGGGGAACGCCGAGGCGGGCCACGAGTACAGCGCCAGGTCGTACTGTCCGGCGGCGATGTGGTCGTTGAAGTAGCTGTCGTCCGCGACCCTGGTCACTTCGGTGCGGATCCCGATGCGGTCCAGCATCCGCGCGATGCGGTCACCCACCGCGCGCAGCGCCTCGGACCCGGGCCCGGAGGGCAGCACGAAGCGCAGCAGCAGCGGCTTGCCGTTCTTGGCGAGCGGACCCGCGGGCGCGCCGGCGGGCGCGGCGGAGCCCTGCGGCGCGTACGCGCCGGGCGCACCGCCCACCGGGTGACGCCCCGCGTCCTGCCCGGCCTCCGCCTTGCCGTCCGCCCCGCCGGCCCCGTCCGCCCCGCCGGCCCCGTCCGCCCCGCCGGCCCCGTGCGCGGCATGCGCACCGCTGCCCGGCTTGTCGTCCCCCTGCTCGCCCCGCGCGTCCTGGTGCCCGCCCCGCGCGTCCTCGTGCGCGTGTGCCCCCGAACCGGGCTTCCCGTCGTCGCCCCCGTGCGCCCCCCTGCCGGTCCCGCCCGCCTCCGGCCGGGCGCCCTTCTGCGCGCCGGCCTCCCCGCCGCGCACCCACCCCGCGTCGGCGAGCAGTGCCTGTGCCTCCGCGGTGTTCTGCTCGCCGAGGGCGCCGCTGCCGTCGGCGTAGCCGTCCTGCCCGGCGAGCGCGAGGTGGCTGCCGACGGTCCTGGCGGGCAGGCCGAGCGGCTTGAGCACCAGCCGGGCCAGCTCGGCGCGGTCGATGGCGCGGGCCACGGCACGGCGCACCCGGTCGTCGGCGAGCGGGCCGGAGGAGCCGTTGAGGGCGAGCTGGGTGTAGGCGGGCTCCAGGGACTTGCGGATCACGAAGCGGCGCAGGCCCGCCTGCTCGGCCGCGTAGGCCTCCATCGCCCTGCGGTTCTTCCGGTGCGCCTCGGTCTCGTCGCCGGCGCCGTGCGCGCCCTCGCTCGCGCGTGGGGCGTCTTCCGAGCGCGCGGCGCCGGGGCGCTGCCCCAGCGGGCCCTTGCCGCCGCCGTCCCGGGCGGCCCGCGCGATGCGCTGGGCGTCGGCCGTGTCGACGTCCGCGACGTCGAGGCTGCCGGCGGCGAGGGCGGCGGCACGCTTGCCGCGCGGCACCGCCCTGAACACGATTCCGGACAGCTTGGCGCGCTCGCCCCACCAGCGGGGGTTGCGCCTGACGGTGACCTCGTCGCGCTCGCCGTCGAAGCGGGCCAGCGTGAAGGGGCCCGCGGTGACCTTGAGCTTGCGCCGTGCGCCGTCGTTGAAGGCGCCCGGGGAGCCCATGACCTCCTTCGGGTACAGCGGGGTGAACAGCGAGCGCCAGTCCGCGTAGGCCCTGCCGAAGGTGACCCGGACCTCCAGGTTGGTGCGGCCCCGTTCGATCTTCTCGATGCGGTCGTAGCCGGCGTTCCGCGCCGTCCAGTACGCGGCCTCCTTGCCGGACAGGGCGTGCCACTGGGCGGCGAAGTCCGCGGCGGAGATCTGCCGGCCGTTGCTCCACTCGGCCTCCTGGCTGAGCTTGTAGAGCACGACCTGCTTGGGCTTGGTGCCGATGACCTCGGCGGACTTCAGGTAGTCGGGGTCGGCCACCGGCCTGCCGCGCTCGTCGAGCCGGAACATCGACGGCAGGACGGTGCCGGCGATCCGGGCGGTGGCGGCGTCGGCGTCGGCCTGGAAGGTGTTGAGGGTCTGCGGCATCGTGTCGATGGCCCAGCGCACCGTGCCGCCGTCGGCGAGGCCGGCGCGGGCCGCGGGGGCGATGTCCTGGACGGCTGCCGGGCCGTCGGAGTCGTCGCCGGAGCCGCCGCAGCCGGCCAGTGCGGGCGCGGCCAGCACACCGGCCGTCAGGAACGCGACTGACCGCATGACCGACCGCAGTCGGACACCGTCGTGGGACATCTCTGGATACCTCCGGGGCCGGGCCGCCGGCCGCCCGTCAGTCGCCGGGCTCCGGCCGGTTCGATCGCCTTGGGGTGCTTTTCCCGCACCCTGGGGCGGTTATGGAGCTGATCACATCTATGGCCCCACTGAAGGCGATCCGGCCGTCCGCGAACCGCAGACACGCATCGGGCGGGCGTGAACCCACCCGGGCGGACCAATGTCGGCCCGACGAGTGATTCGCGCACCCCACGCCACACCGGACAGGAGTTCGATCCCTACTCCCTTTCGGTGGAAAGCGCTCGGCGAGGCCCTGTGACGACGCGATCCCCGGACCGTTCACCGGCCGGTCCACGGTGGGGCGCACGGGGCGCGAACGGGGCGTATGCGACGGCGGGGGACCGTGGAATTCCGGGAATCCGCGCAGATCCCTTCCCAATGCAGGAAGTGACGCGCAACACTCGCAGGCGCATGCTGGACCGTGCGAGGCCTGGGCCCCGCATACGCCATCCGCCGCACAGCGAACCGCCCGCAGAGCAGGGCCGCACCACCGGACGACGTCACCGGACAGAGAACAGCGACAAAGAGAAGAAAGGAGCACGAGACGGCACACGGGCGCTAAGGCGGGATATGGCGGAAATAGCCGGAGAGAGGGTACGTCATGGCTGTACATGATGACTTGGCTATAGTTCAGCGCTGCATCGACGACCTGTGCCGGACCGTGGGGCGACTGGAACAGGAGGTGGGTGGCGGCCTGGACGTACGGCGCGTCCGTACCGACGCCGACCACCTGCGCGAGAGCATCGCTCTGCTGCGCGAGTCGGCGGCCGCGCCCGGGGCCGCGCACAGGCCGGAGGTGGTCGCCGTCTCCGACGACCCGTACGACAGCTCTCTGTGGACGACCGCAGACGAAGCAGACGAACACGACGGCCTGGACGACGAAGGACTCGGCGCCCGGGACCGGCACGCACCCTGACCCGAGGAACCCTGTTGGCCACTGGTACCGAACCCCGACCGAGCACGACCGGCGGCGTACGCTCATCCGCCCGCGCCGCCATCGACGCCCCGCACCTGCGCATCGACCGATGGTGGCTGGCGCCCGCCGCGACCGCGGCCGGGCTGCTGGCCTTCATCGTCTACTCGACGTGGCGGGCCTTCTCCAACGCGGACTACTACGCGGCACCGTACGTCTCACCGTTCTACTCGCCCTGCCTCGCGGACAACTGCCGTGACATGGCGGGCGGCCCCAACTGGGACCTGTTCGGCAGCTGGTGGGGCATCTCGCCCGCCATCATCGTGCTGATCTTCCCGCTCAGCTTCCGGCTGACCTGCTACTACTACCGCAAGGCCTACTACCGGGGCTTCTGGGCGTCGCCGCCGGCCTGCGCGGTGGCCGAGCCCCACAAGTCGTACTCGGGCGAGACCCGTTTCCCGCTGATCCTGCAGAACATCCACCGCTACACGTTCTACGCGGCGCTGCTGGTGGCCGGGGTGCTCACCTACGACACCGTGCTCTCCTTCCGCGACGAACACCACCACTGGGGCCACATGGGCCTCGGCACCATCGTCTTCCTCGTCAACATCGTGCTGATCTGGGCGTACACGTTCTCGTGCCACTCCTGCCGGCACATCGTCGGCGGACGCCTGCGGCACTTCTCGAAGCATCCCGTGCGCTACCGCCTGTGGGGCTGGGTGGGGAAGCTCAACGCCCGGCACATGCAGCTCGCCTGGGCGTCGCTGATCAGCGTGGCGGTCGCCGACTTCTACGTCTTTCTGCTCGCGAGCGGCGCCTTCAGCGACCCGCGGCTCTTCTAGCCCCGCGACTGCCTGGGGGTCCACGATGACGGTGGACCCATGACTGCTCTGGATGGGATGCGACACAAGCGATGGCTCAAGTGGAACGGCAGCAGTGGGACGTGGTCGTGGTCGGCGCAGGAGGCGCCGGGCTGCGGGCCGCGATCGAGGCGCGCGAGCAGGGCGCACGGACGGCGGTGATCTGCAAGTCCCTGTTCGGCAAGGCGCACACGGTGATGGCGGAGGGCGGTATCGCCGCCTCCATGGGGAACGTGAACGCCGGTGACAACTGGCAGGTGCACTTCCGCGACACGATGCGCGGCGGCAAGTTCCTCAACCAGTGGCGGATGGCGGAGCTGCACGCCAAGGAGGCCCCGGACCGGGTCTGGGAGCTGGAGACCTGGGGCGCTCTCTTCGACCGCACCAAGGACGGCAGGATCTCCCAGCGGAACTTCGGCGGCCACGAGTACCCGCGCCTCGCCCACGTCGGCGACCGCACCGGGCTCGAACTGATCCGCACGCTCCAGCAGAAGGTCGTCTCGCTCCAGCAGGAGGACTTCAAGGAGCACGGGGACTACGAGGCCCGTATCAAGGTCTTCCAGGAGTGCACGGTCACCCGGATCCTGAAGGACGATGACGGCCGGGTCGCGGGCGTCTTCTGCTACGAGCGCGAGTCCGGCCGGTTCTTCGTGATCGAGGCGCCCTCGGTGGTGCTGGCCACCGGCGGCATCGGCAAGTCGTTCAAGGTGACCTCCAACTCCTGGGAGTACACGGGCGACGGCCACGCGCTGGCCCTGCTCGCCGGGGCGCCGCTGCTCAACATGGAGTTCGTGCAGTTCCACCCGACGGGCATGGTCTGGCCGCCGTCGGTGAAGGGCATCCTCGTCACGGAGTCGGTCCGCGGCGACGGCGGCGTGCTGCGCAACTCCGACGGCAAGCGGTTCATGTTCGACTACGTCCCCGACGTCTTCAAGGAGCAGTACGCGCAGACGGAGGAGGAGGGCGACCGCTGGTACGACGACCCGGACCACAACCGCCGCCCGCCCGAGCTGCTGCCCCGCGACGAGGTCGCCCGCGCCATCAACTCCGAGGTGAAGGCGGGCCGCGGCTCCCCGCACGGCGGCGTCTTCCTGGACGTCTCGACCCGGATGTCCCCGGACGTGGTGCGCCGCCGGCTGCCGTCCATGTACCACCAGTTCAAGGAGCTGGCGGACGTGGACATCACGGCCGAGCCGATGGAGGTCGGGCCGACCTGCCACTACGTCATGGGCGGCGTCGCCGTCGACTCGGACACCGCGGCGGCCCGCGGGGTGCCGGGCCTGTTCGCCGCGGGCGAGGTCGCCGGCGGTATGCACGGCTCCAACCGGCTCGGCGGCAACTCCCTCTCCGACCTGCTGGTGTTCGGGCGCCGGGCGGGTCTGTACGCGGCCGAGTACGCGGCGGCGGCCGAGGGCGGCCGGCCGGTCGTCGCCGACGCCCTGGTGGACACGGCGGCGGCCGAGGCGCTGCGGCCGTTCTCCGCGGAGGGCCCGAAGGGCGTGGCGGAGGAGGCCGCCGCCGGTCTGCCCCCGGAGAACCCGTACACCCTGCACCAGGAGCTCCAGCAGACCATGAACGACCTCGTCGGCATCATCCGCCGCGAGGGCGAGATGGAGAAGGCCCTGGAGAAGCTGGGCGAGCTGCGGGTGCGGGCCCGGCGCGCGGGCGTCGAGGGGCACCGGCAGTTCAACCCCGGCTGGCACCTCGCGCTCGACCTGCGGAACATGCTGCTGGTCAGCGAGTGCATCGCGCGTGCCGCCCTGGAGCGGACCGAGAGCCGCGGCGGCCACACCCGCGAGGACCACGCCGGCATGGACCGCTCGTGGCGCCGGGTGAACCTGATCTGCCGGCTCGCCGACCCCACCGGCGGCCTGGCCGCCACCGATCCGCAGCGCGGGCAGATCGACCTGACCCGCGAGGAGACCGAACCCATCCGTCCCGACCTGCTGGCCCTCTTCGAGAAGGAGGAGCTGGTCAAGTACCTCGCCGAAGAGGAGCTGTCCGAGTGACCACGGCACCATCCCAGAGCGCGCAGGGTTCCCCCTCCGAGGGCTCCCCGTCGAGCGGCCCCGCCTCGCCCGGCACCGCACCCGCCGGCGCCGCGGGCCAGTCCTACGAGGCGCACTTCCGGGTCTGGCGGGGTGACACCGACGGGGGCGGCCTTCAGGACTACCGCGTCGAGGTGAACGAGGGCGAGGTGGTGCTCGACATCATCCACCGCCTGCAGGCCACCCAGGCGCCGGACCTCGCGGTGCGCTGGAACTGCAAGGCGGGCAAGTGCGGTTCGTGCAGCGCCGAGATCAACGGCCGGCCGCGGCTGATGTGCATGACCCGGATGTCCGTCTTCGACCGCGAGCAGACGATCACGGTGACGCCGATGCGGACCTTCCCGGTGGTGCGGGACCTGGTCACGGACGTCGGGTTCAACTACACCAAGGCCCGTGAGGTGCCCGCGTTCGTCCCGCCGGAGGGGCTCGGCCCCGGCGAGTACCGGATGCAGCAGGAGGACGTGGACCGCTCGCAGGAGTTCCGCAAGTGCATCGAGTGCTTCCTGTGCCAGGACACCTGCCATGTGGTGCGTGACCACGAGGAGAACAAGACGGCGTTCGCCGGGCCGCGCTTCCTGATGCGGGTGGCCGAGCTGGACATGCACCCGCTGGACGCGGCCGAGGCGAGCGGCCTGGACCGCAAGCGCACCGCGCAGGAGGAGCACGGCCTCGGCTACTGCAACATCACCAAGTGCTGCACCGAGGTCTGCCCCGAGGGCATCCGGATCACCGACAACGCCCTCATCCCGCTGAAGGAGCGCGCGGTGGACCGCAAGTACGACCCGCTGGTGTGGCTGGGCAACAAGATCCGCCGCCGGGGTCAGTAGCCGGTCCCCGGTTCCCGGTCAGCCGGGCTCCCCGGCCCCGTCAAGGGCCCTCGCGGTGCGCGCGAGGGCCCTTGCCCGTACCCCGGGACACTGGCCCGTACCGCCGGGGCACTTGCCCGTGCCGCCGGGGCCCTATGCCCGTGCCGCCGGGGACCTTGCCCGTACCGGGGCCTCAGCGGTAGCCGGACGGGTCGGCGGGCAGCCCGGCGTCCTGGACCTCCACGACATACCGCCAGGCGTCGGGACGGCTGCCGTCGCGGTCGGTGAAGCCGTACACCTGCGCAAGGCCGCCGCTGGACAGCGACCGACCGTTCCAGCGCCGCACCTCGGGGTCGGCGGCCAGCGCGGCGACGGCGCGCCCGACGTAGTACGGCGTCTCGGAGATGCAGAAGTGCGGCTGGCGCGCCAGGGCGTCGCGCCAGGTCTCCTCGGTGACGCCGTAGTGGTCGAGCATCATCTCCGAGCGCAGCCAGCCGGGCGTCAGGGCCACCGCGGTGGCGCCCCGCGGCCCCAGCTCGTGCCCGAGCGCGAAGGCCATGCGGAGCACGGCGGTTTTGGCGAGGTCGTAGAAGAACGAGACCCGGTAGGTGTCCCGGTTGTACTCGGCGGTTCCGTCGGTCATCTCCACGACGAGACCGCCGGGCCAGCGCAGCAGCAGCGGCAGGGCGTGGTGGCTGGTGACGGCGTGGGTCTCCACCGCGAGTCTGAGCAGCCGCAGCCCCTTGTCGAGGTCGTGCTCCCACACGGGCGTGTCCCACGCGAAGAGGTGTTCGGCGCCCCAGACGTCGTTCACGAGCACGTCAAGCCGGCCGCTCTCCGCCGCGATGCGGTCCACCAGGGCCCTCACCTGGTCGGGCACCAGGTGGTCGGTCGGTACCGCGATCCCCCGGCCGCCCGCCTCCGTCACCAGGTCCGCGGTGTCCTCCAGGGTCTCCGGGCGGTCGTACTCCGAGCGCCGGCTCCGGGTGCTGCGGCCGGTCACGTAGACGGTGGCCCCGGCCGCGCCCAGCTCCACCGCGATGCCCCGCCCCGCTCCCCGCGTCGCCCCCGCGACGAGGGCGACCCTGCCGTCCAATGGTCCCGCCATGTCTTACCTGCCGTCCTTCCGTGGGCCTCCATGGCCCTCCGTGGGCCTGCGTGGGCCTGCGTGGGCCTCCGTGGGCCGTTGCGGCTCTTCGGGGCTACCGGTCTCAGGGAACCCGCCGTTGCGGGCCCGTGACGCCCCGTTGGGGCCTCCATGGGCCTTCATGGCCTCCATGGGCCCTCATGACCGTCATGAGTGCCCTCAGAGGCCCCCGGCGGTCCTCGTGGCCGGGGCCTGTGCACGCGCGCGCCGGGCTGGTTCGCCGGCGAGCGGCGGCGGAAGGATGCTCCCGCGGAAACCCGACAGGTTCTGTCGTCTTTGCCGGTATGACTTTCAGCGCCGTACGGATCCGCGGGCGGGCCGGGAGCCGACGGGTTACGGACGCCTCCATTTCGTGCCGGGCGCCGGGGCGGGGCGGCTCCGCTTCCCGCGCTCCTCGCGCTCCCCGCACACCAGAGCGCCGTTGCGGACCGTGTCCGTACGGCTACATGCTGCTGTCGGTGGTGTCGGCGACGGGCCGGCGCGCGGAGCGGGAGGCGGTGTTGTCGTGGAGCACACGCAGCGGGAGGAGTCCACGCAGGAGACGGGGTACGAGCCGCCGCAGCTCGTGGAGGTCGGCGGGTTCGCCGACCTCACCCTGGGCCTCGGATTCGTGTACATGGAGGGGGCCACCTACTTCGGCAATCCCTGAGGGCCCCTCGTGTCCGCAGCGACGACGTTCGTGGTGCTGCCCGACGGGGACGCCGCCGGGCCCGCGGCCCGCGTCCTTACCGCCCGGCCCGGCACGCGGGTGATTCCCCATGCGTCGGGGCGGCCGTGGCTGGTGGGCCGCTGGCCGGACGGCGCGGTCCGGGTGGCCGGCGTACGGCAGGCACGGGTGGCGGTGGCCGGGTTCTGCCCCGCCACCGTGAGCCTCCTCGCCGCCTGCGCCGCCGGGCTGAGCGATGTGCGCGACCTGGACGGCCCGGCCCGCGGGCTGGGCGGAAGCGCCCACCTGATCGCCTCGGCGGCCGGCCGGGTGCGGGTCCAGGGCACGGCCTCCGGAGTGCGCGCGGTCTGCCACACCCGCCTCGCCGGGGCCACCGTGGCCGCCGACCGGGCCGACGCACTGGCCGGCCCGGCCGGTGCCGCCGTGGACGAGACGGCTCTGGCGCTGCGCCTGCTCACCCCCTTCGTGCCCTTCCCCCTCGCGCAGCGCCCCGTGTGGCAGGGCGTGGCGCAGGTCCCGCCGGACCACTGGCTCCTGCTGGAGCCGGACGGGACGGCGAGCACGCACCGCTGGTGGGCACCGCCGGCCCCGGAGCTGACGGTGCGCCAGGGCGCCGCGGCCGTGCGTGCGGCGCTCACCGAGGCGGTACGCGGGCGCGTCGCCGGCCATGACGTGGTGAGCACGGACCTGTCCGGCGGCATGGACTCCGGCACCGTCACCCACCTCGCGGCCGCCGCCGGCGCCCACCTGATCACCGTCCGCACACCCCAGCTCGACCCGGGCGGGGACGACGCCCTGTGGGCGGGACGCGTCACAGAGCGGCTCCCGACCGCCGAGCACCTGGTACTCGGGTACGAGGAGGCCCCCACCATGTTCGCGGGGGTGGGAGGCGGGGACGGGGGTTCCGCGGCAGACGGTGCGGGGGCCACGGTGCGCGACGGCACCTTCGCGGCGCCGGGTGCGGGTGCCGCCTTGCCCGGCGCGGATCTCGCGGGGGCGGGTGCGGGTTCTGCCTTGCCCGGAGCGGATCTCGCAGGGGCGGGTGCCGGAGCTGCGGCACCGGGCCCGGGTGCGCCCGGTGCCGGTGCTCCGGTGCGAGACGCGGAACTCACAAGGCCGGATGCCGTTTCCGCCTTGCCCGGAGCGGATCTCGCAGGGGCGGCTGCCGGAGCTGCGGCACCAGGCCCGGGTGCGCCCGGTGCCGGTGCTCCGGTGCGAGACGCGGAACTCACAAGGCCGGGCGCCGTTTCCGCCTTGCCCGGAGCGGATCTCGCAGGGGCGGCTGCCGGAGCTGCGGCACCAGGCCCGGGTGCGCCCGGTGCCGGTGCTCCGGTGCGAGACGCGGAACTCACAAGGCCGGGCGCCGTTTCCGCCTTGCCCGGAGCGGGACTCCCGGCGCCGGGTACGGGAGCTGCGGTGCACGGGACGGGGTGCACAGCGCCAGGTGCGGGCACTGTGGTGGGCCGGGGTGGGTGCGGGGCGGCCGGGGCGGGGTTCACGGTGTCGGAGGAGCCGCCGTTCTGGGTGCGTGCGGGGGCGCGGTTCGCCGACGTCGGGCGGCGCGTCGCCGCACACGGGTCCCGCCTGCATCTGTGCGGGCACGGCGGCGACGAGCTCTTCCTGCTCCCCGCGGCCCACCTGCACACCCTGGTCCGTACCCGGCCCCGGGCCGCCGTCCGGCAGGTCCGCGGCCGCGCGGCCATGAGCCACTGGCCGCTCGGTGCGACCTGGCGCGCGCTCGCCGAGTCACGCTGTTTCCCGGCCTGGCTGGCCCACTGCGCCACCCGGCTCGGCGATCCGGCCCCGTCCCCGCGTCTGCCGCACCTGGGCTGGACACCCGCGCTGCGCATGCCCCCGTGGGCGACCGGTGACGCCGTGGCGGCCGTCCGCGGCCTGCTCGTCGAGACGGCCCGCCGGCGGCCCGAGCCGCTGGCGCCCGGCCGGGGCCCGCACACCGTCCTGGAGGCCGTGCGCCGGGCGGGCGCCATGATCCGTTACGCCGAACACCTGATGGCCGCGGACGGAGTGCACTTCGCCGCGCCGTACCTCGACGACCGCGTCATCGAGGCCGCCCTCGCCGTACGCCCGGAGGAGCGCGGCACCCCTCGCCGCTACAAGCCCCTGCTCGCCGAGGCGATGCGCGGCCTCGTCCCCGGCGACCTCCTCGGCCGCGTCACCAAGGGCGACTACGCCGAGGACGGCTACGACGGGCTGCGCCGCCACCGTGCCGCCCTGCTCGCCCTGTTCGACGGCTCGGAGCTGGCCCGCCGCGGGCTGGTCGACGACGCCGCGGTGCGCGCCGCGCTGACCGCCACGCACACCACCGTCGCGCCGCTGGTGGCCCTGGAGACCACCCTCGCCTGCGAGGTCTGGCTCCGCTCCCTGCCGTCCACACCCGTGCGGGCCCCGGGCACCGCCTCCGCGGCGGTCCCCTCCCCCACCCCGGGCGCCGCCCCGTGAAAGCCGCACGACCGGTAGGGCGTCACCCGCCGAGGACCCCGACGACCACCGACCACCCCGCGGGACCCTGACCACCCGAGGACCGCAGGCCACCCGAGGACCGCAGGCCACCCGAAGACCGCAGACCGCCCCTGACCCGGGGGTCGCCGCCCCCGGAGGACCGCCGACCACCCGGAGGCCCCTGTGCCGTTCGCACTCAAGCCCGATGTGACCGCCACCGACACCGACCACGGCACCGTCCTGCTCGACCAGCGCCGCGGCCGCTACTTCCAGCTCAACCCGTCCGGGGCGCTGATCCTCCGCACGCTCCTCGCCGGCGGCACGCCGGAACGGGCCGCGCACGTCCTCCACGCGCGCTACGGCATCGGCACAGCACGCGCGACGGCCGACGTCGAGGCCCTGCTCACCGCGCTCCGCACCGCACGGCTGACGACGGCATGAGCAGCCCCCTCACCCTCGGCGAGGGCCGTACCCCGCTCACCCGGAGCCGCCGCCGCACGGCCCGGCTGGCCGTCGCGGCGGCCCGGCTCCTGGCCGCACTGCCGCCGCGCCGCATCCGTGCCGCCCTGTACCTCGCCCGCCGCGGCGCCACTCCCGCGACCGCCGCCCAGGCGCGGGCCGCCCGGGACGCCGTCGTCGCCGTCAGCACCCGCTGCGCCGGCCAGGGCTGTCTGCAACGCTCTCTGGCCACCGCCCTGCTGTGCCGCCTCGGTGGCACCTGGCCCACCTGGTGCACCGGCGTGCGCACCGCCCCCTTCCGCGCCCACGCCTGGGTCGAGGCCGAGGGCGGCCCCATCGGCGAGCCCACACCCCCGGGCTACTACACGCCGACTCTGACGGTGCCGCCCCGCTGAGGGACTACGGGAGCCAGCCCGCCCGGTAGGCGGCCCAGTCCTCCTCGCGGGCCGCGAAGTCGACGTAGAGGGCCACCCCGAAGTGGTCGCGGCCGGGGTCCGTGCGGGACAGGCCGAGCCTGGTGCCGCGGACCGCGGCCGCGACCGTCTCGGCGAAGCCCCAGTGGCTGGGGTTGTTCTCCTGGTAGAACGGCAGCCCCATCAGCAGGTCCGTGGTGGGCGGCGTGACCTCCAGGGCGAGCGTGGTCTGCTCGGCGACATAACCGCCGTACAGGCTCTCCAGGGGCATCGCGGTGTCGTACGACATGACGGCGATCTGGTCGACGCGCCGGGCCACCTGCCCGAAGAACTCCTGCGACCACCACTTCGGGTGCCCGCTGAAGGCGCCGGCGAAGGAGTGCAGATGGGGCAGCGGATCGATCTGGTGCGCGGCGACCGACAGGACCGCCCCCTGGGAGCGCGTCAGATGCCGCAGCCGGTCCAGCAGTCCGAGGTAGGCGCGGTCCCCCGAGTGCAGCGGCTCCAGGTCGAAGTGGACACCGTCGAATCCGGCGCCCAGGATCTGCCGGGTGGCGCGCACCATGCGGTCGCGGGTGGCGGCGCTCTCCAGGTGCAGCCCGGTGGGCCCCTCGGTGGCCAGTTCGTCGCCCAGCCAGGCCTGCACCCGCACCCCGGGCAGGGCCCGGTGCACCGCCGCGACCAGCCACCCGGCCCTCGGGTGGGCGGAGGCCGGCAGCGAGCCGTCGTGCTCCAACGGGCCCGCGTGCACGAAGAGGTCGTGGATGCCGGTACCGCGCAGCCGCTCGCCGAGGGCCCGCACGTCGGCGTCGTCCTTGCGGCCGTCCACCCAGGCGTGTCCGAGCCACAGGGCGTCACGGCCCCGGGTGGTGGTGCCGGCCGCGGGATCGCCCGCGTAGCCGATCCGCAGCGCCACGCCCACGACGACCACCGGGACGAGGAGCACCACCACCAGGGCGAGCGCGATGCGTCGGGCCCATTTCAGCCGCGGACTGCGCCACCCCCGTCCCCACCACCGCACCGCCCCGGCGCCCGCGCGAGCACCGATCCACTCGCGCGCCCCCGCACGCCCCCGTCTCGCACCATCCCGCACATCCCCCACCAGACCCCCCTGTCCCTCCCACCCACCCGGTGGGCAGAACGGACAGGCTATCCGGCGGCCCGCACGCACCCCCGCTTCCGGCCCCCAGGCCCCCAGGCAACCAGGCCGACCACCCCCTACCCAGGGGCGCGGGGAACTGCGCGCGCAACCACGACGAGACCAGCAGATCACCACCGCCCCGATACGGCAGCATCCACCGCCCCCGAACCACCGGCCGGCACATCGGCAAGGGGCGAAGGGGAGCGCCCCGCCCCCCAAGAACCCGTCAGAAGAGACTCAGCAACGCTTCTGACGGATCCGCACTCGTCTTGCCGTTCGGCAACGGCATCTCGAACCAGACCGTCTTGCCGCGCGGTGTGCGGCGCGATCCCCAGGAGGCGCTGAGGAGCTGGACGAGCTGGAGGCCGCGGCCGCCCTCGTCGGTGTCCCGCGCCCGCCGCCTGCGGGGCTGGACGAGGCCGGCGTCCCAGACCTCGCAGACCAGGGTGCGGTCCAGCAGCAGCCGGAGTCTGATCTCGCCCTCGCCGTACCGCAGCGCATTGGTGACCAGCTCGCTGACCAGCAGCTCGGTGGTGTCCGCGAGGGGTTCGAGGTGCCAGCCGAGCAGCTGGGCGCGGGCGTACTCGCGCGCCCGGCCGACGCTCAGCGCCTCGCGCGGCAGGGTCCAGTCGCCGACGGCCTCCGCGGGCAGCCCCTGGACGCGCGCCATCAGCAGCGCGACGTCGTCCTCGCCGTGGTGGGTGTTGAGGGTGTTGAGGACGTGGTCGCAGACGTCCTCAAGGGGCGCGGACGGCTCGGTGAGGGTGCTGACGAACGCCTGAAGGCCCTCGTCGAGCGGGTTGTCGCGCGACTCGACCAGGCCGTCCGTGTAGAGCGCGAGGAGGGCGCCCTCCGCGAGGTCGACCTCGACCTCCTCGAACGGCTCGCCGCCCACGCCCAGCGGCATGCCCGGCGGCACGTCCAGCATCAGCGCGGGCTCGCCGGGTTCGACGATCACCGGGGGCAGGTGGCCGGCGTTGGCGAAGGTGCAGCGCCGGGTGACGGGGTCGTAGACGGCGTAGATGCAGGTGGCGAGGTAGACCTCGGAGAGGTCGGCGTCGCGGGACTGGCGGGCGGTCCGGGTGGCCTGTTGGACGCCGCCGGGGGTACCGAGGCCGCGGGCGATCTCGTCCAGCGCGGAGAGCACCTCGGCGGGCTCCAGGTCGAGCAGCGCCAGCGTCCGCACCGCGGTGCGCAGTTCGCCCATGGCGACCGCGGCACGCAGTCCGCGGCCCATCACGTCGCCGACGACGAGGGCGGTGCGGTGCCCGGGCAGCTCGATGACGTCGAACCAGTCGCCGCCGACCTCGGTGGCGGCGTTGCCGGGCAGGTAGCGGCAGGCGATGTCGAGGCCGGAGGCCTCCGGGTCGCCGGGCGGCAGCAGGGACCTCTGGAGGATCAGGGCGCGCTCGTGCTCGCGGCGGTACAGCCGGGCGTTGTCGATGCAGACCGCGGCACGCGCGGCGAGCTCGACGGCCAGCGCGCGGTCCCGTTCGCCGAACGGCTCGCTGCCCTTGGTGCGGGAGAACTGCGCGAGGCCCACCACCGTGTCGTGGGCCACCATCGGCACCGCCAGGGTGGACTGGATGAGGCCGCCCCGGTCGCCGGGGATGTGCCGGGGGCGGCCGATCCGCAGGGCCTCGGCACAGGGCGAGGCGAACGGGTAGTGGTGGACGGCGCCCACCGCGACGGGCGCGGGACCGCCACTGCCCGTGAACGGTGCGTCGGAGACGGCGCTCGCGAAGGCGACGCGGCGCAGCTCGGCGCTGCCGGAGCCGGACTTGGCGCCGGCCGCCGCCCATTGGCCCGACGGGGACTCGTCCCCCTGGAGAAGGCCCTGGTAGAGGTCGACCGAGGCGAGGTCGCAGAAGCCGGGCACGGTGACGTCGAGCAGTTCCCTGGCGGTGGTCTCCAGGTCCAGGGAGTTGCCGATCCGGGCGCCGGCCTCGTTGAGCAGGGCGAGGTTGCGGCGGGCGTGCGCGGCCTCGCGGGCGGCGGCGTGCCTGCGGGTGACGTCGGTGCCGAGGCCCGCGACGCCGATGGGGGCGCCCGAGCCGCTGTGCACGCGGTAGAGGCTGACCGACCAGTGGCGGCGCTCGGCGGAGCCGGGGGCCGGCCCGACGAGCTGCATGTCGTTGACGGCCTCGCCGGTCTCCAGCACCCTGCGCAGCGCGGCGGCCAGCCGGTCCGCCTCGCCCCGCGGCAGGTAGTCGTGGACGGTGTGGCCCCGGTGGTCCTCGGACCTGCCGCCGAAGACATCGGCGAAACGGCGGTTGGTGCGCCGTACCCGCAGATCGCGGTCGAAGAGCAGGAAACCGAAGGGAGATTGACCGAAAATCGCCTGCGAGGCGGCGAGGTCGGTCTCGATGTGGCGGAGCACGTGGACGTCGAGGACGAGGCAGAGGGCGGCGTGTTCGCCGTCCGCGTTCTCGGTCGGCATCACATAGATCTCCGCGATGCCGTCGGCCCCCGCCTCCGTGGCCGCCGTGCCGCCGTCGGCCGCCGCGCCCGTGGCCCGCGCGGTCCCCGCCGCGCCTGCGGCCCCCTCGCTGCCACGGGCCTCACGGGCTTCGCCGGCGCCGGTGGCCCGACCTGCCTCACCAGCCACCTCAGCGGGGCCCACAGAGGGTATTTCCTGCTGGATGCCCGCCATGTCCTCGTCGTGGTCGCCGCCGGGGCGGGGCAGGCGGAAGGGGACGGAGCCGGTCCACTCACGGCCGTCCAGGATCTCCGTCATCTTGCGGCGGCCGTGCGGGCGGAGTTCGGCGGGGACGAAGGCCTCGACGGGGTCCTTGCCCAGGGCCTGTGGCGCGGGGACCCCGAAGAGCTGCTCGGCGCGGGTGCTCCACTGGTCGATCAGGCCGTCCGGGCCGATGGAGAACGAGGCGACCTTGAGGTGGTCGTAGAGGGAGCCGGGCGGGGTGCTCTGCCACATGCCGTCGCCGGGGGTGTCCGGATGCCCCGCCGGGTCCCCCGCGTCCGAAAGCGGCTCACCGGCACCCGCGACATGGGCCGTGAGGTGGGACGTCACCGCGTCCGCCACGGCGTGCCGCGGGCCGGGCGACGGCTCGTCCACAGCGCTTTGGGGGTGGCTCCGCGCCGCATCGCGGGCTGCCGGGCGCTCGCCGGGAGCGTTTTCGGCACGGCTCGCCGCGGCACCCCCCGTGCCGCCCGCGGCATCGTCGGGTACATTGCCGGGCTCGTCGTCCGAGGAACCGCCCGACCGCGGCTCGGACGTCCTGGCCCTCGCTGGTATCTCGCTCACGCGAACCGTCCCCTCCAGCTCACCGCGTCCGGTACCGGTCTCAAGGTGCGGCTGTCGGAAGTATCCAGCACTCCGGGCCCATGCGACACGGTGTTCACGATCACAGCACGGTCCCAACTCTTTCCCGCCGTGGACCGGCACCATCCTGTCTTCTAACCGGGCAGGGACAGCTCGAACCACACGGCCTTGCCGGTACCGGCCTGCCGGGCGCCCCAGCGGCGGGTCGCGCCGGCCACCAGTTGCAGTCCGCGCCCGGTCTCGTCCTCCAGGCCGGGGGCCCGGAAGGAGGGCAGGTCGGGGAGGGTGTCGGAGACCTCCACGAGCAGCGTGCCGGGGTGCGGCGAGGTACACACGAGGCGTACGCCGATGGGGCCGCGGGCATACCGCAGGGAATTGGTCACCAGCTCGCTGACCAGCAGCGCGGCGATGTCGGCGACGGATTCGGCCCCCCAGTCGCCGAGCTGCCCGCGGACCCGGGCGCGGGCGACGTGCACGGCACAGGGATCCGCGGGGAAGGTCCACTGGACGCAGTCACCCGCGACGTCGATCACGCCGATCACCTCGCGAAGCGAGCGGAGGGGAACACAAAGGGCCTATGGGTGGCATACCCCGCCCCTCACCCTCTGTATCCCCAGAGGCCCCCTGCATCCCCGGGGGCCCTCTCTGTTCTCAGGAGCCTGGATGGCCCTCGGGGGCCCGCACGTCCCTGGGGTCCTGACGTCCTCGCGAGCCCCGCACGCCGATGGAGGAAGCCGGCAGGAGGCCCGTGTGGCGGGCGGTCTCGCGGACCGCGGGGACGTCCTGGTCCAGCCACGGCACGTCCCACAGCTCGGCCGGGGTGAGCCAGCGCAGGGCGTCGTGGTCCTGGAGGGGCCGCGGCTCGCCCGTCACCGCCCGCGCCGTCCACACCTGGAGCGCCCAGCCGGGCTTCAGGGGCCACCGGCCGGGGACCCGGTCCAGCGCCCGGGCCTCGATGCCCAGCTCCTCACGGAGCTCGCGCACCAGTGCCTGCTCGGGCAGCTCGCCCGCTTCCACCTTGCCGCCGGGCAGCTCCCAGCGGCCGGCCAGCTCGGGGGGCGCGCTGCGGCGCGCCGCCAGCAGGCGCCCCCGGTCGAGCAGGGCGGCCGCCACCACGATCCGCTCCGTCATCGGCCCATGATCCGTACCGTCATGGGCGGAGCCTACGACAGGGGTCGGGGGCGGTCACGAGGCGCCGCTCCGGCCCACGCGCTCGACCGAGTAGAGCTGCTTCGTGCCCTGCCCGTCGAGCCGGTCCACCATCTGCTCGGCCTCCGCCCTGGTGGCATAGCTGCCGATCCGGTAGCGGTTGCCGTTGTCATCCCTGCGTATGACGAGCCAGACCAGCGGGGTCGTGCTCTCGCTCATCGCCCTCCTTCACCCCTTTCCTCTCTCCGTCCCCGGCCGGCGTCCGGTCCCGAGCGCCAAGGAAACCGCACAACGCATATGCCTGAGCCTACGCCCGACCTTCACTCAGCGGATACGGAATTACACAAGGAGGTACCCAACCAGCCACGGCCGGCTGGGCGGGGAGAGGGGTGGGGCCCGGCGCCCCAAGGCTCGCGGGCCGCCCGGCGCATTCGGGCGTGGAGGGAGCGCGTGGCTTTCTCTCACCACCCACCCTCCACCGGTCCGTGGCCCGAGGCGACAGAGCCGGCCCTGGGCCGGTGGCGACCTTGCGGTCCCGTCGGGCCGGTCGCTCCCCCACCGCCTCAAGGACGGGGGAGGTGGCCCCGGTTCTCCGCGCCCCTTGTCGGGGCGCAGCCCCGTCTTGAAGGGGCGCGGGGAACTGCGCGACCGGCAAGCACCAACCGACCGGTGGCCCGGACACGGCAGAAGCGGCTCCTTCAGGCCGTCCCCCACTGCCTGAAGGGCCTGGGGGTGTCCCCGGACCGGACCGTCTCGTCGGGGCCGGCCGCTCCCCCCACTGCCTCAAGGGCGTGGGCGGTGCCGCCGGTTCTCCGCGCCCTTGCCGGGGCGCTCAGTCGGCCGCCAGGATCCCCTCGCGGAGGCGCGCCGTAATGCGGGTCAGCAGCCGGGAGACGTGCATCTGGGAGACGCCCAGCTCGGCCCCGATCTCGGCCTGTGTCATCTCCTCGCCGAACCGCAGCCGGAGGATCCGGCGATCCCGCTCCCCCAGCTTCTCCACCAGCGGCTTGAGCGCCTGTACGTTCTCGACGATCTCCATGTCGTCGTCGGGCCCGCCGAGCACGTCGCCGAGGCTCTCGCCGCCCTCGTCGCTGCCGCTGTCCAGCGGGGCGTCCAGGGACGAGGCGGTGTAGGCGTTGGCCGCCACGATGCCCTCGACGATCTCCTCCTCCTCGCGGCCCAGGTGGGCCGCGAGTTCCGCGGGGGTGGGCGAGCGGTCCAGGCGCTGGAAGAGCGCCTCGGTGGCCTTGGCGAGGTCGATCCGCAGCTCCTGGAGCCGGCGCGGGACGTGCACGTCCCAACTGGTGTCACGGAAGAAGCGCTTGATCTCACCGATGATGCACGGCATGGCGAACGACGCGAACTCGACCTCGCGGCTGAGCTCGAAGCGGTCGATGGCCTTGATGAGGCCGATGGTGCCGACCTGGACGATGTCCTCCATCTGGTCGGACCGGGTGCGGAACCTGGTGGCGGCGAACTTCACCAGGGCGAGGTTCAGTTCGATGAGTGTGTTGCGGACGTCCTGGTACTCCTGTGTGCCTTCCTCCAGCTCCGCCATGCGGGCGAAGAAGACTCTGGACAGCTCCCGGGCGTCGTGCGGGGCGACGGCGAGCGCGTTCTCCACCTGCGGCAGCTCTCCGGCGCTCTCCTGGTGTCCGGCCTGCTCAACCTCCGCCTGCGCGAGTCCAGTCGGGACCCTGGTCGCCATGGACACTGCGTCCTCCCCTTCTCGTCGGTGGCGGCGCGCCCAACTGCTGTGCGCCACACCCTTCCGTGGTGGCTGTGCGCCTACCCAGCGGGTGCGCGGGCATACCCGTCGGTTCGCCGGCGCCGCCCCGACGTCCCGCTCAGCGCACCGGCAGGTGGTACGCGAGGCGGTACCGGTCGGCGGGAACGACCACGTCGGCCGTCTCGACCGCGCGGCCCGACGCGAAGTACGTGCGGCGGATGTCGATCACCACATGCCCGGGGACGCCACCGAGCGCCATCAACTCCTCGGCGAGGCCGGGGCGTGCGCCCACCTCCTCCGTGACGTTGTCCACGACGAGGTCGATGGCGGCCATCCGCTCGACGACGCCCATGCCGCCCAGCGGGCCCTCCTCGGGGAGCATCACGGGGGTGCGGCCCGTGAGGGCTAGGGGCTCCCAGGAGGTGGAGAGCATCAGTACGTCGCACGCGTCGCGGTACACATAGCGCGTGCACATCACCGGGTCGCCCGGGTCGATGCCGAGGCGCTCGGCGATTCCCGCGCTCGCCTCCGCCTGCTCGCTGCGGGACTCCCACGTGCCGCGCACCGCGGAATCCGCCTGCTCCTGCCGGAAGGGGGTGGCGCCGCCCGGCGGGCGGTACCCGGAGCGGGCGATGCGGCGCGGCACGGGCCGCTCGCGCACATAGGTCCCCGATCCCGACCGGCCCTCCACCAGCCCCTCGGCCATCAGCACCTTGCGCGCCTCAAGGGCGACGGTGTCCGAGACGCCGTACTGCTCGCGGATCCTGGCCTGCGACGGGAGGCGGGCGTGAGGCGGAAGCGAACCGTCGACGATCTTCTTGCGGAGATCACCTGCGACGCGCAGGTACGCCGGCTGTTCACCGAATGTCACGGGCCACTCCCATCAGATTGACAGACAGCAACAGCCTGGCAACCCAGGGTGGTTACCGCAAGTAAAGGCCAAAGAATCACCCGAAGTGGTTACAGGCCCTGCACCTGGGGGTTTGCCCTCTCCACAATCGTTCACCCGGAACGGGCCGTTCGCCCGTCCGGGCCGGTCGCCGCGCCGCCCGGTCACACGGCGACACCGGCCCTCCGGTTCACTCCGCACCACTGTCAGTGCCGGTGATTACGCTGCGCGTATGACAGCTCTGCCGGATCGCTACTGCCCCGATGACGGCACCCGGGTCCGCACCGGGTCGTTCGCCTGGTGCTGCCCGGTCTGCCGGGGCCCCCTGGACCTGGACTTCACGCCCACGCCCGCGCCTCTCGCGTCCCTCGGCGGCCGGGTCGGCTCGCTGTGGCGGTACGCGGAGTCGCTGCCGCTGCACGACCCGTCCGTCTCGCTGGGCGAGGGCCGTACGCCTCTGGTGCCGCTGCGGGACGGGATCTCCGCCAAGCTCGACTTCCTGATGCCCACGCTGTCCTTCAAGGACCGCGGCGCGGTGCTCCTCGCCGAGCTGGCGCTGCGCCTGGGGCCGCGCCGGGTGATCGCCGACAGCAGCGGCAATGCGGGCACGTCGATCGCGGCGTACTGCGCGCGTGCCGCACTGCCCTGCACCGTCTACGTCCCCCGGGGCACCTCGCCGAAGAAACTGGAGCAGATAGCGGCGCACGGGGCGCACATCGAGGTGGTGCCGGGCGACCGCGAGGCGACGGCGCAGGCCGCCCGCGAGGCGGCCGACGAGCCGGGGGTCTTCTACGCCAGCCATGTCCACAACCCCTACTTCCTGCACGGCACGAAGACCTACGTCCACGAGCTGTGGGAGGACATGGGCGGCCGGCTGCCCGACGTCCTGGTGGTGCCGGTCGGGAACGGCACCCTGCTGCTGGGCGCGGCGCTCGCGGTGGAGGAGCTGTTCACGGCGGGGCTGATCGGCCGGCGGCCGGCGCTGTACGCGGTGCAGGCGGCGGCCGTCGCGCCGCTCGCCGCGGCGTTCGCGCGGGGCTTGGAGGACCTGCCGGAGGCGGCCGCCCCGTCCGGGCCGACCCTCGCGGAGGGCATCGCCATCCCGCGCCCGCCGCGGGCCCGCCAGATCCTGCGCGCGGTGCGTGCCTCGGGCGGCACCTTCCTCACCGTGACGGAGGACCAGATCCGGTCCGCGCAGCGGGATCTCGCCGCCCGGGGCCTCTACGTGGAGTCGACGGGCGTGGCCTGCTGGGCGGCCGTTCGCGAGCACGACGCCTTCCGCGGCGAGGGCGCCCGCACTGCGGTCGTGCCGCTGTGCGGGGCCGGCCTGAAGACGGGCATGGCGCCGGAGGCGGGCGACTGACGCCCCCACGGCGCCGCGGTGGGCCTCAGCGAGCCGGGACGGCCGTCGGGCGGCGGCCGCCCCGGCTCGCGGGCGGTGCCCACCGCGGCGCCGTGGGGAGGGTCAGGGCGCCGTGAGGCGTCCGGGTGCCGTGAGACGTCCGGGTGCCGTGAGACGTCCGGGTGCCGTGAGACGTCCGGGTGCCGTGAGACGTCCGGGTGCCGTGAGACGTCCGGGTGCCGTGAGACGTCCGGGTGCCGTGGGGCGGGTCAGGGCGCCGTCCGCTCGCCCGTACCGGGCTCGGCCGCCGACGGGACCACCGGGCGGGGCACTGCCGCGGCGGCCGGGGCGCCGCCGTCCCCCTGCGCGGCCAGCCTGCGCTGCTCCTCCGCCACGATCCGCCGGGCCAGGGTGCCGTCGGAGATGTCGACGGCGTCCGGGCTGGCGTCGGCCATGACGCTGCGGCGGGCGTAGGCGTCGAAGAGCCGGGCCTTGTTCGCCAGGATGTCGAGCAGGCGCTCGTCCACGCTGCCCGCAGCCAGCAGCCGATGCACCTGCACGGTGCGCACCTGCCCCATGCGGTGCACGCGGGCCACCGCCTGGTGCTCCAGGGTGGGCTTCACCTGCGGCTCGCAGAGGATCACCACCGAGGCGGCCTGGAGGTTGAGCCCCACGCCGCCCGCCTCGATCTGGCAGAGCAGCACCGCGTGCCCGTCGGTGGCGCCGAACTCGTCGACCAGCCGCTGCCTGCGCGCCGCGGGCACCGCGCCGGAGACCGGCCCGAGAACCGGCCCCCGAGGGCTCCCGTCGAGCCGTGCCGCACCCGCCTGATGCCGCCCCGCGTCCCCCTCATGCCCTCCGGCACCCCCCTCGTGCCGTCCAGCATCCCCGTCATGCCGCGTCGCACCGCGCTCGTCCCGCACCGCACCCCCCTCGTGCCGCACTGCACCCCGCTCGTCCCGCACCACACCCCCCTGGTGCCGCACCACACCCCCCTCGTGCCGCACCGCACCGCTCTCCAGGGCCGTGCGGACGGCGGAGAGGACCTCGCGGAAGTAGGAGAAGACGACCACCTTCAGGCCGTTTCCCTCGGCGTCCGCCACGAGTTCGCACAGCCGGTGGAGCTTCGCGGACGAGGCCGGGTGGGCGTAGGCGGCCCTGCGCATCGCCATGAAGTTGCCGGCGGCCACCGCGTCCCGGTAGGCAGCCCGGTCGGCGGCTGCGAACTCCTCCCACTCGTCGACGTGCAGCAGTGCGGGCAGCTCCGTCAGCACGTCCTGCTGGTTGCGCCGCAGGTAGGCGGGGGCGACGGCCCGGCGGAACACCTGGGAGCCGGCCGCCGCGGAACCGCCCTGGAAGGTCGTCAGCAGCTCGGGCTTGAGGTGGCGCACCAGGCTGCGGAACTCCTCGACGCGGTTCTCCATCGGCGTGCCCGTCAGGAACAGCACCCGCTCGCAGCGTTCGGCCCAGGCGGCGACCGCGCGCGAGCGCCTGGCCTCCGGGTTCTTCACATAGTGGGCCTCGTCGACGACGAGCAGCGCCGGCACCGGGACCTGGACCGGCGCGCGCCCCGCCCCGTCCGCACGCCCCACCCCGTCCGCACAGTCCGCACCGTCCGCACGCCCCGCGCTGCCCGCGGCACCGCCGTGCCCCCCGGCCCCCGGCAGCGGAAGCCCGTGCAGGACGTCGAAGGTGGTGATCCCGACGCCGCCGCCCGCGCACCACTCGGCGTGCGCGTCGAGGCGCTCGGGGCCGTGCACGGGCACCGCCCTGAGCGTGCTGCGCGCTCTGACCTCCCGGGTCCAGTTGATGAGCACGCTCGCCGGGCAGACCACCAGGAAGTGGGTGTGCCCCTCGGCGGCGAGGTGCGCGAGCGCCGCGATGGCCTGCACGGTCTTGCCCAGGCCCATCTCGTCCCCCAGGATGACGCGGCGCTGCGCCAGGGCGAAGCGGGCGCCGAAGGCCTGGTAGCCGCGCAGGGAGACCCGGCAGTGGGTGTCGTCCAGGCGCTGGGCGTGGACGCGCTCGGCCACCTCGGAGGGCAGGAAGCCCTGGGCCGCGGCGAGGTCGCCGCCGTCGCCGGGTGCCTCGTCCAGCTCGGCGAGCAGGCTGTAGTACTCGGCGGGGCGCAGCTCGAAGTCGACCCAGGCCTCGATCTCCGAGACCGGCGGCCGCAGCAGGTCGACGGTGGCCTGTCCGATCAGCAGGGGCACCCGGCGCGCGGCGGCCTCGGCGGTCAGCTCCCGCAGCCCGGCCACCGCCGCGAGCGCCCGCTGCCGCCCGGCGCGCCCCGCCAGCAGCATCCGCAGCCGCCGCGCCGCGGGCCGCGCGGCCGGCAGCAGCTCCCCGAGACCGGTGTCGAGACGCTCGGCCGCGTGCACCGCCCTGCGCAGTTCGGGGCCCGCCCCGACCAGCGTCGCCAGGGCGGTGACCAGCGCGGTGGTGCCCGGCTCGGGGTGGTCCACATCGATCCGCACGGAGACCGTCTCGCCGACGGCGCGGGCGATTCCCCGGGCCGCGGCGAGGGCCTGGTCCGCGGTCTGCGCGCCGACGCCGGGGATCTGCCGCAACTCGTGCCTGCCGGCCTCGTGCACCCGGCGGACCGTGCCGAAGCCGGCCTCCTCCAGCGCGGCGAGCCGCAGCCGGCCCCCGGTGACGTCCTTCAGCCGGGAGACCGGGATGGACTGGAGCTCACGGGCGACGAGTTCGTCCCGCACGGGCGCGAGGGCGGCGCGCACGGCCGCGCGGGCGCGGGCGTGGTCGGAGAGCAGCGCGCGGGCGGCCGCGCACATCTGCTCGGCCGTGGCGCACAGCTCCCTGACCTGCCGTGCGCCCGGCCGGCCCGCGCCCTCCTCGCCGGCTGTGCCCACCGTGATGCCCCTTGCCCGGGGCGCCCACTCGGATGCGCCCCTCGCCCGGCCGCCGCCCGGCCGGCGGCGGTCCGCACATTTTTCCACGCACCACCGGCGCGGAACGCGGCCCGGACGGCGCGTCACGGGGGCTCACCCTGCGAACGCGGTGTCGCTCACCCGGCGAACGCCGTGTCGCTCACCCGGCGAACGCCGTGTCGCTCACCCGGCGAACGCGGAGTCGCTCACCCGGCGAACGCGGTGTCCCGCGCGGCCTTCTCCCAGCTCTCCACGTCGGTCCGGACGTCGGCGAGGTGGCCGAGCACCGCGTCGACGGCGTCGTCGCCGAGCGGCAGGTGCAGCGGGGTCCGCTCGGCATCCAGGGCCGCGATGATCACGGCGGCGGCCTTCGCGGGGTCGCCGGGCTGGGTGCCGTCGGCCTCCGCCATCATGGTGCGCGTGGCACCGACGGTGTCCGCGTAGTCCGGCAGGACGGCGCTGGCGGAGCCGCTGCCGTTGAGAGCGGTGCGGAACGCGCCGGGCTCGACGACGAGCACCTTGACACCGAACGGGCGGACCTCGTCCGCCAGCGCCTCCGACATGCCCTCCAGGGCGAACTTCGTTCCGCTGTAGGCCGCGAAGCCGGCGAACGACATCTGCCCACCCATGCTGCTCATCTGCACGATCGCGCCGGAGCGCCGGGCGCGCATGTGCGGCAGCACGGCCCGCACCAGGGCCGCGGGCCCGAAGACGTGCACGTCGAACAGCGCCCGCAGTTCGGTGTCCGTGGTCTCCTCGAAGGCGCCGACGTGGGTACGCCCGGCGTTGTTGACCAGGACGTCGATCCGGCCGTGCCGGGCGGCCACGTCGGCCACGACGGCGGCCGCGGCGGCGGTGTCGGTGACGTCCAGCCGGACCGCCTCCACCTGGTCGGGATGGGCGGCGACCAGGTCGTCCAGGGTCGCGGTGCGCCGGACCGCGCCGACCACCACGTCGCCGGCGGCGACGGCCGCCTCGGTGAGGGCTCGCCCGAAGCCGCTGTTGGCGCCGGTGATCAGCCAGACCCTGTTCATGCGTGTCTCCTTGATACGAGAGGTGCGCACGCATGACTCGTGCGGTGAGTGGGGTGGGTGCGGTGACCACCGCGCTCTCCTCCATGCGCGTCCGGGAAGGCCTCCCGGCGTCAGCAAGACTGCCAGGGGGACCGATTGCCCGTCCAAGACCTGTCGTGATAACCGATGGCTATGACCGATGTGCACGGCCGTGACCTCAGGTACTTCGTCGCGGTCGCCGAAGAGCTCCACTTCACCCGGGCCGCGGAGCGGCTGTTCGTGTCGCAGCCCGCGCTGAGCAAACAGATCCGCGCACTGGAACGGCAGCTGGACGCCGAGTTGTTCGCCCGCGACCCTGCGGGCGTCCGCCTCACCGCGGCGGGTGAGGCGCTGCTGCCGCACGCGCGGCGGGTGCTGGACGCCTGGGGAGAGGCCTTCGACGCGGTCGAGCGGGCGAGGGCGGCCGAGCGGAGCACGCTCGTGGTCGGCATGAGCACCAGCCCGGGCCGCGGCGGCCTGCTGCCCGCCGTCCGGTCCCGTTTCACCGCCGCCCGTCCGGAGGTCACGGTGCGGATGCGGCAGGTCAGTTGGGACGATCCCACGGCCGGTCTCGCGGACGGCGCGAGCGATGTGGCCTTCGTCTGGCTGCCGCTGCCCGACGAGGAACGCTACGCCTGGTCGGTGGTCGCCGAGGAGCCCCGCCTCGTCGCGCTCCCCGAGCGGCACCCGCTGGCGTCCCGTGCGAGCGTCCCCTTCGCGGCGTTGCTCGACGAGCCGTTCCTCGCGCTGCCCGCGAGCGCGGGCCGACTGCGCGACCACTGGCTCGCCACGGACGCACGCGGCGGCCGCCCGCCGCGCATCGGCGCGGAGGTCGCCGGCACGGAGGAGACCTACGAGGCGCTGGTCGCCGGTCTCGGCGTGGTGCTGCTCGCCGCCGGCAACGCCCCGCTGCTCACCCTGGGCGGCGTGGTGACCCGCCCGGTGACGGGTCTGGCGCCGAGCCGCTTCGCACTGGCCTGGCGCCGGGACGACCCCCGCGGCCTCGTCAGGGACTACGCACGGGCCTGCGCGGCAGTGACGGGAGCGACCAGCCCCGGCAAAACCCGCGGATCACCGCCGGCCCGAGGGCCCGAGGCGACGGCCCGGGCCGGGACGGGCCCCCGATAGACGTGGCACCGACGCCGCTACGTATCCGCCGGTGCCTCCAGCAGACCCGTCTTGACGGGCCCGGTCGTCTCGACCAGCGGCTTGCCGAGCGTCTCCGCGCCCCAGCGGGCGAGCACCACGCCCGCCGCGAGCAGCGGCACGGCGCAGACCACCGCAAGTCCCTCGATACCGGGGGCGGACGTGAGCAGCAGCGGCCCGAAGAGCCCGCCCGCCTTGCTGCCGGCGGCGGCCACCCCGCTGCCGGTGGCCCGCAGCGCGGTCGGGTACACCTCCGTCGCGTACGGCGCGAGCAGCGCGATCATGCCGCCCGCGGCGCTCAGCAGCAGGGCCGTCAGCACCACCAGCTCGGTGCCGTGCCCGGGCCGTTCGGGCCGCAGCACGGCGAAGCAGACCAGCACCACGGCGGTCGCGAGGGCATAGCCGGTCATCGCCTTCTTGCTGCTCCACCGCGCGTACAGCAGCGCCGCGAGGCCCGTGGCGGGCACGGCGAACACCGACGAGACGAAGAGCAGGGAGCTGGCGCGCGTCCCGGCCGAAGCGGCGCTCAGGAAGCTCGGCAGGAAGGTGATGAAGCCCCAGTTGACCAGGCCCCAGCTCACGCCGAAGAGCACGATGACACCGGTCTGCCGCCGGAAGGCCGCCGACAGCAGCGTGCGCAGCCGGTTCGGCACCGCCGCCTCGGCCGCCGGCTCCTCGGCCGGGACCGCCGCGTCCTCGGCGACCGCCTGGATGCCGTAACGGGCCATCACCTGTGCCGCCTCGTCCCCGCGTCCCGAGGCGATGAGGAAGCGCGGCGACTCGGGGATCCAACGGCGCAGGAGCAGCAGCAGAAGCCCGGTGGGCAGGTTCAGCAGCCACAGCACCCGCCAGCTGAGGTGCGGCACGAGCAGCGTCGCGCAGCCGCTCGCCACCAGGTAGCCCACGGCGGCGCTGAACCCGCTCTGCGCCACCACCAGCCACCCCCGGTGGCGGGCCGGCACCGACTCGGACATCAGCGAGTAGACGGTGGGCAGCATGCCGCCGGCCGCGGCGCCCATCAGGAAGCACATCACGAGGTTCCAGCCGAACGACGGCATGAACCCGCAGATGGACGTCGCCACGTACATCAGCGACGACATCAGCACCGTCGCGCGGCGCCCGTACAGGTCGGCCGCCCAGCCCCAGGCCAGGGACCCCACCACCGTGCCGACGATCGCGATCAGCGGCAGCAGCGAGCCCTGGTCGGCGCTCAGTCCGTACTCCGTGCGCATGCCGGGCACGGCGAAGCCGAGCGAGGCGGGCTTCATGGTGTCCACCACCAGGGCGACGGTCAGCACGGTCACCAGGGCGCGGTGCGCGCGGGTGAACCTGGCGCCGTCCAGGGCCGCGAAGCGCGCGGACGGCGCCTTTGCGGCCCTGGCCAGGGCCTGGGCGCGGGTCGGCAGCAGGCCCCAGGCCGCGGCCGCGAGGCCGATCAGGATGAGCACCATGCCGGTGGTCATGGCGGGGTCCATGCCCATGTCGGCCATCATGAAGTCGTCGTGCCGGACGCTGAGGTACGCCGGGACGTGCAGCATCACGCCCGCCACGACGAGCACCGAGCCGACCGCGAACGCGCCGCCCTTGACCAGGCGGGGCCGTGCGCTCAGCACGAGGTCTCCCGGACCGCGCCGGGGCGCACCCGTGTCCGAGTGGCCGCGCCGGCACACGCTCGCGGCGCCGGCCCGCCCGTGCCCACGGGCTCGTCCGGAGCCGTCGGGCCGGCTCCGGCCACCGATCTCTCCAGCGGTTCACGCGTCAAGGCGGCCTCCATGGGCTGCGGCGGGGGGATGGTGCAGATACGGTGCAGACGACGTGCGGGCGCGACGCTAGCGCGCGGATCTCAAAGCGATCTCAAGGATTCGGAACCTGACGGTCCGCGCAGCTCCGGCGGGGCCGGTGGGACGGGGCGTGCGCGGCGCGCACGGCGCTGCCTCGGGGGCTCAGGCGCACGGCGGGACTCGGGAACACCTTTGTGCGCCGGTGAGTTCACGGTGAGGGCAGCTCCCGGAGGGCGGGGGCCCGGGCCGTCCGGGAGGGGGCCGCAGGCCGCGCCGTGCCGCCCGCGGCCGTCCGGCCCGGCATGGGCGGCACAGCACACCTGGAGGCACGGGCGGTGTCAGACAGACCATCCGAAGCGGCGCAGGACCGGCGCCTGCTCCTCGTGGAGGACGACCCGGAGCAGGCCCGGATGCTCGCCGACCTGTTCACACAGGAGGGCTACCTGGTCGATGTGGCCCACGACGCGCAGCAGGGGCTGCACCTGGCGCTGGACCGGGTGCACCGGGTCCTGGTGGTGGACCGCGGGCTGCCCGCGGCCGACGGGCTCGACCTCGTCGCACGGCTGCGCCGGGTGGGCGTCACGGCCCGGATCCTGGTGCTGACCGCGCTGGGCGAGGCCGCGGAGCGGGTGGCGGGCCTGGACGCCGGCGCCGACGACTACCTGGGAAAGCCGTTCGACGTGGACGAGTTGCTGGCCCGGGTGCGCGCGCTGCTGCGGCGCCACCTCGACACGGCGGAGGTGCTGGCGGTCGGCGCCGGCGAACTGGACGTGGCGCGGCGTGAGGTGCGGCTGCCGGACGGCCGTCAGGTGCCGCTGTCGGGCCGCGAGTGCGAGCTGCTGCGGATGCTCGCCGCCCGTCCGCGCACCGTCCACAGCCGCCGCGACCTGCACCGCAGGCTCGCCGCGGGCACCTCCGCCGACTCCCTCGTGGACACCTACGTCTACCAGCTGCGGCGCAAGCTCGGCCGCGGCGTGATCCGCACGGTGTACGGCCTCGGCTACCGGCTGGGCACGCTGTGAGACGCGCCGCGACGCCGGAGGAGCGCGGGACGACGGCCGGGCGCCGGACGACGGACGGGCGGCCGACGACGGCCGGGCGCCGGACGCCGGACGAGCGACGGACGACGGACGGGCGGCCGACAACGGACCAGCGCCGGGCGGCGAAAGGGCGGCCGGCCACGGACGAACGGTGGACGCCGGACGAGGGGTGGACGCCGGACGGCCGCCGGACGACGGAGGAACGCCGAGCGCCGGACGAACGGTGGACGCCGGAGGAACGCCAAGCGCCGGACGAGGGGTGGACGCCGGACGAGGGGTGGACGCCGGAGGAACGCCAAGCGCCGGACGAACGGTGGACGCCGGACGGGGGGTGGCCGTCACACGAGCGGTGGTCGCCGGACGAGCACCGGACGCCGGACGGCGCGCAGGCCCGGATGCTGGCGCGTGCCCGGCGCGCGATCACCGCCTGGGTCACCGCCGTGGCCGCGGTCCTGCTGCTGGCGGTGGGCGGGGTGATCTACGGGGTGACCGGCGCCGGGCAGTCCTCGGACATCGGCCGCGACCTGCGCTACGCGGCCCGCCACGCCGACGTCGACGCACCGCCGGCCTGTGTCTCGCTGGTGGTCGTCCGCGGCGCCACCACCTACCGCTCGCCCGGCACCCCGGTGGGCTTCCCGCTGGCCGGGCCGCTGCGTGCGGTCGGGGCCGGGCACCCGGACATCGAGCGGGAGGTGACCGTGAGCGGCGGGCGGTACCGCGTGCTCACCACGCACCGCGGCCGGGACGTCGTGCAGGCGGTGCGCGACCTGCGGTACGCACGGCAGGACAGGCACCGGCTGCTGCTGGCCGTGGTGGTGGCCGAGGCCGCGGGACTGGCCGGTGCGGCCCTCGTCGGGGCGCTGCTGGCGCGCCGGGTCACCGCCCCGCTGGGCGAGGCGCTCTCCCGTCAGCACCGGTTCGTGGCCGACGCCAGCCATGAGCTGCGCACCCCGCTGACCCGGCTGCACACCCGCGCCCAGCTCCTGGCGCGGCTGGCCGGCACGCTGGCGCTGCCCGACAAGGTCGCCGCCGACCTGCGGCAACTGGTCGCCAACAGCCGGCAGATGGGCGATGTGATCGACGACCTGCTGCTGTCCGCGCGGCTTGCGTCGGCCCCCGGGGAGCGGACCACGGTGGACCTCGGGGCGCTGGCCGAGGAGATCTGCCGGGAGGAACAGGTGCGCGCCGAGCCGGCGGGGGTGTCTCTGACCGCGCACGTCGAGGCGGGCGCGGGCGGCCCCCACCTGGTGGCGGGCGTGCCGTCGGCGCTGCGCCGGGCCGTCTCCGCGCTGGTCGACAACGCCCTCGGGCACACCCCGCCGGGCGGCGCCGTCACCGTCGCCGTCGGCGCGGCCGGGGACGGCACCGTGGAGCTGACCGTGCGGGACACCGGGTCCGGCCTCGATCCCCGCGGGGCCGACCGGCTCTTCGAGCGGTTCACGCACGGGGAGGGCGGCCGGGGGCGGCGGTTCGGCATCGGTCTCGCGCTGGTGCGGGAGGTGGTGCACGGCCACGGCGGAACGGTCCGCGTGGCGGGCGCGCCCGGCTCGGGCGCGTGCTTCACGGTGCGGCTGCCCGCGCCGGACCCGGCGCCCCGCCCGCCGCGCACCCGGCCCTGCCGGGCGGCGCTGGCCCGCCGCACCGCGGACCGGGAAGCGGCCCGCGGCCCCGCCCCGAGGTGACCGGCGGCGGGCCCGTTGCGCCGGGCGGCGGGCCCGTCACGCCGACGGCGGGCCCGTCACCGGTGACTGTCCGGCGATCGGGTGGCGGTCCGGTGACCGGATGGCGGCCCGGTGACCGGATGGCGGCCCGGTGACCGGGTGGCGGTCCGGTGACCGGCGGCGGCCGAGTCGGCGCACGGCTGAACGGCCCGGCAGGGGCGTCCCATCCCAACGCCAAACCCCTGCCGGGCCGTTGCTCGGGGCGCGGACCGGCCCACGAGGCAACCTCCCGGGTCGGCCCCGAGGCGACCTCCCGGGTCACTCCACGCTTCAGCCGTTGAAGGCGTCGGCGAACGCGAGCTGGTCCTGCGGGACGCCGCTGCACGTCGACGAGGCGTCGGGCTTGTCGATGCTCTTCTTCGCCACGGAACCGCACGCGGTATCCCGGTTCACCGACCAGAACGACAGTCGCCCGACGCCCTTGCCCGCGGCCCAGCTCGCCACCGAGGAGGCGTTGTCCAGCGAGAACGTCGAGTTGTCGTCGTTGACGCCGATCATCGGGGTGATGCCCAGGTTGCCGTAGCCGTAGCCGGAGTCGACCGACTGCATCTGCTTGAGGGTGGCCTCGGCCGCGGAGATCGCCGCCTGGCCCATGTCCTGGTCGCCCTGGTAGTAGTCCATCGTCATGATGTTGACGACGTCGATCTTGACGCCGGCGTCCTTGGCGGCCTTGATGATGTTGACGCCGTCCGCGGTCAGCCCGTCCGGCAGCACGGGCAGGGTGACGGAGAACGTGAGGTCGGGGTTGGCGGCCTTGAGGCTCTTCATCGCCTGCATGTTGCGGGTCGCGGCGGCGGTGTCCGCGATGGCGCCGCCCTCGATGTCGAAGTCCAGCGACGTCACGCCGTAGGAGTCGATGATCTTCTGGTAGCCGGCCTCGATCTGGCTCTGCTCCGTACAGGTCCAGGCGAGCGGCAGGCCGGCCGCGCCGCCGGAGGACACGATCACCGAGGCGCCCGCGTCCTGCGCCTTCTTGATCAGCGGGTCGGTGTTCGGGTCGTCGCCGACCGGCAGCGTGTCGCCCCAGATCTGGTTGCAGCCGGAGCCCAGCACGAAGGCGGCGGTGAAGGACTTGACGCCGTGGTCGCTGATGGCGGTGTCGAGCAGACCCTGGTTGGAGTTGGACATGTCCGTGTACGGCGCGAAGGTGCCGGCCGCCAGCCTGGGTGCCGGTTCCGCGGACGCGGAGGGGACCACCACGGCCGCCGTGCCGACCGCGAGGGCGGCCGCCGCCGCTCCCATCGCGGCCCGAGTGGTCGGCTTTCCGGATGTGGGCATGCCAAAGAGGCGGCGCATAGTCGTGTGTCCTTCCATGACAGCGTGGGGGGCCACCGGCTCCGGCGGATCAGGCTCGCGAAGAGCCTGTATGGGGCACCGAACCGGCGGCGGTGCGTACATATTTGGACTAGACCAAAGCCGCCGTCAAGGCCGCGGCCGAACTTTCAGGAATCCGCCACCACGGCACCACCGCGCCACGGCTCCACCGCCCCACCGCGCCGCCGGACCGCCCACCGGGCCGGCCCACGGTGGTGGGCCGGCCCCGCTACCGTCCGCGTAGCCGCTGATCCGCTCGCCCCGACAGGTTGCCCGGCATGGCGAACCGCTCGGCCGGTGCGTGGGTGTTCGGCGTGACCTGCCGGCCGAACTGCGCCAGGCTCGGGTCGCCGTCGCCGCGCGGGTCGTCGCCGAGCACCCGGCCACTGACACACCGCGCACACAGGGACTGACCTGCCTTCGGCTGTCCCGCCTGCGCATTGCCCGGTGCGGCCGGCGGCCCGGCCGCGACGGCGGCTGCCCCTTTCGGGGCGGTGACGACCCGAGCCGCATATCGACACGGCCCCGCGCCCCTGCGAGGCCGGGTCTGCGGGCACAGCCCCGCGCCCCGGGGCGCCCCGGGGCGCCCCGGGGCGGGCCGGGGCCGGCCGGCATCCACGGCGTCCCGACAAGGGGCGCGAGGACGTCGTGGGCGCTCTCTACCGTCAGGGCGCAGCATCTGAGAGTATCTGCACATGAACGGGGGGTTACTGCACGAAATCGTGGCCGACCATGCACGGCGGGCGCCGGAGGCGGCCGCCGTCGTCAGTGGGGCAGGCACACTGACGTACGCCCAGCTGACCGCGGCGGCCGGCCGGCTCACGGCCCGGCTCACCGCCCGCCTCGGCGCACCACCCGGCACCGGCCCCGTCGCGATCTGCACGGACCGGCTGCCGGAGGCCGTGGTGGCGATGCTGGCGGTCCTCGCCGCCGGCCGTGCCTACACCGTCGTGCCGCCGACGCTGCCCGCCCAGGAGCAGCGCCGCCTGCTGGGCGCCGCCGACGCCGCGGCCGTCCTCGCCTACCGCCGGGACCTGCCGCGCCTCGACGACGGCAAGCACCGCACGGCGATCCCGCTCGACGCGGACGCGTCCGACGGCCCGCACCCCGAGCCCGCGGACGCGGCGCGCACCGGGGGCACGGCCACCGTCCTGTTCACCGCCGGCACCTCCGGCGAGCGCCGCGCCGTGCACCTGGACCACCACCGCTGGACGGCCGCCCGGGACGCCTGGTCCGGCCTGTACGCCCTCTCCCCCGACGACCATGTGCTGGTGACGGCGCCGCCGGACAGCACGGCGTTCACGGCGGGCTGGGTGCGTGCGCTGTGCGCGGGCGCCACCCTGGAGCCGGCGCCGCGTCCGGCGGACCCCGCGGTCGTCACGGTGGCGGACGCCAACCCGGCGTCGGCGGCCCGGCTGCTGGCGGGCCCCGGCCTGCCCGCCCTGCGCCTGCTGGCCGTCTCCGGCGAGCCGCTGCGGCTGGCCGAGCACCTGCGCCTCCAGGGGCTCGCGGCCCCGGGCGCCCGGGTGGTGAGCCTGTACGGCACCGCCGAGACCGCCGGGTGCGGAACGTGGTTCGAGCCCGAGCAGTTGCCCGGCCCGCAGGAGCACCCGGAGCGAGCGGTGTTCCTCGGGACGCCGCTGCCCGGCTGCACGGTGACGCTGCGCAAGGGCCGGATATGGCTGGCGCCGCCCGGCGGCGGGGACCCGGTCTCCACCGGTGACCTGGCCCGGCGCCACGAGAAGGGGCTGCTGGAGTTCCGCGGCCGTACCGCCCACCTGGTGAAGGTCGCCGGCCGCGTCGTCGACCCCTACCCGGTGGAGGCCGCGCTGGCGGCGGACCCCTGGGTGGGCGCCGCCGTCGTCACCGCGGACGGGGGTCGCACCGGCAAGAAGCTCATCGCGTTCGTGGTGCCCGCCGAGGACGCCCCGCGGTCGGACGCCGGCTCGGTACGCGCCGCACTGACCGGCCTCGTCCCCGCCGCGCACATACCCGGCACGGTGGTGACGCTGAAGGAGCTGCCGAGGAACGCCGGCGGGAAGGTGGACCGCGACGCCCTGCCGCTGCCCGCCCTCAGGGGCGCCACGGCGAACTCCGGCAAGGGCGGCGACCTCTCACCCGAGGAGTTCGCCGCCTTCGCCCGCGGCTGTCTCGTGCCGGGGCTGGCGGCCGTCGCCTCCTGGCCGCTGACCGACGTCTTCTGGCCCGGCTCGACCGACCTCACGGGCGTTCCGGGGCCGTGGAGCGGGCTGTTCTTCCTGCTGTACGTCGCGGAGAGCCTGGCGTTCGGGGCGGGGGTGGCGTTCCTGCTGACCGGCCGCCGCCGGATGGTCGCACGGGGCGGGCGCGGCGCCCTCACCACGGCGGCCCACCTCTCCCTCGGCTACCTGCTGGTGGCGTGGTGGCCGCAGGACAACTTCTACCGGCTGGCGACGAAGACCGACTGGCCGCGGCAGGCCGCCCTCGTCTACGTCTTCAACGTGGCACTGATGGTCGCCGCGGGGGTCGTGTGCCTGTGGGCGGTGCGGCGGCGAGCGGTGCACCACTGAGGTCCTGTCCCGGACCGGTCGGCGGGCACGTCCGGGTGCCGGGGCCCCGAGGTGCGTTGCGTGGCGGGCCCCGGGGTGCGTTGCGGGCCGGCCGTGGGGTGCGCAGGCGGGCCCCGGGGGGTGCGCTGCGGGTCGGCCGTGGGGGCGCAGGCGGCGCTGCGGGTCGGCCGTGGGGTGCGCAGGCGGGCCCTGGGGGTGCGCTGCGGGGCCGCCGCCGTCAGCCGCCGCCCGCCACCGTCCCGAAGATCCGGCCCGTGTCGGCGGCCGCGCTGCGCACCGCCGTCTCCGCGGCATCGAGGGCGGCGAGCGTACGGGCCGCGAGCAGCACACCGAGGAACGGGGCCGGTTCGAACGCGGCCGTGGGGATCGACGGCACGAGCACCGCCCCCGCCGCCGCGCACCGCTCGGTCAGCTCCCGCAGGAACGCCATCAGCTGGGCGTCCGGCAGCCGCGCGCCCAGCGGAACGGAGTCGAGCGAGCGCACCACGTGCTCGCCGCCGCGCAGTTCGTCCAGCCGGGCCTTCACCATGAACGCCGCCGCGGGCCCCGTCAGCCGCAGGTTGATCTCGGTCGGCGCGAGCCGGCCGGACCCGGCGGCCACGAAGTCGACGTCGAACCAGCCCCGGTAGCCGCACTCCGCCAGCTCCCGGCCCACGGCACGTCCGAAGTCCAGGGCCACGGCCACCGCGTGCGCGGGGACGGCGCCCGGACCGACGGTCGCGCCCCGGTACGCCGTGCCGGCCACGTCCATGGCGGCCACGCCGACGTCGTACACGATCCCGGAGGAGGCCACGATGCCGTCGTAGGTGAGGTCCGCACGGTCGCCCGGCGTCCCGTACCCGTTCGTCCCGTCGCCCGGCGTCCCGTCACCACGTGTCCCGTCGCCCGGCGTTCCGCAACCCCGTGTCCCCTCGGCGTGCGTCCCCTCGGCCGTGACGTACTCCTCCACCAGCAGCGGCCCGGCCGGCAGCGCCCGCAGCGCGCCGGGCAGGTCGCGCATCCGGGTGACCGCACGGGTGCCCGAACCGCCCACACCGTGCTCGGTCTTGAGCACCGCGCCGCCGGCCCCGAGCAGCGTCAGCGCCCGCAGCGCGGCCGGGCCCCGGCCCGCCACCGCCCACTGCGCGGGCACCACGATGCCGGGGTGCCGGGGGGCGAGCCGGGCGAAGAGGCGGTGTGCGGCGCGCTTGGACTCGTGGCGCAGCGCACCGGGCCGGAACGGCTGCCCGCTCAGCGCCGCCGAGGCCGCGGTCTGCCCCCACGGAACGACGGGCCCCAGGCCGCGCAGCCGTTCGGCGAGCGCCGGGCGGGCCAGCACCCCGGCGCTCAGACCGTCCGGCGCGCCCCCGCCCCCGGCGCCGAGCCCGTCACCGAGCCCGTCACCAACCCCGCCCCCACCCCAGTCAGCGATCCCACCACCGGGTCCGCGCCCGGTTCTCTCACCGGTCCCGCCGTCCGTCCCGCCCCCGAGCACGTCGTCGAGCCCGTCGTCGAGCCCGTCGTGGACCTCCACCTCCGACCAGCCCAGCCGGTGCCGCAGCAGGGTGATCCAGCCGTCGGGCACCGTGCGCGGCAGGACGAGCGCGGCGGGGTGCGGTCCCGCGAAGGCGGTGAGGCACGCGTAGTGGCCGCCCGCGCGGCGGCCCGCGGCGCCGACCGGGCCGAACTGCGCCTGGAACTCGGTGACGTTGCCGAGGTGCACCGCCCGCCGGCCGCCCGTCCACGCCTGCGCCCAGGGGGCCCGCTCACCGAGGTGCGCATGGAGTCTGGGCAGCGGGCCGTCCGCGGCCAAGCGGGCCCCGTACGCCTGGTAGAAGCCGACGGCGTGCGGGTCGGAGTCGATGGCGAGCCGCCGGAAGCCCAGGCCTCGGGCGGTCTCCAGCAGGTGGCCGTAGAGCAGCCCGCCGATGCCGCTGCGGATCAGGTCGGGCTCGACGAAGAGCATCCCTATGGCGCCGTGTGGGGGCTCGCCCTCCAGGGTGCCGAAGGCGGCGGGGCGGCCGGTCGCCGCGTCCTCGGCGACCACCGTCCGGCGCGCCGCCACCTCGTCGGGCCGCAGCGTGAGGTCGGGGCCGCAGGCGGCGAGGAAGGCCGGCTCGTAGCCCCAGTGCGCTTTGGAGCGCAGCGCGAGCGCGCTCAGTGCCGCCGCCTCGTCCGGGCGGGCCCGCCGTATCCGCACGCTCGCACTCTAAACGCCGGGACGGGCGCGGGCGGGCCGTACGGGCCTACCCACGCCGTCAGGGGTGAACCGGCGTCCGGCCGGGGCGCCCGCCCCGGCCGCGCGCCGGTCATGGTGTGCTCAGGAGGCCGGAACCACCGTCAGGACGTGATGCCGAAGAAGGCCAGGGCCCGGGCCGCCATGCCACTGGTGGGCAGGGAGTGCCCGACGTTGGCGATGCTGATGCCCTCGACCGGCGCCTGGGTGGTGTTGCTGCCGTACCGGGTGCGGGTCCAGCCGGACTGCGGCTGGTCGGTGGAGACCGGGGTCTGGCTGACGCCCAGCACATTGGTCCACTGCTTGATCTCTTCACCGAAGTTGGGGTAACGCAGCGTGGTGTCGGCCGTGCCGTGCCAGAGCTGCACGCGGGGCCGGGCGCCGCTGTAGCCGGGGTAGGCGCCCCGTACCAGGTCGCCCCACTGCTGGGGGGTCTTGATGATCTGCCCGTTGGCGCAGGCGGTGTTCCAGCCGGAGCCGTCGGTGGTGGCGAAACAGCCGAAGGGCACGCCCATGAAGGCCGTGCCCGCCTTGAACAGATCAGGGTAGTCACCGAGGAGGACGTCGGTCATCATCGCGCCGGACGAGGCGCCGACGACGAAGACCCGGCTCGCGTCCGCCCTGTGCTGCTGGATGGTGTACCTGACCATGGACGCGATGCTGGTCGGGTCGCTGCCGCCGTCGTGCCGGAGGGCCCCCGGCGAGGAGACGTCGAAGCACTGGCCGCTGACGTTGGCGTCGGGGTAGACCACGATGAAGCCGTACTGGTTGGCCAGGTTCGCGAACTCGGTGCCGGAGAAGAAGGCCTGGGCGCTGCCGGTGCAGTAGTGCACGGCCACCAGGACCGCCGGGTTGGGCCGCACCGAGTCCGGCACGTACTCGTACATCCTCAGGTTGCCGGGGTTGTTCCCGAAGTTCGTCACCTGCGTCAGCGTCGCGGCGGGCGTGCGCACCTCGGTGGCCGCGGCCGGCTTCGCGGACTCGGCGGAGGCGGAGGTCACGGCGCCTGCCGTGAACAGGACCGACGCGGCCAGCGCGGCCAGCACGGTGGTGCGGAGTCTGGTGAGCATCGTGGGCCCTTTCTGGGCTGCGGGTGTCGTGGGTGCCGGTGTGCACGTGCTCATGTGCTCGTCGTGCGCTCGGGTGCGGGTGCGGGTGCGGGTGCCGGTGCCTCGCGTGCGTGCGGCGGTGTGCCGTCCGTCCGCTCACACGGGTGGGTGACGGTCGTCGTGCCGTCGGCCGGGTCCGTCGGCCGGCCCGCGGGCGTTGGTGCGCACGTCGGGCATCTCACACCCGAGATTTCGAAATTCGTTCCGAAACTATCGCACCATGACCGTGGACAGTCAAGAAGTGGGGATCCGGACACCGCTCGGAACGACCCGCAACCAGAGCATGTACTGGGAAAGAAGAGCAGTTCAGAGAGGACTCACACCCCGGCCGACGACACCCGACACCGGTACCCCGCATCCGCACGCGGGGCCGAAAATTTCGAAACTCTTTCCCTCAGCGCCCGTGGCCGGCGCCGTGGCGGGGCCTACCGGGACGGGTGGCCGGTGCCCCGGTCGCGATGCCGGCGGCGGGCCGGGCGGAGGGTGTCCGGTGGCGGGCAGGTGCTGCTGCGCACCACCAGGCTGGTCGCCAGGTCGACGCGGTGCAGCCCGGCGGCGCTGCCGCGCCTGAGGTCGAGGACGAGCCGTACGGCCGCCTCCGCCATCTCCACCAGCGGCTGGCGGACCGTGGTCAGCGGCGGCCCCATCCAGCGGGAGACCGTGAGGTCGTCGAAGCCGACCAGGCTGACGTCCTCCGGGATCCTGAGGCCCAGCTCCCAGGCGGCCTCGTACAGGCCGAGGGCCTGGAGGTCGTTTCCGGTGAAGACGGCGGTGGGGCGGTCGGCCATGGTGAGCAGGCCGAGGCCGGCGGCGTGGCCGGTCTCCTGGACGAACCTGCCGGGCCTGACCAGGTCCTCGTCGACGGGGACGCCGGCCTCCTCCATCGCGGCCCGGTAGCCGTCGACCCTGGCGCGGCTGCACATCACCCGGGGGCCGCTGATCACCGCGATGCGCCGGTGCCCGAGCCCGAGGAGGTGCCGGGTGGCGGCCAGGCCGCCCTGCCAGTTGGTGGTGCCGATGGACGGCACGTCGTCGCCGGGGTCGCCGGCCGGGTCCATCAGGACGAACGGGATGCCGCGCGCGGAGAGTTGGGCGCGCTGCCCGTCGTCGAGGGCCGAGGTGACCAGGATGACGCCGACCGGGTTGCGCGCCAGCACCCCGTCCAGCCAGGACTGCCCGACCCGCGGTCCCGCGGAGGCCTCGGAGAGGACGAGGCTCATCCCCTCCTGGCGTGCGACGTTCTCGGCACCGCGGACGATCTCCGTCGCCCACAGGCTGCCCAGTTCGTAGAGGACCAGGTCCAGCAGCGGCGACGAGGGCTCGACGCTCCTCCTGCGCTGGTAGCCGCGGCCCCTGAGGAGCTTCTCGACCCGGCCGCGGGTGGCGGGTGAGACATCCGTGCGGCCGTTGAGGACCTTGGAGACGGTGGAGGCCGACACGCCGGCCTCCTGGGCTATGTCGGCGAGCGTGGCGGCCCGCCCCGCCTTCACCGGCGCGGACGGGGCCCGCGACGGCTTCCTGTGCGGGGCTCGTGGGTCGTTCACCGCGTCATGCTATCCCGGCCCCCTCGGCGGTCCCGGACCGTTTTCCCTGCCCAGGGGGGCGCTGTTGTGGCTTCGCCCCGGAAGGGGCGGCACGACGCGGGCGCGGGGCTGGGGGCGCCTCCCCCGCCTTCGAGGCAGGAGGAGCGCCCGGGCACGTAGGAACCGTCAGATCCCCGCCGCCCCCGAGGGCCCAATCCCTGTCGCAGCCGGGCCACCAGCCGTGGTGGGTTGCTCGCGCAGTTCCCCGCGCCCCTTCAGGACGGGGCTGCGCCCCGTCCCATCTCCGGGGCGCGGGGACGGGGGCACCTCCCCCGCCTTCAAGGCGGGGGAGGAGGAGCGCCCGGCCACGGAGGAACCGTCAGATCGCCGCCGCCCCCGAGGTGGCAGCCCCTGTCGCGGTCGGGCCACCGCCCGGCCGCGGGGCTCCGCGCCTCCGGGGAAGCCGGGAAACCGGGGTGCCCCTAGCGGGAAGCGGTCCTGTACAGGCCGACCGACGCCAGGTGCGGCGTGGCGCGGGACGCGTCGATGTGGACGCGGAGCCGAGTCGTGGTCACCGGCGCGTCGAGGACCAGCAGACGCTGGTACCCGATGGTGGTGCCGGTGCCGACGGGAACCCACCGCCCGTCCCGCCAGGCGTCGACGCCGAAGTGTTCGACGTGCTGCGAACGCGTGATGTCCTCACCGAGCCCCACCTGGTCGAAGGTGGCCGGCTCCGGCAGGGACAGCGTCAGTGTGCCGGTCGTCGCACCGCCCGGCGGCGACCACCCCGTGCGCAGGTCGTCGTCGGTGAGTGACCGCTGCCCGGTCAGCAGGTTCGTGCCGTAGGTGTCGCGGATCGCCGTGCCGAACGACGTCAGCGAGGAGACGTCGGCGTCGGCGATCCGGCCGTCCGTGCCCGGCGGTGTGTTCAGCAGCATGACGGCGTTGCGGCCCACGGACTGCCGGTATTTGGTGACGAGTTGCTCCGGCGACTGCGGCGACTCGTCGGCGTGGTAGAACCAGCCGGGCCTGATCGAGGAGTCCGCCTCGGCGGGGTCCCACTGGAGGTAGTGCACGCCGGGCCCGGTGAGCACGCTCCGCGAGCCGATGTCCTCGGCCTGGGCGCCGCCCGGTATCAGGCCCTCGTTGTGCGCGGTGGACGGGTCGGCGGTGGTGGGGACGACACTCCACTCGGTGTCGCGGGCCACCCCCGCCTCGTTCCCGACCCACCGGGTGCCCTGCGGTCCGGCGAAGACCACGGTGTCCGGCGAGAGGCTCCTGATCAGCTTGAACCAGGCGGTGAAGTCGTACGGCTCGCTGACGCCGGAGCCGGCCCACGGGTTGGCGCCGTCGAGCCACAGCTCGTCGATGGGGCCGTACTGGGTGAACAGCTCGTAGAGCTGGTTCATGTAGTACGTGTTGTAGTCGTCCTCGGTGACGTGGAACTGCGGCAGGGCGCCGCTCGCCACCCGCGCGGCCCGGTCGTCGCCGGGGACGAGGCTGGGGATGGTGCGGGGCACGGGCGTGCTGCCGTTGCCGTACCGGCCGTTGCCGGCGGGCGGCGCGGGGGCGTCCTCAAGGGTGGCCACCTCCGCGGTGGAGCGCTGGGACGCCGGCTTGGCCTTGATCGCCGGGATGTAGGTGTCCTTGTGCCAGGCGTGCGGCAACTCGGCGCCGTCCGTGGGCGAGAGGTAGATCCCGACGCGCAGGCCCGCGGCGCGCGCGGCCCGTACGTAGGACCCGAGGATGTCGCCCCCCGGGTTGCGGCAGCCGGCGTCGCGGACCTGCCAGATCGCCGACGGGTCGGCGTCCCGCCGCTGCTCGGCCGCCGTCCTGGCCCTGGTCACCGCGTCGGCGTCGGCGCACCCGGAGGTGCGGACCCACCAGGGGCTCGCCACCACCGAGTGGTTGGTGTACCGGGTGGGGTAGAGCACGAAGCCGTCGTGGTGCTTGGCGGTGAAGATGACCTCTTTGGCGCCGCTCGCCTTGTAGGCGCGCATCCACTGGGTCACATCGGCGGCGGGCGGGTCGAACCGCGACTCGTCCTCCATGCCCGAGCCCCACTCGCGGTCCGTGAAGGTGTTCATCCCGAAGTGGGTGAAGGCGACCACCTTCCGCTGCTGCCAGGCCACCTGGGCGGGCCTGGGCACGATGTTCGCCGCCTTCTCCACGATCCGGTCCGGACTGTCGCAGGGCTCGACGGGCAGCACGGGCGCCGGCCGCACGGGGCCCCGGCACTCCGCCTGTGCGGCGGACGCGGCTGCGGGGGACGCGGCGGACGCGGGCGCCCCGGCCGCGGCCGGCAGGAGTCCCGCCACCGCGAGTGCGGCGGCCAGGAACACGGCCGGTGCCCTGCGGCCGCTCCCACGGCCTCCCCTGGCGAGCTGAAACGGTGTCATCGGGTGCGATCGCTCCCTTCCCACTGCGGGACCAGGCCCGGCGTCCGGTCGCCCCGACCGCGTTCTCACCGCCTTGACAGGCCTCCCGGCGGCCTGAGAATAGTTACCGCATCGGCCGATAGGAAGAGGTAATTATTTTCATGGCCAAGGGAGGGCTGATCCCCCGGCTGCGCGCCCTGCGGCCGGAGTTGAGCGGGGCGTCGGCCCGGGTGGCCGACCGGCTGCTCGCCGATCCCGCGGGGGCCGCGGCGATGACCATCCAGGAACTGGCCGCCGCCGCGGGCACCTCTCCGGCGACCGTCACCCGGGTGTGCCGCAGGGCTGGCCTGGACGGCTACGCCGAGCTGCGCATCGCGCTGGCCACCGAGTCCGGCCGGGCGGCCGGCGGCGCGTGGCAGGCGGACCTCGGCGAGGACATCGACGTGTCCGATCCGCCCGAGCGGGTGCTCGCCGTGCTCGCCGCGCGGGACGCCGCCGCCATCCACGACACCGTCGGCGGCCTGGACACCACGGCGCTCCGGGCCGCCTGCGACGCGCTCGCCGTGGCTCGCCGGGTGGACCTGTACGGCGTCGGGGGCAGCGCGATCGTCGCCACCGAGCTCCAGTTGCGGCTGCACCGCATCGGCTGTGCCGTCTGGGCGTGGGCCGAGGTGCACTCGGCGCTCACCAGCGCCAGCCAGCTCGGCCCGGCGGACGTGGCGGTCGGCATCTCGCACACCGGTGAGACCGCCGAGACCTGCCGGCCGCTCGCCGTGGCCGCCGACCGGGGCGCCGCCACCATCGCGCTGACCAACGCGCCCGGCTCCACGCTCGCCAGGACGGCCGGGACGGTGCTCACCACGTCGGTGCGCTCCCTCAGCCTCCGGCCGGACTTCCTCGCCGCGCGGCACTCCCAGCTGATCGTGCTCGACGCGCTCTACATGGGCGTGGCGCAGCGCACCTACGGCCGCACCGCCCTGGCCCTGGAGGCCACCGCCGCGACGATCGCGGAGCACCGCAGGGCCCACCCGGCCCGGCGGGCCGTCCGCCGCGGCGGGCCGGCGGACCGGGCCGGCGCCCCCGACCCGGCGGCCGGCCGGCGGACCGCCGACCGCGGGGCCGACGACCGTCCGACCACCGACCGTCCGACCACCGACCGTCCGACCACCGACCGAGAGGGACCCGCTTAGATGACTTCCGACACCATTTCCGGCGCCGCCTACTGGCAGACCGTCCAGCAGGCGCTGCCGGGCACGGTCGAGCGGGCGCAGGAGAGCGTCGCCAAGGCCGCGGACCTGATCGCGGCGGCACTGCGGGACAAGGGTGTGATCCAGGTCTTCGGCACCGGGCACTCCCAGGCGCTCGCCATGGAGGTCGCCGGGCGGGCGGGCGGCCTGGTGCCCACCAACCAGCTCTCCATCCGGGACCGGGTGCTCTTCGGCGGCGAGGACGCCGAGAGCGCGCTCGACCCGTTCGCCGAGCGGGACCCGTCGGTCGCCGCGAAGGTGCTCGACCTGGCCGAGATCCACCCCGCCGACATCTTCATCATCGCCAGTCAGTCCGGCGGCAACGGCGCCATCGTGGAGATGGCCCGGCTGGTCAAGGAGCGCGGCCACCGGGTGATCGCCGTGACGTCGGTCGCCCACTCGTCGCGGATCACCGCCCGCCACCCCAGCGGACAGCGGCTGTTCGAGGTGGCGGACGTCGTGCTCGACAACGGCGCGCCGTTCGGCGACGCGGCCCTCCACCTCCCGGACGGTACGGGGGTGTGCGCGCTCAGCACCATCAGCGGCGCCGTGCTCATCCAGATGACCGTCGCCGAGACGGTGGCCCGGCTGCTCGCCGCCGGGGTCACCCCGCCGCTCTACCAGTCGGCGAACGTGCCCGGCTCGGACGAGCGCAACGCCCGGCTGGAGGCGGAGTACGCCGGACGCATCCGGCGCACCGCGTGAAGCCGTCCGCCCGGCACACCGCCTGACCCGCGCCGGCGGCCCGGCCGGCCGGGCCGGCGGCGCGACCCCCCACTGGAACTCCGAGGACCCCGAGGCCCGCACAGTGTGAGGAGCACGTCGTGACACGTCATTTCCGGCCGCGGCCGGCGTTCGGATGGGCAGCGCCGCTGCTGGCCGCCCTGGCCCTGCTCGTCCCGGCGGGCCTGCCCGCGTCCGCCGCAGCGCGCGAGGCCCCGGCGGCGCCGGCGGGCGCGGCGGGCGGCACCGCCGCGGCGGGCGCCCCCGCGGTACTGCCCGCGCTCTCCCGGTGGACACCGGGCGAGGGCAGTCTGCGGCTCGGCCACGGGTCCGCGGTGGTCGCCGGGGACCCGGGACTGCGCGGCGACGCCGACGCGCTCGCCGGCGACCTGGCAGCCGCCACCGGCCTGCGGCTGCCTGTCGCCACCGGGGCACGGCAGCACCCGGGCGACGTGGTGCTCCGCCTCGACAGATCCCGGGGCGACCTCGGCGCGGAGGGCTACGCGCTGGACGTCTCCGGCACGGTCCGGGTGACCGCGGCGACGGAGACCGGGGTGTACTACGGCACCCGCACCGTGCTGCAGATGCTGGGCGCGGGACGGAGCCTGCCGCGGGGCAGCGCCGTCGACGTGCCGCGGTACGCCGAGCGGGGCGTGGACGTGTGCGCGTGCTACATCCACGTCTCGATGGACTGGTTCGAGCGGCTGATGCGCGACATGTCGTACCTGAAGCTCAACCAGCTCCAGATCGAGGCCAAGGTGGCCAGCGACGCGGACCCGAAGACCAAGTTCTGGGGCTACTACACCAAGGACGAGGTGCGCCGTCTTACAGCCATGGCCCGCAGGTACCACATCACGCTGGTGCCGGAGATCAACTCCCCTGGCCACATGGACCCGTACCTGGAGAACCACCCCGAGCTCCAGCTCACCGACGCCTCCGGCGCCAAGTCCCCGACCCGCCTGGACATCACCAAGCCGGAGGCGTTCGCCTTCTACACCAAGCTGGTGGACGAGGCGCTGACGGTGTGGGACACGCCGTACTGGCACATGGGCGCCGACGAGTACATGCTCGGCTCCGACTTCAAGAACTACCCGCAGATCGCGGCGTACGCCAAGGCGGAGTACGGCGACAAGGCCACCCCGCAGGACGCGTTCGTGGACTTCGTCAACCGCGTGGACGCGCACGTCCGCGCCGGCGGCCGCACCCTGCGGATCTGGAACGACGGCCTGAACGGCCAGAACACCGTGCCGGTGAACAAGGACGTGGTGATCGAGCACTGGCTCACCGAGACCGGTGCGCGGCCCTCCGCCCTGCTCGCCGCCGGCAACCCCGTGATGAACTCCGCGTACTCGCTCTACCTGGTGCGCGGCGGCTTCCACATGGACACCGAGAAGCTCTACGAGAGCGACTGGACGCCGCTGAGTTTCGAGGGTGAGACGCTGTCCGGGCCGCAGCCCGGCGTCACCGGCGCGCAGATCTCACTGTGGCCGGACTCGGCGGCGGCCGAGACGGAGAACGAGGTCGAGACGGACGCGTTCATGCCGCTCCGGTTCGTCGCCCAGGCCACCTGGGGCAGCCCGAAGCCGGCCGCGGACTACGCCGGCTTCACGGCGCTCGCACAGCGGATCGGCCACGCGCCCGGCTGGCGGAACGTCGATCGGCGGCCGCTCGCGGACGGCACGTACGCGTTCGTGGCGCGGGGTTCGGACCAGCGCCTCACCACACCGTCGGCGGACACCGGGGCACCCGCGCGGTTCACCGCCGACACCGCGACGACCTGGGCGCTGACCGCCACCGCGGACGGCTACTACCAGGTCCGGGCGGTGCGCGACGGCACACCCACGCAGGAGTGCCTGGACGTGGTGGACGGCACCCACTACCTCGGAGCGCCGTTGGAGGTGGGCGCGGCCGTCACCCTCCAGCCCTGCGAGGACACCACCCGCACCCAGCGCTGGCAGGTGGTGGCACACGGCGGGACGGTGCGGCTGGTCAACGCCATCTCGCAGTTGGCGGTGGCCGCGGGCCCGTCCGGCGCGGCCGTCCAGACGGCCCCCGACGTGCAGGCCCCGGCCGAGCTGCGGGCGGTGCGCGGGCACGGCTGACCACGCCTGCGGCCACCACCCGGGCCTGCCCGCAGCGGCGGAGACCGCCTCCTGCGGGCAGGCGTGGGTGGGCCGCCGGCTCGGCGGTGGCCCGGCAGCCGCCCGGCGGCCATGGCGAGCCCCGGCCTGTCCTCGTCCGCGCTGCCGGGCCGCGCGCTCAGGATCACGATCTTGAGCTCGGAATCGCCGGGGCGGCCCCGTGGCTGCCGCTCGCCCAGCCGGGCGAAGGTCCGGCTGCCCGCCGTGAGCACACCCGGACCAGCTCGGCCAGGCGAGCGTCATGGGGAAAGCGGCCGGTCGCGCGCCGCGCAGCGGACACGATGGCGAGGGGCGAGCTGTCCGTGTCCCGTACGCGCACCGGCCACGCCGAGATGCGTACGGGGTGGGAGCCGACCGGGAACCTCCCCGGGCGAAATCGCGCAGCCGAGGTGGCGAAGGGCGGGGGCCCGGCGCGGGGCCCGGCGGGTTCCGGCGGGGCCCCGGCGCGGGGCCGTGGGTCTCAAAGGGCGGCCCCGCGCAGGGTCGGCAGGCGCCGGGCGAACGTCAGGGCGCCCGCCGTGCCGTCGGGCACCGGGAGGGGGCGCAGGCCGAGGGCGGCCAGCACGGGCGTCAGCCGGGGCAGCAGCGGCCCGTCGGGCCCGAGCAGCCCGCCGGTCGTCACCACCGTCTCGCCGGGCACCGGGCACAGGGCGCGGACCGACTCGGCCAGTGCCTCCACGGCGCCGGCCAGGATGCCCGCGGCCACCTCGTCCCCGGCCTCCGCGGCGGCCACCGTCGGGGGGCAGAGCCGGGCGAGGGCGGGCGAGCCGTCCGCGATCAGGGCCTCCAGGAGCCGGGCCCGCACCCGTTCCCGCTCGCGCCGCTCGGCGGGCGGTGCGGTGACCGGCTCCGCGCCCCACCGTGCGGTGAGGGCGGGCACCAGCGCCGTCCACGGGCCCCGCCCGTCCAGCGCGCGCAGCGCGGCCCGCCCGGCGTGCCGGCCGATCCAGTGACCGCTGCCGGCGTCGTCCAGCATCGCGCCGTGCCCGTCCACGGTGGCCACCACCTGTCCGGCGGCGAACCGGATGGCGTTGCTGCCCGTGCCCGACAGCACGAGCAGCCCCTCGCCGGGCGTGCCGGGTCCGGAGGCGAACGCCACCTCCACGTCGCTGCGCACCTCGACGGGGACGCCCGCGGGGGCGCCGTGCCGGGCCAGCGCGGTGCGCAGGGCCGTCAGCGCCCTGTTCCTGCCCGGGTCGTCCGCCAGCAGCCAGGAGGCCCCGGAGAACCCGGCGGCCACCCCGCGCAGCCGGGCCGCGGCCCCGGCGGGCAGCGCCTCGGCGAGGGCCGCGGTGAGGTGGTCGGCCAACTCGGGCCCGGCCACCGACAGGGCGTTGCCCGGGCCGCCGGTGCCGCGGCCGAGCACCTGCCGGCCGTCGGCGACGAGCGCGCGCGTGCGGGTGCCGCCCGCGTCGATCCCGACGAAGACCCCGTCTCCGTCCCCCGCCCCACCCGGTCCCCGACCCATCCGCACACCTTCCGTCCCGGGGCCCGCCCAACCGCCGTGGACCGCCCGCCACCTGCGCAAACCGATACGCTCACGCGATCACCCAGCACAGTCCACCCCACCCGGCGCGTCAAGCCGCAGCCGGTAACCATCGTGTGTCACCGGCGCCACGCTCCCCCGCCCCGCTGCCCACCACCGCGGCCGGGCGGCGCCGCCGGGCGGTCAGGGGCGCCAGTCGAAGGGGAAGCGCTCGCTCGCACCGCCCCCCCCGTGGCACCGAGGCGCACCGAGCCGCACCGAGCGGAAATCTGCCGACTCCGTCCGGTCGTATTACGCTGACGGATATCTCGTGTTCGCCACGCTTTGCAGCAGTGTCCTACGCGCAAGGAGAGGCCCATGACCGAGAGACAGCCCAAACGGGGCCGGAAAAGAGCGGCGGGGCCGGTGAACCGTACCGGCGAGGTGTCTCAGGCCCCTTCGAGAACGCCCGCGAACCGTTCAGGTGCGCCTGAGAACCGTTCCCGTTCCGGGTCCGCCCAGCGCCGTTCAGGAGCAGTTGCCGATCTGCGGCGCACGGGCATCGACCCGAATTACTGGTACCCCGTGGCCCTTTCCGGGAACGTGCCGGGGAACAAGGCGTTCGCCGCCACGTTCGCCGGCGAGCGGATCGCGCTGTACCGCGGCGCGGACGGCACCGTCCACGCGCTTGAGGACCGCTGCGCCCACCGCCAGGTGCCGCTGAGCATGGGGGTCGTGGAGGGCGACGTCCTGCGCTGCTGCTACCACGCCTGGGCCTATCGCGGAAACGGCCGCATATCGCAGATACCGTATCTGCCCAAGGGCGTCGGTGAGCCGCCGCGCGGCGTACGGTCCTATCCGGTCCGGGAACGCTACGGGCTCGTGTTCGTCTTTCCGGGTGACCCGGAGAAAGCGGCCGCGACCGAGCTGCCCGTCCTGCCCGAATTCCATTCGCCCCGGCACCGGACCATGACGTTCTCGCGCACCGTGCACTGCCATTACTCGTTCCTGCACGAGAACCTGCTCGACATGAACCACCAGTTCCTGCACCGGGGTGTCCTCGGCAGGATCCACCCCGAACTCCTGGGGTACGACACCGGCCCGCATTCCGTGGAGGCCCGGTACCTCTTCGTCCCGGGCGGCGGGAAGAAGGACCGCGGCGCCGGGCTGCTCTCCGGCGAGGGTGTGCGCGGCGGGGCGTCGCGGGACGCCATCACCGTCCGCACCCAGTACCCGTACCAGACGCTCCGGTCGGTCCCCGAGCACGCCGATCTCCCGGCGTTCTCCCTCTGGGCGGCCTATGTCCCCGAGGACGCCGAGCAGCGCAGGACGCACGCCTTCGGGCTGCTCATGATCGCGAAACCGCCGGTGCCGGGCGCGCTCCACCTCGCCTGGCCCTTCATCCGGAGGTTCACGGAGCGGGTGTTCGCCGAGGACCGGATGGCCGTCGAGGCCGAGCAGCGGGCCTGGGACGAGCAGGGCGAGGACTGGAACCAGGAGGTCTTCCCGCTGATCCTCGACGTCCGCGAGGTGCTGCGCACCAATGGTGTGCCGATCCGCCCGGAGTCCGCACTGTGCGGGGCCGCCGCGTTCTGCGGCGACGGCGGAGCCGGTGCGGGTACGGGTACGGGCTCGGGCTCGGGCTCGGGCTCGGGCCGGGGCGCCGGTGGCGCGGCGGCCGGGGCGAGCGCCAGGACGGGCGGGCGGTCGGGCGCCCGGTCCGGCCCGAAGCCCCCCGTCCGCCCGACCGGCGTGGGGTGAGGCGGAGCCGGGCCCGGGCCTGCCACCGCTCACCCCGCCGCCGCGCACCGCCGGCGCCCGGCACCTCCCGGCGGCCTGCCGCCGCCCGGCACCCCGCCCGGCGGACCCGCCGCCGGCCGGCGCCCCGGCACCACCCGGCGCCTCCTCACGCCAGTCCGAGCCCCGCGTGCTCCAGCCGGGCCACATGGCTGCGCCACACCGTCTCGTCGTTGAACGCGGAGCCGAGGTCCGGGAGTTCGGCGATGTCGGCCTCCGGCAGCGCGGGCGGTGTGCGGTGTGCGGAGGCGGCGAGGGTCATCCTGGCCAGCGTCTCCATGGTGAGGGCGCGCACCACGGCCTGCTGGACCGTCTCGCCGGTGGTGACGACGCCGTGCCCGCGCAGGATGCAGACCGGCCCCGCCCCGAGCGCGGTGGCGACCTCGCGGCCCAGCTCGGGGCGGGTGATGAGGACGCCGCGCGGATAGACGGGGATGCCGTCGAGCGCCATCCGCATGGCGGGGATGTTGTAGGCGCCGACGATCGGGCGGAGGGTGAGCCCGGCCAGGTCGGCGGCGACGACGCTCGGCGGGTGGATGTGCACCACGGCCCGGACGTCGGGCCGGGCCCGCAGCACCTCGCGGTGGATGGGGAGTTCGTTGGGCACCCGGTGGCCGCCGGGCACGGTGGTGTCGCCGTCCAGGCCGACCCGCCACACGTCTTCGGGCTCGGTGAACAGCAGGCCGCGCTCGCGCGGGCCCCGGCAGCGGATGTGCAGGGTGCCGTCGTCCTCACGCAGGCTGATGTGGCCGAGGATGTCCTCGGCGAGCCCGCGGTGGGCGAGGATCCGGCAGCCCAGGGCGATCAGCCGCCGGGCCTCCTCTGCGGAGGGCGTCGCTGGGGCGGGGGCGTCGTGCGGGGTGGTCATGCGGGATTCCCTGGGTTGTGCGTGCTGGGTCGTGCGTGCTGGGTTGTGCGTGCTGGGTTGTGCGGGTTCGTGGGGGGGCTCGGGTGGGTCAGTACGTCGCGGGGTGCAGGACGTAGCTTGCGCCGCCGCCGACGACGAAGACGTGCGCGCGAGATGTGCGCGCGGGGGCCGGTGCGGCGGTGGGGGCCTGGCCGGGGACCGGGACCGGATCGCCGCCGGGTCCGACGGCTCCCTGGGCTCGGGATCCCGTGGGCCCGGCCGGGGTCAGCGAACGGCGGGGATGGTGCCGGGTGCTGAGAGGGTGTCAGGTGTGGATGTGGACGGTGCCGGGGGCCGGGGGAGCAGGGCGCTGCTCTCCGGGTAGGGACGGTGCCGGTAGGGCGTGTCCATGACGTGCCGGAAGAACGCGGCCGTGACGTCGAGCGTGGGACTGCGCACCCCCGCCGACTCGGCGAGGTGCGCGGCCAGCGCCACGTCCTTGGCGATGGTGGTGGTGGCCGGTGCCAGGCTGCGCATGGCCGCGGTGTCGCTGCGGAAGTAGCTCGCGGCGGTGCTCAGGCCGGACTCGGCGCCGCTGCACTGCTGCACGGCGTCCGCCTCGGCCAGCGCCTCCGGCCATGCGTCATGGCACCGCACCGACCAGCCGTCCCGGAGCAGCCCGACGGCCGCGCGGTCCCCCATCGACCCGAGCCCGATGGTCCCCATCGGCCCGAGCCCGATCACCCCGGTCTCCGACGTCCGCGACGGCCCCCGCGCGGTACCGGCTTCGACGGTCACGACCGCGCCCCGGCACACCGCCACCCGGGCCCGGTGGCACGGCACGTTGCTGTTCGCACTGCGGAGTTCCCTTCTCCATGGCGCCGGCAGCCGCCCTTCCGCATTGAAGAAGTTACTTCTTCCATACGGAGGCTGCCACCGCCGTCACCACCCAGTCAAGAACCACCACACGGCAACCACTCGCGTCCCACCCACCCCGAAGAAGACACAAGGAACCCCCGGTGACCAAGGCCGCTGGATCACACGCCTATGGAAAGGGATCATCACGCCCGAGGAACAGCCCGAGTGGATGCAGTTCCCTGCCCTCATGCCTCACACCGTCTCTTCATGGGGCCTGCACGACGCCTTCCGGGGCCTGAACCACGGCAAGCCCTACGCGGTCCAGGTGGAGCCGTTCAACTTCCTCCTTCTGAGGACAGTCGGCGAACGGTGGACGGGACCCCATGACGTGCTCCTCATGGCCCCCTACACCCCCGGCCGGCCGATTGGGGCCGCATCCCCGGGACGGACCACAACCGGCCCACACAGACCTCCGTCGGGCCCCGCTGCGCACCGTCCGCGACGTGGCCGCCGACTACGCCACCCACCCGGAGTACAAGTTCGAGGACATGCACGGCCAGCCGTGCGGACCGCGCTGGATCCACGCACCCGCAGCACGAGTCATCGGGAAAGAGGCCAACTCCCTAGACTAGAGGGAGAGCAGCTATTCACGCTGGAAGGCGTTGCGAGTCCGCTACTCGGCAAAACCTGGGAGGAATGGCTTCCCCTGGTAGACCTGTTTCCAGACCGGATTGCCGATCAAGTGGTCATCTCCGCACGGCAAGTTGCCCGGTACAGGTCCGGCCAGGCCCCCGAACGGGGCCGTATGACGACGTTGGTTCAAGGGGCTGTGCAGCTTGCTCTCAGCGACCTACGGAGCCATCGGTTCGCCAGCATGGGCCCGGCCACATCCTCCACACCTGGTACCAGGTCCACCACGGAGACCCCTCCATGCCCTTCTGAGGCCCCGAGACAGCAGCGAGGCCCCGTTCCACCGGGTGGTGCGAACGGGGCCTCAATGGCCGCGTATTGCCCCACGCGGCCGGTTGACTTCCCCCGGATGGGTTGAGGGAAGGCCATAGTCAGCGGGGGCGCCGAGACTGGATTCCGGCGCACGACAGCATGCCTACTCACCTGGCAGCCCCCAACTCACGGACTCTATCGGCCAGAGAGAGGATTGTGTTGGCTAGGGAACCGTTGTAGTCCAGCACCGAAATTAGGCCGTCCCCAACGTTCCTGAAGACCAGGTTCTGAGCCTCTTCCAATTGCCGGGTCACGGTGCCACGTTCCGACGCTTCAGGAAGTAGCTTTCCCATTAGCTCAAGCCTGAGCATCAGATCATGCACACAGAGACGCAATCCTGCCGTAGTCCGCAACGCTTCCTCGTAAGGCGGAATGTGATGATCCCGCCTCACCGAAAGCGCGTAGTCGCAGACCGCTTGCAGATCATCCGGGCCCCGATGATCGGGGGATGCAGGGGGTGACCCCGCCGCCGGTATGTTCGGACACGTCGACGATCCTCCTTGATCTCGTCGGCCACGCCCCCGGACCGCTCCCTGGCAGTTGCGGTCGCGGGGGTCCTGCCGTTGCGGCAGGCGTGGCTGTTCGGTTGTGGTGCCCCGCCGCCCTCCCACCGCCCAGTGGGAGCTGCGCCGCCGCAGGAGGACGACGGGGGTGCCCAACTGTGCGCCCCTATCAGGGACGTTTGAGCCCCAGGGGAGGGACAGCCGGGACGCTTCGGCGGTATCGTGCTAGGACGCCCAAACGTCCCAGGAGGTCTCTTGAATACAGCGCTACGTCATGCTATGGCTGAACGAAAGATCACACCCCGAAAGTTGGCCTTGCGGGTCGGTGTTGCACAGAAGACAATCGAACGGTGGATCGCAAACGAAAATTTAATCCCGCATGCGGCTAACCGAGTCGAGGTCAGTACCGCTCTAGGAGTGAGTGAAACCGTGTTGTGGCCAAAGGCGGCTAGGAACGTACTTAAGACCGGTCACGACCGGGAAATTGTCGCTGTTTACCCGTACCGCTCTGCGTGCCCCTCACCTGTCTGGGCAGATCTAATCGCAAAGACGAAGGGCGATCTTTTCTTCGCAGGGTACACAAACTATTTTCTCTGGCTAGAGCAACCCGCATTTTTGAGCACGCTTGAAACCAAGGCGAAAAATGGGTGCCACGTGCGCTTCCTTGTCGGTGACCCTGAGCTGGACATAACGCGGCAACGAGAACAGGCCGAAGACGTCGCACTCACCGTGTCCACGCGAATTCGGATTACGCTCGAAAACACGAAAAAACTGAGTAATGTCGAAGGGATTGAAACACGCGTCAGCGACCCACTGGACGCCCAAACACACATGTCGCTTTCAGTGTTTCGCTTTGATAATGAGGCATTGGTAACCCCGCACTTGGCACGAATGGCAGGTCACGATTCGCCGATGTTGCACCTGAAGAGGCTGGAGGAAGGCGGCGTATTTGACCGGTTCATTGAGCACGCCGACGAACTTTGGGCCCGGTCAAGGGAAGTTGAGCAGTAAGGTAAAGTATTACGTGCAATGGCGGAGCCGCCCGGCCAACCAGCCGGACGGCTCCTTTTTTCACTCAGAGTCACGGTCGCAGATTGCGCACGAGCCATTACGGGTCTCGACAGACGGAGGGGTCTATCACTATTCGCCCCACGGGCGCGGGGAACTGCGCAAGACACCCACCAACCCGCTACGAGGACATCGCCGACCGGGAGAACACCCGGGACGGCGAGGTGCGGTGGTTCGACGAGGGCAAGCAGACCGTGGCACTGCGCGTGGCCCAGCTCGCCACCGGGCAGCACTGGGCCGAGGAGCCCGTGTCCCGGGTCTCCCATCTGGTCGCCACCGTACGGCTGGAGTCCGTTGCGGCCCCCGAGGTGGAGGTGAGCTGCCGCCTCCTCGTGTACCGGGCCGCGTCGCCGACGAGACGGACTTCCTGGTCGGGCGGCGCCGGGACCTGCCGCGCAGGGCGGGTGACGCGTGGCCGTGGCGGGTGGCGGGTCGTACGGCGCAGCCTGCTGCTGGACCAGTGGGTGCTGCTGGCGAAGAACCTGTCGGTCCTCGTCTGAGGGCCCCCGAGCGGTTGCCCGCGCCGCTTCTGGCGCGTCCCCTGGCGCCCAGGGCGCCCATGGAGCGGCGCGGGGAACTGCCCGCGCGACGGGCGTGAGACCCGCGGATCGCCACCGGCCGCAAGGGGCACCGCCCTGCCGCACGCGGCCGCCGACCTCAAGCGCCCGCGCTATGATCGCCGGATGGCTCAGGGCAGAGCGGTCGACAAGACGGGCCGCGCGGGGGGTGCGAAGCCGTCCTACCCGATCACCTCGGTAGGCAACGCGCTGCGGCTGCTGCTGATGTTCCGCGACCACAAGCGGCTCCGCCTCACCGACGTCGCCCACGCCCTGGACGTCGCCGACTCCACCGCGCACCGGCTCCTCGCCATGCTCATCCAGCACGACTTCGTGCGCCGCGAGGAGGACCTGCGCGTCTACGTCGCGGGCCCCGCGCTGCTGGAGATCGGCCTCGCCGCCGTCCGCAATCTGGACATCCGCAATCTGGCCCGGCCGATCCTCGCCGACCTCGCCCTGCGGGTGAACGAGACCGTGCACCTGGCCCAGTTGGAGGGCGGCCGCATCCGCTACCTGGCCGGCGCCGAGAGCAACCGCGCGCTGCGCGTCGCCGACCGCACCGGCCAGCTCATGCCCGCGCACCGCACCGCCACCGGCAAGGCGCTGCTCGCCGAGCTGACCCCGGCCCAGCTGGACGAGGTGTTCGCCTCCCACTCCCCCGGCGCCCTGCGGGCCGAGGAGCGCGCCGCGCTCGACGCGGAGCTGGCGCGGGTCCGCGACCAGGGGTACGCCACCAACCACCGCGACGCCGACGAGGACGAGATCGTCTCGGTGGCCACCGTCGTCCGTGACCGCCGCGACCTCGCCGTGGCCGCGTTGAACGCGTCCGCGCCGGCGACCCGGATGCCGCGTAAGCGCCAGCTCACCGTGGTCCGCCATCTGCACGCGGCGGCGTCCCAGCTGGAGACCCTGCTCAACAACGCGGTGGGCTAGGCCTGCCCGGCACCCCGGCACCCCGGCCCTGGAGGTCTCGTCTGCCCCGGCCCTGGCGGTCTCGTCCGCGGCCACCGGCCGGTGCTGGTTGTTCGCGCCCGCGCGGCGGAGCCGCACATCGACACAGCCCCGCGCCCCTTATCGGGCGCGGCCCCTCACGGTCTCGTCCCCGGCCACCGGCAGGTCGGGGCTGGGCGCGCAGGTCCCCGCGCCCCCTGCGAGGGGACCGGAGCCGCCGGGGCGGCGGAATCAGTCGGGTTCCGTGGCGTCCGGCCCGCCGGAACGGGGCGCGGCCGTTGCGACGGGCATGCTGCGCCACGCCGCCCAGTCCGCGCTGACCGCGCTCGCCGTGCGCAGCAACCGCGGCAGATGCAGCTCGACCAGCGTCTCCACGGAGGTCTCCGCGGCGTGCACGGTGACGTTCATCGCCGCGATGACCCGCCCGTCCCCGTCCCGCACCGGCACCGCGACGGACCGGACGCCCACGGCCAGGTCCTCGTCGGCGAGCGCCCAACCCCGGGCCCTGACCTCCCGCAGCACCGGCTCCAGTTCCTCCGCGCCGAACGTGCGCCGGGGCGTGACGCCGGACCTGCCGGGCTGGGCGAGCACCCCGGCGAGCCGGTCCGGCGGCAGCGCCGCGAGCAGCACCCTGCCCTGGGAGGTGGCGGCCGCGGGGAACCGGGTCCCGATCGTCACCGCCAACGCGATGATCTTCGGTACGGCGACCCGGGCGACGTAGACGATGTCGGAGCCGTCGAGCTGCGCCATGGACGACGACTCGCCGGTCTCGTGCACAAGGCGTTCCATGTGGGGGCGCGCGATCTCCCACAGTCCCTGCGACCCGATGTACGCCATACCGAGGTCGAGCACCCGGGGCGTGAGGGTGAAGCCGCGGCCGGTGGCGGCGACATAGCCCAGTTCCTGGAGGGTGAGCAGCATCCGGCGGGCCGTCGGACGGGCGAGGCCCGTGGCGGACGCGATGTCGCTCAGCGTCATCTCGGGCCGCTGCGGGCGGAAGCAGCGCAGCACGTCCAGGCCTCGCGCGAGGGCCTCGACGAAGTCGGGGCCGACGTCCCGGCGCACACCATCCCCGCCTCTCGCACCAGCACCGACCTGTCGTGCCCCCGAGGATACCGGCACGTCAGGCACGGCCGGGCGGGACGTGGACGGCGCCGCGGTCCACCGCCTCGTAGATGCGGCCGGCGACCGGCCGCTCCCGTTCCTCCGCGAGGTGACCGAGGAGGCCCGCGGTCCGCGCGAGCAGCGCGAAGCCGCGCAGGATCTCCGGGTGGAACCCGAGGTCGGCGAGGGCGGCGCCGCACACCCCCGCGCCGTTCAGCGGCAGCCTGCGGCCCAGGATCTCCTGGTGCACACGGCCGACGGCCTCGAAGAGCCTGAGGTGCGGGCCGCACCGGCCCTCCTCCTCGGCGATGCGGAGGATCACCGGGGTGCGGGGATCGCCCTGCTTGTGCACGGGGTGCCCGAGGCCCGGCACCAGCAGGCCGGCGGCCCGCTGCCGCCGGACTGCCGCGCGTGCGATGGCGTCCCAGCGTGCGGCCTCGGCCGCCTCGACGGTCTCGGCCGTCTCGGCCGTCTCGACGGTCTGGGCCGTCTCGGCCGTCTCGACGGTCTCGGCTGTCTCGGCCGTCTCGACGGTCTCGGCCGTCTCGGCCGTCTCGTCGGTCTCTCCCGTCTTGTCCGCCGTCTCGGCCGCCTTGTCCGTCTCGTTGGGTGTCGGCAGTGCGCCGTGCTCGCGCTCGGCCGCGCGCAGTGCGTCGGCGAGGAAGCGGCCGGTGTCCTCGGTGACGCCGAGGAAGCGGGAGCCGCCGCCCAGCAGCCCCGCGGCGAGGGCGCCCTGGAGTGCCTCGGGGGCGCTGAGGTAGGTGAGCCGGGCGGCGATGGCGGTGGGCGTGAACCCGTGGTCGGCGAGCGCGACGAGGACGGCCTCGAAGACCCGGGTCTCCCCCGGGTCCGGCCGCCGGCCGGCCACCAGCCAGTACGCCAGTTCCCCGAACGACACCCGGCCCAGCAGGTCGGCTGCCAGGTCGGCGCCCAGCAGCCGGATGGAGTCGGCGTCCGAGGTGCCGAGTGAGGTCGGGTACGCGCCGTCCTGCGAGTCATCCGTCACGATTCCCACTCCCAACCGCCTTACGGACATTCGTCCGCTACCCGGCCACGCTAAGGCGCCCCGGCCGCGCCGGCAAGAAGGGCCCCGCCAGGGGCACGGAGAACCGCGCGAGCGACCCACTACCGGCCGACGGCCAGAACACGACCGGAACAGCTCACCTTCGGACGGCGACGACCAGACGGGGCAGGCGCCTCCGGGCGGGTCTCGTCGTAGCCGGTCGCGCAGTTCCCCGCGCCCCTTCGAGGCGGGGCTGCGCCCCGACCCGCCCAGGGGCGCGGGGAACCGCGCGAGCGACCCACCACCCACCGGCGGCCAGGACACGACCGGAACGGCCCCCTTCCGACGGCGACGACCAGACGGCCCCGACGGCCCCGCCGTAGCCGATCGCGCCGCTCCCTGCGCCCCCAGGGACCGGGGCGCAGCCCCACAGGAAAGGGGTGCGGGGAAGCCCTGCATGGCACTTGACAGCGGGTGATGACGCCGATCACCGTGAGGGACGCGAGGAAGTGACCGACATACGGACGGCTGTCCGGAGGTGTCCGTGGCACAACTGGTGGCGGTTCTGGCGACCACGCACCACCCGTTCTACTACCGCACGAGCACCCTGCCCCCCGAGGAACGACCGGACTTCGCCGAGGCATGGGTGCGCAAGGTCGAGGCGTACCGCGCCACACTGACCCGCGCGCGGCCCGACGTGCTGGTGATGGTCGGCTCCGACCACTTCCACCAGCTCTGGCTGGACAACATGCCCCAGTTCCTGGTCGGCAAGGCGCCGTTCTACGACGCCAACTTCCACAACGAGGAACGGGAGTTCGGCCTGCCGCGGATGCTGCTGAAGGGCCATGAGGAGCTGTCCGCGTACATGCTGCGGGAGGGCCTGGACAAGGGCTTCGACCTGGCGTTCAGCAACGAACTGCGGGTGGACCACAGCATCACCTGCCCGATCATCACGCTCCGCCCGGAGAACGACCTGCCCGTGGTGCCGCTGTACACCAACATCTTCGCGCCGCCGCTGCCACAGCCGAAGCGGTTCGTGCAGCTCGGCCGGGCCGTGCGGGAGATCGTGGAGTCCTGGCCGAGTGAGCTGCGGGTGGCGGTGGTCGGCAGCGGCCACCTCTCCCTGGAGCTGGGCGGGCCCCGGCAGTTCGGCCCGCACGGCCCCGACCCGGAGTTCGACCGCAGGGCGGTCGGCTGGATCGCCGCGGGCGACATCGGGGGCGCGCTGTCCGAGGTCAGCCTGGACAGCCTGTGGGAACCGGGCAACGCCACCCACGGCTTCATGGACTTCCTGCTGATGATGGGCGTCGCGGGCGAGACGAGGGCGGACCACGCCGACACCCTCGACCTCTTCCACACGATGGAGGCCTACTTCACCTGGTATCCGAACGGTGCGAACGGGGCCGCCGCATGAGCAGGTACCTGCTGGACAAGTTCCTCTACGACGTGGACCGCGACCCGGAGCTCACCGAGGCCTACCGCGCCGACCCGGCGGCCCTCGTGGCCCGCTGGGAGCGCGAGGGGATGCGACGGCTCACCGGGGTGGCGGGTGACCGGACCACCTGGACCCGGCTGACCGACGACGAGCGCCGGGCGCTGGTCGCGCAGGACTACGTGGCGATCCAGGAGCTGGGCGGCCACCCCTTCCTCACCCTGACCCTCTTCATCGCGCTCTTCGAACGCGACTATCCCGAACCGCTCGGCTTCCAGCACGAGTACGCGCGCCGCCTCGCGCACTGGACACTCCCCTACCCGGACATCGCGACCTGACGGCGCCCCCGCATGAGCACCGCGCAGGGCGTACCCGCCGCGCGGGACACCCGCACCGCGCGCCGGGCGCCCACACCGCCCCGGGCACCCACACCGCAGCGCACGGCCGCCCCCTCAGCAGCACGCCCCGCACAGCGCGCACGCCCCGCACACCGCGCACGCCCCGCACAGCGCATCCAAAGGACCCTCATGACCACCGACGACGCACCACCGAACGACACCCCGCCGAACCCCACACCCTCACCCGCACCGGTACCGGTACCCGCATCCCCGCACGGCCCGCTGGCCGGTCTCGTGGTAGCCGACTTCTCGCGGGTCCTCGCGGGGCCGTACTGCACCATGCTGCTCGCCGACCTCGGCGCCGAGGTGATCAAGGTGGAGGGGCCGGGCGGCGACGACACCCGCAGCTGGATGCCACCGGTGCGGGACGGCGTCTCGACGTACTACCTGGCCGTCAACCGCAACAAGCGCTCGGTCGTCCTCGACCTCAAGGACGCCGGCGACCGGTCCCTGGCGCAGGAGCTGTCGGCCCGTGCGGACGTGCTGATCGAGAACTTCCGGCCGGGCGGCCTGGCCCGCTTCGGCCTGGACTACCCGGCGACGCGGGCCCGCAACGAGGGCGTGGTCTACGCCTCGATCAGCGGCTTCGGCAGCGGCGAGGGCGCCGCACTGCCCGGCTACGACCTGCTGGTGCAGGCCATGTCGGGGCTGATGAGCCTGACCGGGGACCCGGACGGCGAGCCGTACCGCGCGGGCATCTCCGTCTTCGACGTGATGACCGGGATGCACGCCGCGATCGGAATCCTGTCCGCGCTGCACCACCGCACCCGCACCGGCGAGGGCCAGCACATCGAGGTCAATCTGCTGTCGTCGGCGCTGTCCGCGCTTGTCAACCACACCTCCGCGTATGTCGCGGGCGGCACGGTCCCGCTCCGCATGGGCAACGCACACCCCAGTCTCTTCCCGTACGAGCCACTGCCGACCGCCGACCGGGACCTCATCGTCATCGCGGGGAACGACGGCCAGTTCCGGAAGCTGTGCGCGGTGCTGGGTCTGGACGGCCTCGCCGACGACGAGCGGTTCCGGCGCACCGAGGACCGCACCCGGAACCGCGAGGCGCTGCGGCCGTACCTGGTGGAGCGGCTCCGGCAGCGCGGCGCGGACGAGTGGTTCGCCCTGCTCACCGCCGCGGGGCTGCCGTGTGGCCCGATCAACACCGTGCGGGGCGGGGTGGAGTTCGCCGAACGGATCGGGCTCGCGCCGGTCGTCCGGGTGGGCGAGGGTGACGCGGCGGTGCCGGGCATCCGCAACCCGATCTCCTTCTCGGCCACCCCCAGCCGCCATGTGCTCCCGCCGCCGGCTCTCGGGCAGCACGGCGACGAGATCCGCGCCTGGCTGAGCGGCCCCCGGGACGCCTGATCCACCCACCCGTCCACCGCCACGCGCCCCCGTCCACCGCCGTGCGCACCGCCCCCCGCCGACCGCACCGCACCCCCGCCGACCGCGCCCGTGCCGGCCACGTACCCCGCGCACGGCACCCGCACGGCCCCTCCCCCCTCCGTCGCCCCTCCCCCCCTCGCCCCCTCGCCCCCTCGCCCCCTCGCCCCCTCGCCCCGACACCAGGCCGATCACAACGAGGTGATGACGTATGAGCAGTGACCCGCGGCCCGCGGACTCCCGGCCCGGCGGCCCCCGGCCCGACGACTTCCGGCCCGGCCGCCCGATCCTCTTCCGCAACGCCACGGTCCTGACGATGGATCCGGCGCTCGGCGAGCTGTCCGGCGGCGACGTGCTCGTGCGGGGCAGCCGGATCGAACAGGTGGGACGTGACCTTCCGGCGCCGGACGGGGCGGTGGTGGTGGACGCGACCGGCGGCATCCTGATGCCGGGGATGGTCGACACCCACCGGCACATGTGGCAGACGGCGCTGCGGGGCCTCGGCGCCGACTGGACCCTCTCGCAGTACTTCGTCTTCTACTACCTGAACTGGGGAAAGATCTTCCGCCCGCAGGACATCCACGCGGGCAACGTGCTCGCCGCGATCGAGGCGCTCGACTCCGGGGTGACGACCACGGTCGACTGGTCGCACGGGCTGCGCACCCCGGAGCACGGGGACGCCGCCGTGGAGGCCCTGCGTTCGGTGCCGGGCCGCTACGTCCTGGCGTACGGGAACCTGCTGGGCGCGCCCTGGGAGTGGGCGAACACTCCCGAGTTCCGGGCGTTCGTGGCCCGGCACTTCACCGTCCGCGACGACATGCTCGGCCTTCAGCTCGCCTTCGACGTCACCGGTGACGCGGCGTTCCCGGAGAAGGCCGCCTTCGAGGCGGCGCGCGACCTCGGGCTGCCGGTCACCACGCACGCCGGGGTCTGGGGCGCCACCGACGACAACGGCATCCGGCTGATGTGGGAGCACGGCTTCATGACGCCGGCCACCACCTATGTGCACGCGGCCACCCTCAGCGAGGACTCCTACCAGCGCATCGCCGCGTCCGGCGGCACGGTCTCGGTCTCCACGGAGAGCGAGCAAAGCGCCGGACAGGGCTACCCGCCGACCTGGCGGCTGCGCCGGCACGGCATCCCCGTGTCGCTCTCGATGGACACCAGCGTGTGGTGGAGCGGCGACCTGTTCTCCGCGATGCGCGCCACGCTCTCCGCGGACCGCTCCCGCGAACACCTGGCGGCCCAGACGTCCGGTGAGACCGTGGTGCACAACGCGCTGCGCGCCCGGGACGTCGTGGAGTGGGCGACGATCGGCGGCGCGCGGGCGCTCGGCCTGGACGACTCGATCGGCTCGCTGACCCCGGGCAAGAAGGCCGACCTGGTGCTCATCAAGAACGACCGCTCCCCCGCCATGTTCCCGCTGCTGCACCCGTACGGACATGTGGTCTTCCAAGCAGGGCGCGGCGATGTGCACACCGTCCTGGTGAACGGCACCGTGGTGAAGCACCGCCACGAGCTGACCGGCGTCGACCTCGCCCGGGCCCGGGCGGAGGTGACCGCGACGGTCGACCACGCCCGCAAGGAGATGGGCGAGGAGGCCTGGCGGCAGGCCATGGAACCGGAGATCCCCCGGACGGAGCTGATCCACAACCCGTACGCCTATGCCGAGTACCGGGGCGAGGGGGTGGCGGTGCGCGGACGGGAGGCGTAGCCGCGGCGGGCGGGCTCAGCCGGCCGTGTGCCGTCCGGCGCCGGAGCGGCGGGCCGCCCGCCACTCCGGCGCGAGCACCGACCACACCTCGATGTCGAGCCGCCTGCCCCGGTGCGGGAAGCTCTCGCGCAGCACGCCGTCCCTGGTCATGCCGAGCCTGCGGGCCACCGCGACGCTGGCCTCGTTCTCCGATGCGACCCGCCACTCCACGCGGTGCACGCCCCGCTCCTCCACGGCCCAGTCGATGATCAACCGCGCCGCCCTGGTCACCAGTCCCCGGCCCACCGCCGCCGGTTCCAGCCAGCAGCCCGCCTCCGCGGTGCCGAGCGCGACGTCCATCGTCCGGAAGAGCACGCCGCCGACCAGCTTGCCGTCCGTCCAGATGCCGTGGATCCGCCCGGTGTCGGAGGCGGCGCGCTCCGCGTACGACCGGAGGAACGCCCGGCTCGACTCCAGATCGGTGACGCGATCGGCAAGCCCGATGTGCCGCCCCACGAACTCCCGCCCACGATCCATATGGGCAAGCAACTCCGCGGCATGCCACGGCTCCAGCGGCCGCAACTCGGCACCGTCGTCCCCCAGAACCCTCACGAACATCGTCACCCTCGCCCTCACCGCACCCACCCCGCACCGGTGCACCGGCACGGCTCACGGCGTTATAACCCGGGGCCCATGCAAGACGCACGGGATTTTCTCCGACGACGGAGCCACCCGGGGTGGAGAGCCGCCCGCCCCGGGGGAAGCCGCCGCCCAGGAAGGCACCCCGCAGGGAGGCGCCCCGCGGGGGCCGCCCCCCGAAGTGCCGGGGCCCCGAAGGGGCGCGGGAAACTGCGCGACCAGCCACAAGGAACCCGCCACGCAACCACGGCCCCACAGGACACCCCCATGAAGATCGGTTTACCGGGACGCCCCACGGCGGGCCGCACCCGGCAGAGGAAGCACCCACGCGGGGGCCGCCCCCCGAAGTGCCGGGGGCCCCGAAGGGGCGCGGGAAACTGCGCGACCAGCCACAACGAACCGCAACACAACCACGGGCCCCAGGGGGCACCCCAAAAATTCGGCTTCCCCGGACGCCGGCGTCCGCACGTGCAGGCCCACCCCCCGCAGACGTACCGTCGAAGACATGGGCACACGTATCGACCCCACCGCCGTGTCCGCCCTGCGGAACACCTCCACGGGCGGCGTGCTCACCCCTGACGACCCGCCCTACGACGAGGCGCGCAGCGTCTTCAACGCGATGATCGACCGCCACCCGGCGGTCATCGCCCAGTGCCGCACCGTGCAGGACGTCGCACGCGCCATCGGCTTCGGCCGCGATCTCGGCCTCGAGATCGCGGTACGCGGCGGCGGGCACAGCGTCGCCGGCACCTCGGCGGTGGACGACGGCCTCGTGGTCGACCTGCGCCTGATGAACGCGGCGGTGGTGGACCCCGAGGCGCGCACCGCGCACATCGAGGGCGGCGCCACCATGGCCGGCCTGGACCGGGCCGCCGAGCCGCACGGCCTGGCCACCACCGGCGGCCGGGTGTCCACCACGGGGGTCGCCGGGCTCACCCTCGGCGGCGGCGCCGGCTGGCTGGACCGCAAGTACGGTCTCGCCTGCGACAACCTCCTCTCGGTGGACCTGGTGACCGCCTCCGGCGACCTGGTGCGGGCGAGCGAGGACGAGAACCCCGAGCTGTTCTGGGCGCTGCACGGCGGGGGCGGCAACTTCGGCGTCGCGACGTCGCTGGCGTTCCGGCTGCACCCCCTGCCGTCGGTCACGGTGGCCCTGCTGCTGTGGGAGCCCGCGGAGGGCCCGCGGGTGCTGCGGGCGTACCGCGACTTCATGGCCGGCGCACCGGACGAGGTCGGTGGCGGGCTGCTGTTCCTCACCGCGCCGCCGGAGGAGTTCGTGCCGGAGAGCCTGGTGGGGCGGCTCACGTGCGCGCTGGTCGCGACGTACGCGGGCCCCCGGGAGGAGGCGCGGCGGGTGCTGGCGCCGCTGCTCGGCCTCGGCCACGCCGGCGGGATGGTCGCCGAACTGCCCTACGCGGACCTGCAGAGCATGCTCGACGACCCGCCCGGCTACCGGAACCACTGGTCGGCCGAGTACCTGGACGCCTTCCCTGACGAGGCCGTGGACCGCTTCTCCGCCCGCGCCGCGGACATGGTCGTCCCCTCACCGTCGCAGCACGTGCTGTTCCCGCAGGGCGGCGCGGCGGCCCGGACGGGCGCCGGCTTCCCGGTGCCGTGGCGCAGGGCCCCGTGGGTGGTGCACCCGTTCGGCCTCTGGGCCGACCCGGCCGACGACGAGCGCGCCGAGCGGTGGGCGCGGCAGACCAGGGCCGACGTCCAGCAGTGGTCCTCCGGCGCCGTCTACCTCAACTTCATCGGCGACGAGGGCGCCCACCGCGTCGTCGCGGGCTTCGGCCCCGACCACTACCGCCGCCTGTCCGCCGTGAAGGCGTCCTACGACCCCGGCAACGTCTTCCACCTCAACCACAACATCGAGCCCGACAGCTCCGGCGGTCCCCTGCGCGGAGGGACCAGGGGAGCACCGTCCTCACCTGACACCTGACACCTGGCTGTGCACCGGCCCGCTTCGCACACACTCTGTCAGCCTTGCCGTGACCGGTGAACTCACGCCGAATCCCGCCCCTGCTCCACATCGCCCGAGGCACCCAAGCGCTGTCGTATCGAATCGGCCTGTTGATGTAAGCCCAGCTGGCTATACACCTCCAGGGCCGCACGCCAGAGTGACTCGGCGGCCTTGAGACCGCTCTGTTCCTGGGTGATTCTGGCGATACCCTCCACGGCGTGGGCCTCTTCGTATCTCCGATTCAAGTCCCGCGCCAGTTGCAAGGCCTGGCTGTATGCGGCCAGCGCGGATCGGGTATCGCCGACGCGATAGTGCATCTCCGCATGCACAGCCAGGATTCGCTGCCGCTGATGCATATCTCCTATCTCGCACGCAATCCCCTCGGCTCGCGTCAAGTAGTCACGCGCATCTGCATACCGGCCTTGTTCTCGGCAGGTAATTCCGAGGTTGACAAGCGAATCGACCTGACCTGCTCGATCACGTATGGCCTGATAATTCTCCAGCGCCAGACGGAAGTAGGAGATCGCCTGCCCAGAATTCTGCACAGACCTGTGCAGATTGCCGATGTTGTTGTAGAGGATGGCAAGCTCCTGCCTGCCGCCGAATCTCTTGACAAGCGCAAGCGAGCGCTCATAGTACTCACGAGCCTTCTCTTGATCGCCCTGCAGTCCATACACTTCGCCGATGTTGTTGAGAGCCTTTATCTGCCCATTCACATTTTCAACTTCGCAGTGAATTTCAAGTGCGGCACGGAACTTATGCAATGCCTGCTGAAGATAGCCGAGGTGCGCCAGGGTGATTCCTTGGTGACTCAGCGCCTCGGCCTCACCGGCGATGTTCCCCGCCTGCCCGTGCAGCAGTAGCGCCTTCTGAAAATGCTGGAGAGCATCAGGTAACCGTTCGGAAACGAGGGCCACCACACCTAATTGCTCCAGCGCTTCGCCCTGAAGCCAGACATCCTCCATCGCCCGCCCGTAAGAGAGCGCCTCGGTCGCATGCCGAAGGGCATCTTCATGGGCACCCTGAGGTCGGAGCAAGGCAGCGCGTTCGATGAGGATCCGAGCGGTCACCGAGGGGTCACCAAGAGCACACGCGCGCGCAAGGGCAGCCGCATTTAGTCCGGCAGCCGTCTCCCACATGCCCCACACATGGATGGATCGATCCAGGACGTGCGGAAAGTACAGCGCATGGTCCTGCCCCTCCGCGACCGCCAGTTGCGCGGCCGCCAAGAGATTGCCTCGGTTCAGATCCAACCAGGCCAGAGCCATCTCTGGGCCGTTCAGCTCGGGAACAACCCGGGCCCGGTGGGCTGCGGGGATGTCCATGCGCCGACGCTGAGGGTAGGCCATCCGGTCACTGTGATCGGCGGCGGTGAGGTAATGATCGAGGATGCGCCGAACGATCTCGCGCCGCTCATATGGTGCGTCATCCCTCTCCCCGACAGTCCGGGCGAAGTGCCTGACCACGTCATGGAGCTGGTACCGATGTTTGACAGGCTCTTCGAGCAAGTGCCTGTCGACGAGCTCGTCCACGATGGTGCGGGCTTGCGTGACGCTGACGTCCGCCAAGAGCGCTATCACGTCGATCGTAAGGTCAGGGCCCGGGTGAAGCGCAAGAGCACGGAAGAGCCGCTGATCGGTCGTGCGGAGTCCGGCATAGGAGAACTCGAACGCACCCACGATGCCATGCTGCGTGTCAATCTCGTCCAGTGGGCGGGCGGACTGGCTCAGGCGCTCGGCCAGGTCAGCAGCGTCCCAGGCCTCGCTGCGACGAAAGCAGTTGGCGGCGAGGCGTATGGCCAACGGGTGCCTGTTGCAGAAGTTCACGATCCGGTGCACCGCTGACCGGTCCGATATCCGGTGGGGGCCGACGATGCGGGTGAACATGCCTGCGGCTTCCCGACCGTCCAGCCCATCCAGGGCCAGCGATTGCGCGCCCTCGAGCTCGAGGAGTCGGTGGCGGCTGGTCACGAAGACCCTGCAGGACGACGAGCCCGGGAGCAGGGGACGCACTTGCGCGGCAGTGCGGGCATCGTCGAGCAGCAGGAGCAAGGAACGGTGTGCTGTCCGTGCACGCCACAGGGTCGAACGAGCCTCGAGCGTGGCGGGCAGGTCGTCTGGTACCACGCCGATGGCCTGAAGCAGCACGGCAAGAGCGTCCGCGGGCTCCACGGGAGGCTGTTCATGGTGCGCACGGAGATGGAGGTGGAGCCGGCCGTCGGGGTACCTACTCCGGAGCCGGTGGGCGGCGTGTGTGATCAGTGCCGTCTTGCCGACTCCCCCCATTCCGTGGACAACGGTGAGCGGCAGGGCTGTGGCCCCCGGGACAGGCATCGCCAGCAGCGAGGCGAGCTCGTGTTCTCGCCCACTGAAATCGCTGATGTCACGCGGCAGATTGTCCGGCGGCATGGGCGCTGTCGCACGCTGCTGCACCGAGGACGGCACCTGAAGGGTGGGGTCGCGCGTCAGAATGCGTCGGTGCAACATCTCCAGCTCCGGGCTGGGATCCGCGCCGAGCATGCTGCTGAGACGCCTCCGCGTCTCCCGGTAGACGGCCAAGGCATCACCGTGACGACCGCACCGGTGCAGGGCCAACATCAAGTACTTGGCATAGGGCTCCGGGTCGGGCTCACGGGCGAGCAGGTCGTAGAGCTCCGCCACAAGGTCGGCATGGCGGCCCAGGTCCATCTCCCAGGCGATCCGTTGTTCCCGGGTCTGCCGAAGGTTCTCGGTGAGACGTCGCCGCATGGCAGCGGCCCAGCTCCCGGCGAATTCGGCCAATGGCTCTGCCCGCCAGAGACATTCGGCCGCACGTAGGAGGTCGACCGCCTGCCCAACATCACCATTGGCGGCGGCTGCGCCCGCCTGACGTCGTAAATCACGGAAGCGCCGCAGATCAACGGTTCCGGACGGTACACGAAGGGTGTAGCTGCGGGCGCTGAAGTCGATGTGGACCTGATCTCCAACGGCCTTCCGCAACCGCGTGCGCAGGCGGGAAATGTTGCTCTGGAGAGTGGCCGTTCCACTGGCTGGCAGTTCCGCCCACACTCGTCTCAGTAGCGTGTCAGCTGCGACTGGCGCCCCCTCGGCACACAGCAGAACTGCCAGAAGGCACCGTTCCTTGGCTGAACCGATGTCATGAGTCGACCCGCCCACCCACAGCTCGAGCGGGCCCAGCATTCGGAACTCCACCAGCGTCCCCTCCGCCGGGCGCTCCCCATTTGAATTGGAACTCTTCTTCGAACAGTGTGACACCTACGCGCTGAAGCTGACAGAGGGTGCGGTCGACAGCGGGCCGGATCAAGACATGGGACTTACGCGTATGCTGTTGGCATGTGCCGTGTCACCGTGCGTCGTAGCGTGCAGGAATAAGTTTGTTCGACTCCGATGGTGGGCAAATGATCGATCAAAGTGTGCGTGCCCGATGCATGCGTCTCGGCCTGGGGGCGGCTTGAGAGAAGAGGACGCGGGGATGGCGAATGGGGCGTCCGGTCCCGCATGGCATGCCAACACCCTCTCGGGGACGGTCCACGGGCACAGCGTCCAAGCTGCGACCATCCATGGGAATGTGTTTATCGGCGCCGATGCCGAGCGGGATCGCCGGCGGGTACCACGGCAGCTTCCTCACCCTCCCCGCCACTTCACCGACCGGAGCGACAGCCTCGCCACCCTGGACCGCCTTCTGACCCCCGCCGCGCCCTCCACTGCAGTCATCACGGGCCCTGCCGGGATCGGCAAGACGTCCCTGGCCCTTCAGTGGTTGCACAACCGCCGCGACAACTGGCCGGACGGGCAGTTGTACGTGGACTTGCGCGGCCATCTGTCCGAGGCCCCAGTAAGCCCCAGCTCGATTCTTCCGCAGTTCCTCCGGGCACTCGGCGTATCGGCCGAGCAGATCCCGTCCGACCTCGCCGAACAGACGGCTCTCTACCGCACGGTCGCCGCGGACCGACGTATCGCGGTGCTGTGCGACAACGCTCTCTCCGCGGCGCAGATCCGGCCGCTTGTTCCCGCGTCCGAAAGGTCCGTCTGCCTCGTGACCAGCCGCTGGCACCTGACCTCTCTCCTCGTGGACGGGGCGCACTTCGTGCCGCTCGATCCATTGGACACCGACTCCGCTGTCGAGTTACTGGAACACATCGCGGGCCCGGAGAGAGTGGCGAGGGATCGTATGGCAGCTCGCGACATGGTGATGGCCACTGGTTGCTTTCCGCTCGCAGTGGCGGTAGGCGCGGCGTTGCTGCTGACACGACCGGAATGGACGCTTGCCTCAGCCGCGGAGCGCCTTACGGCCCTCCGCTCCGCCGGCCCCGACGAAGAGGTCTCCATGAACGCCAGCCTCGACCAGTCCTACGCCATGCTTCCACCGGATGCCGCGCGCCTGTACTGCCGCCTGAGCTTGCACCCGTGCTCGCCGTTCAGCAGACGCGTCGCTCATGCAGTGGCCGCTACGGTTCCGGCCGTCGATCGCGTCGAGGAGAACTTGGCTGCGCTGGTCGATGCCAATCTGGTCACCACGCCGGATCCAGAACACTTCCGATTCCATGACGTGATCCATCAGCATGCTCGTGCACGTGCCGAGAGCGATGAGACCAGCGAGCAGAGACGCGAGTCCGTCCTGCGCATCGTCGACGCGTACTTGAAGTGCGCGGATGCCGCCGACCGGATTCTGTATCCACAAAGACGGCGCCTGCCGACCTCCTACACATACACCAGCGACGCCGTTGTCGAATTCTCCGACGCCGCAGGAGCGCTGGCCTGGTTCGAACGAGAGCACGAGAACCTGGTCTCGGTCCAGCGCTTAGCAGCCCAGATGCGACTCGACAAGGCGACGTGGCAACTCGCAGAGGCGATGTGGACTCTGTTCATCTATTTCCACCACCACGACGCCTGGATCGCGAGTCACGAGTTGGGAGTCATAGGAGCAGCCAGGGACGGCCACCGGCCGGCCGAGTCCCGCATGCGGACCGGACTCGGCATCGCGTTACGTGAGGCAGGCCGGAACGAGGAAGCTCTGAAGGAGTTTCACTCAGCGCTCGCTCTACGCCGCGGGCTCGACGATCACCGCGGCGAAGGCCTAGTGCTCCACAACATCGGTGTCACGTACCGCCGCCTGGGCGACTGGAATAAGGCGCAGTCCTTCCTGCACAGTGCCTTGGCGATCCGCGAGGAGACGGGCGACATACGTGGCGTTGCCCGGGCGCATGGCGCACTGGGCGAGGTGGAGAGCCTAGCGGGGCGTCACGAGTCTGCATTGGTTCACCTGCGTCAGGCACGCAACGTGCTCATAACCACCCACGACCCGTACGAAGCCCTCGTGGAACGACTGCTCGGGCAGGCTCACATGCGGTCCGGGGACCTCCGTACGGCCCGGACCCATCTCACCGCGGCGCTGGAGGCACTGCGACGGACCGGTGAGGCTTTCGAAACGGGTGCGATTTACGAAGTCTTTGGGGAACTCGCAGAATACGAGCAGGACACGGCTGCTGCCCGAGACCACTACTCCCGGGCCGCCGCCGTCTATTCCCGCCTTGGCGCGGGCAGGGACGCGAGCCGCGTTGCCGAGCATCTTGATCGCCTCGGTCCCTCACCCGCAGGCTAGCGCTCGCCACTCCGCCTAACGCCATGTACTGACCCGGGTGCGCACCGGGTAGACACAGCGCAGGGCATCGAGTTCACCTCCTGTCAGGAAACCTTCCGCCGCCGATGCCGCACCGACCTTCCAGCCGGCGAAGAGCACCGCCGACTCGAGTGCGTCCACTGGCTCGCCCGAGGCCAGCCAGTTGTGCAGGAAGGCGGCGAGCAGCGCATCGCCCGCGCCGTCGGTGCTACAGACGGGCCGCGGTGCCACTGCGGAGATCTCAACCAGCCTGCCGTCCCTCAGACCCATCGCACACCCTTGCTCACCCCGGCCCACTGCAGCTATGCAGCACCCTGGGTAGCGGTGAAGCACATCCGCGATCCACTCCCGCGGAGACGAGGAGAGTCCCTCGTGGCTGCGAAAGATGATGTCCGCGCACTCCAGCCATGGCTGCCTGTCGAGGCCGTCGGACTCCCTCGCGGCATGCAGGTCGGTCGCGATCGGCAACTTGAGCAGGTCCTTAGCCACCTGCAGGAACTTCTCCCCGAACGGGTTACAGGCAATTACCGCCACGCCGGCACCCATGGCCTGCTCGATGAACCGCTCCACCGGATAGGCACCGGTGCCACTGGTCCAACCACTGCGCGCCACGCGCCCGTCCGGCTCGACAAGAATCATGGTCTTGGCAGACTCCGGGACGGTGACCACGCCTCGTCCTTCGAGTCCGGCTCTCTCGATTGCACGCCTGATCGCGTCGCCGGCCTCGTCCGCCCCCACGGTTGTGCACAGCCGCGGGGCGTCCCCCAAGCAGGCCATCGCGCAGGCCATGTTGTATGCGCCACCAACGACCGTGCACCGCATCCACGGTGCCTGCTGATAGGCGCTGTATTGAACAGGGAAGCGCTCGACCGGCATGATCATGGACAGTCGGGTCACCCCCACCAGAACTATGTGTGCCACTGCTGCTTCTGTCTCCCCGTGATCGTTTCGATCCTTCAGACGCAGATCACGGACCCGACCGCACCGGGCGGTGCTAGGCACGGGATCGAATCCGCCATGTCCGAGGGTGAGGGACGGGATTGGACAGAACGCTTGCAGAACACCTGCAGGGCGCCGACGGGGCGCCGTGCGAGATTACCCCGGCATATTTCGTTCGCCGTTCGCCACGCTACAGTGGCACCACATTGATACCCAGACGAACACGTCAGACTGGCACCATACGCCACATACACATAACATCACGCGGAGAAGAGCCGAAGAGGGCGCGATGGAAAGAAGAGGCCTGCGCCGACTGGAGTATCAGCGAAGGCCTGACTAACCGGCCACCGTCTAAATCATAAAGCGGTCTGTCCGCATTTGAGTTGCCGCCGTGTAGGTCACATCCTGGCGGCCGGCCTGCTCCGCGTAAGCACTGCAAGCAACCCCAGACACCACAGCAATCAGAATCACCATGCCAATAAGATTGCGCTTAGCTTTCGCGCACATAATTCTCCTGCGGTAGATCGCCGCCGTTTTCCCTGGCGGCCTGCAAGAGGAACCTATCACCATCTGCGACGACCCAATCACAGCCAAAAGCCCGGCATCGACACAGGCCGCAGACTGCTGGATTCGAGAGCCTAGCATCATCAGGCGGTGCGTCGATCACATGGGGACGCACCGTCGGGATGTCCGAATTTAGGGCGTATTCAGCAAGAAGTAAGCTTGGAACACGTCTGGCAGCGTTGAAAGATGAATTCCGCGTAAGCCGCCCGCCAGGACTGCGCGGCCGCCCGCGGGGCACCCGGAACACCCCGTAGGACGTGCAGAGAGGCGCAGAGGACATGCCGGACAAGCCCAGTGGGGGACCGCGTACGCCCGAACCCGAGTTCCCGCAGCAGGAGCAGGAGCACCCCGGGTGGACGGGGCCGATGGACCCGCCACCCGACCACGGCGAGCTGTCGTACCGGGGCAGCGGGCAGCTCACCGACTGCAAGGCGCTGCTGACCGGCGGTGACTCCGGCATCGGGCGGGCCGTGGCCATCGCCTATGCGCGGGAGGGCGCGGACGTGATGTTCACGTACCTGCCGGAGGAGGTCAAGGAGGCGGAGGAGACGGCCCGGCTGGTCGCCGACGCGGGCCGGACGGCCGTCGCCGTGCCGTGCGACGTCCGCGACGAGGACCAGTGCCGGAGCCTGGTGGAGCGGGCCGTGGCCGAGTTCGGGCGGATCGACATCCTCGTCAACAACGCGGCGTTCCAGATGAGCCAGCCGGACGGGATCTCGGCGATCTCCACCGAGCAGTTCGACCGGGTGCTGCGCACCAACCTGTACGGGATGTTCTGGCTGTGCAAGTTCTCCGTGCCGCACATCCCGCGCGGCGGCTGCGTCATCAACTCCACGTCCGTGCAGGCCTACAAGCCCAGCCCGCACCTGCTGGACTACGCGACGTCGAAGGGCGGCATCGTCACCTTCACACAGGGCCTGGCGCAGATGCTCGCCCCGGACGGGATCCGGGTCAACGCCGTGGCGCCCGGGCCGGTGTGGACGCCGCTGATCCCGGCGACGCTGCCCGACACCCGGGAGTTCGGCAAGCAGTCACCCCTGGGCCGCCCGGCCCAGCCGGCGGAGATGGCGCCCGCGTACGTCTTCCTCGCCTCCCCGTACGCCGGCTTCATCACGGCCGAGATCGTCAACGCCACGGGCGGCACCCCGCTGCCCTGACCGGCCCCGGACCCCGCCGCCCCGAGGCGCCGTCGCCCCGGCGGCTTCGCCCGGGGCGGCGGCGGGGTCGGGACGACCCCTGGCGGAACTCCAGGCGACGCACAGGGGTATGGCGATATACCCGTCCTTTCCGGCGCACTGTTTCAGCCACATTTAAGCCATTGGCCATCTGGTCACCCAAGGGATCACCATCCGGCGGCACGAGTGTGTCGAGGCCCCCTCATCGGCTCCTGGCCGGTCTCGAAAGGACCTCGATGGACGACACCGCTCCCGCCCGCCCCCAGAAGACGGGCCTGACCCGGCGCAGACTCCTGGGCTCCGCGGCCACGGTCGGCGCGCTCACCGCGACCGACACGGTCCTGCCCGCCAACGTCCGCAAGGCCGTGGCCGCCCCCGCCCGGCACGGACGGCTCGCGGACATCAAGCACGTCGTGCTCCTGATGCAGGAGAACCGCAGCTTCGACCACTACTTCGGCACCCTCTCGGGGGTGGACGGCTTCGACGACCCGAAGGCCGTGCGGCTGCCCGGCGGCGCCTCCGTCTTCGAGCAGCCCGACCCCGCCGCGCCGGAGGGCACGTTGCTGCCCTACCGGCTCGACACCCGCACCACCGCCGCCCAGGTGATCCCGTCCACCAGCCATGAGTGGGCCGTCCAGCACCAGGCGTGGAACGGCGGCAAGATGGACCAGTGGCTGCCGGCGCACCGCGCGGCCGACGGCAAGAACGGCCCGTACGTCATGGGCTACTTCACCCGCGAGGACATCCCCTTCCAGTACGCCCTGGCCGACGCCTTCACCGTCCTGGACCACTACCACTGCTCGGTGCTCGGCCCCACCGGGCCCAACCGCCACATGTGGCTGGCTGGCACCATCGACCCGGACGGCGTGGCCGGCGGCCCCTCTCTCACCACGGGGGCGCCAGGCGGCCAGTACTCCTTCACGACCTACCCCGAGCGGCTGACCGAGCACGGCGTGAGCTGGAAGTTCTACCACCAGGACGGCGCGACGGGCCTGCCGACGCTCCAGCACATCGCGCAGTACTTCAACGCGGGGCCGGGCGACCCGCTGCACGACCAGGCCATGGCCTCGTCGCCGATCGGCCAGTTCGAGTACGACGCGCTCAACGACAAGCTGCCGACGGTGAGCTGGATCCTCCCGCCGGCCGGCTACGACGAGCACCCGGCGGGCTCGCCGGCCGCCGGTGCCGCGTTCGTGTCCGGCATCATCGACGCGCTCGCGGCCAACCCGGACGTCTGGGCGAAGACCGCCTTCATCCTGTCCTACGACGAGAACGACGGCATGTTCGACCACGTCGTCCCGCCGACACCGCCGCCGGGCACCCCCGGCGAGTTCGTCACCAAGACGTCCGTGACCGGGGTGGACGGCGGTGGGCTGCCGACCGGTCTCGGCTTCCGGGTGCCCGCCATCATCGTCTCGCCGTGGACGGTCGGCGGCTGGGTGTGCTCCGAGGTGTTCGACCACACCTCGCAACTCCGCTTCCTGGAACTCGTCACCGGGGTGCGGGAGCCCAACATCAGTGCCTGGCGCCGCAGCACGGTCGGTGATCTGACCTCCGCCTTCCGGTTCAACGCCACCAGCAGGACGATTCCGCCGCTGCCCGGCACCAACGGTCAGCTCGACCTGTCCAAGTACCAGAGCAGTCAGTTCCCCCTGCCGACCGCGCCCACCACCGGCCAGCACCTGCCCGCGCAGGAGCGCGGTTCCCGCCCGCACATCTCCTGAAACCGGCCCCCGGGCCGGCCGTCCGGCCCGGGGGCGCCCCGCCCACGTCCGCGTACGCACCCACCCGGCACGGCAACGCGGACACCCCTGCTCCGCCGGCCACACCCCCGTTATGTGGCAGACCGGACAAACCTCCTCCTAGACTGAGAGACGTGGCCCGGACCAATGACGAGGTCGAGGCGCTCCTCCAGGAGTACGCGGACCTCATCGCGATCACGGGAGGCGACGCCTTCAAGGCGCGCGCCTACGAGAAGGCGGCCCGTGCCATCGGCGGCCACCCCTCCGACGTGTCCCGGCTGGGTCCCAAGGAGATGCAGAAGATCCCCGGGGTGGGCAAGTCGATCGCCGAGAAGGTGGAGCAGTATCTCCGCACCGGCAGCATCGACGTGGTGGAGGAGCGCCGGGAGGCGATCCCGGCGGGCGTGCGGGAACTGATCACGATCCCGACGCTGGGCCCCAAGAAGGCCCTGACCCTCTACGAGGACCTGCACATCTCGTCGGTGGCCGAACTGGCCGAGGCGATCCGGGCGGACCGGCTGCGCGACCTCAAGGGCTTCGGCCGGAAGACCGCCGAGAACATCCTGCACGGCATCGAGCTGATGGAGCAGGCCGGAACCCGTATCCCGCTGGGCGTCGCCATGGACCCGGCGGAGGAGATCGTCACGGAGCTGTCGCGGCTCACCGGCTGCCGGCAGTGCGCCTACGCGGGGTCGCTGCGCCGGGTGAAGGAGACCATCGGGGACATCGACATCCTCGTCGCCGCGCACAAGTCGGCCCCGTTCATGGACGCGCTCGGCGAGCTGCCGTCCACCGCCGAGGTCATCGCGCAGGGCAGGAAGAAGACGTCGATCCGCACGGTGCAGGGCGTCCAGGTGGACCTGCGGGTGCTGCCACCGGACTCGTGGGGCGCGGGCCTGCAGTACTTCACCGGGTCCAAGGCGCACAACATCCGCACCCGCACGATCGCCGTCCGTAAGGGCCTGAAACTGTCCGAGTACGGACTGTTCGAGATCGAGAACGACAAGCAGGTCGCGTCCCGCACCGAGGAAGAGGTGTACGCACGGCTCGGCCTGCCGTGGATCCCGCCGACCCTGCGGGAGGACCGCGGGGAGATCGAGGCGGGCCTCGCCGGCGACCTGCCCGACGTGGTGACCGAGCGGGACATCCGCGGCGACCTGCACACCCACACCTCCCTCACCGACGGCATCGCCCCGCTGGAGGACATGGTGGAGGCCGCGGCCCGGCGCGGCTACCGGTACTACGCGGTCACCGACCACGCGCCCGACCTGTACATGCAGCGGATGACGGACGAGAAGGCGCTGGCCCAGCGCGAGCAGGTGCGGGAGCTGGACGGCGCGCACCGCGGCATGCGGCTGCTGCACGGCACCGAACTGAACATCGGTCCGGACGGCGAGGTGGACTGGCCCGAGGAGTTCCTCGCGGGCTTCGACATCTGTGTGGCCTCGCTGCACTCGCACTTCGGCCTCGGCCGGCGGGCCATGACCCGGCGCCTGGTGCGTGCCTGCGAGCACCCGAGCGTCAACGTCATCGGACATCCGACGGCCCGGATGATCGGCAAACGCCCGGGGGTGGACGCCGACTGGGACGAGGTCTTCGCCGCCTGCGCCCGCACCGGCACGGCGCTGGAGGTCAACTCCCAGCCGGACCGGCTCGACCTCGGCGACGAGGACATCCTGCGCGCCAAGGAGTTCGGCGTGAAGTTCGCCGTCGACACCGACGCCCACTCGGTCCTGCACCTCGACAACATGCGCTACGGCGTGGGCACGGCCCAGCGCGGTTGGCTCACCCCGGCGGACGTCATCAACACGTGGCCCCTGGGCCGCCTACGGCGCTTCCTGCGGAAGGGCCGGGAGACACCCCGGTAGCCCACACGCCCGGCGCCCGGAACGAAACCCCAAAGGGCAACCACCCTCCAGGGGCGCGGGGAACTGCGCGACCAGGCCCGACCGGCCAACACCCGAACACGAAACCCCAAGGGGCAACCACCTCCCAGGGGCGCGGGGAACTGCGCAACCAACCCCCACCGGCCGGCGGCCGGACACGAGACCGCAGGGAACTCGGCCAGGCGGCGCGCCGCAGGCGCATCGTGGCGGGCGCGCCCACACCCCGAAGGACGGCGGCGGGGCCCCGAGGGCAACGACGCCGGCCACCTGTGCGCCGCGGGGCCGGCCGCGGGCTCGCCTACCCGCCGCGCCCCGGGCCCGTGGCTCCGGCCCCCTGGGCCCTGAGCACGAGTGCGCCGCCGGACGCGGCCTCGACCCGGGTGCCGAAGGGACGGCTGACGTCGTCGAGGACGGTGCGCAGCCATGCGGTGTCGCCGGGCGACGGGTGCCGCAGGCGCATGCGGTACGCCTGGAGCGGCACCATCCGGACGCCGGTCAGCCGGCCGGTGCCGCACTCCACCGTCACCAGGTACAGCAGCCGCAGGTCGTCCCGGTACTCCTCGTGGCCGCCGATGCCCTCGTAGTCGTCGACGAGGTCGCCGCAGCCGTACAGCACCAGCTTGCCGCGGTACACCTCCAGGGGCCGCGGATGGTGCGAGGAGTGGCCGTGCACGATGTCCACGCCCGCGTCGACCAGGGCGTGCGCGAGGCGGCTCTCGGCCGCGGGGACGTCGTAGCCCCAGTTGCCGCCCCAGTGCACGGACGCGACGACGAGGTCGCCCGGCCGCTTCGCCCGGCGCACCCGCTCGCCGAGCGCCGCGGCGGACGCCATCGGCGCCGCGACCAGGTCGACACCGGAACGCCGGGCGGTGGCGGCCCAGTCGTGGGGGATCCCGCTGGTCGGCAGGCCGAACGAGAAGACCAGGAGCCGGCTGCCGCCCGGCAGGGTGACGACCGCGGGCCGCCGCGCGGCGGCCGCGTCCCGGCCGGCCCCCGCGGTCCTGAGCCAGGCACCGGCCAGCGCGTCGAGCGTCTCGGAGAGGCCGCGCCTGCCGAAGTCGAGCACATGGTTGTTGGCCAGCACGGTGACGTCGGGGCGGACGGCGGCCAGGCACGGCAGGTTGGCCGGGTTCATCCGGTAGTGCACGCCCTTGCCCGGGGCGAAGTCCCCGGCCCGCGTGACGCTGGTCTCCAGGTTGACCACCCGCGCGTCGGGCGCCGCCCGGTCCAGCACCGGCAGCGCCTCGCCCCACGGCCAGCGGTAGTCGGCAGGCCGGGGCACCGGCCCGTTCTCCGCCTCGGCGAGCGCCACGTACTCGCGGGCGTCGCGAACGTACGCCTCCTGGAGTTCCGGGTCGCCGGGGTGCGGCAGGATCTGGTCGACGCCCCGGCCGAGCATGACGTCACCGCAGAGAAACAGGGTGACCGCGTCGCCGTGCATCGGTCCTGGTCAGTGCCGTGACCGCGGGGTCGTGGCGGCGAGGCAGGCGATCACCTCGTCGTCGTCAACCTGCGCGAAGTCGGCGTAGAACTGGCCGATCGCCCAGAAGTCCCGGGGGGTCTCGGGGCTGACCAGCTCGTCGGCCTCACCCGCCAGCCGGTCGGTCCAGCCGTACGGCGCGACGGGCACCGCCAGCACGGTGCGGGCGGCGCCGCGGGCCCGCACGATCCGGCAGGCAGCCCGCGCGGTGGACCCGGTGGCCACCCCGTCGTCGACCACCACGACGGTCCGGCCCGTCAGGTCCACCGGCGGGCGGTCGCCGCGGTACTGCCGCGCCCGGCGCTCCAGCACCGTGCGCTCGCGCTCCTCGACCTGGGCCAGTTCCTCCTGTGTCACACGGGCGTCCAGCATCACCTCGTCGTTGATGACGCGCACGTCGCCCTCGCCGAGCGCGCCCATCGCCAGCTCCGGCTGGAACGGGGCGCCCAGCTTGCGCACCAGGCAGATGTCCAGGGGGGCGTCGAGCGCGTCCGCGACCTGCCGGGCGACCGGGACGCCGCCCCTGGGGAGGCCCAGGACGACGGTGTCCTCCGTGCCGAGGTGCGTGAGGGCGGCGGCCAGCCTCCGCCCGGCTTCGTGACGGTCCACGTAGATCACGTTGTGTCCCTCTTCTCTGTTGGCCGGGACTCTCCTTCTCTGCTTCCCGCTCTCTCCCTCCAGGGTCACTCGGTGGCGGTGCCGGTGCCCAACGGGTGCGGTCCGCGACTCGGCGTACGGCGGCGCGCCGGGCCGCCGTCGTCCGTCCTGTCCCGGGCGTTGACACCTCAAGTGATCTACTGATCTACTCACTTTATGAGTCGCCGTGAGTTGTCGTTGTCCGAGCGTCTGGCGGACGACATCGTCGAGATCATCCACACGCAGGGGCTGGCCCCGGGGGACGCGCTGGCCTCCTCGCGGGAGCTGGCCCGGCGGTTCGACGTGACCACGCCGACCGTGCGGGAGGCGCTGCGGCGGCTGGAGGCCACCGGGGTGGTGGAGTTCCGGCACGGTTCGGGCACGTATGTGGGGCCGGGGGTCGAGCGGCGGCTGCTGGCCAACCCGCACCAGCCGCGCGGCACCCGCACATCGGTCCTCGAACTCGTGGAGACCCGTCTCGTGATCGAGCCGCCCGTCGCGGCCATGGCCGCACGGGTCCGCGCCCCGGAAGGGCTCGCCCTGCTGGAGAGCGCAGCCTCCAACGCCCTGTATCCGCCCGAGGAGTCGCTGCGCCAGTCCGTGCACTTCCATGTGGCGCTGGCCGCGACCAGCGGCAACGCCCTGCTGCGGGAAACCGTGGAGGCCCTGCTCGACGTCCGGGCGCGGGAACAGGTCGAGATCCGCCACCGGTACAACGACCGTACCCGCGACCACACGGAGCACATCCGGATCCTCCGCGCCGTCCACGACGGGGACGCGGCGGCCGCGGAACGGCTCACCCGGGAGCACCTGGAGGCGATCCGCACGTCCGTCGCCTCCGCCGACTTCCCGGGGGAGGCAGGATGAGCGCCCCGGGGAGCCGGTCACCGGGGCCGGCCCGTCCGGTGCGGCTGGCCGAGATGACCACCGAGGAGGCCGCCGAGGCGGTGACCGGGGCGCCCGTCGTGCTGCTCCCGGCGGGCGCCTTCGAGCAGCACGGCCCGGGTCTGCCGCTCGCGACGGACACGATCCGGGCCGAGCGGGTGGCCGACCTGGTCGCCGCGGGGCTCGGCGGGCGGGCCGTGATCGGGCCGGGCCTGCCCGTGGGCGTCTCCCCGCACCACCTCGCCTTCGCCGGCACGCTCACCCTGACCACCGGCACGTTCGCCACCCTGGTCCGCGAGTACGTGGCGGGTCTCCACCGGCACGGCTGGCGCAAGGTCCTGGTGCTGACCGGACACGGCGGGAACAACGCCACGCTCACCACCATCGCCCAGGACCTCCTCACCACCCACCCCGACCTGGGCTTCGCCTGGACCCCGCTGACCGCCCTCGCCGCCGACGTGGTGGCCCGCATGCGGGTCGGCGAGGTGCACGGGCACAGCGGCGAGGCCGAGACCGCGCAGCTGCTCCACCTGGCACCCCACCTCGTGCACCGGGACCGGCTCACCGCCGGCACCACCTCCACCGGGCAGCTCACCCCGCTCGCCCGGCTCGCCCGCCGCACCGGCCACCCCACCCTCACCGTCCGCTACGACCAGCTCAGCCCCAACGGTGTGCTCGGCGACCCGCGCACCGCCACACCGGACGACGGCCGCGCGATCGTCGACGCCGTCGTCGCCCGCATCGTCGCCTTCGTCGAGGAGTGGCTGAACGCCTGAGGCCCGGCGCCCGGCCGCCGTGTTCGGGACGGTCGGCCGGCACGTCCGGGCCACCGCCCGGCCCTCGGCGCACCCGCGCCCGCGCGGCCCGCGCCCACCGGCGCCGCCCGGCCGCGCAGCACGACGCCCACGCCCACGCCGCCTCCGCAGCACCTCGTCGTCCGCAGCACCTCGGCGCACGCCCACGTGCCCGGCAGCACACCCGCGCGCCCCGCAGCACACCCGCGCCCATCCGCCCTGACGTACCCGGCCGGCCGGTGGAAGCCCGCCGGCGGAAGGAGCCCGCCGTGACAGGAACCACCGCCCGCACCCCCGCCCGACTGCGCGCCCCCGCCCGACTGCGCACCGTCGCCACGACGGCGGCGACGGTCCTCGCCGCGCTCACCACCCTGGCCGCGGCCCCTGCTCCCGCTCCCGCTCCCGCTCCCGCCCAAGCCTCGCCCGTCGTCACCCCGTCCTCCGGGGCGCTGCCCCCGACACCGGCCACGGCGCCCCTGAAGGGGCGCGGGGAACTGCGCGACCAGCCATCCACCGGCCGGTGGTCCGGATACGACAGAGACAGCCACTTTCGGCCGGTGGCCACCCGCATGTCGCGTCGTGGCTGGACACGCCCTCGCGGCGGCGCCTCCCCCACTGCCTCAAGGGTGTGGGAGGTGCCCCCGGGACACAGCCCCGCCCCCTCCAAAGACGCACACAGGCCGCAGGCCGGCACGCACGCCGGGCGCGCCCCCGGCAGCCCCGCGCCCACCGCCGGCTGCGGCACCCCCGCGCCCCAGCTGCCGGACACCAGTGTGCTGCGCACCCTCACCAGCGGTGGCCGCGAGCGCACCTACCAGCTCCACCTGCCCGCCGGCTACCGTGCCGACCGCCCCTGGCCGGTGATCCTCGCCTTCCACGGCCGCGGCAACACCGGCGCCGGCACGGAGGAGTTCTCGAAGCTCTCCACCCTCCCCGCCGTCGTGGCCTACCCCAACGGTGTCGTCAGCACCGGCGACGGCGACCGCCAGGCCTGGCAGGGCGCGCCGTACGCGGCGCCCGGGGTGGACGACGTGGCGTTCACGGCCGACCTGCTCACCGCCCTGGAGCAGCGGCTCTGCGTCGACGCCGGGCGCGTGTACGCGACGGGCAAGTCCAACGGCGCCGGGTTCACCGGCCTGCTCGCCTGCCGCATGGCCGACCGGATCACGGCGATCGCCCCGGTGTCCGGCGCCTTCTACCCGGGCACCGGCACCGACTGCCACCCGTCCCGGCCCGTGCCGGTCATCGACTTCCACGGCACCGCGGACACCACCATCCCGTACGCGGGCGACGCGGACCGGGGCCTGCCGGCCATCCCCGACTGGGTGGCCGGGTGGGCCGGGCGGGACGGCTGCACCGAACGGCTGCCCGACCGGCTGGTCGAACCCGACATCACCGTGTCCGCCTGGGTGAGCCCCGGCGGCGGGACGCGGGTGGAGCACGTCGCCGTCGCGGGCGGCGGGCACACCTGGCCGGGCGCCGACAGCTACAGCGGCGGCGGTCACACCACCCAGACCATCGAGGCCCACGAGGTCCTGTGGCGGTTCCTCAGCGACTACCGCCTGCCGTAGCCGCCACCGGCCCGACTCCCGCTCCCCCGCTCCCCCCACCTCCGTCCTCCCCTCTCCGTCGTCCCCCGCGCCCCCACCTCCGTCCTCCCCTGCCTTTCTTCCACGCCTCTCCGCTCCCCCGCCCCCGTCCCCACGGACTCCCCCGCCCCCGTCCCCACGGACTCCCCCTCTCGCCGTCCCCCGGAGCCGCCATGTCCGCCGCCAGTCCCGCCCCACCAGGTACTCCGCAGAAGCCCGCCGAGCCGCGGGTGCCCCGTGTCGTACGGGCCATGGCGGTCGTGGAACGCGCGGGGAACGCCCTGCCGCACCCCTTCTGGCTGTTCTGGATCCTCTCCGCGGTACTGGCCGCCGTCAGCGCCCTGCTGGCCGGTCTGGACGTGTCCGTGGTCTCGCCCGAGGGCGGCAAGGCGGTCGCGGTGCGGAACCTGCTGAGCGGGGACGGCCTCGCCATGGCCGTCTCCACCATGGTCGACAACTTCGCGGTGTTCCCGCCGATGGCGACCATCGTGATCGTCATCATGGGCGTGGCGGTGGCCGAACGCACCGGGTTCCTGGCCGCGTTGATGAAGGCGGGCGTGTCCCGGGTGCCCGCCTCGTGGGTGGTGTTCGCGGTCGCGTTCGCCGGTACGGTGGCCCATGTCGCCTCGGCCGCCGCCTACATCATCCTGGTGCCGCTGGGCGGGCTGGCCTTCCACGCCGTGGGCCGCTCGCCGGTGCTCGGCATCGTCGTCGCCTACACCGCCATCGCCTCCGGCTACGACGCCAGCCCCGTGCCCACGCCCAACGACGCCATCTTCGCCGGCATCACCACCACCGCCGCCAGGATCGTGGGCGGGCACGACGCGTATGTCTCCCCGCTGAGCAACTGGTTCTTCTCCATCGCCTCCTCCCTCGTCCTCGCGGCCGTCATCACGCTGGTGACCAGGACCGTGCTCAGCAGGCGTCCCGACCTCGACCCGGACCAGGACGCCGACCTGCCGGACATCGGCGGGCTGAGCCTCGGCGACCGGGAGCGCGCCGCGCTGCGCCGGGCCGTGCTCGCCCTGGTGGTGGGGGTGCTGGCGGTCGTCGCGGTGGTGCTTCCGGAGTCCTCGCCGCTGCGGGGCGAGGGCGGCAGCATCGTCGACTCACCGCTGCTGGACGGCATCGCCGCCGTGGTGGCGCTGCTGTTCGGCGTGGTCGGCACCGTCTACGGCGTCCGGGCCGGCTCCCTCGGCGGGGCGCGCGACGTGCCGAAGCTGATGGCGCAGGGCGTGGTGCAGATGGCCCCGGTGCTGGTGCTGTTCTTCGCCGTGGCGCAGTTCCTGGCCTACTTCGACTGGACCCGCATCGGCGATGTGCTGGCCGTGCGGGCCGCCGAGGCGCTGCGGCACAGCGGGCTGCCGATCGTGGTGGTCTTCCTGCTGGTGCTCCTGCTGCTGACGCTGGTCAACACCATGGTGACCAGCGGTTCGGCGATGTGGGCACTGGCAGCGCCGGTCCTGGTGCCCATGCTCATGCTCGTGGACGTCCCCGCGCAGACCACCCAGGCGCTCTTCCGGATCGCGGACTCCGGCTCCACCGCCATCACCCCCATGAGCCCGTACTTCGTGATGGCACTCGGCTTCCTCCAGCGGTACCGCCGGACCGCGGGCATCGGCACCCTCGCCTCGTACACGCTGCCACTCGCCGTCGCCATGACGGCCGTCTGGACGCTGCTGTTCCTGGCGTGGTGGGCGGCCGGCATCCCCCTGGGACCCGGGGCCGCCGTCCGCTAGGCGGTGCCGGGCGGCCCGACGGGCAGCCGGGCGGGGGGGGCGGAACCGGCCGGCGGGCCGGGGGGCCGGGGGGCCGGGGGGCTGGCGCCGGTCAGCGGGCGAGGGCGGCGCTCCGGCGACCGCCCACGCCGAACGGCGGCCTGCCGGCCACGCCCGCCAGGCCCTCAGCTCCCGGCGCGCCGGTACTCGTACACCGTCGTGCTCACCTTGCACACCCCGGGCGAGACCACCTGCGCCCGCAGCGTCCCGCTGTGTGTGTCGTAGTCGACGCCCTCCGCCTCGAAGGTGCCCGTGCAGACGCTCTGCTGGGGCAGCGCGCCGAGGTCGGTCACATGGCCGGTGACCGCGGTGCCGTCGAGGGTGTGCGGGAGGTCCACCTGGAGCAGGGGGCGCGGGTCGGGCCAGAGGTCGGTGGCGGCGTCGTCGGAGGCGCACACCAGCTGGGTGGCGGTGATGAAGTCGCAGCCCTGGATGTCGCGCACCGGGTGGTCCAGGGTTATCCGGCCGGTCTGCGGGAGGGTCCCGCCGGACTGCGGGGTGGTGGGGTTGAGCAGCGGGGCCGGGAAGGTCTGGAGGCTGTCCTGGTCGCCCCACTCCCCGGAGACCAGCCACTGGGAGTCCGGGGAGAGCGCGGCGAAGGAGTTGTTGAGCTTCTCGCCGGCGTCCAGCGGGTGCTCGTAGGTGTAGCGCGTGCCGTCCGGGGTGGTGACCGCGAACATCTTGGACGTGGCGTCGTCGGGGCCCTGGTAGGCGTCGAAGACGTAGCCGCGGGCGATGTCGGGGTCGCCGACGTGGTTCCAGCCGCGGACCCGCAGGTCCAGCGGGATGGTGCCGAGGCCGCGGTAGAGCAGCGAGCCGTCGTCGCGGGAGGCGAGGCCCTCGCCGCCGGACAGCGAGTCGACGCTCGACGTGCCGGTCCGCACCCAGCCCTGGGTGTCGGCGGAGGCGGCGGCGGTGCACAGCGCGGTGAGCGCGGCGGCGCCGAGGAGCGCGGTGGCGGTGCGGACGGCGGTGCGGGCACGGGGGCGGAACGGGCTCACGCTGTCACCTCGTCAGGTCCACGGTGGGGACCTGAGCCTAGCCTCACCGGATGACGCCGACCACTCCACCCCCGCCCAACTCCTCGTTAACAAGAGCCTCTTGGGTCACACCGTTCGCGTGCGGCGACCTACGCCTCCAGCTCGGCCAGCTCCTCCGCGCTGAGCGTGAGCTCCGCCGCGGCCGCCGAGTCGCGGATGCTCTCGGGGCGGCTGGCGCCGGGGATGGGGACGACCACCGGGGCCAGCGCCAGCATCCAGGCGAGCACGACCCGGTAGGCGCTGACGCCGTGCGCCTCGGCGATCCGGGCGAAGGCGGTGTGCGTGGCGGCGAGCCGGTCGGAGCGGGTGATGCCGCCGAACGGGCTCCACGGCAGGAAGGCGATGCCCAGCTCCGCGCAGAGGTCCAGCTCGGGCCGGCTGGAGAGGAAGGCCGGGGAGAACTGGTTCTGCACGGAGACCAGGCGGCCGCCGAGGATCTCGTTCGCCTGCCGGATCTGCCCCGGGTCGGCGTTGGAGATGCCCGCCATCCGGATCTTGCCCTCGTCGAGCAGCTCGGCGAGGGCGCCGACGGACTCCGCGTAGGGCACGTTCGGGTCGGGGCGGTGGAACTGGTACAGCCCGATCGCCTCGACACCGAGCCGCTTCAGGGAGGCCTCGCAGGCCTGCCTGATGTGCTCGGGCCGGCCGTCGAGCGTCCAGGTGCCGTCACCGGGACGCAGGTGGCCGCCCTTGGTGGCCACCAGCACGTCGGAGCCGGCGGAGTGCGAGGCGAGGGCCTTGGCGATGAGCGACTCGTTGTGGCCGACCTCGTCGGCGTGGAGGTGGTAGGCGTCCGCGGTGTCGATGAAGGTCACGCCGGCGTCCAGGGCGGCGTGGACGGTGGCGATCGAACGGGACTCCTCGGGTCGCCCCTCGATGGACATGGGCATACCGCCCAGTCCGATCGCGCTGACCTGGACGTCACCGATACGGCGGGTCTGCATGAGTGGCTGCCTTTCGACGAGCGCGTGGTGCGGGATGCCGCGGCCGGCGGCTCCGGAGCGGGCCGGGGGGAGCCGGCTCCGGGAGCGCGCGGGGCGCATGGCCGGCCGCGGCGCACCGTTCAGCCTCGCTCCGGCAGCGGTGTGCTGTCCAATAGAGGAATCCGAACGCATTGAGCGTCCGTACCGCTGAATCCCCGCCACGTGCACACCTCTTGACACACCAGTGCCACTACAAACAAACTTCCCGCGATTCGCGAGCCCTTATGGGAGCGCTCCACGGTCGTCGCTTGGCGAAGGGTCCTCGATGACGCTGACTCGACGCAGGCTGCTGGCGGGCGCCGCAGCGCTCGGCGGCACCGTTCTCGGGGCCGGCGGGTGTGCCAGCCCCCCGACCGCGAACCCGGGCCGCCTCACGCTCTGGTACACCTACAACGGCCTGTCCGAGCACGTCCTCACCACCGCGGCCAAGCGGTTCGCCCGGGACGAGTTCGTCACCTCGCAGGTGAGCGGCGACCTCACCCAGCGGCTGCTGGCCGCGCTCGCGGGCCGTGCCTACCTGCCCGACATCACCATGATCGGCGACAACATCTCGCGGTACTTCGCCGACAGCGACCGTTTCGTCGACCTCAACACGCTGGGCGCGCGGCGGCTCGCGGGCCGTTACCTGCCGTGGAAGTGGCAGGCGGGGGCGAGCCCGGACGGCTTCCAGCTGGGCTTCCCCATCGACGTCGGCCCCGCCGCCCTCTACTACCGGCACGACGTGTTCGCCCGGGCGGGCTTCCCCAGCGAGCCCGAGGACGTCGCCGCGGCCGTGCCGACGTGGGAGAAGTACTTCGCCTTCGGCGAGAGGCTGCAGAAGAAGCTGCCGGGCCGCTATCTGATCACGGACACGAAGACGGTGTTCACCTACTCGATGGCGCAGGAGCCGAAGAAGTACTTCGACCCGCGGAACCACTACCTCGACGACCAGTCCCACGTCCGGCTCGCGTGGGACCGCTCGGTGGAGGCGTTCCGCCGCCGCCTGACCGCCGGGTACGCCGGCTCGGGGAGCGTCAACGGCCAGTCCGTGGACCGGCACGCGGCCTGGAACACCGGCCGGGAGCTGAGCCTCGTCAACGCGTCCTGGATCACCGGCGAGATCAAGCAGTCGGCGCCGCGCACCGCGGGCAGGTGGCGGGTGTGCGCACCGCCCGGCGGACCCGGCAACCAGGGCGGCTCGTTCCTCGCCATCACCAGCGCCTGCCCGCACCCCGAGGCCGCGTTCGAGATCGTGAGCTGGCTGCAGGACCCGGCCAACCAGACCTGGAACTACACCGACATCGGCCTCTTCCCGTCCAGCCCAGGCGCCTTCACCGACCGGCGGCTCACCGCCGGGGACCCGTTCTTCGGCGGCCAGTCCACCGTGCGGGTCTTCGCCGACATCGCCCGACGGGTGCGGTACGCCTACTTCAGCCCCTGGGACATCACCATCAGCGACACCTACACCGACGAGCTGACGAACGTGGAGCTCGGCGGCAAGGACCCGGAACGGGCCTGGCACGACGCCCGCACCCGCATCGAACGGCTGCTGCGCCGGCAGGGAGTTCTCTCATGACCGCGACATCCGCCCGGGTGGCCGGGGGCGCCGGTGCGTCCGCCGGGGCGCCGGCTCCGGCGCTTCCCGACGCCGTCCGGCGCCGCCGGCGCTGGCGGTACCTGCCGCAGTACGCGGCCATCTCGCCGTTCTTCATCCTCTTCGGCGTCTTCGGGCTCTACCCGGTGCTGTACTCGTTCTACCTGGCGTTGCAGCGCTGGGACGGGGTCGGCCCGATGAAGTTCGTCGGCCTGGAGAACTTCCGGTACCTGCTCACCGACGGCCAGTTCTGGGACTCGATCGGCAACACCCTGATCATCTGGGTGATGTCGACCGTCCCGATGACGGTGCTCGCGCTGCTGATCGCGCTGGGCCTGAACTCCTCGATCCGGTACAAGGGCGTGCTGCGGATCGCCTACTTCATGCCCAACGTGACGTCGATCGTGGCGATGTCGCTGGTGTTCGGCTCGATCTTCAGCGGCGAGTTCGGCATCCTCAACTGGTTCCTGGGCCTGTTCGGCCTCGGCCACGTGCCGTGGCTGGCCGACCCGTGGGCGATACGCTCGGCCATCGCCATCATGATCATCTGGCGGTGGACCGGATACAACGCCATCATCTTCCTGACCGGCCTGACGGCACTGCCCACCGACGTCTACGAGGCGGCCCGCATCGACGGCGCCGGGCCCGTCCAGACGTTCTTCCGGATCACGCTGCCGCTACTCCGCCCGGTGCTGCTGTTCTCGCTGGTGATGTCGGCGATCGGCGGCCTGCAGACGTTCACCGAGTCGCAGGTGCTGCTCGGCGACCGGGGCGGTCCGGGCGCCGCGGGCCTGACGATGGTCCTCTACTTCTACGGCACCGCCTTCGCGGACAACGACTTCGGCTACGGCGCCGCGATCGCCTGGGGCATCTTCGTCGTGGTCGTCCTGTTCGCCATCCTCAACTGGCGGCTCGTGCAGCGCCCGGAACGGGGCCGGGTCGCCCTGGGGGAGGCCGGGCGATGAGCACCCGCGGCCGGATCCTCACCTGCGCCGCGCTCATCGTGGGCGCGCTGATCACGCTCTTCCCCTACTACTGGCTGTCCGTGATGGCGTCCAACACCACGGCGGACATCTACGCCTCGCCGCCGAAGCTCGTCCACGGCGACCAGCTCCTCCACAACATCGGGGAGGTCTTCTCGAAGATCGACTTCTTTGGCTCGCTGCTCAACACGCTGGTCGTGGCGGTGGTGACGACCGTCGCGGTGCTGTTCTTCGACTCGCTCGCCGCGTTCACGTTCGCCAAGTACACCTTCCCCGGCAGCAAGGCGCTCTTCGGCATCCTGCTGGCCACGTTCGTCGTGCCGACGCAGCTCGCGGCGATCCCGCAGTTCTCCCTGATGGCGCACCTCGGCTGGGTGGGCAGCCTGAAGGCGCTGATCGTGCCGGCGGCGGCGAACGCGTTCGGGATCTTCTGGATGCGGCAGTACGCGGCCGGGTCGCTGCCGGACGAGCTCCTGGAGGCCGCGAGGATCGACGGCTGCGGCTTCTTCCGCAGCTACCTGTACGTGGCCCTGCCGGTGCTGCGCCCGGCGCTCGCGTTCCTCGGCATCTTCACCTTCGTCAACGCCTGGAACGACTTCCTGTGGCCGCTGGTCGTCCTGATCGACTCGCACCACATCACGCTCCAGCTCGCGCTGGCGCAGCTCAACGGCCTCTACGTCACCGACTACAGCGTCGTCATGGCGGGCACGCTGGTGGCCATCGTCCCGCTGATCATCGTGTTCCTGTTCGGCGCGCGGCACTTCATACGGAACATCGCGTCCGGGGCGTTGAAGGGGTGAGGGGGCGCCGGCGCGGCGCCCCCTCCGACCGGGGGTGACGGCCGACGGCGATTCAGCCCAGCGTCACGCGACTTCCGCGGTGGGGGGCGCCGCCCCGTCGTCCCACTCGACGTCGCGGTCGTCCATCCCGGCGGGTTTGTCCACAGCGGACTGCGTCACGCGTTCAACGGGATCGGATTCGGCCACCACGTCGCTTTCGCACATTCTTCCGGTCGCCATTTTCCGGGTGCTCGGGGCCTATCGCCTATCCCGATGGATGCCGGAGATCCGGTGGCGACGGCGAGACTCCTCCGCATAGACTATCGCGCGCTGCTCGCGATGGCGGTCGGTGAGGTCGGCGGTGGGGGCGAGGGTACCGTGGTCGAGCTGCGCAAACACACACCGCAGGGCAGTCCCGCCGGTCCCGCCCAAGGCCCTGAACGCGCGTTCGCTTTTCCTGGTCTGCGGTACTTACGACTCGCCCACCCTATCCCCCGAACGATCACCACAAGGCGGTCCACGCAGCGGCAGTGGGCCCTTTTTTCTTTTCCTTGGCGTTCGCGACCGGCGTCCGTGTCCGGGGCCACGCAGTGAACTCCGGCGAGAATCGGGTGCTTCGTTTTCAAGACAAGAGAAGTGTGGAGTGTGATGCCATGAACCGAGTAGGCAGAGATTCGCCCCGGTCGGCCTGGGGGCTCGGGGAGCCGCTGGCGCGCGTGGGGTTATCCGTTCTTCTGCTGGCGGGCGGCACCGTGGCAGCGACGGCTGGACCGGCCGCCGCTTCGGCCGCCGACGGCACCCTGACGGTCGAGGTGCTGCGCGACTTCTTCGGCACCGGCGTGATCAACGCGACGATGGACGTGCCGCAGCGGGGCATGAAGGTGGAGGTCTCCGACCCCGCCGGACACGATGTCACCGGCGTCACGGATGCCACGGGAAAGGTCGTGGTGCCGCCGTCGACGGTGCTGAGCGGCGGCCGGTACCGCGTCGACGTCAGCGTCCCGGCACCGTACAGGGGCTATCTGCGGGCGGCGCCCGCGTCGACGGCCGAGAACCACTTCGACAGCTTCACGTCGTTCGTGGACGTGTCGGGCGGGAAGAACGCCTCGGTGGTGACGGGGGTGTGGGATCCGGCCGACTACGCACTGCCGGACTCGCGGTATTTCGTACCGGTCCAGAACGGCGCCAACGGCACCGACACCCGGGCGTTGGTGGCGTTCGGGACCAACGCCCGGGGCACGTGTCCCACCGATGTGTCCTGCCCCGACACGCTGGCCACGCAGGCCCAGGTGGGGACCACGTTCGGGTTGGCGTACGACACGTACCGGAGCCGGTTGTTCCAGAGCGCGTTCGCCCGCCGGTACGCCCCGTACGGTCCACAGGGCCCCGGCGCGATCTACACGGTGCCGGTCAGCGGCTCGGGCGCGCCGGAGCTGTTCGCCAAGGTGCCGGGCACCGCGGTGACACCGCACGACACCGCCCACATGATCAAGGATCCCGGGTTCACCGATGCACCGGGCAAGGAGAGCATCGGTGGCCTGACCCTGTCGGAGGACGGCTCCACGCTGTACGCGGTGAACCTGCTGACCCGCAGCCTGGTGAGCTTCGACGCGACAGGGGCCACCGCCTCGGCGCCCGAGGCGACGGTCCCCATCCCGGACCCGGGGTGCGCGAGCGCGGAAGACTGGCGGCCGTTCGGCCTCCAGGCCCACAACAACACCCTTTACGTCGGCGGCGTGTGCAGCGCGGAGAGCACGCAGCAGCGCGCGGACCTGAAAGCCGTCGTCTACACCTATGACGGCAAGCGGTTCAGCACGGTGCTGACCCACCCGCTCACGGACGTGCGCGGCACCGTCTACGGTTCCGGCGACAAGGCCACCCACTGGAACCCGTGGAACACCCGTCTGGACACGTGGGACGACCGGTCGACGGGCACCACCTTCATTGATCCGCAGCCGGAGCTGGCCTCTCTCGCCTTCGCCCGCGACGGCTCGATGATCCTGGGTTTCCGCGACCGGTTCATGGACGTGCTCAGTTGGGGAGGGCTGGACCCCCGCCCGGGGAACGACACGGCGGAAAACGGCATGTCCGGTGGTGACATCACCATGGTCTGCGCCACTGCCGCCGGTGGGTACGCGTGGGAAGGCACCGGAGACTGCCCCAACCACGCCACCCCCGCCAACAACGGCGGCCAGGCCACCGGTGCCGTCGAGTACTTCCCGGGCGACTTCTACGCCAACGCCCACCAGGAGACCGCGTTGGGGTCGGTGGCCTATATCCCCCAGCAGCAGTGGGTCGTCAGCACGGAGTTCGACCCGGTCGTCAACGTCGCGACCTCAGGGACCGGGTACCACAACATCACGACCGGTCAGGGCCCGGGCAACAACCCGACCGCCAACGGGTTCCAGTTCGTCAGCCAGGTCCAAGGCGGGTTCGGCAAGGCCGGCGGGCTCGGTGACATCGCGTACGCGGCGGCGAACGCGCCGATCCAGATCGGCAACCTCGTGTGGTTCGACGGCGACCACAACGGGACCCAGGACCCGGCGGAACCGCTGCTGCCGGAGGCCACGATCAACCTGCTGGACGCGAGCGGCAAGCAGGTCGCCACGACCAGGACCGATGCCGCCGGCGAGTACTACTTCGGTGGTGTCGGCGCCGCCTACCAGCTCACCCCCGGTGCCAAGTACACCGTCCAGTTCGACGTGTGTACCGCCGACACCGGCGAGGTGCCCGGCCGGCCCACGGCGGACGAGCTGCGGTTCACGCTCCCGAGAGCCGGTGCCACCCGTGCGCACGACTCCAACGTGACCCCGCCGACCACCGGGCGGTTGTGCAACGGCTACGCACCGGTCACCGCCCCGGACAAGCCGGGCGGGGTCGATCACACGATCGACGCCGGGGTGTACGTCCCGAAGGCGACCCCGACACCGCCACCGACCTCCCCACCCGCGTCGCCGCCGGCCTCCACGCCGTCACCCGCGGCGCCCAACCACCCGGCCCCGGCCGGTGGGAGCTCGGGTTCCCTGGCGGACACCGGTACATCCCGGCTGCCGGAGATGATCGCCCTCGCCGGTCTGCTGGTGGGTGCGGGTCTGGCCATCGCGTTCATGAGCCGGAAACACCGCGCCCGGAAACACTGAACGAACGGAACAACAGTGATCTGCCCGCCCGCGATCCGGATGGCGCGGTCGGGCGGATCACGTCTCGGCCGGTCCAGGAGGGCCGGCCCTGGCGTCGTCCGCCACTGCGCTGCCGAGTGTCGTAGCGACCGCACGGTGGCCGGGCAGTGCGGTGATCGAGAGGGTGGATCAGAAGAGTGTCAGCGTCGAGCCGCGTGCGCAGCGTGAGAGTCCGGCAAGCCCTACGGGGCCGTGCGGCCGACCGGCGCCGGTGGCTGCGGCCACGCTGGGCGGCAGCCGTCGTCGGCACAGCGGCCGTCGCGGTGGCCGCGCTCCTCCTCGCCGGCGGCGGCTCCGACTCCGGCGCCCCGCGCGCACTGACGTCGGACGAGGCGAACCAGTTGGCGATCACGCGGTTCCGCAACTACGAGGCGCACGGGCGCGCGGTGACGATCACCGTGCCGGGCACCGCCGGTGGGCTGGTCGTCACCGCGTCCGTCGACTACCGGGGCAAGCGCGGTTACGGCGTGGTGCACGGCACCGGGCGCGACACCTCCAGCGACGGGCTGATCGAGTGGACGACCGCCTCGGTGTTCGTCCACCCGATGGCGAACGCCCCGGCGCACGCCCCCGCGTCGCCGCCCCGCTCGGGCTGGTACAGCCGTCCGATGCAGGCGTCCGGCAACTCGCTGGACAGTTCGCTGGCCATCGCACTCAGTCTCGGCAGCGACCGGCCGGACAACGCCGAACTGCTGCCGCAGAACGGCGCGACCTGGTGGGGACGAGACCAGGTGGACGGGCACCGGGTGAACGTCATGACCGGGCCGTCCTCCCGTGACCGCTCCGGCACGGCGGGCAACGTGCGCTACTGGGTCGGCTCGGACGGCACCATGTACCGGGTCCGCGTCCGCGTGAGTTCCGCGCCGCAGCCGGTGGTCATCGATTTCGACACCCAGAAGTACGTCCCGGTGGGGCCGGTCCCCGGATCCACCCCGACGCGGTAGCCGCTGTTCAGGACGTCCGCACCCGCGCGTCCGCGGCGAGCAGGGACGCCGGCGGCAGCGGGATGCCCGCCGTGTCCGGCAGGGCCGGCACGGCCGGGACAGCGGTGGCGCCCGTGGTCCGGGCGTGGGGGAACTGCGGCTGGGGACCGGGCGCCGCGACCTCCGTGAACGGGATGCCACCGGGTGCGGTCGGCATCGTCCACCTGCCGGCCGGCGAGGGCGACCCGGCCGGAAGCGGACAGGACGCGGTGGTCGCGAGCCGGGCGGGCACCGTGGTGCGCAGATCATTGCCGCGCAGGCAGTTGCCCCGTCCCCGCGTGGCGGTGGGGAACGTCCAGCCGACGTCGACGCCGTTGCCGGTGAACGTGTTGTCCACGATCTGGTTGCCGACCGGAGGCAGGTCGGCGGTCGCGGTGATCACCAGCCCGGCGTTGCCGTTGTCGGCGATGCGGTTGCGGATGAACCGGTTGTCGCTGCCGCCGTCGACGCCGATGCCGGTGCCCCACCCGCCGTCGGCCTGCTCCGGGGTGGCCCTCTGCTGGTTGGCGGCGATCAGATTGCCCGCGATGACGGCGCCCTGCTGCGGGAGCAGCTTCTCCTGGTGGTCGGAGCCGGTGGTCAGACCGACCCGGTTGCCGACCAGGCGGTTGCCGACCACGTACATCTCTCCGCTGGCGTTGGTGCCTTCGTAACCGACCGCGTTGAGTTCGGCGATGTTGTCCCGCACCACGATGTGACACGGCTTGCACTGCCCGACATAGATCCCCGAGTCGGCACCGCCCGAGGTGTACGAGTGCTCGATGACACCGTTCTGCGCGGAGAACGCGTAGATGCCGTACAGCCCGTTGCGGGTCGCGGTCACATACGAGACCAGGAACGACTTCAGGAAGGTGACGGGCTCGTCGCCGGTGTCGTAGCCGCCGCTCCGCCCCGGCAGCCCGGCGGCCGCCGCCGCCGAACCGGTGACCAGGACCCCGTTCTGCGTGTTCTTCTCCACGGTCAGGTTCTCCACGGCCACCCCGGGCGCCGCGACCACGATGCCGTTCGGCTGCTGCAACCGCCCGTCGATGACGACCTTGTCACGGGACTCACCACGGAGAGTGACGCGCGCCGTGTCGATCCTCACCGACTCGTGGTACACGCCCGGCGCGACCAGCACCAGGTCACCGGGGTGAGCGAGCGACACCGCGTCCGAGATCGTCGGGGCATCGCCAGGCACTCGGATCGTCACATGCGCACCGCTCGGTCGCCGGCCTTCGGCCGATCGGGTGTCGCCGCCGCCGCAACCGACCACAAGTGTCAGGGTGCCCAGTACCGCCGCCACCACCCGGAGAGCTAATCGAGGCATGATCCCAGTCTGGCATGGCGCCCGGTTCCGCGTCTGGTGACGTCCAATTCCGCGCCCGAATCGCCAGGTTGACGGGCACCGGTGATTCCGGTGTGGCACTCTGCACACCATGCACCGAGCCGATCGCCACCCGTCGCGCCGCGCGTTCCTCGATGTCACCGGCACCATGGTGGCCGCCGGTCTGACCGCCGGGTGCACATCGGGCTCCGCCCGGCCAGGCCGGCACGCCCCTTCCGCAGCGGCCACGCCCATGCCGGTTCCGGCGACGGGCCGTCACCAGGCGGGCATCACACTCCCCCGGGTGGCCCAGCCCAACCTGCTCGCCGTGGTGGCCGACCTCGGTGCCACCGTGGCGGCCGGCCCGTTACTGGACGAACTCGGCCAGGCCATCCGGGCGCTCACCGCGGGAAACGACCCGCGACTGCTGGGCCTGCCGCCGGGCGACCTCACCGTGACCGTCGGCGTGGGCCCCCGCCTGGTGCGCACGGCCGGTACCTCGCTGCCCGGTGCGGCCGACCTTCCGCGCTTCTCCCGCGAGCGGATCGCCCCCCGGGCACGCGGCGGAGACCTGCTGATACAGATCTGCGCCAGCGACGCAGTGCTCCTACCGGTCGCCGCCGCCGCGCTCCTGGACCTGGCCGGCGACCGCGTCCACGAACGCTGGCGCCAGTCCGGGCGCCGCGGTACGAACGTGCCCCTCGGGAGCGGCCCTGCCGCGCAACGGAACCCACTCGGTTTCATCGACGGCATCGTGGGCCCGCACACGGCCGCGGAACGACAACGCGACCTGTGGCTGACCGGGCCCGCCGCGGTCGCCGGCGGCACCCTTGCCGTACTGCGGCGGATGGAACTCGACCTGCCGCGGTTCGCCGCCCTGTCCGTGGCCGAGCAGGAAGCGGTCATCGGGCGGCGCCGGGCCAGCGGCGTCCCCCTCTCCGGCGGCACCGTCGCCTCCAGCCCGGAACTCGGCGCCAAGACACCCGACGGACGCTACGTCGTCCCCGCGGACGCCCACGTGCGCAGGGCGAACCCCACCGTGGTCGGTGCCGGCCTGATGCTCCGCCGCTCCTACAACACCGACGAGCCCACCCCCGGCCTGCTCTTCACCAGCTTCCAGAACGACCTGCGGACCTTCACCGCCACCCTCACCCACATGGACACCTCCGACGCACTGCTGCCGTTCACCACCACGACGGCCAGCGCGACCTTCCTGATCCTCCCCGGCTTCGACCGACGGCACCCGCTCGGTTCCCGGTTGTTCGGCTGATCACAGCCGGAGTGGCCGGTCAATGGCGGATCCGCCGGGGGGCCGGTATCCGCCGGGAGCCGGTCGTCACAGGGCGCGGCGGACCGCCTCCTCCAGGAGGTCCACGCCCAGGGCGAGCGCCTGCTCGTCGAAGTCGAAACGGGGCGTGTGGTGCGGCGCGGCGAGATCGGCGCCGATGGCCAGGTAGGTCGCCATCCCGCCGTGCTCCTGGACGCGGCGCATCAGCGCGGTGGCGTCGTCGCTGGCCACCCCGCTCTCCCCGGTGGGGGTGACCAGGCGCAGCCCGCGGGCGGCGGCCGCGGCCTCCACCAGTGCGACCGCGTCGGTGTCCGCACGCGCCGTGGTGACCGAGCCGATCAGCTCGATGTCGACGTCCAGGCCGTACATCTCGGCCGCACCGCGCAGCGCCTGCCGGGCGCGCCGCTCCAGGTCGGCGTTGACGTCCCCGTCGTCGGCCCTGGTCTCCAGGAGCAGTTCGGCCGTGTCCGGCACGATGTTGCTGCTGGTGCCGCCGTGCAGGGCGCCGACCGCGACCCTGGTCACATGGCCGGGGACCCGGGGCAGCCCCTGCACCGCGAGGGTGGCCGCCGCGGCGCCCAGCAGCGCGTTGCGCCCCTCGTGCGGGGCGAGCGAGGCGTGCGCGGCGGTGCCGCGGAACACCGCGCGTATCTTCGCGTTCGCGAGCAGCCCGTCCAGCGAGCTGACCACCGTACCGGTGGGCTGGTTCAGGCCGAGGTGGGCGGCGAGGAGGACGTCCGCGGTGTCGACCGCCCCGCTCGGCACCATGGCCCGTGCGCCGCGCCCGCCCTCCTCGGCCGGCTGGAAGAGCAGGGTGAGGGAGCCGGCGGGCGGCGGGTCGGCGGTGATCCGCTCGGCCAGTTCCATCGCCATGCCGATGTGGCCGTCGTGGCCGCAGGCGTGCATCACCCCCTCGTGCGCGGAACGGAAGCCGGCCCGTGCGGGCAGGTGGCCGTCCGCGTCCGACTCGGTGATCGGCAGTGCGTCGATGTCCGCCCGCAGGGTGAGCGCGGGGCCGGGGCGCCCGCTGTGCCAGGTGGCCAGCACGGCCGTGTTGCCGCCCCGCAGCGACGGCAGATGGCGCTGGTCGGCGCCCTCGTCGGCGGCCCGCCGGTACGCGGCGTCCAGCACCTCGTCGGCGGGCACGCCCAGCCGGGCGCCGGGGCTGATCGCCTCCTCGCCGGCGCGCACCTGCCAGCCGAGGTCGGCCAGCCGGCCGGCGATCAGGCTGGCGGTGCGGAACTCGGTGAAGCCGACCTCCGGGTGGCGGTGGATGTCCCGCCGCCAGCGGACCGCCGTGGACTCGGCCATGCTCCGTTCCTTCCTGCCGTGGTGTGCGTGCTTCGGGCCGCTCGCCCTTGCGGGTGTCCGCGTGCCGGTCCTCGTGGGTGTGCGCCTGCCGCGGTCAGTGCCCCAGTCTCGTGGGCACGCCGGGGCCGAACGGGATTCCGGCGAAGTAGAAGACCGCGAAGAGGGCCACCCACAGCACCGCCACCGGCAGCACGAACAGGCTCAGCCGGGCGAAGACCATGCCCAGGGTGAACCGCCGGTCGTAGCCGCGGGCGGAGAGTTCCAGCATGTAGACGTACGGGTTGAGGGGCGAGACGGGGTGCGTCACCGAGTCGCCGACCCGGTACGCCGCCTGCACCGCCGCCGGGTGGTAGCCGAGGCCGACGAAGACGGGGACGAGCACCGGCGCCAGCACCGTCCACAGCGAAGAGCCCGAGAACACCACCAGCGACAGCAGGGCGCTGAACACCAGCGCCACCAGCAGCGCGGGGAACCCCGTCAGGTGCGCGGTGCGCAGCACGTCCGCGCCCTGCACCGCCAGGTACTCGCCGACGTGGCTCCAGGTGAACATGGCGATGAACTGGCCCGCGGTGAAGGCGATCACGATGTAGCCGAGCATGCCCTGCAACGCCTCCGCCATCAGCCGCGGCACGTCGCTCGCCCTGCGGATGGTGCCGGCGGGGATGCCGTAGGCGATGCCGCAGATCAGGAAGGAGAGCATCACCAGGGTCACGATGCCGTCGAAGAACGGCGACTTGACCAGGCCGCCGCCCGGGCCGCGCAGCGGGCCGCCGGGCACCAGCCAGCAGGCGAAGACCAGCACGAGGAACGCGGCGAGGGCCAGCGCGCCGCACCACAGGCCGCGGCGCTGCTCGGGCGTGACCGCGGCGACCCCGGCGGGCGTCCCGTCCTCCGCGGCCTCCCCCGTGTCGTCCGGCCGGTACGGCGGCAGCGTGGGCTCCACCCAGCGCACCAGCAGGAACCCGGTGAGCAGCGGCAGGACGAGACCCGAGGCGGCCTGGAAGAAGTAGTTCATCACCACGGAGGTGCTGATGCCGAAGCCCTGCGGGGTGACCGAGGCGGTGATGGCGGACAGGTTGGCGTCCAGCGAGCCGATCAGCACACCGGAGGCATAACCGACGGTCGTGGAGGCGAAGCTGCCCAGCATCCCGGCGATCGGGTGCCGCCCCACCGCGCGGAACGCGAGGGCGGCCAGCGGCGGCAGGATCACCATGGAGGCGTCGCCCATCACATGGCCCTGCGCGGCGATGTACGTCACGGCGTACGGCATCAGGCCGCGCGGTACCCGGGACAGCACCGCGGAGACCACCGCCGTCAGGAAGCCACTGCGCTCGGCGACGCCGACGCCGAGCAGCACCGCGAGCACCACGCCGAGCGGCGGGTAGCCGATGAAGTTGGTGACGAAGGTGGCCAGCAGGTGCTGGACGCCGGCGAGGGAGAGCACCGACTCCACCGGCAACGGCTTGTCCGCGCCGGGGATGCGGGCGGTGGCGCCCACGGCGGAGAGCACCGCGGAGACCACCGCCAGCAGGATCAGCAGGTAGAGGAAGAGCAGGAACGGGTGCGGTATGCGGCCGCCGACCCGCTCCACCACGGCGAAGAACCGTCCGAGGCGGCTCCGGTCGAACGCGTCCGCGGTGGCGTCGGCACCACCCGCCGCCACGCCGCCGGCGGACGCGGGCGCTGCGGCGGGCGCGGGCGCTGCGGCGGGCGCGGGCCCGGTGGCAGGTCCGGTCGCGGACGTGGACCCGGACGCGGGCCTGGGCGTGGGCGTGGGCCCGGTGACGGGTCCGGTCGCGGGCCCGGCGGCGGACGGGGACGCATCGCCCGTGTCGGACGGGGACGTGGCCCCGGCGGCGGACGAGGACGTGGCCCCGGCGGCGGGCGAGGCGTCGGCGGCCGACGGGGTGCCCGGAGCCGGGTCGGGGTCAGCCGGGCCGCTCATCGCCCCTCCGGGGCGTCCGGTATCCGCCCGTTCACGGGCAGCGTGGGCACGTCCACCGGCACCGTCTCCGGGTACTTGATGCCGGCGCCGGTGTTGAGCACCACGACCTCCTCGTCGCCGCGCAGCCAGCCGCTGTCCCGCAGCTGCCCGACCGCGGCGAAACAGGCGGCGCCCTCCGGGCAGATGAACGCGCCCTCGGCGTGGGCCAGCGCGGCCTGGGCGGCGAGGAGTTCCTCGTCGGTGACGGCGATCGCGGTGCCGTCGGTCTCCCGGACCGCGTCGAGGACGAGGAAGTCGCCGAGCGCCTTGGGGACGGTGATGCCGAACGCCACGGTGTGCGCGTCCGGGAACGGGGTGCTCTCGCGCTCGCCCCGCTGGTACGCCTCCACGATCGGGGCGCAGCCCGCGGCCTGGACGGCCACCAGGCGCGGCAGGTCGCCGCTGATCCAGCCCAGCTCCCGCATCTCCAGCAGCGCCTTGTGGATGCCGATGATGCCGACCCCGCCGCCGGTCGGGTAGAGGATCACATCGGGCATCCGCCAGCCGAGCTGCTCGACGATCTCGTAGCCCATCGTCTTCTTGCCCTCGATGCGGTAGGGCTCCTTGAGGGTGGAGATCTCCTGGTAGCCGGTGCGCTCGGCGACCGCGGCGGCCACCAGCTTGCCGGCGTCCCCGATGAGACCGTCCACCAGGTACAGCTCGGCGCCGGAGACCACGCACTCGGCGCGGGTGATCTCGGGCGCGTCCACGGGCATCGCCACCAGGCTGCGCATGCCTGCGCGGGCGGCGTACACCGACCAGGCGGCGCCCGCGTTGCCGTTGGTGGGCATGGCGATGCCGGTGACGCCCAGCTCGTGCGCGCGGGAGACGCCGACCGCGGCGCCCCTGGCCTTGAAGCTGCCGGTGGGGATCAGGCCCTCGTCCTTCATCTTCAGGGCGGGCACGCCCACGGCGGCGCCGTAGCGGGGCAGGTCCAGCAGGGGTGTCATGCCCTCACCGAGGGTCACCACGTGCTCGGGCGACCGCACCGGCAGGACCTCGTGGTACCGCCACAGCGACGGGGGCCGGCCGGCTATCTCCTCCCTGGTCACCGTGGCCCGGACCTGCTCCAGGTCGTAACGGGCCAGCAGCGGCGCGCCGACGGGCGAGGTGCCCTGGACCACGTCCGCGTCGTGCCGGGTGCCGGTCCGTGAGCATTCCAGGTGGGTCAGGGCGGAGTACGCGGGCATCGTTCCTTCTCGGGTCTCAGGCCGGGGCGCGTCGGGCCGGGGTGGGGCCGGGGTTCCGAGGCCGGGCTTTCGGGGCTGGTGGTGCTCCTGAGCAGAACCCACGAAGGGATCACCAGTCAAGTGTTCGAGTGCACTCCAGCACGGGTGGGCGGCGCGGGCGCGCCGAGGGCCCCGGACGGCGCTGCGTCCGGGGCCCTCGGGTGGGGGGTGGGGAGTGGCTACCTGGTGCTGTGCACGGGACCGACCTGCAGGTTCTGGATGCCGGAGCCGACGCACTCCTGCTGGTTCCACGGGATGTTCGTGGACTCCTTCTGGTTCGGCGGGTAGACGCGCAGGGTCGGCACCGTGGTGAGGTCGCACTGCTGCTCCGAGTACCCGCCCGGGCCGTCGACGGTCCGGACGTCCGCGTAGGCGTGTGCGTTCGGGATCAGCGTGACGGTCCTGGTGGCGCCGGGCGCCCGGACGGCCGCCTTGCCGAGCTGGACGTTGTGGGCCTTGACGAAGGAGACGCCGGGGTAGCCGGTGAGGCTGCAGGGGGCGGAGCCGGTGTTCTGGAAGACGATCTGGAACATGGTGTGGCCGGCGCCGGCCGAGAAGTTCCCGGCGGTGGCCTTCAGGTTCCGGGTGGCACAGGCCGGGACCGATCCGGCCGCGGCGGAGCCCTGGGTACCGGTCGCCCGCGAGGAGCCGGACGAGGACGACCCGCCGGCCTTGTCGCCCGCCGAGCCGCCGCCCGTCGTCGCGGACGAGCCCCCGGAGGAGCTCCCGGCCGAACCGCCGGATCCGTTCGACGAGCTGCCGGCCGGCGACGCGGGCGCGGAGGACGGGGACGACGACGAGGACGAGTCGTTCGGCCCGCAGGCCGTCAGCGCGAGTCCGACGGCGACGAGCGCGACAGCCGGGATGCCACGGCGAGCGGTCCTGGTGAGCATGGGGGTCTCTCTTCCATACGTGGGGGACGGTGGTGCAGTCACCTGGAGAGACGCCGTCCGGCGGATCAGGTTCGCGTGTGTTACAGGTCGGGGACAGAAGATGTACCTGGCACGGACATTCGTTGCATGCCCGCGGCGCGGGTCGGGGCGCACCCCGGCGCCCGCGGGGCGGGACGGGCCCGCGCCCTGGACTGCGGCGCGGCACGGCGCCCGTGCCGTGGCGTGCGGCCCCGTCCGGCCGGTCAGCTCCTGCTGTCCGCCGCGGCGCCCGCCGCGAAGGTCACCTCTGCCGTACCGACCACCCCGGCGTGGCGGCCGGGTGCGGTCTGGTGGCGCCAGTAGAGGTTGGTGTGCGCTATGACCTGCGCCGGGGCCGGTGCGCCGTACGCCGTGAGGTCCTCCGTGGTGTGGGCGTCGCCGACGAGCGTAACGTCGTAGCCGCGTGCGAGGGCGCCGTGCAGGGTGGAGCGGATGCACGCGTCGGTCTGGGCGCCGGTGACGACGAGCCGGCCCACCGCACGCTTCGCGAGCACCGCCTCCAGTTCGGTGTCCTCGAACGAGTCACCGTACCTCTTGTGCACGAGCGGCTCCTCCGCGCGCCGGGTCAGCTCCGGCACGTAACTCCAGCCGTCGCTCTCCGGCTGGAGCTCGTCGCCGGCGTGCTGCACCCAGATCAGGGGCACGCCCTCCGCACGGGCCCTGCCGACGAGGGTGCCGATGTTCGCGATCACGGCGTCGCGGTTGTGGACGCCGGCCATCACTCCGTTCTGCACGTCGATGACCAGCAGTGCGGTGCTCGGGCGGTCGGGCAGGGTCGTCAAGGGACCACCTCCTGTGTCGGGGCACGCCTGGGTGCCGTCGTCACAGTAGGCCCGGCCACTGACAACGGGCCCCTGCCCGCCGCCGGCCCCCGTCACTGCTGCTGCGTGAGGCCCAGGGAGAACGTGCCCGTGCCCAGCGCCACGGGGTCCACCGTCAGTGTGTAGGTGCCGTCCGCGGGCAGGGTGGGCAGGGCCTTGGCGGTGGTGCCCGTGCCCATGGAGGCCGCGTCCACCAGCCACCGGCCGTCGGGCCCGGAGATCGACAGAGACCAGGCCGTGGGCGGGGTGTCGAGGCCGAGGGTGAGCTGCCGGCCCTTGGTGCCGGCGAACACATAGCGGCCGTTCTGACCGGCCAGGAGGATCCTGACGGGCTTCCTGGGGGCGCCCACGGTCAGCGCACCCCCGGCCGAGTCCGCTATCAGGGCGGCCTTCGTACTGCCGGTCTCGGGAGTGTCGGGCTGGACGACGAGCCGGTGTATACCCGCCGCCAGGGGTCCCCTGAGCGGCACGTCCAGCGCGGCGCTCGTCAGGCTGCCCGCGTACGTGTCCGACGTCGCGTCCGGCGCCCAGTACCCCACTCGGGGGCCGCGGGTGAACGTCGTCCCGCTGAACACGACGGAGGCACCGTCGCCGGCGCGCGCGGTGTACCGGAACTCCAACTGCTGACCGGGGCGCGTGATGCTGCCCGTGGCGGGCTGGGCGCCGGGGGTCAGTGTGATGGGGGCCACCGGCTTCGACAGCCAGAGCTTCATGGTCCCGGTGGTGGCCCGGTCGGTGGTCACCACCACGGCGTATGCCGCACCGGGCGTCAGCCCCGTCAGGTACAGCGCGCGGTTGGAGGTGCCGGAGAGGGCACCGAGGTACGTCCCCTTGCCGCCCGCCGCGGAGACGAGCCATGCCTCGCTGCCGTTCGGCACCGTGTTGTCGGTCACCGCGAAGCCGACGGACGGGGTGTCGGGGGCGGTGAACGCGGCCCTGATCTGCTGGCCGGCGCGGGAGACCGTGGCCGTCACGGCGGCGCCGTCCGCGGTCAGGGGGGCCGCCAGGTCCTTTGAGAGCGTCAGCTTGAGGCTTCCCGTGCCGCCCTCGTGCGGGTTCACCACCACCTGGTAGGCGCCGGTCTCCGGGAGGTCGGGGAGGCCGAGCGTGGTGGCGGCGCCGGCCGACAGGAAGTGGTCGTCGACGATCTTCTTCCCGGAGGGGGCGATCACGCTGACGCCGGTGGCCTTGGTGAAGGTGTTGCCGGTCAGGCCGAGTGACAGGTCGTCACCCGCGCCGGCCTGGAAGCCGGCGGTGGCGTTCTGCCCGAACCTGGCGACCTGTGCGGTGACCGGGCCGCCCGTGCCGGAGAGGGTCCCCGCCTGGACGGGGACGGAGAACACCAGCGTCAGCGTGCCGAGCGAGAGGTCCTGCGGGGCGATCTCCACCGTGTAGGTGCCGGTGGCGGGCAGCACGGGGCTGTCCCAGTCGGCGCTGGACCCGCTGGAGACGAGGAAGCCGTCGCCGAGCGGGTCGCCGTCCGGGCCGCGGACCTCGATGTCGCTGAGGGTCTGGAAACCGGCCGAGGTGACGCCGAGGGAGATCGTGCCGCCCTCCTCGCCGGTGAAGCGGGCTGTCACGTTCTGGCCGGCGCGGTCCACGCGGACGCTCTTCGGGGCGTCGGCCGGGCCGAGCAGGCCCGCGTCCGCGTAGTGCGAACCCGTCACCCGCACGGTGCCGGTGGCGCCGTCGGACGGGTCGAGCAGCAGCAGGTAACGGCCCGTGGCGGGCAGCGCGGGCACGTCGATGTCCCCGGTGGAGTCCGCGGACACATAGGCGGACCTGGCCTCGCTGCCGTCCGGGGCCAGCAGGAGCACGTCGATCGAGGTGTCCATGCCGGCCGTGTCCAGGGCCAGGCTGAGCGAGTCGCCGCCCTCGGCGTCGATGGTCCAGCGGCCGTCCTGGCCGGGCCGCGTCATCGTCGTGCCGCCCGCGGGGCCCGTGAGGTCCAGCGCCCCGCCGGCCGGGTAGGAGACCGTCACGGTGGCGGTGCCGGTGTTGTCCTGGCCCGGGTCGAGGACGAGGGAGTAGGTGCCGGACAGCGGCAGGTCGCGCGCCTCCCAGTCGCCGCCGCCGGAGAACGTCACATACGTGCTGTCGCCGACCTGCCCGCCCTGCGGGTCGAGCAGGTACACGTCGACAGACCAGGAAAACGTGGACGCGGTGAAACCGAAGTCGACGGTGTCGCCGCGCTCGGCGTCGAACTGCACGCGGGCCCGGCCGCCGGAGCGGGTCACCGACACCGGGGCCGGCGCGTCGTCCGTCACCGAGGTGCGCACCGTCGTCTCGAAGTCGTCGTCGCCGGTGTCGTCCCCGGCCGCGCCTGCGTCGTCGCTCCGCGGCACGGTGGGGTTCCGGAAGGGGGAGTCCGGGCCGTCCGCGGCACCCCGGCCGTCCGCGGCACCCCGCCCGCCCGCGGCACCCCGGTCACCCCCGTCACGCCGGACACCCTGATCGGCGTGGACCCCGCCGCCGTCCCGAACACCATGGGTGCGGACGCCATCGCCCTCCCGAACGCCATGGGCGTGGACCCCGTCGCCGTCCCGGATGCCGGCGTCCCGCCCGTCCCCCGCCGGGCCGCCGCGGCCGTCCGGTGCCCCGGCCGCCGCCCGGCCCGTGATCGCGGCCCCGGGCGCCTGCACCACCCCGGGCTCCGCCATGGCCGCCGCGGGCCTCCCGGCCCCGGCCCGCCCCGGCTCGCCCCGGCCGGAGTCGGAGCCGGCCGCCTGGGCCGACAGGGATCCGCATGCCAGGGCCAGCACCAGCGCACCGGCCGCGGCCAGCCGCCGAGCCCCGCCGCGTAAGCCGAACCACTCTCCGCGCCCGTGCACACGCCCTCCCCCAAGCGAACACACAACTCACAGAAATCCCATGACACTTACAGATCTCACCCAACACTTCCCACCTTATGCACAGTCGGTCACCTGTGCGAGGCGCCCCGGCGTGAATGGCCGGAACCGCCACCCGCCATCGGCCCGGGTCGCCTGTGGTCCGGGGACCGCGGCAGGGCAGGATGACCGGATACCGCCCCGGGCGCTGCCGTGCCCGGGCGGAACCGCCCGGCCCGCTTCGGCGTCGGGTTCCGTGAACGTCAGGGCCGGGGCCGGCCGTTGGGTGCGGAGGGGGACGGTGGGGTTGCCGAGGAGAACGTGGCTCGGGTGGGGCGCGCTGACGGCGTGCGGCCTGCTGCTGGGGGCCTGCACGGATGCGGGACACACGGCGGACGACGGGAAGCCCCCGGCGTCCGCGCGCGGCACGGACGGCTCCTCGCCGCCCGGCGGCGCGCACGGGACGCCGGGTGGCGACGGCACCACGGAGGCGTTCCCCTCCAGGGACGCCGACCCGGCCAAGGTGCCGCGGACGACCGGGCGGGCGAGCGAGCTCGTCCGCAAGGTGATCGCCGATCCGGAACTGATCGGCTCCGGCGCGCACCCCGCGACGCCCTACGAGAGCGATCCGGACACCTGGGCGGTGCTGGCCGACGGCTGCGTCTGGCAGCGGAGGAGCCTGCCTGACGACGTCCTCGCCACCCTCACCCGCCATGTGGAGTTGCCGATCGGCAATGGCCGGCCGGCGCGGCTGACCTTCACCGTCACCGTGCACCGCACGACGCTGGACGCCGCCTGGGAGCAGGCCGGGATGCTGGACGAGGCGATGGGCTGCCCGGAGCAGACCCTGGGCCCCGGCGAGCGGCTGACGGGGCTCACGTCGTCGGCGTTCGCCTACGGCGAGAACTCCAACTACTACAGCGACGACGTGCTGAGAGAGCGGGGCCAGTGCCGCAGCGCCACGGCGGGCGGCCCCTACGCATACCTCTGGACTCAGGCCACGTTCGGCCCCGTCGTGGTGAGCGCGGCCTCGTGCGGGGGCCGGGACGACGGCGACAATCCGGCGGTGGAGTCGGCCCAGTCGACGCTGGTGCAGATGGTGCAGCGGGCGAAACAGGAGATCGGCCGGGTGGCCCGGCCCGGTTCCGGTTCCGGCTCCGGTTCCGGTTCCGGTTCCAAATCCAGTTCGGGCTCCGGCTCCGCTTCCACATCCAGTTCCGGCTCCGGCTCCGGCTCGGAGGCACGAGGGATGGCGCGGACAGCCGGTACGAGGGACACCCCGGGCATACGGACACGGGCAGCAGAGGCCATCCGGGACACACCGAGGACAGAGGACACCCGGAACACACGGAGAACCGCCGGACGCACCCCCGCGCCCGGCCTGGAAGGGGAGACCGCATGATGGAGCCGCTGCTCCCCTCCGACCCGGCGTGGCTCGGCGAGCACCGGCCGCTGCGGCGGCTCGGCGCGGGCGGCATGGGCGTGGTCTACCTCGCGCGGACCGCGGCCGGCGAGCTGGCCGCCGTGAAGGTGATCCAGCCCGAGTACGCCGACGATCCGGAGTTCCGGACCAGGTTCCGCCGCGAGGCGGCCGCGGCCCGGCGGGTCGAGAGCCCCTGGGTGGTACGGGTGACCGGTGCCGACCCGGAGGCGCCGGCGCCGTGGCTCGCCACCGCCTTCGTGCCGGGGCCCTCGCTGGCCGAGGCCGTGGCGTCCTGCGGCGCGCTGCCGCTTGACGCGGTGCGCGTGCTGGGCGGGGTGCTGGGGCGGGCGCTGGCCGCCGTGCACGCCGCGGGCCTGGTGCACCGGGACGTCAAGCCCGGCAACGTCCTGCTGGCCCTGGACGGGCCGCGGCTGATCGACTTCGGCATCGCGCGCTCCACGTCCGCCGAGGAGACGGTGCTCACGTCCCCGGACGTGGTCGTGGGCACCCCCGGCTTCCTCTCCCCCGAACAGGCACAGGCCGGGCGGGCCGAACCGGCGAGCGACGTGTTCGCGCTGGGCTGCGTGCTGGCGTACGCGGCCACCGGCCGCCCGCCGTTCGGCACCGGGGCGGCGAGCGCCGTGCTGTACCGCACCGTGCACGGCGAGCCGGACCTCGCCGGCATCGAGGACCCCGCGCTGCGCGCGCTGCTGGAGCGGTGCCTCGCCGCGCACGCATCCGACCGGCCGTCGGCCGGTGAGGCGGCCGGGGAGCTGGCGGCAAACGCCCCTGAGGGCTCCGTCGACTGGCTGCCCGACCCGGTGGTGCGGATGATCGCCGACCGGTCCGCCGAGCTGCTCGACCTGCCCCCCGTCTCCCCCACAGAGGCGGCGGGGCCGCGGGAGACCACCACGGTGCGGGAATCCGCCGGGGTGCGGGAGACCACCACGGTGCAGGGGCCCGCCCGGTCACCGGGACGGCGGCGGTTCCTCGCCCTGGGAGCCGGGGGCGCCGCCCTCCTCGCGGCGGGCGGCACGGCGGCGTGGTGGGCCGCACGGCCGGACGGCGGCGCGGCTGCGGGCACCGGCGACCGCTGGGTGCTCGGCGTGCAGGCCGACCTGAGCGGCCCGCAGCGGACCGCGGGCCGGGCGCAGGAGCGGGCGGCCCGGCTGGCCGTCGAGCAGTTCAACTCCCGTACGGAGCGGCCCTTCACGCTCGGCCTGCGGGTCGAGGACGACCGGGGCACCGCGTCCGGGGCCGAGGCGGCCGCCCGCCGGCTCACCGGGGACGGGACCGTGCTCGCCGTCCTCGGGCCCACCGGCTGGACGTCCGCGCAGGCCGCCGTGAAGACGTACGAGCTGACGCGGACCCCGCTGCTGACCGTCTCGGAGCTGTCCGTCTCGGCGTCCAACGGAGCCCTCCTCGCCGAGTCGCTCATGTACTTCCACGCCGCGCCGCTCGGCATGGTGGGCGGCTTCATGACGGACACCGCGCTGGCCGCCGCGGGCGTACGGCGGCCGGGCCTGCTCGTGGACCGCGCGGGGCGGCTGGGCGGGTGGGAGACCTCCGAGATGGCGTACAGGTCCGCGGCCGGCCAGAAGCTGCACGTGTACGCCCGGTATGTGCCCGCGATCGCCCCCGACCCGTCCACCGTCCTCGCCGACATGCTGGACCAGGGCGTCGACGGCCTCTACTACACGGGCACCGCGGAGCGCGCCGCTCTGGTGGCGCGGGCGCTGGCCCGGCGGGGCTTCGACGGGCCCCGGTTCCTCGACCCGCCCGCGGCCACGGACGCGTTCACCGCCGCCGCGGGCCCGGCCGCCGAGGGATGGCGGGTGCTGACGCCGTACATCAGCCCCGACGCGCCGCCCGTGCGCGCCTTCGCCACCGCGTACCGCAAGCGCTACGGCACCGCGCCGGGCATCTGGGCGGCGGAGGCGTACGACGTCGCCCGGCTGGTCGCCGACCGGCTCACCGCCCTGCGGCGGGCCGGCGGGCGGCGGCCGAGCCGCGCCCAGCTCGCCGCGGCGCTCCTCAAGGCGGACTTCAAGGGGCTGACCACGACGTACGCGTTCGAGAAGGACCGGACGCTGCGGCTGGGCCAGCTGTACCAGTGGCGGGTCACCGGCGGCCGGTTCCGGTACGCCGGTGTGGTGCCGGTGGGCTGAGGACGGGGGCGGCGGATGCGGGCGCTGAGGGCGGAGGACCCCGCGGAGCTGGGCGGCCACCGGCTGCTGGCCCGGCTCGGCGCGGGCGGCATGGGTGTGGTGTACCTGGCGCGCACGGGGGCGGGCGAGCTCGTCGCACTCAAGGTGATCCGGGCCGAGCACGCGGCCGATCCGCACTTCCGGGCCCGGTTCCGGCGCGAGGCACGCCTCGCGGCCGAGGTGCGCGGACGCTGGGTGGTGCGGGTCACGGACGCCGACGCCGAGGCCCGCGCGCCCTGGCTTGCGACGGCCTTCGTGCCCGGTCCCGCGCTGTCCGAGGCCGTGGACGCGCAGGGTCCGCTGCCGGCGCACACCGTGCTCGTCCTCGGCCGGCGCGTCGCCGGCGCCCTCACGGACCTGCACGCCGCCGGTCTCGTCCACCGCGACGTGAAGCCCGGCAACATCCTGCTCGCCCGCGACGGGCCCCGGCTGATCGACTTCGGCATCGCCCGGGGCGCCGGGGCCACGGCCCTGACCGCGCCGGACGCGGTGCTCGGCACGCCCGGGTACCTCGCGCCCGAGCAGGTCCGGGCCCACGAGGACACCGCGGGCCCCGCGAGCGACGTCTTCTCGCTGGGCTGCGTCCTGGCGTACGCGGCGACGGGCCGCGCCCCGTTCGGCACCGGCGCGCCCGCCGCGGTGCTCTACCGCACCGTGCACGAGGACCCGGACCTCACCGGCCTCGCCCGGCTCCCCGCCGCGGCCCGCACGGCGATCACCGCCTGCCTCGCCAAGGACCCGGCGGCCCGCCCGACCACGACGCAACTCCGCACGGCCCTGAGCCGCCCCGAGAGCCCACCCGACCCACGCCTGGCCGTCTGGGGCGGCTGGGGCGGGCCTGCGGGGGGCGGGGGTGGCACGGGTGGCACGGACGGCACGGACGGCACGGACGGCACGGACGGCCGGAACGACGCGGCGGGCCGGGGCGACACGGACGGCCGGAACGACGCGGACAGCCGGGGCGACACGGACGGCCGGGGCGAAGAGTGGTTGCCGCCCGGTGTGCTGCGGCTCGTCGCCGAGCATGCCGCCCGGGCGCTGGACCCGCCGCCCCGGCTGGCGCCGCCCGCGGGCGGGGACCGGGGCACGATGGCGGAGGAGGCCTCCGGGGGGCCGGATACGGCAACGGCCGGACCGCCGGCGCGCTCACGGCGGCGGTTCCTGGTGGTGGGCGGGGCGGCGGCGGCCACCGTCCTCACCGCGGGGGTCGGCGCGGCGGTCCTGGCCGGACGCCGCTCCCCCTCCGGCGCCCCGCCCACCTTCGCCATCGGTCTCCAGGGCGTGGGCACCGAGCAGGAGCGCGGCGCCCGGCTCGCGGCGGCCGAGCACAACGACCGCTCCGGCACCCGGTTCCGGCTCGCCCTGACCGCCGTCGGCGACCACGGGCGGGCCGCGGAGGCGAAGGCGGCGGCCCACCGTCTGATCGGCGACCGGGCCGTCCACGCCGTGCTCGGGCCCGCCGCCGAGGCCGCGGTGCGCGCCGCGGCGCCCCTGTACTCGGCGGCCGGGATGCCCCTGGTGCTGGTCGCCTCGGACGGTGGGACGCCATCCGTCACGCGCCTGCCCACCGTGTGCATCACCCGGGTCGCGGACGACGCGCTGGGCGTCTCGTTCGCCCGCTACCTCACCGTGGTCCACCCCACGCGCCGCACCGCCGTCGTCGAGGACCGGGCCGGGGGCCGGCCGGCCGCCGACCTGATGCAGTACTTCCGCGCCCAGCCGCCCGGCGGTGGTACGGCCACCGTCCACCCCGTGGCCGCCGGGGACGACGTCGCACCGGCCGTCACGCGGGCGCTGGCCACCCATCCGGACGCGGTCGTGTACGCGGGCACGTCGCCGGACCGGGCCGCCGCCTGTGCGCGTGCGCTCGCCTCGGCGGGCTTCACGGGGGCGCGGGTCGCCATCGAGCCGGTGATGCGGCCGGCCTTCCTGCGGGCGGCGGGCGGGGCGGCCGAGGGGTGGGTGGTCGCCGCTCCGTACGCCGACCCGTCGGCGATGGCCACGTCCGCGGCGCGGGCGTTCACCGCGGCCTACCGTGCGCGCCACCACGCCTCCCCCGGCCCGTGGGCCGCCGAGGCGTACGACGCAGTCGGGCTCCTCGTCCGGGCCCTGGAGGCGGTCGGGGGCACCGCCGGGGCCACTCGGGAACGGCTCGCGGACCAGCTTCCGCGCACCTCGCTGAACGGCGTGGCGAAGCCGATCCGCTTCGCCGCCTCGGCCACCCACGATCTGGATTCCCCGGCGGGTTTCCTCTACCAGGCCCACGGGGGCCGCTTCCGCTTCCTGGGCCGCGATGACCAGGTCGGTGCGACGGGAACGCCGAGGACTTAGGGGCCCCAGGCCGCCCCGGGGGCGCGGGCCTGCGGCCTGGACGCAACGGGGCGGACCCTTTCGGACGGTGCTGACGCGACGGCTTCGTCGCGGCGTGTCGCGCAGTTCCCCGTGCCCCCACCCGGGCCAGGGTGACCCCGGCACCAGCAGCACCCGGGGGGGCACGCGGAACCACCCGCGCGACCACCCACCGACAGCGGCCAGAACACGACAGAGACAGCCTCCTCCGGACGGTGGCGAACCGACCGTCTCGTCGTGACCGGTCGCGCGTCCCCGGCCGGTCCTGGGGGTGCGGGGGCCACCCCGGGGACCAGCGTGTGGCGACCTCCGGCGCCGCACGGGCGCCTCGGCGAGCGGTGCGAGGACCACGACGCGGTCGAATCCCGCGGCGAGGCGCACGTTCACGGCGGAGACCGTGCCGCCGTCGGTCCGCCCCCAGCGCCGGCATGCTCCAGCGGCCGGACGCCGGCCCCGGCCCGGCCTGACGGCACCCCGGCACCCCGGCACCCCGGCACCCCGGCACCCCGGCATCCCGGCATCCCGGCATCCCGGCACCGAACACCCAGTACCGCACCCGCCCCCGCGCCGACGCCGCGTCAGCCGGGCGGCCCGTCCGGCGGATCCTGAGGCCCCCCGACCAACGCCTCCAGCTCCCGCACCCGGCGGTGCAGGGCCTGGACGGAGGTGAGCAGCACCCCGATGGCGTCCACGACGGGGATGGTGCGGCCGTCCGCGGCGAGTCCGATGACGGCCTGCCAGTCCTGCGCCATGGGACCGAGATGGCGGACGCCCTCGGGTTCCCAGTGGTAGCGCCAGGTGCTGAGGGGCAGGGCGGCGACGGCATCGAGCACACGCCGGCCGTCGACCGGCCCCCCGAACGTTCCACCGACCGGCCCACCGACCGGCCCACCGACCGGCCCACCGACCGGCCCACCGACCGGCCCACCGACCGGCCCACCGACCGGCCCACCGACCGATCCACCGACCGGCCCACCGACCGATCCGGCGGCCTGTCCGTCGTCCAGGCCGTCGACGGGCCCGCTCTCCGGGCCACCGCGAACGTGCGGTGGCCCGGAGGGCGCAGCGGGGGCCTGTGTCATCGGCTCCACGTCACGGGCCGCACGTCGCACTTGAGGGTGCGGTCGCTGAGCAGACCGCGCAGCGGGAGGCTGGGCAGGCTGATGAGGCTGGCCGTGTCCTGGCACTCGCAGGCCTCCGCGGCCGGGGCGGCGAGCCCGTCCGCGCTGTCCCGGATCCGCCCGGCCAGCGCCCCGGCGCCCTCCGCGGACTCCGCGGACTCCGCGGACTCCGCGGACTCCGCGGCCCCGGCGGCCCCGGCGGCCCCGGCAGGGGACGGCACGCCCGCGGCCGGCACAACCGGCTCGGCAGGCGCAACCGGCGCAATGGTCTCGGCGTCCCCGACGATCCCGGCGTCCCCGACGGTCTCAGGCTCCCCGGCGGGCGCGACGGACTGCTCAGGTGCGGTGCTGTTGCTGTGCATGGGCAAGAATCCCTTCCATCAGATCGATCTTGGTGGTGCGGCAGTGGGCCGTCTCCGTGGTGTCCATACGGCCGGTCTCGAAGTACTTGTTGGCCGCCTGTCCGCCCCGGCAGTAGGCGAAGTACTCGCAGCTGTCCCGGCAGGCGCGCACCCCGTCCAGGGCCTCGGCCACCCAGGGCACGTCCGGCGCCTCCGCGACCAGACGGGTGAGCGGAGTGGTGAGCACGTTGCCGGTGGCGAAGGAGCCGTACACGGGGTGTGTGAAGCCGGCCAGCTCCGGGCTGACGGGAACCACCGCACCGTCCTGGCACACCATCGGCAGCGGCGGCAGCGGGCGGGACGCCCGCCGGGCAGCGCGGCCGGCCAGTTCGGCACGGACATAGCTGTACGCCTGCTCGAACTCCCGTACGCGCAGCCGCGGATCGGCCTGCCAGCAGGCGGCCAACTCGGCCCAGAACGCCACCACCGGGCCCCCGGCGCGCGGGCCGGGGAGCGTGTGCACGCCCTTGCGCTCGGCCAGGTTCACGCCCAGCCGGCGGCAGCCCAGTCCGACCGCGAAGGCGTACAGCTCGCGCGCCGCCCGCGGGCAGGGGTCGGTCACGACGGCGATCAGGCCGAAGGGAATGCCCGCGGCGCGCAGCAGCGCCGCCCCGCGCAGCGCCTTGGCCGTGCTGTCCCGGCCGCCACGGTCGACGCGGGCGGCGTTGGCCGCGCCGGGGCCGTCGATGCTGATGTCGACGGCGACGGGCCAGGACGCGAACAGTTCGCACCACGCCTCGTCGATCAGAGTGGCGTTCGTCTGCACGCCGTGCTCCACCGGATAGGGGCCGTCCTCCCCCGGAGAGGGACCGCCCTCCACCGGATGCGGGCCGGGCTCCCCCGGCCCACCGGCCGCGGCGGGCGGGGTGGCCGGGCCGAACCTCTCCAGCAGCCGCCGGAAGTACGGCAGGCCCACCGCGAGCGGCTCGCCACCGTGCCACAGCACCCGTACCGGGTGCGTGCAGGCCCACTCGCGTACCCCCGCGGCGACCGCGTCCGCCACGGCGAGGGGCATCCGCTTCGCGATCGCCCTGTCGGGCAGATAGCAGTAGGCGCAGTCCAGATTGCACAGCGTCGTGGGCTGTACCAGCACGGTCGCCGCGGTCGCGGCCAGCCGCACGGGGGGCGGTGCCGCAGCCTCCGCGCCGGCGTCGGCTCCTGCGCCGTCACCGACGTCGGCGTGGGCGCGGGCGTCGGCGTGGGTATCGGCGTCGGCCACGGAGAGGGCGGTATCGGCGCGCGGCATGGGATGAATCATGACAATCACTCCAGTCGGCACGGAATGTGACACACCGGCCGGCGGTCGAGACGTGGCAGAAACCGCCCCTTCTGCCGGGCGGCGACCCGCGGCTCCCGCTGCGGCCGGTCGCACAGCCCCCGCACCCCGAGGGGCCACCCGGCACGATCGGCGCACCCTCAGACCCACCCGTACGGGCGACCCATCCCCCGGCCGCCTTGACGCCCTTCCCGCCCCGCCGCCGGGCCCGGCGGCGCGAAACAGCCCCGGAGCGGCCTCGAACACACCGTGTCCATGCGACCACTGTGTGTAGACGGACGCCTGCTGGGCAGGATGTTCCCGAAACCGTGCGGGCCCCCCTGCCCGGGCGCTTTGTCTTCTCCGCACAACCGCTTCGCGCAACGACAGCCGGAATGCGCGCCTCCGCACCCCTTCCGCACACGATCGAGCGATCCCGGTGACGCCGTTCCGTGGGCATGCTCTTGGCTGCCCTTGCCGGCCTGGCGGCCGGTGTGACGGCAGCGTGCGGTGCACGCTCGCGAAGCTGGAGCAATGAACGGTCTCCGGTTCCCCTTCGATCGCAGGAGGCCTCGACGTGTCGAACGGACACCTCTCGTCCCCACCCCGCAGTCCGGTGCGCACCACGGCGCTGGACCGGATCCCGAGAAGCGCCCTGTGGACGCTGCACCACCGCAGCGCGAGACTGGCCGACCCCATGGCGGAACGTCTCCTCGCACAGTGCGAACCCCTCGGCGAGGCAGGCCTCGGGCGCCGTACCGCCCTCATGGCCGACTACTTCCTGGAGCGGGTCATGCTCTTCGACGGGGAGGTGACGCGGTTCCTGGCCCGGCACCCGGCCGGCACGGTGGTCTCGCTCGGGGAGGGCCTGGAGACGCAGTTCTGGCGGGTGGACAACGGCCGGGTGCGCTGGCTGACGGTGGACCTGCCGGAGATGATCGCGCTGCGCCGGGAGCTGCTGCCGCACGAGGAGCGGCAGCGGACTCATCCGGGCTCCGCGCTGGACGACACCTGGATGCACCGCGTCGACCCGGCGTCCGGGGTGCTGGTCCTCGCCCAGGGTCTCTTCATGTACCTGCGCCCGCGTGAGGTGTTCGGACTGATCCGGGAGTGTTCCCTCCGCTTCCCCTCCGGCACCCTCGTCTTCGACACCCCGCCGCCCTGGTTCGCCCTGATGACCCGGCTCGGCCTGGCGCGCTGCGGGTCGTTCCGCATCCCCCGGATGCGGTTCAGCATGTCCAGCTCGGGTCTCGGCCGGCTGCGCCCGGTGCGCCCGTACGTCGAGGAGGTGCGGGCGCTGGTGTCGGCGACGCCGCCCGGGGCGTGGCGGCGGGCCGTGCGGCGCTGGCCGCGGCTGCCGCTGGGCCGCACCATCGGCGTCACCGTGCGGGTGGACTTCCCCGCCGCGCCCCGGGAGACGGCATGAGGTGCCCGGCGGCGACCGATCTGGGCGCCCTCGGCCCGGAGTTCGACCGGGATCCCCACCCGGTGTACGCGGCGCTGCGGGACGCGGGTCCCGTGCACCCGGTGCGGCTGCCCGGCGGCGCGCCCGCCTGGCTCGTCGTCGGGTACGAGGCGGTCCGCGCCGCGCTGGCGGACCCGCGGTTGTCCAAGGAGTGGAGCAATGCGTCACCGGCGCTCGGCGTGCACACCGTCGCGTCCGGGCGCCATATGCTGCACACCGATCCGCCCCACCACACGCGGCTGCGCAAACTGGTCGGCCGGGCCTTCACGCCGCGGCACGTCAAGGCGCTCGGGCCGCGCGTCAGGCAGCTCGCCGACGAGTTGCTCGACACCCTGTTCGCCGGGCCCGGTGACACGGCCGACCTGGTGGAGGCGCTGGCGTGCCCGCTGCCGATCCGCGTCATCTGCGAGCTGCTCGGGGTGCCCTCGGCCGACCGGGACGCGATCCGGGAGCTGTCGCGCCGGGCGACCCGGCACCAGGACGCCACCCGCAGCACGACCCGCTACCTGACCGCCCTCATCGGGGAGAAGCGGCGGCACCCCGGGGACGACCTGCTGAGCGAGCTGATAGGCATCAGGGACGAGGACGGCGACCGGCTGGACGACGAGGAACTGCTGGGCATGGCCTGGCTCCTGCTCGTCGCCGGCCACGAGACGACGGCCAGCCTGATCGCGTGCGCCGTTTTCACCCTGCTCGGCCACCCGGACCAGCTGGCCGCGCTGCGCGGCTCGCCCGGCCTCCTCGACGGCGCGGTCGAGGAGGTCCTGCGGTACCAGAGCCCCGTGGAGACCACCACCTACCGCTTCACGACCGGGCCGGTCACGATCGGCGGCACCCTCATACCCGGCGGCGGGGAGCTCGTCCTCCTCGCCCTGGCGGACGCGGGCCGCGACCCGGCGCGGTTCCCCCGCGCCGGCGAGTTCGACATCCGCCGAGACGCCCGCGGCCACCTCGCCTTCGGCCACGGCATACACAACTGCCTGGGCGCGTCCCTCGCCCGCCTGGAGTGCCGCACGGCCCTGCGGACGCTGCTGGAGCGCTGCCCCGACCTGCGGCTCGACGTCCCGCACGAGGACGTCGTATGGCGCTCGGGCCTGCTGATACGGGGTCCCGAGCAGCTGCCCGTCAGATTCCGCTGAACCCCCAGGCAGAGCAGGAACCCCCACCGCATGCAGAGCACGCCGAACGCCTTCTGTCCCGACCGCTTCCTGGCCGACGCCCGCCGGACCGCCGCCCGGATCGACGCGCCCTTCTGCGCGGCGACGACCCGCAGGGCCGTCGACGTCTTCGCGGAGGGCTTCCACACCGGCGCCGTGCTGTGGAAGACCACGAGCCGCCCAGGTGACGCCCTCAGTTACCGCTTCTACTCCCGCATCCGCTCCGACACCACGCAGACGGCGGCCAGGGCGGGGCTGATCCCGCCCGGCTCCCCGGTGACCGGCCTCATCAGGTCCTGGAGCGCCCTGAACGACGGCGCGGCGACCCAGTCGTGCGACTTCGACGCCCACCGGGGCCTGGCCAAGTGCTGGGTGTACCTGGGCGGCACGCTCCCGCTGTCGGAGGTGCTGGGCGCGGACCTCGTGCCGGAGCCGCTCCGGCGCCAGGAGACGCTGCTGCGCGAGCGGGGCCTGGACCACGTACGGTTCCTGGCGGTCGACTACCGCAACCACACCGTCAACCTGTACTTCCGGGTGCGCGGGCCCTACGGCGGCGCCCAGCACCACGGCATAGCCGGCCTCGCGGGGAGCCCGGCCCCGCAGGAGCGGACGGTGCGCGAGATCCGCGGCTGCCTCCCCAGGCAGCACTATCTGGCGGCCGTCACCCTCTCCCTGACCACCGGGCGTGCCGAACGGGTCTGCTTCTACGCCACGCACATCCCCGAGCCGCTCTTCCCGGACGCCGGTACCCGGCTGACGCGGTTCTTCACCGCAGCGCCGTCCCACGACCCCGTCGACGTGAACGTGATCGCCTTCTCGTTCGGCCCGCCGGGCACCGCCTACCTGAAGGGCGAGCGCAGCTACTGCGGCGACCTCGCCGGGCTCTTCGCCGACTGGAACGTCCTGGTCAGCGGCACCGACCAGACCGATCCCGTCCTGATGTCCACGGTGGCGGCCAGGCACTGACCCCGCTCCACGCTGTTGTGCACGAATCCCCCTGTCGATGCTGCCGAGAAGGACCGTTCGATGACCGTACTGCCCGTCAAGAGGGCGACGCCCACGCTGGTGTACCCGGCCCGCCTGACGCCCCGGGAGCTGACCCGGGCCGCGGCGCCGCTGCGCATCGGCCTCACCGACGAGGCGCGGCGGCGGGTCGTCGCCTGCCAGGAGTACCTGCACTCGTGCCTGCGGAGCGAGCGGGAGATCTACGGTTCGACGACCGGCTTCGGGCCGCTGGTCTCCTACGGCGGGTGCGCCGACCCGGCCGATCAGTGCGAGAACCTGATCAGCCATCTGGAGGTGGGCCAGGGCCCGGACCTGCCGCCTGATGTGGCCCGTGCGGTGATGCTGGCCCGGTACTGGTCGCTGGCGCAGGGGCGGTCGGGGGTGGCCCCGGCCGTGCTCGACGCCCTGGCCGCCGCGCTGGCCACCGGCATCTCCCCGGCCATCCCGGAACTGGGCTCGCTGGGCGCCAGCGGGGACCTGGCGCCGCTCGCGCACCTGGCCCGCTGTCTACAGGGCCGCGGCCACGCCTACCTGGACGGCCGCCGGATGCCCGCCCCGGAGGCCCTGGAGACGGCCGGCCTGACGCCGCTGGTGCTCACCGGACGGGATGCCCTGGGTCTGGTCAACGGCACCTCCGTGACCGCCGCGGTCGCCGGGCTCGCGCTGGCCCGGCTGACGTCCTCGCTGTCCGCGGCCGTGGCGCTCACCGCGCTGCTGGCCGACATGCTGGGCTGTGCCGACGCGTTCACCGCCCCCGACCTGGCCGACGCGCTCGGGCACAGCGGCACCGTGCGCGCCGCCGCGATGCTGCGCGGGCGCCTCGCGGGACTGCGGCCCACCGGCACGCGGCCGCTGCAGGAGCCGTACTCCATCCGCTGCACCCCGCAGCTCCTCGGCGCCGTCTGCACCACCCTCGGCCACGCCGACCAGGTCATCCAGGACGACCTCAACGGCGTCAGCGACAACCCGCTGTTCTTCCCCGAGCACGACGTCGTCGCGCACGGTGGGAACTTCTTCGGGCAGCAGGTGGCCTTCGTCAGCGATGCGCTCACCCTCGCCGCGGTGCAGATGGCCAATCTGGCCGAGCGGCAGCTCGACCTGCTGATCGACCCCGGGCGCAACGGCGGGCTCAACCCGGTGCTGGCGGAGACGCCCGGCCGGGACCACGGGGTGCAGGGCGTGCAGCTCACCGCCACCGCCATCGTCGCCGACATGCGCCGCCGGGCGGTGCCCGCGAGCGTCCAGTCGCTGCCCACCAACCACCACAACCAGGACATCGTGCCGTTCGGCACCCAGGCCGCGCTGGGCGCGCTCCGGCAGGCGGCGTCGCTGCGGCTGGTGCACGGCTCGCTCGCGGTGGCGCTGCGGCAGGCGGCGCACGTCGGCGGGCGGACGCCCACGGCGCGGGAGAGCCGGGGCCTGCTGGAGACGCTGCGGGCCGTGATCGGCCCCGCGGGCCGCGGGACGCCGCTGCACACGATGGTCCGGATGGCGGCCGACGTGCTGGACGACGAGCACACCCCCGGCCTCTCCCCCCGCACCGCGCCGGCGCCGGCCGAGGACGTGGCCGGATGAGCCGCTGCCTGCCCGCCGGAATGCCGCCCCACCTGGACTACCCCGACTGCTCTGCGGCCGCGGTCCTCGCCGGCGCCGCGCACCGCTGGCCGGACCGCACCGCGCTGCTCGACGGCGGCCTGGCGCTGACGTTCGCCGAGGTCCACGACCGTGCGCTCAGGGTCGCCGAAGGGCTGCGGGCGTGCGGCGTGCGCGCGGGCGAGGCGGTCGCCCTGCACCAGCCCAACTCGGCGTGGTTCACGGTCACCTACTACGGGGTGCTGCTGGCCGGCGGTGTCGTGGTGCCGGTCAACCCTTCGCTGCCGCCCGCCGCAGTCCGCGCGCAGTGCGAGGACGCCGGCGTGGTCGCCGTCCTCACCCACCCGGTGGCGCTGGCCGCGCTGGAGGCGGCGGCGCCCGCCGGTCTCCGGCACACGGTCGTGGTGCCCGGCACCGCGGCCGCACCCGCGCCGGCCGGGGCGCAGGACCACCGCCAAGTGCCGCTGGGCGACCTGCTGGCCTCGGCCGCGGGAGAGCCGAGCACGGTGCGCGGGGACGACCTGGCCCACCTGTGCTTCACCGGGGGCACGACGGGGCGCCCCAAGGCGGTGCGGGTGCTGCACCGCAACGTCGTCTCCAATGTCCTGCAGATGGCCTGCTGGGCGGCCGCGGCGCTGCCCTGCGGGACCCCGGGCGGCGGCCTGACCCTGGCGCCGCACGCACCGGCCAGGACCGCGAACACGGTCCCGCCGGGCCGCGGCACCACCATCGCCCAGGCCCCCATGCACCACACGATGGGGCTGGTCGGGCAGAACTTCCACACCGTCATGGGCACCAGCGTGGTCATCGGCGGCCGGTTCGACGCGGCGCGCTTCGTACGCACCGTCCAGGCCCACCGGGTCACCTCGGTGACCGGCGCTCCCCCGCTGTTCCGCGCGCTGCTCGCGCTGCCTGGCGTGGAGGATGCCGACCTGACCTCGGTGCGCGTCGTCACGTCGGGAGCGGCACCGGTCGATCCGGGCACCCTGGACCGGCTGAGCGCGCTCTTCCCCCGGGCCTGCGTCGTCCAGGGCTACGGCCTCACCGAGTCGACCATGGGCCTGTGCGCGCACCCCATGGACCGCGACCGGCCCGCCCCGCCCGGCACGGTGGGCGCGCCGCTGTTCGACACCGACATCGAGATCCGGGACCCGGAAAGCGGCGAGCGGCTGCCGCCGGGCGAGGTCGGCGAGGTCTGGGCGCGCGGCCCGCAGATCGCGGCCGGCTACCACAACGCCCCCGCCCTGACAGCCGCGCAGTTCACCGCCGGCTGGCTGCGCACCGGCGACCTGGGCCACCTGGACGGCGGCGGCTGGCTGCATCTCGCGGGGCGCGCCAAGGACATGCTCATCTACAAGGGGTACAACGTCTATCCGGCGGCGCTGGAGGACCTGCTCCACCGGCATCCCGCCGTCGCGCAGGCCAGCGTCATCGGCGCCCCGGACCCGGAGGCCGGCGAGGTCCCCGTCGCCTATGTCGTCCCCCGGGAGCGGCACGGCGCGTGTCCCGGTCTCGCGGCGGACCTCATGCGCTTCGTCGCCCTGCGCGTCGCGCCGTACCAGCGCATTCGGGACGTCCGCTTCCTCGACGCGCTGCCGCTGTCGGCGGCCGGGAAGGTACTCAAGACGGAGCTTCGCCGACTCCATGCCGGCCTGGTAAGCAACGCCACGTAACCCAAAGCGCCACCACGCGGTTCTCGTGGTGGTTCATCAGTGACGACGGGAGACGCCCATGGCAGCAACCCCGCGAGAAGAGAAGCTCACGCGTGTCTTCAACGCCTTCGACCAGGACGGCAACGGCTACCTGGAACCCGAGGACTTCCAGGCGATCGTCGACGCGCTGGCGGAGGAGTTCGGGCTGACGGGCTCCCGCAGGCACCGGGCTCTCGCCAACTCCTTCCATGTGCTCTGGGACGAGCTGCTGCTGCACGGCGACACCGACAACGACCAGTCCCTCTCACTCGCGGAGTTCGTGGACAGCTACGAGCAGGCCATCGCCGACAGCAGCCGGGTCAATGTGGTGGACTACATCGGCTCGGCCATGTTCGACGTGGTCGACGCGGACGGCGACGGCTATGTGGACGGGGACGAGTTCGCCCGGCTGCAACGGGCGTTCCGGGTCACGGCGGAGAACGCGTCGCAGACCTTCACCGCGGCCGACGCCGACGGGGACGGGCGGCTCACGCAGTCGGAGTTCCTCCAGGGCTTCCGGCACTATTTCACGACGTCCAACTACAACAAGCCGGGCAGTTGGTTCTTCGGCAAGCCCGACTGAACGACGGCGCCGTGGCGGGTCGTGTGTCCGCCGGCCGCTACCCCGTGCCGGCCGCGTCCTGCGCGGGTGCCGGGATCAGATGGAAGTCCGCCGGGTCCGGGCGGCGGGTGCGGGCGGCGTACTCGGCCATGTAGCCGGGCCAGTTGGCGACGTTCCGGCCGTCCGCGGTGCGGTACCACGACGCGCAGTGGTTCCACACGGTGCCCTCGAACCCGGCCTGGACCTCGCGGTCGTAGGCGGCCTGCGCCTCGGGCCGTACGTCCAGCGCGGCGGCGCCGTGCTCCCGCATCAGCTCCAGGGCCCGGCGCAGGAACGCGGCCTGGGCCTCCAGGAAGAAGATGATCGAGCCGCCGGAGGTGTTGGTGTTGGGCCCGTACATCAGGAACAGCGAGGGGAAGCCGGCCACCATGATGCCCAGGTGGGCCTGTGCGCCGCCGGCCCACTGCCGGCTCAGCGCGCGGCCGCCGGTTCCGGTGACCTCCATGGGGGCCATGAAGGTGTTGGTCCTGAAGCCGGTGCCGTAGATGACGCAGTCCACGCCGTGCACCCGGCCGTCGGCCGTCCGGGGTCCCTCGGGTGTCATCAGCTCGATGGGCTCGGTGACCAGTTCCACGTTCTCGCGCGCCAGCGTGCGCAGGAACGTCGAGCTGAGCAGCACCCGCTTGCAGCCGAACGGATGGTCGGGCCATGCCCTGCGGCGTAGTTCTGGGTCCCTGAGCTGCGTCCGCATGAACGCGGACGACAGCAGCGTGCCGACGCGGCCGAACGTCCGGGGGTGGCGGATGCAGCGAGTGATCGTCTCGACGTAGTGGTAGGCCAGGGCGCGCCAGGCCCGGCGTGCACCGGGCACATGTCCGAGCAGCCAGGTCAGCGGCGCGGGGGTGGGTCTGCTCCGGCGCGGCAGGAACCAGTTGCCGGTGCGCTGGAAGACGGTGAGCCGGTCGGCCAGGGGGGCGATCTCCGGGACGAACTGGGCGGCGCTTGCGCCCGTGCCGATCACGGCGACGCGCTTGCCGCGCAGGTCGTAGGAGTGGTCCCAGCGTGCCGAGTGGAAGCTCACGCCCGTGAAATCCGCCAGGCCGGGGATCTCTGGCAGGGCGGGGCGGCTGAGCTGACCGGTCGCCAGCACCAGGACGTCCGCGGTGCGCCGCTCGGCGCGGCCGGAGGGCCCGGTGCTGTGCACCGTCCAGCGGCGGGTGGGCTCGTCCCAGGCGCAGGACGTCACGGTGGTGCGCGTGGTGATGCGCCGGTCGATGCCCAGGGCGGCCGCGGTCTGCCGCAGGTAGTCGAGGATCTCCGGCTGGGGCGAGAAGACATGCGGCCAGTCGGACCGCTGAGCGAACGAGAAGGAGTAGAGGTGGCTGGGCACGTCGCAGGCCGCGCCCGGGTAGCGGTTGAAGTGCCATGTGCCGCCGGGCTCCGGACCGGCCTCCAGCAGCTGCACGTCCTCGTGCCCGTGCCGGAGCAGCTCGGCCGCGACGGCGATTCCGCCGAACCCTGCCCCGACGACGATCACCGACGGTCCGGGAGCGGTGCGCTGCCTGACATCCACGGGTGTCAACGTACGACGCCGCGCCGTCCTCCGTCACCGGGCCGGCCCGGAACCACCCTTTCGTGAGCGCCGCCCCGCGGCGTGTCGCCTTGTGGTAGAGGCGCCTCTCTGCGCCCCGGCCGGCACGCCGGGACGGTGGCTCCTTTGCGCCCTTCCGCCTCGTCATTGAAGATGCAAGTATTCGCGTGCCGCCGCCGGGTTCGGCCGCACCGGCGCCGCCCTGGGCCCCCGCACCGACGTGCACCCGGCCCCCGTCGCCCCCTACGAAGGAGACCCCCATGACCAGACGCACCGGTAAGCTCGCCGCCACCGCCACCGCGGTCACCGCCACCGCGCTGTTCGCCCTCGCGGGCGGGGCGGGGTTCGCCTCGGCGGCGGACGTCGGCGACGTCACCTTCTACACGGGCACCAACCAGTCCGGCGGCAAGACGCCCGCCTCCCTGGACGACCCGGGCACCTGCCGGAACCTGCCCGCGCCCGCCCTGTCCGGCCTGAACTACACCGTCAACCACGTCGAGGTCTACTTCAACGCCGACTGCCGGAAGGGCGCGCCCGGCACCTCCGGCGACCTGTACTACGTCCTCGGCAGCCTGCACACGGGCAACTTCCCGTATGCGGCGGTGAGCTACCGGGTGCGGCCGGCCGGCTGAGGCCTCGTCCGAAGGTCCGGCGCCCGGCCGGTGGGGGCACTCCGGTGCCCGTGCGGCGGTGCCCGGCTGGGGGGCTGTGCCCCGGTGCTCCCAAGGGGCGCGGGGACCTGCGCGACCAGCCCCCGCGCGCCTGCGGCGGGCCGGGTCCGGCCACCGGCCGGTGGAGGGCGGGGCGCCGGGCGCAGCCCCACGGCGGGCCCCGCCCGGGACCGGGGACTCAGCGGCTCACCGGGGTGGACGGGTGCAGCAGGTCCGGGATGCCGATGCGCTCCATGAAGTGCGTCCGCTCGCGCTCCGCGGCCTCCAGCACACGCCCCGCGCCGTCGTCGGCCGGGTCCACCACCGTGCGGAACGGCCGGGTCCCGTACTCCATGCCGACCACCCGGGCGATGGCGTCCGCCACCTGGCTGACGTCGCCCTCGGCCGGCATGAGAGCCGCAAGCCGTTCGTTCACCTGCGCGGTCAGGCCCTGGTAGCGCCTGTCGTACTCGGCTTCGAGGTCCGTGTCCGCCGGACCTCCGGCGTGTTCGAAGTGCTCGGTGCCCCTGGTGAACGACCCGGGCACGATGGTCGCCGACTCGATGCCGAACCGGGCGACCTCCAGGGCCACCGTCATCGCCAGCGAGTCCATGGCGGCCTTGGCGGCGGCGTACGGACCGAGGAACGGCGGGAAGCCGCCCCACGCGGTGGAGCTGGACACCCACAGCAGGAGCCCGCGGCCGGCGCTCCTCATGTGCGGGAGCGCCGCCTTGTTGACCCGCTGCGTGCCGAGCACATTGGTGTCGAAGACCGACGTCATCTCCTCCGGGGTGAAGGACTCGGTCGCGCCCAGCGTCATGTGCCCTGCGTTGTGCACCAGCGTGTCCAGCCGCCCGCACTCGCCGATGACCGTCTCGATGGCCCGGTCGGCGGAGTCCTGCGAGAGGACGTCGAGTTCGATGGGGCGCAGGTCGATGTCGTGCTGCCGGGCGTAGTCCTGCACCTCGGCGGCACGCTGGGCGTTCTTGCCTCGGATGTCCCGCATGGTGGAGTACACCGTGTTGCCCGCATGGGCGAGCAACCGCGCGGCGAGCGCGCCGAAACCGCTGCTCGACCCGGTGATCAGGACGACCTGCCGGTCGGACGGCGGGGGCTGCTCGGAGAATCGGGACGTCATGACATCACTTCCTTGTCGGCTCGACCGGTCGGCGGCAGGTCAGAAGGTGATCACGGCACGGCCGCCGGACCAGGTGCCGTCGACCATCCGCGTGAGGGTGGCCGGCGCATCGTCGAGGGAGATCGGGACGATGTCCGGCAGGATGTTGTGCTGGGTGGCGAAGTCGACGGTGGCGCGGGTGTCCTGCGGGGAGCCGGACGGCGAGGCCATCACGTGCAGCCGGTTGAGGATCATCGGCTGGGTCGGCAGCTCCAGGGGATCGGGGCCGTAGCCGAGCAGGACGAGCGTGCCGCCGGGTGCCAGGCCGCCCAGGGTCGCCGCGGCCGCGGCGGTGGACGGCGTGCTGTTGATGACGAAGTCGGCTCCGTGGCCCCAGGACTTGAGCGCGGCGGCCGGGTCCTGGTCGCCCGTCGCGATGTAGCGCTCGGCGCCCAGCTCCTTCGCCCGCTCCTCGTTCCGGTGCGAGCGGCCGAGCACGGCCACCCGGGCGCCCATGGCGATGGCGAACTTCACCGCCATGCTGCCGATGGCGCCGGCACCGAGCACCGCCACCCTGGAGTTCTCCCTGACGCCGGCCCTGCGCAGGCCGTTGTAGGCGGTCAGGCCCGCGCACATCAGCGGGGCGCCGGCGACCGGGTCGAAGCCCGCGGGCAGCGGTGTCACAAAGCCCTCGCGGAACAGTCCGTACTCCGCGTAGCCGCCGTCGGTGACGATGCCGGTGATGCGCTTGTGCGGGCAGAGGATCTGCTCGCCGCGGGCGCAGTAGTCACAGCGCATGTCCGAGTCGTAGAGGAACTGCGCCCCCACCGGCGTCCCCTTCTCCGGCCAGGTGACGCCCTCGCCGAGCTCCGCGACGACCCCGCTCACCTCGTGCCCGGGGATGGTCGGGAACCTGGCGAACGGGTATTCGCCCTTGACCAGGGTGACCTCGGAGGCGCACATCCCGCAGGCGACCATCTTGACCAGGATCTCTCCCGGGCCGGGGCTCGGCACGTCGCGCTCCACGAGCTCCAGTTCGGCGTTGGGACCGGGCAGTACGGCAGCACGCATAAGGTCTCCTCACAGCTGCGACGGCCTGACCGGGCCGGGCCCGTTCACCTGCGTGATCGGGTCGTCCGATCGGGTCCCCCGATCAGGTCGCGCGGCGGTTTCCGCAGGTCATTCGCAGATCGTGCGATTCTCGGCGGGCGCGGACGCCCACCAGTTCAGGGTGAGCCCGACCGAAATGTCGGGTCCAATACCTTTTACGCATTACCGGAGCCGGGAGCCCCCTGCGGGGCGTGCGCACCGCGCGCCCGGCCGGGACGCGACGCGAGGCCCGTCACCGCCTCAGGGGGCTACTGTCACCGCCCCACGGGCACCGGCCCACGACGGTCGGTCACCGGAGGCGGCGAACGGAGACCTCATCCCCGTGCCGGGGCATGCCGCCGCACGGGCCGCGCCGGCCCCGCAGCGGGGGCCGCGCCCCCGGCGGGGGAGGCCGCACCCTCAGCCACGGAGGCCGAACCCCCGTCGGCCGCGGAGTCCGTGCCCTCGGCCGCGGAGTCGGCGTCTCGTGGTGCCAGGGCGGACAACAACTGCGCACTCTCCACGAGGAGTTCACCGCAGACCGCGGCAGCGTCCCCCGGCCGTTCGGCGAAGTCCGCGGCCAGTCGGTCGTGGATCCGCCAGGCCTCGTCCCGGGCCCGCCTCAGCCGGTCGGGCGCCGCCCGGCGTTCCGCCCCGGCACGGGGCCTCGGGTCCGTACCGGTACCGGAACCGCAGCCGTCCCCCGGGCGCCCCGCCGCCCGGGGCTCCGCACCGGCCTCGAGCAGACGCGCCTCCGCCTCGCAGAGGACCGCCGCCCGCTCGGCCAGCTCCGCGTACCGGGCGAGGAAGGCCGTGCCCGGCACCGTCAGGCGGGCCTGCTCGCCGGTGGTGGAGTCCAGGGTGCGGGTGATGGTCACGAGGTGGCCGGCGACGCTCTCCCAGCGGGCGTCGTGCTCCGCCGCCGGGGGCGGCGGCCCGGCGCGGCGCAGCCGGGCGCCCGGATTGGCGCGGGCGCTCTCCGCGGTCCACCGCCGGGCCTCGGAGACGGCCCCCGGGATCCGCGCGAGCCGGCGGGCACGGTCGTGCCAGGCGGCGGCGTCCGACGAGGTCCACTCGCCGCCCAGCGCGCCGGCCATCGCGTGCAGCAGCGCGGCGCTGTCGCGGGGCAGGCGGTGCAGCTGTTCGCGTACGTTGCGCAGATGGACCGGGGGCAGGACGAACGCGTTGACGGCGATGCCCAGGGCGGCTCCGATCAGCGTCTCCAGCAGCCGGTGGCCGACCGCGGAGAGGGAGTACGCGCCGTCGGTGATCACGAACAGCGCGGTGGTGGCCCCGTAGAGGCCCTGGGCCCCGAAGCGGCGGTGGCTGCCGAACAGCACCATGACCGGGAGGGCGAGCAGCATCGCCCCGAGGGTGCTGCCGCCGGTCGCCGCCATCGCGGCGGCGGCCCCCAGGGTGCCGGTCATGATGACCGCGAGCTGTTGCAGCCCGGAGCGGACCGAGCGGTAGACGGTGGCCTCGACGAGGGTGAGGGCCGTCCAGGGGGCGAGCAGGGCCAGGGGCGCCTGGAGCCACCAGCCGGTCAGCGCCCAGGCGGCGACCGCGGAGCCGGCCGCCTTGCAGGACTGCACCGCGGTGTCCCGCTCGGGGCCGGGGCCGCGCACCGCACGGGCCGCCGCCCGGCGCAACTCCCCCGATTCCCACGCCAGTCGCCTGCGCACCACCGCCAGCCGCCCCACCGACGCCAACTCCGCCAACTCCCTTCCTCGTGTCCCGCCGGGAACGCGGCGCGTACGCGGCCGCGCCGCGCGTCCGACTCGGAACGCCGCCGACCCGACGGCATCGTCGCGGTCGCGCGCGGTTACCCACCGGCCGGTGGTCCGGCAACGACAGAAACCCCCCTTCGGACGGCGACGCCCCGCAGGCAACCGTCGCGGCCGATCGCGCCCACGCGACTCAGACCCCCCACCGCCTGAAGGGCGTTGGAGGCCGGCGGCCCCGGACAATTGCGCGTGCCCTCGCCCCAAGGGGCCGAAACCCGGCACGGCGTGACGCCCGCCCGGGCGCGTACCGTCCACGCCCCCGGCAGCCGCGCGGCACGGCGGGCGGCAGGGGCCGGCGGTACACGCGCGGCCCGACGGGTAGGCGCACCGCGGCCGGGAGCCGGGAGCCGGGAGCCGGCCGCCGGCCGCCGGCCGCCGGGCGCCGGGCGCGGGCCGGCACACAGCCGGAAGACGCCCGCGGAAGGCGAGCGGACACACGGCCGGGAGACGGCCGCCGGAGACGGGCCCCAGGCGCCCGCCGGAGCCTGAGGGAGGGGTGGGTCAGGCCCGCCCGGGGCCGTCCTGCTCGGTAGGGTGGCGGCATGCAGACCCGGGGGAACACACTCAAGTTCGCGGCGGTACTGGCCATGTCGGCGCTGGCCCTGACCGGCTTCACGGGCCGCGGCCACGGTTACGGACACCACAGCAGCGGCGGGGGCGGGGGCGGCTGCAGCAGCTCGCACCAGGACCACGACAGCTCCTCGGCGTCGTCCTCGGGCGGCTCGTCCTCGTCGTCGGGGGGTTCCTCCTACGACGACTCGTACGACGACAGGTACGACACCGGCACGTCCGGGAGCGGCACGAGCGGCGGCACGTCCGGCGGCGGAACCGGCGGTACCCACCGGTACCCGACCCACCGGCCCACGTCCTCCGGCTCCCCGTCCGGTGACGACCGGCCGAAGGACGCCAAGGCCCGGCTGGTGCGCTGTGCCGGCAGGAAGACCCCGTACGCGACCGCCGAGGTCACCAACGGCAACGCTGAGTCCGGCCGCTTCTACGTCTCGGTGACCTTCGTGGACGCCGACGGCATCACCGTCACCGACCGGACCGAGGAGGTCAGGGTGCCCGCCGAGGGCAAGGCGACCGTCAGGCTCCCGGTGGGCGGCGAAGGCCTCGCCGACCTGGTCGACCACTGCGACCTCGACCCGATCGCCGTCCCGGTCACCCGCTGAAGCCACGCGGGCACGGCACCGCCCCGCGCCCCTGCCGGGACCACCGCCCGGCGCCCGCCCACCCCGGGGTTCAGCTCCCCCGGGGTGGGCGTTGTCACAGGTGAGGTGGCTGTGGTGGCGCGGGCAGACGCAGGAGGATTGCGAGGGTACGTTCCCCGAGGCGGCGCAGGCCGGTGGCTGTAGGAGATCAGAGTGCGAGGATTGGCCTCCGGTGTGTCCGGATTCATCTTGATGGCGGCGGTGACGTGCGCCGCGGTCGCCGCGGTGGCGCTCGCGGCGGCCGTCACCCCGTGGTGGTGGATACCGGCCGGCGTGCTGCTGGCGCTGACCGCGCTGGGCGCGTGGGACGTCCTCCAGCGGCGGCACTCGGTGCTGCGCAACTACCCGATCCTCGGCCACCTGCGCTTCCTGATGGAGGCCCTCAGGCCGGAGCTCCAGCAGTACTTCATCGAGCGCAACTACGACGGGCGCCCCTTCGACCGCGACGTCCGGTCCCTCGTGTACGAGCGGGCGAAGGGCACGGACGCCGAGGAGCCGTTCGGCACGGAACGCGACGTCTACGCCGACGGGTACGAGTTCCTGGTCCCGTCGATGGCGCCGAGGCCCGTGCCCGACGAGCCGCCGACGGTGCGCGTGGGCGGCCCGGACTGCACCCGCCCGTACGACATGGCGCTGCTGAACGTCTCGGCGATGAGCTTCGGTTCGCTGTCCGCCCAGGCGGTGCTGGCCCTCAACAAGGGCGCGGCGCTCGGCGGCTTCGCGCACGACACCGGCGAGGGCGGCCTGTCCGACCACCACCTGCGGCACGGCGGGGACCTGATCTGGGAGATTGGCACCGCCTACTTCGGCTGCCGGACCCCCGACGGCCGCTTCGACGAGCGGAAGTTCGCCGCCAAGGCCGCGCACGAACAGGTCAGGTGCGTGTCCCTGAAACTGTCACAGGGGGCCAAGCCCGGCATCGGCGGTGTGCTGCCCGGGAGCAAGGTCAACGCCGAGATCGCCCGCGTCCGCGAGGTGCCGCTGGGGCAGACGGTGATCTCGCCGCCGTACCACCGGGTGTTCGGCACCCCGCGGGAACTGGTCCGCTTCGTGGCCCGGATGCGGGAGCTGGCGGGCGGCAAGCCGACCGGGTTCAAGCTGTGCCTCACCTCACGCCGGCAGTTCCTCGCCGTGTGCAAGGCGATGCTGGCGGAGGACGTGACCCCGGACTTCATCGTGGTGGACGGCGCCGAGGGCGGCACCGGCGCGGCCCCGCTGGAGTTCGCGGACCACCTCGGCACCCCGCTGACGGAGGGCCTGACGACGGTGCACAACGCCCTGGTCGGCACCGGGCTGCGGGATCGGATCAGGATCGGGGCGAGCGGGAAGGTCGCCACCGGCGCGGACATCGTCAAACGCCTCATCCAGGGCGCGGACTACACCAACGCCGCGCGGGCCATGATGTTCGCCGTCGGCTGCATCCAGGCGCAGCGCTGCCACACCAACACCTGCCCGGTGGGGGTGGCCACCCAGGACCCGCGCCGGGCCCGGGCGCTTGACGTCGCCGACAAGTCGGAGCGTGTGCACCGCTTCCAGGAGGCCACCGTGCACAGCGCTTTGCAGATCATGGCGGCCATGGGGGTCACTGACCCGGCGGGACTGCGCCCGCACATGCTGCGCAGGCGCGTGGACGCCACCACGGTGCTCTCGGGCGCCGAGATGTACGACCTGCTCCAGCCCGGGGAGTTGCTCGCCGAGCCGCCGCGCGGCTGGGCGCAGGACTGGGCCGCGGCGGACCCCGACGAGTTCACCGTCTGAGCGGGGCGGGCGGGCGCGCCTCCTGGGCCCGGGCCGGAGCCTGAGCGGCCCCGGGGCCTGGGCGGTCCCGGGGCCGGTGGTGGCCGACCGTGCGGCCCGGTGGTGTTCACCAGCGGTACCAGCGACGGCGGCTGCCGCCCTCTACCGAACGGAAGACGAAGCCGAGCAGCCAGACCACCAGCACCACGAGCGCGATCCACCACAGCAGCTTCACGGCGAAGCCGACTCCGAAGAGAAGCAGGGCAAGTAGGAGTACCAACAGCAAAGGACCCATATGTCGTTCACCTCCGGTCCTGCGGGTGCCCCTGTGGTGGTGGCTTCATGCGCCGACCGTGAAGACGGCGCGAACACGTGTGTGGGTACGGCCGGGTGGGTGCGGGGGCGGGGCCGGTCGGGCGGGGGCCCGGGCGAGAGCGGCGGGTGGCGGCGGCGACCGGGCCGGACGCACGGGGAGGAGCGCGGGCGCCGGGTGGACGACGGCGCCCGGTGGCCGGGGAGCGCCGGACGTCAGACGGGGTCCAGGACGACGGTGAAGTCCCGGAGTTCGTAGCTGCGGATGGCCGGTTTGAACCCGACGCGGGGCGCGCTGCGCATCCGCAGGCCGGGCTCGGCGAAGAGGCGGGTCAGGAAGACGTCGGTCTCCAGGATGGCGATGTCGGCGCCGGGGCAGCGGTGGGGACCGTCACCGAACGAGAGCACGGGCGGGGCGGCGCCCCGCCGGCCCCCGCCGCCCCGGCCGGGGCACAGGCGCTCCGGGTCGGGTCCGACGGCGCCGGGGTCCACGTTGACGCTGTCCACATGGATCTCGACGAGCGCACCGGCCGGCAGCGTCACGGGGCGGGGGCCGGGACCCGGGTGGCCGGGGTCGTGTCCGCTGCCGGGGCGCACACGGTCGAGGGTGCGCCCGGAGCCGGTGGGGTCCTGGCCGGGACCGCCGGCGACGTCGCGCGCGGCGCCGGGGTCCGGTTCCTCCGCGGGCAGGTCGACGGGGGCGGTGGTGCGGCGGCGGAGCATCGCGATGACGGGTTCGAGGCGCAGGATCTCGTCCAGCAGGGCCAGCCGTTCGGGCTCGCCGGCCGCACGGTAGCGCGCGAGCAGTGCGGCGTCCGTGAAGAGGTGCCAGGCCGCGACGTTCACGAACTCCCGGGTGGTGACCATGCCGGCGGCCGCGAACGTCAGACACTCGCCGAGGATCTCGCCTGCCGAGCACCCCTCGTCCAGCAGGTGCGAGATGAGGTCGTCGCGGCGCCGGGCGCGCCGGGCCCGCACCGCCGGCCGGACGTCCGCGGCGTAGACCCGCAGCCAGTTCACGTTCTGGCGGACCATCCAGTACAGCCCGCTCGGGCTGGTGAGGCCCGGGGTGCCGAACTTCTCGGGGAAGAAGCGCTCAAGGCGGCGCTGGATGCCCGGCCTGCTCTCGGTGAGCCCGATGACCGCGGAGGCGACCTCGATGGCGAGCCGGAAGCCGAGGTGGGACAGGTCGGCCTCGCCCGCCGCACGCAAGGTCGCGAGCTGGGCCTCGGCGACCCGCTCCATGATCGGGCGGTAGTGCTCGGCGACCCGGCGCGGGGTGAAGAAGCGCGCCGTCTGGCGGCGGTGTTCGCGGTGCTCGGGCCCGTCCCGGTAGAGGACCGGCCGCCGGAAGGCCGCGGGCATCCGCTCCATCGTCTCGACGCCCAGCCCCGCCTGCACGGTGTCGGTGCTGCGCAGCACGGCCCGCGCCGCGGCGTACCCGCGCACCTGCCAGACGCCGTCGGGCCCCTGGTGCACCGGGCACTCCCCGTCCCCTGCCCGCACCCCCGGCGCCGCCGCCCACTCGATCTTGCGCCGCCCGCCCGCCGCCACGTCCGCCATCCGCGGCACCTCCCGTCCCCCGGCGAGAACCCGACTCCCCGCCGCGCACACCCCCGGCCCCCGTACCGTACGGCGCCGGCACCGACACGTCAGCAGCACGAGTCGGCCGCCTGAACGGCAGCATCCGGCCACTCGGGCGCGGTCGTCCTACGGGGTCGGCCCGGGCGGGGGTGTCCGGGCGGGGGTGTCCGGGCGGTGGTCCCGGAGCGCCGTGGGAAAGGGGTCCGGGCCGTGCGCCCCGGTGGGCTGTCCGCCGGGGCGTCTAAGCTGTGCGGCCGTTGATCCACATCCCGCGCACGAGGAGTGATGGCAGTGGCCGGCATCGACACGGCACGCACGGTGTTCGACACCTTCGACGTCAACAAGGACGGGTTCCTCACGTCCGCCGAGTTCCATCAGGTCCTCGCGGAGCTCGGCGCCGCGGACCTCACCGTGGAGCAGGCGCAGGCACTCCTTGACCGGCAGGACACCGACGGCGACGGCACGGTGTCGTTCGAGGAGTTCTGGGCGGCGTACCAGCGGGCCGGGCGCGGCTAGGGGCGGCCAGGGGCTGTCATCGAGCTCCCGTCGTTCGCCCGGAGGGCGGGCTGCGCGGCGGGAGGCGCGTGCTCTCGGCATGCCGGGCGCGAAGCCCTCGTACCGGGGGGATCTGACCCGCTGACCTCTTCAGGCGAGCCGGACCCGGCGCCATCCGTCAACGGGCAGGACCCGTGATCAGCGGGCGCAGTCGATCGAACAGTGTCTTGTCCTTGTAGAACTGCGCGATTTCGACCCATTCCTCGTCGGCGTAGTGGGAGAAGTTCGACGGGCAGGACAGGTCAGCGGTCTCGTCGCCCCGAAGCGTGAACGTCGTGACCAACCGCGCTGTCCTGGTTTCGTACACCTTGAAGGTGAAGGTCGCCGGGAACACCTCACTACGCACCGTGGCGTAGTCGCACGTGCCAATCGGTGTGTCGCTTCGCAACCGCACATCCACCAGGCAGATGAGCAGCTGCGCCTGCGACTCCTTGGACCTGTCCGGTGGGAAGGTCTCGTCCTCTGGAGGTATCCACTCCTCCGGCCACGAGATGGTGGTGAAGACGCGACGGTGGGGCTTCTGGTCCTCCTCGCGCGGCTCGGCGTCCTCCACCACCGCCAGGTGCGGCCCTCGGCCGGCATATGTACGCCCGCGCGGCGAGAGAGCGTTCATGGCGTCGCGCGGGAGACGGGGGTTCACCGACAGGCCCCGGTCTTCCGAGCGGGGTGGGCGTGCGGGACAGGGCGCCGTCTCCGGCCGGTTCACGCCTCCGTCCCGCCCTCGACGAACAACAGTCGGCGGTCCAGGGCGTCCTGGCGGTACTCCAGTGCCTCGGCGTACTCCGCGGAGGCGTACCACCGCCGGGCCTCGGCCATCGAGGGGAACTCAACGATGATCATGCGGCGGGAGCCGGGCCAGTCGCCCTCCACCGCATCCGGGCGGCGGCCACGCGTCAGGTAGCGGCCCCCGTACCGCGCGATCGACGCGGCGGCCAGCCGGCGGTAGACGTCCGCGCGCCGCTCGTCCAGGATCTCCACCTCGGAGAGGACATACGCCGGCATGCCCGGTCACCTCCTTCACACCTTGACTCTCCAGATAGCTTTCCGGCGAGGCAGATAGGATGATAGGCAGTGGCCACGGGTGAAGGGAAGGAGGCCCACGTGGGCCGACGGGCGGAGCCGGTCGATCGGGCCGGCGGGGGCACCCCCGACCGGGTCGACCAAGTCGTCCAGGCGTGGCGGCGCGAGTTGCCCGAGGTCGTCGGGCCGGCCACGGAGCTGGCCAAACGGATCACCCTGCTCGCCGCCGCGCTGGCGGAGGCGACGGGCGCCGAACTGCGCGCGTTCGCGCTGACGGTCGCCGAGTACGACGTCCTCGCCGCCCTCCGCAGGTGCGGCCCTCCGTACCGCATGAAGCCGAGCCACCTCGCCGACGAGTTGCTGCTCTCCTCGGGCGGCACCGCCAAGGTGCTCAAGCACCTGGCCGCCCGCGGGCTCGTCGAGCGGCGTCCGGACACCGAGGACGGCCGGGTGTCCTGGGTCTGCCTGACCGCGGCGGGTGCCGATCTCGCGGAGCGCGCGGTACGGGCCTGCGGCGCGGCCCAGCAGGAGCTGTTCCGCGGTGTGCCGCAGGAGGCCGTCACGTCCACGACCGACGCCCTCCGGGCGCTCACCGCGCGCGTCGCCACGCGTTACCGCCGTGAAGCATGATCTCAACGGGACGGTCATCGACGGGTGGTGAAGTCGCGAACTGCCGCCCCCCGCACCCCGCCCGGTGACCCCTGGAGGTCCTCGTGAGCCAGCCGCAGCCGCCCGCCCTAGAACAACCGACCCAGGAACAGCTGGACGCCTACATACACACCAGACTCGCCCTGGCCGGGGTCGACCTCGGCCTGCTGCCCGAGCGGCCCGACCCCGCCACGGGCGTCCCCACCCGCGACCAGGCGATGGCCTCGCTGCGTGCCTTCGTCTCCACCACCCCCGCCGCGATCGGCGGCTGGACCCCGCCCGCCGACGGCAGCCCCGCCTGGGCCTACGCGCAGCAGGCCGTGCCGCCGGTGCTGTACCCCTCGATCGACGAGGGCCGCACCGAGTCCCGCCCCGGGGCGGGCGCGTGACCGCCCGCGACGAGGGGCGCAGGGTGTTCCTGGCCCGCTCCGCGGCCGCGCTGACCGCGACGGCCACCGCCACCGCCCTGCCCGCCACCGCCCTGCCCTCCGCCGCCCTGCCCTCCGCCGCCGCGTCTGCCGACGCGTCCGCGTCCGCGGCCTCCGCCGCCACGGCCTCCGTCGCCGCCGCCTCCCCCGCCGTGGCGCGGCCCTCGGTGCCCGACATCGACGTGCGGGAGGCGGCCCGCCGCGATCCCACCGAGGCCACGCTCGCGGAGGCAGCCGTGCTTATGCGGCGCCGGAAGCTGACCGCGAGCACGCTCGTCGAGGCCCATCTCGCCCGTATCACCGCCTTCGACGGTGTCTACCAGGCCTACGCCACCGTCACGGCGGACGCGGCGCGCGGCGCCGCACGCGCGGCGGACCGGGGCGAAGGACCGCGCGGGGTGCTCAGCGGCATCCCGCTGTGCGTCAAGGACAACTACTTCACCGCGGGCGTCCCCACCCGCTGCAACTCGTTCATCTTCGAGGACTTCGTCCCCGACCAGGACGCCACCGGCGTGGCCCGGCTGACGGCCGCGGGCGGCATCGTCCTGGGCAAGGGCCAGATGGGGCCGCTGGCCACCACCCGCGCCACCACCCCGAACGGCACCGTCACCACCGTCAACGCCTGGACGCCCGGCGATCCCGGCGTCGACCCCGGCGGCTCCTCCACCGGCCCGGCCTGCGCCGTCGCCGGCCGGATGGCCACCTCTTCCATCGGGACGCAGACGGGCGGGTCCATCGTCCAGCCCTCGAACCGGCAGAACCTCACCGGCCTCAAGCCCACCATGGGCCGGACCTCCGCGCACGGCATCATCCCGCTGTCCTACACCCGGGACCACTCGGGGCCGCTCGCCCGCGACGCCCTGGACGCCGCCCTCATGCTCACGGTCCTGGCGGGGCCCGACCCCCATGACCCGCGCACGCTCGGCCTGCCCCCGCTGCCCGACCTCGTGCGCGCCGCGACCCCGGTCACCGCGGCGGGCCGGGTGCGGATGCGCAGGGCGACCCGCATCGGCGTCCCGGCCGAGTTCACCTCGTCGGCCACGCCCACCGCGAAGGCCTTCCTGACGGCGCTCGACGCGCTCCCGGGGATCACCCTCGTCGACGCCGCGTACCCCGACGACTGGGGCCTGCTGACGGGCACGTTCAACGACGCCCGGCTGTGCGAGCGGACGGAGCCCTTCCGGTACTGGCTCCGGCAGGACCCGCGCAAGTTCGGCGTCTCACTCCTCAGCTGGTTGCAGGGCCTGATGCTCTCGGGCGACGAGTGGATCACCGCCCAGCGCGCGAAGAACCACCTGCTGCGCGCGGTGCTCGACGGTGTCATGGGCCACTGCGACGCCCTGCTGCAGACCGGCCCCGTCCCGTTCGACATCCTCGGCCTGCCCGAGCTGGCGCTGCCCATCGGCTTCGAGAACGGCATCCCCCAGGGCGCCATCCTGGGCGGCCACCCCTACGAGGAGGACCGCCTCCTGGAGATCGCCGCGGCCTACCAGGCGACGACCGACTGGCACACCCGCCGCCCACCGGACCCGGCCACCCCGTCGGCCTCCCCGCACACCCTCCTGGCCTCGCGCCCCCGCCTCACCCCCCACCAGGCAGCCGCCCAGTCCGCCTGACCCCCGCCATCCCCGGGGCCCGCTGGTCGGGCGGGCCCTCGGGGGCGGCGGGCCCAGGCACTCGGCACTCAGCACGCAGGCGCTGCGGCCCGGGCCGGAAGCGGACTCCGCCCCCGTCGTCCTGAGGAGTGCCCCCTCCCGATCCGGCTCTCAACTGCGAAGGTACGACGCGCCGTTGACGTCCACGATGGTGCCGCTGGCGAAGGCCGCCTCCGGGGAGGCCAGCCAGAGGACGGCGGAGGCGACCTCCTCCGGGCGGGCCACGCGGCCGAACGGGGACTGCTGTCGTACCGCCTCGCCCTGGGGGCCGTCGAGGACCGGGCGGGCCATCTCCGTCTCCACGAAGCCGGGGGCGACCGTGGCCACGCTGATGTTCCGCGGGGCGAGCGCCACGGCCATCGACTGGGCGAAGGCGTTCAGCGCGGCCTTGGACGCGCCGTACGCCGGGCAGTCCGGTTCGCCGCGGAACGCGCCGCGGCTCGACACGTTGACGACCACCCCGCCGCCCGCGGCCACCAGGTGCGGCACCGCGCAGAACGTGGCGTTGGCCGCTCCGGTGACGTTGGTGGCGAGCGTCGCCGACCAGGCCGCCTGCCACTGCTCGTACGAGGTGCGAAGCGGCGGGTGCGCGAGGAAGACGCCGGCGTTGTTGACCAGCACGTCCAGCCTGCCCAGGCCCTCGGCGGCGCCGTCCACGGCGCGCCGCACCGCGTCCGCGTCGGCGAGGTCCGCCCGGACGGTGAGGTGCCCCTCGCCGGGGAGCGACGCCACCACCTGCTCGGCAGCCTCGCCGGAGCTGTTGTAGTGCACCGCGACCCGGTCCCCGGCGTGTGCGAACGCCTCCGCGACGGCCCGGCCGATGCCCCGGGACGCGCCCGTGACCAGCACCCCGCGGTTCATCGGGCCACCTCTGCGACACCGGCGAGCAGTCGCCGCACGTCCTCGCCGTCCGAGTACGGGGCGAGCCCCGCCCGTACCGCGCCCGTGTCGCCGAGGCCCAGCACGCGCGAGGCCTCCAGCGCGTAGAAGCTGCCCGCCGGCGCGTTCACCCTGAGCCGCGCGAGCCGCTCGTAGACCTCCCCGCCGGGCACGCCCGTCACGGAGAAGAGCACCGTAGGCGTGCGGCGGGCCGGCGCGCCGTGCAACCGCACCCCCGCGATGCCCGACAGGCCCGCCAGCAGCTCCGCGAACAGCTCCTCCTCGTACGCCTCCACGGCGCGCAGCGACTCCAGCAGCCGGCCCCGGCGGTCCGCCGCGGACGAGGCCAGGGCGGCGAGGTAGTCCACCGCCGCGACGGTGCCGGCGAGGATCTCGTACGGCAGGGTGCCGAGCTCGAACCGTTCGGGCACCGCGTCGGTCGAGGGCAGCAGCTTGTCCGGGCGCAGCTCCTCCCACCGGCCGGGGTCCGCGACGACGACACCGAGGTGCGGGCCGAAGAACTTGTACGGCGAGCAGGAGTAGAAGTCGGCGCCGAGCGCGGCGACGTCGACCGGCGCGTGCGGTGTGAGGTGCACCCCGTCGACGTAGAGCAGCGCCCCCACCGCGTGGACGGCGTCGGCGATGGCCGGTATGTCCGGGCGCGTGCCGATCACGTTGGACGCCCCGGTGACCGCCACCAGTCTGGTGCGGGGCGACAGCGCGTCACGGACGGCGTCGGTGCCCAGCTCGCCGCTCGTGGGGTCGAACCCCGCCCACCGCACCACCGCGCCCGCGGACTCGGCGGCCTGGACCCACGGCCGGATGTTGGCGTCGTGGTCGAGCCGGGTGACGACGACCTCGTCGCCGGGGGACCACCGCCGGGCCAGCGCCCGGGACACGTCGTACGCCGCCTGCGTCGCCGACCGGGTGAAGACCACCCCGCGCGGATCGCAGCCGAGCAGGTCCGCCATGGCCTGCCGGGCGTCGCCGACGATCCGCTCGGCACGGCGCTCGGCGGCCGTCACCGTGCCGCGGTTGGAGATGCCCGAGCACATCGCCTCGGCCATCGCCTCGGCGACCTGCCGGGGCACCTGCGTGCCGCCCGGCCCGTCGAAGTAGGCCACGCCGTCCCGGAGGGCGGGGAAGTCGTCACGGATCCTGGAAGCCTGAAAGCTCATGCGCTCATCCTGCCCCGGGAGCCTCCCGCGTCACGCACGGGGCCGGGCACGCGCGGTGCGCCCGCGGCGGGCCACCGCGCCGAGCCCCTTACGGTCCGCTGCCCGGCCAGCGGCAGGTCGGGGCTGGTCGCGCAGGTCTCCGCCCCGCCGGCTTCTTCATGGCCATGGACGTGCCGGAGCACCGCTCCAGCTCGGAGCCGCCGAGGCGCCCGGCGGACGGGTCTTTAGATGCGGTTCTTCAGGTCGAATCAGGATGGAATCACGTCAAAGCGCTCCGCGTGCCCCGAAATGCGGTCGCTCCCCGTGGTAAGCCGGACCTCTCGACCAGTCTGGTGTCGGCGGCGGCAGGGGGAAGGGGATGCCGGTAGGTGAGCGGGTTCGGCGGACCGGTGCCTGGTTGTCCAGGAACAGCGGGAACGCACTGCTGGCGGTCGTCGTGGGAGCCATCGCCACGGGCGTGGTGACCGTGGTGACGACCGAGGTGACGGAGGAGGACAAGCCGCCCACGTGTCCCGGGGAGGCATGTGACGGCCGGAACCCCGAGGACGAGGGGTGCGGCAGCGACGCCGCCGGCTGGAAGCCCGTGGCGGACAACCCGGTGCTGCTGGAGGCCCGCTACAGCACACGGTGCCGGGCGGCGTGGGGCCGGATCAACGCCGGAGAGCCCGGTGACCGGGTCACGGTCCAGGCGGTGGGCGGCCCGGTACGGGAAGCGACGATCAACTACGACACGGACCAGTTCACCCGGATGGTGGCCATCCCCGATCCGCACGACTTCACGATCGAGGTGTGTGCCCTGCCCGCGTCCAAGCCGGACCGCAAGGGCACCTGGGAGCAGTACTGCATCCGCGCCACGGAGGCGACCACCTGGCGTTGACGCAGCGGCTCGGCACCGCCGTGCGGAGGGTCGCGGCGGGCGACGGCGCCCGGCCGCCGCCCGGCCGTACGTGGTGTGGCGCGACCGCGCGACGACGCCAGGTGGCGGCCGGGCGCCCGGCCGCCGCCAGGCGCCCGGCCGCCACGACCGCGTCCACGGTCGTGGCGGTCCCAAGGGCTGGTACCGAGGGGGCGATCCCCAGGGAGGAGAGCCCGCAGGGCCGGGGCCCCGCGGAGCACCCCTCCGGCGCCCCCGCGGCCGGCCCGGCACGCCGCCCGCGCCCCTCGGCTCAGAGCCCCGCCGCCGTGCGCAGCGCGTCCGAGCGGTCCGTGCGCTCCCAGGTGAAGTCGGGCAGCTCGCGGCCGAAGTGGCCGTAGGCCGCGGTCCGGGCGTAGATCGGGCGGAGCAGGTCCAGGTCGCGGATGATGGCGGCCGGGCGGAGGTCGAAGACCTCGGTGACGGCCCGCTGGATACGGTCCACGGGGACCTGCTCGGTGCCGAACGTCTCGACGAAGAGGCCGACCGGCTCCGCCTTGCCGATCGCGTAGGCGACCTGGGCCTCGCAGCGGCGCGCGAGGCCCGCGGCGACCACGTTCTTGGCGACCCACCGCATCGCGTACGCCGCCGACCGGTCCACCTTGGACGGGTCCTTGCCGGAGAACGCACCGCCGCCGTGCCGGGCCATGCCGCCGTACGTGTCGATGATGATCTTGCGGCCGGTCAGGCCCGCGTCACCCATCGGCCCGCCGACCTCGAAGCGCCCGGTGGGGTTCACCAGCAGCCGGTGGCCGTCCACCGCCAGCTCGATGCCGTCGGCGCGCAGTGAGTCCAGGACGTGGTCCACGACGTGCTTGCGGATGTCGGGGACGAGGAGGGAGTCCAGGTCGATGCCGCCCGCGTGCTGGGAGGAGACCACGACCGTGTCGAGGCGGACCGCCCGGTCGCCGTCGTACTCGATGGTGACCTGCGTCTTGCCGTCCGGGCGCAGGTAGGGGACCGTGCCGTTCCTGCGGACCTCCGTCAGGCGGTGCGCCAGACGGTGGGCGAGGAATATCGGCAGCGGCATCAGCGTCGGCGTCTCGTCGGTGGCGTAGCCGAACATCAGGCCCTGGTCGCCCGCGCCCTGCCGGTCGAGTCCGTCCGCCTCCCCGCCGGCCGCGGCGCCCTCGATCCGCGACTCGTACGCCAGGTCGACGCCCTGCGCGATGTCCGGGGACTGTGCGCCGATGGACACCGACACCCCGCAGGAGGCTCCGTCGAAGCCCTTCGTGGAGGAGTCGTAGCCGATTTCGAGGATCTTGTCGCGCACCAGCTGGGCGATGGGTGCGTAGGCCTTCGTGGTGACCTCTCCGGCCACGTGCACCTGGCCGGTGGTGATCAGGGTCTCGACGGCGACCCGGGAGGCGGGGTCCTCGCGCAGCAGGGCGTCGAGGATGGTGTCGCTGATCTGGTCGGCGATCTTGTCCGGGTGTCCCTCGGTGACGGACTCGGACGTGAACAGGCGGCGGCTCACTGCTGGCTGGTTCCTTCCCTGATGGCCGTCAGCGCGGGCTGACCGGGCGGACCGGGCGGACTGAGGAGGCTCACGAGTAGTCCTCGAGCGTCCCGCGGCGGCGGACGTCGACGGTGACGCAGTGGAAGCCGCCGCTGAGGGTCCGGGCCTGGCGCATCGGCAGCGGGGCCACGTCGATGCCGCGCTTCTCGATCTCGCGGATCAGCGGCACCTGCTTGTCGTTGATGACCGCGAGGTCGGGGCGGACCATGATGAAGTTCATGCCCTGCCAGATGGAGGCGCGCGGGTAGTCCCAGGCGTAGCCGGTGTCTGCCATCTCCGGGCACCAGATGATGTCCCAGTTCTTGAAGCAGAGCGGGATCTGGTCCGCCGTGATGCGCTCGGGGTTGAGCACGACCAGGCCCGGCCGCACCACCATGATGGTGGTGTCGATGTGGGTGCCCTCGTAGGCGCCGCGCAGGAAGTGGACGCGGTACTCGTCGCCCAGGGTGCGCTGCAGCCACTCGCCGCCCATCTCGTTGCCGCTGCACGAGACGAGGTAGACGATGTCCTTGCCGACGCGCATGACGTTGGCGGCGTCGAAGACCGGCTCCAGGTTGTTCAGGGCGTTGCCCGTCTCGGGGCGCACCCGGTAGGTGTCGTCGAGGAGGCGCGGCTTGGGCGCGGAGATCCAGTGGGCGCCGCTCTTGAAGTAGTCGAGCAGGATGTCCTTGTACGCCAGCGGCTCGAAGTAGCGGGTGCGCAGCGCCATCGGGGTCTCGATGACGGTCCGCCCGACCGGCAGGATGACGTCGCGCGGGCAGTAGTTGTACTCGCCGTCGGCGGACCAGTCGGGCGTGGCGAACGGCACGGAGTGGTCGGTGACCTTGGGCCGGCGCACGGTGACGCCCTCGCCCTTCAGGAGCGTCACCAGGCCTTCGAGGTCCTCGTTGGCCTCGTCGATGACCTTCCGCTCGTAGGGTCCCGTCGGTATCCGGTCGGGGGTGTCGTGCTGCTCGCAGTAGTCGAGCGCGAACAGGCCGAGGTCGGGCGAGGGGACGCGGGCGCCGTCGGCGACACCGACGATCATCTCCTCCAGCGGGTCCCACTCGTTGTGCACGTTGACCAGGGACATGGCGGCTTCCTCTCAGGTGGCGGCTCGGTGGACGGCTCGGTGGGGGGCTCGGGGGGCGGCTCGGGGGTGCGGCTCAGGCGGGCGGTCCGGGTGGACGGCCCGGGGACGCGGCTCGGGTGGCCGGCCCGGACGGACGGCGCCTGGGGTGCGCTCGGGCGGTCCGGGCCGGGTGGCTCACTCGGGCAGGTCGAACGGCAGCGTCAGGCCGTCGTGTGCCCGCACGCAGGCGCAGCCCCGGGTGGTCGGCAGGTTCGGGATGACGTCGAGCAGCAGGCCCCGCAGCCGCTCGGTGTTCTCGCGGAACACCTCGAAGACGTCGGTCGCGGTGACGCCGTCGCCGGCCTCGGTGCCGGCGTCCAGGTCGGTGACGAGCGCCACGGTCGTGTAGCAGAGGGCCAGCTCGCGGGCGAGGACGGCCTCGGGGTGGCCGGTCATGTTGACGATGGGCCAGCCCTGCCGGGCGTACCAGCGGGACTCCGCGCGGGTGGAGAACCGCGGGCCCTCGATGACGACCATCGCGCCGCCGTCCACCGGATGCGGCCCCGGCCGGCCGGCCGCGGTCTTCAGCACGGTCTCCCGGCCCGCCTGGCAGTAGGGGTCGGCGAACGGGACGTGCACCCCGCCCTCGTCGAAGTACGTCTGGACGCGCCCGGAGGTGCGGTCGACGATCTGGTCGGGCACCAGCAGCGTGCCGGGGCCGTAGTCGGGGCGCAGCGAGCCGACTGCGCACGGCGCGAGGATCTGGCGCACGCCGACGGAGCGCAGCGCCCAGACGTTGGCCCGGTAGTTGATGCGGTGCGGCGGGAACTCGTGGTGCAGTCCGTGCCGCGGCAGGAACGCCACCGGGCGGCCGCCGACCTCGGAGACCAGCAGGGGCCCCGACGGGGCGCCGTAGGGCGTGTCGACGTGCACCTCGCGGGCGTCGGAGAGCAGCGAGTAGAAGCCGCTGCCGCCGATCACGGCGATCTCGGCCCGTACGGGCGCGGCGCTGGTGCTCATAGCGGGGACTCCTCAAGGGTGGGGGCGGTGGCGTCGCCGCGGGCGTACGCGGTCAGGCGCCGGACGGCTTCTTCGAGGATGGGGCGCTGCTTGCAGAAGGCGATCCGCAGCAGGGAGCGGCCGGCGTCCTCGTGGTCGTAGAAGGCGACGCTGGGCAGCAGCACCACCCCGGCCCGCTCGGCCAGCTCCCGGCTCAGCCGCCTGCCGTCCGCGTCGCCGAGGGAGCGGGCGTCGACCTGGAGGAAGTAGCTGCCCTGCGAGGGGTGGACGCGGATACCGGCCGCACCGAGCCCGGCGACGAGCAGGTCGCGCCGCGCCTCGAGCTCGGCCCGGTGCCCGGGGACGGTCTCCGCACGGCGGGCGAGGCCCTCCGCCACGGCCAGCTGGAAGGGGCCCGCGCCGGCGAAGGTGAGGAACTGCTTCACGGAGGTCAGCGCCCGCACCAGGTGGGCGGGGCCGCACGCCCAGCCGACCTTCCAGCCGGTGACGTTGAACGTCTTGCCCGCCGAGGACACCGCCAGGGTGCGCTCGCGCATCCCCGGCAGCGTGGCCAGGCTCACGTGCCGCACGCCGTCGTAGGTGAGGTACTCGTACACCTCGTCGGTGACCGCGACCAGGCCGTTGTCCCGGCACAGCGCCGCGATCAGTTCGAGCTCCTCGCGGGTGAAGACCTTGCCGGTGGGGTTGTGCGGGCTGTTGAGCAGCAGGACGCGGGCGCGCGGCGTCACCGCGCGGCGCAGCTCCTCGGGGTCGAAGCCGAAGCCGTCGCCGCCGGGCCGCAGCAGCACCGGGCGGCGCCGGGCCCCGGCCAGGGAGATGGCGGCCGCGTAGGCGTCGTAGTACGGCTCCATGACGATCACCTCGTCGCCGGGGCCGCACAGGGCGAGCAGGGCGGCGGTGACCGCCTCGGTGGCGCCCATGGTGACGACGATCTCGGTCCCGGGGTCGTAGCCGAGGCCGTACTCGGCGAGCCGCTGCTCGGCGATCGCGGTGCGCAGCGCGGACAGGCCGGTGACCGGCGGGTACTGGTTGGCGCCCTCGCCGATCGCGCGGCGCGCGGCGTCCAGCAGGAACGCGGGGCCGTCGCTGTCGGGGAAGCCCTGGCCGAGGTTGATCGCGCCGGTGCGCAGGGCGATCTCGGTCATCTCGGAGAACACCGAGGTCTCCAGGGCGCCGTGCCGGGGGTGCAGAGCGGTGTCAGGCAACGGACCTGCTCCTTGCCGTCAGGGTCGTCACGTCGACGTCGGTGAAGTCGGCGGCCGTCGGGTGTCCGGTGACGGGGGTGGCGCCGCCGTCCGGGCGCGTGAGGCCGAGGGTGGCCCAGCCGGCCTCGCGGGCGGCGTCCAGTTCGCCCCGGTGGTCGGAGCAGAACAGGATCCGGGCGGGGTCGGCGGCCAGCCGCCGCGCGATGCTCCGGTAGGAGTCCACGGACGTCTTCGGGCCGGGGTCGGAGGCGTCGAAGTGCCGGGTGAAGTGCGCCAGCAGGTCGCCGTGGTCGGTGTGCCTGAACCACTCCCGCTGCGCCAGCACCGAGCCCGACGAGTAGACGTGCAGGCGGTGTCCGGCCTGCCGCCAGCGGGCCAGCGCCGGCGGCACATCGGCGTACACGTGCGAGGTCAGCTCCCCGCTGGCGTACCCCTCCTGCCAGATCAGGCCCTGGAGGGTCTTCAGCGGCGGCGCCTTCACGTCCCTGTCGAGCCAGTCGAGCAGGACGGGAAGGACGTCCGCGCCGGTGCCGCCGGCCGCGCCGCGAACGCCCGCGTCCGCGCCGCCCACCAGGGCGCGCACCTCGCGCACCACCTGCCCGACCTCCGGCAGCGGCCGCTCCAGCCAGGCGGCCAGCCGGGCCCGCGCGTACGGGAAGAGGACGTCGCGCACATGGCTCAGGGAGCTGGTGGTGCCCTCGATGTCGAGGACGATGTCGAGCGTGACGTCCGACTCGGCCGCCCTCACGGGCGTTCGGCCCAGATCTGGTCGAGGTCCGGGAAGCGGGAGGCGACCGACTCCGGCAGGAAGTCGCCGACCCACCCGTCCTCGGTCTGGAAGAACCGCACCGCGGTGAAATCGGGCTCGCTGCCCATGTCGAACCAGTGGACCGTGCCGGCCGGCACCGACAGCAGGTCGCCCGCCTCGCACACCACGGCGTGCACCCGGTCCTCGATGTGCAGGTAGAAGCAGCCGCGGCCCTGGGCGAAGAAGCGGACCTCGTCCTCGGCGTGCCGGTGCTCCTCCAGGAACTTCGCGCGCGCTGCCGCCGCCTTCCCGGACCACGCCTCGTCGCCGTCGTCGCGCCGCATGCGGGCCACGTCGATCAGGGTGTAGGACCCCTCGCGCGCGACCTTGTCGATCTCCACCCGGTAGGCGTCCAGCACGGCCTGTTCGCCGGCGTCGGCCGCGAGGCCCCGGTCGGTGTCCCACTGCTCGTAGTGGACGCCGTACTCGGCGAGCGCGGAGGCGATCTTCGCCGGGTCCTCGGTGACCAGGAGGGTGCTCCCCGGGTCCTGTTCGGGCATGGTGCGCAGCAGCGTCATCGCGACGTCCTCTCCGCTCGGTCGGTGAGCAGCAGCAGGTGGGCGAGGCCTTCCAGGCACTCGAGGCGGTTGCGGGCAGAGCCCAGGTCCGGGCCCCAGACGGTGGCCCCGTGGTGCGAGATGAGCAGGGCGGGCGGCGCGTCGGCCGGCGGGCGGCGGAAGTGCTTCTCGACCTCGGCGCCGATGCGCGGCACGTCCGCCCAGTTGGCGAAGACCGGCACGGCCGTACGGGACGGGTCGGCCAGGCCGAACCCCTTGATGAGCTCGAACCCGGTGATCCGCACGGCGTCCTCGCCGCGCGTCGACGCCAGCGAGGCGAGGGCGGTGGCGTACGGCACATGGGCGTGGATCACCGCACCGCAGTCGGGCAGGGCCCGGTACAGGGCGGTGTGGATGGTGGTCTCCGCCGACGGCCGCGGCCCGCCGGCGTCCAGCGGGCGGCTGTCGCTCACCCGCACCGGCACGACGTCCGCGCCGGTCAGCTCGCCCTTGGCGCGGCCGCTCGCGGTCAGCAGGGCCAGGTCCTCGGCCGGCCGGGGCCGGACGGAGAGGTTGCCTGACGTGCCCTCCAGCCAGCCCTTCGCGTACAGGGCACGGGCTACGGACGCCAGCTCCTCGGCGGTGTCCCGGTCGGTGGTGACGGGCACGTGGGACCACTCCTCATCGGGGTTGGGGGCCTTAAGGAAACGGGCATGCGGCGCAAAGCGGGCATGCGGCGGGAAGGCGGGGCCGGGGCACGGCTGGTCGGACGTCCGGGTCGCCGGGGCGCCCTCGTGGCGCCGACCACCAGTCCTACCAGCACTTCGGGCCTCTGGACGTGGCCGCCGAGTGCCATGGCCGATGCGGTCAACGTGGCCCCGGACCGGCCCTCCTGGCGCGGCGGTAGGTTCGCTCTGCACCCGCAGCACCGAAGCCGCGAGAGGACACCCCTTGATCATCGGAGCACTCGCGCAGGGATTCGCCCTGAGCGCCGGCCTCATCATCGCCATCGGGGCGCAGAACGCCTTCGTCATCCGGCAGGGTCTGCAGCGCAAGCACGTCCTGACGGTGGCCGCGGTCAGCAGTCTCTGCGACTCGGCGCTGATCGCGGTCGGCGTGGCCGGGGTGGGTACGGCGATCGCGGCCAGCAGCACGGTCACCGCGATCGCCACCTGGGGCGGTGTGGCCTTCCTCGGCTACTACGGCCTGTCGTCGTTCCGCTCGGCGAGCCGTCCGAAGAGCCTCGACGACGTCCAGGGGCAGGCGCAGACGTCCTCGGTGCGCAGCGCGGCCCTGGCCGCCCTCGCGCTGAGCCTCCTCAACCCGCACGTCTACCTGGACACGGTGGTCCTGGTCGGCGGCATCGGCGCGCAGCACGAGGGGCTGTCGCGGGCGGCGTTCGCGGTGGGGGCGATGGCGGGGTCGACGTCGTGGTTCTTCGCCCTGTCGTACGGGGCGAGCAAGCTCGCGCCGCTGTTCCGCAGGCCGTCCGTGTGGCGGGTGCTCGACGTGGTCATCGGCTGCATGATGTGGGCCGTCGCGGTCGGTCTCGTGGTGTCCTACTTCGACCGCACGTGACGCGCACCGGTGGCCGCTCCGGACCACGTCCATGGCCACGTGCATGGCCAGGCCCGTGATCGGATTCCCGATCACGCCCGTCACGCATCCGACTTCACGACCACGACACGTACTCAAGGATCGGGACCCAGCAGGAGGCAGGACACCGTGCCACGGCTTTTGGTCATCCAGAACAGCGTCACCGCGCCCAAGGGCGAGATAGGCGAGTCGCTGCGGGAGCTCGGAGTGGAGTGCGACGTCGTCCTCGCCGCGCGGGACGCCCTGCCGTCGTCGCTCGCGTACCACGCCGTCATCGTGCTCGGCGGCGGCCAGAACGCCGCCGACGAGGACCACCACCCCTACCTCGCCCAGGAGAAGCGGCTGCTGCGGCAGGCGGTGGCCGAGGGCGTGCCGTGCCTGGGGATCTGCCTGGGCGCCCAGTTGCTGGCCGACGCCATGGGCGGTGACATCGTCGCCGGCGAGGAGATGAGCTTCGGGTTCTGCCCGGTGCGCCTGACCGACGCCGGAGCGCGCGATCCGCTGTTCGCGGGGCTGCCACGCGAGACGCACATGTTCCAGTGGCACACCGACTCCTTCACGCTGCCGCCCGGCGCCGAGGCACTGGCCGTGTCCGACCAGGACCCGGGCCGGCAGGCCTTCCGGATCGGCCAGTGCGCGTACGGCGTGCAGTTCCACGTGGAGCTGACGGCCGCCCTGCTGCTCGACTGGCTGGCCGCCGCGGCCGACGCGCCGCCCGGTGAGGCGGTTCCGGCCGAGGTGGTCGCCGCGGCGGCGGTGAACGCGCCGAAGCACCACCGGGAGTACCAGCGCAACGTACGGCGGCTCCTCGCCAACTTCCTCGGGCTCGCGGGGCTGTCCGCGGCGGCGGAGACGGGCGCCCGGGCCGGTGCGGACGGTGCGGTGGCCGCGCGGGCCTCGGTGTCGTGACCGCACGGGGACCGGTCGTCCTCGCCGGGCGCGGGGCGCGGGAGATCGCCGCCAGCGTCGAGGAGGCGGTGGCCGACCACCGGCTGGCCCCGGGTGAGCTGTTGCCCCCGATGCGGCAGCTGGCCGCCGACCTCGGCGTCAACCCGAACACCGTCGCCGCGGCCTACCGGCTGCTGCGGGAGCGGGGCGTCATCGTCACCGACGGCCGGCGCGGCAGCCGGGTCCGCCCGCACACCGACCTGGTCCCGGCCGCCGCGGCACACGTTCCGGACGGGGTGCAGGACCTGTCCAGCGGACTGCCCCCGCGCGCACTCCTGCCGGTCCCGGCCCCCGGCGACGTCCTGCGGGCGCTGGCCGAGGACGGCGAGCCGGCCGCCGCGTCCCTGCACGCGGCGGCGGTGGCCGACGGTGTCCCGGGCGACCACACCGCCGTCGCGCACAGCACCCTCGACGCCGTCGAACTCGCCCTCGGCACCGCGCTGCGGCCCGGCGACCCGGTCGCCGTCGAGGACCCGGGATGGCCACGCCTGTCCGACCTGCTCGCGGCGCTGCGGCTGACGCCCGTGCCGGTCCCGGTGGACGACGAGGGGCCGCTGGCCGGGGCGCTGCGGGACGTGCTGGCGTCCGGGGCGCGGGCTGTGGTGGTGACCCCGCGCGCCCAGAACCCGACCGGAGCGGCCCTCTCCGCCCGGCGCGCGGCGCGCCTGCGCGAGGCCCTCGCCGGCCGGCCGGACGCCCTGGTGATCGAGGACGACTACGCGTCCGCGGTGGCGGGCACCCCCCTGCACACGCTGGCCGGGGGCACCGGCCGCTGGGTCCACGTGCGCTCCACGTCCAAGGTGCTCGGCCCCGACCTGCGGCTCGCCACGGTCGCGGGGGACGCGGAGACGGTGCGGCGGATGACGACGCGCCAGCGGGTCCGGGGCGGGCAGGTGAGCGGGGCGCTGCGGCGGTTGGTGGCGGCGGTGGCGCAGGCGCCGGGCACCCGGGCGGCGCTGGCCGGCGCGGCGGGGCGGTACGGCGCACGGCGCCGGGAGCTTCTCGCCGCGCTGGCCGAGCGGGGGGTGCGTGCGCACGGCGCCTCGGGGCTGAACGTGTGGGTTCCGGTGCCGGACGAGACGGCGGCGTTCGGGGCGCTGCTGACGCGGGGCCGGCTGGTGGCTCCCGGGGCGCGCTTCCGCATGCGCGGCGGGCCGGGGCTCCGGGTGACGGTGGCGTGGGAGGGCGAGGAGGACGTGCGGGCGCTGGCCGACGACCTGGCGCACGCGGTGAGGTCGGGGCTGGGGCAGGTCGTGGACTGAGCCGCGGATGAACGCGGCCGGCGCCGCCCGTACGCTCCCTGCGAAGACTCTCTCGCGACCGTGCGCACGCATCCCCTGTCTCTCACGACCATGCGCACGCATCACCTGTCACGAGCCGTCCCCCCACGCCTCTCCCCCACGCACCGCCCGTCACCGCCCGCCCGTCACCGCCCGGCCGTCACCACCCGGCCGTCACACCCCGTCCGTCACGCCCCCTTCCGCCAGCCTCCGCATCTGCTGGCGGGCCGCCGCCGCGTCGCCCTGACCGGCCCGCTCCCCCAGCCGTCGGGCGATGGCCTCCCGCTGCTCCACCGGGCGGTGGTCGTCGTACTTGAACTTGGCAGCCACCGAGGTGATCCGGATGCGCAGGCCCTGGATCACGGAGAGCTGGCGGCCGTAGGGCGGCCGGCCCACCGCGACCGGGCCGTGCTCGCCCGCGGGCTCGTGGTGGGCGAGCTGGCGGCGGAGCAGCTCGGCCTTCTCCTCCGGGTCGGAGACGATCCGCGCCTCACCGGCGAACTGGACGGACGCGTAGTACGTGGTGGGGACGCCGTGCCGGTCCGGCTCGCCGTCCTTGGCCCGCCACGCGGCGGGTATGTACGTGTAGTCGTCGACGACGCTCAGGGCGACCGCCGGCCGGGCCGCGACGGCCTCCCACACCGGGTTGGCCCGGGCGAAGTGCAGCAGCAGCTCGTCGCCGGCCAGCAGGAAGTGCGTGGGCAGTGCCAGGGGCGGGCGTCCGTCGGGACCGTTGACCAGCAGCTGGCCGAAGTCGCGGCCCTCCGCCAGCCAGGCGCGCCACTCTCCGTCGTGGAACGCCGCGTCCCACGGGTGGATCATCATCGGTGGTCACTCCTGGTGGTCCTGGGCCGCGTAGGTGAAGACGCCCGTGGTGCAGGTCGAAGGGTTCGTACCATAGTTGACGATCGCTCCCGCCCCGGCGGGCGACGCCCGCACGTCCGTGCCCGCGTAGCCGGCGGGCGTCACGAAGACGCCCCAGGTCGCGATCCAGTCCCGGACGCCGCCGTCGTCCGGTGAGACGACCGGTTCGGCCCGCGGCACCACGCGCCGCTGCACGATGCAGTGCCCCTTGGCGGCCCCGGTGGCGACCGCCTCGCGCCACTCGCGCTCGTCCGTCTCCCAGCCGACCAGGACGCCGCTGCCGCCGAAGTCCCGGAGCGGCTTGACCACCAGGTCCGTGCGGTTCTCGACGCAGTACGCGAGCAGGTCCGCGCCGTTCCCCGGGCCGCCCAGCAGCCGTGTCCACGGCAGGAACTCGTCCACCAGGTCCCGCTCGGCCGCCGTCAGATGGCCGCCCAGGGCCGGGTCGGAGAGCAGCGCCAGCGTGCCCTTGTTGGAGTACAGGGAGCTGTCCATCGGCGTGAACAGCACGAGCCGGCGCTCCTCGTGCGCCCGGAACAGCGTCTCGGCGACGCGCGCGGCACCGGGGTCGTCGCACACGTCGTCGACCGTGAAGAAGCGCAGGACGACGTCCGTCTCCGCGTCGCCCACGACGACCCGTCCGCCGCGCTCCCGTGCGCTGTCGAGGGAGCACAGCCGGACCGGCAGCCCGAGCCTTCGCGTCATCTCCGTGAACGCCGTCAGCAGGTGCCGGAAGCGGACCAGGCCGGCGGCGGTGGCGACGACGGCGACGCTCGGGGCCTCCTCGCCGAGGGCGTCCCGCGCGGCGGCGCGCAGCGACTCGACGATCCGCTCGCCGGTGTGGACGTAGCCCAGGTCGTGCCGCGCGGCGAACTCCCGGAAGGCCGGGGTGCCCAGCAGGGCCCGCTGCAACTCGGCCCGGTCGGTGCCGCCGAGGTCGCTGGCGATGTTGAACTCCAGCATCCGGAAGGCGGTGCCGTCGTGGTACAGGTCGGCGCGGCCGTAGCGGACCGGCCGGCCCGCGGCGAACCGGCGCAGCACGGCCGCCCGCGCCGGCTCGATGCCGAGGACGGCACAGTAGTGGTCCAGGTCCCCCTCGAACACCCGCTCGGGCAGCTCCCCGATCAGCCGGAACAGCGTCTCGACCTTCCGGGCCGCCCCGGCCATCCCGGCCTCGGGCACGAACAGCGGCCTGGGCAGGGTCCGCGCCCGCCAGCACGCCTCGTACGCCGGCGGCAGCACGGTGTCGCGCACCACGTGCCGCAGCGGGCTGCCGGGCTCCGCGCAGGCGCGCACGTACTCCTCGGTCACCGGATCGGTCATGCCCGGGCCTCCTCGGCGTGCGTGCGGTACGCGCTGCTCCACGGCTCCGAGTCGGCGCGGCCCGCCCCCGGGCTCGTCCCGAGCCGTTCGGCGGCCGCGGCGGCCAGCCGCTGGAGAGGCACGGCGACCACGAAGGGCCGCAGGAGCGGGGGGACCGAGGCGAACGGCATGTCGCTCTCCTTGTCGTCACTGCTGATGAACACCGGTGCGCCGAGGGAGCGCAGCAGCGCGGCGCGCGCGTCGGCCAGCGGCCCGCCGGGGCCGTTCGGGCGCAGCACGCAGCCGACCGAGCCGGCCGGGGACACGGCCGCGAGCTCCTCGCGGACGGCGTCCGGGTGCACCCCAGCGGCCGGGCGGTGGGTGGCGCGGGTGAGGGCGAGCGCGGCCTCGGCGGCGACCGGCTCGTCCGGGCCGCCGCCGACGACGAGCAGGCGCACCGGATCCGCGCCCGCCACGGCCTTGACCGCGTCCGGGGACAGGGGGAGGTCGAGGGTGCGGCGCAGCGCGTCGGGCAGGTCGTCGGTGACCGGCTCGTCCGGGTGCCCGGCGAGCGCCGCCCAGGTCAGCCGCAGCAGCGCGGTCAGCTCCGCGGCCCGTGCGGCCGGGCGCGGCAGGCCGCCGTCCCCGGCCCCGAGGACGGCGGTGGGGCACACCACGGCGGCGGTCGGCCCGGCCGGCGGCGCGGCGCCGTCGCCCACCAGCACCAGCTGGTCGTCGGGTCCGAGCAGGCCGCACGCCGTCACGTCCTCGGCGTGCACCGCCGCCGACCGCACCCGCCCGCCGCTGAGCGACCGCAGCCACTGCGCCGCGACGCGGCAGGAGTGCACCGACGCGCCGGCCCCGGCGAACACCACGGGCCGTGCGGGGTCGAGGCGGGCGAGCGGCGGGCGCTTCAGCAGCTCGGCCACCGTGTCCGCCTGCTCGTCCACCGCACGCTCGTACTCCCCCGCCGCCGCCCCGAGCCGCCGGTAGTGGTCCGCGTTGGCGGCGAAGGGCCGCTGGTAGAGCGAGAGGTCGACCAGGCGGCCCCGCTTGTAGCCCATGCTCTCCAGCACGCCCCGGTGGCGGTAGCCGGCCCCCGTGAACAGGCGGACCGACCGCTCGTTGGTCGAGGTGATCACCGCGAGGACGCCCGCCAGACCGCTCCGCTCGGCGTGCCGGGTGAGCCAGGCCACCAGTGCCCCGCCCACTCCCCTGCCCTGGTGGCGGGGGTCGACGTACACGGAGATCTCGGCGCTGGCCCGGTAGCCGCCGCGGGCCGCGAACGGGCTGAGCGAGCCGTAGCCGACGAGGCGGCCGTCCAGACGTGCGGCGACGGCCGGGTAGCGGTCGGCGTGCCCGGCCAGCCACGCCGCCGCCCGGCCCGGCGACCACTCCTCGGTGTCGAGGGTGGCGTCGGTCCAGCGCACGGCGTGGTTGTAGATCCGCCGCACCACGGGCAGGTCCTCGGGCGCCAGGGCCTCGATCCGGACCGGGCCGCGGGTGCCGTGCCCGGCCGGCCGCTCGGTTCTGCCCCTCACGCGTCTGCCGCTCACGCGCTGTTCAGGGCACGCCGGTAGACGCCGGTTCCCTCCGTGGTCGGGAACACCGCCTTCAGGTCGTACGCCTCGTCGAGGTGCCGGTGGAAACCGGCGTACTGCCGCTCGTTGTTGGTGATGCGGCCCGCGAAGTAGGCGTTGTCGGTGAGGTTCTCCAGCAGCATGTTGTGGGCGACCAGCATGCCGCCGGGGCGCACCGCGGGGCTGGTGGCGCGCATGATCGGCTCGTAGATGGCCTTGTCGCGCAGCTGCGGGTCCGGGTGGTCCTTGGGGCCCTCGGCGTCCAGGACGCACAGGTCGACGTCGGCGAGGGAGCGGCCGTAGCCGATCGCGTCCTGCGTCACGTACTCGACGCCCTCGTCCAGGCCGAGCGCCGCGAGGTTCTCGCGGGCCAGGCGCATGGTGTCCTCGTTGATGTCGATCAGGGTGGCGGTGCCGCCTGCGGCGATGATGCCGGGCATGGCCCACACCGCCCAGTAGCCGTAGTAGGAGCCGGGGAAGACGGTGCGGCGCGGGGCGACGACATGGGCGAGGGCGAAGAGCAGCCGCGCCTCCTCGGGGAAGATGTACGTCTTGTAGTCGCCGTGCCGCCAGGTGGCGGCGACCGCCGCGTACAGGTCGGCGAACTCGTGGGCGGGGTAGTCGGTGGAGTCGATGAAGCCCCCCTCGCGCAGCTGCCGGAGGATCGTGTCGGTGTACGCCCACTCGTTGGGGTACAGGCGCGCGGACAGGTTGAACTGGTCCTCGTTCAGGCCGATGCTCTCCGGCCGCACCTGCCCGGAGCCCAGCCAGGCGCAGTACGCGGCCCGGCCGAGCTCGCCGCGGCGGAAGGCCCGGTACTCGGCGAAGGGGGACAGCGCCTCGTCGATGATGACGTGCGCGGGTCCGGTGGCGACGGGTCGGGCCTGAAGGATCGTCACGTGGTACTCCCGTTGGTGAGGTGGTCGGTCGTACGGGTGTGGCTCGGTTCCGCATCGGCCGCGACCGGGCCGCCGGTACCGCGGCGGGGTGCCGTCAGGGCGGCGACCAGCAGCGCGCACAGGGCCAGCAGCCACCACAGCGCGGTCGCGGAACGGTCCAGGACCGTGGTGACCAGCAGCGGTGTCAGCGCGTTCGCGAAGCCGATGAAGATCTGGTGGAAGGCGAGGTGGGCGCCGCGCTGGTGCTCGGGCGCCAGCGTGGTCAGCAGGGTCAGCAGTCCCTGCGAGGAGAGCAGTTCGCCGAGCGTGTACACCGCCATGCCGAGCAGCAGGACGGCGGTGGCGACGCCCGTGGTGAGCCGTCCGGCGGCGACGAGCGCGGCGAGCAGGGCGATGTGCAGCACCGCGCCCATGGCCACCAGCACGGCGGGACGCAGCCGCTCCACGCGGTGCGCGACGGGCACCTGGGCCACCGCGAGGAGCACGGTGTTGACGGCGAACAGCACGCTGACCGTCCAGGCGGGCGAGCCCACGTGCCGCAGCAGGTGCACCGGCAGGGCCGTCTCCACGCCCACCGCGATCACCCACAGCCCGGCCCCCGCGGCGACCACCGTGAGGAACGGGCGGTTGCGCCACGGGCGGGCCGCCGCGACGCCACCGCCGGCCCCGCGGGCGGCCGCCGGCCGGCGGGCGGGCAGCGGCAGGTACACCAGCGAGGTGACGGCGACGCACAGGGCGTTGGCGACGCCCACCGCGATCAGCCCGTCGCCCTGCGCGGAGGCCGCGAACCCGGCGGTCAGCGCGCCCAGGCCGAAGCCGGCGTTGAACATGGCCCGCGACAGCGCGAGCCACCGTCCGGGCGGCCCGTCGCCGGCCAGGGCCGCCGCGAGTGCGGGCGTCGCCGCCTGCTCGGTGCGCAGCGCCAGCGCCACCAGCACACTGACCGCGACGAACTGCCAGAAGTTCCGCACGGCCGGGTACGAGCCGAACGCCGCGGCCCGCACGGCCGTCGAGACGAACAGCACCCGCTTCGGGCCGAACCGGTCGATCAGCCGCCCGGCGAGCGGCAGCAGGGGCAGCGCGACCAGCGCGGCGAGGGTGAGCCCGGTGCCGATGCGGGTGAGCGAGACGTCGAGCACGGCCTGGAAGTACAGCAGCGAGAACGGGTAGTAGACGCCCATGCCCACGGCGCTCGCGAGGGCGGCCGCCGCGAACCAGCCCGCGCCGCGCTCCCGCGGCAGCGCCTCGGCCAGCCGGCTCAGCACGTCACGGCCCGCAGCATCAGCAGCGCCGTGTCGGCCCAGCGGGCGGCCTCGGCCGGGGTGCCGGCCCGGACCACCAGGTGGCCGAGCACGTCGGCGTTGCTGGCCGGGCGGCGCACGGTGGCACCGGGACGTACGTACACCTCCACCTCGCACACGCCCGGCAGCCGGTCCACCAGGTCGCGGCCCTCGACGGCGCGCAGGGTGCCGCTGTCCGCCGCCGTCAGGTAGCGGGAGGCCGCCGCGCCCCGGTACGAGGCCGTGGCGCCCGGCTCGCGGCCCGCGTGCGCCTTGATGACCTCGGCGAGCAGGTCGAGCCCGGTGGCCTCCCGGATCACCCGTCCGACCTGGGCTCCGCCCATGCGGGCGTTGATCTCCACCAGCCGCGGTCCATCCGCCGTCATCTTGATCTCGACGTGCGCGGCACCGAAGTCGTGGCCGATCGCCTTCAGCGCGTCCAGGGCGGCCGTCGCCGCCTGCGCGGCCACCCGGTCGGGCAGCTGGGTGGGGAAGGTCTCCCCGGTCTCCACGAAGTGGGGGTGGGCGGTGAGGGACTTGTCGGTCACGCCGATCACCTGCGGCCCCTGACCGGTCGTCAGCACCTCGACGCTGACCTCGTAGCCGGTCAGGTACTCCTCCACCAGCACCCCGCCCGGCCGCGGCAGGCCGCGCAGGTCGGTGTCGGACGCGGTCAGCACGCCGTAGTGCTCCGCCACCTCCCCGGGCGTCCGGCACAGCCTGACCCCGATGCTGGCCGCCTCGGTCAGCGGCTTGATCACACACGGGAACCCCACGGCCCGAGCGGCCGCCACGGCCTCCCCGGCCGAGTCCACCCGGTGGTACGCGGGCACGGGCACGCCCAGGTCACGGCAGATCTCCCGGGTGCGGGCCTTGTTGCGGGCCGCGTGCGCCGCCTCGGGCGCGAGGCCGGGCAGTCCGAGGGCGCGCGCGGTCTCGGCGACGACGGTGACGTAGTAGTCGATCACCGCCATCACCCCGCACAGCTCCCCGCGCTCGTGGTAACCGCGCAGCGCCTCGGTGACCGACGCGCTGCTGCGGGTGTCGGCCTCGACGACCGCGTCGACGGTGCCCTCGATCAGCGCCCGCGAGGCGTCGTCGACCGCGTACCGGCCCAGGTCGTCGGTCACGAGGACGGGGCTGAGGCCCAGCTCCCGGGCGAGGGCCAGCGGGCGCAGGCCGAAACTGCCCCGGCCGGTCTCGACGAACGCGAGCACGGAAGCGTGGGGCATGGCGGCGTCGGGCATGGGTGGTCCACCTCGGTAGTCGTGCCGTCGGTCGGGCGGGGCGAGAGCGTCGGGGCGGGGCGGGACGTGCGGAAAGGGCCGGCCGGGGAACGTCCCGGGAGGGCGGGGCGGGCGGTCAGCGGGGCAGCGGCAGAAGGTGGGCGTGCTGGGTCCGGGCGACGCAGCCGCGGGAGAGCTTGGCCTCCTCGCTGCCCAGGCCGTAGTGGATGGCGTCGATGCCGCGGCGGGCCGCCTCCTCGACCGGGGCGTAGTAGAGCGTCTCGAAGTAGAGCGCGAGCTTGCCCTGGTAGGCGTAGTCGAAGCCGGCCTGCCGCGCGTACCAGTGGTCCTTGAAGCGCAGCAGCGTGCCGAAGCCGCGGATGCCGCCGTCGCCGACCGCGAGCGTCACGGTGACGTCCTCGCCGTAGACGTCGAGCATCTCGGTGAGCACCTGCTCGGTCTGCGCGGCCGTCCAGGCGACGCCGTACTTGGCCATGAGCCCCGCCTCCAGCTCGCCGAGCCGGGGCACCAGGTCCCGGGTGAGCGGCTGCATGCGCAGCTCGATCCCGGCCTGGCGCAGCTTGCGCCGCTCGGCGCGCACCCGGCGGGCGCGCTTGGCGGACAGCCGGCCGAGGTAGGCCTCGAAGCCGCCGGGGCCGACCGGGAGGGTGCTGTAGCGGCCCGAGACATGGGACAGGTAGCCGCGCGCGGCCAGCACCTCGCGCAGTTCCGCGTCGTCCTCCTCCACGAAGGGGAACGCCACCGACCCCGCGCCCTGCTCGGCCGCCGCCTCCTCGGCCCGCGCCACCAGGGCGTCCAGCACCCGACGGCCGGTGTCCGGGCGCCGGACCACCCGGCTGCGGCCCATGTGCCGCCCGCCGCACACCAGCGTGGGCAGCAGGCTGCCCGGGTCCGAGTCCGGCAGCGCGGCGAGCACCTCCGCCGCCCCCGCCCTGCCCGCCTCGGCGCACGCCGTCAGGAGGGTGTCGGGGCGGCCGAGCACCCAGGGCGCCTTCTCGTCGGCCAGGGCGGTCGCGAGCCCCGCGAGCAGCGTGGAGTCCCGTTCGGCGAGCAGGTAGCGGATCGGGCAGCCCGCGGTGCGCTCGGCCACGGCGAGCCAGCGCCCGCCGAGGAACAGGTCCTCCGGGCGCAGCAGTGCCGCCCAGCTGTCGGCCGGCAGGTCCGCGGCGGCGGTGACCGCGCGGATGCCGGTGGGTTCATCGCTCATGGGGGAGATCCTTGAGTTCGCGCCCGGGCCCGCGCCAGGTGTCCGGACTGGCCATGGCGGGCCCGGCCGCACCCGGCCAGCAGCTCGCGTCTCCGGGCCGCGGGTGCGGGTGGTGGACTGGGGCCCCGCCCCGGGCGGGGATCCGGTGGGACACGGCGGGCACGGCCCGGACGGGGCCGGGCGCGGAAGGTGGCAGGGTGATGACGGTCGATCGGCTGGCGGGACGCGGTGACGAGCTGTTCGTGTACGGGAGCCTGATGTTCCCCGACGTCCTGCGGGCGCTCCTGGACCGGGTGCCGGCGCACCGCCCCGCGGCCGTGACCGGCTGGCGGGCCGCTCCCTTGCGGGAGAGGCCCTTCCCGGGGCTGGTTGCCGCCCCGGGCCGGTCGGCGGACGGCCTGGTGCTGAGCGGACTCGCCGAGGCCGAGTGGCGGCTCCTCGACGCCTATGAGGCCCCCTGGTACGCACTGCGGACCATCCGCCTGGATGACGGCGGCCACGCCTCGGCGTATGTGTGCCTCGCCGGCGACCTGCTGCTGCCCGGCCGGTGGGACCGGGAGCGGTTCGGCCGCCGGGAGCTGCCGGCGTATCTCGGGCGGTGCGCCGCCTTCCGCACGGCCTACGGCGAGGGGGCTTCTGATGGATCTCCGTGGGAGAAGGAGCGGCGTTCGGTGCGTACTCTCGGCGTGCCGGGTGCAAGTCCTCGTACTGGGCGTACGTGGGCTTGTGCCCGGTGCGGCGAGAGTACGTGCCGGGCGTCGCGACGCCACGGAGATCCATCAGAAGCCACCTAGGGCCGGATCACAGCAGCCCCGCCTTCTGGAACTCCTCGGTGACACCGGGCAGTTCCAGCACCCCGAGGCCCGCGAACAGGCGGATGGTCTGCGCGGCGGCGGCACGCGCGTCCGCGGTCACCACGTCCTCCGGCAGCACCTCGGCCACGATCTCCCTGGCGGTGTCGTCGTCGAACCCGTACTGCCCCAGTTCCCCGCGCATCGCCTCGGTGTCGGGCGCCAGGAACGCCAGGATCAGGTGGGGCACCAGCAGCCCCGCCGTCCGCCGCTCCCGTGCGTCGAGCTGGCCCCACAGGTGCTTGGCGAAGAGGGAGAAGTACGTGTGGTGGCGGCCCTCGTCCTGGGCGTGGTCGCGGATCGCCTCGCGCACCGCGGGGACGATGTCGCTGTCCTGCGGCAGCTCCGCCAGGGAGCCCGAGATGAGGGTCTCGGAGACGATCACGAACACCAGCTCCGCCAGGTACCGGTAGTCCGCCCTCGCCTCCTCCTGCAACTGCTGGAGCCTGAGCATGAAGTACGGCACGTCGGGCAGCCGCGGCTCGATGCCCGTGCGGCGCACGGTCTGGCGGATGAGGTCGACCGAGAACAGGGCGTGGTAGGCCTCGTCGCAGTACACCTTGTACGCGTCGAACCGCATCTCCTCCGGCAGCCGCGCCCCGATCGTGCCCTGCGCGATGCCCAGGGCCGTCCGGTTCACCACGAGGTGTTCGAGCTTCGTCGTGAAGTCGAGGTAGCGGTACAGGTGCTGGACGAGCACTTCGCGGTAGGTGCCCGGGGGGAGTTCCCGTACGCGCTTGTGCCGGGCGAGCGGAACGAGATCCTCTGCGAAATAGGGGAGCCCGGCGTCGGCGTCCCCGATCACCCGCCGCTGGGCAGCGCGTACGGCCGAGCGTTTGTCCCAGGCGCGGAAAGGGCTGCGGTAATCGGCGTCCGGCGTTCCGTCGGGTGCGCCGGGGAATTCCGCCTCCGAATCGGGATCTTCGGTTCCGGGGGTCGTTCTGCCGTTGAGGAGTAATTGTTTGGGACAGTACGTGAGAGCGCTGCATCCGACGAACAGACCGACTATTCCACACATGTCATTCCCCCGGTACCGTGCGCGCCGCGTACACGGGCACCGACAGCCGGTCCCGGCCGCCGAGTTGCGCGAGCTCCACGAGGACGGCGACCGCGACGGCGGTGCCGCCGCCCTGCTCCACCAGCTTCACGGCGGCCGCGGCGGTGCCTCCGGTGGCCAGGACGTCGTCCACGATGAGCACGCGGTCGCCCGGGGACAGCGCGGAGGCGCTCAGCTCCAGGGTGTCGGTGCCGTACTCGAGGTCGTACTCGACCGCGTGCACGGGCGGGGGCAGCTTGCCCGGCTTGCGGACCGGCACGAAGGCGCACCGGGCGGCCCGTGCGACGGCGGTGCCGAGCAGGAAGCCGCGGGCCTCGACGCCGACGACCCGGTCGAACTCCCCGCGGTAGCGGTTGAGCAGGGCCCGCACCACCCGGTCGAGCAGCCACGGCTGGGTGTAGACGGGCGACAGGTCCTGGAACCGCACGCCGGGCTTGGGGAAGTCGTCGACGAAGTCGGTGTAGGCGTCGATCTGCGCGGCGAGGTCCTGGCAGTCGGAGGCGAAGACGCGGCGGTCGGTGACCACGGCGCTGATCAGGCCGGACGGCGTGATGTCGAAGGCCGGGTTGTAGACGCCGGAGCCCTCGGGCGCCATCCGGCGGCCCGCCACGTCGGTGACCTCCCCGGGGCCGCGCTCCTCCACGACGATGCCGCTGCCGTCGGCGAGCCGGTCGTCCACGGTGGACTCGGGGGCGACCACGACCAGCGGGACGTGGTGGCGGTCGGCGGCGACGGCGAGGCCGTAGGTGCCGATCTTGTTGGCGGTGTCGCCGTTGCGGGCGATGCGGTCGGCGCCCACCAGGACCACGTCGACGAGGCCTTCGGCCATGGCGAACGCGGCCGCGGAGTCCACGCAGATCCGGTACGGCACATGTGCGTCGGCGAGTTCCTTGGCGGTCAGGCGGGAGCCCTGCAGCAGCGGCCGGGTCTCGTCGACCAGCACCTCCTGGATGCGGCCGCGCGCGGCGAGTTCGAGGATGGCGCCGAGTGCCGTGCCGCCGGCGGCGGTGGCGAAGCGGCCGGTGTTGCAGTGGGTCAGCACCCGTAGCGGGCGGCCGGGGAGCACCTCCTCGATCAGGTCGGCGGCGCGGCACGCGGCGGCCCGGTTGGCGGCGGCGTCCTCGGCGAGGATCGACTCCGCCTCGGCGAGGACGGTGGCCGCGCCCTCCGGCAGCCGGCGCAGCACGCGCCGCACCGCCCAGGAGAGGTTGACGGCGGTGGGCCGCGCCTGCGCGATGCGCTCGGCGTCCGCCCGAACCGCGGCCTGCGCCTCCTCGGTCCATTCGCCGGCCTGGGCATGGCGGTGCGCCGAGAGGGCTACGGCGAATGCCCCGGCTATGCCGATGGCGGGCGCTCCTCTGACCGCGAGGGTGCGGATTGCGTCGATGACTTCGTCCACGGTGGCCAGGTGCAGGATTTCTTCCTCGTGCGGCAGCAGTCGCTGGTCCACGGCAAGGATCTGACCATCGAGCCACGAGATTGAGTATCTCAAGGAATTCCCCGCAGAGACTGGTCGGCGGCGGCACGTCCGTGCCCTTCACGGGGCGTGAGCCAATCATTTGCGGATGCGAGAACTCAAGAGGGAAAAGGGATAAGTGAATGACCGTGTGCGGCATGTCCGTCAGCGGCCAGTTGGGGCCGCGCCCCGAGGGCGGGCCGCGTTCCGAAGGGGCGCGGGGAGCCGCGCGGGCGTCCACGGCGGGCCGGCGGCGGGCACGGGCCGGGCCCCTTGCGGACTCGTGCCCGGCCACCGGCCGGCGGTGGTTGGTCGCGCGGCTCCCCGCGCCCCTGTGAACGGGGCTTCGCCCCGATCAGCTCGCGCGGGCCGGGGCCGGGGCGTGGCCCGTGCGCAGCAGGCCGAGCTCGGCGGCGCGGGCGCCGGCCTGGAACCGGCTCTGGGCACCGAGGTGGTCCATGACCTGCACGATGAGCCGGCGGAAGGTACGGGGGGAGACGCCGAGGGCACGGGCGATGGCGCTGTCGGTGCGGCCCTCGGAGAGCAACCGGATGATCATCATCTCGCGGTCGTGCAGATCGTGCGTGCCCGACCGGGCGTCGAAGGGCCGTACGGCCTCGGAGTCGACCCAGCAGAACTCGAACATGTCGCTGAGCAGCCCCACGAGTTGGGGACTGGACGTCTCCAGGATCACCAGCCGGCCGTCGGAGGCGTTGGAGGAGGTGAAGGCGACCTGCCCGTCCACCACGATCAGCCGGAAGGGAAGGCAGGGCGCGACCCGCACGCTGACGCCGGCCGTCGCCAGCGCGCGCAGGTACGAGCCGCCGTGCGGCAGCCGCTGGGTCGCGGTGAGGTGGATCGAGCGCAGGGCGACGCCCCGTTCCGCGGCCCGCTGGTGCCGCACCCGGTTGCGGGCCAGCCCCTCGGGGCCCGTCGGCAGCCACGGGTTCAGGCTGAGCACCTCGCGCCGGGCGCGCACGAGGGCGTCGTCGAGGGTTTCCGCGGCCTCGTCGCAGCCGTACATCTGCCAGTGCGCCTGGTCGTGCGCGCCGTCCAGGGATGCTCCGGAGACGAGTTGGTTGCTGAGCGTGGACAGGGCGGCGGACAGGGACTCCTGGAACTGCAACTGGGACACGAGGTAGCGCTGCTGGGTCTCCAGGAGATGGGCGACCAGGATGTCCGGCGCCCCGGGCACGATGCCGTGGTCGCGCCACTTGGCGAGGCCGGCGGTGACCAGTTGGTGGACCAGTTCGCCGACCCAGGGGGACGGCATGCCCAGCCGCAGCGCGAGGTCGTCGACGTGCAGTGGTTCGGTCGTGTTGACAAGCAGACGCAGGAGCGTGAGCTCCGCCTCTAACCCGTCCTCCACCCTGCGCACACGTATCTCGGGCAGTGCCCCGGGAGGCGTCTTCACCAGCGGATCCGCAGGCATCGAGTGGTTCTCCCTTCCCTGACGTCCCCCCGTATTCGTTCGCTCACGCTAAGCCAGTTGCCTAAAGTTGTCAAAGGTTGCCAACAGTGATGGGTGGGGCTACTTTGAGGGCGCAACCACGGCGGCGGCGGGCGACCTCCACCGCCGGGCGGGGCGTCCGGTGACCATGCCGGACGGTCCGCCCAACGCGGCTCCGGGCCGGGACACGGAGCACCGTGCGCCAGAAACGCGTCACATGCGGGAAAACGGCGCCGGAAGCCCGCCCCGGATTGATAGGAACGGCCTGCAGGCCCGAACCATCCGCACCATGCGCACCACCACGAGGCACGACCCGCCAAGCGCCATACACCACACGACGGATTCCCCGTCGCATCGCCTAAGGACCAGAGAATGAAGCTTGCGCTGCGTACCCTCACCGCCCTGAGCCTCGCCGCAGTCGCCGTCTTACCCGTCGTGGGCGCCGCCCCCGATGCCGCCGCGGCGACCACCAGCATCGACTGGCCCGCGACCACGACAACGACGGGAGACCCGAGCGAGACAATTGACTGGCCGTAGCCCGGGCAACATGCCCTAAGATGCATACTCCCGGCAAAGTTGCCCTCACCAGGCAATCCTTGCCACCGAGTGGGCCCGGGCAGGAGACCCCAGGAGGCACGCGTCGCAGGCGGACGTGTGCCTCCGCTGCTTGGTTTCCCCCGGAGCACACACATCCCCCGGATCCCACCGGGATCCTTCACACACACGGTCGACAGGACGGGGACGGCGATGCTGAGGCAGCCGGAATTCGGGCGCCGACTGCGCCAACTGCGCACCGAGCTGGGCAAGTCCAGAACCGACCTGACCGGCCCCGGCATGTCGGCGGCATACCTGTCCCGCCTGGAGTCGGGAGCCCGGCCCCCCACCGAGCGGGCCGTCGCCCACCTCGCAGAACGCCTCGGCGTCCCGACCGAGGCCCTCGCCGAGCCGCCCAGCAGCGACCTCACCGACCTGCTCGCCACCCTGACGCTCTCCGAGGCCCGCAAGGACGCCGAGATGCTCACGATGCTGATCCAGGCCTACGACGAGGCGAAGGACGCCGACGAGCTCACACGCTGGCAGGCCCTGGCCCAACTCGCCCGGCTGCACGGCTCGCTGGGCGACTTCACCTCCGAACGCGACGCCCTCACCCGGCTCAAGGACGTCAGCAACACCCTCGGCCGCCCGGCCCTCCAGGTACACGCCCGTATGCGGCTGGCGCGCTGCGCCCGCAACCTCGGCGAGCCGGCCACCGCCCGCGAGGAGGTGCGGCAGGCGCTGGCCATCGCCGACGAACACCAGCTGCGCGTGCCCACGGCCGACCTGATCCGCGGCAAGCTCCTGCTCGCCTCCGCGGAGGCCGAGCTGGGGGACCTGGCGGAGGCGGCCCGGATCAGCGACGCCGTCTGCGGGGAACTGTGCACCACCGAAGGGGCGCTCGCCGCCGAGGCGTACTGGACGTGCGCGACGGTCAGCACCCGGCGCGGCAACGGCACCCACGCCGCCGAGTTGATGAAGAAGGCGCTGGCCGCGCTCGACAGCCGCGAGGACCTCGACCTGTGGCTCCGGCTGCGCCTGGCCGCGGCGTCGCTGGCGTTGCAGTCGGCACCGCCGAACACCGTCGAGGCCGAGACCCGCCTGCACGAGGCGGAGTCCGCCCTCCGGCTCGCGGGGGCACCGCGCCAGCAGCAGGAGTTCCTCTTCCTCCAGGCCGAACTCGCCTTCCACCAGGGCCTGCTCGCCCGCGCGGCGGACCTCTGCGCCAGGGCGCGCTGCGGTGAGCAGCTGATGTCCTATCGCGACCAGATCCGCCTGGAGGCCCTCAGCGGCCTGATCGACGCGCACGGCGGCGTCCCTGGCTCCCTGCAGCGCACCCGTGAGCTGGCCGTACGGGCCCAGGAGTCCGGCATGCCGGACCTGGCGACGGACCTGTGGCGGGCGATCGCGCTGACGGAGGTCCCGTAGGGGCAAAGGCGGCGGCACGCCGGAGCGGCGGGGCCGGCGGGTCGGTGAGCGGTCCCGGCCCGTCCGCGGGGCCGGATCGCCACGTAAGGTATCTTTTCGGCTTCAAGGGGTCGGTCGGGGTGGTCGTGCGGGCACCGTCTGCCGACGCGGGGGCCGATCGGGTTCGTCGTGAACCAGGGCGCCCTCGTCGTGCACCAGGACGTCACGGCACCGGCCGACGACCCAGGCCCATCCACCGAGTCACCGAAGCACGCGCCACCCGTGCCCGAGGTGCCCGACGACCCGCGCATTGGAGCAGAGATGCCGCCCACCACCCCCCTCGAAACCTGGCTCGCCAAGGCGTCCGTGGCGCACGACGTCGTGGCACTGCGCCCCGACTACCGGGCACTGCTCGTGGCCGTCGAAGGCCTGCGCCCGGGTCCCAGCGACGAGGTCAGCGAACGCCTGCTGGCCGGGGCCGAGAAGGTCGCGCGGGAGCGCGCCGCCCGGCAGCCGCTCGCGGAGGACCCGCGTATCACGGCGTGGCACGAGGCGTTCCGGGCCGCGGGGATGAAGCCCAAGCGGACCCGTCCCAGCGTCGAGGCGCTGCTGCGCAGGATCGACGCCGGGCTGCCCAGGATCGACCGGATCACCGACGTCTACAACGCCATTTCCGTCGCCCATGTCCTGCCGCTGGGCGGTGAGGACCTCGACCGCTACGAGGGCGCGCCCCGGCTGCTGCGGGCGACCGGCGAGGAGCGCTTCGAGACGACGGCGTCCGGCGAGCCGGTCGTCGAGTCGCCCGACCCGGGCGAGGTGGTGTGGACGGACGACCTCGGGGTCACCTGCCGGCGCTGGAACTGGCGGCAGTGCACCCGCACCCGGATCACCGGCGAGACCACCCGCGCGCTGTTCATCCTGGACGCCCTCGACCCGGTGGACGCCGCCGAACTGGCCGAGGCCGGCGAGGAACTGGTGGCCGGCCTGCGGGAACTCTCCCCCGACACGACGGCCGTGACCCGCCTGGTCACCGGCGAACCCGGCGGGGACGCCTGACACCTGACGCCCGTCCGGCCCCAGGGGCGCCCGCCATCGGCGGGCGCCCCTCTAGTGTGCTCGGGGCACCCCGGGACGGATCCGAGGCCTCGCCGGCACCGGCGTGCCGGGCTTACGCGATGATCAAATTATTTACACATGGAACCTTTACAACGGCCGGTGGACGGCGGGCGACGGCCATACCTTGTTCGATACACCGCGCCCCGCGCTCGAAACTCGAATGTGAGCTCGACCGCATGTGACCTTTTCTCTCAGGAATGTGAATATCCAGCGGGCGACACCCCTCACGTCATTCGTTCCACGATTGCAAATCGACCGCCGAGTGACGCCGGAACTCTCGTTCGAATGCCGAGCAGAGATGCCTCGTGCTTAGATCATTCGCGTAGCCGCAAGGCCGGACGGCAGCCGTCGACATGGGGCTGCCTCCCACGCCGCCCAGGCAGTTGGGAAAGACCGCCTCCCTCTGTTGCCCGCCTGACCGTGCGTCACCGCAGGCAATGAGCGACCCGCCCCCATTCCGGCGACGGCGGCAATCCGAGAACCGTTGTGAAGGGAAGTTTCACCATGAGCTCCGCCCCCAAGTTCGAGACCCAGGAAATCTCCGACGCCGACCTGGACACGGTGTCCGGCGGCCTCGGCGACTCGCTCACCAACGTCAGCCCGACCGTGACCGGTCTCGCCTCCGTGGACGGCCCCCTCGCGGCCGTGGCCAGCTCCGTGGCGCCCGTGGTGAAGATCAACGCCTCGGGTGTCTCGGGTCTCGTCGGCAACGCCTGACACCTCCTGAGTAACCCGGCATGTGCGTGCCCCGGTCTCGCGAGCGAGACCGGGGCATTCGCGTTGCGCACGGCGCTCTCCGACGTCTCCGGCGAAGGGCGCGGGCCCGGCGCCGGAGACGTCGGTGAGAGCGTTGGCTACTTGCCGGTGCCGACCGGGTCCACCGTGAGGGCGGGGACGGAGTCGCCGGAGGCGGCGATGTTGATGCTGGTGGGCAGGGTGTGGGAGTGGGTCTCGTTGGGCGGGGTGACGATGAGACGGGTGAAGGTCACGCCGGTGCCGCCGGAGGTGTTCGGCGGGTAGTGCAGGGTGAAGCGGGTCTCCTCGCCGGGCTTGATGCCGACCTTCGGCGGGGTGAGCTGGCTGCGGGTGGCGCTGATGGTGCCGTCCTTGCCCTTGAGGTCGACGCCGGGGAAGCCCTGGAGCGTGCAGGTGGTGGAGCCGGTGTTCTTGAGGTTGACGAGGAGATCGCCCTCGCCCATGCCGTGCGAAGTGCTGAAGGCGAGCTGGGCGGTCCTGCAGGCGCCGGAACCGGTGGTGCCGCGCCCGGCGGACCCGGCGGCGGAGCCGCCTGCCCCGGATTCCATGGTGGTGGCCTTCTGGCCGGCGGACGAACCGCTGCCGGCGGAGCCCCGGGAGGAGGAGTCATGGGTGCTCGCGGAGGCGTCGCCGCCACCCTGGCAGGCGGTGAGCGAGAGGCCGGCCGCGACGGCGAGGGCGGCGATGGACAGGGTCCGGACGCGCATCATGTCTCCTTCGGTGCAACGCTGCCCACTCGGCACGAGTGGGCCTTACCGAGCACTGGGACTCGGGGCGGCACCTGGGACGTTCCGCGAGAAGGGCCCCTGATACGTGGCTGTTGCCTCTAATACGTGGCCGTTACACACGACTCCGGGGCGGCGGTGGGCTCCGGGAACGGGGCCGGGGCAGGCCTCTCCGGGACCGCGCCCGCTACCGGAGCCGGGGTGGTGCCCGCGGCCGGGGCGGGCCGCGTCCTGCGGCCGTGCAGCACGGCGCCCGCTCCGATGGCGGCCACGATGATCATGCCCCCGGCGACGAGGGCGCCCCGTGCGCCCGCCCCCTCCATGAGGAGCCCGAGCAACGGCGGCCCGGCGAGTCCCCATCCGGTGCTCGCGCTGCGCCAGACGCCGAGGACGCGCCCGCGCATGTGCGCCGGCGGGTCGGTCTGGAGCACGGTCGTCCCGGCCGTGTCGGAGACCGACTCGACGATGGCCATGGGCACCACGAGAGCGATGAGCACCGGCAGGACCGGTGCGAGCCCCGCGGCCACCTGGAGGAGCGCGCCGATCGCGGCCAGCGCACCGACCAGCCGCACCGAGGGCCGCTGCATCCGGCCGGCGAGGACGGCACCGGCGATGCCGCCCACGGCCAGCGCCGTCGACACGGTTCCGAACTGTGCGGCGCCGCCGGCCAGCGGCCCGGTGACCAGGACGGCCAGCGTCAGCCCGTAGTTGCGCCCGAAGACCGCGCTCACCGCGGTGATCAGGGCGAGCGCGACCAGCCGGGGCCTGCGCAGGAAGAACACCAGCCCGTCGCGGGCTCCGGAGCCGGACGCCCCGGCCCGCCGCCGGGACGCACCGGGCCGCCGGCCGAGTGCCCCGGACCACCGCGGCCCTCTGGACGGCACCGCCTCCGCCGTGGCCGGGGCTCCGGCCGGGGCGCGGCGGCCGGGTGTCACGGGCCGCAGGAACGGGATGACCGCCGCGACGAAGAGGAACGAGAGCCCGTTGGCCGTGTACGCGGCGGCGGTGCCGAACCCCGCGACGGCCACCCCGGCCAGGGCCACGCCGATGAGCCGGCCGGCGCTGTGCACGAGGGATCCGACGGCGATGGCGGACGGTACGTCCCTGGTCGGCACCAGATCGTTGCCCAGCAGGGCGCAGGCGGGCCCGTCCACCGTGGCGATCAGGCCGGTCACCGCGGCGAGGACCATGAGCAGGGGCATGGTGAGCAGGTGGCACGCCACCAGGGCGGCCGTGGTGAAGGCCACCGCGCCGAGCGTGGCCTGGCTGACGGACGCGGTGAGCTTACGGGGCCAGGCGTCGACCGCCGCGCCGCCCATGAGGCCGAGCAGCAGACCGGGCGCGGCCTGCACCGAGAGCGACAGACCGGTGGCCGCGGCCGAACCCGTGATCTGGAGCACCAGGAGGTTCTGGACGGTGAGCTGCATCCACGTGCCGGCGTTGGAGACGAGATTGGCCGTGGACCACCACCGCATGCTGCGGTGGCGCAGGCTGCGCCAGGGCGCGCGGTCGCCGCTCCGTTCGGCGGCGCGGGACAGGGGTCCGGAGACCAGGGAGGAGAGCGTCATCGCAGGGGCCCGTCGGGTGGGGGCAGGCGGGGAAGAGGCCCCGGTACCCGGGGCGGCTGGCGACTGCGGCAGCGATGCTTCCATGTTCACAGACCGACCGTTCCCGCACCGTCGCGCCGGCCCGGCCCAGGACGGGCCGCGCCCTCAAGACCCCGGAGCCGCACAGGTCATGGCGCTGTCCGTGAGGTCCCTCACAGGGACCGGCCTGCACGGCACCGTGGCCGGCGGTGTGCCGTCCGTCACCGGGTCCTCCCCCCGGCACGGGGTCTTTCCCCCCGCCACCGGGTCCTCCCGCCACCGGGTCCTCCCGGCACGAGGTCCCCCCGCCACCGGGCCCTTCCACGCCACCTGGTCCTCCCGCCACCTGGCGCGCGGGCCGCATCGGGTGTTCCGGTCGCCGACGGGTGTCAGGCCCCGGGTGTGGACACCGTTTCGGCCGCCGGGCGGGTGGGGGCCCGGCGGGGGCGACGCAGGATGCCGGCCGCCGCGGCGGCGACGACGCAGCACGCCACCGGGAGGAAGAACGTGAGGTTGAGCGGCAGGACCCGGGTCAGCGGCCCGATGACCGCGGGCCCGGCGAGCATGCCGAGGTAGCCGAGGCCGGCGACGCGGGAGACGTTGACGCCGGCCGCGCCCTGCTCGGTGTGCCCGGCGGCACTGAAGAGCTGGGGGACGCAACCGGACAGGCCGGCCCCGAACACCGCCCAGCCGAGCAGGGCCAGGGGGATCCAGGGCGAGAGGGCCGCCACGGTCAGCCCGAGCGCGGCGGCGGACGCGCCGTGGCGGAGGATGCTCACCGGGCCGAGGCGCGCGGCCACCCGGTCGGCGAGCAGGCGGCCGATGGTCATGGTGGTCGCGAACGCCCCGTAGGCGAGGGCGGCGGTGGCGGCGGGCGCGTCCAGGACCGTGCGCAGGTGGAGCACGCTCCAGTCGTTGGCCACGCCTTCACAGAGCATGATCATGAAGGCCAGCGTGGCCAGGGCCCAGACGTGCCGGGACGTCCTGCGGCGGGCCTTCACGTCAGGGGTCACGACGTCAGGGGCCGCGGCGCCGGCAGGGGCGGCGGGGGCGGCGGCGTCCGGACCGCCGGTGCCGTCGGCCGTGGTGCTGCCCGGCTTCCCGGTGCCGTCGGGGCGCAGCAGCACGGGAGCCCCGGCCGCGCTGACCGCCAGGCCGAGGAGCGCCACCGCGCCGAGGGTCGCCGGTGGGCTCCACCCCCAGCTGAGCGTCCGGGCCCCGGCCAGCGAGGCGAGCACGCCGCCGATGGAGAAGGCGGCGTGGAAGGCGGACATGACGGGCCGCCGGTAGCCGTGCTCGACCTGGACGGCATGGGCGTTCATGCTGACGTCCAGGCAGCCGTTGCCGACGCCGAGCACCAGCAGCGCCGCCCCCAGCGCCCAGGCGTTCGCCGCCAGTCCGGGCAGGACCAGGGCGGCACTGCACAGCGCCGCGCTGAGCGGTACGACGGTGCGGGCCCCGAAGCGGTCGGTGAGGGGGCCGACGGCCTGCATGCCCGCGAACGCTCCCGCGCCGAGCAGCAGCAGAAGCCAGCCGAGCAGGGCATGGCCGATCCCGACGCGGTGCTCGATGCCCGGGACGTGGACGATCCACATCCCCATGAGGAAGCCGTTCAGGGCGAAGTAGGCGAAGGTGGCCAGCCGGCCCAGGCGCAGATGTCTCTCCATGCCGCGAACATATCGAACACGCTTTACTTGCGAAAGATTGCGTTTCGAACGCCAGAGGTGTTCAATCGGGGGCTATGACCGGCACAGATCGACTGAGGCAGATCACCGAGGCCGTCCGGGAGGCGGGCCGTCTCGGCGTCGCGGAACTGGCGGGGCTCACCGGCGCCTCGGAGATGACCATCCGCCGCGACCTGGAGGTGCTGGCCGCCCAGGGGGTGCTGGAGCGCTACCGCGGCGGAGCCAGGAGCCTGCTGCTGCGCGGCGAGGAGCCGCCCTTCGCGCTGCGGGTCCGGGAGGGCGTCGAGGTCAAGCGGCGGATCGCGGCCGAGGCGGCCCGGCTGATCGCCGACGGCGAGTCCGTCGTCCTCGACAGCGGCACCACCTGCCTGGAGGTGGCCCGCGCCCTGGAGCACCGCCGGCTGACCGTGCTGCCGCTGTCCCTGCACGCCGTGAACGCCCTGGCCGACGCCCCGGACCTGACGCTGCTGGTCCCCGGCGGCCGCCCGCGGCGGGGCGAGCTGGCCCTGACCGGGCCGCTGACCGAGGCGTCGCTCGCCGCCCTGCGCTTCGACACGGCGATCATCGGCTGCTGCGGGCTGACCGTGGCGGACGGCCTGACCGCCTACGACCTGGAGGACGCCGCCGTCAAGCGCGCCGCGATCGCCTCCGCCCACCGTGTCATCGCCGTCGCGGAGGCCGCCAAGCTCTCCCGCACCGCCCTCGCCTTCGTCGCCCCCGCGGCCGCCCTGCACGCCGTCGTCACCGACGCGTCGGTCCCCGACGACCAGGCGGGGCAGCTGGCCGCGGCGGGCGTGACGCTACGGAAGGTGTGACCGCCCGTCCCGGCACGGCCGGAGGCGTCCTGAACGCATGGCCGGTCGCTGCGGCCGGCACGGGCGGGGCCGGTCAGGATCCGGCGGCGACGGGGGTCGCGTCCGGCGCCGCCTCCTCCGGTCCCTCCGGCTCCCCCGGGCTCCCCGGCTCCTGCGGTTCCCGGGTCAGCCTCCGTACCGCATCCTGCATGTGATCGTCCATCAGCCGCAGCAGCCGTTCCTCGTCGCCGGCGCGCATGGCGTGGATGATCTCCGCGTGTTCGTCGACCATCACGTCCGGCGCCGGGTACTTGTCCTGCAGCGCCGTGATGCACATCCGGGTCTCCACGAAGAGCGTCTGCGCCATGCGCCTGAGGCGGGGGCTGCCCGACTCGTCGACGAGGACCTGGTGCAGCTCGGTGTCCGCGGCGCTGAGGGCGGCGTGGTCGCCGCGCTTCGCGGCGTCCGCCATGGCGCGGTGCACGCGGTCCAGCCGCTCCGCCGAGGCCTCCGGGTCCCGGCGCAGGATGAGACGGCAGGCGGCGGACTCGACCGACGTCCTCGCGAGGTAGATGTCCCGCACGTCGTCCTCGGTGAGGGTCGTCACGAAGACGCCGCGGTGCGGCTCGCTGTAGGCGATGCCCTGCTGGACGAGCCGCTGCATCGCCTCGCGCAGCGGCCCCCGGCTCACCCCGAGCTCCGCGGCCAGCTCGGCCTCCCCCAGCTGGGAGCCGGGCGCCAGGGTGCCGTCCATGATCGCCTCGGTCAGCTGGTGCGCGATCGAGATGGCGGCGGGCTCACGCCTGACAGGCTGCAACCTCTTGGCTCCCGGCATGTCCTCTCTCTCCTTCTTCGTGCCCCCGTCACCTGTCCTGACGGAACAGGCGTCCGAGACCGTCCCGCGGGGTGGTGTCCCCCGCGAGCCGCAGCCCCTCCCAGACGGTGACCTGGTTGGCTGTCAGGACGGGCTTGCCGACGGCCTGCTCCAGGTCGTCCAGCCACGCGGCCGTGTGCAGCGCGGTGTCCGGGAGCAGGACGGCCTGCGCGTCCTCGTGGTCGTTGGCCATGGCCAGGTCGAGAACCTGCTCGCGAGAGAGCGTACCGACCTCGGCCGCCGTGATGATGCCTCTCCCCGACACCTGTGCCACCCGCACCCCCGAGTCCTCGAGGAAGCGGACGAAGTACTCGGCCACGTCCTCCGGATAGGTGGCGCCGATGGAGACGCTGGTCACGCCCAGCGCCTCAAGCGCGTGCGCGAAGGCGAAGGAGGTGCTGGACGCCGGGACCCCCGCGGCCTGGGCCAGCTCCTCGGCCTGCTGACTGGCGCCCCGCCACCCGTAGATGAAGCTGGCGCTGGTGCAGGCCCACACCACCGCGTCGACGTCGTACCGCTTGAGGTCCGCCAGGCCCTGGGTCAGCCGGTGGATGGCGCCCATCTCCAGCAGGGCGTCCACCCGGTGGGCGTCCTCGCCCATGTCCGTGTGCACCAGCGGCAGCCGGACGCCCCCGCCGACCAGGCTCTCCAGCAGCGGGTAGTCGTCCTCCGCGGAGTAGCCGGGGTAGAGGAAACCCACCGTCGTCATGCGGTCAGCCAACTGCGATCGCCCTCTCGAAACCGGACGGAGCGCGGTGGCCGCGCTCCGTCGTACTCCGCCGTTTTCCGGTGCCGTTCCGCCTGCCGTTCCGACACACTCCGGACCGGGCACCGAGAAGCTGTAGATTGTTGACAATCCTACGGAGCCGACCCTACGGTGTCAATCGATTCGAGCGGCCCCTCCCGTGCCGCCGGACGCCGGGCCGGGCCGACCGCACAGCGCACCGACCGACCGCACCCACCGACCGCACACCGCATGCGAGCCGAGGCGCACGGCATGCGAGCCGAGCCGCACGTCGCAGCGACCCGAAGGGCTGTCATGAGGACGACCGAACTCCCCCTCGTCGTGGTGCTGGGAGGACCGGGGGACGCCGGGCCGCCACTCCTCGACCGGATCAGGGACCGGGCGCGGCTGCGGCAGGTGGGCGAGGCCGGTCTCGCCGGCGCGCTGCGCGAGGCCGACGCCCTGCTGGTGTGGGACTTCGGCACCGACGCCCTGCCGGCCGCCTGGCCCGTCAGCGGCGGGCCGCGCTGGGTGCACACCGCGAGCGCGGGCGTGGACAGGCTGCTCTTCCCCGCGCTGCTGCGCTCCGGGGCCGTGCTCACCAACTCGCGGGGCGTCTTCGAGCAGCCCATCGCCGAGTACGTGGCGGGTCTCGTCCTCGCCATGGCCAAGGACCTGCCCGGCACGCTCGACCGCCGGCGCTCGCGCGTCTGGCAGCACCGGGAGACGGAGCGGGTGGCGGGCACCCGCGCGGTGGTGGTCGGCGGCGGCCCCATCGGCCGTGCGGTCGCGCGGTTGCTGGGCGCCCTCGGCCTGAGGGTCGCGCTGGTCTCCCGTACCGCGCGTGAGCGGGACGCCGAGTTCGGCAGGGTGCACGGCTTCGGCGAGCTGGCCGGGCTGCTGCCGGACGCCGACTGGGTGGTGAGCGCCGCGCCGCTGACCGCCGAGACGGCGGACATGTTCGACGCGGCGGCGTTCGCGCGGATGAAGCGGGGCGCCCGGTTCGTCAACGTCGGCCGTGGCCCGCTGGTCGTGGAGGACGACCTGGTGGCGGCGCTGCGGGACGGCCGTCTCGCGGGCGCCGCGCTCGATGTCTTCCGCCAGGAGCCGCTGCCGGTGGACAGCGCCCTGTGGGCCGTGCCCGGACTGCTGGTCTCCCCGCACATGTCGGCCGACACCCACGGCTGGCTGGAGGATCTCGCGGAAGTGTTCCTCGCCAACTTCTCACGCTGGGCCGCGGGGGAGCCGCTGCGCAACGTCGTCGACAACACCTTGGGGTACGTGCCCGTGGGCGGCGGCGCGCCGGGCGACACCCCGCACACCGAGGAGGCCTCGCCATGACCGCACCCACCGACCGGACCGCCGGTGGCCGCCGGACGGAGAACACCAGGAGGAGCACGGGGAGCACGGACGGGACCGGGGACTCGGCACGCACCGGGAGCACGCAGCAGGGCGACGCGCAGGACGGCGCGCAGGGCGACGCGCAGGGCGGCGCGCAGGACGGCCTGTGCGCAAGCACGGCGACCGAACTGGTCGCGGGCTACCGGGACGGAAGCCTGTCGCCCGTCGACGTGGTCGAGGCCGTGCTCGCCCGTATCGAGCGGCTCGACCCGCCGGTGAACGCCTACTGCCTCGTCGACGCCGAGGCGGCCCGCCGTGACGCCGCCGCCTCCGCGGAACGCTGGCGGCGGGGCGAGCCGTGCGGGCTGCTCGACGGGGTGCCGGTCTCCATCAAGGACCTGCTGCTGACGAGGGGGTGGCCCACGCTCCGCGGCTCCCTGAGCACGGACCCCGGCGCGCCCTGCGAGGAGGACGCCCCGTCGGTGGCGCGGCTGCGCGAGCACGGGGCGGTCCTCGTCGGGAAGACGACGAGCCCGGAGTTCGGCTGGAAGGGCGTCACCGACAGCCCGCGCACCGGCGTCACCCGCAACCCGTGGGACGTGACGCGTACGTCCGGCGGGTCGAGCGGCGGCAGCGCGGCGGCGGTCGCGGCCGGTCTCGGCCCGCTCTCCGTGGGGACCGACGGCGGCGGCTCGGTCCGTATCCCCGCGGCGTTCTGCGGGATCTTCGGCCTCAAGCCCACCTACGGGCGGATCCCGCTCTACCCCGCGAGCCCCTTCGGCACGCTCGCGCACGCCGGGCCCATGACCCGTACGGTCGCGGACGCCGCGCTCATGATGGACGTGCTGTGCGGGTCCGACGACCGCGACTGGTCCGGGCTGCCCCCGTACGAGCGCGGCTTCCTGGCCGGGTTGGAGGGGAACCCGGCCGGCGAGGGAGGGGGCGTGCGCGGGCTGCGGGTGGCGTACAGCCCGACGCTCGCGGACGCCCCCGTCGATCCCGGGGTGGCCGCACGCGTACGGCACGCGGCCGACGTCCTGGCGGCCCTCGGGGCCGAGGTCGAGGAGGCCGACCCCGGTTTCGCCGACCCGGTCGGGGCGTACCACACGCTGTGGTTCTCGGGCGCCGCGAAGGTGGTGGAGCACCTGACCCCCGAGCAGTTCGGGCGGCTCGACCCGGGGCTTCAGGAGGTGTGCCGCTCGGGCGCGTCGATGAGCGCGCTGGACTACCTGGGCGCCGTCGACGAGCGGATGGCGCTCGGCGTGCTGATGGGCCGCTTCCACCGCACGTACGACCTGCTTCTCACCCCGGCCCTGCCGGGCACCGCGTTCGAGGCGGGCCACGAGGTGCCGCCGGGCAGCGGCCTGACGAGGTGGACCGGCTGGACGCCCTTCACCTACCCGTTCAACCTCACCCAGCAGCCGGCGGCCAGCGTGCCGTGCGGGGTGGCCGCGGACGGGCTGCCGGTGGGCGTCCAGCTGGTCGCGGCCAGGCACCGGGACGACCTGGTGCTGCGCGCGTCCCACGCGCTGTTCGAGGCACTGGCGGCCGAGGGCACGGTGTCGGCGGCACCGGTGAGCCCGCGCGGCTGAGCGCCGGGCGCCCGGGACGGGCGCATGACCGGGGGCGGTGGTCCCGGGGATTCCCGGGACCACCGCCCCCGGTCATGCGCCGGGTGCCGGCGCCGTGCGCCTCCGTACGGGTCAGGCCCGCCGGAAGACGAGTGACTCGCCGACCACGCCGGACAGCCACAGGTCCTGGGCCGCCTCGGCCATCCGGTCGAGACCGTCCACGATGGTCGCGAAGATGGTGGCCGGCACGAAGCCGGTGTCCGGGTTGAGCAGCAGGTTGTTGCGCTCGTAGAAGAGGGCGAGGTCGACGATGCTCTCCTCGGCCTGCGGCCGCCCGCCCTGGGCGTAGCCGTGCGAGCTGGTGTTCAACTGCCAGTTGGCGAACGAGAAGTAGGCGACGTCACCCGGGATAGGCGTGATCGTCGGGTTCTCGGTACCCGGCTCCTGGGCTGCGAACGCCGGCACCAGCGTGTAGATCTCGTTGCGCGCGTACTTGCCGTGGAAGACGTCCTTGCCGAGCGGCAGGGCGTTCCACACGGCCTCGCAGGTACGCGGCGCCCGGTCGTCCAGCAGCTTCGCCACGCAGCTCACGCCGCGCTTCTCCAACGAGATCTCGATGTGGCGGTCCATGTACGACGTGTTCCTTCGCTCACCGGCCGACCGGCCGGGTTGGTGTACGGGATGTGTACGGAGGGGGCACGACCTCGTCTGCCCCGTGCGCCCATGGCGATCCGACCGTTTCGTGCGGGCTTGTCGCGCCCGCGCGGCGGAGCCGCATGCAGACACAGCCCCGCGCCCCTGATCGGGCGCGAAGCGCCCGTCGAAGGGGCGCGGGGAACTGCGCGACCAGTTGGATCGAAACCACCGGATCGCCACCGGCCGCACAGGGCAGACGCGGCCGCCCCCGGGGCCCCGGGGCCCCACGGGAATCAGGACAGGGGCATGGCCAAGTACCGGGTTTCGAGGAACTCCTCGATCCCGGCCCGACCCCCCTCACGGCCGAGCCCGGACTGCTTCACGCCGCCGAACGGGGCGGCGGGGTTGGACACGACGCCCTTGTTCAGCCCGATCATCCCGGTGTCCAGCCGCTCCGCGATCCGGAAGGCGCGCCGCAGGTTCTCCGTGAACAGGTACGAGACCAGCCCGTAGGGCGTGGCGTTGGCGGCCGCCACCACCTCGTCCTCGTCGCCGAAGGGGATCACGGGCGCCACCGGCCCGAAGATCTCCTCCTGGAGCAGCGCGGCGTCCGCGGGAACGTCCACGAGCACGGTCGGGGCGTAGAAGTAACCGTCGCCCGCCGGCGACTCGGCGCCGGTCAGCGCCTTGGCCCCGCCGTCCAGCGCCTGGCCGACGAGCTGGCGCACCTTGCCGCGGCCGTCCTCGTCGATCAGCGGCCCGACCTCGACGCCCGGCTCGGTGCCGCGCCCGACGACCAGGCCGCCCATCCGCCGCGCGAGCCGCCGGGCGAACTCGCCGGCCACGCTCTCGTGCACGTACAGGCGGTTGGCGGCGGTGCAGGCCTCGCCGATGTTGCGCATCTTGGCCTGCATGGCGCCCTCGACGGCCGCGTCCAGGTCGGCGTCCTCGCAGACGATGAACGGGGCGTTGCCGCCGAGCTCCATCGACACCCGCAGCACTTCCTGCGCGCTCTGCGCGATCAGCAGCCGACCGACCGCCGTGGAGCCGGTGAAGGAGACCTTGCGCACCCGGCCGTCCCGCATCAGCGGCTCGACCACCTCGCCCGGCCTGCTGCTGGTGATGACGTTGAGCACGCCGTCGGGCAGCCCGGCCTCGGCCATGATCTCCGCGAGCATCAGCATGGACAGCGGGGTCTGCTCGGCCGGCTTGACGATCATGGTGCATCCGGCGGCGACCGCGGGCCCGATCTTGCGGGTGCCCATGGCGAGCGGGAAGTTCCACGGCGTGATCAGCAGCGCGGGGCCGACCGGGCGGCGCATGACCAGCAGCCGGTCCTTGCCGTCCGGCGAGACGGCGTAGCCGCCGTCGATCCGGACCGCCTCCTCCGCGAACCAGCGGAAGAACTCGGCGGCGTACGCGACCTCGCCGCGCGCCTCCGCCAGCGGCTTGCCCATCTCCAGGGTCATCAGCAGCGCGAGGTCGTCGATCCGCGCATGGATCAGCTCGTAGGCCCGGCGCAGGATCTCGCCGCGCTCCCGCGGCGGGTGGGCTGCCCAGGACTCCTGCGCGGCGTGGGCGGCGGCCAGCGCGTCCAGGGCGTCCGCGGCGCCGGCGTCGGCCACGGTGCGCAGCGGCCTGGCCACGGAGGGGTCCTCGACCTCGAAGACGGCTCCGGACGCGGCGGGACGCCAGCCGCCCCCGATGTAGAGGCCGGTCGGGACGGCGTCCACCACCGCCCGCTCGTGTTCGGCCTGTGTGGTCACTGCTTACCCCCAGTGCTTTCGATGGACTCCCGTCTCCGCGTGCCGGCCTTCGGATCTTCCGGTGCTCCGGTCGGAGGGGGTCATGGACAACGAGCCGCGTCCATGCTTGCATGAATGTAGGTTGTTGACAATCCTACGATCAACAATCCGTTCCGCACATGCCGTGGCCGGTGCCGCCCACCGCCGCGGCCACCCGCGCGCCCACCCATGAAGGAGCCGACCATGAGCCAGCTCTCCCCCGTCCTCAAGCAGGCCACCCCCGTGCTGGCCGCCCGGGCCGAGGGCGTCTACGTGTACGACGAGGACGGCCGCGCCCACCTGGACTTCACCGCCGGCATCGGCGTCACCAGCACGGGCCACTGCCACCCGCGGGTGGTGGAGGCCGCCCAGCGCCAGGTGGCGACGCTGGTGCACGGCCAGTACACGACGGTCATGCACCGCCCGCTGCTCACGCTCACCGAGCGGCTCGGCGAGGTGCTGCCCGAGGGCCTCGACTCGCTGTTCTACGTCAACTCGGGCAGCGAGGCGGTGGAGGCCGCCATGCGGCTGGCCAAGCAGGCCACCGGCCGGCCGAACATCGTCGTCTTCCAGGGCTCGTTCCACGGCCGCACCATCGGCGCGGCGTCGCTGACCACCTCGGCGGCCAAGTTCCGCTCGGGCTTCGGCCCGCTGATGCCGGGCGTGGCGATCGCGCCGTTCCCCAACGCCTTCCACTACGGCTGGGACGAGGCGACGGCGACCGAGTTCGCGCTGCGCGAACTGGACCAGCTGCTGGCGACCGTGACCGCCCCCGCCGACACGGCGGCCTTCATCGTCGAGCCGGTGCTCGGCGAGGGCGGCTACGTGCCGGCCACCACTGCGTTCATGCGCGGCCTGCGGGAGCGGGCGGACCGGCACGGCATCCTGCTGATCCTCGACGAGGTGCAGACCGGGTTCGGCCGCACCGGCCGGTTCTGGGGCCACGACCACTTCGCGGGGCGGGCCGACCTCGCCGACATCCTCGTCACGGCCAAGGGCCTGGCCAGCGGCTTCCCGCTGTCCGCCATCGCCGCGCCCACGCACCTCATGGAGAAGGCGTGGCCCGGTTCGCAGGGCGGCACCTACGGCGGCAACGCGGTCGCGTGCGCGGCGGCGATCGCCACCCTCGACGTCATCCAGGACGAGAAGCTGGTGGAGAACTCGGCCGAGCGGGGCGCCGAGCTCGTCGCAGGCCTGCGCGAGGTCGCGGCCCGGTACGCGCCGGACGGCGGGCGGGGCATCGGCGACGTGCGCGGCCTCGGGCTGATGGCCGCCACCGAGTTCGTCACGGCGGAGGGACGCCCCGACGGGGAGACCGCGGCCCAGGTCCAGGCGGCCGCGGGACGGCGCGGGCTGCTGCTCCTCACCTGCGGCGCGCAGGGCCAGGTCGTCCGCATGATCCCGCCGCTCGTGGTCACCGCGGAGCAGGTGAGCGACGGCCTGGGCCGCTGGTCCGAGGCGGTGGCCGAGGTCCTCGGCTGACCGGACCGCACGGCCCGGTGAGGGCCGGCACGGCGCGGCGGCGAGGTGCCGGCGCGCGCCACGGGCCGGCGGGCCCTCCTCGGTGAGGCCGCCGGCCCGTTCCGGATCTGCAGACGGTTCAACTGTTCAGGGGTTGACGCATCACCATGGCTTCCCACCCGCCGGTCTTCCCGGTGGCCCACCGCGGGCGCATCGTGGTTGCGCGCGCAGTTTCCCGCGCCCCTATCGGGGCGCGAACGCCGATATACAAGGGCGCGGGGCCGTCTCCGGGGACACCCCACACCTTCAGGCCAGCGGACGAGGCCCGCCGCACGGGCGCGACCAACCCCCACCGGCCGGCGGGCAGACAGACGGCCTCACCGGACTCTTCCCGGTGGCCCGCGACTCTCAGGGCAGGGCGGTGGCGGGTACGTGTGGCCTGGCTCGGAGACGGACCGCGTCCTGGCTGGGTGGTGTGCCGAACATGCGGCGGTACTCGCGGCTGAACTGCGAGGAGCTTTCGTAGCCGACGGTGTGGCCGACGCCGGTGACGTCGGAGGGGCGGCTGGCCAGGAGCAGCCGGGCTTCCTGGAGGCGGATGCGCTTCTGGAACTGGATGGGGCTCATTCCGGTCACGGCGTGGAAGTTGCGGTGGAAGGCCGACACGCTCATGCCCGCCGTCCGTGCGAGGTCCTCGACTCGGAATGACTCCGCGTAGTGCTGTCGGATCTGCTGGACCGTGCGGCTGATGTGGGCCAGTCCGCTGTCCGCCAGGCCGAGCTGGCGGATGGCGGGACCCTGCTCGCCGCGCAGCAGGTGCCAGAGGATCTCCCGTTTGACCAGCGGGGCGAGGATCTTGCGGTCCGCGGGCCGCTCCAGCAGCCGCAGCAGCCGGACGATGGCATCCAGCATTTCCGAGGGAGCTTGGCTGACCGCGATGCCTGCGGGTGCGGTGGGTGCCGGGGCAGGCAGGTCGCGGGGGTCGGCGTCCAGGAGCAGCTGAGCGATGTCGGCGGGGTTGAGGGTCATACCGAAGCCGAGGGTGGGCTGCCCGGTGTCGATGACGTGGCCGGTGACGGGGAGGTCGACCGAGGTGACGAGGTACTGACCGGGTCCGTACTCGTACAGACGCTCGCCCAGGGCGAGGCGCTTGCCGCCCTGGGCGATGACCGCGAGCACGGTGCCGGACATGCCCGCCGCAGGTGCGCTGCGCTGGTCGAATCTGCATGCCTGGATGCCGTCGATGGCAGTGGTCAGATCGGGGCGCGCATGCCGGTTCACCAGCTCGCACATCTCGTCCAGAGGCATGCTTCCAGTCTTGCACGAACCGGTCTCAGCCTGCTCTGTCACAGCAGGATCAGGCAAGGATGTGCGCGTACCGGGGCAGCGTGTGGCGCGCGGCGCGGCCCGGTGGCCTGCGCGAGGTGCCACCGGGCGGCAGCAGTGGCCCGGGCGTGCGGGAGGGCCGTGCTCGCGGTGGTGCATCGCGGGGCCCGGTCAGAGGTTCTGGCCGCCGGAGACTTCGATGTCCTGGCCGGTGATCCAGCGCCCTTCCTCGGAGACCAGCATGGCGATGACCATGCCGATGTCGTCGGGTTCGCCGATCCGCCCGAGCGCGAACGTCTTCGCCAGGTCCGGAATGATCTCCGGGTTCCTCGCGAAGGCGTCATCGGCGAAGCGGGTGCGGGTGGCGCCAGGGGCGACGGAGTTGACGCGAATGCCGCGGGCGCTGAACTCCTTGGCCATGTACCGGGTGAGGACCACCACGGCGCCCTTGAGGGCCGCGTAGACGGAGTAACCGGGCGCGGTCACCTGGGGCAGCGTGGAGTTGCTGGTCAGGTTGACGATGGCGGCGCCGTCGGCCAGCAGCGGCAGCAGGGTCTGGGTGAGGAAGAACGGGCCCTTGAACAGGCCGTCGGTGAGCTTGTCGAATTCCCGCTCGGTGGTCTCCTCGATCAACGCCATCCCGGCGAAACCCGCGTTGTTGACCAAGTGGTCGAAGGAGTCCCGGTGGAAGGTCTCGCGCAGGGCGTCGGCCACGGCATCGTGGAAGGCAGGGAAGCCGGCCGTGTCGCCGATGTCCAGGTGCAGCGCCACGGCGGTGCCGCCCACCTGCTCGATCTTCCGGACGGTGTCCTCGGCGCCCTGCTCGTTGGAGCTGTAGGTCAGGATGACACCGGACCCACGCTTGGCGATCTGGACGGCCGCGCTCTGGCCGATGCCGGAACTGGCGCCGGTGACGACGGCTACCTTCATCTGTCGTGCCTCCTGGACATCCGGAGCCCGAAGGCTCCGTACGGGGTGTGACACCTCAAGGCAACCGCTTCACCGCCCTCGCGGGAAGAAAGATCCTCCCGTTCTCTTGCCCGATCCTGCTGCCCTCCTGGGTGCTGCCGGACTGGCCCCCTCTGCGCCCGTCGGGACCCGCCCGTCGGGACCCGCCCGTCGGGACCCGCCCGTCGGGACCCGCCCGTCGGGACCGCTACGAGAAGACGGGGAGACGCGGCCACCCGTGAACTCCAGCCGCGGTTCCCCACCGGCTGCCCGCGGCCCGCCGCGCGGGGGGCGCACCGGCTGCCCCGCGGCGAGCCGCGGGCGTTCCTCACCCCTGGCGTGCCGCCCGGCGCAGCGCCAGGACCAGCGCGTTGACGACCGGATCGGCCGCGCCGCCGGCTCGCGTGGCGATGGAGACCGTACGGGTCAGCCGAAGGTTCTCCACCGGCCGCAGGGTCACGTCCGCGGCCAGTTGCTCCACGACGAGGCGGGGCACGAGCGAGACGCCGAGCCCCGACTGGACGAGCGCGAGCACCACGGAGTAGTCGTCGCTGGTGTAGTCGAGGCGCGGCCGGAAGCCGGCGCTCTCGCACGCCCGCTCCAGCACCGTGCGCAGCGAGTCGTCCCGGCGCGGCGCGATCCACCGCTCGTCCCGCAGTGTCGCCAGGCTGTGCGGCCCCTCGGCGTCGGCCCGCGGGTGGCGGCGGGGCAGGGCGAGCAGCAGGGGCTCGTGGAGTATGGAGTCCAGTTCGACGCCGGAGTGCGGCAGCCTGGGCAGCAGGTTGTACTCGTACACCAGGGCGATGTCGATGCGGCGCATCCGCAGGTCGACCAGGCTGCGCGCCGGCTCCTCCTCGCTGAGCACCACGTTCAGGTCCGGGTGGTAGGCCTGGCAGGCGGCGATGGCCGGCGCGGCCACCGCGCCGGCGGCGCTCGGGAAGGCCGCGAGACGCACCGTGCCCCGCACCCTGTTCTCCAGCGCGGACACCTCCGCTCGGGCCCGCTCCAACTGGGTCAGGATGATCTCGGTGTGCGCCACCAGCACCTTCGCCGCCTCCGTCAGCAGCAGCCGCCTGCCGTCGCGGACGAACAGCGGAGTGCGGGCCTCCCGTTCGAGCAGCGACAGTTGCTGCGAGACCGCCGAGGGGGTGAGTGCGCACGCCTCGGCCGCGGCGGCGACCGTGCCGTGCGCGGCAAGCTCCCTGAGCAGCCTGAGTCGCCGTACTTCGAACATGTAGGAACACTAACGGCAGCCCCCGGAAAATCTTGCTGGTCCTGCGGTCCGGACGGACCTCACACTGACGCTCGTGACGACCGAAACGCCGGTGGCCGCCGACGTCACGGCGGCCGCGGGACGCCTTGGCATCCCCGAACACGAGAGCAGAGTGGCCGCCCTGCGCGCAGCGATGGGCGAGCGGAACCTCGCGGCCGTGGTGCTCGCCGGGCCCGAGAGCATCTACCACCAGACCGGCCTGGACCACCTGGGGTACTTCGCCCTCACCCTGCTCGTCGTGCCGGCGGCCGGTCAGCCCGTGCTGATCGCCCGGCAGATGGAGCACACACGCTCCGCGCCCAGGTCCCGCAGGTGCGGCACGCCGCGTACGCCGACGGCCGGGACCCCGCCGAGGTGACGGCGCGCACCGTGAGCGGCCTCGTGCCGCAGGGCTCCCGCGTCGGCGTCGAGAAGCAGTCGATGTTCCTGCCGCCGCCCTGCTCGACCGGGTGCGCGCCGCGACGCCGGGCCTCGTGTGGGCCGACTGCTCGGCCTTCCCGACGGCCCTGCGCATGGTCAAGTCGGCCGGCGAACTGGCCCGCGTACGACGGGCCGCCGAGGTCTCCGACGCGGCCATGCGGGCGGCGCCGGCGACCGCCGCGCCCGGTGTCAATGAGCGCACGGTGGCGGCCAGGACCCACCAGGCGATGATCGAGGCCGGCGGCGGGCCGCCCGGCTTCGTGCCCCTGATCCGGTCGGTCGCCCGCCTGCCGCAGGAGCACGTCACCTGGTCCGACCACGTGTTGCGGCACGGCGAGGCGCTCTTCGTCGAGCTGTCCGGGTGCGTGCAGCGGTACCACGCGCCGCTGAGCCGCGTCGTCTACTGCGGCGCGGCGGTGCCCGGCGCCGAGGTGGCGGCCGCGGCGGCGCGGGCCGGCCAGGAGGCCGCGCCGCACCCGCACGACCACGTCACACCGCACCTTCCCCGTCCATATCGCACCTTCCCCATCAGGAGAATGAGGAGTTCCTTGGACATCACCTTCCTCGGCGGTCCCGCTCCGCAGCGGGGCGTGGGGGTCATCGCGCCGTTCGACTTCGCCCTGGACCGAGAGCTGTGGCGCTGGGTTCCCGACGACGTCTCCCTGCATCTGACCCGGACGCCGTTCGTGCCGGTCGAGGTCTCCCCCGACATGGCGAGGCTCGTCAGCGAGCACGAGACCCTGCGCGGTGCGGCCCTCGCGCTGAGCGCCGTGGGCCCCGAGGCGGTGGCCTACGCGTGTACGTCCGGCAGCTTCATCGACGGCATCGCCGGCGAACGGTCCATGTGCGCGGCGGTACGTCAGGTGGTGCCGGTTCCCGCGACCACCACATCGGGCGCGCTGCTCGACGCGCTCGCGGAGTTCGGCGCGCGCAGGGTCGCCGTCATCACCCCGTACACCAAGTCGCTGACCGACGCGCTGGAGCAGTACCTCGCCGAGGGCGGCGTGACCGTGACCGGGCGCGCGTACCTCGGCCTGACGGAGAAGATCTGGCACGTGACGTACCAGGCGGTCCTGGACATGGCGCGCGGGGGCGTCGCCGAGGGCGCTGACGCGCTGTTCATCAGCTGCACCAACCTGCCCACGTACGACGTGATACCGCAGGTGGAGGCGGAGCTGCGGATACCGGTCCTCTCCGCGAACCAGGTGACGATGTGGGCCGCCCTGCGCGACATCGGCGTCCGCGCCGTCGGCCCCTACCAGGCCCTGCTCGACCCGGCGGCCCGCTCGGTCCTGCCCGGCCCCGCGGGACCGCCCGCCGGACCGCCCTTCGGGGACGCGCCGGAGGAGGTCTTCCGCGAGGGCGAGGGATCCGACACGCCCATGGTGTGAGCACCCCCGTCGGCCGGCTCGTGCCCCATGTCCGGCCCGCGGACCGGCCGGTCCCCGGGTCGGCGGGTCCCCGGATCGTCCCCGAGTCGGCCCGTCCCCGGGTCGGCCGGTCCGCGGATCGGCTCGTCCCCGGCCTGGCCCGTCCGCGGGCTGGCCCGTCCCCGGGTCGGCCGGCCCCCGGGCGTGCCGTTCCGGTCGGGAGCCGGTCGAAGAGCGGTCGATGACCGGACCGGGTCTTCACCCCCACCGGCTCCGCTGCTTCGCTGGAACACGGTGACGGTGAGGGTTGACGGGCCGCAGTGGGGGGTGCGGGTGGGCGACGAGGAGAGCGGGGGCGTCCAGGGGCTGCGGGTCTGGGCCTCGGACGCGTTGGAGCGGGCGGCGCGGCTGTTCCCGGCCATGGGAGGAACCGAGGCACCCGCGGAAGCGTACGACGGTTCGATAGCGGAGCTCACCTCGCTGAGCCGCCTGCTGGATCACGACCCGGCGCTGCGCAGCAAGGTGACGGTGGTTCTCGGATCCGTGTTCGCCACGCGGTACGTCCACGGTGCCGGCGCGGCCGAGGACCGGGAACGGGCGCTCGAGCTGCTGCGGCAGGCGCGGGATCCGGCGTCGCCGATCGGGGCGGCCACGACGGCGGAGGGCCGGCGGTGGGCCGCGATGTTTCTGCTGACGCTGGTCGTACCGCTACGGGAGATGGGGGGCGGGGCCGGGGAGGCCCCCGCTTTCTCCGTCGTCCTCGACTGGAGCGCGCAGCACCTGGGGTCCGAGGCGTACCAGGCCACCATGGCCGAGGCACGGGCTCTCGCGGAAGAGGTGGCGGAGTTGCCGCTGCGGCCGGAGCTTCTCGCGCAGATGCGGCAGACCAGCACGCTGCTCTCGGCACTCCCGGGTATCAACCTTCCCCAGGACGCGGACAAGTTGATCGCCATGCTTCCCCCGGGCTTCGCCCACGCGGACCAGCTGCGGATCCTGCTGGACCTCATGTCGGGGCTGTTGTCCGGGCCCGGCAGCGCCGCAGGGGCAGCGGCGTCCTCCGGCATGCGGCGGAGTGAGGACCCGGCACCGGATGCCGCTCCGGCGCCGCACCCGGAGGCGGCTCCTGCCACCGACCCCGTTCCGGCATCCGGTGATGCCGACGTCGATGACGTCTCCCTCACCCTGAGGGTCCTGTTCCCCGCACTGTTCGACGTGATGGAAGCCATGCGGAGCGGCACACCGGAGGCGGTCAACAGGTGCCTGGGGCGGATGCGCGCCGTGCACGAACAACTGCCGGACGGCCATGAACTGGCGGGCCTGATCGAGAACCTGACCGGTTTCATGCTGTACATGAGCAAGGGCGTCGGCGGCACCCTCCAGGACCAGTCGGCCGCCCGCCGGTACATGGCGGGCATGGCCGAGCACGTGGAGCGGTTCGTGGGGGACTTCGCGGGGCCGACGGCCGACGAGTTGAGGTTCATGGGCCGCGTGGTGACCCTGACCGTCCATGCACGCGACGCCGAGGAGACGGGAGACGCGGAGACCCTTCGCTCCCTCGGGGACCAGCTGGCCGCTCTCGAAGAGACCGCACCGTCGGACTATTGCCGCTTCCACGTCCAGATGGTCCTCGGCCAGGCCCGCACGGGTCTCGGTACGCTCACCGGCGACAAGGAGATGCTCGTGCGCGGGGTCACGCTTCAGCAGCAGGCCGTGGCGAGCGGGGGCGGGGGGCTGGTGTTCCCCGAAGAGTGGATCGCGGCGCTCTCCACCGATGTCGACGCGATGCGGGCCGCCCTCGCCCAGGACCCCAGCCTGCTCCGCCGGCACGCACCCGCCTCGCCCGGCACTCCGGCGCATCACCGCTGGGCCTCGGCCCTGTCCCTGGTCACGCGCTACCGCCTCACCCATCACCCGGGAGATCTCGATGCCGCCATCACAGAGTTGGAGCAGGTCCGTGACGGCATACGGCAGGGGCAGATGCCCCACTTCACCGCCGATGCCCTGTGGACACTGGCCGAGGCCTACCAGACACGTCTGCGCCACACGCACGACACGGCGGAACGGGACGCCTGCCTGGACACCGCGATGGAGGCCCTGCACGCCACGGTCACGGACGTCGTCCTCCAACTGGGCGCCGAACACGGCCTGAAGGCCGCACGCTCCGGTGCCAGCCGCGGCCTGAAGGCCGCCCTGTGGGCCGCATCCCACGGCCGGCCGGACGAGGCCGTCGCCGCCCTGGAGCTGGGCCGGGCCATGGTGCTGCGGGCCGCCTCGACCGCACGGGCCGTACCGGAACTCCTCGAAGCGCGCGGGCACCACGACCTCGCCGAGGCCTGGCGGGCAGCCGCCGCGCCCGGCGGCGACGGCTCCGCGGTGTCCGGCGGGCTCCCCGCCGAGCTGCCGAGCACCCTGCGCCGCCAGGCCCTGGAGGCGCTCGGCTACCGGCGGCGCGGCGGGCTGCTCGGCACACCGACGCCGGGCGAACTCGCGGACGGCGTCGCCGAGGGCGGGGCGGACGCGCTGGTCTACCTGGTCCCCGGCACCGGCGGGCTGCCGGGCATGGCACTCGTCGTGGGCCGCGGCACCGGCGTCGGGGTGGGCCCGTTGCCGCTCCTCGCCGAGTCCGCGAGCGGCCCCCTGGAGCACTACCTCGACGCGACCGCCGCGCGGGACGCCGACGTGGCCGACCCGGCCGCCGGACGGGCCTGGGAGGAGGCCCTGTCCGCGCTGTGCGACTGGGCGTACCAGGTGCTCGCCCCCGTCCTCTCCGGCATCGAGACGCGGCTCACCACCGGCGGGCGGCGCGGGGACGGACCGCCCAGGCTCGTCCTGGTGCCCTGCGGCCGCCTGGGCATCGTCCCCTGGCATGCCGCGCGGCTCCCCGCGGCGGTGCCCCACGACCACCTCTGCCAGGCCATGGTCGTCAGCTATGCGGCGTCCGGCAGCCAGTTCCTGCGCACGGTGGGACGCGCACCGCGCGACCCCGCCGCCGCCCCGGTCCTGGTGGCCGACCCGCGGATGGACCTCACGCACGCCGAGCGCGAGGTGACGGCGTTGCGGGACGCCTTCTACCCCACGGCGGTGATGTGCGGGGAGTTCTTCGAGCCGTCCGTGGTGCCGGAGGCGGCGGGCACCCCCGACGAACTCCTCGGCCTGCTCGCCGACGGCCCCTCGCTGCTGCACGTGGCCTCGCACGGGTCGGCGGGGGTGCGCCCCACGACGTCGGCCCTGCACCTCGCCTTCCCGGGCCGCACCGGCGAACTCCCGGCCGACGCGGGCGGACCGGGGGCGGAGCCGGACCTCGGCATGCTGACCGTGGCGCGGCTGCTCGACCGGCCGGCCGGCGAACGGACGGACGCGGACGGTCCGTTGGTGGTCCTGAGCGCCTGCCAGACCGATCTGAGCACACGTGAGCACGACGAGGCACTGACCCTGACCACGGCGTTCGTCTCGGGTGGGGCCCGGGACGTCGTCGGATCGCGGTGGACCACGCAGGACGGTGCGTCGGTGCTGCTGATGGCGGTGTTCCACCACTACCTGGCGGTCGAGGGGTACAGCCCCGTCGACGCGCTCAGGGCGGCGCAGCTGTGGATGCTCGACCCGCACCGCGGGAATCCGGGGTCGCTCGGCGGGGAGCTGCTGCGCGAGATCGGGCGGCCGGGACTGGAGCGCCTGCCGGTGTGGGCCGCGTTCATCCACCAGGGCCACCCGGGCCCGGGAGCGGGGCGGGCATGAGTGAGGGCCAAGCACATCCGGAACGAGGGCTGCTCGACCTGGTCGCCGAGCACCGGGAGAGCATCCGCGAGTGCCTCGACGCCGCCCGGTACGAGGTGCTGCTCGCCCGGCTGCGGGCGCTCGCGGCGACGGCGCAGGACGACGGCAGGGCCGTGCGCAGGGCACTTCAGGGCGTACGGCTCGCGCTGCTTCCGCTGCCGCTGGACCATCCGGTGCGGCGGGCGTTGGACTCCGTCCGGCTCGCCCCCGCGCCCGCCGGGCCGCCGGCCGTGGCGGGGGCGCGTGAGCTGCTGGCCCGGCTGGTGAGCCCCGCGCCGCCCCCGGACACCGCGACGATCATCGCGACCGCCCAGCGCAGGCTGCTCCGGGCGCCCTCGCTCTCGGCGCAGGAGGTGCGCGCCCGGCTCGGCGGGCCGCCGCCGCCCGAGCTGATCAGGCTTCCCGATCCCCAACGCGGCGACCGCTACCCGGAGTTCCAGTTCACCGCCGGGGGCGGGGCGGCCCGCGAGGTCGTCCTGGAGGTCAACCGCATCCTGCTGGCCGATGTGGACCCCTGGGGCGCCGCGGACTGGTGGCTCGGCCGGAACGCATGGCTGGGCGGGCCGCCCGCCTCGCTCCTCGGCACGCTGCCCGACCACCACCTGGTCGGTGCGGCGGCGGCGCTGGTGGAGGGGGACTGATGCCCGGCACCCACCCCCCTTCCCGGTACGCGCTGAAACCCCACCGCGAGGTGCTTCCGGCCGGTACGGAACTGTGGCGGGTGCACGCGTCCCGGTGGCCCGCGGAGCAGTTCAAGCCGTTCCGCGCGGGCCGCCTCTACGGAGGACGCTTCGACGGCACGGCCGACGACCCGTACTCCTGTCTGTACGTGGCGAAGGACCCGGCCACCGCGCTCGCCGAGACGCTGCTGCGCTCGCTGGACTTCGATCCGGAGACCGGGATGCGGCTCGCCCCCCGGGCGGCCGTCCGGGGCAAGTCCCTCAGCATGATGCGGACCAGGTGCGAGGTGTGCGTCGTCCCCCTGCTCACCGGGGAGCAACTCGCCGCCGTCTGCCAGGACGCCTGGCTCCTGGAGGGCGAGGAGGAGGAGCACTACGCGCGGACGCGGCCCTGGGCGAGCCGGATCCGGGCCCACGCCCCGGACATCACGGGGCTGCTCTGGCAGTCCAAGCGGAACCAGTCCCACCACGCCCTGGTCCTCTTCGGCGACCGCTTCGACTGCATCGACGGCAAACCGCTGGAGGTGCTACCGGGGCACGGCATCGCGGACCTCGGCGGTGCCACCGGCATCGACGAGGCCAACAGACTGCTCAGGCCGCTGGGCTCGGCGATCGTGCCCTAGGGCCGCCCAGGGCCTGTCTGACGGTTCCCGCGGGGCCCGGGACTCCGCCGCTGCCTTGAGGGCGTGGGGGCACCCCCCGCACCACGCCGCGCCGCGCTGCCGGGCACGCCCGCGTACGCCCCGTACGAGGGCGGCCCTCCGCATGGCGATGCACGGCACCACACGGCACCGGGCGGCGCGGGCCGATCCGACGCGAAGGGTCGGACAGGCCCCAGGGCACGTACCGGGTTGCGATCGATGAACACCGCGGCTGTCAGGGCGGCCGCCCGCGGTCAGCCCGTCCAGGGGGAGGAGTACCGGTCGGCGAGTCTGGCGACCGCGGTGGGATCGAGGGGCTGGAAGGACTTCTCCCCGAGACTGAGGAGGACCGCGCAGGTCTGTTCGAGCTCGACGGCCGTGTCGACCGCCGCCCGCATGGTCGTGCCGGCCGCGATGGAGCCGTGGTTCTGCAGCAGCGCGGCACGGAACGGGAAGTCCAGGGCCTCGATCGCGTCGGCCTGCGAGGCGTCTCCGGGGTCGGCGTAGGGGATGAGCGGGGTCTGGCCCACGCGCATCACGAAATACGGCGTCACCGGGGGGATCGCGCTGGTCACGGTCCACGGGACGGTGCATGAGACGGCGGTGGCGTTGAGCGAGTGGACATGGACGACGGCGGTCGCGTCGGCGTCCCGCCGGTAGAAGGCGCGGTGGAACGGGAACTCCTTCGACGGACGCGGCCCGTACAGGTGCGTGCCGCTGAAGTCGAGCACGGAGAGCCCGTCGGCGGTCAGCGCGGCGAGATCCGCCCCGGTGGGCGAGATGACGATGTGGTCCCCGTCACGCATGCTGATGTTCCCGGACGAACCGGGGCTCATGCCGGTGGCGGCCACCGCGGCCGCCGCCTCGACGAGCTCTTCCCTGATCTCCTGTGCGATCACTTCTCGCTGTCCGTCCTCTCGTTCTGGATGGTTCGCTCCAGCGCGCTCCACGCCGTGGTGAACATGTCGACCGGCCCGAAGTTGCCTGATTTCAGTGCGACGGCGAGGAGCGCGCCCTCGCTGGTGGTCGCGGCGCCCCAGGCGACTCCTGGGGAGATCGCCGGTCCGATGCGGAGCCCGGTCACGCGCAGGTCGGCCAGGACCCTTCCGGAGCTCTCCCCGCCCGCGACGATCAGCTGGGTCACCCCGGCATCCACGAAGCCGCGCGCGATCGCGCCGATGGCCCGTTCGACCAGCTCCGCGGGCGATTCGGCGCCCGCCGCGGGTTCGTGGTGCGCGATGTCGTCGAGGGAGTCGACCGAGTAGACCAGGGGTGTCGCCGCAGGGTCCGCGGCCCACTCCCCCACGGCCCACTCGATGACGCCGGCAACGGCCGTGTCGAAGTCCTCGCGCAGCGAGGCCAGGTCCAGCTTGCGCCAGGGCACCCGGTCCCGGGCGTTCGCGATCTGGTCCCGGGTGCGCTGCGACGCGCTGCCGCAGAGCACGGCGCGGCGGCCCGGCCGGGCGGTGATGTCACGTGCCCGGGGGTTCTCCCGCGGGGCCAGCCCCTGGGCCAGTCCCGAGCCGCCGGTGACGAGCCGCAGGTCCCGGCTCCCCTCCATGATCGTCCTGAGATCGTCCGTGGTGATCGTGTCCACCACGGCCGACACCGGGCTCTCCTGGGCACCGAGTCGGGCGAGGGCCGCCGCGACCGCCTGCGGTCCGGAGCGGACGGTAGGCAGTGTGATCCGCGCGACGCGCCGGGCCGTCTGGGGTGCGAGCAGCCGGGTCACGCTCGAATCGAGCATGGGAGTCAGCGGATGGTGCCGCATCGGGCTCTCGTGGAGGAGCTCGTCGCCCACGAAGAGGTGCCCGCGGTACACCGTGCGCCCGGCGTCCGGGAAGCCCGGGACCACGATGGTCACCGTCTCGCCGAGGTACTCGGCGACCGCGTCGACGACGGGTCCGATGTTGCCCTGCGGGGTGGAGTCGAACGTGGAGCAGTACTTCACGTAGAAGCGTGCGCAGCCGAAGTCCTCTAGCAGGCGCGCTGCGGCGAGGCTCTGCCGGACCGCCTGGTCGACCGGTGCCGTGCGCGACTTCAGCGCGATCACCACGGCGTCGACGTCCTCCGGGGCGCCGGCGGGGGCCATCCCGGCGGAATCCAGTGGGCCGAACAGGACGACGGTGCGCAGCCCCTGTCCGACCAGGTTTGTCGCGAGGTCCGTCGCGCCGGTCACGTCGTCGGCAATGCAGCCCCACTGCACCACGTGGTCCTCCTCGGGTTGGCCGGGACCCATAGCAGTCCATGATCCTATCTGTGAAAAAATGTTATCAGCCTGTCGACATGTGTGAAACTTCGTGTAGAGTCCGTCCCCAGTCGCAACCAGTGTCCGATCACGACCGTTTTGCGATCCGGCGGAGGCGCCGCGTTCCAGCCGCGTCCCCTGCCCCGCGAACCGTGTGCGGGCACCACAGGAGGTCGATCCGTGAACCAGTCATCGTCGGAGGGAGGCGGCGTGCAGCCGACCGGGATCAGGCGCGCGGCAGTGGTGGGCTCCGGTTACATGGGCGGCGGGATCGCGCAGGTCCTGGCTCTGGCCGGGGTCGACGTCGTGCTCGGTGACGTCGACGCCGAGCGCGCCGAGGCCGCGCGTCGCCGCCTGATAGAGGAGGCCGGCCGCTTCGTGGAGCGGGGCCTGTTCGAGCAGGGCGCCGTCGAGACCATCACCGCGGGCCTCAGTGCCGCGGAGAGCGTCGAGGCGGCCGTGGCCGATGTGGACTATGTGACGGAAGCCGTCTTCGAGAGCCGGGAGGTCAAGAAGACCGCCCTCGCGAGGGTCTCCGCGGCGGCTCCCCCCTCGACGATCATCGGCACCAACACGTCCGCGATCCCCATCGAGGAGCTGGCGGCCGCGGTCGAGCACCCCGAGCGGTTCCTGGGCGTGCACTGGATGAACCCCGCGCCGTTCGTGCCCGCGGTCGAGCTCATCCCGCACTCCGGCACCGCGGCGCCGGTCGTCGACACGGCCGAGGCGCTGATGACCGCGGCCGGCAAGACGCCCGCCCGGGTCGCCGACAGCCCCGGCTTCGTCGCCAACCGGCTCCAGTTCGCCCTGTACAAGGAGGCCGTGCGCGTTGTCGAGGAGGGTCTCGCGACCCCCGAGCAGATCGACACCGTCGTCAGCAACGCCTTCGGGTTCCGGCTGGCCCTGTTCGGTCCGTTCGCGATCGGGGACATGGCCGGGCTCGACGTGTATGCGGCATCCTACGAAAGCCTCGCCGCCGAGTACGGCGAGCGCCTGGCGGCCCCCGGGCTGCTCACCGAGACCGTCGCGGCCGGGAATCTCGGCCTCAAGAGCGGGCGCGGCTTCCTCGACATCCCGTCCGAGAAGGCGGCTGCCCTGGTCGCCTACCGCGACAAGGCGTACGCGGCGCTGAGCGCGCTGCGCAGGCAGCTCGGCCCGGCCCCGGGCCTGTAGGCCGCCCCGGGAGCCGCCGGCACACCCCACCGACTGTCGAGAACGGGAAGACTCATGGGCGACCTGGAAGCCAACCTCATTCCGGAGCAGCGGCGCGAGAAGCTGATCACGCTGCTGCAGCGAGATGTCATCCTGAGCATCGCGCAGCTCACCGAGCTGCTCGGGGTCTCGCACATGACCGTGCGCAGGGACATCGCCTCACTGGAGCGGGACGGCCGGGTCACCTCGGTCCCCGGAGGGGTCCGGCTCGCGGGCGTGGTGCGCTCCGAGCCGGCCTTCGCGGCCAAGTCGCTCAGCGAGATGGCGGAGAAGGCGGCGATCGCGGGGGTCGCCGAGACGCTCCTGCACGACAACATGGTCATCTACCTGGACGCGGGAACCACGACGGGCGCTCTCGTCCCGGCGCTCCGCGCCCGGACCGGCATGACCGTCATCACCAACGACTTCGCGATCGTCGAGCAGCTGATGGGCGCCGAGCACGTGGAGACCATCCACACCGGCGGGCGGCTCGAACACGCGAACCGCTCCGCGGTGGGCCGGCTGGCCGCGGAGATGCTGCGCAAGATCAATACGGACCTGGCGTTCATCAGCGCCAGTTCCTGGGACATCGGGCGGGGTGTGACCACGCCGTCCGAGGCCAAGGTCGACGTCAAACGGGCGGCGCTGGAGTCGGCCTCGGAGGCCGTGCTCACCGTCACCAGTTCGAAATTCGGAACGTTCGGCATGTACGACATCGTGGACCTGCGGAGATTCAACCGGATCATCACCGATCACGGTCTCCCGAAGGCGGCGGCCGACCGTATCCGTGCCTCAGGTATCTCGCTGGAGCTGGCGAGTGTGAACCAAACCGGCGAATGAGCCGCATTCAACACCATCGAAGTGCCAGCAGGAGGCTGACAATGATGTCTCTCACGAGTGGTATCGGGACGGGTACGGACGACACCAGAACGTCCCTGGTCTCCCCGGGAAGGCGGCGCTACGTGATCGCCGCGGTCCTGGGGCTCGTCACCTGCCTCGGTTACATGGACCGGGTGAATTTCTCGGTGGCGGGCAGCGAGATCATCAAGGCGTTCGGCCTGACGACGGGCGAGTTCGGCCTGACGACGTCCGTCTTCAACTGGGCCTATGTGGCCCTGATGATCCCGCTGGCCGTCATCGCCGACCGGCGGGGCGTCCGCCGGGTGCTGGCACTGTCCATCGTGGTGTGGTCCCTCGGCGCGCTGTTCACCGGAGTCGCCGTGGGGGTCGGCACCCTGATCGTGGCACGCCTGCTGCTCGGCGGCGGCGAGGCCAGCACCTTCCCGTCCGGGAACATCGCCGTGCGGGAGTGGGCGCCCGCGAGGGAGCGCGGCATCTTCACCGGCGTGCTCAACGCCGGAACCGTGGTGGGCCCCGCGGTGGGCGCGATCGTGGCCGCCTACCTCGTGGTGGCGCTCGGCTGGCGCGGGTCCTTCTTCGTCGAGGGTGGCATCGGCGTGCTGGCGGGCCTGCTCTGGTACCTGGTCTACAAGTCCCCCGAGAAGACCACGTGGCTGAGCGGCGCCGAGCGCGCGATGATCCTGAAGGAGCGGGAGGGCTCTCCGGAGAAGACGGCGGCCGCTCCGATGAGCATCGGGAAGCTGCTGCGGACCAGGACGGTCTGGGGTCTGATGATCACCCAGGGCTGCGGTGTGTACACCAGCTACCTCTTCCTCAGCTTCCTGCCGCTCTACCTCACCACCGAGCGCCACCTGAAGATCCTCAGCTCCGGCTGGGTCACGGGTCTGACCTACGGCATCGCCGCGGTGGGCAGTGTGATCGCCGCCAGGATCAGTGACCGGGCCCTGCGGAGGTCGGACGTGCTCCGCGGAGGCCGGCGCAAAGCGGTCGCCGTCGTGATGCTGCTGACTCTTCCGCTGCTGGCGCTGCCCTGGGTGCACAGCACCGCTCTGGTCGTCGCCCTGATCGCCTGGGTGCTCATCATGGACACCGCCGCGATCACCCTGAACTGGGCACTGACGAGCGACCTGATCGTGGACAAGGCCTCCAGCGGCCGCACGTTCTCGCTGACCGGCGTGGGCGGCAACCTCTTCGGCCTGCTCGCCCCCATCGTCACCGGCTACCTGGTCGACTGGACCGGCAGCTACACCGTCCCCTTCCTCGTCGCCGCGGCCCTCCTCCTGATCGGTGCGGGGGTCACCTGGACGATGTCGAGGAAGCCGCTGCAGCCCACGCGGCCCGAAGCGGTCTGAGCCACGCGGCCACAGGAGAACGAATGAACGGCACATACACTCTCGACGTCCTGGTCAACGGCTTCCCGGGGACGACCCTGACGCACGGCGGTCTGGGATGGTGCAGCGTCTCCGTCCTGCGGGACGGCACGCGGACCGTCGTGGTCGACGCGGGTCCCCCGGCCTACGTGGAGATGCTGCACCGGGAGCTGGACGCACGCGGGATCCGCCGGGAGGACGTCACGGACGTGCTGACGACGCACCTCCACTGGGACCACATCGGCAACTTCACCATGTTCCCCAACGCCACCCTGACGGTCGGCCGGGTGGAACTGGAGTGGTCGGCGCGGCAGCCGCCGGAGACCCCCTTGGTCGCGGACCTGCACGTGCGCCGGCTCCTGGAGCTGGGCGACCGCGTACGGACCGTCGACGACGGGGACGAGATCGTCCCCGGCATCACGGCCATCGCCGTGCCCGGCCACACCCCGGGGCACATGTGCTTCCGGGCGGCGGTCACCGGGGGCGATGTGCTCTTCGCCGGGGACTCAGTCAAGAACCGCTACGAGCTGTCCACCGGGGACGTCCACTCGTCGCTGGACTTCGAGGCCAGCCGCGCCAGCGTCGCACGACTCCGCTCGATCATGGAGCAGGACCCGTCGGTCGTGATGGTCCCCGGCCACGACGCGCCGCTGACTCTGGTGGACGGCGAAGTGACCCTGACGGAGCCGCTGGTGGCCGAGCTGTCGGTCTACCTCGACCCCCGCACGGGCGCGGTCTCGCGGAACATCACCTAGGAGGCCCTGGGCGGCCCCAGGACCTGTCGTCGAACGTCAGGCCCCGGCTCCGGCGGAGAGTGTGTCCGTGGACGCAGCCGGGGTGAGGAGACGCCCACATGAGGTGAGGGCGCCCTGCCTCCTCCGATCGATCCGGTGCTCGCCGGATGATGACGGGCCCCGCACCGCAAGGGGATGCTGCGGCGCCCGCGGGGGTTTCAGCCGGTCGGGTAGGCGCCGAGGTGGCGGTAGGAGGGCCAGAGCTGGGGCCACGGGGCACGTGGATGGTGGCATACGGAGAGGGCTGTGCCCTGTTCCGGGTTGTTGATGTGCAGGCCGTTGTCGACGTGCGCGAGGACCGCGCACCGGCCGAAGTCCGCTCTGAGGCGCGGGGCGGGTACGGCCCAGGCGATGACCACGTCGGCCTGCTGCGGTGGCGGTCCCCAGCGGTGCAGTTCGTTGTGTCCGCTGTAGAAGGCCGGCAGGCCGTGGGCGGGGCCGAAGCGGTCCAGGGCCCCGGCTTCGCCGTAGTTGTCGGCGATGACGACCGCGTGCGCACGGTCGCGCGCCGGTAGCCGCTGGTAGACCGCTGCCACCTGGGCGACCGCGTGCGACCAGCCGACCGAGTCGGTGGACAGAGCGTTGACCGGGAGCGTGGCCAGGGAGCGCTCGGGCAGGACGGGCAGCTCGAAGGGGAGCTGGAGGACCGCTGCCATGGACAGGGCGGTCGCGACCAGCGGCAGGCGGCGTGTCCTCCGGTTCATCCACCGGTCGGCCCGGGCGCATCCCGCGGCGTACAGCGCGATCAGGAAGCCCCCGGTGTAGTCGGGGCGGTTTCCGGCGAGTGCCCACGTTGCCGCCGCGGCCAGGAGGAATCCCGCGCCCACGGCCCTGGCCGGCCGCCAGGACGGCTCACGAAGAACACCGACCAGCCCGGTGGCCCAGAACCCGGTCATCACGGGGCCGAGGATCAGCGCCAGGCCCGGGAGGAACAGTGCGCGCTCCATGGGGTCGACGGCGGCGCCCAGGGCGCGCGCCATCTCCAGCTGCGGGAAGCCGCTGGCCGTTTGGTAGACGATCAGGCTGGGCGCGGCCAGAAGCAGCGCCAGGGCCGTTCCGGCATACAGCCGGCGGTCCCGCAGCACGGCGCGGGGCCCCGTCACCGTCGAGGCCGCCAGTACCGACAGCGGCAGCAGCGCGACGGTGTACTTCGCGTAGAGGGCGATGCCACAGACGGCACCGGCCACGATCCAGTACCGGCCGTCACCGCGCAGCAGGGCTCGGAGCATGCACAGCAGGACGGCCGTGCCAGCCGTGACGTCCACGCTGGTGGTCAGCGCGCAGTGATCGAACCTCAGCACCAGGAGCGATGTGCCAAGGCCGGCGGCGGCCAGTACCTGGGCGCGCCGTACGGCGCCGAACTCCGCGGCGATCCGGGCTCCAAGGAGCACCACCACAGCGGCGCACACGGCAGAAGGCACGCGGACTGCCCACAGGCTGTCTCCGAAGACCTCCGTCGAAGCCCGCACCAGCAACGGCAGCAAGGGGGGCTCGTCGACGAACCCCCAGGCCGGTCCGTGCTTGCCCAGCAGCCGGAAGTACATCTCGTCCGGGTGGTATCCGTACGATCCGGCGAAGACCAGCAGGATGCCGGCCACCGCACCCGCGACGGCTACCGCAGGCCTCCAGGCCACCGCGGTGGCCAGCGCGTTGTCTGCTGCCGACGGCCCGGCACTGCGTGCCCGGGAGGCATCAGGCTTCGTCATGACATGACTTCCGACGGGAGCGAGGGCTCGCAGCCCGCTGGACCGCTCGATGGCACGCCGGCTGATCCCCGCTTCCATCGTCGCAGCGACAGCCCTACCCGGAGATCACCCACACGGGTGCTCTCCGCCCGGAGCCGAGCGGGTTCGCCGCCCAACGGGCACGCAACACGCCCGTAGAGCAGCGTCACCAGAGGGCCGGCAGGCGCCGGGGGCTCCGGGTGATGGCACCTTGACGCCGTTCGATGGCGTCCGCCGGGGCGGTGAGGGCGCTCCGTACCGCACACGTGGCGGAGTACGCGGACCCCGCCTTCGTCCGGCACGACGACTCGCAGGCCCAGTCCACCGGGACGGCCCTGAGCTGGGGGCCCAGCCCGGTCTGCGGCTCGTGCTGCTGCTCACGTCCAAGGGCGGCGCCGGGGTGTCCGGGTCCGCGATCGCCGTGCCGGCGCTGACCCCGAGCGCGACCCACACGATCCCGGTCAGCAGCATCGCCCTGGTGCTGGGCGTGCACAGCATCCTCTCCGCCGCCTTCGTGTTCACCGACATCGCGGGCAACTGCGTGGCGACCCTGGTCGTCGGCGAGTGGGAGAAGGCCGTGGACCGCGCACAACTGCGCACCGAACTCGAACGCGGGCCACCGGGCCGCCTGACGGCGCGGGCCGTCGCCGGCAGCGGGCCCGCCGGGCATCCTGTGCATGGCGGGGCCCCGGTCACGGAGACGCCGTGACCGGAGCCCCGGGATCAGCTACCGCGGAAGGTGCGGACCCGCGGTCAGTTCCGGTACCGGAACACGATCCGGCCGCGCGTCAGGTCGTACGGCGGGAGCTCCACCAGTACCCGGTCCGCCAGCATGATCTTGATGTAGTTCTTGCGGATCTTCCCGCTGATGTGCGCGAGCACCTGGTGGCCGTTCTCGAGCTCCACGGTGAACATGGCACTGCGCAGGCACTCGACGACCCTGCCCTCGACTTCGATGACGTTCCTGTTCCTCGTCATCGCACCAGCTCCAGGTTGCTGCTCACCGGCCGGGCGCCGATGCCCTCGAAGAGCCCCGAGGCTGCCCGGTTGGACTCGTGGACTTCGGTCCACGCCTCGGCGAACCCGCGGTGGTGCAGCGTCCGAAGCGTGTGGGCCAGCAGCGCCCGCGCGATGCCGCGGCGCTGCTCGCCGGCCCGGACCGCGACCAGCCCGATACGCGGCCGGCGCACCGTCACCACCCGGAGCAGCCCCAGGTAGCGGTCCGGGGCCGCGGCCACCGCGTACTTCGACGGGTCGACGATGGTGTCGCCTTCGGGGCGGGTGATCACCTCCGCCGGCATCGACTGCCACCACCCGGCGGTCGCCTCGACTTCGGCACGGATCGCGCGGTCCACCGCCCGCAGCGGACTCTCGTCCGCCTGACCGGCGGGCACGATCGTCACGCCCGGAGGCGGCAGGACCTCCCCGAGCCCCGTGACCCGCGGGTCGGTCGGCACGACGTACTCCCACTCGCGGCGCCGGATCGTGAAACCGGCCCGCCGCCAGGCGGCGGTCAGCTCGCCGTCGGCTTCGTCGACCAGCGTGTACAGCGGCGCCGGCAGTTCCGCCAGCATCGCCTCGGCGAGCCGGTCGAAGGTGGCGTCGTGCCAGGCGTCGATGCTGACGAACAAGCGTCCGTCGGGCCGGTGCTCCGCATGCCCGCGGCCGACCACCAGGTCGTCATCCAGTGCATGCCATTGCCTGTCCGCGACGCGCGTGATCATCACCGCGTTCTCGCTCAGGCCGGATGTGAAGGGCTTCGTGTTCATCGGAGTCTCCTTCCAGGAGTGCCTCGATCTCAGGCGCTCCTGGCGACACCGAACGTCAGCCGCCGGACCGTGACGGGTTGAGGGAGCACCCACGGGTAACTGTGTTCACGGGGCTCACCTCCATACGACGACTTCACGGTCCACCACGAACGTAACAGCGGGGCGCCGCCTCCCTCAAACCCTTTTCCCGCGGACCGCGAGGCGTTGGCATCCCCTGTTGACGTTGCCCGCCACCCTGGTTAGTTTTCTGAACCGGTAAGAAATCTGAACCGATTGGGGTTGCCGACGATGCCTGGCAGGGCCGGATCGACCGCGGACGACGACTGGGGCGGCTTCGGGGAACTGCGCGGAGCCGCGCTGGAGAGCGCGGATCTGGCCCGGACCCTGGCCCGCAGCACCGAGGAGCAGCGGTCGTTGCCGGAGCAGCTCGTGGCCGCGCTGGTCGACGGCGGGCTGTGCCGCACGGGCGTCCCGAAGGCCCTGGGCGGTCCCGAGGTGCCACCCGCGCAGGTGCTGCGCTCCGCCGAGGCGGTGGCCCGTGGCGACGCGTCCGCCGGGTGGTGCGTGGCGATCGCCGCGACCACCAGCCTGCTGAGCGCCTACCTGCCGGCCAAGGGCGCCGAGGAGGTCTTCGGCGACCCACGGTCGGTGGGGGCGGGTGTGTGGGCGCCCCGCGGCAAGGCCCGGCCCGTGGACGGCGGCGTGCGGGTCTCGGGCCGCTGGTCCTTCTGCAGCGGTGTGACCCACGCGGACTGGCTGCTCGCCGGATGCGTCCTCGCGGACCCCGACGCCGCGGAGGGCTCCGCGCCGGTGCTGCGGGTCGTCGCGATGCCCACGGCCGAGCTGGAGGTCCTGGACACCTGGCACACCGGCGGCCTGCGCGGCACCGGCAGTCACGACGCCGTGGCCGACGACGTGTTCGTCCCGGCCCACCGGGTGGCGTCGGTGGTCGACGGGCCGCCCGCGGACGCCGCCCCGCTGCACCGCTTCCCGCTCTTCGGCTTCTTCGCCCTGTCGGTGGCCGCGGCCGCCCTCGGCAACGCCCGTGGCGCCGTCGACGACCTCGTGGCGCTGGCGACCGTCCGGCGGCCCTCCGGTTCGAGCCGGACGCTCGCCGAGCGTAGCTCGACGCACTCCGCGGTGGCCCGCGCCGAGGCCTCCCTGCGCGCCGCGCGCCTGCTGTACTACCAGTCGGTGTCCGAGGCGTGGGACGCCGCACAGGACGAGGCCCCGGTCCCGGACGGCCTGCGGGTGGGGCTGCGCCTCGCCGCCACCCACGCGGCCCGGACCTCGGCCGAGGTGACGTCGGCGATGTACGAACTGGGCGGCGGCGCGGCCGTGTACGAGGACTCGCCCCTGCAACGCAGGTTCCGCGACGCGCACACCGCGACCGCCCACCTCCAGGTGAACGCCGCCACCTTCGAGGTGGCGGGCCGCCACCTGCTGGGCCTGCCGATCCGCACCGACCAGCTGTGAGGACGGCGCCCCGGCCCCGCGCCGGGAGCCGGCACCACACCCGCACACCCGAGCCCCGCACACCCGAGCCCCGCGCACCCGCCCCCGCACACTCCAGCCCACCGCATCCGCACCTCCGCCCCCGCACCCACACCCGCACTCGCGCCCGCACCCGCACCCGCACCCGCACCCGCACCCGCACCGAAGAAGGAGCCCCCCACGTGACCCGGACCAACGCCCAGTACCGCCTGGCGGCTCGGCCCGTCGGCCTGCCCAAGGCCTCGGACTGGAAGTACGTCGAGGAACCGGCCCCGCGGCCCGGCGAGGGCGAGTTCCTCGTGGCGGTCGACTACCTGTCCATCGACCCGGCCATGCGCTCGTGGATGAACGAGGGCCGCTCCTACGTACCCCCGGTCGGTCTGGGCGAGGTGATGCGGGCCGCCGGAATCGGGCACGTCGTCGAGTCGCACCACCCCGGCCACCCCGTCGGCGAGGTGGTGAGCGGCACCTTCGGCGTCCAGCGGTACGCGGTCAGCGACGGCAAGGGCGTCGCCGCGGTCGACCTCTCCCTCGGCGAGGCCCCCGTCCACCTCGGCGCGCTCGGCTTCAGCGGTCTCACGGCGTACTTCGGCCTGCTCGACATCGGCCGTCCGGAGCCCGGCCAGACGGTGGTCGTCTCCGCCGCCGCCGGTTCCGTCGGCAGCCTGGCCGGGCAGATCGCGAAGATCAAGGGATGCCGTGCCATCGGCATCGCGGGCGGCCCCGACAAGTGCCGCTACCTCGTGGACGAGCTGGGCTTCGACGGAGCCGTCGACTACAAGGCCGGCTCCGTGCGGGCGCAGCTGAAGGACCTCGCCCCGGACGGCGTGGACGTGTTCTTCGACAACGTCGGCGGCGACATTCTGGACGACGTGCTGGCCAGGCTCGCGCGCGGCGCCCGGGTGGTGCTCAGCGGAGCCGTGTCGCAGTACAACTCCGCAGACGGCATGACGGGGCCGTCGAACTATATGCAACTCCTCGTCAAGCGGGCGTCCATGACGGGGTTCGTCATCTTCGACTACGCGGCGCGGTACGCCGAGGCCAGGGTGGAGCTGTCCGAATGGCTGCGCTCCGGCCGGCTCAGGGAGCGCACCCATGTGGTCGAGGGCGGCGTCGAGCGGTTCCCCGAGGCGCTGCTCGGGATGTTCGCGGGGGAGAACACCGGCAAGCTGGTCCTGGCCCTGTGACCGGCGACCCGGCGCGGCCCGGACGACGCCCCAGGCCGGACACCCCGGCCCGACTCGGAAGGGACGCCGGGACGGACACCCCGGCGCACCCCGGAAAGGAGTCGGGATCGGACGCCCCGGCGCTCCCCGGTAGGGGCGCCGGGACGGACACCCCGGCACGTCCCGGGCCGCGCTCCGGGTCCGTCGAGCGCGACCTCGCCCACCGCTTCGACGCGGAGTCGGTCGAGCGGACCCTGAGGCTCGTCGGCGAACGCTGGACCCTGCTGATCCTGCGCGAGGCGTTCCTCGGCGTCCGCCGCTACAGTCGCTTCCAGCGGAACCTGTCGATCCCCCGCCCCACCCTGTCCGCCCGGCTGGCGACCCTGGTCGACACGGGCCTGCTCGCCCGGGTGAAGTACGCCAGTGACCCGGACCGGTACGAGTACGTGCTGACGGAGGCGGGGCGGGACCTCTTCCCCGCGGTCGCCACGTTGATGCGGTGGGGCGACCGGCACCTGGCCGGACCGGACGGGCCGCCCATCGTGCTCCGGCACCTGGACTGCGGCCACCGTGCGGACGTCCGCCTCACCTGCACCACCTGCGGAGGCGAGGTGAATTTCCACAACGTCGCGCCGGAACCGGGCCCCTCCTGGGCCCGGGAAGGCGAGCACCACCCCGCCACGTAAGGCCCATTGACACGCCGGTGTTCCTCGGTACCTTGAGGGCTGCACAGTATGTCGCACATCGTTCGAAATCTCGAATAGTCGTCACGACATCTCGAACGTCCCCCACATCGCGCACCTCCGGGACATGGAGCGCGACACCACGGGCCCGGCCGAGGGCCCCGGCATACGAGAGGCCAGGCATGAGCCGACACCTGCGCAGGCGGCACTTCCTCGCGGCGGCAGGCGGGGCCGCCGCCCTGGCGGCGACGGGCGGCACCCCCGCACTCGCCGCACCCACGACGGCACACGGCGGGCAGGCAGCCGCCCCCGCCGCCCCTGCCACCCCCACCGCGTCCAGAAGACCCCGCGCGGCAACCGCCGTCCGCGCCTTCCCGCTCACCGCGGTCAAGCTGCTCCCCGGCGTCTTCCGCGACAACCAGGCGCGCAACTCCGCCTATCTGCGGTTCGTCGACATCGACCGCCTGCTGCACACCTTCCGCCGCAACGTCGGCATCGCCAGCTCCGCCCAGCCGTGCGGCGGCTGGGAGGGACCCGACGTCGAACTGCGCGGCCACAGCACCGGCCACCTGATGTCCGGACTCGCCCTGGCGTACGCCAACACCGGGGACACCGCGCTGCGCGACAAGGGCGCCCGGGTGGTCGCCGCGCTCGCCGAGTGCCAGGCGCGCTCACCGCAGGCCGGGTTCCGGACGGGGTACCTGTCGGCGTTCCCGGAGAGCTTCTTCGACCGGCTGGAGGCCAGGACCGACGTCTGGGCGCCGTACTACACCATCCACAAGATCATGGCCGGTCTCGTCGACCAGTACCAGCTGGCCGGCAACCAGCAGGCCCTGGAGGTGGTGCTGCGCCAGGCCGCATGGGTGGACGCCCGCACCGCACGCCTGTCGTACCAGCAGATGCAGGCGGTGCTGGAGACGGAGTTCGGCGGGATGGCCGAGGTGCTGGCCAACCTGCACGCGATCACCGGCGACGCACGATGGCTGACGGTGTCCGAGCGGTTCTACCACGCCCGCGTCCTCGACCCCCTCGCCCGGAACGAGGACCGGCTCGCCGGGCTGCACGCCAACACCCAGATACCGAAGATGGTCGGCGCGATGCGGCAGTGGGAAGAGGGCCTGGACGCCAAGTACCGCAGCATCGGCGAGAACTTCTGGAAGATCGTCACCGACCACCACACCTACGTCATCGGCGGGAACAGCAACGGTGAGGCGTTCCACGAGCCCGACGCCATCGCCTCCCAGCTCTCCAACGGCACCTGCGAGAACTGCAACAGCTACAACATGCTGAAGCTGACCCGCCTGGTGCACTTCCACGCCCCCGACCGCGCCGACCTGCTCGACTACTACGAGCGCACCCTGTTCAACCAGATGCTCGGCGAGCAGGACCCGGACTCGGCCCACGGCTTCAACATCTACTACACCGGTCTGGTCCCCGGCGCGTTCAAACAGCAGCCGTCGTTCATGGGCTCCGACCCCAACGTGTACTCGACGGACTACACCAACTTCTCCTGCGACCACGGCACCGGCATGGAGACGCAGGCCAAGTTCGCCGACACCGTCTACACCCACGACGACACGCGCCTGCTGGTGAACCTCTTCATCCCCTCCGAGGTCACCTGGACCGAGAAGGGCGTCGTGTGGCGGCAGACCACCAACTTCCCGGACGAGGCGGGCACCACGCTGACGGTGGTGTCGGGGAGTGCCACGCACCAGTTGTCGGTGCGCATCCCGTCCTGGGCGAGCGGCGCGCAGGCCACCGTCAACGGCACGCCGCTGCCGGCACCCGCGCCGGGCAGCCGCCTGACCGTGGACCGCGCCTGGCGGCCCGGCGACACGGTCAAGGTCTCCCTGCCGATGCGGACCACGATCGAGCCGACTCCCGACAACTCCCGCGTGGCCGCGGTGCTGCACGGCCCCGTCGTCCTGGCCGGCGGCTACGGAACGAGCCGGCCGTCGCGGATGCCCACGCTCACCACCGGCTCAATACGCGCGGCATCGGCGCCCCTGACGTTCACGGCCACCGCCGACGGCAGGACGGTCACCCTGGCGCCCATCGCCCGCACACACCACCAGTACTACACCGTGTACTGGGCCACGAGCTGACGCACGGCACCGGTGGACGCAGGCACCGGTGGAGGCCGATCCACCCCCGTCAGAGCGATCGCAGCGACAGCGAAGAAGAAGGGCATCCCCCCATGCGCATGCTCCGTGGTACCAGAGCGAGAACCGTGGCCGCGGTCCTGACCGCGGCAGCCGCCCTGCTCGCCGCCGGCGGGCTGAACCCCGCGCTGGCGGCCCCGGCGCCAGCCCACCCGGCGGCATCCGCACACATACCGTCAGCGGCGCGGATACCGGCACACACGAACGCGGAGTCCCCGGGCACCGCCGGCATCGCCCGGCCGCCCGCCGACGACCCGGCGTCACGCGGCGCCGTCGCACCTATCGCCGGCGAGGTCCCGGGCCTCACCGGAAAGGCCGCGCAGCGGGCGGCCGGCGGCGCGGCCGACCGGTTCCGGCAGCTCACCTACGAACGGACGCACGCCGCCACCGGGCAGAGCCCTGCCGCCCGGGCCACGCGGGACACACAGGACTCACAGGACTCACAGGCCGCCCAACTGCACACGACCTGGGGCGTGAACCTGCCCAACGGCGCCAGCCTGGGCCTGCAGGCCACCCAGAGCGTCGTGCCCGGCGCCAAGGCCACCAGCGGCGGCGACTACGTCTACGCGCCGACGGCCATCCCGGCCGGCGGCGCGTGCATGGAGATGACCACCGCCTACACGCCGGACGGTCCCGACCTGTGGGCGTGGGACTGGTGCGGCGGACGGGACCGGGTCGGCAAGCTCACCCCGATGGACTCCGCCTTCCTGTCCACCTACACCACCACGGTGAACGGCAGGCCCGCCTACAACGTGGACATCCACCGGACGTCGGCCGCGTCCAACACCTGGACGTCCTACCTGTACAACTACCGGACGCACGCCTGGGACAGCTACTTCACCAGCTCCGGCAGCTACGACCTGCCGCAGTTCCCGTTCGGCTGGGACATGTTCGAGGTCTACACCTCGGTGAACCCCGCGACCGGCGCCGGCTACTACTGCGGGGACATGGCCGGTCAGACCTTCGAGAGCAGCGGCATCCGCGTGCTGTCCGGATCGACGTGGACGCCCGCCGCGCCGGGCAACAGCACGCCCGACAGCACCCCGCCGCCGCCCGGCAGCAGGTTCGACTGCCCGTCGCTGCGCCTGGCCCTCGCCCACGCCAACGACGACTGGACGGCACAGGTCGGCTGAGCCGCCCGCCCCGTCGCCGCCCCTCGGGAGCGGCCCTGCCCTGCCCGGTGCCACCCTGATCGGCCCAGCCGACTGAGCCGACGGGGTCCGCCGTCCTACGCTTGGCTCCGAGCGAGGCAGGGGGCGGAATGGAACACCGGGGCAGCCGCAACGATCTCAGAGACAGCACGGTCAACGGGCCGGTAATTCAGACCGGCTCGATCGGGCAGCTGAACCTCGGCTACGATCGGCAGAACGACCTGCCCCCCGACCTGGCGGCGGTCGACTGGGCGCACGCGGTCTTCCACTCCTCGGTGTGGACGCACATCCCCGCCGAACGCGACGCGGCCCCGTTCCGTCTGCACAGCGCGCAGGTGGCCGCTGGTCTGGCCCGGCTGCGGGACCACGTCGGACAGGCCTTGGCCGACGATCCGTGGCCGGACCCGGACCTGGCCGCCCGCTTCCTCGCCCGGATCGAATGGCTGCTCGGCGAGCCCGCCCAGGAGGCACCGCTCGACCTGTACCCGGCCGAGGCGGCGCTGTTCGTCCTCGCCCCGTTCCTCTACCAGGCACACTCGCTCGACCTCGCGTCGGGGCTGGCCGCGGTCGGCCCCGGCGTGCTGAGGCGCTCGGAGCGTGCGACGGAGGAGCGCCGGTCCTTCGAGGCCTTCGCCGAGGGGTATGACGTCCTGGTCGCCCGGGCACTGCTGCGTCCGGCAGCCGAGGCCCCCATAGGCTGGTGGCTGTTCCACCGCTGGCTCCTGCAGGCCGGCGGTTTCGCGGAGGAGCACACGATCGGCGCCCTCATCGAGCTCACCGGTGACGCGGCGCGGACCCTGGGGGACGTCCTCACCCCGGAGCGGATCAGCCTGCTGCTGCACGGGCTGCGCCGGGGCCCGGACGTCTGCAACCCGGACCACCTCGGCCGGCTGCACGCCGACGAACGGGTCCGGGGCCCCGGCAGCCAGCGGATCCGGGAGCAGCGCCTGAGCCTCCTCCTCGCCCTGGCCTACGCCGCCACCACCGAGCTCACCGCGCTGCCGGAGATCGTGGTGGAGCACCTCGGCATCCCGTTCCCGGTCGATGTGTCCCAGTTGCGGCGCACACTGCAGCGGGCGGACTGGGGCGGCACCCCCGAGCTTCCCGTCTTCCGGGCGGAGTGCCACCATGAGGCGGTCGTCGAAGCGCTGCGGGCCTACGTCCTGCGGACCGACGAGCTGCTGCACGCAATCACCAGGACCGTTCGCGAGCGGATCAACGTGCCCATGCCCGCCCTGCCAACCCGGCTGTCCACCGACGGTCTGACCCCCGCCAGGGGAGTCTTCACCGGCTGGGCCAGCTTCCGCCTGGACGAACGCCGGATCCGGGGCCTGCTGATGGGCGTGCAGCTCTACAAGGACCCCGACCTCGCCATCCGGGAGCTGTACCAAAACGCCCTGGACGCGTGCCGGTTCCGCCGGGCCCGTAGCCGGTATCTGGAGAGCACCGGTCCGGCCGCCTATCCGTACCGGGGCGAGATCACGTTCACCCAGGCCGTTGACGCGGACGGCCGGAGGTACGTCGAGTGCCATGACGACGGAGTGGGCATGGGCGAGGCGGAACTGCGCGGCGTCTTCTCGAACGCCGGGGCGCGCTTCCCCGAGCAGGCCGACTTCAAGCTGGAACTCGCGGCCTGGCGCCAGCAGGGGATCCCGTTCCATCCCAACAGCCGGTTCGGCATCGGTGTGCTTAGCTACTTCATGCTCGCGGACGAGATACGGGTGACCACCTGCCGGATGAGCCGCACCGGAGCCCTCGGCCCCCTGCTGGAAGTCTCGATCTTCGGCCCCGGGCACCTGTTCCGCATCAACCAGCTCGCGGACCGCGGCCAGGAGCCCGGTACCCGGGTCCGTCTCTACCTGCGCGAACCGAACTCCGGGCCGAACAGCCGCTGGTCCAGCGTGGCGGCCCTCGAACGGGTCCTGGGCATCGCGGAGTTCAGGACCACCGCACGTGACGAGGAGCGGGCCACCACCTGGGAGCCGGGTCGGCTGCGGCCCCGTGCCGGCCGGCGCGGGGAGAGCCAGGGGCTCAGCGTGCGCGGCGTCCTGTCCGAGTGGGCCGGCGCGCCGGAGGGGGCCAAGGTCGTCTGGTGCGAGAGCGGCGGTGCGCTGCTCGTGGACGGGCTCGTCGTCCAGCCGGGTGTGCGCCGCGGTGTGTTGTCCGCCGAAGGCCCCGGGCTGAGCGGCGTCGTCGTGAACCTCTCCGGCCCCCTCTCACCCGGCCGCCTCACCGCCGACCGGTCCCAGATCCTCGACGACGTGGCGGACCGCGTGGCGGAGCTGCTGCGCGGCGCCGCCTCGGCGCTGGTAGCGGACGACGAGACCGTGCCGACGTTCGCATGGGTGTGCCTGGCGGCGGCGGCCAACCCGGGCGTGGCCGACATCCTTACCCTAGCCATGATCGAGCGGGGCCGTACCTTCGAGCTCGGCGGGATCGAATTCAATGCCGCACGGACCGGATGTTTCCCCCCGGACGTCGAGCTGCTGAGCACTTCAACCTTCTCAGCGCTGGACAATCTGGCCTACCGCCTGCTCGCAGCCCAAATTATGGACAAGGCGGTACCCGATCACATCTATCTGTGGCGCCTCCTCGCACACCGGCCCAACGAGCCGCTCACCGCCCTCACCGAGTTCTGTCCGGAGCTGAGCGAGTTCGGCGAGGTGCTGCCCGCACTGCCGTCGGACCAGCACCTCGTAGCCCGCCAGACGGGCTCGGCAATGTGGCGGTGGCGGGATTCGAAAAAACAGCTCTTGGCCTCTTACGATTCGAGTGGGCAGCCTCAACCGTCGCCACGTGCGGCCTTGCTCAAACTGACGGGCGATGCCCAGGAGGAGCCTGGCCGGGCTCCGCTCTCCATGCACGACTTCGCACGGTACGCGCGAAGATGGGACCTGGAACTCGCCGAGGTGGCGCAGGGGCTGCGAGCGCAAGGGTACGAGGTGTCCGACGACCTGATCGCCGTAGCTCTCGCCGCGCGCAACGAACCGGTGCTGACGCTGGGCGTCTCGGACGAGGACTTGCGATGTCTGTACCCCGGAGAACCCGCGCCGCTCGGGCACATCGCCTTCGCCTCGCTCACGCTGGGACTGTCCGTCGCCGACGTCTGCGCCCGCCTCACCAAGTACGGCTTCCCCGCCGACCCGGGAGCGCTTCCGGCATTCCCGACCGCCGAGATAGTCACCCTGTTGAGCCGGGGCCTGAACGGTGAGTCGCCGTGGGTGGACACGGCTGAGCCGCTGACGGCCGGACATCTCCTCGCGTCAGCCCAAGCTCTCGACATCCCGGTGCCAGAGGTACTCTCCAGACTCACAGCACTGGGCTTCGCGCCGCCACACACGTTCCCCGCCGACGCGGGATCCGACGATCTGCTCCTGCTCCGTGGGGAGCAGCACCTAGGACAGCCGCCCGGACCCATTCCCTACGCTCCTCTCCTCGCATGTGCCGCAGAGCGCGGCTGGCCCCTCGCGCGTGTGATTGCCCGGGCCAGGCAGTTCGGTTACGTCATTCCGCTGCGGCCGCCCTCGCATCCCGATGCCCTGGACGAGCAGCTCCTCTCCGTGGACGGCGGCTTCGACTGGTGGGCGACGGAGACCGGCGCCACCGTCCCGTTCGCCCGGCTGGTGTTCGCTGCCCAGTCGTTTCATGTCAGACCCCGCGAGCTGGCCCAGCGGCTGGCTTCGTACGGCATCGCCACCAATCGCGAGGACCTGCCGCCTGGCCTCACCTATCACTTGGCACTGGCTCTCATACGCGAATGTCATGTGACCAGGGGCCACTCAGATGTACGGTACGTCTCCGACCTGATGCACCTCGCACACAAGATGAAGTCCCCACTCCCCCAGTTCCTCTCCTGGCTCAACGCACTCGGCATGGCAGCCTTCGATCTCCCGGCCGCCCTCCGCACCGCCCTCGCTCTCGTCCCCCTGCCGGAGGCGTCTCCTCACCGATGAGAGGCGCCCCCGGTGCGGAGCTTCTCGATGGCCTTCCCGACGCTCAGAGTGCCGTTCGCGCAGTCGCGCAGCAGCGCCAGGACGCGTTCGTCACGGTAGTCGCGCCAGGGTCCGCCGTCCTCGGGCGCGGCCTTCGGCTCGGTCTTCTGGGCGCGCTTCGCTTCGGCCTTCGGGGCGGCCTGCGCATCGGCCTGCGCATCGGCCTGCGCTTCGGCCTGCGCTTCGGCCTGCCGCGCGAGCAGATAGTCGGCCAGAGCGGCGCATGTCCGGTTCGCGTACATCATGTCCGGCTTGAAGGGGATGCCGAACACCGCCTGGACCTTGCGGGCCAGCCGGACGTACACGATGGAGTCCAGGCCGAGCTGCCGGAACGACTGGTTCTCGTCGAACTGGAGCGCCGCGTCGCCGACCTCGGGCCGGAGGACGTCCCGCTTGATCCGCTCGATCAGTTCCCGGCGTCCTCCGTGCGCTTGGTCCTCCTCCGCCGTGATCTTCTCGATGAGGGATGTCAGGACCTTGCTCTCGCCCAGTTCCACGAATTCCGACACGCCCGCCTTCCGCATGTACCGAACGCACTCGTCCCACCGGACGGGCCGGGTGATCTGCTCGGCGAGTGCCTGCCGGACCGACTGTCCGCCGGGCTCGAAGGGGCGGCCGGTCACGTTGGAGACGACCGGTGTCCTGAGCTCCCCGAACGGGACCGGCTCCAGGAACTCCCGGAACTCCTCGGCGGCCCTCGCCATGTGCGGCGAGTGGAACGCCCCGCTGACCCGCAGCGGAACGAATCCCCGCACGCCATCCAGCCGCTCGAAGACCGGTCTGATCCGCGCCAGCTCCTCCTTGCTCCCGGACAGCACGAACTGCTCGGGGGCGTTGTGGTTGGCGATGACGACCCCGGCGGCGCCGTGCGCCTTCAGCGTCTCCTCGATGGCTCCCTCGGAGATGCCGACCACCGCCGCCATCCCGCCGCCGTCGGCCCGGCCCATCAGCTCCGCGCGGCGCTTCACCAGCACCAGGCCGGTCCGGAAGTCGAAGGCGCCCGCGGCGAAGAGCGCGTTGTACTCGCCGAGGCTGTGGCCGGCCAGACAGTCCGCGGGCGGGCGACCCTGCCGGCACGCCGTCAGATGGTGCAGCGCGTTGACGACGTAGATCGCGGGCTGTGCGTACTCCGTCTTCCGCAACAGCCGTTCGGGGTCCTCAAGGCACAGCGTCTCGACCGAGTATCCGAGCACCTCGTCGGCCGCACACAGGAGTTCGGGGAAACTCCCGAAGAGGCCCCGGCCCATTCCCTTCTTCTGGACGCCCTGGCCCGGGAAGACACAGGCGCGCATCAGCTGCCCTCGCGCGACGAAGACGACCACTGCGACCCGGCCGGCGACGTCCACGAGGGACGCTCGACGATCTGCACCACGGCGCACGTCCAGGTGAAGCCGGCGCCGACACCGAGCATCAGGCAGTGGTCGCCGGGGTTCAGGGCGCCGGTCTCCACCAGGTGGCCGAGGCCGGAGATCTGGTCGCCGGCGCCGATGTGACCGACCGTGCGCCCCCAGGACCAGGTGGTGCGGGCCTCGTCGACACCCAGCTGGCGGAGGTACTCGCGCTGGAGCACGACGCGCCCGGAGTGCGGGAGGGCGAAACGGGCGACGTCGCGGAGCTCGATGCCGGCGTCGGCCAGCGCGCCGTCGACGCAGCTCTGCAGACCCGCCCGGAACCGGCGGGTGAACTCGTCGAGCTCCACGTCACCCAGGTACTGCAGTTTGCGCGAGCGCAGGTCGACGGGCCTGGTCGGATCGCTGTAGGAGGCGAACGGCTGGTCTCCGCGGTGCAGGCGTTCGAGGGTCGGGTCCGACACCGTGGACGTGCTCAGCACCCTCCCGAAGCCCGACCTCCGGCTGAGCACCATCGCGGTGGCGCCGTCGCCGGGCACGATCCCTATGTCGCAGTTCCAGCGGTCGATCGCGGGCAGGCAGCACTTGTCCGCGGTGGTCACCAGGGCGGCCGTGTGGTCGTCCGCACTCGCGAGGTAGCGGGCGGCGACGTCGAGGGAGGTCATGCCGCCGTTGGAGGCGTGCTTGACCTCGAAGGCGAGCGCCGAGTGGGTGCCCAGCGCGGCACGGTGGATGTAGGAGGCCGTCGAGTACAGCTCCAGACCCTGGAAGTAGATGCTGGCGTGCAGGATCAGCTTGACGTCCTCGGGGCGGTGGCCCGACCGCTCCAGCGCGCTGCGGGCCGCGCTGACGGCCATGTCGGGCGGTGTCTCGTCCGTGGCCTCGCAGATGGATTCCAGCTGGGTGTCCTCGGCCTCCTGGGGATCGTACCGGCCGTCGGCGACGGCCTGCTCTACCTTGGTCGCCGGCGGCAGGTAGGTCCCGATACCCGCGATGAACAGACCCGCGATGTTCAAGCCGTACTCCTTCTCACTGGGAGACGCCGCCGCGGAGCAGAAGCCCGGCGATGGCGTCGGCGGTCGGATAGTCGAAGACCAGCGTGGCCGGCAGGGTGACGTGTGCGCGCTTGGCGAGGCGGTTGCGCAGCTCGATCATGGTGAGCGAGTCGAGCCCGAGCGAACGCAGCGCCTTGTCCCTCGGCACCTCCTCGGGACCGGAGAGACCGAGTACCGCGGCCACCTCGTCGCGGACCATGTCGGCCAGTACGTCCAGCCGCTCGGATTCGGGCAGTTCCGCCACCCGGTCGTGGAGCGTCGGTTCGTCCTCCTGGGCACCGGCCTGGTGCGCGGTGGGGCGCGGCCCGACCAGCGCGCGCAGCACGGCGGGCGGTTCGGCGTCGCCGAGCGCGTGCCGCAGCGAGGCGAGCTCCAGGTGGACGGGCACCAGGTACGGTTCGGGCCGGGCCAGCGCGAGGTCGAGGGCGCGCAGTCCTTCGTCGAGGGTGAGGGTGCCGATGCCCTGGCGCCGCAGGCGGCCCAGTTCGGCCCTGCCGAGGTGCGCGGTCATACCGACGCCGGCCTGCTCCCAGAGCCCGAAGGCGAGGCTGAGGCCGGGCAGCCCCCGTTTCCGCCGGTGTGCGGCCAGCGCGTCGAGCGCGGCGTTCGCCGCGGCGTAACCGCTCTGGCCCGCGGTGCCCAGCGTGCCCGCCACCGAGGAGAACAGCACGAACGCCGCCAGGTCCAGCCGCCGCGTGAGCTCGTCGAGATGCCGGGCACCGAGCACCTTGGGTGCCATCACCCGGCGCAGCCGCTCCTTTGTGAAGCCCGGCACAAGGCCGTCGTCCAGCACACCGGCGAGGTGGAACACCGCCGTCCACGGATGTCCGGGGTTCACGGCGTCGTCCAGCAGGGCGGCCACCTCGGCGCGCTCGGCCACGTCGCACGCCACCACACGCACCTGCCGGGCGCCCGCGGCCTCCAGCTCCCGCACGAGCGCGTCGGCGGAAGGGGTGCCGGCGCCGCGCCGGGAGGACAGGACGAGCCGGCGCACGCCGTGCGCACGGACCAGGTGCGAGGCGAGCGCGCGGCCGAGTTCCCCCGTTCCGCCGGTGATCAGCACGGTGCCTTCCGGGTCGAGGGCACGCGGCATGGTCACCACCAGCTTGCCCACGTGCCGCGCCTGCTGCATGTGGCGCAGGGCGTGCGGGGTGTGGCGCACGTCGTAGGCGGAGCAGGGCAACGGGGTGAGCGCGCCCCGCGCGAACAGGCCGGCGAGTTCGGACAGCATGGAGCTGATCCGCGCGGGGGCGATGTCGGTCGTCACGTCATACGCGTGGTAGTCCACGCCGGGATGGTCCGCGGCCACCTCGGCGGGCGAGCGCAGGTCCGTCTTGCCCATCTCCAGGAAGCGCCCGCCGCGGGGCAGCAGCCGCAGCGAGGCGTCGGTGAACTCGCCGGCCAGGGAGTTGAGCACCACGTCCATGCCGCGGCCGCCGGTCGCGTGCAGCCAGGTGGCCTCGAAGCCGGTGTCGCGCGAGGAGCCGATGTGCGCGTCGTCGAGGCCGAGGGCGCGCAGCGCGGGCCATTTGGCGGGACTCGCGGTGGCGAACACCTCCGCGCCGCGCAGGCGTGCCAGCTGCACCGCCGCCATACCGACGCCGCCCGCCGCCGCGTGCACGAGCACCCGCTCGCCCGGAGCGAGCGCCGCGAGATCGTCGAGGCCGTACAGCGCGGTGACGAAGGCCACGGGGATGGTCGCGGCCGCCGCGAAGGTGAGCGCGTCGGGGATCCGCACCAGCCTGGACGCGTCCATCCGCGCCTCGTCCCCGAACGTGCCCATGGCCATGCCCATGACCCGGTCGCCGGGGCGCACGTGCGTCACACCGGCGCCGGTCTCCCGGACGATCCCGGCGCACTCCAGGCCCAGCCGGGGCGCGGGCACCACGTCGAGGGCGTTGAGCACGTCGCGGAAGTTCACCCCGGCCGCGCGCACCCGGACGCGGACCTCGCCTGGTGCCAACTCCCGGTGCTCCTCCTCGGAGGGCACGATGGCGAAGGCGTCCAGGCGTCCTCGTTCCTCGACGCGCAGGTGCCAGCCGCCCCGGTCCGGCACGGTCAGCGTCTCGCCCCCGCGAACCGGCCTGGCCCGTGGCACGAGCGCCGTCTGGCCGCGGAGGACCCACTCGGGCTCGCCACCGGTCCTGAGTACCCGCGCGAGGAGTTCGGGGTCGGGCGTCCCGGAGTCGAGGTCCACCAGGCGCAGGACGCGTTCGGGTTGCTCGGTGCGTGCCGCGCGCACCAGGCCCCAGAGCGGGGCGTGCGGCCAGTTGCGCACCTCGTCGTCCGGGCCCGACGGCACGGCGTGGCGGGTGATCCAGGTGAGTTCCGTGCGGCGGAGCCGGTCGTCGGCGAGCCATCGCTGCAGGGACCGGAGCGCGTCGGCGGTGATCCCCTGGGTGTCCTCTGTCTGTGCGGGGGCGGGGGTGGGGGTCCGCGCGGGGGTGTGACCGTGCGTCTGTACGGGTGCGGCGTCGGGCGCCGGCATGAGTGTGGGTGCGGGTGTGTCGCCGGCGCCGGGTGTCCCCGTGGGTGGGGGTGTGGCGCCGGGGAGGGGGATCAGGATCCGCTCGGGGGCGGCCGCTCCGGTGTCGAGCCTTGCGAGGAGAGCGTCCATGCCGGACACGACCTCGGCGCCGAGCGCACGTCCCAGGGCGACGTCACCGAGGACGACGGTGTCGCTGAGCCCGGAAGCCTCTTCGGCGAGGGGCGCGGCTTCGAAGTCGACGCGGTAAAGGTGCTCGTGGTGCGCGTGCGGGCCTTGGCCACCGTCCTCGGCCGTGCCGCGCTGCAACTGGAGTGCGCCGACCCGCGCGACCGGGGTGCCCGCGGGGTCGGCCAGCCACAGGGTGGCCCGGGTGCGATCGGGGTCCTCGCCGCGCTCGATCTCGGCGCGGACCCTGAGCTCGGTGGGGCCGGCGCGGTAGAGCTCGACGTCGGACCAGATGAACGGCAGGGGCGGCCTGGGGTCGGTGCTCGATTCCAGGAGCCCGGCCACGACGACGTGCAACGCCGCGTCGAGCAGCGCCGGGTGCAGGCCGTAGTCGGTCGCCTCCAGCGGCTGCGGCAGGCGTACGCGCCCGTAGTGGACGTCGTCTCGGCGGGCGAGTTCCTGGAGGCCTTGGAACGCGGGCCCGTAGGCGAGCCCCCGGTCCCGCGCACGTGCGGGGAAGTCGCCGAGGTCGAGGGCCTGCGCACCGGTGACCGGCCAGCTCCGGAGCTCCTCGAAGGCCGCCTCCGTCTCCGCGCCCGCACCGGCGCGCTTCGCCAGCTCGCCGGTGACGTGGTGCCGCCAGGTCAACGGCTCTTCGGTGTCCTCGGGCTGGCTGTAGAGGGCGAACGGGCGCCGTCCGTGTGCGTCGGCGGCACCGACGGTGGCCTGGAGCCGCAGCGCGGAGGACTCCGTCAGGACGAGGGGCTCCAGCAGGGTCAGCTCGGCCACGGTGTCGGCGCCTGCGGCGCGTGCCGCCGACAGGGCCACGTCGAGCAGGCCCGCGCCCGGCACGAGGACGGCTCCCGCGACCATGTGGTCGGCCAGCCACGGGTGCTCGTCCAGGGACAGCCGGCCCGTGAACAGATACCCGGGGCTGCCCGCCAGGGTCGTCATCGCGCCGAGCCACGGGTGCCCGGCGGGCAGGTGGCCCGCCGCGGTCGCGGTGGGGCGGGGTTTCGGTTCCGGTGCGTCCAGCCAGTGGCGTCGGCGCTGGAAGGCGTAGGCGGGCAGGTCGACGGTGCGGGCGCCGCGGCCGGCGAACACCCGGTCCCAGGCGACCGGATATCCCCGCACGTGCAGCTCGCCGAGCCCGCGCCAGAGCTGGTCGATGCCGCCCTGCTCGCGCCGCAGGCTGCCGATCACGATCCCGGGCGTCCCGGCGCCGTCTTCCTCTTCCCCGGCCGCACCGGCCGCACCGGCCGTACCGCAGGCGTCGGCCAGCGCGACCCCCAGCACGGGATGCGGACTCACCTCGACGAACACCCCGTGCCCGTCCGCCCGCAACCGCTCCAGCGCACGATCGAACCGCACCGGCTCCCGCAGATTCCGACACCAGTAATCCGCATCCAACTCCCGCCCGGAAAGGGGCTCTCCGGTGACGCTGGAATAGAACGCCACCCGTGCGTCAGCGGTGACAACTTCAGACAGTTCCTCACGCAACCCGGGCAACAACGCATCCATATGCGCACTGTGCGAGGCGTAGTCCACATTCACCTTCTGACAGAACGCACCCCGCCCCTCCATCTCCGCAAGGAACCGCTCCACCGCCCCCTCATCACCCGACACCACCGTCGACCTCTTGGTATTCACCACCGCAACCGACAACGACCCCCCATACGCCGCAATCCGCTCCCGCACCTCCCCCACCGGCCGCTCCACCAACCCCATCGCCCCACGCACCGCACACTCCCCCACCACACGACTGCGCAGCGCCACCACCCGAGCCCCCTCCTCAAGACTCAACGCACCACACACCACCGCCGCAGCCACCTCACCCTGACTGTGACCCACCACCGCAGAAGGCTCCACCCCCCAACCCCGCCACACCGCAGCCAACCCCACATACATCGCAAACAACGCCGGCTGCACCACATCCACCCGCCCCAAACGAGCAACACCCCCCTCAACCTCACCACGCAACAACGCCAACACCGACCACCCCGTATGACGCCCAAGCGCCCTATCACACTCCTCAACCGCCCCCCGAAACACCCCACTCTGCTCCAGCAACACCCTCCCCATCCCCCACCACTGCGCCCCCTGACCAGGAAACACAAACACCACCCGACCACGCACACCCACCGAACCCACAGCCACACCACCGCCACCACCACCCCCCGCAAGCACACGCAACCCCTCAACCGCCTCCCCCACCGAACCAGCCACCACCGCACCCCGCACATCGAAATGCGTACGGCTCCGGGCTGCGGTGCAGGCGATGTCGCGCAACGACGCGGGGGAGCGCTCGGTGAGCCACGCGGCCCACTGCCGGGCCTGTGCGCGGAGTGCGGGCTCGTCGGGGCCCGATATCAGCAGCGGGTACGCGAGGGTGTCCGGGGCCGGCGCGGTGGTGTCGGCGGACGTGTCCGTGGCGTGGGGCGCGGGCGCTTCTTCGAGCACGACGTGGGCGTTGGTCCCGCTCATGCCGAACGAGCTGACGCCCGCGCGCCGCACCCGCTTCGCCCGGGGCCACGGCCGGGGGCGCCGGAGGAGTTCGAGTGCGCTGCCCGCCCAGGGGACGTGTGTGCTCGGCGGGTCCGCGTGCAGCGTCTCCGGCAGCACCTCGTGCTGGAGGGCAAGCACCATCTTCATCACGCCGACGACCCCGGCGGCGGCCTGGGCGTGACCGAGGTTGGACTTGGACGATCCGAGGTACAACGGCCGCTCACGCCCGGCGAACACCTCGGTGAGGGCGCCCGCCTCGATGGGATCGCCCAGCACGGTCCCCGTACCGTGGGCCTCGATGGCGTCGATGTCGGCCGGGGTCAGCCGTGCGTCGGTGAGGGCGTCTCGCACCACTCGCTGCTGGGCGAGGCCGTTCGGCGCGGTGAGACCCTGGCTGCGCCCGTCCTGGTTGACCGCCGTGCCCCGCACCACGGCCAGCACACGATCGCCCGCGCGCTCGGCCACCGAGAGGCGCTTGAGCACCAGGACGCCGCAGCCCTCCGACCAGCTCGTGCCGTCGGCGCGGTCGGAGAAGCTCTTGCAGCGTCCGTCGGGCGCGAGCCCCTTCAGGCGGCTGAACTCGACGAACATCTGCGGAGTGCTCATCACCGTCACCCCGCCCGCGAGCGCCACGTCGCACTCCCCGCGGCGGAGCGCGGCACACGCCAGGTGCAGCGCCACCAGCGAGGAGCTGCACGCGGTGTCGACCGTGAGGGCCGGTCCTTCGAGGCCGAGGGTGTAGGCCACCCGGCCCGAGATCACGCTCGACGCGTTGCCGGTGAGCTGGTGGCCGTCGATGGCGTCGGGGTTCCAGCGCCGTTCGACGTCGTAGTCCGAGCTCATGGCGCCGAGGTAGACGCCGGTCCTGCTGCCCGCGAGGGTCTCGGGGCGCAGGTTCGCCCGTTCCAGCGCCTCCCACACCACTTCGAGAACCAGCCGCTGCTGCGGATCCATCGAGCGGGCCTGGCGCGGGCTGAGGCCGAAGAACGGCGCGTCGAAGAGTTCGACGTCGCGCACGAAGCCGCCCTCGCGCGTGAAGGTCCTGCCCGCGGCTTCGAGCTCCGGGTCGTGGAGGGCGCCGAGGTCCCACCGGTCCCAGCGGGCCGGAAACGGACCGATGGCCTCGCGGCCTTCGGCGAGCAGGTCCCAGAACGCCTCGGGCGTGTCGATCCCGTCCGGCAGCCGGCAGCCCATGGCCACGATGGCGATGGGGTCGTCGTCGGCACGCTTCGCCGGGGCCGCGGGGGCCGCAGGGGTGGCCGTTCGCCGGCCGACGGCGTCGGGCCCGGCGGCCGCCCGTTCCAGCAACAGCGCCGCGATCGCCCGTGGCGTCGGGTGGTCGAAGCCGAGCACGGCGGGCAGGGCGACCCGGGTCCGCGCGACGAGCCGGTTGCGCAGCTCGACCAGGGTGAGGGAGTCGAAGCCCTGGTCGCGCAGCACCGTGCCGGGCCGCACCGTGCCCGCGGGCCGCCCCAGTACGGCCACCGCCTCCCGCAGGACGAGGTCCACCAGCCACGGCAGGCGCTCGGGCTCGGGGAGCGCGGTCAGCTCCTCGCGCCACGCAGGGCCGTCGGCCACGGGATCGGCGTCGTCGTCCTCGCCGAGCCAGTGGCGTCGGCGCTGGAAGGCGTAGGCGGGCAGGTCGACGGTGCGGGCGCCGCGGCCGGCGAACACCCGGTCCCACGCCACCGGGTACCCCTGCACGTGCAGCTCGCCCAGCCCCCGGCACAGCTGGTCGATGCCGCCGCGCTCGCGCCGCAGGCTGCCCACCACGACCCCGGGCGTCCCGGCGCCGTCTTCCGCTTCCCCGGCCGCACCGGCCGCACCGCAGGCGTCGGCCAGTGCGACCCCCAGCACGGGATGCGGACTCACCTCGACGAACACCCCGTGCCCGTCCGCCCGCAACCGCTCCAGCGCACGATCGAACCGCACCGGCTCCCGCAGATTCCGACACCAGTAATCCGCATCCAACTCCCGCCCCGAAAGCACCTCCCCCGTCACACTCGAATAGAACGCGATCTCCGCATCACCAGCCGCAACTTCAGACAGTTCCTCACGCAACCCGGGCAACAACGCATCCATATGCGCACTGTGCGAGGCGTAGTCCACATTCACCTTCTGACAGAACGCACCCCGCCCCTCCATCTCCGCAAGGAACCGCTCCACCGCCCCCTCATCACCCGACACCACCGTCGACCTCTTGGTATTCACCACCGCAACCGACAACGACCCCCCATACGCCGCAATCCGCTCCCGCACCTCCCCCACCGGCCGCTCCACCAACCCCATCGCCCCACGCACCGCACACTCCCCCACCACACGACTGCGCAGCGCCACCACCCGAGCCCCCTCCTCAAGACTCAACGCACCACACACCACCGCCGCAGCCACCTCACCCTGACTGTGACCCACCACCGCAGAAGGCTCCACCCCCCAACCCCGCCACACCGCAGCCAACCCCACATACATCGCAAACAACGCCGGCTGCACCACATCCACCCGCCCCAAACGAGCAACACCCCCCTCAACCTCACCACGCAACAACGCCAACACCGACCACCCCGTATGACGCCCAAGCGCCCTATCACACTCCTCAACCGCCCCCCGAAACACCCCACTCTGCTCCAGCAACACCCTCCCCATCCCCCACCACTGCGCCCCCTGACCAGGAAACACAAACACCACCCGACCACGCACACCCACCGAACCCACAGCCACACCACCGCCACCACCACCCCCCGCAAGCACACGCAACCCCTCAACCGCCTCCCCCACCGAACCAGCCACCACCGCACCCCGCACATCGAAATGCGTACGTGTGGTCGCCAGGGAGTACGCGGTGTCGACCAGGTCGCCGTCCCGCGCGGCCTGGAGGTGGTCCGCCAGCCGAGTGGCGTTCTGCGCCAGGGCGGGTTCGGTCGTGCCCGACACCACGAGGCAGACCGGCTGTTCGGGGGCCGTCCTGCGATCGGGTGCGGGCCTCGTCGGGGCGGTCGGCTCGCTCGGCGGCGCCTGCCCGAGGGCGACGTGTGCGTTGGTCCCGCCGAAGCCGAAGCTGCTCACGCCCGCGAACCGCGGCCCGGTCGGCCACGGCCTGCGCGCGGTGACGACATCGAGTTTGTTCGCGGCGAAATCGATGCGCGGGTTGGGGGTCCGGAAATGGAGGCTCGGCGGAATCTCCCCGTGGTGGATCGCGAGCGCGACCTTGATGAGCCCCAGGATGCCCGCGGCGGCCTCCAGGTGACCGAAGTTCGTCTTGGCCGAGCCGATGCGGAGCGGCTCGGTCCGTCCGGGTCCGAACACGGTGCCGAGCGCGTTGGCCTCGATGACGTCGCCCAGCGGCGTGCCCGTGCCGTGCGCCTCGCTGTAGGCAGCCTCGCGCGGGGAGATGCCGGCGTCCCGCCAGGCCGCCCGCAGCACCTCCGTCTGCGCCTCGGGACTGGGGGCGGTCAAACCGTCGGACGCGCCGTCGTTGTTGACGGCGCTGCCGTGGATCACCGCGTAGATCCGGTCGCCGTCGGCCAGGGCGTCGGAGAGCCGGCGCAGCACGACCACCCCGCAGCCCTCGCCGCGTACGTAACCGTTGCAGTCGGCGTCGAAGGTCCGGCAACGACCGTCGGGGCTCTGCGTGCCGAGTTTCGTCATCGCCACCGATGTGTGCGGGTGCAGCATGAGATTGACACCCCCGGCGAGCGCGACGTCCGATTCGCCGCCCCGCAGGCTCTGCACGGCCAGGTGCACCGCCACCAGTGACGAACTCGACGCCGTCGCGACCGTCATCGCGGGACCGCGCAGGCCCAGTGCGTACGCGATGCGCGCGGGGATCACGGAATTGTCCCAGCCCGTGGCCGAATGCGCGCGGATCGCCTCGGCGTCGCCGCCGGTGAACAGCGCGTACTCCTGCCACATCGCGCCGAAATAGACACCGGTACGCGAACCGGCGAGGCGCGCCGGCACCATCCGCGCATCCTCGACGGCCGAATGGGCCGCCTCCAGCGCAAGGCGTTGCTGGGGGTCCATCTGCCGCGCTTCGGTGGGCGAGATGCCGAAGAATCCCGCATCGAATCCCGCGATGTCGTCGAGGAATCCGCCCCGGCGGTTCGCCATCTTTCCCGGCGCCTGTGGGTCGGCGTCCACCCATTCCGAAGGATTCCACCGGTCGGCCGGCACCTCGCGGACGGCGTCGACTCCCCCGAGAAAGGCCCGCCAGAGTTCGCCGGGGGTGTCGAGCCATGCGGGCAGCCGGCAGCCTATTCCCACGATGGCAATGGGCTGGCGGTCCGTGCGACCGGGAGACTTCGGCATGTCGGCGTCCGGCGTCGAGATACGGGTGACCATGTGAACCTTGCCTGATTCGTAGTCTGTTTTCGTAATCTATTGCTGTTCGGTGGACACCGTCGGCCGCGCGACCGCGTGGTCGCCGTTCTCGTCGGTGGTGTAGGTCTCCACACACGCCTGCTCGATCGCGGCGAGCGGCCCCGCGTCATGGAGAATCGTCATGTGGTTGGCCGCGTCGATGTCCACGACGCGCAGCCCGGGAAGCTCGCGCTGCCAGTCCTGCAGGTAATTGACATGGTCCAGCGAGAAGGTCTCACCGACGGCCTGGAAATAGGGTCGGAGATCCCCGAGGAAGAGCCCCCGGCGATTTCTGAAGTAGGTGCTGTGCACGGCCTCGGGACGCGCCAGCGGCCGAATCTCGTACTCGCCGATGCGATAGGCCAGTTGGACCCCGATGTTGCGCCGTACGAAGTCCACGATCTGCTCGCGACGCATGGAGAGGCCCCGCTCGGCCGCGAGATCGGCGAGCCGGCGCACGGCATCCGCCTCGTTCGGAACGCCGGCGATCTCGTCCTGGTGGATGAGATGCGGCCGCACCTTGGCGAGACTCTTCTCACCGGCCGGCCACAGCAGCGAGTTCACCACCTGAAGGGCGGCGCTCTGCTCCGACGCGGCCCCGTTCTCGTTCGACTTCGCCAGGCCGGTGGGGTCCGGCGAGTCCACCATCATCAGCGAGTTCACGACCTGACCCCGCTCCTGGAGCAGGCGGGTGATCTCGTACGAGACGATTCCCCCCAGGCAGAATCCCCCGATGTCGTAGGGCCCTTCGGGCTGCACGGTGCGTATGATGCCGACGTAGAATTCCGCCATTCTGGGTATACCCTCGATGGGCGGGTGCTCCGTCATAAAGCCACGGGCCTGTATTCCATAGAACGGGCGACCGATCCGCGCGGCGATCGGGCGATATGCCTCGACGCTGGCCAGGGCGCCGTGGATCCAGAACACCGGCCGGCCTTCGGTGACGCCGTTCAGGTGCACGAGCTCCGGGAACCGCGCCGCCGTGTCCGTCGGCCGGTCGCCGTCCGCGGCCACGGTCGACAGCTTCGCCACCACGTCGTCCAGGGTGGTGTGCACCTGGAGCCAGTCCGGCTGGAACGCCGGGAACGCGCCGCGGAGCCGGCTCAGCAGTGCCACCTGGAGCAGCGAGTTGAGGCCGTAGTCGGCCAGCGACTTCCCGCTGTCGATCTCGTGCTTCCCAAGTCCCAGCACGGAGGCGACGAGCCCGGTGACGAAGTCCTCCGTCCCCCGCGCGCCGCCGCCCACGCCGGCGGTGGACCTCGCGGGCTCGGCGGTGACCGGGGGGCGTTCCGGGGCCTGCGCGCTGAAGCACGTCCGCTGCTCGAACGGATACCCCGGCAGCGGAACCCGCCGGCGGCGCGTTCCCCGGTGCAGCAGGGCCCAGTCCACGGGCGCGCCCGCGACCCAGCGGTCGGCCAGGAGATCCATGCGCCGCTGCGCCACCAGGGCGCGAACGGACTCGTCGCCGCCTGGGGGTGACCAGTCGGCGGTGTCCCCGTCGAGCCGCGCGCCGTCGGCCTCACCGTCGTGCCGGGCACCCTCACCGTCACGCCGGGCACCGTCCGCGACCGCCACCCGGGCGCGCGTCTCCGGGTCGCCGCCCAGCCATCCGGCGAGGATCCCGGCCGCCTCGGCGCCGGTGGCCGCGACCAGTGCCAGTCTGTGGTCCATCGCCTCGCGCCCCACCTGCAGGGTGTAGGCGACGTCCGCCCAGCTCACCGTGGGGCCCGCGCCGTTCAGCCAGGTGACGAGCCGCCGCGCCCGGTCCCGCAGAGCCGCCTCGGTTCTGGCGGAGAGAACGAGGACCTGCGGCGCGCTCTCCTCGTCCGGCGCGCAGGCGTCCCCGCCGGGGACGGGCACGTCCGCACCGTACTGTTCGAGCACCACATGCGCGTTCACGCCGCCGATTCCGAAGCTGTTGATGCCCGCGCGGCGCGGGAGCACCCGGCCGTCCTCGCCGGTGCGGACGGGCCACGGCACTGAATCCGTGGCCATCCGGAGCCGGGTTCCCTCCAGGGAGATGGCCGGGTGCAGGCGGCCGAAGCCCGGGATCGCGGGGATGACGCCGCGCCGCACGGCCTGCACCGTCTTCACCAGCGCCGCGAGGCCCGAGCACACCTCGGTGTGCCCGATGCACGGTTTCAGGCTGCCCAGGTAGACGGCGGAGTCGTCGTCGCGGGCGGAGGCCGGCGGCGCCGTGCCGCTCCGCAGGCCCGCGGCGAGCGCGGCGATCTCCGCGCTGTCCGCCAGCATCGAGCTCATCCCATGGGCCTCGACGTAGGAGACAGTGCCGGGATGGACGCCGGCGTCGGCGTAGGCGCGCGCGATGGCGGACTTCATGCCGCGGATGTTCGGGGCCGTGAACGACACGCCCCTGCCGCCGTGGGCGACGCCGGTGCCACGCACGACGCCGTAGACGAAGTCCCCGTCCTCGATCGCCCGGCCGAGCGGCTTGATCAGTACGGCGCCGACGCCCTCGCTGCGCACGGTGCCGTCGGCGTCCTGCTGGAACGGGCGGACGGTCCCGCTGGGGCTGAGCATGCCCGCCGCCCGCATTCCGGCGAACCCGGCCGGTGACATCACCAGGTTGACCCCACCGACGAGGGCCTGGTCGCACTCGCCGTCGCGGATCGACCGTATGGCACGGTGCAGGGCCACGAGTGACGACGAGCACGTGGTGTCGCACTGCTCGCTCGGGCCCGTCAGATCGAGCAGATAGGAGACACGGTTGGGAATCAGCCCCGGCGACGGCAGGCTCATCAGGCTCGGGCCGCCGCCGGCGTCCGGCACACCGGGCCGGTACTCGCCGGGGCCGGCGGCGATGAACACCCCCGTGGGGCGCGCCCGCAGTTCCGCGGGCCGGTAGCCCGCGTCCTCGACGGCGTTCCACGCCGCCATCAGCATCAGGCGCAGCTCGGGGGAGACCTGCCGTGCCTCCGTCATCGACATGCCGAAGAAGAGCGGGTCGAATGCGTGGATCCCGGCCATGAACCCGCCCCGGATCGCGGCCGTGTCCACGCCGTCGCCATGCAGCGCCCAGTCCGGGCGCTCCAGCGGCGGGGTGGTGATGCACCGTCTGCCCTCTTCGATGACGCGCCAGAACTCGTCGACGTCGTCGGCCTGGGGGAACCGTGCCGACATCCCCACGATGGCCATCCCCTCGGGCTCGGCCGCCTCCCCGGCCGCTTCCGCTCCGCCGGCGGCGGCCGGGCCCGCCGCCGGCCGCACGGCTCGGTCTCCTCCGCCGGGCGGGCCGGGCCGCGGGGAGGTCTCGGGCGGCAGGGCGGCACGGATCTCCAAGGCGTGGTCGGCGGTGATGAACGCGACCAGCTCCGCCAGCGTTCCGTGCTCGAAAAGCACCGTGATGTCCAGGTCGATGTCGAGCCTCTCACCGACGGCACGTGCCACGTTCACCGCGAAGATCGAGTCGAGGCCGTAGTTCGAGAAGGACTCGTGCCGGGCGATGCGGGACCGGTCGATGCGCAACGACTCCGCGAGGACGTCGAGCACCGTCTCCTCGACATGGGTGAACAGCCGGTCCCCGGACGCGGGCTCACCGGCCCGGGCGGCGGGCGTGGACACCGGCTCGCCGGACGCGGCGGCCCCGGACGCGGGCCCACCGGACGCGGGCCCACCGGACGCGGGCCCACCGGACGCGGCGGCCCCGGCTGCCGACGCGCCGCCCGGGTCGGCCGGCGCCCGCCCGGCCGTCTGGGGCTCGTGCGCCGGCGCACTCCCCCGCGGCCGCGTCGCCGGGTCGGACACCGTGCCCGGTACGGATGCGCGCGGCGTCGCGCTCGGCTGCCGCACGACCCCGTCGCTCTCGGCCACGATGATCTGCTGCCCGAGATCCGCGGCCTCCCGCACCGGCAGCGTGACCGGGCCGTACCCCTCCTCGGTGAGGACGCGCCGCCAGCCTTCGGCCGACAGGATCGGACTACCCGGAATGCGTAGTTCCGGGTCTTCGTAACGCCACCACCCCTCAAGCAGACCGAACGTGAACTGGTTGATCAGGTTGTTCACGGTCAGCTCGTTGAGCAGCAGGAGACCACCCCTCTTGAGGGTCGCCTTGGTGTTCCGCAGGGTGGTGCGGATGTTCCGGGTGGCGTGCAGGACGTTGGCGGCGATGACCACGTCGTAGCCGCCGACGGGGAGGCCCTGTCCGGCCACCGCCCGCTCGATGTCCAGGATGCCGTAGGTCAGGAACGGGGCGCGGGGCCCGTAGGACCGCTCGGCGTGGTCCAGGAACGCCCGTGAGAGGTCGGTGTAGCGGTACTCCCGCACCGCGAGGCCGGCGGACCGCAGGGCGTCCAGGACGACGGCGCTCGTCGCGCCCGTGCCCGCGCCGATCTCCAGGATCCTCGGCTCGAAGCCGGGCTCGGCAGCGGCCCGGTGCCGTAGGTGGGTGACGAGCTTGGCGGCCAGCACCCGGTTGAAGAACTCCGACGCCGGGTTGGTCTTGTACGCGTTCTCGACCAACTCCATCGAGGCGCCGGGGAACATGACCTCCGTGGCGGGCCGCTTCCCGGTGAGGATGTCGGGCAACGCCTGGAGTGCCGTCTCCACCAGCAGGTGGGTGGCGGCCAGGTCGGGATTCCGCCGCCACCGCGGCCCGTCCGCCTCCCACTCGCGCCACAGCTCGCCGAGCGGCCGGTGCGGCCGGGCCCCGCCGGTCAGGACGCTCCCACCCCGCCGCTCCAGGTAGCCCTCGGCCTTCAGGACCCGGACGGACTCGGCGAACCACGCGTCGTACGCCGGCGGCAGACCGGCCGCTTCCCGCGCCGCACCCACCGTCTGCTCCGGCCGGCGGAACGCCCCGAGGGCGTGCAGCTGAGCCCAGAGGAAGTCGAGCAGCAGCCGTTTCATGATCGTCCTCCGAAGGTGCGCGGTCAGATCGCGAGCGCCGTCAGTTCCCTGGTCCGTGCCCGCAGCCGCTCCAGACCGTCCAGCGCGTCCCGGAGCTCCCGATGGTCGGTGTGGACCACGGCCGACGACGGCGAGGGGTCCTCCGCGCGGAGGAGGATCTCGTCGTCCGACACGGTGATGCCCCGGGTGTTCAGGGCGGGGCCGAACTTCATCAGGGTCAGCTGGTGCGCCGGTCCCGCAAGCAGCAGCTCGATCGCGGCCATGAGTTCGCCGGGCTGGATGAGCGGGGCACCCGCGCCCACCACGGCCGGACGGTCGTCCCCTTCCACCGCGTTGTTGAAGCAGTACCCCAGGTTGATCACCTTCGCGGCGCACCCGTAGCGGCGTTCCGCCGTGAGCGCGAAGGAGTCCATGAACGTGCAGGCGGCGGCGTAGTTCGCCTGCTTGATGGCCTTCAGGTACGCGTTGATGGACGAGAGGAAGAGCGCCACGTCGAGCGACTCGCCGCCGAACACGTCGAGCAGCCGGGCGCTCGCGTCGACCTTGCCGCGCAGCACCTCGTGGAAGTCCGCCTCGGTCATCCTGGCGAGGCTCGCGCCCGAGAACACCAGGCCCGAGTGGATGACGCCGTGCACGCGCCCGAAGAGCCGTACCGTCTCCTCCCGCGCCCGCCGGAGGGACTCGGCGCTGGTGGCGTCGGCGCGCACGTAATGCGGTGCCGGTCCGGCGGGGCCCGCCGCCTTGGCGATGGCGGCCTCGATACGCGCGTCCCGCGGGCGCCGCCCGAGCCACACCACCTGCGCGCCGTACCGGCGGATCAGATACTCGCTGATGGCCGTCCCCAGCCCGCCGGCCCCGCCCACGATCACGTAGGTACCGCCCTGCCGCAGCCGGGACGACGTCGGCTCATCGGCCCGGACGGGCGTCAGCCGCTGCCGGAACCACGTGCCGTTCCTGCGGATGCGCACGTTGCCGTCCGGGTCCGCGGGCAGGCTCAGCACGGCGGAGAGCGACGGGGTGTCGTACGCGTCGACGTCCGCCACCCGGACCGCCCAGTTCGGGTACTCCTTGGCCACCGAGCCGGCCAGACCCGCGACGCCCGAGTGGGACGGGTCGACGGGCTCGGACGCGTACACCGCGTGCGCGCGCCGCGTGACCAGCGTCAAGCCCAGGGAGCGGTTGCCGTAGCCGGCGGCGAGGAGCGCCTTCAGCACCCGGAAGACGTGCAGTGTCCCGGCCGACTGGGCGGCGACGACGTGGTCGCCGGACGGCCCCTCCGTGTGCTCGGGCGCCACCCAGACGACGTGGTCCAGTACCGGAGCGGACCGGAGTGCGTCCTCGATGTCGCGCCGCGTGCCGTCCGCCGGAACCGCCAGCACATGCGCCGACGGATACCGTGCGGCCAGGACGTCGCGCGCGCCCTCGGTCGCCGCGATGACGCCGACCGTGCCGGAGACGGGCGGGCTGGGTGCGGTCTCCGCCTCGGGGGCCGGGGCCGCGTCCGGGTCCGGGTCCCACGTCGGGAGCAAGGTGACGGCGGGCGGCTCGGCCCCCACGGCCGGGGCGGCCGGCGGGGCCGCGTCCGGGAGGGCCGGCCGGACGGCGGCCGGGGCGGCCGGACGGGCCGTGCGCTCGGTGCGGCGGCCCGTGATGCCCCGGAGGGTGAGGCACACCGTGCCGCGGTCGTCGGCCAGGTCGATGTCGATCCGTTCGGCGCCTCGTGTGGTGCCCGGACCGGTGCCTGGCGTCCCGTCCCGGTCGGCGTCCCGTGGGTCGTGGCGGTCTGCGCCTTCCGTGGTGCCGCCGCGGCGGACCCAGGCCCACATCGTCGGGGCGCACGGCCCGAGGATCTCCGCCTTCTTGATGGCGAAGACCAGCCCGGTGGAGGTGGGGTCGCTCCCCCCGTCCTCGGACTCGGCCAGCAGCCGCATGCACTGCATCGCCGAATCCACCAGCGCCGGATGGAGCGCGAAGCCGCGCGCGGTGTCCCGCACGGAGTCCGGCAGCCGCAGCTCCGCGAGCACCGCCCCTCCGGCCTCGTACACCGCGGCGCAGCCCCGAAGTGCCGGGCCGTAGTCGATGCCGCGCTCGCGGTACTCCGCGTAGAAGCGTTCCGGGTCGGTCGGGGTGCGCCGGAACTCCCGGAGCATCGCGGGCAGGTCGAGCACCCGCCGCTCCGGCCGCTCGGCGTAGGAGATCCGGCCCTGGCAGTGCGTCACCGGCTCACCGCCCGCGGCCCCCGCACCGTTCGCGGGGACTTCCGCACCGTCCGCGGACGCTTCCGCGGAGCGCACCTCGAAGCGGGTCGCGCCGCCCTCCGGGCGCACCTCCACCCGCACCGTCCGCGGGCCCTCCGGCACGCCGAGGGGGCGCAGGAAGGCGATGTCGTGCAGGCACACGGCGGCCCCGTGCGAGGCGCCGCCGGTTCGGCGAGCGGCCGCGTAGGCCCACTGGAGGTACATCGCCCCGGGCACGATTGCCGTCCCCCCCACCCGGTGCTCACGCAGGTAGAACTCGTCGCCGGTGAGCACCGTGTGCTCCGGTGAGCGGTCGCTCACCGGCGGGGTGTCGCGCGTGTCGCGCGTGTCGCCCGCCGGTGTGGCGGCCACGGGCGCGTGGCCCTGCGGCGCGTCGTCCCCCGGTGTGCCGCCCGCCATCGCGGCAGGGGCCGGCGCGGCACCCGCCGGCGCGCCACTCGGCGATGCGCCACTCGGCCATGCGCCACTCGGCCATGCGCCACTCGGCCATGCGCCACTCGGCCATGCGCCACTCGGCGATGCGCCACTCGGCGATGCGTCACTCGGCGATGCGTCACTCGGCGATGCGTCACTCGGCAGTGCGTACCGTGTCCGCTCGAAGGGGTAGCCCGGCAGCGGCACGCGACGGGGGCGCCCCTCGCGGAACAGCTCCTCGAAATCGGGTGTCCGGCCGTCGAGGTACTCCGCGGCGAGGACGTGCGCGCGTGCGGCCGTCCCGCCCCCACCGGCCACAGGCTCCTTCGCACCGCTCTCGCCGGAGAGCCACGCGGTGAGCCGGCGCTCCAACTCGGCCACATCCCGCACCACACGCGCCCACCGGTGCTGGAAGTGGGCCCGGCCGAGGAGGAGTGTGCAGCTCACCTCGCCGAGGTCCAGGTCCGGGTGCTCCCGGCAGTGCCGCGCGAGACGGGTCACCTGCTCGCGCAGCGCCTCCGCCGTCCGCGCCGACAGCGCGACCAGCCGGGGACCGCCCAGCGTGCCGCGCCGGGGCGGCTCCGGTGCCTCCTCGATGACGGCGTGGGCGTTCGTCCCGCTCGCCCCGAGCGACGTGATCGCCGCGCGGCGCCTGCCGCCCCGCGGCACGGCCCACGCCCTCGGCTCGGTGTGCACGAAGAACGGGCTCCCCTCCAGCGCGATGCCGGGGTTGGCCGTCCGATGGTGCAGAAGCCCCGGCATCGTCCGGTGCTTCATGGCCAGCAGGGTCTTGATGATGCCGATCACACCGGCCGCGGCCTGGGCGTGGCCGATGTTGGCCTTGCTCGACCCCAGGGAGCAGAACCGCTCCTTGTCGGTGTGGGCGCGGAACGCACGCTCGATCGCCCTGAACTCCACGGGGTCGCCGAGCTTCGTTCCCGTGCCGTGCGCCTCGACCAGTTGGATTCCCTCGGGATCGATGGCGAAGTCGCGGTAGAGCCGCCGGATCAGCTTCTCCTGGGACGTGCCGTTCGGGGCGGTGATCCCGTTGGTCGTGCCGTCCTGGTTGATCCCGATGGCGCGGACCACCCCGTGGATGTGGTCCCCGTCGGCCTCGGCATCCGAAAGCCGCTTCAGGACCAGGACGCCGACGCCCTCCGCGGGGACGAACCCGTCGGCCGCCTGGTCGAACGAGCGGCACCTTCCCGACGGGGAGAGCATCCCTGCGCGCGATCCCGCGACGTAGAGCCGGGGTGAGTTCTGGACGTACACACCGCCGGCGAGCGCCAGATCGGCGTCGCGCGCCCACAGCCCCTGGCACGCCAGGTAGACGGAGACGAGCGAGCTGGAGCACGCGGTGTCGACCGCCATCGCCGGGCCGTGCAGGTCCAGGTAGTACGCCATCCTGGAGGGCACCAGCGAGTTCATGTTGCCCCAGAACGCCTGTGCCGGGTAATCGGACTCCGTCCGCAGGTCGAAGTAGTCACCGGCCGTGCAGCCGACGTAGACGCCGCACCGCTCGCGGTCGATCGACCCCCCCGCGTGGCCCGCGTCCTCCAGCGCGTTCCACGCCTCCTGGAGGAACAGCCGCTGCTGCGGCTCCATGTACGCGGCTTCCACCCCGGAGATTCCGAAGAACAGGGGATCGAACTCGTCGATGCCGTCCATGAACCCCCCGGCCGTGCACCGGCTGCGCAGGGACGCCGGATCCCAGCGGGACACCGTCGTCACGGGATCACGGCCCTCGACCAGCTGGCGCCAGAACGCGTCGACATCCCGTGCGCCCGGGAACCGGCCGCTCATGCCGATGATGGCGATGGGTTCCCTGCCGCGGGGGGCTTCGGCGACCGGTGGGGCATCGGTGACCGGCGGGGCATCGGTGCTTCGAGATGCTTCGGCGACCCGCGGTGCTGCGGTGACCCGCGGTGATCCGCCGGCTTCGGTGATCCGAGACTGCTCGACCCGCGCATCGGGGGCCGGAGCGGGCGCCCGGCCCGTCTCCGGCTCCGCGCGCTCCGCTCCGCGCCCCCGCCTGTGGGCGGTGATCGTGTCGCCGTGCTCCTGGAGAACGAATGCCGTCAACCGCCGTATGGAGGGGTTGTCGAACAGCACGCTGGGATCCAGGTCGGTGCCCAGCGACTCGTTGAGCATCCGCACCAGATTGACGCCCGTGAGCGAATCCAGACCGTAGTCGGCAAACGGCAGATCGACCGCGAGTTCGTCCCTGCCGAGCTTCAGGGAGTCCATCAGCGCCCGCGCGAGGGTCTCTTCGACATGCGTTTCGAGCGAGCTCTCCGAGGACGTGCCGAGTGGCCTCTCCGGGGGCGCTGCGAGTGGACTCTCCGAGGACGTGCCGAGTGGCCCCTCCGGGGGCGCTGCGGCTGCGCTCTCCAGGGGCGCCCGGAGCGCGCTCTCCCGCTCCGCCGCCCCGGAGGCGGAGTGCGACACCCGCGAACCGACCCGGGCCACCACGATCTGCTGCCCCAGCGACCGGGCCCGCTCGGTCGGGAAGTGCACCGCGTCGAATCCGCTGCCACGGAGCACGTCGTGCCACGAGGCAGACGACAGTGCGGGCCCGCCGTCGATGCGCCGTCCGTCCGTGGGGCGCCACCAGCCCTCAAGCAGCCCGAAGGTGAGGTGCGACCACAGTTCGTTCTCGGCGAGTTCGTTGAGCAGGAGGACCCCGCCGGGACGGAGCAGCGCCTTCGCGTGCTCGACGGAGTCCACGATGTCCCTGGTGGCGTGCAGGACGTTGTTGGCGACGACGATGTCGTACCGGCCCGCCGTGAGACCCTGCTCGCCGGGGGCCCGCTCCACGTCGAACGTCCGGAACGTCAGATACGGAACGTTTACCGCGAACCGGTTCTCCGCCTCGATCAGGAAGGCCTTGGAGATGTCGGTGTAGCAGTACTCCGCGACGGCGCGCCCGACGTCTTCCAGCTGCTCGAACACGCGCTCGCTGGTGCTGCCGGTTCCGGCGCCGATCTCCAGTATCCGAATTCCGGATCGCCCTCCGCGAAGGCGCTCCGCCACCTCGGCACGTACGGCGCCGGCGGTCACCGCGTTGAAGTAGTCGACGGTCGGGTTCCTCTTGTAGACCGCCTCGACGAGTTCGAACGACCCCCCGGGGAACATGACGCCGGTGGCCGCCGACTCCCCCGTCAGGATCGCCGGGAGGGCCTCGATCATGCGCTCGGCCAGGGCCGCCTTGGCGGCCGGCTCGGGATCGCCTGCGTGCGCGTCCTTCCACTCGCGCCACGCCCGCCACGCCCGCTCCGCGTCCGGCGCACCGTCCCGCGGCCGCACGTACTCCCCGTCACGGACCAGCTCGCCGCCCGCCATCAGTACGTTCACACTGTGGTCGAGCCATCGGGCATATCCGGCCGCGACCGTGCTCCCCGCCCCGATGTGCGCGCGCCGCACGGGCTCGCGGAAGAGCCCGATCGCCGTCAGCTGTGCGAGCATCAGCCGGCGCAGGACGCCGTTCATGTCGGCTGTGGTCCGCTGGTGCCGCGCCAGGAACCGGTCGACCCCGTCGGCCCCGGCCGCGGCCGCGAGCAGGGCCCTGGCGTCGACCGGCCGGCCGTCGTGGGACGCCGTCGGTCGCGCCGGCTCCGCCGCGGAAGCCGTCGGGGCCCGCCCCGGTCCCCCCGGCCTGTCCCGCTCCGCCGCCGGGGCCGGCCAGAACCGCTTCGTGTCGAACGGATACGTCGGCAGGCTCACCCGTCCCGGCGCCCTCGCGCCGTGGTACACGTGCCAGTCGACGTCGATGCCGCTGACCCACAGGGGCGCGATCTTCTCCCACTCGCCGCGCGTGAGCCACTCCGCGGCGAGGTCCTTGAGCTGCGCGGTCCGGGCGAAGAGCGAGACCAGTTCGTCGTCATGCCCCCGGACGGTGCCTTCGAACGACGCTTCGGGCACGCGCCGTTCGACGTGGGCCCTGACCTGCTTGGCCAGCCCGTCGAAGTCGTCCGCGACGAAAGCGACCCGCCTGGCCATGGCTCGCCGCCCGACCTGGAGCGTGTACGCCAGTGACGCCAGGTCCCCGCCTTCGCTCCGGTACTCCGGCAGGAACGCGAGGAGTTCCCGTGCGAGGGCGTCGAGCCGTTCTCCGTCCCGTGCCGAGAGGACCACCAGGTGCGGCCCCGGACGCCCCGCGGCGGAGGGCACCGCGCGCGTGTGCCGGCCCGCCTGCTCCAGCACCGCGTGCACATTGGTGCCACCGATGCCGAAGGAGCTGAGTCCCGCCCTCGGGGGCTCGGTGCCGCTCCCGTCCAGGCGGATGCTCCGATCGGCCACGAAGAACGGGGAGTTCCCCCAGTCGATCTCCGTGTTCGGCACGTCGCAGTGCAGGGTGCGCGGGATCTCACCGTGGTGGAGGCCCAGGGCCACTTTGATCAGGCCGGCGATCCCGGCGGCCGCGTCGAGGTGTCCGATGTTGCTCTTGACCGACCCGATTCCGCAGTACCGGCTCCGGCTCGTGTACTGCCGGTACGCCTCGGTCAGCGCCGCGACCTCGATGGGGTCGCCCACCTTGGTGCCCGTGCCGTGCGCTTCGACGTAGCGGATCGACTCGGGGTCCACCCCGGACCTGTCCAGCGCCTTGCGGATGACGTCGGCCTGGCCCTGGACGCTCGGTGCGTAGAACCCGGCCTTGTCGCCCCCGTCGTTGTTGACCGCGGTCCCGCGGATCAGGCAGTAGACGTGGTCGCCGTCGGCGAACGCGTCGCGGGCGCGCTTGAGCAGGACCGCGCCCACCCCTTCGCCGCCGGCCATGCCGTCGGCTCCGTCGTCGAACGCCCGGCACCGTCCGTCGCTGGAGAAGTTCAGGCCCGGCTGGTGCACATAGCCCAGCTCCATCGTGGAGAAGAGGCTGGCCGCCCCGACGAGTGCCTGATCGACCTCGCGGGAGAGCAAACCCTGGCACGCCAGGTGGATGCCGCTCAGGGCCGACGAGCAGTTGGTGCTCACCGCCATGCTGGGCCCTCGCAGCCCCAGCTTGCTCGAGATCATGGTGGGCACGCTGCCGCCCTGCGCCAGCAGCCACGCCGCGTAGCCCTCGGCGCTGGAAAGAACACGTGTGCCCGCCGCGTTCTCCATCAGGCTCGGCAACAGGGCCTGGTAGAAGTTGGTGCTCGTCGAGGTGAAGACGCTGGTGTCGGGGACGTCCTCCGGGCGGTAGCCGGCGTCCTCCAGGGCCTGCCAGGCGTGCAGCAGCAGGAGGCGGCCCTGCGGATCCATGAGTTCGGCGTCGCGCGGGGAGATCCCGAAGAACGCGGGGTCGAACTCCGCCTTGCCCTCGATGACCGCACGCTGTGGCACGTAGTCGGAACGGCTGATGAGCTCGTCCGGCACGCCGAGCGCGCGCAGTTCCTCGGGCGACCACGAGGTGCTGCCGCTCTTCCCCTCGCGCAGGTTCCGCCAGAACTCGCGGTGGTCCCTGGCCCCGGGGAACCGGCAGGAGATGCCGACGACCGCGACCGAGTCGTCGAGGTACGCGTCACCGGGGTGGGCCTCGCCGAGGGCGGACTCTTCCGGTGTCCCCTTCCGGCGGGGACGGGAATTGGTCCCGCGGGGACCGGAATCGTTCCCCCGTGGTCCGGAATCGTTCGGTCGGGGACCGGAGTCGTGCCCCGAGGGACCGGAATCGTTCCCGCCGGAAGCAGAGTCGAGGTGCCGGGGCGCGCTCGGCGCTTCCGCCCGCGCCGGTGAGGCGGCTTCCGATGGCACCAGCCCCTCAACGTGCCGGGCCATGGCCGCGATCGACGCGTGCGCGAACAGGGTCGCCGGCCGCAGCCGGCAGCCGAACGTGCGGTTGATGTTCTCCACCACGTCGATGGCCGTGAACGAGTCGCCGCCGATGTCGAAGAAGCCTTCGTCGCGGTCGATGTCCTCGCGGCCGAGCGCGTCCGCGAAGATCCTGCGGACGCTCCGCTCGATGCGGCGCGCACGGGTGGCGGCGGAGGAAGACCGCTCCCGGACGGCCGGCGCCGGCTCGGCGGAGTCACCCAGCCTCGCCCGGTCGATCTTTCCGTTGGCCGTGCGCGGGAAGGCCTCCAGCGTCACGAACGCGCTCGGCACCATATAGGCCGGGAGGGTCTTCGCCAGGTGCGCGCGCAGCGCCTTGGGACCGGGGGCACGCGCGGGGTCGCCGTGCACCGTGACATAGGCCGTGAGCCGTTCCGACCGGGCCTTGTCCTCGACCACCACGACGCTCTGGGCGACGTCCGGATGGCCGTTCAGCGCGGTCTCGATCTCGCCGAGCTCGATACGGTAACCGCGGAGCTTGACCTGGTGGTCCATGCGTCCGAGCAGGGCGATGTCGCCGTCGGGCAACCGGCGCGCGAGGTCGCCCGTCCGGTACATCCGCCGGCCGCGATGGAACGGGTCCGCCACGAATCGCTCCGCCGTCAGGTCCGGCTTGCCGTGGTATCCCAGCGCGACGCCGTGGCCCGCGATGCACAGCTCGCCCGGTACACCGACGGGTACCGGCTGCATGGTCCCGTCGAGAACGTACACCCGCGTGTTCGCGATCGGCTCTCCGATGGTGACCGGTTCGCCGCGGCGCAGCCGCTTCGCCGTCGACCAGATCGTGGTCTCCGTGGGCCCGTACAGATTCCAGACCTCGGCATCGCCGAGGGACAGGAGCCGGTCCTTCAGGTTCTCCGGCAGCGCCTCCCCACCGCAGAGGATCCGGACCCCGCCGGTGTTCCGCCACCCCACGCGCAGCAGCATGGCCCAGGTCGCCGGGGTGGCCTGCATGAGGGTGGGCCGCCACTCGGCGATCTCCTCGGCGAGCAGCGTGGCGTCGGTGACCGTCGTGGCGTCGCTGATGCGGCAGTGCCCGCCGGTGATCAGCGGCAGGTAGAGCTCCAGGCCGGCGATGTCGAAGCCGTATGTGGTGACGGCCAGCAACCGGTCGCTCGGGGTCGCGTCCAGGGTCCGGGCCATGGCCAGCAGGAAATTGGTCAGCGCCCGGTGCGGCACCGCCACGCCTTTGGGCTGCCCGGTGCTCCCCGATGTGTAGATGACGTACGCGACGGCAGGCGCCGTCGACTGCGGGTCCGCGGCCGCGGAACCCACGGTGTCCCCGGACCCGGAACGGGGGGCGCCCGCGGGCTCCGAACGCACCGCGTCCCCGGCCGGCCCTTCCCGCACCCCGTCACCGCGGTCGTCCGGACGGTCCGTCACATGAAGCGTCGCCCCGTGCGTCCGCACCGCCGACAACGTGTCCACGACGGCCTCGTGGCAGACGAGGACCCCGGCCCCGCTGTCCCGGATCATGTACGAGAGGCGCTCGGCCGGAAAGTCGGGATCCAACGGCACATACGCGGCGCCGCGCTTCATGATGGCGAGGAGGGCCACGATCAGATCGAGCGATCGCTCGAAGCAGACGCCCACCGTGTCCCCGGCGCCGACGCCCCGCCGCCGCAGCGCCTCGGCCAGCGCGGAGCTGCGGTCCGCGAGGTCGCGGTAGGTCAGGGTCCGCTCCCCGCAGGTCACCGCGGGCCTGTCCGGGTTCGCCTCCGCCTGTGCCGCGAAGAGGTCCCAGCAGGTCCGGTGCTGGGGGTAGTCGGCGTCGGTGCGATTCCACTCGTCCAGGACGAGCCGGCGCTCGGCCTCGTCGAGCAGGTTCAGGCGGCCGAGTGCGGTATGCCCGTCCGACGCCACGATGTCGTCGATCAGGTTGACGAAATGGTCGGCCATTCGCCCGATGGTGGCCGCGGAGAACGCGGTGGGGTGGTACTTCCAGTGGAGCGCGAGTCCGTCACCGGGGACCACGTCCAGCGTCAGGTCGTATTCACCCAGTTGGTGCAGACCGTCCACGACCTGGAACGGCCAGGTGCCGCGGAGTTCGGCGGCCAGGTCGTCGAGATGACCGGAGAGCGAGAAATTCTGGTAGTTGTAGACGACGTGAAACACCGGTGACCGAAGGTCCGCGCCGCGACCGCCGAGATCGCGCACGATACGGTGAAACGGGTATGCCCCGTGCTCGATCACCTTGAACACCGTGGCTTGGACGCGTTGCGCGAACTGTGTGAACTCGTCCGATTGCAGCGGCCTGCTTCTGATGGGCAGCGTGTTGATGAAGTAGCCGACCACCGGGTCGAAGCGCTCCAGCGGGCGGCCGGACACCGGCATTCCGATGACGATGTCCTCCTGCCCGGTGTACCGGTGGAGGAGCGTCTTGAAGACGGTCAGAAAGAAGATTCCGGCACTGATGTCGTGTGCCGCGGCGAAGGAGGTGACGGCATCGATCTGCTCCTTCGACAGCCGGCGGGTGCAGATCTCGTTCTCATGAGGCGCGTCCGGAGCCAGGGTCGCCCGGGTGGGCAGGCCGGTGAGGGGAATCATCCCGGCGAGTTCCCGCGTCCAGAAATCCCGGTCGCGCTCGGCACGCGCGTCACCGAGAAACTCCCTCTCCCACGCGACGAACTCACCGAACGACGCGGGGAGCGGCTGGAGGGTGGGCGCACGGCCGGCGACCCGCGCCTGATAGGCACGGAGCAGGGTGTCCAGCACCAGACACAGCGACGTCCCGTCGATGACGATGTGGTGCACCACCAGGAGGACATAGCTCTCGGACTCGCCGCGGGACAGCACGGACAGCCGGACCAGGGGGTCACCGGCCAGGTCGAACGGCCGTTGCGCGCGGTGTTTCAGATGGTCGAGCACATCGCCGGACGGAACATCCGAGATGTCGGCGTACTCCACCTGGAAACCGCCGGCGTCACCCTGCGACAGAAAGGGCCCGCCGGCGCCCTCCCGGACCCGGGCCGAGAGAATCGGGTGCCGCGCGACCGTGTCGCGCAACGCCTCCCCGAGAGCGACGCGGTCGACGTGCCGGCACGACAGGCAGACCGGAACGTTGTACGCGTATGTGTCCGGCTCCATCTTGTGCAGCGCCCACAGGCCGCGTTGCCCCTCCGACAGGGGGAGTTCCGTGTGCTTCTCCAGCTCCGCGAGAACGTCCGCAGTCGAGAGGGCGCCCGCGCCATACCTCTGAATGATTTCGTCAAGGGCCAGCGGGCTTTCCCAGCTCACGAAAGGCCCTCGAACAGGTCCTCCGCCGGTGCGGCCGCGCACAGAAAAGGCCACTTGTCAGAATCCATCGCTCCCCCTGCGATTTCCCCACAGAAACAGATAACAAGCCGCCAGGCCATGGATGTGGGCACCACTGATCGCGATAGTACACGTGGCCGCCCGGCCAAACAAGCGTTCAATGTGACCAGTACTGTGCCTGATGAGGGCCCCGCACCATGGCGCCGGTCGAGTTCACCGCACGGCACCGCCGCGTTGATCTTGACGCCATGCCGGGTCGGGCCGCGCTCCTGAAGCGGCACCGCCCGGGGACCGCCCATCGATGACGCGCGGGTCCGCTTATACCACGTACCTATCCCCGCTCGGGCCGGAAGCCGACAATCCGCTTCCTGGAGTTCAGCCCCTCCCGCTTGCCGTTCCGGGTCGACAATATGCGGACGGACAATGGCGCGGAATTCTCCTCCGTATTCCCTTCGTATGTGACCGCCCGAAGAAACGGGTACCCCCCGGGATATTCTCCGTCCCGGCGCCCCCTTCGCCCCGCCCGCCGTGCGGGTGGCCACCCCCTGTGTTGTACTGATTCGGGTGAAGCGCAAGCACACACCCGCGGCGTTCCGGCGCGCCGGGCGGTCCGGCGAGGCGGCTTCCGATGGTGCCCGGGCGCGGCAGGCCGAAGAGCAGCGCCGCAGGGTCCGGCTCATGATCGAGATCACGGCGCGGGCGGGCGCGTACCGGAAGGGGCTGGTGACGGCGGTCGGCCGCCTCAGCCCCGAGGAAGCGGCGATCCTCGCCGATCTGGAGCGGAACGGACTCCAGGTCCCGCAGTTGCACGATGTGCTGTGCGGCGGCCATGTGCTGGTGGACGACCCGCAGCTGTACGAGGACTGGCGGTTCGCCAAGGGCAGCCGGCCACGGGTGTCCAGCCACCACCGCGACATCGACAAGACGCGCTACCCCGACATCGGGATGCGCGGCCAGGTGGTACGGGAGAAGCTGCACGGGCGCACGGCGCAAGGTACCTGGGTGCAGTTGGAGAAGACCCCTGCCGCTTTCGGCACGCGCAAGCTGCCCGGCCTGAACGACGTCCGGCATCTCGTGGACTACGCGGTGTACCGGATCACCCGCAGCAACGTCGGCCCCTGGGGGCTGTCGCGGATGACGGAGCGGCGCCCGATGTACCTGTCGCCGGTCCTGGCCGTGCCCACGTCCCTGACGCCTCCGGTCGCACGGGCGCTGACCCGGGCACTGCGCCGGATCGAGGCGGAGGACGACGTCACCGCCGTGTCCCAGGACCTGGCGGCCCGGTTCCCGCCCCCGGACCGGCCGGAGCTCTCCGGCGAGCTGGGCCGGGCACTGTCCGGCAGGGCCGGGCGCGGGCTGTTCGGCAACTCCGACGTGTGGGTCACCGAGGCGCCGTCACGCAGCGCCGCCGCGGTTCTCCGGGAGGAGTCCGGGCCGCCCACGGCGGACGGGTGGCCGGAAGGAGGAGCGGCATGAACGACGCCCGGAGCAACCAGCCTCGTCCGGCGCCGCAGGAATCGGGCGACATGTCCGTCCCCGAGGGGCTGGTCTCGGCCGTGCTGCACCTGGTCGACACCGGACCGGTGATGCTCGGCGCCTACACGACCGCGGAGCTCACCGCCGTCGACGCGATCGTGGACTTCCTGGAGGCCCGGCCGTCGGACGAGGTGCTCGCCGAGGCCGTCCGCTCGCTGGCCGCACGCCAGATGCTGCTGGCGGGATCCTCGGCCGAGCAGGTCCAGGTGCGGGGGGACCTGGGCATCGCCGTGGCGTTCCAGCGCAGGGCCCGCAAGGTCCTGGACGCCCGCACGACCGGCACCGCTCCGGGAGAGCCGTGGCGGATCCTGCTGCTCCCGCAGCCGGAGCCGATCTGCATGATGGTCCGCATCGACGCGCTCGGCGTCCACCAGATCGGCCTGTACAAGTTCGACGAAGCCATCCGTATGCTCACCGAATGGCTGCCCCGGGGGCGGTCGGCCGACTCCGGTCCGGCGCCGGACGCCGATGCCGTGCTCGCCGCGGCGGAGCGTTCCGCACTGGTCACCGTCACCCACTACACCGCGCGGGGATCGGCTGAGATCGCCGACACCAGCACCGACCTGGTCCTCGCCCGCGCCGACGGACGCCTGCACGTCCTCTCCCGTGACCCCGGCGACCGGGAGAGGCTGGTGCCGAGCCGGGCGGAGGACGAGGACGACGTCCGCGAGGAGCTGGTCGACCTGCTGACGTAGCCACCGGCGCCACGCTGCGGGTCAACCGCCCGGGGCTCGCCGCGCGGGTCACCCCTCGCGTGCCCTCATACGATGCTTTCGGCCAGGGCCTCCCGCACCACCGTCGCCGCGCGCTCCGCGTCCTTCTGCGAGACGTCGAGGTGGAACACGAACCGGAACGCCGGGCGCCCGCCCGTGCACAGCACGCCCCGGGACGCCAACCGCTCCACCAGGTCCTGCGGCGTGACGCCCGGGACCGCCCGGGCGAACACCATGTTGGTGCGTGCCGCGCCGACCTCCAGCCCCGGCACGCCCGCGAGGGCCTCGGCGAACAGTGCGGCGTTCGCGTGGTCCTCGGCCAGCCGCTCGACATGGTGATCCAGCGCGTACGAGGCGGCCGCCGCCAGTACTCCCGCCTGCCGCATGCCGCCGCCCAGCGCCTTGCGCCACCGCCGGGCCTCGCCGATGAACTCCCGCGAGCCGAGCAGCACCGAGCCCACCGGCGCCCCCAGGCCCTTGCTGAAGCACACCGAGACACTGTCGAAACGCTCCGCGATCTTCCGCGCACCCTGGTAGGGGTCACCGCCGCCGGCCACAGCGGCGTTGAACAGCCTCGCCCCGTCCAGGTGCGTCGCCAGTCCGTGCTTGCGGGCCACGTCCGTGGCCGCCTGAAGCCGCTCGGGAGCGATCACCATGCCGCTGAACGTGTTCTCCAGACAGAGCAGCCGGGTCCGTGCGAAGTGCGGATCGTCCGGCTTGACCGCGTCCTCGATGTCCGTCAGGTCGAGGATCCCGTCGCCCCGGTTCGGCAGCGGCTGCGGCTGGATCCCTCCGAGCACGGCCGCCCCGCCGGCCTCGTGGGTGTAGAGGTGCGCGTCCCACATCGCGAGGTACTCGTCACCCCGCCCGCAGTGGCTGAGCAGTGCGCACAGATTGCTCTGGGTGCCCGATGCGACGAACAGCGCGGCGGGAAAGCCGAGCAGCTCCGCCACCCGCTCCTGGAACGCGTTCACCGCGGGATCGTCGCCGAACACGTCGTCCCCCACCTCGGCGCGCGCCATGGCGGTGCGCATGGGATCGGTGGGGCGGGTGACGGTGTCGCTACGCAGGTCTATGACGTTGTCCATGCCTCCTTCCTACCTGGTCACCGTCCTCGGAGCGCCGACAGGGCGGCCGGACGACCACGTTCCGGCCAATACGGCGCGCGTCGGGACTCGTCGCCCCTCATGGCCGGCTGCCGTGCCACGTCGTGGATGTCCGCCGCCGGTCATCCACGTCGTGGATGACCGCCCGCCGGCCCGAGCGGATCGCCGGCCCCATGGGGCTCGTCCCCTTCGGCGCCACGGGAAGGTTCCGGGCCACACCGTGGGGGTGCGGCTGCCCATGGGTGCCGGATCGCGCCCGCGCCGGGCGGGGGCAAGGTCCGCGGACAAGGCCCCGTGCCGCCGCCCGGGTCCGGCCTTGCGGTGAACGGGACATGTTGACAAGGCTCCGCCCTCACCGGACAGTGTGGGAGCGCTCCCATATCTTTCTCGCGGTTCCACCCGTCTCAAGGAAGGTGAGCCCATGCGACTTCTGTTCTCAGGACGACGGAGACCCCCGCGTCCGCGCCTGGTCGCCGCGCTCTCGGCCGCCGCACTGCTGACCGCACTACTGACCACAGGCGGAGCCGTCCGGGCCCAGGCGGCTGCCGCGGCGGACGTCGACGTCACCGTCAACGCCAACGAGGGCCTGGGCACCATCCCCGACTCCGCGTACGGCCTCAACAGCGCCGTGTGGGACGCGGAGATGAACTCCGCGCAGACGCAGGACCTGCTCAAGGCCGCCGACATCGGAATGCTGCGCTACCCCGGCGGCTCCTACGGGGACATCTACCACTGGGAGACCCATACCGCGCCCGGCGGCTACGTGGCGCCCGGCACCGACTTCGACGCGTTCATGGGCACGGTACAGAAGATCGGCGCCCAGCCCATCCTGATCGCCGACTACGGCTCCGGCACCCCGCAGGAGGCCGCCGACTGGGTCAGGTACGCCAACGTCACCAAGGGCTACCACGCCAGGTACTGGGAGGTCGGCAACGAGCTGTACGGCAACGGCTACTACGGCAACGGCTGGGAGGCCGATCAGCACGCCGACAAGTCCCCGGCCGCGTACGCGCACAACGTGCTCGACTACATAGCGGCGATGAAGGCCGTGGACCCCACCATCAAGGTCGGCGCGGTCCTGACCACGCCCGGCAACTGGCCCGACGGTGTGCTCGGCAGCGGGGACAGCGCCGACTGGAACCACACGGTGATCCCGCTCATCGCCGGCAAGGCCGACTTCGTGATCGCGCACTGGTACCCGAGCAGTTCCAGCGCGGAGCAGTTGCTCGGCACCCCCTCCTCCCAGCTCGCCGGTGAGCTCCGGCAGTTGCGCGACCAGCTCGACGCCGCCGGTGCGGGCGACACGCCGATCGCGCTCACCGAGACCAACGGCTCCCTCTTCATGGACACCCAGGCCAACGCGCTCTTCGCCGCGGACACCTACGCCACCGCGCTGAGCAACGGTGTCTTCACCGTCGACTGGTGGAACACCCACAACGGCGCCACCGCCATCAGCACCGCCCCCGACGGCACCACCGACTACGGCGACATGGGCCTGCTCTCCAGCGCCGGCTGCGTCGGCCAGGTGTGCGAGCCGGCGCTGAACACGCCGTTCCCGCCCTACTACGCGATCAAGATGCTGAGCCGGCTCGGCCGCCCCGGCGACCAGCTCGTCGGCGCCGGTTCGAGCAGCAGCGAGGTGGCCGCGCACGCCGTGCACCGGGCGAACGGGGACCTGAGCGTCATGCTGATCAACAAGGATCCGTCGGCGGCGCGGACGGTCGCCCTGCACTACACCGGGTTCAGCCCGGACGGGACGCCGGCCACGGTCGCCGCCTACCGCGACAAGGCCACCTCCATCGAGACCACCACGGGCGACGCCACCACCCAGACGCTGCCGCCGTACTCCCTCACCACCGTCACCCTGCACCCGCGGGCAGGCACCGCCTCCGCCCTGAGCGCACCCGGCGCCCCCGAGGTCACCGCGGCCGACGACACCACGGCCACCGTGTCCTGGCCGCCCTCCACCGGCGGCACGCCCAGCCGCTACGAGGTCTACCGGCAGGTGGGCACCACCAGCGAGTTGCTCGCCACCTCCACCGGTACCTCGGCGACCGTGCACAACCTGACTCCCGGCACCACCTACACCTGGAACGTGCTGGCCCGTGACTCCGCCGGACGACTCTCGCGTCCCTCCGCGCCGGTGACCGTGCGCACCGGCACGCCCACCGACTCCACCTGCCGGGTGTCGTACCGGGTCACCTCGGGATGGGGCAACGGCTTCAACGCCGAGGTGAGCGTCACCAACACCGGCCCCAACCCGATCACGGGGTGGTCGCTCTCCTTCTCGTTCCCCAGCACCAGTGAGTCGATCACCGGCTTCTGGAACGCCACCATCAGCAAGCAGGGGCAGACCATGGTGGCCACGCCCGTGGACTGGAACGGTGAACTGGCCGCCGACGGCGGTAATTCGGTGTCCTTCGGCTTCACCGCAGCGAACACCGGGGCCAACCCGCCACCGACGGTGTTCCGGCTCAACGGAACCGTCTGCACGACGACCTGACCCACCCCACGACGGCAGCAGACGCCGGGCCTCGGCCCGCCCTGGACGGGCACTCCCGTACGGGGCGGGCCGTCCGGCCCGCCGGCGGACCGGGTCGACCCGGGAGTCGGCTCCCGGTCGGCGGCTTCCGAGTTCGCCCGCTACGACGGCCCGGCGCCGCTGGCCATCCGCCGCTTCCCCACGGAAGACGTCACCATCGGCGGGACCACGATCCCCGCAGGCGAGACGGTGCTGCTGACGCTGGCCGCCGCCAACCGTGATCCGAGCCGGTTCGCCGACCCCGCTCGGCTGGACGTCGGCCGGGACGCCTAGCGGTTCCCGGCTCTCCCCCGGGCCGCCCCCTGACCGGGGCACGCCTCTCGGGAGTGGTTCTGGGTGGCCCCGCGACGGGGGCCACCCCGGCGACCCGGCCGTGCTAGTCGACGGCGCGCAGCCGCACGGGCAGTTCCTGGTGACCGTTGCTGATGAGGGTGGGTACCGGCCGCAAGGTGTCGGCCGGTGCCGCGAGGGACATGGTGGGGAAGCGCTCGAAGAGCTGCCGCAGGGCCTCTGCGACTTCGAGGCGGGCCAGGGGTGCGCCGAGACAGAAGTGCATGCCGTGGCCGAACGCCAGGTGGTCCTTGACCTTGCGGGCGATGTCGAAGGTGTCGGCGTCCGGGCCGTGCCAGTCCGGGTGACGGTTGGCGGCGGCGTACGCGGCGAGGATGGGGTCCCCCGCGGGGATGGTCCGTCCGTCGGGCAGCCGGACGTCGGTGACGGCGAAGCGCAGCGGCAGGTACTTGATGGCCGGCTCGTGGCGCAGGGTCTCCTCCACCACGTCCTCCCAGCCGGCCTGACCGGTGCGGATGAGGTGCAGCTGGTCGGGGGACATCAGCATCGCGACGACGGCCTGGTCGATGACGTTGACGGTCGTCTCGTACCCGGCGTTGATCATCAGGAGCAGCGTGTCGCGCAGCTCCTCGTCGGTGAAACCGGTGCCGTCCGTCTCCTCGTCGCGGGCCGCGATGAGGAGGGAGGTCATGTCGTCGCCCGGGGTGTCGCGCTTGGTGGCGATCAACTGGTCGGCGCTCTCGTAGAGACGTGCGGTGTTGGCCTGGGCCTGCTCGGGCGTGAGCGTGCTGTCGAAGACGCCGTCGACGAGCTGCCGGAAATCGTCCCGCTGATCCTCCGGCACACCCATCAGGTGGCCGATCACGGCGATGGGCAGCGGGTAGGCCAGTCGCCGGCGCAGGTCCACCACCTGACCGGCGGGCACCGCGGCGAGACCGTCCATCAGCTCGGCGACCATGGCCTCGATGGTCGGCTTCAGCTTGGCGATGCGGCGTGCGCTGAAAGCGGGGGCGACCATCCGCCGTAACCTGCGGTGGTCGGCGCCGTAGGCGGTGAACATGCTCTGCACCTCGATCCACAGGGCGAGCGACCAGGTGCTGACCGTCTGTTGGAAGGCCGGGTAGTGCGCGCGGCCGTCCTTGGACACCTCAGGGCTGGTGAGCAGCGCCTTGAGGAGGGCCGGGTCGCTGACCGCCCAGGCCCTCAGGCCGAGGATGTCCACGAGGGTGGCCGGACCACGGGCCCGCAGGGCCTGGTGTTCCGCGTGCCGGTCGGCACCGGTGGGATCGATGACGAACGGGAGGGGCTGGGACATGTCTTCTCCTTCGGGCCGCGGCAGCGAAGCGGAGGGAAACGGAGGGAAACGGCGTCGCGGAACGCCGTCCGGTGCGGGGGCGCCACGTCGGGCGGGGTGCTGAGGTGTTTGTTGATGGGGATGTGCCCGCTGATGCGGATGTAGGCGTTGTTGCCTTTCCAGGCGTTGTATGACGTGTTGCGGATCCACCCGACTGACCGGGGTGGGCGGTTGTCCGTGACAGAAGTCGCGTGTGACGTGCCTCTCAGCGGTGCCGGCGGAGCAGGACGCCCTGCCGGACGGTGTGGCATGCCGAGGACACGGCGGAATCCCCTTCATGCGGCAGACAGCGCCCCACAACCGGTTCGCCGCTTGGCGCAGCACGGCGCTCGGCGACGACGCTCCGTTCGTCCCGACACTCATCAAGGTGGCCGCGTGCGAGGGCGGCGAAGCGGTCCGGGCCTGGACCGGCCCCGTCATGGCGGTGCGGCTCGCCCTGCGGCTGGGGCCGCGGGCCACGGCCCGCGTGCTGACCGCGCTCGGCGAACCGCGCAGGAACGGCACCAGCGCGGGGCACGCTCCGGAGCCCCGGGAAGGGGAGTCCGCCGGTCGTGGCCGGGCCATCGGGCGGGGCCAGTTCCTGCGGCTGACCGGCGGTCTGGCAGTGGCCGCGGGACTCATCGGGGCCAGGCCCGCCTCCGCCGCCGATGCCCGCCCGCTCACCGAGGCGGAGCGGTGGGTGCGGGCACACAAGGGGGCTCTCCCGCGCCGCTACGCGGACTTCGCCGGCCATGACATGGCGCACCGCAGGGCCATCTTCAACGAGCTCGCCCCCGCCGACCGCAGCAGCCTGTGGGTGGAGCACCTGGAGAGCTACCGCGCGGCGCACCCCGGCCTGACGGCCGCGCAGCGTCAGGTCGTGGACGACGCGCTGAAGCTGGTCCGCCAGAAGTCGACGTTCGCCGCGCCGAACAGCGTCCGTCAGGAGCAGGAGGCCCTGCGCACCGCAGCCATCGACGCCTTCGGCAAGGACGAGGCGCGGGCCCTGCTGGCCACGCTCGGCCCGGCGCCCCGTAACGCGGACGAGGCCGCGGCCGGCTGCGGGTGCAACTGCTACAGCGACTGGTGCGGCGGCAGCTGCGTCTGCTGCGGAGACTGCAACAACTGCTGGTGCGCGTGCAGCAGCAGCGGATGCGGTACCACGTGGACCTACGCGTGCGACGGCACGTGCAGCTAGGTGTGCTGTCCGGCCGGGTGCGCCGGGAACGGTGGTCGTGGCGGTCGGACGTGCGGTGAGATCCGGTCCGGCCGCGGCGGCCACCACCAACCCGGCCGAGCGCGGTGCTCCGGCGCCACAGGCGTGGGCCCACGCCTGCCGGTGCCGTAGGCGCGGCCCACGCCTGCCGGTGCCGTAGGCGCGGCCCACGCCTGCCGGTGCGGCCGGCCCGGCGACTACGGCGTGACGTCCTCGGGCGTCCGGCCCGGCCGGGCGGCGTGACGACCGCCCGGGAGGGGAGGCGTCGCAGGCCGCGCACCCGCACGGGAGAGCGCCGGAGATATAGTTTCCATATGCATGTAGTTTCCGGCAGCGGACGGCCGCCATCCCGCTGAACGCACCGCACCCCACTGCCGGCGCATGCGAGCGCGCCCTGTGCGCCGCGCGGCGGGCCGTCGCCGCGCTCGCCCGAGCCATGGCACCGGAGGCCACTTGACCAGCCCAGGAACCGCCCGGCAGGAAGCCGACCGCATCGCGGGCACGAGGCCCCCCGGAGCCGTGCCCATCGACGTGGCGTCCCGACGGGTGGCCGGTCCGTACAGATGGTGGGACCGGGTGCTGGTCGCCGACCCCGGACTCGGGCAGGTGCAGGCGGGCTGGCGGACGCTGGTGGCCATGGTCACCTCCCTCGCGGTCGGCTACGGCCTGGCCCGAGGCCTCGCCGTCCCGCCGATGATCGGCATGCTGGTCGCCGGGATGATGGGGCTGATGAGCGCCTTCGCGGTGTCCGGCAACAGCTGGACGCAGCTCGCCAGGGCCATCCTGTGGATGCCGTTCCCCTACACGGCGGTGCTCTGGCTGGCCGCGACCCTGCACGACGACCGCGCACTGGAGATCGGCCTCAACGCCACCGCGCTCGCCGTGACCTTCCTGCTGGCCCGGTTCGGTCAGGTGGCGCTGCTCACCGGCATGATGCTGTTCAACGGCCTGTTGGTGGGCACCATGGCGGGCATCCCCGCCGCCCTGGTGGGCAAGGCGTTCGTGGTCGCCCTGGTGTCCGCCGCGGCAGTGCTGGCCACCCGGCTGCTGCTGTGCTACCCGAGGCCGCGGGAGGACCTGCTCCGTACGCAGCGGGCCTTCGTCGTGGAAGCCCGCCGCCTGGCGGACGCCACCGTCGACGCCCTCGACCCCGAAGCCGACCTGAGGCGGGCGGAGCGCCGTATGCACCGCTCACTGCGCCGCCTGAACATCGTGACCGTCACGATCGACGGACGCCTCGCCCAGCCCGAGGCCGCCACCGACCCCGTCGTGGCGGAGTTGCTGCACCGCCACCTGTTCGACGTGGAGCTGGCCCTGCGCGGCATCGGCCAGACGGTCCTGGCACTGGCCGCACAGTCGCCGCCCGAAGAGCTGCGCCGGTCGCTGGCGGTGGGCCTGCTGCTGGCGCGCGACACCTCGCCGGCGCAGGCAGTTGGGGTGCGGCCCGCCGTGGAGATGATCCGCGAGCAGGCCGACACGCTCCTGCGGAACCCGGGGACCGGCCCCGGCGACGCCGAGTCCGCCACCCTCGCCCGCCGGGTCGCCGAGCTCCTCGACTCCCTGGCCGACTCCCTGGTCGGCTGGCTGACTCTGGGCCGGCGGACACCGGCCACCCCCACCGCGGTGCCCTTCCACCCCGTCGTGGCACTGGAGAACAACCGGATCCCCGGCTCGGCCGGGCCGGCGCGGCGCGTGCTCACCGCCCGCTCGCACAGCGGATGGCAGCGGGTCGTGCCCTTCATACGTGCCCCACTGCACGCGGGGGTGGCCGCCGCGATCGTCTGCCCGATCGCCGACGCGATCGACCCGCAGCGCTTCTACTGGGGCCTGATCGGCGTGATGATCACGCTGTTCGGCACCAACACCACGCACGAGCGGCTGCGCAAGTTCGGCCACCGCATGGTCGGCACCGTCGCCGGCGCGGTGATCGGGGTGCTCCTGCTGCACTGGACCGGCCACCACCACGTCTACTGGACGCTCACCGTCATCGTCCTCGGGCTCTCCCTCGGCTCCTGGGGCATGCAGCGGGCCTACGCCCTGTGGACCACCGGCCTGGTCGTCGCGCTGGTGCAGCTCTACGGGCTGACCACGCCGGACAGCCGGATGGGTCACCTGCTCGGCGAACGCCTCGTGGACAACGGCATCGGCATTCTGGTGGCGTCGGCGTGCGCCGCGCTGATCTTCCCCCTGTCCACCCGGGCGATCGTCCGTGCGGCCGAACACGGGTATGTCCAGGCGGTCCAGAACCTCCTCACACAGGTCTCGGCTCGCTGGGAGGAGCCGGACAGCCCGGTGCGGCTGCGGGGTGCGGCACGAGCCGTCGACGTCGCGCTGTTCCAGGTCGCGGAGGTGTCCCGGCCGTTGGTGCGCATGCCGCTCGGGGTGCGCGGACGCCGGCCGCAGCACCGTACGGCGCTGCTGACCACGGCCGCGGGACACGCCCGGGCGCTGGCGGCCGCCGCGGACGTCGACATCGACCTCTCTCCGCGGCTCTCCGGGCGCCTCCGGTTCCTCACCCGCACCTTCACCGACTCGCTGCGAGCGCTCGACCACCACCTCGCCAACGGCACCGCCCAGGGCGTCTGGCGCCGCGTCAGCCCGCTCGTTCCAGAGCTGCAAGCGGAGGTGCGGCCGGCCGCGCCCGGTCCGCGCGCCCAGCGGCTGCACACCGCCCTGCACGAGCTGGAGGCGCTCGACGCGACACTCGCCGCCTTCGCCGAGCAGTGCGGCCTGCCCCTGGCGTCCGGCACCGGCTGGGAACCCGGGCAGCCCGGCCTGGTGCGGCAACGCGCGTCCGCCGCGCCGGCAGGCGGGGGCGGGCCACGCCCCGCGCGGCCCCCGGCCGCCCAGGCCGCCCAGGCCGCCAGCGCCGTGGCGCCCGCCCGGACCGCCGGCACGGCCCGGGCGGGCGGCACGGCCCGGGCGGGCGGCACGGCCCGGGCGGGCGGCACGGCCCGGGCGGGCGGCACGGCCCGGGCGGGCGGCACGGCCCGGGCGGGCGGCACGGCCCGGGCGGGCGGCACGGCCCGGGCGGGTGGCACGGCCACGGTGACCGTCGGCGGCTCGGTGTGCTGCGCCGCCCACCCCGCCGGCTGCGCCGCCCGGATCACGGTCATCAACGCACGCGGCCAGCGCGTCGCCCAGACGTACACCGATTCGGGCCGCTACGAGCTCGATCTGCGACCGGGCTCCCACACCCTGGTCGTGTCGGCCCCCGGCCACGCCCCGCGCGCGGAGTCCGTCACGGCTTGGGCACCAGGGGCCGACCTGCGGCTGGACATCCGTCTGTAGGCGGCGCGCTCGGTGATACGGCAGCAGCCCGGCAGACCCGGCGTCGCACGTGCACGTCCACAGAGCCAGCCCCGCCCGACGATCCCGCGACCGGTGCCGGACTCGCCTGCGATCATGCCCGACCACGGATCGAGCACATCGCCCCCTTGTCAAGGGATGAGGCGATTCGGAGCCCTGCGGCCCTGCGCCGTCACCGGGGATGTCCCCCGGCGGAGTCTCCGAGTTTGCGGCGTCATGCGTCGGTGGTCGGATGGCCGATCTCGTCGCCGATCTTCAGGGCGTGCCGCCAGGCCTGCCGGGCGGCGTCCACGTCTCCGGTGATGTGGTGGGTGTCGCCGAGGCGGCCGAGTGCAAGGGCTTCGCGGTTGCGGTCGCCGAATGCTCGGTACAGGTCGAGGGCGCGCTGGAAGCAGAGGGTGGCCTGTTCATAGTGGCCGAGGTGGTGGTGGGCGCAGCCGAGGCTGTCCCAGGCGTTGGCCTCGCCGTGGCGGCTCCCGGTCTGCTGGTGCAGGGTGAGAGCTTGCTGGCAGCGGGCCAGGGCCTGCTCGTGCTCTCCGAGCAGGCCGTGTATCCAGCCGATGTCGTTGAGGACGACGGCCTGCCAGGCGTGGTGGCCGGCGGTCCGCTACCGAGCGCGCCGAGGAAGCCGCGTACTGCCGTCGCCGGTGGCAGCGCTTCCGCCAGAGGGTCGAAGGCGCGCAGGCCGGCGTAGAGTTGCCCGTCGGGGAACCTGTCGAGATGGTGGTGGGCCCAGCGCAGTACGAGCGAGGTCCCCCACACCCGCTCCACGAAGTCGGTTCCGCCGCAGGCGACTCCACCGTCGTAGTGTGACGCGCACACCCTGACCGGCCGTGTGCCGCCTCCCCGCGCCGACCGGACGTGTCATCACATCCCGTCGGCGCGGGGTCGATCGATGCCGACCGCTACTGCACGTGCAGTGCCCACCTGCTGCCGTCGATGGGCGCCGTGCCGGGCAGCGCGATCAGTTCGGGTTTGAACAGCGGTGGCGCGCCCATCGCGGGCTCCCAGGTCGCCATCTTCTCGTCCTGCGGGACCTCGATCCGCCTGCCCTCGGCGAGGTCGGCGACCACCCGCAGCAACAACCGCACACCGAGCGGGGCCAGGTGCTCGCGCCACAGGCTCTGCGCGGTCGAGCCCGGGGGCACGAACAGGTGCTCCTGGGCGGCGATCGGGCCGGCGTCGGTGCGCTCGGTGAGGTGGTAGACGGTACCGCCCGTCACCTTGTCACCGTCCCGGATCGTCCACCGGATCGCGTCCCGGCCGCGGTGCAACGGCAGCAGGCTCGGGTGATAGCCGATGGCGGCGACGGCGGCCCTGGCCCGCGTCCGGCGTCCGATGAACGCGTGTGAATGCGCGGCGATGAGGATGTCCACACCGTCCGGGACGTGCATGGCGCGTAACTCGGCCGAGTCCGTCCACTCGATGCTCCTGGGGTACGCCCAGGCGCGCAGCCGGTCCCAGGACAACGCGTTGCTCTCGTCGGAATGCCCGTGGCGCAGCCGGGGGGCGGCCACCCCCACGATCCGGTGCCCTTCGTCCAGCAGGGCCTCCGCGACCTGTACCGCGAACGCCCCTCGTCCTGAAATGTAGATGTTCACTCGCGCTCCCGTCGGTCGCCAGTACGTTCTCGCCCGGTTCGAGTGGCCTGCCGTCGCTCAGGCCGGCAGGCCCCCGAGCGGGCCCCGGCTCTGAGAAAGGTCAGGGCGTCGGCGTCGGTCCCGTCGCGGTGAAGTGCTTCTCGACGTGGTCGAGGGCACCGTCACGGTCGGGTCCGGCGTACACGATCCGCCATCCCTTCGGCAGGTCCAGGTACGGCCGCCACAGCGCGTGCTGTCCGTCGGCGTTCGCCACGACCAGCCAGTCGCCCGCACCGCCGTCGAAGGGGTTACCGCTCATCAGTCGACCTCTTTCAGTCCGGAGTGGTCCGGCCGGAACCGCACCGGCAGGGTGGAGAACCCGGTCAGGAAGTTGGACCGGATGCTCAGCGCCTCACCGGTCTGCTCGAATCCGGTCGTGAAGTCCCGCAACGCCATGAGCAGCTCGGAGATCTCCACCTTGGCCAGGTGCGAGCCGACGCAGAAGTGCGGGCCGTAGCCGAAGGCCATGTGCTTGTTGGGGGTGCGCCCGAGGTCGAACACCTCGGGTCGGTCGAAGGTCCGTTCGTCCCGGTTGCCTGAGGCGTGCCAGAGCGTGACGATCTCGCCCGGCCGCAGCCGTACGCCGTGCAGTTCGGTCTCGCTGACGACGCTGCGCCCGAAGTGCATCGTGGGTGACGCCCAGCGCAGCACCTCGTCCACGGCGGTGTCGATCGCGACCTCACCGTGCTTGAGCCGCCGCCACTGCTCGGGGTGGGCCGCGAGCGTGTGCACGCTGTCGATCATCGTCAGCCGGCTGGTCTCGTCGCCGCCGATGATCAGGCTGTAGCAGTTGAGCACGATGTCCTCGTCGGACAGTGGCACCCCGTCGATGGAGCTGCGGACCAGCATGCTGATCACGTCGTCGCCCGGCGACGCGCGCCGCTCCTCGACCATGTCCATGAAGTACAGCAGGATCTCGTTGCGGGCCATCTCGGAGTCGAGCTCGTCGACGTCGGCGTCTTCCAGGGCATCGGTCGACAGCGCGGTCTTGGTCTGGGCGAGCAGGTAGTCCCGGTCCTGCTCGGGCACGCCGAGCAGGTTCGAGATCGTGGTCATCGGGATGCGGCTGGCGATCTGCTCGGCGAAGTCGCAGCCGCCGGTCTCGACCGCCTCGCGGACCAGCTGCCGGGTGTTGACCCGCACCGCCGCCGCGACCTCGCTGAGCACCCTCGGCGAGAGCACCCGCTGAAGGATCTTGCGCAACTCGTGGTGCCGGTGCCCGTCGGTGACGGCCAGCATCCGGCCGGCCCCGGCGTCCCCGCCTTCCAGCAGCGTGACGAGCACGTTGCCGCGCTCGGACGTGAAGCTCACGTCGTCGCGGTAGGTGGCCATGATGTCCTCGTGGCGGGAGAGCACCCAGAACCCGCGGCGGCCTCCGGCCGGTGGGTTCCAGTGCACCGGAGCGGTGTCCCGCAGCATGCGCCAGAACTCGCCGAGGTCGTGCTCCGCGAACGTGTTCGGGTCGCCCAGGTCCACGGTGTCCAAGGCTGGTGTGCTCAACGTCACCAGTCCTTACGCCAGAACCGGCGCGGCTGGAACGGGTAACCGGGCAGCGGCACGCGGTGGCTGGCCTCGCCCTGGTGCAGGGAGCCGAAGTCCACCCGCTGCCCGTTCACCCAGGCGGCGGCCAGATCGAACAACGCCTGTCCGTCCTGCCCGGACGGCACGATCCCGTCGCCGGTGTGCCGGAAGGAGTCCGCGGCCACCCGGGGCGCGGTACCGGTCGCGACGGTCAGGCCGCGGGGGGAGTCGGCGGACAGCGCGTCGATCAGCTCCGCACGGCTGCGGACCACGGCCGCCCACCGGCGGGCCATCACCTTGCGGCCCAGGTTGAGGCTGAAGCAGATGTCGTCCAGACGCAGGTGGGGGTTGGCCACCAGCCAGTCCTTCAGCCGCGTGCGCTGACGCGCCAGCGCCGGGTCGTCCAGGGCGGACAGGGTGGCCAGTCGCGGCCTGTCGACGGCCTCGGGGGCGCGCCCGGCGACGGCCGGCGGCTCCTCCAGCACCAGGTGCGCGTTGAAGCCGCCGCCGCCGATCGAGGTGACGCCCGCACGGCGGATGCCGCTCTCCGGCTCCCAGTCCGCCGCCTGGCGCTGCGGCACGAACGGAGTGCTGGGGAAATCTATCTCCTGGTTGACGTCCGTCAGGTTGATCGTCGGCGCCAGCGTCCTGTGGTAGAGGGACATCGCGGCCTTCACCGCACCGAAGCCGCCCGACACCACGCCACCGTGCCCGACGTTGCCCTTGACCGCGCCGATCGAGCAGGTGCCGGTCTGCTTGCCGAACGCCAGGCCCACCGCGTGCACTTCGAGCTCGTCGGTGATCGGCAGACCGAAACCGTTGGCCTCGTACAGGGACACGGTGTCCGCGTCGACGCCGCCGACCTGCATGGCGGCGGCGATGCACGCCCCCAGCCGCTCGGGCTGCGCCATGCCGTAGGCCACCGCGGCGACGCCGTTGTTGTTGATGGCCGACCCCTTGACCACGGCGTAGATGTGGTCGCGGTCGGCGACGGCCTGCGCCACCGGCTTGAGCACCACCGTGGCGACTCCGCTGGACAGGAAGGTGCCGGTGCCGTTCGCGTCGAACGGGCGGCAGTGGCCGTCCCTGGACAGGATGCGGCCTTCCTCCCACAGATGGCCACGGGGGTGCGGCAGGCGCACCATCACGCCGCCGGCGATCGCCATGTCGGCCTGGCCGAGCAGCAGCGCCTGGCTGGCCAGGTGCACCGCGTAGTGGAAGCCGGCGCAGGCGGTGGCGACGGTGACGGCCTCACCGGTCAGCCCCAGGTAGTACAGCGCGTTGGACGTCATGGTGTCCGGCGACCAGGCGAGGCTGTGCTCCATCGCCTCGGGGCCGACCGACACCCGGTCCGGCGGGGCGCTGTAGAGCGCGGCCGTCTGCGGGTTGTTGGCGCCGTAGATGCCCACCTCGCCCTCGACCCGCTCCGGGTCGTAGCCGGCGTCCTCCAGCGACTCCCACGCACTCTCCAGGAACAGCCGGTTCTCCGGGGTCGTCGCGGCCGCCATCCGGTCGCTGATGCCGAACACCGACGGATCGAACTCGTCGTAGCCGTCGAGCACGCCGCAGGCGCGCACGTAGAACGGGTTGTGGATCAAGGTGGCGTCGACCTCGATCTCGTCCGTGGTCAGGAACGACACGGACTCCCTGCCGTGTAAGAGGTTGTCCCAGAACTGTTCCTTGGTGCGGGCACCGGGCGCCCTGCACGACATGCCGATGACGGCCACGTCGCCGGGGTCGTACTCCTGCTCAGGGCTGTCGGACATGGAAGGCTCCTGCCTCGATCGAGTGGGACCGGTGGCTCACTTGCCGGTGGGGGTGGCGCGGCCGCGCAGCACGGCGCGGCGGGCGGTGGCGCGGCGCCGGGCCGACTTGACCACCTCGGAGGCCTCGCCGCTGTCGTCGTCGAGCCAGCGGCCGAGGGAGAGGATGTCGTGGTAGCTGAACAGGTCGGGCACCCGGACACGGCGGCCGAACCGCCGCGTCATCAGCCTGGCCAGCCGGACCAGCAGCAGGGAGTCGCCGCCGAGGTCGTAGAAGGCGGTCCTGACGTCGATGCTCGCCGGATCGAGGCCGAGCAGCTCGCCCCAGATCTCCGACAGCGCCACCTCCGTCGGCGTGCCGGCGGCCGTCACGGGCCCGCCGGTGGCGGCGGCCGGCGGCTCCGGAAGCGCGGCACGGTCGAGCTTCCCGCCCGGTGTCAGCGGAAGCGCGGTCACGAACACGATCGTCCCCGGCACCATGTAGTCGGGCAGCTCGGCGGCGAGCCTGCCGGTGATGGTGCTCTGGAGTGCGGCGTCCAGCCAGACGCCGTCCCGGGCGTCGCCCTCGGGCACGACGTAGCCGATGAGTCTGTTGCCCCGTACGACGGCCGCGGCCTGACGGACCTCGGGGCAGCCGGTCAGCCAGGTCTCGACCTCTTCCAGCTCGATGCGGTAGCCGCGCATCTTGACCTGGTGGTCGGTGCGGCCGACGAATTCGAGCTCACCGTCCGCGGTCAGCGTGACGACGTCACCGGTGCGGTACATGCGCTCGCCGTCCAGGAACGGGTCCGGCACGAACCGCTCGGCGGTGGTGCGCGGCCTGCGCACGTAGCCGTGGGCGAGGCCGGCACCACCGAGGTAGAGCTCCCCGGGCACACCGGCCGGCAGCCGCTTCAGGTTCTCGTCGAGCACGTAGACACGGGCGCTGACCGACGGTGTGCCGATCGAGGGCTCACACGTCTCGTCCTCCGGCACCAGCTTGAACGAGCAGAAGACGGTTCCCTCGGTGGGGCCGTAGGCGTTGAAGACGCGGTCGGCGCCGGTCTCCCGGTACGCCCGGTCCACCAGCTTGCGGTGCAGGGGCTCGCCGCCGAACACGACCGAGCGTAAGTTCGGCGGCAGGCCGCCGGCGTCGAGCAGGCTGTTCATCACCGACGGGATGACGTTGAGGTGGGTGATCTTGTCGACGTACTGGCTGTCCGGCAGGTGGACGGCGCTCTCCACGAGCACGACGGCGCCGCCGCGGCACAGTGCGCCGAAGATCTCCATCACGGACATGTCGAAGCAGACCGAGCTGGCCGCGGACACACCGCTCAGGTCGCAGTCGGCGAAGATCCGGTCCAGCTCGGACAGCATGGCGACGCAGCCGCTGTGCCGGATGGCCACACCCTTGGGCCGGCCGGTGGACCCCGACGTGTAGATCACGTACGCGGTGTCGCCGGGCACGACGGGGACGGGCCGCTCGCCGGGCTCGGTCGTCACGGCCTCACCCAGCACGACCACGGTGGGGCCGGCCGGGCAGCTGGCTCGGGACGCGGGCGTGGTCAGCAGCAGGCGGGTGCCGCTGTCCCGCACCATGAGGTTCAGCCGTTCGGCCGGATACCTCGGGTCCAGCGGCACGTAGCACGAGCCGGCGCGCAGGATGGCCAGGATGCCGACGAGGAGGTTGGGCGTGCGCTCGACGCAGATGCCGACCGGGACACCGGGGCCGGCGCCGTCGGCGACGAGCCGTTCGGCCAGCGCGCCGGACTGCTCGTCGAGGTCACGGTAGGTCAGGACGCCGGCGTCGGAGTAGACCGCGGGCGCCTGGGGGTTCTTGGCCGCCTGTTCGAGGAACTCGGCGTGCAGGGTCTCGGTCACTGGTCGCTCTCCTCGGGACGGCCGCTTGGCGTGGTCTCCTCGATGGGCAGGTCGGGGTGGGCGATCGAGCGGAAGAGCACAGTGCGGTAGAGCGTGAGCAGTGCCGTCACGGTCTCCCTCTCCAGGTAGCTGGGTTTGTACTGGACATGGCCGACCACCTCGCCGGAGATGTCGGCCATCGAGATCTCCAGGTCGAACTTGGCGAGGTGCCGGCGCACCGGCAGCGGTTCGAGCGGCAGGGCGCTGTCGGGTGCGATGGTGTCGCCGATGCCGTGGAAGAGCTTGACGGAGCGGGGAAACGCTTCCGAGGACAGCCAGTTCACCACGGTGTCGAACCACGGGGAGCGGCCCTCTGCCCTGGGCGGTTTCAAGGTGGAGGCCAGCAGGTCGAGGGGGTAGTTCATGTGTTCGAGCAGGCCGAGCGAGAACGCGTGGACCTCACGCAGCAGGTCTCGGAAGCTGCGGTCGCCGGCGGGTTTCGCACGCACCAGCACCGTGTTCAGGTAGTAGCCGATGGCGGACTCCCAGCCGGGCTCGCTGCGCTGGGCGATGGCGGTGGCCAGCACGGAGTCCTCGACGCCGGCCGCCCGGTTGAGCGTGGCGAAGAAGCCGGCCAGCACGACGGTGCTGATCGACACCCCTTCGCGCACCGCGAACTCCCTGAGCCTGCTGGTCTCCTCGGTGCTCCAGCGGAACGTGAGGTCGCGGCCCTCGTAGGTGACGCCGGGAGGCCGCTCGGTGGTGGACAGGTCGAGGTGGTCGGGCGGGTCGGCCAGCCGCTGCGACCACCAGCTCAGTGCCGCGTCGGCGGCCGGGCCGGCCAGCCACTGCCGCTCCCACTCGACGAAGTCCGTGTACGGGGGGACCGGACGGCTGTCGGCGGGGTCGGCGCCCTCGTAGAACTCCTGGAGTTCCCGGATCATCACGTCGGCCGACGCCGCGTCCGACGCGATGTGGTGGACGAGCACCAGCAGGTAGTGGTCCGCCGGTCCACGCGTCATCAGCACCACACGCACCAGCGGGCCGTTGTCCAGGTCCAGCGGCATGTGCCCGTACTCGGCGAGTTCCTCGCGGGCCTGCTCGTCGTCCAGCTCCGTGCTGTCCACGACGAGGAACTCGTACACCGGTTCGTCCAGGATGACCTGGCGTGGGCTGCCGCCCGCCTCGACGAAGAGCGTGCGCAGCGCGGGATGCCGCTCCATCACGGCCCGCACGGCGCTCTCGAGCGCCGCTTCGTCGACCGCGGCGCGGATCCGGGCGGCCACCATGAAGTTGTACGGCACGGCGTCCGGATCGACCTGCTGCATGAACCACAGCGAGGCCTGGCCGTGCGACACCGGCGCCAGTGCGAAACCGAGACCGTCGGCGCGCAGCTGGTCGAGCGCCGGTGCGTCGGTGGGCTCCAGCAACCCGCGTGCGGCCAGTTCGTCCACCAACTCCTCGGCGTCCAGTTCGGACAGATCGTCGAGGAACGTCCGTGCCGGGGCCCCGGGCGCCGGCGCCACCACCGCGGCCGGTTCCGGCGCCGGGGCCGGATCCGCCGCCGCGATCGGTGCCGGTTCCGCCGCCGGGATCGGTGCCGGTTCCGCCGTCGCGGTCGCGGCCGGACGGCCGATGGTCTCGACGATGTGGCCGACGAGCTCGGGTATGGTCCGGCCGTCGAGGAACGCCACCGGCGACACCCGCTTCCCGAACAGCGACTGCAACCGGTTCACCAGGCGGATCGCCAGCATCGAGTCGAGGCCGAAGTCGCGCAGGGTGGCACCCTCGTGGAACCTGTCCGCCGGCACGCCCACCGCGTCGGCGATCTCGCCGAGGATGACCTGCTCCACCGGCCTGTTCTCTGCGGTCGTGACCGCGGTCTCGACCCCCGGTGCCGGCGCGGCGACCGGTGCCGGCGCGGCGACCGGTGCCGGCGCGGCCTGGACGCCAGGCTGGGTGTCCAGCCAGTAGCGGTCCTTCTGCCACTGCACGAGCGGGGTCTCGACGACCTCGACGTCGTCGGCGAACAACGAGTCGAACGTCAGCGGGATGCCCCTGACGTACAGCGACGCGGCGGCCCCCAGCAGGCAGCGGACGTCGCTTTCGTCGCGCCGCAGGGAGTTGATCGCGTGCACACGGGCACCACGGGTCAGCGCGATCTCCTCGACCGCACCGCGCAGCGTCTCGTGCGGGCCGATCTCGACGAAGGTGCCGATGCCGCGGTCGACCAGCGCGCCGATCGTCTCGGCGAACCGCACCTGGTTGCGCAGGTTGTGCACCCAGTAGTCGACGTCGGCGACCGGGTTCACCGTGTCGGCCAGTGCCGTGGAGTGGAAGTCGATGGTGCCGGTCAGGGGGGTGATACCGGCGATGAGTTCCCTCAGTGGCCGGGTCAGCGGATCCATGCCGGGGCTGTGCACCGGCCGTTCGACCCGGATGTTCCTGGTCGAGATCCCGGCCCGCCGCAGGTCGGCCTCCAGGGCGCGGACGGCGTCGGGCGAGCCGGAGACCGCCGCGCTGGTGGGACTGTTCACCACGGCGATGGCCGCGTGCTCGGCGTACGGCGCGAGCCACGGCAGCAGCTCCTGCTCGGGCAGGTCGACGGAGATCATGGCGCCCGGGGCCGCTTTCCGTTCGAGCAGGTGCGACCGGGCGACGACGACGCGGGCGGCGTCGTCCAGCGAGAGTGTGCCGGCGACACACGCGGCGGCGACCTCGCCCAGGCTGTGCCCGACGACGGCGGCCGGTTGGATGCCGAGTTCGAGCCAGACCTTCGCCAGCGAGACCTGCAGGGCGAACAGGACGGGTTGCTGGAAGTCCATCTCCTCGAACCTGGCCTGGTCGGCCGGGGCGGCGAGCCGATCGAGCACCGAGCAGCCGCCGGCCGCGCGCACGGCGGCGTCGCAGGCGTGCATCCACGTGCGGAAGCCGGCGTGCGAGCGCATGAGCTCGCGGCCCATGCCGACCCAGTGCGTTCCGCCGCCGGAGAACACCAGCGCCACCCGCCGGTCGCTGGTGCCGGTGACCGTGCCCGTGACGACGTCGGGGTGGGGCTGACCGGCGGCGACCCGGGCGAGTTGGTCCAGGACCTGCCGGCGGTTGCGGGCGAACAGCGCGATGCGGTGGTTGTGGTGGGTGCGCCTGGTCGCGAGCGTGTAGGCGAGGTCGGAGATCCTCAGACTCGCGTCGCGTTCGACATGGTTGGACAGCTCACGGCAGGTGTCGGCCAGCGCCTGTGCCGAGTGCGCCGTGACGGGGATGAGGTGCAGCGGTTCGTCCGCCGTGCCCCCGTCCGGGCTCGGCGCGGCGTGTCGTCCCCGGTCGCCCGCGAGGAACGGGGTGGCCGTCACGGGGTGGCCGGCGGCGTACAGCGCGCCGAGCGAGCTCAGCAGCGTCCAGGCTTCGTCGGTGCCGCGCCGCAGCGAGGGCAGGGTGGCCGCCGTCAGGATCTCCGCCACGGACTTGAGCAGTACCGGATGCGGACTGAGTTCGATCACCGCGTCGATGTCGTGGCCGCTCAGGGCCGTCAGGGCGTCGACCACCCGGATCTCACCGCGCAGGTTGGCCGCCCAGTAGTCCGGTCCGAGCTCCGCGCCGTCGACCGGTTCGCCGGTGACCGTCGAGATCATCGGGATGTGCGCGGTCCGGGGCCTGAGGTCGGCGAGTTCGGCCCGCAGCGGGGCGAGGACGTGGTCGACCAGCGGCGAGTGCGGTGCGTGGCCCATGCGCACCCGGTGGCTCGTGATGCCCTCTTCGGTCAGCCGCTGCACGAGTGCGTCGATCTCCGGTGGCGTGCCGGTCACCAGGGTGGAGTTGGGGCCGTTGTAGCCGGAGACGGTCAGCTGGCCGGTCAGGTACTGCTTGGCGACGTCCGCACCGGCCGTGACCACGATGCCGTCGCCGCGTCCGACGGCCAGCTGCTGGAGGAGCCGACCGTGACTGGCGGCCAGGTGGGAGGCGTCGTCGAAGTCGAGTGCACCCGCGATGTGGGAGGCGGCGAACTCACCGACGCTCTGTCCCACGACGACGTCCGGCTCCACTCCCAGCGAGCGCCAGGCCTCGGCAAGGGCGACCTGTAAGGAGAACAGCAGCGGCTGGAAGACGTCCATGTCGTCGATGCGGCCGTCGGATGCCAGCATCTGGTCGACGAGCGAGAAGCCCAGCAGGTCCCGCATCCGCTTGTCGGAGCGCATCATGGACCGCCGGAACACGGGCATTCCGGCCAGCAGCTGCCTGCCCATGCCCACCCACTGCGACCCGTTGCCCGAGAACAGGAACGCCACCCGCGGCTTGCGTCCGGTCTTCTCCCCGACGCTCAGCCCGGCCGCCGCCGTGCCGGCGGTGAAGGCATCCAGTTGCGCCCTGAGCTCGGTCATGTCGCGGGCGGCGGCTGCGAGCCGGAACGTGCCGTCGCCGGGTGTCCGCCTGCACAGCGCCCGTAGGTCGTTCTCGTCACGCACCGCGGCGGCCTGCTCGGCCAGCTCCTTTGGGGAGTCCCCGGCCAGCAGCAGGAGTGAGCCCTCGGGGCGCGGCAGTTCCTCGACGGCGACGTGGCAGATGGCGCCGCCGAAGCCGAACGAGCTGACGCCCGCCCGGCGCGCGTCGGAGCGCCGCGGCCATGGCGTCAGCCGGTCCTGGACCGTGAGGTTGTACTCGTCGAACAGGATCTGCGGGTTCGGACTGGCGTAGTGCAGGCTCGGCGGGAGCACGCCGTTGCGGATCGACAGGGCGAGTTTGACCAGACCGACGATGCCGGCCGCCGCCTCCAGGTGCCCGACGTTGGACTTGACAGAACCCAGGCGCAGCGGTTCCGCCCGGTCACCGCCCAGGACCGCGCCGATGGCGTTGGCCTCGATGGGGTCGCCGAGGGGCGTCGCGGAGCCGTGGCACTCGATGTAGTCCACCAGGGAGGGCGCGATGCCCGCACGCCGGTAGGCGTTGCGCAGCATCAGCTCCTGCGCCTGGGGATTCGGCGCCGTCATGCCGTTGCTCAGGCCGTCGTTGTTGGCCGAGCTGCCCTTGATCAGGCAGTACACCGGCAGCTCGCGCTCCAGCGCCACGCTCAGCGGGGCGAGCACGACGATCCCGGCACCCTCACCGCGGACGTAGCCGTTGGCGCGGGCGTCGAAGGTCTTGCACCGGCCGTCCGGGGCGAGCGCGCCCATCGCGTCCATCGCGGTGTAGTAGTCGGAGACGAAGCTCAGGTTCACGCCGCCGGCCAGCGCCAGTTCGCTCTCGCCCATCCAGATCGACTGGCAGCCCAGGTGCACCGAGACCAGCGATCCGGCGCAGGCGGCGTCGATGGCCATGCTCGGGCCCTGCAGGCCGAGGACGTAGGAGACGCGGTTGGCGATGATGCCGTCGTGCATGCCGGTCGCGGTGTGCGGAGTGATCTGGCTGTCGGGACCGCGATAGTGCGCCAGCGCGGCGTAGTCGCCCCAGCAGGAGGCCATGAACACGCCGGTGTCGCTGCCGACGAGGCTGAGGGGCGCGACCCCCGCGTCCTCCAGCGCCTCCCAGGCCAGCTCCAGCGTCAGGCGTTGCTGCGGGTCCATCTGGACGGCTTCGCGGGGTGAGATGCCGAAGAACAGCGGATCGAACCGGTCGATGTCGTCGATGAACCCGCCCCAGCGCACGGTGTCGCGCAGGAGCTCGCGCCGCGCGGCCGGTACCGGCCCGACGGCGTCGCCGCCCTCGACCAGCAGCCGCCAGAACGAGGCGGGGTCCGGTCCGCCGGGGAACCGGCAGCCGATGCCCACGATCGCGATGGGCTCATGCGATGCCGTGCGCCGATCTCCGCCCGGGGCGGTGTCGGCGGCCCGCGGCCCGTCGACGAGCGCACGGGACAGCTCGTCGATGGTCGGGTACTGCCACATCCAGGTGACCGGAACCCTCCAGCCGAGGAATTCGGATAAGGACTCGGCAAGAGTCGCCGACTTCAGCGAGTCCAGACCGTACCGGTGCAGCGGTGCCCAGCGATCCACCGTGTTCCTGGATACGTCCAGAATCTCTACGACGCGAGAGATCAGAAACTCTGTCACGGCATGCGTATCTCGCACTGCGCGCTCTTGGGGCATTTCGGCTCCTCAGCGGGGCGGATGGAATGGCAGAGCTTGCGGCCGGCTGATCAAGGGCTCGGAAACACGTCGCCTGTGCAGGGGCAGCGGCACCGGGGTGGCTGCGGCGCGCCTGCGGCCGTGCCGGTACACACGGCCGGGTTCGGAGGTTCTCGAATGGGTCAGCCGGTGCCCGGCGGCTGACCCTTCAATGGCTCAGGACACAGAGGATTCGCTCGCCGTGCCGAGTGCCACGGGAGCTGTGGAACAGCGTGGTCAATTGAGCAGGGCACCGATGCGCCGCCCTGAAAGGGCCTACCGACCGCCATTCCGGCACAGTGGTACGGAACAGCCGCGGTGTCGAGTTCGCACGAGGATCGGTCACGTCCGGCGAGGGGAGTGCCGCGGGTCTCCCGGAGCGGGCACCGCACCATCGGACGAGGGCGGTCAGGGCATGGCGGAGCGCAGCGAATCCACGCTGTGGACCGGCATGCGCGGATACTCGCCGACCACCGGCATCAGGGTGGCCCCACGGAAGGTCCTGATCCCCGTGGCGCCGGGCAGCCTGCCTCGCCCCGGACATGATGGCGCGGCTGTCGAAGAACGCATACGTGCATCGCGACCCTACCCTCGTGAAGTAAGCATGGCCGAATCAGTTCACCATCTCGTTCGGGATCACTGGCCGGCGGTCCGTCCGCCGGGGCATCTCGTCCGTATCCTGGTCACGTTAATTCGCGACTGCGCTGACTCTGAAAAGGGGTGAGCAAAAAAATTCACCCGCACGGCCACTGCCGACGAGTCACAAGGTCCGGTATTGCCGCGGCAATTATGGGACTGACGTCGAGCCGGATCACGGGACAACCGCCCGACCGGTCAACGTCGAACTGCCACTCTGCGGACCGTGAGACACGTGCGATCTGTAGACGGGAAGGTGAGGTGGCGCGATATGACCCCCGAAGTGTCCGGTTCACTTCATGTGGTGGCCGTGAGGTAATTCGAACGCCATGGGCAGTAGTGAGTATGCTTGTTCACCATGGGTCAGTCAACCCTCACTCGCCCGGCCTGTATCAGTAACCCGTTGCAGTCGCTGCCGACGCAAGTCGGCAGCGACTCTCTCCTCGTATCGCGGAATCTGTGATTCCGAGGGAAATCGGGATTCCGCGGGTCCACGCACCGCTCGTGTGATATGGAGTTCCAAAGACACCGGACCAGAGGTGCACCGCCTGCCGCCACCATGCTTCAGCCGACGGAAGGAGGGGTTCTCTCTGCGGGATACGCCCCGGCCGCATACGGCTGGGGGCGGGCTGGACAGCAGGTGAGCGGCACTGCAAGCTGCTCGATATGATAATCATGAACCCCATGCCGGTGGTGGCGTGCGCCCGTGCCGCCGCCGCGCGGTGGCCGCTTGCGGCCGGTGCCGACGTCGCCTTATCCGGACGCTCCGCACACCGTCTTGTGGCCGCACCACTCGGCGTACGAGCCGAGGCCGCCGATCCGGCGGTCACCTCCTGGGTGGTTGACGTCGACCGCGGCGAGTTCCCCGGCAGGCCCGCATGACCGGTACCACGACGATGGCAGGGCACAGGCCGGCCCTGGCACTGGGGGCGCTGGCCGGGGCGCTCGCACTGGACGTGAGCGGTCTCGGGGTGCTGAACGCCGCCCTGCCGTCCATCAGAGAACGTTTCGGCCTGGACGAGGCCACGCTCCAGTGGACGATGACCGCCTACGCCGTGACGTTCGCCGGCTGCCTGCTGGTGGGTGGACGTCTGGCCGATGTGTGGGGCCGGCGCCGGGTGTTCGCATACGGTGTCGCCCTGTTCACGGCGTCCGCGGCGGTCGGGGCGCTGGCACCGGACACCGCGGTGCTGCTCGGTGCGCGCGCGGCCCAGGGCATCGGCGCGGCGCTGTCGGGTCCGGCCGCACTGGCCCTGCTGACCGAGGTGTTCTCGGCAGGTCCGGCGCGTGACCGGGCCCTCAGTGTGTACGCGGCGATCGGCGGCGTCAGCTTCAGCGGCGGGGTGCTGCTGGGCGGCGTACTGACCCAGTTCCTCGGCTGGCGGTCGGTGCTGTGGTTCTCGGTGGTGCTGGGCGCGGCCGTGCTGGCCGCGACGCGCGCCGGGCTGCCCCGTGGTACCGGGCGCGGCGGCCGACTGGATCTGCCCGGTGCGGTGTCGGGCACGCTCGGCCTCACCCTGCTGGTCGTCGGCGTGAGCAGCAGCGGCGCGTGGGCCTGGGGCGCGCTCTGCACCGCCGCGGCCTGCCTGGTCCTCTTCGTCGTGCGCGAACACCGCACCGAGGATCCGATGCTTCCTCTCGGCCTCTTCCGGATCGCATCGGTACGGGTGGCGAGCCTGGCGGCCTTCCTCCAGTTCACGGGCTCGGTCGGGCTGCTGTTCTTCGCGCCGCTGTATCTGCAGGGGATGCTGGGCTACTCCCCGGCCGAGTCCGGTATCGCGCTGGTACCGATGTCGTTGGCCGTGTTCCTCACCGCCAACTTCGCCACCGGACGCCTGCTGACCAAGTACGCCCCGAGAACGCTGATGACCGTCGGGCTCATCCTGATCGGCGGGGGAACGGCGCTGTGGCTGGCGACACCGCACCACGGCAGCTATGTGCAGCATGTGCTGCCAGGACTGGTCCTCAGCGGCATCGGCCAAGGGCTGAACTTCCCCTCGATGACGTCCGCCGGGCTCACCGACGTGTCACCGGACCAACACGCGGTCGCCGGCGCGGTGAACGTCGTGGCCCAGCAGATCGGCGCCAGCGCCGGAGTGGCGGTCATGGTCCTGGTCTCGACGACCGTCGACGACCAGCTCGCCGGCTACCACCTCGCCTACCTGGCAGCCGCCATCGCCTGTGTGCTCGGCGCGGCGGCCATCGCCATGAGGACGAGAGGCCGGCAGGCGACGCCGTAGCCGGCGAGGCGGGGCGTCGTGACGTCCGCGGCCTGAAGACCCTCCCCATGGAGCAGGGCATCCGGCAGTCGGACATGCCTCCCCAGGCGACCTGGGGAGGCGGTCGGCGGCCTCCGCCGGCGGCATGTCCCCGGCCGGCCGGCAGGAAGCGTGGCCGACGGCCTTCCCCCTCCTGCCGGCGAAGGCCGTCAGAGTGGGTCGAGGCGGGGCTTGAGCAGGCAGAACTCGTTGCCTTCTGGATCGGCGAGGACGTGCCAGGACGCCTCCGCGGGCTGACCGATGTCGAGGAGTTCGGCCCCGGCGGCCAGAAGGCGTTCGAGCTCGGCGTCCTGATCGCGGTCGGTGGGGTTGACGTCGATGTGCAGCCGGAGATTCCCGTTCCTCGGCTCGTCGTCGCGGATGAGGAAGATCGTCGGCTGCGGGCCGCCGAACCCTTCGCGCGGACCTATCTCGATGCAGCCCTCCTCTTCGCGATCGAGCACCACGAAGTCCAGCACCTCGCACCAGAACCGCGCCAGCGCCTCGGGGTCACGGCACTTGAGCACGAGTTCACTGACACGGCATGCCATTGGCGAAACCTACTCTCAGCCTGGGAACTTCCGGGGTGGCCGCGCGGGTCCCACGGGCTCCCGCGCTGAGCACGCTGTCGCGACCGTACCGGGCGAGGCGAGTGGGGGCGAGGTGTTATTCCAGGCCCTCTCCTGGCCGGGCTTCGGCGGGGCACCGGGCGTCGGCGGCCCCCCTTCGGCGGGGCACGGGCGTCGGCATGACCTCGGGGGGCATTTCCTTCGTTAGGGCGGTTTTCCGCCCGCTTACTACCGCCGCCGGTCGTCCTCCGGACACTCATACGGGGTGGCGACGGCCGCCGAGGAGGGGGCGGTATGAGCGGCGGTACGGTTTTGTTCGCGGTACAGGAGCGTCCCAGGGACGAAGAGACGGGGGCCGAGCAACTGCTCAGGCTCCGTACGGCGATCGAGGCGGAGGGTTTCGCGGTCCGCTGGGCGGTCACCGGCGCCGACGCGCAGGCGGTGCTCCGCACCGAGGCGGGCCTGGCCGCAGCGCTGGTGGGATGGGACCTTCGGTCCGGGGGCGGAACGGACGGCGGACCGGGCGGCGGGCCGTCCTGCTGGCACCTGGAGCCCGATGCCGACTGGCACGGCTTCCCTGGGCTGAGCCCGGGCTACTGCATGCTCGACCCGATCAAGGTCACCCTGACCTGCCGGGGATCAGTGCCACCGGCGCCATGGCCGACCGGGGCATCCCGGCCCGGGTGCTGACGTCCTACCTGGGCACCAGGAACATCGTCGCGGAGAAGACGGACAGCTACACCGCGCTCCTGCTGTTCTCCATGGGCATCACCAAGGGCAAGTGGGGCACGTTGCTGGACGCCCTGATGGACTTCAAGGCCCGCTACGACGAGGATGCGCCGCTCGACCGCGTCCTGCCCGGTCTGGTCGCCGAGTACCCGAAGCGCTACACCGGCCGGAAGCTGCGCGGACTGCGCCAGGAGATGCACGACCACCTGCGTGCCGCCGGCCTGGTCGACCTGCTGGACACGCCTTCCGGAAGCTGCCGGAACCGATCACTCCACCCCAGCTCTGCTACCAGCGGCTGATCCGTGGCGGCACCGAGCGAGTCCGGATCGCCGAGGCGGCGGGACGGGTGGCGGCCGCGATGGTCACCGTCACCCCGCCCGGCATCCCGGTGTTGATGCCCGGCGAGAGCGTCGGCACCGCGGACGGCCCACTGCTGCGCTATCTCACCGCGCTGGAATCCTTCGACCGACGCTTCCCCGGCTTCCGCAGCGAAACCCACGGGGTGACCGTCGACCCCGAGACCGGCGGCTACCTGATCGAGTGCCTGCGTCCGGGACGGGAGGCGGCTTGAGCGGCCGACGGACCGGCCACGGTCCGGGGCGTCCGGCACCACCGGGCACGAAAGGCGCCCTTTTTGTACGCGAGTTGACCGCTGTACCGTCCGCCTATGGTGAAACGAACGCGCTTCACGACCTGGAGACCGCTCGCGAAGGCGGCGGCGACCACATCGCTCGCCGCCGCCCTGATCCTCACCCCCACCCTTGTCGCACCCGCACTCGCCGCACCCGGGGACGCCCCGCCGCGCACCGGCTTCGAGCGCACCGACGGCGCCGAATGGACCGGTCAGAGCGACGAACAGAAGTTCCTCGCCGAGGTGGACGCGGGGAGCGACAAGGTGTCCGTCACCCGCATCGGCACCACCAAGCAGGGCCGGCCACTGCACCTGGTGCGTGTGGGCGCCCGCAACGCCACGACCACGGTGCTGCTGATCTGCAGTCAGCACGGCGACGAGCCCGCCGGGCGCGAGGCCTGCCTCACCACCCTCCGTGACCTCGCCTACGGTCAGAACCCGGCCACCGAGAGCCTGCTGCGCCACACCACCGTCCTCTTCGTACCCACCGCCAACCCCGACGGCCGGGCCGCCGACACCCGGGGCAACGGCGACGGCATCGACATCAACCGCGACCACCTGGCCCTGCGGACCGCCGAGGCCCGTGCCATGGCGGCGGTGATCCGCGACCGCAGGCCGGACGTCGTCTACGACCTCCACGAGTACGGCGCCACCCCGCCGTACTACGACAAGGACCTGTTCGACCTGTGGCCGCGCAACCTCAACACCGACCCCACGGTGCACGACATGGCCCGGTCGCTCTCCGAGGCCTACGTCCGGCCCACCGTCCGCCAGGACTCCTACTCCATCGGCACCTATGGCATCTGGACCGATCCGGAGACCGGGGAGCCGATCCGGCAGACCGCCGGTGACGGGCAGGAACGCATCCTGCGCAATATGACCGGCGTCAAGAACGCGGCCGGACTGCTCATAGAGAGCCGCGTCGACGCCCTGTCCCAGGCGGAGCAGGACGACCCCTCGCTCAACCACCGGCGCCGGGTCGGCTCCCACCTCTCGGCGCTGCGCGGCCTGTTCGCCTTCACCGGGGCACAGGGGGCCGCTCTGAGCAGGGCGGTCACCGCCGCCCGGGTGGCCGGATACCGCGACAGCGGCCCCGTCTACCTGTCCGGCGCGGACAACGACCCCGCCGAGGAGGACCAGGTCCTTCAGGAGCCGCCCTGCGGTTACCGTCTGACCGGGGAGCAGTACGCCGATCTCAGGGACGAGTTGGCGCTGCACGGGCTGCGCACGGTGCGTGACGGGGACGGCGGGGTCCTCGTACCGCTGCGTCAGCCGCTGCGGGCCCTGGTGCCGCTCCTGCTCGACGCGCGGGCGCCGTACCACGTCGCCGAGGCGGAGCCCGACACCGACTGCTGAACAGGCGAAAGGTGCCACGTGCACGGCGACGGCGGAGGGGAGCGGCCGGACGTCCGAGCCGTCCGGCCACTCCCCCTCCGCGCCCGCCGCGCGCGCATCCCGCCGGCGGCCCGTCGTGCGGCCGCCTCAGTGCGGCCGCCTCAGTGCGGCCGCCTCAGTGCGGCCGCGTCAGCGCCCCGCCTCAGCTCCCCCGCCTCCAGCAAGAGCTGAGGGAGCGGGGCTGCGCCCTCCGCGGCGGTACGGCCGCGGCGGCGCGTCGCGTCATACCGGCTGTGCACCGGCTTGCAGTTGCTGGACGGCATGGACCAGGGGCGCGAGCACGGGCTCGGTGGCAGCCTCTTCGAGGGCCTTGCGCAGGGCGGTGTTGTGGGTGGGGCGGGCCTCCTCCAGCAGGCGAAGACCGTCGTCGGTGACGTCGGTGTAGATGCCGCGGCGGTCGGTGGGGCACAGGTAGCGCGAGAGCAGCCCGCGGTCCTCCAGCCGGGTCACCAGCCGTGTGGTGGCGCTCTGGCTGAGGACGACGGAGTCGGCGACCTGCCGCATCTGCAGATGCCCGCCCTCTCCGTCGTGCTGACGGCTCAGCACGTCCAGCAGCGAGTACTCACGTGCGCTCAACCGGTGTGCGGCCTGAAGCGCACGTCCGACTCTGTTCTCGATGCGGCCGTGCAGCAGCGACAGCGCCGACCAACTGTGCGCCAGTGCGGTCATCGCCGGGTCGGTGGCGGTCATGTTCAGCTCCCCAAGTCTGGCCGTACGAGCGGAGGCGCCGGCAGGAGACCTGCCACCCCATCACGGGTCCCACCATACCCGCGTTTGCAATTAGCCAGCATGTGCAATTATTGTCGGCGCACGTAAAGCGCTCACGCAATTTGATCTTGCAGGCAAAGGACTCTTGTCATGCCGCTCGCGCTGCTGGCCCTGGCCATCGGGGCCTTCGGAATCGGCACAACGGAATTCGTGATCATGGGGCTGCTGCCCCAGGTCGGTGCGGACCTCGACGTGTCCGTGCCGACGGCCGGCTACCTGGTCACCGGCTACGCCCTCGGTGTCATGATCGGTGCACCGATCATGACCGTCCTCGGCACCAGGATCTCCCGCAAGAACATGCTCATGCTGCTCATGGGCCTGTTCATCCTCGGCAACCTCATCTCCGCCGTCGCCCCGGTCTTCGGCGTCATGCTGATCGGCCGGGTGGTGGCCTCGCTGGCGCACGGCTCCTTCTTCGGCATCGGCTCCGTCGTCGCCGCCGAACTGGTGGCGCCGGAGAAGGCGGCCGGCGCCATCTCCATGATGTTCACCGGCCTGACCGTGGCCAACGTCGTGGGCGTGCCCCTGGGCACGTTCGTGGGCCAGAGCGCCGGCTGGCGCGTGACCTTCCTGATCGTCGCCGCCCTCGGCGTACTCGGCCTGGCCGGCGTCGCCAAGCTCGTACCCGACATCCCCAAGCCGGCGGGAGTACGACTGCGGCACGAGGTCACCGCCTTCAAGAACGGGCAGGTCATTCTGGCCATGGCCATGACCGTCCTCGGCTTCGGCGGCGTGTTCGCCGCCATCACCTACATCGCGCCGATGATGACCGAGGTCAGTGGCTTCGCGGACTCCTCCGTCACCTGGCTGATGGTGGTTTTCGGGCTGGGCATGGTGGCAGGCAACCTCATCGGCGGCCGTTTCGCGGACCGCAAGCTCATGCCCATGCTCTACACGGCCCTGGGCGGCCTGGCGCTGGTCCTTCTGCTGTTCACCTTCCTGGCCGCCGGCAAGGCCGCGTCCGTCGCGGCCGTCTTCCTCATCGGGGCTCTCGGCTTCGCCACCGTCCCACCTCTTCAGAAGCGCGTCCTGGACCACGCCCACGGCGCGCCCACACTGGCCTCGGCTGCCAACATCGGCGCCTTCAACCTGGGCAACGCCCTGGCCGCCTGGCTCGGTGGTCTGGTGATCTCCGCCGGCCTCGGCTACACCGCGCCCAACGCGGTCGGAGCCGTCCTGGCCGGCGCCGCTCTGGTGCTGGCCGTCATCTCACACCGGCTCGAACTGCGGCCCTCCCGCACGACCCCGGCTTCCGCACCGACGAACCTCGGCTCCTCAGCGGCAGGACCCGTCCGTCCCTGAGCCCCGTACCTGCGCCGCACCGACCGCTGCCCACCGTTACCCCGACTGACAAGGGAGTTTTCCCATGAGCACCCCGACCGTGGCCCCGCTGACCGCAACCGACGCGGAGACCCTCGTCCTCGCCGCCCGCCGCGCGGCCGACGCGGCGGACGTCCCCGTCAGCATCACCGTCCTCGACGCCGGCGGAAACCTCCTGGCCTTCCGCCGCGACGAGCGCGCCGTGCTCATCTCCGGTGAAACCAGCACGGCCAAGGCCTACACCGCCCTGCAGTTGAACGCGCCGACGGCCGACCTGGTCGACCTGGTCAAGCCGGACGGCCCCTTCCACTCCCTGCCCACCGCGCTGAACAAGCCCCTGCTGTTCATCGCCGGCGGCGTGCCGATCCACCGCGACGGACAGCTCATCGGCGCCCTCGGCCTCGGCGGCGGCGCCCCCGAGCAGGACCACGCCTTCGCCCAGACCGCCCTCCAGGCTCTCTGACCCATCTCGTCAACCGACCCGGGGGTGGGTCGTCACCGGCGGGCCACCTCCTGCCCCTTCTCGTATCAGGGCAACACCAAGGAAAGGATCCTTGATGACTTCCGTGCCGAACGTGACACTCAACAACGGCGTGACCATGCCGCAGTTGGGCTTCGGCGTCTTCCAGGTCTCCGACGAGGAGACCACCGCCGCGGTCACCAGCGCCCTGGAAGCCGGCTACCGCAGCATCGACACCGCCGCGATCTACGGCAACGAGCGCGGTGTCGGCAGGGCCGTCGCCGCCTCAGGCCTCCCCCGCGAAGAGCTGTTCGTCACGACCAAGCTGTGGAACGAGGAGCAGGGCCACGACCGGACCGTGGCCGCGTTCGACGCCTCGCTGGACAAGCTCGGCCTCGACCACGTCGACCTCTACCTCATCCACTGGCCCACCCCGGCCCGCGACCTGTACGTGGAGACCTACAAGGCGCTGGAGAAGATCCTCGCCGACGGGCGGGCCCGCGCCATCGGCGTCTCCAACTTCCAGATCCCCCACCTGCAGCGGCTCCTGAAGAACACCGGCATCACGCCCGCGGTCAACCAGGTGGAACTGCACCCCGGCCTCCAGCAGACCGCGCTGCGCGCCTTCCACGCCGAGCACGGTATCGCCACCGAAGCCTGGAGCCCCCTGGCCCAGGGGGCGGTCCTCGGGGACGAGGCGATCGTGAGGATCGCCGAGGCGTACGGCAAGACCCCGGCGCAGGTCGTACTGCGCTGGCACCTTCAGAGCGGCACCATCGTGATCCCCAAGTCCGTCACCCCCGAGCGCATCCGGCAGAACCTCGACGTCTTCGGCTTCGACCTCACCGACGCCGACATGGCCGCCCTCGCGGGCCTCGACCGGAACCTGCGCACCGGCCCGGACCCCGACACCCTCAACTGACCCGAAGGCTCCTGGAGTGCCCATCCGTTCCCCGGCGGACGGCGCTCCCGGCGCCGGCACCGCCGCAGCAGCTCCACAGCCTCGATGAGGGGAACGCATCATGCAGATCGATCTCTCCGGCCGCACCGCTCTGGTCACCGGCTCCACCCAGGGCATCGGCCTTGCCATCGCCACCGGCCTCGCCAGCGCCGGAGCCCGCGTCGTCGTCAACGGCCGCGGCGAGGAGCGCGTCGCGGACGCCGTCCGCACCGTGCGCACCGACTCCGGCAGCGACGACGTTTCCGGCGCCGTGGGCGACCTTTCGACTCAGCAGGGCACCGACGCCGTACTGGAGGCCGCGCCCACGGTCGACATCCTCGTCAACAACCTCGGCATCTTCGGGTCGGCCCCTGCGCTGGAGATAACCGACGCCGAGTGGCGCCGCTACTTCGAGGTCAACGTCCTCTCCGCCGTCCGGCTCATCCGCGCCTACCTGCCTGGCATGAAGGAACGGGGCTGGGGGCGCGTCCTCAACCTCGCCAGCGACTCGGCCGTGGTCATCCCCGCCGAAATGATCCACTACGGCATGACGAAGACCTCGCTGCTCGCCGTCAGCCGAGGGTTCGCCAAGGACGCCGCCGGTACCGGCGTCACCGTCAACTCCGTCATCGCCGGACCGACCCACACCGGCGGTGTCGAAGGATTCGTCCGCGAACTCGTCGGCGACGAGCTGCCCTGGGACGAGGCGCAGCACGAGTTCATGGTCAAGTACCGCCCCCAGTCCCTGCTGCAGCGCCTCATCGAGCCCGAGGAGATCGCCAACCTGGTCGTCTACCTCGCCTCGCCCCACGCCTCCGCCACCACCGGCGGCGCCGTGCGCGTGGACGGCGGCTACGTCGACTCCATCCTGCCCTGATCACGCCGCGGACCACGGCGCCCCCGCCCTGGAGGTGGCGATCACACCCCTCCAGGCCACCGTCGGGCCAACACCGCACGGGTGCCGGACGAAGCTCGGCTCGGCGCGGCTGTGGGTCGGTGTCCGTGTCGGTGTCGGCACCGGCACCGGCACCGGCACCGCGTACAGGGGGCCATAGCCCGCGAGCTGCGCGGGACTTCCCGGGAGGGCGCGCTCGACGGGGCCGGGCCAGGCGGCACCCGCCCGCTTCCGCCCGGCGCCCCACCGCAGCGCGCGGGGCGCGCGCAACCGGCGAGGTCGAGCAGCTCCATGATCAGGTAGTGGTGGACTGCGCCCCGGTGCACGGCGCGGCCCAAGGCCGATCCTGGCTGGTCGGCGGCGCGTCGCGAGCGACTGCGGCCACCGCGTCGAGCCGGCCTGCGCTGCCGTCGAGCGGTGGGGGGAGTCCGCCGACGGCGGCGAAGCCCAGGGGACCTTGTTCGGCGGACGAAGGCGGGGGTGCGCGGGCGTTCCACGGCATGCACACCCCAGCTCGGCTACGTGTTGGTCCTGGGCAGGCCGGGCGGGTTGGTCTCGGACTTGGTCACGGCCTCGTCGGACAAGCCCCAGCGTTTCAGCACCCTCGCGTAGGTGCCGTTCTCGATGATGTGGTTGAGGGCGTCGGCGAGCGGTTTGACCAGGCCGCTGTCCCTCTTGGTGGCGGCCGCGATGAGGCCCTGGAGGGTGGCGCCGGCGCCGGAGTAGGTGCCGACGACCTCGGTCTTGCCGGTGGTGGCCGCGTGGTAGGCGGCGGTCGGGTTGGGGGCTAGGTAGAGGTCGATGCGGCCGGACTGGAGAGCGAGGTAGGTGTCGCTGTCGTTCTGGTAGTACTTGATGTCCACCGGCTTGCGGCCGTCCTTCTCGTTCTCCTTGCTCCACTCGACCAGCAGCTTCTCCTGGTTGGTGCCGCTGCCCACGGCGACCGTCCTGCCCGCCACGTCCTCGGGCCCGTCCACCTTCAGGCCGCTGCCCTTCTTGGCCTCGAAGCCCAGGTTGTCCTCGCGGTAGGTGGCGAAGTCGTACTTCTCCTTGCGCTCCTCGGTGACGGTGATGTTGCTGAATCCGACGTCGTACTTGGCGCTGTCGAGGCCGACGAAGATGTTCTCCCAGGAGACGGTGTTGATGTGCGGCTTGAGGCCGAGGACGTCGGCGACCAGGGAAGCGATGTCGGGCTCGACGCCGATGACGGTCTTGTTGTCGGTGGCGTAGAAGGTCAGGGGGCCGCGGAACCGGACGAGTCGACGATCTCCAGGGCGCCTCTCTTGCGGATCTTCTCAGGGACCTCGGCGGCTAGGGAGTCGACCTTGCCGGTGGTGATGCGTTCCTGGTCCGGGCTGATATTGATCTTCGTCTTGCTGCCCGACGCGGCCGCGACCTCGGTCGTGCCGCCGTCGTCGGGGCTGCTGCACGCGGCGAGGACGAGGGCGGCGGTGAGTCCCAGCGCGGCGGCGGTCGTACGGCGGGCAATCGAGGTGGACACAGTCGGGCTCCCTGCTTTGGGAAAGGGGATGGGGGTGGTCAGAGGACCTTGGACAGGAAGGCGCGGGTGCGCTCGTGCCGCGGGGCGTCGAGTAGGGCCGCGGGCGGCCCCTGCTCCACGACGACACCGCCGTCCATGAACACCACGGTGTCGGCGACCTCGCGGGCGAAGCCGATCTCATGGGTCACGACGATCATGGTGGTTCCGGTGCCTGCCAAGTCCTTGATGACATCGAGGACTTCGCCGACCAGCTCCGGGTCCAGTGCCGAGGTGGGTTCGTCGAAGAGCAGCACCTTCGGTTCGAGGGCGAGTCCGCGGGCGATGGCCACGCGCTGCTGCTGGCCGCCGGAGAGCTGCCGTGGGTAGGCGTCGGCCTTGTCGGCGAGACCGACCCGCTCGAGGAGCCGGCGGGCGGTGTGCTCCGCTTCCCTGCGCGGGCGGCGCAGCGCGGAGACCGGTGCCTCGACGAGGTTCTCCAGAACGGTCAGATGCGGGAAGAGATTGAAGTTCTGGAAGACGAACCCGATGTGGGTGCGCTGCTTCAGGACGTCCTTCTCCTTCAGTTCATGCAGCTTGCCGCCGGAGCGGCGGTAGCCGATGAGTTCGCCGTCGATGCTGATCCAGCCGCGGTTGACCTTCTCCAGGTGGTTGATGGTGCGCAGCAGCGTGGACTTGCCGGAGCCGGACGGGCCGAGGATCACGGTGACCTCGCCGGCGCGGACCTGGAGGTCGACGCCGCGCAGTACCTCCAGCGGGCCGAAGCTCTTGTGGACGCCGCGGACGTCCACCATCACGCCGTCGACCGTCGGCTTCGCGTCCCTGACGGCCACCGTCACGTCACTCATCGGCTGCCTCCCAAGGGCTTCAGGGGCGCGACGGGCTGGTCGCGCCGGGCCGCCGCCGCGCGCAGGTCGCGTACGTAGCGGCGGGCACGCTGGAGCGGGGTGGACGGCGGGGTGCGGTTGGCGCCGCGGGCGTAGCGGCGCTCCACGTAGTACTGGGCGATCGACAGCAGGGAGGTGAGGACCACGTACCAGGCGGTGGCGACCAGCAGGAGCGGGATCACCCGGCCGTTGCGGCCGTAGACCACCTGCACCTGGTAGAACAGCTCGCCGATGGACATCACGTAGACGACCGAGGTGCCCTTCAGCAGGCCGATGACCTCGTTGCCGGCCGTGGGCAGGATGGCGCGCATGGCCTGCGGCAGCACGATCCGGCGGATCTGCCGCAGCCGGGGGATGCCCAGCGCCGCGGCGGCCTCCAGCTGCCCGTGGTCGACGGCGATGACACCACCGCGGACGATCTCGGCGGCGTAGGCGGCCTGGTGCAGCGTCAGCCCGATGATGGCCGCGCCGATGGTGCCGATCAGACTGTTGCTGTCGACGGACCAGAACACCGGCCCGAAGGGGATGCCGACGCCCACCTCCTCGTACAACGCACTCAGGTTGAACCAGAACACCAGCTGGACGATCATCGGGATGGACCGGAAGATCCAGATGTAGGTCCAGGCGACGGACTGCAGCACCGGGCTGTGCGACAGCCGCATGAAGGCCAGAACGGTCCCCAGGAGGAAGCCCAGCACCGTGGCGCAGGCGGTGAGTTGGAGGGTCACCGACACCGCCTGGACGATCGTCTCGGAGAAGACGTAGTCCCGGAAGACGTGCCACTCCCAGACGGGGTTGGTGGCCAGCCCGTGCACGAACTGGGCGACCAGCACGATCACGGCGGCGGCCGCCGCCCAGCGGGCGTAGTGGCGGGCGGGTACGACCTTGAGCGAGGCCGGGTCGTCCGGGGCGGGCGGGGCTTTAGGGCCGGTGGCCGGGGTGGCCGCGCCGGGCGGCGCGGTGTCGGTGGTGGATGCCATCGTGATGTTCCTGCTCAACTCTTAGGCGTGCGCGGGCGGGTTGATCCGCGAGGTCTCGATCGCGGAGGCGGAGGTGCCCCACTTCTTGAGGATCCGGGCGTAGGTGCCGTCTTCGATCAGCTCGTTGACGGCGGCTTGGAAGGCCTTGGTGAGCGGGGAGCCCTTCTTGAAGGCGAAGCCGACGTCGAGGCGGTGGAACTCGCCCAGGAAGGTGGTCCGGGAGGCAGGCTGGGCCGCCTGGGAGCGCAGGCCGTTGATGGTCGACATGATCACGTCGATGCGGCCCTGCTGGAGCGCGGTGAGGGTCGCGGCGTTCTCCGAGTAGACGTTCACGTCGTACGGCTTCCTGCCCGCCCTGGCGCACACGCCCCGCTGCGCGGTGAGGGTCGCCTCGAAGGTGGTGCCGGCGCCGGTGCCGATGGTCAGCCCGCACAGCTGGGTGAGGTCGGTGACCTTCGACCTGAGAGCTGCGTTGCCCTTCTTCACCGCGAAGCCCTGGCCGTCGTTGACATAGGTGACGAAGTCGATGGTCTTCAGGCGCTCGCTGGTGACGCCGAAGTTGCCGGTGCCGAAGTCGTACTTGCCGCTGCCCAGGGCGGGCAGGATCGCCTCGAAGGAGGCGTCCTGGCGCTCCAGCTTCACGCCCAGCACCCTGGCCACCGCGTCGGCGAGGTCGATGTCCTGGCCTGCGGGCGCCTTGTCCGCGCCGTTGGGGTAGTACGCCCCTGGCGGGGACCCGATCGCGCTGCCGACCCGCAGCGTGCCCGCCTTGCGGACGTCGGCAGGCAGCAGGGCGGCGACCGGGTCCACCTTGCGTAAGGCGCCGACCGGGTCGTCGGTCGGCGCGGGAGAGGCCTGATCACCCGCCGGTGCTGTGCCGTCGGTGTCGCCGGAGCCGCAGGCGGTCAGTGCCAGGAGCGGCAGCAGCGCGAGGGCGGCGGCGAGACGCAGGCGGGCTCTGGTGCCGGGAACGTTCACGGGTCGGAGGCCTTTCGGGTGCGCGACGCGACGTTGAGGTGTTTCTCGAACGGCAGCGGGCCGATGGTTTCCGGGTCGGCCTCCGTGTCGAACAGCGCTGTGTAGCCGGTGGCCAGGTACAGGCCGCGGGCTTCGGGCTGGCGTGGCCCGGTGGTCAGGTAGATGCGCCGGTAGCCGCGTGCGGCCGCCTCGCGCTCCAGCTCGGCGACGACACGGCGGGCGAGGCCGCGTCGGCGGTGGGCGGAGTGCGTCCAGATCCGCTTCAGCTCGGCGGTGTCCGCGTCGTACCGGCGGAAGGCGCCGCCCGCGACCGGCTCGCCTTTCTCCAGGAGCAGCAGCAGGACGCCGCCGTGCGGCGCGGTGAACTCCTCGTCGGGGTAGCGGGCCATCTCGGCGTGGGCGTCACGGCCGTAGCGTGCGGAGTACTCGTCGCCGAGTTCCCGCAGGAGCGGCTCCACCCGAGGATCGGAGACCGGAACTTCAATGACGGTCGACTCAGCAGCTGAGGACGGTGGGTGGGCGACAGCGGTCATCCGCTCACCGCCGCGAGGTTCTGTGTGCCGCGGCCCGCGCGCTCGGCGTCGCGCTTGGCGACCTCCTCGCGGACGATCGGGATCATGTACCGGCCGAAGTCGATGGCGTCACCCAGCAGGTCGTATCCGCGTGCGGAGAGGATGTCGACACCGAGGTCGTAGTAGTCGAGCAGCGCCTGGGCGACCGTCTCCGGGGTGCCGACCAGGGCGTTCGAGTTGCCCGCGCCACCGGTCGCGGCGGCGGTCGGGGTCCACAGGGCGCGGTCGTAGCGCTCCTTCTCCTCGGCGATGGCGACCAGCCGCTGCGAACCGGTGTTCTCTGGCTGCGCGTGGCCGTTATGGCGCCTGGTGATCGCCTCACCCCGCTCCTTGCGGGCCCTGATCGCGCCGACCGTGCGGTGGGCCTTCTCCCAGGCCAGCTCCTCGGTCGGGGCGATGATCGGGCGGAAGGCGACCTGGATGCGGGGCATGTCGGTGCGGCCCGCGGCCTTCGCGGCGGCCTTGACGTTCTCGATCTGCTCGGCGGTCTTCGCCAGGGGCTCGCCCCACAGGCAGTAGATGTCGGCCTCGGCGCCCCCCGCGGCGTACGCGGCAGGGGACGAGCCGCCGAACGAGACGTTCGGGCGGGGCTGTTGGACGGGGAAGACGTCGCTGACGAAGTCGTGGAAGCGGTAGTGCTCGCCGTCGTGGTCGAAGGGCTCGTGGGTGGTCCAGATCTTCTTGACGATCCGGATGTACTCACGGGTGCGGGCGTAGCGCTCGTCCTTGGTGAGGGTGTCGCCCTCGCGGCCCTGCTCGTGGTCGTTGCCGCCGGTGATGAAGTGCACGGTCAGCCGGCCCTCGCTGATCCGGTCGAGGGTGGCGAAGGTCTTCGCGGCGAACGTCGGGTACGACACGTTGGGCCGGTGGGCGAGCAGGATCTGCAGGCGGTCCAGCCTGCTCGCGATGTACGCGGCGGCTGGAGCGGGGTCCGGGGATCCGGAGCCGTAGGCGAACAGCACCCTGTCCCAGCCGTGGTCCTCGTGCGCCCGGGCGAGCCGGAGCGTGTACTCCTTGTCGAACGCGGCGCCGGAGCGCGGGGTGGTTTCGGAGCCGTCGTTGGTGGCGGCGATGCCGAGGAACTCCACGGGCATGGTATGGCCTCTCTGGGGTTGCTGCGGCACGCAGGCACGGCGGAGATTGCCCTGCGTGCGGGCATATGCGAAACAGGCCGTCAGGCAGACAGGTCGGTGCGGTCGTGATGACGTCGAGCGTCGGGAGAAGCAGAGCTGCGGCAGCGCGCGTGAGGAGAACTCGGCCCGCGACGGGGTCACCGAGGGAGGGAAGGGCCGGTCAGAAGGCCCGCTGCCGAGTCAGGCGCAACACGCGGCGGACCACACCCGACCGAAGTCGATGTGATCGCGCGAGACCAAGCGCTGCTGGGCATTCATACGGTCAATTGAGCAGGACATCGTGCTCTCCGTCAAGCGGCGCCCGGATGCCGGACCGCCTCAACCGGCCTTTCGCGACGCGCTGTTGACATATCAACGCGGTGGGCACATACGATCGAAGGCGGATCGGCTCCGCGATGCGCGGCAGCCCCTCCGGCCGCGTTGAGGGACGCGGCGAGTGTGACGACGCCGAGCCCCGGTCCGCACCGTACGCAGCGCCTGTGCCGTTGCGCTCCCTACGCGTGCCACCGGGTGGTCACCCACGCCCGCGACCTCCCCCGGAGAGCCTCTCGATGGTCACGTCTTCCGAAGTCACGCCGACCCCTGCCACGAAGCCCCCGAAGCGGGCGGGCGCCCCCGGCCCCGACATGCCGCGGATCGTGCCGCGCCGGCACGCCGGCCGGTGGCTGACCGCTGCTGTCGCGCTGCTGCTCCTGGCGATGGTGCTCAACTCCGTCGTCCGCAACGAGGCTTTCCAGTGGCGCGTGGTGGGCCGGTACTTCGCCACCGCCGCCGTGCTCGACGGGCTGCTGCTGTCCCTGTGGCTGACCGCTGTGGTGATGGTGCTCGGCTTCCTGCTCGGCACCGTACTCGCCGTGCTGCGGCTCTCCGCCAACCCGATCCTGCGGACACTGAGTTGGGGCTACGTGTGGATCTTCCGGTCCACACCGCTGCTGGTGCAGCTGCTGTTCTGGTTCAACATCGGGGCCCTGTACCCGACGCTCGGCCTCGGCATCCCCTTCGGTCCCCGGTTCCTGACCGTCAAGACGGTCAACCTGTTCGGCCCCACCCTCACCGCCGTCATCGGCCTGACCCTGCACGAGACCGCCTACGCCGCCGAGGTGGTCCGCGGCGGTATCCTCTCCCTGGACCCCGGGCAGCTCGAGGCCGCCCAGGCACTCGGGCTGAGCAGACGCCGCACCCTGCGCCGGATCGTCGTCCCGCAGGCGATGCGCTCCATCGTGCCGACCGCCGGGAACATGCTCATCGGCACCCTCAAGGGCACCAGTATCGTGAGCGTGCTGGCGGTGCACGACCTGCTGTACTCGGTGCAGCTGATCTACAACCAGACGTACCAGGTCATCCCGCTGCTGATGGTCGCCACCCTCTGGTACATCGCCGTCACCACCGTGCTCGGCGCAGCCCAGTTCTACGTCGAGCGGTACTACGCACGCGGCAACTCCCGCGCCGTGCCGCCCACTCCACTGCGACGGCTGCGCGGCCACCTGGCCGCCGTACGCCACCGGCTGAGCGCGGCGACCGCTGCCGACGCCCGCCCGGCGATCGGCGGTGACCGGTGAGCACGCCCCTTCCACTCGAGCGACATCGAATCCGAGGAGATCGGCCCGTCCGGATCACCACCGCGCGGTGCGATCACGTCGCATCAGCCGTGGCGGACCCGGACGGGGGCCCGACGGCAGCGGCCGCCGTGGACCCGGTGGCCCGGTACCGTGTGCCGGGATGGTCGGGCAGCAGGCGGGCGTGGCCCGCGCCGAACAGCCGCTCCCGCAGAGTCTCGCCGTCCTCGTAGGACTCGCGGAACCGGCCGCGGCGCCGCAGTTCGGGCACGACCAGCTCGATGAAGTCCCGCGCGGTGCCCGGGGTGAGGAACTGCCGGAGGTTGATGCCGTCGATGCCGCCCCGGTCCAGCCAGTCCTCGATCGCGTCGGCGACGACGGCGGGGGTGCCCGCGACGTGGAACGCGCCGCGGTTTAAGCCTCCGATGCGCGCGATGATGTCGCCGACCGTCTGCTCGGGCTTGTACTGGCGGATGAGCCGCTGGTAGCCGGGGTCCTTGCGGGCGATGATGTCGCCGACGCGGGTCTCGGGAGCATACCGGGTCCAGTCGAGCCCCGCCCCGGAGTGCGCGAGGTGCCCCGCCACGCTGCGCAGCCTGGTGAACTGCTCCACCTTGCGTGCGACGTCGTCGTCGGTCCTGCCGACGATCACGGCGGCGCCGGCCATGAACTTGATGTGGTTCGGGTCGCGCCCGGCCGCCTTGGCCTCGGCGCGGTACCCCTCGATGTAGGACCGGGTGTCGTCGAGCGAGCCGCCGCCCACGAACACCGCCTCCGCGTGCCGCCCGCCGAACGCACGTCCCGCCGGGGAACTGCCCGCCTGGTAGATCACCGGGGTGCGCTGCCGTGACGGCTGGGACAGGTGCGGGCCTGCGACCTGGTAGTACCGGCCGACGTGGTTGGTGTAGCGGACCTTGGCGGGGTCGGTGTAGACGCGGTTGCCGGTGTCCTGGATCACCGCGTCGTCGTCCCAGGAGCCCTCCCAGAGCTTGTAGAGGACCTCCAGGTACTCGTCGGCGATCTCGTAGCGGCGGTCGTGGTCGATCTCGTCGCCGAGCCCGAAGTTGCGGGCCGCGTTGGGCAGGTAGGAGGTGACCACGTTCCAGGCGACCCGGCCCTTGGTGAGATGGTCGAGGGTGCTCATCCGGCGTGCGAACGCGAAGGGGGGTTCGTAGGTGGTGGAGAAGGTGGCGGCGAAACCGAGGTTCCGCGTCACCGCGGCCATCGCCGGGATGACCAGCAGCGGGTCGTTGTTGGGGATCTGCACGGCCTCGGTCAGCGCGGTCTCGGGTCCGCCGCGGAACCCGTCATAGGTGCCGATGACGTCGGCGAGGAAGACGGCGTCGAAGGTGCCGTTCTCCAGCAGCTGCGCCAGTTCCAGCCAGAACTCGATGTCGTTGAACCGGTGCCGGTTGTTCTCCGGGTGCACCCACAGGCCGTGTGAGATGTGCCCCACGCAGTTCATCTCGAAGAGGTTGACGTGGAGTTTCTTCTTCTCTGTCATATCAGTCTCCCGTCAGGGTGAGCCGGGGCACGGCCCTGTGCAGCGTCTGGGTGTAGCGGTGGCGGGGGCGCTCGAAGATCTCCTCGACGTCGCCGGACTCCACGACCCTTCCGCCCTTCATCACCAGCACCCGGTCACTGAGGTGGTGCACCACTGCGAGGTCGTGCGAGATGAAGAGGTAGCCGAGGCCGAGTTCACGTTGCAGGCCGGTGAGCAGGTCGAGGATCCGGGCCTGCACGGAGACGTCGAGTGCCGACACCGGCTCGTCGCAGACGACGATCTCCGGCTCGGGCGCGAGCGCCCGTGCGATGGCGACGCGCTGCCGCTGCCCGCCGGAGAGCTCCAGGGGCCTGCGGCGCAGGACGCCCGTGTCGAGGTGTACCAGGTCGAGCAGTTCCGCAAGGCGTGCCGCGCGCCGGGGCCCCCGCGGCACACCGCTGACCAGCAGCGCCTCGGTCAGGACACGTTCCACGGTGTAGCGCGGGTCGAACGACGCCAGCGGATCCTGGTGGACGACCTGCATGTGCCGGCGCTCGGCACGCTGCTCCGGCCGGGACAGGCTCGTCCAGTCCCGGCCGGCGAGGCGCACCACTCCCTGCTCGGCACGCTCCAGGCCGAGCACGATCCGGGCGGTGGTGGTCTTGCCCGACCCCGACTCGCCGACGATGCCGAGGGTCTCCCCGGCGGCGAGGGTGAAGGAGACATCGTCCACGGCCTTGCGGAGGACGCCGTCACGGTCCTGGAACGACTTGTGCAGCCCCTTCGCCTCGATCAGCACGGTGCCGGGCGCGGGGCGGTCGCGCCCGTGTGCGTGGCCGGACGGGACGGTGCGCGGCGGGGCGCTGCTCAGCCGGGTGGAACGGGACGCGGCCGAGGGCACCGCCGCCAGCAGTTCGCGCGTGTAGGGGTGCGCGGGCCGGCTCAGGACTCGCCGGGTCGGGCCCTGCTCGACGATGCGGCCGGCGCGCATCACCGCGACGCGGTCGGCGAGCCGGGCCACCACGGACAGGTCGTGGCTGATCACCAGGAGCGCGCGGTCGGCGGTCCTGATCTCCCGGAGCAGATCGACGACCTGGGCGGCGACGGTGGCGTCCAGCGCCGTCGTCGGCTCGTCGGCGATGATCAGTTCGGGGTCGCAGGCGAGGGCGGACGCGATCAGCGCCCGCTGTCTGAGGCCCCCGGAGAGCTCGTGCGGGTACTGGCTCGCACGGAACGCGGGCTCCGGGACGCCGACCGAGGTGAGCAGCGCCAGCACCTTCTCCTCGCGCTGCCGCCTCGTCAGGGGCGCGTGCAGCCTGAGGGGCTCGGAGATCTCCCGGCCCACCGGCCGCAGCGAGTCCAGCGAGGAGAGCGCGTCCTGCATGACGAAGCCGATGTGCGCGCCCCGCACCCGCCGCCAGGTCCGTTCGCTGAAGCGGGCCGTGTCCTGGCCGTCGAACCGCAGCCCTCGGTACTCCAGGACGGCGCCTGCACCGGTCAGCCCGACAAGGGTGCGCGCGGTGACGCTCTTGCCGGAGCCGGACTCGCCGACCAGCGCGAGGCATTCGCCGCGGGCCACTGTGAACGTCACGTCGTCGACCACCGGTGCGGCTCGGCGCGAGCCGAACCGCACCGTGAGACCGTCGACCTCGATCAGCGGAGCGGCCGGCTCCCGGGCCCCCGGATCGGCGGTCCGCGCCGTCCCCGCGGCCGGGTCCGGTGCGGGTGTCGTGGCGGTCACAGGGCCGTCCTCCCCTCACTGCGGCGCCTCAGCTGCCGTCCCGTCACCGTCACCGCGAGCACGGTCAGCGTGATCAGCGCCCCCGGCAGCGCGACCAGCTGCCAGTCGTTCGAGAGGAACGGGATCGCGGACGAGAGCATGCTGCCCCACTCCGGCGCGGGCGGTTCCGCACCGAGGCCGAGGAAGCTCAGCGACGCGCCGACGCCGATGGCCCGCCCGACGCCGATGGTGGCGAGCACCAGCAGCGGCCCCACGGCGTTGGGAAGCACGTGCCGCCGGATCACGGCAGCCCGGCTCACGCCGAGGGCGACGGCGGCCTCCACATAGTCCGAGCGGCGCACCACATGGGCCTGGGCGCGTACCATCCGCGCGTAGTACGGGACGGTGGACACCCCGACCGCGAACAGGGCGTCCACCGTGCCGGCGCCGAGGATGGCGATCACGACCAGCGCAAGCAGCAGTTCCGGGATGGCGAGCACGACGTCGATCAACCGCATCACCAGGGTGTCGGCGAAGCGGGTGCCGAGACCGGCGAGCAGACCGAGCGCGGTGCCGCCGACGACGCCGATCGCGGTGGCCCCCAGGCCCATGGTGAGGGAGGCACGGGTGCCGTGTACCAGGCGGGCGAGAAGGTCACGGCCGGCCTGGTCGGTGCCGAGCGGGTGGGCGGCGGACGCGAACGGCGCGAGGAATGCCGGGTCGCCGTCGGCCGCGAGCGGGTCCTGCCCGGTGAGGGCGCGCGGGGCGACGGCGGCGACCACCAGCAGCACCAGGAAGACGCCGGCCAGCGCGGTGCCCGGGCGTGGCTGGTGGGCGCGCAGCCAGGCGCGGCGCCCGGCGGGGTGGTCGGTGCGGTGCTCGGCGGGGCTCCCGGGGGTCGGATTCGCCTCGGTCATGGGGTCACCACCCGGGGATCGATGAGGGTGTACAGCAGGTCCACCACGAGATTGACGACGACGTAGACCAGAGCGGCGAAGATGATCAAGCCGACGACCATCGGAATGTCCTTGTTCGTGGTGGCGGTGAGCATGAGCTGGCCGAGGCCCTGGCGGTTGAAGAGCGTCTCGGTGACCACGGCGCCGCCGAGCATCCAGCCGATCACCGTGCCTGCCATGGTCACCACCGGGATGAGGGCGTGGCGCAGGGCGTGCCGGAACCGGACGCCCGCATCCCGCATGCCGCGGGCCCGCGCGGTGAGGACGAAGGGCTGCTCCAGCACGTCGTCGAGCTCCGATCTGAGCACCTGCGACAACACCGCGGTGACCGGCAGGGCGAGGGTGAACACCGGCAGCACCAGCGAGCGGAAGCCGTCCTGCCCCGACACCGGGAACCAGCCGAGCCCGGTCGAGAAGACCAGCAGCAGCAACAGACCGATCACGAACGTGGGCATCGAGGCGAGGACGAGTTCCGTTCCCGAGGTGCCCCCGGTGAGCCACCGGCGGCGCTTCGCGGTGAGGACACCGACGGTTACCGAGAGCACCAGGGCGAACGCCACCGATCCGACGGCGAGCTGCACCGTGGCGCCGAGCTGGTCACCGATGGCGCGGGCCACCGGCAGCCGCTGCTGGTAGGACTCGCCGAGGTCGCCGTGGAGCAGCCTGCCCAGGTAGTCCAGGTACTGCCGCCAGAGCGGCAGGTCGAGTCCGTAGTCGTGGCGCACCTGCTCCAGCACGGCCTGCGTCGGGTCGGCGCCCTGCCCCGACACCGTCGACAGTGCGGCGTCGCCGGCCGTGCCGTGCAGGATGAAGAAGGAGGCCGTGGCGGCTCCCCACAGCACGCCGGCACCGCTGAGCGCCCGCCAGCCGACCCGGCGGGCGACGAGTGCCGCCTTCACCGGGACAGCCAGGCGTAGGTGAGCAGCGGGGTGCCGTGCGAGCTGTTCACCACGACGTTGTGGAGCTTCTTGCTGAAGGCCCACAGCACGGTGTTCTGGTAGACCGGCAGCCCGGGCACGTCCTCGACGAGGCGCTTCTGCGCCGTGGCGTAGAGGGTCCTCAGCCTGGAAGTGTCGGTGGTCCGGCGGGCCCGTTCGAGAACCTTGTCGAGGACCGGGTCCTTCAGCCGGGACAGGTTCTGCCCCAGGTGCTTCTCATCGGGTATCTGACTGGAGGCGTACTTGATGTACAGCACGTCCGGTGTGTTGGTGTGCCACACGCCGGAGAGCAGATCGTAGTCGCCGGCGTAGCGGCGGGTGGTGACCTGGGTCTGCGGCTGGAGCTGGATGTCGAGCCTCACGCCGATCTTCTTGAGCTGCGCCTGGAGCAGGTCGTACACGGGGCTGACGGTCGTCGCGTTCGACACCGGGAGCTCCAGGTCGAGTTCCCTGCCGTCCTTCGTCCGGTAGCCGGCCGAGTTCCGGTTCCGCCAGCCCGCCCTGTCCAGCAGGGCGCCCGCGTCGTCGGGGTCATGGCCGGGGAGCTTCGCGGTGGGGTCGTAGAACGCGGTGACCGAGTCCAGGTAGCCGCGTGCCACGGGCCGCTGTCCGAACTGCGACGTCCGCACGATCGCCGCGGTGCCCACCCCTTCGACGAGCGCCTTGCGGACCCGGACGTCGTTGAGGGGTGCCTTGGACGTGTTGAAGTCGAGGGTGAACGGCCATCCGATGCGGTTGACGTCCTGATAGACGAAGCCCGGGTTCGAGCGCAGCGCCTCGCCGTTCTGGGCCGGGACGTAGCCGGAGATCTGATACTGCCCGTCGACCAGTGAGTTGTACCGCACCGGGTCCTGGCCGATCCAGGAGACGTGCACACCGTGCAGGTGCGGCGGTCCGCTCTGCCCGAGCGCCGGCGGCCCCCAGTCGTAGTCGTCGCGGCGTACGTAGGCGGCGCCGACGTTGGGTGTGTACGTGGCGAGTGCGAAGGGGCCCGTGCCGACCGGGTGGCGGCAGAGCTGCGCCGGTGTGTCCGTCTTGATCGCCTTCGGCGACTCCATACCCAGCCAGCCCTGCGCCAGGACGTTCAGGAACGGGCTGTAAGGGGTCTTGAGGTGGACCTGCAGCGTGTGGTCGTCGATGACGGTGCTGTGGTCGTACGGGGCGATGTAGGGGCCGGCGAGCGGGGACCGCGTCGAGGGCGCGAGCATGTGCGCGAAGTTGACCTGCACGGCGCGTGCGTCGAAGGGAGTGCCGTCGGCGAACGTCACGCCCTTCCTGAGCGTGAAGCGGTAGGTCCTGCCGTCCGCCGAGATCTTCCAGGACGTGGCGAGCCACGGGCTCGGGGCGCCGTTCTTGTCCAGGTAGGTGAGGTTGTCGAACTGGAGATGGCCCAGGATCTGCTCGGTGTCCGAGGAGATGGCGTGCGGGTCGAGGCAGAGCGGGTCGGCCGACATGGACAGCTTGAGGGTGCCGCCGTCGACGGGGGTGCCTCCGCCGCTCAGCACCTGGCCGAGACGGGCGGTGTCCCCGGCCTTCTCGGACGCCGGCTGTGCCCCGGAGGGGGCGGACGTGCTGCACCCGGCGAGCAAGGCCGCGGACGCGGCCAGGATGGCGACCGTTCTCGCCGTTCTTCCGGACTGGTGTGAGCGCACAGGTTCTCCTCGGACCGAAGAGTCGCGGGTACGGGGGCGCGGTGGAGTACGAGCGCGGTGAGGGGGAGCGCTGCGGGGGAGGGACACACGGCGGCGATGGGCACGGCGGAGGGGCGTTCGCGTGGTCCACGGCACGCGCCGACCTCCCCGCGGACCGGCGTTGGGAGCTGTCCGGCTTGCGCGGGATCAGAAGCCCCCTGACGCCATGACCGTAGACGCCGGTGCGCGGTGGCCGAAAGTGCGCTCGGGAACTCGCCATGATTCCGCAATACCCCGGCAACACCGCGAACCAGGGGCCGGGTGTTGTCGTCGAACTCCCGGTTTAGCCGCTTCGACGGATTACGGGGATTGCGGGGCTTCCGCGGATTCCGGAGATTCCCCGGCGGATTCCACGGCATCCCGGGCCGGCGTGGATCCGTCCGGCGACACGGCCCAGTCGGTATGGCCGCCCGCGCGCGTATAGGCCTCGGCGCTTTCCATGAACATCGAGTGAAGCGCACGCGCGGCCATCGGCACGGAACCGGAGAGCGGGCGCTGGATCACCATGAACACCGCCGTCTCGGCGACGTCGAGCGGGCGATACGTGATCAGCCCGCTGCGCTCCAGCGGATCCCCGCGGACGCTGAAGTCGGGGAGCACCGTGGCCCCGAGGCCCTCCGCGACCATCAGCTTGCCCATTTCCGCGCCGTCGGTCGAGTACGAGAACCGGGGGCCGCGCCCTTCGAGGAGCCGGTGCACGTAGCGGTGCATGACGTAGCCGGCGCGCATCACGATGAGCGGTTCGCTAAGCAGGTCCCCGACGGAGATCCGGGTCTTGGCCGCCAGCCGGCTGTCGGAGCGCACGCAGGCCACCGGTCGGCCGCGCAGCAGTTCGGTGGTGTGGAACCCGGGCGGTTTGTCGTCGCCCTGGAGGTAGTTGACGAGACCCAGGTCGAGGCCGCCTTCGAGCAGCTCGCGGTGGATGTCGGCCTGCTGGGCGCCGACCACCTCCACCTGGGTTTCGGCGTGGGCGGCACGGAAGGCACGGATGGTGGGCACCAGCAGCGGGACGGTCGCGGCGTTGACCGTGCCGAGGCGGATCATCCGGCTGGTGTGGTGCTGGTCGTCGGCCGCGCGGCGCAGCTTGTCGACCGCTTCCAGGACACCCACGATGTGCGGCAGCAGCTCGCGGCCCTCTGCGCTGATCCGCGCGCCGGAGCGCCTGCGGTCCAGGATGGTCACGCCCAGCTCGCGCTCGAGATTGCGGACCGTCTCACTCAGGGCCGGCTGGGACAGATGCAGGGCCTCCGCGGCACGGCGAAGCGAACCCAGCCGGGTCACGGCCTCAATGTATTCGAGCTGTTCGATCCGCATGGCGACCATGTTCTCCCGGCCCGCTGACAGGGAAACCCTATCACCACGTTGAAGAACCCTCATATGCCGGGCAGTGGGTTGCAGGTACGCTTCTGGGCAGTGGTGGAACGACAGCGGTGAATCGGGCGACGATTCCCTTCCGTACGAGAGGTGGTGCGTGGCGATGCGGGATCTGTGGGAGCTGACCTGCCGGCGTCACGTGGATCTCGTACGTGTTTCCAGTGCGCTGTGTCGCCGCGCGGGCTGAAAAGCCGGACAGCGAGTCGGCTGCCCAAGCCGCCCATCCGGGAGTCGGCATTTCGGGACACCGGCACCTGAGAATTCGTGCCACTGTCGTCAATGCCGTCTGCTCCGGCACACATACGACACCGTAAAGACGGGACTGGTCGGCAATGCGGTGCGCCCCCGTACGGCGGCGCACCGGCTTCGCGGAACGGCGACTGTCACCGTCGGCCCCGATTCCCGTGCAACGCCTGCGGGAATGCCCCGTGGCCCCGGTTCCGAAGGCGCCCCGTACCACCCCGTACCCGCCCCTTCGAGGTGATCACGCATGGCCACCATTCTCTCCGTCTCCGGCAGTCCGTCCCCCACCTCACGCACCGCCCGACTGCTGAGGCATCTGGACGGAAGGCTCAGCGCCCAGGGCCACAGGGTGGTCCCGTTCGACGTCCGAGCCCTGCCCGCCGCCGCCCTCCTCGAAGCCGATCTCGGCCACCCCGAACTGGCCGCGGCCCTGCGGCTGTTCGAGGAGGCCGACGGTGTGGTCGTCGGCACCCCGGTGTACAAGGCCGCCTACTCCGGGCTGCTCAAGTCCCTGCTCGACGTACTTCCCCAGTACGCACTGGCCGGCAAGACCGTGCTCCCCCTGGCCACCGGAGGCACCACCGCCCATGTGCTGGCCATCGACTACGCGCTGCGCCCGGTGCTCTCCTCGATGGGCGCCGCGCACATCGTGCAGGGCTGGTTCGTCCTCGACCGGCACATCACCGTGCTGGACGGTGGAGCGGTGGAACTCGAACCGGACACGGCGGCGAACCTCCACGAGATCGTCGATCAGTTCTCCCGCACCCTGCTCCCCGTACCCCTCCACCAGGACCCACACGTGTCAGCCGCCGCCTGAGCCGCCGCCCCGTGACCGCCCACCCACGCACCCGCCCCGGGAGGCCCTGTGACCGCACCCACCAGCCCCGAAACCCCGCCTGCGCCCGCGCCGCCAACGCGCTCTTCGAGGTCAGCGGCACACGCTCGGCCCTGGACAGCCTCAATCTGCACCGCCACTGGCGTGACGCCCGCACGCACACCCCGCACGACCCGTCCCGCTGGAAGATCCAGCACATCGGCCGGTATGTGCTGAACGGGACGCACCCACCACGCCACGGCCTGCTGTGAGCGGCCACGCCCCGCGCCCGCCGCACGGGCGTGCCACGCCCACCCCGTCCCCGAGCACCGGGTGCCGCCCCGGTCGGAGTGTCTGGAGAGTTCCTTGAGTCTCACCTTCCACTGGTTCCTGCCGACCTACGGCGACAGCCGGCACGTCGTCGGCGGCGGGCACGGGTTGCCCGCCGGTGCCGCCGGTGGGCAACGCCCCGCCGACCTCGGCTACCTCACCCAGATCGCGCGTGCCGCCGAGCAGCTCGGCTTCGTCGGCGCGCTCACCCCGACGGGGGCGTGGTGCGAGGACGCCTGGCTGACCACGGCCATCCTGGCCCGCGAGTCGGAGCGGCTGAAGTTCCTGGTCGCCTTCCGCCCCGGCCTCCTCTCGCCGACGCTCGCCGCCCAGATGGCCGCCACCTTCCAGCGGCACACCCAAGGCAGACTGCTGCTCAACGTGGTGACGGGCGGCGAGAGCCACGAACAGCGCGCTTACGGCGACTTCCTCGACAAACAGGCCCGCTACGAACGCACCGGGGAGTTCCTGTCGATCGTGCGCGATCTGTGGCAGGGCGGACGGGTCTCCCTGGCGGGCAAGCACCTGAAGGTGGCGGACGCGGAGCTCGCCCGTGTCCCCGACCCGGTGCCGCCCGTCTACTTCGGCGGCTCGTCTCCCGCGGCGGGAGGGGTCGCCGCGAAGTACAGCGATGTGTATCTGACCTGGGGCGAGCCGCCGGACCAGGTCGCCGAGAAGATCGCCTGGATCCGGGCGCTGGCCGCCGAGGAGGGCCGCACCCTGCGGTTCGGCATCCGGCTCCACGTGATCGCCCGGGACACCGCCGACCAGGCGTGGGCCGAGGCGCAGCGGCTGCTGGACGGATTCTCGCCGGACGCGATCGCTGCCGTGCAGGCGGGGCTCGCACGCAGCGAGTCCGAGGGGCAGCGCCGGATGCTGGCCCTGCACGGCGGCAGCCGCGACGGCCTGGAGGTGGCGCCGAACCTCTGGGCCGGCATCGGCCTGGTGCGCGGCGGCGCGGGCACCGCACTGGTGGGCAGCCACCGCGAGGTCGCCGACCGCATCATCGAGTACCACCGGCTCGGCATCGACGAGTTCATCATGTCCGGCCACCCGCACGTGGAGGAGGCCTACTGGTTCGGCGAGGGCGTGCTGCCGCTGCTGGCCGAGGCGGGTCTGTGGACCCACCCGGCGGCCACCACCCCGCCGACGGCCACCGCGGTGCCGTTCGCCGCGGAGGTCCGCTGACGAGGGGCGCCGCGCGGGCCGCCGGCATCCGCATGGTGAGATCACACCTCGTATCCTTGACTCGGCGCAGGGGCTGCTGGTGAGCTGAATTGCATGAAGGCCGGATCAGCGCTTACGCGACGTCGTCACATCGACTACGGTCGTGTCGCCAGTGCCTTCTGCTGTCCTGCCTGCCTCTGAGGCTTCTTTCTTGCCCTGGCGCCCCAGGTGACGGCCCCCCTCCGCACCTCGCATTGCGCCGATCACCGCAGGTAACAGGCAGGCCCCGACCCATCGTGCTCTTCTCCACCGGTCCGGGTCCGCATGGTTACTGCGGCACACCCACCCTGTCCCGCATGTCGCGCTCCGTTCCTGCCTGAGGCACACCAGGCGCACCTTCGCATGCCGGGCCGGCTGGCCGCACCGTCGTATCACCCCCGCGACCGAACGAGACCCCATGGCAACCATTCTGTCCCTGTCCGGCAGCCCCTCCGCCACTTCCCGCACTGCGAGCCTGCTGCGCCATCTCGATGCGCGCCTCGTCCAGCGTGGACACACCGTTCTCCCCCTCGACATACGTTCCCTGCCCGCCGAGGCCCTGATGCGCGCGGACACCTCGGACCCCGAGATCGCGGAAGTGGGCGAGTTGGTGGGCCGCGCGGACGGAGTGATCATCGGGACCCCGATCTACAAGGCCGCGTACTCGGGCCTGCTCAAGGCGCTGCTGGACCTTCTGCCGCAGTCCGCACTCGCGGGCAAGACCGTGCTGCCCCTGGCCACCGGCGGAACCCCGACGCACGTCCTGGCGATCGACTACGCACTGCGGCCCGTCCTCAGCTCGATGGGCGCGCACCACATCGTCCAGGGGTGGTTCGTACTGGACCGCCACATCACGGTACGGGGTGACGACGTCAGCGTGGAGCCCGACACGGAGGACGCGCTGTACAAGGTCGTGGACCAGTTCTCGGCAGTCCTCCGAAGGCAGTCACTCCTCACCCCGGTGAGCTGAGGCAACGGCGTTCCCTGTTGCCCTGGATCGTATAAATGATTTTTTATCTGGGACCTGCCGAACGCCTCCCCCGTCCCCTCTCCCCTGGAGCAACCGTGTCCGTACGCGACCGCACGTCCCTTGCCGTGCCCGCCCAGCCGCAGGACTTCCCCGACAGTCCACTCAGCCGCGCCTTCCGGCAGCCCCTGATGCTCGGTGTCTTCCTGCCGCTGCAGACCGGAGGTTGGTCGCAGTCGACCCTCCCCCGCGGGACGGACTGGACCTTCGACTACAACCTCGAACTCACCAGGCGTGCCGAGGAGTTGGGCTTCGACATCGCCTTCGGTCTGTCCCAGTGGCTGCCCAAGGGCGGCTTCGGCGGTGCGAGCCGGTACCGGGAGAACTTCCTCGACCCCTTCGTGTCCGCCGTGGCGCTGGCCTCGGCGACCCGCTCGATCCTCCTGCTCGGCACGGTCCACGTCCTCTACGGACCCTGGCACCCGCTGCACCTGGCCAAGTTCCTGGCCACGGCCGACCACATATCCGGCGGCCGGTTCGGCGCCAATATCGTGACCGGGTACGCGGACACGGAGCCCGCGATGTTCGGGATGACACGCCCGGAACACGACCGCAGGTATGCGATGGCCGACGAGTTCGTCGCGATCGCGAAGGACCTGTGGGCGGGCGAGGACAACCTGACGTTCCAGGGCGAGCAGTGGTCACTGCAGGACGCCTATGTCTCCCCGCGCCCGGCGTTCGGCCGCCCCATCCTGGTGTCCGCCAGCGGCTCGCCCGCCGGCTTCGACTACGCGGGAAACCACTCCGACATCGTCTTCGTCTCCAGCCCCGCCGGTGAAGACTTCGAGGAAGCCGTCAAGGCCCTGCCGGCGCACGTGCGGCAGGTCAAGGAGGCGGCACGCGCTCAGGGCCGCGAGGTGAAGGTCATCATCAACCCCACCATCGTCTCCCGCTCGACACACGCCGAGGCGCACGACTACTACCAGGCCATCCGCGACCACGCGGATCTCGCCTCGATCCGCGCGTTCGAGGCACGGCACGCGAAGGGCGACAGCCGTTCCTGGCTGGAGCACTCCGCGCGGGGACGGGCGGTGGGCGGACACCTCCACGTCGTCGGCTCTCCCGAGGACGTCGCCGACCAGTTGGCCCGGCTGCACGCCACAGGCATCGACGGGGTGCAGATCACCTTCTACGACTACCTCCCCGACCTGGAGCAGTTCGGGCAGGCGGTCCTACCGCTGCTGGAGGCGGCGGGGCTGCGCGAGCCCCTCACCCGCGGCGCCCTGGAGGTGACGCCGGGATGACATCGACCCTTGCCGTCAGCTGTGCCGGCGAACGGCGCGTCCCCGCACGCGGATGGCTTGTCCTGGCCATCACCATGGTCTTCTGGGTGGCCGACGGCTATGACACGTTCGTCCTCATCATCACGGGCAAGCCCGCCCTTCTCGATCTGCTGCCCGCCAGCGAGCAGGCGGCCGTCCCCCGCTACATGGGATACCTCCTCGCCATCACGCTGGCCGGCTGGGCCACGGGCGGGGTGCTCGGAGGCATGGCGGGCGACCGTCTCGGCAGGCGCAGAACCATGGTGTTCGGCGTCGCGCTCTACAGCGTCGCCACCGTCCTCGCGGCGGCGACGAGCGATTGGTGGCTGCTCGGCCTGTCCCGCTTCTTCACCGGTGTGGGCATCGGTGCCGAGTGGGGGGTCGGCACCTCCCTGCTGCAGGAGACCTGGCCCGAACGGTGGCGGACCAGGGGCGCAGGGCTCCTCCAGGCGGGCTTCTCGCTGGGGGGACTGCTGGTGTCCGCGCTGTGGGTGCTGATCGGCTCGACGTGGAACCTCTCGTGGCGCTGGATGTACCTGTTCGGTGTGGTCCCACTGATCCTTGTCGCTCTGCTGCACCGGAAGATCCCGGAATCGGCACGGTGGACGGCGAGCGGCGCCGACCGCGCGCGGCGTGCGAGTCTCGTGTCGGGCCGGACCGGTCGTCGCTTCCTGGCCGCGCTGGGTGTCTCCGTCGCCATCACCGTGGGCTGGTGGGCGGTCTCCTCCTACCAGCCGACCTTCGTCGGCGGGCTCGTCGAGGATCCCCGGCGTACGGCCTGGTACACCGGGTGGGCGGGAGCGCTGTACAACGTGGGTGAGATCGTCGGCTGCGTCGCCTTCGGCTTCCTGTCCGACGTGTGGGGCCGCAGGGGCACGACGACGGTGTACTTCGCCGGCTCCGTCATCGTCGTGCCTGTCGTCTTCCTGGGACTCGACGGAGCCGGCACGGTGACGCTGGCCCAGCTCGCGGCGGGGTTCTTCACCGGCGGCCTGTACAGCTGGTACGCGGTGCACACCCCTGAGCTGTTCCCGACCAGGGTCCGCGCCACCGCCATCAGCGCGGTGTTCTCCGGCGCACGCTACCTCGCGATGATCGCTTCGATCGTCTCGGGATCGCTCGCCTCCGCACTCGGCGGGTTCGACCGGGCAGCGGTGATCTTCACCCCCGTCTACCTGCTCGGCATCGCGGCGGTGCTGTGCCTGCCCGAGACCCGCGGCAAGGGACTTCCGGCATGAGCCCCGCCCCCTGACACGCCACCCTCCATCCGCAGCACCGAAAGGCGTCGAGAAATGACCCGACCCGCACCGGAGTTCCTCTGGTACTACGTGACCCACGACGGCCCCTACCCCTGGGAGCCGGAGGGACGCCGCGACATCAGGCTGCCCGACATCACGGCACTCGCCTCGGCGCTCGACCGCCTTCCCTACAGCGGGGCCCTGCTGTCCACCACCGGTCACAACGTCTGGACGACCGGCATCGCGGCAGCCACCGTCACCCGCGACTTCCGCCCGCTCCTGGCACTGAGGCCCGGGTTCACATCGGTGACGGAACTCGCCAACATGGCGATCAGCTTCGACGACATGTTCGACGGGCGGCTGCTGATCAACGTCATCAACTCCGAGACCCCGGTCTGGCGCCAGCACGGCATCAGGCTGGAGAACGACGAGCGCTACGACCTGCACGCCGAGTACTGGGAGGTCTTCAACCGGCTCGTCGCCGGCGAGACCGTCACCTACCACGGCAGGTACGTGGACGTCGAGAACGCGGTCGGCAACCCGTGGGTGGCCGCACGCCGCGACCACATCCCCCTCTGGTTCTCCGGATCGTCCCCCAAGGCGCTCGACGTGGCGGGCCGTTTCGCCGACGCCTACCTCACCTTCGCGGAACCAATCGACCAACTGGAGCAGAAGATCACCGCGGTGCGGGACCGCGCAACCGAGCACGGCAGGGCGCCGCGCATCGGACTGCGCGCCTCACTGATCACGGGAGAGAGCGACGCCGACGCGTGGCGCAAGGCGAACAAGCTGCTCTCTGTGACCAGCCGCAGCACGCTGGAACGCAAGCTGGGACTGATCGCGAAGGGCGGCAACGGAGGGGGTACGTCCGTGACCCAGTCCCGCATCTTCGCGCACATCCCCGAGTCCGCGCTCTCCGCCATCCGCGCGGGCGCCATGCCCGACGCCAGGGAGCTCAGCCACGACGAGAACCTGTGGCCGGGCATCTCCCTCCTCCAGCAGGGCCCCCCGATGGCGCTGGTGGGCGGGTACGACAGCATCGCGCGCCGCCTCAAGGAGTACCGCGCCTCGGGTGTCGACATCTTCATCCTCGACTCCATGCCGCTGCTCGAAGGCGCGTACGACGTCGCGGAGAACATCATCCCCGCCCTTCAGGACCTCTGAGACGCACCCGGCACAGGCCCGACGGGCCAGCCGTCCCGACAACACATGGAGACAGAACATGACGTACGACGACAGCGTCACCGTCACGACGACGCGGACGACAGGCCGGTTCCTGGCCGAGGCCCGGGAGCAGTTCCTGGTCACCGACTCCACGGGCGGGCGCGGCGGTCGGGGACAGGCGTGGCTCGCCGGGGAACTGCTCCTCGCCTCCCTCGGCACGTGTGCGGTGAGCAGCATCACCCACTTCGCCCGCGAGGACGGGGCGAGCCTCGACGACGTGGAAGCCTCGGTCGGCTACATCCGTGACGACACCGACCCCACCCGGTACGAGGAGGTCGCCCTCACCGTCACCACATGGGGTGTCACCCAGCAGGCCGCCGAGCATCTGACCCGGCTCTACACGGAGAACTGCCCTGTCTACGGCACCATCTCCCGCGGGGGCAAAGTCACCCTCCAGGTCACTGCCCTCCCATCGGATCCCGGGCGCCGCGGCCCCGGGGTGACGCAGGGCAGGGCCCGTTAGGCTTTGGTCATGAGTCTCGGCCCGGCGCACGTCCCCACCAAGAGCGAGGTCGCGTATCAGGCGCTGCTGCGCGCGATCAGGACGGGTGAGTTGGCGCCGGGCCAGCGTGTCGTCCTCGCAACGCTCGCGGACCAGTTGCAGATGAGCCAGACTCCGGTGCGGGACGCCCTGGCCCTGCTGGCCGACCAGGGGCTCGTCATCCGTCGCCCCAACCACACCACCGTCATCGGCGGCCGGCACCGAGAGCGCTCGTCCGAGGTGGCGATGCTGCGGGCCATGCTCGAACCGGAGGCGGCCATGCTGGCCGCCATGCGGCACGCCCCCTCTGAGATCGCGGCGATGGCAGCGGCGTGCGACGCGATGGACACGGCCCTGGCGACCGACGGACCCTCCGGCACCGGAGACCTGAACACGCAGTTCCACCTCGCGGTCGCGAAGGCAAGCGGGTCGCCACTCCTCGCGGACTTCGTCGCCCGGGTGTGGAAGCAGATCCCCCTGGAAGGCCTGACGGCTTCGGGGCGCATGGCCCAGGCCGCCGAGGAGCACCGGGCGATCCTGAGCGCCGTCGACAAGGGAGATCATGCCGCTGCGCGCCGGCTGATGGCAGACCACGTGGGCCACGCCGCGGCGGCGACCGAGATCTACCTGAGCCAACTCGCCGACGCCCCGGGCCTCGCACCTCCCCAGTAAGCCAGTGCGGCTCCCTGGCCCTCACACCACCACGGGAGCCCCAAGGGTGTCACCCCTTCGCGTGGCGCCCAGGGAAACCCGCCATGCGCACGCGCCCGACGAACCCGCGGCCCGCACACACGCGACCGCAACCCCGGCCGGGGGACCTCCACCCACCAACATCACCATGTGCTCCATCCCCTACGGCGGGCAGCACCGCCAGCCGACCGGTGACGGAGTCCCCTGAGCCCGCTGAACAGTACGAACGCTGGTTCCGGTGCTGACAGCCTCGCGCAGAACCGATGTCCGCCCCTCGGGGGGTCGGCTGCCGACTCCGCCGACGCCGTCGGCTATGGTGAAGGCATGTTCTGCTGCGCTCCCATGACTACAACCGCCGCTTAGCGGCGGTACCGCGGTTACCGTAACCGCGGCCCTTGCCTGCCCCCGCATGGGGCAGTGCCAGGACGGTACCGCCGGATCAGTGTCCTGCCGGCAGTCACTCGTATTCCTGTGATGCCGGGTCATCCTGCCTGATCAGGGAAGTCATGTCTCAGTCGCAGCGTTTCGATGCACAGCACCCGCATGCAGCCGGACCCAGCACTGCGCAGCACCCGCGTGCCGCCACCCTGCTCCTGATGGTCGGGCTCCCCGGGGCTGGGAAAACCACCCGTGCCAAAGAGCTCGCCGCAACCCACCGGGCGCTGCGGCTCACCCCAGATCACTGGATGATCCCGCTGTTCGGCGATTCGATGGCCGGCGGCAAACGCTGGGTGCTCGAAGGGCGGCTCATCTCGGTCGCCCTACAGGCGCTGCGGCTGGGGACCAGCGTGGTACTCGACTACGGGCTCTGGAGCCGCGATGAACGGTCGGCACTGCGCTGGCTCGCCCGGTCGGTCGGGGCGTCATGCCAGGTGGTCTACCTGCCCGTGGACAAGGACGTCCAGCTCGCCCGCATCGCGCACCGCCAGGAAACAACACCGCATCAGACGTTCCCGATGAGCGAGGCCGACCTGGATGCCTGGCGGGAGCGGTTCCAGGCGCCTGACGCCGCCGAACTCGACGGCGGCGAGATCCCCACCCCACCGGCGGGCTGGCCGAGCTGGCCGGAGTGGGCGGCAGGCAAATGGCCCTCGTGCACCGGCAGCTAGCCAGGGCGCGTTCCGGAACGTGATCAATGGGTTGTGCGGGTGAGATCTTTGATCCAGATCATCCTTCGCCTGTGCTCCGGCCGCAGGCCAAGCCGACATTGGAAAATCCGCTGCTTCGGTCAAAGCGGCGGTGACGGTGCCGCGGTAGGCGTTTCTGCACTTGTCGTAGCGGGTTGTCGCGGCTCTGGCGGCAGTATGGCGAGCATGGATCCGCGCGGTGCTTGTGGTGAACCGCGCAACACAACCCGTACGCGACGATGGGGTGAACACGATGCCGCTTGAGGGCGAGTACGAGCCGAGTCCGGCGCAGTGGGTGCGCGAACAGGTCGAGCTGTACGAGAGTTCGGGCGGCACGCGAGGGGCGACGCTCTGGGACACGGGCCTGCCCGTTGTCATTCTCACGACGCGCGGCGCGAAGAGCGGCAAGATCCGCAAGATCCCGCTGATGCGCGTGGAGCACGAAGGGCGGTACGCGGCCGTGGCCTCGAAGGGCGGCTTCCCGCGTCACCCGGTCTGGTACTTCAACGTCAAGTCCGACCCGCACGTGGAGCTCCAGGACGGCTGTGGGGATCCGGTCGGCGAGGCCGGTGACGGTCTTGCGGGTGATCGCGAGGTGTTCGAGGTGTGTCTCGGCCTCCCGAAGCCGGTCCTGGAGGCCGTCGGTCTGCGTGCGGAGGTCGTCGGCCTGGCCCGGGAGGCCTCTTCCTGGATGTCCAGTGCCGGAAGGAGAGGCTGGATGGCTCCAGGCCGCGCACCACGTGGGGCCATGTCCCACCTGCCCCGGGCCACCCGCGCTCCGGCCGTGCGAGGGCCGGCCGCGCCCATGACGAGGCAGCGCGGCCGGCCCTCGCAGGTGCCCGGTCAGCCCGTGGCCAGTGCCTCGGTCGGGGTGAGCCGGGCGGCGCGCACCGACGGGTAGACGCCGGCGATCACGCCTATCGCCAGCGCACCACCGATGCCCTCGGCGACGGAGTCGGGTGGGATGACGCAGGGCCAGCCCTGGTAGGTGGCCCAGGCGTACACGCCGAGCACGCCGAAGGCCGCGCCGGCGAGGCCGCCGAACCCGGAGAGGATCACCGCTTCGGTGAGGAACTGTTTCCTGATATGGCCTCGGTTGGCGCCGAGGGCCCTGCGCAGGCCTATCTCGCGTCGCCGCTCCAGCACTGAGATGATCATGGTGTTGGCGACGCCGATCCCCCCGACGAGCAGCGCGACTGCCGCGAGCCCGAGGAAGAGGCTGGAGAACGTCTGCTCGGTGGCGCGTTTGGCCGCCAGCGCGTCCGAGGGCCGGCTGACCTGGATCAGCCCCGGGAGCTGCGGGTACAGCGTGGCGGGCAGCACGGCCCGCACGTCCTCCAGTGCGTCCTCACGTGCCTTCAGGTAGACGACGGTCGGGTTCCCGTCGAACCGCAGGTAGGTGGTCGCGGCGGGCCAGCCGACCATGACCGACTGTTCCAGGTCGGGGGTGAGCGGCATCGGATTGAGGATGCCGATCACGGTGAACCTGCGGTGGTCGATCCAGACCTGTGGGGGCTCCTGACCGGGCACGAGTTGCCGGAAGCCGAGCCATGAGGCGGCCTGGTGGCCGAGGACCACGGTCGGGAGACGGTCGGTGGCAGGGGTGAGGAACCGCCCGGAGTGCACCGAGCCGTTGACTGCCGACAGCAGCCCGTCGCGCGCGGCGAGCACGCTGATGCCGACGCTGTCGTCAGGGTCGGATCGGTCCGTGCGCTGCACGCTCTGGTGGGTGTTGGCGACCGCGGAAGCGTCGGTGACCGGACCGATCCGCCGTGCCATCGCGTCGGCTGACAAAGGCAGTTGCACCGGCGGGTCCTGGTTTCCCTGCGGCTGGGCCTGAAGCATGTTGGTGCCCAGCGCTGTCAGCTGGTCGAGCAGCGCCTGCCGGCTGGACGCGGGAATGCCGGTGACCACCAGCATCGTGGCGATGCCGATCGAGATGCCGAGGGCTGACAGAGCGGCTCGCAGGGTCCGTGTGCGCAACCCCACGAGGCCCAGCCGGAGGATGTCGCCCGGTGTCAGTCGTACCGGCCGCACCCAGGCACCGGGGGCTGTGCCGCGTCCGGAGGGGCCCCGGGGGGTGCGCCGCCGGGAGGACCGGCTCACACTGCCACCCCCTCGCGCGAGTCGCGGACGATCCGGCCGTCGCGCAGTTCGACCCGGCGCGGTAGCCGGGCTGCGATGTCGCGGTCGTGTGTGATCAGTGCGATGGTCGTCCCCTCGTCGTTGAGCCGGCGCAGCAGGTCGAGGACCGCCGCGCCGTTGGTGCTGTCCAGGGCGCCGGTCGGCTCGTCAGCCAGCACCAGGGCGGGCGAGTTGACGAGGGCGCGCGCGATCGCCACGCGCTGCCGCTCCCCACCGGACAGCTGCTGCGGCACGTGTGCCACCCGGTGTGCCATGCCGACCCGGGCGAGGGCCTCGCGTGCCAGCGGCAGCCGCTGACGGCGCGGCACACCGGCGTAGAGCAGGCCGGTGGCGACGTTCTCGGCGGCGCTGAGCCCGTCGGTGAGATGGAACTGCTGGAAGACGAAGCCCAGCCAGCGTCCGCGCAGCACCGACAGCCGCCGATCGGACAGGCTCGCCACGTCCTGGCCGCCGATCTCCACCGTGCCGCGGGACGGCAGGTCGAGTGTGCCCATCAGGTGCAGCAGGGTCGACTTCCCGGAGCCGGACGGGCCGAGGATGGCGAGGAGTTCGCCCTCCTCGATGGTGAGCGAGACATCGTCGAGTGCGGTGACACCGCCCGGATAGGTCTTGGTCGCCCCGCGCACCCGCAGGACCGGCACGGTGGCCGGTTCGGACGTCGTCATGAGGCGGTCTCCACCCGCATCCCCGCGGTCACCCCGGTGCCGCTCACCTCGACCCGGCCACCCGCGAACAGTCCGGTCTTCACCGCGACCAGCGTGCCGTCGGCGCGTTGCAGCGCATAGCCGCCCTGGCGCACGGCCACCAGGGCGGTCACCGGCACCGCCAGCACACCGTGCCGGGTGCGCGTGGTGAACCGCACCTGCACGGGAGCCGAGTCCAGTGCGGAGAGCGCAGCCACGTGCGCCGGCTTCACCGACACGTTCTGCGTCGGTGGGCCGCCCTGCCCGTTCTGGTCGCCCTGCCCCGAGCCGGGGCCGCCGGCGGCCACCGTCGTACTGATGGCGGTCACCGTGCCCGGCACGGTGGCGTCGTCGGGCAGCGTGATGGTCACCTTGGCGCCTTTGCCGATGCCCGCGTTGTCACCGGCCTCGACGGGCACGGTGACGGTCTTCGCCGTCGAGGTCACGGACATCAGCGTCTCGGCCACCGGGTCGCCCAGCTTGGCCTGGACCGAGCCGATCCGGACCGATCCCGGCAGCACCACGATCTGGCCGGCACCCAGCCGGCCGGTCGCCTGCATTCCGATGTGCTTCTGCCAGCGCTTGACGGCGGCGGCGAGCGTGGAGGTGTAGGAAGCGCCCGTTCCGTCCGGATCCGGCGGCTGGATGCCGATGTCGTAGCCCAGCGCCCGCAGGTTGTCGGCGACGACCGTCACGTCCCGGCCGCGCAGCGGCTCCTTGTCACCCTTCGGGGCCTCAAGGGTGCGGAACAGCGGTGTCGCGCCGTAGAAGAGGACGACCGGCTGATCGTCGGCGCGGTAGACCACGGAGCCTCGGCTCAGGGTCTTCCCGGCACCGGCCAGGGCCGTGACGACCCCGGTGCCGTGCCCGGTGACCGGGGTGGACGCGCCGAAACCGAGGGTGCCCGGCAAGGTCCGGCTGTCCGCGAGGTCGGTGCGGGTCACCGTGGCATACCCGACCTTGGGGGCTGCGGTGGGCACGCCCGGGGGCTTGTGGGCGTGCGAGTAGAGCGCGACGGCCCCGGCGACGAGGCCGCCGGTGACCAGGAGCCCGGCGGCCTGGAGGGCGAACCGCCGGCCGCGGCCACCCCGGGGCCCCGGTGCGTGTCTGTTGCGGGGCACCGGCTACTTCCCCTTCTTGCCGCCGAACGCCGCGAGTTGGCAGGCGTCCTCGATCTCCCCCAGGTTGGCGGGCGGCTGCTTGGCGTTGCTGTCGAAGGTCCAGCTGAGCCCGTGAGGATCGACACTGGTGTCCTGGGTGAGGTGGACCATGATCCCGTGGCTGCGCAGACAGGCGATCTCGGCGAGTTTGTCGTCGCGGTAGTGCGGATTGAGGGACGGATTGAGTTCCGGCGGCAGAAGGGGCAGCTTGTTCTCACAGGCGGCGCTCGCCGCGGGCGGTACCGGGTCGGCAACCTGCTTCGGCGCCCCCGCCACGCCGCTTCGGGACGTCGTCCAGTGCGCGCCGTGTGCGACGAGGCACTCGTCCCACGCGTGGATCAGCGCCTGGCGCCGCTGCGGGGTGTCGTCCAGCCGCTCCTGGGGACGGCCGTCGCCGTCCGCCGAACCGTCGGAACCGCTCCTCGCATCCGTGCCGGTTCCGCCTGTCGCGGGCGTGGCTTTGCCGGACGCGGACGAGGAGGCGGGCGCCGACGACGGCAGCGAGGCGACGTCAGGTGCCGTCTTCGCGTCGCCCGCCCCGCCGCACGCGGCCAGCGCGAGGAGACAGGCCCCGGCCGGAACCACCGCGCGGAGCACGCGTACGAGGGCGGACGGGGACGCCGCACGGCGTCCACCGGAGGCGAGCGGCGGCTCGGCGAGGGAGGTCAGGGGCGCCCGGAGTGCGAACCGTGACGGCGCCGGAGGAGAGGAATCGTGCGTCATGCCACCGGACGCTAGGCAGCCGGTGTCAGGAAGCTGTCAGGAAGCGATAGCCGTCCCGTGGTCCCGCGGCCGAGGAACCCGCCGGCCGGGGGAGGCCCATCCGTGGTGTTCCTACACTCGTCGCCATGTGCGCACATGTCCTGGTCGCGGAGGACGACCCGAAGCAGGCCGAGCTCGTCCGCCGCTACCTGGAGAACGAAGGTCACCGGGTGACCGTCGTGCACGACGGCCGGACCGCGCTGGAACAGTCCCGGCACCTGCGGCCCGACCTGCTGGTGCTCGACGTGATGATGCCCCGTGTCGACGGCCTGGACGTGTGCCGTGTGGTGCGGGCGGACCCAGCGCTGTCCGCGCTGCCCGTGCTCATGCTCACCGCCCGCTCCACCGAGGACGACCTGCTGCTCGGGCTGGACCTGGGCGCCGACGACTACATCACCAAGCCGTACAGCCCGCGGGAGTTGATGGCCCGGGTCCGCACCCTCCTGCGCAGGACGGGCACCGCCACGGCACCGCCGCCCGACCCGGTGCTGCGCGTCGGCGGGCTGTGCGTGGACCCGGTGCGGCACGAGGTGACCATCGACGGCCGCCCGGTGCCGTGCACGCCGGGCGAGTTCGGCCTGCTCGCACTGCTGGCGGCCGAACCGGACCGGGTGTTCGCCCGCGCGCAGATCATCGAGCACCTGCACGGCGTCGATCACTACTTCACCCTCCGGACGGTCGACGTCCACGTCATGAACCTGCGCCGCAAGATCGAACCCGAGCCCAACCGGCCGCGCCTGCTGGTGACGGTGTACGGCGTCGGCTACAAGCTGGTCTCCCGCGGGGCGGTGCGCGATGAGGCGTGACGTCCCGCTGCGGCGCAGCCTGCTGCTGAAGCTGCTCGCGCTGTCCGCCCTGGTCTCGGCCTGCTCGATCGCGGCGACAGCCTGGCTGACCGCACACGTCACGACCGTCGCCATCCGCCAGGCGCAGGGCCAGACGCTGGCCGACGACGCGCACATCTATGACGCACTCCTCGGCTACGCCGCCACACACCACGACTGGCGGGGCGCCACGGCGACCCTGCGTGGGCTGGCCCGCAGCACCGGCCACCGCATCACGCTCACCGACCCGAGCCGCCACACGCTGGTGGACTCCGGCGCCGGGGGGACCCACGCCCCGCTGCCCGCGCAGGCGTCCGCGACGGTCAACCCGCTCTCCGTGGACGGCACGCTGGCCGCTCGCACCGGCACGGCCGACGGCATGCACACCGGTGGAGAACCGGCTACCAGCGTGGCTGCGCCGCCCGCACCCTGCTCCCCCAGCGGCCGCTGCCTGCCGGACCCGCGGCCGCCCTCGTCGGCTGCCGCCGCGCCCGGCGCGGACCGGGTGGTGCCGGCCGCGCCCAGCACCATCGACTCCCGCGCCGTCGGGCCGTTCCTGCTGCCCGCCGCCGAGCGGGCCGACCTGCGGAGCGTGGCGCAGCGCATCGCCGCATGCCTGCACGATCAACTGAACGTGAACGTGCGAGTCGACACCACGCCGTCGGGCCGACCCGTGCTCAGTCCCACGCAGAGCGGGCTCTATCTGCCGACCACGTGCCCGACCACGGCCCTGGACCACCCCACGCACACCGAGGCCCGTGCCCTGGCCAAGCTCGGCGGTCTCGTCAACGCCTGCCTGAACCGGCGCGACGCACCGCCCGTCCGGCTGAACCTGGACTACAGCTGGACGCAGAGCGCCCGGCACACCGCGGAGGGCGACCACCTGGTGGCCGACTGCATCGACAGCGCCCGCAGCGAGCAACTCGCGCCCTACATCGCGCCGCCCGCTCTGCTGTTCGTCAGCAGCCCACAGCGGGCGCCCGTCGCCTTCCTCGACCTGTCACCGGGCAATTTGCTGCGGATCGCCGAGGTGACCGGCCTCGTCATGTTGGTCACGCTCACCGTCACCGCGCTCGCCGGCACGCGCATGGTCCGCCCGCTGCGGGCGCTGACCGGCGCGGCCCGGCGGATGACCGACGGCGATCTGGCCGCCCGGGTCAAGGTCGCGGCGAACGACGAGATCGGCGAGGTCGCCGCCGCGTTCAACATCATGGCGGAGCGCCGCGAGCAGTCCGAGGGGCTGCGCAAGGCGATGGTCAGCGACGTCGCGCACGAACTGCGCACACCACTGAGCAACATCCGCGGCTGGTTGGAGGCCGCCGAGGACGGCCTGGCCGTGCCCGACGGCGCGTTCCTGACGTCGCTGCTGGACGAGGCGGTGCTGCTGCAGCACGTCATCGACGACCTCCGGGACCTGTCGGCAGCCGACGCGGGCGAGCTGCGGCTGCACCCGCGTCCGGTGGACCTGGCCGAGTTGCTCGGGCAGGTCGCCACCGCGCACCGGAGCACGGCGGAGGCGGCGGGAGTGACCCTGCTCACCGCAGTCGACGACCGGCCGCCCGTGACGGCCGACCCCGTGCGACTGCGGCAGGCCGTCGGCAACCTCGTGTCCAACGCCGTCCGGCACACCCCCGCGGGCGGCAGCGTGACCGTCACCGGGCGGGTCGGCGACGGCCACGCGGTGATCGAGGTCGCCGACACCGGTAGCGGGATCAGCGCCGAGGACCTGCCACGGATCTTCGACCGGTTCTGGCGCGTGGAGAAGTCCCGCAACCGGCAGACCGGAGGCAGCGGACTGGGGCTCTCCATCGTCCGCAAGCTCGCCGAAGCCCACGGAGGGACGATCACGGCGACCAGCACACCGGGCGAGGGATCGGTGTTCACCCTCACCGTCCCGGCACAGTCGTGACCCGCGGGGGCCCGTCGCGCGGCTCCACCCCCGCGTACCACATCGGGCAGCCCGGCAGCACCGTCGTCGGCGGGCTGTCCGCTCGGTGCCGGAACTGTGACTGGCCGCCCGCCCGCTGCACGAGAGGTCGACGAAGTCGCCGCATGCTTGCGGCGGGGCCCGAGGTGCCTCTGCCTTTTTATCGCTCACCGATTCCCCATCGACGAGGCTCCGGAAGCGTTTCATGCAGCGGCATATCGTGTGTCCGGCTCCATGGGGTCGTGATTGAGCCCACTGGTGCACGTTGACGACGGCAGATCCCGAACTCTGGAGGGCAGGTAATATGACCGCCGAACAATTGCCTCAAACCGACTACGTGCCGCTTTTGCGAACCGACTTCACTGACGACGAGGCCTGGCAGGCGTTGGTAAACGAGATCGTCGACGAGTGGGTGACAGTGCTGGCCGACCCCGGTCACCGGGGCCTGTCCGTTCCGGAGCTGTTGGGGCTGGTCCCGGACGGCAGCCGCTATCCGGCGCTCCTCGTTGCCGACGATGTGACGTTTTCCTCCGCCGAGCGTTCGCTGCTGCTGATCGACGTCAACGAGGATCCTGGACGGGTGTTCCGGGTGGTGCCCGACGCAGTGCAGTCCGCCATCGGCAACCTGTCCATCCAGAACCAGACCTTCGACGACTATCTCGCTTCCCTGGACGACACGGGCACTTACCGGATTCCCGACAGGCACCGCCAGGCACGGGCCGCACTGCGGGGCTTCAATCAGCCGGGAACGGAGACCTATTGATCTGAGTCGGAGATTCGTCGGCAGTAGGCGGCCACTTTGTCGTGGATCTCGTCGGCGGTCTTCGTCCAGACGAACGGGCGTGGATGCTCCTTCCAGTCGGCGAGCCGGTTTCGGATGTCGCGTTCGAGGGCCTGGACGGAGCGGTGGACGCCGCGCTCGGCTTCTCTTGTGTCAGCTCGGCGAACCACCTCTCCACCAGGGTCAGCCAGGACGCGCTCGTCGGCGTGCCAGCACTCGAAGGCTCGGCAGAAATCGAACAGTTCATGACTTCACGCAGCACGGGCCCCTGCCGAGACTTCAGCAGGGGCCCACGGTATGGACGGTTACGGAGGGCCGGGACCCGTCCTCGATGAGTGGTATGCCGCCGACATCAGCTACCGTCTGCGCCCGGTCCGACGGCCCGGCCTCACTTCAAGTGCCGTGTGAAGAACTGGGCCGCGGCGTCCCCCGCGAACTGCGGGACGCCGGTGTGACCGCCCATATTGGCGTGCAGAGACTTCTCCTTGGAACCGAAGGCGTCGAACAGGTCCAGGGCCGCCTGCCGGTCGTTGCCTTCATCGTCCCACTGCAGCAGGACATACAGCGGAATAGTGACCTGCCGGGCCTCGTCGAACATGACGCGAGGCACAAGACTCCCCGCGAACAGACCGGCGGCCACGATGCGCGGCTCGACCACCGCCAGCCGGATACCGATAGAGATCACTCCCCCCGCGTACCCGACCGGACCGCCGATCTCCGGCAGCGACAGGAAGGCGTCCAGCGCGGCCTGCCACTCCGGGACCGCCTTGTCGACCAGCGGGAGGATGAGGGCGTCGACAGTCTCGTCGCTGACCGGCTCGCCGGCCTGCATCGCCCGGCGCAGGTCGGCGCGGGCCTGGTCGAGGGCGGGACAACTGGGCCGGTCGCCGCTTCCGGGGAGCTCGATGGTGGCCGTGGCGATTCCCTCCGCCGCGGAGTGCCGGGCCCGGGCCACCAGTCGCGGGTACATCGTGCGCAACCCGAGCGTGGGGTGGCCGAGCAGGATCAGCGGCACTGGTGCGGAAGCGGTTGCGGCTTCGGGCGTCCACAGGATGCCGGGAATCTCACCGAGGGTGAATTCGCGTTCGAGGACGCCGTCGTCGCGGCGTTGCTCGGAAGTGACATGCATGGTCGTGCCTTTCGGGAGTGCACGGAACGGCGCTCCCGGGCGACCTGTCTATCGCCCGACCGTGACCCCGGAGGGGAGCACCCATGTCAATACTGTGTTCACGGGTACCACCTCCTCGCTCTCTCGCACGGCCTCCGGAAATGTAGCAGTGGTCGACCCTCGTCCGCCCAACGGTGCGGCCACGCGCGCAGCAGCGGCTCGGCGCCGGCCAGCACCGTGTACGGAGCCCGGGCGGGCATCGGGTCGCGGTCGAACCGCCGGTGGCTGCGGCGGGCCAGCGCGATGTCGACGGCCGCCCGGCTGTCGAGCACGCCGGCCAGAGGCGCGGCACGGACGGGCAGGTCGGCGACCCGAGCGGCATGGGTGGCCTCGGCGGCGCGGAACGGCGCCTGCGGGCGGCCCCCGCCGTGGCGGTGCCACAGGCCGGCCTCGGCCGGGGCCGGGGCGAGCAGCCCGGGCCGAGCATCGCGTCGACCAGCTCCCTCGGAAAGCCGCGCTCCTCCAGATCGGTGGGGATCAGCGGGGTGAGAGCGGCGGCCAGGCGGGCGGCCTCCGCCCGGGTCCGCACGGTCCCGCCCCCGAATGGGCCGAGCAGGACCTGCGGCACACGCTGCACGGTGGTCTCGGTCATCGCTGGAGCACTCCCATCGCCAGAACGGGCATGGCGTCGGCGTCCAGGCCGGTGGCCTCGGCCAGAAGCGGGTGGCGCTGGCTGGCGGGGTGCTGCAGGGTGGGCGCGTGGCATCTCGTTATTCGCAGTGGCGGTCGGCAGCGCTGCTGAGACGTTGGGTGGCATGCGTGTGGGTCCGGGAGAACGTGGAGGGCCCTGCCCACAGCCAGCTCATCGTCCCGGATGGTTGCATCGATCTGATCTGGCGGGAGGGGCAGGTCGAGATCGTGGGCCCGGACCGCGGCCCGCGCAGTGTGCCGGTACGTGGCGGCGCGGGCATCGCCGGGGTGCGGTTCCGGCCCGGAAGCGCGGGACTGCTGCTGGGGCGTGTCCCCGCCCAGGAGGTCTGCGACCTGCAGCTACCGCTGGAGGAGCTCTTCCCCGTCCTGGCCCGGCCGCTGACGGAGCGGTTGGCCCGGGCGGGCAACCCGCGCGCGGCCGCCGCGGTCCTGGTTGCCTTCGCAGCGTCGCTGCTGCAGGGCTACGCGCCGGATCCTTTGGTGGAGCGCGCGGTGGCGCGGCTTGGCCGTCCCGCGCCGGTCTCACTGCCGGTTCTGGCAGCCGAGCTGGGGCTGTCGCAGCGGCACCTGCGCCGCCGGGTGACCGACGCGGTGGGGTACGGACCCAAAACCCTGCACGGAGTGCTGCGCTTCCAACGGGCGCTGACCTGGGCCCGATCCCGATCAGGGGGAGTCGGGCTCGCCGAGATCGCACTGCGCGCCGGCTACGCCGACCAGGCACACTTCACCCGCGAGGTGCGCCGCCTGGCGGGCTCACCGCCGACGCTCCTCCTCGGACAGAGCCGGACGTCTCAGTCGGATTCCTGGTCATAGGCGCGCAGAGTGAGCAGGGCGGCGAGCGTGACGCCGGGGCGGGCCTCCGCCTCGGTGGTGGCGGACCATTTCGCCCAGCGGATCGGCCACCCGCCGTCCTCCTGCTGCTGGGAGGCCAAGTGCTCCAAACTGCGGGTCATCTCTGTGTCGGTGAACCACGCGCGGGCCAGGCTGCCCGGGGAGGGGGCGAAGTCGTGCGGCAGGTGGTACTCGCCGGTGGCGTAGCCCGGCGCGAGGTTGGCCTGCTCGGGGTGGGCGGGATCGAGGAGCACGATGCGCTGCTCGCGGACCAGTTCGCCCAGGCGCTCGGCCTGCTGGCGCGCCCACGACCGGTCCGGTGCAGCGTCGAGGAAGGCGATGGCGGCCTCGGCCTCGTAGGGATGGGTCTGCTGCAGGTCCTCGATGGCGTGGCGGCAGAAGTCGGTGGCCGCTTTCAGCCAGGGGTGGTCGATCCCGCCTCGCAGCAGCGGGCCCGCGATCTGCCCGGTCGCCAGCAGCTCGCCGGTCGGCTCGTCGGCGATCGGGAGCCAGGGCGGTCGCGGGTAGGGGCGCAGGGTGGGCAGCACTGCCGGCACGCCGCCGTCCGAAGCGGTGACCTGGGCCAGCCAGTCGCAAAGCCGCCGGGCTCGGGCACCGTGCAGGGAGGCGGTCTCCTCCAGCACCCACAGAGCAGCGGGCACGGAGATGGGTTGAGCTGCTGGCCCGCGCACGTCAGGTTCGAGGCCGAAGGCGTACCCGCCGTCCGCGGTGCCGTAGGCGTCCAAAGCCGCGAGGACGCCCGCCGGGTCGGCCGCTTCGCCGAAGAGGAAGGCGAACCGTCGCTGTTCCAGTACTCGACCCGAGGTCCACAAGAAGCGGCCGGCCCGTTCGAGCATGCCGTCGTTCACCCATGTCATGGGGTCAACGGTAGGCGAGGGCTCCGCTGGCGGTCTTGAACGAAACGGCCACGCTGGACCGCGTGCTCGGTCTCGACGCCGGGGGTGTACCACAGGCCGATGGCGACGGCCTCGGCCTGGCAGCGGCGCCACCGGCGATCCGCCTGCTCCAGGCCAGAGCGCAGAACCGCTTGTCGCTGCGGGACCGCCCATCTCCTCCCACCAGGCCGGTCAGGGTGGCGGCGTGCTGCCGCAGCCACACCTCGGCGGCCACCACCAGGTGCAGGGCGCCCTGGGCGGTCGGCTGCCCGGCCGCGGCCCGGGCCAGTGCGTCGGCGACCGGCTGCTCGGTGACCAGCCCGAGTGCCGCCAACTGCGACGACGGCCCCAGCAGGTTCTTGAGGACCGGCGCGTTGTCGCGCAGGCCCGGGTTCTTGAGGACCGGCGCGTTGTCGCGCAAGCCCGCGTACGTGAGGGCGTTGAACCCGCCCTTCGTCGTACGGGCCAGCACGAAGCCGGGCAGCACCCGGCTGCCGGTGAACGCCGCGTCCAGCAGCGGCTTGTAGGCGCCGGGGGCGCCGCGCTCGTCGGCGGGAACGGCGAAGCAGGCCCGGATCACCTCGTTGTCCAGGAACGGGGCGGCCAGCTCGATGCCGTGCCCGGCGAGCGCGAGCGCCCGCCACCCGGCGCTGTCCGCGCCGACCCGCGCCAGGTCCTGCCGGTCGGACCACTCGGCCAGCCGGGACGGCGCGTCGGTGAGCGCGCCGGCAGCCTCGCCCAGGGCGGAGGCGAGCATCAGCCGGGCGCCGTGGGTCATCCAGTCCGCCGAGGCCAGCAGCGGCGTCCAGGCGAGCGGGCGCTGGGCGTAGGGAATCCAGTCCCGCTCGGGCCCGCGCAATTCGGCGGCCGTCTGCCGCCAGGCCCCGGCCAGGTCGATCCGGGAGGCCGGGAGGGCACGGGCAGCGCGGCGAGCGAGGACGCGGCGGTCGACCACCACGTGCCGGCCGCATCGCTCCGGTAGTACACCGGGTGCTGCCCGGCGAATCCCCGATCACCGCCAGGGTCTCGCCGCTGCGGGCGACGACGAGGTACGAGCCGGGTCAGCGCCCGCCAGCCCTTCGCCCGTACGACCGGCAGCGCATACCGGAGCTGGGCGTCGTCGGCGCCGCACTCGCCGATCACCGTCAGGCGGTGTCGTCGTCTTCGGCGATACCGGTATGTGCCGTGGTTAGCGCGAGGGGAATGGAGCTAGGTACTGGTCCCAGTCATCCGCCGCCTGGTGCAGGCCGCTGGGGGTGGCCTTGATCTCGATGACGTATGTGTCCAAGCGCTCATCGCCTTCCCGCCAGGGTGGCGCTGCTTCGTGTGCGAGATGGACGCGCACCATGTCACAGCTGGTGTGGCTGAAGGACAGACAGGGCTCCAGGAAGTGGAGGTCCGGCTGGGTGCTGTGGGGTGCTGCTCCGGCGACGGCGCGCAGCCATGGTGGGATCGTGCGTGCTTCCTCGACGAGGAGGCACGGGTCGGCGAAGGACCAGTTGCCGTCGGGCGTGGCCACTTCACCGCCGATGACCAGCCAGTTGTCGTCGAAGTGGTCGCCGCTGGCTGTGGGGAACTCGTATCGCAGCGGACGCAGCTTGATGCGATGTGCATCGTCAGCGAGTAGCACCGCTATCACGCACCTTTCACGCACCTTTGGTTGGACGTCGGTCAGCCTGCGGTGAAGGTGAATGCCTGGTCGGAGGTGCCGGTGCATGCGGTCTGGATGGCTTCGGCGCCGTCTGTGATCGGGGGGAGGAATCCCACGCACAGGTTGCTGTGGACCGGCCGGAGGCGGAAGCCGCCGTGGGAGGGTTCCAGGCGGAAGGCCTGGCTGGCGTCGCCTGTGCAGTCTCTGGGGGCGATGAGGGTGCCGGGTGAGGGTGAGGCGTCGTCGACGGCCAGGCAGCCGAGGCCCTTGTCCGGGTCGGGGTCGTACCACTGGATGCGGTAGGTCTGCCCGCTCACCTTTTCCATGGAAACACGGGGCATGGGGGCGTTGGCGCAGGAGGTCTGGACGGCGATGGGGCGGTCGGTGCGGCCGTTGCGTTCGCGGCCCTCGGTCAGGCACCGGGAGGGGGCGGAGACGGGGTGGATGTGGGTCGGTCCGGCGGCCGGCGGCCGGGTCGAGGCGTTCTTGGGCGTGGGGGTGGTGCTGGGGGTGGTCTGCTGGTGTCCGGCCGGGGAGTCCGGGGCCTCGTCGGTCGCCGAACGGCTGCTGCTGGGGGAGGCGCCGGGCTGCTTGGACGGTGTGCTGGGTGGGATGGCTTTGGGTGGAGTGTTACTGGGCGAGGCGCCGTGGGACGGGCTGTCCGCGCGGTCGTCGGAGTCGTCGCCGAATGGCCACAGGGCCAGGGCGAGTACTGCGAAGACGATGCTGGCGATGGTCGCCACCCGTGGTACCTGCCGGCGCCAGTTCCAGGGGGGGTGGGGGGCTGGCGGTGTCGTCGTCGGGGCCGGGGCCCGATCCGGCGGCCGGGCCGGCGGCCGGGTCTTCTTGGTCGTCGGCGGCTTCGTTGCGGCCCTGCGGTGCCTGCTGTGGTGTGTCGTCGTCCTCCATGGCAGCGGTATGCGGGGCGCTCGGGAGGGCGATTGTGGGTGCCCGGTCGGCGGATATGGCCAGGCGTCGGCGGGCGTCGACCCAGGCGGACACCGTGGCGTCGTTACCGCCGCAGGCCCCGTACGTAGGCGACCAGGAGCTCCTCGCGAGGCAGCTCGTCACGGCTGAGGGCGGCAGAAAGCGTCGCGCGCGGCAGGACGTCGCCGGCGGTGGAGGCGTTGCGTTCCAGTTGCCGGTAGCTCAGGTCCGCCCAGTGACGTAACCGGCGCATCAGTTCCACGAACTCCGCCGGATTGTGTGCCGCTGCCGGATCGGGCCCCTGCCCCATGACCGCCCCCTTGTCTGGTGAGTACCAGGGGAGCTTAAGGGCAGCTGATCCCTGGATCAGGGCCGTTTTCCAGCGTTGTCCGGCGGAGTGGGGTATCGGGGTGCCGGGGACCGCCTGGGGGCACGTCATGTGCAACCATCCTTTCAGGGGGTTCATGGGTGTATGTGGCGGTAGGCGACGACAACCCCGGGGGGTGGGAGGGGGGCGGTGGTGACCACGGTGCCGGGCCGCGGGGCATGGATGACCTGTCCCCCACCGATGTACAGGGCGACGTGGCCGCCGCCGTAGGCGAGGACGAGGTCACCGGGCACCAGGCGGGAGCGAGTGGTGGCGGTGCCGGCGTGGATCTGGTCCCACGTGGTGCGCGGCAGCTTCACCCCGGCCGCCTGCCAGGCGCGCAGCACCAGGCCGGAGCAGTCGAAGCCGCGCGGTCCGGTGCCGCCCCAGACGTAGGGCTTGCCGAGCTGCGCCTTGGCATAGGCGATGACGGCGTTCGGGGCCCTGGTGGTGGGCTTGGCACTCGGCCGCTCGCCGGCCTTCACGCTCGGCGTGTGCGAAGTCGTCTTCGGGGTGGTCTTCGGCTGCCGTGTAGAGCTGGGAGAGTCCGCCGTGGCGGGCACGCGCAGCGTGTGCCCGGCGTAGATCAGCGTCGAGGACCCCAGGTCGTTGAGGCGCTGCAGGTCCTTCACGGTGGTGCCGTGCGTGCGGGCCAGCTCCCAGAGCGTGTCACCGGGCCGCAGAGCGACCCTCTTGGTGCTCGCGGGCTGGGCTTCCACCGTGCCCGGCTTGGTGGACTCCGCAGGCCTCGCAGGGGTCGCCGGCTGGGCGGGCGTCGCCGGCTTCGCCGGCGCGGGCTCGGATCCGGAAGGGTGCTGCGGCTGGAGCGTGACCGCTGGACGGTCCGGCGACGACGATGCCGGGCCGTGCACGCCCAGCAGCGCTCCCGCCAGCAGCGAGAGCACGAACGCCACGACCAGTCCCGCAACGGCCCACAGCCACGTCCCGCTGCGGGAGTCGTCCCGCGCGCTGAAGGGCCTGGGTCTGCGGTGAGCCGCCGGCACGTGCCGACGTGTCTGCTTCCTCTTCTGCTCCGCCATCTGCCGCGGCGCCTGGAGCAGGGTCTGCTGTGCCATCTCAACCTCCCTTGACGGGCCGGGATTTCGCGGCCTGCAAGGAGGCTGTTTCGCCTCGTCGGTGTCTCGCTAGATCTTCAGGCGTTCGGGACAGTCCAGGACGCTCCGCGCTGCGCCACGCCCCGGTGAGAGAACGGCGTCCCGCCCTCGGACACCGCCTGTGACCAGCACAGACAAGGCGGGACTGTCCAGGCCGCCGTAACCCGTTGCCGGGCCGCCAGCCGCTGGGCAACGCTCTTTCCACCGCCCCGCACCGCCGGGTGGCGCCCCCGTCGAAGGCGCCGCCGGCCGTGCGCCGGGCCCGCCCTGCCGCTCACCGGTGTCGACGACCGCAGGCAGACGCGAACCCCAGCCGAGGACGACCCACACGGTCCCGCCCGGCTGCCCACGACCCACTCACTCATCTCCCGCACAGGAGGAAACAACATGCGCATGACCCGTACCCGGCGGACCCGCACCCTGGTGGTCGCGGCCCTCGCCGGCAACGTGCTCGCCGGCGGCATCACCGCCGGCGCCATCAACCCCTTCCACGACGGGGCCCGCACCGCCCAGTCGGCCGACACGGTCACCAACGCGTCGGCAGCCCAAGACGCCCCCAGCTGTGTGATCGACCGGGAAATACGCAACGTCAGGTTCGTCAAGACACTCAAGGCGTGGCCCAACAAGCCCGGGTACGTGATCGCCGGATGGGGACCCGGACAGATGAGGATCGACTACAAGGTGGAGACCGCCAACAAGGTCAGCGCCACGCTCGGCGTGCCTATAGCGAAGATCAACGCCGCGGTCGGCTTCGACGTCACCCAGACCATCGGCAAGACCTTCTCGTACACGGCCAATCTGGCGAAGCACGCGCACTACCAGCTGCGCGCGGGCGAGGTCTACAAGCAGTACCAGTTCGACGTCTACGAGAAGCGCGGCCGTTACCACTTCATCAACCCGACCGCTGCCTTCTGCGCCCCGGATCCCAAGCCCTGGGTGAAGGCGGGCACCGCCACCGCAACCAAGTTCTGGACGACCGACCACCGGCTGACCAAGGGCCGACTCGCTGACTGGTCAGACGAGAAAGGGCCGCTCCGCGCCCCGGAGCGGCCCTTACCGGTACGTCACCGAGCACCGCCAAGTCACCGCGCACGCCATCCGAGGCATGATCAACGACGTCCTTACCGGCGCAGGCCTCACCGGTCCGGACGGCGAGCCGCTCCGGCTCCAGCCGCACGACTTTCGCAGGATGTTCGTCACGGACGTGGTCTCCAACGGGCTTCCGCCCCACATCGCCCAGGTCATCTGCGGACACCGCGACATCAACACCACCATGGGATACAAGGCGATCTATCCGCAGGAAGCCGTGGAAGCGCACCGGGCCTTCATCACCCGGCGCCGGGCGAGCCGCCCCAGCGAGGAATACCGTACCCCCACCGACGAGGAATGGGAGGAGTTCCTCGGCCACTTCGAACGCCGCAAGGTCTCGATCGGAACCTGCGGACGGGCCTTCGGCACACACCCTGCATCCACGAACACGCCTGCGTCCGCTGTTCCATGCTGCGGCCCGACCCGGTCCAAAGACCCCGCCTCGTCGAGATCATCGACAACCTCAATGCACGCATCGCGGAAGCCGAACGCGAGGGCTGGCTCGGCGAAGTCGAAGGGCTTCAGGTCAGCCTCGCCGGCGCGGAAGCCAAACTCCCCCAGATCGACCAGCCAACTACCGTCTCCCTCGGCATGCCCGACCTCAGCCGCATCACCGGACGCACCGTCACCATTTCTCGCACCCGGCCCGGAGAGCCCTCAGCAAGTTAGTTCAGAGAATCCGAGACCCTGATCACCTGGGCCGCCATCACCCTCATGACCAGACGCCTTGCCCGGAAAGGGGCCACCCCCAGCTGGCCGAGGAAACCGGCACTGGCCGACGTAGGCGCGCTGCCCGTCCATGGACCAGGCCGGGCTCCAGGCCAAGCCGGCCATCGCTGACCGTGTGCTCTGCCCGCTTGTCACCCCGAAGCTCGCCGTCATGGCTGACCAACGCCACCCGGCACCCGTGCGCATCGTCTGAACCCCGGCCAGATCACACCATCTGTCGCAACAGCCACCTGCCCATGCGGGTCACTGCGCCGTGAAGGCGTATAGGGGCACCGGGACAGTCGTAATCAGCCAGCAGCCCCTGCCGTGTACGTAGTACATGTGACACTCCCTCCGGCTGCGGCCGTGAGCAACAGCATCTACAACTAATGACTGGGCCCGTGTCGGCCCCAAGGCGAGCAACCGAAGCCATTCCTGCTGATAAAGCAAGTAATTTGACGTATGACGCTTCTATCGGCTCTAGGGCAGAGTGAGATACATCCTCCGAGGAAATAGGGATGACCTCTTGGGCGCAACCACCCTTGTTGCCCGCCCAGGAGAACATCGGGAGGAACATGCCCCACAATCGGCTGATCGTTCCTTAGTGCCCGAAAGTGCCCCGTCCTTCCGAAAGAGACCACGGCGGCGTATCGGGTATCCCCCCGACGCTTTGCTGTCGTTCGCTATCCGCCCCTCACTGCATCCCCTAGTTTCGCGCGCCCCTGACGATGTCGCTTCTGCATTGAGATCGATGCCTGAGCGACGCAAAGAGGGCCACGCGACATTAGCGGGCGTGAGGCTGAGTAGCCATGGACCGAACACTGTCCCTAATGCCTCTGACCTCTGACCTCTGACCTCTGACCGGAAGAGACCAAGGTAATGAAACTGATGAGGATTCGTACTCTCCTGCACGCTGGCGCTGCTGTAGCAGTGCTGATGGGTGGAGCAATCGCCACGACTGGTAGTGCCAGTGCACAGACTGCGGGTGTGGGCGATAGCTTCGAAGCGCTCAATACAAGCAATGGCCGGGCTTGCGACATTGAGCCTGGGGACTCCGATGGCGATGGCAGGGCTGACTACGCCATTGTCCAGGGCGAGCGAGCGCCTGAGATAAGGGAGGACTGCGACGAACTCCTCGATGAGACTGACGCCGTTCTCGAGAACGACCCCAACGAGTTTGTCCGCGCCAACATTACGGTCGTGGACGAAAACACCAACGCGACCACGACTTTCACGAGCATGACGCCATCGGGGAGTTTCTGGATCGGACGGCTCAAGGACGAGCTCTAAGCTCGATCTTGCATGAGGTCCCGTCACCAAGATGACGGGCTGGGAGCTCCCTATGCGGGTAGATCACCCCCGCATAGGGAGCGTCTAGAGTTGGAAAGCCAGAAAGCTCGCTGATGCCGACCACTTATCCTCATGGCCACGGCAGACCGGAACCTGCATGGTGCCTGTCGATGGTGGCAAGGTGGCCGTTCCGGTTCCAGTCGCTCGTAGGCCCGTGCCCGCCCGGCAGTTTCGGTGGCCACCACGGACTGGGAGTGGCCACCGTCCAGGACTCGGACGCCACGCCAGCGTAGAACCCAAGGCTCCTCAGATGCGGGGATTACCGGTGAGCTCGCGTATTCAACTGTCGCCAGTTCCTCGTGGAGCCAGCCTGCTGGTGACTGTGCGTGATTTCGTGGGCGTATCGGCTCCAGGTTCCACATGCCTCGGTGACTAGGAGACTGGCGGCCTCGGGGTGATAGTGAGGCCATGCACGGACGGCCCCTCTATGGGAAGCCTCTCGCCTGGGAAGAGGAGTTCAATTAAGGGAACGGTCCGCCGCCAGCATGGGCCGAAGGTCACGATCGCCGAGAACAGCCCCATGCCAGCGATAACAGCCCCGGCCGCAGTCCCCACAGCTTCGTAGAGGGTCGTGCAGGACAAGGTTCGAGAGCAGTACTTTCCTCCGTCGCATTCATCGATGACGTGCCTCTGTTCACCCTTCTTCCCCATGTTGGCGATCCGGTATCCGTATCGCACCTATCCACCAGTAAATCCATCCTCTTCCACCTTTTCCTGAATTCCCCCTGAGTTCGGTGCCGTACCGAGTCGGGGACCTTCTTGCCGCCGAGGAGTCCGGCGCGGACGAGGTGGTAGGTGTCTCCGGCGTGGAGGCGGGAGCAGGCGGGGCAGACGCTGGCCGTCGGTCGCGGCAGCGGATCAGGAGGCGTTCCCCGGGTTCGTTGCGGGTGTCCGCAAGTGGGTCAGGATCTCGCGGTTGTGTCGTCCATGGTGGTGGAGCCGGAAAGGTAGACGGGGTGGGAGCAGGCGCCGGTAGCGGTGATCTGTTCCAACAGGCGGGGGAACGTGGCGGCCAGGATGACGTCGGCGTCCAGCGGCTCCACAGCGGGCCCGGACGGCCTTCCGTGCGGCAGTCGCAGGCGAAAGCCACTCCGCCTGAAGCGGTAAGGCCGGTGTGGTGGAGGCGACTGGAGCCGCCTGCATCACACCGGCCCTACGTACCGGGAGGTTTCCGTCATTCGTCGATCAGGGACCTCACGTCTCTCAGAGCGTATTCACCGTAGTCGAACGCCGTCGCCAACTCCGGCAGCAGGGCGTACTGCTCGCTGGTGATCGTGAAATAGTTCGATGACGGTGACGCGCTCGGCAACGCACACAGCAGGAGCCGGAAGGCGAGGTAGGCCGGTGTGCCGGAGGGGAGACCTCCGACGCACCGGCCGTCAGGTGGGCGCTGGTGTGCGTCAGCCAGTTGGTGACTCGGCTTCCACGAGCGCAGTCACCAGGCCGTTCGCCAGTGCGAGTATGTTCTCCCGGAAAAATCCGAACTTGTCGTAGAAGTCCTGCTCTGAGAGAAACAAGCTGTGCACAGAGAGCAGCGCGGCATGGAGGATATGCAGTTCGTCGACCGAGTACACGTTCTCCTCGGCGTCGCCGAGACGCTCGCGCAACCTCTCCAGCCGTGCCGGATCGGCACCGGCCCAGATACGCACCGACGCCTGTCCCTCTCGCCGGCTCGCGATCCACAACAGTGCCGCTTTCAGCAGGTCGCTCTGGGCACCGACGAATCTCAGCACGAAGGCGTCGTCACTGTGCCGGCGCACAGACGGTCTCCCTCTCACCGTTCAGCTCCCGTCGGCCGGGTTGTCAAGCACATACCTGCCTTCCTGCACGCCCTTCTCGAAGGCGTCCTGGCTGACCTGGTAGGCGTGTACGTCCACTGTCGTTTCCACCACCAGTACCTCACGGGCGCGATCGTAGGCGATCCGGGAGCCCGTCCTAGTAGTGCTTGGTCAGGTCGGTATCGGTTGTGGCATGTCGCGGTGACAGGTGGGGCAGGCGCCGGTCCAGACCGCGAGGAGTAGCTGCAGTTCGCGGGCGATCTTGTAGAGGCTCAGGCCGGCGCCGTCCCTTTTGGGGACCGGGTGATGCGCTGGAGGGTGCGGAAGGCGTGCGCGACGGAGACGAGGGTGACGTGGTGGTGCCAGCCTCTCCAGGTGCGGCCCTCGAAGTGGGTCGGGCCCAGGACCTGCCTCATCTCGCGGTAGTCGTGCTCGATGCGCCAGCGCAGTTTCGCGGTGCGCGCGAGGGTGGCCAGCGGGGTGTCGGCGGGCAGGTTGGACAGCCAGAACTGCACGGGTTCGGGCTCGGTGGCGGGCCATTCGGCCAGCAGCCAGCGCACGGGCAGTTCGGGTCCGTCGGTGTTCTTGCGGATCTCGCGTCCGGCGGGCCTGATGCGCAGGGCCACGAACCGCGAGTACATCCGCTTCAAGCCGCTGCGGCCACTGCCCGGGCGGGAGCCTTCCCGCCACTGCACCGGCTTCGCGGCCCGCTTGCCGGCCTCGATGACCAGCTTCTTCACGGCCTGGGCCGGCTCGGGGTAAACGGGCTGCGGCCAAGGCCCGCGACCGCCGTAGGGCGGGATGTGGGACCTGGCTTCCTCCGGCTGTGCAGTGGTCGTGGTGGAGATGCCCACCACATAGTCAAGGCCGCGTTCCTCCAGCCCGAGGCGGAAGGCTGCGGCATCGCCGTAGCCGCCGTCGGCGACGACGAGCGGGACCTCGATGCCCCACGACCTCGTCTCGTCGATCATGTCCAGGGCAAGCTGCCACTTCTCGACATGGCCGACCTCTTCGGGGAGGCCGCACTTCGCGCGGCGGGCCACCTTGGCCGGATCGGCCTTCGGCGAGGCGGGGTCCCAGCTCTCGGGCAGGAACAGGCGCCAGTCGACGGCCGCCGACGCTGCGTCGGAGGCCAGATGCAGCAACACCCCGGCCTGGCAGTTGGTGACCTTGCCCGCAGCGCCGGTGTACTGCCGGGCCACGCAGGCCGAGGCGTCCCCGTCCTTGAGGAAGCCGGTGTCATCGATGATCAGAGCCGTCGGTTTGATCACCTGCTGCATCCGCCAGGCGAGGCGGGCCCGCACATGCGCCGCCTCCCACGGGCTGGTGGTGATGAAGTGGGCCAGAGCCTGCCGGTTGCCGTCCTCACCCAGCCGGGCGGCCATCGGCTCCACCGACTTACGCCGCCCGTCCAGCAGCAGCCCCCGCAGACAGACCTCGCCCCACCGGCGCTGATCCACCCGCGCGAACGGCTCGAACATCTCCGCCGCGAAGTCCTCCAGATCACACCGGACCGCAGCCAACTCCCCATCCAGCACACCCGATCAACGACACACTCGATCAAACGGACACGCCACCGGCGAATGCACCTGACCAAGCACTACTAGAAGTCGCGTCATGGCACGTCCGTCCCCCTACCCTGCTGAGCTTCGTAGCCACAGGTGCGCACCGCACGCTCACAACCGGCAGGCGCACCCTCCTCGCCACCTAGATCCGCGCTGCACTCGCCGTGGAGCCCCCGCGGTTCAGCGGCCACCCAATCCGCGTCTTACGTGCCCGCCTAGGCAGCCGCGTGGTCGCCGTGGGTGCGGCGTGGCGGGCACGGCGGAACGCCGGGCGTGAGCCCGGTGTGGCTGGCCCCGTACGGAGTCTCGATGCGGTCGGGGTCTCGTCGGCCCACCGGCGGCCGGCCGATGCGGGGCGCGGGCACGCCGTCGTGGGCGCCAGTGGTGCCCATGGCCGACGGCGTCCGGCTGAGTGGCATGCCGGGTGCCTCAGAGGGCGCCGAGGCGGACCTGCTGGACCTGCATGGACGGGGGAAGCAGGTCGGCCCCCGAGACGGCCACCCCCTCCGGCAGCCGGATCACCCGCAGCGACAACATCCTGGCGAGCTGGCGGATCTCGATGTGCGGGAGAGACGTCTCAATGGTGAGCGAGCCGAGCCGGGGGAAGCGGCTCAGCCAGCCCCAGTTCTCGCCCATGTCCGCCTCGACCCAGAGGTGGGTCAGGGACTCCTTGTGGCACCACTGGACGAACTCGTCGGCCGTCAGCTCCCCCGCGACCTTGATGCGCGCCCGGCCTCCGAAGCTGTGCAGCAGTTGTAGCTCGCGGATGTTCGAGACCGGGAAGTAGAGCTCCTGCTCGTCCAGGTACGCGATGACTTCCTTCCCGTAGGTGTCCGTGTCGAAGCGGTTCCAGGCCCGCGCGAGCTCGGAGCGAACCCGCAGGTCCGGATGACTCCGGTACCGGGTGAGCACGGGGATCGCGGCGTCGGTCGCTATGCGAGCCGCGGTGAGCACCGTGAAGTATCCCTCGTCCGCGGCCAGCTGCGCGCCGGTCGGGTCCGCCTCGTCCGCGTCGGCTCCGTCCGCGTCGTTCTGTGCCATGTCGGACCGGGCTGTGCCCGTCCGGGGCTCGGGGGGCGGCCCGTCCGCTCGGTCCTCCGGCATCCCCTGGCCGACGGGTGCCTTCCGCGGGCCCGGCAGCAGGTCGAGCACCACCGGTCCCACGTCGATCAGGGCCCGCGCCTGGTCGGCGGTGCGGGGCGGAATCAGGGCGGCGGTGCGCCGCTGCACCTCCAGCCGCACCTCGGGGTCCAACTCGGTGGCATGCTCCAGGCACGCCGCCGCCAGCAAGCGCAGGCGGTTCATGTCGTGCCGGGACACGTCCTCGCGCCTGGTGAGACCGGTGAGCAGCCGACTGCGTTCCATCGGCCGGGCATGGGCGACGGCCATCCTGATGACGTCTTCCCACTGGTCCAGGTGGGCGTTGGCGACGAGGAAGTCGAAGTCGAGCCCCTCCACCGCCGCCTTCGCCCCCAGGTAGTCCTGGAACGTCCGGTGGATGAAGTCCATCGTTCCGGGGCTCGGCTCGCGCAACAGGCCGCTACGCACCAGGATGTGCCGGTAGATCTCTTCCGGGGTGCCCTGCTCGGCGACCTGCGGCATGGCGGGAAGGGCCTGCCGCAGTATCTCCATCGCATCGGCGCGGTCCATCTCGGAGCGACCGTTGCGGATCATCCAGTAGGCCAGCTTCTGGACCAGCTGGATGTGGTGGGCCTCGCTGATGTGGATCGTGCCATTCTTGTAGACGCCCCGCTCCCGGTCCCGGCGGAACAGCAGCATGGAGAGCGCCGCGTCGTAGATCTCCTTGCGGCCCTCGGGAAGGTATCCGTGCCGGTCCTGATGGAGCGCACAGAGCAGGGCGCACATCAGAGGGTTGGTGGCCAGCCTGCCCAGGTCGTGCCGAGTGCGGACGGCCCGGATCAGCTCATGGGCGTACTGGTCACTGATGCCCGCCGCATCGTGCCAGCGGATGACGAACTCGGCGACATTGTCCCTCGTCATGGGCGCGAGGTCGAGTTCCGCGAAGTCGTCGGCAATCAGCCAGTGCTCCCGAACGGCCGACGGCCTGGAGGTCACGAGCCAGCGGTTCTTCGGATACATGCCGATGAGCTCGCGGAGCCAGCAGCGGACAGCGTCGCGGTCCGTCTCCGGGATCTCGTCGATGCCGTCGACCAGCAGCAGCCCCCGGCCCGAGCGCAGCACCCTGTCGAACCAGCCCAGCGGCTGGAGGCCCGCGATCGGGCAGTCGACAGCGGAGAGAAAGCCGTCCGGTGTGGGCAGCGCGGCGCCGCCCCTGGTGAGCGTGCGCAGCGGAAGCACGAACGGCACGAGCCCGTACAGGTAGAGCAAGCGCTCGTCGAGGTGCCTCTGGGCGGTGGAGACCGCCAGCCACTGCACCAGGGTCGTTTTCCCCGATCCGGCCACGCCCCTCAGCAGCACCCGGCCGCGCCCGGAGAGCACCTGGTCCGCCGGCAACAGCGCGGGCACCGCTCCCACGGCACCGGCCTCGCCCACCGCATCCAGGCTGAGGTAGGCCGCGTTCAGCCGCCAGGTCTCCCGCGCCCCCGACAGATCCAGGCCGAAGATACTCAGCCGGCCGTGCTTGGCCGCGATGTACTCGGCGTACCGGTCTTCGAAGGGGCCGTCGGCCGGAGAGGGCTCGCGGGCGATCAACGCGTCGATCTTGGCCGCCAGCACCTCCAGGTTCCTGCTCTGCTCGACCAGCGTGCGCGGCACAAAGGTGGAGCGCTGGGTGAAGAAGTTCAGGATGTGGAGGCAGGCGGTGTTCATTACGCTCGCGTGCAGCTCCACCGCGTCGCTGGACAGACCCAGCGTGGCGGTCGGATTCTCGTGCCTGAGGTGACGGGACAGCTCCAGGTGACCGAGTTGCACGGCCTGGACGTCGTTCATGGTGAGCGTGCCCATGGAGCGCAGGGAGTCCGCAACGGCATTGGCGACAGCACGCTTCTCGAAGGACGGCAGCAGGTCGTCGACGCCGGTCGACTGCGCGGCCCGGCGTACCAGTTCCTCCGAGATCTTGTGCAGGTCCGCGTCATCGAGGGTCCGCTTCTCACCGCGGAAGGACACCAGCTTGGAGATGCGCACGGGACGATCGACGAGGCCGGCACCGTCGCCGTCCCGGATGAAAAGCTTCTTGATGAGCGGGCTCACCACGCTCGATGCGAGGCGCGCACCTATGGCGGCGGTTTCCACGTGCGTTCTCCGAGTCACGGGCCACGGTCGGTGCCCTGGGCCAAGGACGCGGCAGGGCTGGAACGAGCAGCCGTCGTCTGCTCAACGGCGCCATACTAAAAGCAAGTTCGCGGCCGCCGGGCAACTTCGGGACATTCTCGGGATAGGGCGGATCGGGGGGAACAAGTAAATAGGGAATGCCTGTGGTGCACGGAGCGAGTCACACGGCCGCCGGCGCACGGCGCGGCCCGGCGTGCTCCACCCTTCCGCGGGAATCCGCACCTGCCCCGGCAGAGCGAACCGATACCTGCCATGGAATTGAGCCCCCTCGCCGGGAGCAACCACTGGAAGTCTGTGGTCACCAGCTCGCTCCCGGCCTAACAGTGACGAGCCGCGATCGCCCCTCATCCCGCGCCGCTACCGCTCCCGGCAGTCGGTTGCGACGTCTCCGTTGCAACCCCTGCCCGTCATCCATCGGAAGTGACACCACCGGCGCCCCACCCGGCCTGACGCCGACGACGGCCCTGCAACAGCCGTTCACAACGGAGCCGCAACCCCACCCACGCCCAACTAGCTGATGGGCCCGTCAATACCATCCAGCACCGATCCAGCAGGGGTGCGGATTACCAGGGATGACGACAGATGACGAGACGTCAGGATATCCAGCACGGATCCAGCAACGGATACGGCGACGGGGCCGACCCCGAAGGGAACCGACCCCGCCTGACCTGCGCGTTTGCTAAATCGCTACGCCGATGCTGCGGCGCCCGCTAAACGTTGAAGCGGAACTCCACCACGTCCCCGTCCTGCATGACGTACTCCTTGCCCTCCATGCGGGCCTTGCCCGCCGCGCGGGAGTCGGCGACGGAGCCGGCCTCGATCAGGTCGTCGTAGGAGATGACCTCGGCCTTGATGAAGCCCTTCTGGAAGTCGGTGTGGATGACGCCGGCGGCCTCGGGGGCGGTGGCGCCTTTCTTGATGGTCCAGGCGCGGGCCTCCTTGGGGCCCGCGGTCAGGTACGTCTGCAGGCCCAGCGTGTCGAAGCCGACGCGGGCCAGGGTCGCCAGGCCCGGCTCCTCCTGGCCGACGGACTGCAGGAGCTCCAGCGCCTCGTCCGCGTCCAGCTCGGCGAGGTCCGCCTCCAGCTTGGCGTCCAGGAAGATCGCCTCGGCGGGGGCGACCAGGGCGCGCTGCTCCTCCTTGAAGGCCTCGTCGGCCAGCTCGTCCTCGTCGACGTTGAAGACGTAGAGGAACGGCTTGGTGGTGAGCAGGTGGAGGTCGTGCAGCGGCTCCGCGGCCTCGGTGCCCTGGGCGATGCCGGCCGCGAAGAGGGTGCGGCCGCCGTCCAGGATGTCCTTCGCGGACTCCACCGCCTTCAGCTTCGGCTGGAGGTCCTTCTTGACCCGCGCCTCCTTCTGCAGCCGCGGCAGCACCTTCTCGATGGTCTGCAGGTCGGCGAGGATCAGCTCGGTGTTGATCGTCTCGATATCACTCTTGGGCGAGATCTTGCCGTCCACATGGACGACGTTCTCATCCTTGAACGCGCGGATGACCTGGCAGATCGCGTCCGACTCCCGGATGTTCGCCAGGAACTTGTTGCCGAGGCCCTCGCCCTCGCTGGCGCCCCGCACGATCCCCGCGATGTCGACGAAGTTCACGGTGGCCGGAAGGACCCGCTGGGAGGAGAACATCTCGGCCAGCTTCTCGAGCCGCGGGTCGGGCACGCCCACCACGCCGACGTTGGGCTCGATCGTGGCGAACGGGTAGTTGGCCGCGAGCACGTCGTTCTTGGTCAGGGCGTTGAACAGGGTCGACTTGCCGACATTGGGCAGACCGACGATTCCGATCGTGAGCGACACGTTGCGACTTCCCGGATGTCTGGGCTGGGCTTGGCTGGCTGAGCTGGGTCAGCGGGTGGAGCGTGGCGGGTGCGGGTTGGGGATGCGGGTGCGGGTTGCGGGCGGATCGGGCCCGGGATGGTGCGGGCCGATCCACCAGTCTACGGCGTTCCGCGAGCGCTCTGTCCGGCGGCGGTGTCGTACCCGGGCGCGCCCCGGCCGCGCCCCGGCCGCGCCTCCGCCGCGCCCGGCTGCGGCCCGCGGCGGAGACTTCCCGGCGTCGTTCCTTGCTACGTCCTCGCTCCCTGCTACGTCCTCGTTCCCTGCTGGTCCTCTTTTCCAGCCACGTCCTCGTTCCCTGCCACGTCCTCGTTCCCTGCGACGGCGTCGCGGGCTCCGCGGGCGCCCGTCCGACCCGCGGCGTATCGAACGGCCGGTGAAGCTCGGCCAAAGTGCGTGTCCAAAGACCTGCTCGGCACATGATCGGACCTAGGTTGGTGCATGTGGACCACCCCAGGACGCGTCCCCCACAGTCACGACCGCGCCGGACCACGCCACTGCCGCCGCAAGGCGGGCCGCGCGGCTCTGCGGTGCGCCCCGCCCCGGACCGCTCGCGCCGCCCCGCCCCGCCGCCCTCCCGTACCGTCGCGTTCGGCCTGGCGCGCGCCGGTGCGCTGCTGCTCCGCTCCGTGCCCCGTCTGGTGCGGGCCGTCCCTCGCCTGGTACGCGCGCTGCGGCACGCCCCCAATCCCCGGCTGACCGGACTCGGCAGCGGCCTGTTCTGCGCCGGGACGATGTTCCTGCTCGCCTGTCTGGATCTGGTGCTCCTGGGCGGGTCACCGGTGGTCTACGGAGTGTTGTTCCTGCCGGTCAGTGCCCTGACGGCGCTCTGGGTGCGCCGCGCCGACCTGCTGACCGCGCCGGTCGCCGTGCCCATCGGCTTCGCACTCGGGGCGCTGCCGATCTCCGGCGGCGCGGACGACGGCGTCGGCGGCCGGCTGATGGGGCTGTTCACGGCGCTGGCGATGTACGCGGTCTGGCTGTACGGGGGCACCCTGATCGCGAGCGTGATCACGACCGTCCGCAAGGTCCGGCTGATGCGGCTCGCGAGCCGGCGGGCCGAGGACCGGCGGCGCAGGGCGGCGGCAGCGGGCTCCGCGGCGCCCGGCGAGCGGCGCGGGACGACGCCGCGTACGGCCGGCGGGCGGGTCACCGGGAGCCGTGGGGGCGGTGGCGGCAGCGGTAGCGGCGGTACTGGCGGGGCCCGCGGTGTCGGCGACGCGGGCGGGGTCCGTGGTGCCGGCGGCACCGGGAGTGCGCGGGGTACCGGCGGTGCGAGCGGTACCGGCGATGTGAGCCGTGCCGGAGGCACGGGCGAACGGATGCCCAAGGGCCAACGGGGGCCCAAGAGCCGGCTGCGCCCGCCGCGGCCGGGCGAGGGGCCGCCCCGGCCCCGGCGAAGGCCCGCCTGAGCGGCGGAGCGGGCCGGGGGCCGGGGGCCGGGGGCCGGGGGCCCGGAGGCCCGGAGGCCGCCGACCGTCGCGCACGCCCCGGGGCGACGGCCGCCGGGCACGTGGCGCACGGGGTGCCTCGGGCGACGGCCCGGGGACGGCGGTCCCGCGCACCCAACCGTCGAGGGCACGAGGGGGCCGTCACCGCCTAAGGGTCGGCGGCCCCGAACGCACATCGCCGCGCACGCCGAAGCACATCGCCGCGCACGCCGGAGCGCCAACCCGTGAGCCGGCGCCCTTATGCCTCCTTCGCCGCATGCATGGCCGCCCCCACGATCCCCGCGTTGTTCTGCAGGCGTGCCGGGACCAGTTCGGCCTTGATGCCCTTGATGAGCGGCAGGAACTTGTGCGCCTTGCGGCTGACGCCGCCACCGATGATGAAGAGCGACGGGGAGAACAGCATCTCGACGTGGGCCAGGTACTTCTGCACCCGCTTCGCCCACTGCTCCCAGCTCATGTCGTGGTCGTCCTTGACCTTCGTCGACGCGTGCTTCTCGGCGTCGTGCCCGTGCAGTTCCAGGTGGCCGAGTTCCGTGTTCGGCACGAGACGGCCGTCGATGAAGAGCGCGCTGCCGATGCCGGTGCCGAAGGTGAGGACGAAGACGGTGCCGCCGCGGCCACGGCCCGCGCCGAACTGCATCTCGGCGACGCCCGCCGCGTCCGCGTCGTTGATCACGGTGACGGGGTGGCCGCCCATGCGCTCGCTGATCATGGCGCGGGCGTCCACGTCGATCCAGGACTTGTCCACATTGGCGGCCGTCCGCACCGTCGCGCCCTCGGTGACCACACCGGGGAACGTGATGCCGACCGGGCCCTGCCAGTTGAAGTGGTCCACCACCTCGGCGACCCCGTCGGCCACCTTGTCCGGCGTCGCCGGATGCGGCGTCAGCACCTTGTAGCGCTCGTCCGCGAGGTCGCCGCGGCCCAGGTCCACAGGGGCGCCTTTGATGCCGGTTCCGCCGATGTCCACACCGAAGATCTGCATATTCCCACGGTACGGCGACCACGGCCCGGCACGCGCGCGTAATCGCACGTAGGCGGTGGTCCCCAGGGGCGACCCCGCGCCCTTCTGCGGCGCCTCCACGGCTTACGGGCGCCCGGGAAGGGCGCGGGGAACCGCGCGACCGGCCCATGACGATGGCCGTCTGCCGGCCACCTGGCCCAGGGGGCTCCACCGGCCCCGGGGGGCTGCTGCCGGGTCCGGTGGGGGTGCCTCCACGCCCTCGAAGCGTGGGGGGCCGGTGGGGGTTGCGCGCGCCCACGCGAGGGAGCCGCATACCGATCCGGCCCCGCGCCCCTTTCGGAGCAGGCCCGCCGGCCAGCGGGCCCCTTCCGATCCACCCGCAGCCCCGTCCGGAGCAGCCCCGCGTCCCTTCCGGGGCGCGCAGTCCGGCCGCAGACGCCCCACGTGCCCCGGACTCCTACGGGCCGAGGACTGCATGGAAGGACTGCCCAGGGGGGACTGCCTGAACTGCCTGGACTGCCTGGATTACCTGGACCGCCTGGACTGCCTAGGAGGACGTGCCCTCAGCGCCGCCGGAAGCCGGCGTCGCGGCCGTCCGGGCCCCCGTGGCGAGGGCCGCGGCCTCGGCGCGCAGATCGCGGCGGAGCTCCTTGGGGAGGGAGAACGTGATCGATTCCTCGGCGGCCTTGACGATCTCCACGTCCTCGTAGCCCCGGGCCGCCAGCCACTCCAGCACGCCCTCGACGAGCACCTCGGGCACGGAGGCGCCGGAGGTGACGCCGACCGTGCCGACGCCCTCCAGCCAGGCCTCGTCGATCTCCTCGGCGAAGTCCACCAGGTGCGCGTCGCGTGCGCCGGCGAGCTTGGCGACCTCCACGAGCCGCTTGGAGTTGGAGGAGTTCCGCGAGCCGACCACGATGACCAGGTCGGCCTCGGCGCCCATCCGCTTGACGGCCATCTGGCGGTTCTGGGTGGCGTAGCAGATGTCGTCGCTGGGCGGCGAGACGAGCTGCGGGAAGCGCTCCTTGAGGGCGTCGACCGTCTCCATCGTCTCGTCCACGGAGAGCGTGGTCTGGGAGAGCCAGACGACCCTGGAGGGGTCGCGGACCTCCACGTTGGCGACGTCCTCGGGACCGTCGACCAGGGTGATGTGGTCGGGGGCCTCGCCGGAGGTGCCGATGACCTCCTCGTGGCCCTCGTGACCGATCAGGAGGATGTCGAAGTCCTCCTTCGCGTACCGCACGGCCTCCTTGTGCACCTTGGTGACCAGCGGGCAGGTCGCGTCGATGGTGGCGAGCCTGCGCTCGGCGGCCTCCTCATGGACGACCGGCGCCACACCGTGCGCGGAGAACATCACGATCGACCCCTCGGGCACCTCCGCCGTCCGCTCGACGAAGATCGCGCCCTTTCTCTCCAGGGTCTGCACGACGTGCTTGTTGTGGACGATCTCGTGGCGGACGTAGATCGGGGCCCCGTACTGCTCCAGGGCCTTCTCGACGGCGATCACGGCACGGTCCACGCCCGCGCAGTAGCCACGGGGGGCGGCGAGCAGGACGCGGCGGGCTGACGAAGCGGTCATGGCCACCATCGTAAGGGCGGGCCCCCGCCCTCACGGGTCCCCGGGGGGTGCGTCGCCCCCGGTGCGCCCCTCCGGGGCGCCCCGGCAGGGCGCCCCGGCAGGGGGCCGCGCCCCCGGCTCGGCTCGGCCCGGTGGCCCCGTGCCCCGGTGGCCCGACGGCCCGGCCACGACAGGGGCGCCCCTGGGGCCGGTGGTGAACAGACGGCCATCGCTGTGGCTGGTCGCGCAGCTCCCCTCTCTCTTCCTCTTCCCGAGCACCCCGGCACAAGGCCACCCCGGAAGGAGCATCTCCGAGACAGTGCGCGCCCCCGAAGGCGTCGGGAACCACGCGAGCCACCAGGCACCCATCCGCAGCCCCGGCACGACGCGAGCCACCAGGCACCCACCCGCAGCCCGGCGCGACCGGAAACCGCTCCCTCGGAAGGGTGATGGCCCAGGGCGGATCGCACAGTCCCCGCGCGCCCTGTGGAGGGCACACCCCCGACGTCCGGCGGCCCGGCACAGTCCGTACGGCGGGGACTGTCAGCCCCTGCCGATACGCTCGGGCGCATGGCTGTGAACACGTCCGCGGACGCCCCCCTGCCCGTCGGCCAGGTGTCGCGGCTCATCGGCGGGTGGATCGACCGGCTGGGCGCCATCTGGGTGGAGGGGCAGATCACCCAGCTCTCCCGGCGGCCCGGCGCGGGCGTCGTCTTCATGACCCTGCGTGACCCGTCGTACGACGTCTCCGTCAGCGTCACCTGCTACCGGACGGTGTTCGACGCGATCGCCGACGTCGTCTGCGAGGGCGCCCGCGTCGTCGTACACGCCAAGCCGGAGTGGTACGCGCCGCGCGGCCAGCTCTCCCTGCGGGCCACGGAGATACGGCCCGTGGGCGTGGGCGAGTTGCTGGCGCGTCTGGAGATGCTGAAGAAGTCGTTGGCGCGCGAGGGCCTCTTCGCGCCCGAGCGCAAGAAGCCGCTGCCCTTCCTGCCGCAGCTCATCGGCCTGGTCTGCGGCCGCGCCTCGGCCGCAGAGCGCGACGTCCTGGAGAACGCCCGGCACCGCTGGCCCGCCGTCCGCTTCGAGGTGCGCAACGTCGCCGTGCAGGGGGTGCACGCGGTGCCGCAGGTGGTGCAGGCCGTCAAGGAGCTGGACGCGCTTGACGAGGTCGACGTGATCATCGTCGCGCGGGGCGGCGGCAGCGTGGAGGACCTGCTGCCGTTCTCCGACGAGCAGCTCGTCAGAGCGGTCGCCGCGTGCCGTACGCCGGTGGTCTCGGCGATCGGCCACGAGCCCGACAACCCCCTGCTCGACCACGTCGCCGACCTGCGCGCCTCCACGCCCACGGACGCCGCGAAGAAGGTGGTGCCGGACGTGGGCGAGGAGTACGAGCGGGTGCGCTGGCTGTGCGACCGCGCCCGGCGCTGTGTGACGGCCCTGCTGGAGCGCGAGGAACGCGGCCTGGCCCATGCGCTCGCCCGGCCCTCGATGCAGCATCCGCACCGCATGGTGGACGAGCGCGAGCAGCAGGTCGACGCGCTGACCGACCGCGTCCGCCGCACCCTCGGCCACCTGCTGGACCGCGCGGACTCCGAGCTGATGCACACCCACGCGCGCGTGGTCGCCCTCTCCCCCGCCGCGACCCTCAGGCGCGGCTACGCGGTGCTCCAGAAGGCCGACGGCCACGTGGTGCGGACGCCCGGCGAGGTGGCGCGGGACGAGGAGTTGCGCGCCCGGGTGGCCGCGGGCGAGTTCTCCGTCCGGGTGACGGCTGTGCCGGCCAGCTCCTCTGACGACGCGCACGACGCGGACGACGCGCACGACGGCGGTGCCGGCGTCCCGGACGCGTCCGATCCCCCGTCGCCGCACGCGCCGCATTCCGACGTCACTCCCGACTCTTAGGGTGGGCCCCATGACCAGCAGCACGGAAGCCGGCTCGGACGAAGCCGCCCTCGGTTACGAACAGGCGCGGGATGAGCTGATCGAGGTCGTCCGCCGCCTGGAGACGGGCGGCACCACCTTGGAGGAGTCGCTCGCCCTCTGGGAGCGCGGCGAGGAGCTCGCCAAGGTGTGCCGCCAGTGGCTGGCCGGCGCCCGCGCCCGGCTCGACGCGGCGCTCGCCGAGGGCGAGGAGCCGGACGTCACCCGGACGGAGGTCCGGGAGCCGGACGCCACCGGCACGGACGCCACCGGCCCAGACGCCTAGGCACGCCTGGGGCGCGCCCCAGGGACACATGAGCGCCCCGGCAGCGGCAGGGCGGGCTGTGACCTTGGGGCACCTCTGGGGAGGTGCCCCAAGCCGTTGGGACAGTGGGGGGAGCCCTCAAGGCAGCAGGGAAGGCTCCTCCGCCGCACGGGCGCGCGGACGCGCGCGCCATCGGTAGGCGATCGGCAGTCGGCGCTCGGCGGCCAGCGGTCAGCGGCCAGCGACCAGCAGTCAGCAGTCAGCAGTCAGCGACCAGCAGTCAGCGGCCAGGGAATCCCGACCCCGCGCATGCCGGAGATCCGGTCGGCCGCGCCCGCGGCAGAGGCAGCCCCGCGCGGCCGGTACCGAGAGCAGTCCCCTCAAGCCGACCTCTCGTCTCGGCTGATCGCGCAGTTCCCCGCCCCCCTGACAGGGCTGACAGGCCGTTCCCCCACCGTGAGCCCGCTCACAAGCCCGACTTTAATTGAAATGTCAACTTCACCCTCGTAGACTCGCAGTCGATCACCACCCCACCGAGCAACCAGAGGCCCGCACGATGACCCTCCCCCTCGACCCCGCCGCCCAGGACCTGCTGTTCCGTGAGGCGCGCACCGCACGGACCTTCACCGCGGAGCCGGTGAGCGACGAGCAGGTCAGGGCGATATACGACCTGGTGAAGTACGGCCCGACGGCCTTCAACCAGTCGCCCCTGCGCATCACGCTGATCCGCAGCAAGGAGGCCCGCGAGCGGCTGCTGCCGCACCTCGCCGAGGGCAACCGCCCGAAGAGCGCCCAGGCCCCGCTGGTCGCCATCCTCTCCGCGGACAACGAGTTCCACGACGAGCTGCCCCAGCTCCAGCCGCACAACCCGGCGCTCAAGGACGCGTTCGCCGAACGCACGGTCCGGGAGCAGAACGCCGGCCTCAACGCCGCGCTCCAGGCCGCCTACTTCCTCATCGGCGTCCGTGCCGCCGGGCTCGCCGCGGGCCCGATGACCGGGTTCGACCCCGCGGGCGTCCAGAAGGAGTTCCTTGACGAGGACCACACCCCGCTGATGATCGTCAACATCGGCAGGCCCGGCGAGGGCGCCTTTCAGGAGCGGCTTCCGCGGCTCGACTACGAGCAGGTCGTCACCGTCCTCTGATCCCGGACGACGACTGCGGACGATCGCCGTCCGGCCCCGGTGGCGCTTCCGACCCCTGGTGGCGCTTCCGACCCCCGGTGGCGTCCCCGGCCCCCGGTGACCTCTCCGGCTCGCCCGGCCGGTGGACCGGCCGCATGACGTCTTTGGCCTCGCCCGTCCGGGCTCGGACGGACGGGACCGGGGCCCGGCCCACCGGCGGGGCGGGCCGGCCCCTCAGGACGTCCTCAACGCCTCCGCCATCTTCGTGAGCTGCGCGAACGACGCCGTGCCCGTGACGACGGTCGTGGCGGACTTGTCCCGGTGGACCAGGGCGTCGTAGTGGTCGCCCTGGTAGCGCTGCCAGACGCGGTCCCCTATGCGCTGCGTCGCCGCGGTCTTCCTGGCCCCCTGGCTGGCACCGGAGATGAACGGCCCCGGCTCCTGGGTGGACTGCTCGACGGCGACGTACTGTCCGGCCGGGTCCTGGAAGCCCAGGTGCCAGGAGTTGTACATGTCGCCCTGGAAGCGCACGGACGTGGCCATCCACGACCTGGGCAGGCCCTTGGGCGCCGCGACCGGATAGGGCGCCGCACGGCGCGCCGTCAGCAGCTCGACGCTGTAGTCGACGCGCCTGACGGGGCTCTTCGAGTCGTCGTGCGGGACGAAGACGTATATGACACCTGCGACGAGGGCGACGACGCCCAGCGACAGCAGCATGTCCCGCACCTTCTGCTTGCCTTGCCTGCCTGCCACGCCCCCATCGTCGCAGGCGCCCGCACGCGCCTTGCGACCGCCCCGCCGGGCAGCGACACACGGACCGGGGCACCCCGCCGGGACACCCGGTCGGTTGTGACCACGCCCACACCCTCCGTATGCGCTCATGCGTGGTCGGCCCTGCTCATTGTGCTGGGACAACGGTTATTGTCGGAGACAACCCTCGTCCGGCCCCGGCCGTATCAGGAAGGTGCGTTTCGATGACCGAGCACCATCTCCCCTCCGAACTCGAGGTCTCACCGGAGGCCCCCGACCGCAACCTGGCCCTGGAACTCGTCCGTGTCACCGAGGCCGCCGCCATGGCCGCGGGCCGCTGGGTGGGCCGGGGCGAGAAGAACGGCGCGGACGGCGCCGCCGTCCGGGCCATGCGCACCCTTGTCTCCACCGTCTCGATGAACGGCGTGGTCGTCATCGGCGAGGGGGAGAAGGACGAGGCGCCGATGCTCTTCAACGGAGAGCGGGTGGGCGACGGCACCGGCGCGGAGTGCGACATCGCCGTGGACCCGATCGACGGCACCACCCTCACGGCGAAGGGCATGCCGAACGCGATCGCGGTGCTGGCGGCCGCCGACCGGGGCACCATGTTCGACCCGTCCGCCGTCTTCTACATGGACAAGCTGGCCACCGGGCCGGAAGCCGCGGACTACGTGGACATCGACGCCCCGGTGGCCGTGAACATCCGTCGCGTGGCCAAGGCGAAACGGTCCTCCCCGGAGGACGTCACCGTCGTCATCCTGGACCGGCCGCGGCACGAGGGGCTGATCAAGGAGGTCCGGGAGACCGGGGCGCGCATCAAGCTGATCTCCGACGGCGATGTCGCGGGCTCCATCCTCGCCGTGCGCGAGGAGAGCAGCGTGGACCTGCTGCTGGGCATCGGAGGCACCCCGGAGGGCATCATCTCCGCCTGCGCCATCAAGTGCCTGGGCGGCACCATCCAGGGCAAGCTATGGCCCAAAGATGACGAGGAGCGGCAGCGCGCCATCGACGCGGGGCACGATCTCGACCGCGTGCTGGACACCGACGACCTGGTCTCCGGCGACAACGTCTTCTTCGTCGCGACCGGCATCACCGACGGCGAACTGCTGCGCGGGGTGCGCTACCGCGCCGAGACGGCGATGACCTCGTCGCTGGTCATGCGGTCGAAGTCCGGCACCATCCGGCAGATCGACTCCACCCACCGGCTGGCGAAGCTGCGGGCGTACAGCACCATCGACTTCGACCGTGCGAAGTAGGTCCTGGGGACGTGGCCCCGGGGGAGGCCGGGGGCGTGGGCCCGGGGGAAGTAGGCCCCGGGCGCTCCGGATGAAGCGGGCCCGGCGCAGCGCAGATCCCCACGCGCATCCCCACGCACAGCGAGCCCCGGCCGGCCGCCGGGGCTCACGAGGCCGGGCACCAGGGCCCTTCGGGCTGCCGGGCCCCCCGGGAGACCGGGCGGCCCGGTGCTACCCCGCCGCCGCTATGGGGCCGGCCGCATGGGCCTTCTTGAGCTCCAGGTCGCGCCTGCGGCGCCGGGCGAGCACCACACGCCGCTCCGCCGCCGTCAGCCCGCCCCACACCCCGTACGGCTCCGGCTGGAGCAGGGCGTGCTCGCGGCACTCCACCATGACCGGGCAGCGGGCACAGACCCGTTTCGCGGCCTCCTCACGGGAGAGCCTGGCCGCGGTGGGCTCCTTCGACGGGGCGAAGAAGAGGCCGGCCTCGTCGCGCCGGCATACCGCCTCCGTGTGCCAGGGGGCGTCCTGATCCCGTTCTCCCGCGGGCACCCGCCGGGTGGGGACGGCAGCGATCTGCAGGGACTGACGCGGCGGTTGCAGCACGGTCTACTCCTGACGACGGCTTCGCTGGGGGCCCCTCCCACGTCCTTGAGGCAGTGGGGGAGAGCGACGATGCAGCAAGGCCTACCCGCTGTGCGCGCGCCTAAGCACTGAGTTCCTATGCACGCGTGTTCTCAGCCAGCCGGAAACCGGTCATGAGCAGGGCTTCGGGCGCGCCGGGTCAGTGATCCAGATACTTGCGGAGCTTGTGCTGGAGATCGCGTACCAGACGGCCGCGCTTGGGCTTCGCCTCGATGTTGCCGAGCACCGCCATCCCGTCCACGAAGACCACCGGGGCGTCGGGGTCCGTGGAGTCGAGGGTGTCGACCTCGAAGTTGCCGAGGACGCCGCCGCCGGTGCCGCGCAGCGAGATGTTCTCCGGGACGCGGATCTCGACGTTGCCGAAGACCGAGACGGCCTTGATGACCACCTGGGGGTACTCGAATATCGCCTCACTGAGGTCGATCTCGACATTGCCGAAGATCGCGTACGCGTGCGTCCTGCGGCCGACGCGCCAACGGCCCCTGCGGGACGAGCTGCTGAGCACGGCGACGAGGTTGTCGTCCGCGACCGGCGGTATCGCGCCGGCTGTGGGGCGGGACGGGGCGGAGGCGGGGGCCTGGGGCGGGCGCCGCTCATAGGCACCGGCACCGCCCTGCGGGAGGTCCGCCACGAGGGGCTCCAGGTCGCCGACGGTCTTGGCGCGGTAGACACCCTCGACGCGCTCGGCGTGCTCATCGGCCGTGAGGCGGCCCTCGGCGAGCGCCTCGCGCAGGATGTCGGCCACGCGGTCGCGGTCGGCGTCGGACGCGCGGAGCCCCACGGAGGGCTGGGCCTGCGCCGTCCGTGCGGCGGTCTCCGGGTGCTGAGGGCGCTTTTCGAGGTCCACGGAGGCAGCCTACCGAAACGCGATAGATCGCGACTACCCCCTGTGGACAAGTCGGTCCGTGCGGACAAGTCCGCCCGCCGCACTCGGCGCCCGCGTCGCACCCGATGCACCCGACGCACCCGACGCGCCCCTCCGCCCCCGCCCCCGTCCCCGTCCCCCTCACCGGGCGCCCGTCGCGCCTGCCGCACGGGCCCGTCACCCCGGTCGCACCCGACAGCGGTCCAGGCCGGGGGCCGCGGCCGGGCCCCGGCACGCCGTCCCGGCACACCCGCGCACCCGCGCGCCCGCACCACCAGCACCACGCCAGCACCACCCGCGCGCCCGCACCACCAGCACCACGCCAGCACCACCCGCACCACCCGCGCCTGACCGCCTCCGCGCCGCCCCTGAACCGCCCCTGAACCGCCTCTGCACCGCCTCTGCACCGCCGTGACGCGCACCACGCACAGCGGGCGGACGCGCCGGGATTACGCTTGTTGCGCGCTGCCGGCGGGGTGGTGTCGTGTCTGTCGAGTGAGGAATGGGCGCAATGCCAGAGTTTCAGTACTCCGATCTGCTTCCTACCGGGGAGGACACCACCCCGTACCGGCTGGTGACCGCCGAGGGCGTCAGCACCTTCGAGGCCGGGGGACGGACCTTCCTGAAGGTCGAACCGGAGGCACTGCGCGCGCTCGCCGAAGAGGCCGTCCATGACATCCAGCACTACCTGCGCCCCGCCCACCTGGCGCAGCTCCGCCGCATCGTCGACGACCCCGAGGCCTCCGCGAACGACAAGTTCGTGGCGCTCGACCTCCTGAAGAACGCGAACATCGCCGCCGCCGGCGTGCTGCCGATGTGTCAGGACACCGGCACCGCCATCGTCATGGGCAAGCGCGGACAGCACGTGCTCACCGAGGGCGAGGACGAGAAGGCCCTCTCACGGGGCATCTACGACGCCTACACCAAGCTCAATCTGCGGTACTCCCAGATGGCCCCGCTGACCATGTGGGAGGAGAAGAACACCGGCTCCAACCTCCCCGCCCAGATCGAGCTGTACGCGACCGACGGCGGCGCCTACAAGTTCCTCTTCATGGCGAAGGGCGGCGGCAGCGCCAACAAGTCGTTCCTGTACCAGGAGACGAAGGCGGTCCTGAACGAGACCGCCATGATGAAGTTCCTGGAGGAGAAGATCCGCTCCCTGGGCACCGCCGCCTGCCCGCCCTACCACCTGGCGATCGTCGTCGGCGGCACCTCCGCCGAGTACGCCCTGAAGACCGCGAAGTACGCCTCCGCGCACTACCTGGACGAGCTGCCCGCCGAGGGCTCCGAGCTGGGCCACGGCTTCCGGGACAAGGACCTGGAGGAGAAGGTCTTCGAGCTGACGCAGAAGATCGGCATCGGGGCGCAGTTCGGCGGCAAGTACTTCTGCCACGACGTGCGCGTCGTGCGGCTCCCGCGGCACGGCGCGTCCTGCCCGGTCGCCATCGCGGTCTCCTGCTCGGCCGACCGCCAGGCCCTGGCGAAGATCACCGCGGAGGGCGTCTTCCTGGAGCAGCTGGAGACCGACCCGGCACGCTTCCTGCCGGAGACCACCGACGAGCATCTGGACGAGTCCGCGGACGTCGTCAGGATCGACCTCAACCGCCCCATGGACGAGATCCTCGCCGAGCTCACCAAGTACCCCGTCAAGACCCGCCTGTCGCTGACCGGCCCCCTGGTGGTGGCCCGCGACATCGCCCACGCCAAGATCAAGGAGCGCCTGGACGCCGGCGAGGACATGCCGCAGTACCTCAAGGACCACCCCGTGTACTACGCGGGCCCCGCGAAGACCCCCGAGGGCTACGCGTCGGGCTCCTTCGGGCCGACGACCGCCGGGCGCATGGACTCCTACGTGGCGCAGTTCCAGGCGGCCGGCGGCTCCAAGGTGATGCTCGCCAAGGGCAACCGCTCCGGCCAGGTCACCGCCGCCTGCAAGGAGCACGGCGGCTTCTACCTCGGCTCCATCGGCGGCCCCGCCGCACGCCTCGCCCAGGACTGCATCAAGAAGGTCGAGGTCGTCGAGTACGAGGAGCTCGGCATGGAGGCCGTCTGGAAGATCGAGGTCGAGGACTTCCCGGCGTTCATCGTGGTCGACGACAAGGGCAACGACTTCTTCGCCGACCCCGCCCCCAGCCCCACCTTCACCACCATCCCGGTCCGCGGCCCCGGCCAGGGCTGACCACGGCGACCGGCCCCTCGCACACCCTCCCCGGTTCCTCCACCGGGGAGGGTGTTCCCTCGTTCGGCGTACGTCACCGGCCGGCGGGAACACGGGACGCGCGCCGGACGCTTAACGGAAGGGAGGTACGAACGATGGCAAGTGAGAAGGCGACCAACAGCGACTCCGGTCAGCCGGCGGAGTACCGCACGGAGCACGACTCCATGGGCGAGGTGCAGGTCCCCGCGCACGCGAAGTGGCGCGCCCAGACCCAGCGCGCGGTGCAGAACTTCCCGGTCTCCGGACAGCGCATCGAGCGCGCCCACATCGAGGCCCTGGCCCACATCAAGAGCGCAGCCGCCAAGGTCAACGCCCAGCTGGGCGTCATCGACGAGGACATGGCCCGCGCCATCCGGGAAGCCGCCGCCGAAGTGGCAGAGGGCCGCTGGGACGACCACTTCCCGGTCGACGTCTTCCAGACCGGCTCCGGCACCTCGAGCAACATGAACACCAACGAGGTCCTCGCCACCCTCGCCACCGAGCGCCTCGGCCGCCCCGTCCACCCGAACGACCACGTCAACGCCTCACAGAGTTCCAACGACGTCTTCCCGTCCAGCATCCACATCGCCGCCACCGCCGCCGTCACCCACGACCTCGTCCCCGCCCTGGAGCACCTGGCGGCCGCCCTGGAGCGCAAGGCGGACGAGTTCAAGGAGGTCGTGAAGTCCGGCCGCACCCACCTCATGGACGCCACCCCCGTCACCCTCGGGCAGGAGTTCGGCGGCTACGCGGCACAGATCAGGCACGGCGTGGAGCGGCTGCGCGCCTCCCTCCCCCGCCTCGCGGAACTCCCCCTGGGCGGCACCGCGGTCGGCACCGGCATCAACACCCCGCCCGGCTTCGCCGCCGCCGTCATCACCGAGGTCGCCCGGCAGACGGACCTGCCGCTGACGGAGGCCCGGGACCACTTCGAGGCCCAGGGCGCCCGGGACGGGCTCGTGGAGACCTCCGGCCAGCTCAGGACGGTCGCCGTCTCCCTCACCAAGATCTCCAACGACCTCCGGTGGATGGCCTCGGGCCCCCGCACCGGCCTCGCCGAGATCAGCCTCCCCGACCTCCAGCCCGGCTCCTCGATCATGCCCGGCAAGGTCAATCCCGTGATCCCCGAAGCGGTCCTCCAGGTGGCCGCCCAGGTCACGGGGAACGACACCACCATCGCCACGGCCGGCGCCGCGGGGAACTTCGAGCTGAACGTCATGCTCCCCGTGATCGCCAAGAACCTCCTGGAGTCCATCCGGCTGCTCGCCAACGTCACCCGCCTCCTCGCGGACCGCACCGTCGACGGCATCACGGCCCACACCGAGCGGGCCCGCGAGTACGCCGAGTCGTCCCCGTCCGTGGTGACACCGTTGAACAAGTACATCGGCTACGAGGAAGCCGCCAAGGTCGCCAAGAAGGCCCTCGCCGAGCGGAAGACCATACGCGAGGCCGTCCTCGAATCCGGCTACGTGGAACGGGGCCTCCTGACCCGGGAACAGCTCGACGAAGCGCTGGACGTCCTGCGGATGACCCACCCCTAGCGTCCGTCTCCCGGATACCCCGGACGCCCCAGGGCAGCCCCGGGCAGAAGCGGCGGGGGCATGGTACGGAGAGCGCGCGGTACCGCGCGCGGCTCTGCCGCAACCGGCCGCACACGGCCGGACGGGCACCGCGCGCGGCCCTCCTCACCAGGTGACCCGCCCCGAGGCGGTGTCAGAGGGCGCCACTAATATCTGTCCATGGCAGAGGAATCAGCGCACGGCACGGTCAACGGCTCCCCACCCCCGCCCACGGCCACCCCCGGCGCCGAAACCCCGGCCACCGGCCCCACCACCACTGCCGGGACGCCCACACGCCGCTGGCCCCGCGGCAGCCACATCCTGTGGCGCTACCGGGAGAACGGCGGCTCCCACCTGCACATCTGCCGCCCCGTCACCGTCGTCCAGGACACCGCGGACCTGCTCGCCGTCTGGGTGGCCCCCGGCACACCCTGCGTCAAACCCGTCCTCGCCGACGGCACACCCATCCACGCCGAGCCGCTGACCTCCCGTTACACCAAGCCGCGGACAGTGATCCGCGACCACTGGACCGGCACCGGCCTGCTCAAACTCGCCCGGCCCGGCCGTCCCTGGTCGGTCTGGCTGTTCTGGGAACCCGGCTGGCGCTTCAAGAACTGGTACGTCAACCTCGAAGAACCCCTGACCCGCTGGTCCGGCGGCGTGGACTCCGAAGACCACTTCCTCGACATCAGCGTCCACCCCGACCGCAGCTGGCGGTGGCTCGACGAGGACGAGTTCGCGCAGGCCCAGAGCGCCGGGCTGATGGACCCGGCCAAGGCGAGATCGGTACGGCAGGCCGGCTGGGCCGCCGTCGAGGCGATCACCGCGTGGGACCCGCCGTTCTCCGAGAGCTGGCCCGACTGGCGTCCCGACCCGCAGTGGACGATCCCGTCGCTCCCGGACGACTGGGACCGCACCCCCACACCCCGGTCCCCACATCAGTCGCCATGAGACCCTTGATGTGCCCCCGTGGTTCAAACGTAGGATCGTCCCCCGCAAGGGTGCACAGCGGCAACTTCTCCTGTTTGCACCAGGCCTGACACGACGTCATCGAGGAGCGGCAGTAAACGTGAACGGTAGCGAGGCTTGCCTGGCCTACGGGGTCGCGGTGGCGGACCGTACCGACCAGGTGACGGCCTTCGACGCCATCGGGGCGCGCTACGAGCAAGCCTTTCCGAACAGGGAAGGCCAGATCGCGGCGGGCGCCCGGCTGGCGGCCGGGCTGCCTCCCGGCTCCCGCGTTCTCGATGTCGGCGTCGGCACCGGCCGGCCCACCGCACGCCAGCTCGTGGACGCGGGACACTCGGTCGTCGGCATCGATTTATCGACGGTGATGCTGGGGCTGGCCAGAAAGAACGTGCCGGAAGCCGAGCTGCTCCACCGCGACCTGCTCGCCCTGACTCCCGGGGGGCGCCGGGGTCTTGGCCTCTTCGACGGCCTGACCTGCTTCTTCACCATGCTGATGCTGTCCCGCAGCGAGATCCACCAGGCACTGCGGCTGTTCCACAGAATGCTGCGGCCCGGTGGCCTGTTTGCCCTCGCCATGGTGGAGGCCGACCTGGACGACGCCGAGATTCCGTTCCTGGGCCACATAATCCGGGTATCGGGATTCCTGCGGGACGAATTGCGCCAGGTCGTGCACGATGCGGGTTTCGAGATCGCCGGGGAGGCCGCGTTCGCGTACAGCCCGGCGAGTACCGACGCACCACCCGAGCACCAGCTGTTCCTCAACTGCCGACGCGCCTGATCCACGCGTGACGCACCCTGGTGACGCATGGACGGCGCGCGCGGCGCGCAGCCCCGGACGGACGGATTCGACACGCGTGACGGAGCACACCACCTCCCACGAGGACCGACAGCCCAGCGCTGTCCGGCCACCCGACCCCGCGGACCCACGCGGGGCGCTGCTGCGTACCCCGGAGGCACCCGAGCCCGCAGCCGCCCTCGCGGCCCACGGCCGGCCGGGCGATCCCGCGCACACCGGCGCCATACCCCCCGGCGCCCAGGACAGAGCCGCCGGCGGCCGCCAGGACCAGGCCACCGGCCGGCACGACAGAGCCGGCGCGACCGGCGCACCCGGCACCGGCGGCAGCAGTGAGCACGCCCAGCCGACCACGGACCAGTCGTCCCCGGACCAGCCGGATGCCCACCGGCCGCGCCCCGCGCACCCCGGAGCCATGACCCCCACGCCCGCCCAGCACCCCGTCTCAGCGGAATCCCTCCCGGCCGGACCCGGCATCCCCGGACCCGGCGCAGGGGGCGCGTCCATCGCGAGCGTGCCCGCGCAGATCCCCTCGCACGCCGCGGGGCAGGCCGCACTCCAGCGGGACGGCGACCGGCTCCGGTTCGTGGGCGCCGCGACCCGCCGTATCGCGCGCGGCATGGACCTCGACGAGATCGTGATGGGCCTGTGCCGGGCCACCGTGCCCACGTTCGCCGACGCGATCCTGGTCTACCTGCGCGACCCGCTGCCCGTCGGCGACGAGCGGCCCACGGGGCCCGTGGTGCTCCGGCTGCGCCGCACCGACCGCCTGCGGATGATCGAGGACGGCACCGAGGAGCAGGAGAGCGAGGGCAGCCCGCTGTCCCCCGCCCTCCAGCCCCAGCTGGTGCCCACCCAGCCGGACCTGGCGGCCACCACCGAGCTGTGCGAGGTGGAGCCCGGCGGCGCGCTCGCCGAGGTGCTGCGCGGCGTGCGCCCGGTCTTCGCCGACTCCCCCGCGGCCCTCGCCGCGCTGCCCGAGCTCCTCGGCTCCCGGTCCGTGCCGGGCGGCCGGCGCGCGATACTCGCCCCGCTCCGGGGCCGGCGCCGGGTGATCGGCGCGGCGATCTTCCTGCGCGGGCCCGAGCGTCCCGCCTTCGAGAGCGAGGACCTGCTGGTCGCGGCGCAGCTCGCCACGCACAGCGCGCTCGGTATCGACAAGGCCGTGCTGTACGGCCGCGAGGCGTACATCGCCGACGAGTTGCAGCGGACCATGCTCCCCGAGACGCTGCCGCGGCCCACCGGCGTCAGGCTCGCCTCCCGCTACCTGCCCGCCGCCGAGACGGCCCGGGTCGGCGGCGACTGGTACGACGCCATCCCGCTGCCCGGCAGCCGGGTCGCCCTCGTCGTCGGCGACGTCATGGGGCACTCGATGACCTCCGCGGCGATCATGGGCCAGCTGCGCACCACCGCCCAGACCCTGGCCGGCCTCGACCTGCCGCCCCAGGAGGTGCTGCACCACCTGGACGAGCAGGCCCAGCGGCTGGGCTCCGACCGCATGGCCACCTGCCTGTACGCCGTCTACGACCCCGTCTCGCACCGCATCACCATCGCCAACGCCGGCCATCCGCCGCCCGTGCTGCTGCACCTCGGCGGCCGGGCCGAGGTGCTGCGGGTGCCGCCGGGTGCGCCGATCGGCGTCGGCGGCGTCGACTTCGAGGCCGTCGAGCTGGACGCGCCCGCGGGCGCCACGCTCCTGCTGTACACCGACGGGCTGGTGGAGTCCCGGCTGCGGGACGTGTGGACGGGCATCGAGCAGCTGCGGGAGCGGCTCGCCGCCACCGCCCGGCTGACCGGTCCCGACCATCCGCCGCCGCTCGAGGCGCTCTGCGAGGAGATCCTCGACATGCTCGGCCCCGGCGACCGCGACGACGACATCGCCCTGCTCGCCGCCCGCTTCGACGGGATCGCGCCCAGCGACGTGGCCTACTGGTTCCTGGAGCCGGAGGACGCGACGCCCGGCCGGGCCCGTCGGCTGGTGCGCAGCGCGCTGGCCCGCTGGGACCTGGACGACCTCACCGACGCCGTGGAGCTGCTGGTCAGCGAGGTCGTCACCAACGCCGTCCGGTACGCGTCCCGGCCGGTGACCCTGCGGCTGCTGCGCACCGATGTGCTGCGCTGCGAGGTCGGCGACGATGTGCCGCAGTTGCCGCGGCTGCGGCAGGCCCGCGCCACCGATGAGGGCGGGCGCGGGCTGTACCTCGTCAACAAGCTGGCGCGGCGGTGGGGGGCGACGCGGCTCAGCACCGGCAAGGTTGTGTGGTTCGAGGTGCCGCGGACGGGACCCACGGGCCCCGGGTGAGCCGAGTGTCCGGGTGAGCCGGGTGTCCGGGTGAGCCGGGTGTCCGGGTGAGCCGGGTGTCCCGGTGGCCCGGAGGCGCGGTGACCCGGAGGCGCGGGGGCGGCCAGTTGTGCGCCCCCGCCCGGGCTGTTGGGCCCGTGAGCGTCGGCCGGTGGGCCGTGACGTCGGGAGCTGCCCCTTACGGCCGGTGGCCATGTGACGGCTCGTCGTGGCTTGTCGCGCAGTTCCCCGCGCCCCTTCAAGACGGGGCTGCGCCCCGAAACACGGCGGCACGAACTGCCCCCTGCCGAGCATGACTACCTAACAGCCCGCCGTGGCCCCTCGCGCAGTCCCCCGCGCCGCTTCGAGGCGCGGGGGTGCGCCTTCTGTGTCGGTCAGTCCTGGCGCCAAGACACGGTCGGCCGTTCGGATGTGTGTGCGTGAATCTTGTTCATGTGTGGAAACAGCCGCGAGCCGATCTTCGGGCGATCGTGCGCCCTGGACGGGGCCTGGCCCCCGTATGTCACCAGGTGAATCGCGGTCGCCGATGGGTCCGGCGCGCGCTCCGGCGGTCGGGGCACCGTAAATGACGGAGTCCGGGCGGTGTTCCGTCACAGGAATCTGGGTCATTGATATGGACACGCCAGAAGTGGCGGCCGTACCGTGGCGATTGGACCGGACCAAACCGGACCGGCGTTGCCCTCCCCTGACTCGCCTCCACCAGGAGCGAGCGAGAAGCAGAGGAAGTGAGACATGCCGAACACGTACCGAGTGGTCGCCGGGCTCTCGGCGGCCTGCGGATTACTGCTGGCCCTGCCCACCGCCGCGCAGGCCGAGGTGGAGCCGGGCGGCTGGACCTCCGAGTCGCCCTCCTTCACCGTCCAGGAGCGCGGATGCGGCCAGGTCGACAACCTGACGTTCACGCTGACCTGTTCCACCGCGAGCGGTGACCAGCGCGCCGAGCGCCGGTACGCCACGTACACCGGCGGCACCCACCAGTTCGAGGGGTACTTCAAGGTCACCAGCATGGGCGGCACCCGGATCAGCCTCAAGCAGACCTTCAACGACACCGAGGGCGACGAGGGGCCGTTCTTCATGCTGGCCGTCGAGCGCGGTGGCCGGCTCTACTCCGTGGAGGGCGGGGACACGCTGTCGACCGCTGGCACCGTCGGCGCGACGGTGCGCGTCAACACCGTGCATGAGGTGGGCAGGGAACACCGGACCTACATCAACGGATCGCTGAAGCACACGGACGCCAGCCCCGGCGACAGCTTCTACGACAAGTTCGGCGCGTACCGCACCGGCAGTGGCAACGGACCGGCCACGGTGGTGTGGAGCAACGTGAAGTTCTGGCGGAAATGACCGGCGTGATCCGCGCCCTGGCGGCGGCGGTCCTCGTCGCCGCCGGTGTGGCCGCCTGTTCGTCCACCGCTCCGGCACAGCACGCCACCGCGCCCCACCCGGCCCCGGCCGGCGGCGGCACCAGGCTCACCGCCTCGCTGGTCTCGCCGGTCGACGCCGTGCTGACGTTCAAGGGCGAGGAGCCCGGCGCCGCGGGCCGCATCGTGGAGTTCGCGACGGACCCGAAGGGGCCCTGGACGATCCTCGACTACCTGCCGCCGAGCCGGACCACGTACAAGCACCCCGACCTCATGCCGCACACGCCCTTCTACTACCGGGTGCGCCCGTACTACGGCCCCGCGTCCCGGCCGGTCGAGGTCGACCTGCCGAAGGGCGGCTTCTCCGCGAAGGACCAGAAGACGGACCACGAGTGGGCGCCTCCCCGGACGCTCCGGGGCGGACCGGTGGCGACCGCCTCCATCAGGTCGGCGTCCTCCGCGCGCACCGCCGCTCCGGCCGGCCTGGAGGCGACGGTCATGCACGCCAACGGCATCAGGTTCACCTGGACGGACCATGCCGAGGACGAGGAGGGCTACCTGCTGGAGGACAGGCCGCGCGGCCGGCGCGACTTCCGGCCCGTCGCCGTCCTCGACCGCGACATCAACTCCTTCGGCCTGATCACCCTGCCCGACGAGAAGCGGGCCGCCTACCGGGTCCGCGCCTTCTACTACGGAGAGCGGTCCAACGTCGTGCGCCTGCGGACCGGCGCTGCGCCCGGCGACGGCCCGGACGACGGCCGGTAGCGCTCAGCCGGCGCCCAGCCTGTCCAGTCCCTGGCTGCCCGGGAAGGGGCTGACGCTGGGCGGCGGCGAGGTGCCGGGTGCGCTCGGCGGCGGGCTGCTGGGCGGCGGCGCCGACGAGGTGGGCGGCGCGCTGTCCGTGGGCGGGGGCGGCGCCGAGGGGGTGTCCGACGGCGGCGCCGAGGGGGTGTCCGACGGGCTCTGGCCGGTCGCGCTGCTGGACGGGTCCGGGGGCGGCGCGATGCCGTCGCCCAGGTCGGTGACCAGGTCGAACTTGCTGGGCGCGCCCATGGCCTTGAAGGTGTAGGCGGCCCAGATACGGGCCGGGAAGCTGGCGCCGTCGACGCGCGGCAGCCCGCCCGCGCCCGCCATGGAGACGTGCTGGCCCTGCCGGATCAGCTTGCCGTCGCTGTCCTTGTGGGTCGTGGCCGCCTCGCCGAACAGGCCGACGGAGGTCACCATCTTCGGTGTGTAGCCGGTGAACCACGCGGACTTGTTCTCGTCGGACGTACCGGTCTTGCCGGCCACGGCCTGCTCGGGGTTGCGCACCGCGGAGCCCGTGCCGTCGTTGACCACGCCGGTCAGCACGGAGGTGACGGCGTCCGCCGCCTGGCGGCTGATGGCCTGGCCGCCGATGGCCTCGGGGAGGTCGATCGGGGCGCCCTGGTGACTGGCGGACTTCACGATCTGCGGGGTCACCTTGCGGCCGTGGTTGTCCAGGGTGGCGTAGATGCCGGCCATCTCCATAGGGCTCGCGCTCATCGAGCCGAGGGTCTGCGCCGGCACCACCGGCAGGCCCTTGACGTCCATGCCGAGATCGCCCGCGGTCTTCATCACCTCGTCCATGCCGACGTCGATGCCCATCTGTGCGAAGACCGCGTTGACGGACTTGTTCATGGCCTTCTGCACGGTGATCGGGCCGTAGGACACGCCGTCCTCGTTCGGCGGCGCGAAGGGGATGTCGCTGCCCCTGACGGGGCGGCGGCTGGTGCCGTCGTAGATGGTGTCCGCCGTGATGGGACGGCCGTCCTGGGTCCTGGCGTGCCGGTCGAAGGCCGCGGCGAGGATCACCGGCTTGAAGGTGGAGGCCGGCTGGTAGTCCCTGCGGGTGGCGTTCGACGTCCAGTGCTCGGTCAGGCCACGGCCGCCGTACAGCGCCACCACGTGGCCGTTGCGCGGGTCGACCGAGACGGCGCCGGCCTGTACGTCGCCGTCGACCCTGCGGGTCTTCGGGTGGAGCTGGTCGTTCAGCTTGGTCTGGACGGCGTCCTCGAGCTGCTGCTCCTTCTTCCTGTCGACGGTGAGCGTGATCGTCCAGCCGCCCGCCTCGAACTCGGCGTCGGTGAGGTGCTCGTCCCGCATCACCTCGGCCTTGGCGGCCTGCACGAGGTAGCCCTCCTGGCCCTTCAGCCCGGCCGCCGGCCTGGGCGTGTGCGGCACGGGGAACTTCATGGCCCGCCGCGCCCCGGCGTCCAGCCAGTGCTCCTCGACCATGTTGTCCAGGACGTAGTTCCAGCGCTGCTTGGCCAGCCGCTTGCCCGTGTCCGAGGCGATCGCCCAGTCGTACTCGTTCGGGGCCTGGAGCAGCGCCGCGAGGTAGGCGCCCTGGGCGACGGTGAGGTTCTTGGCGTCCGTGCCGTAGTACGCCTGCGCGGCGGCCTGGATGCCGTAGGCGCCACGGCCGTAGTAGCTGGTGTTGATGTAGCCGGCGAGGATGTCGTCCTTGGACCTCTGGCGGTCCACCTTGAGCGAGATGACCAGTTCCTTGAGCTTCCGGCTGACGGTCTGCTCCTGGCTCAGGTAGTAGTTCTTGACGTACTGCTGGGTGATCGTCGAGCCGCCCTGCTTGCCCTTGCCGGTCAGGGTGTTGAACAGGCCGCGGGCGGTGCCCCTGAGGTCGATGCCCTGGTCCTTGTAGAACGTCTTGTTCTCGGCGGCGACGAACGTCCGCTGCACGCCCTTGGGCACCTCGGAGAGGTCGACGATCTCGCGGTTGACCTTGCCGGTGCGGGCCAGGACGGTGCCGTCGCTGTACTTGTAGACGTTGCTCTGGAGCTTGGCCTGGGCGTTGCCCTGGGGGACGTCGACGGTCATGTACAGCACGATGAAGGCACCCATGCCGAGCAGGCACACCGCGAAGAACGCGCCCAGGAGCTTCTTCCAGGTGAACAAGCGGCGTATCCCTCCCGCCCCACGCTCCGCCGAGCGCCTGGGCGCTGCACGGCGTGCGCCTCCGCGCTGCCGCGCTCGTCTCGCTTCCGCTCGTCCCATGGGTGCGTTGGCTCCGCTTCGTTTCGCTCTGTCCGTCGGTCGGGCGCCGGGTCGGCTCTGCAAACTAGCACCACGCGTCGGGACAAACACCTGCCGATCCGGTCTTTCCGGACGTGACAATCAGCACCTGTCCCGACGGGAACCCGCAACGGTCTCCACCGGAATCGACGAGTGAGGGGTGCCGAAGGTTGCCGGCCACGGTTATTGTGATAACACTTTGCTAGCGTGCGGTAAGCGCGCGTGAGCGGTGGCACACGCGGTCGCGCATGCGGCGGCGCATGCCCCGGCACCGAGGGAACTGGGGGTTCTCATGTCTGCATCCGGCAGTGGATCCGGCACGTCCGGCGGGGGTTCTGCGGGCGGCGCCTCGTCCGGTGGGGGTTCGGTCGGCGGTACCGCGCACGGCGGGGCCCCGGAGGGCGGCGCGGTTCCGGAAGGCGTGCCCGAGATGCCCCGGCCGCGGGTGCGGGAGTTCGCGGCGCACAGCATCGGCGGCGGGCTCGCCCTGCTGTTCGGCCTGGTGGGACTGCTGGCGGGCGCGGCCCTGATCGCGCTCGGCGCCGCGGCCGCCGCGGGCGGCGGGCGGGCGGCGCTGATCATCCTCGGCATCGTCGTGATCCTCGGCTCCGTCCTCGCCATGAACGGACTGAACATGGTGGCGCCGGGCGAGGCCCGGGTCGTCCAGCTCTTCGGGCGCTACCGCGGCACCATCCGCAAGGACGGCCTGCGCTGGGTGAACCCGCTCACCTCACGCACCAGGATCTCCACCCGGGTCCGCAACCACGAGACCCCGGTCCTCAAGGTCAACGACGCCTACGGCAACCCGATCGAGCTGGCCGCGGTGGTCGTCTGGCGGGTGGAGGACACCGCACAGGCCACGTTCGAGGTCGACGACTTCCAGGAGTTCGTCTCCACCCAGACCGAGGCCGCCGTGCGGCACATCGCCATCGAGTACCCCTACGACGCCCATGACGAGGCCGGCCTGTCGCTGCGCGGCAACGCGGAGGAGATCACGCACAAGCTCGCCATGGAGCTGCACGCGCGCATCGAGGCCGCCGGGGTGCAGATCATCGAGTCCCGCTTCACCCACCTCGCCTACGCGCCGGAGATCGCCTCGGCCATGCTGCAGCGCCAGCAGGCCGGCGCGGTGGTCGCGGCCCGCCGGCAGATCGTGGACGGCGCGGTCGGCATGGTGGAGGCCGCGATCAGCCGGATCACCGAGCAGGACATCGTCGAGCTGGACCAAGAGCGCAAGGCGGCGATGGTGTCGAACCTGATGGTCGTGCTCTGCGGCGACCGCGCCGCCCAGCCGGTGCTGAACACGGGCACGCTCTACCAGTGAGCCCGGCGGACGACGAGGGGGCGGCGGCCGGACACCCGGACGCCGCGGGCAGGGACTCCGTTCCCGGCACGGACACGGGCGCGTTCCCGAGCGGAAGCGCCTGCACGGGCACGGACGGGAGGGCAGACGCGGGCGGAGGCGCGGGCACGGGCGAAGACGCGGGCACGGGCGGAGGCGCCGGCGCGGGCGGAGGCACCGGCGCGGACCCCGAAGCGGGCGCGGACCCCGGCGGAAGCGCCGGCGCCGGGGCACCCGTGCCCGACGGCCGCCGGCAGGCGCGGAAGCAAGTACTGCTGCGCCTGGACCCGCTGGTCTACGAGGCACTGGCCCGCTGGGCCGGCGAGGAGCTGCGCAGCACCAACGCCCAGATCGAGTTCCTGCTGCGCCGGGCGCTCGCCGAGGCGGGACGGCTGCCCCGCGGCGCACGCCCCATCCCCCGGCGGGGCCGGCCACGGCAGTCGGACCCGGGCCCGCAGGACACCTGACCGCGGACCCGCACCCAGGCCCAGCCGCCTCCGTGCCCCGCGCCTCCCGCTCCACCGGCCACCCGAACCGAACCCCGCCACCGCGCCAACCCACACCACCGGCCGCCCACAGCCGCCGCACCCTCACACCCCCAGGCCACACGCACCCCCGGACCGCACCCCGCACCGACCGCACCCCGCACCCCGTACCCCGGGCCGCCCGGGGGCCGGGCATTCGCTCCCGCACGCCCCGCGCACCCCCACGACCGCTATACACGCGGCGTATACGTCATGTGTATAGTGGCGTCATGTCCATTGGTCACACTCTTCTTGGTCTGCTGGAGTCCGGGCCCCGGCACGGTTACGACCTGAAGCGCGCCTTCGACGAGAAGTTCGGGCACGACCGCCCCCTGCACTACGGGCAGGTCTACTCGACCATGTCCCGGCTGCTGAAGAACGGGCTCGTCGAGGTCGACGGGGTCGAGGCGGGCGGCGGTCCCGAGCGGAAGCGCTACGCGATCACCGAGGCCGGCATCACCGACGTCGAGCGCTGGCTCGCGACACCCGAGAAACCGGAGCCGTATCTCCAGTCCACCCTCTACACCAAGGTCGTCCTCGCCCTCCTCACCAGACGGGACGCGGCCGACATCCTCGACACCCAGCGCTCGGAACACCTGCGCATGATGCGCGCCCTCACCGAGCGCAAGCGCAAGGGCGACCTGGCGGACCAGCTCATCTGTGACCACGCCCTGTTCCACCTGGAGGCGGATCTGCGCTGGCTGGAGCTGACCGCCGCCCGTCTCGACAAGCTCGCCCAAGAGGTGCACTCATGACCGTCCCCGAGGGCTCCCTGCTCTCCGCCACCGACCTCCGCAAGTCCTACGGCCCCACCACCGCCCTGGACGGCGCCGAGTTCTCCATCCACCCGGGCGAGATCGTCGCCGTGATGGGCCCGTCGGGCTCCGGCAAGTCCACCCTGCTGCACTGCCTGGCCGGGATCGTCACCCCCGACTCGGGCAGCATCGTCTACAACGGCCGTGAGCTGTCCACGATGAGCGACACGGCACGCAGCGCGCTGCGCCGCACCGACTTCGGCTTCGTCTTCCAGTTCGGCCAGCTCGTGCCCGAGCTCACCTGCCTGGAGAACGTCGCCCTCCCCCTCCGGCTGAACGGCGCCGGCCGCAAGGAGGCGGAGCACACGGCCCAGGCCTGGATGCGGCGCCTGGAGGTCGACGACGTCGCCCGGCAGCGCCCCGGCGAGGTCTCCGGCGGCCAGGGCCAGCGGGTGGCGGTCGCCCGCTCGCTGGTCACGGGACCGCGGGTGCTCTTCGCCGACGAGCCGACGGGCGCGCTCGACTCGCTCAACGGCGAGCGGGTGATGGAGCTGCTGACCGAGGCGGCCAGGTCCGCAGGCGCGGCCGTGGTGCTCGTCACCCACGAGGCGCGGGTCGCCGCCTACTCGGACCGCGAGGTCGTGGTGCGCGACGGCAAGTCCCGGGACATGGAGCGGGTCGCATGAGCGCGCCCCCGCCCCGTTCCCGCACCCCTCAGGCCGCCGGTCCCGCCGGCGCGCCGGGCATGCCGGCCCCCGCCGGCGGCGCGGCCGGGCGGGGCGCCGGGCGGTCCTGGACGCGGGACTTCGCCCTGGGAGTGCGGTTCGCCGTCACGGGCGGCCGGGAGAGCTGGATGCGCACCCTGCTCACCGCCATCGGCGTGGGCCTCGGCGTGGCGCTGCTGCTGATCACGACGGCGTTCCCCAGCGCCTGGCAGCAGCGGCAGGAGCGCGAGCGCAGCCGTTTCGACACGTCGTTCAGTGCGAACGTCCTCCCGAAGGCCGACGACACCCTGCTGCTGGGCAACACGGACACCATCTACCACAGCCAGAACATCAGCGGGCGGCTGCTCCAGCCGGAGGGGCCGAAGGCGCCGCTACCGCCGGGGGTGGCGGCCTTCCCGCGGCCGGGTGACATGGTGGTCTCGCCGGCGCTCAAGAAGCTGCTGGCGTCCGACGATGGCGCGCTGCTCCGCGAGCGGCTGCCGTACCGGATCACCGGCACCATCGCCGACCGGGGCCTCATCGGCCCCAGTGAGCTCGCATACTACGCCGGCACGCGCGCCCTCCACCTCGACGCCGACCAGTGGCAGGTGAAGCGGATCAACCACTTCGGGCACGAGGGCCGCACCGAGAAGCTGGATCCGGTGCTCATGCTCCTGGTGCTGATGGTCTTCATCGTGCTGCTGATGCCGGTCGGCGTCTTCATCGCCACGGCCGTGCGCTTCGGAGGCGAGCGGCGCGACCGGAGGCTGGCGGCGTTGCGCCTGGTCGGCGCCGACGGCCGGATGACCCGCCGGATAGCGGCGGGCGAGGCGCTGGCCGGGGCCGCGCTGGGGCTGGGCCTCGGAGCGGTGTTCTTCCTGATCCTGCGCCAGCTGGCCGGCCGGATCACCCTCTTCGACGAGAGCGTCTTCCCGTCGGATCTCAACCCGTCGCCCGGCCTCACCCTGCTGGTGGCCCTCGCGGTGCCGGCGGCCGCGATCGCGGTGACCCTCTTCGCGCTGCGCAACGTGGTGATCGAGCCGCTCGGCGTCGTCCGTACCACCCGGCCGCCGCGGCGGCGCCTGTGGTGGCGGCTGCTGCTGCCGTTGTGCGGTCTCGCCCTGCTCTACCCGATGATCGGCCAGGGCAAGGACAACGGCACGTTCAACGAGGGGATGGTCATCGGCGGCACCGTCCTGCTGCTCGTCGGTGTCACGGCCCTGCTGCCCTGGGTGGTGGAGGCCGTGGTGAGCAGGCTCGGCAGGGGTGCGGTCTCCTGGCAGCTCGCCGTGCGCAGGCTCCAGTTGAGCAGCGGCACCGCGGCCCGGATGGTCAACGGCATCGGCGTCGCGGTGGCCGGGGCGATCGCGCTCCAGATGCTGTTCGCGGGCGTGCAGGGCGACTACACCCGCCAGACGGGCAACGACGTGTCCCGCGCCCAGATGACGGTCACCCTGCCGGACACCGTCCCGGTGGCGGCCACCGAGCGCGCCCTGCGGGCGACCCAAGGGGTGCGGCACATCACGCCGGTGGCCGAGGGAACCATGGCCGGCAAGGCCGAGCACCCCGACTCCTACGTCCACCTGAGCGTGGGGGACTGCTCCGCGCTCCGCGAGCTGGCCCAGGTGTCCACCTGCCACGACGGCGACGTCTTCGTCGTCACCGGCGCCCCGTACGACGCCGGCACCCAGAAGGGCGCCAAGCCAGGGCGGACGCTCTACGTGGACCCGTCGGACTCCGGCTCGAAGGGGAAGGAGGTCCCGTGGCGGCTGCCGGCGCACCTGAAGGCGGTCGCGAGCCGTGAGGACCCGACCGGGGCCGAGATGGGCGGTGTCCTGGCCACCCCGTCGGCGCTGCCGCACGCCGCGGCGTCCACCCTCGTCAACAAGGCCTACGTACGGCTCGACCCGTCCGACCCCGACGCACGGGACAGGGTGCGCAACGTCGCGGCGAAGGCCGATCCGCTGACCGACGTCTTCGTGCTCGCCGCCAGTGAGCGGTCCGGCCGCTTCGACTCGATCCGTACCGGTCTGTTCATCGGCGCCACCTGCGTTCTGCTGCTGATCGGCGCCAGCCTGCTGGTGACCCAGCTCGAGCAGTTGCGGGAGCGGAAGAAGCTGCTGTCGGTGCTGGTGGCCTTCGGCACCCGGCGCCGCACCCTCAGCCTCTCGGTCCTCTGGCAGACCGCCGTCCCGATCGCCCTGGGCCTGCTGCTGGCCTCCCTGGTGGGCCTGACGCTGGGCGCGGTCCTGCTGAAGATGGTGGACGCCACGATCACCGTGGACTGGGTGAGCGTGGGCTCCATGACCGGCATCGGCGCGGCCGTCGTGCTCGCCGTGACGCTCCTGAGCCTGCCTCCGCTGCTGCGGATGATGCGGCCGGAGGGACTCCGTACGGAGTAGCAGGAGGTCCGGGGTGCCCGGCCGCCGCGCCGGGCCCTCCGGTGTCCGGCCGCCCCACCGTCCGGCGCCCCGCTCACCACCGCCACCGTCCGGCGGCCCGACCCCCACCGGGCCGCCGGACGGTTCCCGTCTGCGCGGTCCCGGGGGTGCGTCCTGCTCCGGCGGGCGTTCGGCCTGCCGCGGCGCCGGGGCTGCTGCGGCCGTTCCGCCGCCCGGGGGCCGGGGGTCACTGCGGCCGTTCCGGTGGCCGCGGGGCCGGGGGCTACTCCGGCCGTTCCGGTGACCGCGGGCCCGGGGCGGACCCGGGAGGCGGCGGTGTGCTCCCCGGCGCGGCGGGCGTGGTGGGCGCGCCGGACGGAACGGAGCTGTTCGCGGGCGGGGCCGCGGCGGCCGGGGGCGCCCCCGGTGCGGGTACGGCGGCGGACGAGTGCTGTGCGGCGGCGTGCCGGACCGCGATCTCCTGGGCGTAGGCCCGCAGGTAGCCGACCACCGTGTTGATCACGGCGACCAGGGGTACCGCCACCACCGCACCGCCGATCCCGGCGATCAGGCCGCCCGCGCTCACCGACAGCACCACGGCCAGCGGGTGCACCCGCACCGCGCGGCCCAGGATGAACGGCTGGAGGATGTGCCCCTCGATCTGCTGCACGGCCAGCACCACGACGAGCACCATCACGGCCGTGAACACACCCTGCGTCACCAGCGCCACGACGACCGCCAGCGCTCCGGAGATCACCGCACCGACCAGCGGGATGAACGCGAAGAGGAAGATGAAGACGGCGAGCGGCACCGCCATCGGCACCCCGAGGAAGAAGATGCCGAGGCCGATGAAGATGGCGTCGATGAGGGCGACGATCACCGTGCCGCGCACGTACGCGGTCAGGGTCCGCCAGGCCTGCGGCCCCGCCCCCGCGATGCCGCCCCGCGCCTGCGCCGGGACGAGCCCCAGCGTCCACTTCCAGATGCGCCGCCCGTCGTAGAGCAGGAACAGCGTGGAGAACACCGTCAGCAGGATGCCGGTGAGCGCCTCGACGATCACGGTGACGCCCTCGAGTCCGGCGGAGGTGATCGCCTCGGTGTTGGCACCGATGGCGTCCCGCAGGCTCTTGGCGATGTCGTTGATCTGGTCCTCGGTGACATGGAAGGGGCTGTTGAGCAGCCAGCGGCGCAGCTCGTCGATGCCGTCCTGGACCTGCGCGGACAGGTTGTCCAGGTTCTCCATGACCTGCCAGACGACGAACCAGCCGACCAGGCCGATGATGACGAAGCCGGAGATGGCGGTGAGGGCGGTGGCGAGCCCGCGCGGCAGGCCGACCCGCCGCAGCCGGGCGACGGTGGGCTGCAGCAGCGCGGTGATCAGCAGTGCGGCGACGAACGCCAGCACCACCAGCTGGATGGCGCTGATGACCCGGAACAGCACCCAGACCGTGCCCGCCAGGACGAGTAGCCGCCAGCCCGCCTCCGCGGCGACCCGCACGCCCCAGGGCACCGCCGCCTTGGGATCGGGGCGTGGCGGGACCGCGGGGGCGTAGGCGGGAGGCGGGGGGATGGTGGCGGGGGGCGGCTCGGCGTCCCGTGCCGGCAGGCCGTGGCCCGCGGCCTGCTCGGCGGCGGCGCGCGCCTCGTTCAATCGCTCACCCATCTGGGTGAGTCCCTTACCGAGCCTGCCGACCCATCCACCCATGCGCGACATGTCCCCGTCCCTTCCCCCCGTGCTCTTCCTCCAGTTCCCTCTGCCCGCGCCTCAGTCCCCGAAGTCGCCGGTCCCGGGGGCCTGCTGGAAGAGACCGTACATGGCGAAGACCCCGCACCGTAGGACGGTGCGGGGTCTTCGGAGGTTGAGCGTGCCGGGTCCGCGGCGGGTGGGCGCGCCCTGCGCGGCCGGGGCGGGCGGCTCAGTACCAGCGGTTGGCAGCCCAGAAGGACCAGGCGGAGCACGGGCTGCCGTAGCGCCCGTTCATGTAGCTCAGGCCCCACTTGATCTGGGTGGCGGGGTTGGTCTGCCAGTCGGCGCCGGCGGACGACATCTTGGAGCCGGGCAGTGCCTGGAAGAGGCCATAAGCGCCGGAGGAGGCGTTGACGGCGTGGTAGTTCCAGCCGGACTCGTGGCTCACGATGTTGCTGAAGCACTGGAACTGGTCGGCGGGGACCAGCTGCCGCGCGATGGCCTGCACCTGCGCGATGCTGTACGAGGCCTGGGTGGGGAAGCTGGAGGCGTCGCGGGCGGCGGAGCGGCTGGCGGCCTGCTCCTTCTCCGCCCTCGCCTTGTCCTCCGCCGCCTTCTGCTTGGCCACGGCGGTCTCTGCCGCCGCCTTGCGGGCGGCTTCCTCTGCGGACTTCTTGGCTGCGAAGTCGGCGGCGTCGGCCTGTGCGGACGCCTGCTGGGCCAGGGAGGAGACCTGGACCCGGGCCTGCTGGCCCGCGGGAATGTCGGCGAGGAGTGTCGCGTCGCCTGCCATCGCCTCGGTCTCGTTCGAGGGATGCTGGGTGCTGCCCGAGGCAACGCCCACGACGGCTCCGACAGTGGTGACCGCAGTGGCGGATGCCACCGCGAATCCCCGGACCGAAATCCGGCTCACACGTTTTCCTTCCAGCATCGCCCGCTTAGGTGACCCTCGCGGACGCAATCGTGCCCCTGGCACTGGCCTCCCCACTGCGGGTCACGGGAGGCACGGGCCCGGTGGGCAACTTCCGTGACGGAAGCGCCGCGTGGTGCTCGGGCGGCATACGACGGTCTCTATGTAGTTCTGTGATCCACTACGGTCGGCGGGACAGAGGTCCGTCGACGGTACGCAAGTGTCGTATGCGGGGCCTGACAGGAACCAGACTCTGCCGCAGCGGGACGCGGCAAGGCAATTCCGCGTTGCGTGTGAAAGCTCACACCTTGTTTGCCTCTTAAGAGTTCCGGAAAACTCCGCGCACACAAGCGCCGCCCGGCTAAGCTCTACTGCTTTGCCGGGCGGCGTACATGTGGGCGTTACCGGCGGACACCCGCCTCTGACCAGCGGAAACCAGTCTCCGACCGGCGAGAATATCCCGTTACGGCACTACCTGATCCTTCTGACAGGGACCGCCTGATCTTCTCCGTCCACGTCAGATGTGTCCCTCTTCCAGCATTTCCGTCACCAGTGCGGCGATCTGCGAACGCTCCGAACGGGTGAGGGTCACATGCGCGAAGAGCGGGTGCCCCTTGAGCTTCTCCACCACCGCGACGACGCCGTCGTACCGGCCGACGCGGAGGTTGTCCCGCTGGGCGACGTCGTGGGTGAGGACGACCCGGGAGCCCGCGCCGATCCGGGAGAGGACCGTCAGCAGGACGTTCCGCTCCAGGGACTGGGCCTCGTCGACGATGACGAAGGCGTCGTGCAGGGAGCGGCCGCGGATGTGGGTGAGCGGGAGCACCTCCAGCATGCCGCGGGCGGTGACCTCCTCGATGACCTCGCGGCTGGTGACCGCCGAGAGGGTGTCGAAGACGGCCTGCGCCCAGGGGTTCATCTTCTCGGCCTCGGTGCCGGGCAGATAGCCCAGTTCCTGCCCGCCCACCGCGTACAGCGGCCGGAAGACCATCACCTTCTCGTGCTGCCTGCGCTCCAGGACGGCCTCCAGACCGGCGCAGAGCGCCAGCGCGGACTTGCCGGTGCCGGCCCTGCCGCCCATGGAGACGATGCCCACGTCCGGGTCGAGCAGCAGGTCGAGCGCGATGCGCTGCTCGGCGCTGCGGCCCTTGATCCCGAACGCCTCACGGTCCCCGCGCACCAGCTTGACCTGGCCCTCGGGGGTGACACGGCCCAGCGCCTTGCCGCGCTCCGACTGGATGGTCAGGCCGGTGTGCACGGGCAGGTCGGCCGCCTCGGGCACGTACAGCGTCTCCTCCTCGAAGAGAAGGTCCACCTGCTCGGCGGAGAGGGTGAGTTCGGACATTCCGGTCCAGCCGGAGTCCGTGATGGCCAGTTCCGCGCGGTACTCCTCCGCGAGCAGCCCCACCGACGAGGCCTTGATGCGCAGCGGGAGGTCCTTCGAGACGACCGTGACGTCATACCCCTCGGCCTGCAGATTGCGGGCGACGGCGAGGATGCGCGAGTCGTTGTCCCCCAGTCTGTAGCCGGCCGGGAGGACGCCCGGGTCGGAGTGGTTGAGCTCGACGCGCAGCGTTCCGCCGAGGTCCCCGATCGGCAGCGGGGCGTCCAGGCGGCCGTACCGGACCCGGCAGTCGTCCAGCAGGCGCAGCGCCTGGCGGGCGAAGTAGCCGAGTTCCGGGTGGTGCCGCTTGGCCTCCAGCTCCGTCACCACCACGACGGGGAGCACTACCTCGTGCTCGTCGAAGCGGGACAGCGCATTGGGGTCTGCCAGCAGCACGCTGGTGTCGAGAACGTAGGTGCGCCGGTCGGGCGTGCGGCGCTTTGTGCTGGTCACCACGGAAGGACGTACCCCCTCGGAAGAGGTCGGGGAGCGACGGCGTCGCGGAGCTTCCCACGGGGGACATGGCTTCCCCGGGGGACGGGAGAGAACCGGCTCAGGCCGCGGCGCACGGGCCTGGCTCGGCCCTCGGTGTCGTCCGCGTAGTCCGTACGGTGGGTACGGTCCATCTGGTGCAACGGGCCTCCCGGACGGGCGGCCCCACGCCGCCCGCTGAGGTGCGCCACCACGGACGGGCACCGGCCGGTGCCCTGGGGTGTCGACCTGGAAGACATATTCCCTCGAACAGGCGCAGGCATGCCATGGCATATGACGACGCCCGGGTGACATGCCTGTGACCGTCCTGTGCCGACGCAGCCGCGGCACCGCCCGGCGTGGTGTCCGGGCTCCGCGTCAACTCCCCGCGGTCAGCGGGGTGTCAGCCGCCATAGCGGCGGTGGCGCGCCGCGTAGTCACGGAGCGCGCGCAAGAAGTCGATCTTGCGGAACGCCGGCCAGAAGACCTCACAGAAGTAGTACTCCGAATGAGCCGACTGCCACAGCATGAAACCGGACAGCCGCTGCTCGCCGCTGGTGCGGATGACGAGGTCGGGGTCGGGCTGGCCGCGGGTGTACAGGTGCTCCGCGATGACGTCGATGTCGACGAGGTCGGCCAGTTCCTCGAAGCTGGTGCCCTTCTGGGCGTGGTCGAGCAGCAGGGAGCGGACGGCGTCGGCGATCTCCTGGCGGCCGCCGTACCCGACGGCGACGTTGACGAGTATGCCCTTATTGCCCACTGTGGCCTGTTCTGCCTCTTTCAGCACCCTTTGGGTCTGGCCGGGCAGCAGGTCCATGGTGCCGACGTGGTGGACCCGCCAGCGGCCGTCCTCGGCGAGGCCGCGCACCGCGTCCTCGATGATGCCGAGCAGCGGGACCAGCTCCTCCTGGGGGCGGTCCAGGTTGTCCGTGGACAGCATCCAGAGGGTGACCACCTCGACGTCCGTCTCGGCGCACCAGCCGAGGAACTCGCTGATCTTGTCGGCACCGGCGCGGTGGCCCTGCGCGGTGGTGCCGCCGGCCGCCTTGGCCCAGCGGCGGTTCCCGTCGAGGATGACGCCGATGTGCCCCGGCATCTGCTCGTGGTCCAGGCGGCCTTCCACCCGGCGTGCGTAGAGTCCGTACACCAGGTCGCGCAGGTTCACCGTCGTCAGCCCCTCCATGCAGATAACAGCCCCGAGGCCGAAAGCCTACCGCTGCGGGCGACGCGCCCGGGCCCGGGTGGGGGCGGCGGGGGCGGGGACGGCGCCCCCGGGCGGCGAGGTCGCGGGCGGTGCCGGGCCGCGGGACCACTGACGTAGTTTCGTATCCATGAACGACTCTTCCCTCTACCGCGCCTCCGCGCAGCGCTACGACTCGATGGAGTACCGGCGCTCCGGCCGCAGCGGCCTGAAGCTGCCCGCCGTGTCGCTCGGGCTGTGGCACAACTTCGGCGACGACCGGTCGCTCGCCACCCAGCGGGCTATCCTGCGCCGCGCCTTCGACCTGGGCGTCACCCACTTCGACCTGGCCAACAACTACGGTCCGCCGCCCGGCTCCGCCGAGCTGAACTTCGGCAAGCTGTTCCGGCAGGACTTCGCGCGGTACCGCGACGAGCTGGTGGTGTCGACCAAGGCGGGCTACCTGATGCACCCCGGACCGTACGGGGAGTGGGGCTCGCGCAAGTACCTGCTGTCGTCCCTGGACGCCTCGCTGCGGCGGATGGGCCTGGAGTACGTCGACATCTTCTACTCGCACCGCTTCGACCCGGACACCCCGCTCGAGGAGACCATGGGGGCGCTGGCGTCGGCCGTGCAGCAGGGCAAGGCGCTGTACGTGGGCATCTCCTCGTACACCAGCGAGCAGACGCGTGAGGCGGCGCGGCTGCTGAACGAGATGGGGGTGCGGCCGCTGATCCACCAGCCGTCGTACTCGATGATCAACCGCTGGACGGAGGACGACCGGCTGCTGGACGCCCTGGAGGAGACGGGCATGGGCTGCATCTCCTTCGCGCCGCTCGCACAGGGCCTGCTCACGGACAAGTACCTGTCCGGCATCCCGGAGGGTTCGCGCGCCACGCAGGGCAAGTCGCTCGACCCGAACCTGCTCTCCGAGGAGGTGGTGGCCCGGCTGCGCGGGCTCAACGAGATCGCGGAGCGCCGCGGCCAGAGCCTGGCGCAGCTCGCGCTGACGTGGGTGCTGCGGGACGAGCGGATGACGTCGGCGCTGATCGGCGCGTCGAGCGTGCGGCAGCTGGAAGAGAACGTGGCGGCTCTCGGGGCGGCGCCGCTCACGGCGGAGGAGATCGCCGAGATCGACAAGTTCGCGGTGTCCACGCCGGGGACGAACATCTGGGCGGGCCGACGCTAGTCCGCTCCCGCGGGGGGTGGCCTGACGGCCAACCTCGCCCCGGCCTGCCCGGCTGCCCGGCTGCCTGCCTGCGTGGCCTGCGTGGCCTACCCGGCCCTCCCGGCCTACCCGGCCCTCCCGGCCTGCTCGGCCTGCTCGCCCTCCCGGCCCGGTACCGGCCGGTGGCCCGGCAGCGACGGAGGCTGCCCCCTGGGGCGGTGGCGATCCGACGGTCGCGTGGTGGCTCGTCGCGCGGTTCCCCGCGCCCCTTGGGCAGGCCGGGGGCCGGGCCCTTGCGTGGGGGCATAAAACGGGCCGGTCCGTGGGGGGAGACGGACCGGCCCGAGGGGGGGTCTCCACCATAACCCTTCGTAAGCCATCGCGGGTGCACCGGCATGCCACAACTACTCTCCGAAGTCGCCCGGCGACGCCTCCGGGGGCGGGCCGGGGCGGCGGGCGCGCCGTCTGCCTAGAGCGCGCCGACCAGCAGGCCCAGGAACGCGCCGCCCAGCATGAAGGGGCCGAGCGGGATGCCGGCCTTCCGGTCGGCCCTGCGGAGGACCATCAGGCCGACGCCGTAGCAGAACCCCAGGACGAGGCCGGCCATGAAGCCGATGAACAGCACGGTCCAGCCGTACCAGCCGAGCGCGGCGCCGACGGCGAGCGCCAGTTTGGCGTCCCCGAGGCCCATGCCCTTGGGGTACACGACGCACAGCACGAAGTAGCCGGCACCGAGGACGAGGGCCCCGAGCAGCGCCCCCGGCCATGAGCCCCGGTGGCCGGGCAGCAGCGCCGCCACCCCCAGCAGCGCCGCGAACCCCGCGGCGAGCGGCAGCGTCAGGACGTCCGGCAACCGGTGCACGGCATGGTCGACGAGGGCCAGCAGGACGGCGACGGGCGCGGCCAGCAACCACACCGCCAGCTCAGGACGCGCACCGGTGGCGGCCAGCGCCAGGCAGATGAGGGCGGTCACGGCGGCGACGGGGTAGGCGCGGGGGCCGTAGCGGGGGTGGCGGCGGCCGTCGACCGCGGCACCGCCCACGGCGTCGGCGTCGGCTTCGGCTTCGGCTTCGGCTTCGGCCGCAGGGTCCACCCCGGTGGGCGCCACGGTGGGCGCCCCGGGTGTGGGCGCGCCGGACACGATGCCGTCGGCCGAGTCGTGCACGGCGGCGGGGCGCGCACCCCCGCCCACGTCGGAGACCGTGCCCGGGGCCGCGTCGGCCACCGAGCCCCCGGCGACGTCCGCCGCCGTCCCGTCCGCTACGCGGGACACCGTTCCGTCCACCGAGCCGGCCGCCCGGGCCTCCGCCCCCGCCGCCCCGCGTGTGCAGCGGGCCCGGCCCAGCCAGCCGCCGAGCGGGCCCGTGAACGGGTGGCCGGCGGGGCAGGCGGTGCGCCAGGGCTCGTCAGGTTGTACGGAGAGCCGGTAGGCGGCCCGGGGGATCAGCAGTCCGGATCCGGCGCCCCAGACGGCGGCGGCGACGAGGAGAAGTACGTCCACGGTCGGACGATACGGGCGCCGCACCCCCGGCGGCATGGGCCCGTGGGCCCATGCGGGACCCAGTGCCGTGCGGATACGGTCACGGACACGGTCCCGGGCGGCCGCGCCCGCGGACGGCGAAGGGCCCGCGGGGAGCCCCGGGCAGGCCGGTGGGAGGGGACCGGGCGCAGGTGCCGGGCGGCCAGGCGGCGCGTATGCCGGATGGCCGCGGGCCGAGAGGGAAGGGAGGTGCCGGCGATGGGGCGCTGGCGCAACGGGCGGGGGACACTGATCGTCGGGGCCGCGGAGCCGGGGACCGGTGCCGGGCACGGAGCCGAGCCGGGGGCGACCCCGGGGGACGAGCGGTCAACGGCTGCCGCACCGGGTGCGGCCCCGGAGGCCGAGCGGTCCACGGCTGCCGAACCGGGTGCCGCCTGGGGGACCGGGCCGGAGGCGGCTGCCGAACCGGGTGCGCGGACCCCGGTGTCCGTACCGCTGGAGATCGCCGCGTCCTACCGTGCGCGGACCCACGGGCTGCTCGGGCGGGACGGCATCGAGGGGGCGATCCTGCTCTCCCCGGCCAACAATGTGCACACCTTCCGGATGCGGTTCCCCATCGACGTCGCCTACCTGGACCGGAAGCTGCGGGTCGTCGCCGTCCACACCATGCGGCCCAACCGCCTCGGCACCATCCGCCTGCGCGCCCGCCACGTCCTGGAGGCAGAGGCCGGCGCCATGGCGCGCTGGGGGATCCGGCGGGGCGTCCAGGTGACGGTGCGGCAGCAGGGCGGGACGGGAACGGGAACGGGAACGAAGCCTGGCTCGGGGGCGGATACGGAGGGGGCCGCGGGGCGGTGACGGGGGCCGCCCCCGTGGGGCCGCCCCGTCGGCCGCGGGGCCGCTCCAGGCCACGGAGCAGCCCTCCGCCACACGCCAGGCCTCTGGCACAGGCCAGGCCTCTGCCGTAGCTCAGGCCCGGCGTCGTGCCGGCGGTCAGGCCCGGCCGGTCGTCAGGGGCACGTCGTCGAGCCGGAACAGCATCCTGGAGGCGTCCTCCGCCTCGACCCGGACGGGGCGCCCCCAGCGCGCGCTGAGGGCGCGCCCGATGTCGTACAGCCGCCTCCGCTCCTCGGTGGTGTACGCGGGCCACCTCGCCCACCCCTGCTCGGCGACGGTGGTGCCGATCTCGACCAGGAAGGCGGCGCGGCAGCGCTGCTCCTCCTCCGGGGTCAGCGGGGTGGGACCGTCCTGGCCGGGCACCTCGCGGACGTTGTAGAGGTCACGGATCACGATCGCGGGCCTTCCGTTCGGATTCGGGCTGTCGTACCGGTCTTGCGAGCCGGCCCGACGTCCGGCTGGGAAGCCGGCTCGGGAGTCCGGGACCGGGTCAGGCGCCGGTGCGGCGACTGCTCGACGGCGACGCAACCGTAGCCGGTGAGACGGGCCGACCCCTCGGTGGGGGCCGGCCCGTTTCCGCGGGACCGAAGACCGTGGAGCCGGAGGCTAGGACTCCGAGTCCCCGGAGCGCGGGAACGAGATCTCGACGCGGCGGTTCTTCTTCCGGCCCGCCTCGTTGTCGTTCGTGGCGATCGGGTACTTCTCGCCGTAGCCGCGGACCTCGAAGGTGATGTCCGGGTTGTTGAGGTCCTTCGACAGGACGTCCTGGACGGCGTTGGCGCGCTGCTTGGAGAGGACGTCGCCGTGGGCCGCGGAGCCGAGGTTGTCGGTGAAGCCGAAGATCCGGATCTGGGTGGCGTTCTGTTTCCTGATCTCCTCGGCGACGTCGGCGATGCGGGCGTTCGCCGCGCTGCTCAGCTTGGCGCTGTCCTTGGAAAAGAGGACCTCGGCCTGGAGCGCGAACTTGATGCTGGAGTTGGTGTCCTCGCGACGCTCCTCACCGCCCATGTCCTCGACGACCGACTTGATGTCGAGCACCTTCGGGTCGGCGAGTGTGGCGCCCTGGGGGAGCTTGAGGTCCGGGTCGTTGCCGTCGACCTTGACGGGCGGCGGCGCGGACTCGGACGGGTAGGGGCTGTCGGCCAGGGCCTCCTGCGCGGTGGCGAGCCCCAGCGCGAGCACCCCTGCCACCACCGTGACGGCCGTACGGACACCGGCCCGGTGCGTACGGGTGTGTGCGGCACTCATCAGGAGATCTCAATCGTCGCGTTCGGGAAACCGGGGAACTGGAGGTCGACGGAGGTGGTCGACTGCGGCGGCGCCGGGAACTGCGCGAAGAACACCAGGCTCTTGCCCGCCTCGATGCTCGACGCGTAGTCGGTCGTGGTGAGCGGGCGGTTGTCGGTGTCCCGCAGGACGTAGTAGCGCTTCTTGCCCTTGGAGTCCACGAGCGTCATACCGGCGAGGGACGGCCCGGTCGCCTTGACGTCCGTCTCCTGGCCGCTCCACTGCACCGGGGTGGTGAACGACGTCCCGCTGGTGTTCTTGAACTGGCCGTTCACCGTCAGGAAGCCACCGCTGTCCCGCTTGGCCTCCTGGATCACCATGTCGATCCCGCTGTCGCCGTGCACGGTCGCGATGGGCTCGCTCGCACCCGGGTCGGTGTTCCCGCCGCCGCTCCCCTTGTCCTGATCGCCGCCCTGGCTACTCGACGACGTGGACGGACTGTCCTTTCCGTCGTCGCCACCGCAGGCCGTCGCGGTGAGGGCGAGGGCCGCCGCCATCAGCGTGGCCGCCCCCGCCCGGCGCAGGTGCCTCACGTGCCGCATACTCATCGATGGTTTTCCTTTGCACTCGGGTCGCGGTCAGTCTTCGGCCAGTCGGACGGTGAAGAGGTCCGCCATGTCCGGAAGAAGATCCAGGTGGTCCGGCTCGATCTGCCACTCTCTGTCGTCGCACGCGATTTTCCCCGGTGACGGCTTCTCGTCGCCCTTGTCATCGCCGGACACGTCGCCGTTATTTTGTGGCAGCGGCGAGGGCGATGCCCCGTCGTCGTCGGGATTGGGCTCGAACCTGCACCTCGGCTCCACCACCGCGGTGGCGCTCGATTCCGCGCGCCTGTTCTCGATACCGGGGATGAGGCTCTTGCCCATCGCTTTCTTCGATGTGACATTCACATGGAATCCCCAGCGCCCGTCGGACAGCTGAACGCACTGGACGTCACCGGCGTCGTTCAGCCCCGCGAAGCGGACCGCCTGCGCGCAGCCGTCGTACCTCCCGATGCGGTCGCCGTTCAGGACGTCCTGGAGCCAGCTGCCGTCGAGGACGTTCGCCAGGAAGAGGGTGGAGAACCGGTCCCGGGACTCCTGGGCCGCGGCGAGCGCCGCCGCGTCGGCCGCCGACTGCGTGCCGCTGCGTGCCGCGTCCGCCTTGCCGAACGCGAAGAAGAGGAGCGCAAGAAAGAGCAGGCCGACCACCGCTGTGACATACAGCGGTGCGGCCTGCCCCTTGTCCTGCCCGATGGCGTCCCGGCGGATCAGCCGCCGCCGTTGAGGATCTTGTTGACCGTGTCCTTGAACTTGTTGGCGATCGTGTCGCCCATCTTCGTGTTCAGCAGCGCGATGACGATCGCCGCCACGAGGATGATGATGCCGACGTACTCGATCGCTCCCTGGCCCCTGTCCGCACGGCGCCGCAGCCGGTCGGCCGTCGTGTTCGCCCAGTGGCCCACGTACACCTGGGTCGCGGTGGCGGCCTTCAGCATGGTCTTGGTCATGGTGATCCCCTCCGTTCTCGGCCGGCCCCCAACCGGCCGACACTGCGTACGTCTCCGCGCCGCCCCGCGCGCTTCCGGCTTCCTCCCGGCCGGACTCGCTGGCGACGATGGAAAGGTACGCCGGAGAGGATGTCTCCGGCATGGGTCCCGGGGCCCAACCGCGGGCCCAAACCGGCGGCCGCCGCTGCTGCCGGACCTCGCCGGCCCCGCCGGCCGCGCCGCGCCGCGCCGTACGTCCGTGCTCACGCCCTCGCCCGAGCCCGCGCTCAGCCATGGCGCACCCCGCCCCCCGGCGCGGTGCCCAGCCAGCGTGCGATGGCCTCGCTGCGGCTGCCGGCGTGCAGCTTGGCGAAGATCCGGTTGATGTGGTTCTTGACGGTCTTCTCGCTGATGAAGCAGGTGGCGGCGATCTGCTGGTTCGTCATGCCCGACGCGATCAGGTCCATGACTTCCACCTCCCGCTGACTCAGCCCCGCCCCGATGCCGCGAGGTGCCGCTCCGGCACCGGCCGATACTGACGACTGTGCCATGCCCGCTTGCGAAAGCGAAGACTCTCGACCGTACTGTTGCGAAGCTGTCACATGGCCAGGACCATTGATTCCAGGTGGAGTTGACGGCAGCCGCAGGTCGGCGCCCGACGTAACGTGTGCAGGTGCAGATACTTGCGGGGGCTGCTGTTCAGGGTGGGCCGGTGCCTGGAACGCGGTGCCGAGGCCGTCCGGCAGCGGGGTCGGCCCGCCCGCGGGCGGGCCGACCCCGCGCATGGCGTCGAGCAGCGCCCTGGACGCCGTGGCCGACAGCGGGGCCCGGCCCTCCTTCATGTCCCGGACGGCCGCCACCAGTTGGTCCGCGGTGAACTCGCCGTGCACCAGGTAGCCCCCCGCGCCGAGCCGCAGCGACTCGTGCACGATCTCGGACTCGCGGCTGTACGTCATCATCAGCACCGGCGCGATGCGCACCAGGTGCGGCAGCGCGGAGATGCCGTCCACCCCCGGCATGCGGACGTCGAGCAGGATGACGTCGGGGCGGTGCCGCCGGGCCTGCTCGTACGCCTGCCGGCCGTCGGAGGCCTCCGCGACGACCTCTATGTCGTCGCGGCCGGAGAGCAGCACGGTGAGCCCGGCCCGCACCACCGGGTTGTCGTCCGCGACCACGACCCGCAGCGGGGGCGCCGCGGACGGTTCGGGGAGAGCGGGGAAGCCACCCGAGGACGACGACGGGCCCGAGGGCCGCGACGGCCCCGGCGTTCCCGGCGCCCCCGGCAGGGCGGTGACGCGGGCGGGGGTGTGCTCCGAGCGGGCCATCGACTGTCCGGAGGTGTGCTGGGACGCCTCGTGGCTCGGGGTGTGCTCCTGGCCCGTGGGGCGCTGCCCGGCGGATCCGGCTGCGGGCGGCGTGAGCCCGTTGGGCATCAGCCCGGTGGGGAGGGCTCCGGTGGGGCGGGGCCCGGTGGGCTGGGGCCCGGTGGGCGGCTGCCCCGGGAGCGGGTGCTCCAGGGGCTGATGGTTCGTGGGCGGGTGTCCTGTCGGTCGGCGCCCCGACGGCGCCGTGGTGTCGTCCGGCATTGTTCGCGGCCTCCTCTCAGGGGGTGGGGGGTGGGGTGGGGCGGGACGTGTGCGGTGGTGCGGCGGCGGGCGGCTCCTGCGGCGCGGGGGCGCCCGGCAGCGCGCCGTCCGCCCGTCCGGCGGCGGGCGGGGCCGGCTGCCGTACGACGAGCGGGATGGTGGACGGGTCCGGGTCCGGGTCGTCCGCGGCGAGCGGGAATCCGGGCGCGGCGGGAAGCGCGGGCGGTACCGCGGGAAGCGCACGCGGCGGCGAGGAGACGGACGGTGCGGCAGGAAGCGCGGGCCGCGGAGACGGCGGAGCCGAAGCCGCACCCGGAACCGGGGCCCCACCCGAACCCGGAGCCCCCACCACCGCACCCGGCAACGCCGCGAGCGGCAGGTCGACGCGGACCTCGGTGCCCGAGGTCCGGTGGCCCTTGCCGATCCGGATCCGCGCCCCGATCCCCGCCGCGCGCTCGACCATGCCGACCAGGCCGAAGTGGCCGGCGCGCTTGAGGCCGTCAAGGGTGGTGTCGGGCGGCAGGCCCCGGCCGTCGTCCTGGACGCTCATCCTCAGCTGGTTGCCGACGATGCCGGCCCGTACGTCGACATGGCCGGCCGCGGCGTGCCGGTGGGCGTTCTCCATGGCCTCGCCCGCGATGGTGAGGAGCTGGCGGGCGACCGCCGGGGGCACCGCGGGCAGCGGCGGACCCGGCAGCGGGCGGTACTCGGCCCGTACGCCGGAGCGGCGGGCGAAGCCGGCGGTGCGGGCCGTGAGTTCGGCGGCGAGGTCCACCCGGGCGTCGGCACCGGAGGCGCGGCGCAGGTCGGAGAGGAGCTCGCGGGACTCGGAGGCGGCGCGGCGCGCGGCGCGTGCGACCAGCTCGGCCTGGTGCCTGACCGTCGCCGGGTCCATCCGGTCGGCGGACGCCGCGAGGCCGTCGGCGGCGAGGGCGAGGCCGTGCAGGGTCTTGGCGACCGAGTCGTGCATCTCGCGGGCGAGCCGGGCGCGTTCGCCCTCCACCGCCTCGGCGACGGCGAGCCGGGCGCGGGTCTCGGTGAGAGCCTCGGACGCGGCGCCGAAGCGCAGCAGCAGCCCGCGCAGGGTGCCGCCGACGGCGCCCGCGAGCACGCAGAGCCCGATCAGCAGCAGGGCGGTGGTCTGGGCGTGGATGTCGTCGACCGCGTAGGCGGCGGCGAGCAGCAGGACCTGGAGGGCGGCGAAGATGCCCGCACCGCGCCAGCTGTAGACGAGGCCGGCGAGCAGCGGTGTGCAGATGGTGACGATGCCCAGGGGCGAGTTGGGCGAGGCGGTGAAGAGCAGCAGCGCGCCGAAGCACATGTCGGCGGCGAGCAGCGACGGGTGCCGCAGCAGGACGGGCCCGAACCGCTCCCAGTCGCGCATCAGCACGTAGGACACCATGAAGGTGACGAGCACCGCCGAGCCCACCAGCCAGGCGGCGAGGCCCGTCTCCGAGGAGGTCAGCGCGAAGGGCGCGGCGAGGGCGGTCATGGCCAGCCGGAAGCCGAAGAGCTGGCGGCAGAGCGCCTGGAGGGCGTTGACCTGGATGGGCAGGGACGGGACGTGGCCTTTGGTGCCGACCACGCCGACGACACCGACCACGCCACGGCCGGACGGCGCACCGGGCGCACCGGGCGCATGAGGTGCACCGGGCACACCCGGTCCGCCGGGTCCGCCGACTCCGTGGGCCACGCCGGCACCGGCGCCGGCCGGGCCCAGAGGGTCCCCGCCGCCGGTCAGAGCGGCCGGGGCGCGCAGGCGCTGCAGCATCTTCCCGTCACCTTCCCTCCCGTTGCTCCCTCGTCCGTCCACGGGCGGCGAACCGCCCCCGTGCCACGCCGTCCACGGGCGACGAGCCGCTCGCCCGAGCCCACCGTCCGTGGGCCCCGGCCCGTACCCGGGTGCCGGTGCCGCCCGGGCACCGGGCCGTCCGTGAATGCCACGCCCGTCCGGGCGGCGGCGGTTCCTCGTCCGTGTACGCAGTGTGCGTGTCGCCTTGACCCCGCGTCAGCCGATCTGCCGTATGGCCTCCCGTCAGCCGCCCAGCAGATCGTTGAAGTTGACGCCGGACCCGTAGTAGAAGCCGACCGCGATCAGGAGCATGGTTGCCGGAAGCATCACGCTCGTCACGATCAGCGTGGATTTGGGCACGGCCTTGGATGCCTTGCGGCGGGCGTTCTGCGCGTCGGTGCGGCGCATGTCGTTGGCGATCTGGATGAGTGTGTCGACGATCGGGGCGCCCAGCTCCTCGCCCTGCTGGAGCGCGGAGACGAACATAGAGACCTGCTCGGAGTCGTTGCGGCGGCGCAGCTGCTCGAAGGCGTCGCGGCGGCTGACGCCCATGTCCATCTGGCGCAGCGTGATGCGCAGCTCGTCCGACCAGGGGCCCTGGTACTTCTCGGAGACCCGCTCCAGGGCCTGCCGGAAGCCGAGGCCCGCGGAGACGACGACGGCGAGCACGTCCAGGAAGTCGGGCAGGGTGCGCTCGATGTCGTCGCGGCGGCGGCCGATGGCGATGCGTATCAGGGCCTCGGTCCAGAAGAACCCGTACACGGCGAAGATCAGTGCCAGGAAGATCTGGTTGTTCAGCAGCATCACCAGGCCCGCGACGAGGCCGAGGGTGGTGTAGACCGCGCGGCGGGCGGCGTACCGGTCGATGGTCATGCCGCCGGGGTTGCCGGCCATGTCCAGCTTGCGGCGGACCGCGTCGACGCGCTTGGGGCCCATCAGGCGGAGCACGGTCGGGGCGTACCGCATGCCCATCCGGTCCACGACGGAGCCGGTGACGCTGGTGCGCGAGCTGCCGACCTCCAGGGCCACGGCGAGGTCGTCGGGGAGCTTGGCGTCGGCGCGGTAGAGGCGTATGCCGGCGAAGACGCCGTACACCGCCAGGCCCATGACGAGGGCGAGCGCGAGTTCTTCCATGGCGAGTCCTTCGGTCTCCTGCTCTTCCTGTCTCCTCGGCGGACTGCTCCGCGTGGGCGGGCCGCTCTGCTTCGGTGGTCCGCTCCGTCTCGGCGGACCTCTCTGCTGCGGTCGTCCGCTCCGTCTCGGCGGACCTCTCGTCCGCCCCGCCTCACCGGGCCCCTCCGCCTCAGCGTGCCGCTGTCCCTGAGCCGACTGCCGCCGCCTCAGCGGCCCGCCGTTCCCGAGCCGGCTGCCCGCCTCGGCGGGCCTCCGTGCCCGGGCGGACCGCTCCGCCTCCCTCTCCCCCGCGGCCCGTCAGATCCGGATCCTCGTCAGTCGGTTGATCATGAAGAAGCCGAGGCCGTAGAGGACGGCCGCGATGACCACGACGATCTTGCCGACCGTGGAGCCCGTCATGGCGTCCAGGGCGCCGGCGCGCATGCTGTTGATGATGAGCAGGAAGCCGAGGCCCAGCACGGGCACGGCGACCGCGGTGACCTTCACCTGGGAGAGCAGCGTGGTGACCTCGCGGCGGGTCTCCTTGCGCTCCTCCAGGGTCTCGGTGAGGTTGCGCAGGCTGGAGACGATGGTGCCGCCGGCGCGGTTGGAGAGGATCAGGGTGGTCACGAGGACGGTCAGCTCGCGGGACGGCAGCCGCTCCGACAGCTCGTTCATGGCGTCGTCGAGCGAGTGGCCCACGGAGAGCTGGTCGGCCACCTTGCGCAGCTCCTCGCCGGCCGGGTCGTCCAGCTCCTCGGCTGCCATCGCGATGGCGGTGCGCAGGGCCAGGCCGGCCTGGGTGGCGTTGGCGAGGATGCGGGTGAGCTCCGGGAGCTGGCCGATGAAGGCCTGGGTGCGCTTGGTGCGCTGCCAGGTGAGGAAGGCGTTGGCGCACCAGATGCCGACCAGGACGGCTATGAGGCCGAAGAACGAGGTGAAGATCGTCTCGATGACGAAGTAGATCACCAGCAGCCCGGCCACGGCGTAGACGACGTACTCGCCGGGGGTGATGTCGAGGCCGGTCACAGCGATCTTGCGTTCGATGCCCCGGCCGAGGCGGGTGCCGCGCAGCCGCCGGTCGACCGCGGGGAACCGCCGCCTGCGGCCGCCGGCCATCGGTCCCTGGCCCGCGGCGGCGAGCCGCTCGACGAGGTCATCCCGCTGGGCCTTGCCGGCCGCGTAACTGTGCAGGCCGACGACGGCGAACACGCAGGCGAGCAGCGTGCTGCCGACCGTCAGGAGGGTGAGATCCATGGGGACGGGCTTTCTCCGTGGGCTTGGTCGGGCCGGGCGGCCGGGCGGGCCGCGGGGCCGGTGGGGTCCGGCGCGGGGCCGGTGGGGTCCGGCGCGCGGCCGGGCCCGGGGGGTCGGGGGCGGGCGTGCGCGGTCATACGGGCGAGTCCCTGATCGTGAGGTCGGCGTCGCTGTCTGCAACCCCGAACACCGGGGGCACCGGCTCGTTCTTCATGTAGAGCCGCTCGGCGACCCGCCGGGGCAGCGGGAAGTACTCGAACTTGCCGTGGATCCGGCCGTCCGCGCTCATCGGCTGGGCGGCGAACCGGCAGACGGTGGCGATCCGGTACTCCTCACGGCCGTGTGAGTGGACGAGCGCGATCTCGGTGAGCCGGCGTGCGCCGTCCGCGAACCGGGTGAGCTGGACGATCACCTCCACGGCGCTGTTGATCTGGTCCTTGATCGCCACGAACGGGATCTCGACCTCGGACATGGACGCCAGCGTCTGGAGCCGCATCAGGGCGTCCTCGGCGCTGTTGGCGTGCACGGTGGCGAGGGAGCCGTCGTGGCCGGTCGACATCGCCTGGAGCATGTCGAGGGTCTCGCCGCCGCGGACCTCGCCGACGATGATGCGGTCGGGGCGCATACGCAGGGAGTTGCGCACCAGGTCGCGGATGGTGATGCGGCCCTTGCCCTCCACGTTCGCGGGCCGGGCCTCCAGGGTGATCACATGGGTCTGCTGGAGCTGGAGCTCCGCGGAGTCCTCGATGGTGACGATGCGCTCGCCCTCGGGGATCACCGCGGACAGGGCGTTGAGCAGGGTGGTCTTGCCGGTGCCGGTGGCGCCGGAGACGATCACGTTGAACTTGGCCCGGATCAGCGCGGCCAGCAGCATGGTCATGTGCGTGTCGAGCGAGCCGAGCGCGATCATCTCCTGGAGCGTGAAGGCCCGTGGGAAGCGCCGGATCGTCAGGACGGGCCCGGTCAGCGAGAGCGGCGGGATGATCACGTTGACACGCTCGCCGGACGGCAGGCGGGCGTCCACCATCGGGTTGGCCTCGTCCACCCGGCGGTTGACGGTGGAGACAATGCGTTCGATGGTCTGCATCAGCTGCTCGGTGGAGCTGAACCGCATGGGGAGCTGTTCGAGACGGCCACCGCGCTCCACGAAGATCTGGTCCGGGCCGTTGACCATGATCTCGCTGATGGAGGCGTCCTCCAGCAGCGGCTCCAGGATGCCGAGGCCGAGCGCCTCGTCGACGACCCGGCGGATGAGGACGGCGCGCTCGTGCGTGGAGAGGACGGGCCCCTCCCGGCTGATGATGTGCCCGAGGACGCGCTCCAGGCGGATCCGGCGGTCCGCGGCGGCCAGCGCGGACATCTCCGCGAGGTCGATCTCCTCCAGGAGCTTGGCGCGGTAGACCCCCACGAGGTGGTTCTCGGACTGGTCGGGTGATCGCGCGCCCTGTGACTCGGGGCTGTTCAGCCGTGCCCTGAGACTCATCTGCGGTGCTCCTCGGGAAGCGTCGGAACGGGTGGTGCGTGCCGGGGTGGTCAGTCGCGCGGCATGGTGACGGAGCGCTGGGCGGTGCCGAAGTCATCGATGCCGGGGATGATGGACGGGATCTCGACGCGGGCGGTGTACCTGACGCTGTCGAAGCCGCCGCCGGACTGGCTGACGCGGGCGCTCAGCCAGTCGCTTACGGCCTCCCGGCCCGCGGCCTCCGGGTCGGCCGGGGTGTGCGGCACCTGGGAGGCGACCCGGGCGGCGGCCCGCGCGGCGGTGCCGGCCTGCTGGACGGCGTAGACGGCGAGCCCGAGCTGGATGCAGGCGACGCCCACCAGCAGCAGGATCGGCAGCAGGCCCACGTACTCGATGGCGACCTGGCCGCGGTCACGGCAGCCGCGGGCACGACGGCCGCGGGCACGGACGCGGCCGTGGCTCAGGCGGTCGCCGCCGCGGCGCGGGATCCGGTGCGGGGGCAGAGGGGACATCGTCAGCTCTCCCTCGCTGCGGCGGCGTTGCCCGGCACCGTGATCGGCAGGTCGACGAAGCCCGGGAAGAGCAGCGGCACCTTGAGGTCGGCGTGCGCCTTGACCAGGCCGCCGCCGGCGGTGCAGCCGATGCCGGCGCCGGACCGCCAGGCGGGCGACAGGTCCTGCTCACCCGCGGTGGCGCAGACGGCGTCACGGTCCCGCCACGGGTCGGCCTCGGCGCCGGCGTGCACGGCCCGGTCGGCGGCGTTGCCCGCCAGGACGAAGGTGTAGCCGATGAGCACGGCCTGCCACAGCACGATGAGCGTGGCCAGGATGATGGGGGTCATCGCGGTGAACTCCACCGCGACCTGGCCCCGGTCGTCCCGCAGCACCCCGCGCAGCCGCGCGGGTATCGCAGGTACCCTCATCGCCACTCCCCCCTCAGCCGTTCGTGGTCCTCGGCGCTCTCGCCGGATTCGTTCCCCCGGGGACGTCCCCGCCACCTCCCGCGGCCTTGCGCCGCAGCCCGAACGAGCCACGGCCGGCCTTGGACACACCGCCCTGTGGAGCCTGTATCAGACCGAGCTGTCCCGCCAGGGCCCACAGGGCCTGTTTCACGGTGGACTTGGCCTCCAGGTCCTGCAGCCGGCCCGCGTCGACGACGCTCTGGAGCTCCTTGAAGCCGGCCGGGACGACGACGGGCGCGACCTGGGTGCCGGTGATCTTCTGCACGAGCTGGGGCTGGATCTCGGTGTTCCGTATGTAGCGGTTGATGACCGTGATGGTCTCCTCGGCCTTGCGGACCTGGAGCCGGTGCCACATCCGCACCATCCGCTTGGCGGCCCGTACCGAGATCACGTCCGGGGTGGTCACCAGCAGCGCCGTGTCGGCCATCTCGATGGCGGCGGCGTTGGCGCCGCCGAGCTGGGTGCCGCAGTCGATGACCACGACCTCGTAGCGGGACCGCAGGGCGCTGACGATCTGCCGCACGGTGCGGTCCGCGACCTCCTCACCGCGCTCGCCCTCCGCGGGCGCGAGCAGCAGCGCCACGCCGGTGTCATGGACGAAGACGGCGTCCTGGAGCACCCGCGGCGAGATGTCCTGGACGGCGGAGAGGTCCACGATGGACCTGCGGAACTGCACGTCCAGGAAGGAGCCGACGTCGCCGGCCTGGAGGTCCATGTCGGCGAGCGCGACGGTGTGCCCGGAGGCGCGTGCCGCGAGCGCCAGCTGGACGGCGGTCGTGGTGGTGCCCACGCCGCCCTTGGCGCCCGAGACGGTGACGACGGTGCCGCCGGGCCCGGAGAACACGTCCGCGCCGCTGCCGAGGTGCCGCCGGACGCCCACGGACCACTGGGCGGCGGTCTGCACCCGGCTGGCCAGCTCCTCGTAGCTGATCGGCATCGCGACCAGGCCCCGGGCGCCGGAGTCCATGGCCGCCGAGAGCAGGCCCGCGGAGGCGTCCGAGGTGATGAGGATGACGCCGACCGCGGGGAACCGCAGCGCCACCTCGCGGATCAGCTCCAGCGCGGGCACGGGGCCGATCCGCTCGTGCACGAGCACCACCTCGGGGAGCTCCTCCAGCGACTCGGCGGCCAGCCGGGCGAGGGTGTCGAGCAGGGAGGTGGAGTCGCCGACAGGGGCCGCGGGGTCGGCGTCCGGGAGCTGGCTGAGCAGCGTCGTGACCGAGCGGGCCACGTCCGGATCGCCTGCCGCGGGGAGGATCCTTGTGGTCATCCGAACCTCACTGGTCCTCGTCGAGGGTGTAGGAGCGGTCGCCCGGCGGGATCGTCGTGTCGCTGCCCGGGGCCACCAGCGCGAGCCTGACGTGCTCGGCGAAGGACTCCGCGTAGGCCACGCGCTGGGCGTTGAGGGTGTTCAGGGCGAAGGTGATCGGAACGGCCTGGGTGGGCTCGCTCCGGCTGTCGTTGCTCTTTGGCTCCAGTGCGGTGATCTTTCCCACGTCGAGCACCCGGGCGTTCGGCACGATCACCCGGGACTGCGCCTTCTCCTTGTCGTTCTGCGCGGCGAAGGTGGCGTAGATGTTGACCGTGGAGCCGGGCGTGATCTTGCCGGCGACGCCGGTCTCGGCGTCGATCATGATGGCGATCTCCTGCTCGCCGGCCTTCAGTTCCGGCTGGTCCACCAGCATGTCGGACTGGAGCAGCGAGCCCTTGCGCAGGGTGGTCACCGCGATCTTCCCGTTGATCTGGGAGAGGTCCGTGACGGCGGTCTCGGAGAGCCAGCGCCTGGGCATGCTGACCTTCTTGAACGAGCCGCTGTCCAGCTTGGTGTAGGGGGCGATGTCCGAGGTGAGCTCATAGGCGGTGACCTCGGGGCCGACCTTCGAATTCACGTCGCTGATCACGGACACCACGCCGGCGAACGCGCCGAATGCGCACAGGACGGAGACGAGCAGGAGTATGACGCCACGGCGCTGACGTGAATTCATGAGCGAGACGACCTCGTTCGGTTTCCGGGGACTTGTATCGAGTTCTTGGTGTCTTCATCGGTGGCCGCGGGGCCGGGTGTCCCGCGCGGTCCGCGCGGTGCCGCGGAGCGCGGTGGGTACGGCGGGGACGGTGGCCGGGCGCCGGCGCCCCGCGGGCCCCCGGGGTCGGGTGCGGGCGGGCGCACGGCGGTCACGGGCCGGGTGTCCCTACGGAGGGGACCCGCTGGGCGTCCCCTCCGTAGGGACACCCGCCGCCCTGTTCTGGTTCTCACGGGCGAGCGGGGCGGCGCAGAAGCAGCAGCGGTCGCCGATCAGCTCCATGCCGCACCAGTGGCAACGCTCCCGCCGCACGGAGGAGACGAGCTGGTGGATGACGGAGATGTCGGTGAGGTGGGCGACGAACTCGATCAGTTTCTGCGTGCCCCACCAGCGGGCCGACTCGGCGGGCAGCGCGGCCTCGTGGACGCCGCGCACGCCCCAGGCGGGGGCGAGCGTGCCGGTGACCCAGTCGGACTGCAGCTGGCCCCTGGCGACGGTGAGGTGCGTGGCGTACTCGGGGCCGGCGAGCCCGGCCTCGGCGCCGACCCTGACCAGCTGCGGCTGCGGACCCGCGACCACCCCGAACTGGCTGCCGGGCACCCAGGACTTGGCGTGCGACTTCAGGCTGACGGGCACCCGGTCGAGGCGGGTCACCGAGTTCAGCAGGGCGCCGGCGTGGATGTAGTGCGCCAGCAGGCGGGCCGAGGCGGCCACCACGCCGGCGCTGAAGTCGCACACCGACAGCTGCCGCAGCTGGCGCACCAGCACGGCCACGCCCAGCGGCGGCAGCTCGGACTCGACCAGCGCGATCCGGTCGCTCTCCAGGATGGAGCGGACGGTGTGCAGGCGCCGGACGAACGCGGTGTCCAGGGAGGCCGGGTAGACGACGACGACGTACCCGAACTGCTCCTGGAGCACCTGCATCTCGGCGAGCGCGGCCTCCAGGGGCTGCTCGTCGGGGGCTTTGAGGGCCACCGCCGTCGGCGTCTGCTGATCGGTCGGCGGCAGGACCAGATCGGCTCTGGTCACTGCAATTGCGGTCGGCACCTTGCGCTCCCCCCGTCCCACTCCGGTCAGCACCCAGCACCTTATCCACGTCATCGGAAGCAGAGAACACCGTACTTATTCCCCGGAGTCGAGGCCCTGAGGAGGAGTCAGACCAAAGACGGACAGGCTGGACGCCAGCGTAACGCCGCCATGGTGACGTGTGGGCAAAACGAGCCGGTAACGCTCCGGTAATTAGGTAGGTAAATGTGATCGGACAGGTCGGGGCGTGGGAACGGTGCCCGCCCGCGGGCGGTAATTCTCCGGAATCGGGCCCGCTCCGGGCAATCTTTGGGCCTGCCCCTGGGCCCACGGGCCTATGTCCGCCCCCGCACCGCGGCGCTACTGTCCGGGCGTCAGCCGGGGTACGCGAGGCTTTCTCAAGGGGGGCGGACCCATGCGCGAGGGGGACGGCGGCGGTGTGCCGCCGGGCAACGGCGGTCACGGGGGGCGCCCCGGACGGACGGGGGACGACCGGGGCGCCTCGGCCACGGAGTACGTCGGCGCGGTCATCGTCATGGCCGCGGTCGTCAGCTCGCTGATGGCCACTCATGTCGGGCAGGCGGTCGCGGACCGCTTCCGCACCGAGGTCTGCCGGGTGCTGGGCGCCGACTGCGGCTCCGGCAAGCCGGCCGACGGGGTCCCGCTCACCGACGCCGACTTCGAGCCGCCGCTCTGCCAGATCTCGTCGATCACCGACAAGGCGGGCGCCAAAGCGAAGATTCTCTTCTTCGAGATCGGCGACGAATACGGCTTCCAGGAGCAGCACTTCAAGGCGAAGACAGACGTCAACCACGACGGAAAGGTCGACGACCACGACGAGCCGGTCTATCTCACCTTCACGGACGCCGCTTCGGTGGCCGCCAAGAAGGACTGGAAACCAGGCGCCAAGGTGGGAAAATTCGGCACCGACAAGGTGGAGTTGGGCGCCGGCATCAAGGTGACCAATGGCGACACCTGGGTCTTCGAGAGCCCCGAGGAGGCGAAGAAGTTCCGCGACGACGTCGAGAAGCTCCAGATGTACCAGATGCGGCGCGAGTCCCCGGGCGGCGGGGACACCAGCCTCGGCGACGGCATCCTCTACCTCTTCGGCACCGGACCGCTGAAGGACGAGGAGGACACCGAGAAGCGGGTCAAGCAGGCACTGGGAGACAACCGCCAGATCACGTACGGCAAGGTCGGCCTGGACTTCTCCGCGGCGGGCGGCCTGCAGCTCTCCGCCGGCGACGAGAAGAAGCTGAGCGCGCAGCTCGGCGGCACCTTCAAGTTCTCGCCGGAGGCCACCTGGACCGACAACAAGTACGCGGGCACCAAGTCGTACACCTACTCGGCGTCGATCGACTACGGCACCAAGGTGGGCTACAACGCAGGACCGATCAGCGGCGACTTCTCCGCGAACACCACCCGGACCGGCACCATCACGGTCACCAGGGACAAGAAGACCGGCAAGCTGATCAGGATCGACATGACCCGCACGGTGGAGCAGGGCGGCCAGAAGGACGGCGCGTCCGCCGGCGGCGACAACGGCAGGAAGGGCAAGGAGAAGCGCGGCGGCAGCGGCAGCGTCAAGGGCGGCGACAACGAGACCGGCATCCAGGTGGTCACCGACTCCGTCAGCTTCGACCCGGGCCCCTCCGGCGACGCCGACCGCGCCATCGCCCAGAAGTGGCTGGACGGCTCCGGCGACAACGCCGCCCCCTTCACCTACATGTTCGGCGACCACGCCCCGACCGAGCGCCCCGGCGACGACGACCCCTTCGGGCAGCTCCTCTTCGACACGGGCAAGTCGAGCAGGACCGTCTACACCGGCGAGACCAGCGCGGCCGAGTACGGCTTCGAGCTGAACCTGGGGCTGAGCCTCGGCTTCTCGGTGAGCACGGAGAAGAAGGAGGAGATCCTGAACGACGCGCAGTTCCTCGGCGCGCCGCACGACGGACGGCGCGCCTACCTGCCCTACAGCTACTGTGCGCAATGACCCGGGACGATCCGACCGGTGCCGGGCCGGTGCCGAGGCGGCGGCCCGGAGCAGTCATCCAGCCACCGTCCCCCACCGCCGCCAGGGCGTGGGAGGTACCCCACGGGGGGACAGAAGCGAGGAGCCATGACGGGCACCCCCACGATGACCACCTCGACCACGACCATGGACACCGACGCTCCGGCCGCGTCCCGTGGGCGCCGGTACGACTCTCGTACGCGCCGGGCCGGCTCCCGTGCGCGCCGGGCCGGCTCCCGTAGGCGCCCGGGCGACTCCCGTACGCGCCGGGGCGCGCTCGCCGCCGCGCTGTGCGCCGCCGCGCTCGCCGTGAGCGGCTGCGGCACGCAGCAGGACGGCTCCGGCCCCGGCGCGGGAGGCTCGGTGCCGGACGGCTGGGGCACGCTCACCACCGGCAGCGTCAGCGTGTCGTACCCGAAGGGCCCGGACGGCTACACCGAGCAGAGCGCCGCCCGGCGCAGCCGGTACAACGCGGCCGCCGCGCAGCGCACCGAGCACGGCGTCACCGTCTCCCTGATCACCGTCCAGGTCGGCTTCACCCGGGCGGACACCGCGGAGGACGCGGCCATCGCCGCCGAGGCCGGCATCCAGCTCGGCTCGACGATCAAGGGCACCAGGAAGGTGAAGCTGGCCGGGACCGACGACGCCCGGCGCATCGACTTCGAGTTCGGCTCGACCGGCAGGGACCACACACCGCCCAAGGGCACCCGGATCCGGGGCGTGATCCTCACCGGCCTGGACTCGAAGGACAAGACGTTCGCCGTCCGCATCGACGCCCGGCGGGGCACCCTCGCGGACGCGGACCTGAAGCGGATCGTCGACTCGGTCGAGGTGCACTGACCATGCACGTTCCCGGCGGAGGACTGATCGTCTGCGGGCTGCTCACGGTGTTCTTCGGGGCGCTCACCGCGAAGTACGCCCGGCGGCTCGCGACGGTGGTGCGGACGCTGCGCGGCGGCACCCGCACCACCGGCTCCTGCATACGGGTCGAGACCGAGCCCTACAACCGCTCCGACGCCACCCGGCACTTCTTCGCCTTCCGCACCGCCGACGGCGAGCCGGTGGAGTTCGAGGACCTGGCCGGGTGGTCCATGGCGGAGGGCACGGCCGTCACCGTCGCCTACGACCCGCGCGACCCGGCCGGCACCGCCACCATCGCAGGACGCGGCACCTGGTCCCCGGTGCTGCAGTGCCTGGCGCTGGTGGGCGGCTGCGGCCTCGGCACCGCGGGGTTCGGCACGCTCTTCCTCGTCCAGGTCTTCGGAGGCACCTGATGGCACGCCCCCCGCAGCAGCCCGACTGGCACCACGACTGGTCACGCACCGGATCGCGCCCGGACTTCCGTACCGGCCTCCCGGGCGCGGCGGGGGCCGGACCGGGCGCGGGGGAGCGCGGCGCGGGGGCGTTCGCCTTCGCGCGGGCGTGGGCAGCGGGCATCGTCGTGCTGATCGTCACCGAGTACCTCCAGGTGACGCTGGTGTACGGGACGTTCGTGGGCCCCGGCGGGACCCGCTCGTTCGGGGCCGCCATGCTGCTGGTGCACCTGCCGAACCTGGTGTGCGTGGCGCTCGCCGCCTGGGCCGCGGCGCGGATGCACCCCGAGCCGTACTGCCTGCTGCCCGTCCGGCACGCGGTGGCGGCCTGGGCCGTGCCGGTGGGCGCCCAGGTCGTGGCGCTCTCCGTGCAGTGGCACCGGCCGGGCTTCGGCGCGCAGGGCCTGTGGCTGTCCAACGCGGCGCTGGCCGCGGGCTGCGCGGTCGGCTGGGCCGCCGACCGGTGGCAGCGGACGGAGTCATGACGCGGCCGCCGCCCGTGCGGCGGCGGCAGCCGTCGCGCTGCGGCGGCAGGTCGACACGCGGCAGCCGTCGTGAGGCGGCTGCGGACGTGAAGGGGCAGCCCACGGGCCGGCGCCGGCGGGAGCGCTCACATGGGTGGTCCCTCTTCCAGAGGTCTTGACAACTCTATTGGTCTGAACCAGCGTTGTACGCCGACGGTGGCCACCGTTCCGTACCCGCAGAGCCCCTGACGGGTGCCTCGCCGGCTCCTGCCGCGGGGCGCCCGAACGACCTTCCCCCCACCGGAGGCTGCTAGTGGACCGCGTACCGGACCCCATCGACACCAGCACCGCGCCCGGCAGACGCAGCAGGGCCTGGGCGGCCGTGGTCGCCGCCGCCGTCGCGGCTGCCGCGTTCACCCTCGCCGGCCCCACCACGGACCGCGCCGACGCGGCCGGCACCGACACCGTCCGCACGGCCGCCGGGGCCGCCGCCGACCTGCCCGAGCACGCCGTGACCGGCTACTGGCAGAACTTCGACAACGGCGCCACCGTGCAGAAGCTCTCCGACGTGTCCGACCAGTACGACATCATCGCCGTGGCCTTCGCGGACGCCACCTCGACGCCCGGCGCGGTCTCCTTCTCGCTGGACTCCGGTCTCGGCCAGGCTCTCGGCGGCTACACCGAGGACCAGTTCAAGGCCGACATCGCCGCCAAGCAGGCCGACGGCAAGAAGGTCATCATCTCGGTGGGCGGCGCGAACGGCACGGTCGCCGTGAACGACGACGCCTCCGCGCAGGCCTTCGCCGACTCCGTCCACTCCCTGATGGAGACGTACGGGTTCGACGGCGTCGACATCGACCTGGAGAACGGGCTCGACTCCACCTACATGTCGAAGGCCCTCCAGACGCTCGGCCAGGAGGCCGGCAGCGGCCTGATCGTGACGATGGCACCGCAGACCGTCGACATGCAGTCGCCCGACAACGAGTACTTCAAGACGGCGCTGAACATCAAGGACATCCTCACCGTCGTCAACATGCAGTACTACAACAGCGGCTCGATGCTGGGCTGCGACGGCCAGGTGTACAGCCAGGGCACGGTGGACTTCCTCACCTCGCTCGCCTGCATCCAACTGGAGAACGGCCTCGCCCCCTCCCAGGTCGGCCTGGGCGTGCCCGCGTCGGCCAGCGCGGCCGGCGGCGGCTACGTCGACCCGAGCGTCGTCGACAACGCCCTGGACTGCCTGACCCAGGGCACCGGATGCGGCTCCTTCAAGCCGGACAGGACCTACCCGGACCTGCGCGGCGCCATGACCTGGTCGACCAACTGGGACGCCGCCTCGGGCAACGCCTGGTCCGACGGCGTGGGCGCGCACGTGCACGCCCTCCCCTGACCCCCCACAAGCCACTTTCCAACCCCCCACGGTCCGCAGCGCCGCCGCTCTTCCGGCGGCGCTGCGGGCTGTCCGAGGCCGTTTCCGCCGGGGAGCGGCGGGGCGGCGGCTACCAGGGCAGGTCGCGGACCTGCTGAACGCAGAGCACCACGAACAGCAGGGCCGCGATGCCGAGCATCGCGTTGCTGAGGATGCCGTTGCGCCACTGCGCGGGCGTGCGGGAGGTGTTGAGCATCCAGATCAGCGTCAGCGCCAGGAACGGCATGAAGAACGCGCCGAGCACGCCGTAGACGACCACCAGGCCGAACGGCTGGTTCAGCCAGAGCAGGGCGATCGGCGGGAACGTCAGCCAGAGCAGGTAGGCACGGAACGGCAGGGTCCGCTCGCGGGCGCCGGCGGCGATCTCCTCCGCGCGGGACTCCCGGCCGCTGCGCAGCCGCTCGACGAAGTCCGCGAAGAGCAGCGAGACGCCGTGCCAGACGCCGACGAGCGCGGAGAACGAGGTGGCGCAGAAACCCACCAGGAACAGCTTGGCGGTGAACACGCCGAAGCGGTCCTCCAGGATCGACGAGAGGTCGACCAGGCCCTTGTCCCCGGAGGCAAGCGCGATGCCCGAGGCGTGCAGCAGCTCGGCGCCGATGATCAGCATCGCCACCACGAAGACGCCGGTGGTGAGGTAGGCGACGCGGTTGTCGAGCCGCATCACCTTCATCCACGAGGGGCCCGTCCAGCCCTTGGCGTTGACCCAGTAGCCGTACGCGGCCATCGTGATGGTGCCGCCGACGCCGCCGATGAGGCCGAGCGTGTAGAGGACCGAGCCGTCCGGGAGGACCGGCAGCAGCCCCGCGAACGCGGCGGGCAGGTCCGGTGCGACCCGGATCGCGACGTACACCACGATGAGGAACTTGATGCCGATCAGCACCGTCATCAGCTTCTCGAACCGGTGGTAGCGGTTGAACCACACGAGCACGAGACCGATGAGACCGGCCGTTATGGCGAACGTCTTCAGCCCGCCGGGCATGTCCGGGAAGAGCGCGGCCAGCGGCAGCGCGGTCGAGGACATCGCCGTGGCGCCGTAGACGAGTCCCCAGATGACGATGTAGATGCCGAAGTAGACGGAGGTCCAGTTGCCGAGCGAGCGCCAGCCGTCGAACATGGTGCGCCCGGTCGCCAGGTGCCAGCGGCCGGTGGCCTCGGCGAGCGAGATCTTCACCAGGCAGCCGATGATCGCCGCCCACATCAGGGTGTAGCCGAACTTGGAGCCGGCGATCAGCGTGGCGACGAGGTCGCCCGCGCCCACGCCGGTCGCGGCGACGACGATGCCCGGGCCGATGTACTTCCAGCTGGCCTTGCGCACGGCGGGCACCCCGGCCGCCTGTGCCGCGGTGCCCAGGTTGTCCGCGCCTGCGTTGTCCGTTGTCTCCGCCATGCGCTTCAAGTAAGCGAAAGTTCTGCGGGTGCACAAGGGGGCGTGCGGCCCCTTCCGGGGCGGCCTTCCGGGGCGGTGCCCCCGCCGGGGGCGCGAGCGACTGTGCGCACTCCCCTCCCCAACCGGCCGGTGGCCCGGAGACCCAGACCGCCCCTCCGGGCCGGTGACGGCCTGACGGATTCGTCGGAGCCGGCCGCACCCACGCGGCGGAACCGCATGTCGATAGAGTCCCGCACCCCTGAGGGGGCACCGTCAGCTACTGGCGGGGACCTCCGCCTCGGCCGAGTCCTCCTCGGACTCGGCCGCCGGCTCCGCCGGCACTTCCTCGTCCTCGTCGTCGAAGTACGCGTCCAGGACCTCGTCGAGCCGGGCCGTCCACGCCTTGAGCGTGGCCTTGTCGGGGGCCTGTGCCTCGGCGGGGTACCAGCGGCGGTCGGGGGTGTGCACGGTGACCGTGAGCCGGCGGCCGAAGCGGGAGGTCTCGTACTCGACCGCGCCGATCTCGTCCCAGGTCCACTCCGCCGCCTGGTCGTCCAGCGTGAACCGGACGCCCTCGGCGTCGACGGCGATCGAGCCCCGCCGGTCCTCGGCCTGGAACGACGGCTTGCCGTCGTCCTCGGCATCGCCGTCGGCGGCACCGGCAGCGGCGTCCGCTTCGGAGTCCGCCTCGGCGTCCGCGTCCTCCCCCGCCGCTGCGGGGCCGTCCTCCTCGGCCTCCGCCTCAGTCCCGGCCTCCGCCTCGGGCTCGCCCGAGCCTTCGACCTCGGCGTCCTTCTCGGGAGCCTCCTCCTTCCCCGCGGTCCCGGGACCGTCGGCGTCCGCGGTCGCCGCCGCGTCGTCCTGCTCCGCCTGTTCCGTGGCGGCGTCGTCCCGCTGGTCTCCGTGCTCGTCGCGGCCGGAGGACATGAGGCCGGAGATGAACGCAGGATCAGTCGAGGCGACCTGCACTGGCTGGATCTTCAGATCTTTGCGCTGCTCCACGGCGGGCAGTATGGACGACGAACCTGTGTTCGCGACAGCCGGGCCGGTCAGGCGCACGGCGCCACGGCGGGCGGCCGCGGCGGCCGTGCGCCCGGGCCAGGGGGCGGCCGTCGCCTACACGAAGAGGCTCACCACCGAGGCCATCGCGAAGCCGGCCACGGACAGCACGGACTCCAGGACCGTCCAGGTCTTCAGGGTGTCGCGCTCACTGATGCCGAAGTACTTGGCGACCATCCAGAACCCACCGTCGTTGACGTGCGAGGCGAAGATCGAACCCGCCGAGATGGCCATGATCACCAGCGCCACGAAGGCCTGCGAGTGCCCGCCGTGCTCCAGCAGCGGCCAGACGATGCCCGCGGTGGTGACGATGGCGACGGTCGCGGAGCCCTGCGCGACCCGCAGCACCAGGGAGATCAGGTACGCCAGCACGATCACCGGCAGGCCCACGTTGTGGAAGGTGTCGGAGAGCGCCTGGGCGACCCCGCTGCCCTTGAGGACGGCACCGAAGATCCCGCCCGCGCCGACCACCAGCAGGATGTTGCCGACCGGCTTGAGGGAAGCGGTCGAGACGGCCTCCAGCGACTTCCGCGACCAGCCGCGGCGCAGGCCGAGCAGCCAGTAGGCGAGGCCGAGCGCGATGCTCAGCGCGACGAAGGGATGGCCCAGGAACTCCACCACGGAGCGTCCCGTGGACGGATCGAAGACGATGGAGGAGAAGGTGGCCAGCAGGATCAGCACCAGAGGAGTGCCGATGATGGCGAGCACGGTGCCGAGCGGCACGGGCTTCTCCGGCGGGGTGACGCCCGCGGCCCGCTGCTCGGCGAGCAGCGCCTGTCTGGCCTCCTCCGCGGCCTCGGCCATGTCCTGCGGCACGGGCACGAAGAGCCGCCGCCCGATCCACGCGGACCACACCCACGCGGCGAGCACGGCGGGCAGCCCGCAGACGACGCCCATCACGATGATCCAGCCGAGGTCGACGTGGAGCAGCGCGGCGGCGGCGACCGGGCCGGGGTGGGGCGGCAGGAAGGCGTGCGTCATGGACAGGCCCGCCAGCATCGGCATGGCGTAGAGGATGATCGACTTGCCGGACCTCTTGGCGGCCGCGTAGACGAGTGGCGCGAGCACGAAGATGCCGACGTCGAAGAAGACCGGGATGCCGAATATGAGGCCGGTGAGGCCCATGGCGAGCGGGGCGCGCCGCTCCCCGAAGAGGCGTATCAGCCGCCCGGCGAGCACTTCGGCGCCGCCGGAGACCTCCAGGACCGCGCCGAGCATGGTGCCGAGGCCGATGATGATCGCGATATGGCCGAGGGTGCCGCCCATGCCGGACTCGATCAGCGAGACCGCGTCCGATTTCTGTACGGTGCCGAACAACTCGGTGACGGACAGCCCGGCCGCGAGGCCGACGGCTATGGAGACCGCGAGCAGCGCCACGAACGGCTGCAGCCTGACCTTGATGATCAGGAAGAGCAGCAGCAGGATGCCGAGCGCGGCGATGGTCAGCAGACCTGGCGTGCCGTCGATCAGGAGCAGCAGGCCGCCCGTGTGGGGCGGGGTCTGCGGCGCCGCGCCGGCGGCCAGCGCATGGGGGGATGCCCCGGCGGCGGCCAGGGCATGGGGGAACGGGGGCATGGGGGACCTCGTAATTCCATATGACTTTCGCGAACAGGGCAGGGTGCAGCGCGGCGCGGCACCGTGGTCGGCGCCGCGCCGTGCGTGTTCGTAGTGGTGTCGCCGTGCGTGTTCGTGGTGGTGTCGCCGTGGGTGTCCGTGCTGGTGTCAGGGCCGGATCGAGCCAGGTGGCCGGGCGGCCGCCCCCGCCGCGGCCGGCCCCGTCGCGGCCGCCCTCGCCGCCGCCGGCCTGTGGGCCGCCCCCGCCGCCGGCCTGTGGGCCGCCCCCGCCGCCGCCGGCCTGTGGTCCGGGACGGCCGGCCGCGCCCGCTCAGCCCAGCACGGCGAGCGCGTCGATCTCGACGAGCAGGCCCTTGGGCAGCCCGACGTAGACGGTGGTGCGGGCGGCGGGCGGCTCCTTGAGGTCCTGCTCCTCGAAGTAGCCGTTGTAGATGGCGTTGAACTCCGCGAAGTGGTCGACGTCCGTGAGGTAGACGCGGATCATCATCACGTCGTCCCAGGTCGCGCCGCCCTCTTCGAGGATCGCCTTGACGTTGGCGAGGGTCTGGAGGGTCTGCTCGCGCAGGGTGGGCCCGGCCGGGGTGGGCGGCTGGCCCTCGACGGCGGGCAGGAAGCCGACCTGGCCGGCGACCTGGAGGATGTTGCCCTTCCTGACGCCGTGGGAGAACTTCGCGGGCGGGGTGGTGTGGGTCGCGGGGGTGAGGGCGGTCTTCTCGGTCATGGGCGGTCCTTGGTGGGGTGTACGTGCGATGGTGCGGGGGAAGCCGCCGCGGGAGACGCGGCGGGTGGTACGGAAGGGGCCACCGCGGGGGACGCGGCGAGTGGTGGCGCGGAGGGTGCCGCGGGCGGCGCCGCGAGTGGTGCCGGGGAAGCCGCCGTGGACGGCGCCGCGGCGAAGGCCCGGGTCGGAGTCGGCCCCGCGCCGGGGTGGCCCGAGTACTCCCGGCTGATGGCGTCCGCGGTGCGGCGTACCAGCGGCAGCAGGGTGAGCAGTTCCTCCGCCGTCACCACCACGTTCGGTGCGGACACCGACATGGCGGCCACGGCCCTGCCGTCGGCGCCGGTGATCGGCGCGCCGATGCAGTTGATGGACTCCTCGTGGCCGCCGAGGTCGGTGGCCCAGCCCTGTTCGCGCACGGCCGCCAGCTCCTTGAGGAAGGCGGTGGCGTTCGGCGTCGAACGGGGCGTGTACATGGGGTAGTCGAGGCGGTGCGCGAACGCCCGGCGCTCGGCCTCGGGCAGGTCGGCCAGCAGCAGCTTGGCGACCGCGGCGACGGTGATGGCGACCGGCTTGCCGATCCGCGAGTACATCCGGACCGGGTAGCGGCTCTCCACCTTGTCGATGTACAGCACCTCGTCCTCCTCGTGGACGGCGAGGTGCACGGTGTGCCCGCACCGCTCGTTGAGTTCGACGAGGTGGGGGTGGGCGATCTCGCGGACGTCCAGGCTCTCCACGGCCTGCTGGGCGAGCGCGAAGAGCCGGGCGCCGAGGCGGTAGCGCTGGTCGGACTGGCGGTAGACGAGGCCGTGGTCGTGCAGGGTGCGCAGCAGGCGCAGGGCGGTGGACTTGTGCACGCCGAGGCGTTCGGCGACCCTGCCGAGGTCGGCGGGGCCCTCCGCGAGCAGCGGCAGGATGCTCAGCGCACGGTCGACGGTCTGGCTCATGGTGAACGCACCTCCTCGTCGGTCCCGCTCCCCCGCCCCGGGGAGCCGGCCCGGGGCGCGTCGGTCGCGTCCGTCCGGCCGGCGCCGGTCATGTCCGTCCAGCCGGGGCCGAGTCGAAGTGTCCCCCATGCGGTGTCGTCCAGGGCGGCCAGCCGGTCGGCGCGGGCGAGCCAGGGGGAGGACGGGGGTGTGGCGGGCGGAGAGGCGTTCGGGCCCCCGGCGGACGGGCCCTCGGTGGGCAGGGCTCCGGTGGGCAGGGCTCCGGTGGGCAGGGCTCCGGTGGGCGCGTCCCCGGTGGGCGGCGTGCCGAGGTCACCCAGGTCGCCGGGGACGGTGAGGGCGGCGGCGGCCATCAGGTGGCCGTGCCGGACCCGGTCCCGTACCGGCAGTCCGCGCAGCGTGCCGGAGAGGAACCCGGCGGCGAAGGCGTCGCCCGCGCCGACCGGGGCGACCACGTCGACGTGCAGGGCGGGGACGAAGGTGACGGTGTCGGGGCCCGCGGCCCTGTCCGGCCCGGACGCCGTCCCGTCCGTCGCCTCCTCGCCCGCCTTGTCGACCGGCCCGTCCGCCGTCCCGACCGCCTCTTCCACCGGTTTGTCCGCCGCCTCGCCGGCTGTCTCCTCGGCCGGTTCCTCCCGGTGGAAGACGGTGACGCCGGTCGCGCCCTGCTTGACAACGAGGAGCCGGGGCTCGGGCAGCAGGGCCCGGACGGCGGCGGGCCCGCCGGTGACGCCCCAGGCGGCCTCGGCCTCGTCCTCGCCGACGAAGACGAGGTCGCAGCGGCGGGCGAGGCCCAGCAGGGTGGCGCCCGGCCGGTCGGCGGGGCGCCAGAGGCCGACGCGGTAGTTGACGTCGAAGGAGAGCAGCGGGCGGTGCGCGGACGGCCGGTCGTGAGCGCCCGCTCCGGCTCGGGCCCCTGTCCCGGCCCCGGTCGGTGGGCCGGTGTCCGAGCCGTCCGGCGCGCCGGCGTGCGCCGCCTCCAGGGCCGGGCGGGTGGTGAGGTCGTCCAGGAGGGCGCGGCAGTCCGCGGAGAGGGCGGCGGTGATGCCGGTCAGGTGCAGGATCCGTCCGGACCGCAGGACGTCGCCCGGCATGTTCGCCGGGGACATGGCGGAGGCGGCGGAACCGGCCCGGTAGTAGACGACCTCGGAGAGCGGGGCGGCGGCCGGTGCCTGCGGGGCGGTGACGGAGGCGGAGTCCGGGGCGGCGGGCACCGCGCCGGCCGTGGGTGCGGCGACCGCGTCCGGCGCCGCTTCGGTATCCGGAGTACCCGAGGGAGCCGGCGCAGCCGAGGGAGCCGGCGCATCCGGAGCGTTCGCGCTGGTACGGGAGACCGCGCGTTCCCCCGCCGTGCGGAAGTAGACGCCGGTCGGCCGGTGCGGGTCGCGCTGCACGTCGGAGGTGTCGACGCCGTACGAGGCGATCCGCTCCACCAGGTGCTCCCCGAAGCCGTCCGCGCCGACCCGGCTCACCCACTTCGCGGTGTGCCCGGCGCCGGCGAGACCGCACGCGACGTTCGACTCGGCGCCGCCGATGGCCCGTTCGAAGGACGGCACGTCGGCGAGCCGCCCGGGCCTGCCGGGCAGGAAGGTGACCATGGACTCGCCGAGCGCGACCAGGTCGATGCGGGCGGCGGGCACGGCGCGGGACGGCGGGGGCGGGGGCGCCGGCGCCGGGCGCGCGGCACCGGTGCGGCGAACGCCGGGCGGGCCCGCGCCGGGCGGGCCGGTGTCCGGCGGAACGGCGCCGCCGCGCTCGTCCGTCGCGCGTTCGGGGTCCCCGGCTCCGGAGGCGGTCACGATCGTCGGCTCCTCGCTCGTCTCGCTCGTCCAGGCCGCCGGGGGTGGGTCGTACGGCTCCGTTGACCCGGCGTGGCTGGGATGTTAGACAGCAGTGAGCGGCATACGCAATGACTGTTGCAGAATGTGCAACGAAGCAGGAGGGCTCCATGGCGTCCGACCACGTGACCGGTGACTCTGCTCCCTCCTCCGGGGGCCCCGCCGCCCCCGACCGTGGTGAGCGCGGCGACCCCGCGGGGCGCCGGGCGGCCGATCCGGCCGTGCGGAGGGTCGTCGAGGCCGCCGGGCGCCTGGCGGACGAGCGCATCGACCACCGCTTCCGCGGCCTGCCGCCGGACGCCGAGGGCCTGACCGTCGGCGAACTCGCGGCCCAGCGCAGGAACCTCTTCACGGACGGCTTCACCACCCCGGTCCTGACGCTCTCCGCCCGGCGCCTCGCCCACAACCTCTCCCTGCTGGAGAGCTACGCCGACCGGCACGGCCTGTCCTTCGCGCCGCACGGCAAGACGTCCATGGCGCCACAGCTCTTCGCGCGCCAGCTCCAGCACGGCGCCTGGGGCATCACGCTCGCGGTGCCGCACCAGGTGCGGGTGGCGCGCGCCTTCGGCGTCCCGCGCGTCTTCCTCGCCAACGAGCTGGTGGACGCGCCCGCGCTGACCTGGATCGCCGGGCAGCTCGCCGCCGACCCCGGCTTCCGGTTCGTCTGCTACGTCGACTCGGTGCGCGGCGTGGAGCTGATGGACGGGATCCTGCGCGCCGCCCCGGTGCCGGCGGGCGGCACGGCGCGGCCGGTGGATGTCGTGGTCGAGCTGGCCGCGGGCGAGGGCGCCCGCACCGGTGTCCGCACCGAGGCGGAGTGCCGGGCCGTCGCGGACGCGGTGACCGCGGCCGGCACGCTGCGGCTGGTGGGCGTGGCCGGGTACGAGGGCGAGGTGCCGGACGCCACCGTCGAGCGGGTGCACGGCTGGCTGCGCCGGCTGACGGCGCTGCTCGTCGAGTTCGACAAGGCGGGCCGGTTCGACGGCGCGGGGCTGGACGAGATCGTGCTGAGCGCGGGCGGCAGCGCGTGGTTCGACGCCGTCGCGGACGTCTTCGCCGAACTGCCCGAACTCTCCCTGCCGGTGCGGAAGCTGCTGCGCTCCGGCGCGTACGTGTCGCACGACGACGGGCACTACCGGCATGTCACGCCCTTCAACCGGGTGCCGGGGGAAGGGGCGCTGCACCCCGCGTTCCGGCTGTGGGCGCAGGTGGTCTCGCGGCCCTCGGCCGAGCAGGCGTTCCTGAACGCAGGGAAGCGGGACGCGGCGTACGACCTCGACCTGCCCGAGGCGCAGGCCATCCGGGAGGCCGGTGCGGGTGGCCTCGTCGGCGGCGGTGGGGGCGAGGTGGAGCGGCCCGCGGCCGGGATCGAGGTCGTGAAGCTCTCGGACCAGCACACGTGGGTGCGGACCGGGCCCGAGGCGCGGCTGCGGGTCGGGGACTGGGTGGGGCTCGGGTTGTCGCACCCGTGTACGTCGTTCGACAAGTGGTCGCTGATCCCGGTCACCGAGCCGGACGGCGCGGTCACGGACTACGTCCGCACGTTCTTCTAGCGAGCCCGGCCCACCACCCGCCGGTGGCCGGGACACGACGGAAACCGCCCCCCTGGGACGGTGACGGTCCGACGGTTCCGCCGGAGCTGGTCGCTCCCCCCACCGCCGTGGAGGCGTGGGAGGCTGCCCCCGGTTCCCCGCGCCCCTCCATGGCGCGCCGTACCGAAGTGGCGAAAGGCACATCATGGATCTGGTCATCCAGGACACCCTGGTCGTCGACGGCACGGGACGGCCTCCGTACCGTGCCGACGTCGCTCTGGAAGGCGGGCGGATCGCCCGGATCCGCAGGGCGGGAGAACCCACGCTCTCCGGCCGCCGGACGCTGGACGCGCACGGCCTCGCCCTCTCCCCCGGCTTCATCGACATGCACGCCCACAGCGACCTCGCCCTGCTCCGCGACCCGGACCACAGCGCCAAGGCCGCCCAGGGCGTCACCCTCGAAGTCATCGGCCAGGACGGCCTGTCGTACGCGCCCGTCGACGACCGCACCCTCGCCGAGGTCGGCCAGGCCATCGCGGGCTGGAACGGCGACATCCTCGACGATCGGGGCGCCCCGGCCATCACGCCCACCTGGCGCTCGGTCGGCGAGTACCTGGACCGCCTGGACCACGGCTTCGGCGGCGCCGGCATCGCCGTCAACGCCGCCTACCTGATCCCGCAGGGCACCGTCCGGATGCTCGCCGTCGGCTGGGACGACCGCGACGCCACCGCCGCCGAGCTGGACCGCATGCGGAAGCTGGTCGCCGCGGGCATGCGCGAGGGCGCGGTCGGCATGTCCTCCGGCCTCACCTACACCCCCGGCATGTACGCCCGGAACGCCGAACTCACCGCCCTCTGCCGGGTCGTGGCCGAGCACGGCGGCTACTACTGCCCGCACCACCGCTCGTACGGCGCGGGCGCCCTGGAGGCATACGAGGAGATGGTGGCCCTCGCCCGCGCGGCGAACTGCCCCCTGCACCTGGCGCACGCCACCATGAACTTCCAGGTGAACGAGGGCCGTGCCCCGGACCTGATCGCGCTGCTCGACCGCGCGCTGGCCGCCGGCGCCGACATCACCCTGGACACCTATCCGTACACGCCGGGGTCCACCACCCTGGTGTCGATGCTGCCGAGCTGGGCGGCGGTCGGCGGGCCCGAGGCGATCCTGGCGCGGCTGCGGGACGACCCGACCGCCGAACGCATCCGCCACGACCTGGAGGTGACCGGTTCGGACGGCTGCCACGGGGTGCCGATCGACTGGGACACCATCGAGATCTCCGGCGTCCGCGACCCCGCCCTGGCCGGCCATGTGGGCCGCACCGTACGGGCGACCGCGGCCGAGCGCGGCGAGCGGCCCTGGACGACCGCCCGCCGCCTGCTGCTGGCCGACCGGCTGGGACCGACGATCCTGCAGCACGTCGGGCACGAGGAGAACGTCCGCCGGATCATGCGGCACCGGGTGCACACCGGCGGCTCGGACGGCATCCTGCAGGGCGACAAGCCGCACCCGCGCGCGTACGGCACGTTCCCCCGCTACCTCGGTCACTATGTGCGCGAGCTGGGCCTGCTCTCCCTGGAGGAGTGCGTCGCCCATCTCACCGGGCGGGCCGCCGCGCGGCTGCGGCTGCCCGACCGCGGCCTGGTGCGCGAGGGTTACCGCGCCGACCTGGTGCTCTTCGACCCGCAGACGGTCGCCGCGGGCTCGACGTTCGACTCCCCCCGCACCCTGCCGACCGGCATCCCCCATGTACTCATCGACGGCCGCTTCGTCATCGAGGACGGTCGGCGCACGGATGTGCTGGCGGGGCGCACGGTGCGCGGCGCGGGCGCCTCACGCTCCTGACCGGGCACCGGCACGTAACACCCGTGTTAGGCGCCGTCCGCCATGCTGCCCGTATCCGAACCACAGAGAGGATGCGCCATGAACAAGCGGACTCTGGCCCTGGCCGGAGCCACCGTGCTGTGTGCCGGCGGAGTGGCGTTCGCCGCGACGGCGAGCGCTTCGACCAGTGGCACGAGCCCGGCTCCGTCCCAGGCCCGGTCACAGGACTCGCAGGGCTCCCCCACGGCGCCGGACGCCCCGAAGGTGCCGCGTGTGCTGCACAGCGAGTCGGTGACGCAGGACCCGAAGACCGGCAAGCTGACCACGCGCGACGTCCAGAGCGGCAAGGTGACGTCCGTCTCGGGCGGCAGCCTCACGGTGCAGAGCTCCGACGGCACCAAGTGGACGTGGACCGTGTCGAAGGACACCAGGTTCGCCACGGAGAAGTCCGACGACGCCTCGGCCAAGGACGTCAGGACCGGCGACTCGGTCACCGTCACCGGCACCCGCGACGGCGACGTGCGCACGGCCGGGACGGTCAGCGACCCACCGCGCGCCTTCGCCAAGGACGTCCGCAAGAAGCTGCGGGACCGGCTGGGCAAGGACTTCGACCCCAAGGAACTGAAGGAGTTGCGCAAGCAGTTCCGCAAGCACTTCGGCGAGCTGCCGCACGCTGCGCAGAAGGACGCAGCGCAGTCCAGCGTCTGACGCGCCCTGCCCGGGCGCAGCCCCGCCCAGCCCCGCGCCCCTGCGTGGGCCGGGGCGCGGCCCGGTCCTGGAGGTGCGCCTCCCGTGACCTCACGGCAGTGGGGGACGGATGACGGGAAGGCGCACCGCGACGTCGAGTCCGCCGTCCGGGCGAGCCCGGGCGGTGCATGTGCCGCCGTGCGCCGCGGCGATGGCGGCCACGATCGACAGGCCGAGGCCTGCTCCAGCGGGCGGCGCGGCGGTCGCGGCGCCCCGGGCTAGCGCCGCGCGGGCCCCCACCGGGGCGGCCGCGCCGGCGTCCGTCCGCACCGTCCCGGGCGGCACCCCGTCCACCTCCGCAGGACCGGGTGCCGCCCGCTCCCCCGGCCGGTCCGCCGTACACTCCCCCGGCCGGTCCGCCGCCCGCTCGCCCTGCCGCGCCGCACGGCCGGCGGTGACGCGGTCCGGGGTCATCCGGCGGAACGGCTGGAAGAGTTCCGCGACCTTCTCCTGCGGGAGCGCACGGCCGGTGTTGGCCACCTGGAGGGTGACGTGCCGGCCGTCGGTGTGGGTCGTCACGCCGAGCCAGCCGCCGTGCACGTTGTGCCGGGTGGCGTTCTGCACCAGGTTGACGGCGAGCCGTTCGACCAGGACGGGGTCGCCGAGCAGCGCCGCGGGCGCGAGGCGGCGCTCCACGCGCAGCTCCCGCGCGTCGGCCTCGGCCTCGACGCCGGCCAGCGCGGTCTCGGCCGCCACCGCCAGGTCGACGCTCTCACAGCGGTCCACGCCGCTCTGGCTGCGGGCCAGCGTCAGCAGGCTCTCGATCACGTGCTCGTGCCGCTCGGTCGCGGCGCGCAGCCGCAGCGCCATGGTGCGCAGCGACTCCTCGGTGGGGTTCGCGAGGGCGACGTCGATGGCGGCGCGCTGCACCGTCAGCGGGGTGCGCAGCTCGTGGGAGGCGTTCGCGGCGAACCTCCGCTGGGCCTCGAAGGCCGCGGACAGCCGTGCCAGCATCCCGTCGAAGGTGTCCGCGAGGTCCTTCAGCTCGCCGCCGGGACCCGGCAGGTTGATCCGCTCGTCGAGGTTGTGGGTGGAGAGGCGGCGGGCGGTGGCCGTGATCTCCCGGAGCGGGCCGAGCGCCCGGCCGGCCAGCACCCAGCCGAGGACCACGGCAACCAGGGTCATGAAGGCCAGCGCGACGGCGGACTGCGTCATGAGCTGGTGCAGGGCGTTGGCACGCTCGTCCGCCGCCGCCTGGCGGATGGCGCGCAGCGTCGCGCCGCGGCCGACGCCGGTTCCGGTGCCGGCGCCCGTACCGAGCGAACGCCACAGCTCGGGCGCCAGGGCGCGGAGTTCACCGGCGCGGGGCAGGCGGGTGGCGCGGGCGCCGATCTGCCGGGCGACGAGGCCGTAGGTGATGGCCAGCAGCGCCGTGCCGGCGATCAGGAACAGGCCGCCGTAGACGGCGGTCAGGCGGAGCCGGAGTGAGCCGGGAAGGCCGGCCCGGCCGAAGAGGCTCGGTCGGCCCCTCCGTGCCACCGGGCCCGCCGGGGGCGCCGGGGGCGCCGGGGGCGCCCCGCCCGGGCCGGGCGACTGGCCCGTTCCGGGCGGCTGCCCGGTCCCGGCCGCGTGGCCCGCGTCGGACGGCCCGTTCGGCGCGGGCACCTGGCCCGACGCGGGCGGCCGGCCCGACGTGGGCGGCCGGGCCCACGGGGGCGCTTGGCCCGGCGTGGGCGATCGGGTCACCGCAGGCGGTAGCCCGCGCCCGTGACCGTCTCGATCAGCTCCGGGGTGCCCAGCTTGCGGCGGAGCCGCGAGAGGGTGGTGCGGACCGTGTTCGTGAAGGGGTCGGCGTGCGCGTCCCATACCTTCTCCAGCAACTCCTCACTGGTGACGACGGCGCCGCGCGCCCCGAGCAGCACCTGGAGCATGCCGAACTCCTTGCCGGTGAGCGCCAGGGGCCGGCCGGCCCGGGTGGCGGTGCGGCGTGCGGTGTCCAGGGTGACGTCGGCGTGGGTGAGCACCGGGGGGAGCGCCGGGTGCGCCCGTCGCCCCAGCGCCTGGATGCGCGCGACCAGTTCCGCGAAGGCGAAGGGCTTCGGCAGGTAGTCGTCCGCGCCCAGGTTCAGCCCGGCGACCCGGTCGTCGATGGTCGCCGCGGCGGTGAGCATCAGCACCTTGGCGTGTCCGTCGCCCGCGACCACCGCGCGGCAGACGTCGTCGCCGTGCACCTCCGGCAGGTCGCGGTCCAGGACGACGACGTCGTAGCGGTTGACGGCGGCCTGCTCCAGGGCTTCCGCACCGTCGAGCGCGGTGTCCACGGCGAAGCCCTGGTCGCGCAGTCCCTGCGCCACGATGTCCAGCAGTTCGAGGCTGTCCTCGACGACCAGTACACGCACGTGTGCCGCCCCTCCGTCTTCTCCGGCACGAGCCTGCCACCTCCGCCATAACGACGGCGTAACACGTCCCTTTTCGCGCGTCCCGCGCCTGGGTCGAGAGGGGGACGGCGGGTGGACGGTTGCCCGCACCCCCGCGTGGGCCGGGCCGCAGCCCCGCCGTGCAGGGGCGCGGGGAACGGCGCGACCGGCCACGACGAAACCGGCACCTCGCCACCGCCCCACAGGGGCACTCCCCGCCGCCCCCGGACCACCAGGCCATGGATGGTCGCTCGCGCAGTTCCCCGCGCCCCCGCAGGGCGCAGCCCGCACAAAGACGCACCCGTGCAGGGGGCCGCGGCGCAGACCCCGCAGGGCTAGCGGACGCCGTGCGGGCGGAACTGGATGCTGATCCGGGGCCCGGCCGCCCGCGCGCTCTTGGGCACCGCGTGCTCCCACGTCCGCTGACAGGACCCGCCCATCACGATCAGGTCCCCGTGGCCGAGCGGCCGCCGGATCGAGGGTCCGCCGCCGCGCGGACGCAGCAACAGGTCGCGAGGGGTGCCCACGGAGAGGATGGCCACCATCGTGTCCTCGTGGGAACCCCGTCCGATCCGGTCCCCGTGCCACGCGACGCTGTCGCGCCCGTCGCGGTACAGGCACAGACCGGCGGTCGCGAAACCCTCCCCCAGCTCCGCGGCGTAGTGCCGGCTGAGCGCGGCCCGCGCCTCGTCGAGCACCGGATGCGGCAGCGGCTCGTCCTCGTCGTAGAAGGCGAGCAGCCGCGGCACGGCGACGGTGTTGTCGTACATCCGCCGGCGCTCCGCCCGCCAGGGCACCTCCTCGGCGAGCCGCTCGAAGAGCGCGTCGGCCCCGCTGAGCCAGCCCGGCAGCAGGTCGATCCAGGCCCCGGCGCCGAGCACGGTCCTGCGCGCAGCGCCGAGCTGACCGAGCGCGATGTCGTCGGCCTGGTCGAACAGCGACCCCTGGAGCCCGAGCCGGTCCGCGGGGCCCTCGGGCCGCGGGGGCTCCGTGGGCGGTCCCTGACCCTCGTGTACGGCGGACATGCAAACAAGCGTACGACGACACCCGAACAATTGATCTATTACCGGGCCCCATTCGCCGCATTTCGCCCCGCTACCTCGCGTGGCCCAAAACACGGAGCGGTCTCCGTTACGCGCCCGTAAAGTTGCCGTATGCAGGTGATCCAGTCGACGAAGCTCGCGAACGTCTGTTACGAGATCCGGGGCCCGGTACTCGAGGAGGCGATGCGTCTCGAAGCCGCGGGTCACCGCATCCTCAAGCTGAACACCGGCAATCCCGCGGCGTTCGGCTTCGAGTGCCCTCCGGAGATCCTGGAGGACATCCTGCGCAATCTGGGCGACGCGCACGGCTACGGCGACGCGAAGGGCCTGTTGGCCGCCCGCCGCGCGGTGGTCATGCACCACCAGACGCTCGGCGTCGAGACGGACGTGGAGCATGTCTTCATCGGCAACGGCGTCTCCGAGCTGATCGTGATGGCCATGCAGGGCCTGCTCGACGACGGCGACGAAGTCCTGGTCCCGGCCCCCGACTACCCACTCTGGACGGCCGCGGTCTCCCTCTCCGGCGGCACCGCCGTGCACTACCGCTGCGACGAGCAGTCGGACTGGATGCCCGACCTCGCCGACGTCGAGCGCAAGGTCACCGACCGCACCAAGGCCCTGGTGATCATCAATCCGAACAACCCGACGGGCGCCGTCTACGGCGCGGACGTGCTCCGCGGCCTCACGGACATCGCCCGCCGCCACAACCTCCTCGTCTGCTCCGACGAGATCTACGACAAGATCCTCTACGACGACGCCACCCACATCCCCACCGCGGCCGTCGCCCCCGACCTGCTCACCCTCACGTTCAACGGCATGTCGAAGGCGTACCGCGTCGCGGGCTACCGGGTCGGCTGGCTGGCGCTCTCCGGGCCGCGGGCGCACGCGGACTCCTACATCGAGGGGCTGACGATCCTCGCCAACATGCGACTGTGCGCCAACATGCCCGGCCAGCACGGCGTGGTCGCGGCGCTCAGCGGCCGGCAGACGATCAAGGAGCTGGTGCTGCCCGGCGGCCGCCTGCGGGAGCAGCGCGACACGGCGTACCGGCTGCTCACCCAGATCCCGGGTGTGACCTGCGTCAAGCCCAAGGGCGCGCTCTATCTCTTCCCGCGCCTCGACCCCAAGGTCTTCAAGATCAAGGATGACCGGCAGATGGTGCTCGACCTGCTCCGCAAGGAGAAGATCATGGTCGTGCAGGGCACCGGCTTCAACTGGCCGGAGCCCGACCACTTCCGCGTCGTGACCCTGCCGACGACCGCGGACCTCACCGACGCGGTGACCCGGATCGGGTCGTTCCTCGACGGGTACAGCCAGCCCTAGGACGATCCCGGCGCCCTACAGGGACGCCGGGATCCTGTGCTCGCCGGCCGCCGCGGCCGCGTGAACGTCCATGCACTCCGCCGAGAGGATCGCCGCGGCCGTGTCGGCGCGGGACGCAGCGACCACCAGGGCACGGCCGGCCAGCGCATGCGCCCGCCGGTGCAACGCGGCCACCTGCTCACCGTCCACCGGGCCCGACCCCGGGGACACGGCGGCCCTGACCGGTGCCGCACCGCCCCGCAGCCGCCCGATCTGCGCGGTCAGCCGCTCGGCGGCGGCGTCGAGCCCGGCGTCGGGCGTACGCGAGCGCAGCTCGTCCGTGACGGCGAGCAGCGCCGCCAGGTGCCCCGCGAGCTGGATGTCCAGCTCCTCCTCGCGGGTGCGGTGGGGGAAGTCGGCAGGGGCACCGGCGATCGAGTGGACCGACTTGGAGCGGATCGGTTCGTACATGGGGATGCCTCCTGTGCCGTGACAGGAAGCCATCTTACCTTGGATTTCGTCTAAAGTTGAGTCTGGTCCCGGGCACCGCCCGCGTGCCCGCCGGCACGCCTGGGGGCCCGGGACCGGGGCGGTTCAGCCCAGCCGGCGGACCAGCGCCTCGTACTCCTCCCACAGCTCCCTGGGCGTGTGCTCGCCGAAGGTCTCCAGGTGGGCGGGGACGAGGGCGGCCTCCTGACGCCAGGCCTGAGGGTCGACGCCGAGGAGCAGCTCCAGGTCCTGCTCGGAGAGGGCGAGGCCCGTCGTGTCCAGGGCGTCGCGTGTCGGTACGGTGCCGATGGGCGTGCGGACGCCGTCGGCGTGGCCGTCGAGCCGCTCCACGATCCACTTCAGCACCCGGCTGTTCTCGCCGAAGCCCGGCCAGACGAAGCGGCCCTCGGCGTCCTTGCGGAACCAGTTGACGTAGTAGATCCGCGGCAGCTTGGACTCGTCGCCCTCCCGCTCGACGGACGCGCGGCCGACGTCGATCCAGTGGGCCATGTAGTCGCCCATGTTGTAGCCGCAGAACGGCAGCATCGCGAAGGGGTCCCTGCGCAGCTCGCCGACGGTGCCCTCGGCGGCGGCCGTCTTCTCGGAGGCGACGTTCGCACCGAGGAACACGCCGTGGTTCCAGCCGAACGACTCGGTGACCAGCGGCACCGTGGAGGCCCTGCGGCCGCCGAAGAGGATCGCCGAGATCGGCACGCCCTTCGGGTCCTGCCACTCGGGGGCGATGATCGGGCACTGCGCGGCGGGCACGGTGAAGCGGGCGTTCGGGTGGGCGGCCGGGGTGCCGGACTCGGGAGTCCAGTCGTTGCCCTTCCAGTCCGTGAGGTGCGCCGGGGGCTTCTCGGTCATCCCCTCCCACCAGACGTCGCCGTCGTCGGTGAGGGCCACGTTGGTGAAGACCGCGTTGCCCCAGAGCGTCTTCATCGCGTTGGCGTTGGTCTCCTCCCCGGTGCCGGGCGCGACGCCGAAGAAGCCCGCCTCCGGGTTGATCGCGTAGAGGCGTCCGTCCGCGCCGAACCGCATCCAGGCGATGTCGTCGCCGATGGTCTCGACCCTCCAGCCGGGCACGGTCGGCTCCAGCATCGCCAGGTTGGTCTTGCCGCAGGCGGACGGGAACGCCGCGGCGACGTACTTCGCCGCTCCGCTCGGCGGCGTCAGCTTGAGGATCAGCATGTGCTCGGCGAGCCAGCCCTCGTCGCGGGCCATCACGGAGGCGATGCGCAGGGCGTAGCACTTCTTGCCGAGCAGGGCGTTCCCGCCGTAGCCGGAGCCGTACGACCAGATCTCGCGGTCCTCCGGGAAGTGCGAGATGTACTTGGTGGTGTTGCAGGGCCACGGGACGTCGTCCTCGCCCGGCGCGAGCGGCGCGCCCAGGGTGTGCACGGCCTTCACGAACGCGCCGTCGGCACCCAGCTCGTCCAGCACGGCCCTGCCCATCCGGGTCATGGTGCGCATGGAGACGGCGACGTACGCGGAGTCGGTGATCTCCACGCCCATCGCGGAGAGCGGGGAGCCCAGGGGGCCCATGCAGAAGGGGACGACGTACATCGTCCGGCCGCGCATGGCGCCGCGGAAGATGCCGCCCTCCCGTCGCCCGCCCGCCGGGGAGGAGTCTTCGGCTCCTCCCCCCGCACGACCCTCCGTGCCCTGGAAGATGGCCCGCATCTCGGCGGGGTCCATCCAGTGGTTGGTCGGTCCCGCGTCCTCCTCGCGGGCGGAGCAGATGAAGGTGCGGTCCTCGACCCGGGCGACGTCACCCGGGTCGGAGGCCGCGTGGTACGAGTGCGGGCGCTTGACCGGGTCGAGCCGTGTGAAGGTGCCCCGGGCCACCAGTTCCTCGCAGAGCCGCTCGTACTCGGCCTCGGAGCCGTCGCACCAGACCACCCGGTCGGGCTGGGTGAGCCCGGCGATCTCGTCCACCCAGGCGATCAGCTCCCGGTGGGCGGTCGGGGGCGTGGAGGGGGATGCGGAGGCGGGGGTGCGTGGGGCGTCGGGAGTACGCGGACCCGGCCCGGAAAGGACAGCATCGTGCGCCACGATTGCTCCTAAGTGAGGGTTTTTGTGTTGTGGCCCACTGGGGGCCAGCGGCCCGGACGCATGCGGCGCCGCGTCGGGGAGGACACATGTCGAGCATGCACCCGCGGACGCCATCGCTCATCCGGAGCCGACCGCACTCATATGATCATCCGCCGGCCATGCCCATCTGTCCAGACCTCCGCTCATGTGGGCACTCTCACGCTTCTGGGGTCACCGCGGCACCTTCCACCCCGCGGGCCGCGCTCCCGCGAGGGGGGCCGGCCCCGGAAAGGGCGGCTTCCCGCGCCGGGCCCGCCCCGGGAAGGGGCGCGGGGAACCGCGCGGGCACCCCACCACCGACGGGGTCCGGCTGCGACGGAAATCGCCCCTTCGGGGCGTCCCCCACCGCCTGAAGGGCGTGGGAGGTCCCCCGGGATCCGACGGTCTCGTGGTGGCTTGTCGCGCAGGTCCCCGCGCCACTTCCCGGGCCGCCCTCACAGAACGCGCCCCCGCGGGGGCGCCCCCACGGGGGTGTACCCGCGGAGGTGTACCCGCGGAGGTGTACCCGCGGAGGTGTACCCGCGGAGGTGTACCCGCGGGGGTGTACCCGCGGGTGAACGCGCCCCGCAGGGGCACACCCGCCCGCGGGGTGGAAGGCCGGTCTGTCCCCCCGGCGACTGACAGGTCACTTACGGCCACCTCGCTACCATGCCGCCCATGACCGCGCCCGTCCCCGACACCCCCGTCGAGCCCCCGACCGCCGGCACCGCCGACTCCCCGGCGGCCCCGGCATCGCTGCCGCAGCAGATGGCCCACCTCCCCCAGCACGTCAAGCCCCGGCTGCGCGGCTGGCTGCACGCCGGGATGTTCCCGGCCGTGCTGATCTCCGGCCTGATGCTGACCGCCCTCGCGGACTCCCCCCGCGGCCGCCTGGCCTGCGGCATCTACACCCTGACGGCCTGTCTGCTGTTCGGCGTCAGCGCGCTCTACCACCGCGGCGACTGGGGCCCGCGCGCCGGCCGCGTGCTGCGCAGGCTCGACCACGCCAACATCTTCCTGATCATCGCGGGCACCTACACCCCGCTCACGCTCCTCCTGCTGCCCGGCGCCAAGGGCCGGTGGCTGCTCTGGGGGATATGGGCGGCGGCCGCCGCGGGCATCGTCTTCCGCGTGATCTGGGTCGGCGCCCCGCGCTGGCTCTACACGCCCTGCTACATCGCCATGGGCTGGGCGGCCGTCTTCTTCCTGCCGGACTTCCTGCGCGCGGGCGGGATCGCGGTACTGGTCTGCGTGATCGTGGGCGGCGTGCTCTACAGCGCCGGCGGAGTGGTCTACGGCATCAAGCGCCCGAACCCGTCACCCCGCTGGTTCGGCTTCCACGAGGTCTTCCACTCGTTCACGCTCGCCGCGTTCGCGGTCCACTACGTGGGCATCTCCCTGGTGGCGTACCAGCACACCTGAGAACCCCCCGCCCCGCTCCCGGGCCGCGGTCGCCACGACCGCGGCCCGTCTCATGTCCGGTGGCGGCGGTCCGCCCGGCCGCCCGGCATCGACGGCCCCGTCCGGGCGCGTGCAGGGGCCGACGGACGTGGAGCGCCGCGGCCGCCCGGCGCGGGCGCGGGCATGGCCCCGCCCCAGGCGCATGGCCGACAATGACCCCATGACGGCCGCACGCACCCCCATCCCCTGCCCGTCCACGGCCCCCGGGAACACCGGCCCGGGCCGGCCGCCCGGTACCGCCCCGGGGCAGGGGCGCGCCGGGGCGGCGGGGCCCCGTGTGGGCCTGCGCGAGCGGAAGAAGATCAAGACCCGGATGGCCATCCGCGAGGCGACCTACCGGCTGATCGGGGAGCAGGGCTACGAGGCGACCACCGTCGAGCAGATCGCGGAGGCGGCCGAGGTATCCCCCAGCACCGTCTTCCGGTACTTCCCCACCAAGGAGGACATCGTCCTCACCGACGAGTTCGACCCGCTCCTGGAGGGCGAGCTGCGGGCCAGGCCCGCGGACGAACCGCTGATGGACTCGCTGCGGGCGGTGATGCGCTCCTCCTGGGCGACCGGTTTCCAGGAGGAGCCCGGGACCGTCCGGCTGCGCACCCGCCTGATGCTGGAGGTGCCCGCGGTGCGCTCCCGGATGACGGAGAGCATGTCGGTGACCGGTCGCATGCTCTGCCGCCTCCTCGCCGACCGCACCGGCCGCGGCGAGGACGACCTGGAGGTCCGCGTCTTCGCCATGGGGCTCATCGGCGCCCTCCTCGAAACCGCCCTCTACTGGGCCGAGCACGACTACCGGGACGCCCTCCCCGACCTGATCGACCGCACCCTCGTCACCTTCGAGAAGGGGCTGACGCGCTGAGTGCCGGCCGCACGCCGGCACTGCGACCAGCCTTCTTGCATGGCGACTTCTGTACGTAAGTGATCCGTTAGACGATGCGCTGACCGAGCTGACGATACGGGCGGCGCGTGACCACCAGGCCCGCCAGGCTCGGGGACCGGAGCCGGCGGGTGGGCGGGGTGCATGCCGGCGCCGGGGATTCACCCCCGCCCACCCGCGGCCGCCATGCCATCCTTGGCCCCGTGAACGGTCCCGAGATCCGCGTCGAGTTCGCGTCCGAGCTGGGCCTCTTCGTGCCCCAGGCCCGCCGGCGCGGGCCCACGAAGGTGGTCACCGACGGCGTCTCGTCGCTGGGGCACGTCGTCGAGTCGCTGGGGGTGCCGCTGACGGAGGTCGGCGGGCTGCTCGTGGACGGCCGCCCGGTCCCCGTCTCGCACGTCCCGGCCGCGGACGAGTCCGTGCGGGTCCGGGCCGTCGACCGGCCGCAGCGCGTGCCCGGCGCCCCGCTGCGCTTCCTGCTCGACGTCCACCTGGGCACCCTGGCCCGCAGGCTGCGGCTGCTCGGCGTCGACGCGGCGTACGAGTCGACGGACATCGGCGACCCCGCGCTGGCCGGGCGCTCGGCCGCCGAGCGGCGGGTGCTGCTCAGCCGGGACCGGGGCCTGCTGCGCCGCCGCGAGCTGTGGGCGGGCGCCTTCGTCTACAGCGACCGGCCCGACGAGCAGCTCCGGGACGTCCTCACCCGCTTCGCCCCGGTGCTGCGCCCCTGGACCCGCTGCACCGCGTGCAACGGCCTGCTCACCGAGGCCCGCAAGGCGGACGTCGCCGCGCTGCTGGAGAGCGGCACCCAGCGGACGTACGACGTGTTCGCGCAGTGCACGGCCTGCGGCCGCGTCTACTGGCGCGGCGCCCACCACGACCGCCTCGAGCGCATCGTGGACGACGCGGTGGCGGAGTTCGGCACGGCGTGAAGGTTACGCAGGGCGGATTGCGCCGACCACCCCAGTACGCCGCAAGGGGGCGGGCCCCGCAAGAGGCCCGGCCCCGCAAGAGGCGCGGCCCCGCAAGGGGCGCGGTGAACCGGGGGCGCCTCCCACGCCGTCGAGGCGGTGGGGGAGCGACCGGCCACGACGGAACCCGCACGTCGCCACCGGCCGGAAGGGGCAGTCTCCGGCCAGGCGGCCGCACGGGGGAAGCTGCCCACTCGGCTACTCGGCGACCCGTGTCCCCACCGCCTCCCTCAGGACCTCGGCGTCGACCGTCGGCGCGTCGCACGTGAAGTTGCGGCACACATACGCGGCGGGGCGCCCCCGGACGAGGGGGCGGTCCGCGAGCAGCGGGAACTCCTCGCCGCCGGGCACCCCCGCGGCGAGCACCGCACCGGGCGCCGTGCCCAGCAGCGCGGCCCGCCGCAGCGCTCCGGTCGCCGGATCGTCGCCGGCGCCGACGACGGCGATCTCCCGGGGCCCGTCCAGCGCCGCCTCCGCGACCGCGAGCCCCCAGCCCACGAACCGGGGCACCCGGGGCCCGAGCGCGCGGACCACGCTCAGCGCACGCTCCGCCGCCGTGCGATGCCGCTCGGAGCCGGTGTGCGCCGCGTACCCCAGCAGGGCGCCCGCGGCGGCGGTCCAGCCGGACGGCACGGCGTTGTCGGTCGGGTCCTGCGGGCGGCGAATCAGCCGCTCGGCGTCGTCGGCCGTGTCGTACAGCTCGCCCTGCTCCCCCGTGAACCGGGTCAGCACCTGGTCGAGCAGCACCCCGGCGAGCCGCAGCCAGGCGCCCTCGCCCGTCACCGACGCCAGCGCGAGGAAACCCTCGGCGACGTCCGCGTAGTCCTCCAGCACGCCCGCGCTCGGCCCCGGCCGGCCGTCGCGGGAGGTGCGCACCAGCCGCGCGCTCTCGTCCATGTGCACGCCCACCAGCAGGTCGGCGGCGGCGAGCGCGGCGTCGACGAGGTCGGGACGGTCGAAGTACGCGCCGGTCTCGGCGAGCGCCGCGATCGCCAGGCCGTTCCACGCCGCGACCACCTTGTCGTCCCGCCCCGGCGCGGGACGCTTGCCGCGCGCCGCCAGCAGCCGCTCACGCACCGAGGCGATCCGGGCGGCGTCGAACACGCCCTCCGCCTGGGAGAGTCGCAGCACGGACGTACGGGGCGGGCCCTCCGTGAAGGTGCCCTCCTCCGTCACCCCGAAGTAGTCGGCGGCGAGTTGCGCGTCCGCCTCGCCCAGCGCCTCGCGGAGCTGGTCGGGGGTCCAGACGTAGTAGGCGCCCTCCACGTGCCGGCCGGTGCCGTCGTCGCTGTCCGCGTCCAGCGCGGAGGCGAGGCCGCCCTGCTCGGTGGCGAGTTCCCGGACCATGAAGTCCGCTGTCTCCAGCGCCACCCGGCGGGCCAGGCCGGACCCGGTGGCCCGCCACAGGTGCGCGTAGACGCGGCACAGCAGGGCGTTGTCGTAGAGCATCTTCTCGAAGTGCGGCACCGTCCACCGGCCGTCCACCGCGTAGCGCGCGAAGCCGCCGCCGAGCTGGTCGTAGATGCCGCCGCGGGCCATGTGGGCGCAGGTGTCGGCGGCCATCTGGAGCGCCCCCTCGGAGCCGGTGCGGGCGTGGTGCCGCAGCAGGAACTCAAGGACCATGGACGGCGGGAACTTCGGCGAGCGGCCGAAGCCGCCGTGCGCCGGATCGTAGTCGCGGGTCAGCCCGAGCAGCGCCTGCGCCAGCTCCTCGGCGCCGGGCGGCCGGCCCTCGCCCGGCGCGCCGAACGCCGCCTCACGCCCGCCCAGGTCCCGCACGATGCGCGCGGCGACGTCGGTCACCTCCTCGCGGCGGTCGGACCACGCCTGCGCGACGCCTTCCAGCACCTGCCGGAAGGCGGGCATGCCGTGCCCTGGGGTGGGCGGGAAGTAGGTGCCGAAGTAGAAGGGCTCGCCGTCCCCGGTGAGGAACACCGTCATGGGCCAGCCGCCCTGGCCGGTCGCCGCCTGCACGGCCTCCATGTAGACGGCGTCGACGTCGGGGCGCTCCTCGCGGTCCACCTTGATGTTGACGAAGCGCTCGTTCATGAGCGCGGCCGTCTTCTCGTCCTCGAACGACTCGCTCGCCATCACATGGCACCAGTGGCAGCTCGCGTACCCCACGCTCAGCAGCACCGGCACGCCTCTCCGCCGCGCCTCCTCGAACGCCTCCGGCGACCAGGGCCACCAGTCGACGGGGTTCTCCGCGTGCTGCAGGAGGTAGGGGGAGGTTTCCTGGGCGAGTCGGTTGGCCATACGTTCAATCCTCGCGCATGGGACGGCGAGACGCCCCGGTCCGCCCCGGCCCGGGCGAGCCCCCGCGTACACCTGTGCCCCGGCAGGGGTGCGGGGGCTGTGTTCTGGGGGCACCTCCCACGCCCTTGAGGCCGTGGGGGAGGCTCCGCCGCGCGGGCGCGACCGGCCCGACGACGACCGACAGCGGCGCGGAGGGGCGCGGAGGGGCGCGCCCTGACCTCCCCGGCGTCAGGAGCCCCGGCGCCAGGAGTCCCCGACGCGGGCGCGGAGACGTGGGAGGTGTCGTGTGACGGAACGGTCACCACCCGCATCCGCAACCCACCAGAACGCTAGCGTTTCCGCGTGATCGAGGACACCGTGGCCTACGCACTGCTCAAAGGGATGAAGTCGACAAGAAGCACGATCGCCCCCGTACTCGCCGAGCACCGGGTACATCCCGGCCAGGACCTGATGCTCTCCGCCCTGTGGCAACAGGACGGCGTCACCCAGGTACAGCTGGTCGAGCGCCTGGGCATCGAGGCCCCGACGGTCAGCAAGGCGCTGAGCAGACTGGAGCGCGCCGGCCACGTGCGCCGAGAGCCCGGCCACGGCCGCTCCCGCCGCGTCTTCCTCACCGAGCGCGGCCGCGCCCTGCGGGATCCCGTCGAGCGGGCCTGGCGGGACGCCGACGAGGAGCTGACCGCCCGGCTCGGCCCCGAGGACATGGCGGAACTACGCCGCATACTGGGACGCCTCACCCGGTAGTGAGGAGCCGGTGGCAGGGCCGGAGCCCGGCCGAGCCCCGGGCCCGAGCCCGGTGGCCCCGGGCCGAAGGCCCCGGACTCCGGCCGAGGACCCCGGGCCGCGCACCGTATCCCCGTGCCCCACCCCGCCCACGGCGGGAACACTCCCCGGTCCTCTCGCGCCCGGCGCCGTCACCCACGACACTTGTCCGATAGCTGTGACGGCCTAAGGGGGACACGACATGCGTGAGGGCCATCGAGCCGATGCGGAGCGCCTGCTGGCGCGAGCCGTGGAGGCGGCGGCCGAGGAGGCGCGCCACTCCGGCGGCCGCGTCGACCGGACGGTGCTGCTGAACCGGGCGCGCGCGGCGCTGGAGACGCTGGCCGAGCCGGCCGCGGAGGAGTACGCGGCCTACACCCGGGCGCTCGACGCGGCGGAGGCGGGCCGGCTGACGTTCGGGCGGCGCTTCGCGCGGGAGAAGCCGTCGGCCGCGCTGACGGCCACCGCGGTCGCGGCGCTCGGCGCCTGCGTCGCGGATCTCGCGGTGGGCACGGGCCCCGGCACCGCGCTCGGGGCCGGTGCGGTCGCGCTGGTGGCGGGCGCCGCGGCCACCGTCGTCAGGGTGACGGCGGCCCACCTGCCGGCCGCGGGCAAGCAGGCCGGGGCCCGCAACCAGCCCGGCGGTGTGGAGCAGCTGCGCCTGCAGTGGCTGACGGCCCTGGAGGTACGGGGCATCCGCCCGTTCCTCGACCAGCAGCGGATGCTGGCCGCGGCCTCCGGCACCACGGGGCAGCCGGCGCCCGGGCGGCGCCGTACCGACAAGAGCGCCGCGGCCCGGCGGCGTACCGTGCTCCAGCAGTCGTTCGCGCAACTCCCCGAGGCCCGGGGACCGTTCACCGGCCGCGGGCAGGAGATGACGCGGATCGCGCAGTGGGTGCACGCGGCGCGGGCCGCGCCGGAGACCCGGCCCGTGGTGGTGCTGCTGCACGGCGAGCCGGGCTCCGGGCGCACCACGCTGGCGGTGCGCGCGGCGGCAGCGCTGAAGGACCAGTTCCGGGGCGCGTGCGTGGTGGACCTGCGCGGTGCGGGCGCCGAGGGGCCGCCGCTCGCCACCCGGGACGCCCTGCTGCACCTGCTGAACCGGCTCGGGGCGCCCCGCGAACAGCTGCTCTTCCGTGAGCGGGTCCCCGAGGAGCAGCAGCGCCACCATGTGCGGCGGCTGGCCGAGCTGTACCAGCAGCACCTGACGGACCTGCCGGTGGTGATCCTGCTCGACGACGCGAGCGACGCGGAGCAGGTGCGCGCGCTCGTCCCCGAGCGTTCGGAGAGCCTGGTCCTGGTCACCGCGCGCGAGCCGCTCACCCTGCCGGAGGACCTGCACGCCTGGGTGCACCGGCTGCCGGTCCCACCGCTGGACGCGGCCGGCGCCGAGGAGCTGCTGCGGGCGTGGGCCGCCGACGACCCGGGTCCCTACGACGCGGAGGCGGTCGAGCAGGTGCGCGAGCTGTGCGGCGGGCTGCCGCTCGCGTTGCGCGTCGCCGGCTCGTCGCCGGGCACCCGCACCGCCCGTGAGCTGGCCGAGGGCCTGGGCGCCTACGGTCCCGTGGGGCCCGTCGAGCGGGCGCTGTGGCTGCGGTACACCGAGCAGCCGGAGGCCGCCCGGCGGCTGCTGCGGCGGCTCGCGCTGGCGGGCCGGGCGTCGCTGGGTGCGGCGGCGGCCGCGGCACTGCTGGCCACCGACGAGACGGCCGCCGAGAAGGAGCTGACCGCGCTGGCCGCGGCGGGCCTGCTCGACCATGTGCGCGGCAACCGCTACCGCCTGCACACGTCCGTGCGCGCCTTCGCCCGGGCCCGGCTCGCCGACGAGGAGGAGCCGGCGGAGCGCACGGCCGCGCAGGAGCGGCTGATCGTGAACTACGCCGAGCTCGCCGACTCGGTCATCCGTCTGGTGGACGGCAAGACCTCCACCCGTGCGGACGCGGCCTTCCACGCGGAGGCGGTGGGCCCGCACGGCTTCGCCTCGCTGGAGTCGGCGCTGCGCTGGCTGGACGACGAGTCCAGCTTCATCACGGCGGCGCTGCGGCACGCGGAGGGCGTGACCGAGGCCGCCGTGCTGCACCTGCTGGGCGCGCTGTGCGACTACTGCCTGCTCCGCGGCGACCTGTACCGGCTCGGGGAGATCAGCGAGCTCACGCAGGCCGTGGACAAGGGGCTGCTGGGCCGCAGCGTGCAGTGGCGCACCGGTATCGCGGCCCGGCAGGTCGGCGAGCTGGACACCTCGCGCACCACACTGTCGTCGGTGGTGGACCTGTACTTCGAGGCGCGGCACGAGGCGGGCGCCGCACGGGCGCTGGGCTCGCTCGGCATCACCCTGCACCACCAGGGCAACCTCACCGGCGCCGAGGAGAAGCTGCGGGAGGCACTGGCGCTCCAGGCGCCCCAGGCGCTGGCGGGCGACCGCGGCTGGACGCTGCACGCGCTGGGCGCGGTGGTGCGCGACCTGGGCCGGCCGCGTGAGGCGCTGGAGCTGCTGGACACCGCCCTGGAGCTGCACCGCGCGAGCGGGGCGCTGCACGGCGAGGCATGGGCGCACTTCCAGCGGGGGCAGACCTGCCTCAGGCTCGGTGAGGTACCGCGCGCAGAGGCGGACCTCCGCACGGCCCTGGAGCTGTACGGGCGCACCCACGATCCGCGCGGCGAGGCGTGGGCGCTGACGCAGCTCGCGCGCGCCCGGCTGGTGGACGGCGACGCGGGGACCGCGGTCGAGCAGCTCCGCCACGCGGCGTCCCGGCACCGGGACAACGAGGACGCGCGCGGCGCGGCCTGGAGCGCGTACTACCTGGGCCAGGCCCTGGAGGAGACCGGTGACCTGGGCCAGGCGGTGCGCGACCTGGAACGCGCCCGGACGATGTTCTCGCGGATGCGGGACGTCTACGGGCTCGCCTGCGCCCGGCACCACTCGGCGCGGGTCACCCGCGACCAGCGGGCCGCCCAGACCGGTTCGCTGCGCAACAGCGGGTTCGCGCGCCAACTGCTCGTGGACGCACGGGCCGACTTCAAGCGGATCGGGGTCGCGCACGGCGAGGCGTGGACCTGCCTGGAGCTGGCCGTGGTGGAGGCGGGCAACGACCGCGCGCCCCAGGCGCTCGCGCTCTGCGACGAGGCGGCGGAGCTGTTCGCCTCGTACGGGGACCTGCGCGGCGGCGACTGGGCGCGCTTCCTGCGCTGCACACTGCTGCCGTACGCGTCGCCGGGCGGGGTGGAGATCGGTACGGCGGTGGCGGAGGAGGAGCTCTCACAGCTCGACCGCGCCGGGCATGCCGCCCGGGATCCCCGGCTGGAGGATTGCGTTCCGGCGTATGCGCTGTTCCTGGAACGCGGCGTCGACCTGGGGGCCGGGTGGCAGGCGTGGCGCCTCGGGATGGTCCCGGGGCGCCCGTCCCGCGACGTCATGGGCGTACCGCCCGGTTCGCCCGCGGGGGCCGAGCCCCGCTGAAGCCGAGCCCCGCTGAAGCCGAGCCCCGCTGTGAGCCGCGCTCCGACGGGAAGCGCGCCCGCTCCGACACGACGGGGGCGCGCCGGCTCCGACACGACAAGGGGCACGCCCCGACGGGGGGGCGCGGGGCCGTCGGCGCCAGCCCTTCGGGCCGGTGACGAAGCTCACGTCTCGCCGTGGCCACCCGCTCCCCCACTGCCTCGACGGCGTGGCAGGTGCCCCCGGTCCCCCGCGCCCCCCACGCATACCGGGGCCAGTCCCCCACCGAGCTGCGCCCTCATGCGGGCGCGGGGAACCGCATGGCCGGCCACCATCGGCCCGCCGGCCGGAAGACGACCGCGACAGCCCCTCCTGGCCGGTGACGAAGCTCACGTCTCGCCGTGGCCACCCGCTCCCCCACTGCCTCGACGGCGTGGCAGGTGCCCCCGGTCCCCCGCGCCCTTCGGGCGCACCGGAGCCGGCGGAGCCGGAGGGTCAGCCCCGGCCGGGGCGAGGTGCCGGCGAGGAGCCCTGCGGCTCCTCGTCGGACGGCTCCTTGAAGTCCACCTTCGCCATATGCCGGTTCATGGACTTCATCAGCCCCCACACCGCCAGGGCCATCACCGCGAACACGATGAAGCCGAGGACCCCGGGGGTCACCTTGTTCTGGTCGACCTCCTGGGCCAGGGGCACCAGATGCGTTATGGCCACGCCTGCGCTTGCGCTCATATCAGGCATTGTCGCGGATGCCGGCGAACAGGTCGTCCTCGGGGAGGGACGTGTCGACGAGAGACTTCGCGAGCTCGAACTCCTCCGTCGGCCACACCTCCCTCTGGAGCTCCAGCGGGATCCGGAACCAGCCCCCGTCGGGGTCGATCTGCGTGGCGTGCGCGAGGAGCGCCTTGTCGCGGATCTCGAAGAAGTCGCCGCACGGAATGTGCGTGGTCAGCGTCCGCTCCTTGCGCTCGAACTCCTCCCACCGCTTCAGCCAGTCCGTGTACGGCGACTCCAGCCCGCGCGCCAGCATCGCCTCGTGCAGGGCGAGCGTACGGGCGTGGTTGAAGCCCTGGTTGTAGTAGAGCTTCAGCGGCCGGAAGGCCGGGCCGAACTCCTCCTCCGGGTACTTCTCGGTGTCCGCGGCGCCGTCGAAGGCCAGTACCGAGATCTTGTGGGTCATGATGTGGTCGGGGTGCGGGTAGCCGCCGTTCTCGTCGTAGGTGGTGATCACCTGCGGCCGGAACTCCCGGATCGACCTGACCAGCCGTCCCGCCGCCTTGTCGACGTCCTCCAGCCCGAAGCAGCCCTCCGGCAGCGGCGGCAGCGGGTCCCCCTCGGGCAGGCCCGAGTCCACGAAACCCAGCCACTCCTGGCGCACACCCAGGATCTCCCGGGCCTCGTCCATCTCCTTCTTGCGAACCTCGTGGATGTGCTCCTCGACGTATGTGTCGCCCTGGAGCTTCGGGTTGAGGATGGAGCCGCGCTCGCCACCCGTGCAGGTCACGACCAGCACGTCCACCCCCTCGGACACGTACTTGGCCATCATGGCCGCGCCCTTGCTCGACTCGTCGTCGGGATGGGCGTGCACGGCCATCAGTCGAAGCTGCTCAGTCAAGACTCGATCCTCGTTGATTAGTCGATTTGTCGCGGTGCATGGGTCGGCCCGGAGGATGTCCTGCGGGCGGCAGTGCGTGTGCGGTGCGCGGCGCCCCGGGCAGGATGCCTCGGGGCGGTGGTCTGGTGAAGGACAGGCGCTTCTATAGTGACCGAATCGGGGGACGGATAATTCCGTAATCCCGTCTCTGCCCTGGAGGACGATCATGAGCGCGGTCGGCGAGCAGCCGCAGAACGGCCGGCCGGCCACGGCCTCCGCCGGCGCCCCGGCCGCCCGGGTGCCCGAGGGACGGTATGGCTCCGCCGGTGACCGGCGGGCCGACCGCAGGCTGCGGATCGTGGGCTCGGTGCTGGGGGTGGCCCTGCTGGGTGTGGTCGGCTGGGCGGGCTACGACTACATCGCCGGGCAGAAGATCAGCGCCGAGCTGATCAAGTTCAAGGTGGTCTCCGACAGTGCCGTGGAGGTGCACCTGGAGGTGCACAAGGACGCGGACGCCAAGGGGTACTGCACACTCCGCTCGCAGGCCCCGGACGGCGCCGAGGTCGGCCGGGCGGATTTCCGTTTCGATCAGCACACCGGCCGCCTCGACAAGGTCGTCACCCTGCGTACCACGGCCCGGGGCACCGACGCGGAGCTGCTGGGCTGCCACGCCGACTGACCGGCCGCCCGCACACCCGCCGCCACCTGCACCCCTCACAGAGGGCGCATACCCGGCAACCTCGCGCTGTTTCACCCTCCGCTCACACCCCCTACCCTGACGAACACCGGCCGCCGGTTTACACCGCCCCCGGCCGCGGGCACCACTGGTACATCACCGTTCCACGGACCGCCACGACCACACCACACCGTGACCTGACCGCGCCTGACCTGGGTTGACGGTATTCTGATGCGTTATGTCCTCCCTCTTCGCGGAGGGAATTGTTAGGCTCGTGGTTTCGCCCACCCGTCGAGGAACATGCTTCATGGGTAGGGCGATCCTTTGTATTCCCAGTACCTACGAGGAGCACCTGTGACCCAGACCAGCGAGAACGTCACCTGGCTGACCCAGGAGGCGTACAACCAGCTCAAGGCGGAGCTGGAGTACCTGTCTGGTCCCGCGCGCACCGAGATCGCGAAGAAGATCGAGGCGGCACGCGAGGAGGGCGACCTGCGCGAGAACGGCGGGTACCACGCGGCCAAGGAGGAGCAGGGCAAGCAGGAACTCCGCGTCCGCCAGCTGACTCAGCTTCTGGAGAATGCCAAGGTCGGCGAGGCACCCGCGGACAACGGCGTGGTGAAGCCCGGCATGGTCGTCACGATCGCGTTCGACGGCGACGAGGACGACACCCTGACCTTCCTCATGGCGTCCCGCGAGTACGCGAGCGCCGACATCGAGACCTACTCGCCCCAGTCCCCGCTGGGCACGGGCGTGAACGGCAAGAAGGTCGGCGAGGACGCAGAGTACGAGCTGCCGAACGGCAAGATGGCCTCGGTCAAGATCCTTGAGGCCAAGCCGTACCAGGGCTGAGCGCGGCGACGCCCGCTGACGAAGCCCCCGGCGGCCACCCACCGGCCGGTGAACCGGGGGCTTCGTCATGGTCATGAGGCCATGAGGTCATGACCGTGCTCATGGTCGATGCCATGCCCCGTGGCGGTCACCCCACCGGTCTTATGTCCCGTGGCGGTCACCCCACCGGGGCCGTGACGTCCCGGCGGTCACCCCGCTGGGACGTCACCTCCTGGCGGTCACCCCATCGGTGCCGTGGCCTGTCACGGCACCACGCCGTGCCCCCGCTCGCGCGGCGTGGTGCCGGAGCGTCCTCCGGCCGTGACTTCGCCGGCCCCCTCACGCCGTCGCATTGCGGTACTTGCGCACCGCCAGCGTGCGGAAGACCGCGAGTATCAGCACCGACCACAGCAACGATGCCCACACCGGGTGCTGCATGGGCCAGGCATCCGGGGTCTTGAAGCCGGGCGGCAGGTTGCCGAACAGCTCACGGCTGGCCTGGACCGTGGTGCTGAACGGATTCCACTCGGCGATATGCCGGAAGAACGTCGGCAGGTTGTTGGAGTCCACGAAGGCGTTCGAGATGAACGTCAGCGGGAAGAGCCAGATCAGCCCGCCGGAGGTCGCGGCCTCCGGGGTTCGCACGGACAGCCCGATCAGGGCCCCGATCCACGAGAAGGCGTAACCGAGCAGGAGCAGCAGGCCGAAGCCCGCGAGCACATTGCCGAAGTTCTCGTGCGTGCGCCAGCCGATGAGGAGTGCGACGAGGGCGAGCACGACCAGAGTGAGCGTGGTCTGCACCAGGTCGGCCAAGGTACGGCCGGTGAGGACCGCTCCGCGTGCCATCGGCAGCGAGCGGAACCGGTCGATCAGGCCCTTGTGCATGTCGTCGGCGATGCCCGCGCCCGCGCCGGCCGTCGCGAAGGTGACGGTCTGGGCGAAGATCCCCGCCATCAGGAACTCGCGGTAGTCCTGCTGGGAGACCGAGCCGCCGACCTGGATCGAACCGCCGAAGACGTACGTGAAGAGCACCACGAACATGATCGGCTGGATAAGCCCGAAAAGGACCACCTCAGGAATCCGCCGCATTCGAATCAGGTTCCGCCGCGCAAGAACCAGGGAGTCCCTGAGGGACTGGGCGATGCCGCCGGCGCCCACGGGTGCCCCGGCTGCCGGGGTCTCGGTCACGGCGGTCACTTCATGGCCTCCTTGTTGGTCTTCTTCCGGGGGCTGCTGCCCTTGCCCCGGCCGGGGGTCGCCGTCTCGTCCTCCGGGTCCTCGCCGGCCTCCTCGGCGGCATGGCCCGTCAGGGAGATGAAGACGTCGTCGAGGGTGGGGCGGCGCAGGCCGATGTCGTCGATCTCGATACCGCGGGCGTCCAGCTCGCGGATGATCTCGGCGAGGAGCTTGGCGCCGCCGGTGACGGGGACGGTGAGCTTGCGGGTGTGCTCCTCCACGGCGGCCGCGCCCTTGCCGAAGCCCTGGAGCAGCGCGGTGGCCGTGGTGATGTGCTCGCGCTCGTGCACCACGACCTCGACGCGCTCGCCGCCGGTCTGGGCCTTGAGCTGGTCGGAGGTGCCCCGGGCGATGACACGGCCGTGGTCGACGACCGCGATGTCGTGCGCCAGGCGGTCGGCCTCCTCCAGGTACTGGGTGGTGAGCAGCAGGGTGGTGCCGCCCGCGACCAGCTCCTGGATGACCTCCCACAGGGCCTGGCGGTTGCGCGGGTCGAGGCCGGTGGTCGGCTCGTCCATGAACATCACGGGCGGCGAGACCACGAGGGCCGCCGCGAGGTCGAGCCGGCGGCGCATGCCGCCGGAGTAGGTCTTGGCGGTGCGGTCGGCGGCGTCCGCTAGATTGAACCGCTCCAGCAGCTCGACGGCCCGCGCCTTGGCGGCCTTTGAGCGCATCTGGTACAGCTCGCCGACCATCTGCAGATTCTCGCGGCCCGTCAGGTACTCGTCGACGGCGGCGAACTGGCCGGAGAGGCCGATGGAACGCCGCACCTCGTTCGGATTCTCCAGGACGTCGATGCCGGCCACTATCGCCTTGCCGCTGTCCGGCCGGAGCAGGGTGGTCAGGCAGCGCACGGCCGTGGTCTTGCCCGCGCCGTTCGGCCCGAGCAGGCCCAGCACGGTGCCTTCGGGGACATCGAGGTCGACGCCGTCCAGAGCCCTTACGTCGCCGAAGGTCTTCACCAGACCTTCGGCGTAGATGGCGCCTGGCATGGGGTTTCTCCAAAGTTCGGGTCGCCCGGCGGGCGACTTCAACGGAAAAGCTCGGCTTCCCGCCGCGCCGTCACCAGCACGGCGCGGGCGGGAGAAGGGCCAGGAGGGCCCACGGGGGGGGCGAGGTCCTCACACCATAACGCGATACATCGCGTCCCTCAACGGGTTTTCTCGACTCCCCGACGCCGGCCGGCCTCCGCCGGGCTGTCCGCCGTCACGTCATGATCATGTAACCCGCCTCCCGGAGCGCCGCGCGGACCTCTGCGCAGTGCACCGGGCCCTTCGTCTCCAGGTGCAGCTCGACCTCCACCTCCGTGAGCCCGAGCCGTGGGTCGGTCCGTACGTGGCTCACGTCCAACACATTCGCATCCACCACTGACAACACCCCCAGAAGCGTCGCGAGGGCGCCGGGGCGGTCCGTCAGCCGCAGCCGTACCGCGAGGTAGCGGCCCGCGGCCGACATGCCGTGCCGCAGGATCCGCTGCATCAGCAGTGGGTCGACGTTGCCGCCCGACAGCAGGGCGACGACCGGCCCCTCGAACGTCTCCGGGCCGCTCAGCAGCGCGGCCACCGGGCTGGCGCCGGCCGGCTCGACGACCATCTTGGCCCGCTCCAGGCAGTGCAGCAGCCCGCGGGACAGCTCGTCCTCGGTGACGGTGCGCACCTCGTCGACCAGGTTCTCGATGATCCGGAACGGCACGTCCCCCGGCCGTCCCACCTTGATGCCGTCCGCCATCGTCGCCTGCGCCTCGATCGCCACCGGGCGCCCCGCCGACAGCGAAGGCGGATACGCCGCGGCGCCCGCCGCCTGCACGCCGATCAGCCGCACGTCCGGCCGCAGCGTCTTCACGGCGACCGCGATGCCCGCGGCGAGCCCGCCGCCGCCGACGCCCACCACGATGGTGCGCACCTCCGGGCACTGCTCCAGGATCTCCAGGCCCACCGTGCCCTGGCCGGCGACGATGTCCGGGTGGTCGAAGGGATGGATGAACACGGCGCCCGTCTCCGCGGCGTACTCCTGGGCCGCGGCCAGCGTCTCGTCGACCACCTGGCCGTGCAGCCGGACCTCCGCGCCGTACTCGCGGGTGGCGGCCACCTTCGGCAGCGGCGCGCCCACCGGCATGAAGACGGTGGAGCCCACGCCCAGCAGCGACGACGCGTGCGCCACGCCCTGGGCGTGGTTGCCGGCGCTCGCCGCCACCACGCCCGCCGCGCGCTGCTCGGGCACCAGCCCGGCGATCCGCACGTAGGCGCCGCGGAGCTTGAAGGATCCCGTGCGCTGGAGGTTCTCGCACTTGAAGTGCACCGGGGCACCCACCAGGCGGGACAGATGCCTGCTGCCCTCCATCGGGGTCACCCGTGCCACGCCCGCCAGCATCTTCTGGGCGCCACGCACGTCGTCGAGGGTCACCGACGGCACGGAATCAGCTGTGCTATAGCTCATGCCCGCCAGTCTTACAGCTCACCACGCGCCACCTCAGGCGGCACGGCTGCACGCTCTCGCGCGGCCTCGCCGCACGGTGCGTCCGGCTCCCCACCGCGCACCGCGGCACGGTGCGTCCGGGCGCGGCCCACCCGGCGCACCGCCACGGCCGGACGGCGCACCCGGGTGCGGTCCATACGGCCCACCACCGCACCATCGCACGACGCACCCGGGTGCGGTCCGTAGGCACAGTGCGCGCGGGTTTGCGCGCCACAGGTACGGGGCGGGCCGCGGCCGCGTACCCTGTCCCCACCCACCCACACGTCCTCCATGAAGTGAGCCCCGTCCATGCCCACAACACCGGAAATGTCGATGGACATGACGACAGCCGGCGACACCGGCCTTCTCGACTCCCTGCAGCACCAGGTCGCGGTCTTCGCGCGCCGTGCGGAACAGACCCGGCTCGGCGGGGTCGGACAGGTCCGCAACTCCATGGACCGCGCTGCCTACCTGCTGCTCAACCGGCTCGACAACGAGGGCCCGATGGGCGTCAAGGCGCTCGCCGCGAGCATGGGCATCGACTCCTCGACGGTCACCCGGCAGGTGGCACCGCTCGTCGACACCGGTCTCGTCAAGCGCACCTCACACCCGGAGGACGGGCGGGCCGTCGTCCTGGAGCTGTCACCCCGCGGGCACGCCCGTCTGGACGAGGTCCGCTCCTCGCGCCGTGAGCTGATGGCACAGCTCACCGAGGACTGGGACCCGGAGGAACGCAGGCAGTTCTGTGCGCTCCTGACCCGCTTCAACACAGCCCTGTCCGCTCGCCAGGCCGCCGGGCAGAGCACCCCGTCGGTCGAGGACGCGCCCGCCTCCTGAGCGTCCGCGCGGCGGCGGAGACGGTGCCGCGGCACCGCCGCGACGCCCGGACGGCGCCCCTGACGGAGCCCTGGCGGGCTCCTCCTGCCGCCGAACCCTTGACCTGGGCGCGCGCGTGGCCTGATATGAGACCCAGAACCGGTTTCCCCTGAAATCGCTGTTTCCTCACCGCACGGCCCACCCGGGGCCGGCGCGCCGACGGGAGGCAGGGTGCACCAACGGCATGTGTCGAAAGACGCCCGCCGGGCCCGGGAATTCGAGTCGTTCGTCGCGGGCGCGGCAGGGCGGCTGCTGCATGCCGCCACGCTCCTCACCGCTGAGCCCCCCGACGACAACCCGCGCGCGCGGCGCCTGCTCGTCTCGGCGCTCGCCCACACCTACGCCACCTGGGACGGGCTGCGCGGCGAGGATCCCTACGACCGCACCAGGCAGCAGCTCGCCGTGCGCTTCGCACACGGCGCCCGGCACCACCGCAGGAGCCGGCCCCGCCGGGAGCCACGGCCGCACGCGGGGGGATCCGGCCCCCGGCAGGTGTGGTCCGGTCTGCGGCACGGATGGCCGGCGCTCCGGCGTCCGGGCGACGACACCGGCGGTGGTTCGGGCCGCGCGGACGGTGTGGACGGCGGCACGGCGGATGGCGGCTCGGAGCACTCCGGGACCGGGCGGCCCGAGGGGGTCCTGCACCGGCTCACTCCCCAGCAGCGCCTCGTCCTCGTCCTGCGGATGTACGAGGGCGTGGCCGAGGAGCAGACGGCGGCGCTGCTCGGCCTCCCCGTGGAGCGGGTGCACACGATCTGCGCGCGCGCCGTCTCGACGCTGCTGCACCCGCCGTCCGACCGGCCCGCCGCGCTGCCCAAGGCGGTGCCCTCGTGACCCTCGTCCAGAGGTCCGTCCCACGGTGCGGGGCGAGCGCGGCGCAGCCCGAGGGCAGCGGCAGCCCGCTCGTGACGGCCCGGGCCCGCCGCGGCCCCGGAGGCGCCCCATGAGCCGGTTCGACCGCAGGGAGGCCGCCGTCCGGGAACTCCTGGAGAGCACGCCGCCGCTCGTACCGTCCGCCCTCTATGCGGACGCCCTGCGCCGGGGCCGCCGCGTCCTGCGCCGCAGAGTGGCCGTGCGCCGGGTGCTGTGGGCCCTGCTGTGCGCGGCGATCCTGGCGTTCACCGTGTGGGCGCTGACCGTACGGCCCTGGGACCAGCCACCGGCCGACACGACGCCTACGGTCAGTGGGTGGTGAGCGGCCGCCGGGGGACGCGCCACGGGCGGGCGGCCGAGCGGATGCCCCGCGGGCGGGGGCCGGGGGACCGAGCGGACGCACCACGGGCGGGGGACCAAGCGGACGCACCACGGCGGGCGCCCAAGGTGGCGCCCCTCCGGAAGCACCGCCAGGGAGGCGCCCCCCGGAACCGCCGCCAAAGGAAGCACGCCCCGGGACACCTCCCAAGAACGCACGCCCCGGGACACCGCCCAAGAACGCACGCCCCGGGACACCGCCCAAGAACGCACGCCCCGGGACACCGCCCAAGAACGCACGCCCCGGAGCACCGCCCAAGGACGCTCGGCAGAACGATCGCCCAAGGGTGCGCGACTTCCCCAGAGCCCGTGACGGTCAGCCGAGCGCCTGCTTCAGGTCGTTGATCAGGTCGTCCGCGGACTCGATGCCCACGGAGAGGCGGACCAGGTCCGCAGGGACCTCCAGGGCCGAGCCCGCGGCGGACGCGTGGGTCATGCGCCCAGGGTGCTCGATCAGCGACTCGACGCCGCCCAGCGACTCGCCCAGGGTGAACACCTTGGCGCGGTTGCAGACCTCCACGGCCGCCGCCTCGCCGCCGTCCACCCGGAACGACACCATGCCGCCGAAGGCCTTCATCTGCTTGGCGGCGGTCTCGTGGCCCGGGTGGTCCGCGAGCCCCGGGTAGAGCACCTTGGTAACGCGCGCGTGGCTGCCGAGCATCTCCGCGATCCGCGTGGCGTTCTCACTGTGCCGGTCCATCCGCACCGCGAGGGTCTTGATGCCCCGCAGCACCAGCCAGGAGTCGAAGGGCCCGGCGATCGCGCCCATGGCGTTCTGGTGGAAGGCCAGCTCGTCGCCGAGCGCGTCGTCGTTCACGACGAGCGCACCGCCGACCACGTCGGAGTGGCCGCCCATGTACTTGGTGGTGGAGTGCACCACGGCGTCCGCCCCCAGGGAGAGCGGCTGCTGGAGGTAGGGGCTGGCGAAGGTGTTGTCGACGACGAGCCGGACGCCGGCCGTGCGGGCCACGGCGGCGACCGCGGCGATGTCGGTGATCCCGAGCAGCGGGTTCGACGGCGTCTCCACCCAGACGACCTTGGTCTGCGGTGTGATCGCCGCGCGCACCGCGGCGGGGTCGCCGGTGTCGGCCACCGACCAGGTCACGCCCCACCGGGTGACGACCTTGGAGAACAGCCGGAACGTCCCCCCATAGGCGTCGGCCGGGATCACGACGTGGTCGCCCGGGCTGAGCAGCGTCCGCAGCAGGCAGTCCTCCGCGGCGAGGCCCGAGGCGAAGGCGAGCCCTCGGCGGCCGCCCTCCAGTGCGGCGAGGTTCTCCTCCAGGGCGGCCCTGGTGGGGTTGCCGCTGCGGCTGTACTCGTAGCCGCCGCGCAGGCCTCCCACGCCGTCCTGCTTGTACGTCGAGACCTGGTGGATCGGGGGGACCACGGCGCCGGTCAGGGGGTCCGGGGCGTTGCCCGCGTGGATCGCCACGGTCTCGAAGCCGTGCCCCGTGTGCCGGCCGGCGGGGGCCGGGCCGCCGCTGTGGGTGGTGTGCCTGGTGTGCGCGTCACTCATGAGCCCGAGCGTAATGCCGCGGAAGGCCGGCCGACGGCGTGGACGGGACCCCGGCGTGTGTCGGGTTCACCGGTGGCACGCGACGGGTCCGCCGGTGACGTGCGACAGGTTGGCCGGTGGCATGCGACAGGTTGGCCGGTGACGTGCGGCAGATTGGCCCGTGGCATGCGACAGGTTGGCCGGTGACGTGCGGCAGATTGGCCCGTGGCATGCGACAGGTTGGCCGGTGACGTGCGGCAGATTGGCCCGTGGCATGCGACAGGTTGGCCGGTGACGTGCGACAGGTTGGCCAATTGTCGGACCGGTCTGGTTCGCTTGGGGCATGGAGATTCTCTGGGTCCTGGTGGCGGCCGTCCTGCTCGGCGCGGTCGTCGGCCCCGCTCTGCTGCGCAGGGGCGGCGGCATCCGCCTCACCCATCCGGGCGACCCGGACGCGGCCGATCCGGCGAACTACGGCTTCGTACGCCAGGAGGAGCTGGACATCCGCGTCCCCGGGCCCGACGACGACCTGATGGACGTGCTCGACCTGGTGCAGCGCACGCAGGAGTGGCGCCCCGCGGGCCAGTTGCTGGCCGGCACGGAGACGGCGGACGAGGCCCGCTGGCAGCGCGTGCAGGCCTTCGCGGGGGCCGCCGCCCTGGAGCTCCAGCAGCGGCCGGGCGGGGTCAGCGAGAGTCCCGGGGGGCAGTGGCTGCGGGTGTGGCGGGCCGAGTCGCCCAAGGACGCCGGCGGTGCCGCGGTGCACGCGGAGTTCCTCGTCCAGCAGGCCTGGCGCTCCTCGACCGCCGGCACGGACGAGCACCGCATCATCCTGGAGGAGGCCAGGGAGGCCTGTGGCACGGCGGCACTGCTCGCCCCCGGCGACCCCATCCCGTACATCATCGAGCTGTCCATCGCGCGTGGACTGGGCTATCCCCGCGAGGAGTTCGAGCAGCTCTGGCTGAAGATCCTGGACCGCGCGCCCACCCACCTGGGGGCGCATCTGGCGGCCCTGCACTACTGGTGCGAGAAGTGGCACGGCTCGCGCGAACTCGCGTACCAGTTCGCGGAGGCCGCGGCCGCCCGCGCACCCCGCGGCTCCCTGCTCGCGGCGCTGCCGCTCTTCGCGGTCTACGAGCACCTCCCCGAGGTCAACCTGGTGCGCGAGTTCTACCGGAGCGAGGTGGTCGTCAAGGCCGTGGAGGGCGCCCTCTACGCGGTGCACTCCGCCCTCCCGGACGACCCGATGCTCGCCCACGTCCGCCACATGCTGCTGTTCTTCCTGGTACGCGGCGAGCGCTGGGCGGAGGCCATGCACCAGCTCGTCCACGTGGACGGCCACGTGGGCGCCCTCCCCTGGACCCTCTCCGCCGACCCCGCGGCGGAGTACGCGGTCTACCGCGCGCTGGCGGTGGCGGGCTACGAGGCGAACGGGGGCAATCCGGCCACGTTGCGCCAGCAGGGGTGAGCCCGGCCTGCGGAGGGGCGACGATGGCGGCTGTCGCGGGCTGTCTGTCCCGGAGCAGCCTGTCGCCGGGGCCGCCTGTTCCCCGGGGCCGCCTGTCGCCCAGGGCCGCCTGTTCCCGGAGCAGCCTGTCGTCCGGGCCGCCTGTTCCCCGGGGCCGCTCGTGGCCCGAGCCCGCCTCTCGCCGGGGCCGGCCGCTCGGCGCGCGCCGCCTGGTGCGCGGCGGCCGTGGGCCGCACCCCCTGGCGAGGCCGCTGTGGCCGCGGCCCGCGGGACACCGGTATCCCAACCGAACAGCAGGGACCGCAAGCAAGCCGCACTCCGCGCACAACCACCGACACGCTGTGCACGCCCCCTGACGCCGCCGTGCACGCCCCGGCGCTCCCGCCCCCGACGCGGCCGGACGGGCGCCCGGGCGCCGGCGGCATTGGGAATCCACGGCACGGGCGAGACGTTGAACGAATCGCCCCCTCCCGTAGGAGACGAGATGATCTTCGGTCGAACCCCCGTCCTCCCCGCCCCCGGCGAGGCCCTGCGCGGCCGCCCGGAGCCGTCGTTCCAGGTCCCCGAGCGCCACACCGTCCTCGGCACTCCGCTGCTGGGCCCGTACCCCGAGGGCCTGGAGATCGCCGACTTCGGCCTGGGCTGCTTCTGGGGCGCGGAGCGCGTCTTCTGGCAGACGGAGGGCGTGTGGACCACCCTGGTGGGCTACCAGGGCGGCGAGACGCAGAACCCCACGTACGAGGAGGTCTGCTCCGGCCTCACGGGCCACACGGAAGCGGTGCGCGTGGTCCACGACCCGCAGAAGGTCTCGTACGCCACCCTCCTGAAGACGTTCTGGGAGGCACACGACCCCACCCAGGGCTTCCGCCAGGGCAACGACGTGGGCACCCAGTACCGCTCGGCGATCTACACCCACACCCCCGAGCAGGCCGCCGCGGCGCAGGCGTCCCGAGAGGCCTACCAGAAGGTCCTCACGGCCTCCGGCCACGGCACCATCACCACGGAACTCCTCCCGGCAGACGGCCGCCCCTTCTACCCGGCCGAGGCCTACCACCAGCAGTACCTCGACAAGAACCCCTGGGGTTACTGCGGCATCGGCGGGACGGGCGTGGCCTGCCCGATCGGCATCGCCCCGGCTCCGGAGGCTGTGGAGTAACGCGTCCCCGTGTGCCGGCGAGTGTCTCCGACCGTCCCGTCGGGGGCCGGCCGTCCCGTCGGGGCCCGGCCTGTCGGCCGCAGGGGCGTACGCAGACGGCGGTCGGGCACTGTGGGGCGGGGGCCGGCATCGTGCCGGACCGGACCCGGGCACCATGTGGGCGCGATCAGCGGCTGACGCCCTCGGTGGTGCCCACGGGCGACGGTTTCTCCGAAAGTGCCGGACGAGGCGTACGGCCCCGGCAGGGTGCGGGGCCGTCGGGGTGGTGCGGCGTCGGCCGGGGCCGGAGGCGGCGACCGCCGGCCGTGCGGCCGGCGCGGGAGCATCGCTGCTGTCGCCCGTACGGTCGGCGGGGTGTGGCAGGCTCGGGGCCTTACCGGGTGCCGGCGAGCAGGCGGGCCGTGATGGTCGCCAGGCGCTCGCCCTGGTAGCGGGCGGCGGCCAGGGTCTCCTCGGAGGGGGCGCCGGCGCCATGGTGGGTGGTGCCGTACGGGTTGCCGCCCGCCGGGTAGACGACCGGGTCGGTGTAGCCCGGCGAGACGATGATCGAACCCCAGTGGTGGAACGTGTTGTAGAGGGCGAGCGTCGTCGACTCGTTTCCGCCGTGGCGGTTGCCGGCGCTGGTGAAGCCGGTGGCGGGCTTGTTGGCCGTGAGGCCCTGCTTCCACACGCCGCCGGTGGTGTCGATGAACTGCTTCAACTGAGAGGCGATGTTGCCGAAGCGGGTGGGCGAGCCCAGGGCGTAGGCGTCGGCCCAGGCCAGGTCGTCGAGCGTGGCGACCTCGATGTCCTTGGTGGCCTCGATGTGCTGGCGCCACGCCGGGTTGGCGTCGATGGCGGCATCCGGGGCGAGCTCGGCGACCCGGCGCAGCCGGACCTCGGCGCCGGCCTTCTCGGCGCCTTCGGCGACCGCCGTGGCGAGCCGGTGGACGTTGCCCGTGGACGAGTAGTAGATGACCGCGACCTTGGCACTCATGGTCAGGCTCCTTCTCAAGCAGTGATCGTAGGACGGCAATCAGGATCGGATGGCCGGCCGGTTCGGGCTTCCGGCGATTGCGCTCGTGGACCCCACGGCCGCACGGTGACCGGGGTCGTCCGGGAGTGCGGGGTCAGCGCGGAGCCCCGTCACGGCTGGTACCGGCAGTCGTGGACGACCGCGGCGAAGGCCTGCCGGGGAGCACACCACCGCGGAACGTGCGGAACTCAAGCGGCTGGAGCAAGCAGAACGCCCCGCGGGACGAGGGCAAGCTCCTGTCACGTACGGTTACGAAGGCCCGGGGGATCCGGACGGGTGGCAGCGGCGGGGCGACGGATCGGCTCCGTCCTTGCCGTGGGCCGGACGCCGTGACCTCGCCGTCAGCCGCTGAGACCCTTGGTCTCCAGGACCTCCAGCCGGTACGCGTGCCCGTCGGGCACGACGCGGCCCGCGCTCGGGCCGGCGAAGTGCGTGCCGAGCATCATCGTGTCCGTGCGGGCGAGTTCGTCGAGCATCCTGCGCCGAGTCGCCACCGCCATGTCCGGGTCATGGTCCGCGCCGGAGATCCACTCGGGGTGCGCCAGCTGGACCGGGTGGTGGAGGAAGTCGCCTGTGATGAGTGCGCGTTCACCCCGTGACTCGATCAGGATGCTTGTGTGGCCCGGGGTGTGTCCCGGGGTGGATACCAGCCGCACCTCGGGGGTGATCCGCTCGTCGGGGGCGACGAGATCGACCAGGCCCGCGTCGGCGAGCGGCTGCACCGAGTCCACGAAGATCTCGGGCGTGCCGAGCCCCTCGGCCGCCCTGGCGTGGGCGAACTCCTCGCGGACGAACAGGTGACGAGCGCGGGGAAAAGTAGGTACCCATACTCCGTCCACCAACGTGGTGTCCCATCCGGCGTGGTCGATGTGGAGATGGGTGCACAGCACGGTGTCGATGGTCTCGGGCGCGAAACCGGCTGCCTTCAGGTCGCGCGGGTACGAGCCGTCCATGCCGTTCCAGGCGGGGACGACCCGCCCCTGCTTGTTGTTGCCGATGCCGGTGTCGACGATGATCCGCCGGGTGGGCGTCACCACGGCGAAGGCATGAATGCTCGTCCTGAGCAGGCCGTCGTCGGTGGCGAAGTGGGGGCGTAGCCAAGGGATCGGCCGCACGGCCTCCGGGGTGGCCGCCGGCAGCATCATCTCGGTCCCGCCGACATCTTCCAGCTCGACGATCTTGGTGATTTCTATGTCTCCGATGCGTAGCACGTCCATCGGGTCGGACCTCCGGGTCGGTGCCTTCGGTATGCGGGAACTGTACCTCTCTCGCTGAATAATGTTCAATGAACGTCGTTCAAGCCTACGCCCCTGGGATACGCTGCCTGGCAACGGTCCCCGAGACGCAGGAGCAGACGTGAGCCATCGCGGGGTCGGCAGGCCTGGGAATCGGCGGCAGCAGGCCGCTGAACAGACCAGCAGGAAACTCCTCGACGCCGCCCTCGCGGCCTTCTCCGAACGACCCTTCGCCGAGGTCACCGTGAGCCAGATCTCGCAGGCGGCGGGGGTTGCCCAGGGGTTGCTCTCACATCACTTCAACGGCAAGGCAGGCCTCTATGCCGCAGTAGTCCGGGAGATCGACGCCCGACTGCACGAAGCGCACAATTCCGTGCCCCCCGCCCCGCTTCCGGAGAGCATCCGACTCCGCTTCCGCGCCCACGTCGACTTCCTCGCCGCGAACGAGGGCCTCGCACTCCACCTGATCCTGCGCGGAGCCCCGGCAGCCGGGACGGCGTGGGAGGCGTTCGAGTCCACGCGCCGCAAAGGCATCGAAGAGGTCTGCCACCTGCTCGGCCTGCACGCGGACGAGCCGGCCCTGTGGCTGACGATGCACGCGTTCGCCGCAGCGGCCGACGATCTCATCCTGCACTGGCTGACCAGCAGACGCCCCTTCCCGGCACAGACGCTGGTCGAGGCCATTGTGGAGTTGCTGGCGGGAGCGCTCGAAGGCGCCCACGCCCTTGCGCCGTCGAGCGAACTCGATCAGGCCCAGAGCCGCCTGCGGGGCACGAGGCACCCGGTCTGACAACGGCTCGCGGTCACCGTGCGTGAACGTCGCTCGGCCACCCGCCCGCCGAGGCAGTCACGTCCTGAGTAGATGAGCGCTCCCTGCCGAAAATGAGTGGCCACTCGCGCGGACCGGCCCGACCCTGTACGCCATGGACCAACCGCGACGCGGGATCCGTGCGACGTATGGAACATCCACGATCACCGTACTATCAGGCGTACTCCCCGGAGCTCGGCATGCCCGCCGCCCGCGAGGGCCGTTTCCCCGCCACGTGGAAACGGGACAGGATGACATGGATCAAGCCGTCCTTCCTGTGGATGATGTACCGCTGCGGCTGGGCCACCAAAGCAGGTCAGGAGAGCGTGCTGGCCGTCGAGATCACCCGCGACGGCTTCGAGTGGGCGCTGCGACACGCGTGTCTGTCAAGCTACGTCCCCGGGGTACACCCCGACCGCACCACCTGGCAGCGTCAGCTGAAGCGTGCGCCGGCTCGCGTTCAGTGGGACCCCGAGCGGGACGTGAACCTACGACCCCTGCCGTACCGGTCCCTGCAACTCGGCCTCTCCGGTGAGGCCGTACGACGCTATGCGGACGAGTGGACGGTCTCCGTACAGGACGTGACTCCGCTCGCCCACGAGATCCACGCGCTTGTAAGAAGCGGCGACCTGGACTCCGCGACCCGGCTGCTACCGCAGGAGCGCCCCTACCCCGCCGCAGCCGGACTGCTGACCGACCTGTGTGCGTAACGGGGGGAGGCCACGAACACCCACCCGTCGGCATCGGGAGGGGTGCCACCGGGCACTTCCGCACCCGGACCCGACGCCACTCGGACATACCTGGAAACGAAGGCATGCCCGCTCCACGCCCCACGCCGATGTGCGAAGGACTGCTGCGTTCGGCGTGCTGAAAGCAAGCCGCACAGAAATGGGATGCGCCGCGCGGTTGCCGAGGAGATCATCTCCGGGTACCCGGTGCAGGGGGTGTCCGATGGAATTGTTGCTCAGTTCGTATGTGCTCAGCGGTGCACGGCGCCCCACCGTCCTGCCGCCAACGGTCACCGGCCGGGCAGGCATCATCCTGAATGCACTCGACCAGTACGGCGGCTCGCGGGACCGTGATGTCGGCCGCGAGGCCGGAACCTTGGCGTCATGGGGATACCGGTGCGAAGAGCTCGATCTTCGAGACTACTTCTCTGCCCCGGACGCCCTGGCTGCTCGACTGGCCACCCTCGACATGGTCTGGGCGCTCGGCGGCAACGCGTTCGTACTCGCACGAGCCATGTACGCCGCTGGCTTCGGCCCGGCCCTTCGAGAGCGTGTGGACGCAACGCCGTTCGTCTACGGTGGCTACTCGGCAGGGGCTTGTGTGGCCGGGCCCGATCTCCGTGGCATCGATCTGATGGATGATCCCGCGATCGTTCCCGCAGGCTATCCCCCGGAGTCACAGCCCGTCGGCCTTGGGCTGGTGCCGTTCCGCATCGTGCCGCACTGGCGATCAGACCACCAGGAGGCTCCGGCAGCAGAGCGTGCCGCGGCATGGCTCACGCACACCGGTCTGGCACACCGCTGCCTTCGGGACGGACAAGTCATAACGCGGAACGGCGCGGTCATCACCCTGCTCTGAGGTGCTGCTCGACGAGTCAGCGATCTTCCGCAACGTGAGATCGACCGAGGCCACGAGCCATCGTCGTTCGCGCCGCCCCGAGCCCGTACACCGGCAGCCACAGGTACGCGCTCCGTCCCGCGGACGCCTCCGCCGCCGACGGCGACGCCCTCGTCGCTCTCGCACCCTCAGCACAGGTAGGGCCTCCTGCACCGCCCACCGGGCCCCCAGCAGAAGGCGGGGGCCGGCCGGGTCGGAGACGCGCTGATGTTCAATGGTGCGGGGGCTCCGCCCCGGTACCGCCGGCTCCACCGCCTTGGATCCGCCGAAGCCCCCGTGCCATGGCGCCGTACCCCCGAAGCGAGGCCCAGAGGTGAGTTCCCGTCCCGTGACGCTCCGGAGCCTGATCCCGGCCGTCTTCCTGCCGGCTCTGATCTTCGAGACGGGGATGGGTGCTCTCGCTCCGGTGCTCGCGCTCAGCAGCAGGGCGCTCGGGGCCTCGGTCGGCGCCGCGGGCCTGGTCCTCGCGCTGCTCGGGGTGGGCCAGATCCTCGGGGACGTGCCGGCCGGCGCGCTGGCCGCGCGGCTCGGTGACCGCAAGGCGATGATGGTCGCCGCGGGCGTCGCCATGGTGACGCTGACCGGGTGCGCGCTGGCCACGCGGGTGTGGCAGCTCGCCGTCGCGGTGACCGCCACCGGGGCGACCAACGCCGTGTTCGTCCTCGCCCGGCAGTCCTACCTCACGGAGGTGGTCCCCACCGGGCTGAGGGCCCGGGCGCTGTCCACGCTCGGCGGGATGTCACGGATCGGGGCCTTCGTCGGCCCCTTCATCGGTGCCGCCGTCCTGACGGGCCGCCCGCTGCGGGACATCTACTGGCTGGCGCTGGTGTGCACGGTCGCGACCTTCGTCGTCCTGGTCGTCGTGCCCGATGTCGCCGAGCCGGTCACGGCCCCGGCCGCCGGCGCGGCCCCCGCCTCGGTGCGCGCCGTCGTACGCCGGCACCGCAAGGTCTTCCTGACCCTCGGCCTCGCCGTCCTCCTGGTGGGGTCGGTCAGGGCCACGCGGCAGACGGTGCTGCCGCTGTGGGCCGAACACCTGGGCCAGAGCCCGTCGTCCACCAGTGTCATCTTCGGGATCGCCGGGCTGGTCGACACCATGACCTTCTACCCCTCGGGGAAGGTCATGGACCGGGCCGGCCGGCTGTGGATCGCGGTGCCCTCCATGCTGGTGCTGGGACTGTCCCAGGCCGCCCTGCCGCTCACGCACGGACTGGCCTCGCTGACCCTCGTCGCCCTGCTCATGGGGTTCGGCAACGGCATAGGCAGCGGCATCCTGATGACCCTCGGCGCCGACGTGGCACCGCCGGCGACCCGCTCGCAGTTCCTCGGCGTCTGGCGGCTGTGCGCCGACTCGGGGAGCGCCGGCGGACCGCTCGTCGTGTCGGCCGCCGCCGCGCTCGGCAGTCTGGCGACCGGAATCGCCGTGATGGGCGGCATGGGCATCGTCGCGGCCGCGGCTCTGCTGCGCTGGGTTCCGCGCTACTCGGAGTTCGCCACCACGGGCACCCGACGGAGAAGCACCCTGGTCGCGGCCGCCGAGTCACGACCGCCCAAGGACCCCGGTCCCCCGGACACGGCACCGAAGCCGGACACACGGGACCGAACGCACGGAACCGAGAAGCCGAACGCACGGGACTGAGGAGCCGAACGTACGGGACTGAGGAGCCGTACGTTCGGGGCTGAGCCGCGCGTACGGGATCGGGTAGCCGACCGTGTGGGGCTGAGCAGCCGAACTGTACGGGACTGAGCAGCCCGAACCGTATGGGGTGGGGCAGCCCGGACGCCGGGAGCCGAGGACCGGAGCCTCCCGCCGGCCGGCCACCGGGACCCGCCCGGACGCGGGAGGCGTCCGGGCGGGGCGGGGCAGGCCCGTCCACGGGGCGGGCCTGCCCAGGAGCGAGGCGACCCCACGGAGCGAGGCGGCCCCACCCGCGGCTCAGAAGGTGACGTCGCTGCAGAAGAAGTAGATCTGGTCCGCGTGCGAGGCCTTCCAGATCGTGTAGACGACATGGTGCCCCGTGCGGCCGGGCGCGCTGACGTTGACCGTGTAGTGACTGGCGGGCGCGTACGCACCGGTCTTGGCCACCTGCGTCAGATCACCCCAGTCCAGGGCGTCCGTCTCGGCGTTGTACCCCTGCTTGGTCACGTAGACCAGCAGGTAGTCCGCGCCGTGCAGTGCCTGGTCCAGGACGTCGACCGTGAAGTTGCTGCTGATCCGGGAGGTCTTCCACGGGCCCGGGGTGTCCATGGAGTTGTATCTGCCGTCCCCTGTGTGGCCGGCGCTGCACAGCTGGTTGTCCGGGATGAAGGCCTCGAAGTTGCCGCCCGTGCCCTCGCGGTACAGACCGTTCCAGTTCCACATGGCGTTGGTGTTGTACTGCCACGCCTGCCAGCACATGGGGTCCTGCTGCTCCATGGCCGGGTTCTGGAAGTCGCTGCCCCAGCGCTGCCAGCAGCCGTAGTTGCGGGAGACGGGGTCCGCCGTCGAGCCGTGGGCGGAGGCGTTCGGGCTGAGCCAGGGCGTCGCCAGCAGGGCGGCGGCGGCCAGGACGGCCAGGAGGGCGCGGAGGGGCCAGCTGCGTGCGTCGGTGCGATCGTGTCGAAGCGATAACACTGCGACTCCTCGTCCGGAGGCGGGTGGATGTCCGGGCTGGGAGCGCTCCCATCCACTTGCTTTCCCGGGCGACACATGACTGAAACGCTCCAATTCCCGGGCCGCGACGGGGAATCCCCCGGACCGACACCGCCCCACCGCAGACGCCACCGCCCCGGGCAGCCCCGCCGCAGACGCCATCGCCCCCGGGCACCACCCCACCGCAGCCCGCCGGCACCCCGGTGGGGCCCGCTCAGCCCGGCAGCGCCGTCGCCACGAGCCGGCGGATCGCGTCCAGGTCGACGTCCCCGGCCAGGGCCGCGTCGCCGGGTGCCGCGTCGCCGGGCATGTCCTTGATCATGTCCTCGACACCGAGCAGGGTGCGGAACAGTCCCGGCAGCACGGTGCGGCCGATCAGGTCCGCGGCGAGCGCCGCACTGCCTGCGGTCTCCATCGCGTACCGCTCGGCGAGGTAGGCGGCCAGCCGCTCACAGGTGCTGGCGAACACGGCGTCGAAGTACGTGTGCGCGCTGCCGGGCAGCCGCTCGGCCTCGGCAATGCTCAGCCGGCAGGTCCGCACCTGGGGCTCCCACGTCATCAGTTGCAGGAACCGCCCGCAGAACAGCGTCACCGCCTCCGCGGGATCCTCGGCGTATGCGTCGGGGGTCTTCAGCTTGCCCAGGTGCAGCTCGCGGATGAGGTCGAGAACGGCGAGGAACAGCTTGTCCTTGTTCTCGAAGTGCGCGTACAGCGACCGCTTGGACGTCCCTGCGCGGCTCGCGACGGTGTCCATCGACGCCCGTTCGTAACCGGCCTCCAGGAACACCTCCTTGGCCACGAACAGGACGTGGCGGCGCAGCTCCTCGCCGCGCCGCTGCCGACCCCGCCTGCGCGGTTCGCCGTCTGGACTCATCGGATTGCACCCTCAGATGTAAACGGTACGGTAGAGTTTACTTTCAGGGGGCGCCGTCCGGCCCCTGTGCCGAAACGCTTCGACATGCCGCCGCCAGACGCCCCTTTCCGTTCTGGCACCCCTATGCCGTGGGAGAACTCATGATCGTCGTCACCGCCCCCACCGGAAACATCGGACACCAGGTCCTCGACCACGTCCTCGCCGCGGGCCACCCGGTCCGCGTCATCGCGCGCGACCCGGCCGGACTGCCCGCCGGCGTCCGCGACCGGGTCGAGGTCGTCCAGGGCTCGCACGGCGATCCGGAGGTCGTCGCCCGCGCCTTCGACGGCGCCGATGCCCTGTTCTGGCTGCTGCCGACCGACCACCACGCCGCCAGCGTAGACGAGGCCTATGTCGGGTTCTCCCGGCCGGCGGCCGAGGCGCTGCGCAGCGGGGGCGTCAAGCGCGTCGTGGGTGTGAGCGCGCTGGGCCGCGGCACCCCCCACGCCGGCCGGGCCGGGCACGTGACCGCCTCGCTGGCCATGGACGACCTGATCGCCGGCACCGGCGTGGCGTTCCGCGCGCTGGCCCTGCCCGGGTTCATGGACAACGTGCTGCGGCAGGCCCGGGCGATCAAGGAACAGGGGGTGTTCTCCGACATCCTCTCCCCCGGCCTCGCGCTGCCCACCGTCGCCACCCGCGACATCGCCGCCGTCGCCGCCCGCCTGCTGCTCGACACCGCGTGGACCGGTCAGGAGGAGGTCCCGCTGCTCGGCCCCGAGGACCTGTCCCCCGACGACATGGCCGCCGTCGTCTCCGAGGTACTGGGGACCCCGGTGCGGTACCGGCAGATCCCCGGGCAGGCGCTCAAGGACCAGCTCATGGGCCACGGCATGTCCGAGGCGATGGCCCAGAGCCTGCTGGACATGATGATCGCCAAGGAGAACGGCCTGGACAAGGGGATCGCCCGCACGCCACGGCACGCGATCGACACGCCCACCACGTTCCGGCAGTGGTGCGAGGACGTCCTCAAGCCCGCGATGCGGGCCCTCTGAGGCGGGGGCACGCCGGATGGCCGAAGCATCCAGGGCCGGCCGTGCCGCCGCCGCGCCGCCGGGCGCGCGGCGCGACGCGCTCCGCGGTCCTTGAGGGACGCGCTCCGCACTCCTTGGGAGAGGGACTGGAACGGAGGGGGCGCCGGACGAGTGGATTCACCGAGACCGGCCGGTGGAACGTCATCCGGCGGCGGGTGCCGGTGCCTCCCGGCCGGCGCCGGTGACCGCCGGGACCGGCCGTCGCCGCAGCCGCATCGGCAGTGCCCGCGGCGCCAGCACGCTGCGCGGTGCGGTCCGCACCCTGCCGGGCACCGGCACGAGGTCCCAGCGCGCGGCGATGGACGCCAGGGCCAGCGTCGCCTCGGTGAGGCCGAAGCCCTCACCCACGCACCGCGTCGGGCCCGAGCCGAACGCCAGGAAGCTGCCGCGGGGCACGCCCGGCGCGCCGTCCGCGCCGCGCCGCCACCGGTCGGGCAGGAAGCGGTCCGGGTCGGGGTGCAGGTCGGCGCGGTGGTGCACGACATAGGGGCTGTAGACGACCATGCTGCCCGCGGGGATGCGCCGCCCGGCCAGCTCGGTGTCCCGTACCGCCGTGCGGGGCAGCACCCAGGCCGGCGGGACCACGCGCAGCGTCTCGCGCACCACGCGTGCGGTGTGCTCAAGACGGGGCAGGTCCTCGAAGGACGCCGTCCGGCCGGCGAGCACGGCGTCCGCCTCCGCGTGCAGCCCGGCCCGCACCTCGGGCGCGCCGGCCAGCAGGTGCAGCGACCAGGTCAGCGCGGCCGAGGTGGTCTCGGCGCCCGCGAGGACGAGGACGGCGACCTGGTCGTGCAGTTCCTGCTCGGTCAGCGCCCCGCCCTGCTCGTCACGGGCGGCGAGCAGCGCGGACAGCAGGTCGTGTCCGTCCGTCCCGGTGCGCCGGCGCTCGGCGATGATCCGGCTCACCTCGCTGCGCCAGTGCCGCAGCGCGCGGACGTACCGGCGGTTGGCGGGCAGGGGCAGCTTCTCGACGCCCGGCAGCAGCGCGCGGCTGTACGAGCCGCGCAGGAACACGTCCAGGCAGTCCCGCAGGGTCGTGGCGGACGCCGCGTCGAGCCCGCGCGAGAAGAGGGTGCGCACGGCGACGGCGGTGGTCAGCGAGAACATCTCCCGCACCACGTCCACGACCCGGCCGTCCGTCCAGCCGTCGAGCGCCGCGGCGATCTCCTGCCGCATCAGGGGTGCGTACCCGCGCACCCGGTCCTGCCGGAACGCCGGCTGCAGCATCGGACGCTGCCGGACGTGGTCGGCGTGCACGCAGGTCGCCAGGCCGTTGCCCATCGCCGTCCGGATCCGCTCGAACACCGGCCCGACGCGGTCGAACGTCTCCTGGTCCGCCAGCACCTGCCGCGCCAGGTCTGGCCGGCAGAGCAGGAAGGCGCGGCGTCCGCCGAGCCGGATCTCCACCACGTCGCCATGGTCCGGGAGCCCGCCGAGGAAGGCGAGCGGACGGGCGTAGAGCTGCGGAAGGTGCCCCAGCAGCGGCCATGCGCCCGGGGCGCGTCCGTACCGCACCCCGCCCGCCGGTACCCCACCCGTCGGTACCGCGCCGCACGCCGTCATACGACTCCCCTCTGGCTCCGCAGGGCTCCTGTGGCTCCGCGGGGCTCCTGTGGCTCCGCAGGGCTCCTGTGGCTCCGTCGGGCTCCCGTTGCTCCGTCGGCTGCCGCCACCCCGGCAACGGTGGCCGCCCGCCGCCTCGGCCTCAGTATCCGGTCCGCCCGCCCCACGGCCCAGAGGCCCGGCGGCCGAACAGTCGGCTTCCGGCCACACGAAAGGCCCGGGGCGAAGACCCGGGCCGGGGACCTGGAGAGGACGGGAGGAGCGGGAAAGCCAGGAAAACCAGGAAAGCGGGATGGCACGGAGCGGATGACACAGCACAAACGGCCTCCGGAAGGCTGCGATCCGCACTTTCGTGCTTCTCACAACTCCACCGGAAGCCGCCTTGGCCGGTGCCGCGACATCGGTTCCGCCGAGGGAACCTCCGCCGTTTACCCGGTCTGATATCCAGGATTGCCCCGATTTGTCCTCTAGTCAAGTGAGGGTCACATGCCGCCCTGGATGCCGCGCAGGGTGCCGTCCAGCAGGCCGGGACTGGTCCCGGGGCCACGTCTTACAGTTGCCCGCAAGCGGTACGTGAAGACCCCCTGGCGTGCCGCCCGGCGCGGGGGCCGCATGCGGCGGGTTCCGGCCCCCGATGACCAGCGCACCGCAGGCACTCCGGCGGCCCCCTGCCCGCCGCCCTTCTTCCCGTCCCCCACCCGCAGGGATACCGTCCGGACGGTATGACCGGCGCCACCGCTTCGGCGTAGGGAGCGAACACGCGACCGGTTCTGCGTACGGAACGAGCAGAGGTACGGAGGAGGAGACCATGGGTGATTTCGGTGTGGAGGCGGACCCCGGTGAGCTGGGGTTCGATGCGGGGCGGCTGGAGCGGATGGACGGCTTCTTCCGGCGGTACGTGGACGACGGGCGGCTGCCGGGGTGGCTGGTGGCGGTCAGCCGGGCGGGCCGGATCGTCCACCTGTCGTCGTACGGGCACCGCGACGTGGCCTCGGGACGCCCGGTGGAGGCGGACACGCTGTGGCGCTGGTACTCGATGACCAAGCCCGTCACCTCGGTGGCGGCGATGATGCTGCACGAGGAGGGCGCCTTCCAGCTCACCGACCCGGTCAGCCGCTTCATCCCGTCGTTCGCGGACCTCAGGGTCTTCAAGGACGGCAGCGACCTGAAGCCGGTGACCGAGCCGGTGACCGAGCCCGTCGCCATCTGGCACCTGCTCACCCACACCGCGGGCCTCACCTACGGCTTCCTGCGGGCTCACCCCGTCGACGCCATGCTGCGCGCCCGCGGCTTCGAGTGGGGCGTGCCCGCGGAGTACGACCTGGCCAGGTCCGTGGACTCGTGGGCGAGGATCCCGCTGCTCTTCCAGCCAGGCAGCGAGTGGAACTACTCGCTCGCCACCGATGTGCTGGGCCGGGTGATAGAGGTGGTCTCGGGACAGCGCCTCGACGAGTTCTTCCGCACCCGGATCTTCGAGCCCCTCGGAATGACCGAGACCGGCTTCCACATCCCGGAGGGCGCCGAGGAGCGGCTGGCGACGCTCTACGTGCCCGGCGCAGGCGGCATCACCGCCACCGGCGCGCCCGCCCGGAGCCTCACCGAGACGCCCCGCCATCTGTCCGGGGGCGGCGGCCTGCTCGGGCCGGCCCGCGACTACCACCGGTTCAGCCAGATGCTGCTGGGGCGCGGCGCCTGTGACGGAGTGCGGCTGCTCGGCTCCCGCACGGTCGACTTCATGACCCGCAACCACCTGCCCGGCGGGGCCGACCTGGAGTCCTTCGGGCGGCGGCTGTTCAGCGAGGTGCCCTTCGAGGGGACGGGCTTCGGGCTCGGCTTCTCCGTCGTGGAGAACCCGGTGGCCCTGCACGGTCTTGCGTCCAGGGGCGAGTACGGCTGGGGCGGCGCGGCGAGCACGGTGTTCTGGGTCGACCCGGCCGAGGAGCTGACGGTCATGTTCTTCACCCAGCTTCTGCCGTCCAGCACCTATCCGATACGCACCCAGCTCAGGACCCTCGTCCAGCAGGCGCTGGTGGACTGAGGGCGGCGGCCGGCCCGGAACGGGGGTGCGGGCCGGGGGACCGGGGCGGGGCCCGGAGCGGGTCCGGGGCGGGGTCCGGCGCGGGACCCCGCCCCGGGCACCGCAGCCGGACGGGGGCCTGGCCGGGCCGGGTTCGAGGGCCTGGCCGGGATGGGACGGCGCGGGGCGACAGGGGGACGACGGGACGGTGGCACGTCCGGGCGGGGTACCGCCGGGGCGGCGGTGTCCGGAGAATGGGGGTGGGGCGTGGGAGGCCGCGCCCGGCCGGTGCGGGGAGCGGAGGGAGCGTCATGGTGTTCGCGCGGAGTCGGGAGTTGCGCATGCCCACGCCGGAGGAGGCGCCGCCGGGGCGGGCCGCCCTGGCCTACCAGGTCCCCGAGCGCCACACCGTGCTGGGCACCCCGCTCCTGGGCCCCTACCCGGAGGGCTTCGAGGTCGCCGGGTTCGCCCTGGGCTGCTTCTGGGGCGGGGAGCGCGCGTTCTGGCAGATCGCCGGCGTGTGGACGACCCTGACGGGGTTTCAGGGCGGTTTCACCCCGCACCCGGTGGACGACGAGGTGCGCACCGGCCTGACCGGGCACGCGGAGACGGTGCGGGTGGTCTTCGACCCGGCGAAGGTGGGCTACGGCGACCTGCTGCGCGTCTTCTGGGAGTCGCACGACCCCACCCAGGGCTTCCGCCAGGGCAATGACGTCGGCACCCACGTCAGGTCGATCCTCTTCACCCACTCCCCCGCGCAGCAGGCGGCGGCCGAGGAGTCCCGCCGCCGTTACCAGCAGGCCCTGTCCGCGGCGGGGTACGGCAGGATCACCACCGAGATCCTGCCCGCCGGTGACCACCCGTTCTACCCGGCCCAGGCCCTGCACCAGCAGTACCTGGACAAGAACCCCTGGGGCTACTGCGGCGCGGGCGGCACGGGAGTCGGGCTGACCGGCCCCTCGGCCGCGCACTGAGGCGCCGCGCGCCCGACGGGAGTACGACCCGACACCCGCCCGACACGGGCGGTCCTCGCCCGCCCCACGAGAGCACGACCCGGGCCCGCCCGGCGGCCACCGCCCTCCCGGTAGCCGGACCGGTGGCCGCGCCCGTCCTGGGCCGTCTCCGTCCGGTGGCCGTGTCCTGTCCGGTGGCCGAGCCCTGTCCGGTGGCCGAGCCCTGTCCGGTGGCCGGGCGGCGGGGACGGGCCCGCCTAGGTGTTCTGTCCCGGGACGGGCGCCCCCGACGGCAGGCCGGCGGCCACGTACTCCTCGTAGGACTTCTCCCAGGGTGCGGTCACGCCGCTGGGCGGGCCCTGCGACGAGCCGCCCGACGCGCGGGCGTCGAGTGCGCGGAGGCAGACGTCCCAGCCGGCGGCGTTGCGCGCCGCGGCGTTCCGGGCCTCCAGGACGTCGGTGAGCGTGAAGCGGGTGCGCCGGTCGCCGAGCGGCTCCAGGTCGAAGCGGAGTTCGTCGCCGCCCCAGGTGAACGAGAGGTGGCGGGGCGGATCGACGGCGAGCACGCGCCCCGTCGTGCGCACCTCGGGCATGTGCGGGTCACCGGAGAAGGTGATCGTCCCGCCCGGCGCGAGGTCGAGGGTGACCTCGGGGGAGGGGAACCAGTGGGCCAGCTCCGCCGGCTCGGTGACCAGGGACCACACCCTGGCGATCGGGTGGTCGTAGACGCGCTCGGAGCGGACCGCGGGGCGGCCGTCGTCGAGTTCGAGGTAGCTGCCCGGGTTGATGGTGGTCATGACTGATCAGCGCCTTTCTCTTCCCTGACGGTGCCCTGGCGCGCGCGGGCCTCGGCGGCCGGGCGACGACCCCGCGGCGGGGTGCGGTCCCCGGCGGTGGCGGAGCGGCCCGCGCCGTCCACCCCGGCACCGTCCACCCCCGCACCGTCCACCCCCGCACCGTCCACGCCCGCGCCGTCCGCCTCGGCCTCCGCCCCCGCCCCCGCCCCGGCTTCCGTCGCCCCGGCCGCGTCCGTCGCCGCCACCGCGTCCAGCCGCCGTCCGAGCGCGTCCAGACCGGCGTTCCACAGGCGGCGGTAGGGCGCCAGCCAGGCGTCCAGCTCGGCCATGGGGGCGGGCTCGATGACGTAGAGCCTGCGCTGCGCGTCCGGCCGGACGCGTACGAGACCGGCGTCCCGCAGCACCCGCAGGTGCTTGGACGCGCTGGGCTGGCTCAGCCCGCACGCCTCCGCCAGCTCACCGACCGGGTAGGGCCCGGTCAGCAGCCGGCCGAGGATCGCGCGCCGGTTCGGATCGGCGAGTGCGCTCCACACCACGGTGTCCGTGTCCATGAGACCAATATGCCTCAGCAGGAATATAACCGTCAAGGAATACATCCCTCTGCCCAGAGCGAATCTGCCCCCGGCCGAGATCCCTGCCCTCCCCGCCCGGCCCGGCCGACAGTGGAGGACGACGGCCGCGGCGTTCGAGCCGCGCACACCCGAGGAGGCCCATGTACTCGCTCAGCACCCACCGGGAACCGCGTGCGGAGGACGGCGACACGCCGCCGTCCCGCTTCGACGACGTCCTCGCCGAGCAGTTGCTCGCGCAGCGCATCGTCCTCCTGGGCACCCAGGTGGACGAGGTCTCGGCCAACCGGGTCTGCGCCCAGATCCTGCTGCTCTCCGCGGAGGATCCGCGCAGCGACATCAGCCTGTTCATCAACAGCCCGGGCGGCACGGTGCACGCGGGGCTCGCCATCTACGACACCATGCAGCTCATCCCGAACGACGTCTCGACGCTCGCCATGGGATTCGCGGCGAGCATGGGCCAGTTCCTGCTCACGGCGGGCACCCCGGGCAAGCGGTACGCGCTGCCACACGCGCGGATCATGATGCACCAGCCGTCCGCGGGCATCGGCGGCACCACCGCGGACATCGCGATCCAGGCCGAGAACCTGGAGTTCACGAAGAAGACCATCGAGGGGCTCAACGCCGAGCACACCGGCCAGAGCAAGGAGACCATCACCCGCGACGGGGACCGCGACCGCTGGTTCACCGCCGAGCAGGCGAAGGAGTACGGGATGGTGGACCACGTGGTCGCCAGGCTCGACGACGTACGGCCCGCCACCTCGCGCCGACGCCTCGGACTGGGGAGCTGACATGGGCCAGTACACGATCCCGAACGTGGTCGAACGCACTCCGCACGGCGAGCGCTCCTACGACGTCTTCAGCCGGCTGCTGACAGAGCGGATCATCTTCCTCGGCACCGAGATCGACGACGGCGTGGCCAACGTGATCATCGCCCAGCTGCTCCATCTGGAGTCGGACAGCCCCGAGCGGGAGATCTCCCTCTACATCAACTCACCCGGCGGCTCGTACACCTCGCTCATGGCGATCTACGACACCATGACGTTCGTCCGGGCGCCCATCCACACGTACTGCGTGGGGCAGGCGGCGGCGACCGCGGCGGTGCTGCTGGCCGGCGGGGACAAGGGGCGGCGCTTCGTCCTGGAGCACGCCAGGGTGCTGCTGGGCCAGCCCGCGAGCGGCGGGCGCCAGGGGATGGTGTCGGACCTCGCCCTGCAGGCCAAGGAGATGCTCCGGATCCGTTCTCAGGTGGAGGAGGTGCTGGCACGCCACTCGGGCCACGACGTCGCGACGCTCCGCGCCGACATGGACCGCGACAAGTTCTTCACGGCCCGGGAGGCGGTGGCGTACGGGCTCGCGGACGAGGTCCTGAGCCGACGGGTTCTCTAGGGCGTGTCGTTGGATCACCGGATCGTTGGTCTGATGATCCAACGACACGCCCTGGCCCCGACGTGCCGGGTCTCCGGCTCCGACGTGCGGGCGCGCCCCGAAAGGGCCGAACCGCGCGGCCGACCACGACGAGACCCGTCACGTCGCCACCGCTCCGAAGGGGCGCTCTCCGCCGTCTCCCGGCCGCCGGCCGGGAGACGGGCGTCAGGCGGCGATGGACAAGCGGACCTCGCCGGGCCTCGCGCCCGCGTCCGGCCCCGGGCGGAGGGCACCGTCGAGCCGGTGACGGGAGGTCACCCGGAGGGCCGCGGGGGACGCGGACGCCGTCGGGGCGGTACCGGGGGCGGCCCGGCGGCGTGGAGCCGGCCGCGCCAACTCGCCCTGGACCAGCGCGAGCAGATCCGCCAGGCCGAGCCCCAGCGCACGGGCGGCGGCCGCGAGGATCTCGGACGACGCCTCCTTGCGACCGCGCTCCAGCTCGGAGAGGTACGGCATCGAGATCCGCGCCGCCTCGGCCACGTCCTTCAAGGTGCGTTTCTGCGCGAGCCGCTGACGGCGCAGGACATCGCCCACGACGTCCCTCCACAGCGGCTCCCTGCCGGGCAGACCCGGCTCACCGCCGCGCTCGCCGTTTGTGCCACCCGCGCCACCCGTGCCGCCCGGCCGGGCGGGCCCCGGCGCGGCGGGCGGGCGCACCACCGGACCCACCGGGCGCAGGGATCCGGCCGGCTGGCCGGTACGGGCCGGGTGCACCGGGCGGAACGGGATGACACGGGCTCGGTTCGGCACGTCGTTGCTCACGTTCTCAGGTTAGGAGGGTTGCGCCGGACGGGAAGCCGACGGCGTTCTGCCACCCGCGAAATCCCCGGCCGGACCCGGTCCCGGCGCACGGCCTGAGCCGGTCCCGGCGCACGGCCCGAGCCGGTCCCGGTCCCCAGCCGGGCCGGCCCCGTCCGGCGTTGAGGAAGCCGCCGCCCGCCTCCGGGCCGCCGTGGCGGAGGCGTCGTAGTCCGCCGGCACCCCGTCCACGAGGATCGCCTGCCCCGGCACGTGGTCCGTGCGCAGTGGCAGGATCTCCTGGTAGGCCGGGGAGTCGTACCACTCCCGCGCCACGGTGATGTCCGGGAAGGCGATGATGACGATCGTGCCGGGCCACGGGCCCTCCTTCACCTCCACCGTCGCCCCGTGCACGAGGAAGCGGCCCCCGTACGGGTCGAGGGTGGACTGGATCAGCTCCAAGTAGCGGAAGACGTCCTCGTGGGGGTCGGCCGGGTGCAGGTGGGCTATGGCGTAGGCGGTCATCGTGTTCTCCTCCTTGTCGGTCGATGGCCCGATCCTGCGCCCGGGCCGCCCGGCGCGTCGATTACGTCCGGGGTAAGGGCGCACGCCTCCTCGGACGGAGGACCCGGCGGGCACGACCGTGCGGCGTCGGTGCGCACGCTCCACGAGGGCCTGGCCGAGGTGATCGAGCCGGACCGAGCGGCGCTGCGGATCGCTCCGGACAAGCCGGCCGCGATGTTCCTCGGCATGGTCTTCATGCATCTGCGGGACGCCGCACCCGAGCCGGTACAGGGCCCGGCCGAACGGGTGGACGTCCTGCTGCGCGGGGCCGCCCCCGCGGGGACCGGGGCGGGCGAAGGCTCCGCGGCAGGCGAAGGCTCCGCGGCAGGCGAGGGTGACAGGGCATGGAAGCCGCCGGTGGCAGGACATGAAAGGGTGCCGTGTCCGGAATGTCCCCGGACACGGCACCCTGATCGCTCGCGCCGCTGAGCGCCGCCGCTCAGATCGCGGAGCCCGCCTTCCACTGGGCCCAGTCCAGGTTCCAGCCGTTGAGGCCGTTGTCCGGCTGGATGGTCTTGTCGCCGGTGTTGGAGACGACGACCACGTCACCGACCAGCGAGTGGGCGTAGAACCAGGCCGCCGGGGTGTTCGGGTCGTTCGCCCCCTTCTTGTCCTGCAGGCCCACGCAGCCGTGGCTGGTGTTGACGCTGCCGAAGACCGACGGGGCGCCCCAGTAGTTGCCGTGGATGAAGGTGCCCGAGCTGGACAGGCGCATGGCGTGCGGCACGTCCTTGATGTCGTACTCGCCCTTGCCGTCGTCGTCGGTGAAGCCGACCGTCGCGCCGTTCATCCGGGTCTCCTTGAACTTCTCGGAGATCACCATCTGGCCCTGGTACGTCTTGTGCTCGGGCGCGCCCGCGGAGATCGGGATGGTCTTGATGACCTTGCCGTTCTGGGTGACCTTCATCATCTTCGTCTTGGCGTCGACGAAGGAGACCTGGTTGCGGCCGATGTGGAACTGGACCGTCTTCTGCTGCACGCCGTAGACGCCGTTGGCGCCCTCGACGCCGTCCAGCGCCAGCTTGAAGGTGACCGTGGAGCCCGCCTGCCAGTAGTTCTGCGGGCGGAAGTCGAGACGGTTGGCGCCGAACCAGTGTCCGACGACCTCCTGACCGCTGCTGGAGGTGACGGTGATCCCCTTCTGCACCGCGGCCTTGTTGGTGATCGCCTTGTCGAAGTTGAACGACACGGGCATGCCGACGCCGACGGTGGAGCCGGCCTCGGGCGTGAAGTTGCCGATGAAGCTGTTGGCCGGGGAGACGGTGGTGAAGGACGCGTTCTCGTGGGCGGCGCGGCCCTCGGAGTCCTGGGCGGTGGCGGTGACCTTGTACGTCGTCGCCCGCTCGAGCTGGCCGCTCGGCTTCCAGCTGGTCTTGTCCGGCGATATCTGGCCGGCGACCTCGGTACCGCTCGCGGTCTTCATCGAGACGCTGGTGAGGGTGCCTTTCTTGACCGTCACCTGCGCGGCGTTGTTGATACTGGCGTTGTCCGAGCCGTCTTTCGGGGAAATAGTGATCTGGGCCTGCGAGGCCTTCTTGGCGGCCGCCTCGTCGACCTGTGCCTGCGACTTCCCGCCGCCGTCTCCTGCGGCCTTTCCGTCGTCGCCTTTCGAGTCATTGCAGGCGGAGAGCACCAGCACCCCTCCGAGCAGCGCGGCCACCGCCATGAGGCGCCTGCGCCGCTTGCTGTCCGTCATCACACGCATCTCCATCGTCGCCGAATGCCGAAAGAAGCAAGACGTCCCCGTAACCGTCAACAACGCCTCGTCTGCTTCATCCCGTTCCATTTCCGGCAGATTTGTGGCGCGCACCACTGATGTGGCGCGATCGTCAAGCTGTGCCTGGTGAGACGTCGGAAACCGGAGAGCGGTTGCGGTCCGGGAGTGTGATGTGCGCCCGGCCGCCGGAGTGCGATCCGCGCGGGACGTGATCGCCCGGCCGGCATCCCCGGCCGGAACCCTCGGCCCAGTTCCGTCGGCCGGATTCCACCGGCCGGATGCCGTGCCGCTCTCACGTCCGCTCGGCCCGGCCGTCCGGCACCGCCGCCCGAGTCCGCTAGTCCCCTCCGGTCTCGTCGTCTTCTCGGCCATCATCCACGCCCAGGCGCCAATCAGGCGAATCCGGATCGTAGTCGATCTCCTCACTGCTCCACGAGGCCTGTGCGAGGTCGACTCCGGGAACGTCGCCGACCAGGTCGAACGGATCGACGAGATAGGCCAGCGCCTCCGCCTCGTCCTGCTGCACGGCGGTGATCGCGTGGATGCGTTCCTCGGCGGACATGCCGTGCGTGTCCACCGCGGAGCCGCCGCCGTCGTCCGGGCCCGGGGCGCCGCCGGCTGCGGATTCCGCGGCGTCCTCCTCGATGCGCTGCAGGGCGGCGCCGGTGAGGGCGACGGAGTCCTCGATCTCGACCACCAGATCAACCCGCAGCCGGACAAAGCGTGATGTCTCAGAAGTGCCCATAGGACGGAGGGTACGACTCATTCCCCCCGCGGCTTTCCTGCGACCCGCCCCTTTCATTAGCATCGGTCACACGGTCAATTCGCCAGCGTCACAAGGGGATCGATATTCCGTGTCCGCCGCCCGCCGTTCGCTGCTGACCGCCACCGTGGCGGCGGTCCTGCTGGGTGCGCTGTGGTTCGTCCCCACGGCGCACGCGACAGCCGACGAGGCGGTCCCCGCGGGGTCCGCCGCGGCGCGCTCCGCACCGGCCACGCCGACCGCGGCACGGTCGTCCGCCACGGAGCCCTCCGCCGTGTACCGGGGCGGCGCGGCCCGCCTGGCCGACACCGGCGGCGTCGACACCACGCCGTACCTCATGGCCGGCACGGCCTTCCTCGGCCTGGGCGCGGCGTTCATCGTGTATTCGGTCCGCCGGGACCATGCGGAGTACGAGGTGGCCGCGGAGCCGGCGGACCTGTGACGCAGCCGCCCGGACACCCGGTCCCGCCCGGGACCCCGGGGTGCGGCGGCCCACTGCGGGGCTCGTCGCGACCGGTCGCTCCCCCACCGCCGTGAGAGCGCGGGAGGTACCCCCACCCCGCGCCCCTGAGGTCCGGCGCAGGGGCGCGGCCCGAGCGGCCCGAGCAGGAAGGGGCGCGGGGAACTGCGCGACCGGCCATCGCGACCGGCCACCCACCAGCCGGCGGCCCGGAACAAACCGAAAAGGCCCCCTTTGGACGGCGACGTCCCGCGAGCCCGCGCCGTGACCGGTCGCTCCCCCACCGCCCTGGGAGCGCGGGAGGTACCCCCACCGCGCCCCGTCGTGGGCCGTGGCGCCACCGCGCGCAGGGGGCCGGTCAGGCGAGGGGACCCGTCACCGTCTCGGCCGCGGCGACAAGCTCACCGTCGCGGACGAACCGTTCCGCCGCCGCCAGATCCGGCGCGAGGAACCGGTCCGGGCCGGGCCCCTGGATCCCGGCCTCCCGTACCGCCTCGATCACCGCCCGCGTCGCGGGCGCCGGCCGCAGCCCCTTGCGGAGCTCCACCGCCCGGGCCGCCGCGAACATCTCGATCGCCAGCACCCGCGCGAGGTTCCCCACCGCGGTCCGCAGCTTCCGCGCCGCCGACCACCCCATCGAGACGTGGTCCTCCTGCAGCGCGGAGGACGGGATGGAGTCCACGGACGCCGGCACGGCCAGCCGCTTCATCTCGCTGACCAGGGCCGCCTGGGTGTACTGGGCGATCATCAGCCCGGAGTCCACCCCGGGGTCGTCGGCGAGGAACGCGGGCAGCCCGTGGGAGCGGTTCTTGTCGAGCAGCCGGTCGGTGCGGCGCTCGGCGATGGACGCGAGGTCGGCGGCGGCGACGGCGAGGAAGTCCAGCACGTAGCCGATCGGCGCGCCGTGGAAGTTGCCGTTGGACTCCACCCGCCCGTCGCTGAGCACCACCGGATTGTCCACGGCCGCCGCCAGCTCGCGGCCGGCCACCAGCCGGGCGTGCGCGAGGGTGTCCCGGCCGGCGCCCGCCACCTGCGGCGCACACCGCACCGAGTACGCGTCCTGCACCCGCGGCGCGTCCCCCATGTGGTGTCCGGTGAGGCCGGATCCGGTGAGCACGGCGAGCATGTTGGCCGCGGCGGCCGCCTGCCCGGGATGCGGGCGGATCGCGTGCAGCTCGGGCGCGAGGACCTTCTCGGTGCCGAGCAGCGCCTCCAGGCTGAGGGCTGCGGTGATGTCGGCGGACTTGTACAGCGTCTCCAGGTCGTCGATGGCCATCAGCAGCATGCCGAGCATGCCGTCCGTGCCGTTCAGGAGCGCCAGGCCCTCCTTCTCGCGCAGCTCGACGGGGCTGATGCCGTGTTCGGCCAGCAGCTCGGCCGCGGGCCGCACGGCGCCGTCGGGCCCCTCCGCCTCGCCCTCGCCCATCAGGGTCAGGGCGCAGTGGCTGAGCGGCGCGAGGTCGCCGGAGCAGCCCAGGGAGCCGTACTCGTGCACGACCGGGGTGATGCCCGCGTTGAGCACGTCGGCCATGGTCCGCGCGACCTCCGGCCGGACACCGGTGCGGCCCGAGCAGAGCGTCTTCAGGCGCAGGAACATCAGCGCCCTGACCACCTCGCGCTCCACCCGCGGGCCCATGCCCGCCGCGTGCGAGCGGACGATGTTGCGCTGGAGCGCGGCGCGCAGGCCGGGGCCGATGTGGCGGGTGGCGAGGGCGCCGAAGCCGGTGGACACGCCGTACACCGGGTCGGGCTTGGCGGCGAGCGCGTCGATGACTTCCCGGGCGTCGGCCAGGGCGGCGAGCGCCGCGGCCGACAGCTCCGTCCTGGCGCCGCGCCGGGCGACCGCCAGGACGTCCTCGGCGCGGGTCCCGGTGGGCTCCACCACCACGGTATGCATAGTCATATTCAGGAGACTACGCATTGAATCAACTGCTGTCACGGGCGGGGCACGGTACGGATCCTTACGCCGTCCGGTCCCGCTCCGGCCCCGCTCCAGCCCCGGGTGGGTCGTCCGGCCGGGGCCCGGGGAGGCCTCCACCCGCCGGGTCGGGAGCCGCCCGAGGAAGGCGTCCCGGTGGTCCACTGCGGCCGTATCGCGGCCCACTCCGGCTGTCTCGCGGCCCACTGCAGCCGTATCGCGGCCCACTCCGGCTGTCTCGCGGCCCACTGCGGCCGTATCGCGGCCCACTCCGGCTGTCTCGCGGCCCACTGCAGCCGTGTCGCGGCCGGCCGCGCCCACGCGGCGGAGCCATACGACGCACCTGTCCCGCGCCGCCGCTCCCGCGCGGCCGGCGACCGGCCGCCCCTACCGTCGCCCCGTTCCGCCGGGGGACCCGCGGCCGCGGATGCGGCGGCGTTCGCCGGGTGGCGGAGCGGGGGCGTCGGCGAGGCGGACCACCGGGTCGTCGGGGCCCTCGCGGCCGGCCACCACCGGCCCCGTGGCGCGGGCCGCCTTGGCGCGGTACTGGGCGGCGTCGGCCAGCCGGAACAGCCGCCGCGAGGAGCGCAGCGGGCCGATCGGGTGGCCGGTCGACGCCACCCCGCACGCCACGCCCTCCCCGAGCCTGAGCTGACCCGCACGCCGGCACAGCTCGCCGGCGACACGCACCACGTCGTCCGCGGACGGCCCCACCGCGAGCAGGCAGAACTCGTCCCCGCCGAGCCGCGCCGCGAGCGTGCCGGGCAGCATGGCGCCGCACAGCGAGAGCACCGAGCCGAAGCGTTCCAGCAGCCGGTCCCCGACCGCGTGGCCCTGGGTGTCGTTGACCCGTTTCAGGCCGTTCAGATCGCAGACGACCAGGCTCACCACGGCCTTGTCGGTGCGGTGCGCCTCGATCGCCTCGTCGAGCCGCATGTCGACGGCCCGCCGGTTGGCGAGGCCGGTGAGCGCATCGGTGAAGGCCAGCCGGCGCGCCTCCTCCAGCTGCTCCGTCTGCGCGAGACCGGCCGCCACCACGCTGGCCAGCACGGTGGCGAAGTCCGCGTCGGACCGGTCGAAGACCGGCGCCCCGGCAGGACGGGCCACATACAGCTCGCCCCAGGCCCGCCCGTGCAGCACGATCGGCGCCACCACACAGCACCCGCGGCCCCGGCGGCGCAGCGCGGCGGCCCGGCCCCGGCTGCCGCCCGGCGCCCCGGCCGCGGCCCGCGCGCCCGCCCGCCCGTGCACGGCGTCCGGCGCGGGGCCCGCCGCGCCCTCCGCCACCGCCACCCAGGCGCGGGACTCCCGGGACTCCCCGCCGCCCGCCCAGCGCTCGTGCAGCAGCTCGGTGATCTCCGGGAACTGGTGCACCGGATACGCCTCGTCCTCGGGGAACTCCTCCTCACCCGGCGCGCGCTCGCCGGTGTTCACCAGCACCCGGAGCCGGCCCAGTTCGCGCTCCCAGACGGACAGCGCGGCGAAGCTGCCGCCCAGCGCACGGCGGGCGCCCTCCGCCGCCGCGCTCCAGGTCTCCCGTGGAGTGTGCACGGCCGCCATGCCCCGGGCCAGCTCCACCACGGCCCGCAGCCGCGCTTCCTCAGCCATCGTCCCAGGCTATGAAGGTTTGCCACATTTTGAGATATTCATACGGCGATCAGGTTCTCTGCCCCGCCACCGCTTGCCGTCCGCCCCAGGGCCTGCCGGGCCCCCAGACCGTCCGCCTACTCCCCCGGCCACTGCGGGGCGCGCTTCTCGTTGAACGCGGCGACGCCCTCCGCACGGTCCCCGGAGAACGCCACCGCGCGCCAGGCCGCGTCCTCCACCTCCAGGCCCGTCCGCAGGTCGAGACCGTGACCGAGGCGCAGCGCCCGCTTGGCGGCGCGCAGTCCCACGGGCGAGTGACCGGCGATCCGCGCGGCCAGGTCCAGGGCCTCCGCACGGTCCTCGCCCTCGTCCACGAGCCGGTCCACGAGCCCCAGCGCCTGGGCCTCGGCGGCCGCCACCCGGCGCGCGGAGAAGATCAGCTCGGCGGCGCGCGCCGCCCCGACGCGGCGCGGCAGCAACTGGGTGCCGCCGCCGCCCGGGATCACCCCGACGGACACCTCCGGAAGGCCCACCACGGCGGTGGGGTCGGCCACGATCAGGTCGCAGGAGAGCGCCAGCTCGAAGCCGCCGCCCAGGGCGTAGCCGTGCACCGCCGCGATGGTGGGCATGGGCAGCTCCAGGACGCCGGTGTAGGCGCCGCGGGCCAGCGGGCGCTGGCGCAGCAGCTCGGCGTCGGTGAGGGAGTTGCGCTCCTTCAGGTCGGCGCCGACGCAGAACGCCCGCTCGTGGCTGGAGGTGAGGACGACGGCCCGCACGTCGCGGTCGGCGCCGAGGTCCGCACAGGCCTCGGCGATCGCCAGCGCCATGGCCGTGGAGACGGCGTTCATGGCCCCCGGCCGGTCCAGCACCAGCTCGGCGACGTACTCGTGCCGCCGGACCCGGACGACGTCGTGGTAACTGCTCGTTGCGTTCATCGCGCTCTCCTAGGACGACCTGGCCGATGTGCCCCGCACCGTACGCGGCCACGCCCCGGCTGCGTGCACCAAGGCCCGCACCCGACGGACAGGGCCCGCACCCGACGGAGGGGCCGCTCCGGAAGGGGCGCGGGGAACCGCGCACCACCCCGACGAGCCCGCAGCCGGCCCCCGACAAGCCCGCAGTCGACCCCCGGCGGACAGCCGCGGACAGCCGCCGAGCCCCCGGCCGGAACGGCCGGGCGCGGCCCGCCCGCTACCCCCGCCGGGCGAGCAACCAGGGCTCCACGACCCCCAGCCCCCGCACCGGTCGCTGCCACATCGGCTGAAGCGCGAACCGGTAGGAGGGCGGCTCCTCGCCCTCCTTCTCCGCGGCGGCCAAGGCCTGCGCGGCATCCGCCTCGGAGGCCGGCGCCGCGCCGGTCCTGGTCAGCTCCGCGGCGAGCGCGCCGTCCACGAGGACGGCGTCCCGCGGCGCTATCGAGGTGAGCCGGCTCGCCAGGTTCACCGTGGTGCCGAAGACATCGCCCATCCGGGTGGTGACCGTGCCGAAGGCCATGCCGACGCGCAGCTCGGGCATCGTCTCGTCGTTGGCCATGGTCTCTATCAGGCGCAGCGCGATCTCCGCCGCGATGGCGGGGTCGTCCGTCGCGAACAGCACCTCGTCGCCGAGCGTCTTGATCAGCCGGCCGCCGTGCGCGGCCACCAGGTCGGCGGCGGTGGTCTCGAAGGCCTCCACCAGCTCGCCGAGTTCCTCCTCCTCCATCCGGCGGGTCAGCCGGGTGAAGCCGACGAGGTCGGCGAAGCCGACGGCCAGCCGGCGGTCGACCATCTCCTCGTCGTCCGCGGCCTGCACGACCCGGCCGGTGGCGGCGGCGAGCTGCCGCCGCCAGACGTACACCAGGAACTCCTCCAGCTCCGGCAGCAACAGCTCGACCAGCGGATAGGTGACCTCGGTGCGGGTCATGCCCGGCTCCGGGGGCTCGGTCAGGCCCTCCAGGAAGGAGTCGATCTGCCACTCGGCGAGACGCGCCGTGGTCTGGCCTGTGGAGCGGGCCACCTGCACCGCCATGGCCTCGCTCAGCAGCCCCGCCTCCACCAGGCCCGCGAGCCGCCGCAGCGCCAGTACGTCGGCCTCCGTGAGGGCCTTGGCCTGCCCGATGTCGGCGAAGCCCATGGCGCGCCAGAACCGGGAGGCCAGCTCCATGGAGACGCCCGCGCTGCGCGCCGCCTGGAACGGCGTGTAGCGGCGCTCGGCGCCCAGGATCAGCTGTTCGAGACGGAGGGCGAGCGGGTCACCGGCCTCCTCCTCGGGGTCTCCGGGGCGGTCGCCGCGGTCCACGCGGTCGCCGCGGTCCACGCGGTCGCCGCGGTCCACGCGGTCGTCTCGGTCCCTACGGTCGTCTCGGTCACCGCGGCCGGCGGCGGGCTCGCGATCGTGGCCGGGCTCGGGATCGGGATCACGGCCGCCCGGGTCCCCGTGCCCCTGGGCCTCACGGCGGTACCCGTCGGACTCGCCGGCCCGGTCGGACTCACGGAGCCGGTCGGACTCACGGAGCCGGTCGGACTCAGGGGACCCGTAGGACTCGTACGAGCCGTCCGCCTCATACGACCCGTCCGCCTCGTAGGACTCGTGGGACTCGTGGGACCGGTGGGGCTCGTGGGGCCGCTCGGGCTCGTGGGCGTGCCCGTGAGCCCCGGGTTCGTCGGGCTCACGGCCGAGCCCGTCGGGCTCATGGCGGTGTGCGGCGCCCGGCTCCGCGCCGGGGCCGGGCTCACCGGGGGTGCGGGGTGTGCCCGTGCCGGAGCCAGGGTCGTCGACGGTCACGCCTGCTGCCCTTCCGATCTGCCGCGGTCAGGTATCGACCGGCCCCAACTCTACTGAGCCGTTGCTCGGCGAGCTGGCCAGACCCGTGGTCCGACCTGCTCTTTCCGGCCGGGGCGCCAGGGGCGGTGACATCGGCGGCCATGCCGCCCGGCCGGTGTCGCGGTCCCGGGAACACACAGTACGTCAGGTGTGGGCTGGCTCACTCCCCCGCGACGGGCCGGGGCGCCCGGAGGAGGCCGCCGGGCGCCCCGGCGGAGCTGCCCGGCCGGCCGCGCGCCGGTCATGCCCCGCCGCCCGCCCCGCCGTCCTCCGTGCCGCCCTCCGCGGCCGGCCGCAGGTGCACGATGTCGCCGGCCCCGACCGGCTGCTGCACCCCGTCGGCGGTGGCCAGCACCAGCCGCCCGTCGCCGTCCAGGGCCACCGCCTCCCCGGTCAGGGAGCGGTCGCCGGGCAGCTCGGCCCTGACCCTGCGGCCCAGCGTGGCGCAGCCCGCCGCGTACGTCTCCTGGAGGCCGGAGGCGGCCGGATCGCCGTCCGCGTCCGTCCACGCCTCGTACCAGGTCTCCAGGGAGCGCAGGACGGCGCGCAGCAGCGGATCGCGGTCGGTGACGGTGGCGCCCGCGAGCGCGAGCGAGCCCGCGGTGGGCACCGGGAGCTCAGGGGCGCGCAGCGTCACGTTCAGCCCGATCCCGAGCACCACCGCGCCCCGCGCGCCCTCGGTGTCCGTCCCCGCCGCGCCACCCGCGCCGTCCTCCCGGGCTGCGCCGCCGGCGCGCTCCGCGAGGATGCCGCCCGCCTTGCGCTCCTGTCCGTCCACGGTGACCAGGAGGTCGTTGGGCCATTTGAGTGCCGTGTCGACGCCTGCGGTGCGGGAGACGGCGGTGGCGGTCGCGACGCCCGCGAGCAGCGGCAGCCAGCCCCACCGCGCCACCGGCACGTCCGGCTTCAGCAGCACCGAGAAGAACAGGCCGGAACGGGGCGGCGCGCTCCAGCGCCGGTCCAGGCGGCCGCGGCCCGCGGTCTGCTCCTCGGCGACCAGGACGGCGCCCTCGGCGAGGCGGTCGGCGCGGCCGGCCAGGTCGGTGTTGGTGGACCCGGTGGACGCGACGACGTCCAGGGCGCTCCACAGGGTGCCCGGCCGCACCAGGGCGCGTCGCAGCGAGGAGGCGTTGAGGGGCGGCCGGTCCAGGTCGGACCAGGGGCTGTCGTGGGCTTCCGGCGGCGTCATGCGGCCACCCTAGGGGGCTTCCGTGCGGGGTCCGGCCTACGGGCCGGGGGCACCGTGCCGGTGTGGCCAACGCCGCACTGCCGAACCGAATCCGCGCCGATACCCTACGAGTCGGTAGCCGGAGTTGATCGACGTGCCGTACGCGCGGTGTACGGCGGCCGGAGTAACGTCCGGAGCACCCCGTCCGCACCGACCCGGAAGGCAGGCCGCCAGCGCACGAGCCCGTCCCGTCGCCGTGATTCCCGCCCCCACCCCCCCACTGTCCAGCCACAGGCCCAGCCCACCCCCATGTCCCCGTCAGGCAGGGAGCCGTACCCCCGATGTCCGAGCCGGAAGAGCCCCGTCCGATCTCCCCCGAGACCGCAGGGTCCGCACAGGCCGCAGCGTCCGCGGAGGCCGCACAGCCCGCACAGCCCGCGGAAGGCACAGAAGCCGCAGAAGCCGCGCAGGCCGCCGGGCCGGCCGCGGCAGAGCCGGCCGCGGAGCCGGCGCCCGATGTCCACACCACCGCGGGGAAGCTCGCCGATCTGCAGCTCCGCATCGAGGAGGCGGTGCACGCGGGCTCGGCGCGGGCCGTGGAGAAGCAGCACGCCAAGGGCAAGCTGACGGCGCGTGAGCGGATCCTGCTGCTGCTCGACGAGGGCTCGTTCGTGGAGCTGGACGAGTTCGCCCGGCACCGCTCCACGGACTTCGGCATGGAGAAGAACCGCCCCTACGGGGACGGCGTCGTCACCGGTTACGGCACGGTCGACGGCCGCCCGGTCGCGGTGTTCTCGCAGGACTTCACGGTGTTCGGCGGGGCGCTCGGCGAGGTGTTCGGGCAGAAGATCATCAAGGTGATGGACTTCGCGCTGAAGACCGGCTGTCCGGTGATCGGGATCAACGACTCGGGCGGCGCGCGCATCCAGGAGGGCGTCAGCGCGCTCGGCATGTACGGCGAGATCTTCCGCAGGAACACCCACGCGTCCGGTGTGATCCCGCAGATCTCGCTGGTCGTCGGCCCGTGCGCGGGCGGCGCGGTCTACTCGCCGGCGATCACCGACTTCACGGTCATGGTCGACCAGACCTCGCACATGTTCATCACCGGGCCCGACGTCATCAAGACGGTGACGGGCGAGGACGTCGGCTTCGAGGAACTGGGCGGCGCGCGCACCCACAACACCGCCTCCGGCGTCGCGCACCACATGGCGAGCGACGAGAAGGACGCCATCGAGTACATCAAGTCGCTGCTGTCCTACCTGCCCTCGAACAACCTGAGCGAGCCGCCCGCCTACCCGGAGGAGGCGAGCCTCGCGGTCGGCGACGAGGACCGGGAGCTGGACTCGGTCGTCCCGGACAGCGCCGGCCAGCCGTACGACATGCACACGGTCATCGAGCACGTCCTGGACGACGCGGACTTCTTCGAGACGCAGGCGATGTTCGCGCCGAACATCCTCACCGGCTTCGGCCGGGTGGAGGGCCATCCGGTGGGCGTGGTGGCCAACCAGCCGCTGCAGTTCGCGGGCTGCCTGGACATCAACGCCAGCGAGAAGGCCGCGCGCTTCGTGCGGACCTGCGACGCGTTCAACGTGCCCGTGCTGACCTTCGTCGACGTGCCCGGCTTCCTGCCCGGCGTGGAGCAGGAGCACACCGGCATCATCCGGCGCGGCGCCAAGCTGATCTACGCCTACGCGGAGGCGACGGTTCCGCTGATCACGGTGATCACCCGGAAGGCGTTCGGCGGTGCGTACGACGTGATGGGCTCCAAGCACCTGGGCGCGGACCTGAACCTGGCCTGGCCGACCGCGCAGATCGCGGTGATGGGGGCGCAGGGCGCGGTGAACATCCTGCACCGGCGCACCATCGCCGCGGCCCCCGAGGTGGAGCGGCCCGCGCTGCGCGAGAAGCTGGTCCAGGAGTACGAGGACAGCCTGCTGAACCCGTACACGGCCGCGGAGCGCGGCTACATCGACGCGGTGATCATGCCGGCCGACACCCGCAGCCATATCGTCCGCGGGCTGCGTCAGCTGCGCACCAAACGGGAATCCCTTCCTCCGAAGAAGCACGGCAACATTCCGCTGTGAGCCGTTGTCCAGCCGCAAGGAGTCGTCGGTGATCAAGGTGGTACGGGGCAATCCGACCCCGGAGGAGCTGGCCGCCGCGGTGGCGGTGGTGAGGGCGAGGGCCGCAGCCCTCGCCCAGGCGCCGGCCCAGGCGCCGGCCCCGGCCGCGGGCTGGCCGGGTGACCGGTCCGCGCCGGGCGCGGGCGGCGCGCCGGCCGCCTGGGCGGACCCCGCCCGGGTGGCCCGGACCCGCCTGCCCGCACCGGGCCCGCGGGCCTGGGGCCGCACGTTCTGGCCGGCGTGAGGCCCGCCCACGCCCCCGGCGCGCGCGTGGGCGGCCGCGCGCGTACTTGAGTACGCGTACTCAGGCGCCCCGGCGGCCCGGCGCCGCAGGATCGACCGCATGCTGTGGTCAGACCCCGAGGACGAACCACCCGAGGAACTCCGCACCGCCCAGACCAAGCTCAGACGCCTGGGCCTGCTGCTGGCACTGGCCAGCGTCCTGGTGATGCTCGCGCTCTGGTAGACACACGGGGCACTGAGGGGGAGGAGATCGAGGACGAGCCCCGAGGGCGGTTCCCTCAGACGGCCCGCAGACAAGAACGAACCAGACCCGCCACAACCAAGCCCGTCCGGCGATTGAGGACGAGCCCGGAGGGCGATCCGCCCAGACGGCCCGCACACAAGAACCAACCAGACCCGCCACAACCAAGCCCGTCCGGCGATTGAGGACGAGCCCACAGGGCGATCCCTCCCCGGACAACCCGCGCGCTGCAAACGAAGGCGCCACCACCGACCCCGCCCTCACCCGACCACACCCTCACCCGGCCCCGTCTCACCCGACCACACCCTCACCCGGGGCCACACATACCGACCCGGCGCCGGACCACCCGGCGCCGATACGCTGGCCGCCATGAGTGATCCGCGCCGCCCCCTGGTTCTCGCCTCCCAGTCCCCCGCCCGCCTCGGCCTGCTCCGCCAGGCGGGCCTCGCCCCCGACGTGATCGTCAGCGGGGTGGACGAGGACGCCGTCTCCGCCCCCACCCCCGCCGACCTGGCCCTCGCACTCGCCGAGGCCAAGGCGTCCGTGGTCGCCGCACGCCCCGAGCTGACCAGGAGCGGCGCACTGGTGGTGGGCTGCGACTCCGTGCTCGACCTGGACGGCCAGGCCCTCGGCAAGCCCGCGGACGCGGAGGAGGCCACGGCCCGCTGGAAGGCGATGCGCGGGCGCACCGGCACCCTCCAGACCGGCCACTGCGTCTACGACGCGGCGACCGGCCGGCACGCCTCGGCCGTGGCCTCCACGGTGGTGCACTTCGGGGAGCCCAGCGACACGGAGATCGCGGCCTACGTCGCCTCCGGCGAGCCGCTGAACGTCGCGGGCGCCTTCACCCTGGACGGCCGCTCGGCACCGTTCATCGAGGGCATCGAGGGCGACCACGGCAACGTCATCGGGATCAGCCTGCCGCTGCTCCGCCGTCTGCTGGGCGAACTGGGCGTGGCGATCACGGACTTGTGGGCGTAGCCCCGCCGGTCCGCTTCAGCCACGCGGGCCGCCTCAGCCCGCCGGGCCACCAGGGCCGGTCCGCGCCCCGCTCGTCGTAGGCGATCAGGCTGAGCACGATCAGCCCCAGCACCACCATCATCAGGAGGAACGCGAGCCACCCGGCCAGGCCCACGGCGAGGGCGCCCAGCAGGCCGTGCACCACCGCGGCGCTGATCAGCAGGATCCGCCAGAAGCCGGACGGGCCCCGGTCGCGGACGGCGGCGCGCAGCAGGACGGCGGCGTTGAACAGGAGGTAGAGACCGGCGACTCCGCCGGCGATCCAGGTGGAGACGGTCATCGCGCGGGGGGCGAGCCCGGCCAGGGACATGTCCTGGCGGTCCACGACCAGACCGAGGAACCAGTTCAGCAGCCCCACGCCGATCGCTTCGAGTACGAGCACGATCGCCGCCACCAGCGCCACCGGTCTGCGTGCCACGGCGCCCACCCACTTTCGCTGCCGTCACCACGTCGGAGGTACCCCCGAGGGCCGGCGAGGCGGCCGGGGAGGTCCGGAACACCGCGCAGGCTACTCATGGGTACACACCCCGGCAAGGCCCGGGGACGGGTCTCGCCGGGGCACGGGCGAACGGACGGGCGCCGCCTCGCCGCACCCGGGAGGACACGCGCGCTCAGCACCGCTGTGCGGGAGGGGCGAGGGTGCTCCGTGTGACGGCGCCCAGCGGCATCGCCTGGCTCGGGGCCGGCGACCGGGTGGAGAGTGGTGACAGAAAACCCGTGTGCCGTAGTAGGGAACCCACAAAGAAACCCAATCAGCCGCAGCACGCTCTCACAGAGACCCAAGGCCCCTTCGACGGCTAAGGTTCCTCACAGGGAGCCTCCTACCAGGCGGAACAAGGGATTTCGCGGTAGGGGCGACGAGCGCTGCACGCTGCGTGTGGGGAACCTCACCCTTGGGAACAGGTCGAAAGCCCGTGTCGGCAGTCCCTAAAATCGGGGTGTTGCAGCGACGTCTTCGGCACGATGATCTGCCGGGCACCCGCTCGGGTGCACTGAGCCGGGGGTCCGGGGGATGTACCCCGGCAACGGGGTCCGGGGGTGTACCCCGGAATACAGAGCAAGGAGGGAGCCATCGTGCGTAAGGTGTTGATCGCCAACCGTGGTGAGATCGCGGTCCGTGTGGCCCGGGCGTGTCGGGACGCGGGTATCGCGAGTGTGGCCGTCTACGCCGATCCGGACCGCGACGCACTCCACGTCCGCGCCGCCGACGAAGCCTTCGCCCTGGGCGGCGACACCCCCGCCACCAGCTACCTGGACATCACCAAAGTCCTCAGCGCCGCCAAAGACTCCCACGCCGACGCCATCCACCCCGGCTACGGCTTCCTCTCCGAGAACGCCGACTTCGCCCAGGCCGTCCTCGACGCCGGCCTCATCTGGATCGGCCCACCCCCCACCGCCATCCGCGACCTCGGCGACAAAGTCGCCGCCCGCCACATCGCCCAACGCGCCGGCGCCCCCCTCGTCGCCGGCACCCCCGACCCCGTCACCGGCGCCGACGAAGTCCTCGCCTTCGCCGAAGAACACGGCCTGCCCATCGCCATCAAAGCCGCCTTCGGCGGCGGCGGCCGCGGCCTCAAAGTCGCCCGCACCCTCGACGAAGTCCCCCACCTCTACGAATCAGCCGTCCGCGAAGCAGTAGCCGCCTTCGGCCGCGGCGAATGCTTCGTCGAGCGCTACCTCGACCAACCCCGACACGTCGAAACCCAGTGCCTCGCCGACCAGCACGGCAACGTCGTCGTCGTCTCCACCCGCGACTGCTCCCTCCAACGCCGCCACCAAAAACTCGTCGAAGAAGCCCCCGCACCCTTCCTCACCGACGAACAGAACCGACAACTCCACACCGCCTCCAAAGCCATCCTCAAAGAAGCCGGCTACGTCGGCGCCGGCACCGTCGAATTCCTCGTCGGCAACGACGGCACCATCTCCTTCCTCGAAGTCAACACCCGCCTCCAGGTCGAACACCCCGTCACCGAAGAAGTCACCGGCATCGACCTCGTCCGCGAAATGTTCCGCATCGCCGACGGCGAAGTCCTCGGCTACGACGACCCACCCACACGCGGACACGCCCTCGAATTCCGCATCAACGGCGAAGACCCCGGCCGAAACTTCCTCCCCGCCCCCGGCACCGTCACCACCTTCACCCCACCCACCGGCCCCGGCGTCCGCCTCGACGCAGGCGTGGAAACCGGCAGCGTGATCGGCCCCGCCTGGGACTCCCTCCTCGCCAAACTCATCATCACCGGCGCCACCCGCGAACAAGCCCTCCAACGCGCCGCCCGCGCCCTCGACGAATTCCACATCGACGGCATGGCCACCGCCCTGCCCTTCCACCGCGCCGTCGTCCGCGACCCCGCCTTCGCCCCCGAACTCACCGGCTCCAAAGACCCCTTCACCATCCACACCCGCTGGATCGAAACCAGCTTCAACAACACCATCACCCCCTTCACCACCCCCACCGAAACCCCCGATACAGAAGACGACACCGGACGCGAAACAGTCGTCGTCGAAGTCGGCGGAAAACGCCTGGAAGTATCCCTACCCGCCAGCCTCGGCATGTCCCTCGCCCGCACCGGCCTCGCCGCCGGAGCCCGCCCCAAACGACGAGCAGTCCGCAAATCCGGACCCGCCACCTCCGGCGACACCCTCACCTCCCCCATGCAGGGCACCATCGTCAAAATCGCCGTCGAAGAAGGCCAGGAAGTCAAAGAAGGCGACCTCATCGTCGTCCTCGAAGCCATGAAAATGGAACAACCCCTCAACGCCCACCGCTCCGGCACCATCAAAAACCTCACCGCCGAAATCGGCGCCTCCCTCACCTCCGGCGCCACCATCTGCGAAATCAAGGACTGAGCCGGTCAGGTGTCAGGGCCTGTCCCCGAGGGCGGCCCGCGAGCCGGGGCCCGGTCGAGTGCGACTCGACCGGGCCCCGGGTCGTTCGGGAGGAGTCCCTCGGGTTGCCTGATGGGGCGTAACGGCCCCGCCGCGCCGGGTTACCGTGGAGGCGCACCCGCGCAGGGGGGTGGGCGCGTTGCGGGCCCGTTTCCCTGCGTCGTTCGCGTGTGCCCCGTCCCCGAGCACCGATGAGGACCCCAGCGGTGAGCAATCAGGTCCGCGAGCAGGACGCCGGTCATGGCGTCGCCGCGCGTATTCCGCCGGCTTCCGGCACCCCGGCCGGGCGGCCGGCCGGCCCCGTGCCCGCCTCCGCCCCCGGCCTGCGCCCCGCCTCAGCTCCCGGGCGGCGCGGTCCCATGCGGGCCGATGCGCGGCGCAACTACCAGCGGCTGCTCACCGCGGCCCGGGCGGCGTTCGCCGAGCACGGCACGGACACTCCGCTGGAGGACGTCGCGCGCCGCGCGGGCGTGGGCATCGGCACGCTGTACCGGCACTTCCCGAACCGGCACGCGCTGATGAGCGCGGTCTTCGAGGACGCGGTCGCCGATCTGCTGGCCCGCTCGCACGCGCTGCTCGACGCCCCGCGGCCGTGCCGGGCGCTGGTCGCGTGGTTGCGTGCCATCATCACGCACGCGAGCGAGTACCGGGGCCTGTCACACGCCCTCATGTCGGCCTCGCACGACGACAGTTCCGCGCTGCGGCGGTGCAGCAACCCGATGCGGTCGGCGGGGCAGGCGCTGCTGGTGCGGGCGCAGCGGGCGGGCGCGGTGCACGAGGACGTCTCCATCGGAGATCTGCTCCAGCTCACCAACGCGATCGCCCTCGCCGCCGAGGAAACCCCGGACGACCCCGGCCTCGCCGACCGCCTCCTCACCCTCACCCTCCGGGGCCTGACGACAGACCCCTGCTGACCCGCCCCAAGGGGGGCGCGAGGCACCGCGCGAACAACCCGACCGCACCCGCACCCGCACCCGCACCCGCACCCGCACCCGGCAACGAACCCCGGGAGCCACGCCGATGCCCAGGACAGGAGCGCGGGGAACTGCGCGAACAACCCCCACCGCACCCGCACCGGGCAACGAACCCCCACCGGACACAACCAGCCCCCCCAAAAAGGGGCGCGGGGAACTGCGCAAACAACCACACCCCACCCGCACCCGGCAACGAACCCCCACCGGACACAACCAGCCCCCCAAAAAAGGGGCGCGGGGAACTGCGCAAACAACCACACCCCACCCGCACCCGGCGACCGCCTCCACCCCCACACGGCGCCCCCCGAGAAGCAGGGCCCCCGGCCGGGGCGAGCCCCGGCCGATCAGCGGCGCCGCAGGTCCGCCACCCGGGCCCGCTCACCCCCCGGAGGCTCCCCACCGATCACAGGCGGAGCACTCCGCAGCGGCGCCCCCGACCCGGGCACCTGCCGCCGCGGCCCGGGCAGCGAGACGTCCCGCCGCGGCGGACGGGCCGCCGCAGCGGACGGCGGGGGCGCCGGCGCCGACTCCGACTCCGCGGCCCCCGCGACAGTGATCTGCACCCCCTGATCGGCCAGCGCCTGAAGCTCGGTCGCGGCCCGATCGTCATGCGCGGGCGGATCATCCGTGACCAGACGGGTGATCACATCGGTCGGAACGGTCTGGAACATGGTGTCCGTACCGAGCTTGGTGTGGTCGGCGAGGACCACGACCTCACCCGCGGCCTGCACCAGGGCACGGTCGACGCTGGCGGAGAGCATGTTCGACGTGGACAGTCCGCGCTCAGCGGTCAGACCGCTGCCGGACAGGAACGCCCGCGACACCCGCAGCCCCTGGAGGGACTGCTCGGCACCGCTGCCCACGAGGGCGTAGTTGGAACCGCGCAGGGTGCCGCCGGTCATCACGACCTCCACGCGGTTGGCGTGCGCGAGGGCCTGCGCCACCAGCAGGGAATTGGTGACGACGGTCAGGCCGGGCACCCGGGCGAGTCTGCGGGCGAGCTCCTGGGTGGTGGTGCCGGCACCCACCACGATGGCCTCGCCCTCGTCGACCAGGCCCGCGGCGAGATCGGCGATGGCCGTCTTCTCCGCGGTGGCCAGATGCGACTTCTGGGGGAACCCGGACTCGCGGGTGAACCCGCCGGGCAGGACCGCGCCACCGTGCCGGCGGTCGAGCAGCCCTTCGGCCTCCAGGGCGCGCACATCCCGCCGAACGGTCACTTCGGAGGTCTGGACGACACGGGCGAGCTCCCGGAGCGACACTGCTCCATTGGCCCGCACCATTTCAAGAATCAATTGGCGACGTTCTGCAGCGAACACGAAACTGACAGTAACCCGGCGACCGTCTGCTTTCAGCAGTTTCCGCCGAATAACAGAAGTTGTTCGCAACGTGCACCACGGAGTGGTATAAGCGTCTGGCACATTCACACAGTGCACACGCGGGGCGCACACACCGGCGGCTCGGGCGCCCCCGGGCGCCCCTTTCACGTGGTCAGCCGCCGTCCCCGGTCTTCCGGGTGTGCAGCTGCCGCGCCACCTCGGCGATCGACCCGGACAGCGACGGGTAGACGGTGAAGGTGTTGGCGATCTGTTCGACGGTCAGATTGTTGTCCACCGCGAGCGAGATCGGGTGGATGAGCTCGGACGCGCGCGGGGCGACGACGACGCCCCCGACCACGATGCCGGTGCCCGGCCGGGAGAAGATCTTGACGAAGCCGTCCCTGATGCCCTGCATCTTCGCGCGGGGGTTGCGCAGCAGCGGCAGCTTGACGGACCGGGCGTCGATCCGGCCGGCGTCGACGTCGGCCTGGCTGTAGCCGACGGTGGCGATCTCGGGGTCGGTGAAGACGTTCGACGACACCGTCTTCAGGTCCAGCGGCGCGACGGCGTCGCCCAGGAAGTGGTACATGGCTATCCGGCCCTGCATGGCGGCGACGGAGGCGAGGGCGAAGACGCCCGTGACGTCGCCCGCGGCGTACACGCCGGGCGCGGAGGTGCGGGAGACCTTGTCGGTCCAGATGTGCCCGGACTCCTCGAGCCGGACCCCGGCCTCCTCCAGGCCCATCCCTGCGGTGTTGGGGACGGCGCCGACGGCCATCAGGCAGTGCGTGCCGGAGATCACCCGGCCGTCCTGGAGCGTGACCTCCACGCGGTCGCCCACCCGCTTGGCGGACTGGGCCCGGGAGCGGGCCATCACGTTCATGCCGCGGCGCCGGAAGACGTCCTCCAGGACCGCGGCGGCGTCCGGGTCCTCGCCGGGCAGCACCCGGTCGCGGCTGGAGACCAGCGTGACCCTGGAGCCCAGTGCCTGGTAGGCACCGGCGAACTCGGCGCCGGTGACGCCGGAGCCGACCACGATCAGTTCCCGCGGCAGCTCGTCCAGGTCGTACACCTGCGTCCAGTTGAGGATCCGCTCGCCGTCCGGGCGGGCGTCCGGCAGCTCGCGGGGGTGGCCGCCGGTGGCGATCAGCACGGCGTCCGCGTGCAGGGTCTCCTCGGTGCCGTCGGCCACCCGGACGATCACCCGGCGCGAACCGTCGATGGCCTGCTGCCCGTCGAGGCGTGCGCGCCCGCGCTTGACGCGTGCGCCCGCGCGGGTGACGGCGGCCGCGATGTCGTGCGACTGGGCGAGCGCCAGGCGCTTGACCCGGCGGTTGACCTTGCCGAGGTCCACTCCGACGACCCGCGCCGCCTGCTCCAGGGGCGGGGTGTCGTCGGCGACTATGATCCCCAGCTCTTCGTAGGAGGAGTCGAAGGTGGTCATCACCTCGGCGGTGGCGATCAGGGTCTTCGACGGCACGCAGTCCGTGAGCACGGAGGCGCCGCCCAGGCCGTCGCAGTCGACCACGGTCACCTCCGCGCCGAGCTGCGCGGCCACCAGGGCCGCCTCGTATCCGCCGGGTCCGCCACCGATGATCACGATCCGAGTCACGTACCCCATTGTTCCGCACTCCCCGCCGCACCTCGCCCCGGGGCCCTTCCCCGCCCGGCTCCGGGGGGCGGCGCGGCCCGCCCTGGGCCTGTTCCGCCTCACGCGGAGCCGGCCGCCACGCCCCGGGGCCGTGCCGCGCCTCACGCGGGGCCCGGCCGCCACGCGGCGGGTCACTCCGCCTCGCCCGGGAACCACCCGGTCCCACCCGGTCCCGCCCGGTCCCGCCCAGAGACCGTCCCGCCTCGCCCCCGGGGCGATCCCACCCTCCCCGGGAGGCCTTCCCGCCCGGCCGGTGGCGTCCAGCCTCGCCGCCGTGGCCGTCCGCGTGCTCCCGCGGGAGCCACCGCGGGCGGGGCCGCTCGCCGGAACGGCCCATCTCCCGCACGGGGGCCGGGTGGCCACGCTGCCGTACCCTCGTCGCTATGTCGCTCTACGCCGCGTACGCGGGCAATCTCGATGCGCGGCTGATGTCCCGCCGCGCTCCGCACTCACCGATGCGCGCCACCGGCTGGCTGAACGGCTGGCGGCTGACCTTCGGAGGCGAGCACATGGGCTGGGAGGGAGCGCTGGCCACCATCGTGGAGGCCCCGGGATGTCAGGTCTTCGTCGCGCTGTACGACATCGCGCCGCCGGACGAGGACTCGATGGACCGCTGGGAGGGAGTCGGGCTCGACATATACCGCCGCACGAGGGTGCGCGTGCACACGTTGGACGGCGAGGAGCCGGCCTGGACGTATGTGCTCAACGGCTACGAGGGCGGGCTGCCCTCGGCCCGCTACCTGGGTGAGCTCGCGGACGCGGCGGAGTCGGCGGGGGCGCCGTACGACTACGTGATGGAGCTGCGCAAACGGCCCTGCTGAGCGTTGTCCACCCCGTCACGGGTGGCCTGGCGGCCACCGGCACCCCGCCAGGAGCGCGCGGAAACCACGCGCGCACCCCACCACCGGCCGGCGGCCCGAACACGACGGCGACAGGCGCCTTCGGACGGCGACAGGCGCCTTCGGAGGGCGACAGCCCCCTTCGGACGGCGGGGCCCCCTTCGGACGGTGACGACCCGACCGTCTCACCGTCGCCGGTCGCGCAGTTCCCCGCGCCCCTGCCAGGTGGCCGGGTCGCGCAGTTCCCCCCGCCACCACCAGGTGGCCGGAAGCCGCTGGAAACGGGGCGGGCCTCGATCCGTCCCGCATCTACGCGCGTAGGCCCCGACCGGCTACCCTCAACCACGTGAACGCATCTCTTCTCCCAGACGACATCCAGAGCGACCCCCACGCCGCCGCCGACGCCGCCGCCGCGCGCCTGCGCGGGCTGACCGGTGCCGACACCCACGACGTCGCCCTCGTGATGGGCTCTGGATGGGCTCCGGCGGTCGACGCCCTCGGCACCGCCGAGCACGAGTTCGCCGTCACCGAACTGCCGGGCTTTCCGCCGCCGACGGTCGAGGGCCACGTGGGCACGGTCCGTTCGTACCGCATCGGCGAGAAGCGGGCCATGATCTTCCTGGGCCGCACCCACTACTACGAGGGCCGCGGCGTGGCGGCCGTCGCGCACGGCGTGCGGACCGCCGCGGCGGCCGGCTGCAAGACCGTCGTCCTGACCAACGGCTGCGGCGGGCTCCGCGAGGGCATGTACCCGGGCCAGCCCGTGCTGATCAGCGACCACATCAACCTCACCGCCACCTCCCCCATCGTCGGCGCCACCTTCGTCGACCTCACCGACCTCTACTCCCCGCGGCTGCGCGCCCTCTGCAAGGAGATAGACCCCTCGCTGACGGAGGGCGTGTACGCGCAGTTCCCCGGGCCGCACTACGAGACCCCCGCCGAGGTGCGGATGGCGCGCGCGATCGGCGCCGACCTGGTGGGCATGTCGACGGCCCTGGAGGCCATCGCCGCGCGCGAGGCGGGCGTCGAGGTGCTGGGCATCTCGCTGGTCACCAACCTGGCCGCGGGGATGACCGGCGAACCGCTGAACCACGAGGAGGTCCTGCAGGCCGGACGGGACGCGGCGACGCGGATGGGCGGCCTGCTGGCACAGGTGCTGCCGCGCATCTGAGACCGCACGCCGGCACCGCACTCGACGCACCCTCCGGGACCGCACGCCGGGAGCACGCGCCCGGCGTGTGACGGCGCCCCGCAGGGGAACGGGGCCTGGCATCGGGGGCGTTGGCGCCTCCCTACGCGGCGCGCACGGGCGGTGAGCGCCCGCGGGCCGCGGCCCCGGCCGCAACCGGCTCCGTCGCATACGGCACCCTGCGTGTGCCGAAGAGAATGCGTCGGAGCCGGTCACACGTACCGCCGTACCGCCGGTCATACGTACATACGAGAGGCTGAGAACTGGTGCAGGACGAACTCATCGCACGGGCCGAGGCCTGGCTGGCCGAGGACCCGGACCCGGTCACCCGCAAGGAGCTGGCCGAGCTGATCGGGGCCGGGGACCGCGACGAGCTGGCCGCGCGGTTCGCGGGCACGCTCCAGTTCGGCACCGCGGGGCTCCGCGGCGAACTCGGCGCGGGGCCCATGCGGATGAACCGCGCGGTCGTGATCCGCGCGGCCGCCGGCCTGGCCCGCTACCTCACCGCCCGGCAGCAGGACGGCGACCCCGGTCTCGTCGTGATCGGATACGACGCCCGGCACATGTCCGCCGAGTTCGCCCGGGACACCGCGGCCGTGCTGACCGGCGCGGGCCTGCGCGCCGCGGTCCTGCCCCGCCCGCTGCCCACGCCCGTACTCGCCTTCGCCATCCGGCACCTCGGTGCCGTCGCCGGCGTGGAGGTCACCGCCAGCCACAATCCGCCCCGCGACAACGGCTACAAGGTCTACCTGGGCGACGGCGCCCAGATCGTGCCCCCGGTGGACGGCGAGATCGCGGCCGAGATCGCGGCGGTCGGGGCGCTGGCGGAGGTGCCGCGGCCGGACGGCGGGTGGCGGACACTCGGCGACGAGGTCCTCGGGGCGTATCTCGACCGGGCGGGCACCGTGCCGGCCGAGGACTCGCCGCGGAACGTCCGGATCGTGTACACGCCGATGCACGGCGTCGGCGGGGAGACCCTGCGGGCCGCCTTCGAACGCACCGGCTTCCCCGCTCCCGTGCCGGTCCCCGAACAGGCCGAGCCGGACCCCGACTTCCCCACCGTCGCGTTCCCCAACCCCGAGGAGCCCGGCGCGATGGACCTCGCCTTCGCCACCGCGCGCGCCCTGGCCGCCGGGGCGGGCCCGGACGCCGGCGCCCCCGACCTGATCATCGCGAACGACCCCGACGCGGACCGCTGTGCCGTCGCGGTGCCCGACGCCTCCGCCGCGGCCGGCTGGCGCATGCTCCGCGGCGACGAGGTGGGCGCCCTCCTCGCGGCCCACCTGGTCCGCCGGGGCGCGGGCGGGGACGCGAGCGCGGTCGCGTCGGCCGGCCCCCGGGACACCTTCGCCGCGTCGATCGTCTCGTCCTCGCTGCTCGGCCGGATCGCCGCGGCCGCCGGCCTGCGGCACGAGGAGACGCTCACCGGCTTCAAGTGGCTCGCCCGGGTGCCGGGCCTGCGCTACGGCTACGAGGAGGCCCTGGGCTACTGCGTCGACCCCGAGGGCGTCCGCGACAAGGACGGCATCACCGCCGCGCTGCTGGTGGCCGAGCTGGCCGCGCAGCTGAAGGAGGAGGGCAGGACGCTGCCGGACCTGCTGGACGACCTGGCGGTCGAGCACGGCCTGCACGCCACCGACCAGCTCTCGGTCCGCGTCGACGACCTGTCCGTCATCGCGGACGCGATGCGCCGGCTGCGCGCGCACCCCCCGACCCGGCTGGCGGGCCTGTCCGTGCGCGCGGCCGAGGACCTGGCGGAGGGCGGTGCGGGGCTGCCGCCCACGGACGGCCTGCGCTACACCCTGGACGGCGACGGCGACTACCGCGCCCGCGTCATCGTCCGCCCGAGCGGTACGGAGCCCAAGCTGAAGTGCTACCTGGAGGTCGTGGTGCCGATCGCCTCCCGAGCGGACCTCCCGGCGGCCCGCGCCACGGCGGCGGAACGCCTCTCCGCCCTCAAGCGCGACCTGGCCTCCACCGCGGGCCTCCCGGCTCCAGCGGAGGCCTGAGCCCGGCGGCCGGCGCGGAGCCCTGCGTCCAGCGCGACGCCCTCCGCCCCGCGCTGGCGACGCTGAGCCCGGTACCCGGCGGACGGCGGCCCGCATTCGCCCCGCCGGGTGATTTCCACGCGGCAGTCGACGCAGCGGGCCCTACGGGGGCGGCGGGCGGAGGAACCGTTCACCGGTAGCCCTGCCCCCGTCCCCGGAGCTGCCGCAGTGTCCACACCCACGCCCCCGGCGCCTCCCGAACCGACGCCTCACCAACCGGCCTCTCGCGAGTCCGCGCCGCACGAACCGACGCCTCCCTCATCGACGTCCGCCGGTCGTGGGCCCGCGGATCCGCTGCCCGCCGGTCCGCTGCCCGCTGCTCCGGCACCGCCCGCCCCCGCGGGCGCTGTCGCCGCGCACGCCCTACGCGCGCCCCTCGCTCCGGCGCGCACCGCACGTGGCGCGGCGGCGGCCGATGCGCCAGGCGCACCGTCCACCGCACGCACCGTCGCCCGGCGCCACCCGGCCGCCGTCTCCACGCACCAGCAGTCAGCCCTCTCGACGCACCCGCCCTCCGAGGCCGTCTCCGCGCGCCCGGCGTCCGAGGCCGGCCCGCGGCTCGGCGGACTGCTGCCCGCACTGGTGCCGGGCGGGCTGCCGGGCGGGCTGCCGGGCGCCCGGCGCAGGCGCCCCGCACGGATGGGACCGCCGCGTCAGCGCCACCGCCGACCGGGGTACTCGCCGCCGACGGCACCGGCGGGCGCGCCGGGCGGACGCAGTACGCCGGCGGGACGGCCGGCCGGCGGGCGCGGGCGCGTCGGCAGGGCGCTGCGGCCGGCGGCGCCGGCGCTCTGCTGCTATGCCGGGGTGCGCCTGCTGGGTCTGCTGGTCCTGATGACGTGGGCGCACCGGCGGCGCCTGGACGTCTGGCCGATGCTCGGCACGGAGTGGGACTCCGTGTGGTACCTGCGCATCGCGGAGCACGGCTACGCGCCGTGGCTCGGCCTCGTCCGGCAGGCACGGGACCTGGCCTTCTTCCCGCTCTACCCGCTGCTGGTGAAGGCGCTGGCCGCGGTCGTGCCGGGGCCGGCGGCAGCGGTGGGGGTCGCGCTCGCGGTGGCGGCCTCGTTCCTCGCCGCGTGGGGCGTCTTCGCCGTCGGCGACCGGCTGCACGGCCGCCGGGCGGGCCTCCTGCTCACCCTCCTCTGGGCGGCCCTGCCCACCGGCCTGGTGCAGTGGATGGGCTACACCGAATCCCTCTTCACTGCCCTCGCGGCCTGGTCCCTGTACGCGGTCCTCACCGGCCGCTGGCTGTGGGCCGGCACCCTGTCGGCCCTGGCCGGCCTGACCCGCCCCACGGGGGTGGCCCTGGCCACCGCGGTCGCCGTGACGGGCCTGGCCACCCTGTGGCGCCAGTGGCGGACGACGCCCGGGGCAACGGACGAAGCACGCCCCAGGGCAACGGACGAGGCCGCGCCCGCGGTGCGGGGCGGGGCGGAGGCCGGGGCGGCGAGCAGGGCGGCGGCACGGGCTGCGGGCGCAGTGAGGGCCGGGGTCCGCGGGGCGGGGCGGTTGCGTGGCTGCTCGCCGCGTGTGCTCGTCGGGGTCCTGCTCGCCCCGGCGGGCTGGGTCGGCTTCCTCGCCTGGGTGGGGGTGCGCGCCGGCCGGTGGGACGGCTACTTCGCCGTCCAGCGGCTGTGGCACAACCAGTGGGACGGCGGCGAGGAGACCTGGCGGTGGGTCCGCGAGCTGTTCTCGCACGACCCCACGCCCCAGCTCCACCTGATTCTCGTGACGGTCACCCTGCTGGTCTCCGCGGTGCTCTTCCTGCTCTCCGTGGCGGACCGGCAGCCGCTTCCCCTGCTCGTCTTCACGGGGCTGCTGCTGATCATCACGCTGGGCAGCGGCGGTGTCTACCCGCCCCGCGGACGGTTCCTGCTCCCCGCGTTCCCGCTGCTGCTCCCCGTGGCCCTGCTCCTGGCGCGCGCCCGCCCGCGCCAGATGATCCTCGTCACAACGGCGGCGGTCTGCGCCTCGGCCTACTGGGGCGCCTACATGCTGCTGGTCTGGCGCGGCGCCCCGTGAGCCCGGGACACCGCCGCGGCCGGTGCCGGCGGTCGACCTGTGACCGCATCCGGTTCACCGCTCCACCGGGGGCCGCACCCCAGGAGGGGCCCTGGAAACCGGGCGCCCGGCCCCGACGCGCCGTCGGCCGGCCACCGGGCCACGTCCCCGCACGGTCTCGTCAGCGTCGTGACGGCCGCCGTCACCCCACCGCGAGCAGGACCACGAGCAGGATCAGCCCCGCGAGGGCGGGGGCCAGCACCTCGTAGGACCAGCGGACCTCCGGCTCGCCCTGCGCGGCGGCGTCGTCCGCCCAGGTCCCGGCGAGTTCACGCAGGTCGTCCATGGTGCGGTCGGTCGGGGCGCGGGTCGGGTCCACGTCGCCGGACCGGGTGCGCACGGGCTCCGCGGCGCCGCCGAAGGCACCGGCGAGCCCTCGGGGACGGCCGCCACCGAAGGGGCCTCCAGCACGCTGTCCCGACTCCCCCGCGGTGGCCTTCAACCGTTCCCGGCCGGCCTTCTTGCGGGCGCGCAGCGAGACGGGTATCGCCCACAGCTGGTACTTGGCGCCGCTCTGGTCCAGCACCTCGTTGGAGTAACCGGAGCGCAGGGCGGAGACGGCGCCCCAGGGCAGGGTGATGATGCGGAACGGGTTGCGGACCCGCAGCCGCTCCTCGTTCGCGTACACGGCGGGCCGCAGGGTGAACGCGGTCACCAGCGGCACCAGCAGCAGCATCGTCGCCAGCGCCAGCCAGGGGGTGCGGCCCTGCCCGCTGACCAGCGCGTCGATCCCCAGCCAGGCCACCAGCGCCAGGAGCAGGACGCCGCCGGCCATGCCGCCGCCGGAGCGGTACACACGGTCCGGGGAGGGCTCGCGCTCGGGCACGGCCACCGGCTCCCCGGGATCCGGCACGCCCCCTACGGATGCCTCTGCCCCGACCACCTGAGCCCCTTCCGGCACGTCGGCCACCGGATCCCCCTCCGGCACCCCGGCCACAGGGCCCTCCTCCGGTACGTCGGCCGCCGAGGCCACCTGGTCCCCCTCGGCCACCTGCGCCGGGGCCGCCGGGGCCTCCTCGGCGGTTCCGGCCACGTCCGCCGAGCCCGGCACGTCCTCCGGCACACCGCCGGCACGGTCATCGTCACCGGCGGGCACGGCAGCCGAGTCGGCACCGTCCTCCGGTGCCTCGCTCACGCCCGCAACGTCCGCATCGCGCGCATCCGCGTCGGGCGCGTCATCCGCACGCGACGCGTCCTCTTCCTGCTGTGCACGCCGCGGTCCCGGCTCGGAGGTCGTCATACCGCGATTCTGCCTGACGCCCGCCGTCCGCCTGAATCACGCCCTGGTCACACCTCACGGGCACGGGCGGCACCCCGGAAACGGCCCCTTCCGCGTCAGTACCGATCGCGCAGCTCTCATCACGACCGTTCGCGCAGTTCCCCGCGCCCCTGATCCACACCTGCCCCTCCTCCCGGCGACCTTCTACAGGTCCGTCGTGGTCTCTCGCGCAGTTCCCCGCGCCCCTGAACAGCACCTGCCCCCTCCTCCCGGCGGCCCGCTACAGCCCCGTCGTGGCTGGTCGCGCAGTTCCCCGCGCCCCTGGGCAGGCCGGGGCTGCCCCTGGGCCCACGTGCACCGCAAAAGGGGCGCGGGGAACTGCGCGAACGAGCCCCACCAGCCGGCACAGGGAACCCAACCGCAAGGACCCCGGCGAGATCCCAAAAGGGGCGCGGGGAACTGCGCGAACAAGCCCCACCAGCCGGCACAGGGAACCCAACCGCAAGGACCCCGGCGAGATCCCAAAAGGGGCGCGGGGAACTGCGCGAACGAGCCCCACCGGGCGGCACACGGGAACGAACCCAGGGGCGGGGCGTTGGGGGGCGGCGCCCCCGGAACGCAGTCACCGAACCCGCTCCCCTGTACCGCCGCTACGCGTGTAGATATGCTCCCCTCGTGACCATGCCCACCACCGCACACGACACCACCCCGGACGCGGCCCCGCCCGCGCCCGTACCGTCCGCCGCCCCACCCGCCCTTACCCCGTTCGCCGACGCCACCGCGTCCAACCGTGCCCTGACCCGCTTCCTGCACGGCCTCCCGGGGGTCGATCCGGTCGGGCTGGAGGCGCGTGCCGCGGCCCTCGGCACCCGGTCGATCAAGACCACGGCCAAGGCGTACGCCATCGACCTGGCCATCTCCATGATCGATCTGACCACCCTGGAGGGCGCGGACACCCCGGGCAAGGTCCGCTCGCTCGGCGCCAAGGGCGCGCACCCGGACCCCACCGACCGTGGCACGCCGCGGGTCGCCGCGGTCTGCGTGTACCCGGACATGGTGGCCACCGCCAAGGAGGCCGTCGCCGGCACCGGCATCAAGGTCGCCTCCGTCGCCACCGCCTTCCCCGCGGGCCGCGCCGCGCTCGACGTGAAGCTGGCGGACGTGCGCTCCGCGGTCTCCGCGGGCGCCGACGAAGTGGACATGGTCATCGACCGGGGCGCCTTCCTGGCCGGCCACTACCTGAAGGTGTACGACGAGATCCGCGCCGTGAAGGAGGCGAGCGGCGCCGCGCGGCTGAAGGTCATCTTCGAGACCGGCGAGCTGTCCACGTACGACAACATCCGCCGCGCATCCTGGCTGGGCATGCTCGCGGGCGCCGACTTCATCAAGACCTCCACCGGCAAGGTCGCGGTGAACGCCACCCCGGCGAACACCCTGCTGATGCTCGAGGCGGTACGCGACTTCCGGGCGCAGACCGGGGTACAGGTCGGCGTGAAGCCGGCCGGCGGGATCCGCACGTCCAAGGACGCGATCAAGTTCCTGGTGCTGGTGAACGAGACCGCGGGCGAGGACTGGCTGCACCCCGCCTGGTTCCGCTTCGGCGCCTCCTCGCTGCTGAACGACCTGCTGATGCAGCGCCAGAAGCTGAAGACCGGACGGTACTCCGGCCCCGACTACGTGACGGTGGACTGACGCTCATGACCACGAACCAAGCCAAGGGCAAGCAGAAGCGGCAGCCGGCCACCGGCACGTCCGGTGCCGGTGCCGCGAAGGGAGCGGGCGCCGCCGGATCCGGCCGCGCCGCGCGCGCCGGCGCGCCCACGGCGCACCCCACCACGCCCCCGTCACCGTCATCGCCATCAGCGGCGTCATCACCGTCCTCGCCCTCGTCCGCCTTCGCCTACGCCCCGGCCCCCGAGTCCCGTTCGATCGTCGAGATCGCCCCGTCGTACGGCCTGTTCGTCGACGGCGAGTTCACCGAGGCCGCGGACGGCCGGGTCTTCAAGACGGTCAACCCGGCCACGGAGGAGGTGCTCTCCGAGGTGGCGCGGGCCGGTGCCGCGGACGTGGACCGCGCGGTCGGGGCCGCCCGCCGGGCGTTCCCGGGCTGGTCCGCGCTGCCGGGCGCCGAGCGGGCCAAGTACCTCTTCCGGATCGCCCGGATCATCCAGGAGCGCTCGCGCGAACTGGCCGTGCTGGAGACGCTGGACAACGGCAAGCCGATCAGGGAGACCCGCGACGCCGACCTGCCGCTGGTCGCCGCGCACTTCTTCTACTACGCCGGCTGGGCGGACAAGCTGCAGCACGCGGGCTTCGGGCCCGACCCGCGCCCGCTGGGCGTCGCGGGCCAGGTCATCCCGTGGAACTTCCCGTTGATGATGCTGGCCTGGAAGATCGCCCCGGCCCTGGCCACCGGCAACACGGTGGTCCTGAAGCCGGCCGAGACGACCCCGCTGTCGGCGCTGTTCTTCGCGGACGTCTGCCGCCAGGCGGGCCTGCCCAGGGGCGTCGTCAACATCCTGCCCGGCTACGGCGACACGGGCGCGGCGCTGGTCGCGCACCCGGACGTGGACAAGGTCGCGTTCACCGGCTCGACCGCCGTCGGCAAGGAGATCGCCCGGGCGCTCGCCGGCACACGCAAGAAGCTCACCCTGGAGCTGGGCGGCAAGGGCGCCAACATCGTCTTCGACGACGCGCCCGTCGACCAGGCCGTGGAGGGCATCGTCGGCGGCATCTTCTTCAACCAGGGGCAGGTCTGCTGCGCGGGCTCCCGGCTGCTGGTGCAGGAGTCGATCGCCGAGGAGCTGCTCGACTCCCTCAAGCGGCGGCTCGCGACGCTGCGTCTCGGCGACCCGCTGGACAAGAACACCGACATCGGCGCGATCAACTCCGCCGAGCAGCTGGCCCGGATCACCGCGCTCGCGGAGACCGGCGAGGCGGAGGGCGCCGAGCGCTGGACGGCACCCTGCGAACTCCCCTCGACGGGCTACTGGTTCGCGCCCACCCTCTTCACCGACGTCACCCAGGCGCACACCATCGCCCGTGACGAGATCTTCGGCCCGGTGCTCTCGGTGCTGACGTTCCGCACCCCGGACGAGGCCGTCGCCAAGGCCAACAACACCCAGTACGGCCTCTCCGCGGGCGTCTGGACCGAGAAGGGCTCCCGGATCCTGGCCGTCGCGAACAGGCTGCGCGCGGGCGTCGTCTGGTCCAACACATTCAACAAGTTCGATCCGACCTCGCCGTTCGGCGGCTACAAGGAGTCGGGTTTCGGCCGCGAGGGCGGCCGGCACGGTCTGGAGGCCTACCTCGATGTCTGAGACCTCTGCCACGTCCGGGACCCCCGCGGCGTCCGAGACCTCCGCGCTGTCCAGGACCCCTGCGGCGTCCGGGGCTTCGGCGCCCTCTGCGGCGCCTGCCGGGACGCGTCTCGGTGTCCTGAAGACCTACAAGCTGTACGTCGGGGGCAGGTTCCCCCGCAGCGAGAGCGGCCGGGTGTACGAGGTGACGGACTCCAAGGGCGGCTGGCTGGCGAACGCGCCGCGCGCCTCCCGCAAGGACGCCAGGGACGCGGTGGTGGCGGCCCGCAAGGCGTTCGGCGGCTGGTCGGGCGCGACGGCGTACAACCGCGGCCAGATCCTGTACCGCATTGCGGAGATGCTGGAGGGCCGCCGCGAGCAGTTCGTGCGCGAGGTCGCCGACGCGGAGGGCCCCTCGGGGGCCGGGGCCGCCGCCCAGGTGGACGCGGCGATCGACCGCTGGGTCTGGTACGCGGGCTGGACCGACAAGGTGGCCCAGGTGGTGGGCGGCGGCAACCCGGTCGCGGGCCCCTACTTCAACCTCTCCACGCCGGAGCCGACCGGCGTGGTGGCCGTGCTCGCCCCGCAGCGCTCGGCGTTCCTCGGGCTGGTGTCGGTACTGGCACCGGTGATCGCCACCGGGAACACCGCCGTGCTGGTCGCCAGCGAACGCGCCCCGCTGCCCGCCCTGTCGCTCAGCGAGGTGCTGGCCACCTCCGACCTGCCGGGCGGGGTCGTCAACGTCCTGTCCGGCCGTACGGCGGAGATCGCCGCACCGCTCGCCGCGCACCAGGACGTCAACGCGATCGACCTGACGGGCGCGGACGCCGAACTGGCCAGGGAGTTGGAGACGGCGGCCGCGGACAACCTCAAGCGGGTGCTGCGTCCACAGCCTGTGGACGGCCCCGCCGGCCCCGCCGGCCCGGGCGGCCCGGGCGGCTCCGGCGAGCCGGACTGGACCGCCGACCCCGGGACCGCGCGCCTGACGGCGTTCCTGGAGACGAAGACGGTGTGGCACCCCACGGGCGCGCTCGGCGTGTCCGGCAGCTCCTACTGACGCCGCCCGGACTGTTCCTGACGACGGCTCCGGTGGCTCCGGCGGCTCCGGCCGACGGCCCCCCGCGGTTCCGCCGACGGTGTGCCGGCGGTTCTCGCCGCCGGACACCGTCAGTTCGCATGACCGTGCACCGCGGCTCGCCCGCCCGTCCCGCCCGTCCCGGCCGCCCGGCCCCCGAACCGCCGCGGGGGGCCTGGGCCGCCGACCCTCCGGGGCGCCCCGTGACCGTCGCCGTACCCACCGTGTGCGTTCGGTGCGCCGGCGCACAGAACGCGGCCCGCGGGGTCGGCCTGGCGGCCCCGATGACGCACACTGGACTCTCGTGACCTCGTATTCCCCCATACCGGCCCGGGTCGTGCTGCTGTGCGGTCCCTCGGGCTCAGGAAAGTCGTCGTTCGCCGCGCGCAGCGGCCTGCCCGTGCTCTGCCTGGACGACTTCTACAAGGAGGGGGACGATCCGACGCTGCCGCTGGTGCCGGGCTCGTCGGACATCGACTGGGACTCGCCCGCGTCCTGGGACGCGGCGGCGGCCGTCGCCGCGATCGACGAGCTGTGCCGCACCGGGCGCACCCGGGTGCCGGTGTACGACATCGCGAGCAGCGCCCGGGTGGGCGGGGAGACGCTGGACCTGGAGGGCGCCCGGCTGTTCGTCGCGGAGGGCGTCTTCGCCGCGGACATCCTGGCCGAGTGCCGGACGCTCGGGGTGCTCGCGGACGCGCTCTGCCTGCGGGGCCGGCCGTCGACGACGTTCCGGCGCCGGCTGCTGCGGGACCTGCGGGAGGGCCGGAAGTCCACGGCCTTCCTGCTGCGCAGGGGGTGGCGGCTGATGCGCGCGGAGCGCTCCATCGTGGCCCGTCAGACGGCCCTGGGCGCCCATCCGTGCGACGGCGAGGAGGCCATGGCGCGGGTGACGGCCGCGGCGGCGGACGGCGAGGTGCGGACGGCGTCGGCCTGAGCCGGCCCGTCAGACCACCGGCCCGAGCCGGCCGAGTTCGACCGCCCGCCCGACTCGGACCGTTCAACACCGGCCCGACTCCGCCTGTCACGGGGGCGGCCCGGGACAGCACGCGGGACCGGACGGACCCCCCGGCCCTCCGGTCCCGCGCTTCCCCCGGTTGTTACTTCCCCCCGGGTCTCCCCGTGGCTCCCCCGAACCCCGGGGATCCCCCCGCGAGGTGCCACCGCTCCCCCCGGACCGGCGGTCCCCCGTCTTTCCTCCCCCGTCGTCCGGCCCTCAGGCCGGGCCTTCAGGCGACCAGTTCGCCGAAGGACTCCTCCTGGTCACGGCCGAGGCTCAGCACCTCGTCGTCGCGCAGCCGGCGCAGCGAGCGCCAGATGCTGGACTTCACCGTGCCCACGCTGATGCCGAGGATGTCCGCGATCTCCGGGTCCGTGCGGCCCTCGTAGTAGCGCAGGACCAGCATGGTGCGCTGGAGTTCGGGCAGCCGCGCCAGCGCCTGCCACAGCACCGCACGGAGTTCCGTGCCGCGCATCGCGTCGGTGTCGCCCGCGGTCTCGGGCAGTTCCTCGGTCGGGTACTCGTTGAGCTTGCGCCGCCGCCACGCGCTGATGTGCAGGTTGGTCATGGTGCGGCGGAGGTAGCCGCCGACGGCGGCCTTGTCGCTGATCCTGTCCCAGGCCCTGTACGTCGAGAAGAGGGCGCTCTGCAGCAGGTCCTCCGCCTCGAAGCGGTCTCCGGTCAGGTGGTAGGCGGTGGCGTACAGGGAGGCGCGGCGCTCCTGGACGTAGGCGGTGAACGCCGCTTCGGCGTCCGGGGCCTCCTGTCCGGTGCTCCGCTCCCGCCGCTCCTCCCCGTACGCGTCGACCACCGTCATACAACCGGTGTGCTGACGCCCGATGCCGCGGGCGCACCCCCGTCCGCCGCCGGGCTTCTCGTGTTTTCCGGCGCTCCTCTGCACGGCATCGTGCAGACGCGTGACAACCGCGCTCGTCGCGGTGCTGTGCAGCGTGTTCATCTCGCGCCCCCCGTCGGTGGAGTTCCGGTCTCTTGCGATGTCCAAAAGACTGCCGCCGCGACTTCATGGCGGTGTCCGCCGACTGTCACAGGCCTGTCACAGGCGGGGGTGGGAGCCACCGTCTCCGGAACGCAACCGATAGTGACCCCGAAGACCAAGAGAAGGGAAGGAAAGTAAATAGGTGAACATATACCTTCTTTACTAACTAACTAGAGGAAGCATCGCGAATGGGGCGTGCCAGGGTGGGCCCGGCCCCGTCCCCCGATCGCCGCGAGGACCTCCGGGGATTGCGTCCTCGCAGGTCAGAGGCCCGTCATGGGTGAGTCATGGGTGGGTCCTGGGTGGGAGTGGCCCAACGGTCGAAACCCCGCGGCCCCATAGGTCAGAATGACGTCTGTGCCTTCCCTGTTGCTGATCGAGGATGACGACGCCATCCGCACGGCCCTGGAGCTGTCGCTGACGCGCCAGGGGCACCGTGTGGCCACCGCTGCCACCGGCGAGGACGGTCTGAAGCTGCTGCGCGAGCAACGGCCGGATCTGATCGTGCTGGATGTGATGCTGCCCGGAATCGACGGGTTCGAGGTGTGCCGTCGCATCCGGCGTACCGACCAGCTCCCGATCATCCTGCTCACCGCGCGCAGCGACGACATCGACGTCGTCGTGGGCCTCGAGTCGGGCGCCGACGACTACGTCGTCAAGCCCGTCCAGGGCAGGGTGCTCGACGCCCGGATCCGGGCGGTGCTGCGGCGCGGCGAGCGGGAGGCGAACGACTCGGCGACGTTCGGGAACCTGGTCATCGACCGCGCCGCCATGACGGTCACCAAGAACGGCGAGGACCTCCAGCTCACCCCGACCGAGCTGCGCCTGCTGCTGGAGCTCAGCCGCCGGCCCGGGCAGGCGCTGTCCCGGCAGCAGTTGCTGCGGCTGGTGTGGGAGCACGACTACCTGGGCGACTCGCGCCTGGTCGACGCGTGTGTGCAGCGGCTGCGCGCGAAGGTGGAGGACGTGCCGTCCTCGCCCACCCTGATCCGCACGGTGCGGGGGGTCGGCTACCGGCTGGACACTCCTCAGTGACCGATCTGCAGGACCGGGCCCGGGCCGCCGAGGACACCGGGCAGGACGCCCCCGAGGGGCCGGACGGCGCACGGCGGAAGGCACGCCGCACCCGGCGCAGCCGGCGCCGCAGCGGCAGCCTGCGGCTGCGGCTCGTCGTCGTCTTCGGCCTGGTGGCGCTCACCGCCGCGGTGTCGGCCTCCGGCATCGCGTACTGGCTCAACCGCGAGGCGGTACTGACCCGCACGCAGGACGCCGCGCTGGGCGACTTCCAGCAGGAGATGCAGACCCGCGCCGCCGTCCTGCGGCCGGGCCCCACGCAGGACGAGCTCCAGCACACCGCCGGCGTCATGGCCGACAGCAGCCAGCACTTCAGCGTGCTGCTGGTCGCCCAGGACGAGCACGGCAGGCAGATCGTGGGCGACTCCGACCTGGACGGCTTCACACTCCGGGACGTGCCGGCGGCACTGCGCAAGGCCGTGAACGAGCAGCAGGCCGTCGGCTCGCACAACAAGTACCCGTACCACATGTACTGGCAGCGGATCGTGGTGCACGACACCCCGTACCTGGTGGGCGGTGCGAAGGTGATCGGCGGCGGGCCCACCGGGTACGTGTTCAAGTCCCTGGAGCCGGAGGCCAAGGACCTCGACTCGCTGGCCTGGTCGCTGGGGATCGCCACCGCCCTGGCGCTGGTCGTCGCCGCGCTGCTCGCCCAGGCCGCCGCGACGACCGTGCTCAAGCCCGTGCACCGGCTCGGGGTCGCCGCGCGCCGCCTCGGCGAGGGCAAGCTCGACACCCGGCTGCGGGTGTCCGGCACCGACGAGCTCGCGGAGCTGTCGCGGACGTTCAACCGCACCGCGGAGGCCCTGGAGAAGCGGGTCGCCGACATGAGCGCGCGCGACGAGGCCTCGCGCCGCTTCGTCGCCGACATGTCCCACGAGCTGCGCACCCCGCTGACCGCGATCACCGCCGTCACGGAGGTGCTCGAGGAGGAGCTGGACGCCGAGAGCGGCGGCATCGACCCGATGATCGAGCCCGCGGTCCGGCTGGTCGTCAGCGAGACCCGGCGGCTGAACGACCTGGTGGAGAACCTGATGGAGGTCACCCGCTTCGACGCGGGCACCGCCCGCCTGGTGCTGGACGACGTCGACGTCGCCGACCAGATCACCGCCTGCATCGACGCCCGCGCCTGGCTGGACGCCGTCGATCTCGACGCGGAGCGCGGCATCGTGGCCCGGCTCGACCCGCGCCGCCTCGATGTGATCCTCGCCAACCTGATCGGCAACGCCCTGAAGCACGGCGGATCCCCGGTGCGGATCGCGGTGCGCACCGAGCGGCGCCCCGCCGGAGAGCGCGCCGGCGACGGGCGGCCGTACGGCGGCGAGCAGCGGGACGCCGCGATCTCCCGCGGCACCGGCGGCGCGGGCGAGGGCGGCACGGGGCACGCGCGCAGCGCGGAGGACGTCGTCATCGCGGTGCGGGACCACGGTCCGGGCATCCCGGAAGAGGTCCTGCCGCATGTCTTCGACCGGTTCTACAAGGCCAGCGCCTCCCGGCCGCGCTCGGACGGCAGCGGGCTCGGCCTGTCCATCGCCCTGGAGAACGCCCACATCCACGGCGGCGAGATCACCGCGGGCAACGCACCCGAGGGCGGCGCCGTCTTCACCCTGCGCCTGCCCCGGTACACGGTCCCGCCGGACACCACGGTCAAGACGGACAAGACAGGCAACACGCATAAGGCAGATCAGACAGACGGGACGGGCCGGCCGGAGGACCCGGAGGGCGGCGCCGAGGGCGCGCGGGGCGGTTCCGGCGCCGGCCGCGCGGACCAGGAGGCCGGTGCGCGCGACGCGGCACGGGCGGACAGCGACCCGGCACGGGCGGACACCGGGACGCAGGCCGGCACCGGGACGCAGGCGGACACCGGGACGCAGGCGGACACCGAAGGGGGCAGGCGATGAGGGCGGTCCGCACCGGCCGGAGAGCCGGCCGCACAGGCGGCCGGGCCGTGGCGGGCATCGCGGCACTGCTCGCGCTGCTGACCGGCTGCGGCATCCGGGCCACGGAGGTGCCGACGGACTTCGGTCCCGCACCGTCCCGGGCGCCCTGCGCGGTGTCGGGGCGGAGCGTGACGGCGGGCACGGCGCGGGGCATCCCGGTCCAGGTCTTCCTGGTGTGCAGCTCCCAGCTGGTCACGGTGGACCGCAGCGTGCGGATACCGGCCGGCCTCGCCGACGACCGGGTGCGGGTGGCGCAGACGCTCCTCGGCGAGCTGCGGAAGCGCCCGCCGACCCCGGAGCGGCAGGCCGGCTACACCACGGACGTCCAGGCCGGCACGACCGTCGGCGGCGGGCGCAAGGGGGATCCGGACGCGACGCTGCGGCTCGGTACGCCGCCGGATGAGCTGACCTCGTACGCGCTGGCGCAGATCGTCTGCACGCTGGCGAACTCCGCCGCGGCGGCGGACGACGGCTCCGTCGTCCTCGGCGGTCCCGACGGGGCTCCCCCCAAGCGGTACACGTGCACACCGGAGGTCCGCTCCCGCCCCGGCACCACGGCTCCGCCGACGGCGCCGGTGAGCGAGCGCTGACGCTCGCACCCTTGTGGTGCTGCGCCCCGGAAGGGGCGCGGGGAATCGCGCGCGCAACCACAGCGAAGCCGAAGACCGCCACCGTCCCAAGGGGGCTGTCTCTGCCGTCCCCGGACCACCGGGCGGTGGATGGCTGGTCGCGCAGTTCCCCGCGCCCCTTCCCGGGCGCGCCCTGCAAGGGGGTGGGGGCGGGTGCGGAACCGTCGGTACCCCTCGCCGCGTCCTCCGCTACGTGCAGCGTCAACCGTCCCGCGGCGTCACCACACCGACCCGCTACCGTGCGGCAGGAGCCATCCTCCTCGCCGCGCATCTCCTGGTCGTCGCCTGGATCACGCTGCGGCCGCTGGACGTGCCCTGGGTGAGCCCCGCCAATCTGCACCTGCTCGCCGGGATCAAGGCGGACCTGGCGCTCGGCCCCCGCGTGGCCACCCGGCGGATCGGCGGGGGCCTGCTGCTGCTCGCCCCGCTGGGGGTGCTGCTACCGCTGACCGGCGGCCGGCTGGCGGTCTCGCCGCTCGGCTCGCTGGTCCGTACGGTCGCCGCGGCCACGCTGCTCTCGCTCGGCATCGAGCTGCTCCGCACCGGGGTGCCCGGCCAGGTCGCCGATGTCGACGCGCTGCTGCTCAATCCGCTCGGCGTGGCCCTGGTGCACCTCGCCGTGGTGCCCGCCGCCAGGGCCAGGCTGCGCCGCAGGGCGGGCCTCGCGGCGCCGCGGCCCGGCCGCCACGAGCTTCACGAGGAGGCCCCCGGCCGTCCTGAGGAGACCTCCTGGAGGATCTCCGGCGGCCGCACCGGGAGCGGCTTTACCGAGAGTGGCTTCACCGAGAGCAGCCTTACCGAGAGTGGCCTTACCGAGAGTGATACCGCCGAGGGCGGCCCCACCGGGAGTCGCCCCGCCGAGGGTCGCCCCGAGGACGCCTCTCAGGGGCCGACCCCGACGATTCCGAGGGTTCGGATAGCCCCGTAGAGCGACGGCACGACGGGCCCCGCGGCCCTAGCGTGGAAGTCGGAGAGGCCGGCCGTACGGGGCCGCCTCAAGCGCACGACTTCCGCGAAGGAGTACCTGATGACCTCCCTGGCCCGCCCCACCCACGGACGGATGATCGGCGGGGTGTGCGCGGCGCTGGCCCAGCGCTTCGGCACCTCCGCGCGCACCATGCGCATCCTCTTCCTGGTCTCCTGCCTGCTGCCGGGACCGCAGTTCCTGCTCTACCTCGCGCTGTGGATCCTGCTGCCCGGCGAGAAGCACGTCCGCCAGGCCTGGTGAGCCGCGCGGACGGGGTGCCAGGCGCCGTCCCGTGAGGACGGCACCGGGCACCCCGTCCCGTGGGGCGCGGTGCGCCGACGCGCGCGCCGTGCCGGTCAGAGCGGCAGGGCGCCCGCAGGCGTCAGGGTGTGCACCCGGTCGGTCGGCAGGCCGCCGAGCAGCTGGCGGGCCTGGCGGACCGGCCCGGTGCCGCCGACGACCTTCTGCGCGGACTGGACGGTCGGGTTGAGGGTGGTCCCGAGGGAGTTCGGCGCACTCGGCAGCTGCTGGGTCGCCATGCCCAGTGCGGCGGCCGGGTCCGGCACGGCCGCCTGGGCCGCGCCCGTTCCCGCGGCGGCGAAGACGGCGCCGAGCGCGGCGGCACCGAGAGTCTTGACGGTGGACTGCTTCATGGTCACGTGCGTCCTTCGACAGGGGCTTGAGCGGTCCCCGAACGTATCCGGACCCACCCAAGTCCGCAATCACCGGAACAACCGCTTATTTCCGTTTCTTCTGCTCGGCGGGTGCCCGTCGGGGCGGCCGGACGGACGGCGCGGGATCAGCCGCGGGACCCCGCGGTGGCGCTGGTGGCGGCCGCGTCACGGAACAGCCAGTCGGACTTCAGCTCGGCGAACCCCGGCTTGATGACGTCATTGATCATGGCCAGTCGTTCATCGAAAGGAATGAACGCCGACTTCATGGCATTGACGGTGAACCACTGCAGGTCGTCGAGCGTGTATCCGAAGGTCTCGACCAGGTGCTCGAACTCACGGCTGACGCTGGTGCCGCCCATCAGCCGGTTGTCGGTGTTGACGGTGACCCGGAAGTGCAGCTTGCGGAGCAGCCCGATGGGGTGCTCGGCGTAGGAGGCGGCGGCGCCGGTCTGGATGTTGGACGTCGGGCACATCTCCAGCGGGATCCGCTTGTCGCGGACGTAGGAGGCCAGACGGCCGAGCCGCACCCGGCCGTCGTCGCCGGTCTCGATGTCGTCGATGATGCGCACCCCGTGCCCGAGCCGGTCCGCGCCGCACCACTGGAGCGCCTGCCAGATGGACGGCAGGCCGAAGGCCTCGCCGGCGTGGATGGTGAAGTGGTTGTTCTCCCGCTTGAGGTACTCGAACGCGTCGAGGTGGCGGGTGGGCGGGTAGCCCGCCTCCGCGCCGGCGATGTCGAAGCCGACCACGCCCGCGTCCCGGTAGTGGTTGGCAAGCTCGGCGATCTCCAGGGCGCGGGCCGCGTGCCGCATCGCGGTCAGCAGCGCGCCGACCCGGATGCGCAGGCCCCGCTCGCGGGCGCGCCGCTCGCCCTCGCGGAAGCCCGCGTTGACCGCCTCGACGACCTCGCTCAGGGCGAGGCCCGCCTCCAGGTGCTGCTCGGGGGCGTACCGCACCTCCGCGTAGACCACCCCGTCCTCGGCCAGGTCCTCGGCGCACTCGGCGGCCACCCGGGCCAGCGCGTCGGCGGACTGCATCACGCCGACGGTGTGCGAGAACGTCTCCAGGTACCGCTCCAGGGACCCGGAGTCGGCGGCGGCCCGGAACCACTCGCCGAGCCTGCCGGCGTCCGTCTCCGGCAGGCCCCGGTATCCGGCGGCGTCGGCGAGCTCCACGACGGTGCCCGGGCGCAGCCCGCCGTCCAGGTGGTCGTGGAGCAGCACCTTGGGGGCGCGGCGGATCTCGTGCGCGGTGGGAGCGGTGGGGATGGCATGGTTCTGGATGGGCTTGCTGGTCATCTTTCGCACTCTATCTCCTACGCGCGTAGACAAGCCCCCGCACCGGGTCGATACGTAACAGTGATCGCGCGGACGGGTGGCGTACGCCACCGCTTCTGACACTGTTCTGCCATGGCACAGCAAGCGACGCCGGTGCGCGCGGCCAGGCTGGGGAGGGCGGTCGGCTCCGAGCCGACGAGGGTGGGAGGCGTGGTACTGCTGCTGCCGCGCGGCACCGAGGTCTCCGCACGCCGGCCCGCGCCGCTGACCACGGCATCCCTGCGCGCCCTGGGGCGCGCCCTCGTCCACGCCGGCCGCCCCGACGGCCTGGCCGCGCACGTCGTGCACTACCGCTACCGGGGCTGGAACGGCGCCCAGGCCCAGCTCGCCCACGACGCCTCCTGGGCCGCCGACGAGGCCGTGCGGCGCTACGGGGACGTGCCCGTCTGCCTGGTGGGCACCGGCATGGGCGGGCGGGCCGCGCTGCACGCGGGCGGGCACGATGCCGTCAACTCGATGGTGGCACTGGCCCCTTGGCTGCCCGAGGACGACGTCGCCGCCTCGCCCGAGCCGGTCAAGCAGCTCGCCGGGCGGCATGTGCTGATCGTGCACGGCACCAACGACGAACGGACGGACCCCGAGCTGTCGTTCCGGCTGGCCGCACGCGCGAAGAAGGCCAATCGGGACGTGTGCCGCTTCGAGGTGCACTCCGACGGGCACGGGCTGCGCCAGTACCGTTCCGAAGTCACCGCGCTGGCCACGGACTTCGTGCTGGGCGCACTCTTCGGGCACCCGTTCTCGCGCCCGGTGCAGGACGCGCTCGCGGCGCCACCGCCCCTCGGGCTGCGGATGCCGCTGGCGTCGGGGTTCCGCGGGTCGCCCCGGCGGGCGGCCCGGGCCCGCTGAGGCGGGGCGGGCCGGGAGTCCGCTTGGCGGGGCGGACCGGGAGTCCGCTGAGGCCGGGTGAGTCGGGAGTCCGCTGAGGCCGGGTGGGGCGAGGGGCTGTCGAGGCCGGGTGGGGCGAGGGGCTGTCGAGGTCGTGCGCCGAGGGCCCCTGAGACGGGGTGGGTCAAGGGGCCCCGAGGCCGGGTGGGGCGAGAGCTCCCGATCGAAAGCCCGCTGCGACGGGCGGGTTGCAGGCCGGACGGCCCCTCAGCGGGGCAGCAGACGGTCCCTGCGAGACAGCAGGAAGCGCTTGAAGGCGGCCACCGGGGGCGTGTCCTCACGGCCCTCCAGCCAGGCCACGCCGATCTCGCGGGCCGCGCGCGGGGCGGTGACGGTCAGTTCGACCACGCCGGGGCGGGGCACCGGGGGCGGCGGCAGCAGTGCGACGCCGAGCCCGGCCGCGACCAGGCCGCGCAACGTCTCGGTCTCCTCCCCCTCGAACGCGATCCGGGGCCGGAACCCCGCCGCCCGGCACAGGTCGTCCGCGATGCGCCGCATCCCGTAGCCGGGCTCCAGCGTCACGAAGGCCTCGTCCGCGGCCTCGGCGAGCCTGACCCGCCGGCGGCCGGCGAGCCGGTGGTCGTCGGGCACCACCAGGTGCAGCCGCTGCTCGTCGAGCCGGCGGGCGACGAGGCCGGGGGCGGTCGGCACCGGCGAGGTGAGGCAGAGGTCGAGCTCGCCGGCGCGCAGCCGCTCCAGCATGGCCTCGCCGTAGTTCTGCACCAGGCTGAAGCGGATGCCCGGGTGGTCCGCGCGGAAGGCGCGGATCAGGCCGGGGACGGTCTCGGAGCCCATGGTGTGCAGGAAACCGAAGGCGACCTTGCCCGTGGCCGGGTCGGCGTCGGCGCGTACCGCCTCCGCTGCGCGCTCCACCTCCCCGAGCGCACGCTCCACGGACGCCAGGAAGGTGCGTCCCGCCGGGGTGAGCGAGAGCGCACGGCCGCGCCGGGCGAACAGGTCGACGCCCAGGTCCCGTTCGAGGCGCGCGAGGGCGCGGGAGAGCGTGGACTGCGGGACCTGCATCTCCTGCGCGGCACGCGTGACGTGCTCCCTGCGTGCCACCCCCGCGAACTGCGCCAGCCGGGGCGCCAGCAGGCTCACGATATCTTCCGGATCACCTGTGGAGGAATTCCGCACGGATGACCTCGCCTCATGCGTCATAGGATCGATTGAAGCAGTTTCATGCATTGGACGCATCAACCGGGCGGTCGTACGTTCGAGGCATGCCTGCTGATGATTCCGGTGCGCCGGCCGCCGGCGCCTCCGCTTCCGACGGCCGGGAACCCGCCGGCGACCACCGCGAACCCGGACCCGGACCCGCCCCCGAGCCCGGCACCGGTTCCGACTCCGGCCCTGGCCCCGACTCCGGCCCCGACTCCGGCCCCGGCTCCGGCCCGGGTTCCGACTCCGGCGCGGCGGACGGTGACGACCGGCTCGCGCCCGGCGGGCCCGGCTACCGCAGGATGAGCGTGGCGCTGTTCCTGGCGGGTGTCGCGACGTTCGCGCTCCTCTACTCCACGCAGGCGCTGCTGCCGGTGGTCTCCGCCGACTTCGGGGCCAGTGCGAGCGCGGCGAGCTGGACGGTCTCGGCGGCGACCGGCGGGCTGGCGCTGAGCGTGCTGCCGCTGAGCGCGCTGTCGGAACGGTGGGGCCGGCGGGCGGTGATGACCGGCTCGCTGGCCGTCGCGGTGGCGCTGGGGCTGCTGGTGCCTCTCGCGCCGTCGGTCGGGGCGCTGGTCGCGCTGCGGGGCGCCCAGGGCGCGGCGCTGGCGGGGCTCCCGGCGTCCGCGATGGCGTACCTCGCCGAGGAGGTCAGGCCGCAGGCGCTGGTCGCCGCGGTCGGGCTGTTCGTCGCGGGCAACAGCATCGGCGGCATGAGCGGCCGCATCATCTCGGGCTGGATCGCCCAGGCGGTCGGCTGGCGGTGGGCGGTCGGCGCGATCGGGCTGATCGCGGTGGTGTGCGCGGTGCTGTTCCGTGCGCTGCTGCCCGCGCCGCGGCGAGGGCGCGGGGCCGGGGCTGCCGCGAGCGGGGCTGCGGGGGATCGCGCGAGCGGGGCTGCGGGGGATCGCGCGAGCGGGGCTGCGGGGGATCGCGCGAGCGGTCGGGAGGCGGCCGGCGGCGCGGGGGCGCTGGTGCGTGCCGTGCGCGACCACCTGGCGAACCCGCTGCTGCGGCGGCTGTACGCCATCGGCGCGCTGTTCATGATGGTCTTCGGCGGCTCGTACACCGTTATCGGGTACCGCCTGAGTGCCGCGCCGTTCTCACTCCCGCAGGGCATCATCGGGTCCGTCTTCCTGGTCTACCTCGTCGGCACGGTCTCCTCGGCGACGGCCGGGCGGCTGGTGGACCGGCTGGGCCGGCGCGGCGCGCTCTACCTGGCCGCCGGCACCACCGCCGCCGGTCTGCTGGTGTCGCTGGCGAACGGGCTGGTGCCGGTCCTGCTGGGCCTGGTCCTGATCACGGCCGGCTTCTTCGCGGGCCATGCGGTGGCGTCCTCCGCGGTCAGCAGGACGGCGCAGCACGGCCGCGCCCAGGCCTCCGCGCTGTACCAGTCGGGGTACTACATCGGCTCCAGCGCGGGCAGCGCCCTCGGCGCGGTCGCCTTCCGGGCGTCCGGCTGGCCCGGCATGGTGGCGCTCGGGCTGCTGGCCGTCGCCGGCGTCGTCCTGATCACACTGCGCGGCACAAGGGCTGCGCGCCGGGGGCGGGCGGCGACCGCGGCCGAGGACGGGGCCGACGGCGGAACCGCCGGAACGGGGGCCGGGGCCGCCCGCCGCTCACCCTCCGCCGCCCGCTCCTGACCGCGCGTACGGCGACTCGCCCGATCCCCGCCTTCCGCGTCACCATCGAAGGACAAGGGGAACGCACAGGTACGGCGGACCGGCGAAGGGCACGACAAGGGGCGGACGAACAACCCGTTCGCACCTCTTTGCACGGGTATGTCGCAGGCCGAGGGCCGTTGTCAGTGGGCTGCTGTAGCTTCCGCAGTACGGGAGTCAGGGGCACCGCGGACCCGCGGCGCAGCACGGGCTCACACACGCGAAAGGTCACAGGGGTGGGCGATGAGCGACACGACGGCGACGACGGCGGATGCGACAGACCTCGACAGGCGCCTTGAGCAGTACCGTACGGAGCTGACCGGCTACTGCTACCGCATGCTGGGCTCGTCCTTCGAGGCGGAGGACGCGGTGCAGGACACCATGGTGCGCGCCTGGCGTGCCTACGACCGCTTCGAGGGCCGCTCCTCCCTGCGCTCCTGGCTCTACCGCATCGCGAACAACGTCTGCCTCGACCATCTGAGCGCAGGGAACCGAAGGGCCCGCCCCATGGACCTGACCGAGCCCCAGGCCGCCGCGTCCGCGGTGCTCAGGGAGCGCCCGGAGCCGACCTGGCTGGAGCCCGTGCCGGACGGCCGGGTGCTGCCCGCCGCCGCGGACCCGGCCCAGGCGGCGGTGGCCCGCGAGTCGGTGCGGCTGGCGTTCGTGGCGGCGCTGCAGCACCTGCCGCCGAAGCAGCGCTCCGTGCTGATCCTGCGGGAGGTGCTGGCCTGGCGGGCCAGCGAGGTCGCGGAGCTGCTGGACACCTCGGTCGCGTCGGTGAACAGCGCCCTGCAGCGCGCCCGCGCCACCCTCGCCGCGGCCCGGGTCAAGGACACCGAGCCCCTCAAACCGATGGACGAGGAGCAGCAGAGGCTCCTGGAGCGCTATGTGCGGGCCTTCGAGGGCTACGACATGGAGCAGCTGACCGCGCTGCTCCACGAGGACGCCGTGCTGTCCATGCCGCCCTACGACCTCTGGCTGCGGGGCCCGCGCGAGATCGAGGCGTGGATGCTCGGCAAGGGCGCGGGCTGCCGGCACTCCCGCCTGCTGCCCACGGTGGCGAACGGCACGCCGGCCTTCGGCCAGTACCGCCCGGGCGCGAGCGGGTCCGGGCACGACGCCTGGGCGTTGCAGGTCGTCGAGGTGTCAGGGGGGCGGATCACCGGCCTCACCTCGTTCCTGGACACCGCACGGCTGTTCCCCGCCTTCGGGCTCCCGCTCCATCTCGAGGCGGAGGCCGACGAGGGCCAGTAGCCCACCCAGCCCGGGGGCGGGGTTCCGGATCCGGATCCGGCCCCCGGCGCGCCGCGCGGCCAGCTCCAGCCGTGCCAGCACCTCGACGGCCCCCAGCCCGGTCCCCCCGAGCGCCCCCGCATCACACACGACCACCCCGCCACCCGCCTCCGCCACACGGGCACGCACGACGGCACAGAGCCGTGCCAGGTCCTCCGGCCCGGCATGGGCGGGCAGGACGAGCGGGTCCGAGGCGAGGGCATCCACACCGGGTAGACCGGGCAGGGGCCCGGACCTCATCGGTTCCCGCCCCCGATTCGGCCCGAGGAGCCGTCAACTCTCAGGCGTCCGCGGGGAACACGCTCGTGTCGAGGTCGAGCCCGAAGGGCTCCGGGAGCTTGATCGTGTCGCCGAACTTCCCTGCCGTCAGTACGCGATAGACGTCGCCCTTGGGCTCCCCGTACAGCGTGACGGTGGGGCCCCCCGGGGCCCAGGCGTCGATGAGCAGGTACAGGGGGATGCCGGCGGAGGCGTAGGCGGCGGCCTTGGTGATGCGGTCGGTACTGGCGTTGGACCTGGAGGTGATCTCCACTACCAGTTCGGCGGCGGTGGCGGGGATGTGATTGCCACCTTCAGCGCGCAGCGCAGTGCGTGGCGCCACGAGCAGATCCGGCACGTAAAGCCCGTCCCTGTAAGGCAGAGCGGTGCCCTGCGTCTGGTACACGCCCCAATCCTCGGGAATCACCTGGTAAAGACGGCGCTGTACGCAGTCGGCGATGTCATTGTGGGCGTTGGACGGCGGTGGTGTCACGGTGACGATCCCCTCGATGATCTCCACCGTGCAGCCCTCGGGTGCGTCCGTCTCCTCCCAGATACGGACCAGGTCCTCCCACTCGTGACCGTGGGCCGTCGAGTGGTCGACAGTGAGTGCGCTCAAGGCGGTTCTCCAATCAGTGCGTCACCGACTACAGCATGCCGAACGGCAGCACAGCCGGTCCACTGAACACGTTCACCCGAAAGGCATATAGCAGGATCAGGCAATCCGTTCCCGCACGATCGGGGCCTTCGGCACCTCCGTGCCCAGGGGTGCGATGTCGTAGGCCGTGGTGAGGGCCTCGGTGGCGTAGTCGAAGCGGTCGGGGGTGTCGGTGTGGAGGGTCAGCAGGGGGGCGCCCTTGGTGACCTGGTCGCCGGGCTTGGCGTGGAGTTCGATGCCCGCGGCGGCCTGGACCGGGTCCTCCTTGCGGGCCCGGCCCGCGCCCAGGCGCCAGGCGGCGACGCCGACGTCGTACGCGTCGAGCCGGGTCAGCACCCCGGTGGCGGGCGCGGTGACGATGTGCTGGGCGCGGGAGGTGGGCAGCGGGGCGTCCGGGTCGCCGCCCTGCGCGCTGATCATGCGGCGCCAGGCGTCCATCGCGGAGCCGTCGGCCAGGGCCTTCGCGGGGTCGGCGTCCCCGAGGCCGGCCGCGTCCAGCATCTCGCGGGCCAGTGCGAGGGTGAGTTCGACGACGTCCGCGGGGCCGCCGCCGGCCAGCACCTCCAGGGACTCGCGGACTTCGAGGGCGTTCCCCGCGGTCAGCCCCAGCGGGGTGGACATGTCGGTGAGCAGGGCGACCGTCCGCACCCCGTGGTCGGTGCCGAGGCCGACCATCGTTCTGGCGAGTTCGCGGGCGTCCTCGACGGTCTTCATGAACGCGCCCGTGCCGACCTTCACGTCGAGCACCAGGGAGCCCGTGCCCTCCGCGATCTTCTTCGACATGATCGACGAGGCGATCAGCGGGATCGACTCCACGGTGCCGGTGACGTCCCGCAGCGCGTACAGCTTGCGGTCGGCGGGCGCGAGGCCGTCACCGGCCGCGCAGACCACGCAGCCGGCGGAGCGGAGGACGTCCAGCATCTCGGCGTTGGTCAGGCGGGCGCGCCAGCCCGGGATGGACTCCAGCTTGTCGAGGGTGCCGCCGGTGTGGCCCAGGCCGCGGCCGGAGAGCTGCGGGACGGTGGCTCCGCAGGCGGCCACGAGCGGGGCGAGGGGGAGGGTGATCTTGTCGCCGACGCCGCCGGTGGAGTGCTTGTCCGCGGTGGGGCGGGGGGTCGCCGTCGTTCCCGCGAGGGCGGTGGTGATGTCCAGGCGTTCGCCTGAGGCGATCATGGCCGCCGTCCAGCGGGCGACCTCCCTGCGGGTCATGCCGTTCAGGAGGATGGCCATGGCCAGGGCGGACATCTGTTCGTCGGCGACGGTGCCGGCGGTGTAGGCGGCGATGATCCAGTCGATCTGGGCGTCGGTGAGGGCGCGCTTGTCGCGCTTCGCGCGGATGATCGAGATGGCGTCCATCGCGTCTGCCTCCTGTTTGTCGTGTTTTTTGCGCAGTTCCCCGCGGCCCCTGGTGGGTGCGTCCTGCTCGTCGTCCGGCTGCGGGTTCGTCGTGGACTTCTGCGCAGTTCCCCGCGCCCCTGGGACCGGGTGTCCTGCCGGTGGTCCGGTGCCTGTCCGTCGTGGCTTGCTGCCTACCTCAGGTGGTCCGGGCCGAAGGCATCGGGGAGGAGTTCGCCGAGCGTGCTGAAGCCCTTGGGGGTCTCCAGGACGAGGGTCGGGCCGCCGAACTCGTAGAGGAGCTGGCGGCAGCGGCCGCACGGCATCAGGATCTCGCCGTCGCGGTCGACGCAGGTGAAGTGGGTGAGCGTGCCGCCGCCGGTGCGCAGCAGGTCGGAGACGAGGCCGCACTCGGCGCACAGCCCGAGCCCGTACGAGGCGTTCTCGACGTTGCAGCCGGAGACCGTGCGGCCGTCGTCCACCCGGGCCGCGGCGCCCACCGGGAAGCCCGAGTAGGGGGCGTAGGCCCGGGACATCGCGTCCCGGGCCACCGCGCGCAGGGCGGCCCAGTCGGCGTCGGCCGCGTACGGGGCGGAGCCGCCGGAGTCCGTGCCGTCGTCCGTCCGCCGCCCGCCGCCCTGCGTCACGTGCCCTGTCCCTTCCGGTAGCGCATGCCGTCGGCCCTGGGCATCCGCAGGCGCTGCGCGGAGAGCGACAGCACCAGCAGGGTGACGACGTACGGGGTGGCGCCGACGAAGTCGCCGGGCACCGTGTCCGTCAGCAGGTACCAGACCAGCACGAGTACCGCGACCACCGCGCTGGTCACGCCCTGCCACAGGGCCTTGCGATACAGCTTCCAGCCCGCGAGCAGCGCCAGCAACACGACGAGCAGGAGCAGCAGGGCGTGCACGGTCTCGCCACCGTTGCGCAGTTGGAGCGCGTCGGCGAAGCCGAACAGGCCCGCGCCCATGGCGAGCCCGCCGGGCCGCCAGTTGCCGAAGATCATCGCGGCGAGGCCGATGTAGCCGCGGCCCCCGGTCTGGCCCTCCAGGTAGATGTGCGAGGTGACCAGCGCGAGGAAGGCGCCGCCGAGCCCGGCGAGGCCGCCGGAGATCGCGACGGCGGCGTACTTGTACGAATAGACGTGCACGCCGAGGGACTCCGCGGCGACCGGGTTCTCGCCGCAGGACCGCAGCCGGAGCCCGAACGCGGTGCGCCACAGCAGCAGCCAGCTCCCGACGAACAGCAGCACCGCGATGACGGTGACCACGGAGAGGTCGGTGACCAGGCCGCCGAGGACGCCGGCGAGGTCGGAGACGAGGAACCAGTGGTGGTTCTGCAGCGACATCAGAGCGTCGGACAGGCCCGGCACCGTGATGTCGCCGAGCGATCCGGACGGCGGGGACTGCTTGGGGTTGCCGCCCTTGGCCGCGGCCTCGCCCGTCGCGAAGGAGAGCTTGGCGAGGTACTGGGTGGCGCCGAGCGCGAGGAGGTTGATCGCCACACCGGAGACGATGTGGTCGACGCCGAACGTGATGGTGGCGACGGCGTGCACCAGGCCGCCGAGCACCCCGAAGCCGATGCCGCAGAGCAGGCCGAGCCAGGGGTTGGTCTGCCAGCCGAGCCAGCCGGCGCCGAAGGACCCGAGGATCATCATGCCTTCGAGGCCGATGTTGACGATGCCGGCCCGTTCCGACCAGAGGCCGGCCAGGCCCGCGAGGCCGATCGGCACGGCGAGGCCGAGCGCGGCCCCTATCTGGCCCTCGGAGGTGAGCTGGTCGGAGCCGGTGACGATGCGCACCAGGGAGACCAGCACGAGCGCGGCGCCGACGACGAGGAGGACCCGGGAGAAGGTCCAGCGGGTGCCGCGCCGGCCCCCCGCCGCGGGTGCCGCGGCCGGCGGCGTCTCGGGCGCCGTGGTCTGGGTGGTCATCGCGCCACCTCCTGCTTCTCGGTGGGGACGGCGGTGGCGGCCTGGGCGGCGGCCAGCTCGGCGCCGACGCGCTGCTGCTGGCGGCGGAGCCCGTAGCGCCTGACGAGTTCGTAGGCGATGACCACGCAGAGCACGATGACGCCCTGGATGACGCCGAGGATCTCCTTGTCGTAGCCCTGGAACTCCAGGTGGTTCGTGGTGCGCTCCAGGAAGCCCCAGAGCAGCGCGCCGAGCGCGATGCCGACCGGGTGGTTGCGGCCCAGCAGCGCGATCGCGATGCCGGTGAAGCCGACGCCCGCGGGGAAGTCGGTGCTGAACTGGTGGCTGTCGTTGAGCAGCGTCGGCATGCCGATCAGGCCGGCCACCGCACCGGAGATGATCATGCTGATGGCGACCATCTTCTTCACGCTGACGCCACTCGCCGCGGCGGCCGTCTCGGAGCGGCCGACGGTGCGCAGGTCGAAGCCGAACCGGGTGCGGCCCAGCACGAACCAGTAGACGACGCCGACCAGCGCGGCGATCACGATGAAGCCCCACAGCTCGCCGGCCGGCCCGGTGTCGAAGCTGAAGAAGTACGAGGACGCGGGCAGCGGCTTGGTGGAGACGAGGGTGCCCGCCTGGTCGAGCTGGCCGAGTTGCTCGGGCTGGAGGAGGTAGGCGATGACGGCGGTGGCGATGGAGTTGAGCATGATCGTGGCGATCACCTCGCTGACGCCCCGGGTCACCTTGAGGACGCCGGCGATGGCCGCCCACAGCGCTCCGGTCGCCATCGCGCACAGGATGATCAGCGGCACGGCGACGATGCCCGGCAGGCTGAGCGCGCCGCCGAGCACGGCCGCGAAGAACGCGGCGAGCCGGTACTGCCCGTCCACGCCGATGTTGAACAGGTTCATCCGGAAGCCGACGGCCACCGCGACACCCGCGAGGTAGTACGTCGTTGCCTTGTTGAGGATGTAGACCTGGCTGTCGCTCGCGGTGCCGTAGGTCACCATGTCGTTGAACGCGGCGACCGGGTCCTTGCCGGTGGCGAGGATCACCAGGGTCGTGACGACGAGCGCGGCGACGATCGCCAGCACCGGCGCCGCGACGGCGAGGAACAGCCGCTCCCTGTCGATGCGTGAGGTCAGGTTCTTCATCGGCGGTCGTCCTCGGCGTCCTCGGTGGCGTCGGTGGCGGCGTCCGCGGGGGCCTCGGTGGCGGCGGGGTCCGCAGGGGCGTCGGTGGTCCCGGTGGCCGCCCGCGCCGCGGTCCCGGCGGCCTCGCCGGTCTGCTGGGCGGGCACGTCCGCGGCCGGCGCGGGGGCCTCGGCCGGGTGTTCCAGGTGCCCGGAGGCCGCGCCGGTCATCGCGGAGCCCAGTTCCTCGGGGGTGATGGTGGCCGGGTCGGCGTCGGCGACCAGCCTGCCCCGGTACATCACGCGCAGCGTGTCGGAGAGGCCGATCAGCTCGTCCAGGTCCGCGGAGATCAGCAGTACCGCGAGGCCCTCGCGGCGGGCCCTGCGGATCTGGTCCCAGATCTGCGCCTGGGCGCCGACGTCCACACCGCGGGTGGGGTGGGCGGCGATGAGCAGCTTGGGGCGGTGGCTCATCTCGCGGCCGACGATCAGCTTCTGCTGGTTGCCGCCGGACAGCGACGCGGCCGTCACCTCGATGCCGGGGGTGCGCACATCGTAGTCGGCGATGATCCGCTCGGTGTCGGCGCGGGCCGCCTTGGTGTCGATCAGTCCGCCGCGGGAGTTGGGCCGCTCGGTGACGTGGCCGAGGATCCGGTTCTCCCACAGCGGGGCCTCCAGCAGCAGGCCGTGCCGGTGGCGGTCCTCGGGGATGTAGCCGACGCCGCCCTCGCGGCGGCGCCGGGTCGGGGCGTGGGAGATGTCCCGCCCGTCGAGGGTGATGGTCCCGCTGTCGGGGTCGCGGATGCCCATCACGGCCTCGACCAGCTCGGACTGTCCGTTGCCCTCCACGCCCGCGATGCCGAGCACCTCGCCGTGGTGGATGGTGAACGAGATGTCGTCGAGGATGATCCGCTCGACGCCGTCCAGGTCGGTCTGCGTCAGCCGCAGCGACGCCACGTCGAGCATCGGGGTGTTTGTGACCGTGGACTCCTCGGTCTGCGGCGAGGGCAGCTCGCTGCCCACCATCAGCTCGGCGAGCTGCTTGGACGTGGTGGTCCTGGGATCCGCAGTGCCGACGGTGGTGCCGCGCCTGATGACGGTGATCTCGTCGGCGACGGAGAGCACCTCGCCCAGCTTGTGCGAGATGAAGATGACGGTGAGGCCCTCGGACTTCAGCTCGCGCAGGTTGTCGAAGAGCGCCTCCACCTCCTGCGGGACGAGCACGGCGGTCGGCTCGTCGAGGATCAGGGTGCGCGCGCCGCGGTAGAGGACCTTGAGGATCTCCACCCGCTGGCGGTCGGCGACGCCCAACTCCTCGACCAGCACGCCGGGCCGCACGCCGAGCCCGTAGGCGTCGGATATCTCGGTGATCCGGGCGCGGGCCCGGGCACCGATGCCGTGCAGCTTCTCCGCGCCGAGGACGACGTTCTCCAGGACGGTGAGGTTCTCGGCGAGCATGAAGTGCTGGTGCACCATGCCGATGCCGCGCGCGATGGCGTCAGCGGGGGTGTGGAACGAGGCCTGCTCGCCGTCGACCGTGATGGTGCCCTCGTCCGGCTTCTGCATGCCGTAGAGGATCTTCATCAGGGTGGACTTGCCGGCGCCGTTCTCCCCGCAGAGGGCGTGCACGGTGCCGCGGTGGACGGTGATGTCGATGTCCCGGTTGGCGACGACGCCCGGGAAGCGCTTGGTGATCCCGCGGAGTTCCACGGCGGGAGGGCTTGAGGCGTTGATGGCGCACTCTCCATCACAGGGGGCAGCAGGAGGGACGGCTCGTCCGGGCGGGGGCGGCGGGCTCTCGGCGGGCGGGCGTGCAGGCAGTGGCGTCGGCGACGCTAGCGCGCGGGGCGGGGGCGGATCACGGGGCGTTGGCACATTGTTATGGCCCGGCGCGGGGGCGTCGAGCGTCTCCCCGCGCCGGGCCAGGTGGGTGGGGCTCCCGGGCCCGGGGTCCCGGCCCCGGCGCGGTCGCCGGCGCCGGGCCGCCGCGGGCGGCCGGGAACCTGCCTCACGGGGTGGTCTTGACCTTGATGTCGCCGTCGACGATCTTCTTCTTGGCCGCGTCCAGCTTGGGCTGGATGTCCTTGATGAAGCCGCCGCTGGTGGCGAGCGAGACGCCGTCCTTGGCGAGCGAGTAGGTGCTGGTGCCGGTCTGCGGCTTGCCGTCGTGCACCGACTTGATCAGGTCGTAGACGCCGATGTCGACGTTCTTGACGACCGAGGTGAGGATCGAGCTCTTGTACTGGGCGAGACCCGGGATGTTGTACTGGTCGGAGTCCACGCCGATCGCCCAGGCGCCCTTGACGCCGTGCACGGCCTCGATCGCGCCGTTGCCGGAGCTGCCCGCCGCGGTGTAGATCACGTCGGCGCCCTTGTCGAGCATGCCCTGCGCGGCCTCCTTGCCCTTGTCGGGACTGCTGAAGCCGGAGGTGTCGGAGCCGTGGCTGAGGTACTGCCGCTCGACCTTGATCTTCGGGTCGGTGTCCTTGACACCCTGCACGAAGCCCGCCTCGAACTTCTTGATCAGCGGGACGTCGACACCGCCGATGAAGCCGACGTGGTCCTTCTTGGTCTTCAGCGCCGCGGCGACACCGGCCAGGTAGGAGCCCTGCTCCTCGGTGAAGACGATGCTGTTGACGTTCTTGGCGTCGACCACGGAGTCCACGATGCCGAACGTGGTCTTCGGGTACTCCTTCGCCACCTTGGTCATCGACGAGGCGTAGGCGTAGCCGACGCCGATGATCGGGTTGTAGCCTGCGTCGGCCATGTCCGTGAGGCGCTGCTCGCGGTCGGCCTCGGTGTCGGTGTCCTTGGCGGTCAGCTCCCTTATCTGCCCGCCGAACTCACTCTTCGCCTTCTCGCCGCCACGGGCCGCGGAGTCGTTGAAGGAGCGGTCACCACGGCCACCGACGTCGAAGGCGATGCCTATCTTCAGGCCACCCTTGCCGCCGGAGCCCTTGTCGGAACCGGACTCCTTCTCGGAGGACGTACTGCCACACGCGGTGGCGGAAACTGCGAGGGCTGCGGACGCGAGACACGCAGCGGCGATCTTGGCTACCCGGCGCAAGAAAGGCTCCTTCAACCTGACCTGAAGCGCCACTTCACGGCGCTGGTTTCCCGCCGCATCGTAACGCGCGTAGATGCCAGATAAGGCAGTCTTGCGAAGCCGTTACCGGATCGACGCGAACCCTGTCGGGAACGGTCGGCGAGTGGCCGGGGACCATCGGGTGAACTACCGCCGAGAAACAGCGAATTCCGGCCACCGGGGTGACGGGGACCGGAATCAGGGGATGCGGAGGGATGGCCGACGGGTGGCGGCGCCCTCGCGGCGGCGGGCGTTCGGCCGGCCACCGGGGAATCGTTCAGAGGCGACGACGAGACACGCTCAGGAACGCCGGGAAGCGTTCAGAAGCGGTCGGCGTCGAGCAGGGCGGCGGCCGTGAAGAGCTCCACACCGACGTCGATCGCGGACTCGTCGGCGTCGAAGTCGCCCTGGTGGAGGTCGCGCGAGAGGCGCTCACCGGGGGTGCGCACACCGAGCCTGGCCATGGCGCCCGGCACCTGCTCCAGGTACCAGGAGAAGTCCTCGCCGCCCAGGCTCTGCACGGTGTCCTCGACGGACCGGGTACCGCGCCGGGCGGCCATGGCGTCGTGCAGCAGTTCGGTGACGAGCGGGTCGTTGACGACGGGCGGCACCCCGCGGATGTAGTTGATCTCCGACTTGGCCCGGTAGAGGCCGGCGATCTCGTCGATCGCGGCGTGCACCAGATCGGGCGCCTGCCGCCAGGCGTCCAGGTCCAGGCAGCGGACGGTGCCGGACAGCTCGGCGTGCTGCGGCACCACGTTGCAGGCGTGGCCCGACTCGATGCGGCCCCAGGTGACGGCGAGCCCCGAGCGGGCGTCGACGCGGCGGGCGACCAGCATGGGGACGTCGGTGGCGACCCGGGCGGCGGCGGTGACCAGGTCGGTGGTCAGGTGCGGGCGTGCGGTGTGCCCGCCGGGGCCGTCGAGCGCGATCTCGAGACGGTCGCATGCGGACGTGATCGGCCCGTGCCGCAGCCCGATCCGGCCCGCGTCGACCTTGGGGTCGCAGTGCACGCCGATGATCCGGCCGACGCCCTCCAGCACCCCGGCGTCGATCGCGTCGGGAGCGCCGCCCGGCAGCACCTCCTCGGCCGGCTGGAAGATCAGCCGCACGGGCCGCGGCAGGGCGCCCTGCCGGTGCAGCTCGGCGAGGACGAGGCCGGCGCCCAGCACCACGGTGGTGTGCATGTCGTGGCCGCAGGCGTGCGCGCGGTCGGGCACCGTGGAGCGGTAGACGCAGCCGAGCTTGGTGTCCGGGATGGGCAGCGCGTCGATGTCGGCGCGCAGGGCCAGCATCGGCCGGGCGGGGCCGTCGCCCGGGGCGGCACCGATGTCGCAGACCAGGCCGGTGCCGGTGGCCAGCACACGGGGCTCCAGACCGGCGAGTTCCAGCCGGGCCTTGAGTGCGGCGGTGGTGCGGAACTCCTGGTTGCCCAGCTCGGGATGCATATGCAGATCGCGCCGAAACGCCACGAGCTCGGCGCGGAGTTCCCCGGACAGCGTGCCGGGCAGTGCGGCGCCGGGCAGCGGGCCCGGCGGGTCGGCTTCCCCAGGCAGATCGGCCGGAGACTCGGAGGACGTTAGCTGGTTCACCCTTTGAAGGGTAGGCCCCTTTGGGGATCCGCCACCTCTCGATCACCGTAATTTCGGCCATGCGGCCGCGAAGAATCGTCTCTGCCTTGCATGATCTGTCGAGGGCATGGGTATAAACACGATTTTTATCGCTCGGCGGCGGCCGACGGTCGCTCGGCGGCGGCCGACGGTCGCTCGGCGGCGGCCGACGGTCGCTCGGCGGCGGCCGACGGTCGCTCGGCGGCGGCCGACGGTCGCTCGGCGGTGGCTCGGCGGCTGGCTCGGCGGGCGAGGGTGCCCCGGGAGCGGCGCGGGGCTGTGTCCTAGGGGTGCCTCCCACGCCCTTGAGGCAGTGGGGGAGGCTCCGCCGCATGGCCGCGACCAGCCGCGGACCCGGCAGCGGACGGTGGGCCGGATGATGGTCCGCGGCCACACCGGGACGCGCCCGCCGAGACGTACCCGCCGCGGTCCGAGAACGCCATGGAACTGCGGGCCGGCGCGGCGTGGCTCATCCTGCGGGCCGGCGGCCCGGCTCACGGTGCGCGGCCGGCCCGGCCACCTGCCCGCCTTCGGCACCACCGGCCGGGTCCGGCTCGCCGGGTCCGGCTCGCCTTCCCGTCGCCCTGCCGGGGCACGGCGCGCCGCCCGGGGCGAGCGCGGGGCGGTGGGTGGCCGGTGCGGTGTTCGCCGCGCCCGCCGCGGCGTGGGTGATCATCGCCCAGGGGCGGTGAGGCCGGCGACCGGAGCGGCACGTCCGTTCCGCGGCGGCGGCTCTTCGGGGCGCGGAGCGTACCGTGCGCCGTGCTGATGCGGTGTCACGCCGTCCTACGCCACCTGCGGTTTGCGGCTTCATAACGGCCCGGGGAGGCCGTGGGGCCCGGGCCCCGGGTGCGGGATGATCCTAGGGTCCGCCCGGGGCTCCGCGCCGGGCGGGCACGGCCGGGCCGTACGGTACACAGCGTTCGTGCGGTGCTCGTTACGGTGCCCGGCCCGGGTACGTACGGGGTCAACGGGATCGTGGGGATGGAGAAGTCCGCATGGGGCAGGAAACGCAGGCGGAGCGCGAGGAGCCGGGGGCACGCGGAGCGTGCTCCGGCGGCGGGAAGCCGGATCCGTCGGCGACCCTGCACCTGACGGCACCGCCGCCCGGGCGCGCGCCCGACGGTCCCGACGCGGAGCGGCCCGCGGCCGTGCCGGTGCCGTCGGACGGCGAGGAGGCCGCGCCCGCGGAGGGTCCGGCCGCCGCCACGGACGCGGCGGCGCGGGACACACCGGGCGGTGCCGTGGGCGAGGGGAAGCCGGACGGTTCCGAGGGCGGGGCCTCCGCCGCGGTGCCTCCTCCGGGTGCCGAAGCGGTCCGCCCCGTAAGTGCGTTGAGCAGGCTGGAGGACGACCTCTTCCGGCAGCCCTCCCCCACCTCCGCAGACGAGCCCGGCGACGCGGGCGCGGCGGCACAGGCCCCCGAGCGCACGCCCGAAACGCCCGCCGACCCCGTGGACGCCGAGGGCGGCACTCCCGCCGAACCCGAGGCCGCCGGGCCCACCCGACCCGCACCGGCCACCGGAGAAGGCACGCCCGTCCAGCCCACACGGACCGCCGAGGGCGGCACTCCCGCCGAACCCGGGGACGACGCGCCCGCACCGACCCCGGCCGCGCCCGCGCCCGCGTCCACTCCCACACCCCCACCGGCCCCCGCCGCGCCCGCACCCGCGTCCACACCCACACCCCCACCGGCCCCCGCCGCGCCCGCACCCGCGTCCACACCCACACCCCCACCGGCCCCCGTCGCGCCCGCACCGGCCTCCGCCCCCCTACCGAGCCCGCCGCCCCCCGCGGCCGTACCGGCGGCGACCGGGTACGTCCCGGTCGCGCCCGCGCCGTACCAGGGGGCGCCGGCCCCCGTCGCGCACGGCACCGTGGCCGGTGCCGTGCGGACGCAGCGCGGGGCGACGCATGTCTCGCTGCCGACGCCGAACTCCGTGCCGACCGTCGACCCGCGGCTCGCCATCGCGCTGGGGCGACCGCAGCACGGTGACTCGGTGGCCCGGCGCACAGGGCGTTCGCTGCGCAGACTGGCGCAGACCGACATGGAGCGGACCGAGCAGGCCCGGCTCGCCGTGCAGCTCCAGTCGCCGGTGAGCAGCGGCCGGGTGATCGCTGTGACGTCCATCAGGGGCGGGGTCGGCAAGACCACGGTGGCCGCACTGCTGGGCCGGGCGTACAACCGCTACCGGCACGATCCGGTGCTGACCCTGGAGGCCGACGCGGCGCTCGGCACGCTCCCGGTGCGGATGGGGGCGGAGTCGGTGCGCTGGTCCGCCATGGACCTGGTGCACCTGATGTACCCGGGCATGCAGCTCACCGACCTGACTGGTTACCTGGTGCCGGTCACGGACGGTGGCTGGCTGCTGCCCGCGAGCCAGGGCCGGGTGGGCGCGCCGCTCGACGTGCCGACGTACGTCCGGGTCACCCAGGCCCTGCGGCGCTACTTCGCGGTGACGGTGGTGGACTGCGAGACGCTGCCGGGCGAGGTGGCCCGTACGGCGATGGACATCGCGCACGCCCGGGTGGTGGTCGCCCCGATGACGGCGGAGGGCGTGAACAGCACGCGGGTCGTGCTGGACTGGCTGGCCGCGCTGCCGCGGCCGGCCCTCGGCAGCACGGTCGTCGCGCTGACCGCGCACTCGCCCGACACCACGCTCGACGCGAAGGCCGCGATCGGCCATCTCAGGGAGATCGGCGTGCCCGTGTTCCCGGTCCCCTACGACCGGCACCTGGCCCAGGGCGGGCCCATTCGCGCGCCGATGCTGGCGGAGTCGACGCGGGACGCGGCGGTGCGGATGGGGGCGGAGGTCATGGTCCGGGCGGTGACGGTTCCGTAGGCCCCGGCTTCCCTCCCGGGGGCTCCGCGCCCCCGCTGTACGGGTCACATCGGACGGGATGCATCTGCCGGCCTCGTCGTGGCTGGTCGCGCCCACGCGGCGCCGCCCCGCGCCCCTCCAGGGCGCTGCCCTGAGCTCTCGTACCGGCCACCGGCCGGCGGGGCTGTGCCCCGAGAGGGGCGCGAGGCACGCGACCAGCCCCCACCGACCACTGGCCGGAAACGAGACCGCAAGAGGCAGCCACCTCCAGGGGCGCGAGGAACTGCGCGACCAGCGCCCACCGGCCAGTGGCCGGACACGAGACCGCAAGAGGCACCGCCCCTTCCGGGCGCCCCCGCGGAGGGGAAGGTCAGACGCGTGGTGGGGTCAGGCGGTTCGCGCGCTGGTGGGGGGACTCCTGGCCGGGAATGCCGTCCGCCCCCTGGCCGGGGAGGCCCCCCTGGCCGGGCAGGCCGTCGGAGGGGCCCGCCGGGGCACCTTCTCTGCTCTCCTGACCGGGCACCGTGGGCCGCACCGCGGGCCGCGAGGCCTCGGCGCCGCCCTGGCCCAGCCGCTGGACGCCGCGCGCCGTGTCCGTGACGCCCGCGAGGAACCCCTCGGCACGCGGCGAGGCATGGGCGGTGAGCCAGGCGGGGTCGATGTCGCAGACGGCGACCTGCACGCCGGTGCCGGTCAGGGCCAGCGGCAGCGTGTGCACCACCGTGGACGGGAAGCTCACGATCGTGCGGCCGACGGGGCCGCGGCGGGCGATGAGTTCCAGCGGCAGGTCGGGGCGGACGATCTGCAGGCCGGTCTCGGTGGCCAGCCGGTGCAGCTTGTCGGTGTCCTCACGGCGGTGCGCGAAGTAGCGTGTGGCGCCGTGTTCGCGGGCCAGGGCGCGCACGGCCTCAAGATAGCGTTCGAGGTCGACGACGCCCGTCTCGACCAGGGAGGTGCCGACCAGGTCGGCGCCCTCGCCGACACGGGGCGGCCCGAAGCGCGCACGGGTCCAGCCGAAGTCGTTGGCGGTGACCCGGACCCCGTCCGGAACGTCCTGGATGGGCATCGAGGAGAAGATCTCGACCGTGCGCCGGCGTCCCGGCGTGAGCCGCCGGCGTGCCGAGGCGGAGACCGGAGCGAAGACCAGGTCACGCGCCCCGGGACGGCCACCGCGCCGGTGCCAGCGCACCAGCCGCTCCCCGCGGGCGAGCTGCGCGACGAACTCCATGGTGGCCGTGCCGTCGTCCACGACGACCAGATCACGGGCGCGGGTGATGGTCAGCAGCAGCTGGACGTAGCGGGAGAAGGGGTCGCCGATGACGATCCGGCGCGCGGCGCGCAGCAGCGGCGCGAGCCCGCGCACGGTGGCGAGCGGTGCCGTGGTGGCGCCGCGTGCCTCCTCCCACCGGACGTGATGGCCCTCGTCGCGGGCCAGCTCCGTCATCCGGCGGAGCTGCCCGCGGGTCATCGGGTCGGTGGGAGAGAGGACGACGACGGTGATCCCGGAACCGGGTCCCCGGGCAGCGAGCAGCGCCCCGCCGCCCGGCGAGCTCCCGGACGCGCCCCCTGGCGGACGCGCGGACGCGCTCTCCGACGCCCGCGCGGACGCGTCTCCCGGCGCTCGCCCGGGCGCACGCTCCGACGCGCCCCCCGCCCCCGTCCCCGGACCGTCCCCGTCGCGCAGCGCACCGTCCCGCGCGTCATCCCGCGCGCCGTCCGGTGCGTGCCGGTGGGCCCACTCCAGGACGTTGAGGAGCTGGACGGGGCTCTCGACGAAGGCGAGCGTCGGGAGGGGGGCGGCCGAGGCCGCGGCGGCGCGGGACTGGGCGGGTTCGGGGCCCGCCGGCCCGGTGCGGGGCTCACCGCTGCGGGGCTGCCCGGTGTGGGGGCTCATGTCCGGTGTCCGGGTACCGTCGGCGGCCGGCGTCAGACGGCCGCGGGCTGGGGCTCGGCGGCCTCCCGCTCGGCGACGACGCCCGCGACGCGGCGGAGCTTCTTCATCGGGCCGAGCTCCGACTCGTACACCTTCTTGACGCCGTCGCCGAGCGAGGCCTCGATGGTGCGGATGTCGCGGACGAGGCGCTGGAGCCCCTGCGGTTCCACGGAGGCGGCCTGGTCGGAGCCCCACATGGCGCGGTCCAGGGTGATGTGGCGCTCCACGAAGGTGGCGCCGAGGGCGACCGCGGCGAGCGTGGTCTGCAGGCCGGTCTCGTGGCCCGAGTAGCCGATCGGGACGTTCGGGTACTCGGACTGCAGGGTGTTGATCACGCGCAGGTTCAGCTCCTCGGCCTTGGCCGGGTACGTGGACGTGGCGTGGCAGAGCAGGATGTTGTCGGAGCCCAGCACCTCCACCGCGTGCCGGATCTGGCGGGGCGTCGACATGCCGGTGGACAGGATGATCGTCCGGCCGGTGGCGCGCAGGGTGCGCAGCAGCTCGTCGTCGGTGAGGGAGGCGGAGGCCACCTTGTGGGCGGGCACGTCGAACTTCTCCAGGAAGGCGACGGCCTCGGTGTCCCACGGCGAGGCGAACCAGGCGATGCCCTTCTCCCTGCAGTGCTCGTCGATGGCGCGGTACTCGTCCTCGCCGAACTCGACGCGGTGCCGGTAGTCGATGTACGTCATCCGGCCCCAGGGGGTGTCGCGCTCGATGTCCCACTGGTCGCGGGGGGTGCAGATCTCCGGGGTGCGCTTCTGGAACTTGACGGCGTCGCAGCCGGCCTCCGCGGCGGCGTCGATCAGCTTGAAGGCGTTGTCGAGGTCGCCGTTGTGGTTGATCCCGATCTCGCCGGTGATGTACACGGGGTGGCCGGGGCCGGCGGTCTTCGAACCGAGGGTGCGCAGACGGGAGTTGCTCATGACAGGAGCTGTCCTTACTTGTCGAGGGAGTCGAGAGAAGGGCCGAGGATCCAGCTGGCGATCTCTCGGATCGCGCCGTCGCCACCGGCGTTGGTGGTGACCGCGCGTGCGGCGCCGCGGACGACGTCATGAGCGCTCGCGACCGCCACGGGCCAGCCGACGAGGCCGAAGCACGGGAGGTCGTTGACGTCGTTGCCCGCGTAGAGCACGCGCTCCGGCGCGATGCCCTGCTCCTCGCACCACTGTTTGAGTGCGAGGTCCTTTCGGTCGACGCCGTGCAGCACGGGGATCCTGAGCTTCCGTGCGCGGGCGGCGACGACCGGGTTCTCCTCCGTGGACAGGATCAGCATGTGCAGCCCCGACCTGCGCAGGGCGGCGATGCCGAGTCCGTCGCCGCGGTGCACGGAGACGAACTCCCGTCCTTCGGAGTCGATCAGCACCCTGTCGTCGGTCTGGGTGCCGTCGAAGTCGAGTACGACCGCGTCGATGTCGTCGCGGCTCGGCAGGTGCCGGGCCGGCGGGTCCGCCGGGCCGGGGACCGGGGCCCCGAGCGTGGGGGCGCCACTTGCCGTGGCGTCCGGGCGGGCGGCGTCCGCGGCGGCGGGGCGGCCGGCGTCGAAGAGCGAGGCGAGGGCGCGGGCGCGGGCCAGGTCGTGCGGGTCGTCGACCTCCAGGACCCGCGCCGGATCGGTCCGCACCAGCTCCGTGTGGCCGAAGAACCGGTGCTGGTGCTCGCGGAACGCCGCCGCGGCCATGCCGTAGACGGCGCCGGTCTCCAGCAGGTCCTGGGGACGGTCCTGGCGGCGCGGCCGGAACGACTTGTCGTGGTTGACGCCGTAGCCGCCGCGGGTGGTGGTGGAGTCGGCGACCGCGGCGGCCTTCAGGGCCGCCTTGCCGCTCACCGTCCCGGTGTGCTGGGCGCCGATGACCGGGTCGTCGGCGGCGTCGCGCCAGACGAAGCCGTGGAAGGGCGCGACGGTGAGCGCGGTGTCGGCGCCGTGCTCCGCGATCGCCGTGACCACCTGGTCGATGTCCTCGTGGACCAGGAACGGGCTGGTGCACTGCACGAGCAGCACCAGGTCCACCCGGGCGCCGTGCAGGGCCTCGTGGGCGTCCATGGCGTGCAGCACGGCGGCCTCGCTGGTGGCCGTGTCGCCCGCGATGGCGGCGGGCCGCAGCACGACCTCGGCGCCGGCCTCGCGGGCGGCGTCGGCGATCGCCCGGTCGTCCGTGGAGACGACGACATCGGTGACCAGCCGGGCGGCCCTGCACTCCCGCACGGCCCGCACCACCAGCGGTGCGCCGCCGACCGGGGCGAGGTTCTTGGCGGGCACGCCCTTGGAACCGCCGCGCGCGGGAATCACAGCAAGCACGCGCCGAACCGGCGCCGCGGTGCCCGCTTCCGGGTGGGGCATGAGGAACTCCTAGAGGGAACAGTGGGGGTGGAGAGGGCGACGGTGGGGGGCGCGGCACGACGCGTCGTGGACAGCACCGCCCATGGCGTGGGCGGCTCGGCGGCGGTCGCGGACTCCAAGACCGGTGGGAACGGCGCCGCACGGACGGAGCCCGTCCGGCGCTTGAGGACGAGCCCGCAGGGCGACACCCGGCCCACGGCCCGCCGCCGCACGCGGGGCCTGACGCCACACGAGCAGGGCGCGACAATCAAGCCCGTCCGGCGCTTGAGGACGAGCCCGCAGGGCGACACCCGGCCCACGGCCCGCCGCCGAGCGGACAACCGCATCCCGAAGCGGCACGGCGCCCCTCACAGCTCGCCCATCCGCCGGATGACGGGAGCCACCCGCTGCACCCCGTGCCGGTAGGCACCCCGCGCGGCGCGCCGCACCACCTGCCGCACCGGCCCGGGCGCCCGGTCCACACCGGGCGCCCCCGGCAGCGGACTGCCGTCAGGACCGAGGTGGTGCCGCGCGAGGATCCCGGGCAGGTACCCGGGCGCGGTGGCCCGGGTGTAGTAGGGCCGCAGCGGCGGCAACCCGTCCCCGGCCAGCAGCGAGGCGATCCGCTCACGCGCCGCGTCGAACGACTTCTCATACGCCCCGTCGGCCGCCACCCCCTGCCGCGCCAGCCAGACCGGATCGGGCTCGGGGAGGTCGCCGTCGTCGAGCCGGTCCCAGGAGGTGAGGCAGCCGGACCCGAGGAAGTGGTGGTTGCCGAGCTTCTCGCGGATCCCGAGGTCGGTGAGGACGGCGGTCGGGATCCGGCGGTGCAGGGACTCCAGCGCGGCCGTGGAGGAGACGGTGACGAGCAGGTCGGTGCGGTCGAGCACGTCGCCCATGTGGCCGTAGACGGTCCGGAAGTTGCCGGGCAGCGCCCCCGCGCGCTGGGCGAGCCGCTGGTAGGGCAGCTCCTCGATGTGGGTGGTGTGCTCGCCGGGCTTGCTGCGCAGCTTCAGCAGCACCTCGCGGTCGGGGTGCTGCCGGGCGTGCTGGAGGAGCCGGTCCAGCAGGTAGGTGCGCTCGGCGCGGGTCTCGGGCACCGAGGGCTGCGCGGCGAAGACGACGGTGTACGGGGTGTGCGGTGCCGTGTAGGGCGCGCCGCCGAGGAAGGGCAGCGCGGTCTCGACGACCGAGGAGTCGTCGGCGCCGACGCCCGCGTAGACGCCGCGGAACCGCTCCGCGTCCTGCCGGGAGTTGGCGAGCACCAGGTCGGCGCCGTGCCGCAGCAGCAGGCCGTCGGCCAGCTTCTCGTAGACCACGCCGACGTAGCCGGTGACGACCACCGGGCGGTGGGTGCGGCCCCGCCAGGCGCGCGCGAGGCCGTGCAGGAGGGCCCCCACGCCGCCGCCGACCAGCGCGAGGACGATCACGTCCGGCAGCTCGCCGGCGGCCCCGCCGGTCTCCGCCTCGCCTCCCGCGACCGCCCCGCCCATCGCGCGCAGGAATTCGACCGCGGTCACCTCGCGGAGCGAGTCCGCGGGTATGCCGACCTCCTGAAGCTGACGGGGCGTCGGGGTGGCACGGCCGCGCAGGAGGTAGCCGTCGAGGCGGGCGTCCGACACGATGCGGGAAGCGGTGAGCGCCCCCCACTTCCACCGGGTGTCGGAGTCCGCGAGCACGGCCACCCGGGGGGGCTTCGAGGTACTTGCTGGCACGTGAGCGACGCTAGGAAGGCATTCGTAGCCGCAGCCCAACCTGATGCCAACAAACGGTTAACAGCGCGTCGACGAATGGGTAATCGGCGCCGTGACGATATGGAAAACAGCTCGGTTCACCAGACCGCCACGTGCCGTTCACCTTCCATCTCACCGCGGGTCAAGACGAATGCCGGGGCGACACCTAACGTCACCCGCGTGGTTAAGCTCTCCGTCATTGTGCCGTTCTACAACGTGCAGCAATATGCGCCCGACACATTGAGAAGCCTGCGCGCGAACGCGCGCGACGACTTCGAGTTCATTTTCGTCGACGATTGTTCGAAGGACGGCACTCCGGACATTCTGGAAAGGGCCGCGCGGGACATCCCCGGCGCCAGACTCATCAGGCACGAGCAGAACGGCGGCCTGGCGACCGCGCGGAACACCGGCATCGACGCGGCAGGCGGCGAGTACCTGACCTTCCTGGACGGCGACGACTGGCTGGCGCCCGGCTACTACCCGCGGCTCCTCGCCGCCATCGAGACGCTGGGCTGCGACTTCGTGCGCACGGACCATGTCCAGTGCACGGCGCGGGCGCGCGCGGTGCACCGGGTCCCGCACGGCCGCCGCGGCGAGGTGATGCGCCCGCGCGACGCGATCCTGCCGGCGCACCGCTCCACCTCGGTCGACTACGCCTACGCCTGGGCGGGGATCTACCACCGGCGGCTGCTCGACAAGGGTGTGCTGCACTTCAGGGACGGGCTGCGCACGGCGGAGGACCGGCCGTGGATCTGGAAGCTGCACCGGGAGGCGGAGTCCTTCGCGGCGGTCAGCCTGCTGGGCGTCTTCTACCGGCGCGGCGTGGCGTCCTCCCTGACGCAGATCGGGGACACACGCCAGCTCGACTTCATCCGGGCGTTCGACCAGGTGATCCAGGAGACCGCCGAGGATCCCGACGCGGACAGCCTGCTGCCGAAGGCGGTGCGCACCTACTGCGCGATCATCTCCCACCATCTGGGTTCCATCGAAAGGTTCGAACCACCCGTGGCCCGCAAACTGAAGGCGATGAGCACGGCGGCGCTGAAGCGTATGCCGCAGCCGGTCCTGGAGGAGGCGCTCGACTCCATGGACATCGAGCGCGCCAGCCGGCTGCGGCGGCTGCGCCGGCGCCCGGTGCCGGCCGGGGAGGCCGCCGCGTGAGCACCACGGCCCTCCCGGGTGCGGCGCCGCGGGGCGCCCGCCGCCGTACCACCAGGATCTACTGCGCCTCCACGCTGTACGGCGCGGCGACCCTGGCCGCGGCCATCGACGCGGACTGCTTCACGGCGCCGGACCGCGCGATCCTGCTCGTCCTGAACAACGCGGCGACGCCCGAGACCACGCCCCCGCTCGACGAGATGGCGGGCTTCGAGCGGCTGCGGCACCGCTTCGACGACGTCCTGTCGTGGAACGAGACGATCTTCCCGTTCCACCCCGGCGGCTGGTCCCCGCGCCCGGACGACATCCCGCTGTGGGAGCGGTACCTGCGGCTCGCCTGGGGCCTCGGCGACGACGCGGTGGAGCTGGCCGTGGAGTCCATCCAGGTCAACCCGGCGCTGGCGATCACCCAGATCTTCACGGGCGCTCCCATCGACGTCTACGCCGACGGCCTGATGAGCTACGGGCCCACCCGGAACAAGCTGGACCCGCTGGTGGGCACCCGGGTGCGGCGGCTGCTCCACCTGGACCTGGTGCCGGGCCTCACGCCGCTGCTGCTGACCGAGTTCGACGTGCCGCCGCAGATCGTGCCCACCGAGGTCTTCGTGAAGGTGCTCGGCGAGCTGGGCGACGCGGCCGCCGCCGGCCTGCCCGAGCTGCGCGGGCCCGCGCTGCTGCTCGGCCAGTACCTGTCCGCGCTGGAGATCCTCACCGGCGAGGAGGAGGAGAACCTGCACGTGCGGATGGTGCGGGGCGCGGTCGGGCTGGGCCACAGGAAGATCGTCTTCAAGCCGCACCCGATGGCTCCGGCGCGCTGGTCGCGGCTGCTGGAGGAGGAGGCCGAGAAGCTGGGCGCCGAGCTGACCGTGCTCGACACCCCCGTCCTCGCCGAGGTGCTCTACCAGCGGATGCAGCCCGCGCTGGTCGTCGGCTGCTTCTCCACGGCGCTCTTCACCGCCGCCACCTTCTACGGCCTGCCGGTCGCCCGGCTCGGCACGGAGGTGCTGCTGGAACGCCTCACCCCGTACCAGAACAGCAACCGGGTGCCCGTCACGATCGTGGACGCGCTGCTGCCCGAGCTGACCGACCGGGCGATGGTGGAGGCCCAGCTCATCGACCCGGCCAAGCAGGAGCTGACCGGTCTGGTCACGGCGGTCGGCTTCGCCATGCAGCCGAAGATCTACCCGGACCGCCGCCAGGACGCCGAGGCGTATCTCTCCCGGCATCTGAACGCGCACACCTGGCGCTACTTCAAACGGCGCCGGCTCACCGCGCTGGCCCTGCCGGGCGCCGTACCCGCACAGCTCGCGTTCATCCCGCGCAATGCCCGGCTGCGCCGCGTGGTCCGCCAGGCGCGGGCGCTGCGGCGCTCGGCGCGGCGGTAGGGGCGGCGGCACGCAGGGCGCCAGGGTCGCCGGCCTGTCGCCGGCCTGTCGGCGGTGGGGAGGCGGCCGTGGGGGCGTGGCCGGGGCGTGGGGGCGTGGCCGTACGGCCGTGGGGGGCGGTCGTACGACCGTGGGGGCGGCGGTCGTGCGCCGTGGGCCGGCGGTCGTGCGCAGGTAGGCGTGCCGGGTGCGGCGGTAGCGCCTCCTCCGCGCGGTCGGCCCGGCGTTGGCGCGCCCAGTCCCTCGACGTGGCCGGGCCGGGCGCGGGAGGAGAACGTCGGGTGGGTGGCGCGGAGGAGGCGCGACGACTCCCGGATGGCGTTCGGGCAACGGTTCGGCAAACAGGGCCGGACCCCAGGTGAACTCATGGTGTCGGCCCGGCGAACCGCTTATTTTCGTACCGGTTCTCGGGTTGTGCGGGTTTTACGCTGGCCGCTCCGGGCGCGCGCCTGTGCGCCCCCGTAGTTGAGCGCACGCCCCGAAGGGACACCCGTGACGATCACTCCCGAGGACTCGCGCGGTCCCCTGGCCCCGGACACGCCGGACAGCCCCGGGACGCCCGCGGTACGGCCCCCGGACCGGCCCGGGGCCCGGCGCGTCACCCGCCTCGCCCTCCCTCCGGAGACCCGGGCCGCCATCCCGGGGCCGCGAAGGCCGGCGGAGCGCGGCGGCGGCCGGCTGCGCGCGCTGGACGGGCTGCGCCTGGTCGCCGCGCTGATGGTGGCCCTCTACCACTACGGCGGCCGGGACGGCGAGGTCACCAGCGCCTGGGGCGGCTCGCCGCGGCACCAGTTCCCGACGCTGCACGGCTGGTTCGCGTACGGCTGCCTCGGGGTGCAGATCTTCTTTGTGATCAGCGGCTTCGTGATCTGCATGAGCGGCTGGGGGCGGCCCCTGCGGTCGTTCTTCGCCTCCCGGGTCGCCCGGCTGATGCCCGCGTACTGGGTGGCGGTGGTGCTGGTGACGGCCGTCTTCGCGCTGCCGCCGGTGGTGTACGAGGCGGTGTCGCCGAGCGACGCCCTGGTGAACCTGACGCTGCTCCAGCAGCCGCTGGGCGCCGACCGGGTGCTGGGCGTGTGCTGGACGCTCTGGGTGGAGATCCGGTTCTACGCGCTCTTCGCGCTCTGCCTGGTGCTGCCGGGCGTCACCCGGCGCCGGGTGGTGCTGTTCTGCGCGGTGTGGACGATGGCCGCGGCGATCGCGCAGGCGGCGGACGAGCCCCTGCTCAACCTGGTGCTGATGCCCGAGTACGCCTCGTACTTCATCGGCGGCATGGGCCTGTACCTCCTGCACCGCAACCGCCGGGACGCCATGGCCTGGGGCATCGTGGTGGTGAGCTGGCTGACCGGCCAGCGCTACGCGGTGGCGGGCCTGTGGCACGCGCCCGACCCGCACTTCTTCTCGTACCGCTCGGCCTCGGTGATCATCCTGATCGTCACCCTCGGGTATGTGCTCGTCGGCGCCATCGCGCTGGGCGCCCTGAAGTGGGCCGACTGGCGCTGGCTGACCGTCGCCGGGGCGCTCACCTACCCGTTCTACCTGGTGCACGAGCACCTGGGCTGGGTCGCGATACGGGAACTGCACCGCGGCCTCGGCGTGCCGTCCTGGGCGACGTTCGCCCTCACCATCGCGGGCATGCTGCTGCTCGCCTGGCTCCTCAACCGCTACGTCGAGAAGCGGGCGACGCCGCTGCTGCGCCGGTCCCTCACGGCGCCCTCACCCCGGTAGGCGCTTTCCCGCGCACTGCGCGGCCGGCCACGACGCGCCCGCGGCGGGCCACCGGGCCCAGCCCCTTGCGGTCGTCTCCCCGGCCACCGGCCGGTTGGGGGGCTCGGGCCGTTCCCCGCGCCCCGCCCGCACCCCCCGGAGAACCGCGTTTCCCGCACCCCCCGGAGAACCGCGTTCCCCCCACCCCCGGAGAACCGGGGGAACCCGGCCACGGATTCCCGGCGCGAATTCCCGGAAGTGAATTCCCCGTGGCGCGGCAATGAACGATTTCTTCATCTGCGCGCCCCCGGACCGCCATCCCCCACCCGGCATAGTCGTCCGCGCCCGGGGAAGCCGCTGCCACAGCGGAAAGACCACCCGGCAAACCGGAGTCCATGAGCCACCGCGGTTGTCGTGGCCCCTTCTCCACTCGAACGGTCCACGCGGGACCGCGCATGCCTGATATGCCGACTCCATACTGAAAACTACCCTTGCCGTGGCCGCCCCCACCGGTCCGATCCGCATGGCCCCACCCATCCGCATCGTGAAGGTTCGCCCATGACAACAGCGCACGAGACCGCCCCCCTGCCCCGGGAACTCAGCGACGTCCGCGGCTGGTTCCCCGCCCTTGACCAAGTCCTCTTCGAGTGGCTGCTGACCCGGCAGGAGAGCCGGGGCCAGCGCGGCGACCTGCTGGAGCTGGGCGTGTTCATGGGCAAGAGCGCGATCTTCCTGGGCCGGCACCTGAAGGAGGGCGAGACCTTCACCGTCTGCGACCTCTTCGAGTCCGACGCGCCCGACCAGGCGAACGGCAACGAGATGAAGAAGTCGTACGCGACGCTCACCCGGGAGGCATTCGAGCGGAACTACCTCTCGTTCCACGACGCGCTGCCCACCGTCCTGCAGGGCCCCAGCACGCTGGCCGCCGGGCACGTGGCACCGGCCTCCTGCCGGTTCGTGCACATCGACGCCTCGCACCTGTACGAGCACGTGCACGGCGACATCGCCACCGCCCAGAAGGTGCTGGCGCCAGGCGGGGTGGTGGTCCTGGACGACTTCCGGTCGGAGCACACGCCCGGGGTGGCCGTCGCCACCTGGGAGGCGGTGCTCAACCGCGGGCTGCGGCCGATCTGCCTGAGCACCCAGAAGCTCTACGGGACCTGGGAGGACCCGGGGCCCATCCAGGACGAGCTGATCGCCATGGCCGAGGCCCGCGACGACTGCGGGGTGAGCCTCCAGGAGGCCGCCGGGCACCGCCTCGTCCGGCTCCGCTCACGGGGCATGCGCGCCCCCGACTTCCCGCACTCGCGGCACGGCGCGCCCGCCCCCGCCGCACCGCACACGCCCCCGGCGCCCGCGAGCCCGGGCGGCAGCCGGGGCCCCGGCGGCAAGGGCGCACGCACCTCCGCCGCCCGTATCGCCGCGGACGTCCTGCCGCCGGTCATCACACGCGCGGTGCGGCGCAGCAGGGCGCGCCGGCAGGGCCGCGCCTGACGGCTCACCCGGGGGCCGCGCCCGGCCGGGCCGCCCAGGGCGGACCCCGGCGGATCGCCCGGGTCGGCGCCCGGGTCGGCGCCCGGGATGCCCTCGGAGGGCGTCACAGCCCGGTCACCCGACGCCGTCCGGCGGGTGGCCGGACGCCGTGCCCGACCGGGCGCCTCCGAGGGCCTGACGGCCCACCTGACCCACCACGGCCCGCGGCCGGCTCCTTCGCAGGGTCCGCGCCCCTGAAGGACGGCCGGGGCCGCCCTCCAGGTAAGGGGCCACCCCGACAGGGGGCGCGGGGAACTGCGCGAGCGACCCACCACCCGCCGGCGGTCCGGAAACGGCAGAAACCGCCCCCGGGGACGGAGCCGTCAGAACACGTCCCGAGGGACGTATGCGCCCCACACGTCCCGGAGGGCGTTGCAGACCTCGCCGACGGTGGCCCGGGCGCGCAGCGCCTCCTTCATGGGGTACAGGACGTTGTCGGACTCCCCCTCCGCCGCCTTCCGCAAGGCGGACAGCGCCGCGTCCACCGCGGCGCCGTCCCGCTCCGCGCGCAGCCGGGCCAGCCGCTCCGCCTGCTGCCGCTCGATCGCCGGATCGACCCGCAGCGGCTCGTACGGCTCCTCCTCGTCGATGGTGAAGCGGTTGACCCCGACGACGACCCGCTCCCCCGCATCGGTCTCCTGGGCGATACGGTACGCGCTGCGCTCGATCTCGGCCTTCTGGAAGCCCTGCTCGATCGCGTTCACCGCCCCGCCGAGCTCCTCGACCCGCTCCATCAGGCCGACGATGGCGGCCTCCAGATCGTCCGTCATCCGCTCCATGACGTAGGAGCCCGCGAACGGGTCCACCGTCGCCGTCACATCGGTCTCGTGCGCCAGCACCTGCTGGGTGCGCAGCGCGAGCCGCGCGCTCTTGTCGGTGGGCAGCGCGATGGCCTCGTCGAACGAGTTGGTGTGCAGCGACTGCGTACCGCCCAGCACCGCGGCCAGGCCCTGCACGGCCACCCGCACCAGGTTCACCTCGGGCTGCTGGGCGGTCAGCTGGACCCCGGCGGTCTGGGTGTGGAAGCGCAGCATCTGCGACTTCGGGTTCCGCGCACCGAACTCCTCGCGCATCACCCGCGCCCAGATCCGCCGGGCCGCCCGGAACTTGGCGACCTCCTCGAGGATCGTGGTGCGCGCCACGAAGAAGAACGACAGCCGGGGCGCGAAGTCGTCGACGTCCATCCCGGCCGCGACGGCCGTGCGGACGTACTCGATGCCGTCCGCGAGGGTGAACGCGATCTCCTGCGCGGGCGTGGCCCCCGCCTCCGCCATGTGGTAGCCGGAGATCGAGATCATGTTCCAGCGGGGGATCTCCGCCTTGCAGTACTTGAAGATGTCCGCGACGAGCCGCAGCGACGGCTTCGGCGGGAAGATGTACGTGCCGCGGGCGATGTACTCCTTGAGGACGTCGTTCTGGATGGTGCCGGTCAGCTTCCCGGCCGGCACCCCCTGCTCCTCGGCCACCAGCTGGTACAGCAGCAGCAGGAGCGCCGCGGGCGCGTTGATCGTCATCGACGTGGAGACCTTGTCCAGCGGGATCCCGTCGAACAGCACCCGCATGTCGTCGATGGAGTCGACGGCCACGCCCACCTTGCCGACCTCGCCGTGCGCGAGGGGCGCGTCCGAGTCGTGGCCCATCTGCGTGGGCAGGTCGAACGCGACGGACAGCCCCGCGGTGCCGTGCTCGATGAGCTGGCGGTAGCGGGCGTTGGACTCCACCGCCGTGCCGAAGCCCGCGTACTGCCGCATGGTCCAGGGCCGGCCCGTGTACATGGTCGGGTACACGCCCCGGGTGAACGGGTACGCGCCCGGCTCGCCGAGCCGCTCGGCCGCGTCCCAGCCCCGCAGCGAGTCCGGCCCGTACACCGGCTCGATGGGCAGTCCGGATTCCGACTCGCGCGCCATGGTGGGGCCTCCCGCTGGAGCCGCCGGCGGGCCACCGGCCGGGCTCCACTAGTGGTGAACGATGGGTGGGGTCAGGCAGTGCCGGCGTCCGGCGACGCCGCCACTGGAGGACGGACAGTAAGGACGATGACCAAAGGCGGAATTGCGCCGATCTTGCGACGGACTGTAGCGGCCACCGAGCGGCCGGTGGAGGGCCACACGCTGGGACCTTCCTCACAGCATGCGTCCGGGTGCCCGGAACCGCGCGGTCCATGACGGGATCGTGACGGTCCACCGCCCACGGAACGCGGCCGGATTCGGGTTCACCACGGTGCGGGGCCGGGAAGCATCCTTCTCGGCAGCCGAGCAGAGCCCGGGGGGACTCATGCGCACACCCGTGCAGTCCGTGGCACGTCTCGCCGTCGCGGTCGCCGTGGTCACGGCACTGGCGGTGCTGAGCGGCTGCCGTCCGGTCCAGGTGACCGGCGCCGCGGGCAGCCCCGCGGCCCGGCCGCCGTCGCCGCCGTCCGCGCCCACCCCGGCCGCCCCCCGGGTGAGCCCCGCCCCGCGGCACACCACCGAGGCCCCCGCGCCGCACGCCCCGGCCACGCCCCGGCCGGTGCTGCTGATGGCCGAGGGCAGCGAGAGCGGGCAGGTGCGCGAACTCCAGGCGCGGCTGCGCACGCTGTCCTACTTCGGCCGTAACCCGACCGGCTACTACGGCACCGTCACCGCCGCGGCGGTCAGCGCCTTCCAGGGCGCCCACGGTCTGCCCCGTACCGGCGGCACCGACCGGACCACCTGGCAGCGGCTGGTGGCCCTGACCCACGCGCCGTCCCACGACGAGCTGTACCCGCCGACGACCCTGCCGGTCGGCAGGCCGGATCCGCGGTGTCTGACGGGGCGGGTGCTGTGCATCAGCAAGAAGAGCCGCAGCCTGTCCTGGATGATCGACGGCCGGACGCTCTCGTCGATGGACGTCCGCTTCGGGTCGGAGTACACCCCCACCCGCGAGGGCTCCTTCAAGGTCTTCTTCAAGTCCCGGCACCACGTCTCGACGATCTACCACACGCCCATGCCGTACGCGATGTTCTTCAGCGGCGGCCAGGCCGTCCACTACTCCGCGGACTTCGCCGCGCGGGGCTACAGCGGGGCGAGCCACGGGTGCGTCAATGTGCGCGACAAGAAGAAGATCGCCGCGTTGTTCGACGCGGTCAGAACCGGCGACAAGGTGATCGTCTACTGACGGCGTGCCCGGCACCGGGGTTCGTGCCCACGGCGATCAACCAGGTCCGCGAAAGCGGCGCCGGTTCAGGCGCAAAAGAGAGCGCGGGCGGGACCGGGGGAACGTGTCCCGCCCGCGCCTGGAGCACTGAGCCGCGGGTACGGGGGGAACCCCGGCTCGTGCAGCGCCGATGACCAGTCGGCTCGATTCTTACTGCGTCGCGGGCTTGGAAAACGTCACACCCACGGTCTCGTCAGGGGTGTGCGAGGGGTCGGGGGCGCTTCCGGACGCACTCGGGGAGGCGCTGGCAGCGTCGTCGCCTGGGCTGCCCGCGCCGCTCTTCGGGCCGCCGCCCGATCCGATGTGCTGGTCCCCGGTGTGGTCGCCGTCGTTGCCGACGCCGTTGTTTCCGCTGGTGCCGTGGGTGTCGCCGGTCTCGCCGCCGGAGCCGCCGGAGTGGTCGCCGTCGCCGCCCTGGTCGGCGAGGAGGCCCGCGCAGAAGTGTGCGACGCGCTCGGAGCCGTTGGCGGCCTCCTCCAGATCGTGCTGGCTCTTGTCGTCGAGTGGCTTGCCGCCGCGGTAGTCCTGGCAGGCACTCACCATCTTCGCCCACCAGTTTTCGGCCTTTTCCGGGTCGCTCTTCTTCTTGTCCCCGCCGTGCTGCTGCTTCCCGGTGCCCCGGCCGCCGGACCCGTCCCCCGGTGTGCCGGAGGACGCCTCACCGGTGCCGGGGCCCGAGGTGGCGCCGGGGGTCCGGGACGCGCCGCCTCCGGCGGCGTGCCCGGAAGGGGCCGAACCCTCGGGAGTGCTCTCCCCGGAGACGGAGACGGCGGGACCCGGCCGGGCCGTGCCGCCCACCGGGGACGGCAGGAGACCGGCGACGACGGCGGCACCGCCGAGCATGCAGCCCGCCAGGGTCGCGACGAGCCCGAACCGCAGGGGCCGCCAGCGGAAGCGATCAGCGCGCGTAGCGTCGCCGCGCGGCCCGGCGGCGCCGGCCGCGGCGCCGGCCAGCCGGACGGAGCCGAGCTCCGCCGGCGGGAGACCGCCGACCGCCCGCCGGCCGTCCGTGGCCTGGTGCGGAATCCGGGGGGTGTCCGCGCTCGTGGCCGCGCGCCGTGACGCTGTGTTGCGGGCCTGCCGGAAGGCGGCCAGCGCGGCGGCCTCGCCGGGCAGCCCATCGGCCGGGCCCGCGGCACCGGCGGCCGGCAGCGCACCGGGGGCGGGTCCGGTGGCGGCGCCGTCCGCGGCCAGCGCCCGCAGCGCGCTCAGCACCTGGACAAGCCGGGCCATTTCGGCGGCGCCCAGAGAGTCGGGACCTGCGCCGTCACGGAGGAGAGCATCGAGGGACACGCCGGAGAGAAGGCGCTCCGCGGTGGCCCGGTCAAGCCACTCTCCCGGGGTCCGGAGCTGGTCTCCTGTGTCCTCGGGGAAGACACGGCTCTCGTCGGCCATCACATGTCCTTCTGCGTCCGCGAGCGCGATTGCGTCACACCCGCAGAGGTCACCGTACGCGTTCGCGGCCGCTGGTGCGGAACGGAGTCGAGCTCACCCGGAACGCCCCGCCGGACACCCTCCGGCGCCATGTCCGGGCCGTCCCCCTCCGGTCCGAGCAGCTCGGCGAGGCGCTTCAGGCCGCGGTGCGCGGCGGTACGGACGGCGCCCGGACGCTTGCCGAGCGTCTCCGCGGCGGTCTTCGCGTCCAGGCCGACGACGACGCGCAGCACCACCGCCTCCGCCTGGTCCTGGGGCAGCTGGGCGATCAGCGCGAGGGTGCGGCTGGTGGCGAGGGACTCCATCGCCTCGCCCGCGGTGTCCGACGCGGACGGCTTCGCGGTCAGCTCCGACTCGTCACCGCCGACCGCCGGGCGCCTGCCCCGCATGCGTATGTGGTCCAGGGCGCGATTACGGGCTATCCGCGCCGTCCAGCCGCGGAACCTGTCCGCGTCCCCGCTGAACCTGTCCAGATCCCGCGCGATCTGCAACCACGCCTCCGACGCGACGTCCTCGGCCTCGGCGTCACCGACCAGTGTCCGCACATAGCCCAGCAGCCGCGGGTGCACCGTGCGGTACACGGCGCGGAACGCGTTCTCGTCCCCGCGCTGTGCCGCATCCACCGCGGCAGTCAACTCCGCGTCGTCCCCCAGCACTCCGGGTATGCCCTTCTTTGCGCCTGAGCCGGCGCCGCTCTCGCGCACCGGGTTGCTCGCCGTCTCGGTTACTCAATTGATGGTCGCGGTCGTGGTTGTTCTTCTTCTGCGCGTGAGCCGGCTCCGCTCTCGCGGGCCTGGCTGATCAACGTCGTGGTTACTCAATCGATGGTCGCGGTCGGTGGTCGTGTGCGGGGCGGACGTGTGCCCGTGGGTTGCGGGGCAGGCACCGGCCCGGGGGCCGGGGGCGTCGTCGGGTGGTGGGGGCTGCTGGTCTCGGGGCGGCTTTGGTCCCGGTCGCCGGGATCGTCCGTCCGGGTGGGAGGGAGGCTACGGCCTGAAACGTCCTCCCGTCCATGTTTGTACAACGTGCAACTAGCGGCTGTGAGGGTGGGGTGTGACACAAAGCGCCCTCCCGACGCTGAAGAAGATACGGGCCGCCGCGCGGCCCGTGCCGTGCGGCGGCCGGGGCCTCTCCTGTGGGGGGTGGCGGCCCCGGCCGTTCGCCACCGGCGGGCCCCACGCGATCAGGGGTCGGCGTGCGGGCCCGCCGCCAGGCGGCCACCCAGCACCGGCCGACGTGGCCAACCGCGTGACCAACCGGCCCGCCGCCTCACATGATCCTCCCCAGCCCGATGCGCCGAGCCGTCCCGGACGCCGGCCTGCTGGCCCATCGCGTCGAGGACGCCGCGGTGAGGGTGCCCCCGAATGATCGGCCGCTACAGCAGGGCATCGTCGGCGCAGTGCGGCGTCAAGGTAGGCCCGGGCCGGATACCGCCTGGGCGCCATCGGCCCGATGACCTTCGAGGGCCTCCGTCGCGGCTTGCCCAGCCGCGTGGAGGATCTGCTCCGACAGGGCAGTTCCCGTGGTGGCGCGGGCGAGCAGTATGCCGCCCACGAGGGTGGCCAGGGCCGCCAGGCCGGCGTCCCCGGGTGCGATCCACGCCGCCATCTCCTGGATGCCGTCGGCGTAGGTCTTCCTGTGCGCGGGCTGACGCGCGGTGTCGCCGACGAAGCCGGCCGCGGGGCAGCCGCTGCCGGGGTTGTCGCGGTGCTCGACGGAGAGGTAGGACTCGACCAGCGACCTCCGGGCCGTTTCGTGCCTGCCGGCGTCCTGGTCCAAGGACACCAGGTATCGGATGTTGTCGGCCAGGCCTTTGGCAATCGCCTCGTCGACGAGCGCGGATTTCGAGGCGAACTGCTTGTAGAAGCCGCCCTGGGTGAGACCGATCGACTGCATCACGTCGACGATGCCGACCTCGGCGACACCCTTCTCACGCATCAGGCGGGAGGCCGCCTCCACCACGCGCTCCCGGTTGGCCTTCGCTTCTGCTTGTGAGACACGGCCCATCTCTCACCCTTCGTAGCCTCGGCAATCACCTGACATGTCGCCATCCGCGGTGACGGCACCGGTTCCCCGCCCGGAGGGCGAACGATCGTAACCGGTTCCCCCACCCGGGAACTTCTCCTGACCGGTTCCGTCGGCCATCACGGCCGGGCTGCCGCGGCGGAGCGCGTAGGACGTTTCCGGCACGATCCGCGCCATGTCGCCGGTCCCCGAGTCCCGAGCCCGGGGACCGGGGCCCGGGGCGCTCCGCCCGTGACACCCCTGCACGCCGTCAACCCGCGCGTACGCCCTCGATGAACCGGCCGGCCGTATCGGTGCGCTCTTCCAAGGTGAGGGGGCTCTGCCCGAGGTCGATGAAGAGTTCGTGCACGCCCGCCTCGGCCGCCGCCCGGGCGTAGTCGATGTACTGCTCCAGCGTTCCGGCTTCGGGAATCCGCTCCGGCTCGACCTTCTCCTCGGTCAGCGTGGGGTTGACCCGCAGTGCCATGCGCAGGGTGGAGGGGTTCCGCCCCGCCTCCTCCGCCTCGCGCAGGACGGTCGCCCACAGTCCCGTGAGATACGGCAGCGGCATGGCCACGGGCAACCAGCCGGCGGCGCGCCGGGCGACCCTGCGCAGACCTGCCTCCGTGAAGGCCGCGAGCAGGACGGGCGGGCCGGGGCGCTGGTGGGGCTTCAGCCCGACGACGGTCTCCGGGATGGTGAACAGCGGCCCCTGGTGGGCGTAGACCTCCTGGGTCCAGTACCCGTCGAGGATGTCGAGCGTCTCGTCGAGCCGTTCGCCCCTGCCTTGCCACGGCACGTTCACCGCGGCGTACTCGTCAGGCATCCAGCCCAGCCCCAGACCGACGTCCAGACGCCCGCCGGTGAGCACGTCGAGCGTGGTCAGGGAGCGGGCCAGCATCAGGGGCGGCTGCCACAGGCCGTTCAGCGTGCTGGTTCCCAGGCGGACCCGTTCGGTGTGCGCGGCGGCGAGCGACAGGGACAGCAGCGGGTCGAGGTGCTTCTCGTAGGCCCTGGGCATCACACCGTCACCGGCCGGGTACGGCGCGCTGGGGGAGGCGGGGGCGAGGACGCGGTCTCCCGTCCAGAGGGAGTCGTACCCCAGTTCCTCGGCAGAACGGCTGACGCCGATGACGCCTTCCGCGGTTGCGTCCGGACCGAAGGTCGGCAGGGCCAAGCCTATGCGCATGGGACTCCTTCTCATCGAGTGGTGTGGATGCCCGGCGGCCGCCGGCCTCCCCCGCACCGAGCCAGGCCCCCGGGGCCCGACGCGGGTGCTGCCGCGAAGGCGCTGTCGGCGGTGGCGTGCGGAGCCTGCGCCTCCCGGCGCTCGGCCCCGGGAATCGGATGCCGCCTCGACGGCGGCCATGATCTGCCGTGCGAAACCCTGAAGATTATGACCGTAATCATGCAGCCGGCCGGGCCGGTGACGTCGCCCGGCCAGATAGATCCTTTGTGACATCTATCATGTGGACGTCCGGCGGCACGGGCTGGATCATGGGCGCGGAAGCCGCCCGCGCCGTTCCTGCGCCACCGGATCCCGGAACCCGGCCGCACGAACGCATGTGCTGAGGCCTCGCGGAACCGCCACGGAGTTCTCCGGCGCCGTGCCGTCCGCCGCCCCTCCTTCTCACCGGCAGGCAGGAGACCTGAATCGATGGCATGGTCTGTCACCGGCAGTCCGGAGGTGTTCCGGTCCGAGGCGGGGTGCTTCGTTTCCGCGCGTCCCGACCTGCACACCATGCTGCTGTCCGGGCTCGACTCGATCGAGCGTCCGCAGTCCTGGGGTACGACGCCGCCCACGCGTCTGGGATGGTGGTGTCACGCAGCCGGGGCACCGACGACGGCCGCGTTCGTGTGGACTCCACCGCATCTGCTGACCGCGAGCAGCCTCACCCGGGCCGCGGCGACAGGCCTGGCCCGGTTGCTGTCCACCGACACCCACCCGTGGACCGGTCTGCTGGCCGACGACGCGTCGGTCCGCGCCTTCTCCGAGGCCTGGGAAGCAACGACGGGCAGGGCCCCGGGCGACGGACCGCGTCTTCGCCTGCACCGCCTCGAACAGCTCGTGCCGCCCGGCGTCGCCCCGCCGGGGGCACCGCGGGTGGCAACCGGGGACGACCGGCCTCTTCTCCACGACTGGTGCACCCGCTTCGTCGCGGAAGCCGGCTCGCTCGGAGCCGACCTCGACAGGTTCGTCGACGAGCGGACCGCCCGGGGCGGCTGGCGGTTGTGGATGGTCGCCGGCGAACCGGTGGCCATGGCAGCGATGACCACCGTGGTGGCCGCCACCGCCCGCGTCACCCCGGTGTACGTGCCGCCCCACCACCGCGGACGAGGCTACGGTGCCGCCGTCACCGCAGCCGTTTCCCAGGCCGCGCGGGACGCCGGGGCGGAACACGTCCTGCTCTTCACCGACCTTTCCAACCCGACGAGCAACCGCCTGTATCGGCGCATCGGCTACCGGCCCGTCTCGGACTACCGCATCGTGGCGCCCTGACGGTTCCTGAACGAAGACCTGGCCCGCGACCCGCCGCGGGCCGCGCCGCGGGCCCGGCGGCGGACCGCACGGGTCAGGCGCGGGCCTCGCGCCTCCGGGGCGAGGCAGTACCCGGAAATGAGAGAGGTGACGAGCGTGACGGACGTACCACGTGCGGCTGATGCCCGGCCGACGGCGGGCGCATCCGCCGGGACGGGCACACCGGCAGACGCCTGGGATACCGGGAGCGTGGCGGTGACCGCCAACTTCCGGCAGTACCTGATGGGTTGGGGCGAGGAGGAACGCGGTGAGACAGACGCCGAGCACTTCCGCAGCGGACTGGCCCAGCCGCAGTTCAACGGCGTGGTCCGGTTGCGGTCCCTGGACGCGGTCGGGCAGGCGGTGACCACCGCACGAGAGAGGCTCGCGGGAGTGCCCTGGTGGTGGTGGGTCGGCCCGGACAGCCCCGAGGGCACCGCGGCGGCTCTGGCCGAGCACGGAGGGGTGGAGTTCGGAGCCGTCCCGGTGATGATACGGCCGCTCGACCGGGCCGCGGCCGCCATGGCGGCGTCGGACGGTCCGCGGATCGTCGCGGTGGCCGACCACGACCGGCTGGCGGAGCTGGTCCGCACCTACAGCGCTTCGATGGGCGTCGCGCCCGGTCTCGAAGCCGACATGGTGCGCATCGAGTCGCAGCGTCCGGACAACACGGACATCGTCCGCCTGGCCGCGGTTGTCGACGGCCGCGTGGTCGGGACCACCGTGGTGATCTCGGCGCACGGGGTGGCGGGGATCTTCCTCGTCCACGTCGCGGAGAGCCATCGGCGCCGCGGGATCGGCGCGGCGTTGACGGCGGCTGCGCTCCGCACGGGATACGACCGCGGCATGAGCCTCGCCGCCCTCTCGGCGAGCCCGGCCGGCGAGCCGCTGTACCGGCACCTCGGTTTCGTCTCGGTCGCGGAGTACCGGCTCTTCACCTTCCCCGTCCACGACCGGGCCGTGTAGCCCCGCCATGAGGACGCGGGCCCGACTTGCGCGGGTCGGGCCGGGGATGGCGGCCCCGGCCGTTCGCCGCCGGCGGGCCCCGACGCGCTCAGGGGTAGGCGTGCGGGCCCGCCGCCGGGCCGCTCAGTCGCGGGTCAGCTGCCGCCGCCAGCCGTCGTCCACGGAGACCGACGGAGTGGCACCGGGAAAGCCCGGCGGCAGTCCCCCGCAGGGCTCGACCTCACCGAGGATCAGGCCCGCGAGATAACCGGTGAGATCGCGCTCCACCTCCGCCCAGCCGTTGTCGGCGCCGCACACCACGACCGTCCACGCCTCGGGGCCGTCCGGGTGCGTGCGCCAGTAGAAGGCGTCGCCGTCGATGGAGCCGCCCCACGGGATCAGGCCGCGCGGCCGCGGGTACGGCACGTGGCCGCCCGAGTCCCCGGTCATCCAGCAGCCCTCCAGCTCCAGCAGGCACTCGCGCGTCGCGTCGACGTACCACCGCTCCCAGCCCGGCCACGGCATCCGGATGCCGAGCCGGTTGTCTATGACGAGGCCCTGGTACCGGCGCACCAGCTCCCTGTAGTCCGGGGGCAGCCGGGTGCCCAGTTCGTCCGCGATCAGGGCCCAGTCCACCGCCCGGCCCGCGCCCGTGCCGTGACCTGGTCCGGGCGCCCGTTTGCGCCGGACCGGCCGGACGCCGTCCAGCCGGGGCGCGGTCAGTTCCGTTAAGGCCGGCAGCGCGCGCTCCAGCATCTCCAAAGGCATGGTGATCCGCCCTCCCACCATTTCCGCACCTGAGGCCGCGTCCTGAGCCCGGCCGGGCGCCGGGCCCCCCGCGGGCCCGGTGGTGCGCACGGCCGGACGGCGCCACGCGACCGCCGTCGCGGCCGTCCGGTTCTTTCGATGACTAGCGGATGGACCCGCGGAAGTGTCACGCACCCCCAGCGTGCGCCTGGCGCACACCCGGCCCAGCCGTCACAACGGTGCCATGGCCCCACACCGGGCGACCCTCCGGCCCACCCGGCCTCGCAGGGTCTTCACATGCCCGCGCGGCGGGCCCCAGGGCCTTCGGGCCCCCGGCTCCGGCCGCGGCGTCCTCAGCGCGCCCGCGCCCTGCGGTTCGCCGCGGCGCGCAGGATGCGGCGGCCCTCCGTGGAGAGCGCCAGTGCCTGCCGGAGCGCTCCCGCGCCGTGCTCGGCCAGCAGGTGCAGGATCTCCGTCTGGCGGCGCAGTTCGGCCGCGGCCAGCGGGGTGATGCCGTGGGTGCGGCCCGCCCGGTACGCCGCCACGGCCGCGGGGCCGTCGCCCGCGCCGTCCAGCAGCACGTGGACGCGCAGGGCGGCGAGGGAGCAGGCGTCGGCCCACGCGTGCAGCGCCCGGCGCCCGGCGGCGGGGGCGCTGTGGGTGCCGTCACCGGCCAGGCCGGCGGGGAGCGTGGCGGGGGCGGTGCCGAGCATCCTGAGCACCAGCGCCGTGGCCTCCCCTGCCGGGGCCTGCTCGCCCGGCGGGCAGCCGTCCGCGGGCCCGGGCGGGCCGCCCACCGGCACCGTGCGCGGACCGCCCCCCGTCTTCTCGACCGCGGCGCGGGCCGCCGCCAGCCCCTCCGGCCAGCCGTCGCCCTCGGTGAGGCTGGACCACAGGGGGCGCAGAGCCTCCTCGGCACCGCCCAGCAGCGGCATACACCGGTCGAGGCAGGCAAGACCGGTCGTCGCCAATCCCCGGTCGTCCGCCTGAGCGATCAGCGCCACAAGGCTCATGACGCCTCCCTTTCTGAGATGGGCACGTCCAGAACTGCGTGCGCCACCGCGGGAACGTCACTTTCATGGCCGATTCATGGCCGATGTGTGACTGAGAACCGTTCCTCGGGCCGGGTTCCGGCCCCGGGGGGCTGCGGACGGCCGGGGCTTCGCTCCCCACGGCTTCGGAGTGCGGGGGCCTCGCTCCCCACGGGTTCGGACGACGAGGGCCTCGATCCCCACGGCTTCGGACGTGCGGGAGACCGGACGCCCAGCGGCGGAAGAGGCGCGCCTCGGCCGGTGCCGGGACGTGCCCGGACGGCCTGCCTCAGTCCCCCAGCCGCTGTGCGAGCGCCCTGAACTCGTCCCAGGTCAGCGGCGGTCTCCGGGGATCCCAGAGCTTCTGGACCAGGGCCCGCAGCGGCATCCGGATCCCGGCGGCCACCTGGTCCTGGGTCTGCGCGTCCGCGTGGTCGCACCAGACGGCGAAGGTGCCGCCGAGCACCTGCCGGTCGTAGCGCCGCGGCACCGGCCCGGTGCCGCGCAGCACCAGCGGCGTCCAGTCCTGGTAGATGCGCTGCCCGGTGGGGTAGAGCATGTGGTTGGGCTGGCCCAGGACGTAGTAGAGGAACACGTCGTTGTAGTTGATCACCCGTCGGCCCGCGCGCAGGTAGTCCACCGGCTCCCGCGCGGTGGACTCGCGGCCGGTCCAGTACGCGGCCTGGATCGCCTGGTCCAGCTGTACCCGGCCGTCCGCGAAGAACCCGTCGTTCCAGGCGCGCACGGCGGTACGGTGCGCGCGCCGCAGCGTGGCGAACCGGTCGTTGAGCCAGCCGGTCACCAGGTCCTGGACGCGCGCCCCGCTGCCGTACCTGGCGCGGGCCGCGGCGGCCAGGGACGGGTAGGCGGTCTCCGGGTCGCTCGCCATCAGGGCCACGTACTCGTCGCCGCCGAGGTGCCAGCGGCTGCCGGGGAAGAGCCGCGTGTACTCCTTCAGCAGGTCGTCCACGATCCGGGCGGCGGCCGGATCGGCGATGTTCACGGCGCCGGCCGGTGCCCTGCCGGCGGTGCCGTGCAGTTGGAGGTCCGGGTGGGCGGCGATCACCGCCCCGAGGTGCCCCGGAGAGTCGATCTCCGGCACCACGCTGATGTGCCGTGCCGTGGCCATCGCCACGATCCGGCGCACCTGCGCCTTGGTGAGGTGGTCCCGGGAGACCACCTCGGGGTGTGTGCTGGACTCGACCCGGAAGCCCTGGTCGTCGGAGAGGTGCAGGCCCAGCTCGTTGTACTTGAGGTCGCCGAGTTCGCGGACCAGGTTCTCCAGCCAGCCGGCGGTGAACGGCTTGCGGGCGATGTCGAGCATGAGACCACGCACCGGCTTGGCCGGGCCGTCGCGCACCTCGCCCTCGGGGGCGGTGCCGCCGGCGTGCACCTCCTGCTTGAGGGTGCGGGTGCCGTAGAAGACCCCGGCCTGCCCGGGTCCGGCGATCCGCACCCGGTCGCCGCGCACGCTGAGCCTGTACGACTCGGGGCCGCTGCCGGCGCCGGAGTCGAGGGCCAGCTCGACGTCGCCGGTGCGGGCGTCCGTCCGGCCCGCGTACCGCAGCTTCAACTCGCCCGCGAGCAGCCGGCCCTCGTCCGCGAGCCGGTCGTCGCCGACCACCACGCGGCCGTCCGGTCCCGGCCGCCAGCCGGGGCCGTGCGCGGGCGTGGCGGAGCGCACCGAGGGGATCGTCCGGGGTGGTGGGGACAGCGGGAACGATCGGGTGGCGGACGGCGCGGGCGAGGCGCCCGACTGCCCGCCGCCGGACGACCACAGGGCCAGGGCGAGGGCGGCCGCCCCGGCGAGGAGGACACCCCCGGCCAGGCTGACGGTCCTGCCGTTCATCGGCACTCGCCCTGTCCTTCCGTCACATGCACGCCGACACCGCCCGGTGCACGGCAGCGGCTCCGCCGCCCGACAGCGGTCCCCGGCACCCGGCACCCGGCACCCGGCACCCGGCACCGACCCTGGCACAGGCAGCGATCCGGGCACCAGGCGGCACAGTCCCGCACCGGCAGTGGCACCCCGGACGGCGGCCCAGGAACCGGCGGCAGTCCCGGCACCCGGCGGCGGTGCCGGCACCCGGCACCGGCCCCGGCACCCGCGGCAGTCCCGGCACCCGGCACCGGCCCCGGCACCCGCGGCAGTCCCGGCACCCGGCACCGGCCCCGGCATCCGCGGCAGTCCCGGTGCCCGGCGGCGGTCGTGGCTCGGCAACGATCCCGGCACCGGCGGCGGTCGTCACCAGGCGGCGGCCCCGGCGCCGCCTCCCGCACCGACCCTAGGGGCGGGTGCCGGCGGCCCGTCCACTCCACGCCGGAAAGCTCACGTACGGGTGAAATTCGTGCACCGGTCGTACGGCCATCGCGTGGCGTCGTTAGCGTGACGCCACGCCGTTCCACCTCCACGGGGCCCGCCCGCCTCCCCGGTACCGGCCCCCTGAGCCGCCGCCCCGCGGAGCCCTCGGTACCGTTTCAGCCGTCCTTCCCGGACACGTCCCACCGCCCCGCCTCTCCTCACCGAACCGCCCCACCACCCACCCCCATGCGCCGCACCGCACACCCCCGCCGTGCCGCGCCGCTCCACCCGCGCCCGCCGAGGAGTCACGCTGGCCACCCACACTCCCCGTCACCACCCCGCCCCCGGAGCGATATCCGCGATGTCGCGGCCCGCACCCTGGGCGCCGGGGATCGAGGGGTTCAACACCGCCCCCGCCGACGCGGTCACCCTCGCACTGCTGGGCTGCTGCGCCAGCCCCGACTGGGCCGGGCGCCTTGTCGCCCACCGGCCCTACCCCGACCTGGACGCGCTGCTCGCCGCGGCCGACGAGGCGACGTACGACCTCAGCCCGGACGAGCTGACCGAGGCGCTGTCCCGCGAATCCCTCGCGCTGCCGCCCGGTGCGGGCTACACGGCCGCGCACACCGCGCTGAGCGCCGCCCATGTGGCGTACGAGGGCAGGTTCGGGCACGTCTTCGTGATCTGCCTGGACGGTTACCCGCAGAGTGAGGCGCTGGATCAGGTGCTCACGGGGATCCGGGCGCGGCTCACCAACGATCCGGAGGAGGAGCGGGTGCTGGCCGCGGAGGAGTTGCGCCGGCTGGCGCGCGGGCGGATCGCGCGCCTTGTACGCGACGGGGTGCGCCGACGGTCGACGGCACCCCCGGTACCCCCAAGGAGCGCGGGGAACTGCGCGAGCAACCACCCCCCGGCCGGCGGCCCGAAAACGACAGAAACAGCCCCCTTGGGACGCTGACGACCCGACCGTCTCGTCGGGGCAGGGCGCGCAGTTCCCCGCGCCCCTGCGTGGGCCGGGGCGCAACCCGTGTCACCGCGTGGGCCCGGGCACAGCCCCGTGTCACCGCGTGGGCCCGGGCACAGCCCCGTGTACCGCGGGGGCCGGGGCGCGGCCCCGAGAGAGGCGCAGGCGCGCCGGTGGGTAGTCCGTACGGGCCTCTTTGCGCGGCGGACGGACCACCCCCGCCGCGCCCACCGGGCACAGCAGCCCAGCCGTTCCTACGATGGCGGGGGCCGGTGACCGACCCCGGCCGGGCCCGAGTCGACGAGCAGGCCGACGAGGACTCCGCTCCGCTCCGATCCGCTCCCCTTTCCCGGAGGGAAACCGTGCCGGCTGGAACGCTGTACCGCGGCCGGGAAGGCATGTGGTCCTGGGTGGCCCACCGGGTCACCGGAGTCCTCATCTTCTTCTTCCTCTTCGTGCACGTCCTGGACACCGCCCTGGTCCGGGTGTCCCCAGAGGACTACGACCGCGTCATCGGCACGTACAAGACCCCCGCGGTGGCGCTGCTGGAGTACGGCCTGGTCGCCGCCGTCCTCTTCCACGCGCTGAACGGCCTGCGGGTGATGGCCGTCGACTTCTGGTCGAAGGGCGCCCGCTACCAGCGGCAGATGCTGTGGGCGGCCGTGGGCGTCTGGGCGGTGCTGATGGCCGCCGCGGTGTACCCGGTGCTCGGGCACGCCGCCCGTGTGGTCTTCGGGAGCTGAGACCATGGCGACCGACGTCACCGGCGGCACGGGCGGCGCACCCGCGCCGCCCGGCGTCGGGCCCGTGGAGGGCGGCACCGGCTACGACGCCGAGCACCCGGCCCCCGTCATCGAACCGCCGCGGCAGCGGACCACCACCACGCCCAGCTCCACGCGCGGCAACTTCGAGATGTACGGCTGGCTGTTCATGCGGGTCTCCGGCGTGGTGCTGGTGCTGCTGGTCCTCGGCCACCTGCTGATCCAGCTGGTGCTGGACGGCGGGGTGTCCCGGATCGGCTTCGCGTTCGTCGCCGGGCGCTGGGCCTCGCCGTGGTGGCAGGTGTGGGACCTGCTGATGCTGTGGCTCGCGATGCTGCACGGCGCCAACGGCCTGCGCACCGTCGTCAACGACTACGCCGAGCACACCGCCACCCGGCTCTGGCTCAAGGCCCTGCTCTACACCGCCACGGGGTTCACCGTCTTCCTGGGCACGCTGGTGATCTTCACCTTCGACCCGGACATCACCTAGCCCGCTGTCCGCGCCCCCCACGTCACACAGCCCCGCGGCCCGACGACCGACCGAGGTGACCCATGGAGTACCGGCAGACCCGGCAGGTGCGGCGGATCCACACCTACGACACCGTGATCGTCGGGGCGGGCGGCGCCGGGATGCGGGCCGCGATCGAGGCGGCCCCGCGCTGCCGTACCGCCGTGCTGACCAAGCTCTATCCGACCCGTTCGCACACCGGCGCCGCCCAGGGCGGCATGGCCGCGGCGCTCGCGAACGTGGAGGAGGACAACTGGGAGTGGCACACCTTCGACACCATCAAGGGCGGTGACTACCTGGTCGACCAGGACGCCGCCGAGATCCTGGCGAAGGAGGCCATCGACTCCGTGCTGGAGCTGGAGAGGATGGGCCTGCCCTTCAACCGCACCCCGGACGGCACCATCGACCAGCGCCGCTTCGGCGGGCACAGCCGCAACCACGGCGAGGCGCCGGTGCGCCGCTCCTGCTACGCCGCCGACCGCACCGGCCATATGATCCTCCAGACGCTGTACCAGAACTGCGTCAAGCTGGGAGTGGAGTTCTTCAACGAGTTCTACGTGCTGGACCAGCTGCTCACCGAGCCCGGGGCCGAGCCCGGCGGCGTCCGGCGCTCCGCGGGCGTGGTCGCCTACGAGCTGGCCACCGGCGAGATCCACGTCTTCCGCGCCAAGTCGGTGGTCTACGCCTCCGGCGGCTGCGGCAAGTTCTTCAAGGTGACGTCGAACGCCCACACCCTCACCGGGGACGGCCAGGCCGCCGTCTACCGGCGGGGTCTGCCGCTGGAGGACATGGAGTTCTTCCAGTTCCACCCGACCGGCATCTGGCGGATGGGCATCCTGCTGACGGAGGGCGCCCGCGGCGAGGGCGGCATCCTGCGGAACAAGCACGGCGAGCGGTTCATGGAGAAGTACGCGCCCGTGATGAAGGACCTCGCCTCCCGTGACGTCGTCTCGCGCGCCATCTACACGGAGATCCGCGAGGGCCGCGGCTGCGGCCCGGACGGCGACCACGTCTACCTGGACCTGACGCACCTGCCGCACGGGCAGCTGGACGCCAAGCTGCCCGACATCACCGAGTTCGCCCGCACCTACCTGGGCATCGAGCCGTACACCGACCCGATCCCGATCCAGCCGACCGCGCACTACGCGATGGGCGGCATCCCCACCACCGTGCAGGGTGAGGTGCTCGCCGACAACACCACGGTGGTGCCCGGCCTGTACGCGGCCGGGGAGGTGGCCTGCGTGTCGGTGCACGGCGCCAACCGGCTCGGCACCAACTCGCTGCTGGACATCAACGTCTTCGGCCGCCGGGCCGGCCTCGCCGCCGCCGTGTACGCGGCCGGTGCCGCGCTGCCCGAACTGCCGGAGGACCCGGCCGAGCGGGTCGCCCTCCAGGTGGACCGGCTACGGGCGGGCACGGGCCCCGAGCGGGTCTCGGTGCTCCGCGCCGAACTCCAGGAGACCCTGGACGCCAACGTCATGGTCTTCCGCACCGAGAGCACCATCAGGACCGCCCTGGCGAAGATCGCCGAGTTGCGCGACCGCTATGAGCGGGTGACGGTGCAGGACAAGGGCAAGCGGTTCAACACCGACCTGCTGGAGGCCGTCGAGCTGGGCAACCTGCTGGTGCTCGCGGAGGTGATGGCCGCCTGCGCGCTGGCCCGCCGCGAGTCCCGCGGCGGCCACTACCGCGAGGACTTCCCGAACCGGGACGACGCCGCCTTCATGCGCCACACGATGGCGTACCTGGAGATCGCGGACGACGGCACCGAGTCGGTCCGGATCGACTACAAGCCGGTGGTGCAGACCCGCTACCTGCCGATGGAGAGGACGTACTGATGGCCACCGCCTCGCCGGTCCCCGGCACCGCCCCGCCCACCCCCGCCCCCGCCGAACACCTGCTGACGGTGGTGTTCCGGATCCGCCGCTTCAACCCGGAGGTGGCGGCGGAGGCGTACTGGGAGGACTTCCCCGTGGAGCTCGACCCGAAGGAACGGGTGCTGGACGCCCTGCACCGGATCAAGGGCGAGCAGGACGGCACCCTCACCTTCCGGCGGTCCTGCGCGCACGGCATCTGCGGCTCGGACGCCATGCGGATCAACGGCCGCAACCGACTGGCCTGCAAGGCCCTGATCAAGGACCTCAGCCCGCAGCGCCCGATCGCCGTGGAGCCCCTCAAGGGGCTCACGGTCCTCAAGGACCTGGTGGTCGACATGGAACCGTTCTTCCAGGCCTACCGGGACATGCTCCCGTTCCTGATCACCAGCGGGAACGAACCCACCCGCGAACGCCTCCAGTCCCCCGAGCAGCGGGCCCGCTTCGACGACACCACCAAGTGCATCCTGTGCGCGGCGTGCACCGCGGCCTGCCCGGTCTTCTGGAACGACGGCCAGTACTTCGGCCCCCAGGCCATCGTGGGCGCCCACCGCTTCATCTTCGACTCCCGCGACGAGGGCCGCGAGCGGCGCCTCGACCTCCTCAACGACAACCACGGCGTCTGGCGCTGCCGCACCATCTTCAACTGCACGGACGCCTGCCCCCGGGGCATCCAGGTGACGAAGGCGATCCAGGAGGTCAAGCGCGCGGTGATCGGCCGCCGGCTGTGAGCGGCGCCCCAGAGAGGGGCACTCCGAGCAGCATCAGGCCGACAGGCCTGCCCGCAGCGGCGGAACCGCAGGCACCTCGGGCGCGTTCTCGATGTCCTCCACGGTCAACTTGAAGCTGTCCGGGTACGCATCGCGCCGCGTACGGCGCGCGGGCTCGCTGGTCCGCCAGGTGTAGAAACACCTGGCGCACTGCAGCACCTCCCACACCCCGCGCACCGGCGAGGCGTACAGCCGCTCGATCGTCCCGTGCGCACAGCGCGGACAGGCAGTGGTCCGAGGGTCCATGTCGGTCGTCCTCCTCCGGAGTGGATGGGGTCAGCGGGCCGCAAGGCCCCGCAGCCTGGTGAGCCAGGCGGCCGTCTCGGGCAGGTCGCGCACCTGGTTCCCGTAGTTCCCACGCCGGTCCGGCTCGACGGGCGTGGTCGCGTCGACGATGAGCTTGTGGACGACGCCGGGGCTCTGCGCCTGCGGGGCGAGCTCGACCACGGGAAGGTTCGGGACGACGACCAGATCGCCGTCGGGGTTCATCTTCGTGGACAGCGCCCACATCACCTGCGGCAGATCGAACGGGTCCACGTCCTCGTCGACCACGATGACGGTGGCGGCGTAGCCGAGGCCGTGGGGGGTGGTCAGCGCCCGCATCCCGACGGCCTTGGCGAACCCGCCGTACCGCTTCTTCGTGGAGACGATGACCAGCAGCCCGTGCGTGTACATGGCGTTGACGGCCTGCACCTCGGGGAAGTCACGCTTGAGCTGCTGGTGGAACGGCACGCAGGTGTTGGCGGCCATCAGGTAGTCGATCTCCGTCCACGGCATGCCGAGGTAGAGGTGCTCGAAGACCGGGTCCGTGCGGTAGGAGATCCTGTCGATGCGGATGACGGTCATGCTCCGGCCGCCGGAGTAGTGGCCGGTGAATTCGCCGAACGGACCCTCGATCTCCCGCCTGCGGCCCTCGATGACGCCCTCGATGACGACCTCGGAACCCCACGGCACGGGCAGCCCGGTCAGCGGCGCCCTGGTGATCGGGGCGGGGGCGCCGCGCAGGGCGCCGGCCAGTTCGTACTCGTTCTGGTCGTACTCCATCGGGGTGCCGGCGACGATGGAGATCACCGGGTCGTTGCCGACGGTGATCGCGACGGGCAGGTCCTCGCCGCGTTCCTCCGCCGTGCGCAGGTGCTGGGCGATGTCGTGCATGGGCACCGGCTGGAGGGCCAGCTTGCGCGGGCCCTTGACCTCGATGCGGTAGACGCCGACGTTCTGCTTGCCGGAGTTCTCGGGGTCGTCGGGGTCCTTGGAGACGACCGCGGCCTTGTCGATGTAGAAGCCGCCGTCGCCGTCGTTGAGGCGGAACAGCGGGAGGACGTCGAAGATGTTCGCGTCGTCGCCCTCGACGGAGTTCTCGGCCCACGGCGGGTCCTCGCGCCACTCGGGCGCGACGGGGAAGTCCGCCCAGCGGCGGACGAACTCGTCCACCTGGTCCTTGACGCCGCTGTGCTTGTCCATGCCGAGGGCCAAGGCGTGGTTGGCCCACGAGCCGTGCACGTTCATGGCGATCCGGGCGCTGGTGAAGCCCGTGACGTTGTCGAAGTACAGGGCCGGGGCGGCCTCGCCGAGGCGTGGGGCCGCGTTGGCGGCGGCGGCGATGTCGGGTTCCGGCGCCACCTCTTCGGTGATGCGCAGCAACTGCCCCTCCTTGTCGAGGGTCCGCAGGAAGCTGCGCAGGTCGTCGTAGGCCATGGTGAACTCCTCTCAGGCCACGGTCAGCCCGTGGCCGGGCCGCTCGTCGGGGACGGCGCGGGCGTCCTGCCGGGCGGCGCGAACGTCCTCGCGGACGGAACGGGCGTCCTGCCGGCCGGCGCGCATTCCCGACCAGCGCCGGGCCGCCGGGGCCGGCAGGCCGCACTCCAGTTCGAGCGTGGTGCGCGCCCAGCGGGAGGGCACGAGATGGGTCTCCACCTCCGGCAGCTCACGCAGCGCCCGGAGCAGGCTGACGCCGATGGCCGCGCCCGTCGCTCCCGTCATGCCCACGATCAGTCGCATGGTGTACGACTCCTCCCCTCATGTGCCGCCCGGGCGTCGGCCGGTCGGCCGCTGTGGAGCATTTCGGTCACCGAGACGGCGCCATGCGCTTCACCGAGCCGCCCGGAGATGAGGTCCCGACCGGCCCCACCGCACTCCACGCTAGGCACGGTCACGGGCAGGTCCGGCGTAGGCTGTGGACAGACCATGGACGAAATCGGACACACTCGTATCCGGGGTGGCATCGCGGACGTCCCGTTCCGGCCGTCGCCGGGAGGGCCGCCGGGCGTGGAGGTATGGGACTTCGCGCGCCTCGTCGAACGCGCCGGACGCCACGGCTTCGACCTGCACCGGCCGCTGCGTGCCGAGTTCCACCACCTGTTCACGGTGCGCTCGGGGTCCCTGGGCGTCTGGCTGGACGGCGCCGAGCACGTCGTGGGGCCCGGGGCGTGGCTGTGGATCCGCCCGGGGCAGGTCTACCGCTACCGCGGCCGGGTGGACCGCGCCGAGGGGGCGGTGCTGCTGTTCCCGCGGGGCTTCCTCGACGGCGCCACGTTCACGGCCGCCGGCCTCAGCCCGCCCCACCCCGAGGGCATCTTCGTGCCCCGGGGGCCGGAGGACTCGGCCGCGCTGGAGGCGACGCTCGGCCTGCTGGACGACGCCTACCGGCGCACCTCGGCGCTGGCCGCCGACGCCCACATCCCCCTCGTACGCCACCTGCTGGCCGCGCTGCTGCTGCGCCTCGGCCACCTGGACGATCGCGAACGCGACCGCCGCCGGACGGACAGCGGTACGTTCCAGCGCTTCCAGCGGGCGGTGGAGCGCGATTTCGCCGACGCGCACCGCGTCGAGGACTACGCCGCGGCTCTCGGCTACAGCGCGCGCACCCTCACGCGCGCGTGCCTGGCGGCGACCGGCCGCACGGCCAAGCAGTACGTCGACGACCGCGTCGCCCTGGAGGCGCGGCGCCTGCTGGCGCACACGGGCCTGTCCCCCGCGCAGGTCGCCGCCCGCCTCGGCTTCACCAGCCCCACGGTCTTCACGAAGTTCTTCCGCCGCTGCACAGGGGAGACGCCCACGGCTTTCCGTACCCGCACCCACGTAACGACGCCCCCGTAGGGGCGCTGCTGACGCCGGGGCCGCCCCGGCCCACCCAGGGGGCGCGGGGAACTGCGCGCGCAACCATCCACCGGCCGGCGGCCCGGGACGCGACCGAGACAGCCCCCTTGGGACGGTGACGACCCGACGGTCACGTCGCGGCCGGTCGCTCCCCCACTGCCTGAAGGGCGTGGGAGGTGCCCCCGGTTCCCCGCGCCCCTACGGGGCGCGCCTCACGTCCGGCGGGACGCCAGCTGGATCACCGTGATGTCCGAGGGGGCGCCCACCCGCATGGGCGGGCCCCACGCGCCGGCGCCCCGGGAGACGTACAGCTGCGTGTCCCCGTACCGTTCGAGACCCGCCACCGTCGGGTTGGCGAGCTCCGCGAGGTAGTTGCCGGGCCAGAGCTGGCCGCCGTGGGTGTGGCCGGAGAGCTGGAGGTCGACGCCGTACCGGACGGCGTCGTCGATCACCACGGGCTGATGGGCCAGCAGGACGGCCGTCCGCGCGGTGTCCCGGTCACCGAGTGCCGCGCCGAAGTCGGGCCCCTGCCCCTGGCTCTCGCCCTGCACGTCGTTGACCCCGGCGAGGTCGAAGCCGGGGAGTTCGGTGCGGGCGTTCTCCAGTGGGTGCAGGCCGAGTTCGCGCACGTGCTCGACCCACTGGCGGGCGCCCGAGTAGTACTCGTGATTCCCCGTCACGAAGTACGCGCCGTGCCGGGCGCGCAGCCCGGCGAGGGGTGCCGCGGCGGGCCCCAGGTCGTGCACGCTGCCGTCGACGAGGTCGCCCACCACCGCGATCAGGTCGGGCTGGGTGGCGTTGATGGTGTCGACGACGCGCTGGGTGAAGCCGCGGCCCAGGATCGGCCCGAGGTGGATATCGCTGACGACGGCGATCCGGAACCCGTGCGCACTGCGCGGCAGTTTCGCGAGCGGCACCGTGAGCCGCTTGACGCGCGGGCCGCGCAGCACGCCGTACGTGCCGTCGCCGGCGATCCCGAGGGCGGCGGCGGCCGCGGCGCCGGCGACGACACGGGAGACGAGCAGCCGGCGGGAGGGTGCGGGCGTCCCCGCGCCCGGTGCTTCCGGGGTACCGGCCGTGGGCGGCGCGGCGGGCGGGTCGTCCGACGCCCCGGACGCCTCCGACGCGGACGCCCCGGACGCCTCGGGTCCCGGGGCCCCGGACGCCTCGGGTGCCGTAGCCGCCGAACCCGACGGCGCCGGCGCCCCGGGCCGCCCCGCGACCGGTGCCGTCCGCGCCGGCACCCGCACGCCCGCCGCGCCGGTCCGCCGCTCCAGCCACCGCCGCAGCAGCGGCCGTACGGCCTCCCCGGCGACCACCGCGAACAGCAGGTACAGCGAGAGGCCCATGAACAGGAACCCGGGCCAGCCCAGCACCCGTTGCAGCCAGAAGGGCGCCCCGGCCCGCTCGCTGACGAGGGCCCCGACCATCAGCAGCGGCCCCACGACGAAGACGACGGTCCCCACCCGGCGCGGCACCGAACCGCCCGCCGTGGTGTCCCGCACCAGCCGCCGCCAGACGTACCAGTACAGCGTGGCGACGACGGCGACCGCGACGAGCCCGGCGAGAACCCCGACGATGACCACAGCGCTCGTACCGCCCCTCACACCCGTCCCACCCAGATCGTCTGGGCATCCTACGGTGGCCCGGACAGCCGGCACCCGTCCGGCCCATCGGCCCCGCGGCGACGGCCGGCGTGCCACCGTTCACTCATGCCACTCGGCCGGGCGGACCCGCCTGGGCAAGGACGACATCGTCCGCCTGCGGATCCGGGCGGCCCAGTGGGCGGCCGATCCCGACCAGCGGCTGGGTTCCGTCACGGACGGCTACGGCATCCGACGGCCGGGGCTACGGGGTGCGGCGGGAGGCCGTGGGCCGGTGCGGGTGCTTCGGGTCCGGCTCGGGGCTCTCCGTGCGGGGCGCCGTGTGGTGGGCCCGGACTCCGCGGAGACCCAGGACGCCGATCATCGTGCCGAGGATGAAGGAGACCACCGCCAGCAGCAGGTGGACCCAGAAGTAGGCGGTCGGGTGGCCGGAGTCGTCGAAGGCGAGGCCGCTGCCGTCCTGCCAGAGGTTCTTCACGAAGGTGATCCAGATCACCCAGCTCCAGGCGCCGAAGGCGAGCAGGAACCAGGAGACACGGCGGCTGAGCTTCATGCCGCCAGTGTGCACCACCGGTGCACACGGCAGGGGCGCGGGGAACTGGGGGCACCTCCCACGCCCTTCAGGGAGTGGGGGAGCGACAGGCCACGACGAGGCGTGAGCCCCGCCACCGGCCCGGAGGGGCAGCCGCTGCCGCCCCGGCCACCGGCGAGCGGATGGCCCCACGCAGTTCCCCGCACCGCTCACAGACTCAGCTCAGCGCCTCACGGCGTGTTGTTCGCGAGCGCGAGCAGCCGGTCGTGGCTGCCGTTGAAGCGGTCGCGGTCCACCGCACCGGAGATGCCGCTCACCGACCCGGCGTCGGTGTACTGCCAGACCGTCCAGGCGCCGAAGCCACCGGGCAGGCTGGGGCTGGCCGCGGTCGTCCAGTGGGCCACCCACAGCGGGCTCAGGGCCGCCATGCCGTTCCACGAACCGGTGCAGGAGTTCCACCAGCTGGGGCTCGTGTAGATGACGATGTCCCGGCCGGTGCGGTTCTTGTACGTGTTGTAGAACGACATGATCCAGTTGCGCATCGAGGTCTGGGACAGGCCGTAGCAGCTGCCCTCGATGTCCAGGACCCCCGGCAGCGTCAGGTTGTCCCGGGACCAGGCCCCGCCGCTGCTGGCGAAGTAGTTCGCCTGCGTGGCACCGTCGGAGGCGTCCGGCCGCGCGAAGTGGTACGCCCCCCGGATGACGCCGGCGTTGTACGCGTTCACGTAGTTCGTGTTGAAGTTCGGGTCCTTGTAGCTCGTGCCCTCGGTCGCCTTCATCCAGGCGAACTCGATGCCGGCGCCCTTCACCGAGGACCAGTTGATCGAACCCTGGTAGTGCGAGACGTCGATGCCCGCCGGGTACGCCGCGAGGTCCGCGCCCAGTACGCCGGGGGCGTCGAGCTGGAGCGTCCTCGTGTCCGGCTTGAAGTCCTTGCTGTCCTGGACGTAGCCGACGCCCATGTAACCCTGGCCGACCGGGACGGCGCCGCCGGACGGCAGCGGCTTGGCGGAGGCCGTGCCGGCGGCCAGGGGCACGGTCAGCGCGGCGGTGGCGCAGAGGACGCCGGCCACGGTGAGTCTTCGCTGCACGGCCTTCGTGGTGCGGAATCGGGAGAACAAGGCTTCCTCCTGGCACTTCTGTGGAGAGGACAGGGGTGAGGGGGTTGCTCTGTACGTGTCTGCGCCGGCCTGCGCCCGTCTCGCCGATGTGCGCCGACCGCGCCTGGGTGCACCTGTTGATCTACCCGCGTAGCCCGTCGGGCGGGGCCACGTCGTCGTGACCGCCCGGGGGCGGGGGCTGCCCCGGGGTCCCGGCGTCCCGGGACCCCGGGAGCGTTCAGGGGGTGTTGTTCGCCAGCGCCAGCAGCCGGGCCCGGGTGCCGTTGAACTTGTCACGGTCCACGTTTCCCGAGATGCCGCTGACCCTGCCCGTGCTGGAGTACTGCCATACGGTCCAGAACGGGAATCCGGCGGGGATGGACGGACTCGCCGCGGAGGTCCAGTGGGCGGCCCACAGCGGGCTCCTGGCGGCCATGCCGCCCCACGAGCCCGTGCAGGAGCTCCACCAGTTCCTGCTGGTGTAGATCACGACGTCACGGCCGGTCCTCGCCTTGTAGGTGGTGTAGAAGTCGGTGATCCAGGTGCGCATCGCCGCCTTGGACTTGCCGTAGCAGCTGCCCTCGATGTCCAGGACGCCGGGGAGCGTCAGGTTGTCGCGGGACCAGGCGCCGCCGTGCGTGGCGAAGTACTTCGCCTGCGCGGCGCCGCCGCTGCTGTCGGGACGCGCGAAGTGGTACGCGCCCCGGATCACCTTGTTCTTGTAGGCGTTCACGTAGTTGGCGTCGAACCTGGGGTCCTTGTACGTCGTGCCCTCGGTCGCCTTGATCCAGGCGAACTGGATGCCGGCGGCCCGCACGCTCGCCCACTTGATCGACCCCTGGTAGTGCGACACGTCGATGCCCTGCACACCACCGCTGCCGGCCCTCGGCCCCGTCGAACGGTCACCGGTGTCCGCCTGGTAGCTCATGCCCATGTATCCCGCGCCGAGGGGAAGAGTGCCTCCGGTCGGTTGCGGCGCTGCGGGGGACGGCCCGGCGACGGCCGTTCCGGCTGTGGTCAGCGGGGCGGTGAGGACCGCTCCGACGACGCCTGCCACGGTGCGTCGGCCCGGCCGGAGTCTCGGCATGCGGGGTCTTTCGGTGAGCAAAGCTTCCTCCTGAGCACGTCTGTGATGTGTGGGGGACGTGTGCGTGCCGGGCGGTGCTGTGCTTGCTTCGCAATGCTGTGCGGGGTGCGTGTCTTTGACGTAGACGCGTCATGAGTGACGCATGAATGGTCCCGGATGTAAAGACGTTTCACGAATGCCCTGTGGTCTAGCCCGGCGAAAAAACCACGGAGCTGCTGTGATGGCCCGCAGACGACGGAAACTTTCAGGATGTGAAGACTCCTCGGGGTAGGTGCGGGAGGTGAGGGGCGGCGGGTCGCCGTCCGGTCACGGAGGGGGGCGGAGGCCGTGCGAGGGGGCGCGCGGGCGGCCGGGCGGGGGCGGGCGCGGGCGGCCGGGGAGCGGCGGAGCGGAGTGGCATTGGCCACAGGGCCGGGGCGCCGGCACGGGCCGGCCGACGGCCGGCAGGGCCGTGACGAGCAGCGGGGACCGGGTGTGCGGGGACGGACGGTGGCGCCCGTATGACGGGCGGAGAACGGGAAAGGAGCCCCGCGACGACCACTCAGGTCCGTCGTCCGTGTACGTTCTCGAACGTGCCTGCCTTGAAGAGCCTCGCCGTCACGGCGTCCGCCGTCGCCTTGCTGTCCGTCCCGGCCGTCGCGCCCGCTCTCGCCGCCGACGGTCCCGACTGGAGCAAGGCGAAGCCGCCGGCCTCGATGTCGGCGGTCGGCGGGGCGCAGCTCGGCAGGCCCGGCACCCAGGTCCGGCTCGGCACCGACGCCCCGGTGCTCCCGAAGGACGTCACCGCGCGCTCCTGGATCGTCGCGGACGCCGAGTCCGGAGAGGTCCTCGCCGCGCACGACGCCCACTGGAAGCTGCCGCCGGCGAGCACCCTGAAGATGCTCTTCGCGGACACCCTGCTGCCGCGCTTTCCGAAGACGGAGCAGCACAAGGTCGCGCCGTCCGACCTGGCCGGGATGGGCGCGGGCTCCAGCCTCGTCGGCGTCAAGGAGGGCGAGACCTACAAGGTCGAGGACCTGTGGCGGGGCGTGTTCCTGCGCTCCGGGAACGACGCCGTGCACGTCCTCGCCGCGATGAACGGCGGTGTCCCGAAGACCGTGGCGGACATGCAGCGGCACGCGGACGACCTCCAGGCCGACGACACCACGGTGGTCAGTCCGGACGGCTACGACGAGCCCGGCCAGGTCTCGTCCGCGTACGACCTGACGCTGTTCGCGCGCTCCGGCCTGCAGAAGAAGGACTTCCGCGACTACTGCTCCACGGTGCGGGCGCAGTTCCCCGGCGAGACGAAGAAGACGAAGCACGGCACCACGCGCGGGTCGTTCGAGATCCAGAACACCAACCGGCTGCTCACCGGCGCCTACGGCCTCGACCCCTACAAGGGCCTCGCGGGCGTCAAGAACGGCAACACCACGAACGCCGGCGCGACCTTCACCGGCGTCGCCGAGCGGAACGGCCGGGTGCTGCTCGTCACGGTCATGCACCCGTCGGCCGGTGGCATCCTGCCCGTCTACAAGGAGGCGGGCTCCCTGCTCGACTGGGGCTTCACGGCCGCGGGGAAGGTCACCCCGGTCGGCACGCTGGTGCCCCCGAAGAGCGCCGCGCCCGCGGGCGGCAAGACGGGCACGCACGACGACGGCAAGGGCGGCGGTCACGCCGCGCACGGCGCCGAGGCGGCGGCGCACGTGTCCTCGGGCGGGTCGAGCGGCGCCGGCATCGCGCTCGCGGTGGCCGGCGGTGTACTGGTGGTGCTCGCCGCGGGTGCCTTCCTGGTCCGCAGGCGCTGGCCGCTGCCCGAGCTGGTGCGGCGGCTGCCCCGGCGGTAACGGGCCCCGGCCCGGGCGGTGCGGGAGCGGGGACGGCGGAGGCGGGTCCTGGGCACGGTTGTGGTGCCGGGGGCGGTCCGGGTGCCGGGGGGCGGTCACGCGGCTCGCGTGCCGGTGGGGACGCGGGTGCGGGTGTGCGGGGTGGTCCGGTCCGTGCCGGTTCATGGCGTCCGCTCCATGGGCTCGCCACGGCGGGTGCGCCGGGCCTGCGGGGCGTTCGCCTGTGCGGCGCGGTACCCCTGCGGGTCGTGGGTCTCCGGGGAACGGTGCGCCTGCGGGTCGTCCGCCCGGGGAGAGCGGTACGTCTGCGGGCCGTCCGCCCGGGGCGCGCGGTGCGTCTGCGGGCCGTCGGCCGGTGAGCGGAGTGCCCGCGCCGGGTGGCGCGCCGGGCCGGCGGAGAAGACGAAGGTGCGGGTCCCCCAGAAGCGCAGCGCGGTGCCCAGCACCATCCCGACGCCCGCCCCGGACACCGTGTCCGCCCGTGCGGAGGTGAGCCCGAGGCCGTAGTGCGAGACGGCGATGCAGAGCAGCTGGACGACGGCGCCCGCGAGGTTGACCGCGAAGAAGGCGCAGTACCGGCGGAGCCGGTCCGTGCCCGCCCCCGGCCGCCCCCGGTAGGTGCCGAGCGCGTTGCCCGCATAGGCGACCGAGCAGGCCACGAGGAACGAGGCGGCCTTGGCGGTGAGCGGGTCGAGCCCCACGGGCCCGCGCAGCCAGACGAAGACGGCGAGGTCGGCGGCGTACGCGCACAGGCCCGCCGCCGCGAACCCGAGCACCTCGCGGGAGAGCCCGCGGGCCCGGTGCGCGGGGCGGGACGGGGGCGCGCCGGGCCGCCCCGGGCGCCGTCGCCGGGGTGCCGCGGCGCACGGGCGTGGGGCGCGCCGTCTGAGGGCCGCGGCGCTCACCAGCCGGCGACCGCGAGTCCGTACATGCCCAGCCACAGCACACCGATCACCGCGAGCGCCCGGTCGTGCAGGACCACGTCCTCCGGTTCGCCCGCCGTGCCCCGGTCGGCGAAGACGGCGTACCGCAGGACCGCGAGGGTGAAGGCGATCATGGAGAGCTGGCGCCAGGGCAGCAGCCCGGTGCCCGCGCCGGCACCGCCGCCCTCCAGGGCCCACAGACAGTACGCGAGGACCGCGGCACCGGCCGCGAGCTGCCAGACGAACCGCAGGTAGCCGGTGGTGTACTCGGTCAGCAGCGCCCTGCTGGCGCCGCCCTGCCCGGCCAGCTGCACGGCCTCGGAGTACCGCTTGGCGGAGACCATGAAGAGCGCGCCGAACGCGGTGGTGATCAGGAACCAGCGCGACAGCGGGATGCCGAGCGCGAGCCCGCCGATCATCGTCCGCATCACGAAACCCGTGGTGACGACGGTGAGGTCGACGACGAGCACATGCTTGAGGCTGATGCAGTAGGCGAACTGCATACAGACGTACGCGGTCAGCAGGGCCGCCGCGAACGGGGTGCAGTACACGGCCGCCGCCAGCGGCGCGGCCAGCGCGAGCAGTCCCCCGGCCGCGTAGGCGACCGGCACCGGCACCCGGCCCGCGGCGACGGGGCGGCGGCACTTGACCGGGTGGGCGCGGTCGGCCTCGGCGTCCCGGGCGTCGTTGATCAGGTAGACGGCGGACGCGGCGGCCGTGAAGAGCACGAAGACGACGGCGAGCCGGGTGAGCGCGGACGGCGTGAAGAGCTGGCCCGCGGCCGCGGGGGCGGCCACCACCAGGACGTTCTTCACCCACTGGCGGGGGCGTGCGGTGCGCAGCAGGCCGAGCGCGATCACCACGGGCGCCCGGGTCGCACGGCGGGCCCGGTGGCCGAGCCGCCGGGCGCTCCCGGCGGCGTCCTCCGCGCCCTCGCCGTCCGGCAGGCCGGGTCGGGACGGCCGGGTGCCGCCGAGCAGGGCGGTGCGTTCAGACATGGCGGCGGCCTTTCGGGCGGGCGTGGCGGGCGGCGGACGGGGCGAGCGGCCCGGCGACGGGCCGGCGCCCGGGGACGGGGACGGCCTGGCGTCCGGGGCCAGGGACGGACCGCCGCGCGGGGTCGGGCGCGGGCAGCGGGCGGGTCATCCAGTCGGCACCGAGGCGGGCCAGCAGGCCGCCGAGGACCGCGCCGGCCGCCACGTCGGACGGGTAGTGGACGCCGACGACCAGCCGTGAGACGCACATCGCGGCGGCGAGCGGCGGCACGAGGCGGGCACCGGTGGGCCGCAGCGCGCCGTAGACGACGGCGGCGGCCACCGCTGACGTGGCGTGCGAGCTGGGGAAGGAGTGCGCGCCCGCGGTCCGCACCAGCGGCCGTACCCGGGCCGGGCGCGGCCGGCGCACCAGCCGTTTCACGCCCATGCTGGCCAGGTGCGCGCCGGCGGTGAGGGCGGTGCCGCGCAGCCAGGCGGCGCGGCGCTCGCGGTCCACGGCGGCCGTCGCGAGCCCCGCGGCGAGCCAGAGGGCGGCGTGCTCGCCGGTCCGGGAGAGCGCGCGGGCGGCCGCGGCCACCTGCGGTCGGTCGCCGCACCGGTGCAGGGCGGTCAGCAGCCCCTCGTCCAGCTCGGCCAGCTCGGCCAGCGTGGCCCGGCTGCGCCGGGGTGGTGCCGGGGGCGCACTGCCGCCCGGTGGCCGGGCGGCGACACCGGCTGCCCCTTCGGGGTGGTGGCGATCTGCGGGAGGGTCGTGGCTGGTCGCGCGGTTCCCCGCGCCCCTTCCGGGGCGCCTGGTCGCGCCCACGCGGCAGTCCTGGTGCATGGGGCCGACTCTGCTATGCGGCTCGAAAAAAGTGACGATCCGATGGGCCGACACCCCATGAATCCCCCCAATTCAGTGATGGGGTTCGATGGACAACCACAGAATCGTTCAAAACGACCGATCCTCGACATACCGTCCCATCCATGTCCCTCGTCTCCGCCCACACCGCCGCCGGCGACCGGCTCCGCCGCATGGGCCCGGCCGCCCCCATGCCCGCCCCTGCGGACGGCTCCGCCGCCGCGGCCGGTGCCGGGGCGGGGCCGGGCACCGACCTCGGGAGCGAGACGGTCGCCGTCACCGGCTGGGGCCGCACCGCGCCCACCGCCGCCCGCCTGGTGCGCCCGGGCAGCCGTGCGGAGGCCGTGGCCGCCGTGCGGGCCTGCGCCCGGGCCGGCGCGCGTGGCGCCATCCCGCGCGGGCTCGGCCGCGCCTACGGCGACGCCGCGCAGAACGCGGGCGGCGCGGTCCTCGACATGACCGGGCTCGACCGCATCCACGTCGTGGACTCGGCGAACGGCCTGGTGCTCTGCGACGCGGGTGTCAGCCTGCACCGGCTGATGGAGGTGCTGCTGCCGCTCGGCTGGTTCGTGCCGGTGACCCCAGGCACCCGCTATGTGACGGTCGGCGGGGCGATCGGCGCGGACATCCACGGCAAGAACCACCACGGCGCGGGCTCGTTCTCGCGTCACGTCGTCTCGTTCGAGCTGCTCACCGCCGACGGCGAGGTGCGCACCGTCGAGCCCGGCACCCCGCTCTTCGCCGCCACCGCCGGCGGCATGGGACTGACCGGCGTCATCCTCACCGCGACGGTCCGGCTGCTGCCCGTCGAGACGTCCCTGATGTGCGTGGACACCGAACGCGCCACGGACCTCGACGACCTGATGGCGCGGCTCACCGCCACCGACCACCGCTACCGCTACTCGGTCGCCTGGATCGACCTCCTCGCGCGCGGTGCCTCGCTGGGCCGGGCCGTCCTCACCCGGGGCGACCACGCGCCTCTCGACGCGCTGCCCGCGCGCGCCCGGCGCGCACCGCTCGCCTTCCGCCCCGGCCGACTGCCGAGCGCGCCCGCCGTGGTGCCGGAGGGGCTGCTGAGCCGGCGTTCGGTGGGCCTCTTCAACGCGTTCTGGTACCGCAGGGCGCCCAAGGCGATGACCGGCGAGCTGCAACGGCTCTCCGCGTTCTTCCACCCGCTGGACGGCCTGCCGCACTGGAACCGCATCTACGGGCGGAGCGGCTTCGTGCAGTACCAGTTCGTCGTCGGCCATGGGCAGGAGGACGCGCTGCGGCGGATGGTGCGGCGCATCTCCGCGCGCCGCTGCCCCTCGTTCCTCGCGGTCCTCAAGCGCTTCGGGGACGCCGGGGACGGCTGGCTCTCCTTCCCGGCCCCCGGGTGGACGCTGGCGCTGGACATCCCGGCGAACCTGCCGGGCCTCGGCGCGTTCCTCGACGAGCTCGACGAGGAGGTCGCCGGCGCGGGCGGCCGGGTCTACCTCGCGAAGGACTCCCGGCTGCGGCCCGAACTGCTCCCCGCCATGTACCCGCGCCTGGACGAGTTCCGCGCGCTCCGCGCCGAGCTGGACCCGCGCGCCGTCTTCACCTCGGACCTCTCCCGCCGGCTCGGCCTGTAGTCCCCGGTGAAACCCCGTCAGCCCCTGTCGTCACCGGTGTGCACCGGTGAGTTCGGTACGTCCCGGCCTCCAAGGCCCTGTGAGGAGCACCATGAAGGACGCCTTCGGCATCCCCCAGTCCCTGCTGGTCCTGGGCGGCACCTCCGAGATCGCGCTGGCCACGGCCCGCCGCCTGATCGCCCGCCGCACCCGCACGGTCTGGCTGGCGGGCCGCCCCTCGCCCGCGCTGGAGGCCGCCGCCGAGGAGCTGCGCGGGCTCGGCGCCGACGCCGGGACGGTCCCGTTCGACGCGCTCGACCACGGCTCCCACGAGGAGGTGCTCGGCAAGGTGTTCACGGCGGGCGGCCCCGGCGGGGACGTCGACATGGTGCTGCTCGCCTTCGGCGTCCTCGGCGACCAGGCGCACGACGAGAGCGATCCGGTCGCGGCGGCCCGGGTGGCGCAGACGAACTACACGGGCGCCGTCTCCGCGGGCCTGGTGTGCGCCAAGGCCCTCCAGGCGCAGGGCCACGGCTCGCTGGTGGTGCTCTCGTCGGTGGCCGGCGAGCGGGCCCGCCGCGCCAACTTCATCTACGGCTCCAGCAAGGCGGGCCTGGACGCCTTCGCCCAGGGCCTCGGGGACGCCCTGCACGGCACGGGGGTGCATGTGATGGTGGTGCGCCCCGGGTTCGTGCACACCAGGATGACGGCGGGCCTGGCGGCGGCACCGCTGGCGACCACGCCCGCGGCGGTCGCCGCGGCGATCGAGACCGGCCTGCTGCGCCGCACCGAGACGGTGTGGGTGCCCGGCGCCCTCCGGTTCCTGATGTCGGCACTGCGGCACCTGCCGCGGCCGCTGTTCCGGCGGCTGCCGCTGTAGGGCGCGGCGCCCCGGAAGGGCCTCAGCGGGTGGGCTGCCTGCCGCACGCCGGCTGTGTGCCGTGGGCCGTCCGCGGTGACGCCTGCGGGGGGACCGTCGGCCCGCCGAAGGCGAACTCGCGCAGCTTGCGCCAGGCGCCGTCGGCGCCCTGCTCGTAGAGCCCGAAGCCGGTGCAGGACCACTCGGCCTCGTACCGGGCGAGCTCCTCGAAGGCCCGGTCCATGGCGGCCTCGTCGATCCCGTGCGCCACCGTCACATGCGGGTGGTAGGGGAACTGCAGTTCCCGGGAGACGGGGCCCGACGGGTCGCGGACCTGGCCCTGCAACCACGCGCAGGCGTCGGCCCCCTCGACGACCCGCACGAACACCACGGGCGACAGCGGCCGGAACGTCCCCGTCCCCGACAGCCGCATGGGGAAGGGCCGCCCGGCGTCCGCGACGCCCTCCAGGTGCGCCTCGATCGCGGGCAGCGCCGCCGCGTCGACCTCGGTGGGCGGGAGCAGGGTGACATGGGTGGGGATGCCGTGGGCCGCGGCGTCACCGAAGCCCGCACGCCGCTCCTGGAGCAGGCTGCCGTGTGGCTCCGGGACCGCGATCGACACACCGATCGTTACGGTCCCCACGTGGTACTCCCGTCATGTCGTCGCACTGGAACCGGCCGCCCGTCCTGGCCCGGCCCGCCGCCGGGCTTCCCCGGCCCCCTTCGACTGTACGGCCGACCGGGCGGTGGCACCCGGCGGGCGCCCGGCGGCGGACCGGAGCGCCGCACCCGGTCAGTGCTTGGCGGGCAGGAAGCCCACCTTCTCGTACGCCTGCGCAAGCGTCTCCGCGGCGACCGCGCGCGCCTTCTCCGCGCCCTTCGCCAGGACGGAGTCCAGCGTCTCCGGGTCCTGAAGGTACTGCTGGGTGCGCTCCCTGAAGGGCGTCACGAAATCGACCACGACCTCGGCGAGGTCCGTCTTGAGCGCGCCGTACCCCTTGCCCTCGTACGCCGCCTCCAGCTCCTGGACGGTGCTGCCGGTGAGGGTCGAGTAGATGCCCAGGAGATTGCTGACGCCGGGCTTGGCCTCCGGGTCGTACCGGATCACCGTGTCGGTGTCGGTGACCGCGCTCCTGATCTTCTTGGCGGTGCTCTTCGGCTCGTCCAGGAGGTTGATCAGGCCCTTCGGGGTGGACGCCGACTTGCTCATCTTGATCGTCGGGTCCTGGAGGTCGTAGATCCGGGCGGTCTCCTTGAGGATGTACGCGGCCGGCACGGTGAACGTCCTGCCGAAGCGGCTGTTGAACCGCTCCGCGAGGTCGCGGGTCAGCTCGACGTGCTGGCGCTGGTCCTCGCCGACCGGCACCTGGTCGGCCTGGTAGAGGAGGATGTCCGCGACCTGGAGGATCGGGTAGGTGAACAGGCCGACGGAGGTGCGGTCGCTGCCCTGCTTGGCCGACTTGTCCTTGAACTGCGTCATGCGCCCGGCCTCGCCGAAGCCCGTCAGGCAGTTCATCACCCAGGCGAGCTGCGCGTGCTCCGGGACGTGGCTCTGCACGAAGAGGGTGCAGCGGTCCGGGTCGAGGCCGGCCGCGAGGAGCTGGGCGGCGGCCAGCCGGGTGTTGGCGCGCAGCCCCGCCGGGTCCTGGGGGATCGTGATCGCGTGCAGGTCCACGACCATGTAGAACGCGTCGTGGGTCTCCTGCAGGGCCACCCACTGGCGCACGGCGCCGAGGTAGTTGCCGAGGTGGAAGGAGCCGGCGGTGGGCTGGATCCCGGACAGCACACGGGGCCGCGTCCCCGGTGCGGAGCCGTTCGGCTGCGGGTGGTCGTGAGAGGCGAGTGGGCGGTCAGTGGCCATGCCCATCATTCTCTCAGGTGCGTACCACCATCGGGGAACCCGATCTTCCCAGCACCCCGGCGCCGCCCGCGCCGACTCCGTACGGTCACCATCCGGGGACGGGTCCCGCACGCCCAGCCCCACGCAGGGGCCTCGTCACCGTCCCCGAGGGAGCGGACCCCGCCGGAGCCGGGCCGCCGGCCGGAGGGGGATCAGGCCGGCGGCCCGGCCGGCGGGGGATCAGGCCGGGGCGAGGCCGGGCGCGGGGAACGCCCGCATCAGCTCCCCGACCTCAGCCCTGATCTTCGCCAACGTGTCCTCGTCCCCCGCCCCCGCAGCCGTGACCCCCCGGTCGATCCACTCGGCGACCGTCGGCATGTGCTCGACCCCCAGCCCCCGCGACGTCAGCGACGGCGTCCCGATCCGCACCCCGGACGGGTCGAACGGCTTCCGCGGGTCATAGGGCACGGTGTTGTAGTTGACGACGATCCCCGCCCGGTCGAGGGCCTTCGCGGCCACCTTCCCCGGCACGTCCTTGGGCGTGAGGTCCATCAGGATCAGATGGTTGTCCGTGCCGCCCGAGACCAGCTCGAAGCCACGGGCCAGCAGCTCCTCGCCGAGCACCCGCGCGTTGTCCACCACGGCGTGCGCGTACGCGCGGAAGTCCGGCTGGGCAGCCTCGTGGAGGGCGACGGCGATGGCGGCGGTGGTGTGGTTGTGCGGGCCGCCCTGCAGCCCGGGGAAGACCGCCTTGTCGAGGGCCTTCGCGTGCTCCTCGCGGGACATCAGCATCGCGCCGCGCGGACCCCGCAGCGTCTTGTGGGTGGTCGTGGAGATCACATCGGCGTGCGGCACCGGCGACGGGTGCGCGCCGCCCGCGACGAGCCCGGCGATATGGGCGATGTCGGCGACCAGCACCGCACCGCACTCGCGGGCGATCTCGCCGAAGGCGGCGAAGTCGATGGTGCGGGGCAGGGCGGTGCCGCCGCAGAAGATCAGCTTGGGCCGCTCGGCGAGCGCCAGCTCACGGACCTGGTCGAAGTCGATACGGCCGGTGTCGCGCCGCACCCCGTACTGCACGCCGCGGAACCACTTCCCGGTGGCCGAGACGCCCCAGCCGTGGGTGAGGTGGCCGCCCATCGGCAGGGCCATGCCCATCACGGTGTCGCCGGGCTCGGCGAAGGCGAGGTAGACGGCGAGGTTGGCCGGTGATCCGGAGTAGGGCTGCACGTTCGCGTGGTCGACCCCGAAGACGGCCCTCGCCCGTTCCACGGCGAGCCGCTCCAGGGGGTCGATGTTCTGCTGCCCCTCGTAGTAGCGGCGGCCCGGGTAGCCCTCGCTGTACTTGTTCGTGAGGACGGTGCCGGTGGCCTCCAGCACGGCGGCGGAGACGTAGTTCTCGCTGGGGATCATCCGCAGGGTGTCGGTCTGGAGCTGTTCCTCCGCGGTCACCAGCGCGGCGACGGCGGGGTCGGCCGCGGCGAGGGCGGGGTGGGGAAGAGACATGCTGTCCTCCGGGGGCGAGCGGTCGTGGTCCGGTCGTGGTCCCGGCGTGCCCAGGCGGGCGGCACACCGGGGTCGTGGTTCCGGGGTCCCGCGGGCCTCCCGCGCGTCCGCTCGGGCGGCGGACCGGCACCGGGAGGGCGGCACCTCGAAGCTTCAGCCCCTGCACGGCTTCCCCAGGGTTGCTTCCCTGTGCGCCAGTCGCCGTGCGTGGGAGACAGCCTAGCCAGCGGGCCGGGGGTTGTCCCGCATCTCCCCGCCAGGGGTGCTGATCGTTCGGGTTGCTGTCGCCTCCAGGGGCTGACCGTTCGGGTCCCGTCCTCCCCCGGGGTGCTCGTGCCGACCGGCCGGGTGCCGTCCCCCACCCCCCGGGGGTGCTGACCGCTCGGGTGCCGCACATTCACGCGAAAGGTTTCTTTTCGGGCCGGACGAGCGACGATAGAAATTGGGCCACGAACCCGCATTCCGCCGTAAGAACGGAGATCCCGTGACTGGTACCGATGCGTTCATCGCCTCCGCCGCGGAACACAGCGCACGCAACTACAACCCGCTGCCCGTCGTCGTGGCATCAGCCGAAGGTGCGTGGATGACGGACGTGGAGGGCCGTCGCTACCTGGACATGCTGGCCGGCTACTCGGCGCTCAACTTCGGCCACGGCAACCCGCGCCTGATCAACGCGGCCAAGGCACAGCTCGACCGGGTGACGCTGACGTCGCGGGCGTTCCACCACGACCGGTACGCGGACTTCTGCGCGCAGCTCGCGGAGCTGTGCGGCATGGAGATGGTGCTGCCGATGAACACCGGCGCGGAGGCCGTCGAGACCGCCGTCAAGACGGCCCGCAAGTGGGGCTACCGGGTCAAGGGCGTGCCCGCCGACACGGCGCGGATCGTGGTCGCCGCCGAGAACTTCCACGGCCGCACCACCACGATCATCAGCTTCTCCACCGACCCGGAGGCGCGGGAGGACTACGGTCCGTACACGCCCGGTTTCGACATCGTGCCGTACGGCGACCTGGCCGCGCTGCGCGCCGCGATCACCGACAGCACGGTCGCGGTCCTTATCGAGCCCATTCAGGGCGAGGCGGGCGTGATCGTCCCGCCGGCCGGTTACCTCGCGGGGGTGCGGGAGGTGACCCGGTCGCGGAACGTGCTCTTCATCGCCGACGAGATCCAGTCGGGCCTGGGGCGGACGGGACGGACGTTCGCGTGCGAGCACGAGGACGTCGTGCCGGACGTGTACATCCTCGGCAAGGCGCTGGGCGGGGGCGTGGTGCCGGTGTCCGCGGTGGTCTCGTCGCGGGATGTGCTCGGGGTCTTCCGGCCGGGTGAGCACGGGTCGACGTTCGGGGGGAACGCGCTGGCGTGTGCGGTGGCGTTGGAGGTGCTGGCGATGCTGCGCACCGGGGAGTACCAGGAGCGTGCCGCGGAGCTGGGGGAGCACCTGCATCGGGAGCTGGCGGTGCTGGCGGGGGCGCCCGGGGGGTCGGTGCGGGCGGTGCGGGGGCGGGGGCTGTGGGCCGGGATCGATATCGATCCGGCGCTGGGGACGGGGCGGGAGATCTGTGAGAGCTTGGCCGGGAAGGGGGTGCTGGCCAAGGACACGCATGGGTCGACGATTCGGCTGGCGCCGCCGTTGGTGATCGCCAAGGAAGATCTCGACTGGGGCCTCGAACGACTCCGCGAACTCCTCTCCCACTAGCCGTTGCCGGCCGACAGGCTGTCGACGCCGTCGCGGCCGGCCGTCAACGCAGGCCATCTTGATCGTCGATGACCTCGACGAAGCGCAGAAGCCCCTGGCGACCGCCGGCGTGGGGTTTCTCCAGGAGCACATCAGGCACGATCGGCAAGGCGCTTCCGAGATGCGATCCTTCCCATGCCGCGGCGGCGGTCTCATCCGCGTTCGATGATCCGAACCTGATCGCGTACGGCGGGCTGGAGCCGGTGGTGCGGCCGGCCGAACGGTGCGGTCTGCCCGCGCTGGTGTCGGGGAGCAGGCTGCCCGCCTCGAAGGACGGCACCGGCGCCTTCCCTGCGGCGAAACTGGTGTCAGGCCAATGCCGCGTGGCTCGCCCCGGCGGCCCTGACCCGCGCCGCCGGCGCCCCGGCCTCCGCGTTCCATGCCAGGGCGGCCACCGCCACCATCCGTGACCGCCTGATCAACGTGCCCGCCCGCCTGGCCCGCCCCTGGATCCGGGCTCAGTCCTTCGCGTTGGAGGTGATCGCATCCAGCAGGCCAGGGAATGCGGCCTCGATCTCAGCTTCGCGGAGCACGTTGAGTGCCTGGCCCCCTTCACGGTGGGTGGCGATGACGCCTGCCTCGCGGAGAGTCCTGAAGTGGTGGCTCAATGTGTTCTTGGCAACGGAGGTCCGGAACCTGCCGCACGCAATCGGTGCGTCGGACTGTCGCAGCTGACGGACGAGGTCCAGGCGCACCGGATCTGCGAGTGCGCGCAAGACGGCGATCACCTCGAGGCGGTCGGGAGCCTGGGTTGGCGATGGCATGAGCGGGCACCTCCTTGCGTCTCAGTCTACGCCCCTGTTCGACAACCATCGAACTCAGCCTATGCTTGTTCCATGACTATCGAACAACGTCGGGGCGTGGTCACGCTCGCGCTGATCGCGGCCTTCATGGTCTTCGTCGACGGCACGATCGTGAACCTCGCCCTCGCGCAGCTGGGCGGACACCTGGACGCCTCGCGAGCAGATCTCGAATGGACCGTCAACGCCTACACGCTCTCGTTCGCTGCGGTCATGCTCGGAGCCGGCGCGATCACCGATGCTCTGGGCGCCAAGCGCGCCTTCGTGACCGGCTTGATCGTGTTCACTCTCTCCTCGGCCATCTGCGCCGCGGCGGGGTCGATGCCGGTGCTCAACCTCGCGCGGCTGGTTCAAGGGGTAGGCGCGGCGCTGTTGCTGCCGAGCGCACTGGTGCTGGCCACCGCGACCGCAACCGACGACCACGCACGGCACCGCCTGGTGGGCCGATGGGCCGCCGCCGGAGGGTTGGGGATGGCCGCCGGCCCGTTACTCGGAGGTGTTCTGGTCTCTCTTCTGGGGTGGCGCAGCGTGTTCGCGGTCAATGTCGTGATCGGCATTCCCGCGATCATCTGGAGTCTGCGCGCGATGCCCACCGTTCCCCGCCAGGACCGGCGGCTGGACCTGGCTGGCATGAGTACTGGGACCGTCCTGATCGGGGGCGTGGTGTTCGGGCTCGTCGAAGGCCCGGCACAGGGCTGGAGCAGCGCCGCTGTGCTCACCGCGATCGGCTTCGCCGTCCTCGGGGCAGTCGGGTTCACGGTCGCCGAGCGCTCCACCCGGACTCCGCTCCTACCGGTGGAGATCTACACGGACCGGGTTTTCGTGAGCACCGCCGCCCAGGGTGCGCTGTTCAACTTCGCCTTCTACGGGTTGTTGTTCGCGATGAGCCTGATGCTGCAGCAAGGTCGCGGGCTGAGCGCGATCGCCAGTGGGATGCTGTTTCTGCCCCTGACCGGGTTGATCTCGGTCGGAACACTGTTCGCTGCTCCGCTGGCCCTGCGACTGGGTCGTCGCGCGGTCCTCGGCATCGCCCAGGCGGCCCTTGTCCTCACCCTGTTGGGCGTGGCGTGGGCCAGCACCGCCGCGGCCTTGTGGCCCCTGATCGCCGCGCTGGTCCCCGCGGGATTCTTCTCAGGGGTTCTGGTCTCGACGATGACCGCGCAGTCGATCGCCATCGTGGAACCCAGCCTGCACGGCGCGGCCTCGTCGGTGTTCAACACCTCTCGCCAGGTTGGCTCCGCGATTGGCGTCGCGGTGGTGGGCCCTCTGCTCGGGACCGCGCACGCGATCGGCAATGGGTTCATCATCTGCCTGGTCCTTGGCGCGGCCGCAACCGCGGCCACGTTGGCGCTCACGGGCCTCGCACACCCGGCGCGGGTGAGAGTGCAGGCAGCCTGATGCCCGCGACCCAACCGAACAACGAGGTCGCGGGGTCGCGGCAGGTTGGCTCCGTGCACAAGAACGCGCCACTGACTGCTGAGGGCAGGCGGTGGGCACAGCCCACGGCGTACGGCGCACAGACGCACCGCCCGCACCGCGAGGCGTAGACGGGGAAGGGGGAAGAGCCACCTCCGCCCCCGCCCAGCGGCCCACGGCGTACCGCGCCTGAACGTACCGGCCCGCACCGCCAGGGGCGGGGGGAACCTCCGCCCCGCTCACCGGGGACGGGGGAAGCGGGGGGCCGGGGCCGTTCGGGGAGGGTGTCGTGGGTGGGTCAGGGGAGTGTCGCGCAGAGGGCGTCCAGCGCGCCGTGCCACGCGTGGTCCGGCGGGGTGCCGTAGCCGACCACCAGGGCGTCACGGGCAGCCGTGGTGTCCCGGGCGGCGGGGTGCCGGAAGCGGCCCAGGCTCTCCACGGCCAGCCCCCGCCACGCGGCCGCCCGCAACACCGCCCCCGCACTGCCGTCAGGCAGTTCGAGCACGGCGTGCAACCCCGCCGCGATCCCACTCACCCGCACCCCCGGCGCGCGCTCCGCGAGCGCGGCGACCAGGTGGTCGCGGCGCCGCCGGTAGTGCAGCCGCATGGCCCGGACATGACGGTCGTACGCCCCCGATGTCAGGAACTCCGCGAGCGTGAGCTGGTCGAGCACCCCGCACGACCAGTCCGAGTAGCCCTTGGCCGTGGCGACCTCCGCGGCCAGCGAGCCGGGGAGCACCATCCAGCCCAGCCGCAGACCGGGCGCCAGGGACTTGCTCGCGGTGCCGAAGTAGACCACCCGGTCGGGGTCGAGCCCCTGTAGCGCACCGACGGGCTGGCGGTCGTAGCGGAACTCGCCGTCGTAGTCGTCCTCCAGGATCACGCCACCGGTGCGCCGCGCCCAGTCGACCACCGCGGCCCGCCGCTCGGGATGCAGCGGCATACCGGTGGGGAACTGGTGGGCCGCGGTCAGCAGGACGGCCCCCGGGGCGGGGCCGGCGCCGTCGGCGGCCAGTGGGGCCACCACCGTCCCCCGCTCGTCCAGCGGCAGGGGGCGGGTGCGCAGGCCCGCCGCCGCCAGGTGGCTCCAGTGGAAGTCCAGACCGTAGGACTCGACGGCCACCTCCCGGACGCCGCGGGCGTGCAGGACGGTCGCGAGCAGGGCGAGGCCGTGGGTGAAGCCGGAGCAGATGAGGATGCGGTCGGGGTCGGTGCGCACGCCGCGGACGCGGGCCAGGTAGGCGGCGAGGGCGGTGCGCAGTTCGGCGCGGCCGCGCGGGTCGCCGTAGCCGAGCGCGCTGCTCGGGGCGGCGAGCAGGGCGCGGCGGGCCGCCTTCAGCCAGGCCGCCCGCGGGAAGGAGCTCAGGTCGGGGGTGCCGGGCATGAGGTCGTACGCGGGGCTGCCCGGTGTCCGGCGGCGGGGCGCCGGGGCCGGCGCGCGCGGGACGGCCCGGGGCGCGACCCGGGTGCCCGAGCCCTGGCGTGCGGTCAGCCAGCCCTCGGCGACCAGGTCCCCGTAGGCCTCCGCGACGGTGTTCCGGGCGATGCCCAGGTCCGCGGCGAGACCCCGGGACGAGGGCAGGCGGGTGCCGGGGGCGAGGCGGCCGCTCGCCACCGCGTCCCGCAGGGCGTCCATCAGGCCCTTGCGCACCCCGGAACCGGTGGGTTCGAGATGCAGGTCCACTCCCAGATTGGCCCATGATTCCGGCATGGAAATGGACCATACTCCTGGGCTACTCGGCTCGTAGGGTCGCATGCATGACGACCACGGACGAAACGACCACGGACGCGACGGGCGCGGCAGGCGCCACGAGCACCGCGTACTCCCCCGAGCACGCGCCCCGGATGCAGTGGGCCAAGCTGGCGCCCGACGTCTACAAGGCCATGGCCCGGCTGGACGCCGCCGCCCGCAAGGGCCTCGACCCGGTGCTGCTGGAGCTGGTGAAGATCCGCGCCTCGCAGCTCAACCACTGCGCATTCTGCCTGGACATGCACACCAAGGACGCGCTGGCCGCGGGCGAGTCGGTGGAGCGCATCGTCCAGCTCGGCGCCTGGGACGAGTCGCGGCACTTCTACACGCCACGGGAGGTCGCCGCGCTGGAGCTGACCGAGGCGGTCACCGTGCTGACGGAGGGCTTCGTGCCGGACGACGTGTACGAGAAGGCCGCCGAGCACTTCGAGGAGCAGGAGCTGGCGCAGCTGATCGCCGCGATCACCGTGATCAACGCCTGGAACCGGATGGGCGTGACGACCCGCGCCGTCCCGGGCCACTACCGGCCGGGGCAGCACGCGTGACAGCACGCACCACGCACCTCGACGCCCGGGTGCGCACCGCCATGACCGCGCTGAGCGCCGCCGCGAAGCAGGGCCTCGGCGATCCCGTGCTGGCGGAGCTGGTCCAGGTGCGCGCCTCGCAGCTCAACCACTGCGCGTTCTGCCTCGACATGCACCTCGCCATCGCCCGGCGGAACGGGGTGGACGAGCGGCAGCTCGACCTGCTGTCCGCGTGGGAGGAGGCCGAGGGCGTCTACACCGAACGGGAGCGGGCCGCCCTCGCCCTCACCGAGGCGGTCACGCTGCTGGCGGCCGCCTCCCGGCCGAAGGCCCGGGGAGGCTGCGTGCCGGAGGAGGTGTACACGGCTGCCGCCAAGCACTTCGACGACACGGCCCTGACGCATCTGATCGGGCTGATCACGGCCATCAACAGCTGGAACCGGCTGATGGTCAGCCGGCGCGTCCCGGCCGGGAGCAGCGAGTGGTGAGCGCGGTGGAGGTGTTCCGGGCGCTCCACCACGAGCGCCCGGCGGGCGACCCGCTGGTGCTGCCGGGGCCGTGGGACGCGGCGAGCGCCCGGGTGTTCGCGGACGCCGGGTTCCCGGCGCTGGCGACGCCCAGTGCGGGGATCGCCGCCTCGCTCGGCTATCGGGACGGGGCGACGCCCGTGGACGAGATGTTCGCGGCGGTCGCCCGGATCGTGCGGGCGGTGGACGTTCCCGTCTCGGCGGACCTGGAGGACGGGTACGGGCTCGCGCCGAGGGAGCTGGTGGAGCGGCTGCTGGAGACGGGGGCCGTCGGCTGCAATCTCGAGGACTCCCGCGGGGGCGTCCTCAAGGATCCGGCTGAGCACGCCGACTGGCTCGCCGGGGTGCGGGACGCCGCGGGTGGGCGGGTGTTCGTCAACGCGCGCGTCGACACGTTCCTGCACGACGAGGACGATCCCGCGCGGGCGGTGGAGCGGGCCGCGCTGTACGTGGCGGCGGGTGCGGACTGTGTCTTTCCGATCCGGGCGCCGCACACGGTGCTTCCCGCCCTGCGGGCGGGCATCGAGGGTCCCCTCAACGCGCTCGCCCGGCTCGGCGAGGACTCCCCCGCCGACCTGGGCCGGCTCGGCGCCACCCGCATCACCTTCGGCCCCGGCTGGCAGCGCCGAGCCACGGCCCTCCTCACCGCGGAGGCCACCAGGAGGACTCCTGACGGCATCCCCGGTACCCCTTAGGGGCGCGGGGAACTGCGCGATCAGCCCGCCACCGGCCGGTGGTCCGGAGGCGACCGGAACCGTCCCCTTCGGACGGTGGCGAGCTGACAGCTCTCGTCGTGGCCGAGTGCGCGGTTCCCCGCGCCCCCGAGGTGGGCCGGGGCGCAGCCCCGAAGGTCAGGAGAGCCACCGTTTCCAGACGGACGGGTGTGTGTTCACCCACTTCTCCGCCGCCGCCTCGGGCGACATCTTCTGATCGGCGATCATCAGGGAGACCTCGTTCTGGTCCTCCAGCGACCAGTGGAACCGCTTCAGCAGCCGCGCCGCCTTCCCGCCCCCGTGGGCGAAGCCCGCGTTCAGATATTTCTGGAGCGGCGTCTTCGGATACGCGCACGCCACCTTCGCGGCGTCCGCGTCGCAGCCCTCCTTGTACGGCGGCAGCTTCACCTCTGTCATCGGCACCTTCTTGAAGAGCCACTGCGGCTGGTACCAGTACGTCAGATACGGCTTGTGCTGCTTGGCGAACTGCTTCATCTGGGTGATCTGGGCCGCCTCGGAGCCGGCGAACACCACCTGGTAGTCCAGGTGCAGGTTCTTCACCAGCGCCTTGTCGTTGGTGACATAGGACGGGGAGCCGTCCATGAGCTGGCCCTTGCCGCCGCTCTCGGGCGTGCGCAGCAGCTTCGCGTAGCGGTTGAGGTTCTTCCAGTTCGTGACGTCGGGGTGCCGCTCGGCGAAGTACGTGGGGACGAACCAGCCGATGTGTCCGGTGACCCCGAGGTCGCCGCCCCTGACGATGGTCTTCTTGTCGTCGACGTACCGCCTCTCCTGCTCGGGGTGGCCCCAGTCCTCCAGGATGGCGTCGACACGGCCCTGGCTGAGCGCGTCCCAGGCGGGCACCTCGTCGACCTGGACGGTGTCCACGCGGTAGTGCAGCTCGTGCTCCAGCAGATAGCTCGCCACGGCCACGTTGGCCTGCGCGCCCACCCAGGACTGCACGGACAGCGTCACCGTCCTGGCGCCCTGGGCGTTGGCGAACGGCGAGGTCTGCTTGGTCATGTCGGCGGCGCCGCAGCCCGCCAGGGCGACCAGGGCGCCCGCGGCGAGCCCGGCGGTCCACGCCCTGGACGTGCGCCGGAACCGTGCCGGGCGCCCGAGCCCGGTCATGCGCCTGGACGAGGTACGCATCTCAGGCCTCCTCTCCCGCGCGCCGCCGGGTGGGCTGGGTGACCCGGTCCAGCATCAGTCCCAGGCAGACGATGGCCGCGCCCGCCACCAGGCCGGTCGCCAGGTCGCCCTGGGCGAGGCCGAAGACGACGTCGTAGCCGAGCGCGCCGCCGCCGACCAGGCCGCCGATGATGACGACGGCGAGGACGAGCACCACGCCCTGGTTGACGGCGAGCAGCAGCGCGGGCCTGGCCAGCGGCAACTGCACCTGCCGCAGCTGCTGCCCGCCCGTGGCGCCGAGGGAGCGCGCCGCCTCCAGCGCGGCGGAGTCCACGGTCCTGACGCCCTGCGTGGTGATCCGGACGACGGCGGGCAGCGCGTAGACGACGGCGGCGGCGACGGCGGGCGCGCGGCCGACGCCGAAGAGCGCCACCACCGGGATCAGGTAGACGAACTGCGGCATGGTCTGCAGGACGTCCAGGACGGGCCTGAGCCAGCGTTCGAGACGGCGGCCGCGGGCGGCCCCGATGCCGACGGCGAAGCCGAGCACCAGGGTGACCGCCACGGCCGCGAGCACCTGCGAGAGGGTGTCCAGGGAGGAGTCCCAGACGCCGAGCACCCCGATCGCGGCCATCGCGAGGACCGCGGTGAGCGCGGTCCGCCAGGTGCCGATCAGCCAGGCCAGCGCGGCCACCACCAGCAGCACGGACCACCACGGCAGCCACTGGAGGCCGGAGCGGAGCGGGTCCAGCACCCAGGTGGTGAAGTGGCCCGCCCAGTCGGCGGTGCCGCCGACGTAGGGCACGCCGGTGTAGAGGTGGTCGGTCATCCAGTCGACGGCGCGGTTGACGGGCTCGGCGATGTCCACCTCCCACGAGCCGGGCCACTCCTGCCGGCCCGCGGTGCGCGCCCCGGCCGCCACGGCGACCGTGAGCACGGCGGCAAGCAGCCAGCCGGGCCACCGGCGGAGCAGCGCCAGCGCCCGGAGCCCGCCCAGGCCGCCCGCCCCCACGGCGTCCTGTGCGCCCCGCGCGCGCAGAGCACCCCACGCGCCGTTCCCGTCTCCCGCGGCCCCACCGGACCCGAGCCGCTCCCCGGCCGCCGCCGTCGTCCGGTCCAGCACCACGGCCAGCAGCACGATCGGAACACCGGCGGCGAGCGCGGCGCCGACGTCGACCGAGGCCAGCGCCTGGTAGACGCGGTCACCGAGGCCGCCGGCGCCGATCACGGAGGCGATCACGGCCATCGACAGCGCCATCATGATCGTCTGGTTGACGCCCAGCATCAGCTCGCCGCGGGCCAGCGGCAGCCGCGCCGTCAGCAGCCGCTGCCGGGCGGTGGCGCCGAGCGACGTCACCGCCTCCATCACCTCCCTGTCGGCGCCGCGCAGCCCGAGCGCGGTGAGCCGGGTCATCGGCGGCGCGGCGTAGACGACGGTGGCGAGCACCGCGGCCGGCACCCCGATGCCGAACACCAGTACCACGGGCAGCAGGTACGCGAACGCGGGCAGCACCTGCATGGTGTCGAGCACCGGCCGCAGCGCGCGGTGCATCCGGTCCGACAGCCCCGCGGCCAGCCCAAGCAGCCCGCCGACCAGCACCGACGCCAGCACGGCGACCACCATCAGGGCCAGCGTCTGCATGGTGGGCACCCACATGCCCAGCAGCCCGCACACCAGGAACGCGGCGGCCGTGGTCAGCGCGAGCCGGAAGCGGGCGAGCTTCCAGGCGACCAGCGCCGCGCCCGCGGTGACCCCGGCCCAGCCCGCGGCGAGCAGCACCAGGTAGACGGCGCGCACGCAGACCACGACGGCGTTCGAGATGTAGCCGAAGAAGTACAGGAACAGCGGGTGGCTGTCGCGGTTGTCGATGATCCAGTCACTGGCCCTGCCGAGCGGCCCCGAGACGTCCACGGTCAGCGCGTGGGGCCAGGCGGCGCCGGGCCAGTGCGCCTCGGCGAGCGGCACCAGCACCGCGGCGAGCACCGCGAGCGCCAGCAGCTTGGCCGCGGCGCGCCGGCGCCCGGTGGTGCGCAGCGGCGCGACGGCCCCGCCGGCCGCCGGGGCAGGGGCGGTGGCAGCGGTCATCTCAGGCCACCTCCCGCCCACCCGGCGCGGCGTGTCCGGCGCCGGGGGCCACCGGGCGACCCGCGCCGCCCGCCCCGCCGGGTCCCGGCCGGCCGGGACCGCCCGGGCCACTGCCGTCGCCGCCCGCGGCCCCGGCGATGACCTCCAGCAGCCGTTCGTGGTCGACCACGCCGAGGCACCGCCCGTCCTGCATGACCCGGACCGGGAAGCCGGTGCGGGCCACCGCCTCGATGGCCTCGGAGACGGTCGCGCCGGGCCCGATGGCCGGGCCCCGGCCGGTCTCGTCGGGGTCCGGGGGGCGCATCGCGGTGCGCACGGTCAGCACCTGCTCGCGCGGCACGTCGCGGACGAAGTCCCGTACGTAGTCGTCCGCGGGCGAGCCGACGATCTCCTCGGGCGTGCCGAGCTGGACGATGCGGCCGTCGCGCATCAGCGCGATCCGGTCGCCGAGCCGCAGCGCCTCGCCGAGGTCGTGGGTGATGAAGACCATCGTGCGGCCCTCCTCGCGGTGCAGGCGGATGACCTCCTCCTGCATGTCCCGCCGGATCAGCGGGTCGAGCGCGCTGAACGGCTCGTCGAAGAGCAGCACCTCCGGGTCGACGGCGAGCGCCCGGGCCAGCCCCACGCGCTGCCGCTGGCCGCCGGAGAGCTCACCGGGCCGCCGCTGCTCCAGGCCGTCCAGGCCCACCTTGGCGACCACCTCGGCGGCCCGTTCGCGCCGCCGGGCGCGCGGCACGCCCTGGATCTGCAGGCCGTAGGCGACGTTGTCGAGCACGGTGCGGTGCGGCAGCAGCCCGAAGTGCTGGAAGACCATGGCGGTGCGGTACCTGCGCAGCTCGCGCAGCCGGCTGCGGTCCATGGCGCGGACGTTCTCACCGTCGATCGTGATCTTCCCCGCGGTCGGCTCGACGAGGCGGGTCAGGCAGCGTACGAGGGTGGACTTGCCGGACCCGGACAGGCCCATGACGACGAAGACCTCGCCCTCGCGGACGCTGAACGACACATCGCGCACGGCGGCCGTGCAGCCGGTGCGGGCGCGCAGCCCGGCCGGGTCGAGCCCGGCCAGCTCCGGATCCGCGGGCACCCGGCCCGGCTTGGGCCCGAAGACCTTCCACAGGCCGTCCACGGCGAAGACGGGCGAGCCGTCCAGCCGGCCGCCGCCGGACGCGGCGGTCTGCTCGCCGCCGGGCGCCGGGTGGCCCGGTGACGCGGGCCGCGCCCCCGGGGCCGGTGGGCGCCGGGCGGGCCTGGGGTCGAAGGGCTGCTGGGCGGACGGCATGCTCATCGGGCCTCCTCACGCAGCAGTTCGGCACAGCGTTCTCCGGTCATGAGCACCCCGATCATCGGGTTGACGGCGGGCAGGGTGGGGAAGACGGACGCGTCCGCGATCCGGATGCCGGCAAGGCCCCGGATCCGCAGCTGGGGGTCGACGACCGCGAGCTCGTCGTCGGCGGCGCCCATCCGGCAGGTGCCCGCCGGGTGGTAGACGGTGTGCGCGACCCGGCGCGCGTACTCGCTCAGCTCCTCGTCCCCGGTGATCCCGGGCCCCGGGCACACCTCGCGCTTCAGCCATCCGGCGAGCGGCTCGGTCCGGGCGATCTGCCGGGCGATGCGGATGCCGTCGACGAGGGTGCGGGCGTCGTAGTCCTCCTCGTCGGTGAAGTAGCGGAAGTCCAGGGCGGGTTTGACGGCGGGGTCCGCGCTGGTCAGGTAGAGCCGGCCGCGGCTCCTCGGCTTGGGGATGTTGGGGGTCATCGACACGCCGTACGGGGGGCGCCGGTAGCCGAGCCGCTCGGGGTTGTCGGTGAACGGGATCTGGTAGAAGTGGAACATCAGGTCGGGGCCCGGGCTCGCCGGGTCGCGCCGCACGAACAGGCCCGCGTCGCTGTCCATCGCCGAGTTCTCCGGGATGGGGCCCTCCGTCTCCCAGACGATCACCGACTCGGGGTGGTCGAGCAGGTTCTCGCCGACGCCCGGCAGGTCGTGCAGCACCGGGATGCCCAGGTCCTGGAGGTCCTTCGCGGGGCCGATGCCGGAGTGCAGCAGCAGCCGCGGCGAGTCCACGGCGCCCGCGCACACCAGCACCTCGCGGCGCGCCCTGACCAACTCCTCCGTGCCGTCCGCGGTGCGCACCCACACGCCGGTCGCCCGGGTGCCGTCCAGCTCGATCCGGTACGCCCAGGTCTGAAGCATCAGGTGGAGGCCCGGCCGGTCCAGGAACGGGTGCAGATACGCGACGGAGGCACTGGAGCGCTTGTTGTCCTCCGGGTGGTAGGCCAGGTCGAAGAAGCCGGCGCCCTCGGTGAACGGCTTGGCGTTGAACCCCTCCACGAGCGGCACCCCGACCGCGGCCTGCGCCGCGGTCACGAAGTCCCGGGCGATGGCGTTGCGGTCCTTCTCGTGCACCGGTACCACGTTGTTCAGCAGCCGCGCGAAGTACGCCTCCATCTGCACGGCGCCCCAGCCGGCCGCGCCGGCCGCCTCCCACTCGTCCCAGTCGGACGGCAGCGGCTTGAAGGCGATCAGGGTGTTGTGCGAGGAGCAGCCGCCGAGCACCCGGGCGCGGCTGTGCCGGATGTGCGAGTTGCCGCGCGGCTGCTCGGTGGTCGGGTAGTCGTAGTCGAGCTCGCCACCGAGCAGGCCCATCCAGCGGCGCAGGGTCAGCACCTCGGGCCGGTCGACGTCACTGGGGCCGCCCTCGATCACGGCGACCTGCGTGTCGGGGTGCTCGGTGAGCCGGGAGGCGATCACGGATCCGGCCGTGCCGCCGCCGATCACGACGTAGTCGTACTCAGGCATGGTCAGTTGCTCCTCTGGCGTGCGGGCACACGGTGCTGCTGCGGCGCCCGGGCACGGGCCCGCCGGGCATCCGCGGTGCGCCGCGGGGGCTCGGCACGGGGACGGCCCCGTGCCCGGGACGGACGGCTCCGTACGCGGTGCGCACGAGGCCTTCAACGCACGGCTCCGTACGCGGGCGCACGAGGCCGGGGGTCAGCCGGTGAACCACCGGACCGGTCGGGGTGCCAGGTTCTGGTACACGTGCTTCGTCTCGCGGTACTCGGCGAGCCCGGCGGGGCCCAGTTCGCGGCCGGTGCCCGACTTGCCGAACCCACCCCACTCCGCCTGCGGCAGATAGGGGTGGAAGTCGTTGATCCAGACGGTGCCGTGCCGCATCCGGCGGGCCACCCGCCGGGCGCGGCCCGCGTCCTGTGTCCACACCGCGCCCGCGAGGCCGTACTCGGTGTCGTTGGCGAGCGCCACCGCCTCGTCCTCTGCTGTGAACGTCTCCACCGTCAGCACCGGCCCGAAGACCTCCTCGCGGACCACCCGCATCCCGCGGTGGCAGCGGTCCAGCACCGTGGGCTCGTAGAAGTAGCCGGTGGCGGGGCGGACCGCGGACGGCTCGGGACGCTTGCCGCCGGTGCGCAGCACGGCGCCCTCCGCGAGCGCCGACGCCACGAAGCCCTCCGTCCGCTCGCGCTGCTGCCGGGAGACGAGGGGCCCGCACTCGACGCCGTCCTCCGTGCCGCGGCCGAGCCTGATCAGGGCGGCCCTGCGGGCCAGTTCCGCGACGAACCGCTCCGCGACCGACTCCTCGACGATCAGCCGGCCGCCCGCCGAGCAGACCTGGCCGCTGTGCATGAACGCGGCGTTCAGCGCCTGGTCGACGGCGGTGTCCAGGCCCGCGTCGGTGGCGCAGGCGTCCGCGAAGACGACGTTCGGGTTCTTGCCGCCCAGCTCCAGGGCCACCTTCTTGACGCCCGCCGCCGCCAGCCCGGCCACCTTGGTGCCGCTGACCAGGCCGCCCGTGAAGGAGACCAGGTCGACGTCCGGGTGGCCCGCGAGCCGCGCCCCGACCGGGTCGCCGGGCCCCGTGACGATGTTGGCGACCCCGGTGGGCAGCCCCGCCTCCGCGAGCAGCCGGACCAGCGCCACCGTCGTCAGCGGGGTCAGCTCGGAGGGCTTGACCACGAAGGTGTTGCCCGCCGCCAGCGCCGGGGCGATCTTCCAACTGGCCTGGAGCAGCGGGTAGTTCCACGGCGCGATCAGCGCGCAGACGCCGACGGGCTCGTGGACGACGACGCTGTGGACGTCGGCGGAGCCCGCGTCGACCACCCGGCCGTGGTCCTCCGCGCCCACCAGGTCCGCGTAGTAGCGGAACGTGTCGGCGACGCAGTCCACGTCCGCACGGCCCTCCGCGAGGGTCTTGCCGGTGTCGCGGCTCTCCAGCAGCGCCAGTTCCGCACGGTCCCGAGCGAGCAGGGCGGCCACGGCGCGCAGCACGGCGGCGCGCTCCGCGACGGGGGTGTCCGGCCAGGGACCCTCGTCGAAGGCGGCGCGGGCGGCCGCCACGGCGTCGTCCGCGTCCTCCGCGCCGCCCTCGGCGACCTCCGTGAACGGCTTGCCGTCCGCCGGGTCGATGATCTCGCGCGTGGCCCCGGAGAGGGCCCCGCGCCACTCCCCGCCCACGTGGATGCTCTGCTGTGCGGACACCTTCCGTATGCCTTCCGTCGCGCTCTGCTGCCGACCGGGCCCTGCCGGCGGCCGAGCGCCTTCCCTCGGCGGCCGAAAGCATGCGAGATCCACACGGGATCCCCCCGTGAACGCGCCGACCCCCACAGCAAGTGCGGCGCCAGGTGGCGGAACTTACGCTGATGGGTGCCGAAGGGGGATATGTCCCAGGAGGTGTGTGATGGCATCGACGTCGCCCAGGAAACGGCGGGCCGAGCGAGAGGGCCGACGGGTACCGCCGGCGCGCCGGCGGCTGCCCCGCCCTGCCGGGTACGGGCTCCTCACCACGGTGAGCTGTGCCGCCGTCGCGCTGGCCGCGCTGCCCGCCGCGCCCAGCTCCGCGGGTGCCCCGCAGCGGACGCCGGCGGCCGCCCTCGCCACCGACGGCGGCAACAACGGCATCGAACGGCTCAGCGCCCAGCAGATCGCCGACCGGAGCACCAGGGCGTTGCAGGGCGCCTCCTCGCTGCACGCCCACCTGAACGACCGCACGGCACGCTCCGACCCGCACCGTCCCAGCTCGACCGACCTGCGCCTGGACCGGCGCGGCGACTGCACGGCCGGCCTCGGCTACGGCAACGGCGGCCGGGTGTCGCTGGTGAAACGCGGCAACCAGGTGTGGCTGCGGCCCAACGACACGTTCTGGAAGACGCAGCTGCCGGGCAGGACCGGCCGCACCGCCGCGTCGTTCCTGCACGGCCGCTGGGTGCACGGCACCACCGGCAGCACCTTCCTGAAGGAGGCCGCGCGGCTGTGCGACCTGGGCGGCTTCCGCAGGGAGGTGCGCACCGCGGCGATCGCCGCGAGCGGGCTGCGCAAGGGGCGCGCCACCACGGTCGCGGGCACGCGCGCGGTGCCGATCAGCGGCACCCGCAGCGGCAGGTCCAGCACGCTCTTCGTCTCGGCGGAGGGCACGCCGTTCCCGCTCAAGGCGACCGTCCGCGGCAGGCAGGCGAACGTGGACGTCACTCTGTCGGACTACAACAAGCCGGTACCGACGAAGACGCCTCCGGCGTCGGACTCGGTGGACGTGTCCAAGCTGGAGGCACGGCTGTCGTCGGGGTAGCCGCGCCTACGGTGCCCCCGTCGTGGGCTGTGCCCCGCCCCTACGGGGCTGACGCCTCCGTCGGGGCGGGGCACTCCGTGAGCGGGGGACAGAACCACGCGAGGGCCGTGGCCAGGACCTCGCGCTCGTCGGACCTGCCGTCCGCCTCCCGGCCGTACGAGGTCAGCGCGTACAGCTTGCCGTCGGCCGCCTCGAAGCGGTGGTCGACGACGTGCCAGCCGCCGACGTCGGGCTCGGCGGTGAGCTTGTCGGTGAGGTATTCGAGCCGGGCGGCCGGACGGCCGTCGGCGTCGGTTGTCTCCTTGAGGGACAGCTTCTTGAAGCCCTTGGACTTGGGGACCTGGTCGAGGAACGTCTGCAAGGAGGCGCCCGGCGAGGGGTCCTCCACCTCGAAGACCTGGAGCCTGCGGGAGCCGTCCGGGCTTCGGTAGTTGACCACCGGGAAGCCGTAGCTGGAGCCGGCGGTGGAGCGCTGCCAGTCCTCGGGCACGGCGATCCGGAACCCCTCGGGGTCGTCCACCTCCCCGTACCCGGCCGGCAGGCCGCCCGGTGCGGCCGAGGCCGACGGGGCGCCGGGGCCGCCGGGGCCGCCCGGCGAGTGGCTCGGCGCCTGGCTCGGCGGGATGACCCAGTACCCCTGCGGCTTCGGCGGCTCGGGCTCGTCCTTCCAGCCCAGGGCGTAGGTGCCGAACCCGAGGCCGCACACGGCGAGGACCGTGACCGACGCCAGCAGGGCCCGGTACTGGCGCAGCGCGTCACCGCGCTGGAGCTCGCCGAGCCGCTTCTCCCGCTCGCCGCCGGCCCACTCCTGGCGGTCGGCGTCGAAGCGTCTGACCATCTCGTCCCCCTCGGATGAACGGTGCGCGGAACGGGCCGCGGTGCCGCGGACGCGGGCGGGCGGCCGGTGCTCAGGCCAGCAGGGGTGCCAGGGCCTGGATGACGGTGGTGACGGCCGCGGCCGTGCCCGCGGCCGGGCCGTACGCCGCGAGGCTGCCCAGCAGGCGGGCGAGCAGCGGGCGCGGGGCCTGACCGTGTCGGGTGATCTCGCCCTCCACCTCGGCGAGTTCGGCGTCGAGCCCGGCGCCCGTGCCGGCCGCGGCCTCCTCCGGCAGCCGCCGGCGCAAGTCGCGGACGGCGGCGAGCAGCTCCTGCTGGGCCGGGTCGAGGCCCTGGACGGTGAGGTTGACGGACTCGGCCCTGCCGTGCTCGCCGGTGGCGAGGGAGCCGCCGCTCATCGAGCCGATGCGGATGGTGGTGCCGCCGCCGGGGCGCTCCGCGGGCGCCGGTGCGCCGGAGGCCGCCGGGTCGTCGTCGGTGGTCATGCGATGCTCCCCTCCGTGTGGGTGGCCCTGCCGTGGGTGCCGGTGGCCACCGCGCCGCCGGACATCTCGCCGATGTAGAGGCTGCTGTTGATGGTGGTGATGTTCTGCTCCAGGCGGTCGGTGCGGTAGCCGCCGGCCTGCAGGGCGTCGCGGACGCCCTCGCCGATCCGGTCCTGGAGGGTCCGGATGTAACGGGTCACGTCCATTTCCTGGAACAGCGACAGCTCGTCGGTGCTGCCCAGCTCGCGCAGCGAGACCCCGGGCGCGTCCGGGGCGGCCAGCCGGGGCGGGGCCAGCCTCAGCCGGAGCTCCGAGCGGAGGGTGCGCAGCGCGCCGACACCGATCGCGACCCCGTCCGCGGGGGCCGCCACGGCCGCCCGCAGGGCGTCCCGCAGCGGCCCCGCGGGCTCGGCCGCGACGAGGGCGTCCACGGCGCGGAACTCCGGGACGATCGGGCCGAGTACGTGCGGCACCACCTCCAGGACCAGCATGCCGCCCTGGGTGTGGACCCTGACCAGCAGTGAGACCACGACCTGCTCGTCCCAGGCGCCGACCCGGACCCGCAGGAAGTGGCGCCGCGCCTCGCCGCCCTCGCCCACGGCCTCGGAGAGGTGCCGGACGACCTGGGTCTCGTCGTACACGGGTGCGGGCTGCTCGCCGTCCTCCGTGTGCAGCGGCTCGTCGCGCCCGACACCGGACGGCAGGTAGACGAACTCCTCGATCTCCAGCGCCCGCAGCCGGTCCTTGCCGCCGGCCGCGGCCGACTTGCGCAGGGCGCGCAGCTTGGGGCCGATCATCTCGATGACGTCCCGCGCCGTGAGCGGACCGGACGGCGCGTCAGGTGCCGTGCGGGGTCCGGGCAGGGGGGACGCGGCCGGGGCCGGCTCGCCCTCCGCGCGCGTGCCGTCCTCACCGCCGCCCCCTTCGCCGTCCTCCCGCTTCCTGCGCTGGAGCTCCAGCACGACCAGCCAGGGCCCCCGCGGGGTGCCGGCGCCGACGAAGGGGCGGTGCGGGTCGTAGAGGGTGAGGCGGGCGCGCTGCTCGCGCTCGATGAGGCCGGCCGTGTGCGCGTACCGGGCGGGCAGGGGCGGGGGCTGGGCCGTGGCGAAGGTGCGCCGGGCGAGCGAGGTGCGCAGGGTCTGCCGCCGGGCCGACTCGTGCCGCCAGATCACCGCGGCGACCAGCAGCGGGAAGACCACCGGGTACGGGGTGTCGGCGATCGTGCCGCACGCGGCGTACCAGTACAGGACGGCGACGACCCGGGCCACCAGCCGCAGCGCCCCGGCGGCGTTCCTCCGCAGCCACTTCAGGCCGCCCGGCAGGGGCACCTTGCGGAGCACCTCCGACAGGTCCACGCCGCCCGCGGAGACCAGCCGGGAGAACCACAGCAGGAGGACGACCACCGCGTACGACAGCGCCCAGCTCAGCTGGGAGAAGACGAGGCCGGGCCCCTGGACCTCCGGCCGGAACCCCGCCACGGCCTCCGGCCGCACGAAGAGCAGCGGGATGTCGCCCGCGGACAGGCCGGAGTCGCCGCCGTGGGCGTCCGCCAGCGCGTCCCAGGTCATGACGGCGTCGCTGACCAGGAAGCCGGCCCAGACGGCGAGCAGCAGCAGGGCCGTGCGCGCCTCCTCGCGGCGGGCGTGCAGGGCGTGGGCGAGCACCGGGAGCACGTCGGCGCCGAAGGCGGGGGCCACCGGGCGCTGGGCCTGGCCCACCAGCTCGTCGATGACGCGGGTGCGGAAGCGGGTGCTGAGACGGGCGCCCGCGCACAGCAGGCGAGTGGCCTCGGTGTGGCTGTGGTCCCGCACGGCCTGCCCGGCCGGCTCGCTCTCCATGTCCGGTCCCCCGATGTCCCGGCCGACTCCGGCCGGGCGGGCCGGAGTCGGCGGAGCTGACGCGTCGAGTCCAGACGGTAGCGGAGAGTGCACGGTATGGCCACGGCGATACCGCAAGCGTCGCCTTGATGAGTGAATCTGCTGCCCCCGCCGGGGAGTTGGCGGCCTCGGCGGCCCCGGCCCGCCACCGCGCGGGCGGGGCGGGCGGGGCGAGCCGGGCGGGCCGGGGGCGTCGCGGGGGCGGAGGGTTCCCCCTCGCCGGAGGGACGGCACCCCCGGGTGACCCGGAGGGGTCAGATCAGGCCGAGGGCGCGGACCGCGTCGCGCTCGTCGCTCAGCTCCTTGACCGTCGCGTCGATGCGGGTGCGGGAGAACTCGTTGACGTCCAGGCCCTGGACGATGCTGTACGCGCCGTCCTCGGTGGTGACCGGGAACGAGGACATCAGGCCCTCGGGGATGCCGTAGGAGCCGTCCGACGGGACGGCCATGGAGGTCCAGTCGCCGTCCGGGGTGCCGTTGACCCAGGTGTACACGTGGTCGATGGCGGCGGACGCGGCGGACGCGGCCGAGGAGGCGCCGCGGGCCTCGATGATGGCGGCGCCGCGCTTGGCGACCGTCGGGATGAAGTCCTCCGCGAGCCACTTCTCGTCGTTCACGACCTCGGCGGCGTTCTTCCCGCCGATCCGGGCGTGGAAGATGTCCGGGTACTGGGTGGCGGAGTGGTTGCCCCAGATGGTGAGGCGGGTGATGTCGGAGACCGCCGCGCCGGTCTTCTTGGCGAGCTGCCCGAGGGCGCGGTTGTGGTCGAGCCGGGTCATGGCGGTGAACCGCTCGGCCGGTACGTCGGGCGCCGCGGAGCGGGCGATCAGGGCGTTGGTGTTGGCCGGGTTGCCGACGACGAGGACCTTGACGTCGTCCGCCGCGTGGTCGTTGATCGCCTTGCCCTGCGGCTTGAAGATGCCGCCGTTGGCCTCCAGCAGGTCACCGCGCTCCATGCCCTTGGTGCGCGGCCGGGCGCCGACGAGGAGGGCGACGTTGGTGCCGTCGAAGGCGACGTTCGGGTCGTCGCTGATGTCGATGCCCGCCAGCAGCGGGAACGCGCTGTCGTCCAGCTCCATGGCCGTGCCCTCGGCGGCCTTCAGCGCCGGGGTGATCTCCAGCAGCCGCAGCCTGACCGGCACATCCGCGCCGAGCAGCTGACCGGAGGCGATGCGGAAGAGCAGTGCGTAACCGATCTGGCCGGCCGCGCCGGTGACGGTGACGTTCACGGGAGTGCGGGTCATGGCGTTCTCCGTTGGCATCTGGCGGTGGGGGTCCCTGCCCCTGGTGTGGTCTCTCGGCATCAAGAGATCGCCGTCAGGCTATCGCGCCGGGCACGCCCCGGCCGCGCAGGGCCCTGTGGCCCGGCCCACAGCGGCCCGGACGTGCGGGCCGCGCCCCCGCGGGCGGCGCGGAGGACACCCCTCGGGGGCGTCCGACGGCCGGGAGAACGGCGGCCGTTGCGCAGCCGGCACGGACACGGCGGCCGCTCACCGCCCGGGCGGGGGAGGGCGTGAGCGGCCGCCGTCGGGGGTGTGGCCACTCCCGTGGGGGTATGGGTCCGGTTCCCCGGCTCGGCGGAAGCATGCGCCCTTCTCACGAAATCCTCGCCGCGGGCCGGCCGTCGGGAGCTGTTCGCACATCGCCCCGAGACGGGCACACGGTGCCGGAACGGATACCTCCATGCCACGGCGCCCCGCCGGGTCTTGAACGGTTTCGGCAGGTCGAAGAACCTGTGGGGCAACGGCCGACGGCCCCAGGGGGAACGCCCGGGAGCACGACGGGGCGGGGCCGGAGCGCCGGCCACGGCCGGTGCGGCACGAGCGGCGGCGCCCGTCCTCCACCGAGGGAGAGGACGGGCGCCGTCTTCCGCGTACGGCCGGGCTTCGGCGGTCGCAGGCTCAGCTGGTCAGCTGATCGTGAAGTGCAGCATGTCGTCCAGGAACGGGATCTCCAGCCAGGGGTGCGGCTGGGTCATCATCGCCAGGAGCGCTATCGCCGTCCCGAGCACCCCGTACGTGACCATGTCGGTGAAGCGGGAGCGGACCGCCAGCATGCCGACCGACGGCAGCGCCCAGCGGAGCAGCGCGCCGGCGATCAGCCCCAGGCCGACCAGCAGGGTGCCGCCGCGGAAGACGTCGAACGCGGTCATCAGCAGTCCGACGCCGACCAGGCCCAGCACGGCGAGCACCGGCCACTGGCGGGCCGGCGCCGGGGCGTCCCGGGGCGCCGCCCGGCCGCCGCCCTCGGGCCGCGCGGTGTCCCGGGTGAAGAGCGGGAAACGGCGCGAACGCCGCGCCGGCACGCCACCGCCCTGCCCAGCGCCACCGGCGCCCGCGCCCGCGCCAGCACCCGTGCCCGGACCGCCACCCACGCCCGCACCCGCGCCGGAGCCCACGCCCGCGCCGGAGCCGGAGCCCACGCCGGAGCCGGAGCCCACGCCCACGTCGGGACCGGAGCCGCCACCCGCGGCCGTACCCGGGCCGCCACCCGCGGCCGCACCGGCGCCGCCGCCCACGCCCCCGCCGGAGCTCCCGGCGGCACCGCCCACAGCGGCGGCCGGCGTGCCCGGCTCGCCCGTCACGACGTCTCACCCCCCGCCCCGCGCTCCGCGGCCTCGACGACGTTGACCAGGAGCTGGGCGCGGGTCATCGGGCCGACACCGCCGGGGTTCGGGGAGAGCCAGCCGGCGACCTCGGCGACACCGGGGTGCACATCTCCGACGATCTTGCCGTGCTCGTCGCGGGAGACGCCGACGTCGAGCACCGCCGCGCCCGGCTTGACGTCCTCGGGCTTGATCAGGTGCGGCACGCCCGCGGCGGCCACGATGATGTCGGCGCGCCGCAGGTGGGCGGCGAGGTCGCGGGTGGCGGTGTGGCACTGGGTCACCGTCGCGTTCTCGGAGCGGCGGGTGAGCAGCAGCGGCATCGGGCGGCCGATGGTGACGCCCCGGCCGACCACCACCACGTCCGCGCCCTTGATCTCCACGCCGTGCTGCCGCAGCAGCCGGATGATCCCGTACGGGGTGCAGGGCAGCGGGGCGGGCTCGCCGAGGACCAGGCGGCCGAGGTTCATCGGGTGCAGCCCGTCGGCGTCCTTGGCGGGGTCCATCAGCTCCAGCACGCGGTTCTCGTCGATGCCCTTCGGCAGCGGCAGCTGGACGATGTAGCCGGTGCAGGCCGGGTCGGCGTTGAGCTCGCGGACCACCGCCTCGATCTCCTCCTGGGAGGCGGTGGCGGGCAGCTCGCGCTGGATGGAGGCGATGCCGACCTGGGCGCAGTCGCGGTGCTTGCCAGCGACGTACTTCTGGCTGCCCGGGTCGTCGCCGACCAGCAGCGTGCCGAGGCCGGGCAGTACGCCCTTCTCCTTGAGCGCCGCCACGCGGGCGGTCAGGTCGGACTTGATCGCGGCTGCGGTGGCCTTGCCATCGAGAATCTGGGCGGTCATGCCCCCCATCCTCGCTGATCGGCGGGGCGCGGTTCCAATCCGGGCCCCCGCACCGGGACCGGCGGCCCGGGCACCAAGATCGGCGAGGTTGCGCTTGCACAACACATACGGAATGCGGCTGGACAATACGATGGCGCTTTATAACGATTGACGTCGCAGCACCGCGGACTGTGCCGGGGGGACGGGGCCGCTTCCATACCGCCTTCCTCCTTCGTGCGAACCGCGTCGTCCCCGCACTTCCCACGGAGGAACCGCCAGATGAGCTTCGGCGACCCGAACAACCCCTACGGCCCACCGCCCCAGCAACCCCCGGGCCAGGCCGCCTATCCCCCGCCGCCCCAGGGCCAGCCCGGCTACGGCTACCCGCAGGCACCGCAGGACCCCGCCGGCTACGGCTACCCCCCGCAGCCGCCGATGTACCCGGGGTACCCGGGCGGGCCCATGGTGCCGCCCACCATGCCGGGGCTGATGGTGACGGCGCGGGTCTTCCTCTACATCGTCGCGGCGGTGCAGGTCCTCATCGGCATCGGCCTGATGTACGCGGCGGCGACGGTCAACGACATCTCGAACTCCGGCGCGGACGTCTTCGGCGACAACGTCGCCTCCGACCTCGGCCAGGACGCGGCCGGCATCATCGCGGTCGTCGCCGCCGTGTTCCTCGCGCTGTCCGCGCTCTCCATCACGCTCGGCGTGAAGTTCGCGCGCGGCGGCCAGGGCGTGCGCATCACCACCATGGTGTACGGCATCCTGGGCGCCCTGGTCGGCGTCCTCTCGCTGGTCAGCGCCGCGAGCAACGGCTCCGGGGTGGCACTGCTCTCCGCGCTGCTGTGGATCGTCTTCGGCGGCATCATCGCGGCGGCGATGATGGTGGCCCCCAGCACGGCGTGGTTCAACCGGCCCAGGTACTGACACAGCCGGCAGGCGCCGCATACCGGAGCCTCCACACCGCCTCGCGAGGGACGAGCGGGCTCCCCACGGCCCGCTCCGAACCCGAGCCGCTCCGTGCGCACCGGCGTCCGGGCCCGGTGTCCGGGCCGGCCCGCTCCGTGCGCACCAGCCCGCACCCGGCGGCCGGACCCGGCCCGCCCCACGCCCCCGCCTCCGTCCCAGGCCCCTGATCCACACCCCCGCACCCCCGTCCGCGCCCCGTACCCCCGTCCGGTTCGACGCACCGCTCCACCACCGCGCGCCCGGTACGTTTCGGCCACGTCCCGTATGTGTTCCGGCGTGGGGCGGCAGCGGATCTCTCCCCGCCCCTGGGGGCGCCGTGTCCGTGCGGACCCGTCGCGGCCTGCGCGAACGTACGGACCGCCGGCCCCGCCCCGGATGCCGGGCGGTGATCGCCGCGCCACCAGGGTGGCAATCCGCTGACCGACACGCCGCAGGTCCGCCGGCAGATCACCTTGGGCGTGCGCAAAGCGGCTGGCATCTTGGCAGTACGACGGAGCGCATATCGAGCACGCGCTCCGTGTGGCACGTCCTGCGGGGCCCCGGCCTGGCTGCTGCACAGGGCGGGGCCCCTGCCGGGGGGGGTGCCTCTATGTCTTTCGTCAAGCGAGGCGTGGGGTTCTGGGTTCGTAGAAGGTGCCGTCGCGGAGCATGGCGAACAGGACGCTGATGCGGTGGCGAGCGAGGCGGAGAAGGGCTTGTGTGTGGGTTTTTCCGCGGGCTCGGCAGCGGTCGTAGTAGGTGCGGGAGGCGGGATCGTGCAGGGCGGCGAATGCGGAGAGGAACATCGCGCGTTTGAGTTGCCGGTTGCCGCCTCTGGGTGCGTGTTCGCCGTGGATCGAGGTTCCCGACGACTTCGTTGTCGGGGCGAGGCCGGCGTAGGAGGCCAGGTGGGCGGCGGTGGGGAAGCTGGTGCCGTCGCCGACGGTGACCAGCAAGGTGGCTGCGGTCCTGACCGCGACCCCCGGAATCGAGGTCAGGACCTTCGAAAGAGGGTGGTCCTCCAGCAGTGTCCCGATCTGGGTTTCCAAGGCCCGGCGCTGGTCGTGAACGGCGGCGAGGGAGCGGGCCAGGGACGGGATCACGACGTCGAGGGTGCCGGTGCCTGGGACCACGACGCTCTGTTCGTCGAGCGCGGTGAAGACGTCGTCGATCAGTCGCTGGGCCATGCGTGGGGCTTTGGGCCGGATCACCTCCACGAGCCTGCGACGACCTGCCCTTCGCAGGGCGGCTGGGGAGCCGTAGCGTTCCAGCAGCCAGGTGATGGCCTGGTGGTCCAGACGTGGCCCGAGCACGCGTTCCAAGCTTGGGTGGAACTGGGTGAGCAGGCCGCGTATCCGGTTGGAGGTGCGGGTGGCCTCGGCCGCGAGGTCCTGGTCGAAGCCGACCAGGACGGTCAGCTCGGCGGTGATCTCGTCGGTCATGTGAAGCGAGCGCAGGGTGTGCGGCATGGTGCGGGCGGCATCCGCGATCACCGCGGCGTCCTTCGCGTCGGTCTTGGCCTCGCCCGGGTAGAGGTCGGCGATCCGGCGCATGGCCAGGCCTGGCAGGTAGGCGACCTTGCAGCCGGCGTTGCGGGCGACGGTGAGTGGGAGGGCTCCGATCGAGGCAGGCTGGTCCACGATCACCAGGACGGTGCCGAACTTCGCGGCGAGCTTGTCGAACACCGCTCGCAGCTTCGTCTCGCTGTTGGGCAGCGGCTTGTCGAAGATCTTCTTGCCGGCAGGAGTCAGGCCGTGTCCGTGATGGGCGCTCTTGCCGACGTCCAGGCCGAGGAAGACGCCTACGTCGTCGATGTCGTACAACCTGTCCTCCCGAACAGGGCTCGTGCGGTGCTGGCCAGGGCGATGGAGCCGTACGCGCGCATCCACGTTATGCAGACCTGCCGCCCGCAGGATGCCGGGCGTTGCGCCCGGCCAGGCGGTAGTCGGACCTCTCATCAGCGTCTCCCACGGCACCCCACGGGCCCGGTGACACCACCCCCCAGGTCATCCCATCGACAGGGGGACACAGTCATACCGGACCCGGAGGCCAGCGGCCCTCTTGCAGGACCGCGAAGAAGATAACGGGGAGGAAGACGCGGTGTACAGCATCATCGTGGTACCGGACGGCTGTAGTACCCCTCGGGAACAGATCCGCCTCGCGCCCGGTGAGACCCTCCGCTTCGGGCGCTCGGCGGCACCGGCGTCGGCGCGCGGCCCGCATCTGACCATCGCGCACGAGGGTGTCTCGCGTACGGCCGGGGAGATCACGGCGACCAGCGCCTACTGGACCCTGAGCAACCACAGCCGCGTGCAGACCTACGTCGTGGAGAACCCCGAGGGCGCGGGCGAGCACATCAAGGTGTCCCCGGGCCGGGTGGACGCCCCCATACCGTTCGAGTTCTCCCGCATGGTGCTGCCCGCCGCAGGCGAGCTGCTGACCCTGGACGTCTGGGCCCCGCGCCACGACTACCTGACCGACGGGGCCGACGGGGCCGACGGGGCCGGCGAGGCCGACGGGACCGGCCACGACGGCATGCCCACCACGGCCGCCTTCCCGCTGGACCGCGCCAAGCGGTACTTCCTCGTGCTGGTGGCGCTGTGCGCGCCGCGGCTGGGGGGCGACCCGCTCGCCCCGCTGCCCACCGCGGACGAGGTGGTCGCCCGGCTGCGCCCGGCCTGGCCGTCGGTGTCCCGCACGGCGGTGCAGTGGAACATCGACTACCTCGCTGTCAAGCTGCGGCTGAGACCGGACCCGAAGGAGACGGCGACCGACGGCCGGCGCTTCAACGGCAAGAAGGAGACGCTGGTCTCGCTGGCACTCCGCTTCGACCTGGTGCGCGAGGCCGACCTGGCGCTGCTGGACGGAACGCGTTGAGCACCCCGGCCGCGGAGCCGCTCACCGTGCCGGTCCCCCGCGGGTACCGCGTGGGCGCGTGGGAGGTGCGCGAGGCGCTCGGCTCCGGCGCCTTCAGCAGCGTGTACGCGGGCCGCCGCACGACGGAGCCGGACGAGGCCGGCCGTCCCCCGGCGGTCGCGCTGAAGTTCCTGGCCACCGGCACCCGCACGCCCCGCCAGGTGCGCCACCTCCAGGAGCTGGCGGCCCGGGAGACGGCCCTGCTCACCAGGGTGCGGCGGCCACGCCTGGTCCGGATGTACGAGGCCGTGACGGTGGACGACCCGGCGCAGCCCGCGCTGGACGGCGCCACGGTGCTGGTGCTGGAGCGCGCGGAGGGCTCGCTGGCGCGGTTGCTCGACCGGGCGTACGGGGACGCGCCGGGGCGGGGCGGCACCGTGCCCGGCGGGCCCCTGCTGCTCGCCCAGGTCTGCGAGGGCCTGGCCCATCTGCACCAGGCGGGCTGGGTGCACGGCGACCTCAAGCCCGCGAACGTGCTGCTGATGGCGGACGGCTCCGTCCGGCTCGCCGACTTCGGTCTCGCCGCGGAGCTGGAGGGCACCCACGCCTATGCCCCCGCCTTCAGCACCACCGACTTCACGCCGCCGGAACTGCACTGGACCGAGATCGGCGAGCGGGGCATGCAGATCCGTCCGACCGCGGACGTCTGGGCCTTCGGCGTCCTCGCCCACCTGGTCCTGACCGGAACGTACCCGCTGCCCGGCGGCACCCCGGCGGCCCGCAGGGACGCCGCCGTGCGCTACGCCAGAGGGGAGGACGAACTGCGGCTGTCCCCCGAACTCCCCGACGGCTGGCGGGACATCGTCCGCGACTGCCTGACCCGCACCCATGACGGCCGTGCCGCCCACGACGCGGGCACGCTGCTGCGGCGCGTCGAGACCGCCGCGGGCGCGGAGCGCTCCGCCGGGATCCCCCGGCTCGGACCCCGCCGCATCCGCCGCCGCGGCGTGGTCGGGGCCGCGGTCGCCACCGCGCTCCTCGCGGCGGCCGGCACCGCCTTCGGCCTGTACCGCTCCCACACCGACGCCGGCGCCGACCGGGCGGAGTACGGCGCCGCGGAACTCCGCACGGACCGCGGCGTCCCCGTCGCGTACCGCCGCCTCATCGTCGACGCCGCGCACGGTTGCAGCGAGAAGGACGTCACGCCCGCCCTGATCGCCGCCCTGCTCAAGGTGGAGAGCGACTTCGACCCGGACCTCTCCGACCCCGCCGCCGATGAGTACGGCATCGCCCGCTGGACGCCGAGCGTCCTGTGGTACTGGATCGACTTCGACAAGCGCACCAAGAAGACCGAGGATCTCAGGCCCCCCTTCGCACCGGACGTGTCGATCCGCGCCGTGGGCCGCTACACCTGCGAGATCGGGCGCCGGCTGTCCGCCGCGCACGGCCTGGCGGGCAACCGGCCGACGCTGGTCGCGGTCGGCTACGTCACCTCGGCCTCCAGGGTCGTGGGCGCCCACGGAGTGCCCGACAAGTACAAGATCTTCGCCTCGCGGATCGAGCACTACCTCAAGGAGTACACACCCGCGCACCCCCGCTGAGCACCCTCAGAGATCCGAGGTACCGGCGGGCGCCGCCCGCTGGCACGGTGATGACACTCCACCGCCACGGTGGAGCGGAGGCATCACAAGGGGGAACGCATGAAGATCAACAAGATGGCGGTGACGCTGGCCGCGGTGGCCGCCCTGACGGGGGGCACGACGACCGCCGCGACGGCCGCGACGGCCGGGCCGGACTTCCACGCGCAGACGGTCGCCGGCGGCCTCACCGACGCACAGGCGACCAGCCTGCAGCACCGGGTCGACGCCGTCCTCGACTGGAACGGCGGCGGCCGTCAGGTCTCCGCCAACCAGGTCATGTACGACGGCCTGACCGTCACCGTCAGCCCCACCGGCACCGACCAGGCGGACCTGAGCTGCGCGTACGGCCACCTGTGCATGACCGTCAGGGGCACGAACTTCGACTTCTACAAGTGCCAGCCGTGGACCGTGTCCAACTGGACGGGCGACGGCCCGTTCATCAACAACCAGACACCGGGCACGGTCGCCCGGTTCTACAACCAGGACGGCAGCGAGCGCTGGCACTCGGTCGCCTACCAGCAGGGCACCGCGACGTGGGACCCGATCTACTCCCTGCGTCCCTGCTGATCGCCGCACCACGGCGGCCGGGCTGACAGGCGCCGTCAGCCCGGGCGCCCCCGGACACCGTCGGCCGCGCTCCGGCCACGGCTTCGCCGCCCCGACGGGGGAGGGCGGCGAAGCCCGGGAGCGCGGCCGACGGCACGCGCGCGGGGACGACGCGACGCGTCACGGACTCGACGCGTGACCGGCCACCGCGCTCGGGGCTCGGCGCTCGGCACGCACCCGGCACGCCCACGGACCCGGCACGCTCATCGATCCGGCACCTCATGGACCCGGCACACTCATCGACCCGGCACGCCCACGGTCCCGGCACACTCATCGACCCGGCACGCTCACGGGGCCACCGGGACTCAGTGGAAGAAGTGCCGCGTCCCGGTGAAGTACATCGTCACGCCCGCCTTCCGCGCGGCCTCCACGGCCTGCTCGTCGCGGATCGACCCACCCGGCTGCACGATCGCCCGCACTCCGGCGCCGATCAGGATCTCCGGGCCGTCGGGGAACGGGAAGAACGCGTCCGACGCGGCGTACGAGCCCCGGGCTCGCTCGGCACCCGCGCGCTCCACGGCGAGCCGGCAGGAGTCCACGCGGTTGACCTGCCCCATGCCGACGCCCACGCTCGCGCCGTCCTTGGCGAGCAGGATCGCATTGGACTTGACGGCCCGGCAGGCCCGCCAGGCGAACGCCAGCTCGCGCAGCTCCGCCTCGGACAGCGCCTCGCCGGCCGCGAGCGTCCAGCCGGCCGGGTCGTCGCCCTCGGCCTGGAACCGGTCGGCGGCCTGCAGCAGCGCGCCCCCGTCGATGCCCCGCACCTCGACCTCGTTGACCGGGCCCCGGGCGGTGCGCAGCACCCGGATGTTCTTCTTCTTGGTGAGCGCCTCCAGAGCGCCGTCCTCGTAGCCCGGGGCCACGATGACCTCGGTGAAGATGTCGGCGACCTGCTCGGCGAGCTCCTTGGAGACCGGGCGGTTGACGGCGATGACGCCGCCGTAGGCGGACACCGGGTCACAGGCGTGCGCCTTGCGGTGCGCCTCGGCGACGTCCGCGCCGATGGCGATCCCGCACGGGTTGGCGTGCTTGATGATCGCGACGCACGGCTCCGCGTGGTCGTACGCGGCACGCAGGGCGGCGTCCGTGTCCGTGTAGTTGTTGTACGACATCTCCTTGCCGTGCAGCTGCTCCGCCTCGGCGAGGCCGCCGGTGCCGTCGACGTACAGCGCTGCGCCCTGGTGCGGGTTCTCGCCGTACCGGAGCACGTTCTTGCGCCGGTAGGCGGCGCCCAGGAAGTCGGGGTGGCCGGTGTCGTCGGCCGGGGCGTACTCGCCGGCGAACCAGGAGGCGACGGCGACGTCGTACGCGGCGGTGTGCTGGAACGCCTCCGCCGCGAGCCGCTTGCGGGCCGCCAGGTCGAAGCCGCCCGCACGGACCGCGGCGAGCACGTCCCCGTACCGCCCGGGACTGGTGACGACGGCGACGGAGGGGTGGTTCTTGGCGGCGGCGCGCACCATGGAGGGGCCGCCGATGTCGATCTGCTCCACACACTCGTCGGGCGAGGCGCCGGAGGCGACGGTCTCGCGGAACGGGTACAGGTTGCTGACGAGGAGCTGGAAGGGCTCGACGCCGAGCTCACCGAGCTGCCGGCGGTGGTCCTCCAGGCGGAGGTCGGCGAGGAGCCCGGCGTGCACGCGCGGGTGCAGCGTCTTGACCCGGCCGTCCAGGCACTCGGGGAAGCCGGTCAGGTCCTCCACCTTGGTCACCGGCACGCCCGCGGCGGCGATCCGGGCGGCGGTGGAGCCGGTCGACACCAGCTCGACGCCTGCCTCGTGCAGGTGGCGCGCCAGGTCTTCCAGGCCGGTCTTGTCGTAGACGCTGATCAGCGCCCGGCGGATGGGCACCCGCGAGCCGTCTGCGCCTGCTGCACCCGCTGTACCGGCGGTCTCGGTGGTCACGCCCTCATTGCTCATCGGGCAGCATTACCTTTCGTCCCTCGATGCGGTAGCCGTGCCGGGCCAGTCGCCCCACGACATCGACGAGCAGCCGTCGCTCGACGTCCTTGATGCGCTCATGGAGAGCGGCCTCGCCCTCCTCGGTGTCCTCCTCGACCACCTCGACCGCGCGCTGCGCGATGATCGGGCCGGTGTCGACGCCGTCGTCGACCAAGTGGACGGTGCAGCCGGTGACCTTCGCGCCGTAGGCCAGCGCGTCCCGCACCCCGTGCGCCCCGGGGAAGCTGGGCAGCAGCGCGGGGTGGGTGTTGACGGTCCGCCCGCCGAACCGGGCGAGGAACTCCTTGCCCAGGATCTTCATGAAGCCCGCGGAGACCACCAGGTCGGGCCGGTGCGCGGCGGTGGCCTCGGTGAGCGCCGCGTCCCACGCGGCACGGTTCGGGTAGTCGGCCACGCGGCACACGAACGTGGGCAGCCCGGCGGCGCGGGCGCGCTCCAGACCGGTCGCGGAGTGCCGGTCGGCGCCCACGGCGACGACCCGGGCGCCGTACGCCTCGGGGCCGCGGGCCGCGATGGCGTCGAGCAGGGCCTGCAGATTGGTGCCGGAGCCGGAGACCAGCACGACGAGGCGCTTGGCGGCCTCAGTGGGAGCCACGGTGGGGCCCTTTCTCACAGGATCCGATGCGGTGCCGAACGGTGCCGAAGGGTTGCCGGGGCGGGCGGCGGCCGACAGGCCCGGCAGGGGGCTTCAGGCGGGTCGTACGGCGTTGTACGTCCGCCCGGCCGTACGGCTTTGTAGGGTCATACGAAGGCTTCGCGTTCCGGAATACGGGGGACTCTACGAAGCAGCCGACGCCACAAACGATACCGGCACCCGGAAGCGGCCCCCTCGGGACGGGGGCGTGAGCGGGAGGTAGCGTCTGGGGTGGCTCCGTACGGGAACAGCGCGGCTCCGTACGGGAACGCTGTGGGTGCTCCGGTCGTTGGCAGGGGGCAGGGCCGTGTACCCGCGCCCCGGCACGATCCGCACGACGGTCCGCACGGTTGTCTCCCGGCGGACCGGCGGTACGGGACACGCCGCGATCCCGCACCCGCCCGGCACACCGGGCAACCGCCACGCGGACGCACGGCCGACACCGACGACACCACCCACACCGACGACACCACCCACACCGAGAACGCACCGAGAACGCACCGAGAACGCCGAGTACACCGAGTACGACGAGAACGCCGAGAACGCCGACCGACCACCCGAACCACCCCGACGACATCGACCTCCATCGACACAGCACCACCGTCCATCGCCCAGTACACCGAGGGAAGACGCACTCCTGATGCCGGACCCAAGCCTCCGTCTCCTGCCGCTGCCCTCGCAGCCCTGCGCGCCCGGGGCGCCGTGGGGCGGGAAGGCCGGGGCTCTCCTCCTCCGCGAGCAGCACCCCGCGCCGCCACGGGGCCGCTCGTACGAGGGTTCGCAGGGGGACGGTTCGCCGGGCGCGGAAGCGCCGGGTACGGCGGGAGCCCCGGGTACGGGAGACGGGTCCGATGGCGCCGCGGACGGCGGTGCCGGGTCCCGCGGCGGGGCGCCGGGGACGGGCGGTGCGGACGGTCCGGGTGCGGGCGGCTCCGGGCCGGCCGGCGACTCGGGGGCGCACGGGCAGGGTGGTGCGGCATCGCACGGGCAGGGTGACTCGGGCGCGGGGAGCGGCGCGCGGGGGCGCGGCAGGGCGCGCGGACAGGAGGACAACCCCTTCGCGCCGCCGCCGGAGGGCGCCCCGGACCGGCCCTGGCAGCCACGGCGGCCCGCGGAGGGTTCCGGCTCGCGCTCCGGTTCCGGCCAGGGCCGGGGCAGCGGGCGGTCCCCGTGGGGCAGTCAGTGGAGTGATCAGCAGCCCGGCCGGTCGCCCGGCCGGTTCGGGGAGCGGCCCGGCGGCCAGGGCGGCCCCGAGGAGCCCTCGGGGCAGGGCGGCGGGCTGCGCTGGGACCCGACGGATCCTGCGCAGCGGCGCGCCCGGTATGCCCTGCTCAGCGGCATGTGGTCGTTCTTCTTCGCGCTCTTCGGCTGGCGGGAGCTGGCCCTGCTGCTCGGGGCGCTGGGGCTCTACTGGGGCATCAGCTCGCTGCGGGCCAAGCCGCGGAGGCCGGATCCGACGGCGCCTGCGGCCGCGGCGGGCCGGCCGTCGTCCGGGGCGTTGGGCCCGGCCCCCTCAGCCCGTTCCGGTTCCGGTTCCGGCCCGGCTTCCGGTTCTCCGGTCGTGGGTTCCGCCTCCGCATCCGGTTCCGCCTCCGGTGCGCGGCCGCAGGCCACGGCGGCGGTCAGCGGGCTGGTGACGGCGTCACTCGCCCTGGCGATGGTGGCCGCCACGTTCACGGCGCAGCTCGTGTACCACGACTACTACACGTGCGTGAACGATGCGCTGACCACGTCGGCGAGGCAGTCCTGCGACCACCTCCTTCCGCAGAACCTGCGGACGGTTCTCGGCACAGAGGGCTAGCGACTTCCCGCGCGGCGCGCCGCGGTGCGGGCGCTCCGGTGATGCGGCGCGTGGCACTTGCACGGTAGGGGTGAGGTCGTTCGGTCGGCGGGGACGTGCGGGCGTCGCCGTGGCCGGTCGCGCGGTTCCCCGCGCCCCTGGGTGGATGCCGTCGGCCGTCAGCGCGCGGGGAATCATCCCGGTACGGACTCGGGACGGGCTGACGGCTCGTTGCGCACGCGGTGTCGGTAGCGCAGCGGTGACTCGCCCACCTCGCGTTTGAACGCGGTGCTGAACGCGCTCTCCGACCCGTAACCCAGTTCCGCTGCCAGCGACCCGACGCGGACATCGCCGTTCCGGAGGGCGCGCTGCGCCAGCAGCATCCGCCAGCGGTTCAGATAGGTCAGTGGCGGTACACCCGCCAGGGCCCGGAAACGTTCGGCGAACGAGGTCCGCGACATCGCCGCCGCGCGCGCCAGCTCCTCCAACCGCCAAGGTCTTCCGGGTTCGCCGTGCATGAGGCCGAGCGCCGGACGCAGGCGTTCGTCGGTCAGCACCCGCAGCCACCCCGGAGGGAGTTCGGCCTGGTCGACGTAGGCACGCAGCACCTCCAGCAACAGGAGCTGGGCGTACTGCCGGATCGCGAAGGCCGAGCCGATCCGGTTGCCGGTCGCCTCGTCGAACAACCGGTTGAGACTGCCGCGCAGGTTGGTCGCCGCGGCGGCCGACGCCCGGACGTGCCCCACCGGCGGGAGCGCCTGCCCCAGCAGTGCCCGACCGGCCGGGTTGAGGTCGATGCGTCCGCCGAGGACGACGTCGTCGGTACCGCGGTCGGCACCGACGCGGCCGATGGCGGGAAAACCCGTCTCAGGGACGATCTCGCGGCGCGGTCCGTCGCCGGCGCCGCCCTCGACCTCCAGCCACGTCCGGTCGTTCAGCACGGCGACGTCGCCCGACTCGAGCCCGACCGGACGGTCGATGCCGTCGGTGGTCAGGCGGGCCCGACCGCGCACCATCGCGATGAACTTCATCGGGGCATCGATCGGGGCCCGCGACAGCCAAGGGCCCCGCACCGCGAACCCGCCCGTCACGTGTCCGCGGACCTCGACCAGGTCGAACACCTCGGACAGTTGATCACCGACCATCTCCGTACTATCGCGCAAGAAATATGGACGGTCAATGATTCAAAGTACGACGGGGCCCCGTGCACAGTGATGTCATGACGCACAGACAACACCCCATCGGATCAGGTTTCACCGCGGCCTCGACGGCCGACGACGTCCTCAAGGGCATCGACCTGTCGGGCAAGAACGTCATCGTCACCGGCGGCCACCGCGGGATCGGCCTGGAGACCACCCGTGCGCTCGGCAAGGCCGGCGCGTCCGTCACCGTGGCCGCACGGAACCCGGACCGCGCCGCCTCCGCGCTCGCCGGGACCGAGCGGGTCGAGACCAGTCGGCTGGACCTCCTCGACCCGGCGTCGATCGACGCCTTCACCGCCCGGTACCTCGACTCCGGCCGCCCGCTCCACGTCCTGGTCAACAACGCCGGCATCATGGGCGGCGAACTGGTCAGGGACGCGCGCGGCTACGAATCGCACTTCGCGCTCAACCATCTCGGCCACTTCCAGCTGACCTTGGGCCTGCTGCCCGCGCTGCGCGCCGCGCACGGCGCCCGAGTCGTCAACGTGTCCTCCGGCGCCCAGCGCATCACGGGCATCCGCTGGGACGACCCGCACTTCACCACCGGCTACCAGCCCATGCTCGCCTACGGGCAGTCCAAGGCCGCAGGCGTCCTGTTCGCCGTGGAGCTGGACCGTCGATGGGCCGACGACGGAGTCCGCGGCTACGCCGTCCACCCGGGCATCGTCTTCGGCACGGAACTGGGGCCCCTCCTGGCCGAGGGCGAAGAGCGGACACCCTGGATAAGCGACGGCGAACTGCGTGCCATGGGGATCATCGACGATTCCGGGCGGCCGATCATCGCCCCCGACCGGGAGAAGAAGACGCCGCAACAAGGGGCCGGCACCATCGTGTTCGCGGCGACCAGCCCCCTGCTCGCCGGCATCGGCGGCGTCTACCTCAAGGACAACGACGTCTCTCCGCTGGACGCCGATCCGAAGCCCATCAACTTCGGCACCGAGGAGGACATCCCCTCCACCGTCGTGCCGCACTCCATCGATCCGGAATCGGCGCGGCGCCTCTGGGAACTGAGCGAGCGGCTGCTCAAGGCATAACGCCCGCCGCGGGACGGGGCGAAGGGGCGCGGGGCCGTGTCGATGTGCAGCTCCGCAGCGTGGCCGCGGGCGACCAGCCACCGGCAGATGGTTCCCGAGGCGACCCGCACACCCGCCGACCCGCACAACTCCCGGGCGGCGGGAAAGCGGAAGAGGGGCGCAGGGGAGGTGCGCAGAGATCCGGCTGTCGGCGGAGGCACCGGAGACGGCCGGCCCCGTCAGGGGCGGTAGCGGCGCAGCGCCCGCCCCCGGGCGCGCGGGCGGGTGCGCCAGCCTCGCAGGACCAGAACGGCCGGCACCCCCACAAGCAGCGTCCACGCCGTGGCCGCGACCCCCGCCTCCCACCACACGGGCCCGAAGCGAGCCAGCTCGTCCACCCCCATGGGCCCGCCCGCCAGGGTGCACAGCACGGCCGTCAGCACACCGCACGACACCGCCGCCCCCATCGCAACCAGCACCGTGCGCCCCCAGCCCCACGCCTCCTCCCGCTCTCCGTACGCCGGTGCCGCCGCATCCGCCGTGCGCCACGCCAGCACCAGCCCCGCCGCAAGCGGCACCACTCCCACCGCCCACGTCAGCGGCGCGCCATACCCCTCCGCAGGCAGCACGGGCAGCCGCGGCGCCCCGGGCAGCAGCCGGACCGGAGCGGTGCCCAGCGGGGCGATCACATGGCTGCCGCCGAGCAGGAAACCGGGGCCCAGGGCGAAGGACGCGCCCCAGACGGCCGCGTTGGGCAGCAGCACGAGCGCCAGCACCACGACGGCGGCACGGCCCGCGTTGTCCTGCGCCAGGTGCGGGAAGGCGGCGCGGGCCTCGCTCTGCCGGAGCAGCAGCGGCACCAGGGCGAGCAGGGCGCCGCCGGCGAGCAGCACGGACGTGGCGGTGGTCGCCGCCCGGACGGTGGCGCGGAGCCGGCGGCGCGCCATCGCCCGTTCCGAGGGCTCGGCCACGGCCGCGGCGTCGCGATGCACCCGCATACCGGCCGCCGCCGCGGCACGGGCGGTCTCGCGGCCCCCGGCCCGGCCACCGGCCCGGCCCCCGGGCGGGGTGGAGCCGTCACCGGTCGCGGGTCGTCCGGCGTCTTCGGACTCCGCGGCGGCGGCACTCGCCGCCCGGCCCGGGGCCGGGGCGGCCAGGCGCCCGTCCGCGGCTCCCGCGGGAGCGGCCCCCGCGGGAGCGGCCTCCCGGTCCGCCGGCCCGGCACCGTCGTCCGCCGTGGCTCCCCCGGCGCCGCCGGAACCCGGCGCCGGGGCACCCGCCCCCGCGGCGGAAGCGACCTCCGGCGGGCACCCGCCTGCGTCCCCGTCCCGGGACCCGGCATCCCCGGGCCCGGACCCGCCCCCGGAACCGAACCCGTCACAGGACCCGTTCTCGAACCCGTCTCCGACCCCGAACCCGTCGCAGGATCCGTCCCCGAACCCATCCCCGGACCCGGACACGCCCCCGTACTGCTCCGCGGCCCGGGGAATATCCAGAGCCGCCGCCGACCCGGGCACGTCCCCGTTCCCGGCCGTGGGCTCCCGGGCCCCGTCCGAACCGGCCGTGGACGCCCCCACCGTCCGGACCGCGCTCACGGCACCCACCGTGCGCACAGCACCCACCACCCCCGGCATCCCCGCCGTCCCCGCCGTCCCCGCCGTCCCCGCCGAGGAGGCGGCCGGCGGTCCCTCAGTCCGGTGCTCCCCCGGCGTCCCGGCCACCGCATCCGTGGCGTCTCCCGTCGTCCGGGCCCGGCGGCCGGGTGAGGTACGGCGCAGGACGATGGCGCCACGGCCCACCGCCAGGGGGGACGGGGGCGCCGGGGGCGCGGCGGTGCGCCTGCCGCGGAGGACGCGGAGGACGCGGAGGAGGGAGAGCCGGCCCCGGCGGGCCGACGCGTCCCCCGCGGCACGGTCACGTACGGCGCGATTCCGGGCGGCACGCTTCCGGGCGGCGCCGTCCGGTACGGTGCGGTGCGCGCGGGCGGGCCGTGTGGCGCGGAGGCGGGCGCGGGCCCGCCAGACGCCCGCCGTGACCGCCGCCCCCAGCAGCAGCGGCAGCCGCACCGCTGCACTCGCCCAGACGGGCCGGAGCGCGCCGCCGTTCGCGTAGGCCGCGGTGGCCCCGGCGACCAGCAGGTACCCCGCCATCACGCCCCACCACGCGGCGTGCGGCGAGGGCCACACGGGCCGGTACGCCGGACCCGGGCCGGGCCCCGGCGTGCCTCCCGCACCGGCGGCCGTCCCGTCCGCGCCCGGGCGTGCGGGGTCGCCAGCCGCCCCTACAGCGCGCCCCGCACCGCCGTCGCGCCCCGCACCACCCTTGCGCCGTCGCCCGCGCCTCGTCGCCCGCACCGTACCTGCAGTGCGCGAGCCCCCGCCGCGGTGGGCCGGCTCCGGGCTCGCCGCCCGATGGGCCGCCCGGTACGCGAGCCACAGCGGGAGGACGGCCAGCAGCAGCGGGGTGACCGCCACGGGGGCCGGGGTGCCCGAGAGGGTGCCGGTCCTGAGCAGCTCCACGCCGTGGGCGAGCAGCCAGAGGGACGCGGCGACATGGAGCGCACCGCCGAGCCCGCTGTCCGGATAGGGCGAGCCGATCCACAGGATCATCGCGAGGGTGACCAGCAGACCGAGGCCGAGGCCCGCCGCGAGCGCGCCCCCGGCCAGCGCCGCGAGGGGGCCGGGCGAGCGCTCGGGAGCCTGGGAGAGCTCGGCGAGCAGGGGCGGCAGCGACACTCGGCGGTTGATCATCTGAGTCACGTCCGCCATGCTCCCAATGACTCCGGCATTTCCGGCGCAACAGGCATATATCGGAAGTGTCGATCAAGATAGTGTCATGCATATCTTCGTACGAACGGTGACGTCGGCCCCGTCGGCTGCCCGTACCGGATCCGGCGCCCCCGGTACGCCCGGCGTGGCCCACGGGCCCGGTACGTCCGGCGCGCTCCGCGGGCCCGGCACGCCCCGTCTGCCCCGCGTGCCCGGCTCCGTCCGCCTCCGGGGAGCGGGTGCCGCCTGTCCCGGGCCCCGGGTCCCGGACGCCGCCGCGTCCGGCGGGCCGCCACGCACCCCCGCCGCGGCGTTCGACGCGCTGTACGCGCACAGCGCTCCCGGGCTGGCGCGGCAGGCGTATCTGCTCACCGGACGGCCCGCGCTGGCGGAGGAATCGGTGCGGCGGGCGTTCCAGACGGCCTGGCACCGGTGGCCCGAGGTCGCCGTCGACACGGATCCGGCGGGGTGGGTGCGTGCGGCCGTCCACGAGTACGCGGTGTCGCCGTGGCACCGGCTGCGACCCGGCCGGCACAGGGGGCGGGCGGTGCCGGCGGCGGAGGAGGACCGCGCCCTGCTCGGCGCGCTGCTCGGCCTGCCCGGGACGCACCGCAGGACGCTGCTCCTCCACGACGGCCTCGGGATCGCCCTGGCCGGCGTCGCGCTGGAGACGGAGGCCACCGCGCTGGGAGCTGCGCACCGGCTGGCGCGTGCGCGGTCGGCCGTGGGCGAACGGGTGCCGGGGCTCGGCCGCCCCAAGGCGCTGCGGGAGGCCCTGGAACGGCTCGCGGCCGGCGCGGACGTCCCGGTGCCGGAGGTCTCCGGGGTACGGCGGGCTGCGGAGCGGCGGGCGCGGGCGGTGACCCGGGGCTCGGTCGGGCTGACGGTGCTGATCGCGGCCGCCACGGCGTTCACGGTGTGTACGGCGCCGACGCACTACGAGGCGCCGATCGCGCCGGGCAGGCCGCTCCCAGGCGTCCGGGCCCACCTGGGCCCCGGCCCCCTGGTGGGCCCCCGGGGCGCCCCCCGCGACCTCCCGGCGCCCCCGTTCCGCCTCCACCCGCACCCCGGCTGACCGGAAGCACTCGCGCCGGGCGCCCTGCGGGGGCGCGGGGGTTACGCGAGCAGCCCACCACCGGCCGACGGCCCGGCCACGACAGCAACCACCCAGCCGGGCCGGTGACGACCCGACGCACCCCGTCGCGGCCTGCCGCACGGTTCCTCGCACCCCCGGGGGCGGGGCTCAGCCCCGCATACGGCGCACCGTCAGCTGAGGAGCTCGCGGGCCAGTCGCGCCGTCTCCGTCGGGGTCTTGCCGACCTTCACACCCGCGGCCTCAAGCGCCTCCTTCTTCGCCTGGGCGGTGCCCGACGAACCGGAGACGATGGCGCCCGCGTGGCCCATCGTCTTGCCCTCGGGGGCCGTGAAGCCCGCGACGTAGCCGACGACCGGCTTGGTCACGTGGGCCTTGATGAAGTCGGCCGCCCGCTCCTCCGCGTCGCCGCCGATCTCGCCGATCATCACGATCAGGTCGGTGTCGGGGTCGGCCTGGAACGCCTTGAGCGCGTCGATGTGGGTGGTGCCGATCACCGGGTCGCCGCCGATGCCGATGGCGGTCGAGAAGCCGATGTCACGCAGCTCGTACATCATCTGGTACGTCAGCGTGCCGGACTTGGAGACCAGGCCGATCCGGCCGGGCTTGGTGATGTCGCCGGGGATGATGCCGACGTTGGACTGTCCGGGGGTGATGATGCCGGGGCAGTTGGGGCCGATGATCCGGGTCTTGTTGCCCTTCTTGCCGGCGTACGCCCAGAAGGACGCGGAGTCGTGCACCGCGATGCCCTCGGTGATCACGACGGCCAGCGGGATCTCCGCGTCGATCGCCTCGACGACGGCGTCCTTGGTGAACTTCTCGGGAACGAAGATCACCGTGACGTCGGCGCCGGTCTTCTCGACGGCCTCCTTGACGGAGCCGAAGACGGGCACCTCGGTGGGGGCACCGCCCTGGCCCTTAAGGCCTTGGGGGACGTCGAAGTCGACGGTCTGGCCGGCCTTGCGGGGGTTCACGCCGCCGACCACGTTCGTGCCGTCGCCGAGCATCAGGCGGGTGTGCTTCATGCCGGTCGAGCCGGTCATGCCCTGGACGATGACCTTGCTGTCCTTGGTGAGGAAGATAGCCATGGCTTGCTGATCGTTTCCTTGATGTCGAGTGGAGGGACGGGGACGCGCGGCGTCAGCGCGCGGCGGCTGCGAGCTCGGCAGCCTTGTCGGCCGCGCCGTCCATGGTGTCCACCCGCTGGACGAGGGGGTGGTTGGCGTCCGAGAGGATCTTGCGGCCCAGCTCGGCGTTGTTCCCGTCGAGGCGTACGACGAGCGGCTTGGTGACGTCCTCACCCTTGTTCTTCAGCAGCTCCAGGGCCTGCACGATGCCGTTGGCGACCTCGTCGCACGCGGTGATGCCGCCGAAGACGTTGACGAAGACGGACTTGACGTCCGGGTCGCCCAGGATGATCTCCAGGCCGTTGGCCATCACCTGGGCGGAGGCGCCGCCGCCGATGTCGAGGAAGTTCGCGGGCTTCACGCCGCCGTGCTGCTCGCCGGCGTAGGCGACCACGTCGAGGGTGGACATGACCAGGCCCGCGCCGTTGCCGATGATGCCGACCTCGCCGTCCAGCTTGACGTAGTTGAGGTTCTTGGCCTTGGCGGCGGCCTCCAGCGGATCGGCCGCGGCCTTGTCCTCCAGGGCCTCGTGGTCGGGCTGGCGGAAGGCGGCGTTGTCGTCGAGGGAGACCTTGCCGTCCAGCGCGATGACCTTGCCGTCGGCGGTCTTGACCAGCGGGTTCACCTCGACCAGCAGGGCGTCCTCGGTGACGAAGACCGTCCAGAGGGACTTCAGGACCTCGACCACCTGGTCGGTGAGCTCGGCCGGGAACTCGGCGGCCGCGACGATCTCGCGGGCCTTCTCGTCGGTGATGCCGTCGATGGCGTCCACCGGGATCTTGGCGAGCGCCTCGGGCTTGGTGGCCGCGACCTCCTCGATCTCCATGCCGCCCTCGATGGAGGCCATGGCGAGGAAGGTGCGGTTGGTGCGGTCCAGCAGGAAGGAGACGTAGTACTCCTCCGCGATGTCCGCCGTCTGGGCCAGCATGACCTTGTGGACCGTGTGGCCCTTGATGTCCATGCCGAGGATCTGGCCGGCCTTGGCGACCGCGTCCTCGGGGTCCGCGGCCAGCTTCACGCCGCCCGCCTTGCCGCGGCCACCGGTCTTGACCTGCGCCTTGACGACGGCCCGGCCACCCAGTCGCTCGGCCACCCCGCGCGCCGCCTCAGGCGTGTCGATGACTTCACCGGCCAGCACCGGTACACCGTGCTTGGCGAAGAGGTCCCTCGCCTGGTATTCGAAGAGGTCCACGCGCGTCCGTCCCTATCGTGATCGTGATCCAGCCGCTTGGGTTCGGCTGTCTGCTCCCCCACTGCCCTGGAGGGCGGGGGGTGTCCCCATCTCGTGGGCGTGCCGCGAGGGGCAACGTGACTGCGCTGTCACCGCTGTCTCTGCCGTCACTTGTCACTGCTCGGGATCCCCCGGCGCCCCGAGGGTGCCGGGAGGTGCCCCCGCCCAGGATCCGAGGACCGGGGAGGTGACCCTCCCCGCACCCTCGGTGCCCCGGAGGAGGCGCCGGGTGCGTACACCGTGACCGGGCACGCGGCATGTCCGGATGGCAGGTTATCGCCGTACGCATGCGCTCCCTAAATCACGGATCACACCGCGGCGGTGATACCGGTCACAGCGAGCCGATAGCCGCCACTCCACCAATTGTGGACGACTCGCGCAGGAAGCATCACACAACCTCCCCACGGGGTGTCCGGAAAGCCGCCTTGTCACTCAACACCGCAGCTTGAAAACTGACTTGAGCAGCACGCATCAGGAGAAACAGGCACATTGCCCGGCCCCGGAGGGGGACCGGCCGGGCGTGTACGGGGGAAGACCTGAATGCGTCGAGCGTGACCGTGCGTGGGCACGGAGACGCACGCCGTGCAGGGGCAAGGCCCTCCGCCACCTCTTGGTGCCCGTCACCCGGTACCGGAAGTGATAGGAGGGGGAATGCCGACGATCCCGTCGTACCCCGGCGTCTACGTCGAAGAACTTCCCAGCAGCGTCCGCACCATCCAGACCGTCACCACCTCGGTCACCGCCTTCGTGGGTCACACCCGCCGGGGCCCGCTGAACGAACCGGTCCGCGTCACGAGCTTCGCCGACTTCGAGCGCCGCTTCGGCGGCCTGAGCGCCCGCAGCGCCGTCGGCTACGCGGTCCACCAGTTCTTCGGCAACGGCGGCACGGTCGCCGTCGTCGTCCGGGTCGCGAAGGCCGGCAGCGGCAAGGCCGCCTGCGTCACGCTGGAGTCCACCGAGGGCCGCAGCGCCACGGCCGCGCTCGCCGTGCACGCGCGGGAGCCGGGCGCCTGGGGCAACGGCCTGCGGGTCCTCGTCGACTACGACACGGCCCAGTGTGATGAAACCTTCAACCTCCGGGTGTACGACGCCAAGGGCGAAGCCCGCGAGGTCTTCACCAACCTCTCCGCCTCCGCCGGCGACGACCGCTTCGCGGAGACCGTCGTGAACGCCGGCTCCCGGCTGATCCGCGTCGAAGCCCTCGACGACAGCAGGCCGGACCCGTCGGGCACCGTCTCCAAGCCCTTCGGCCACCGCCTGCCGAACCTGGCCGTGGACCTCACCGTCAAGATCGGCGACGTCGAGCGCGAGTTCACCCTGTACGACCCGGACACCGACGGCGAGGCCCCGCGCGGCGTCGCGGAGCTGGCCCACCTGCTGGAGCGGAAGCTGCGCGCGCAGCCGGACGCGCCCGGCAGGCACGCCTTCGCGGGCGCGGAGGTGACGGCCTTCGGGCAGCGTGTGCAGGTCGTGGCCGGGTCCACGGATCCGCGGGACGTGGTGCGGTTCGTCGGCGAGTGCGCCAACGACCTGGGCCTCGAGGCGTCCGTCAACCCTCCGGTGTTCCCGCTGGAGGGCGGCGAGGACGGCGAGGCGCCCGGGCCGCGCGACCTGATCGGCAGCGAGGCCGCCAAGACCGGCATCCAGGCGCTGCGGGACGTCGACGACGTCAATCTGCTGGTGCTGCCCGAGCTGGCCGGGTACGAGTCGGCGGACGACATCGTCACCGTCGTCTCCGCGGCCCAGCGGCTCTGCGCGGAGCGCCGCGTCTTCCTGCTGGTGGACGCGCCGGCCACCTGGGTCAGCGTGGACGCCGCCCGCGCCGGCGCCGCCGCGTTCGACGCGGTCAGGGACGGCCACGCGGGCCTGTACTTCCCGCACATCCAGCTCACCGACCCGCTCACCGGCCGGCTGCGGGCCTTCCCGCCGTCCGGCGCGGTGGCCGGCGTCTTCGCGCGCACGGACAGCGAGCGCGGGGTGTGGAAGGCACCGGCCGGCACCGAGGCCCGCCTCGCCGGCGTGCACTCGCTCACGGTCCGGCTCACCGACCGGGAGAACGGCCTGCTGAACCCGCTCGGCATCAACTGCCTGCGCACCTTCCCGGTGGTGGGCCCGCTGGTGTGGGGCGCGCGCACCCTCGCGGGCGCGGACGCGGTGGACAGCGAGTGGGGTTACGTGCCGGTGCGGCGCCTCGCGCTGTACGTGGAGGAGTCCCTGCTGCGCGGCCTGCAGTGGGTGGTCTTCGAGCCGAACGGCGAACAGCTCTGGCAGCAGATCCGCCTGAGCGCCTCCGCCTACCTCCACAACCTCTTCCGGCAGGGCGCGTTCAAGGGCACCACCCCCCGCGAGGCGTACTTCGTGAAGTGCGACAAGGACACGACGACCGACGAGGACATCGCGAACGGCGTCGTGAACGTGCTGGTCGGCATCGCTCCGGTGAAACCGGCCGAGTTCGTGGTCGTGAGGATCCAGCAGCTCGCCGGGCAGTTCGAGCTCTGACGTGGGCGGCATACGCGGCGCGCGGGCGCCAGGGGGGCGGCGGGCGGCTACCCGCCGGCGGGCGACCGGACCGGCGGGAGCAGAGGCGCCATGGGCGCGGAGAGACCGGCAGGAGCAGAGGAACGTGAGGGACGCAGAGGAATCCGATGGCTGAATTCATCGTCAACGCCCATCGCTTCGACCCGTACAAGAACTTCAAGTTCCTGGTGCTCTGGGACGGGCGGACGGTCGCGGGCATCAGCAAGATCAGCCCGCTGAAGCGGACCACCGAGGTGGTCAAGCACCGGCACGGCGGCGACCCCAGCTCGCCGCGGAAGTCTCCGGGGCGCTCGGAGTTCGACGGCATCACGCTGGAGCGCGGGGTCACCCACGACCCGGAGTTCGACCGCTGGGCCAACAAGGTCTGGCAGGTCGGCGCCGGCCTCGGCTCGGAGGTGTCGCTGGCCGACTTCCGCAAGGACATCGTCATCCAGGTCCTGAACGAGGCGGGCCAGGTCGCCGTGTCGCACAAGCTCTACCGGACCTGGCCGAGCGAGTACCAGGTGCTGGGCGAGATGGACGCCAACGCCAACGCGGTGGCCATCCAGAGCCTGAAGCTGGAGTGCGAGGGCTGGGAGCGCGACTACGAGGTGCCCGAGCCCGAGGAACCCTCGTTCACCAATCCGGCCTGAGCACGGGCCCGGGGCTGGGTCCGGGGGACCCCTGGGGGCACGGTTCCGGAAAGGCCGGACAGGGCCCTGGGCACGGTCCGGGAGCGGGACGGGACGCGGCACGGGGCGCGGGTCCGAGCCCGGCCCCGGACGAGGCTCCGGGCACGGTCGGGGGCGCGGGAGAGGGCATGGCCCCGGACCGGGCCCCGGGACGGTGTGGGGTCCGCGCCGGCCGGACATGGTCCGGGCGCGCGGGCCGGGCACAGTTCCGGTCGGGCCGGGGCGTGGTCCGGGCACCGCCCAGGTCGCGGTCCTGGTCACCGGCCTCCGGGCCGCGGCGTGATCCGGACCTGCGGCCCGAGCACAACCCTGAGCACGAGCTGCACAACCCGGGCCCCTGCACAACCCGGGCCCGAGCCTGCACAACCCTGAGCACAGGCCTGCACAACCCTGAGCACGAAGTCTGAGCACGAGGACGGACATGACGGTCACGGGGCCCGCGGAGTTGCTGGCCACCTGGGAGGCGGGGCTCGCCCGGCGCGGGCCGGCCCGGGCGCGCCTGCTGCACCGGGCCGCCCGCCCCGACGCGGGCGACGAGGCGCTGGCCGCGCTGCCGCTCGGCGCGCGGGAGGCGGACCTCCTCGCGCTGCGCCGGGCGCTGTTCGGCGAGCGGATGCAGGTGCGCCTGGAGTGTGCGGCCTGCTCCGCGGCGATGGAGTTCGAGCTGGACGCGGCGTCCTTCGCCGGCCGGTTCGCCGCCGCGGCGCCCGGCGAGGAGCCGCTGCGGGTGACGGCGGACGGCTGGGAGGTCGCCTTCCGACCACCCACCGTGGCGGACGCCGCGGCGGCGGCAGCGGCGGGCTCCGCGGCACGCGGGGCGGACTCCGCGGTCGGCGGGGCTGGGCACGGCGGCATGGGCGACGGGGGGCGGGGCGGCAGCGGCGACTACCGCAGCGCCGGGGACGCCCTCAGCAGCGGGGAGGCCGGCAGCGGTGGAGACGCCGACAGCGGTGGAGACGCCCGCAGCAGCGGGGACGCGTCTCCCGCCGCGGTGGCGCGGCGGGTCCTGCTGGAGCGCTGCCTCGTGTCGGCCGTGCGGGACGGCGTGCCACTCGACGCGCGGCAGGCCGCCGGGCTGCTGCCGGAGCCGGTGCAGCGCGCGCTCGCCGAGGCGGCGGAGCGGGCCGACCCGGGCGCCGACATGACGTTCGGCATCGGCTGCCCGGAGTGCGGCGAGGTCACCCGCGCGGAGTTGGACATCGCCTCGTACCTCTGGGCCGAGCTGGACGCCTGGGCCCGTGACCTGCTGCTCGACGTCCATCTGCTCGCCTCCGCCTACGGGTGGAGCGAGCCGGAGATCCTGGCGCTCAGCCCGCTGCGGCGCCGCTACTACCTGGAGCTGTGTGCCGATGCCTGAGCAGACCACGGGGGCCGGTGGGCCCGGGCCGGGAGGTGCCGTGCCCGGCGGTTTTGGGCCGGGCGGTTTTGGGCCGGGCGGTTCCGGGCCGGGCCGCGGGTCCGGTGCGAGTGCGGCCGGGGGCGTTCCCGGCGGCGGTGCCGGCGGCGCCGGGGCGGCCGGGGGCGGGCCGGGGGCCGGGGGCCCTTCCGGCGGCGCGCCGGACTTCTTCGACCGGCTGCTGGCCCGCCATGTGCCGGCCGTGGGTGCGACGGCCGGTGCGGTGCGGGTGCGGCCGCGGCTGCCCGGCCCGTTCGAGCGGGTCGAGGCGGTGCGGGGCGACGCGGACGAGCTGTGGGCAGAGGAGGAGACGGCCGCGCTGTGGCCCGCCGCGAGCGAGCCCGCACCCGGGCCCGGCGAGACCGGCCGGGGCCCGCGTGAGGTCCGCATGGAGCACGAGCGGACCGTGCTGCGCACCGAGCGTGCCACGGAGCACCGGGCCACTGAGCACCACGTCCCGTGGCCGGAGTCCGCCGAGCCCGGCCCACTGCGGCCCACCGCCGCGCCGGCACCGCGTGCGCCACGGCCCGCCGAGCCGGGCCGCCGCGGCGCCGGGCGTGCGGACCCGGACCCGGCGGCCGCGGGACCCGCCGCCGCGGCACTGCTGCCCGGTGCGCCCGTCGCTCCCCCGGCCGCGGCCACCGGCCCCCGCCCCGCTGCGGCCGACGCCACGTCAGCGGCGCGCGGGGCGGCCCGCACGGCAGCCGCCCGGCGCGGCGCGCGGGGCGGTGAGCGGGTGGTGCACGTGCAGATCGGACGGCTTGAGGTGAGCGCGGGCGGCGCACAGCCCGGCGCGGCACGCCCGGCCCCGGCGCCGGCACGGCCGGGGCCGGCCCTGAGCCTTGCGGACTACCTCGCCGGACGCGAGCGGGACGGGGAGGCGAGGCGGTGAGGGCGACGACGGGGTGTCCGGCCCCGGTGCCGTACCGGGCGGCGCGCGGAACGGAACAAGAAGCGGAAAGGAACGGGGAAGTGACGGGGAGCAGGGAAGTGACGGTGCACAGCGCCGTCACGGGGACCGGGGGAAGTCGGCCATGAGCAACGCACTCGCCATCGCACATGTCACCCAGGCCCTGGCCCTGCTGATCGAGAACAACCTCCGGCCGGAGATCGACATCGCCGTGAACGTGGAGACCCGCAAGCCGCCGGCCGAGCCGCCCCCCGAGCCGACCATCAACGTCTTCCTCTACCAGGTCACCCCGAACCCGAACATGCGCAACACCGACCTGGTCACCCGCGCCTCCGACGGCACCCTCGTCAAGCGTGCCGCGGCGGCACTCGACCTGCACTACGTCATCAGCGCCTACGGCGAGGAGAACGAGCTGGTCGGACAGCGTCTCATCGGCTCGGTCGTACGCACCCTGCACGAGATCCCCGCACTCCCCCAGGACGTCGTCGAGACCGCCGGGGAAGCCCCGTACCTGCACGGCAGCGACCTGGCCGACTCGCCGCAGCGGGTGCGCTTCACACCGCAGGTCATGGACGTCGACGAGACCTCCAAGCTCTGGGGAATGCTCTACCAGACGCCGTACGCGCTGTCGGTGGTCTACCAGGCGACGCTGGTGATGATCGACGGCCGCGAGCAGCCGGTGCCGGCGAAGCCGGTGGAGCGCAGCAGCGTACGGGTACTGCCGTTCGGGGCGCCCGGGGCACCGGTGCCCCCGCGGATCGGGGACGGCCCGGCGGGCCCCGGGGGCGGGACCGGCCAGGGCGGGACGGACGGCACCGGGCCGGGTCCGGGCGGCGGGGCGGCCGGGGACGAGGCCGGCTCGGGCGGCGCGCGGGCGCGCGGGGCGGCGGACGGCGCCGAGCGGGCGCCGGCCGGCAAGGCGGTGGCGAAGCGGACGGCCGCGAAGAAGGCCGCCGCGAAGAAGACCACGTCACAGCGGACCAGACGCGCCCCGGGGCCGAAGAGCCCCGACGGCGGGGAGAGCTGAGGCGCCGTGCGGCGACCGGGGGGTGGTGAGGACATGGACGGCGACGGGTACGGCACGGCCCCCGGCCCGGGTGCGTCCGGTGCCGGGGCGGGTGCGTCCGGTGCCGGTGCGGGCGCCGGTGTCGGGGCCGGCGCCCTGACGCTCGCCGCGGAACTCCACCGCGTCCTCGCCCGCGTCGACGCCCATGCGGGACGCGTACGGCGGGGCTCGGACGGCGTCGCGGGACCGACTGCCGGGGCCGGCGGGGCGACGGGGGCTGCGGGCGAGCCGGGAACTACCGGCCCGGCGAGGGCCGCCACCGGGCCCGGAACGGCCACCGAAGCCGAGGCGACCACGGAAGCCGGAGCGACCACGGAAGCCGGAGCGACCACCGAATGGGGAACGTCCACCGAAGCCGGAACGGCCCCCGGATCCGGACCAGCCGCCCAACCCGGAACAGCCCCCGAATCCGGACCAGCCGCCCAAGCCGAACCAGCGACCCAAGCCGGAAAAGCCGCCCAATCCGGAACCATCGCCCAAGCCGGAAGAGCCACTGCATCCGGAACGGCCACCGGGGCCGGGGCGCGACCGGCCGGCAACGGTGCTCTCGAACGCGCCGCCGGCCCCGGCACCGTCGCGCCCGGCGCGCCCCCCGCCTCCGTCGCGGCGCTGGACGCGCTGGTCGGATGCTTCGGGCTGAGCCCGTTCGAGCGGGACATCGTCCTGCTGACCGCGGCGGCCGAGCTGGACCCGACGACGGGCGCGCGGTGCGCCGCGGCGAGCGGGGACCCGGAGCGTGCGTACCCCACGTTCTCGTTGGCGCTGGCCGCGCTCGACGCGCCGCACTGGAGCGCCCTGACGCCGGTGGCGCCGCTGCGCCGCTGGCGCCTGGTGGAGCCGGACGAGAACGACCCGGCGGGCCGGCTCACCACCGCCCGGCTCCGCCTCGACGAACGGATCCTGCACTTCCTGCTGGGCTCGCCCTACCTGGACACCCGGCTGCACGGGCTGCTGCGCCGCTGCCCGGCGCCGGACACCCTGCCGTCGTCGTACGACCTGGCCGCCGGCCGGGTCGCCTCGGGCTGGGCGGCCGGCTCCCGGCCCGACGCGCCGCTCCTCGTCGAGCTGGTCGGCGGGGACCTGCGCACCCGCGCGGACATCGCGGCGGCCGCGGCGGCGCGCTCGGGCCTCGGGCTGTACGCGATGGCCGCGGACGACGTGCCCACCGACCCGGCGGCCCGCGACCGGCTCGCCCGGCTGTGGCAGCGCGAGGCCGTGCTGCTGCCCGCGGCGCTGCTCCTGGAGACCGGCGGCGAGCTCGACCGCGACCAGCGGGCCGCGACGGAGGCGTTCGTGGCGGGCGCCGCGGTGCCGCTGGTGGTCTCCGGCGACGAGCCGCGCCCCACCGACCGGCCGCGCGGCGAGCGGGTCACCGTGCCCCGGCTCGACGACGAGGAGCAGCTTCAGCTGTGGGCGGGCGCGTTCGAGGACGTACCGGAGCTGGCGGAGCACGACCTGCGCGCGCTGATCGCGCAGTTCCAGCTGCCCCCGCACGTCGTGCGGTCCGCCGCCGCGGCCGTCCGCCGCGACCTGGGCGAGGCACGGGCGGCCGGGTTCGCGACGGGTGAGGACCACGGGACGGGTGAGGGCACGGCGCCGGCGGACCCGTACCCGGCGGGGGCGGGCGCGTACCCGGCGGGGGCGTACCCGGCGGGGGCGGGCGAGCCGGACGTGGCGCGTCTTGCCTGGTCGGCCGGGCTCACCGAGGCCCGGCTCGGCATGGACGAGCTGGGCCGGCGGATCGAGCCCACGGCGGGCTGGGACGACCTGGTGCTGGCGGAGCGTCAGGTGCGGGTGCTGCGGGAGATCGTGGCGCACGTCCGCCGGCGCGCCACGGTGCACCAGGAGTGGGGCTTCGCGCAGACGCTGCGCCGGGGCCTCGGGGTCACCGCGCTGTTCGCGGGCGGCTCGGGCACCGGCAAGACCCTCGCCGCGGAGGTGATGGCGCGGGAGCTGGGCCTGGACCTCTTCGTCATCGACCTCTCCCAGGTGGTGTCGAAGTACATCGGCGAGACGGAGAAGAACCTCCGCAGGGTCTTCGACGCGGCTGAGCGCGGCGGCGCCCTGCTCCTCTTCGACGAGGCCGACGCGCTGTTCGGCAAGCGCAGCGAGGTCAAGGACAGCCACGACCGGTACGCCAACCTGGAGGTCAGCTACCTGCTGATGCGCATGGAGGCGTACCGGGGCCTGGCCGTGCTGACCACGAACATGAAGAAGGCCCTGGACCCGGCGTTCATGCGCCGGATCCGCTTCGTGGTCGACTTCCCGTTCCCGGCGCAGAGCGAACGCGCCGAGATCTGGCGCCGGGTGGTGCCGCCGCAGGCCCCCGTGAAGGACCTCGACCACGACCTGCTCGCGCAGCTCACCGTGGCCGGCGGCTCGATCCGCAACATAGCGCTGTCCGGCGCGTTCCTCGCCGCGGAGGAGGGCGAACGGCTCTGCATGCGGCACATGCTGGCGGCGGCCCGCACGGAGTACCTGAAGCTGGAGCGGTCCCTGACGCCTTCGGAGGTGCGGGGGTGGGTGTGAACGGGTGGTGGGGTGACGGCGATCCGGGGCGTCCGCGGCCGGCGGCGGCCGGGGCGTCGGGGCCGGCGGCGGCCGGGGCGTCGGGGCCGGCGCGGCCGGGAGCGGTACGGCCGGGAGCCGGGTGGCCGGAGAGGCCCGGAGTCCGCGGACCTGGGGCGCCCGGGGCCGGGTGGCCCGCGGCGGCCGAGCCGTCGTCCGGCGCACCGGAGACGTTCCGTGTCGACATAGGCGAGCTCGTGCTCACCGGCTTCGCCCGCACCCTCGACCCGGACCGCGTCACGGAGTCGTTCGAGGCGGAGCTGGGCCGCCTGGTGCGGGAGCGGGGCGTGCCGCTCGCCGCGGACGGCGCCGACCGGGCGGTGGACGCGCTGGCCGGCCTGCCGCCGCTGCCGGCGAACCTGACGTCCCGCCGCCTCGGCCAGGAGCTCGCCCGCGCCGTGCACGAGGGCCTCACAGGGCGGGGGGAGGCGCGATGAGCACGTCGGAGCTGCCGGCACGCGACGCGCATGCGGCACGGGACCGCCGCCGCAAGCGCAAGGAGCGCGCGGCCGCGCACGCCCTGGCACCGAAGAACGTCGTCAGCGGGGCGGGCCAGCCGCTGGACCTCTCCGTCCGCCGCGACCTGGAGGAGCAGCTCGGCCACGACCTGAGCCGGATCCGCCTGCACACCGACCGCGCCGCGGGCGCGCTGACCGAGATGCTCGGCGCCGACGCGGTCGCCGTCGGCCAGGACGTCTTCTTCCGTGAGGGCGCCTTCCGCCCCGGCACCACCGACGGCCGCCGCCTGCTCGCCCACGAACTCCTGCACACCGTGCAGAACCCCGACGGCCTCGGCACGCTCCGCGCGGGCCGCGACCTGGGCGCCGTCTCGCTGCCCCAGCAGGCGATCGAACGCGAGGCGGAGTCGGCGGCCCGGGAACTGGCGGACCCGGCACACTCCGCCGACCCGTCGGCGGCCACCGCGGAGCCCGCGGCCACGGAGGTCGAGCCCGGGCAGGCGACGCCGGGGTGGCTGCGGTACGCGACGGTGGACGCGGACACACGCCGCCGGGAAGCGCTCGACCCGGCGACGCTGACCGACCGGCTGGCGAACGGTGTGCTGCGCTCCCTGCGGGGCGACCCTCAGGACGCCTCGGGACGCGTCAGGCTGCAACTGGCCCGGATGTCGCCCGACTTGCAGAACGCCGTGCTCGACCGCCTCGAACTGCTCATGCTGAGCAGCGAGTTCGACCGTGTGCTGGAGCTGACGGCAGAGGCCGAGACCCCGCCCCTGGCGTTCGTGCCGTCCGAGACCCCCGGCGAGCTGCCCGACCTCGCCGAGCAGCGGGAGGGCGACCGGGCCGCGGCCGCCGAGCAGGCCGAGGGGGAGCGCCGGTTCGAGATCAGGCGTGCCGAGGACACCCGCACCGAGCAGCGGGACGCCGGCGACCGCGGCGAGCAGCAGGACCGGGAGCAGAGCAGGGCTGCGAGCGACGCCGCCGAGGAGCGCCGGGAGGGGGCGGCCCGCGATGCGCAGGAGGCCCAGCGGGCCCAGTCGGGCGAGCACACCGAGCAGGAGCAGCAGGAGACCGAGGACGAGCAGGCCGAGCAGCGCCAGGCCGCCGACGAGCAGGGCCGGCGGGACGCCGCCGACCAGCAGGATGACACCGAGCAGCAGGAGCAGAAGCGCAAGGAGCAGCGCGAACGCGAGGAGAAGGACCCGGAACAGGCCAACGAGCCGGGGTCGCCGAAGCGGCAGCGCGAGGACGCCGAGCAGCAGCCGGCGGTCGGCTCGAAGCAGCGGAGCGTGGACCCCAAGGCGGCCGCGCAGCCGGGTCCCGTCCGGCCCGAGAAGGTCGACGAGCGCGCCGAGCAGGCCGACAGCCCGCTCTCCCAGCATGGGTTGCACGAGGAGGACGGCGACTACGCGACGCAGGGCGACCCGCGCGAAGAGGAGCTGCCCCTTGGGGTGGAGGCGGGTGCCGATCGGGACGTCTCTCCCCAGGACGACGCGGCCGGGGCGCCCTCGTCGGCTGCCGAGCCGGCCCTTCAGCCCGAGGACTACCTGCCCGAGAGCGACCTCGACGTGTCCGCGGTGCCCACCGCCGACCAGCTCCAGCCCGGAGCGCCCGAGCCGGGGCCTCCGACGTTCCCCACCCCGCCTCCCACCAAGGCGGAGCAGGTGGAGAAGGAGCGGGAGAACGACGAGTCCGACGCGGAGACGGAGGATGGTCCGGACGGCGAGACCAAGGCGCCGGGCGAGGAGCGCGGCCCCGTCGAGGGCGAGGCACGGCAGCCCGAGAACGGTCCCGTCACGGAGGCCGGGGACCGTACCGCGAAGGACCTCCAGACGGAGAAGCCCGTCGAGCAGGAGGTCGGGCCGGATCCGGCGGCCACCGATCACGAGGACAAGGCGGCGGAGGACGAGACCAAGTCCGCCGACGACCAGAAGGCGGAGGGGCGGGAGACCGGCGAGGACACCGGCACCCAGGCCGAGAGCGACAAGGACGGTGCCACCGGCGACGGCGCCGAGGACGCCGACGCCAAGGACGCGCAGGCCGAACAGGACGACAGGAAGGACCGTGACGACGCCGAGGCCAAGGCCCGTCCCGGTGCTTTGCAGGACGTGGCACCGGCGCCGCTCGCAGCCGGGGGCTCCGGCTCGCCGGGGCACTCGGCCGCGCCTCCAGCCGGCTCGCACACGGAGCAGACACCGGCCGAGGACCGCCACCCCTCTCCCGCCACGCGGCGTACCGCGGAACCCGTCGGCAGCGAGCGGGATGCGGCGGGACCGAAGAGCACCGTTCTCAAGGACAGCGGCCCGGGGGCCGCGCCCAGTGGCGTAGTCGGCGGTACGGATCCGGCCGGGCCGACGACGGCGGCGGGGCCCGGTGCCGCACCCTCCGCCGCGCAGGCCGCGGTCAGTCCCGCCGAGGAGCAGTCGGGCAACACCGCGGGCAAGCTGGGCGCCCCGGCACCGGAGGGCGCCAAGCCAGGTGCGGACGCCTCGCTGGAGAAGGACGGCGGCGGCTGTGCTCCGCCCGCGCCGGCGCCCGAGCCGGACGGCGGGGGCACCGGCTGTGGAGGCGGCGGTGGCGGCCAGGCGAAGCAGGAGACGAAGCAGCCGCCGCCCGACGTGTCGGCGCAGGATCCCAAGACCGCACTGAGCACCGTCAGCAAACTCCCGCCCGACCAGGCCCAGGCAGCGTTGCCGGGGGTGGACGGCGCCGCCGCGAACAAGGTCAAGCAGGAGCAGCAGCGACTCGACGCGAACCCGCCCACCCGCGAACGGCCTTCGGGTGCGCCGCGGACTCAGTCGGCGCCGCCCGCCCCCGCGCCGCCCGAGGCCGCGGTGACCGGCCGGGTGGAACGGGTACAGCCACCGGACCAGGGCGACAAGCAGCAGGCCAAGGGCAGCGAGAAGGCCCAGGGCGCGCAGCCCACGGACAACGCCCCGCAGCCCGCCATGGCCGCGGTCGGCAACAAGGAGCTGAGCCCCGAGGACGCCCAGAGCGTGGAGGCCGCGGCCGACCAGATCCCGACCTCCGACCCGGCGCTGCGGAACAAGACCGTCGGCCCCGCGCCCAAGATCCGCCTGGAGGGCGCGAGCGATCCGAAGCGCACCGACGACCAGGCCCAGAAGCTCAAGGACAAGCAGACCAAGCTCCAGGAGACCGGTCGCGCGGACTCCATGAAGCCGATGGGCGAGGACAAGATCTACCCGGACGCGCCACCGGAGCAGTTGCGCGGCAAGGTGCAGGCGAAGGCGCGGACCGCCCAGCGTTCCGCACCGGGCAAGCCACCCAGGGACGGCATCGGCACCGTCGCACAGCAGGAGCGCGGCGCCGAGATCCAGGGGGCGGCAGGCCAGGCCCAGGCCGGAGTCGCGGCCAGCGAGAAGCAGCAGCAACAGGGGGAGCAGCAGGCCAAACAGCAGAAACAGGCCGAGATCGACCGCTCCGTCGCCGACAACGCCGCCAAGCAGACCACCGAACGGGGCAAGGCCGCCCAGGACGCGGAGCGCCAGCGCGAGCAGTGGCGCACCGAGCAGGACAAGCAGATCGAGGACGCCGACAAGAAGACCAAGACGGAGCACGACGGCAAGAACAAGGAGATCACCAAGGCCCGCGACGACAAGGACAAGGAGGTCGAGCGGCGCAAGGACACCGACAACAAGTCGATCGACGACGAGCGGAAGAAGTCCGAGGAGGAGGCGAAGAAGAAAAAGGAGGAGAAGAAACCCTCCGGCGGCTTCCTCGGCTGGATCGCCGACAAGGTCAAGAGCTTCTTCAGCGCGCTGCTGGACGCAGTCACCAAGATCTTCGATGCCGCGCGCAAGGCGATCAACGGCATCATCGACAAGTTCAAGGAGTTCGCGAACAAGGCGATCGACGCCGTGCGCGACTTCGCCATCAAGGCCATCAACGTCCTGGCCGACGCCCTGATCGCCATCGGCGATGTGCTGCTGGCGGCCTTCCCGGGGCTGCGCGACAAGTTCCGCAACGCGATCAACAACCTGCGGGACAAGGCGATCAATGCGGTCAACCAGCTCGCCGACGGTCTGAAGAAGGCCGTCAACGCCCTGCTCGACGCGCTCGCAGCGGGCCTGAACGCCCTGCTGGACGTGCTTGAGGCGGGGATCAAGGCCGCCATCAAGATCTACGAGACGGTGATCGTCGGTGCCCTGAAGTTCGTGGAGGCCGCGGTCTCCGCCTTCGGGCAGTTCGCCGAACTCATCGCGGACATCGCGCCGGACCCGGGCGGCTGGCTGAGCAAGCTGGGCAGCGCGGCGAAGACCGGGGTGACGGACTACCTGTGGGGCGCCATCAAGACGGCCGTCAAGCAGTGGTTCGACGACAAGGTGCAGAGCGTCATCGGGCTCGGCAAGACGATCATCGACGTGCTCGTCAAGGGCTGCATGTCGCTGAAGCAGATCGGCAAGATGGCATGGGACGCGATCATCGCCGCCCTGCCCATGATGATCATCACGCTGGTCATCGAGAAACTGGTCTCGCTGGTGGTGCCGGCGGCGGGCGCCATCCTCACCATCATCCAGGGCCTGATGGCGGCCTGGGGCACCATCAGCCGCATCCTGGCGGCCTTCAGCAAGTTCTGGGCGTTCCTGAAGGCGGTCAAGGGCGGCGCCGCGGCGTGTCTGTTCGCGGAAGCGGTCGCGGCGGGCGTCGTGGCGCTGCTCGAGTTCATCGCGAACTTCCTGCTCCAGCGCCTCGGCCGGGCCCTCAAGCCCGTCGGCAAGCGTCTCCAGGCGTTGGCGCAGAAGATCCTCAAGGGCTTGAAGAAGGCCGGCAAGGGCGCCCGCAAGGCGGCGGGCGGCGCGGTCAACCGGGCACGCGGTGCGGCACGCAAGGCCGCACAGCAGGCAGCGCGACCGGCCCGCCCGGCGAAGCCGAAGGGACCGAAGGTCCCGTCCCGGCCGGGGGCGACCACGGAGCACGGCCCGGCGAAGCCGAGGGGTCCGGCGACGTCGCAGGACCGGCCGACCAGCCGCACGCCGGACCGTGCGAAGGAGCACCGCCGCGACGAGGAGCAGGCACGGCAGGAGCGGGACAAGAACGATCCCAGGAAGCAGCCGGAGCAGCGGCCGGAGCCGAGGGACACGGACCGGCCCGGCGACCGGGACCGCACCCCGGACAAGCCCCGGGACCAGGAGAAGCCTCCGGAGAAGCGGACCAAGCCGAAGGAGACGGAGGCCCCGAAGCGCACGAAGCCCCGCAAGCCGAAGTCCCCGGTGGGCCGGGCCCTGTCGAAGGTCAAGGGCGCGGTCAAGGGTGCCCTGAAGAAGATCCGCAACGCGGGCCGGACGCTGGGCAAGAAGCTCCGCAAGTCGAAGGTGGGGCAGGCCCTGAAGAGGACGGGGCACAAACTGCGGGACTTCTTCAAGAAGCGGAAGGACCGGGTCAGGGACCAGCACAAGAGCCGGAACGAGCAGAGGAAGAGGCGGAGCGAGGAGAGGAAGAGGAAGGAGAATTCGAAGGAGTCGAAGGAGGCGCGACTTCAGAAGGCCGTCGCGAAGATTAAGCCAAAACTGACATCACTTCTCAACAAGAGGGTGCCTGGAATTGCTTTCGCGGGGACCCTGACGGCGCTCAAGATGTGGTACCGCCTGACTGGCCTCACACAAAGGGGTGGAAGATCTTTCAGCATCCAGGCTCTCCTCAATCCTGAACTGCCAGCAATTGAAGATGGCCGAGAGCTGATTCCAGAGGACATCGCCTTGAGGGTTCTGGATTACATTAAACAAGCTCTCGTAAAGGCGAACGAACAGCAGGGAGGAAATCTCCTCAAAACCTACACGGCAATGAGGGACGACAAGGATTTCAAGTCACTCGACAAAGATGAATCAAAGGTATACGAGACGGGGAACATCAATCAGAGCATCACTCGCACCAGGGGACCGAAATCCGATCTGTCGGGCGAACTCACAGTAGAGGGCGCAACCGGCATCGGCAGCTATAGGAAAATGGCCGAAATCGCCGAGCAATACAACATGGGGCCCGACTTCGGTAGCCAAGGATTGCAGGCGCTCAGAAACGAGGACTACACTAATAAACTGCCAGCGCAGCACAGCAAACTTCCTGGCCAGGCTGCGACCGTGAGGTCACTGGCGGAAGGCCTGAGAGTCCCCCTCATGCTCGCTGTCGGGCCGGCGGAGATGCGCCTTATCGAGTTGGGAAAGATCTCGCCATCGGAAGTCTTGAGAGAGGGGCCGCTCACGGCGCGCGGGGCAAACGCACTCACATCGAGGATCAGGAATTTCATGCGCAGAACCGGTGCGCGCGTTAAGGACCTGACGAGAATCGCACGACTCCAAAGTAAGGCTCCGGAAGGAAAGACGTACGACACTTCGGCAGTTCACGCGCAAATCGAGGCGATGCGAGCCAAGGCAGAGGTAGGGAACACTGAATACTACAGAAGGCAAGCATGGCAGGATCTTAGTCCTGAGAAAGTAGGCAAGGAAACAGTCGAACGAAAAAAGCGAGGCAAAAAAGGCGGCACAGAGACAATCGAGCGAAACGTCTACGAACCTCCGCTGTCGAGCGTCACCAATGAGCAGTTGGAGAAAAAGAGGCAAACGATCGGCACGGAGGGTACCGAGCTCAGGAAAATGAGCGACACCATAGTCAAGCTCCTGCTCGCAGAGGGTGCGCTCACAAACGAACAGAGTAAGGAAAGAAATATCAGAGAGATGCTGCATGGGATCGACAAGCTATTCGGCAAGGAGGAGTGGCTATTCAAGGTCTACGGCCTGGACCACAGCCAGAAGTAGGGAGATGACCATGTCTGAGCCTTCAGGGAGGTTCACCTCCCGACGCTTGGTCCTAAAAGGGTGGGGCAGTGAAGAAGAGGTATTGCAGTTCGCTAGAGAGGGAAACTACGAACTCCTTAAAGATGAACAATCCGAAATAAGGAATGGAATCGTTCGAGATGTGCTGTGGCGGCTCACCCCGGGAATCATTTTGCAGTACGCGGTGGATAGTCGGTCCCAATGCTCTGTTTTTGTCCTCAGCGGCTCACCGGCCGAGGACGTACAGGCGATTGTCAGGTCGATCGAACAGAATCTCCATCCATGGACGCTTGACGACCTGTTGTCCGCAGTAGACAAAGCCAAGGGAACGGAGCAACTTCGTGCCGCGATTCTACGAGCTGGAATTGGTGCCCCACAAGATTTTGACAAGAGATTCTTCAAGCGCATCAAGAAGGCCATGCGAAACAGAGAGGAAATAATTCGTCACGCGGCAGTCTGGGCCACTTCATACTCCCATTGGAATGAGTTCAGAAGCGACTTGAGTGAGATCTCTGAAAATGATTCCAGCGATTACATTCGCCGTGATGCTCGGATAATTATCGACCACTACGAGATGAGCTGAGGCGACTGTGACCACCTACCCCAACATCCCCAAACCCATCCGCTCCGGAATAGTCCTCATCGACCCCGAGCGCGGCACCCCGCAGCGCATCATCGTGTTGCAGTTCAATCCGGACAGCCTCGAACGGTCCATCGCGCCGCAGACAGCCGGCACCAGTAGTGACTCCGGTGGAGGCGGGTCGGGAACCGGGTCCGGGGACCGGAATGAGGCCCTTCGCCTCAAGGGGCCCGCCGAGGAGACCTGGAAGTTCACCGCCGAGATCGACTCGACCGATCAGCTGGAGGTCGCCGCGCCCGACGGGATCCATCCGCAGCTCGCCGTGCTGGAGATGCTCGTGCAGCCCAGCACCGAGAAGCTGCGGGCCAACAGCCGGCTCGGGAAGAACGGGGCCATCGAGATCACGCCGATCGAGATGCCGCTCACCCTCTTCACGTGGGGCAGCAAGCGCGTCATGCCGGTGCGGATCACCGAACTGTCCATCACCGAGTCCGCGTTCGACGTGAATCTCAATCCGATGCGCGCCTCGCTCAGCATCGGGCTGAAGGTGCTGACCGTCAGCGACCTGCCCGTCGGGCACCCCGGGGCCGAGCTCTACATGGCGCACCTCGCGCAGAAGGAGCGGCTCGCCGGGATGGCCCGCGCCGGGAGCCTCGGGGCGCTGGGGCTGACGCCCGGCGACATCGGCGGGGGCGCCGCCGCCGTGACCGGAACCACCGCACCAGGGAGGGGCTGACCCGCGCATGGCCACCATCGAGCCGTACGAGTCCGCGCTGGACGCCATACCGGGCGCCCACCCGTACCCCCGCTCCAGCCGCTACCACGACGCCGAGATCGGCGTGCACGTCCAGCCGGACGGAACCGAGGTGCGGTACACCAAGCGCCGGCTGCTGCCGCCCCTCCCGGAGGGAGCGGGGGCCGGGGGCGCCGCCGACGGCGGGGCAGACGACACCGTCCCGCACACCGTCAGCGAAGGCGAGCGCCCCGACCTGCTCGCCCAGCGCTACCTCGGCTCCCCCGCCCAGTGGTGGCAGATCGCCGACGCCAACCCCGTGCTCGACCCGTACGAGCTGACCGCCGAGCCGGGCCGGACGATCGACGTGCCGCTGCCGGGCGGCTTCCCGCGCGCCACCGCGATCGGCCACGCCGGACCGGGGGCCCGCCGTGGCTGAGGAACCCGTGGGCCGCGGACCCATCCACGTCCAGCTCCAGATGGGGCCGAAGCTCATCAGACCCGTGCCCCAGGAGGTCACCGAGGCGCTGCTCACCGCTCAGATCACCAGCACCGCCGGGGAACGCAGCGGCTTCCAGCTGGCGTTCGACCTCACCAAGAGGGGCGCGATCGCCGACCGGCTGCTGCCCGAGGGCTTCTTCGACCCGAAGACGCGGGTGGTCGTCAGCGTGTCCGTGGCGGGCACCAGCAGCGTGCTGCTGGACGGGCTGATCGTCCGGCACGAGGTGGGCGCCAGCAACCAGCCGGGCCAGACCACCCTCACCATCACGGGCGAGGACCTCACGCTCCTGATGGACCTGGAGGAGCGCGTCGACCGCTACCCGAACCTGCGCCCCTCGAAGCGTGTCCAGCGGGTCCTGGACAAGTACGCGGACTGGGGCATCGTCCCGGCGATCACCCGGGAACAGATCGAGCAGACGCCGAACGAACAGCTCCGCGTGCCGTACCAGACGGGCACGGACCTCCAGTTCCTCAACGAGCTCGCGCGCGCCAACGGCTACACCTTCCATCTGGAGCCGGGGCCCGTCGCCGGGCAGTCCCGCGCCGTCTGGGGCCCGGAGAAGCGCATCGGGACACCGCAGCACGCGCTGACCGTCAACATGGACGTCAACTCGACCGTCGACCAGCTCACGTTCGCCTACGACGGCACGGCCCGTGAGGAGCCGCAGGCGCGGGTGCAGGATCCGAGGACGCGCGACGCACCGCTGCTGCCGCAGCCCGACATCGGGGGGCTGCGGCCTCCGCTGGCCAAGCGCGCCTCGCCGGCGTTGAAGCGCAGGACCCTGCCGGGCACCGCGAAGATGGAGCCCGGGCAGGCGGGCGCCGAACTGCTGGCGCGCGCCGCGACCTCGGCGGACTCCATCTCGGGCTCCGGGCAGCTCGACGTGGGCAAGCACGGCTACCTGCTGTCGCCCCGGCAGCTCGTCGGCGTGCGCGGCGCGGGCGTGACCTACGACGGCGACTACTACGTCAAGAGCGTCACGCACAACCTGCGCCCCGGCTCCTACCAGCAGAACTTCACCCTCTCCCGGGAGGGCCTCGTCGCGCTCGGCGACCGGGTCCGCCCCTGACGAGCAGCGCGACGGCAGCACCAGGCAAACCCGGCAGGCCCGGCAAATCCGGCAAGACCGGCAAGACCGGCAGGGCCAGCAAACCGGCAGGGCCAGCAAACCCGGCAGGACCGGCAGACCCCGCAGACGCAGACAGGCACCCGACGGCGAACGGCACCGCACCCGGCGTGAGCCACGACCACAGGAGCAGTTGACGCATGGCGCCACCGAACAATCGCTTCCTCGGCAAGTTCCGCGGCCGGGTGGTGGACAACAACGACCCGTTGCACCTCGGCCGGCTCACGGTCGCCGTGCCGGACGTCCTCGGCGAGGAGCCGTCCACCTGGGCGCTGCCCTGCCTGCCCTTCACGGGGCCGAAGGCCGGGCACTTCGCCGTGCCGCCGAAGAACAGCGGCGTGTGGGTGGAGTTCGAGCAGGGCGACCCGAGCTTCCCGGTCTGGACGGGCTGCTGGTACGGCGCCGAGGACGAGCTGCCCCCCGACGCGCTCAAGGAGCTGAGGACGGGCGCCGAGACCAAGCCGGTCGTCATCGAGACGCCCGGCGAGCACAAGATCCTGATGTCGGACGTGCCGGGGGGCGAGGGCATCAAGCTGCAGGCGCGCAGCGGCGCCTACGTCCAGATCAACGACACGGGCGTGACGATCGGCACCGGCCAGGGCGCCGTGATCACCCTGATCGGCGACGAGGTGAACATCAACGAGGGCCGTCTGATCGTGCCCAGGAAGCGTTAGGGACGGGGGAGAACACCATGCCCGGGACCCATGGCCACGGCCATCTGCTCGGCACCGACACCGTGATCACCTGCCCGCACGGCGGGCACGCGGCGGCCGCGTTCGCGGCCGCCTCGGACGCGGTGCTGCTCGACGGGGCGCCCGTCGCGAGCGCCGCCGGCGCCTGGACCGTCACCGGCTGCACCCACACCGTGGACGGGGCGCCCGCGCCCTGCACCAGCCTCCGCTGGACCGCCGACCGGGACGGAGTGCGGGTGGACGGCGTGCCGGTGCTGCTCGACAGCACGCAGGCGCAGTGCTTCACCGCGCACCTCGTACCGGCCGGCCGGCCCGTGGTGGCGGCGGCGCGCGCGGGGGTGGTCGCCGGATGAGCGCCTACCCGCGGCAGCGCGGCGAGATCGCGTTCCCGTTCCGCGTGGACCGGCGGGGCCGCACCGCGGACGCCGACCGGGACGCGCACGTGCGCGACCTGGTCGAGCAGGTGCTGTTCACCTCGCCGGGCGAGCGGGTGATGCGCCCCGACTTCGGCTGCGGCCTGCTCGACCTGGTCTTCACGCCGAACAGCCCGGAGCTGGCCTCGGCCCTGGAGCTGTCCGTGCAGGCGGCGCTCCAGCGCTGGCTGGGCGACCTGATCGAGGTGGAGGGGCTCGACGTGGTCGGCGACGAGAACGCGGTGCGGGTGTTCCTGCGCTATGTGGTGCGGGCCACCGGCCACCGCCGCGACGAGATCTTCGAGGGGAGGGCCGGGGCGTGAGCGGCGGGCTCGGGCACGGCAGAGACGGCAACGGCACGGACGGCAACGGGGGGAACGGCGGCGGGAACCGGTGGCCGCCCGACCGGCGGGCGAGGATCAGAGCGGAGCGGCTGAACGGCATCGACGCGGTCGAGCCGGACGACGACGGCCTGACGCTCACGGTGACGTTCCTCGGCAAGGCCCCGCACGGGCTCGGCCCCGAGAACGTCCGCATCGACGGCGGCCGGCGGATCACCGGCATCCGGGCGGTGGAGACGTCCGTCGAGCGCGAGGAGGACCCGGAGCTCGACGACCGGCTCCTCGTGACCCTGGACAGGGCGGGCGACACGTCCCGCTACCGGCTCTCCCTCGTCGAGGCCGACCCGTACGGGCGGCCGGGCACGGAGCCGTACCGGGGCTTCGAACAGCGCTACTCCGGCGCCGACTTCACGTTCCGGCCCGACTGCCCCTCGCCGTTCGACTGCGCGGACCGGGACGGGGCCGGCGACGGCGGCGCGGGGGTGGGCGCGCCCGGGTTCCCCGCGGCGCCCGTCATCGACTACACGGCGCGCGACTACGACACCATCCGCCGGCTGCTGCTGGACCGGCTCGCGCTGACGACGCCCGGCTGGGTGGAGCGCAACCCCGCCGACCTCGGCATGACGCTGGTGGAGCTGCTGGCGTACACCGGGGACCGGATCAGCTACCAGCAGGACGCGGTCGCCACCGAGGCGTACCTCGACACGGCGCGGCGCCGGGTCTCGGTGCGGCGGCACGTGCGGCTGATCGACTACGCGATGCACGACGGGTGCAACGCCCGCGCGTTCGTCACCGTCGAGACGGCCGGGGAGCACATGCTGCTGCCGGGCACGTTCCGGTTCGCGGCGGTGGACGCGCGCTCCCTCGACCCGCACGACCGGCCGGAGCCGGGCACCGTCATCGACGACCGCGACCTCGCGGTGCTCGACGAGGAGGGCTCGGTGGAGGTCTTCGAACCGGTCACGGCCGACCCGCTGGTGCTGCGCGAGGTGCACAACACCATCCGGTTGTGGACCTGGGGCGGCGAGGTCCGCGCCCTGCCGCGCGGCGCCACGGCGGCGACCCTGGTGGACGGCTGGGCGGAGGACGAGGACCACGGCGACGGCGAGCACGGCCACGACCACGACCACGACCACGACCGCGGCCACGGCCGCGGGGGACACGGCGGGCACGGCGGGCACGGCGGGCACGGTCCGGGCCGTGGCCACGGGCACGATCACGGTCGTGACCACGGCCACGAACACGGCCACCACCACGGCCACGACCACCACCAGGGCCGCCGCCGGAAGCTGAGTCTGCGCCCAGGCGACGTGCTGATCCTGGAGGAGGTCAAGGGCCCCCGCTCCGGCACCCCGGGCGACGCCGACCCCACCCACCGGCAGCCGGTGCGGCTGACCTCGGTGACCCCGGCCCACGACGCGGTGGAGGACCAGCCGGTCCTGGAGGTCACCTGGGCGCCGGAGGACGCGCTGCGCTTCCCGCTCCGCCTCGCCACGCTCGGCGGCCCCGACTGCGTGCCGGTGGCGGACGTGAGCGTGGCGCGCGGCAACGTCGTGCTGGTCGACCACGGCCGCTCGCTCGGCGGTCCCCGGCCCTCCCCCGTGCCCGGCACGTTCGGCGGCGGGGAGCTGCCGCAGATCCTGACGGTGCCGCCGGACCCCGCCGTCGTCGCCCCGTGCCGCCCGCCGGGCTTCGGCTGCGGCGACCGCGCGGAGGGCAACGCGCCCGGGCGGCTGATCGGCGCGCTGACGCGGAAGGCCGGCAGCGGCCGGCAGCTGACCGCGGACGACGTCCGCGAACTCTTCAACGTCGTCGGCGAGGACGCGGTGCTGCGCGCCGGGATAGGCCTGGAGCTGGTCGGCGGGCGGCACGCGGAGGCGGCGTCCGGCGGTGGCCGGGGCAGGGTCGTGCCCGGCACGGCGCACGAGCAGGCGGCGGCGCTCGGAACGCTGCTGGCGCAGAGCGCCTACCCGGGCATCGCCCCACGCTTCCGGCCCCATCTCGATCGCTCCCCCGTCGCCCAGGCGGTTCCGTTCCCGCTGCCCGCGCGGGTGGCGCGGGGGCAGGCCGACCGGCTCGCGGCGATCCCCGAGCGGGTGCGGCAGCGGCTGGTGGAGCTGTGGCGCGGCGCCCGCGACCGCGACGGGCTCACGGACGACGAGATCGCCGAACTGACCGTGGTGTTCGGGCTGAAGGTGATCGAGCGCTTCGAGCTGCGCCGGCACCCCGTGCCCGCGCTGCGGGACCTGCTGCACCGCAGCGGCGAGTTGCTGGCCGGCAAGCTCCGGCGGCTTGGGGTGCTCACGGCGCGGGCCCGCGCGGGCACGGTGCTCGACGCCCACCTGGCCTGGGAGATCACGCAGAGCTGGGGCCCCGGCTACGCGGTCGGACTGCGCCCGGACGAGCCGGAGCTGCGCGGCCCGGCGAGCGCCGCGCTCGTCCAGGACCCGCGCCAGGCGCTGCCCGCGGTCCGGCTGTACGAGGTGGACGAGGTCGACGAGGTCGACGAGGTCGACGAGCGCCACGACAGCTCCGGCGGCGGCCACGGCCGGGCGACCGGGGACGACCACGCCACGGACGACGGCCGCGACCCCGCCGGCAGCCGGGCCGCCGGCACGCGGCACGGCGCCGAACCGGGCGGCCCGTCCCGGGTCTGGTCGCCCCGCCGCGACCTGCTGGACAGCGGCCCCCGCGACCGCCACTTCGTCGGCGAACTGGAGGACGACGGGCGGCTCGCGCTGCGGTTCGGCGACGGGCGGTACGGGGCGCGGCCCACGCCCGGCGCGCGGCTCGCCGTCCGCCTCCGGCTGGGCGGCGGCCGGGCCGGCAACGTCGGCGCCGAGGCCATCAACCACCTCGTCCTGGTGCGCGACGAGGACGCCGAGGACCGGGCGGTGGAGGCCCCGGTGGCCGGGGTGCGCAACCCGCTGCCCGCCACCGGCGGCACCGATCCCGAGCCGGTCGAGCAGGTGCGCCAGCTCGCCCCGCTCGACCTCAGGCGCACCCGGCTCCGGGCGGTGACCGCCGAGGACTACGCGGCGCTCGCGTCGGCGCTGCCCGGCGTGCGGCGCGCCGCGGCCGAGCTGCGCTGGACCGGCAGCGGCCAGGAAGCGCACATCGCCGTCGACCCGACCGGAGACGAGGAGCCGTCCCCGGTGCTGCTGGAGGCCGTGGCGCAGGCCCTGGAGGCGTACCGGCGCATCGGCCACGACCTGGTGGTGGGCCCCGCCCGTCTGGTGCCGCTCGACGTCGCGCTGACGGTGTGCGCGGCGCCCGGCCACCAGCACGGGCAGATCCTCGCCGAGCTGTACCGGGTGCTGGGCAGCCGGCGGCTCGGTGCCGGGGGGCCGGGCGGGAGAACCGGCTTCTTCCACCCGGACGCGCTGACGTTCGGCGAACCGGTGCGGCTGAGCCGTCTCGTGGCGGTCGCGGCGGCGGTGCCCGGCGTGGTGAGCGTCGAGGTGACCCGGCTGCGCCGGCTGTTCCACGGCGACGGCGACGGGCACGGCGGCCCGGTGGACGAACCGGCGATCCGGGACGGCGTGCTGCGGCTGGGCCCGCTGGAGATCGCCACGTGCGACAACGACCCGGAGCGGCCCGAGGCGGGCCGCCTGGAGATCACTCTCGGGGGTGTGCGATGAGTGCCACGGACCGGCCCGGAGGCGTGGGCCCCGGCCCCGGCTGCGGCTGCGGCGGTACCCGCGGAAGCGCATGCGGAGGCGCATGCGGAGGCGCATGCGGAGGCGCATGCGGTGGTGCCTGCGGAGGCGCCTGCGGAGGTCACGACGAGCGGGTCGCGCCGGCGGCGCCGTACAACCCGCCGGGCCGCGACGCGCTGGACTACCGCGTCGGGAACTACGGCAGCTTCCTCGCCGCGCTGCACGACCGGCTTGCCTCACCCGCCTACCCGGCGCTGCGCGACCTGACCGTGCGCACCCCGGACGATCCGGCGCTGGGGCTGCTGGACGCGGCGGCGGTCCTGGGCGACCTGCTGACGTTCCACTCGGAGCGGATCGCGGACGAGGCGTACCTGCGCACCGCGGACGAGCAGCGCTCGCTGGTACTGCTGGGGCGGCTCGTCGGGCACCGGCCGCGTCCCGGCGTCGCCGCGGCCACCCACCTCGCGTACACGCTGGACCGGGACCCGCGCGCGCCGGACGTCGCGGTGACCGTGCCGCGCGGAGCGCGCAGTCACAGCGTGCCGGCCTCCTCGGAGGAGGAGACGCAGACGTTCGAGACCAGCGAGGACCTGGTGGCGCGGTGGGACTTCAACGAGCTGGCGGTGCGCCGCCGCCGGCCCCTCCTGCTCACCCCGGAGGACCTCACCAGGCGCTCCGAGCTGTATGTCGAGGGGACGACCACCGGGCTGAGCACCGGCGACAAGTTGCTCTTCGTCTTCGGCGCCGGGGGCGGCGGGCAGCGGCTGCTGCTGCCGGTGGCGGGGCTCAGGGTGGACCGCGACGCGGCCGTCACGGCGGTGCGGCTGCCCGAGTCGGCGCCGCCCACGCTCAAGGAGCTGGTCGATGAGACGGCACGCTGGATCGCGCTGCCGGAGACCCCGGGCGAGCCGGGCGACGAGCCGCCGACGCCCGAGGTGCCGAACCCGCGCCCGGTGAGCCGCCTCATCGAGGACTTCGACATCCAGGTCCTGGCGCCGCTCCGCGCCGACCTGCCGGGCCTCACCACGCCCGAGGCCTTCGCGGCCCGGCTCGCGGAGCCGCACGACCGGCTGGCGGAGGCCCAGGTGCTGGCGGCGCCGTACGAGGAGGTGGTGGCCTGGTTCGAGGAGCTGGAGGCGGTGCTCGGGGAGCTGCGGACCCGCGCGGCGCGGCTGGCGCCTTCGGTGCCGGAGCCGCCGGCGGACGGGGTCGGCGGCACGGGGGCTCCGGGGGCGCCTGGTACGCGCGGGGCGCCGGGGGCGGCCGGTACGCGCGGGGCGCCGGATGTCTTCGGTACGCGCGGGGCGCCCGGTGCGCCGGGCCGGTCGGGACCGGCCGGGCGGTCCGCAGCTCAGGCGAGCGGCGACCCCCGCTCCGCCGCGCTGGCCGCCCTGAGCGCCGTCCTGCCCGCGCTGCGCACCAGCGTCGCTCCGCTGCCGCCGGGCGGCGGACCGCGCCCCTACCGGATGGGTTCCGGGCTGACCCCGCGGCTGCTGTCCGCGCTGGACCCGCGGGTGGCCCCGGGGCTCTACCCGGCGTGGCGGCAGGCCGCCGCGCCCGGTGCGCCCGAGGTACTGCGGGAGCTGCTGGCGATGCGGGTGAAGGCGGCGGTGTTCGGCTCGACCGCGCCGCTGAAGCCGGTGCAGGACGAGCGGGGCCGGGTGGTGCGGCAGACCGACTGGCCGCTGACCGGCGGCACCCTGACGATGATGCGGATCGTCTACGACACCGCGGGCAAGGTGCCGGTCCGGGCCGAGTTCCAGTACACGGAGTCCGGATCCTCGTTCCAGTACGTGCAGCCGCTGCCGTTCGACGGCCAGTTCGACCTCGCCACCGGCAAGGTGGTCCTGACCACCAGGACCGGCCAGGACCACGACCTGCACTGGCTCAGCCGCCGCCCCACCGACTCCCAGGACGCCGGGGTCACCGCGCAGTTGATCGCGGGCCTGCCCGAGCGGACGCTGTTCGTGGGCCGCCCGGACGACGAGGGCAAGGTGCTGGCCGCCGTCAACAACGGCGAGGCCAAGGAGTACCACCTCTCACCAGGGGTGCCGGTGCAGTTCACGCACGGCGACTTCGAGGTGTCCATGCAGTACACCGCCGCGGGCGGTCCGCCCTCGGTGGAGATCGGCCTGGCGAGCAGGCCCGCCCCGGCGGGCCGCCGGCTGCTGCAACTGGACTCCGTCCAGGACGGCATCACGGTCGGGAGCTGGGTGGCGATCCTGCGGCCGCGCAAGGGGGCGATGGCGGCGGACGGGACCGGGGCGCCGGGGGCGGCCTCCGGGACGGATTCCGGTTCCGGAACGGACACCGGCACCGGCACCGGCATGGACCCCGGCTCCGGCTCCGGTACGGACACGGGCGGCGGCACGGGCGCGGGCTCCGGTACGGACACCGGCGGCGCGGGCTCCGGTACGGACACCGGCGCCGGAGCAGACACCGGCACCGGAACAGGGACCGGCACCGCCACCGCCACGACCGCCGAGCCCGGCGCCCCCGTCGGCATCCCCGGCGACCCCGCTCTCGCCTTCGTCACCACCCGGGTCGTCGCGGTGCGCACCGCCGCGTACACCAACTACGGCATCACGGGCCGCGGCACCGAACTCGTCCTCGCCGACGACTGGCTGGACGACCACGACGTGCTGCTGTCGCACATCAGGGACGCCGAGGTGCACGCGGGCGGCGAGCCGCTGCGGCCGGCGGACGAGCCGCTGGGCGAGGACGTGCACGGAGGCGAGATCGAGCTGGCCGAGCTGTACGACGGCCTGGCGCCGGGCCGCACCCTCGTGGTCTCCGGCGAGCGCAGCGACGTCCCCGGCACGGCGGGCGTGCGGGCCACCGAGGTCGTGGTGGTCCAGGACGCGGCGCAGCGCATCGACCCCCGGCTGCCCGGCGACCACGTGCACACGGTGCTGACGCTCACCACCGACCTCGCGTACCGCTACCGCCGCGAGACGGTGCGGATCCTCGGCAATGTCGTCGCCGCGACGCACGGCGAGAGCCGCGACGAGGCGATCGGCAGCGGCGACGCGGACCGCGTCAACCAGACCTTCCGGCTCTGGCAGTCCCCGCTGACCTGGCTGCCGTCCGACACCCCACTGGGCGCCACGCCCACGCTGGAGGTCCGGGTGGACGGGCTGCTCTGGCACGAGGTCGACTCGCTCGCCGGGCGTGGCCCGAACGAGCGGGTCTACATCACCGGCACCACCGCCGACGGCGGCACCACGGTGACGTTCGGCGACGGCGTGCACGGCGCGCGGCTGCCCACCGGGCAGGAGAACGTCCGGGCCCGCTACCGGTTCGGCACCGGACGGGCCGCCAACGTCGCCGCGGACCGCATCACCCAGGCCATCACACGGCCGCTCGGCGTCACCGCGGTCACCAACCCGCGCCCGGCGGCGGGCGGCGCGGACGCCGACGGGCCGGCGCTGACCCGGCGCACCGTCCCGCTGGCGGTGAGCGCGCTGGACCGCCTGGTGTCCGCACGCGACTACGAGGACTTCGCCCGCTCCCGGGCCGGCATCGGGCGGGCAGAGGCGCGTGAGCTCTTCGACGGACGGCGGCGCGTGCTGCACGTCACGGTGGCCGGCACGGACGACGTGCTCATCACCGACGACTCGCAGGTGCTGCCGGCGCTGCGGGCGTCGCTCGCCGAGTACGGCGACGCCCGGCTGCCGGTGCGGGTGGCCGCCCGCGAACTGGTCCTGCTGCTGCTCGCCGCCCGCGTCAAGGTGGCGCCCGACTTCGCATGGGCGCAGGTGGAGCCGCGGCTGCGCGCGGCGCTGCTGCGCAGGCTCGGCTTCGAGGGCCGCGAGCTGGGGCGGCCCGCGCACCTGTCGGAGGTGCTGGCGGCGGCCCAGTCGGTGCCGGGCGTGGACTACGTGGACGTGGACGTGTTCACGGGCGTGCCCGCGTCGGCCACCCCGCAGCAGCTCGCGGACCTGCTCGACGGGCTCGACGGGCCTCGGGCCCATGTGCCGGCCGGGGCGGCGGCGTACGAGGAGCGGACGTACCGGGTGTCGGATCCGGCCGGCGAGACGCTCACGTCGGTCGCGGCCCGGTGCGGTATCCCGCTCGCCGAACTGCTCCGCCTCAACCCCGACATCACCGACACCCGCCGGCTGGCGCGGGGCCGCTCGGTGTTCGCCTTCCGCGGCATCCGGCCCGCGCAGCTCGCGCTGCTCTCGCCGAAGGTCGCGGACACGCTGATTCTGACGGAGGTCAAGTGATGTCCAGGGAGCCGGACGGGCTCGCGGAGCTGCTTCCGCAGTGGCACCGGCTGCGCGACGGCGACGACGGCCGCCGTCCCGAGCCGCTGCGCGCGCTGCTCGCGGTGATCGCGGAGCAGCTGGATCTGGTGCGCAACGGCGTGGAGCAGGGGTACGACGACCTGTTCGTGGAGACCGCGGCGCCCTGGGTGCTGCCGTACCTGGGCGACCTGGTCGGCTACCGGCCGCTGCCCGGCTACGAGCGGGTGCTGGCCGACGGCCTCGGGGACGGCGGCCGGCCCGGCGCCTCGCGGGAGCGGCTCGCGGAGGCGCTGGCGCCGCGCCGCGAGGTCGCCCGGGCCGTCGCGAGCCGCCGCCGCAAGGGCACTCTCGCCCTGCTGGAGGAGCTGTCCGAGCAGGTCGCGGGGTGGCCGGCGCGTGCGGTGGAGCTGTCCAGGCACCTGGCGCACCATCAGCCGGTGAAGCTGTACGGGACGGGGTCGCCGGCGGCCGACGCGGTCCGGCGCGGCCGCGGCAGGACGGCCGACCTGCGGGACGGCGCCGCGCTCGACCTGGCGGGCGGCCCGTTCGGGGCGGTGGCCCGGTCGGTGGACGTGCGGCGAGCGGGCTCGGCCCGGCGGCAGGGCGGCCTCACGCCCGCGGGGGTGGCCCTGTTCGTGTGGCGGCTGCGGGCGTACGCGCTGACGAGGTCGCCCGCGTACTGCATCGACCGGGCCCGCAACCTGTACACGTTCTCCATCCTCGGCAACGACTCCCCGCTGGTCACCAGGCCGGTCCCGGAGCCGTCCGCCACCCACACGGCCACCGTCGACAACGTCCCCGCGTTCATCGGCCGCCGCCTGCTGCACGACCGGCTCGCCGACTACTACGGGCCCGGCAAGAGCTTCGTCATCCGCAGGGACGGCGAGGACCGGCCGGTGCCGCCGTCCGACATCGTGGTGGCCGACCTGTCCGAGTGGCGCTACCGGCCGCGGCGCGGGCAGGTGGCCGTCGACCCCGAGCTGGGCCGGATCGCGTTCGGCGCGCGCTCGGCGCCCCGGCAGGGCGTCTGGGTGGACTACCACTACGCGGGCGCGGCGGACCTGGGCGGCGGCAGCTATCCGCGGGACCGTGCGCCGCGTCCGGACGCGGCGGTGTACCGGGTCGGTCCCGGCCAGCCGTACCAGCGGATCATGGACGCCTTCCGCAACTGGCAGCACGACCGGCGGGCCCGGCGGGTGGGCCCCGAGGGCATCATCGAGATCGTGCACAGCGGCGCCTACCAGGAGCAACTGGACTTCGACCTGGACCCCGGCGACCGCCTGGAGGTGCGGGCCGCGGAGGGCTGCCGGCCGGTGGTCCGGCTGCTGGACTGGTACAGCAACCGGCCGGACGCGCTCAACATCCGTGCGGAGGACGGCGGACGGCACGGCGGTGACGGGCACCGCGGGGACCACGGCCACGGGGGCCCGGGGCACGGGCATGGCGGCCCGGGGCACGGGCATGGCGGCCCGGGGCACGGGGGCCACGAGCACGGTCACGGTCACGGTCACGGTCACGGGGGCGACGAGCAGGGCCACGGGTGCGAGCCGCCCCGGATCGTGCTGGACGGGCTGCTGGTCACCGGGCGCGGCATCAACGTCACGGGCCCGGTGGGCGCGGTCGTCCTGCGGCACTGCACGCTGGTGCCGGGCTGGTCGCTGGAGCACGACTGCGCGCCGCACGCGCCGCAGGAGCCCAGCATCGTGCTGGACCGCACCACCGCCTGCGTGCAGATCGAGAACAGCGTGCTGGGCACGATCCAGGTCATCGGCGACGAGGTCTCCGCCGACCCGCTGCCGATCCACATCCGCGACAGCATCCTGGACGCGACGGGCCACGACCGCGAGGCCCTGTCCGCGCCCGACTGCCTGCTCGCGCACGCCGTGCTGCACGCCCACCGCACCACCGTCATCGGCGAGGTGCACACGCACGCCGTGCAGATCGCCGAGAACTCGCTCTTCACCGGCCGGATGCGGGTGGCGCGGCGGGGCGTGGGCTGTCTGCGGTTCAGCTATGTGCCGCCGGGCTCGCGCACCCCGCGGCGGTTCCGCTGCCAGCCGGACCTCGTGGGCCCCGAGCGGGCCGGCCGGGTGCGGCCGGTCTTCGCCTCGGAGCGGTACGGCACCCCCTCGTACGGGCGGCTCGCCGACCGCAGCGCCGCCGAGCTGCGGCGCGGCGCGGAGGACGGCGCGGAGATGGGCGTCTTCCACGACCTGTACCTGCCGCAGCGCGAGGACAGCCTGCGGGCCCGGCTCGCCGAGTACACGCCGGCGGGCGCCGACGCGGGGATCTTCTATGTGACCTGACGTGCCGCGCCGCGGGTGCGGGCGCGGGCGCGGGCTGCGCCCGCATGGCGCGTCACCGCCGGCGTGGAGCGTCACGCGCCGGCGTGGAGCGTCACGCACCGGCGTGGAGCGTCACGCACAGCGCACCCCGCGACCCCGCAGTTCCGCACCCCGCACCCCGCACCCCGCACCGCCACGAGACCACCGACGGACGAACGAACCCAGGGGGACCCCTCCGATGCACGCTGATCTCTCCCGCTTCACCCACCGCCCCGAGCTGCACTACTCCGCCGTCCTCGCCCAGCAGGGCCGCGTCCAGCTGGACGCCGACGCCAACGAACAGACCGCGATCGAGCTGAGCAGGGCGCGGGCGCTGACCGCGGACCTGGTCGGGCAGCACGGCGGACCCGCCGGCGCCACCGGCTTCGAGGTGACGTTCGTGGGCGGCCAGCGGGACATCGACGACCTCACCATCGGCGGCGGCCGGTACTACGTCGACGGGATCCAGCTCGACGCGTCCCGTCCCGTAGCGGGCACGCCGGTGCCGGACGACGCCGACGACACCGGAGACTCGGGGGACTCGGGGGACTCGGGGGACGCGCCGAAGCCCCCGGCCCAGGCCGCCACCTGGACGTACTGGGACCAGCCCGACGCGTACCGCGATCCCGAGCTGCCGGGCGACCGGCTGCCGACGCAGTTCCCCTTCCTGGTGTACCTGAAGGTGTGGGAGCGGTCGGTGACGGAGGCCGAGGACCCGGCGCTGCGCGAGGTCGCGCTCGGCGCGGCGATGCCGGACACCGCGGCCCGCGTGAAGGTGGTCTGGCAGGTGCTGCCGCTGGCGCTCTCCGCGCTGGACGTGTCCGGCACCGACCCGTCCGAGGACGAGGTGCGCAGGGCGTTCCGGGCCTGGGCCGACCGGCAGGAGGCGCCCGCGGCGCGCGCCGCGCTGCGCGGCGAGCGGCCCGAGCGCGCGGCCGAGGACCCGTGCCTGGTCAGCCCCGACGCCCACTACCGGGGCCCGGAGAACCAGCTCTACCGGGTGGAGATCCACGACGGCGGCACCGCCGCGGACGCCACGTTCAAGTGGTCCCGCGAGAACGGCTCCGTGACCTTCGCGGTGGACCGGCTCGACGGCACCTGGGTGGAGCTGGCCGGCCTCGGCAGCGACGACAAGCTGGACCTGAACGTCGGCGATCGGGTCGAGTTCGTCGACTCCGGGTATGCGAGCCGCCTGGAGCCGCTGCCGCTGCTGCGGGTGGAGGAACTGGACCTGCCGGGCCGGCGGGTGCGGCTGTCGGGCGAGCCAGGCACGCGGCAGGGCGGTGTCGGGCGGCGTCCTGAGCTCCACCCGTACCTGCGCCGCTGGGACCACCGCGACGGCCACCGGCGTCCTTCCGGCGGAGCGGGCAGGCGGTCCGGTGCGGGCGCCGGGCTCCGCAACGGCGCGGTCCGGATCGAGGAGGGCCGCTGGCTGCCGTTGGAGGACGGCGTCGAGGTGTACTTCGCCAAGGGCGGCACCTACCGCACCGGCGACTTCTGGATCGCCGCGGCCCGCACCGCCACCGGCAGCGTCGAATGGCCGCTGGACGCGGCGCGCCGCCCGCTGCTCCAGGCTCCCGCGGGCATCGCGCTGCACCACGCGCCGCTGGCCCTGGTCCGCGGCGAGGGCGGCTCGGTGGACCTGCGACTCGCGTTCGGGCCGCTGGCGGGCCCGATCCCGGCGGCCACCGAGGCGGAACTGGCGGCCGAGCGGCTCGCCAGGGACGAGGAGCGGGCCGTCGAGGCGGCCGCCGCGCAGGGTCCCCGCTCGCAGACCACCGCGGTCGCCGAGGCGGAGGCGGGCGACGGGACGGCCGGGAGCGGGGACGCGGACGGTGCCGGTGCCGGTTCCGGTGGCGGTGCAGGGGGCGGTGCCGGGGGCTCTGCCGGGGGCGGGCGGTCCGGCGGCAGGGGTGGGCGGCGCCATGGCTGACCCGCTGAACGCCGCACAGGCGCTGAAGGCGCTGCGCGCCGAGGGCCTGACCGTCCACGAGGTGCGCGACTGGCGCACACACAACCGCAACAGCAAGGGTCCGTGGGGCCCGCTGAACGGCGTGATGATCCACCACACCGTCACCAAGGGCGTCAGCGGCTCGGTCGACCTCTGCTACGACGGCCGCAGCGACCTGCCGGGACCGCTCTGCCACGGCGTGATCGACAAGGCGGGCGAGGTGCACCTGGTCGGCTGGGGCCGCGCCAACCACGCCGGGCTGGGCGACGCCGACGTGCTCCGCGCGGTGATCGCCGAGACCGAACGGCCCACCGACAACCAGGCCAACGCCGACGGCAACAGCCGTTTCTACGGCTTCGAGTGCATCAACATGGGCGATGGCAAGGACCCCTGGCCCGAGGCCCAGCTCGACGCCGTCGCCCGCGCCGCGGCGGCCCTGTGCCGCGCCCACGGCTGGACGGAGCGCTCGGTGATCGGCCACAAGGAGTGGCAGCCGGGCAAGATCGACCCCCGCGGCTTCACCATGGACAGCATGCGCCGCCGCATCGCCGCCCTCCTGAAGGGAGCACCCGGCGACGACGGAAACGGCGGTGCGGGTGGTTCGGACGGTACGGGTGGTTCGGGCAGTACGGACGGTACGGGTGGTTCGGGCAGTACGGACGGTACGGGTGGTTCGGGCGGCGAGTCCCGACCCGCACCCGACAAGCCGCCGGCCGAGCCGCCCCGGCCACCGGGACCGGCGTACGAGCCGTTCCCCGGCGCCGCCTTCTTCCACACCGGCCGGAGCCACCCCATGATCACGGTCATGGGCCACCGCCTCAACGCAGAGGGCTGCGGCCGCTACACCCACGGCCCGTCCCCCGACTGGACGGAGGCAGACCGCCTCTCGTACGCGGCCTGGCAGAGAAAACTCGGCTTCAAGGGAAAGGACGCAGACGGCATCCCCGGCAAGGTCAGCTGGGACTTGCTGAGGGTGCCGCGCTCACGCCACTGAGCAGATACCCGACCAAGCCTGTCCCGGCGCCCCCATCAAGGCCGTCCGGCACCTTCCACCAGGACCGCCCGGCGCCCCCCGTCAAACCCGTCCGGCACCTTCCATCAAGACGGCCTGGCACCTTCCGCCAAGACCGCCCCAGCACCCACATCAATCCCGTCCAGCATCCTCATCAATCCCGTCCAGCATCCTCATCAATCCCGTCCAGCATCCTCATCAATCCCGTCCGCCACCCTTATCAAGCCCGTCCGGCGATTGAGGACGAGCCCGGAGGGCGATCCCTCCAACAGACAACCCGCGGCCAACAACCAACCCCCACCACATCCAGCCCGTCCGGCGATTGAGGACGAGCCCGGAGGGCGACCCCTCCAACAGACAACCCGCTGTCGAGGACGAAACAGAGCACACCCGCAAGCCCACGAGGGGGACCCGGGCGCTCCGCCCCGGGCACACGCACACACATGCACCCAGGACGTAGCGCCGCCCACCTCAGACCGCGTCGGTGTGCGGCCCGGCCACATCCCCCACGACACCCTGCCCACCGGACAGCACATGCCCGGCAAGCCGCGCGCTGTCGGCCGCCGCCGTCCCCGCCGTCCCCACGGCATACCCGGGCACCGCGCGCACGGCCTGCCCCCCGGAGAGGGCCTGATCGGCGAACGCCTGGGTGTGCCCGAGCACCCCCTGCCCGACGTACGAGGCGTCGCCCACCGCCTGGAGGCCCACCGGCACCGCGTCCCCGACCACCGTCGCGGTCTGCCCGGGCAGCACCGCATCGGCCACCGCGGCGGCGGTCGACGGCAGGTCACCGCGCCAGGTGCCGCCCGGCGCCGCGGCGGCCGCCGCGTCAGCGGGCGCCGCCATCGTGTGCGGGGCCTGCCCGTACCCCTGCCCGGCCCCGGTGACGGTGCGCTGCCCGCTGCCGGGAAGCTGTCCGAGCAGATCCCCGGAGACCTCGCCGAGCGCGGGGGCGATCCCCGCCGCGACCCGCTGTACATGGGCCGTCATCTGACCGATCCCGCCCGCCGGCTCCGGCGCGAACGCGGACAGCGGCCCGAAGAGGTAGTCGATCTCGGCCCCCGCCGCGGCATGCATCCCAGCCACCTGATCCCCGCCCACACGGACCGTCGCATCGGCGCCGACCCCGACCGCGGCCACACCCCCGTGCACGCCGTGCCCGGCCGCCTGGGCGGCGTGACCCGCCGTGTACGCGGCCCCATGGACGGCATCGTGCACGGTGTCCAGCGCCCTGGACCCGACCTGGTGCACGGTGTGCACGGTGCTCTCGGCGCCCGGCACCGCGGTGTGCACCGCGTCGCCGGTCCGCGCCGCCGCGCCCTGGACCGTGTCGCCGGCCCGGGCCGTGGTGACCTGGACCGTCGCGCCGGCGTCCGGAATCGCGCCCCGCACGACGTGTGCCGTCGTCGCGGTGTGCACCAGCGCACCGGTGGCGGCGCCGTCGGCCGTGTCCACGGCGCCCCGGACCGTGCCGGTGGCGTGGTGGACGGCCGCGCCGGCCTGGTGCGCCGTCACGTCCACGGCCCCGTCGGCCGTGCCGGCGAGGGAGCCGTCGCCGGAGACGATGCCGTCGTCACCCGCCGGGTCCGGGACGGAGACGGAGTGTGCCGGGGGCTCGTCCGCGCTGGCGACGGCGGAGCCGAGCGCCCACGCTCCGGTCACGCCGGCCGCTATCACCAGGGAACGTCGGATGTTCTTGTTCATGCGTACGTCAGATCCTTCGAGTTCTTCGGCTGAGGCCCGGGACCCGATGAAGGTCACGGACGGCGGGCAGACCTGTTCCGCCCCCGCGCGGCAGGTCCGGGGCGGGGAGCGGCCTGCCCTAGCCGGGGAACTCGAGAACGTCGCGGTACCGGTCCCGCACCGCGCCGGCACCCCGCGCACCCACCGCACCGGGCACCAGCGCCACCGGACCACGCGTACCGGAGAGCACCGCGCGCAGCTCGGCCGGGCGGTGCTGCGCCCCGGATCCGGCGTCCTGTGCCCCGCGCAGCCATCCGCTGGGGTCACCGCCACCGGGCGCCGGCGCCGGGCCGGGTCCTGCGTCGCGCGGGGCGGCGACCGCGCCGTGCCGCTGCGATGCGCCGCCCGGCGCCGCGCCGTCCGCCATCGGTGCCCGTGGGCCGAGGGGGCCGGCCGTGTCCCGTCCGGCCGCCGTGTTCGCGTCCGCGCCCGGGTGGTGCGCGCCGGACGCGGCGCGGTCGGCGGGGCCGGTGCCATGCCTCCCGCCGGGTCCCGTGCCGCCCGGCAGCGGCACGCCGGGCAGCGCCGGGAACTCCGGGAGCCGCAGCACCTGCACGGCAACCCTGTGCAGGGCACGACGCGTGTCCCGCACCGTGTCCCGCACCCCGTGCGTCACACGCGAGGCGTCCACCGGCACCGGAGCCACCCGCGGCGGAGCCGCCTCTCCGGCGCCCGGCCCGGACGGCCCCGGTGCCGAAGCGCCCGACGCCGGCCCCGGCAGCGGCCCGGGCAGCACGGGCTGGGAGTGCGGGGTGCGGTGCCGGTGCGTGGCGGGCGCGGCGGGCGCGGCGGGCGCGGCGGGCTCAGGGTGCCTGGTGCTGGGGTGCCCGGGGTGCGCCCCGCGGTGCGCGTGCGTCGCGGCGGGCCTCCCGGCTCCCACCGGCACCGGCGTGATCCGGGCGACGGGGCCGGACGGTCCGCCCTGCTCCGCGTGGGCCCGCGCACCACAGACGAGGCCGAGTACGGCCAATCCACCCACCAGCAGGGCCACCTGGAGCAGGCGGCGCCCGGCCGCGGCGCGCAGCAGGCGCGGTACGGCCCGTGGCAGAGGCACGGCTGGGCTCAGGATCGTCGGTCCTCCTGGACGAGGGGACGGCAGGGCGGACGGAACCATGCGTTCCTTTCACGCCATGGCCGATCCTTGCACGGGACGCCGGAGTCTGCGCAAGACCCCCGTTACCGTTGGGCACTCATGTCCGGTATGGGAAGCGGGCGCTTCTCGATCGCCGCGGCCATCACCTCCGGGAAGAGGTCGGGTGTACAGGCGAAGGCGGGTGCGTCCAGCGCGGCGAGCGCCGCCGCGTGCTCACGGTCGTAGGCGGGCGCGCCCTCGTCGGAGAGCGCGAGAAGGGTCACGAACTGCACTCCCGACGCCTTCATCGCCGCCACCCGCTTCAGCATCTCGTTCCGTATCCCGCCCTCGTAGAGGTCGGAGATGAGTACGACGACGGTGTCCGCGGGCCGGGTGATCTGCGACTGGCAGTACGCCAGCGCCCTGTTGATGTCCGTGCCGCCGCCGAGCTGGGTGCCGAAGAGGACGTCGACGGGGTCGTCGAGCTGGTCGGTGAGGTCCACCACCGCGGTGTCGAAGACCACCAGCCGGGTCGCGATGGACCGCATCGACGCCAGCACCGCCCCGAACACCGAGGCGTAGACGACGGACGCGGCCATCGATCCCGACTGGTCGATGCAGAGGACGACCTCCTTCTTGACGGCCTGGGACGCCCGGCCGTAGCCGATCAGCCGCTCCGGGACGACGGTGCGGTACTCGGGCAGGTAGTGCTTGAGGTTGGCCGCGATGGTGCGGTTCCAGTCGATGTCGTGGTGGCGCGGCCTGTTGACGCGGGCGCTGCGGTCGAGCGCGCCGGTGAGGGTGGCCCGGGTGCGGGTCGCCAGCCGCTTCTCCAGGTCGTCGACGACCTTGCGGACCACGGCACGCGCGGTCTCCTTGGTGGTCTCCGGCATGGCCTTGTTGAGGGAGAGGAGCGTGCCGACCAGGTGGACGTCGGCCTCCACGGCCTGGAGCATCTCCGGTTCGAGCAGCAGCGCGGAGAGGCCGAGCCGGTCGATGGCGTCCCGCTGCATGACCTGCACCACGGAGGACGGGAAGTAGGTCCGGATGTCGCCCAGCCAGCGGGCGACGGACGGCGCCGACGCCCCGAGCCCCGCGGAGCGGTCCCGGCCGCGCCCCGGCTTGTCCCCCTTGCCGTAGAGCGCGCCGAGTGCGCCGTCCATGGCGGCGTCCCGGCCGGAGAGCGCGTAACCGGTGCCGTCGGCCGCGTCGCCGCCGAGCACCAGCCGCCACCGCCGCAACCGCTCGTCATCGCGCGCGGCCCCGTCCGGCTGGGCGGCCGGCTCCCCCGTCGTCGCCGTCGTCCCTGTCGTCATCAGGCCACCCCCAGCGGGTCGTCGAGCGTGCGTTTCCCTGGCTGCGCCGTGTCGCCCGCCGCGTCCTCGCTGAGGCCGAGCAGCAGGGACAGCACGGGGAGCACGGCGTCGGCGCGCGCCGTGTCCAGCTCCGCCCCGAAGCCGGGCAGCGCGGTCCCGGCGGCGACGGCGGTGGCCCCGCCCGCCGCCGGGCCACGGCGCACCAGCTCGCCCAGGGTGCGGCGGACGCCGGGCTCGTAGGCGGAGAACGTACGGCGCAGCAGTGGCAGCACGTCCGTGAAGGCGCTGTCCGCAACGGTGCCGAGCCAGCCGTCGACCAGCGCGAGCAGCCGCTCGTCGTGCACGAGGAGCATGCCGGAGCCGGAGCCCCCGCCGACGAACCCGTCGATCCAGGCCGCCGCGTCGGCGGGCTCGGTGCCCGGCGACAGTGCGAGGCCCATCCGTCGCGCCGCCTCGTCCTGCGTCGCGACCCCCTCGTCCAGCAGCAGCCGGGTACCGCGGCCGCGCAGCACGCCGGGCACGGACTCCCGCCCCGCGAGCCCCCGCAGCACGGCATGCCAGCGCTCCCGCAGGCCCGCGGCACCCGGGCCCTCCCCCTCTGCCGGGGCGCCCGCCGCCGGGGCCTCCTCGGTGTCGGCCAGCAGTCCGACCGCCCCGTGCACGGCGTCCACGTGGCGGCGCATCTCGGCCGCGGCGTCCGCGTCGAGGGAGGCGCAGGCGGGGGGCAGGCCGACGAAGACGCGCTCGGCCAGGCCCGCGGCGACCTCGCCGAGGGCGCGGGTGTCGGTGCCGCGGACGTCCCCGTAGCGCAGGGAGCGGACCAGGGCGGGGAGCGCCTGGGCGAGGTGGCCGACGTCCGCGTCCAGCGCGGCGCGGTCGGCGAGGGTGCGCATCACCTCGGGGAGCGCGTCGGGGAGTTCGGCGAGCAGGCAGCGCTCGGCGAGGGCGGTGACGTCGGACAGCGTCCGCGCCGCGGCGGCGTCCGCACGCGCCCTGGCCGTGGCGGCGGCGACCACCGTGGTCCCCCAGACGCCGGCCTCGGCGACGCGGACGGACAGCTCGGGCTCCCAGCGCAGCCGCCAGGTCTCCCGGAAGGTCCCCGTACTGCCGCGCGCGGAGAGCGCGGGCTCGCCCCAGGGGACGCCGAGCAGCCGCAGCCGGTGGAGGAGCCTGCTGCGGGCGGCGTCGGTGTCCCGCCGCAGGTCGAGGTCGAGCTCCCGCTCCAGCGCCTCGGGCTTCAGCCGCAGGGACTTCTGCTGTCTGCCGAGGTCGCGCTGCAGCGGCACGGCGGGCGCCGACTCGGGTACCTCGCCCAGGACGTCCCCGACCACCAGGCGGTCGTGGATGAGGGCGAGCGGCACATGGGAGCCCTCGCACATCACGGCCTTCACCGCGTCGGTGGCCTCCGGCAGGCCGGGCAGCGGTCTGCCGCGCAGCGCCGCGAGCGCGTCCGCCAGCCGCACCGCCTCGATGACATGGGCGGAGGACACAATCCGGTCCTCCGACCTGAGCAGCCCGGCGACCTTCGTCATCCAGCGCTCCATGGGGCGGTCCCGTGCCTGGAAGAGGTGGCCGTACCAGCCCGGCGAGTCGATGCCCGCGCCGTACCCGCTCTCCTTGGCGAGCCTGCGGTGCGTCCAGGGCACCCAGGTCAGGTCGGCCTTGACCTTGGGCAGCCCCTTGAGCAGGGCGCGGTCGGCGGCGACGGTGCTGCGCTGCCGCAGCGCCGGCACGTGCCAGGCGCCGCACACCACGGCCACCGCGCCGCCGAACTCCTTGCCCGCGGCGCGCATCTTCAGGCGCATATGGGCCTCGCGGACCTGGTCGCGCCGGGCCCCGGGGCCATAGGCCTCGCGGAGCGCCGCCATGGCGTCGGCGAGCGCCTCGAACGGCGCGAAGACGTCCTCCGCGCGGCCCCGGTGCTCGACGGCGTCCTCCCACCAGCGCTCCGGGTCGTCGTACCCGGCCGTCTCGGCCAGCATGGCCAGCGGATCGATCCGGGCGCTCTCCCGCGCCGCCCCGGCGGCACCCTCGCCCCCTTGGGTGCCCTGCTCCTCGGCGCCGCCGTCCTCGCCCTCCTCGGCGCCCTCCTCCCGGTCGCGCCACGCGAGCGAGTGCGCGGCGGGCAGGTCGATGAAGCGGACCGGGACGTCGTGGGCGAGCGCCCACCGGAGCGCGACCCACTCCGGCGAGAACCCGGCGAGCGGCCAGAAGGCCGAGCACCCCGGCTCGTCCACCGCATGGGCGAGCAGCGCCACGGGTGGCCGCATCGCGGGGTCGGCGGCCAGCGGCACCAGCGCGTCCGCCTCCGGCGGGCCCTCGATCAGCACCACCCGGGGCGCCGCCGCGTCCAGCGCGGCGCGCACCGCGCGCGCCGACCCCGGCCCGTGGTGCCGCACCCCCAGCAGCAGCGGTGCACGGCCCCCACGGCGGGCCCCGGTCCGCCCGGTGGCGTCCGCCGGGCAGGGTGGCGGCGCGGTGGACGCCTCGTCCGGCGCGTCCGCGGTGGACACGGGGCCCCTCATGCGCTCACCTCCCGGCAGGCGCGGTAGAAGTCCTTCCAGCCGTCCCTCTCGCGGACGACCGCCTCCAGGTACTCCTGCCAGACGACCCGGTCGGCGGCGGGGTCGCGGACGACGGCACCGAGGATGCCGGCGGCGACGTCACCGGGGCGGAGCACGCCGTCGCCGAAGTGCGCGGCGAGGGCGAGGCCGTGGGTGACGACGGAGATGGCCTCGGCGGTGGAGAGCGTGCCGCTGGGGGACTTGACCTTCGTACGGCCGTCGGCGGTGACGCCCTCGCGCAGCTCGCGGAAGACGGTGACCACCCGGCGGATCTCGGCCATCCCCTCGGGCGCGGCGGGCAGGTCGAGCGCGCGGCCGATCTGGTCGACGCGCCGGGACACGATGTCGACCTCGGCGTCGGCGCTCTCCGGCAGCGGCAGGACCACCGTGTTGAAACGGCGGCGCAGGGCGCTGGAGAGGTCGTTGACCCCGCGGTCGCGGTCATTGGCCGTGGCGATCACGTTGAAACCGCGGACGGCCTGCACCTCCTGTCCCAGCTCCGGTATCGGCAGGGTCTTCTCGGAGAGGATGGTGATCAGGGTGTCCTGCACATCCGCGGGGATGCGGGTCAGCTCCTCGATACGGGCCGTCATGCCGGCCGCCATGGCGTGCATCACGGGGCTGGGGACGAGGGCGTCGCGGCTGGGGCCGTGCGCCAGGAGCCGGGCGTAGTTCCAGCCGTAGCGGATGGCTTCCTCCGGGGTGCCCGCGGTGCCCTGCACCAGCAGGGTGGAGTCGCCGCTGATGGCGGCCGCGAGGTGCTCGGAGACCCAGGTCTTGGCGGTGCCGGGCACGCCGAGGAGGAGCAGGGCGCGGTCGGTCGCCAGGGTGGTGACGGCGACCTCGACGATGCGGCGCGGGCCGACGTACTTGGGTGTGATCACCGTGCCGTCCGGCAGGGCGCCGCCGAGGAGGTAGGTGGCGACCGCCCACGGCGAGAGGCGCCAGCGGGGCGGCCTCGGCCGGTCGTCCTGCGCGGCGAGCGCCGCGAGCTCGGCCGCGAACGCGTCCTCGGCGTGCGGCCGCAGCGCCTCGGCGGCCGCCGCGGGCGCGGGCCCGGCCACGGGCGCGGATCCAACCGGCCGTTCGGTCGGCTGCGCGGGCGTCGGTTCTGCGGATACGGGCATGGCTCTCCCCCTCGTCCTCCGGCCGGTCCGCGAGGGACGGGCCGCTCCGGCTGCGATCTGCCCCCACCTTGCACCACCCCACTGACAATCGGCGCTGACCTGCACAGATGCATGATCACGAGGGGATTGTCAGTGGGCGGACCTACCGTCGGAGACATGACTGAGCAGGGGGTGCGCTGGACGGCGGACCAGGTGCTGGCACTGGCTCCTGACGCGGCGTCACGCAAAGCGGGAAGCAAGCTCGCCGCGGCCGGGCCGTGGTCGGAGGCCGGCAGCGCCGGAGGTTCGGTGTGGGGCCTGTGCAAGGGCAGCGGCAGCAGGCCGTATCAGACCGTCGTCGATATCGCGGGCAGCGGCGGCCCGGCGTACAAGTGCAGTTGCCCGAGCCGGAAGTTCCCGTGCAAGCACGCGCTCGGGCTGCTGCTGCTCTGGGCGGGTGAGGACGGCTCGGTGCCGCGGGCCGAGGCCCCCGCCTGGGCCGAGGAGTGGCTGGCCGGGCGGCGCAGGCGGGCGGCGGAGCGGGCGGCGCCCCGGCCCGAGGAGTCGCAAGAGGCGGCGGACCCGGCGGCCCGGCGGCGCGCCGAGTCCAGGGCGCAGAAGCGGGCAGAGCGGATCACCGCGGGCGCCGGCGAGCTGGAGCAGCGGCTGTCCGACCTGCTGCGCGGCGGCCTGGCCGGCGTGGAGCAGGCGGGCTACGGCCCCTGGGAGGAGACGGCGGCCCGGATGGTCGACGCACAGGCGCCCGGCCTCGCCTCGCGGGTGCGGGAGTTGGGGGCCGTGGCCGCGTCGGGCCCGGGCTGGCCGGTCCGGCTGCTGGAGGAGTGCGCCCTGCTCCATCTGCTCGACCAGGCCTGGCTGCACCGGGCGGCGCTGCCGCCGGACCTGGCCGCCACCGTCCGCTCCCGCGTCGGCCTGCCCGCCGCCGCACAGGAGCCGCCGCAGCGTGACACCTGGCTGGTCCTGGCCCAGTACGACACCGTGGACAGCCGCCTCACCACCCGCCGCATATGGCTGCACGGCACGGCGTCGGGGCGTACGGCGCTGCTGCTCTCCTACGGCGCGGCGGGGCGCCCGCCGGGGCTCGCGCTCCCGGTGGGGCTCGCGTTCGACGCCGAGCTGTCCGGCCGTCCGGGGGCCGGGCAGCTCAGGGCGGAGCTGGGCGAGCGGTTCGGGACCCCCGCGCCCAGTACCTCCCGGCCCGCCGGCACGGGCACCGAGCAGGCGGCCGCGCGGTACGGCACGGCGCTGCGGTCCGACCCCTGGCTGGAGGCCTGGCCGGTGACCCTCGGCTCTGTCATACCCGTGCCGCTGCCGGACGGCTCCGGCTGGCAGCTGGCCGACGCGGACGGCGGCGCGGCCCTGCCCGTGACGCCCGCGGCCGCCGCCGCGCCCGGCCTGTGGCGGCTCGTCGCCCTCTCCGGCGGCGCCCCGGTCACGGTCTTCGGCGAGTGCGGGCACCGCGGCTTCACCCCGCTCGCAGCTTGGCCGCAGGGCCCCGGCGAGACGGTGGCGCTGTGCTGACGGGCACGGGCACGGCCACCGCGGCGGGCGGTCGCCGGGGTGCCGGGAATCAGCCGGGCCCCGGGGCTCACCCGGACCCCGGACATCCCGAGAACCCTGGTCCTCCCCCGCACCCCGTCCCTCCCCTGAGCCCCGGAAGCACCCCGAATCCCGCGGACACCGTCCGCACCGGCACCGCCCCCACCGACACCCACACGACAACGACAGGAGCGGCGAGGCATATGACCCCCTTGCTGACCGGCGCCGCATCGGCCACCTGGGAGGACCTGGTCACCGCGGCCCTGCTCGGTACCGAGCGCCGCAGGCCCCCCGTGCCGGCCCGGCACGGCGATCCGGCCGCGGGCCTGCTGGACGCGGCGGCCGTGCACACCCTCCGCCGCCGAGCGGGGGCCCGGCCCGCGCCGGCCGCCCCGCTCCCGGACCGCGCCGCACCCGATCCCCGTCCCGCGCTGCCGCCCGCCGCGGCCCGCCGGCTGGCGGTGCTGCTCGCCGACCGGCCCGGCGCCGGCCCGGGTGGCCGCCGGGGCTCGGCGCCCGACCTGCTGGAGCTGCTCCCCCAGTGGCTCCGGGTGGCGAACGCCCGGGGTTATGCCGCTCCCCCGCACCTGCTGCCGGCCCTGCTCGACGCGGCACGCGCGCGTACGGACCTGCGCCCGCGGGTCCTCGCCTTCGCCGGGCCCCGCGCGCTGTGGCTGGCCCGGCTCAATCCGGACTGGAAGTTCGCGCTGCGCGCCGCCCCGGGCGGCGGGGCGATGCTGCCGGCGCCGGAGGACACCGAGCGGGTGCGGCGGGTGTGGGAGGAGGGGCTGTTCGCGGAGCGGGTGGCGCTGCTCGCCGCGGTCCGGGCGCATGACCCGGCGGCGGCCCGGGAGTTGCTCGCCGGTACCTGGTCGACGGAGCGGGCGGAGGACCGCCTGATGTTCCTGGACTCGCTGCACATGGGCCTGCGCGCCGACGACGAGCTGTTCCTGGAACGGGCGCTGACCGACCGCAGCCGCAATGTCCGCGCCGTCGCGGCGGAGCTGCTGTCCGCGCTGCCCGGGTCGGCGCTGGCCACCCGGATGGCGGCCCGCGCCGCGTCCTGCGTGGCCCTGGACCCGACGCGTGAGGAGCCCGCGATCGCGGTGGAGGCGCCGCACGAGTGCGATCCGGCCATGGAGCGGGACGGGATCATGCCGAAGCCGCCGGCCGGCCGGGGCGCGCGGTCCTGGTGGCTGGGACAGCTGGTGGAGGCGGCCCCGCTGGCCACGTGGGTGAGCCGGTTCGGCGGCCGGAGCCCGGAGGAGATCGTGGCGCTGCCGGTGGCCGACGAGTGGGCGAGCGAGCTGCACGCGGCGTGGTGCCGTGCGGCGGTCCGGCAGCGGGACACCGCCTGGTCACGCGCGCTGCTCGGCACGCCCTCGGCGCCGGGCGCCGGCGGCCCGGGCGCCGTGTCGCTGGCCGAGCGGGCGAAGCTGCTGACCGCGCTCTCCCCGGCGGAGCGGGCCGAATGGGTGGCCGGATTCATCGATGCGCACGGCCTGTCGGAGGCGTTCCAGCTGCTGGGCGGCTGCGCGGCGCCCTGGAGTGAGCGGCTCGGCCGGGCCGTGGTGGACGCGCTGAACATCGCGCGGGACGCGGGCAGTTACCCCTGGAGCTTCAGCGGGGTGATGGGGCTGGCCGAGCGCTGCCTCGACCCGGCCGAGGTCACCCGTCTTGAAGCGCTCACCGCGATACCCGACGAGCAGGAGAACGCCGCGCCCGGCGCCGGCGGCTACTGGTCGGAGGCCTTCCAGCGCCTCGTCAGCACGCTCCACCTGCGCGCCACGATGCACACGGAACTCACGGCTCCGTCCACCCCGGCCCCCGTGCGGTAGTCCTCCGGCCAAGGGCGCCCCGAACCGGCCAGAGGTGGCCCGCACCGGCCAGGGGCGCCTCGAACCGGCCACCGAACCGACCAAGGGTGCCCCCGGAAGGGGCGCCCTCGACGTCGGCGGCGCCGATCAGGGGCGCGGGGAACCGCGCGAACGACCACGGCGAATCCCGCACCTCGCCACCGCCAGAAAGGGGCAGTTTCTGTCGCTCCCGGGCCACCGGCCGAAGATGGGGTTGCCCGCTCCCGCACTGCCTCAGAGGCGTGGGGGTACCCCGGAGGTGCCCCGAGGCACCCCCACACGACACAGCCCCGCGCCCCGTGGGGCGCGCCGCTCACGCCCCCGCAGGCTGCCGTACGTTCGCGCGGACCCAGTCCACGATCGAGGCGGTCGTCGCACCGGGCGTGAAGATCTCCGCGACCCCCTTCTCCTTGAGGAGGGGAATGTCCGCCTCGGGGATGATGCCGCCGCCGAAGACCACGATGTCCTCCGCGTCCCGCTGCTCCAGCAGTTCGAGGACACGGGCGAACAGGGTGTTGTGCGCGCCGGAGAGGATGGACAGGCCGATCGCGTCGGCGTCCTCCTGGATGGCGGTGTCGACGACCTGCTCCGGCGTCTGGTGGAGACCCGTGTAGATCACCTCCATGCCCGCGTCGCGCAGCGCACGCGCGATGACCTTGGCCCCCCGATCGTGGCCGTCGAGTCCCGGCTTGGCCACCACCACGCGGATCGGCCCGGCTGCCACACCCATCACTGCCTCCATATACCGACGAACGTTGCCCCCAGCATCCCGCACGTGCCCGCTCCCCGCCCCAGGGCGAGGGAGAAATCACACGCCGGGAACGCCGACGGGAAGCCGAAAACGGCGGACATCGCGGAAACAGCGGGAACAAGGGACAGCGGAAACGATGGAAAGGGCGGGAAACAGCAGAACCAGCAGAAACAGCGGAAACGGCGGAAACGACAGGGACCGGGAGACTGACAGGGCCCACGTAGAAGCCGACCCCGACCCCCGTTTCTCGAACATGTCTCGAACGCACCGCCAAAGATGCGTCCGGGCCGCGGCGAAAGACGGCCGAATGCCCGGTTCCCACCGGCCCGGTCAGGGCCGAAGATTGTCCCGCCCGCGTACTGCCGGGTACAGTCGCCGCACTGCTCCGCCTCTGGGGGGCGGTGAACCGGGGGTACCTCTGGGGTACCCCCCACGCCCTTGAGGCAGTGGGGGAGCCCTCGAAGGCCGTGAGGGAGGTCTCCCCGCTGCCGACAGTCCCCCAGCCCCTGCTGTCGAGGCGAAAGAGAAGTAGGTGAACGACCGTCACCCCTCGGGGGATCCATACCCCCAGGCCCCGGCTTCCGACGCCGACCACGGGTCGTACTCGTCGTACGACCAGCAAGGCGTCCAGTACGGCGGCCAGACCGGGTATGACGGTTACGGCGGTTACACGACGAGCGGGACCGCCACGGCCACCACGGCCTACGCGACGGACGCACTCGCCACGGACGGCCGCACCGCCGACGCCTACGGCACCGGTCACTGGGCCGACGACGGCTATCCGGCCGACGGCTTCGCCACCGGCACCTTCACCCCCGGCGCGTTCGCTTTCGGGGACACCTCCCGGACGGAGTCCGGCGGAAGCTTCGAGAGCGACCCCCTTTTCGGTGACCTCCCCGGCGCCCACGGCGCGACGGGAACCACCGGTGCCCCCGACGTCACCGGCGCCTACGGCACCGGCCACTGGGCCACCGCCACCGGCCAGGACCCGTCGGCCCCGGGCCCGTACCCGTACGTGCCGCAGCAGAGCCGGCCGCAGGACGCCGAGTTCGCGTCCGGCGGCTACGACGGCACCGGATACGACACCGGTGCGCAGTGGGACGCCACCGCCTGGAACGGCGCCGCCGAGTGGGAGACCCACTCCTACGCCCGGCAGGCCCCCGCCGACGGGAGCCGGCAGGACCCGCTCCTCGGCACGGAGTTCAGCGAACCGCAGCCACAGCCGCAGGCAGAGCACCAGCCACAGGCGCAGTCACAGTCACAGTCACAGTCACAGTCACACCAGTACGGCACATACGACTCGTACGATTCGTATGCCCCGTACACCGCGCAGCAGGGCTACCCGGCCCAGGGCTACGAGGCCGCCCCGTACCAGGACCACGCCGCCGCCCACCCCGACGCACCCGAGTATCCGACGGGCACCCCCGCGTACCCCGACGGCGCCGACACCCCCTATGGCGACGCGTACGCCTACCAGGACGGCCCGGCCGCGGACGGCGCGTACGACGGAGACTCGACCGACGGCCACCGCACCGCCTACGACGACTCCGCCTACGACGACTCCGCCTACGACGACACGGGCGACGACTACGACGCCTACGACGACCCCGCCCACGCGCACGCCGAGGCCGACGCACACGACACCGCGACCGCATACGACACCGCGACCGCATACGACACCGCGACCGCACACGACGCCACCGCCGCACACGACACGGCCGCCGCACACGAGACCGCCGCCGCACACGACACCGCCGCCGAGGGACCCGCCGGGGAACTCCCCGACGAGGCCCCGGGCGCGGACCTGCCCCGGCCCCGTTCCGCCGGCCGGGCGCCGGCGCGCCCGGGCGGGCGTGGCGCCGCCTCCCGCTCCCGCCGCCGCCCCGCGAAGCGTTCCGCGCTGCTCACCGTGGCCGTGCCCTCGGCCTGTGTGATCGGTGTGGCGGGGGTGGCCGCCGCGGCCGTCGGTGGTGGTGACGACAACAAGGACGCCACCGCGTCCGGCGCGCCCGTCAAGCCCTCCGTGGCCAACAACAAGCTGGACACCCAGCTGGAGAACCTTTCCGCGGACGCCGGCGACTTCGCCGACCGGGCGAGCCGTACGCAGGAGCGCATCGACCTCAAGGCCAAGCAGGAGGCGGCGCGCAAGAGGGCGGCTGAGGAGGCGGCGCGCAAGGAGGCGCTGCGGCCGAAGTTCGTCCTCCCGGTCACCCAGAAGGGTCTGAGCGCCTACTTCGGCCAGGCGGGTGTCAACTGGATGTCGGTGCACACCGGCATCGACTTCCCCGTCGCCTACGGCACCCAGGTGATGGCCGCGACCGACGGCACCGTCCGTACGCAGTACAACACCGCCTACGGGAACATGGCCATCGTCACCGCCAAGGACGGCACGGAGACCTGGTACTGCCACCTGTCCAGCTACAAGGTCAGCTCCGGGACCACCGTCAAGGCCGGCGATGTGATCGCCTTCTCCGGGAACTCCGGCAACTCGACGGGACCGCACCTGCACTTCGAGGTCCGGCCGGGCGGTGGCGCGGCGGTCGACCCGCTCCCCTGGCTCCGCAGCCACGGCCTCGACCCGACCTGAGCCGCGTCCCCCTGCGGGACCACGGGCGGCGCCTGCCGGGCGCTGGTCGGCCGCCGCGGCGCACAACCACAGCGCACGCCGCCCCAACCGCGCCCCCGCCCCGTCCGCGTACTCGAAGCCGCGTACTCGAAGGTGCAGCCCGCCACGCCCGCAGGGCGCCGCCGCCACACCCGCAGGGCCCCCGCCCCACCCGCAAGAGCCCGTGCCGCGTGCCCGAAGGGCGCCCCGCCGTACCCGAAGGCGCCCGCCCTACAACTTCTCCACCGGCGCGTACCGCAGCAGCAGCCGCTTCGGCTTCTCTCCACCGCCGAAGTCGACCGTCGCCTCGGCGTTGTCCCCGGTGCCCTTGACGGCGACCACCGTGCCGAGGCCGAACTGGTCGTGGGTGACGCGGTCGCCGACGGCGAGCGAGACCACCGGTTTCTCCCTGGCCCGGCGGGTGGCAAAGCCGGAGGCTCCGGAGGCGGCGCTGCGGGACCGCGATGAGGAGAGCGAGGCGGCGACCCCGCTCGCGGCGGAGACCACCGGCCCCGAGGATGCGGAGGGCGCCGCGGGGGCCGTCCGCTTCCAGTCCACGTGCTGGTCGGGGATCTCCTCCAGGAAGCGGGACGGCGGGTTGTAGGCGGGCTGGCCCCAGGCGCTGCGCAGCGCGGCCCTGGTCAGGTACAGCCGCTCGCGGGCGCGGGTGATGCCGACGTAGGCGAGCCGGCGCTCCTCCTCCAGCTCCTTGGTCTGGCCGAGGGCGCGCATGTGCGGGAAGACGCCGTCCTCCATGCCGGTCAGGAAGACCACCGGGAACTCCAGGCCCTTGGCCGTGTGCAGGGTCATGAGAGTGATGACGCCGGTGCCGTCCTCGTCCTCCTCGGGGATCTGGTCGGAGTCGGCGACCAGCGCGACCTGCTCCAGGAAGTCCGCCAGCGTGCCGGCCTCGCCCTCACCGCGCTCCTGCTCGAACTCCAGGGCCACGGCTGCGAGTTCCTGGAGGTTCTCGATGCGGGTCTCGTCCTGGGGGTCGGTGGAGGACTGGAGCTCGGCGAGGTAGCCGGTGCGCTCCAGGACGGCTTCCAGGACGGTGGCGGGTCCGGCGCCGGACTCGACGACGGTGCCCAGGTCCTCCATGAGGGTGTTGAACCGCTTGATCGCGTTGGCGGAGCGGGCCGCCATGCCGTAGGCCTCGTCGACGCGGCGCAGCGCCTGCGCGAAGCTGATCCGCTCGCGCTGGGCGAGGGCGTCGATCATCGCCTCGGCGCGCTCGCCGATGCCGCGCTTGGGGACGTTGAGGATCCGGCGCAACGGGACGGAGTCCTCCGGGTTGGCGAGGACGCGCAGGTAGGCGAGGACGTCCCGGACCTCCCGGCGCTCGTAGAAGCGGACGCCGCCGACGACCTTGTAGGGCAGGCCGACGCGGATGAAGATCTCCTCGAAGACACGGGACTGGGCGTTGGTGCGGTAGAAGACGGCTACGTCGCCGGCCTTGGCCTCGCCCGCGTCGGTGAGGCGGTCGATCTCCTCGGCGACGAACTGCGCCTCGTCGTGCTCGCTGTCGGCGACGTAGCCGGTGATCCGGGCGCCCGCGCCGGCGTTGGTCCACAGGTTCTTCGGGCGGCGGCTCTCATTGCGCTCGATGACGGCGTTGGCGGCGCTGAGGATGGTCTGCGTGGAGCGGTAGTTCTGCTCGAGGAGGATGGTGGTGGCGTCCGGGTAGTCCTCCTCGAACTGGAGGATGTTGCGGATGGTGGCGCCGCGGAAGGCGTAGATCGACTGGTCGGCGTCGCCGACGACGCACAACTCGGCGGGCTCCAGGGCGGACTCGCCGTCGCCGGCCTCGTCTCCCCCGGCGGCCGGCGCGGGGCCGACCAGCTCGCGGACGAGGGCGTACTGGGCGTGGTTGGTGTCCTGGTACTCGTCGACGAGGATGTGGCGGAAGCGGCGGCGGTAGTGCTCGGCGACGTCCGGGAAGGCGCGGAGCAGATGGACCGTCGTCATGATCAGGTCGTCGAAGTCCAGTGCGTTCGCCTCGCGGAGGCGGGACTGGTAGAGGGCGTACGCCTGCGCGAGGGTCTTCTCGAAGCTGTCACTGGCCTGGCCTGCGAAGTCCTCCTCGTCGATCAGCTCGTTCTTCAGGTTGGAGATCTTGGCGCTGAAGGACTTGGGCGGGAAGCGCTTGGGGTCGAGGTCCAGGTCGCGGCAGACGAGGGCCATCAGGCGCTTGGAGTCGGCGGCGTCGTAGATCGAGAACGAGGACGTGAACCCGAGCTTCTTGGACTCGCGGCGCAGGATGCGCACGCAGGCGCTGTGGAACGTCATCACCCACATCGCGGCGGCGCGCGGGCCGACGAGCTGCTCGACGCGCTCCTTCATCTCGCCCGCGGCCTTGTTGGTGAAGGTGATGGCGAGGATCTGGCCGGGGTGGGCGCGCTGCCGGGCGAGCAGGTAGGCGATGCGGTGGGTGAGCACCCGGGTCTTGCCGGAGCCCGCGCCGGCCACGATGAGCAGGGGGGAGCCGCTGTGCACGACGGCCGCGCGCTGCTGCTCGTTCAACCCGTCCAGGAGGGTGGACGGGTCCGTGGCGGGGCGGGCGGCGCCGTCGCGGTAGTACGCCTCGTGGGGCGGCGGGGTGTCGTACCTGCCGCCGAAGAGGTCGTCCGGGACCTCCTCCGGGCCCGGCTCCTCGGGCGGCGGCGGGGGCTCGTCCTGCGCGCCGCGGGACGCCTGGAGACCGGCCAGGAAGTGATCGTCAAAGAGGCTGCTCATCGTCTACCGAGTCTAGGCCGCGGCACTGACACCCGGCCCCCGGACGGCCCACTTGTCCGCACGCGACCCGCCGCGTCCGGTGTTCCCCGCTGTCACCGCCCCGATCGCCGCCGCGTTCGTCCGAGATCGCCACGACTGGTGGCGGACCGTTCACGCAACGCGATAGTCACGGAAATGTGTAGGGCGTATCACACATCAGCCTTCACAGCAGTCACATGAGTTGGCTAACGTGCCGGTCGGGCGACCCGTATCCCCACCGGCGAACCGCGCCGGGCCGGGTGGCCCCCGCCGAGTCCGGTGCGCCCTGGTGCGTGGCCGGAGCCGGGGACCCAGCGGAGCCGGGCAGCAGACGGCTCCCGGGGTGAATCGGCCCCGCACGGCAGAGCACCCGCGCACGCCCGCGTGCCGGACGCGACTGCCGCACGGAGGCCGTAGGGCAACCCTTCCACCCGCCCGAACCCGACAGCTAACCCGGTAGGCGGCCGACGGAAGGAGTCCCCTGCTGTGGCGTCGCACCGCAAGACGCGGAACACCGGCACCCTGACGGGTCTGCGCACCCCGCCCGCCCTCGCCCCGGCCGTGGGCATCACCACGGCGGCGCTGACCTCGGTGGCCCTGCTGGCGTCGACCGCGCAGGCCGCGCCCGCAAAGCCCAGACCCACCCTCGAAGAGGTGCAGAAGCAGGTCGACGACCTGTACCACCAGGCCGGTGTCGCCACCGAGAAGTACAACGCCGCCAAGGAGCAGACCGCCGCCCAGCGCAAGCACGTGGACGACCTGCTCGACGACGTCGCCAAGCGCACCGAGAAGCTGAACGCGGCCAGGGCGGAGCTGGGCTCGTTCGCCGCGGCCCAGTACCGCACCGGCGGCGTCTCCGGCACCGCCACCCTGCTGCTCGCCGACGACCCCCAGCAGTACTTCGACGACGACCACCTGATGAGCCGGCTCACCGACCGGCAGAAGGCGGCCGTCGACAGCTACCAGAAGCAGCAGGCCGCGACGGCGAAGAAGCGTGCGGAGGCCGCCAAGAGCCTGACGCACCTGACCGACTCGCAGGCCGCGCTCCGCAAGACCAAGGAGGACGTCCAGCAGAAGCTGGGCTCCGCGCGGGCGCTGCTGTCGAAGCTGACCGCCGCGCAGAAGGCGCGGCTCGCGGCGATCGAGAGGCAGAAGCGGGAGGCCGCCGAGCGTCGGGCGAAGGAGCTGGCCGCGAAGCAGGCCGCAGCGGAGCAGGAGCAGGAGCGGTCCGGCAGCGGCGGCACGAGCAGCGGCAGCTACGCGGCGATGGCCGCCAAGGCGATCGCGTTCGCCAAGGCCCAGCTCGGCAAGCCGTATGTGTGGGGCGCCACGGGACCGGACTCGTACGACTGCTCGGGCCTGGTGCAGGCGGCCTGGAAGGCGGCGGGCGTCTCCCTGCCGCGCACCACCTGGGACCAGGTCAAGGTCGGCACGACCGTCTCCACCACCCAGGCCCGGCCGGGCGACCTGGTCTTCTACTTCTCCGACATCAGCCACGTCGGCATCTACATAGGCGACGGGAACGTCATCGACGCGCCCAGGCCGGGCAAGAACGTGGAGACGATCCCGATGACGTACATGCCGATCTACAGCGTGGTGCGGCCGGCGTAGGGCGGCCCGGGGCGGCCGTCGGGCGGCGGCCGCTCCCCGCGGGCGGTGCGGGGCCGGTCGCTCACGCCCACAGCACCGCGATGAAGATGTTCGCCAGCGTGAGCGCACCCACGGTGGCGAAGGCGCGCTTGTCCACCGTCTCCTCGTCCCGCTTCACGTACACCAGGGCGAGGATCACGATCAGGAAGGCCAGCTTGAGGCCTATCTTGACGGTGTTCACGGGGTGGTCGCCGGCCTCGTTGAGACCGACCAGGACGATGCCGGTGACCAGCATGGTGAGGGCGCCGTGCAGCATCGCGGCGCCGAAGCGGGCGCGGTTCTCGCCCATCGCCTTCATCTGGGTGAGGAAGCCGCCCAGGAGGGCGGCGATGCCGATGATGTGGAGGCCGACGAAGAGGTGGGTGAGTGCGTCCATGTCTTCGGAGCCTAGAGGGGCTCTCCGGCGGACCCCCGCCCGGGGGCCTCGGGGCGGTCCCCCTGCCGCGGGGGGAGCCCCGGCTCGCCTCCGGGGCGCCTTGGGGTAAGGGCTCCCCGGTTCCCTGCCTCGGCGCGGGCCAGGGCTGCCCGACGTGAGGCCGCGCCCCGAAAGGGGCGCGGGGTGCCGGGGTGTTCCCGGCCCCGGCCGGGGCGGGGTTGGCCGGGGCCGGGGCCGGCGTGGGCGGCGGCGGACCGTGCCGCCCACGCCGGCGCACCACGGGTCACGGCACGGCGGCTGGGAGGAAGCCGCCACACCGCCCCGCCGCACCGTCGCCGGAGCGCCGAACGGCTAGCTGTTCAGCGCCGACAGGACGGAGTTGTACGCCTGCTTCTTCTGGTAGTTGCCGTCGAAGAGCAGCGGCGTGTCACCGCTGCGCCACGAGTACTTGTCCGTGACGCCCCAGACGGTGATGCCGTCGCACCTCGAGATCGCGAGGCAGGCCCTGGTGACCCTGCTGTAGCTGTCGGCCTGTGCCTGGCCCGAACCCGCGACGTCCAGCTCGGTGATCTGCACGGAGACGCCGAGGTCGACGAAGCGCTGGAGGTTCTGCTGGAAGTCCGAGGGGACCGGCGACTGGGAGTTGAAGTGGCCCTGGAAGCCCACGCAGTCGATCGGGATGTTGCGGGACTTGAAGTCCCTGACCATGTTGTAGACGGCGTTGCTCTTCGCGTTGATGCCGTCGATGTTGTAGTCGTTGTAGCAGAGCTTGGCGGCCGGGTCCGTGGCGCGGGCCGTCTGGAAGGCGTGCTCGATGAACGAGTTGCCGATCTTGTCCTGGAACGGCGAGGGGCGGCGGGCGCCGCTGCCGCCGTCCTGGAAGGCCTCGTTCACGACGTCCCAGGCGTAGATCTTGCCCTTGTAGTGCGTCATCAGGTTGCGGATGTGGTTGTCCATGACCTGGGTCAGCTCGCTGCCGCTGCCGATCCCGCTCACCCAGCCGGGCAGCTGGGAGTGCCACACCAGCGTGTGACCGCGGACCCGCATGCCGTGGGACGTGGCGTGGTTGACGATCGCGTCGCCGCCGCCGTAGGTGAACTGGCCGCGGTTGGGCTCGGTGGCGTCCCACTTCATCTCGTTCTCGGGCGTGGCCATGTTGAACTCGCGGTCCGCCGTCTGCGCGTACTGCGCCTCGCCCAGGTGGCCGTTGCTCAGCGCGGTTCCGAAGTACTTGCCCTTCGCGGCCGCCGCGGCGCCCAGGGTGGAGCCGGCGGCGTGCGCCGAGCCGCCGGTGAGGGCGACCAGGCCCGCGGAGGCGAGCGTTCCGGCCAGGCCGAGGACCAGTGTCCTGCGGAGGCCGGACCGCGCGGAGGCAGGTCTGGTCGTGCGGGATTGCTCGGTCATTGCGTTCCCTTCGTCCGTGGGGGCCGGACGGTCAGTGGGCGCACCGTCCGGGGGTGCGTCGTGCCATGACCGGCGGCAGCGCTGGGAATTCGCATGCGGCCGGGCCGTGCGAACCGCCGAGAGGATCAGGCGGGACGGAGCGGTGCGGAGCGGAGCGACAGCGCTGTGGCGCTGAGTGACGATGAAACCGGAGTATGCCCGGGCCCCGAGGCAACGTCAACGTCACGTACCGGAAATCTTTCGGTCAATGATCGAATCTTCCGCCTCGCGTGAAGCCCTTCTACCTGCGTCTATGTTGTTTCGTTCGGCCGATCGGACGCACGAGAGGGAGGATGAGACGGACCTTTGTTTCGAAATTTTCGGCGGCACTGTCGAGATCTGCTGGCCGGTGAGCCGGGCGGACCGCTCTCGGCCCGGTTCAGGCCGCCCGCGACGCGCACGGTTTCCGACGTCCGGGCACGTCCGGATGCCCGCGGCGATGCCGCGCGACACCCTATCCCCGCACACTCGAAATCTTTCGCCTCTGCCGTCCAACCTGCGGATGTTTCCGGAGCCCCGGCCGACGTGCGCATGCCGCAGCCCCGCCCCACTCTGTCGAGCGCATGCCAAGCCGGTCGGAAGTCTTGCGCCCCGAAAACAACCGGGGCACACTCCGGAATGTTTCACGCCTGGAGCGGCAAGTGCAGTGCGCCTCGACTCAAGGAGGAAGCATGCGCAGACCAACGTTCAGGGGTACAAGGCGCCTGGGAACGCTACGTGCCGGACTCGTCGCCGCGGTGCTGACCGTCGCGGCGACCGCACTGTCGACCGCTCCTTCCCCGGCCGCGCCGGCGGGGGCGGACGGCCGGGCCGGCGTCTGGGCCGCCTGCCCGAACGGGTACGTGGGGCTGACCTACGACGACGGCCCCAACCCCTCGTCCACCACGGCGCTGCTCAACGCCCTCCAGGCCGGCGGCGCCAAGGCGACGTTCTTCATCTGGGGCCAGCACGCCCAGCAGTACCCCAACCTGCTCAGGCAGGAGCAGGCGGCGGGCATGTGGATCGGCAACCACAGCTGGACGCACCCCCACATGACCCAGATCGGCCAGCAGAACGCCTACAACGAGATCTCCCAGACCCAGAACATCATCCAGCAGACCATCGGCCAGCGGCCGACCCTGTTCCGCCCGCCCTACGGCGAGACCAACGCCCAGGTGCAGAACGCCGAGCGGCAGCTGGGCATCACCGCCGAGGTGCTGTGGAACGTGGACAGCCAGGACTGGAACGGCGCGAGCACGGCCCAGATCGTGCAGGCCGCCGCCACGATGCGGAACGGCAGCATCATCCTCATGCACGACGGCGGCTACCAGACCACGGTCCAGGCGGTCCCGCAGATCCTCAGCGGCCTGGCCTCCCGTGGCCTGTGCCCCGGGAAGATCGTGAGCGGCTCGAACCTCCAGCCGGTGGTGACGGCGCCGTAGCGCCCGAAGGGGCGCGGGGACCTGCCTGACGGGCCCCCACCAGCCGGTGGCCGAAGAGTCGAAGAGAAGAGGCGCAAGGGGCTCGGGCCGGTGGCCCACCGCAGGCGCGACGTGGCCGTTCGCGCCCACGCGGCGGAGCCTCCACCGCTGCCTCAAGGCCTCAAGGCGTGGCAGGTGCCCCCGGGTCCACGTGCCCCGAAGACCCCGCCCCGCCGGACGGTCAGGCGTCCGGCGGGGCGGAACCCTCGGATCCGGCGGAACCCTCGGAACCGGCGGACCCCGGGGACCCCGCGGCACCCCCGAGCCCCGCGGACCCCCCGGCCCCCGCATCCCGCGGCGGAGCCGTACTGTGCCGGACGACCAGCCGGGTGTTCAGTTCGAGGCGAGTGGCCGTGTCCTCGCCGGCCCGCAGCCGGAGCAGCATCTGCGCGGCCTCCTGCGCCATCTTCCGCAGCGGCTGGTGCACGGTGGTGAGCGCCGGGCTGGACCACTGGGCCAGCGGTACGTCGTCGTAGCCGACCACCGAGAGGTCGTACGGCACGCGCAGGCCGAGCACCCGGGCCGCCTCGAGGACGCCCAGGGCCTGCAGGTCGCTGCCGGCGAAGAGGGCGGTGGGGCGGTCGGGGCGGTTCAGCAGCTCCATCGCGCGGGCGTAGCCGCCCTCCACATGGAAGTCGCCGAAGGTGATCAGGCTCGGGTCGGCCTCCAGGCCGGCCATGCTCATGGCCGACCGGTAGCCGTCCAGGCGGGCCATGGAACAGAGCATGTCCTGCGGCCCCGTGATGATCCCGATCCGCCGGTGCCCGCACTCGACGAGGTGCCGGGTGGCGGCGAGGCCCCCCGACCAGTTGGCGGAGCCGACCGATGGCACGTCGGGCTCCGGGTCGCCCGCCGGATCGATGATGACGAAGGGGATGGCGCGGGACTTGAGCTGTCTCTTCACCGCGGGCGGCAGCGAGGAGAAGACCAGCACCACGCCGACCGGGCGGCGCTGCACCACGCTCCCGACCCAGTCGGGACCCGGCAGATGCCGGGTCCCGCTCTCCGTCAGCACCACGCTCGCGTGGTTCGCCTTGGCCACGTCCTCCACACCGCGGATCAGCTCCATGCCCCAGATGCTGTCCAGCTCGTGGAAGACGATCTCTATGAGCGGCGCCTCCCATGCCGAGCGCGGCGTTCGCCGGTAGGCGTGCTCCTCCAGCAGCCGCTCCACCTTCAGCCTGGTCGGCCGTGAGACGTCCTGGCGGCCGTTCAGCACCTTCGACACCGTCGAGATGGAGACACCTGCCTGCTCGGCGACCTGCGCCAGGGTGACGCGCCCCGTCTCCTCGTCTTCACGCACGACGTGCAGCATAGGCCACCGGCCCGAAAGTTTTCGAGGGGCCGTGGGGGCGGGCTCGGCGGTGTGATCCGTCTCATTACCCCTTTCGTCCCTGTTGAGGGACGATGGAGGCTTGTGCCGACCGATCCCGGTGTCACCGGTCCCGATGTAGTGGAGCGAGGCTCTTCATGACAGAGCATGTTCACGTCCGCCTGATCCAGGGCCTGGGCGTGACCGAGGAAGGGGAACTGGTCGAGCGGTCCAGGTGCCGGTGTGGGGCCACGTGGACGAGGACGTACGAGGCGGAGAGCACGGACCAGGAGTAGGCGCCCCTTCTCGTCGCACCCCTTTGGTGGGCTGCGCCCCCGCCCCCCAGCGCCATCATGTCGCTGAGCCCAAGGGCGTGGAGGGGCCGTCGGTGGGTCGGTGGTCGCGGTCCCGGGGGCGGCGAGCCGACGGTGGTGGCGAACGCCGAGGTCAGGCTGTTTCGCCCTTGATCTGGCGGCCGCCGCCGATCTCGATCTTGCGGCGCCGTCCCTCCGTCGTCTTGGGGATCCGCACCGACAGGATGCCGTCGGTGAGGTCCGCCTCGACGTTCTCGCTGTCGGCGTCCGAGGGCAGCATGCTGCGGTAGAAGAACCTGCCGGTCCGGTGGCCCAGCGTCGTCCCGCGCTCCTCCTCGCTGATCTCACCCGTGATGGACAGCTCGTTGCCCTCGATGGAGATGTCGACGCACGAAGCGGGGATGCCGGGCAGCTCGCACCGCACCAGGTACGCGTCCTCCGTCTCCTCCTCCTCGGCCATGGGCATCCAGGCGCCCGTGGTCGCCGGCGAGGGAGCCATGAGGCGGCCCATGTCGCGCCACATGTCCTCGATGTCCCCGAAGGGGTCCCAGCCGCCGTACGGCGGCATCCGGCGCTCCATCGGAGCGCTCATTCCACGTCCACGACGCATCGGCAGAGCCATGGCGATCTCCCCTCGTTGTGCCTGGGGTCGGGATCCTGCGGCTCGCGGGTAACCGGCCGCGCGGACCGCTAAACGGGCCACAGGACCGGAACAGGACCGAACCGCGGAACCGGCCCGCACCGGAAGCCGCTGCTCAGCGGGGCATCCGCAGCACCGCGGCGCCGTTCACCCGGCCCGCCGCGAGGTCGTCCAGGGCGCGGTCGGCGTCGGCGAAGTCGTACGGCGTCAGCGTCGCGTGCAGCCGGTGCTCGGCGGCGGTGGCGAGGAAGCCCCGGCCGTCCCTGCGTGTGTTGGCGGTGACGCTGCGCAGGGTGCGCTCCTGGAACAGGTGCCGCCGGTAGTCCAGCGGCGGGACGTCGGTGAGGTGGATCCCGGCGATGCTCAGCGTGCCGCCCCGGTCCAGCGCCGCCAGGGCCACCGGGACGAGGGTGCCGACCGGCGCGAAGAGGACCGCCGCGTCCAGCGGCTCGGGCGGGCCGTCGGCCGCGTCGCGCGCGGACGTGGCGCCCAGTTCCAGCGCGAGCGCCTGCGCGGCCGGGGACCGCGTGAGCACGTGCACCGTCGCGCCCTCGGCCAGCGCGACCTGCGCGGTGAGATGCGCGGACGCGCCGAAGCCGTAGATCCCGAGGCGGCCGCCCGCGGGGAGGTCGGCGCGGCGCAGCGCGCGGTAGCCGATGATTCCGGCGCAGAGCTGGGGCGTCAGCTCCTCGTCGGTGTACCCGGCGGGCAGTTCGTAGGCGTAGGCGGCGGGCACGGTGACGTACTCGGCGTAGCCGCCGTTCACGTCCCAGCCGGTGTAGACGGACGCGGGGCACAGGTTCTCCTGGCCGCGTGTGCAGTACCGGCAGGTGCCGTCCGTCCTGCGCAGCCAGGGGACGCCGACGCGGGTGCCGGGCTGGGGGCCGGTGGCCCGCTCCCCGGCGGCCACCACCTCGCCGACCGCCTCGTGCCCCGGCACGACGCGCTCCAGGTGCGCGGGCAGGTCGCCGTCGCGGACGTGCAGGTCCGTGCGGCATACGCCGCACGCGTGCACCTTGATCAGGACTTCGTCCGGGGCGGGGGTGGGGACGGGGAGCTCCACGTGCTCGATCGTGCCCTTGCGGGCGGCCGGGGCCACCCAGGCACGCATGGTTTCCGGGATTGCGGTCCCAGTGCTCATCTGTGCCACCTCCGCATGCATCATGCGGCAGCAGGCCGCCTGGCGCCGCCCCGCGGGGGCGGGGAACCCACCGGGGCCGGTGGTCCGGAGCGGCAGGGGTCACCCCCCTTGGGGCGGTGACGATCTCTCGGTCTCGTCATGGCCGGTGGCCCCGAGGCGGCAGAGACTGCCCCCTTCGGACGGTGACGACCTCTCGGTCTCGTCATGGCCGGTCGCGCGGTTCCCCGCGCCCCTGTCAAGACGGGGCTCCGCCCCGATAAGGGGCGCGGGGAACTGCGCGCGCGACCACTCACCCACCCGTGGCCCGGACACGGCAGAGACCACCCCTTCGGACGATGACGACCGACCGTCTCGTCGCGGCCGGGCGCCCGGTGCCCGCGCCCCTGAGGGGCGGGGGTACCGCGGGGGTCAGGGGCGGGGGGTGTCGAACTTGCCGGGGACCGCGTGGGTCGTGTCGGTGACCTCTCCGGTTTCCAGGAGCTGTTTCAGCCTGTGCAGGTTCGCGGCCGCCTCTGCCGCAGGCGGTTTCCCGATCAGGGCCAGCGTGCCCCGGCCCCACGTGCCGAACGGGATCGTCATCACCTCACGGACCACCGTGCTGCCCGGTTCCTCCGCAGGGGTGAAGTGGACGTCCCACTGCCCCCGCATCGCGCCCCGCCCGGTCGTCCCGTAGCGGATCAGCTCGTCCGCACGCTCCTCGGTCACCCGCACCGTCCAGCGGACCTTCAGGCCCATCGGGCCCTGCACCGTCCACCGGGACCTCAGCGGATCCGTCACCTCGACGTCCATGACGTCCCCCAGGAAGCGGGGCAGGTTCCCGAAGTCCCGGTAGAACGCGAACACCTCGCTCACGGGGCGCCGGATGGTGACGGCGGCCTCGACCGTGTTCTTCTCCCGGCCCGGCGGCGGACGCATGGTCATGCGCTGCCTCCCAGAGTGCTGGGGCTCTGCATGGTCACGGTACCCCGGGGGGACGGCATCGGCGCGGTGGCCGCACCCGGCCCGGGGCGAGCGGCGCTGGTCCGGGCGCGCCCGGGAGGCTCGGCCACCACGGAGCTCCTGCACCTCGGGGGCACGGCGGCCCGGCCCGCACCGGAGCGGAATCCCGACGGCCCGCCAATCCCGAGCGGCACCCGCCCGAGCGGCTAGGGTGCGATCAGGCACCCCGGGCGGCAGCGGGCCGCCCGCCGGACCTGCCGGGAATGGAGCGCACCGTGACATCCTCGCCCCCGCCCCGCGGCGGGACCCGGATCGCACCCCTGCTGCTGGCGACCCTGGGTACCGGCGCGGCCGTCGCCGGGTGCGTCGCGGATGTCGGCGCGCTCTCCCGGACGGGCGGGGCCGTGCCCGACAGCCCGTTCCTCGCCGAGGTCGCCGGTCAGATCGGCCTGCCCGAGCGGGCCTGGACGGCCTCGGGCACGCACACGGCCAGGGGCTACACGACCAGGGCCGCCGAGACGACCGACGTCGCGGGCATGAAGGCCGACTGCGACACCGTCAACGTCGGCAAGAAGCTGTCCGCCGACTTCCGCGGCGACGTCTTCGGCCCCGGTATGAAGGGGTTCTTCTACAAGTGCGAGAAGATCGCCCCGGACACGAACAAGTACTGGTTCACCATCAGCTCCGCCAACCACGCCCAGATCCGCAGGCTCTGCGCGCCGTCCACGGAGTACCCGATCGTCTACGACGCCCAGCACGCCACCTACTGGATCGACGAGCCGTTCACCTGCACCAGCCGGGTGGGCCCCACGTAGCGTCCGTGCGCGGCGCCCGGCGGGGCGGGCGCGTCAGCCGGCGGCGGTCTCGATGAGTTCGATCAGGTTTCCCTCGGGATCGTGCACATAGGCGTACCGCATGCCTGCGCTCGCACCGGGCGCCGGCGGCGAGACGGGGGCGGCGCCGCACTCCCCCGTCAGATGGCCGAACGCCGCGTCCAGGTCCGTCACCCGCAGGGCCAGGTGGGCGAAGGTCTGGAGGGCGGTGGCCGCATAGGGGTCGGCATGGCGGACCGGCGCGGACTCCGACCGCTCCGTGAACTCCACCCTGAGCCCCTCCGCGTTGCGCAGGACGACGGTGCGGATGCCCGCCTCGGGCAGGTCGAGCCGCTCCTCCGCATCCGTGAGCCCGAAGGCGACGCCGTACCAGCGCTCCTGCGCGGCGAGGTCGCCGACGGAGACGCTGATGTGGTGGAAGGCCGGGACGAGGGCGGTCGTGCAGGTGGTGGTGGTCACGGCTGACCTCCGAGGTGGTTCCGGCGGCGCGGCCCGGCTGCCGGGTGGTGCCGGGGAGCGACGCCTGGCGAGGCTAATACTATTTACCTGGTGAGTGGTGTTCACCTTATGTCGAGGGCAACCCCTGCTGTCAAGGGTGGCTCGTCCTGACTCGGCCGTGGCTCGGGGGTTGAGGAACATCCGTGTCAGATCGTGCGCTAAGCCTTCGTCGGCCCTGGTGGGAGGCTGACGGGGCGTCGGTCCTGGGACGAGCCTGAAGTCTTCCCACAGATAACACCCCAATATCTGCGGTAGCTTGATTCGTCACCTGCGGTGACGCTCTTCGGTTCCTACGTGAAGCTGCCCTGTTATCTGCGGCAAGGGGGAAGCGGTGCCCACCGTCGTACAGCTGCCGACAGGCAAAGCGCTCACCGTGCGGACGGCGGCCGACCTCTTCCTCGACTCACTCGGCAACCCGAACACGGTCCGCACCTACGGGATCGGGGTGGGCAAGACTGCGCTGCGACTCGGCGAGGGCCGCCCGCTCGGCTCGGTCACGGACGACGAAGTGGGGGAAGCCCTCGAACTGCTCTGGGGCACCGCGGCGGTGAACACCTGGAACTCCCGCCGAGCATCGGTACTGTCCTGGCTGGCGTGGTGCCGCGAGCGCGGCTACGAGTGTCCGGCGGTCCCGGCCTGGGCGAAGCGGCTGGGGGTGCCGGACTCCGAGACCCCGGCCCGCTCGCGCATGGCCATCGACCGGCTGATCGCGCGGCGCGACGTGCACCTGCGGGAGAAGACCCTGTACCGGATGCTCTATGAGACCGCCGCTCGATCCGACGAGATTCTGGGCGTGAACATCGAGGATCTGGACTTCGCCGGGCGCCGCTGTCAGGTCAAGGCCAAGGGCGCCCGGACGAAGGCCCGACGACGCGGCCAGACGCGCGAGGACTTCGTGCTGGAGACTGTGTACTGGGACGCGGGCACGGCCAGGCTCCTGCCCCGCCTGCTCAAGGGACGCACGCGCGGGCCAGTGTTTGTCACCCACCGCCGAGCCGGCCCAGGGAAGGTGGTGGGCCCGCGAGACGTGTGTCCGGACACAGACTTCGCCCGGCTCTCATACGGCCAAGCCCGCGCCCTACTGGATGGGCACACCGCAGTTCGTGGACCGGGCAGCGGTTGGGACCTTCACGAGTACCGGCACTCTGCTCTCACGCACCTCGGCGAGCAAGGTGCATCACTGCTCATGCTGATGGCCAAGTCGCGTCACAAGAAGCCGGAGAACCTCCGCCGTTACTTCAAGCCCTCGCCGGCGGCCATCGCCGAGCTGACCAGCCTTCTGGCCCCCGGTGACAGCCGGCGGTGAGCCAGAACCTTGATCAACCTGTGCACTGACGGCAGGCCGGGTTGGATCGGACTCGCGTGGATCGCGCACCGTCCGCCGGTGCTCGCTGTGCGGGGAGTCCGTCCATTCACTGGGATGTTGCCACCAGGCCCGCCTCATAGGCCAGGATCACTAGCTGCACCCGGTCACGGGCATTGAGCTTGGCGAGCAGGCGGGTCAGGTAGGTCTTGGCGGTGGCGATGCTGATGGAGAGCTCGCCTGCGATCTCCGTGTTGGACAGGCCCCTGCCGACGAGGGTCAGCACCTCGCGTTCCCGGGCGGTGATGCCGTCGAGCTCCGACCGCCGCGGCGGTGACGCTGCGGGTCGGGTGGTGAACTCTTTGATCAGCCTGCGTGTGACGGCTGGTGCGATCAGAGCGTCCCCGGCGGCAACGATCCGGATTGCGGCGAGGATGTCGTCCAGGGCCATGTCCTTGACGAGGAATCCGGAGGCGCCGGCGTGCAGCGCCCCGTAGACGTAGTCGTCGTCGTCGAAGGTCGTGAGGACGACGACGCGTGTGGAGCCGGTGCCCGTCGTGATCAGCCGGGTGGCCTCGATGCCGTCCATGCCGGGCATCCGAAGGTCCATCACGACGACGTCGGGGGCGAGTTCCTCCGTCAGTCGTACCGCTTCCGCGCCGTCTTCTGCCTCGCCCACCACCTCGATGTCAGCGGTGTCGGTGATGACCATCTGCAGGGCGGCCCGGACCAGGGGCTGGTCGTCGGTGAGCACGACACGGATGGTCATCTGGCTCCCGCCTTCGCTTCTGCCTCGGTCCCGGCCGGTACCGGGAGTCTGGCCGCTACCAGGAAGCCGCCCCCGGGACGGGGCCCGGCTGTGAAATCGCCATGCAGCAGAGCGGCCCGCTCGCGCATGCCGATCAGGCCGTATCCGGTGTCCGGGCTGGTGCCGCCGCCTTTCCCTCGGTCCGAGACTTCGACGGCGAGTTCGTCCGCGCGGTAGTCGAGGCGCACCTGGCAGGAATCGGCACCCGAGTGCCGTACGGCGTTGGTCACCGACTCCTGGACGATCCGGAACGCCGCGAGGTCGATGTCGGCTGGCAGCGGGCGACGCCTGCCCTGCCACCGCACCTCCACGCGGACTCCGGCGGCCGTGGTCGTCGCGGCGAGCTGTTCCACGTTCGCCAGGCCGGCGGCCTGTCGCAGGGGCGCCGACGTGTGCGCGCGGCCTTGGCGTTCCTCATCGTGGTCCGCCTGGCGCAGCGCGCCGAGCATCCTTCGCAGCCCGGACAGCGTCTCGCGGCCAGCCATCTCCACGGTGAGCATCGCCTCGCGGGCTTTGGCCGGCTGGGTTTCGATGACCCGGGCCGCGGCGCCGGCCTGCAAGGCGATGATGCCGATGCTGTGGGCGACGGTGTCGTGCATCTCACGGGCGATGCGCAGCCGTTCGGCGGTGACGGCCTCGGCAGCGGCCCGGGCGTGCAACTCTGCGTTGTGGGCCCGGGCCTGATACGACGAATTACCGATGAGCCAGGCGATGACCACGGTCAGGGCCACGAACGGCTCCTGCGCGATGCTGGAATCGTCGCCCGTGATCAACCGCAGGACGAGGTAGCCGGCCAGTGTGCCGAGCGCTGCGGCGGCCGCGGTGAGCGAGCTCCGCCGAGGCCGGGTGGCTGCGAGGTAGCAGAGGGCGATATCCACGGCCAGGAACTGCGTGGGCGGAATCTCATCCTGCCGCCAGGCCACCGTCGAGATGACCGTACCGACGATCACCAGACCGTACGCGGCGGAGGTCCTGCGGCGCAGCACCGCGCTGCCGGCCAGGATCAGCACGAAGGCGACGGCGAGCAGCACCTGGGCTCCGAGCGAGTCGAGCCCGTCCTGGGGGTAGTTGAGCGAGTACGTCGGCACTTGCGGCATCACTACGTACTCGACGATGGGTTCCACTGCTGCCGCGTACCACGCCAGTGCCGTCCACAGGCCCGGCGGTATGCGTTTGAGCAACGGCAACGGCAGCGGCGGTGAGGCGGACATGCATTGATCGTAGGCACCTGCATCTGACGGCACATCCGACCGTGGCCGTACAACCAGGGTTGACACCCGTCCTCTCCGATTGTCATCGGTGGTCCGATTACGGGCGGGGTCGCCCACCGGCACCGTTGTCCCCGTGATCGAAGTCAACGAGCTCACGAAGCGATACGGCGGCACGACGGCCGTCAAAGATCTGACCTTCACTGTGCGGCCCGGCCAGGTGACCGGGTTTCTCGGTCCGAACGGCGCCGGCAAGAGCACCACGCTGCGGATGATCCTCGGCCTCCACGAGCCCACCAGCGGTACCGTCACCGTCGACGGCCGCCCTTTCCGCGACCGGCCCCGCGGCCTGCGTCATGTCGGCTCCCTTCTCGACGCGCACGATGTGCACGGCGGGCGCAGCGCGGTGGCGCAGCTGTCCGCCCTGGCCCGCAGCAACCGCATCCCGCAGCGCCGGGTGGAGGAGGTGCTGCGGGAGGTCGGCCTCGCCGAGGTCGCCCGGCGCCGCATCGGCGGATTCTCGCTCGGCATGAAGCAGCGGCTCGGTATCGCTTCCGCCCTGCTCGGTGACCCACCGGCACTGCTCTTCGACGAGCCGCTCAACGGCCTTGACCCGGAAGGCGTGAGGTGGGTGCGTGACCTGTTCAGGCGTCTGGCCGCCGAGGGCCGCACGGTGTTTGTCTCCAGCCATCTCATGTCCGAGATGGAGCACACCGCCGACGAGCTGATCGTCATCGGCCGCGGTGAGCTGATCGCGGCGGAAAGCCTCACGGAGTTCTCCGCTCGCGGCACTGGGCAGAGCATCACGGTGGGTACGCCGGCCGCTGCCGTCCTGAGAGATCTGCTGACGGCCGAGGGCGCGGCCGTGGACACGGCGGGCGACCTGCTTGCTGTGACTGGTGTGACCGCGGTCCGGATCGGTGAGATCGCCATGGAGCACCGTATTCCGCTGCATCACCTCAGCACCCGGTCCGCCTCGTTGGAAGAGGCGTTCATGGAGCTCACTGCCGACAGCGTGCAATACCTCGCAGGAGACCCTCAGTGACCACGACGTACGCTCCCGTTGTCGGACTTGGCGCCGACGAACCCCGTGCCCGCTTTTACGACCTGGTGGCCGCCGAGTGGATCAAGCTTCGGTCGCTGCGCTCGACCTGGATCGCGTACGGGGCCACCGCCCTGGCCGTCATCGCGTTCAACGCGGGGACCGCCTACGACACCTACAACTACTGGCCGGAGCGGAGCGCGGCGGACCGGGCCGACTACGTCCGGGCCGGAATTCCGCTGCAGGAGGCGTTCACGGCGAACTCCGCCATGGTCATGATGCTCGCCCTCGGTGCCATCGGCGCCGTCGCGATCATCGGCGAGTACAGCACGGGCACCATTCGTACGACGTTCGCGGCCGTTCCGGACCGCCGTTCGGTGATGGCCGCCAAAACAGTGGTCGTCACCGCGGTCGCCGCCGTCTTCGGCTCGATCGTCGCGGGGGCCTCGTTCGGCCTGACGCAGGCGATCCTCGACGGCCGGGGCGCAGGCATATCGATGGGCTACCCGGGCGCCCTGCGTGTCGTAGTGGCATCAGCCCTCCTTGCGCCCGTGTGCGCGGTCGTCGGCATGGCCATCGGCTCAGTCATCAGGCACACCTCGGCCACCATGATCGCCGCGGTGGCGGTCATCCTCGTGCTGCCCATCGTCTTCACCGAGGGCCGCCACTGGTCGGCGGTCGCCGGGCACGCCACGCTCTACCAGGCGTGGTTGCGGCTCGTGGAGGTCGGCCCCCGCCAGACCGACTTCCCGTGGACGACCGGCGGAGCCTGGACTGTCTACGCGGTGTGGGCGCTCACCGCAGCCGTGCTCGCCGTCACCAGCGCACAACGGCGCGACCAGTGAGAGGGCCGGTCGGCCAACTGCCCGGGTACGGACACTCCGGCCAAGGCGGCCGCGACCAGGATGACGAGTTGACGACCGTTATTCCTCATCGACGGCATCGGGGTCACGCAGGGACCGCAGGCCACCCGGCAGGTCCGGGAGCTGGAAGGAGTACCGGCCGAGCATGTTGATGTGGTGTCGCACGAACGGCGAGAGGCGGGCCACGTCCTCGTCGCGGACGTCGAAGCCGTCGGCCCGGAGCTGGGTGATGGCGGCATCCATGTAGCGGGTGTTGAAGAGCACCAGGGCGTTGAGGACGAGGCCGAGGGCGCCGATCTGGTCCTCCATGCCGTCCTGGTAACGCTGGTAGAGCTGCCCGGCCTTGCCGTGGAAGATCTTCCGGGCGAGCGCATGGCGGCCCTCCTGGAGGTTGGCCTGCACCTTGATCTTCCGTCGGTAGGCCGGCTCGTCCGCCAGACGCAGGATGTGCAGGGTCTTGGAGATGCGCCCGTAGTGCGCGATCGCGTCGCCCAGAGGGGTGGGCCGGCCGTCGCGCGACAGCATCCGGATCACGTCGTAGGCCCGCACGGACCCGGTGTGGATCGAGCCGATGATCCGCAGGATGTCCTCCCAGTGCCGCTCGATCCGGACCAGGTCGACCCGGCCGCGGGCCGCGTCCTGGAACGCGCCGTAGTTGGCCGTGCGGTCGATGCGCCACATCTTCTGGTCCGGCAGGTCGGCCAACTGCGGCGCGTAGGTGAACCCGGCCAAAGTCAGCAGGCCAAAGACAATGTCGGAGTACGAGGCGGTATCCGTAACGATCATGTCAGGGCGTTTGCCGCCGTCGCGGTCGTAGAGGACGTCCAGCACATACAGCGAGTCGCGCGGGGTGCCGGCCACCACCTTGCCGCCGAGTCCGGCCGCCTGGTCATTGATCATGTTGAGCCAGGTGGCACCGCCCCGCCGCCCGAAGTACTTCGGGTTCGGCCGTGCGTAGACCGAGGGCACCGGCACCACGAACCGCATCCCGTCCACGGAGGCGACCAGCCCGCCGCCCCACGCACTGGCGAGCGGGATCGCCGCCTGGGTGTCGATCAGTGTGGCGTTCGCGGCGCGGTACGTCGCCAGCCGCAGATACGTCTGGTCGACGTGGGACAACCGCCCGTACTTCAGCGCGTCAACCCCGCTGATGACGGGGGTGTAGCCGACGTTGCAGCCATGGGCCACCAGCAGCGCCGCGATGGTGACGGGGAGGTCCTTGAGCCGGGCCTCGCTGCCGGTGACCGAGGTGAACGCCTGGTCGGCGCCGGTCCAGGAGAACACCTCCAGCAGCACCTCCGGCAGGTCGACGCGGGGCAGCATCGTGTTCACCGCAGCCCGCAGGTCGAGCAGGGAGGCCGGTTCGGGTTCCGGCTCCAACGCGGCGAAGTGCAGGCGGCCGTCATCGTCGAAAGAGATCTGCGCGTTCTCCGGCAGACGGCCCGAGACCTCCCGGTAGGTACCGTCCAGCAGCGCGGCCCGCGCCGCCAGGTGTTCGCCCGCCTCCTCGGGCAGGCCCAGGGACGCAAGGACGGTGGACTTGGCTTGCTCCCACGCCTCACCCGCCAGCAGCTTCGCCCTCGGGTCGCCCCACTTGGAGGAGTTCTTCGCGAAGATCTCCCGTCGGCGCAGCATGCGGTGGAACTGTTCCAGCACACAGAACACGTACGCCTTCCAGTCCACGGTCCCCGGCTCCAGGTTCGGCGAGGCCAGCACCAGGCGCCGCCAGGACCCGGCCAGCAGCTCGGTGTCGATCTCAGCAGGTCCCACCTTCTTGCGGCCCATCAGCTCCGGCAGCGTCTTCAGAGCGGCCAGAATCGGCGCGCCCTCCGGAGTCGCTCCGAAATCCACGACCTTGACCAGGAGCTTCAGGAACGGCCGCACCGTTCCGAACCGGGTGGCCAGCATCGCCCGCCATGCCTGATCCGCATCGGAGTCCAGCGGCGGGGTCAGCTCGAACAGTGCCGCGATCGCGGCGGCCAGCTCGTTGCGCGGTACCACCGCCTCGATCTGTTCCCACATCGCCGCCAGCGTCTGCACCTTCGGGGGACTGATCTCCCCGGTGTCGGTGTCGACCTGCTCGGCAGTGGTGTCGAAGACCACCTGGAACGCGGTCGCCAGCTTCGCCCCGGCCCGCTCGACTCTCGGTAGGGTCTTCATCTTCTCTTTGGCCGTCTCCCGCTCGGCCTTGGCCAGCAGTTTCGTGGCGATCAGCACCTCCAGCAGGTCCAAGGCGTCATCGACCGCCCGTGTCGTCAGGTGCACCGCGGTGGCCAGCAGAGTTGCCAGGCGCCGTGCGTCGTTGTGCCGCTTGAGCAGCGTCGCCTTGCCGTCCACCCCGTACCGCGACAGCTCCGCGAGCCGGCGCGGCGGTATCGCCGACACGTCCAGCGCACCCATACCTAGATCAGCGATCTCCTCTGCCCGGGCCAGGGACCACTTCATCTGCGGGCCCGACACCCGCACCGGCCCGCGCCGCAGCCGGTCCAGCTCCGAGACCCGCGCACCGGCAGGCACCGTCAGCAGCGAGTCCAGCACCGCTCGCTGGCCAGTGCTCAGCAGCCCGTAGAGGGTGTCCCACAGCCGCTGGTTCGCCACCTCCCGGACATTGCCCACCAGCCGTGACAGGCGGCTCGCCCCGGGCAGAAGCACTCTGCGCTCGCGCAGCCATCCCGCCGCCGCGTCGAACAACGCCTTCGGCCCGTCCCCGGTCGTCCAGGCCCGCGCGTCCAGCCACTCACTCAGCTCGGCCGAGACCTCGGCGAAGTCCCGCCAGCCCCCGGCCTCCTGAATCTCCCCGGCGTGGGTGCGGGCCGTCCCGTCCCGTTCGCCGTACTCCTTCAGGCATGAAGGGTCCGCGATCTCCAGCTGCTCGGCCAGGTACTCGGCCACCTCCTCCGGCACCTGCCGCGGGTCCGGCAGGAACCGGCCCAAGTAGCGCACGCTCGTGAGCTGGACCGCGTACCCGAGCCGGTTGTGCGCACGCCGCTTGGCTTGCACCGCCTCCCTGTCCGTGTCGTCCAGGAAGAAGTACCGCTCCAACTCGGTTCGGGACGGCACCCCGACAAATGCCCCGTACCCAGCCTGCTCACCTGGCAGAAACTCGACCGCCACAACAACTCTCCGAAGATCGACAACAGCGACCCACGAAGGCTCTGACAGGCGATCACCCCAGGTCAAAGCGTCAATCAACACCGAGAAGGCTTAGCGCACGATCTGACATGGATGTTCCTCAAGCCCCGGCTCGGCCGCGGCTCGCCGTGACTCGGCAAGGGCTCGCCGTGACTCGGCCAGGACTCGGCCGCCGTACGAGCCACGAGCCGCTTCGGCCACCCCACCGGCCATCCGGACCGCCGCACCGCGGCCCGCCTGGGCACCGCGGCCCGCGTGGGCACCGCGCCCGGCCGCCCGGGACCGCCGCGCCCGGCCGGCTGGAACCGCTCCTGCCGCCCCGGCCACGCTCCCGTCCGGCCCCTGGGGCGCCCCTGGACGTGCCCTAGACGAGCCGTCGTGCCGTCGCTCTAGACGAGCCGTCGTGCCGTTGCCCACCGGGTCAGCTCGTGGCGGTTGGAGAGCTGGAGCTTGCGGAGTACCGCCGAGACATGGGACTCGACCGTCTTGACGGAGATGAAGAGCTGCTTGGCGATCTCCTTGTACGCATAGCCGCGGGCGATCAGGCGCAGCACCTCGCGCTCGCGCTGGGTGAGGCGGTCCAGGTCCTCGTCGACGGGCGGGGCGTCGGTGGAGGCGAAGGCGTCCAGCACGAAGCCGGCCAGGCGCGGCGAGAACACCGCGTCGCCCTCCTGGACGCGGAAGATCGAGTCGACCAGATCGGCGCCGGTGATCGTCTTGGTGACGTAGCCGCGGGCGCCGCCCCGGATGACGCCGATGACGTCCTCCGCGGCATCGGAGACGGAGAGCGCGAGGAAGCGCACCGGGTGATCGGCGTCGGCCATCAGCGGGGCGCAGCGGCGCAGCACCTCCACCCCGCCGCCGCCCGGCAGGTGCACGTCGAGGAGGACGACCTCGGGGCGGGTGGCCGTGATGACGGACACCGCCTGGTCGACGTCCGCGGCCTCGCCGACCACCTCCACGCCCGTGAGGTCCGTACGGCCGATCTCGGCCTGCACGCCGGTGCGGAACATCCGGTGGTCGTCGACGAGCACGACACGCGCCCGGCGGTCCGCCGGGTCACCCGCCTGTCCCTGCCCGGAGCCGCCCGTCTGCTCGGGGGCCTGCCGCGGGCCCGGCGTCCCGGGGCTGCCGCCCGGAGTGGGCGGGGCCTTTGGAGTGCCCCGGACAGGGGACGGGCTCCCCGCCGCCGTGCCGCCCGCGCCCGCCGGCACCCCCGGGCCGGGCGGTGTCCCGCCGCCGGCCCCCCGCTCGCTCGCGTCGTTCATGACGTCTCCGCCCTCTCCATCGTCAGCTCGACCTCCGTGCCGCCGTCCGGCACCGCACGGAGGCGGGCGGTGCCGCCATGGCGCTGCATACGGCCGATGATCGATTCTCGTACGCCCATCCGGTCGGCTGGTACGGAGTCCAGGTCGAAGCCGGGGCCGCGGTCCCGGACGGAGACGAACACGGACTTCCCCTCCACCTCGGCGAAGACCTGCACCGCACCGCCCTGGCCACCGTACTTGGCGGCGTTCACCATGGCTTCCCGCGCGGCCTGCATCTGCGCGGACAGCGGCTCGTCCAGCGGGCAGTCCCCCACGACGACGACCTCTATGGGCACACCGTGCTTGTCCTCCACCTCGGCCGCGCTGCGCCGCACGGCCTCCGCCAGGGTGTCCGGGGCGGCCTGGTCGCCCTCGGACGGTGCGCCGGCGCCCGCGGGCTTGTAGAGCCAGGCACGCAGGTCGCGCTCCTGCGCGCGGGCGAGGCGGCGCACCTCGCTCGCGTTCTCCGCGTTCCGCTGTATCAGCGTGAGGGTGTGCAGCACGGAGTCGTGCACATGGGCGGCCACCTCGGCGCGCTCCTGGGCGCGGATGCGCATCAGGCGCTCCTCCGAGAGATCCTGCATCATGCGGACGAGGTAGGGGCCGGCGAGCAGCGCTATGCCGACGATCACGGCGAGCGCGGCCTGGAGCACGGAGCCCAGGTGCTCGGCGGAGCCCTGTAGGACGAAGATGCCGGTGACCCCGGCGACGACCAGCACGACGCCCGCGGCGGAGCGGACCAGCGTGAGGGTCCTGCGGCGGCGGCCGACCTCCATCCAGCGGGCCCTGCGGGCGTTGTCCGCCTGTCGCCAGACCAGGGCGACACCCGCGCCGACCAGCAGGATCGGCAGCAGGTAGACGGTGGCGGGGCCGCCCAGGTCGACGTTGACGACGAAGACCCCGGCGACGACGACCATCGCGAGCAGCGCGAGTATCTGACCGCCGTCCGGCCTGCGGGCGACGAGGCCGCGGCGGCCGTCGCGGCCTCGCTCGGCGGAGACCGGGGGCCGTGTGTCGTCCACTCCGCCGACGCCGAGCGGGACGAAGAACCAGAACGCGGCGTACAGCAGGGCGCCGAAACCGTGCGCCGTGGCCAGGCCGACGAAGACGATCCGCACCCAGATCACCGGCAGCCCGAGGTGGCCCGCGAGCCCTCGCGCCACTCCGCCGAGCAGGCGTCCGTCGCTGCTGCGGTAGAGCTTGCGCGGGGGCCGTGGCTCCTCGGCGGTGACGGCTGCGGCTTCCGGCATGGCATCGATGGTCACATGCCCCCCTGACAGCGGTCATCAGGGTGGAACCCCTAGAGACCCCTGATCATGGGCGCGCAGCGCCCCGTCAGGGGCGCGGGGAACTCCACGACAAGCCCCCACCGGCCGGTGGCCGGGCACGAGACCGCAAGCGGCTCGTGCCGGCGGCCCACCGCGGGCACGTCGCGGTTGCCCGCGCAGTCCCCCGCTCCCCGGCGGGCCCAGGCCCACCCGCCACCGGCCACCCGCCACCCGCCACCGGCCACCGGCGGGACACGAGGCCGCAAGAGGCCCGGCCCGGCGACGCACCGCAGGCACGCCGTCGTTGCTCGCGCCCGCGCCGCGGAGCCGCACGTCTACGCCGCGAAGCCGCACCTCTACGCCGCGAAGCCGCACGTATACCCAGCCCCCACCCCTGACGCGGCGCCCTCCGCCGGGTATGACCCCGGAGCCGGTCTCGGGGCAGATATCAGGGATCGGCCAGGGTCGCCCCGACTGCCGTACCGCGCCCGCGGCCGTCACCATGGACGCATGAAGGATCAGCAGCATGCCGCGCCGGGCACGGGCCCTGATCCGGGCCCGGACGAGCCGCGCCCGGGAGCGCCGGGGCCGGACCAGCCGCGGCGGGGCGGGCAGGAGCGGGGCGAACGAGGCCCGGGCGGCCCGGGTCAGGGCGGCGCCAGCTCGTCCGGTGTCCTTCCGGGCGCCCTGCGCCGCGACCCGGCGCAGAAGCTGATCGGCGGCGTCTGCGCCGGCCTCGGCCGGCACAGCGACCTGGACCCGGTGATCTTCCGGATCGGCTTCGCGGTGCTGTCGGTGGCCGGCGGCATCGGTCTGATCTTCTACGGCTTCGCCTGGCTCTTCGTCCCCTTCGAGGGGGAGGACGAGAACGAGGCCCGCAGGCTGCTCTCCGGCCGCGTGGACGGCCCGGCGCTGACGGCGGTGCTGTTCGCGCTGGTCGGCTGCGGCCTGTTCCTGTCGCTGCTGGGCAGGAGCGACGTGCTCATCTTCGGCATCACGCTCACCCTGCTGCTGGCCGGGGCGGTGTACTGGTCGCGCCAGCGCGGCACCCCCGACCCCGACCCGCTGGCCGCGCAGGCCGCCGCGGACGCCCCTCCGGAGGCCACGGCGCCGCCCGCGCCCGCCTCCTTCCCCTCCTGGTGGCGCGACCCGATCGTCAAGGACGGCACGCACGTCGGCGGCACCGGCTACCTCTGGGGCCCGGTGGACCTGGGCGACAGCAGCGCGCGCAGCGTCGCCCGCACCTCCCGCTGGGAGGTCGGCCTCCGTCCGCCGCGGAGGCCCGCGGGGGGCGGCCGGCGCTGGATCGGCGGGTGGGTGTTCCTGCTCGCGCTGGCCGCCGGAGGCCTGGGCACGGGCCTGACCTGGCACTCCGACGCGCTGGGCACCAGTCTGCAGACCGGTCTCGCAAGTGCGCTCGGGGTGTTCGGCCTGGGCATAGGCCTCAGCGCGCTGGTGGGCAGGACCGGCGCCGGCTCGGTGGTGCTCGCGGTGCTCACCGCGGCGCTGCTCGCCGGCTCGTCCGCCCTGCCGAAGGACATCACGACCGACTGGATGCACCACACCTGGGCCCCCTCCACCGCCGCGCGGGTCGGCCCCCACTACGAGCTGGGCTCCGGCGAGGGCACGCTCGACCTGAGCCGCATAGCCGTCGCCAGGGGCCACACCCTGCGGACGCACGCGGCGGTGGGCGCCGGCCGCCTCGACGTCGTCGTCCCCCGGGACACGACCGTCCGGCTGCACATCGAAGTGGGCCTCGGGGACATCCAGTTGCCCGGCGAGGACCCCAAGGACGTGGACGTGGCTCCCGACAAGGAGAGGCGGGTGACGCTGCCCCCGCAGAGCGGCCGGGCCTCCGGGGGCACCTTGGACCTGCATCTCGAAGTCGGTATAGGCCAGGCGGAGGTGAGCCGTGCCGCGGCATGAGTTCCAGCCGGGGAAGCTGGTCGTCGGCGCGTTCCTGACGGGCGCCGCGGTCGCCTTCGGGGGCGACGCGCGGGGTCTGTGGCAGGTCCCGTGGTTCGCGATGGTGCCGATCATCGTCGGCGGCCTCTGCCTCGCGGGGGCCACCGGCACCCTCGCGTACGCGGTCCGCCGCGGGCGGCGCCGCGCGGCCTCCCGGCGCCCGGTCCCCCCGCCGGACGGGCCGGACACCACGACGGCGTAGCCGCCCCGGCCGGGGAGAGGAGCACTCCGCGGGCACGGGTCAACCCCCTACAGCAGAGGCGTGACGGCGCGCGGGGGCGGGCCGGCTACGGCACGGCAGGCGCGCCGGCGCCGGCGCGGCGTTCGCGGGCGCGGTGTATCAGGGCGTCGAGGGAGAGGACGGGGGTACCGGCGATCACCAGGGGCAGCCACGCCATCAGGTACACCAGGTCGTTGCCGTAGTAGTACGGCGTGGTCGACCAGCTCACCGTCAGCCACAGGCTCAGCGAGATCAGCGCGCCGCCGACCGCCGCGACCCGGGACAACAGGCCGAACAGCACGCCCAGACCCACGGCCAGCTCACCGAAGGCGATGGCGTAGCCGAAGCCGACGGGGCTCTTCAGGGCCAGGTCGACCAGGCCCGGGATGGCCGCGGAGCCCCGCACCGCGCGCATCGTGTCGCCGAGTGAACCGGCGCCCGAGGCGGCCAGGAAGGAGCTGTCCGTGAGCTTGTCGAGGCCGGCGTAGACGAAGGTGATGCCGAGGAAGAGGCGCAGCGGCAGCAGGGCGACGACGGACAGCGGGCGCACCGCGCCGGCGTCCAGGACGGCACGGACGGCGCCGGCGGAACCGGCCGCTCCGGTGCCGCGGCCTCTGCCGGTGCGGCTCTTTTGGGCATCGTCCCCCTCCCCCAGGTATCCCCGCTGTGCGTCCGCGCGCCATTCGTGAGCCATCGGTCTCTGCCACCTCTCACACCGGCATACGCCGTCAGGTTGGTTCAGCCTTCCACAAGGGATACGGACGGGTCGGGCGTATCGCTCATCGGGTACGGGAGGAGTTCGGTGCGCGCGCCGGGGCGCGGGCATCCCCGCATGCGGCCCGCGCCCCGGCGGACGGCCCGCGCCGCGGCGGGCGGCCGGGTGCTCGGACGGCCGGGTGCCCGGACGGCCGGGTGCTCGGGCGGACGGGTGCTCGGGCGGACGGCGGGTGCCCGGGCGGACGGCCGGCCGGAAGCGGGGGCCGGGTCAGGCGAGGGTTTCGCCGCCGTCGACGGTGACGACCTGGCCGGTGACGTAGTTGTCGGCCATCAGGAAGAGGGCCGAGGCGGCGGCTTCCTCGGCGGTGCCGAAGCGGCCGAGGGGAGTGGTCGCTCCGGCGGCGGCGCGGACGGCCCGAGTGTTCCACCCCGGTCCGCCGCGGTCGGCTGTGGGGGCTCTCAGTCGGAGGTGACGTCGATCGTGCAGGTATTGGTCTCGGTGCCCGCCGCGGTGACGACCTGGACCTCGACCCGGCCCGGTTCGACGTCGACCGGCACGGGCACCGTGAGCACGGTGTCGGAGGGGTTGCTGAAGCCGCCGGGCACGGGGACCAGCGGCACGTGCACGTGCACGCTGCCGATGCGGACGACCGTGCGGGCCAGCCGGTCCGCGCCCTGTGCGCCGGGCGGTACGAAGCCGGCGCCGCGGATCTCGATGTCGTCGCCGGTGCGGATCGGCCCGTCCAGGTCGCCGGCCTCCCGGGCGCGCACCACGGAGAGGATCACCGCCCGGCCGCCCTCGGCGTACTTCCCCGCGAGGTAGGTGGCCGCGGAGACCAGCACGAGCAGCGCCAGGCCCCACGGCACGTCCGGCAGTTGCTCGGGCCGGCGCGCCAGCCGCACCGCGGTGAAGACCAGGGCCACGGCGGTGATCACGACATACTGGGTGTCGGCGAAGTCGGCGCGGCCCGCGTCGTCGGTGAGCAGGTCGGCGGCGCGCGGCCGGTCGGCGCGCACCTTCTGGAGCCGCTGTGCGCGGATACGCAGGGACACCACACGCCGCACCAGCACCGCCACCCCGCACACCACGGCCACCACCGTGACCACCCCGGCGCCGCGGGCCAGGTCGAGGCCGTCGATCAGGGCGTCGCGCTCCCGGTGCCCGGAGGCCCCGGCCAGTTCCCCGGCGAGAACCAGCACCGCGTACACGGCGAGGAGCACCCAGCAGGCGGCGACGGCGCGCGAGGTGGAGAGGCGGTTGTCCTCACCGATCATGGGCGCGAGGACGCCGCCGCGCGCCCGGTGCAGCCAACCCGCCGCGGTCAGGCCCGCGCCCACGACCACCGCCGCGAGCAGTCCGGCGGTACGGGCGGTGGTCCAGCCGGCGCCGATCGCGGTCAGCGCCTGCACCAGGAGCAGCACGAGCGCGCCGGCCCACACCGCCCACAGGGTGCGCGGCCAGAGCGACGCGGTCCATGCCTCGCCCTCGGCCCGGCTGCGCTCGGCGACCATGCCCGCGGACTGCGTCAGTTCGTCGGAGACCCACTGGCGGGAGGCACCGGCCGAGTGCGCGACGGCCGGGGGCAGGCCCTTGCCCTGCGCGAACTCATCGCGTTTGGCGAGGAACGCGGCCACCGCGCGCCGGTGCCCCTCCCGCGCCCCGTGCGGGCAGTCGCCGCATGTGCAGCCACCCTCGTGCGTGCCCTGCTCCGCCTCCTGCACCGCCACGCGACACTTCCGCCTTCCGCGCCTCAGACGCCGTCGATACCGCTCAGGGTTGACCCGGGGGCGCACGCGGGCCCGCCGTGCGGGACTCGGCCGTCGATGGGGCTGGGCCGTGCGGGCGCCCGTGAACTCCCGGACCCCAGGGATTGTGCCGTACCGGCGGGGTGGATCGGCGGACAGGTCCGTCCGGGACGGATGCCCGGTGGGTGACGCGTCCGCGCCCCGTGTTGACCGACGGCCACCCGACCGCGCCCGGCGCGGCGCCCCGGGGGCATCTCCCGCGTCCTCAAGACAGTGGGGGACGTGTCGCCGCGGTGTCTCCCGGGCCGGTCGGACCGGTGCGGCGCGCCGTCGCGATTGTCGCGCGGTTCTCCGCGTCCCTCTTCCCGGGCCTGGCGCGGCTGTTCGGAACAGCGGAGAACCCGCAGGTCACCCCGGTCACCCTGTTCGGAACACCCGAACGGCCTTGCGTGCCACGGCCCCGCACCGAACAGTTGGGACGTGCCGCCCGGCCGGGCCGTCACGGGGGGGACGACGGTCGACGGGGACGACGGTCACGTCGGACCCGGCCGGGGCGGCACACGGGGGAGAACGGGGGAAGGACGGGTGCCGGAGCCCGGGGCCACGGGGGAACCGGCCCCGGGCTGCGGCGGCCCGCGGCGGTTCGTACGGCTGCGGAAGTCGCACGGGTACGAAACGGGGACGGGGAGGTGCGGTGCGGTCAGTCGTCGGGGGCCGAGGGTATGCCCGTGGGCGACGGCACGGGGTCGAAGCGGAAGACCTGCCCCCGTTCACCCCCGCCGCACGGCATCTGGATCACCTGCACCCCCTTGCGTCCCGACGCACCGGGCACCGTCACACACGCGTCGGTGTGCATCGGCCGGATGCGGTACCCGCCGTCCTGGCCCGGGGCCTGCTGGAAGCGGAACTTCTCGCCCAGGCCGCGGTGCCCGCAGTAGTCGTCCTCCATCGGCGCACCGGTCGCCCTGCTGCCGTTCCGCACGCCGAGGCAGCCGGGTCCCATCACCGGGTGCAGGGGGTGGATCCAGTACCCGCCGCCCTCCGCGGGCTGCACCTCGTATGTGGGGATGCTGCCGGCGCAGTCGAGCTGGCGTACGGCGCCCGAGTCCTGGCCGTCCTCCTCGGCCAGGCAGTAGGGCGAGCCGACCGCGCGTATCCGGTACGTCCCGGCCCGCGGCCCCTCGCCGCCGGACCCGGCGCCGTCACCGCCGGAGAACGCGACCACCCCGTACGTCACGGCGGCGGCGAGCGCCACGAGTCCGGCGGCGGCGCCCAGCCGGCCCCTGGCACCGAGCCGTGCGGCGCACCCGCGCCACGCCCGGCGCAGTGCCCCGGGCCACGCCCCGAGCAGGGCGCCCGATCCGCCGGAACGCTCCGATCCGCCGACGAGGAGGTCGGTCGGGGCGTCGGCCGGGGCACCGTCGTCCCCCGCCCCCGGCGGCTCACCGGCGCCGGAACGGTCTCCGGCGGGCTCGGGTGCGCCCACGGCTCCGGATGCGATCTCCTCGTGGACGCGCAGCCAGACCGCCACACTCGCCGCGTCGCCCCCGCAGGCCCGCACGAACGCGGCCACGACCTCCCTGCGGGGTAGTGAGCGGCGGGCGAGCGTGCTGGCAAGGGTGCTGGACGGCAGGATGTCGCCGTGCTCCTCGGCGCGCGCGGCGAGTTGCCGGTATGTCAGTCCGGACCAGTCCTTCAGCGCGCGCATGCGCAGCACGAACGCGGTCGGTGTCCCCGCTCCCCTTGGATCCGGCGCAGCGGCCACGCGGCCACCCCTCTCCCCAGCCACGGTGTGTCTTCGGCACGGACACGCTGGCAGACTGCCAATCGCGGGACAAGGCGGGTCCCGGCCGGTCGGTGGGCTGGGGTGCCGCCCCGGGGGTCCACCGGTGGGTGGGAGTGCTCGCGCGGTTCCCCGCGGCCCCTTCCGGGTTTCGCCCAGCCCCTTGAGGTCTCGTGCCCGGCCAGCCGCCGGTGGGGCCTGATCGCGCGGTTCCCCGCGCCCCTCATCCGGGCTCCGCCCAGCCCCTTGAGGTCTCGTACCCGGCCAACCGCCGGTGGGGCCTGATCGCGCAGTTCCCCGCGCCCCTCATCCGGGCTCCGCCCAGCCCCCTACGGTCTCGTACCCGGCCAACCGCCGGTGGGGCCTGATCGCGCAGTTCCCCGCGCCCCTCATCCGGGCTCCGCCCAGCCCCTTGAGGTCTCGTACCCGGCCAACCGCCGGTGGGGCCTGATCGCGCAGTTCCCCGCGCCCCTCATCCGGGCTCCGCCCAGCCCCCTACGGTCTCGTACCCGGCCAACCGCCGGTGGGGCCTGATCGCGCAGTTCCCCGCGCCCCTGTGGGGGCTCGGGGCCCTCACTCCCACTCGATGGTGCCCGGTGGCTTGCTGGTGATGTCGAGGGTGACGCGGTTGACCTCCGCGACCTCGTTGGTGATTCGGGTGGAGATCCTGGCCAGGGTGTCGTACGGCAGGCGGGACCAGTCGGCCGTCATGGCGTCCTCGGAGGAGACGGGGCGCAGCACGATGGGGTGGCCGTAGGTCCGCCCGTCGCCCTGGACGCCGACGCTGCGGACGTCGGCGAGGAGCACGACCGGGCACTGCCAGATGTCGCGGTCGAGCCCGGCGGCGGTCAGCTCCTCGCGGGCGATCGCGTCGGCCTCGCGGAGCAGGTCGAGTCGCTCCCGGGTGACCTCGCCGACGATCCGGATGCCGAGCCCGGGGCCGGGGAACGGCTGGCGGTGCACGATCTCGTCGGGCAGCCCCAGTTCGGCGCCGACCATCCGCACCTCGTCCTTGAACAGCTTCCGCAGCGGCTCGACGAGCTTGAACTCCAGGTCGTCGGGGAGGCCGCCGACGTTGTGGTGGGACTTGATGTTGGCCGTGCCGGTGCCGCCGCCGGACTCGACGACGTCCGGGTACAGGGTGCCCTGGACCAGGAACTCGACCGGGTGGTCACCGGGTGCCTCGGCGACGATCTCGGCCTGGGCCTGCTCGAAGACCCGGATGAACTCCCGCCCGATGATCTTCCGCTTCTGCTCGGGGTCGGAGACCCCGGCGAGCGCGGTCAGGAAGCGCTCCTGGGCGTCGACGACCTTGAGCTGGACGCCGGTGGCCGCCACGAAGTCCTTCTCGACCTGCTCGGTCTCGCCCTTGCGCATCAGGCCGTGGTCCACGTAGACGCAGGTCAGCTGGGAGCCGATGGCCTTCTGCACGAGGGCGGCGGCGACCGCGGAGTCCACCCCGCCGGACAGGCCGCAGATGGCGCGGCTGCTGCCGACCTGGGCGCGGATCTCCGCGACCTGCTCCTCGATCACGCTGCCGGTCGTCCAGGACGGCTCGATGCCGGCGCCGCGGTACAGGAAGTGCTCCAGGACCTGCTGCCCGTAGGTGGAGTGCATCACCTCGGGGTGGTGCTGGACGCCGTACAGCCTGCGCTCGTCGTTCTCGAAGGCGGCGACGGGGACGAGGTCCGTGGACGCGGTGACCGCGAAGCCGGCGGGGGCGGCGCTGCACGCGTCGCCGTGCGACATCCAGACCGTCTGCTCGGCGGGGGTGCCCTCGAAGAGGGTGGAGCCGGGCTTGGAGACGGTGAGGGGGGTGCGGCCGTACTCCCGCGCGCCGGTGTTGTCGACCGTGCCGCCCAGGGTGGTGGCCATCAGCTGGAAGCCGTAGCACATGCCGAAGACGGGGACGCCGGCCTCGAACAGCGCGGGGTCGATACTGGGGGCGCCCTCCGCGTAGACCGACGAGGGGCCGCCGGAGAGGATGATCGCCGCCGGCTTCCTGGCGAGGATCTCGGCGACCGGCATGGTGCTGGGCACGATCTCGCTGTACACCCGCGCCTCGCGTACGCGGCGGGCGATGAGCTGGGCGTACTGCGCGCCGAAGTCGACGACCAGGACGGTGTCGGGGGTGGCGGCGGGGGACGCTGAGGGCACGGGTGCGGCCTTCCGGCATGGGGCAACGGACGCGGGACGGTTCCGGCTGGGCCGGGACCGGACGCTGCGAAATGTGTCTGTGCCTCGATTCTAACGGTGCCCGTCAGCCGCTCCCCGGGCCTGTGGACAACCCCGCCGGAACCGTTCCGGCGCGCCCTTTTCCCGGCTTCGCCCAGCCCCTTGCGGTCTCAGGCCCCTTGCGGTCTCCGGCCCCGTGCGGTCTCGTGCCCGGCCACTCCCCGGTGGGGCCGAAAGACGCGCGGGTCCGCTGCGTGGGCGCGCTCTGGGCGCGCTCAGCGTGGGATCACGGTGTGGTGGTCGCCGCCGCGTACCGGGCACGGACGATCTTCGGGTAGCGGGCGGTGAAGGCGGCGGGGAGCGCGAAACCGATGACCTGGCAGGTGATCCCGAGGCCCGCTCCCGCGTCGAACGCGTCGCACGCGCCCACCGCCGCGGCGGTCAGCACGAAGGCGGTGGCCCACACGGTGGTGATCACGTTGTTGACCCGGCGGAACCCCGGTGTGTCCCACAGTTCGCGCGGCGTGGACCGGCGGGCGATGCCGAGTGTGAAGGGGCGCCGGACGGCGAGCGTGCCCCAGGCGGTCACGGCCAGCCAGCAGAACGAGAGCGCCCCGCTGTAGCCGGCCACCGGGGAGCCCGGGACGGCGAAGGCGAACGCCGCCAGGGCGGCGAAGTAGCAGACGGTGCTGATCTCCAGGATCAGCGCGGCCAGGGGAACCCCCTTCCCGCGGTCGGCCAGGAGCAGCACGATCCCGAGGACCAGTCCGGCAAGCGCGCCCCACTGCCAGCCGGCGGCCGACACCGCGGCGAAGGCGATCCACGGGACGAAGCCGCGCAGGTAGGTCATGAGGGTCCCCCCGGAAATGACGGGCCGGTGTTCAACCGGTGTTCGAACGGATGGTCACGGCTATATTCCAACAGTGACATGTGCAAGCTATGAGGTCACTAGCGACATGTCAACCTTGGGATAAGGTGGAGTCATGAGCCTTCGCCACGCCCTGCTCGGGCTCCTGGCCAGCCGGTCCGCGAGCGGGTACGACCTGATGAAACTGTTCGACAGCTCGCTCGCGAACGTCTGGCCCGCCACCCAGAGTCAGATGTACGGCGAGCTGGGCCGGATGGCCGAGGCCGGGCTGGTCGACGTGTCCGCGGAGGGGCCGCGCCGGCGCAAGGAGTACACGCTCACCGAGAAGGGCCTCACGGAGCTGCGGGACTGGCTCGCCGAGCCCCACCGCCCCCAGCCCCGCCGCAGCGAGCTGCTGCTGAAGGTGTTCTTCCTGGACGTCACCACCACCCGGCAGGCCAGGGGGCTCTTCGACGAGCGCGCGGCACTCGCGGCGACCGAGCACGAACGCCTCTCCCGGCTGAAGGACGTCCTGGAGCAGGAAGAGGGCTCGCTCTCCGTCAACGGCCGCATCGCCCTGGAGTACGGGCTGCGGTTGGCCGCGATGGAGAGGGCGTGGGCAGAGTGGGCGGCCGCGCAGCTCGGGCCGGACGAGGACGGCGGGGACGGCGAGGACGGCGGGGACGGCGGGGACGGCGGGGACGCCAGGGAAGCCGGGGACGGCGAGAGCACTGAGGGCAGGGAGGGCACCGAGGGCGCGGTGGGCGGGTCCATGACGGGGGGCGGCGCTCGCGACGGCGGCGCACCGCCGGCCGGCCACGCCGGCGACCACCTCGGCGACCGCGACCGCGACCCCGCCGCCCCGTCCACCAGCCGCGACCGCGCGGGCCGTGGCGCGTGACGGGACGCGTGACCCCGCACGCGACAGGGCCCCGCCTTGACCGGGCTCGTCGCCGTACCGGCATACTGTTCCCGTGACCCAGCAGCACAGCTTCCGCTTTACCTATGGCAACCGGCCCACCGGCTGCCATGGTCGTGCTGCTTGATCCATCGACAAGCGACTTCCCAGGCGCCCCGGGCCGAAAGGTCCGGGGCGCCTGTGCGTGGTCCCGGGCCTTGGCCCAGGGCACCTCCGTACCCGACTCGCACCACAGAGGAGCCCGCACATGACCACCACCACAGGAACCAGCACCACAGGAACCACCACCACACGAACCGGCGGCACCGGAACCGGCGGCACCGGAGCCGACACTCCCGGCAGTCCCGACGCCACCGGCGCCCGTACGCCCGAGGCCGCCGAGGTGATCACCGAGGCGCGGGCCCGGATCGACGCGCTCGACGACGCGATCATCGGCCTGGTCCAGCAGCGCATGGCGGTCTCGACCGTTATCCAGGAGTCCCGGATGGCCTCCGGCGGCCGGCGGGTGAACCTCTCCCGGGAGATGGCCGTCCTCACCCACTACAGGGACGCCCTCGGCAAGCCCGGCACCTCGCTCGCCATGACCCTGCTCGAACTCTGCCGCGGCCGCGTCTGACCCCTCCCCGCCCCACGCGAAGCCGTAGGCAGCCGCACGGAGCGGCGCCACACGGAACCGCACAGCGCCGCACGGAACCGTCTCACCCGTACGGCCCGTGACCGCCCCCGCCGGAGCCTCGTTGGTACCGGTGTCCGCGCCGGCCGGGGCCGGCCCGCGAGAGATGTGTACGGCCCTTCCGGAGCGGGAGGACGCACGGGTCGTGCCGTGCGCCGTGGGACCCCGCTCCGGATGTGTGACCGGGCGGCAGGGGACAGCAGCCCGGTCACTTCAGAGAGGCCGGCTCCGGGGACGCCCGGAGCCGGCCGGCGAACCCCGCGCACGCAGCCGCCCCGCGGCCACCACCCCGCACCCTCCGGGCCGGCGCACCAGACCGCCGAGCGGCGATTTTCGGCCATGACGGCCATCCCCCATGACTACCTTAAGTGACGTATGTCACATGAGAAATACGTGAGTTCATGGGCAACCATTCACAGGAACTGCAGGTCATGAATGCATAATCGACGGCCGCACCCGCCCCCTCCGCGGAGGCACCCCCCACCCGTGTGCTGAGTCACCGCAGCACACCGGACATTTCCGAGGTCCTGATGAAGCTTCGCCGAGCCATCGCCGCCACGGCCACCGTGGCCGCGCTGGCCGGGCTGGGCCCGATCGCGCTGCTGTCGGCGGCCGCACCCACGGCATCGGCCGACGCCGCGGCAGGCGGCACCCCCTCCGCGCCGAGCACGGACGCACCCCCGGCCGGCCCCGCGGCCACCCCCTCCGGCCCGCCGGCCGAGCCGCCCGCCGGCACCGGCACCGGCACCCCTCCGCCCCCCGGCCCGCCCACGGGCATACCCACGGACCCCTCCACCGGTCCCGCCGGCCCCCCGCCGGGGAGCCCCGAGGCACCCGCCGGCACCGGAGCGCCCACCCCGAGCCCCACCGGCTCCCCGGGCGGACCGCACGACCCCGTCCCGGACGGCGGCACCGGCGCCCCAGGTACGCCCAGCCCCTCCGGTGAGACCGGCGCCCCCGGCAAGGCCGGCACGCAGACCCAGCCGGGCGTCGGCTGGTCTCCCGGCCAGTGCACGGACTTCGTCCCCGACGACGCCCTCTCGGTGCACGTCAGCGGCCTGCCCGGCAGGATCGTCGCCGGCTCCGGCTGGCACCCCTTCGTCTTCTCCGTGACGAACCACACCGGCGCGGAGCTCAGGAACATCTACGTCCAGAGCTTCACCGAGTACGCGACGGGCGTGAACGAGGGCGACTCCCTCCAGCTCGACCTGGCCCGGCTCCAGTTCAAGGACCCCGCGACGGGCCGGTGGACCGACGCCTACCAGGACTTCTACCAGGACGGCGCCGAACGCCACCCGTACACCGGCACCTTCGTCGCCCTCGTCCCCCGTCTCGACGAGAACGCCCACGTCGACCTCCAGCTCCGCGTCGACGTCGCCGCCCAGGCCCCGCCCGGGGCCGCCTTCGCGCTGAGCACCGCCGTCTACGCCGGGCACGGCACCACCTGCAACCTCAACGGCGACACCTACGACTTCACCGTCCTCAAGGCCGGCAGCCGGCCCGGCCCGGTCGACGACGCCAAGCCCACCGGTGAGAAGCCCATGCCGCGGCACGACGACGGCAGCCACCCCCAGGGCGGTGTCTACGCGCGCCCGGTCACCGGCAGCCTGGCCGCCACCGGCACGTCCGAGGCCGTCCCCATCATGGGGCTCATCGGCGCCCTCGCCATACTCATCGGCGCCGTCACGCTCTACCTCGCCCGCCGCCGCGCCGCCGCCCAGGCGGCCCTCGGCCCGGTGGGCGACGAGGACGGGGACGCGTACGAGGACGTCACCGCCGCCGGGACAGCAACGGCCGCAGCAACCGCCACCCCCGTCGCTGACACCACCGCAGATTCCGAGAGCACCGCAAGCACCCAGGGCCCCCCGGACACCCACGCCGCAAGCACCGAAAGCCCCACAAGGCCCGAGGACGCCCCCGACACCGGCTCCGACGCCGACACCGGCACAGGCACCGACACAGACACCGACACCGTTCCAGTCGCCCACACCGACGCCGGCACCGACACCGACTCCGCCGAGGACACCGGCGAACCGGCCGAGGACACCGGCGAGCCCCGCACCCCGGACGGCCCCGACCGCACCTGAGGACCACCGCGTCCCGGCGCGGTGCACGAAGGGACCTGCGCCAGGAGGGGGGCGCAGGTCCCTTCGGCCGCACCGACCGCGGACACGCGCCGACCGGACCGGCCAACGGTCAACGGCCAACGGCCAACGGCCAACGGCCAACGATCAACAAGCGAACGGCCGACCGGGAACGGCGGACGGGACCTCACACCCCCTTGCCCGGCACCTGCGACTCCTTGCGCGGCACCTCCGGCATCCCCAGGAACGGCAGCTTCAGCGCGCCGAACGCGTCCGCGGGCACCGCCGGGGACCTGGGGGCCACCGGTGGGAGCCGCCGGTAGGGCTCGCCCTGGGCGGGGCGGGGGTCGTCCTCGCCCTTGTTCGGCCAGTACGACATCGCCCGTTCGGCCTGCGCCGTGATGGTCAGCGACGGGTTGACGCCCAGGTTCGCCGAGATCGCGGCGCCGTCCACGACCGAGATCGCCGGATGCCCGTAGAGCCGGTGGTACGGGTCGATGACGCCGGTCTCGGACGAGTCGCCGATCGGGCAGCCGCCGAGGAAGTGCGCCGTGAGCGGGGTGCCCATCAGTTCGCCGACGTTGGAGCCGGCGAAACCGCCTATCTCCTCCGCCAGCAGCGAGGCCGCGAGCGTCGCCTCGGGGATCTGGTCCGGGTTCGGCGCGCCATGGCCCTGACGTGCCGTCAGCAGTCCCTTGCCCAGGCCCGCCCGCTTGCGGTAGGTGGTCAGGGAGTTGTCGAGCGACTGCATCACCAGGCCGATGATGGTCCGCTCCGACCAGCGCCGGTTCGACAGCGAACGCACCGCGAGCCACGGGTGCCGGGCCAGGTTGCCCAGCCAGCCCCGGACCCGCTTCCCGGGCCGGTAGGGCACCTGGACGATCGTCAGGCTGCCCATCGCGTTGGAGCCCTTGCCGTACCGGACGGGCTCGATGTGGGTGTTCTCGTCCGGGTGGATCGACGAGGTGATCGCCACGCCCCGGGTGAAGTCCACCTTCTCCTGCCCGTGCCGCATGCGGTAGCGGCGGTTGTCGGTCTGCGCGCCCACCAGGGCCTCGGAGTTGGTCCGGGTGAGCATGCCGAGGCGCTCGGAGACCCGCGGCAGCAGGCCCTCGTCGCGCATCCGGTGCAGCAGCGTCTGCGTGCCGTACGTACCCGCGGCGACCACCACCCGCGGGGCCCGGAACGTGCGTCCGACGCCCCTGCGCCGCCGGTCGGTCGGCACGGTGCGCACCGCGAGGCCGCCGCGCGGGTCCTCGGTGACCGCGACGACCGACGTCATCGGGTGGATGACCGCTCCGGCGCGCTCCGCGAGGTACAGGTAGTTCTCGGTGAGGGTGTTCTTGGCGCCGTGCCGGCAGCCCGTCATGCACTCGCCGCACTCGGTGCACGCACGCCGTGCGGGGCCCGCGCCGCCGAAGTACGGGTCGGGCGCCTCGGCGCCCGGCGCCGTCCGCACGGTGCCGGCTGTGTCCTCGCCGTCCCTGCCGTCCTCGCCGTCCTTACCGTCCTCGCCGTCCTCGCCGTCCTTGCCGTCGCCGAAGAACACCCCGACCGGCGCCATGTGGAAGGACTCCCCGACGCCCATGGCCTCGGCCGTCGCCTTCAGGTGCACGTCCGAGGGTGTCATCGTCGGGTTCAGCCGGGCGCCGAGCATCCGCTGCGCCTGGTCGTAGTACGGGCGCAGTTCGTCCTGCCAGTCCGTGATGTCCTTCCACTGCGGGTCGTCGAAGAACGCCTTCGGGGGGACGTAGAGGGTGTTGGCGTAGTTCAGCGAGCCACCGCCGACGCCCGCGCCGGCCAGCACCATCACCTTGCCCAGCAGGTGGATGCGCTGGATGCCGTAGAGGCCGAGGGCCGGGGCCCACAGGTAGTTCCTGAGGTCCCAGGAGGTGCGGGGCAGGGTCTCGGGGGTGAAGCGGCGGCCGGCTTCCAGGACGCCCACGTGGTAGCCCTTCTCCGTGAGGCGGAGGGCGGTCACGGAGCCGCCGAAGCCGGAGCCCACGACTATGACGTCGTAGTCGTGGGCCTCGCTCTCCACGGTGGCGGGGTCGCTGCCCGCGTCCTGTGCGCCGCCCGCGGGGGCGCCTTCGGCGGGGGCCTGGGGCACTGGGTACCTCCGGTGGTTCTGGGCCGGGGTGGGTGGGAGCGGCTCGCCGCCGCGGTCGCCCACAGCTCGGGCCGGGACGAGAGCGCCCGTCTCCCCGGCGCTGCGGAACGGCGCGGGTCAGCGCAGCCTGAGGGTCTTCATGAGGCGCAGGCTCCGGGTCATGAACGACGCGTACCGGGCGTCGTCCATGCCGAAGGCCGGGGCCATGGGGATGAGGCGCTGGTGGGCGACGGTCTGCACCTCCGTGTACTTGTGGATGCCCTCCGCGCCGTGCCGGCGGCCGAGGCCGGACTCCTTCATGCCGCCCATCGGCGACTGGACGCTGCCGTACGCGGAGGCGTAGCCCTCGTTGACGTTGACGCTGCCGCACCGCAGCCGGGCGGCGATGCGGCGGGCGCGGGCGGCGTCCTTCGACCACACCGAGGCGTTGAGCCCGTACGGGGTGGCGTTGGCGAGGGCGACCGCCTCGTCCTCGTCGGCGAAGCGGTAGACGGAGACGACCGGCCCGAACGTCTCCTCTCCGCACACCGCCATCGGGGCCTCGACCCCGTCGAGGATGGTCGGCTCGTGGAAGTAGGGGCCGATGTCCGGCCTGGCCACCCCGCCGGTGACGACCCTCGCGCCCTTCTCGACGGCCTCCGTCACATGCCGCCGGACGGTCTGGAGCTGGCGCTCGCCGGCCAGTGAGCCCATCTCGGCGCCGTAGGCGAGGGCGGCGCCGAGCCGCATCGCCCTGGTCCGGGCCGCGAAGCGGGCCAGGAAGGCGTCCGCGACCGACTCGTGCACATAGAGCCGCTCGATGGAGATGCAGAGCTGCCCGGCCGAGGAGAAGCACGCGCGCACGGCGCCCGCGGCCGCCTTCTCCACGTCGGCGTCGCGCAGGACCAGCATGGGGTTCTTGCCGCCGAGTTCGAGCGAGGCGCCGACCAGCCGGGCCGCGGCCCGCTGGGCGACGTCGCGCCCGGTGCGGGTGGAGCCGGTGAACGACACGTAGTCCGCGTGCTCGACCACCGCGGGGCCCACCACCGGACCCTCGCCGATCACCACCTGGCACACCTCGGCGGGCAGCCCGGCCTCGATGAGCAGATCGCGGGCCCACAGGACCGTGAGGGCGGTCTCCGTGTCGGGCTTCATGACGATGGCGTTGCCGGCGACGAGGGCGGGCAGGGCGTCGTCGACGGCCAGCTCGAAGGGGTAGTTCCACGGCACGATCTGGCCGACCACCCCGCGCGGGTGGCGCAGCTCCGTCACCCGGGTGAGGGTCGGCACGGCGCCCGTGCGCCGCCTCGGCCGCAGGTAGGCGGCGGCCTTGCGGCCGTAGTGCCGGGCGGTGACGACGACGCCCTGCACCTCCTCGTGGGCGTGCAGCCGCGCCTTGCCGGTCTCCAGCTGGATCAGGTCGAGCACCTCGGCCTGGCGTTCGAGGACGAGATCGTGGAAGCGCAGCAGGACGGCGGCCCGGCGGCGGACGGGCACGGCGGCCCAGGCGGGCTGGGCGGCCCGGGCCCGTTCGAACGCGGTCGCGACGTCCTCGGGGGTCGACTCGGGCAGGTCGGCCAGCTTGTCACCGGTGAACGGCGCGTGGCAGGCGGTGCGCCCGGAACCGACGACGTCGCGCACCAGGCGGGCCACCAGCTCGGGCGTGACGACGTCGGCGGCGGTACGGACGCCCGCGGGCACGGGGGCGACGGGATTGGTACCGGACGTGCCGGACGTGCCCGGTGTGCCGGACGTACCCGGTGTGCCGGACGTGCCGGGCGCGTCCGGCGACGGAGCACCGGGTGCCGTCCCGGTGTCCTGGGCGTCCCGGACATCCGGCGCCCCGGTGCGTTCGGCATCGGGTGGGGCGGCGGTGGCCTTGGAGTCCGTCGAGTCCGTCGAGTCCGTCATGGCGGTGAGGGTAGGCCTAGGACAGACGTTTGGGTACCCGTCGGTAACGACGTTTCACGATCCGCTCACACTCCGCCAGTGATCACTGGCACCAAATGGGCTGAACAGCGATGTTGCCGCCTCACCGGCCTGTGCCGCGGCCCTGCGGCGCCTCTGCCGTCACAGTCCGTCGATGTCCAGGTGCGCGACGACGTCGCGGTAGAGCCGCTCGCCCACCGGATGCGCCCAGCCCTCCGCGGGCATCACCACCTGGAGCCGCCAGTAGACGTCGCCGTTGTCCGGATCCGGCACGACGAGCTGGTGGTAGAAGTACCGGGGGTCGCCCTCGGAGGCGTTGTAGTAGCGGAAGTCGACCGTCGTCTCGTACGCGTCATGGCCGTCGTAGGTGGTCTTCCTGCTGACGACCTTCGCACCCTTCTGGATCTCCGACTGGTCCTTGCCGCCGTTCTCGTAATACCGGCTCCACGCGGTGCCGGTGGGCTTGACGACCGTGTCGACGTCCGGGTCGAGCCGCGCGTTGTCGACCCGCTCGATGTACACCGTGAAGACGGCGCTCGGGTCGTTGAAGGTGACCCCGTCGCCGTCGGAGTCGTCGGACGGCTGGCGCTTGTACTCCTGCGGCACCGCGAGCGAGGCCCTCACCGCTTCCCGCTCCGGCCTGACCTCCCACCCCTTCGGCAGTCCGCCGCCGCCGAACGGGTTCAGCAGCAGCAGGACGAGGGCCAGCGCCACCACGACGACGCCCGCCACGAGCCCGTACCGCGCCCGCCGGTCGCCCTGAAGCACCGGCGGCACCCAGCGGTTGCCGGGCGGGTGGCCCGGCGGGACCGGGCGGGTGGCCTCCCGCACGGGACCCGCCAGGTCCTGAAGAGCCTGGCGGACCTCCGCCGCGGACGGGCGCGCCATCGGGTCCTTGCGGAGCAACTGCATGATCACCATGGCCAGCGGCCCGCCCGCACGGGCGGGCGCCTGCGGCTCCGAGGAGAGCACGGCCTGGAGCGTGGCGGGCGTGTGCGAACGGCGGAACGGCGACACGCCCTCCACGGCCGCGTAGAGCACGACGCCGAGCGACCAGAGGTCGGCGGCGGGCCCGGGGCGCTGGCCCAGCACCCGTTCCGGCGAGATGAACTCCGGTGAGCCGACGAACGCACCGGTCTCGGTGAGCCGCTGCTCCCCCTCCACCTGGGCGATGCCGAAGTCGGTCAGCACGACCCGCTCGCCGCGGCCGAGCAGGACGTTGTCGGGCTTGACGTCACGGTGCAGCACGCCCGCGTCGTGCGCGGCCCCCAGCGCGCCGACGACCGCGAGGCCGATCCGGGCGGCCTCCCGCGGGTCGAGGGTGCCCTCCTGGAGCCGGTCCGCGAGCGACTGCCCCCGCACCAGTTCCATGACCACCCAGGGCCTGCCGTCCTCCACCACGACGTCGTGCACGGTGACCACGGACGGGTGGTCGATCCGGGCGGCGGCGCGCGCCTCGCGCTGCATGCGCTGGTGGGCCGTCTGCCGCTCGGCCTCGCTCAGGTCATCCGGCAGCCGGGGCTCCTTGATCGCCACCTCGCGCTCCACGACGGTGTCGCGGGCGTGCCAGACGGTGCCCATGCCGCCGTGGCCGAGGCGGGACAGCAACTGGTAGCGGCCGCCGATGAGCCGCCCACCGCCCTCGGACGGCGGTCCGGAGTGCGCCGGGGCCGGTACGAACGGGGCGGGATGCGCGCCCTGCGGGGCGGAGGGGGGTGCGCCGGGGGCGGTCGCGGGGGCCAGCGGGTCCGCGGGGGCCGGCGGGTCCGCGGGGCCCGCCGGGCCCTGGTGCCCGGCCGGCCTGCCTTCAGGGCCCGGCTGTCCCTGGGGGACCGGCTGTCCCTGGGGGACCGGCTGTCCCTGGGAGACCGGCTGTCCCTGGGAGACCGGCTGTCCCTGGGAGACCGGCTGGTCTTGGGAACCCGGCTGGTCTTGGGAACCCGGCTGGTTCCGGGAGCCCGGCTGGTTCCGGGAACCCGGCTGGTTCCGGGAACCCGGCCGGCCCTCGGCACCCGGCTGGTCTTGGGAGCCCGGCCGGCCCGCGACGCCCGGGGCGGGCGAGCCGTGTCCACCGCCGTGCTGCCCGCGCACGGCCAGCGTGGGCCGGTACGCCGCGTATCCGCCCTGCTCCTGCCCCGGCACCGGCTGGGCGGTCGGAACCTGCGGCGGCCTCAGCTCGTAGCTGGTGGGCTCGTCCGGCTGTCCCCCATCGTTCGTCATGTTCACATCCTGGCGATGCGGACCTGCGGAATTCCACCGCGGTCGGGGAGCAGATGCAACACCGTGACAAAGCGGAGGGTCCCCATGTCAAGAGGCGCGCGGCGGGGGCCGGAGGGCGCCTGACGGCACGTCACGGGAGAGCGCGGTGGGGGCACGTGCGTGTCGTCGGGGTGTCAGGACGGTATGGACGTCGACGGGGCATCAGGGGCGGGTGTCGGGGGTGGTGGTCCGGGAGCGGGCGTCCGTGGGACCGTCCGTGGGGGTACGGCTGGGCGTGGGCGAGGCGGTGGGACTCGGTGGGGTCGCGGACGTGCGGGAGGGCGTGACGGTCGGGGTCGGGGCGGACGTGGGCGTGGCGGGCACCGAACTCGCCGGCTCGCGATGGCCGGTGCCGCCGCCCTTCGCCAGCAGCGCGACCGCGGACACCCCGGCACCGGCCACGCCCGCGACCAGCGCCACGACGATCAGCATGGTGCGCACCCGCCGGGTGGAGCCGGCACCGTGGACGAGTCCCGTGCCGGCCCGGGCCGCGGAGCCCGTTCCGGCGCCGCCGGGCCGACGGCCTCCCGTGGAGCCACCCGCCCCCGCGCCGGTGGGGGCCCGCCGCCGGGATGGCCGTGGCGCGGGCTCCGGGAAGGGCTGCGCGGAGTTCTCCGGGAGTTGATCCGAAGGCCGATCCGAGATCGGGTCCGAGATCGGGTCCGAGATCGGGTCCGAGAGCCGATCCGAGGACTGATCCGAGGACTGATCCGAGAACCGCTCCGGCCCGGCACCGGAGGCCACGTCCGGACCCGGCACGCCGCCGTCGGCGGGGCGCCGGGGGCCCGGCGCCGCGGGCGGGCGTGCCCCCGGCACGGACCGTTCCTGGGGGCCCCGGGCGCCCCGGGGGTCCGCCGGTGACCATGGTTCCGCCTCGGCCGGCGGCCAGGGGCCGGTGTCGGTGGGCGGCCGGGAGCCGGTGTCGGCGGGTGGCGAGCGGTCGGCGGCGGGGTGGTGCGGGGAGGGACGGCCCGGGAAGGGGCGGTCCGCTGACGGGTGCTCGGTCGGTCCGGACGAGGCCGCACCATCGCCCGTGGGCGTGCCGCCCGCCGGAGTGGGCGGTCTGCGGGACGGCGCCGAGGTGTGGTCGGGCAGGGGCGCGGGGTGGTCGGCCGACGCGGTCGGGCGCTCGCGCGGTGCGAAGGTGTGGTCGGCCCGCTCATCCGTCCGTTCGCCGACGCGCTCACCGGTACGCTCGCCGGCCACCTGACCGGACCGCTCCCCGGCCGGGGCACCGGCCAGGTCACCGGCCCGCTCGCCGCCGGCCCGGCCCGGAGCACCGGGGCCGTCCTCGGGCCGCCGCACCGGCACCGCCGCCGCGGCACCCGCGGGCCGCTGCGCCGGAGCGCCGGCGGCCCCGCCCTCGTCCGGGCCCTGCGGGCGTTCCTGGACGGCGGCCTCGGCGGCGCCGGCCGCGGGGAGCTCGTCCGGGCTCACCGCCGCCCGTCCCTCCGCCGGGAGGTGCCCGGGAGCCCCGGCCTCTCCGCCCGGCGCCGGGGGCGGCTGGTCCTGCACGGTGGGCGGCGCGGCTGTCGGCGGGTGCGGCGTCGCGCGGCGGGACGCCCGGTGCGGCAGGCGGGGCACGCGCGGCAGGCGGGAGGTGCCCCGGGAGGCCCGGTGCGGGAGACGGGCGACTCGCGGCGCCCAGCGCATCCGCGCCGCGCCCGGCTCGCCCGCGACCGCGCCGGCGCGTGGCGGCGGGACGCGCCCCGTGTCGGCGTACCCGCGCAGCATCCGCTCCGCCTCGGCCGCGTCGAGCCGCCGGTCCGGGTCGCGCTCCAGCAGGCCCCGGACCACCGGCAGCAGCGGACCGGCCTGCGCCGGCGGGCGGATCTCGTCGGAGACGACCGCGTGCAGCACGCCGCCCAGGCTGTCGCGGTGGAAGGGGGACGTGCCGCTGACCGCCGTGCACAGCAGCGCGCCCAGAGACCACAGGTCCGACTCGGGGCCCGACCGCAGCCCGGACATCCGCTCCGGCGCCGTGTACTCGGGCGAGCCCATGAACGAGCCGGCCTCGGTCAGCGTGGTCGCGCCGGAGAGGTGCGCGGTGCCGAAGTCGGTGAGGACGACCCGGCCGGTGTCCGCCTCCAGCAGGACATTGGCCGGTTTCAGATCCCGGTGGAGCACTCCGGAGGCGTGCGCCCTCCGCAGCGCGCCCAGCAGCGCGATACCGATCCGGGCGGCCTCGTGGGCGTCGACTGGCCCGCTCCGGGCGATCCGCTCGGCGAGCGAGAGGCCGTCGACCAACTCCATGACGATGTACGGGCGGTCGTCGGCCTCCACGACGTCGTACACGCCGATGATGTGCGGATGGGCGAGCTGGGCGAGCGCGCGGGCCTCCCGCAGGGCACGCTCACGCTGCACTCGCACGTCGTCCTCGGAGAGCGCGTCGCCGAGGTCGAGCGCCACCTCCTTGACGGCGACCTGACGCCCCAGAAGCTGGTCGGTGGCGCGCCACACCACCCCCATACCGCCCCGGCCGAGCCGTGTCTCCAGGCGGTACCGGTCCGCCAGGACACGGGTGTTGCCGCCGCCCGGGCGCCCCCCGTCCCCCGCGGCTCCGTCGGTCACCATAGGGTCATGATGCCCCAGGGTCATCGACCCGGAGGGGGTGCGTCCGGCCAGGTGACATGGGTTGTCCGAAGATCGCCTGTCGGGCCCCGGGCCGTGCGCCGGCACTGCGCCGTCAACGCCGAGTGCACCACCCCGTCACCGCGGTGCCACCGGCCGACCCGAGCGTCCCGCCGGGGCCCGTCACCGCCCGGGGCGCCCCTCCGTACCCACGGCCCGGCCGGTACGGAGGCGGTGCGGCACCGGTACGGGCAGGTGCGCGACCGGGAGACGGCCGGTGCACGGCGGGTGTGCGTCAGGTGCGCGGCCGGCTGGGGCGACTCACTCGTCGCCGCCGTCGTCCCCGTCTCCGCTGCCGTCCCCGCCGTCGTCCTGCGCGCCGCCCGAACCATCAGATCCGGCCACGGAAGCGCCCGGGAGGGGCCGCCACCCCCGCAGCACGATGTCGAACTGCTCGCGGGTGGTCTCCCAGTCCTTGTCCGGCGACGACATGTAGATCGCGTATTCGGTGCCGTCGCGGTCCAGGTACGTCTGTTCTATGGCGTGCCGGGGGCCGGGGAAGGAGTCGGCGGGGACCGCGGTCCAGCCGAACTCCCAGAGCGAGCCCGGCCGGTCGCGGAAGGTGTTCTCGGTCAGCTCGTCGCGCCGGTAGTCGGGCAGTTTGTCGTGGAGCTGCTTCTCCAGGTCGACCTGGTGGAGGTACGGGCTCTGCCAGTCGGGCGACCGGTCGACGCTGATCCGGACGAAGTGGTTGCCGTGGTCGGGCGTGTAGTCGATCTGCGAGCCGTTGGCCTCCCGTTGCCACTGCGGGGGAAGCATCAGGCTGAAGCCCTCGATGTCGTCGACCCGCTTCCAGTCGGCCGGCGTCCCACCGGCGCGCTGCGGGGCCGAGGCGGAGGGCGAGGCGGACGGGGCGGAACCAGGGGACCGGGCCTCGGACTCGGGCGCGGGACCGCCCTGGCTCCTGTCGGCGTAGTGCAGCCCGAGGGCGGTGCCGCCGCCGAGCAGGGCCGCGGCGGCGACGACGATCGCCAGCACGGTCCAGCCGCGCCGCCCCCGCCGCCGTGGTCCGGCCGGCGCCGTGGACGTGTGCGGCCCGGGCGAGTGCTGGGACGCGGAGGATATGTGCGGGCCGGGGGGTATGGAGGACCCGGGCGGCGTGTGCGGGCCCGCGGACTGGTAGGAGCCCGGGGGCGTGTGCGAGCCGTGGGGCGCGTACGAGCCAGGGGGTGTGTGCGGGCCGGGCGGCGAGTACGAGCCAGGGGGTGTGTGCGGGCCGGGCGGCGAGTACGAGCCAGGGGGCGTGGGGGAACCGTGCGGTGTGTGCGGGCCGCGGGGCGCCGAGCCCGGCTGATGCGTCGTCATCGGCTCGGGCTGCGGGCCGGCACCGCGGTACCCGGGCGCCGCACCGGCAGCCGCCGCACCGGGGTAGCCGTGGCCGGCGGCGGGCGCGGCGGACGGTCCGTAGCCGTCGTAGGACTCGTACGGGCCGCCCGGCCGGCCGCCGGACGCGTCGTGGAGCTGCTGCCCGTCCTGCGCGACGCGCTGGTTCCGCGTCGGGTCCTCGTAGGGGTGCACCGTGGTCGCCAGGTACTCCTGGGCGGCCGCGGGCCTGCGCCCCTCCGCGGCCTCCACGAGCATCGCCTCGGTGTGCTCCGCGCTGGGGCGCAGGGCGGGGTCCTTGTGCAGCAGCGCCGTGATGACGGGACCGAGGGGGCCGGCGCCGGCCGGTTCGGGCAGTTCCTCGTCGACCACGGCCTGCATGGTGCCCAGCGGTGTGGTGCGCCGGAACGGCGACTTGCCGTCCACCGCCGTGTAGAGCGTCGCCCCGAGCGCCCACAGGTCGGCGGCGGGGCCCGGGTCGGCGCCGCGCACCCGCTCCGGGGCGAGGTAGTCCACGGAGCCGACGACCTCGCCGGTCTTGGTGAGTGTGGAGTCGCCCTCCACCTGGGCGATGCCGAAGTCCGTGAGCAGCACCCGGCCGTCGTCGGCGATCAGCACGTTGCCGGGCTTGACGTCGCGGTGCAGCACACCGGCGGCGTGCGCGGCGCGCAGCGCGCGGAGCACCCAGACGCCTACGTGGGCGGCGTACCGCGGGTCCAGCGCCCCGGACTCCTTGATGGCGTCGGCGAGGGAGCCGCCCTCGACCAGCTCCATCACGATCCAGGGGCGGTCGTCGTGTTCCAGTACGTCGTGGACGGTGACGACGGCGGGATGGTTGACCCGGGCGGCGGCGCGCGCCTCCGTCTGGGTGCGGGCGAGCATCACCGTGCGTTCGCTCTCAGACGCGTACTGAGCGGCGGTCAGTTCCTTGACCGCCACGGTGCGGTGCAGCACCTCATCATGGGCGCGCCAAACGCGTCCCATGCCGCCCCGTCCGATGGACTCACCGAGCCGGTAGCGCCCCGCGAGGAGCAGGCCTTGCATCTGATTCACGTTCCCCCGCAGTGGATTGACCGCACCAGAGTAAGGAGGGCATGCCGGGCATGGAACACGTGGGGGCGGCGAAACCGCACTGTGACGCGTGTGACCAGCGTTCCGCTTTCTTTCGGTCCCGGGCGTGTCGCGGCCCTTTCGCGGGCCCGGGAGGGCCCGTCCACCCGGCGCGGAACGTTCCGTTCCGGTCGCGGCGCCGTCAACGACCGCCTGCGGGGGGCCACCTGGTCCAGCCCCTTGCGGTCCTCTGGCCGGCCACCTGCCGGTGGGGGCCCGGCGCGCCCACGCGGCGGAGCCTCCCCCACTGCCTCATCGGCTCCCCCGCCGCCTCAACAGGTGTGGGAGGTACCCCCAGCAGCACCCCACGACACGGCCTCGCGCCCTTTCGGGGCGCAAGCGCTCAGCCCGTGTACTGGTACGTCGCCGACGCCTGGGTGTAGTAGGAGTCCACCTTGTCGCGTTGGGACTCGGGGCCCCGGACCTGGACGATGTGGTAGTGGCCGTCGACCAGGAGCGCGAGGTTGCGGACGTAGACCTCGCCGCTGCCGGCCTGCCAGGTGAACTGGCCCTCCGCCATGACCCGGTCGCCGACCTCGGTGGTGCGCAGGCCGCTGCTGGTGGCCCAGCTGGAGTCGCGGAACGGCTGGAGCTCGGGCTCCTTCTCGCGCTCGTACACCATCGGGTCGCTGCCGTACTTCTTGGCGGTGTCCCGGCCGGGCACCACGATCAGCTCGAAGCCGTCCTTGCTGTAGACGACCTGCCCGCGGTCGTTCTTCCCCTGCCGGTGCCAGCCGTCGGCCACGGCTATCCGGAAGCCGGCGGTGTCCTTCTTCAGCGTGAAGCCGGGCGGTACGTCGAGCGGGCTGGTCTGCGGCTGGTGGGTGCCCGGGCTCTGGTCGGGCGAGGCGCCGCCCTGAGCGTCCCGGTCCGCGGTGTTGTCCTGCGCGCCCGTGTCGGAGGATGAGCCCGGTGCCGGGCCGCCGGTGGGGCCGCTGCCCGCCTCCTGTCCCGCGGTGTCGGACTTGGGCATGAAGACCATCGCGTACGCCACGGCCGCCGCGAGGCCCAGCATGATCACCACGAGGAGCGTCCGGCCGAGCCGCCTCGGGCCGCCGCCGCGGCCGGCCTTGTGCCGCCCGCGGCCCGTGGTCGCGAGGGTGCCCTTGCGGCGTCGGACCAGCTCGCCGCGGCGCCGCACGATGGGCAGCTTCTCCGCGTCGACGGGAGGGGTGGCCACGACGTGGGCACCGGCGTCGGGCTCCGGGGCCGACCTGATGAGGGAGCGCAGCCAGCCGCGCAGCTCTTCGAAGTCCGGCCGCTCGGCCGGGTCCTGGCGGAGCAGCGACTCGACGACGGGGCGCAGCGGGCCGCACTCCTCCGCGAACGCGGGCGGCTCGGAGCACACCATCTCGACCAGCTCGGGGGTGCTCTCCTCCGGGTACGGGGCGTGCCCCTGGACGGCCCGGAACAGCAGCGCGCCCAGCGCCCACAGATCGGTGGCGGGGCCGATGGGCGGGGCGAGCTGCCAGTTCTCGTGCACGGGGCCGGCCTGTTCGGGGGCCCAGCGCTCGGTGACCGGGCCGACCACGGCCATCCGGGCCTGGCGGGCCCGCTCGGCGGCCAGCGGGGTGTCGGGGCCGCGCCGCGCCGCGGCACCCGCGCCCCAGCCGACGACGTCGCCCCAGGTGGCCCCGGACGCCTGGTCGTCGGGCCGGGACCCGGCGGCCGACTCGGGCCCGGTGTACAGCTCGGGCCGGTCGTCCTGGGCGGACCGCTGCGCGGGGGGCCCGGGACGGCGCACCCCGTACGGGTCGACGATCCGACCCGGCGGGTGGGAGGCGCCTTCCTGTGTGTCGGACTGCGTGTCGGACTGCGTGTCGGAGTGGGGCCCGGTGCCTTCGCCCTGGCGGGCGGCGGGCAGGCTCGGCGCGCCGGGGCGCTGCTCGTCCCCGATGCGGGCGGCGGCCCTGGCGCCCGCCCGGTACGCCGCGATGGCGCCGGCACGGGCCGCTCGCGCGTCCATGCCTCCGCCGCCCGGGCCTCCGTACGGGCCCTGCTGCGGGACAGGGGCCGTGGAGGCCGCGGGGCCCGCGATAGCCCCGGCGGGACCGCCGGACGCGCCGGGTCCGGGGCCCTGGCGGCCGGGTCCGGCACCGGGGCGGCCGAGGGCGGCGCCGGGCTGCCCCTGGGCGGGGCCGAGGGCGCCCGCCGGGTGGGCGGGGCGCATGGCGGGAGAGCCGAAGGGGCCGCCGGAGGAGCCGAAGGGGCCGCCTTGGCCGGGTGCGGCATCGAGGGCGGGGCGCTCCTCGGGGCCGGGGAGGGAGCCGGCGGCGGGTCCGGGTGGCGTGCCGTCCTGGGGGTGCGGGAGGTCGCCAGCGGGCGGGCCGGCGGGGCCCGCGGAGGGGTCGGGCCGCGGGTCGTACCCGCACAGCGCCTCTTCGGCGGCGCCGGCGGCCAGGCCGGTGAGGAGGACCCGGCCGTCCTCGCAGACCAGGACCGTGCGCGTGGTGATGTTGCGGTGGGTCCAGCCGTGCGCGTGGAGGGCGCGCAGGGCGGTGAGGACGTCGGCCGCGACCTCCGCCGCGCGGTACGGCGACAGGGGGGCCTCGGCGAGCAGGGCGGCCAGCGGGCTGGCGGCGACCGCCTCGCTGACGATCCACAGCGAGCCGCCCTCCGCGAACACGTCGAAGACCTGGTCGAGACGGGGGTGGTCGGGGATCTGGGCGGCGGCCTGGGCGGCCTCGACGGCGCGGCGCACCGCGGGGTCGGAGGGCGTCCGGGTGGCGCCGCCGGTGACGCCGCTGCCGGTGATCCGCCGGGCGCCGGCGGGCCCGCGGCCGGTGAAGCCCTCCGGGAGGCCGTCCGCGTCGAGCACCTCCGCCTCGACGACCTCCGGCAGCGGCACCTGACGGACCAGGACCTCCTGGCCGCTGTAGGTGTCGAACGCGCGTGTCTGGGCCAGCTCGTACTCGTCGGACGGGGGGAGGGGCAGGCGGTAGCGGTCGGCGAGTACCCGACCCGCGTAGTCGTCCACGGCGCCGCCCCCTTCCGATCGGTGTGACATCCGCTCGCCGTGTGTGCCCGGCGCAGCGTGATGCGACTGCGCACGGTCCACACGCACTCACGATACGTGCCGAAGTCCGGCCATATCGAGGGGATGTGGATAACTCTTCGGTCCAGACCGGCCGCTCACCCACACGAGTCCCCCTGCCCCGCGGCCACTTGGCACGGTGATCCCCGTCCGTCCCCTATGTCCCCCGCGATGTTCCCCCGGTGGCCCGCCGATCGGGCGGCCACCGGGTCCTGCGCCCACCGGGGCGCACGGCCCGCGGCCGGAAGCGCTGACCCGGGGCGCGCCCCGGCTGAGGTGCGCCCGGCCCCACAGCGTGCGCCCCGCGGGGCGCACGCTGGTCGTCTCATGGGCCGCCCGCTCACCCGGCGGCCCGTACGGTCGCCCGGCCGGACCGCCCGGTCACCCGGCGGCCCGCCCCGGCACCGGGCGGTCGTCCCGGCACCGGGCGGTCGTCCCGTCACGTCGCGGGCTTGAAGGAGTCGGTGAAGGTGGTCCAGGTGCCGCGGGACAGGTCGCTGGTCCACTTGCCGTCCTTCGCCGTGTACATCATCCCGTAGCCCAGCTTGGGGCCGACGACGAAGCCGCGGTCGATCCGGTGCCTCTTGATGCCGTGCGAGACGAAGGTGAACTCCCAGTCAGCCGCGGGCCAGCCCCGGTAGTCGACGCCGTCGATGCGGATGCGGTGGTACTGGGACAGGACCATGTAGTGCTCCTGCTGGTGCCAGTCGAGCACCGGGTTCGCCTTGGGCGAGGTCGTGTACGCGAGGAGCAGTTGCTGGTCGTCGGGGCCGGTGAACTGCACACCGGTGGCGTCCGTGCCGGTGCGCTTCCAGCCCTCGGGCAGGCCGATCGAGAAGCCCTGCGGGTCCTTGTACGTGGTGACGGGGGCGCCCGGGCCGGGGTCCGCGGAGCCGGCGGGGTCGCCGCTCGGCTTGTCGGCGTCGCCCGTGCCGGCGGCGGAGCCCTGGTGGGCGCCCTGGTCGCCCTTGTCCGGCTTCTTTTCGCCGCCTGGGGCGCCGCCGCCGTTCTGGTCGGGCTTGCCGCCGTGCCCGCCGCCGGACGCGCCGCCTCCGCCGGTGGCCGCCGTGCCGCCGCCGGTGTCCTTGCCGGCGTCGGTGGTGTCGTCGCCGGGCAGGGTGAGGGCCAGGATGGTGCCGAGCACGGCCAGCGCGACGACGACCGCGACGATCAGCAGGGTCCGGTGGGGCAGCTTCGCCACCGCGGCCCAGGCGTCCTTCGCTCCGCCCGTCCGGGGCGGGGACGGCTGCGCGGCGGACTGCTCGGCCGGTCCGAAGGCGCCGAGAGGTGCGCTGGTCGTCCTGGCCGGGTCCGGCCCGGGCCGGGCGGTGTCCGCGGCGGGCGTCGTGGAGCCGTGCGTTCCGCCGGAGCCGCCGGAGGTCTTCGGTATGGAGCCGTGCTCGGCCTCGCCGAACGCCGCGGTCGCGCTGTCGGTTCCGCTGCCGCCGCCGGTGCCGTTGCCGCCGGTGCCGCTCCCGCCGCCGGACGTGCCGGTGCCCGCGCCGGGGCCGGACGAGCCGGGGCCCGAGGCGGCCGGCCGGCCGCTCCCGCCGCGAGAGGTGGCCCGCTCGGCGCCGTACGTCCTGGGGTCCTCGCCGCCGCCCGCGGGCCGCTTGCGGAGCCGGTCGCCGGGGGCGGAGCCGGACGGCGCGCCTGGTGCGGCGCCGGAGGCGGCGCCGGATACGGGACCGGCCGCAGCGCCGCTCTCCGCCGGTGCCGTGCCGGCCGCCGCCGTGTGCTCGGACGCGGCTTCGGAAGGCGTGGCACGTGCCGCCTTGGTCCGCGCGGGCCTGGCGTCCGAGCGCGCGGACGCGGACGTGGCGGACGGCGCGCCGTCGCCGGAGGCCGTGCGCGCGGCGTCCCGGGGAGCGGCGTCGCCCGCCGCGCCCGCGGGGCCCCCGGCGGCCCGGGATGCGGTGCCCGCCGCACCGGAGGACCCCGCCCTGCCCGTGCCCGCCGCACCGGACCCCGCCGCGGCGGCCGCCGACCTGCCCTGGACGGCGGTGGCCGCCGCCCCCGTCGCCACCGCGGCCGCCTTGCGCACCGAGCGCAGCGCGCCGCGCAGGCCCCGCTCCTGCGCCTCCCCGGCCGCCTTGCCGGACTCCGCCGGGGCTGCCGCCCCCGCGCCGCCGGTGGCCGCGGCGGCGGCACCGGTGGCCGGGGCCTGGGCGGACGGGCCACCGGTCCCCTCGTCCCCGGCGCCCTTCCCGGACCCGCGGCGCGCCGTGTCGGGCACCGGCAGCAAGGTGGTCGCCTCGTCGGCCCGGGGCGCGGGCGCCGTGGGCCGCGGGGCGTCGGCGACCTCCTGGAGCATCGCCCGCGCGCCGGCGTCGTCGAGCCGCTGCTCGACGTCCTTGGCGAGCAGGCCGTAGATGACCGGCTCCAGGGGGCCCGCGTTCTTCGGCCGCTCCAGGGGCTCGGTCATCACCGCGGTCAGGGTCGCGATGGCGGAGCCCTTGTCGTACGGCGGAACGCCCTCCACGCACGCGTAGAGCAGCCCCCCGAGGGACCACAGGTCGGCCGCCGGTCCCGGGCGGTGGCCGCGGGCGCGCTCCGGGGAGATGTAGGAGGGGGCGCCGACGAGCATGCCGGTCGAGGTGATGGACGGGTCGCCCTCGACCTGGGCGATGCCGAAGTCGGTGAGCACGACGCGGCCGTCCTCGGCGATGAGGACGTTGGACGGCTTCACGTCCCGGTGCAGGATGCCCTCACGGTGGGCGGCGCGCAGCACGTCGAGGACGGCGAGGCCCACCTCGGCGGCACGCTGCGGGGTCAGGACCCCGTCCTCGCGGATCACTTCGGCGAGGGACTTGCCCTCGACCAGCTCCATCACGATCCAGGGGCGGTCGTCCTCGTCCACGACGTCGTAGACCGTCACCGCGCTGTTGTTGCGGATCCGGGCGATGGCCTTGGCCTCGCGGAGGGTGCGGGTGATCAGGCGGCGCTTCTCGTCCTCGTCGCTGGAGGGGAAGCGCAGCTCCTTGACCGCGACCGTGCGGCCCAGGATCTCGTCCTTCGCCCGCCAGACCGTGCCCATGCCGCCGCGGCCGAGTACCTTCCCCAGCCGGTACCGTCCGGCGAGGAGACGTTCCCCCGTGCTCTGACGGGTTTCTCCCGCCTGCTCCGCCTCCGACATGTGACCCCTCTGCAACCCGCCCTGACAGAGCCTCCATTGTCCCCCACGCCGTGGCCCGAACCTTCGCAGGGTCTCCACCTGCGCCCGGGGCCCGTCGCGCATGATGGGCCTGGGCCGGCGGGACGACGACGGAGGACCCATGCCCGTATCCCGGACACGTGCGGCCGTTTCGCTGGCGGTGGTCCTGCTCGGCCTGGTCCCCGGCAGCGTGCCCCCGCCCGGTTCCCCGGCCGCGGACGCCACTCTTCACCGGCTCGCCACAGAGGGCAAGGGCCGGACCGCCGCGCTGCTCGCCCGGGACGCGGCGGGCACGCGGTTCGCCGGCAGCGGACCCGGCATCCGGCGCGCCGACCACTTCCGGGCCGGCAGCATCACCAAGACGTTCCTCGCCACGGTGGTGCTGCAACTCGCCGCCGAGGGCCGGCTCTCGCTCTCCGACACGGTGGAGCAGCACCTGCCGGGGCTGGTGCGCGGCCGGGGCGACGACGGGCGCCTGCTCACCCTGCGGGAACTGCTCGACCACACCAGCGGGCTGCCCGACTTCACCGTGGAGACCGGCGGCACCGTGCCGCTCACGCCGCGCGGCGCGGTCCGCCTCGCGCTGTCCCGCCCGGCGTCCGCACGGGGTGCCTTCGCCTACTCCAACACCGACTACGTGCTGCTCGGCATGGTGATCGAGGAGGTCACCGGGGACTCCTACGCGGCCGAGGCGAGGCGCCGGATCATCGCGCCGCTGCACCTGGCGGGCACCTCCTTCCCGGGCGCCCGGCGGGACCTGCCCGAGCCGCACGGGCGCGCGTACACGGCCGGCGGGCGGGACGTCACCGAGCTGGACCCGCGGGTGGCGGGCGCGGCGGGCGAGCTGGTCTCCACCCTTGACGACCTGAACCGCTTCTTCGCCGCGCTGCTCGGCGGGCGCCTCCTGCCGGCCGCGCAGCTCGCCCTGATGCTGGACACGCGGGACACGGGCGGGGTGTACGGGCTGGGCGTGTATCCGCAGCGGCTGCCGTGCGGGGTGACCGTGTGGGGGCACAACGGCCACATCCTGGGGAGCTATGTGCGCAGCGCCGCCACGGCCGGTGGGGGACGGGTGGTGACGTACCGGGTGGACAGCGATGCGGTGCCCTCGCCGGGGGCGGAGCGGGCGTTGCTCGCGGCGGAGTTCTGCGGGCAGTGATGTCTAACGGTTCGGCGACCGGCCCGCCCCGGCCCGCGGCGGGCCGGCGGGAACGGCCCCTTGCGGTCTCACATCCGGCCGGGGGCCGGGGGCCCGGGACGGGGGGCCGGGGTCGGGGGCCTGGGCCGGGGGCCTGGGCCGGGGGCCGGAACCTGGCGCGCAGGTCCCCGGGGCCCCTCCGGAGTGAGGGGCGAGCCCCGGAGTACCGGGCGCCCAGGGGTGCGGGGTGAGCCCCCGCGTCCCGGGTGCCTCACCCCGCGACGATGTCCGGGGCGCCCAGGCGGGCCGCGTCGGCCGTGAGGTCGTCCGGCTGGAGCTGGGACTCGCGCTCCGCCTGGACCCGCTTCTCGTAGTGCTCCACCTCGCGGTCCACGCGGTCGGCGTCCCAGCCGAGGACCGGGGCCATCAGCTGGGCGGCCTCGCGGGCGCTGCGGGTGCCGCGGTCGAAGGTCTCGAAGGCGATGCGGGTGCGGCGGTTGAGGACGTCGTCGAGGTGGCGGGCGCCCTCGTGGGAGGCGGCGTAGACGACCTCGGCGCGGAGGTAGTCGTCGGCGCCCTGGAGGGGGGCGGCCAGGGTGGGGTCGTCGGCGATCAGGTCGAGCAGCTCCTGCGCGAGCGACCCGTACCTGTTCAGCAGGTGCTCCACGCGGACGACGTGCAGCCCGGTGTCGGCGGCGATGCGGGCGCGGGCGTTCCACAGCGCCCGGTAGCCCTCGGCGCCGACCAGGGGGATGTCCTCCGTGACGCAGTCGGCGACGCGCTGGTCGAGGCCGTGCACCGCCTCGTCCACGGCGTCCTTGGCCATCACCCGGTAGGTCGTGTACTTGCCGCCGGCCACCACCACGAGGCCGGGCACCGGGTGCGCGACGGTGTGCTCGCGCGACAGCTTGCTGGTCGCCTCCGACTCGCCGGCCAGCAGGGGCCGCAGGCCCGCGTACACGCCCTGGACGTCGTCCCTGGTGAGGGGGATGGCCAGGACGGAGTTCACATGCTCCAGGACGTAGTCGATGTCGGCGCTGGAGGCGGCCGGGTGGGCCTTGTCCAGGTCCCAGTCGGTGTCGGTGGTGCCGACGATCCAGTGCCGGCCCCAGGGGATGACGAACAGGACGCTCTTCTCCGTGCGCAGGATCAGGCCCGTGCTGGAATTGATCCGGTCCTTCGGCACGACCAGGTGGATGCCCTTCGAGGCCCGGACGTGGAACTGGCCGCGCTCGCCGACCATGGCCTGGGTGTCGTCGGTCCACACGCCGGTGGCGTTGACCACCTGCTTGGCGCGGATCTCGTACTCGCCGTCGGCCTCCAGGTCGCGCACGCGGGCGCCGACGACCCGTTCCCCCTCGCGAAGGAAGCCCGTCACCCGGGCGCGGTTGGCGACCTGCGCGCCGTAGGCCGCCGCGGTGCGGACCAGCGTGGCGACGTAGCGGGCGTCGTCCATCTGGGCGTCGTAGTACTGCAGCGCGCCGACCAGGGCGTCCTTCCGGAGGCAGGGGGCCACCCGCAGGGCGTGGCGCCGGGTCAGGTGCCGGTGCGTGGGCAGGCCCCGGCCGTGGCCGCGGGCCATGGACATCAGGTCGTACAGCGCGACGCCCGAGCCCGCGTAGAGCCGCTCCCAGCCGGGGTGCTGGAGCGGGTACAGGAACGGCACCGGCTTGACCAGGTGCGGCGCGATCCGCTCCAGGAGCAGGCCGCGCTCCTTGAGCGCCTCCCTGACGAGGGCGAAGTCCAGCATCTCCAGATACCGCAGGCCGCCGTGGATCAGTTTGCTGGACCGGCTCGAAGTGCCCGAGGCGAAGTCGCGCGCCTCCACCAGGCCGGTGGACAGGCCGCGGGTCACCGCGTCGAGTGCTGTGCCGGCGCCGACCACGCCGGCGCCGACGACCAGTATGTCCAGCTCGTGGTCGGCCATTGCCGCCAGGGACTCCGCGCGTCGCGCCGGCCCCAGTGTCGCTGTCCTCACCGCTGCCTCCCGTCAACCTCTCGCAGCCGGCACGGCGGCCGGCCGCGCCCGCACTCACATCCCCCATGCCCAGTCTCACCGCGTTCTCCGACTTCAGCCACCACCGGCCCGTGGCCTGTGGACAACGCCGGAGCCAACACGCCCCAATTTCCAGGCAGTCAATACGGCATCACGGTCATATTTACTCCTAGTGTGACATTGCGCTGGTCCACTCTGTCCACAGGACTTGCGTGATCCTCCCGCTCCGGCTATTGGGAAGGACGCCGTCCCCATGCCCGCTGATCTCGCCGTCATCGGTCTCGGCCCCTTCGGTCTGCCCCTCGCCCAGGCCGCCGTCGCCGCCGGTATCCCCACACTCGGCTACGACCCGCTGCCCGATCCGGTACCCGAGCCGCTACCCGGCCGCCCGGCACCGGAATCCGGCGCCGGGCGGTACGCCGACAGCGTGGAATGTGGCACGGGAGGAGCGAGCGGGGGCGGTACGGCGGCCGTCGGGGGCGCGGGCGCCACGGGGAGCGCCGGGAGCCTGGGCGGCGCCGGGAACACCGGAGGCACGGGGCTCCCAGGAACCGTGGGAGCCACCGGGGGCACCGGGGGCACCGGGGCCGTGGGCGGCACGGGCGCGTGCGGCACCCTCACCGCCGCCGACCTGCGGCGCCTCGTCTCGGGCGGCCCCCGGCCCAGCGCGGACCCGGCCCAGCTCGGCCGGGTGCGCACCGCGGTGATCTGCGTGCCGACCCCGCCGGGCCCGGACGGCGGCCCGGGGCTGGGCCAGGTCGCGGAGGCCGCCCGCGCCCTCGCCGCCCGGCTCCGCCCGCACACCACGGTGATCCTGGAGTCGCCGGTGCCGCCGGGCACCACGGAGGACTTCCTGCTGCCGCTGCTGGAGGAGGGCTCCGGGCTCCGCGCGGGCCGCGACTTCCACCTGGCCTACTCCCCCGTGCGCACCGACCCCGGACACCGGGGCCCCGCCTACCGGACCGTGCCCAAGGTGATCGGCGGCCTCACGCCGGCCTGCACCGAGTCCGCCGCGGCGTTCTACGGGCGGCTCACGGAGAAGGTGGTACGCGCGCGTGGGCCACGCGAGGCGGAGACGGTGCAGCTCCTGGAGACCAACTACCGGCACGTCAACATCGCCCTCGTCAACGAGATGGCCGTGCTCTGTCACGACCTCGGCGTCGACATCTGGGACGTGATCCGCTGCGCGGAGACGAAACCGTTCGGGTTCCACGCGTTCCGCCCCGGCCCCGGCGTCGGCGGCCACACCATCCCCCAGGACCTGTCCCGCCGCACCGTCCCTCTCCGCCCGTCCGGGCCGCCGCAGACGGTGCGGACGCTGCGCATGGTCGAGCTCGCGCAGCAGGTCAACAACCACATGCCCCAGTACGTCGTGCAGCGCGCCGCGGCGCTTCTGAACGAGCACGGCAAGTCCGCGCGGGGCGCTCGTGTGCTGCTGCTCGGGGTCACGTACAAGCCCGATCTGGCCGATCGGGAAGGGTCGCCCGCGGAGGAGATCGCGCTGCGGCTGATGGAGCTGGGGGCCGTGGTCAGCTACCACGATCCCTATGTGCCGTGCTGGGGCGTGCGGGGGCGGGTGGTGCCGCGTGCGGATGCGCTCTACGAGGCGGCGGCCGCGGCGGATCTGACGGTGCTCCTGCAGCACCACCGTACGTACGATCTTCAGGGGCTGTCCGTGAAGACGCAGCTCCTCCTCGACACCCGGGGGGCGACGCCGGCGGGCACGGCGGAACGCCTCTGAGCCCCCCCTCGTCCTCAGTCGCCGGACGGGCTTCATGGGGCGGGGTCGCGGCTTCGTCTTCGACCGCGGGCCGTCCCCGAGGAATCGACCTTGAGAGCTCGTCCTCAAACGCCGGACCGGCTTGATTGCGTGCGGGTCGCAGCCTCGTCTTCGACCACCGGCCGCCCCCATGCGCGCGGTTCGCGGCCTCGTTTTCGACCGCGGGCCGTCCCCCGAGGAATCGCCTTCGAGGGCTCGTCCTCAAACGCCGGACGGGCTTGGTTGCGCGGGGCTGCGGCCTCGTTTCCGACCGCGGGCCTGCCCCAGGAGATCGCCCTTGACGGCTCGTCCTCAAACGCCGGACCGGCTTGATTGGGCGCGGTACGCCGAACGGGTTCCGGCACCCGGCGCACCTGTCGTGGCCGCCCACAACTCTGGGGCTCGTCCTCAAGAGCAACCTGTCCCCATCAAGCCCGTCCGGCGATTGAGGACGAGCCCGGAGGGCGATGCCTCCAGGGACGGCCCGCGGGCGGGACGAAGCCGCGGCCCCGGTCGAGCCCGTCCGGCGGCTGAGGACGGGGTACGGACGAGGTACAAGGGCGAGCCCCGAGAGGCCGGCGTGCCGGCGGCCGCGGGCCGGCCCGCGGCGGTCAGCGCTTGTGCTGGGAGTCCGCCACCGTCACCTCAACCCGCTGGAATTCCTTCAGCTCGCTGTACCCGGTCGTGGCCATCGCCCGCCGCAGCGCCCCGAAGAAGTTCATGGAGCCGTCCGGGAAGTGCGAGGGGCCGGTCAGGACCTCCTCGATGGAGCCGACGGTGCCGAGGTCGACCTTCATGCCGCGCGGCACCTCCTCGTGCACCGCCTCCATGCCCCAGTGGTGCCCCCGCCCGGGCGCGTCCGTGGCGCGGGCCAGCGGGGAGCCCATCATCACCGCGTCCGCGCCGCAGGCGATCGCCTTGGGGAGGTCGCCGGACCAGCCCACGCCGCCGTCCGCGATGACATGCACATAGCGGCCGCCGGACTCGTCCATGTAGTCGCGGCGGGCCGCCGCCACGTCCGCGACCGCCGTGGCCATCGGCACCTGGATGCCGAGCACGTTGCGGGTGGTGTGCGCGGCGCCGCCGCCGAAGCCGACCAGCACACCCGCCGCACCGGTGCGCATCAGGTGCAGCGCCGCGGTGTACGTGGCGCAGCCGCCGACGATCACGGGCACGTCCAGCTCGTAGATGAACTGCTTCAGGTTCAGCGGCTCGGCCGCGCTCGACACGTGCTCGGCGGAGACGGTGGTGCCGCGGATGACGAAGATGTCGACGCCGGCGTCCACCACGGCCTTGGAGAACTGCGCGGTGCGCTGCGGGGAGAGCGCGGCGGCGGTGACGACGCCGGAGTCCCGCACCTCCTTGATGCGCTGCCCGATCAGGTCCTCCTTGATCGGCGCCGCGTAGATCTCCTGGAGGCGGCGGGTCGCCTTGTGCCCCGGCAGGTCCGCGATCTCGTCGAGCAGCGGCTGCGGATCCTCGTACCGCGTCCAGAGGCCCTCCAGATTGAGCACGCCCAGGCCGCCCAGCTCGCCGATGCGGATGGCCGTCGCCGGGGAGACGACGGAGTCCATGGGGGCGGCCAGGAACGGCAGCTCGAAGCGGTAGGCGTCGATCTGCCAGGCGATCGAGACCTCTTTCGGGTCGCGCGTGCGGCGACTGGGGACGACGGCGATGTCGTCGAAGGCGTACGCCCGGCGGCCGCGCTTGCCGCGCCCGATCTCGATCTCAGTCACGTCTGTGGCCTTTCCCTCTGCGTCTCAGCGCCCTCCAGTATCCCCGACCTGCTGCCGGGAGCACGGGACGGGCGGTCCCGGGGAGCTTGCCCCCGGACCGCCCGTCACGCCCGGGGTGCGCCCTGAGTGCCCTTGGTGCCTTGTACTGCCCCTAAGCCGTCGCGGGCCCCGCGGGAACTGCCCGGACGGGCCCGGTGACCTAGTGCCGGCTCGTGTAGTTCGGCGCCTCGACCGTCATCTGGATGTCGTGCGGGTGGCTCTCCTTGAGGCCCGCGGAGGTGATCCGTACGAAGCGGCCCTTGCGCTCCATCTCCTCCACCGTGGCCGCGCCCACGTAGCCCATGGTCTGCCGCAGGCCGCCGACGAGCTGGTGCAGCACGGCGGCGAGGGGGCCTCGGTAGGGCACCTGGCCCTCGATGCCCTCCGGCACCAGCTTGTCGTCGGAGGAGACGTCGGCCTGGAAGTAGCGGTCCTTCGAGTAGGAGCGGCCCTGGCCGCGGGACTGCATGGCGCCCAGGGAGCCCATGCCGCGGTACGACTTGAACTGCTTGCCGTTGATGAACAGCAGCTCGCCCGGAGACTCCTCGCAGCCCGCGAGCAGGCTGCCCAGCATGACCGTGCTCGCACCGGCGGCGAGCGCCTTGCCGATGTCGCCGGAGTACTGCAGACCGCCGTCGCCGATCACCGGCACGCCGGCGTCCCGGCACGCCTCCGCGGCCTCGTAGATCGCCGTGACCTGCGGGACGCCGATGCCGGCGACCACGCGCGTGGTGCAGATCGAGCCGGGTCCCACGCCCACCTTCACGCCGTCCACGCCGGCGTCGAGCAGGGCCTGGGCGCCGTCCCGGGTGGCGACGTTTCCGCCGATGACGTCCACCGGCACCGAGGACTTGATCTTGGACATCCAGCTCAGCGCATTGCTGCTGTGCCCGTGCGAGGTGTCGACGACCAGGAAGTCGACGCCCGCCTCCACGAGCGCCTGGGCGCGCTCCAGGGCCTCCGGGCTGGCGCCCACCGCGGCCCCGACCAGCAGCCTGCCCTCGGCGTCCTTGGCGGCGTGCGGGTACTGCTCGGCCTTGACGAAGTCCTTGACGGTGATCAGGCCCTTGAGGACGCCGGCGTCGTCGACGAGCGGCAGCTTCTCGATCTTGTGGCGACGCAGCAGCTGCATGGCGTCCACGCCGGAGATGCCGACCTTGCCGGTGACCAGGGGCATCGGCGTCATCACCTCGCGCACCTGGCGCGAGCGGTCCGACTCGAAGGCCATGTCACGGTTGGTGACGATGCCCAGCAGCTTCCCGCCCGGGTCGGTGACCGGCACGCCGCTGATGCGGAACTTGGCGCACAGCTCGTCGGCCTCGGCCAGGGTGGCGTCGGGCCGGACGGTGATCGGGTCGGTGACCATGCCGGACTCGGAGCGCTTGACCAGGTCGACCTGGTTGGCCTGGTCGGCGATGGAGAGGTTGCGGTGCAGCACGCCGACGCCGCCCTGGCGGGCCATGGCGATCGCCATCCGGGCCTCGGTGACCTTGTCCATGGCGGCCGACAGCAGCGGAATGTTGACCTTGATGGAGCGCGAGACACGGGACGAGGTGTCCACCTGGTTCGGCAGCACTTCCGAGGCGCCCGGCAGCAGCAGCACATCGTCGTAGGTCAGCCCGAGTGTCGCGAACTTTTCGGGCACTCCGTCGATGTCGGACGTCATGACACCTTCCCCAATAGCCTTGATCGGTGCGGATGTCCATGCTAACGGGCGCGGCAGCCGTGTCATTCCACGGTTCGGGCCAACCTGCGGGTTCGTAGGTTCGTACGGATACGCACCGTCGCGAAGCGTGTGCGCTGACGTATGCGGAACCGGCTCACCCGACGGACGGGACCCGGTCCCCCGGTACGCGGAACCCGGCCCCCGTACGCGGAACCCGGGTCACCCAGCACTCGGACCCGGGTCACCCGGGACGCGGAACCAGGTCACCCGATCGTGGTACACATGCGCATACCCATACGACAACGGGTATGCCTGTGTTCTACTGCTCGGCGAGGGCACGCAGGCGGCTGAGGGCGCGGTGCTGGGCGACCCGGACGGCACCGGGGGACATACCGAGGACCTGGCCGGTCTCCTCGGCGGTGAGCCCCATGGCGATGCGCAGCAGCAGGAGTTCGCGCTGGTTGTCGGGGAGGCTGGCGAGGAGTTCCTTGGCGCGCTCGGCGTCGCTGCTGAGCAGGGCGCGCTCCTCGGGCCCGAGTGAGTCGTCGGGGCGCTCCGGCATCTCGTCGGAGGGCACGGCCGTGGACCCGGGGTGGCGCATGGCGGCGCGCTGGAGGTCGGCGACCTTGTGCGAGGCGATCGCGAAGACGAACGCCTCGAAGGGGCGGCCGGTGTCCCGGTAGCGGGGCAGCGCGAGGAGCACCGCCACGCACACTTCCTGCGCGAGGTCCTCCACGAAGTGCCGTGCGTCACCCGGCAGCCGGGACAGCCGGGTGCGGCAGTAGCGCAGCGCCAAGGGGTGGACATGGGCCAGCAGATCGTGCGTGGCCTGTTCGTCGCCGTCCACGGCGCGGTGGACGAGTGCCCCGATCACCGTCGTCCCGTCGTCGCGCATCGGTCCATGGTGCCTCGGCGCCGCCTGACCCGCGGCACCCGGTCCGTAGTTGTGCACTGAAGCGTTATGAGCAGGTGCGCCGGAACTCATCTCCTGCGCCCTCCCCTCACGCTCGTTCCGCTCGGCTGGCTCGTCCCTGAGGAACTCCACCCTTCAAGGATGCGGCATCGGCGGCGAAACGAGCAGCGGGCATCCGTCGCCCCGTCCACCGAAAGGCGGACGGGGGGCGCCGCATCCCCGCTGCGGCGCACTCAGCGGACCAGGCCCCAGCGGAAACCGAGCGCGACGGCGTGCGCCCGGTCCGATGCGCCGAGCTTCTTGAAGAGGCGTCTGGCGTGCGTCTTGACCGTGTCCTCGGAGAGGAAGAGCTCGCGCCCGATCTCTGCGTTCGACCGGCCATGGCTCATGCCTTCCAGGACCTGGATCTCACGGGCGGTGAGGGTGGGCGCGGCGCCCATCTCGGCGGAGCGCAGCCGGCGCGGGGCGAGCCGCCAGGTGGGGTCGGCCAGGGCCTGGGTCACGGTGGCCCGCAGCTCCGCGCGCGAGGCGTCCTTGTGAAGATAGCCACGTGCCCCCGCGGCCACCGCGAGCGCCACACCGTCCAGGTCCTCGGCGACGGTGAGCATGATGATGCGGGCGCCGGGGTCGGCCGAGAGCAGCCGGCGGACGGTCTCCACGCCGCCCAGGCCCGGCATGCGCACGTCCATCAGAATCAGATCCGAGCGGTCGGCGCCCCAGCGGCGGAGCACTTCCTCGCCGTTGGCCGCCGTCGTCACGCGCTCGACGCCGGGTACGGTTGCCACCGCACGGCGCAGCGCCTCTCGGGCAAGCGGGGAGTCATCACAGACGAGGACGGAAGTCATGACTGACCTCCGTGGCTCTCGCAGCGGATGCGCGTCACCTTGAGCCTCCAGGCTGGTACGAGTCGTCACCTCTGCGGTTGAGCCCTCGGACGCCTGCCCGAGGACTTCGTTCTTTCAACCGCTTCCGCACTCTCAACGACGGTCACTCGAAAGAGTTACGGGTCGGGCAGCCATGTCCGGCACTCTACGTGAAGGCGCGGATACCGCGCAGGGGCGCGCATCCGCCCTGCTCCGCGATCCGATCCCCACCCGGGCCTTCACCGGGCCCCACCGCTTCCCTGGCAATTCCTTCACGAAGAGTCATGACCCATTTAGCTGGTTTTCTCCGCTGTTGCCAGTGTCTGAGGCTAGATTCATAAAGAGTCATATTTTCATCTCCTTAGACAGTAGAGACGCGCGTGCGCCCACCACCCGCACAACAGCGGCCGCAAAACGGCTACAAGGGGACAGCTAATGGCAGACTTCTCCCGCCTTCCCGGACCCAACGCGGATCTGTGGGACTGGCAGCTGCTCGCGGCCTGCCGCGGTGTCGACAGCTCGCTCTTCTTCCACCCGGAGGGCGAGCGCGGCGCGGCGCGCAGCGCGCGTGAGAACTCGGCCAAGGAGGTCTGCATGCGGTGCCCGGTCCGCGCGGAGTGCGCGGCCCACGCCCTCGCGGTCCGCGAGCCGTACGGGGTGTGGGGCGGGCTGACCGAGGACGAGCGCGAGGAGCTGATGGGACGGGCCAGGAACCGTCTGGTGTCCACGTCCGCCTCGGGTGCGGGCACGGGTGCGGGTGCGGACATGGGGTCGGGTGCAGGTACGGGGTCGGGTGCGGGTGCAGGTACGGGGTCCGGTACGGGTGCGGGTGCGGGTGCGGGTACGGGGTCGGGAACGGCGGCCGGCGGGACGGCGGGCGGCGCGGGGACGGTGGGCGGCGCGGGCGCCTCGGCCGGTTCGGGGACGTCGGCCGGTTCCGGCACCTCGGGCACCGCGGGCGGCCGCTCCCCGGGGTCGGCGCCGGGGTCGGGGTCGGCGCCGGGGTCGGTTCCGGGAGGGTCCGCGGCGGGGACGTCCGCCTCAGCGGCCCCTACGGCGGGCGGCCGGGCATCGTCCTCCGGTTCCGCGGGCCCGGAGGAGAGTTACCGGACCGAGGGCTCCCACCGCCCCGAGGACCCGCACGCCCCCGGGGAGGGGACCGGCTCACCCCGAGCACCCGCGGCGACTTCGACCTCGTCCGGCGCCCGGCCCGCGCCGTCTCCCCCACCGTCCCCCTCCCCCTCACTCCCCTACGACCCCTACGGCCTCTACGAGCCCTATGACCCGCATCACTCGCATGACCCATATAACTCGTATGAGTCGTATGAGTCGCATGACTCGCCCGGCCCGTCCGACCCGTCCGGCCCCTCAGCCGCCTGGCCCTGACGGAACGTTTCTGCACAGCCGGGTCACCGCCGGACACAGCCTGGTCGCAGCCGGGCGCGCGGTAGCAGCGTGGCCTGAACCTGCCGGATCCCTCGGGGGCGGCCCGGGAGCGGTTGGGCCGCGGGTGCCGGGACGGCTTAGCGTTCCGGCATGAGACTTCTGTCCCTGAACGTGGGCCGCCCCAAGTCCGTTCCGTACACGGGTCAGCCGGAGGGGGTGACCGGCATCGACAAGCGGCCGGTGGCCGGGCCGGTGCGGGTGGCGGCGCCCGGCCCCAAGGGGCGCGGGGGAAGCGGGGTGGCCGGTGACGCGGTCTGCGACACCAGGAACCACGGCGGGAACGACCAGGCCGTGTACGCCTTCGCCCGTGAGGACCTGGACGACTGGCAGGACGTGCTGGGCGCGCCGCTGCCGGACGGGATCTTCGGCGAGAACCTCACGACCCAGGGGGTGGACGTGTCCGGCGCCCGGATCGGCGAGCGGTGGCGGATCGGCCCGGATCTGGTCCTGGAGGTGACCAGCGGGCGGATTCCGTGCCGGACGTTCGCGGGAGAGCTGGACGCGCGGGTGCCGGGCGGCCGCACGGAGCACTGGGTGAAGCGCTTCACGGAGCGCGGGGCGCCGGGTGCCTACCTGCGGGTGATCGAGCCGGGCGAGATCCGCGCCGGCGACCCCATCGAGCTCGTGCACCGCCCCGACCACGAGGTGACCGTCGCCCTGCAGTTCCGCGCCGTCACAGGCGAGAGGCGGCTGCTGCCCCGGCTGCTCGCGGCCGGCGAGGCCCTGCACCCGGAGGCGCTGGAGCAGGCCCGCGCGTACCTGGCCCGGGAAGGGCACGGGCCGGTCGCGCTCGACGGGGGGCGTGCGCCGGGGGCGGAGTGACTCCGGGATCACTAACCTTGCTCCATGACAACGGCTCTGATTACGGGATCCACCTCGGGCATCGGCGCCGCCTTCGCGCGGCGTCTGGCGGCGGACGGGCACAATCTGGTCCTGGTGGCGCGCACCACGGAGCGGCTGCAGGAACAGGCCACCGAGCTGCACGACAGGCACGGCATCGAGGCCCAGGTGCTCTCCGCCGACCTCGCCGCGGAGCGGGGCATCGAGGCGGTGGCGGCGCGGTTGTCCGACCTGACCAGCCCGGTCGACCTGCTGGTGAACAACGCCGGGTTCGGCAACAAGGGCCGTTATCTCCAGGTGCCGATCATGGACGAGCTGACCATGCTCAGGGTGCACTGCGAGGCAGTGCTGAGGCTGACGTCGGCCGCGGCCGAGCCGATGCGGGAGCGGCGCCGCGGTGCCATCGTCAACGTCTCGTCGGTCGCCGCGTTCGTGCCCCGCGGGACCTACGGTGCGTCCAAGGCGTGGGTGGTGCAGTTCACCGAGGGCGCGGCGCGGGACCTGGCCGGGTCGGGCGTCAGGATGATGGCGTTGTGCCCCGGGTTCGTCCGTACGGAGTTCCACGAGCGGGCCGGTATGGACACCGGCAGCATCCCCAACTGGATGTGGCTCGACGCGGACAAGGTGGTGGATGCGGCTCTCGCCGACCTCGCGCGTGGGCGGACCGTGTCGATTCCGGATCCCCGCTACAAGGCCCTCATGGGCCTTGCGAGACTGACCCCTCGCCGGTTGCTCGGCGGCATCGCGTCCAGGACGGGCCGCTCGTACGGCCCACGCTGAGCACGGCGCGCCCTTAGGACACGGGGAACCGGGCCCGCACCCCACCGCCCGCCGGTGGCCCGGCTGCGAGTGAAACAGCCCCCTTGGGAGGGTGACGACGCGACGCGCCTCGTCGGGGCTGATCGCGTAGTTCCCCGCGCCCCTTCCCGGACGAGCCCTCACACACGGCTGGGCCCAGCCCACCCAGGCGCGCGGGGAACTACGCACCCACCACCCGTCCCCCCGCGCCGGGAAAGCCGGAGGCCCGGCACCCCCGGGAACGGGGGTGCCGGGCCTCGGTCGGGTGCCGGGGTACCGGGACCGCTCAGTGGGCGTGGCTGTGCCCGTGGCCGCCGGCCTCGGACTCCTCCTCCGCCGGCTTCTCGACGACCAGCGTCTCGGTCGTCAGCAGCAGCGAGGCGATCGACGCGGCGTTCTCCAGCGCGGAGCGGGTGACCTTGACCGGGTCGATGACGCCCTGCTTGACCAGGTCGCCGTACTCACCGCTCGCGGCGTTGTAGCCCTCGCCCTTGCCGAGCTCGGCGACCTTGGAGGCGATGACGTAGCCCTCCAGGCCGGCGTTCTCGGCGATCCAGCGCAGCGGCTCGACCACGGCGCGGCGGACGACGGCGACACCGGTGGCCTCGTCGCCCTCCTTGCCGAGGCTGCCCTCGAGCACCTTGGCGGCGTGCACCAGCGCGGAGCCACCACCGGAGACGATGCCCTCCTCGACCGCGGCGCGGGTCGCGGAGATGGCGTCCTCCAGGCGGTGCTTCTTCTCCTTCAGCTCCACCTCGGTGGCGGCGCCGACCTTGATCACGCACACGCCGCCGGCCAGCTTCGCGAGGCGCTCCTGGAGCTTCTCGCGGTCCCAGTCGGAGTCGGTGGTCTCGATCTCGGCCTTGATCTGGGCGATCCGGGCCTGGACGTCCTCGCCCTTGCCGCCGCCGTCGACGATGGTGGTGTCGTCCTTGGTGACGGTGACGCGGCGAGCGGTGCCGAGCACGTCGAGGCCGACCTGGTCGAGCTTGAGGCCGACCTCCTCGGCGATGACGGTGGCACCGGTGAGGGTGGCCATGTCGCCGAGCATCGCCTTGCGGCGGTCGCCGAAGCCGGGGGCCTTCACCGCGACGGCGTTGAAGGTGCCGCGGATCTTGTTGACGACCAGGGTGGACAGGGCCTCACCCTCGACGTCCTCCGCGATGATCAGCAGCGGCTTGGAGGAGTTGGCCTGGATGACCTTCTCCAGCAGCGGCAGCAGGTCCGCGATGGCGGAGATCTTGCCCTGGTGGATCAGGATGTACGGGTCGTCGAGGACGGCCTCCATGCGCTCCTGGTCCGTGACGAAGTACGGCGACAGGTAGCCCTTGTCGAAGGCCATGCCCTCGGTGAAGTCCAGTTCGAGACCGAAGGTGTTGGACTCCTCGACGGTGATGACGCCGTCCTTGCCGACCTTGTCCATCGCCTCGGCGATCAGCTCGCCGACCTGCTGGTCCTGCGCGGAGAGCGCGGCGACGGCGGCGATGTCGGACTTCTCGTCGATCGGGCGGGCCGAGGCGAGCAGGTCGTCGGAGACGGCCTTGACGGCCGCGTCGATGCCCTTCTTCAGCGCGGCCGGGGAGGCACCCGCGGCGACGTTGCGCAGGCCCTCCTTGACCAGCGCCTGCGCGAGCACGGTGGCGGTGGTGGTGCCGTCACCCGCGATGTCGTTGGTCTTGGTCGCCACCTCCTTCACCAGCTGGGCGCCGAGGTTCTCGTACGGGTCGTCGATCTCCACCTCACGGGCGATGGTCACGCCGTCGTTGGTGATGGTCGGCGCGCCGAACTTCTTGTCGATGACGACATTGCGGCCCTTGGGGCCGATGGTCACCTTGACCGTGTCGGCCAGCTTGTTGACGCCGCGTTCGAGGGCGCGACGGGCGTCCTCGTCGAACTTAAGAATCTTCGCCATGGGAGCGTTTCAGTCCTCTCGGTTGCGATCCTGGGCCGCTGCCGTGAACGGCCGCCATCGCGGGGAAAGCCGACTGCGCCCCGGGCGCCCGGCTTCTTGTCGTCGCGGGGGCCAGGGGCGCAGTCACATGCGAAACGTGGGGGTCGGGACGGGACTCGGGGGTCCCGGACCCCTCACCCGGTGTGTCGTCTTCTTACTTCTCGACGATCGCGAGGACGTCGCGCGCCGAGAGGACGAGGTAGTCCTCGCCGTTGTACTTGACCTCGGTGCCGCCGTACTTGCTGTAGAGCACGACGTCGCCGTCCTTCACGTCGAGCGGCAGGCGCTCGCCGTTCTCGAAACGGCCCGGGCCGACGGCCAGGACGACGCCCTCCTGGGGCTTCTCCTTCGCGGTGTCCGGAATGACCAGGCCCGAGGCCGTGGTCTGCTCTGCGTCCAGCGGCTGGACCACGATGCGGTCCTCGAGCGGCTTGATGGCAACCTTGGTGCTGGCGGTCGTCACGATCCGACCTCCCCCTTCGGAGATCTCACGGGGTTGACTGTCTGAGGTGGCGACCAGGTGGATCCGTCGTCGCGGGTGCCGGACCTGCCCGTCGCTTCGTTGGCACTCTCCATTGTGGAGTGCCAGAGCCGAGACTATGACCGGGATTAGCACTCGGTCAAGCGGAGTGCCAACGCCACGCGGGACGCGCCCTTCCGGGCCCCTCCCCGCGCGCCCCCGGCCCGCTCCTTCGGACGTCCCGTTCAGGCGCGGTCCCCCGGCCCGGCCACCGCGTACCCCCGGGAGGCCGCCGTCCCCGGCGGTGGGCACAGCGCTGTCCGGCATGGTGCCGCGCCGAGCGCTGTCCGGCATGGTGCCGCGCCGCCCGCGGCCGCGGACACGGCTGGGCGCGATATCCCCCGGACGCAGCACATGCTCCGCTCCCCGGTACTCCATCCGGGGCGCCTCCGCGGGGGGCGCGGGGAACCGCGCGGACGGCCCCGGGGGCGCCCGCGGACCACCGGGGCGAGCCCGGTGGTCCGGCTGGCCCACAATGGGCCGGGTGAACGACGAGGTGAACCACGCGGTGGACCGGCTCGCCGCCCTGCGCACCGCCGAGGGCCGCGCCCTGCTCGACGAGGTACGGGACGTCCGGCCGGGCGAGGAGCTGGCCGCGGCGACCCGGCTGCGCCGGTCGCACCCCCCGGACCTGGTCTCCGCGGCCCTCACCCAGGCCCGGCTGCGACGGCGCGCCGAGGCGAAGTTCGGGGCGGCGGACGCCCACCGGATGTTCTTCACGGCGGACGGCGTGGAGCAGGCGACCCGCGGCAGTGTCGCGGCGCACCGCGCGGAGCGGTTCCGTGCGCTGGGGGTGCGGTCCGTGGCCGATCTGTGCTGCGGGATCGGCGGCGACGCCATCGCCCTGGCGCGCGCGGGCATCACCGTGCGCGCCGTCGACCGCTCGCCGCTGGCGTGCGCCGTGGCGCGGGCCAACGCGGAGGCGCTGGGCCTCGCCGACCGCATCGAGGTCGTCGAGGCGGACGTCACGGAGGCCGACACGGCGCCGTACGACGCCGTGTTCGCCGATCCCGCGCGCCGCTTCCAGGGGGCGGCCCGAAGGGCCTTCGCCGAGGGGGGCGGTGGGGCGGGGCGGGGCGGCCGGGGCCGGATCTTCCGGCCGGAGGACTACTCACCGCCGCTGTCCTGGGCCGTCGAGACGGCGCGGCGTGCGCCGTGCGCGGCGCTGAAGACGGCGCCAGGCATCCCGTACGAGGCGATTCCCGAGGGCGTCGAGACGGAGTGGATCTCGGACGCGGGTGAGGTGAAGGAGGCGGTGCTGTGGTTCGGCACCGGGGCGCCGCCCGGCCGCCGCGCCACGCTTCTCGGGGCGCCGCGGGGCGCGCGGCCCGTCTCGCTGAGCGCCCCGCTGTCCGCCCTGCCGCCGGACCCCGGTGTCCGCCCGCCGGGGCGCTATGTGTACGAGCCCGACGGCGCCGTCATCCGCGCCCACCTGGTGGCCGAGGTGGCGCGGGAGGTGGGCGGCGGGCTGCTGGACGCGACCATCGCGTATGTGACGGCGGACGAGCTGCGCCCCACCCCGTTCGCCACCGCCTACGAGATCACCGACGCGCTGCCGTTCAACCTGAAGCGGCTCAGGGCGCTGCTGCGCGACCGGGGCGTGGGCACGCTCACCGTGAAGAAGCGCGGCTCCGCGATCGAGCCGGAGGAGCTGCGCCGCAAGGTCAGGCCCCAGGGCCCGCACGCGGCAACGGTCTTCCTGACCCGGCTCGCGGGTGCCCCGGCCATGCTCATCGGGCAGCCCGCCTGAGCCCGGTGCCCTCGCCCGAGCGCCGTGTCGGCTCCCGCCCGCCGGCCCGGACGCGACGGAAACACCCCCTTCAGGGCGGTGGCGAACCGCCGGTGCCGTCCGGGCCCGCCGCTCCCCACCGCCTCAACGGCTCCGCCACTGCCGTGAAGGCGTGGGCGGTACCCGCGGAGGCACCCCCGTTCCCCGCGCACCTCGGCGCCGCACCCTTACGTGCGGCCGCGCCCCGGGCCAGCGGCGCCGGGGGCGTCCTTCCGGGCCAGCAGTCCGGCCATGACGACCTCGAGCACCTGCCGGAGCGTGTCCGTGAAGTCCATGCGCAGGGCGGCGAGGCCGGGGTCGGCGTCGTAGGCGGCCTGCATGGCGGGGGACGGGTGGGCGTGGGTCCACACGGAGCCGACGGTGAGCCTGACCACACCGGCGAAACGGAGCGCGTCGTGCTCGCTCAGCTCGGGGACGCAGCGGCGCACCAGGCCGGCCAGCAGGCGGGCGTTCGCGACGGCGGCGCGCTTGTAGGCCAGGGCGACGCGCGGGGAGACGTTGCGCTCCAGGACGGCCGCCTGGGCGCTGGCCAGGTCGCAGAGCACCGGGCGGCCCGCCAGGGAGGTGGCCAGCGCGGCGGCCAGTCGGTCGCCGCGCGCCGTGGGTGAGCCGTCACCGCCGGCCCCGGAGGCCTCCGGCCCGGCCGGCGCGGGCAGCGTCCCCGCCAGGTCGTCCAGCCATGCCCGGGACTCCACGTCCAGCAGCTCCAGCAGGATCTCCTCGCGCGACTCGAAGTAGCGCAGCACGTTCGACTTCGCCAGGCAGACCCGCCGGCTCAGGGCGTTCAGGCTCACCTCCGCCACGGGCATGTCCGCGAGCATCGCGGCCGCGGTGTCGAGGATCGCCTGTCGGCGTACGGCGCGCTGCTCCTCGCTGCGTGCGCGCTGGAACGGTGCGGGCATACGACCCATCCTACAGACCCTAGAGACCACCGGTCTGTTGTTAGCAGACCGGTGGTCTGCTAGCGTCCGCGGACAGAAGACAACAGACCATCGGTCTGCTGACGCCCGCCGAGGAGCCACGATGTACCGAGTCCCCGACCAGACCGGAAAGCTCGCCGTCGTCACCGGCGCCAACAGCGGCACGGGGAAGGAGGCGGCCAAGCGCCTGGCGGGCGCGGGCGCGCGGGTCGTGCTCGCGGTGCGCACGGTCGCCAAGGGGGAGCAGGCGCGCGACGAGATACTGGCGGCGCACCCGGACGCCACGCTGGAGATACGCCGGCTGGACCTGGCCGACCTGGCGTCGGTACGGGAGTTCGCCGAGGGCCTGCTCTCCGCCGGCACCCCGCTCGACCTGCTACTCAACAACGCAGGGGTGATGATGCCGCCGCACCGGATGGCCACCGCGGACGGCTTCGAGCTGCAGCTGGGCACCAACTACCTCGGCCCCTTCGCGCTGACGGTCCGCCTGCTGCCGCTGCTGCTCGCCGCGCAGGCGCCCCGGGTCACCACGATGAGCAGCAGCACGGCCAACTTCGGCCGGATCGGCTTCGACGACCTCCAGTGGGAGCGCCGCCGCTACAGCCCGGCCCGGGCGTACGCACAGTCCAAGCTCGCCGACCTCCTGATGAGCCGGCAGCTCGCGCGGACGGCCGCCGAGCGCGGCTGGAAGCTGATGAGCAACGCCGCGCACCCCGGGTTCACGCGGACGAACCTCCAGACCGCGGGTCCCAGCCTGGGCGACCGCCAGCCGTCACCGCTGTACCGCCTGGCGGTGCCTCTGATGACGGGCAACGTCGTGCCGTCCCAGGAGGTCGAGCAGGGCACCGAGCCGCTGCTGCACGCGGCGACCAGCCCCGACGCCGTCGCGGGCGGCTACTACGGGCCCGGCCGGCGCTTCGAACTGGTCGGCCCCACCACGGAGGCGAGGCTGGTCCGCCGGGCGCGCGACACGGCCGTCGCCGCGCGGCTGTGGGCGGAGTCCGAACGCCTCACGGGGGTGTCGCTGCCGACCTCGACACCCTGACCCCCTGCGCCCCGAAAGGGGCACCCTGAGCACGCCACCGCGGCCCCGAAGAGGCGCCGCGTGCCGAAGAGGCGCCGTGTCCGAAGGCGCCGTGTCCGAAGAGGCACCGCCCCGAAGAGGCAATGCCCCGAAGAGGCGACGCGTCAGTCCACCGTCTCGAACCGCCACCGGTGTACCGCCCTGCGGACCAGGTCCGGGCCCGGTTCGGGGAGTTCCGGGGGGTCGGTGAGGTCGCCGGTGGGCCACCAGGTCATGACGAGGACGCGGTCCTCGGGAGCCGTGAGGGTCTCGCGGCGGAGCGGCTCGGGGCTGAGGGGCTGGGCGCGCGCCCAGGCGACGAGGTCGGGGCCGCGGCCCGGCAACGCCCGGGCCTCCCACATCAGGGCGATGGTCATGAGTACAGGTTGTCCTTGCCGATCTCGTGCACGTGGTCGTGGGCGTGCCCGGCGGCCGGGGCCGGGAGGTGGGGCGAACGGCCCGGGACGTGGGGGTCGGTGACCGGCAGGGACGAGTCGGCGGGCAGGTCCCAGTCGGAGGCGGCGCGGTCCCGGGCGACCATCTCCGCGCCGAGCGCGGCGACCATCGCGCCGTTGTCGGTGCAGAGCTTCGGGCGGGGCACCCGCAGCCGGATGCCCGCGGCCTCGCAGCGCGCCTGGGCGAGCGCGCGCAGCCGGGAGTTGGCGGCGACACCGCCGCCGATCATCAGATGGTCCACGCCCTCGTCCCGGCAGGCCCGCACCGCCTTGCGGGTCAGCACGTCGGCGACCGCCTCCTGGAAGGACGCCGCCACGTCCCGTACCGGCACCTCCTCGCCCGCCGCGCGCTTCGCCTCGATCCAGCGGGCCACGGACGTCTTGAGGCCCGAGAAGGAGAAGTCGTACGGCGCGTCGTGCGGGCCGGTGAGGCCGCGCGGGAAGGCGATGGCCTCCGGGTCGCCCTCACGGGCGTACCGGTCGATGACGGGGCCGCCGGGGAAGCCCAGGTCGAGCACCCGCGCGATCTTGTCGAAGGCCTCACCCGCGGCGTCGTCGATGGTCGCGCCCAGCGGCCGCACGTCGGCGGTGATGTCGGTGGCGAGCAGCAGCGACGAGTGGCCGCCGGAGACCAGCAGCGCCATCGTCGGCTCGGGCAGCGGGCCGTGTTCGAGCTGGTCCACGCAGATGTGCGACGCGAGGTGGTTGACGCCGTACAGCGGCTTGCCGAGCGCGTACGCGTACGCCTTCGCGGCCGAGACGCCCACCAGCAGCGCACCGGCGAGGCCGGGGCCCGCGGTGACCGCGACGCCGTCCAGGTCGGAGGCGGCGACTCCGGCCTCCTTCAGGGCCCGCTCGATCGTGGGGACCATCGCCTCCAGATGCGCCCGGGAGGCCACCTCCGGGACCACGCCGCCGAAGCGCGCGTGCTCGTCGACGCTGGAGGCGACCGCGTCCGCGAGCAGCGTCGTGCCGCGGACGACACCGACGCCGGTCTCGTCGCAGGAGGTCTCGATGCCGAGGACGAGCGGCTCGTCGCGGGAGTCAGGCATGGGTGTCGGGTCCTTGCTGTCCTTGTACGCCGGAAACGTGAGTGGGGGGAGCTTCGGGCCGGGCCGGGGATGGGGCGGCGGGCGGCAGGTGGCGGGCGGCGCTGTCGGTGGCGCCCCGCGGCCCGGCGGTGCCCTGCGCGCCGCGGGCGGCCCGCACGCGGTCCGTGCCGCCCGCGCCGCCGGTGCTGTCGGTGCCCTCCACCGCCGCACCCGTGCCACCCGTGCCGTCGGCCGGCGTGCCCGCGCCGTCCACGGCCTGCGCGCCGTCCACGGCCTGCGCGCCGTCCGCGGCACCGGCGCCGTCCGCGGCCCCCTCGGCAGCCCGTACCGGCAGCCGCATGACGAGCGCGTCCACATTGCCCGGCTGGTAGTAGCCGCGCCGCAAGCCGACCGGCTCGAAGCCGAAGCGCCGGTAGAGCCGCTGGGCGCGGGTGTTGTCGACGCGCACCTCCAGCATCACCTCGGCGCACTCGGCGGCCGTCGCGTGCCGCAGCAGGTCGGTGAGGAGCAGGGCGCCGAGGCCGGCGCCCCACTGCTCGCGGGCCACGGCGATGGTCTGGACGTCGGCGAGGTCGCCGGAGACCGCGAGGCCCGCGTAGCCGAGCAGCCGTCCGCCGGCCTCGGCGACCACATAGCGGCGGGTGGCGCCGGGGCCGCGGGCGTGCGCCAGCTCCGACCAGAACATGCCGCGCGACCACGCGTCCGCCGGGAACACCGCGCGCTCCAGCTCCATAACGGCGTCGATGTCCCACCAGCGCATCTCGCGCAGACGTGCGCCCGCGGCGGCCCGGGCGCCCTGAGGGGGCGTGGCGGCCGGCGGGGTGGACGGGGCGGAGGGGGTCACCGCGGAGTGACCACCTTGTAGTTCTTGGGCACCTGGGCGTCCGGCCGGCGCAGGTAGAGCGGCCGGGGCGGCAGCAGGCCGGAGCCGACCACGCCGTCCTCCGCCGCCCGGGGCGCCGCGCGCCCGCCCCCGGCCGGCAGCCCCTCGCCCGCCGCGAGCCGCTCGGCGGCGAACGCCGCGAGGGCCGAGGCCGCCACGTGCCGCGGCTCCCTGGCGTCCGGGAACGTCTCCGGGTACAGGAACGCGCCCGCGCCCACCGCGGGCAGCCCGGCCACCCGCTCCGCGATGTCGGCGGGCCGGTCGACGGCGGGCGCGGTGGCGCGGGTGCGGGCGTCCTCGTAACGGGCCCAGTAGACCTCCTTGCGCCGGGCGTCGGTGGCCACCACGAAGGGGCCGTCCGGGGCGGCGGCGGAGGTGCCGAAGGCATGGCCGAGGGCGTCGAGCGTGCAGACGCCGTGCACCGGGACGCCCAGGGCGAAGCCGAAGGTGTCCGCGGTCGCGAGGCCGACGCGGAGTCCGGTGTACGGGCCGGGGCCCACGCCGACGGCGATGTCGGTGACCTCGGCGAGCTTCACCCCCGCCTCGGCGAGCACCCGGTCGACGGCGGGCAGCAGCAGCTCCCCGTGCCGCCGGGCGTCCACCTGACTCGATTCGGCGACGACCGAGGCGCCGTCGTGCAGGGCGACGGTCACGGCTGGGGTGGCGGTATCCAGGGCGAGCAACAACACACCAACAGCCTACGGCTCCGGCGCCCCCCGGGCGCCCGCCCCGATCGGGTGCACCCCTGCTGCTACCGTCACCATCAAGGCGTACGTACAGGTCGTATGTACGGGGCATACACGGCGTGCCGGGCATATAACCCTATGCCCGGCACGGTCATGGCAGGGTCACGGCAGGGCCCCGCTCCGGGCGGGGCCGGCGGGACAGTGGGTCGAGAGGTGGACAGAGGTGTCTAGGAGCAGCTCGGGATTCGTGGCCGGGCTGACGGCGGCGGCCGTCGCGGGGGTCGGCTTCCTCGCCTACCAGGCGTCGGCCAGCGCCCCGGACAACCTGGGCGCGCCGGGCCCCGGCGCGGCCTCGTCCCCAAGCGCCCCGGCGTCCCACCCGCCCCGGAAGGACCCGCCACCGCCTGCCCGGTCGGGCAGCGGCGAACGGGTGGTGTACGCGCTCGGCGCCGACCGGGTCTGGCTGATCACCGCCGGCGGCCGTGTGCAGCGCACCTTCACGGTCATGCCCAGCACGGTCGACCCGGCGCCCGGCACCTTCACGGTGAGCTCGCGGTCCGCCGTGACGGCGGGCTCCGACGGCGTGCCCATCGAGCACGTCGTCCGCTTCACGTCCGTCGACGGGGTGACGATCGGGTTCAGCGCGGCGGTCGACGGGTCGACGCCCAAGCCCGACCCGGCGAAGAAGACCGGGGGCATCCGGGAGACGCGTGCGGACGGCGCCGCCATGTGGCGGTTCGCCGGGATCGGCAGGACGGTCGTGGTGGTTCCGTAGGGCGGGCGGGGGCTGTCCCCCTCGCGCAGCGGGCTTCCGGGCTCCGGCTTCACGGCTTCACGGCTTCACGGCTTCACGGCTTCACGGCTTCACGGCTTCACGGCTTCACGGCTTCACGGCTTCACGGCTTCACGGCTTCACGGCTTCACGGCTTCACGGCTTCACGGCCGGTGGCCCGGCACGACAGAAGCCGCCCCTTCAGGGCGGTGGCGACGTGACCGTCTCGTCGTGCTCGCGCGCACGGCTCCCCGCGCCCCTTGGCAGTCGAGTCTCCGCCCCGTCGTAAGGGGCTCCTCAGTCCCGAGGCTCGGCACCCGGCGGGCGAACCGGTGAGGGGGCCGGGGGTCCCGGGGGCGTGGAGACCGCGCGGGCCGCCGCGCACGACGCCAGCAGCTCCCGCATCGGCACCCGGCCCGCCCCCGCGGCCCCCGGGAAGGGCGCCCCGGACACCGCGGGCGTCCCGGAAGCCCCGGACACCGCCTGCGGCAGCGGCGGACGGACCTCGCGTTCTGCTGCGGACATGGCGCCTCCTGGCTCCGGGGCGGACGTACGCCGGTTGGTTAGGTAGACCTAACCTGAACCCGTCACCATGGGACCACGCACAGCCCACCCCGCGCAACATCTTGCCGACAGGGTGTCGGCACACGATCCCGCGGGGCGCCGCTCACTCCCCCGCGCGGCCGTCGGGTCCGCCGAGTTCTTCCAGGCCCCCGGGGTCCCCGGGCTCCCCGAAGTCGCCGAGGTCCCTGAGCGGGGCGTCGGCCCAGCGTGGGCCGACGCCCAGGAGTGTCACCTCGCGGACCTCGTCAGCCGTGTCCCCGACCGCGCGCTCGATGACGACGTGGAGCCGCTCCTCGGAGAGTTCCTCGACCTTCCCCTCGCCCCACTCGACGACGACCACGGACTCGGGCAGCGAGACGTCCAGGTCCAGGTCCTCCATCTCGTCGAGCCCGCCGCCCAGCCGGTAGGCGTCCGCGTGCACCAGCGGGGGCCCGTCGCCGAGCGGCGGGTGCACGCGGGCGATCACGAAGGTCGGGGAGGTGACCGCGCCGCGCACGCCGAGGCCCTCGCCCAGTCCGCGGGTCAGCGTCGTCTTGCCGGCGCCCAGTTCGCCGGTGAGCAGCACCAGGTCCCCGGCGCGCAGCAACCGGGCGAGCCGGCGGCCGAGTGCCTGCATGCGTTCGGGGGTGGACACGGTGACGCGGACGTTGACGGGCTCGCCCGCCGGGCCGCCGGCGTCGCCCGCGGGGCCGTCCTGGGCAGTGCCTCCGGCGCCGGCCCGGGCATCGCCTGCGGGGCCGGCTCCCGGCTCATCCGGCGGACGGTGCGGATCCGCCGCGGCGCGGGCGGCCGCGGCCGGTGCGTGGGGGGCCGCCCAGGGGGCGGCCGGTTCGGGTGTGCGGTCCATAGTCGCCCACGGTAGCCGGGGACCGGGCGAGGCCGGCGCGGGCCAGCAGGTCGGCAAGCCGGTCCGTGACCGCCTCGGGGTGCTCCAGCATCGCCAGGTGGCCGGCGTCGGGCACCAGGACGAGTTCCGCGCCGGGCAGCGCGTCGGCGATGGCCTCGCTGTGCGAGCCGGGGGTGACCAGGTCCTTGTCGCCCGCCAGCACCAGCACCGGCAGGTGCGCGAAGTGCTGGAGCGCGGCCGTCTTGTCGTGCGCGACGAAGCCCGGGTAGAACTCGGCGACCACGTCGATCGGTGTGCTCTCGATCATCCGTTCGGCGAACCGCGCCACGGCCGGGTCGACGTCCTTCGATCCGAACGAGTACCGCTTGATGATCCCCGCGAACAGGTCCGCGGTGGCCCGCCGGCCGCGCTCCACCAGCTCCGCCCGCTGCCCCAGCGCCTTCAGCACCCCGGGCAGCACACGCCGTACCGCGTTGACGCCCAGCACCGGCAGTCCGAAGCTGACCTCGCCCAGGCGCCCGGCCGAGGTGCCGACGAACGCGACGGCCGCCACCCGCTCCCGGACCAGCTCCGGGTACTGGTCGGCCAGCTCCATCACCGTCATGCCGCCCATGGAGTGGCCGACGAGCACCAGCGGCCCCTCGGGCGCGGCGGCGTCGATGACGGCCTTGAGGTCCCTGCCCAGTTGCTCGAACGCGACGGGGGTGTGCTGCTCGCGCTGGGTGACCCCGCGCCCGGACCGGCCGTGGCTGCGCTGGTCCCAGTGCACGGTGCGCACCACGCCGCGCAGGGCGGCGCGCTGGAAGTGCCAGGAGTCCTGGGTGAGGCAGTAGCCGTGGCTGAAGACGACGGTGACGGGGGCCGGGGCCCTGCGCCCGAAGAGCCGTCTGCGGCGCGCCGCCGGGCCGCCGTCCGGCTCGACCTCGTCGACCTCGTAGTACAGCTCGGTGCCGTCGTCCGCGCAGGCCTTGCCCGGGGTGCCGCGCAGGGTGCCGTACGGGCCCGTGGCGTCCAGGTCAAGCTGTGCCTTCCTGCGGATGCCGCGGCTGACCGTGAGGCGTTCCATGGCCACCGAGGCGGCGGCGCCGGCCGCGATCACGCCGAGGGCGGCACCGGCTATCCCGGCCCTGCGCCAGACGCCGCCCACCGCCCCCGTGACGGTCCCCGTGACGGCCTCCGCGCTGCTCTCGCTCACCTACCGCTCCTCTTCGCCGTCCTCGCCGACGCCTCGCCGACGCCTCGCCGAGGCCTCGCCCAGGAGGGTCCCGGCCCCTCGTGACGTGTCAGGGCCGGTCGCTCCGGTCCTTCCGGACCGGCAGCCGGGCTCTTCCGGTCCGGCAGCCCGGTCCTTCCCGTCCGGCAGCCCGGTCCTTCCACCTGGTGTTCCCCTGCGTAGGCCTTGCTCACCCCTGGGTGGGCGAGATCACGGCGTCGCGTGGAGGGGTCCGGCCCTACGGCGTCCCGTCGAGATGGACGCGCGGCACGCGTGCCCCGACGCGGGTGACGATCTCGTACGCGATGGTGCCCGCCGCCTGGGCCCAGTCCTCGGCGGTCGGCTCGCCCCGGTCACCCGGTCCGAACAGCACCGCCTCGGTGCCCTCCGGCGGCTCTTCCCCGCCGAGGTCGACGACGAACTGGTCCATCGCCACCCGGCCCGCGATCGTCCGCCACTTGCCGTCGACCAGGACGGGGCCGGTGTTGGAGGCGTGCCGGGGTATGCCGTCGCCGTAGCCGAGCGGCACCAGGCCGAGGGTGGTCTCGCCGGGGGTGACGTAGGTGTGGCCGTAGCTCACGCCGTGGCCGCCAGGGACCTGCTTGACCAGCACCATCGACGCGGACAGCCGCATCACGGGGCGCAGCCCGAAGTCCGCGGGGGTGCCGATCTCCGGGCTCGGGGAGATCCCGTACATGGCGATGCCGGCGCGCACCAGGTCGAAGTGCGCCTCGGGGAGGGTGAGGGTGGCGGGTGAGTTGGCGATGTGCCGGACCTCCGGGCGTGCGCCCTGCTGCTCGGCGTAGCGGATCATGTCGCGGAAGCGGGCCAGCTGGGGGGCGATGGAGGGGTGGCCCGGCTCGTCGGCACAGGCCAGGTGCGACCAGATGCCGGAGATACGGACCAGTCCCGCGCGCTCCGCGCGCAGCGCCTCGGCGACCAGGGCGGGCCAGTCGGCGGGCTGGCAGCCGCCGCGGCCGAGGCCGGTGTCGGCCTTGAGCTGGACGCGGGCCGGCGCGCCGACCGCACGTGCGGCGGCCGTGGCCTCCCGCAGCGCCCTGGGTCCGCTGACGGACATGTCGAGATCGGCCTCGACGGCCTCCCGCCAGGGGCCGCCCGGCGCCCACAGCCAGCACATGATGCGGACCCGGTCCGGGCCGAACCCGGCGGCGCGCAGCGCCAGGGCCTCCTCCGGGAGGGCCGTACCGAGCCAGGTGGCGCCCGCGTCGAGCGCGGCACGGGCGACCGGCACCATTCCGTGGCCGTAGCCGTCCGCCTTCACCACGGCCATGAACGCGGCGCGGGGCGCGAGGGCCCGCAGGGCCCTCACGTTGGCACGCAGGGCCCCCAGATCGATCTCGGCACGCGCGCGCGCCGTCGCAGTGTCACTCATCGTTCATACAGTGTCTCAAAGGCGGCGGGGAGGCGCGTTCCGTGCAGCCGGGCCGGGGGCGGCCCGGTCTGCGGTGCGTTGGTTCGACCCAACCGATCCACCCCAACCGATCGTCCCAACCGATCACCCCAACCGATCACCCCCCAGCCGGCCGCACCCGGCTGACCGGCCCCGACCAGCCGCGACGAGCCGCACGAGCCCCGACGCGCCCGCGCCGGGCCACCGTGCCGAGCCCCTTGAGGCCCTCGTGTCGGCCCACCGGCCGGTGCGGCCTGAACGCACACCGGTTCGGGGTGCCGCGGCACGTGAGGGGCGGAGAACCGCGCCTGGCCGGGGCTAGCGTTCGCCGGGGAGCCGCGCGGCCGTCCCCACCACGTCCCGCCACACCCGCGGCAGCACCCTCACGAGCTCCGACGCGCCGACAGGCGCGCCCTCGCCGGTCGCGAGCCGCCCGGCGAGACCGTGCAGGTAGGCGCCGACCGACGCCGCGTCCTGCGCGCCGAGTCCCGCCGCGAGCAGGGAGCCCGCCAGGCCGGACAGGACGTCGCCGCTGCCCGCCGTGGCCAGCCACGGCGTCCCCGTCGGGTTCACCCGGACCGGGCCGCCGTCCGGGCGGGCGACCAGCGTCGTCGAGCCCTTGAGCAGCGCCGTCGCCCCGTACCGCGCGGCCAGCTCGCGCACCGCCGCGAGCCGGGCGCCCTCCACCTCCTCGCGGGAGGTGCCGAGCAGGGCGGCCGCCTCGCCCGCGTGCGGCGTCAGCACGGTCGGCGCCGTGCGGGCGCGCACCGCCGCACGGTCCGCGAGCCGCAGCCCGTCCGCGTCGACGAGCACCGGGACGTCGGAGGCCAGCACCTCGTCCACCGCCGCGCTGTCGTCCCCCACACCGGGGCCGACCACCCACGCCTGGACCCGGCCCGCCCTCGACGGCGGCCCCGCCGACACCAGCGTCTCGGGGAACCGGGCGATCACCGCGTCCGCGGCGGGGCCCACGTACCGCACGGCGCCCGCGCCGCCGTGCAGCGCGCCGGAGACCGCGAGCACCGCCGCGCCCGGGTAGCGGGCGGAACCCGCCACCACGCCCACCACGCCGCGCCGGTACTTGTCGCTCTCCGCCGCCGGGCTCGGCAGCAGGGCCGCGACGTCCGCGTGCTGGAGCGCCTCCAGGTCGGGGGTGGGCGGCAGATGGGGGCCCAGGCCGATGTCGATGAGCCGGGTGGTGCCCGCGTACTCGCGTGCCGGGTCGATGAGGAGGCCGGGCTTGTGGGTGCCGAAGGTGACGGTCACGTGCGCGTGCACCGCCTCGCCCCTGACCTCGCCCGTGTCCGCCTCCACGCCGCTGGGCAGGTCGACGGCGACGACCGGCGCGTCGCAGGCGCGCGCGAGGACGGCGAGCGGGACGGCGGCGGGGCGGAGGCCGCCGCTGCCGCCGATGCCCACGATGCCGTCCACGATGAGGTCGGCTCGGCGGATCAGTTCCTCGGTCGTGGGGCTGGCGCCGGTGGTGGAGCTGGTGCCGGTGGTGGCTTTGCCTGCCGGTGGTTCGGGTGCCGCGTGGTGGGCGGTGCCGCCCGCGGCGCGGAGGGCGGCCAGGCCGGCGGGGTGGGTGCGGTCCGGGGTGAGCAGCAGTGCGGTGACGCCGGCGCCGCGGCGGGCCAGCCTTGCGCCGGCGTAGAGGGCGTCGCCGCCGTTGTCGCCGCTGCCGATGAGGAGGACGATGCGGGAGCCGTAGACGCGGCCCAGCAGTTCGGCGCAGACGGCCGCGAGTCCGCTCGCGGCACGTTGCATCAGGGCACCCTCCGGCAGCCTCGCCATCAGCTCACGCTCGGCCGCCCTTACCGTCTCCACGCTGTACGCACTCCGCATGCCACGAGTGTCCCGCATGGCCGCGCCCGCGCGACGCGGGTGTACGCCGCGAGTTGTGTGCGCGGGCTTCGTCGGGGCCGGTGCGCCTTCTGTTGTTCGGGGCGGGCTGCTTGTGGCGAGCGCGGGCTTCGTCGTGGCCGGTGCGCCTTCTGTTTCGTTGTGGGGCGGGGCCGCGGGGGGATCTCCTCCCCCACTGCCTTGAAGGCGTGGGAGGTGCCCCCACGGTCCGGCGCCTTCCGCACACTGGAGGCTCCTCTGGTCGTGGCGCCGGCCTCCCCCAGTGCCTTAAGGGCCTGGGAGGTACCCCCAGGGCGGACATCCCCCCACGTCCCCTCACCTCTCGTACGCGACTGCGGACCGGTGGGCCTCCCGCGCCGCCAGGGGCAGACCGGGGAAGGGGGAAGAGCCGCCTCCACCCGACAGCCCACGGCGCGTGTGCGGTACCGGCCCGCACCGGCAGGGCGGACGGCTTCTTACGTGAAGAGGTGCGAGGGGAACGCTGCCGCCAGCGCTGCGTAGCCCGTTGGGTTGAGGTGGAGGTGGTCGCCCACGTCGTAGGCGGGGTTGAGGGCACGCGGGTGGGCCGGATCGCGGGACGCCCGGTCCAGGTCGACGACCGCGTCGAAGCGGCCACTGGTGCGGATCCAGTCGTTGACCCGCTGCCGCGCCGCCTCGCGAAGGCCGTCGGGGTCGTCGTAGGGCCCGTTGCCGCCGAACGGGGTGAGCGTCGCACCGTAGACGCGGATGCCCTGCGCGTGAGCACGCAGGACCATCTGGTCGTACGCGGTGATGAGATCCTCCGCCACGGTGCGCTGCGCCTCGGCGGTGGCCGGTGCCGTGCCGATGTCGTTGACGCCCTCGAAGACGATCAGCGAGGTGACCCCGCTCTGCGCGAGGACGTCGCGGTCGAAGCGGGAGAGCGCGGTGGGGCCGAGGCCGTTCGAGAGGACCTGGTTGCCGCCCGCGGCCTCGTTGAGTACCGCGGTGCCCGCGGTGGCCCGGTGCGCCTGAAGTCGGCTCAGGAGTTGGTCGGTCCAGCGGTCGTTGCCGTTGGTGGTGGAGCCGCGGCCGTCGGAGAGGGAGTCGCCGAGCACCACCGTCGCACCGGTGGCGGTGCGGGTGAGGACCTCGACGCCGCTGAGGAAGTACCAGTGGTCCGCGGTGGCCGCGCCCGGCAGGTCCGTGTCGCCGGTGTGGTCGCCGGCCAGCAGGTACGAGGTGGTGCGGGAACCCGGGTGGGAGGTGATGTCGTTGGACGCCTGCCCCTCGGCCAGGTAGATCGTGACGGTGAGGTTGGTGCCGGGCCGCACCGTGAAGTCCAGCGGATCGGAGACCATGTCCGCACCGGTCGGCACCGTCACGGAGGCCCTGCCGCGGAAGGTCACCGGGTGGGAGCTGCCCGGCTCGATCGCGGCGGCCCCGGGCCGCCCGCCGCGCGGCAGTGCCACGGAGACCGCGGTGAGCGGCAGCGGGGCGCCCCCGAACACGTTCGACACCCGCAGCCGGATGCGCGGGCCGCCCACGGACACGTGCACGGTCTGCCGCAGCGTGCTGTCGGCGAGCACCCGGCCGTCCTGCGTGAACGGCGCCGGGGGCATGTTGGCCGGCTCGGTAAGCTGCGGCATCGCCGTCCAGGTGTGTACCCAGCCGGCCTCGGTCGTCGTCGCTGCCGCGGGCGCGGCGGGGCCGTCCGGGGCGGCGCCGGCCACCGCGAGGGGGGCGCTGCCGAGGAACCCGGCCAGGACGAGGCTGACGATCCACGACGGTCTCTTCATGACGGTCTCTTCATCCTCTTCATCGGGGTGCGTCCTCCGCTTCACCGGTGCGTGACCCGTACGGCGTACGGAATACAGCGCCGGGCACCGCCCTGCACAGACCCCCGCACGGCTGTCGGGGAGCCGGGCGTTGGGTCCCCGACGGACGTCGGATGGTCCCCGTGCCGTGGGCGTGGCATCGTGCTGGCAGCCGTCGGTGGCCCCGTGCCTGTGGCTGTGTTCCGGCAGGTGCCGGTGGCTCTGTGCAAGCGGGGCCGGTGTCCTTGTTCCGGCTGCCGTCGGCGGACGGCGCCGACCGGAGGTCCGCACATGCGTTACCCGTACGATCCCGAGCTCGCCGCGGCCCTCGCGATGATGGCCGAGGTGGACATCTCCGACCTGGCCGCGGCGCGGGCCGCGCAGGCCGGTGAGGTGGCGGCCCGGGTCGCGGTGGCCGACACCGGCGGTGTGGAGGTGACGGACCTGACCGCAGCCGGGCTCGACGGCGCGCCCGACGTGCCGCTGCGGGTCTACCGGCCCGCGGACACCCGCGGCGAGCGGTTGCCGGCGCTCTACGCGCTGCACGGCGGCGGCTTCGTGCTCGGCTCCCCCGACGTCGACCACGACGCCAACCTGCGGCTCTGCCGCGAACTCGGCGCCGTCGTGGTCTCCCCCGACTACCGGCTGGCCCCCGAGCACCCGTACCCGGCGGCCCTGGAGGACTGCTGTGCCGGGCTGTGGACGCTGGCGAAGGACGCCGCCGAGCTGGGCATCAGGCCCGACCGGATCGCGGTGGGCGGCGACAGCGCCGGAGCTGGACTCGCCGCCGCGCTGACCCTCCTCGCCCGGGACCGCGGCGGCCCCGCGATCTGCTTCCAGTACCTGTGCAGCCCCGCCCTCGACGACCGCCTCACCACCCCCAGCGCCCTGCTGTACACGGACACGCCCGTCTGGAACCGCCACAACGCCGCCCTCGGCTGGACCGCGTACCTGGGCGAGGGCGTGCCCGGCTCCGAGGGTGTGTCGCACTACGCCGCCCCGGGCCGCGCCGACGTCACCGAGCTGGCGGGCCTGCCGCCGGCGTTCGTCTCCGTGATGCAGTTCGACCCGCTGCGCGACGAGGGCATCGGCTACGCCCAGGCCCTGCTGACCGCCGGGGTCCACGCCGAACTGCACGTCTATCCGGGCACGTTCCACGGGGCGATCATGGTGGAGCACGCCGCGGTGATCCGCCGCGCGGCCGAGGACGCACGCGGGGCGCTGCGGCGGGCGCTGTGGCGGTGAGTTCAGGGGTGGTTCGGGGGTGGGTTCGGGGGCTTCCGTGGTGCTTCGAGGGTGGTTCGCGGGGCTTCCGTGGATGCTTCGGGGGTGGTTCGGGGGCTTCCGTGGGTGTTTCGGGGTGCGTTTCAGCGGCGGTGGGCCGGCGCCTCGGCCGGTGATACGCGCGTTGGCTGGACGCACGGTGTGCCTGCCCGGGCCGGTGACGGCAGGCCGCCCCGGCTGACAACCGCGCGCCGGCTGCGGTGACGAGGCCCGCACGGGCCGGTGACGGAGCGTCGGCTGCGCGCACGGTGACCCGCCCGGGCCGATGCCCGCACGTCGGATGCGGTCACGGTCGCGGTGGGGCCGGGTGACGCGGTGACGTGGTCGGCGGTGGTGCGGCTCGGGCGGGTGGCCGGTTGGGGGCCGGCTCCGGCAGCCGTCACCTCGCCCGTCGTCCCCTGGCCATCCTCCGTCACCGTGGTCCGTCTCACCCACCCTCCGTCACCCGCCTTCCGTCACCCGCCGTCCCTTACCCGTCACCCCTCCCCCAACGTCCCTCACCCGTCCGGAGGACCCTCCTCCGGTGTCGTCGCCAACCGGTGGGCGTACAGGGCGAGGTGGGCGGCGAAGCGGTTCCGGGGGTCGCTCAGGGTGTGGCCCAGGGCGCGTTCGGCGCGGGTCAGGCGGCCCGCCACCGAGCTGTGGTGGAGGTGCAGCGCAGCCGCTGCCTGCCGGAGTGAGCCGGTGCGGCAGAAGGCGGCGAGGGCGGCGAGCACGGCCCGGCCGCCGGGCTGCTCCGCGAGCGCCGCGAGTGCCCGTACCTCGGGCCGCTCCCGCAGCCGCCGCACCGGAATCTCGGCGAGCAGCACCACGGGGCCGAGGGCGTCGTGGTCGGCGACCGCCTCGTACGGCGGGTCGGGGACCGTGAACCGCAGGGCGGTACGGGCCTGTGCCCAGCTCGTCCCGGCGTCCAGGGCCGGCACCGCGCCGCCCACCCCGGCCCGGATCCCGCCGGACCACGGCGCGCCGGACTGCCCGGGTCCGGCAGGGCGGCCGGGCGGGGCGCCGGGGCCCCGCGGACCGGCCCGCGACGGGTCGGCGCCCGCCCAGGACCGCTCCGTGCCCGCCGCCGCCCACTCGCCCAGCACGGTGCGCAGTGCCTCGCCGGGCGACTCGGTGCCGTCGCCGCGCTGGTGGAGCACCACCGCGCCCGAGCCCATCCGGGCCACCCTGACGGTGCCCGGCAGGTCGCCGCGGCCGAGCAGCGTGACGGCGACCGGGCCGGCGTCGGCACCGTTCCGGCAGCTCACCGCGGCCACCCGGAGGGCGCCCGCGGGGTCGAGGCCGAGGCGGCGCAGCGCGTGGGCGCGGTCGGCGACCGTCTCATGCGCGGAGAGCACCCGCTCGACCAGCAGCGGGTCGGAGACCTGCGGCGGCTGCGCCCGCTGGGCGGTGCCGCCGAGCGTGCCAGCGGCGATCGCCATCCACTCCAGGACGAGGTCGTCGAACGGGCCCCGGGCGCCCGGCCGCTCCAGCCAGACGCGTCCGGCGGGCGCGAGGCGGGCGCTGCCGGAGACCCGCGCCGGGCGCCCGGTCAGCGGGGCGCCGTCGGGGCCGCAGCGCACGGTGCGGCCGTCCGCGAGTTCCAGGCCCGCGGGACACTCGGCGAGTCCGGCGGTCGAGCGGACCAGGGCGGCGGCGTCGAGGCCGCCGCCGAGCAGGGCCTGGAAGTGGGCGATCACCCGCACCGCGGCGGCCGCGTCCGCGTCCAGGGCCGACAACCGCAGCAGCAAGCCCTTCACGCCGCGCAGTCTAGGGGGCTTCCGCGGTGCCGGTCAGGCGTTCGGGGCCCGTTCCCCGGCCGCGGCTGCCGACTGGTTGCGCACAGGGCCCCGGCCGGGGCGCGGGGCTGTGTGACCAGGCGGCTCCGGGGCGCACCCCGCTGCTCCGCCGCGCGGCGCGACCAGCCGCAGCGGGACACGCTGACCGCCACCGCCCCGCGCCCCTAGGGCAAGCTCAGCGGAAATCGTCCGCGTGGTCCGCCGCCCACTCCTCGAACGTCCTGGCCGGGCGACCGGTGATCCGCTCCACCTCGCCCGTGATCTCGGGCGTGGCCCCCACCGTCGAGCCGAGGAACTCGACGAGTTGCCTGGCGGCCTCGACCGGGAACTGCGGGCTCGTCAGCGCCTCGACGGCCGCCTCCGGCGAGATCTGCTCGAAGCGGGTCGCACGCCCGGCCGCCTTGCCGATCGCGGCGACCTGCTCGGCCAGCGTGACCGGCGCGGGCCCCGTGACGACGGGCGCCGTGCCGACGTGCGCGTCGTCCAGCAGGGCACGGGCGGAGACGGCCGCCAGGTCGGCCTCGTGCACCGGCGCGGCGACCGCGTCCGGATAGGGGCCGCGCACCACGCCGTCCTCCTTGATCGCCGCGGCCCACCGCAGCGCGTTGGTGGCGTACATGCCGCCGCGGACGAACGTCCACTCCAGCCCGGAGTCGCGCACCGCGCGCTCGGCGAACGCGTGGGCGCGCGCGATCATGCCCTCCTCGGCGCCCTCGATGGTCACCGCCATGGACGAGTTCAGGACGATGCGCTTGACGCCCGCCGCCGCGATCGCCTCGACGACCTGGTCGGCGCCGCGCATGCCGGCCGCGGCGAGGTTCAGGTAGACCGCCTCCGCGCCGCTGAGCACGGGGCCGAGCATCGACGGGTCGCCGAGGTCGGCCCGGACGGCGTCCACTCCGTCCGGCAGGTCCGCCGCACCGGGGTCGCGGGACAGGGCGCGCACCGCGGCGCCCTCCGCGAGGAGCTGGTCGACGAGACTGCGTCCGATGTTGCCGGTCGCGCCGGTCACTACGATCAAGGGTCCCCCTCGGGGTCGCATGCCGAACGGTGCCCGCTGCGGGCAGTCGACTCCGCGGGGCACAACTCGGCTCTGATGGGCAGGCGTTGACCGTACACGCGCCGTGGGGGCCCGGCAGCCCGGGGTCCTTGCGTGATCCTTGCGTACGGCTTGCGTGACGGCCGGGGCCGGCCCGGGGCCGACGGCCCTGAGCCGATGGTCTGCGGGCCGACGGCCCGGGGCCCCGGCGGGCCGTCCTCGCCGACCGCCCCCTACCCCTCCGCGATCACCACGGCCGACGCCACCCCCGCGTCATGGCTGAGGGAGACGTGCCAGGAGCGGACGCCGAGCAGTTCGGCGCGGGCCGCGACCGTGCCGCGCACCCGCAGCCGGGGCTGCCCGCTGTCCTCCGTCCAGACCTCGGCGTCCGTCCACCGCAGCCCGACCGGCGCGCCGAGGGACTTCGCGAGCGCCTCCTTGGCGGCGAACCGCGCGGCGAGCGAGGCGATGCCGCGCCGCTCGCCGGACGGCAGCAGCAGCTCACCGGCCACGAAGAGCCGCTCCGCCAGGCCGGGCGTGCGCGCCAGCGACGCCCGGAACCGGTCGATCTCCGCGACGTCGATCCCCACCCCGATGATCACGATTCCTCACTCCCACAGCCCGGCTCACCTCGGGCGGCCCCACCGAGGTGGGCCCGCCCGCGCTCACTCCACCGTCACGGACTTGGCGAGATTACGCGGCTGGTCGACCTCGTTGCCGCGCACGGTCGCCAGCTCGCACGCGAACACCTGCAACGGTACGGCGGCCACCAGCGGCTGGAGCAGGGTCGGGGTGGCGGGCACCGGGACGAGGTGGTCGGCGTAGGGCACCACGGTCTCGTCGCCCTCCTCGGCGATCACGATGGTACGGGCGCCGCGGGCCCTGATCTCCTGGATGTTGGAGACGACCTTGTCGTGCAGCAGGGACCGCCCGTCCGGCGACGGCACCACGACCACCACGGGAACGTCCTCCTCGATCAGCGCGATGGGCCCGTGCTTCAGCTCGCCGGCCGCGAAGCCCTCGGCGTGCATGTACGCCAGCTCCTTCAGCTTCAGCGCGCCTTCCAGGGCGACCGGGTGGCCGACGTGCCGGCCCAGGAAGAGCACCGTCCGCTTGTCCGCGAGGGTGCGGGCGAGGGCGCGCACCGGCTCCATGGTGCCGAGCACCCGCTCGACCGCGCCGGCGATCCCGGCCAGGTCCCGGATGACGGCCCGCACCTCGTCGCCCCACTGGGTGCCGCGCACCTGACCCAGGTAGAGGGCGACCAGGTAGCAGGCCACGAGCTGGGTGAGGAACGCCTTGGTGGAGGCCACCGCGATCTCGGGCCCCGCGTGCGTGTAGAGCACGGCGTCGGACTCGCGGGGGATGGTGGAGCCGTTGGTGTTGCAGATCGCCAGCACCCGGGAGCCCTGCTCGCGGGCGTGCCGGACCGCCATGAGCGTGTCCATGGTCTCGCCGGACTGCGAGATGGCGACGGTGAGCGTCCGGGCGCCGAGGATCGGGTCCCGGTAACGGAACTCGCTGGCCAGCTCCACCTCGCAGGGGATCCGGGTCCAGTGCTCGATGGCGTACTTGGCGATGAGACCGGCGTGGAAGGCGGTGCCGCAGGCGACGATGACGACCTTGTCGACCTCGCACAGCTCCGAGGCGGAGATCCGCAGCTCGTCGAGGACCAGCGAGCCGTTCGCGTCGATCCTGCCGAGCAGGGTGTCGGCGACGGCCTTGGGCTGCTCGGCGATCTCCTTCAGCATGAAGGAGGCGTGGCCGTCCTTCTCCGCCGCGGACACGTCCCAGTCCACGTGGTAGGCGCGGGCCCGGGCCGGCCGGCCGTCGAAGCCGGTGACCGTCACCCCGTCCCCGCGCACCTCCACCACCTGGTCCTGGCCGAGCTCCAGGGCCGACCGGGTGTGCGCGATGAAGGCGGCGACGTCCGAGGCGAGGAAGGCCTCGCCCCGGCCGACGCCCACCACCAGCGGGGAGTTGCGGCGCGCGCCCACGACCACCCCGGGTGCGTCGGCGTGCACCGCCACGAGGGTGAACGCCCCGTCGAGCCGCCGGCACACCAGCCGCATCGCCTCGCCGAGGTCGCCGCAGGAGGAGAACTCCTCGGCGAGCAGATGGGCCACCGTCTCGGTGTCGGTGTCGGAGCGCAGCACGTGGCCGCGCGCGGTGAGTTCGGCGCGGAGCGCGGCGAAGTTCTCGATGATGCCGTTGTGGACGACGGCGACCCGGCCCGCGTCGTCCAGGTGCGGGTGAGCGTTGGCGTCGTTGGGTGCGCCGTGGGTGGCCCAGCGGGTGTGCCCGATGCCGGTGGCACCGGACGGCAGCGGCCGGTCGCCGAGCGCCTTCTCCAGGTTGACGAGCTTCCCGGCCCGCTTCGCCACGGCGAGCCCGCCGTCCGCCAGTACGGCCACCCCCGCGGAGTCGTACCCCCGGTACTCCAGCCGCCTCAGCCCCGCCAGCACCACATCCAACGCCGACTGTCCACCGACATATCCCACAATTCCACACATACGGCCACCCTAAGGCTCCCCTCGCAGCCGCACCTTCCGGCAACCGTCCGGTTGGCGGCACACCGACAGCGACATGGCGGCGCCCGACCAGCGAGGCTCCACCCCCGGTGCCCTGAAGGAGCGCGGGGAACTGCGCGACGAGGCGGCGCCCCGACCGGTAAGGCTGCACCCCGGTGCCCTGAAGGGGCGCGGGGAACTGCGCGACAAGCCCCCACTGGCCGGTGGTCAGGCAGGAGACCGCAAGGGGCTGATCCTGATTGGCCCGCCGCAGGCGGATCGTGGCCGGACGCACGGTTCCCCGGGCCCCTGGAAGGCCCCGCCACCGGCAGGTGGCCCCGGACCCACCGGGGCACCCGGACCCACCGGGGCACCCGGGCCCACCGGGGCAACCGGGCCCCCGGGGCACCCGGAAAGCAGAGTGTGACGTGCACGAGTCACAATGAACTGTGACTGCTCCGGTATCCCCGGCGTCCCGGAGCGCCCACCGGCCCCGCCCGGAGGCGACTCCCTACGTCGATCTCACCCGCGCCGAATGGAGCGCCCTGCGCGACAAGACCCCGCTCCCGCTCACCGCGGCGGAAGTGGAGAAGCTGCGGGGCCTCGGCGACGTCATCGACCTCGACGAGGTCAGGGACGTCTACCTACCGCTCTCCCGGCTGCTCAACCTCTACGTCGGCGCCACCCACGGCCTGCGCGGCGCACTCAACACCTTCCTCGGCTCCCGCGGCTCCCAGTCCGGCACGCCCTTCGTGATCGGCGTCGCCGGCTCCGTCGCCGTCGGGAAGTCCACCGTCGCGCGGCTGCTCCAGGCGCTGCTGGCGCGCTGGCCCGAGCACCCGCGGGTGGAGCTGGTCACCACCGACGGCTTCCTGCTGCCGATGAAGGAGCTGGAGGACCGCGGCCTGATGTCCAGGAAGGGCTTCCCCGAGTCGTACGACCGCAGGGCGCTGACCCGGTTCGTCGCGGACATCAAGGCGGGCAAGGACGAGGTGACCGCGCCCGTCTACTCACACCTCGTCTACGACATCGTGCCGGGCGAGCGGCTCACCGTGCGGCGCCCGGACATACTGATCGTGGAGGGCCTGAACGTCCTCCAGCCCTCCCTGCCCGGCCAGGACGGCCGCACCCGGGTGGCGCTCGCGGACTACTTCGACTTCAGCCTGTACGTCGACGCCCGCACGGAGGACATCGAGCACTGGTATCTGGAGCGGTTCCGCAAGCTGCGGCAGACCGCCTTCCAGGACCCGTCGTCGTACTTCCGGAAGTACACCCGGGTCTCCGAGGAGGAGGCGATGGCCTACGCCCGCTCCACCTGGCGCACCATCAACCGCCCCAACCTCCTTGAGAACATCGCCCCGACCCGCGGGCGCGCCACCCTGATCCTCAGAAAGGGCCCCGACCACAAGGCCCGGCGCCTGAGCCTGCGCAAGCTCTGAACGCAGCGGCGGGCCCGCGCCGGCGCACGAGCGGTGGACCGGGCCGCGCCCCCCGGGCCGGTGGGCGCAGGCCCGGCGGCCCGCTACCCTGCGCCCATGCTCCATCTGCGCATGATCACACCGGCCGAGCGCACCGATGACGTCGTCCGGGTGGTCGAGGAGGCCGTCGGCACCGCCCACCTGGCCGTCCTCCCGGGCGCCGCCCGCATCCCGCCGGGCGACGTCGTGCTGTGCGACGTGGCACGGGAGGCCGGCGACGAGCTGATCGCCCGGCTCCGGGCGCTCGGCATCGGCGAGCAGGGCTCCATCGCCGTGGAGCACACCGACCTCACGCTCTCCAGCCGTGCGGACCGCGCGGAGGAGGAGGCGCCCGGCGAGGGCGCGGACGCGGTGCTGTGGGACCAGCTCACCGACGCCTCCCACGAGGAGTCCACGCTCTCCGTCACCTATGTCGCCTTCCTCACCATCGCGACCATGATCGCCGCCTGTGGCGTGGTCCTGGACAACGCCATCCTCATCGTGGGGGCCATGGCGGTGGGCCCGGAGTTCGGGCCGCTCGCCGGGTTCTGCACGGCCCTGGTGCGCCGGGCTCCGCGGCTGGTGCTGCGGTCGCTGGTCGCGCTGCTCGTGGGGTTCGCGGCGGCCATGGCGGTGACGGTCGTCTTCAGCCTGTTCATGAACGGGGTGGGGCTCTTCAGCCGGGCGCAGCTGGAGGGGCCGCGGCCCAACACGGACTTCGTGTTCGCGCCGGACTGGTTCTCGTTCGTGGTGGCGGTGCTCGCCGGCGCGGCCGGCACCCTCTCGCTCACCTCGACGAAGTCGGGGGCGCTCGTCGGCGTCGCCATCTCGGTGACCACCGTGCCGGCCGCCGCCAACGCCGCCGTCGCGCTCAGCTACGGCGACGGCGACCAGACCTGGGGCTCCGTCCAGCAGTTGCTGCTGAACATGCTCGGCATCGTCATCGCGGGCACGCTCACCCTGCTGGCACAGCGGTACTTCTGGACCCGGCGGCGCACCGGGCCCCCGGTCTCCGGGCTGGGAGCCGGCTGACGCGGGGGCAGACCGGGGGACGGGCGCCCGGACGGGGCCGGAGCGGGTGCCCGGATGAACGCCAGGAGCGGGTGCCCGGATGAACGCCCGGACCGGGACGAGCACCCGCGTCACCACCCGCCGCTCACCCCGCTGCCCCAAGCGGCCGCTCACCGGGCCGGTCGAGACCGCCGCCGGCCGGAGCAACCGGAGCGGCCACTCGGCGGGCTACCCGAGGGCGGACTTCACCGCGTCCGCGAGCCGCGCCGCCACGGAGCGTGCCTGGTAGCTGTCGGCGGCCTCCACCATCACCCTGACCAGCGGCTCCGTGCCGGAGGGCCGGAGCAGGACGCGACCGGTGCCGCCCAGCTCGCGCTCCGCGTCGGCCACCGCGGCGGCCAGCTCCGCGGAGGTGGCGACGCGTGACTTGTCGACGTCGCGCACGTTGACGAGGACCTGCGGCAGCCGCTCCATCACGGCGGCGAGGTCGGCGAGGGAGCGCCCCGTCTGGGCCACCCGGGCCGCGAGCAGCAGCCCGGTGAGAATGCCGTCCCCGGTGGTGGCGTGGTCCAGGACGATGACGTGCCCGGACTGCTCGCCGCCGAGGGCGTAGCCGTGCTCCTTCATCTCCTCCAGCACATACCGGTCGCCCACGGCCGTCTGCACCAGGTGGATGCCCTCGCGCTCCATGGCGAGCTTGAAGCCGAGGTTGGACATCACCGTGCCGACGACGGTGTCCGAGCGCAGCTCGCCCCGCTCGCGCAGCGCCAGCGCCAGCACGGCGAGGATCTGGTCGCCGTCCACCTCGGCGCCGGTGTGGTCCACGGCGAGGCAGCGGTCGGCGTCGCCGTCGTGTGCGATGCCGAAGTCCGCGCCGTGCTCGACGACCGCGCCCTTGAGGAGGTCCAGATGGGTGGAGCCGCAGCCGTCGTTGATGTTGAGGCCGTTCGGGTCGGTGCCGATGGTGACGACCTCGGCGCCCGCACGGGTGAAGACCGCGGGCGAGACCCGGGAGGCGGCGCCGTGCGCCTCGTCGAGGACCACCTTCAGGCCGTCGAGCCGGTTCGGCAGCACCCCGAGGAGGTGCCGCGCATACTCCTCGAAGCCTTCCTCGTACTCCCGGACACGGCCCACGCCCGCGCCGGTCGGACGGTCCCAGGGAGCGCCGGTGCGGTGCTCCTCGTACACCCGCTCGATCCTGTCCTCCAGTTCGTCGGCGAGCTTGTGGCCGCCGCGGTTGAAGAACTTGACGCCGTTGTCGGGCATGGGGTTGTGGCTGGCGGAGAGCATCACGCCGAGGTCGGCGCCGAGCGCGCCGGTGAGGTGGGCGACCGCGGGGGTGGGCAGCACGCCGACGCGCAGCACGTCCACGCCGGCGCTGGCGAGGCCGGCGACCACGGCCGCCTCCAGGAACTCCCCCGAGGCCCGCGGGTCCCGCCCGACCACGGCCACGGGACGGTGGCCCTCGAAGGTCCCCGCCTCCCCCAGCACATGGGCCGCCGCCACGGAGAGGCCGAGCGCCAGCTCCGCCGTCAGATCCGCGTTGGCCCTGCCGCGCACACCGTCCGTGCCGAAGAGTCGTCCCACAGGTGTCCTCCGTACTTTCTCCCCCGGTGCCGTACGGGCCCGGGTGGTACCCCCGGCCTACGACGAGGCCGAAGCGCAGCCCCCGAAGAGGCTGAAGCGGTCACAGAAGCTTCAGACGTGATCGGCTCGGGAAGCTTCTGAAAATCTTATGCCGTTATACGCCGGGGGCCGCAGATACACGAACGCCCCGGTGGCACAGAGCGTGCCGCCGGGGCGTGTGGTACCCCCTGTGCCGTATGGGCCGCGGGGGGAAGGTCGTACCCGCCCCCAGGGGCGGTACGCACCGCGTGCGGCGCGCCGGGCGGGCCGCACGCGAAGGACGCCCGCGCGGTCCGTCCCGGCGTCGCTCTGACGCCGATTCAGTTCGCGCGGGCGGCCGGGGTCAGCGCTTGCTGTACTGCGGGGCCTTGCGGGCCTTCTTCAGACCGGCCTTCTTCCGCTCGACCGCGCGGTCGTCGCGGCGCAGGAAGCCGGCCTTCTTCAGGGGGCCGCGGTTGTTGTCCACGTCCGCCTCGTTCAGCGCGCGGGCCACGCCGAGGCGCAGCGCGCCGGCCTGGCCGGAGACGCCGCCGCCGGCGATCCGGGCGATGACGTCGTAGCGGCCCTCCAGCTCCAGGACCTTGAACGGCTCGTTCACTTCCTGCTGGTGCACCTTGTTCGGGAAGTAGTCCTCAAGGGTGCGGCCATTGATCTTCCACCGGCCGGAGCCCGGGACGATCCGGACGCGGGCGATGGCGTTCTTGCGGCGGCCCAGGCCGGCGGCGGGCTGGGGCTCGCCGAACCGGGACGCGAGGGACTCGGTGGTGTACTCACCCTCGACGGGGACCTCGGACTCGGTCGTGTACGACTCGATGTCGGCGGTCTCTTCGAGCGGCTGCTCAGCAGTGGTCTCGGCCACGATGCTCCTCAGATTCTCTTCGTCTCAGTGGGTGGCCGGACTTACTGCGCGACCTGGGTGATCTCGTACGGCACCGGCTGCTGGGCGCCGTGCGGGTGCTGGTCACCCGAGTAGACCTTCAGCTTGGAGAGCATCTGACGGCCCAGGGTGTTCTTGGGGAGCATGCCCTTGACGGCCTTCTCGACGGCCTTCTCCGGGTTCTTGGCGAGCAGGTCGTCATAGCGGACGGAGCGCAGACCGCCCGGGTATCCCGAGTGGCGGTACGCCATCTTCTGGGTCCGCTTGTTGCCGGAGAGGTGCACCTTGTCGGCGTTGATGATGATGACGAAGTCACCGGTGTCGACATGCGGCGCGTAGATCGCCTTGTGCTTGCCCCTCAGGAGGCTCGCGGCCGTGGAGGCCAGACGGCCCAGAACGACGTCCTGGGCATCGATGACATGCCACTGGCGCGTCACATCGCCGGGCTTGGGGCTGTACGTACGCACGGTTCGTAGCCTTCGCTTCTTCAGTGATGGGGTCACCCTGCCCCGGCGGGGCTGGGGACGGGTCCTGACAAGGCCACCACGGACGATCACGACAGCCCTGGCCGCACGTCGGTCGACGCAAACCGAGTGCTTGCCGCTGGTCATCGGCCCGGTGGACCGGTGTAAGGGCCCCTCACGTGAGATTTGAGAAAGCCAATACACATAACGAATTTGCAGAATACCCGGGCGGGGCCACACGGGTCAAAACGACGCCGGCCGGCCCCCGGCCGGGGTGACCCGGCCCGTGGGCCGGGGTGACCCGGCCCGTGCGCTCGCCCCGACGTTGCTCGTGCTGCTCCCCACCCGCCCACCCGCCCTTTCGGCGCACCGACCCATGCACACCGACTCGCCGGGCGCCCCGGGCACCCCCGGGGGCGCGGGGAACTGCGCGCGCAACCCACCACCGGCCGGTGGCTCCGAGACGGCAGAAACAGCCCCCTCGGGCCGGTGACGACCAACGGCCTCGTCGTCGCTGATCGCGCAGTTCCCCGCGCCCCTGCCGGGGCGCAGCCCTGCCGGGCGGTCGGCACACGGGGGCCCGTCCGGCGATCGAGGACGAGCCCGGAGGGTGCCCCCTCCGCATGACCGCCCGTGGTCAAGAACGGACAACAAGCCCCCGCGCACCGTACGGCGGGGCGGCGCGGCCGCTCTAAGATGCCGCCATGAGTTTTGGGCAAGGGGGACCCCAATGGGGGCCCGGCCCGGGGTCCCGGACCCCGGACTGGAACGCGCTGGCCGACGCCTCACAGGCCCGCGCCAAACGCCGCAAATGGCTCATGATCGGCGGCGGCGCCCTGGCCACCGTCGCCATAGGAGCCGCCGTGGCCGTCGCCGTGGTCTCCGCGAACGGCACGAACGAGGCCGACAAGCCGTCGGACCAGCTCCCGGCCACCGCGGACATCCCCAGCGACACCACACAGCCGGCCCCGTCCTTCGCGGCCACCACTCCCCCGCCCCCGCCGGACCCCAAGGAGTACGTCTCCAGCGCCAAGAAGGACAGGGCCCCGCTGGGCCCCGGCACCCTCTTCCCCGCCGTGAAGATCACGATGGGTGACCACGTCTACACGAAGGGCGCCACCCGCGACACCAGGAGCTGCGCCTCCGCCGCCCACGGCGACCTCGTGCCGGCCCTCGGCGGCAACCACTGCACCCGCGTCATCCGCGCCACCTACGCCGCCAAGGGCGGCGTCGCGGTCACCGTCGGCGTCGCCGTCTTCGACACCGAGGCCCAGGCCACCAAGGCGGCCCAGCAGACCGACAAGGGCAACGTGGTCTCGCTCCCCGGCTCCGGCGTACCCGCCTTCTGCACCACGGCGATCTGCCGCTCCACCGCGAACTCGTACGGCCGCTACGCGTACTTCACCATCGCGGGCTTCACCAGCGGCGACGACGTCACCAAGAAGGACACCGGCGTCTTCGCGGCCGGCGACGACCTGGCCGAGTACACCTTCCGCCAGATCATCCACCGCGGCGAGATGCAGGCCTCGGCCGCCGCGAACGGCCAGTAGGCGCCGCCGCGCGGGGCGCGAAGCGCCATAAAAAGGGGCGCGGGGAACTGCGCGCCCACGCCCCACCGGCCGACAGCCAAACAGCCCACCGCAAGGGGCTGGACCCGGTGGCCGACGGCCCGCCGTCAGCCGCCCGCCACCCCCGGCGCCGTCCTCTTCCGGCGGCTCTGCCGGTTGCGTGCCTCGATCAGCTCGTCCGGGGGATAGCCGACCTCCTCCAGCGTGAGCCCGTGCGGCCGCACCACATGCACCGCGGAGTCCCGCACCCCGGCCGCCAGCACCTCCCGGGGCCACTCCGGGGGCCGGTGCCCGTCCCCGACGAAGAGCAGCGCACCGATCAGCGAACGCACCATGTTGTGGCAGAACGCGTCCGCCCGCACCCGCGCCGTGATCACCCCGTCCGCGCCCCGCTCCAGCGACAGGTCCTGGAGGGTACGGATGGTGGTCGCGCCCTCACGCCGCTTGCAGTACGCCGCGAAATCGTGCTCTCCGAGCAGCAGCCGCGCCGCCTCGTTCATGGCGTCCACGTCCAGCGCCCAGTCGTGCCACAGGACGTGGCCGCGCAGCAGCGGGTCCACGCCGGAGGGGTGATCGGTCACCCGGTACGCGTAGCGGCGCCACAGCGCGGAGAACCGCGCGTTGAAGCCCGCCGGCGCCTCGCCGACCGCCCACACCCGGACGTCCCTCGGCAGCCGCCCCGCCAGCCGCTTCAGCAGCTTCTCCCGGTGCTCGGCCCACACCGCCTCCGGCAGGTCGACGTGCGCCACCTGACCCCGCGCGTGCACCCCGGCGTCGGTGCGGCCGGCCACGGTCAGCTCGGGCGTCCGTGCGGACCGCAGCACGATCCTGAGCGCCTCCTCGACCTCCCGCTGAACGGTCCGCCGCTCGCCCTGCCGGGCCCAGCCGTGGAACCCGGCACCGTCGTAGGCCAGGTCAAGGCGCACCCTGACCATGCCCTCGGCCACTACGTCGTCACTCACCCAACAACCCCTCACACCCGGTCCCGCACCGGACGGCGGGCCCGCCCCCGCACGGGAAAGCGGGCCCGCCCCGAGGGGCAGACCCGCTCACACCACAAGGCAACCGAAGGCCTCAGTCCTCCGAAGAGGCCGCGCCCTCGGAGTCGGCCTTGGCCTCGGAGCCCGAGGCACCCTCGGCCTGCTCGGCCGGGGCCTCGGCGGGCGCCTCGGCCTTCTTCAGGGCGTCCTCCTTGACGGCACGCTGGGTGGCCGCCTCGGCCTCCCCGGTCGCCTGCTGCGCCACGGTCAGCGCCTCCACCAGCTCGATGACCGCCATGGGAGCGTTGTCGCCCCGGCGGTTACCGATCTTGGTGATCCGGGTGTAGCCACCCGGGCGGTTCTCGTAGCGCGGCCCGATCTCCGTGAAGAGCGTGTGCACCACGCTCTTGTCGGTGATCACCTGAAGCACCTGGCGGCGGTTGTGAAGGTCGCCCTTCTTCGCCTTGGTGATCAGACGCTCGGCGTACGGCCGCAGACGACGGGCCTTCGCCTGGGTCGTGGTGATCCTGCCGTGCTCGAAGAGCGACCTGGCGAGGTTCGCCAGGATCAGCCGCTCGTGCGCGGCGCTGCCGCCCAGACGGGCACCCTTGGTGGGCTTCGGCATGGTGATTCTCCTAGGTGTCTGCCCCGGCCGTATCAGGTACCGGGGTCAGTATCCGAGCAGGCGGTCGCCTGTCGGAGATCCGGGCCCCCGAAGGGGCCCGGAAGGGGCGCGGGCCCTGACTCCACGCAGCTCCGCCGCGTGGGCGCGATCAAACACAGCGCACCCGCACCCGAGAACGGACCGTCGGTCCCGAGCTCCTAGTACTGCTCGGTCTCGACGAATCCCGCATCCGCGTCGTCGTCGGCGCCGAACGCGTCCGCCGCGGCGGTCGGGTCGAATCCGGGCGGGCTGTCCTTGAGGGCCAGGCCCATGCCCGCGAGCTTCGCCTTGACCTCGTCGATCGACTTCGCGCCGAAGTTCCGGATGTCCAGCAGATCCGCCTCGGAGCGGGCGACGAGCTCACCCACGGAGTGGATGCCCTCACGCTTGAGGCAGTTGTAGGACCGGACCGTCAGCTCCAGCTCCTCGATCGGCAGCGCCAGGTCGGCCGCGAGGGCCGCGTCCGTCGGCGACGGACCCATGTCGATGCCCTCCTGGTCGATGTTGAGCTCACGGGCCAGCCCGAAGAGCTCGACCAGGGTCTTGCCCGCGGACGCCATGGCGTCGCGCGGCCGCATGGCCTGCTTGGTCTCGACGTCGACGATCAGCTTGTCGAAGTCGGTGCGCTGCTCGACACGGGTCGCCTCCACCTTGTAGGTGACCTTGAGCACCGGCGAGTAGATCGAGTCGACCGGGATCCGGCCGATCTCCTGGCCGACCTGCTTGTTCTGCACGGCGGAGACGTAGCCGCGGCCGCGCTCGACGGTCAGCTCCATCTCCAGCTTGCCCTTGCCGTTCAGCGTGGCGAGGACGAGGTCGGGGTTGTGCACCTCGACGCCCGCGGGCGGGGCGATGTCGGCCGCGGTGACCAGGCCGGGGCCCTGCTTGCGCAGGTACATCACCACGGGCTCGTCGTGCTCGCTGGAGACGACGAGCTGCTTGATGTTGAGGATGAGGTCGGTCACGTCCTCCTTGACGCCCGGCACGGTGGTGAACTCGTGCAGGACACCGTCGATGCGGATCGACGTGATCGCCGCACCCGGGATCGAGGAGAGGAGCGTACGGCGCAGGGAGTTACCGAGGGTGTAGCCGAAGCCCGGCTCCAGCGGCTCGATGACGAACCGGGAGCGGAACTCGTCGACGACCTCTTCGGTCAACGAGGGACGCTGAGCGATCAGCATGTGTGGATCAGATCCTTCAGTTCGTGGACGCCCGCTATTTGACGCCCGACGGACCGCGCGCGACCGCGCGGCGTACTGCAAGGGTACGGGTGGTACAGCCGAATCGTGCCGTACCACCCGCACCCGGCCCCGCGAGGGGGCGCAACCTCGGACGGCGCCGAGCGTGACTCAGACCCGGCGCCTCTTGGGCGGACGGCAGCCGTTGTGCGGGGTGGGCGTGACGTCCTGGATGGAGCCCACCTCGAGACCGGTCGCCTGGAGCGAGCGGATGGCGGTCTCGCGGCCCGAGCCCGGGCCCTTGACGAAGACGTCCACCTTGCGCATGCCGTGCTCCTGCGCGCGGCGCGCGGCCGACTCGGCGGCCATCTGCGCGGCGAACGGGGTCGACTTGCGCGAGCCCTTGAAGCCGACGTGGCCGGCGGAGGCCCAGGAGATCACGTTGCCCGTGGGGTCGGTGATCGAGACGATGGTGTTGTTGAACGTGCTCTTGATGTGGGCGTGCCCGTGAGCGACGTTCTTCTTTTCCTTGCGGCGTACCTTCTTGGCAGCGCCCTGACGGCCCTTCGGAGGCATGTATTTCTCCCGTGGAGGTGGTCGGTCCCGCAGCGTCCGCTGTCGATCGACCGCTGAGGACTACTTCTTGCCCGGCTTCTTCTTGCCGGCGATGGCGCGACGCGGGCCCTTGCGGGTGCGGGCGTTCGTGCTGGTGCGCTGGCCGTGCACGGGCAGGCCACGGCGGTGGCGCAGGCCCTGGTAGCAACCGATCTCCACCTTGCGGCGGATGTCGGCCGCGACCTCGCGGCGGAGGTCACCCTCGGTCTTGAGGTTGGTGTCCACGTACTCGCGGATCTTGACCAGGTCCTCCTCGGACAGGTCGCGAACGCGGGTGTCGGGGTTCACGCCCGTGGCCGCCAGCGTCTGCTGCGACAGGGTCCGGCCGATGCCGAACACGTAGGTGAGGGCGACCTCCACGCGCTTGTCGCGCGGGATGTCAACACCGGAAACGCGTGCCATTCAATGGCTCCAGTTGATCGTCGGAGGTCTTCCACAGGACCGCCCCCAGCCGCCGGCCCTCCGCAGAGGAAAGTGCGGTACGACTGGGTCCCCGGCCTCCGACCGGGGGTGTCGGATCTCTGATGCCCTACTGCGCGGCACTGGCGAGATCCGGGCCCTGCGATATGTACATGTCGTGCTTGCGTCGCGCGAAGTCTGCGGGTGCAGAGGTGCGGTCCTGCTCAGCCCTGGCGCTGCTTGTGGCGCGGGTTGTCGCAGATGACCATGACCCGGCCGTGACGGCGGATCACCCTGCACTTGTCGCAGATCTTCTTGACGCTCGGCTTGACCTTCATGGGATCGAGGTTCTCCGGGTCAGTGCTGGGACCCCACGGGAGCGGGGCTCAGCAAGATCTACTTGTACCGGTAGACGATCCGGCCACGGGTGAGGTCGTACGGAGAAAGCTCCACCACGACCCGGTCGTCAGGGAGGATGCGGATGTAGTGCATGCGCATCTTGCCGCTGATGTGTGCCAGGACCTGGTGGCCGTTCTGGAGCTCGACCTTGAACATCGCGTTCGGAAGAGACTCGACGACAGTGCCCTCGATCTCGATGGCACCTTGCTTCTTGGCCACGCTTCGCCCTTCGAATCGACTACCTGAGCCGACTCCCGCCTGACCCCGCCGGCCCAGCCGGTCACAGCGGGTCCACTGACCTCACGGAACGTAGAAGGCCGCCGCTGGAGCGCATGCTGATTGACGGGTGCACGAGAGCCGACGAGTCAGTCTACGTCAGTGCACCCGGAAAGACGAATCGCCGCCGCCCGGCGCAGCGTACTCGCATGGTTTCCCACCGAGGGAGGTCTTTATGCGTGGCTCCCGGCGTGGGGACCCCGGAAGGGTCTCCCCCGCCTCGGACCGCGTCAGGGCCTCGCGGCGGGGTCGGGGGCGGTGGTGATCCCGTACTCCGCGAGCTTGGCCCTGCCGCCGTCGGGGGCGGTGAGCACCAGCGGCCCCTCCTCCGTGAGGGCGATGGTGTGCTCCCAGTGCGAGGACCAGGTGCCGTCGGTGGTGATGACCGTCCAGTCGTCGTCGAGCACCTGGGTGCGGGGGGTGCCGAGGCTCACCATGGGCTCGATGGCCAGGCAGAAGCCGGGCACCAGCCGCGGTCCGCGGCCGCGCCGGCGCTCCACGTAGTTCAGCAGGTGGGGCTCCATGTGCATCTCGGTGCCGATGCCGTGGCCGCCGTAGTCCTCGATGATCCCGTACTTGCCGCCGCCCGGCTTGGGCTGGCGGCGGATGTACGTCTCGATGGCGCGGGAGACGTCGACCAGGCGGTTGCCGTTCTTCACAGCGGCGAGCCCGGCCCACATGGACTCCTCGGTCACCCGGGACAGCTCGACCAGCTCCGGGGGGTGACCACTGCCGACGAACGCGGTGTACGCGGCGTCGCCGTGCCAGCCGTCGACCACGGCGCCGGCGTCCACGGAGATGATGTCGCCGTCCTTGAGGACGACGTCGGAGCGGGGGATGCCGTGCACCACGACCTCGTTCACCGAGGTGCAGATGGTGGCGGGGAAGCCGCCGTAGCCCAGGAAGTTCGAGGTGGCACCGTGCTCGGCGAGCACCTTGCGGGCGATGTCGTCGAGGTCCTTGGTGGTGGCCCCCGGCACGGCGGCGGCCCTGGTCGCCTCGTGGACGGCGGCCACCACCAGTCCCGCCTCACGCATCTTGGCGATCTGCTCGGGAGTCTTGATCTGCACCATGGCGGCTGTCGCCTTTCTGAGCCGATACGCGGGCCTGCCCGGCCCGGGGTCACCGGCCTACCACCTTACGGCCAACGTCACCCCGGCAGGGGCGCGGGGAACTGCGTGACCAGCCCGCACCGGCCGGTGGTCCGGATGCGACCGCATCCGCCCCCTTCGGCCGGTGGCGAGCTACGGGCATCGCTGTGGCTGGTCGCGCCCACGCGGCGGAGCCGCACATCGACACAGCCCCGCGCCCCTTGGGCGGAACGGGGTGGCCCCACAAGAGGGCTAGGAGGTACGGAGCGCCGTCATCGCGCGCTCCGTGACCTCCTCCACCTTGCCGAGCGCGGAGATCGTCACCACAAGCCCCTGCGACCGGTAGTAGTCGATCACCGGCTCCGTCTGGCTGTGGTACACCTCCAGCCGCTTGCGGACGGTGTCCTCGCTGTCGTCGTCGCGCTGGTACAGCTCCCCACCGCAGACGTCGCAGACGCCCTCCCGCTTCGGCGGGGCGTAGGTGGCGTGGAAGACATGGCCGGCGTCATTGCGGCAGATCCGCCGGCCGGCGATCCGCTTGACGACCTCGTCCTCGGGGACCTCCAGGTCCAGGACCGCGTCCAGCTTCATGGACTCGGACTTCAGCATCTCGTCGAGCGCCTCGGCCTGGGCGACGTTCCGCGGGTAGCCGTCCAGCAGGAAGCCGTTCTCGGCGTCCGGCTGGGACATGCGGTCCTTGGCCATGGCGATGGTGACCTCGTCCGGGACCAGGTTCCCGGCGTCCATGTACGACTTGGCCTGCTTGCCCAGCTCGGTTCCGTTGCTGATGTGGCCCCGGAACAGGTCGCCCGTCGAGATGTGCGGGATCGACAGGTTCTTGGCGAGGTACGCGGCCTGCGTTCCCTTGCCGGCACCGGGCGGTCCGACGAGGACGATTCGCATCAGCGGAGGAACCCTTCGTAGTTGCGCTGCTGGAGCTGGCTCTCGATCTGCTTCACCGTCTCCAGGCCGACACCCACGATGATCAGGATGCTGGTACCGCCGAACGGGAAGTTCTGACTCGCCCCGAAAGCGACCAGCGCCACCGTCGGCACAAGCGCGATCAGACCCAGATACAGCGAGCCCGGCCAGGTGATGCGGTTGAGCACATAGCTCAGATATTCAGCGGTCGGGCGCCCGGCACGGATGCCAGGGATGAAACCACCATACTTCTTCATATTGTCCGCGACTTCCTCGGGGTTGAACGAGATCGCCACGTAGAAGAAGGCGAAGAACACGATCAACAGGAAGTACAGGGTGATGTAAATCGGGTGGTCACCCTTGGTGAGGTTGGTCTGGATCCAGGTCTTCCAGGCGGAATTGCCGCTGGCGAACTGGGCGATCAGCGCCGGAATGTAGAGCAGCGACGACGCGAAGATGACGGGGATCACGCCCGCCTGGTTGACCTTCAGCGGAATGTAGGTGGAGGTACCGCCGTACGAGCGACGGCCGATCATCCGCTTCGCGTACTGGACCGGAATGCGCCGCTGGGCCTGTTCCACGAAGACCACGAGACCGACCATCACGAGGCCGATCAGGATCACCGTGCCGAACTCGATCCAGCCGTCCGCGAGCGAGCCCTGCTTCTTGATCGCCCAGAGCGCGCTCGGGAAGGTGGCGGCGATCGAGATGAACATCAGGATCGACATGCCGTTGCCGATGCCGCGGTCGGTGATCAGCTCGCCGAGCCACATCACGACGCCGGTGCCGGCCGTCATGGTGACGACCATCACGATGGTGGTGAAGATCGACTGGTCGGGCACGATCTGGTTGGCGACCGGGCAGCCCTGGAACAGCGCGCCGCTGCGGGCGGTGGCGACCAGGCCGGTGCCCTGGAGCACGGCCAGCGCGACCGTCAGGTACCGGGTGTACTGCGTGATCTTGGCGGTGCCCGCCTGGCCCTCCTTCTTCAGGGCCTCCAGGCGTGGGATGACCACGGTCAGCAGCTGGAGAATGATGCTCGCTGTGATGTACGGCATGATGCCGAGCGCGAAGACCGTGATCTGGAGCAGCGCACCACCACTGAACATGTTGACCAGACCGAAGAGACCCTGGTTGGCACTGGCCTGGTCCATACAGGTCTGGACGTTCTTGTAGCTGACTCCGGGAATCGGGATGTGCGTACCGATCCGGTACACCACGATGATGCCGAGCGAGAAGAGCAGCTTCTTGCGCAGGTCGGGCGTCCTGAACGCCCGGGCGAACGCGGTGAGCACGGTGCCTCCTGCAGCGACCCCCGCGCGCGTGCGTCAGAGGTGACGGTCTTGAGGTTCCAACAAATACCGGTCTGTGTACCTGTCAACCCGCGCATCCCGGCGTCTGGTGGGCTCCGGCGCGCGCAAAGTTGGCAGTGCAGGCCACCTTACCGGCGACACTGCCCCCGTGGAATGACCAACCGGGGATACCCCGTATGAGGTATCCCCGGTTGGCGTGAATTAGGTCACCGGGTCATGCCTCGGTGACGCTGCCGCCCGCGGCGGTGATCTTCTCCCTGGCGGAGCCGGAGACGGCGTCGACCGTCACCCGCAGCGCCACGGAGACCTCACCCTGGCCGAGGACCTTGACGGGGCTGTTCTTGCGAACGGCACCCTTGGCGACCAGGTCGGCCACCGTGACGTCGCCGCCCTCGGGGTAGAGCGCGGAGAGCCTGTCGAGGTTGACGACCTGGTACTCGGTCTTGAACGGGTTCTTGAAGCCCTTCAGCTTCGGGAGCCGCATGTGGAGCGGCATCTGGCCGCCCTCGAAGCGCTCCGGAACCTGGTAGCGGGCCTTCGTGCCCTTGGTACCACGACCGGCCGTCTTGCCCTTGGACGCCTCACCACGACCCACCCGGGTCTTGGCGGTCTTGGCGCCGGGGGCCGGACGGAGGTTGTGGATCTTGAGCGGCTTCTGCTCCGCCATGATCAGTCGACCTCCTCGACCGTCACGAGGTGGCGGACGGTGTGCACCATGCCGCGGAACTCGGGGCGGTCATCCTTGACGACCACGTCGTTCACCCGCTTGAGACCGAGCGAACGAAGGGTGTCACGGTGGTTCTGCTTGCTGCCGATGTACGACTTCGTCTGCGTGATCTTGAGGCGGGCCATCACACACCCGCCCCGGCACGCGCACGCAGCAGGGCCGCGGGGGCCACGTCCTCCAGGGGCAGACCGCGGCGGGCCGCGATCTCCTCGGGACGCTGCAGGCCCTTCAGGGCCTCCACGGTGGCGTGCACGATGTTGATCGCGTTGTCGGAGCCGAGCGACTTCGACAGGATGTCGTGGACGCCGGCGCACTCCAGCACGGCACGCACCGGGCCACCGGCGATCACACCGGTACCGGGGGACGCCGGCTTGAGCAGGACGACGCCCGCGGCCTTCTCACCCTGGATCGGGTGCGGGATGGTGCCCTGGATCCGGGGGACCTTGAAGAAGTGCTTCTTGGCCTCCTCCACACCCTTGGCGATGGCGGCCGGCACCTCCTTGGCCTTGCCGTATCCGACACCGACGGTGCCGTCGCCGTCGCCCACCACGACCAGCGCGGTGAAGCTGAAGCGACGACCACCCTTCACAACCTTGGCGACGCGGTTGATCGCGACGACGCGCTCAACGTACGCGGTCTTCTCGGCGGCAGCTGCGCCGCCGTCACGGCCCTTCCGGTCCCGCCGCTCGCCGCCACCGGCACCGCTACCGCGGCGCTGGGGTCCAGCCATTGGAATTACCTCTCTTCGTCTCCGCTAGCTACGGCAGGCTCAGAACTTGAGCCCGGCTTCGCGGGCGGCGTCGGCCAGGGCGGCGATCCGCCCCGCGTACTTGTTGCCGCCACGGTCGAACACCACGGCCTCGATGCCCGCTGCCTTGGCGCGCTCGGCGACCAGGGCGCCGACCCGGCCGGCCTGCGCGGACTTGTCGCCCTCGCTGCCGCGGATCGAGCTGTCCAGCGTGGACGCGGACGCCAGGGTGTGGCCCTTCAGGTCGTCGATGACCTGGGCCACGATGTGGCGGTTGGAGCGCGTCACGACCAGACGCGGACGCTCGGCCGTGCCGGAGACCTTCTTACGGATCCGGATGTGGCGGCGCTTGATCGCGGCACGCTTGTAGGCGTCACCCTTGGCGATCTTCGTACCGTATGCCATGGCTTACTTACCCGCCTTTCCGACCTTGCGGCGGATCACTTCGCCCTCGTACTTGACACCCTTGGCCTTGTACGGGTCGGGCTTGCGCAGCTTGCGGATGTTCGCGGCGACCTCGCCGACCTTCTGCTTGTCGATGCCTTCGACAGAGAAGTGGGTCGGGTTCTCCACCTTGAAGGTGATGCCTTCGGGAGCCTCGACGAGGATCGGGTGGCTGTAGCCGAGCGAGAACTCCAGGTTGGAGCCCTTCGCCGCGACACGGTAACCGACACCGCTGATTTCGAGCTTCTTGACGTATCCCGTGGTCACACCGGTGATCATGTTCGCCACCAGCGTGCGGGACAGGCCGTGCAGGGCCTTGTTCTGCCGCTCGTCGTTCGGGCGGGTGACGTTCAGGACGCCCTCGCCCTTCTCGATCTCGATCGGCGCGGCAACGGTGTGGGAGAGGGTCCCCTTGGGGCCCTTCACCTGCACCGAACGGCCGTCGATGGTGACGTCCACGCCGGTGGGAACCGGGATGGGGAGCTTGCCGATACGCGACATTGCATTTCCTCCTTATCCCGATTACCAGACGTAGGCGAGGACTTCCCCGCCCACACCCTTCTTGCCGGCCTGCTTGTCGGTGAGGAGCCCGTGGGACGTGGAGATGATCGCCACGCCCAGGCCGCCCAGCACCTTCGGCAGGTTGGTGGACTTCGCGTAGACCCGCAGACCGGGCTTGGAGATCCGCTTGATGCCCGCGATGGAGCGCTCACGGTTCGGGCCGAACTTCAGCTCGAGGACGAGGTTCTTGCCCACCTCGGCGTCCTCGGTCTTCCAGCCGGTGATGAAGCCCTCCTGCTGGAGGATCTCCGCGATGTGCGACTTGATCTTGCTGTGCGGCATCGCCACGGTGTCGTGGTACGCCGAGTTCGCGTTCCGCAGACGGGTCAGCATGTCTGCGATTGGATCGGTCATGGTCATGAAGTGGCCTATGGCCTTTCTCACCGCGGTTTCCTGTCTGCGCCATCCCTCTCCCCGTACTCGGACGGGGCGGGTGCGGCGCGGGGACCTACGGCGTAGTGGTGACTACCAGGAGCTCTTGGTGACGCCCGGCAGCTCGCCGCGGTGCGCCATCTCACGCAGGCACACACGGCAGAGGCCGAACTTGCGGTACACGGAGTGCGGACGGCCGCACCGCTGGCAGCGGGTGTAGGCACGCACGCCGAACTTGGGCTTGCGGGCAGCCTTCGCGATCAGGGCCTTCTTCGCCATCTCGCTCACGCCTCCTTGAACGGGAAGCCGAGGTGACGGAGGAGCGCGCGGCCCTCTTCGTCGTTGGTCGCCGTGGTGACCACGGTGATGTCCATACCCCGGACGCGGTCGATCTTGTCCTGGTCGATCTCGTGGAACATGACCTGCTCCGTGAGACCGAAGGTGTAGTTGCCCCGGCCGTCGAACTGCTTCGGGGACAGACCGCGGAAGTCACGGATGCGCGGCAGCGCCAGCGACAGGGTGCGGTCGAGGAACTCCCACATCCGGTCGCCACGGAGCGTGACGTGCGCACCGATCGGCTGGCCCTCACGCAGCTTGAACTGCGCGATGGACTTCCGGGCCTTGGTGACGGCGGGCTTCTGGCCGGTGATCGTGGCGAGGTCGCGGATGGCGCCCTCGATCAGCTTGGAGTCACGGGCGGCGTCGCCCACACCCATGTTGACCACGATCTTGACCAGGCCGGGCACCTGCATGACGTTCTCGTACTTGAACTCGTCACGCAGCTTGCCGACGATCTCTTCGCGGTAGCGCGTCTTCAGACGCGGCGCAATGGTGGCAGCAGTCATCAGATGTCCTCACCGGTCCGCTTGGCAACGCGGATCTTGTTGCCTTCGTCGTCGAAGCGGTAGCCGACGCGGGTGACGACCTTCTTGCCGTCCTTCTCCACCACGAGCTGGACGTTGCTCACGTGGATCGGGGCCTCGGTGGTCACGATGCCGCCGGTCTTCGAGCCGCGTGCGGTCTGGCCGGTCTTGGTGTGCTTCTTGACCCGGTTGACACCCTCGACGAGGACACGGTCCAGCTTGGGGTAGGCCGCGATGACCTTGCCCTGCTTGCCCTTGTCCTTGCCGGTGATGACCTGGACCAGGTCGCCCTTCTTGATCTTCATGCCTACAGCACCTCCGGCGCGAGCGAGATGATCTTCATAAACTTCTTCTCGCGCAGCTCACGGCCGACCGGGCCGAAGATACGGGTGCCGCGGGGGTCGCCGTCGTTCCTCAGAATGACGGCGGCGTTCTCGTCGAAGCGGATGTACGAGCCGTCCGGGCGGCGGCGCTCCTTGACGGTGCGAACGATGACCGCCTTGACGACGTCACCCTTCTTCACGTTGCCACCGGGGATCGCGTCCTTGACGGTGGCGACGATGACGTCACCGATGCCCGCGTAGCGGCGGCCCGAGCCACCGAGAACACGGATGCAAAGGATTTCCTTGGCACCGGTGTTGTCGGCGACGCGAAGCCGCGACTCCTGCTGGATCACGTCTTTCTCCTGATCGTCTGCCGGTTCCCTCCGGGGTGAGCCGGAGAGCCTGGCGGAACTGGTGCTGGGGGCCGCCGCCCGGATCCTTCGGACCGGGACGGCGGGCACCCCAGCGGGGGCATGCGGGGCGCTTTGCCCCGCAGTATTACTTCGCCTTCTCGAGGATCTCGACGACGCGCCAGCGCTTGGTCGCGGACAGCGGCCGGGTCTCCATCAGGAGGACGCGGTCGCCGATACCCGCGGCGTTCTGCTCGTCGTGCGCCTTGAGCTTGCTGGTACGGCGGATGACCTTGCCGTACAGCGCGTGCTTGACGCGGTCCTCGACAGCGACGACGACGGTCTTGTCCATCTTGTCGCTGACGACCAGACCCTCACGGGTCTTGCGGAAACCGCGCTGGGCGGAGTCGCTCTTGCTTGCAGTCTCAGTCACGTTCGTCTCGCTCATCAGGCGCTCTCCACCGTCTCGATGCCCAGCTCACGCTCGCGCATCAGGGTGTAGATCCGGGCGATGTCCTTGCGGACGGCCTTCAGCCGGCCGTGGTTCTCGAGCTGGCCGGTCGCCGCCTGGAAGCGGAGGTTGAACAGCTCTTCCTTGGCCTCGCGGAGCTTCCCCAGAAGCTCCTCGTTGCCCAGCTCGCGCAGCTCGGAGGCCTTGATACCGGCCGACATCACGCTTCACCTGCCTCGCGCCGGACAATGCGGCACTTCATCGGAAGCTTGTGAGCAGCGCGGGTAAGCGCCTCACGCGCAATCTTCTCGTTCGGGTAGGACAGCTCGAACATCACCCGTCCCGGCTTGACGTTCGCGACCCACCACTCCGGCGAACCCTTACCGGAACCCATGCGGGTCTCGGCGGGCTTCTTGGTGAGCGGGCGGTCCGGGTAGATGTTGATCCAGACCTTGCCGCCACGCTTGATGTGGCGGGTCATCGCGATACGGGCGGCCTCGATCTGACGGTTCGTCACATAGGCCGGGGTGAGCGCCTGGATGCCGAACTCGCCGAACGCCACCTGCGTGCCACCCTTGGCAGCGCCGCTGCGCTTCGGGTGGTGCTGCTTGCGGTGCTTGACCCTACGGGGGATCAGCATGTCGGTCAGGCCTCCGTTCCACTGGTCTCGGCCGGCGTCGCGGCAGCCGCGGCACCTGCCCCAGCTTCGCCGCCCTGGGCGGCGCTTTCGGCGTTCGCCGCCGCGCTCGGCTGCTGCTGCGGCCTGCGGCCACGGCCGCCCCGCTCGCCACCGCGGCCACCACGGGCCGGGCGGTCGGCGCCGCCGCGGGCCGGGCGGTTGCCGGCGCGGGCGGCCGCGTTCTCGGCGCGGACCTCGGCGATGTTCTTGACGTCGCCCTTGTAGATCCACACCTTCACGCCGATCCGGCCGAAGGTGGTCTTGGCCTCGAAGAAGCCGTAGTCCACGTTGGCGCGGAGCGTGTGCAGGGGCACACGGCCCTCGCGGTAGAACTCCGAGCGGGACATCTCGGCGCCGCCGAGGCGGCCACCGCACTGGATCTTGATGCCCTTGGCGCCCGCCTTCATCGCCGACTGCATGCTCTTGCGCATGGCGCGGCGGAAGGAGACACGCGAGGAGAGCTGCTCGGCGACGGCCTGCGCGACCAGCTGGGCATCGGTCTCGGGGTTCTTGACCTCGAGGATGTTCAGCTGGACCTGCTTGCCGGTGAGCTTCTCCAGGTCGCCGCGGATGCGGTCGGCCTCGGCGCCGCGGCGGCCGATGACGATGCCGGGGCGCGCGGTGTGGATGTCCACCCGCACACGGTCACGGGTGCGCTCGATCTCCACCTTGGAGATGCCGGCGCGCTCCATGCCCTGCGTCATCATCCGGCGGATGGCGACGTCTTCCTTGACGTAGTCCTTGTAGAGCTTGTCGGCGTACCAGCGCGACTTGAAGTCGGTGGTGACACCGAGCCGGAACCCGTGCGGGTTTACCTTCTGGCCCATTACCGGGTTCCTTCCTTGCTGCTGACGACCACGGTGATGTGGCTGGTCCGCTTGCGGATCCGGTAGGCACGGCCCTGGGCGCGCGGCCGGAACCGCTTCAGGGTCGGGCCCTCGTCCACATAGGCCTCGGAAACGAAGAGGCTGTTCACGTCGGTGTGGTCGTAGTTGTGCGCGGCGTTGGCGATGGCGCTGTTGAGCACCTTGCCCACCGGCTCACTCGCGGCCTGCGGGGCGAAACGCAGGACCGCCTGAGCCTCCGCGGCGTCCAGGCCACGGATGAGGTCCACCACACGGCGGGCCTTCATGGGCGTGACGCGGATGTACCGCGCCTGGGCCCTGGCTTCCATGGTTGTCCCTTCAGTGTCTGACACGTTCGTCATGTCGTTTGCACCCCGCGTTAGCGGCGCTTGGACTTCCGGTCTTCCTTGACGTGGCCCCGGAAGGTGCGCGTCGGCGAGAACTCGCCGAGCTTGTGGCCGACCATCGACTCGGTGACGAACACCGGGATGTGGGTCTTGCCGTTGTGCACCGCGATCGTGTGGCCCAGCATGGCCGGGACGATCATGGAGCGACGGGACCAGGTCTTGATGACGTTCTTGGTGCCGGCTTCGTTCTGGGCGTCCACCTTCTTGATCAGGTGGTCGTCGACGAAGGGCCCCTTCTTGAGACTGCGCGGCATCTGAACCCGCTCCTAGCGCTTCTTGTTCGTCTTGCGGCGGCGGACGATGTACTTGTTGCTCGCCTTCTTGGGAGAACGAGTACGTCCTTCCTTCTGACCCCAGGGGCTCACCGGGTGGCGGCCACCGGAGGTCTTGCCCTCACCACCACCGTGCGGGTGGTCGACCGGGTTCATCGCGACACCGCGGACGGTCGGGCGGACGCCCAGCCAGCGCTTGCGGCCTGCCTTGCCCCAGTTGATGTTCGACTGCTCGGCGTTGCCGACCTCGCCGACGGTGGCGCGGCAGCGCACGTCGACCAGGCGGATCTCACCGGAGGGCATGCGGAGGTGGGCCATGGAGCCCTCCTTCGCGAGCAGCTGCACCGAGGCGCCGGCGGAGCGGGCGAACTTGGCGCCGCCGCCCGGACGGAGCTCGATCGCGTGGATCGTGGTACCGACCGGGATGTTGCGGAGCGCCAGGTTGTTGCCCGGCTTGATGTCGGCGGCGGGGCCGTTCTCGACCCGGTCGCCCTGGCTGAGGCCGCGCGGCGCGATGATGTAGCGCTTCTCGCCGTCCGCGTAGTGCAGCAGCGCGATACGGGCGGTGCGGTTCGGGTCGTACTCGATGTGTGCGACCTTCGCCGGCACGCCGTCCTTGTCGTGGCGGCGGAAGTCGATCAGGCGGTAGGCGCGCTTGTGCCCGCCGCCCTGGTGGCGGACGGTCACACGACCGGCGTTGTTACGGCCGCCCTTGCTGTGCAGGGGGCGGACCAGCGACTTCTCCGGCGTGGACCGCGTGACCTCGACGAAGTCGGCGACGGAGGCGCCACGGCGGCCCGGCGTCGTCGGCTTGTACTTGCGGATTCCCATTTCTCAGTCCTCGTCCGATATTCGGACCAGGGCGCTCCGTCAGGAGGCCTGGCCGAAGATGTCGATACGGTCGCCCTCTGCGAGGGTCACGATCGCCCGCTTGGTGTCGGCGCGCTTGCCGAAACCGGTGCGGGTGCGCTTCCGCTTGCCCGGACGGTTGATCGTGTTGACCCCGGTGACCTTGACCGAGAAGACCGCCTGGACGGCCTGCTTGATCTGGGTCTTGTTGGCGCGGGGGTCGACGATGAACGTGTACTTGTTCTCGTCGAGCAGCGCGTAGCTCTTCTCGGAGACGACCGGCTTGAGCAGCACGTCACGGGGGTCCGTGTACGACTTGCTCAGCGGCGTCTCGACGGTGTTCTTGCCCTCGGTGGCGTGCCGCTTCGCCTTGGCGATGCGGGCCGCCTTGGCGGCCTTGGCCGCCTTCGGGGCAATGCTCGGGTGACGCGTAGCCATCAGGCCTCGCTCCCTTCAGCGGTCTTGGCGGCCGGGGTACGGGCGGCCACGAAGGACTCCAGGGCGGCCTTGGTGAAGACCACGTCGTCCGAGACGAGCACGTCGTACGTGTTGAGCTGGCCCGGCTCCAGGATGTGCACCTGGGGGAGGTTGCGGGCGGACAGCCAGCCGGCCTCGTCGGTCCTGTCGATGACCAACAGCAGGTTCTTGCGCTCGCTGATCTTGCCGAACAGGGTCTTGGCCGCCTTGGTGGACGGGGCGTCGCCCTCGATCACACCGGAGACGACGTGGATGCGGCCCAGGCGCGCCCGGTCGGAGAGGGCACCGCGCAGGGCGGCGGCCTTCATCTTCTTCGGGGTCCGCTGGGCGTAGTCGCGCGGCACGGGGCCGTGCACGACGCCACCGCCGGCGAACTGCGGTGCGCGCGTCGAGCCCTGGCGGGCGCGGCCGGTGCCCTTCTGGCGGTACGGCTTCTTGCCGCCGCCGCGGACCTCGCCGCGGGTCTTGGTCTTGTGCGTGCCCTGGCGGGCCGCGGCCAGCTGGGCGACGACGACCTGGTGGATCAGCGGGATGCTGACCTTGGCGTCGAAGATCTCCGCGGGGAGCTCGACGGTACCGGCCTTGTCGCCCGCCGGCGAAAGGATGTCAACAGTGCTCATCGTTCCCTCAGGCCCCCTTGGCCGCGGTGCGGACCAGGACGAGGCCGCCGTTCGGACCGGGAACCGCGCCCTTGATGAGCAGCAGGCCCTTCTCCGCGTCAACGGCGTGGACGGTCAGGTTCTGGGTGGTGACGCGCTCGTTGCCCATGCGGCCCGCCATGCGCAGGCCCTTGAACACCCGGCCGGGGGTGGCGCAGCCGCCGATGGAGCCGGGCGAGCGGTGCTTGCGCTGCGTGCCGTGACCGGCGCCGAGGCCACCGAAGTTGTGGCGCTTCATCACACCGGCGAAGCCCTTGCCCTTGCTCTTGCCGGTCACGTCGACCTTGCCGCCGGCCTCGAAGGTCTCGGCGGTCACCTCCTGGCCGAGGGTGTACTCGCTGGCGTCCGCGGTACGGATCTCGACGAGGTGGCGGCGGGGAGTGACGTCGGCCTTGGCGAAGTGGCCCTTGAGGGGCTTGTTCACCTTGCGCGGGTCGATCTCGCCGAAGGCGATCTGGACGGACTCGTAGCCGTCGCGGTCGCCGCTGCGGACCTGGGTCACGACGCAGGGGCCGGCCTTGACCACGGTCACCGGGACGACACGGTTGTTCTCGTCCCAGACCTGGGTCATGCCGAGCTTCTCGCCCAGGATGCCCTTGATGTTCTTGGTCGTCATCGTTGGTCAGCCCGCCTTCTCAGAGCTTGATCTCGATGTCGACGCCCGCCGGGAGGTCGAGGCGCATCAGCGAGTCAACGGTCTTGGGGGTCGGGTCGAGGATGTCGATGAGCCGCTTGTGCGTGCGCATCTCGAAGTGCTCGCGCGAGTCCTTGTACTTGTGCGGCGACTTGATGACGCAGTACACGTTCTTCTCTGTGGGCAGCGGCACCGGGCCCGCGACCGACGCACCAGTGCGGGTCACCGTCTCGACGATCTTCTTCGCCGAGGAGTCGATGACCTCGTGGTCGTAGGCCTTGAGCCGGATGCGGATCTTCTGTCCCGCCATGGCTGCTTCTTAGTCCTGTCTCTCGTTGAACGCTCTGGAACCCGGCGGTCGGATGCGATCCCCTCTCCGACCCACGCGGTCGGGCGTGTCGCTCCCCGCTCGCATACGTGTCCACCTGGGGACGTCCCTTGCGAGGGGATGCGATCGACGATCCGACGATCACGGGCCGGGGACGGGGACCGGGCGGTCCGTCCACCGGGTGCCTGGCCGGCGCCCCGCTGACACTTCCCGGAAGATTCCCGTACGTCCGCCTCAGCGCTGCGGTCAGGGCCGACGGCCCTGGGCGCAGTTGGGGCGACGAGTACTGTGGGACTCGCTTCCGGTCCCCCCGGCGGGAGGCGCGCAGCATCGGCACTCAACCGAGCAACCCGGACAGTCTGCCATACGCGCGGGGGCAGGGGCCAATCGAGCGGGGATCCTACCCCGCGGTGGTGCTTGTCCAAACGGATGGACCAGTGCGGGAGTGCCAGGGGGTGACGCCGGTCACGGCGGGACCCCTGCGGGGACGCAGGCGCGGCGAGTGGGGCGTACGTCCGCGCGGGACGATACGGGCGCGCTCCCCCCGGCGGTCGAGGCCCGCCACACGACCCTCAAGCGGGTGAGGCAACCCCCTATCGGGTGAACCCTCCCATATCTACACTCGGCATATGCCGTTGGCGTTTTAGCGTCCCGCCCATGGTCGCTTCATCCCATGAGGCGATGCATCGGATCTTCCAGGAGGATCCCGGCATCTTCGCCCGCTCCTTCGGCAAGCTCGGGATCCCTTTCGCCGAGCCTGTCGCGGTGTCCCTCTTAACCACCGATCTCACGGAGATCAAGCCGCTGGAACGCAGGGTGGACACGCTCCTGCGGATCGACACGGAAACGGACGGCAGCTACCTGCTGGCCGTGGAGGCATCCCCCTCGCCACGTTTGCGGCGATTACACACGGCAATCACCCGGACGCGGATACCATGCTGAATGCGCTGGCCACCGCATTGAAAACCGTTGACGAAGACACCGCCACCGTTTTCCGGGAGCTCACCGAACTCGGGCTGGGCACCAGCCCGGCAGCACAGACCTGGAGGGATCTCATGGCCATCGACCTCTCTTTCTTCCGCTCGGAGACGTCACAGAAGCTGCGCGCGGAAGGACGCGCGGAAGGACGCACAGAGGGCCTCCTCCTGGTTCTCAAGGCGCGCGGCATCACCATCGACGACACCGCGCGGCTGCGAATCACTGGCTGCACCGACTCCGAGACCCTCGGCACCTGGCTCCACAGGGCGGTCACCGCCACCACCGTCGACGAGGTCTTCGGCGACGACTGAGCGACGGGCCCCGTGCCGGACCGGCGACGGGGCCCCGTGCGGTCAGCCGCGCGGGGCACGGAGCCCGTCCGACTGGTACGGTGCACCCCGGACATCACGCCTTCCGGCGCCGGGAGCCTCCCGGGCCGGGAGGCTTTTTCTGTTGTCCGGAAGCGTTCGGGAGCGTTCCGGAGCGAGGAGGAGCGAGGGCATGACGGATGTGCGTGTGCGGCGGGCCGGTGCCGGGGACCGGGTTGTGCTGGAGCGGATGTGGTTGATGTTCCGGCACGACATGAGTGAGTTCGGCGGGGAGCTGCCGAACCCGGACGGGACCTACCGGAGCGAGCGGCTGGAGGCGGCGCTCGCTGGTGGGCCCGACTGGGCGGCGTATCTGCTGGAGAGCGGGGCGCCGGGCACGGACCGGCCGGCGGGCTTCGCGTTCGTGCGCGGGCTCAGCGGGCCGAAGGCCGTGCTGAACAGCTTCTTCGTGGTGCGCGGCGTCCGCCGCGCGGGGGTCGGTCGGCACGCCGTCCAGGACGTCGTCGCCCGGCACCCGGGCCCCTGGGAGGTGGCCTTCCAAGACGCCAACGCCGGTGCCGTCCGGTTCTGGCGCCGGGTCGCCACCGCGATCGCCGGGGACCGGTGGACGGAGGAGCGCAGGCCCGTGCCCGGCCGTCCGGACCTGCCGCCGGACGTCTGGATCTCGTTCGACGTGCCCGCGGCGGCCCCCGCCCTTCCCGCCCTGGACGCACCGCGCGGCTGAGCGCGGCGGAGCGGGGGGTGCACGGCCGGTCCCAGCCGGTTCGGGGCGGGCCGGGGCCGGCCGTGCGGTCGGGTCAGCGGGTCGGGGCGGGTGCCCGCCGGCCCGGTCGGTGGGGTCGGCGGGTGGCGCCCGCGCGACCACGCGCCGGCCCGTGTCAGGGCAGGCCGGAGAGGGTCGGGGAAGGTCGGTCGGGGAAGGTCGGCCGGGGAAGAACGGCCGGGGAAGTACGGCCGGGGAAGAACGGCCGGGGACTGGTCAGGGCAGCCTTCGGCTCTCCAGGGGGCCCAGGTACGTCGGCTCCAGCCCGCCCGCGTCCACCAGCAGCCGCTGCAGGACGACGGTGGGGTCGACCATCCAGAACGTCAGCCGGTGCACCCCGGCCGTCCTGACCGTGTGCCTGGTGGCGGTCCGGCTCACGTTGTCGGAGGTGTTCCGGGCCCACTGCTTGTTCATCAGGCCGTCGTCGGCACCGGTGACGGCGATGATGTCCACGGTCTGCGGCGGCTCGTCGTCGAAGGAGACCGCGTAGCAGAGGCCGTCGTGGGCGAGCGCCGGATTGCGCGGGGAGAGCAGCGCCCAGACCGTCAGCTCGCCGGGGGTGAGCACGGTGACCTCGTACTCCAGGCGGGGCGAGGCACCGCCGGGCTTCTGCCGGGCGGCGGTGACCGGCGTGGGCGTCATCCCCGCGCCCGTGCGCCCGATGCGGTCGATGCGCCGCCACCCGATACCGCCGGCGCCCACCACCCGCGTGGCGTGCTCCGCGTCGATGGCGATGTACCCGCCCGCCTCCACGAAGCCCCGGGCCCGGCCGCGCACCTGCGGCGGCTCCACGACCGCGGTGACGGTGACGACCGCGCCGTCCGGGCCGTGCACCACGATGCCTGCCTCGGTCCTGTGCCGCGGCGCCCGCGCCCAGTCGACGGTGACGGTGGCCCGGACCTGCTGCCGGACGGTGCCGTGCGGGCGGTCCACCCGGAGCCAGTCCACGGTGGGCTCGATGCGGTAGCCGAAGGGCCTGCCGCCCCGGTTGAAGACCTCGATGTACTGGTCAGGGCGGGTCTGGTGGGGGCTGAAGGCGGGCAGCCTGGGCTCCGTCCCCGCCTGCGGCCACCAGTCGGCGGACCCGTCGACCGCGACGCCCAGCTCCGCCCGGTCGGGCAGCTCGATCCGCTTGACCGCGGGGAACAGCACATCGGGTATCGCGACGTTGTCGATCTCGGGCTGCTGCCAGGGCGCATTGGGTCCGTACCGTTCGACGTCCCCGTAGTCGATGTGCGGCTGGGTCATGAAGCCCCGCCACTTGCCGCCGGCGATCTTCGTGTTGAAGCGGTCCATCAGCGCGAAGTCGTCCTGGAGGCGGGCCTCCGCGGCAGCGGCGCGGTCGTTGGTGGCGGCGCGGCCCTGCTCGGCGTAGAGCAGGTTGGTGAACTCCGCCTCCCTGAGTGCGTACAGGTTGGCGGTGGCCGCCACCTCGTACCCGACCAGCTCGAACCACGCGTCCTGGTCGGCGGCCGGCAGCCGGCGGCCCACGGCCTCGGCCCGTCTCGCGAGGCCCTGCCACTCCTCGGTGACCCGCTCCAGCTCCCGGTGCGCGGTGAGCGAGAACGGCGTGGCCTGGTCGTCGTAGACGATCGCGGCCTCGTCGTGCGCCGGGTCCTTCGCCGGGTCCAGGCTGATCCTGCGGTTGAGCAGCTCGGGCTTGCGGCGGGACTGGAGCTGGGCGTACTCGGCGAGCACGGCGGCGATGGCCCCTGCCTGGGCCTCGCCGAAGTTCTGCCGGGCGTAGCGGCGCTCCCACTCGGGCAGGGCGTCCAGGTCCCAGCGGTCCGGGCGCCAGGCGTAGTCCAGGAAGAACTGGGTGGGCAGCTCGTTGCCCTTCAGGTCGCCCACGTTCGTCACCCACAGGCCGTGGTTGCCGTAGGCGATGGCCTGGTGGAGCTGGTCCCACATGTTCGGCAGCGAGGTGGTGTCCACCCACTTGTAGTTGCGGCCCACCCCCACGTAGTCGAAGTGGTAGTAGAGGCCGTAGCCGCCGGAGCGCGCCGGCTCGGCGGGGTCCGGGTGCATGCGGATGTTGGCCCAGTTGTCGTCGGTGAGGACGACGGTGACGTCCTCGGGGGCGCGCAGGCCCCGGTCCCAGTAGCGCTGCACCTCCTTGTAGAGGGTCCACACCTGCGGGATCGTGGTGAGGTCCTTGCCGGTGACGTCGGCGAGGATGTCCCGCTGGGTGGCGATGATCTCCTGCATCAGGTCGATGCCGTCGCCGTCCGGGAGGCTGGTGTCGCCGTTGCCGCGCATGCCGAGCGTGACGACGCCCTCGAAGCCCTGGTCGACCATCCGCTGGATGCCGTCCCGCCAGTACTTCCTGATCGCGTCGGCGTTGTTCCGGAAGGACCACTCGCCGGTGCCCCCGTACGGGTCGTGGCCCGGGGTGGTGATCTTGCCGTCCTTGTCGCGGACCGCGGGGACGGCGTGGCGGTTCCACTCCTCGATGCCGCGCATCATCGGCGCCTCGTGCGAGGTGCCCATCACGATGCCGTACGCGGTGGCGCGGGCGTGGTTGTCCGGGTCGTCCTCGGCGAAGGCCCGGCCCCAGACGGCCGGCCAGAGGTAGTTCCCCTTCAGCCGCAGCAGCAGCTCGAAGACCTTGGCGTAGAAGTCGGCGTTGAAGCCGCCCTCGTAGCCCTCGGCCTTGCCGGGGCCGAAGTAGGCCGGGGCCCAGGTGCCCAGCGCCGGGTTCTCGTCGTTGATGAAGATCCCGCGGTACCGCACCGCGGGCGTGCCCTGGGTGTGGACGCCGGGCAGCACGTACAGCGCGTCGCGGCGCACCGGGCGGACGTCGTCCCACCAGTACCAGGGCGAGACGCCGATGCCGAGGCTGACGTCGTAGGCGCCGAAGATGGTGCCGCGCTGGTCGCTGCCGACGATCACCAGGGCCCGGTCCACGCCGTCCAGCGGCCGCTCGACCACGGCCTGCAGCGAGGTCTCCCACTTGCCCTCGACCGCGCTCACGTCGAGCTTGCCCGCGGCCACCAGGGCGTCGACGAGGGGGCTGCGGCCCAGGGTGCCGACGATGACGATCTCCCGGGCGCCCGGTCTCGAATGTTTCGGGGCCCGGTCCCCCTCGGGGACCTTCTCGACGTCCGGTCTGACGCCGGTGACCCGCTCGATGTCGTCCCGCAGATCGCCGACGACGCGGAGCACGCCGGGGTGGTCGCCGGCGCTCACCACAAGGGGTGCGGCCCGTCCCCGGCCGGCGAGGGCGAACGCGCCCGGCTGCGGGGTGAACGAGATGTAGGCGCCCGGGTCGGTGGGGTGCGGGGCGCCCGCGGGGCCGTTGCCCGTGGAGTCCTTGCCCGTGGGCCCCTCGTAGGGCTCGGAGTGGGCGACGCCGGAGAGGCCGGTGACGGTCCCCAGGGCGCCCAGGGCCAGGGCGCCGCCGGCACCCGCACCGATGATCGCTCTCCGGCCGGGTGGCCGTGGGGTATGGCTGTCCATCGCGGCTCCTCCGTGTCCCTGCGGGCCGGCCGGGCGGCGCCCGGCCGAGGGATATCTTGGTTCGAAAGAACACCCGAAACAACGGCTACACCACACCGAAACCTTTTCGATGGCCCCGGGTTGTTGTCCGACCCAGCCCAGGCCCACCTCAGGGGCGCGGGGAACTGCGCGAGCAACCCACCACCCGCCGGCGGCCCGGCCACGACAGAGACAGCCCCCTTGGGACGGTGACGACCCGCGGCTCTCGCCGTCGCCGATCGCGCAGTTCCCCGCGCCCCTGAGGTGGGCCTGGGCTGGGTCGACCGAGACAGGGCCGGGATGCCGAAGGACCCGCACGACGGAGTCGTGCGGGTCCTTGGGGGTGCGGGGCCCAACGAGGCCCCGCCGACGTCAGACGACGCTCACTTGATGATCTTCGTGACCTGGCCGGCGCCCACCGTCCGACCACCCTCACGGATGGCGAACTTCAGGCCCTCCTCCATGGCGATGGGCTGAATCAGCTCAACGCGCATCTCGGTGTTGTCGCCCGGCATGACCATCTCGGTGCCCTCGGGGAGGTTCACCACACCGGTCACGTCCGTGGTACGGAAGTAGAACTGCGGGCGGTAGTTGTTGAAGAACGGGGTGTGGCGACCACCCTCGTCCTTCGACAGGATGTACGCCTGCGCCTCGAACTCCGTGTGCGGGGTGACCGAGCCCGGCTTGATGATGACCTGGCCGCGCTCGACGTCCTCGCGCTTGACACCACGGAGCAGCAGACCGACGTTCTCACCGGCCTGGCCCTCGTCGAGCAGCTTGCGGAACATCTCGATGCCGGTGACCGTGGTGGAGGTCTTCTCCGGCTTGATGCCGATGATGTCCACGGTCTCGTTCACCTTGAGGATACCGCGCTCGATACGACCGGTGACGACGGTGCCACGACCCGTGATCGTGAAGACGTCCTCGATCGGCATCAGGAACGGCTTGTCGACGTCGCGCTCGGGCTCCGGGATGGCCTCGTCCACGGCCTTCATCAGGTTGAGGACGGACTCGCCCCACTCCTTGTCGCCCTCCAGGGCCTTCAGAGCGGAGACCTTGACGACCGGAACCTCGTCGCCCGGGAACTCGTACTCGGTGAGGAGCTCACGGACCTCGAGCTCGACGAGCTCGAGGATCTCCTCGTCGTCCACCATGTCGGCCTTGTTCAGGGCGACGACGATGTACGGCACACCCACCTGGCGGGCCAGGAGCACGTGCTCCTTGGTCTGCGGCATCGGGCCGTCGGTCGCGGCGACCACCAGGATCGCGCCGTCCATCTGGGCGGCACCGGTGATCATGTTCTTGATGTAGTCCGCGTGACCGGGGCAGTCGACGTGGGCGTAGTGACGCGTCTCGGTCTGGTACTCGACGTGCGCGATGGAGATGGTGATACCGCGCTGACGCTCCTCAGGAGCCTTGTCGATCTGGTCGAAGGCCGAGGCCTCGTTCAGGTCCGGAAACGCGTCGTGCAGCACCTTGGTAATGGCGGCCGTGAGGGTCGTCTTACCGTGGTCGATGTGACCGATGGTGCCGATGTTGACGTGCGGCTTAGTCCGCTCGAACTTCGCCTTCGCCACTGGGGTCCTCCTGTGGAGTGGTTCTGTACGCCTTACTTCATCGGCGCCAGGTGATCTTTGCTGGAATGCCGGGGCCAGGGGCGTTCCGCCGGGATTGTGGCGGAACGTCCCAGGGGTCCCGAGTCAAGCCTAAAGCGTGTGGGCGGCCGAGCCGGCCGAGCTACTCGCCCTTGGCCTTCGCGATGATCTCCTCGGCGACGTTCCGCGGAACCTCGGCGTAGGAGTCGAACTGCATCGAGTAGCTTGCGCGACCCGACGTCTTGCTGCGGAGGTCGCCGACGTAGCCGAACATCTCCGACAGCGGCACCAGGCCCGTGACGAGCTTGGCACCGTGGCGGTCCTCCATGGACTGGATCTGACCGCGCCGGGAGTTGATGTCGCCGATGACGTCGCCCATGTAGTCCTCGGGCGTGGTCACCTCGACCTTCATCATCGGCTCGAGCAGGGCCGGGGAGGCCTTGCGGGCGGCCTCCTTGAAGGCCATCGAACCGGCGATCTTGAAGGCCATCTCGGAGGAGTCGACCTCGTGGTAGGCGCCGTCGAGCAGGATGACCCGGACACCCGTGAGCGGGTAGCCGGCGAGCACGCCGAACTCCATGGCCTCCTGGCAGCCCGCGTCCACGGACGGGATGTACTCCCGCGGGATACGGCCACCGGTGACCTTGTTCTCGAACTCGTACCCATCGCCTTCGAGCGGCTCGACCGCGATCTGCACCTTCGCGAACTGGCCGGAGCCACCCGTCTGCTTCTTGTGGGTGTACTCCAGCTTGTCGACCGACTTGCGCAGCGTCTCGCGGTAGGCCACCTGCGGCTTGCCGACGTTGGCCTCGACCTTGAACTCGCGGCGCATCCGGTCCACCAGCACGTCGAGGTGGAGCTCGCCCATGCCGGCGATGATCGTCTGCCCGGTCTCCTCGTCGGTCTTGACGCGGAAGGACGGGTCCTCCTCGGCGAGGCGCTGGATCGCGACGCCCAGCTTCTCCTGGTCGCCCTTCGACTTGGGCTCGATGGCGACCTCGATCACCGGCGCCGGGAAGTCCATGGACTCCAGGATCACCTGGTTCGCCGGGTCACAGAGCGTCTCACCGGTGGTGGTCTGCTTCAGGCCCATGACGGCGACGATGTCACCGGCGCCCACCGACTCGATCTCCTCACGCTTGTTCGCGTGCATGCGGTAGATCTTGCCGATGCGCTCCTTCTTGCCCTTGACCGAGTTCTGCACCTGGGAGCCTGCGGTGAGGCGGCCCGAGTACACCCGGACGAAGGTGAGCTTGCCGAGGTGCGGGTCGCTCGCGATCTTGAACGCCAGCGCCGACAGCGGCTCGTCCTCCGACGGCTTGCGCCGGATGATCTCGTCGGGGTCGGAGACCGCGTGGCCCTCGATCGCCTCGATGTCGAGCGGCGAGGGGAGGTAGCGGACCACGGCGTCGAGCAGCGGCTGGACACCCTTGTTCTTGAACGCGGTGCCGCAGAACACGGGGGTGACGGTGGTGCCGCCGCCCTTGCCCGAGTTGATCGTGACCCGGCGGATGGCCGCGTAGAGCTGCTCCTCGGTGGGCTCCTCGCCCTCCAGGTACAGCTCCATCATCTCCTCGTCGTTCTCCGCGACGGCCTCGAGGAGCTTGCCGCGCCACTCGTCGGCGGCCTCCCGGTGGGTCTCGGGGATCTCGACGACGTCGTACGCCTCGCCGAGCGCGGTCTCCGCGGACCACACCAGCGCCTTCATGCGGACGAGGTCGACAACGCCCTTGAAGTCCGCCTCGGCGCCGATCGGGAGCTGCATGACCAGCGGGGTCGCGCCCAGCCGGTCGATGATCATGTCGACGCAGCGGTGGAACTCGGCACCGGTGCGGTCGAGCTTGTTCACGAAGCAGATGCGCGGCACGCCGTAGCGGTCCGCCTGACGCCACACGGTCTCGGACTGCGGTTCGACACCGGCGACACCGTCGAACACCGTGACGGCACCGTCGAGCACGCGCAGTGAGCGCTCCACCTCGACCGTGAAGTCGACGTGGCCCGGGGTGTCGATGATGTTGATGGTGTTGTCTACGTCATCGAGCGGCCAGTGACAGGTGGTGGCAGCAGAGGTGATCGTGATGCCACGCTCCTGCTCCTGCTCCATCCAGTCCATGGTGGCGGCGCCGTCATGGACCTCACCGATCTTGTAGGAGACACCGGTGTAGTACAGGATCCGCTCGGTGGTCGTCGTCTTGCCCGCGTCGATGTGGGCCATGATCCCGATGTTCCGGACCCTGGCCAGGTCAAGCGAAGTGGTAGCCATAAGGCTTCAGTCTTCTCTCGGTTCTCGATGGGGGTGCGACTACCAGCGGTAGTGCGCGAAGGCCTTGTTGGACTCGGCCATCTTGTGCGTGTCCTCGCGCTTCTTCACGGCTGCGCCGAGGCCGTTGGAGGCGTCGAGCAGCTCGTTCAGCAGACGCTCGGTCATGGTCTTCTCGCGACGGGCGCGGGAGTAACCGACCAGCCAGCGCAGCGCCAGCGTGTTGGCGCGGCCCGGCTTGACCTCGACCGGAACCTGGTAGGTCGCACCGCCGACTCGGCGGGACTTGACCTCGAGGGTCGGCTTGATGTTCTCCAGGGCGCGCTTGAGGGTGATGACCGGGTCGTTGCCGGTCTTGTCGCGCAGCCCTTCCATGGCGCCGTAGACGATGCGCTCGGCGGTGGAACGCTTGCCGTTCAGCAGCACCTTGTTGATCAGGGAGGTCACCAGAGGAGAGCCGTAGACCGGGTCGATGATGACCGGACGCTTCGGGGCGGGGCCCTTACGAGGCATGCTTACTTCTCCTTCTTGGCGCCGTAACGGCTGCGGGCCTGCTTGCGGTTCTTGACACCCTGGGTGTCGAGGGAACCGCGGATGATCTTGTAACGAACACCCGGCAGGTCCTTCACACGGCCGCCGCGCACGAGCACGATGGAGTGCTCCTGCAGGTTGTGTCCTTCACCCGGAATGTAGGCCGTGACCTCGATGCCGGAGGTCAGACGCACACGCGCGACCTTGCGGAGGGCCGAGTTCGGCTTCTTCGGGGTGGTCGTGAACACACGCGTGCAGACACCACGGCGCTGGGGCGAACCCTCGAGTGCGGGCGTCTTGTTCTTCTCGACCTTGTCCTGCCGGCCCTTGCGGACCAGCTGCTGGATCGTAGGCACTACTTCTCCGGTTTCTGTGTGCCGATGGGTAAAGCTAACCTGGAACTTCGCCGACCCACGCGGTCGGGTGTGTCGAATGCTGCAGACTCCCCCACGCTAGGGAGGAAGAGCACAGAATTGCGGCGGCCGCTTCTGGCCCTCCGCACGGTTTCAAGGCACGCACGAGAGCCAGGGCACACCCCAGGCACAAGGTCTGAGCGTACCTAGCTCGTCGAGTTCGGTCAAAACGAATAGGGGCACGGCGACACGCCGATGCGGCCGGCCGGTGCACAGCGGGCGGCGTGTCCGTGATTCCGGGGTTGCGGAACGTACAACACAGTGGGGGGCCGCCGGCATTCCCTCCGGTGCCACGGTGCGATTCCCACTAGGGGCACGAGGTGTCCGCCCCGGCAGCTCGACCGCCGTGACCTGCACCTTTGAGGAAATTACCGATCAAGTCGATATCGGCCCTGTCCTTGGGTCTGCCGAGCTTTTCCTTCCAGGCGAGAACCTGTCCGAGCGGGCTGAACGGAATACCGTCCACCCACTCCGCCCCGGCGATCATCTCGTCGGGTTCCGGAGAGCCGGGAAGCCAGCGATCGAAGATTTCCACCGTGCCGTCGAACAGTGCCACCATATGCCCGGTACCCGAGGGCGAGGAGGTCGCCGGGGCGCACTCCTGAGCCATCTGCCACGCCTTGCCGCGAGCGACGACGTCCAGGTCTCCGATGTCCTCCCGCAGGCCGTGCGCCAGCAGAGGACCACTGCCCGACACCACGCAGTCGTCCAGCGGCAGACCGAGAGACAGCAGCTTCCGGAACAGCGGGTGCCGAGTCAGGTCCATGGGACTCCTAGAGGACTGGCAGCCCCATCGCCGAGCGAGCGGCCATACTCATCGCCGACGAGGCGATGACGCTCGCCAGTGTACCGATGAGGAAGTACTCGGACGCGTGCTTACCGTGATCGGCCGTGGGGACGCGCGCCAGGGACTTGGCGGCGAGCACCAGCGCCGCCGCCTCCGGTTGGCCTGCGGCGAAGAAGCAGAAGAGCAGGCCCCGCTCCAGAAGCCCTATGGCCCGGCTGCCGCTCATGAACTCCACCGCGGCGTCGCGCTGCTGACCGGCCGGCAGAGCCCCGATCTCCCTGCGCACCGGCCCTGTCGCCGCCTGGGCCAGGCTGCCTCCGCCGAACACGGCGATGAGGAAGGCGGACAGCAGCACGGCAGCCCGGTCGCTGGCCACCAGGTCGGCGCCGAGCGAGATGATCCGTGCCCCGGCAGCCCATGACGACAGTACGGCGGCGGCCGCGAAACCGGCGGCGCTCAGCCAGCGCGTGCGCGCCACGCTTCCCGGGAAGAGCGGCATCGTGACGGAGAACCCCGCGCTGGGCGTCATGGGACCGCGAGACCACAGCCCTACGCTCAAGGAGACCAGGGCCGCACAGGCGAAAAGGGCTTCCGGCTTGCCGTGGCCGGCATAGGGAGCGACCGCGAAGGCGCCGTAGAGAAGGGTGAAGAGCACGTACACCCAAGGGCGCGAGCGCTGCCAGCCCAGACCCCACGGGACGAGAACCGCCGCCCACAAGCCGAACACGACACGTGCCGTCTCCACCCGTCTCCCCCGACTCCCCCGCCCACCTGCGGTTTTGCCATGTCCAAGGGAGCCTAGTCACCCGAGGCGGGAGGGGAAGTCCGATTCCCGGCCACTCTCGGTCCGCGCAGACCGAGCTCCGGCCATCCGGCCTCGCGGCGTCCGCGGAGGGCGTTCAGCGTCCTGGGGGCTCGTCGTGGGCCCCGTCCACGCGCCGCCCAGGTCCGCCGCCCAGGTCCGCCGCCCAGGTCCGCCGCCCAGGTCCGCCGACCGGGTCCGCCGACCGGGTCCAGCAAGCCGCTGACCGCGCGGGCGGCGACTCACGTGATCGGTGTGCCGCATGCGCATGAACAAGCACGAAGAGGAGTGGCAGAGCTGATCCGGGAGCCGACGAGCAAGGCCCTGGTCGCTCGTCCCCGCCCGGGGTGACAGAGGGTGACAGAGAGGGAGCCGACCGGCCGGACCCGGTCGATCACCCACCGGTCCGACCCGGAGGAGCCGTAACCGCTCCCCGTCCTCAGACCGCCGCCGCGATCACCAGCAGCACGAAGAGCACCAGCCCCACCCAGCCGAGCACCAGCCCGGTGAGCGCCATGCCGTCGCCACGCTCGCCCGTGCGCCGGATCTCCTTGCGGGCCATGTGCCCGAGGATGATCGCCGGGATCGAGGTGATCCCCGCCGTGGCGAACCCGGCCACGCCGAACGACAGCGCGCCGATCGACTTGACGTTGGCGTCCCACTGCGTCGCCGGCAGGAAGGTCCGCGGCACCGGGGGCGTCGCCGGGAGCCTCTGCTGCGGTACCGGCCCCTGCGGCAGGTCGGCGACGAGAGCACCCAGGTCGCCCAGGGTGCGCGCCCGATAGGCCCGCTCGACCCGCTTCTCGTACTCCTCCTGCTCGAGCCGCCCCTCGGTGAACCCGGCCCGCAGGACATCGACAGCCCGCTCCCGGTCGGCGTGTGCGGCCAGCATGGAAGGCTGAGTGCCGTGCTGGGGCGGCCAGGGCGCCGGCTGCCAGGAACGGCTCAGCGCCGGCTCCGACAAATGACTCTGCGTGTTGCGCTGGGGTTGCCAGGGCAACGACTGCCATGCGTGACTCGACATGATACAAATACCCCGAACCAGGACAAGTATCTCGTATAGACCCCTCCATCATGCGCCTACGCACCGTGGGGCGGCCACCCTGATCTTCGTCAGGATGGCCGCCCCACGGATCAGGCAGCTACTCGGTTACCGGGTGTACGGTCGCTTACTGGTTGTAAGGCCCGTAGTCGTAGTCCTCCAGCGGAACGGCCTGGCCAGAGCCCGTGCCGAACGGCGAGTAGTCGATGTCGTCGTAGCCGACGGCCGAGTACATCGCCGCCTTCGCCTCCTCGGTCGGCTCGACCCGGATGTTGCGGTAGCGGGACAGGCCCGTACCGGCCGGGATGAGCTTGCCGATGATGACGTTCTCCTTGAGGCCGATCAGGGAGTCGGACTTGGCGTTGATCGCCGCGTCCGTGAGGACCCTGGTGGTCTCCTGGAAGGACGCCGCCGACAGCCAGGACTCCGTGGCCAGCGAGGCCTTGGTGATGCCCATCAGCTGCGGACGGCCGGAGGCCGGGTGACCGCCCTCCTGGACCACGCGGCGGTTCTCGGTCTCGAACTTCGAGCGCTCCACGAGCTCACCCGGCAGCAGCTCCGCGTCGCCGGACTCGATGATCGTCACCCGGCGCAGCATCTGGCGGATGATGATCTCGATGTGCTTGTCGTGGATCGACACGCCCTGGGAGTTGTAGACCTTCTGGACCTCGCCGACCAGGTGCACCTGGACCGCGCGCTGGCCGAGGATGCGGAGCACGTCGTGCGGGTTGGTGGCACCCACGGTGAGCTTCTGGCCCACCTCGACGTGTTCGCCCTCGCTCACCAGCAGGCGGGCACGCTTCGAGATCGGGTAGGACGTCTCGTCGCTGCCGTCGTCCGGGGTGACGATGATCTTCTTGGTCTTCTCGGTCTCCTCGATCCGCACGCGGCCGGAGGCCTCGGAGATCGGGGCGACACCCTTGGGCGTACGGGCCTCGAAGAGCTCGACGACACGCGGCAGACCCTGCGTGATGTCGTCACCGGCCACACCACCGGTGTGGAAGGTGCGCATCGTCAGCTGGGTGCCGGGCTCACCGATGGACTGGGCGGCGATGATGCCGACCGCCTCACCGATGTCGACCAGCTTGCCGGTGGCCAGCGAGCGGCCGTAGCACATGGCGCAGGTGCCGACGGCGGACTCGCAGGTCAGGACCGAGCGGGTCTTGACCTCCTCGACCCCGTGCCGCACCAGCTCGTCGATGAGCACGTCGCCCAGGTCGGTACCGGCCGGGGCCAGCACCTTGCCCTCGACGACGATGTCCTCGGCGAGGCAGCGCGCGTACACGCTGGTCTCGACGTTCTCCGCCTTGCGCAGGACACCGTCGGCGCCCTGCTCGGCGATCCGCAGACGCAGGCCGCGGTCGGTGCCGCAGTCCTCCTCGCGAATGATGACGTCCTGGGAGACGTCGACCAGACGACGGGTGAGGTAGCCCGAGTCGGCGGTGCGCAGCGCGGTGTCGGCGAGACCCTTACGGGCACCGTGCGTGGAGATGAAGTACTCCAGCACGGACAGGCCCTCGCGGAACGACGCCTTGATGGGACGCGGGATCGTCTCGTTCTTGGCGTTGGACACCAGACCACGCATACCGGCGATCTGACGCATCTGCATCATGTTGCCGCGCGCACCCGAGTTCACCATCATGAAGATCGGGTTGGTCTTCGGGAAGTTGTCGTTCATCGCCTCGGCGACCTCGTTGGTCGCCTTGGTCCAGATGGCGATGAGCTCCTGGGTCCGCTCGTCCTTGGTGATCAGACCGCGCTCGTACTGCTTCTGGACCTTCTCGTCCTGCGCCTCGTAGCCGCGGACGATCTCCTTCTTCGCCTCGGGGACGACGACGTCGGAGATGGCCACGGTGACGCCGGAGCGGGTGGCCCAGAAGAAGCCGGCCGCCTTCAGGTTGTCGAGCGTCGCCGCCACGATGACCTTCGGGTAGCGCTCGGCGAGGTCGTTGACGATCTCGGAGAGCTGCTTCTTGCCGACCTCGTAGTCGACGAACGGGTAGTCCTCGGGCAGCAGCTCGTTGAAGAGCGCACGGCCCAGGGTCGTCTTCAGCCGGAACGGGTCGCCCGCCTGCCACTCGCCGATGCCGGCCTCGCCCGTGAAGGAGGTGGCCCCAGCCTCGCCGGCCTCGTCGACGGACGCCGGGGTCCAGCCGCGCGGCGGGATGGTGCCCACCGGGAAGCGGATGTCGACCTTCGACTGGAGCGACAGCTCGCCCGCGTCGAACGCCATGATCGCCTCCGCGACCGAGGCGAACGAGCGGTCCTCGCCCACCAGGTCGCGCGCGGAGCCGTCCGTGGTGAGGAAGAACAGCCCCAGCACCATGTCCTGGGTGGGCATGGTCACCGGACGGCCGTCGGCCGGCTTGAGGATGTTGTTCGAGGACAGCATCAGGATGCGGGCCTCGGCCTGCGCCTCCGCGGACAGCGGCAGGTGCACGGCCATCTGGTCACCGTCGAAGTCCGCGTTGAACGCGGTGCACACGAGCGGGTGGATCTGGATGGCCTTGCCCTCGACCAGCTGCGGCTCGAAGGCCTGGATGCCGAGGCGGTGCAGCGTCGGAGCGCGGTTCAGCAGCACCGGGTGCTCGGCGATGACCTCTTCCAGCACGTCGTACACGACCGTGCGGCCGCGCTCCACCATGCGCTTGGCCGACTTGATGTTCTGCGCGTGGTTCAGGTCCACCAGGCGCTTCATCACGAACGGCTTGAAGAGCTCCAGCGCCATGGCCTTGGGCAGGCCGCACTGGTGCAGCTTGAGCTGCGGGCCGACGACGATCACGGACCGTGCCGAGTAGTCGACGCGCTTGCCGAGCAGGTTCTGGCGGAACCGGCCCTGCTTGCCCTTGAGCATGTCGGACAGCGACTTCAGCGGACGGTTGCCGGGGCCCGTGACCGGGCGGCCGCGGCGGCCGTTGTCGAAGAGCGCGTCGACGGCCTCCTGGAGCATCCGCTTCTCGTTGTTCACGATGATCTCGGGCGCGCCGAGGTCGAGCAGTCGCTTCAGGCGGTTGTTGCGGTTGATGACACGGCGGTACAGGTCGTTCAGGTCGGAGGTCGCGAAGCGGCCACCGTCCAGCTGCACCATCGGGCGCAGGTCCGGCGGGATCACCGGGACGCAGTCGAGCACCATGCCCTTGGGGCTGTTGGACGTCTGCAGGAACGCGGAGACGACCTTCAGCCGCTTCAGCGCACGGGTCTTCTTCTGGCCCTTGCCGGTGCGGATGATCTCGCGGAGCTTCTCCGCCTCCTCCTCCAGGTCGAAGGACTCCAGGCGCTTCTGCAGCGCCGCGGCGCCCATCGAGCCGTCGAAGTACGTGCCGAAGCGGTCACGCAGCTCGCGGTAGAGGAGCTCGTCGCCCTCCAGGTCCTGGACCTTGAGGTTCTTGAAGCGGTTCCACACCTCGTCCAGGCGGTCGATCTCGCGCTGGGCGCGGTCGCGGAGCTGCTTCATCTCGCGCTCGGCGCCCTCGCGCACCTTGCGGCGCACATCGGCCTTGGCGCCCTCGGCCTCCAGCTCGCCCAGGTCGCTCTCCAGCTTCTTGGCGCGGGCCTCGAGGTCGGCGTCGCGGCGCTGCTCGATCTGCTGGCGCTCGACGGAGACGTGGGCCTCCAGCGAGGGCAGGTCGCGGGTGCGGCGCTCCTCGTCGACGTACGTGATCATGTACGCGGCGAAGTAGATGACCTTCTCCAGGTCCTTCGGGGCGAGGTCGAGCAGGTAGCCCAGACGCGACGGGACGCCCTTGAAGTACCAGATGTGGGTGACGGGGGCGGCCAGCTCGATGTGGCCCATCCGCTCGCGCCGCACCTTGGCTCGAGTGACCTCGACGCCGCAGCGCTCACAGATGATGCCCTTGAACCGGACGCGCTTGTACTTGCCGCAGTAGCACTCCCAGTCCCGGGTGGGGCCGAAGATCTTCTCGCAGAAGAGGCCGTCCTTCTCGGGCTTGAGGGTGCGGTAGTTGATGGTTTCTGGCTTCTTGACCTCGCCGTGGGACCACTGACGGATGTCGTCAGCGGTGGCCAGGCCGATCCGCAGCTCGTCGAAGAAGTTGACGTCGAGCACTTGTCGTCAATCCCTCTTTCGGGGTCGTGCCCCTCGCGTCAGCTGTGCGAGGGACGCTGTGTGGTCTGTACGGGGTCCGGGCCCCCGGGTGGTGTCCGGGGGGCTTGGGCTGACCTCCCGCCGCGGCCGCCGCGGGGGCGGCGGGGACGCGGCGGGAGGGCCCGTCAGACCTCTTCGACGCTGCTCGGCTCGCGCCGGGACAGGTCGATACCGAGCTCTTCCGCGGCACGGAAGACGTCCTCGTCCGTGTCACGCATCTCGATGGACATGCCGTCGGACGACAGCACCTCCACGTTCAGGCACAGGGACTGCATCTCCTTGATGAGCACCTTGAAGGACTCGGGGATGCCGGGCTCCGGGATGTTCTCGCCCTTGACGATGGCCTCGTAGACCTTCACGCGGCCGGTGACGTCGTCGGACTTGATGGTCAGCAGCTCCTGGAGGGCGTAGGCGGCGCCGTACGCCTCCAGCGCCCACACCTCCATCTCGCCGAACCGCTGGCCGCCGAACTGAGCCTTACCACCCAGCGGCTGCTGGGTGATCATCGAGTACGGACCGGTCGAGCGGGCGTGCAGCTTGTCGTCGACCAGGTGGTGCAGCTTGAGGATGTACATGTACCCGACCGAGATCGGGTCCGGGAACGGCTCACCGGAGCGGCCGTCGAACAGCCGGGCCTTGCCGGACGGCAGGACCATGCGGTCGCCGTCGCGGTTCGGCAGGGTGTTCTCCAGCAGGCCGGCCAGCTCGTCCTCGCGGGCGCCGTCGAAGACGGGGGTGGCGACGTTGGTCCTGGCGTCGACGCGGTCGGCGCCGATGGCCTGGAGTCGCCGTGCCCACTCGTCGCCGAGTCCGGAGACGTCCCAGCCCTGGCTGGCGAGCCAGCCGAGGTGGATCTCCAGGACCTGGCCCGGGTTCATCCGGGACGGCACGCCGAGCGGGTTGAGGATGATGTCGACCGGGGTGCCGTCCTCCAGGAACGGCATGTCCTCGATCGGCAGGATCTTCGAGATGACGCCCTTGTTGCCGTGCCGTCCCGCGAGCTTGTCACCGTCGGTGATCTTCCGCTTCTGGGCGACGTAGACGCGCACCAGCTGGTTCACACCGGGCGGCAGCTCGTCGCCCTCCTCGCGGTCGAAGACGCGCACGCCGATGACCTTGCCGGTCTCGCCGTGCGGCACCTTCAGCGAGGTGTCGCGGACCTCACGGGCCTTCTCACCGAAGATCGCGCGCAGCAGCCGCTCCTCCGGGGTCAGCTCGGTCTCACCCTTCGGGGTGACCTTGCCGACCAGGATGTCGCCGGCGATGACCTCGGCGCCGATGCGGATGATGCCGCGCTCGTCGAGGTCGGCCAGGACCTCCTCGGAGACGTTCGGGATGTCCCGGGTGATCTCCTCGGGGCCGAGCTTGGTGTCCCGGGCGTCGACCTCGTGCTCCTCGATGTGGATCGAGGAGAGGACGTCGTCCTGGACGAGGCGCTGCGACAGGATGATCGCGTCCTCGTAGTTGTGCCCCTCCCACGGCATGAACGCCACCAGGAGGTTCTTGCCGAGGGCCATCTCGCCCTTCTCGGTGGCCGGGCCGTCGGCCAGCACCTGGCCGGTGATGACCCGGTCGCCCTCGGACACGACGACCTTCTGGTTGACCGAGGTGCCCTGGTTGGAGCGGGAGAACTTGGCGAGCCGGTAGGTGGTGTAAGTGCCGTCGTCGTTGCCGACGGTGATGTAGTCGGCGGAGACCTCCTGGATCACGCCGTCCTTCTCGGCCTTGACGACGTCGCCGGCGTCGGTGGCGCAGCGGTACTCCATGCCCGTGCCGACCAGCGGGGCCTCGGCCTTGATCAGCGGCACGGCCTGGCGCATCATGTTGGCGCCCATGAGCGCGCGGTTGGCGTCGTCGTGCTCCAGGAAGGGGATCATGGCGGTCGCGACCGACACCATCTGGCGCGGCGAGACGTCCATGTAGTCCACGTCGTCACCGGGGACGTAGTCGACCTCGCCGCCGCGGCGGCGGATGAGGACGCGGGCCTCGGCGAAGTGCAGGTCGTCCGTCAGCGGGGCGTTGGCCTGCGCGATGACGAAGCGGTCCTCCTCGTCGGCCGTGAGGTAGTCGACCTGGTCGGTGACCTGGCCGTTCACGACCTTGCGGTAGGGGGTCTCGACGAAGCCGAAGGCGTTCACCCGGCCGTAGGTGGCGAGCGAGCCGATCAGGCCGATGTTCGGGCCTTCCGGGGTCTCGATCGGGCACATCCGGCCGTAGTGCGACGGGTGCACGTCGCGGACCTCGAAGCCGGCCCGCTCACGGGACAGACCGCCGGGGCCCAGCGCCGACAGGCGGCGCTTGTGGGTGAGGCCCGACAGCGGGTTGTTCTGGTCCATGAACTGGGACAGCTGGCTGGTGCCGAAGAACTCCTTGATGGAGGCGACGACCGGCCGGATGTTGATCAGGGTCTGGGGCGTGATCGCCTCGACGTCCTGGGTCGTCATCCGCTCGCGGACGACGCGCTCCATCCTGGCCAGGCCCGTGCGGACCTGGTTCTGGATGAGCTCGCCGACGTTGCGCAGGCGGCGGTTGCCGAAGTGGTCGATGTCGTCGGTCTCGACGACGATCGTGGCACCGCTGTCGCCGGTCGTCTCGGTCTCGCCGGCGTGCAGCTTCACCAGGTACTTGATCGTCGCGATGATGTCCTCGACGGTCAGGATGCCCGCGTCCAGCGGGGCGTCCGCACCCAGCTTCTTGTTGACCTTGTAGCGGCCGACCTTGGCGAGGTCGTAGCGCTTGGGGTTGAAGTACAGGTTCTCCAGGAGCGTCTGCGCGGCCTCACGCGTCGGGGGCTCACCGGGGCGCAGCTTGCGGTAGATGTCGAGCAGCGCGTCGTCCTGGCCCTGGGTGTGGTCCTTCTCCAGGGTGGCGCGCATGGACTCGTAGTCGCCGAACTCCTCGAGGATCTGGTCGGTGGTCCAGCCGAGGGCCTTCAGCAGGACGGTGACCGACTGCTTGCGCTTGCGGTCGATGCGGACACCGACCATGTCGCGCTTGTCGATCTCCATCTCCAGCCAGGCGCCCCGGGACGGGATGATCTTCGCGGAGAAGATGTCCTTGTCGGAGGTCTTGTCGATGGTGGAGTCGAAGTAGACGCCGGGCGAGCGGACCAGCTGCGAGACCACGACACGCTCGGTGCCGTTGATGACGAAGGTGCCCTTGTTGGTCATCAGGGGGAAGTCGCCCATGAAGACCGTCTGGGACTTGATCTCGCCGGTTTCGTTGTTCGTGAACTCGGCCGTGACGAAGAGGGGCGCGGCGTAGGTGAAGTCGCGCTCCTTGCACTCGTCGATGGAGTTCTTCGGCGGCTCGAAGCGGTGATCGCGGAAGGTCAGCGACATCGACCCGGAGAAGTCCTCGATCGGGGAGATCTCCTCGAAGATCTCCTCCAGTCCTGACTTGGTGGGGACGTCCTGTCCGCTGTCCAGAGCCTCCTCGACACGAGCCTTCCACGCCTCGTTGCCGAGCAGCCAGTCGAAGCTCTCGGTCTGCAGGGCGAGAAGGTTCGGAACCTCAAGGGGCTCCTTGATCTTTGCAAAGGAGATGCGCAGCGGGGCGGTGCTGGCGCCGTTGTTCGTATTCGCGGTCGAGGCAGTGCGCGAGGCGGCCAAGAGGGGGTCCTTCCGAGGGCTCGGACTCACTACGCGCGTACCGGTCCCAGCTGGACACGAGGACGGAAAGCCCAGGTCAGGGTCTTAAGGTCCGTTATGCCAAGCAAGGGCAGACTCCTGGTGACGGGCAGGAGACAGCTAACAGGCAGCGCAAAGGGTCAGTGTAGCCACATGGCCCACTGATGTCCAGTGCGGGTTTCCCGGGGGACCGAAGACCCTCGCTGTTCTCAACACCTGCGGTAAGTCACGCCCTCGTGCGCATATCGATGCTTCCCTCTCCGCCACCGATCCATGCCTCGGATTTCCGGATCGTTGTGACGACGCGTCCTGAGAATTGCGCGCTGCGTGCAGTTCGTCAAGGGCCCGCTGCCCGAACCCGGTGCTGCGATCGTCACTGACCTGGTGCTGCGATTGTCGCTGACCTGCTGTCGCGGTCGTCACGGCCCGCGGTTGTCACAAGTGGTCCGCGGTCGTCACCGTGCCGCAGGTGTAACGGGTGTAACGGGTGTCACAGGTGGTCCGTCGCCTGTCACAGGTGGTCCGTCGCCGCGGGCCCGGGCCCTCACCGGAGCGCAACGAAGATCACCATACTCGCCGCCGACGGCCGCGCAAGGCGGCCGCCTGGCCGGGGCGGGCAACGCCGTAGGGCGACCACCCGACTGGATGATCGCCCTACGGTGTGCATGCGTTACAGCAGGGGCGGGCCTGCGTGACCGTGGGGTCCGTGACCTTGGTTCCTCGGGGCCTGGCCCGTCAGGCTTCGCCTTTTCGGGCCTGCCCTTTCGGATGTGCCTCTCAGGTCGCCCTCTGCCCGGCTCTGCGGTCGGTCCTACTTGACCTCGACCGAGGCGCCGGCGGCCTTGAGGGACTCGGCGGCCTTGTCGGCGGCGTCCTTGGCGACCTTCTCGAGGACCGGCTTCGGGGTGCCGTCGACGAGGTCCTTGGCCTCCTTCAGACCCAGCGAGGTCAGCTCGCGGACGACCTTGATGACCTGGATCTTCTTGTCGCCGGCGCCGGTGAGGATGACGTCGAACTCGTCCTTCTCCTCCTCGGCCGGGGCAGCGGCGCCCGGGGCACCCGGGGCGGCCACGACGGCGGCCGGGGCGGCGGCGGTGACGTCGAACTTCTCCTCGAACGCCTTCACGAAGTCGGAGAGCTCCAGGAGGGTCATCTCCTCGAACTGGGCAAGCAGGTCTTCCTGGGTGAGCTTCGCCATGATGGCGGTCCTTCCACTAATGCGGCTGGTGCCGGTGGGTCGGCGTGCGCCGGCTTCTTCGGCGTGCGCCTGGTGTACAGGTCGGGCGGGCGCCCGGTGCGGGGTGGGCAGCTCGGTCCCGGTCCGGCTGGACCTCCCGGTCCGGCTGGCCCCGGTCCGGCTGGGCCGGGGCGGTGCCCCGGCGGCCGGAGACGGGCTCCGGTGGGCCGCTCCGGCGGCCCGGGACGGGTCCCGGGCCGGAGTGGGTGGCTGCTGTGTTCCGCGGACGTGCGGCCCGCTGCGACCGCCTGGCGGCGGTCAGGGTGCGAGCCGGGTTACTCGGCACCGTCCTGCTCGGCCCGCTTGGCGCGCAGCGCCTCCGCGGTCCGGGCGAACTTGGCGGGCAGCGCCTGGAAGAGCGCGGCAGTCTGGGACTGCTTGCCCTTCATGGCACCGGCCAGCTTGGAGAGCAGCACCTCGCGGGACTCGAGGTCCGCGAGCTGCTTGATCTCGTCTGCGGACAGGCCCTTGCCGTCAAGGACGCCGCCCTTGATGACGAGTGCGGGGTTGTCCCTGGCGAAGTCGCGCAGACCCTTCGCCGCCTCGACCGGGTCACCGGTGACGAAGGCGACGGCCGTCGAGCCCTTGAGGTGCTCGTCCAGCTCGACCCCGGCCTGCTTGGCCGCGATCTTGGTCAGCGTGTTCTTCACCACACGGTACTGAGCGTTCTCGCCGAGAGAACGGCGGAGCTCCTTGAGCTGCGCCACGGTCAGTCCGGTGTACGAGGTGACCACAGCCGCGTTGGAGTTGCGGAGCTTGCCCGCGATCTCCTCGACGGCTGCGACCTTGTCGGACGTCGCCATGAGCCTCGGCCTCCTTCCGGGGTGGTGATCCTCCGGCTGGCCTCGCGGACAGCCGTACGTCGGCCGGGACCGCCTGGGTCGGGCACTGCGGGAAGGGTCGTCCTGTGCGGGGCGGCCACGCCTTGGGCGCGGCCGCTGTGAGGCTTGGGTGGGGCCCGGGCCTCGGAGCACACAGACGAAACGCCCCGGCGCAGGCGCACGGGGCGTGAGCTCGACCGGGTACGGCCTGGTCTGGCCGTCCGGGAGCACTTCCACTGTCACCTACGCGGGTCGCCCGCCCTGCGGCGGATCCTTCGGCCACCGCACTCCCTTGCGGGCGCGCGGCGACGACCAGCGGTCTTTGGCTTCGGTAGGAGAGTACGGGAGTGTGCCGGGGGCACGCAAATCCGGCGATCCGGCGTGGTGATCGGTGCGGGTTTTGTTGGGGCCGGGGCGCCTTGGGTTCGTTGTGGGGTGGGGTGCTGTGGCGTGTGCGGGTTTCGTTGTGGCCGGTGCGCCTTCTGTTGCGTTGTGGGGCGGGGCCGCGGGGGGATCTCCGTCCTCGGTCCGGCGCCTTCCGTAGACGTTCGGGCGCGCTGGTCGTGGCGCCGGACTCCCCCAGTGCCTTAAGGGCCTGGGAGGTACCCCCAGGGCGGACATCCCCCCACGTCCCCTCACCTCTCGTCGGCGACTGCTGCCCGGTGGGACCGCACCTTCCAGCCTCGCGCCCACCGCTGCAGGCAGTCGTTCCGCAGGGCTGGGGCACCTCCCAGGCCCTTTAGGCACTACGGGAGGCGGGCACAGCCCACGACGCACGGCGAACGAATGTGCCGGGCTCGCACTGCCAGGGGCAGACGGGGAGGGGGATGAGCCACTCCCACATCCGGGAGTCGCAAGTTCGTCCGGTGCGGGCAATGGGACGGGCCCCGCACCGGGGTGCGGGGCCCGAACACGGGGGCGGGGATCAGACCGCCGCCGGGTCCTCCTCGGTGAGGAGGTTGCGCGTGCGGTTGGGGTCGACGGGAATCCCGGGCCCCATCGTCGTGGTGATGGCGGCCTTCTTGATGTACCGCCCCTTCGCCGCCGACGGCTTCAGCCGCATGATCTCTTCCAGCGCCGCCCCGTAGTTCTCCACCAGCTTGTCGTCCTCGAACGACGTCTTGCCGATGATGAAGTGCAGGTTCGCGTGCTTGTCGACGCGGAACTCGATCTTGCCGCCCTTGATGTCGGTGACGGCCTTGGCGACGTCCGGGGTCACGGTGCCGGTCTTGGGGTTCGGCATCAGACCACGGGGGCCGAGGACCCGGCCGAGGCGGCCGACCTTGCCCATCAGGTCGGGCGTGGCGACGACGGCGTCGAAGTCCAGGCGGCCCTTCGAGACCTCGTCGATCAGTTCGTCGGAGCCGACGATGTCGGCGCCCGCGGCTTCCGCGGCCGCGGCACGGTCACCGGTCGCGAAGACCAGGACCCGGGCGGTCTTGCCGGTGCCGTGCGGCAGGTTCACGGTGCCACGGACCATCTGGTCCGCCTTGCGCGGGTCGACACCCAGACGGAAGGCGACCTCGACGGTGCCGTCGAACTTCGTGGTGGACGTCTCCTTGGCGAGGCGGACGGCCTCGAGCGGGGCGTACAGCTTCTCCCGGTCGATCTTGGCGTCCGCAGCGCGGAGGGACTTGCTGCGCTTGCTCACTTGCTGCTCCTGTGGGTTGGTGCGCACCCCTGCGTCCGTCTGACCAGCGGTGCGAGGAGTCGTGGTCCGGGCCGAGCAGGCCCTTCCACGGTCTGGCTGTGGTCGTGCGGGACGGTCAGCCCTCGACCGTGACGCCCATGGAACGGGCCGTACCAGCGATGATCTTCGCGGCCTGGTCCAGGTCGTTGGCGTTGAGGTCGGGCATCTTGGTCTGGGCGATCTCGCGGACCTGGGCGTTGGTGATCTTCGCCACCTTGGTCTTGTGCGGCTCGCCGGAGCCCTTCTCCACGCCCGCGGCCTTGAGGATCATCTTGGAGGCCGGCGGGGTCTTGGTGATGAAGGTGAAGGAACGGTCCTCGTAGACCGTGATCTCCACCGGGATCACCCAGCCGCGCTGCGATTCCGTTGCGGCGTTGTAGGCCTTGCAGAACTCCATGATGTTCACACCGTGCTGACCCAGCGCGGGGCCGACAGGCGGGGCCGGGTTGGCGGCACCGGCCTGGATCTGGAGCTTGATCAGCCCTGTGACCTTCTTCTTCTTGGGAGGCATTGCTCTCTCCGGGTCCTAGTGAGAGTGTCGAGCCTCCGGTCCGGATCATCCGGATGGAGGCATACCGCACAACGATAACGGTAAGTCGCACGCGAGAAGAAACCAGCAGGTCGGACCGGCGGTGGGCCGGTCCGACCTGGTCGTGCGGTCAGCAGCCCCTGCGGGCCGCGGGTGCCGGTGCCTCAGCAGCGCTTGCTGCTGTACGCGTAGGTCGGGGCGGGGTCGCCGGGCAGCCGCAGGGAGCCCACGGCCGAGGTGCAGACGTCGACCGTGTCCGCCGGGTCCGACCAGAACTCCTGCTGGTGCGTGGCGTTGGAGAAGCGCTGGCCGAGGACGGTGTCCTTGGCGTAGTTGTAGATCCCGATGCTGGTGTCGTAGGCGCTGTACTTGTCGCGGAAGCTGTCCCACACCCAGAGGTAGCCGTAGTTCCGGTCGCAGGACGGGGAGTAGAACTGCTTCACCGAGGCGACGTGCGCACCGCCCCTGTCGATGTACGCGGTGGTGCCGATCTGGTAGGCGTCCGCACACACCGCGGCGGCCTGGGCGACGGCGCTGCGCGGGTTGCCCTGCTCCGACGGCGCCGTCGACGCGACGGCGGTCCGCTGCTTGGCCGGGGCGGGGGCGGGTCCGCTGCCGGCCATGGCGGTGGCCGCGGGAAGCAGTACGAGGGCGCAGGTGGCCGCGGTGATGACGGTCTTACGAGCACGCATGAGGTAGTCCCCCCAGTGGGTCCGGTCCAGTCTCTTCTTCGAGGTCTGCAGCCGTGCCGCGAAACGCGCATAGGGAGTGATGAGCGCAAAAGAGCATGAGTCATCACTAAGAGCATCGTCCCTGTGCGTTTCGGTCATCAGGTGAGACCCGTAGGCGCACTGGATGGTTGTGGTCGCGCCGGGGCTTCTTTTTCGGGGCGCGGGGAGTGACGGGGGGGCGCGTGCCTCGTGCCTGCGCTGAGGATGGGGCGATGTGCGCCTCAGCAGGTGGCGGCGGCTCCGGCCGTCCGGCTCCGCAGGCGGCGGGAGGCGGGCCGCAGCGCCCAGGACAGGGCGGTCAGCACGGTGAGGGGCACCAGGAAGGTGAGCTCGTCGAGCTGGTAGCCGACGGTGAGGTGGGAGACGATCGCGCCGGTGTCGGTGAAGATCACGCCGGCGTACGCCCACTCCTTGAGGAGCGGAAACCGGGGCGCGAGCAGTGCGAGGGCGCCGAGCACCTTCCACACGCCCAGGAGGACGAGGAAGTAGGAGGGGTAGCCGAGGTGGCCGACGACCCCGCGCACCTGCGGTGTGCGCAGCACGTCCCATATGCCGCCGACGCCCAGCTCGGCGGTGACGAGCACGGTGGCGGTCCAGTAGGCGCCGGTCCTGACGGTGAGGGTCCTGACGTCTGCGATCGCGGTCATGGTGGCTGCCTCCCCGGTAGGTCGTCGGTCACGGGTATGACGGGCCTCGCCCGGCGAGTGTGACCGGCACGCCCTCCGGTGCCCGGGAGACCACGATGTGCCCGCCCTTCGTCTGGGCCCGGACCCCGGCCCCGGCAGCGCTCACCCGCCCCGGCGCGGTGGGCCGGCCACGGGTCCGTTCCTCCCGGCGGGGGCGCGGCCGCGGGTCCGGCCCCGGGTGAGGGACGGGCCGCAGCAGAAACGCCCCCGCCTGCGGTACGACCGCGGGCGGGGGCGTCTTCAGCCCGGTGACGGGTTAGTTCTTCTGGATCTGGTCGAAGCTCAGCTCGACCGGGGTCTCGCGGCCGAAGATCTCGACGAGGCCCTTGACCTTCTTCGAGTCGGCGTTGATCTCGTTGATGGTGGCCTGGAGGGTGGCGAAGGGGCCGTCGGTGACGGTGACCGAGTCGCCGACCTCGAAGTCGAGCACCTGGACCTCGACCTTGCGCTGCGGGACGGGCTTGCCCTCGGCCTCGGCCGCCTCGCGGGCCGCCTTCTCCTCGGCCTCCGGGGCGAGCATCTTGACGATCTCGTCCAGGGTCAGCGGGTACGGGTCGTAGGCGTTGCCGACGAACCCGGTGACGCCCGGGGTGTTCCGGACGACGCCCCAGGACTCGTTCGTCAGGTCCATGCGGACGAGGACATAGCCCGGGAGCTTGTTCTGCCGGATGGTCTTGCGGTCGCCGTTCTTGATCTGGACGACCTCTTCCTGCGGCACCTCGGCCTGGAAGATGTAGTCCTCCACGTTCAGGGAGACCGCGCGCTGCTCCAGGTTGGTCTTCACGCGGTTCTCGTAGCCCGCGTAGGTGTGGATCACGTACCACTCGCCGGGCAGGGTGCGCAGCTCCTCGCGGAGCGCGGCGACGGGGTCGACCGCCTCTGCCTCTTCCTCCTCCGCGGCCTCGTCCTCGCCGGACTCGGCCTCGGCCTCCCCCTCAGGGTGCGTGGCCGCCTCCTCGGCGGCCTCGTCCGCAGCGGCGTCGGCAGCCTCGGCCTGGTCCCCGCCCTCAGTCTGGTCCGGGTCTGCCGCCTCCACGATGTCGAGCTCGTCCTCAGCGGACTCGAAGCTCGCGCTCGCGGACTGCGCGGCGTCGTTCAGGTTCGGGTCGGACACGGTGGCTGCTTCTTCCTGAGATACATGGGGTGGAACACGCGAAAGGGGCGCCGGCCAGGGCACCCTTCGCTCTCGGCTCAGCCGAAGACGTACTTGGTGACGTGATCAAGCCCATAGTCAATCACGGTCACCAGGCCGATCATGATGGCGACGAACACAATCACCACTGTGGTGTATGTCGTGAGCTGATGGCGAGTGGGCCAGACGACCTTCCGGAGCTCGGCGATCACCTGGCGGTAGAAGAGCGCAAGCCGCCCCAGGGGGCCCTTCTTGCCGCGCTTGCCACCCTTACGGGTCTTCTTGGGCTCCTGTACCTCTTCGTCCTGAGCATCAGGCATGTCGATGGAGCCCACGGCGTCCGCCACTCTTCCTCACCTGATCCCGGGTCGTGGCCGTGCCGCGCCCGGTGGAGCCGCACGGCGATGCTTTGCGGTACGTACTGCCCACATATCCCTGGCGGGATCTGTGCCTAGCAGGGCCGGAGGGACTCGAACCCGCAACCGCTGGTTTTGGAGACCAGTGCTCTACCAATTGAGCTACGACCCTTTGTGCTGTGTCCCCCAACGTACCGCATCCGCCCGGGTGCACCGAGTGCAGTGGACGGACGGCGTCGGGAGCCAACGACTGGTGAGTGTACGTGGTCGCGGGGCCGACGTCGAACAGAAAGCCAGAGTCAGCCGCCGCCCGGCGCCCCCCGGAGGGGGCCGAGGGGCGGCCCTGCCCGGGTGTGCGGACCGTGAAACCCATATGCCGGGCACGTTTCAGGCGTGGAACGATGGGGCGCATGAGCGCTGCAACCCCTTCTCCCGAGCCAGCCGCACGCCGGGTCTCCGCCCGGATCGGATCGATCTCCGAGTCGGCGACCCTCGCCGTCGACGCCAAGGCCAAGGCCCTCAAGGCCGCCGGACGCCCGGTGATCGGCTTCGGGGCCGGCGAGCCCGACTTCCCGACCCCGGACTACATCGTCGAAGCGGCCGTAGAGGCCTGCAGGAACCCGAAGTACCACCGCTACACGCCGGCCGGCGGGCTCCCCGAGCTCAAGGCCGCCCTCGTCGAGAAGACGCTGCGCGACTCGGGCTACGAGGTGGACGCGTCGCAGGTGCTGGTCACCAACGGCGGCAAGCAGGCCATCTACGAGGCGTTCGCCGCGATCCTGGACCCGGGCGACGAGGTCATCGTCCCGGCGCCGTACTGGACGACCTATCCGGAGTCGGTCCGGCTCGCCGGCGGTGTGCCGGTGGAGGTCGTCGCGGACGAGTCCACGGGCTACCGGGTCTCGGTGGAGCAGCTGGAGGCGGCCCGCACGGAGCGTACGAAGGTGCTGCTCTTCGTGTCGCCGTCCAACCCCACCGGCGCCGTGTACAGCAGGGCCGAGACGGAGGCGATCGGCCGCTGGGCCGTCGAGCACGGCCTGTGGGTGCTCACCGACGAGATCTACGAGCACCTGGTCTACGGCGACGCGACCGCCACGTCCCTGCCGGTCGTCGTGCCGGAGCTGCGCGACAGGTGCATCGTCGTGAACGGCGTCGCGAAGACGTACGCCATGACCGGCTGGCGGGTGGGCTGGGTCATCGGCCCCAAGGACGTCGTCAAGGCCGCCACCAACATGCAGTCGCACGCCACCTCCAATGTGGCGAACGTCTCCCAGGCCGCCGCCCTGGCCGCCGTGTCCGGCGACCTGTCGGCCGTCGCGGCCATGCGTGAGGCCTTCGACCGGCGCCGCAGGACGATCGTGCGGATGCTGAACGAGATCGACGGGGTGGTGTGCCCCGAACCCGAGGGCGCCTTCTACGCGTACCCCTCGGTGAAGGCCCTGCTGGGCAAGGACATCCGCGGCAAGCGCCCCGCGAACACGGTCGACCTCGCCGCGCTCATCCTGGAGGAGGTCGAGGTCGCGGTGGTCCCGGGCGAGGCGTTCGGCACGCCCGGCTATCTGCGCCTCTCCTATGCGCTCGGCGACGAGGACCTGGTGGAGGGCATCTCCCGGCTCCAGAAGCTGCTGGCGGAGGCCAAGGACTGAGCCCCGGCGCGCCCGTCCCACGACGCCTCGGCTGTGGGCGGCGCCTGCCGGCCGGTGTCTTGCCGGTCGGCGAGGCTTGCCGGCCGGTCTCTTGTCGGCTGGCATCTTGCCGGCCGGCATCTTGCCGGGGACCGCTGCCGGTGGCCCTGGACGTGTCCGGGGTGCCTCCTGAGGACGGTGGCGGTGTGCGGGTATCTCCTCGGCCGGTCGCGCAGTTCCCCGCGCCCCTTTCCGGCGCGCCGAAGCCCGCCCGCGCCCCGTCGGGGGCGCGGGGAACTGCGCGAGCAACCAGAACCGGCGGACGATCCGGACACGGCGGGGGCAGCCCCCTCGGGGCGGTGCTCCCCCCGGCGGCGGAGCCAGGCGGCCCCGGTTTTCCGTGCAAGGCCCGGGTCCCGTCCGGGGCGGACGGCCCGGCCCCGTCCGGGCGGGCGCACCCGGCAAAGCTCGTATGCGGTCGCACCGCTCTCCGCGCGCCGTCGTGCGCGCGGAGCACGCGCCGCCGGCGCGCCCCACGTGCGCCGTTCGCTCATCCGTCCGGGCAAGGACCCGAACAGGCAATCCGGCTACCGCGCCCCGCTCCGCATACGGCAAGATCCTTGAATGGAGCGAGGAGTACGTGACGTAAGCGAGCTGCCCAAGGCCCATCTGCACCTGCACTTCACCGGGTCGATGCGGCCGACCACGCTGCTGGAGCTCGCCGACAAATACGGGGTCCGCCTGCCGGACGCGCTGACGGCCGGGGAGCCGCCGAAGCTGCGCGCCACGGACGAGCGCGGCTGGTTCCGCTTCCAGCGCCTCTACGACGCCGCACGCGCCTGTCTGAGGGCGCCGGAGGACATCCAGCGACTGGTGCGCGAGGCCGCGGAGGAGGACCTGCGGGACGGCAGCGGATGGCTGGAGATCCAGGTGGACCCCACCTCGTACGCGCCCCTGCTCGGCGGGCTCACCCCCGCGCTGGAGATCATCCTGGACGCCGTCGAGACCGCCTCGCGCGACACGGGCCTCGGGATGCGCCTGCTGATCGCCGCCAACCGCATGAAGCACCCGCTGGACGCCCGCACGCTGGCGCGGCTCGCGGTGCGCTACGCCGACCGCGGCATCGTCGGCTTCGGGCTCTCCAACGACGAGCGGCGGGGCATGGCCAGGGACTTCGACCGGGCCTTCGCCATCGCGCGGGAGGGCGGACTGCTGTCGGTGCCGCACGGCGGCGAGCTGACCGGTCCCGAGTCGGTGCGCGACTGCGTGGACGACCTCGGCGCCGCCAGGATCGGCCACGGCGTACGGGCCGCCGAGGACCCGGCGCTCGTCCGGCGGCTCGCCGAGCGCGGCGTGACGTGCGAGGTCTGCCCGGCCTCCAACGTCGCCCTGGGCGTCTACGAGAAGCCGGAGGACGTCCCGCTGCGCCTGCTGTACGAGGCCGGGGTGCCGCTGGCGCTGGGCGCGGACGACCCGCTGCTGTTCGGGTCCCGGCTGGCCGCCCAGTACGAGATCGCGCGGCGGCACCACGGGTTCACCGACGCGGAGCTCGCCGAGCTGGCCCGCCAGTCCATCCGGGCCTCGGCGGCGCCGGGCGACGTGCGCGAGAAGCTGCTGGCGGGCGTGGACGCCTGGTTGGTGCACTGACGGGCGCCGCGGGCACGACGAGTGCCCCCGCGGCCTCGCCGGCGCGGTCTCGGCCGCCGGTTCCCGCGGCCGCCCGGGGCGTGCGCCTAGGCGATGCCCGTCAGGAGGGTACGGGCGAGCCCGGCGGCGAACTCGTCGAGCGGTTGCGGCGGGCGCCCCTCCTCGGTCATGTCGTAGGCGAAGGCCCGCTGGGCGCAGGCGCCCAGCAGGAGCGAGGCGGCCGCGAAGACGTCGGCGCCGGCCCTGACCCGGCCGACGGCCTGCTCCGCCCGCAGGTAGGCGGCCAGCCCCTCGATGGGCCGGTGCGGGCCGCTGCCGAGCTGCCTGAGCGCCTCGTCGTGGCGGCGCTTGAGCTGCATCTCGGCATAGAGCGAGGCGGCGATCGGGAAGCTCTGCTCGTAGAAGAGGGCGGCACGGCGGGCGATCTCGGTGAGGTTCGCCTCCAGACCGCCCTCCCCAGGGCCGGCGGTCAGCTCGTCGAGCAGCGGGGTGAGCTGCGGCAGCCGCTCCCCGAGGACGCTGATGAACAGCTCCTCCTTGCTGGCGAAGTGCTTGTAGAGCGCCGCCTCCGAGCAGCCGGCCGCCCGCGCGATCTCCTTGGTGGTGGTGCGGGCGAGCCCGACGGTCAGCATGAGCTGGTGGGCGGCGTCCAGAATGCGCTGCCTGGTGGGCCGCTGCTGCATACACGCTCCCTGACGCTGCCGAGTGAGGCCGATGACGGTGCCGGGTAAGGCCAGGCCAATGCTGCCAGGCGGCTTGACTCGTGGGTGGGTACTTACCCACCCTAGTGGTGAGTGAACACTTACCCACCCCCTGAGGAGGGTGCCTTGAAGCTCACGGTGTTCGGTGCGACCGGCGGCGTCGGCCAGGAGATCGTCCGGCAGGCCCTGGCCGCGGGCCACGAGGTGACGGCCGTGGTGCGGGACCCTGCCCGGCTGATGGTGCGGGGCGACCGGCTGGAGGTGTTCCGCGCCGATCTGACGGATCCGGGGGCGGTACGGGCCGCGGTGGCCGGGCGTGCGGCGGTGCTCTCCGGCCTCGGGGCCCGCACCCGGCGCGACGCCGGGATCACCGCGAAGCTGACGCGTACGGTGCTCGCCGCCATGGAGGCGGAGGGCGTGCGCCGGCTCGTCGTGGTCTCCGCGGCCCCGGTGGGTCCGAAGGCCGAGGGGGAACCGTTCGTCGACCGCGCGATGATCTCGGTCGTGAAGGCGGTCCTCAAGGAGATCTACGCCGACCTGGCCGCCATGGAGCGCGATCTCGCCCGGAGCGCCACGGACTGGACGTCCGTGCGGCCGCCCAAACTCACGGACCGTGCGCTCACCGGCACCTACCGCACGGTCGTCGGCGGCACCCCGCGCAGGGGCCGCACCATCGGCCGCCCGGACGTCGCCCACGCGATGCTCGCGGCCCTCGCGGACCCGGCTACGGTGCGGCAGGGGGTGGGGGTGGCGTACTGACGGAGGGCGCGGCCCACGGGGACCCGCCTGAGCGGACAGGGGCGGAGCCCACGGGGACCCGGCTCAGCGGACAGGGGCGGAGCCCACGGGGACCCGGCTCAGCGGACAGGGGCGGAGCCCACGGGGACCCGGCTCAGCGGACAGATGGGCGCAGCCCACGGGGACCCGGCTGAGCGTGACAGAGGGCGCAGCACACGGTGACCCGCCTCAGCGGACAGAGAGCGCAGCCCACGGTGGCGCGCCTCAGAAGGCGCAGCCCACAGCCGTCTGGCTCAGAGCGCGCAGCCCACGGTCACCGGCTCGTTGACCAGTCGCACCCCGAAGGCCTTCTCGACGCCGGCCACGACCTCGCGGGCCAGTGCGAGCAGGTCCTCCGTGCGGGCGCCGCCGCGGTTGGTGAGCGCCAGGGTGTGCTTGGTGGAGATGGAGACCCGGCCGGAGGCGGGGCCGTATCCCTTGCCGAAGCCCGCCTTGTCGATCAGCCAGGCGGCGGACATCTTGATGTGCCCCTCCCCCGCCGGATAGGCGGGCAGGGTGACATCGTCGCCGAACCGCGCCGCCACGCGCGCGTGGAGCGCGGCGAACTCCTCCTCGGTGAGGACGGGGTTGGTGAAGAACGACCCCGCCGACCAGGTGTCGTGGTCGTCCGGATCGAGCACCATGCCCTTGCCCGCGCGTAGCTTGAGCACCGCCTCGCGCGCCCGGGCGAGCGGCACCCTGTCGCCGACCTCCACGCCCAGCGCCCTGGCCGTCTCGGCGTAGCGGACCGGTGCGGAGAGCCCGTCGGCGTCCTCCAGCCGGAACCGCACGCGCAGGACCACGAAGCGATCGGGTTCGGCCTTGAAGCGGCTGTGCCGGTACGAGAACGCGCACTCGGCGTTTGGAATCGTCACCGTCTCGCCCGCTCGCCGGTCGTAGGCGATCACTTCGGTGAGGGTGGCGGAGACCTCCTGGCCGTAGGCGCCGACGTTCTGGACCGGGGTGGCGCCCGCCGAGCCGGGGATGCCGGCCAGGCACTCGATGCCGGCGAACCCCTTCTCCACGGTCTGGGCGACCGCGTCCGTCCATGTCTCGCCCGCCGCCACCTCGAGCTCCGTGCCGTCCAGCTCGAAGCCGGTGGTGGCGATGTGCAGGGCGGTGCCGTCGAAGCCCCGGTCGCCGATCACGAGGTTGCTGCCGCCGCCGATGAGCAGCAGCGGGGTGCCCTCGGCGTCGGCGGCGCGGACCGCGGCGATCAGTTCGGCCTCGGTGGTCGCGGTGAGGAGCCGCGCCGCCGGGCCGCCGAGCCGGAAGGTGGTGAGGGGGGCGAGCGGGGCGTCGTGGAGTTCGTGCACGACCAGAAGGGTACGGGGCGCTGCGGTCGGCGCGCGGCACGGACGGTGGGGCGGCGACTCGTGCGCCACCGCCATGGGTGCGGGCGACTGCGCGCCCGACCACCCACCGGCCGTCCCCCACTGCCTCAGGCCGTCGGAGGTGCCGCCACCGGAGACGACGGAGACTGCCCCTCGGGACGGTGGCCACCCGCCGGGCTCGTCAGGAGGATGGCGACCCGCCGGGCTCCTCGGGACGGTGGCGACCCGCCGGGCTCTTCGGGACGGTGGCGACCCGCCAGTCCCGTCAGGACGGTGGCCACCCGCCGCTCTCGTCAGGACGGTGGCCACCCGCCGCTCTCGTCGGGGCTGGTCGCGCCCGTGCGGCGGAGCCGTATATCGGCACGACACAGCCCCGCACCCCTGACGGGCACGCCCGGCCTGCCGCCGGCGGAGCGCACCCCTGCCTGGGCCGTGCCCCGCCTCACAACGGGGCCGCCGGCTCAGGCGAGCCGTACCACCGCGCGGGCCTGGCCGAGGACCTTCTTGCCGCCGGACGTGGCGGTGAGGTCGACGCGGACCTGCTGATCGTCGAGCTTGGCGGCGACCTTGCCGGAGACCTCGATCAGGGCGCCCTCGTCGTCGTCCGGGACCACGACCGGCTTGGTGAAGCGGACGCCGTACTCGACGATCGCGCCGGGGTCGCCGGCCCAGTCGGTGACCACCCGGGCCGCCTCGGCCATGGTGAACATGCCGTGCGCGATGACGTTCTCCAGGCCGACGCTCTTGGCGAACCGCTCGTTCCAGTGGATCGGGTTGAAGTCCCCGGAGGCACCCGCGTACCGGACTAGCGTCTCCCTGGTCACCGGGAAGGTGCGGGCGGGCAGCTCGGTGCCCACCTCCGTGGTGTCGTAGGCGGGCCGCTCGGGGGCGGGCCGCGCCGCGCTCTGCACCGTCTGTGCCGTCTGTGCCGTCTGCTCCGTCATCCGGATCAGGCCTCCTCGGGTCCGCGCGCCACGAGCTTGGTCCAGGCGGTCACCACATGCTCACCGGCCTCGTCGTGCACGTCACCGCGGATCTCCAGGAAGTCGTTGCCCGCGAGGGACTTGATGGACTCGATGGTGGTGGTGACGGTGAGCCGGTCGCCCGCTTGCACCGGGCGGGTGTACGAGAACCTCTGGTCGCCGTGGACCACCCGGCTGTAGTCGAGTCCGAGCTGGGGGTCCTCGATGACCTGTCCCGCGGCCCGGTAGGTGATCGAGAAGACGAACGTCGGCGGGGCGATCACGTCGGGGTGGCCGAGCGCCTTGGCGGCCTCCGTGTCCGCGTACACGGGGTTGTCGTCCCCCACGGCCCGCGCGAACTCCCGGATCTTCTCCCGGCCGACCTCATAGGGGTCGGTGGGCGGGTAGGTCCGCCCGACGAAGGACTGGTCGAGCGCCATGGCTCGGCACCTCCTGCTCTGATGTCTCCCTGAAACGACGCGAGGCCGTCCCCGTCAATTGGGGGACGGCCTCGAAGAAGAGTCCTGGCTGACGCGTCTAGCGCGTCTCGCGGTGCGGCGTGTGAGAGTTGCAGCGCGGGCAGTACTTCTTCATCTCCAGACGATCCGGGTCATTACGCCGGTTCTTCTTGGTGATGTAGTTCCGCTCCTTGCACTCCACGCAGGCCAGCGTGATCTTCGGGCGGACGTCGGTGGCAGCCACGTGAGTGCTCCTTGACGAACGGTGGACGTAAAGAACTTGCTTTGAACGCAGAAATAGTAGCCGACCGAAGGACCGACCCCGCAATCGGCTACTGAGAGTAGCGGTGACCGGACTTGAACCGGTGACACAGCGATTATGAGCCGCTTGCTCTACCGACTGAGCTACACCGCTGCGATGTGCTGCGGCACCCCGGCCGAGAACCGGGGTCCCGGCACTTGCAAAGGTACCTCACACATCAGAGCCCCAAAACGGAATCGAACCGTTGACCTTCTCCTTACCATGGAGACGCTCTGCCGACTGAGCTATTGGGGCGAGCGAGGAAGACATTACACGGTCGTCGGCCGTTCGCCCAAATCCGTTTCGGGGGCCCCGCGGTGGGTCCTGCCACGTCATGGCCAAGGCTTCCCCGCCCGCCCCACCAGGCGTGCCCCGTTCCCCGGCGCGGGGCGCCCCGCGCCCGGGCGTCCGGCCGCCCGCCGGACCGGGCCGGTGGACCGTGGCCCAGGCGTGGCATCCGTATGCGTCCGGCCCATGCGCGCCACGCCAGGCGCACGCGCCCCGCACATCCGCCCCGGACGCCGCACCCGCACACGCCCCGCCTCGTGTCCCCATGCCCGCACACCCGGTCGGTCCCGGACGCACCTTCCTGCTGCACCGCACCCGGCACGCTCCCCTCCCGGGCACATCCCGGGCACCACACCGGCACGCCCCGTCCCGGGCACCACACCGGTACGACTATTCCGCTCCTCCCGGACGGCCGGGCGCCGTCACCCTAGGCTCGGCGTACTCCCCCGACGCCAGGAGCCCGATGCCCGACAGCCAGCCGCAGTGGCCCCCGCCCTCCGGCCCCGCCGGGTACCCCGGTGGGTGGGGCGGACCCGCGGGCGGGGGCGGCGGTCTGCTGCTCAGCGGCGCACGACTGGCCGACGGCCGCAAGGTGGACGTACGGCTGGCCGGGCCGCGCATCGAGGCGGTCGGCACGGTGGGCAGCCTCGGCGCGCCGCCGGGCACCGCGCTGGTGGACCTGGACGGCTATCTGCTGCTGCCCGCCCCCGCCGAGCCGCACGCGCACGGCGACACGGCCCTGTCGGCGGACGCGGACGGGCCGGTCGGCTACGAGCCGGAGGACGTCCAGCGGCGCGCCACGGAGGCCGCGCTGCTCCAGCTCGGCCACGGCGCCACCGCCCTGCGGTCACACGTGCGGATCGGCGAGGTGCACGGCCTGGACGCCCTGGAGGCCGTCCTGGAGGCCGGGCGCGCGCTGCGCGGACTCGCCGACCTCTCCGTGGTGGCGGTGCCACGGCTGCTAACCGGGGCCGCCGGCGCCGAGGGGCTGGCGCTGCTGCGGGACGCGGTCAAGATGGGCGCCTCGGTGGTGGGCGGCTGCCCGGACGCGGACCCCGACCCCGCCGGCTATGTGGAGGCCGTCCTGGAGATCGCGGCGGAGCACGGCTGTGCGGTGGACCTGCACACGGACGGTGACGATCCGGCGCGCCTCGCGCGGCTCGCCGCGGCGGTCGGCGGGTTGCGGCCGGGAGTCGCCGTCGGGCCCTGCGGCGGACTGGCGCGGTTGCCCGCGAAGGTCGCGGGGCAGGCCGCGGAGCGGCTCGCCGCGGCGGGGGTGACGGTGGTGTGCCTGCCGCAGGGCGGCTGCGGGACGTCCGGCCTCGGCCTGCCGGCCGACCTGACCGTGCCGGCCGGTCTCGGTACGGACGCCGGCCCGGGGCCGCCGGCCGACTCGGGTGCCCCGGGCCTGGGGGCGCCGCCGGCCGCGGGTGCGCAGTCGGTCCCCGGTGTGCCGGGCGCGGGTGTGCCGTCGGGCGCGGGCATGCCGCTTGCGAACGGCGTATCGGAGCATGCCGTGGGTGCGGCGCGCACGGGCACGGCTCCTGTGCGGCTGCTGCGCGCCGCGGGAGTACGGGTCGCGGCGGGCAGCGGCGCCCTGCGCGACCTGACGAACCCGGTCGGCCGCGGTGACCCGCTGGAGGCCGCCTACCTGCTGGCCTCCCGCCACGGCCTGTCCCCGGCGGACGCCTACGAGGCGGTGAGCGGCGCGGCCCGGGCGGCCCTCGGCCTGCCCGAGGTCCGTGTGGAGGCCGGCTTCCCCGCGGATCTCCTCGCGGTACGGGGGCGGCGCCTGGCGGGCGCCCTCTCCCTCGCGTACAGCCGCGTCGTCGTGCACCGCGGCCGTGTCGTCTCCCGCACCAGCGCGGTACGCGAGTACTGCGACTCGGCCGCCGCCATCGCCCTGGACCTGCCCCGGCAGGGCGGGGGGCCACGAGGACTGGGGTGGGGCGGAGGGGCGTGAGGCGGTGCGTGAGGCGGTGCGCGGCGGGCCCCGGAACACGGCCCGCGCCCTCACGACCGCGCGGCGCAACCCGTGCCCCGCAACACGCCCCTCACCCCGGCGACACGAGGCGCGCCCCAACGGCACGGGCCGTGCCCTGCGGCACGACCGGCGCCCTCACCGAACGGGACCCACTCCCCCAGCGACGCGAACCGGAGCCCCGCGACAGGACCGACGCCCCGCGACACGACCGACGCCCCGCGACAGGACCGGCACCGCCGCCCCCACGCCACGACCGGGACCGACGAGACGCGGCCGCCGCCGACAGACGCGGCCCGCACGGACACCCTCGGCCGACACCGGGGGACACGGTCGCCGCCGGGGGACACGGCCGAACTTGCCCGACCGCAGACGCACACGGCCGAACGCAGACGCACACCGCCGAACGCGGACGGAAACGGCCGAACGCAGACGGACTCGGTCGGAACGCCCGCAGTGCCCGCAGTGCCCGCAGCGCCCGCAGCCCCCTGGCGCAGCCGACCCCCCCGTCGTGCGGCGAACTCACCCTGCACGGCGTACGGTCGAAAGCATGCGTACTGTGATCGCTGGCGGACATGGTCAGATCGCGCTGCGGTTGGAGAAACTGCTCTCGGCACGCGGTGACGAGGTCGTGGGGTTGATCCGCAACCCGGCGCAGGCGGACGACCTGCGGGCGGCCGGCGCCGAGCCCGCGGTGTGCGACCTGGAATCGGCCTCGGTCGACGAGGTGGCGCGCCATCTCGAGGGCGCCGACACGGCGGTCTTCGCGGCGGGCGCGGGGCCGGGCAGCGGAGTCGAGCGCAAGGAGACGGTGGACCGGGCGGCGGCGGTGCTGTTCGCGGACGCGGCCGAAAGGGCGGGTGCCCGCCGGTTCCTCCTCGTCTCCTCGCAGAACGCCGACCCGGACCACGCCGGGGACGAGGTCTTCGACGCGTACCTGCGCGCCAAGGGCAAGGCGGAGGAGGCCCTCCGGGGCCGTTCCGGCCTGGACTGGACGATCCTGCGGCCGGGGAGGCTCACCAACTCCCCCGGCACGGGCCAGGTCCGCCTGGAGGCCAGCACCGGCCGCGGCGACATCCCCAGGGACGACGTCGCCATGGTCCTGGCCGAACTGGGCGACTCGGCCGCGACGGCGGGCCTCACCCTGGAGCTGATCGGCGGCTCGACACCGGTCTCGGTGGCGGTGAAGTCGGTGGCCGGAAACTGAGCTCCCACGGCGCCCGCGGCATCGGTGGCCCCTCGGCGCGCCCGGCCATCGTCGGCACGCCGATACGGTGGCCGCATGACGACGGACCGCCCTGCGGAAGCGGGTCCGCCTCCGGGCGCGGACGCAGGTCTCCCTTCGGGCGCAGAGGAAGGCCTCCCCTTGCGCGCAGACGGAGGCCTCCCCGTGAGCGCAGACGTGGCTCTCCCTTCGGCCGCGGACCTCGCGGCGCTGCCCAGAGCCGAGTTCGCGTTCCCCGGCCCGCTGCGCGACCGGCTCGTCTCGGCGATCCTGGACGGCTCCAAGACGTCCACGACGGGCGTCGTCGCCGACTACGAGCACGGGGGAGAGCCGCTGCCGGAGGTGGGCGACCGGGCGGTGGTCACCGACTCGGACGACCGCCCCGTCGCCGTCATCGAGGTGACCGCCGTGCGCATCGTCCCGCTGGCGCAGGTGGATCTCGCCCACGCCCTGGACGAGGGAGAGGGCGACACCAGCGTCGCCGAGTGGCGCGCGAACCACGAACGCTTCTGGCACAGCGAGCAGATGCGTACGGCGCTGGAGGACCCCGAGTTCACCGTGGACGACACCACCCCGGTGGTCCTCCAGCGCTTCCGCGTCACCGCAGACCTCCGCACCACCGGCTGACACCCACAGCTCACGGCCCCGCGGCCCACAGCGCTGCGCCGCGGTCCGAGAGACGTAGGAAGTTCTGCGCAAACAACGCGTTGGTCGCCGACCCGGATCATTTTCTGCGCTACATCAGCGCCTCTGTCGGAGGGCGTCCCTCCGAGCCCTCGCAGCGAATACCCGCCCCCACTGCTGCACGGCTGCACGGCTGCACGGCTGCACGGCTGCACGGCTGCACGGCTGCACGGCTGGAAATAACACATCACGCGCGACACACATCTATTACTCTCGGTAACTCAATGGGTCGCCGTTCGGGGCCTGAGAAAAGCACTTCTACACAAAAGGACACGCGGATGCACCGCTCAAAACGGAAGACCCCGGTGAGCGTCGCAAACAACCCGCAGAGGCCACGAGGTGTTTACGCGTGTACCTACAGAATGCGGATGGCCCATAGAGTTCACTTGGCAGCAGCACGAGGAACTCTTGGCCCCCTTGACATACGGCAGAGATGGATGCTCTTCAAGCTGGAGCACGGACTCCGCAAGTTGCGAAGCGCAGCTGAGACCTGTCCGCAAGTACTGCCAGTCCTGGTCAATTCACAAGAGCCCAGAATCCGGGTAACGCATCGCTCTCAGGTAGCCGTTCGGGTTACGACTAGGCCCTTGGAATCCCTCAGTCACGCTACCGCGAGATAGAGATAGAGGAACCAGACCCGACCCAGCGCAGGGGGCCAACCTGAGCCGGCGTGATGCAGGGTGAGGACGGCCTGGACAAGCCTGGACAAGCCTGGACAAGGCCCGTGACGCGGGTGGTCGAGCAGCGGAGTTTGCGGAGGAGCCGCCAGTTCTCGAGGGTGGCCGTGGCTTGTTCGACGAGCGCACGGACCTTGGCCTGGGATCGGTTCACACCCTGCTGACCTGCGGAAAGCTTCTCCATCGGCCGCGGAACCCACCCCGGACCGGTCGATCGGCAGGAGCGTCCCGTCGAGCAGGACGTACGCCTTCGTCGAAGCGGCGAGGAAGGACAGGGACCGAGTGGACGCCTCCGGACCGCACGGGCAGACAAGCACACGAAGCCTCTGGCAGTACCGGATGATCTTGGTCATGAACCCCGTCCACCAGGGGCTTCACCCATCTGTCGGCCCAATGATCTACTCATGAAGCAAGTTGCAAAGGATCACTGCCACTACAAGCGCCGCACTGCCGGTCGCGAACTTCCCCCAACCCGACAGCACGTCAGCTCGCCGACAGAAACAGAAACCCCTGACCAGCAGGAATAGCGAATTACAACTGGAGTACTAGACGCACGCAGCGGATCATTGTACGTTCGGTCAAAGCGCCAGAACAGCCAATTCCCCGGTCCACGGGGCGCCCCCGGGCACCGGCTGCTGCTCCGCGGTAACTGTTGAGGACTTTCATCTGGTTGTGGGCCGCATCCAGGGCCGTCCGGCGAAGAGGCCGCGTACGAGAGTGCGTTCAGTTGGGAAGGGGGGCCGCAAGCAATACGAGCGTACGGGCGTTATCCCGCAAACCGCGTACCTTAATGGCGAACGACAGGGGAGAACTATGATCGTCCTTGGCGTCAGTGGAGGATTAAGCCATGACCCCGCAGCCGCCATCGTCGTCGATGGAAAGCTCGTCGCGTCAGCGGAAGAAGAGCGGTTCCTGCGCAAGAAGCAGGCCGAGGGTGAAATGCCCATTAACGCCGTCGCTTACTGCCTCAGCGAGGCCGGGGTCCGGCTTGGCGACGTCGACCTCATCGCCACCGGCTGGGATGGTGGGCTGGCGCCGGAGTCCGACTACATCGCCGGGTACACCGCGCAGCTGATGGGCCACGAGTTCTTCGAGGGCCAGAAGCTGCCGCCGCTGCAGCCGGTCGCCCACCACGTGGCGCACGCCTATGCGGCCTGCATCGGGTCCGGGTTCGACGAGGCGGCGGTTCTCGTCGTCGACGGACAGGGCGAGCAGGCGTCCACGACGCTCTACCACCTCACCAACGGCGAGCTGCGCGAACTCGGCCGGATGGGCATCGAAGACTCCCTGGGGCACATGTACGAAGCCGTCACCAGGTTCATCGGGTTCCGCTTCGGCAGCGAAGGCAAGACCATGGGGCTTGCCGCCTACGGCAGGCCGACCGTGCGGTTCCCGCTCACCATGACCGCCGACGGGTACGAGGTCGGCCTGCCGAGGCCGACCGGGCCGTACGACCGCCGCTCGTCAGACGTCGTGCACGGCTGGATGGACTGGCTCGCGAGCAGGCTCTCCGTCAAACCAGAGCGTGAGCTGGTGTTCGACCATCCGCGCGCCCGCGCGCGGATCCGCGGCCCGGAGATCATGCAGTACGCCGACATAGCGGCCAGCGCCCAGTCGGAGCTCCAGGCGACGCTGCGGCACCTGGCCGAGCTGGCGGTGCGCCGGACCGGCTCGGGCAACCTCGTGGTCGGCGGCGGGTGCGGACTCAACTGCTCGGCGAACGGGCAGCTCAGCCAACTGCCGTGCGTCAGCGACTTCTACGCGTTCCCGGCGTCGGGCGATGGCGGTACGGCCGCGGGTGCGGCGCTCTGGGCCGCCAAGTCGGCCGGCGAGACGGTCCGCGGACCGATCGGGCATGCCTACTTCGGCCCGGAGTTCTCCTCCGAGGAGATCAAGCTCGCCATCGAGACCGCCGGGCTGAGCGCACGGCACGTGCCGGCGATCGCCGAGCGCACCGCTGAGGCGATCGGCTCTGGGAAGGTGGTCGGCTGGTTCCAGGGAAGGGCGGAGCTCGGCCCGCGCGCCCTGGGGCACCGGTCGATCGTGGCCGACCCCACCAGGAAGGAGATGCTCGAGACGGTCAACCGGATCAAGGGGCGCGAGATGTGGCGCCCGCTTGCGCCGAGCATGACCGCCGAAACCGCCGCGCACCTGCTGGAGGGCCGAGGCTCGCCGTTCATGCTCACGGCGGCCACCCTTGCCGCGGAGCAGCGGGACAGACTTCCCGCGGTGAACCACGTGGACGGAACCACGCGGGCGCAGATCGTCGTCCCCGAAACGCATCCGCGGTACGTCGAGCTGATCAACCACATGGAGGCGGCGAACGGCGTGGGGGTCGTGCTGAACACCAGCTTCAACGACGATTCCGAGCCGATCGTGCTGACTCCACGGGACGCCATCAGGACCTTCTACTCGACCGGCCTCGACGGCCTCGCGATAGGGGATTGGTGGCTGGAAAAGTGATGACGCCGACGTCGTGAGGGGGATGCATGACCATCAACGTCGGCATGATCGGTTTTGCCGGGAAGCAGGGACAAGAGCATCTGGCCACGTTACGCCGGATGGACGGCATCGCGGTGTGCGGCGGCGTCGACAGCTCGGCCGACGCCGACAACGTTGCCGCCGAGTACGGGTTCCCGGTGTTCGCCTCCACCGAGGAACTCCTGCGCGGCTGCGCGATGGATGCCTGTTTCGTGGCCGTACCCCACCACCTGCACGTGGACATCGCCAAGAAGCTCCTGGAGGGCCGCATACCGGTTCTCAAAGAGAAGCCGCTCGCGATGAACGAGCTCGAGGCAAGAGTGCTGATGAGGACTGCCGAGCGGACCGGCACCCCGGTCATCACGCTCACCCAGCGGGCATTCCGTTCCGACTTCCTCTTCGCCCGGCGGAGCCTGGCGGCGCTGGGTGAGCCGGTGTGGTTCTGCTACGAGTACCACGCGAATATCCCGTCATCAACCTCCGGCTGGCGGGCGCAGCGCGAGTTCGCGGTCGGCGGAGTTCTGCTCGACATGGGCTACCACGCGCTCGATGTGCTCACCACGTGGTTCGGTGACGCGTTTGAGGCGACCGGCGACATGCACTACGTCTACACGTCGAGCCAGGACGAGACACTGGAGGACATCGCCAGTGTCCGGCTCACCCTGACCGAGGGCGACTGCACCGGCAACCTGCACGTCCTCCGGCACTCCGATCGCAAGCACGAGAGCTTCGAGGTGCACTGCAAGGGTGGGATGGTGCGGATCGATCCGCGGAACGCCGTCGTCACCGTCACCCGGCACGGCTCGGCGAACCAGGAGGTCACCCGGTTCACCGCCGACAAGCTGGCCATCGGTGAAGGCGTGCTCTCGGAGGCCCTGAAACTGATGGGCCGGCCGGACGACTGGCGGTCTCATTTGAGAAGACACGTCGCCAACGTCCGGCTGTGCGAGCTCATCTACCACGAGTCGACGCACCATCGGTGGCGCACCCTGAACGACAACGAAGCCTTGATTGGCGAGGCAAAACTATGAGCCACTCGATGACCGCGGTTGACGGCCGGAGCCAATTGGTCGGCGCGGTGCTGGTGAACGCGAACGGCCGCGCCTACGTTCAGCGGCGCAGTTCGAGCAGGCCGGTCTTCCCCGACGGGTGGGACATCGTCGGCGGCAAGGTCGAGCCGGGTGAGACCGCAACGGAGGCGCTGGTGCGGGAGATTCGGGAAGAGACGGGGATCGCGACCGAACTCGACATCAACTGGTTCTCCTGCCGGTGGATTCGGCTGCAGGACGACACGGCGCACGAGTGTCTTTTCTGGGTGCGGCTGGATATCGGCGACGAGGAGCTTCGACTCGAGGAAAGAAAGTTCGCCGAGGGTGCGTGGGTGGACAACACCGACGTCCGGCTGGCCGACAATCTGCGGCTCGGTTACGGCGATCACATCCCGTCGGCGGTGCTGATGGCCCTGTACCTGTCTTCCACGAACGAGGATGCCCAGACATGAAGATCCGGACGGTGGCGGAAGCACGCGATCTTCGGCAGGTCAGCGGACTCGCCCTGCTGGGCGCTCCGTCCAGGACCCTGCAACGGATGCTGGCCGAGTTCGCGGACCCGGCGGTGCACGCCGATCAGGCAGCCGCGGTCAACGGGGCGGCGCCGCCCCGCGAGAAGGCATGGGTCGTCGACTGCTCCGGCGGTGAGTACGAGGATGTGTCCCGCTATTTCGCGCGCTGCAAGCAGGCATCCTGGGCACGCGCCGGGGACCTGGTCGACGAGGACGTTCGGTCGGCGGAGTCCGTCATCCTGATGGGGCACGAGGCGGACGTCTCACTCGAACGGGTCTTCCGGCTGATGGAACGGTGTCCACGCACGGCCGTCGGAGTGATGGCCACGCGGAGCACGGAGGAACTGAGCTTCCTGGTCGTCAAAACGCTCATATACTCGCAGGTCACCGGCGGCACGGACATCTGCATCGCGCCGCTGGTCGCCGGCGGCGAGGCCATCGCGTCGACGTCGCTCACCGTGTACCCGGACGGTGTGCCGGCCCCGGTGGCGCGGTTGCGCGAGCCGCTCCGTGCGCTGAGCGTGTGCGCGCACGGCAACGAGGACTACGTGATTGCCGGTCCGCAGCAGAAGTTCTGCGGTAAGCGCGGGCCGGCGCCGGAACCGGCCCGGGAACCGGCCATCGCGCACCTCGGCGTGACCGCTACGGCACCCGCCTGCGTCGCGGACGGCACGTGTGCGTTCGACGGCGACGAGCTGCTGCGCCCGCAGGACGTCCAGGCGCGCGCGGTGCTGTTGAACACCTGCTTGTCCGCCAAGGGATCGGTGTCCCTGTTCGGTGGGCTCAACGAGTTCTCGGTCGGACAGGCGTTCCTCGACGGCTGGGCCGCCGCGCTTTTCGCAAGCCCGTTATTGAAGGAGAGCACGCTCGGCGAGAACCTGTTGTTCCACGCCTTGGTCGACAGCGGCGCGACGATGGGCGAATGCGCGCGAGCGGTGAACGATCACATGCGCCAGACCGGGATCGATTCGCCGAGCGTGGTTCTCTGGGGTGATCCGGAACTCCGGCTGACCGCTCCGCGGGCGAGCCGGGACTGGCCGCGGGTAAACGGGTGGAACGACGGCCGGGACGTGCACCTCCGGGTGCCGGCCGGCGCCGCGCCGGCCGGCTTCGTGGAGCTCGATGCCGGGCGGGAGCACAGACTCGTGCCCGATGTCGTGTCCGGAGACGTGGGGGAGTCGCTGTTCTGGTTCCGGGGCCGGCTTCCGGTCGGTGAAGGCGTGCTGCTCCTGCCGCTGGATCCCGGGCACCGGGCCCGCAACGACGTGTCGATCGTGTTCCGGGAAGCCCAGCACTCGGCGACGACCAGGTACCTCGCGGATTCGATCAGGGCCGTGGACCGGCTGCGCTTCCTCGGTGTCTATGCGGACGGGCACAGAGGAGCGCTGCATGGCGCCGCGCAGTCGCTGCCGACGTTGGTCAGGCTCGAAGCCAAGGCGCGCCTGGATCTCGGGCTGTTCGCCTCCTTCGACAAGCGGCGGCAGTCGATCCTCGGTGACCTGCGCGAGAGCGACTCGCTGGTGCTGAACCGGCTGCTGAAGATGACCAGGCGGAGCGAGTTCCACTTCGTCGAGGGTTACCGCGACACCGTGCAGACCGTGGCGCGGATCGCGCCGGGCCCCTGTCCGTACTGCGGTGAGGTGGTGCTGCGGTACGAGTGCCGGACGCTCCACGACCCGGACATGCTCAGGTTCCTCGACTCGTGCCCGGTGTGCGGGGCCAATCAGGACGTCGATGATCCGGGCGTGAATTTCTTTGTCGACTGCAAGACAGAATTGCTGTCCGAGACGGACGTTCCGTTCTCCGTGGAGTTGAGCAACGACAGCGCGAAGGCGATCGACGGGGTCATCGGTGGCGCGTTCACCCACGGTGTGCTGGATGGCCTGGAAGTCAGGCTGGCGGACGCCGAACTGTACGCTCGGCCGGGCGAGACCGTCACCGTCGAAGGAAGTTTTCGCATGAACTCTCCGGCAAATCAGCACACCAAACGCCTGCGGCTGTACGTCGTGGCCGGCGGCCGGGTCCTATTCGCGGGCCGTTCGTTCGGTGTTCCGCGGAGCGCACTGTCGTGACGAGTGATCGGGTGGAACGCGAGGTCCGGCTCCGCGCCTTCCACGAGGATGATCTGGCTGTCCTGGCGGACTGGTGGCTGCACGACGATGTCCGGGACCTGCAGTCGGATTGGCCGGTTCCCCGGCCGCCGGAGGTCATGAAGGACATCTTCCGGAACTGGGGGAGCAACGATCCGGCGGCCGATTCCTTCGCCCTGGCGGTGGATGCGGGCGGGTCGTTGGCCGGCTACGTCGCCGTCTTCGGCTTCCGGTCGCCCAGCCGCACCGGTGAACTCGCGATCATGCTCGGTCCAGAGCACCAGGGGCAGGGGCTGGGCCGCCCGGCCATGACCGAGTTGCTGACCGTGGCGTTTTCCCGGTTGGACCTGCATCGGGTGGAGGTGCACGTCTTCTCGTTCAACACGCGAGCCATCGGTTTGTACTCGTCGCTGGGATTCGTGGAGGAGGGGCGGTTGCGCGAGCGCGTTTTTCACGGCGGGCGGCGGCACGACGACGTCGTGATGGGGATCTTGCGAACGGAATGGGAAGGTCGCGAAGCGCAGAACCAGGCGGAGTGAGACTGATGAACTCGGACATGGAATTGGCCCTGTACCTGGCTGACCGGGTGGATGCGGTCACCATGGATCACTTCGAGCGGGACGACCTCGTCGTACGGCAGAAACCCGATCGCACCCCGGTGACCAACGCCGACCTCGCCGCCGAAGAGCTGCTGAGGACGATCCTGGCCGAGCGGCGGCCGCAGGACGCCGTGCTGGGCGAGGAGCGCGGTGGGCGGAGCAGCGTGGACGGACGAGTCTGGGTCCTCGATCCGATCGACGGGACCAAGAACTTCCTGCGGGGGGTACCGGTCTGGGCCACGCTGATCAGTCTGGCGGTGGACGGTGAGCCCGTACTCGGCGTCGTGAGCGCGCCCGCTCTCGGCCGACGATGGTGGGGCGTACCGGGTATCGGTGCGCACGTCGACTGCATGGGCCGGACACGTGAGCTGTGTGTGTCCGAGGTGGCCGAGCTCGACGACGCGTACATGTCCACGACGGAGCTGTCGACCTGGGGCCGGTTCGACTCCGGGCCCGGATACCTCGAACTGGCTTCGAAGGTCTACCACGACCGGGCGTTCGGCGATTTCTGGTCGCACTGCCTCGTCGCGGAAGGCGTGCTGGACATCGCGGCGGAGCCGGTGGTCAGCCCGTGGGACATCATGGCGCCGGCCGCAGTCGTCCGGGCGGCCGGCGGCCGGTGCACGGCGCTGGACGGCGGAACTCTGTGGTACGGCGACGGGGTGTTGTCCGCGAATTCGAACCTGCACGAGCTGGCGACGCCGTTCTTCGGTTCCCGACAACGATGACGGAGGATCTTTGACCATGGAGCTCTCAGCGCTGGCCCTGTTCGGCGGAACGCCGGCCGTCTCGGCGCCGCGACCGCACGAGGTGTGGCCGCCCCAGCCGAGCGAGGACGAACTGGCGCAGCTCGCCGAGCAGCGGCGCACGGACATCTCCATCCGCGGCAACGACGGCCCGACCGGAGAGCTGGAGCGGGAGTTCCTCGCCTTCCTCGGCGGTGGGGCCTCGTACGCCGTCACGTTCAACTCCGGTACCAGCGCGCTGCTCGCCGCCTACTTCGCCCTGGGTGTGGAGCCGTCAGCCGAGGTGGTCGGCCCCGACCTTACCTACCACGCAGCGCTGAGCCCCGCGTTCGGTCTCGGTGCTTCGGTCCGGGTGGCCGACATCGACGGCGAGACGCGGTGCATCGATCCGGCGAGCGTCGCCGAGCGGATCACCGAGCGGACGCGGGTGGTGACCGCGGTCCACCAGTGGGGCCACCCGTGCGATATGGACGCGCTGCTCGAACTGCGCGACCAGCACGGATTCCGGTTGCTGGAGGACTGCTCGCACGCGCACGGCAGCACGTGGCGGGGGCGGCCGGTCGGCACGTTCGGCGACGCCGCGGTCTTCTCCCTGCAGGCGAACAAGGCCGTGTTCGCCGGTGAGGGCGGGATCATGGTCACCTCGGACGAGCAGGTGCACGACCGCGCGGTGCTGCTGGGGCACTACCGGGACCGGTCCCGCGATCAGGTCATCGACCCGCAGCTGCGCCAGTACTGGGTCACCGGTTTCGGTCTCAAACTGCGCATGTCGCCGTTCAACGCGATCGTGGCCCGGAACTCGCTGGCGGCCTTCCCGGAGCGTTCGCAACAGCGGCACGCCTGCCTGAAGTACCTCAGCGCCGGCCTCCGGGAGGTGTCCTTCCTCGAGCCGGTGGCCATCCGCCCCGAGGCCACCATGGGCGCGTGGTACGGGTACAAGCCTCGCCTGCGGCCGTTGCCGGACGGCGTCACCCGCGATCTCGTCATCCGCGCACTGCGCGCCGAGAACGTCGAAGTAGGGGTGCCGTCCGGTCCGCAACTCTCCACCCAGCCGCTCTACCGCCAGACGCGGCACCCGTTGTTCCCGTCGCTCACCTCCGTGTGCAACGACCCGGCCGAACAGCCCGTCGCGGCGGCCGTCGCGAAGGACGCGCTTTCGTTGCCCACCTTCAACAACTGGCCGGAGGACAAGGCCGTGATCGGCGAGTACGTCGAGGCGTTCAAGAAGGTGGACGCCAACCTCGCCCGGCTGGCGGCGGCGTCGGAACAACGCCTGGAGCACTCGGAGTGAGTGCGATTTCCGACGATTCGGCAGCCGCTCTGACGACACGCCTGTTGTGGCACCGGTTGCCCCGGGAGGGCCAGCTGCTGCTGTCGGTCATCGTGCTGGACAGTTTCGGCAGTGGGCTGGTGTTGCCGTTCACCTTCGTCTACCTGCACGACGTGCTGAAGATCGGGGTCGGTGCCGCCGGGGCGCTGATCGCCGTGCAGGCACTGTCCGGGGTGTTCGCCGTCCTGCCGTCCGGAACGTTGATCGACCGGCTGGGCGCGCGGCGGGTACTCATGGTGGCGCTGGCCATGTTCATACTGGGCGATGTCTCGCTGGCCCTGGTGCGGAACCTGCCGGGGGCGGTGGTCGGCCTGGTGCTGACCGGCGCGGGGCTGGGCGTGGTGCAGCCGGCTGGGCAGAGCCTGATCTCGACGATCGTCCCTTCGGGACTCCGCCCGCGGTACTTCGCCGCGTACTTCCTGCTGTTCAACCTCGGGATCGGGCTCGGTGGCGCGGTCGGCGGGCTGTTCGTGAGCACCAGCCACCCCTGGACGTTCCAGACGATCTTCCTGGTGGATGCGGCGGCCTTCCTGCCCACACTGGCCGTTCTCGCCCTGCCGCTCCGGCAGGTCGGCGGACCACGAGCGGCTCCGGCTGAGCCTGCCGCCGGCAGCTCCGGACCCGGGCCGGGCTACCTGGCCGTGCTGCGCAGACCCGCGGTGCTCGCCCTGACGCTGCTGGAGTTCGGCGCGGTGATCATCGGCTACGGACAGCTCACCAGCGGGCTGCCTGCCTTCGCCGACTCGGTCAGCGGTGCCCCGGCCAGCACGCTGGGCTTCGCGTTCGCCGCGAACACCGCCGTGATCGTGCTCCTGCAGACCTTCGTCGTGGGGCGGATCGAGCGGCGCAGACGGACGCGCGTCCTTGCTGCCGCGGGCGTGATCTGGGCGGCGGCGTGGCTGTTGTTGGGCGGCTCGGGGATCGGGCACAGCTCGTGGTCGGCGGTCGCCCTGCTCATCACCTTCATGGCGGTGTTCGCGCTCGGCGAGACGTTCATCCAGCCGACCTTGCCGGCGATCGTCAACGACCTCGCACCGGACGACCTGCGCGGCCGGTACAACGCGCTCAGCCGGACCGCGAACCAGACGGCGACCGTGCTGGGCCCGGTGCTGGCCGGCCTGCTCCTCGGTCTGCACCAGCCGGCCGTGTACATCGGCCTGCTGGTCGCCGGAAACATACTGATCGCCGTGGTGGCGGTGGTGAACGTGGAGCGGAAGCTTCCCGAGTCGGCGAACCGCACCGCGGCGTAGCCGGGCCCGTCCGCAGCCGTTCGGAAACTCGTTGGCCGTATCCGCTCTTGAAGACGCTTCCACGGTGCGTGCGGCTCTGGACGCGCTGTCCTTGCGGCTCGACGGCAAGTCCGCCGCGGCTCGGACGGCGAAGCGCAAACGAGCATGCCTGAGCGACATCCTGGGATTTGTCGTGGAAGAGCAGTACTTCATCGAACCGGTGAAGCCACTCACCACCGTGAAGTGGACCGCTCCGAGAACAGCTCAGGAGGTGGATCCGGGGAGCGTCGCGAACCCTCGGCAGGTCCGCGCGCTCCTCGCAGGCGTGCGCGCACAGGGGTCACGCGGTGAGCATCTGGAACACAGGTCACCCCCTCGCCCAGCCCCACGGGGAGCTGTCCAGGAACGAAGAAACCCCTCTGACCTGCTGCTTTCACAGGTCAGAGGGGGTTTCCCTCCGTGTGGCGGCGCTAGGATTCGAACCTAGGAAGGCTGAGCCGGCAGATTTACAGGCCGCGACAGGGACCCGTTCCGACCTGGGCACCGCCGCATCCGGTTGACGCCTGCCCCACAGGTGCCCCGCGGTGGGGCTGCGCCATGAGCCGTGGTTCCATCTACGCCCTGGGAGCAGCGCACCCGGCCATGCCCATCAACGGTCGAACCCGCCGCCCGCGCTTCAAACAATCAAGAACCTAAGAACGAGCGAGACGACACAGCCTCACCCTCGTGAGGTGAGCCCGCCAGGAACCAAGTAACAAGGCTCCCTACGTCAGCAAGCCCCGGCCGCGCCGACGCCCGCCCACATATGGATAGGCCCGGCCGCATGAGTCGGGCACCCGACCTCTGCGGCCCACAGGAGACGACGCCTCCGGCGGGGATCGGCCGGAACCGGGCGGGAGGAGGGCGCCGTTCCCGGCCGCGGGCACATCGTGGCGAGCGTGATGGGCTCCCGTCCCGTCCACCATCGACCCAGGCAGAGCCGAGCAGACACGCCCATGGCGTCCAGGTCGTTCCTACAGTGGCGCGGTCCACCTGGACGCCATGAATTACGCCCGCTCCACAGACGTGTGGGGCGACGGCGGACGGGACGGGAGCTGGGGAAGGTCGTGGGTTCCTGCGGAAGCGGCAGTTCAGGGCGGTGTCGGATCCGTGCTCTGTGAGGCCACGTGCAACCTCTATGAAGGGGCCGTGATGGAAGACCGCACTCAAAGCTGTCGACATGTTCCGGACCGACTGCCGGGTCGGGTCCTCAGCTGGCTGGAATGGATCTTCACTAGCCGACTAGCGCGTGATCGGATGATCACAACACCTTCACCTAGCACCACCCCTCCGCGCAGCGGAGAGGTTGACATGCGCATCACACCTAAGGGGATTTCACGCGCCGCAGAACCAACGCCACTCTAACCGCCCTTGCTATCGCAGCAGGATTTGTCATGTTCAGCACGCCGCTCGCCTCGGCGGCGCCGACCGCCTCGGCCATCACCTACTGTGACAGCTCTGGCTACACCTCCACCAACGAGCCCATGGAACGGTGCACCTCGCTGTCCAACGGCATCCTGGCCGTCCACCAGAGTTCGAGCGGCGTCGTGGGCACCTCGTACTACAAGTCAGGCGGATCTTCCATCTCCGCCAAGCTTGGTTACTCGCGCTCGGGGACCAGCCACTACGCCAGCGCCGTCTCCATCAGTTCGGGCCAGACGAAGAGCGCTACGTGGTCGCTGGGGGCCAGTGCCTACTGCTCGAGCATAACCGGCCTGCTTAGCTACAGCAGCGGCACGTACCAGACGCCTGCCTCGCACTGCTAAAACCAGAGCCCACAGGCCCCGCCCGCCAGGGCGGGGCCTTGCCCCCAGTCGCGCTCGCCTCGATCTGACCACGCAAGGAACCGCGCCGTGTTTTCCGCGATCTTCCAGCACCACATCGGCTATCTGGCCGTGTGCACATTGACCGGCCTCATTTGCGGCGTCGCCGCGTGGACGCTCGCCCATAAACGGAGGAACCCTCACGGCGCATGGTGGTCCGGACTCGCCTTTACTCTCACCGGCGTCCTCGGTGTCACGTTTATGGGCGGCGGCTCGGCCAGCGGCGTATGCGTCCTTAACCATGAGTTCGCCGAGCCCTTCCACACCACGCAAGGGTTGTGGAACCTTGCCATGATGGTCCCCGTCGGCGCATGCGCCCTCTTGGCCATCCGTCGCCCGCTACCCGTCCTATTAAGCGTCATCGCGCTGCCTCTGGCCATCGAATTCACTCAGGCCACCGTCAATGGCCTAGGGCGCGTATGCGATAGCTCAGACGCCGAGATGAACATTATCGGAGGTTTGATAGGGCTCGCCATCGTTGCGCTTGTCCTCACAATCCGCCACTCGCTCGCGTGGCAGACGGGCATAAAGGGGACGTTGATTGCATTTGCGGCATTGCTCCTCCTGGGATCGGGAGTCGCGCGCCCGATGCTCGACTTCACGAACGTTGACGGCAGCAGCCTCGCCAACGCAGACGCCGAGCAGAAGCAGGCTGTTGATGCCGCCGTAAAAGAGGCATTCGGCGACCGTTACAAGATCGGGCAGCTGTACGAGCAGCCGTGTGGGGACTCCTCATGCACCAACATCATCTTCAACCTGCACAGCCGTGAAGGGGAACACTCCGACTTCGGCACCGGCACCCTTTCCTGGCCGGACAAGAAGCATCTGAACATACAACTGGAAAACAGCGACCGGCCTACCGTCATGGGATACCCGGTGGAAGGCGCGAAAGCCCCGTCTACCAATGTAGCGGCCTCTCGAATCACGAAGTCGTACGCCAAGCGAAAGTATCCGTGGGCGGTGGGCGCGACCATGATAGAAACGTTCCCCGTGGGCGAAAAGGCCGAACTTGGCTGGATCACGAACTGGAGATGGACTCACAACAACGTCCTGATGCCCAGGATGTTGGATGTCCAGGTAGACAAGGCCGGGCACGTATCTCAGATTGACGTCACCCTAGGCCCGACCCGGGCAAAGCTTCCCAAAGCCAAGCTTGACGCCGGTCAGGCCGAAAAGGCAGTAAACAAGGCGGTAGCTGCACAACTTCGAGCCAATGGAAACACTGGCGCAGAATTTCACACCAAAGCAGTCACTGTAAAAGCGGTCGAGCAAGACGGTAATTGGCAGCCGAATTGGCTTGTGAACGTGACGTGGCCCAGCAACGGAAAGAGCGATGATTCGCAGGAGGCGGCAACGGTTGACATGTACCGCGTGAACGCCGTCACCGGCCAGGTATACGACAGCGGTGGGCTCCTCCTCAAGACCAGCTGACCCCGCCGGAACAAGTTCCGCCCCAGCCCGAGGCCGAACGGGAGCATCCCGGGCCCGTGAGCAGCGTTTGATCTGGTCACGGGCCCTTTTGGGCTGGTGGCGGCGCCAGGATTAGCAAGCCCCGCAGCATCGAACGGAGGACCGCAGCATCAACATCACGGCAGAGACCAACCACCACGGCCGACCAGTCCGCGGCCCTCCGCACCGTCCTCGCCCCGGCGGAGGAGCACCCGGCCCTGCCCGCCGCCTACACGGTCATCAGCTCGATCGCTCCCGATGAGGTCGCCGTGCAACTCGCAGGACCGAGCGAGCTGGAGGCATGGCGGATTGCCCTCGACGTGGCGCCCGAGAGCGTCCGATTCCGTACCGATCCGACCCGCCTGCAGTTCCACTTCACCGTGCAGATCAACGCCACGAGGGTCTACGCCTACACCCTCTTCGACCCTGCGGCGGACGAGGTCCCGGGGAGTGCGGCGTGACGACCAACCCCTACGACTCGCCTCACCTGTTACTCCGTGCCGCCGGCACCTTCGCCCCGGAACCCCGCCCTCTCCAGCCCGCCCAACAGCGGATCCGCACCGCGTGGACGGCGGACGAGCTGATGGCCACGGAGTTCCCCGAGCCGAAGTGGGCCGTGCCCAGCATCATCTCCGAGGGCGTCAACCTCCTCGCCGGACCATCGAAGGTCGGCAAGTCCTGGCTCTCCCTCGGCCTGGCCCTCTCCGTGGCGGCCGGCACGCGCGCCATGGACAGCGTCCCGGTCGACGGCGGCCCGGTTCTGTACCTGGCCCTGGAGGACACCCCGCGCCGTCTCCAGACCCGCATGCACAAGATCCTCGGAGTCGACGGCCGCGCGCCCTGCGGGCTGACCCTGGCGACCTCGTGCCCACCGCTCCCGCAGGGCGGGAACGAGGCCATCGCCCAGTGGATCGACCGCAACCCGGACGCCCGCATGGTCGTCATCGACGTCTTCGCGAAGATGCGCGGTCCGTCCGCCCCGGGCGCCTCCGCCTACGACGCTGACTATGCGGCCGTGGGCCACGCGAAGCGCATGGCGGAACCACTACGGCATCGCCATGGTCCTCGTTCACCACATCCGCAAGGCCGGCTCCGACGACTTCCTCACCGAGGTCTCCGGCACCAACGGCCTGGCGGGTGCCGCGGACGCCGCTCTCGTCCTCAAGCGCGCCCGCGGCCAGGCCGACGGAGTCCTGCACGTCACCGGCCGCGACGTGGACGAGGCCGAGTACGCCCTGCGCTTCTTCGCCGAGGCCGGCGCCTGGCACCTCCTCGAAGGCCCCGCCGCCGACCACACCCTCAGCGACACCCGCGCCGCGATCCTCCGCTACGTCCGCGCCCACCCCGGCGCAAAGCCCAAGCAGATTGCCCAGGACACCGGCCTGACCCCGGACCTGGTCCGCCAAACCTGCGCCCGCATGGCCAACGACGTCCAGCTTATCCGGAAGGACGGCGGCTACACGGCCGCCTGCGAGAACGGGGGGCAGCAATGACCAGTCACAGCCGTCACAGTGTCACCACGGTCATTCGGTCCCGTGGAACGAGCACGCGGGCGACCGCAGCCGCATCCCACCCTCAGATGATCAAGCTCCCCGAGGTGCTGGCAGAACTGGGCATGAGTCGAGCTGCCTTCTACCGCATGCGTGCCCGCGGCCAGGCTCCGCGCCTGATCAAGCTCCCGAACGGGCATCTGCGCGTGCGTCGTGCCGACTTGGACGCGTGGCTCAGCAACCTCTCCGCCCCCGACTCCTGACCGCCCCGGGGCCCGGCACATGTCGGGCCTCCCTCCGCAGAAAGGCCCCAGATGGGAAATACGTATGACGTACGCATCTGGTCCGTCCGACAGCGCAAGCACCGTGGGCAGGCATCTGCCGAGCTGCGCTGGAGGACCGGGAGTGTCCCACATTCCCAAACCTTCCGAACGAGAACACTCGCCGACAGCCGCCGCGCCGAATTGCTCACAGCCGCCAACGCGGGAGAGCCATTCGACGAGGACACCGGCCTGCCCGTCAAAAGCTTCGGCAACGCAACGAAGTCAGTTGGTATCAACACGCCAGGGACTACATCGAGATGAAGTGGGAGCACTCCCCGGCTCGACTCGCCGGACACTCGCCGAAGCCATGGCCACCGTAACGCCTGCCTTGGTGAAGGACACCAAGGGCATGGCGCACCCTCGCACCGCGCTCTATTCCTGGGCGTTCAACATCAACCGCCGCAACGAAGAACCGCCGGCCGATATAGCGAAGGTACTGGCCTGGTTCGAACGGAAATCGCTGCCGACGCCGGCACTGGCGGACCGCATGCACGTGCGTGCAGCGTTGGACGCGCTCACCCGGAAGTTGGACGGCACCACGGCATCCGCGGCGACCATCCGCCGGAAGCGGGCCATCTTTCACAACGCGCTCGGCTATGCGGTCGACGCCGGGCATCTGACAGACAATCCCCTTCCCCGCGTCCAGTGGAAGGCGCCCGAACGGATTGAGGAGGAGCTTGACCCGGCGTGCGTGCCGGGCCCGAAGACGGCGCTCGCTTTGCTCGATGCCGTCCGGACGCAGAGTCCGCGCGGTCGCTGCCTGGTGGCCTTCTTCGGCTGCATGTACTACGCGGCGGCGCGGCCGGCGGAGGTCATCGGGTTGCGGCGCCAGGACTGCCATCTGCCGCGCCACGGCTGGGGCACCCTGAGTCTGCGGGAGACACGGCCCCGGTCCGGCTCGGCCTGGACCACGGACACCGGCACGGCCCACGACCGGCGTGGGCTCAAGCATCGTCTGTGCAAGGCCGTGCGCATGGTGCCGATCCCGCCCGACCTAGTCGCCCTGCTCCGGTGGCACATCACCGCGTATGGCGTGGCGGACGACGGCCGGCTGTTCCGAATGCAGCGCGGCGGACTCATCCAGGACACCGGATACGGGGAGGTCTGGGCAGAAGCTCGTGCGCGCGCACTGACCCCTCTCCAACAGGCCTCCCGGCCAAGCGCCCATATGATCTACGTCATGCCGCTGTGTCAACGTGGCTCAGCTCAGGCGTCGAGCCTCAGGTGGTCGCCCAGCGGGCGGGCCACAGCGTTGCCGTCCTGTTCCGTGTGTACGCCAAGTGCCTCGACGGCGCCGTTGCCACGGCGAACGCACGGATCGAAGCGGCACTGAAAACACCAGGTAGGAGCTGGAATGCTGCCCCACTGATGCCCCACACACGGTGGTCACCACCCGAATCAGGGTGAGACAGAGTGGGATATAGCAGCCATAACGAGCACTCGGCCAGGCAGGGACACCAAAGGGCCCGTGACCAGCGTTTCCGCTGGTCACGGGCCCTTTCGGCTTGGTGGCGGCGCTAGGATTCGAACCTAGGAAGGCTGAGCCGGCAGATTTACAGTCTGCTCCCTTTGGCCGCTCGGGCACACCGCCGGGGATGTCGCCAGCTGCCCGCCTGAGGCGGAGCCGCCTGGCAACGACGTAAACGATACCTGATCGACGGGGGTGCTTCGCCACCGGATTGATCGGTGCCCTTGATCGGCCATAGGCGCACCCTGGGTGACTAGGCTTGGCCGGTGCGGCCTCCGGCGACGGGCGGCCGTGACCTATGCACCCCGATACAAGGAGCCACAGGACATGGCCGACTCCAGTTTCGACATCGTCTCGAAGGTCGAGCGGCAGGAGGTCGACAACGCCCTCAACCAGGCCGCGAAGGAGATCTCGCAGCGCTACGACTTCAAGAACGTCGGTGCCTCGATCTCCTGGTCCGGCGAGAAGATCCTGATGCAGGCCAACTCCGAGGAGCGGGTGAAGGCGATCCTCGACGTGTTCCAGTCCAAGCTGGTCAAGCGCGGGATCTCCCTCAAGACGCTCGACGCGGGTGAGCCCCAGCTCTCCGGCAAGGAGTACAAGATCTTCGCCTCGATCGAGGAGGGCATCTCCCAGGAGAACGCCAAGAAGGTGGCGAAGATCATCCGCGACGAGGGTCCCAGGGGCGTCAAGGCGCAGGTCCAGGGCGACGAGTTGCGGGTGAGCTCGAAGAGCCGTGACGACCTCCAGGCCGTCATCGCCCTGCTCAAGGGGCAGGACTTCGACTTCGCCCTGCAGTTCGTGAACTACCGCTGATCCGCGTCCGTCCGCACCGCCGACCCGGCGGTCCGCATCCGGACCGGCGCCCCGCGCCGGGCACCGTGTGCACCACGCCTGCGGTCAGACCTCTGCAGTCGGGCCCGGCTCGCTCGGGCCCGGCTGCAGAGGTCTGGAACGGGACCGTACGGGACCGTCCCACCGGGCCGGACGTCCGTCCGGGCCGGGTGAGGCCGCCCGGACCACCTCACGCCCCGATCTCTCGCGCCCGAGCCGCCTCGGGCCCAGCGGCCTCACGTCCCAACGGCTTCAGGCCCCAGCCGCCTCACCCCAGCCGCCGCGCCCTCACCTGCTGCGCGAGTCCCCGAAGAATATGCGGTAGAGGATCAGCAGGACGAGCGAGCCGCCGATGGCCGACAGCCATGTGGCCCCGTCGAAGAAGTCCTTGGTGACCGGGCGGTCCAGGAAGTGGGACGAGATCCAGCCGCCGACGAAGGCGCCGATGATGCCGATGACCGTCGTGCCGACCAGGCCGCCGGGGTCACGTCCCGGCAGGAGGAATTTGGCGACGGCACCGGCAAGCAGTCCGAGGATGATCCAGCTGATGTAACCCATGCCGGGTTCTGCCTTTCGTACGTGTACGCCGTGACGCTCCGCGCCGCGGCGGTCGTGTTTCGGGGTGGGTCGGGGTCGTGGGCGGGCGGGGGAGGGTGGGAGGGGGAGGCGAGGCCAGAGGGTGGGGGGTCGTGGGGCGGCCGGGTGTGGTGGGGGGCTGCGGGCGAGGGGCTGTTCCGGCGGCACGGCCCGGCGACGGCCGGCTTCTGCGCCGGCGGGCGCGGACCGCGGTCCGACCGGGCGGGGCACCCGGACGGAGTGCGTCCGGGTGATCGTATGCCCAGTGATCGCGAGCATATGGCGATCGGGTGACATCGTCAGGTAGGACGCCCACGGAATGTCACCGGTTGCGCCGCCCACGGTCGGCGAGTTGTCGGCCGGCACCGCTGACGGGGTGGAAGCCCGTACGCGCCGCAGGGGGCCGGCCCTGTGCGGGCCCTATGGCCTACGCGGCCTCCAGCGCGTCTCGTTGGCCCGCCCACCTCCGCGGGGGCCTGCCGCGTCCCAGCGGCACTCAGCGGCGCCCCGCGGCGGCCCGTGCACCCCGCGGCTCGGACGGCAGGACCCCGCAGCACCCCCGGGCACCCCGCGGCTCGGACGGCAGGACCCCGCAGCACCCCCGGGCACCCCGCGGCTCGGACGGCAGGACCCCGCAGCACCCCCGGGCACCCCGCGGCTCGGACGGCAACACTCCGCGGCGGCTCGCCAGCACCCCGCGGTGGCCCGGCGGGCCGGGGCGGCTGGACGGCCGACCACCCAGAGGACCGGAGCACCCGAGCCACCCGAACAGCCGCGTGACCGAGACCTCGAGCAGCCAAAGGGCCCGTGCACCAGAGGCACCCGAGCACCCGAGGCACCCGAGGCACCGGAGCAGCCAAGCGACCGAGACCCCGAGCACTCAAGCACCCGAGCGCCCGAGCACCCAGAGCGCCCGAGCGCCCGAGCACCCAGAACACCCGAGCACCTGACCACCTGAGCACCCGGAACCACCGTCCCGTCCCCTCCCCCGGGCCGTCAGCCCCGCCCTCACACGAGTACGGTCTCCGCCCCTTCCCCACACAGCAGGGCCCGCGGTTCCTCGAAGGCGGGTGGGCGGGCGGTCTGCGGCGTGACGCCCAGACAGGTGCGGGCGATCGCTGAGTCGTACCAGACGAGGGTGAACGGCGGTCTGGGCCCGAAGGGGCCGCGGAGGCGGTATCCGGGGGACAGCGGGGGGCGGAACGGGTAGTCGGGCTGGCCGTCCTGAACGGACGCCTCGATGGTGAGGTCCCGCAGGGACAGGTCGCGTGCGCAGCGGCGCTCGTCCACAAGGCGGACGTCGGTCAGATGCCATGCGCCGGCGCCTCTCCCCGCTCTGTCCAGGGTCTCCAGGACGAGGGATCCGAGCGGCGCGGAACGGTCTCTTGGGGGCCTCTTCCCCGGGGGGCTTCCCCGGGAGGCGCCGCCCGATCCGCAGTCTCCGGAGGTGCCGCCCGATCCGCAGTCTCCGGAGGTGCCGCCCGATCCGCAGTCTCCGGAGGTGATGCCCGATCCGCTCTCTTCCGATGTGCCACCCGGTCGGCCCCCTCTGGCGGTGCCTCCGGGGCGCCCGCCCGGCGGGCCCGTGAGGCGCGGGGAGCCGACTTCGGGGCCGACGGCCCAGGGGACGTCCGGTGCGGGCGCGGGTGCGGGTGCGGGTGCCGCTCCGGTGCGGCCGGCGCACGCCCTGAGCGCCTCCACGGCCGTGCGTGACGGCCCCTCGGGGGTGCAGCCGAGCAGTTCGTACCGCGCGCGTAAGGGGGGTGGCGGATCGGCGAAGAGATCCGACGCGTCCGTGCAGAGCGTCCACAGGCCCCCGGAACCGGATCTACCGCCTGCCTGCCTGCTCCCCCGGGCCCTCGTAACGGGGGCGGGGTAAGCGGGCCGCCCGCTCTCTGCCGTCCGGTGCGCCCTCGGCGCACTCCGGCCCCTCGGCGTCGTACGCCGCGAATGCGTACACCGGGGGCCGCATGGTCCGCTACCAGCGGCGGTTCGCCGGGAAGGGCTGGTCCGTACGGACGATTTCACGGCCCAGGGGCAGCAGCGCGACCGGGATCAGCTTGAAGTTCGCGATGCCGAGCGGGATGCCGATGAGGGTGATGCACAGGGCGATGCCGGTGGCGATGTGCCCCAGAGCGATCCACCAGCCGGCGAGGATCAGCCAGAGGGCGTTGCCGATGAAGGAGGCGGCCCCTGCGTCGGGGCGCTCGACCGTGGTGTAGCCGAAGGGCCACAGGGCGTAGATCCCGATGCGGAAGGCGGCGATGCCGAAGGGGATGCCGATGATGGTGACGCACAGGAGCAGCCCGGCGGCGAAGTAGGCCAGGAACAGCCAGAGGCCGCTCAGGAGGAGCCAGATGATGTTGAGGATCGTCTTCACTGGTAGCGACCTGCCATCTGCTCAAGCCGGGCGATGCGCTCCGCCATGGGTGGATGGGTGGAGAACATCTTGGCCATGCCCTGCCCGGGACGGAAAGGATTCGCAATCATCATGTGGCTTGCCGTCTCCAGGCGCGGCTCGGGAGGCAGCGGGAGCTGGCGGGTGCCGGCCTCCAGCTTGCGCAGGGCGCTGGCGAGGGCTAGGGGGTCACCGGTGAGCTGGGCGCCGGAGGCGTCGGCCTCGTACTCCCGGGAACGGCTGATGGCGAGCTGGATGATGGACGCGGCGAGCGGCCCCAGCAGCATGATCAGCAGGAAGCCGAAGATGCCGGGTCCTTCGTCGTTCTCGGAGCGGCCGAAGGGGATCAGCCAGGCGAAGTTCACCAGAAAGATGATGACTGAGGCGAGGGCGCCGGCCACGGAGGAGATGAGGATGTCACGGTTGTAGACATGGCTCAGCTCGTGCCCGATGACGCCCCGCAGCTCGCGCTCGTCCAGGATGCGGAGGATGCCGTCGGTGCAGCACACCGCGGCGTTGCGGGGATTGCGGCCGGTGGCGAACGCGTTCGGTGCCTCGGTCGGGGAGATGTAGAGCCGGGGCATGGGCTGGCGGGCCTGGGTGGAGAGGTCGCGGACCATGCGGTAGAGGCCGGGGGCCTCGAACTCGCTGACGGGGCGTGCGCGCATGGCGCGCAGTGCCAGCTTGTCGCTGTTCCAGTACGCGTACGCGTTGGTGCCGAGCGCTACGAGGAGCGCGACGACGAGGCCCGTACTCCCGAAGAAACTGCCGATCACGAGGATGAGGGCGGACAGTCCCCCGAGGAGTACAGCGGTTTTGAGCCCGTTGTGCCGGCGGTGCACGGTGCGCCCTCCTGGTGGTGCTGCAGGGAACCTCTGCTTGCTGGTGCCACGGTCCAGTGGACCCTCCGATACGAGTCAACGCCGGGCGCGGAGTTCTAGTTCCCTGACCCGGGGCGCGGGCGGGCGGCTGACCGGCGCGTCCTTCACCGGTGCGCCCCGCGGGGGCGTCACCGCGCGGTCCGGGGCCATGTGGCGGGCGGGTACCGGGACGTCGCGGCGGAGCGGGTACCGGGACGCCGTGGGAGCGGCCACCGGGGCCCGCGGCGGGGCGGGCCGCCGTCAGAACAGCGCGGTGGCCGAGAACCGCAGGACCAGCTGGGGCGCCCCGGACAGAGCCACCGCCAGGACCGCGGTGAGGGCGAGCGCGGCGGTCAGCGGCGCCGGCACGGCGGCGGCCGCCGGGCCGGCCGGGGCGGTGGCCGTGGCGTCGCTCCGGGTGCCGGCTTCCTCCTGGGGCGGCCGGAAGAGGAGCGCCGTCCACCGGAGGTAGTAGGAGAGCGCGATCACGACGTTCACGGCCATGACCACGGCGAGCCAGCCGAGGCCGGCGTCGACCGCCGAGGAGAAGACGGTGACCTTGGCGAAGAGGCCGATCACACCGGGTGGCAGGCCCCCGAGGCAGAGCAGGAAGAAGGCCAGCAGCAGGGCGGTCAGCGGCCGCCGTGCGTAGAGGCCGCGGTAGTCGGCGACGCGGTTGAGGGGGCTGCTGCGCGCGACCAGCGCGGCCACGGCGAACGCCCCCAGGTTGACCGCCGCGTACATCAGGGCGTAGGCGAGGGTGGAGCCGACGGCACGCTCGGGGTCCTTGGCGTGACCGGCCGCCGCTATCGGTACGAGCAGGTAGCCCGCCTGGCCGACCGACGACCAGGCGAGCAGCCGGACCGCGCTGTACGCGCGCGTGGGCTGCTGGCGCAGCGCCGCCGCGTTGCCGGCGGTCATGGTGAGCGCGGCGAGCACGGCGAGCGCGGGACCCCACACGTCCGCATAGGAGGGGAAGGCCAGCACCGTCACCAGGATGAGCCCGGAGAAGCCGACCGCCTTGCCGACGACGGAGAGATACGCGGCGATGGGCAGCGGGGCGCCCACATAGGTGTCGGGCACCCAGAAGTGGAAGGGCACGGCGGCCGTCTTGAAGGCGAAGCCCACCAGGGTGAGCGCCACGCCGGTGCGGGCGAGGGTGTGCAGCTGGCCGTCCACGCCCGGGAGCCGGGCGGCAATCTCCGTCAGGTAGAGGCTGCCGGTCGCCGCGTAGACGAAGCTGGCCCCCATGAGCGTCACGGCGGTCGCGGTGACGGACGACAGGAAGAACTTCAGGGCCGCCTCCGCCGACCTGCGCTCGCCGCGCCTGAGGCCCACCAGGGCGAAGGCGGGGAGGGAGGCGACCTCAAGGGCGATCACCAGGGTGGCCAGGTCCCGGGCGGCGGGCAGCAGGGCGGCGCCCGCGGCGGAGGACAGCAGCAGGAACCAGAACTCGCCGTCGGGTATGGCGCCGTCCCGCCGGCCCGCGTTTTCGAGCTCGTTTCCTGCCGCCGGGGGCCCGGCCTTGGCGTCCCGGAGCGTGCTCACCGACAGCAGGGCGGCCAGCAGCGCGCCGCCGAGCACCAGGAACTGGACGACGAGGGTGAAGTGGTCGGCCGTGTAGCTGCACACAGAAGGGTGGCCGGTACGGCAGAAGGTGGACCGGTGGCCGTCGAGCAGGGGCAGCAGGGAGAGCGCGGCCAGGGCGAGCCCCGCGACGGAGACCCAGCCGAGCACGGCCTTTCGGGTGTCGTCCGTGAAGAGGTCGGCGACGAGCACCAGCAGGGCCACGAGCGCGGCGACGGTGGGCGGCGCGATGGCGAGCCAGTCGATGGACTGCACGACGCCCGCGGCGGTCTCGGTCACTTGGGGCCTCCTGCGAGGAGCTGCTGCACGGCCGGGTTCGTCAGGCCCAGGAGGGCCGCGGGCCAGAGCCCGGCGAGCACGGTGAGGGCGACCAGCGGCGTCCAGGCGGCGAACTCGTGCGCGCGCACGTCGGGCAGTTCGGCGAGCGCCGGGGCGGGTCCGCCGCCGGCCGCTCCGGCGCCGGTGCCCTCCAGGCGCCCGGCGCCCATGCAGACGCGGCGCACCACGACGAGCAGGTAGCCGGCGGTGAGCAGGGTGCCGAGCCCGGCCAGGGCCATGAAGGTGAGGTAGGCGGGACGGCTGAGGCCGTCGGCGGGCCGGAAGGCGCCGAACATGGCCAGCATCTCGCCCCAGAAGCCGGCGAGGCCCGGCAGCCCGAGTGAGGCGACGGCGGCGAACGCGAGCAGCCCGCCGAGCCGCGGTGCCCTGCCGTAGAGCGCGGCGCCGGCGCCCTGGGCCAACGTGTCCAGGTCGGTGCTGCCGGTGCGGTCCTTCACGGCTCCGACCAGGAAGAACAGCAGGCCGGTAATGAGTCCGTGGGCGACGTTCGCGAACAGCGCGCCGTTGAGTCCGGTCGGTGTCATCGTCGCGATGCCGAGCAGCACGAAGCCCATGTGGCCGACGGACGAGTACGCGATGAGCCGCTTCAGGTCGCCCTTGGCGCCGGCTCGGGCGAGGGCCAGGCAGGCGAGCGAGCCGTAGACGATACCGGCGACGGCGAAGGCGGCGAGGTACGGCGCGAAGGTGTGCAGCCCGTCGGGGGCGATGGGCAGCACGATCCGGATGAACCCGTATGTCCCCATTTTGAGCAGGACACCGGCGAGCAGCACCGAGCCGACGGTGGGCGCGGCGGTGTGGGCGTCGGGGAGCCAGCTGTGCAGCGGCCACATCGGCGACTTCACGGCCAGCCCGAGACCGATCGCCAGAACCGCGATGACCTGCACGGATGCGCTCAGCCCCCGGCCGTTGTCAGTGGCGAGTGCCACCATGTCGAAGGTGTGGGACCTGAGCCCGACGAGCAGCAGGCCCAGCAGCATCACGACGGACCCGAGGAGCGTGTAGAGGATGAACTTCGAGGCGGCCGCCTGCCTGCCCTCGCCGCCCCACCGGGCGATGAGGAAGTACATCGGGATGAGCACCGTCTCGAAGGCCAGGAAGAACAGCAGCAGATCGAGGACGGCGAAGGTGGCGAGCGTGCCGGACTCCAGCAGGAGCAGCAGCGCGACGAAGCTCCGGGGAGAGGGGGCCGACGGGCCCCGTGGCGGCCTCGCGTAGCCGTGCAGGGCGCACAGGAAGGTCAGCAGCGCGGTGAGCAGCAGAAGGGGGAGCGAGATGCCGTCGACGCCGAGGTGGACGCGCACGTCCAGCGCCGGGATCCAGCTCACGTCCGTGGTGGCCTGCATCGTCGAGGGGTGGTCGCGGTCGAAGCCGAGCGCGAGGACGACGGCCGCGGCGAGCACGGCACCGGTGACGGTGACGCCGTGCCGCAGTACCGCCTGCTCGGGTGACCTGCCCTTGAGCCCGGGCGGGGGCGGCAGCAGCGCGGCAGCGGCGCCCAGCAGCGGTCCGGCGACGATCAGCGCGAGGAGGGCCTGCATCACGGACGGGCTGATATCGATCACGGCTGCTCACGCTCCCGCGGTGGCGACGAGGACGACGGCGATCGCCAGCACGGCGGAGCCGGCGAGCAGGGCGCTCAGATAGGTCTGCACGTTCCCTGTCTGCGCCCGGCGCACGGCAGCGCCCAGCAGGCGCGGCAGCGCGCCCGCGCCGCGCACATAGGTCTCGACGACCTCGCGGTCCAGGAAGCGCACCAGCCGGGCCGCGGCCCGTACCGGACCGACGAAGAGCGCCCCGTAGAGGGCGTCGAGATGGAAGCCGACGGCCGCGTGCCGGTGCAGCGGGCCGAGCAGCAGCCGGCCGGGGTCGGCGGGGTCGTCCGCAGCGGCGACGCCCCCGTAGACCGGGGTGTGCGCGGCGATGGCCTCGGCCTCGACCCATCCGGCGTCCGCGTCGAGTTCGGCGGCGACGGCCCCGAGCGGGACCCGGGCGGCGAGGGCGGTGGTGTGCCGCCAGGCGCCGTAGGTGATGACTCCGCCGGCCAGCGAGAGCCCCGTGCCGAGGACGGAGGTGGTGAGGGCGGGGGTGAGTGCGGATCCGCCGAGCCAGTCGGGCAGTACTCCGGTGGTGAGACCGAAGGCGAGGGAGGGCACGGCGAGCACCCAGAGCACGGCGTTCATGGTGACGGGCTGGCTGTCGTGGTCGGGCGCCTCACCGGTCCGGCCGCGGAAGGCCAGCAGCCAGAGCCGGGTCGCGTAGGCGGCCGTGAGCAGCGCGGTGAGCAGGCCGGCGACGAGCACGATCCAGCCGGCCGCGGCGGGCACGCTCCCGATTCCGGGGCCGCTCGGCAGGCCCGTGTCGTACGCGCCGACCGGGGCGGCGTGTCCGGTGGCGGCGTGCTCTGCGGCACCGAGTACCGCCTCCTTGGAGAAGAAACCGCTGAACGGGGGGATGGCGGCGAGCGCCAGCAGCGCCACGGTCATCGTCCAGAAGGCGTCGGGGACGCGCTCGCGCAGGTTCCGCATCCGGGCCATGGCGGCGAGCGAGTTGGTGCCGGCGGCGTGGATGACGACGCCCGCGGCGAGGAACAGCAGCGCCTTGAAGGCGCCGTGCGCAAGGAGGTGGAAGACGGCGGCGGCACGGTCGCCGACGGCCAGCGCGCCGGTCATGTAGCCGAGTTGGCCGACGGTCGAGTAGGCGAGGACGCGCTTGATGTCATCCTGTGCCAGCGCGGCCAGCGCCGAGCCGGTCATCGTCACGGCGGCCAGCACGGCCAGCACGACGAGAGCGGCCGCGGAGGCGGCGAAGACGGGAAGGAGCCGGGCGACGAAGTAGACACCGGCGGCGACCATCGTCGCGGCGTGGATCAGCGCGGAGACGGGCGTGGGGCCCGCCATCGCGTCCGGCAGCCAGGTGTGCAGCGGGAACTGCGCGGACTTGCCCGCGACACCGGCGAGCAGCAGCAGCGCGACCAGCGTGGGGTGGTGGAGCCCTCCGTCGGCGACGGTGTCCAGCACGGCCGTGATGCGGAAGGACCCGGCGTCGGCGGCGAGCGCGAACAGGCCGATCAGAAAGGGGACGTCACCGAGCTTGGTGACCAGGAACGCCTTCAGCGACGCGGCGCGCGCCTCGGGCGTCTCCCAGTAGTGGCCGACCAGGAAGTACGAGCAGATGCCCATGATCTCCCAGCCGACCAGCAGCACCATCAGGTCGCCCGAGTAGACGACGAGCAGCATCGCGGAGGTGAAGAGGGACACCAGAGCGGCGTACGAGGCGTAGCGCGGGTCGTCGCGCAGGTAGCCGGTCGAGTAGATCTGCACGCAGGTGGCGACGAGCCCCACCAGGACGCCCACGAGCACGGCGAAGCCGTCGAGGTGCAGGGCCAGGTCGACGGGCACCGAACCGGTCGGCGTGAGCCTGGTTGCGGCGTCGAGAGCCGGGCCGCCGCCCTGGCGGGCGGCCACCAGCACGGCGAGGACGGCCGAGACGAGCGTCGGCAGCACGGCGACGGGCCGGGTGTAGCCGGGCGCCGCCCGGCCGAGCAGCAGCCCGGCGACGGCGCCGAGGAACGGCAGGAGGGGGACGAGTACGGCAAGGGTGGTCGTGGTCACGCGGTGGCCTCTGTCCTGTGTGCCGTCTGTGCTGGCGTGCCCTGTGCCCCGGGGGCGTCGGTGCGGGTGTCCGCGGCGGCGTCCTGGTCGTCGGGGCCCGGCTCGGCGGTGTCGCGGAGCCGGTCCACGTCGGACGTGCCGCGACCCCGGTACACCATCAGGACGATCGCCAGGCCGATGCCGATCTCGGCGGCGGCGACGGCGATGGTGAACAGGGTCAGCGCCTGGCCGGAGTGGAGGCGGTCGCGCAGCCAGACGTCGAAGGCCACCAGATTGAGGTTGACGGCGTTGAGCATCAGCTCGACGGCCATCAGCACCAGGATGGCGTTACGGCGGGCCAGGACCCCGTACACGCCTGTGGAGAAGAGGAGCACGGAGAGCACGGCGGGGAAGACGAGGTGCATCAGCGGCCGCCTTCCCGGCGGCCGGTCTCCCGGGAGTCGGTCTCCCGGGAGTCGGTCTCCCGGCGGGCGGTCTCGCGGGGGGCGCCCTCGCCGGTGGTGCCGGGGGCGGGCGTGGTCCGGTCGGCGCTGTTCGCGCCCCGGTCGCCGGGGGCGGGGTCCTGGGGGCCGGGGCCGCCGGCGGCGGGGCCGCGGGACGAGGTGCCCGGGACGGCTGGAGAGGGGCCCGGGCTGCCGGCGACGGTCCCGGAGGAGTCCCTGCGGGAGAGTGCTATGGCGCCGACGAGTGCGGCGAGCAGCAGCACCGACAGCGCCTCGAAGGGCAGCACCCAGTGCCTGAAGAGGCTCGCCCCGGTGGCGGCGGTGGAGCCGGCGGCCGGTCCTTCCAGGTCGATCCAGGTCGCGCGGAAGGCGTCCACGACGACCCAGACCAGCACGGCTGCCGAAGCGACGGCGACCACGAGCGCGGCCCAGCGGTTGCCCGAGTCGGCGTCAGGCGAGCGGCCTATCGGGGCCTTGGTGAGCATCAGGCCGAAGAGCAGGAGGACGACGACGGACCCGACATAGATGAGGACCTGCACCCAGGCGATGAACTCGGCCGTGAGCAGCAGGTACTCCACGGCGATGCCACCGAGGGCCACCACCAGCCACAGGGCCGCGTGGACGATCTGCCGGGTGGTGACGGTGACGATCGCCGCGCCGAAGGTGACCAGACCGACGAGGACGAACGTGACCTCGGCGCCCGTCGGCGAGAGGAAGCCATGGGTCTGGAAGGCCCCGAGGCCTGTGGGGGCGGCGAGGCCGGTCTGGGCCACCAGGCTGCTCACGAGGCTCCCTCCGGGGGGTCCTCGGGTGGCGCGCCCCGGCCGGCGGAGCCCGCGCTGCCACCGTCCCGGGCGGGGCCGCCCTGGCCGGCCTCGTGCCCGGCGGGGCCCGTGCCGCCGTCGGCGGGCCCGTCCGTGGCGCGCTGGGCCTCGGCGGCCAGCCGGTCGGCGCTCTTGCGGGCGGCGGCGAGTTCCTTCGGCTCCTCCGCGGCCGGGTCGAGCGGGGGCGGCGCCGGGACGGTCCACATCCACTCGCGCAGCTTGTCGCGCTCGTGGGTGAGGTCGCGGATGTCGGTCTCCGCGTACTCGAACTCCGGCGACCAGAAGAGCGCGTCGAACGGGCACGCCTCGATGCAGATGCCGCAGTACATGCACAGGGCGAAGTCGATGGCGAACCGGTCGAGGACGTTCCGGCTGCGCTCCCGCCCGCCCGGGGCGGCGGGCGGGACGGTCTCCTTGTGGGAGTCGATGTAGATGCACCAGTCGGGGCACTCCCGGGCGCACAGCATGCAGACGGTGCAGTTCTCCTCGAAGAGGCCGATCACACCGCGGGTGCGCGGCGGAAGGGCGGGCAGCACGTCGGGGTACTGCTCGGTGACCGTCTTCCGCGTCATCGTGCGCAGGGTGACGGCGAGGCCCTTGGCGAGGCCGGAGCCCGGGATGCGGGACCGGGCGGGCCGGGCGGACCCGGCGGGCCGTGACGACTCCGTCATTGCGGCATCACCACCTTGACGACTCCGGTGAGGGCGATCTGGGCGAGTGCGAGCGGCACGAGGACGGTCCAGGAGAGTTTCTGGAGCTGGTCCTCGCGCAGCCGCGGGTAGCTGACGCGCAGCCAGATGACCAGGAAGGCGAGGACGGCGGTCTTCAGCAGGGTCCACACCCAGCCGAGCCCGTCGCCGCCCCAGGGGCCGTGCCATCCGCCCAGGAAGAGGACGGTGGTCAGGCCGCACAGGACGACGATCCCGGCGTACTCGGCGAGCAGGAAGAGGGCGAACCTCAGCCCCGTGTACTCCGTGTACGCGCCGAAGATGATCTCGGAGTCGGCGACGGGCATGTCGAACGGCGGGCGCTGGAGCTCGGCGAGGCCGGAGACGAAGAAGACCACTGCGCCGACGAGCTGCCAGGGCACCCACCACCACGCGAAGGCGTCGAGGATGCCGGGCAGCGAGAGGGTTCCCGCGGCCATCGCCACCGACGCGGCGGCCAGCAGCATCGGCAGTTCGTAGGCGAGCAACTGAGCGGCCGTGCGCAGGCCGCCCAGCAGGGAGAACTTGTTGGCGGACGCCCAGCCCGCCATCAGCGAGCCGAGGACGCCGACGCCCATGACGGCGAGGACGAAGAACACGCCCGCGTCGACCGCCTCCCCGACGGCGCCCTCGCCGGGCCCGATCGGAATGGCTATCAGCACCAGCAGGTACGGCAGGAGCGCGACGGCGGGGGCGAGCTGGAACACGCGCCTGTCGGCGTCCGCGGGGACGACGTCCTCCTTCTGCGCGAACTTCACGCCGTCCGCGACGAGCTGCGCCCAGCCGTGGAAGCCGCCCGCGTACATCGGGCCGAGGCGGCCCTGCATATGAGCCATCACCTTGTGTTCGGTCTGACCGACCACCAGGGGGAGCGCGAGGAAGACGACGAGGACGACGAGGAGTCGCAGGACGACGTCGAGCACGCCGTTCACTCGGTGCCTCCTCGGGAGTCCTCTCCGGTGTCTTCCGTGTCGCGGCTGGTTCCGGTGTCGCCGGTGGTCCCGGTGGTCCCGGTGGTCCCGGTGTAGTCGGTGTACTCGGTCTCGCCGGTGGTCCCGGCGGCCCCGGTGTCGACCGTGTCCCCGTCGTCGCCGGCGTCGCCGGCGGTCCCGGCGGCGCCCGGACCGGCGGGGGGTTCGCCGGCAGGGGGTTCGCCGGCAGGGGGTTCGCCGGCCGTGGTCCCGTCGCCGTCCGAGGTGTCCGGGGACGCGGTCGCCTCGCCGGTATCTCCGGTACCGGGGCCCGCGGGGGTCTCGTCGAAGGCGGGACGGGCGTGGTGCCAGGGGGCGTCGGCGGGGCGGCGGCTCCGGGCGGCGTCCTTGGTGTCCGGTGCGCCCGGACGGGAGGCGTCGTCCTGGGAGCCCGATCGCGAAACGGTGTCCTGGGGACGCGTTCCGGAAACGCCCTCCTGGGAGCCCGTCCCGGAAACGCCGCCCTGGGAGCCGGTCCCGGAAACGCCGCCCTGGAGGCCCGTCCCGGAAACGTCGTCCTGGGAGCCGGTCCCGGAAACGCCGCCCTGGAGGCCCGTCCCGGAAACGTCGTCCTGGGAGCCGGTTCCGGGAGCGTTCTCCTTGGTGGGTGACTGGGGAGCGGTGTCCCTGGCGGTGCGTTGGGAGGCCGAGCCCTCGGAGGCGCTACGGGTGCGGCGGGGTCGCGTTCCGCCCCGGGCCGGGCGCGCGGGAGCGCCGGGAGCGCCTGGGGCGCCCGCCTCGCCGGCGCGGGCGGCACCGCGGGCCGGACGGTCCCCGGCGGCGCGATCACCGGCGGCACGGGCGGCGCCGCGTGCCGGACGGGCCGGGGCGGCGGGCAGCGTGCCCTTCTGGGGCCCCCACTCGTTCGGGTCCGGGACGCCGGGCGGCAGCATCTGGCGGCGCCTGGGCCCGCCGTGCCCGGACTCGCCCGGCTCCTTGGCGCCGGGCCAGGCCTTCGCCACGCGCGCCGCCAGGACGAAGTCCTTGCGCAGCGGGTGCCCCTCGAAGCCGTCGGGCAGCAGCAGCGGCACCAGATGGGGGTGGCCCTCGAAGTCGATCCCGAACATCTCGTGGGTCTCGCGCTCGTGCCAGGCAGCCCCGGCGTACACCTCGACCGCCGACGGCAGCACCGGCGCCTCGTGCGGCACGGTGGTGCGCAGCAGCAGCCGGCGCACCGGGCCGAGCGCCACGACGTGCGCCGCGACCCGGAACCCGGCCTCGGGCTCGTCCACGGCGCTCAGCCAGTCGAAATAGGTGCAGCCGAGGCCGGAGTGGGCGGTCCGCAGGGCGGCGAGCCAGGAGGACGGCGGTACGTCGACGGTGAGCAGCCCGTACGACTCGTCCGCCGTCGCGTCCTCACCGAAGAGTTCGCCGACGGGGGCGGTGAGCCAGCCGGTCACTGCGCGGCCTCCCCGGGTGCGCCGGGACCGGGCGGCGGCTTCTCCAGGCCGCGCTGCAGCTCGGCGGCGGACGGCCGGGCGCCACCGGGGACGGTGCCGGCGCCGCCCGGGGCGCGGCCGTACCGCTCCCCCAGGGACTCGCGGGCGATCTTCTCCTGGAGCTTGATGATCCCCTGGAGCAGCGCCTCGGGGCGGGGCGGGCAGCCCGGCACATAGACGTCGACGGGGATGATCTGGTCGACGCCCTTGGTCACGCAGTACGAGTCCCAGTAGGGGCCGCCGCAGTTGGAGCACGCCCCGAAGGAGATGACGTACTTGGGCTCGGGCATCTGCTCGTAGAGCCGCTTCACGGCGGGCGCCATCTTGTCGGTGACGGTGCCGGAGACCACCATCAGGTCGGCTTGGCGCGGTCCGGGCGCGAAGGGGATGACGCCGAGCCGGATGAAGTCGTGGCGGGCCATGGAGGCGGCGATGAACTCGATGGCGCAGCAGGCCAGGCCGAAGTTGAAGACCCAGAGGCTGTAGCGGCGGCCCCAGTTGAGGACCACCTTCATGGGCTCCGGGGCGAGGCGGGCGAGCGCGCCGATCCGCCCGCCGCGCTCAGCGGGCAGTCGTACCGGGTCGGGCAGGGAGACGGCGGTGCTGCCGGCGACGGTGCCGCCGCCCGCACCGGAGCGTCCCTCGACGGTGCCGCCGCCCGCATCGGAGTGTCCCGCGGCGATACCGCCGCCCGCGTCGGGGCTCCCTGCGGCCGCGCCGTCCCGGGACGCCGGCTGGTTCACGTCCACGTCAGCACGCCCTTCTTCCAGGCGTACAGCAGGCCGACGGCGAGGAACCCGAGGAAGACGAACATCTCCGCCAGTGTGGTGGCCCCGTACCCGGGCGCGGCGAACACGGTCGCCCAGGGGAAGAGGAAGACCGAGTCGACGGCGAAGATCACGTACAGGAAGGCGTAGACGTAGTAGCGGACCTGGGTGTGCGCCCAGCCCTCCCCCACCGGGTCGACGCCGCACTCGTACGTGAGGAGTTTCTCGGGCGTGGGCACGACGGGCCGCAGCAGCCGCCCCGCGCCGAACGCGACGGCCACGAACAGCACGCCGACGACGGCGAGCAGCCCGACGACGGAGTACGACTGGAAGTAGTCCGCCGCGAGAACGGTCGGTTCCGGCACGTCCGCCCCTCGCTCCCTGGCCTGGTGACGCCCCGGGCGCACGTCGTGGGACGCCCGGTTCGACGACTTGTACGCATCGTGTACGCATGCTGGCTTACGCACGCGAGTCTAGGGCCTGCCAAAGACAGGGTGAGCAGCGCGTCTAAAGTCCCGGTAAGCAAACGTCCGGGCGCCGCGGGAGCGCACAGGGCGTGGAACGGCGCCGTGCTGGGCGCGGCGCGGGGGGTGGAACGGCGCCGTGCTGGGCGCGGCGCGGGGGGTGGGGTTAACCACAGTGCGACGTGGCGGTCCACCTCATGGCGCGGCAGACGGCAGGCGGGCACGCTGGTCCGTATGACCGCACGCACTTTCACCGTCTCGTTCGGCCCCGCCCAGGGCACGGACGGGCCGGGCTGCCCGGCAGGCACCGACCGGCCGCCGCCCAGGCTGTTCAGGTACGACCGGCACACGGTCGGGGAGATCACGCACCTCCTGGTCAATCTGCCGGCCGCGATCCTCGGCTTCGTCTACGTCGTGACGGCGCTGTCCGTCGGCGCCGGCCTGTCGGTGACGCTCGTCGGGCTGCCGCTGCTGGGGCTCGGCATGTCGGGCGCGCGCCTGCTCGGCAGGGCGGAGCGTGCGCGGGCCCGGGCCCTGCTGGGCGTGCGGATAGCGGAGCCGGGGCGGCGCGGGCGACACCCCAGGGGGTTCATGGCCTGGCTGCGGCACACCCTGAAGGACCCGCTGGGCTGGCGCACGATGCTGTACGAGGCCGTCCGCCTCCCCTGGGGCATCTTCACCTTCACGGTCGCGCTGACGGGGCTGGTCGTCCTCTTCCCCGTCCTGCCGTTCCTGGCCCGCTGGCTGACGAACGCCGACCGGGCGATGGTGCGCGGCCTGCTGACCCCGGCGGACGACCTGGAGGAGCGGATAGCCGAGCTGGAGTCCGACCGCGGGATCGTCGTGGACACGGCAGCAGCGGACCTGCGCCGCATCGAGCGGGACCTGCACGACGGCGCGCAGGCCCGGCTGGTGAACCTCGCCATGGGGCTGGGGCTCGCCAAGGAGAAGCTCCTGGAGGACCCCGAGGCGGCGGCGGCCATGGTCGACGAGGCGCACGGCGAGGTGAAGCTCGCTCTGCAGGAGCTGCGCGACCTGGCCCGAGGGATCCATCCCGCCGTGCTCACGGACCGCGGTCTGGACGCCGCGCTCTCCTCCGTCGCCGCCCGCTGCACGGTGCCGGTGACGGTCACCGTCGACCTGGCGGCGCGCCCGGCGGCCGCCATCGAGGGCATCGCCTACTTCACGGTCTCCGAGCTCCTGCAGAACGTGAGCAAGCACAGCAGGGCACGCACCGCCTCGGTGGACGTGTGGCGCTCGGAGGACCGCCTGCTGATCCAGGTGGGCGACGACGGCGTGGGCGGCGCCGCCCTGTCCGGCGGCACCGGCATGGCGGGCCTCGCGGACCGGCTCGGCGCGGTCGACGGCCTGTTCGTCATCGACTCCCCCGTGGGCGGCCCCACCACGATCACTGCCGAACTCCCCTGGCGTGATCGCAGGGACGGCCCCGCACCCGGGGCCAAGGCCACTCAGGGGAGCCGGAGGTAGGGAAAACCCCCGGCTCAAGAGGCCGACGCACTGGATGGTCCGGTGGCCGCCCCGACGGCAGTGTGGAGATACGGCACCGGCCGCCGGAGGCCTTGGGGCCCTTCGGGGACGGGCCGGCAGGGCTCGTGCAGAGCACTCAGAGGAGAACGGACAGACCGATGGCCACGGGTTACGGACAGGGGTACGGGCGGCAGGACGGGCCCGCCTTCGGCGAGCCGGAGGCCGGCGCGCGGCGGCACCGCGTACCGGTCGTGCTGCGGGCGCCGGTGGAGGGGCGGACCTGGCGGGAGTTGGGGTATCTGCTGCTCAGCCTCCCGATGGCCGTGGTGATGTTCTGCGTCACGGTGACCGCGCTCTCGCTGGGCGCCGGCCTGCTGATCACCTTCCTCGGTATACCGGTGCTGGCGGCGGGGCTGGCCGCCTGCCGGGGGTACGGAGCGGTGGAGCGAGCCCGGGCCCGAGGGCTGCTCGGCCTCGACATGGCCGCCCCGGAGCCCCTGCGGCCGGCCGGGCGCGGGGCGATGGAGTGGATGACGGCCATCCTCAAGAGCGGTGCCTCCTGGCGGCACCTCCTCTACACCCTGGTCCACTTCCCCTGGGCGGTCTTCGCTTTCTCGGTCTCGATCGTCTTCTGGTCCTACGGTTGGGCGCTGCTGACATACCCGCTGTGGCAGTGGGTGTTCCCCATGTACGTAGGCACGGGCGGTATCCAGCTCTACGGCGACGGCACCCACAGCGTGTACCTGGACAACCCCTTCGAGATCGCCGTCACGGCCCTGACGGGCCTGGTGGTCACGCTGGTCACGCCCTGGCTGATACGGGCTCTGACCGGCTTCGACCGGCTGCTCGTGCGGGGACTGCTCGGCCGTTCGCCGCGGGCCGGTCTGGTCGTGGCGCCGGAGCGGGACCGCGGTGCGCTGGTGGACACGATCGCCGCGGACCTGCGCCGGATCGAGCGGGACCTGCACGACGGCGCACGGGCCCGGCCGGTACACGACGGCGCACAGGCCCGCCCGACCGGCCTCGCCACTGACCTCGGTCGCGCCGGGGAGAACCCGGCCGGGGCCCCCGAGGCGGTGGGCATAGCGGACCAGGCGCACGGTGAGGCGAAGACGGCGCTGCGGGAGCCGCGCGAGGCCGCTCGAGGCATCGGCACCGCCGTGCTCAGGGACCGCGGTCTGGACGCCGCGCTCTCCGCCATAGCCGCCCGCTGCCCGGTCCCCGTTCAGGTCGACGTGGACCTGCCGGCCAGGCCGGTGCCCGCCCTTGAGGGCATCGCCTACCTCACCGTCTGCGAGCTGCTTGAGAACGTCGGCAAGCACTCGGGGGCGTCCCGGGCCACGGTCGACGTCTGGCGGGTGGACGACCGGCTGATGCTGCAGGTCACGGACAACGGCCTGGGCGGCGCGGATCCCTTGGCCGGCTCGGGTCTGCGGGGGTTGCAGGAGCGGCTGGCCGCGATCGACGGCATCCTCGTCACCGACTCCCCCGCCGGCGGCCCCACGCGGATCACGGCGGAGCTGCCCTGGCGGTACTGAACGGCGCGGGACCAGCCCGGACGACCGGCCCGCCGCCAGCACCGCCCGCGCTGGCCAGCGCCGTCCCACCCGAGACAGCGGGGCGAGCGGGGGCCGTCTCACCTGGAGACCGCGGTGCACCCGGGCACCGTCCCGCCCGGACACCCCCCGCGACCGGGCGCCGCCGTGTCCACGCCCGAGCGCAGCAGTCGGGCCCCCAGCGCCGCTGCGTCCGGCCCGGCACCGCTGCGTCCGCCCGCGTGCCCGGGTGGAAGCGGTGGCCCATACCATCCCGCTCGTCTTCTCGCCACTCCCACTGTGGCCACATGTGGACACAGACAGTTATCCACAGGCTCGACGCAGGGAAGTCCGAACCCTGCGATGCTGGTGCCTGTCAGAGATGACGGACACGGGCGCGGATGCCGGGGCGGCCGTGACGGGGGCGCGGGCTGTGGGGGGCCGAGAATCGTGGAGGACAAGGTGCGGGTGGTCATCGCCGAGGACTCGGTGCTGCTCAGGGAGGGCCTGACCAGGCTGCTGACCGACCGCGGGCATGATGTCGTGGGGGGTGTCGGGGATGCCGAGGCACTGATCAAGACCATCGAGGACCTGGCCGGGCAAGGGGCGCTGCCGGACGTGGTCGTCGCGGACGTCCGCATGCCGCCGACGCACACGGACGAGGGCGTCCGGGCCGCGGTGCAGCTCCGCCGGGCGTACCCGGGCCTGGCCGTGCTGGTGCTCTCGCAGTACGTGGAGGAGGAGTACGCGACGGAACTGCTGGCGGGCTCCAGCCGCGGCGTGGGCTACCTCCTCAAGGACCGCGTGGCGGACGTGCGCGAGTTCGTGGACGCGGTGGTGCGGGTGGCCGGGGGCGGCACCGCGCTGGACCCGGAGGTGGTGGCCCAGCTCCTCGGCCGCAGCCGCAAGCAGGACGTGCTGGCGTGCCTCACGCCGCGCGAGCGCGAGGTGCTGGGCCTGATGGCCGAGGGCCGGACGAACTCGGCGATCGCCCGCCAGCTGGTGGTGAGCGACGGCGCGGTGGAGAAGCATGTCAGCAACATCTTCCAGAAGCTGGGCCTCTCCCAGAGTGATGGGGATCACCGTCGGGTCCTTGCCGTTCTCACCTATCTGAACTCCTGACCACTCACACTGATGCACGCACGCATGGCTCAACCAGCGCCATGGTGCTGCCCGGAGCCCCCTACCGGCGGGCCCCGACCAGAGATCTAGACCCAAAGAACCAGCAGGGAAGCTCTCCGAGGAGAGAGCCAGAAGGCGGGCAAAAGATGGCAAAAAAGGGCGGAGATCTACCTCAAGGAGCCGTCCACGATCCGATCAGACAAGGGAAGGCGACCCTTAGCGACGTAGGGTGGTGGCTGGGTGGCCGGTCGGCCGGCCGAGCCCGCACAGCTGTCCCGAGGGAGGTCCAGTTCAGTGACCAGCCAGGTCAGTAGCCCGGCCGGGCAGGCCGTCGGCACCACCGCCGGTGAGCCGCCCACGCCCCTGCCCCCGGAGTCGGGCGACAAAGCGGTCCGCCGCCTGGACCGGGTGATCATCCGGTTCGCGGGGGACTCGGGTGACGGTATGCAGTTGACGGGTGACCGTTTCACGTCGGAGACCGCGTCCTTCGGCAACGACCTGGCGACGCTGCCGAACTTCCCGGCCGAGATCAGGGCACCCGCAGGGACGCTGCCGGGCGTGTCGTCGTTCCAGCTGCACTTCGCGGACCACGACATCCTCACGCCCGGCGACGCACCGGACGTGCTCGTCGCCATGAACCCCGCCGCCCTCAAGGCGAACATCGGCGACCTGCCCCGGGGCGCGGAGATCATCGTGAACACCGACGAGTTCACGAAGCGCGCCATGTCGAAGGTCGGCTACGAGGTCTCGCCCCTCGAGGACGGTTCGCTGGACGGCTACCGGGTGCACCCGGTCCCGCTGGGCACGCTGACGGTCGAGGCGCTGAAGGACTTCGACCTCTCGCGCAAGGACGCGGACCGCTCGAAGAACATGTTCGCGCTGGGCCTGCTGTCGTGGATGTACCACCGGCCGACGGAGGGCACGGAGCGGTTCCTCGCGGCGAAGTTCGCGAAGAAGCCGGAGATCGCCGAGGCGAACCTGGCGGCGTTCCGCGCCGGCTGGAACTTCGGCGAGACCACGGAGGACTTCGCGGTCTCCTACGAGGTGGCGCCGGCCGCCTCGGCGTTCCCCCCGGGCACCTACCGCAACATCTCCGGGAACCTGGCCCTGGCCTACGGCCTGATCGCCGCTTCCCGGCAGGCGGACCTCCCGCTGTTCCTGGGCTCGTACCCGATCACCCCGGCCTCGGACATCCTGCACGAGCTGAGCAAGCACAAGAACTTCGGCGTGCGCACCTTCCAGGCCGAGGACGAGATCGCGGGGATCGGCGCGGCGCTGGGCGCGGCGTTCGGCGGTTCGCTGGGTGTCACCACCACCTCGGGTCCGGGTGTGGCGCTCAAGAGCGAGACGGTCGGCCTCGCGGTCTCCCTGGAGCTGCCGCTGCTGATCATCGACATCCAGCGCGGCGGGCCCTCGACGGGCCTGCCCACCAAGACGGAGCAGGCCGACCTCCTCCAGGCGATGTACGGGCGCAACGGCGAGGCGCCCGTGGCGGTGATCGCCCCCCAGACGCCCGCGGACTGCTTCGACGCGGCCCTGGAGGCGGCCCGGATCGCGCTCACCTACCGCACGCCGGTCTTCCTCCTCTCGGACGGCTACCTGGCCAACGGCTCCGAGCCCTGGCTGATCCCGGACGTCGAGGAGCTGCCGGACCTGCGGGTGCAGTTCGCCCAGTCGCCCAACCACGTGCTGGCGGACGGCACGGAGGCGTTCTGGCCGTACAAGCGCGACCCCGAGACGCTGGCCCGCCCCTGGGCCATTCCGGGCACTCCCGGCCTGGAGCACCGCATCGGCGGTATCGAGAAGCAGGACGGCACGGGCAACATCTCCTACGACCCGGCCAACCACGACCACATGGTCCGCACCCGGCAGGCCAAGATCGACGGGATCTCCGTTCCGGATGTGACGGTCGACGACCCCTCGGGGCAGGCCAGGCTGCTGGTGCTGGGCTGGGGCTCGACGTACGGCCCGATCACCGCGGCGGTGCGGCGGCTGCGCAGGGCCGGGGAGAGCATCGCGCAGGTCCATCTGCGCCACCTCAACCCGTTCCCGGGCAATCTGGGCGAGGTGCTGAAGCGGTACGACAAGATCATCGTCCCGGAGATGAACCTCGGCCAGCTCACCACCCTGGTCCGGGCCAAGTACCTGGTCGACGCCCGGTCGTACACCCAGGTGCGCGGCCTTCCGTTCAAGGCCGAGCAGCTGGCCACGGCTCTCAAGGAGGCCCTCGATGACTGAGACAGCCGAGACGATGGCCCCCGCCGCCCAGAACGGCACGGGTGGCCGCACCCACGACGCGCTGTCGCTGGTGCCCAAGGCGACGGGCAAGCAGTCCATGAAGGACTTCAAGTCCGACCAGGAAGTCCGCTGGTGCCCGGGCTGCGGCGACTACGCGGTGCTCTCCGCGGTCCAGGGCTTCATGCCCGAGCTGGGTCTTGCCAGGGAGAACATCGTCTTCGTCTCCGGCATCGGCTGCTCGTCCCGCTTCCCGTACTACATGAACACCTACGGGATGCACTCCATCCACGGCCGGGCGCCCGCGATCGCCACGGGCCTCGCGGCGTCCCGCCCGGACCTGTCCGTCTGGGTGGTCACGGGCGACGGCGACGCGCTGTCCATCGGCGGCAACCACCTCATCCACGCCCTGCGGCGCAACGTCAACCTGAAGATCCTGCTGTTCAACAACCGGATCTACGGGCTGACCAAGGGCCAGTACAGCCCCACCTCGGAGGTCGGCAAGATCACCAAGTCGACGCCGATGGGCTCGCTGGACACGCCCTTCAACCCGGTGTCGCTGGCGCTGGGCGCGGAGGCGTCGTTCGTGGCGCGCACCGTCGACTCCGACCGCAAGCACCTCACCAGTGTGCTGCGGGCGGCCGCCGACCACCCCGGCACCGCGCTCGTGGAGATCTACCAGAACTGCAACATCTTCAACGACGGCGCGTGGGAGGTACTCAAGGACCGCGAGCAGGCGGAGAACGCGGTGATCCGGCTGGAGCACGGGCAGCCGATCCGGTTCGGCCCCGGCGGTGCCATGGGGGTCGTACGGGACGCACTCACCGGTGACCTCGCCGTGGTGCCGGTCACGCCGGAGAACGAGTCGGAGATCGTGGTCCACGACGCGCACAACCCGAGCCCGACGACCGCGTTCGCGCTCTCCCGGCTCGCCGACCCCGACACCCTGCACCACACCCCCATCGGTGTCTTCCGCTCGGTGGACCGGCCCGTCTACGACCGGCAGATGTCCGACCAGCTGGAGACCGCCGTGGAGCGGCAGGGCAAGGGTGACCTCGCCGCGCTGCTCGCGGGCGGCGACACCTGGACGGTCGTCGGCTGACGCCCGTTCGGTCACCCGTCCGGGCGCCTGCGCCGGGACGGACCGGCGCCGCCGTTCATGCCGGATGACCGCGGTGCTCTCGGGGCCCGGATCTGCATGAGCAGGTCCGGGCCCCGTCGTGTACCGGGAGGGCAGCGGGGCCGGCCCCCCGACGCGCCCTGGGGCGGGCCTCGTCATGACCGTATGGCGATACGCGCATGACAGGTGGCGGGGACCGGCGTTACGGTCGTCGGGCTGCCGTGCGGCAGCCGGGCGGACGGGGCGCCAGGTCGGGACGCAGGGACGACGAGGGAGGTCAAGCCGGTGACCAGCAGGGGCGAGCAGCGGGTCGGGCTGCTGAACGGCGTCGCGGCATACGGGCTCTGGGGGCTCGTGCCGCTCTTCTGGCCGCTGGTCGGCTCGGCCGGGGCCGTGGAGATCCTCGCGCACCGGATGGTGTGGTCGCTGGTGGTGGTCGGGGTGGCGCTGCTGGTGATGCGGCGGTGGGCGTGGGCCGGGGCGCTGCTGCGGCAGCCGCGGCGGCTGGCGCTGGTGACGGTGGCCGCCGCGCTGATCAGTGTGAACTGGGGCGTCTACATCTGGGCGGTGAACTCCGACCATGTGGTGGAGGCGTCGCTCGGCTACTTCATCAACCCGCTGGTCACCATCGCCCTCGGGGTGCTGCTGCTGAAGGAGCGGCTGCGGCCGGCGCAGTGGGCGGCGGTCGGGATCGGCCTCGCCTCGGTGGTGACGCTCACCTTCGGGTACGGCCGGCCGCCCTGGATCTCGCTCTGCCTCGCCTTCTCCTTCGGGGCGTACGGCCTGACCAAGAAGAAGGTGGCGCTCAGCGGGCTGGAGTCGCTGGCGGCCGAGACCGCGGTCCAGTTCCTGCCCGCGCTGGCGTATCTGCTGTGGCTGGGGGCGCGCGGGGCGGGCACGTTCACCTCGGAGGGGGCCGGGCATGCGGCACTGCTGGCGTCGGCGGGGCTGGTGACCGCGGTGCCGCTGGTGTGTTTCGGGGCGTGTGCGATACGGGTGCCGTTGTCCACGCTGGGGCTGTTGCAGTATCTGACGCCGGTGCTGCAGCTCCTGCTCGGGGTCCTGTACTTCCATGAGGAGATGCCGCCCGAGCGGTGGGCGGGCTTCGGGCTGGTGTGGGTGGCGTTGACGGTGCTCAGCTGGGACGCGTTGCGTACGGCTCGGCGGAATCGGGCGGAGGCTCTGCGGTTGCGGGCCGAGCGGGGGGTTGCCGTTGAGGGTTCGGCTCCCTCGGAGCGGGCGGTCTGAGTCCGGGCTCACACACCGCCTCCGCGTCCGGCCCGCGTTCCCCGGCCCGCGCCCACCCTGGCCCGCGGTGCCCCCGTTTTCGGTTTCCCGGGGTGGTTCCGGTGCCCCCCGGACGGGGCCTGGCGTCGGGGACCGGCCTCCCCTCAGCCTGACGGCCCACGGCCACTCCCCCCGCCCCGACGGCACGTCACCCGAGCAGACCCGTTCGGCGGAGCCCACCTGCCTTCCCCGCGTCGTGGGGAAGGCAGGGTGCCAGGCGTGCGCACTGCTCGTCGGTCGCCAGGCACAGGCGCCCGCTCGTGGTCACCGGGGCTGGTAGGCGGTGGCCAGCACGGAGACGGTGACCTGATCGGGCAGGAGGCCGTCAGCGTTCAGTTCTGCACGGCTCGCGTGGCGTGCGCTCGGCGTCATCGCTACCAGGTCCAGGGCAACAAGCCTGGTCAGGGTCGCGGGGTACTCCACCTGTTCGGTGACGGCGGCCTCGAAGAAGGGGTCCAGCGCCCGGTGTAGGCGCTGTTCCTTGGCCGGGTCGATCGTGACCATCGCAGGCGACCGGCCGCACAGCTCGGCCAGGTGCCTCCCAGTGGGGCGGACCACGATCAGCCGGCCGGTCGGGTGGAGTACTCGGTGGAACTCGGCCGGGTTGCGCGGGGCGAACACGTCCAGCATGACATCGGCCACCCCGTCGGCCAGCGGGAAGGGACGGAAGACGTCCCAGGCCACCGCGGCGGCTCGTTCGTGGGCTCGGGCTGCCGAGCGCAACGCGCGCACCGACGTGTCCAGACCCAGACCACGCGCGCCGGGCAGCTGGTCGAGTACGCCGGCCAGGTAGTAGCCCGTGCCGCATCCCACGTCCACGACGGTGGCCTGCTCGGCCACGGCGTCGCCCGCCAGGCGGGCCGCGACTTCGCGGATGGGCGCGTAGGTGCCGGTGGACAGGAACCGATCCCGGGCCTGGACCATGGCTGCGTCGTCCCCGCTGGTGGCGCGGGTGCCCGTCAGCAGGCCGGCGTAGCCGTGGCGGGCGATGTCGAAGGTGTGGCCCCTCGGACAGCGCAGTGCGCCACGGTCGGGGTGCAGGTGGCGGGTGCGGCACGTCGGGCAGCACAGCAGGTCGAGGGAGAGTTCGAGGGCAGGGGGAAGCGACACGGGCACGAGGCACTCCTGGCAAGGACGAAGGGAGGAGACCGTGCCTGCACGCGCGCTCAGGGCGTCACTGCCTCAGGAAGGGACGGGCGGCGCCGGGAACGTGGTTCCGCGCAGCAGGCACACCGAGGAGGGCGACGCCGTCCGGCATCGCCCTCAACGCCTTCCGATCACAGGAAGCAGCAGTGCGGGGTGCTCATGAATGCCACGTCATGAGTTTACGAGCATCGGCGCAGCCCCTCATGCCCCACCGGAGTCGGGAGACACGGCCCGGGGCGGACTACGATCCGGGGCGAACTACGGCCCGCCCCGCGTCCGTGCCTCTCGCGCTCGCGCCCAGGACAGCGCTCGCCGCCACCGCACCGCGCCCAGGCCGAGGGTCAGCACGGCGTCTGTCGCCGCCTGAGCCCACCCGTCGCGCAGTGCGGCGGCCGCCGGGGTCTCGAAGGCCGCCCCGACGAGCAGCGCGACGAGCAGCGCCGCCACCAGCGGGTGACGCCGCCCAGCGGCACCTTGGCGTACGCGGCGCACCGGTTGAGGGCGCCGGCCACCTCGTCGTCGAGCGCGGTGGCCAGCGGATCGCCGATGGCCCGTACCTCCCTGACGACGTGCAGCGGCTCCACGGCCTGCCGGACGAGTTCCCGGCCCGCCTGCATCGGGTCCTCCCCGGTGCACACGCGCTCGCGGGTGGTGGAACAGGCGGCGCGCACGGCGGGCCGTACCGCACGCCGTAGCGCGCCATCGACGGTCTCGGCGGGAAAGGGGGACGACGACGGCCGAGCTGGCCGTGCGGGCCGTCCGGCACGGCCCCGGCGCCGCCGGGCGACTGGTACGGCTCCTGCGGAGGAGCCGCCGGAACCCCAGGAGCCGCCGATGCCGCCGGGCGCGGCAGCGGCGCGCCCGGCCTGCCGGCGAGCAGCGCGGCCTCCCCACGGGCCCGGCGGACCGCGGCCGGCCCGGCATCCGGGGGCAGTCCGGCGTCCGGAGCAGTCCGGTCATCCGGGGGCAGCACGACGCCCGGGGCAGTCCGGTGATCAGGGGACAGTACGGCATCCGGGGACAGTCCGGTGATCCGGAACGCGTTGGTCCGGTACAGGGCCGCGCCGGACAGCCGGTCCAGCACGGCGTCCAGGCCTTCAGCTCCTGCGGTCTGCGGCGCCTCCGGCCTTCTCACCCCCGCTCCGTTCCTCTCTCCCTGACGCGTCCCCTCCCCCGTACGCCCCGGCCCCTCCCCTGGTAGGTCTCTCGTACCGTCCCTCGTCCCACGGTGGTACGGGGACGTTAGGCGTACCGGGACGGGACCGGTCCCGGGCTCGGCGGGCCCCCTGGGTCGGCGGGGGGAAGCTGGCTATAACGGGGCCATGACTCAGCCCGTACTGAACTGGAAGCTCGTCGTGGACGCCGCGGACCCGCACGGGCAGGCCGCCTTCTGGGCCGCCGCCCTCGGCTACGCCGTGGAGGACAACAGCGCCCTGATCGAGCGGCTGCTCAGCCAGGGGGCCGCCCCCGAGAGCGCCACCATCGAGGTCGACGGACGCGCCGCCTGGCGTGACCTGGTCGCCGTCCGGCACCCCGAGGACCCGTACGACCCGGAGAGCGGCATGGGCCTCGGCCGTCGCATCCTCTTCCAGCGGGTCCCGGAGCCCAAGGCCGTCAAGAACCGCCTGCACATCGACGTGCACAGCGGCACGGGGCGGCGTGCGGAGGAGGTCACGCGCCTGGAGGGGCTCGGGGCGAGCATGTTGCGGCACGTCAAGGATCAGGGCGGCGAGTGGACGGTGATGACGGATCCGGAGGGGAACGAGTTCTGCGTGTGCTGATCGGCGGCGGGGAGCCGGTTCGCCGGGGGCGCCGGTTGGGCAGGCCGGGGGGGTGGGTTGGGTTGGGGCGGCGGTTCAGGAGACAGGCGGCGCCCGGTCGGCGCCGCGACCGCGGAAAGTGTCCGGCCGTCGGCCGGTGACCGGGTGCGGCCGCGGCCGCACCTGCCCCTTCCGGCCGGTGGCCACGACAGGCTTCCGCGTGGAAGGAGGGCGGGACAGGTGCCCCAGGTCACAGCCCCGTGCGCCTGTCGGGGCGCTCCTCCCCTACGCGAGAGCGGCTACCGGAAACGAGGCCGATCCGCGGAATGTTCTCCCGCTCCCCGGCGTTGCTCAGGCCGTCCGGGCCCTGACGTCCGAGCCCCGCCGTCCGGGCCGTGCGGAGGTGACGAGCCGCGGAAGAACCGTGGTCGTAGGAGGGGAAGACCTCGATGCAGCGCACCTTTCTGTTCGTGCTGGGCAGCAGCCGCCGTGGCGGCAACACCGAGTTGCTGGCCCGCAGGGCGGCCGAGGAGCTGCCCGCCGGTGTGACCCAGCGCTGGATCCGGCTCGCCGACCACCCGCTGCCGGACTTCGAGGACCTGCGGCACGACGCCCGCGACCACGCCGCCGAGGACAATGTGTCGATGCTGTTCGAGGCCACCCTCGGCGCCACCGACGTGGTGATCGCCTCGCCGCTGTACTGGTACTCCCTCTCCTCCGCCACCAAGCGGTACCTGGACTACTGGTCGGGCTGGCTGCGTGCGCCCGGCGTGGACTTCAGGGCGGCCATGGCGGGCCGGGCGCTGTGGGGCGTGACGGCGCACGCGCACCGCGAGGAGGAGGTCGCCGTGCCGTTGACGGGGACGCTGGAGCTGACGGCCGCATATATGCGGATGCGGTTCGGCGGGGTGCTGCTCGGCAACGGCACCCGGCCCGGCGACGTGCTGGCCGACCCGCGCGCCCTGGCCCGCGCGAAGACGTTCTTCGCCCGGGAGCCGATACCCGCCCGCTTCCCGTACGAGGCTCCGGACGGCACTCCCGCCTGCGCTTCGGCCGACACCCCCGCAGGCACCCCCGCCGACGCTCCGGCCGGCACCCCCGCCGAGGCTCCGCCCCCCGCCGACGCCCCGGCCCCCGCCGAGGCCGCGGCCGGCGGCGGCACCGCGTCGCCGGCCGCGGTCGCGGCTACGCCGTGATGTCCTTCGTCGTGAACCTCGCCCAGGCCGCCGAGCCGAAGACCGCCGCGTACAGGGCCTGCAGTTCCAGGTTCTTCACCACCCCGGACCAGTAGACCGGCTGGCGCATCACGTCCGCGAAGGACAGCCAGTAGTGCGTGAAGAAGAACGGCCGCAGGGCGTGCAGCTGCGGGATCACATCGAGGATCTGGAGCGTGATCAGCAGGCCGACCGTGGTGGCCATGGCGGCGATGCCGCTGCCGGTCAGCGTGGAGATGAACAGGCCGAGCGCGGCGAGCCCGAGCAGTGACGCGGCGACCAGTAGCGCGATCAGCAGCGCGCGCAGCAGGCCGTCGCCGAACCCGATGGTGGTGCCCGAGATGGTGGTGACCTTGCCCAGCGGGAAGAGCAGCGCTCCGGTGCCGAGCGCGAAGACGGCCACGACCAGCGTCGCCACCAGGCAGAACGTCATGACCGTGGCGTACTTGACGAGCAGGAGACGGGTCCGCCCCGCCGGCGCGACCAGGAGGTAGCGCAGCGTGCCGGCGTGCGCCTCGCCCGCGATGGCGTCCCCCGCGATCACCCCCACGGACATCGGCAGGAAGAACGGCAGGGTCGCGGCGAGGGCGGTGAAGACCAGGAAGAGGCCGTTGTTGGTGACCTGGGCGATGAACGGTGGGCCGCCGTCCCCGCCCGAGGGCCCGGGCCCCGCGCTCCCGCCGCCGCCGGTCTCCAGCTTCACGGCGATGCCGACCAGCACCGGCACGGCGGCCAGCACGGTGAGCAGGGCGAGGGTGCGCCAGCGCCGGAACGTGATGGTCAGCTCGCTGCGGAAGAGGGGGAGCCAGCGGACGCCACGGGCCGGTGCCGGGGCGGGGGCGGGGGCCGCCTGGGTGGGTGCCGGTGTGTCCGTGCCGGCCGGTCCCGATGGTTCCGGCCGCCCGGTCAGTCCGTCAGCCCGCGACATCGAAGCCCTCCCCGGTCAGGGCCACGAACGCGTCCTCCAAGGAGGGCTGTTCCAGGCCGAAGCCGCGGACCCGGACGCCCGCGGACACGAGTGCGGCGTTCACCTCCGCGAGGTCGGTCTCCGGCGGGTCTCCGGTCACCCGGTCACCGGTCACCAAGACATCCGTCACGCCCTGCTCCTTCAGGACCCGGGCGGCGTCGCCGGGGTCCGGCGTGGTCACCGCGAGCCGGCCGCGCAGCCCGGCCCCGAGGGAGCCCACCGGGCCCTGCACGATCAGCCGGCCCCGGGCCATCACCGCCGCATGTGTGCACACCTGTTCGATCTCATCGAGCAGGTGGGAGGAGAGGAAGACGGTCGTGCCGTCCGAGGCCAGCTCGCGCACCAGGGTCCGGATCTCCCGCATGCCCTGGGGGTCGAGGCCGTTGGTGGGCTCGTCCAGCACCAGCAGCCGGCGGGGCTGGAGCAGGGCGGCGGCCAGACCGAGGCGCTGCTTCATGCCGAGCGAGTACGCCCGCGCCTTCTTGCCGGCCGCGGCGGTCAGGCCGACCCGGTCCAGCGCGGCGCCCACCCGGGTGTGCCGGGTGCGGGGGTCGGCGGCCGGGTCGGCGGAGTCGTAACGGAGCAGGTTGTCGCGGCCGGACAGGAAGCCGTACAGCGCGGGGCCCTCGATGAGCGCGCCCACGTGCGGCAGCACGGCCCGCGCGCTGCCCGGCATGGGGTGGCCGAGCACCCGGGCGGTGCCGGACGTCGGCTCGATCAGGCCCATCAGCATCCGGATGGTGGTGGTCTTGCCCGAGCCGTTGGGGCCGAGGAAGCCGAAGACGCTGCCCGCGGGGACGGCCAGGTCGAGCCTGTCGACGGCGAGCTGTCCGCCGCGGTAGCGCTTGGTGAGCGCCCGGGTGGCGATCACCGTGCCGCCGTCCGGGGTGGGCAGGTCCTCCATCGGCCCCTCCTGGGTTGTGGGCAGCACAAGGATACGTACGCCGGCCCAAGGGACCGGCCAAGGACCACGGGGGCTGACCCCGGTGGCCCACCTCTGGCACATCGTGGTTCCTCGCACGGTTCCCCCCGCCCCTATCGGGACGCCCCACGCCGAACTGGGCGCTTCCCACCCCGAAGGGGGCGCGAGGAACCGCACGCTCAAGCACCACCGGCCACCGGCCACCGGCCACCGGCCACCAGCCACCAGCCACCAGCCACCAGCCACCAGCCACCAGCCACCAGCCACCAGCCACCAGCCACCAGCCACCAGCCACCAGCCACCAGCCACCAGCCACAAACGAGACCGCAAGGGGCTCGGCGACGCGGCCCGCCACAGGCGCACGCGGCGGGCCGCCTACTTCTCAGTGGCCGGCGTCAGCGGCCTTCACCAGGGCGTCCTTGGTGACCAGGCCCGCGTAGACCTTGCCGTCCTCGGTGACGAGGGCGTTGACCAGGCGGGTCGAGAAGACCATGCCGGAGCGGAACTTCCCGTGCACCCTGTCGCCCAGCGAGTCCAGGAACTTCTGGGCGTGCGGGTTCATGCCGCCGGGCGACGCGGACGGCGCGCCGTGGCCGCCGCCGGTGCCCCCGAACTCGGCGATGGCGCTCCAGCCCTTGCCGATGACCTTCGGGGCGGCCCCCGAGTCGGGGACGGCGGGCATGCCGGGGACGGCGGCGTGGGCCCGGGGGTGGTCCTTGCCCTGGCCGGCCTCGGTGACCTTGGTGCCCTTGGGCGGGGTGAAGTCGAAGGTGCCCGCGGCCGGCTTGCCGAAGTCCACCTTGGTGAAGCCGGCGTCGACGACCGCGCTGCCGCCGCTCGACGGGGTCAGCGTGAACTTGAGCGGCACGCCCTCCTTGGCGTCCACGGCGACGCTGATCTGCCCGACCGTCGACCTGGCAGCCCCCGTCTGCCTGGGCTCGATGACCAGCTTGTACGCGTCACGGCCGGCCACCCGCTCGGTGCCGTCGACCTTCACCGAGGTGGTGCTGTCGACGGACTTGAGCGCCTGCCTGGCCAGTGCGTCGGGGCTGGCGGGGACGTTCTCCGGAAGCTTCCGCCGGTCGTCCTTGCCGGCGTGCCCGCCCTTGCCGGGTATGTGTCCGGTGCCCTTCTCCGTGGCGTGGTACGCCTGGTTGGAGGCACTGTCGTAGGCCCAGACCTGGTCGCCGTTGTGGATGACGCTGTACTCGGACGCGTCGCCCAGGATGGAAAGCTTCTGGTGGGTCGGGCCGTCCGCGGCCACGCGCAGGGTGTGCGTGCCGGAGGCCAGTTCCATCAGCTTGGACTGCGGGTCGGCGGACGAGCCTGCGCCGCCCTTGCCCTGCTGGCCGCCCTGGAGGAGGCCCGCGGCGGCACCGAAGTCCGGCAGACCCAGGTCGGTATTGATCTTCACGGTGCCGGAGACCTGCTGGGTGTCCGACTTGGCGATCTTGGCGAGGAGTTGCTCGGCGCTGATCTTCGGCAGATCGGGATCGCCCGAGTCGGCGAGCGCGGGGACCAGCCCGATGGTCGCGGCCGCCACCCCGACGACCGCGAACGGGACCACGTACCGCGCCGCCCTCCGGCCCGCGCGGGGCCTCGCGGCGTCGCTCCCCTCGGGCCCCCCGGGCCGCTGGGGTCCCTCTGCCGGGGTGTCGCCGTTTTCGTACGGTGCCATCTGTGCCCTACCTCCGTGGCTTGGCGGCGGCCATTCCTTACCCGTCACTGTCCCCCCACCGGGGGGCGCGGGGCCACCACCCCTGCGCCGCCATTCTCACCCGATCCGGTCAGGAGTGGTGCTGTTCATCTGACCAAATCGGGCGGGATCAAGCGTCACCCCGCGGGATGCACTCGATGTACGCCTCGGGTATGACACCGCGCACGGACGGCTCCCCCGTCCCGTAGGGGATGCGGACCCCTACCGGGGCTCGGAGAGCCACCCGGGTGACCGGGGAGACGTCCGGGTATCGGAGACCGGGTCCCAGGTTCACCGGGGCCCAGGTTCACCAGGGGCTCAGGTTCACCAGGGGCTCGGGTTCACCAGGGGCTCGGGTTCACCAGGGGCTCGGGTTCACCGAGGCCCTGCGTCCCCGGACGCCGGTGTATCGGGGCCGGGCACGGGTGTCTGGTTTATCCGGTTTGCCGGGTGTTGGGAACGGAACACGGGGCGGGACGGGACGGGACGGGCCCGGGCTCAGCCCGCCCGGTGGACCACCGCGTCACACAGTTCGAGCAGCGCGTTCTTGGCGTCGCGGTCCGGCAGCGGCGCCAGCGCCGCCCGGGCCTCCTCCGCGTACCGGACGGCGTCCCGGCGCGCCTGCTCCAGCGCGGGGTGGGCGCGCAGCCTGGCCAGCGCCTCGGCGTGCCGTGCGTCGTCGGTGAGGTCGGACTCGAGCAGCTCGGCCAGCTCGATGTCCTCCGGCAGGCCGAGCCGCCGGACCCGCTCGTGCAGCCGGAGCACCGGCAGCGTGGGGATCCCCTCGCGCAGGTCGGTGCCGGGCGTCTTGCCGGACTCGACGGTGTCCGAGGCGATGTCCAGGACGTCGTCGGCGAGCTGGAAGGCGACGCCGAGCCGCTCGCCGAACTGCGTCATCACGTCCACGACGGTCTCGTCGGCACCGGACATCATCGCGCCGAAGCGGCCCGACACGGCGATCAGGGAGCCGGTCTTGCCGCTGATCACGTCCAGGTAGTGCTCGATCGGGTCGCGGCCGTCGCGGACGCCGGCGGTCTCCAGGATCTGGCCGGTGACCAGCCGTTCGAACGCCTCGGCCTGGATGCGGACGGCCTCGGGACCGAGGTCGGCCAGTATGTGGGAGGCACGGGCGAAGAGGAAGTCACCCGTGAGGACGGCCACCGAGTTGCCCCAGCGGTTGTTGGCGCTCTCCACGCCGCGGCGCACCTCGGCCTGGTCCATCACGTCGTCGTGGTACAACGTCGCCAGGTGGGTGAGCTCGACCACGACGGCGGACGGCACCACGCCCGGCGCGTACGGGTCACCGAACTGGGCGGCGAGCATCACCAGCAGCGGCCGGAAGCGCTTACCCCCGGCGTGCACCAGGTGCTGGGCGGCCTGCGTGATGAAGGGCACCTCGCTCTTGGTGGCGTTGAGCAAGCCCTCCTCGACAGCCGCCAACCCGGCCTGGACATCGGCTTCGAGAGCCTGGTCCCGCACGCTCAGCCCGAAGGGCCCGACGACGGTCACGAGGGTTCTCCTGTCTGCTGACGATCACAAGGTCGGTCACATGGTTTGTCGATGTGTCGCTGCTCCCACTCAAGTCAGCGTATCCGGTCGACTTTCGATCAGAGTGAGCGCCTGCCCGACCAGTGCGGACGCCATGCGACCGCCAGGCATTGGTTTCTGATCAGTTCATCGGACTGCGTCGCCCGGGGTTCCACGGCTTCCCAGGTCCGGCCGCCGCCGCCGCGCGCCTCCCCGTTCCGGGGCCGCCCGCACCCGGCGGCCGGAAGTCACCCTCGCACGTGCACCCGTACGGGGCGCCGGCAGGACACCCCGTCACCCGTACAAACGTTCTAGTATCACCGCGATCCCATCGTCCTCGTTGGAGAGCGTGACCTCGTCGGCGACGGCCTTCAGGGCCGGGTGGGCGTTCGCCATCGCAACGCCGCGAGCGGCCCAGGCGAACATCGGGATGTCGTTCGGCATGTCCCCGAAGGCGATGGTGTCCTCGGGACCGAGCCCGAGCCACCGCGCGGCCACCGCGAGACCGGTCGCCTTGGTCACGCCGAACGGCTGGAGCTCCACCGTGTCGGGACCCGCCATGGTGACCGTGACCAGGTCGCCGACGACGCCGCGGGCGGCGGCCACCAGCTCCTCGTCGGACAACTCGGGGTGCCGTACCAGCACCTTGTTGATCGGCGCGGTCCACAGGCCGGGGCGGGCCTCGACCCGGGTGGCGGGCAGCGTGGGGTGCGGCATGCGGTAGCCGCGCTCCGCGAGGGTGAGGCCGTCGGCCGCGGACTGGTTGACCGCCACGTGGACCGGCCCGACCTCGGCCTCGATCTTGCCGAGCGCGGTCTCCGCGAGGTCGCGGTCGAGCGTCAGCGAGCTGATCATCTTCTCGTCGCAGGTGTCGTAGACCTGGGCGCCCTGGCCACAGACGGCCAGGCCCCGGTAGCCGAGGTCCGCCAGCAGCGACCGCACCTGGGGGATCGGACGGCCGGTGGCCACGATGTGCCGGGCGCCGGCCTCGGCGGCCCGCGCGAGGGCGGCCCGGGAACGGCCGGAGACCGTGTCTCCGGCGCGCAGCAGCGTACCGTCCAGGTCGGTTGCGATCAGCGCATACGGCGGCGGGGTGAGCATGATCCAAGGATACGGAGAGCACACCAACGGCCAGCCGCTCACCTGGACTTAGCAGGCCCGTCGCAGACGGAATCCGGCCAGGTGGGAGGGGGTGCGCGGCGGGGACCCCGCAGAGCGGTGCCCGGCGCGGCAGACGCCCCGTAACGTGTGGCCCACCCACACGGAAAGCGAGGCGCACCGATGTCCGAGCACACCCCGCTCGACCTTGACGAAGGCGACCCCTTCGGCCCGCACAACCTCCCGTACGGCGTGTTCACCCCTGCCGGTTCCACCGAGCGCCGGGTCGGGGTCCGGCTCGGCTCGGCCGTGCTGGACGTGGGCGCCGCCGCGGCCGTGCTCGGCTCCCCCTACGTCTCCCTGCTCGCGCGGCCGTCGCTGGGGCCACTGCTGGCGGCGGGCCGCACGGCCTGGCGGGACGTGCGGCGCGCGCTGACCGCCTGGGTGACGGTGCCCGCGCACCGCGAGTCCCTGGAGAGCCTGTTCTTCCCGCTGACGGGGGTGACGCTGCACCTGCCGTTCGAGGTCGCCGACTACGTGGACTTCTACTCGTCCGAGCACCACGCCCGCCACCTCGGCCGGATCTTCCGCCCGGACGGCGAGCCGCTCACCCCCAACTGGAAGCACCTCCCGATCGGCTACCACGGCCGCGCCGGCACGGTGGTGGTCTCCGGCACGGACGTGGTCAGGCCGCGCGGCCAGCGGAAGGCGCCGGGTGACCCTGCGCCCGTGTTCGGCCCCTCGGCGCGGCTGGACATCGAGACCGAGGTGGCCTTCGTGGTGGGCGTGCCGTCCGCGCTCGGCACCCCCGTGCCGCTGAGCGCCTTCCGCGACCACGTCTTCGGGCTCTGCCTGCTCAACGACTGGTCGGCGCGGGACATCCAGGGCTGGGAGAACGTCCCCCTCGGCCCGTTCCTCGGCAAGTCCTTCGCCACCTCCCTCTCCGCATGGGTGACCCCGCTGGAGGCGCTGGACGCGGCGCGCGTCCCCCCTCCGGAGCGCGACCACCCCCTGCTGCCGTACCTGGACGACACCGCCGGGGACGCCGCTGACGAGCCGGGCGGCTACGACCTGCGGCTGTCCGTCCAGGTCAACGGCCAGGTGGTCGCCGAGCCGCCGTTCTCCACCATGTACTGGACGGCCGCGCAGCAGCTCGCCCACATGACGGTGAACGGCGCCGGCCTGCGCACCGGTGACCTCTATGCCTCCGGCACCGTCAGCGGTCCCGAACCCCATCAGTACGGGTCGCTGATAGAGCTCACCTGGAACGGCCGGGACCCGCTCGACCTGCCCGGCGGCAGCCGCACCTTCCTGGAGGACGGCGACGAGGTCGTCCTCACCGGCTGGGCTCCCGGCCCGGACGGGACCCGGGTGGGGCTGGGCGAGGTACGGGGACGGATCGCGCCGGCGGTCGGTACCTGAGGCGCGGCGCTGCCGCGTTCCATGCCGCGCCTTCGCACCCGCACATCGGGCGACCCGCGCCTGTTGTCCCGGCCGGTGGCCCGACGGCGACAGAGACTGCCCCTTCCGGACGGTGACGACCCGCATCTTTCGTCGTGGCCGGTCGCGCAGTTCCCCGCGCCCCTTCAGAGCGGGGCCGCGCCCCGATAGGGGCCCGGGAAGCGCCCCCGGTTCCCCACGCCCCTTTGCAGAGCGGGGCCGCGCCCCGGCCCACTCGGGGGCGCGGGGAACTGCGCGCGCAACCCACCACCCCACCGGTGGCCCGGACGCGACCCCAGCAGCCCCCATGGGACGGTGACGACCCGCATCTTTCGTCGTGGCCGGTCGCGCAGTTCCCCGCGCCCCTCCAGAGCGGGGCCGCGCCCCAATAGGGGCCCGGGAAGCGCCCCCCAGGACAGGGCCCTCGCGCCCCGGGGTGCCCCCTGCCTTCCGGACTGTCAGGCGCGGGACTCCGTGGCGATCACCGCGAGCACACCCTCGCCATACGTCATCAGCTTCTTCTCACCGACGCCGCTGATACCCCCCAACTCCGCAAGGGCCGCGGGGCGGGCCGCGGCGATCTCCCGCAGGGTCGCGTCGTGGAAGATCACATAGGCGGGGACGCCCTGCTCCCGGGCCTGCTCCGCGCGCCAGGCGCGCAGCGCCTCGAAGAGCGGGACGGCCTCCTCGGGCAGGTCGACCGCGACCTTCGGCCGCTTCGTGCCCTTCTCCGCGCGCCCCGCCCCGGCGCCGCCCCGGGACGCCGGAGCCCTCTTGGGCTCCTTCCGCAGCGGCACCTCGCGCTCGCGCCGCAGCACCGAGGCACTGGTGTCGGTCAGCACCAGCGTCCCGTACTCGCCCTCGACGGCGAGGAGCCCCTGGGCCAGCAACTGCCGTATGGCGCCGCGCCACTCGGCCTCGGTCAGCTCGTCGCCGATGCCGAAGACGGAGAGCTGGTCGTGGTCGAACTGGATGACCTTGGCCGTCCTGCGGCCGAGCAGGATGTCGATGATCTGCCCGGCGCCGAACTTCTGCCGGCGCTCCCGCTGCAGCCGCACCACCGCGGAGAGCACCTTCTGCGCCGCCACCGTGCCGTCCCAGGTCTCGGGCGGGGTGAGGCAGGTGTCGCAGTTTCCGCACGACGGCTTCTCGGAGTCCTGGCCGAAGTAGGCCAGCAGCTGGGCGCGGCGGCACTGGACCGTCTCGCACAGGGCCAGCATCGCGTCCAGGTGGGCCGCGGCGCGCCGCTGGAAGGCCTCGTCGCCCTCGCCGGACTGGATCAGCTTGCGCTGCTGGACGACGTCCTGCAGGCCGTAGGCCATCCAGGCGGTGGACGGCAGGCCGTCGCGCCCCGCGCGGCCCGTCTCCTGGTAGTAGCCCTCCACGGATTTGGGGAGGTCCAGGTGGGCGACGAAGCGGACGTCCGGCTTGTCGATGCCCATGCCGAAGGCGATGGTCGCCACCACGACCAGGCCCTCCTCGCGCAGGAAGCGGGACTGGTGGGTGGCGCGCGTCCCGGCGTCGAGGCCGGCGTGGTACGGCACGGCCTCGATGCCGTTGGCACAGAGGAAGTCCGCCGTCTTCTCGACGCTGCTGCGCGAGAGGCAGTACACGATGCCCGCGTCGCCCGGGTGCTCCTCGCGGAGGAAGGCCAGCAGTTGCTTCTTGGGGTCGGACTTGGGCACGATCCGGTACTGGATGTTGGGCCGGTCGAAGCTGGCCTCGAAATGCCGGGCGTCCGGCATGCCGAGGCGCTGGGTGATCTCCTGGTGGGTGGCGCGGGTGGCGGTGGCCGTGAGCGCGATCCTGGGCACCTCGGGCCAGCGCTCGCCCAGCAGCGACAGGGCCAGGTAGTCGGGCCGGAAGTCATGGCCCCACTGGGAGACGCAGTGCGCCTCGTCGATGGCGAAGACGGAGATCTTGCCGCGGCCGAGCAGGTCGAGTGTGGCTTCCAGGCGGAGCCGCTCCGGGGCCAGGTAGAGGAGGTCGAGCTCGCCGGCCAGGAACTCCGCCTCGACCACCCGCCGCTCGTCGAAGTCCTGCGTCGAATTGATGAAGCCGGCACGCACGCCGAGCGCCCGCAGGGCGTCCACCTGGTCCTGCATCAGGGCGATCAGCGGGGAGACGACCACACCCGTGCCGGGCCTGACGAGCGCCGGGATCTGGTAGCAGAGGGACTTGCCGCCGCCGGTGGGCATCAGGACGACCGCGTCGCCACCCGCGATCACATGCTCGATGACGGCTTCCTGCGCACCGCGGAAGGAGTCGTACCCGAAGACGCGGTGGAGCGTCGCCAGCGCCGCGCTCCCCGCCTCTGCCGCGGACCCCGGCCCCGCGACGCCCACTCCCACGGCGCCCGGCTCCGCAGCCTCCGACCACATGGCGCCCGACTCCACGTCGCCCGACCACATGGCTTCCGGCCCCGGGTCACCCGACCACGCAGCGTCCGCCCCCGCGGCACCTGACTCCGCATCGCCCGACCACGCAGCGTCCGCCCCCGCGAGGCCCGGTCCCGGGTCGCCCGACTCCGCGGCGCCGGGCCCGGCGGCACCCGGCCCCGACCCGGGTGCCGCCCGCACCGCTCCCCTGTCGTCCTCTTCGATCGCCACGTCCGTCCCGCCCATCGCCTGCATCGCCGGTCCCCCGTCCTTGCCGTGTGCCCACCGCACGTGCCCCGTGTCTCTCGCGTCGTCTCACGTCGTGCGCCGACCACACAGCCACGATAGGGGTCCGCGCAGACACCGCCCGAGTTATCCACAGGCCCATCGGCGCACCGACCCTGGGCCGGGCGCCCCCCACAGCCACCGATGCGCCCCACGGCTCGGGAACCCCCAGGCGCCCCACGGCTCGGGAGCCCATCCCACCACTAGGACCGGTCCGGCACCCCGGGGCCCCGCCCCGGCTCCGGGGCCGCCCTCCACCGGGCCCGGCCTTCCACCGGGGCCCCGCCCCCGCGGCCGGCGGTGGCCTCATGCGGCAGGGCCGCCCCTGCGGGACCGTGGCGGACCCCGGGATCGTCGTGGCTGAGCGCGCAGTCCCCCGCGCCCCCTTCACGGCGCCCGGGCGCCCGCGGAGCACCCCGGCACCCGGCCGCACCCACCCGCACCCACGCACGCACGTGGCCCCGCACGGACGGGCCTCGCACGGACGTGACCCCGCACGCACGAGGGCCCGCACACACGAGGGCCCGGCCCCCGAAGGGACCGGGCCCGCCGATCACACGCGCGCCGACGGCGCGGACGCACGCATCAGCGCACGAACACCCCCGCCTGCCCCGCGAGATCCAGGAAGTACTGCGGTGCCAGCCCCAGCACCAGGGTGACGACGACGCCGAGGGCGATCGCCGTGGACGTGAGGGGCGACGGCACCGCGACCGTCGGCCCCTCCGGCCTGGGCTCGCTGAAGAACATCAGCACGATCACCCGGATGTAGAAGAACGCGGCGATCGCCGAGGAGATCACACCGATGACGACCAAGGGCGTCGCGCCGCCCTCCGCCGCCGCCTTGAACACGGCGAACTTCCCGGCGAAGCCGGATGTCAGCGGAATGCCCGCGAAGGCGAGCAGGAAGACCGCGAAGACCGCCGCCACCAGAGGCGAACGCCGCCCGAGCCCCGCCCACTTGGACAGGTGCGTGGCCTCGCCGCCCGCGTCGCGCACCAGGGTGACGACGGCGAACGCGCCCAGCGTCACGAAGGAGTACGCGGCCAGGTAGAACAGCACCGAGGAGATGCCGTCCGGGTTCATCGCGATCACACCGGCGAGGATGAAGCCGGCGTGCGCGATCGACGAGTAGGCCAGCAGGCGCTTGATGTCGGTCTGGGTGATCGCGACGATCGCGCCGCCCAGCATGGTGACGATCGCGACCGCCCACATCACGGGACGCCAGTCCCACCGCAGCCCCGGCAGCACCACGTACAGCAGCCTGAGCAGCGCACCGAACGCCGCCACCTTGGTGGCCGCCGCCATGAAGCCGGTGACCGGGGTGGGGGCACCCTGGTAGACGTCCGGCGTCCACATGTGGAACGGCACGGCGCCCACCTTGAAGAGCAGGCCCATGACCACCATCGCGGCGCCGATCAGCAGCAGCGCGTCATTGCCCATGGTGTTGGCGAGCGCCGGGTCGACCGTGCGCACGGTGCCGTCGACGACCTGGCCGATCGTCGCGTACGACACCGAGCCCGCGTACCCGTACAGCAGCGCGATGCCGAAGAGGGTGAACGCGGAGGCGAAGGCACCGAGCAGGAAGTACTTGACGGCCGCCTCCTGCGACATGATCCGCTTGCGGCGGGCCAGCGCGCACAGGAGGTAGAGCGGCAGCGAGAAGACCTCCAGGGCGACGAACAGCGTCAGCAGGTCGTTCGCCGAGGGGAAGACCAGCATGCCGCCGATGGCGAAGAGGGCCAGCGGGAAGACCTCGGTGGTGGTGAAGCCGGCCTTGACGGCGGCCTTCTCGCTCTCGCTGCCGGGCACGGACGCGGCCTGCGCGGCGAACGAGTCCACCCGGTTGCCGTGGGCCGCCGGGTCGAGGCGGCGCTCGGCGAAGGTGAAGACGGCGACCAGGCCGGTCAGCAGGATGACCCCCTGGAGGAACAGCGAGGGACCGTCGACGGCGACCGCGCCCATGGCCGCGATGTGGCCCTTGGTGGTGGCGTACCCGCCGGCCGCGAGCCCGACGACCGCGGCGAACGCGGCCGCCATCGCGACCACGGCCACGAACACCTGGGCGTGGTAGCGGGACCTGCGCGGCACGAAGGCCTCGATGAGGACCCCGACGATCGCCGCCGCGAGGACGATCAGGGTGGGCGACAGCTGCCCGTACTCGATCTTCGGCGCGTCGATCTTCGTGATCGGATCGGCCGCCGTTGTCCACAGGCTGTGGACGGCTGCTGGACTCACTGGGCCGCCTCCACCTCGGGCTTGGGGTCCTTCTTCTGGACGTCGGACATGGTGTGGTGCACGGCCGGATTGACGATGTTCGTCAGCGGCTTCGGGTAGACGCCCAGGAAGATCAGCAGGGCGATCAGCGGGGCGACCACCACCAGCTCGCGCGCCTTCAGGTCGGGCATCGCGGAGACCTCCGCCTTGACCGGACCCGTCATCGTGCGCTGGTAGAGGACGAGGGTGTAGAGCGCGGCCAGCACGATGCCGAAGGTGGCGATGATGCCGAGCACCGGGTAGCGCGTGAACGTCCCGACCAGGACCAGGAACTCACTGACGAACGGCGCGAGGCCGGGCAGCGAGAGGGTCGCGAGACCGCCCACCAGGAAGGTGCCCGCCAGCACCGGGGCGACCTTCTGGACGCCGCCGTAGTCCGCGATGAGCCGCGAGCCCCTGCGGGAGATCAGGAAGCCCGCGACCAGCATCAGCGCGGCCGTGGAGATGCCGTGGTTGACCATGTAGAGCGTGGCGCCGGACTGGCCCTGGCTGGTCATCGCGAAGATGCCCAGGATGATGAAGCCGAAGTGCGAGATCGACGCGTACGCCACCAGACGCTTGATGTCCCGCTGGCCGACCGCCAGCAGCGCCCCGTAGACGATGCTGATCAGCGCCAGGACCATGATCACGGGGGTGGCCCAGCGGCTGGCGCCCGGGAAGAGCTGGAGGCAGAAGCGGAGCATCGCGAAGGTGCCCACCTTGTCCACCACCGCCGTGATCAGCACGGCGACCGGGGCGGTCGCCTCACCCATGGCGTTCGGCAGCCAGGTGTGCAGCGGCCACAGCGGCGCCTTCACCGCGAACGCGAAGAAGAAGCCGAGGAACAGCCAGCGCTCCGTGCTGGTCGCCATGGTGAGCGAGCCGGTGGCGCGCGCGTGGGCGATCTCCTGGAGAGAGAAGTTCCCCGCGACGACATAGACCCCGATCACCGCGGCCAGCATGATCAGGCCGCCGACCAGGTTGTACAGCAGGAACTTCACGGCCGCGTACGAGCGCTGGGCCGCGGCGTTCTCGTCGCTGCCGGTGTGGGCGCGGTCCCCGAAGCCGCCGATGAGGAAGTACATCGGGATGAGCATGGCTTCGAAGAGGATGTAGAAGAGGAAGACGTCGGTGGCCTCGAAGGAGAGGATCACCATCGCCTCGACGGCCAGGATCAGGGCGAAGAAGCCCTGCGTGGGCCGCCACCGGGAGCTGTTGGTCTCAAGGGGGTCGGCGTCGTGCCAGCCGGCCAGGATGACGAACGGGATCAGCAGCGCGGTGAGCGCCAGCAGCGCCACCGCGATGCCGTCCACGCCGAGTTCGTACCGCACCCCGAAGGCCTTGATCCAGGCGTGCGACTCGGTGAGCTGGTACCGGTCGCCGCCGGGCTCGAAGCGGGCCAGCACGATCGCGGCCAGCACCAGGGTGGCGAGCGAGAACACCAGCGCGAGCCACTTGGCGGCGGTCCGCTTGGCGGCCGGCACGGCGGCCGTGGCCACCGCCCCGACGGCCGGGAGGGCCGCCGTCGCTGTCAGCAGAGGAAAGGACATCGGTATCAGACCGCCCTCATCAGCAGGGTCGCGGCCACGATGAGCGCCGCGCCGCCGAACATGGAGACCGCGTAACTGCGGGCGTAGCCGTTCTGCAGCTTGCGCAGCCGGCCGGAGAGCCCGCCGAAGCCGGCCGCCGTGCCGTTGACGACCCCGTCGACCAGGGAGTGGTCGAGGTAGACCAGCGAGCGGGTCAGGTGCTCGCCGCCGCGGACCAGCACCACGTGGTTGAAGTCGTCCTGGAGGAGATCGCGGCGGGCCGCCCGGGTGAGCAGCGAGCCGCGCGGCGCGACGACCGGGACCGGGCGGCGCCCGTACTGCAGGTAGGCGATGCCCGCGCCGACCACCAGCAGGATCACGGTGGCCGCGGTGACCGTGCCCGCGCTGACCGGGGAGTTGCCCTCCTGGTGTCCGGTGACGGGCTCCAGCCAGTGCAGGAAGCGGTCGCCGACGCCGAAGAAGGCACCGGCGAAGACCGAGCCGAAGGCGAGCACGATCATCGGGATCGTCATCGACTTGGGCGACTCGTGCGGGTGCGGCTCGGCGTGGGCGCCCCGGTGCTCGGCGGCGGGCTCCGCGCTGGGCTGGTCCGGGGAGGCGGTGGTGGCGTTGCGCCAGCGCTCCTCGCCGAAGAACGTCATGATCATCACGCGCGTCATGTAGTACGCGGTGATGGCCGCGCCCAGCAGCGCCACGCCACCGAGGATCCAGCCCTCCGTGCCGCCCTTGGCGAAGGCGGCCTCGATGATCTTGTCCTTGGAGAAGAACCCGGACAGCCCCGGGAAACCGATGATGGCGAGGTAGCCGAGGCCGAACGTGACGAAGGTGACCGGCATGTGCTTGCGCAGGCCGCCGTACTTGCGCATGTCGACCTCGTCGTTCATGCCGTGCATCACCGAACCGGCGCCCAGGAACAGCCCGGCCTTGAAGAAGCCGTGCGTCACCAGGTGCATGATCGCGAAGACGTAGCCGATCGGGCCGAGCCCGGCGGCGAGCATCATGTAGCCGATCTGGGACATGGTCGAGCCGGCCAGTGCCTTCTTGATGTCGTCCTTGGCGCAACCGACGATCGCACCGAAGAGGAGCGTGACCGCCCCGACCACGGTGACGGCGAGCTGGGCCGTGGGGGCGGCGTTGAAGATCGCGCCGGAGCGGGTGATCAGGTAGACGCCGGCGGTCACCATCGTCGCCGCGTGGATCAGGGCGGAGACGGGGGTGGGGCCCTCCATCGCGTCCCCGAGCCAGGACTGCAGCGGCACCTGGGCCGACTTGCCGCACGCCGCGAGCAGCAGCGTCAGCCCGATGGCCGTCAGCTTGCCCTCTCCGGTGTACCCGACCGAGTGCAGTACGGGGCCGAAGGCGAAGGTGCCGAAGGTGGTGAACATCAGCATGATGGCGATCGACAGGCCCATGTCGCCGACGCGGTTGACCAGGAAGGCCTTCTTCGCGGCGGTGGCCGCGCTGGGCTTGTGCTGCCAGAAGCCGATCAGCAGGTACGAGGCGAGGCCCACGCCCTCCCAGCCGACGTACAGCAGCAGGTAGTTGTCGGCGAGGACCAGCAGCAGCATGGACGCGAGGAACAGGTTCAGGTAGCCGAAGAAGCGGCGGCGCCGCTCGTCGTGCTCCATGTACCCGATCGAGTAGATGTGGATCAGGGTGCCCACACCGGAGATCAGCAGCACGAACGTCATCGACAGCTGGTCGAGCTGGAAGGCGACGTCCGCGCGGAAGCCGCCCACCGGGACCCAGCTGAAGAGGTGCTGGTGGAGCGTCCGGTCGTCGGCGGCCTTCCCGAGCAGGTCGGAGAAGAGCACCACGCCGATGACGAACGAGACGGCGGCCAGCAGCGTGCCGATCAGATGGCCGGACCTGTCCAGCCTGCGGCCGCCGCAGAGCAGGACGGCCGCCCCCAGCAGTGGCGCCGCGACGAGCAGCGCAATCATGTTCTGCACGATTCAGCGACCCCTTACAGCTTCATCAGGCTGGCGTCGTCGACCGAGGCCGAGTGGCGGGTACGGAACAGCGACACGATGATCGCGAGCCCGACCACGACCTCCGCGGCGGCGACGACCATCGTGAAGAACGCGATGATCTGGCCGTCGAGGTTGCCGTGCAGCCGGGAGAACGCCACGAACGCGAGGTTGCAGGCATTGAGCATCAGCTCGATGCACATGAACACCACGATGGCGTTGCGCCTGATGAGCACGCCGGTGGCGCCGATCGTGAACAGCAGGGCCGCGAGGTAGAGGTAGTAGACCGGATTCACTTGGACGCCTCCTCGGCCTGGGCCCGCTCAAGGCGGTCGGCGGACCGCTGCTCCAGGGCCTTGAGATCGTTGACCGTCTCCTGGGAGACGTCGCGGATCTGGCCGCGGGCACGCAGGGTCTTGTTGACGGTGAGCTCGGACGGGGTGCCGTCGGGGAGCAGGCCGGCGATGTCCACGGCGTTGTGCCGGGCGTAGACGCCGGGGGCGGGGAGCGGCGGGAGGTGCTTGAAGTCGCGCACCCGCTGCTCGGAGAGCTCGCGCTGGGTCTTCGCGCGCTCGGTGCGCTCGCGGTGGGTGAGCACCATCGCGCCCACGGCCGCCGTGATCAGCAGCGCGCCGGTGATCTCGAACGCGAAGACGTACTTGGTGAAGATCAGCGCGGCGAGGCCCTCCACGTTCCCGCCGGAGTTGGCCTTGCCGGTGCCGGCGAAGTCCTTGAGGGAGGCGTTCGCGATGCCGGCGATCAGCAGGACGCCGAAGCCGACCCCGCACAGCGCGGCCAGCCAGCGCTGCCCCTTGATGGTCTCCTTCAGGGAGTCCGCGGCGGTGACGCCGACGAGCATCACCACGAAGAGGAAGAGCATCATGATCGCGCCCGTGTAGACCACGATCTGCACGATGCCCAGGAAGTAGGCGCCGTTGGCCAGGTAGAACACCGCGAGGATGATCATCGTGCCGGCCAGGCAGAGGGCGCTGTGCACCGCCTTGTGCATCAGGATCGTGCACAGGGCGCCGATCACCGCGACGACGGCCAGCACCCAGAACTGGATGGCCTCACCGGTGGAGGTGGTGTAGGCGGCGATATCGGTCATCAGCCGATCACCTTCTCGGATGCCGGTTCCTCCGGGCCGAAGTCGGCGGCGGCCTGCTGCGGGGCCTCGCCCTTGGAGAGCGCGACCTGGCGCTCGGTGCCCGGTGCGGCGTGGGTGACCAGGCCGCGGTAGTAGTCCTGCTCGTCGGTGCCCGGGTAGATGGCGTGCGGCGTGTCGACCATGCCGTCGTCGAGCCCGGCGAGCAGCTGCTCCTTGGTGTAGATCAGGTTCTCCCGGCTGCTGTCGGCGAGCTCGAACTCGTTCGTCATCGTGAGCGCGCGCGTGGGACACGCCTCGATGCACAGGCCGCACAGGATGCAGCGGGCGTAGTTGATCTGGTAGACGCGGCCGTACCGCTCGCCCGGGGAGTAGCGCTCCTCGTCGGTGTTGTCCGCGCCCTCCACGTAGATGGCGTCCGCCGGGCAGGCCCAGGCGCACAGCTCACAGCCGACGCACTTCTCCAGGCCGTCCGGATGGCGGTTGAGCTGGTGCCGGCCGTGGAAGCGGGGAGCGGTGATCTTCTCCTGCTCCGGGTACTGCTCGGTCAGCCGCTTCTTGAACATGGCCTTGAAGGTCACGCCGAAGCCCGCCACCGGGTTCTGGAATCCCTCCTGGGACTCCCCGGGCTTCCCGGACTCGATCTGCTTGCGGGGTCGCTCAGCCATCGGACGCCTCCTTTCCGTCACTGGCAGTATCGACGGCACCACTGACAATCAGCTCCCGCTCGTCCCAGCGGGGCCGGCGCCGCGGTACGGGCGGCAGCGTCTGGCCGGGCAGCGGCGGCACGGGGAACCCGCCCGCCATCGGGTCGAAGGCCGCCGGCTCCGCCTCGCCCTCCTGCTCGCCGCCCTTGCCGCGGAAGACGTCCACGACGAAGGAGAGCAGCAGCACCACGAGGACGGCGCCCGCCACGTACAGCACGACGCGGGTGAAGTCGTAGTTCTCGTTCCGCAGCGTCCGCACCGTCGCGACCAGCATCAGCCAGACCACGGAGACCGGGATGAGGACCTTCCAGCCGAGCTTCATCAGCTGGTCGTAGCGGACCCTGGGCAGGGTGCCGCGCAGCCAGATGAAGAAGAACAGCAGCAGCTGCACCTTGACGACGAACCAGAGCAGCGGCCACCAGCCGTGGTTGGCGCCCGCCCAGAACGTGCTGATGGGCCACGGGGCCCGCCAGCCGCCCAGGAAGAGCGTCGTGGACACCGCGGAGACGGTCACCATGTTGATGTACTCGGCCAGCATGAACATCGCGAACTTGATGGACGAGTACTCGGTGTTGAAGCCGCCCACGAGGTCGCCCTCGGACTCGGGCATGTCGAACGGGGCGCGGTTGGTCTCGCCGACCATCGTCACGATGTAGATCAGGAACGAGACCGGCAGCAGCAGGATGTACCAGCGGTCGTGCTGCTGCTGCACGATCTGCGACGTCGACATGGAGCCCGAGTACAGGAAGACCGAGGCGAACGCGGCGCCCATGGCGATCTCGTAGGAGATCATCTGGGCGCACGAGCGCAGGCCGCCAAGCAGCGGGTACGTCGATCCGGAGGACCAGCCGGCGAGCACGATCCCGTAGATGCCGACGGAAGCCACCGCCAGGATGTACAGCATCGCGATCGGCAGGTCGGTGAGCTGCATCGCGGTGCGGTGGCCGAAGATCGAGATCTCGTTGCCGGAGGGCCCGAAGGGGATCACGGCGATCGCCATGAAGGCCGGTACGGCCGCCACGATCGGGGCGAGGACGTAGACCACCTTGTCCGCGCGCTTGACGATCACGTCTTCCTTGAGCATCAGCTTCACACCGTCGGCGAGCGACTGGAGCATGCCCCAGGGGCCGTGCCGGTTGGGGCCGATGCGCAGCTGCATCCAGGCGACGACCTTGCGCTCCCACACGATGGAGAACAGCACGGTCACCATCAGGAAGGCGAAGCAGAACACCGCCTTGATGACGATCAGCCACCACGGGTCGCGGCCGAAGGCCGACAGGTCCTCCACAGCGAGCGGCGTCAGCGCCTGGGGCGTCATGCCGTCACCTCCGTGACCTCCTGGGACACCGGCGCCACGGCCGGGCCGATACGGACGAGTTCACCGGGGTGCGCGCCGAGGTCGGCGGCGGTTCCGGAGCCTGTGGAGTTCAGCGGCAGCCAGACGACGCGGTCCGGCATCTGCGTCACCCGGAGCGGGAGTTCCACGACCCCGGCGGGCCCGGTGACGGCGAGCACGTCGCCGTCCTTGACGCCGGCCTCGGCGGCGGTGGCCGCTGAGAGCCGGGCGAAAGCGGCGTGCCGGGTGCCCGCGAGGGCCTCGTCGCCGTCCTGGAGGCGGCCCTGGTCCAGCAGCATCCGGTGGCCCGCGAGCACCGCCTCACCGGCGCCCGGGCGGGGCATGGCGGCCTGGGTCTCCACGGGCCCGGCGGCCCGCGGCCCGTCCCAGGTGCCGAGCCGGCTCAGCTCCGCGCGCGCGGTGCGCACGTCCGGCAGGCCGAGGTGGACGTCCATGGCGTCCGCCAGCATGTGCAGCACACGCAGGTCGGCGGGCGCGAGCCGGCGGGTCATCATGTCGGGTTTCAGGGCGGCCTCGAAGGGCCGGCCGCGGCCTTCCCAGGTGAGGAACGTGCCGGCCTTCTCGGCGACCGCGGCCACCGGGAAGACGACGTCGGCCCGCTCGGTGACCTCGCTGGGCCGCTGCTCCAGCGCCACCACGAAGCCCACCCCGTCGAGGGCGGCGCGCGCGGCGGCCGGGTCGGGCAGGTCGGCGACCTCGACGCCGGCGACGAGCAGCGCGCCCAGCACGCCGCCGGTCGCGGCCTCGATGATCTGGCCGGTGTCCCGTCCGAGGTGGTGCGGGAGTTCGGCGACGCCCCAGGCCGCGGCGACCTCCTCCCGCGCGCGCGGGTCGGTGGCCGGCCGGCCGCCGGGCAGCAGGGTGGGCAGGGCGCCCGCCTCGATCGCGCCGCGCTCCCCGGCCCGGCGCGGGATCCACACCAGCCGGGCGCCGGTCGCGGTCGCGGCGCGCACGGCGGCGGTGAGGGCGCCCTGGACGCCGGCGAGCCGTTCGCCGACGGCGATGACCGCGCCCTCGGCGTGCAGCGCCTCGGCCGCCGTGACCCCGTCGTCGTGGAGGCCGACACCGCCGGCGAGCGCGTCGAGCCACTCGGTCTCGGTGCCCGGCGCGGCCGGCAGCAGGGTGCCGCCGGCCTTCTGAAGGCCCCGGGTGGCGTGGCTGGCGACGGCGAAGGTGCGCTGGCCGTGCTTGCGCCAGGCCTTGCGCAGCCGCAGGAAGACGCCGGGTGCCTCCTCTTCGGCCTCCAGGCCGACGAGCAGCACCGCGGGGGCCTTCTCCAGCGCCGCGTACGTCAGGCCCGTGCCGTCCAGGTCCCTGCCGCGGCCGGCGACCCGGGCGGCCAGGAAGTCGGCCTCCTCGGCGCTGTGCACGCGCGCGCGGAAGTCGATGTCGTTGGTGTCGAGCGCCACGCGCGCGAACTTGCTGTACGCGTAGGCGTCCTCCACGGTGAGCCGGCCGCCGGTGAGCACGCCGGTCCTGCCGCGCGCGGCGGCCAGGCCCTCGGCCGCGGCGGCCAGCGCCTGCGGCCAGCTCGCGGGCTGGAGCTCACCGGTCTCCGGGTCGCGCACCAGCGGCTCGGTGAGCCGGTCGGGGCGCTGCGCGTAGCGGAAAGCGAAGCGGCCCTTGTCGCACAGCCACTCCTCGTTGACCTCCGGGTCGTTGGCGGCGAGCCGCCGCATGACCTTGCCGCGCCGGTGGTCCGTGCGGGTGGCGCAGCCGCCCGCGCAGTGCTCGCACACGCTCGGCGAGGACACCAGGTCGAACGGGCGGGAGCGGAACCGGTACGCCGCCGAGGTGAGCGCGCCGACCGGGCAGATCTGGATGGTGTTGCCGGAGAAGTACGACTCGAACGGGTCGCCCTCGCCGGTGCCGACCTGCTGGAGCGCGCCGCGCTCGATCAGGTCGATCATCGGGTCGCCCGCGATCTGGTTGGAGAACCGGGTGCACCGCGCGCACAGCACGCAGCGTTCGCGGTCGAGCAGCACCTGTGCGGAGATCGGCACCGGCTTCTCGAAGGTGCGCTTGGTGCCCTCGAAGCGGGAGGTGGGGTCGCCCACCGCCATCGCCTGGTTCTGCAGCGGGCACTCGCCGCCCTTGTCGCAGACCGGGCAGTCCAGCGGGTGGTTGATGAGCAGCAGCTCCATCACGCCCCGCTGGGCCTTCTCGGCGACCCCCGACGTCACCTGCGTCCTGACGACCATGCCGTCCGTGCAGGTGATGGTGCACGACGCCATGGGCTTGCGCTGGCCCTCGACCTCGACGATGCACTGCCGGCACGCGCCGGCCGGGTCGAGCAACGGGTGGTCGCAGAACCTGGGGATCTCGATGCCGAGCAGTTCGGCGGCGCGGATGACCAGGGTGCCCTTGGGCACGCTGATCTCGATGCCGTCGATGGTCAGCGAGACGAGATCTTCGGGTGGGATGGCAGCCTCCGAGCCCCCGGAGGGAGCGCCCGTGGTTACCGTCATGCGTTCACCTCCGTGGTGTCGGTGGGGCCGTCCGCCCAGGCGGTCGACCGGGCAGGGTCGAACGGGCAGCCCCTGCCGGTGATGTGCTCCTCGTACTCGGCGCGGAAGTACTTGAGCGAGGAGAAGATCGGCGAGGCGGCGCCGTCGCCCAGGGCGCAGAAGGACTTGCCGTTGATGTTGTCGGCGATGTCGGCGAGCTTGTCGAGGTCGCTCATCGTGCCCTTGCCGGCCTCGATGTCGCGTAGCAGCTGGACGAGCCAGTAGGTCCCCTCACGGCAGGGCGTGCACTTGCCGCAGGACTCGTGGGCGTAGAACTCGGTCCAGCGGGTGACGGCGCGCACGACGCAGGTGGTCTCGTCGAAGCACTGGAGCGCCTTGGTGCCGAGCATGGAGCCGGCGGCGCCCACGCCCTCGTAGTCCAGCGGGACGTCGAGGTGCTCATCGGTGAGCAGCGGGGTGGAGGAGCCGCCGGGCGTCCAGAACTTCAGCCGGTGGCCGGGGCGCATCCCGCCACTCATGTCGAGCAGCTGGCGCAGCGTGATGCCGAGCGGGCCCTCGTACTGGCCGGGGCTCGCGACGTGCCCGCTGAGCGAGTAGAGCGTGAAGCCCGGGGACTTCTCGCTGCCCATCGACCTGAACCATTCCTTGCCCTTGTTCAGGATCGCGGGAACCGACGCGATGGACTCGACGTTGTTCACGACAGTGGGGCACGCGTACAGACCGGCGACGGCAGGGAAGGGAGGACGCAGTCGCGGCTGGCCGCGGCGGCCCTCGAGGGAGTCGAGCAGCGCGGTCTCCTCACCGCAGATGTACGCGCCCGCGCCCGCGTGCACGGTGAGTTCCACGTTCAGTCCGCTGCCCAGCACGTTCTTCCCGAGATAGCCCGCCGCGTACGCCTCGCGGACGGCCTCGTGCAGCCGCCGGAGCACGGGGACGACCTCGCCGCGCAGATAGACGAAGGCGTGCTCGGACCTGATCGCGTAGCAGGCGATCACGATTCCCTCGATGAGGGCATGCGGGTTCGCGAAGAGGAGCGGGATGTCCTTGCAGGTCCCCGGCTCCGACTCGTCGGCGTTGACAACTAGATAGTGCGGTTTGCCGTCGCCCTGCGGGATGAACTGCCACTTCATACCCGTGGGGAAGCCTGCGCCGCCCCGGCCGCGCAGGCCGGAGTCCTTGACGTAGGCGATGATGTCGTCCGGCTCCATCGCGAGGGCCTTGCGCAGGCCCTCGTAGCCCTCGTGGCGCCGGTAGACGTCGAGCGTCCAGGACTTCGGCTCGTCCCAGAAGGCCGACAGCACCGGTGCGAGCAGCTTCTCGGGGTTGCTCTCCGTGTGGGCCTCCGGCCGGGCGGCGTCCCCGTTCTCGGCTGTCAAGGTCATCACTCCCCCTCCTCGGTGACCGGTCCGGCGGGATGCTCGGGGTCGGAGGCCGAGGTCTTCTGCGGCGCGTCGTGCGAGCTGAGGTGCTCGGCGCCGGCGCCCGGCGTGTCGGTGGGTGCGTGCCGCGCGGCGGCCGCCTCGCGGGGGTGCACCACGCGCGCCGCGGCGGCGCTCTCACCGCGGGCGAGGCGCAGCCCGATCAGCGACGCGGGGCCCGCGCCGCCGGTCGCCTCGACGGCCCCGGGGCGCTCGTCCGGGAAGCCCGCGAGGATCCGCGAGGTCTCCTTGAAGCTGCACAGGGGAGCACCCCGGGTGGGCTCCACCTGGGCCCCGGCGCGCAGGTCGTCGACCAGGCGCTTGGCGGACTCGATGGTCTGGTTGTCGAAGAACTCCCAGTTCACCATCAGCACGGGCGCGAAGTCGCAGGCGGCGTTGCACTCGATGTGCTCCAGCGTGACCTTGCCGTCCTCGGTGGTCCCGCCATTGCCGACGCCCAGGTGCTCCTGGAGGGCGGAGAAGATGGCGTCGCCGCCCATCACCGCGCACAGGGTGTTGGTGCAGACGCCCACGTGGTACTCGCCGCCGGGCGTGCGCCGGTACATGGTGTAGAAGGTGGCGACGGCGGTGACCTCGGCGGTGGTCAGGTCCAGCAGCTCGGCGCAGAACTGCACACCGGTGCGGGTGACGTGACCCTCCTCGGACTGCACCAGGTGCAGCAGCGGCAGCAGCGCGGAGCGGGCGCCCGGGTAGCGGCCGATGATCTCCCTGGCGTCGGCCTCCAGCCGGGCGCGCACATCGGCGGGGTACTCCGGGGGCGGCATCTGCGGCATGCCGAGACCCACCGCGCCGGCCGGGGGTTCGGGGGCCCGCCCCCGCTCGGACGCAGCGTCGGGTGCGGGCGGTTGGGTCATGCCCAGGCTGACGTCTGTCACCGGTCGACGCCTCCCATCACGGGGTCGATGGACGCGACGGCCACGATGACGTCGGCGACCTGGCCGCCCTCGCACATCGCGGCCATCGCCTGCAGGTTGGTGAACGACGGGTCGCGGAAGTGGACCCGGAAGGGGCGGGTGCCGCCGTCGGAGACCACATGGGCGCCGAGTTCGCCCTTGGGCGACTCGACGGCCGCGTAGGCCTGGCCGGCCGGGACCCTGAAGCCCTCGGTGACCAGCTTGAAGTGGTGGATCAGGGCCTCCATGGAGGTGCCCATGATCTGCTTGATGTGGTCGAGGGAGTTGCCGAGACCGTCCGGGCCCAGGGCGAGCTGGGCGGGCCAGGCGATCTTCTTGTCGGCGACCATCACCGGGCCCGGCTCAAGCCGGTCGAGGCACTGCTCGATGATGTTCAGCGACTGCCGCATCTCCTCCAGGCGGATGAGGAAGCGGCCGTAGGCGTCGCAGGTGTCGCTCGTCGGGATCTCGAACTCGTAGTTCTCGTAGCCGCAGTAGGGCTGCGCCTTGCGGAGGTCGTGCGGCAGGCCCGCGGAGCGCAGGATGGGGCCGGTCGCGCCGAGCGCCATGCAGCCGGTGAGGTCCAGATAGCCGACGTCCTGCATCCGGGCCTTGAAGATCGGGTTACCGGTGGCGAGCTTGTCGTACTCCGGGAGGTTCTTGCGCATCGTCTTCACGAACTCGCGGACCTGGTCGACCGCGCCGGGTGGCAGGTCCTGGGCGAGTCCGCCGGGCCGGATGTACGCGTGGTTCATGCGCAGGCCGGTGATCAACTCGTAGAGGTCGAGAATGAGTTCACGATCACGGAACCCGTAGATCATGATCGTGGTGGCGCCCAGTTCCATGCCGCCGGTGGCGATGGCGACCAGGTGCGAGGAGAGGCGGTTGAGCTCCATGAGCATCACGCGGATGACGCTCGCCCGGTCCGGCACCGCCTCCTCGATGCCGAGCAGCTTCTCCACTCCGAGGCAGTAGGCCGCCTCGTTGAAGAACGGCGTGAGGTAGTCCATGCGGGTGACGAAGGTGGTGCCCTGTGTCCAGGTGCGGAACTCGAGGTTCTTCTCGATGCCGGTGTGCAGGTAGCCGATGCCGCAGCGGGCCTCGGTGACCGTTTCGCCGTCGATCTCCAGGATGAGCCGGAGCACGCCGTGCGTGGACGGGTGCTGGGGACCCATGTTGACCACGAGGCGCTCGTCGTCGGCCTTGACCACGGCCTCGACGACCTCGTCCCAGTCACCGCCGGTGACCGTGTAGACCGGTCCTTCCGTGGTGTCGCGTGCCGATGCTGACTGCGTCGTCATGAGTACGACCTCCGCTGGTCCGGAGCCGGGATCTGGGCGCCCTTGTACTCGACGGCGATGCCGCCGAGGGGGTAGTCCTTGCGCTGCGGGAAGCCCTGCCAGTCGTCCGGCATCATGATCCGCGTCAGCGCCGGGTGACCGTCGAAGATCAGGCCGAAGAAGTCGTACGTCTCGCGCTCGTGCCAGTCGTTCGTCGGATAGACGGAGACCAGTGAGGGGATGTGCGGATCGTCGTCGGGTGCGCTGACTTCGAGGCGGATCAGGCGATTGTGGGTGATCGAGCGCAGGTGGTAGACGGCGTGCAGTTCGCGGCCCTTGTCGCCGGGGTAGTGCACGCCGCTGACGCCGGTGCACAGCTCGAAGCGGAGCGCCGGGTCGTCGCGGAGGGTGCCGGCGACGCGGACGAGGTGCTCGCGCGCGATGTGGAAGGTCATCTCGCCGCGGTCGACGACCGTCTTCTCGATGGCGTTCTCCGGGAGGAGGCCCTGCTCCTCCAGGGCGCCCTCCAACTCGTCCGCGACCTCGTCGAACCAGCCGCCGTAGGGCCGGGAGGCGGGCCCGGGCAGCCGGATGGAGCGCACCAGGCCCCCGTAGCCGCTGGTGTCGCCGCCGTTGTCGGCCCCGAACATGCCGCGCTGGACCCGGATCTCCTCGCCCTGCTCGCCGCGCTGGCCGGGGAGGTTCTGGCTGTTCAGGTCCTGTTCGGGGTTGGTTCCGTGTCGCTCGGTCACCGCAGCAGCCCCTTCATCTCGATCGTGGGAAGCGCCTTCAGGGCCGCCTCCTCCGCCTCACGGGCGGCCTCCTCGGCGTTCACGCCGAGCTTGGAGGTCTGGATCTTGTGGTGGAGCTTGAGAATGCTGTCCATCAGCATCTCGGGGCGCGGGGGGCAGCCGGGGAGGTAGATGTCCACCGGGACGACGTGGTCGACGCCCTGCACGATGGCGTAGTTGTTGAACATCCCGCCCGAGGACGCGCAGACGCCCATGGAGATGACCCACTTCGGGTTCGGCATCTGGTCGTAGACCTGCCGCAGCACCGGTGCCATCTTCTGGCTGACCCGGCCCGCCACGATCATCAGGTCGGCCTGCCGCGGGGAGCCGCGGAACACCTCCATGCCGAAGCGCGCCAGGTCATACCGCCCGGCGCCGGTCGTCATCATCTCGATGGCGCAGCAGGCGAGGCCGAACGTCGCGGGGAAGACGGAGGACTTCCGCACCCAGCCCGCGGCCTGCTCGACGGTCGTCAGCAGAAAACCGCTCGGCAGCTTCTCTTCGAGTCCCATAGGCCCTTCAAGCCCCTCTTGTCCCTCGCGTGGTCGTTACGCGGTCTCTCGCTTCTCAGTCGCTGCTCAGTCCCACTCCAGGCCGCCGCGCCGCCACACGTACGCGTAGGCGACGAAGACGGTGAGCACGAAGAGCAGCATCTCGACGAGCCCGAACAGCCCCAGGGCGTCGAAGGTGACGGCCCAGGGGTAGAGAAAGACGATCTCGATGTCGAAGACGATGAAGAGCATCGCCGTCAGGTAGTACTTGATCGGGAACCGTCCGCCGCCGGCCGGTGTCGGCGTCGGCTCGATACCGCACTCATAAGCTTCGAGCTTGGCTCGGTTGTACCGCTTTGGACCGATAAGCGTGGCCATCACCACGGAGAAGATCGCAAAAGCTGCCCCGAGGGCTCCCAGTACGAGGATGGGCGCGTACGCGTTCACCGCTCCTCGCTCCTCTCAGTCGGCGCTGACTCCTACGGCGGTGCCGGACCCGCTTCCCCGCGCGGGAGGCATCCCGGACACCGGCCCCGGCCGATCGATCCAGCGATCGGCCGCCGATCCGGCGATCCGGGACCCCACCGCTCCTCCACTCGGCCACGAAGATCGCGTCCATGTGAAGCAGGTCACAAGCCCGACTGCCTCGCATCTTATGCCCGCCGGTCTGTGATCTGCGACACGGGGTCACGCATCACCCTTGTGATCTCTACCACCTGACGAACGATCATGAATCCCGAATGGCCGTGATCTTCACACGCGAAGCGGCCCTGCGGTCACCGGACGTGACAACGAGCCGCGTTTCCGCTGGTAGCAGCGGCAGCCCCTATATCAAGCCATCCTGTCTTGGCGCAAATTCGCGCTGGACGGAACTGCCTGATAAAGGGCCGGTTCATACAGGGAGGGACCCAGACGGGAGGACACGGGGCGAGACGGGCGCTACGTCCGGGGGTGGGCGTGTGCTCCCGTTCACGAGAGGAATGGCCGACGCCTGCGCCATGGAGTCACCGCGCCGGTGGCGTTGGCCCCGCACCTCCTTCAGAGGAAGCACCCCACCCCGACACCGGCCGCACAAGCCCGACAGGACGGCCGTTATAGACGCAACCCAACAAGCCGCCGTTCCGTGACACTGGCCACATTCACCTCATGCGGCGCACCGGCGAGGCTTGGCAGCGGGGCCCAACCGATGGTAGGTGCGGAGCAATTCGGGCGTATCGCGGAAAGTGCGTGAGCACAGGCTTGATCATCTCAATCCGGAGCAGCGCCGGAGGTAGCACGAAACGCGACACACCCGGGATTCAGTGGCCTGTGGAGCAACTGTGGCGCACCCCACGTTTCTTGAAGGTTACGGTCAGGCCCTGATAGCGGTTGTTCACATGTCCCACACCGCTCACATACCCAGCCACCGGAAAGCCCGACGCAGTGCGCCGAGATTCGCCCTGTGTGCGGGAGTCGCCGGCGGTGTCCTCAGCACCCTGGCCGTGACGGGCGCGTCGGCCCAGACGACCGCCGTCGAACCCGTGCACGACACGGTCGAGATGCCCACGCTCACCGACGGCCTGGCCACCCGGGCCGCCGCGGCCGCGGACGCCACGCAGGAGGCGGCCGCCGCCTACGCCACGCAGGCGGTGCAGAACGCGGCCGTGTCCCACGCCGCCGAGAAGGCCAAGAAGTCGAAGGCCGCGGCCGAACGGAAGGCGGAGGCCAGGAAGAAGGCCGAGGCCGCGCGGAAGGCGGCGCAGGCGCGCGCCTCGCGCTCCGCCGAGCGCACCACCCTGCACACCGAGTCGACCGCCTCCAAGGTCTCCGTCCCCGGCGGCAGCGCCGGTGCCGTGCTCTCCTTCCTGACCGCGCAGCTCGGCGACGCCTATGTGATGGGCGGCACGGGACCCAACTCCTGGGACTGCTCCGGCCTGGTGCAGGCCGCCTTCAAGCAGGTCGGGGTGAGCCTGCCGCGTACCTCCCAGGAGCAGTCGACCGCGGGCACCCAGGTGCCGCTGTCGAGCATCCGGCCCGGCGACATCCTGTACTGGGGCGGGATGGGCTCCGCCTACCACGTCGGCGTCTACATCGGTAACGGGCAGTACCTGGACGCGGCGAACCCGTCCAAGGGCGTCGTCGTGCAGGACCTCTCCGGCTACCCGGCCAGCGGGGCGGTCCGGGTCCTCTGAGACACGGGAGGTGCGGGGGCCAAGTGGCGCCCCCGCACCCCCTTTTTTTGTGTGCTTCTCTCGGGTGCTTCGCACCCGTTGGGGGCGGCCGTCAGCCCAGGTCGAACGTGTTGGGCAGGCCCAGCCGGTGGCGCAGTTCGTCCACGCGCTTCAGCGGCTCCATCGCGGGCGGCCGGTACAGCTCCCAGATCCGGCAGCGCTCGGCGTCGGAGCCGTCCCGGTCGAGCAGGGCGTTGACGGCGCGCCGTGCGGACTCGTTGGCGCCCTCCATCGTCGCCAGGTCGACGTCCGTGCGGACGTAGTCGCCCGCCAGGAAGAAGTTGGGGACCGCCGTGCCCGCGGAAGGGCGGTTGTAGAGGGTGCCGGTGGGGTGGACGAGGAGTTGCTCGCGGTTCTGCGGGTCGGGGCCGCCGAGCCCGGTCACCGCGGGGTCCATGAACCAGCCGAGCCGGTCCTCGTCGGTGAGCGTGGTCGTGCCGGTGTCGTTGAGCGCGTCCTTCAGCTGCGCCCAGCACTCCGCGACGATCTCCTCCTTGGTGCACTCGCGGGCCGTCTTGCCGTAGAGGATGCCGGGCTGGTCCCACTCGGAGACGATCGCGGAGAGGCAGTCGCGGGCCGTACCGTCGCCGTAGTCCGCGGGGAAGTCCCGGTCCCAGAACTGCGCCTGTCCGATACCGGTCACCGACCAGGGCGAGTCGAGGCAGTTGATGTGGCCGTGCACGACGGGCGTGGGGGTGCGCAGGTAGTACTGGATGCCGACCATCCAGTCCGTCCGCAGCGCGTCGCACCGGGCGAGCCGGGGGTCGGCGGCGCGCAGGGCGCTGCCCCAGGTGGCGCGGGCGTGCTCGACGGGCATGGCCGAGACGTAGTGGTCGGCGGTGATGACGCGCTCCTGGCCGCCGTCCCGCGCCGAGACCCGGACGCCGCTCACCCTGCCGTCGGCGTACAGCACCTCGCGCACCCGGGTGCCGAGCACGAACTCGACGCCGAGGGAGCGCAGGTGGCTGCCCCAGGGGTCGATCCAGGCCTCGGTGGTGGGGGCGTTCAGGACGCGGTCGATGTCGGCGTCGCCGTCCATGCCCTGGCCGAGGATGCCCCACACCACCAGCGCCTCGAGAATGCGGCCGATGGTGCGGGTGGAGGCCTCCTGGGCGCGGGTGGCGACCAGGTTGCGGGTCTGGCCGATGCCCAGCACGAGCTGGTACTCGCGGCTCATCTCGCCGGCCCGGATGAAGTCCCACCAGGAGATCTTCTCCCACTGGTCCTCGCGGCGCGCGTCGCAGCTCGTGAGATGGACCAGGAGCCGGTCGGCGAAGTACGCGGCCTCGTGGGCGGGCAGCCGGGTGGTGAGGTCGAGCGCCGAGAGCACCTGGTCGCGGATCCAGGACGGGGTGATGTCGCCGGGCGCGGGCGGCGTGGTGGCCCGGCGCAGCGGGAAGTGCAGGTCGGCGCGGCCGGCGTCGCGCGCGAAGAGGGCCTCGGTGCCGCTGCGGAGGTTGTCGTGGACGCCGTTCGGGTTGCCGGGGAAGGGGATGCGGCGGAAGGTGTCGGGGAGGTTGCGGTAGAAGCCGGGGAAGAACCGGAAGCCGTGCTCGCCGGGGAGGGGTTTCCGGCCACCCGCGGCGGTGCCGGGGACGTCCATCGAACGGGCCTTGCCGCCGATCACGTCGTAGTACTCGTAGACCGTGACGGCGTAGCCGCGCTCGGCCAGCTCGTGCGCGGCGCTCAACCCCGACACGCCGCCGCCGAGCACGGCGACGCGCTTGCGGGAGGCACGGGGTGCGGTGGAGGCTGCCTGTGCGGCCTGTGCTGCTTGCTTGGCCTGCGCGGCTTGCGTGGCCCGTGCGGCCTCTGCGCCCTCCGCGCCCTCCGCGGCCCGTGCGCCTTGTGCGGCTGCGACGGTGAGCGCGGCCGTGCCGGCCACGGCCGACGCGCCGGCCAGAAAGCGTCTGCGGGTGTGCCCGGACGGCTGCCGGGCCTCGTCTTCGGACGCCTCGCGTCCGGTCTGTTCCGCTGCCATGGGCACGGGAGGGTACGGCGCGGCCCCCACCGGCGGAACCCGCCCGAAGGGCCGCCCACAGCACCCTCACACTCCGTTCGAGGCCCCGAACCCGTGCTCGGCGGGACGGCGAGCATCCCACGCCAAGGCCTGCCGACTGGACATGCCCACATCTGCCCAAGCCTGCCCAAGCCTGCCCAAACCGCCCGGGCTTGCCCAAGCCCTTGCCCAAGCCCTTACCGAAACCCGCGGCCGGGCTCAGGCCTTGGGGGCGATCTTCGTCAGGCCGTTGATGATGCGGTCCATGGTGTCGCCGCCGGTGGGGTCGGTGAGGTTGGCGAGCATTTTGAGGGTGAACTTCATCAGCAGCGGGTGGGTCAGGCCGTGCTGGGCGCCGATCTTCATCACCTTGGGGTTGCCGATGAGCTTCACGAAGATCCGGCCCAGGGTGTAGTAGCCGCCGTAGGTGTCCTTGAGGATCTTCGGGTAGTTGCGCAGGGCCAGCTCGCGCTGGGCCGAGGTGGCGCGGGCATGGGCCTGGACGATGACGTCGGCGGCGATCTGGCCGGATTCCATCGCGTAGGCGATGCCCTCGCCGTTGAACGGGTTCACCAGACCGCCCGCGTCCCCGACCAGCAGCAGGCCCTTGGTGTAGTGCGGCTGGCGGTTGAAGGCCATGGGGAGTGCGGCGCCGCGGATCGGGCCGGTCATGTTGTCCGGCGTGTAGCCCCAGTCCTCGGGCATCGACGCGCACCACGTCTTGAGCACCTCGCGCCAGTCCAGCTCCTTGAAGGAGGCGGATGTGTTGAGCACGCCGAGGCCGACGTTGGAGGTGCCGTCGCCCATGCCGAAGATCCAGCCGTACCCGGGCAGCAGCCGCTCCCGGCCGCCGCGCCGGTCCCACAGCTCCAGCCAGGACTCCAGGTAGTCGTCGTCGTGCCGCGGCGAGGTGAAGTACGTGCGCACCGCGACGCCCATCGGGCGGTCCTCGCGGCGGTGCAGGCCCATGCCGAGGGAGAGCCGGGTGGAGTTGCCGTCCGCGGCGACGACCAGCGGGGCGTGGAACGTGACCGGGGTCTTCTCCTCGCCCAGCCTGGCCTCCACGCCGGTGATCCGGCCGGTGCGGGCGTCGGTGACCGGCGCGGAGACGTTGCACCGCTCGTACAGCCGGGCGCCCGCCTTCTGCGCCTGCCGGGCGAGCTGCTCGTCGAAGTCGTCACGCTTGCGGACCAGGCCGTAGTCCGGGTAGGAGGCGAGATCCGGCCAGTCGAGCTCCAGCCGTACGCCGCCGCCGATGATCCGCAGGCCCTTGTTCCGCAGCCAGCCGGCCTCCTCGGAGACGTCGATGCCCATGCCGACCAGCTGCTTCACCGCGCGCGGGGTGAGGCCGTCGCCGCACACCTTCTCCCGGGGGAACGCCGTCTTCTCCAGCAGCAGCACGTCGAGCCCGGCCTTGGCCAGGTGGTACGCGGTGGTGGAACCGGCGGGTCCGGCCCCGACGACGATCACGTCGGCGGTGTGTTCGGAGAGGGGCTCGGTCACGGCGGGGGCTCCCCAGGGCATCGAAATCTGTGTGCCGGACGGCACGGGACATGGGCAGTCTATGCAGGAGAACTGATCAACCGACTGAAGGGCTGCCCGTGACGGGGCGCCGCGTCCTGCCCGGTGTGCGCGGGGCTCGCGTGTGCGGGGCTCGCGCGTGCTGGGTTCTCGTGTGCGGGGCTCGCACGTGCCGGGTTCTCGTGTGCCGGGCTCGCACGTGCCGGGTTCTCGTGTGCCGGGCTCGCACGTGCCGGGTTCTCGTGTGCCGGGCTCGCACGTGCCGGGTTCTCGTGTGCCGGGTGCGACCGGTGTGCTCTGTGCGGCCGCAGGGGGCGCGGGGGCTGTGCGGCCAGCCGTCGCCGGTTCGCGATTCGCGGTACGCGGCCCCGACGGGACGGTGGGGGGCAGGGCGGGGTGGTTCGGTGCGCGGGCGTCGTGGTTTTTCGCGCAGTTCCCCGCGCCCCTTTCCGGGGGCGCCGAGCCCCTTGCGGGGCGGGCCCCGCAGAGGGCGCGGGGTGTCAGGTTTGTTTGTAGGCTCGGTGGAGTGCCACGATTCCGCCGGTGAGGTTGCGCCAGGCCACCTTCGTCCAGCCGGCCTTGGCCAGCCGCCGGGCCAGCGCGGCCTGGTCGGGCCAGGCGCGGATGGACTCGGCGAGGTAGACGTACGCGTCCGGGTTGGACGAGACGCCGCGCGCCACCGGCGGTAGCGCCCGCATCAGGTACTCGGTGTAGACGGTGCGCAGCGGCGCCCAGGTCGGGTGCGAGAACTCGCAGATCACCACCCGGCCGCCCGGCTTGGTCACCCGGTACAGCTCGTGCAGGGCCGCGTCCGTGTCCTGGACGTTCCTGAGCCCGAAGGAGATCGTGACGGCGTCGAAGACCTCGTCGCGGAACGGCAGCCGGGTCGCGTCGCCCGCCGTGAACGGCAGCCAGGGGTGCCGCTGCTTGCCGACCCGCAGCATGCCGGTCGAGAAGTCGCACGGCACGACGTACGCACCGGTGCGGGTGAACGGCAGCGAGGAGGTGGCCGTGCCCGCGGCCAGGTCGAGCACCTTCTGTGCGGGTCTGGCGTCGACCGCCCTGGCCACCTCCCGGCGCCAGAGGCGGGTCTGGCCGAGGGACAGCACGTCGTTGGTGAGGTCGTAGCGCTCCGCGACGTCGTCGAACATGGAGGCGACTTCGTGCGGCTGCTTGTCCAGGGATGCGCGGGTCACGCGCCCCAGCATACGGAGTGCCCCGGCGCCCCCGGTCGCCCGGCACACGGCGGCCGCCACCCGGCCGGCGGCGGGGCTGCCGCGCCGCCTCAGGGCCTCCGCGGCCTCCGCGGCCTCGGGACCTCCGCGGCCTCGGGACCTCCGCGGCCGCGGGACCTCCGCGGCCTCAGGCACCCGGCCTCAGCGTGCGTCGACGAGCTTGAGCGCGCGGCGGCCCGTCGCCGTGCCGTCCAGCGCGGTGGACGACAGGTGCGAGACGACGCGGTCGTCGACGGGGTCCTGGGCCGGGTCGTCGTGCACGACGAGGTGCTCGTAGGTCGTGGAGCGCTGCGCCGGGACCCGGCCCGCCTTGCGGATCAGGTCGATGATCTCCATCCGGTTGGAACGGTGCCGGGCGCCCGCGGAGGAGACCACGTTCTCCTCCAGCATGATCGAGCCGAGATCGTCCGCGCCGTAGTGCAGCGAGAGCTGGCCGACCTCCTTGCCGGTGGTCAGCCAGGAGCCCTGGATGTGGGCGACGTTGTCCAGGAAGATCCGCGCGATGGCGATCATGCGCAGGTACTCCAGGAGGGTCGCCTGGGTGCGGCCCTTCAGGTGGTTGTTCTCGGGCTGGTACGTGTACGGGATGAACGCGCGGAAGCCGCCCGTCCGGTCCTGGACGTCGCGGATCATGCGCAGGTGCTCGATGCGCTCGGCGTTGGTCTCGCCGGTGCCCATGAGCATCGTGCTGGTGGACTCCACGCCCAGCCGGTGCGCCGTCTCCATGATCTCCAGCCAGCGCTCGCCGGACTCCTTGAGCGGGGCGATGGCCTTGCGGGGGCGCTCCGGGAGGAGTTCGGCGCCGGCGCCCGCGAAGGAGTCGAGGCCCGCGGCGTGGATGCGGCTGATGGCCTCCTCGACGGTGACGCCGGAGATCCTGGCCATGTGCTCCACCTCGGAGGCGCCGAGGGAGTGGATGACCAGCTGCGGGAACTCCTTCTTGATGGCCGCGAAGTGCTTCTCGTAGTACTCCACGCCGTAGTCCGGGTGGTGGCCGCCCTGGAACATGATCTGGGTGCCGCCCAGCTCCACGGTCTCCGCGCAGCGGCGCAGGATGTCGTCGAGATCGCGGGTCCAGCCCTTGTCGGTGTCCTTGGGGGCGGCGTAGAACGCGCAGAACTTGCACGCCGTCACGCAGACGTTGGTGTAGTTGATGTTCCGTTCGATGATGTACGTCGCGATGTGCTCGGTGCCGGCGTAGCGGCGCCTGCGGAGGGTGTCGGCGGCCGAGCCGAGGGCGTGCAGCGGGGCGTCGCGGTAGAGGACGACGGCTTCCTCGGGGGTGATCCGGCCGCCGGCCGCGGCACGGTCGAGGACGGCGGTCACGTGGTCGGCCTGGTCGGTCACCGGCGTCCCTTTCGTAAGGGTGTGAACGGACCGTCCCAGCGTACGCCAGGGCCTTACGGCCCTCGGGCGGACCCTTCCGAGGGGTGCGGTGCTCTTGGGTTTTCCGAGGGGTGCGGTGCTTCTTGGGTTCCGAAGGGTCTGGGGCTCTTGGCGTTGTGGCACCCGGCTTCCCGGGAACGCGGCGCCGCACGGTGTCACGACCCCGCGCGCCTTCCACGGCGCTGACGCGCCCCCGCCGGGGCCCGCTCAGCGGTTGACGGCCGACATGTCCGCGTACCGGTCGCCCCGGGGCGCGGAGAGGGACTGGAGGCGGTCCAGTTGGGCATGGCTCAGGCGGACGCCGTCGGCCGCCACGTTCTCCTCCAGGCGGCCGACCCGCTTCGTGCCGGGGATGGGGACCACGTCCTGGCCCTGGGCGAGCAGCCAGGCCAGGGCGACCTGCGCGGGCGTGGCCCCGGCCTCGTCGCCGACGGCCTTGACCTCGTCGGCGATCCGCAGGTTGGCGTCCAGGTTCTCCCCGGAGAACCGGGGGTCGGTCCGGCGGAAGTCGTCCTCGGCGAGCTGGTCCTTGCTGCGGATGGTGCCGGTGAGGAAGCCGCGGCCGAGCGGCGAGTACCCCACGAAGCCGATGCCCAGCTCCCGCAGGGTCGGCAGGATCTCGCCCTCAGGTTCCCTGGCCCACAGGGAGTACTCGGTCTGCAGCGCGGTGACGGGGTGGACGGCGTGCGCGCGGCGGATCGTCGCCGGTGCCGCCTCCGAGAGGCCGATGTGCCGGATCTTGCCCTGGGTGACCAGCTCCTTCAGCGCGCCCATGGTCTCCTCGATGGGCGTGTTCGGGTCCACGCGGTGCTGGTAGTAGAGGTCGATGCGGTCGGTGCCGAGCCGCCTCAGCGAGCCCTCCACGGAGTGCCGGATGCTGTCCGGGGAGCTGTCCCAGCCCCGTTCGCCCGACGGCTGGGAGATGAAGCCGAACTTGGTGGCCAGCACCACCTCGTCCCGCCGGCCGGCGATCGCGCGGCCCACGAGCTCCTCGTTGGCGTACGGGCCGTAGACCTCGGCGGTGTCCAGCAGGGTGACGCCGAGGTCCAGCGCCCGGTGGATGGTCCGGATGGACTCGGCGTCGTCCTCGCCCGCTCCGGTGTAGTAGTCGGACATGCCCATGCAGCCCAGGCCGATCCGGGAGACCTCCAGGTCCCTGAGTTTGACGCGCTTCACGATGGTCCGTCCCTTCCCGCCTTCCCGGGGCGGCGGTCCCCGGTGACGCATGGCCGAATTCCTTCATTATCGGGCGAATGGGGACGGATGGCGCTCCGGGGCACTGGGCCGGGTACGGGAGCGCGCCCATCCGCCGGCCGGGGCCGCGCCTCAGTCCTCCTCCGACGTCTTCGACATCCGCGCCCCGGGGGTCGCCCCCCCCCGGGTCGTCCGAGGTGTACTCCAGGTCGTCGCCGACGGGGCGCAGACGGACGGTGTGCGCGGTCTGTGAGCAGTGCGAGGGGTTGCCCTCGGCGCCCTTTCCGGTGGCCACCAGTTCGTCCCCGGCCGCCTTCTTCAGCGTCAGGACGTCCTTGCAGGTGCCGCCCAGGAGGTCTCTCTGCGTGAGGGTCGCGAACTCGGCGCCCCGCCCGGCCTGCCGGACGACGAGTTCGAACGTGCCGTCGGGGAGGCCGTGGGCACTGGCCTCGCCCCGCCAGGTGCCGAGGAACCGGGCGGGCACGTCGTGGCCGGCCGGGGGCCGGCTGGAGGCGGGAGGCTTCCCGGCGACCCCGCCGCCGCCCGAGCCGTCCCCGGAGCCGCCGCCCGGCAGCAGGTCGAAGACGAAGACGGAGCCCACCGTCAGCACGGCGAGCCCGCCCGCGACGGCGAGGGCGACGGTGCAGCTCAGCCGGCGGCCGCGGCCGTGCACACCGGGGGCGGTGTCCGCGGCGACGCTGACCGACAGCCTGGCCCCGTCCGGCTCCCCGGCCCCGCCCCGGCGGCCGTCCGCGACCGCACCACCGTGCTCGCCGGTCCCCCGCCCGCGGCCGGGCGGTGGGGTTCCGTCGCGGCTGGGCGGTGGGTCCTGGTGGCGGCCGGGTCGCGGGTCCTCGCGGCGGCCGGACGGTGGAGCCTCGCCGTGGCCGGCGGGCCGGGGCCCACGGCGATCCGGCGGTACGGCGTCGCGGTGGTGGCCGAGCGGGACGGTCGCGCGGGAGCCGGGCGGAGCTGCGCCCCCGGGGGCGGGCGGGACGGGGCCCTGCGGGCCCGGCGTAACCGCACCGTCGCGTCCGGGACCCGTGGCGCCGGGGGCATGGGGAACAGCGTCCGGCACGGCCTCCGCGTACGACGGATCCGGCGGGCCGAAGGCCCCGCCCGGCGCGCCCGGCGCGCCCGCACCGGCACCCGGGACGGCCGCCCCATCCGCCGCACCCGCCCCATCTGCCGCACCCGGGACGTCCGGCGCACCCGGGACGTCCGGTATACCGGCCGCATCCGGCGCACCCGGGGCCCCCGGCACACCCGCCGCACCCGGGGTGCCGCGCGCACCGCGACACGGCACGCACGCACCGCGGCGCGGGCGCGGAATACGGAATCGGAGCGCCCCCCAGGAACGGTCGCCGCACGGAATTCGGGACCGGCCGGCGGCCCTATTCCCGTCGCGTTCACCTGCCCGGACCCGTAATGGTCATGAAACCGACGGGCAGGTCACCCGGAATTCACCCGGGGCCGCCCCGGAACGCGGAGCGGCCCCGTGAAAAACAGGATGCGTAAATCGCCGGCGGCTGCTAGGGCCGCAGGAGTTCCACCCGGACGTCCGCGGGGAAGCCGGTGGTGGGCCCGACCCGCCGGGCGAACTCCGCGACACCCTCCAGCTGGTCGGGGCCGAAGCGGAAGTCGAGCGTGGTGAAGTAGCGGGCCAGCACCTCCGCCCCGAACACCTCCCACCGGGCCGCCTGCTCGGCGACCTTGCCGACCTCCTCCAGCGACACGTCGCGGGAGTCCAGGAACGCCCGGTGGACCCGCCGCACCATCTCCGGCTGGGCCGCCAGGTAGTCGCGGCGGCTGGCCCAGACGGCGAACACGAAGGGCAGTCCTGTCCACTCCTTCCAGAGCGAGCCCAGGTCGTGCACGTCCAGGCCGAGCCGGGGGCCGTCGTGCAGGTTGGCGCGGAGCGCGGCGTCGCCGATCAGCACGGCGGCCTCCGCCTCCTGCATCATCAGGCCGAGGTCGGGCGGGCACGTGAAGTAGTCGGGCCGCACCCCGTACCGCTCGGCGAGCAGCAGCTGGGCGAGGCGCACCGACGTGCGGGACGTGGAGCCGAGCGCGACCCGGGCGCCGTCGAGCCGGTCGAGCGGCACCTGCGAGACAATCACGCAGGACATCACCGGGCCGTCGCAGCCGACCGCGAGATCAGGGAAGGCGACCAGGTCGTCCGCGTTGCGGAGGAACTCCACCAGGGTCACGGGCGCGATGTCGAGATCGCCCCGCACGAGCTGCTCGCTGAGCTTCTCCGGAGTGTCCTTGAAGAGTTCGAGGTCCAGCAGGGTCCCGGTGCGAGCGAGCCCCCAGTAGAGGGGGAGGCAGTTCAGGAACTGGATGTGGCCGACGCGCGGCCTGACGCGAAGCGGGCCGGGGCGCTGATCGCCGCCCGGTCCTGTGACTGAGTCCGCGGGAGAATTGTCCACATCGCGAGACTAGACCCCCGGTGTCTCCCGGCCGCCACCAGGTCCCCGGCGACGCCCCGGCGTCACCGCCCCGCCACCTTCCGATCATCCGGACGGCCCGCCGTTCGGGGGTTCGCCCGCTGCCCGGCCCCGGCGACGCCACGGAGATCCATCAGAAGCCCCTAGTGCGCCGCGGGCAGCGCTGTCAATACGGTCTCCGGCCCTCCGGCATCCGGGTGAAGTGATCTTTACCTCTATCGCTTTCAGGGGGGCGCGTGCTAGGCTCATACGCAAGTTGCAGTTTGGTTTCCCTTGCAGTACAGAGCCTGCGGAGCATGTGACCCGCAGGCTTTCGTCGTTTTCAGACTTATGCAGTTGCCTCACAACAGCAGGTTCTGGAGCAGGGCAACCCTTTGGCCCAAGGAGGGCTTATGGCTACCGGAACCGTGAAGTGGTTCAACGCCGAAAAGGGCTTTGGCTTCATTGCCCAGGAAGGCGGCGGCCCCGACGTCTTCGTCCACTACTCCGCGATCAACGCCTCCGGCTTCCGCTCCCTCGAGGAGAACCAGGCCGTGAGCTTCGACGTCACGCAGGGCCCCAAGGGCCCGCAGGCGGAGAACGTCACCCCGATGTGATCGGGGGTCCCGAGGTCACTCGGGATCTGATCCGGAACGGATAGCAGTACCCAAGGGGCCCCGGCCGCTCGTCGCCCGCGACGTGGCCGGGGCCCCTGCCTTGCGCTGCGCTGGGCTGCGTCGGGGGGCGAGGGTGTGCCGTCTGCCGGCGGACAGGCGCGACGAGCGCGTCGTCACCCTCCCGAAGGGGCGGATTCTGTCGTCTTCGGACCACCGGTCGGTGGGTGGTTGCGCGCGCAGTTCCCCGCGCCCCCATCGGGGCACAGCCGCACGTCCTCGCCCCCCGCCGGGGCGGGGGCCCCTCGTCGGGGCGGGGCCCCGCGTCGGCGCGGGGTGGGCTCACTTGGCGTACAAGCGCTCGATCTCCGCCGCGAAGTCCCGCTCGATGGCGCGCCGTTTCACCTTCAACGACGGGGTGAGATACCCGTTCTCCTCCGTGAAGGTCACCGGCAGGACCGCGAAGCGCCGGATGGACTCGGGCCGGGAGACGAGCCGGTTGGCGTCGTCCACGGCGCGCTGGAGCGCCGCACGCAGCTCGGGGTCCTCGGCCAGCTCCGCACGCGAGAGCTTCCCCTTGCCCCGCATCTCCTGCCAGTGGGCGACTCCGTCCCCCTCCAGGGTGATCAGCGCGGTGATGTACGGCCGGTCGTCCCCGATGACGAGGCACTGCCCGACGAGCGGGTGCGCGCGCAGCCAGTCCTCCAGCGGTGCCGGCGCGACGCTCTTGCCGCCGGTGGTGATGAGGATGTCCTTCTTGCGGCCGGTGATGGTGAGGTACCCCTCCTCGTCGAGGGCACCGATGTCCCCGGTCGGCATCCACCCGTCGACCGAGATGTCGACAGGCCCACCGCTCTGGGCGTCCCAGTACCCGGAGAACACCTGGCCGCCGCGGAGCAGGATCTCGCCGTCGTCCGCGATCCGCACCCCCGTGCCGGGCAGCGGCCAGCCGACGTTGCCGAGCCGGGGCCGCAGCGGCGGGGTGACCGTCGCCGCCGCGGTGGACTCCGTGAGGCCGTAGCCCTCGAAGACCCGGATGCCGGCGCCGGCGTAGAACGCGGCGAGCCGGCGGCCGAGCGGCGAGCCGCCGCAGATGGCGTACCGGACCCGGCCGCCGAGGGCCGCCCGGATGCGTCGGTAGACCAGCGGGTCGTACAGCGCGCGGGCCAGCCGCAGCGCGGGCCCGGGGCCGGGTCCCGTGCCGAACAGCCGGGCCTCGGTCGCCTCGCCGTAGCGCCGGGCGACGGCGGCCGCCCGGTCGAAGGAGGCGGCCCGGCCGATCTTCTCGGCGGTGGCACGGCCGGTGTTGTAGACCTTCTCCAGGACGTACGGGATCGCCGGCAGGAACGTCGGCCGGAAGCCGGCCAGGTCCGCGAGGAGGTCCTCGGTACGGATGGACGGGGCGTGCCCGAGCCGCACCCGGGCGCGCAGGCAGGCGACCGCGACCATCCGGCCCAGGACATGGGAGAGCGGCAGGAAGAGCAGGGTGCTCGCGGGGTCCTTGGTGACCGACCTGAAGCAGGGGTACAGCAGCTCGACGGCGTTGTCGACCTCGGCGAAGAAGTTGCCGTGCGTGATCACGCAGCCCTTGGGGCGGCCGGTGGTGCCGGAGGTGTAGACGATGGTGGCGACCGACTCCGGGGAGAGCGCGGCGCGGCGCGCGGCGACCTCCTGGTCGGTGACGTGCGCGGTGCGGCCCAGCTCGGCGAGCCGGCGGATGCCGCCCTTGCCGGACCGGTCCCCGGGCGCCTTCTCGAAGGTCCACACCTGTGCCAGGTCCGGCAGCCGGTCACGCTCCGGTTCGAGCGCGGCGGCCTGCGCGGCGGTCTCCACGGCGATCGCGACAGCGCCGGAGTCCTGCAGGATCCAGCGGATCTGGAACGCGGACGAGGTCGGGTAGACGGGCACGGTGATCAGGCCCGCGGCCCAGGCGGCGAAGTCCAGCAGCGTCCACTCGTAGGTGGTGCGGGCCATGATGGCGAGCCGGTCGCCGGGGGCGAGGCCGGCCGCGACGAGGCCCTTGGCGACGTCCAGGACCTCCTGCGCGAAGTCGCGCGCGGTGACGTCGATCCAGCGCGCACCCGCGGACTGCGCCGCGCCGTCGCCGCCGTGCGCCCCGGGCTCCTGGACCACCTTGCGGCTGATGACGACGTCCTTGGGCGCCTCGCGGGCGTTGTCGAACGGGATGTCGGCGAGCGAACCGCGCGTCACCGGCTCCTTGAGCGCCGGGACGACGGCCTCCCGGACCTGCCCGCCGACTCTGCGCAGGGTCGGCGGCACCAGGGGCGGCGGGGGCGCGGCGCCCTTGCCGGAGCCGGCGGCCGGGGTGTGCGGGGTGAGGGCCGGGGCGCCGTCCCCGGGGGCGGGGACGCCGTCCCCGGTGGGGGTGTCGGCACGGGCGGACGGCTCCGCGGGTCGCCGCACCGCGGGGCGGCCGGGGCCCGCGGGGGAGACGGCGGACAGGGCGGGGCGCCGCCGGGCGGTGGCCGGCGGGGCGGGCTCGGACAGGACGGGCTCCAACGGGTCGGGGTCCGACGGGATGCCGGGGGCGTGCGCCGGGGGTGCGCCCGCCCGGAACCAGGGGGTTCTGGGCGGGCCGGGGTCAAAGGGGGTGGGGGGCTGGCGTGGCACGGGCGTCTCCTTGTCTGCCCGGAGGGTAAACACTGGGTGCGGTGCCCGGCCAGACGGGTTCTCTGCTCCCCCACACGACTCCCACAGGAGCGGCTACTCCGGCACGACCTGACGTGACGTCAGCCCGGGCCAGCCCCGGCAGGGCGGCTCTCGCCCGGCCGTCTGTCCGCGGGGCGCCCCCTGGGGACGGTGGCGACGTGCCGCTTCGCCGTGGCCGGACGCGCAGTTCCCCGCGCCCTTGGCCGACCGGGGCCACCCCCACGTCGGGGCTCAGGGGCGTTCCAGGATGGCCGTCACCCCCTGGCCGCCCGCCGCGCAGATGGAGATCAGGCCGCGTCCGGGGCCGCCGCGCTCCGCGAGGAGCGTCGCGAGGGTGGCCACGATGCGCGCGCCGGTCGCGGCGAAGGGGTGGCCGGTCGCCAGCGAGGACCCGGCGGCGTTGAGCCGGGTCCGGTCCACCGGGGCGAGCCCCCGCCTCTCCCACGCCGCCAGCGTCGCAAGGACCTGCGAGGCGAACGCCTCGTGGATCTCGATCAGATCGAAGTCCTCGATGCCGAGCCCGACCCGTGCCAGCATCCGCGGCACCGCGTACGCGGGCGCCATCAGCAATCCGTCCTCGCCGCCCGCGACGTCCCCGCCGACGAAGTCGACGGCCGCGGTCTCGTACGCCGTCAGGTAGGCGAGGGGTTCGAAACCGCGCGCCGCGGCCCACTCCTCGCTCGCCAGCAGCACCGCCGCCGCGCCGTCGGTGAGGGGCGTGGAGTTCCCGGCCGTCATGGTCGGCTCGGGACCGTCCGTGCCGAACACCGGCCTGAGCGCGGCGAGTTTCCGCACGGTCGAGTCCGGCCGCAGGTTCTGGTCGCGCTCCAGGCCGCGGAACGGCACCACGAGGTCCCGCAGCAGCCCCCGCTCGTACGCGGCGGCGAGCCGTTGGTGGCTGGCGGCGGCGAGTGCGTCCTGCGCCTCGCGGGTGATGCCGAACGCGCGGGCCGTCACCGCCGCGTGCTCACCCATGGACAGCCCGGTGCGCGGCTCGGCGTTGCGCGGGATGTCCGGCACCAGGTGGCTCGGCCTGGTCCGGGCCAGCGCGGCGAGCCTGCCGCCGGCCGACCTCGCGCGGCGCGCCGCGAGCAGGATCCCGCGCAGTTCGTCGTTGACGCCGAGGGGCACGTCGCTCGCGGTGTCCGCGCCGCCCGCGATCGCGGAGTCGGTCTGGCCCAGCATGATCTTGTTGGCGGCGGCGATCACGGCTTGCAGGCCGGTGCCGCAGGCCTGCTGGATGTCGTACGCGGGGGTGCGCGGGTCGAGCCGGGAGCCGAGCACGGTCTCCCGGGCGAGGTTGAAGTTCCGGCTGTGCTTGAGCACGGCACTGGCGACGAACTCCCCCACCGGCAGCGCCCCACCGCCTCCGGGCCCGCCGCCGGCGGCGGGCCCGCCTCCGGGCCCGCCGCCGGCCCCGGCTCTTCCGCCGCCTCCGGCCCTTCCCCCGTCCGCGTTCCCGCCGCCGGCCCGGTCCGCCACTCCTCCCGGCCCCGGTCCGTCGAGCCCGAACCGCTCCACCAGGCCGTCCAGGGCGGCGCTCAGCATCTCCTGGTTGGACGCGGTGGCGTACGGGCCGTCCGAGCGGGCGAACGGGATCCGGCAGCCGCCGATGACCGCGACACGCCGGGTGCCGGGCGGTGGGAGGGCCCCCGGGGGGCGCGGTGCGGACTGCGGATCCGTCCTCGGTGGGCTCTCGGGACTCATCTCGACCTGCTCCTGACTCATGAGTAACCTTACTCGAAAGTCAAGTTACGACCGAGGGGGGAGCCGGACAATGGCGGACCGCTATCTGGCGTTCTCGGGCACGGCACCCGGCCGCTTCCTGACCCGCCGTCTGGGGCTGCCGCAGCCCGCCGCCCTGCGCCGCTCCGCGGTCGGCCACCGGACGCTCGACGGCCCGCTGCTGCACCTCACCGCGGGCAAGCCGGCCGCGGAGAGCGGCGGCCGGGAAGCGCTCGCCGCGGTGCTGGCCGGCACCGGCCTGCCGGTGCACCACGCGCCCGACGCGTCGCAGCGGTACGGGGGCGTGGTGCTGGACGCCCGGGGCGTCACCGGCGTCGAGGCGCTGGCGGAGGTCCACGCCGCCCTGCACCCGGTGGTGCGGTCGGTCGCTCAGAGCGGGCGCGTGGTGGTGCTGGGCAGCCCGCCCGATCCGGCCGACCACCACCAGAGCGCGGTCCAGCAGGCCCTCGAAGGGTTCGTCCGCTCCCTCGGCAAGGAGATCGGCCAGGGCCGCACGGTGACGCTGGTACGCCTGGCGGGACCGGCCGCGCCCGCCGCCTCCACGCTCCGTTTCCTCCTCTCCCCGAAGTCCGCGTACGTCAGCGGCCAGCTGATCGAGGTGGCCGGCACGGCCCCCGGCCTGCCGGCCGGCTACCGCCCCGAGCGCCCGCTCGCCGGCCGCACCGCGCTGGTCACCGGCGCGGCGCGCGGCATCGGCGAGGCGGTCGCCCGGACCCTGGCCCGGGACGGCGCCCGGGTGGTCTGTCTGGACGTGCCGGCCGCGGCGGACGACCTGGAACGGGTCGCGGACGGCCTCGGCGGCGACGCGCCCGCGCTGCCGCTGGCACTGGACATCACCGCGCCGGACGCGGGCGAGCGGATCATCGCCGGGCTCCCGGACGGCGCCCTGGACGTCCTCGTGCACAACGCCGGCGTCACCCGCGACCGCCGGCTGGTCAACATGCCCGCCGAGCGCTGGGCGGCGGTGCTCGACGTCAACCTGGCGAGCGTGCTGCGCACCACGGACGCGCTGCTGGCGGCCGGGGCCGTGCGGCGCGGCGGGCGGATCGTCGGCACCGCGTCCATCGCCGGCCTCGCGGGCAACGCCGGCCAGACCAACTACGCGGCGAGCAAGGCGGGCATCGTCGGCCTGGTCCGCGCCCTGTCCGGGACGGCGCTGGACGAGCACGGCGTGACCGTCAACGCGGTGGCGCCGGGCTTCATCGAGACGCGGATGACGGCCGCGGTGCCGTTCCTCGTCCGCGAGGCGGGCCGGCGGATGAACTCACTCGGCCAGGGCGGGCTTCCGGTGGACGTCGCGGAGACCACGGCGTGGTTCGCGGATCCGGCGTCCGGGGCGGTCAACGGGCAGGTGGTACGGGTGTGCGGGCAGAGTCTGCTCGGGGCGTAGGCGGGACGCGGGTAGCACTCGGCAGCCCTCCGCCGCTCTCCGCCAGGCGGTCGACGTCAGTCGAGTCAGTCGAGTCAGTCGAGTCAGTCGAAGTCTGTCGAAGGAGTCGCTCGTGCTGGTAGCCCATCTCGTCCGGGGTGCCGTGCTGTCGCCGCTGAAGCGGCCGGGTGCGGACAAGGAGCTGCCGCGGGAGCCCGTGGTGGCCCCGGGGGTGCGGGTGGCGGCCGGGCGGCTGGCCGGCTACCGGGAGCTGTGCGGGTTCCCCGCGGGCGGGACGGGCCTGCCGGTGACGTACCCGCAGGTGCTGGGGTTCCCGCTGGCGATGCGGCTGATGTCGGCCCCGCGGTTCCCGCTGCCGCTGCTCGGCCTCGTCCACACCTCCATCGGCATCCGGCAGGTGCGGGACCTGGGCGCCGACGAGGAGTTCACGCTGAGCGTGCGGGCGGCGGAGCTGACGCCGCACCCGCGAGGCACCGAGGCGCACCTGCTGACCGAGGTGCGGGCCGGGGGCGAGTTGGTGTGGGAGTCCCGCAGCACGTATCTGGCGCGGCACGCCACGGCACCGGCGGGCCGGGCGGGTGGCGTGGGGCGGGCGGACGGCCCGGGTCCCGCGCAGGCCGGCGCGGACGGCTCGCGTACCGCGCAGGCCGGCGCGGACGGCTCGCGTACCGCGCAGGCCGGCGCGGACGGCTCGCCTACCGCGCAGGAGCGCGCGTCCCGCGGGTCCGGCGGCGGGTTCGGCAGCGGGTCCCGCGGGTCCGGCGGCGGGTTCGGCAGCGGGTCCCGCGGGTCCGGTGACGGGTTCGGCAGCGGGTCCCGCGGGTCCGGTGACGGGTTCGGCAGCGGGTCCCGCGGGTCCGGTGACGGGTTCGGCAGCGGGTCCCGCGGGTCCGGTGACGGGTTCGGCAGCGGGTCCCGCGGGTCCGGTGACGGGTTCGGCAGCGGGTCCCGCGGGTCCGGTGACGGGTTCGGTGGCGCGTTGGGGGGTGCGCCCGGTGACGGGTCCGGCGGGCCGTCCGTCCCGTCCGACGACGACGCCCGCGCCCTCCCCGCGCGTGCCGAGTGGCGGCTCGGCGGGGACCTGGGGCGGCGGTACGGGGCGGTTTCGGGGGACCGGAACCCCATCCACCTGCACCCGCTCACCGCCCGCCTGTTCGGCTTCCCGCGGGCCATCGCGCACGGCATGTGGAGCGTCGCGCGGTGCCTGGCGGAGCACGGGGCCGGGGGCCCGGTGCGGGTGGCGGCGCGGTTCCGGGCGCCGGTCCCGCTACCCGCGACGGTGACGTACGCCGCCGGGGACACCGCGTTCGCGCTGCGCGGCGGCAGCGGCACGGACGCGGCGCGGGTGCACGTCACGGGCGAGGTGCGCCCGCTGGGGGCGTGACCGGGGAAGCCGCGTGACCCGTGAAGCCACCGAGGACCGGGGAAGCCGCCGGTGCCGTGGGGAGCGAGGCTCCCGCCGGGGGCTACCGCCCGGGAGGGGACCAGGGACGTCCCGCCATCAGGTTGCCGAGGCCGGCCCAGGCGAAGTTCATCAGGGTGGCCGCGGCCTCCTGCGCCGGGACTCCGCCGTCCGTGTTCGCCCAGGCGGCCAGCGATTCGGCGGCGCCGACCAGGGCCTGCGCCAGGCCCTCGGCCTCGCGGTCGGCGGGCCCGGGGCCGCCGTGCGCCTCCCGGGCCGCTTCCCTGATCAGCTCGGTCACAAAGTCGGTGATCTCCGCGCGGAGCGCCGCCACCTCGGCCGCGGACGGCTCGCCGCGGGTGCGGGCGTGGTGGTGCAGGATCGCCCACCCGTCGGGGTGCCCGGTCGTGTGCGTGAAGAAGGCACGCAGGCCCTCCCAGAGCCGGCGGTCGGCGGGCAGGGCCGGGTCGACGCCGTCGCGCACGGCCGCGGAGAGGGCCTGGGCCTCGCGGCGGATGCACGCGGTGAACAGGCTCTCCTTGGAGTTCAGGTACAGGTAGACGAGGGGTTTGGAGACGCCCGCGAGTTCGGCGATCTCGTCCATGGAGGCGGCGCGGTAGCCGCGTTGGCCGAAGATGCGGACGGCGGCGTCGAGCATCTGCCGCTCGCGGACCGCGCGCGGCATTCGTTTGGGGCGCGGCTCGCGGGTCGCGCCCGCGGGTGCGGGCTGGGCGCCCGCCTCGATGCCCGTCGCCCCGGGCTGCGTGCCCGCCTCGGTGGCCGTGGCGCCGGGCTGGGCGCCCGCCTCCGTGCTCTTGGCCTTCGCCCCATCCACCCGGCTGCCCCTTCACCCCGCCCCGCACCCACGGGGCCTGCCCCTCCAACCCTACGTTCTCCCCCACCCCTGCCCCTCGGCCCAACGCCTCGCTGGGTTTCGCGCAGTTCCCCGCGCGCCCGATCAACTGCCCCCCAAGGCCGGTGACCCACCGCGGGCCCGTCGTGGTTCCTCGCGCAGTTCCCCGCGCCCCTGAGGAGCTGCCCCATTCGGCCGGTGGCCCACCGCGGGCCCGCCGTACCTTCTCGCGCAGTTCCCCGCGCCCCCGATCAACTGCCCCCCAAGGCCGGTGACCCACCGCGGGCCCACCGTGGTTCCTCGCGCAGTTCCCCGCGCCCCCGATCAACTGCCCCCCAAGGCCGGTGACCCACCGCGGGCCCACCGTGGTTGCTCGCGCAGTTCCCCGCGCCCCCGATCAACTGCCCCCTGAGGCCGGGGGCCTGCTACGGGCGCGTTGTGGTTGCGCGCGCAGTTCCCCGCGCCCCTTCCGGGGCGCGCCTGACAGCCGGGCGCCCCATAGGGGCGCGGGGAACTGCGCGACAAGCCCCACCAACCGCAAGCCGGGAAAGACGCCGCAAAGGGGCTCGGCGAGACCGAACAGGGGCGCGGGGAACCGCGCAGAAAAGCCCCGCCGGCCGGCAGGTGGGAGCGGGCCGCCGCGGGGTCACCCGGGACCGTCGGCGGGCCGGCACGGGTCGCCGGACCGGGCACGCGCGACCAGCAGCAACGCGATATCGTCGCTGCTCGGAGCGACAACCGTCTCCTCGGCCCGCTTGACCACCGTGTCCGCGAGCACATCCAGCGGCTCGTCCCCCGCCCGCGCAAGCTGCTCCGCGAGCCGCTGGATCGACAGCCCCAGGTCCATCCCGGGCCGCTCCACCAGCCCATCGGTGTAGAGCGCGAGCATCGCGCCCGGCGGCAGCGGCACCTCGACCGTCTGGAAGCGGGCGTTCTCCTCGACCCCGAGGAGCAGTCCGGACGGCAGGTCGAGCACCTCGGTCCGGTGGTCGGCGTGCCGGAGGATCGGCGGTGGATGGCCGGCGGACGCCAGCAGGACCCGCTGCCGGGGCACGTCGATGTGGGCGTACAGGCAGCTGCAGAACATGCTGCCGCTCAGCTCCATGAGCAGCCGGTTGGTACGGGCGAGAATCTCCTCGGGCGGCGCGCCCACCCGCGCGTGGGTGTGCACGGCGGTGCGGATCTGCCCCATCAGGGCGGCCGCCTGGACACTGTGCCCCTGGACGTCGCCGATCACCGCACCGGCCCGGCACCCGCCGAAGTCGATGAGGTCGTAGAAGTCGCCCCCCACCTCCAGGGCGTGCGTGGCGGGACGGTACCGCGCGGTGACCCGCAGGCCCGTCACTTGGGGCAGGCGGCCCGGCAGCAGCCCGTCCTGCAGGCCCCGCGCCACCCGGGCATTGGCGTCGTAGAGCCGGGCGCGCTCCAGCGCCTGAGCGATCATCCCGGCCAGCGAGGTGAGTTCCGCGCGCTCGTCCGGGGTGAATGTCCGCGGTCTGTCGTATGCCAGCACCCAGCAGCCGAAGGTGCCGCTGGAGACCGTCAGCGGCAGGAACGCGGAGGCCGCCACGTCCCGGTAGTGCTGGTGCTGGGGGTAGGCGCGTACCAGCTCGGCGTTGGTGGGGTGGAAGCCGGCGACGCCGGTCTCCATGACCCGTACGGCCTCGCTCCTGTCGGCCATCGGCATGCCCTGGAAGTAGTCCACCATCCCCGGGGGGAAGCCGCGGGAGCCCACCACCCGCTGCCGGCCCTCTTCGGCGACCATCAGGGCCAGCCCCTGGGCGTCGAGGACCGGCATCATCTGCTCGATCAGCGACTCGGTCACCTCGCGCATGCCCGCCGCCTCGGTGAGCGCGGAGGCCAGGTGCAGCAGGTGGAAGAGGGTGCCCGCGCGGGCGGGCGCGGCGGGCAGGCTGTCGTCGGCCGGCTGCTGCTCCCTTTCGGGCGACTCGGCGGGCCTGATGCGCACGCTGACACCGGAGGCGTCGGGGTAGAGCAGGAACGACAGCCAGGCGCCGTCCGGACGCCGCGAGGCGAAGCCGCTGGGCAGGCGGCTGAAGAGCGCGGCGAGGTAGGCGTTCTCGTGGGCCGGGTCGCCCAGCCAGGGCAGCACCTCCCAGGGCTGGGAGCCCAGCAGCTCGGCCCGGTCACGGTCGAGCAGCCGGGCGGCCGCGGTGTTGACGAAGGTCATCCGGCCGCGCAGGTCGAGTGCGACGAAGCCCTCGTCGAAACGCTCCGTGAGGGCCACCGCTGGATCCTCGTCGCGGGCTAGCGCGGGCTCCACGGCGAACGGCACGTCCCTCGCGGACACCGGGTGGCCCTGGGCGGCGGCGTCTCTCAGCATGCCGGCCATCCGGCCGGCGGCCTCGCCGGTCCGCGTCACCTCGGCTGCCGACAGCTGCGCGGAACGGGTGCCGGGCCACAGCAGCAGCATGGCGCCCCAGCAGACGCCGTCCGTCATCAGCGGGACGACGTACATGGCCACCGAGTACGGGAAGGCGAGCGCCGTGCGGGGAAAGCGGCGGGCCAGCTCCTGCTGGTCGGGGATCCACACGGGGGCGCCCGAGCGGGCCGCCTCGGCCACCGGCACGGGCGCCGCCATCGCCACCCGGGACCACGGCCGGGCCAGCCTGGTGGGCACCCCGGTGACCGTCGTCATCTGCAGCACAGACCGTTCCGGAACCTTCAGGTACAGGGCGCCCAGGTGGGCCCCGACGCCGTGCGTGACGCAGTCCAGCGCCCGGTCGAGGCGCGCGGCCGCATCCTGTGCCGCGGCGCTGTCCTCGTTCCCGTGCACGTCCTACCGCCTCACACACGTCCTGCCGTTCCCGCGCAGGGGGTTCCCTGCCCGGCCCACCACGGACCGCACCGTCCGCTTCACCCTCCGGAAGCACGGGCACCGGCCCGCTCCTCCCCGATCCGGAGACTCATCCCGGCAGCACCGCTCCGGCGAACCTCCCAGAACGGAGCGTTCCGGTACGGCGACGCCGCGTGGAGACGGCCAGGACGAGAAACGAACGCTTTGTCCTAGATCTCCCCCAGTCTAGGGGCACCACCATCGGTACCGGCTTCGCCTCCGCCCCACCCTCCGCCCCACCTCCGCCGCCCAACCGACGAGGCATGCCGCCGACCCGCGCGCCACCGACGCCCGAACCGGAGATGCGAACGAGTGGGGCTGTACCCACCCGGCCACGGGGCGTCGCGGGATACCGGGCGATGGCCGGCGTCCACGGCTTCTCCGCTCTCGGCCCGGCGCATCGAGTACCGCCCGGATCGGGAGAGGGAACGAGGATTCTCCTTCTGCCGCGCCGTCTCTCCCCCTCAACGCAGCTGATCACCGGCGCGGTTCTCACGGCCACCGGGCGGCGTGCGCGGGACGCACGGCGAATAGCACTCACGCCACGGTACGGAATGCGTACACACACGCTCCCACCGCGATCTCTCCGCCTTCCGAAATCCGTCCTTCATTGGCCGCCCATCAATGGCGCGAATACTTGGAAAGGGAGTGCTCGTCAATGGTTCACATAAACACGGCCGCAGGGCGGCGGAACAGCGGGAGCCTTCTTTGTCATGCACGAATTGGTGGCGGGCCGAGGCCCGCCACCATTGTGCCCCACCCGGATCAGAGGTAGAGCCACACGGAGATCGTGCCCCCGCCAGCGGAGAAGACGACTTCTCCGGGACCCTGGGCCGGGTTGCGGTTCGCCACCTCGGCGGCGGCGACGCCATTGGCGTACGTGCCGAACCAGCGCCACTGCCGCACCGCCAGGAGACCTGCTTGTCGTTGTTTGAACGCGATTCCCTCCTCGGCAGTCAGGACTCTGTCGACGGGGATCTGCTCACCTTCGTTGACGGACATGGTGGTACTCCTATCGTCGTTGACGTGAGGACGGAACGGCGCCTTCCGCCGGCCGAGCACCGCGCCGGTCGCGGCGGGTCGGCCTTCGGAACGGAGTCGGCGCCTCCCTCTGACCGAGCGAGACGCCGTTCGCCGTGGCTCACCCTCCGGGCTGCGGCTGCACCTTTCCGGCGCGCCACCAGCCCCAGACGGTTATGCGGTTGAGCCCCGTACGCCGCCGGGCACAGCCTCCGCACTCGGGGATGCGTGCCCGGCGCGTGAGCGCCGATATCACGTCGCCAAGACCGACCGCACCTTTCCGCCGGTGGCCCTTGCCGAGCGAAGGGATCTGGCTTTCGAGCCTCTCCCAGGTGACCGGCAATCCCGGAAGGGGCTCCATGAGCCTTCTTTCCTCCGCGCTCAGGATCTCGACGTCCGGGTGCGCGAGGAGCCGTTGGGCGACCTCGTCGTCGGCGAGCCCCACGTACGCGGTGTCAAGGCCCTGGACGACGACCGCGTTGGGTGCGTCGTATTTCAGCGACGGCTGTGTTCCCGCTTGCTGTTCGACCGGCATGGCCAGCCAGTGGATGACGGCATTCACGTCACGTCTCCCGTCACTGGTGGCAGCATCCGACGGCCCAGCGGCAGAAGATGCCGCAGTCGCACAGGGCGCAGGCAGCGCACTTGGCCGCGCAGGCACCACACGCAACCGCGAGGCAGGCCACGGCCCCGACCAGCGTCGGGGCTGCGGCGAGGCAGCCCGGCAGCGCCGCCAGGCAGGGGCCGCTGCAGCCACGGATACACCCCCTGAAAGCGTCCCAGACGCCGTCTACTTCTTCGAGCCCTCTCGTCTCGATTTCGAGCTGGTATTCGGTGGCGTTTTCCCAGGTTCCCCGGCTCTGCATGAGGACCCTCACCGCCCTCGTCGGGGGCCGGGCGGGGGCTCCTATCGCAGCGTAGGTGGTGGTGCTGAGGCCCAGGAGGGCCACACGATCTCCATCGTCACCCCCCACGTCGGTCGCGAGCATGGTCATGTCGAAAGCCGCCACCCTCTCATCGGTGACCGTATCCGTCACCGGGTTTTCGAAGGCGGCGTGGAACTCCATCCCTGTGGCGTCCATCCTGGAGATGTCTTGAGCGGTGATCCCTGCGTGCCCAGCGGCTGCCTCGATCACCTCCGGCAAGCGCACGTCCGAGTCGGCCGCGAACAATCCCCACTGTGCCCCCGCGGCGGCCGAGGTCAGATGCGCCAGCCGCTCTTCCCTGATCAAAGGACGTGCTGTCATCCTCTTCTCCTCTCTTCCCGGTGGATCGGGTGCCGGCCCATGAAGGCCGAGCACCTTCACATCGTGGAACCCACCGCAGAGGACCCGCACGCCGAAACAATTCTGCTTCTCGTACACTTTTTAACCAAGCATTAGTTGCAAGCTAAATTCGCCATAATGAGCGTCGTGCAGACACAGGGAACCGTGCCTGTGACCGTGCGCTTGCCGTACGGCACTCGGGTGAAGCTGCATCAGTTGCTGCGACATGAGAAATTCCGGTGCAAGGAACTGGCAGATGACGAACGGTGGAATCCGGCCGGGCTCGGTCACCGCGAGGCCGCAGCCGTACGCGCCGCACGGCGTCTTGAACTGTCCAGGGTCCGTGAGCGCGGGGAACTCCTGGACTCGATCGACCGGTTGGCGGCTCTCGGTGTCCGGTGCGAACTGCGGGCGCGCGGCTGGGACCGTTCCTGGCCGGATTATCCGGAAGAGGCCAGGGGCCCGGGACGGTGGCCGGGTTCGCAGGAGGGAGGCTTTCCCGAAAAGCTGTCCGTACGGCTTCCGTCCGACCTGGCGCACCAGGTCCGGGCCGCCTGCTGGCACACGTCCGTCGACGCCATCGCGGCCCTCCACGACTGGCGGGACCGGCACCCACAGGTCATGCCACGTCGCGACTGGGCGCCCGCGGGGCAGGAGAGCGCCCTGGAGACGTACCGCCAGCTCACCTCTCGCGTCACCACCACCGGTGAGATCTGGCGGGCGGGCATCCAGCGCGGGATCGACGCCTGTCGTGCCCTGGCGCACGCGTGCCCGCCGGCGGTCCGCTGAGGACCGCTGAAGACCGCTGAAGACCGCTGAAGACCGCTGAAGACCGCTGAAGACCGCTGAAGACCGCTGAGAACCGCTGACGCGGGCGGAGTCGCCTGAAGGCGTTAACGGCCAACGCCGGCCACAGTTGCAAGGAAGACGATCCGGAGGACGTTCACGGGGCACCTCCGACGCCTTCGAGGCAGTGGAGGAAGCTCCGCCGTGTGGGCGCGGGCAACCACCCACCGGCCGGTGGTCCGGCCACGACGGAAACGACGGAAAGAGGCCCCTTGGCCCGATGACGACGGAAAGAGACCTCTTGGCCCGGTGACGACGCGCGGGTCCCGTCGGGGCCGGTCACGCAGTTCCCCACGCCCCCGCGGGTGCCGGGTGCCGAGTGCCAGGTGCCGGGTGCCGGGGCCCGCAACGGGCCCCGAGCCGGGGTTCAGCCCGCCTGGCCCTGCGCGCCCTGCGCGCGGGCCGCGTCGTCGGCGGCGTCCTCCTGGCTGGCGCTGCGTTCGAAATTGGCCTTGGCGCGGTCCACCCGGGCCACGATGTACTCGGAGGCCCGGTCCCGCTCCTTGCGCAGCACCACGAAGCTGACGGGGGCGGAGATCACCAGGGCGAGCAGGGCGACCCACAGGTAGTTGGAACCACCCAGGCCGCGCGGGAGGACACGGGCCGCGACGAGGCCCCAGATGACCAGGAAGCAGCCCGCGAAGATCCCCAGGCGCATCAGCGTGTAGCGGAGCATGTCAATCCGACTTCCGTTCCGGAGTATCCCGTTCCGATCCGTTCCGATCCGGTCCGTCCCGTTCCGAATGGTCCGGATCGGGCCATACCTTTGCATCGGTCCTGCCCGTCCAGTGAAGCACGCGAGTACGACAGGCCCGGCGGCGGGTGCGCGCCGCGTGCCCACGGCACCCGGACACACCCGGCCGCCCACGGCGCCGGTCACGGAATCGTCAGCGCACCGCCCACCGCCCCGCCCCGGGCGTCAGCGCACCGCCCACCGCCCCGGGCGTCACCCCAGCGCCCGCGCCGCCACCTCCAGGTCGGAGACCAGGCCGCCGAAGGCCGCCTCCCGGTCCTCCTTGTCCGCGCGGAGCACGGCGGAGGGGTGGATGGTGGCGACCAGCCGCTCCGTGCGACCGTGGATCTCCTCCTCCAGGAGGGCGCCGCGCTGCTTGGTCACCCGGAACGACGACCCCAGCAGCGCCTTGCCCGCGGTCGCGCCGAGCACGACCAGGACCTCCGGCTCGACGAGGGCCAGCTCGGCGGCGAGCCAGGGCCCGCACGCCCCCATCTCCCGCAGGGTCGGCGGCTTGTGGATGCGGCGCTTGCCGTGCGCGGGGTCGCGGCTGAACTTGAAGTGCTTGACGGCGTTCGTGACGTAGGTGCGGCCCGGGTCGATGCCCGCGGCGTCCAGGGCGCGGTCGAGCACGTGGCCGGCCGGGCCCACGAAGGGCTTGCCCTGCCGGTCCTCCTGGTCCCCGGGCTGCTCGCCGACGAGCATCACGCGGGCGTTCGTGTCGCCCTCGCCGAAGACGGTCTGGATGGCGTCGCGGTGCAGCGGGCAGCCGCGGCAGTCCGCGGCTGCCCTGCGCAGTGCGGCGATCCCGCCGCGCCCGGGTACGAAGGGTTCGGCGTCGTACGCCTCCTCCGGCACGTCCCCATCAGCCATGCACCGGCGGGTACCCCCGGAACGCCCCGTCTCACCTCTCGGGACGCCTCATGGGCGCGCCGCGCCCTCCCGCCCCCTGGCGAGCTCGTCCTGCAGCAGGGCGTGCCGGAACTGGTACCGGGCGCCCTCCGCCCGGAAGATGCGGTGGTCGTAGGCGTCCTTGAGGAAGCGCATGCCCCGCAGCGGGAAGTCGCCGCGCAGCCACAGCTGGATGAAGACCAGGCTGGTCCGCCACTGGTCGGAGACCGTGATCGCCCCGGCGAAGCTCAGCGGCAGGCCGGCACCGAGCACGACGAACGGGACGGTGCCCCAGCCGACGCCCGGTGCGCCGCGCCGCATGTTGTCCAGGGCGACGGCCAGCGCGACGCAGAGACCGAAGACCACGCCCGACACCGCCGTGAACGTGCGGTCCTGCCGCCAGGAGGTGAACGGATCGGTCACCGGGTCCGCGAGGGAGGCGGGCCGCGCGGCCACCACGATCACGATGACGTAGCCCGCCATGCAGGCCGCGACGACCGACCCCCAGTCGTCCTGCTGGGTCAGCCCCGTGCCCAGAGCGCCGAGGCCCGCGGCGGCCAGTACCGGCCAGGAGAGCAGGCCCTTCCACCGTGCCCAGCCGGTCCAGCCCGGCGCCGCCGAGAGGCGGGCCGCGGCGACGGAGGCCATGGTGCCGGTCGCCAGGCCGATGACGATCGCCCTCGCCCAGCTGACGGGATCGTGCGGGGCGCAGTTGAACACGGTCGGCAGCCCGACCAGGGCACCGGCCCCCGGGTGGAGGCGGCCCCGGCGGGAGCCGTTCCCGACGTTCAGCCGCCTGCGCCAGCGCGGCACCGGATCGCGCAGTTCCGCGATGGCCCCGGCCGCCGCCCCGAACACGACGCCGAGGATCGCCCCGGCCAGCGCCCCGCCCCCCACGCCTTCCAGCATGAGCAGCGTGTCCTTGCCGAGCCCGAAGTCCAGCGCGCACCCCGGCACGGACACGAGCAGGCCCAGCAGGACGGTCATCGCGATACGGGGCCAGGGGGACGCCCAGTGGTGCAGTCGCCGCCAGTCGAGACTGTACGTCCGCACGTCGGACGGCCGGCCGTCCTCCTCGTAGGTCTCCTGCCTGGTCATCCGGGCGGCCACGTACCCGAGCCAGCGCTCGGCCTGCCATGGCTCGTACGCCGGCCGGGACCCCGGCGACCGCTGCCGGTAGCGGATCGTCACCAGCCGGCCGAGCAGGTACCTCTCGACGTCGTGCCGGGACGCGAACCGGCGGGCGAGCATGTCGTCCAGGTCGGCGATGTGGCGCGGCGGGAAGGCGTCGCGTATCAGCGTGAGCGTCAGCGGCGTGGTGAGGGCCTGGGAGACCGTGCTGTCCGGCTTCTCCTTCAGGTGCTTGATCAGCCGTTGCCGGGGGGCGAGCGCGGGCAGGGTCCGCAGGAAGGCGACGGCCACGTCCGTCGGCACCGGCGACAGCTCCAGGGCGACGGCGCCGACGAGATGGCCGTCGGCGACGGCCGCCTCGAACTCGCCGGGGCGGGAGAAGATCACCACACGGTAGGCGGCGCGGTCGATCTCGCGGAGCGCGGCCATGCGCAGATCGCCCGCCATCTCGTCGAAGCTGTCGAGGAACAGCGAGATCCAGCCGGCTTCGACCAGGGTCTCGGCCTGCTCACGGCCGAGGCGGTAGTCGTCGTCGAGCCGGGCGGCGAGCCAGTCGGTGAGCCGGTGGCCGTCCCAGCCGACGATGCTCAGCAGGACGGGGACGGGCCAGCGGGCGCGGACGGTGTCGTCGCGCAGCGCGTCGCGGTGGTCCAGGGCGCGCAGCACGGTGAGGAGCGCCGCGTCGGACTTGCCGCTGCCCGGTGCGCCGAGCACGACGAGGCGTCCGGAGGGCACGCCGCTGTAGACGGCGAGGAGTTCGGGGATGCCGCCCCCGCGCACGGCGGCGTCGCCGAGTGCGGCCGCGCCCGGCACCTGCCGGACCAGGCGCGGCCGGCCGGGGTCCCCCGGTGCCACCGTCTCACCGGCGACCGGGCGCCGGGTGCGGGTCCACCGGATGGGGATCTCCTGGAGCAGCTTGCGTTGCCGTGCGGCCTCCTCCCACTGCTCGCGGACCCTGCCCGCCAGTCGGTCGCCCACGTCCAGGGGCATGGCGTCCCCGCCCCGGGCCCCCGGCCTGGGGACGGTGGGGGCGGCGGCCGGTGGCGCCGCGTAGTGATGGTGGTGGGTCTCCTGGTGGAAGTCACGGCCGACGGCCGTCGACGCGGCGCCGCCGGCCGTGATCCGGGGTGAGCTGGACGTGCCGTCCGGGTGACCGCTCAGCTCGCGCGCGGGCCCGGTCCGGGAGGGGATTCGGTGCCCCCGCCCTCGGACTCCGCGGGGGCGGGGGCTTCCGCGGGCGCCGCAGGTGCCGTGGGTTCCGTGGGGGTGTGGCTGGTGATGGGTCCCGTGACGCTGCCGCCCACCGCGATGGCGCCGGCGCCGCTCGCCGTGACCGCGACGTCCGCGCCTGCGGCCACCCCGCCTCCGGAGGCGGTGACCGTGCCGGGGCCGGAGCGCATGGCTGCGGCCCAGCGCGCGTGCGCGGCGGTGAGGGCGGCGGCGAGTTCGGGATCGGCCTCGACGGCTTCCTCGACGGCCAGCGCGACCCGTCGCCGGGTCCGCTCCGACGGCTCCGCACGCTCCGGGTCGGCCGCCTCCCGCTGCAGCCGCTCCCACGCGCTGTCCCCGGCGAGGCGCTGGAGCACCGCGTCGACGACCGCGTCCACGGTCCCTTCGGCGTCCGCCGGCACGGAGAGCGACCCGGTCAGCGTCCGGCCGGCCAGTAGGACGGCGTGGCGGCAGAGCCAGCCCACCACCGCCGTCACGACTCCCGTCTCTAACACGAGACCACGTTCCCTCCCGTCCCCGTCCTGCATGGGCGATCCGCAAGGCTCGCAGGAGGCCGAACGCTACCGGGCCTCCATGCGGAATCCGCGCGTCGCTCCATCCATCCCACACCAACGAGTGAGGGGCCGCCACGGCTTCGTCGGCCATCGTGCCGGGGTCCCCGGCGTACCCGGCGTACCCGGGGCGAGGGGGTTGCGGCCTCGCCCCGGGCCGGCGGCCGGCCGTTCTCACAGCAGATGGTCGGCCTTGCCGGCTTTGATGTCGGCGATCAGGGTGCGCAGGGCTTCGAGGGAGTCGGTGAGGTAGTGGTCTTCTTGGCCGTTCACGGCTATGTAGGCATTGCCTTCGGTATCGGTACCTATGCGGAAGCAGGAGCTTCCCTCGGCACAGAAGGGGGCTTCCCAAGTGATCTCGGGCATCGGGCACTCCTCAGAGTTCGTGTGCGATCTCACGAATGAAGTCGCGGGACCGCTCCGGCGGCAGGGCCATTTCCTCCAACAGGTCGAGTTGTGCCCGGTATTTCGCCAACTGCCCCTCGGAATGGAGGAACTCGGGCCCGTGCGAGCTGTCCACCTGCACCGTATCCAGCTGTGGCACGGCTCCCTCCGCATAGCAGATGGTCTGCCCAGCTCCGGGGAAGCCCCCATGGTCAAAGGGGACCACCAGAATGGTTACGTTGTCCCGCTCTGAAGTCTCGGCCAGATAGGTCAGTTGTCCCCTTACGACGTCGGGGCTGCCGAAGCGCATACGGAGCGCTGCTTCGTGCACGATGGCCGTGTATCGGCACGAAAGGATGATCCCCGGAGGTTGTCAGACCCGCATCGGCTGCGGTGCGTCCCGGCGCCCGGGGTCCGCCCCCTCGTACGTCCGTACGACCCCGTACCGGCCGTCCCGCTCGACCGGGCGGAAGCCGGCGTCCCGGACGAGGTCCAGCAGGTCCTCACGGGTGGGCGCCGCGGCAGCTTCGCCGCCGTCGGGGGCGAACGACACGTCCACCTCGTCCGCCCCGTGCTGGAGCGCGAGCAGCGCCGCGCGCTCGCCGTGCGTCGCCCAGCAGACGGCCACGTGCGGGACGTCGTCGAGCAGCAGGCGGCAGACCGCGAACGTCTTCAGGATCTCGGCGCCGGTGGCCGTGCCGCCCAGCGGGGCGAGGACCCGGAAACCACCGGTCTCGTCCTGGAGCGCGCGCAGCCGCAGAAGGTGCTCGACGAGCTGCCGGGGCTCCTCGCCGTGGCCGTAGGGCAGGGCGCAGGGCGTCGTCAGGCCCTTGGCGTGGGCGAGGCGGTGGATGCGCGACCAGTCCTCCCAGGGGAGGCCGGCGGCGGCCTGCCGCTCCGGGGCCGCCTCGTCGGAGGCCACCGCGCCGGAGGACACCGCGTCGCCCGCGAACGAGTCCACGCCCGCGGCGACCAGCTCGTCCAGCAGCTCCGACGCGGGCCGCCCCGACGTCCGCTCGGCGCCCCGCACGTCCGCGGCCGTGCCCGCCCTCAGGGCCACGCCGGGCAGGCCCGCGCGCAGCGCCCGCAGCGCGGTCACGTACTCGTCCCAGGGGAGGCCGCCCGCGACGCGCAGCTCGGTGACGCCGTCGGCCGCCAGGGCCTGCGCGCGCCGGACCGCGTCCGCGGCGACGTCCGGGGCGCCGCCCGTGAGGGCGAGGCCGCGGCTGACGACGAAGTGGCCCGCGTCGCCGTGCCGTCGCGTGCGGGCCTCGTGGGCGAGGCCGCCGAGCCAGGCCAGGTCGTCCGACGCGTGGAGCGCGAGGCCGTCCTCGCGGGTCAGCCGCTCGCCGCCGCGGACCTTCTTCTCCAGCTCGCGCCTCAGCCCCGCGTCCATGCGCCGACCGCCTTCCATGTGCCTGCCGCCCGTTCCTTGCCGCCTTGGCGCCCTCGCCCCCCTGCTGCGGGGCCCGGGCCCCGTTCACCGTACGCCAGCGAGTGCCGCCGCCCGTCACCGAGGCCCGCGCGCCGCCGCCCCGGCGTGCCGTTCGGCCTCACGCGGACCTCACGCGGGCCTCTGGCGGAGTCTCACTCAGGCCTCGCGCGGGCCTCTGGCGGGGTCTCACGCAGGTCTCGCGCGGGCCTCAGGCGGGGCCTCACGCAGGCGTCCCACAGGCCGCACGCGGCCTCACGCCGCGGGGGCACCGCACCTGCGCCGCCGCACCGCGATCACCGTGCCCGTGCCGGCCAGCACGGCCAGGCCGCCCGCCGCGGCGATCGCGGGCAGTGCGGAGGACGAACCGGTCTCGGCGAGGCTTCCGCCAGCCGAGGAGCCCGATGTGGCGGCACCCGGGCCGCCGGTGGTCGCGCCGCCCGTCGCGCCGGCGGTCGGCGTGGGAGTCGGCGTCCCGTTCCCCGTGCCGGAACCGCCGCTGGTGCCACCGGTGCCGCCGCCCTGCGCGCCGGGGGCCAGCACCTCGAAGTGGGCGGTCACGGTCGTGCCGTCGGTGCACTGCTTCTCCGGGTCCACATAGGTGCCGCCGCCGACGGCTTCGCTGTCGCCGGGCGTTGCCTCCTCGTCGACCCTGATGCGGAACTTCAGGACGGCGGACTCGTGGGCCGCCAGATGGGTCCAGCCGTAGATGATGCCCGTCTCGCGGTACTCGTCCCTGCCCTCGTCCTTCAGGCTCAGCCACGTGCCCTTGCCCGCGTCCCAGTACTCCAGCCAGGCGTGCTCGAACAGGTCCCCGTTCTCGCTCGGGCTGCCGTTGTCGGCGGTGACCGACGCCTCGACGTCGCCGACCGCGGTGCCGGTGGTGTTGGTGACGGTCAGGGTGAAGGCGTGCCAGCCGCCGCCGGCCTCGATCGTGCGGGGCAGCCCCTTGAGGCCGAAGTGGACCATGGAGGAGGGGCCGTTGTTGCAGGGGGGCGGCGTCGCGGTGGGCGAGGCGGTCGGCGAGGCGGACCCCGGCGTGGAGGGGGAGGCGGAGCCCGACGGAGTCGTACCGGGTGCCGAGGCGGACGGCGCGGTGCCGGTCGGCGGCGCGGAAGGCGCGGACGGGGACGCCGGCGCGGAAGGGGCGGACGGGCTCGCCGGTGATCCGCCGTGGGCGTGGGCGGCGGTCGCGGTCAGCAGCGCGGCCGGGACGATCGCGGCGGCCACGGCGGCGGCCGGCAGTGTGCGGCGAATCTGCATGGTGGGGTCCTCTGGCGGGGTCAGGTGAATGGATCGGTGCACCTGTGTGACCCCGGCGGCCCGGTCGGCGTTGTGGGCGGCCGGGAAGTGTTCCCGGTGGGTTCAACCCCTGTTCGCCGGAACCCGCACGACGCACCCTTCGCGGCCCCAGTCCTCCGGCGCCCGGAGGTACAGTGCCGTCAAGAGCGTCGAGAGGGAGTCTCCAAATCCCGCGTCACCACCGGGTCTTGGCCGCCCTCGTCGCGTTCGCACGCCCGAGTCCCCGGCCCGTCGCTCGCAGGAGCGCAGCGGCCCGCCGACCGAACGGAGCCCAGCCGCCATGCCGGACACAGCCTCGGCCACTCCCGGTCCTCACGACGTCCTGGCACGCTACCGGCAGGCGATGCTCGACAGGTCCGCGGACGACCTGGCTGATCTCTACGCGGCCGAGGCCGTTCACGAGTTCCCGTTTCTCTTCCCCGGCATGCCCGGGCGTTACGAGGGACGCGAAGAGGTCCGGGCGGGCTACCGGGCGGCCTGGGGGGCGAGCCCGGCGCGGCCGCAGGAGATCAGGGAAGTCGCCGTGCACGAGAGCACCGACCCGGAGGTGATCATCGTCGAGCAGGTCGTCACCGGGACCGTGACCACCACGGGCCGGTCGTTCAGCTTTCCCGGCCTGCTCGTCATCCGCGTCCGCAACGGCCGGATCGTCCATGTCCGCGACTACATGGACGGGCTCGGCGTGGCCCACGCCATGGGCCGACTGCCGGCCGTGGTCGCTGGCCTCAGCAGCCGGCACTGAGGGCCTGGCACGGACCCGTTCCGGGACGTCCTCCAGGGCTCTCTCCAGACCACTCCAGACCACTCCAGGCCTCTCCAAACCTCTCCAGACCTCTCCAGGCCTCCCTACACCTCCTCGGGCAGCTCCCCCACCCGGTTCTCCCACTTCGTGGAGAGCACGATCGTCGTCCGCGTCCGGGAGACGCCCTTCGTCCCGGAGAGCCGCCTGATCGTCTTCTCCAGGCCGTCGACGTCGTTCGCGCGGACCTTGAGCATGTACGAGTCGTCGCCCGCGATGAACCAGCAGTCCTCGATCTCGCCGAGGTCCCGAAGCCGCCGGGCGACGTCCTCGTGGTCGGTCGCGTCGGAGAGCGAGATGCCGATCAGGGCGGTGACGCCGAGGCCCAGGGACGCGGAGTCGACCGTGGCGCGGTAGCCGGTGATGACGCCGGCCGCCTCCAGGCGGTTGATGCGGTCCGTGACGCTGGGGCCGGAGAGACCGACGAGACGGCCGAGTTCGGCGTAGGAGGCCCTGCCGTTCTCGCGCAGGGCCTGGATGAGCTGCCTGTCCACGGCGTCCATAGCTCCAATGCCTTTCATCGTTGCAGTGCCGCTCACGTTCCGCAGTCCCGCTCGTCGTTCCGCAGTCCCGGTTCCGCAGTTCCGCCGGAATCTCTACGTCTAGAATCTAAGGCACACAGGGGCGGCAGCCTGCGAACCAAGGAGTTCCCCGCGGTGGTGCGGAGGTTCCAGCAGGGTACGGGCGCCCGCCCGGCGCATTCCGCGGGGGGTGCTCGCAAGCCTCCGTGCCGGGCGCGCGCCGGGCGCGGTCCGTCCTCCGGTGCGGGCCCCGGGGCGGCTGCGCACGCCCCGTCAACCGCCGCCCGCGCCGCCGCCCAGCGCCCCCTCCCAGCGGCGGTACAACCCGTGCTCCACCCCTACGGCGTCCAGCACCCGGCCGGCGACGAAGTCCACCAGGTGCTGGATGTGGGTGGCGCCCGCGTAGAACGCCGGTGAGGCGGGCAGTACGGTCGCGCCCGCGTCGTCCAGGGCCACCAGGTGCCGCAGCGTCCGCCCGTCAAGGGGCGCCTCGCGGACGGCGACCACCAGCCGCCGCCGCTCCTTGAGCGTCACGCTCGCCGCGCGTTGCAGCAGGTCCTTCGACAGGCCGAGCGCGACCCCTGCCACGCACGCCGTGGACGCGGGCACGACCAGCATGCCCTTGGTGCGGTACGAGCCTGAGGACGGCCCCGCCGCCAGGTCGCCGGCGGCCCAGTACCGCACCCGCGCGGTGTCCACCCCGGTGAAGGCGTCCGGACTGCCGTCGGCGCCGCGGGCCAGCCACTGCGCCAGGTCGGCCCGCCAGTGCGCGTCACGGAACGCGATGCCGGTCTCGTCCAGCACGGTCAGCCGGGAGGCGCGGGAGACGATCAGGTCGACGCTCTCGCCCGCGGCGAGCAGGGCGCGCAGCACGGCGGCGGCGTACGGCGTACCGGAGGCGCCGGAGACGCCCACGACCCAGGGCACCCGCGACACCCCCGGGGCCTCCTCCGGCCCCGTCCGCCCGCTCGCGCTCTCGTGCTCCACGGCGTCGAGCCTAGCGGCGCCACCGCGAAGACCGTGGCTCAGGTCGCCCTGCCCACCTTGCCATGCCCGAACCGTACGCATCCGCAGGTCCGCACACCGTCGCTCGAACGGGTTGCCGTCCGGGCCGGAACGGGTCGCCCGGCCGGCCGGGCGACCTCAGACGGTCAGCCCCCGAACCAGCAGGTCCAGTAGGGCGCAGACGAAGAGGGCGATGCCGATGAAGCCGTTGACGGTGAAGAACGCCCTGTTCAGGCGGGACAGGTCGTGGGGGCGGACGATCGTGTGCTCGTAGAGGAACGCGACGGCGACCACCAGGAGGCCGAACCAGAAGAACAGGCCCACGTCCGTCGCGATGCCGTACCAGACGAAGAGGGCCATCGTCACGACGTGGCAGGCCCGGGCGCCGTACAGCGCGGCCGGGATGCCGAAGCGCGCCGGCACCGACATCACGCCGTGCGCACGGTCCGCCTGGACGTCCTGGCAGCCGAAGATCAGGTCGAAGCCGCCGATCCACACGCCGACCGCGAGCCCCAGCAGCACCGCCGGCCAGGACCACGCGCCGGTGACCGCGAGCCAGGCGCCGATCGGCCCCATGGCCTGCGCGAGGCCGAGGATGGCGTGTGGGAAGTTCGTGAACCGCTTGCCGTACGGATACACCACCATCGGGACCACGGCGATCGGCGCGAGGGCCAGGCAGAGCGGGTTGAGCAGGGCCGCGGCGCCCAGGAAGACGGCCACCGCGATCAGCGCGCCGGTCCACGCGGAGCGCACGCTCACCGCGCCGGTGACCAGCTCGCGCCCCGCGGTGCGCGGGTTGCGGGCGTCGATCTCCCGGTCGATGATCCGGTTGCAGGCCATCGCGAAGGTGCGCAGCCCCACCATGGCGATCGTCACCAGCAGCAGCCGCCCCCAGTGGATGTTCCCGTCCAGGCGGAACATCGCGGTCAGCGAGGCGATGTACGCGAACGGCAGCGCGAAGACCGAGTGCTCGATCATCACCAGGCGCAGAAAGGCCCGGACCCTGCCGTGCGGCTGGGCGGGACCCTGCCCGCCGATGACTCCTTCGACGGCACTCACAAGCCGTACTCCCTCCACCGGCGGTCGACGGTCGCCGCCGTCCCGGGGTCGGACAGCACCATGTCCGGCCAGCCCCCGTCGCGCGTGTAGCCCTCCTCGGGCAGCTTCCTGGTCGCGTCGATGCCCGCCTTGCCGCCCCAGAACTGCTGGTACGAGGCGTGGTCCAGGTGGTCGACGGGGCCCTCGACGACGGTCAGGTCGCGGGCGTAGTCGGTGTTGCCGAGCGCGCGCCAGGCGACCTCGTGCAGATCGTGCACGTCGCAGTCGGCGTCCACGACCACGATCAGCTTCGTCAACGACATCATGTGCGCGCCCCACACCGCGTGCATGACCTTCTGGGCGTGTTTCGGATACTTCTTGTCGATCGAGACGATGGCGCAGTTGTGGAAGCCGCCCGCCTCCGGGAGGTGGTAGTCCACGATGTCCGGCACGATGATCTTCAGCAGCGGCAGGAAGAACCGTTCCGTGGCGCGGCCCAGCGGGCCGTCCTCCATGGGCGGGCGGCCCACCACGGTGGACTGGAGCAGCGGCCTCTCCCTCATGGTGACGCAGTCGATGGTGAGCGCGGGGAACGGCTCCTGCGGTGTGTAGAAGCCGGTGTGGTCCCCGAACGGGCCCTCCGGGAGCATCGTGCCGGGCTCCAGCCAGCCCTCCAGGACGACCTCGGCCTGCGCGGGCACCTGGAGCGGCACCGTGCGGCAGTCCACCATCTCGACCCGTCTGCCCTGCACGAAGCCGGCGAACAGGTACTCGTCGATGTCGCCGGGCAGCGGTGCCGTCGCCGCGTAGGTCACGGCGGGCGGGCAGCCGAAGGCGATCGCCACGGGCAGCTTCTCGCCGCGCCGGGCGGCCGTCTGGTAGTGGTTGCGGCTGTCCTTGTGGATCTGCCAGTGCATCCCGATGGTGCGCCGGTCGTGCCGCTGGAGCCGGTACAGGCCGAGGTTGCGGATGCCGGTCTCGGGGTCCTTGGTGTGCGTCAGGCCCAGGTTGAAGAAGGAGCCGCCGTCCTTCGGCCAGGTGAACAGCGCGGGAAGCCGGTTCAGGTCGACGTCGTCGCCGTGCAGCTCCACCTCCTGGACGGGGGCGGCGCCCTGCTTCACCTTCTTCGGCGGGACGTGCGCCATCGCGCCGAGCTTGCCGAAGGCCTCGCGCACGCCCGTGAAGCCGTGCGGCAGTTCGGGCTTGAGCAGGCCGCCGATCCGGTCGCTGATCTCGTCGTACGACGTCAGGCCGAGGGCCTTCAGGAGGCGGCGGTCGGTGCCGTAGACGTTCATGGCCAGGGGCATGGCCGAGCCCTTGACGTTCTCGAAGAGGAGGGCCGGGCCCTTGGCCTTCTGGACGCGGTCGACGATCTCCCCGACCTCCAGGTGGGGGTCGACCTCGGCCTTGATGCGTTTGAGGTCGCCTTCGCGCTCCAGGGCTCTCAGGAGCGAGCGGAGATCGTCGTAAGCCATGGGGTCCAGTATCGCTGAGGGGGCGGCGCCCCCTGAGGTCGCCCCGCGGTCCCCCGCGAACGGCTCCGTCCGGACCGGGGCTCCGCCCCTGTGCCCCCCGGGGGCGCGGGGAACTGCGCGAGCAACCACCCACCCGCCGGTGGCCCGACCGCGACTGAGACTGCCCCCTTGGGACGGTGACGAACCGACCGTCTCGTCGGGGCTGAGCGCGCAGTTCCCCGCGCCCCTTGTCGGGCGCTACGCGCCCCTGCCCGGGCCGGGGCGAAGCCCCGAGGGGAAGGGGCGCCGGGAACTGCGCGAGCAACCACCCACCGGCCGGTGGCCCGACCGCGACAGGAACCGCCCCCTGGGACGGTGACGAACCGACCGTCTCGTCGGAGCTGAGCGCGCAGTTCCCCGCGCCCCTTGTCGGGCGCTACGCGCCCCTGCCCGGGCCGGGGCGAAGCCCCGAGGGGAAGGGGCGCCGGGAACTGCGCGAGCAACCACCCACCCGCCGGTGGCCCGACCGCGACTGAAGCTGCCCCCTTGGGACGGTGACGAACCGACCGTCTCGTTGCGGCTGGGCGCGCCGTTCCCCGCGCCCCTGCCTGGGCCGGGGCGGAGCCCCGGGGGGGAAGGGGCGTGCGTTCAGGGGCGGTCGGGGTCGTTGAGGGACGCCAGGAACTCGGGGTTGTCGTCCGGCGCCAGCCACCGCGCCGGACGGCGCCGCTTGCCGGCGATCAGCCAGGCGACCGGCCCCACCAGCACCTCGCCGAAGAACAGCACGATGAGCACCCAGAGCACCTTCGGAAGGTGCCTGACCTGGTCCTCGGGGGTGGTCAGGCAGTCGATGAAGGCGTAGATCCACAGTGCGAGCACCAGCAGGTAAGGCACATACCTGAGCATCTCGGTCCGGTCCCCCAGAAGACGTCGGGCCCCCCGGGCCCGGGTGAACGGCCCACAGGGTAGCGGTCCCCCGGGCCCCGACGGGCCCGACACAGCGGCCGGCGGCCGCCGCGTGCCGTCAGACGCCGGCGTACGAGTGCTTGCCGGAGACGAAGATGTTGACGCCGTAGTAGTTGAAGAGCCAGCAGCCGAAGGCGATCAGGGCGAGGATGGCGGCCTTGCGGCCCTTCCAGCCCGCGGTGGCCCGGGCGTGCAGGTAACAGGCGTAGGCGACCCAGGTGATGAACGACCAGGTCTCCTTGGGGTCCCACTCCCAGTAGTGGCCCCACGCGTCGCCGGCCCAGATGGCGCCCGCGATGATCGTGAACGTCCACAGCGGGAAGACCGCCGCGTTCACCCGGTAGGCGAGCTTGTCGAGCGAGGCGGCCGCGGGCAGCCGCTCCAGCACGGACGTGGCGAACGTGCCGGGCCGCCCGCCCGCCGCGAGCTTGGCCTCGTAGCCGTCCCGGAACAGGTACAGCAGCGTGGCGACCGCGCCGACGTAGAAGCAGGCGCCGCAGAAGATGGCGGTGGACACGTGGATCCACAGCCAGTACGAGTGCAGGGCGGGCACCAGCTGGTCGCTGGCGGTGTAGAGGACGGTGACGGCGAGGCCGAGGTCGAGCAGGACCGTGAGGACCAGCGGCAGGCCGATCCAGCGGACGTTCTTCTTCAGCGCCAGCAGCCCGAGGTAGACGGCGACGGCGACCGTGGAGAACGTGATGTTGAACTCGTACATGTTGCCCCACGGCGCCCGCTGCACGGACAGCGCGCGGGTGAGCACGCCGCCCGCCTCCACCAGGAACGCGAGCACCGTGAAGGAGATGGCCATCCGGCCGTACATGTCGCCCTGCGCGTCGCCGCCGTGCGCTCCGGGGCCGTCCGGCACGTCCCGGCGGCCGGCCGAGGAGCGGGTCACCACCTCGGGGCGGTCCAGCACGGCGGTGCCGCCGCCCTGCTGCCTGACCTGCACCTGTGGGCCCCCGGCGGCCCGGCCCGCGCCGCCGCCCGCCGCGCCCGCCGCGCCGGACGCGGTGAGCGCGGCGGCCGTGCGGCCGACCTTGCTGCGGCTGCCGAGCAGCCACTCGCCCATATGGGCGAAGAAGGCCAGCAGGTAGACGGCGATCGCGGAGTAGATCAGCACATTGCTGGTGTGCGCCAGGTTCTCGTTGGTGGTGGCGGCGAGCTGGTTCACTTCGTGGCCCCTTCGGCGGATGCGACGTGGGGATTCGGTTCGGAGGTGGCTGTCCCCGCGGCGTCGGCGGCGCTCGGGGTGGGGTCGGAGTCGGCGGCGTTCCGCGCACGCTCCGGATCCGGGCCCGGGTCCGGGTCGGAGGCGGAGCCGGAGTCGGAGGCGGAGGTGCCGGTCGCGGGGGCGTCGTCACGAGCGGTGGGGACGCGGTCGTGGACGAGGGCGGCCAGATCGCCGAGTTCCTGCGGGAGCCGGGCGGACTCACTGCGTCCGAGGCCCGCCATCTCCACGACCGTCCGGCCGTCGGGACCGGCGGTGGCCCGCACCCAGACGCGGCGCCGCTGGATGAAGAGCGACCCGGCGAGGCCCGCGATGGCGGCGATGGCACCGCCGAGCGCCCAGCCGCTGCCGGGCTCGTGGGTGATCTGGAAGCTGGCCCACTGCCTCAGGTTCCTGTCGAAGGTGATCGACCCGGCGCCGTTCGGCAGCTTCATGGTCTGCCCCGGCTTGAGCCGCCGCTTCAGCAGCGCGCCCTTGGCGTCCTTGAACTTCGTCAGGTGGGTGGTGTCGAGCTGGTAGACGTTCTGCGGCACCCCGGAGTCCACGCCGAGGTCGCCGTGGTACGCGGAGAGCGCCAGCACCGGGTTGTCCGCGGCGGGGAACGTCGAGAACATCTGGCCCTTGCCGGCGCCCGCGAAGGACGGCACGAAGAACGCGTTGAAGCCGAGCTGCTCCCGCTTGCCCTGGGCGTTGCGGTAGCCGTCGAACACCTTGATCGCGCCGGACGAGGTCTCGTTGGAGTCGATCGGCAGCAGCGGCACGGCCTGGTGGAAGACCACCTTGCCGCGCCCGTCGCGGATGGTGACCACGGGGGCGAAGCCGTGGTTGACGAGGTAGACGTTGGAGCCTTCGATCTTCAGCGGTTCGTTGACCTGGATCGTGGTCTTCTTCGGCTTGCCGTCCACGCCCTCGTCGTAGGTGACGAACGCCTTGTAGGTGCGGGGCGTGCCGCGGTTGGGCCCCGAGCGCTCGTAGGTGCCGACGAACCTGTCCAGGGTGAAGCTGAACGGGGGCAGGTCGCCGGGGTCGAAGAGGTTGCCGGAGCTGAAGTCGTCGTACTGGGTGAGCGTGTTGGCGAAGCCGTCGCCCTCCACGACCAGCTTGCTGCCCTCGGACTTGAAGAGCTGCCCGGACGCGAAGGCGACCAGCAGCACGATCAGGGCGATGTGGAAGATCAGGTTGCCGGTCTCGCGGAGGTAGCCCTTCTCCGCGGCGACCGCGCCCCGCACGGTGTGCACCCGGAAGCGGCGCCGCCGCAGCACGTCGAGCGCCGCCCGCCGCACCTCGTCGGGGCCGGCCGCGGTGCGCCACGTGCTGTACGCGGGCAGCCGGTCGAGCCGTTTGGGCGCGCCCGGCGGACGGCCGCGGAGCTGGCCCACGAACTGCCAGGTGCGCGGCACGATGCAGCCGATCAGCGAGATGAACAGCAGGATGTAGATCGCCGAGAACCACACCGAGCTGTAGACGTGGAAGAGCCCGAGCTTGTCGTAGACCGGCGCGAGCGTGGTGTGCGCGGTCTTGAACTCCGAGACCTTCAGGTCGTTGCTGTCCTGCGGGATCAGCGAGCCGGGGATGGCGGCGAGGGAGAGCAGCAGGAGGAGCAGGAGCGCGACGCGCATCGAGGTGAGCTGCCGCCAGAACCACCGGGCCCACCCGATCACACCCAGCGCGGGCAGGTTCACCAGCAGCTCCTCGCGGGGGGCGGTGGAGAGCTGGGAGCCCGCGGCGCCGAGATCCTTGTCGTCGGCGCCGGTGCCGGTGCCGGTGCCGCTGCCGTCGGGCCGGGGCGTGTCCTGACCGCTGCCGTCCGGCCGGGGCGCGTCCTGACCGCTGCCCTCCGGCCGGGGCGTGCCCTTCGCCGTCCCGGTCGCGTCCGTCGTGGACTTGCTCATGGTTCAGATCCCCACCGTGAAGCCGTCGGACCAGACCTGCATCTGCTGCACGATGCCGTCCCACGCACCGGTCAGCAGCAGCAGGCCGGTTGCGATCATCATTCCGCCGCCGATGCGCATCACCCACGCATAGTGGCGCTTGACCCAGCCGAAGGCGCCGAGCGCCTTGCGGAAGGCGACCGCCGCCACGACGAACGGCACGCCGAGGCCCAGGCAGTACGCGATCGTCAGTATGGCCCCCCGTCCCGCGCTCGCCTGCTGCACGGCGAGCATGTTGACGGAGGTGAGGGTCGGGCCGAGGCAGGGCGTCCAGCCGATGGCGAAGAGCGCGCCGAGCACCGGCGCGCCCGCGAGCCCGGTCACCGGACGGGTGTGGAAGCGGTACTCGCGCTGGGTGAGCCAGGGCATCAGCCCCATGAAGAAGGTCCCCATGACGATCATCAGCACCCCGAGCACCTTGGACGAGACGCCCTGGTAGCCGCGGAGCGTACTGCCGAAGTACCCGAAGAGGGCACCGCCCGAGACGAAGACGGCGGTGAAGCCGACCACGAAGAGCGCCGCGCCCGCGGCCATCCGCCCGCGCCTGGCCTGCGCCAGGTCGGTGCCGCTGACGCCGGTGACGTACGAGAGGTAGCCGGGCACCAGCGGCAGCACGCAGGGGGAGAAGAACGACACCAGGCCGCCGAGCACGGCGACGGGCACGGCGAGCAGCAGGGCCCCGCTGTAGACGGTCTGGTTCATGGGCGCGCCCCGGGAGTCGTCTGCGTGCGCACGGGGATCAGTGCTCCGCGATCAACGGGTCGAGCATCTTGCGCAGATCGGTCACGGTCATCGGCTTCAGCGAGCGGGCGGCGACCCGGCCCTGCCGGTCGAGGACGATCGTGGACGGGATGGACTGCGGGTTGAGCGTGCCCTTGGGGAAGCGCAGCACCAGCTTGCCCGTGGGGTCGTACAGGCTCGGGTACGGGATGCCCTTGTCCTTCTCGAAGGCCAGGGCGGGGCCCCTGCTGGTGTCCCGGGTGTTGATGCCGACGAACTGCACGCCCTTGGCCTCGGTCTCCTTGGCGACCTTGGCGAAGTTGGGCGCCTCGGCGCGGCACGGCGGGCACCAGGAGCCCCAGACGTTGAGGACGACGATCTTTCCCCGGAACGAGGAGACGTCCAGCTGCTTGCCGTCGACGGTCTCCCCGGCGAGCTTGGGGCCCGCCTGGCGGCTGGCGGGCTTGACCATGGCGATCCCGTCGGCCTTGGTGACGAAGCCGGTGTTGCCGGAACCACCGCTGACGCCGCCGGAGCCGCAGGCCGTCAGCGTCAGCGCGGCGGCTGCGGCACCGGTCGTGAGCAGGGCGGCGCGGCGGCGGGCGCGGCTGCCGCGGGATGTGCGGGGCACCGCTGTGGGGCGGTGCGGGAGGCTGCGGGCGGCACTCATGTGAAAAGTTTCGCATGCCACGTTTGCGGATCTTCCGCACCCCCCTCCTCGGGGGCTCCGCCCCCGGTCCCCGTCCGTGAGGGGTGGTTCTGTCGCGTCCGGACCACCGGCCGGTGGGGGCCGGTCGCGCAGTTCCCCGCGCCCCTTTTCGCGGCACGGCCTGACGACCGGGGCACCCGCGGCCTGCCCAGGGGCGCGGGGCTGTGTCCTGGGGCACCTCCCACGCCCTCGGAGCAGTGCGGGAGGGACGGCCGCGTGGGCGCGGCCAGCTACGGCGAAACTGCCAAGTCCCCACCGGAGCACCGGGGCCAAGGGGCCAAGGGGCCAAAGGGGGCCGTCAGGCCCCGAAGGCCTTGTCCTTGTCCTTGCCCTTGGACGGGCGCGCGCCCGCGCGCAAGTGGGAGGGCACCAGGTCGATCGCCGGCTCCGTGTAGCCGACCGTCACGAGCCGGTCGCCGTGGAACGTGAACGTCGTCAAGGACGCCAGCGTGCACTGCCGCCTGCGCGGATCGTGCCAGAGCCTGCGCCGCTCGACGAAGCTGCGCACCACCCAGATCGGCAGCTGGTGGCTGACGCACACCGCCTCGTGCCCGCGCGCCGCGTCCCGCGCGGCTTCGAGAGCCTGCATCATCCGCGCGGCCTGCGCCGCGTAGGGCTCGCCCCAGGACGGTCTGAACGGATTGACCAGATACTTCCAGTTCGACGGCCTGCGCAGCGCACCGTCGCCGACGCCGAAGGCCTTGCCCTGGAAGACGTTCTCCGCCTCGATCAGCCGCTCGTCGGTGGCGATGTCCAGGCCGTGCGCCTTGGCGATGGGCGCCGCCGTCTCCTGTGCGCGCTCCAGCGGCGAGGCCACCACGTGGATCACGTCACGGGACGCGAGGTGGGCGGCGACCCGGTCGGCCATCTGCCGGCCCAGCTCGGAGAGGTGGTAGCCGGGCAGCCGGCCGTAGAGCAGCCCGTCGGGGTTGTGCACCTCGCCGTGGCGCATCAGGTGGACGACGGTGCGCTCCCCGGTGCCGTCGGCCTCGTCGGCGACGGCGTGCTCCGCGGACAGGAGGTGCGCGCCGGCGGCCGGGGGCGCACCGGCAGCGGCGGGGTGCTCCCCGTCAGCGGGCTGCTCCCCGGCCGGGGGGACACCGGCGCCGGTCGCGCCGGGCTCGGGAGGGATGGCGCCGCTCATGCCGTCGCCTCCGCGGCCGCACGCGCGGCGGCGGGCAGCGCCGCGGCGATCCGCTCGACGGCGCGCTCGTCGTGGGCGGTCGAGACGAACCACAGCTCGAACGCGGACGGCGGCAGGTAGACGCCCTGCGACAGCATCGAGTGGAAAAACGCCGCGTACCGGAACGACTCCTGCGCCCTGGCGTCGTCGTAGTCCCGCACCTCGTCCGCGGTGAAGAAGACCGAGAACATGTTGCCGGCGTTCTGCACGCGGTGCGCGACGCCCTCCTTGGCGAGCGCCTCGCTCACCAGGCCGCGGAGCCGGCCGGCCACCCGGTCGAGGGTGGCGTACGCGGCGTCGTCGAGCAGCCTGAGCTGCGCGAGGCCCGCCGCGGTGGCGACCGGGTTCCCGGAGAGGGTGCCGGCCTGGTAGACGGGCCCGGCGGGCGCGAGGTGCGCCATCACGTCGGCGCGGCCGCCGAACGCCGCGGCCGGGAAGCCGCCGCCCATCACCTTGCCGAAGGTCATCAGGTCGGGCAGCACCCCGTCCAGGCCGTACCAGCCGGCCTTCGACGTGCGGAACCCGGTCATCACCTCGTCCGAGATGTACAGCGCGCCGTGCTCGGCGCAGAGCTGCTTCAGGGCGGCGTTGAAGCCGTCCCGCGGCGGCACGCAGCCCATGTTGCCCGGCGAGGCCTCGGTGATCACACAGGCGATCTCGCCGGGGTGGGCGGCGAACGCGGCGCGAACCGAGTCCAGATCGTTGTACGGCAGCACAAGGGTCTCGGCGGCCTGGGCTCCGGTGACGCCCGGGGTGTCCGGCAGGGCGAACGTCGCGACGCCTGAACCGGCCGCGGCGAGCAGCGCGTCGACGTGTCCGTGGTAGCACCCGGCGAACTTGATCACCTTGCCGCGCCCGGTGAAGCCGCGCGCCAGCCGGATCGCCGACATCGTCGCCTCGGTGCCGGACGAGACCAGGCGCACCTGCTCGACGGGCTCGACCCGGGCCACGATCTCCTCCGCGAGCGCCACCTCCCCCTCGCTGGGCGTGCCGAAGGACGTGCCGCGCCGCGCGGCCTCCAGGACGGCGGCCAGCACCTCGGGGTGGGAGTGGCCGAGGATCATCGGTCCCCACGAGCACACGAGATCCACATACTCGCGGCCGTCGGCGTCGGTCAGGTACGGTCCCGTACCTGACACCATGAACCGGGGCGTTCCCCCCACGGCGCCGAACGCGCGCACGGGGGAGTTCACACCGCCGGGTGTCACAAGGGCCGCGCGGTCGAAGAGGTTCTGCGAAACTGGGGCGCTGTACGGATACGTCACACAGACCATGGTGTCAGAGCCCTCCCCCCTCCCGTGGACAGGTGCCTGGGGGCACGTTTCACGGGGCGGGCGGTGGGGAGGTCACTGTCACGATGATCGGTGGGGGTACCTCCCGGGTTCGTGAGCACGGGGGGCGCGGCGGCCCCGCGCCTTGAGAACACATCAGTCGGGTGGAGATATGCATCGCGGTGGCGGACTGGGCGAGGGGACCGATGACCTGGGTCCCCGGCGCAGGCTCCCCCCTGCCGCCGGCCAGGGCCGGGGCAGGCACCGGCGGGAGCACCAGCGCTCCGAGGGCGAGACGGCGGATAATGCCCGGGCGGCCTCCCGGGACGGGGTGCGCGGCGAGGCACGCGGTGGTTCGGAGTGGGCGCAGGCAGGGAGCGGGAGTGGCCGGGTGGGGGTGACCTACAAGTACTTCGGCGCCCCGGACGGCGCGACGGCCGCGCGTGTGCCCATCTCCATGCGCCCCGAGGAGCTGGGCGGTGACGAGCTCGGCATGGGCGGCATGTTCACCAAGATCAAGCCGGAGACGATGGCCGCGATGGTCCTCACCGGCATCGAGGGCATACCCCTGCACAAGGTCCCGCCGCTGGAGCTGGTCGTGCTGCACCCCGACTACGCGGTGGTCAAGCTCCCCATGACGGTGGTCGACCCGCTGCGCGGCGTCGGCGAGGAGGCGGTCGGCGCCGCCGCGTTCATCTGGTCCACGGTCCCCGACCGCGGCGGCCCCCGCGACGCGTTCAACGTCTACCAACTCCTCCATGAATGGCAGGATTTCAGCCACCGCCTGCACGAGGCCGGGCACCAGCCGTACTGCCTGGTGTGGCCCTGAGGCCGCGCGGCCCGGTGCGGCCGCCCGGGTGCGGCACTGAAGCCGTACTGCCCGGTGCGGCACCGAAGTGGTACCGCCCGATGGGGCACTGAAGCCGTACTGCCGCGGTGTGAACCGAAGCCGTGCTGCCCGATGGGGCTCCGACGGACCGTCCGGCGAACCGTCCGGCGAGTCCCTGGGAGGTTCTGACGTGGCCCTGACGAGCCGCCCGCAGAGCCGCCGAGGGGTGTGGCCCGGCGGTGCTGACGGCGGGTCGGCCCGCGCGGGTCCCGGGTCAACCCTCGTGGCCCCGGGCGAGCCTGACGAGTGGTCTTCTCGCCCGCATTTCACCCGGGACGGGGTGTCCGGCACCGCCCTGCCCGTTCTCTGTGCCCCTATGCCGTAGGGCCTAAGTCGTCCCCGGCCCGGCAGAAGGCACCGAGAAGCACTGAGGCATCCGATGAAGATCGTGTTCCTGCTGCACAACGCCTATGCGATCGGCGGCACCGTGCGCACCACGCTCAACCTCGCCGCCGCGCTCGCCGAGCGGCACGACGTGGAGATCGTGTCGATGATGCGGCACCGCGAGCGGCCGCGCTTCGCCGTCGACCCGCGCATCACACTGGTACCGCTGGTGGACACGCGGGAGCGGAGCCCGGACCGGGCGCTGCCGGCCTTCGCCGAGCCGGCCCGGGACTTCCCCGCCGAGGACAAGCGGCACCGCCAGTACAGCAGGCTCGTGGACGTCCGCGTCCGGGAGTACCTGACCGGGCCCGGGCGCGCCGCCGACGTGGTCATCGGCACCCGGCCCGGCATCAATGTGTACCTGGCGCGGTTCGGGCCGCGCCGGGCGCTGCGCATCGCGCAGGAGCACCTGCGGCACGACGCGCACGGCGCGGCGCTGCGGCGGGTGCTCGGCCGGTACTACCGGCGCCTCGACGCCCTGGTCACCACGACCCGCGCGGACGCCGCCGTGTACCGGGCCCGGATGCCGCTGCCCGGGGTGCGGGTGCTCGCCGTGCCGAACATCGTCCCCGCGCCGCCCGTCGCGCCCTCCGACCACACCTCACCGGTGATCGCGGCGGCGGGGCGGCTGGCTCGCGGCAAGCGGTTCGACCTGCTGCTGGAGGCGTTCGCCGCGGTCGCGGCGAAGGAACCCGACTGGTCGCTGCGGATCTACGGCGGCGGGGCGCAGCAGGAGCGGCTGGAGGAGATGATCGAGCGGCTGGGGCTGACCGGGCGGGCGGTGCTGATGGGGCCGCGCTCGCCGATCGAGCCGGAGTTCGCGCAGGCGTCCCTGGTGGTCAGCGCCTCGGACGCGGAGTCGTTCGGGATGACGCTGGTGGAGGCGATGCGGTGCGGGGTGCCGGTGGTCAGCACGGACTGTCCGCTGGGGCCCGCGGAGATCGTGCGTGACGGCGTGGACGGGCGGTTGGTGCCGGTCGGGGACGCGGGGGCGCTGGCGGATGCGCTGCTTGAGCTGATCCGGGATGCGGTGGGACGGCGGGCGATGGGGCGCGCGGCGCTGGAAGGGGCGCGGCGCTTCGATCCGGGGCCGGTTGTGGCCCGGTACGAGCTGCTGTTCGCCGAGCTCGGGGCGGATCGGCGGGGGCGGGCTTGGCGGCGGTTGCAGGGCCGGCTGGTCGCGGCGGCCCGCCACCGCCTCCGCCCCACCCGCACCTGACCCCACCGGTGAGCACGAGCGGCCCCGGCGGCCCCGCGTTTTGCGCAGTTCCCCGCGCCCTGAGGGGTTGCCCCATTCGGCCGGTGACCCACTGCGGGCCCGTCGCGTCTTCTCGCGCAGTTCCCCGCGCCCCTGATCAACTGCCCCCCGAGGCCGGTGACCCACCGCGGGCCCACCATGGTTCCTCGCGCAGTTCCCCGCGCCCCCGATCAACTGCCCCCCAAGGCCGGTGACCCACCGCGGGCCCGCCGTGGTTGCTCGCGCAGTTCCCCGCGCCCCTGATCAACTGCCCCCTGAGGCCGGGGGCCTGCTACGGGCGCGTTGTGGTTGCGCGCGCAGTTCCCCGCGCCCCTTCCGGGGCGCGCCTGACAGCCGGGCGCCCCATAGGGGCGCGGGGAACTGCGCGACAAGCCCCCACCAACCGCAAGCCGGGAAAGACGCCGCAAAGGGGCTCGGCGAGACCGAACAGGGGCGCGGGGAACCGCGCAAAAAAACCCACCGGCCACAAGCCGGAAACGAAACCGCAAGCACCACGGCGAGACCGAACAGGGGCGCGGGGAACCGCGCAGAAAACCGGATGAGCGCGCGGCTCCCCGCGCGGGGCGCCCCCCACGGCCGGTGGCCGTTACTCCGCGGCCGGGGCGGAACCGGGGCGGACCCAAGCCGGATCGCGCCCCGTCTCCGCGAGGAGGCGGGTGAAATCGTCCGCGTCGGCGCCACCGCCCGGCAGCGGAACGGGCTCCGCGAAGAGGCCCATACGCCGGGCCACCGGCGCCACCTCCGCAACGGAGTCCTTCAGCACCCCCAGCACGGGCAGCGCCGCCCCATCAGGACGGAAGTCCTGACCGGTGGCCCGCGCCAGATCCCACCCGTGCACGGTGAGATCGAGCAGCGCCATGCATCCGACCGTCCTCGCCGGCATGTCCATCGTGCCGGTGGCCCCCTCCTCCGCCCCCGGCTCGCGCCACGCCGCCACCAGCCGCTCCACCGCCGCGGCGAACCGCTCGCGCCAGTCGTCGCCCTCGGCGACGTAGTCCGGGACGAGGTCGAAGTCGGCGTGCTTCTTCTCGGCGAGGCCCCGGAACTGCTCGACCACGTGGAAGAGGTGGTTGACCAGGGCCCGTACGTCGTAGTCGCCGCACGGCGTCGGCGCCGTGAGCAGGTCGCCGGGGATCGCCCGGACCACCGGGACGGCCCGCCGCGCGGCCAGGTCGAGCAGCTCACCGACCGGCCGCGCCGCCCCGGCCCCGCCCTCCCCCTCGCCGGAGGGCACAGGACCGCTTGCGTGAGGGTGCATCTCGTTCATCCCACGACGGTAGGACGGCGACCGCCCGGAGGCCTGAACAAACGCGACGGGGTCGGCCCACGATCCCGGGATGGCAGCGCCACGCCGGGCCCCCGGGCGCATGGTGGACGTCCCAGGGCGCGTGATGGACGTCCCGGGGCGCCTCTCCCCGGGCGGGTGCGTCGCCCGTGCGCACGCTCGGCCCGGTCAGCACCTCGAGGACAGAGGGATGGTCACCGGGGAGAGCAGAGGAGACGTTCGTCGTACGGCTCGACGGCGTGCGCAAGGAGTACGGCGGGACGACGGCGCTGAACGGCGTGTCGCTGGAGATACGGGCCGGTGAGGCGGTCGCGGTCCGGCCGGTCCCTCGTCCGCGCGGCAGCGCGGCGGCGCCGGCCGGGGACTGCTGGGCATGCGGGAGCGCGTCGCGGTGTACGGAGGGGACCTCGACGCCCGGCGCAGGCTCGGCGGCGGCTTCCGGGTCCGGGCACGCATCCCCCTGGACCGGCCGCCCGCCCCCCGCTGGGACCTGCCATGACGGCGCCGGCGGACGGGCGGGCGCCCCGGGTGCTGATCGCCGACGACCAGACCGTGACCAGGACGGGTTTCCGGCTGATCCTGACGGCCCGCGGCATCGAGGTGGCGGGCGAGGCCGCGGACGGCGCGGAGGCGGTCGCGGCGGCCCGCGAACTGCGGCCCGACGTCGTCCTGATGGACATCCGCATGCCGAACGTGGACGGCCTGGAGGCCACCCGCCGCATACTCGCACGCGATCCGGCCTGCCGGGTGCTCATGCTGACCACCTTCGACCTGGACCGCTATGTGTACGCGGCGCTGTCGACCGGAGCCAGCGGCTTCCTGCTGAAGGACGTCACCCCGGAGCACCTGGCAGCGGCCGTTCGACTCGTCGGCACCGGCGATGCGCTGCTGGCGCCGTCCATCACACGGCGGCTGGTGGAGCGCTTCGCCTCGGACGCCGGGCGGGGTGCTCGGGTCGGGCGGGCGAAGGCGGTGGGGCGGTTCGGGTACTCCCCGTGGGACGGGCGGGTGGGCGCCGTGTCAGGCTGCGGGCATGTCCGTCGCCCGCTCCCTCGCCCTGTTCGTGGTCGCCGCCGTCTTCGAGATCGGCGGCGCGTGGCTCGTCTGGCAGGGCGTGCGCGAGCACCGGGGGCCGCTGTGGGCCGGGGCGGGCGTGCTGGCACTCGGCGCCTACGGTTTCGTCGCCACGCTCCAGCCCGACGCCCACTTCGGGCGGATCCTCGCGGCCTACGGCGGGGTGTTCGTGGCGGGCTCGCTCGCGTGGGGCGCGGTCGCCGACGGGTACCGGCCCGACCGGTGGGACGTCGTCGGCGCGCTGGTCTGCCTCGCGGGGATGGCGGTCATCGCCTACGCGCCGCGGGGCCGCTGACCGCGCACACCGCCCGCCGCCGCGGACTTCGCCCCGTTTATCCTGGGTCCGGGCCGAGGAGGGGCAGGCGCCCACACCCCGGCCCGCGATGCAGGGCACCCTGGCGGTCCGGCCCCGCACACGCCCGTACCGCACACACCCGCACCGCACACGCCCCGTACCGCATACGCACCACGTACCGCACACACCCGTACCGCACAGGCACCCGCACGACGCTAGGAGCACCCCGCATGACCGCCGCGCACGACGCGTCAGCCCCCGACGTACGTACCGCCGTCGTCACCGGCGCGAGCAGCGGCATCGGCGCCGCCACCGCGCGCCGGCTGGCCGGGGCGGGGTTCCACGTGGTCCTCACCGCGCGCCGCAAGGACCGTATCGAGGCGCTGGCGGACGAGCTGACCGCCGTCGGCCACCGGGCCACCGCCCACGTACTCGACGTCACCGACCGGGCCGCCGTGGACGCCTTCGCGAGCGAGCTGGGCGGCTGCGCGGTGCTCGTCAACAACGCGGGCGGCGCGCTGGGCGCCGACCCGGTCGCCACGGGCGACCCGGAGGACTGGCGCCGGATGTACGAGACCAACGTCCTCGGCACCCTGCACGTCACCCAGGCCCTGCTGCCCGCGCTGACCGCGAGCGGCGACGGCACGGTCGTGGTGCTGTCGTCCACCGCGGGGCACGCCACCTACGAGGGCGGCGCGGGCTACGTCGCCGCCAAGCACGGCCAGCACGTGCTCGCCGAGACGCTCCGCCTGGAGATCGTCGGCACACCGGTCCGGGTCATCGAGGTGGCGCCCGGCATGGTCAAGACGGAGGAGTTCGCCACCACGCGGTTCCGCGGCGACACCGAGAAGGCGGCGAAGGTCTACGCGGGCGTGGCGGAGCCGCTCACCGCCGAGGACGTCGCCGACACCATCGCCTGGGCGGTCACCCGTCCCAGCCATGTGAACGTCGACCTGCTGGTGCTGCGCCCCCGTGCGCAGGCCTCGAACACCAAGGTGCACCGGGAGCCGTGAACACGTCCGACGGGCCGGACCCGGCCCCCGATCCCGATCCCGGCCCGTCCGTCGTGCCGCCGTCCCCGGAGGTCCGCCGCCACGACGAGGAGAAGCGCACGGAGCGCCAGATGTGGTGGTATCTGGCGTACTTCCTCTTCGGCATCCACATAGTGGCCCTCGTCATGATCTTCGCCGTACGCCACGGCGGCTAGCCCCCTGCGGGACCAGCCCCCACCGGCCGGCGGCCGAGCCGAAGACCGCAAGGGGCTGGGCCCGGCGACCCGCCACAGGCACATCGTGGCCGGTCGCGCGGTTCCCCGCGCGCCCAGGTGGGCCGGGGCACAGCCGCACGGGCAGGTGCCCGGAGGCGGGGAGCGTGGAGGGGTGCGGCCGGGTCACCCCTTCACGCACACGACCTGCTTGAGCTGCGCCACCACCTCGACAAGATCCCGCTGCTGGTCGATGACCTGCTCGATCGGCTTGTACGCCCCGGGGATCTCATCCACGACCCCCGCGTCCTTGCGGCACTCGACGCCCCGCGTCTGGTCCTCCAGGTCCCGCGCCGTGTACCGCCGCTTCGCGGCGTTCCTGCTCATCCGGCGGCCCGCGCCGTGCGACGCGGAGTTGAACGCCTTCTCGTTCCCGAGGCCCCGCACGATGTACGAGCCGGTGCCCATCGAACCGGGGATGATGCCGTGGTCCCCGGCGCCCGCGCGGATCGCGCCCTTGCGGGTGACCAGCAGGTCCACGTCGTCGTACCGCTCCTCGGAGACGTAGTTGTGGTGGCAGCTGATCTCCGGCTCGAACGTCACCCCGGCCTTCTTGAACTCCTTGCCGACGGCGTCCTTGAGCAGCGCCATCATCAGGGCGCGGTTGTAGCGGGCGTACTCCTGGGCCCAGAAGAGGTCGTTGCGGTACGCCGCCATCTGCGGGGTGCCCGCGACGAAGACCGCGAGGTCGCGGTCGACCAGGCCCTGGTTGTGCGGGAGCCGCTGGGCGACCCCGATGTGGTGCTCGGCGAGCTCCTTGCCGATGTTCCGCGAGCCGGAGTGCAGCATCAGCCAGACCGCGCCGGTGGTGTCCGTGCAGACCTCGATGAAGTGGTTGCCGGAGCCGAGCGTGCCGAGCTGCTTGGCGGCCCGCTCCTCGCGGTACCGCACGGCCTGCGCCACCGTGCCGAAGCGCGCCCAGAAGTCCGTCCAGCCCGCGGTCGGGAACCCGTGCAGCCGGTGCGGGTCCACCGGGGTGTCGTGCATGCCCCGGCCGACCGGGATGGCCCGCTCGATCCTGCCGCGCAGCCGGGACAGGTCGCCCGGGAGGTCGTTCGCGGTCAGGGACGTGCGCACCGCGGACATGCCGCAGCCGATGTCCACGCCGACCGCCGCGGGGCAGACGGCGTCCCGCATCGCGATCACCGAGCCGACCGTGGCGCCCTTGCCGTAGTGCACGTCCGGCATCACGGCCAGGCCCTCGACCCAGGGCAGCGTGGTGACGTTCCTGAGCTGCTGGAGAGCGGCGCCCTCCACCGTGGCCGGGTCGGTCCACATCCGGATGGGCACGTTCTCGCCCGGTACCTCTACGTACGACATCCTCGCTCCATTCCCCCGTGGTTCCCCCACACCGTGCTGTGATGCACGGCCGCACCGTGCGCCGATGCCTCGATCGCAGCCGGCTACGAGCCCGCCGGCCCGCCACCGCCGACGCTCCCCGGCGGCCCACCGGCACCCGGTCCGCCAGCACCCGGCCCGCCAGCACCCGGCCCACCGGCTCCCGGCCCGCCTGCCCCCGCCAACCGCAACGCGCCCACGGGAGTGCGCATGCCGTAACGCGCACGCCGGAACGCGCGAATATCCCAGCCCGAACGCGGGTCCGGAACGTAAATACCGGAACAAGCCCCACGAAAGGCCCTCCGGACCGGCGGGTCCGGGCGGGTGTGCGGTAGACATTGTCTCCAGCGGGCCACCGCCCGCGGCAACCGCATTTCGCCGCCGGACACCCCGTCGGACACCCGCCGGACCCCGGTTCCGCCCCGTACCACCCGTCCCCACCCGTCGAACCCGTCGAACCCTGCCGAGAGGAGCCAGCACCGTGCAGCGGAAGGCGTCGGTGACAGGAAGCGCAGCGCTGCTCGCGGCCCTCGCGGCCCTGCTCGCCGGCTGCACCACCGACTCCGGCTCCGGCGACGCCCCGGACGACGCCAAGCCCGCGGGGCCCGGCGCGTCGGCGCCGCCCGCGCCCCCGGGCAAGTACCGCACCCTGCCCGAGCCGTGCAGCCAGGTCGAGCGGGGCACGCTGGACGCGATGCTGCCCGGCATCAAGACCATCACCGACGAGCAGCAGCGCGAGCGCGCCTACCAGGGCAGCGCCACGTTGACGTACGACACCGACCGCAGGGTCGGCTGCCGCTGGACCGGCGAGTCGCCGACCGCCACGGACCACCTGCTGATCGACTTCGAGCGGGTCGTGTCCTACGACACCACGGTCAGTGACGACACACGTGCGAAGCAGGTCTTCGCCTCGAAGGAGCGGAACGCCGGCCTCCAGCCGCCCGCGGACCCTGCCGAGGGCGCCCGGAAGGGCTCCGGCGGCGCGGGCATGAGCCCGGACTCCGTCGCCGCGGGCGGCGGCTCCGGCGCGCCCGGTGACCCCTGCACCACGGCGGGCACCGGCACCCCGGCGGGCCGCCCGGCGGGCACGGGCGCCCCCGGCTCGGGTTCCGGTTCCGGCACCGGCTCGTCGGGCGCCGGCGCCCTGCCGTCCCGGACGCTGGACGGCCTCGGTGACGCCGCGTTCCTGGACGACACCTGCTCAAACCCGTCCGCGGCGGCCCGGCACCGCACGGTCACTGTGGTCTTCCGCACGTCCAATGTGATCGTCACGGTCCAGTACGACGAGCAGCCGGGCAGCCCCGCGATGCCTCCGGACAGCAAGAAAATGCAGGACAGCGCCCAGGAGCTGGCCCACACGCTGGCCGGCCGGCTCGGTGAGTGACCGCCGCCCGCGCGGCCGCGCCCGCCGCACCCGCGCCGGGTGGGACACGGCCGGGCGGGCGCCCACGGCGTAGCGTGGCCCCCCGGACCCGGCCCCGGGCCGCCGGTGCGCGGCCCGGGACCACCACCGTACGAGCGTCACGAGTGAAGGAACCATGCACCGACCAGCACAGCGACTCACCCGCATACTCGCCTGCGCGGCCGCCGTCCCGGTGATCCTCGTCGCGTCCGGATGCTCGTCGGGCTCGGGCGACGACGACCCCAAGGCCGGCAGCGGCTCCCCCTCGGCCCCGGCGAGCTCGGCCGGCTCCGGCGGTGCCGCGAGCGCGCAGCCGGCGTACGGCGCCCTCCCCCAGGCCTGCAAGACGCTGTCGAAGAAGACGCTGGCCAAGCTGGCGCCGGAGGCGGACACGGCGGGCACCGTGGGCAAGTCCGCGGACACCTCGCTGCGCGGCTCCTGCTCCTGGAGCAGCCTCGACAACAACGGCGTCAAGGGCTCGCAGTTCCGCTGGCTGAACGTGTCCCTGGTGCGTTTCGCGAACGACCCGGCCCGCGGCAGCGGCGCCAAGCTGGCCGGCCAGTACTACGCCAAGCAGGTGGCGGCCGCCAAGGCCACCGAGGGTGCCACCGCGGTGCGCACGGACCCGGTGCCGGGCACGGGCGACGCGGCGACGGCCGTGCACTACGACCTGAAGAAGAAGGAGGGTTCCTTCAAGCAGCAGACGGTCGTGGCCCGCACCCAGAACGTGGTGGTGACCGTCGACTACAACGGCGCCGGGCTCGCCGGTGAGAAGTCCCCGGACGCGGCCGGCCTGCTGAAGGACGCCGAGGCGGCGGCGCAGGAGGTCGTGGCCGCGGTCGCCGCTGCGAACAGCGGCTCCCAGTCCCCGTCCCCCTCGTCCTCCTCCCACTCGGCCTCGTCGGGCTCCTCGTCCTCCTCCCACTCCTCGTCCTCGCACTCCTCCGCGTCGCCGCACGAGTCGTCGAGCCACAAGGTCAAGCACTGACGGAGCGGCAAGTCGCCCGTACATGACGGCACTTGTCGGGAGAACGGGCGCCCGGGCGGCCGCTCCCGCCGGTACGCCGACCCGGCGCGGCCCGCACACATGTGCCAGGCTGTGGGCGGCAACCCGCAGGGGGCGACAGGGAGGGAGCAACGGTGGCCGCGCCACTCGCGCTGACACGGACACACCGGATACTCATCGGGCTGGTCGTCACCGGCGCCGTCATCATCGCCGGGATCGGCTTCGCGGGGTCGTACGCGGCCGTGCGGGCGCTTGCCGAGAAGAAGGGGTTCGGCCAGTTCTCCCTGGTCTTCCCCATCGGCATCGACGCGGGCATCTGTGTCCTGCTCGCCCTGGACCTGCTGCTGACCTGGATCCGGATCCCGTTCCCGCTGCTGCGCCAGACGGCCTGGCTGCTGACCGCGGCCACCATCGCGTTCAACGGCGCCGCGGCCTGGCCCGATCCGCTGGGCGTGGGGATGCACGCGGTGATCCCGGTGCTCTTCGTGGTCGCCGTGGAGGCGGCACGGCACGCGGTGGGCCGGATCGCGGACATCACGGCCGACAAGCACATGGAGGGCGTCCGGCTCACCCGCTGGCTGCTCTCGCCGATCCCGACGTTCCTGCTGTGGCGCCGGATGAAGCTGTGGGAGCTGCGCTCCTACGAGGCGACCATCAAGCTGGAGCAGGAGCGGCTGGTGTACCAGGCCCGGCTGCGTTCCCGGTTCGGCCGCGCGTGGCGCCGCAAGGCGCCGGTCGAGTCCCTGATGCCGCTCAGGCTGGCCCGCTACGGCGTCCCGCTCGCCGACACCGCGCCCGCGGGCCTGGCCGCCGCCGGTATCGAGCCGGCGCTGCTGCCGCCGGCGCCGCGGGCCGCGGAGCTGGAGCCGGCGTCCGGTGCGGCCCGCGGCGTGACGCAGGAGAACCGGCCCCCGGCCGCCGGCGGCCCCGACGGGCCTCCCGCAGCGCACGAGGCCGCCGCACCGCCCCAGGCCGACGACCTGAGCCCCTGGTTCGCCGCCCAGCCCGACCGGCCCTACGACGGCGGCTACGACCCCTCGTACGGTCCGGACGAGGAGTACGAGCAGTGGTACGCGGAGCAGGGCTACGCCGGGTCTCCGGGTGTGCCCGGCCAGGAGTTCCCGCACCCCGGTCTCCCCGAAGCCCCGCGGTACGCGGGCGGGGACCAGCAGGTCTTCGGGCCCCGGCAGTACGCGGGCCCGCAGGCCGGGCCGCCCGCGCCGGCGGAGCGGGCGGCGGACGGCGCCCCCGGCCCCGGCACCGGTGCCGGGGACAAGGACGACCCGGACGCGGCCTCCGGCAACCCCTTCCGGGTCCCCGCGGGCCCGGGCCGCACCCGTCCGCTGGGCGGCAGCCCCATCCCGGCGCCGCGCGCCGAGCAGGCACCGATGCCGCAGCCGGGCGCCGAGGACTTCCAGGAACTCCCGGCAGCCGAGGACGCGGCCGGCGAGGAGTCGTCCGCGTCCCTGCTGCCCGACGGCCTCTCCCGTGACGAGGCGTACTTCAACGCCTTCCAGAGGTACGTGAGGGAGCACATGGACTTCCCGAACGCCAGGCAGTTCGGCCTCTACCTCCAGGACCTGTACGGCATAGTCGGCCAGGCCGGCGGCCCCCTGACGGAGAGCACCCTCCGCCCCTACCTCCGCACCTTCCGCGAGCGCTACCAGCAGAACCTGGACGCCGACGAGGAACAGATCGCCTGACGGTCCTTCCCGTCCGGGATGCCGCCCCAAAGGGGCGACCCCGTCGCATCCGGACCACCGGCCGGTGGGGGTCGCTCGCGCAGTTCCCCGCGCCCCCAATCGAGGCGCGAAGCGCCGGCATCAGGGGCGCGGGGAACTGCGCGACCAGCCACGACGAAACCGCCAGGTCGTCACCGGCCCGAAGGGGCAGTTCTGTCGGAGCCGGACCACCGGCCGGTGGGGGGCGCCGGGGTGCCGGGGGCCGGAGGGAGCCCCCGGTCAGGCCTCCAGCAGCTTGCGCACCCTGTCCGCCCCCACCGCCAGCAGCAGCGTGGGCAGCCGGGGCCCGGTGTCCCGTCCGACCAGCAACCGGTAGAGCAGGGCGAAGAACGCCCGCTGGGCCGCCTTCAGCTCGGGCGTGGGCGGGGCATCGGGCGTGAGCCCGGCCATCCGCTTCGGCACCCCGTACACCAGCGCCGTCAGCCCGTCCAGCGACCAGTGCTGGTCGAGCCCCTCGACGAGCAGCCGCAGCGACTCCCGGTCCGACTCGCCCAGTGAGGCGAGCAGTTCGGTGTCCGGCTCCCGGCGCACCACGGTGCGCTGCTCCGCGGGAACGTAGGTGTTGATCCACGCCTCGGCCTTGTCGAACCGGGGCCGCGCCTCGTCCAGCGAGGTGAGCGGGTGCTCGGGGTCGAGGTCGCTGAGGATGCGCAGCGCCTGGTCGCGGTGGCCCGCGGTGATGTCGGCCACCGAGGCGAGCGTGCGGTACGGCAGCGGGCGCGGGGTGCGCGGCAGCTCCCCGGCGGCCGTGCCGACCGCGCGGGCGTACGCCGCGGCGTCCGCGGGCAGCACCACGGGCGCGTCCCCGGCCCCCGGGGCGCCGGCCGCGCTCTGCGCGACCTTCGCGGCGAGCCTGTCCCACTCGTCGTACAGCCGCTGGATCTCCTGGTCGAAGGCGATCTTGAAGGACTGGTTGGGCCGCCGCCGCGCGTACAGCCAGCGCAGCAGCTGCGGCTCCATGATCCGCAGCGCGTCCGCGGGCGTCGGCACCCCGCCCCTGCTGGACGACATCTTCGCCATGCCGGTGATGCCGACGAAGGCGTACATCGGCCCGATGGGCTGTTCACCGCCGAACACGGCCCGCACGATCTGGCCGCCGACCTGGAACGACGAGCCCGGCGAGCTGTGGTCCACACCACTGGGCTCGAAGATCACGCCCTCGTACGCCCAGCGCATCGGCCAGTCGACCTTCCACACCAGCTTGCCGCGGTCGAACTCGGCGAGCCGCACCGTCTCGGTGTGCCCGCAGGCCTCGCAGGCGTACGTCAGCTCGGTGGTGTCGTCGTCGTACGCGGTGACCGTGGTGAGGTCCTTGCCGCACGCGCCGCAGTACGGCTTGTACGGGAAGTAGCCGACCGTGCCGCCGCTGCTGTCGTCCTCCGCCGCCGCGCCGGACCCCTCGGCCGCGGCCAGCTCGGCCTCGTCGACCGGCTTCTGCTGCTGCCTGCCCTTGCCGGCCTGCTGAGCGCCGCCTTGCTGAGCGCCGCCCGCGCCCTTGCCCGGCTTCTTCGTGCGGTACTGCCCGAGGATCGCGTCGATCTCCGCGCGGTGCCGCACCGCGTGCAGGATCTGCTCGCGGTAGGCGCCGGAGGTGTACTGGGCGGTCTGGCTGATGCCGTCGTACTCGACGCCCAGCTCGGCGAGCGAGGCCTCCATGGCGGACCTGAAGTGGTCGGCCCAGTTCGCGTGCGGGGAGCCCTTCGGGGCGGGCACGGACGTCAGCGGCTTGCCGATGTGCTCGGCCCAGGACTCGTCCACCCCGCTGACGCCGGCCGGGACCTTGCGGAAGCGGTCGAAGTCGTCCCAGGAGATCAGGTGCCGGACGGGCAGGCCACGGCGGCGCAGCTCGTCGGCGACGAGGTGCGGGGTCATGACCTCGCGGAGGTTGCCGAGGTGGATCGGGCCCGACGGGGAGAGCCCGGACGCGACGACGACTGGTTTGTTCGGGGCGCGGCGCTCCGACTCGGCGCTGACCTCGTCCGCGAAACGGGAGACCCAGTCGGTGGTCTCGGTGCTCTGAGCCACGATCGGCACGTCCTTCTTTCTTTCCGCTCTACGCCCGGGCGACGGCCACGGTCGCGTCCCCCGCCCCGGACGCCCTCACGCGTACACGCCCGTGCACGCCGCGTCGTATCCCTGTATCTCCCATTCTCCCAGCTCGCGCCCGAAGCGCGAAAACGGCTTGTCAGGGCGTGGGATACTGACAGCGTTCGGATTCCCCCGCATTGTCGCCCCTGCATCGTCCAGGAGAAACGGCATTTCCTTCATGGCCTCGGTCACCTCGCTCAGCGCCTCAGTCCACCAGCGCCTCGCGGACGCCCTCACGGCTGCCCTGCCGGAGGCCACCGCCGCGGACCCTTCCCCAAGCTCTTCGAGCAGGGGAGACCCCATGCTGCGCCGAAGCGACCGGGCCGACTTCCAGGCCAACGGCATCCTGGCGCTGGCGAAGCGGGTGAAGACGCAGCCGAGAGAGCTGGCGGAGCGGGTCGTGGCGGCGGTCGACGCGCCGGACCTGCTCGCGGACGTCGAGGTCTCGGGCCCCGGCTTCCTGAACATCACGGTCACCGACCGGGCGATCACCCGGAACCTCGCGGCGCGCGCCGCGGACCCCGAGGGCCGGCTGGGTGTGCCCTTCGCCGCGCACCCGGGCACCACGGTGATCGACTACGCCCAGCCGAACGTAGCGAAGGAGATGCACGTCGGCCACCTGCGGTCCGCGGTGATCGGGGACGCGCTGGTGCGGCTGCTGGAGTTCGCGGGCGAGTCGGTCGTCCGGCGGCACCACATCGGGGACTGGGGCACGCAGTTCGGCATGCTCATCCAGTACCTGGAGGAGCACCCGCACGAGCTGGACCACAAGACCCCCGGCTCGGCGGGCGAGGAGGCCACCGGCGAGGAGGCCATGTCCAATCTGGACCGCCTCTACAAGGCCGCGCGGCGGCTCTTCGACTCCGACGAGGAGTTCAAGACCCGGGCCCGGCGCAGGGTGGTGGACCTCCAGGCGGGCGACCCCGAGACGCTGGCGCTGTGGCAGCGGTTCGTCGACGAGTCGAAGCTGTACTTCCAGTCCGTCTTCCACAAGCTGGACATGGAGATCCGGGACGCCGACGTGGTCGGCGAGTCCGGGTACAACGCCATGCTGGCGGAGACCTGCCGCCTGCTGGAGGAGTCCGGTGTCGCGGTCCGCTCCGAGGGCGCGCTCTGCGTCTTCTTCGACGACATCAAGGGCCCGGACGGCAAGCCGGTCCCGCTGATCGTGCAGAAGTCCGACGGCGGGTACGGGTACGCGGCGACGGACCTGTCCGCGGTCCGCGACCGGGTCTTCAACCTCAAGGCGGACACCCTCCTGTACGTGGTGGACGCCCGCCAGGCGCTGCACTTCCGGATGGTCTTCGAGACGGCGCGCAGGGCCGGCTGGCTCGGCGACGACGTCGCGGCGCAGCAGCTCGCCTTCGGCACCGTGCTCGGCAAGGACGGCAAGCCGTTCAAGACCCGGGCGGGCGAGACGGTCCGGCTGGAGGACCTGCTGGACGAGGCGATCGAGCGGGCCACGGCGGTGGTGCGCGAGAAGAACAACGAGAAGGTCGGGCTCTCCGAGGACGAGATCGTCACCAATGGCGCGCACATCGGCATCGGCGCGGTGAAGTACGCCGACCTGTCGACGTCCGCCAGCCGGGACTACAAGTTCGACCTGGACCAGATGGTCTCGCTGAACGGCGACACGTCCGTCTACATCCAGTACGCGTACGCCCGGATCCAGTCCATCCTGCGGCTGTCCGGGGACGCGCGGCCCGTCGCGCACCCGGAGCTGGGGCTCGCTCCCGCGGAGCGGGCGCTCGGGCTGCACGTCGACCGGTTCGCGGAGACGGTCGCGGAGGCCGCGGCGGAGTACGCGCCGCACAAGCTGGCGGCGTACCTGTACCAGCTGGCGTCGCTGTTCACGACGTTCTACGCGGAGTGCCAGGTGCTGAGCGACGAGAATCCGGCGGAGGTGGTGGAGAACCGCCTCTTCCTCTGCGACGTCACCGCCCGCACGGTGCGGCAGGGCATGACGCTCCTGGGCATCCGCACTCCCGAGCGACTCTGACGGCCCGCGGCGCCTGTCAGCTCCGAGGGCCCCGGGCCCTGGACGGCGCCGGAGCCGAAACCCCGGCAACGGCGCGGGGGCGCGAGCCCCGATCCCCGGCAACGGCGCCGGCGGCGCGAGCCCCGGGACCGGCGCAGGACACCAGGACAAGGCGCAGGACACCAAGACCGGCGCTGGCGCCGAAGACCGCTAAGACCGGCGCTGGCGCCGGATCGAGGCCGCCACCTCGTTCTGCTCGGTCTCCCACCAGGGACGTACGCGCTCCGGTGCCGGTGTCCCGTCCTGGGCGGGCGCCGGGTCGGCGACGCGGGCCAGCTCCGTGTCGAGACGGCGGTCGAGGGCCGCGGCGTGGACGCGTTCGGCGCGCGCCCACTGCACCAGGAGGGCCAGCAGGAACGGCAGGGCGGTCAGCTCGGCGATGCTGAGCATGGCGCCGCCGCCGATCTGCTGGTCGTGGTGGACGTCCGGTGACCAGGGCGGCGCGTGGTGCAGGTACCAGGCGCCGGCGATCAGCGTGCCGTGCGTCATCACGACGAGCCCCGGGACCGCGTCGACGATGCCGTCCAGGAAGACCAGCGCCGCCCGGATCGGGTGGGTGCACCAGGTGGGCAGCGTCTGTTCGTGGGTGAGGACCGGGATGACGAACAGGGATCCGGCGGCCAGCAGGTGCAGGTACATCAGCTGGTGCAGCCAGCCGACGCGCAGGGCGGTGGCGAAGTACGGGGTGAAGTACACGGTCAACTCGGTGGCGAGGACCAGGGCCGTGCTGACCAGGGGGAAGGTCAGCACCCGCACCAGGCGGCCGGTCATGACCCGCCGGAGGTGTGCCGCGGGCGCCTTTGGCAGCGCCTCGACGGCGAGCCGCAGGGGATCGCCGAGGGCCAGGCCGAGCGGCGCGACCAGGTCGAGGAGGACGTTCTGGACGGCGGCCGGCCAGAACAGCACATGGTCGTAGACGGCCAGCGCGGACATCGTGGCCACCACCAGCGCGCCGAGTCCGAGCAGCACGAACGCCGCGACGCGGCCGGGCGGCCAGGGTGCACCGCGCCGCCGCAGCCGCAGCACGCCCCAGCCGTAGAGCGCGCCCAGGGCGACGACGAGGAGCAGAGCGGGGACGTCCGGTTGCCAGGAGGTCAGCAGGCGCCCCGCGGTCAGCTTCGCCAGCGGCGCGGCGGACAGGTCGGTCACCGCGTGACGAACCATGCCGATCGTCCTCCTTCCGCCCGGCCCGGGACGAGCCGGCTCACCCGGGACGGTATGCCCCGCCGGCCCGGGACGGTGCGGCGGGGTGCCCCCTCGCCCCGGGATCGCCCTGGGATCGCCCCCATCGCCCCGGGATCGCCCCGGTCGCCGCCTGTCACGCCTGGTCACGCCCGGTCGCGGCCCCTTCCGGGGCCGGGCTGGCCGGTTATAGTCACGCCGGTGACCCGGCATCCCTCCGTCCACCTGGCGAACCTGGACCTGAACCTCCTGGTCGCCCTCAGAGAGCTGCTCCGGGAGCGGAACGTCACCCGTGCGGCGGCCCGGATCGGCGTGACGCAGCCCGCGGCCAGCGCCGCGCTCGCGCGGCTGCGCCGGCACTTCGAGGACGACCTGCTGGTGCGCAGCAGGAACGGCTATGTGCTCACCCCGCTCGCCCTCCAGCTCGCCGACCAGGTGGAGACGGTCTGCGCGGCCGCGGAACGCCTCTTCGCGACGGACAGCAGCTTCGATCCGGCGACCTCCCGCCGCCAGTTCACGCTGCTCATGGCCGACTACACGGTGTCCGTGCTGGGCGCCCGCCTCTCGGCGGCGCTCGCGGCCGAGGCCCCGCGTGTGGAGCTGCACATCCGCATGGTCCGGGAGGCGTTCAGCACGGACGCGGCCGAGACGATCCGGTTCATCGACGGCATGATCGCCCCGCCGGTCAGCCGTTTCGAGGTGCCGGGCCTGCGTTCCGCGGACCTCTTCAGCGACCGGTGGGTGTGCGTGCTGGACGCCGCGCACCCCTGCGCCCGGCGGGGCCACCTCACGCTGGAGGACATGGCGCGGCTGAGCTGGGTCGCGCCGTTCCAGCCCGATCCCGGTTATCTGACGGCCGCCCCGACCACCCGCCAGCTCACGCTTTTCGGAATTCAGCCCGATGTCAGGGTGCGCGTCGAAAGCTATGAGGCGGTCCCGCATTTCGTCGTCGGAACGGACCGCATCGCCCTGCTCCAGGAACGCCTCGCCGAGCGCATCGCCCTCCCCATGGGCCTTGCCGTACTGCCCTGCCCCGGAGATCCGGAACCGATCACGGAAATGCTCTGGTGGCATGACGAATACGACGGCGACCCGGCCCACCAATGGCTGCGGAAGATGCTGACCGCGGTGGCCGCCGACGTCTGAACCCCGGCCTCGAAGCCACCCCCCGAAGCCTCTCCCTCTCCTCCGTCACACCGCACCGACCTGCGAAGATAAACCGCATCGATGATCGGCGAGACGTAATGTCTATCTTCCGCCGCCTTCCCACGCACCGTCCGGTTCCTTACGTTGTCCGGCATGCCCCACGCGCTTACCGACCTGCAAGTCCGCACCGTCACCAAGCCCGGAACGCCTGCCGGATCCGCTGGATCCGCCGGGCCCGCCGGCCATGAACTCACCGCCGACGTCTGCGTGGTCGGCGCGGGAATCGCCGGCCTTTCCGCGGCCGTCGAATCGGCACGCCTCGGCAGAAGCGTCGTACTCGTCGACGCGCTTCCGGTGCTCGGCGGGCAGATGGTGAATTCCCTGATCGGCCTCTTCTGCGGGGTGTTCGGAAACGCACCCGAGCACCACCAGCTCACGCACGGCATCTTCGACGACATCTTCCGCGACCTCGGAGCGAGCGGCGACCTCTTCTACAACCGGACGCACACCACGACCGTCGGCTACGACGAGGTCGCCCTCGGCCGCTGGGTGGAGGACACCGTCCTCGCCCTGGGCATCCAGCCGGTCACCGGAGCCGTGCTCACCGGTGTGGAGCGGGACGGCGAGCGGCTGCGCTCCGTGCGCCTCGCCACCCGCTACGGCACCCTCGACATCCGGGCCGGCGGCTTCGTGGACGCCAGCGGCGACGCGGCGCTCGCCTGGGAGGCGGGCCTCGAGTGCCGGCTGCCCGACCGGGAGATCTACGGCTCCCAGCAGCTCGTGGTCGAGCACCTGGCCGAGGCCGGCCGGCCCGAGCCCGCGGAGCTGGCGGCGCGGGTGAAGGAGAAGGCCGCGGAGTACGGGCTGCGCCGCCATGACGGCCTGGCGTTCTTCTTCCCGGGCCGCGGCACCGCCGTGCTCAACATGACGCACATCGAGGCCCCGCTGGAGCCGGTCGCCGCGGCCCGCGCCCAGCTCGACGGCAAGGTGCAGGCGGACCGGGTGGTGGCGTTCCTGCGCGCCGAGTTTCCCGAGGCGTTCGCCAAGGCCCGGGTCCGCTCGTACGGGTTCCCGGGGCGGCGGCAGACGCGCTGGGTGAAGGCGGTGCACCAGCTCACCGTCGACGAGGTGCGCGCCGGCACCCGGTTCCCCGACGCGGTGGCCCGCACCGCCTGGCCGATCGAGCTGCACGACAGCCCGCAGGGCTATGTCTGGGAGACGTTCGGGCCCGACCACCTGCACTATGTGCCGCTGCGCTCGATGACCCCGCCCGGCGTCGGCAACCTGCTGGTCGCCGGCCGGTGCGTGGACGGCGACGCGGCGGCGCTCTCCAGCATCCGGGTGATGGGGCCGTGCGGGGCGATGGGCGCCGCCGCCGCGCACGTCCTGCAGATGGCGGACGAGGCGCCGGGCGGCGGTGGCAGCGTGCACGACGTCGACCACGGCGAGCTGGCCGCCCGTCTCGCCCACAACCTCGACGGCTGACCGGCCCCGGGCCGCACGTCCACAGGAGGACGCATGTACCGCAGCAACTACCAGCCCGGCACCGTCCGCTGGGCCACCCGCCGGGCCCAGTGGCGCGCGCTGGGCCTCACCGACGAGGACATGCGCAAGCCGAAGATCGCGGTGGTGAACACCTCGTCGGAGCTCGCGATCTGCTTCAGCCACCTGGACGCGGTGGCGGCCCGGGTCAAGGACGGCATCAGGGCCGCGGGCGGGCTGCCGTTCGAGGTGCGCACCACCGCGCCCAGCGACTTCATCCACTCCGCGGGCCACGGCGGCGGCTACATCCTCTCCGCCCGCGACCTGATCGTGAACGACATCGAGGTGGGCGTCGAGGGCGCGCAGCTGGACGGCATGATCTGCCTGGCGAGCTGCGACAAGACCGCGCCCGCCCAGCTCATGGCGGCCGGCCGGCTGAACGTGCCCACGCTGCTGCTGGCGTGCGGCTACCAGCCGAGCGGCCGGTTCCGCGGCGAGCAGTGCGACATCGAGGACGTCTTCCTGCACGCCTGTGGGACGCCCGGTCCGAAGCTCACCGAGGAACTGACGGAGATGAGCGAGGACGCGGTGCGCGGCCCCGGCGTCTGCGCGGGCATGGGCACCGCCAACTCCATGCACATCGTCGCCGAGGCGCTGGGCATGGCGCTGCCCGGCACCACCCCCGTCGCCGCGAACTCCCCCGCGATGTGGCGGGCCGCCGACCTCGCCGCGGAGCGGATCGTGGCCATGGTCGAGGAGGACCTGCGGCCCCGGACGGTGCTCACCGAGGCGGCCTTCCGCAACGCCGCCCGGGTCGCGCTCTCCGTCGGCGCGTCGATCAACACCATCAAGCACCTCCAGGCGGTGGCCGCGGAGGCCGGCGTCGACATCGACGTCACCGCCCTCTACGGGGAGCTGGGCGCCACCACCCCGCTGCTGTCGGCGGTGCGGCCGAACGGCCCGCACACCATCGAGCAGTTCGACGCGGCGGGCGGCGCGCGGGCCGTGATGGCGCAGCTCTCCGGGCTGCTGGAGCTGGACGCGGGGACGGTGACCGGCGCGACGCTCGGCGAGAACCTGGCGGACGCGGCGGTGGCCGACGCAGAGGTGATCCGCCCCGGTGACCGGCCCTTCTCGCGGGACCCGCTGATCCTGGTGCTGCGCGGCTCGCTCACCCCGCTCGGCGGGATCGTCAAGCTCTCCGTGGACGAGGAGCGTCCCGCGGAGTTCACCGGGCCCGCGCGGTGCTTCGAGGGCCAGGAGGACGCGCTCGCCGCGCTCGCGGCCGGCACGATCACCGCGGGGGACGTGGTGGTGGTGCGGGGGCTCGGCCCGCGCGGCCGGCCCGGGATGGGCATGGCCTCGCAGATCGTCTTCGCGCTGGACCGCGCCGGGCTCACCGGCCGGGTGGCGGTGGTCACCGACGGCCAGCTCTCCGGTCTCGTCAACCGCGGGGTGGTGGTCGGCGAGGTCCGTCCCGAGGCGGCGGACGGGGGGCCGCTGGCGCGGCTGCGCGACGGTGACGTGGTCCACGTCGACCTGCGCGGGCGGCGCTGCGACGTCCGGGTCCCGGCGGACGAACTCGCGGCACGCACGCCCGCGGCCGGCCGCGATCACGCGGAACGCGGCTGGCTCTCGGTGTACCGCCGCACGGTCCGCCCCCTCTCGGAGGGCGCGACGCTGGGCCCCACCTGATACCGAGCGCATGTCACGGTCCCGGGGACTTCTCCCGGGATCCCCTGTCCGCCGCAACGGCGAGCAACCCCACACAACGAGATCGGCGGTGCAGAACCCACCGCGGGCCGCGACAGGCCCGGCACCGCCGGACAGGTCCATCGGGCTTCTCGCCGTCGCGGCGGAGAACGGGCGCGGAGCGCTCACCAGCGGCGGAAAGGAGAGCGCGGAGCGCTCAAGCCCCGGGGGCCGCCCCCGAAAACCGAACCTCAGGAGTCGGCAATGACGCTGCCCCAACCCCGTCCCACCCCGGACACCGGCGAAGCCGGCGCGCACCCCACCCCCCTCGTCGGCGAAGCCGAGGAGCGGCGCTCGGCGCGCGCCGGCGCGTTCTCGATGTTCGTCGACAGCTTCGACGTGTACCTCCCCGCCCTCGTCCTCCCCGCCGCCATGGCGTACTTCATGCCCTCCGGCGCCCCCGCCGCCACACGGGCCACGATGACGACGCTGATGTTCACCGTCGGCCTCCTCGGCCGCCCCATCGGCAGCGTCGTCTTCGGCAACGTCTCCGACCGGATAGGCCGCAAGCGCACCACGCTGATCAGCGGCTGGGGCTTCACCGTCTGCACCCTGTTCATGGGGCTGCTGCCGGGCCACGCCGCGTGGGGCTCCGGTGCCCTCGTCGTCTTCGCCACCCTCCGGCTGATCAGCGGCGTCTTCCTCGCCGGCGGCTATGCCGCCCCGATGCCGCTCGCCCTAGAGCAGGCGCGGCCCGAGCGGCGCGGTCTGGTCGGCGGGCTGATCGGCGCCGGCGCCCCCGCGTCGTTCCTGGTGATCAACGCGCTGCTGCTGGTGCTGCTGAACGTGCTGCCCCACGGCGGCTTCCTCTCCTGGGGCTGGCGGGTGCCGTTCCTGCTGGGCTTCGTGATGGGCCTGGTCTACCTCTGGCAGTACCGGGGCGTGACGGAGGACGCGGCCGTGTTCGCGGCGCGCCGCGCCGAGGGCCGCAAGCAGCCCGTCGTCGAGCTGTTCACGACCCACCGGGCGCTGATCGGCAGCGTGTTCCTGTTCACGTGCGGGTACTGGTTCGCCGCGCAGATGTCCGTCTCGTTCCTGCCGACGCTGCTGGTACAGGTGCTTGAGTCCAGCCCGAACCTCAGTACCACCTCCGAGCTGATCGCCGCCGTGCTGACGATCGTGCTGATCCTGGTGCTGGCCCGGCTCGGGCAGCGGATCGGGCGGCGGCGGCTGCTGATGACCTGCTCGCTGGTGATGGCTTCCGTGGTCGCCGGGGCGTTCGCGCTGCTGGCGGTGGCGCGGGACCTGGGGATGCCGGCCTGGCTGGTCGTGGTGGTCTACCTGGTGGCGAAGGTCACCCCGTCGGCGCCGCTCGGGGTGATCCTCACCTACCTCAACGAGCGCTTCCCGGCCTCCGTGCGGGCCAGCGGCTATGGCATCGGCTATATGTTCGGGCTGATCCTGCCGGGCCTGTACTCGTTCGAGCTGCTCTGGCTGAGCAAGCTGATGCCGTACGCGTACACGCCGATCGTGCTGATCGTCTTCGGCGGTCTGCTGATGCACGTCGCGGTGCGGCGCGGCCCCGAGACCAACACCGTCCCGGTCGCCGCGGGTGCCAAGGCCGTGCCCGGCGCGGCCGCCGTCACCGTGGAGGGCGCCCGATGAGGCTCACCGACGACGAGAAGGCGATGCTCGACGGCGCCGAGGGGCCCGCGGTCGCCGCGGCGATGGACCTGCTGGTCCGGTACGGCGAGGCCCTGGACGCCGAGCGGCTCTGCGACACCCGCAACGTCGCGGGCACCACCACGCAGCCGTCCCCGGCGAAGGCCAGGCTGGTCGCCGAGGGCGGCTGGAACCGGGCGTTCTCGGTGATCAGCCTCGACAGCGACGAGACGCTGGACATCCCGGACATGAAGGTGCCCACCTGCCAGCTCCAGCAGGGCTTCGGCCCGGACTCGGTGGGCATCGCGCCCTACCCGCGCGAGTTCGTGGAGCTCCAGAGCGAGGCGGAGGCGTTCGCGGGGCGGCGCGGGGTGAACATCCTCGCCACCTGCACGCCGTACCAGGTCGGCAATCTGCCGGTGCGCGGCGAGCACTGCGCGTGGATGGAGTCGTCCGCGGTGGTGTACGCCAACTCGGTGCTCGGCGCCCGCACCAACTGCGAGGGCGGCGCGTCCACCGGTGCGGCGAGCCTCACCGGGAAGATCCCCTGCTGGGGCAACCACCTCACGGAGAACCGCTACGGCACCCACCACGTCCGGGTCGAGGCGCCGGTCAGCAGCTTCCTGGACTGGGGGCTGCTGGGTTACTTCACCGGCGACGTGGTCCAGGAGGGCCGCCCGGTCGTCACCGGCGACCTGGCCCGGCCCGACCTGGTCGACCTCAAGCACTTCGGCGCGGCGAGCGCGTCGTCCGGCGGTGTGGAGCTGTACCACATCCCGGGCGTCACGCCCGAGGCGCCGACCCTGGCGGAGGCCTTCGGCGGGCGGCGCGCCCCGGAGCCGGTGGTGTACGGCGCGGCCGAGCGGCGCGCGGTGTACGAGACGCTGAACGACCAGGGCAGCAGCACCGACGTGGACTTCGTGCTGCTGGGCTGCCCGCACGCGTCCGTCGACCAGATACGGGACGCGGCCCGCGCCCTGGAGGGCCGGAAGCTGCACTCCGGCACCCAGCTGTGGATCATGGCGCCGCGGGCCCTGAAGGACGCGGCGGACCGGAGCGGGTACACCGCCGTGATCGAGGCGGCGGGCGGCCGGGTCCTCGTCGACTCCTGCCCCGCCATGTCCCGCTCGGCCCCGCCCGGCACCCGGGTCTTCGCCACGGACTCCGCGAAACAGGCCCACTACCTGCCGGCGATCCTCGGCATCGAGGCCTGGTTCGGCACGCTTCAGGAGTGCGTCGACGCGGCGGTCACGGGCCGCTGGCGAGGGGAGCTGCGATGATCACCGGAGACGAGCGGGAGGCCCGGGACACCCGCGGCCCCGACCGCCCCGCCCCCTTCACCCTGCACGGCCGCAAGGTCGTCGGCGGTGTGGTCGAGGGCGAGGCGCTGGTGTCGCACGAGACGATCTCGGGGTGGGGCGGCATCGACCCGGCCACCGGCACCGTCATCGAGCGCCGCCACGAGCTGTTCGGCGTCTGCTTCACCGGGAAGATCCTGGTCTTCCCCGGTGCGAAGGGCTCCTCGGGCTGGTCCGGCTTCTTCCAGACGACCCGCCTGATGGGCACCGCGCCGCTCGGCATGATCTTCACGGTCACCACCACGAAGTCCGCCCTGGGCGCGGTCGTCACCCGCGTCCCCACCCTCACGGACCTGGACCGGGACCCGGTCGCCGCCATCCGCACCGGGGACTGGCTCCGGCTGGACGCCGACCACGGCGTCGTCGAGGTCACACCCGGGGGCGGGTGATGGACTTGTGCTCGACGTAGCCGGTGAGGCCGACCGTGCCGTACTCGCGGCCCAGGCCGCTGGCCTTGTAGCCGCCGAACGGACCGTCGAAGCTGATCGGCGAGCCGTTCAGGGTGACCGTGCCGGTGCGCAGCCGCCGGGCGAGGTCCAGGCCGCGCCGGGGGTCGGTGGTCCAGATGCCGCCCGACAGGCCGTACTCGGAGTCGTTGGCGATGTGGACGGCGTCGTCCTCGTCGTCGTAGGCGATCACGACCAGGACGGGGCCGAAGATCTCCTCCTGGGCGATGCGCATGCTGTTGTCGACGTCGGCGAAGAGGGTGGGGGTGACGTAGTTGCCCTGCTCCAGGCCCTCCGGAACATGCGGGCCGCCGGTGACCAGTCGCGCGCCCTCCTTGATGCCGAGGGTGATGTAGTCGATGACGCGCTGCTGCTGGTCGGGGCGGATCATCGGGCCGATGAAGGTGTCGGCGGCGGCGGGGTCGCCGACCTTCAGCGACTCGACCATGTCCTTCAGCGCGGCGACGACCTCGTCGTAGCGGCTGCGCGGGGCGAGGATGCGGGTCTGGAGGATGCAGGCCTCGCCGTTGTTGCCGAGGGAGCCGAAGCGCAGCCCCTGGACGGCGGCGGAGAGGTCGGCGTCCTCCAGGATCAGGGCGGCGGACTTGCCGCCCAGCTCCAGGCTGACCCGCTTCAGCTGCTCGCCCGCGAGGGCGGCGATACGGCGGCCGGCCCGGGTCGAGCCGGTGAAGGCGACCTTGTCGACCTCCGGGTGCGAGATCAGGTACTCACTGGTCTCCCGGTCCGCGGGCAGGACGCTGAGGACGCCCGCGGGCAGCCCGGCCTCGTGCCAGAGGTCGGCGAGCAGCATCATGCTCAGCGAGTTCTCCGGGGAGACCTTCAGCACGACGGTGTTGCCGGCCAGCAGGGCCGGGACCAGCTTCGCGGTGGCCGCGGAGAACGGCGAGTTCCACGGGATGACGGCCGCGACCACGCCGATGGCCTCGCGCCGGACGATGGTGTCGAAGGCCACCGACGGATCCGAAGGTTCGACGACCTCCTCCCAGCCGAACTCCTCGGCGGCCTTGAGGTAGGCCTCGACCTGCCGGGTCAGGAAGGGCTGGCCCGCCTTGGTGAACCAGCCGGCCGAGCCGTTCTCCGCGGAGATGGCCGCGGCGATCTCGTCGGCGCGCGCGGCGCGCAGCGCCTCGTAACGCCGGACGACCTCCTGCCGCTCTTCGGGGGTGGTGTGCGGCCAGGGGCCGTGGTCGAACGCCTCCCGCGCCGCGGCGACGGCGGCGTCCACGTCGGCGGTGCCGGCCTGGGCCACCCGGCCGAGGACGGACTGGTCGTGCGGGGAGAGGATGTCGAGCAGCGGGTCCGGGCCGCTGGGGGCCACCCAGGAACCGCCGATGTAGAGCCTGTCGCGGACGATCATGTCTGTTGCTTCCTTTGCGTGAGAGATGTCGGCTGCGTACGCGAAGGACGTCGGGTACGCGGATGCCGGGTCGGAGGACCGGGGCGGCGCGGGATGGGACGGCGCGCGCTCAGTCCCGCGTGGGGCGGACCATCCGCGCGACCGGGGTGTCGGCGAAGTCGCCGAGTCCGTCCAGGTCCGTGGAGACGCTCACCGCACGCCACGCGGCGTCCTCCGCGGCGCGGGCCGCGGTGATCTGCGGTGCGAGCCAGGCCGCGTCGGACCCCAGCAGCAGGCGGACCGGGGGCTTCGGCTCCTCGGTGATCCGCAGGATCACCCGCGCCATCCTGGCCGGGTCGCCGCGCCGCACGTCCGGGTTGTCGTGGTAGGTGCGGGCGAAGACGCCGACCGTCTCGTCGTACTCGTCGTGGATGGCCGGCACGGGCATCGGGGCGGCCGCCCACGGCGTCCGGATGCCGCCGGGCTCGACCAGCGTGGCCCGGATCCCGATCGGCGCCACCTCACGGGCGAGGATCTCCGTGAAGCCGCCCAGCGCCCACTTCGACGCCTGGTAGGCGGCCAGACCCGGCTGGGCGCGCCGGCCGCCGATGGTCGAGACGTTCACGATGCTGCCCGCACGCCGCGGACGCATCACCGGCAGGACGGCCCGCACCATGGTGACCGCGCCGAAGAAGTTGACCTCCACGTTCCGGCGGAACTCGGCTTCCGGCATGTCCTCGATCGACCCGACACCGCGGTGTCCCGCGCTGTTCACCAGCACGTCCACGCCGCCGAACTCGCCGACCGCGTACTCGACCGCCTCCCGTGCCTCGGCGGCGGACGTCACGTCCACGGCCCGTACCCGCACCCGGTCACGGTGCTCCTCGGGCACGGCCACGGCATCGGCCGTCAGGTCCGTCGCCAGGACGTTGTGCCCGGCTTCGAGGGCCGCCTCGACCACCCGGCCGCCCAGCCCGCCGGCCGCACCGGCCACCAGGAAAGTCTTCGTCATCCGCACCATGGCGCACTCCTACGGTCTCGTCTCATGCCCGCGGTACCAGGACCGGAGCACCACTTCACTGTAGAGCATTTTCAGAGAAATACAACATGGATGTTGCAGAAGATACCGTTGCTGCATCTCATGGTGGGAGGATGGTGGTGTAACTACGACTGAGGGATAGAATCGCCAGCTATGAGAGCCGATGCCGCCCGCAACCTGACCACGGTGCTGCGCACCGGTGCCCGGCTGCTCGCCGAGGACCCGGGCACCTCGATGTCCGCCATCGCGAGCGCGGCGGGCGTGGACCGCACCACGGTCCACCGCCGCTTCGCCACCCGCGAAGCCCTGCTCTCCGCGGTCTTCCGGGCGAAGCTGGACTCCGCCGAACGGGTGCTGGACGACGCCCGGCTCATGGAGGCGCCGGTGCCGGTCGCGCTCCACCGCTACGTGGAGGGGATCATCCCCGTCAGCCGTGAGTGGCCGGTCGACACCCGCCGCATGATGCAGAAGGACCCCGAGGCGCGCGCCCGCCGCGAGGCGCAGAGCGCGCGGCTGGACGCCTTCCTCCGGCGCGCGGCCGACGAGGGCCACCTGCGTGCCGACGCCCCCGCGCCCTGGGTGCGGTCCGTCCTCGACGGGCTCGTGGACGGCGTCGCCCACCAGTTCCCCGACGTGGCCGCCCCGCGGGCCGCCGACCTGGTCGTGGACACGTTCCTGCGCGGCCTCGGCACGGCCTGACACCCCGCACGCGAGCATCGGCCGGAAGCCGGCGCCGCCCGGCGCCACCCGGCGGGGCCACGGCGGCACGGTTTCCCGGATGAGGACTGCCGTCCGTCGCGAGGTGGTATCGAACTCACGGAGGACGTCACGGGCGGGGAAGGCCGTCCCAGCGCACCGAGGAGCAGCCGATGGGCATCGACGAATCCTACGAGCGGGGGCTCGACGCCACCGAGGAGCTGCTCGGTCAGCGGCTGGAAATGCCCCGGAGCCCCGGTGAACCGCCCAGCGGGGACGACTTCCGCAAGATCGCGCTCGCCCACACCTTCGGCGACTCGTGGACGCGCACCGCCCTCTCGCGGCACGACCGCTCCCTGGTCTCCGTCGCCATCGCCGCCACGCTGGGCGCCTTCGAGCCGCTGCGCGGACAGTTGCGCATGGCACTCAACAGCGGCGTGACCAAGGACGAACTGGTCGACCTCTTCATCCACCTGTCCGTGTACGCGGGGGCGGCCCGCGCCTTCGAGACCTACCAGATCGCCGTGGAGGTCTTCGCGGAGACCACCGCTCCGCAGGACGGGGCCTGACCCCGCGGGGCGGGAATCCGGCCCCGCCCGGTCGGGACGCGACCCTGCCCGGCGGGGGTGACCCTGCCTGGCGGGGCGTGGCCCTACCTGACCGGGGTGTGGCTCTACCTGACCGGGCCGTGGCCCTACCTGACCGGGGCGTGCCTGGCCGGGGTGCCCCGGCCCTCGGCCCTCAGCTCTCCCGGAAGGCCGTGCCGGCCTGCCGGTGGCGCTCCTCCTCCAGCGTGCTCCGCTGCCGCCGGGCCCGTTCGAGAAGGTCGTCGAGGAGCTGCGGGTCGAGACGTTCCCCGCCGTCGGGGAGCCGGCGGAGCGCCTCCCACATGGCGGCCTTGCCCTCCACCCCCATCTGAAGGGCCTCCAGCTCCAGCAGCGTGCTGAGCGGGGAACGGCGCACGACGCGGCCGTTGCTCTTCAGCCGTCCCAGCCGCTCGCCCACCAGGCCGGCGTAGACCTTGTGGCGGCGCACCGGGACGTCGAGCCGCCGCATGATCTCCAGCAGGCTCCTGCGGTCCTCGGCCAGCTCGGCGCTGATCGGGCCCATGGTCTGGGCGAGCGCCGGCCCGCTCGGCGTCCGCGCCATGTGCCAGGCGCGCTCGACGGCGGCCGTGGCACCCGCCAGGTGGTCGTTGAGGTAGATGCCGAGCAGGTCCGAGGCGGTGGGCGGAAACTGCCGCCCGCTGACGTGGACCCTGCCGGGACGCCGGGTGTCGTTCATCGCATGCCCTCCTGCGGTGCCGTGCCAGAAAGACAGGCCGGACGGCGAGGCCGGGAGCGCCCCGATCGCCGGTCCGCCCCCGAGTACCCCCGGGCCCCCGGATCACCCCCGACACCCTGGTGACCGGTCCGGCCGCGTTCGCACGCAAACGATGGGACGACTGACCGAGAGGCCGGCAGCGGCCCTGCTGGGTTCGGCCGTTCCCGCGCCCCGCTCGGGGCGGCCCCCGACGTGCGGGTGGTCGCGCAGTTCCCCGCGCCCTCGGGTGGGCCGGGGCGGAGCCCGGACGGAGGGCGCCGGGGACGTCACCGGGCCTCCTGGGACTCCCGCTCCTCCAGGGCGCCGATCGCCGACGCCGTGAGGCTCATGGTGATGTGCTCCCGCATCAGCCGCCCCGCACCCTCCGCCGCACCGTCCACGACGAGCGCGGCAATACGGTGGTGTTCGTCGAGGTCACGGGTGCGCGGCTCGTCACCGGGCGGAAGTTCGAGACCGAGCCGGCGGTAGCGGTCGGACTTGTCCCACAGGTCGTCCAGGAGCCGGATCAGGACGTCGTTGTGGGAGGCCACGTACAGCGCTCGGTGGAAGGCGCGGTGGGCCGTGAGGGCCTCCTCGCCCCACTGGCGGGTGACCGGCAGCAGGTTCCCGAGCGCGGCCCGGATGGCCGCGACGTCCGCGTCGGTGCGGCGCCGCGCGGCCAGCTCCACCGCCGTCGGGTCCAGGGAGAGGCGGACCTCGAAGAGCTGGCGGGCCTCGGCGGAGTTCATGGCCGCCACCCGCACGTCGCGGTGCGTCTCCACGTCCACCAGGCCCTCGCTGCTGAGCCGCCGGATGGCCTCGCGCAGCGGGGTGATGCTCATGTTCAGCGACTCGGCCAGCTCGTACTGGGCCAGCCGGGAGCCGGGCGCCAGGCCACCGGAGAGGATGCGGCGGCGCAGCTCGGCGTAGGCGAGGTCGCTTTTGCTCAGGAAGAGGTTCGTCGTCCCGGCCATACGCTTCCGGCGTCCCCTTTCCGGCGTCTCAGGCGTGTCCCCGGTGTCTGGGACGCCTCCCCGTCAGCGCCCGCGAATTCACGGCGTCCCCACTCTTGACACCGTCCGGGCGAGCCCCGAGTCTAGCAGCCGTCGCAACTTATAAGATATGAGCCAGGGAAGCAAGGCACCATGAAGATCACCGCCGTGCACGAGGGCACCGTCCCGATCAGCTCCTCGATCAGGAACGCGTGGATCGACTTCAGCGCGATGGACTGCTCGATCGTCGCGGTCGTCAGCGATGTGATCCGGGACGGCGAGCCGGTCGTGGGCTACGGCTTCAACTCCAACGGCCGCTACAGCGCGGGCGAGATCCTGCGCCGCCGCATCATCCCCCGTCTGCTGGCCGCCCCCGCCGGGGAGCTTCTCGACGAGCGCGGCGACCTGGACCCCGCGCGGGCCTGGGACGTGATGATGCGCAACGAGAAGCCCGGCGGGCACGGCGAGCGCTCGGTGGCCGTCGGCGTCGTCGACATGGCGCTGTTCGACCTCGCGGCGAAGATCGCGGGGCAGCCGCTGTACCGGTACCTGTCCGACCGGTACGGCGACGGCAGTCCGGACGACTCCGTCTTCGTCTACGCCGCCGGCGGCTACTACGCGCCCGGCAAGACCCTCGTGGACCTCCAGGACGAGATGCGCGGCTTCCTCGACCTGGGCTACGACGTCGTGAAGATGAAGATCGGCGGCGCGGACCTCGCCGAGGACCTGCGCCGCATCGAGGCCGTCCTCGACGTGCTGGGCGGCGACGGCTCCCGGCTCGCCGTGGACGTCAACGGCCGCTTCGACCTCGCCACCGCCCTGGAGTACGGCCGGGCCATCGAGCCGTACGGCCTGTTCTGGTACGAGGAGGTGGGCGACCCGCTGGACTACCGGCTGAACGCGGTGCTCGCCGAGCACTACCCCGGCCGGATCGCCACCGGCGAGAACCTCTTCTCCCTCCAGGACGCCCGCAACCTCGTCCGCTACGGCGGCATGCGCCCCGACAAGGACGTCATCCAGGTCGACCCGGCGCTCAGCTACGGCCTGGTGGAGTACCTGCGGATCCTCACGATGCTGCGCGAGCACGGCTGGTCACCGCGGCGCTGCGTGCCGCACGGCGGGCACCAGTTCTCCCTGCACATCGCCGCCGCCCTGGGGCTCGGCGGCAACGAGTCCTATCCGGGCGAGTTCCAGCCCACCGGCGGCTTCGCCGACGACGCCGTCGTCGAGCACAGCCGGGTCGGCCTCACCGAGACGCCCGGCATCGGCTTCGAGGGCAAGGCCGCCTTCCACCGCGTCCTGCGCGCGCTGCACGCCTGAGACTGGGAGCACCGACGATGACATCCACCACCGCGCCGGAGCGCCCGGTGCGCTCCGGGCCCGCCCGTCTGATACGCGAGCTGTGGTTCCAGGTGGTGCTGGCCGCGGTCCTCGGGATCGCCGTCGGCATGGCCGCCCCGGGCGTGGGCAGGCAACTCGCGCCGCTCAACGACTGGTTCGTCAGCCTGGTCTCGATGATCGTGGTCCCGGTGGTCTTCTCCGTGGTGACCACCGGCATCGCGGCCATGGACGACCTCCGCAAGGCCGGCCGCATCGGCGGCAAGGCGATCGGCTACTTCCTGGTGCTGTCGCTGGTCTCGATGCTGATCGGGCTGCTGGTCGCCAACGTCTTCCAGCCCGGCGCCGGCCTGCACGTCGACCCGTCGACCCTCGACGCCCACGACGTGCCGTCCGACGCCAAGGAGCACGTCACCTTCACCGGCTTCGTCACCTCCCTGATCCCGACCTCCCTCTTCGGCTCCCTCACCGGCGACAACATCCTCGCCGCGCTGCTGGTGTCGATCGTCTTCGGCGTCGCGCTCAACATGGCCGGCGAGCAGGCGGCGCCGCTGACCCGCGGCATCAGGGCCCTGTCCGACGTCGTGTTCCGGATCGTCGGCTGGGTGATGCGGCTCGCGCCGTTCGGCACCTTCGGCGCACTGGCGACCGTCGTCGCCACCTACGGCGCGGAGAGCCTGAAGCAGCTCGGCTATCTGATCGTGCTGTTCACGGCGGTCTGCGTGCTCTACATCGTCGTCGTCCTCGGTCTGATCATGCGTGCCTGCGGCCTCGGTCTCCTGCCGCTGATGCGTTACCTCAAGGCGGAGCTGCTGGTGGCGCTCAGTACCTGTTCCAGTGAGGCGGTGCTGCCGGGTGTGGTGCGCAAGCTGGAGGCCCTGGGCGCCGGCCGCCCGGTCGTCGGCATCGTGATCCCGTCCGGGTTCTCCTTCAACCTGGACGGCTCGGCCGTGTACCTGACGATGGCGTCCCTGTTCCTGGCGCAGGCGCTCGGCATCGACCTGTCCTGGCAGGAACAGCTCGTCATGGTCGGTGTCATGATGCTCACCAGCAAGGGCACGGCGGGGATCGCGGGCGGTGCGTTCCTCGTGCTGGCCAGCACCATCACCGCCGTCGGCCACATTCCGCTGGCCGCCCTGTCCCTGATCGTCGGCATCGACCGCATTCTCAACGAGGGCCGTGTCTTCATCAACGTCCTGGGCAACGCCGTCGCCACCATCGTCATCGGCAAGTGGGAGAACGACTTCGACGCGGACCGGGCCCGTGCCGTCCTGCACCCGGCGCCAATGCCCACCCCGTAGGGGCGCGGGGAGCCGCACGGTCGAGGGCACGCACGAAGGGGCGCGGGGAACCGCGCGACAAGCCACGACGAGCCCGCCGGATCGTCACCGGGCCCGAGGGGCAACCGCATGACAGGAGTCCTCACCGGCTTCGCCGCCATCGGCACCGTCATAGCCGTCGGCTACGTCCTCGGCCACCGCGGCCACCTGGGCCGCACCGGCAAGGACGTGCTCAGCAAGCTCGCCTTCAACGTCGCCACCCCCGCCCTCCTCTTCACCACCCTCTCAAGGGCCGACCTCTCGGTGATCCTCTCGGCACGGCTCCTGGTCACCGCCCTGGCCACCGCGGGCACCGCCGCGGCGTTCGCCGCCGTCGGGACGGCGCGCCGCTGGGGCGCGGGGCGCACCACCGTCGGCGCGCTGTGCGCCAGTTACGTCAACGCCGGCAACCTCGGCATCCCCATCGCCGTCTACGTGCTCGGCGACGCCGCGCTGGTCGCGCCCGTCCTGCTCTTCCAGCAGATCGTGGTCACGCCCGTCGCCCTGACGGTGCTGGACCTGACGCGGCCGGGTTCGGCGCGCGCCCCGCTCTGGCGGCGGCTGACGACGCCCCTGCGCAACCCGATGGCCGTGGGCTCCCTGTCCGGGGTGGCGGTGGCGGCGGCCGGCTGGACGGTACCGGGGCCGGCCCTGGCCCCGCTCACCCTGCTCGGCAACATGTCGGTGCCGGCCGTGCTGATGGCCTTCGGCATCTCCCTGCGCGGCAGCTCCCTGCCGGTTCGCGGTCCGGACCGCGGCCCGGTGCTGCTGTCGGCCGGGCTCAAGTGCGTCGCGCAACCCCTTCTCGCCTGGGCGCTCGGCACCTGGCTCTGCGGCCTGGGCGCCACCGCCGTGCTCGACGTGACGGTGGTCTCGGCGCTCCCCGCCGCCCAGAACCTCTTCACCTACGCGACCCGCTACCGGGTGGCCGAGGAACTGGCCCGCGAGTCCATCCTGGTGTCCACCCTGGCATCGGTCCCCGTGCTGTTCGCGGTGGCGGCGCTCCTGGGGTAGGTCCGGCCTCACCGGGTGAGGCCCGGGGACCGGCCGAAGGGGTCGTGGTCGGTCCCCCGCGGGGAACGGCCATGGGGGCGCTTGTGCTCGACGGTCAGGAACCGCAGTTCCGTGGGGCCGTCGTTGCAGAGGTCGTGCAGCAGGTACTCGTCGCCGGGGAAGGTGAAGTGCCGGGTGTCGCCCGCACGGTAGGAGACCCGCCGTGTGGTGCCGTCATCGGTGTGCTGGATGCTGGACCCGTCGGTCAGGGCGGTCCAGAAGTAGTCCAGGACGTGTCGGTGGGCGGGCAGTCCACCGCCGGGGGGCACCTGGATGCTCCACACTTTCAGGTCCTCGGTCTCCGACAGGAGCACGGAGCCGACCTGGTAGTTGAAGGCGTTGTCCACGAACTCCTGCCGCAGCCGGGGGCTCCAGCCGTCGAAGTTCCTGGCGATGATCTCTCCGGCCAGGGAGGACGTGCGGGTGAAATCGGGGGTCATGCGGTTACCGCCTCGGTCACGATGGAAGGGAGAGGTCCCGCCGGCCCCCCGTGCGTCGGTGAGGAGCCGGGCACGAGGCCGCCGGGAACGGAAGGACCCCGGGGCACCCGCCCCAGGGCCGTGCGAGCCGTGCAGGAACGTCATGGCGGCTCTTCGTCGCGTCCTGGGTGGTGAGGGGAGGCCCCGGCGGTGTGCGTCAGCGGATGCGCAGCGCCTTGAGGGCGCGCAGCGAGGTGGTGAACACGGCGGCCTGCCGGGCCCTGCCCATGCGGGAGGGAGGGTCGAAGCCGAGCAGCCGCTGACTCGCGACCGTCTGGGCCTCGGTGTACTTGAGCAGGCCCGCGGAGCCGTGCCGCCGGCCGAGCCCGGAGGCCTTCATGCCGCCCATGGGCGCGCCCTGAGAGGCGTAGGCGGCCGCGTAGCCTTCGTTGATGTTGACCGTTCCGGCGCGGATGCCGGCGGCGACCCTGCGGGCGCGTCCGACGTCACGGCTGTACACCGCGGCGTTGAGCCCGTAAGGGCTGTCGTCGGCCGCCGCGACGGCCTCCTCGTCGGAGGCGACCCGGTAGACGGAGACGACCGGCCCGAACGTCTCCTCGTCGTGCACCGGCGTGCCGGTGGGCACGTCGGCCAGGATCGTGGGCTCGTAGAACAGGGGGCCGAGGTCCGGCCGCCGTCTGCCGCCGGTGATGACTCGCGCGCCGGCGACGCAGGCCTCGGCCACGTGCTCCTGGACCCGCTTGAGCTGCTGCTGGGTGGTCAGTGAGCCCATGTCCGTCTCGAAGTCGAAGTCCGGCCGCAGGGTCATCCGCTGCACCCGGGCGGCGAAGCGCCCGAGGAAGTCGTCGTAGACGTCCGCGTGGACGTAGATGCGCTCGATGCCGACGCACATCTGCCCCGAGTTGCCGAAGCACCCCCGGATCGCGGACTCCACGGTGGCGTCGAGGTCCGCGTCGTCGAGCACCACCATCGGGTTCTTGCCGCCCAGTTCCAGGGAGCACCCGATGAGCCGCCGGGCGGCCTGTTCGGCGATGCTCAGACCGGCCCTGGTGGAGCCGGTGAAGCTGACGTAGTCGGCGCCCTCCAGCAGCGGGGCGCCCACGACGGCGGGATCACCCAGGACCACCTGCCACAGCCCCTTCGGCAACCCGAGTTCCCCGAGGACGGCACGCGGCCACAGACTCGACAGCGCGGTCTGCGTGTCCGGCTTGTGGACGACCGCGTTGCCCGCCAACAGCGCCGGGATCACGTCCAGGCCCAGGGCCAGGGGGTAGTTCCAGGGCGTGATGACCGCGACGACCCCTTTCGGCCTGTGGGCCTCCACAGCGCGGGTGAGCAGCGGGAACGCGCCCTGACGGCGACGGGACCGCAGGACCTTCGGCGCCTGCCGGGCCGCGTAGAGCGACGCGGTGGCAGCCTCCAGCACCTCGTCGAAGGCATCGTGACGGGCCTTGCCGGTCTCCCACTGGAGCAGATCGAGGATCTCGCGCTGCCGCGCCAGCAGGACGTTGTGGAACCGGAGGAAGGGCTTGGCCCGCGCCCGCGGCGGCAGGGCCGCCCACGCCCGCTGGGCTGCGCGGGCCGCGGCGAAGGCCTGGGCCACGTCCGCCGCGGTGGACTGCGGGAGTTGCGCGAGAGGCTCTCCCGAGAACGGGGCACGCGTCGTGAGTCCTTCGCCGCTCGCCTGGACGCCGGCGGTCAGGCGTTTCACGAACGTGGGGTCCAGCAGCGGCTCTCCGGTGTCAGCGGCGCGGAGCCGGCGCTGAGGGGATGAGTTCATCAGGGTCTCCGTCGGGCGGAACGGTCGCGCCGGGACCCCGGCGGGCGGAGTCGACGTGCGCAGGGGCGAGCGGAATCCAGTCGCCCCGCGATCAGGTTACCGGCGTTCCTGTACGCTGTTCATGGACAACAATAACCATGAGACACGTACGGGATGGGGTTGTCAACAGGCGCGGCCCCGGCACGGCCGATGCCGTCATGAGGCCGCCGCGTTCGTGACGGCGGGGACGATGCGGAAGTCGCGCTGGTAGACGAGGTTGTGCAGCTCGGCGGAGGCGATGGCACGCAGAGTGGGCAGTTCGGCCGCGGCCTGCTCATCGCTGAAGACGTTCAGCGGCCAGTCACCGACGGTTCCGCCGCGCAGGTGGGGGTGGTGGAACCCGGCACCGTAGTACGCGTGCAGCGTGACCGGGCCGATTCCGGCTGCCCGCTGTTCGGGCCAGGTCAGAGTCCACAGCGCGTCCGGTCCCCTCCTGGAGGTGCGCAGCCCGGTGGCGACCACGTCTCCCCGACCCAGCAGGAGACAGGCGTTGATCTCCTGGAGCACCTGTCGGGCGTAGGGATCGAGCAGCCGGACCGCGGCGGCGAAGAGCTCCTCCTTGTCCTTGCGGGACACGGCGTCGCCGTGGTTGCCGTCGCGCAGATCCGTGAAGTGCCGGAGCAGCGCCGCCGTGTATGCGGGGGCCGGAGTGTTCATGGGCTGTCCTTACCGTGTGGAGTCCGACAGGGAGGTGCGGGTACCCGGCCGGTGCGCCGCCGGCCCCGCCGGGCCCGCCGACGGCGCCGGGCACCGGACCGCGGGGCCGCCGGAGTGGGTGGTCGGCGGCCCCGGGCGTCCGGGGAAGTGGCGCCGGCGGTTCAGGCTGCCGCCGCGGCCTCGGCGATCTGTTCCGCACTCGGCGCGATCTTCGGGGACGACACCGTCACCAGCACGTTGACGACGGCGAACACGGCCGCGACGATCAGCCCCCGGTGGAACCCCTCGACGAGGGCCTGCTGCTGGGACATGCCATCGGCCAGCGCGGCGTTGGTGCGATCGACGGACAGAGTCGTCGCAAGGCCCAGGCCCAGGGCTCCGCCGACCTGGTAGAAGGCGGTGACGACCCCCGAGGCGGCCCCGGCCTCGCGATGCTCGACGTCGACCACGGCCGCTATCTGCGCCGGTACACCGAGGGCGATGATGCCGGCGCCGAACAGGATCAGCCCCGGCAGGAGGTGCGCGGCGTAGCCGCTCCCGGCGTCCGTCCGCGCCAGCAGGAGCAGGCTCACCACGCTGAGCACCGCTCCGACGAGCTGTACGAACCGGGTTCCGAGGCGATGCACCAGCTGTGTGGTGACGACCGCCGCGACGATGGCGGCGCCGCCCATCGGCAGGACCTCCATGCCGGTCTTCAGCGCCGAGGCCCCACGGACTTCCTGTAGGTAGATCGCCGTGAGGAAGAACATCGTCAGGAACGCGGCACCGTTGAGGGCCAGGGCACCACTGGACGTGCTCAGGGCCCGGGACCGGAACAGGCGCAGCGGCACGAGGGGGGCCTTGGAGCGGCTTTCGACGCCGATGAAGACGGCCAGCAGAACGACTCCCGCCACAAGGCTGACGATCACCTCGGCCGACCCCCAGCCCACGGGCTCGGCCAGTACGACGCCGTAGACCAGGGCCAGCAGCCCGACGGTGCTCACCAGTGCACCGAGTGCGTCGAACCCGCGACCCGCGTGCGGCGCGATGTGCCGGACGATCAGCGGGGTCGCGATCATCAGCGCCACCACGATCGGGACGTTGACGAAGAAGACCCAGCGCCAGCTGAGGGAGTCGACGAGCAGGCCGCCGGCCACGACCCCCAGAGTGCCGCCCAGGCCGGCCAGGCCGCCCCAGACGCCCATGGCGATGTTGCGCTGCCGGCCGTGCGGGAAGGTCACGGTCAGGATCGACAATGCCGCCGGGGACATCAGGGCTCCGCCCAGCCCCTGCACCGCACGGGTGGCGATGAGCTCACCGGGGAAGGCCGCCAGTCCCGCGAGCAGCGAGGTGACGCCGAACAGGCCGAGACCGACGACGAACACACGCCGGGATCCCAGCAGGTCCGCCGCGCGCCCGCCCAGCAGCAGAAATCCGCCGAAGAGCAGCGTGTACGCGCTGATGACCCACTGCAGGCCGTCGGCGGTGAACTTGAGGTCCGTCTGGATGTGGGGCAGCGCGACGTTCACGATCGTCACGTCGAGCACCACGATGAACTGGGCAAGGGCCAACACCGTCAGTGTCGCCCATGGGCTGCGCCGCATGGTCTTCCTCATCAGGGCAGAGGTTTCACGTCTTCGGGCATCGCGTTCCAAGCCGCGGGCTGCCGTGAGCAGCCGCGGCCGAGCGACTGCGTACAATGTAAACACACACTGCTCATGAACGTCGTACAGGATCACCATCAAGGAGATGTCTTCCTGGTGAAACCCCATGTGTACGCTGGGGACTTCCGGGCTGGGGAGGTCGCGTTGGAGTCGTCGAGGAAGCGTCTCGATCGGGATGGCCTGACGGCCACCGCCCTGGCACTGGCCGACGCGGAGGGCCTGAGCGCGGTCACCGCACGCCGGGTCGGCCAGGCGCACGGAGTCTCGGCGATGGCCTTGTACCGGCACTTCCGCGACAAGGAACAGATCCTCGACGCCCTGGCGGAACGCCTCCTGGCCGAGGTCCGGCTGCCCGAGGCCGATGACCGTCCGTGGGACGCCCAACTCCGTGATGTCCTCATGGCACTTCTCTCGGCGCTGCGTCCGCATGCCGCCGCGTCCGAACTCGTCATCACCAGGGTCCTGGCCTCCCCGCCGGGACTGGAGCTGACGGAGAGGACGCTCGGACTGCTGGCCGCCGCCGGCTTCCACACGGAGCAGGCCGCGGAGATCGCCGGTCAGGCGTTATGTTCGGTGGTCGTTCTCGTCGTCACCGAGCCCGGCCACGGTCACGGTCACGGTCACCTGGAGGATCCCGAGCTGCGGGATGGCGTCGTCCGGGCCAGGCAGGCCGCACTGGAAGCCCTCTCCCCCACGCGCTACCCGCATGTCGTCGCGGCGGCCGGCGCGCTGGCGTCCTGCGCGAGCCGGGACGTCTACTACGAGCACGGTGTCGATCTCATCGTCTCCGGCATACGCGGTGTCCGGGCGGAGACGAGAGCCGACGTCGCCTGACCGCCCGCCGACGGCACGCGGAGCCCGACGGGCACCGTGGTGCCCAGGACCCCGCGGTACCCGTGTGCCCCGGCGCCCGCGGCACCGAGATGCCAAGACCCCCGCTCGAACCCTTCGCCGTCCCGGGCCGGCATGGCGAACTCCGCCTGCCGAGGCGGACGCCACCGGGAGCGTGATGCCAATCACCCGCGCCTTCCGGGTCTCCGTACGAACAGGGGAGTAGAAATTAGCCGGTAACCGTAACTTCTGAGCCATCCCGGTGGGGGCGAGGAGATATACATGAGCGTGTTGGATGGCATCCTGGCAGGTGTCCGTGAGGACCTTGAGCAGCGCAAGAGCGAGACGCCTCTCGCGGAGTTGCGCGCACGGGTGGCGGACATGCCGCCCGCCATCGACCCCCTGCCGGCTTTCCGGGCCGAGGGTGTGTCGATCATCGCCGAGGTCAAGCGCAAGAGCCCGAGCAAGGGCGATCTCGCCGAGATCCCGGATCCGGCCTCTCTGGCCGCCCGGTACGCAGCCGGTGGCGCCTCCGCGATCAGCGTGCTGACCGAGCGGCGCCGCTTCGGAGGATCACTTGCCGATCTGGACGCCGTACGCGCGCACGTCGATGTCCCGGTCCTCCGCAAGGACTTCATCGTCGATCCGTACCAGGTGTGGGAGGCCCGTGCGCACGGTGCCGACCTGGCGCTGCTGATGGTCGTGTCCCTGGACGGAGGTCAGCTCGCCGACCTGATCGGGCTGTGCCGTCAGGTGGGCCTGACGCCGCTCGTGGAGTCGCACACCGCCGAAGAGCTCCAGCGGGCAGCCGGCACGGAGGCGCAGGTGCTGGGGATCAACGCCCGGGACCTCACGACGCTGGAAGTCGACCGTTCGGTCTTCGCCGACCTCGCGCCCCTCATCCCCCAGGGAAGGGTCCGCGTGGCGGAGTCCGGGGTGGCCGGTCCGGAGGACGTCGCCGAGTACCGGCGCTGGGGCGCCGACGTCGTGCTGGTCGGTGAGGCCCTGGTGCGCTCGGGAGACCCGCGGACCTCCGTTCGTGAGTTCATCGATGCGGCGAACGCGCGAGTACAGGCGTCCTGACTCCCCGACCGCCGACACGGGCGTACACACCGACCCACACTCCCGGCCTACCTGCGAGACCACACCATGTACGTGAAGATATGCGGCCTGCGTCACCTGCCCGATGTCGAGTGCGCTGTCGAGGCGGGCGCGGACGCGATCGGGTTCGTCCTGTCCGAAAGCCCACGTCAGGTGAGCCCGGAGGTCGCCGACCGGCTGGCGGCGGCGGTGCCACCGGACGTGCTCACGGTCGCGGTGTTCCTCGGTGTGCCCGTGCCCCGGATCCGCCGGGCTGTGGCCGGGTCGCACCTGCGTGCCGTTCAACTGCACGGCGACTACCGGCCCGCCGACTTCGCGGCCCTGCGTGACCTGCCCGTCCGACTCGTCCGCGCGACGTCCCCGCAGCCGGGCGAGCGCCTGCGCACCGGCGACAGCGGCGAGGACATCCTCCTCCTGGACTCACAGCGCGCCGGCTCGGGCAGGACCTGGGACTGGTCGTCGGTGGCCGACCCGGGCGGCCGGTGGATGCTGGCGGGCGGTCTGCACCCGGGCAACGTCGCGGAGGCCGTGGCCACCGTGCGGCCGTGGGGAGTCGACGTGTCCAGCGGCGTCGAGTCGAGCCGGGGGGTCAAGGACCAGGGGCTCATCCGGGAGTTCGTCGCCGCGGCGCGGACGGACCCACCGGCCTGACCAGGCGACGCATGAACACCCGGGGAGCAGGACGACGTTGTCGAGGACAGGCGTCCACATCGTCACGCCGAACCTGTCCCGGGCGCTCGGCGCCTGCCCTCAGAGCTGTCGTGCGACCTCTGTGGCCCAGTACGTCAGGATGATGTGGGCGCCGGCCCGCTTGATGCCCGTCAGGGTCTCCATGATCGCCCGGTCCCGGTCGATCCAGCCCCGCTCGGCCGCGGCCTCGATCATCGCGTACTCGCCGGAGATCTGGTACGCGGCCACGGGCACGTCCGCGCTGTCGGCGACCCTGGCGAGGATGTCCAGGTAGGGCCCGGCCGGCTTCACCATCACCATGTCCGCGCCCTCCTGAAGGTCGAGGGCGAGCTCCCGCAGCGCCTCGCGGGCGTTGGCCGGATCCTGCTGGTACGTCTTCCGGTCGCCCTTGAGCGACGAGGCGACGGCCTCGCGGAACGGCCCGTAGAACGCGGACGAGTACTTGGCGGTGTACGCGAGGACGGCGACGTCCTCGCGGCCCGCCGCGTCGAGCGCGCCGCGGATCACGCCGATCTGGCCGTCCATCATCCCGCTCGGCCCCACCACATGGGCACCGGCCTCCGCCTGGACCCGGGCCATCTCGGCGTACCGCTCCAGGGTGGCGTCGTTGTCGACGTGGCCGTGGGCGTCCAGGACGCCGCAGTGGCCGTGGTCCGTGAACTCGTCCAGGCACAGGTCCGACATCACGATCAGGTCGTCGCCGACCTCGGCGCGGACATCGCGCAGCGCGACCTGGAGGATGCCGTCCGGGTCGGTCCCTGCGGACCCGACGGCGTCCTTCTTGCTGTCCTCCGGCACGCCGTACAGCATGATCCCGGACACGCCCGCCTCCGCCGCCTCCACGGCGGCCTTGCGGAGGGTGTCCCGGGTGTGCTGGTACACCCCCGGCATCGAGCCGAGCTCCACCGGGGTGGTGATCCCTTCCCGCACGAAGGCGGGAAGGACCAGGTCAGCCGGGTGCAGCCGGGTCTCGGCGACCATGCGCCGCATCGCGGCCGTACGACGCAGCCGCCGGGGCCGCGCCGCGGGGAAGGAACCGTACGTCGTCATGTCCACCACGGTACGCCCGGTCCGACTGTCCTTTTACCGACAGTTTGTCGGCCCGGCGGGTTCAGGCCGCCCGGTACCGGCCCACCGCCGTCGGCGGTCCTGTCCGGCAGTCGCGGCAGCGCCCGGGGCGGGAGGCGCGGAACGCGCGTTCGCAGCCGTCGCAGGTCTGGAACGGGGCGGGAGGACCGGCGCCGGTGAGGGCGCGGGCAGGGGCGGCGGCAACAGCTCCCGGAGGCGGTGGGCGACCAGCCCGGCGGGTTCCTGAGGTCTGCGGGGAGGTCGGCGGTGAGGGCGCGGTGCACGACGGCGTCCGTGGCACCGGCGTCGAACCAGGCGGTGACGGCCGGGGCGAGCCGGTGCACATCACGGCGGGGAAGGGTGAGCCGGTCGGCGGTGCGGCGCAGGTCGCTGAGGAGGGCGACGGCGCGGTCGTGGTGCGGGTGGTGGGCGGTGCCTTCTTCGGACGGGGCCGTGGGCTCGGTCGGCACGGCCGGGGTGGTCGGGGCCTCCGGAACCTCCGGGGCGGCTGGGGTGGCCGCTTCAGGTTCTTCGGGCCGGTCCGGCGGTACGGCCTCGGGGAGTGCGGGCGGCACGGGTCCAGCGGGGGCGGCGTGGGCGACGCGTGCGACGTGGGCGGCGGCCCCGACGGGAGCGTGGTGCGCGTAGGTGCGGGTGACGAGCCGCCCCGCCGCGGTGCGCTCCCGTACGCGTTCCAGGTAGCCGCACGCCTCCAGCTCCCGCAGGGCGAAGGCGATCCGGTCCCGGCCTTCCGGGAAGCGTTCGGCGAGGCTGCGGATGTCGACGGCGGCGCCTTCCGGCAGCGACAGGGTGTGGGTGGCCAGACCGATCGCGGTCAGCGACAGCTCGCGGTGCTGGACGAGGTGGTTGCCGACGATCGTGTACCGGCTCGGCTGGTACGCCCGTACGTGGGTGACACCTGAGTGGGTGGTCGTTCGCCGAACACGCTGTTGCGGGCGTCCGGCACCGTTAGGCTTGGAGTAAGCCATGGGGAAGGTCCGTTCTTCCTCGATGGTCAGGCCCTCGCACTGGGATTGCCGTCCCGGCGGGGGCCGAAGCATGTGTGGGGTCTGTTCTGCGGCTTGCCAGGGCCGAGCCTGCACGGCTCGACGCGGCGAACGCCAGCCAGGCCGCCCGCTTTCACCCTCGTGAGTGACGTGGGCGGGGTTTGGCCGGTTGGGAGGGTTTTCTCCCCGGTTCTTTGCTCCTTTACAGCCCGCAGCCCGGGCCCCCGCTCCACCGGGCCACGTGTTTCCGGGCTCCGGTGCGTCGTTCATCCACAGGGTGGGGACGGGGCGGTGGGCGGGGCGAGATCGAGTTCCGCCCACACGGTCTTGCGCGGCGTCGGCCCGCACTCCACGCCCCACCGGTGCGCCAGTTCCTCCACCAGCAGCAGCCCGTAGCCGGACTCGCCGGGCACACCGTCCGCGGCAGGCGTGCGGGCGGGCATCCGGTCGCCCCGGGTGTCGGCGACTTCGATGCGCAGCGTCGCGGGCGCGTGGACGTAGAGGCCGAAGAGGAAGCAGCGGCCCCGGACCCGGCCGTGCAGGGCGGCGTTGGCCGCGAGTTCGGCGACGACGAGCTGGGCCGGGTCCAACGGCAGTCCCCACGAGCGCAGTTGCTCGACCGCGAGCAGCCGGGCGAGCCGGGCGCCCCGGCGGGTGGCGGAGAGCGGCACGGCGAACTCGTGCACGGGGGTGGGCGGTTCGGCGGTTTGCTGATTCATGTGACACAGCGTGTCCATGCGTGCATACGCTGTGAAGGAACGACGCCCGGGCGAACCTTCACCGTCCGGCGGATGTACGGCTGGCGCCCGGTTCTGTACGGGTCGTGCGGGGTGACCGGCCGGGGGCGCCCGGGGTTGGGCACGTAGGGACTCGACGGGGAGGCAGCGGAGATGGGTGACTCGGATACGGTTCTGGACGACGACGAGGCCGAGGCCGTGATCAAGTTCGTGAGCAGGCAGCTCAAACTGTGGCGGCAGGCCGCGGGCCTCACACAGACGGAGTTCGGGGCGGCCATCGGGTACGGGGAGGAGTTGGTCTCCTCGGTGGAGCGGGGTAAGCGGATTCCACGCCCGGAGTACCTGGACGCCTCAGATGAGGTGCTGGGCGCGGACGGCAAGATCTCGGCGATGAAGAAGGATCTGGCGGAGGTCCGGTATCCGAAGAAGGTACGGGACCTGAAGAAGCTTGAGGCGCGGGCAGTTGAGCTGTGTGCCTACAACAACTCCGTGATCCATGGGCTGTTGCAGACAGAGGAGTACGCAAGGGCCGTATTCAGTGCTCGAAGGCCGCCGTTCACCGAGCAGGAGATGGAGAAGAGACTCGCTGGGCGACTGGCCCGCCAGGAAATCATCCACAGCGCCAACGGGTTGCCGATCTTCAGCTTCGTACAGTGCGAGTCGACGCTGCGACGCCCTTACGGGGGCACAATGGTGATGCGCGAGCAACTCGAACGGTTGTTGGAACTCGGTCGGCTCCCGAGCGTTGACATCCAGATCATGCCTCTGGACCGTGAGGGGAACGCCGGGATGGACGGCTCGTTCCGAGTGCTCAGGCTCAAGGATGGAAGCACCGTGGGATACAGCGGAGTAGAGCTCATCAGCCGCGAGATCGCCGAGCTGGAACTTGCCCCCATCCTCGCCATCCGCTATGGGATCATCAGATCTCAGGCCCTCACCCCCCAAGAGTCACTGGACTTCATCGAGAAGATTCTGGAAGACACATGAACCTCACGCCGGTTTCCGGGGACGACCCAGCCCTCACGTGGACAAAGAGCAGCTACAGCGGCGCAGACGAGCCTGACTGCGTCGAAGTCGCCTGGACGAAGAGCAGCTACAGCACGCCTGAAGGACCCGACTGCGTAGAGATAGCCACCACCCCCGACACCATCCTCATCCGCGACTCCAAGAATCCCACAGGCCCCCGCCTCACCCTCACCCCCACCGCCTGGGCCGATTTCCTGCCCTACGCCTCCGGGCACTGACGGGGCGAGCCCCTGGCCCTGGCCCTGGCCCTGACCCTGGCCCGCGTCCGGTCGACGGGCGCGGGCCGCACCTCCATTCAGGTGAATCGGCGACCCGAGTGGCGCGCCGGAGTTCCCGGTGCCACGCTCTTGTGCTGGGGGGGGCGGACAGCCGAGGTACAGACCGTCGCGGCCGATCGCCGGCGGCGGACCCGCTGTCCACCACGCTCGGGACAACCTGACTCGCCCTGGAGTCGCCATGAGCTTCCCGCGTTTTCCCATCCTGATCGCCGTGACCCTGCTGATCTCGGGAACGGCCTCGGCCTCCCCTGACGCCGCCGCGGCCCCGACCGCCCAGCACGTCGAGGCGCTGGGACCGACGGTGTCCATCCCACCCGGCGAGTCCGCCCACTCCTTCGCACAGTGCCCCGACGGGCTGCACGTCAGCGGGGGAGGAAACCGGAGTCCCGAGGACGCGAGTGCCCTGCGGCTGACCATGACGCACCCGGCAGTGCGAAGCGGTGATCCGGAACACGACGGCTGGGAGATCGAGGCGGTCAACACGGACCGGACGACCGCCCACACCATCACCCCCTACGCCGTCTGCACGCCCGAGCGCCTCGTGCAACGGCACTCGGACGATCTCAGGGTCGATGGCGGGGCCACCGGATTCTCCCAGGTACCGTGCCAGCCCGACGAGGCGGTCACAGGAGGTGGCATGGAGCTGGGGCTCGCCCCGGGAGGAACCTCCCCGACCGTGTACACCCAGTTCTCCACGCCGAAGCCCGACCGATGGCGCATCGCGGCGACCAACCACGGCAACGCCACGGAGACGATGAGCGCCGTCGTCATCTGCTCGAAGACACTGCACGTCACCGTCGTCAGTGACAGCTTCACCGTGTTGCCCCCGGGCAGGAGCGGAACGGCCCAGGTCTCATGCCCGGCCGGGCGGGTCCCCGCCGGCGGCGGCACCGGCGACGTCACCGCGAACGGCGTCTACCTGTACGCTTCGTCAGGAGACCTCACGTCGAACACCTGGCTCATACGCGCCATCAACACCTCCGACCGGGAGAAGACCCTCCGCGCAGCGGTGACCTGCACCGCACCGTGACCCCTCGCCATCCGGCCCGTTCGTCCGACCGGGACGGACCGGGCCACCCCGACGACGAGGAGCCGTACACCCGGCAGCCGTACTACTGCCCGGGCCCCCGTACCGGTGTCAGGCCAGGGCGGGATGCGCCATGATGAGGGCAGGTCCACAGCGCATCAGCAGTGCCCTCTGGCACGCACGTGCCAGTCACCCGAGGCGTTGCAGGTCGTCCTCGGAGGTGACATTCCGGAGGAGTCCGCCGTCTCCCGGCGGACCGTTCCGGTGCTCCGCAAGGCTCTCGCCGGCATCGACGACGCCCGCCGGCGTGTCTCCGCCGAGCTGGAGCACGCGGAGGCGGTCGGGGCCCGGCTGGTGACGGTACTCGACCCCGAGTACCCGGCCAATCTCCGGCTCGTGCCCGATCTGCCGCCTTTCCTGTTCCACCTCGGGGCGTTGGATGACCGCGACGCCCGCTCCGTGGCCGTCGTCGGCACCCGTAGCGCGAGCGACGTCGGCCTGCGCCGCGCCGCCCGGAACAAGCCCCTGGCCGAACGGATCCTGACCGCGGGCGGCGCGCTGCTGTCGCAGTTCTGGCCAAGCTCGTCCACTGCGACCTGGACCTTCCCCCGCCGCAACGTGGTCACTTCCGGCGCGAGCCGCGGCAGCGTCGGCATTGAGGCATCCGCCACCTCCGGTGCGAAGATGCAGGCCAGGATCGCGGCCGCGCACCGCAAGCACCTCTTCCTCCTGCGCTCGCTGGCCGCCACCGAGGAGTGGGCGCGGAAGATGATCGCCGAGGGGGCGGCGGTCGAGGTCACCGACCTGGACGACGTACTCTGCCGTCTCGGAGAGCCCGAGAAGCTCCAGCAGGTCGGCCGGCAGCGGTTACAGCTCGCGCTGGCGGGTCTGTGAGCCGGCCGTTAGACCTGGAGCCGTTAGGGTTCCCCAACTGCCGCGCCTGCCCGTTCCGGCTGAACGGCACGCCGTCGACCTGCGCGGACTGCGCCGCAGAGACTCTGCGCCCGCTCGTACCGCGCCACTGTCCGGTGTGCAGCCAGAGCTGGGACGACGAACAGACGACCTGCCGCAACACGATCTGCCGCTGGCCACTGGGGACCCAGCCTGAACCGACCGCCCGACGCCAGCCGACTTCCGGCTCTGACTCCGGTTCGGCTGCACCGCCGCTTCGCCACGAGCGCCGCACCGGGCGGTCCGGCCACGGGAGACACCGGCCTCACGGCGGGCACACCGGGGAGGGACCGCACGGGAGGGGTGAAGGGAATGCGTGTTGGCCATCAGCACGTCGGACCGTGGACGCTCGACGATGTCCTGGCACTTCCGGAGGACACGGCACAGCGGGTGGAGCTGGTCGGGGGCGCTCTGATGATGAGCCCCCTGTCCGGCCTGCCGCACCAGCGCGTCAGCCACCGCCTGCACACCCTGCTCCAACAGGCCGCCGACAAGGCAGACGCCGACGTCGAGGTGTTCGAGGCCATCAACGTCATCGTCCCGGACGGCCTGGCCGTCTCAGGTCGCGTGGCGACTGCGGGTGAGCCGGAAGTCGGTTTGTCAGTGGCACTGGTTGTGACGGTGAGCGGGCGGCGCTCGGGACGGCTGTCGGTGGCCGGAGTGGTCGCCATGCGGCCCGGCTCCCGGACCCGGCTGTGCCACCGTCTGCGCACCCACCCCTCGGGCAGGGGCAAGCGCCTTCAGCATCACTCCGGCACCCTCGACGGCTTCATAGCGGGCACTGGCCTGGCCCTCGAGCTCTGGGCCCCCGGCGAGCCCATGGGAAACCTCGGCATTTCCCACGGACAGGGTGACGGAGACTCACCACCGTACCGATGCCCGCTTTGCGGGCCTTCGCCATACAGCGTGCTCAAAATAAGCTCAATTAAGTGAACATTCGTTGACGTTCCTGTGCGGATGCCGCATGGTCACTGGGAGGGCCGGGCGAAGAAAGCTTTCAACTGGACCTGCCAGCGGGGGGACTGGGGGCTTGCGCATCCTACGTGGCTTGCGCTTCACCATTTCCTCTTACCCGATTCCGTACCTCGGAATCGGATGCCATAGAGGGGAATCAAAGTCATGCGTTCGACAATTCGTAATGGTGCCATTGCCACGCTAAGTGCGGGTCTTGCTGCGATGGCGCTGATGGGAATGCCCGGCACGGCCGTCGCCGGGGGCGTTCAGCCTCCGGGGCCCACCACTACTGCCGCGAACTATGTCTCCTACCTGGAGGGCAGGGCGCTTGCGGGCGACGCTGAGGCCGCCGATATCGCCAGGCAGTTCAAGGCACTCTCGATCGAGGATCAGTACAGATTCCTCACGCTGATCAGTGACCAGAAGACGACCGAGGCGTACGTCGCGGCGGTTACAGACGCGACGGACGATGCAGCCGACGGCCAGGAGCTCGACACGCCACCCACGTCGTCGGTGTCCACGGCCGTGCTCGGCGAGGGGCACAAGGTCGAGATAGTGACAGAGACCGGAGAGGCCGCACCGGAGGTCCAGAGCGTCGCCAAGGCGGGCGGTCAAGCAGGTCCCGCCGCGGCTGCCAGCTACCACGACATGTGGGCCTCGTACACGGTCTACGACACGGTTTTCGGTATTCGCGTCACCAAGGTCAGCGTCCGCACCAACTACCAGGTCAACGGCACTGACACGACCAAGGTCTACCCCGGTAGCGCCACTCACTACAACTACGTCCCGGCTGCTTCGTTCTCCAACAGTCCGGTGAAGGAGTGGATCTCGTCCCCGCCGGCCGACAACGCCCAGTCGGAGACCGTCTGGACGGCCACCGGAAACTGCTCGAACCCATCACTACCGTGGCCTCGGTGGCTCTGCGGCTACTCATGGCTCTGATGGTTGCCGCATTCATCCTCTCCACTGTCCACGGCTGGCGCAGCGGCAGCGTCTGCAGCACGGACTGGACCTCCAACAGCTCATACACGGGGCGAGATTTCACCCCCGAACCGGGCGCCCGCGTCGGCTCCGTTCCGCGCTACTGCGCAGAGAGCGCAACTACCGCGCAGAACATCCTGGCCAACCTCGGCCCCCTGGCATCACTCGTCTTGAGCGTCGGGGGCCTCTTCTTCCTCAGCCTGCTGCTCCGCGGCGCCTCACGCGGCGGAGTGCACACACTGCAGACCGCCACCCGGCTGCGACTGCTGGGATGGTGGCTCCTCGTGGGTAGCGTGGCTGCTGCAACCGTCGCTGCTGTCTCGCGGACGGCCCTCCTGGCGTCACTCGCCCGCGGAGTGGATATCACAGCCGTCTCCTGGCTCCAGGCCTGGAATGCGCCCTATCTGGCCATATTTACTGGTCTTGGTCTGCTTACTTTCGCCCGGATCACCCGTGACGGTTCCAGGATGCGGGAAGACCTCGAAGGACTCGTCTGATGGCCCCCGAAGAAGACGGCGGCCATGCTGTTGTCGTTCACCTTGACAAGATTCTTCAGCGTCGCGGAATGACACTGACCGAGCCTGCCACTCGGGTGGGCGTGACAAACGTCAACCTGTCTGTACTCAAGAATGGTCGCGCAAAAGCGATCCGCTTCAGCACACTGACTCGCATCTGTGAGGTATTGGAGTGCCAGCCCGGCGACATCCTCACTGTTCGGACAGGCCATGGTGAAAATTCAAAAGCATGACCATCGAGCCTCGATGGTCAGCCGCTCTATCTGATGGGAGAGCATCGTGTACGGAACGATGGGCACAGGGATGAAGGTTGCAATCGGTCTGGTCGTCGTCCTGATCGTCGTAGGAATCACCGCTGGAGTGAAGTGGTTCAGGAAGTCCGCATCCACACACTCGACGGAACACTCCACGGACGACGAGTAGTTGGGGGTCGGGGAAGGGCGGACTGGGAACCGGCGCCAAGGGCCTTACCGACTTCGGCTTGTCGAGGTGGCGTTGGTTCGTCGAGGGTCAGGCCAGTGCCCGCTATGAAGCCGTCGAGGGTGCCGGAGTGATGCTGAAGGCGCTTGCCCCTGCCCGAGGGGTGGGTGCGCACACGGTGGCACAGCCGGGTCCGGGAGCCGGGCCGCATGGCGACCACTCCGGCCACCGACAGCCGTCCCGAGCGCCGCCCGCTCACCGTCAGAACCAGTGCCACTGACAAACCGACGTCCGGCTCACCCGCAGTCGCCACGCGACCTGAGACGGCTTGACCTTCCACTCGAACAGCTCGGCCGCCTGCATCCGCACGGTCTCCCGGCGCCGGCGTCCCCCAGCAGCCAGCCCGCCCCCTCTGCATATCGCACACAGCATGGGATACCACCACCACTCCAGGCCCGTCAGGGACTCCGCCGAAGTGCACCTGACGAGCCGAAGTCAGTATTGGCTGAATCCCGCGCTCTTGGTGCGGAAGTTCCTGGTTCTGGAGGCGCGGGGACGACACACCGGGCACGATACTCCTCGCAATCATCCAACTACGGATCGCTATCACGAGGGGCGCACATGGTGCCGAGGCGCGGGGACTGCTCCAACACGCTGACAATGCTGCACAACACCGTCCTGCACACCGGGAAAGACCTGCGGGAGGCGCTGGCCGGCGCGGTGGAGAAGCTGGAGGGGAGCGGGCGGGCCGCCCAGGAGGAGACGCAGAAGGCGGTCGGCGACGAGCTGAACCGGATGCGGAACGACCTGCGCGACGCGCGGAACCGGCTGGCGTCCAGCCGGATCGACCTCGGCGAGGAGGTGCAGCGGGCGCTCGCCCAGGTGCAGCAGGACATGCGGGCCGTCACGGCGGCGGTGGACAGGCTCGCCGAGGCGGCGGCGCCCGCGCCCGCGGCGCCCGCTGCCCCCGGGGACCCCTCGGGCGCGAGGACGGACTCCGCCGGGGCGTCCGGCCATGTGGACCCCCGTGTGCTCCCGACGCCGTTCGGCGTGGACGGGAGCGGCCCCGCCGCGGAGCCGTCCCCGGCCGGTGTCCTGACGGAGCCCGCCCTCGCGCCCGAAGGGTCCACGCCCGAGGGGTCCACGCCCGAGGGGTCCGCGGCCGAGGAGTCCGCGCCCATCCGCATTCCCGCGCAGCGCGACGGCGTGAGCGGGGCGGCGTGCGGAGAGGCCGACGGCGAGGCGGGCGGGGGGACGCGTAGCGCGGCGCGGGTCGAGCAGACCGTGCAGGACACCGTCCGCGCGGTCGTCGCCGCCGTCCGGGACGAGGTGCGCGCCCGACTGGACACGATCGCGGACGACTGGTGCGGCCGTCTGGACGCCGCACGCGAGGAGTGGCGGGCCGAACTCGGCCGGGTCCGGGAGGAGGTGGCCGCGGCGGCGGGGGCGCTGCGGGAACGTGACGCCGGGGCCGTCGCGAAGGTCACCGAGGAGCACACCCGACTGCTGCGGCAGGCCGCCCGGGTGTCGTCGGCCGTGCTGCTGTGCCACCGCGACGTCTGGGGGTTCATCACCGCCCACGCGGGCCGCCACCCGCACTTCCGCGTGCCACCGCAGGTCGCCGACACCGGGCAGGAGCGGGTGCGCGCCGACGTGTCAGGGCGCTCCCTGATCGCCCTGCTGATCAGCCTGCACACCGTCGAGGCCGGCGCCCGGGAGGGCGACGGCGACGGGGAACTCGCCGGCACCCTCTACGAGCGGATCCGCACGAGCCTCACCGGACTGGCCGGCGACGGGGAGCCGGTGACCATCGTCCTCGACGACCGCGCACACCCGGGAGCCGACACCGCCCGCACCGCGGGAGCCGAGTCGAACACCGACGACACGCCCGAGGACGAGGGTGAGGATGGGGAGGCGCTGTCCGACGGGGAGGCGACCGGCTTCGACGACGAGTAGCCGTTCACCCGCGGGCCCGCGCACCCGCCGGCCCCAGCCGCCGGACCCCGCCGACGGATGACGGGCGGGGTCCGGCGGGACCGGCAGGTCCGGCGGGACCGGCAGGTCCGGCGGGACCGGCAGGTCCGGCGGGACCGGCAGGTCCGGCGGGACCGGCGGGGCCCGTACGGCCCCGGCCGCGTCAGTGCTGCGTGTGGGACGCCCAGTACACCTGGCCGCCCCGTTCGATCACGACGTTGCCGTCGGCCTGGAGGACGAGCACGGCGCCGTCGTGACCGCCGGTCCGTGAGGTCCAGAGGGTCCTGTTGGTGCTGCTGCGGACGACCAGGTCGCCGTCCGCCTGGAACACCGCCCTGTTCCCCCGGCCGGAGGTGTGCGAGGCCCAGCGCGCGTGCCCGTGCTCGTCGTAGATGACCAGATCGCCGTCGCCCTGCATCACCATGCGCGCACGCGTCGCGCTCCAGGACTGGCCGGCGCTCAGGGTCCGGGGCCCGCCGATCACGGCGGTGGTGGCGCCCGTGTGCTGCCTTCCGGTCCCGTCGGCGGCGACCCAGTGCCTCCAGTCATCCGTGCCGGCGCGCTCGTGGTGCGTGCGGCCGGACCCGGCGGTGCTCCGGTCCGTCGTGCGCGGTGCCGCGTGCTCGGCCTTCTGCGACGCCCGGGGCACGTCGCTCGGCGAGGCCTTCGCCGCCTCCGGCTTCTCGTTCGTCGCGGGGCTCCCCCGGTGTGTGCCCGTCCCCGACGGAGACGGGGAGGCCCCGGCGAGGCCGCTCTTCGCGCTGTCGTCGTCGGCGCCGCCGAGCACCGTGCCCGTGGACACGTCGGACCGGCCGGTGACGTCCTTCCCGTCGTCGTGGCCACGGCCGAGGAGCAGCAGCGGGACGCCGATCAGCAGGGCGCCGGCGATCCCCGCGGCCACCAGGACGGGCTTCACCCGGCGCCCCGAGCCCGGTGCCGCCGCGGTCGCGGTCCCGGCGGTGGAGGCCCCCCTCCGGGCGCCGGCGGTGGCGGTCGCGGCCCGGGCGGTGGCGGTCGAGGCGGCCGCGACCGTCCTGGCGGCGCTCAGGCCCCGACCCGGCCTGGTCCCCTGGCCCGGGCCGGCCGCAGGAGTGGTCGTCGGTGCGACGGGAGGGGGCTGCTCGGGAGGGAGGGGCTGCGAGACGACCGGCCGCCGCGTCGGAGCGACCGCCTCTGCCCCGGGCTCGGGCCGCGGTCCGGGCCCAACGGCTCCGCTCTGGTCCCCGGCGGCGACGGGGGCGCCCGAGGGCGCCGCCGGAGTGCCTGACGTCTGCGCCATGCGAAGTCCCAGCATTGAGAAGTGAGGTGTACGACTAGGCCGTTGATAATCCCATGACAACGCCCGCCACAGGAGCGCTTTCCCGTATCCGGGGGGCTCGGCTGTGAGGCATCCCGGGGCACCGGCAGCACGCACCCCGGCCTGCTCCTGCCGGACCACGGCCGCGTCGAACACCGACCCGCACTCCGCGCGGGCCCACCGTGCACTCGCCACGCGCCGGCAGCGCGGGCGAAACGCCACATGGCCCGCACCCGAGCTCACGGTGCGGGCCATTCGCGGCAGGGCCGCGTCTCAGGCGGGGGCTTATGTGGTGCGCCGCCGCCGCGCCCCCGGGCGCCGCTCGCTCGGGCGGGTGACCGGGTCGCCCGCCTCCATCGCCGCCTCGCGGCGCCCCGCGCCGAACTCCGCCAGTGCCTCCGCCAGCGCGTGCACGGACGGCTCGGGGGACATGACATCCACCCGGAGCCCGTGCTCCTGCGCGGTCTTGGCCGTGGCGGGGCCGATGCACGCGATCACGGTCACGTTGTGGGGCTTGCCGGCGATGCCGACCAGGTTCCGGACCGTGGACGACGAGGTGAACAGGACCGCGTCGAAGCCGCCGCCCTTGATCGCCTCGCGGGTCTCCGCGGGCGGCGGCGACGCGCGGACCGTGCGGTAGGCGGTGACGTCGTCGACCTCCCAGCCCAGCTCGACCAGGCCCGCGACCAGCGTCTCCGTGGCGATGTCGGCGCGCGGCAGGAACACCCGGTCGATCGGGTCGAAGACCGGGTCGTACGGCGGCCAGTCCTCCAGCAGGCCCGCCGCGGACTGCTCGCCGCTCGGCACCAGGTCCGGCTTCACGCCGAAGGCGACCAGCGCCTTCGCGGTCTGCTCGCCCACCGCGGCCACCTTGATCCCGGCGAACGCGCGCGCGTCGAGCCCGTACTCCTCGAACTTCTCGCGGACCGCCCTGACCGCGTTCACGGACGTGAAGGCGATCCACTCGTAGCGGCCCGTGACCAGGCCCTTCACGGCGCGCTCCATCTGCTGCGGGGTGCGCGGCGGCTCGACGGCGATCGTCGGGACCTCGTGCGGCACGGCGCCGTAGGAGCGCAACTGGTCGGAGAGCGACGCGGCCTGCTCCTTCGTCCGCGGTACCAGCACCTTCCAGCCGAACAGCGGCTTGGACTCGAACCAGGAAAGCTGCTCGCGCTGGGCCGCCGCGGACCGCTCGCCGACCACGGCTATCACCGGCCGGCCGCCGTCCGGGGACGGCAGCACCTTCGCCTGCTTGAGGGTCTGCGCGATGGTGCCGAGCGTCGCGGTCCAGGTGCGCTGGCGGGTGGTCGTGCCGCCGATGGTGACGGTCAGCGGCGTGTCGGGCTTGCGCCCCGCGGCCACCAGCTCCCCGGCCGCCGCGGCCACCGTCTCCAGCGTGGCGGAGACGACGACCGTGCCGTCCGACGCGCCGACCTCGGTCCAGCACCGCTCGGGCGCCGTGCGCGCGTCCACGAACCGGACGTCGGTGCCCTGCGCGTCCCGCAGCGGCACCCCGGCGTAGGCGGGCACGCCGACCGCGGTGGCGATGCCGGGCACCACCTCGAAGGGCACGCCCCCGGCCGCGCAGACCAGCATCTCGTCGGCCGCGGTGGTGTCGAAACCGGGGTCGCCGACGACCGCACGGACGACCCGCTTGCCGCCCCGCGCAGCCGCCATGACAAGATTGGCCGCATCCCTCAACGCGGGGATGTCAGCGGTTTTTGACGCGCTGTCAACAGACGCGCCGTCGAGGACCGCAGGCTGAGACGTGCCCGAATCCCCGGCGGCGGCCGTGCCTGAACCGGGGCTTCCGGAATCATCAGCAGGGCCCGTGCGGGACTCCGGCTGCGTCGCTGTGGCCGTGTCCCATACGGTGACACCGGCTCTGGTGTGCGCCCGGACCACATCGAGCACATCGGGCTCGGCGATCAGCACATCGGCGTTGGCCAGAGCCTCCACGGCACGGAGGGTCAGCAGCCCCGGGTCCCCTGGCCCGGCGCCCAGGAAGGTGACGTGCCCCTGCGCGGTGCCGGACTGTCTGGGGACGCCGGTGCCGTGCGGTGTGGCCCTTCCGTTGGGGGCGGCCGTGCCGCGGGCGGAGTGGGTCGGATGGTTCGAGGTGGTGGGGCTCAAAGTGCTCGCTCCCCCATCAGACCGGCCGCGCCCTTGGCGAGCATCTCGGCCGCGAGCTCACGGCCGAGCGTCACTGCCTGGTCGTGCGACTCGGGCACGGGACCGGTGGTGGACAACTGCACCAGTGTGGTGCCGTCGGGAGTGCCGACGACGCCGCGCAGGCGCATTTCCTTGACAAGCTGCCCGTCGACCTGGGGGTCCCCCCGCTCGAGCGGAGCCGAGAGTGGGGGAAGGTCGGCCAGCGCCCCCACGGGTGCGCTGCAGCCGGCCTCCAGGGCGCCGAGCAGGGACCGCTCGGCGGTCACGGCGGCCCGTGTGTACGGGTCGTCGAGCTCGCCGAGCACGGCGGCCAGCGGGGCGTTCCACGCCGCGCACTCGACCGCCAGTGCCCCCTGGCCGGGGGCGGGCAGAACCGTGTCGACCGACAGGAAGTCGGTCACCTCGGCGCTCCGGCCGAGCCGGATGAGACCGGCGGCGGCGAGGACCACCGCGTCCAGCTCGCCGCTCGCCACCAGGCCGAGCCTGGTGTCGACGTTCCCGCGCACCGGAACGGTCTCGATGACCGCCCCGTGGTCGCGTGCGTAGGCGTTGAGCTGGGCCATCCGGCGCGGGGACCCCGTGCCGATCCGGGCGGGCCGGGAGGAGTCCGCCACCAGGCCGGCGAAGGTGAGGCCGTCGCGGGCGATCAGCACGTCCCGCGGGTCCTCGCGGCGCGGCACCGCGGCCAGTGTCAGCCCCTCGGGCTGCGTGGTCGGGAGGTCCTTCAGGGAGTGCACCGCGAGGTCGACCTCGCCGCGCAGCACCGCGTCCCGCAGTGCGGTCACGAAGACGCCCGTGCCGCCGATCTGCGCCAGGGGCTCGCGGGTGGTGTCCCCGAACGTGGTGATCTCCACCAGCTCGACGGGTCGGCCCGTCACCTTTCGTATCGCCTCGGCCACCAGCCCGGACTGGGCCAGGGCGAGCTTGCTGCGCCTCGTGCCCAGCCGCAGCGCCGTGCCGCTCGGGGCCCGCTCACCGCCGGTGTGCGCGCCCCCTCCGGGCGCCCTGGCGCCGGGTCCGGGAGGCCCCGAGGTCTGCGGGGGGTCCCCCGGGAAATTGCGGTCGGTCATGCTCGCCCTCGGTTCTCGGCGCCCTTGACGGCCGCCTCGTTCAGGTCCTTCGTATCGTTCCGCCCGGCCGTGGAGACGGAGGCGACGGTCTCCGGGTCCAGGTCGAACAGGGTCCGCAACGCGTCCGCGTACCCGGCACCGCCGGGCTCGGCCGCGAGCTGCTTGACCCGTACGGTCGGCGCGTGCAGCAGTTTGTCGACGACGCGCCGCACGGTCTGCGTGATCTCGGCGCGCTGCCGTCCGTCGAGCTCCGGCAGCCGCCCGTCCAGACGAGCCAGCTCGCCGGCCACCACATCGGCGGCCATGGTACGCAGTGCGACGACCGTCGGGGTGATGCGCGCGGCCCGCTGGGCCGCCCCGAACGCCGCGACCTCGTCGGACACGATGACGCGCACCTTGTCCACATCGGCAGCCATCGGGGCGTCGGCGGAGGCCGCGGCCAGCGACTCCAGGTCGACCAGCCGCACCCCGGCCAGCCGGTGCACCTCCACGTCGACGTCGCGCGGCATGGCGAGGTCGAGCAGCGAGAGCACCGGACGCGCGGCGGGCCCGTCCTGCCGGGGGCCGCGCAGCTCGGGCACCCGGCCCACGGCCGCGGCGGCGGCCAGCGCGGCGATCGCGTCCGCTTCCGCGGCGGGGTCGGGCACCACGCGCGCCCGGCCCGGGCGGGCGGGCGCGCCGATGCCCTTGTCCACCCAGGCCGCGTGCTGCTCCAGGGCGGCGGCGTCCATGCCGGCCACGGCCGCCTCGCCCTGCACGGAGAACCCTCCGGCGGCCTCCTGCACGGCGGCCAGGTCCACGGGGCAGGCGTCGTTCTTCGCCGCGCCCGGGGCGCCCGCCGCGGCGTCCTGCGCCGCGCCGGGCCGGGTGCGGCCGTCCTGGGCGGCGCCGGCGGCGCCGGCCTCGTCCGGGCGGGGGGCCGCGGTACCGGGCGGCAGCCGGTCGGCGACCGCCGCGGCCACGTCCCGGGCGGTGAGCACGAGACCGGTGGCGCCGGTGCAGGACACCACCACGTCGGCACGTGTCAGCTCCTCGGCCACCAGCTCCATACGGACCGCGCGGGCCGGGGCGGAGGTGCCGCCGTGCGGGCCCGGTCCCTCGCCCTGGCTCTCGGTCAGGATCCGCGCGAGACGCTCCGCACGCGCATGCGTGCGGTTGGCGATGACGACCTCGGCGACCCCGGCCCGCGCGAGCGTCGCCGCGGCCAGCGACGACATCGAGCCCGCGCCGATCACCAGCGCCCGCTTGCCCGCGGCCCAGGCGCGTACGGCGGCCTCGGCGCCGTCCCCGGTGCCGGAGTCCGCGAGCTGTTCGAGCCCGAAGGTGACCAGCGACTGCCCGGCGCGGTCGATCCCGGTCTCGGAGTGCGCCCGCTTGCCGACCCGCAGCGCCTGCTGGAACAGCTCGTTGATCAGGCGGCCCGCGGTGTGCAGCTCCTGCGCGGTGGCCAGCGCGTCCTTGATCTGCCCGAGGATCTGGCCCTCGCCGACGACCATCGAGTCCAGGCCGCAGGCCACCGAGAACAGGTGGTGCACGGCCCGGTCCTCGTAGTGCACGTACAGGTACGGCGTCAGCTCGTCGAGCCCGACGCCGCTGTGCTGGGCGAGCAGTGTGGACAGCTCGGAGACGCCCGCGTGGAACTTGTCGACGTCCGCGTACAGCTCGATGCGGTTGCAGGTCGCGAGCACCGCGGCCTCGGCGGCGGGCTCCGACTCGACGGTGTCGTGCAGCAGCTTGGCGGCGGCGTCCGCGGAGAGCGCGGCACGCTCCAGGACGCTGACCGGCGCGCTGCGGTGGCTCAGGCCGACGACGAGCAGACTCATGCCGGCATCACGGCGGGGACGTCCCCGTCGGGTCCCTTCGGGCTCACTCCCGGCGTGGCGGTTCCTGCGGCGGCGCCCGGGGCGGCTTCTGGCGCGGGGGTACCCGTGGGGGCCGCGTCCGGCGCGGTGGTGCTTCCGGGCGGGGCGGCTCCCGGGGGGTTCGCGGCTTCCGGGGCGGGGGCCGCGGTGCCCGCGGGGGCCGCGGCGGCGCCCGCGGCCGGCTCGACGGCGCCCGCACCGGGCACGACCGCGCCCGCACCGGTGCCGGTGCCGGTGCGGGCGCCGGCACCCGCGCCGGCAGCGGCAGCGGCTTCGGCTTCGGCGAGAGGCGACCGCTCGTCGCGGTCCTCGCCGTTCTTGCGCTGCTCGTGGAAGGCGAGGATCTGGAGCTCGATGGAGAGGTCCACCTTGCGGACGTCGACGCCGTCGGGCACCGAGAGCACGGTGGGGGCGAAGTTCAGGATGGAGGTGACCCCGGCGGCCACCAGGCGGTCGCAGACCTGCTGGGCGGCGCCGGCCGGGGTGGCGATCACGCCGATCGAGACGCCGTTGTCGTGAATGATCGTTTCAAGCTGGTCGGTGTGCTGCACGGGGATGCCCGCGACCGGCTTGCCGGCCATCGACGGGTCGGCGTCGATCAGCGCGGCGACCCGGAAGCCGCGGGAGGCGAACCCGCCGTAGTTCGCGAGCGCCGCGCCCAGGTTTCCGATGCCGACGATGACGACCGGCCAGTCCTGGGTGAGGCCCAGCTCACGGGAGATCTGGTAGACGAGGTACTCGACGTCGTAGCCGACCCCGCGGGTGCCGTACGAGCCGAGGTAGGAGAAGTCCTTGCGGAGCTTGGCGGAGTTGACCCCGGCCGCGGCCGCCAGCTCCTCCGAGGAGACGGTGGGGACCGATCGCTCCGACAGTGCGGTGAGTGCCCTCAGGTACAGCGGAAGCCGGGCGACGGTGGCCTCGGGAATCCCTCGGCTGCGGGTCGCCGGTCGGTGCGTTCGGCCAGTTGCCACGATGCTCCTGCGGGTAGAGCGGGGCTGTGGGCGGTCAGACGTCCCGGGACCGCCCCGTCCCCTGCAGGCTATGTCTTTGTGAACGCGTGCACAAAGATTGTGTCCGAATTGCCCGGGCAACGTGACCGGGGTCACGCACCTCCGGGAGGGGCCCGGAGAACCGCCGCCCGGGCGGCTTCGTTCCTCAACGGACGGGGGCAAAGCCGAACACACTCCTCACGATCCTCGCCCCCGAGATCAGACCGCCTTCGATCGTAAGCCGCCACGGGCCCCTGATGCCTCCTCGGACCGTGACTGTTCCATCACGAACCACTCCCGTGACAGCAGATGTCCGCGATGCGAGACAACCACGGCACGTTCGCGGCACGGGCCGCGGCGTGTCCGCACCCGGAGGGCGGCGCCGCGCACCGGCTCCCGCGGCACGGGCGCAAGGCCGGGCGCGCCGGGCCTACGAGGTGAGCGCGCGGCGCAGCCGGGCCGGGTCGACGCGCCAGAAGTCGTGCTGCGCGCCGTCCACCAGCACCACCGGGATCTGCTCCCAGTACGCGCGGTACAGCTCCTCGTCCTGGGTGATGTCGCGCTCCTCCCAGGTGGCCCCCAGCTCGGCGCAGACCTTCTCCACCACGGCCTGCGCGTCGTCGCACAGATGGCAGCCGGGTTTGCGGATCAGGGTGACGACCCGTTCCTCGGGGGGCTTCTTACCGGGTCGCCGGAACACAGGGCTCATACGTCCATTCTGACCCGGCCGCCCGAGCATTCAACGGTTCGTCGCGGAGAGTTCACGCACCCCGGATCCGCCCGACTCCGGAGCACCGTACGAACTGGCTATGCTCACGTCATGTCCGCTCTAGGATGGCTCCCCCACCGCAGGCGCTCGGCCACGGCGCGCAGCGTGCTCGCCGGCGAGGCCTCTGCGGAGGCCGCGCGCAAGTCCCGGGAGGACGCCGCGGCGGAGTTCCCCGTCATCGGTGACGACAAGGCCGCCGCCTTCTTCGACCTGGACAACACCGTGATGCAGGGCGCCGCGCTCTTCCACTTCGGGCGCGGCCTGTACAAGCGGAAGTTCTTCCAGCGCCGCGAACTGGCCCGGTTCGCCTGGCAGCAGGCGTGGTTCCGGGTGGCCGGCGTCGAGGACCCGGACCACATGCAGGACGTCCGCGAGGCCGCGCTCTCCATCGTCAAGGGCCACCGCGTCGCCGAGCTGATGGCCATCGGCGAGGAGATCTACGACGAGTACATGGCCGAGCGGATCTGGCCGGGCACCCGCGCGCTGGCCCAGGCCCACCTGGACGCCGGGCAGCGCGTCTGGCTGGTCACCGCCGCGCCCGTGGAGACGGCCACCATCATCGCCCGCAGGCTCGGCCTGACCGGCGCCCTCGGCACCGTCGCGGAGTCGGTCGACGGCGTCTACACCGGCAAGCTGGTGGGCGAGCCGCTGCACGGGCCGGCGAAGGCGGAGGCGGTGCGGGCGCTGGCCGTCGCCGAGGGACTCGACCTGTCCCGCTGCGCGGCGTACAGCGACTCGCACAACGACATTCCGATGCTGTCCCTCGTCGGGCACCCGTACGCCGTCAACCCGGACGGCAAGCTGCGGAAGTACGCGCGCGAGCGTGACTGGCGGCTGCGGGACTACCGCACGGCGCGCAAGGCCGCCAAGGTCGGCATTCCCGCGGCGGCGGGCGTCGGCGCGGTGGCCGGCGGCACGGCCGCGGCCATCGCGATCTCCCGCCGGCGCCACTGACGAAGCCCACGGAGCCTTCCGGCTCCGGGACACCCGACGGGACACGACCGGGACCGCCCCTCCCGGCCGGTCCCGGCCTGGCGGTCCGGGCCCAGCGCCGTCCTGGCGGTCCGGGCCGGTACCGGCCTGACGGTCCGGGCCCGTACCGACCTGACGGTCCGGACCGGTGCCGACCTCACGGTCTCGTCGTGGCTTGTCGCGCGGTTCCCCGCGCCCCTTCAAGGCGGGGCTGCGCCCCGGTCCATCTCACGGGCGCGGGGGACCGCGCGCGCAACCCACCACCGGCTGGTCCGGAAACGACAGAGAACGCCCCTCCAAGGCGGTGCCGACCTGACGGTCTCGTCGTGGCTGGTGGCGCAGCTCCCCGCGCCCCTCGGGTGGGCCGGGGCTCGGCCCGCGTCATGTCACGCTGCGTGTCCACCGCGCCCCCCACCTACGTACGGAGTACAACCGCACGCTCCGTTCGGCCCAACCACGGGCCCGCCACATGCGTCCGTACGGCGCAAGGACACACAATCCGACACAAGCGCGGACACGCGGCAATCTTGCCGTCTTACCCGCGTACACCCCTCGCCAGTCGCGTTGATGCCACTCGACCACAACACACCTCGGAACCAGACCGAACCCGAACCCAATCGATCAACATTCGGTCACCGATTGCTACTTGAACGGTCGTCGATCGATAACAGAAGCGACGGAACCGATGATTTGGGCAACTGGGTGTAGCGCCGCCTGTACGAAGCGTTATTCTCCTCAGACGAAAACCGGTACCCACGCGTCGCCACGACGGGTGAATGGTCCCGTACTGCACGTGATGGAAGCTCTGCCTCTGGGAGTCTTGTGTACCCACACGTCGGGGTTGACGCCTCGGGCCTGGCTACGCTGCGCGCTACGGTCCTCGACCGCCTGCGCGGCTTCGTCCCCACCGTCCGCACCGCGTATGCCACCCCCACCGCGTACGCCGTGCCCGCGGCCGCCACCGTCCCCACCCGCACCGCACCCCGCCCCACCGGACCCTCCGGTCCGTGCTACGCCCTGGCCGACGGCAGCGCCGCCGTCGGCCGCCGCGGCCGCGCCACCCAGGCCGCCGCCACCCCCACCGCCCGCCGCCCGGCCGCCGACAGCGACAGCGCCCGGATGATGGAGCTGGTCGAGCGCGCCCAGGCCGGCGAGGCCGAGGCCTTCGGCCGCCTCTACGACCAGTACAGCGACACCGTCTACCGCTACATCTACTACCGCGTCGGCGGCAAGGCGACCGCCGAGGACCTCACCAGCGAGACGTTCCTGCGCGCCCTGCGCCGCATCGGCACCTTCACCTGGCAGGGCCGTGACTTCGGCGCCTGGCTCGTCACCATCGCCCGCAATCTCGTCGCCGACCACTTCAAGTCCAGCCGCTTCCGCCTGGAGGTCACCACCGGCGAGATGCTCGACGCCAACGAGGTCGAGCGCAGCCCCGAGGACTCCGTCCTGGAGTCCCTGTCCAACGCCGCCCTGCTCGACGCCGTACGCCGCCTCAACCCCCAGCAGCAGGAGTGCGTGACCCTGCGCTTCCTCCAGGGCCTCTCGGTCGCCGAGACCGCCCGCGTCATGGGGAAGAACGAAGGCGCCATCAAGACGCTCCAGTACCGGGCGGTCCGCACCCTCGCCCGCCTGCTCCCCGACGACGCCCGCTGAGCCCCCACCCTCAGGCTCCTCGGATTCCCCAGGCTCCTCAGCTCCTCAGATCCCCAGGTTCCCCAGATCCCCTAGATCCCCTAGTTCCTCAGATCCCCCAGGTTCCTGAGACCTCAGGCCCCGAAGCCCCCCTCCCCGGCCGGCCGCCGCCGAGCGTGCCCACGCCCCCCGCCGTCTTCGCGGACACCCACCGGCCCGCCCACAGCGCCCGCAGCCCCACCCCGCGGCGCCCGCCTCCCGCTGTACCCATCCCTCTACCCCACCCATGGCCGTGCGCGAACACCCCTTGCGCACACAGAGAGCAATTGTCAATTCACTTACGGTGAAAGACAGTTGGCGTCACGATCCGATCATCTTTCGTCCGTAACCCATGTGCCGCGCCACTCGTTGTGCGAGATGCAGGCTCCCTGCGGTTGCACGCCCACTGCCCTGGCTCACCCGATCGTGTGAGCCTGGTTGGACGCCGCAACCCCCAGGGTCCCCTGGGGAGTCGACCGTCATGACGAGAGGAGGTGCCGCCAGTGATCGCGAACGTATCGGCACACCGGCGGGCGAACGCCTTCGCCCGGGCCCTGGAGGAGCGATCCGCCCGGGGCACCGCTGCCGAGCGCCCCGAAGAGCCGGCGGAAGGCACCGAGCAGACCCGGATGCTGGCGCTGGCCGGAGGCCTGGCCGACCTGCCGAGGCCCGAGCTGGAACGCGACGTCAAGGCCGTCCAGCGCGCCCGGCTCGTCGCCGCCATGGAGGCCCTGGAACAGGGCGGCACGGCCCCGGGCGAGGCCCCGGGCGAGGCCACGGGCGCCACCGACGCCCCCGACGCCGCCGTCCCCGAGCAGCGCTCCCGCCGCCGGAAGTCCCACCGCGCGGGACCGTTGCGCGGGCTGCGCCCCAGGACCCGCCTCACCAAGGGCCTGGCCGCGGGCGGGCTCACCGTCGGCGTGGCCGCGGGCGCCTTCGGCGGCGTGGCCGCGGCCAGCACCGACGCCCTCCCGGGCGACTCCCTCTACGGCCTCAAGCGCGGCATGGAGGACGTCAAGCTGGGCCTGGCGGACAACGACGCCGCCCGCGGGCAGATCTACCTCGACCAGGCCTCCACCCGGCTCAACGAGGCCCGAAGACTCATGGAGCGCCGCCGCTCGGGCCCGCTCGACACGGAGTCCGTCTCGGAGGTCAGACACGCCCTGTCCGGCATGCGCCATGACGCGTCCGAGGGCCACCGCCTGCTCTTCGCCGCCTACAAGCGCGACGGCTCCCTCGCGCCCATCGAGGCGCTCTCCTCGTTCTCCCAGTCGCACCGCGACAGCTGGACCGCCCTCCGGGACCAGCTGCCCGTCCAGCTCGGTGACGTCCGCGACCAGGTCACGTCGGTCTTCGACGCCATAGACCAGGAAGTCGACCCGCTCCGCCCGTTGCTGCCGCGCACCCCCTCCCAGGGCCCCGGCACCCAGCGCCCCGGCTCGGGCCAGGGCTCGGGCGGCCCGTCCGGCTCCGGCGACCCGGCCCCGTCCGCGTCCGGCTCCAAGAGCGGCCACCGCGAGCGCACCGGCGACCCCGAGCCGTCCACCTCCGGCTCCGGCGACGGCGGCGGCCTGCTCGGCAGCTCCCCCGGCGACCTCTTCGATCCCCCGACGACCGACACCAACCCCCCGAGCCCGTCCGCCAAGGGCGGCCGCAGCAGCACCCCCGAGCCGGAGATCACCCTCCCGCCCCTTCTCCCGGACGTCCTCGGACTCGGCATCGACGGCCAGGGCGGCGGCAGGAGGTAGGCCGTACGGCCCCGCAGGGAAGGGCCCCCTACAGCTCCTTGTGGCCCTGTGCGGCACGGCTCCTTGCGGCGGCCCCTGCGCGGGCCCTGCGCGAGGCCTGTGCGGCACGGCTCCCGGCCGGCCCTGTGCGGCCCTCCGGGGCTCTCCTGTGGCCCCCGCGTCCCTCTTGAGGCCCCTTGTGGGCCCGGGGCACCCGGCCGCCGGGTGGGGACCGCTTGGTCCGGCCGGGGCGACGGCGGGGGCGGACCGGTGGACGCGGAGACCAACGCCGACCGGCCGGGCGGTGATCGGCAGCGACCGGCCGGGGCGGCGCCCAGGCGAACCGGGCTGGGCTGACCGGTGCGGGGCGTACGGGCCACGGTGGCCGGCCGGGCGTGCGGGGCACGGTGGCTGGCCAGGCGTGCGGGGCACGGTGACCGTGCGGACCGCGGCACGGTGGTCGTGCGGGACGTGCGGCGGGACGGGGCTGTGCGGGACGTGCGGCGGCACGGTGGTCGTGCGGGACGGGGGCTGTGCGGGCCATACGGTTCAAGTCAAGTCCCGCTGGGGCACACGGCGTTAGGATGAGGGAATGACGGGGCGGGGGGCTCGCGGTGCGGCGCTGGTCCTCGGCGTGCTCGCCCTGATCGGGCTCGGCCTCTACTCGGCGTTCGGCGATGTGCACGGCCAGGCGAGACACCACCTGTCACTGGCCATCGCCCTGGTGCTGGCCTCGTTCCTGCTGCTGTCCTGGCCGCCCATGCGGCCGGCACCCGGCGAAGGGGTGCCGCGTGCGCGGCCCACCGTGCTCCTCGGCAAGCTGCTGATCACCGTGGTCTGGCTCACCCGGTGCGTCCTCTCCGGGTACCTCAGCTACGCCATCTCCGTCCGGTTCCAGCACCCCGGGTTCCACAAGCCGGTCGCGCTGCTCTCGGTCGCGGGGGCACTGCTCACACTGCTGCTGCACTGCGGCAGCGCCATGGTCGGCATCCGCCCCCAGTGGCCCTTCACCCGGCACCCGCTCAGCCTGCTCCGCTACCTGCTGAACACCGCGGCCTTCGCCCTGCTCGCCGGCTACGCGACCCTGCTGCCCGGCATCGTCGAGACCGCCGTGACCGGGGTGCCCAGCCACACGTACCACTTCTGGACGGGCCTGGTCCCGGCCTGGCTCGGCATGCCGCTCACCGTCGCCACCTGCACGCTCTGGTTCTGCGCCGTGCTGGCCGTGGAAGGCGTCGTGCAGTGGCTGCTCGGCGTGGCGCTCGGCCGGGACAACGCCGTCGGCGCATGGCTCACGGAGCACAGCCCCGTCTCGTACCGCAGGACGGACACCGAGGTGACGTTCTCGTTCAACTTCTGGCTGCTCGCGTTCCAGTACTACAACAGTGATGCTTTCAAGGCGTTCGCCGGTCGCGTGGTGTTCTTCTCCTTCACCTTCGACGGCGACCGGGGCATGTACGCGCCACGCAAGCCGAAGCCGGCGCAGGTCCGCGCCTGGCAGGCCCTGGAGCGGCCGCTCCCGGACGACGAGAGGGCCGCCCTCCAGGACCGCATAGCCGCGGCCGCCGTGGCCCACGCGCCCGAGCACTGGCGCACGCTGCGGCTGGAACACCGGGCCGTCCTGGGCCACCAGGAGGTGCAGCTCGACGTGGACCCGCCGCCCGCCTTCCACGGCTGGGGCGCGGCCGGGACCGAGGACGGCGCCCAGGACCCCGCCGGGCACACCGTCCTCCAGCTCACGGACTTCCCGGAGCGCACGGCCCTGTGGCGGCTGCGGGAGGCCGCCTACCGAGCCGGCGCCGGCGCCCCCTACGTCCAGACCCTCACCATCACCAAGGAGCGGGCCACACCGTCCGGTGGGTCCGGCGGGTCCGGTGGCCGACGCTGGGACGTCCTGTTCCGCGACGAGCACGGCCACGCCCCGCCCGTCTGGCAGGACCCCCCGCCCCGCAGCCGGTACCGCAGGGACCTCCACCGCTTTCCGCAGCAGCGCGCCACCCGCCCTTTCTGGCTACGCGAGCGGGTGAGCCGCATCCGGTGACGCGGCTCCGGAGGCACCGGAGACTCCCGGACCGACGGGTCCGACGCGGCTTGGCGCATGGTTCCCCGCGCCCCTGTCCGGGCGTGCCCCTTACCTGGGGACGAGCCCCGGCCCGCAGAAGGGGCGCCGGGAACTGCGCGAACAACCACGACGCACCCGCAGGTACGAACCCGGCACGGAACGCCCCACGAAGAAGGGGCGCGGGGAACTGCGCGAACGGCCCCACCGCACCCGCAGGGTCCCGCCCCGGCGAAGCCGGGCACTCGGAAGAAGACCGCGGCAGCCGGGCACTCAGAAGAAGACCGACCTCCGCTGCACCAGCAACCGGTACAGCGTGTGCTGAATCCGTTCCCGCACCTGATCCGTGAGGTTGAACATCAGCATCGGATCCTCCGCCGCCTCCGGCGCATACCCCTCCGTCTCGATCGGCTCCCCGAACTCGATCGTCCACTTCGTCGGCAACGGCACCGCCCCCAGCGGCCCCAGCCAGGGAAACGTGGGCGTCACCGGGAAGTAGGGGAAGCCCAGCAGCCGCGCCACGGTCTTGGCGTTGCCGATCATCGGGTAGATCTCCTCCGCCCCGACGATCGAGCACGGCACGATCGGAGCGCCGGCACGCAGCGCCGTGGAGACGAAGCCGCCCCGCCCGAACCGCTGGAGCTTGTACCGCTCGGCGAACGGCTTCCCGAGCCCCTTGAAGCCCTCCGGCATCACGCCCACCAGCTCACCGCGCCCGAGGAGCACTTCCGCGTCCTCCGCGCAGGCCAGGGTGTGGCCGGCCTTGCGGGCGAGTTCGTTGACGACCGGCAGCATGAAGACGAGATCCGCGGCGAGCAGTCGCAGGTGCCGTCCCTCGGGGTGCCGGTCGTGCACGGCGACCTGCATCATCAGCCCGTCCAGCGGCAATGTGCCGGAGTGGTTGGCGACGATGAGGGCCCCGCCCTCGGACGGGATGTTCTCGATGCCTTTGACGTCGACGCGGAAGTAGTTCTCGTAGAGGAGCCGCAGCAGCGACATCAGGACCTGGTCGGTGAGTTCCGGGTCGTAGCCGAAGTCGTCGACCTCGTAGTTGCCGGTGAGGCGGCGGCGCAGGAAGGCGAGGCCGCTCGCGAGACGCCGCTCCCAGCGGCCCGCCTCACCACCGCCCGCCCGTCCACCGCCCGCCTGCCCATCGGCTCCCTGTCCATCGGCTCCCTCGGCATCGGTCGGCTCGCCAGAGGCCGCCACTCCAAAGGGCGCGTCTCCCCCTGCCCTCTCGCCAGAGGCCGCGTCTCCGCCTGCCCTCTCGCCACCTGCCCTCTCGCCACCTGCCCTCTCGCCACCTGCCCTCTCGCCACCGGCCCCCTCGGCACCGGCACCCGCCTCACCGGGCCGCGCGCCACCGCGGGCCCGGCCACCGCGGGCCCGGCCACCGGCGTCCCCGCCGCCCGCCCGCGCGCCACGACCCCGTCCCGCAGCACTCGTGGAGCCCGCCGCCCGGGCCTGCCCCGCCGCGTCACCGGCGGTCGCGTCGCCCGCTGCCGGGCCACCGCCGCCCGTCGCGCGGGCCTCCGTGCGGTGGGCCTGCTGGCCGGGCAGGGTCGCCACCTCGCCCACCGGGCCCGCCCCGGAGCCGTCCGTATGCGCCGCACCCTCCGCGCCGTCGGCGTCATGAGCGTCACGAACGGCACGGACATCGCCGGCGTCACGGGGGCCGTCGGCCTCCCGCCCACCGCGGCCGTCCCCGTCGTCCCGGGCTTCCCGATTGCCCCTGCCGTCCCTACCGTCCCTGCCGCGCGAGCCGTCGGAGCCCGCGGCCGGGCCACGGCGGCGCCCGGCGCGCTGGGCGCTTCCGCGCGCCCTGTCGTCGTCGAAGGGAATGACCTTGGCGTCCGCCATCGTTGCTGCGCTCCTCTATCGACGCTGGCCGGAACGGCGCTCGTGGGCACCGGAGGCATCAGACGCGCCGGCTGCACCTGACGCACCGGACGCACGGCGTGCACGGCCAGCACCGGGTACCCCGGACGCGGCGGCCGCATCAGACGCACCGCCCACGTCCGGACCGCCGCCCACGCCGAACCCGCCCGCCGCCCACGCCACCGCACGCCTCACGAACGGCGTCGCCGCCACCCGGTCGACGGCCGCCGCCACGCTCTCGGGCGGCAGCAGACCGGGGCCGCGGGTGCGGACGAACTCCGCGAACGTCTCGGCGGTGCTGTACCGGGGCGTGAACCCGAGTGTCTCCCGCATCCGCCGGGTCGCCACCACCCGTCCGTGCGTGAGCAGCCGCAGTTGCTCCGGCGAGAAGTCCGTCAGGCCGACCGTCCGCAGCGCCGAGCCGGCCCAGGTGACGGCCGGCAGCAGGACGGGCACGGTGGGCCGGCCGAGGCGCCGCGCGCACTGCGACAGCAGCAGGACCCCGTCGCCCGCCACATTGAACGTGCCGCTGCTGAGGGCGCTCGGCTCCGCCTCGTACGCCGCCAGGCTCAGCACGTCCAGCACGTCGTCCTCGTGGACGAACTGGAGCCTGGGGTCGTAGCCGAAGACGCTCGGCAGCACCGGCAGCGAGAAGTACTCGGCGAGCGGGGTGTCCCCGGTGGGGCCGAGGATGTTCGCGAACCGCAGGATGCACACGGCGACGTCGGGGCGGCGCCGCGCGAAGCCCCGTACGTACCCCTCGACCTCGACCGCGTCCTTGGCGAAGCCGCCGCCGGGCAGCGACTTGGGCGGCGTGGTCTCGCTGAAGACGGCGGGGTCGCGGGGCGCGGAGCCGTAGACGTTCGTGGAGGACTTCACCACGAGACGCCGGACGGTGGGCGACTTCTGGCAGGCGCCGAGGAGCTGCATGGTGCCGATGACGTTGGTCTCCTTGACCGCGCCGCGGCTGCCGCCGCCGAGCGCGGTACCGGAGACGTCCATGTGCACGACGGTGTCGACGGCGTACTCGGCGAGCACCCGGCCGATCGCCGGCTGGCGTATGTCGGCCGCCACGAACTCGGCGTCACCCAGCTCGTGCTCGGGCGTGACCGCGTCCACCGCGATGACCCGTTCGACCTGGGGGTCCCGCGTCAGCCGCCGGACGAACCGGCCGCCGAGCTGCCGGGCCACCCCGGTCACGAGCACGATCCTGCCCAAGATCAGCGCCTGCCTTCCCATCCGCGGAGCGCCGTGCCGTGTGGTGCCGACCGTACGCCGTGACCGGCGCGGTGCACCGACGCCGCGCCGCCCCTGATCACGCGCCGTCCGTACTGTCCTACAGCCGGACCGGTGCCGGGTGGGTACGGCGCGTGCGAGACGTTATCGGAACGCAAGCGGCTGTGGCCCTCCCACCGGTGGTGGAAGGGCCACAACGCGCGCTTGATCCTGCGGACGCTACTTCTTGTTGCGCCGCTGGACGCGGGTGCGCTTGAGCAGCTTGCGGTGCTTCTTCTTCGCCATCCGCTTGCGCCGCTTCTTGATGACTGAGCCCACTACAACCCTCGCTCACTTCTCATGGCGACCCCCACTCGACGGGGGGCAATCACACGGTGCGGGGCTGCATTGGGGCCCACACGACCTACGAAGGGCTAGCCTACCCCGGCTGGCCGCCAGGGTTGTAATCGAGGGGCGGAAAAAGCCTTCGGCGGGGCGGCTCGCCCCGCGGAGAACTCCGTGGAGAACCCTTGGAGAGCCCTTGGAGAACCCCGCGGAGGACACCAGCAGAACTCCTCGGAGGACCCTTGGAGGACCCTTTGAGGAGCCCCAGGAGCCCCAGGAGCCCCTGAAGCGCCCCTCGAAGAGAACTCCGGGAGACACCCATCGGGCGGGCCCCCGGAGTCCCCGGACATCCACCGTCAGGCCGTCTCCACCCCCACATATGAGTCGCGAAGGTACTCGTGAACCGCTTGCTCCGGGACTCGGAAGGACCTCCCCACCCGGATCGCGGGCAGATGACCGCTGTGCACCAAGCGGTACACGGTCATCTTCGACACTCGCATCACCGAGGCGACTTCCGCCACGGTCAGGAACTGAACCTCGTTCAGAGGCCTCTCGCCAGCAGCCATGACACACCTGAACCTTCCGCACATGACGGGCACCGGCTTCCCCTCCGGTGACTCCTCGTCGCTGTGCGCTCACTCCCCAGAGTAGGGGCGGGTGATGCGAGTGGGGAAGAGGAGCAGCATTCAGCCGCCTACTGTGACAGACACGCCCGTTTGAGTACATAGCGAGTAGGCGCCCGGTGGAGGAGGGGGCGTACGGCACCGACGCGCGGAACGCCCCTCGGGAGCCGCCCCCGGACCACGCGGGCCTTCGGCGCCAACCGGCCCGCGCCCGCCACTCACAGACCTCCGCACCCCTTCTGACCTGCACCGAAACCTCGCGCGCCACAGTCGGCGGCGGCTGCGTGAAAGGCCGCACGGGGCACACCGGCGCGACCGTCGCGGTGCGCATGAGATGCGGTGGACGGGTGTGTGCGCCGGTCTCATTTGCTACGAGGCGTGCGCCGGGTTCCCGCACCAGAGCGACCGTCTGTACGTCGCCGAGATTGCAGATGCGTAGACGGAACTGGATCGTTTTGTCGACACGCCTGCCCTGCAATGAGCGGAGGTCGATGCGATACGGCGCCGACGGAACGTCTGCACGAGCCGGTTGAAGAGCTCGCGGACGCCGCCCGACGACGGCCCGACGGCCTCCCGAGGGAGCTTGCGGGGCGCCGACGGGGGTGCGTCGGAGTGCCGGTGTGCGATCGCGAGCGGGGCGGCGGAGGGGCGCGCAGTGATACGGCGCGAGCCCGAACTGCCCCGGACACGCCCCTGATGCTGCCGCATCGGACGGGCCGGGACAGGCGGAATCGGGAAAAACCCGCCCGGGACGAGCGCGGGCGTACCGCGCACGGCACGGCACCGCGCACGGCACGGCACCGCGATCGTGCCCTCGCTACGGCAGCATGCCGCGCAGCGGGAACACGGCCTTCCTGGTGGCGCGCACCGCCTGGTCGATGCGGGAGGCCGGGTCGTAGCCGTCCTCCCAGGGCGCGTAGCCGACGGGCCAGCGCCCGTCCGTCATCCGGCCGGGCGCCACGCCCCGGCCCTTGGCGAAGACTTCGCCCCGCCACTCCTCGGGAAGCCGCTCCGCCGGCTCGACGGGACGGCCCGCGGCGATGGCCACCAGGTGCGTCCAGGACCGCGGCACCACGTCGACCACGGCGTATCCGCCGCCGCCCAGCGCGATCCAGCGGCCCTCCGCGTGCTCGTGCGCCAGCTCGTGGCAGGCGAGCTGGACGGCCCGCTGGGCGTCCAGGGACACCGTGAGGTGCGCCAGCGGATCCTCGAAGTGGGTGTCCGCGCCATGCTGGGTGACCAGCACCTGGGGACGGAAGTCCGCCACCAGCTCCGGCACCACGGCGTGGAAGGCCCGCAGCCAGCCCGCGTCGCCGGTACCGGCGGGCAAGGCCACGTTCACGGCCGACCCCTCCGCCGCCTCTCCTCCGGTCTCCTCGGGCCAGCCGGAGCCGGGGAAGAGCGTCTGGGGGTGTTCGTGCAGGGAGACGGTGAGCACCCTCGGGTCGTCCCAGAACGCCGTCTGCACCCCGTCGCCGTGGTGCACGTCCACATCGACGTAGGCCACGCGCTCCGCGCCCAGCTCCAGGAGGCGGGCGATGGCGAGCGCCGGGTCGTTGTAGACGCAGAAGCCGGAGGCGGCGGCGGGCATGGCGTGGTGCAGCCCGCCGGCGAAGTTCACGGCGTGCAGGGCCTCGCCGCGCCACACGGCCTCTGCCGCACCCACGGACTGGCCGGCGATCAGCGCGGACACCTCGTGCATCCGCGGGAACGCGGGGTCGTCGAGGGTGCCGATGCCGTAGTCCCCGTGTGCGGATGCGGGGTCGGCGGAGGCCGCCTTGACCGCGTCGATGTAGTCGTCTCGGTGCACGAGCCGGAGAGTGGACTCGCCGGCGGGCCGGGCGGCGACGACCGTCAGCTCGCGGTCGAGCCCGAACGCCGAGATCAGGCTCCTGGTGAGGCCCAGCCGGACCGGGTCCATGGGGTGGTCGGGCCCGAAGTCGTACCCCGATACTGCGTCATCCCACATCAACTGCGCGCGGCCGCTCATGCCCGCCACCGTATCGGGCCGCGCCGGGAGCGAACGACCTGGCGTAGCACAGTGTCACAAGCACCAGCGCCATGGGAACGAGCATCGCGGCACGGTAGTTCCACGCGTCGCCGAGCGCCCCGACCAGGGGGGAACCGACGAGGAAGCCCACATAGTTGAAGACGTTGAGCCGTGCGACGGCCGCGTCCGAGGCCCCGGGACCGTACCGCTCGGCGGCCTGCCGCCCCGCCGCGGCGAAGGTCTGCGGCACCAGGACGCAGAGCCCGAGCCCGAGCAGGGTGAAGCCGGCGATGCCCGCCCAGGCGCCGGGCGCCACCGCGACCACCGCGAAGCCGAGCGCCGCGAGCAGCGTTCCGCAGCGCACCACACCGGCCGCCCCGAACCGCCGCACCCCCAGGTCGCCGAGGGCACGGCCGAGCAGCGTCATCGCCATGTAGACGTTGTACGGCACCGTGGAGAGCTGCTCCGAGCCGCCCAGCACGTCCTGGAGGTACTTCGCGCTCCAGTTGGAGACCGTGGAGTCCCCGATGTACGCGAACGCCATCACCAGGCAGAAGGGCAGCAGCAGCTGGAAAGCGATGCGGACGGGGGCGGGGGCGGTGCCGTCCGGGTGCCCGGGGCCGTCGGGGTCGCCCGCGCCGCCGGTCCCCGCCCCGGTGCCGCTGTCGACGTACCACCTGCTGCCGAGCAGGGTCGCCGGCAGCAGCACCAGCACGACGGGCATGTAGGTGACGGGCAGCGGCAGTTGCCAGTGGGCCCCGGACCACGCGAGGGAGGCGCCGAGAATTCCGCCCAGGCTGAACGCGGCGTGGAACCCGAGCATGATGCTGCGCCCGTACGCGTGCTGGAGGCTCACCCCGAGCATGTTCATGGACGCGTCCAGCGCACCGACCGACAGCCCGAACGCGGCGAGTGCCAGGGCCGCCTGCCACAGCAGGTGCCCGGACCCGGCGGCCAGCAGGGCCAGCAGGACCAGGGGTTGCGACCAGCGCAGTACGCGACTGGGCCGCAGGCGCCGAACCATGCGCTCGGTGGACACGCTCCCGACGCCCGCGAGCACCGGCACCGCGGCGAGGAAGGCGGGCAGCAGCGCGTCGGACACCCCGTACCGGTCCTGAATGGCGGGAATGCGCGTCACGAGCAGCGCGAAGGTGGCGCCCTGCGCAAAGAAGGCAAACGCCAGAGAAGCCCTACCGCGCCGCAGCACTTCCGTCATGGCGGCACAGCGTAAGCCTCCGGGCTACTCACCGGTAGAGATGCGTCAGGCGATCTCGTCCTCGCATGCCGTCGCGACGGGCCGCACGGGTGCCGCCCGCTCGGGCCCGCCGGTGCCCTCCGGGTCGGTGAGCAGCAGGTCCGGCAACTGCGCCATGTCGTCGAAGAGTTGCCGGGCGCCGGCGTCCAGGAGCCGCTGGGCGGGCGTCATCGCGGTGAACCCGTAGACGTCCATTCCGGCCGCCAGGGCCGCCTGTACCCCGAGTGGGCTGTCCTCGACGACGGCGCAGCGCGCCGGGGGAACGTCCATGCGCTTCGCCGCGTGGAGAAAGAGATCCGGTTCGGGTTTGCCCCGCCCGACGTCCTGCGAGCTGAAGATCCGGCTGTCGTCGAACCATGCGTCCAGCCCTGTCTTGCGGTGCCCGACGCGAATGCGCTGGTGACTTCCCGACGAGGCGACGCAGTACGCGATCCCGGCGGCCGTGAGTCGCCCGAGAATATCGGGGACACCGGGAACCACGGTCAACTCCCGCTCGAACGCCTCGAACACGCGGGTGTGGTACCCCTCGTCGAAGCCTTCGGGGAGGCGCCGGCCGCTTCGCTCGAAGATGATGTCGTGGACGCGGTGCACAGCGCCGCCGAGGTAGTCGCGCAGCGAGTCCTCGTATGTGGTGGGGTGCCCTAGCTCGGTCAGGTACTCGGCGAGGATCCGGTTGGAAATCGGCTCACTGTCGACGAGTACGCCGTCGTTGTCGAAGATGACCAAGTCGTAGCGCATGCCCTGACAGTAGACGATGCGGAAAACGCAGAGAGCCCTGGTACTGGGTAACCCAGTACCAGGGCTCTCTCACAAAGAGTTCGGCGGCGTCCTACTCTCCCACAGGGTCCCCCCTGCAGTACCATCGGCGCTGTAAGGCTTAGCTTCCGGGTTCGGAATGTAACCGGGCGTTTCCCCCACGCTATAACCACCGAAACACACACCACCAACCACAACCCCAACCCCTACGGGCAAGACCATGTGATTGTTCGTGGTTTCAGAACCAACACAGTGAACGCGAGCACCTGAGGACAAGCCCTCGGCCTATTAGTACCAGTCACCTCCACACCTCACGGTGCTTCCAGACCTGGCCTATCAACCCAGTCGTCTACTGGGAGCCTTACCCCATCAAGTAGGTGGGAGCCCTCATCTCGAAGCAGGCTTCCCGCTTAGATGCTTTCAGCGGTTATCCCTCCCGAACGTAGCCAACCAGCCATGCCCTTGGCAGAACAACTGGCACACCAGAGGTTCGTCCGTCCCGGTCCTCTCGTACTAGGGACAGCCCTTCTCAAGACTCCTACGCGCACAGCGGATAGGGACCGAACTGTCTCACGACGTTCTAAACCCAGCTCGCGTACCGCTTTAATGGGCGAACAGCCCAACCCTTGGGACCGACTCCAGCCCCAGGATGCGACGAGCCGACATCGAGGTGCCAAACCATCCCGTCGATATGGACTCTTGGGGAAGATCAGCCTGTTATCCCCGGGGTACCTTTTATCCGTTGAGCGACGGCGCTTCCACAAGCCACCGCCGGATCACTAGTCCCGACTTTCGTCCCTGCTCGACCCGTCAGTCTCACAGTCAAGCTCCCTTGTGCACTTACACTCAACACCTGATTACCAACCAGGCTGAGGGAACCTTTGGGCGCCTCCGTTACCCTTTAGGAGGCAACCGCCCCAGTTAAACTACCCATCAGACACTGTCCCTGATCCGGATCACGGACCCAGGTTAGACATCCAGCACGACCAGAGTGGTATTTCAACAACGACTCCACGAACACTGGCGTGCCCGCATCACAGTCTCCCACCTATCCTACACAAGCCGAACCGAACACCAATATCAAACTATAGTAAAGGTCCCGGGGTCTTTCCGTCCTGCTGCGCGAAACGAGCATCTTTACTCGTACTGCAATTTCACCGGGCCTATGGTTGAGACAGTCAAGAAGTCGTTACGCCATTCGTGCAGGTCGGAACTTACCCGACAAGGAATTTCGCTACCTTAGGATGGTTATAGTTACCACCGCCGTTTACTGGCGCTTAAGTTCTCAGCCTCGCCCACCCGAAAGTGAGCTAACCGGTCCCCTTAACGTTCCAGCACCGGGCAGGCGTCAGTCCGTATACATCGCCTTACGGCTTCGCACGGACCTGTGTTTTTAGTAAACAGTCGCTTCTCGCTGGTCTCTGCGGCCACCCCCAGCTCACACCGCACGGGCGATCACCAGGAATGGCCCCCCTTCTCCCGAAGTTACGGGGGCATTTTGCCGAGTTCCTTAACCATAGTTCACCCGAACGCCTCGGTATTCTCTACCAGACCACCTGAGTCGGTTTAGGGTACGGGCCGCCACAAAACTCGCTAGAGGCTTTTCTCGACAGCATAGGATCATCCACTTCACCACAATCGGCTCGGCATCAGGCCTCACCCACAAGCCAGGCGGATTTACCTACCTGACGGGCTACACCCTTACCCCGGGACAACCACCGCCCGGGATGGACTACCTTCCTGCGTCACCCCATCACTCACCTACTACCAGCTCGGGCCACCGGCTCCACCACTCCCCTTCACCCGAAGGCTCCGGGGCGGCTTCACGGGCTTAGCATCACTGGATTCAATGTTTGACGCTTCACAGCGGGTACCGGAATATCAACCGGTTATCCATCGACTACGCCTGTCGGCCTCGCCTTAGGTCCCGACTTACCCTGGGCAGATCAGCTTGACCCAGGAACCCTTAGTCAATCGGCGCACACGTTTCCCACGTGTGAATCGCTACTCATGCCTGCATTCTCACTCGTCAACCGTCCACAACTACCTTCCGGTGCTGCTTCACCCAGCAGACGACGCTCCCCTACCCATCACGACCTCCGTTAAGAGTAATATCGCAATGACACGACTTCGGCGGTGTGCTTGAGCCCCGCTACATTATCGGCGCGGAATCACTAGACCAGTGAGCTATTACGCACTCTTTCAAGGATGGCTGCTTCTAAGCCAACCTCCTGGTTGTCTCTGCGACTCCACATCCTTTCCCACTTAGCACACGCTTAGGGGCCTTAGTCGATGCTCTGGGCTGTTTCCCTCTCGACCATGGAGCTTATCCCCCACAGTCTCACTGCCGCGCTCTCACTTACCGGCATTCGGAGTTTGGCTAAGGTCAGTAACCCGGTAAGGCCCATCGCCTATCCAGTGCTCTACCTCCGGCAAGAAACACACGACGCTGCACCTAAATGCATTTCGGGGAGAACCAGCTATCACGGAGTTTGATTGGCCTTTCACCCCTAACCACAGGTCATCCCCCAGGTTTTCAACCCTGGTGGGTTCGGTCCTCCACGACCTCTTACAGCCGCTTCAACCTGCCCATGGCTAGATCACTCCGCTTCGGGTCTTGAGCACGCTACTCCACCGCCCTATTCGGACTCGCTTTCGCTACGGCTCCCCCACAACAGGTTAACCTCGCAACATGCCGCAAACTCGCAGGCTCATTCTTCAAAAGGCACGCAGTCACGACTAACAGGAACAAGTTCCCGCCAGCGACGCTCCCACGGCTTGTAGGCACACGGTTTCAGGTACTATTTCACTCCCCTCCCGGGGTACTTTTCACCATTCCCTCACGGTACTATCCGCTATCGGTCACCAGGGAATATTTAGGCTTAGCGGGTGGTCCCGCCAGATTCACACAGGATTTCTCGGGCCCCATGCTACTCGGGAAACAAACAAGTGAGCCGCTGACATTTCAGCTACGGGGGTCTTACCCTCTACGCCGGGCCTTTCGCATGCCCTTCGCCTACATCAACGGTTTCTAACTCACCCAACAGCCGGCAGACTGCTGAAGCTCGCTCCCACAACCCCCTGAACGCAACCCCTGCCGGGTCTCACACGCTCAAGGTTTAGCCTCATCCAGTTTCGCTCGCCACTACTCCCGGAATCACGGTTGTTTTCTCTTCCTGCGGGTACTGAGATGTTTCACTTCCCCGCGTTCCCTCCACATACCCTATGAGTTCAGGTATGGGTGACAGCCCATAACGACTGCCGGGTTTCCCCATTCGGACACCCCCGGATCACAGCTCGGTTGACAGCTCCCCGGGGCCTATCGCGGCCTCCCACGTCCTTCATCGGTTCCTGGTGCCAAGGCATCCACCATGCGCCCTTAAAAACTTGGCCACAGATGCTCGCGTCCACTGTGCAGTTCTCAAACAACGACCAACCACCCACCACCCCAAACCACACGGCTTGAGTTCACTGGGGCCGGCAACCGAAGACACAACCAAGCGGCCGCGCCCTCAGACACCCAACAGCGTGCTCAACCCGTCCCACCCGAAGAACCACGTTCCACGCCCCCACAAGGGCAGTACTAGCAGCCTCCAAGCCCAGAACCAGGCCGAATAGTCAACGTTCCACCCATGAGCAACCGGCACCGGACACTCGCCGATGAACCGGCCTCTGACCCGAACCCCACAACAGGATCCGAGTAAGAAGTGCTCCTTAGAAAGGAGGTGATCCAGCCGCACCTTCCGGTACGGCTACCTTGTTACGACTTCGTCCCAATCGCCAGTCCCACCTTCGACGACTCCCTCCCACAAGGGGTTGGGCCACCGGCTTCGGGTGTTACCGACTTTCGTGACGTGACGGGCGGTGTGTACAAGGCCCGGGAACGTATTCACCGCAGCACTGCTGATCTGCGATTACTAGCGACTCCGACTTCATGGGGTCGAGTTGCAGACCCCAATCCGAACTGAGACCGGCTTTTTGAGATTCGCTCCACCTCACGGCATCGCAACTCATTGTACCGGCCATTGTAGCACGTGTGCAGCCCAAGACATAAGGGGCATGATGACTTGACGTCGTCCCCACCTTCCTCCGAGTTGACCCCGGCGGTCTCCCGTGAGTCCCCAGCACCACAAAGGCCTGCTGGCAACACGGGACAAGGGTTGCGCTCGTTGCGGGACTTAACCCAACATCTCACGACACGAGCTGACGACAGCCATGCACCACCTGTACACCGACCACAAGGGGGACCGTGTCTCCACGGTTTTCCGGTGTATGTCAAGCCTTGGTAAGGTTCTTCGCGTTGCGTCGAATTAAGCCACATGCTCCGCCGCTTGTGCGGGCCCCCGTCAATTCCTTTGAGTTTTAGCCTTGCGGCCGTACTCCCCAGGCGGGGCACTTAATGCGTTAGCTGCGGCACGGACCACGTGGAATGTGACCCACACCTAGTGCCCACCGTTTACGGCGTGGACTACCAGGGTATCTAATCCTGTTCGCTCCCCACGCTTTCGCTCCTCAGCGTCAGTATCGGCCCAGAGATCCGCCTTCGCCACCGGTGTTCCTCCTGATATCTGCGCATTTCACCGCTACACCAGGAATTCCGATCTCCCCTACCGAACTCAAGCATGCCCGTATCGACTGCAGACCCGGAGTTAAGCCCCGGGCTTTCACAACCGACGTGACACGCCGCCTACGAGCTCTTTACGCCCAATAATTCCGGACAACGCTTGCGCCCTACGTATTACCGCGGCTGCTGGCACGTAGTTAGCCGGCGCTTCTTCTGCAAGTACCGTCACCTTGCGGCTTCTTCCCTGCTGAAAGAGGTTTACAACCCGAAGGCCGTCATCCCCCACGCGGCGTCGCTGCATCAGGCTTGCGCCCATTGTGCAATATTCCCCACTGCTGCCTCCCGTAGGAGTCTGGGCCGTGTCTCAGTCCCAGTGTGGCCGGTCGCCCTCTCAGGCCGGCTACCCGTCGTCGCCTTGGTAGGCCATCACCCCACCAACAAGCTGATAGGCCGCGGGCTCATCCTTCACCGCCGGAGCTTTCCACACCGAGGAGATGCCTCCCGGTGTCATATCCGGTATTAGACCCCGTTTCCAGGGCTTGTCCCAGAGTGAAGGGCAGATTGCCCACGTGTTACTCACCCGTTCGCCACTAATCCCCGACCGAAGCCGGTTCATCGTTCGACTTGCATGTGTTAAGCACGCCGCCAGCGTTCGTCCTGAGCCAGGATCAAACTCTCCGTGAATGCTTCCCCGTACTCGGGGCGAACACATCACGAGAGCGGTGCGGGAAGAGGAATTATCTTCCCGCACACAGCATCCTCGCTGTGTATTTTTTTCAAAGGAACCTCGTCACCGGAGAACAATCTCCGGCAGACGGGGTATCAACATATCTGGCGTTGACTTTTAGCACGCTGTTGAGTTCTCAAGGAACGGACACTTCCTTTGTACTCACCCCGGAACCAAATTCCGCGGCTTTCCTCCGGGCGTTTCCCTTCGGTGTGTTTGTGACTCTATCAGACTTCCTCTCGGTCCTCTGACGCCCTGTCACCGGGCTGTCCGTCCCGCTGATGCGGTCCGAACGGAGTGAGACTTTAGCGGAACCTGGTCCGCCCGAGCTAATCGGGCGGCGCGTTCTTCCGAACGACGATTCCTCATTCGCGGGAGCGCACGACTGTGCGTCGACGAGGATCTCGCCGAACTTGTAGTGGGTTCCTGCGGAATGGTGTCCGGGGACCGGCCGGAACCGGCGCTCACATCGGACAACCCGAAAAACAGTACGGAGCGGTCCCGGGCGTGTCAACTTGGTTCTCCGCGCTCCCGGACGCAGCCCGGACCGCCTGCCCCGGAGCGTGGTCGCGGCGTACTCTCGGAGGCATGACGACGCATACGTACACCCAGTGGTGGGCCGCCTGACGGCGGCCGGAGTCACGTGTGCACCAGCGGCCGCCGCGCTCGGCGGCCACTGACGCGTCTCCGCTCCGGAGGCCTCGAAGCCGGCCGGCGGGCCACTGCGGTCCTCGACGGAAGGCGGAGAGCGGAGAGATGACAGGTACGCGGATCTTCAGCGGGGTCAAACCGAGCGGGCACCTGACGCTGGGGAACTACCTGGGCGCCATGCGGCGCTGGGCCGAGGTCGACCAACACCGGGCGGACGCGCTGTTCTGCATCGTCGACCTGCACGCCCTGACCGTGGAGCACGACCCGGCCCGCGTGCGGCGGCTGACGCATCAGGCGGCGACACTGCTGCTCGCGGCTGGACTCAGCCCCGAGCGGTGCACCCTGTTCGTGCAGAGCCATGTGGACGAGCATGCGCGGCTGTCCTACCTGCTGGAGTGCGTCGCCACGGACGGCGAGATGCGCCGGATGATCCAGTACAGGGAGAAGACGGCACGGGAGCGGGCCAGGGGCCGTGGCGTGCGGCTGTCCCTGCTGACGTATCCGGCCTTGATGGCGGCGGACATCCTGGCGTACGGAACGGACGAGGTGCCGGTCGGGGACGACCAGGCGCAGCACGTCGAGCTGAGCCGGGACCTGGCGGTGCGGTTCAACCAGCGCTACGGCCACACGTTCGTCGTACCGCGGGCGACGCGCCCCGGTGTGGCGGCACGGGTCATGGACCTGCAGGACCCCACGTCGAAGATGGGCAAGTCGCACGAGGCCGGGGCGGGGATCGTCTATCTGCTGGACGAGCCTGACGTGGTGCGCAGGAAGATCCTGCGGGCCGTGACCGACAGCGGGCACGAGGTCGCGTACGACCGGACGGCCAGGCCGGGCGTCTCGAATCTGCTGGAGATCCTCGCGGCCTGTGAGGGCGGGGACCCCGAGGAGTTGAGCGCGGCCTACGAGTCGTACGGGGCGTTGAAGAAGGACGTCGCCGATGCCGTGGTGGAGCTGCTGAATCCGCTGCGGGAGCGGCACCGGGAGCTGGCGGCCGATCCGGCGTATGTGGAGAGGGTGCTGCGGTCGGGCGCGGAGCGGGCCCGAGCGGCGGCGAGGCCGCGGGTGGACGCCGCTTACCGGGCGATCGGGCTGCTTCCGCCGGGCTGAGCGGATGGTGGGGGCCGTTCGCCCGTGCGCGTCGTGCGCAGGAGCCGGCCGGCTCCGGGGCCACAGCCGGGCCGGCCGGTGCCGGGGCGCACCTGGTTCAGCCGGTGCCGGAGGCCAGGGCGCGGCTGCGGTCGCGGGCGGCCTCCAGGGCGGCGATGAGGGCGGCGCGCACGCCGTGGTTCTCCAGTTCGCGGATGGCGTTGATGGTGGTGCCGGCCGGTGAGGTCACGTTCTCCCGTAGCTTCACCGGGTGCTCCCCGCTGTCGCGGAGCATCACCGCGGCGCCGATCGCGGCCTGGACGATGAGGTCGTGCGCCTTGTCCCGGGGCAGTCCGAGGAGGATGCCGGCGTCCGTCATGGCCTCCACGAGGTAGTAGAAGTACGCGGGCCCGGAGCCGGAGAGTGCGGTGGCGGCGTCCTGCTGGGCCTCGGGGACCCGCAGGGTCTTGCCGACGGCGCCGAAGACGTCCTCGGCGTGGCTGAGGTGCTCGTCGGTGGCGTGGGTGCCGGCGGAGATGACGGACATGGCCTCGTCGACGAGGGCGGGGGTGTTCGTCATGACCCGGACGACGGGCGTGCCCTCCGCGAGACGCTGCTCGACGAAGGAGGTAGGGATGCCGGCGGCGCCGGTGATGATCAGGCGGCTGGCGGGGGTGTGCGGGGCGAGCTCGTCCAGCAGGGCGCCCATGTCCTGCGGTTTGACCGTGAGGATCAGGGTGTCGGCCGTTTTGGCGGCCTCCGGGTTGCTGACGGGTGCGACGCCGTAGCGGGTGCGGAGTTCCTCGGCGCGCTCGGCGCGGCGGGTGGTGACCAGTACGTCCGCGGGGGCGCGGCCGGCCCTGATCATTCCGCTGAGCAGGGCCTCGCCGATCTTTCCGGTGCCGAGCACGGCGACTTTCTTGGTCATGAGCCTGTCCTTCGGGTGCGTCGTCCGCCCCCCATCCTCGCACCGGGCGCCGTCCGGGGGGTGCGCTGTCCGCCGGTCGGGACAGGGGACGTCCGGGCCGGCGGGGCGCGGCGAAGCGGCCGGAGGGGCGGGGTGGGGCGACCGGCCGCGGTGGGACGGGCGTCCGGCTGGTTCCGGGCGGGGTCCGGCGCGGGTCAGCGGCCGCGCGTTCCCGGACCCGGGTGCGGGCCGGTCCCGCTCAGGGGGTGCGGCGGCGGAGCGTGGCGGCGCCGAGGCCGAGGACCAGGAAGGCGCAGCCGGCGACGATCAGGCAGTCGCGGATGAAGTCGGCGGTGACGTCGGTGTGCCGCAGGACCTGGTTCATGCCGTCCACCGCGTACGACATGGGCAGCACGTCGGAGATCGCCTCGAGGACCGGATGCATGCTGGAGCGCGGCGCGAAGAGGCCGCAGAGGAGGATCTGGGGAAAGATCACCGCGGGCATGAACTGGACCGCCTGGAACTCTGAAGACGCGAACGCGGAGACGAAGAGGCCGAGCGCGGTGCCGAGGAGGGCGTCGAGCAGGGCGACCAGGAGCAGCAGCCAGGGGGACCCGGTGACGTCCAGGCCGAGGCCCCAGAGCGCGAGCATGGTGGCGAGGGCGGACTGGAGCACGGCGAGGCCGCCGAAGGCGAGGGCGTAGCCGCCGATCAGGTCGGCCTTGCCGAGCGGCATGGCGAGGAGGCGTTCCAGGGTGCCGGAGGTCCGCTCGCGCAGGGTGGCGATGGACGTGACCAGGAACATGGTGATCAGCGGGAAGATCCCGAGCAGTGAGGCGCCGATGGAGTCGAAGGTCCGCTCGTCGCCGTCGAAGACGTAGCGCAGCAGGACGAGCATCACGCACGGCACCAGGATCATCAGCGCGATGGACCGCGGGTCGTGGCGGAGCTGGCGCAGCACGCGGGCGGCGGTGGAGAGGGTGCGGGGGAACGAGAGCGCGGGGCCCGCGCCGGGCAGGGGGGCGGCGGGGGCCGCGGTGGTCGGGGCGGCGTTCATCGGTGGGGCTCCTTGCCGGGGTGGGCGGGGGCGGCCGGTGGGGCCGACGTGGCCGGTGCGGGCGGTGCGGGCGGTGCGGGCGGTGCGGTGCGGCCCGCGGCCTGGTCGACGAGGCGGAGGAAGGCGGCCTCCACGGTCTCCGTGCCGGTGCGGGCGCGCAGGGCGTCCGGGGTCTCTCCCCCGTCGTCCGTGCCCGGCCCGCCGCCGGTGAGGATCTCGCCGTCCCGCATCAGCAGCAGCCGGTGGCAGCGTTCGGCCTCGTCCATGACGTGCGAGGAGACCAGGAGCGTGGTGCCGCGCTCGGCGGCCAGGGCGTGGAAGAGGTCCCACAGGTCGCGGCGGAGGACGGGGTCGAGGCCGACGGTGGGCTCGTCGAGGACGAGGAGGTCGGGGGCGCCGAGCAGGGCGACGGCGAGCGAGACCCGGCTCAGCTGGCCGCCGGAGAGGGCGCCGGCCAGGGCGTTCGCGTGCGAGGTGAGGTCGACGTCGGAGATGGCGCGGGTGACGTCCGCCCGGCGCCGGTCCGCGGCGGCGCGGCCCGGGTCGAGGACCGCGGCGAAGTACTCCAGGTTCTGCCGCACCGTCAGGTCGGCGTAGACGGACGGCGCCTGGGTGACGTAGCCGATGCGGGACCGCAACACGGCGCTGCCCGCGGGGCGGCCGAGCACCTCCAGGGTGCCGGTGACCCGGCCCTGCGTACCCACGACCGCCCGCATCAGGGTGGACTTCCCGCAGCCGGAGGGCCCGAGCAGCCCGGTGATCCGGCCGCGGGGCACGGTGAAGTCGAGGCCGCGCAGGACGGTGCGGGTCCCGCGCACGACGCGGAGGCCCACGGCGCGTACGGCGGCGGATGCGGCGGCCGTGGCCGGGCGTTCGGCGGTGTCTCCGGCGGCTTCCGGGGGCGCGGAGCCCCCCGAGTAATTCATCATGCGATGAATAATGGGGGTGGCGAGTCGTGGCGTCAAGGAGCGGTGTGAGAAGCGGCTTCGGGACGCGGCTTCAGGAGGCGGCTTCAGGAACGGCATCCAGAGGCGGCGCCAAGGCGGGGCGCAAGAAGCGTTGCCCCGTCAGAAGGGTTCGGGGGCAGGGGCGAGAGGGCCTTGCGGCGGGGCCGAGGGCTGCGGGGTGGGGCCGAACGGGGCGTGCGGAAGTCGGGTCAGGCCCGGGGGCGGGAGGCGGTGAGGAGGTCGACGACGTAGGTCTCCTCGACCGTTTCGTCGGGGAACAGCTCGCGCAGCAGGGCGCCTTCCCGGGTGAGGAAGTCGTGCGCGGCCGTCTCGCCGTGCACCAGGAAGAGCGAGTGGCTGGCCAGGTTGGCGAGGTGCCCGTCCAGGGGGACCCGGCGGCTCCAGCGCACCCGGCTGCGGGTGAAGTCCAGGTCGGCACCGGCGCTGCGCACCCGGTCGGCGGTGCCGTGGGCGCCCGTGCCCGTGCCGAACCGCTGCCGGATCTGGCCTGCTGCTCGGCCAGCCACGGGACGGTGTGGTCGGGGACGTTCCACCAGAGGGCGAGGGTGCCGCCGGGGCGCAGTACCCGCATGGCCTCGGGGGCGGAGCGGGCGGGGTCGGTCCAGTGCCAGGACTGGGCGTAGGTGATGAGGTCGGCCGAGGCGTCGGCCAGCGGGAGGGCGTTGCCGTCGCCGCGCACCAGCGGCACATCGGGCAGCGTGTGGCGCAGTTGCGCCGCCATGCCCGCGCCCGGCTCCACGGCGAGGACCCGGGCGCCGCGGGCGGCCAGCAGGGCTGTGGAGATCCCGGTGCCCGCGCCGACGTCCACGACCCGGGCTCCGGCCAGCGGTCGGCCGGCACGTTCCTCGACGGTGTCGAGGAGGGCCGGCGGGTAGGAGGGGCGGTGGGCGGCGTACTGGGCCGCGACTGCGTCGAAGGACCGGGCGCGAGCCTCGCGGGACGGGGTGCGGGTTTCGCGGGACGAGGCGCGGGCCTCCCGGGACGGGGTGCGGGTTTCGCGGGACGAGGCGCGGGTTTCGCAGGACGAGGCGCGGGTCTCGCGGGACGAGGTACTCATGGTCTGCGGCTTCCTCCTGCTTGTTCGGCCTGTCTCCTCTTCCGCCTGCCTCTTCCGGTTCCGCTTCTGCGCTTCCTCTTTCGGCTCTGCCTTTCGGCTCTTCCGGTCTTCTCTCCCGGTTTCGCTCTCCCGGTTTCGCTCTCCCGGTTTCGCTCTCCCGGTTTCGCTCTCCCGGTTTCGCTCTTCCGGTTTCGCTCTTCGGGTCCCCCTCTTCCGCCTACCTCTTCCGCTTCCTGCGGGCCGCGGGGTTGCCGGTGCGGCGGGCGGTGCGGCGGGCGTGCTCCTCGCGGGCGCGGTCGTACTCCGCGCGGCGCAGTCGCTCGCCCGGGGCCTCGACGAGGCAGCGGACCGCGTACGCCAGCAGGACGCCGAGGAACCCGATGGCCGTGAAGCCGCGCTGCGAGGCCTGCTCGGCCGGGTCCTGCCGAGCGCTGAAACCGGACCAGGTACGCCGGAACGAGACCACGCTGCTGATCGCGACCACCGCCACGAGCAGCACGTTGACCAGGCTGCCTTCCGCGGCGGCCAGGCCCTGGCAGGCCAGGACGAGCACCAGGCTGCCTGCGGCCGCGGCGGCGAGGGCGCCTGCGGCGACGGCCAGGCGGCGGGCCGTGTAAGTGCTGTCGTGGGTGAGCCAGGTGGTGCCGAAGAAGCGCAGGGGTTCGGGGGTCGGGGTACCGGTGCCCTTGTCCGCCGTGCCGGCGGGGGCCGGGGTGTCGGGGGTGCCGGGTGCGTTGCTCACGTGTCGATTATCCGTCCTTGCCTCCAGAGGGGGTCCCGCGGGCCGGTGGGGCGGCTTCCGGGCCGCTCCTCCCGCGGGGTGGTGGTGGTCTCACGGTCTCGTCGTGGCCTGGCGCGCGGCTCCCGGCGCCCCTGGCCGGGCTCCGCCGGGCCGTGATGCCGTCGGTGTCATGCGCGTCGTGCGGCCGGGCGGCGCGGTGTTCGGGGCGGGAAACGATAGTTTGGTCAGGGCACGACGGTGCGGAACGTCGGGGGAGGTCGACCAGAGTGCAGCTCCGTGTGGGAGATCCCGAGACGATCGGGGGGTACACGCTGCAGGAACGTCTCGGTTCCGGCGGCATGGGTACGGTCTTCCTGGCGCATACGCCGTCCGGCCGGCCCGTTGCGATCAAGCTGATCCACCAGCAGTTCCTGGACGACGACGAGTTCCGGATCCGGTTCCGGCAGGAGGTCGCCGCGGCGCGGCGGGTCAGCGGGGCCTTCACGGCGGCCGTCGTGGACGCCGATCCCGACGGCCCCCATCCCTGGATGGCCACCACGTACATCTCCGGGCCGACGCTCGCCCAGCGGATCACGGAGGACGGCGCGCTCGGCGGCGCCGAGCTGCGCACCCTCGCCATCGGCCTGGTGGAGGCGCTGCGCGACATCCACCGTGCCGGCGTGGTGCACCGCGACCTCAAGCCGTCGAACGTCGTGCTCTCCCCCGACGGCCCGCGCGTGATCGACTTCGGGATCTCCCGCGCCACCGACCACCAGACGCTCACCATGACCGGGCGGGTCATCGGGACGCCGCCCTTCATGTCGCCCGAGCAGTTGCAGGCGCCGCGCGAGGTGGGGCCGGAGTCGGATGTGTTCTCGCTGGCCACGCTGCTGGTCTACGCGGCCACCGGCCAGGGGCCCTTCGACGCCGACAGTCCCTATATGACGGCGTACCAGGTGGTGCACGAGGCGCCGGTGCTCGCCCAGGTGCCCGCGCCGCTGCGTGCGGCCATCGAGCCCTGCCTGGCCAAGGACCGCGTCGGGCGGCCCAGCGCGGACGAGCTGCTGGACCGGCTGCGCGCCCTGCCCGAGGAGCTGACGGTCTCCCCGGCCGCCGCGGCCGCCGCCGCGGCCCGGGATCTCGACCCCGACACCCAACTGCTCTCCCCGCAGACCCGGGAGCGGCTGCGCAGGGCACGGGCGGCCAGGGGGGGACGGGAGCGCCGGGAGCGCCGGGAGCAGGGACAGCGTGCCGACCGTCGCCGAGCGGTTCGAGGAGTCCCTCGCCGCGGACGCGGACGCGCGCGCCGGTGCGGGTACGGACTCGGGCGCCGGTGCGGACGCGGGCGCGGGCACAGGCGCGAGCGCCGGTACGGGCGCCGGTGCGCGCCCCGGCCCAAGCGCAGGCACGCGCCCCGGTGCGGACGCGGGCGCGGGCGCCGGTACGGGCGCCGGTGCGGGGGTCCTCGGCGTCGGTCCGGCCTCCGGGGCCTTCGACGCCGACCCCGTCGTGGGCTCCCTCGACGAGGACGCCGCCGCGGGCTCCCTCGCTGCCGGCCCAGTCGCGGTGCCCTTGCCCGCCGACCCGGCGGCGAGCTCCCCCGTCGATCCCGCCGCCGACGACACCCACCCCGGGCGGGGCGCGGGCCGGGTCCGGCGGCGTGCGGAGCCACCCGCGCGCCCGGTGTCCGGCGCGGGCCGCGCCACCGCCGTGCCCACTCCCCCGCCGGGGGCCGGATCCCCGGCGGGTGCGGACGGCTCCGGGAGCGCGGAGGGCACCACGACCACCGGGGACGCCTCCCGGAACGGCGCACCGGCAGCCGCGGGCAACCCCGGGTGGGGCGCACCGACAGCCCCGGGCACGCCCACGCCCGCGTCCGCCACGGCCCCGTACGGCCCCTCCGCCACGGCCGGTGGGCCGTCCCGGGGCGGCGTGCCCGCCGGGCCGCCCCCTTCGGCCGGGTCGGCGCCGCAGGGCGCCGCCTCCGGGCACCCGGCGGCCCCACCCCCGTTCTCGGCTCGTGGCCTGCGCAGACGCTGGCGGACGGTGGTCGCCGTGGCGGCGGCGGTGGCCGCGATCAGCACAGGGGTGACGCTGCTGAGCGCGGGCGGTCCCCCGCGGGAGAGGGCCGGCGGCACGGACGACGCGGACCGCGGCACGGTCGCCGTCGCACAGGAGCGGCCGCCCGCGGGCTTCGCGCCCTGGCGCAGAACGGTCACCGGCGGGCAGCCGATCAAGGACGAACTGCGCTGCGTCCCGCACGGCGACTCGGTCTACTGCGGCGGGGGCGGCGTGCTCGGCGTCCGGCTCAGGACGGCGGACGGCAGCCAGGTGTGGAAGCGGACGAGCCCGGGGGTGCCCGCCCAGGGGGTGTACATGGCCGGCTTCGCCGACGACACGTTCGTCGGTTACCGGTTGGCGGCCAACGGCCCGGAGCAGGTCGTCGGCCTCTCCGCCGGGGACGGCGAGGAACTGTGGTCGGCACGGCCCGGGTCGATCTCCGCGGTGTTCACGGGTCGGCAGCAGGACGTCGTGACGCTGGGCTCCAGGGTCTTCTACGTCGACGGCGCGGCCACCCGGATCGAGGCCCACGAGGCGCGGTCCGGCAGACGGAGCTGGGCCACCCCGTTCCCCGCCCAACAGCAGTGCATCCCCCTCACCGCGGGGGCCCGCCTCTACGCGATGTGCGCGTCCCGTGCCGAGATCGCCGCCATCGATGTGGCGCACCCCACTTTCCACACGCTGGATCCCGAAACCGGCGCCCTGGGGCGCACCCTCGCGGTCGACGGGCACGTGGTGCCCGTGGGCGCGGCGGACGGCTCGCTCGTGCTGCTGCGCGAGCACAAGGTGGGCACCGGCTACGACGGCTACTCGGATGTGCTGCGGCTCGATCCGGAGACGGGCGAGGCCGCCTCGGCGCCGCTGCGGGGCGCCACGGGCGCGACACCGGGGCTGACCGGCGGGACGCTGTACCTGGCCAGGGCCGAGGGGCTCGTCATGGCGGTCGATCCGGTGACCGGACGCCGGAAGTGGGCGATGCAGACGGGCGTGGAGTCGGTGTCGGGGCCCGTGCTGTCGCACGGGGTGCTGTACTTCAGCTCACCCAGCGGGCGGGTGCTGGCGCTCGACGCGCGGGACGGACGGCGGCTGTGGAGCACCGTGCCCCGCTCGGACACCGTCAACTCCACCACGGGGGCCTCGGCGCGGGTGTCGGTGGCCGGCGGCGCGCTGATCGTCACGGCGGGCGGCAACACGGTCTTCGGCTTCGCGACGGCGAAGCCGCCGAAGGCGCCCTAGCGACCGCCGCGCCCCGCAGGGCGCTGGGAACTGCGCGCTCAGGCCCCACCGGCGCGGGGGTGCCCCCAGGACACAGCCCCGTGCCCTGCGGGGCACAGCGCCACCGACCCGGTGCCGGGCGAACGCATGGCGCCGCCCGGCGCCGGGTCACTGCTTCAGCAGCGGGGCGCCACGTACCCGTCGCTCCCGGTGCGGACATACGCGTCGGACACATAGCGCCCGCTGCCGATGCGGTCCCAGATGTTCGTGGTGCCGAGCGGGCCGACGACGCTCTGCCCCGGTGTCTGGCAGCTGATGGTGACCATGCTACCGGCCGAGACGGTGCCGACCTTCGCGTAGGACGTGCCGGGGCCCGAGCGGACGTTCACCGTCGCGACCACCGGGTAGCCGGCCGCGGCCGCGGTGAGCGCCATGCCCTCGGTGGCCACCGCCGGCTGCACGGTGTCCTGCGTGCCGTCGTCTCTCGTCTCGGGTGTCACGATGCTGTCGGTCATATGTGTCCTCCCCCATGCGGCGCGTCCGGCGTCCGGGTGGGCGCCGCGCCGTGCCTCCCCATTGGACATGTTTCCTGGCCTGTTGGCCACATATAAAGACGCCCCTCGCGGCGTGACAGTTGCACCGCGAGGGGCTCAAAGAGGTGAGGGGGCGTCAGCGAGGTCCGCCGTGCGCGACGTGCGAGGCGTCAGCCCAGCTTGGAGACGTCGCGGACGGCGCCCTTGTCGGCGCTCGTCGCCATCGCGGCGTAGGCGCGCAGGGCGGTCGAGACCGGGCGGTCGCGGTCGGCGGGCGCGTAGACGCCGCCGCGCGCGGCGCGCCGGGCCTCCAGGGTGGCGTCGTCGACCAGGAGATCGATGGTGCGCCCGGGGATGTCGATACGGATCCGGTCGCCGTCCTCGACGAGCGCGATGGTGCCCTCGGAGGCCGCCTCCGGGGAGACGTGGCCGATGGACAGGCCCGAGGTGCCACCGGAGAAGCGGCCGTCGGTGACCAGGGCGCACGCCTTGCCCAGGCCGCGGCCCTTCAGGTACGAGGTCGGGTACAGCATCTCCTGCATGCCGGGCCCGCCCTTGGGGCCCTCGTAGCGGATGACGACGACGTCGCCCTCCGTGATCTCCTTGCGGAGGATCTTCTCGACGGCCTCCTCCTGCGACTCGCAGACCACCGCCGGGCCCTCGAACGTCCAGATGGACTCGTCGACGCCCGCGGTCTTCACCACGCAGCCGTCGACCGCCAGGTTGCCCCTGAGCACGGCCAGGCCGCCGTCCTTGGAGTAGGCGTGGTCGACGTCGCGGATGCAGCCGGCCGCGGCGTCGGTGTCCAGGCTCTCCCAGCGCTCGGACTGGGAGAACGCCTCCGCGGAGCGCTTGCAGCCCGGCGCGGCGTGCCACAGCTCCACCGCCTCGTCGGACGGCGCGCCGCCGCGCACGTCCCAGGTCTCCAGCCAGGCCTTCACGGACGGCGAGTGGACCGTGTGCACGTCCTCGTTGAGCAGGCCGCCGCGGTACAGCTCGCCCAGGATGGCCGGGATGCCGCCGGCCCGGTGCACGTCCTCCATGTAGTACGTGGTGGTGGGGGCGGTGTTCGGGGCGACCTTGGCCAGGCAGGGCACCCGGCGCGAGACGGCGTCGATGTCGGTCAGGTCGTAGTCGACACCGGCCTCCTGGGCGGCGGCCAGCAGGTGCAGGATCGTGTTGGTGGAGCCGCCCATGGCGATGTCGAGGGCCATGGCGTTCTCGAACGCGGCGTGCGTGGCGATGCTGCGGGGCAGCACGGACGCGTCGTCCTCCTCGTAGTACCGCCGGGTCAGCTCGACGACGGTGGCCGCTGCGCGCTCGTAGAGGGCGCGGCGGGCGGTGTGGGTGGCGAGCACCGAGCCGTTGCCCGGCAGGGCCAGGCCGATGGCCTCGGTGAGGCAGTTCATCGAGTTGGCGGTGAACATGCCGGAGCAGGAGCCGCAGGTCGGGCAGGCGTTCTCCTCGATGCGGAGCATGTCCGCGTCGGAGACCGACTCGTTCACGGCGTCGGACATCGCGTTGATCAGGTCCAGCTTGCGGACCGTGCCGTCGACGAGGGTGGCGCGGCCGGCCTCCATGGGGCCGCCCGAGACGAAGATCGTGGGGATGTTGAGGCGCAGCGCGGCCATCAGCATGCCCGGGGTGATCTTGTCGCAGTTGGAGATGCAGATCAGGGCGTCCGCGCGGTGCGCCTCGACCATGTACTCGACCGAGTCCGCGATCAGGTCGCGGGACGGCAGGGAGTAGAGCATGCCGCCGTGGCCCATGGCGATGCCGTCGTCGACCGCGATGGTGTTGAACTCGCGCGGCACGGCGCCCGCCGCCTTGATGGCCTCGCTCACGATCCGGCCGACCGGCTGGAGGTGGGTGTGGCCCGGCACGAACTCGGTGAAGGAGTTGGCGACCGCGACGATCGGCTTGCCGATGTCCTCGCTCGCTACACCGGAGGCACGCATAAGGGCGCGGGCGCCCGCCATGTTGCGGCCGTGTGTGACAGTGCGGGACCTCAGCTCGGGCATCGTCGCTCGCTCCTTCTCAGGGGTGACTCCCCGACGAGCCTACGCCGCCCCTCCAGAATTCGGACAGGCCGTCCGTGATACGGGACGGGGGTTCCGTTTTCGCGGCCGGGGCGTGCTCCGGGGGCGCGTCGCGCTCCGCGGGGGCCGTTCCGGGGGCGGGGACCGTCGGGCCGGCGCCTTCGAAGCCGGTGAGGTGCCCCTGCACCACGGGGGCGACGCGGGCGACGATCTCGTCCACGGGCACCGACGCCAGCGGCTCGACCTTGATCACATAGCGCAGCATGGCGATGCCGACGAGCTGGGCCGCCGCGAGCTCGGCGCGCAGTTCCGCGTCCGGGAGGTCGAGCTGCCGCACGATCCTGCTCAGCAGCTGGGCGGCGACCAGGCGGCGGAACACCGCCGCCGCGGCCTCGTGGTTCACCGCGGAGCGGACGATCGCCAGCAGCGGCACCCGGGTCGCCGGGTTCTCCCAGATGTCGAAGATGAACCTGGTCAGCCGCGCGCCGACCACCTCGGGGGGCAGGGCGGCCAGCGCGTCGGCGCCGGTCAGCGCCGGTGCGAAGGCGACCGCGACCGCGGCCTCGAAGACCTGGTCCTTGGTGCCGAAGTAGTGGTGCACCAGCGCGGAGTCCACGCCAGCGGACTTGGCGATGCCGCGGACGGACGTCTTCGCGTAGCCGCGTTCCGAGAACTCCTGACGGGCCGCGTCCAGGATCAGCTCCCGGGTGCCCGGGCCCTCCGCCGCCCTGGTGCGGGGCGGGCGCCCGCGGCGGCGGGGTTCCGGGTCGGTCATGAGCGGGCCACGCCCTCGGCGCCGTGCGGCGAGACGCCGTGCGACGGGGCACCGTGCGGCGAGGCGCCGTGCGGCGAGGCGAGGTGCAGCCGGGTGAACGCCAGGGCCTCGGCGAGGTCGGCCTCGCGCTCGGCGCTCGACATGGCGCGGCGGGTGTTGACCTCGACCACGATGTGGCCGTCGAAGCCGCGGGCGGCCAGGCGCTCCAGCAGCTCGGCGCAGGGCTGGGAGCCGCGGCCCGGCACGAGGTGCTCGTCCTTGCCGGAGCCGGCGCCGTCCGCGAGGTGGACGTGGCCGAGGCGGTCGCCCATGCGGTCGATCATCCGCAGGGCGTCGGTGCGGGCGGTGGCGGTGTGCGAGAGGTCCACGGTGAAGTGGCGGTAGTCGTGCTTGGTGACGTCCCAGTCGGGCGCGTAGGCGAGCATCTCGCGGTCGCGGTAGCGCCAGGGGTACATGTTCTCGACGGCGAACCGGACGTCCGTCTCGTCCGCCATCCGCCATATGCCGTCGACGAAGTCGCGCGCGTACTGGCGCTGCCAGCGGAACGGCGGGTGGACGACGACGGTGCCGGCGCCCAGCCGCTCGGCGGCGGACCTGGCGCGCTGCAGCTTGGTCCAGGGGTCGGTGGACCACACGCGCTGGGTGACGAGCAGGCAGGGGGCGTGGATGGCCAGGACCGGGATGCGGTGGTAGTCCGCAAGGCGGCGCAGGGCCTCGATGTCCTGGCTGACGGGATCGGTCCAGACCATGACCTCCACGCCGTCGTAACCGAGGCGTGCGGCCATCTCGAAGGCCGTTGCCGTCGACTCCGGGTAGACGGAGGCCGTCGACAGGGCGACCTTCGCGTCAGGGATGCGTACGACGGGTTCAGCCACGGGCACCAGGTTACGGGGCGTTGGAGGGCGTGGGGTGTGGCGCTGTTCACGTCACCCCCCTCTCCGGCTCCCCCCGGCGGGGTGGCCCCTGGCCACGGGGATGGTGCGCACGTCTCGTCGTGGCCGGTCGCGCGGTTCCCCGCGCCCCTGAAGGTGGGCCGGGGCAGCCCCAACGTACGGGTCCGCCGAAAAGGGGCGCGCGGAACGGCGCGAGCAACCGCCCACCGGCTGATGGTCCGGAAACGACAGAAACAGCCCCCTTGGGACGGTGACGACGCGCGGGTCTCGCCGTGGCTTGTCGCGCAGTTCCCCGCGCCCCTGAAGGTGGGCCGAGGCAGCCCCAACGTACGGGCCGACCCGAAGAAGGGGCGCGGGGAACCGCGCGGACGGCCCCCGCCCGCCGGTGGTCCGGCACGACATAAACCGCCACCTTGGGGCGGGCGCCGGGGTGGCCCCGGCTGACAGGGGAACCTACGTGCTGGGGAGGTGGTCGAGGCGGCGCAGGATCACTCCCTCGCGCAGAGCCCAGGGGCAGATCTCCAGCGTCTCCACGCCGAACAGGTCCATCGCCCCCTCCGCCACCACCGCCCCCGCGAGCAGCTGCCCGGCACGCCCCTCCGAGACGCCGGGCAGCTCCGCCCGCTCCCGCGCCGTCATCGCGGCCAGCCGCGGCACCCAGTCCTCCAGGGACTCCCGCTTCAGCTCCCGCTGCACATAGAGCCCCTCGGCCGAGCGCGCGGCCCCCGCGATCCGGGCCAGTTGCCGGAACGTCTTGGAGGTGGCGACCACGTGGTCCGGCCTGCCGAACCGGCTGAACTCCCCCACCACCCGCGCTATCTCCGCGCGCGCGTGCTTGCGCAGCGCCCGGACGTCCGACGGGTCCGGCGGGTCCCCGGGCAGCCAGCCCGCCGTCAGCCGGCCGGCGCCGAGCGGCAGCGACACCGCCGCGTCCGGGTCCTCGTCGATGCCGAACGCGACCTCCAGGGAGCCGCCGCCGATGTCCAGGACCAGCAGCCGCCCCGCGGACCAGCCGAACCAGCGGCGCGCGGCGAGGAACGTGAGCCGTGCCTCCTCGTCGCCGGCGAGCACCTGGAGTGTGACGCCGGTCTCACGCCGGACGCGGGCCAGCACCTCGTCGGCGTTGCCCGCGTCGCGCACCGCGGAGGTGGCGAACGTCAGCAGGTCCTCAACGCCCTTGTCCTCGGCGGTCTGCAACGCGTCGCGCACCGTCTCGACGAGCCGTGCGATGCCCTCGGGTCCTATGGCGTCCCGCTCGTCGAGGAGCTGGGCGAGCCGCAGGTCGGCCTTGTGCGAGTAGGCCGGCAGGGGCCGGGCCCCCGGGTGCGCGTCGACCACCAGCAGATGGACTGTGTTCGAACCCACATCGAGGACACCGAGTCTCATGGACGGAACGCTACTGCCCACGGCGCCGGCGCCCGGCCCGGGTGCCCGAACTCTCCTGGTGGACGGCAGGGTGGACGGACGGGTCGGGGCGGCCCCGGGAGGTACGTCCGGGTGGCGCCCCGGCGGTGGTCCCGGGGCCGCATACCCTTGAGTGGTGCCAAAGACGAAAAAGGCAAAGGACCGCAAGTCTCCCGACTTCGCCCAGGCCGGACAGCAGAAGGGGCCGGGCCGGCCCAAGCTGCCCCGGGAGGCGCCCCCGCAGCGCCCCGGGGAGCCCGACGAGCAGGGTCTCGACTTCGCGCGGGCCTGGGTGGAGTTCCCCGACCCGGCCGACGAGGAGCAGGTCTTCCGGTGCGACCTGACCTGGCTGACGTCCCGGTGGAACTGCATCTTCGGCGCCGGCTGCCAGGGCATCGAGGCGGGCCGCGCGGACGACGGCTGCTGCACGCTGGGCGCGCACTTCTCGGACGAGGAGGACGAACAGCGCGTCGCGTCCCATGTGGCCCGGCTCACACCGGACATCTGGCAGCACCATGACGTGGGCCGCGCCACAGGGTGGGTGGAAGAGGCGGACGACGGCGAGGGGGGCCGCGAGCGGCAGACCAGGCGCTGGCAGGGGAGCTGCATCTTCCAGAACCGGCCCGGTTTCGCGGGCGGCACCGGCTGCGCCCTGCACATCCTCGCGCTGCGCGAGGGCCGGGAGCCGCTGGAGACCAAGCCGGACGTCTGCTGGCAGCTGCCTGTGCGGCGCACCTACGACTGGGTGGACCGGCCGGACGACACGCGGGTGCTGCGGGTGTCCATCGGGGAGTACGACCGCCGGGGGTGGGGGCCCGGCGGTCACGATCTGCACTGGTGGTGCACGTCCGCGCGGTCGGCGCACGGGGCCGGGGAGCCGGTGTACGTGTCGTATCGGGCGGAGCTGATCGAGCTCATGGGGAAGGAGGGGTACGGGCGTCTGGTGGAGCTCTGCGAGGAGCGGCTGGCCCGGGGCCTGCCGCTCCTCGCGGGGCACCCAGCGGATCCCGGCCCCGAGGCCTGAGACGGCCTGCGGCCCGGCTGAGGTCCTGCTGAGGTCCTGCTGAGGCCCGACAGTCCCTTCGGGACGGCGACGGCCTTCGGGACGACGACGGCCCGCGGGGGACGCGTCGCGGCCGAGCGCGCAGTCCCCCGCGCCCCCGAGCGGGCCGGGCCGACCCAGCCGTGAAGGCGCACCCCCAAAGGGCCCGGGGAACTGCGCACACAACCACCCACCCACCCGCCCGACGGCCCGACGGCCCGAACACGACAGAAACAGCCCCCTTCGGACCGAGACGACCCCACGGCCACGTCATCGCCGATCGCGCGGTCCCCACGCCCCCGAGCGGGCCGGGGCGCAGCCCCGTCTTGAAGGGGCGCGGGGAGCTGCGCGCGCGACCCACCACGCGCAGGTGGTCCGGACGCGGCCGGGACCGTCCCTCCGGGGCGGTGGCGGGTGGGTGGAGCTACTCGTCGTGGCGGGTTCCGTAGCCGTCGAGGAGGAGGACCGTGCCGGAGGGCCGGACGGCGACGCGAGCCGTCCAGTGACCGACCGGTGCGCCGTACCGGTCGGCACGCACCCGTACCCCCGCGCTCTCCCCTGGACCGAGCGTGCCGGAGGTCCTGCTGGGGTGCAGCCAGTGGGCGGCCCCCGTCCGCAGCGACCAGTGCACCGCCGCAGACCGCCGCGACGCTCTCAGCGTGAGGTACGTGGTGTCGCCGGCGGGCCGCGCGGTGACGCTGAGGCCCTGCGCGGACGGCGTCCCGCTCGGGCCGACGACCTCCACGGAGACGGTCGGACCGGTGCCGCGCGGGGAGGCGGCCGCCGGGTTCTCGCGGACGGTGTCCGCGGCGTCCTCGGCGTCCTCGGCGTCGTCCCCGGAGCCGGCCTCGCGGGTGCGCTCGGTGCCGGCGGCCCCGACGGAGCCGTCGCCGTCCCGGTCGCCCGCGGTGAGCGAGTCGCTGCGGTAGGCGGCCCACAGGGACAGCACCGGCGTGGCGAGCACGGCGGCGACGACCGCGGTGGTCACCGCACACATCCGCACCCGGTGGCGGCGCGCGGCACGGTCCCCCGGATCCACCGGGTAGCCGCGCCGGTCGAACCGCGGACCGGCACCCCGCGCGCGCGTAGCGGCCGCCATCGCGGCGGGCAGCGCCGCGCGCGGCGCCCCGATGAGGGGCAGATCCATGGGCATGACGGTGGTGCCCGGCCAGGCGTCCCGCACGACGCCGACGGCCGTGCGGCGGCAGCGCGGGCACTCGTCGACGTGCCGGACCAGTTCGCGGCAGAGCACCGCACCCGGGGGGTGCCCGCCGGTGAGCCCGGCCACGATCGGGCAGGTGCCGGTCGCCACGACGGCGACGGCGGCCCGGGTGCGCTCCACCTCGCAGGCGGCCGACGCGATCAGCTCCCCGGCGGCGGCCGGCTCGACGCCCAGTACGGCGGCCACCTCGGCCGCGGTGAGCCGGTGCCGCGCGGTGAGCTCCAGCGCCTCCCGCTGCTCGGGAGTGGTGCCGGCGGCCTCCGGCCAGGCCGGCAGCGCGGTATCCCGGCGGCGTCCGCGCTCGACGGGATCCGTGCTGCCGGGGGGAGCCTCCCGCACCGGCCCGGGCCCCGTCCGCTCGCCCGCCGCCGCCCCGGCGGCCCCGGCGGCCCCGGAAGGCGCCGGGACGGCGGAGCGGCGCGCCGGGCCGCGGGCGGGCGCGCCACGGCGTGGGCGGCGGGGCTCGGCGAGGCGTCGCAGGCAGGCCCAGCGGGCGAGTGCGTAGAGCCAGGCGCGGTGCTCCTTCGGATTCGCGGGGGCGCGACCGCGGCGGGCGCGGCGGCGCTCGGCGGCGGCGAGGGCGTCCCCCAGGGCGGCCGTCGCGGCGCCGTGGTCGCAGAGCACGGAGAGGCAGTACGTGAACAGGCCGTCCAGGTGTGGTTCGTAGCGCGCGGGCGGACACTGCGGCACGGCCCCCGCGACCGGCGGCACGGCCCGGTGGCGCGGGCTTCCGTGCGCCTGATGTGCGCGGGTGGGGGGCTCGAAGGTTTCCGACCGGCTGCTCATCACCCGTGCGACCGTAGGCGGGGCGAGGCGAATCCTTCCTTCACCAAGGGCACTTTTAACCCTTACGGGTGATGACATCCCCCAAAAGGGGACAGGGGTGTGGTGTGACGTCAAGCTCGGTGGGTTGACGACCCTCACCCGATCGGGGACGGCGCCGTTCGGGTGGCCCGGGCGCCGCTCGGGTGGCTCGGGCACCGCTCGGGTGGCTCGGGCACCGCTCGGGTGGCTCGGGCACCGCTCGGGTGGCTCGGGCACCGCTCGGGTGGCTCGGGCACCGCTCGGGTGGCTCGGGCACCGCTCGGTGCGGGCTCCGGTCAGTGCCCGGGCACCCCCTCGGCGCCCGCATCCGGCGGTCCACCAGCGCTCCACCGCCGTGGGTCACCGCGTGCCACGGCGGGCCACCGCGGGTTGCCAGGGGGCGCGGTGGAGCCGCCGGACCGCGTCGCGGGTTCCCGTCGCCGGTTCGCGTCGCCGGACCGCACCCGCCCGCGGGCCGCCGTTGTCAGTGGCGGGCGCTAACGTTCCGTGTCATGGCTGCCCGTACGAAATCCGGCAAGGACCGGCCGTCCTACCGCTGCACCGAGTGCGGCTGGCAGACGGCCAAGTGGCTCGGCCGCTGCCCCGAGTGCCAGGCGTGGGGCACGATCGAGGAGTACGGCGCGCCCGCGGTCCGCACCACGGCCCCCGGCCGGGTCACCACCTCGGCCGTCCCCATCGGCCAGGTCGACGGCCGCCAGGCCACGGCCCGCAGCACCGGCGTCCCCGAGCTGGACCGCGTGCTGGGCGGCGGCCTGGTGCCCGGCGCCGTCGTCCTGCTGGCCGGCGAGCCGGGCGTCGGCAAGTCCACGCTGCTGCTGGACGTCGCCGCCAAGGCCGCGAGCGACGACCACCGCACGCTCTACGTCACCGGCGAGGAGTCCGCCAGTCAGGTGCGGCTGCGCGCCGACCGCATCAAGGCGATCGACGACCGCCTGTACCTGGCCGCGGAGACCGACCTCTCCGCGGTCCTCGGCCACCTGGACGAGGTCAAGCCGTCCCTGCTGGTGGTGGACTCGGTACAGACCGTGGCCTCCCCGGAGATCGAGGGCGCCCCGGGCGGCATGGCGCAGGTCAGGGAGGTGGCGGGCGCGCTGATCCGTGCCTCCAAGGAGCGCGGCATGGCCACCATCCTGGTGGGCCATGTCACCAAGGACGGCGCCATCGCGGGCCCCCGCCTGCTGGAGCACCTGGTGGACGTCGTGCTGCACTTCGAGGGCGACCGGCACGCGCGCCTGCGCCTGGTCCGCGGCGTCAAGAACCGCTACGGCACCACGGACGAGGTCGGCTGCTTCGAGCTGCACGACGAGGGCATCACCGGCCTCGCCGACCCCTCCGGCCTCTTCCTCACCCGGCGTGACGAGCCGGTGCCGGGCACCTGCCTGACGGTCACCCTGGAGGGCCGCCGCCCGCTGGTCGCGGAGGTCCAGGCGCTCACCGTCGACTCCCAGATCCCCTCCCCGCGGCGTACCACCTCCGGCCTGGAGACCTCGCGGGTGTCGATGATGCTGGCGGTGCTGGAGCAGCGCGGCCGGATCACCGCGCTCGGCAAGCGCGACATCTACTCGGCGACGGTCGGCGGCGTGAAGCTCACCGAGCCCGCGGCTGACCTCGCCGTGGCGCTCGCGCTGGCCAGTGCGGCCAGCGACACCCCGCTGCCGAAGAACCTGGTGGCGATCGGCGAGGTGGGCCTCGCGGGCGAGGTGCGGCGGGTCACCGGTGTCCAGCGGCGGCTCGCCGAGGCGCACCGGCTGGGCTTCACGCACGCCCTCGTGCCGTCCGATCCGGGGAGGATACCCGCCGGTATGAAGGTCACCGAAGTGGCCGATATGTCCGATGCGCTGCGGGTACTGCCGAGGAGCCGTCGGCGGGAGGCCCCGCAGGAGGCGGTGGACCGCCGGTAGACTTTGCCCCGGTCTCGCCCATCCGTACGAATGCGGGGTACGAATGCAGGGGCGGACCGGACCCCGCGACCGGAGGAGTGCATGGCAGCCAACGACCGGGCGTCAGCTCCCGGCAAGACCGGCGGGAGCTCCGGTGCCGATGGGCTGATGCGCGCCTCGCTGAGCGCGGTCGCGCCGGGCACCGCACTGCGCGACGGGCTGGAGAGAGTCCTGCGCGGCAACACCGGAGGCCTCATCGTGCTCGGCTCCGACAAGACCGTCGAAGCCATGTGCACCGGCGGATTCGTGCTGGACGTGGAGTTCACGGCGACGCGGCTGCGGGAGCTGTGCAAGCTCGACGGCGGCATCGTGCTGGACAAGGACATCACGAAGATCCTGCGCGCCGGTGTGCAGCTGGTTCCGGACCCCACCATCCCCACCGAGGAGACCGGCACGCGCCACCGCACGGCCGACCGGGTCAGCAAGCAGGTGGGTTTCCCCGTCGTCTCCGTCTCGCAGTCGATGCGGCTGATCGCGCTGTACGTGGACGGGCAGCGGCGGGTGCTGGAGGACTCCGCGGCGATCCTGTCCCGGGCGAACCAGGCGCTGGCGACCCTCGAGCGGTACAAGCTGCGGCTCGACGAGGTGGCCGGGACGCTCTCCGCGCTGGAGATCGAGGACCTCGTGACCGTGCGGGACGTGACGGCGGTGGCGCAGCGTCTTGAGATGGTGCGGCGGATCGCGACGGAGATCGCGGAGTACGTGGTCGAGCTGGGCACGGACGGGCGGCTGCTCGCGCTGCAGTTGGACGAGCTGATCGCCGGGGTGGAGCCGGAGCGGGAGCTCGTGGTGCGGGACTATGTGCCGGCGCCTACCGCGAAGCGGTCCCGGACGGTGGAGGAGGCACTGTCCGAGTTGGACTCGCTGTCGCATGCGGAGCTGCTGGAGCTGCCTACCGTGGCTCGGGCGCTGGGGTACACCGGGGCGCCGGAGACGCTGGATTCGGCTGTGTCGCCGCGGGGGTTCCGGCTGCTGGCGAAGGTGCCGCGGCTGCCGGGGGCGATCATCGATCGGCTGGTGGAGCACTTCGGGGGGTTGCAGAAGTTGCTGGCGGCCAGTGTGGATGACCTGCAGACCGTGGACGGGGTGGGGGAGGCTCGGGCGCGGAGTGTGCGGGAGGGGTTGTCGCGGTTGGCGGAGTCGTCGATCCTGGAGCGCTACGTATAGCCTGCGGCCGGCCCAGCCGACCCGGGGCGCGCCGGACGTACGGCCTGGGGTTTTGTAGGGGTAGCGGGCTTTGGCTTCGCCTGGACGCGCGTTGTGGTTGGTTGTGGGCGGGCTTGGTGCGGCGCGTGCGGCTTTCGTTGGGGCGGTGCGCCTTCTATTCGTTGCAGGTTGGCTTTGTGTGGCGCCTGCGGCTTTCGTTGAGGCGGTGCGCCTTCTGATTCGTTAAAGGTTGGCTTTGTCTGGCGCCTGCGGCTTTCGTTGAGGCTGGGGCGCTTGGGTTTCGTTGTGGGGCGGGGCCGCGGGGGGATCTCCTCCCCCACGGCCTTGAAGGCCTGGGAGGTGCCCCCAGGGCGGACATCCCCCCACGTCCCCTCACGCTCGTCGGCGGCTGCGGCCCGGTGGGGCCTGAGGTGGGCACAGCCCACGGCGTGCGGTGGCCGGACGGTGCCGGCCCGTGCCCTCGGGGAGCAGATACGCCGCTTCAGTCCTCGTTGAGGACGAAAGACGTCTGGGACTTGGGGTAGCCGGGAGCCTTCGCCTCGACCAGGTACGTGCCGGGGGCCGCCGAGGCCGTGGAGGGCGTGGCGCAGTGGGGGGCGCTGGGGGTGCGGTTCCAGGTGACGGTGTGGGTGATGCTGGCGCCCGCCGGCACGCGGAGGAAGAGACTGCTGCCGTCCTTGGGGCAGTCGTCCGACGCCCAGATCTGCTTGTCCGTGCTCGCCTGAGTGATCGTCAGGACGGCGTTGCGGGGCCCGAGATCGAATTTGCAGTCGCTGCCGGACAGGTTCTTCGCGATGAGTTGGAACCGCGGATCGCGCCCCGGCGCATAGGAGTTGTCGACGCTGCGCAGCGAGAGCCGTACCGCGCTGTGCGAGCACGTCGGCAGCCCCGAACTCGCCGGCACCTCGGCCCCGGTGCCGCCGCCCGCCGTGGAACCGGCGCCGCCCGCCGAGCCGCTGCCGCCGCCCGCCGAGCCGCCCGTGGCGCCGCCCGCACCGGAGCCCCCCGCACCTGTCGTGTCCCCCGCGCCGCCCGACGTGCCGCCGCCGTCCGACTCGTCACGTCCGCCGGGGTGTTGGCTGATCGCCGGCCCCGAACCGGACGGGCCGGGGGTGATGGACGGCGCGGGGTTCTTGCCCTCGGCCCCGTCGGAGTGCTTCTTGCCGCCCCCGCCACCGGCCGTCACGAACCAGGCGATGAGCAGCGCCACCACAGCGAGCAGGGTCAGCAGTACGGCCCTCCGTCGCCAGTAGATGGAGGAGGGAAGCGGCCCGACCGGATTGCGCAGAGATCCCACGGCGCAAACTGTACGAGAGATCGGCGCGTCGTCTTGCCCCACCCGCCGTACCACAGGCGAATTTTGCCGATCATCATGCCGGCCGGAGACCGTGCGGTGTGCGCCGACGGAGGGAATCGCCGTGTCCCGCCACCGCCTGTCGTCAGGCACACCACCTGCCGATGGTCCGAGGTGGCCGAATGTGTCCTATTCCTACCGTCCTGGCCATGGATGATTTCGATTCCGATCTCTACATCGACGTCACGGACTTCGCGCACGTCTCCCCCACCTGGCTGCAAGGACTCGCCGGTGTCTGGACGGAGGCCGGACTGCTGGTGTTCTGCGTGCTGTTCGCGGCCTGTTGGTGGCGTGCGCGCCGGGGGCGGCCGCCGTGGTACTCGGATCCACGGTGAGTCCCCCGACCCGGCTCGTGCACACCCTGCGTGCGTCCGAGCGGCGCGCGGTCCGCTGTGCCACGGGCCCCAGCCCGCGGGCGGACTCCCGCACGGCTCAGAAGACCGGAACGGGACCACGGCCGCCCGTGGCGCCCCGTGGCCGGCACGGCGCGGGCCCGTGCGGCCGCGGTGCGGGACATCCGGCGGGTGCCGAGGCCGTCGATGACCTGCAGCGCCACCCGCGGCGGGAGGAACGCGGCGCCCTCGGCCACCACCCGTAGGCCCGCGATGAGTTCCCGCGGTCGCCGGACTTCGGGAGGAATCCGGTGGCACCGCCGCCGAGGGCCCGTGCGACGTACGCGTCCTCGGAGAACGTGGTGAGCATGGCCACCGCGGTGCCCGGCACGGTCCGGACGATCTCCTCGGCCGCCGCCAGGCCGTCCAGTCGCCGCATGCGGATGTCGAGCAGCGCCACGTCGGGCCGGTGCGCCTGGTGCGGTCGGTGCGGCCAGTCCGCCCGGTGCGGGCGGTCCACCGGGTGCGCCCGGCATGCACAGGGCGCCGCGGGTCGGTGCCCGGTCCGTCCGGCACGTCCGGACCACTCGGCACGTCCGGACCACTCGGCACGTCTTGGCCGCTCGGCGCGCCCGCTCCGGGCTTCGCGCTCGGTCCGTTCGGTGCGTAAGCCCCCGGCTTCGCGGGGAGCCATGCCGCGATCCCGAAGCCCGTGCCGCCGTGCGGGCCCGTCTCGACGTGGCCGCCCGGCGAGGTGATCCGGGCCCCGCAGGTCCGGCAGCCCGGAGCCGCTGCCCGTCCCGGCGCCCCGTGCCCACCCCGTGCTCCGCACACCGTCCATCCCGACGGCGCTGCCGGCGACCCGCACCCTGTACCCCTGCCGATCGTCAGGTCTTCGGGGCCGAACGCTGTCATCCCCGCCACGCCCTGCCCCGCCCGGCCCGGCCCGGCCCCGGTGCGGGGCCGGGCAGGGCAGGGCGGGCCGGAAGGCCGCGGGAGGCACCCGGTGACGCCGTGACGCCGGGCACCCGGCGACCGGGACGGTCCCGCCGAGCCGTGGAAGGCCGCGCGAGGCCCACGGCCAGGCGCACCCCGCGGCACTTCGCGGTCACGCACCCAAGAGGCCCACACCCCGGCCACGTAAGCCGCGCCCACCCCCACGGGCGTGCGAGGATCGCTCTGTCATGACTGCGCCCACACAGAACCCCGCCCGCCCGACGCCCGCACCCGCCCCCGCGGCCCCCCACAATCCGCAGCACGCCCAGGACCTGCACACTCCCGTCCTCGCCTGGTTCGAGCAGCACGCCCGCGACCTGCCCTGGCGACGCGCGGAAGCCGGCCCCTGGGGTGTCATGGTCAGCGAGTTCATGCTCCAGCAGACCCCCGTCAGCCGTGTTCTGCCCGTCTACGAGCAGTGGATGGCCCGCTGGCCCCGGCCGGCGGACCTCGCCGCCGAGGCACCGGGCGAGGCCGTCCGTGCCTGGGGCCGGCTCGGCTACCCGCGCCGCGCCCTGCGCCTGCACGGTGCCGCCGTCGCCATAACGGAGCGGCACGGCGGCGACGTGCCGACGCAGCACGCCCAGCTGCTCGCCCTGCCGGGCATCGGCGAGTACACGGCCGCGGCGGTGGCCAGCTTCGCGTACGGACAGCGGCACGCGGTGCTCGACACCAATGTCCGCCGGGTCCTGGCCCGTGCGGTGACGGGCGTGCAGTACCCGCCGAACGCCACCACCGCGGCCGAACGGAAGCTGGCCCGCGCGCTGCTGCCGGAGGACCCGGGCGTCGCCGCGCGCTGGGCGGCGGCCTCCATGGAGCTGGGGGCGCTGGTCTGCACCGCCAAGAACGAGAACTGCGCCCGCTGCCCGATCGCCGCGCAGTGCGCCTGGCGGCTCAAGGGCAAGCCCGAGCACGACGGCCCGGCGCGGCGCGGCCAGACCTACGCCGGCACCGACCGCCAGGTACGCGGCAAGCTGCTCGCCGTGCTCCGCGACGCCACCGGTCCGGTGCCGGGGGCCGTGCTCGACCGGGTGTGGCACGAGCCCATCCAGCGGGCCCGCGCCCTGGACGGCCTGGTCGCCGACGGCCTCGTCGAACCCCTCCCCCACGGCGCCTACCGCCTGCCGCTCACGCAGGGGTCGTGAGGCCCGGGTGTCCTGAGGCCCGGGTGCCGCAGAACTCTCCGGCCGCCCGGTTCCCCGCGCCCGCCAGGTCGTGGACCGCGCCCACGAAGGGGCGCGGGGAACCGCGCGCCCGATCACGGCGAGAGCCGCGGCCCGCCACCGGCCCCGAGAGGCAGCCGGCCCCGCCTCCCTGCCACCGGCCACCGATCACCGGCCGACGGGCGACGGCCGACGAGCGACGAGCGACGGGCGATGGCTGACGGCTGACGGCTGACGGCTGACGGCTGACGGCTGACGGTGGCGGCTCCACACCGCCCCGCGCCGCTCCGGAGCGGGGCACACTCGCCCCTGCCTTACCTCCCCCTTACATCTGTTACACAACCGACTGTCAGCCGTGCGCCCGCCGCAGGCCGGCCCCCACAGGCCCGTGACAATACCGCCGTAGCGTCATCTCCGACGCCGTGAACCGCCACCGCACCCGCCGGTACACCGGCCCGGGTCCGGGGCACGCGCGGCGGTTCACCAGCGGACGGCAAGCAGCGCGCGGCCATGCGACGGGGCGTGGCGCGCGCCATGGCAACAGGTCGCGTGCGGCGCACGGCGGTGCCGGGGGGTTCACCGGATGGCACCGGCCGGGTCGCCGCACGGCAGACGACGGTCACAACGGGAGGCGGTTGGAATGGCGCACGGCGAGGTGCTTGAGTTCGAGGATTATGTACGCACCCGGCAGGACGCCCTGCTGCGCAGTGCCCGCCGCCTGGTCCCCGACCCGGTCGACGCCCAGGACCTGCTGCAGACCGCCCTGGCCAGGACCTACGGCCGCTGGGACGGCATAGCGGACAAGCGGCTCGCGGACGCCTACCTGCGCCGTGTCATGATCAACACCCGTACGGAGTGGTGGCGGGCCAGGAAGCTGGAGGAGGTCCCCACCGAGCAGCTTCCCGAGGCCGCCATCGACGACTCCACCGAGCAGCACGCGGACCGCGCCATGCTGATGGACGCGATGCGGGTGCTGGCTCCCAAGCAGCGCAGTGTCGTGGTGCTGCGACACTGGGAGCAGATGTCCACGGAGGAGACGGCCGCCGCCCTCGGGATGACCGCAGGCACGGTCAAGAGCACGCTGCACCGCGCGCTGGCCCGGCTCCGCCAGGAGCTGGAGAGCCGCGCACGTGATGCGCGCGCGGTCGAGGACGAGGAGCGGGAGCGTTGCGCGGCCTGAGCAGACGGCACCCCGGCGTGGACGGCACCGGCGCGGACGGCACACGCGCGGGCGCCGCCCGCCCGGCACGCACCCGGCCGCACCGGCGCCGACCCACGGAACCGCACCCGCACCCGCACTCACACACACGCCCACACCCGCACCGCCCGCTCCGCGCCGCCGCGGTCCTGGCCTCCGCCGCCGCGGCCCTCGCGCTGCTCGCCGGCTGCTCCACCGGCGGCACCGGCACTCGGGACGAGGGCCCCGCGCGCACCGACCCGGTCGGGCACGCCACCGCGCCGTCCCCCACCCCCAGCGAGGCGCCCGCGCCGACGCCGGGCCGGGTGGACCCGGTGAAGCTGGTGATGACCGATCCGAAGGTGAGCACGGCGGTCAAGAAGGAACTGCGCCCGTGCAGGACGAACGACTACCCCGTCGACGTCTCCTACGGCAAGCTCACGGGCTCGGCGGACCCCGACGTCCTGGTCAACGTGATGACGTGCAATTCGGTCGGCGTAGGGTCGTATGTGTTCCGGCAGGAGAAGGGCCGTTACGAGAGCGTCTTCCAGGACGAGGAGCAGCCCGTCTACGCGACGATCGACCGCGGTGACCTGGTGGTGACGCAGAAGGTCTACGAGCAGAGCGACTCGGTCACCTCCCCGTCCAGCGAGGACGTGATCACGTACCACTGGTCCGCGTCGGCCCACCGCTTCACGGAGCAGGACCGTACGCACAACGAGTACAGCAACGCGGTGGGCGGCGACAAAACCGCCCCCGCCGACAACTGACAACCCCGGGCCCGGCCCGGGGGCCCACGGCGCCGAGGAGGACTGCACAGGGCACCCGGCACCATCGGCCACACGGCCACAGGGGGTACACGGCCCCGACGGCCGCACCCCGGTGGCAGCACACGGCGACAACGGCACACGGCACGACAGCGAGCGGACGCGATCGCCCGGCGGCGGGCGGTCCAAAGGGAGCGGCGGATTCGGATGACGCAGCGGACGGCAGAGCCCACCCATGTCCTGTTCGTCGAGGACGACGACGTCATCCGCGAGGCCACCCAGCTCGCCCTGGAGCGCGACGGCTTCGCGGTCACCGCCATGCCGGACGGCCTGTCGGGGCTGGACGCGTTCCGTGCCGACCGGCCGGATATCGCACTGCTCGACGTGATGCTGCCGGGCCTGGACGGGGTGAGCCTGTGCCGCCGGATCCGCGACGAGTCCACCGTCCCGGTGATCATGCTGTCGGCCCGCGCCGACTCCATCGACGTCGTGCTGGGTCTGGAAGCGGGCGCGGACGACTACGTGACCAAGCCGTTCGACGGTGCGGTGCTGGTCGCCCGGATCCGTGCGGTGCTGCGGCGCTTCGGGCACGCGAGCGGCGCGGCGGGCGGTCCGCGGCAGGGGCGGACCGGGGGCGGGGCGGCGCACGGCGGCCCGGACGGCACGCAGGACGGGCGCAGGGGCATGCTTGAGTTCGGCGATCTGTCCGTCGACACCGAGGGCATGGAGGTGCGCCGCGCCGGTCAGCAGGTGGCGCTGACGCCGACCGAGATGCGGCTGCTCCTGGAGTTCTCCACCGCCCCGGGCACGGTACTCTCCCGCGACCAGCTGCTGCAGCGCGTGTGGGACTACGGCTGGGGCGGCGACACCCGCGTCGTGGACGTCCATGTGCAGCGGCTGCGCACGAAGATCGGCCAGGACCGGATAGAGACGGTCCGCGGCTTCGGCTACAAGTTGAAGGCCTGATCCGGCCATGCGGGACCCCAGCTCCTCGTCCGCCGCGTCCTCACGTGCCAGGTCTGCGCGTGCCTCGTCCCGACGCGCCACGTCCTCGGGCGCCGCGCCCCTGGGTACGGGGTGGGGCGCCGACCCGGAGGCGGGCCCCTCGGCGGGGTCCCGTCCCCGGCCGCGTAGGCGCCTGCGTGACCGGCTGCTCGGCGGGCTCCGGCTGCGCACGGGCGTGCGGTGGCAGCTCAGCGCGGCGATCGCCCTGGTCGGCGCGCTGATCGCGCTGGCGCTCAGCCTGGTGGTGCACAATGCCGCGCTCGTCTCGATGCTGGACAGCTCGCGGGATGTGCAGGACGAGCGCGTCCAGTTCGCCCAGCGGATCTACGAGTCGACGGGCCGCAGGCAGTTCGGCACGTCGATCGACGATCCGAAGCTGCCGCACGCGCTCAAGGAGAAGGCGGCGCAGGGCCGGCGGGCCACCTATGTCTCGGACGGCGGCCCCGGCGGCCCGGACGTGTGGGCGGCCGTGCCGCTGAAGGACGGGCACGTGCTGTCCCTGCACACCCGGTTCACCGACGGCAGCGGCCGGGTGATGGACGATCTCGACCAGGCCCTGGTCATCGGCTCGATCGCGGTAGTGCTGGGCGGCTGTGCGCTGGGCGTGCTCGTCGGCGGCCAGCTCTCGCGGCGGCTCCGGAAGGCGGCAGCGGCGGCGGGCGAGGTCGCGAAGGGGCAGACGGACGTCCGGGTGCGCGAGGCGATGGGCGGGGTGGTGCGGGACGAGACGGACGACCTCGCGCGGGCCGTGGACGCGATGGCGGACGCGCTGCGGCAGCGACTGGAGGCCGAGCAGCGGGTGACGGCGGACATCGCGCACGAACTGCGCACCCCGGTGACCGGGCTTGTCACCGCGGCGGAACTGCTGCCGCCCGGGCGGCCGAGCGAACTGGTCAAGGACCGGGCGCAGGCGCTGCGCACGCTGGTGGAGGACGTCCTCGAGGTGGCGCGTCTGGACAGCGCGGCGGAGCGGGCCGAGTTGCAGGACATCATGCTCGGCGAGTTCGTCGCCCGCCGGGTGGCGGTGCTCAGCCAGGACGTCCGGGTGGAGGTGGTGCACGAGTCGGAGGTCACCACCGACCCGCGCCGGCTGGAGCGGATCGTGGGCAACCTGCTGGCGAACGCCGCCCGGCACGGCAAGCCGCCGGTGGTGGTGACCGTGGAGGGCCGGGTGATCCGGGTGCGGGACCATGGTCCCGGCTTCCCTGCGGAGCTGGTCGCCCGGGGGCCGAGCCGCTTCCGCACCGGCAGCGCGGACCGGGCCGGCCACGGGCACGGGCTCGGTCTGACCATCGCGGCGGGGCAGGCGCGGGTGCTGGGCGCGCGGCTCACGTTCCGCAACGTTCGGCCGTCGGGTGCGCCCGACGACGCGCCCCCCGAGGGTGCGGTCGCGATCCTCTGGCTCCCGGAACACGCACCGACCAGCACGGGCAGCTACCCGATGCTCCAGCTCCCACCCCAGCCGGGCCCGTAGCGGCCACCGTAGCGGCCTTACCGCCCCCCGGGGCCTTACCGCCCCCCGGGGCCTCACGGCCCCCGGGCCCCCAGAGGGGCGCGGCCCCCGGGCGAACGTCGACGTCAGGGCGCACCCCGAAAGGAGCGCCGGACCAACCGGGTGGACGGGACCTAGCAGGCCCAGTCCTTGTCAGGGTCGAGGCCCCCTTCGCGCGGCTGGGTGAACGAGAACCAGTTCCCGGAGTCGTCCCGGAAGAGCGCCTCCGTGCCGTACGGCCGCTCCTGCGGCTCCTGGATGAACTCCACACCCCGCGCCCTGAGGCGCTCATACCTCGGCGCGCTCCGTCCTGCGGTGCGAGAGGTACTGGCCGGGGTCCGGCCGTGGACCTCCTTGAAGGTGCGGACGAAGTAGTAGCGGGAGTAGCCGGCGTGCGCGGCCACCGCGTCCAGGTCGAGGTCCGGGTCGGACCAGTCGCGGTCCATCGCGTCCTTGGCGAGGCGTAGCTGCCGCAGTCTGTCCACGTCTTCGATGCTGGCACGGCCCACTGACAATGCGCCCGCGCGGCCGCAACCTCGTCCCGGCACCGCCGGCCCGCTCCGGGGAGACGGCGAGGGCCCCGGGCGCGCGTACTCCGCGCTCCTGGGGCCCCCGGACCGAGAACGAGCTGATCAGACGGCCTCTGCTACCGCCCGGTCGCCCTGCGCGGCGTCCCCTTCCGCGCGCTCGGCCGGCTTGCCGGTCTCCGAAGAGTCCTCGGGCCCCGCACCCCGCAGCGGTATCTCCTTGATGAAGACCGCGCCGAGCAGGGCCACCACGGCCACGGCGCCACCGAGTACGAACGCCGCGTGCGTACCCGCCGACACCGCGTGCTGGTAGGCGTCGCGCATGGCCGCGGGCAGCTTGCTCAGGCTGGCGGCGTCGAGCTGGGCCGACTTCTCCGTGATCTTGCCGCCGAGCGCGCCGGCGCGCTCGGCCATCACGTCCTGCACCTTGGAGTTGAAGAGCGCACCCATGATCGCGACACCGAAGGAGGAGCCCAGCGTCCTGAAGAGGGTGGTGGAGGACGAGGCGACGCCCATGTCCTTCATCTCCACGCTGTTCTGCGCGACCAGCATGGTGATCTGCATCAGGCAGCCCATGCCCGCGCCGAGCACGACCATGTACAGACCGGAGGTGAGGCGGCTGGTGCCGGTGTCCATCTGGGCCATCAGGAAGAGCCCGGCGATCATCAGGATGGTGCCGACGACGGGGAAGGCCTTGTACCGCCCCGTGCTGGTGGTGATCCGGCCCGCGACCAGCGAGACGGCCAGCATGGACAGGAGCATCGGCAGGAGCAGCAGGCCGGAGTTGGTGGCGGAGGCGCCCTGCACGGACTGCTGGTACAGCGGCAGGAAGAGCGTCGCGCCGAACATCACGAAGCCGGTGACAAAGCCGATGACGGCCACCAGGGTGAAGTTGCGGCTGCGGAAGATGTGCAGCGGCATGACCGGCTCGGCGGCCTTCGTCTGCACGAAGACGAAGCCGATCAGGGCCGCGACGCCGATGCCGATGAGCTCCATGATGACCGCGGAGCCCCATGCGTACTCGCTGCCGCCCCAGGTGGTGACCAGCACGATCGCGGTGATGCCGACGGTCAGCAGCCCCGCGCCCAGGAAGTCGATCCGGCCCTGGACCCGCTTCTTCGGCAGGTGCAGCACGGCGCTGACGGCGAGCAGGGCGACGATGCCGAGGGGGATGTTGATGTAGAAGGACCAGCGCCAGCCCAGGTGGTCCGTGATGGCACCGCCGACCAGCGGCCCGCCGATCATGGCGACGGCCATCACGGCGGACATCATGCCCATGTACTTGCCGCGCTCCCGGGGCGGGATCAGGTCGCCGATGATCGCCATGACGCCGACCATCAGACCGCCGGCGCCCAGGCCCTGGATGGCGCGGAAGCCGATGAGCTGTCCCATGTCCTGCGACATGCCGCTCAGCGCGGAGCCGATCAGGAAGATCACGATGGAGGTGAGGAAGCTGCCCTTGCGGCCGTACATATCGCCGACCTTGCCCCAGATGGGGGTGGAGGCCGCGGTGGCGAGCGTGTAGGCGGCGACCACCCAGGACAGGTGATCCAGGCCGCCCAGCTCCCCTACGATCGTCGGCATCGCGGTACCGACGATCATGTTGTCGAGCATCGCGAGGAGCATCGCGATCATCAGGGCCAGCAGGATGACTCGCACGCTGCGCTGCTGTTTGCCATTCTTCGGTACGGCATCATCCACCTGCTGAACCTGCGACATGGTGACCAACCCCCCTGGGCCATAAGGAGACAACGTAGGAGAACCGGGCGGAAGCCTCGCACTTACTTGCCGCCCGGCTAGCTGAACTGCACGCAAGCAAGGTAATCTGAAACTAGCCGGGCGTCAAGTAAGTTCCGGAGCGTGAGGAGCCACCACGATGGACGACACCAGGCACCACCGGCGCGGCAACACGCGCCAGCGCATCCAGGACGTGGCCCTCGAACTCTTCGCCGAGCAGGGCTACGAGAAGACGTCGCTCCGTGAGATCGCCGAGCGGCTGGACGTCACCAAGGCGGCGCTGTACTACCACTTCAAGACCAAGGAAGACATCCTCATCAGCATCTTCGAGGACGTCGGCAGGCCGATGACCGAGCTGATCGAGTGGGGCAGGCAGCAGCCGCACACCCTGGAGACGAAGATCGAGCTGCTCCGCCGCTACAGCGACGCGCTGGCCACCGCAGCGCCCATGCTCCGGTTCATGCAGGAGAACCAGGCGACGGTCAGGGAGCTGATCCCCGGCGAGATGTTCAAGCAGCGGATGTTCGCGCTGAACGACCTGCTGAAGGAGCCGGACGCCGACCTGGCCGACCAGGTCCGCTGCATCACCGCCCTGTTCACCATGCATGCCGGCACCTTCGCCCTCAAGGACGCCGAGGGCGACCCGGAGGACAAGCGCAGGGCCGTCCTCCGGGTCGCCATGGACCTGGTCGCCCAGGCACACACGGGCAGGGCCCCCGAGCCCCCTACCGAAGACGCCTCGTCGGCGCACGGGGACGCGGCCGCCCGGGCGCGCGAGGACATAGCCGGGACGCACGACGGCGGCCGGTGAGCCACCGGCCGCCGTCGTGCCAACGGGCGTAGGCCCGTCAGGCGCTGTCCGTCAGACCCTCAGGCCGTGGTGGGCCAGGAAGGTGACGGGGTTCACCGCCGAGCCGTAGTTCGGCGTGGAGCGGATCTCGAAGTGCAGGTGCGGCCCCGTGGTGTTGCCGGTGTTGCCGCTCAGGCCGATGACCTGGCCGGCCTTCACCTTCTCACCGGGGTGCACGTCGATCTTCGACAGGTGCGCGTACTGCGAGTACGTGCCGTAACCGTGGTAGATCACGATCGCATTGCCGTACGCGGGACCATCGCCGCCGCCGTTGGGGCCGTCCTTCACGACGACACCGCTGTGCGCGGCGCTGACCGGCGTCCCGACCGGCACGGCGAAGTCCTGGCCGGAGTGCTTGTGCGCCCACAGCCCGCCGGCCTGGTCGAAGCCCGCGGTCAGCTTGTAGTGGTGCACCGGCCGCACCCAGGTGAGCGTCTTGCCGTGGTGCGCGTGGTGAGCGTGGCGCCCATGGTGGGCGCCGTTGTGGTGCGCGGCCTTGTGGTGGGCGTTCCCGTGGTGGTCGCCACCGTGGCGTGCGCCCTTCTCGTGGCCCTTGTCGGCATGGTGACCGGCGTGGCCGTGATCGCCGTGGCCACCCTTGTGGTGCGCGTCACCATGGTGCGCGTCGGACGTCTGGTGCGCCACCGTCTCGAGCTGGGCAGAGGCAGCGGGCTTGGCCGGCGCGTCGTGCGCGGCGGGGCCGCCGTCCGCAGCGGCCGAGACCCCGGCCCCCAGTGCGGCCGAGGCACCCACACCCGCGGCGACGACGGCCACCCGGGTACGGAGCCGGGACGCGGCGGGACGACGGGACAGGGCACGCTTCAGCATTCTGAATACCTCCGGACATAAATGGACCCGGCGGAAATCACGCCCATCGACGTACAAGCCGGGCTGGCCATCCCTTGGTAACCCCACCCCCTCCCCCGCACCAAAGCCCCCTCTTACTAAGCCCGGCCGTAGCCACCGCACTGGGAATAGGCGCCATCGCATACATCCGATAGCGGAATAAATATGGTCAAATACCCACCAAAACGGGCGCTTATCTTCAGAGCTCCAGGGCCTGCGGCACACCCCGCGGCGCCCCGGCACCCCGGCCCACCCGCGCCTCCCCCGCCCACTGCGCACCCCCACCGGAATCGGCGCACTATCTCGCCTAGTAGGCCGGGAAACCGCTGTGTGGCATGTCACCGGAAGCCCGCCGGAAAAGTCCGGAAAATGTGACATGGACTACGCGAAAGACGAGCCGGCCGTGGACTACGCGAAAGACGAGGCGGCCGGTGAAGGACGAGCGGCGCCGGGCGCCGCACAGCTCGGCCCCGCCGGCCCCTCCCCCGCCGATCAGGCCCTGGCCGCGCACGAGCGCGTCCTGCTGCGGGGCGTCGCCGGTTCGGGGAGGACCACCCTCGCCCAGTGGCTCGCGGTCTCCGCGGTCGCCGAGGAGCCGTCCGCCCGGATGGCTCACCTGCACGGCAGGGTCCCCTTCGTGTTCCCGCCGCGCACCCTCACCCGGCACGGCGAGCGGCTGCCGTCGCCCTCGGGTTTCCTCGCCGCCGTCGGCTCGCCGCTCGCCGGTACGCAGCCCGACGGCTGGGAGGCGCGGGTGCTCGAAGCGGGCCGCGGCCCGCTGCTCGTGGACGGCATCGACGAAGTGCCGGAGGCCGAGCGGGCCCCGCGCCAGGGACTGGCTCAGCGCGCTGGTCGACACCTTCCCCGGCAACCGCTGGCTGGTCACCTCGCGGCCCTCCGCGGTCCGCGAGAACTGGCTCGCGGACGACGGGTTCACCGAGCTCACCCTCGCCGCCATGAACCCGTCCGGCGTGGCCGCCTTCATCCGCCGCTGGCACACCGCCGCCCGCACCGGCGACCCCGCCGAGGACGCCCAGCTCGGCGCGTACGAGACCCAGCTCCTGGACGCCGTCCGCGGCAAGCCCGACCTGGGCCGGCTCGCGACCAACCCGCTGATGTGCGGGCTGGTCTGCGCGCTGCACCGGGACCGCCGCGGCTACCTGCCGCACGGCCGCAAGGAGCGCTACGAGTCGGCGCTGTCGATGCTCCTGACCCGCAGGGACCGGGAGCGGGACATGGCGGGTCCCGAGCTGAGCGAGGAGCCGCAGCTCCAGCTGTTGCAGCGCCTCGCGTACTGGCTGATCCGCAACGGCCGCACGGAGATGGACCGCGAGCGTGCGGAGCCCACCATCGCAGGGGTGCTGCCGGCGGTGCCGACCGCCGCGGTGCTCGGTGACGCCCCGGACGTGCTGCGGCACTTCCTCGTCCGCACGGGCCTGCTCCGCGAGCCGGCCCCCGGCACGGTCGACTTCGTCCACCGCACGTTCCAGGACTACCTGGGCGCACGGGCCGCGGTGGAGTCCGGCGACTTCGGTCTCCTGGCGGAGCACGCCGCCGACGACCAGTGGGCGGACGTCATCCGCATGGCGGTCGCCCAGGGGCGGCCCCGGGAGCGGGCGGAGTTGCTGCGGCTGCCTCTACCAGCCCATTCCCGGAGACCGGCTGAACGCCCTCCTCCCCCAGGCCCCTCTCGGACGTCTCTCCCTCAGCTCGGAAGCAATCGTCACCACGGGCCTGCGGGGTGTGAGCCGATGGCCGACGATCAGGGAGCTGCACCTGTACGACGCGGTTGGTCCGGTCACCGCACGGGACTGGGCCGAGGTTGCCGACCTGCCGGCGCTGCGCCGCCTGACGCTGAACCGTGATGGACTGCCGGTCCGGGCAGGCGCCACGGTCCTGCCCGGCGTCGAGACATTGACCCTGAGCCAGTTACAGGGCAACGAGGATCTCTCCGGGCTGTCTGTCTGATCTCCTGCCTGCCCTCCGGAGAGTCGATCTCGTCCCGGACAGGACCACGTCCTCGACGCGGCCCACTACGTGCGCGTCTTTCCCCATGCACAGGTCGCCGTCGCCAAGCGCCACCCATCGGTCTTCTGACCGCACACGGAAGGGGGCTGCCCCCGAACCGTCAAACCGGTCCGGGGGCAGCCCCAACGCCTCCACGAGGCACTCGTGCGCACCGCGCGTGGCGGTTACGCCTCCTTGCTCAGGTTCGGCCCAGCCCCGCCGGCCGCCTGCTCGACGGGCGGCATGTCCGGGAGAGCCGTCTTCTCCTCGCCGCGGAACGTGAAGGTCTTGGTCTCACCCTCACCCTCCGTGTCGACGACCACGATGTGACCGGGGCGCAGCTCGCCGAAGAGGATCTTCTCGGAGAGCATGTCCTCGATCTCCCGCTGGATCGTCCGGCGCAGCGGCCGGGCGCCCAGGACGGGGTCGTAGCCCTTCTTGGCGAGCAGCGACTTGGCGCTCGCGCTGAGCTCGATGCCCATGTCGCGGTCCTTGAGCCGCTCGTCCACCTTGCTGATCATGAGGTCGACGATCTGGATGATGTCTTCCTCGGTGAGCTGGTGGAAGACCACCGTGTCATCGACACGGTTCAGGAACTCCGGGCGGAAGTGCTGCTTCAGCTCGTCGTTGACCTTGGCCTTCATGCGCTCGTAGCCGGTCTTCACGTCGCCCTGGGCGGCGAAGCCCAGGTTGAAGCCCTTGGAGATGTCCCGGGTGCCGAGGTTGGTGGTCATGATGATGACCGTGTTCTTGAAGTCCACGACCCGGCCCTGGGAGTCGGTCAGGCGACCGTCCTCCAGGATCTGCAACAGGGAGTTGAAGATGTCGGCGTGGGCCTTCTCGACCTCGTCGAAGAGGACCACGGAGAACGGCTTGCGGCGCACCTTCTCGGTGAGCTGGCCGCCCTCTTCGTAGCCCACGTATCCGGGCGGGGAGCCGAAGAGCCGGGAGACCGTGTGCTTCTCGCTGAACTCCGACATGTCGAGGGCGATCAGCGCGTCCTCGTCGCCGAAGAGGAACTCGGCGAGCGTCTTGGACAGCTCGGTCTTACCGACACCCGACGGGCCCGCGAAGATGAACGAGCCACCGGGGCGCTTGGGGTCCTTCAGGCCCGCACGCGTACGCCGGATGGCCTGGGAGAGCGCCTTGATGGCGTCCTTCTGGCCGATGACGCGCTTGTGCAGCTCGTCCTCCATGCGCAGCAGGCGGCTGGACTCCTCCTCGGTGAGCTTGAACACCGGGATGCCCGTGGCGGTCGCCAGGACCTCGGCGATCAGCTCGCCGTCGACCTCGGCGACGACGTCCATGTCGCCGGCCTTCCACTCCTTCTCCCGCTTGGCCTTGGCGGCCAGGAGCTGCTTCTCCTTGTCACGCAGCGAGGCGGCCTTCTCGAAGTCCTGCGAGTCGATCGCGGACTCCTTGTCGCGGCGGACGCCCGCGATCTTCTCGTCGAACTCGCGGAGGTCCGGCGGCGCGGTCATCCGGCGGATCCGCATCCGGGAGCCGGCCTCGTCGATCAGGTCGATCGCCTTGTCCGGCAGGAAGCGGTCCGAGATGTAGCGGTCGGCCAGGGTGGCGGCCTGGACCAGTGCCTCGTCCGTGATGGAGACGCGGTGGTGCGCCTCGTAGCGGTCGCGCAGGCCCTTGAGGATCTCGATCGTGTGCGGCAGCGACGGCTCCGCGACCTGGATCGGCTGGAAGCGGCGCTCCAGGGCGGCGTCCTTCTCCAGGTGCTTGCGGTACTCGTCGAGCGTGGTGGCACCGATGGTCTGGAGCTCGCCGCGGGCCAGCATCGGCTTCAGGATGCTCGCCGCGTCGATGGCGCCCTCCGCGGCGCCCGCGCCCACCAGGGTGTGCAGCTCGTCGATGAACAGGATGATGTCGCCGCGGGTGCGGATCTCCTTGAGCACCTTCTTCAGGCGCTCTTCGAAGTCGCCGCGGTAACGGGAGCCGGCGACCAGGGCACCCAGGTCGAGGGTGTAGAGGTGCTTGTCCTTGAGGGTCTCGGGCACCTCGCCCTTGACGATCGCCTGGGCGAGGCCCTCGACGACCGCGGTCTTGCCGACGCCGGGCTCGCCGATGAGCACCGGGTTGTTCTTGGTACGGCGGGAGAGCACCTGCATGACCCGCTCGATCTCCTTCTCGCGCCCGATGACCGGGTCGAGCTTGGACTCCCGAGCGGCCTGCGTGAGATTCCGGCCGAACTGGTCGAGGACCAGGGACGTGGAGGGGGTGCCCTCCGCGGGACCGCCGGCGGTGGCGGTCTCCTTGCCCTGGTAGCCGGAGAGCAGCTGGATGACCTGCTGCCGCACCCGGTTGAGATCGGCGCCCAGCTTGACCAGGACCTGGGCGGCGACGCCCTCGCCCTCGCGGATCAGGCCGAGCAGGATGTGCTCCGTACCGATGTAGTTGTGGCCGAGCTGAAGGGCCTCGCGGAGCGACAGCTCCAGGACCTTCTTGGCACGGGGTGTGAAGGGAATGTGGCCGGACGGTGCCTGCTGGCCCTGGCCGATGATCTCCTCCACCTGCTGGCGGACAGCCTCAAGCGAAATCCCGAGGCTCTCCAGGGCCTTAGCGGCGACACCCTCACCCTCGTGGATCAGGCCCAGGAGGATGTGTTCGGTGCCGATGTAGTTGTGGTTGAGCATCCGGGCTTCTTCCTGAGCCAGGACGACAACCCGCCGCGCGCGGTCGGTGAACCTCTCGAACATCGTTAATCGCTCCTCAGAGCGGTCAGGCAGTAAGGGGACGCTCCCCTCCCTGTCCTTCCGCAGCTTAGTCCCGCGAGCGGGGACCGCTCATTCCAACTGCCGACATCTGTCCGGATGACCCCCGCCCAGCCGGGGAAACCCGCTGCCGAAGTGCCGGCAATTGCTCCAACCCGATGGTGCGAGACGATGTTCCCGCAGGCCAGGCATATAGCCTCGTCTCCAGTACGCCGATGGCGAACGTGAGCCGTGCCCGTCCTGCGTGTCGCCCCTCCCCACTAGGGATGTCTTACCCGCGGGCACGGACACTCCATGCGGCGCACACCGGTTCCCTCCGCTACGGGCGAACAGCCTTGCGCGGCCATACGCTCCCGCACGCCCCGTTCGCCTGTACGCAGCGCAGTCGAACGGGGACGCGGTGTGACTCTCCGTCGTCCCGAGGAGCCCTGGAACGATCTCCGTACGCGCGCGCGGCGCTTCGGTACGGCCCCGCCATGCGGGGGCCGGGCTCCTGGACGGCCCGGGGGTGGAACGGCTCGCAGGGGGCCGCCGACGGGTGCGACCCCCCGAGCCCGGATGCGAGGTCGAGCCGGCTTCTCCTGGGCAGCACCACCGGCTCCGGCTGCCGGACGCCTCCGCTCAGCGGTGGGCGTCCTCGTACGCCTGGCGGATGTTCGCCGGGACGCGCCCCCGGTCGTTGACCTCGTAGCCGTTCTCCTTCGCCCAGGCGCGGATCTGCGCCGTGTCCTGGCTGCTGCCGGACGCCGCCGCGCGCGCCTTGCCACGCCCGCCCGAGGCTCGGCCCCCGGTACGGCGGCCGCCCTTCAGGTAGGGCTCCAGCAGGCCGCGGAGCTTGTCCGCGTTGGAGGTGGTGAGATCGATCTCGTACGTCTTGCCGTCCAGGGCGAACGTGACGGTCTCGTCCGCCTCGCCGCCGTCGAGGTCGTCGACAAGAAGGACCTGAACCTTCTGTGCCACCGCTATTTCCTTTCATCGATAACGTGCGGGCCGGTGTCCCGCGGCTCCGGCCGCTGTTTCGCCGTCCCCTTGTTATATGCACTACAGCAGTACGTCGGAAAGCAAACCGCTTTTCCCGGAAAAACACAAACCCCTGACAGCGGCCAAGACCCCAAGGCCCCCTGGAAACATGCGCGTTTCGGACATAGGGCACCGGGTCGAGTGACCACAGGAATACCGTCGGCGATCACAGATGCAGAAGCATCCGGCTGTTGCCCAAGGTGTTCGGTTTCACCCGTTCGAGACCGAGGAACTCCGCAACGCCCTCGTCATAGGAACGCAGCAGCTCACTGTAGACATCCGTGTCGACGGGGGTCTCACCGATCTCCACGAAGCCGTGCTTGGCGAAGAAGTCCACTTCGAAGGTGAGGCAGAATACGCGCCGAACACCGAGCCAGCGGGCGGTCTGCACCAGCTTCTCCAAGAGGTGGTGCCCCACCCCCGTGCCCCTGACCACGGGGTGCACCGCGAGCGTGCGCACTTCCGCGAGGTCTTCCCACATCACGTGGAGCGCTCCACAGCCCACGACCTGCGCGTTGTCGTCACGTTCCGCGACCCAGAACTCCTGGATGTCCTCGTAAAGCGTCACCGTCGCTTTGTCGAGGAGGATGCCCTTGCGGGCGTAGCGGTCCAGGAGGTGGCGCAGTTGCGGGACATCGCTCGTCCTGGCCCGCCGGACAGTAAGGGCTTTTGCGGTGACTTCGGGCTCTGCTGGCATGCCCGGACGCTATCGCCCGGCCTCCGAGTGCCGGGAGCCGGGGTTCTGCGTGGCCGTTCCGCTCCCGGAAGACGGCGCGTTCTCATGCCCTTCCGCGTTGGGCCCGTCTTCCCCGGCGCCGTTCTCCGGCTCTTGCGGCATCTCGTCCTCTTCGGCGTTCTCGCCGGCCGCCGGGGTCTGGTGCCCTTGGACGATGCGCATCGCATCGCGGAGCGCTTCACGCTGCCGCGGCGACATCATCCCGAAGAAGGCGACGAGAGCGGCCGCCGGGTTGTCACTGTGCGACCAGGCTTCGTTCATCAGAGCAGCCGCGTAGGCGGCGCGCGTGGAGACCGCCTCATATCGATAGGCACGGCCTTCCGCCTCTCGGCGCACCCACCCCTTCTGATGAAGATTGTCCAAGACGGTCATCACGGTGGTGTAGGCGATCGTCCGTTCCCGCTGGAGATCTTCCAGGACTTCTCGAACGGTCACGGGGCGGTTCCACTTCCAGACCCGCGTCATGACCGCGTCTTCGAGTTCTCCCAGAGGCCGAGGCACACCTGAACAATAGTCTTTAAATCGGTTGGAAGTGTAATCAACGCGTCTTCAACCCAATACGCGGACAAACAGGACCGTAAGGGCTGCTCCAGGTGGCCTCGCAGGGCCTCGGCGGCACCGGCCACCGCCGGGCCGCGAAAGAACCCGGAAGGCCGCATACGACAGGATGACGCGCTGATCACGCCCGGCCGCACGCCCACGTGCCGGAAGGTCGCCGAAGCCGCCGGCACGTCGCCCGGCCATCAGGGGCCTCCGCCAACGGCGCCGGTCGCCGGTCGCCGGTCGCCGGTCGCCGGAAGAGTCGCCGCAGCCGGCCGCCGCACCTGGACGTGGGGCGGGCCGGTCGGCCGAGGGCTCAGCCCCGGGTGTCGCTCCCGCCACGGCCGGTGGCCGTACCGGCCCCCGCGGCCACACCGGCAGCCGGTGTCACACCGTCCGTGCCCTCGGCGCGCGCCGCGATGGCGGCGTCGACGGCCGCATCCTCCTTGGCCTTGTTCGCCCCGCCCTGACTCTTCACCATCGTCACGATCACGCCGATGAAGAGCGCGGCCATCACCACCGGGGGCACAAGCGCAGAGACATAGTCCATGTCCCCAGGGTAGCTACCCGGCCGCCCGCTGCTCCGGCGGGTTCGACGGCGGCGCCGGCCTGCGCTTGGGCGGGAAGACCTCGGCCGGGGTGGGCACCGGACGCCCGTGCTCGCCGGGCCGGCGCGGCCCCCGCTCACGGTCCCGATCCGGCTCGGCCGAGGGCTCGGGCTCGGACGTCTTCTCCGGCTCCTCGTCGGGCCGGGCCTCGGTGTCCGGGCTCTCCGCCGGCTCCTGCGGCTCGGACGGCTCCGGTGCGTCCGCGGCGGCCAGCCCGCCCGGCAGGGCGTGCAGCCGGCGGCGCGAGGCGGGCACCAGGGCACGGGGCGCCGGGGTGTACTCGGCGCGGGCCGCCGGGAAGGGGGTGCGGTCGGCGAGCTGGACGTTCATGCTCTCCTCCAGGACGGCCCGGCACCGGTCGAGCAGCGCCGCGGCGGCCGGGTTGCCGCGCAGCGCCCGCAGCGCCGCGAAGTCATCGGGGTCCGGCCGGTACGCGGCGTCCAGCGCGTCACCCAGAAGGGCCAGGTACCCGGTCACGCTGCCCGGCAGGGCGGCGCGGTACCGGGCCAGGTCGTCGAAGAGAAACGCACGGAACCGGGCGCCCTCGCGTGCCGCGTCGTCGAGGGACTCGGCCAGGCGGTGGCAGTCCTGGACGTCCTGCACGGTGGCGGAGCTGGGGTGGAGGGCGAGGGCGAGGGCGCGGCGGAGTACGCGTAGCTCCGCCGGAGCGAACGCCATGCCGCCGCGGGATCCGTAGGGCGTGGGCATGTTGTGACGATAGGGGCTAATCCGACAATTTTCTCTCACCGCCACCCCGGCGTGCCCCACCCACCCCACTGCGTGAGGCCACGCCGCGGACCTGGGCGAGTGGGGCGGGGGCGGCTCTTCCCCTTCCCCATGTGCCCCTGGCGGTGCGGGCCGGTACCGCCCGGGCGCCGTACGCCGTGGGCTATGCCCACCGTCCCCCAGTGCCTTCAGAGCCTGGGAGGTACCCCCACCTCCAGCAGAACGACTGCCCACAGCGGGGGAAGGCCTGTGCCGGACGGCGCTCAGTGGCCACCCCAGGCCCCACCGGACCGCAGCCGCCGACGAGACGTGAGGGGACGTGGGGGGATGTCCGCCCTGGGGGTACCTCCCAGGCCTTCAAGGCACTGGGGGAGTCCGGCGCCACGGCCAGAGAACCCTTCCAGCCCACGGAGGGCGCCGGACCGAGGACGGACATCCCCCCGCGGCCCCGCCCCACAACGAAACAGAAGGCGCACCGGCGACAACGAAACCCGCACACGCCAACGCGCCCCGGCAAGTCTCAACGCACCGCGCAGCGGCGCCCCGCACACGCGGTCCCACGCCCTGGCGCCCCGCCCGCACCCGCGCGAACCGGCACGCCCCGCCCCCTACAACCGGGACACGTTCCTCTCGTACACCAACCGCAGCCCGATCAACGTCAACCACGGCTCATGCTCATCGATCACAGACGCCTCCCCCAACACCATCGGCGCCAACCCCCCGGTGGCGATCACCGTCACATCGTCCGGATCCTCCGCCAACTCCCGGGCCATCCGCCGCACGACCCCGTCCACCTGCCCGGCGAACCCGTACACGATCCCCGCCTGCATCGCCTCGACCGTGTTCTTCCCGATCACGCTCCGCGGCCGAGCCAGCTCGATCTTCCGCAACTGCGCCCCGCGCATCCCCAACGCGTCCACGGAGATCTCGATCCCGGGCGCGATCACCCCACCCGCGTACTCCCCCCGCGCGGACACCGCGTCGAACGTCGTCGCCGTCCCGAAGTCGACCACGATCGCCGGCCCCCCGTAGAGATCCACCGCGGCGACCGCGTTGATGATGCGGTCGGCGCCGACCTCCTTGGGGTTGTCCATGAGGATCGGCACCCCGGTCTTGATCCCGGGCTCCACGAGCACGGCCGGCACATCGCCGTAGTACCGCCGCGTCACCTCACGCAGCTCGTGCAGCACAGAGGGCACGGTCGAGCAGATGGAGATCCCGTCGATGCCGTCGCCCAGCTCCTCACCGAGCAGCGGGTGCATCCCCATGAGCCCCTGGAGCAGCACGGCCAGCTCGTCTGCGGTGCGCCGCGGCTCCGTGGAGATGCGCCAGTGCTCGACGATGTCCTCCCCGTCGAAGAGACCGAGCACCGTGTGGGTGTTCCCCACGTCGATCGTCAGCAGCATGACGCCTACTCAGCCCCGTCCCGGGACGCGCCCGTCCCCTCCGCCTCACCGCCACCAGCCGCGCCCCCGCCTGCCTCCCGCAGATCGAGACCGATGTCCAGGATCCGCGCGGAGTGCGTGAGAGCACCCACCGAAAGATAGTCGACTCCCGTCTCGGCGTACGCACGGGCGTCGTCCAGGGTGAGGCGCCCGGAGGACTCCAGGATGGCGCGTCCCCCGACGAGCGCGACGGCCTCCTCGGTCTCGACGACGGTGAAGTTGTCCAGCAGGATCAGGTCGGCGCCGGCGTCCAGCACCTCGCGGAGCTGGTGCAGGGTGTCGACCTCCACCTCGATGGGGACGTCGGGGAACGTCTCGCGGACGGCGGCGAAGGCCTGGGCGACGCCGCCCGCGGCCACGACGTGGTTGTCCTTGACGAGCGCCGCGTCGGAGAGGGACATGCGGTGGTTGACGCCGCCGCCGCAGCGCACGGCGAACTTCTCCAGGGCGCGCAGCCCGGGCGTCGTCTTCCGGGTGTCGCGGACCCTCGCCTTGGTGCCCTCCAGCACGTCCGCCCACGCGCGCGTGGCGGTAGCGATGCCGGACAGCCGGCACAGGATGTTGAGTGCGCTGCGCTCCGCGGTGAGCAGATCGCGGGTGCGGGTGGTGACGGTCAGCAGCCGCTGCCCGGCGACGATCCGGTCGCCGTCCTCGACGTGCCGCTCCACCTCGAACTCCTCCGTGCAGACCACGGAGAGCACGGCCTCGGCGATGTGCAGGCCCGCCACGACGCCGTTCTCGCGCGCGGTGAAGTCCGCGGTGGCGACGGCGTCCTCGGGGATGGTGGCGACGGTGGTGACGTCCACACCCTCGTCGAGGTCCTCCGCGACGGCCAGGTGGGCGATGTCCTCGACGAGCACGGGGTCGAGGCCCTGGTCGGCCAGGAGCTGCGCGAGCGTGGGGTCGAGCCCGCACTCCATGGGGTCGTGCTCCTCGCCGTGGGCGTGCTCCGGGGCCCCGGCCCCGCCGGAACAGCCACAGCCGCAGCCGCCCGCCGAAGGGCCGGACGAGGGAACAAGGGGAAGGTCGGCATTGCTCACGATCGGTCACTGCTCCTGGGGCTGGGCTGTGCGGTGTCGGACAGGGAAGAAACATGGGCGCCCCCGGAACCACCCGGACCACTGGGCTCAGCGGGCTCACCAGGATCACCGGACTCACCGGACTCACCGAGACCACCGAACCCACCAGGCTCACCGGAACCACCAGGCTCACCGAACCCTCCGGACCCACCGGACCTTCGGAGCCCTCCGGACCCACCGGCGCCGCCACCCCCGAAATCCCCCTGAGTGGCCGGAAACCCCGCCCCCTCCGTCGTCCGCAGCGCAACGCTCCGGTCGGGGTTCAGGCGTACCACGACATGGCGGCGCCAGCGGGCGTCGTCCCGTTCGGGGTGGTCCAGGCGCCAGTGGCAGCCCCGGGTCTCGGGGCGCTCCAGGGCGGCGGCGACGAGCGCCCGGGCGACGCACAGGAGGTTGGTGGCCTCCCAGCTGTCCACCCCGGGCTCGGCGGTCTTGCCCTGCTCGTCGAGCGCGTTCCGCGCATCGGTGTGGAGCTGCTCCAGCTGTGCCGCGGCGCGCTCCAGGGAGGCGGCGGAACGCAGTACCCCGGCGCCCTCGGTCATGATCCGCTGGATGGCGAACCGGGTCTCGGGCGCGAGCAGCGGGTGCGCAGGGGCCGCGGGAGAGACCGTGGGCGCCGGCACGCGCGCGTGGAGGGTGCCCTCGGCGTGCCGGGCGGCGATGTCGGCGGCGATCCGCTCGGCGTACACGAGCCCTTCGAGGAGGGAGTTGGAGGCGAGGCGGTTGGCGCCGTGCACACCGGTGCAGGCGACCTCTCCGCACGCGTAGAGGCCCGGCACGGTGGTGCGGCCCCGCCGGTCGGTGCGCACGCCGCCGGAGGCGTAGTGCGCCGCGGGGGCTACGGGGACAGGCTCGGTGACCGGGTCGATGCCGTGCGCACGGCAGGCGGCGAGGATGGTCGGGAAGCGGCTCTCCCACATGGCGGCGCCGAAGTGGCGCGCGTCCAGGTACATGTGGTCGGCGCCCTTCTCCTGCATCCGGCGCGTGATCGCCTTGGCGACGATGTCCCGGGGCGCCAGCTCGCCGAGTTCGTGCTGACCGGTCATGAAGCGGACCCCGTCGGCGTCCACCAGGTGGGCGCCCTCACCGCGCACCGCCTCGGAGACCAGCGGCTGCTGCCCCTCGGCGTCCGCGCCCAGGAAGAGCACGGTCGGGTGGAACTGGAGGAACTCCAGGTCGCTGGTCTCGGCCCCGGCGCGCAGCGCGAGCGCGACGCCGTCGCCGGTGGACACGGACGGGTTGGTGGTCGCCGAGAACACCTGGCCCATGCCGCCGGTGGCGAGCACCACCGCGGGCGCGTGCACGGCGCCCACGCCGTCGTGCTGGCCCTCGCCCATGACGTGCAGGGTGACCCCGGCGGTGCGGCCGGCGGCGTCCGTCAGCAGGTCGAGGACGAGCGCGTTCTCCACGGTCGGTATGCCACGCGCGCGTACCGCCTCGACCAGGGCGCGGGAGACCTCGGCACCGGTCGCGTCACCACCCGCATGGGCGATGCGGCGGCGGTGGTGGCCACCCTCGCGGGTGAGGGCGATGTCGCCGGTGGCGTCCGAGGTGTCGAAGTGGGCGCCGGTCGCGATGAGGCGGCGCACCGCGCCGGGCCCCTCGGTGACGAGGGTGCGGACCGCGTCCTCGTCGCAGAGGCCCACGCCGGCGACCAGGGTGTCGTCCAGGTGCTGCTCGGGGGTGTCGCCCTCGCCCAGGGCGGCCGCTATGCCGCCCTGCGCCCAGCGGGTGGAGCCGTCGTCCAGGCGGGCCTTGGTGACGACGACGGTGTCGAGACCGGCGGCCGAGCACCGCAGGGCCGCGGTGAGCCCCGCCACGCCGGAGCCGACGACCACGACGTCCGCCGTCTGCGACCAGCCGGGCGCGGGGGCGTGCAGCCGGATGCCGGTGGCCGCGGGGACGGGCGGCGGGCCGGCGGGAGCGGGCGGCACGTCGGCGGCGGACGGCACCGCGGGCGTCCCGCCCGGCGCGCGGGTGCCCCGTGCGGATCTGCCGTCCGAAGCGCTCGCGGCGGGGGGCTGGGTGCCGGTCATGTGGCGGCTCCGTGGTTTCCGAAGGTGAGCGGGAGGTTGTCGATCAGCCGGGTGCTGCCCACCTTCGCGGCGACCGCGAGGACGGCCTCGCCGGTGTGGTCGTCGGGGACCTCGGTGAAGTCGGCCGGGTCGACGAGGGCGACGTAGTCCAGTTCGAGCGGGGGCGTGCGGCTGGCGGCCTCCTCCAGGACCAGCCGGGCGGCGGCGCGCACGGCCGCCGGCCCGCTGGGTATCGCGCCCGCCACGGCGTGGGCGTCGGCGGCGGCGCGGGACTCGCCCAGGGCGGTGAGCGCGTCGGCACGCGCGTGCGTGGTGGGTGCGAGCGCGGCGCGGGCGCACAGCGCCTCCTGGGCGGCGTGCCGGTCGCGGCCGGCGAAGAGCGCCCGGGAGAGCGCGAGGGCGGTACGGCGCTCCGCGGGCGACAGATAGCGGTTGCGGCTGGACATGGCCAGGCCGTCGTCCTCGCGGACGGTGGGCACGGCGACGATCTCCACGGGGAAGTTCAGGTCACGCACCATGCGCCTGACGAGGGCGAGCTGCTGGGCGTCCTTCTGCCCGAACAGGGTGACGTCCGGGGCGGTGAGGTGGAGCAGCTTGGCGACGACCGTGAGCATGCCGTCGAAGTGGCCGGGCCGTGCGGCGCCCTCCAGTCGCGTCCCCATGGGGCCCGCGGCGATGGTGACCTGGGGGCGGCCGCCGGGGTAGACCTCGTCGACGTCGGGCGCGAACACCACGTCCGCACCGGCCCGTTCCGCGATCGCCAGGTCCTCGGCCAGGGTGCGGGGGTAGCGGTCCAGGTCCTCGCCCGCGCCGAACTGGAGGGGGTTGACGAAGACGGTGACGACGACCTCGCCTGGGCCGCCGGGCGCGGCGTCCGCGCGGGCGCGGGCCGCCCGGATCAGTGCCGCGTGGCCCTCGTGCAGGGCGCCCATGGTCATCACCACGGCGCGGCGGCCGGCACGCGCGCGTGCCCGCAGGTCGGCGGCGGTGTGCAGCAGGGTGGTCATCTCTCTCCCCCGTCCGTGCCGGGGTCGGCGGTCATCGGTCTCCTCCGCCCGTGCGCGGGTCGGCGCCGTGGGCCAGGGCGTCCAGCAGTTCCTCGGCCAGCTCCGGCTTGAGCAGGCCGTGCGACAGGGCGCGGTCGGCGGTGGCGCGCGCCATGGCGAGGTATCCGGCGACGCTGCCCGGGGCGTGCTTGCGCAGCTCGGACACGTGCGCCGCGACGGTGCCCGCGTCGCCCCGGGCGACGGGCCCGGTGAGCGCCGCGTCGCCGGACCGCAGGGCGTTGTCCAGGGCCGCGCCGAGCAGCGGCCCGAGCATCCGGTCGGGGGCGGCGACGCCCGCGGCGCGCAGCAGGTCCATGGACTCGGCGACCAGCGTGACGAGATGGTTGGCGCCGATCGCGAGCGCCGCGTGGTACAGCGGCCGCGCGGACTCCTCGATCCACTCGGGCTCGCCGCCCATCTCGATCACCAGCGCCTCCGCGGCCAGCCGCAGCTCCTCGGGGGCGGTGACGCCGAAGGAGCAGCCCGCGAGCCGGTGCACGTCGACGGTGGTGCCGGTGAACGTCATCACCGGGTGCAGCGCGAGCGGCAGCGCGCCGGCCCGCAGCGCGGGCGTCAGCACACCGGTGCCGTACCGCCCCGAGGTGTGCACGAGGAGTTGGCCCGGGCGCACGGCACCGGTCTCCACGAGGCCCTCGACGAGCCCCGGCAGGGTGTCGTCGGGCACCGTCAGCAGGACCAGGTCGGCACGCTCCAGGACCTGGGCGGGCGGCACGACGGGCACACCCGGCAGCAGTTCCCCGGCCCGCCGGCGGGAGGCGTCGGAGACCGCCGAGACGGCGACGGGGCGGTGCCCGGCGAGCTGCAGGGACGCGGCCAGGGCAGGTCCGACGCGCCCCGCGCCGACGACGCCGACGGTCAGCCTCGCGGGGCGGGTGCTGGGATCCGGTGGGGGTGTGTTCACGCCAGGACGGCCTTCCGTTCCAGTCCGCTGTGGGGTACCGGACGATTTCTCGTCATGTTAACGCTATCCGTCTTCGGCGCCGCTGTGCCGTCCACGGACTGTGACGCCTCGAACACCGCCGTCCCGAACGCCACCCGGGACGGGCGGGCCCGGGACCGCACTCCCCGGCGGGGGCCGCGAAACCCGGTGCCCCCACCCCGCGGCGTGCGCCATGCTCGGGGCATGAGCGGCAGCAGCAGGGAGAGCACCCACGAGAGCGGCACCCGTGACAGCGCGCACCGGAGCGGGGGCGACGGTGCACGGACGCGGGACGCCATACGCGCGCGCCGGATCGCCGCGCAGCGGTCGGTCCGGCGCCGCCTCGGCAGCAACGGGATGCACGTGCCCATGAGGGACCAGCTGGCAGGGCTCGTCGAGCACGGCCCGCACGTGTACGACCTGGACGGGCCGCCGGACCTGTACGGCGACGGCGTCGTCCAGGTCCTGGAGGAGCGCGTCGCCGGGCTGCTCGGCAAGGAGGCCGCGGTCTTCTTCCCCACCGGGACCATGGCGCAGCAGGTGGCCCTGCGCTGCTGGGCGGCCCGGACGGGGAACGCGACGGTGGCGCTGCACCCGCTGGCCCACCCCGAACTCCACGAGGAGGGCGCTTTCGGCGCCCTCAGCGGCCTGCGCACCGTCCACCCGACCCGGGAGCCTCGGCAGCCCACCGCCGACGAGGTGCGGGACCTGGGCGAGCCCTTCGGGGCGCTGATGCTGGAGCTGCCCCTCAGGGAGCCCGGTTTCCTGCTGCCGTCCTGGGAGGAGCTGACCGCCGTGGTGGCGGCCGGGCGGGAGCGTGAGGCGGTGGTGCACTTCGACGGGGCCCGCCTGTGGGAGAGCGTTCCGCATCTGGGGCACACCCTGGACGAGATCGCCGACCTCGCGGACAGCGTCTATGTGTCGTTCTACAAGTCGCTGGGCGGCCTGGGCGGGGCCGCGCTCGCCGGTCCCAGGACGCTCACCGAGGAGGCGCGGGCCTGGCGGCACCGGTACGGCGGGCAGATCGCCCGGCAGTTCCCGACCGTCCTGTCCGCGCTGATCGGCCTGGACCGCGAGCTGCCGCGGCTCCCCTCGTACGTGGCGCACGCGCGCGTGGTGGCCGCCGCACTCAAGGAGGGCCTCGCCGCCGCGGGGGTGCCCTGGGCGCGGGTGCATCCGGAGGTGCCGCACACCCACCAGTTCCAGGTGTGGCTGCCGTACGACGCCGACGTGCTCCAGGACGCGTCACTGCGGCAGGCCGAGGAGACCGGCACGGGCCTCTTCTGGAACTGGACCGCCGCCGGCGCCCCGGGCACCGCCCGCACCGAGGTCACCGTGAACGCCCCCGGCCTGGCCTGGACCCCGAACGACGTCAAGGAGGCGGTGACGGAGTTCGTCACCCGCCTCCCCGAATAGTCCCCGCCATAGTCCCCGCCCCGGACAGCGCGCGGGGAACCGCGCGCCGTCCAGGGAACTGCGCACCCACCCCCACCGGCCGGTGGAACACCGACAGACCGCAAGGGCCTCGACCCGGTGGCCCGCCGCAGGCGAAGGAGCGGGCACCGGGCCTCGCCGATTGACGCGAGCCGTCAATTGGCGGCCGCCTTGTCATACCCCCCGGGCACCATGGACGTCATGAGCGTGAGCATCGACATCAGGGGGCTGCCGCCGGAGCGGATCGCCGTCGTGCCCTCGCCCCTGGCGGAGCTGGGCCTGGCACTGCACGCGCGCTCGGCGCCGGACCACCACCCGGGGCTGCAGTCCTGGGCCACCACGGTCTCCGCGCGGCTCGACCCCGGTCTCGCCGACCGCCTCTGCGAGGCCGACTTCCTGTGGACCACCACGCTCTCCGACATCTTCCTGCCCTCGGCCGGCATACCGGGCAGGTCGACCCTGCCCGGCAGCACCCTGGCGGAGGACCTGGACCTGCTGGACAAGCTCAGCGACGAGCAGTTCGTGGACGCCGCCCTGGAGTTCACCTGTGAGCCGACCTACGGCCAGGCCACCGCGCACATCCTCGACGACCCGCGCGCACAGCGGCACGCGCTGGAGCTGGCCGCCGCCCGCGGCCCCCGGCAGATGCACTCCACCCGGCGGCTCTTCGCGGACCCGCCCGGCGTCCGCGGCTGGGTCCGCAGGCTGCTGGAGGACTGCGACGAGGCGTTCTTCGCGGACACCTGGGCCCGGGTGCGCCCCCAGCTCGCCACGGACGCCCGCCACAAGACGGAGCTGCTGCGCCGCAAGGGCATCGCGGCCATGATCTCCGCGGTCTCGCCCGCGGCCCGGCTGGACGAGGAGGCGGGCACGATCACGCTGGACAAGCTGGCGGTCGGCCGCTACGACGTCCCCGAGGGGATGCTGCTCCTGGTGCCCACCGGCATGGGCTGGCCGCACCTGATGTTCCTGCACCGCCACGACTGGCAGCGGGCGCTGTACTACCCGGTGGCGGCGCCCGGCCCCGCCGCGCCCTCCGTGGAGCAGGTCACGCTCCGCATGACGGCCCTCGCGCACCCGGTGCGGATGCGCCTGTGCCGCCGCCTCGCGCGCGGGGCGCACACCACGGGCGAGCTGGCGGACGCGTACGGCATGACCGCGCCCGAGATATCCCGCCACCTGAGCGTGCTCAAGAAGGCGGGCCTGGTCACCACCCGCCGCCGCGGCCGCTATGTGCAGCACCAGCTCGACCTGGGCGTGGTGGCCCGGCTCGGCAGCGAGTTCATCGAGGGTGTGCTGCGCTGAGCGGACTAGCGCGCGGCCTCCCCGTACGCCGGGCGTGGGCCAGCCCGTACCGCCGGGCGTATGGCCAGCCCCTTGCACCGGTCGTAGGCCAGCCCGTACCGCGGGCGTACGGCTGTTCCGTACCGCCGAGCGCGTTGCCTCCCTCTGCCGCCGAGCCCTGGCGCCTGCCCCGAGACCGCCGCGATCCGGGGCGTCCGCCGTCCGCGGCCCCCTCGGAGCTCGCCCGGGGGTCGGCAGCGGGGTGCCGTCGGGCCCACGACGCGGCGCCCGCGACATGGCGCCCGCGACATGGCCCGCGGACGGGTCAGAAGCCGGTGCCGCCGCCCGCCCGCACCAGGCCGGTCTCGTAGGCGAGCACCACCACCTGCACCCGGTCGCGCAGGCCCAGTTTGGTGAGGATACGGCCGACGTGCGTCTTCACGGTGGCCTCGGAGAGCACGAGGCGGGTGGCGATCTCCCCGTTGGAGAGCCCCTGCGCCACCAGCACCATGACCTCGCGCTCCCGCTCCGTGAGCCGGGACAGCTCCTTCTGCTGCGGTTCCTGCCCGGGGCCGGACGGCAGCATCGGCGCGAAGCGGTCCAGCAGCCGCCGGGTGGTGGACGGTGCGACGACCGCGTCACCGCTGTGCACGGCACGGATCGCGCCCAGCAGCTCCCCGGGCGGCACGTCCTTGAGCATGAAGCCGGAGGCGCCTGCCTTCAGCCCGGAGAAGGCGTACTCGTCCAGGTCGAAGGTGGTCAGGATGAGCACCTTCGGGGGGTTGGCCGCGGCACAGATCCGGCGGGTGGCCTCCACCCCGTCCAGCCGCGGCATCCGCACGTCCATCAGGACCACGTCGACCGCGGTGGCGCGCAGCGCCTCCAGCGCCTCCGCGCCGTCGCCGGCCTCCGCCACCACCTCCATGTCCGGCTGCGCGGCCAGCACCATCCGGAAGCCGGTGCGCAGCAGTACCTGGTCGTCGACGAGCATCACCCGGATCGGCCGTGCGGGCCCGGGCGGCTCGGGGGGCAGGTCGGGTGCGGGCGGGGTGGGCGGCATCGGGGGACATCCCTTCGTGGGCGTTGCGTACGACGGCCTGGAACGGGCACCGGCACCGGGAGCGGATCCGGTGCGGCGGACCGGGCCGGGGTTCGTGGGCGGTTCCGGCGGGCGGGACGCGGCCCGGTGGACCGGGCCATCGGACGGGGCCCGGTGGGCCGGGCCATCCGGCGGGGCCCGGGTTCGGCGAGCGGGTGGGAGGCATGGACGGGCGCGCGGGGCATGCGTGCATCAGCGGGCGGGTTTGAGCGGCAGCAGGGCACTGATACGGAAGCCTCCGCCCGGGCGGGGCCCGGCGTCCAGGGTGCCGCCGACCATGCCGACGCGTTCCCGCATGCCGATCAGGCCGTGCCCCTGGCCGTCCGCGCCGCCGTCCTCGTAGAGCTCGTGGGGGGCGCCCTTGCCGTCGTCCTCCACCAGCAGCCCCAGGCCGTCGTCGAAGTAGACCAGGCGCACGCTGGCCCCGACGTCGGGTCCGCCGTGCTTGCGGGTGTTGGTGAGCGCCTCCTGCACGATCCGGTAGGCGGTGAGCTCCACCCCGCTGGGCAGCGGGCGCGGGGTGCCCTCCACCTTGAAGTCCACGGGCAGGCCGGCGGTGCGCACCTGCTCGACGAGCTCCTCCAGCTGGCCGACGTCGGGCTGGGGGACGTAGTCCTCGCTGTCCTGCGGCTCGCCGGTGCGCAGCACCCCCAGCAGCCGCCGCATCTCCGCGAGCGCCTGGCGCCCGGTGCCGGAGATCGTCTCCAGGGCCTTCTTCGCCTGCTCAGGGGTGCTGTCCATGACATAGGCGGCGCCGTCCGCCTGGACGACCATCACGGAGACGTTGTGGGCCACCACGTCGTGCAGTTCGCGCGCGATGCGGGCACGCTCGGCGGCGACCGCGACCTTGGCCTGCGCCTCGCGCTCGCGCTCCAGGCGGGCCGCGCGCTCCTCCAGGTGGGCGAAGTAGGCCCGGCGGGTGCGGATGGAGTCGCCGAGCACCCAGGCGAGCGCGAACGGCACCGCCTGGAAGACCGTGACGAGGACGTTGCCGATGACGCCCGCGCTGCTGTCCGCGGGCCAGACCAGTTGGGCCAGCGGGGCCGCGCAGAGGCCGGCGACCAGCGCGAACCGCGACGCCCACCGCGCGCCGTCGGCCGCCACCGTGTAGATGATCACCAGCATGGCGAAGTCGGACGGCATGATGTCCACGTCGAACGCCACCTGGGCGAGCCCGGCCACGGTGGCGAGCAGCAGCATGTGCTCCGGCCACCGGCGGCGCAGGGCGATCACGACGGCCAGCGCCGCGGCGATCGGGAACGCCGCGACGTGCGGCTTGTGCGCCGCCGGCAGGGAGAAGACGTGCACCAGAATCACGACTTCGAAACCCAGGAGGACGACGGCCCAGAAGCCGTCGACCCATGCCGGGTGTCTGCGGAGAAAGTCGTAGAGACGTTGCACGTAACCCAGCGTAGAGACGCGTGCAGCGTGCAGGAGTCAACCGGAGGGCCGATCCGCCTCGCCGCCTCGTACTCCGCAAGGTGGATGCGGCACCGTCCCCTGTGCTTAGCCTGTGGCTGTGACGGACGAGGCACAACGGCGACCCGGCGCGGGCGGAGCGGGCAGCGCGGGCGGAGCGGGCGGCACGGGCGGCGCCCCGGAAGGGGCGCGGGGACGTGCGCGCGCAACCACCCACCCGCCGGGGGCCGAGGCACGGCAGAATCAGCCCCCTTCGGCCGGTGGCGACCCGCGGCCCTCGTCGTGGCCGATCGCTCCCCCACCGCCTGACGGGCATGGAAGGTGCCCCGGGTTCCCCGCGCTCCTTCCGGGGCGCCGTGGGCAGCCGGGCGCAGACCCCGGCGGGCTGCCCCGGTTCCGGGGGAGCGGCCTGCCCGGGTGGCGGGAGGCCGCCGAGGCCGCGCTCTACGGGCCCGGCGGCTTCTACCGCAGGCCCGAGGGCCCGGCCGGCCACTTCCGCACCTCCGTGCACGCCTCACGGCTGTTCGCCGAGGCCGTGGCGCGGCTGCTGTGCCGGGTCGACGAGGCCCTGGGCCACCCGGCCGAGCTGGCCTTCGTCGACATGGGCGCGGGCCGGGGCGAGCTGGTGCGGGGTGTCCTCACGGCGCTGCCCGCCGAGGTCGCCTCCCGCGCGCGCGGGTACGCGGTGGAGCGCGCGGGCGCGCCCCCGAGGGCCGGCACGGGGAACGTCACCTGGTGCACCGCTCCCCCGCGGGGCGTGACCGGCCTCCTCTTCGCGAACGAGTGGCTGGACAACGTCCCCCTGGACGTGGTCGAGACCGGCCCCGACGGAGTGCCCCGCCACGTCCTCGTCCGCGCCGACGGCACCGAGGTCCTCGGCGATCCGCTCGGCGACGGGCCCGACGCACGGTGGCTGCGGCGCTGGTGGCCGCCGGAGCCGCGGCCCGGGCTGCGGGCGGAGATCGGGCGGCCCAGGGACGAGGCCTGGGCGGCCGCCGTGGGAACGCTGAGGGCCGGTTACGCGGTCGCCGCGGACTACGGGCACCTGCGGGCCGCCCGCCCCGCCCACGGGACGCTCACGGGCTTCCGGGCGGGCCGGGAGGTGGCGCCGGTGCCGGACGGCTCCTGCGACATCACCGCGCACGTGGCGCTGGACGCCTGCGCGGCAGCCGGCGCCGAGCGGGCCGCCGCGGGGGCCCGGCGGTCCGCCGCCGCGGAATCCGGGCGGCCCCCGGCCGGCGCCCCGCCCGCCCCGCGCCTCATCACCCAGCGCGCCGCGCTGCACGCCCTGGGAATCACCGGCGCACGCCCCCCGCTCGCGCTCGCGACCACCGACCCCACCGCCTACGTGCGCGCCCTGGCCACCGCGGGCGAGGCGGCCGAGCTGACCGCGCCGGAGGGGCTCGGCGGCTTCGGATGGCTGCTGCAACCGGTGGGCATGCCGCACCCGGCGGGCCTCCCCGAGGGCGGCACCCGGTAGGCGCGCCGTTCCCCGCGCCCCGTAGGCGCCCGCCCGGTCGGTGCGCAGGCCGCCGGGCGGGCAACGTGCCCCGCGCCTGCGTGCGGGGTGCCGGTCCGCTACTTGTCGATGTCGCCGACGACGAAGAACAGTGATCCCAGGATCGCCACCATGTCGGCGACCAGGGTGCCGGGGAGCAGTTCCGTCAGCGCCTGGATGTTGTTGTACGAGGCGGACCGCAGCTTCAGCCGGTACGGCGTCTTCTCGCCCTTGGAGACCAGGTAGTAGCCGTTGATCCCGAGCGGGTTCTCGGTCCAGGCGTAGGTGTGGCCCTCCGGGGCCTTGAGGACCTTGGGCAGCCGCTGGTTGACGGGGCCCGGCGGCAGGTCGGCGAGGCGGTCCAGGCAGGCGTCGGCGAGGTCCAGGGAGTTGTGCACCTGCTCCAGGAGGCACTCGAAGCGCGCCAGGCAGTCACCCTCCTGGCGGGTGACCACCCTGAGGGTGTCCTGCAGCTGAGGGTAGGCGAGGTACGGCTCGTCGCGCCGCAGGTCGAAGTCGACCCCGGAGGCGCGGGCGACGGGCCCGCTCACCCCGTAGGCGTGCACCGCGTCGGCCGCGAGGACGCCCACCCCCCGGGTGCGGCCGCGGAAGATCTCGTTGCCGAGCACCAGCCGGTCGTACACGTCCATCCGGGAGCGCAGGGCGGCCACCGCCCCGCGCGCGCGTGCGGTCCATCCGGCGGGCACGTCCTCCTTGAGGCCGCCCACGCGGTTGAACATGTAGTGCATCCGGCCCCCGGAGACCTCCTCCATGACGTTCTGCAGTTCCTCGCGCTCGCGGAACGCGTGGAAGACGGGCGTGATGCCGCCGAGCTCCAGGGGGTACGAGCCGAGGAACATCAGGTGGTTCAGGACGCGGTTCAGCTCGGCGAGCAGAGTGCGCAGCCAGACCGCGCGCTGCGGCACCTCCATGCCGAGCATCCGCTCGACGGCGAGGACGACCCCCAGCTCGTTCGAGAACGCGGAGAGCCAGTCGTGGCGGTTGGCGAGCACGATGATCTGGCGGTAGTCGCGGGCCTCGAACAGCTTCTCGGCGCCGCGGTGCATATAGCCGACGACCGGCTCCGCCTCCAGGATGCGCTCGCCGTCCAGCACCAGCCGCAGCCGGAGCACTCCGTGGGTGGACGGGTGCTGGGGGCCGATGTTGAGCACCATGTCGGTGCTCTCCCCGGCGCCGCCGACGCCGACCGTGGTCTGGGTGGTGGGGCTCATGCCGCGGCTCTCTCCTCCGTCGCTCCTTCGAGGGGCCCCGGCCAGTCTCCCCTACGTAGGCTTGCGGCATGGAGACGGGGACTGGGACGGGTACGGCGGCCGGCGGCTCCGGCGGCGGAACGGCGAGCGGCTCCGGAACCGCCGGGCCCGGCACCGGTGGGGGCGACGCCGGCGGGGCCGTCGCCGCCTCCGCCTGGGTGGGGCTGCCGCCCGGGCTGCTGCGGATGCGCAGGCTGCTGTTCACGATGTGGCTGGTGCCGCTGACGGTGGCCGCGGGTGTGCTGCCCGGGCTCATCGCAGGGCCCCTCTGGGCGCTGTGCGCGGCCGTGCCGGGCGCGGCGCTGCCGGCCGGGTGGCGGATGCTGGGGCGCAACTGGCGCTCGTGGCGGTACGCGGAACGGTCCGACGACCTGCTCATCAGCCGGGGCGTGCTCTGGCGTGAGGAGACGGTGGTGCCGTACGGGCGGATGCAGCTCGTGGAGGTCACCTCGGGTCCGGTGGAACGGCACTTCGGCCTGGCCGGCCTCCAACTGCACACGGCGGCCGCGGCCACCGACGCCCGTATCCCGGGCCTGCTGCCCGAGGAGGCCGAACGCCTCCGGGACCGCCTCACGGAGCTCGGCGAGGCACGATCGGCGGGCCTGTGAGGCCGCCGGGGCCCGACGGGGACGGCGGGCCCCAGGAGGACGCCGGGGAAGGCGGGGACGGCGGGGTCGCTGAGGGTGCGGGGGTCGTCGAGGGTGCGGGGGTCGTCGAGGGTGCGGCGGCGGCTCGGGGGGCGGGAACCGCTGGGGACGCGGGGACCGCCCAGGGCGCTCACGGCACCCACGCCGACCGGGCCCCCGGTGTCTCCCGGACCACGGAGTCCGCCCGGAGCGCAGGCGTCGGCGAGACGGCCGAAGCCGTGGGGGCGGCGGAGACCGAGGGGATCTCCGAAACCGTCGGAACGGCCGAGGCAGGGGGGACGGCCGAGACCGTGGAGACGGCGAAGACCGAGGGGACCTCCGAAACCGTCGGAACGGCCGAGGCAGGGGGGACGGCCGAGACCGTGGAGACGGCGAAGACCGAGGGGACCTCCGAAACCGTCGGAACGGCGGAGACCGAGCGGGCCGCGGGGACCGCCGAGGTCGTGGAGCAGCGGCTTCACCCGGTCACCCCCTTTCGCCGCGCCTGGGCGCCCATAGCCCTCATCGTCGGCTGGGCGGTGCACGATCCCGACCAGGCGCAGTACCGGCTCTCCCAGCTCACCACCGCCACCCTCGTCGCCGGCCTGGCCGTGCTGATCGCGGCCGCCGCCCTGTACGGCTTCCTGACCTGGTGGTTCACCCACTTCGCCGTCACGGACACCGAGTTGCGCATCCGGACCGGGCTGGTGTTCCGGCGCACCGCGCACATCCGTCTCGACCGGTTGCAGGCGGTGGACGTCACCCAGCCGCTGCTGGCCCGTTTCGTCGGCGTGGTGAAGCTGAAACTCGACGTCGTCGGCATGGACAAGAAGGACGAGCTCGCCTACCTGGGCGAACGGGAGGCGCGCGGGCTGCGCGCCGAGCTGCTCGCGCGCGCCGCCGGCTTCGCGCCGGAGCGGGTGCGCGAGGTCGGCGAGGCCCCGGCCCGCCAGGTGCTGCGCGTCCCGCCGCGCACGCTGGCCCTGTCGGTGGCGCTGACCGGCGCGGCCTGGGGCCCGGTGCTGCCTGCGGTGGTCGTGCCGCCGGTGCTGTGGATGTTCACGCACAACCCCTGGACGGTGATCGCGGTGGCCGTGCCGCTGCTCGGTGCGGCGTTCGCGCGGACGGTGGGCCGGTTCATCGCCGAGTACGACTGGACGGTGGGCGAGTCCCCCGACGGGCTCCGCATCGACCACGGGCTGCTCGACCGCGCGCACGAGACGGTGCCGCCCGGGCGGGTGCAGACCGTGCGGCTGGTCGAGCCGCTGCTGTGGCGGCGGCGCGGCTGGGTGCGGGTGGAGCTGGACGTGGCCGGGTCGGCGAACTCGGTCCTGCTGCCGGTGGCACCGCTGTCGGTGGCGCAGGACGTGGTCGCGCGGGTGCTGCCCGGGGTGCGGGCGCCGCGGGACTTCGCCCCGCCGCCGCGGCGGGCCCGGTGGTGTGTGCCGGTGTGGTGGCGGGGCTACGGGCTGGCGGTCACCGATGGCGTCTTCGCGGCCCGGCGGGGGCTGCTGCGGCGCTGTGTGTCGCTGGTGCCGCATGCGAAGGTGCAGAGCGTGCGGCTTGTGCAGGGGCCCTGGGAGCGGCTTGTGGGGCTCGCGGACGTGCGGGTGGACAACGGGGCGGGGCGCACGGTGCGGGCTCGGCTCAGGAGTGCCGCTGAGGCCGAGGTCCTTCTCTACGCCCAGGCGGACCGTTCGCGCACGGGGCGGCGTGCGGCGCGGCCGGATCGGTGGATGGCGTAGGGGCCACCCGCCCGCGGGTGGTCAGCCCGCGCCGGAGACAGCCCCTTCGGGCCGGTGACGACGCTCACGTCTCGTCGTGGCTCGTTCGCGCAGTTCCCCGCGCCCCTTCCGGAGTGCACGTTCACGTCGGACTCCACCCTGGCCCACCCAGGGCGCGGGAAACTCCGCGCGCAACCCACCACCCGCCAGTGGCCCGGCACACGACAGAAACAGCCCCCTCAGGACAGTGACGACGCTCACGTCTCGTCGTGGCTCGTTCGCGCAGTTCCCCGCGCCCCTTCCGGAGTGCACGTTCACGTCGGACTCCACCCTGGCCCACCCAGGGGCGCGAGGAACTGCGCGCGCAACCCACCACCCGCCAGTGGCCCGGCACACGACAGAAACAGCCCCCTCGGGACAGCGACGACGCTCGCGTCTCGTCGTGGCGGATCGCGCAGTTCCCCGCGCCCCCGGCGGGGTCCGGGGCAGAGCCCGGTGGAGGCGTGTCGTCCGAAGGGGCTAGGAGACCGCGTTCCGCAGGCCCGTGACGTCGAGCTGTTCCGTCTCGTCGTGCGCGGTCAGGTCGATGACCTGACCGACGCCGCGCTCGGCCTCGGAGGCCGGCTTGAAGGCGGCCTCCTCCTCGGGCTTGTGCACGGCCGTGGCATCCTCACCGACCGCGTCCGCGAGGCCGGTGTTGTGCACGGAGTCGGCGGACGACGCCGGAGCGCCCGTCGCCTTGTTGCCGAAGAAGTCGAAACCGCCGCCCAGACGCGGACGCACCGGAGCCGTGGGCGCGACCACGGCCGCCGCGGTCGGCACCGCGTAGGGGCCGTCCCCGGACCGCCGGTCCCCCGCCGGACGTTCATGCTCACCTGCATCGCCCGCCGCCGGGCCGGCCTCCGACCGGCCCGCCGTGCGCTGCCGGGCCGCCGCCCGCCCCGTCCCGCCGGACGAGGGCGGCCGCAGCTGCCGCTGTGCCTGCGCCGGAACACGGGGCCCGCCCTCGGCGGCCGGCGCGGGCCTGCGCGGGCCGGTGGGCGCGGACTTCCGCGCGGCAGCCGGCGCCGGCTGCCGCGGCGCCGCGGACTGCCCGGCCCCGCGGGCCAGCATCTCCAGCGCGGCGTTGGCCCGCAGGAAGAGCGAGGCGGGGGGTGTCGTCGTGCTGCGGGCCCGGGCCGCCTCCGCGCTGCGCCGCAGCGCCGGCAGCCGCTCCTCCGGCGTCAGCTCGGGAACCGGCTCCGGAGCGGACTCGGGCCGCGGCTCCGGGCGGGCCCCGCCCCCGTGGCCCGCCATCTGCCCGACCGCCTCCGAGCTGCCCTCCGGCGTCGCCTCGATGGCCAGCAGACGGCGCCCCTCAAGGGCGCTGGCGCGCTCGGTCTCCGCGGTGGCGTACCGGCGCAGCAACGCGGCGTGCTCATTGCGCAGCGCCGCCAGCTCGGCGCGCTTCGCGCGGAGCTTCTTCTCCAGCTTCTGCCGGAGCTCACGCGACTCGTCGAGGTCCGCCTCCAGCTCGGCGACGCGCTCCTCATGCGCCCAGCCGTCGCTCTCCCGAGCCCGGACCAGGTCGGCCACCTGCCTGCCCGCCAGCCGGTCCCAGCTGCGCATCACGATCGAGCCCACGACGGCCCCGGCCGCGGCACCCACCGCGAGGCCACGCAGCACCACGGTATCCGCCGAGAACCAGGTGCTCACGGCGCAGACGACCGAGACGCCTGCGATCGCCGAGGGCGGCAGCAGCTTGTGCAGAGGCGGGGAATGGCGGTGACGTCCACGTGGCATGGCCAGAAACTTACCGCGCAAGGACGCCTCTTGGTGAGCGACCGAGCAAAATCCCTGTACCAGAAGGCGAAGTACAGCGCCAGGACTCGAAAAAGAGACAACGGCCACTATGAGAGCGGGACAAAGGCCGCTGAACATCCCAGAGTTGAGCCACTTCACCCGGGGGGCGCACCACCGGGGCGCGACGCCGCGCCCATGCTGCGGACATCCTGAAAAAGCGGCCGAAAGGCCACCGCACTGCCAAGTGAACGGGGTGGCCGTGCACGACCAGGTGAACACGAGAGGGAGAGCCGGTGGCCCGGCCGCGGGTGGCCGTCACCCCACCGCCCGACGGAGGCGCCGGACAGAGCGCCCGACCGAGGCGCCGGACCCAGGCGCCGGACGAAGCCCCGTAGGAGGCACTGCAGGAGGCACCGAACCACGGCAGCACACGAAACTCCTGAGGAGGCTCCGAGCCGAGCGCACGAGGCGACGAGGCGCACGAGGCGCCGGGGCCGAAGGCGACCGGACGGGACACCGGACGAGGCACCGACCCGCGTGCCCGAGCGAGGCTCCGGGCCGACGCCCCCGAAGCGGCACACCGTTCCCGCCCCGCACATCCCCCGCCGGCCCGCAATCGGGGCGAGCCGTGTACGGCCCGGTGTCGGACACCGGGCCTAGGCTGGAGGCATGAGTACGTTGCGTGGCCGCGGCCGAGTCGCGGGGCTGCCCGAGTGGGACCGCTGCGCGGTGATGGGAGTCGTCAATGTGACACCCGACTCCTTCTCCGACGGGGGCCGCTTCTTCGACACCACGACCGCGGTGAAGCACGGCCTCGACCTGGTCACCCAGGGTGCGGACCTGGTCGACGTGGGCGGTGAGTCCACCCGTCCGGGCGCCGCCCGGGTGGACGAGGCGGAGGAGCTGCGCCGGGTGGTGCCGGTGGTGCGGGGCCTGGCCTCGGAGGGGGTCACCGTCTCGGTGGACACCATGCGCGCCTCCGTCGCCGAGCGTGCCCTCACCGAGGGCGCCCTGCTCGTCAACGACGTCAGCGGCGGCCTCGCCGACCCCGCCATGATCCCCGTGGTGGCCGACGCGGCCGTCCCGTTCGTGGTGATGCACTGGCGCGGCTTCCTGGAGGGTCCCAACGTCCGCGGGGTCTACGCCGACGTCGTCTCCGAGGTCGTCACCGAGCTACGCGCCCGTGTGGACGCGGTCGTGGACGGCGGTGTGCGCGCCGACCGGATCATCGTCGACCCGGGCCTCGGCTTCTCCAAGGACGCCGAGCACGACCTCGCCCTGCTGGCCCACCTCGACCGGCTGGCCGGCCTGGACCGCCCGGTCCTGGTGGCGGCCTCCCGCAAGCGGTTCCTCGGCCGGGTCCTGGCGGGCCCCGACGGCGCGCCGCCACCCGCGCGCGAGCGGGACGCGGCCACCGCCGCCGTCTCCGCCATCGCCGCGCACCAGGGCGCCTGGGCGGTCCGCGTCCACGAGGTGCGCGCCACCGCGGACGCCGTCCGGGTCGCCCGCGCCGTGACGGACGCCAGGGCCACGCGCGGCCCCGGTGCCGGGGAAGGAGCCTCGTGACCGGACCGGCCCGTACCGACTTCGAGCAGGTGGAGGGCGTCAACACCGCCTACTACGAGGCCCTGGAGCGCGGCGACTTCGAGGAGCTGGCCGACCTGTGGCTGGGCGAGGGCGACCCCGAGGTCTCCTGTGTGCACCCGGGCTGGCCGGTCCTCAGCGGCCGCGGCGAGGTCCTCAGGTCGTACGCCCTGATCATGGCGAACACCGACTACATCCAGTTCTTCCTCACCGACGTCAAGGTCTCCGTCACCGGCAGTACGGCCCTGGTGACCTGCACGGAGAACATCCTCAGCGGTGGTCCCGCCCCCGAGGACAGCGATGAGCCGGGGCCCCTCGTCGGGCAGCTCGTGGTCGCCACGAATGTGTTCCTGCGCACACCCGGCGGCTGGAAGCTCTGGTCCCACCACGGCTCACCGGTCCTGGCCGAATCCGATGAGGACGAGGGTGACGACACCTCCGTCTGAGTGGGTAGGGGCTCTGGTACGCCGTACGGTCGGGCCTGGTCGTCGGCCTGGAGCAGCCTCCGCCGCACCGCTCCGGACAGCGCAGAAGGACGCCGCCCGGAGCGCCGGCCCAGGGGCACGCGCGCGGTGCCCGGGAGCCGCGGAAGCCTGACGGGTGTTACGCCCGGTCACGGTCCCGCCCCCGGGGGCTGTCGGTGCCCGCAGGTAGATTCCCTCCGGGGCCGGTGACCGACCGCACCCGGTACGGCCCCGCCATGACCGGACGACAGCAGGAGTGATTCGCGTGGATCGTGTCGCGCTGCACGGCCTCAGAGCCCGCGGACACCACGGGGTCTTCGCGCGGGAGCGCGAGGAGGGGCAGCCCTTCGTCATCGACCTCGTCCTGGGCCTGGACACCCGCGCCGCCGCGGCCGACGACGACCTCGCGAAGACCGTGGACTACGGCGCGGTGGCCGAGGAGACCGTCGCCATCGTCGCCGGGGAGCCGGTGTCCCTGATCGAGACGCTGGCGGAGCGCATCGCCCAGGCGTGCCTGGAGTACGACGAGGTGCGGGAGGTCGAGGTCCGCGTCCACAAGCCGGACGCCCCGATCACCGTGCCCTTCGACGACGTGACCGTCACCATCAGCCGGAGCCGAGCATGACCGCATTCTTCGCAGAGGGACGGGGCGACCCGACCGTGCAGCCGGTGCCCGCCTCCGTGGTGCAGCAGGTGGACGCGGCGGACACCACCCTGAGCAACCCGAAGCGTGCCGTGATCTCGCTGGGGAGCAATCTCGGCAACCGCCTGGAGACCCTCCAGGGGGCCGTCGACGCCCTGGAGGACACCCCGGGCCTGCGGGTCAGGGCCGTCTCGCCGGTGTACGAGACGGAACCCTGGGGCGTCGCCCCCGGCAGCCAGCCCACGTACTTCAACGCCGTCATGATCGTGAAGACCACTCTCCCGCCCAGCTCGCTCCTGGAGCGGGCGCAGGCCGTGGAGGAGGCGTTCCACCGGGTGCGCGAGGAGCGGTGGGGGCCGCGCACCCTGGATGTGGACATCGTCGCCTACGCCGAGGTGGTCTCCGACGACCCGGCGCTCACCCTCCCCCACCCCCGCGCGCACGAGCGGGCCTTCGTCCTCGTGCCCTGGTACGACATCGAGCCGGATGCGCTGTTGCCCGGCCGGGGGCCCGTCGCCCGGCTGCTGGAGGCGGTGCGGCGGGAGGGTGTCGCCCGGCGTGTCGACCTGGAACTCCGGCTGCCGGAGTAGTCGTTAAGGTCTACCGAAAGCTCCGCGGGGCGGGGCCGGCCATGCCTGACGACCACCGGCCGGGCCCGGCGCCCCGCGGACCAGCGCAGAGTGCCCGCACCCACCAGCCGCTCCGGCCGGAGCGGCCGTGCGGCACCGTCGGCGAAGGGGCGATGTGAAGCAGCTACGCATCAGGGTGCTGGCCGGGGTTTTCGTCGTCGCCGGGGTGCTCTCCTGGGCGGGCGCCCGGCTCTGGGACTCGTTCGGCACGCTGCCGAGCGTGCCGCTGGCCGCGCCGATCGTGCTGGCGGTCATCGCCGTCATCCTGCTGGCCACCGCCCTCTCGCTGCGGGCCCGGCTGCGGGCGCAGCGCGAGCGGCACGCCGGGGCGAAGGGTGTCGATCCCCTGATGGCGGCCCGTGCGGTCGTCTTCGGGCAGGCGAGTGCGCTGGTGGCTGCGCTGGTCTCCGGTATGTACGGCGGTGCGGGGGTCTTTCTGCTGGAGCAGCTCGACATCCCGGCGCGGCGGGACCAGGCCATCTATGCGGGGCTCTCCGTCGTCACCGGGGTCGGGGTGATAGCGGCGGCGTTCTTTCTTGAGCGGGTCTGCAAGCTGCCGGATGACGACGACGAGAACCACGGCGCGGGCGCACCCCACACCGAGTAACCCCACTTTCCTGCCCGGGGTGCCCCCGGTACCCCCTGGGGGCGACGACCGCCGGCGACGACTGTGCGGTGCCCCGGCCCACCCAGGGGCGCGACGACTGTGGGCGGTGCCCCGGCCCACCCAGGGGCGCGACGACTGTGGGCGGTGCCCCCGGCCCACCCAGGGGCGCGGGGAACTGCGCGAGCAACCCACCACCCGCCGACGGTCCGGAGACGACAGAAACAGCCCCCTCGGGACGGTGACGATCCGACCGCCTCGTCGAGCCTGGTCGCGCAGTTCCCCGCGCCCCTGCGTAGGCCGGGCCTGGCCCGACAACCCGCGCCCCCGGGGTAGACCGGACCCGGCCGGCCCCACAACCCGCGCCCCCGGGTAGACCGGGGCCGGGGCCCACGGTCCCGTGGGCCTGGGGGCCGGGGCTGAGCCCCGGAGAAGAGGGATCAGTGGGCCATGATCAGGCTCATCGCCTCGTTGCGCGTGGCCGGGTCACGCAACTGCCCCCGCACCGCAGACGTGATCGTCTTCGCCCCAGGCTTCCGCACCCCCCGCATGGTCATGCACATGTGCTCGCACTCCACGACCACGATCACCCCCCGCGGCTCAAGAATCTTCATCACGGAGTCCGCGATCTGCGTGGTCATCCGCTCCTGGACCTGCGGCCGCCGCGCATAGACGTCGACCAGCCGCGCCAGCTTGGACAGGCCGGTGATCTTGCCGTCGGCGGACGGGATGTACCCGACGTGCGCGGAGCCCACGAACGGCACCAGGTGGTGTTCGCAGGTACTCACCACCTCGATGTCCTTCACCAGCACCATCTCGTCATGGCCGAGATCGAACGTGGTGGTGAGCACATCCTCGGGCTGCTGCCAGAGGCCCGCGAAGATCTCCTTGTACGCCCGCGCCACCCGCGCCGGGGTCTCCCTCAGGCCCTCGCGGTCCGGGTTCTCGCCGACCGCGATCAGCAGTTCCCGCACCGCGCTCTGCGCCCGCTTCTCGTCGAACTCGCCTATCGGGCCCTCGCCGTCCAGCGTCACGGGGTCGGTCATGTGTCCTCGCTTCTGTGCGTGCCTCTGCGCAGTGCACCGGCCCTGCGCGGTATTCCTGATCTCCCCCGGGGCCTCCGCGACGGGCCGCGGTGACCCCCGCGCCCGCCCCTGACACGCGGCGGGCATGCGGGCATACGACGACGCCGCGCCCACCAGGCTAGAACCTGGCGGGCGCGGCGTTCATTCCAGCCTCACCGGGGGCGGCCCCGGAGCTCGGGGCTCCGGCATCAGCTCTCCGGGCGCTCCTCGGGAGCGGCGTCGGTGGGGGCCGCCGGGCCCGGCTCCGGGGTCGCTCCGGTCGTGATCGCGGTGCCGTTCGCCCCGTTCGTCAGCGAGAGCTCCTTGGGGGAGAGCACCGGCGGGCGGGTCGAGGGGGTGCGGCGTGAGGAACCGGTCCACGCGGGGCGGGCCGGGCGCTTCACGATCGGGGCGAAGATCTCGGCGATCTGCTCCTTGCCGAGGGTCTCCTTCTCGAGGAGCGCGAGGACCAGGTTGTCCAGGACGTCGCGGTTCTCGACGAGGATCTCCCAGGCTTCGTTGTGCGCGTTCTCGATGAGCTTCTTGACCTCTTCGTCGACCAGCGCGGCGACCTCTTCCGAGTAGTCCCGCTGGTGAGCCATCTCACGCCCGAGGAACGGCTCGCTCTGGTCGCTGCCGAACTTGATCGCGCCCAGCCGCTCGGTCATGCCGTACTGCGTGACCATCGCACGGGCCGTGGCCGTGGCCTTCTCGATGTCGTTGGCCGCGCCCGTGGTCGGGTCGTGGAAGACGAGCTCCTCGGCAGCCCGGCCGCCCAGCATGTAGGCGAGCTGGTCCAGCATCTCGTTGCGGGTGGTGGAGTACTTGTCCTCGTCGGGGAGGACCATGGTGTACCCCAGCGCCCGGCCGCGGGACAGGATCGTGATCTTGTGGACCGGGTCGGAGTTGGGTGAGGCCGCCGCGACCAGGGCGTGCCCGCCCTCGTGGTACGCGGTGATCTTCTTCTCCTTGTCGGACATGATCCTGGTCCGCTTCTGCGGGCCCGCCACGACGCGGTCGATCGCCTCGTCCAGCATCTGGTTGTCGATCAGCTTGCGGTCGCTGCGGGCGGTGAGCAGCGCGGCCTCGTTGAGGACGTTGCTCAGGTCGGCGCCGGTGAAGCCGGGGGTGCGGCGGGCGACGGCCGACAGGTCGACGTCGGGCGCGACCGGCTTGCCCTTCTGGTGGACCTTGAGGATCTCCAGACGGCCCTGCATGTCCGGGCGGTCGACGGCGATCTGGCGGTCGAAACGGCCGGGGCGCAGCAGCGCCGGGTCGAGGATGTCAGGGCGGTTGGTGGCGGCGATCAGGATGACGCCGCCCTTGACGTCGAAGCCGTCCATCTCGACGAGGAGTTGGTTCAGCGTCTGCTCGCGCTCGTCGTGGCCGCCGCCGAGGCCCGCGCCGCGGTGCCGGCCGACGGCGTCGATCTCGTCGACGAAGACGATCGCCGGGGCATTCGCCTTGGCCTGCTCGAAGAGGTCGCGCACCCGGGAGGCACCGACACCGACGAACATCTCGACGAAGTCGGAACCCGAGATCGAGTAGAACGGCACGCCGGCCTCGCCCGCGACGGCGCGCGCCAGGAGCGTCTTGCCGGTGCCGGGCGGGCCGTAGAGCAGCACGCCCTTGGGGATCTTGGCGCCGACGGCCTGGAACTTGGCCGGCTCCTGCAGGAACTCCTTGATCTCCTGGAGCTCTTCGACGGCCTCGTCCGACCCCGCGACGTCGTTGAACGTCGTCTTCGGGGTGTCCTTGGTGATCAGCTTGGCCTTGGACTTCCCGAAGTTCATGACGCGGGAGCCGCCGCCCTGCATCTGGTTCATCAGGAACAGGAAGACCACGACGATGAGCACGAAGGGGAGCAGCGAGAGCAGGATCCCGACGAACGGGTTCTGCTTCGAGGGCGAGACCGTGTAGCCGTCCGGAATCTGCTTGCCCTCGAACTTGGCCTGCAGGGACTTGGCCAGGTCGTTGCCCTGGTCGCCGATGTAGCTCGCCTGGATCTTGTTACTGCCGTCCACCTTCTGGCCGTCCTTGAGCTGGACCTTGACGGTCTGCTCGTCGCCAGTGGTGAGCTTGGCCTGCTGTACCTGGTTCCTGTCGATCGCCTGTACGACCTGACCGGTGTCCACCGTCTTGTAGCCACCGGACGAACCGACGACCTGCATCAACACGACCACGGCAAGGACGGCCAGCACGATCCACATGACCGGCCCACGGAAGTATCGCTTCACGTCCATCCATACGGAGCGGTGCCGCCCCGTCCCTCCTGCCATAGTGAGTTTGATAAAAACTGTTCTTCGGACGGTACCCCAGCATTGTCACCCGTAGCCGCCGGGGACGACTGGCGATCCCGCCCTCCCATGCTCCAACGGCTCAAACGCCGCGAGGGTTCCCGCTCGGGCGTCCCGGCTCCGTCGCCGGGGGCGGCGCCCCGGTGCGGGCCCCGGCCGTGGGGTGCGGATCAGCCGCCGTGGACGTGCGGGGCCAGGGTGCCGACGAAGGGGAGGTTCCGGTACTTCTCGGCGTAGTCCAGGCCGTAGCCCACGACGAACTCGTTGGGGATGTCGAAGCCGACCCACTCCACGTCGATCGCGACCTTGGCCGCCTCCGGCTTGCGCAGCAGCGTGCACACCTTGAGGGAGGCCGGCTCGCGCGAGCCGAGGTTGGAGATGAGCCAGGACAGCGTCAGCCCCGAGTCGATGATGTCCTCAACGATGAGGACGTGCTTGCCCTTGATGTCGGTGTCGAGGTCCTTGAGGATCCGCACCACACCGGAGGACTGGGTGCCCGCGCCGTAGGACGACACGGCCATCCAGTCCATGGTGACAGGGGTGGACAGCGCACGGGCCAGGTCGGCCATGACCATCACCGCACCCTTGAGGACGCCGACGATCAGCAGGTCCTTGCCCGTGTAGGCGGCGTCGATCTTCGCGGCCAGCTCCGCCAGCTTCGCGTCGATCTCTTCTTTGGTGATGAGCACCGCCTTGAGGTCGGTGCCCATGTCTTTCGCGTCCACCCGCATCACTTTCGTCGTCCGAGCCGCTGCCGCCGTCTCCCGGTGCCCGCCTGGTGCGGTGGGGCTCCCCACTGCCCGAGGGCTCCCCCACTGCCCCGAGAGGCGTGGGAGGTACCCCCGGAGGTGCCCCCGGGGCGCCGCGGTCAGTCCTGCCGGATAACCAGTCTGCCATCCTGCCGCCGGGCGACGACCCGGCCGGGGAGGTTGATGGCTCCCTGGCCGCGCCACCCCGTGATCAGGCGGTCGACCTCCTCGATGTGCCGGGCGAAGAGCGAGCCGGCGGGGGCGCCCGCTTCGATGGCGGCGCGGCGCAGCACGCGGCGGCGCACGGCCGCGGGCAGGACGCGCAGCTTGGCGCAGACCAGCCGCCCGGCGTCGTCGCGCACCGCCGTCTCGGCCTGGTCGGCCCAGACGTCGAGGGCGTCGGCGTCGTCGCGGGAGAGCTGGGCGGTGCGGGCGAGGGCCTCGACGACGCCCTTGCCGAGGGCCTTCTCCAGTGCGGGCAGGCCCTCGTGGCGCAGCCGGGAGCGGGTGAAGGTGGGGTCCGTGTTGTGCGGGTCGTCCCAGACTGGGAGGGACTGGGCGAGGCAGGCGCGGCGGGCGGTCTGCCGGTCCAGGTGGAGGAACGGCCTGCGGTAGCGGCCGGCGGCCCCGGAGACCGCGGCCATGCCGGACAGCGAGCGGGTGCCGGAGCCGCGGGCGAGGCCCAGCAGCACGGTCTCCGCCTGGTCGTCGCGGGTATGGCCGAGGAGGACGGCGGCGGCGCCGTGCCGCTCGGCGGCGGAATCTAGGGCGGCGTAGCGGGCGTCACGGGCGGCGGCCTCGGGCCCGGCGCCGGGGCCGACGGTGACGGCGATGGCCTCGACGGGGCTGAGGCCGAGGGCCGCGAGGCGGCCGGCGACCTCGGCGGCACGGGCGTCGGAGCCGGCCTGGAGGCCGTGGTCGATGGTGATGCCGCCGGCCCGGATGCCGAGCTTCGGCGCCTCGAAGGCGAGCGCGGAGGCCAGCGCCATGGAGTCGGCGCCGCCGGAGCAGGCGACCAGCACGAGGGGACCGGGCTCGGCGGCGGACTCGGACGCGAGGGCGTCGCCCGAGGCGGCAGCAGAGGGCGCGGAGGCATCGCCGAAGGCGTGGGAGGGCGCGGGGACGGCGCCGCGGGCGGTGGGGGGCGCGGGGAATGGGGCGAGCGCCGGGTCGGTACCCACGGGCGCGGGGGTAGTGAGGGTGGCGGGGCCGGAGGCGGAGTCGGTACGGGGGGCGGATCGAGGAGGGGCGGCTGGTGCGCGGAGTCCGGTGTCCGCGCGGGTGTCCGCGCCGGGGTGCGGCGAGGTGCCCGCGCTGGGGGCTGCGCCGGCCCTGAGGGCGGCGGCGTGGTCGGAGAGGACGTCGTGGAGTACGCGGCGGACCGCCAAACGTATCGCCGCGACCGCAGGATGGGGACCCATGTCCGGTTCCCTTCGTGAAGTTCGAGGGTGAGCCTCGGTGTCTGACACTCGGTTGCTGAGCGGCGGTGGCGGTGGCGGTGGGCTTGGGGGCGTCGTCGCAGCCGCCGGTCACCGACCTGCCGTCACTCAGAGTGTGTCGATGGTGACAGAACCGAGCCGTTCACCGAGCATTGCACGCCTGCCTATGACCCACGGTCCCTCGGACGGGTGATTGTCCGGGCGTTCTTCTGCCTCGGGGCGGACCCGGCGCGTACCGGTCACGAGTCGGCCTTGCGGTGCACCCGCGCGATCCAGTCCGCCGGTTTGGCGATCTCGGCCTTGGTCGGAAGCGTGTTCGGGGAGGTCCACACGCGGTTGAAGCCCTCCATGCCGACCTCGTCGACGACGGACCGCACGAACCGCTCGCCGTCGCGGTACTGGCGGAGCTTGGCGTCCAGGCCGAGGAGCTTGCGCAGCGCCTGGTCGAGACGGGACGCGCCGCGCGCCCTGCGCTGCTGGAACTTCTCGCGGATCTCGGCGACGGACGGGACGACGTCCGGGCCCACGCCGTCCATGACGTAGTCCGCGTGGCCCTCCAGGAGCGACATCACGGCGGTCAGCCGGGACAGGATCGCGCGCTGGGCCGGGGTCTGGACGATCTCCACCAGGGAGCGGCCGCCGTCCCGCTCGCCCGCCTCGCCCTCGGGGCGCCCGCCGGCGAGGGACTGGGCGGCCTCCCTGATGCGCTCCAGGAACGTCATCGGGTCGACCTCGGTCTCGGCGAGGAACGCCTGGATCTCGCCCTCCAGGTGGTCGCGGAGCCAGGGGACGGCCGTGAACTGCGTGCGGTGCGTCTCCTCGTGCAGGCAGACCCAGAGGCGGAAGTCGTGCGGCGCGACGTCCAGCTCGCGCTCCACGTGGACGATGTTGGGGGCGACCAGCAGGAGCCGGCCGCCGCCGTTCGCTCCCGCGGGCAGGTCGCGGGTGTCCGGGGCGAACGTCTCGTACTGGCCGAGCACGCGGGACGAGAGGAACGACAGCAGCATGCCCAGCTCCACGCCCGTGACCTTGCCGCCGACCGTGCCCAGGACGACGCCGCCGGGGCCCGAGCCGCGGCGCTCCTGCATCTTGTCGAGGAGGGGGGCGAGGATCTCGCGGAAGCCGGCGACGTTCGCCCGGACCCAGCCCGGGCGGTCGACCACGAGGACCGGGGTGTCCGCGGTGGCGTCGGCGGTCAGCCGGGTGAAGCCGCGGACGTGCTGCTCGCTCGCCCTGGCGTGCCGGCGCAGTTCCGTGACGACGGCCCTGGCCTCGTCGCGGGTGACTTCGGGGCCTGGGCGCACGAGGCGTGTCGCGGTGGCCACCGCGAGGTTCCAGTCGACCATCTCCGTACCACCGATGCTCGTCATGCATCAACGGTACGTGCTCGGCTTCCGTAACGCGGTGGCGTTACGACCGGCTGCGGAGGGTGGCCGCTGGGTGGTGGAGGGAGTGGAGGGCGGTGGAGGGCGGTGGAGGGCGGTGGGGTGCCGTGCGGTGCGGGTGCGGTGCGATCCGTGCGGTTCGGTCGGTGCTTGGGCGTGTGCGGCTCTCGGCGTGGCTGGTGCGCCTTCTGTTTCGTTGTGGGGTCGGCTGTCTGGGCGTGTGCGGGTCTCGTTGTGGCGGGTGCGCCTTGTGTTGCGTTGTGGGGCGGGGCCGCGGGGGGGATGTCCTCCCCCACTGCCTTAAAGGCGTGGGAGGTGCCCCCACGGTCCGGCGCCCTCCGTGGTCCGGAGGGTTCTCTGGGCGTGGCGCCGGACTCCCCCAGTGCCTTAAGGGCCTGGGAGGTACCCCCAGGGCGGACATCCCCCCACGTCCCCTCACGTCTCGTACGCGACTGCGGCCCGGTGGGACCGCACCTTCCCACCTCGTGCCACCGCTGCATGCAGTCGTTCCGCAGGACCGGTGGGCACAGCCCACGGCATACGGCACCCGGACGGTGCTCGTCCGCCCCGCTGGGGGCAGACGAGGGGAAGGGGAAGAACCACCTCCACCCCCACCGAGCAGCCCACAGCGCGGCGGGGCCGCGCCCCCGTACGCAGGGGGGTCAGTTGCAGCCGCAGGTCGTCAGGGCCGTGGCGAGGTGGTCCAGGGCCGCCTGGGTGGCCGCGGGAGCGGTCGCGCCCGACGTCATGAACGCGAACGCCAGCACGTGACCGTCCGCGTCGACGACCGTGCCGGCGAGCGTGTTGACCCCGGTCAGGGTGCCGGTCTTGGCGCGCACGAGGCCCTTGCCCGCCGAGTCCGCGGCGTCGGCGTAGCGCTGCTCCAGCGTGCCGGTGAACCCGGCCACCGGGAGCCCGGTCAGGACGGACCGCAGCTCGGGCCGGCCCGGGTCCCCGGCCTTCGCGAGCAGCGCGGTGAGCAGCCCCGCGCTCAGCCGGTCGGCCCGGTCGAGCCCGCTGCCGTCCCGGAACCGCGCCCCCGACACCGGCAGCCCGAGACGGCCGAGCCGCGCCCCGATCGCCTGCGCGCCCCCGGCGAAGCTCACGGGCCGGTGGGCGGCCAGCGCGGTCTGCCGGGCCAGCGCCTCGGCGATGTCGTTGTCGCTGTTCGTCAGCATCCGCTCGACCAGCGCCGACAGCGGCGGCGACTGCACGGCGGCCAGCCGCCGCGCCCCGCCCGCGGCCCGGGTCGCCGTCGGCCGCCCCTGCACCGCGATCCCCTGCTGCTTCAGGAAGCCCGCGAACGCGGTGGCCGCGTCGCCGGACGGGTCCGTGGAGCGCGGCGCGGGCCCGCTGGTGGTGTGGTCGAGCCGGCCCTCGTCGGTCATCAGGGCGGTGACGGGCGCCAGGTTCTCGTTCGGGCCGATGGGGTGCGTCCGCGGGCCCGTGTAGAGCGAGTCGTCGTAGCCGAGCGCGACCCTGCCGATGTGCCGGTCCGCCAGCTTCCGGGTGGTGGCCACGGCGAGCGCGCGCAGGCTCGCGGCGCCCTCCGTGTCGCCGTCCGCGTCGTCCCGCGCGGTCAGTGTGGGGTCGCCGCCGCCGACCAGCACGATCCGCGCCGGCCCCTTGTGCCCGCCGTCCTCGAGGACGGCGCGGGTGGCGATGCGGTGGTCGGCGCCCACGGCGGAGAGCGCGGCGACGGCGGTGGCCAGTTTGGTGGTGGACGCGGGCGTCAGCGCCCGCCCCGCCCCCTTGCCGTAGAGGCGCCTGCCGGTGGTCACGTCGACGACCGCCGCCGTGCGGGTGCTGCCCAGCGAGGCGTCCGCGAGGAGCGGGGTGAGCAGTGCGCCGAGCGCGCGCTCGTTGGGTTCCGGGCCGCCGCCCGAGCGCCCGGAGCCGCCCGTCGGCGCGCTCAGCGCGGCGAGCACCTCAGGGGCGCTCGGAGCCGCCGCGGGCCCCCCTCCGGGGCCACCGTGACCGTGATCTGCACCACCCCCGAGCCCCTGCCCGGCGGCCCAGTCCCGCTCCGCCGTACGCTGGCCGGCGGAGTCCCAGGGCCCCGCGGCGAGGACGGCCCCGGCCGCCACGGCCAGGCCGAGCACCACCGCACCCGCTGTGACCTGCCAGGTCTTCAGGGTCATGGGATTGAGAAGATCCGCGAGCCGCGCCGCGGCCGGCAGAGCCGGTCGCCTGGCGAGCAGCCGGGTCCACCGCCCGGGCCCCGGTTCCGGCTCTGGCAGCTCCGGCACGACGACCAGCCCCTTTCGCGATCACACACCTGCGTGAGGGACACTTAACCATCAGAAGTATGTGCTGATCATGGAGGAGCCACCGGTGGAGTTCGACGTCACGATCGAGATCCCGAAGGGTTCGCGGAACAAGTACGAGGTGGACCACGAGACCGGTCGTATCCGCTTGGACCGTCGCCTCTTCACGTCCACCAGCTACCCGGCGGACTACGGCTTCGTCGAGAACACCCTCGGCGAGGACGGCGACCCGCTGGACGCGCTGGTTCTCCTGGAGGAGCCGACCTTCCCGGGGTGCCTCATCAAGTGCCGCGCCATCGGCATGTTCCGGATGACGGACGAGGCCGGCGGCGACGACAAGCTGCTGTGCGTACCGGCGTCCGACCCCCGCGTCGAGCACCTGCGCGACATCCACCATGTGTCCGAGTTCGACCGCCTGGAGATCCAGCACTTCTTCGAGGTCTACAAGGACCTGGAGCCCGGAAAGTCGGTCGAGGGGGCCAACTGGGTGGGCCGCAGCGAGGCCGAGGGCGAGATCGAGCGGTCCTACAAGCGCTACAAGGAAGAGGGCGGTCACTGACCTCTCGTTTCCCGCGGGACCAGGCCGCGCGTTCCTCACTACGAGGAACGCGCGGCTTTTTCGTGTGCGCGTTCGCCGCGCTGTCGTACGAGCCCGGAGACCGCTTTGCGCCTCCCACCCAAGCCTGTGTCTGTATACGACATCCTGTACGACTTTTGGGATCCATATACCCAAATCAACCCATTACCGCAACCATCGAGTGTGTAACCCAAACGGCGCGCACCCACGTACGCGAGAGAGCGCCGCTTGAGGCGCACAGAAAGGGAAAGTCCGGTGACCGATACGGGCTCAGCGGGTAGTGCCGGGCCCCCGGGCCATGCAGAGGACCGCAAGCCGCTCTCGGACGAGGCGAGGAGCGCGTTCGCACCGCCGCGAGGCGTGCCGGCGCCCGCCCACTCCCCCGAGGACGAACCGCACACCACCTCGGAGTTCGCGGTTCCGGAGGACGTCGTCCGGCCGGAGACCCCCCACGACCGGGAGAGCTCGGCCTTCAGCACCCCGAAGACCTACAGCGCACGCCACGCACCCCCCGCGTTCACGCCCCCGTCCGGTGTCCCCCTGATCCGGCTGACCAGAGAGGTGCCGTGGCAGGACCGGATGCGCGCGATGCTGCGGATGCCGGTCGCCGAGCGCCCCGCGCCGGACCGCCCCAGCAGACCGGTCGAGGACGAGGTCGGGCCCGCGGTGCCGCGTGTGCTGGACCTGACGCTGCGCATCGGGGAGCTGCTGCTGGCGGGCGGGGAGGGCGCGGAGGACGTGGAGGCGGCGATGTTCGCCGTCTGCCGCAGCTTCGGCCTGGACCGCTGTGAGCCGAACGTCACCTTCACCCTGCTGTCGATCTCGCACCAGCCGTCCCTGGTGGACGACCCGGTCACGGCGAGCCGGACGGTGCGCCGCCGCGGCACCGACTACACCCGGCTCTCCGCCGTCTTCCGGCTGGTCGACGACCTGAGCGACGCGGACACCCCGCTCTCCCTGGAGGAGGCGTACCGGCGCCTGGCGGAGATCCGCCGCAACCGCCATCCCTTTCCCCGCTGGGCGCTGACCGGGGCCAACGGCCTGCTCTCGGGCTCCGCGTCGCTCATGTTCGGGGGTGACCTGGTGGTCTTCGTGGCGGCCGCGGTGGGCGCCATGCTCGGCGACCGGCTCGCGTGGCTCTGCGCGGGGCGCGGGCTGCCGGAGTTCTACCAGTTCGCGATGGCGGCGATGCCGCCGCCGGCGCTCGGCGTCACCCTCACGCTGCTGCACGCGGACGTGAGCACCTCAGCGGTGATCACCGGTGGGCTCTTCGCGCTGCTGCCGGGACGGGCGCTGGTCTCCAGCGTGCAGGACGGTCTCACCGGCTACTACATCACGGCCTCGGCGCGGCTGCTGGAAGTCATGTACTTCTTCTTCGCCATCGTGGTCGGTGTGCTGCTGGTGCTGTACTTCGGCGTCCGGATGGGCGCCCAGCTCAACCCGGACCAGGCGCTGGGCGCGACGGACCGGCCGCTCTGCCAGATCTTCGGCGCCATGGGGGTGTCGCTGGCGTTCGCCGTGCTGCTCCAGCAGGAGCGGTCGACGGTGGTGATGGTGGTGCTGAACGGCGGCGTGGCGGGGCTCGTCTACGGTGCGATGGTCTACACCGGCCATCTCTCGCCGGTGGTCTCGACCGCCGTGGCCGCGGGTCTCGTGGGGCTGTTCGGGCAGCTCTTCTCGCGCTACCGGTTCGTGTCCGCGCTGCCGTACACCACGGCCGCGATCGGGCCGCTGCTACCGGGATCGCCGACGTACTTCGGTCTGCTGGGCTTCGCCGAGGACCATCCGGTCAAGGGCGTCGTCTCGCTCACCACGGCCGTGGCGCTCTCCATGGCCATCGCGATCGGCGTCAACCTGGGCTCCGAGATCTCCCGGATGCTCATCCGGGTGCCGGCGTCGGCGACCCGCCGCGGGGCCGCGAAGCGGACGCGCGGCTACTGAGCCACGCGGTACGGCTGTGTCCGGGGCCCCCGGTGCCCCGTCGGGGTTCCCCGCGCCTTCCGGGGCGCCGGACCTAGCGCTTGGCGTGCCGGCCGCGGGTGCCGGGGGCCGGGGCGGGCGGGCCGTACTGCGCGGGGCCGGGGGCGACGGGGCCCTCAGCCTCCGCGCGCCGGGCCTTTCCGCGGGCCCGCAGGAACTCGATGGCTATCGGCACGACCGAGATCAGCACGACGAGGACGAGCATCGCCTCGATGTTGTCCCGGACGAAGGCGTGCCTTCCGAGCCAGGCGCCCAGCAGGGTGACGCCGGCGCCCCACAGCACACCGCCGATGACGTTGAACACGAGGAACGGGCGGTAGCGCATGCCGCTGACGCCGGCGATGATCGGTGTGAAGGTACGCACGACGGGCACGAAGCGGGCCAGGACCAGGGACTTCGGGCCGTGCTTGGCGAAGAACTCGTGGGCCTTGGTGACGTTCTCCTGCTTGAAGAGGCGGGAGTCCGGGCGGTTGAAGAGCGCGGGGCCGACCTTCTTGCCGAACAGGTAGCCCGCCTGGTCGCCGAGGACGGCGGCCAGGGCGACCAGCGCGCAGGCCGCCCAGAGGGGGAAGCGCAGCTGGTCGGTGGTGATCAGCAGGCCGGTCGTGAAGAGCAGCGAGTCACCGGGCAGGAAGAAGCCGATGAGCAGGCCGGACTCGGCGAAGACGACGAGCAGCAGACCGTAGATCCCGAACTGGTTGATCAGGTGGTTGGGATCCATCCAGCTCGGTCCGAGCGCAAGCGTCATCACGGTTCCGGGCTCCTGTGAGGGTGATGGGGCGGGGGCGGTGCGCCGCTGCGTGCGGCGAGAGGTCATCGCTGCGTGCGCCGACAAAGTTATCAACGCCCGCCACCCCCGCCGGGTTCCACCGTCCTCATCCCGTCCGGGTGCGCGTACGCCCGGCGCGCACCGCGGGACACCGCGCATCCGCCCCGGCGGCGCGTGCGCCGGGGCGGGCCCCGCGCGCCCACTCCCTCCCGCCGTCCGCCGCGCCGGCCCGCGCCGTCCGCGGCGGGACGACCGGGCCCGGGGGCGGCCGGGCCCGGGGGCGGCCGGGCCCGGGGTTGCCGGGCCCGGGGGCGGCCGCGCTACTCCTGCTCCCCCGCACGGGCGGCGTTCGCCCTGATCGCGTCGCGCATGTACACCGCGAGCCCCGGCCTGATCCCCTCGTAGAAGGCGGTGAACCGCTCGTCGTCGACGTACATCTCACCGAGGCAGAGGTGCATCCGGTGCGGGCACGTGTAGTGGTTCGCCGTGATGAACAGGCGGTGCTCCTCGGCGGCGTCCATGGCCTCCGCCGAGTCGGCGGGCAGGCCCCGGTCGAGCAGGCCGGCGATCCGCCGGTGGACCGCGTCGAACTCGGTGTTGATCCGCTTCCAGTCCTCCTTGGTGTACGTGGCGGCCTTGCGCTGGGATTCCCGGTAGGCCTCGGTGCCGCCCCAGCGCTGCCGCACCTCGTCCGCGTACTGGTCGGGGTCGGAGTCGCCGAAGACCTCGAACTTCTCCTCGGGCGTGAGGTTGATGCCCATCTTCCGTGCCTCCATGGCCTGGGTGACGGCGGCGGCCATCTGCGTCAGCTGCTCGATCCGGTCGGTCAGCAGCTTGTGCTGGCGGCGCAGGTGGTCGTACGGGTCCGTGCCGGGGTCGTCGAGCAGTGCCGCGACCTCGTCGAGCGGGAAGCCGAGGTGCCGGTAGAAGAGGATCTGCTGCAGCCGGTCGAGGTCGGCGTCGTCGTAGCGCCGGTGGCCGGCGGCGCTGCGGCCGCCGGGGACCAGGAGCCCGATCTCGTCGTAGTGGTGCAGCGTCCGTACCGTGACCCCGGCGAACCCGGCGACCTCTCCGACGGAGTAACCGCCGGTCCCGTGCCGCCCTGTCTCGCTCATGGCCTCCGCCTTTCCGTTCTTTCTGTGCGTCCTTCTCTCCGGGCGCGGGGTCAAGGGTGGGGCCTCACGTGGCGTGAGGTTCAAGGGGATTCGCCGGTGGCCGTCTTCGTCGTCCGGTGGGGCCCGGTCGGGTATCCCGCGCGGTCCGTCTCGTTCCGCCCAGTTCCCCCGCGCCTCTTTCGGGGCGGCGGCCCACCACGAGTTCACCCGCGACTCGCGCCCACCCGGCCCCGCGCCCCGGGCAGACCGGGCGCGGCCCCGGCCCCCGGGGTGCCGCTCGGCGGGCGGGTGGGCGGAATCGTTCGTATTCTCGCGTGTAGAGAGGTCCGGCGGGCCGCCGCGCCGGGCGAGGAGGACCCGATGCCGCTGCACCGCGCACCCGGGCACCCCGAGGTGCACCGCCCCGTCCTGGTCAACCCGTTCCACGGGGAGGCCAACCCGGTCGGCGGCATGACCGAGGCGCCGCCCAAGCACCGCCTCCCGGACGGGCCGCTGCCGCCCATCACCGCCTACCGCCTGGTCCACGACGAGCTGATGCTCGACGGCAACTCCCGGCTGAACCTGGCCACCTTCGTCACCACCTGGATGGAGCCGCAGGCCGGCCAGCTGATGCAGGAGTGCCAGGACAAGAACATGATCGACAAGGACGAGTACCCCCGCACGGCGGAGCTGGAGCAGCGCTGTGTGGCCATGCTCGCCCGGCTGTGGAACGCGCCGGACCCGTCCGCGGCGGTGGGCTGCTCGACGACGGGGTCGAGCGAGGCCTGCATGCTCGCCGGGCTGGCGCTCAAGCGGAGGTGGGCGCAGCGCCGCGGCGGGGACGCGCGGGGCGCCCGGCCGAACCTGGTGATGGGCGTCAACGTGCAGGTCTGCTGGGAGAAGTTCTGCAATTTCTGGGAGGTGGAGGCGCGGCAGGTGCCCATGGAGGGCGACCGCTTCCACCTGGACCCGGCGGCCGCCGCCGAGCTGTGCGACGAGAACACCATCGGTGTGGTGGCCATCCTGGGGTCGACCTTCGACGGCTCCTACGAACCCGTCGAGGAGCTGTGCGCGGCCCTGGACGACCTCCAGGAGCGCACCGGACTCGATATCCCGGTGCACGTCGACGGGGCGTCGGGCGCCATGGTCGCGCCCTTCCTCGACCGGGAGCTGGTGTGGGACTTCCGACTGCCCCGGGTGGCGTCGATCAACACCTCGGGGCACAAGTACGGCCTGGTCTACCCGGGCGTGGGGTGGGCGCTGTGGCGGTCGGCCGGAGAACTGCCGGAGGACTTGGTCTTCCGGGTCAACTACCTGGGTGGCGAGATGCCCACGTTCGCGCTGAACTTCTCCCGGCCGGGCGCGCAGGTGGTGGGGCAGTACTACACCTTCCTGCGGCTGGGCTGGGAGGGCTACCGGCTGGTCCAGCAGTGCGCGCGGAGCGTGGCCGTCTCGCTCGCCGACCGGATCGAGGCGCTGGGCGACTTCCGGATGCTCACCCGCGGCGACCAGCTGCCGGTCTTCGCGTTCACGACCCGTCCGGAGGTGACGGCGTACGACGTCTTCGACGTCTCGCGGCGGCTGCGGGAGCAGGGCTGGCTGGTGCCGGCGTACACCTTCCCGCCGCACCGCGAGGACCTCTCGGTGCTGCGCATCGTGTGCCGCAACGGCTTCTCCACCGACCTCGCGGACCTCCTCATGGACAACCTGGAGTCGCTGCTGCCGCATCTGCGGGCCCAGCCGCACCCGCTGACCCACGACCGGGCGGCGGCGACCTCGTTCCACCACTGACCCGGTCCCCTGCCGCGGCCCGCGCCGCCCTCACCTCCGGCGCACGCCACCGGGGCGTGCCACCGGCGTCAGGCCGCCCGGCGTGCGCCCGGCGCCATCGCCGCTCCCCGGCGCCTCCGGCTCTGCGCCGTCCCCAGGCCTCGTCCTCGAACGTCGTCCTCGGGCATGCCTCAGGCATGGCCCTCAGGCCTCGTCCTCAGGCCCGTCCCCCGGGAGTCCCTGCCCCGTCGCGTACGGGTTCTCCTCGCCCTCGGCCAGCACGCCCACGAACGGTGCGCCCTCGCCGGCGAACGTGTAGGCGCCGGCCTCGATGCGGGCGATCAGGCCCCGGGTCCACTCGGCGCCGCCGTCCGCCGAGTGCACCCAGAAGTCCATGATCTCGCCGATGTGGCCCGGCTTCTCCGGTCTGTCCCCGGGGATGTGGTGCTCGGTGACGGCGGCACGCCAATTCTCGATGCGGCGGACCCGTTCCGCGAGGAGCGCCAGCGCCTCCCGCCGCTCCAGGCCGACCATGCAGCCGAGGGCGGCCGAGAGGGCGTCCGGGCGCTGGCCGCAGGCGGTCAGGGACTCGCGCAGCAGCGTGAAGTAGGCGTCGGTGCCCCGCTCGGTGACCTCGTACTCGGTTCGGGGCGGGCCGCCCGCGGTGGACGGGGCGTCCTCGTGGGCGTTCAGCAGTCCCTGCTTCGCCATCTGCTTGAGGGCGTGGTAGATCGAGCCGGGCTTGGCGTTGGACCACTCGTGGGCGCCCCAGTACTCCAGGTCGTTGAAGACCTGGTAGCCGTGCGCCCTGCCGTGCCGGCGGACCGCGGCGAGGACGAGCAGGCGGATCGCTGACATGGGCCAAGACCAGGCCGGGGCCTGCGCCGGCCCCGAGCGCGCTCCGGCCCCGAGCCCGCGCCGGCCCGGCCCCGAGCCCGGGCGCGCGCCTGCCCAGGTCCGCGCCGGCCCAGGCCCCGCCGGCCCGAGCCCGCGTTCAGCCCGCGTCCGGCCCTTCCCCGCGTTCCATGGCGACCAGTTCGAAGGACGTCCGCCCGTCCAGCGACTCCCGGATGACGTCGGCGTGGCCCGCGTGCCGTGCCGTCTCCTCGATCAGGTGCAGCACCAGCCAGCGCATCGAGACCTTGCCCTCCGTGGGGAACCAGGGCGCCTCGGGCAGCGGGAAGGTGTCGTCGAGGCTGGGCACGGAGCGGACGAACTCCTCGGTCTGCGCGGCGACGTCCGTCCAGAAGTCGAGCATGCCGGCCAGCGTCTCGCCCTCGACCAGCCGGAAGCTGTCGGCCCAGGTGTCCGGGGTCCGCACCACCTCGGGCGGCCGCTGCTGCGCCATCCGCAGCCAGTTCAGCTCCGTCTCCGCGACATGCTTGACCAGGCCCGAGAGGGACAGCTCGCTGGCGCTGGGGCGCCGCGCGGCCTGCTCCTCGGTCAGCCCGAGCACGGCGCGCCGGATGCCGCCGCGCTGCGCGTCCGCGAACGCCAGCAGCGCCGCGCGCTCGTCGCCGCGGGGCTCTGCGGGAACGTGAGTGACCATGGTGGACCGTCCTTCAGGGGTGTCGCCGTGTTCCGTCTGACACCCGGGACACTAGGAGCGCTTGCGGTCAGCTCCTGTCCGCGATGCCTGCGGCAAGATCCGCGATGCCCGCGGCAAGAAAGGCCGTGTACACGGTCGCGGGGTCAGAACGGAAACGCACTCCGCCCGTGCTGGACGGAGACCCACTTCTGGGTGGTGAACGCCTCCACCATCTGCTCACCGTTCAGCCGCCCGAGCCCCGAGTGCTGCTCGCCGCCGAAGGCCACCGCGGGCTCGTCCCGGACGGTGCCGTCGTTGACGTGGACCATGCCCGTGGCGATCCGCCGGGCGAAGTTCACGCCGCGCTCCACATCGGAGGTGTGCACGGCTCCGCTCAGCCCGTACGGGTTCTCGTTCACCAGCCGCACCGCCTCCTCCTCGTCGTCGAACGGGACGAGCAGCGCCACGGGCCCGAAGATCTCCTGCCGCATGACCGAGGAGTCGGCGGGCAGGCCGGTGAGCACGATGGGCTCGACGAGGTTGCCGCTGATCCTGCCGTTCAGCAGGACGGTGGCGCCCTCGGCGACGGCCTGGCCGACGACGGTGGCGACGGCGTCCGCCTGGGCGGAGTTGATGACCGGGCCGATCACGGTGTCCGGATCGCTCGGGTCGCCCGCCTTGAGGGCCCTGACCCTGGCGACGAACTTCTCCGTGAACTCCTTCTCGACCCCGCGGTCCACCAGGATGCGGTTCGCCGCCATGCAGACCTGGCCCTGGTGGACGTACCGGCTGTAGACGGCGGCGTCGACGGCGTAGCCCACGTCGGCGTCGTCCAGGACGGTGAGGGCGCTGGTGCCGCTGAGTTCGAGGATGGCCTGCTTGAAGTGGGCGGCGCAGACGGTGGCGACGTGCCGCCCGACGGTCTCGGTGCCGCTGAAGGAGATCACCTTGGGCACCGGATGGTCGATCATGGCGTCGCCGATCTCCGCGACGTCGGTGATCACGACGTTCAGCAGGCCGCCGGGCAGTCCCGCGGTCTCGAACACCTTCGCCACCAGCGCCCCGCCGGTGACCGGCGCCTCCTCGTGCGGCTTGAGCACCACGGCGTTGCCCAGCGAGAGCGCGGGCGCCACGGACTTGACGGCCAGCAGGAACGGGAAGTTGAACGGCGTGATGACGCCGACCACGCCGACCGGCACGCGGTAGACGCGGTTCTCCTTGCCGGCCGCCGGCGAGGGGATCAGCCGGCCCTCGGCGCGCAGCGGCAGGTGGATGGCCTCGCGGAGGAACTCCATGGCGAGGTGCACCTCGTAGGCGGCCTGCAGCCGGGTGCTGCCCAGCTCGGCGACGATGGCCGCGGTGATCTCGTCCTCGTGGTCCTCGATGGTGCGCAGCGCGCGCTCGAAGACCAGCCTGCGGGTGTACGGACTGGTGGCGGCCCACTCCTTCTGGGCGCGCTCGGCCGCACGGTAGGCGAGGTCGAGCTCGCCCGTGGTGGCGATGGTGATCGAGGCCAGTTTCTCGCCGTTGTAGGGATTGACGTCGATGTTGTCCCAGGAGCCGCTGCCGTCCCGCCACTCGCCGTCGATGTACTGCCGGGCCAAGTCGGTGAAGAAGGACATGTGATCCCCTTACTGCAGTGCATCCGTGCAGAGTGCAGGCTCCCGATGTCCGATCATCGTACGGGCGGTGCCACACAAGTTGGCTCTGGATGATCGGAGGTTCCGGCACTTTTGTATACACTTTGCCGGCGCAGGCGTGGGCGCCTCGGGGCGGCGACGTGCCGAGGCCGCGAGGGCGAAGTCCGCTGCCCGGAGTAGGGCTCAGACCTGTCGTTGGAGGTCTCTGAGCATGTCCCGGGTCTCGGCCGGGCCGGGGGCGGTCCGCTGCAACTCGATCATGGCGCGCTCGTACTGCTCGACGTCCTCGCGCTTGTCGAGGTAGAGGGCGCTGGTGAGCTGCTCCAGGTAGACGACGTCGGAGAGGTCGGACTCCGGGAAGCTGAGCATGGCGAAGGAGCCGGACTCACCGGCGTGCCCGCCGGTGCTGAAGGGCATCACCTGGAGGGTGATGTTGGGCCGCTCGGAGATCTCTATGAGGTGCTGGAGCTGTCCGCGCATCACCTCGGGGCCGCCGTAGGGGCGTCTGAGGGCGGCCTCGTCGAGGACGACGTGGAAGTCGGGGGCGTTCTCGGAGACGAGCAGCTTCTGCCGCTCCAGGCGCAGGGCGACCCGGCGCTCGATCTCGGCCTCCTGCACCTCCGGGTTGCCGCGCGAGACGACGGCGTGCACATAGGCCTCCGTCTGGAAGAGGCCGTGCACGAACTGCACCTCGTACAGCCGGATGAGGGACGCGGCGCCCTCCAGGCCGACGTAGGTCTGGAACCATCCGGGCAGCACGTCCGAATAACTGTGCCACCACCCCGCGACGTTGGCCTCCTTGACCAGCGAGAGCAGCGCCTCGCGCTCGGCCTCGTCGGCGACGCCGTAGAGCGTCAGCAGGTCCTCGACATCCCTCACCTTGAAGCTCACCCGACCCAACTCCATGCGGCTGATCTTCGATTCGGAGGCACGGATCGAGTAGCCGGCGGCTTCGCGGGTGATGCCGCCCGCCTCCCGCAGCCGCCTCAGGTGCGAGCCCAGCAGGATGCGCCGGACCACCGAGCCCCCGCCGGCGCCCGATGCCTGGGAGTAGCCCCAAGACTCTCCTGCGGTCACTTCGTCAGCCCTCCTACAACGTCTTCAAGGAGCGAAGTCTGCCACTAAAACGCTCCACCCCGTACTCATACGGTTACGGAAACAGGAAATCCACGAAAGAGCAGTACAAGAAGCGCCGAGAAGAAATGATGCCGAAGTGGCTCGGGTGGCTACATATCAGGCGCGTGCACGTGCATCTGCTCTTGCATCTACTGGGGGCATTCGGAACGATGGTCCGCGCACCACTACACCAACCGCGCACCGCCGCACCACCGCAGCACCGCAGTAGCGCTACGGCCGCTCATCACGGGAGTGCCTCGCATGGGGACGAAGAGATCGACCATGCTCGTCGATCCGTTAAGGCAGGGGCTTCCTCCTCTCGACCCCGCGTCCGCCTCCAGCGCAGCCTCCTGTGCGCTGCCCGCACGGTACGAAGCGGTGCGCGAGGCCCGGCAGTTCACCGCACGGACCCTCGGCCACTGGAAGCTGGCCGACCGCTCCGAGGACGTCCGTCTGGTCGTCTCCGAGCTTGTCACCAACGCCCTGCGGCACGCACTGCCTTCGGACACCCCGCGCGACCACGAGCCGCCCGTACGGCTGCACCTGATGCGCTGGGCCACGCGGCTCGTGTGCGCCGTGCGGGACCCTGGCGGGGAGAGTCCCCTCGCGGTCGAGCCGGACTGCGGGGAGCTGGCGGCGGAGTCGGGGCGGGGGCTGTTTCTCGTCGAGTCATTCAGCGACGGCTGGGGGTGGCATCCGCTCGCGGGCACGCTGTGCGGGAAGGTGGTCTGGGCGCAGTTTCTGCTGTGAGCCGGTCTGCGTGTCGGCACGCGGTCGCGTTCTCCTGTGAGCGCACGGTCACGGAAACGTGTCAGGGGCCCGCTATGAGGTGGTCGAACTCGCCGTCCTTGGCGCCGAGGAGCATGGCTTCTATCTCGGCGCGCGTATAGACAAGCGCCGGGCCGTCTGGGTCCCGGGAATTGCGTACGGCCACTTCTCCGCCCGGCAGCTTGGCGAACTCCACGCAGGACCCCTGGGAGTTGCTGTACCTGCTCTTCTGCCAGGCCACCCCGCAAAGCTCCGTGGCCGCCATGCCGTTGTACACGTGGTGCACAGGTCGCTCCCAGGTGGTGCAGTGGCCGAGTGGCCAATTAGGCGATTGATGCAGCGGTCAACTGCTTCGGATCATAGCCGCGTCCCCAAGCGTGTGCATGGGCATATGCAACCCGCAGATGCATGCGCAGATGCACGTGCACACGGGGTGTTCCGCCGATTACAGTCGACCGTTCCCTGACTAACGGTTCTCCGGTGCCCGTTCCCCCCTGGGGAGCGCAGTCCTGGCTTTGCTGAAACGGCCGCCCCAAGGGCCCCTTGGGCGGCTCCCCTTGGCGGACACGCATGCACCGATGGAAAGACGAATAAGGCACAGTTCTTGTTCCGTCGCCTTCGCACGGACGGTCATATGGCTCGATCCCGACCATGGAACTGGAGGGCTCCGCCGCGTACGGGGAAGAAATGCGGGGCACTTGTGCGTGTGCCGCCGGGCCCGGCGGGTGGGCTTGGCGGCTGGGCTCGGCGCGGCCCTCGGGCGGGCGGCGGCCCGGACACGGCCGAAACTGCTCCCTCGGGACGGTGGCGCCCCAGCGGTCCCCTCGTGGATGGGCGCTGACCGCCTGCCGCAACGGCGTGGACGGTACACCGCAACGCGGCGGAGCCGCACAGCGGCACAGCCCCGCGCCCCTGGCTGGTTGCCGTGGGACGCACGGTGAAGGTGGTCGGCCCGTGGCCGCCTATCCTGGCGGTCGTGAGCTGGCTCCGGGCGTTGAAGGAAACCGGACGCTCAGGGCTGACGATCGAACGCAAGCGGCTCGAACCGCTCGCCGCGGCCCGGGGCGCCGCGGGTCTGGCGATCGTGATCGCCTTCAGCCAGTGGGCGTTCGGCCCGGCGGTCGCCGCCGGCTCGGCCTTCGGCGCGTTCCAGGCGGCCATCGCGACCTTCCAGCGGAGCTGGCGGCCCCGCCCCGAGTTGGCGATAGCCTCCGGGACCAGCCTCGGCGTCTCCACCTTCCTCGGCTATCTCACCGGCGCCCACCACCTGCTGTTCCTCGCGCTGCTGGTGGTGTGGACGTTCCTCGCCGGGCTGAGCTGGGCCGCGGGGCCCACGGTGGGCTTCATCGCGTCCACCAACGTGGCCATCATGCTGGTGACGGTCACCCTGCCGACCTCCGTCGCCGGTGCCGCCGCGCACGGCGGCATGATGATCTTCGGTGGCCTGGTGCAGGCGGCGCTCGTGGTGCTCTTCCCCGTGCGCAGATGGGGCGCACACCGTGACGCCCTCGCCGACGCGCTGGCCGCCGAGGCGACGTACGCGCGGCGGCTGCGTGCGAATCCGGTGACGCCGTTCGACCCGCAGCCGCTGATGCAGGCCCGGGACGCGGCGGCCCTCACCCCGCGCCAGGCCCGCACCCGCCCCGCCGAACTGCACGGCGCACGGGGCCTCGCGGAACGCATACGCCCGGTCCTGGCCGCGCTGGCCGACCCCGCGGTGGGCGCCGCGGAGACGGGCCGGCAGCGGGAGAGGGTGCACGAACTGCTCGCCGCGGCCGCCGCGATCCTGGACGCCGTGGCCGAGGCCATCCGGTACGGCCGGCGGCCCCAGCTGCCCCCGAACGCGGTGGCCGCGTTCGCCACCCCCGACACGGCCATGATCCTCACCGGCCCGGCCCGCCGCGCGGCCGTCCGCCTCGGCAACCTGCTCCACGACATCGTGGCGGCGGCGGGCGGCGGGCGGGGCGGCAGCGGCCTGCCCCGCCGCGTCACCGCGCACATCGCGGAGGACTCCGACCGTTTTCCCGAAGAGGCCGTTCGCGTCCCGGAGGACCTCGCCCGCGTTCCCGAGGACACCGTTCGCGTCCCGCTGAACCCCTCCCCCGTTCCCGAAGACACCGCGCACGTCGCGGAGGACCCCGCCCGCGTTCCCGAGGACACCGCTCGCGTCCCGCAGAACCCCGCCCCCGTTCCGGAGGGCGCCGGCTCCGGCGAGGCCGGCCCGGGGACGGGCGGTGGGGACGGTACCGGCGGCGCGGTGTACGGAACGGACGGGGGTTCCCGCGCGCGTGGGCGGCCGGAGACCGGCGGGACGCTGCGGCGGCCGGGGCTGCTCCGGCTGGTGCCGGAGGCCGTGCGGGCGATGCGGCGCGAGGCACGGCTCGGGTCCCAGATCATGCGGCACGCCCTGCGGGTCACGGTGGTGGCAGCCGCGGGATACCTGCTCGGCACCGCGCTGCCGCTCGGCCACGGCTACTGGGCTCCCATGGCGGCCGTCATGGTGATGCGCCCCGACTTCTCGCAGACCTACTCACGGGCCTTCGCACGGTTCGCCGGCACCCTGGTGGGCGTCGCGCTCGCCACCGGCGTGGTGCGCCTCGCGGAACCCGGAGGGCCGCTCACGGGCGCGCTCGCCGTGCTCGCGGCCGGCCTGATGTACCTGCTGTTGCGCACCGGCCAGCTCGCGGCGCAGGCCTGCATCACCGCGTACGTCGTCTTCCTGCTGGGCATGGGCGGCGAGCAGTGGACGCAGGCCGTGCCGCAGCGGGTGCTGCTCACCCTGCTCGGCGGGGTGCTGGCGATGCTCGCCTACGCGGTCTACCCGGACTGGGAGACGCCCCGGCTGCGCGGCAGGCTGGCGGACTGGTTGAGCACGAACGGCCGGTATGCCGCGGAGGTCGTCGGCCAGTACGCGGACCCGGCCGGCGGCGACCGCACGCGGGTACGCACGGCGCTGCTGACCGCGCGGGACGCCCGGATCGCCTGGCGGGAGGCGAGGGCCCGGGCCAGGACGGAGCCGGTGCGGGCCCGCGGACTGTCCCGCGCGACGGCCGACGCGGCCGCCGCTGCCGTCGGTCAACTCGGCCGCGTCGCCATGCTCATGGAGGCCTATCTGCCGGCCCGCAGTGCCGCCCCGTGGCCCGCCGCGGAGCGCCTGGCCACGGCGCTGCGCGAGGCGGCCGAACGGGGCGCGAAGGCGGTGCGCGAGGGACGCGTGCCGGAGTGGGACGACGTACGCGCCGCCCTGGAGGCCGAGGAGAAGGCCGAGGGGGATGCCGAAGGGGATGCCGAGGGGGATGCCGAGGGGAAGGTGGAGGGAGAGGCCGAGGGGGCGACCGGGGACGACCCCGGGCAGGAGGCCCGGGACGACCGGCCGCTGGACGGCGTCGTACTGCGTAGCGGCCGGCTGCTGCTCGCCGCGCTGGAGGAGTTGTCGGAGGCGCTGCGCGCCGGAGCGGGGCGGAAAGAGTCTCCCTAGGAGGTCCCTTCCGGAGACGCGGAGACGCTTCCTGGGAGGAGGGCTCCTTCCCAGGCCCCTGGGAGAACGGCACTTTCCTGGAGGGGGCCCTGAGGAGGGCTCTCTGGATGCCGGGCCCGTGGGAGGTGCCTCTTATGCCGGGCCCCTCCGGGAGGTGGCTCTTGAAAAGGGCCTCCCCAGGGCCCTGGAAGGTAGGACGGCCTCCTGGGAGGTCGTCCTCGTTCCGGAGGGTGGAGGCCCTGCTGGAGCCGCGCGGGCGGGCGCAGGTACTCGTCCGTCAGGGAGCCAGGCTTGCCGTCGGCAGGCCCCCGGGGAGCTTGCCGTCCTTGGACCGGGTGTACGTCTCGTCGCCGAAGCCCTCCCACTTGACCTTGAGGGTGGTGCCGCTGACCGAGTCGACCATGCCGTGGCTGCGGTCGTCGCTGCCGTCCGTGCACTTCAGGGCGATCATCCTCATGCCCGCTTGGTCCCCGGCGGTCCCGGTGCAGGTGTTGCCGCCGGAGTCGAAGAGCCCGGCCTGCTTGCCGGTGATGACCAGCGCCACTGTCCTGCCCTTGCTCGTGGTGAGCCAGCTTCCCTCCAGGCCGCCGCCGCTCGCGGCCCCGGAGCCGCCGGCGCTCCCGGACGCCGCCGCGGACGGCGAGGCGGCGGGGGTGGTCGGGGCGGTCGCGGAGTCGCCGCCCGTGCCGCCGGCCTTGGCGCCGTCGTCGCTCTGGTCGTCGCCGCTGCCGCACCCGGTCAGTACGAGCGCTGCCGCGAGCCCGCCGATGACGGCCGCGGTCCTGACCCGGGTGAAGTGAGAAGCCGACGTCACTGGTGACCCCCTGCTGGCGCTGGTGGTGGTGTGCTCCGTGCGGACCGCCGGTGCACCCCGCGGTCCGCAGCAAGCTACCAGGGGGCGGTCCGCACGGCGTGCGGACGACGGTGAAGGTGCGGTGAGACCGGCGGCACGTGAACCGGGTCCTCCGGCACGGAGCAGAGGTGACGCCGCTTCGGGGCTCTACCGGATGTCGCATCCGGTCCGGTCCCCCGGACCCGCTGATCACCGGCCTTCGGTGACCGTACTCGACCCCGGGCCCGCCGGAGCCCGGCCTCCGGGCCCGCCGGGGCCCGGCCTCCGTGCTCGCCCGGGGCCCGGCCTCCGTGCCCGGCCACCGTACCGTGCCCGCCCCACACCACCTGCGGACAGCGGCGGGCGGGTGCGGGGGATTGTCAGTGGGGGCTGCCAGAATCGCTCGCATGACCGAACGGTGGGCGGTGGCGCCGGTCGAGGGCGGTGGGGCCGAGCTCGTCGCGCTCGGCCCCGGCGGGCTGCCCGCGGGCCCGGTGAGCGCGGAGCCGGACCTCGCCGCGGCCGTCCGCTCCCGCGGCGAGGTGGCCCGCTGGGTGTGGCGGTCGACGGCCGAGGTGCACCCGAGGCTGCTCGCCGCGGGCGTGCGCGTGCCGCGGTGCTACGACGTGGAGGCCGCCGAGACCCTCCTGCTGGGCCACGAGGGGCGGTACGGGGAGCCGCGTTCCGCCGCGGCCGCCTGGGCGCGGCTGCGCGGTGGGCCGGTGCCCCCGGACCCTCCCCCGCGCACCGCCGCGCCCGGCGCGCAGTCGTCCCTCTTCGAGCCGGAGCCCGTCCCCGTTCCGCTCACGGCGCTGCTGGAGGTGTACCAGGAGCAGCAGCGCCGCCACGCGCGGGCAGCGCACCCCGAGCGCATGCATCTGCTGACGGCGGCGGAGTCCGCGGGGATGCTGGTGGCGGCGGAGATGCACGCGGCGGGGCTGCCCTGGCGCGCGGACGTGCACCGTGCGGTGCTGGACGAGCTGCTGGGCGAGCGCTACGCGGGCGGTGGCGAGCCGCGGCGGCTCGCGGACCTCGCGGCACAGGTGTCGGAGGCGTTCGGGCACCGGGTCAGGCCCGACCTGCCCGCGGAGGTGGTGAGGGCGTTCGCGCGGGCCGGCATCAAGGTGCGCTCGACGCGCCGCTGGGAGCTGGAGGCGGTGGACCACCCTGCGGTCCGGCCGCTGCTCGAGTACAAGAAGCTGTACCGGATCTGGGTGGCGCACGGCTGGTCCTGGTTGCAGGACTGGGTGCGCGACGGCCGCTTCCGCCCCGAGTACCTGCCCGGCGGCACGGTCTCCGGCCGCTGGGTCACCAATGGCGGCGGTGCGTTGCAGATCCCGAAGGTGATACGGCGCGCGGTGATCGCCGACCCCGGCTGGCGGCTGGTGGTGGCCGACGCCGACCAGTTGGAGCCGCGGGTGCTGGCGGCGATCTCCCGCGACCCGGGCCTGATGGAGGTCGCGAGCCGGCCCGCGGACCTCTACCAGTCGGTGTCGGACCGCGCCTTCGCCGGTGACCGCGGCAGGGCGAAGCTCGCGGTGCTCGGCGCCATATACGGCCAGACGTCCGGCGACGGCCTCAAGAACCTCGCGGCCCTGCGCCGCCGCTTCCCCACCGCCGTGGCCTACGTCGACGAGGCGGCCCGCGCGGGCGAGGAGGGACGCCTCGTGCGCACCTGGCTGGGCCGCACCTGCCCGCCCGTGACGGTGCCCGGCGCGGACGGCGAGGCGGCGGGGCTCGACGAGGCGGGGATCCCCCAGGACGACGGCGGCGAACTCGGCCCGGCGGCCGGCTGGGCGGCGGGGCTGTCCGGTGCGGCGGGGCTGTCCGGTGCGGACGGCGAGGGGGAGCCGGGGGGCGGCGGTGGTCGGGCGGGCCGTGGTTCCGGCACCGGTGCGGCCGGTGCCGCCGCGCGGGCCCGGGGTCGCTTCACCCGGAACTTCGTCGTCCAGGGCAGCGCCGCCGACTGGGCCCTGCTGATGCTCGCCGCGCTGCGCAGCCGCTGTGCCGGGCTCGCCGCCGAGATCGTCTTCTTCCAGCACGACGAGGTCATCGTGCACTGTCCGGCGGGGGAGGCGGAGCGGGTGTCGGCCGCCATTCAGGAGGCGGCCGACGAGGCGGGGCGGCTCGCGTTCGGGGAGATCCCGGTGCGGTTCGTGTTCACCACGGCGGTGGTGGAGTGCTATGCGGATGCGAAGTAGGGGGCGGGGGCGTCGTTGGGCCGGGGGCGATCCGGCGGGGTCGTCATGGTCTTTCGCGCAGTTCCCCGCGCCCCTGGGGGCCGGTTGGGGGTGGGGGTCGGAGGCGACTCGGGCTGCCCCTTCGGGGCGGTGGTTGTCTGGCGGGATCGTTGTGGCTTGTCGCGCAGTTCCCCGCGCCCCTTAGGGGTGAGCGTGGGGCGGTGGGTGGGGGCGAGTCGGGCTGCCCCCTCAGGGCGGTGGGCAGCTGGCGGGATGGTTGTGGCCTGTCGCGCAGTTCCCCGCGCCCCTTGGGGGTGAGCGTGGGGCGGTGGGTGCTGGTTGGCTTACTCGTGGGGGATCAGGGCCCTTGTCACGATGCGTGTTGCTGCGGCGATGGTGGGCTGGCCGGCGGTGGAGTCGGGGTCCTCGGGGGCGGTGTAGACCGTGAGGATCAGCGGCGCGTGGTGGGGTGGGCGGATCACCGCGATGTCGTTGGCCTCCGCGTGGTTGCCGCTGCCCGTCTTGTCCCCGACCCGCCAGCCGTCGGGAACCCCGGCCCTGATGGCCTTGCCGCCGGTGGTGTTGGCGTCGAGCCAGGCGACGAGCTGGTCGCGGCCGTCCGGTTCGAGGGCCTGACCCAGGGCGAGGGCGCGCAGGTCCGCGCCCATGTGTGCGGGGGTGGTGGTGTCCAGCACGCCGTCTGCCTCGTTGACCTCCGGCTCGCCGTGGTCGAGACGGGTCACGTGGTCGCCGAGGCTCCGTGCGAAGCGGGTCACCGCCGGCGGGCCACCCACCATCCTCAGCAGCAGGTTCGCCGCGGTGTTGTCGCTCACGGTGATCGCGGCCCGGCAGAGCGCCGAGACCGTCATGCCGTCGTCGACATGCCGGGAGGTGACGGGCGAGTGGTCGATCACCTGGGAACGCCGGTAGTGGATCACCTTCTTCAGCAGGTCCGGCTGATCCTGGCGGGCTCGCAGGACCGCCGACGCGACGAGCACCTTGAACGTCGAGCACATCAGGAAGCGCTCGCCGGCGCGGTGCCGCACCACTGTGCCGGTGCCCGTGTCCAGGCCGTACACGCCGAGCCGTCCCCGGAAGCGCCGCTCCAGCGCCGCGAGTTCGGCCTCCGCCCGCCCGATCGCGGACCGCGAGGGGGACTGTGCGGTCGTGGCCGACGCCGACGCCGAGGCCGAGGCCGGAGCCGGCGACCGGTCCGCGCCGCATCCGAGGAGCGCGGCTCCGGCGGCCGCCAGGCCTCCGCCCAGCACGGCACGGCGCGACCAGCGGCCACGCGCCGGCGGGCGCACCACCGGGACTCCGGTCGCCCACGGCGCCTCGATCGGGGGCGCTTCGGTGGGCGGTGCCGGGATGACGCGGTCGTCGGGGGTCATGATGCGGCTGCTCCTTGGGTCGGTCGCGCGCTCTCGGGTCGGTCGCGCGAGTGAGTCGCGGCCTGGTGACAGGCGGACGCGAGTCGGTGGGCCGGTGCGAGGCGAGTCGGTGGGCCGGTGCGAGGCGAGTCGGTGGGCCGGTGCGAGGCGAGTCGGTGGGCCGGTGCGAGGCGAGGCCCGTGTCAGGCGGGGACGAGGGCGTGTACGGCGGCACGGGGGCGGCCGGGGAAGCGGTGTCCCGAGGGCCGGTGTCCGGAGAGCCGGTGTCCGGAGAGCCGGTGTCCGGAGAACAGGTGTCCCGTGCACCGGCGGCGCGATCGGCGGCCTGGGGATCGTCGCCTTGCGAGCCGGGCGTGGACGAGGCCGCCGGTCCCGCCTATGTGCCCCACTCCCGGGCCCCCGCGCCGGGGGCGCCTGGGCCGGGGTGCCGAGTCCCACGGCGCCCCGGCCCAGGGCGTTCAGGCCCACGGCACCGCCGTCCCCGGCGAGCAGCGGTCTGCGTCGTCCTGTGGTCATGGCGACAGTGCAGCAACACCACATCGATAGCGCAAATATGAATGAAAGCGGTCTACGATACGTGAACGCATATGGACCCTGGTCGAGCGCTGGTATCGGTGACCGATGGACTTGCTGCGGTATCTGAACTTCTTCGTCACCATCGCCGAGGAACGGCACTTCGGCCGGGCCGCGCGCCGGTTGGGCATGGCGCAGCCGCCGCTGTCCCAGGGGCTCCGGCGGCTCGAGGACCACCTGGGGGTCACACTGCTCGACCGGGGGCCGCGCGGGGTGGCGCTGACCGCCGCGGGGCGTGACCTGCTGCCGCGTTCCAGGTCCCTGCTGGAGGACGCCGCCGCGTTGCACCGGGCCGCGGGACGGCACGCCGAGGCGGCGAGAACCCTGCGGGTCGGGATCGTGCCGGAGCTCGGCCCGCGCGCCGCCGCCCGGCTGGCGGCCCGTGTCGCCCGGCGCACCGGTCGGCGTACGTCGCTGACCACCGGGCCCACCGTCTCGCTGGTCGACGCGGTCTCGGCCGGGACGCTGGACGTCGCCGTGGCCGGGCACCCGTCCGTCATCGAGGCCGCCCGGGCCGGCCCGGTCGTCGCGCTGCCGACCGTGGTGCTCGTGCCGGGCACCCATCCCGCCGCGCGCACCGCGGGCCCCGTCCCGTTGCGGGCGCTGCGCGACCTGGAGCTGGCGACCACGCCGCGCGCTCACGCCCCCGCCGCACACGACCTGCTGCTCGACACCCTGGAGAGCCGCGGGCACCCGCCGCGGCCGGTCGAGGTCGAGGGTCCGACGGCCGCGCTCGCCCTGGTCGCCACGGGCGCCGCGTTCGCCCTGACCCCCGACCCCGGTCTTGGCGGCGCCGATGTGCGGCGGCTGCCGCTCGCCGGGGAGCCGGTGCCGTTCCGGGTGCGGATCGTGTACGGGGAGCCGACGCCGGCCGAGGTCGTCGACGAACTCGCCACCACCCTGCGCGCCCTCGCCGCGGAGACCGGACCGGAGCCCGGCCGGGAGACCGCCCCTTCGGCGGCCGAAGGGGGACCCCTCGTCGAGGAGGCCGGGCCGGGATGAGGATCACCGACGCCGAGAGCGCCGTGCGCGAGGTTTTCCGCGACGCCGGTGTGCGCGGCTGGCTGCACGCCCGGCCCGTCGGAGGCGACGGCCCCCGCTCCGCCGGCCGGGAGGTGTGCGTCGGAGCGGACGTGCCGGTGGTGATGGGCTCGGTGTACAAGGTCGTCGTCCTGGTGGCGTTCTGCCGTGCGGTGGACGCCGGCGAACTGGACCCGCGGCAGCCGGTCACCGTCCACCCCGACCGCCGCACCCCGGGGCCGACCGGCGTGTCCGCACTGGCCGACCCCGTCACCATGTCCTGGCGCGACCTCACCACCTCGATGGTCACCGCGTCCGACAACGCGGCGGCCGACGCCGTCCTGGACCGCCTCGGCCGGGCCCGCGTGGACGCCGTGCTGAGGGATCTCGGCCTGCCCGGCACGCACGTGCGCGGCGGCACCGCGGACGCGCACCGCAGCATGCTCACCGACACCGGCACGGACGACGTGGCGGCCGCGTTCTCGGTCCTCGCCGACAACGACGTGCCCGTGGCCGTGCGCGAGCTCAACCCCGCCTTCGGCTCAGCCACCACACCGAGGGACATGACCCGGCTGCTCACGCTGCTCTGGCAGGGCGAAGCGGCCTCCCCCGAGCAGACCCGCTTCGCGCGCCGCCTGCTCACCGGGCAGATCTGGCCGCACCGGCTGCGGTCCGGCTTCCCCGACGCGGCCACCGTCGCGGGCAAGACCGGGACCGTCGGCGCCGTCCGCAACGAGATCGGCGTCGTCACCTACCCCGGTGAGCACCCCGTGGCCGTCGCCGTCTTCACGCACGCCGCACGCACCGACATCACCGTCCCGCGCGCCGACGCCGCCATCGGGGCCGCGGCCCGGCACGCCGTGAACGCCCTGCGCGCGCCGGCGCTCGGCGACTGAGCACGCACGCGCACACCTGCGGGGGGGCGCCGGGGAAACCTCCCGGGCCCCCGGCTCCGGCCCGGCTCTGTCTCCGGCTGCGGCTGCTGCTGCGGCTGCGGCTCCGGCTGCGGCTGCGGCTGCGGGCCGAGGGCTGGGCAGGGACCGGAAGCCGGCGCGAACCGGGACCGCAAGCCGGCGCGAACTGGGTCCGCAAGCCGGCGCGAACTGGGTCCGGAGTCGGCGCGAACTGGGTCCGGAGCCCGGCGGGAACTGGGTCCGGAGGCCGGAGGCCGGGCCGGGGCCGGGGGACGGGGGACGGCCGGGTGTCTACGGAAGGCAGGGTGCCGACGGACCAGCCCGGGGGCCAGAGGGCTGCCGGCCGCGCGCCAGGGCTGCGGGGCGGGCAGGTCCGCCCCGCTGAGACATGCGGCTGCCGCGTCCACGATGCAGACCGGTATGACCGGTTCGGGAGGAGACTGGTACGGTCTTCAACCAGTTACCGCGGTTCCCAGGCGGCCGCGGGCCCGGCGCCGTGCCCGTCCGCCCTCGCGCGTCCGCCCCCTCTCGATGAGGTGCCTGCAGTTGACTCCACGAGGTGCGTCCAGTTGAGCGAGCCCCAGGCGGCACCACCGGCACGGCCTGCACCGCAGGCGCCACCGGCACAACCGGCACAACCGGCACAACCGGCACCGACCGATCCGGGGCGCCGGCTCATCCTGATCCTCGCCCTGGCCTGCGGCATCGGGGTGGCCACCATCTACTTCCCGCAGGCCATCAGCCCCCTGATCGCCGACGGTCTCGGCGTCTCGCCCGGCGCCGCGGCGGCCGCCGTGACCGCGTCGCAGTTCGGGTACGCCCTCGGCGTCTTCCTGCTCGTCCCGCTCGGCGACCGGATCGCGCACCGCAGGCTGGTGCCCGCCCTGCTCGGCGTCACCGGTGCCGGCCTGGTCGTGGCGGGCAGCGCGCCCGGCCTCACGGTGCTGGTCGCGGCGAGCGCGGTGATCGGGGCGGCGACGGTGGTGCCGCAGGTCATCATCCCGATGGCCGCGGGCCTGGTGTCCGACGGCCGCCGGGGCGCGGTCACCGGCACCCTGCTCAGCGGGCTGATCGGCGGCATCCTGCTGGCCAGGACGTTCAGCGGCTCGCTCGGCCAGTGGCTCGGCTGGCGGGCGCCCTACTACGTGGCGGCCGCGCTGATGCTGGGCCTCGCGGTGGTGATGGCCGTGGCCCTGCCGGCCACGGCGCCCACCTCCACCGAGCGCTACCCGCGGCTGGTGACGGCGTCGCTGCGGCTGCTGCGCGAGGAGCCCGCGCTGCGCCGCTCCTGCTTCTACCAGGCCGCGGTGTTCGCGGGCTTCAGCGCGGCCTGGACCAGCCTGGCCCTCTACGTCACCGGACCCGCCTTCGGCCTGGGTTCCTCGGTGGTCGGGCTGATCGCCCTGGTGGGCGCGGGCAGCATGTTCAGCACGCCGTTCGCGGGACGGCGGGTGGACCGCGGCGGGCCCGAGCCCGTCACGCTGATCTGCCTGCTGGGCACGCTGGCGGCGGCGGGCATCCTCGCACTCGGGACGCTGCACGGCATCGCGGGCCTGGTGATCCTGACGGTGGGCATGCTGGTGCTCGACGTCGCCGTGCAGAGCGGCCAGGTGGCCAACCAGGGACGCATATTCGCCCTGCGCCCCGAGGCCCGCGGCCGCATCAACACCGCGTACATGACCTGCGCCTTCCTCGGCGGCAGCGCCGGCTCCTGGCTGGGCGTGCGCGCCTACGCCGAACTGGGCTGGGGCGGCGTGGCGGGCCTGGTCGCGGCGCTGGGAGCACTGGCGCTGACGCGGCACCTGCTGTACGCGCGGCGAGCGCGGCGGATGCCGGGTGTCGATACGGGGTCGGGCTCCGATACGGGGTCGGGCTCCGATACGGGGCGGGATGTCGATACGGGGCCGAATGCCGATACGGGATCGGACGACGGCACGGCACCGGCCGACGGCACAGCACAGGCCGACCGCACGGCACCGCGCGGCACAGGTGCCGCAGGGACCGTGGGCACCGCGGCACGCCAGGACGACCGCGGGACGCCGGACCGCCCCTGAAGGGCGGACGCACGACAAGCCACGACGCCACGACGCCACGACGCCACGACGAGACGACGAGACGGCCGGGACACAGCCCGCGCCCCTTCCCGGGCCGGGCACAGCCCCGAGCGCCGCGGGAGCCGGGCGGCGCAACGTCCACAGCAGCAGGGCCGCGCGAGCGCCGCAGCAGGGCCACGCGAGCGCCGCAGCAACCGGACCGCACGGAACCGCCGGAGCCGGACCGCACGGAACCGCCGGAGCCGGACCGCACGGAACCACAGCAGCCGGGCAGCGCAAGGGCCCCACGGGCGCCCCCCGCCCGTTTCATTGACACTCGAAGTACCCGTTGCTTGGATGCGGCGAGCGTTCTCGCTCACTTCGCCGACATGTGGAGCGTGCGTCCATGGGACTGTCGCGGCGCGTTGTGTTGTCCATGGGTACGGGGGCCGGACTCGCGGCGCTCGCCGGGGCGGGGCCGGTGCGGGCCGCGGCCGACGCCGGGGGCGGGGGCGGGGGCGACGCCGGGCGCGCGAGTGGCGGGGGCGCCGGGGGCGCTGGAACCGACGAGGAAACCATCCTGGCCAACACCCTGGCGATGCTCGCCGGCACCGAGGACTCCAACGCACGCCCGGACGTCGCCGCCAAGGTCGCCGCGATCGGGAAGACCGCCCGGGACCGGCTCGCCCTGCTGACCCCCGACGGGGACGGCGAGCTGTTCAAAGGGGTGCCGCTCGGCACCAGCGACGCCAATCTGACGAAGTCGTACCAGTACCTGTACGAGATCGCGCTCGCCACCCGCACGCCGCCGGGCCCGGCCCCCCACAGTCCCGCGGGCGCGGGAGGTGCTCCGGCCGGAGGCGCCGAGGCCACCGAAGACGCCAAGGCCACCGAGGCCGCCGGAGACGCCGAGGCCACCGGAGGCACCACGGCCACCGGCACCCCGCTGTACGGCGACGAGAGCACCCAGCGGCAGGTCGCCGACGGGCTCGCCCGGCTGTACGACGAGTACTACGGGGACCAGTCGAAGGGCTACTACGGCAACTGGTTCACCTGGGAGATCGGCATCTCCCAGCACGTCAGCAAGGTCCTCGTGCTGCTGAAGGACATGCTCGCCGGCTACCGGCCCGAGCTCACCGCCGCCTACGTCACCGCGATGGACGGCTACCTGCGGGGCGGCAAGGACGGCGACGTCGACCTCGACTCGCGGTTCCACACCGGCGCCAACCTCGCCGACATCACCACCAACCGGATCCTCCAGGGCGCCGTGCTCGGCGACGCCGCACGGATCTCCAAAGCGGTCTCCGACCAGCTCACCGTGCTCGCCACCATCGACCCGTACGACCTGAGGCACGGTGTCACCGACGGCTTCTACGCGGACGGCTCCTTCATCCAGCACGCCTCCGTCGCCTACACCGGCACCTACGGCACCGGGCTGCTCAGCCGGGTCGTGGGGACCGTCGAACTGCTGGACGGCACCGCGTATCCGGGCGACGCCGACCCGGCGGCCGTGGCGCGGCGCTGGGTCCGGGACGGCTTCGCGCCGCTGATCTTCGAGGGCTGGATGATGGAGGCCGTCAAGGGCCGTGGGGCCTCCCGTGCCAAGAGCGGCTACGGCGACGTCGCCACCGTCGTCGAGGCGGTGGTGGACCTCTCCGCGTACAGCACCGGCGACGACGCCACCGCCCTGCGGGGCTACGTCAAGTACCTGCACGCCACCACCAAGGCCCCGCTGGACCCGGCGGGATTCGTCTCCCCCGTCAGCGTCGCCCGCTACGCCGACATCCTCGCCGACGCCGCCGTCCCGGCCCGCGACCTGAACAAGGCGTCGTACACGGCCGCGTTCCACGCGATGGAGCGCACCGTGCACCACCGGCCCGGCTGGGCGTTCGCGCTGGCCCGCAGCTCCGAGCGGATCAGCAAGTACGAGTACATGAGCGGCGAGAACCTGACGCCCTGGTTCCAGGGCGACGGCGCGCACCACCTCTACCTCTCCGGCCAGGACCAGACCCAGGCCTACGGCGCCGCCCACTACGCGACCGTCTCCCCGTACCTGCTGGCCGGCGTCACCGCCCCGGTCGAGACCCGGAGAACGGTCCCCGAGCTGTACGGCACCGCGTGGTACGACAACCCGGAGGCGGGCTTCACCTCGTCCTCTGAGTCGCAGAACACCTACGTCTACTTCCCGCGCGGCACGAACGCCTTCTCCGGCGGCGCCACGCTCGGCGCCCACGGCACGGCCGGTCTCGTCCAGTCCGACGACGTCGCCTGGACCGCCAAGCAGGCGGGTGAGCTGCCCGCCGACTTCGTCGTCTACCGGAACGCCACCGCCACCAAGTCGTGGTTCCTCCTCGACGACGAGATCGTGGTGCTGGCCGCGGGCGTGGGCGACCCGGCGGGCCGGACGGTGACCACCACCGTCGACAGCCGGATCGCCGACCCCGCCGACACCCTCACGCTCACCGGCCGGCTCGCCGACGGCACCCCCTGGCCGGGTCCCGGGCAGGACCCGGCCACCGCGACCGGCCGCCATGCCCGGTCGGGGCCATCCGCCCCGTCGGCCCCATCCGTCGCGTCGGCCCCGTCCGCCCCGCTCGCCTGGCTCCGGTACGCCGACGAGGACCAGGGCACGTCCGTCGGCTATGTCTTCCTGGCCGGCCCCCGGGGCGGCGGTCACACCGCGGGCCACCCGGCTCCGGCGGTGACCCTGGAGACGGTCACCCGGAGCCTCCGCAGCGTCAACACCGCCAACCCGGACACCCAGGTCAGCAAGCAGGTCTTCTGGCTCGGCGTACGGCAGCCCGCGGGCGCCCCGGACTGCGCGCTCGCGTACGCGCTGGTGCCGGGCGCCACCGACGCGCGCCTGCGGGCCTATGCGCACGGCCCGTTGGCGGTGCTCGCCAACACCCCCCGGCTCCAGGCGGTCGAGCACACCGGCCTCGGCCTGCTCGCCGCCAACGCCTTCGTGCCGGGCACGCACCGGGCGGGGCGGCGGCTCACGGTGGAGGGCCCGGCGTCCGTCCTGCTGCGGGAGAACCGGGACGGCACCGTCGCGCTCGCGGTCTGCGACCCGACCACCCACCGGGACACGGTCGCCGTCACCGTGCACGGCAGGCCGCTGCGGACCGTCACGGCGGACGACGGCGTCAGAGTCCTGCGAGTTCCGGGCGGCACCCGCATCGAGGCCACCGCCCGGCACGCGTACGGCCGGAGCCTGACGATCACTCTGCGGTGAGGCGCCCGGGCCGGGGTGGTGCGGCAGGCGGGCCCCGGACGCCGGGCCCCTCGCGCGGGCGCCGCTCGCCTGCCGACCGCATGAGCACCCTTCCCGCGGGCGCCGCTCGCCTGCCGACCGCATGAGCGCCGCTCGCGTGGGCCCCGGTCCGTCGCGTCCGGACAGGCCAGAGCCCGGGACACCGTCCGGCGAAAGTGTCCCGGGCCCGCGGGAGGCCTGGTGCGGCCCGCCCCGTCTGTGCCACCGGCCGCTGTTCACGCTGGCGGGCGCCGCTACGCACACATGCGGATGCGGATGCGGGTGCGGATGCGGTGCGGTGGCGCTGTGGTGCGGCGCACACTCAACCATCGGTGACTTCTGTACGCAATATCTCACGCATACTCTGCATAAAATCGACAGACCCCGCGACCATTCGCGATAGCGGGGACCGGGCGACGGGCGTCGGCGCCGCACTCCGGCCCGTGGGCGTCGGCGCCGCACCCGATCCCGCGGGGCGTCGGCGCCGCACCCTGGCCCGCGGGGCCCACGGAGCCGAGACTGTCGGCGTGACGACCACGTGCTGGTTCTGCCGACGCCCGCTGACCGGCGGCGAGACCTGCCCCGTCGAGCTGGCGCGCACGGGGTCGCCGGAGGAGCGCACGGTCGGGCTCCCCGGCTGCCCGGACTGCACCGCACGCTACGAGGCGCAGCTCCGGGGCTGGTCCACGACGACCTGCGGCTGCTGGACCGTGGCCTTCGGCGCCACCGCCGTCGTCCTCGCCGCGGTCGGCGCGCCGGCCGGCCTTCCCGTGGTGGCGCTCCCGGGCGCCGCCCTCGTCCCGGTGACGCTCGCCGTCTGGCTGCTGGAGGGCCGGAGCATCCGGAGAAAGGACCCGTACCGCCCGGAGGGCCGCCTCACGGCCCGCGCGACGGAGCACCCCGCGGTGAGCGAACTCCTGCGCCGGGGCTGGGAGGTGAAGGAGCCACCGCCGGAGGCCGGCGCGTGACCCGAGTACCGGAGGGCTCGCCTGCCACCCTCGCGTACCGCGGCCCGGGGACGCCTCGGAGACGCTCCCCCGCAGATCACGCGGATCACGCAGATCACGCGGATCATGCGGATCACGCGGATCATGCGGATCACGCGGATCACCGGCACGGAGGACGGCCGGGAGCCCGCCGACCGCGCCCAGGCCACCGGACAGCGCCGGCTCACCGAGGCGTCGGGCGCCGTCACCCCGCGGCGACCGGACACGACGGTGCGGGTGATCGGGCGGGTGATCGAGGCGTACCGGAACGGGTGAGCGGCGGCCCGATCCGCCCCCGGCATAGGCTGCCCCCGTGGCGACAGCACTGGTGGTGCAGAACACGAGGAGCAGTGGTCCGGGCCGCTGGGCGGCCTGGCTGACGGAGGCGGGGCTGACGCCGGAGGTGGTGGAGGCGCACACGGGCGCCCCGTTGCCGTCCAGGCTGACGCAGGACGCCCTGATCGTGCTGGGCGGCGGCTTCATGCCGGACGACGAGGAGCGCGCCCCCTGGCTCGGAGCGGTACGGCACCTGGTGGACGAGGCCCTGGACCGCGCGGTGCCGTACTTCGGCATCTGCCTGGGCGGCCAGCTGCTGGCCCAGCACGCGGGCGGCGAGGTACGGCCGTCGTACGGCACGCCGGAGTTCGGGAGCGTCCGGCTGACGCTGCGTCATGAGTCGTCGTCCGACCCGCTCTTCGGCGGCCTCCCCCGGGAGGTGACGGCGATCGAGAACCACATCGACCAGATCACCCGCCTCCCGGCGGACGCCGCCTGGCTGGCCTCCTCGGCCGACTGCCCCCACCAGGCGTTCAGGATCGGCCCGGCGGCTTGGGGAGTGCAGTTCCATCCGGAGGCGGGCGCCGACCACATCCCGCGCTGGAACACCGCCCGCCTGGCCGCCCACGGCGCCGACCGCGACGCCCTCCACCGCCATGCCCGGGCCGCGGAGCCGGCGTCCGCCAGGACCTGGCACACGGTGGCCCGCCGTTTCGCCCGCCTGACGACGGGGCGGTGATCCCACGGGGGTCGCGGCCCGGCCCCGGCCCGCGCCGGGAGCTCAGCCCCGTACGCGACCCCCGGCACCGCCCCCCGGCGCCTCGGCACGGTGGCGCCGGTAATGGCGGGCCACCCGGGCCCGGTTGCCGCATGCGCTGGTGCACCACTCCCGGCGGGAGTGCTGTTTGACGAAGTAGCGGTCGCAGCCGGGGGCCAGGCAGGCGCGGAGCCGGCCGCGCTGCGAGCCGGTGAAGAGCTCGACGGCCTGCCGGGCGAGCAGCGACACGACACGGTCACCGAAGGCGGCGGCCGACCCGAACACGGGCACCGGCTCCTCGCCGGCCGACCACACCAGCTCCGGCCAGAGGTGCGCTAGGCCGCTGAGCCGGTTCACCGTCCGGATCGCCTCCCGGCGCGCCGGGTCCGACGCCGACAGGAACTCCGGGGGCGCCCCGGTCGCCTCGGCGGCCAGCACGCGCAGGGCGGCACGCAGGGCGCGGAGCTGCCGGACATCCCGCTCGTCCAGCGCCTGAGTGACCGTCTCCCGGGCGCCGTCCGCGGCGGGGACCACGGGCGGCAGGCGGGGACCGACGGCGTCGACCCATTCGGTCGCGCGGGACGTGCCGTCCAGCACGTCGTACACCAGGGCGTCCCCGTCCATGTGGAGCGTGTTCATCAGCTCCACCGGCAGGGGTTCACCCAGCAGCGGCAGATCCACGGTCGTCTCACCCTGTCCCATGCCGACCAGCGTACCCGAACCTAATGGTTTCCCGTCTTCCAACCGTTTGACATGAAGGTGCAGGCATGACAGGCTCACTAACGTTTGAACACAAGCCAAGCATTAGCCTCCCTGGTGAGGGGCGAGGCTACCGGTCCGGCACACCCGCGCGGACCAGGGGCACGGACCAGACGGACAGACCAGCCGCACACAGACGCACAGACGCACAGACGCATATACACCCGGACACACAGACACACGAGCGCACAGACCAGGCAGGCCGCATGGACGGCCGCCGCACGAAGGAGAGGGCTACCGCAATGTCGCGACTTCCGCAGATCGACCCGGCGACCGCCACCGGCAAGGCCGCCACCCAGCTGGAGGAGACGCAGAAGGCGTTGGGTTCCATCCCCAACCTCTTCAAGGTGCTCGTCAACAGCCCCGCCGCGGTGAAGGGCTACCTGGCCATGAACGGCGCCCTCGCCTCCGGCGTACTGCCCTTCCCGGTCAGGGAGCGGATCTCCATCCTGGCGGCCGAGTTCAACGGCTGCACCTACTGCCTGTCGGCCCACACCTTCACCGGCGGCAAGTTCGCCGAGCTCAGCGAGGCGGAACTGGCCGCGGCCCGCGAAGCCAAGTCCGAGGACCCGCACGTCGAGGCCATCCTCACCCTGACGCGCAGCGTCCTCGAAGGGCGCGGCCAGGGCGGCGAGGCGGCCATCGCGGCCGCACGCGCGGCGGGTGTCACGGACGCCGAGATCGCCGAGGTCGTCGCCAACGTCGCCCTGAACGTGCTGACCAACTACTTCAACGAGCTGGTCGACACCGACGTGGACTTCCCGCGGATCACCCCTCACACTCACTGACCGAGGGCCGCCACGGCCGGATCCCCCACCCGCAGCCACCCGCAGCAATCCACAACGGGAGTCACCCACACCGCACCCGCCCCGACACCGCAGTCGCCCCCGCCCCCGGGGCCACCCCCGCAGCCGGACGGCGCTGCCGGACACCGCACACCGTCCGGCAGCGCCGTCCGGCGCCACCAGCACCCAGAAAGGACGCACATGCCGAGCCTTGCGGCCGCCGCACACACGAGCACGGACAAGAGCGCGAGCACGCTCAGAAGGGTCGAGTTCCCCGGTTCCCAGGGGGCTCCGCTGGCCGGGCGCCTGGAACTGCCGGACGGGACACCGCGCGCCTTCGCGCTCTTCGCGCACTGCTTCACCTGCGGCAAGGACACGGTGGCGGCCGCGCGGATCTCCAGGGCGCTCACCCGGCACGGCATCGGCGTCCTGCGGTTCGACTTCACGGGCCTCGGCCAGTCCGGCGGTGACTTCGGCAACACCGACTTCAGCTCCAACGTCGGTGACCTGGTGGCTGCCGCCGGCCATCTGCGGCGCGAGTTCGAGGCCCCCGGCATCCTCATCGGCCACTCGCTGGGCGGCGCCGCGGTCCTGGCCGCCGCAAGCGACATCCCCGAGACCCGGGCGGTCGTCACCATAGGCGCCCCCGCGGACCCCGCCCACGTGACCCACCTCCTGGGCGACACCACGGCCATCAGGCAGTCCGGCACGGCGGAGGTCCGCCTCGCGGGCCGCACCTTCCGCATCAGCAGCCGCTTCCTCGACGACATCGCCGCCCAGCCCCAGCAGGAACGCATCGCCCGGCTCGGCGTCCCCCTCCTGGTCATGCACTCCCCCACGGACGCCACCGTCGGCATCGACAACGCCCGCCGCATCTTCGACGCCGCCCGCCACCCGAAGAGCTTCATGGCCCTGGACGGCGCCGACCACCTCCTCACCGCCCCGAAGGACGCGGAGTTCGCCGCGGACATCCTCGCGACGTGGGCCTTCCGGTACATCCGCTAGCGCCCCCGACGCCCCCGAACGGCCTGCCTCGCCACCACCCCTTACGGTGCTCCGCACCGGACACGGCGTAAGGGTGGTGGCATGCGGGCAGGGTGCTCGTGCCGGGGCGGATGGCGCATGCGCCCGAGTCGGCCCTGTGGATGACGCCCTGATCGACAGACCTGGTGCGCGCCACGGCTCGCCCTCCGGAACTGTGCCGTAACGTACGGGGCGGTCAGTCGTGGCTGCACGGCGGCGGTCTCCACGGGGGCGCCTCCCGTACGCCGAACAGGGTCTTCAGCGGCACCACGCCCTTGCGGTTCGGCTCCCCGGTGGCGGCGTCGAACCACACGTTTGCCCGTTTGCTTCATGTGCCGCCCATACCCCGCACCTACGCCGGGTGCAGCCGGTTTCTTCACAATCTTCTGTCGTCCCCATTCGCCCGTGGAACTGGCAAGCGGTCGGCAGCCGTGGTTTAGTCCAACCGTGAGGATGTTCGAAGCTCCCCCTCTCCCCCACCAGAGAACGGAAGGGCCTTCTCCCGCCATGGCTCACTCCCCCTCATGATCCTCATCACCGGTGCGAGCGGCACCGTCGGAAGGGAGACAGCCCGGCTGATCGCGCGGCACGACGCGGCGGTACGGCTGATGAGCCGACGGCCGATGCGGGCGGGTGCGGTGCCGGGCGGCCCGGTCGAGACGGTCGTCGCCGACTACGGCGCCCCTGACTCGCTCCGCGCGGCGATGCGCGGAGTGCGGGCGGCGCTGCTGATCACCAACGCCCCGCACAGGCCCGACTTGGACGGGAACCTCCTCCGGGCCGCACTGGAGGCCGGCGTTCGGCATCTGGTCAAGCTGTCGACCCTCTCGGTCACCGATCCCCCGCCGGGCGGCCTGATCACGCGCTGGCACCGGGCGGCCGAAGAGAGCATCCGGCGTTCCGGTGTGGAGTGGACGTTCCTCCGGCCACGCGCCTTCATGAGCAATACTCTCTCGTGGGCCCCGGTCATCAGGGCCGAGGGCCTGGTCCGGGCATGGCCGGCGGATGCCCCGGTGGCGTGTGTCGACCCGCGTGACGTCGCCGAAACCGCCTGTGCCGCACTTATGGAGACGGGCCACGCCGGAGCGGCCTACGCGCTCACGGGGCCGAGCGCGCTGACGCCGCGTGAGCAGGCCGGAATCCTCGCCGAGGCGCTCGGCTGCCCCGTGCGCTTCGAGGCGAGCACGGCCGCGCAGGCCCGGCGGACGCTTGCGGAGCGCTACCCTCCTGCGGCGGTTGCCGCACTGATGGAGAGCTCGGAGCACCAGCACGAGGACGCCAAGGCCCGAGTGGAGAACGACATCGAACGTGTCCTAGGGCGCCCGGCACGGACCTACGACGAATGGGTCCGCGACCACGCGGGCCATTTCACCGGAGGCCAGGAGGCTTCGGACGCTCCCCCAAGCTCCTTGAGCAGGGACTGCCCCCGGAGCACGCACCGCATGGCGCTCTTCCCACACGGGGATCCGTCGGAAGCCCCGTAGACGTCGTCGGCCGGTACGGGTGCCGGCCGGCGACGCCGGACGGGGAGAGCAGCAAGGAAACGGGGGGACGTAATGGAAGCGGCACGAGACCGCAGAGCAGGGCAGGAGAGGGGGCCCGGCGGCCGGTTCCGGCTACACCGGGGTGCCGCACCCGGGCGCCTCGCCGCCTCCACCACCCGTGCGGCCCGCCCGGCTCCCGCTGTTCGGACCGCCTCCCCGTCGGCTCCCTCAGCCGGGCGCCCCCTCCTGCGGAGCGGACGCCGTCCCCGCCTGGTCGGGTACGGCGCCTTCCGCTGCCTTGACGAGCTCGACGGCCCGGCCACCGCGGCCTGCGGCCATGTCCAGCCGGCCGAGCACCGCCGGAGTGGTGACCGTCGACAGCACGGTCCGGAAGAGCACCGAGGCCCGTTGCTCCAGGTCCGCGAGGTCGGAGAGGACATGGGACATCAGCTGGAGACCGGTGAAGGAGCCCACCAGCAGCTCGGCGACCTCCTGCACATCAGCGTGCGGAAGCAGTTCGCCGTGCTCACGTGCCCGTTCCAGATCGTGCACACCCCGCTTCGTCCACTCGACGTAGGGCCTCCGCTGTTCCGCGCCGGGCCACTTCTGGATATCCACCGCCAGTCGCACGCTCCCGCGCACCAGTGGGTCAGCGCGCATCAGGTGCGCGAGGATCATTCCGCGGTCGACCAAGGACTGCAAGAAAAGTCCCGTATCGGGCGGTTCGGGAACCGCTTCCAGCTGCGTGTTGAGCAAGCCCTGAGCCAGATCCTCCTTCGAGGAAAAATGGAAGTAAAGTGCCCCCTTAGTTACACCTGCCCGAGTAAGGATGTCGGAGATCGTGGTGGCATCGTACCCGAGCTCGCCGAAGACATCTCCAGCCGCCCGCAGAATCTCACTGCGAGTCAGCTCCGCTCGTTTCTGACGCGGCATGGCCGCCCTCTCTGCAGACATCGTGACAGCAACTCTGATGTCACGACTCTCGATCTTGCAGTTGCATCTTGAAAGAAACCTTCCGGTATGTATTATAGCCGTCGGGGAAAGACAACGTGACGGACCGAACCAGTCCAAACGCGAGTCAGGGGCATTGTGTCGCAAAGCATCCAATCAACTCCGTTTTTATTGGCGAGTTCCACTTTGACCAGCACGGTTCCTCGCGAACTCGTACACCGTGCGGCGCTCGCCGAGGTATTCGTAACCGACTGGAAATCCCACAGTGACACGGAATTCTCGGTAACGGCCCAGTGGCCCAGGTCGCACGGCCTGTTCGCGCCGACGGCCACCGAGCACTACGACTCCCTGCTGGTGACGGAGACCATCCGGCAAGCCGGCATGACCATCGCGCACGCGGAATTTAAAATTCCGCTTGACCATCACTTCCTGCTGACAGAAATAGGCCAGGAGGTCTCGCCCGAGCGAATGTGCGTGGGCGCGACTCCCCGGGAACTCACCCTCTTGCTGGTGTGTTCCGACCTCCACCGCCAGGGCAAGCGGGTCACCGGCTTCCAGATGACCGCGACCATCAGATCCGACGAGGGGGTCGTCGCGACCGGCCACGCCGCGTTCTCGAGCGTGTCCCCCAAGGTGTACAAGCGGCTGCGCGGGGACCGGCTGTTCGCGTCGCAGTCGGTGGACCTGCTGCCCGAACCGATCGACCCGCAGCGCGTGGGCCGCAACCACTCCATGGAGGTGTTGCTCGCCGCCACCGAGGACGAACGGCGATGGGAAGTCCGAGCGGACACCCGCCATCCCGTTCTCTTCGACCACCCCGTGGACCACATCCCGGGCATGGTCCTGCTCGAAGCCGCACGCCAGGCCGCCGTCGCCCAGGCATACCCGCTCTGCTTCAACATGGTCGCAATGGACTGCACCTTCCACCGGTACGCCGAGTTCGGCACGCCCTGTCTCATGGCCATCGAGAGGCGCCGGGACGACGGCCCGGACCCCGCGACCGTCCGGGTCACGGCGCACCAGGAGGGGGCGTTGGTCTTCGAGGGCACGCTGCGCCGCGCCACACCGATGCCGCGAGGCGAGTCGCCCGCGGGAACATGGTAAGCGTGCGGGATCAGCCATTCCCCGCCTCCGAGGCCCGGAGGCGGACGCAGCACCACTTCTCGCGCGGCAGCGTGGGTGTGTTCTCCCCGTGCAACCCGCCTTCCGCCGCCGGCAGCCGCATGCCCGCCCGCACCGTGGGGTCCTGACCCGGCCGGGCCGGCACCGCGGCGGCGAAGCCCCCGACCGCCTCGTCGGTACGGGGGCCCTGGCTTGCCGTGAGCGCAAGCGAGGACGTGCAGAGACCGGCCAGCCTTCCGCCGGCCGCCGGTTCGCCCCCCGAGTCGGAGGGGGAGCACGGCGCGCCCTTGCTCACGCCCGCACTGCGGCTGCTCCCGGTCGGCCCGGTACGCATGCCCGACTGTCGAACATCCCGGCGGCGGCGCGTGCGAGGGCCTGGCGTGCCTGCTCGGCACATATCTGCAGTGGGCAGCACCAGTCCTGTCCTCGTCTTGATCGTGGTCGTGAGCACGGCGGATCGGCCACCGCACCCTGTGTGGCCTTGGTATAGAGAGTGTAAACCCAAAACCAGCATCGCGGTTTGTTACCTGCGAGATCGATCCACCTGAGACGCTACACAACCTGGAAACCTACCGGTCACCGGGTTGCAAACGTGCCCCTAGCAGCAGGAAGGTGTAGCTGTCGAGGGATTTTGGGAGTCCTTGCAAACCAGCGCGACGGTTTGTAATGTCCTCTAGAGTTACTGTTCGAACAGCCTTGACACTGCGTCACAGTTGGGGGAAGGCATGGTTCAGTACGCAGGGATCACTTCGCGGCCATGGGTCCCGGCACCACGAAGACTCGACGGCGACATGGCGGGGGCACCGGGCCGCGGTGGACTGAGGACCGCGGACAGCTGGCAGGTTCTCGTCGTCGAGGCCGATCCCGGCGACGCCGACTGCCTCGCCCAGCGGCTGTCACGGCAAGGCCACCAGGTACAGCGTGTGGAGACGGGCGCCGACGCCCTCCGGGCGTACCGGAACGCCGAGCTGGTGCTGCTCGACCTCGAACTGCCCGACCTGGACGGACTGGAGGTCTGCCGCGACATCCGGGCGGTCTGCGATGTCCCGATCATCACCGTCACCGGCCGAGGGACCGAGCTGGACCGCGTCCTCGGGCTCCAGGCCGGAGCGGACGACTACATCGTCAAACCCTATGGCTTCCGCGAACTGGTGGCCCGCATGGACGCGGTCATGCGCCGCGTCCGCCCGGGCACCGCCCAAAAGGAACAGCTCCTGTCGCGGGGCAAGCTGTGCATCGACGTGGCGTCGCGCGTCGTCACCGTGCACGGGCGCAGGATAGACATGACACGCAAGGAATTCGACCTGCTGTTCTTCCTGGCCTCCCGTCCCGAGACCGTGGTTCCGCGCAAGCAACTCATGCAGCGCGTCTGGGGCGACTCCTGGTCCCGCCGCACCCTCGACACTCACGTCAGCAGTCTCCGCCGCAAGCTCGGCGCGAGCGACTGGATCGTCACGGTCCGTGGAGTGGGATTCCGTCTCGGGTCCGGGTGATATGGGGCCGTAATGACCCTCCGATGCACCCCGGAGGCCGGCGCGCAAATCAGGAACGAATAGATGCCCCTGGCGGGGTCCTGCCGTCGTGATGGCAGGACCCCGCCAGGGGCATCTTCATATTCAGGTACGGACGGAATCGGCTTCCAACAAATCTCTGTCAATTCTTTCCGGAAATTCTCTGACGCTATCTCACAGAGGTATGACCTGAGACGTCTTGAATACCTCACTGCACCCGAAGAAGCTTGTTGACGGCTTCCGCCGCGTTGTCTCGCGCCACCGGCGCCCTCGAAAGATGTGCACGCCGAGCACAGCCGACCCGGGTTGTTCGGCCGTCGAGGAGAATCCGACGACACTCAAGGAGTTGTGTATGGACGCTGCAGTGATTGTCGTGGGTGCGGGACCGGCCGGGCTCACGCTCAGCGGAGAACTGCGGCTGGCGGGAATCGACGTCATTGTTCTGGAGCGTCTTGAGGAGCCGACCGGAGAGTCCCGCGGCCTTGGCTTCACCGCACGCACCATGGAGATATTCGACCAGCGCGGGCTGCTCTCCCGCTTCGGGAACGTCGAGACCAGCAACGTGGGCCACTTCGGTGGCCTGCCCGTGGACTTCGGGGTGCTCGAAGGCGCCCACCAGGCCGCCAAGTCCGTGCCCCAGTCCGCGACCGAGGCGGTGCTGGAGGCCTGGGCGACCGAGCTCAGCACGGATCTGCGGCGCGGGCACGAGATGCTCTCGCTGACGAACAATGCCGACGGTGTCGAGGTCGAGGTAGGCACCCCTGAAGGCGTGCGCACTCTGCGCGCCTCTTATCTGGTCGGCTGCGACGGCGGCCGGAGCGCCGTGCGCAAGGCCGCCGGGTTCGACTTCCCCGGCACCGCCGCCACGCTGGAGATGTTCCTCGCCGACGTCAAGGGGCTCGACCTCCAGCCCCGCATGATCGGTGAGACCTTCCCCGGCGGCATGGTGATGGTCGGCCCGCTCCCCGGCGGCATCACCCGGCTCATCCTGTGCGAGCGCGGCGCCCCACCACAGCGGCGCACCGCACCGCCCTCGTACGAAGAGGTGGTCATCGGCTGGAAGCGCGTCACGGGCATGGACATCTCCCACGGGGAGCCGGTCTGGGTCAGCTCCTTCGGCGACGCCACCCGGCAGGTCACCGAGTACCGCCGCGGTCGCGTCCTGCTGGCGGGGGACTCGGCCCACATCCACCTGCCGGCCGGCGGCCAGGGGATGAACACCAGCATCCAGGACGCGGTGAACCTCGGCTGGAAGCTTGCCGCCGTCGTCCGGGGGAAGGCGCCCGAGGGCCTGCTGGACACCTACCACACCGAGCGTCACCCGGTGGGCGAACGGCTGCTGTTGAACACCCGCGCCCAGGGCCTGCTGTTCCTCAGCGGGGCCGAGGTCCAGCCGTTGCGCGACGTGCTGACCGAACTCATCCGGTACCCGGATGTCAGCCGCCACCTGGCGGCCATGGTCAGCGGACTGGAGATCCGTTACGACGTCGGCGGCGGGCGTCACCCGCTGCTGGGCCGGCGGATGCCGAGACTGGAGATGGCCGTCGGGGGCCTCACGACCAACAGTGCCGAACTCCTGCGCGCCGGGCGCGGAGTCCTGTTCGACCTCCAGGACAACGCCGTCCTGCGCCGCAGGGCGTCCGGCTGGACGGACCGGGTGGATGTGGTGACCGCCGCACCCCTCGGTGTCGTGGACGGCGACCCCCTCGCCGGCACCGGAGCCGTGCTGGTGCGCCCCGACGGCCATGTCGCCTGGGCAGCGCCCGGCAGCCACCACGACCTGCCCATGTCCCTGGAGCGCTGGTTCGGGCCGTCCCGATAGGGCCACCCCCCGCACTGCACACGCGTGACGGCCCGGGACCACCCCGGCCGGAGAAGAGAGGGAGCACATGCACAGCACGCTGATCGTGGCCCGGATGGAACCGGGTGCGCACGCCGACGTCGCCCGACTCTTCGGGGACTTCGACGCCACCGAGATGCCCCACCTGATGGGCACCCGGCGCCGCCAGCTTTTCTCGTACCGAGGCCTCTACTTCCACCTGCAGGACTTCGATGCCGACAACGGCGGCGAACTCATCGAGAAGGCGAAGACCGACCCGCGCTTCGTGGGCATCAGCCGCAATCTGAAGCCCTTCATCGAGGCGTACGACCCCGCCACCTGGCGGTCGCCCGCGGACGCGATGGCAACGCGCTTCTACCACTGGGAGGGGGCCGCGTGACGGGCCGCAGAGTCGTCATCACGGGCCTCGGCGTCGTGGCCCCCGGCGGCATCGGGGCGAAGAACTTCTGGAGCCTGCTGAGCGAGGGCCGCACGGCGACCAGGGGCATCACCTTCTTCGACCCCTCGCCGTTCCGCTCCCGGGTCGCCGCGGAGATCGACTTCGATCCCGAGATGCACGGCCTGGGGCCCCAGGAGACCCGGCGCATGGACCGGGCGGCCCAGCTCGCCGTGGTCGCCACCCGGGAGGCGGTGGGCGACAGCGGCCTGACGATGGACGAGCTCGACCCGTACCGCGTCGGCGTCACCATCGGCAGCGCCGTCGGCGCCACCATGGGGCTGGACCGGGAGTACCGCGTCGTCAGCGACGGCGGCCGGCTCGACCTGGTGGACCACCGATACGCCGTGCCGCACCTCTACAACTACCTCGTGCCCAGTTCGTTCGCGGCAGAGGTCGCCTGGGCCGTGGGCGCGGAGGGACCGGCCACGGTCGTCTCCACCGGCTGCACCTCCGGCATCGACTCGGTCGGCCACGCGGTGGAGCTGATCCGCGAGGGCAGCGCGGACGTGATGATCGCCGGCTCCTCCGACGCCCCGATCTCGCCCATCACCGTGGCGTGCTTCGACGCGATCAAGGCGACAACGCCGCGCAACGACGACCCCGAGCACGCCTCCCGGCCGTTCGACAGCACCCGCAACGGCTTCGTCCTCGGCGAGGGCGCCGCCGTGTTCGTCCTGGAGGAACTGCAGAACGCGCGGCGACGGGACGCCCACGTCTACGCGGAGATCGCGGGCTACGCCACGCGCAGCAACGCCTACCACATGACGGGGCTGCGCCCGGACGGCACGGAGATGGCCGAGGCGATCCGGGTGGCGCTCGACGAGGCGCGGCTGAACCCCGAGGACATCGACTACGTCAACGCGCACGGCTCCGGCACCAAGCAGAACGACCGGCACGAGACCGCGGCGTTCAAGAAGAGCCTCGGCGAGCACGCCTATCGCGTCCCCGTGAGCTCCATCAAGTCCATGGTGGGCCACTCGCTGGGCGCGATCGGCTCCATCGAGATCGCCGCCTCCGTCCTCGCCATGGAGAACAACGTGGTGCCGCCCACGGCGAACCTGACCACCCGGGACCCGGAGTGCGACCTGGACTACGTGCCGCGCACGGCGCGGGAGTGGCGGACGGACGCGGTGACAACCGTGGGCAGCGGCTTCGGCGGCTTCCAGAGCGCCATGGTGCTGGCCCGGCCCGAGAAGAGCCACGCATGACCGCCCCGGTGGTGACCGGACTCGGCGTCGTCTCCCCCAACGGCCTGGGCACACGGGACTTCTGGGCGGCCACCCGCCACGGGAGGAGCGGCATCGGCAGGATCACCCGCTTCGACGCCGACCGGTACCCGGCCCGGCTGGCCGGCGAGATACCCGGCTTCGTCGCCGAGGAGCACCTGCCCAGCCGGATGATCCCGCAGACCGACCGCATGACCCGGCTCGCGCTGGTCGCCGCCGACTGGGCGCTGGCCGACGCTGGCGTCCACCCCGAGGAACTGCCCGCGTTCGACATGGGCGTCGTCACGGCCAGTGCGTCCGGTGGCTTCGAGTTCGGTCAGGGTGAGCTGCGCAAGCTGTGGGGCAAGGGCAGCCAGTACGTCAGCGCCTACCAGTCCTTCGCCTGGTTCTACGCGGTGAACAGCGGCCAGATCTCCATCCGGAACGGCATGAAGGGACCCAGCGGCGTCGTCGTCAGTGACCAGGCAGGCGGTCTGGACGCGCTCGCGCAGGCGCGCCGGCAGATCCGCAAGGGCACACCGCTGATCGTCTCGGGAGCCACCGACGCCTCACTCTGTCCCTGGGGATGGGTGGCCCAACTGGCCGGCGACCGGCTGAGCCACAGCGACGAACCGAGCCGCGCCTACCTGCCGTTCGACGCGCACGCCTGCGGACATGTGCCCGGCGAGGGCGGCGCGATCCTCATCCTGGAGGACCCCGGCACGGCGCAGCGCCGTGGGGCGCGGGTATACGGCGAGCTCGCCGGCTACGGGGCCACGTTCGACCCGGCGCCCGGCAGCACGCGAGAACCGGGGCTGCGCAGGGCGATGGAACTGGCCCTGGCGGACGCCGGAACCGAGGCCGCCGACGTGGACGTGGTGTTCGCCGACGCGGCGGGGCTGCCCGCCCTCGACCGCGCGGAGGCGGCGGCCATCACCGGGGTCTTCGGCCCGCGGGCGGTTCCGGTGACCGCGCCGAAGACGATGACGGGCCGGCTCTACTCAGGGGGCGCGCCGCTGGACGTGGCCACTGCCCTGCTGTCCATCGCGGACGGCGTGATCCCGCCCACCGTGAACGTCGAGCTGGCCGACGAGTACGAACTGGACCTCGTGGTGGGCCGGGCACGCGCCGCCGAGGTGCGCACCGCCCTGGTGCTGGCCCGCGGCCACGGAGGCTTCAACTCCGCCGTCGTCGTGCGCGCCGCCGCATAGCACCCGCCGCACAACACCCACCGCTACCACACCGCCGCACCTGCCCACCCGACGAAAGGACCGATATGACCGCCAAGGAGTTCACCCTCTCCGACCTCAAGCGCATCCTGCTCGAGGGTGCCGGGGCGGATGAGGGCGTCGATCTCGACGGCGACATCCTCGACACCGACTTCGAGGCCCTGGGATACGAGTCGCTGGCCCTGCTGGAGACCGCCGTCCGGATCGAGACGACCTACGGCATCAGCCTCGACGACACCGTGGTCACCGACGCCCGGACCCCCCGTGCCCTGATCGACATGGTCAACGCAGGGCTCACCGAGGCGGTCCCCGCCGGCTGACCCGGCCGGCCGGGCGGGCGCCGTCCGCCGCCGGGCGGACGGCCTCCGCCCGGCGCCGCCCGCCCGCCACGCCATCCACCGAACGCCAGGAGAGAACATGTCAGAACGGAACCAGCGGGTGGCTCTCGTCACCGGCGCCACCAGCGGAATCGGCCTCGCCGTCGCCCGGCTGCTGGCCGCCGACCACGCGGTGTTCATCGGGGCCCGCAGCGGCGAGAACGTGGCGTCCACCGTCAAACGGCTCCGCGAGCAGGGGCACGAGGCCGACGGCGTGCCCATGGACGTACGCGACGACGCGGACGTGAGCGCCTTCGTGCAGGCGGCCGTCGACCGCTTCGGCACGGTCGACGTGCTCGTCAACAACGCGGGCCGCAGCGGGGGCGGTGTCACCGCCGACATCCCTGACGAGCTGTGGCACGACGTCATCGACACCAACCTGAACAGCGTCTTCAGGATGACCCGTGAGGTGCTGAACACCGGCGGCATGCGGCACAAGGAACGGGGCCGCATCGTCAACATCGCATCGACCGCCGGCAAGCAGGGCGTCGTGCTCGGTGCCCCCTACTCCGCCTCGAAGCACGGTGTCGTCGGTTTCACCAAGGCACTCGGCAACGAGTTGGCGCCGACGGGCATCACCGTCAACGCCGTCTGCCCGGGGTATGTCGAGACGCCGATGGCCCAGCGGGTCCGGCAGGGCTACGCGAGCGCCTACGACACCACCGAGGAGGCGATCCTCCAGAAGTTCCAAGCCAAGATCCCGCTGGGCCGCTACGCCACCGCCGAGGAGGTCGCCGGGCTCGTCGGCTACCTGGTCTCGGACGCCGCCGCGTCCATCACCGCGCAGGCGCTCAATGTCTGCGGCGGTCTCGGCAACTTCTGAGTCAACCGATCCATGCCCCGAGGAGGGTGAGCATGTCGCAGCATGGCCCGCGCGAGGTGGCCCACGAGATCGTCGTAACGGCCCCGGCCGACGCCGTCTACCGCCTGATCTCCGAGGTGGAGAACTGGCCGCGGATCTTCCCGCCGACGATCCACGTCGACCAGGTGGAGAGCGAGGGGACGACGGAGCGGATACGGATCTGGGCCACCGCCAATGGTGAGGCCAAGAACTGGACGTCCCGGCGCAGGCTCGACCCGGCGACGCTGCGGATCGCCTTCCGGCAGGAGGTCTCCGCACCGCCGGTGGCCGCCATGGGCGGCACGTGGGTCATCGAGCCGCTGTCCGCGGCCGAGTCACGGGTCCGGCTGCTACACGACTACCGGGCGATCGACGACGACCCCGAGAGCCTGCGGTGGATCGATGCCGCCGTCGACCGCAACTCCCGCTCCGAACTGGCCGCACTCAAGTCCAACGTCGAGCGGGTGCACGCCGAGGCCGAGCTGACGTTCTCCTTCGAGGACACTGTGCGCGTCGAGGGCTCCGCGAAGGACGTCTACGACTTCGTCAACGAGGCGCACCTGTGGGAGCAGCGGCTGCCGCACGTGGCCGCCGTGCACCTCACCGAGGACACCCCCGGCCTGCAGAAGCTGCGGATGGACACCCGGGCCAAGGACGGCTCCACCCACACCACCGAGTCCTACCGGGTGTGCTTCCCGCACCACAGAATCGCCTACAAGCAGATCACGCTCCCCGCGCTGATGACCCTGCACACCGGCTGCTGGACATTCACCGAGGACGGCACCGGGGTAGCCGCGACGTCCCAGCACACGGTGACGCTGAACCCCGGGAACATCGCACGGGTCCTCGGCCCCGACGCGACCGTCGCCGACGCCCGGGAGTACGTGCACATGGCGCTCAGCACCAACAGCCGCGCCACGCTGGGCCATGCCAAGGACTACGCGGAACGGCAACGCTGACATGTCAACCGACCGTCCGGACACCCAGGTGCTCGTCGTCGGCGCGGGCCCCGTGGGGCTGATGCTCGCCGCGGAGCTGCGACTCGGCGGCGCCGACGTGATCGTCCTGGACCGCGAGACCTCCCCGACCACGGAGTCGAGGGCATCCACGCTGCACGCCCGCACCATGGAGATCTTCGACACCCGCGGCCTGTGGGACGGGTTGCCCACGCCGCCGAACGACCAGCGCGGGCACTTCGGCGGCATCCCGCTCGACCTGTCGCTGCCCAGCCCGTACCCGGGGCAGTGGAAGGTCCCCCAGGCGCGCGTCGAGGAACTGCTCCAGGAGCGGGCCCTGTCGCTGGGCGCGGACCTGCGGCGCGGCCATGAGCTTTGCGGCCTGTCCGTGGCGCGAGACCACGTGGCGGCCGAGGTCATGGGCCCGGACGGGGCCGTGCTGCTACGCGCCCAGTACGCCGTCGGGTGTGACGGCGAGAACAGCACGGTGCGCAGCCTGCTCTCGGCGGAGTTCCCCGGCGAGGATGCCGGCCGTGAGCTGCTCCGGGCGGACGTGGCGCATGTCGAGATCCCCGATCGGCGCTTCCAGCGTCTGGGGAAGGGGCTGGCCATCGCGGCCCGGCGGAGCGACGGCGTCACCCGCGTGATGGTGCACGAATTCGGCGCTCGGGCCCGGCCGCGCACCGCGCCGCCGGACTTCGCCGAGATGTGCGGTGCCTGGCTGCGCGTCACCGGGGAGGACATCAGCGGTGGCACCCCGCTGTGGGTCAACTCCTTCGGAGACGCCTGCCGCCAGCTCACCCGCTACCGCCACGGGCGCGTCCTGTTCGCCGGCGACGCCGCGCACCGCCAGATGCCGATCGGTGGCCAGGCCCTGAACCTCGGCCTCCAGGACGCGGTCAACCTCGGCTGGAAGCTGGCCCTCACACTCCGGCACGGCGGCGACAGCCTGCTCGACAGCTACCACACCGAGCGGCACGGTGTCGGCGAGCGGGTCCTGGCCAACATCAGGGCGCAGGCCATGTTGCTGCTGGGCGGCCCCGAGGTGGAGGCCGTGCGGACGGTACTCGGCGAGCTGGTCACCCAGGAGGACGTCAGGCGGCACCTGGCGGGAGCGATATCCGGCCTCGACATCCGCTACGAGGTCGCCGATGTGAGCGGCGAGCGCCACCCGCTGCTCGGCGCCCGGCTGCCGCCCACCGAGGTGGTGGCGGTGGGCGGTCCGGTGACCACCGCGCGTCTGCTGCGCGACGGCCGCGGGCTGCTGCTCGACCTGACCGGGGACGCCGGCCACCACGCCGCGTTGCGTGCGTGCGCCGGGCCGTGGGCGGAGCGGGTGGGCGCCGTGGCGGCCCGACTCGCCCGGCCCGGGCCCGACGGGCTGCCGGGGGCCACCGGCGCCGTCCTGGTCCGCCCGGACGGCCATGTCGCCTGGGCCGGACGCGGAACCGGCGGGCTGCCGGCCGCACTGGAGCGCTGGTTCGGTCCACCGGCACCGGCGGGTCCCCACCGGGCGCGTGCCACCGGGACACGGCACCCCACGAACCGCACCGGAACAGCACACCCGCACCCGGCGACCACGGCCGGGACACCACATCCGCGCCCGGGGCGTGCGACCGGGACATCAGCCGAGCACGAGAGGAACGACATGGGCAGGCTCACGGGCAGGACGGCGCTGGTCACCGGCTCCAGCCGCGGGATGGGGCGGGCGACGGCGCTGCGGCTCGGCCAGGAGGGCGCGCTGGTCGCCGTCCACTACACGAGCAGCGAGGAGGCCGCCGAAGAGGTCGTCGCCCTGATCGAGAAGGACGGCGGCCGGGCGTTCGCGGTCCGCGCGGAGCTGGGAGTCCCCGGCGACGTGCACGAACTCTTCCTGGGCCTGGAGGCGGGCCTGAAGGAACGCACCGGTTCAGCAGGACTCGACATCCTGGTCAACAACGCCGGGGTGATGGGCGGGGTGGCCCCCGAGGACACCACCCCGGAGCAGTTCGACCGCATCTTCGCGGTCAACGCCAAGGCGCCGTTCTTCGTGATCCAGCGGGCGCTGGGCACGCTGCGCGACGGCGGCCGGATCATCAACATCTCCTCCGGGCTGACCCGGGTCGCGAATCCGCAGGAGATCGCATACGCGATGTCCAAGGGGGCGGTGGAGCAGCTCGCACTGCACTTCGCCAAGCTTCTGGGCCCGCGCCGCATCACCGTCAACAGCGTGGCTCCGGGCATCACCCGCAACGGCAACCCGGTCTTCGACATCCCGGGGGCCGTCGAGCAGATGGCGTCCCTGTCGGCTTTCGGACGGGTCGGCGAGCCGGAGGACGTCGCCGACGTGGTGGCCTTCCTCGCCTCGGACGACGCCCGCTGGATCACCGGCGCCTTCGTGGACGCCAGCGGCGGAACGCTGCTCGGCTGACGCCGCCCAGGACACCCCGGACACCGCCCCCGTGAAGGAACCCGAGATGAGCCACTTGACGCCACCCGCCCTCTTGGGCGCACCCAAGACCGGCACGGCCCGTTCCCGGGGGCTGTCGGCCGTGCTGGCGGGCACCATGCTCCTGGACGCCGTCGAAGTGTCGGTCATGGTGGTGGCGCTGCCCCGGGTCGGCGCCGACCTGCACCTGTCGCCCACCGCGTTGCAGTGGACGATGGGCGGATTCGCTCTCGGCTTCGGTGGCCTGCTGCCGTTCTCCGGGCGGCTCGTGAGCCTGTATGGCAGGCGCACGGCGTATCTGGCGGCGCTGCTCGTCTTCGCAGTCGCGTCCCTGGCAGCGGGGGTGTCGGAGAGTCTGCCGGTGCTGGTCGCCACGCGCCTCGTCAAAGGCGCGAGCGCCGCGCTCACCGCGCCGACCGGACTGGCCATCATCGCCGGCACGTTCCGGGAGGGCCCGGACCGTGACCGGGTGGTGACGCTCTACTCGCTGTTCGGCGCGAGCGGGTTCACCCTCGGGTTGCTGATCTCCGGGGCGCTGACCGAGGCGAGCTGGCGGTGGACGCTGGCGTTCCCCGCCCCGGTGGCCGCGGTGCTGTTCCTCCTCGGGCTCCGGCTGGTCCCCCGGGACGGGCCGCGGGCCACCGCCCGCCGGCTCGACGCGGTCGGGGCACCGGCGCTGACCGGGGGCCTCGCGGCCGCCGTGTTCGCGATCGTCTCCGTGCCGGCCTCCGGGTGGGCGGGGCCGCGGGTGTGGGGCGGTCTCGCGCTGGCCGCCGCGCTCCTGGGCCTCTTCACGGGCACCGGGCGTGCCGCACCGGATCCTCTGCTGCGGCGCTCCGTGCTCGGACGTGGCACGCTGATCCGCTCCGCGCTGGGCGCGGCCACGCTCAACGGCTCGTACCTGGGCCTGCTGTTCCTCGTCACGCTGCACGCGCAGCGGACACTGGGCTGGGGCCCCCTGCGCACGGCGCTCGCGCTACTGCCCGCCAGTGTTCCGCTGCTGGCGACGGCGCCGTTCACGCGGGCCATGGTGGCGCGCTTCGGCGCGGCGCGGCTGATCGCGGCCGGCTCCCTCGCGCCGCCGGTCGGCTACCTGCTGTACCTCCGGGACCCCGCCCCGGCGTCCTACGCGGCGGGTGTGCTGCCGACGATGCTGCTGGTGGGCGCGGGCTTCGTGTGCTGCTTCGCCGCGCTCAACGCGCAGGCCGCCGCGGGCCTTGCGGCCGCCGATCGGAGCGACGCCCAGGGGCTGTACCAGTCCGCGGTCCAGGCGGGCGCCGCGCTGACACTCGCGCTCGTCGCCGCACTGTCCACGGGCCGCGGGCCCGCACCAGGCGCCGTCACCGAGCCGGGGCACGCGGTGGTCCTCGTCGCCGCCGTCGGCGGCGCGGGCTTCCTGGTCGGGCTCTCGGGCGTGCTGCCGCGGGTGCGCCCGGGGCGGCACGCGACCGCTTCCCCTGTCCTCCGCGACGCCGGTGGCACACGCCCCCCGGGCCGCGCTCGAAATCGGAGTCTGTGATGCGGGTCCTGTTCACGATCATGCCGGCGACGGCACATCTGTACCCCCTCGTTCCCCTGGCCTGGGCATTGCGCAGCGCGGGCCACGACGTGTGCGTCGCCAGCCACCCCGACATGGCGGACGAGATCGCCGCGGCGGGACTCACGGCGGTACCGCTGGGCACCCCGGTGGACCTGGGCGCCCTGATGCGCTCGGGCACCCGGGACCGGACGTTGGAGGACATCACCGAGGCCCTGCGGATCGCGCCGGAGGACCGCAACCTGCGGGGGGCGATCCGCTACTACCAGCTCGCCGCGTTCTCTCTGTACTACCCGACGGGGCCGGAGCCCGCACCGGGCCGCGCCCTGGTGGACGATCTCCTGGACTTCGCCCGCGACTGGCGGCCCGACCTCGTGCTGTGGGATCCGCTGAGCTTCCCTGGACCGCTGGCCGCACGGGTGTGCGGGGCAGCCCACGCCCGTCTGCAGTACGGCCTGGACTACACCGGCTGGGCCAGGGCGCGCTTCGCCGAGTTGGACGCCGGGCCCGCGGCGGCCGGCGAGGACCCGATGGCCGCCGTCATGCGGCCGGAACTCGACCGTCTCGGCATCGAGTTCGACGAGGAGCTGGTAGTGGGTCAGTGGACGGTGGACCTGATCCCGCCGCGGATGCGCCTGCCGGTGGACCTGCGCTACCTGCCGATGCGCCGGGTCCCCTACACCGGCGGGCACCCGTTCCCCGACTGGCTGCGGGCCCGCCCCGAGCGCCGGCGGGTGTGCCTGACCCTCGGTATGAGCACCCGCAAGTTCCTCGCGAAGGACAGCGCGGCCCTGGTGTCCGGCCTGCTGGAGGCGGTCGCGGACCTCGACGTGGAGCTGATCGCGACCCTCGACGCCACCCAGCTCGCGGACGTGCGGGCCCTGCCCGCCAATGTGCGCGCCCTGGACTACGTGCCGCTGGACCGCCTGCTCACCACCTGCTCCGCAGTGGTGCACCACGGAGGCGGCGGCACCTTCGCCGCCGCCGTCGCGCACCAGGTGCCGCAGCTCGTGCCCTCGCCCGGCGAGGGCGGCGACCGGCTTGCGTTCGCGCGGTACATCCACGACAAGGGCGCGGGGCTGATGCTGCGCCGCGACGAGTTCTCCGTGGAGACGCTGCGCGAGCAGTTCCAGGACGTCCTGGACGGGCCGTCCTTCCGGGCCGGCACGAGGGAGCTGCACGCGGACATGCTCGCGACCCCGAGCCCCAGGGACATGGTCCCGGTCCTCACGGAACTGACCGCCCGGCAGCACGGCTGAGGAACGAGGAAGACGGCGATGCGTGTTCTGTTCGCGATCTACCCGGCGGCCGCCCACCTGTACCCGGTCGTGCCGCTGGCCCACGCGCTGCGCTCAGGGGGCCACGAGGTACGGGTGGCGGCGCACCCGGACCTGGCCCCGGGCGTGGCGGCAGCGGGGCTGACCGCGGTGCCGGTCGGCGAGCCGGTCGTCCAGCCCGCGGTGGACCCCGCCCGGGTGGACCGGCCCACCGACGTGCTGGCGCTCGATGCCCTCGGCAGCAACCGCTGGGAGACGGTGGGGCGTTATCTTGCGGGCCTGTTCACGCGCTGCTTCCCGGTCGCCTCCGGCGCCGGCGAGCGGTCCTTCGTGGCCGAACTCGTAGACGTCGCCCGGTCCTGGCGGCCCGATCTGGTGCTGTGGGACCCGCTGTGCCCGCCGGGCGCGATCGCCGCCCACGCCGCCGGCGCCGCGCACGCCCGGCTGCTGTGGGGGCTTGACCACGTGGCGTGGCTCGGGCGGGAGCACCAGGCGGCCGGTCTGACGGACCCCCTCGCCGCTTGGGCCGAGCCGCACCTGCGCCGCCACGAGGTGCCTGAGTCAGCGGCGGCACTGCTCGGGCAGTGGACCCTGGACCTGGTTCCCCCGCGCATGCGGCTCCCCCTCGACCTGCCCTCCGTACCGGTGCGGCGCGTCCCCTACGCCGGGCCCGCCGTCCTGCCGGACTGGCTGCGCGAGGACCCCGGGCGCCCGCGCGTGTGCGTCACGCTCGGCGTGACCACGCGGACGTTCTACGCCCACCACAGCGGCGTCGGCATACCCGCATTGCTCGCCGCGGCGGCCGACCTGGACGTGGAGGTCGTCGCGACGCTCAACGGCGAACAGCTCGCGGCGGCCGGGGAACTGCCGGGCAATGTGCGCGCCGTGGACTTCGTCCCGCTGGACCTGCTGCTGCCGACCTGCTCGGTCGTGGTGCACCACGGGGGCGGGGGCACCTTCGCCGCGGCCGTCGCGCACCGGGTGCCCCAGATCGTGCTGCCGGTGGCGAAGTGGGACGAGGCCGCCACCGCCCGTTACGTGCACCGGCGGGGCGCCGGGGCGGCGCTGGACGGCGACCGGCACGGACCTGCTGACGTGCGGAAACAGTTGGCGGCGGCGGTGGACGGAGCGTTCGACGCGGGTGCCGCCGACCTGTACGCCGAGTGGTGCGCCACGCCGAGCCCGTTGGAGATCGTGCCGCTGCTGGAACGCCTGACCGCGCTGCACCGCACACGCTGACCACGCTGCACCGCCGCTGAGCACTCCCCACGCCTGGGCGGCCCCTCCCTTCCCGCCCGGCCCGGACACCCCCGTCAAACCCGCAGGACCCCCGAACGGAAACCCCCGTCGAACAACCCGTCAGGAGAACCGGAAACAATGCGAGTGCTCTTGCTGGCCACGCCTTCCGTGAGCCATGTGATGCCCCTGCTCCCTCTGGTGTGGGCACTGCGCGGATCCGGCCACGAGGTCATGGCCGCGGGCCGCCCGGATGTCCTCGACGCGTGGCGGTCCGCCGGGCTGACCACCCTGCGCGTGGGCGAGCCGTTCGACGGCGACGGGATGCTCGCCCGGGGACTGCCCGAGGGGCAGCGCCCCCTGGAGGCCCGGCCCCGGCCCCCGCGCGAGGCCCTGGGCCGGTACGGGCGGATCTGGTGGGCCAGTGCGGCGTCCGTCGCCGAGGACGTCCTCGCCTTCGCCAGGGAGTTCCGTCCCGACCTGGTGCTCTCCGATCCGCTGGAGTACACCTCCCTGCTGGTGGGGGCGGCGCTCAATGTCCCGGTCGTGCACCACCGCTGGGGCGTGGACGTGATCTCCGGACCCGCCCGCGCGCATGTCCGCGCCGACCTCCTCGCCCTCGCCGACAAGCTCGGCACCGGCGCACTGGAGGCACCCACCATCCTGCTGGACCCGTGCCCGCCGGCGCTGCAGGCCCCGGAGGCCGACCAGGGCACGCCCGTGCGCCACGTGCCGTCCAACGGAGGCGGCGCGCTGCCCAGCTGGCTCCGTGAGCGGCGGGCTCCCGGCACTGCGGTGCGGAGGCTCGCCGTCACCTTCGGGCACAGCACGCTGGCCCTGAACGGCGTTCCGCTCGTGCGGCGGGTCCTGCAGGCCCTCGCCGCGGTGCCCGGCGTCGAGGCCGTCGCGACCGTGCCCGCGGCCTTCTGGGCGCGCATCAGCGCGGTCCCCGCCCGGGTGCGGCTGGTCGAGCCGGTGCCACTCCATCCGCTGCTCGCCACCTGTGACGCGGTGGTGCACCACGGCGGGGCGGGCACCACGCTGAACGCGACCGCTCTGGGCCTGCCGCAACTGGCGCTGCCCCAACTGGCCGACCACTTCGCCCACGGCGATCGGCTGGTGGCGACCGGAGCGGGCTTGAGCCTCGATACCGCCGACGACCAGAACGACCCCGGGCGGTTGCGGGAAGCGCTGGAGGCACTGCTGGCCGATCCCGGTCACCGCACCGCGGCGCGCCGACTGGCCCGCGAGGTGGCGGCCGCGCCGCCGCCCGCGGAGATCGTCACCCGCCTGGAGGCCCTGGCGCGCTGAACCACGCCCGTGCCGGAAGGGGGACCGTCCCGCGCCACCGGCCATCCCGAGCCACCGGGCCGTCCCCCGCCACCGGCCGTCCCCGAGCCGCCGGTTCCCGCACCCGGGTCAGGCCCGCTCCACCACCGCCCCGCTGCACCGCCCGCCGCATCCGACACCAGAAGGGAGGCACCGTGCGCGTCGAAGAACTGGCCGTCGCCGGAGCCCTCGTCGTCACTCCGGACCACATCACCGACGAGCGCGGCTCGTTCTACGAGTCCCTGCGGACCGACGAGCTGGAGCATGCCCTGAAGCGGCCCTTCCAGCCCCAGCAGATCAACTACTCGGTCTCCCGGCGCCACACGCTGCGTGGGATCCACAGCGTGACGATCCCGCCGGGACAGGCGAAGTTCGTCACCTGTGTGCGCGGTGCGCTGCGGGACATCGTGGTCGACCTGCGGCTCGGGTCGCCGACGTTCGGCGTGCACCAGGTGAACGAGCTGGACGCCGCCTCGGGCCGCTCGGTGTATGTGCCGGAAGGGGTGGGCCACGGCTTTCTGACGCTCAGCGACGACGCCTGCATCTGCTACGTGGTCTCCAGCCTCTACGTGCCCGGCACGCAGATCGACATCAACCCGCTGGACCCCGAGCTCGCCCTCCCCTGGGACTGCCCGGAGGAACCGCTGATCTCCGCCAAGGACGCCGCGGCGCCCGGGCTCGCCGAGGCCGTCGAGGCCGGTCTGCTGCCCGAGTTCAGCGCCCTGTGACCCACCCCGCCCCGGACTTCGAGGAGCCACCGCCGTGAGATTCCTGTTCATCGCCGCCGGAAGCCCGGCCACCGTGTTCTCCCTGGCCCCGCTGGCCACCGCCGCCCGCAGCGCCGGCCACCAGGTCGTCATGGCGGCGAACGACGACATGATGCCCGTCGTCATCGGGGCCGGCCTGCCCGGCGTGCCGACCACCTCGCTGCCGATCCGCCACTTCATCACCACGGACCGGGGCGGCAGGGCAGAGGTGATCCCTGAGGACGCCGGCGAGCAGATCCTGTTCACAGGACGGTGGTTCGCCCGGATGGCGGCCGCCTGCGTAGGGCCCATGCTGGAGCTGGTCCGGGACTGGCGCCCGGATGTGATCGTCGGCGGCACGATGTCGTACGTGGCACCGCTGGTCGCCACCCGGCTGGGCATCCCCTTCGTCCGGCAGGCCTGGGACGCCGTGGACGCCGACGTGATCCACCGGGGCGCGGAGGCCGAGCTCCGCCCCGAGCTGCGCGAACTGGGCCTTGAGCGCCTGCCGGAGCCGGACCTGTTCATCGACGTCTGCCCGCCCGCCCTGCGCCCCGCGGACGCCGCACCCGCACAGCCGATGCGCTACGTCCCCGGCAACCGGCAGTGCCGGCTGGAACCGTGGATGTACACCCCGGCCGCGCGCCGCGTCTGCGTGACCTCCGGCAGCCGGGTGGCCAAGCAGAGCTATGACCGGAGCTACGCGTTCCTCAGCTCTCTCGCGCGCGACATCGCCGAGTGGGACGTGGAGCTGGTCGTCGCCGCGCCGGAGGAGATCGCCGCCGAGCTGCGGGCCAAGCTGCCGGGGGTGCGGGCCGGCTGGATACCGCTGGACGTGGTCGCCCGCACGTGCGACCTCCTCGTCCACCACGCCGGCGGCGTCACCACGCTGACCGGGCTCGAGGCGGGCGTCCCCCAGCTGCTGATCCCGCACGGCGCGGTGCTGCAGGCGCCCGCACGACGCATCGCCGACTACGGCGCGGCCATCACCCTGATGCCCGGCGAGGACACCACCGCGAACATCGCGGACTCCTGCAAGACGCTGCTCACAACGCCCTCCTACGCCCTGAAGGCCCAGGAGATCTCGGCCGAGATCGCGGCCCTTCCCCTGCCCGCCGAGGTCGTGGCCGCCCTGGAGGCCGTGGCGGCCTCCTGACCACCGGGGCCCGCCCCGAGGCGGGCCCGAGGACCGGATGACCCGGGACAACGCAAAGCGAGAGGATCTCCCATGAAGGCTCTGGTGCTGTCCGGCGGGTCAGGGACCCGCCTGCGCCCCTTCAGCTACTCCATGCCCAAACAACTCATACCGATCGCCAACAAACCCGTCCTGCACCACGTGCTGGAGAACATCCACGCCCTTGGCATCACCGAGGTCGGCGTCATCGTCGGCGACCGGGGCCCGGAGATCGAGGCGGTGCTGGGCGACGGCGCACGCCACGGCGTGCGGCTCACCTACATTCCGCAGGACGCCCCCCGAGGCCTGGCGCACACCGTACTCATCGCCCGCGACTTCCTGGGCGACGACGACTTCGTGATGTACCTCGGCGACAACATGCTCCCCGAAGGGGTGACGGCGATCGCCGAGCGATTCGCCGAGCGGCGCACGGCCGCCCAGGTCGTGGTGCACAAGGTCAGCGACCCGCGCACGTTCGGGGTGGCCGAGCTGGGCCCCGAGGGCGAGGTGCTGCGCGTGGTGGAGAAGCCCCAGGAGCCCCGGAGCGACCTGGCCCTGATCGGCGTGTACTTCTTCACGCCGGCGATCCACCGGGCCGTCGCCGCCATCGAACCCAGCGCCCGTGGCGAGTTGGAGATCACCGACGCGATCCAGTGGCTGGTGGATCAGGGCGCGGACGTGCGCGCCAGCGAGTACGGCGGCTACTGGAAGGACACCGGGCGTGCCGAGGACATCCTGGAGTGCAACCGGTACCTCCTGCGGAGCCTGCGGGGCTCGGTCGACGGCGAGGTGGACGACGCATCGGTGCTGACCGGGCCAATCGTCCTCGAGCCCGGCGCCCGCGTGGTGCGCTCCCGCGTCGAGGGCCCGGCGATCATCGCTGCGGGCACGCTCGTGGAGGACAGCCACATCGGCCACCACACCGCCATCGGACCGGGCTGCGTGCTCCGCCGCACCCACATCCACGACTCGATCGTTCTGGACGGCGCGTCGGTGACCGACGTGCGCGGCCTGCACGGCTCTCTGATCGGACGCTCCGCCTCCGTCGGTTCCACCGAGAGCGGCACCGTGCACCACCGCATGGTCGTCGGAGACCACACCCGCGTGGAGGTGGCGGCATGAGAATCCTGGTCACCGGCGCCGCCGGGTTCATCGGATCGCACTTCGTGCGGACCCTGCTGGCCGACGGGTACTCCGGCTGGGAGGGCGCACGCGTCACCGCCCTGGACAAGCTCACCTACGCCGGCAACCGCGCCAACCTGCCGGCGTCCGACCCACGCCTGGAGTTCGTGGTCGGCGACATCTGCGACGGCGACCTGATGCGCGAGCTGGCCGCCGGGCACGACGCGATCGTCCACTTCGCCGCCGAGTCCCATGTCGACCGCTCCATCGCAGGACCCGCCGAGTTCTTCCGCACCAACGTGCTGGGCACTCAGACGGTGCTGGACGCCGCGCTCGCCGCCGGCACCGAGCGGGTGGTGCACGTCTCCACCGACGAAGTCTACGGATCCATCGAGGAGGGCTCGTGGACGGAGGAGTGGCCGCTCGCGCCCAACTCCCCCTACGCCGCGTCCAAGGCCGGCTCCGACCTGGTGGCACGGGCGTACTGGCGTACCCACCAGCTCGACCTGTCGATCACTCGCTGCTCCAACAACTACGGCCCCTACCAGCACCCCGAGAAGCTCATCCCACTGTTCGTCACCAACCTGCTGAACGGCAGGCGGGTGCCGCTGTACGGGGAGGGCGGCAACGTACGCGAGTGGCTGCACGTGGACGACCACTGCCGCGGCATCCACCTCGTGCTCAACCACGGCCAGCCGGGCGAGGTCTACAACATAGGCGGCGGCAACGAGCGCACCAACCGGCAGATCACCGAGCATCTTCTGGAGCTGACCGGCCACGAACAGGACATGATCGTCACCGTTCCCGACCGCAAGGGCCACGACCTTCGGTACTCCATCGACGAAAGCAAGATCCGGAGCGAGCTGGGATACGAGCCGCGCATCCCCTTCGAGCAGGGCCTCGCCGACACCGTCGCCTGGTACCGCGACAACCCCGGCTGGTGGAAGGACGTCGTCCAGGGGGCCGAGCATGAGGCGGACTGAGACCGCGGCGCCGGCCGTCGGCCGTGTCGGCCGCCCGGGACATGCCCTTGCGGGCCGCACCGTCGTCGTCCTGGGCAGCACCGGTTTCCTGGGCCGGCACCTCACCGACGCCCTGGTCGCGGCCGGCGCCGACGTGCACGGGATCTCCCGGTCTGCCCCGCCCGTCACGGCCACGGGGGCGGGCGAGATCCACCACACCCTGATGGACCTCTCGGCGGCCCCCGCCGCGGAGCTGACCCGGCTGCTCGGCCGGGCCCGCCCGCACCTCGTGGTCAACGCGGCGGGCCGCGCCTGGCGGGCGGACGAGGCGGCCATGCTGACCGGCAACGTGGAGTTGGTCGGCCGCCTCGTCGACGCCGTGACCCGGCTGGACACCCGGCCGCGGCTGATCCAACTGGGCAGCGTCCACGAGTACGGCCCGGGCACGTTCGGCGCGGGGACCTCCGAGGAGCACGAGCCCGCGCCCGTCAGCCCCTACGGACGCAGCAAGCTCCGCGGCACCCGGATGGTGCTGGAGGCGGCCCGGTCCGCCGGGCTCGACGGGGTGGTGCTGCGGGTGGCCAACGTGACCGGCCCCGGGGTGCCCGCGGGCAGCCTCTTCGGCGCGGTCGCCGCACACCTCGCCGACGCCGCCGAGGTGTGCGGCCGCGGCGGCACACCGGCGGAGCTGCGCACGGCCCCGCTCACCGCGCACCGCGACGTGGTCGACGTCCGCGACGTCGTCGAGGCCGTCTTCGCTGCGGCCGGCGCCGCCCCCGCGGGCGTCACGGGGCGGGTGGTGAACATCGGCGGCGGGCGGGCCATCGAGATGCGCGCACTGGTCCGCCGGATGATCTCGCTCAGCGGACTGCCGGTGCGGCACGTCGAGGCACCGGCGGGGCGGCCCGCCACGGCCGGGGACTGGCAGCAACTGGACATCACACGGGCACGGCGCCTGATCGGCTGGCGGCCGCGGCGCGGACTCGACGAGTCCCTGCGCAGCGTGCTCCGTGGCGCGACACCTTCCGGACAACGAGAGGCAGGACGATGAGCGACGCCAAGGAAAAGGTGCTGGAGCAGGTGCGCGCGTACCACCGCGAGAAGCGCCCGGACCCGGTGTTCCGGCCCGGGGTGACGGAGATCTGGCCGTCCGGCGCGGTGCTGGACGAGAACGACCGGGTGTCTCTCGTGGAAGCGGCGCTGGAGATGCGGATCGCCGCAGGACCCAGTTCGCGCACGTTCGAGTCCCGGTTCGCCCGCAGGCTGAAGCGCCGCAAGGCGCACCTCACCAACTCGGGCTCGTCCGCCAACCTGCTCGCGGTCTCGGCACTTACCTCGCATCTGCTGGAGGAGAAGCGGCTGCGGCCGGGCGACGAGGTGATCACCGTCGCGGCGGGCTTCCCCACCACCGTCAACCCGATCCTGCAGAACGGGCTCGTCCCGGTCTTCGTCGACGTCGACCTGCGCACGTACAACACCACCGCCGAGCGGGTGGCCCGGGCCATCGGCCCGAAGACGCGTGCCATCATCATCGCGCATGCGCTTGGCAACCCCTTCGAGGTCACGGAGATCGCCCAGTTGGCCGTGGACCACGAGCTGTTCCTCATCGAGGACAACTGCGACGCGGTGGGCTCGACCTACGACGGGCGGCTCACGGGCACCTTCGGGGACCTGACCACCGTCAGCTTCTATCCCGCGCACCACCTGACGATGGGCGAGGGCGGCTGCGTGCTCACCTCGAACCTGCAGTTGGCGCGGATCGTGGAGTCGCTGCGGGACTGGGGCCGGGACTGCTGGTGCGAGCCGGGCGAGAACAACAAGTGCCTCAAGCGCTTCCAGTACCAGATGGGCACGCTCCCGGCCGGTTACGACCACAAGTACATCTTCTCGCACGTGGGGTACAACCTGAAGGCCACCGACCTGCAGGCGGCTCTCGGGCTGACCCAGTTGGCCAGGCTCGACGAGTTCGTCGAGAAGCGGCGGACCAACTGGCGGCGGCTGCGTGAGGGGCTGGACGGGCTGCCGGGCCTCATCCTGCCCGAAGCCACGCCGTCCAGCGATCCGAGCTGGTTCGGTTTCGCGCTGACCGTCGAGCCCGACGCCCCCTTCACCCGCGGCGAGCTGGTGGACTTCCTGGAGGGCCGGGCGATCGGCACCCGCCGTCTCTTCGCGGGCAACCTCACCCGTCACCCAGCCTACATCGGCCAGCCGCACCGCGTCGTGGGCGACCTCACCAACAGCGACATCATCACCGAGCACACCTTCTGGGTCGGTGTCTACCCGGCCCTCACCGCCGAGATGCTCGACTACATCACCTCCTCGATCAAGGAGTTCGTCGCAGCTCACCGATGACGCCGCTCCTGCAACAGATCGGGACTGACACCATGGACATAGTGGGAAACGGGTTCCTCGCCCGGAACCTGCGGCCGCTGGCCGACAAGCATCCACGGACCGTGGCCCTGGCGGCCGGCGTCTCCTGGGCCAGCGGCACCTCGGACGCCGACTTCGCACGCGAGTCCAGGCTGCTGCACGAGACCGCCCGGCGGTGCGCGGACACCGGTCGCCGGCTGCTGTTCTTCTCTACGGCGGCCACTGGCATGTACGGGGCCGTCGACGGCCCCGGCCGGGAGGACTCCCCGGTGGTGCCCTGCACACCGTACGGGGCGCACAAGCTCGCGCTGGAGGAGCAGTTGCGCGCCCTGGGTACCGACCACCTAATCCTGCGCTTGGGCCACCTGGTCGGCCCGGGGCAGCCGTCACACCAGTTGCTGCCCACCCTGGTGCGGCAGATGGAGACAGGCGTCGTACGGGTGCACCGCGGCGCGGCACGCGATCTGATCGGCGTTGCCGACGTGGTGGAGATCATCGACCGGCTGCTCGACCTGGACCTGCGCGGGGACACCGTCAACGTGGCCTCCGGCGTCGCCGTGCCGGTCGACGACATCGTCGACCACCTGGAGCGGAGCCTCGGCCTGCGCGCCCGCCGGGAGTACCACGACGCGGGCGGCCACCACATCATCTCGATCGACCGGCTGCGGGCACTGGTGCCCGAGGTGGCGCGGCTGGGCTTCGGGCCCGGGTACTACCGGCGCGTCCTGGACTCCTTCACCGCGGCGCCGTCCGCCATCGGCTGACGGCGGCCGGCCGCAGAACACCAGGGCCCAGAGGGCTCACAAGGCACGCAGAACACGCAGCGCCCACAGAACACGCAGGGCCTTCGGGACTCGCAGAGCCCACAGGACTCGTGCGACTCAGAGGAAAGGAATGGTTCATGCCGTCTCATCCTGACGCCGCCGGCACCACGACCGGCACCGCCGCGGCGGGCCCCGCCGTGCGACCGCGCGAGGACCGGGAACTGGCCGATCGCCTCGCCCTGTCCGCCGCGACGGACCGCGGCGCACACCTGAGGACGGAGGACGTCCGTGGCTGGCTGGCCGACCGCCGCCGTGCCCACACCTTCCGGGTGGACCGGATACCGTTCGCCGATCTCGACGGCTGGTCCTTCGCGGAGGACACCGGAAACCTGGTGCACCGCAGCGGGCGCTTCTTCACCGTGGAAGGCCTGCACGTGCAGGAAGAGGGCGAGCCGTTCGGCGACGGACCCCGCCAGGAGTGGCACCAGCCGATCATCAAACAGCCCGAAGTCGGCATCCTGGGCCTGTTGATGGCGGACTTCGACGGGGTGCCGCACTTCCTGCTCCAGGCCAAGATGGAGCCGGGCAATCCCAATCTGCTCCAGCTCTCCCCGACCGTGCAGGCGACCCGCAGCAACTACACCAAGGCGCATCGAGGCGCTGACGTGAAGTACATCGAGTACTTCACCGAATGCGGCCGCGGCCGGGTGGTTGCCGATGCCCTGCAGTCCGAGCACGGCGCATGGTTCCTCCAGAAGTCGAACCGCAACATGATCGTGGAGGCGGTGGGCGAGGTGCCGCTGCTGCACGACTTCTGCTGGCTCACGCTGGGCCAGATCGGCGCCCTGCTGCGGGAGGACAACGTGATCAACATGGACGCCCGGACGGTCCTGTCCTGTGTGCCCCAGCCGAATGCCGCGCCCGGCGCCCTGATGTCCGACACCCAACTGCTGTCGTGGTTCACCGGCGAGCGATCCCGGCATGATGTGCGCACCCGCCGCATCCCCCTGGACGGCCTGCCCGGGTGGAAGCGCGGCGACGACGTCATCGAGCACGAGGAGGGCCGGTACTTCAAGGTGGTGGCCGTCTCCGTGCAGGCCGGCAACCGTGAGGTGACCAGTTGGACCCAACCGCTGTTCGAGCCGGTCGGGGCGGGCGTCGTCGCGTTCCTGGTCCGTTCGTTCGGCGGCGTGCCGCACGTGCTGGTACACGCCCGGGTCGAGGGCGGCTTCCTGGACACCGTTGAGCTGGCTCCAACGGTGCAGTACACGCCGGGCAACTACGACCACCTGCCGCCGTCGGCACGACCCCCCTTCCTCGACCTCGTGCTGGACGCCGGCCCGGACCACATCCGGTACGAGGCCGTCCACTCCGAGGAGGGCGGCCGGTTCCGGGACGCCGAGAGCCGCTACCTGGTCGTGGACGTGGCCGAGCAGCAGGTGTCCTCGGAACCGCCCCCCGGGTACGCCTGGGCCACCCCGGCGCAGTTGGCGGACCTCACCCGGCACGGCCACTATCTGAACGTCCAGGCCCGCACCCTGCTGGCCTGCCTCAACACGAAGGCGGTGGAGGTCTGATGAGCGCTCCCGCGCACACGGGTGCTCCCGTGCGCATCGGCGTGATGGGCTGCGCGGACATCGCCGTCCGGCGCATGCTGCCCGCGATGGCGGCGCTGCCGGAGGTCGAGATCGCCGCCGTCGCCAGCCGCGACCCGGAGCGGGCCGCCAAGGTCGCCGCCCCGTACGGAGCCGACGCCGTGCACGGGTACGCGGAGTTGCTGGCGCGCCCGGACGTCGAGGCGCTGTACATTCCGCTGCCGGCCGCGCTGCACGCCGAGTGGACGGAGGCGGCGCTGCGGGCGGACAAGCACGTGCTGGGCGAGAAGCCGCTCACCACCGACAGCGATGTCACCGCGCGGCTGCTGCGAACGGCCACGCGGTCGGGCCTCGCCCTCATGGAGAACGTCATGTTCGTCCACCACCGGATGCACCGGGTAGTGCGTCGCCTGCTGGAATCCGGCGCTGTCGGGGAGCTGCGGGCGTTCCACGCGTCGTTCGCCATACCGCGGCCGCCCGACACCGACATTCGCCACGACCCTGCCCTCGGCGGCGGCGCCCTGTGGGACGTCGGTATCTATCCGCTGCGGGCCGCGCTCTACTTCCTCGGCGACGATCTGGAAGTCCTTGGCGCCCAGTTGACGCACGGGGTCGGGCGCCGGGTGGAGACGTCGGGGGCTGCCCTGCTCCGAGCGCCGGACGGGGTCACGGCACAGGTGACCTTCGGCATGGACCACGCCTACGGGTCCAGCTATGAGCTGTGGGGCAGCCAGGGCCGGATCGTCGTGGAGCGCGCGTACACCCCGCCGGCCGGACACCGTCCCGTGGTCCGTCTGGAACGCCGCGACGGAACCGAGACGCTCCGGCCGGCCGCCGCCGACCAGGTGTCCAACACCGTGGCGGCGTTCGCCTCCTCGGTCCGCTCCGGTCAGGGTCCCGCGTATGACCGGCGGTCGCCGCTCGCCCTGGCCGAGTTGATCGACGCCGTGCGCGCGGAGGCGGGGCGGTAGCGGGCGGCGGACACCCGGGAGGGGAACAGGGACGGGGACGCGGGCCAGGGGCGCTTCCCCGCGCCCCTAACGGGGCTCTTCGCGCTCCGCCTGACCGGCATATGCGGAACTCAACAACTCGACGGCGGCGTCAAGGAGATACTGCCGCTTCTCCTCCGCCTCCCCTTCCAGGTGCTGGAGGGCGAACGTGCCGAAGTGCAGGGTCAGCAGTGCGCTCACGCAGCGGACCTGCTCGGACAACGGGGCGTCCGCGTCGCGGAGCAGCGCGGAAAGTGCCATGGTGCGGTCGCTGAACTCCTGGCCGACGGCCAGCTCACTCATGGTGGCCTGGTTCTGCTGGAGGATGCGGAACAACGGAGCGGCGTCGTTGAAGATCACGCTGTACCGGGCGAGCAGTTCCCGCTTGGTCTGAAGGGTGCGCGGACACTCACGGCCCCAGGCGATCAGCTCGTCCAGCTCCTGGCCCACCCCCTCCAGGAGGCTGATCAGGATGTCCTCCTTGGTCTTGAAGTGGTAGTAGAGCGAGGCCTTGGTGAGCCCCACGCCGTCCGCGATCTCACGCAGCGATGTCTTCTCGTAACCGCGCTCGAGGAAGATCCGCAACGCCACGTCCTGAATGCTCTGCCGCCGTGTACTGCCACGACGCCTCTGCCGTGCGCCTTCCACCGTCCGGTACCTCCTCAGCCGACCGTAACTCAGCGTGCCATCACTCTACTTGACGCCCGACAGGTTGAACTCTAGGTTGGACATATTCTACCGGTCGGCAGGTAGAGAAGAGTAGCGTTGCGCCTCGGATCGGATCACGGCCCGCCCCGGCGTCATGCCTCGGCGATATGAGGAGATTCCATGTCAGACAGCCCGCTCACCCTTGCCGTCATCATCGGCAGCGTCCGCGAGGGCCGCTTCGGCCCGACCGTGGCGAACTGGTTCGTGCGCCAGGCGGACAACCACAAGGACGTCAAGATCGATCTGATCGACCTCGCGGACGTACCGCTGGGCGCCTCGGCCCCGACCATGAACCCGGATCCCCAGACGCTGGACGCGCTCAAGCACCTGACTCCCCGCCTCGCCGCCGCCGACGGGTTCGTCGTGGTCACCCCCGAGTACAACCACAGCTACCCCGCCTCCCTCAAGAACGCGGTGGACTGGCACAACCCGCAGTTCCACGCGAAGCCGGTGGCCTTCGTGTCATACGGCGGCCTCTCGGGCGGCCTGCGGGCGGTGGAGCACCTGCGCCTGGTCTTCGCCGAGCTGCACGCCGTCACCACACGTGACACCGTGAGCTTCCACAACGCCGGGGAGCAGTTCGGCCCGGACGGGGAGCCCAAGGACCCGGAGGCTCCCAACGCGGCGGCCAGGACACTGCTGAACCAGGTGACCTGGTGGGCGCGGGCCCTGAAGGACGCCAAGGCCAAGGTCCCCTACGGCTCCTGACGGGCGCGCGCACCGCGCGGCCGCCGTGCCGCCGTGCCGCCGTGCCGCCGTGCCGCCGTGCCGCCGTGCCGCCGTCGCACATAGGTCCCGAAGGCCCCGGGGGAACCACCTCCGGGGCCTTCGGCGCAGGGCTGCCGCGGCGTACCGAGCGGCGCGTCAGACGGCGGTCGGCGTCCACTCGGGCCGGCCGAGGACCTGGAGCACCGTGCATCCGAAGCTGAATCCCGCGCCCACTCCGACGAGTGCCACGTGGTCGCCCGGCCGCACCTCGCCGGTCTCCAGCAGCCGGGTGAGCGCGGCGGCCTGGTCACCGGCGCCCAGGTGCCCGGTGGTGCGCCCCCAGTCCCACGTCGTGCGCGCCAGGTCGATCCCGTACTCCCGCTGGAAGTCCCAGTAGTAGCCGAACCCCTGGCCGAGGTTGGTGAAGGCGAAGCGCGTGATGTCCTCGAGCGTGAGCTTCGCGTCCGCGAGGGCGCCTTCCATGACCTCGCGCAACCGGTCGGTGAGGTTGCGCACCATCACCCGCCCGATGCCTTCCTGGGACTGGAGATAGCCGGTGCGCCGCGAACGCAGGTCCCAGGGGTACCCGAGGGCGCCGCTGACGTCGCTCCAGGGTTCGTCGCCGCGGGAAATGACCTCGTGCGTGGCGTCCGTGACGATCGACGAGGAGAGCATCCTCGCGACGCCCGGCGACCGCGACAACACCACCGCGGTGCCCCCGTCACCGCGCAGCGTGCCCTTGTCCGTGCGGTAGCGGTCGAAGGCGGGCGGCGGGAACCTGTCGGCCGTGGTGACCAGCGCCGCGGCCGGACCGGACTGCACCGAGAGGTACGCGGCCGCCATCTCCAGCCCGATCAGACCGCCGTTGCACGCCTGCTGCACCTCCAGTGCTGCGGCCCTGCCGCCGACCGTGCCGCCCTGGATGTACGGCGTGGGCGTCCAGTAGTCGACGCCCTGGTAGTTGACGCTGGCGTGCACGACCAGCGCGAAGTCGGTGGGGCTCACCCCGGACCGCTCCACCGCGACGCGGCCAGCGGCCACCGCCATGTCGGCGGGTGACTCCGTGTCGGAGACGCACACGGACACATAGCCGTCCTCCGCGCACTCCTGGGCGTCGTAGCGGCCGTCCGCCACCGCCTCCGCCACGTTCTCCTTGCGCCCCAGCCAGGTCGCACACCCGGCCACGTACACATCGTTCCACCGCATGGAAGGGCCACCCCTCTGAGATTCCGCATCTCCTGCGTCTACTTGACGCCCGGTTAGTAGCTACCGTACCGTCAAATCTACCGTGCGGCAGGTAGAAAATGAATCGTCCACTTCTCGGGATTCGGTCAGGGGGTTCCGGCGTCATGGCACAGACAAGAGCCACCGCCAACGACGTGGTGCCGCAGCGCAGGCTCAGCATCGTGGTGCTCGCAGTGATGATCGCGATGGTGCTCGCGATGCTCGACAATCTGATCGTCGGTACGGCGATGCCGACGATCGTGGGTGATCTCGGAGGTCTCGACCGGCTGTCCTGGGTGGTGACCGCCTACACGCTGGCCACCGCCGCCGCCACGCCCCTGTGGGGGAAGTTCGGCGACATGTACGGCCGCAAGGGCATGTTCCTGACGTCGATCGCACTGTTCCTGGCGGGCTCCGCGCTGTCCGGCATGTCCCAGACGATGAACGAGCTGATCGGCTTCCGGGTCCTGCAGGGCCTCGGCGCGGGCGGCCTGATGGTCGGGGCGTACTCGGTCATGGGCGTGGTCATCCCCTCTCGGGAGCGGGGGAAGTACCAGGGCATGATGTCGGTCGTCATGGGCGCGGCCATGGTCGGCGGCCCGCTGGTGGGAGGGGTGATCACCGACAACATCGGCTGGCGCTGGGGCTTCTACGTCAATCTGCCGATCGGCGCCCTGGCCGTGCTGCTGATCGTCTTCGGACTGCACATGCCCCGGCGGAAGGGACCGGCCGCCCGGATCGACGTCGCAGGCTCGCTCCTGCTCACCGCCACCATCAGCGCGATCGTCCTGATGTCCACATGGGGCGGCAGCCGCTACTCGTGGGGCTCCAGGCAGATGTTCGGGCTCGAAGCGCTGATCATCGTGCTGGCCGTCGTCTTCGTCGCGGTGGAGCGCCGGGCGGCCAGTCCCGTCCTGCCGCTGCGGATCTTCCGTGACACCAACTTCTCCCTGGTCACGCTGATCGGTTTCCTGCTGGGCTTCGCGCTGTTCGGGGTGATGACGTTCCTCCCGATCTACCAGCAGACCGTCGTGGGCGACACCGCCACCGGCTCAGGTCTGCAACTGCTCCCCGTGATCGTCGGCCAGGTCCTCGTCAACGTGCTGGCGGGCGCGGTCATCACCAAGACCGGGCGGTACAAGGTGTTCGTGCTCCTCGGCGGCGTGCTGATCGTCCCCGGGCTGTTCCTGCTCGCACAGTTGGACACCGGGACCAGCCGCCTGCTGGCGTCGGTCTACATGGCCGTCTTCGGCGCCGGGATGGGCTTCCTGATGCAGACCACGATGCTCATCGCCCTGGACAGTACGGATATGAAGGACCGCGGGGTGGCGTCGTCCACGGCCACGCTCGCGCGCACGATCGGCGGGGCACTCGGCGTGTCCGTCATGGGCGCGGTCTTCAGCGACCAGATCCGGCAGACCCTCGGCAGGCACGGCGGCGCCGCGGCCTCCGCAGTCTCGGGCCAGGCATCGACGCAGTTGGACGCCGCCGGCCTGGCGAAGCTCCCGGAGACGGTGCGGGTGGTCTTCCAGGAGGCCACCGCGGACGGCATCCACCAGGCGTTCCTGCTGGCGACCATGGCGGGCGTCATCAGCCTGGCCGCCGCTTGGTTCATCAACGAGGTGCCGCTGCGCGAGAAGCCGCCCACGCCGGAGGAGCCCGCGGGGCCCACGCCCAGCGGCCCGGCCCACTCCGCCTCCACCGGCTGAGCGCCCCAGCGCGGGGTGGCCTGCAGAGCCGGGGCCGCGAAGGGACACGATGCGGATGAAATCCCCCACATCCGCGTCCCCCTCCGCGGCCCCTTCCACCACGGCCGCGGGGGCGCTCGACTTGCCCGGTGCTGGGCCCCGGCAAAACTCCCGGGGGGCGCAGGGCGGGAGGCGAACCAGCCACGGGGAGAGCTGCGGACCTTCCCCGTGAGGACGCCGCCTGACGGCATGTTCCCCAGGCGTTCCCATTCGCTCACGCAGAGGGCCCCGTGATCTTCACGGGGCCCTCGCCGAACTGTCTTCCCTGGTCAGGAATGGAGCCGCCTTCGGGATTCGAACCCGAGACCTACGCATTACGAGGGCCTGCGAGATCGTGGCAGGTAGTGATCCATGATCATGCGCGATCCGGTTTTGCCTGGTCGGAGACTTATCGACCTCGTCGGCGTGATGCTCAATCCAGCGGGTGCTGTCCCGTCCGCTCACGCATCGCTCACGCAGCTCACCTTCAATGGCAGTCTCCAGGGAGGCCGTCCATACGTGATCAGACGGCCCTCCCAGAAGCCGCGTCCAGCAAATATCCTCGAGAGTAACCGCTCCGGAGCCGTGGAGGCTCTCTGGATGGGGTTCTGCTCTCACGCGACGCAGACGCTACGGAAGACGCACAAGTCCTGTAGGACAAATCTTCAGCCGCAGGAATTGAGAACCTGGCCGTCGGGCATGCGAGGCTCGCTGAGGGAAGGCTCACGGACGAAGGCATATAGCTCGTCGAGCGACAGTCCCAACTCCGTGGCCAGAGCGGCGACAGTGAAGAACTCTGGTGTGGCAGTACGGCCCTTTTCGATACTGCGCACTGTCTCGACGGAGACTCCCGCGCTGCGAGCGACAGCCTCGGCCGAACGCCCAGACGTACGGCGGGCATGCGTCAGGCGGGAGGCAAGCATCTGGCCCCTGCGCCGGGCCGCGGGATTGAGCCTCCTACGTGGCATGGGTGTAATTATACATGTATGGTTACGCGCATGACGGCGACCGCGGCGGCCCCTTCCTCTAGCTGGCCCGAAGATGCACTCCGGTTGAATGCCGTCTGCCCGTACTACACGATGTTTCCGCTGGACTTTCCACTCGACCAGCTTGCTGCCCATCCCCAGGCCACCCGGGTGTTGGATCCGTTCTGCGGGCGGGGCACCACGCTCTACGCGGCACGTCTAGCCGGGCTCCCATCCGCGGGCATCGACATCAATCCGGTAGCGACCGCCATAGCCCAGGCCAAGCTCATTCAGGTCACGCCCGGTGCCGTAGTTCGCCTTGCTCGGGAAATCCTCGACGGCGAGATGCGCGGAGCAGCACCCGAGGGCGAGTTCTGGCATTGGTGCTACGAACCCGAGACACTGCGCGAGCTAGTGACGCTGCGCGAGTCCCTGCTGACAATGACCACGCCGACGGCGTCGATGCTGCGGGCGATCATGCTGGGTATCCTCCACGGGCCCCGCAACAAGGGCCTCCCGTCGTACCTGTCGAACCAGATGCCGCGCACCTACGCTTCCAAGCCAGCCTATGCGGTGAAATTCTGGAAGAAGCGCGACATAGAGCCAGTGCGCATTCCCGCCTTGAAGGTCATCGAGCGCCGGGCCACGCGCCTGTTGGATGCGGCGCCTCTCGCCCACGGAGGGAAGGTGTACCTGGGTGACTCCGTGGAAACTCTCAACGGCCTGCGGCAGAAGTTCGACCTGGTGGTCACCTCGCCTCCGTACTACGGCATGCGCACGTACGTGGCCGACCAGTGGCTACGCTCATGGTTTCTCGGTGGCCCCCCGGAGGTTCCCTACGGGACGCACGGACAGATCGCCCGTCAGCCGAACCAAGAGGCATTCGTTCGGGCCTTGGCCGAAGTGTGGGCCGCCACAGCGCGTCGCTGCCGGCAGGGCGCCCGGCTCGCGATCCGCTTTGGGGCTCTGCCCTCCGCCCGTACCGACCCGGAGGAAATGCTGCTGACCTCCGTCAAAGAAGCGAAGGCTGGCTGGGCCGTCAAGGAGGTCCGGCAAGTCGGCATCCCACCCAAGCGCGCCCGGCAGGCCGAGCAGTTCGGAAAGGCTGGGTCCGCGGTCGACGAGATCGACCTCGTAGCCGAACTGATCGGGCTGACCCGCTGATCGGATAACCCGCGAGTTCGCACAACTGCGTAACCGAGTGTCAGTGCTGCGTGTCATGCTGTGGGGGCTAGACGAGTGCACCACCCGCCCTTAACAGCACGAGCATGGCGTGGGGAGAAGCATGTTCGACGCAGACCAAATCAAGCAACTCAAACAGTTGATCGGCGACCAGGTCGAAGCCGGTCGCGCTGAGCTGGACAAGCTGGTCGAGCAGGCCCGTGCCATCCGCTCCGAGGTCAGGGTGATCAAGCCGCGCGCAGCAACATCGGTCGCGCTAATGGCGTCCGATGGTGGCAACAACAAGGTCGCCTTCAACCCCTTCTACCTTCAGGTCGTCAGGGTCGTGGACTCCAGTGGCAAGGAACTGTGCATGGAGGTGGTTTCCCCCATCTCCGACATCGATGCCCTGAGTCGCCGCCAGTTCAACGCGGACGGCAACCCGCTTACCGCCCTGGGCAGGATGATGGACGGGCTGGGCATCGACAGGCTCCAAGACCTGTCGCCGATGATGTCTGGCAAGTCGCCTAGCTGGGTGCAGGTTTTCCGGGACCTATGCGAGTGGGCCACACTGTATGACCTCATCTGCCACCGGGACTATGCGGTCGACACTCTGATTGTCCGCGACGGCCTGCTGCGGAGCAAGATCTTCCACGGCGAGCTGTTCGTGCAGATGGGCGAGCTGATGTATGAGGCCATCGAGCGGATCCGGCGTCGTGACCAGCGCAAGGTGTGGCTGGTGGGATTGGCGAAGAAGACACAGGTCCTGGAGTACTACCGGCTGGCGATTTCACTGTCCGGCGTGTTCGACAACGGCGCCGCCTGCTTCGCCAAGGTTCCCTCAGAGATGCTGGACGAGGTGTATCTCTGGGATGAATACACAAGGGACATCGAGGACGACTCCACGGGCGAGAAACCAAAGTTCAACATCGGCTCGATGCACTTCGTCCGCTTCGGTCCGTACTCCGGCGACCCTATCTGGACCGTGGACCTCATGTCGCGACAGGATAGGGAGGCCCAGGCAATCTTCGGCTATCTGCAGGCCGATGCGGTTGCAGGGTTCCCGATCCCGCTCTACCCGAACTGCATCCAGCAAGCCGACAGCTTCTCCCGTGTCGCCGACCTCGACATGGACATCATCGAAGACCAGCTCGTCGACGCCGTCCGCGACCAGGTCGGCGAGGGCAAAGCCCCGGTCATCGATGCTCTGCGGCTGGCTTCCGACGTGGCCGCCCGCCGCTACGAGTAACCCCACCTTCCGTCCGGCCCGCATCCTGTGGAGCAAGAACTGTCATGAGCCTGTTCGAGCGCGATAAAGTTGTCGGTACCTTCCGGGGCTTCTCCGAAAGCGGCATGGAGTTTCATGCCGACCTGGTTCTGCCGCACCACGACGACTTCCAGACCATGGCCATGCACGGCCAGTTCGCCCTCGTTCAGCTCGAACACGAACGCGAGGCCATCCTGGGGCGGATCACCACCATCTCCTCGCAGGGGCGCCTGGTGTCCCCCATCGGCGAGGACTACGCCACCCGCGCAGTGCGCGATCAGCGGCCCATTCCCGACGAGTTGCGCGAGCGATACCTGAAGTACAAGGTCGACATCCGCATCCTCGGCGTCCTCCGCGTGGAGGGCGACAAGCACATCTTCGTGCCCAGCCACCGGCGCCTCCCGCATGTAGGCGCCCAGGTCGCACTCCTGGGAGACGATCTGCTCGCAGAGGTCGTCAACGCGAAGGACACCGAGGACGGCGCGGTTCCCATCGGCTACCTCGCCTTCGGTGAATTTGTCTACGCCGGCAACGACAAACGCGTGGGCGACACCTCCTGGATGCAGATTCAACAGCCTGCGATCATGCCCACCTTCCAGATTGACAAGCTCGTGGCACGACGTAGCTTCGTCTTCGCTCGCGCCGGCTTCGGCAAGTCAAACCTGGTCAAGCTGCTCTTTTCTGCCTTGTATGAGCACCAGCCCACTGCCCCTCGCCGCTCTGGCGATGCTCCTGTCGGCACGGTCATTTTCGACCCGGACGGCGAGTACTTCTGGCCCGACTTTAGAGGCCGTCCCGCCCTCTGTGACGTGCCGCACCTGCGCGACAAGCTGGTCGTCTTCACCAACCGCCAGGGCCCCAGTGAGTTTTACCAGTCTTTCGTCGTTAACGGCGTCAAACTCAACATCAAGGAACTGCAGGCATCACGCGTGCTGGGCATCGCACTGCCGCCGGAAAAGCAGGACCAGCAGAACGTCGTCAAGCTGAAGTCCCTCGACGGGCCGAAGTGGAGCCGCCTCGTCGATCTGATCGACCGCGAGAAGTATGGGGCTGACCGCTCCCAGGTCCAAGAGATCCTGAATCTCGACGCTGGCCAGGAGGCCGAGACCAACGCGGCGATCGGCAATATGACCCGTGTCGTCAACGCGCTCCACGACCCCGACAGTCAACTCCTGAGCGCTTTGAAGGACTGTCTGGCCCAGGGAAAGCTTTGCGTGGTGGATATTTCCCAGATGCGCGGCTCTCAGGGACTCCAGCTTGCCGGTGTGATTCTCGGCGACATTTTCGAGCACAACCAGAAGCAGTTTACTGAGGCCGACCCGAAGTCCATCCCCACCATCGCCGTCATCGAGGAGGCTCAGTCCGTCCTCGGTGGCTCCAGTCAAAGCGAGGACGGCCCCTTCGTATCCTGGGTGAAGGAAGGGCGCAAGTACGACCTCGGCGCACTGCTGATCACTCAGCAGCCGGGTAGTCTGCCACAGGAGCTTCTCAGCCAGGGCGATAATTTCTTCGTCTTTCATCTGCTCTCGCAGGGCGACCTGATCTCCCTAAAGAAGGCCAACGCCCACTTCTCCGAGGATCTCCTGGCTACCCTGCTCAACGAGCCGCTGGTCGGTAACGGCATCTACTGGTCTAGCGCGCCAGGCACCGACCGCCACTCGCGACCATATCCCGTCTCCGTACGCGTTCTCAGCTTCGAAGACTCGTACGAAATGGCCGACCCCGACTACTCGCTCCCGGCTTCCGAGAGCTTCGCCGCCAGGGCTCGTGCCGCCGTCGAGGATCGGCGCACTGCAGCAAGGATTGCTTCCGTCAGCCTTGCCGCTAGCCACCCTCAGGATGCCAGTAGCGACTACGCCGATGACGTACCAGCGGCGGATGACACCGCCATCGCCATAGCCCACCTTCGGGACAAGCCCGAGTTCCAACGGAAGATCAAGACGTACGAGGGGATTAAGTGGGGGAGGATCGGCTTCCTGCTTGCCGAGAAGGCCCCCGAACACGCCAAACGAACCGGAGCTGATCGAGATTGGGGATTCGGCTTGGTCAAGGAAGCCTTGGATCGTCTTTACCCCGACCAGTGGACCACGGCCACGCGCAATGAGCCAGGTAGCACCCAGACCCGAAAGTGGGTCATGCTCAAAGAGTTTACTTCGAAGGATGACTCAAAAGTAGAGCAAGCCCTGAGAGATGCCTTGTTCGACGCGACGCAGACTGAAGAGAAGCCTCCCTTCTAACGAGTCGACTTCGATCCGTTCATAGTCCCCGTCGGCATCTCCCTCCCATAGATGTGCGGGATAACCACGGGGTGGATTGTGTCTTGCGGGCTGCCTTCGGTATCTGTTGGGAAGGGAGTTTGCATGGGCGACATGGAGTGGTCGACGCGTGTGGCAGGAGTTAAGCTCAAAGCCGTGCTTCCCCGCCGCTGGGCGCGCACAAGGGGTGGCCCGCCGTGCCACCGAGATCAGGAAGACCCTGGGCAAGAACGCTGACCTGCTCGTTGCTGCTGCCACGCTGCATGACGTAGGTTACGCGCCCCGCCTAGATGAGTGAGTCCGATGTTTGTGCTGGCCACGACTATGGCGAAGGGCGCCCACCTGGCGTTCGTGATCGGACAGCTCCAGCGACAACGGCTTCGGACCAGGCACCACCCCGCCCTATGACCGCCCTTGAACTTTAGACTCAGGACACTAGCGCGTGCGGGTGCCTAGGACCTTCCCGAGCGTGATGGCCACGTCGAAGTCCCGATCCCACGTGAGTGCGACGAGGTCGTCGAACTCCGCCTCAGGGCGGAGCAGATTGAGGACGTCGGCTTCGAATACTGAGCCCGGTTCTGCGAGGTCGAGCGCCTCGTCGTGGAAGCGGCGGTACGTGTTGCGTGACCGGAACATGACCGAGTACTCACCATCTACGAGCTCTCCCACGGAGACATCCCACTTTGCTTCAAGCGCCTGCAGTGTGCCGGCGACGACGTCGGCGTTGAGCGGCTCGGTCAACAGATCCACTCCCACCGCTTCTCGGGCCGAATCCAACGGAAGCGTCTTGTCCCAGAGCACCGAGAGGTGACCCTCGAAACCGATGTCCTCGCGAACTGTTTTGCCGAACTCCAGGTAGTCGGTGTCCAGATACGAACGCATCCAGCGGGTAATCCAGAGGATCGGGGCGTTGATCAGATTCGCCCGCAACGAGCCACTGCCTTCACCGTAGACAGATTCGCGGATGCTCGTCAGCAGCTCTTCGCAGTGGTAGTCCTTGCAGAACCGGAACAAGTGAGCCGACCGCCGTGGCAGACCGCCCCAGCGCGAAGACCGAGGGAGGGGGAAATCGGCCAGAATCGTCTCCAGCTCGCGTTGGAGTCCCGGCTTGGCGGCCGACAACACGAAGGCGTCGTCGTTCTCGTCCCACCGCCCGGCGCCCTCATAGTCGAACTTCCGCTTGCACGAGGCATATACAACGGCTTGGGCACACGTATTGAACAGCTCCGTGCTCACCCGGTACGCAACCTCGCAGTGATAGTTGAAGTTGAATCGGTCCAGCTCTCCGTCGGCGACCCGCTCGAAGACATGCTTCGCCGACAGCACGTCTCTCGCGGCACGGCCGAGGATCCGCTCGACCTCACCGGACGAGCTGTCGGCAGACGCTTCGTTGGGGCGCAGATCATCGGAGATCTCCTCGATTGTCGAGTCGAGCCGCTGAAGGGTTACCCGAAGCATGCCGCGTACGGCGTCGATGCGGAGCCGCTGCGCCTCGTCTTGGAGCAGCATCTTTTCAATGATCAGGTCGAGGTCGGCCAGGAAGGGATAGCGGTCGCGCACAAGCGCGTGTCGTCGCCCGCGGGCGTTCTGCTTCGTGAACATCTCGGTTATAACGAGGCCGAGCGCAAAGATGTCCGCCGGCTTGCCGATACCGAGGGCGTTGTTCCTCACCATCTGCTCGGGAGCGAGGTAGTTCCGGTTTACTAAGAGGTCCCCGCGATTCGTGAGCGAGGAGTCCTTGAAATGCGCGATGCCGAAATCGGCCAGGACGAGCCGGCGCGCACCAGGATCGACGAGGACATTCTCAGGTTTGATGTCGCGATGCACTATGCCGTCGCCATGCACGTACGCGAGCGCATCGCAGAGCTGGCACGCGTAGTCGAGAAGCACGTCAGCATCGGTTTCGTCGTTGATCACGTTTCGCAGCGTCATCGGGTAGAAGTCCATGACGTAGTAGAAGAATTTCTCGTCCTCTGAGCGCGCGTGGATATTCACGACGTTCGAGTGGCTCGATGTCTGTCCGTACTCGATCTCCTGCTTGAAACGCTTGTTGCGAGCGGAGTCCGCGTCGAGGTCCTTTGCAATCTGTTTGACTGCGAACACCTGACCGTCGGGCTTACGGCGGGCCTTCCACACCACGGCTGATCCGCCCCCTCCCGGAGCTGAATCGCGCTCGTAAGTGACTCCGTCGATGATGAACGGTTTGTGCTTCGGCATGAACCCACCCTACTGACCTCCTCGTGGCGGTGACGTCGGCCAATTGCCGCCAGGACCAGAGCGTTCTCCGGCGGGGCGAGGTAGATGCCCGCCACGTCGCGGACCTTGGTCACGAACTGCGGGTCGGACGACAGCTTCCAGGTCTCCACGATGTGCGGCTTGAGGCCAAACGCCCGCCATACCCGCGAGACGGCCGACTGCGACATGCCCTCCGCCACGGCCATCGAACGTGTCGACCAGTGCGAATCACCCGTCGGTGGCGCCTGGGCGAGCGTCCTGGCGACCAGGGCTTCGATCTACTCGTCGGTTATCCTTCGCGGTGGCCCCGAATGCGGTCGGTCCGCCAGGCTCTCCAGCCGGTTCGCGGCGAACCGGGACCGCCACTTGCGTACCGTCTCCCGCGAGACATCCAGATCGTCCGCGACCCGCGCGTTCGCCCGACCCTCCGCGCACGCCAGCACGATCCTCGACCGCAACACCAACGCCTGAGACGCCGTCCGCTTACGCAACCAGCCACGCAGAAGCTGGCGTTCGTGACCGGACAACTCCAGCGACAACGGCTTCGGACCAGGCACCACTCCACCCTATAGCCGCAAGCAAACTAACGGCTCAGGACACTAGGTCAGGTGTTGCCCAACCCTGCAGCAGACCCGCTGCTGGTGGACGCGCTCGTGTACTGCAACATGACGACCATGGCCGACGGCGGCCGGACCAGCGCCGAGAAGCGTGTCACAGAGATCCTTGGCCACTACGGAGACGACAGCCTGGCTGGGCGGTTCACCCGCCGGGCAGCGCCGGATATCTCCGCCTCCGTGGGGGTGGAGGCCGCGCTGGCGGCTCACCCAAGGTAGGGATAGGCGCCAGCCAGGTAGTTCCCGATCTGCTGGCGCATGCTCGGGTGAATGTCGTACTGGTCGAGCTCGGCCGGCTGGACGAAGCGAACGCCGTCGGCCTCATCGTTGATCGCGGGCGCCCCGCCGACAGGGCGACCGATGTAGGCCTTCTCGTACTGCTGGCGGATCTCGCCGTCAGTGGAGGCGACGGTGTGGTTCGGGTTGGTGTAGACGCCGAGGAAGCCGGTGATCTCCGCGACGATGCCGGTCTCCTCCAGGCACTCGCGGACCGCGCACTCGGCCGCGGTCTCACCAATGTCCTGGGCCACCGCCAGGGAGCGCCCACTGGCCAGTGTCGCGGCGGCGCTGGAGGAGGATGGCACCGCACTCGTCGACGACGAGGAGGCTGCTGGCCGGGATGAGGGTGTTCGCCTTGGGGGCGGCCGGGTCGTTGTAGTACTCAGACCTGCCCACGTTCTGCGATCCTCCCTCGGTCGGTGCCCACCGGCGTCCGCCGGCCCGGACGGGTTCGCCCCTTGAGCGAGTCACTCACGCCCCACGGTCACAGCTCGCGTAGGGCGGTGAGAACCTGTCCCATCACGAGCGGGGTGACTTCCGGACCACCACCGGAGGAGCCGGTGATTGCTTCCTCGGGTTGGGTCGGTACCTCAGCCCAGACCGTCTTTCCTGGAGGAGACTGCTCGGGGTAGTAGCCCCAGCGGTGGGCCATGGTCTGGGTCAGGAGCAGTCCTCGGCCTCCGGTGGCGTCGCTGTCGCTCGCTCGGGGCGTCGGGGGCCGCGGATCGCGGTCGCTGATCCCGATGAGGACGCCACGGTCGGTCGGCCAGAGCCTGAGAACGATTGTTCCGAGGGTGGCAGTTCCGGCGTTGGTGGCCGCAGTCGACTTGGGTGGGCACGCGTGTTGGATCGCGTTGGTGGCCAGCTCCGAGACGAGGAGGCGTGCGACCTCGATCCCTTCGGCCGGGAAGCGCCAGCTCTGGAGGATGTCGACGGTGTGACGGCGGGCCCAGGCGACGGCGTTCGGGGTGGCAGCGAGGGTCAGTTCGCTGGCAGGTGGTGGAACCTGATTCATGCAGGTGGCTCCCTCGGCGGCGTGGCCGGGTGGGTGCATGGCGCCGTGGTGAGTGGAGGCCCGCGAGGGCGGGGCGGCAGGTCAGGACATCCGGGCCCCGGGCTCGCGGGCGGCTTGTGTGCTACTTCGTGGCGATCACGTAGACGCTGCCCCAGCGGCGCTTCGGGTTGGCCATCGTGGAGTCGAACGTCCAGGGCTCGACAGTGGTGAAGCCGGACTCGGTGAAGAGCTGGACGAGCTTCTCGTAGTCGTAGGCCCACAGGTGCGGGGTGTACGTGGGGTCGTCGTCCTGGTCTCGGAAGACGAGGTTGACGAGGTCGAGGCGCGTGTTGATGTCGTCGCGGCAGTCACGCTTGGCGTACCAGCGCTCGATCGTCTCGTCGGAGGTTCCCAGGGGGCCGGGGTACTGGTTGAGGGCGAAGGCGGCGTCGGGGACGCCGGTGATGATCCGGCCGCCCCGCATGAGGACGCGGTGGGCCTCGCGGATGTAGTGCTTGACGGAGCGGGGGTAGTCGATGTGCTCCAGGAAGTGCTCGGAGAAGATCTCGGCGGCGCTGTCGTCCTGGAGGGGGATGCCCTCGCGGATGTCCCACAGGAGGTCGGCCGGCGGGACGAGGTCGATGTTGAAGAAGCCCTTGATGCGGTGGCCTCCCCCGCCGATCTGGACCCTGCCGGGCTTGTCGTCGATGCGGCCGTTGGGCCAGGCGCGACGGCTGGCGTGGTGGTACCGGTGAAGTTCGATCTCCTTGGCGGCGGTCCTGAGGGCGCGGGCGAGGCCGTGGGTGGTGGCGGGGTCGGCGAGGACGGAGGCGATCTGCTCGCCGAGGAGGTCGACGGAGGGCATGCCGGAGGGACTCATCACGGATCTCCTACGTGTGAGATTGCTTGGGGTGGGGTGTGCCGCGAACCGCGGCGGCGATCAGGCAGCGCTGGGCGCGGGAGCCGCCCACTGGTTGTTGCGCATGAGGGTGTACTTGATGTCCACCAGCCGCGGGGCGATGGTCAGCGCGAGCTCTTCGGCCGGGTGAAGGTGGCCGGTGTCGTCCTGCTCGGCTCGCCAGACGCGGTAGTCGAGGTTGGGGTAGGCCGGGTTGATGCCGATCTCACCCTTGGGCACCGTGCCGTTGAACGGGACGACGATGTCCATGTGGTTCCAGTAGTTCCAGGCTTGCAGCGCCTTGTGCTGGTCGAAGTAGAAGTAGAAGTCGGGGTAGCGGCCGAAGGTACGTAGTTCCCGGTGAATGAGGTGGCCGAGAAGCGGTCCGAGCTGGGTGGCCAGCGAGTCGAACTCCCAGCGCGTGTGATGCCAGGCTTCGGGGACCTCGCCGGCCGCGAAGAGGCGGGCAGCTACGAGGTAGCTGATCCGTTCGACCAGGTACGCGCTTGCGTGGCTGGTGTCGATGGTCGGGTCGACTCGGTGAATGAGCGCGGCCAGTCGCTTGGGACGGGGACGGAACTTGGCCAGGTCGAACTTGCCTGCCATCGCGGGGAAGGAGGCGAACAGCATCTCCTTGTAGAGCCAGTTGTTCAGCTCGCCGAGCCCGGCCAGGCACCGGGTGTGTCGGGAGGTCGAGTGAAGCATCAGGTACTCGGCGACCGCTTCGAAGTACAGGTAGCCGAGTATCGGCAGGCGGGGGATCGTCTCGTCGAGCAGCCTCAGGAACGGCTCGGCATCGACCCGGTTGCCCTGGTAGGCGACAGCGGAGGCGGTGGCGAGGAAAGCCGCCGAGTTCTTGACCCGGCTGACGACGGTCTCGCGCAGCTGGTGCCGTTCGTTCTTGCTCAGCAGGTATTCGAGGTGGCTGTAGATCTGCAGGTGGATGAGGCCCAGGCGCAGGTAGTCCACGCCGGCCAGTCCGCGGTACGCCTGCGGCGGGGTGTCGATCTCGAAGATCAGCGGGGTGGGGACGCGATCTGTGACGCCGAGCTTGGCCAGGAAGGCCGGCGCTTCCTTCGTCAGGACGTAGGAGCCGAGGTTGTGCATCCGGAGGCCCTGGTCGGTCGCGGTGAGTGGCGCGCAGTAGATGCTGCCGACGAGACATCCGCCCGACGGGTAGAGGACCCCCTGCCGGCTGATCTCCTCCAGGGCGTGGGTGACGTGAAGCAGGTGCAGCTTGCCGTTCCCGCTGAGGGCCTCGAAGAGGGCGTTGTGCCGCAGCAGGTGCCCGTTCGGGGTGTCCTCGGCGAGACGTCTGTCCCAGGCCGCGGTCTGGGCGACGAGTGGGGTGGTGTGGTCGGAGGCGCTCGGGATGAGTGCGGAGTCAAAGAAGGCGTGGGCATCGGCCCACAGGTGGTAGGCGTCGAGGAAGTCCACGTCAGACCAGGCCCCTCTCGGCGAGCGCGTAGCGGACGGCTGCGGGGCCGCCGGCCCCGGCGAGGTGGGCCCGCTCCGAGACCAGGACCAGGTCGAAGGCGAGCCCGCGCAGCTGGTCGAAGGCGGGTTCACGGACGTACCGGGAGTCCGGCCACCACTTGAGCTTCGGCAGGCGGTAGCGGTCCAGGGCGTCGGCGGCCTTGACCAGGTCGGTGACGCGCTCGGCGCGGGCGTGGTCGGCCCTGTCGTCGGCCGCGAACTCCTCGTACGGGATGTCGTGCAGCCGCACGGCGGTGGCCGCCTGCACGATCCGCCGGGGTGTGGCAGCGAGACCGAAGTGGCCCCAGACGGTGTCGGCGTTCGCGGCGAGCCATAGGGACGCGCGGGCGCCGTGTCCTCGGTCGTCCTGGTCGTGGCGTCGCTGGCAGTCGTGCACTGCGGCGGCGAGGATCGCGGTGGCGGTATCGGTGTCGTCGAGGCCGTTCCTCTCGGCGAGAACGGCGGTGAGGGCCGCCGTCCTCATGGCGTGCCGGACGCCGTGAATCGACGTGTACAGGCGGGGGTCCGCCCACCACCGGGTGGGCAGTCCACCGAGCGCGAGCATCTCCTTCGCCTGCGGGCGCAAGGCCGGCGGCGGTGCCGCCGGGAGGTCTGGCCTGTGATTGGTGATCCACGCGAGGGTGGCGTGGTCCATGTGCTGGTGGCGCGGGAGCTGCCTTCGGGCAGCCAGGTCGATCAGACTTGCGGTCAACGGGGTCGTGCTCACTCGTGCCCACCCCCTTGGTGGTCTCCGCTGGTGGTCTCCGCGGTGATGTTCCCTACCGGATCGGCGCGGCCTGCTGCTCGCGTTCCTTGCGCTCCTTCTCGGCCGCCTCGAAGGCGGCGGTGAAGTCGGCCAGCTCCTGCTCCGTCATCAGGGTCACGCCAAGCGCCGTGGCGACGTCCGTGATCCTGGCCTCGGCCTCGGCACGGGCTGCGTCGGAGGCGCCGTCCTCCAGCAGAACCTCGAACTCGGCGTGGTAGCCCCACGCCTCACTCCACTTGACCGCGATCTCGACGTCGTCGAGGCGGAAGTTGTGACGGAAGTTGAACGCCTCGTGCATCGACGTCCCGAACCCGAGGGCGTTGAACACCTTCACGGCGGCGGGAACGTCGGCGGGGGCGATGGCGAACTCGGTCTCGGCGAAGGCTGTACCCTGCCCGATCCTGCTCCCCTTAAGGGTGATCTTGGCGGTGCCGACGGCGGTGTTGTCGGTGACCTTCAGGAGCTGGTCGGGCAGCACGTAGAAGTAGATGTGCTTGTCGTCGGGGCCCAGGTCCTCCCCGTCCGTCTCCAGGCGGGTGACGAGCTGGTCGTGAATCTCCTTGGTGAAGCGGGCACGCATCTCGATCTCGACGGCCACGGGCTTGTCTCCTCGTTTCAGGCATGGCGAAGCCAGCCGGACCCTGCCGTGCGGGGGCTGTCCGGTCGGGCGCCGCTATGAGGTTGGTGGTCAAACGTGGGTGATGCGGCCGATGCGGGTGCCGGCCGCATCACCCCGGTGGATCGGTGTGGGTGTCAGCCGAGGGCGCCGAAGCGCGCCTCGACGACTCCCGAGTGCAGGTAGGTCGGCAGCGAGACGCCTCCCACCGACGTGCGGCCGGTGGCGACCTGCTCCTCCGTCTCGCTGGGGAAGCCCTCCAGCAGACGCAGGCATTGCTGGACCCACTCACGCGACGCGGGCCGGTCGCCCAGATCGCGGTGGCGTACGGCCAGGGCGTACGCGGTCTCAGTGGCTGCCCAGCGGTCGGTCGCCAGCTCCCGCTGGAAGATCGACTCCAGCTCGTCGGTGGAGGCCAGGCGGGTCTGGTCGGTCATGGTGCCCTCTCGGTTCAAGCGGTCGTGCCCCCAGTGGTGATCAACGCTCAGGCGTCCCCGCGGTGACGCGGTGACCCGCTGCTAGTACGTGTAGATCTCGGCCAGCGTCTTGTAGTCCTGCAGTTCGTCCTTCGCGAACCACAGCTCCACCTCCTGCTTGGCCTCCTGCGCGTTGCCGGAGGCGTGCACGAGGTTCGCGACCGCCTTGCCGGAGGCGATGCTGGCCGCCGAGCTGTAGTGGGAGAGGTCCCCCCGCACCGTGCCGGCCGGAGCCTGGTTCGGGTACGTGCTACCGACGATCTTGCGGACTGTTGCGATGGCGTCGAAGCCTTCCAGCACCAGGGCGATGACCGGCCCCTGCTGCATGAACGTCGAGGTGACGTTGTAGACCTCTGCCCCCAGCCGCTCCTCCAGGTCGAAGTAGTGCTTGCGGGTGAACTCCTCGTCCATCCACTTCATCTTCGTGCCGACGATCTTCAGGGCGGCGTCCTCGAACCGCGAGATGATCCTTCCTGCCAGGCCACGCGCCAGCGCATCGGGCTTGAGCAGGACGAGCGTGCGCTCGACAGTGTGTGCCTGAACCTCAGCCATTGACTCCCTTTCGACTTGCCGAATAACCAACGTGACGTGCTATCAGCCGTCGTGCGTTGAGGTTACCGGCGCTGAGGGAGCGATTCGGACGTGCGGGCAAGGCCCCGTACGGGTGATCATCGGTCAGGAAGCGGCGAAACCAGTTCGCCTAACGTCCCGATCTGGCCAACTTGGCTTTCTCTGCTATCCGCTGTGCATGCGCACCTAGAATCTCCTGTGGTCGTCCGGCACTCTCGCGCCGCTTGTACGCCTCCCAGGAGCTGAGCCCTTTTTGGCGGTTCCTCGGCTCCCGATGACTTCGATTCTTCCGGGGCTCTCCACGCGAGGCCATGCAGCGCCGGTGCAGTGGGAGTGCGGTTCCGGCGGACAGGATTCCTGCACTGAGACAGCGATAAGGGGGCAGTCCTTGTGGACGTGGTCGAGCGCTGGAGTGGCCGGTACGCGTGCCTGCTGCAGTCCGCCCTGCGACTCGGCAACGAACAGTTCGCCGCTCACCTGGGCATCGCCGTCAGGACGGTAGCGGCCTGGCACGCCGACGCGTCTGTCATGCCTCGCCGGGAGATGCAGCAACTACTCGACACTGCACACGAGCAGGCCCCGCCCGCTGCTCGTCAGCGCTTCGCGCTCTTGCTGGCGAAGGAGCAGGCGCCGTCTGACTCGATTCCGCCCGGTGCGCAGGCACTGCGTGTGGCCATCGCGGTGGTCGTCCGCGACAGCGAGGTCCTGCTGGTCTGCCGACGGGACAGCGACGCCGCGGGGATCACCTGGCAGTTCCCGGCAGGAGTCATCAAGCCAGGAGGCAGGGCAGAGACCACCACGGTGCGCGAGACGTTGGACGAGACCGGAGTCCACTGCGCGGCACGGAAGCACCTTGGGAACCGCCTGCACCCCGCGACCGGCGTCCTGTGCGAGTACTTCCTCTGCGAGTACCTGGCCGGCGAAGCCACCAACAGGGACGCCGCCGAGAACATCGACGTGATGTGGGTCCCCAGAAACTCGGTGTCCCGCTTCATCTCCGTCGATACGATCTTCCCACCCGTCCTGGCCGTCCTGGAGGAGCAGACGTGACGCAGCAGAACACGGACGAGCGGCCGGGCATCGCCGCCGCCATCGTCGTTCACGAGGGCCGTGTGCTCATGGTCCGCCGCCGCGTGAGCGAGGGGCAGCTCTCCTGGCAGTTCCCGGCCGGCGAGGTCGAGCCCGGCGAGGAACGCGAGGACGCCGCCGTACGGGAGACCCAGGAGGAGACAGGGCTGACCGTGGCCGCGGTCAAGCTGCTCGGCGAACGCGTTCACCCGAAGACGGGCCGCCTCATGTCGTACACCGCCTGCCAGATGCTGGGCGGCACAGCACACGTCGCGGACACCGAGGAACTGGCCGAACTTGCCTGGGTCTCCCACGGAGACATCCCGGAGTATGTGCCCTACGGGCTGTTCGAACCGGTACAGGAGTACCTCGACGGGGCCTTGTCCGTGTGAGTCGCTGTGAGCCGCTCCAGCTCGCGGCGGGGTGCTACCGAGGGGCGCCGAAGGCCTACGGCTTCCTGAATCTTGATCGAGGTGCAGGCGCCAGCGAACCAAGACGAGGGTTCTCCTTTTCCAACGCCCTGACGCGCCGCTTCAGTCAGCCGCCTCACAGGCGCGGACGGCGCTTCGGTTCCGCGAGGAACGCAGGCGGTGCGGGCTGCGTCTCGTCGGCCTTCGGGCCAGTCGCGGACACTCGCATTGTCGTGGTCCTGCGGGCCGCTTCGGCGCGGGGGTTCGGTGCGGGGTTGCGGCTGGTGTGCTGGATGCGGGTGATCAGGACACGGGCGGGCCGGCGGGGGGTCGTGAGTTCGCGTTGGGCGGCGGCTTCCTTGAGGAGTTTGTGGGGTTTGTGGCCGCCGGCTTCGGCGTCGGCAAGGACGGTGGCGAGGGCTGGCCAGGCGGGGTCGGTGAGGATGCGGTCGGCGTGGTCGGGGACGGCGGCGCGTACGTCATGAGCGAGAGTCCGCCGCGCCTGTGCGATGGGCTGGCGGGTGGCGAGATTGTCGACGACGGGCGTGAGGGCGTGATCGGCGGCGTTCTGGAGGTGGTAGAGGGTCCTGCGGGCGGCTTCGGCCTGGTGGACGTGGCTCTTCGCCTCGTGCCAGCGGACGGCGACGATCGTGGCCCAGACGAGGGCTGCGAGCAGGGAGGCCAAGGCGCTGCCGTCGGGGCCGGTGGCGGTGTGAGCGATGTCGCGGGCGGCGTGGCGCAGGGTGCGGGCGGCCTGGTTCTCGGCCCGGATCCGGGAGCGCTGGGCACGGGCGAATACCTGAGAGGCGGCATGTACGTCGGCGCGGAGGTGGTCAGGGGCTTTCTGGGCGGTGGCCTCGATGAGTTCGCCGAGCGCCACGATGTGGGCTTGGGCGTGGGTCTCGTCGGCCATGCCGGTGTGGAAGATGTCGAGGGCGTCGGTGGCCTGGTGCCAGGGAGTGGTGGGCTGCTCTCGGCGGGCGGTGGGGTGTTCCTCCGGCGCGGTGCTTTCCAGGCAGGCTTTGAGCTTGGGGAGGGTGAAGTCGGGAGCGATCTTTCCGCCGGGGTGGAAGATCTGTTCGCCGTCCTTGTTGTGGTCGCCGGGGCGGCCGGCGGCATAGCCGAGGAGGTCTCCGGAGGGTCCGCGGCGGGGTTTGACCGCGATGCCGTCGGCTTCGAGGTAGGCGAGGAGTTCCTCGGTGTTGCCGACGTGGGGGATGGCGGCACGGATGCGGTCCTGGAGCCAGTCGCGGCTGGTCTGCTCCCAGCCGAGGCGTTCGGCCTTGTGCATCTCGGCCTGAGTGGGGCGGCGTCCGGCGGTGCGGTCGCCCTTCTTCAGTTGGCGTAGGCCGTAGTCGGTCTCGATCTGGCGGCAGGCGTCGCCTACGCGGATGCCGCTGTTGTGAAGCTTGGGCCGACGGCCGTCTTCGCGGACGGTGGTGGCAAGGATGTGGATGTGGTCGTCGGCATGGCGTACGGCGATCCACCGGCAGCCGAGGTCATCGCCAGGCGGGGCGATGCCTGCGGCTTCGACGATCCGCTGGGCGATGTCGGCCCACTCAGCGTCGGAGAGGTGACGGTCTTCGGGGGCTGCACGGACAGGGCAGTGCCAGACGTGGTCCCTGACCTTCTTTCCGAACTCGCCGTTGCGGAGCCGTACGGGCTCGTTGAGGTGGCGAGCGAGCTGGGTGAGAGTGGCGTCGGGGTTCCGGCCGGGGTCGGGCATGCCGAGCATGGCGAAGCCCATGACGATGTGCGGGTCAAGGTGTTCGTCGTGACGACCGGGGCCGTAGAGATAGGCGAGTAGGCCGCGGGTGTTGGCTCCGGCCGGTTTGATGGCGGCTATCACGCGGGCCGGTCCTTCCTGGGATCGGCGGGTTCGCGTAGGGCCTCGGCTATCAGTTCCAGCAGGTGGTGCAGCTGGTCGAGACGGTGACGAATGTGGGGTGGGGTGAGGTCGCTGTTGAGGGCGCGGGCGATCTGGTTGACGTTTACGCCGATGCGGTTGAGTTCGCGCAGCACCTGGGCGCGGAACATGTGGGTGCGGCGGCGGTCCTCGGACAGCGGCAGGTTGGCGGTGAACCGGCCGGTGATGAAGGCGACGACGATGTCGGCGGCGAAGCCGGATTCCCCTTTGTAGCCGTGCTCGGCGGCAGCCTCCTGGAGGGCGGCTTGCTCGTCGCCGGTGAATCGCAGCGGGCCGACACGGACGGTGCGCTTGGTGCCGGTGAAACGGCGGATCGCCGGCTGGATGCTCTGTACCCGCTCGCCGGCTGGGGGCTCGGTGGCGGGTGCGGGGTGGAGGATCTGCTGCTGGACGGCGTGGAGCTCGTCCAGGCCGGGGCCGCCCTCAGCCCCGGCCTCCTGGCCCGGCGCCCCCTGGCGCTGGGACTCCTCCGCCACCCCCGGGGCGGAGGTCCCCGAAGACCGGCGTTCAGTCGGACTCGGGGTACTACTGGCTCCGCCAGGGGCCGCCCGTACGAACGCCTGCCGCAGACGTTTCGGCAACGTAGGGGACTTCGTCAGCGACAGCGGCTCGTCGGGAGTGTGGTCGGGGCGGTGCGAGTGGTGCGTCACGGGGGGTCTCCGGAAGGGGTGGGGAGGCTGGCGAGGTTCTGGTGGCTGGCGCCTCATCCGCAGGTGCGGGCAATGGGGCGGGCGACTGAGCCGGAGGCCGGCTGGCCGGGGTGACCGGAGGGGGTTCCGGTCACCCCGTGGGCATTCCGGTCAGCCGCTGTCCGGACCGCTCTTGGCAGCGGCTTCGGTTTCGGGCTGGAGGATCTTCATCACCTCGGTCAGCCGGTCACTGCCGATCGTCAAGTCCCTCTCCTTGACGGCCTTCCGGAGCAGTGACCTGCTGAGCGTGCCGTGCTCAGCGAGGGTGATTCGGCCGATCTCCACAAGCTCCTCGACGGTGGCTTTCGGCGGACGGCCACCGCGTCGCCTGCCCCCCGCAACCTCGGGAAGGGGTTCCGATACCTGGACGGTAGGGGCGGCCGGAGGCTCAGTGGACTGGACGAGCTCAGCCGGTGGCTCGGCGGGCTCGGCGGGCTTGGCGGGCGCGGTGGCCGGTGGTTCCGGTACCTGGACGGAATCGGTGCCCGGAAGGCCCGCGGGTTGGTCGACGAGCTGGTGGATCTGCCGCATCAGGACACCGAAGGCCAGCAGCGCGGCGGTCGGTGGGACAGCGGCGACGACGTAGTCGAGCAGCGGCACGGTTCCGGCACCGCCTGCGCCGCTGACTCCGGCCACGTTGAGCGCGATGGAACCGACCGACCCGGTGGCAGTGAGGGCGATCGCCCATCCGTCGGCCACTTGGCGCAGGCCCGCGCGGAGCATGAGAAGTTCGCCCGCGACGATGAACGCGTCCAGGGTCGCAGGCCAGGCCCAGCGTCGGGTGGGAGAGCGGTGCAGTCCGTGCTGTCCGGCGACCTCGGCCAGATGCGCATAGGACAGCCAGAACGCGCCGATGGTGAGGCCGACGATGACAGCGCCCGCTGCGATGAGCGCGTATCGCTCAGCAGCCTGCTTGGTCGTCTTCGGTCGTCCCTCGTCCGGGCGGCGGTCCCGGTAGGCGGGTGTGGATGGGTGGGGCAAGCGGGATACTCCTGGGGTTTGGCGGTGTGATCCGTCTTTGCCGTCTTGGCCGTTGCAAGCGCAGGTCAGGGTGGGTACGGCAGGGCCCTCGATCTGGCGTACCGGAGGCGTTGGCGGGGTCGTGTATCGAGTGGGACGGCGTCGTTGCCTCGTGCCGTCCCGGCCGACAGAGCCCTTACCTGCGCCGATACGGCGGGGACGCGTGGGGACGGCACAAGACGGATCCGGGCAGGGTGCCAGCAGGGCGGCGCGTATCGTCTTGATCGCGGTGCCGTCTTGCCTCCGGTTTCCGTCTTGCCTGCACGCCGTTTGATCTGCGGTTTCACGGCAGGGACGGCAGGGACGGCAGGGACGGCCACCTGGGTGGAGGCCGGCTCAGCCCAAGGTGGAGGCAGCGGGCTCGGCGTCCACCGCGTGGACGGTGGGGCAGTAGCGGCGCCAGGCGTCGAGGAACTTGTTGCGCATGTAGCCCTTGCGCTGGGTTCCGTCAGCCAGGCGGACGTTGCCGGGCTTGATGTCGTACCGGCGCAGCATCGCCGCGAGGTCGCGGGCGGTCAGGCCGTTGCGTCCCCATTCCGCCCACGGGTTCTCGGCGTTCTGCCGCAGGTGGTGCAGCAGTTCGTCCGTGGAGAGGCTGTCGACCTCGCGCTGGGCGACGAAGACCCTGCGGATGTCGGCAAGGATCCGGGCCTCGCCGGGCTGGTCCTCCTCGGCCTCGATCTCCGCGGCCACCATCCGCGCACACGCCTCGCGGGCGCGACGGGGCCAGGATCCGGCGGCGAGGTCGGCAACGATGACCAGGGGCTCCCAGGTGTCTGCGGCCCGGTCCTCCACCGGCATGTCCGGCTCCAGATCCGCCGCCTCGTCGAGCAGCGGCCTGGCCCAGGCGGCGATGCGATCGCGCAGGGCATGGAGCCCTGGGATGTCGCGGCGGGAGCGGAAGGGCTTGACGTACTCCCCCTCCGCGCGACGGCGCATTCGGATCACCACCGACCGGTCCATGATCGTGTCGGGCAGCTCGCCGATCCCAGCGAGGGCGGCCATGGCGAAGGTGGCGAACCTGTGCGGGGTGTGGTCGTTGCCGACGACCCGCGTGACGAAGCGATTGCGCTGGTGTCCTGCGTTGAGCAGGCCGCGCATCTCCTCGTTCTTCTCTGCCTGCTTCGGCGTGCCGAAGATGGTGTCCGCCTCGTCCACCAGGAGCGTGGGTGGCTCCTCGGTGATCGAGCGGAAGACCGCAGCCGGTGTGGTGTTGATGGTGAGCATCGGCTCGTGAACCGTCTCGGTCAGCACGTCCAGCAGCCGCGACTTGCCGCACCGCTTCGCCGGTCCGACCACGGCGAGGCGCGGCGCGTGCTGCCAGGCGGGCTGCAGATGCGTCGCCGCCACCCACAGTGTGACGGCGTCCAGGGCCTCTGCTGAGGGCAGGATCACGAACTTCGCTATCTGCGCACGCAGTTCGTTTAGCAACGATGACCCGGCGGTCGGCTCCGGCTCCGGCTCCGGCTCCGGCTCCGGCTCCGGCTCCGGCGAAGCATCCTCTCCGGACTGATCCGCCGTAGCTGCGTCCGGCGCTCCTTCGCCTGCGGGCATGGTGACTTCGCCGGTGTGGCGACCGGGCTGACCGGGGACTGCGACCGGCGGCCAGGTGTACTTGGCGGTGTCGGAACAGGACTCGGCTCCCGTATGTTCCACGGGGCAGCTCCTTGTCTGGCGGTGGCGGCTTGCGCGCCGTTGCCGCCGGGTTGGTTCTTCCAGGGCCGTTCGGGGTTGCTGGGCCTCCGGCGTTGCAGCGCCGGGGGTCCGTCCCCGTCTCGCGGGCAGCACGCCATCGCGAGGGAACACGGACCGTACGCCCATGCCCGGCAACAGTCCAACACTTCTGTGTCAGCTCAGCGCAGAACCGTCTGCTACGTTGCCGTCCCTTCACGCCGCAAGCCCGAGCAGATCCAGCAGATCCGCGGTCACGACCCGGTAGGCGTTGCCGAGCCGCAGCACCTTGCACGGGTACTCGCCCCGCTTCGCCAGCTCGTAGCCCTTGCTCCGTCCGAGACCCAGAGCGCGGTTGCTTGTCTCCAGGTCAACCGACACGGGAAGAGCGAGCAGCTCTTCCCGGCTCATCCCCTTCGAGCCCTTCAATCGTCCCGCCGCTATGCCTTCGCGCATACGTTGCGCCCCTTCGGTACAGCCCTCGGCGAACGTGCCCGTCACGTCCGGCTCCAGGTGTCTTACCAACCAGGATGGCCAAGCTAATGTGTCTTCATGACACAGCGCAGTGTGGATGCTGATGAGGACGACGTCCCCGAGTGGGCGGACCGGATCAAGGCCAACGTGGCCGGTGAAATCCGACGGAGAAGGAGGGAGATGGGGTGGAGCGCCCAGGACCTGGCGGACCAGTGCGAGCGGCTGGGGCATCCGATCCCGCGCAACGTGATCGCCAACATGGAGTCCGGGCGCAGGGCCAACCTTCCGCTGGTGGACGTGATGGTCCTGGCGGCCGCCCTTAAGACGTACCCGATCTGCCTGATCTTCCCCGTCGGCTACGTCGAGCAGACCCAGGAACTCCCGTTCCAGGACCCCGTGCCCACCTGGGACGCCCTGCGGCGCTTCACCAGCGAGCAGGACGTGCCTGGCTACGACGCCGGCCTGGTCCCCGACTTCGAGCGCCACGCCAGCCTCGTACGCACCGCGCTCGCAGCGCTCGAAGAGGAGGAGCGGGCTCGGTTCGCGGCCAAGACGGCCACAAGCCGCGCAGAGCAGGAAGAGGCCGAACGCAAGCGGACCGAATACGCCGACCAGGCCATCTCCGCCAAGTACCGCCTCCGCCACCTCCGTCGCGGCCTCCGCGCAGAGGGGGCCGCCGCACCCGATCTGCCACCAGCGCTGAGCGACGTCGACGCGTCCGAAAGCAGTACCGACACCGCCCCGGAGGACCGCCTTTGAAGGGCTCCACATACCGCCGCTGCTCCTGCCGTGACCCGAAGACCGGCAGGGAACTCGGCTCCTCCTGTCCCAAACGCAATAGCAGGAACCACTGCACCTACTCCATACGCCAGGAGCTGCCGCCCCGCGAAGAGGGCAGCCGCCGATCATTCGCCCGTGGCGGGTACAGCAGCCTCAAGGCCGCCCAGGCCGATCTCGACCACGTCCGTGCCCTCATGGGACTCGCCGAGGCCGACGACCCCGAAGGCGTCCAGCTGATCGCGGAGATGCTGGCAGAGGTGAGCGGCGAGAAGCTGCCGCTGCCGGACGTGGAGGAGACCCGGCGGCGGCTGAAGGCCGGTCAGGACCTCGTCGGCAGCCTCACCGTGGCCGAGTGGCTGGATCGCTGGCTCGCGGGCAAGCGCATCCGCAAGTCGGGCATCAGCCGCTACGAGACCGACGTTCGCGTGCACCTCAAGCCCCACATCGGCGACCGGCGCCTCGACCGGCTGCGCGTGAGCCACCTCAGCGAGATGTTCACCGCCATCACCGACGCAAACGCCGAGATCCTGGAGCAGAACGCCCAGCGACGCGCGGCGGTCCAGGAGTTGGCAACCGTGCCGTGGAAGGGCGCGGAGAACCGGGCACGCCGCAAGACCATGAAGGCGGCGATCGACGCGATGCCGCCCTTCCGCCGCGTCACCGGACCGTCCACGCGCCAGCACATCAAGGCCACGCTCCGCGCCGCCCTGAACGACGCGATCGGCCAGCAGATCATCACCTTCAACCCGGCGGCCCACGTCGAGATCGACCCGGTCCGCAAGCCGAAGGCCCTGGTGTGGACGGACGAGCGGGTCTCCCGGTGGCAGCAGACCGGAGAGAAACCTTCGCCCGTCATGGTCTGGACGCCGGAACAGACCGGCGCCTTCCTAGACTTCGTGGCCGCGGACCGGCTGTACGCCATGTGGCACCTGATCGCCTTCCGCGGCCTGCGGCGCGGCGAGGCGTGCGGACAGCCGTGGTCGGAGACCAACCTCGACCGGCACTCCCTCACCGTCACCGGCCAGCTCGTGCAAGACGGGTGGGAGGTCGAGTCGTCCGAACCGAAGACGGACAGCGGCTTCCGCGTCGTGGCCCTGGACGACGACACCGTCGGCGTCCTGGAGCGGCACCGCAAGCAGCAGGAGGCGGAGCGCGAGGAGTGGGGAACAGCCTGGGTCGAGACGGGCCTCGTCTTCACCCAGGAGGACGGCTCCTGGCTCCACCCGGGCAAGGTGACCGACCTCTTCGAGCGTCTCGTCGCCGCCTCCGGTCTCCCTCCGATCCGCCTGCACGACCTCCGCCACGGGGCGGCCACGCTCATGCTCGCCGCCGGCATCGACGTGAAGATCGTGTCGGACACGCTCGGGCACAGCGACACCCGGATCACGCGGGACATCTACCAGAGCGTCCTGCCCCACGTCGGCAAGAGCGCCGCCGAGGCCACGGCCAAGCTGGTCCCGCTCCAGCGCAAGGCGGAGGCCGAAGAGGCCGCACGCAAGGCGGAGAAGGCCCGGAAGAAGGCCAAGCGCGCCAAGAAGGCCCAGGTCGAGGGCAAGAAGAAGGCCCGGCGGAAGAAGCCCAAGAAGTAGGGCCGGCCCCCTCCGCTCACGCATCGCTCACGCAAGCAATCCCACGACCCCTCGGCCGTGTGCCCCGCCATGCCCCGAGAAACAGAAAACCCCAGGTCAGCGGCTATCTGACCTGGGGTCTGATGGAGCCGCCTTCGGGATTCGAACCCGAGACCTACGCATTACGAGTGCGTTGCTCTGGCCATCTGAGCTAAGGCGGCTTGCGTGTCGCACCTAGATGGTGCGATCAGCGGCGCCGCCAAGTCTACACAGTTTCCGGGGGTGCTCCGTACGCGCCCCGGCCGCGCCGGTTCCGGCTGGCCTGAGCGGCGCCTTCCGCCTCCGCCGGGCACGCCGCTACGAGCAGCGTGTCCCGTCCTTCGGGGCGGTGCCGGAGACGAGGTAGCGGTTGATCGCCCTGTCGACGCAGGTGCTGCCGCGGCCGTACGCGGTGTGGCCGTCGCCGTCGTAGGTGAGCAGCCGGCCCGAGGAGAGCTGGGCGGACAGGGAGCGGGCCCAGCGGTAGGGGGTGGCCGGGTCGCGGACGGTGCCGACGACGACGATCGGCGGGGCGCCCTTCGCCTCGATGCGGTGCGGTCGGCCGGTGGCGGGCACCGGCCAGTAGGTGCAGGTCAGGGAGGCCCAGGCGAGGCCGTCGCCGAAGACGGGGGACGCCTTCCTGAAGTCCGGCAGGGCCTTTCGGACCTGGTCGGGGGAGCTGAAGGCGGGCGGTAGGTCGAGGCAGTTCACGGCGGCGTTGGCGAACATCAGGTTGGCGTAGCGGCCGTCGCTGCCCCGCTCGTAGTAGCTGTCCGCCAGGGCCAGCAGGCCCGAGCCGTCGCCGTCCTCGATCGCGGCGGTGAGGGCGGCACGGAGCTGGGGCCACGCCGCCTCGTCGTACATGGCGGCCATCACCCCGGTGGTGGCCAGCGCCTCGCCGAGCATGCGGCCGCCGCGGCCGGTGCCGTGCCCGGTGCCCTGGCCGGTGCCGGTTCCGGTGCCCTGGTTGCCGGTGCCCGCGGAGCCGTCCGTGCCGGTGCCCACCCCTGAGCCCTCGTCTGCGGCCAGCGGCGTCCGGTCCAGCCGCTGGAAGAACGACTTCAGGTGCGCGCCCACATCCGCGGGTGTGATCGCCTTGCCGGGTGCCGCGCCGCCTCGGGCCCCGGCGCCGCTCGCCCTGCGGGAGCCCGCGCCCGAGCCCGTGCCGGAGCCGGCCGACGCGTCCGGGTCGGTCGCGATGCTGGTACTCGTGCCGTCGCCCGTGCCGTCACCGGTGCCGTCGCCCGTGCCGGAGCCGGGCGCGTCGCCCAGGGGGCAGTCGGAGCGGCGCGCGCAGTCCTTGGCGAAGGACTCGAACGCGGTCTCGAACCCGGCCGTCTGCTGGAGGTTCATCCCGCGCGCCGACAGGCTCGGGTCCATCGCGCCGTCCAGCACGAGGCGGCCGGCGCGGCTCGGGTACAGGCCTGCGTACGTCGCCCCGAGGAGGCTGCCGTACGAGGCGCCGACGTAGTTCAGCCTCCTGTCGCCCAGCGCGGCGCGCAGAATGTCCATGTCACGCGCCGCCTCCACCGTGGAGACATGCGGCAGGAGCGCACCGGAACGCCGTTTGCACCCGGCCGTGAACTCCTTGATCGCCGACACCAGCCGCGCCCGCTCACGGTCGTCGTCGGGGGTCGTGTCGGTCTGCGTGTAGGCGTCCATCTGCTTGCCGTTCAGGCAGGTCACGGCCTGGCTCGCGGCGACGCCCCGCGGGTCGACGCCGACCATGTCGTAACGAGCGCGGACCTCGGCGGGGTAGCCCACCGCGGCGTACGCCTGGAGGTAGCCGATCGCCGAGCCGCCCGGGCCGCCCGGGTTGACCAGGAGGGAACCGATCCGCTTGCCCGGCCCCGTGGCCTTCTTGCGGGCGACGGCCAGCTTGACGTCGCCCTCGCCGGGCCGCGCGTAGTCCAGCGGGGCCTTCATGGTGGCGCACTCGAACCCCGCTTCCCTGCACCCGTGCCAGCGGAGACGCTGCGTGTAGTACGGCGCCAGGGCCTTCGGGGTGGCCTGGGGCAGCGCCGCGACGGTGGCGGCCCCGGCCGCGGACCGGCCGGAGGAACAGCCGGAGGCGAGCAGCCCCCCGGCGGCCAGCAGCACACCCGCCATGCGGAGGACCGTCAGCCGGACCACACGACCTGTGCCGGGACCGGCGACGGTGGCCACGGCCGGCGCGGTCGGCACTGCCGGCGCGGCGGGGGCGGTCGGCACTGCCGGCGCGGCGGGCGCGGTGGGGCCAGTGGGCGCGCCGGGGCCGGTGGACGCGGCGGGGGCGGGAGCGGCCAGGGTGGCAGGGGCGCCCGGTGTGGCGGAGGCGGGTGCAGGTGCGGGTGCCGCCGGTGCGGCCGGGGCGACGGGGACGGTGCGGGCCAAGGGCGCAGTTGGGGCCGTGGGGGCTGTCGGGTGCGCGGGAGCGCCGGGGCCGGTGGCGCGGGGGCGGCGGCTGGTGTTCACCCGGCGACTTTAACTCCATGGAATCGTCCAGTCGCGCTAAGTGGTGTCGAGGGACCCCATCGTGGGCGTGGCGCGCGGAGGTGGACGGCGGCTCCTCCGCCACCGTCCGGTGTGCCGCACCCCGGCACCCCGGCACCCCGGCCCATTGCCCACCGCACACCGCACACCGCACACCGCACACCGGCATCAGGCCACCGACACCACGTGCGTCGTCGCCTCAGCCCACCGCCGGACAGGCGGCACCGCAGCCCACCGGCAACCAAGCCGAACCCCGGTCCGCCGACATGCGAGCGACACCTCAGCCCCGGTAGGCGAGCGACACCTCGGCCCCGACAGGCAGGCGGGGACCTCAGCCCGCCCGTAGTGCCAGCGTCATGGCCTCCACCGCGAGCAGCGGGGCGACGTTGCGGTCGAGGGCCTCTCGGCACGCGGCGATCGCCTCTATCCGGCGGAGTGTCGCCTCGGGAGACGTCCCCTGGGCGACGCGTTCCACGGCGTCCTGTACGTCGACCGTCGCGAGCGCCAGCCGGGAGCCCAGCTGGAGGGCGAGCACATCGCGGTAGAAGGCCGTGAGGTCGGTGAGGGCGAGGTCCAGGCTGTCCCGCTGGGTGCGGGTGCGCCGGCGCTTCTGACGGTCCTCCAGCTCCTTCATCACGCCCGCCGTGCCGCGCGGCATCCTGCCGCCCTGGGCGGCGCCGAGTGCCGCCTTCAGGTCCTCGGTCTCCTTTGTGTCGACGTCCTCGGCGACCTGCTTGGCGTCCTCCGCGGCGGCGTCGATCAGCTCCTGGGCCGCCTTCAGGCAGCCACCGACGTCGTCGACCCGGAGCGGAAGCTTGAGCACGGTGGCGCGGCGGGCGCGGGCGCGCTCGTCGGTCGCCAGGCGGCGGGCCCGGTCGATGTGTCCCTGGGTGGCACGGGCGGCGGACTCGGCGACGGCGGGCTCCACGCCGTCGCGCCGGACGAGCATGTCGGCCACGGCGGCCACGGAGGGAGTGCGCAGCGTCAGCAGGCGGCAGCGGGAGCGGATGGTGGGGAGGACGTCCTCCAGGGAGGGGGCGCAGAGCAGCCAGACCGTGCGTGGGGCGGGCTCCTCGACGGCCTTCAGCAGGACGTTCCCCGCGCCCTCGGTGAGGCGGTCGGCGTCCTCCAGGACGATGACCTGCCAGCGGCCCCCGGCCGGCGAGAGCTGGGAGCGGCGGACCAGCTCGCGGGTCTCCTTGACGCCGATGGAGAGCAGGTCCGTCCTGACGACCTGCACGTCGGCATGCGTGCCGATGAGCGTCGTGTGGCAGCCGTCGCAGAAGCCGCAGCCGGGGACGCCGCCCAGTGCCCGGTCGGGGCTGGTGCACTGGAGGGCGGCGGCGAAGGCCCGCGCGGCGGTGTCGCGGCCGGAACCGGGCGGTCCGGTGAAGAGCCAGGCGTGTGTCATCTTGGACGCCTCGGGGGCCGGGGTCCGCTCGTCCACGGCGGTGACGAGGGCGTCGGCGTCCCGCGCGGCGGCGGTGAGCTGGGCGCTCACCTGCTCCTGGCCCACCAGGTCGTCCCACACGGACATCAGGTCTTCCCCTTTCGGCCCGGACCCGCCGGCACCCGGCGTGGCTCATCGAGGCCGACTCTCCCGGCGTGGCTCATCGAGGCCGACTCTTCGGTCTCTCGGTCTCTCGGTCTGTCGGTCTCTTCGGTCTTTCGGTGCCGGCTCTTCGGCTCCGGGTGTGCTCGCAGCCGCCGCCCCGCGGACGTGGTTCAGCGGTCGACGTTCATTGTGCGGGACGGGTCTGACAATCGGGGCCCAGGCACCACAGGGACGCCGCTGACCTGCGCCTCCGCCCGACCCTGCGCATCTGGACGGTGTCACCACGAACGCGCCGCCGGGAGCTCGCCACCGGGGGCTCCCGGCGGGGGAACCTGCCGCCAGGAACCGCGAAACCACCCGCAGGCTGGCGCCGCCGCGAACCGGTCCAGCGCACCCGCCCCGGGCACCCCTCGCGCGCCGGCCCCGCGCGCCGCGACCCGCAGGCAGTCACCGCCCGCGCACCGGCCCCCACACGGTCGCGCCACACGCCGCGCGCCCGGCGCGCACGCCTCAGCGTCCGTGCCCCGGCGCGCTCCTCAGCACCCGCGCTCGCGCCCGCACCCCGGCGCACCCGCTCACTGCCCGCGTCCTCCACGCCCCCGGCCGTCGTCCTCGTCGGCCTCGCCCTCGTGCGGGCCGAGGAGCTCGTCGGCGAGGGTGGGGAGGTCGTCCAACGGGGTCTCCTCCGCCCAGGCGGGGCGCGGGCGGGAGCGCGGGGCGCCCGTTTCGGGGTCTATCTGGGGCAGCTCGCGCGTCTTGTCGTTCGCGCCGGTCAGCCCGGTGGAGCCGGCGCCCGGGTCCTGCTCCTGGCGCTCGTCTCGGAAGAGCCCCGGGGGCACGCGGTCGGCCGGGTCGCCGGAGGCCGGCGGGGGCACATCGGGGTCGCCCACGGCCGGCAGCTTCGCGGTCTCGTCGAAGGCGCCGGGTGGGTTCGCACCGGGCTGCTCACCCGGCGGGTTCGCGCCGAACGCCGGCAGCACCGCGGTCTCCTCGGACTCCGGGCTCGGGCGGCGGGCCGCCGCGTCGCGCTGCGAGACGACGGGCGTGGGCACGGTCTCCGCGGTGTCCGGGGACCAGTACACCGAGGCGCCCGGGGCGCCGTGCGCCGGGCCGCCCGCCGCACCGCCGGCACTCGCGGCGGCCGTGGGACCGCCGGGGGTGTCGCCGGGACCGGACGAGCCGCCGCGGCCGGGCCCGGGGCCGGCCGGACCGGAGTCCGACGGCGATCCGGCGCCGGAGCCGCCCGGGGCGCCGCCGTGCCCCTCACCCGACCGCCGCTCCCGCTCCGCGCGCAGCAGGGCCTCCTCGGCCTTGCGCTGCTCCTCCGCGCGCCGGGCCTCCTGTGCCGCGCGGACGCGCGCCTCGTCCTCGGCGCGCTGGCGGCGGCGCTGCTCCTCCTCGGCGCGGGCCTTCTCCTCGGCGAGGAGCCGGGCACGCTCCTCCTCGGCGCGGCGGCGGGCCTCCTCGGCGCGCTTCCTGGCCTCCTCGGCCTGCCGCTCGGCCTCGCGCTGCTGCGCCTCCTCCAGCTCGCGCTGCTTGCGGGCCTCCTCCTCGGCACGGAGCCTGGCGAGCTCAGCCTGGCGCTCGCGCTCCAGGCGCTCCTCCTCGGCCTTGCGCCTGGCCTCTTCCTCCGCGCGCCGCCTGGCCTCCTCCTCGGCGGCCTTGCGTGCCTCCTCCTGGGCCTTCACCTCGGCCTCGGAGAGCGGCAGCACGGAGTCGAGACGGTGCCGGATCACCATGGTGATCGCTTCGGGCTCCTGGCCGGCGTCGACGACGAGGTACCGGCCGGGGTCGGCGGCGGCGAGGGTGAGGAAACCACTGCGCACGCGCGCGTGGAACTCGGCGGGCTCCGACTCCAGGCGGTCCGGTGCCTCCGTGAACCGTTCCCTCGCGACCTCCGGGGGGACGTCCAGCAGCACCGTCAGGTGCGGCACCAGGCCGTCGGTGGCCCAGCGGGAGATCCGGGCGATCTCCGTGGGCGAGAGGTCGCGGCCCGCGCCCTGGTAGGCCACGGACGAGTCGATGTAGCGGTCCGAGATGACGACGGCGCCGCGCTCCAGGGCGGGTCGTACGACGGTGTCGACGTGCTCGGCGCGGTCGGCCGCGTACAGCAGGGCCTCGGCGCGGTGCGAGATGCCGGCGGACTGGACGTCGAGCAGGATGGAGCGCAGCCGCTTGCCCATGGGGGTGGCGCCCGGCTCGCGGGTGAGCACGACCTCGTGCCCCTTGGCGCGGATCCACTCGGCGAGCGCCTCGGCCTGGGTGGTCTTGCCCGCGCCGTCGCCGCCCTCCAGGGCGATGAAGAAGCCGGTGGGTGCCGGGGCCTGGAGCGGGTCGGCGCCGCGCACCGCGTCGCGCAGGTCGTGCCGCAGGGGGACGCCGGAGCGGTCGTCGACCTTGGCGAGCAGCAGCGCGGCGACCGGCAGCAGCAGGGCGCCGACGAGCATCATGACGAACGCGGCGCCGCCGTGCGCGAAGACGAACTTGCCGTCCTCCACGCGGTGCCGCCCGATCGCGCCGGCGAGCACGGGGGCCGCGACGGCGCCGACGCCGACGAAGAGCCGTGCCACCGCGTGCAGGTGGGCGGTGGTGCGGGTGTGCCGGGCCTCCTCGGTCTCCTGGTGGAGCAGGGTGTGACCGGTGTTGGCCGCGATGCCCGCGGTGAGGCCGGCGAGGGTGGTGATGCCGAGGACGGTGGCGATGTCGGGCACGAGACCGGCGGCGAGCAGGGCGACACCGGTGAGGGCGGTGGCGAACGCCATCAGCCTGCGGCGGGACAGGGACGGCAGCACCGAGGGAGCGGTACGGATGCCGGCGGTGGCCCCCCCGGTCAGGGCGAGCACCAGCAGGCCGAAGGCGACCGGGCCACCGCCGAGGTCCTTGGCGTGCAGCACGGCGACAGCGGCGGCCGCGGCGATCGCCCCGGCGACGGCTCCGCAGGCGAACACCAGGAGCGGTACGGCGCCGGTGCGGCCCTTGTCGACTCCGTCGGGCGTCCTGGGGCGGCGCAGGCCCTCCAGCGGGGACCTCGGGCGCGGTGTCTGGGTGCCGGGCAGTTCGAGGGACGTCAGGACGGACAGCGAGGCGGCGAACAGGCCGGCGGCCGTGTACGACGCCAGGGCCGCCTGGTGCTGGGTGAACCAGGCGATGCCGGTGCCGAGCAGATTGCTGACGAGGGTCACGACGACCAGGGCGGCGGCGGCCAGCGGCAGCGCCACGAACCCGGTGCGCAGCGAGAGGCGGCGCAGGGCGTCCATGTGGTCCGGCAGCGGCCGCACCGCGGCGCCCTCGGGCGGCGGCGGGGGCAGCAGGGCGGGCGCCGCGCTCTCCCGGCAGACCGTCCACAACCGCTCGGCGACACCGCCCACGAACGCGGTGACGAGCAGCAGCGCGGGTGCGTCCTGCGGCGTCCAGGCGATCCACAGCGGCGCGACGATCATCAGCGCCGCGCGCACGCCGTCGGCACCGAGCAGGGTCCAGCGGCGGTCCAGCGGGCCGCCGGGCGCGGTGAGGGACGTCAGCGGCCCGAGCAGGACGGCGCCGAAGAGGAGGGTCGCCAGGATGCGGGCGGCGAAGACGGCGGCGATCGCGAGTGCGACGCCGCGGTAGCCGCCGCCGAACGAGCCCTCGACGATGGCGGCCTGGAGGACGAGGGCCACGAGGACGAGGACGGCGAGGGCGTCGGCCACTGCGCCGATGAGGTGGGCGCTCCACAGGCGTTTCAGCGCGGGCACGCGTAGGAGGGCGCGGACGGCTCGCTCCCGGGAATCCGCGACCAGGGCGTCGTCTGGGGCCGTAGGCTGCTCGGCTCGCGTCATCCGTCCAGCCTATCGGCCCGCACCGACAGCCCGACGCCAGCCCACCACTCCGGCGCCCTCATGCCTCGGGCGCGCGCCTCAGCCCTGGTCGCTCTTGGACGAGGCCGCCCGCTTCCCGGAAGCAGCCTTCTTCGCCGCCCCCGCCGCCCCCGCCGCCCCCGCGGTCTTCTTCTTGGCAGGCGCCTTCTTGGCAGGCGCCTTCTTGGCCGCCCGCTTCACCGGCCCCTTCGCCCGCTTCTCCGCCAGCAGCTCGAACCCCCGCTCAGCGGTGATCGCCTCCACACTGTCCGCGGCCCTGAGCGTCGCGTTCGTCTCGCCATCGGTGACATACGGCCCGAACCGCCCGTCCTTGACCACGACGGGCTTCCCGCTGACCGGGTCCTCCCCCAGCTCCTTGAGCGGCGGCTTGGCGGCCGCCCGCCCCCGCTGCTTCGGCTGGGCGTAGATCGCGAGGGCCTCGTCCAGGGTGATGTCGAAGATCTGGTCCTCGCTCTGCAGCGACCGCGAGTCCGTGCCCCGCTTGAGGTACGGCCCGTACCGCCCGTTCTGCGCGGTGATCTCCACGCCCTCCGGGTCGGTCCCGACCACCCGCGGCAGCGACATCAGCTTGAGGGCGTCCTGAAGCGTGACGGTGTCCAGGGACATCGACTTGAACAGCGAGGCCGTCCGCGGCTTGACCGCGTTCTTGCCGGTCTTGGGCGTCCCCTCGGGCAGCACCTCGGTGACATAGGGACCGTAGCGACCGTCCTTGGCGACGATCTGACGGCCGGTCCCCGGGTCGGTGCCCAGCTCGAAGTCGCCGGTCGGCTTGGCGAGCAGCTCCTCCGCGTACTCGACGGTCAGCTCGTCGGGGGCGAGGTCCCCGGGGACGTCGGCGCGCTGGTGCCCTTCCTCGTCGCGCGTACCGCGCTCCACATAGGGGCCGTAACGGCCGACACGGAGCACGATGCCGTTGCCGACGGGGAACGACGACACCTCGCGGGCGTCGATCGCGCCGAGGTCGGTGACGAGTTCCTTGAGGCCGCCGAGGTGGTCCCCGTCGCCGTTGCCCGCAGCCGCCGCGGCGCCGGCGCCGTCCGGGCCGCCCTCGCCGAAGTAGAACCGCCGCAGCCACGGCACGGACTGCGCCTCACCGCGCGCGATGCGGTCGAGGTCGTCCTCCATGCGGGCGGTGAAGTCGTAGTCGACGAGCCGCCCGAAGTGCTTCTCCAGGAGGTTGACGACGGCGAAGGACAGGAACGACGGGACGAGTGCGGTGCCCTTCTTGAAGACGTAGCCGCGGTCGAGGATGGTGCCGATGATCGACGCGTAGGTCGACGGGCGGCCGATCTCGCGCTCCTCCAGCTCCTTGACCAGGGACGCCTCGGTGTAGCGGGCGGGCGGCTTGGTCGCGTGACCGTCGGCGGTGATCTCCTCGGCGGTGAGGGCGTCGCCCTCGGCGACCTGCGGCAGGCGCCGCTCGCGGTCGTCCAGCTCGGCGTTCGGGTCGTCGGCGCCCTCCACGTAGGCCTTCAGGAAGCCGTGGAAGGTGATGGTCTTGCCGGAGGCGCTGAACTCGGCGTCCCGGCCGTCGCCGGAGCGCCCACCGATCTTGACGGTGACGCTGTTGCCCACCGCGTCCTTCATCTGGGAGGCGACGGTCCGCTTCCAGATCAGCTCGTAGAGCTTGAACTGCTCACCGGTGAGGCCGGTCTCCGCCGGGGTGCGGAAGCGGTCGCCGGAGGGGCGGATCGCCTCGTGCGCCTCCTGGGCGTTCTTGACCTTGCCCGCGTACGTACGGGGCCGCTCGGGGAGGTAATCGGCGCCGTAGAGCTGGGTGACCTGCGCGCGGGCGGCGGCGACTGCCGTGTCGGAGAGCGTCGTGGAGTCCGTACGCATATAGGTGATGAAGCCGTTCTCGTACAGCTTCTGGGCGATCTGCATGGTCGCCTTCGCACCGAAACCGAGCTTGCGGCTGGCCTCCTGCTGGAGCGTGGTGGTGCGGAACGGCGCGTACGGGGAGCGCCGGTACGGCTTGGACTCCACGGAGCGCACGGAGAACTCCGAGCGCTCCAGGGCGGCGGCCAGCGCGCGGGCGTTCTCCTCGTCGAGGTGGAGGGTGTTCGCCGTCTTGAGCCGGCCGACGGAGTCGAAGTCACGGCCCTGGGCGACGCGCCTGCCGTCCACCGCGGTCAGCCGGGCCACCAGGGACGCCGGGTCGGACCTGTCGCCGGCGCGGCCGGTCGCAAAGGTGCCCGTGAGGTCCCAGTACTCGGCGGAGCGGAAGGCGATGCGCTCGCGCTCGCGCTCGACGACGAGACGGGTGGCGACGGACTGGACGCGGCCCGCCGACAGCCGCGGCATGACCTTCTTCCAGAGCACCGGGGAGACCTCGTAGCCGTAGAGGCGGTCGAGGATCCGGCGGGTCTCCTGGGCGTCGACCAGCTTCTGGTTCAGCTCGCGGGGGTTGGCGACGGCGGCCCGGATGGCGTCCTTGGTGATCTCGTGGAAGACCATCCGGTGCACCGGGATCTTCGGCTTGAGCACCTCCTGGAGGTGCCAGGCGATCGCCTCGCCCTCCCGGTCCTCGTCCGTGGCGAGGTAGAGCTCGTCGGAGTCGCGCAGCAGCTCCTTGAGCTTCTTGACCTGGGACTTCTTGTCGGCGTTGACGACGTAGACAGGCTGGAAGTCGTGCTCGACGTCCACGCCGAGACGGCGCACCTCGCCCGTGTACTTGTCGGGGACCTCGGCGGCGCCGTTGGGGAGGTCACGGATGTGCCCGACGCTCGCCTCGACGGTGTATCCGGGCCCGAGATAGCCCTTGATCGTCTTCGCCTTGGCAGGCGACTCGACGATGACGAGTCGGCGGCCGCCCTGTGCGGTCTCGCTGGTCGGGGACAACTTCGCTCTTCTCTCCGGTCGACGCTCGGTGGACATGTGCTGACGCTGCGGAGTGTGACGGTACCTCCCGCCCCCGTGTCAAACGGGGAAAGCCCACAACGGCCACTCGAACGGTAACCCGACTTCCGCTGTTCCTGCCGCCCGGAGCGGCGACCTGCCGCTACGCCTTATGCGGAGGGTCACATCTCAGTTACCGGTGTGCGGCGCCTCACACCGTGCTCAGACGCAGCTGAGACACCAGCAGCCGAGGCCCAGCGCGCCCGTCCCGGCGAGCGTGGCGACCGTGGCCGATGCGATGGGATTCACACCGTCCGCCACGGGCGCGCGGTGCCGCAGCCGCAGCCCCGTCCAGAGCAGCAGCCCCGCCCCGAACAGCGTGAACACCACGCCCGCGAAGACCGCGGGCACGCTCTCCAACTCCATGTCCTGTCGCCTCCCCCGCCCACCTCCGCCGGAGGCCGGGGGCTTTCCGGCGCGCCCGCCGGCCGCCCCTGCCGGGCTCCGCGGGCCCTCCCGAGGTACCTGTGGGCTTTCGGTACCGGAGGGTCGGAGGCTGACACGGCCGGGCGACGGGGGAAGGAATTTGGCGTGAACGGGTGGTGGCGCATTCGCGGCCCCGCCGCCACGCCGGGCCGCCTCCCGCGGCCTGTGCGGTCCCGTGCGCCGGGCCGCCCCGAGCCGCCCCTTGGGGGCTCACGCGCCCCGGGGCCCGAGCAGCCCGAGCAGCCCCTTGCGGGTTCACGCGCCCGGCCCCCGAGCGGCCCCTTGCGGGCCCGTACCCGGCCACCGGCCGGCGGGAGCCGAGCGCGCAGTTCCCCGCGCCCCTTCCGGGACCCGGATCACCGGCCCGGGGGAAGGAACCCTGCGACGTGAAGAGGGGCACGCTCCTGGGCGAAGAGGGGCTCCGTGCCGCGCGGAGAGGGGCTCCGCGCCGCGCGCAAGGGCTCCGTGCCGCGCGGAGAAGGGCTCCGTGCCGTGTGGAGAGGGGCTCCGTGCCGCGCGGAGGCGGGCTCCCCCCGTGGAGGGCGACTCCTCCCTGCCGTGTGGAGGGGCGGCTCCCTGCCGGATGGGCAGGGCATCCAGGGAGGCGCCTTACAGAATGGCCTCCCTAGGAGGTCGGTTCCGTGTCGTTCCCCGGCTCGCCGGCGGGTTCCAGGAAGCCCTGCTCGATGAGCAGCCGGATCTGCGCGGGGGTGCGGTCCCGGAGCAGGACGGGGTCCTCGCCGAGGAGCTGGGCGATGGCGTCCAGGATCCGCCCGGCGCTCAGGGTGCCGTCGCAGACCCCCGCGAAGCCGGCGCCGACGGTGTCCACCTTGGTGGCACGGCGCATCCCGCGCTGCTGGCGCAGCACGACGTGCTCGGGGTCCTCGGCACCGGGCAGCCCGATCTGCTCCTGGACGACCTCGGGGGCCAGCCGGAAGCGGCCTTCGAGCAGTGCGGCGTCGTCATGGGTGGCCAGGTAGGCCTGGCGGCGGAAGTGCGCCCGGACACTCTCGCCGAGGGGCTGCTCGACGGAGTGCGGCCACTCCTCCACGGTGACGGAGGGCGCCACAGCGCCGGTGCGGTGCAGGGTGATCCAGCCGAAGCCGACGGCCCTGGTCTTGCGCCGTTCGAACTCGTCCAGCCAGGCGTCGTACCGTGCCGCGTACTCGGCGGGGTCCGCCCGGTGGTCGCCGGCGTCCCGCAGCCACAGCTCGGCGTACTGGGCGACGTCCTGCACCTCGCGCTGGACGATCCAGGCGTCGCAGCCGGACGGCAGCCAGGAGCGGACGCGGTCCGTCCAGTCCTCGCCCTCGACGTGCTGCCAGTTGGCGAGGAACTGCGCGTGGCCGCCGTCGTTCAGCCGCCGTCCCGCGCCCTGCACCAGCGTCCGGCACAGGTCGTCACCGCCCATGCCGCCGTCCCGGTAGGTGAGCCGGGCGCCGGGCGAGATCACGAACGGCGGGTTGGACACGATCAGGTCGTACGTCTCGTCGCCCACCGGTTCGTAGAGCGAGCCCTCGCGCAGGTCGGCGGCCGGCGCGCCGGACAGCGCGAGGGTGAGCGCGGCCATGCGCAGGGCGCGCGGGTTGGTGTCGGTCGCGGTGACCCGGGCGGCGTGCTGGGAGGCGTGCAGCGCCTGGACGCCGGAGCCGGTGCCGAGGTCGAGGGCGCTGCCGACCGGGCCGCGGACGGTGAGCTGGGCGAGGGTGGTGGAGGCGCCGCCGACGCCGAGCACCACGTCGGAGTCCGCCTGCCGGCCGGGCCCGCCGATGCCCGAGGCGCCGCCGACCGCGCAGCCCAGGTCGGAGACGACGTACCAGTCCTGGCGCAACGGTCCGGCGTACGGCCGCACGTCCACCGTGGCGGCCACCTCGCCGCCGCCCGCCTGTGCGAGCCACCCCGCCTCCAGGCAGTCCCGCACCGGCAGCACGTCCGCCACGCGCGCGTGCGGCACGGGCTGCTGGAGCAGGAAGAGGCGGACGACCGACTCCAGCGGCGTCTCGCCGCGGGTGGCCCGCAGCGCGGGCACCGTCTCACCGCGCGCGAGGGCGGCGTAGGCGGCGGGGCCGAGCAGGCCGAGGAGGCCGTCCGCGGTGAAGCCGGCGGCCAGGAGGGCGTCCCGGAGCCGTGCGGCGGCGTTGGCGGCGGCCGCGGCGGCGGCCACCGGTTCCGGCGACGACGAGGGGGCGGACGGCAGGGGACGGGACGACAGCGGCGGGCCCGGGGGGCGGGTGGTACTCACGGGGCCCATTGTGTCCGCTCCGGCGGCCGGTCCGGGGCACGACCGAGGGCGCGGTGCGGGCGTCGATCGTGAGGCGGGCGGTCTCGATCGCCCGACGCCGTCCCGGCTCGCGACCGGTGCCGGCCGGTCCCGGTGCCCGACGCCGGCCCGTCCCGGTGCCGGTGTGCGCCCGTCTCGGTGCTGACGCCGGCCCGCCGTGCCCCGGCGGGGTCCGCCGCAGCCACCGACGAATCCGCGGCAGCCCACCCGGGAACCCACGGCAGCCCGTCGTCCTGCCCGGTGCCGGCCCCACCGACGCGCCCCCGCATCGACGCACCCCTGCATCACCCCGCTGGCGTGCGGCCACATCGGCCCACCGTCGTGCGCGTCGACCCACCGTCGTGCGCGTCCACCCGCCGTCGTGCGCGTCGGCCCACCGTCGTGCGCGTCGGCCCACCGTCGTGCCCGCGCCGGCCCACATCCCGCACGCCGACCGCGACTCGCATGCCGCGTGCCGGCCTCGACCCGCATGCCGCATACCGGCGTCAGCCCGCCGTCGTCGTGCCCGTCCGGTTCGCCGAAGCCTTCTGGCAGCTCTTCTGCTTCTCCATCGACTTGCCGACGTCGCCCGCCTCAAGCTTCGCCAGGGCGTTGTTGCCGGTCTTGCCGAGTTGGTCCAAGCGGGTGGCGATGTCGGTGAGGCCGTCCGCGAACTTGGCCTGGTCCTTGGTGTCCAGGCCGTCGACCTGCTTCTTCAGCCCGGCGTAGGACGCGGCGGTGCCCTTCAGTTCCTTGACCGCGTCCTGCTGCTTCTTGTCGCCGCCGTCGACGGGCGGCGCCCCGGCGCGGCCCACGGCGGAGGCGAGCGCCTTGTAGGCGTCGGACATGTCCTGGAAGGCCTGAGAGTCGGTCTTCTGCACGTCCTCGGGCTTGCTGGTGTCCGAGGTCTGCTGCTGGATGGCGGCGTTGGCCGACTCGATCTTCTTGGCCTGCGGCTGGACGGAGTCACAGACCGACTTGGCCCAGGCGTCGAGGTCCTTCTTGTCGTCGGTGCATCCCGACAGCGCCAGTACCGCCACCGCACCGCCGGACAGCACGGCTGCGAGCTTCTTCTTCACCGGATGGGCCCCTTCCATGGCTTCCGGCCCCGGAACATACACGCCGGACGGGTGACGGCCATGACCCAAATGCCCGGTTATGGATTGACTTGGCGCTGTTTACGACAAGGGAGAGATGACTCACGGCGACGGGAACCGGCCGCCGTGCATCCGCCACCCCGGAGGCCGCACCGACCGCACGCACCGACCGCTCCTCACCCCGGAGGCCGCACCGACCGCACGCACCGACCGCCCCAGCGCCGTTCATCCGCACCGCGCCCGCACACACACGTGCCGGCACACGGCGGCACCGGCGGGCGCGCATGGCGCCGGGCGGGCGCGCGGGAAACAGCACAGAGCCACTACGCCGGCGCACAGGCGGGCGGGCGACGCGTGTGTGCGCCGCCCGCCCGTCTGTTGCCCAGCCCCGGGGCCGGAGCCCGAGCCCGACGGCCCGGGATCGAAGTCCCCGAGTTTCCGAGCTCCGGGACCTCCGGGGCTCCGGGGGCCGGGGGCCGGGGACCAGGGACCGGGCCGGGGCCGGGGACCAGGGACCGGGGCCCCCGGATCCGTTCCCGAATCCGAGTCCGAATCCGAATCCGCCGTTACGACACCACCGCCGCATCGGCCGACTCGCCCACCGGCTCGCCCTTCTTCTTGTCCTCCTCTGCTGCGCCTCCCGTGCCGTCCTCGTCGTCTCCGCCGCCGACCGCGATCCCGCGCCGCTTGGACACGAAGACCGCCCCGACGATCACGGCCAGGGCGAGCACCGCGATGACCACCCGCACGGCGACACTCGCGCTCTCCCCGAAGCTGAACTTGATGACCGCGGGCGCGATGAGCAGCGCCACCAGGTTCATCACCTTCAGCAGGGGGTTGATCGCGGGTCCCGCGGTGTCCTTGAAGGGGTCGCCGACGGTGTCGCCGATCACCGTCGCGGCATGGGCCTCACTGCCCTTGCCGCCGTGGTGGCCGTCCTCGACGAGCTTCTTGGCGTTGTCCCAGGCGCCGCCGGAGTTGGCGAGGAACACCGCCATCAGCGTGCCCGTACCGATCGCGCCCGCGAGGTACGCGCCGAGCGCGCCGACGCCGAGCGTGAAGCCGATCGCGATCGGCGCCATCACCGCGAGCAGTCCTGGAGTGGCCAGCTCACGCAGCGCGTCCTTGGTGCAGATGTCGACGACGCGCCCGTACTCGGGCTTCTCCGTGTAGTCCATGATCCCGGGCTTCTCCTTGAACTGCCGCCGCACCTCGAAGACCACGGCCCCGGCGGACCGGGACACCGCGTTGATGGCGAGACCGGAGAAGAGGAAGACGACGGCGGCGCCCGCGATCAGGCCGACCAGGTTGTTGGGCTGCGAGATGTCCATCACCAGACTCAGCGGGCCGCCCGACCCGACCTTCTCGCCGACGTCGCGCGCCGCCGAGGTGATCGCGTCACGGAACGAGCCGAAGAGCGCCGACGCCGCGAGGACGGCGGTGGCGATCGCGATGCCCTTGGTGATGGCCTTGGTGGTGTTGCCCACCGCGTCCAGGTCGGTGAGCACCTGCGCGCCCGCGCCCTCGACGTCGCCGGACATCTCGGCGATGCCCTGGGCGTTGTCGGAGACCGGGCCGAAGGTGTCCATGGCGACGATCACGCCGACCGTGGTGAGCAGGCCGGTACCGGCGAGCGCCACCGCGAACAGCGCCAGCATGATCGACGTGCCGCCGAGCAGGAACGCCCCGTACACGCCGAGCCCGATCAGCAGCGCCGTGTAGACGGCCGACTCGAGCCCCAGCGAGATGCCGGAGAGCACGACGGTGGCCGGGCCGGTCAGCGAGGTCTTGCCGACGTCCCTGACGGGGCGCCGGCTGGTCTCGGTGAAGTACCCGGTCAGCTGCTGGATGAGGGCGGCGAGCACGATGCCGATGGCGACGGCGACAAGGGCGAGGACGCGCGGGTCCCCGCTCTTGCCCTGGATCGCCGCGTCGGTGATCCCGTCCAGGTCGGCGTACGAGGACGGCAGGTAGGTGAAGACGGCGACGGCCACCAGCACGAGCGAGATCACCGCGGAGATGAAGAAGCCGCGGTTGATCGCGGTCATGCCGCTGCGGTCGGAGCGGCGGGGGGCCACCGCGAAGATGCCGATCATCGCCGTGATCACACCGATCGCCGGGACGATCAGCGGGAAGGCCAGCCCGGAGTCGCCGAAGGCCGCCTTGCCGAGAATCAGCGCGGCGACCAGCGTGACGGCGTACGACTCGAAGAGGTCGGCGGCCATTCCCGCGCAGTCGCCGACGTTGTCGCCCACATTGTCGGCGATGGTCGCGGCATTGCGCGGGTCGTCCTCCGGAATGCCCTGTTCGACCTTGCCGACCAGGTCGGCGCCGACGTCGGCGGCCTTGGTGAAGATGCCGCCTCCGACACGCATGAACATGGCGATGAGCGCCGCACCGAGACCGAAGCCCTCCAGGACTTTCGGCGCGTCGGCCGCGTACACCAGCACCACACAAGAGGCCCCGAGCAACCCGAGCCCCACGGTGAACATGCCGACGACGCCGCCCGTACGGAAAGCGATCTTCATTGCCTCGTGCGAGACGGTGGTGAGATCCTTTTCCGGCTCGCCCTCGCCGGGTGTCGCCTTTCTTGCGGCGGCCGCGACGCGCACATTGCTCCGCACCGCGAGCCACATGCCGATATAGCCGGTGGCGGCCGAGAAGGCCGCACCGATCAGGAAGAACACCGACCGCCCGGCACGCTGATTCCAGTCGTCCGCGGGCAGCAGCATGAGCAGGAAGAACACCACGACGGCGAATACGCCGAGGGTGCGCAGCTGCCGGGCCAGATAGGCGTTGGCGCCCTCCTGCACGGCGGCCGCGATCTTCTTCATGCTGTCGGTGCCCTCGCCCGCGGCGAGCACCTGGCGCACCAGGATCCCGGCAACGACGAGTGCGGCGAGGGCGACAATCCCGATGACCACCACGATCATACGGTTGTCGTCGGTCAGCACTGCGGCTGCGAAGGTTGAGGGGTGGTCAAACTTTTGAGGGGTGGAAAGCCCCGCCATTCGTCCTCCTTGACGCTTGGGCTGAGCTCAAGATGTGGACGGATTGTAGGGAGCAGATCGGGATCTAAACAGTGGGCCGTCATCGTAATTGGCCCGCACCTGCGCCGCCGCAAATGATCGCCGCGGACGGCCCGCACTCGAAAGGTGTAATGCCTTAAAGGCATTGACCCACGACTAATGATCGACAATCACTTGATCCATCACCGTAATGGCCGGGCAGATGATCTGGTGATGTTTTCCCGGGGTGATCATAGACACGAATCAGGAATTCGATCAAGAATTGTGTGGGCGGGGTGTGGAAAGCGTGCGGGGGAATGCGGTCCGCCCTGCTCATGACGGGTGATGCCGGGGATGGCGGCCCGGCCCGCCACCACGGCGGCGGGCGGCGGGGCCGAGACTGAGAGGCGTCGAGCCCCCGCTGCGGCAGGCGGTCCAGGCGGGGACGGTACGGGGGTGTGGGCGGCCGTCGGAGGCGGGGCGGGGGCACGGCAGGGGCTCCGCGGCCCCGGGCCGGGCCCGGGCCGGGGTCCTCGGAGGCTCTGGTGGGGCCGGTGGGATCGCGGTGCGCCGGTGGGAAACGGGCGCCGCAAGTTGGCTGACTTCGTAAGCCGATCGGGTGCGGCAGCCGGGCGTACCCGTCGGTGGGGCGGGCACGCGCCCCTTCCGGGCGTGGCGCTCAGGGGCCGCCGACTGCGGATGCGGGGCGGGCTGAGGGCGGGCGAGGGGCTGCGCGGCCTGGGGAAGGCAGCACGCGCGGGTGGACTCGCTGAGTGCGGCGCAGACTCAAGAACGGCTCAGGCTGAGGAACGCTGGGCGCGGCGGACTCGGGCAGGGCGGGCACGGCGCAGGCTCAGGCTCGGGAACGTGGGCGCGGCATGGGCCCTGCCCCGAAGGCTGAGACCGGCGCAGGCACGGGCCCGGAAGGCTGAGACCGGCGCAGGCACAGGCCCGCGAGGCTGAGCGCGGTGCGGGCCGAGCAGGCCAGGGAAGGGGCTCAGGACGGGCGGGGTGAACTCAGCGAAGCCGGGCGCAGGCTCAACGAAGCCGTGCGCGAGCTCAGCGATGCCGGGCGCGGGCTCAGGGAAGGAGGGCGCGGGCTCAGGGAAGGAGGGTCGTCGGCGGGGTCGGCCAGCTCATGCGGATGTGGCCGCCGTGTTCGTCGGCCGTCACCTGCACGTCGTCGACGAGGCCGCTGATGACGGCGAGGCCCATCTCGTCCTCGCTCTCCGCGTCCGCGTCGGCACCGCCGGTCGCGCCGGCGACGGCCGCCGAGCGCGGCGCCTCGTCGCCGACCTCGATGGAGAACTGCTTCTCCTCCTCGATCAGCAGCACGCGCACCGGCGCCGACACCCCGTTGCTCTGGTGCAGGCCGACGGCACGGGTGCAGGCCTCGCCCACGGCGAGCCGTACCTCGTCGAGCACGGCCTCGTCCACCCCTGACCTGCGCGCCACTGCCGCCGCCACCAGACGGGCGGTCCTGACGTGCTCGGGCAGCGCGCTGAAGCGGAGTTCGACGGTGGCCATGCGTCCCCCTTTGACATACGGGCGTGCTGAGGGGGCCGGGCGCGGAGCCCGGTCCCCCCGGGTGGTGAAGCCCCGGGCGCGGGCCCGGGGAGCCGGGCTCAGTCGGTGGCCGCGACGGCTTCCTCGACAGAGGTGTGGATCGGGAACACCTTCGTCAGGCCAGTGATACGGAAGATCTTGAGAATGCGCTCCTGGTTGCAGACCAGGCGCAGCGAGCCCTCGTGCGCGCGAACGCGCTTGAGGCCCCCCACCAGCACGCCGAGCCCGGTGGAGTCGAGGAAGTCCACGCCCTCCATGTCGACGACCAGGTGGAAATTGCCGTCGTTCACGAGCTCGACCAACTGCTCGCGCAGCTTGGGCGCGGTGTACACATCAATTTCGCCACCGACCTCGACGACCGTACGGTCGCCGACAGTACGGGTCGACAGGGACAGGTCCACGGATCCTCCAGCACCTTGCTATCGAGCGGTCGTCCCTAGGGACACCTCGGCTTGAACCCCGGGACGGATCGCCAGCCGCGATGGCATTCAATCACTTACGACAGACGTGCACGACGCCTTGGGTCCATTGTCCGTCGTGCCGGTGACACACTCGATGCCGATGGCCAAGAATCACCGTCCCGAAAGATCCCCGGCGGACACCGCAGCCCGGCTCTCCCCGCAGACAGTCCTGGACCGTCTTGCCCCGGGGCAGGGCCGGGTTTCGCGCATCACCCATACGGAGCACTTGCCCCCGCGTGCGGGGCGGCATGCCGTCTGGCCCGACCGTATCCGACCGGAGATCATCCGCGCTGTGGAACGGGCGGGAATCGAGCACCCCTGGGCCCATCAGGCGCTCGCCGCCGAACACGCGCTCGACGGTGAGTCCGTCGTCGTCTCCACCGGCACCGCCTCCGGGAAGTCCCTCGCCTACCTCGTGCCCGTGCTCAGCACCCTGCTGGACGGCTCCGAGGCGCCGAACGGGCGGGGCGCGACCGCGCTCTACCTGGCCCCCACCAAGGCGCTCGCCGCCGACCAGTGCCGGATGGTGAAGGAGTTCGCCGCGCCGCTGGGCACCGCGGTACGGCCCGCCGTCTACGACGGCGACACCGCCTTCGAGGAGCGCGAGTGGGTGCGCCAGTACGCCACCTATGTGCTGACCAACCCCGACATGCTGCACCGGGGCATACTCCCGTCCCATCCCCGCTGGTCCTCCTTCCTGCGCGCGCTGCGCTATGTCGTCATCGATGAGTGCCACACCTATCGGGGCGTCTTCGGCTCGCACGTCGCCCAGGTGCTGCGCCGGCTGCGCAGGCTCTGCGCCCGGTACGGCTCGTCGCCCGTCTTCCTGCTCGCCTCCGCCACCGCCGCCGAGCCCGCCGTGGCGGCGGGGCGGCTGACCGGCGTGCAGGTGCGGGAGATCAGCGACGACGCCTCGCCCCGCGGCGAACTGGTCTTCGCCCTCTGGGAGCCCCCGCTCACCGAGCTGCACGGCGAGAAGGGCGCCCCGGTCCGCCGCACCGCCACCGCCGAGACCGCGGAGCTGCTGACCGACCTGGTCGTACAGGGCGTGCGTACCGTGGCCTTCGTGCGCTCGCGGCGCGGCGCCGAGCTGATCTCCGTGATCGCCCAGGAACGGCTCGCCGAGGTGGACCGCTCGCTGGCCCGGCGCGTCGCCGCCTACCGCGGCGGCTACCTCCCGGAGGAGCGCCGTGCCCTGGAGCGCGCCCTGCACACCGGCGAGCTGCTGGGCCTCGCCGCCACCACCGCCCTGGAACTCGGCGTCGACGTCTCCGGCCTCGACTCCGTCCTGATCGCGGGCTATCCCGGCACCCGGGCCTCGCTGTGGCAGCAGGCGGGCCGGGCGGGACGCTCCGGACAGGGCGCGCTGGCGGTGCTGGTCGCACGGGACGACCCGCTGGACACCTATCTGGTGCACCACCCGGAGGCCGTGTTCCGCCAGCCGGTGGAGTCCACCGTCCTCGACCCCGACAACCCCTATGTGCTCGCGCCCCACCTGTGCGCCGCCGCCGAGGAGCTGCCGCTCACGGACGAGGACCTGCCGCTCTTCGGCCCCGCCGCGGCCGGGCTGCTGCCGCAGCTGGAGGCCGCGAAACTGCTGCGCCGCCGCACGAAGGCCTGGCACTGGACGCGCCGGGAAAGGGCCGCCGACCTGACCGGCATCCGCGGCGAGAGCGGCGATCCGGTGCAGATCGTGGAGGCCGCGACGGGCCGGCTGCTGGGCACCGTGGACGCCTCCGCCGCGCACACCACCGTGCACGACGGCGCGGTCCACCTCCACCAGGGCCGTACGTATGTGGTCAGGCAGCTCGACCTCGACGCCGGGGCCGCGCTGGTCGAGCCTGCCGACCCGCCGTACACGACCATGGCGCGGGACACCACCGCCATCTCCGTCCTGGAGACCGACACCGAGGTGCCCTGGGGTGACGCCCGGCTCTGCTACGGCTCCGTGGAGGTCACCAACCAGGTCGTCTCCTATCTGCGCCGCCGGCTGATCACCGGCGAGGTGCTGGGCGAGACCAGGCTCGACCTGCCGCCCCGCACCCTGCGCACCCGCGCCGTCTGGTGGACGGTCACGCAGGACCAGCTCGACGCGGCCCGGGTCAACCCGGAACAGCTCGGCGGCGCCCTGCACGCCGCCGAGCACGCGTCGATCGGCATACTGCCGCTCTTCGCCACCTGCGACCGCTGGGACATCGGCGGCGTCTCCATCCCACTGCACCCCGACACCCTGCTGCCGACCGTCTTCGTCTACGACGGCCATCCGGGCGGCGCCGGCTTCGCCGAGCGCGCCTTCCACACCGCCCGCGCATGGCTGACCGCCACCCGTGAGGCCATCGCCTCCTGCGAGTGCGACGCCGGCTGCCCCTCCTGCATCCAGTCCCCCAAGTGCGGCAACGGCAACGATCCGCTCCACAAACGGGGTGCGGTGCGCCTGCTGACGGTGCTGCTGCGGGGCGCCGAGGACGCGGACGGCGCCGGCACCGGTGCCGCGGCTGCGCAGGGCGGTGTCCCGCGGGACGGTGCGGAGGGCGGCGGTGGACCGCGCGACTCCGGTGGGACCGCCCCGGTGGGGTGAGCCCTCCCACGTGCCCGGCTGCCCTGACGTGTCCGGGTGGGGTGAGGCAGCCGGGTCATTTGGGAGTGGTGGGGGTGCCGTGGGGGTCGCCGGGCCCGCACGGGAGCGCTGCTCCAGGTGGAACGGGCCCACGTCCGCCGCGGCCCTGACGTCGGAGACCTCGCCGAGCAGGGCGCACCGCACAAGCCGGGCGCCCTGGGCCTCGGCCACCCGCGCCGCCTCGGCGCAGGCCGCGGCGCGCCCGTCGCTCCAGTGGCCGGCCGCGGCGAGCGCCGCGAGATCGGCGGCACCGCCCGCCCGGTGCCGGGCGAGCACGACCTGGGCCATCCCGAGCAGCGCCACGAACACCACGGTCAGCACCATGATCACCGCGACGCCACACACGGTGGCAGAGCCACGGTCACCCGCGAGGACGCGGTCGCCGGCCCCGTCACGCTTGGGGACGTGGGAGTGAATCGGGGCGGGGGAGTGCGTCGGGGCGTGGGGACGAGTGAGGGCGTGCGGATGAGTGGGGGCGTGGGCTCGGTCGCGGGCGCGAGTGGGGGCGTGGGCTCGGTCGCGGGGCCAGAGTTGGCCGCGGGCCCGGAGACGGTCACGGGCGGGGAGGCAGCTACAGGCCCGGAGGCGGTCACAGGCGTGGCGGAGGCCAGTGCGGTCGGCTCCGGAGACTCGCTTGTGGCCGGAGGTGCTCGGGTGGGCGGCGAGGCGGCCGGGGCCTGGGACGCGTCCGGAAACGCGGGTGCGATCGAAGAGGTCGGGGTGGTCGAAGAGGTCGGTGTAGTCGAAGAAGCCGGTGCGGCAGAAAAAATCGGTGCGGTCGAAGTGACTGCTGCGGTCAGAGTGACAGGTGCTGTCAGAGTGACAGGCACTGTCGGAGACTCGAGCGGCCCCGGAGGCGCGGGTGGGCCTCGATGCACGGCGGGTGCCGCACGGCGCGTGGATGTCGCACGGTGCGTGGATGTCGCACGACGCGTGGGTGCCGCACGGCGCGCAGATGCCGCGCGGTGCGCAGGTGGCACACGGGGCGCGGGTGGCAGCACACGGGGCGCGGGTGGCACACGGGGCCGGAGCCGGGCGCCCGCCTGGGGCCGGCCCGTGTGGCTGGGTGCCACGGTTGGGTCGGCGGGTCATGACGGGGCCGCCCCCACGGTCTCCTCGGCCAGCGCCACGGCCTCCTGGTGCAGGTGGAGGGCGAGCGCGCCCGGCCCCGGGGAGTCGGCATCCACCCGGACACGGACCAGGTCCCCCTCGCGCCGCAGCGTCACTCGTGCTCCCTTGGGCGCCGCCTGCTCCGCCACGGCCACCGCCGTGGCGTCCGGATCCTGGCGGGCGGCCGCCCTTGCCCCGGCCCTGGCCGCGTCCACGCACTGGATCTGCGCGGCCGCGACCAGCAAAGCCCAGACCAGGCCCATGGCAAAGAGCACCAGCGCGGGGAGCACCGCCGCGGCCTCAGCGGTGACAGAGCCGGCGTCGGAGCAGCGGGGGACGGCGGGCCGGGAGGGCCCACCGTGGGCGCCTCCCTCAGGTCCCGCGAGCCACCGCAGAGGTCCGGGCCCGGGGGACGGTCGCGAAGCCGCGCTCCCCGCAGGCGGCAGCCCGGACCGCGGGATGGGCGGCAAGCACCGCCGCGGGGCATCCAGCGTGGCAGCCAGCGCCCGTGCAGTCGGACGCCACGGGGCCCCGCTCCCGTCCCGGGACGGCACGGCGACCGCTGCCCGTCCCCCGCCCCCGGCCGACGCCGACCGGGGCCCACTCCCGGCCGCCCCCGCACGGCCGTCAGAGCTGGACATCGAAAGCCCGCCTCACCGTCCGCTGGAGCAGCGCGCGCACCTCCGGGCCGGTCACCACCTTGTAGAGCACCCCGGCCAACGCCACCGCGACGATCATGCACACCGCGTACTCGGCCGTGGTCATGCCCGCGTCCCGCACCGGCATCCGGGCCACGGTGGCCCGATGCAGCAGCCCGACCACGTGACGGACCGCGGAGACGCACGCCGCGGCCCATCGACGCAGCGCCGGCTGCGCGCACGCCGTGCCGCCCGACTGTGTGCGGCCCGGCGGGCCCTGCCCGCCCGTGCCCTCGCACGGCTCCGCCTCGTTCCGTGCCGCCGCATGGGATTCGGCTTCACGTTCATGCGGTGCCGTCCCGTGCTGACCCGAGGCGTCCCGTCGCGCCTTGCGCCGTGTCCCTTCCTCGAGGCTCGTCGCGTGTTCCTCCACCGCCGGCGGGGCCGCGGCCCGCCACCGCTCAGCCGGCCCGCCCGCGGTGGCTCCCGCGACCGCCGACGCGACCCGGTCCGCCGCTCGATCCGCGGTCCGTTCCCTCAGGGTGCTCATCTCGGTGCTCATCTCATCCCCCGTGTCGTCACACATCTCGCCCTCCGCGTCATCCGCGTCATCCGCGTCGTTCATGAACTTCATGTCGTTCGCGCCGCTCACGCCGCCCGCGTTCCTCACGCCGCTCACGCCGCCCGTGTTGCGCACGCCGCTCGCGTCGCTCCCGTTGCTCGTGCCGTTCGCGCGTCCACGCGTTCGCGTCCGTCTCGTCGACCGGCGTTCACATCACGCCCCCCTTTCCAGCGCCTCCGGCGCCCCAAGCCGGAGACCCGGCACCACCCGGATCAGCCGACTCATCCAGCGCACCCAGCACACCCAGCGCATCCAGCGCATCCGGTACGCCCGGCGCACCCGGCGCGTCCGCGTTCGCCCGCCGCATCCGCCCACCCGGGACCCAGCGGCAGAACACCGCCCGGTCCCGTCCGGTCAGCGGCCCATCACCCCGCTCAGCAGCCCGCTCGCCAGCCCGATGACGACCGGCAGGACGCCGACCGTGATGAACGCGGGCAGGAAGCACAGACCCACCGGAGCCGTGATCAGGACGCCGGCACGGCGTGCCCTCGCCGTTGCGGCCCGGCCCCGCTCGGCCCGCGCGTCGGCAGCCAGCCGGGCGATCGGAGCGGCCGCGGGAGCGCCGGAGTCGCCCGAGCGCTCCAGGAGCCGGGCCAGCGGGCCGGCGCCGGGGATCGCGGCCAGCCGCCGCCATGCCTCCGCCGGCTCACCGCCGAGCCGTATCTCCGCCGCTCCCCACGCCAGGCGCTCGCCGACCGGTCCGCCCAGGGACTCCCCGACCACCCGCGCGGCCGTGACGGGATCGGCGCCCGCGGCGGTGCAGGCCGCCAAGAGATCGGCTGCCAGCGGGAGTTCGCGTACGGCGCGGGCGGTGTCGAACTCCTCCACCGGTGCGGGTCTGCGCTGCCACCACCAGAGGGCACCACCGGCCAGCAGCCCCAGCGCGACCCCGAAGCCCCCTCCCACCAGGACGTATGCCGTGCAGACCGCGCCGAGGACCGGTGCCCAGCCGCGCACCACGGCACGCGTCCGCCGGCGCAGGCTCGCGGTGCGGGGCTCGTCGGCCCGGGCAACGGCGGACTGGACGGCCGGCAGGCCGAGGACCGGCTCCTCCGTCCCGGGCCGGCGGGGCGCCTCTGGCGGTCCGCCGGCCCGGCCTCCCCCGTGGCCTCTCCCACCCGGACGCCCACGAGCCCCGGCGGCACCCGGAGCATGGCCCGTGCCACCGGCCCGGCCGACGAGCACGGCGGCTCTGCGCAGCACCCCCTGCCGCTGCCGCCGCGCGCCGAACGCGCCCGCCGCCAGCAGGATGCCGGCCACCGCCCACACCACTACCCCCAGCCTGTGGATAACCTCGGCACTCATCGACCCGCTCCTTCCGCACTCATCCGACCTCTGTGCTCCGGACGATCCGCAGCGCCCACCACAGACCGCCGGCTTCCAGCACGCCGCCCACCAGCAGGCACCCGAGCCCGGCACCGGTGTGCAGCAGGACGTGCAGGGGGTGGGCACCGAGGGCGCCGCCCAACAGCAGCCCGAACGCGGGGAGCACGGCCAGCAGGGCCGCCGTCGAGCGCGGCCCGGACATCTGGGCGCGCAGGTCGGCGCGTTGGCTCTGCTCGGCGCGCAGGGCGGCCTCCAGGCGGTCGAGGCCCGCCGCGAGGCCCGCACCGCCGTCCACGGCCACCCGCCAGCAGGCGGCGAGCCCCAGCAGGCCCTCCACTCCCGGCTCCCGGCCCGCGGCGGCCAGGGCGCTGGGAACATCGCCGCCGAACCGCGCCGCGGCCAGCAGGGCGGCCTGGGCCGCCGTGAGGCCGCCGGATGCCCGGGCGGTGGCGAGCAGCGCCGCGCCGGGGTGCCGCCCGGCCCGTACCTCGCCGGCCAGCGCACCGCAGAGAGCGATGACCTCGGTGGTCCGCCGCTCCCGGGCCCGCCGCGCCTGGTGCGCCCGCGATGCCCGCCGGGCCATGGGCAGGGCCGCCACGCCCAGCACCAGCGGGAGGACGGAGTCACCGAGGAGCGCGACGAGCGCCGCCGCCAGCAGGCAGACCGTCTCGGGCCGCGTCGCCAGGCGCGCCGCGCCGGCCGTCCGCCGGCCGCCCCCTGGCACGGGCCCACGCCCGTATCCGAGATGGCGCTCTCCGACATGGCGCTCTCCGACACGGCGCTCCCGGACGACCCCCTCCCCCGCGCGGGACTTCCCCGTACCGGACACCCCCGCACTCGGCTCGCCCGCACGACGTCCGCCGGGCCTTCGCAGGAGCCGCGCGCCGGGGCCACCCGGCGGAAACAGCGACCGCAGCCGACGCGCCCCGCCGTCGCCCGTGAACGTCAGCCATCCGGCGGCCCCCGCGCAGGCCATCGCCGCGCCGACGCAGAGCAGCCAGGTGAGCCGGTCCGCCGGGGGCAGCGTGAGCGCCGGTGCGGCCGGCGCGCCCGTGGTGGCGCGTCCCGCGGCCGTCAGTGAGGTACTCCCGACCGCCGGCGCAGTGCTTCCAGCGACCGTCAGAGCAGCGCTCCCAGCGACCGCCAGAGCAGCGCTCCCAGCGACCGCCAGAGCAGCGCTCCCAGCGACCGCCAGAGCAGCGCTCCCAGCGACCGCCAGGGCAGCGCTTCCAGCGATCGTCACCAGTGCCGTCACGGCCGGCCTCCCGTGAGCAGTCGCTCCAGGTGCGGCCAACCCGTCTCGTGGACGAAGGCCGTGCTGCCCCAGCGGAGCGCGGGCACGGTCACCACGAGACCCGAGGCGTCCCGCCGCAGCACATGCACCTCCGCGATGCGGCGCCGGCCACGGCGGTCCCTGACCAGGTGCAGCACCACGGAGAGGGCGGCGGCGAGCTGGCTGTGCAGCGCGGCGCGGTCCAGGCCGGCGGCCGTGCCCAGGGCCTCGAGCCGGGCGGGGACATCGGCTGCGGCATTGGCGTGCACCGTGCCGCAGCCGCCTTCGTGGCCGGTGTTGAGCGCGGCCAGGAGGTGGACCACCTCCGGGCCGCGGACCTCGCCCACGACCAGCCGGTCGGGTCGCATGCGCAGCGCCTGGCGCACCAGGTCCTGGAGGGTGACGAGCCCGGCGCCCTCCTGGTTGGCGGGCCTGGTCTCCAGACGGACCACATGGGGGTGGTCGGGCCGCAGTTCGGCGGAGTCCTCGGCCAGCACGATCCGCTCGTCGGGCTCGACGAGGCCGAGGAGGGCGCTGAGCAGGGTGGTCTTGCCCGAGCCGGTACCCCCGCTGATCAGGAACGACAGGCGGGCGTCGAGCAGAGCCCGCAGGGTGCGGTCGCCGCCGGGTGGGACGGTGCCCGCCGCGACGAGTTCGCGGAGGGTGAAGGCTCGGGGGCGGACGACCCGCAGGGACAGGCAGGTGCTTCCGACGGCCACCGGGGGCAGCACCGCATGCAACCGGGTGCCGTCCGGGAGCCGGGCGTCCACCCAGGGATGGGCGTCGTCCAGCCGGCGGCCGGCCACCGCCGCGAGGCGCTGCGCGAGGCGGCGTACGGCCGCGGCGTCGGGGAAGGTGACGCCGGTCAACTCGAGGCCGGCACCGCGGTCCAGCCAGACGCGGTCGGGAGCGGCGACCAGGACGTCCGTGACGGTCGGGTCGGCGAGCAAGGGTTCCAGCGGGCCGGCGCCGACCAGCTCCGAGCGCAGGTGCTCGGTGGCGGCCAGGACGTCGGCGTCGCCCAGGATCCTGCCCTGAGCCCGCAGTGCCTCGGCGACCCGCGCCGGGGTGGGCTCGTGGCCCCGTTCGGCGAGCCACTGGCGCACCCCGTCGAGCAGCCCGCGTCCGCCCGGCACCGGGGCCTTTGGCCGGCGGCCGAGCGCGATCCCGGCGGGTGGCACGGGTGCGCTCCACGGCCGTGGGGCGAGGGGCGGTGGCGCGGCGACGTGTGCGGGAGGCGGCGCAGGCCGCGGTTGCCACGCAGGTCCCGTCTCGGCCGCTCCCGTGATCGCACCCTCCGGAGAGGGGTACCGTCCGGCCACCGTGCCCTCGCTGGAGGGCGGTACTCCCGGCGGAATCCCGGGTGGGACCGGTGTGGGGTCCGTCGGGGGCGCTCCCGGTGGGACCGGCGCGGGGACCGTCGGGGGCGCTTCCGGGACCGCCGTACGAGAGCCCACCGTGCTCCACAGCGGGGCCACCACACGCTCGGAAACACCCTCCGTCACATCCGCACCCGGGGAGTCCGTGGCCGCTCCCCCACCCGGAACACCGGCAGCCGCGCTCTCTCCCGCAGCGCCCACGGCCGGCCTCCCTCCGTACGAGGCCTGCGCGGCCGAACGGCCCCCGGCCGTCCCCCCGCCGCCGGGGGCACCCGCCGCCTCCACCGGTGAACGTCCGCTGCCCGCCGGCAGATCCACCGTCGGCAGACCAACCGATTCCGTGGACACCACGAGCCGCCTCCCGCACTGCCCGGCCCCGCTCATCGGGCACCGCCCACGTCCGGCAGCCGGTCCCACAGAGCCGTGCAGAAGCGGGCCAGGGGGCCCTTGGGGTCGCGGCCGGGAGGTGCGCCGGACGCCTGGGCGGACGCCAGGCCGGGCTCCTGGGGGAGCTCGCCGGCGAGGGGGAGCCCGAGGAGGCGGCCGACCTCGTCCGGAGTGAGGGAGCCCGGCGGGTGGCCCGTGGCAGGTGGGCGTACGACGAGGCGCAGGTCCCGCAGCACCATGCCGGCGGCGGAGGCCACCTTGCCCGCGGCGGCCACCGCGCGCAGCTCCGCGGGCACCACCAGCAGCCCCAGGTCGATCTGGGCGAGGGCCTCGGCCACGCCCTCGTCCACCCGGCGGGGCAGGTCCACGACGACCACGCCCCCGCGGCGCCGGGCGGCCGCGAGGACCGCCCGCATGGCCTCCGGGGCGACCGCGACCGTGTCCCCGCGGTCCCAGCTGAGGAGCCTCAGGGAGTGCAGCTCGGGCAGCGACTCCTCCAGGGCGCCGCCGCCCACCCGGCCCCGGGACGCGGCCAGGTCGGGCCAGCGCAGGCCCTCGGCCGACTCGCCGCCGAGCAGGACGTCCAGCCCGCCGCCGAGCGGGTCGGCGTCGACGAGCATGGTGCGGTGCCCGGCGCGGGCCGCGGTGACGGCCAGCGCACAGGCCAGGGTGGAGGCGCCCGCCCCGCCGCGGCCGCCGACCACGCCCACCGTGACAGCGGGCCTGCCCACGCCCTCCGCCACGTCCGCGATGCGGTCCACCAGCCACTGCTCGCCGTCCGGCAGCACCAGTACGTGGTCGGCGCCGATCTCGATGCCGCGGCGCCACACACCCGGGTCGTCCTGGTCGCGCCCGACGAGCACCACGCCGGCGCGGCGGGCGGCGCCACGCACGCGTGGGACGGCATCGTCGCCGACCAGGACGAGCGGGGCCTCCTCCCAGGCGCCCCGGCGCCCGGGGAGACCGTGGTGCACCTCCGGGCGTGCGCCCGCCGCCGCGCACAGACGCAGCAGATCGTCCAGGAGGTCGATGTCCTCCGTGATGATCAGCGGTGTGCGGCCGACCGCCTCCGCGGCCTCCCCCGGACCGTTCGAGAGCACTCCAACCACGATTTCCAGCCCCCTTCGCCACGCATCTCGCGACGCCCCCCGCGGGCCCGCGAATGCCCTTCACACGAAGAAACCGGCCGCTGGACGGCTTACGAAGCGTGGATAAGAACCGGCCAATGGAACCGGTCCCAAACCGAAGCGCTCATGAACTTCGCGAGCAGGGCGTGCCGAATCACGGTGCCGCGAACACGAAAATCGTGTGGATCTTGGTCGATAACTGTGGACGAGCGGGCGGTTGTGAATATCGTCGTCACCCACACAAGTGACCCCGGGGAGCCGTGGCGACGGCAGCCGCAGAGCAGCCCAAAGGTCACGGAGAGTGACGATCTTCGAGAGGGGAAGGCGCGGGCACCAGCGGCCGCCGCGCGGCCCCGAAGGGGCGGAGAGGACGGAGAAAACCCATCCGGACATGCGACGACCCCCGCCGGGGGGGAGAGCGGGGGTCGTCCCCACGGCCGACTCGGGGGGGGAGGAGTCGGGCCGGGTTAGCACGGTCGCGAACGATCCGTGACTTCCATGGTGTACCCGAGAGCCTTCTCAGGCAAACCCACGCGCCACAGCTTACGCCGAATGGCGGGCGCATATGCTCAAGGGCGTGGAAAACCACTCCTTGCCTCGCACAGCAGCCTTCTTTGACCTGGACAAGACGGTCATTGCGAAGTCGAGCACGCTCACCTTCAGCAAGTCCTTCTACCAAGGCGGACTGATCGGCCGCAGGGACGTACTGCGCACCGCCTATGCGCAGTTCGTCTTCCTTGCGGGCGGCGCCGACCATGACCAGATGGAGCGCATGCGGGCGTACCTGTCGGCGCTGTGCCGTGGATGGAACGTCCGGCAGGTGAAGGAGATCGTGGCCGAGACCCTGCACGATCTCATCGATCCGATCATCTACGACGAGGCGGCATCCCTCATCGAGGACCACCACTCCGCGGGGCGCGATGTGGTGATCGTCTCCACCTCCGGCGCGGAGGTCGTCGAGCCCATCGGCGAACTGCTGGGCGCGGACCGCGTGGTCGCCACCCGCATGGTCGTGGGCGACGACGGCTGCTTCACGGGGGAGATCGACTACTACGCCTACGGACCCACCAAGGCGGAGGCGATCCGGGACCTCGCCGAGTCCGAGGGGTACGACCTGTCCCGCTGCTACGCCTACAGCGACTCGGCGACGGACCTGCCGATGCTGGAGTCCGTCGGGCACCCCTGCGCCGTCAACCCCGACCGGGCGCTACGACGCGAGGCCGTGGCGCGGCAGTGGCCGATCCTCGACTTCCACCGCCCGGTCCGGCTCAAACAGCGGCTGCCCTCCCTGTCCGTGCCGCCTCGCCCGGCACTCATGGCAGTCGCGGCGGTCGGCGCGGCGGCGGCCACCGCGGGGCTGGTCTGGTACGCCAGCCGGCGCCGCGCCGCAACGGCCTGACGCGACACCCCGAGCCGGCCCCGCCACCACGGCAGGCGCCCCGGCGGGCGACCCCGGGCGGCAGCCCGCGACCGGCGGGCAACGGGCGCCCGCACGCACGGGTTCCGGGAGTGCACCCCGAACACTCCGGCGCCCGCCGCGCCCGAGCGCGCCTCCCCACCCCTTTTGCACCGTTTGAAGTTAAAAGTAAATACCGCGCGCAGGGGGTTTCGCCGCACCCGGCGCAGGAGTACAAAGGAATTGACGGCCCGCGAGACCAGGGACATCCGAGAGGATCACCTCGACACGCACACGGCCCACGGACCGCGCATGGGCACCCGGCACCCACGCGACGCCGACCCGTCGAATACGGGCCAGCCGCACCGGGCAACGGGGACGCAGTCCCCGACTCGGTGGGCGCTAAACAAAGGACGCATGGTAACCAGGTGGTCATGCCAGCGGCGGTACGAGTCGTCGTACCGCCGCACCTCTGTGTCCGGCGCGTCCGGGCCTTGAGCCGACGCCCCGAAGGAGACCCCGAAGAGGCGGCCGCACGCCGCGCGGTTCAGGCGGCGCCTCGCTGCATCGCCTCGCAGACCGCCGTCGACTCCCGGGCCCCCAGTTCCACCGCGCGCCCGCAGTGGGCGATCCAGGACGCCATCCCTTGCGGCGTGCCGGAGGCATAGCCCTGGAGGGCCGTCAGATACGCCGCGCGGCCCTGCTCACCGTGGCCCACCTCGGCCGGGCAGACCGCCTTGGGGTCCAGGCCGCTGCCCACCAGGACGATGCGTTCGGCGGCGCGCGCGACCAGGCCGTTGTGCGAGGTGAAGGGACGCAGTGCGAGCAGTTCGCCGTGCACCACGGCGGCCGTCACCAGAGCCGGCGCCGAGCTGCCCGCGACGATCAGCCCCGACAGCCCGTCCAGGCGCGCGGCGACCTCGTCCGCAGCCGGAAGCGGCAGCTCACCGAACTCCTCGTCGACACGCTCCCCCGCCTGCCGCGGCCGGCCCACCTCCTCGCCGCGCCCCGCCTCCTCGCCGCGCCCCGCCTCCTCGCCGCGCCCCGCGGCCGCCAGCAGATGGAGGCGGGCCAGGACACGGAGGGGTGACTGCCGCCATATGGACAGCAGTTGGCCCGCCTCGGCGGTCAGCCGCAGGGCCGCGCCGACCGTGCGCGCCGGGTCGGCGGCGTCCGCACCACGGAAGTCGGTCCGCCTGCGCACCTCTTCGAGCGCCCAGTCGGCGCCCGAGAGCGCGGCCGACGCACGCGCGCCACGCAGCGCCGCCTCCGAGGAGACCTCCGGGCTGCGGCGCCGCATGACCCGGTGACCGTAGACGCGGTCCACGGCACCCCGTACGGACTCCACCGTGTCCCCGACGCCAGGCAGCTCACCCAGGGCGGCGAGCGGATCGGCGGACGCACCTGTCGTACTCATGAGTACGACCCTACGCACTCCCGAGAGCGACCCCACGATGGAGTGGCTTCCTCCCTCCGGGTGAGCACTACAGGCAGTCATTCGACTACTCTACGTGAATATGAAGATCGCTTTCGTGGGAAAGGGCGGCAGCGGCAAGACCACCCTGTCCTCCCTGTTCATCCGCCATCTCGTCGCCACCGGCGCCCCCGTCGTCGCCGTGGACGCCGACATCAACCAGCACCTGGGGACGGCACTGGGGCTCTGTGAGGACACCGCCGCCGCGCTGCCCGCCATGGGGGCCAGGCTGCCCCTGATCAAGGAGTACCTGCGCGGCTCCAACCCGCGAATCGGCTCCGCCGACGCCATGATCAAGACCACTCCGCCCGGCAGCGGCTCACGGCTGCTGCGGGTACGCGAGGACAATCCCGTCTACGACGCGTGCGCGCGGCCGGTGGAACTCGAAGGCGGCACCGCGCGTTTGATGGTCACGGGACCGTTCACGGAGGCCGACCTCGGCGTCGCCTGCTACCACTCCAAGACGGGCGCCGTGGAGCTGTGCCTCAACCACCTCGTCGACGGCCCCCACGAGTACGTGGTCGTCGACATGACCGCGGGTTCGGACTCGTTCGCGTCCGGCATGTTCACCCGCTTCGACATGACCTTCCTGGTGGCCGAGCCGACCCGGAAGGGAGTGTCCGTCTACCGCCAGTACATGGAGTACGCGCGTGACTTCGACATCACCCTGAGAGTCGTCGGCAACAAGGTCCAGAGCCAGGACGACATCGACTTCCTGACCGCCGCAGCCGGTGACGACCTGCTGGCGGCCTTCGGGCACTCCGAGTGGGTGCGCGCCCTGGAGAAGGGCCGCTCACCCCGCTTCGACGACCTGGAAGCCGGCAATCAGCGCGCGCTGGGGACCCTCAGGGCCGCCGCCGACGCCACATACGCGACGCGCGACTGGGAGCGCTACACGCGCCAGATGGTGCAGTTCCACCTGAAGAACGCGCAGAACTGGGGAAATGAGCGGACGGGCATCGACCTGGCCGGCCAGGTCGACCCAGGGTTCGTCCTGCGGGAGTCCGCCGCGGGCCCGGCGGAGGCCCAGGCGGTGCAGCCGGCCTGAGCCTGCCTCAGGGCACGGACGCCGGGCGCCGGGACGCCGAGCGTGCCAGGTCGCGCACCTCGGCACCCCGGCACCCCGGCACCCCGGCACCCCGGCACCCCGGCACCGCATACGGTCCCGGCACTCCGGATGGCCCCGCCACTCCGGACGGTCCCGGCCGACCGGACACCCCGGCGGGCCGAACGGCCGGGGCGTTTCATCAATCACACATATCACCTGTACGGGTGGATCACTGCATCGATTACCCGAATCCCCCTGACGCCATCTTTACTCTGTATTACGGTTCGTTTACCGAGAGTTGAGCAAGTCCAGCGTCGCCGCACGCGGTGATCTCCGGCTGCGATCAGGCCGTTTTCTCGACCGTCCCACGACCGCGCTGCCTCTCAGGAGACGAACCCATGTCAGCCTGCACGTCCCCTCGCGCTCCCGACCCGGCACCCACGGCTCGTCTGCACAGGCCCCACGGCCTGCCCGTCGTCTTCCTGATCGCACTGCCGCTGTGCCTGGGCGTCGCGCTGGTCGTCGGGGCGCCGCTGCCCGCGGGGCTGGTGGCCGCGGCGGGAGGAGGCCTGATCGCGGGGTGGTTCGGGGGATCGCCCGTGTGGGCGAGTGCGGTCGCGGCGGGGTTCGCCGTCGTGTGCGCCGAGTTCGTGGACCGCCACGGGTGGCGGGCGGCCGGCATCACCGTCGCGCTCGCCGCGTTACTCCAGCTCTGCCGCGCCTGCCTGCCGACGGGGCGCCACGCGGCCGTCGCGGGCCACACGAACACGGCAGCCCAGCCCGCCCCGGACACAGGCGGCCACCGCTCCGCCGTCGGCCAAGGGCACGGCCAAGCGCCCGACCAAGGCGCGGCGCGCCGGGGCGGCGCACGGTCCGGCTTTCCCGCCCTGCCACGGCGCATCGGTTCCTGGCACGCCCTCAAGGGGGCCCGGCCGGTGCTGGGCGCCGGGCGCCAGGGGTGGCCCGACCGCGCCCGGCGAGCCGGAGGGACGATGCCGGCCGTCTGCACCGGGGCGGCCATGGTGGGTGCGCTGGCCGGACCAGGGCTGCCCAGCGTGGTGCCGGAGTCATGGGACAGCCAGGTCCTGGCCGGGTTCCCGGACGGGCCCGTGGCCGGCACCGTGGCCGGAGTGCTCACCCTCACACTGGTGTGCGCCCTCCCGTCGCCGGCCGCCGCCGGAGTCCGCCTCCGTGCCCACGACGTCGCCCGTGGCCCCCACGCGTTCCTGTGGGCCGTGACCGCCCTGGCCGTGCTCCTCCTGGGCGTCCTGCCCGGGGTGGCCGTGGTCCTCGTGGCGGCGGCGGGCCTGGGCCTGTACGGACGCATCCGGCACCTTGCCCTCCATGGCGCCGGAGCCCGCCGCTCCCCACTGGGGAGCCTCGCGGCGGAGGCGGCCATGGGGTTCGCCGCGCCCGGCACGCGCGCCGATCGTGCGGACTCTGAAGACCACAAGGACCGCTGGGGCCGCAGAGGCCGCAAGGGCCGCAAGGACCACCGGCCGTGCGCACGGACGGCCGGAAGCTTCCTCCCGGTCGGCCAGTCCCCCGAGGCGTACGCCTCCCCGGGACACGCCACCGCCCCGGACGGCGTGGGCACCGTTCTCCGGAGCGGCGCCAGGACCGGACCGCCGCGCCACCCCGCGGGCTCCGGTGCCCGCCCGGAGATGCGGTTCGCCGGACACCTCGGCGTCCGCCCCGCGCCCCAGGCGCCGGCGCAGACGGCCGGCCGGGCGAGTGCGCTGCACCAGCTGACGCACGGCATCAGCGCTTTCCAACGGCACACGGCACCCCTGGTCCGCGACGAGCTGGCACGCCTCGCGCGCGAGGGGCAGCGGCCCTCGCAACTCTTCCTGACCTGCGCCGACTCCCGCCTCGTCACCTCGATGATCACCTCCAGCGGTCCCGGCGACCTCTTCGTCGTACGGAACATCGGCAACCTCGTGCCGCTCCCGGGCGAGGAGAGCGGGGACGACTCCGTGGCCGCCGCCATCGAGTACGCGGTGGACGTGCTGAAGGTGCGGTCCATCACCGTGTGCGGCCACTCGGACTGCGGCGCGATGCAGGCGCTGCTGGCCACGGCGGAGGACGGCCAAGGAGCGGCCGGAACCGCAGCGTGCGCCCAGGACGCACGTTCCGTGCCCGGACCGCGATGCGCCAGGGAGACACGTTCCGCGGCCTGCGCACCGACCCTCCAGGGAGCACGTTCCCCGGACGGCGCACCACCCCCGCACGGAGAACGTTCGGCGGCCGGCCGACCGATCACCCAGGGAGCACGTTCCGCGGACCGCGTCCCCGCCGCGGCCACCCCCCTGAAGCGCTGGCTGCGCCACGGACGACCCGGACTGGAGTGGATGCGGGGTGCCGAGCCGCCGATGGTGCGGCTCGGCGGTCGGCCGCCCACGGACGCGGTCGAGCGGCTGTGCCTGACGAACGTCCTGCAGCAGCTCGCCCATCTGCGTGCCCACGAGGCGGTGGCGCGGGGCCTCGCGGCCGAGGAACTCGACCTGCACGGGATGTACTTCCACGTCGCCGAGGCCCAGGCCTACCTGCTGGCCGACGACGGCAGCCCGGTCTTCGACCAGGTGGCCTCCGCGGCTGACCCGGCCCCGGCCCCCGCCCCCATCACCGAGACCCCGCCCTGAGCCCCGCGCCCCCGGGCTCCGCGCCGTACGCCCCCGCGCCCGGCTCCGGGCTTCGAGCTCCGGGCTTCGACCTCTGAGCTCCGAGCTCCCAGCTCCGAGCTCCCAGCTCCGAGCTCCGCCATGAGCCTCAGCCTCGGACCGGGGCCCAGTCACCCCAGCCCGCGACCGCGCCCCTCACGTCACGGCGCCTCCCGTCACCTCCAGACCACCAGCCCAGGCCCACCCACCACACAGTCACCCCACGACCGCCCCACCCCACGACCAGCCCACACCACGCCCACAACCCCGACGCGGGCCCCGGGCCCACCCCTCCCGGACACCCGCTCCCAGGGGGCCTACTCTGACCGCAGAATGGAGGATCCAGGCACCGGCAACAGGTCTATACCAGTTTGCCGGCCAGCTCTTGTCACCAGCGGCACGCTTCTGATGAGCTGTGGCCTGGGACACAACGGACACCCTGGGAAAGGGAGATGTCGTGAGCAACGAAAGCCTGGCCAACCTCTTGAAGGAGGAGCGTCGTTTTGCGCCCCCCGCGGACCTGGCCGCGCACGCCAACGTCACGGGGGAGGCGTATGAGCAGGCCAAGGCTGACAGGCTCGGCTTCTGGGCCGAGCAGGCCCGCCGCCTGACCTGGGCCACCGAGCCCACCGAGACCCTGGACTGGTCGAACCCGCCGTTCGCCAAGTGGTTCGCGGACGGCAAGCTCAACGTCGCGTACAACTGTGTGGACCGCCATGTCGAGGCGGGCCACGGCGACCGGGTGGCGATCCACTTCGAGGGCGAGCCGGGCGACGGCCGGGCGGTCACCTACGCCGAGCTGAAGGACGAGGTCTCCCGGGCGGCCAACGCCCTGACCGAGTTGGGTGTCACCAAGGGCGACCGGGTCGCCGTCTACCTGCCGATGATCCCCGAGGCCGTCGTGGCGATGCTGGCCTGCGCCCGCATCGGCGCCGCCCACTCGGTCGTCTTCGGCGGGTTCTCCGCGGACGCCATCGCGGCCCGGATCGACGACGCCGACGCCAAGGTCGTGATCACCGCCGACGGCGGCTACCGCCGCGGCAAGCCGTCCGCGCTCAAGCCCGCCGTGGACGACGCCGTGGCCCGTACCCAGAGTGTCGAGAAGGTGCTGGTCGTGCGCCGTACCGGCCAGGACGTGGCCTGGACCGAGGGCCGCGACCTCTGGTGGCACGAGATCACCGGGCGGCAGTCCGCCGAGCACACCCCCGAGGCGTTCGACGCCGAGCAGCCGCTCTTCATCCTCTACACCTCCGGCACCACGGGGAAGCCCAAGGGCATCCTGCACACGTCCGGCGGCTACCTCACCCAGGCCTCGTACACCAGCCACGCCGTCTTCGACCTCAAGCCCGAGACCGACGTCTACTGGTGCACGGCCGACATCGGCTGGGTCACCGGCCACTCGTACATCGTCTACGGCCCGCTCTCGAACGGCGCCACGCAGGTGATCTACGAGGGCACCCCGGACACCCCGCACCAGGGCCGCTTCTGGGAGATCGTGCAGAAGTACGGCGTCACGGTCCTCTACACGGCGCCGACCGCGATCCGCACGTTCATGAAGTGGGGCGACGACATCCCCGCCAAGTTCGACCTCGGCAGCCTGCGGGTGCTGGGCTCGGTCGGGGAGCCGATCAACCCCGAGGCGTGGGTCTGGTACCGCAAGCACATCGGCGGTGACCGCTGCCCGATCGTGGACACCTGGTGGCAGACGGAGACCGGCGCGATGATGATCTCGCCGCTGCCCGGCGTCACCGAGACCAAGCCCGGCTCGGCGCAGCGTCCGCTGCCCGGCATCGCGGCCACGGTCGTCGACGACGAGGGGAACGAGGTGCCGAACGGCGGCGGTGGCTACCTCGTCCTCACCGAGCCCTGGCCGTCCATGCTCCGCACCATCTGGGGCGACGACCAGCGGTTCCTGGACACCTACTGGTCGCGCTTCCCGGGCCGGTACTTCGCGGGTGACGGCGCCAAGAAGGACGACGACGGCGATGTGTGGCTGCTCGGCCGCGTCGACGACGTGATGCTCGTCTCCGGCCACAACATCTCCACCACGGAGGTGGAGTCCGCGCTGGTCTCGCACCCCTCGGTCGCCGAGGCGGCCGTCGTCGGCGCGGCGGACGAGACGACCGGGCAGGCCATCGTCGCCTTCGTGATCCTGCGGGGCACGGCCAGCGAGGACGCGAGCCTCATCGGCGCGCTCAGGGACCACGTCGGCAAGACACTGGGCCCGATCGCCAAGCCGAAGCGGATCCTGCCGGTGGCCGAGCTGCCGAAGACCCGCTCCGGGAAGATCATGCGCCGGCTGCTGCGCGACGTCGCCGAGAACCGGGAGCTGGGGGACGTCACGACGCTCACCGACTCCTCGGTGATGGACCTCATCCAGTCCAAGCTGCCGTCGGCGCCCAGCGAGGACTGAGCGCGAGGGGGCTGCGCGCTCAGTCACGGCGACCTGACGGTCCCGTCCTGCCCCGCCCGGTCGGTGGCGGTCCGGCGGTCTCGTCCGGCCCGCCCGGTCGGTGGCGATCCGGCGGTCCCGTCCGGCCCGCCCGGTCGGTGGCGATCCGGCGGTCCCGTCCGGCCCGCCCGGTCGGTGGCGGCCCGGCGGTCCCGTTCGGCCCGCTCGGTCGGTGGCGATCCGGCGGTCTCGTCCGGCCCGCCCGGTCGGTGGCGATCCGGCGGTCCCGTTCGGCCCGCCCGGTCGGTGGCGATCCGGCGGTCCCGTCGTGGCTGGTCGCGCAGTTCCCCGCGCCCCTGAGTGGTTGACGTCGGCCGCATGGTTCGCCGTCGCCCCGAGTGGTTGGCGTCTGCCGCACGGTTCGCCGTCGCCCCGAGCGCGTTCCCGCCCCTGCGTGGTTGACGTCGGCCGGGCGCTTGCCGGGGCGTCGGGGAAGTGGTCGCCACGCGCCGTCGTGTAGCGTCCGCCGGACTTCCACACCCTAAAGTGGTGCAAGACTCCGGAAGGCCACCCCGCCGTCCCGTCCTGGAGGACCGTCCCGTACCGGAGGACCGCCGTGCCGCTCCCCCGGACCCCGCGCCGCAGGGTGCTCACCCTTCTCCCCCTCCCCGAGCGCGCCTTCATCGCCGACGCCCTGCGTGCCGAGACCGTCGGCGGCATCCTGCTCCTCCTCGCCGCCGTCGCGGCCCTGATCTGGGCGAACACCCCCGTCAAGGCGAGCTATGCGACGGTGCGCACCACGCACGTCGGCCCCGCCTTGCTCGGCCTGGACCTCACGCTCCAGCACTGGGCCTCCGACGGCCTGCTGGCCGTCTTCTTCTTCGTCGCCGGCATCGAGCTGAAGCGGGAACTCGTCGCGGGCGACCTGCGCGACCCACGAACCGCCGTCCTGCCCGTCGTCGCCGCATTCTGCGGCATGCTGACGCCCGCGCTGGTCTACGCCCTCGTCAACACCGCCGGCGGCGGTTCCCAGGCCGGCTGGGCCGTGCCCACCGCCACCGACATCGCGTTCGCACTCGCCGTCCTCGCGGTCGTCGGCGCCTCGCTGCCATCCGCGCTGCGCGCGTTCCTGCTGACGCTCGCCGTCGTCGACGACCTCCTCGCGATCCTGATCATCGCCGTCTTCTTCACCGGGGACGTGAACTTCGCCGCGCTGGCCGGCGCCGCCGCCTGCGTCGTCGTCTTCTGGCTGCTGCTGCGGTACACCCGGGTGCGCGGCTGGTACGTCTACGTTCCGCTCGGTCTGGTGACGTGGGGCCTGACGGCCAACAGCGGAGTACACGCGACCGTCGCCGGGATCGCCCTGGGACTGGTCCAGCGCTGCCACCGGGAACATGGCGAGAGCCGCTCTCCTGGCGAGCGGATCGAGCATCTGGTGCGGCCGCTGTCCGCCGGGCTCGCCGTCCCGCTCTTCGCGCTGTTCAGCGCCGGGGTGGCCGTCTCCGGCACGGTGCTGGCCGACGTGGTCACCAGGCCGGAGACGCTGGGCGTGGTGCTCGGCCTGGTGGTCGGCAAGCCGCTCGGGATCTTCGGCGGAACCTGGCTCTCGGCCCGTTTCACCAGGGCGCAGCTCAGCGAGGACCTGGTCTGGGCCGATCTGTTCGCTGTGGCGGTGGTCGCGGGTGTCGGCTTCACCGTCTCGCTGCTCATCGGGGAGCTGGCGTTCACCGGCGACCCCGCCCTGACCGATGAGGTCAAGGCCGCCGTCCTCGTGGGCTCCCTCGTCGCGGCCATCGCCGCCGCCGTCCTGCTGCGGTTCCGCAACAGGACGTACCGCAGGCTCTGCGAGGCCGAAGAGCGGGACGCCGGCGGGGACGGCGGACCCTGACGGCCGGTAAGCGGACGGGACGGTACGGCCGACGGCGCCCCCCTGGAGCGTGGCGAACCGCGCGACCGGCTACGAGCAGACCGTCAGGTCGTCACCATCCGGGGACCGCCCCGGGTTCGCACCCGATCCGCTGTGCCCACCGGGCTACCGGGCCACCGGGCTACCAGGCCCCCAGGCCCCAGGCGACCGAGCAACCCGACCACCAGCAAACCGACCACCAGCAAACCGACCACCGGGCCACCCGGCCACCGCCCCACCGGACGCAAACCGCCGACGCCCGCGGAGAGGCCGGAAAGGGTGCGGTCGGGCGAGGCGGAGACTTGCCGAAGAGACGGGCGGTCACGCGACGGCGACGCCCGTCCGGCATGATCTGAGGCCACGTACCACGATGCAGAGGGAGAACGCGATGAGCGCATCCGCTTCCGACGAACCCGTCGGCGCCGAGCGCAGCCTCGGCTCGCTGGTGGCCACGGCGACCGGCGAGCTGTCCGCCCTGGTGCACGACGAGATCGCCCTGGCCAAGGCCCAGTTGCGGCAGGACGTCAAACGCGGCGCGGCCAGCGGGGGCGCGTACACGGTGGCCGGAGTGCTGCTGATCTTCTCCCTGCCGATGCTGAACTTCGCCCTCGCCTACGGCATCCAGTTCTGGAGCGGCTGGCACCTGTCGGTCTGCTTCCTGCTGTCGTTCGCGGCCAACGTGGTGGTGGCGGGCCTGCTCGCCCTGATCGGCACCATGTTCATGAAGAAGGCCCGGCGGGGCCGCGGCGCGCAGAAGGCCATCGCGTCGGCCAAGGAGACCGCCGCGGTGCTCGGGAACGTCAAGCCGCACCCGCGCGCCGTGCCCGCCGCGCGGGACGCCGCCCCGGCGGCCATCGAGGACGGGAAGACTGTGGCACGCTCATCCTCATGACCGACCCCGCCACACCCTCCGCCCCGCCGACCGCCACGGTCCGCATCGCCGGCCCCTGGACCCACCGCGACGTGGCCGCGAACGGCGCGCGCTTCCACATCGCGGAGCTGGGCGACGGGCCGCTGGTGCTCCTGCTGCACGGCTTCCCGCAGTTCTGGTGGGCCTGGCGGCACCAGCTCGTGGCACTGGCAGAGGCCGGTTTCCGCGCGGTGGCGATGGACCTGCGGGGCGTGGGCGGCAGCGACCGCACGCCCCGCGGCTACGACCCGGCCAACCTCGCCCTGGACATCACGGGCGTCGTACGGTCCCTGGGCGAGCCGGACGCCGCGCTGGTCGGCCATGACCTGGGCGGCTACCTGGCATGGACGGCGGCCGTGATGCGGCCCAAGCTGGTGCGGCGGCTGGCCGTCTCGTCCATGCCGCATCCGCGGCGCTGGCGGTCGGCGATGCTCGCCGACGCGCGGCAGACCGCGGCGAGTTCCCACATCTGGGGGTTCCAGCGGCCCTGGGTGCCCGAGCGGCAGCTCATGGCGGACGGCGGGGCGCTGGTGGGACGGCTGATCCGGCAGTGGTCGGGCCCCAAGCCGCCCGACGACGACGCGGTGGACGTCTACCGGCGGGCGATGTGCATCCCGTCGACGGCGCACTGCTCGATCGAGCCGTACCGGTGGATGGTGCGGTCGCTGGCGCGGCCGGACGGCATCCAGTTCAACCGGCGGATGAAGCGGCCCGTACGGGTGCCGACGCTGCATCTGCACGGGTCCCTGGACCCGGTGATGCGCACGCGCAGCGCGGCCGGCTCCGGCGAGTACGTGGAGGCCCCGTACCGCTGGCGGCTCTTCGACGGGCTCGGTCACTTTCCCCACGAGGAGGACCCGATGGGCTTCTCCACGGAGCTGGTCGGGTGGCTGCTGGACCCCGAGCCGGACCGGTAGCGGGGCCCGGCGGCGCGGGGCCGGTCGGCGGTGCCGCCATGTGCCGGGCGCATACGCCGATTGGGGGGTGCCATGGCGGTTACCGACCTTGAGGGCCGGGCAGACGTCCCGGTATGGGCTGGAGGCACGACTACAGTGACGTAGCACGCAATCGCCGCTCGGCCACTCCGCTGAACGCGCTCCGCGGAGACGGCCCCACGGTGGAGGGACACGAACCCTCCCCCGACGACATCGGGATCCCCCGCATTCTGCGGCGCCGGGCCCGCTGGGTATCGGCACGGCTACGCCACACGCGGGGATGACGGCGGCACCCCTACGCCAACGGCGGGGCTGCTGACGCCCGCCGCATCCCCCGGGTGTGACGGAGCCTGTCCGTTCGGTGTACCCCGGTGCCCTCAGGGGGCGCGGGGAACTTCGCGCGCGCCCCCCACCCGGCCGGTGGCTCGGACCGACTGCGTCTGCCCCGTGGGCCGGTGGCGACCCGATGGGCAGGTCGGGGCTGGTCGCTCCCCCGTTGCCAGGACGGCATGGGGGGCGGGTTCAGTTCCCTGCGCCCCCGGGGACGGGCAAGCCCCGGCACCCGGGGGGACCGGGGCGACGCCCAATGGGGTTACAGCGCGCACCCCTGGCTGTCGACCTGCTGGTTCGCCGTGCGCCCCGAGGCGATGTCGGGGCGGATCTCGTCCGCGGTGAGCGCGTAGCCGGTCTCCGGGTCGTCAAGCGACTTGGCGAAGACGACACCGTAGACCCTGCCGTCGGGGGTGAGCAGCGGGCCGCCCGAGTTCCCCTGGCGCACGGTCGCGTACAGCGAGTACACGTCGCGGCGGACGGTGCCGCGATGGTAGATGTCCGGGCCGTTCGCCGCGATCCGGCCGCGGACCCGGGCGGAACGGACGTCGTACCCGCCGTTCTCGGGGAAGCCGGCGACGATGGCGCTGCTGCCGCTGGTGGCGTCGGACGAGGAGAACTGCAGCGTGGGCGCGTCGAGGCCGGGCACGTCGAGGACGGCGATGTCGCGCCGCCAGTCGTAGAGGACGACCTTGGCGTCCAGCAGCCTGCCCTGGCCCCCTATCTGCACGGTGGGCTCGTCGACCCCGCCGACGACATGGGCGTTGGTCATCACCCGGCGCGGCGCGAAGACGAAGCCGCTGCCTTCGAGGACCTTCCCGCAACTGGGCGCGGTACCGACCACCTTCACGATGGAACGTCTCGCCTGGGCGGCGACGGGGCTGCCCTCCAGCGCCGGGTCGGGGGGCTGCACCTCGTGGATGGGCTCGTTGGCGAACGGGCTGAAGACCTGCGGGAAGCCGTTCTGCGCGAGCACCGAGGAGAAGTCGGCGAACCAGGTGTCGGCCTGCGCGGGCAGCGCGCGGGAGACCCCGAGCAGCACCTTGGAGTCCCGTACCTCCTTGCCCAGCGTCGGCAGGGTGGTGCCCGCGAGGGCCGAGCCGATCAGCCAGGCCACGAGCAGCATCGCGACCGTGTTCACCAGCGCGCCGCCCGTCGCGTCCAGGGCGCGGGCGGGCGACCAGGTGATGTGGCGGCGCAGCTTGTTGCCGAGGTGGGTGGTGAAGGCCTGGCCCACGGAGGCGCAGACGATCACCAGCACCACGGCGATCACGGCCACGGAGGTGGTCACCTGTGCGTCCTGGGTGATCCGGTCCCAGATCACCGGGAGGGCGTAGACGGCGACGAGACCGCCGCCGAGGAAGCCGATCACCGACAGGATGCCGACGACGAAGCCCTGCCGGTAGCCGACCCACGCGAACCAGACGGCGGCGGCCAGCAGCAGGTAGTCCAGTACGTTCACCGTTCGCAGCCCCGCCTTACCTCTTCACCGGTCACGCCGGGCCCCGGACCCCGGCTGCTCACGCCGGGCCCCGGACCCCGGCCGGTCGCGCCGGACCCGACGCGCTCCCTGGTCACGCCCGGCCCATCGTCGCTCACGCCGGGCCCGACGCCACTGCCGACCACGCCGGGCCCGACGCCACCGTTGGCCACACCCAGCCCGAAGCACTCACCGGCCACACCCAGCCCGAAGCGCTCACCGGCCACACCCGGCCCGTAGTGCTCACCGGCCGCATCCAGCCACAAGCCCTGGCCGGCCGCACCCAGCCGGAAGCCCTGCCCGGTCACGCCCAGCCCGAAGCCCTGCCCGGTCACGCCCAGCCCGGCGCCGCCGCCGGCCATGCGATCCTCACCGCTCACTGCCTGCTGCTCCCTGCCTGCCGCCGCACCGCTTCACGGCTCACTTCCGCTGTGCGCCCGTCGGCCCGATTCCGCTGTGCGCCCGTCGGCCCACCTTGTCATGCGTGATAGTCGAGCGGGACCAGCTTCTCCCGGTCCCAGGGCCGTTCCCAGCCGGCGTAGTGCAGGATGCTGTCGATCACGCCGGCCGTGAAACCCCAGACCAGAGCCGATTCGACGATAAACGCCGGACCCTTGTGGCCCCGTGGATGAACCGCCATGGCGCGATGCTCCGGATCCGTGAGATCCGCCACGGGAACCGTGAAGACCCGGGCCGTTTCGCCCGGGTCCACCACGCCGACGGGGCTCGGATCGCGCCACCATCCGAGCACGGGGGTGACGACGAACTCGCTCACCGGGATGTAGAGCTTCGGGAGCACACCGAAGACCTGCACGCCCCGGGGGTCGAGCCCGGTCTCCTCGTGTGCCTCGCGCAGGGCCGCCCGCACCGGTCCCGCGCCAGCCGGGTCGCCGTCCTCCGGATCGAGGGCGCCGCCCGGGAACGACGGCTGGCCGGCGTGCGAGCGCAGCGAGCCCGCGCGCTCCATCAGGAGCAGCTCGGGGCCGCGCTCACCCTCCCCGAAGAGGATCAGAACGGCGGACTGCCGCCCCGCGCCGTCCTCGGGCGGCAGGAAGCGGCTGAGCTGCGCCGGCCGGACCGTCCGCATGGCGTGCAGCACGGGGTCGAGCCAGGCCGGGAGGCCGTCGGTGCTGATCTCCACGACGGCCGGGACGGGGGCAGCCTCGGCCGCCCGCGCCCCCGCCCTGCCGGTGCCCGCGTCCGCCCCGGCGTGAGGCGTGTCCGGTCCCCTACGGTATGTGTCCGGCCCGGCATGGTTCGTGTCCGGCCCGGCGTGGGCCGTCTCATGGCTGCTGGTCATGCGGCGCCCAGCGGGAGCGCCGGCTTGCCGCCCGCCTCCAGATAGGCCGCCGGGGGCTTCAGGCGCTGGCCCGGCATGCCGCCCTTCTCGTACTTGAGCAGCTTCTTCGCCTTCTCCGGGTCCGTCTCGCCCTCTCCGTACGCGGGGCAGAGCGGGGCGATCGGGCAGGCGCCGCAGGCGGGCTTGCGGGAATGGCAGATGCGGCGGCCGTGGAAGATCACATGGTGCGAGAGCATGGTCCAGTCGCTCTTGGGGAAGAGGGCGCCGACGGCCGCCTCGACCTTGTCCGGGTCGGTCTCGTCGGTCCACTTCCAGCGCCGCACCAGCCGCCCGAAGTGCGTGTCGACGGTGATGCCGGGCACCCCGAAGGCGTTGCCGAGCACCACGAACGCGGTCTTGCGGCCCACCCCGGGGAGCTTGACCAGCTCCTCCAGACTGCCCGGCACCTCGCCGCCGAACTCGTCCCGCAGGGCGGTGGCGATACCTATGATCGACTTCGTCTTGGCCCGGAAGAAGCCGGTCGGCCTGATCAGCTCCTCGACCTCCTCCGGGTTGGCCGCGGCCAGGTCCTCGGGGGTGGGGTAGGCGGCGAAGAGGCCGGGCGTCGTCTGGTTGACGCGCAGGTCGGTGGTCTGGGCGGAGAGCACCGTGGCGAGCAGGAGCTGGTAGGGGTTCTCGAAGTCCAGCTCGGGGTGTGCGTACGGGTACACCTCGGCCAGGGCGCGGTTGATCCGGCGGGCGCGGCGCACCAGCGCCGTGTGCGACTCGGGCTGCACCGTGCGGGCCGCCTTGGACGGGCGCCCCGCGCCGCCCCCGGAGGACTTCGCACGCTTCGCGCCCCTCGCGGGCGCCCCTGCTCCGGCGGACTCCGCGTGTCCGGCGTCCGCCGTGACCCCGGCGGCCTCCCCGGACACACCGGTGCCCGCTGCGGGCTCCCCCGTACCCCCGGCGGACGCCCCGGTGGCGCCTGCCGCCGAGTTTCCAGTTCCCACCGCGGCGTCCCCGGCGCCCACCGAGGCCTCCCCGGCGGCCGCCGAAGCGGGACCACCCTCCGCCACCTGTGATGTCTTGACCGATTTCACCGCTGCCCTGCCTCCGCCTCCGTCTCCGCTTCCGCCCGCGGTGCCGGATTCACCTTGCTCGCCGGTTTGCTTGCCGGTTCGGTGAGCGCGACGGGGGCGTGTTCGCCCACAGCGGAATTGTGCGCACACCCACCAGCCCGGCCCCTTCGGCCTGTGCTCTCACCGGCTGTTTGGACACCCGGCCAGCCTAAAGCCAGCCACCGACATCCGCCCCGGCCCTTGGCGATCAGCGCCCAATTGGCCCCCTCCCGCACAGCATGCCGCGCCGGTGCGGCAGACTTGTGACTGATCACACTGTTTGGACCGTCCAGCACAATGGGGAGCACGAACCCCTGTATGCCGATCCTGACGTACCACTGACGCAGGTCTACAAGGAGTGAACTCGTGGACGACGTTCTGCGGCGCGCCCCGCTCTTCGCCGCGCTCGATGACGAGCAGGCCGCGGAGCTGCGCGCTTCCATGAGCGAGACGACCCTCGCACGCGGCGACGCGCTCTTCCACGAGGGCGACCCGGGCGACCGTCTGTACGTGGTCACCGAAGGCAAGGTCAAGCTGCACCGCACGTCCCCCGACGGCCGCGAGAACATGCTGGCCGTCCTCGGCCCCGGTGAGCTGATCGGCGAGCTGTCGCTCTTCGACCCGGGCCCGCGCACCGCGACCGCCACCGCCCTCACCGAGGTGAAGTTCCTCGGCCTCGGCCACGGCGACCTCCTCCCCTGGCTGAACGCACGGCCGGAGGTGGCCTCCGCCCTGCTGCGGGCCGTCGCCCGGCGCCTGCGCAAGACCAACGACCAGATGTCCGACCTGGTCTTCTCGGATGTGCCGGGGCGGGTGGCGCGTGCGCTGCTCGACCTGTCGCGCCGCTTCGGCGTGCAGTCGGAGGAGGGCATCCACGTGGTGCACGACCTCACGCAGGAGGAGCTGGCCCAGCTCGTCGGTGCCTCCCGCGAGACGGTCAACAAGGCCCTGGCGGACTTCGCGGGCCGCGGCTGGCTGCGGCTGGAGGCCCGTGCGGTGATCCTGCTGGACGTGGAGCGGCTGGCCAAGCGGTCGCGGTGACCGCGGCGGGCGTCCCCGCGCGGGCGCCCGGGGAGCGCCGCGGCCACTACGGCAGCAGCCCGTGCTCCCCCAGATACTCCAGCTGGGCCCGGACCGACAGCTCGGCGGCCGGCCACAGGGAGCGGTCCACGTCCGCGTAGACGTGGGCTACCACCTCCGAGGGGGTGCGGTAGCCGTTCTCGACGGCGGTCTCGACCTGGGCCAGGCGGCTGGCACGGTGGGCCAGGTAGTACTCGATGGCGCCCTGGGCGTCGTCCAGGACGGGCCCGTGGCCGGGCAGCACCACGTTCACACCGTCGTCGACGGTCAGCGAGCGCAGCCTGCGCAGGGAGTCCAGGTAGTCCCCGAGCCGCCCGTCGGGATGCGCGACGACGGTGGTGCCCCGCCCGAGGACCGTGTCCCCGGTGAGCACGGCACGGTCGGCGGGCAGGTGGAAGCAGAGTGAGTCGGCCGTGTGCCCGGGGGTGGGCACGACCCACATCTCCATGCCGCCGACCTGGATGACGTCCCCGTTCCCCAGTCCCTCGTCGCCGAGCCGCAGCGCCGGATCGAGAGCGCGCACCTTTGTGCCCGTCAGCTCGGCAAACCTCGCGGCGCCCGCGGAATGGTCGGCATGCCCGTGGGTGAGCAACGTCACGGCGACCCGTTTGCCCGCCTCCTCAGCGGCGCGCACGACCTGGCGCAGATGACCCTCGTCGAGCGGACCGGGGTCGATCACCACGGCCTGCTCGGAGTCGGGCTCGGAGACGATCCAGGTGTTGGTGCCGTCCAGCGTCATCGCGGACGGGTTCGGCGCCAGCACGTTGAGCGCCCGGGCCGTGGCGGGCCCGGAGCGCGCCGCGCCACCGCGCGGCTGGCCCGGCAGGGCGGCGGCCTCGGTCATGCGGACCCCTCCCCGGGGGCGTGCGAGGGGACGCGCTTGGTGAACTCCTCGTGACCCGGCCAGCTCAGCACCACCTCGTCGTCCTCCAGGCGGGCGCGGGCCAGGACGGGCGTCAGGTCCCGCCCGGGCGCCGCCCCGAGGACCTCGGCCACGGTGCCGTAGCCGCTCAGCTCGCGCAGCGCGGCGACGGTCGGTGGGAGCATCAGCAGCTCTCCGGCGTCGTAGCGGGCGGCGGCCTCAGAAGGGGCGATCCAGACGGTGCGATCGGCCTCACTGGACGTGCGGGCCGCCCGCTGGCCGGCGGGCAGGGCGGCCACGAAGAACCAGGTGTCGTACCGGCGGGGTTCGAACTCGGGCGTGATCCAGCGGGCCCAGGCGCCCAGCAGGTCGGAGCGGAGCAGCAGGCCGCGGCGCTCCAGGAACTCGGCGAACGACAGCTCATGGGCGATGAGCGCCGCGCGGTCCGCCTCCCAGCGGGGGCCCGTGGTGTCGGAGACCACCGCGTCCGGCGCGGGGCCGGCGAGCAGCACACCCGCCTCCTCGAACGTCTCACGGACGGCCGCGCACACGATGGCCTGGGCGGCGGCCTCGTCGACGCCGAGCCGTGCCGCCCACCACGCGCGCGACGGGCCCGCCCAGCCGACCAGGACGTCGTCGTCCCTCGGATCGACGCCACCGCCCGGGTAGGCGTAGGCGCCTCCGGCGAAGGGCATCGTGGTGCGGCGGCGGAGCATGTGGACGGTGAGGCCGGCGGGGGCGGCCGCTTCGGGGGCCGCCGTGCCGGGGGTACCAGTTCCGGGGGCCTCGGTATCGGAAGCACCGGTGCCGGGGGCCTCGGTACCGGAAGCACCGATGCCGGGGGCCTCGGTACCGGAAGCACCGGTGCCGGGGGTGTCCGTGCCGCGGTGGGGCGCTCCGGGCGCGTCCACTCCGCGCGCGCCGGCCCCCCGCCCGTCCGCTCCGGGCGTGTCCTTCAGCAGCATGACCGTGGCGGCCCGCCGCGGCGTGCTGACGGTCAGATTGCCGCTCGCCAGGGCCCGGATGCGCCCCGGCCACTCCGGTGGGTACCACTGCCCAGAAGCCATGCTCGGAGGCTAACCCGGGTACGCCCGAATGTTCGACCCCGCCTCCGGACCACCGCTCCCGGCCACCCGCCGTGTGCCGCCGCGCCACCGCGCGGGGCCACCGCCGACCGCCCGCACCGGACCACCGGCTTCGAGTCGGGCCCCGTCCGGCACGGCGGCCGGGCGGGGCCACGTCGGGTCCGGCGGCTGAAGTCCCCGGGGCGGCTGAAGTCCCCGGTCGATACCGCCGCCTCCGGCAGACCGGTGCGGGACCGGCTCGCTCCCGAACCCGTTCGGCCCAGTACCGGACCGGCCCAGTCCCGACAGACCCACTCCCGGACCGGCCCAGTCCCGACAGGCCCACTCCCGGACCGGCTCAGTTCCGGACCGGCTCAGTACCGGACCGGCCCAGTCCCCGACATGCCCATCCCGGACCGGCCCAGTACCGAACCGGCTCAGTACCGAACCCGCCCGCTCTTGGACCCGCTCATCCAGGGAACCGGCTCACACAGGGACCGGCAGGAAGGTCCGCGACCGGCTCACTCGGGGAGAGGCTCGCTCAGAGACCCGCTCACCCCCAGCCCGACTCAGTCCCCGGTCAGCTCGACCTGGATCTCCACCTCCACCGGGGCGTCCAGCGGCAGTACCGCGACGCCCACGGCACTGCGGGCGTGCACGCCCTTGTCGCCCAGGACCTCGCCCAGCAGTTCGCTGGCGCCGTTCACCACACCGGGCTGGCCCGTGAAGTCGGGCGCCGAGGCGACGAAGCCGACGACCTTCACCACACGGGCGATGCGGTCCAGGTCCCCGGCGACGGTCTTGACGGCCGCCAGTGCGTTCAGCGCGCAGGTGGCGGCCAGCTCCTTGGCCTGCTCCGCGGTGACATCGGCGCCGACCTTCCCGGTGGCGGGCAGCTTGCCCCCCACCATGGGGAGCTGGCCGGACGTGTACACGCAGGCGCCGGACCTGACGGCGGGCTGGTACGCGGCGAGCGGGGGCACCACCTCGGGCAGCGCGAGCCCCAGCTCGGCGAGCCGCGCCTCCACCGCGCCGCTCACGCCTGCTTCTCCCGCTTCAGATAGGCCACCAGCTGCTCCGGATTGGGCCCCGGCACCACCTGGACGAGCTCCCAGCCGTCCTCGCCCCAGGTGTCCAGGATCTGCTTGGTGGCGTGGACGAGGAGCGGCACGGTCGCGTATTCCCACTTGGTCATGGGGCGACTTTAGTCGCTGCCTCCGCCGGCCCGTGTCCGCCTGTGGACAACGCCGGCGGGCACAGGAAACCGGCGGTTCGGAGCAACCTCCCGCACCGAGCGCCACCCTGACACCATTCGGCACACTCCCACTTTCGGCCCATTCCCACCACACGGCTCTCCCTCACCGCACGGCTCTTCCCCACCACACGACTCTCCCTCACCGCACAGCTCTCCCTCACCGCATGTCACCCCGGCGTCGTGCGACACCTCTGGCCCTCTATGGCGCCCACGCACCGTACGACGCGTCCGCTCCGGTCACACGCGCTCGCACCGTACGACGCGTCCGTCCCCGCCCCATGCGCTCGCACCGTACGACGCGCCCTCTCCCACCACGCGCCCCCGCACCGTCCGACGCGCCCTCTCGCATCACCAGGCGCTCATGCAGGCTCCGCCCGCTCTTGCACGCTCCCTCCTGCCGGCAGAGGCGACGCCCACCTCGCGTGCGCCGCGGCGCGCGCGCCGGGGTTCGGCCCCCAACCCGCGCCGGAGCCTGCCCCCGGGCCCCAAGCCCGCCTCTACACCCGCGCCGGGCCTTGCTCCCGCGCCCGCGCCGCACATTCGCGCCCACCCCGGCACGCCCGCGCTCGGCCGCTGTTCCGCACACCTCGGCACCGCCCGGGTTATCCACAGATGGGACGGCCACCTGCGTACGCCGCCACGGCACTGGTTAGGCTCGAATACGTGAGCAGGCTCCAGGTCGTCAGCGGCAAGGGCGGTACCGGCAAGACCACGGTCGCCGCGGCGCTCGCGCTCGCCCTCGCGACCGAGGGCCGGCGCACCCTTCTGGTCGAGGTGGAGGGCCGTCAGGGAATCGCACAACTCTTCGAGACGGAGGCGCTGCCGTACGAAGAGCGGAAGATCGCCGTCGCCCCGGGCGGCGGCGAGGTGTTCGCGCTGGCCATCGACCCCGAGCTGGCGCTGCTGGACTACCTCCAGATGTTCTACAAGCTGGGCAGCGCGGGCCGCGCCCTGAAGAAGCTCGGCGCGATCGACTTCGCCACCACGATCGCCCCCGGCCTGCGCGACGTCCTGCTCACCGGCAAGGCCTGCGAGGCGGTCCGCCGCAAGGACAAGCGCGGCCGCTTCGCCTACGACTACGTGGTCATGGACGCTCCGCCCACCGGCCGCCTGACCCGCTTCCTCAATGTCAACGACGAGGTGGCCGGCCTCGCCAGGATCGGCCCGATACACAATCAGGCCCAGGCCGTGATGCGTGTCCTGAAGTCGTCGGAGACGGCGGTGCACCTGGTGACGCTCCTGGAGGAGATGCCCGTCCAGGAGACCGCGGACGGCATCGCGGAGCTGCGCGCCGCCCGCCTCCCCACCGGGCGGATCATCGTGAACATGGTCCGTCCCACCCTGCTCGACGAGCCCTCGCTCGCCCTGGTGCGCGACGGCGTCCCCCGCGCAGCGGTGGCCAGATCGCTGTCGGCGGCGGGCCTGGGCGGGGCGCGCCGGGGCGGTGGCGCCGAGCGTCTGGTCACCCCGCTGCTCGGTCAGGCCGGCGAGTACGCGGCGCGCCATGCGCTGGAGCGCGACCAGCGCGCCGTCCTCGCGGAGCTGGGCCTGCCGCTGCACGAACTGCCCCTGCTCACCGAGGGCATGGACCTGGCCGGCCTCTTCGAGCTCGCCACTCAACTGCGGAGGCAGGAGATTTCATGACGCCGCGCACGCAGGGGACGCCGTCCGGAGCCGCTCTCACGTCCACCCGGGGCCTGGATGTGGATCCGCTGCTTGACGACCCGGAGACCCGCATCGTGGTCTGCTGCGGCTCCGGTGGCGTCGGCAAGACCACCACGGCCGCCGCGCTGGGGCTGCGCGCCGCGGAGCGCGGCCGCAGGGTGGTGGTGCTCACCATCGACCCGGCACGCCGGCTGGCCCAGTCGATGGGCATCGACTCGCTGGACAACACCCCGCGGCGGGTGAAGGGCATCGACGACACCGCGGGCGGCGAGCTGCACGCGATGATGCTCGACATGAAGCGCACCTTCGACGAGATCGTCGAGGCGCACGCGGAGCCCGAGCGGGCCCGCGCGATCCTGGAGAACCCGTTCTACCAGTCCCTGTCGGCCGGTTTCGCCGGTACGCAGGAGTACATGGCGATGGAGAAGCTGGGCCAGCTGCGGGCCCGCGACGAGTGGGACCTGATCGTCGTCGACACCCCGCCGTCCCGCTCCGCGCTGGACTTCCTCGACGCCCCCAAGCGGCTCGGCTCGTTCCTGGACGGCAAGCTGATCCGGGTACTGATGGCGCCCGCCAAGGTCGGCGGCCGGGCGGGGATGAAGTTCCTGAACGTCGGCATGTCGATGATGACCGGCGCCCTCGGGAAGCTGCTCGGCGGCCAGCTGTTGCGGGACGTGCAGACGTTCGTGGCGGCCATGGACACCATGTTCGGCGGTTTCCGCACCCGTGCGGACGCCACGTACCGGCTGCTTCAGGCGCCCGGTACGGCGTTCCTTGTGGTGGCCGCGCCGGAGCGGGACGCGCTGCGTGAGGCCGCGTACTTCGTGGAGCGCCTGGCCGCGGAGCGTATGCCGCTGGCCGGCCTGGTGCTGAACCGTGTGCACGGCAGCGGTGCCGCCCACCTCTCCGCGGAGCGCGCCGTGGCCGCCGCGGAGGCACTGGATGAAACGATTACGGAAATCCAGCGTCCGGAGGGCATAGCCGATCAGCCAGAAGGGAAAGCTGAGGATCGTACCCCCGGCGTCACTTCCGATTCCGGCTCCCCCTCCGGATCCTCCCGCCCCCATGGCGCCCGCGACCAGCAGGCCGTGGACCGGCTGACGTCGGGGGTGCTGAGGCTGCATGCCGAGCGTATGCGGCTGCTGGCGCGCGAGCAGCGCACCCGTGACCGTTTCGCGGCCCTGCATCCCGAGGTATCGGTGGCCGAAGTGGCCGCCCTGCCCGGGGATGTGCACGACCTCGCGGGCCTGCGGGACATCGGCGACCGCCTGACGGCGCGGCATCAGGCGTCGACAGAGGCGCCGGTGGCGGACGGCGAGCCGTAGAACAGCCGTCCCCGGATCCGGGCACCCGGACGCCCGGCCACCACGCCGCCAGCCACCTCCGTACGCACCGGATCAGGCCGTGCGCACCGGACCACGCCGTGAGCACCGCATCACTCCGGTGAACACCGGAGTACGAGCGCTCCAACGCACACGAGCAACCCAGGCGTACGAGCAACCCAGGCGTACGGGCAGGCATACGAGCAACCCAGGCGTAGGAGCAGGCGTACGAGCAACCCAGGCGTAGGAGCAGGCGTACGAGCAATCCAGACGCGTGCGAGCAGCCCGGAGGCCAACGCCGACGAGCGGCCCGGAAGTAACAGGCAGCCCGAAGGCCAGCTGATGCGCGCGCCGGGACCATGTCCCGGCACACCACAGGGGCAAGCCTTCGCATCCCGTAGGAAGACCCTGCGGCGCCGATGGGGAGCAGGCGCCGCACGCTCGCACCTCAGCCGACCGCCGCGTACCTCTCGTACGCGCGCTCGTAGTTCTCGTCCTCCGACTCCAGAGGCAGCAGGCCCGCACCGCGCTCGTACTCCGTGCGCGCGGTCTCCAGGAGCCTGCGCCACGAGGTGACGGTGGGCCGCCTACGCAGCAGCGCCCGGCGCTCCCGCTCCGTCATACCGCCCCAGACGCCGAACTCGACGCGGTTGTCGAGCGCGTCCGCGAGACATTCGGTGCGTACCGGGCACCCGGTGCATACCGCCTTGGCCCTGTTCTGCGCCGCTCCCTGCACAAAAAGTTCGTCCGGATCGGTCGTGCGACAGGCAGCCTGCGCACTCCAGTCGGTTACCCAGCCCATACCGGCGCCGTCCTCTCCCGAATCGAGGCTCCCCCACGGCGGCAGCGGCATATTCACCGCAGCCAGTTGAGGACGTTACGGAAGGTGGGCAGAGCGCAACACCCCCCTCGGGCCCAATCTTGAATGGCCCGAACGGACTATGCGTACGCGGCAGATCACCCAACGGAGTGAGCTGAGGACATTAATGATCATCCTGGCAAACCAGGGCAGTTCAACTCGGCGTCACCAAGCGTGGGCCATCACATAAGGCGCAATGGCCACAATCATGGACAGGGATCCGCGCCGAGCTCGATCGGGATGGACCGGGCTCGACCGGGCTCGATCAGGCGCGCCGGCCTGGGCGGGATCCCGGTCATCCGGGATGGTCGGGGTGGGAGTGCCGGGGCCGCGCCCCGATCGGATCGGGGACGGCGAAGTGTGATGCGCCACATCACTGCTGTGACAGTTGAGAGCAGCTTAGGCCAACGGATACCGGCCTGTCCGGCGAATCCGAACGCCGGTGCCCTACGAGCCCTCCCCCCGCCCCCTTCCCCGTCCAAACCCGAAAACCATCACGATCCGGCTCCGAACCCGCGCTGGGGCCTCGCTCCCTCGGAACGCTCTCGTCCACGGATTAGGCTTGCTCCATGGCAAACAAGCGCTCGGGCGAGGGCGGCGGTCTGTCGCCGGTTCAACAGGCCGCGAAGTTCCTCGGTGTCAGCGTGCTGGCCGGCGCCGTGCTGGCCGGCATCGCGCTGCCCGCGGCCGGCGCGCTGGGCCTGGCGGCGAAGGGCTCGGTCGAGGGATTCGACGACATACCGGCCAATCTGAAGCGTCCGCCGCTCAGCCAGCGGACCACCATCCTGGACGCCGACGGCGGCCAGATCGCGACGGTCTACTCCCGCGACCGCACCGTCGTCCCCCTGAAGGACATCTCCCCGTACATGCAGAAGGCGATCGTCGCCATCGAGGACTCGCGCTTCTACCAGCACGGGGCGATCGACCTCAAGGGCGTGCTGCGCGCGTTGAACCAGAACGCGCAGAGCGGCGGCGTCGCCCAGGGCGCCTCCACCCTCACCCAGCAGTATGTGAAGAACGTCTTCGTGGAGGAGGCGGGCGACGACCCCACCAAGGTCGCGCAGGCCACCCAGCAGACCCTGGGCCGCAAGGTCAAGGAGCTGAAGTACGCGATCCAGGTCGAGGAGAAGCTCGGCAAGAAGCGCATCCTCGAGAACTACCTGAACATCACCTTCTTCGGTGAGCAGGCCTACGGCATCGAGGCCGCCGCCGAGCGCTACTTCTCCAAGCACGCCAAGGACCTCGACGTGGAGCAGTCGGCGCTGCTGGCCGGCATCGTCCAGTCGCCGAGCCGCTACGACCCGGTGAACGACCCGGACGAGGCCATCAAGCGGCGCAACGTCGTCCTGCAGCGGATGGCCGACACCGGCGACATCTCCCAGGCGGACGCGGACGCAGCCAAGAAGAAGCCGCTGGGCCTGAAGGTCAGCAAGCCGGAGAACGGCTGCATCACCGCCGTCAAGGGCGCCGGCTTCTTCTGCGACTACGTACGCGACGTGTTCCTCACCGACCCGGTCTTCGGCAAGACCACGGAGGACCGCGCGAAGCTCTGGAACCGCGGCGGCCTGACGGTCCGCACCACTCTCGACCCGCAGGCCCAGCAGAGCGTCCAGAACTCGATCAAGAAGCACGTCTACGCCTCCGACCAGGTGGCCACCGCCGTCACCCTGGTCCAGCCGGGCACCGGCAAGATCCTCGGCATGGGCCAGTCCCGGCCGTACGGCTTCCAGGGGAACGACACCCAGATCAACCTGTCCGTCAACCACGACATGGGCGGCGGCGCGGGCTACCAGCCAGGTTCGACGTTCAAGCCGATCGTCGCCGCGGCCGCGATCGAGGGCGGCACGCCGCCGACGAAGAGCTACTCGTCGCCGTACGAGATGCCCTACCCCAGTCCCGTGGCGGCCTGCGACGGCAAGCAGTGGGTGAACTCGGAGGGCGCCAAGCTCACGAACGAGAACGAGTCCGAGCGCGGCCCGATGGGCATGAAGGAGGCGACCGCCAAGTCGGTCAACACCTACTACGTGCAGCTCATCAGCGATATCGGCATCTGCCCGGTGATCAAGATGGCGCACAGGATGGGCGTGGCACGGGCCGACGGCAGGGCGATCGACCAGGCGCCGTCGATAGCGCTGGGCACCCAGGAGATGTCGCCGCTGACCATGGCGAGCGCCTACGCCACGTTCGCCGCACGGGGCACGTACTGCACCCCGGTCGCGATCGCGTCGATCACGGGCCCGGACAAGAAGCCGATGCCGGTGCCGAAGTCGACGTGCACGCGCGCCATGTCCGAGAAGACCGCGGACACCATCAACACGCTCCTCAAGGGCGTGGTCGAGGACGGCACGGGTACGCAGGCGGGCCTGGACGACCGTCCGAGCGCGGGCAAGACGGGTACGACGGACGAGCGGTACGCCGCCTGGTTCGTGGGCTACACCCCGAACATGGCCGGCGCGGTCTGGGTCGGCGACCCCGCCCACAAGCGGAAGATGATCAACATCACGATCGGCGGCGTCCCCCACGACAAGGTCTTCGGCGCCGACACACCGGGACCGATCTGGAAGGACGCGGTCAGCGGCGCCCTTGAGGGCAAGCCCGCCCCGAACTTCAACCTGGTCGACATCCCCGACGGCGACGGCCACGCCAAGCACAGGGGCGACGACAAGCCGGGCCACGGCCACGACAACCAGCCGCCCCTCCCCCCGGACTTCATCGGCGGCATGGCCAACGGCGGCGGCGGCAACGGCGGCGCCGACGGCGGTGCGGTGGGCGGCGGTACGACCGACGGGGGCATGGTGGACGGCGGCATGACCGACGGCGGCATGACGGACGGCGGCGCGACCGCCGGCACCCCCGGCGGCGGGAACGGGCAGGCGAACGGGGGCATCGGGGGGTGGCCGCGAGGCTGAGGTGAGGGTGCCCAGGGGCTTCGGGCCATGGGCTTGAGCCCTGGGCTCAGGTGCAGGGGCTTCGGGCCATAGGCTTGGCCCCTGGGCTTCGGGCCAGGGGCTTGGCTCCTGGGCTTCGGTCCGCGGACGTGAGCGTTCCGCCCGGCGGCCGCCCCGGTGGGGGGTGGCTGCCGGGCGGTTGTGCTTCTTTGGGCGGCTGAGGCGGCGGTGGCGAGCCGCTGTGGCGGGGGGTTGGCCGGGGTAGCGGTCGGCCGTGGGGCGGCGGTCGGCCATGGGGCCGCGGTCGGCCGTGGACCGGGGCACTGTCCGAAGCCGGCTGCTACGGCCGATCAACCCTCGCGGGAATCAGTCCTCGCGTGAGTCAGCCCTCCCGCGGACACGAACCCAACAGCCCCCGCGTACCAACCGCCCGCGAGTCAACCGTTCCCGTGGACCAACCGCCCCCGCGAGTCAACCGTCCCGGCGATCAACCGACCCCCCGAAAAAACCGACCCGGCGGATCAATCGCCCCCCGGACCAACCGACCCGACGGACCAATCGCCCCCCGAAACAACCGACCCGGCGGATCCACCGCCCCCCGAAACAACGCTCCGCGAAACAACGCTCCGCGAATCAGCGCTCCGCGAGGAGCCGCTTGACGACGGCCGCAACCCGGCCGCCCTCCGCGCGCCCCGCCACCTTCGGGTTCACGATCTTCATGACCTGACCCATGGCGCGCGGGCCCTCCGCCCCCGCGCCCGTCGCCTCGGCGACCGCCTCCGCGACCAGCTGCTCCAGCTCCTCGTCCGACAGCTGCTTGGGCAGGTAGGCGGCGAGCACCTCGCCCTCGGCCCGCTCCCGGTCGGCCTGTGCGGCGCGCCCGCCCTTGGCGAAGGCATCGGCGGCCTCCCGCCGCTTCTTCGCCTCACGCGTGATCACCTTCTGCACTTCGTCGTCGGAGAGCTCGCGCGCGGTAGTCCCGGCGACCTCTTCCTTGGTGATCGCCGAGAGGGTCAGCCGGAGCGTCGAGGAGCGCAGCTCATCGCGCTCCTTGATCGCGGCGGTGAGGTCTTCCTGCAGCTTCGCCTTGAGCGTGGTCATGGCTTGATTGTCGCAGGTAAGGGAGGCGGGCCGCCGAACGTTTCCGGCCCGCCCCATACTCGCCGGTAACAGCAGGGGAGGCGCAGGAGGGGACCCTCCGACGCCCGACACGACGACCGCTGCCGTCTGACACGATGGGCGTATGCGCGCGCTCTATGGAGTACCTCTGGGAATCACGGCGGTCGGCGCCGCCGGCCTGCTCTACTCGGTGGGTTTCGAAGCCCGCTCGTTCCGGTTGCGGAGAATCACCGTCCCGGTCCTGCCGCCCGGTATGAGCCCTCTGCGGGTGCTCCAGGTCTCCGACATCCACATGGTGTGCGGACAGCGCAAGAAGCGGCGCTGGCTCCAGTCCCTGGCGGGCCTCCGCCCGGACTTCGTGATCAACACGGGAGACAACCTCTCGGACCCGGAGGGCGTCCCCGAGGCCCTGGACGCGCTCGGTCCCCTCATGGAGTACCCGGGGGCGTATGTCTTCGGCTCGAACGACTACTACGGTCCGAAGCTGCGCAACCCCGCTCGGTACCTGATCGAGAAGGCCCAGGGCAGGCACGGCCTGAACGGCAACGCACCGGCGGTCGGTGCCGTCCACAACCCGTGGGAGGGCCTCAGGGACGCCTTCGACGCGGCGGGCTGGCTGAACCTGACCAACACCAGGGGCGCACTCAAGATCGAGGGCATGGAGATCGGCCTCACCGGCCTGGACGACCCCCACATCAAACGCGACCGGTACGCGCACGTGGCGGGCGGCCCGGACCATGGCGCGGACTTCTCGATGGGTATAGTCCACGCCCCCTACCTGCGGGTACTGGACGCCTTCGCGGCCGACGGCTACCCCTTGATCCTCGCCGGCCACACCCACGGCGGCCAGCTCCGCGTCCCCTTCTACGGCGCCATGGTCACCAACTGCGACCTGGACACCGACCGCGCCCGCGGCCTCTCCACCCACGAGTCCGCCGGCCACCGCGCCTACCTCCACGTCTCCGCGGGCTGCGGCACCAACCGCTACACCCCGGCCCGCTTCGCCTGCCCCCCGGAGGCCACCCTGCTCACCCTGGTGGAGCGCCCCCGCTGACCCCGCTGCCCCGCTGACCCCGCTGCCCCGGGGGCCCAGCGGCCCCCGCCCGCCCCACCCACCGAAACCGGATTTCGTCTCGGGCTCCCCGTGGGCTAAAGTAAACGACGTCGCCGCGACAGCGCCGACACTCGGGGTGTAGCGCAGCTTGGCAGCGCGCTTCGTTCGGGACGAAGAGGTCGTGGGTTCAAATCCCGCCACCCCGACAGAGAAATACCAGGTCAGGCCCTAAGCTGAGAGATCAGCACAGGGCCTGATTTGCTTTGCGGGCCCATTTTGGGAGCCATTTGGGAGCTGACCTCGGGATCCGGCTCCCCGGTGGCTCCCAGCGAGTGGCGTTCCGCCTTCGAGCACGCCGTGCGCCGCGTGCGCCCTGGAAGGGTCACCCCACGGCTTGTGCCGAGGAGACCGCAGACGGTACGACGATCGCCATGCACCCATGGTCTCCGTTGAACGACCGGCAGCTCGCACTCCTCAGCCGCATCGGCGACGGAACCGACCCCGTCACTTCGGACAGCCCCGAGCTCGCTCGCACTGCCCGCGCACTCAAGGAGCGGCGCCTGATCACCATGCCCAAGCAGAGCGGGAAGTGGCGGGCGGAGATCACCGACGCGGGGCGCTTCCACCTGGAGCATGGGCATCATCCCGACCGCCCCGAGCCGGCCCCGCGCAAACCTCGTTCGGCGGCGTCTGGAGCCAGGACGCAGGTTGCCCCACGCCCTCAGCAGGACGCCGCTCCCCCGCCCGAGACGAAGCCGGCCCCACAGCGTGCTGTGAAGCCCGCACGCCCGTCACCAGCGGAAGTCGGGCCGGCGCTGATCGCGCAGGTGCAGGAAGCCGGACGATTCCTTCGGATCCCGGAGCCCAGCGACGCGGAACGGGCTCGGTATCGCAGGGCCTTCGACGCGGCGCGGCAGTGCGCTCCGGAGGGATACCACCTGAAGTACAGCGGGCGGGCGAAGGGCGATTTCTTCCTCGGCCTGCTCCGGGTGACCGGTGAGGACGACACCGAGTGGAACCGTATCCGCCTGGCGCGCAGCCGTGTGATCACCGATGTCGAGGACGTGATCGCCGCAGTCACCGCGGACCACAGCGCCTTTGAGATCTCCGAGGAGGTCCTGCCACGGGTGCTCACGATCCTCCGGCTCCTCGCCGAGCAGGCCCTCACTCGGCACGGCGAGATCGCGGTGTCCAAGAAGCGGAAGCAGCCGAGGCCGCTGCTCACCGTCCACGGCAGGACATATGAGATCAGCTTCCGCGAGCGGCAGAAGCAGGTCCGGTACGTCCCCAAGCAGCCCGGCCGCCGTACATACGACTGGCAGCGGGTCACCCCAGCCCACAAGTTCGAGCCGTCCGGCGAACTGGAGTTGCTGGTCAGCCAGCAATCTGGCTACGGCTACGGCTGGAAGAAGGAATGGGCCGACACGGCCAAGAAGCCGCTGGAGGAGCAGATCGGTTCAGTCTTCCGGGCGTTGAAGGCGCACGCGGAGGAGCAGGAGCGGGCGCGGCTGGAACATGAGGCAGAGCAGGAGCGTCTGCGAGAGGAACGGGAACGGCAGGAGGCCGAGCGCCGGCGCCTGGAAGCGGAGCGGAAGGAGCGCGAACGCCGGGAGTGGGAGGCCGCCGTCAGTGCGGCTTCGATCAAGGCCGTTCACGCGGTGCGGGCCGAGCACTTCGGGACGGCCCTTGAGCAATGGCGGGCCGCTGGTGAGATCCGGGCGTTCTGTGCCGCACTGGATGAAGCCGCCGTCACATCGGGGGACGCCCTCGAAGCGGAGAGGCTGCGAGAGTGGTCGGCTTGGGGGAAGGCGGAGGCTGCTCGGCTCGACCCCACCAAGAACGGCCAGGGTCTGGCCTCCCTCGACTTCCACGCAGAGCCGACGGGAGACCGGCTGCGGCCGTTTCTCGACGGCTGGCGTCCGGACCGGCCGGAGAAGGAGAAGCCCCCGGCACAGCCGTCGCCGTCCAAGGCGGAGCCGGACCCGTGGCGCGGCCTCATCGACGCACGTCAGGATCAAGGCTGGCGATATGGACGCCGAGGTCGCGCTCAATGGTGGAGGCGATGACGCCGTGGCCGCGGTCGCGTAGGGCCTTGACCGCCTTCTCGACGAGCTCCCCGAGCCGGATGACCTCGGCGCGTAGGGCGACCAACTCGTCGTAGCGGTCGGCCTTGTCCTGGCCGCACCACGCCCGGACGGTTCGCAGGATGGCCGCCTCCGCGTCCAACTTGCGCTCGTCCCGGCGTCCGTAGGGGTACCAGGAGGACTGGGCGCGCTCCTGCTCGATGTCCTGCTGCTTGCGATCCACCTCACGGAGGATCTCTTCAGCGTGACGGCCGGCCATCTGCCGGGCGACGCGTTCGGTGACCGGCCACCCGGCCAGGCACGAACCGTCGCTCTTCTCGTGGACCATCGAGTCGGCACGTAGTTCAGCGGTGTCCATGCCGATGACCGGTGCCGCGTCGTCGAGGCGGCCCAGCTCCAGGACTCCCGCGTCCGCGACGCCCCTGCGCAGACGGAGCCTGTTCTTCGGCCGGACGAACCCGAGGATCATGCGCGCGGCCTCGAACTCTGCGCTCCCCCGCACCTGGCGTGACGCCTCGGCCAGCGCCAACTCTCCCGCGTCGTCGGCACGGAACACGTCGACGTCCGCCCACAGTGTGACGAGAGAATTCGGATTGACCCACTCCTGCAGGCCCTCGTCGTCACCGTCGAGGAACCGCACATGAATCCAACCGGACCTGCCGGAGCCACCCCTCGAACGATCTCCACCCGGCGAACCGCGCCGCCCAACTCCTTCGGCCTCGCGCGGTATGCCCAGTGCTCGCCAATCTCCATGTGCCTATTGAGCCAGGTCTGTTGGTCTCGTTACCCGGCGTTTGCCATAACTACCGGCGCGAGCTCCTCACCAGGTTGACGCCGCCCGTCGAAGGGGCGCGGGAGACAGCTGTGCCCCTGGCAGCGGACGGGTCCTGTCCCCCGAGAAGTGGACAAGACCCCCTGATGATGTGCGGCGACGCATCACTACGATCACGGTCATGGATTGGCTCGAGCGTGCCGCGAAGCTGAGGCAGTGGAGCCGGGACGGGGTGCGGGCGCCGCACAAGCCGTTGCTGCTGCTGTACGCGCTGGGTCGTTTCCAGGCGGACGCGGCGGACGAGTTGCCGTACAGCGCGGTGGAGGCGGATCTGAAGCAACTGCTCGTGGAGTACGGTCCGTCGCGTGCGACCACGCCCGCCTATCCGTTCCACCATCTGGTCAGCGACGGGGTGTGGGAAGTGCGGACCGAGCATGGCGTCGGCAGCCCGGGTACCGGGGTGCGGGAACTACGGGCCAGGCGGGCCACTGGGCGGCTGGCCCCGGATCTCCAGGTGGCGCTCCGGCGGGAACCGTCGCTGCTGGGCCGCATGGCAAGGGTGCTGCTGGATCTGCACTTCCCGGCGTCGCTGCACCAGGACCTGTGCGACGCTGTGGGCCTGGAACTGGAACTGGCGGAGACCGACGCTCTGACGGCGCCGGAGAGGCGTCAACGGAACCGGCGGATGCGGGAGATGGTGCTGACCGCGTACGAGTACCAGTGCGCCTTCTGCGGCTACGACGGCATGATCGGCACCGTGCCCGTCGGGCTGGAGGCCGCGCACGTGCGCTGGTGGGCGTTCGACGGCCCGGACCATATAGACAACGGACTGTGCCTGTGCTCGCTGCACCACAAGCTCTTCGACAAGGGCGTCCTCGGCATCGGCGACGGCCACCGCATCATGGTCTCGCAGCAATTCGTCGGCCGCAGCCAGGCTGCCCGCGAGCATGTCACAGGACTCGCGGGCCGTCCGCTCATAGGCCCACAACCCGGCACCCCGCCCATCGCGACGGCCCACCGCTCCTGGCACACCAGCCAGGTCTTCCACGGCAGCCCACGCCCCACCGCCGCCTGATCCGGTGTTCAATGCGCGATTCCCGCCTCTGAACAACTGCTGCTGTCACAGCTGGTGGCCGCCATCAGGGTCGCTGCGGCGGACGGGGGCATCGAGCTGGAGGAGACGGGTAGGGCGGCCGGGAAACGGACCTTGTAGCGGCTCTGCGCCGCTGGTCGAATGGGGCGTTCTCATCGAGACCGAGGGCCATGTGGCCGCGCTCGCGCAGGATGCGGGCGGAGAGGCCCTGATCACAGTGGAACGGGAGCTGGCCCGCGTCCTCGTCGCCGGCCCGCTCGCGCAGGCCCGTGACGGCGCCGACCTGGTCCGGCGGGCAGCCGGACCCGGGATAGCGATGCCCGGCCAGTCGAAATCGCCGTGGTACGCGAAACGGTAGCTGGCGGCGGACGGGTCAGGATCTCTTCTTCGGTAACCCCCGATGGCCCTCCTCGCGGGTACGCAGGTCCTGTTGCGCCGTACGCAGGCCGGTGAGGCGGAGCCGGTGAGGCGGAGCCGGTGAGGCGGAGCCGGTGGTTCTCCTCCGCGGCCAGGCAGCCCTCCCGGCGCGTTCGTCCCGCTCGGCATAGGTCGTCCACCAGAAGGTCGAGGGTGACCTCCTCATGGAGCGCGACGCCGAGGGTCCGCAAGCAGTGGTGAGGCAAGGCTTGACAGTTCGTCCTCTTGCCAGTGCTGCTGCGTACATGTCAGCGTGACCACGACCGTTGATCACACCCATTGGTCATCCGAGTGCGGAGCGGCGGCACATATGCACCGATTTCGGCCATTCGGCGCCCTGATCCTGTCCGCGGGCAGTTGGGGCGTGGCGACAGCCGTCGCCAAGTACGCCGTGGCAGGGCTGGGCGCGTTCACCACCCTGCTCGTCGAGGCCGGTGCCGCCTCCGTGGTGCTGTGGGCGGTGATGCTGCGGGTCCGCCCCGCACGCTCCGCCCCCCTGCGTCACTTCGTGTTCCTCGCCCTGTTGGAGCCCGTCGTGGCCTACGGTGCGCTCGACCTGGGGTTAGAGCGGACCGGGGCCGCCGATGCCGCGCTGCTGGACGGTATGCAATCGGCCATGGTCCTGGTGATGGGCGCCCTGTTCGTGAAGGAGGCCATCACCCGGCGCGGTGCGTTCGGCGTCGTGCTCGCGACGGTCGGGGCCGCCCTGCTCACCGGGGCGGACGTCACGCTGGACGTGGGCATCGGCAACGTTCTCGTGCTGGTCGGATCCCTGGGGGCCTCCGCGTCCGTGGTCGTCGTGAGCCGGCTCGCCGCCACGTCGAGTGCCCTGGAGCTGACCGCGTACCAGTTCGGCATCGGGTTCCTGGTGAGCATCCCGCTGGCCGTACTGCGCTGGGCAACAGGCTCCGAGCCGGTGCCCACGCCCGAGGACCTGCCGCACGTCGCGGCCGCCGCAGGCATCGGTCTGGTCGCCTTCGCGCTCGCCTACCTCGCCTACAACCACGCCGTCGCACACGTACCCGTCGGCGTGGCGGGCATGGCGCTGAACCTGATCCCGCTGTTCGGCGTCGGCACGGCGGTGCTCTGGCTCGACGAGCACCTGTCCCGCCTCGAGATCACCGGCGGGGCACTGATTCTCCTGGGGCTGTGCCTGTTCCCCTACGACACCTCCGATCCGCACCACCCCACGGCCGAACCACCGACGCCCGGTGGCGTCCCCCTCCGGATCACCACCGAGCCGCACGTCTAGAAACCCGACACCACCAGAAGCCCCACATCCTCACCCCACCAGAAGACCGACACCCCTCACCCCACTGGAAACCCGCCCCCAGAAGCCCCCCAACCGATCAAACCCCTCACCCATCAGAAGCTCCCCAACCACCAGAAGCCCGCCAACCCACCAGAAACCCCCACACCCACCACCCTCCCCACCCCGCCCCCTCATCCCCACGGAGTCCAACCTGTGAGTCTGCATCACCCGGATCCCCGCTACGCCCGGCACGACGCCTACTTCCGCCGCCACACCCCGCCCACCCCATGTCTGCTCCTCGACCTCGACGCCGTGGCCGACGCGTACCGCCGGCTGGCCGACGCGCTTCCGGAGGCCGAGATCTTCTACGCGGTGAAAGCCCTGGGTGATCCCGGACTACTCCGGCGTCTGGTCGAGTTGGGGTGCGGATTCGATGTCGCCAGCCCGGGCGAGATCGATCTGTGCCTGGCCGCGGGTGCCGACCCGGCCCGGCTCAGCTACGGCAACACCGTCAAGAAGGCCGCCGACATCCGGTACGCCCATGAACGCGGCATCCCGCTGTTCGCCTTCGACTCGGCCGAGGAGATCGACAAGATCGCCACGGCCGCGCCCGGGGCCGATGTGATGTGCCGGGTCACCGTGCACACCACCGGCGCGCAGTGGCCCATCAGCCGCAAGTTCGGCTGCTCGCCGAGGCGGGCCGTCGACCTGTACGAGCTGGCGCATGAACGAGGTCTGAACCCGCATGGAGTCACTTTCCACGTCGGCTCCCAGCAGCGCAATCCGCACAGCTGGGAGGAGGGCGTCTCGGCCGCGGCCGAGGTCATCGCCGCGCTGCGGGACCGGGGGATCGAGCTGCCACTGCTGAACCTGGGCGGGGGGCTGCCGGCAGCGTACGACGACGGCATCGCCGGTCTCGACTCCTACGCCAAGACCATCCGGGAGTCCCTGGGCCGCCACTTCCCCGAGTCACCCCGGCTGATCATCGAGCCGGGCCGATATCTGCCTGCCGACGCCGGACTGGTCCGCTCCGAGGTCATCCTGGTGACCACCCGTACCGAACCCACCGAGAGGCGCTGGGTGTACGTCGACGCCGGCCGCTTCGGCGGCCTCGCCGAGACCGAGGGCGAGGCCATCCGCTTCCCCCTCGCCGTCTCCCGGTCGGGCGCCCCGGTGGACGCCCCCTCGGGCCCCGCCGTGCTCGCCGGCCCCACCTGCGACAGCGCCGACGTCCTGTACGAGCAGAAGCCCCGCTCTCTGCCCCTCGACCTGCGGCCCGGCGACCACATCGACTTCGTGGCCGCGGGCGCCTACACGGTGCCCTACGCCTCCGTCGGCTTCAACGGCTTCCCGCCGCTTCGTACCTACTGCTTCTCCGGTGACCTCGAGGACTGACCCACAAGGGGGGTTCCGTGACCACAGCAACCACCGGCACCAACGACATCACCTGGGCCTACACAGGCAAGCGCTACACGATGTACCGCTTCCCCGCCGATGTAGAACGCGACCTGCGGGCCCTGAACAGGGCCGACAACTGGCACGTCCTGCTCGCCTGGCTGGAGGACGCCGTCTGGATCACCGGCTGTGTCCTCGCCTGCGTCCGGGGCTCGTACTGGCTGTACCCGGTCGCGGCGATCGTGATCGGGGCACGTCAGCGCGGCCTGTCCACGCTGCTGCACGACTGCGCCCACGGCGTGGGCATCGCCAACAGAAGGCTGCAGATGGCGGTGGGCACCGTCCTGACCGCCTACCCCATCTTCCAGCAGCACTACGCGTACAAGATCAGCCACGTCTTCACCCACCATCCCCGCCTGGGCAGCCCCGATCTCGATCCGGACCTGCGGTTCTTCATCGAGCAGGGCGCCTACCGCGCCGGGGCGCGCCGCGGCTACGTGCGGCGAGTGGTGCTGATGCCGCTGCTCGGCTCCCAGACCTGGGCCTACCTGCGCTACCTGGTGCGCAATCGGTACCGCATCCTGCGCGGCGCCCAGCAGGGCCCGTCCACGTCGAGCCCGGTGCAGCGGCGTAAACGGGCCTTCGACCGCGCGGGGTTCTGGCTGTTCTGGGCCGCGGTGGTCGCCGCCGCCTGGACCGGCGGCTGGCTCACCGGCCTGCTCCTGTTCTGGGTCGTCCCCTACCTGACCGGGTTCCAGATCCTCGGCTGGTACATAGAGCTGTCGGAACACACCCCGCTCGTCCGGGACGCCAACGTCGACCTGTACATGACCCGCAACCGCAAGAGCCGGCTGTGGGAGCGCCTCCTCACCGGTATCCACAACGACCACTACCACCTGGAGCACCACCTCGACCCGCGCACGCCGTTCTACCGGCTGCGCCAGGCACGGGAGATACGCATGCGAGATCCCCGGTACGCGGAGGTGGACGCCCGGTTCGGCGGCCTGTTCCACAAGGGCCCCCAGGGCCAGCCCAGCGCGATGGCCGCCATCGTCACCTCGATGACCTCCGCCCCGGCACCGGCCGGCCCCGCCTCCGTACCCACCCAGAACCAGGGGAGCGCCCATGACGCAGCATGAACCCGCCGGCACCGCACCACTGCCGCGCAAGCGGTACACGCGCGCGGACACCGCCGCGGTCCACGGCGGCTCCGAGTGGCGCATGGGTCTCACCCCGCCGGTGGTCACCCCCATCTTCCAGACCGCGGCCTACGAACTGCCCAGCACCGCCGCGGCGGCGGGCATCTTCGACCTGCAACAGGACGGCCACGCCTACTCCCGGCTCAACAATCCGACCTGCGACGTCCTCGAAGAGCGCATGGCGGCCGTCGACGGAGCCGCGGCCGCGCTCGCCGTCGCCTCCGGACAGGCGGCGGTCAGTCTGGCCCTGCTCAACCTGTGCCAGGCGGGTGACAACATCGTCGCCTCGGACGAACTGTACGGCGGCACCTGGAACCTGCTCGGGAACACCTTCGCCCGGTTCGGCATCGAGACCCGCTTCGTCAGCCCGTCCGACCCCAAGAACTTCGCCGCGGCGACGGACGACCGCACCCGCTGCTACTTCGGCGAGACCCTGCCCAACCCCCGGCTGCGGATCTTCCCCATCGAGCAGGTGGCCCACATCGCCGAGGAGCACGGCGTCCCTCTCGTCCTCGACAACACGATGTTGCCCTCGGTGTGCCGTCCTCTGCGACACGGAGCGCACATCGTCGTCTACTCCGCGACCAAGTACATCGGCGGGCACGGATCGACCCTCGGCGGGCTGATCCTCGACGGCGGCGGCTTCGACTGGACGGCCCACGCCGGCCGGCACCCCCTGCTGACCGAGCCCGACCCGGCGCACGGCGGCATCGTGTGGACCGACACCGTCGGAGTCCTGGACAGCCCGCTCGGGCACAGCGCCTATCTGCTCAAGGCGCGCGAGACGCTCCTGAGGGACCTCGGTCCGTGCCTGAGCCCCTTCAACGCCTGGCTGCTCCTGCAAGGGCTGGAGACGCTTCCCCTGCGCATGCGGGCGCACGGTGACAACGCCCGCCGTGTGGCCGAGTACCTGGCCGCGCATCCCAAGGTCGCCCTGGTGCGCCATCCGCTTCTGGCCACGGGCGACGAGGCCGAACTGGCCGCGCGCTACCTCGGCGACAACGCCGGGCCGCTGGTGCAGTTCGAACTCACCGGCGGGCGCGAGGCGGGCAGCAGGTTCATCGAAGCGCTGCGGCTCATCTCGCACGCCACCAACATCGGCGACGTCCGCTCGCTGGCCACCCACCCCGCGTCCACCACCCACGCCCAACTGCCCGAGGCCGAGCAACTGGCCGCGGGCGTCACCCAGGGCTCCATCCGTCTGGCCGTGGGCGTGGAACACATCGACGACCTGCTCGCCGACCTGGAAGGAGCACTGGCCCGGGCATGACAGACCTCACCACGCGCCCCGTCGTGGCTCTGGCGTGCGCGACCGAGACCTTGGACGAGGTCCCGCACGCCGCGGTCCGGCGGGCCTACATCGATGCTCTCGAATCCTTCTCGGGCTGCACCGTCGTGCTGCTGCCCGGGCCGGACGCGCCCGCCGACGCGCTGAGGCGTTTCGACGGGCTCGTGCTCGGCGGCCACGAGAGCAATGTCGAACCCGCGCGCTACGGCGCGCCCGGCTCCGCCGGCCCTCGCGACCCCGTCCGTGACGCCTTAGCCATGACCGCCCTGCCCGCGGCGATCGAGGCCGGCCTGCCCGTCCTGGGCATCTGCCGTGGTCTGCAGGAACTCAACGTGGCGCTTGGCGGCACCCTGCGTGACCTGCCTGACGACGCTCACCGCGAGGACCTCTCCCTGCCCAGGGACGAGCAGTACCTCCCCGCGCACGACGTCCGGTTGACGCCCGGCGGCGTCCTGCACGACGTGCTCGGGAGCACTTCGGTACGGGTCAACTCACTGCACGGTCAGGCCGTCGACCGCCTCGGGACGGGACTGCGGATGGAGGCGCTCGCCGCGGACGGCGTCGTCGAGGCGGTGTCGCTCCCGGCGGCCCGGGCGCTGTGCCTCGCCGTGCAGTGGCATCCCGAGTGGCTCGCGGCAAGCGACCCTGTGTCCAAGCACCTCTTCACGGCCTTCGGGACCGCGGCTGCCGAGCACGTGGGGAGGCGGTGATCATGAACGTACCCACCACGTTCCCGAGCGCCCCCACGGCCGCGCCGCACGACGCCCCCACGGCCGCGCCGCACGACGCCCCCACGGCCGCGCCGCACGACGCCCCCACGGCCGCGCCGCACGACGCGCCCACGGCCACTCCGCACGGCGCCACGGCCACTCCGCACGGCGCTCCTGCCAGCGCTCCCGCCAGCGTGTTCCAGCGCACGGTCCGCCTGTTCGGCGACGGCTCCCCGTTGCGCCTGGCCCACGGGGCGTGCCTGGATGGCGTGGACGTCGCCTACGAGGAGTTCGGCCGGCGCAACGCGGACGGCACCAACACCGTCTTCGTCTGCCATGCCCTGACCGGTGACTCCCATGTGGCACGCCACTCCCCCGAGGACCTGCCCGGCTGGTGGGAGCCCATGGTGGGCCCTGGGCGCCCCATCGACACGCGCCGACTCCACGTGGTGTGCGCCAACGTCCTCGGCGGCTGCGCGGGCAGCACCGGACCGCTCAGTCCCGGTCCCGGCGGGGCGCCCTTCGCCGTGCGGTTCCCCCGCATCACGGTGGCCGACATGGTGACCGTGCACCGGGCTCTCCTCGCCCACCTCGGCATCGGCCGGCTGTACGCGGTGGTCGGCGGTTCCATGGGGGGAATGCAGGCCCTGGAGTGGCTGCTGCGCCACCCTGGCGACGCGCAGCGGTACCTGCTCATCGCGACCACGGCCAAGATGAACGCGGACAACCTGGCCGCCCACGCGGCCGGACGCGCCGCGATCCACGCCGACCCGGATTTCCGCCACGGTGAGTACGGCGACGGGCACGGCCCCGTCCACGGACTGGGCGTCGCCCGGATGATCGCACACCTCACCTACATGTCCCCGGCCTCGCTGGACGCCAAGTTCGGACGGTCCTGTGCGCCGTCCCGTACCGACGTCCCCACGGGCATCTCCAAGGGGCCCTACGCCGTGGAGCGCTACCTGGAGCACCAGGCGGACAAGTTCACCGCCCGGTTCGACGCCAACAGCTATCTGTGTCTCACGGCGGCCATGGACGACTTCGACGCCTTCGCCACCGCCACGGCACCGGCTCCGGCGCCGCCGCGTGTCCACCTGTTCAGCTTCGCCTCGGACCGGCTCTTCGGCGTCAGCCACGCCGAAGCACTACGCCGAGCCCTGGCGGAACGGAACCTGCCCGCCGGCCACTTCCACGACACCGAGTCCCCCGCGGGACACGACGCGTTCCTGCTGAACGGGCAGCGGTACGTGGAGGAGGTCAGACGTGTGCTGGAGGGCGATTCCACGGAGCGGGACGTGGCCACGGAGCAGGTCGGGACCACGGGGCGGGACGTGGTCAGGGGGCAGGACGTCGTCACGGAGCGGGAGGTGGTCCCGGAGACATAGGAGGCGCCCGCCGTCGGCCGTTCGCGCACTGCCGGGGGCTGCCCCCTGCATCTGCCGTTGTCTCCCGCGTCGTGCGTACCGCAGGGTGACGTCCATGGGAGAGCAGGCGTCCATGGGAGAGCAGGGGGAGTCATCGCCCGTCCGTGACAGCAAGGTCCCGCACGGTCCGTCCTGACCTCCGGGACCGGCACCTGGAGTGCGTTCACACACCTCCGGCGTGATCCACGTACGCACCCGGCTCACCGCCGACTTCACCGTGATCGCCAACGCCCTCGCGCAGCGCCGCGGCAGCGCGGTCACGGTCGGCGTCGCGGCGTACATCCTGTCCCTTCCCGACGGCTCGCCCGTGAGCATCGCCGCCCTGTGCGCGCACTTCACCGAGGGCGAGATCCTGATCTCGCGGGCGCTCAGGGACCTCGAAGCGGCCGGCTACCTGGAGCGCCGCCGCGAGCGGACGCCCGCCGGGCAGATCCGGACCCGGACGTACTTCTACGACGTGCCCGGCGGCGGCCCGGACGGTACGGACGGTACGGACGGTACGGACGGTACGGACGGTACGGACGGTACGGACGGTACGGAGCGACCGGTGGTCCCAACGGGTCGCCGGAACAAGAGAGGCGTGCAGAAGCGACCGGGTCCTCGGGAAAGGCCGCTCCCGGTCTTCGTCCTCGACTGCGAAGCCCTGTCACTGGCCGTGCGTGGCGACCGGATGATGATCGCCCGGCTCGGTGTGGCGGCACAGGGGGGAGGTGCGGATGGTCACGTCACCGTTGCCCCTCGTCGAGGCGCACGACGGACCGACCACCGAGCGGCGGTGGGACTGGATACTCTCCCGGGTCAGCGTCGCCGATGTAGGGAAAGAAGAGGCCCGGCAGGCCCGTCGGCTCCTGGCCGCAGCCGGGCTGCACGGCCACGAGTACGCCATCGGCGCCGTGCTCGCCGTCGTCGCGCGACGGCAGAAGGGCACCGTCACCGTCCTCACCTCGGACGTGGACGACCGGGAGGGCTCGTCCCGGAGACGATCGTCGTCCGGAAGGTGTGACCGCTCACACCACTGTGGTCCTGTAGGCTGCCCGACCACCCCAAGGCGGTGCCCGGCCGCGGGACCGCAGGAGACGGTCGCCAACACATGGACACCATCGTGAGCCTGGTCTTTCTCGCCGTCCTCGTTCTGCCCGTGCTCTGGCTGTGGGCCAGGCCCCTGTTCACCGGGCGGTGGCGGTCTCCCGGATGGTTTGTGGAGACGGCCGTGTTCTGCGGGGTCGCCACCGTCGTCACATGGTTCATCGGCGCCGTCGCCGGGCCCTCCCTGGACCCGGCGGAGGCCTGTGCCGCAGCCGGTGAGCTCTACGACGCGGCCTATCGGTCCGCCCACGCGCGGGATCTCTGGCGGTGGTTTCCGCTGCACGACAGGTGCAACGCCGGCTACGACATGGTCCCGGCGTGGGTGAACCCGGCACTGGTGCTGCTGCCGCTGCTGGCCGTCGGCTGCCTGAGCGCGGCCGTCGTGCTGGCCGTGGGGCGCCGGCGCTCCCCCGGCCGGGGAGCGGCCCGCTAGCTCACGTCCTCACGTCCTCACGTCCTCACGTCCGTGCGTCCGTTCGTCCGTCCCTCTGTCCGTCTGTCAGGGCCGTGGGCCGGCCGGCTGGGGGCCGACCCCGCCGAGGACGGTGAGGTCGGTGCGCTGTGGTGGGGACGCCAGCAGGGCGAGGACGTCCGCGGGCCGGGGAGCGCCGGTGGCCGGCTCCGTGGTGAGGGCCGCCTGCGCACTGGCCTCGTCCTGCCAGACCTCGGTGACGTGCACCGTGTCCGGGTCGGAGGCGTTCCGGCTGATCAGGTAGATCTCACAGCCGGGGAAGCCGCGGAGTCCCGCTGCGACCCGCAACAGGATGCCGGCGAGCTCGCCGCCCCTGCCCGGGTGCGCGGTCATGGTCATCAGTCGGCCGATCATGTTCACACCAGTGTGGTGATGCAGAACGGGTGACCGGCGGGGTCCAGCAGGACCCGCCAGCGGTCGGGGGACGGCTGCTGCTCGGGGCGGGTGGCTCCCAGGGCGAGCAGCCGGCGCTCCGCGGCGTCCAGGTCGTCCACGCCCAGTTCGAGGTGGGCCTGTTTTTCCTGCGCCGGGTCGGGCCAGGTGGGACGCCGGTAGTCGGCCAGCCGGTTGAAGCCCAGGCCGGGCGTCCCCTCCCGGCTGAGGAACACGAAGTCGTCACCGGAGTAGGCGACGGGCAGGCCGAGGGCCTCGCCGTAGAAACGGGCCAGCTCGGCGGGGTCCGCGCAGTCGAACGTGACGGCCGCGTAGCGGATCGCGGGTGCGGGTGCGGGTGTCGAAGCGGACGTGGATGTCTCTGTGGGTGCTGAAGTGCTCATGGGGGTGACGTTAGAGCGGGATCAGGACAGGTTGTGTCCTGATCTCCACCTCGCGAGAGGGTGTGGGAGCGCCGTCCCGCTCCCCCCGGTTCCCGGTCCCGGCACCGGCACCGGCACCGGCACAAGCCCCTACCCCACCGAGGGGAACAGGTCCACGAACGGCTCCGACGTGGCGGCGAGGCCGCGGCCGAAGGGGGTGTCGAGGACCCAGATGAGGAAGAGGAGGAAGACGATCAGGGCGCTGAAGGTGCCGGCCAGGAGGAGTTCGCGGGCGGAACGCCGGATCTGGAGCGTGAAGATCAGCCCCACGGTGACCACGGCGCCGGTGATCAGGCCGAACCAGACGATGCCGGGCATCGTCGGACCGGCGTTCTCGCCGCGGGTGTTGCGGGCCGCGTCGGCCGTGGCGACCAGGTCGGCCATGGACTGGTACGACTGGCTCTCCGCCTCGCTCCGCGGCTCACGGGTCAGCACGTCGTGGCGCACCTTACCCAGCAGCTCGGTCCCGTGTGACGACAGCGACTGGTGCTGCTCCATATACCGCCACTCGGTGTGGACGACGTAGGACACGTACGCGTCGACGTCCGACCTGACGCGGTCCCGGTACTCCGCCGGGTAGACCTGTGCGCGTGCGCTCAGCTCATGGAGCGCCTGGGCCTCGTTGAACGAGTTGTCCTGCGCGGCGCTCCTGGCCTCCCAGACGCCGGCGATGGCGAGGCCGAGGACGATCGCGTAGATCACGCCGATCATCATCGTCATGTACTCGATGACGTCCGGGGTCTCGGACGGGTCGTCGTCCTCCCCGACGCGGCGCTGCCGCAGGACGACGACGGCGACGACCACGGCGCACGCCAACGCCATCGCGATGACGAGTACCACCCATTCCGACATGGACAACCCCCATGGCTCGTTCTTGCTCTGACATCGGGTCCGGCCGGGTCACGAGCGCCCGCGGCGGGACGAACGGGAGCGTGGGCGCAGGGCGGCCGCCGCGAGGACGGCGGGCACGGTGACGACCAGCATCGTGAGGGTCATCCGCGCCGGGCCGTGCCGGGGCGGGGCGGGTGCGGTGCCCTGCTGTGGCACCGGATACCGGCCCGGCGGCTCGGGTGAGCGCGGGGGCTCGGCGGCCGCTGCGGACGAGGTCGGCGGCGCCGGTGGCCGGGACGGCACGGTGGAGTCCGCCGGGCTGGTGGGCGGCGGCTTCAGCGGGGCGGTCGTCTGCGGGGGGCCGGGGTGCGCCGGTGGTTCGGTCTTCGGTGGCGGCGGGGGTGTGGGGGTGTGCGTGGGCGGCGGAGGTGGGGGTGGCGTCGGGGTCGGTGAGGAGTCCTGCGGAGGTGGGGGCGGGGGCGGGGGTGGTGGGGGTGGCGGAGGCGGCGGGCAGTGGTGGTGGCGACAGCAGCAGTGATGGCGGCAGCAGCAGTGGCCGGCCGGACCCCTCGTGTCCTTCTCGCCCAGGTGCAGGGACGTCGCCGCGTCCAGGCCGACTGTGCCGACGATCCCGCCGAGGCCGATGTGGACGCACAGATCGACGTGGACTCCGGCTCCGGGGTGGGTGGTCCCGCGGTCCCGCGCGGAGGGTGCGCCGGACGCCCCGGTGAGGGTCAGGCAGAGGAGGAGGGTGGCCGGGAGGGTTCCCAGGAGGGCGGCGGTGCGCCTGGAATTCCTTCGGCTCCCGATGTCCATGCGGCCCCCGCCCTCGCGCACGTGGCGCCTGCTGAACCATGTTCCGCGCACGGCGGTGCGCGGGAGAAAGGCCCGTCCCCTCACGCCGCGGATCGTCTCACAGCAATTGTCAGGTGATGACTTTTTTGCGTGTTTTGCGAACATGACCGGATCGAACAGGGATAATGCGCTGCCACACGCGGCCACTCCATGCTGCCCACGTCCGAGCCGTCCCAGACATGACGTCCGTCCCCGTACAGCCGTTCAAGCCACGGGGCCCGGCCGCTGGGCCGGAGCCGGAGCGGAACGGAGCCGGGGCGGGAGCGTTTCCCGGCCGCTGGATCTGGTAGGAATCGGGGAGTCGGGAGTGGTGGGAGTGGGGAAGCCACGTGTGCGCACGAGGCTGAGGGAGGGGTTCATGGCACCGCGTGAGACCGCCGGCCGTCTGGGCGAGGAGTTCTTCGCCTCCGGGAGTTCGTCGTTCACGGAGTTCCTCTCCGCGCACCGTCCCGGGTTGCTGCGTGCGCACCGGCTGGTTCCCGAGGGTGCTCCGGGGGGTGGTCCGGTGGGTGCCCCCGGCGCCCCCGGCGCCCCCGGCGCCTCCGCCGCGGCCGGCCGGCTGCCGCACGGCACCACCGTGCTGGCCCTCACCTTCCGCGACGGTGTGCTGATGGCCGGCGACCGGCGGGCCACGATGGGCAACGTCATCGCGCAGAAGGACCTGGAGAAGGTGTACCCCGCGGACGACTGGACCGCGGTCGCCTTCGCCGGCACCGTCGGGCTCGCCGTGGACATGGTGAAGCTGTACCAGGTGGAGCTGACGCACTTCGAGAAGATCGAGGGCGCTCCCATGACCCTCAACGCGAAGGCCGTCCGGCTGGCGGCGATGGTCCGGCAGAACCTCGGGCAGGCGATGCAGGGGCTGGCGATGATCCCGCTGCTGGCGGGGTACGACCATGCGGCTCCGGACGGGCGGCATGGCCGGATATTCAGCTTCGACGTCACGGGCGGGCCGTACGAGAAGACCGACTTCCACGCGGAGGGGTCGGGGTCGCCGTACGCGCGGGGTGCGCTGAAGAAGATGTTCCGGCGAGACCTGTCCCGGCGGGATGCCGCGCTGGCGGCGTTGCAGGCGCTGTACGACGCGGCGGACGATGACTCGGCCACCGGGGGCCCCGATGTCTCCCGCCGTATCTACCCCATTGTCTCCGTCATCACGGAGGAGGGGTACGAGCGGCTTTCCGAGGCGGAGACGGAGGGGCTCGCCCGCGAGGTGGTCGGGCAGCGCGGGGTGCAGCCGGACGGGCCTACGGCTGGGCTCTGAGCGGGTCCGCCTGGCGGTGGGTGGTGCGGTCCTCGCGGGGGCGGACCTCGCGGGGGCGGCGACCCGGGTGCGACAGAGACAGCCCCTTTGGGACGGTGGCGACCTGCCGGCCTCGCCGGGGCCGGTCGCGCAGTTCCCCGCGCCCCTCAAACACGCGCCGCACACACAAACCCCCGCCAGGACCGGCCGCCCCAACGCGACACAGACAGTCCCATTCGGACGGTGACGAACCGCGGGCCTCGGCCCTCGCGGGCGGACTCGTGGCCTTCGTATGAAACGCCCAGAGCCCGACGGGCCGCCTTCGACCCTGCCGCTGCGGAGATCACCCGCGGTGACCGAAGCTCAAGGGGGTCCTCCCTCACGGGCTTCGGTCAACACTCACCCGCAGCGTGTGCCGCGCCAAGCATGGGAGATCAGACAGGAACCGTTTCGATCACGGCATAGGCGCCCGCCGGAGTGACCTTGGTGCGTCGCAGCCCGGCAGCGGCGAAAAGGGCATCGAATTCGGCGGTGTCGCGTTCCCTTCCACCCGTCATGTCGAGCATGTTCATGTCCATCAATGGAGCGAGGCCTGGAATGCCGATCTCAGGGATGAGGAGGTCAACGACAACCACCCTGCCTCCCCCCTGGAGCGAGGCCCTGCAGTTCTTCAGAATGCTCACGCAGTCGTCGTCGTCCCAGTCATGCATGATGTACTTCAGGACGTACATGTCAGCCGGGGGGACTGCCTCGAAGAAGTCACCACCGACCGTGGTGAACCGCTCACCGAGTCCGTCCTCCTTCGCGGCGGCCTCGGCGTCGGGGACGATGTGAGGCAGGTCGAAGACGCCTCCCCGCAGCTCCGGATTCGCCTTCATCAGGGCTCGAATGACTTCACCGCCCGCGCCACCGATGTCGAAGGCGAGCCCGACGCCCTTCGTGTCGAGCACCGCCGCGACGTCCTGAGCCGCAGCGCGCGACAGATTACCCATCGACTCCGTGAAGAATCCGGCCTCGTCAAGGTGCTGGCCGAAGTAGTCGAAGATCGTCTCTTCCCCGTGGGCCGCCCTGATCTGATGCTCGCCACTGCGCACCGCTTCCGGAAAGAGCCCCCAGGGCAGCCAGTGACCCGGCGCGGCCTGGGAAATGGCGAACCCGCGCAACGAGTTCGGGTCGTCCTTGGCCAGGGTGCTCAGCAGAGATGTAGCGCTGTAGTGTGCACCGCCGTCCTTGCTCGTCATCAGGCCCAGCGAGGCACAGGTCCGCATGAGACGCCGGGTCGCGCCGAGATTGATACCTTCCGCCTCAGCGACCGCTTCAGGTGTGTCGGTTCCCTTGGCGAGGTGATCCGCGAGGTTGTAGACGGCCGCGGCACGAACCGTCTGGGTGACCCAGAAGCCCGTCACCATGCCCATCATGCGGTCGTAGTCCTGCGGCCCGGCCGGTGTGGGGGTAGTTGACACATCACTCTCCTGTTTCTTCTCGCAGCAAGGACGTGTGTGAACGCCCAATCGTTCAGCTCTTGAGCATCTGTGATGCAATTCACACCACGCCGCTCGTCGCCCCTCGGACGCCCGCCAGACGGTCTTGTTCGTCCTCGGGTCGGTGAGGCGAGCGGAAGGTGCCGTACGGGTTGACGTTCGACCAGAACAGCGCGGTCAGGCCGCGCCGGTCCTCGTCGCTCGATTTCTTCGCCCACACCGGTTCGGCCAGGACTGCTGCACCAACAGGGGGTTGACATGCACGAGCGCGGGTGGCCTCGAAGTCGCCCGGCAGGTCGTCCTCCGGATCGCGCCAGCGCGCGGCGCCTCGACGTGGATCTCGCGGCGGCGGACCGCGTCCCGTAGCGCGAGGACCAGAACGCACAGCTGACTCCTCCAGACCCGAGACCCTACTTGCGGCTGGTGTCTGAGCTCGCCCACCGGGGCTGTCTCGCCGGGGCCGGTCGCGCAGCTCCCGCGCCCCTGGCGGGGTGCCCCTGACAACGTGGCGCGCTGGCCTCACACGTTGCGGAAGCGTGCCGCGATCGCCGGGGAGTGAAAGCCCGTGCCCTGGCCCGAGGACCAGCGGACCAGGTCGGGGGCGTGCAGGCGGGCGCCGCCCGCCGCCCAGATGGAGAGCACGACGACGAGTCCCAGCGTGGTGATGCCCATGGTGATCGCCACGGAGAGCTGGAAGCCGTCGGCGAAGGACGGATACTGCGTCAGGGCCAGGTGGACCAGCACCGGGCCGATCAGGAACGCCGCCTCCGAGCGGAGCAGTTCGACCAGGGCGAAGGTGGGCCCGAGCTGGGCGGCGGAGACGGAGAAACCGGCCAGGAACAGGCCGGGCGTGACACCGGCACCCGCGCCGTAGCCCAGGAACACCGTGGAGAGGGGGATGAGGACGTCCGCGTTCGAACCGCTCACGCCCAGCAACAGGGCCCCGCCCAGCATGATGGCGAGGATCCCGGAGAGCGCGAGCACCGGCGTCCACTTCGTCGCCACGCACCTCTTGAACAGCACGGAGGCGGCGATCACGCCGAAGATCATCGGGGTGAGCAGGCCACCGGTCTTGACCGTCGAGAAGTGCGACATGTCCAGCAGGTAGGTCTCGCTCAGCTCCAGCAGCGTGGTGAAGGACGCACCGACCACCATCGCGGTGATGGTGCCGCTGACAGGCAGGGTGTTGGTGATGATGCGCACCGGCATCAGCGGGTTCCGCGTGTGGTACTGCGACCCCACCAGTGACACGCCGAAGAACACCCCGACGAACAGCGGCACCAGGAACTCGGGGTCGGACCAGGTGCCGCGGGCCAGCCAGGCGACGCCGAAGAACGGCAGGAAGGACGCGCCGAACGCCTGCGGGATCGCCCACCAGTCGAAGCGCGCGCCGGGCGCGAGCGGCTCGTTGGGTTCGAACGTGAGCAGGCCGATGGAGAGGCCGACCGCGGCGACCACCGCGATCGAGGTGTACAGGTACCGCCATCCGTCGTACTGGCCGACCAGCCCGCCCACCAGCGGCCCGATGGTCACCATGCCGAAGAAGCCCAGGCTGACCACGGCACCCGTGATCGGCAGCCGTTCGATCCCGTGCCGCAGGATCAGCGGCGGCAGCGCGGCGACCAGCAGCATGCCGGTCGCACCGCCCTGGAGGATCACCCCGGCGACGAACTGCTCGATGCTCTGCGCGCTCAGCACCACGATCGTGCCGACGACGAATCCGCCCTCGGCCAGGAGGTACACCGTGCGCCGCGACAGGCGCTGGGTCAGATCGGCCGAGACCACCGCGCCGAACGCATAGCCGGCGTTGGACATGGCCCCGGCCAGTTGCAGCTCGAACCGGTTGGCGCCCAGCTCGCGCATCAGGACCGGGCTGGCCAGGGTGGTGACGGTGGTGAGCACCAGGTACGGGCTCAGCGCGAGGAGTACCACGATGACCGCGGCGGGATAGTTCGTGGCCAGCGGCACACGGGTCAGGACGCTCGGCACGGGGACGCGGAACTGCATGGCTGCCCTTGCGGTCGGGAACAGGCGGCGCCCGGTCACGCACCCGGCACCCACCGAGTGCCGTCCTCATCGCGGACAGGCCGTGGCCTGACGGGCCATCAGCTCACCGTAGCCGCAGCCGACCTCGCAGGCGGATTGACACGCCATGGGTTACTTCGCCCGGATCCGGGGCGTTCCGCTGAACGGACGAACGGACGAACGGACGAACGCGCCGCAGATGGCCGACGGCGAACGCCGGCGTCCGCGGCGGGGGCGCGGCCGGGCCGCCGGGCCCGGTTCGGCCGGGCCCGGTTCGGCCGGGCCCGGCCCGCGCTCAGCCCATCGCCGCCGAGACCTCCGCCGCCCACTGCCACGGCGCGGCGGTGCCGCCCGGCAGGGAGTTGAAGTACTCCCAGCCGGCCACGCCGCCGAAGTCGTACGTGCCGGCGAGGGCGGAGAGGGTCGACTTGAGGGTGGTCATGTCGACGTAGCCGCTGCCGCAGTTCGCGGGATTGGTGAGGGTACCCGCCACCACCTTGTTCGCGGGGATGATGCCGCGGGAGACGATCGCGTCGTAGCCCCTGGTGGTGGAGAGGGAGCCCCAGCCGCAGTAGAACTGGGTGTTGAACCAGCCGATGGAAGCGCCGCGGTCGCGGTAGAGCTGGTCGTAGTCGAAGCCGGAGAGGTTGCCGCCGCCGCTGAGGGCGGTGGCGACCGGGGCGAGCGTCACGATGAAGCCGCTGCCGAAGTCGGCGTGGAGCCGGTCGATCAGGTGCTCGATGGCGCCGAGGGACATGTTCTCCTCGACGTCCAGGTCGAGCCCGTCGAGGTGGTACGTCGTCACGACGTCCTTCAGCCGCGGGTAGTACGTGTCGAAGTCCGACTCCAGCCGCTGGAAGCTGCCCTGGGCCGCGCCGCCGACGAAGCCGAGGGCATGCACGCCCGACGCCTGCATCGCCGCGATGTCCTGCCACATCCGCGTGAAGGAGCTGTCGTCGGGGGTGTGGTCGTTGAGGGTGACATCGTTGTCGTTGATATGGAAGGCGCCGACCAGCAGGTCGGTGACGCCGGTGTTGTGGTCGGTGAGCGCCTTGGGCGAGACATAGGTGCCGTTGCTGTACTGCGTCTGGTAGTAGACGACCACGCGCTTGCTCGTGGCGGCGGTCGCCGGGGAGCCGGCCGCCAGGGCGGCGACGGTGGCCAGCAGTGCGGCCACGCACACCGCCAGCGCGCGTCTGAGTACCGCGCCGGGGGCGGTGGCCGCTGGGGCGGTGGCTCCGGACACGGTGGCCCCGGGGGCGGTGGCCCCGGGAGCCGTGCGGCGGGCTGTGCCTGTCTGGTTCATGACACTTCTCCTCGTCCGTGGGGGGTGACGTCCGCGGTGACGCCTCGGGAGGGGAACCCGGCCCGGGCCGGGTGGTGCTGTGCCGGTCGGCCCGTGCGCCGGGTCGGCAGGGGGCGCTTCGGTTGCCCGGACTATGGCCGAGGGGGGCGGTGGTGTCAACGGTGCCCCGACGTACGCCACCGGCCGGCCGGCGGAGGTCTCCGCCGCCTCCGGACGCCGCCTCCGGACCCGCGGGCGTGGCGGGTTGCCCGAACCCACTGCGAACACCCCGACTACCCCCCGCCACCGGACCACCCGACCAGCCGGCCACCAAACCACCCGATCAGCCGACCACCCCGACCACCCCGACCACTCGACCAGCGATCACCGTCGAACGTCCACCGTCGCCGCCGACCGCCCGGCGCGCCGCTGCCCACGCGCAGTCCTGCACGCGCACGCGCACCCGCGCTCACACCCACACCCACACCCGCACCCACCCCCGTCCCGAGACGTTTCTCTCACTTCGCCCCGTCGCGGCTGACACGTCGCGATCGCGGGTAACCGATTGCATACCCTGACCAAGCCATCCGAGTGATGGCCGAAACCGTATGCACATCGCCACCCGCGATCACGTTCAGGAGCACATCGATGGCCAGCGACGCCGCCCCTCTGAGCCGGCTGCGCGCATGGATGCTGGAGGGCCTGTCCGACATGGCCGGGACCCCGCAGGGGCCGCACGCCGCGCCGGAGCATCCGCACAAGGGCCAGCCGTGGTGGCGGGTGATGTGCCTGACCGGTGTCGACTACTTCTCCACCCTCGGCTACCAGCCGGGCATCGCCGCGCTGGCGGCCGGCCTGCTGTCGCCGATCGCGACGATCGCGCTGGTGATCGTCACCCTCGCGGGTGCGCTGCCGGTGTACCGGCGGGTCGCCGAGGACAGCCCGCACGGGCAGGGCTCGATCGCGATGCTGGAGAAGCTGCTGTCGTTCTGGCAGGGCAAGCTGTTCGTGCTGACGCTGCTCGGCTTCGCCGCGACGGACTTCCTGATCACCATCACCCTCTCGGCCGCGGACGCCGGCACGCACCTGGTGGAGAACCCGCACCTGACGGGGGCGCTGGACGGCAAGCAGATGCTGATCACCCTGCTGCTGATCGCGCTGCTGGGCGCGGTGTTCCTCAAGGGCTTCCTTGAGGCGATCGGTGTCGCGGTCGTCCTGGTGGGCGCCTACCTGCTGCTGAACGTGGTCGTCGTGGTCGCGGGCCTGTGGCAGGTGTTCACCGCGCCGCACGTGGTCACCGACTGGTCCGCGGCGCTCACCGCCGAGCACGGCAGCCCGGCGGCCATGATCGGCGTGTCGCTGATCGTCTTCCCGAAACTCGCGCTCGGCCTGTCCGGGTTCGAGACGGGCGTGGCCGTGATGCCGCACGTCGAGGGTCGTCCCGGGGACACCGAGGCGCGGCCCGCGGGCCGGATCCGGGGCACGAAGAAGCTGCTCACCACGGCCGCCGTGATCATGAGCTGTTTCCTGATCTGCACCAGCTTCATCACCAGCGTGCTGATCCCGGAGGACGCCTTCCAGCCGGGCGGCCAGGCCAACGGCCGTGCGCTCGCCTTCCTGGCGCACCGCTACCTCGGGGGCGGCTTCGGCACCGTCTACGACGTCTCCACCATCGCGATCCTCTGGTTCGCGGGCGCCTCCGCGATGGCGGGGCTGCTCAACCTGATGCCGCGGTACCTGCCCCGGTACGGCATGGCGCCGCACTGGGCACGGGCGGTGCGGCCCATGGTGCTGGTCTTCACGCTGATCGCGTTCCTGGTCACCTGGATCTTCGACGCCAGCGTGGACAAGCAGGGCGGCGCGTACGCCACCGGGGTGCTCGTACTGATCAGCTCCGCCGCCATCGCGGTGACCATCGCCGCCCGCAAGGCCGGGCAGCGCGGCTGGACCATCGGCTTCGGGATCATCTCCGCCGTCTTCCTCTACACCACGGTGGACAACGTCATCGAGCGCCCCGACGGCGTGAAGATCGGCGGCTGTTTCATCGCCGGGATCATCCTGGTGTCGCTGCTGTCCCGGCTGGCCCGCTCGTTCGAGCTGCGGGTCACCCACGTCGAACTGGACGACCTCGCCCAGCGCTTCGTGCGCGACGTCTCGCACCGCCGGAGCCGCTTCATCGCCAACGAGCCGGACCGCCGCGACGTCGCCGAGTACCGCGACAAGCTGGAGCAGATCCGGCAGGACAACGACCTGCCCGCGCAGGAGGACTTCATCTTCGTGGAGGTCTCGATCGCGGACCCGTCGGAGTTCGAGGCCGACCTGAGCGTGCACGGCGAGGTCCTGCACGAGCGCTTCCGGGTGCTGACGCTGCAGAGCGCCTCCGTGCCCAACGCGCTGGCGGCGCTGATGCTGCACGTGAGGGACACCACGGGGGTGCTGCCGCACATCTACTTCGAGTGGACCGAGGGCAGCCCGTTCGCCAACTTCCTCCGTTTCTTCCTCTTCGGCCAGGGAGAGGTCGCCCCGGTCACCCGCGAGGTGCTCCGGGAGGCGGAACCGGACCGGGCGCGCCGGCCGCGGGTGCACGTCGGCTGACGTCCCCGTCGTTCAATGAGACGTCCCCGTCGTCCGACGGTGGGACGTCAGCGGGCATTGATCGACACGGACGCCGGGAGTGCCGGACGACGGGGACGGTGAGGGCAGATGACCCGGGCGCACGAGGAGACCCCCGCCCCGCGCATCCGCTGGACGCGGCCGAACCTGCGCTACCAGTGGGAGAAGGACCGCGCCCGGTGGCCCGAGGAGCGCCGGGCGTCGACCGGGGTCACGGAGCACGACACCGGGCTCTCCCCCGCCGACCTGGTCTTCCACGCCGCGTACCGGGAGGTCCCCGCGGACCGCGCGCTCGCCGGGGCGTTCGGGGTGCCGGAGGGGACGGTGCTGGTGGAGCGCACCTACCGCACCCGCCCGGCGGCCGAGCGCGCCCCGCTCTCGCTGGTCACCTCCCGGCTGGTGCGGCACATGGTCGCCGCCAACCCCGATCTGCTCACCGCCGCGCGGGAGCCCTGGCCCGGCGGCACCCCGCACCAGCTCGCCACGGTTGGCATCGAGGTGGACCGTGTGGAGGACCGCGTCACCGCCCGCGCCCCCAGCCCCGAGGAGGCCCGGGAGCTTGACCTGCCGCCCGGCACCCCGGTGCTGCTGCTGCGGAAGACGTCGTTCGACACGGCGGGACGGGTGGTGGAGGTCTCCGACGTCACGCTGCCCGCGGACCGTACGGAACTGGCCTTCACGACCCCTCTGCGACGGTGGTGACCTGGCCCCGGCTCCCGGCTCCCGGCTCCCGCGGCAGCCCCCGCGCCGCACCCGAACCCGAACCCGAACCGGCATGCGCCCTTCCGCCCCCGCGGGTCTAAGGTCGGAGCCTGAAGGTCCAGGGGGAAGGGGCAGGCCGGGATGGCTCAGGACGACGCCGTGGTCGGCTGTACCGGGATTCTGGTCATCGGCACGCGCGGCACCGCCGGCCCGGGCGAGGTGCTCGTGCGGGTGCGCGGTGGCTCCGAGACCTTCCTCGCCTGGTCCGAAGAGCCCCTCCCGCGAGGGGCGACCGTGCTCGTGATCGAGTCCCGTGGCACCCGCCAGGTGGACGTCATCGAGTGGACGGATCCATTGGACGCCGCCGTCCTGGACGCCGGTGGCGTGGGCTGAGGAGATGAAGGATGTTCGGTTACCGCGTTCCCGCCCCTGACCAGGCGATGCTGATCTCCGGAGGCAGGCGTGGGCTGGGTGGCGCGCCGTTCCGGGTGGTGACCGGCCACGGTAAGTTCGTCCTGCCGGTCTTCCGCAAGACGCGCTTTCTGACCCTGGCGATGTGCGAGGCCGAGGTCGAGGAGAAGTGCGTCACCAAGCAGGGCATCACGCTGACGGTCCGCGCCGTGATCGCCTTCAAGGTCGGCAACGACCACGAGAGCATCGTCAACGCCGGCCAGCGGTTCCTCTCGGACCAGGACCAGATGGCGATCCTCACCGGCCGGATCTTCGCCGGCCACCTGCGCGCCATCATCGGCTCGATGACGGTCGAGGAGATCGTGACGGAGCGCCAGAAGCTGGCGACCGAGGTCCTGGAGACCTCGAAGACGGAGATGGCGAAGATCGGCCTGATCGTCGACTCGCTCCAGATCCAGTCCATCGACGACGGTGACACCGGCTACATCGAGGCGATGTCCGCGCCGCACAAGGCCGCCATCCGCCGCCAGGCGCAGATCGCGCAGGCGCAGGCCACCCAGGCAGCCGCCGAGGCCGAGCAGGAGGCGGCGCGGCGGCAGGCGGAGTACGCCCGCCAGACCGCCGTCGTCCAGGCGCAGTACAACGCCGAGGTGGACCGGGCCCAGGCGGAGGCCGCCCAGGCCGGGCCGCTCGCTCAGGCGCACGCGCAGCAGGAGGTGCTGGCCGCGCAGACCGAGCTGGCGGAGCGCAGGGCGGAGCTGCGCCAGAAGGAGCTGGTCGCGGAGGTGGTCAAGCCCGCGGAGGCGGAGGCCGAGCGGATCAGGCTGCTGGCGAGGGCCGAGGCGGAGCGGATGAAGATCCAGGCGGAGGCCGCGGCGTCGTACGACCGGGTGGCCCTGGACCGGATGCTGATCGACCAGCTCCCGCAGATCGTCAAGGAGGCCTCCGGCGGCCTGGCCGGCGCCAACGTCAACGTCCTCAACGGCACGGACGGGCTCGGTCAGATCGCGGCGGGTCTGGTCGGCCAGGGGCTGACGATCCTTGACTCGGTCAAGCAGAACCTCGGTGCCGGCCCGGCCGGCGGCGCCCCTTCGGGGGGTGGGCGCACGGGGGCGGACGGCACTCCGATCGGCATCGAGTAGCCACGGCGGCGGCCCGGAAGGGGCGCGGGGGAACCGCGCGCGCAACCACCCACCGCGCCGGCGGCCCGGACCCACCGGGCCGCCGGCCCGGACACCACCGAAACAGCCCCCTTCGGACGGTGACGACCCGCAGGTCTCGTCGTGGCCGGTCGCTCCCCCACTGCATGAAGGGCGTGGGAGGTACCGCCAGTTCCCCGCGCCCCCAGGTGGGCCGGGCCCACCCGGCAGCCGACGGCGCGCCCTTCCGGGGTGCCGGAGCCGTCAGGCTCAGTAGCCGCCTCCGCCGGTGCCGGTGGTGGTGCCGGTCGGGCTGGGGCTGGGCGAGGCCGCCTTGGTGATCTGCCGTCCCGCCGGGTTCAGCGCCCACCACTTCGCGCCGAACTGGTTGAGCCCCTGCCCCATGGTCTCGCCCGGCTTCTTGTCGCCGGCGAAGTAGTACACCGGGTGGCCGTTGACGGTGACCTGGGTGCTGCCGTCAGAGCGGCGGCTGGTGCCCAGCCGTACGCCGGACGCGACCCCGTTGCCGGCCTTTGGCTGGCCGTGCGTGGTCACCGGCGGCCAGGCGGCCGCACAGGCCCCGGTGCACGTCGACTTGGTCGTGGTGTCGGCCAGGAAGACGTAGATCGTGCGGTTCCTGGCCCCCACCATGATTTTTCCGAGACCGGAGTTGCGGACCGACACCGTGGCGGGGCCCTGCCGCTTCGCGGCGGGCTCGGCGGACTCACTCGCGGCGGCCCCTGCCGGAGTCTCGGCCTGCGCCGCGCTCTGTTCGGCTTGCGACACCGTCGAGGACGACTTGTCGCTGCCGGCTGAACATCCCGTGGTGACGGCGGTGGCAAGGCTGGCGGCGGCGAGCAGCGCGGCACCGGCCGCCCGTTCGGCCACCCAGGTCGTGCGTTTCATACGGACCCCTCGTAGTTGGCAAGGCGTCGTCGGTGACGCTGTTTCCACTACGGATCAGCCCCGCTGTCCCGGCAATCCGGGTGACCCATTGGGGCTACGCAAACGGGGGTACGGGGCGGGAACGGGCCCGGGGCGGCCGCGTGGACCGGGTGGGGACGGCGGGGCGGCCAGGGAAGGACCGGGCGGGGTGGCCGAGCGACCGAGCGGGCCGCGGGGCCGCCCTGCGCACCCGACGGCGCGCAGGGCGGGGAATTGCTTTCACGCAGAGGACGTTGGACATCATTGCGCCGGCAGAACACCGCCGTGCGCGGCGCACTGAACCACCACCCGTAGGCCGACGCCCCGCGGGCGCCGCCCACTCCTCACAGGAGGACGCCGAACGTGTCAGCTCAGCTCTCGGACGCGCTGAAGAAGTACCTCGACGACGAGAAGGTCTTCGCGACCGTCGCCACGGTCCAGCCCGACGGCCGCCCGCACCTGACCGTCGTCTGGATCAAGCGCGAGGGCGACGACCTGCTCTTCTCCACGACAGTGGACCGACGGCAGGGCAAGAACGCCGCCCGTGACCCGCGCGTCACCGTCCTGATCAGCCCGCCCGAGGACCCGTACAAGTACGCGGAGGTGCGCGGCACCGCCACGGTCACCCCCGACCCCGAGAAGCGGCTGCCCGACGAGCTGTCGCGCAAGTACACGGGCCAGGACTACAGGACGTTCAACCCGTCCTCCGTGGACGACGGCGACCGCGTCATCGTCCGCGTGACACCCGAAAAGGTGACGGGCAGGTTCTGACGACGGGAAGGTGACGGGCCCGCCTCCGACGGCGGGCCGGGTCGGCCCGTCACCGGGTCGACCCGCACCGGGGCCGGCGCACGCTGCGCCGGCCACACACTCACGGCACCCATTTGCGCCGATTCGCCTCCCGGACCCTGGCCCGCAGCACCTCGCCCGGCTCCGCGGTGTGCACCTCGGCGGGCGGACAGTTCCACCTCCGCCCGCCGCCCGGCGGACGCAACTGCACGCAACCGCCCTCGTAGCCCATCACCTCCCCTACTCTGCCGTCCCGCCCGTCCCGCACGTACGAGCCGATCGCCGGCCGCCGCTCCCCCGCCCTGGCCCCCTTGCCGCTCATCGCCCCGCCTCGCTGAGCACGGCGACCAGGCGCCGGGCCGTGTCCATGTTGCAGCGGCCCAACTCCACCAGCGGGTACGGCTCTTCGCTCGCCGCGGTCAGCGGGTCGATGCGCAGCGACGGCAGCACCACCCCGCGCGCCGCCAGCGCGCCGCGCAACCGGGTCACCACGTCCTCCACGGCCTGGATCCCCTCGACCGACTTGGCCACCATGATCCTCCAACCTCCACGCTGAGTGCCTGCCTTCTCCACACAGAGTGGCGGATGAAGGGCTGCCGTGACCACTGTCGGTGAACAACACCACCCTCTGTGGCAGAGTTTGGGAGGTGGTTCGCCTCACAAGGGACCGGTGCGCGGAACGCCGAGGGCGGCACCCCCCCTGGATGAGGGGTGCCGCCCTGGTGGTGCGCGGAGGACTCTGAGCCGTGGCTCAGAAGTCCATGTCGCCGCCCGGCATACCGCCCGGCGCGCCCGCCCCGGCGGCGGCCTTCTCGGGCTTGTCGGCGACGACGGCCTCCGTGGTGAGGAAGAGGCCGGCGATCGACGCGGCGTTCTGCAGCGCGGAACGCGTCACCTTCGCCGGGTCGATGATGCCCTCGGCGACCAGGTCCACGTACTCACCGGTCGCGGCGTTCAGACCGTGGCCCGGAGTGAGGTTGCGGACCTTCTCCACCACGACGCCGCCCTCGAGGCCGGCGTTCACGGCGATCTGCTTGAGCGGGGCCTCCAGGGCCAGCTTCACGGCCTGGGCACCGGTCGCCTCGTCGCCGTCCAGCTCCAGCTTCTCGAAGACCGACGCGGCCTGCAGCAGGGCCACGCCACCACCGGCGACGATGCCCTCCTCGACGGCGGCCTTGGCGTTGCGGACGGCGTCCTCGATGCGGTGCTTGCGCTCCTTGAGCTCGACCTCGGTCGCGGCACCGGCCTTGATGACGGCCACGCCGCCGGCCAGCTTCGCCAGGCGCTCCTGGAGCTTCTCGCGGTCGTAGTCCGAGTCGGAGCTCTCGATCTCGGCGCGGATCTGGTTGACCCGGCCCTGCACCTGCTCGCTGGAGCCGTTGCCGTCGACGATGGTGGTCTCGTCCTTGGTGATGACGACCTTGCGGGCGCTGCCGAGCAGGTCCAGGGTCGCGTTCTCCAGCTTGAGGCCGACCTCCTCGGAGATGACCTCGCCACCGGTGAGGATGGCGATGTCGCCGAGCATGGCCTTGCGGCGGTCGCCGAAGCCCGGGGCCTTGACGGCGACGGACTTGAAGGTGCCGCGGATCTTGTTGACCACCAGGGTCGACAGGGCCTCGCCCTCGACGTCCTCGGCGATGATCAGCAGCGGCTTGCCCGACTGCATGACCTTCTCCAGCAGCGGAAGGAGGTCCTTCACGTTGCTGATCTTGGAGTTGGCGATCAGGATGTACGGGTCGTCGAGGACGGCCTCCATACGCTCCATGTCGGTGGCGAAGTACGCCGAGATGTAGCCCTTGTCGAAGCGCATGCCCTCGGTGAGCTCCAGCTCGAGACCGAAGGTCTGCGACTCCTCGACGGTGATGACGCCTTCCTTGCCGACCTTGTCCATGGCCTCGGCGATCAGCTCGCCGATCTGGACGTCGGCGGCGGAGATGGAGGCGGTGGAGGCGATCTGCTCCTTGGTCTCCACGTCCTTCGCCTGCTCGAGCAGGGCGGCGGAGACGGCCTCGACGGCCTTCTCGATGCCGCGCTTCAGCGCCATCGGGTTGGCGCCGGCGGCGACGTTCCGCAGGCCCTCCCTGACCAGCGCCTGGGCGAGGACGGTCGCCGTCGTCGTACCGTCACCGGCGACGTCGTCCGTCTTCTTGGCGACCTCCTTGACGAGCTCGGCGCCGATCTTCTCGTAGGAGTCCTCGAGCTCGATCTCCTTGGCGATGGACACGCCATCGTTGGTGATCGTGGGGGCGCCCCACTTCTTCTCCAGCACGACGTTGCGACCCTTGGGGCCGAGCGTCACCTTGACGGCGTCGGCGAGCTGGTTCATGCCGCGCTCAAGGCCGCGCCGTGCCTCCTCGTCGAACGCGATGATCTTGGCCATGTGAAGTGGTCCTCCCGGACAACAGAGGTCTCCCCATGCCCTGTGAGAGCGTGGGGCGGATTGCTCCGGACCGCGCTGGCGCCCGCGACGGACGGCCTGCCTGCCCCCGTGGTTCCTTGCCCCACGGCGCCTGCGGACCTCACCGACCCGGTCCTTCTTTTGTCACTCTCACCTTCGGAGTGCTAACGCCAATGATTAGCACTCTCCCCACCCGAGTGCAAGGTTGGCCCGTCACGACCGCCCGGTCGAGCGGCCCGGTTCGGCCGCCCGGTACGCGGTGGGCCGGGCGGCCCCGGCCCGGTGCCCCCCGTGCCCGGGTGCGCATGGCGAAGGGTCAGCCCCGGCGCGCACGGCGACGGGTCGGTGCCGGGTGCGCATGGCGAAGGGCCCGCGCCCCGGGTGGGGTGCGGGCCCTTCGGAAAGACGTCGCTGCAGTCAGTCGGCGCGTCAGCCGGCTACACGGACCATGTCCGCCTGCGGCCCCTTCTGGCCCTGCGAGATCTCGAACTCGACTCGCTGGCCCTCCTCCAGGGTGCGGTAGCCGTCCATCTGGATCGCGCTGTAGTGGACGAAAACATCCGCACCACCGTCGACCGCGATGAAGCCGTAGCCCTTCTCCGCGTTGAACCACTTGACGGTGCCCTGAGCCATGCCTAACTCCCCTATTACTGGCCCTTGCGCAGGACCGCACTTCGCGGACCCGGGTCAGACCTCACGCCCCAACCGTTGGGGGTGTGCGCCGGAACGCGTCGACCGCGGCTGAATGTATCTGTCCAACTGCCGTCTGCAACAGGTCAAGCGGACGAGAAATCTGGGCAGCGCATATCGTAAATAACCGGGGAATTGAGAAGAATTCAGGGCAATTCGGGCCGGGCAAATGCCGTGAAGGGCTGAAAAGAGCCCAGCACTTTGGCTATTTCTCGACGGCAGTCGGCTGCACTTCGCCCCTGCCCGCGTAAGGAGTGAGCGGGCGCGTTCCCCAACTCTACCGCCTTCAATCCTGCTGAATTGCCCCCTCCGCTTCTCCGAGGAGGGGGCAATGAGAGGGACGGTGCGCGTCGGCGGACGGTTCCCGGGCCGGGCGGGGGGCGCGGGCACGGAGGGCGCGGACGCGGGGGCACGGACTCGGGGACGCGAGCGGGGGCGGGAGCGGGGGCGGGAGGCCCGGCGAGGGGGACACGGGGTCCGCGGGGGAGGGGGGACACAGGGGCCGCGAGGGGATGCGGGGGTCCGCGAGGGGGACGCGGGGCGAGGAGGACGCAGGGTCCCGCGGGGAGGCCCGGGTGAGCGGTGCGGGCGGGCAGGCCGGGCGAGCGGCCTGCCCAGGGCGGACAGGCCGGATGAGCAACCCGGACAGACAGGCCGGGCGAGCGGCCGGGGCGGACAGGCCGGGCGAGCGGCCGGGGCGGACAGGCCGGGCGAGCGGCCCGGCCTGCCGTCGTCCTGTCCTGCTCAGCAGCCGCCCGCGACCGCCGGGATGATCGAGACGCCCGCGCCGTCCGGGGTCGCCGTCTCCAGGCCCTGCTCGAAGCGGACGTCGTCGTCGTTGACGTAGACGTTCACGAAGCGGCGCAGCTTGCCCTGGTCGTCCAGGACGCGGGCGGCGATCCCGGCGTGCCGGGTCTCCAGGTCGGCGATGACCTCGCCGAGGGTGGCGCCCTCGGCGGAGACCTCGGCCTGGCCGTCGGTGTACGTGCGGAGGATGGTCGGGATGCGGACGTTGACGCTCATGTTCAGGCCTTCCTGGTCCTGGGCGTACGGGTGGTCTGGGGCGGGCGGCGCCGGGTGCGGGCGGCGGCGGGGCGGGCGGCCGAGGCGGCTCGCCCGGCCGGGCGGGTGGTGACTCAGCCGGCCAGTCCCGCCGCTCGGAACGCGTCCAGGCTCGGACGGATCGTGGCCGTGGGGCCGGTGGTCGGGGCGACGGCGTCCAGCGTCTTGAGGCCGTCGCCCGTGTTCAGCACCACGGTGGTCAGCGTCGGGTCGAGCAGACCGGCGTCGACGAGCTTCTTCGTGACGCCGACGGTGACGCCCCCCGCGGTCTCGGTGAAGATACCCTCGGTGCGCGCGAGGAGCTTGATGGCGTCGACGATCTCGGCGTCGGTCACGTCCTCCACCGCCCCGCCGGTGCGGCGCGCGATGTCCAGGACGTAGGGGCCGTCGGCGGGGTTGCCGATGGCGAGGGACTTGGCGATGGTCTCGGGCCGCTGGGGGCGCACCACGTCGTGGCCCGCCTTGTAGGCGGTCGACACCGGCGAGCAGCCCTCGGCCTGCGCCCCGAAGATCTTGTACGGCTTCTCCTCGACGAGGCCGAGCTTGATCAGCTCTTGGAGGCCCTTGTCGACCTTGGTGAGCTGCGACCCCGAGGCGATCGGGATCACCAGCTGGTCGGGCAGCCGCCAGCCGAGCTGCTCGCAGATCTCGTACGCGAGCGTCTTGGAGCCCTCGCCGTAGTACGGGCGCAGATTGACGTTGACGAAGCCCCAGCCCTCGCCCAGCGGGTCGCCGATCAGCTCGGAGCAGAAGCGGTTGACGTCGTCGTAGGTGCCCTCGATGCCGACCAGGTCGCCGCCGTAGACCGCGGCCATGACGACCTTGCCCTGCTCCAGGTCGTGCGGGATGAAGACGCAGGAGCGGAAGCCGGCGCGGGCGGCGGCGGCGCCGACGGCGCCCGCCAGGTTCCCGGTGGAGGAGCACGACAGGGTGGTGAAGCCGAAGGCGCGGGCCGCCTCCACGGCCTGGGCGACGACGCGGTCCTTGAAGGAGTGCGTCGGGTTGCCGGAGTCGTCCTTCACGTACAGGCCGCCGGTGATGCCCAGCTCGGCGGCGAGCCGGTCGGCCTGGACGAGCTTGGTCCAGCCCGGGTTCAGGTTCGGCTTCTCGGCCACGTCGGCCGGGACGGGCAGCAGCGGCGCGTAGCGCCAGAGGTTGGTGGGGCCGGACTCGATCTTCCGGCGCAGCGCCTCGGGGTCGCCGAGGGGGAGGTCGTAGGCGACCTCCAGCGGGCCGAAACAGCTGGCGCAGGCGAAGATCGGGCCGAGCGGGAAGCGCTCGCCGCACTCGCGGCAGGAGAGGGCGGCGGCGGGGCCGAGATCCACGGTGCCGGGCTTTTCGCCGGGGGCGGTGGCGGGGGTTACGGTGCCAGTGGTGCCGGTGTTGCCAGTGGCGTCGGCGGTGCCGGTGGTTCGGTCGGAGGCAACAGACTGCGCAGCCATGATGGCGAGGCCCTTTCTCCTCATCTTCCTCGCGACGCGTCTCGCCGCGAGACGGAATTGGCACCTTCCCTAGTCGGGGCCTCGCCGCCGCCTGGGCGGCGGGCGGACTGCCGCGTGCGCGGCATGGCCGACTGGAGGGTTGCCGGGGCTTCAACGGGCCGTATCCCTCTGCCCCTCTGGATGAGCGGTATGGCACGGAGGCCGGTGGCGGCTCCGGTGCGTTTGTCGTCGGACGGACCCGGCATGCGGGGGCCGTCCGCGTTGTTCAAGACTGTAACCGACGTCCGGGATAGTTGAGATAGTCGTCCGAACCGCGAGATGGATCACATGGCTCCGGATCGCCCCCCGCCCGGAGGTCACGGAGGGCACGGTTCCGGTCCGGTTCCGGTCCGGCGGTCCGGTTCGTCGGTCCAGTTCGGTCCGGTTCCGGTCCGGCGGTTCCCCGGTCCGGCGGTCGTGTTCCGGTCCGGTTCCGGTCCGGTGGTTCCGGTCCTGGTTTCGGTCCGGCGGTCCGTTCCTGGTTTCGGTCCCGGTTCGTTCTGGGGTCACGGGCCGGGTGTCGATCCCGGGTCGCCGTACCGGCCGGTGTGGGGAAGTGGGCGACGCGAGGGAGCGAAGGGGACGTCAACCGTGCTGGAAGAGGTCGAGCGCTGGCTGGGCCGGCGCTCGTGGTCGGTGGCCGACCGGCCGCGGCAGCAGCTCGCCGCCGCGAAGCGCGCCACCGGCGCGACGGTCAGCGTCGTGCTGCCCGCGCTCGACGAGGAGGAGACGGTCGGCGAGATCGTTTCCGTGATCCGGCGCGAGCTGATGGGGGTGCCCGGAGGCGAGCGTGGGACGCCGGGCGCGGGCGAGCGTGGGGCTTCGGCGGGGGGCGAGCCTGCGGATGCGGGCGGGGCGGTGGTGCCGCTGGTCGACGAGGTGGTGGTGGTCGACTCCGGATCCACGGACCGTACGGCCGAGGTGGCCGCCGCGGCCGGTGCGCGGGTGGTGCAGCGCGACGACGTGCTGCCGCGGATTCCGGCGCTGCCCGGCAAGGGCGAGGTGCTGTGGCGCTCGCTGCTGGTGACCGGCGGTGACATCGTCTGCTTCGTCGACGCGGACCTGCGGGAGTTCTCGGCGGACTTTGTGACGGGGATCATCGGGCCGCTGCTCACCGAGCCCGACGTGCACCTGGTGAAGGCCATGTACGACCGGCCGCTGGGCGGGCAGCCCGGGGAGGGCGGGCGGGTCACGGAGCTGATGGCCAGGCCGCTGCTGAACCTCCACTGGCCGCGGCTGGCCGGATTCGTCCAGCCGCTGGGCGGTGAGTACGCGGCCCGTAGGTCGCTGCTGGAGCGGCTGCCGTTTCCCGTGGGGTACGGGGTGGAGCTGGGGTTGCTGGTTGACGCGCTGCACGCCGTGGGGCTCGACGGGCTGGCGCAGGTGGACGTGGGCGTGCGCAGGCATCGGCATCAGGACGGGCGGGCGCTCGGGCGGATGGCGGCGGCGATCTACCGGACGGCGCAGGTGCGGCTTGCGCGGGGGCAGGTGGGGGCGGCGTCGCTGGTGCGGCCTGTGCTGACGCAGTTCGAGCGGACGGAGGGGGGGTTTGAGCCGCGGTCGTATGCGGTGGATGCGGAGGAGCGGCCGCCGATGAGCGGGATCCCCGAGTATGTGGGGCGACGCGTGGCTTAGGGCACGGTCTCAGGCTCGTGGTTCCGGCTCGTGGCCCGGGGCGCTGCCTTGTGCTTCGTGATGGTGCCCGGGGCTGTGGCGTGTGCGGGTTTCGTCGGGGCCGGTGCGCCTCCTGTTTCGTTGTGGGGCGGGGCCGCGGGGGGATATCCGTCCTCGGTCCGGCGCCCTCCGCCCACTGGAGGCTTCTCTGGTCGTGGCGCCGGCCACTGCGGGCGGACATCCCCCCACGTCCCCTCACGCCTCGTCGGCGACTGCGGCCCGGTGGGACCGCACCTTCCCACCTCGTGCCCGCACCAACCAGGGGAAGGCGGGGGGGAGCAAGCGCCCCGACCAGCCCGCGGCGCCGAGCCGGGTGGTGTTGGTCCGGGTTGGCGGGGCCGGGGTATGGGGGCCGGGGCTCCGGGACGTTTGAGGGAAATCGTGGGTGGCTAGGTTGGCGTCATGGCTTCCGCTTCCGCTGAAGGTCCCCCCGCCCGCATCCTCGTCGCGTCCAACCGCGGGCCCGTCTCGTACACCACGCTCGGCGACGGCTCGCTGCGGGCCAGGCGGGGCGGCGGGGGTCTGGTCTCGGGGCTCTCCGCGATCGGCCCCGACGCGGACGCCGTATGGGTGTGCGCGGCCCTCGGGGACGGCGACCGGGTCGCCGTGGACCGCACCGGCGGCCGGCTGTCCACGGAGGACACCGGCGGACAGCGCGTCCGGATGCTCGGTATCGCCCCCGACGTGCACGCGGCGGCGTACAACGGTATCGCCAACTCGGTGCTGTGGTTCGTGCACCACATGCTGTACCAGACGCCGCTGGAACCGGTGTTCGACGCCGAGTTCCGCGACCAGTGGGCCGCGTACGAGGAGTACAACGCCGCGTTCGCGCAGGCGCTCGCCGAGGAGGCTGCCGAGGGCGCCGCGGTGCTGGTGCAGGACTACCACCTGACGCTGGTGCCCGGGATGCTCCGGCAGCTCAGGCCGGACCTGCGCATCGGCCACTTCTCGCACACCCCGTGGGCCCCGCCGGAGTACTTCCGGATGCTGCCGGACGACATCGCCGAGCAGGTGCTGCGCGGCATGCTCGGTGCGGACCGGCTGGGCTTCCTGACCCGGCGGTGGGCGGCGGCCTTCACGGCCTGCTGCGAGGCCGTGCTGCCCGGCGGCACCGGCAGCACCCGGATCGGGGTGCACGGGCTCGGCGCGGACGGGGACTTCCTGCGGGAGCGCTCGCGCCGTCCCGACGTGGACGAGCGGCTCACCGTGCTGCGCGACCAGATCGGCACCGCGCCCGACGGCAGCCCGCGCCGCACCATCGTGCGCGTGGACCGCACCGAGCTGTCCAAGAACATCATCCGGGGCCTGCTCTCCTTCCGGCAGCTCCTCGCCGACCACCCCGAGTGGCACCAGCGCGTCGTGCACGTCGCCTTCGCCTACCCGTCCCGGCAGGACCTCGCCGTCTACCGGGACTACACGGCGGAGGTGAGCCGCCTCGCCGCTGAGATCAACAGCACGTACGGGTCGCTCGACTGGACGCCCGTGGTGCTCCATGTCGAGGACGACTTCGCGCGCTCGCTCGCGGCGTACCGGCTGGCGGACGTGGTGCTCGTCAATCCGGTGCGGGACGGGATGAACCTGGTCGCCAAGGAGGTGCCGGTGGTCTCGGAGGAGGGGTGCGTGCTCGTGCTCTCCCGGGAGGCCGGGGCGTACGAGGAGCTGGCCGACGAGGTGATCGCGGTCAATCCGTACGACGTGACGGGGACGGCGGCCGCGCTGCACACGGCGCTCGGGGTGCCGGAGGCGCAGCGGGTCGAGGGCACCAAGCGGTTGGCCGCGGCGGCCACCGCGCTGCCGCCCAGCAAGTGGTTCCTGGACCAGTTGTCGGCCTTGCGCGGGGACGCCGGCTGAGGGGCCGGTCGTTCCGCCCGGCCTTGCGGCCCGCCAGGGCCCGCCCGCGGCGGCCTTCCGGCCTGCCTCGGCCCGATCTTCTTGCGGTGGGTCCGGCACCGCCGGCCGGGCCGGGTGTGGTTGCTCACCGCTGCGGCGGAAGTGGCCGGGGGCGCCACCGGGCACCATGCGCCGGGTGCTCGCCGTCGCGGCGGGATGGTGAGGGCACGGTGCCCCGCTTCGTCCGCGTCCGCGGTGGGGAACCGGAGGCGGCCCTACCGTCCCGCCGCCGTCGCCAGGGCGGAGAGGAGGGCGACCACGCCCGACGGGCCGTCCACGACCAGGTCGGCGCGGGCGGCGAGGTCCGGGACCTCCGTGCTGCCGCTGCAGACCAGCAGGCCGGGGAGTCCGTCGAGGCGCAGCTTGTCGACGGCGCCGAAGGCGGGGAGGTCGCCGAGGTCGTCGCCGGCGTACAGCACCGCGGCGGCGCCCACCTCGCGGACGTACGCCGTCAGGGCCACGCCCTTGTCCATGCCCGGCGGGCGCAGCTCCAGGACCAGCCGGCCGGGCTCGACGATCAGTCCGTGCCGGGCGGCAAGGCGGGCGAGCGGCTCGCGCAGGGCGGCGAGCGCCGCCTCCGGCTGCTCGGCGCGGCGGGTGTGCACGGCCACCGCGAAGCCCTTGTCCTCGATGGTGGCGCCCCGTGCGTCCGCCGTGCGCTCCAGGACCTCGGGCAGCGCGGCGCGCACGGCGCCCACCCCGGGGTGCGGATCGGGCGCGGTGATGCCGCCGGTCGCCGCGTCCCACCGCTCGGCACCGTAGTGCCCGAGCACGACCAGGTGGTCCAGGCCGGCCGCCCCGGCGAAGCCGCCGTGCCGCACCGCGGCCTCCGCGGGCCGGCCGGTGATCACCGCGACCGAGCGCACCCTCGGCGCGAGCGCGGCGAGCGCGGGCACCGCGCCGGGGTGCGCGCGGGCCTGCGCGGGATCGGGCACGATCGGCGCGAGCGTCCCGTCGAAGTCCAGGCCGATCACCGCCCCGGCCGGCTGTGCGAGCAGCGCGGCCAGGCCCTCGCGGCCCAGGGGGGTGACGGGTGCGGGCAGGTCCGTGCGGTCGACGTGGCTGGCCATGGAGCGACTGTATCCAGCGCGGCCCGCGCGGACCCGGGGGGCGGCCCGAAAGCGGCCACCGGGGCGGATCCCGGCCGGTTGAACACTCGGCGAACAATGCGTGGGGCGGTGGCCGCGGCATCCCCGAATCGCCCTCCGACTCGTACATTTGTCCCCCCTGGCGGGGCCCCTCGGGGCCCGGCCGGCCGGCTGCCGCCTGCCGGGGCGCGGCTTGTTATCGCCTCAGATCATGTGCGCGGGGGACGACATGGGCTGGATCGAGGACCTGGTGGCGCCCGAGAACCTGCTGGCGCTGCTCGGTGTCGTGGCCACCATCGGGGTGCTGTCGTACGAGCGGCTGTTCCCGGGCCGCAAGCGGATCGGCTTCCGCGTCCAGATGGACACGGTGATCGACGACGGCAGCCGGGACGAGGGCCCGCTGCACCAGCGGCTGCGGATGCTGGAGCACCACCCGGACCTGTCCGGCGCCTCGCTGGTGCTGCTGAGGATAGAGAACGACGGCTTCCGCGGCATCGACGCCGACGACTACATCACCGCCCCCGACGTGAACCACGGCCTGACCGCCACCTTCCCGGGCCGCACCGTCCGGGACGTCGCCGCCACCGAGCCCAGCCACCTCTCCCTGCTGCGCTACCTGCCCCGTGGCGACACCGAGGAGAGCCCCGGGCTCGTCTGGTCGGGCAGCGAGGTCTCGATCCCGCGGGTGCCGCTGAACCGCGGCGACCACTTCAAGCTGCTGGTGCTGCTGACGGGCTCCGCGGAGGAGAAGGCGCCGGAGGTGGACGGGCGGCTGAAGGAGGGCAGGGTCCGCAACAACGAGCGGTTCCGGCGGCCGAACAACCGCATGCTGGGGCTGATCCTCAGCCTGTTCCTGGTGACGGTCGCCCAGCCGTTCTTCTTCAGCCACTTCCAGCACACGCCGCTCCCCGCGGGCTGCGCCGGCGGGCGCCTCACCGTCGTCGGCTCCACCGCCTTCCAGCCGGTGATGAGCCGCCTGGCCGGCGCCTACCGCGACAACTGCCGGCAAGCCCCCGACATCTCCGTGGACGCCCACGGCAGCGGCGCCGGCATCAGCACGCTCCTGGACCGGGGCGGGGCGGCCGGCGGCGGCTTCGCCCCGTACCTCGCGCTCTCCGACGGGCCCGCGCAGAGCAGGAACCCGCGCCTGAAGGAGCGGCTGGTCGCGGTCTCCGTGTTCACCCTCGTCGTCAACAAGGACGTGCCGCTCACCGACATCCGGCTCGCGGACCTGCGGAAGCTCTACACCGGCGACATCACGGACTGGCGCCGGCTGCACACCGCGACCGGCGCGCCCGGACCCGGCCTCCAGGTCACGCTGGTGGGCCGGGACGGCGCCTCGGGCACCCGGAACGTCTTCGAGGACCGGCTGCTGGGCGGCGCCCCGGAGCCTTCGCGCACCTCAAGCGCCGACGACTGCGCCACCCGGCTCTTCGGCAGCGAGGGCGTCACCCGCTGCGAGCAGAGCAGCACCGACCGGCTGCTCAAGACCGTCGCGGCCACCCCCGGCGCGATCGGCTACGCCGACCTGCACACCGCCCGGCAGTACGCCGCGAAGGGCGGGCTGCGGCTGCTCGGGCTGGACGGCGAGCAGCCCTCCATCGACTCCGTCCGCGAGCGCGGCTACCCGTTCTGGGAGCCCGAGTACGCCTACACGTACGGCACCCCGCCGGACAACTCCCTGGCCTCGAAGTTCCTGGACTCCATGGCCGGCGACACGGGCCAGAACGTCATGGAGCGCTACGGCCACCTGCCCTGCTCGGTCCCGGAGAACCAGCAGGCGTGCCGCGAGGCCCGGACCCAGGGGCGCTGACGGGTGGTCCGGAGCGGGCGCGGTGGCCGCACGGCGGCCGGGCGCGGTGGCCGGGCGCGGTGGCCGGGCGCGGTGGCCGGGCGCCGTGGCCGGGGCTTCAGCGCTGGGTACGGCGGCGGGAGCGGACGCGGCGCAGCCGGTTGACGGTGACGGGGTCGTGGGCGAGGGCGCGGGGGTCGTCGAGGAGCGCGTTGAGGAGCTGGTAGTAACGGACCGGCGCGAGGCCGAGCTGCTCGGTGATGGCGCGCTCTTTCGCGCCCGTGCTGGGCCAGGTGCGGCGCTCGAACGCGAGCACGGCACGGTGCCGCGCGCCGAGCCCGCCGTCCCGGGCCTCCTCGGGCGCGCCCCGCGCGACGCCTCCGGCCGGCCCGGGCCCGCCGGCCGGCCCGGACCCGCCGGCCCGGGCGTCGTCCGTCACCCCGGCCTCGCCATCCGTGCGGTCGTGGTCGTCCATACCGGCGACCGTACCGTCAGCGGTCGGCGTTGTCGGCGGCCTCGGCGGTGCGCTGGAGGGTGCCGAGGACGGAGGCGGGGTCGCCGCCGGGAGCGACGGCCCGGCCGATGGACTTCTTGATGTCCGCGCTGACCGCCGCCCAGGAGGTCTTGCCCACCGGGTACAGCTCCGCGGTGGGCAACTCGTCCAGGAACGGGCCGAGACGGCCGGAGGCGTGCCCGTCGGACATCACCTGGGACGCGGTCGTGGTGGCCGGCAGCAGGTCGTACCGGCGGCAGAACGCGAGCGTGTTGGCGTCGGTGTAGACGTAGTCCAGGAACTGGCCGATCTGCTTCCGGTGCCCGCCGCTCTTGAAGGCCATCATCCAGTCGGCGACACCCATCGTGGCCCGGGACCTGCCGGCCGGCCCGGGCAGCGGGGCCATCCCGAACTTGACGCCGTTGTCCGCGGCGGCCTTCATCAGGGTGGGGTGGCCGTCGAGCATGCCGACGTCGCCGGCCGCGAACCCGTCGAACGCCGCGGCCCGGTTGAGCTGTGCGGGCGGGGTGGGGCCGGTGAGCCCGGCGCCGACGAGCTTGTCCCTGAGCCAGGTGAACGTGGCGACGTTCCGCCGGGAGTCGATGTCGTAGGCGCCGATGTCGTTGACGTAGTCGCCGCCGCCGCTCAGCAGCCACATCATCGTCTCGGCCTGGGCCTCCTCGGGGCCGAGCGGCAGCGCGAACGGGACCCGCACGCCGCTGTCCTTCAGCAGCCGGGCGTCGCGCCGCACCTCGTCCCAGGTGGTCGGCGGCCCGGAGATGCCCGCCCTGCTGAAGAGGGTCTTGTTGTAGAAGAGCAGCCGGGTGGAGGCGACGAAGGGCATGCCGTACTGGACGTGGTCCACCTCGCCGGCGTCCCGCAGCGGGGCGGCGAAGTTCGCCTCGGTGGGGATGGAGAGCACCTCGTCGGCGCTGTACAGGCGGCCTTGGGCGGCGTAGTCGGCGTAGGCGCCGATCTGTGCGATGTCGGGGGCGTGGCCGGCGGCCACCATGTCGTGGACCTCGCGGTCGACGTCGTTCCACGAGTAGACGCTGACGTCGACCTTGACGCCCGGGTGGGCGGCCTCGAACTTCCGGGTGAGCGTGGCCCAGTACGCCTTGGACGAGTTCGCGGCGGAGTCCCCGTAGTCGGCGGCCACCAGCCGCAGCGTCACACCGTCCGGGCCCGACGAGTCGCAGGCCGCGAGGCCCGCCGTCATGCCCAGCGCGGCCACCGCCGCCGTCAGCCCGGTACCGCGCCGCCGCGCGCCTGATCTCATCCTCCGGTCCTTCCTCGTCTCGAACGTCTCCCGCGCCGGCCGCGGCGCCGGGGCACCGCCGGGCGCCCTGCCGTCCCCGCGCCGTACGCCCCGGTGTGCGGGCATGCGTGAGTACGCCCGGTTGGCGGCCTGCGCCCCTCCGTGCGCCGTTCCGCCCCGGACCATAAGGTCTACACCACTCGGGTGCGGCTTCTGTCACGGAGGTCCGGTTCGGTGCCCGTCGGGCCCGGTTGCGCGGTATGTGCGGGCGGGCCCGGTTGCGCGGTATGAGCCGGCCGGCCGGTTGGGGCGGCATGGGCCGGCCGGCCTGGTCGAGCGGTACGGGCGACTGGACTAGACCTCTCACGGTCTCTCGCGGGAGACTGTCCCCCGTGAGACATGTCATCGCCCTGGACGTGGGCGGCACCGGGATGAAGGGCGCCCTGGTCGGGGCGGACGGCACGCTGCTGTACGAGCGGCGCCGGGCGACCGGCCGTGAGCGGGGCGCCGACGCCGTCGTCGCGACGATCCTCGACTTCGCCGCCGAGCTGCGCGGCCTCGGCGAGGAGCGGTTCGGCGAGGGCGCGGCCGCGGCCGGCGCCGCGGTCCCCGGCATCGTCGACGCCGAGCGGGGCGTCGCGGTCTACGCCGCCAACCTGGGCTGGGACCACGTCCCACTGCGCGACCTGCTGAGCCGGCGGCTGGACGGGCTGCCGGTGGCGCTCGGGCACGACGTGCGCACCGGCGGGCTCGCCGAGGGCCGGATCGGGGCGGGCCGCGGCGCCGACCGGTTCCTCTTCGTGGCCCTGGGCACCGGCATCGCCGGTGCCATCGGCATCGACGGCGCCATCGAGCCCGGCGCGCACGGCTCCGCGGGCGAGATCGGGCATGTGGTGGTCCGGCCCGGCGGCCCGCCCTGCGACTGCGGCCAGCGCGGCTGCCTGGAGCGCCTGGCGTCGGCGGCCGCGGTGAGCCGGGCGTGGGCGGCGGCCTCCGGCGACCCGGACGCGGACGCCGCGGACTGCGCGGCGGCCGTCGCAGCGGGCGATCCGCGCGCCGCCGAGGTCTGGGCGTCGGCCGTGGACGCGCTCGCGGACGGCCTGGTCACCGCGCTCACCCTGATCGACCCGCGCACCCTGATCGTCGGCGGCGGCCTCGCCGAGGCCGGGGAGACGCTGTTCGCGCCGCTGCGGGCGGCCGTCGAACGGCGCGTCACCTTCCAGGGGCTGCCCACCATCGTCCCGGCGGCCCTCGGCGACACCGCGGGCTGCCTCGGTGCGGGGCTGCTCGCCTGGGACCTGCTGGCCGGCCCCGGCACGCACGGCGCCGTCCCGGCCCCCGCCCCCCGCGGCACCGCCGCGCCCACCCCCACGACTCCTCGGAGGTAACCGCCTGATGCCCGCGAAGGACAGCTGGACTCTCACCGGTGCCCGGGTGGTGCTGCCGGACGGAATCCTGGACGCCGGACACCTCACCGTCGAGGGGACCCGGATCGCACGGATCGCCGGGAGCGCCCCCGGCGGGGCGGCCGCCGGCCCGGGGCCGTCCGCGCCGGCGGCCGCGGCGACGGCCGCCGCCTCTGCCGGGGACGCGGGGGCGGCGGGCGCAGCCGGGGCCGCCGGGGCCGCCGGCGGCGAGACGCTCGACCTCACGGGCCACTGGCTGGTCCCCGGCTTCGTGGACATCCACAACCACGGCGGCGGTGGCGCCTCGTTCAGCAACGGCTCCGTGGCCGACATCCTCACCGGCGTCCGCACCCACCGCCTGCACGGCACGACCACCGTCGTCGCCTCCACCGTCACCGGCGAGACCGCCGCGCTGGCGCAGCGCGCCGGGCTGCTCTCGGAGCTGGCCGAGCAGGGCGACATCGCGGGCGTCCACTTCGAGGGCCCGTTCATCTCGCCGTGCCGCAAGGGCGCGCACTCCGAGGACCTGCTGCGCGACCCGGACCCCGCGGAGGTGCGCAAGCTGCTCGACGCGGCGCGCGGCCAGGCCCGGATGGTCACCCTCGCCCCCGAGCTGCCCGGCGGCCTGGACTCCGTACGGCTGCTCGCCGAGCACGGCGTGCTCGCGGCCGTGGGACACACCGACGCCACCTACGAGCAGACCGTGGCCGCGATCGACGCCGGCGCGAGTGTCGCCACCCACCTCTTCAACGCGATGCCGCCGCTCGGCCACCGCACGCCCGGCCCCGTCGCCGCGCTGCTCGAGGACGACCGCGTCACCGTCGAGCTGATCAACGACGGCACCCATCTGCACCCGGCCGCCCTGGGGCTGGCCTTCCACCGCGCGGGCGCCGCCCGGGTGGCCTTCATCACGGACGCCATGGACGCGGCCGGCTTCGGCGACGGCCACTACCGCCTCGGCCCGCTCGCGGTGGAGGTCAAGGACGGCGTGGCACGGCTCGCCGAGGGCGGTTCCATCGCCGGCTCCACCCTCACCCTGGACCGCGCCTTCCAGCGTGCGGTCACCATCGACGGCCTGCCCGTCCAGGACGTCGTCCGCGCGCTCTCGGAGAACCCGGCCAGGCTCCTCGGCCGCTACGACACCGTGGGCTCCCTCGAACCCGGCAAGGACGCGGACCTGGTGGTCCTCGACGCGGAGTTCGGGCTCGCCGGGGTGATGCGGAAGGGCGAGTGGGTGGTGCGGCCGGGAGAGTAAGCCGGCGGGCCGGACGCCCGGGTCGGCGCGGGCGGGGGCGCGGGCCCACCAGGCACCCGGCGCCCGCGCGGCGCCGTGCCGGGCGGCCGCCCGCACTCCCGCGCGGGCGCCGGGTGCCTGGTGGGCCGTGCCGGGTGCCTGGCGGGCCCCCTGGGGGCTTCCCGGGGAGTCCCATTGGGGTCAATTGGGGGTCTACCGCGCCTTCAGGCAGGGGGGAACGAGCAAGCGGTCTGGGCCTCCCGCGGACTCTTTGGCATGATCAGGACCGGACAGCGGTACGACGATCAGCCACACGGCAGGCGAACTCTTCGGGGGAGGTCCCGGGTGATCCTCACGGTCACGCTGAACGCCGCTCTCGACGTGACGTACAAGGTCGCGGCGCTGCGTCCGGGTGCCAGCCACCGGGTCGCGGAGGTCACCGAGCGGCCCGGCGGCAAGGGGCTGAACGTCGCCCGGGTGCTCGCGGCGCTGGGCCACGAGGTGACGGTCACCGGCTTCGTGGGCGGGCCCACGGGGCGTGCGCTGCGCGAGCAGCTCCGGGCGGAGGGCGTGGCCGGGGCGGCCACGGCATCGGTGGGGGGCGCGGAGGGTGCGCCGTCGGCGGGCGGTGCGCGGGGTGCGCCCCCGGAGGGCGACGGGGCGTCCGGGGCTGAGGAGGCCTCCGGGGCGCTCGATGCCTCCGGTTTCCGAGGGGCGTCCGGGGCGGTGGGGGTCTCCCGGGGGCCGCGGGTGCGGGACGCGCTGGTGTCCGTCGCGGGCACCACCCGCCGTACCGTCGCCGTCGTCGACTCCTCCAGCGGCGAGACGACCCAGCTCAACGAGCCGGGACCGGTCATCGCACCCGAGGAGTGGAGCGCCTTCACGGCCGCGTACGAGGAGCTGCTCGGCGGCTGCTCCGCGGTGGCGCTGTGCGGCAGCCTGCCGCCCGGGGTGCCGGTGGGCGCGTACGCCCGGCTGGTACGGGCCGCGCGCGCCGCGTCGGTGCCGGTGCTGCTGGACACCAGCGGGGAGCCGTTGCGGCGGGGGCTCGCCGCCCGCCCCGACGTCATCAAGCCCAACGCCGACGAGCTGGCCGAGCTCACCGGCTCCCACGAACCCGCACAGGCCACGCGGGACGCCCGGCGCCGCGGCGCGCACGCGGTCGTCGCCTCGCTGGGGCCGCGGGGGATGTTCGCGGTGACCCCGGAGGGCCGCTGGCGGGTGACCCCGCCGCGCCGCCTGCGGGGCGGCCCGGTACGCGGCAACGCCACCGGGGCGGGCGACTCGGCGGTCGCCGGCCTGCTCTCCGGCCTCGTGGACGGCCTTCCGTGGCCCAAGCGGCTGGTCCGTGCGGCGGCACTGTCCGCGGCGACGGTGCTGGCCGCCACGGCGGGGGAGTTCGACCGGGGGGCGTACGGGGAGTTGCTGGGCCGCGTCGAGGTGACCGAGGCGACGTGATCCCCCCGGGAGGGAGCACCCTCCCGGCCCACCTCGCCCGGGGGCGCCGGGCCGGTGCGGTCCGGGGCGCCGGGCCGGTGCCGGAGGCGCCGGCCGCTCCTCCACCCGCACCCGCTTCAGGGCTGCGCCCTCCCCCCTCCCGGGCTGCGCCCTTGCCCCTTCTGGGCTGCGCCCTCACCTCTCCCGGGCTGCACCCTCGCGCCTTCTGGGCTGCGCCCTTGCCCCTTCTGGGCTGCGCCCGGCTCGGCACCGCCGATCAGGTCGTGTGGGCTTCTCGCCGTCGCGGCGGGATGGAGTGGGCGAGAAGGGCAAAGGGTCCGCCGGTACCCGTTGCCGCCGTCGCGGCGGTACGGGGTGGGCGAGACCGGCAAGAGCCTCCCGTACCTGCTCCCGCCGTCGCGGCGGGACGAGGCGGGCGAGGCCGGCAAGAGCCCCCCGTGCCCGCTGCCGCCATCGCAGCGGACGAGGCGGGCGAGGCCGCGGAAGGCTGTGACGGGCGGTGGGTGGGTTTGGCAGCCGGGGCCGGGCTTCGGTCCAGGCCCGGGAGCCCGGGCCCGGGCCCGGGCTCCCGGGGAGTTCAGGGGCTCGAAGGGGCCGTTAGTTTCCCTTCCAGCCCTTTTCCAGCCAGACCTGGTCGAGGTTCGCATCGCACTGGTTCCCCTGCTCGCAGGAGATCTTGAGCGTGTTCGTCCCCTTGTTCAGCTGGATGTAGGCGTACGACCGGGTCCAGCCCTTCTCCCAGTCGCCCGCCGGCGCGTTCGCCCAGTTCTTCAGGCTGAGCGGGCTGGTCTGCGGCGTGCCGTTGACCGTGAGGGTGGCGTTGGCGTCCTTGCCGGGCACGCCGTAGCCGATGTACAGCGTGTACTTGCCGGAGGAGGGGATGCCGCTGACGGTCCACGTCGCCGAGGCGCCGACCTGGCCCAGACCCGCCACGTAGACGCCGCCGTCCGCCTTGGCGCCCTTGATGTCGGAGGCGGTGACCGTGCCGCCCTCCAGCTTCAGGGCCTTGGCGTCGGCCTTGGGCAGCTTCCCGGCGTTCCCGGCCTGGTCCGACGGCGCGGTGTCGCTGGGCTTGGCGGTGTCGGCACTGCTCGGGCCGGGGCCCGCCTGGTCCTTGCCCTTGTCGTCGTCGCCACCGGTGAGCACGGCCGCGCCGATGCCGATGACGACCGCGGCGACCACCGCGAGCGCGCCGATCAGCAGCCCCTTGGTGTTGGGCCCGCCGCCGCGCCGGCCGCGGGTCCCGCCGTCGTACCCGGGCGGCGGCCCCTGGCGGGGCGGTGCGCCCGCGACGGTCTCGGGGGCCTGGTAGTGGGCGTTCGGCTGGTGGTAGCCCTGCTGGGGGATCTGTCCGTAGGCGGCGGTCTGCCCGTCCTGACCGGGCCCGCCGGGCCGGCCCTGACCCGGCTGGCCCTGCTGCGGCGGGTAGCCGTACCCGCCGCCGCGGCCGCCCTGGGCCTGCTGCCCGTACTGGCGCCCGCCCACGGTGCGGACCTGGTTGTACGAGGACCGGGGACCGGGGTAGCCGTAGCCGCCGCCTCCGCTGGGCGGGGTGGCCCCTGACGCCTGGCCGTCGGCGTACAGATAACCGAACGGGTCGTCGTCCTCGGGCGTGCTCTCGCCGTTGTTGCCGGCCGTCATTCCCTGGGTCACTCCTTGGCACACGGGGTCTGTGCGGTCCGCTCAGGCGGGGTGCCGGGCGGGGCGCACATGCGGTCTGTGCGGTCGTTCAGGTCTGCGGATTCGCCGAGCCTACCCGCTCCGGCCGGTCCCAAGCGGGGCCGTGGGCCGCATCCGGACCCCCGCCACGGCTCTGACCTGCGATTAGCCGGCCCGTCTGTGCTGTTTGGCACGCGAACGCTTCTCGATGTACATCCGTTGGTCAGCTGATTTCAACACCTCGTCCGCCGACATGCCGCAGTGTGCCCACCCGATGCCGAAGCTGGCGCCGACGCGGACCTGCCTGCCGTCCACCCGGATCGGGGGGATGATCGCGTTCCGCAGGCGCACCGCGAGGTCCTGGGCGTCCGCGCGGCCGAGGCCGTCGGCGAGGACGACGAACTCGTCACCGCCGAGCCGGGCGACCGTGTCGCCGTCCCGTACGCCGCTGGTGAGGCGGCGGGCGACCTCGATGAGAACGGCGTCACCGGTGTGGTGCCCGAAGCGGTCGTTGATCGACTTGAAGCCGTCCAGGTCGCAGAAGAGGACGGCGAGGCCCTTGGTGCCGTCGTCCGTCTCGCCCTCCGGGGCGACCGTGTGGACGTGGTCGTGCCCGGGGAAGCCGGCGGCGGCCGCCGCGGGGCCGCCCGGGCCGTAGCCGAGGCCGGCGAGCGGGCCGCTGTAGGCCGCGTCGAGGGAATCGATGTCGGAGGGCGGCACGGCCTGCGGGCGCCCGCAGAGCCGGGCCCCGAGCCGGGCGCGCAGCTCCGCGGAGTTCGGCAGGCCGGTGAGGGAGTCGTGCGAGGCGCGGTGCGCGAGTTGCAGCTCGCGGCGCTTGCGCTCCTCGATGTCCTCGACGTGGGTGAGCAGGAAACGGGGACCGTCGGCCGCGTCCGCCACGACGGAGTTCCGCAGCGAGACCCACATGTAGGTGCCGTCGCGACGGGCCAGGCGCAGCTCGGCGCGGCCCCCCTCGGCGGAGGTGCGCAGCAGGGTCCCGATGTCCTCGGGGTGCACGAGGTCGGAGAACGAGTAGCGGCGCATCATCGACGCGGGGCGGCCCAGGAGGCGGCACAGCGCGTCGTTGCTCCGCAGGATGCGGCCGTGCTGGTCACCGCCCATCTCGGCGATGGCCATGCCCGACGGGGCGTACTCGAAGGCCTGTCGGAAGGATTCCTCACTGGCGCGCAGGGCCTGCTGCTCGCGCTCCAGGCGGACCAGGGCGCGCTGCATGTTCGCCCGCAGGCGGGCGTTGCTGATCGCGATCGCGGCCTGGAACGCGTACATCTGGAGTGCCTCGCGGCCCCACGGGCCCGGCCTGCGGCCGTTGCGCGGGCGGTCCACCGAGATCACGCCGAGCAGCTCACCGCCGGAGGCGCCCGGCGCGTACAGGGGCGCGAAGAGGCGGTCGGAGGGATGCCACTCGTCCTCGAAGCGGGGCTCCGGGCCCTCCGTGAACCACTGGGGGACGTCGTCGTCGTCGAGGATCCAGCCCTCGGTGTGCGGGATGAACCGCAGGTCCCCCCAGGCCTCGCCCATGGACAGCCGGCGCTCCCAGGCCAGCCGGGAGCCGACGCGGCCCGTGATCAGGGCCTCCGCGGCGGTGTCGCCGGCCAGCGCGGCGACGACGAGGTCGCCGTCGGGCCGCACCAGGTTGACGGCGGCCAGTTCGTAGCCCAGGCCGTTCACCACCCCGTCCGCGACGGTCTGGAGGGTGTCGGCGAGGCTGCGGGCGGTGTTCATGTCCGCCATGACCTGGTGCAGCTGCCGCAGGGTCGCCAGGCGGACGTACGGCTCGGACTCCGTATCCATGCTCGCCCTCCCCGAGACTCTCGTCAGCAACTCCGGTATGTCAGCTGTGTCAGCTTGTCTTGTGCGCTGTCCGCTGTCTGCTCTGCCTGCTCGTCTGCTCTGTCAGCTCTGTCCGTCAGTCAGCCCTGTCAGCGTCTGTCGTCGGCGTACGTGGCGTACGTCGGCGTACTCCCGGCGCGCGTCCGGCGTACGGTTCCGCCCGCGTGTCCGGTGTGCCCCGGCGTACGTATCGCAGCGTCTCCGTCACTGAATCACAGCGAGCTGCCCACTCGGTACACAGGGTCAACAAAATATGGCTCGTGTGACTCAAGTCACAGCAGGTTGTGAACCTTTGACGACGTTGTCCTCGCTTGCAGCGTGCGTTTCCTGAACGCACATCGGCCCCCCGGCCGACCCTCTCGGCGCCCCCATTATGGGTGCGCGTGTGGGCGTTCGGCGGTCGGGGTCGGTTTTCGGGGGATTCTGGGCGTGTGCGAGGTTCTTTGAGCCAGCACGGCTTTCGCCGCGGCGTGACGCCCGTAGACGTTCGAGCTCGCTGGTCTTGGCGCCAGCCAGCAACGCGTTCCGCTAACCGCTGTGGGCGTGGGCACCTCCCAGGGCCTTAGGGCACTGGGCGAAGGGTGGGCACAGCCCACGGCGCACGGCAGCCGGACGGTGCCGGCCCGCACACTGCGGGGAAGGCGGAGTTACGCGAGGTGGCGGTAGCGGCCGCGGAAGTAGGCGAGGGGGGCACCCTCGGGCTTGGGGAGGGTCGTGGTGAGGACGAGCCCGATCACAAGCGTGTGATCGCCGGCCGGGACCAGCTGATGCGTCCGGCACTCCAGAACCGCCAGCGCCCCGTCCACCAACGGCGCCCCGGACATCACCCCCCGGGTGTGCGGAACGTCCTGAAACAGCAGCCGATCACTCAGCCGCCCCCGCATCGCGAACCGGCCGGCGATCTGCCGCTGCCCCTCCGCCAGCACCGACACAGCCCACAACGGCTGCTCCGCGAGCAGATCGTCCATACGCGAGCCGGTGCGCACGCTGACCAGCACCAGCGGGGGGTCGAGCGAGACGGACATGAAGGACGTCGCCGTCATCCCGGCGTCCTCGCCGCCGGGACCCTCCGGGTCCAGCGCGGGTTCCTGCGCGGTGACCAGCACCACGCCCCCGGCGAGCCGGGACATGGCGGCACGGAACTCGTCGTTGCTCACCCCCACAGGATGCCCGTCCGGGCGTGGGGGCTGCGGTTCCGGGTGCTGGGAGAGGGCGGACGCGTTGGGCACGCCGCAACGCTAACCACTCACCCAGTCCCCCGCATCGGTCCCACTCCCCGCCCCAAGCCCTAGGTCCCAGGCCCGACCCCAGCCCCCGCAGTCCGGTAAGGATCGCCCGCCCACCGGCGGTGCGCGCCGGGGCCATCCTGACTCCGCCCGTGGCCCCCGAGGGGACGGCCCTTCCCCGTCTGCCGACGGTGCGGACCGGTACGTTCGCGTGCCGAACGCCGTCGGCCAGAGGGTGAGGGCGGAGGTGCCCCGTCGCCCTCCCTCGCCCCGGACGGGGCAGCCCCCTTCCCCGTGACGCTCCTGGCGGTGCGAGCCGGCACCGTCCGGCTGCCGTGCGCCGTGGGCTGTGCCTCCCCAGTACCTGAAGGGTCTGGCAGGTGCCCACAGGGGGGAGGAGGCGCATGCCAACCGGCGCTTACAGCAGTTAACGGAACGCGTTGCCGGCCGGCGCCCGAAGTAGTCACCTCAGGCCCCACCGGCCGCAGTCGCCGACGAGGCGTGAGGGGACGTGGGGGATGTCCGCCCTGGGGGTACCTCCCAGGCTTAAGGCACTGGGGGAGTCCGGCGCCACGACCAGAGAACCCTCCAGTGTGCGGAGGGCGCCGGACCGTGGGGGCACCTCCCAGCCTTTAAGGCAGTGGGGGAGGAGATCCCCCCGCGGCCCCGCCCCACAACGAAACAGAAGGCGCCCCAGCCACGACGAAACCCGCACACGCCGCAGCCCCAAGCACCACAACGCACCAAAGGCGCGCCGAGCACAGCGACAACCGCACCACCACAGCCACCCCGGCCTCGCCCAGCCGCGTGCCAACGTCCGGCGCCGGAAGACGGGAACGGGCACCCCGGCCGAGCCGGGTGGCGGCCACGGTTCGTGGGGGGCTTGGGCCGGTGGCCGGACCGAGGCTTGGGAAGCGCCGGCTTCCTACTCCCAGCGAGACGAGCGCCCCCGCTTGGTCTCCCCCCGCCTCTTCTTCTCCCGCAACCGCCGCTCATTGATCCCCCGAGGCACCCGCGTGGCCCGCCGCTGCCGAGGCGGCGGCGCCGTCGCCTCCGCCAGCAGCGCGGCCAGCCGCACCGCCGCCGTCTCGCGGTTGCGCCACTGGGAACGGTGCTCGGAGGCCCGTACCGCTATCACCCCGTCGACGAGCCGCCCGGCAAGCCGCTCAAGCGCCCGTTCCCGCCACACCGGAGGCAAAGCCTCCGTATGCGCCAGGTCAAAACGCAGCTCCACCTGGGAGTCCGAGGTATTGACATGCTGCCCGCCGGGCCCCGACGACCTGGAGAAACGCCACATGAGCTCGGCCTCGGGCAGCGAGACGGAGCCACGGATGACATAGGGACCGGACATACCCCCATGATCCCGCGCCCCCACCCGCCTCGTCACCCACTTTTCCCACCCCCACCCGGCACCGAACCCCGCATCCCACACCCCACACCCCACACCCCACACACCCCACACCCGGCACCGAACCCCGCACCGCGCCCCCGCCCCACACCCCACCGGCCCCCGCCCCCTCCCCCGGCCCTTGCCATCACTTCTCGAAGGCATGTGCGCAAGGAAAAAGCCTTGGCAAAGAAAGTAAAGGAGTGGGGAACCCTGCGGCGGCCGAGCGGCGTTCCTAGGGGTGACGGTAGCTTCGTCGACGGCACGGATCCGACGCGGACCCGGCACGGCGGTACAGACCGCCGCAGATCCGCGCACACACGTATGAAACCCCCGCGCCGCCCGATCACAACACAAGGGAAGGGACTCCCCGATATGGCTGTAAGCCTGTCCAAAGGCGGCAACGTCTCGCTCACCAAGGAGGCACCGGGCCTGACCGCCGTCACGGTGGGCCTCGGCTGGGACGTCCGCACCACCACCGGCACCGACTTCGACCTGGACGCCTCCGCCATCGCGGTGAACGCCCAGGGCAAGGTCTACTCGGACAGCCACTTCGTCTTCTTCAACAACAAGCAGACGCCGGACCAGACCATCGTCCACACCGGCGACAACCGCACGGGCGAAGGCGCCGGCGACGACGAGGCGATCAACGTCAACCTCTCCGCCCTCCCGGCCGAGATCGACCGGGTCGTCTTCCCGGTCTCCATCTACGACGCGGACAACCGCAGCCAGAACTTCGGCCAGGTACGCAACGCCTACATCCGCATCGTCAACCAGACCGGCGGCACCGAGATCGCCCGTTACGACCTGAGCGAGGACGCCGCCACCGAGACCGCCATGGTCTTCGGCGAGCTGTACCGCAATGGCGCGGAGTGGAAGTTCCGCGCGGTGGGCCAGGGCTATGCCTCGGGCCTGGTCGGCATCGCCCAGGACTTCGGCGTGAACGTCTGAGGGCCCGCCAGGGCGCCTGACGGCCTGCCATGGGTCGTATGCCGCACAGCATGGACACCGTGCGGCATACGACCCCGGCACCCCCGCACCGCGCGGTCGCCCATCGGGGCCAGCCGGCCCCGGACACATCCGCACGAGCAGGCGGCTGCCCGGGGGCCCACACCCGCACCCCCCGCGCCCACAGCCACCCAGACATCCCTGAGCCTCCATACGCCGCGGCACCGTCCCCGGCAGCGTCCGCACCACCGGCCGCCCCCCTACGCCGCGGCCCCGCGCCGCCGCGGCCCCGCGCCGCCGCGGCCCCGCGCCGCCGTGGCGCGCGCCCCGTGACACCATCCCCCCGTGCTCGACATCGGCTACGCCCTCTCCACCCGTTTCCCGGACCCCCCGGCGATCGACTACCGCACCGCGGACGTCAAGTCGCTGCGGTACGACCTGTTCTGCGGTGATGTGTACCTCGCGGACACCGAGGCGGACCGCGAACTGTCCACAGCCTGGGGATGGGTGCCCGTGCTCGACTTCGCCTGGGCGCTGTGCGACATCGCCGAGGAACTGGGCCGCGACCCGCGCGGCAGCCGGTCCCCGGGGCCCCACCGGGCCGAGCTGGACTTCACCGAGTCGACCGACCTGCTGCGCTTCGAGCGGCGCTTCGGCTGGGTCACCATCACGGCCGACTGGTCGCCGGCGGGCACGCCCGCGCTCACCTTCCCGTACGGCGCACTCCGCCGCGAGGCCCGCGACTTCCTGCACGATCTGCTCGCCGACCTCGTCGACCTCCACGAGGACCTGGGCGAGAACCCCACCATCTGGCAGCTCCAGGCCCGCTTCCCGCGCGTCTAGGCCGCGCCCCCACGGCCGCGGGCGGCGAACCCCCGTCGCGGACCACGGACCAGGGGCGGGGGCCGGGGGCCAGGGGGCAGGGGCCAGGGGCGGATCCGGGGTCGGGGACTCGTCAGAGGGCCGGGCGGACACGCCCTATCCCTCCTCCACCCGCACCCCTGTCTGCGCCGCGAACACCGGTGCCAGGTCGAGGAGCTGGGACGGGCTGATCACCGCGCCGGAGAGGCGGTCCACGCCCCGGGTGATGTCGAGCAGCGCGGTGCCCCGCAGGTCGACGTCCGCCATCGCCGCGCCGCTGAAGTCCACGCCCTTGAGGGTGCAGTCCGGGAACTCGACACGCTCCAGGCGTGCCCCGCCGAAGTCCGGTTCGACCAGCACACAGCCCTCGAAGACCACGTCCTTCAGTCGGGCCGCGCGGAAATTGGGGTAGTCGATCTTCCCGCCGCGTATCACCACCCGTTCCAGCACCGCGCCGTGCAGTTGCGTCCCGCCCAGTCGGGCGTCGGCCAGCTCCACGTCGCGCAGGGTGGCCTCGGCCAGGTCGGCGCCGACGCCGCGGGGCGCGGTGAGCACGGAGTCGAGCAGCCGGGCGTGGGTGAGCCGGATCTCGTCCAGGGCGCAGTCCGTGAGGGCGCAGTCCATGAACCGGGCGCCGCCCGCGTCCTGGCCCGAGAGATCCAGGCCCTGGAAGCGCACGCCGTCGTAGTCCCCGTCCGGCTCCAGGTATCCGCCCGGCCAGGGGGTGAGCGCCGGCAGCCGCACCTCGGGGCGCCGGGCCCGCTTCACCTTCGCCGCCCTCGCCGCCCTCGCCGCCTTGGCCGGCGGTATCGCCCGCGTCGCCTGTGTCGCCCGCGTCACCTGCGCGGCCTTCTGCCTTCTCGCCGACCTCGCCGGCCGCCCGGGCTCCGGCGGCCTCGGCGTGTTGGATGCGTTGGTCACATGTGCCGTCCTTGTGGTTCGTGTTGTCCTGACCGCCCCGCGGCCCCGCCTGCCGGCCCGCGTCCGCCCGGCCACGCCTGCCCGCCGGCATCCACCGGCCCGTGTCCGTCCACCCGCGCCTCCCGCCTCTCCGCCCGTCCGCGTCCGCCCGTCCGCGTCTGTCCATCCGCGTCTGTCCATCCGCGTCTGTCCATCCGCGTCCGTCCACCCGCGGCCGTCCATCCGCGTCTGCCGGTCAACGCACCCCATCCGCGTCTGCCGAGTCCATGCTGCCCTCCCCCACTGACAGTCGGCCCCCGCCCGCCGTCGTCCCGGCCCGACGGGCCGCCTCCGCCCTGCGGCCGGCCCGGCGGACCGCCGGGCGGCCGGGCGGCCGGGCGGCCGGGCGGCCGGGCGGCCGGGCCCTGGCCCGGACGAACCGCCCCGTGTCACATTCCCACCCCTCTCCGCCGTCTTAGCTGTGGACCGTGTGGTCGACGGCCACGGGTTCCAGGTCCCGCGTCCCGTCCGAAGGAGGACCCGCCGTGCGCCCTCGTCCGTCCTCACGCCCTCCCGCCGCTCCGGCCGTGCGCCGGTCCCGTACGACCGGGCGGCGGATCACCGTCGTCGGCGGCGGCATCGCCGGTCTCACCGCGGCGATCACCGCCGCCGAGGCGGGCGCGAAGGTGACCCTCTACGAGGCGCATCACACCCTCGGCGGGCGGGCCGCCGCCGCTGAGGGCCCGTACCGCACGAACGAGGGCCCGCACGCCCTCCACAGCGGCGGCCCGCTGTGGACCTGGCTGGGGCAGCGCGACCTGATCGGGCCGCTCGCGCCGCTGCCCGCGCTGGAGGCCTCGCGGATGCGGCTGCACCACAAGGGTGCGCTGCGCAGGACGCCGCCGCCGGCGATGCTCAAACTGCTGCGCCGGGGCGTCCGGCACGCGCCCGTGGACCGGGACTTCTTCTCGTGGGCCGCGGCCGAGGTCGGTGAGGCGGGCGCGCGGGCCGCCGCCCACTTCAGCGCCGCCGTCGTCTTCCACCACGACCCGGGTGCGCTGTCCGCCGCGTTCGTCCACGAGCGCCTGCGGCGCGCCGCGAAGCTGCCGCCCGAGGCGCGTTACCCGGTGGGCGGCTGGGCCTCCGTCGTGGACCGGATGGCCGCCCGGGCCTGGAACCTGGGCGTCCGGATGGAGACGCTGGCCCGGGTCGAGGCGCTGCCCACCGGCACGCCCGTCGTCGTCGCCACCTCGCTGCCCGCCGCGCGCCGGCTGCTCGGGGACGACTCGCTGGTGTGGGACAGCGGCCGCACCGCGCTACTCGATCTGGCGGTGCGCGGCCGGCGCGGCGACGCGCTCGCCGTCTGCGACCTGGACGCGCCGGGCCATCTGGAGCGGCCCACGGCGCAGGACCGCACCCTCGCCCCGCGCGGCGAGCAGCTCGTTCACGGGCAGTTCCCGCTGGCGCCCGGCCAGGGCCCGGAGGCCGGCATCGCGCGCGCGGAGCGGCTGCTCGACCTGGGGTTCCCCGGGTGGCGGGAGCGGGTGACGCTGCGCCGCGAGTCCGTGAGCCAGGGGCGCACCGGGGCGGTGGATCTGCCCGGCAGCACATGGCGGGACCGGCCCGCGATCGACCGGGGTGACGGGGTGTACCTGGCAGGGGATCAGGTGGCGGCGCCGGGGCTGCTGGCGGAGGTGTCGTTCACGAGTGCGGTGGAGGCGGTGAGCCGGGCGCTCACGGTGAGCCGGTTCGCGCCGTGGCCACCGCGGCTGGAGGGCCGCACGGCGTAGTCGGTTCCTTCGGCAGCCCGTCGGGTGAGCAGGCGAGCCGGCAGGCGGGCGAGCGGGAGGGTGGGCGGGTATGCGTGTGGTCGGGGATGTGGGTAGACGGGGGACGCGGGTAGACGGGGACGCGGGTGGGCGTACCGCGGACGCGTCGTTCCTCGCTCACGCACACCGTCCCTTCCCTCGTCCCTTCCCTCCCGTCCCGTCCCTCCCTTCCCTGCCCTCCCCCGCCTCCCCCGACCCGCCACCGTCCAGATGCGCCCCCTCCGGATCCGTGTTCTTCTGGCACATATGACTGCCACCCGATCAGGTGAGCGGGATGGGGCCGACGAGGGGCCGGATCCGCACCGCTGGTGGGCACTGGTCGTCATCGCGCTCGCCCAGCTCATGGTCGTCCTGGACGCGACGATCGTCACCATCGCGCTGCCCTCGGCGCAGCGCGAGTTGCACATCTCCAACGGCAACCGGCAGTGGGTCATCACCGCCTACACGCTGGCGTTCGGCGGGCTACTGCTGCTCGGCGGCCGGATCGCGGACTTCGTGGGCCGGAAGCGGACCTTCATCATCGGCCTCTGCGGCTTCGCGGTCGCCTCCGGCGTGGGGGGCGCCGCGGAGTCGTCGGGGATGCTCTTCGGCGCCCGTGCCCTCCAGGGGGTGTTCGCCGCGCTCCTCGCGCCGTCCGCGCTGTCGCTGCTGTCCACGACCTTCTCGGACCCGGCCGAGCGCGCCAAGGCGTTCGGCGTCTTCAGCGCCCTCGCGGGCAGCGGTGCCGCGATCGGGCTGATGGGCGGCGGGCTGCTCACCGAGTACCTGAGCTGGCGCTGGTGCCTGTACGTCAACATCCCCATCGCCATCCTCGCGGTGGTCGGCGCGCTCATGCTGCTGCACGACCGCCCCGGACACGAGGAGGCCCGGCTCGACGTGCCGGGCGTGGTGCTGGGCTGCGGGGGCCTCGCCGCGATCGTGTACGGCTTCAGCGAGGCCGAGTCGCGCGGCTGGACCAGCTCGTTCGTGCTGGCGCTGCTGGCGGCGGGCGTGGCGCTGCTGATCGGCTTCGTCCGGTGGCAGACGAAGGCCCGTCACCCGCTGCTGCCGCCGCACATCATCCGGGAGCGGAACCGGGCGGGCAGCTTCCTCGCGATGGGCATGGCGACGATCGGGCTCTTCGGGCTGTTCCTGTTCCTGACCTTCTACATGCAGACGATCCTCGGTTACTCGCCGTTGCGCACCGGTCTCGCGTTCCTGCCGATCACCGGCGCGATCGTCCTGGGCTCCACGCAGATCTCGGCGCGGCTGCTGCCGCACACCGCCCCCCGGAACCTGATGGTGCCCGGCATGCTCCTGGCCGCGGGCGGGCTGATCATCCTCACCCAGCTCACCGTGGACTCGGAGTACGTCACGCACCTGCTGCCGGCGATGCTGCTGCTCGGCCTCGGGATCGGCCTGACCTTCATGCCGGTGATGGCGACGGCGACGGCCGGGGTGGCGCCGCGGGATTCCGGGGTGACCTCCGCGACGGTCAACACGGCACAGCAGGTCGGGGGATCCATCGGGACGTCGCTGCTGAACACGATCGCGACGAGCACCGCGGCCGACTACGTCGCCACGCACCTGCGGAACCCGGCCCAGCGCGCGGCCGTGGTCCGGACCGGGGTCGTGCACGGGTACGCGACGGCGATCTGGTGGGCCGTGGCGATCATGCTGCTCGGCGCGGTGATCGCGGGGTTCCTGGTCAGCGGGAAGGGGCCGCAGCAGCCGGCGGCACGGGAGGAGCGGGTTCCGGAGCCCGTACGGTGACTCATCTTCCGGGGTTTGCCCGGGTCTCGGTTCCGGGGTTCTCCGAACCCCCGTGCCTTTGGGCGCGGTGGCGGTGAGCGCTCTCCTGGCCGGGGGTTGCCGGGGGTTGCCGGGGGCTGCCGAGGCACAGGTGGATTCGGCACCGCCGGGCTGCGCCGTGGGACGGCTCGCCGTTGCGGCCGGAGAGGTGAGAGGGATGAGGGGGATGAGGGGGATGATGAGGCGGACGATGAGGGGTGAGAGGGAGATGAGCGGGCGAGGAGCCGCAGCGAGGCCGGGCCGGGCACGGAGGGGCCGGGCAGCCCCGAAGCCCCTGGGCCGGGCGGCCCGGAGAGGTCAGGCGGGGAGTGCGCCGAGGCTCTTCAGGGACTCGTCCGTCAGGCGGTAGACCGTCCACTCGTCCTGGGGGCGGGCGCCCAGGGCGCGGTAGAACCGGATCGACGGGTCGTTCCAGTTCAGCACCGACCACTCCAGCCGCTCGTAGCCGCGCGCCACGCATATCCGGGCCAGCTCGGCCATGAGCGCCTTGCCGTGGCCGGCGCCGCGCCGCTCCGGCCGGACGTAGATGTCCTCCAAGTAGATCCCATGTGTCCCGCGCCACGTCGAGAAGTTCAGGAACCACAGGGCGAAGCCCACGGGCTCGCCGGTCCCGTCGTCCTCCGCGAGGTGGGCGTAGGCGGCGGGCCGGGGCCCGAAGAGCGCCTCGTGGAGCTGCTCCCGGGTTGCGCGCGCCTCCTGGAGGGCCTTCTCGTACTCGGCGAGCTCGCGGATCATGGTGTGGAGGACGGGCACGTCGGCGGGTGTGGCGGTGCGAATCATGGCCGCAGGTTAACCCGAACGGAGTAATCTGCCCCGAATTCACCCCGCCCGGGGCGGATCCCCGGTAGCAAGGCTCCCCACCCGTCCCCGCCGGGGCGGGCGGCACGCGGGGACGGGTGGGGCCCAGCCGGGGAGGGGGCACGCGGGGACGGATGGGGCCCCGCCGGAGAAGTGGCACGCGGGGACAGGTGCGGCCCAGCCGGGGAGGGGACCCGCGGCCGTCCGGCGGCTCACCATGCCAGCAGCCGGCGCCCGACCTCCACCTGGACGTCGCCCGGCGGCCGGCCCTGCTCGACGTTCCAGAGGCAGAACTGCAGCACCCGCACCAGCGTCCACGCCCGTGCCCGTTCGCGCTCCAGCCCCATGACGTCCGTCATCGCGTCGAAGCGCCAGATGACCTCGGACGCCTCGAAGCGGTTGTGGAGGGCGGGGAACAGTTCGAAGCCGGGGTCACCGGCCAGCGGCTTCGGGTCGATGGCCAGCCACGGCTCACGGTCGCCGGCCAGCACGTTCTCGTAGTGCAGGTCCCAGTGGAGCAGCCGGTCACGGTAGCCGTCGCCGGCGGGGGTGCGGGACGGGGCGGGCGCGGCGACGTTGGCGGGGCCCCCGGCGCCCGGGGAAACCCCGGCGCCCCCTACACCGGCGGCATCCCCGACCCGCTCCGCGGCCGCGATCAGGTCCCGCAGCGCCGCCGCGCAGTCCGTCAGCACCCGGCGCGCCCCAGGGTCCGCGATCCGCCGCACCGCGTGCGCCCGTGCAGCGGTGTCCCTGGTCATGGTGCCGAGATCCCGCAGGCCCTCGGGTGCGCGCACCGCGGTCAGCCGGGACAGCAGTCCGGCGATGACCAGCACGGCCGCCCGCGAGTCGGCGACCGTGCCGAGTTCCCGCGCCGCGTCCAGCCGCTCCAGCAGCATCGTGCCGGTCTCCGGATCGTGCGCCAGCAGCCGTACGGCGCCCCGGCCGTCCCAGGCCCGCAGCGCGACGGGCTCTCCCTCGGTCTCCTCGTCCAGGAACTGGAGCTTGAGCGCGGCCGGCGTACCGTCCGCGCACCGCACGGGCAGCACCAGCGCACACACCCCGGCCGCCGCGGAACCGTCCCGGGTCAGCCGCCAGCGTCGCAGGAACGCGGTGATCCGCTCCGGCAGCGCGGCGAGGAAGGCCCGGCCCTGGTCACCGTTGTAGGTGGTCTGCGCGGTCACCAGCCTCTGCGGGATATCCATCACGCGGCCGATCGTAGGCCGCGGGCACGTCGTGGTCGCCCGCGCACCTGCCCGCGCCGCTTCCGGGGCACCCTGGTCCGGCTCGACGGCAAGCGCAAGTGGCAGCGTCCCCAAGGGGCGCGGGGAACCGAGCGACAAGCCCCCAGCACCCGCAGCCGGCAACAAACCCCAAGGAGCAGGACGGACCCGATCAGGGGCGCGGGGAACGCGCAGACAACCTCCGTCCGCGCCGCACGGTCTCCGCAGCCCCGTGGACCGAGGCGATGCGAGCGACAAGAAGGGCAGGCAGGAAGGACAGGCAGGAAGGACAGGGCACCTCACCGCACCACCAGCACCCGCAGGGCCCGCACCACCTCCCCAGGATCCTCCTCGGCCATGAAGTGACCGCAGGTGACCGTCGTGTGCCGCAGGTCGGGAGCCCAGGCGCGCCAGAGGGCGACGGCGTCGTAGCCGAGCGCGGCGCCCCAGTCCTGCTGGAGGACGGTGACCGGCATCCGCAGCCGGTTCCCGGCCGCGCGGTCGGCCCGGTCGTGGTCGGCGTCGACGCCCGCTGAGGCGCGGTAATCGGCCACGATCGACGGCACCGCCGCACGGCACGCCGCCAGGTACTCGGCGCGTATGTCCCCGGGGAGCGCCGCGGGATCGTTCGTCCAGACGTCCAGGAAGTGTCCGAAGAACGCGTCCGGCGCGGCGGAGATCAACCGCTCGGGCAGGCCGGGCGGCTGCGCCATCAGATAGAGGTGGAACCCCACGGCGCCCCCGACACCGTGCAGCGCCTCCCACATGTCCAGCGTCGGCAGCACCTCGAGACAGGCCAGATGGCTGACGGCGTCCGGATGGTCGAGCCCGGCGCGGAACGCGACGAGCGCGCCCCGGTCGTGCCCGGCCAGCGCGAAGCGCTCGTGCCCCAGCGCACGGGCCACGGCGACGACGTCCGCCGCCATGGTCCGCTTGGCATACGTGCCCCCGCCGGCCTCGGCGGGCTTGTCGCTGTCCCCGTAGCCACGCAGGTCGGGGCAGATGACGGTGTGGTCGGCCGCGAGATCGGCGGCCACGTGCCGCCACATCAGGTGGGTCTGCGGAAAGCCGTGCAACAGCACGACCGGACGGCCCGAGCCGCCGACGGCCACGTTCAGGCGGACGCCGTCGGCGCCGGGGATGCGGGCGTACTCGAAACCTGGGATGACAGCGGACATGGGCGTGCTCTTTCCGTGAACGAGGGGTCGGTGACGTCCGCGGGCCGGCACGGGCAGGCAGCGGACGGCTGGACCGGCGGTCGGTCCGGCGGTCGGTCGGTCCGGCGGTCGGTCGGTCCGGCGGTCGGTCGGACAGATGGCCCGGGCCGTCCGACGGGGTGGTGGTCGGACGGGGCGGTCGGACGAGCAGACGGGGGGTCGGACGAGCCGAGCGGCCCGACGGCCCGGGCCGCCGTCGGTCGGCCCGGACGACGGATCTGCCCGGTGCACCCGGGACCGTGGCGTCGGACCGCAGGAGTCGACCGTGCCGGCCGACCGCGGAACCCGACCGCGCGGTCCGACCACGGTGGCTCCAACCCTCCCCCCGCCGGATGAGCATCCGATGAGCACCGGACCCGACGCGCTACCGTGGCTGGTGACCTGGGACGTTGCCCCAGGGGCGCGGGAGCCCGGTGGGGCAGGGGCCCGGTGGGGGCGGAGCCCAGGGGCGCGGGAGCCCGGTGGGGCAGGGGCCCCGCGAGGCAGGGCCCCGGGGAACCACGACACCGTGTGGGGTCACGGCCGCAGTGGGCCACACACCGCGAGGGATCGTTGGGTCACGGCCCCGGTGGGGCGCGGCCCCGGAGAGGGTTGTCCTTATGTCGGTCGTGTTCGGAGTGCTGGGCCCCGTGACGGCATGGGACGGCACCGGGGAGCCGATCGCGCTGAGGGGCCCCCGGCACCGTGCCGTGCTGGCGCGGCTGCTCGTCGCCCGCCGCCGGGTCGTACCCGTGGCACGGCTGGCCGACGACCTGTGGCCGGAACCACCCGCCGACCCGGTGGGCGCGGTCCGCACCTTCGTGGCCGCCCTGCGCCGCGCCCTGGAACCGTACCGCCCGCCCCGCGCCCCGGCCCGCCTGCTGGTCACCGAGGGCCCGGGCTATGCGCTGTGCGCCGCGCCCGACGCGGTGGACGCCTGGCGTTTCGAGCATGCGGTGACCGCCGCCGCGGGGCTGCCGCCCGAGGCGGAGCTCGCCCGGCTGACCGAGGCGCTCGGGCGGTGGCGGGGACCCGCCTACGCGGACTTCGCCGACCAGCCCTGGGCCCGCGCGGAGCGCACCCGCCTCACCCAGCTCAGGCTGCACGCCGTGGAGCGGCAGGCCGCGGCCAGGATGGCGGTCGGCCAGGCCGCGCAGGCCGCCGCGGACCTGGACGCGCACGTGGCCGAGCATCCGTGGCGCGAGGACGCCTGGCGGCTGCTCGCCCTCGCGCTGTACCGGACGGGACGGCAGCACGACGCGCTGACGGTGCTGCGCCGCGCCCGCACCCTGCTCGCCGGGCAACTCGGCCTCGACCCCGGCCCGGGCCTGCGCACCCTGGAGGCGGACATCCTCGCCCAGTCCCCCCGCCTGGACCCGGCACCCGACGACACGGCGGAGCACATGCGGGCCGCCCACGCGCCCGACCACGCCGCGCACCGGGTGTGGACGCAGACCACGGCCGCGTACGACCGTGCCGTACCCGCGGGAGCGCGCGCCGGCGCACGGGCCCGGCTGGAGTCGACGGTCGGTCTGCTGCGGGGCCTCGCGGTGACCGGGGGCAGCGGGCTCCAGGCCGCCCGGCGGCAGCGCCTCGCGGCCGTCGCCGCGGCCGAGGAACTGGGCGACCCCGCCCTCACCGCCCGGGTAATCGGCGCGTACGACGTGCCGGCGATCTGGACGCGCGTCGACGACCCCGAGCAGGCCGCCCAGGTGGTCGCGGCCGCGCGGCGCGCGCTGGCCACGCTCCCGTCGGACCCCGCCCACGACCCGGCCCGCGCCCGCCTCCTTGCCACCGTCGCCCTGGAGTCCCGCGGCGCGCCCGCCCGGACCGCCCCCGAGCCCCGCGACACGCCCACCGGCACGACAGACCCGACCAGCGCGACCGACGCACCCGACACCACAAGCACAGCCGGAACAGCCGCGACCACCACGGCTGCCCCCCGCACAGCCGCCACCCCCCACACAACCGACACCAGCCGTACAGCCGCCACCCCCCACACAACCGACACCAGCCACACAGCCGACATCCCCCGCACAACCGACACCAGCCGTACAGCCGCGACCACCACGACTGCCACCCACACAGCCGCCACCACCCACACAACCGCCACCACCCACGCAACCGACACCGCCGGCACACCCCCCATCCGCACCCCCCACCCCGCTGCCGCCGCCCGCCAGGCGGAGGAGATCGCGCGGCGCCTACAGGATCCGGCCGTTCTGGCCTTCGCCCTGAACGCCGTCTTCATGCAGAGCTTCGACCGCGCCGGCCGCGCCCCGCGCAGGGACGCGATCGGCGCCGAGCTCGTCGCGCTGGCCGGCCGGCACGACCTGGTCGCCTACGAGGTCCTCGGCCACCTGATCCGGCTCCAGGCCCGCGGCGGCCTCGGGGACTTCCGGGGCGCCGACCGGCACGCCGCGGCCGCGGACCGGCTCGCGGAGCGCCACGAGCTGCCGTTGGTGGGGGTGTTCACCACCTGGTACCGGGCGCTGCGGCTGGCCGAGACCGGCGGTGACCCGGCGGCTGCGGAGGCTGCCTACCGGCGGGCGGCCGCCCGGCTGGACGGCGCGGGCATGCCCGGCCTCGACCACGGCCTGCTGCCCCTCGCCCTGCTCTGCCTGCGCCTGCGGCACGGCCGCCCCGCCTCCACCGGCGAAGGCACCGACTGGGGCCCGTACGCCCCCTGGACCCGGCCCCACGTGCTGCTGGCCCAGGGCCGCGGGGACGCGGCGGCTAAGGCCCTGCGCGGCGCCCCGGACCCGCCCGCCGACCTGCTCATGGAGGCACTCTGGTGCCTGATCGGACAGGCCGCGGTCGCGGTCGGCGACCGGGAGCGTACGGCCCGCGCGCACGCGGCCCTCGCCCCGGCCGCGGCGGAACTGGCCGGGGCGGGCAGCGGCCTGCTCACCCTGGGCCCGGTCTCGTACCACCTGACCACTCTCGACACCGCCCTCCGGCAGACGTGAAGCGTCGCGGCCCTCCCGGGAGGCCGGCGCACGTCCACAAAAAAGCCCCGGCCACGGACCGGGTGACCTGGACTCTGCGAGTCCCTGTCGGAGGCGGACCGACGACCTGCGCACGACGACACGGCACCCGAGCACGACCTGATCCACGTGCCGGCCGTCGCCTCCCCGCACCTAGGCGGGCCGCGCGGCCAGACGCCCGGAAGATCCGGGCAACACCGCACCCGACTCAGCCGCCACCGCCGCCGCATGGACCACCGACCCCCCGAACCATGAACTGCGGCTGCGGTACGGGCCCCCGCGGGCCGCGCCGTCAGGCCGCCATGAGTCCTCGGTCGGTCGCGTTCAGGGGGGTGAGCACCGAGTCCAGGGGGTGGAGGGCGCTGAGAAGTGCCACCACCGACCGGTTCAGGGGGACGTCGATCCCGTGGGCCCGGGCATGTCTGACCACGGCGCCGTTGAGTGCGTCGTGCTCCAGCGGCCGGCCCGCCAGGCGGTCGTACAGCATGGACGTGCCGTTGCCCTCGGCGAGTTCGGCCGTGAGATCCAGGGCCCACTGGACGTCCTGTTCCGTCAGGCGAGCGCCGTCGGCGACGCCCACCGCGGCCACCTCCCGCATGAGGCCCTGGGCCAGTTCACGAATCCGGGTGTCCCTGAACACCTCCATACCGCGCAGAGTGAGCGCGGTGAGCGGGTTCGCTGCGACGTTGACCATCAGCTTGCGCCATGTCGCCGTGGTCAGGTCCGTCTGCGGGCGCAGCTCTATACCGCTGCCTTCGAACAACTCCGTCAGCCGCTCTGCCTCAGGGCCCGCCGCGACCTCGATGCCGTTGTTGTAGCCGACTCGGATACGGCCGGGCGCCTGGCGCTCGGCCTGTATGTACACCAGCGCGGGCAGGACCGGTGTCTGCGGGACGAGTTCGCGAACCAGGTCGACCCCGTCGACTCCGTTCTGGAGCACGACGACGGTGGTGTTCCCGTCGCACAGGGCCGACAGCCAGGGAAGTGCGCTCTGCGTGTCGAACGACTTCACGGCCAGCAGGACCCAGCTCACCGGCTTCAGCTCACCGGGATCGGTGACGACACGCACCGGGACCCTGTCCTCACCGGTGCCGGTCAGCACCAGCAGTTCTTCGAACGGCGACCTGACGCAGACGGACACGTCATGTCCCGCCTTGTGCATACCCCAGGCGCACACCCCTCCCACCGCGCCCGCGCCGACGACCGCCACAGAGGTGCGGGCACGCGCTCCAGGGAACTCCATCATTTCCTCCATTGCTCCGTATCCATGCCGAGGCTCCCCGTTCCTCAGCCCCGGGTCGGGTACGGACGATCCGCGACTGTCAGTACCGACCGCGTGCCGAACGTTCGGTTTCCCCGCCACTCCCGTCGCCCCGCGCAGCGGGCGGATACCGGTCGTAGATTTCACATGCATGTGCAAAAGACTTCATCTGCGGCACATTCGGTTGGGGAGGGCACCCCGCGTCTTCCTGGAATGGAGATCCGGAGCGCCGTCGTGGTCAAGGTCATCGAGGCCGCCTCCACATATCGGCATCATTCGCTGGAAAACAAGCTTGGTACGCCTCTAGTAGACAGACGGCACTGGAATCGCACAATATGCTCATCTCAGATTGAGCATTCTGCTCAGAAGCCGAGTCGGACGAGAGACGTCAATTGAGCACCATGAACAGCGAACGAGGCCTGGACGCCACGGACGCGCGGATCCTGCTCGCCCTGGCCGCCGACCCACGGGCCACCGTGGTCGCCCTGGCCGAGCAGTTGAAGCTGTCCCGCAACACCGTCCAAGCCCGGGTGACCCGGATGGAGAGGGACGGCGCACTGGGCTCGCTGGAGCGCCGGGTCACCCCGAGGGCACTGGGGCACCCACTCACCGCGTTCGTGACCGCGCAGGTCAACCAGCACCGGCTGGCCGGCGTGTCCGAGGCACTGGCCGGCATCGACGAGGTCGTGGAGGTCTTCGGCCTCAGCGGCGACAGGGACCTGCTCGCGCGGGTGGTCGCCGCGGACGCGGAGGACCTGTACAGGGTCGCGGGGCAGATCCTCGCCATCCCCGGCATCGAGCGCACCACCACAGCCCTGGTCATGCGCGAACTGGTGCCACACCGTCTCACCCCGCTGCTGCGTCGCACCGCCGCGGGCAGGTAGCCGTTCCGCATGGACTCCACAGCCGGACACGGGCGTTGACCCCACGCAACGAATTCCGCCTGACACAAGAGATACGGCGTGACCGCCGCCGCCGAGTCCTCCGTGGACCGCGCCGAGGGTGTTTCCCTCGTCGTACGGCCCGGGTTTCCGGGGCCGCGATCCCCTCGCCGTACGCCCGGCCTCCGAGACCGGATTCTTCTCGTACTCCCGGGCTTCCGAGGCCGTATTCCCCTCGTCGTACTCCTGGATTCCCGATCCCCCGAAGACTTCGCTCTTGTGTCGACGCCGGGCAGCACCGCTGCCGTCTTCACGGCTCCGCACCGCCGGCCCCGCACGGCGGCGTGGCCATGGTCACAGCCCGGTGCCGGGGCGGTCACTCTCGATCCGCGTCGCCTCGGACATCCACACCACCGTCCTCGCAGCGGTCGGGCGCGAGGCTTCCGAGGCGAGCGTCTCCGCAGGCAGGCAGGGGACGCCCGAGAGCTTCCCCGGCGACGCCGCGTGACGGCATGCCCCCCAGGATGTCGCCATCCACACGAAAAGAGGGCCCCGCGATCCTCGCGGGGCCCTGCATTCGAACCGTTTGCCTGGTCGGAGGCGGAGCCCCCTGTCGGAGTCGAACCGACGACCTACGCATTACAAGTGCGTTGCTCTGGCCAGCTGAGCTAAGGAGGCAGCCACAGCAGTGTACCCAGCCCGGCGGGGTGGGCCCGGCGAAAATTTCGTCGAAGTTCATGGGGGAGGGAGTGCTGACAGAACGCATGACCGGCATGTAACGTCCGGTTCACGTTCGTACAGGTGGACTACACCTCTGCGTACGTCGGTCTGCGACACACCGCAGTCACAACGTCACAAGTGGTCGCCGCGGCGGAGCACCCCTCCGGCACGGTCACCCCTTTACTCGGATCGTCCGGCACGTTCCTGCCGGTGAAGGGAATCACGAGCCATGGCAACTGTTTCGTTCGACAAGGCGACCCGGGTCTATCCGGGCTCCGAGAAGCCCGCCGTCGACGCTCTCGACATCGACATCGCGGACGGCGAGTTCCTCGTCCTGGTGGGCCCGTCCGGCTGTGGAAAGTCCACCTCCCTGCGGATGCTCGCAGGTCTGGAGGACGTCAACTCGGGCGCGATCCGCATCGGTGACCGCGATGTCACGCACCTGCCGCCGAAGGACCGGGACATCGCCATGGTGTTCCAGAACTACGCGCTGTACCCGCACATGACCGTCGCCGACAACATGGGCTTCGCCCTCAAGATCGCCGGTGTGCCGAAGGCCGAGATCCGCAAGAAGGTCGAGGACGCCGCGAAGATCCTGGACCTCACGGAGTACCTGGGCCGCAAGCCGAAGGCGCTCTCCGGTGGTCAGCGGCAGCGTGTCGCGATGGGCCGCGCCATCGTCCGTGAGCCGCAGGTGTTCCTCATGGACGAGCCGCTGTCCAACCTGGACGCCAAGCTCCGCGTCTCGACCCGTACGCAGATCGCGTCCCTGCAGCGCCGCCTCGGCATCACCACCGTCTACGTCACCCACGACCAGGTCGAGGCCCTGACGATGGGCGACCGCGTGGCCGTGCTGAAGGACGGCCTCCTGCAACAGGTCGACTCGCCGCGGGCCATGTACGACAAGCCCGCCAACCTCTTCGTCGCCGGCTTCATCGGCTCCCCCGCGATGAACCTGGTGGAGGTCCCGATCATCGATGGCGGCGTGAAGTTCGGCAACTCGGTCGTGCCGGTCAACCGCGACGCCCTCAAGGCCGCCGCGGACAAGGGGGACACCACCGTCACGGTCGGCATCCGCCCGGAGCACTTCGACGTCGTCGAGCACAACGGCGGCGCCGCCCAGGCCCTCACCAAGGACTCCGACTCCGACCCGGCCGGCCTCGCCGTCAGCGTGAACGTCGTCGAGGAACTCGGCGCCGACGCCTACGTCTACGGCACCGCCCAGGTCGGCGGCGAGGCCAAGGACCTGGTCGTCCGCGTCGGCGGCCGGGAGGTCCCGGAGAAGGGCACCAAGCTGCACGTCGTGCCGCGGCCGGGCGAGACCCACGTGTTCTCCACGTCGTCGGGCGAGCGTCTGAGCGACTGACCCGGCGGCGACCGGTCCGACCGAGCCGAGCCGAGCCGAGCCACGGCACGCGCCGCGCCACGCCGGCGCACGGACCGGCCACCGGCGCACGGACCGGCCACCGGTTCACCGACCGGCCACCGGTCATCGCTTCGATCATCACGAGGGGTTCCGCACCGCGCCCGGTGCGGAACCCCTCGTGTGTGCGGGTGACTCCGGTGAGCCGGTGGCTCCCGAAAGTCGGGGCCCCGCCGGGGACTTCGCTCCGCTCGTCAACCGCCGCCAAGTTTTTTGGGGCATTTCGTCCCCCTACAGGGTGACGAAATGTCGCCAAATCTCCACTGAGCGCTACGCTCACAGCCGTGACGCACTTCGCCAAACCCCTGCCGCGGCGCGGCCCGGCCCGCCGTATCGGCCGCTCCCTCGCACTCGTCCTGCCCGTCGTCCTGGTGCTCTCCGGCACCCTCGCGGTCACCCGCGTCAACTGGTCGGGCGCCGCCCGGGACTCGGTCCTCACCGCCTCCTCGGCCTCCGTCTCGTCGCATGCCGCCGCGCGCCCCGCGCAGGACGTGCTGCGCGACCGGCTGCTGCTCGAACTCCGCGAGCAGGACCCGGGCACGGCCCTCACCCACCTCCAGCAGGCCGTGCACGACCGGCCGTCGCTGGCCAGGCACTGCGGCTCCATCGCCCGCGCCCTCGGCCGCGCCGCCGTCCAGGCCTACGGTCCCAACCGCGCGCAGGCGTACGCCCGCCCGGTCTGCGACACGTCCTTCGCGGCCGGGGTGGCCGACCAGCAGTAGCCCGGGCGGCGCGCAGACACTTTCCGTACGGACACGGCTCCGGGCGCTGTCGGACGGATGCGATCCGGGCGCCCCCCGTACGGACACGGCTCCGGGCGCCCCCGGCTACGGACACGACTCCGGGCCCCCGGCTTCGGACGCGGCTCCGGGCGCCCCCGGCTACGGATACGGTCCGGGCACCCTGGGACGGACGGGCTCCGGGCGCCTTCCGTACGGACACGGTCGGGCACCTTCCGTACCGCTGCGTGCGGCCCGCATACCGCTACGTGCGGCCCGCATACCGCTACGTGCGGCCCGCATACCGCTGCGTGCGGCTTCCGCTCCGGTGCGTACGCTTTCGTGCCATGACCGATCCAGATGCCGTCCCACCGCCCACGCAGGCCGTCGTCCTGGCGGGCGGGCAGGGCTCGCGGCTGCGCCCCTACACCGATGACCGGCCCAAGCCGATGGTGGAGATCCCGGGCACCGGGACCCCGATCATCGGCCACCAGCTCGCCTGGCTCGCCGAGGAGGGCGTCACCGACGCGGTGGTCTCCTGCGGCCATCTCGCCGAGGTGCTCCAGGAGTGGCTGGCCAAGGCCGAACTCCCGCTGCGGGTCACCACCGTGGTGGAGCGCGAGCCGCTGGGCCGCGGCGGCGGGCTGAAGTACGCGGCCGCGCACCTGCCGCACCCCGACCGGCCGTGGTACGCGACGAACGGCGACATCTGGACGCGGTTCTCGCTGCGTGAGATGGCCGCGTTCCATGCGGAACGGGCCGCGACGGCGACGCTGGCGCTGGCCCGGCCGCGAATTCCGTGGGGGGCCGTGGAAACGGACGCGTTCGGTCACATCACCGACTTCATCGAGGCGCCGCCGTCGCCGTATCTGATCAACGCGGGGGTGTACGTGTTCGCCGCGGAGTTCACCGCGCTGCTCCCGGACCGCGGCGACCACGAGCGGACCACGTTCCCGGGCCTGGCCCGCTCCCGCCGGCTCGCGGGCTATCCCCTCCCCCACGGCGCGTACTGGCGGGCCATCGACACGGCCAAGGATCTGAGGGAGGCGGCGAAGGAACTGGCCTCGTCGGGGCGCTGAGCGGTGGGGGTGGGGGTGGGGGTGGGAGACGAGGGCACCTCGTGGGCCCCCGTCCCCCGAGTGCTCCCGCCCGCTCGCACGCCGGTGCGCCCCTTCAGGTCGCGCGGGCCGCCCGCAGGGCCGCATCCCGTGCCGGCGCCGCGCTGTCGCGTTCGATTGAGCGCGAAGGACACGGCGCTCTCCGAGACGCCCGCCCGGCGGGCGACGTCCTTCATGGTTGGGCCTGCGCACGGGAGCCCGCCGCACCCCCCGCACCGCCTCGCCCCGCCGGTCGGGGCCTCCACCGGCCCGCGCGTCCGAACCTCCCGCCGGTCGGGGCCTCCACCGGGCCGCGCGTCCGAATCCTCCCGCCGGTCCGGCCCGCCGCACTCCCCCGCGCCCACCCCATCCGACCGGGTCGGCCCGCCACCGGCCCGCGCGTCCGGCCTGTCCCGCCCCTCGCCCCCGCCACCGGCCCCGGCATCCGAGCTGCCGCGCCAGCCGCGCCGGTCGCGCTCGTCCTCCTCCCGCCGTTCCACCCGTCCACTCCCCCACCCGGCTCTCCCCGGCGACGCCGCGCGCCTCGGGGGCCCTCGCGCCGCCACCGCCCGGCCTTCGTCCGAAGCCCGGCCTTCGCCCGACGTCCGCCCACCGTCGCCCCCCGGCCGGCGCGCCGGCCCGACCGCTCCTCCGGCACCCCGGCCCGGCACCCACCGCCCCGCACCCACCACCCCGCACCCACGGCCCCGCGCCCACAGCACCCACCGCCCACAAGGCCACCGCACCCACCGCCCCCGCAACGCTCACAACGCTCACAACGCCCAGGCCGCTAAAGCGCTTGAGCACTCTCCACGCTAAAGCGCATTAGCGCAATTCTCAACGTGCCCCCTGACACACCCCTGACCAGGCAATCAGCACCACCCTCCAGATTCCGTTCGCAGTCGCGTATTGACTTCCGGCGCATCGCATTGCAAGGTCTGGTCATCGAGCGGCGATGGTGCCGAACCCGGCCCCATCCCCGCTCACCGTCCGGGCGAGCGAACCTCGTGCCCCGCGTTTCTCCCGACCGTTCCGCAGAGCGCGGAGAGTGCTCGTGCTCCACGCACCGGGACCCGGCACCGCTAAAGCGCATTAGCGGTCAGCTCAGCAATCAGCACGCTCAGCACGCTCAGCACGTCCCCCGAGGAGCACGCAACCCATGCACGTTCAGCCGCAGTTGACCCTCGACCGCCTGGAACGGGTAGGGCGCGAGCGCGTCGCGCCCGCCGTGCACACGCCCCTCGCCGAGGTGCACGTGACGGCCTGGCGCGTGGACGGTGACGGTGAGCCGGTTCCGGTGGCCCACGCCCTGGGCCGGGACGTGCCGCAGGGGCGGAAGCCGCCCGTCTACGCACCGCTGGCCATCGGTGAGACCTGGGGTCCCGCCTGGGGCACGACCTGGCTGCGCGTCACCGGCAGGGTGCCCGAGGCCGCGCCGGACGTGGTCGAACTGGTCCTGGACCTGGGCTGGGAGGACCACTCCGTGGGCGGGCAGTGCGAGGGGCTGGTGCACCGCGCCGACGGCAGCGTCGTCAAGGGCCTGCACCCGCGGAACGGCTGGGTGCGGCTGCGCGGGCCCGGCGCGCCCCGGGACCTGCTGGCCGACGACGGCTCTTTCGAGCTGTACGTCGAGGCCGCCGCCAACCCGCTGGTCCTCGGCCTGCCCCCGTTCGTCGTGACGGAGCTGGGCGAGAAGCCGCCGCCGGGGCACCCCGAGCCGTACCGGCTGGTCCGCGCCGACATCAGCGAGTTCCACGAGGAGGTCTGGCAGCTCGCCCGGGACCTGGAGGTCCTCGGCGGCCTCGCCCGGCAGGTGCCGGCCACGGAGACGCGGTACTGGCGCATCCTGCGCGCCCTGGACAGGGCCCTGGACGCCTACGACGGGCGCAGGCCCGACGAGACCGCCCCGCGGGCCCGCGCGGAGCTGGCCGGGGTGCTCGCGCGGCCCGCGCACGCCAGCGCCCACCGGCTGTCCGCGGTCGGGCACGCGCACATCGACTCCGCGTGGCTGTGGCCGGTCCGGGAGACCGCCCGCAAGGTGGCCCGCACGGTGGCGAACGTCCTGGCGCTGATGGACACCGACCCCCGCCTGACCTACGCGATGTCGTCGGCGCAGCAGTTCGCCTGGCTCCAGGAGCGGCACCCCGACCTCTTCGAGCGGGTGCGCCGCCTCGTCGCCGAGGGGCGCTTCCTGCCCGTCGGCGGGATGTGGGTCGAGTCGGACGCGGTGATGCCCTCGGGCGAGTCGCTGGTACGCCAGTTCACGCGGGGCAAGCGGTACTTCCGGGAGAACTTCGGCCTGGAGCCCCGGGAGGTGTGGCTGCCGGACAGCTTCGGGTACTCGGGCGCGCTGCCGCAGCTCGCCCGGCGGGCCGGCTACCGCTGGTTCCTGACCCAGAAGCTGTCGTGGAACGACACCAACGTCTTCCCCCACCACACATTCCACTGGGAGGGCATCGACGGCACACGCATCCTGACCCACTTCCCGCCCGTCGACACCTACGCGGCGGACGTGCGTGCCGAGGAGCTGCAGCACGCCGCGGCCACCTTCCGCGACAAGGCGGTCTCCGACCACTCGCTGCTGCTGTTCGGGTACGGGGACGGCGGCGGCGGTCCCACCCGGGAGATGGGCGGGCGCCTCGCGCGCTTCGCGGACCTGGAGGGCGCGCCGCGGGTCGAGCAGCGTCCACCCGGGGAGTTCTTCGCGGACGTCGAGGTGGAGCTGGCCGACTGCGACGACGCGCCCGCCTGGGTGGGCGAGCTCTACCTGGAACTGCACCGCGGCACGCTCACCTCGCAGAGCGCTATGAAGCGGGGCAACCGGCGGGTCGAGGCGCTGCTGCGGAGCACGGAGTACCTGGCGGCGCTGGCCGCCGTGCGGGGCGCGGCCCCGTACCCGGCCGAGGAGCTCGACGACATCTGGGCCACGGTGCTGCTGCACCAGTTCCACGACATCCTGCCGGGCTCGTCGATCTCCTGGGTGCACCGGGAGGCGCGCGAGACGTACCGGAGTCTGGAGGAACGGCTGCGGCGGCTGGCCGCCGACAGCGCCCGCGCCCTCGGCGACAGCGCACCCGCGCCCGGCGGCAGCGCACCCGGTGGGGGCGCGGGCCGCCCGGGCCGGATCGCCGCGGGCAGCGACGGCACCCTCGCCGTCCGCCCGGCCGCCGCCGCGCACGAGGCGCCGGTCACGGTCACCCCGCGGGCGGACGGCGCCACCGTGCTGGACAACGGTCTGGTCCGGGTCGTGGTGGACGCCGGCGGCCACGTGCCGTCGATGACCGACCTGGCCGCGGACCGGGAGCTCGTCGTCGAGGGGGAGCGGCTCGGCCGGCTCCTGCTGTTCCGGGACGAACCGGTCCGCTGGGACGCGTGGGACCTCGACCGGCACGTGCTGCGGCACGCCTCCGAGGTGACCGGCCCGGCGGACGTCACGGTGACCGCCGGGGACCCGGTCGCCCGGGTCGACGTCGAGCGGTCCTTCGGCGCCTCCACCGTCCGCCTGTCGTACCTGCTGCGGCCGGGCGCGGCACAGCTCGACATGGCGGCGGAGATCGACTGGCGGGAGCGTGAGCACCTGCTGAAGGTGTCGCTGCCGCTGGCGGTGCGCGCCACCTCGGCAAAGTTCGAGACGCAGTACGGCTTCGTCGAGCGGACGCTGCACGCCAACACGTCCTGGGACGAGGCGCACTTCGAGTCCTGCACGCACCGCTGGGTGCACGTGGCCGAGCCGGGCTACGGGGTCGGCGTCGTCAACGACTCCACGTACGGCGCCGACCTGACCCGGCCCTCCGGGGCGCGCCCGGGCGTCGACGTGCGGCTCTCGCTGCTGCGCGGGCCCCGCTTCCCGGATCCCGGCACGGACCTCGGCGTGCACTCCTTCGCCTGGTCCGTCGTCTGCTCACCGGAGCTCACCGCGACCGTCGACGCGGCCGCGCTGCTGAACGCGCCGGTGCTCGACGCGCTGCCCGACGTCCCGGCGCCGCTGTCCCTCGCGCTCACCCGGGGCCATGCCGTCCTCGACTGGCTCAAGCTCGCGGACGACGGCTCGGGCGACGTCGTGGTGCGCCTGCACGAGGCGGCCGGCGGCCGGGCCGCGGGGCACCTCGTACCGGGCGACGACCTCGCCGGCTGGCTCGTGCGCGAGACGGACCTGCTGGAGCGGCCCGAGGCGGCCGCGCCCGACCTGCCGCTCGCCCTCGCCGCACCGGACCGCGACCGCGTCCCCGCGGCCGGCGGGGGCGGCCCGGTGCCGGCGGCCGGCGCGCGCTTCACGCTCGGCCCCTTCCAGCTGGCGACGCTGCGGCTCAGCCCCCCGGCGCACGCGTCCGCCCGCCCCGGTGAACCGAAGGAATCGAAGGAGTAGCTGAACATGCCCAGAACACAGATCGGCCGGGTCGCGGCCGCCACCGCCCTCACCGTCGCCGGAGCCCTCGCCCTCGCCGACTGCGGCATCGGCGGCGCGTCCGGCGGCTCGGACGGCACCGACTCCGTCAGCGGCAAGGTCAAGGGCACGATCACGTTCCAGACGTGGAACCTCAAGTCCAGTTACGCCGACTACTTCACCAAGCTCGTCGCGTCCTTCGAGAAGCAGCACCCCGGCACCACCGTGAAGTGGATCGACCAGCCGGCCGAGGGCTACCAGGACAAGCTGTCGGCCGACGCCGCCGCGGGGAACCTGCCCGATGTCGTCGACGTCGGCCCCGAGGCGGCCTACACCCTCGCCAAGGCCCACCTGCTCCTCAACGTCTCGAAGACGGACCCCTCGGCGAAGTCGCGCTATCTGCCGAAGGCGTGGCAGGCCGACACCTTCGACAGCATCGACGGCAGCACCTACGCCTACCCGTGGTACCTCAACACGGGCCCGTCGTTCTTCAACGGCGCACTGCTCAAGAAGTGCGGCGTCGACACCGGGAAACTCCCGAGGACCTACGAGGAGTTGTTCTCGGCGGCGGCCGCCATGTCGAGGAAATGCGGCACGAAATACTCGATGATCGGCCGGCTCCCCGTCATCGAGATGTTCGGTGCGTACGGCGTGAAACTCATGAACGCCGACCACACGAAGTTCACCTTCAACGACGCCCGCGGCGTGAAACTCGTCGACTCCTTCCGGAAGCTGTACCGGGGCCGGGGCCTGACCGCGGAATCCCTCGACGAACTCCAGACCGGCGAGACCGACAAATTCAAGGCGGGTGAGGTGGCCTGGCTGCCCGGCAGCTCGTACACCCTCAAGGACCTCAAGGCCTCCGCCCCCGACGTGTACAAGAGCGTCAAGGTCGCGCCGCTCATCACCGACGCCAAGCCCAACATGTACATCGAGTCGCTCGGTGTGAACGCCACCTCGAAGAACAAGGCGACCGCCGTCGCCTTCGCCAAGTTCGTCACCGACCGGCAGAACCAGCTGACGTTCGACAAGGCCGCGGCCATCTTCCCGTCCGCCGCCGGCGCCCTGTCCGACCCGTACTTCACCAAGGACGACGGCTCGGACGACGCCTCGGTGCGGATACCCGCCGCCGCCCAGATCGCCAAGGCCGAGGTGTACTGGCCCGCCGAGTTCTCCGCGCAGGACGTGGCCTACCTGCGGCAGCAGGTGGCACAGGCCGTCCTCGGCAAGAAGTCCGCACAGGCCGCGCTGGACGCCGCCGTGGCCTACGCGAACGACAAGCTGTCGGCCAAGTGACCGGCTACCCCGTCACGGCGGCCCCGGAGGCGACGGGCACCCGGGGGCACTCCCGCCGCTCCGGTCACTCCCGCCCGTCCCGTCACTCCCCGGGCGGCAGCTTCGCCGAGCGCACCCACCGGCGCTGGTACGCGCCCTGGCTGTTCCTCGCGCTCGGTCTCGTGACCGTGGCCGTGTTCATCCTCTATCCCTTCCTGAACACGATCGCCCTGTCGTTCACGGACGCCAAGCTCCTGACGGGCGGTCACTTCACCGGCCTGGCGAACTACCGCCGGCTGCTGCACGACCCCCGGTTCGGCACCGCCCTGCTCAACTCGTTCCTCTACGTGGTCTGCGTGGTGCCGTTCACCGTCTCGCTGCCGCTCGTGCTCGCGGCCCTGGTCAGCGGCAAGGGCCGCCTCCTCGGCTTCTTCCGCACGGGCTACTACCTGCCCGTCATCATGTCGCCCGTCATCGTCGGGCTGATCTGGACGAACCTGCTGGGCAGCCGGGGCCTCGTCAACGCGACGCTCCAGTGGCTGCACTGGATCCACGGCCCGGTCCCGTTCCTCACCGACCGGTGGCTGACGCTGCTCAGCGCCATGTTCGTCACGGTGTGGACCGCCATGGGCTACTACATGGTGATCTACCTGGCGGCGCTCGCGAACGTCGACCAGAGCCTGTACGACGCCGCCGCCATCGACGGCGCGGGCGTGGTGCGGCGCTTCTTCAGCGTCACCGTGCCGGGGGTCCGCTCGACCATCGCGCTCGTGGCGCTCTTCTCGTCCATCTCCGCCTTCCGCGTCTTCGGCGAGATCTACGTCCTCACCAACGGCACCGGCGGCACCGGCGGCGGTGATCTGACCATGACGATGCTCATCCAGTCCGAGGGCACCGGACTCCAGGCCGACACCGGATACGCGGGCGCCATCAGCGTCGTGATGTTCGTGGTCATGGGGCTGCTCCTCGGCGTCCAGCTGTGGGCCCAGAGCCGCGCGGGCAGAAAGGACGGGGACTCATGACGACATCGCTCGTACACCACCGGCGCCCGGCCGGCGGGACCGGCCGGGCCGGCCGGGACGGCAGGGGCGGCCGGGACGGAAGCCGCGCCGGCGGCCGGCGGGCGGCGGCCTGGACCCGCTACGCCCTTCTCGTGCTCTTCCTCGTGCTCCTCGCGGGACCGCTGCTGTGGCAGCTCTCGCTCTCGCTCAAGGGACCCGGCGACAATCTGTACGCGCAGCCGCCCGCGCTGCTCCCGCACCACCCGACCGGCGCCCACTACGGCGAGGTGACCAGGCGCCTGCCGGTGCTGCACTACGTGCTGAACAGCGCGATCGTCGCCGTCTGCGTGGTCGTCGGCAACATGGTGGGGGCATCCCTCGCCGGTTACGCCCTCGCCCGCCTGCGCTTTCGGGGGCGGCGGCTCGTCACCGGCCTGTTCGTGGCCGCGCTGCTCATCCCCGTCGAGACCGTGCTGATCGCCCAGTTCCTGCTGGTCCGCTCGGCGCACCTGGCGGACTCCCTGCTCGGTGTCGCGCTGCCGACGATCGTCACCGCGCTGAACGTGCTGCTGATGCGCAACGGCTTCCTCGGGCTGCCCCGGGAGCTGGAGGAGGCGGCCGTCGTGGACGGGGCCAACGTGTGGCAGCGGTTCCTGCGCGTCTGCCTGCCGCAGGTGAGGGGCACGCTCACGGTGGTGGCGATCTTCGCGTTCGTCGGCTCCTGGAACGACTTCCTCTGGCCGCTGATCATCCTCTCCAACCAGGACCACTACACGCTGACGGTCGGCCTCAGCCAGCTGCGCGGCACCTTCTACGACGATCCGCGCGTCGTCGCGGCCGGCACGATCGTCGCCCTCGTACCGATCATCGCGTTCTTCATGGCGTTGCAGCGGTACTTCTTCCGCGGCATGGAATCCGGAGGCCTCAAGGCATGACCACCCCCACGGCTCGCTTCGGCGTGAACTACACGCCGTCCCGCGACTGGTTCCACACGTGGCTCGCGCCCGACTGGGACTCCGTCCGCCGCGACTTCGACGGCATCGCCTCGCTGGGCCTGGACCATGTGCGCATCTTCCCGCTCTGGCCCGTCCTGCAGCCCAACCGCACCCTCATCCGCGGCCGGGCGCTCGACGACGTCCGGACGATGGCCGAGCTGGCGGCCGCCGCCGGGCTCGACCCCGCGGTCGACGTCATCCAGGGGCACCTGTCGAGCTTCGACTTCCTGCCGGCCTGGCTGACGACGTGGCACGCGCGGAACATGTTCACCGACGAGGACGCCGTGCAGGCGCAGGCCCGGCTGGTCGGCGCCGTGCACGAGGCCGTGTCGGACGTCAGGGGCTTCCTCGGCCTGACGATCGGCAACGAACTCAACCAGTTCTCGGACCGCCCGCACCCCTCGGCGATGCGCATCGGCCCGGCCGACGCGGAGCACTGGCTCGGCACGCTCCTCGCCGCCGTGCCCGACTCCTCCCCCGGCCTGCGCGCACACGCCGTGTACGACGCCGCCTGGTACCTCGACGGCCATCCGTTCCTGCCCGCCCACGCCAGCCGGCTCGGCGACGTCACGGTCATCCACTCGTGGATCTTCAACGGCACGGCACAGCACTACGGCGGCCTGGCGCAGGAGAGCGTCCGGCACGCCGAGTACCTCGGCGAACTCTCCCGCGCCTTCGCGACCGACGCGCACCGGCCCGTCTGGCTCCAGGAGATCGGGGCGCCCCTCAACTGCCTGACGGAGCCGCAGGCACCCGACTTCTGCGAGGCCGCCGTCCGGCACGCCGCCGCCACGGACGGCTTCTGGGGCGTGACGTGGTGGTGCTCGCACGATGTGCACCCCGGCCTCGGCGACTTCCCGGCCCTCGAATACTCGCTCGGTCTCCTCGACGCGGACGGGGCGGTCAAACCGGTCGGCCGGCGGTACGCGGACGTCGCCGCGGAGCTCCGGGCCACCCCGGCCGGGCCGCCACCGCGCGGCACGGCGGTGGAGATAGCCGTGGACGACACCGGCACACCGCTCTCACGTGCCGCCCTGGCACCGGGCGGGGCCGCCTTCACGGCCTGGCACGACCTCGTACGGGACGGTGAGCGGCCGACGTTCGTCACGTCCCGGACCGCGGCCGACCCCGCCGCGCTCGAAGCCCGCGGCGTGACCCGCGTCGTCCGGCCCGGCACGGCCGGGCGGAGCCTGTACACGGCGGTCAGCGAGAGCGATGCGGTGGCCGTCGGAGGCTGACGGGCCGGGGCCGCCGGCGGTGGGAAGCCGGGCCGCCGGCACCCGGAATCCGGCCCCGTGAATGGCCCCGTGACGCCCCCCGTCCACCACCCCCAGGAGAACCATGGCACCCCACCAGACCGGCGAGGGCGGCACCACCGGCGACGACGGCACCGGAACGCGCCCGCCCGGCGGCCCTTCAGGGCTTCCCCCCTACCGCCGGGCCGACCTGCCCGTCGACGTCCGCGTCGCCGACCTGATCGGCCGGATGACGCTGGCCGAGAAGGTCGGCCAGCTCAACCAGCGGATGTACGGCTGGCAGGCCTACCGGCGGGTGCCGGCTCCCGAGCCGGGGGCGGAGCGCCGGGAGCGGGCCGCCGGGAGCCACGCGGGACGGACCGCCGGGAGCCGCCCGGAGCGGGTCGCCGACGGCTCCCGGGACACCGTGACGACCGCGACGGGCGCCACCTTCGAACTGACCGACGCGCTCCGCGCCGAGGTGGACCGCTTCGGCGGCCTCGGCGCCCTGTACGGCCTGCAACGGGCGGACGGCTGGTCGGGGGTGACGCTCGGCACCGGCATCGGTCCCGCCGACGGCGCCGAGGTCTGCCGGCTCGTCCAGCGCCACGTCGTCGCGCACTCGCGCCTGGGCATACCCGTGCTGTTCGTGGAGGAGGCACCCCACGGCATGCAGGCGCCCGGCGCCACCGTGCTGCCCGTGGGGCTCGCCGCCGCGTCGGCGTGGGATCCCGCACAGTACGGGGAGGCGTCCCGTGCCGTCGCCGCGGAGCTGCGGCAGCGGGGCGCCCACGTGGCACTCGTCTCGGGCCTCGACGTGCTCCGGGACCCGCGCTGGGGCCGGTCCGAGGAGACATACGGCGAGGATCCGGTGCTGGCCGCGGAGCTGACGCGGGCCGCCGTCACCGGCATGCAGGGCGAACCGGAGGGGCCTCTCGCGCCCTTCCCGGCGCAGAGCGCCGCGGTGGTGGTCAAGCACGCGGCGGGACAGGGCGCGGCGACCGGCGGACGCAACTGGGCCGCCACCGAGATCGGCTGGCGCGAACTGTACGAGATCCACCTCCCCCCGGTGCGGGCCGCGGTGGCGGCCGGGGCGGCGGGGCTGATGGCCGCCTACTCCGAGATCGACGGGCTGCCCTGCGCGGCCAGCGCGCGGCTGCTCACGGACGTGTTCCGCGGCGAACTCGGCTTCACCGGGCTCGTCATGGCGGACGGCACCGCGCTCGACCGCCTGGTGCGGCTGACCGGTGACCTCGCGGGCGCCGCGGCGACGGCGCTGCGCGCCGGTACCGACCTCAGCCTGTGGGACGACGCGTTCACCCTCCTGGAGGAGGCGGTGCACCGCGGACTCGTCGACGAGGCGGCCGTCGACACGGCCGTCGAGCGGGTGCTGCGGCTCAAGTTCCGGCTGGGCCTGTTCGACGAGGACCTCACGGCCGCGCCGGGGACACCACGGGCGTCCACGGACACGCCGGGGACCCCGCGGGCGTCCACGGACACGCCGGGGACCCCGCGGGCGTCCACGGACACGCCGGGGACCCCGCGGGCGTCCACGGACACGCCGGGGACCCCGCGGGCGTCCACGGACACGCCGGGGACCCCGCGGGCGTCCACGGACACGCCGGAGACACCACGGGCGTCCACGGACACGTCAAGGACACCACCGGTGTCCGCGGACCCACCGGAAACACCACGGTTGTCCGCGGACCCACCGGAAACACCACCAGCGCCCCCGCCCACGCCGGCTTCCGATCCCGCCCCGGCCGGCGGCGGGGCCGCCGTCGTGGGTGCCCGTCTTGCGGAGGGCGCCGTCACGCTGCTCGCCAACGACGGAACGCTCCCCCTCACCGGGACGCCCCGCATCGCCGTGGTCGGCCCGCACGCCGACACCGTCCTGCACGCCCTCGGCGACTACACGGCCCCACAGCCGCCCGGCACCGGCACCACCCTGGTCGCGGCGCTGCGCGAACTGTCGCCGGGCCCCGTCACCCACACCCGGGGCGCCGGCCTGACGGGCGACGACGGCTCCGGCATCGCCCGCGCCGTCGAACTGGCGGCCGAGGCGGACGTCGTCGTGGTGGCCCTCGGCGGGTCGAGCGCGCGGGAGACGGAGGCACGCTTCGACGACAACGGCGCGATGGTCGTCGAGACCGCCGACGCGCGGTCCGGGGTGCCGCTCGCGGAGACCACCTCGGGCGAGGGCGCCGACCTGGCCGGCCTCGCCCTCGGCAGGGCCCAGCTCGACCTGGTCGGGGCCGTGGCGCGGACCGGGACCCCCGTCGTGACCGTGCTGGTGCAGGGCCGACCGCACGTCATGGGCGAGGTGCTGGACGTCTCGTCGGCGGTCCTGTCGGTGTTCTACCCGGGCCCGGCCGGCGGCCGCGGCCTCGCGAGGGTCCTGCTGGGCGCGGCGGAGCCGACGGGCCGGCTCCCGGTCTCGATACCGCGTACGGCCACGGTCCTGCCGGTGACCTACAACCAGAAGGACCACGCCTTCCGCGGCTACGTGGACGCCGACGCCTCCCCCCTGTTCCCGTTCGGGCACGGCCTCGGCTACGGACGGCTCACGCTCGGCGCGCCCGTGCTCACGGCGGACGGCCGGGGCGGCGGGGACGGTCCGGCCCGGATCACGGCCCGGGCCCTGCGCGAGGGGGCGACGGTCGACTGCGCGGTGGAGGTCGCCAACCCCGGACCGACCCCGTCGTCCACCGTCGTCCAGCTCTACCTGCGCCGGCTCACGGCCACGAGCTGGCCCCGCACCAGGGAACTACGCGCCTTCACCCGCGTCACCCTCGCCCCCGGCACCCACACCGTCGTCCACCTGCGCCTGACCCACGACGACCTGGCCGTCGTCACCCGCGGCCTCCGGTACGCGGTGGAACCCGGCCACTACGAGGTGGAGACGGGCGAGTCGAGCGCTTCGCTGCGGTCGGCCGCGCTCGACATCGCGTGAACGGTGCCGAAGAGGACAGGGCGGTGGCCTGGGGGCACCGCCCCCGCCCGCAGTCAGGGGGAACCTCCGCAGCGACGCCTCGACCGGCCCCCGGACTCCCCACCAACAGCGGTGGCCGCCGCGCACTCGTCCGAAGCCGCACCGGGAGCGGCAGCGGCGACCGGTTGGGCGATGCCGTGCCGTCAGGTTGCCGTTCGGCAGGCCGCGACGGATTTGTACTCGACGAAGGCGGACAGGCCGGGGCGCCCGTACTCCCGTACTCCCGTCCGATGCCGCCGGCCTTGAACCCCCCGAAGGGGGCGTCACCGTGCCGGGGGCTCCGTTGATGTGGAAGATGCCGGTCCGTACGGCCCCCGCCACCTCAAGGCCGCGTTCGGGGGTCGGCGGTCCGGACGCCGCCGCTGAAGCCGAAGTCGGAGTCGTTGGCGATCCGGATCGCTTCGTGGAGGCCGTCGTAGGGGATGACGCGGACGACGGGCCCGAAGATCTCCCCGCGGGCGATCCGCATCGAACTGTCGACGTCGGCGAAGACGGTGGGCCGCACGTAGGTGCCGCGGGCCGTGGCGGGTCGTCGAGAGGCTCCGGCCCGCCGGTGACCAGGGCGGGCCCCTTCGGCGATGCCCGCCTCCAGGTAGCCGCGGACCCGTCGGGCCGGCCCTCGCTGACGAGCGGGCCGACGTACGTTGCGGGGTCGGCCGGGCCTCCCCCGCGGAGGGGAGCAGGCGGCGGAGCTGTCGGCCTTCGTCCACGAACCCCTCATGGCCGTATGGCCCTTGGCCGATACCTGCCCCGCGCCATGACTCTTCTGATCGCCGGCTTCCGCGGAGCGCCGCAGGAGCCGGACCCGGCATGCGACGAGCCCTGAGGCCTCGGAGGAGCGACCGACCACATGCCGCGGGATCGCGGTCCTCAGCACGGACCCCGATCCCGCTCTGACAGACGCCGCGGCGAACGCCTTCTCACCGGCCGCAGGACGGTTGCCTCTGGAACGGGCGTAGCCACGGGGGCTGATCCCCCGGGTGCGCGCGAACAACCGCGACACGCCCACGGAGGCCGGGGAGCCGCCCCCCTTCTCACCCCAGAAGCCCACCCACCAGATCACCGGACTCCCCGCTCTCCGAGGAGCCGGTACCGGAGGTACCGGACGTGTTCGTGCCGGTGGAGGCGGAACCCCCCGTGGAGGAGGGCCCGGCCGTGGCGGCCGGAGGGGGAGGCGGCACCGGTCGGTGGGACGGCACTCCGCCGGTCGCCCGGCTCTGGCTCGGCTGTCCCGCCCCCGCCGACGCCGACGCGCTCGCCGAGCCCGCGGTGGCCGACCGGGACGGGCTGGCGGACGTCCCCTGCGTGGGCGAGCCGGACGCGGCGGGCGTGCCGCCGGTCTCCGTGGCACCGGGCTCCTCGGGCAGCGGGGAGCCGGGGAGTTCGTTCCGCGGGGCCTCGCCGGGCCCCGGGACGGTCACCCGGTCGGAGTCCCGCACGGCGCCCCCGAGCAGCGCGCCGACCAGGAAGGTGAGCCCGGTCACCAGGCCCGCGATGAGCGTGCCCCGGCGCAGCACCCGGCGGCGCAGCTGCCACAGCTCCGCGCGGGGGCCGAGGGTGCGCCAGGCCTCCGAGGACAGCCGCCCGTCGACCGAGTACACCGGCGCGCCCGCGATGACCAGCGGGGACCAGGCGGCGAGGTAGATGATGTCCGGCGCGCCGTACCCGGGCGCGCTCCGCCAGCTGACGGTGACGAGCAGCGCCGCGGACAGCACCGCGCCGACCGCCGCCGCGACCCGCTGCCAGAGCCCGAGCACCGTCAGCACGCCCACGATGACCTGGAGGAACGCCACCGTCAGGCCCGCACCGACGGGGTGCTGGAGAGCGAAGTCGCGCAGCGGCTCCGCCAGCGCCCAGGGGTGCAGGGCGTGCAGTGACCTCACCAGGCTGCCGTGCTCGCCGGCGTCGAAGTAGGCGGGGTCGCAGAGCTTGCTCATCCCGGCGTAGAGGGAGATGAAGCCGAGGAAGACGCGCAGCGGGAGGAGGACGAGGCCGAGGTTCATCCGGCGGCCGGGGTAGTACGCGTGCCGCACGGGCTCGGTGCCGCGGCGCCGGAAGCGGCCCAGCCCGCGCCGGGTGCCCTTGTCCTGGCCGTACTCGTCGTCCTCCCCGTACTCGCCGTACTCGCCGCCCTGGTCGTACTCGCCGTACTCGCCGTACTCGCCGCCCTGGTCGTACCGGCCGTCCCCGCCGTCCGGCCCGTACTCGCCGGGCCCGCCGTGCTCGGCTTCCCCGGGGCCCGGGGCGTGTCCGGCGTTCCGGGCGTGCTCGGCGTCCGGGTGGGGCCGGCGGCCGGACGTGTCCCGGCGCCGGCCGTCGTGGGCGTCATAGTCGTCGTGGGCGTCCTGATCGGCGTGGTCGCCGTGGCCGGTCGCCGGGCGCATCTGCGGCAGGAGCCGGGTGCCGGTCCCGTCGGGACCGGCGGTCACCGGCGTGGCGGCGGTGTCGGCGTCGATGCCGACGCGTGGCATGACCTGTGTGGCGCCCGGGTCGTGGCCCGCCGGGCCGCTCCCCGGGGGCCCGCCGCCGGGCCTGAGGCCGGTGCCGACCGCCTGGAGCAGCCCGGAGGCGACCGGGTCGCCGGGAGCGGGCGCGCCGCCGCGCACCAGGGGACCGCGGCGCCGTACGATCGCGCCGCTCAGCGCGGGCGGGTGCCCGGCCGCCGCGCCCAGCGCCGGGGCGTGCCCGGCGGCGCCCAGCGCGGGCGGGTGCGGGGCCGCGGCGGCGGCCGTGGCGGACAGGTACCTGGCGACCCGCTGCGACCTCGCGGGCTGCGCCGTGGGGAAGTGCACGCGGAAGCTGGCGTGATTGACGACGATCTGCGCCGGGTCACACGGCACCTTCACCATGGTCAGCGCGGGAGCGTCGTCGTGTCCGGACGAGCGGTCCCCCGTGGGGGTGCGGGGCGTTCTGGTCTCCACACTCATCTAACCGAGTGACACGGCGGGAGGACACTGCCTTGACCCCTGGGGATCGGGCCGGTGTCCGCCGGTCGGGGGGCGCCGGCGCGTTCGGGGTGACGCGCTGCCGCCCGGTTCGGGGCGTCCGGGTCGCCCCTTCGCGCCGGGGTGCACGGCGCGCCCGCGCGCCCCGCGCCGTGCGGCCCTCGGGCGTGCGGCGCGGGGCACGGGTCACCTCAGGCGCGGCGCCGTGCCGCCTCGTACAGCACGATGCCCGTCGCCACGCCGGCGTTGAGGGACTCCGCTCCGCCGGGCATGGGGATCCGCGCGCGGACGTCGCAGGTCTCGCCGACGAGCCGGGACAGGCCCTTGCCCTCGCTGCCGACGACGATGACGACGGGGCCGTCGAACACGTCGAGTTCGCCGATCTCGGCCTCGCCGTCCGCGGCGAGGCCGACCACCACGAGGCCGGCCTTCTTGTACTCGACGAGGGCCCGGGTGAGGTTGGTGGCGCGGGCCACGGGGGTGCGGGCCGCGGTGCCCGCGGACGTCTTCCAGGCGCCCGCGGTCATCCCGGCGGCGCGCCGCTCGGGCACCACCACGCCGTGCCCGCCGAAGGCGCTGACGGAGCGGACCGCGGCGCCCAGGTTGCGCGGGTCGGTGACGCCGTCGAGCGCGACGATGAGCGGCTCCTCGCCCGCGTCGGCCGCGGCGGCGGTGAGGTCCTCGGGGTGCGCGTACTCGTACGGCGGGATCTGCAGGACGAGGCCCTGGTGGTTGATGCCGCCGGTCATCCGGTCGAGCTCGGGGCGCGGCGCCTCCATGAGGTGCAGGCCGGGCCGCTCGGCGGCGAGCTTGAGTGCCTCGCGCACCCGCTCGTCGTTGTCGATGAACTGCTGGACGTGCAGCGTGGTCGCGGGCACGCCCTCGCGGAGCGCCTCGACGACGGGGTTGCGGCCGACGACGTACTCGGCGGGCGACTTGCCGCCGCGGCTCCCTTTGGGGCGGCCGACGGCACGCTTGGCCTTGGCCTGGGCGAGGCGGTTCTTGGGGTGGCCCTTGCGCATCTCGGCGGGCGGCGTGGGGCCCTTGCCTTCCAGGCCGCGGCGTCGCTTGCCGCCGCTGCCGACCTGCGCGCCCTTCTTGCCGGACATGCGGCGGTTCTGTGCGGCCATGAGGTGGTGGACCTGCCTGTCTGTGGGTGGTGTCTGTGGGTGGTGTCTGTGGGTGGCGTCTGCGGGTGGTGACGGTGGTGGGGTGCCGGGGAACGGTCGTGGTGCGCTGTGCGGTGCCGCGCCGGTCGCCCTGGGCGGTGCCGCCTCGGACGGCGGCGTACGGCGGCCCCAGGAGCCGCCGTACGGTCAGCGTGGGCCGAGGGACCAGCGCGGCCCCTGCGGGCTGTCCTCGATGACGAGGCCCGACTGGTTGAGCTGGTCGCGGATCGCGTCCGCGACGGCCCAGTCCTTGCGGGCGCGGGCGGACTCGCGCTGCTGGAGGACGAGCCTGACGAGCGTGTCGACGACGCCGTGCAGGTCCTCGCTGCGGTCGTTCTCGTCGGACCAGTGGGCGTCGAGCGGGTCGAGGCCGAGGACGCCGAGCATGGCCCGCACTTCGGCGAGCCGGGCGACGGCCTCCTCCTTGTCGTCCGCGGCGAGCGCGCTGTTGCCCTGCCGGATGGTGGTGTGCACCACCGCCAGGGCCCCCGGGACGCCCAGGTCCTCGTCCATGGCCTCGGCGAACGACGGCGGCACCTCGGCGGCCGGGGGGACGGCCTCCCCGGCCTTCTCGGTGACCCGCTGCACGAAACCCTCGATCCGCGCGAACGCGGACTCGGCCTCGCGCAGCGCCTCCTCGCTGTACTCGATGGTCGAGCGGTAGTGCGGGGTGGCCAGGTAGTAGCGGAGCACGATGGGCCGCCAGTGCTTGACCATGTCGCCGACCAGCACCGAGTTGTCCAGCGACTTGGACATCTTCTCGCCGCTCATGGTGACCCAGGAGTTGTGCACCCAGTACTGCGCGAAATCGTCGCCGTAGGCCTTGGCCTGGGCGATCTCGTTCTCGTGGTGCGGGAAGATCAGGTCGATGCCGCCGCCGTGGATGTCGAAGGCGCGGCCGAGGTACTTGTGCGCCATGGCCGAGCACTCCAGGTGCCAGCCGGGCCGGCCGCGCCCCCACGGGGTCTCCCAGCTCGGCTCGCCCGGCTTGGCCGCCTTCCACATCGCGAAGTCGCGCGGGTCGCGCTTGCCGGTCTCGCCCTCGCCCTCCGGCTGGAGGAGGTTGTCCAGGTCCTGGTTGGAGAGCTGGAGGTAGCCGGGGAAGGACGTGACGTCGAAGTAGACGTTGCCGTCGGCCTCGTAGGCGTGGCCGGTGTCGATGAGGCGGCGCATCATCTCCACCATCTCGGTGACATGGCCGGTGGCCCGCGGCTCGTACGTGGGCGGCAGGCAGCCCAGGGCGGCATAGCCGTCGTTGAACGCCCGCTCGTTCTCGTAGCCGATGGCCCACCAGGGGCGGTGCTGCTCGGCCGCCTTGCGGATGATCTTGTCGTCGATGTCCGTGACGTTCCGGACGAACGTCACGTCGTAGCCGCGGTAGGCGAACCAGCGGCGCATGATGTCGAAGTTGAGGCCGGAGCGGATGTGCCCGATGTGCGGGGCGGCCTGCACGGTCGCGCCACAGAGGTAGATCGAGACGCAGCCCGGCACGAGCGGGGTGAAGTCACGGATCTGCCGGGCGCTGGTGTCGTACAGGCGAATAGTCACCACTCCAGGGTAGTGGCCCGAAGGCGATGCCTTGAGCCCCTTCGGCAACAGTGGCCCTGGATTCGTGGTATTGCGGCGGCATCGTGCCGCGCGGCACATGACCACGGCATGGGCACGAATCCGCTCGCCGTCCGGTGGGCCTGCGCCCCGGTGCCCCGAGGGGCGCGGGCCACTGCGCGGGCGACCACGACACACCCGCGGCGGGCCACCGGGCCAGCCCCTCGCGGACTCCCTCCCGGCCACCGGCCGGTGGTGGCTGGTCGCGCAGTTCCCCGCGCCCCTGACGGCCCGCCCCTTACAACGCCATACCCCCGACCACAGACCCGTGGGACTCCACCCTGCCTCCCCCGAGGGGCGCCGCACACTGCGCGAGCGGCACACGACATCCCCGCGACGGGCCACCGGGGCCAGCCCTTCGCGGGCTCGTCGCCACCCACCCGCCGGTGGGACCGGAGCGCGCGGTTCCCCGCGCCCCTCGGGCCCCGCCGGCCGGCGGGACTCGCGCAACGCGGGGCCGGTCAGGCGGCGGGCGGGCTGGCGGTCGGTACGACCAGGGCGGTGGCGATCGCCGCGAGGCCCTCACCGCGGCCGGTCAGGCCGAGCCCGTCCGAGGTGGTGCCGGAGACGGCGACCGGCGCACCCACCGCCGCGCCGAGCGCCTTCTGCGCCTCGTCCCGGCGCTTGCCGATCTTGGGCCGGACCCCGATGACCTGGACGGAGACGTTGCCGATCTCGAAGCCGGCGGCGCGCACGATCCGGGCGGCCTCGGCGAGCAGGCTCACCCCGGAGGCGCCGGCCCACTCGGGGCGGTCGGTGCCGAAGTGGGCGCCGAGGTCGCCGACGCCGGCCGCGGAGAACAGCGCGTCGCACGCGGCGTGCGCGGCCACGTCCCCGTCGGAGTGCCCCGCGAGGCCGTAGCCCCCACTGGCGCGCTCGTCCCAGAGCAGCCCCGCGCACCACAGCTCGCGGCCCTTCTCGAAGGCGTGCACATCGGTGCCGACGCCGATCCGCGGCAGCGGCGGGACGGCGGCGGCGCCGGAAACCGTCTCAGAACTCATCCTTGGCCCTCCTGCGGGCGAGCACGGCCTCGGCGAGGACGAGGTCGAGCGGCCTGGTCACCTTGAACGCCTCCTCGTGGCCGGGCACGAGGACGACCGGCTCACCGAGCCGCTCGACCATCCCGGCGTCGTCCGTGGCTCCCTCGCCGCTGACCGCGACGGCCTCGTGGGCGCGGACGATGGTGGCGCGATCGAAGCCCTGCGGGGTCTGGACGGCGCGCAGCCGCGCCCGCTCGGGGGTGGCGACGACCGGCTCCGGCTCGCCGGGAGCACAGGGCCCGATCTCCTTGACGGTGTCGGCGAGCGGCAGGGCGGGCACCACGGCGGGCGCCCCGTCGCGCACCGCCTCGATGACCGCGTCGACCGTCTCCACGGGCACCAGCGGGCGCGCCGCGTCGTGCACGAGCACGATCTCGATGTCGGGGGGCAGCACGTCCAGGCCCAGCTTGACGGACTCCTGGCGGGTGTCACCGCCGGGCACGACGACGACGTCCGCGCGCTCCGGGAGCGCGTGCGCGTCCAGCAGGCTCTTGACCTCGGGGGCGCCGTCCGGCGGGGCGACGACCACGACGAGCTGGACGGCGCGCGAGGCGGCCAGCGCACGCGCCGCGTGCACCAGCATCGGAACGCCGCTGAGCATCCTGAGCGCCTTGGGCGCCCCGGGTCCGAGCCGCACGCCCCGGCCCGCGGCGGGGATCACGGCGGCGGTGCGCGGCAGGCGGCCGGCCGGGGCGGGGGCGGTCTCGGTGGGGGCGGTGCCGGTGGGGGCGGTGCCGGTGGGCGCCGTGCCCGGGGCGGGAGCGTCCGCGCGCGCGCCGGGCGCCGCGGCGGGGGGCGCGACGGGGGGCGCGACGGGGAACGGTGGCGCGGGGGCGCCCGTGGGCGGCGGGATCGGCTGGGTACCGGCGGTGGGCGGCTCGGGGGAGCCGCCGGTCCGCGCCGGACGGGAATCGTCAGTCATCGGTTCCGTTCAGGTTTGTACGCTCGGGCGGGATGGGTATGGCCTTGGGCGTACCCCCCGCTCCTGGAGCTGGGGGGAGTGCCGGGCGCGACGCCTTGACCGGCCCCTTCCGTGACACCGGTCGAGGCAGCTGCCCGGGCCCGGCACGCCAGTCGGTGCACTCCGGAAGCGAAGCGCGTCCCGCGCCTCCGAGCGGCACCGGCGGTGAGTGACAGGGTCCTGGCCCCGGTGGGACGACCGGCGGTCGGGACCGTACTGCACGTCCGCACCACCGCACACCCGACACCGTTGGCCGTGGCGTGCCGGCCCGCGGGCCGGGTGGGCGTGTGATGTCGGTCACCGAGCCCTCGGCGGCCGTTGGGCGGCCGGCCGGATTCGGGAGGCGGGCCGGTCCCTGCGGTGAGCGGCGCCTCACCCACCGCAGTCAGCGGAACGCACAGCTCCGTTACCCGATCGGCCCAGCCCCTGGCCGCACCGGCGGGGCGGCCGGCCCAGCCGAGGCGCCCGCCGAAGGACCACCGCGGGCGCCGATGCGCAGGGAGTCCTCGCCGGGCGTGCACAGCAGCCACCACCGGACGATCAGGGCTCGCAGCCGCGGGGCCGACGCGTCCCGTGCCGGGCGTGTCTCCCGGGGCCGGGGCGCGGGGTCGCGTCGCAGGGCGTGGGCCCACGCACGGAGCATGCCGCGGCCGGGCCCCGACGACCTCCGAGGGCGCACGCCGGAAACGCGCGAACATGCCGCAGCGCCCGGCCAGCTGGCGCGTGTCGGGCACTGCGGCACTGCTTACGTCAGGACGACAGCATGTGTGTCAGGACGCGAGAACCTCGTCGAGCAGGGCCTCCGCCTTGTCCTCGTTTGTGTTCTCCGCGAGGGCGAGCTCGCTGACCAGGATCTGCCGGGCCTTGGCCAGCATCCGCTTCTCACCTGCGGAGAGTCCGCGCTCGCGCTCTCGGCGCCACAGGTCGCGGACGACTTCCGCGACCTTGATCACGTCGCCGGAGGCGAGCTTCTCGAGATTTGCCTTGTAACGACGGGACCAGTTGGTGGGCTCCTCCGCGTACGGCGCGCGCAGCACCTCGAAGACCCGGTCCAGCCCGTCCTGACCGACCACATCACGCACGCCGACGAACTCCGCATTGTCCGCTGGCACACGCACCGTCAGGTCGCCCTGGGCGACCTTCAGCACCAAGTAGGTCTTGTCCACGCCTTTGATCTGGCGAGTTTCGATGGCCTCGATCAGCGCGGCCCCGTGATGGGGATAGACCACGGTGTCGCCAACCTTGAACGTCATGTGACAGGTACCCCTTCCGTGGCTATCCAGGGTAACACGAGAACGGCGTCTTCTGAATGGCGTTTTCGCAGGTCAGGGCATATCTCAGGGCTTGACAACAGCCTCGGTGACGTGCTGGGAGGCCCTGGCGGAGACGGGAATTCGCAGGTCGGAGCGGTTGTACGGGGAGCGGGAAAGCGGCGCGTCCGTCACGCTGACGGGTTGATCCAAGCGGCCGAACGTCCCGTTTTGTCGGATTCCGCGGAGGCCAGTTCCGCTACTCCGTTCGGCGATCGCAGTCACATCCGAAGCGAATCGAAAATTGATCACGGATCCCGGTTGATCAATTCTGCGCGCCTCGCGCATTCCTTACCGGAAATCCCTGGACGGCCGTCCACCGCTCTTATGGGAAAGGCCGACAGGAGCCTCACGACGAACACAACATGAACACACCGGCGGCCCGTAGGGGGCGAGAGGCTGTGCCCTGCGGGCACCTCTGCGGGCACCTCCGGGGGCACCTCCCCCGCCCTGAGGCAGTGGGGAAGCCCCTGAAGCAGTGGGGGGAGGCTGCGGCAGCCCCACCGGCCCGTGGCTGAGGGTGGGCCGGCGGAGAGAGGCGGGTCGGGTGCGGCGGCCGACAACGGGCTCGATACTCTAAGGCGCTGAGATCCGCCCGGGCACCCGCCCGGGTGCCGACGCACCGACGAACCGACCTCCATACCGCCCACGTTCAAGGAGTTGCCGCCGCCGTGAGCAGCAGCCTTCGACGCGGCGCTCTCGCCGCCACCGCCCTCGCGTTCTCGATCGTCACGCTCGCCGGGTGCGGCGTGGGCACCAACGCACAGACGCTGGAGGTCAAGCCGGACAACGCCGCGACCACCGTCGGCGTCGTCAAGGTGCAGAACGCCACGATCATCACGCAGCCCAAGCTCGACGCGCCGGGCCCGGCGGTGGTCACGGCCACGCTCTTCAACAACGGCCGCACCGACCAGACGCTGGACTCCATCACCCTCGGCGGCACCGGCGCCAAGGCCCAGCTCAAGCCCGCCAAGGGCAAGGGCCCGCTGACGGTTCCCGCGGGCGGCTCCCTGCTGCTCGGCGGCAAGGGCAACGCCTCGGCGGTGCTGACCAGCGGACGTGAGTCGGTGCAGGACGGCAACGTGCAGTCCGTCACCTTCACGTTCAGCAGGACGGGCCAGGTGAAGCTCGACACCTTCGTGGTGCCGGCGCAGAGCTACTTCAGCTCGTGGGGGCCGAACACGCTGCCCCCGACGCCCACCGGCAACCCGGCCCGGAACCCGGCCGGGGGCCCGGCGGGGTCGGCGAACGGCACCCCGTCCGGGTCCCGCTCGGGCGCGCCGGCCGACGGCAGCCAGAAGGGCGGCGACAAGAACGGCACCGGCACCAGCACCGGCACCGGCACCGGCACCGGCGAGAGCACCACGCAGAACGGCGGTGCGACAGGCGGTGCCCAGAACACCCCGTCGTCCGGCGACTCGGCGAACCCGGGCGCCTGACCGAGGCCCACGCCTGGACGAGGCCACGCCTGACCCGGTCCCTCGCCTGACGGGGGGCCGGGCAGCGCGGCGTTCGGCATCCGCCGCTCGAAGCGGCGTCAGCGCCGCGCCGCTCGAAGTGGCACCCCGCGCCCCGCGCGCCCACGGCCCGAGCCGCATCAGCGTCACCGCCGTCCTGAGCGGCGCCCGCGGGCCCGAAGCGAGGCAGCGCCACGCGGCCCGAAGCGGCGCCACGCGGCCCGAAGCGGCGCCACGCGGCCCGAAGCGGCGCCACGCGGCCCGAAGCGGCGGCGTTCGGCCTACGGCTCGAACTTGTAGCCGAGGCCGCGCACCGTCACCAGGTAGCGGGGCGCGCCCGGGTCCGGCTCGATCTTGGCGCGCAGCCGCTTGACGTGCACGTCGAGCGTCTTGGTGTCGCCCACGTAGTCGGCGCCCCAGACGCGGTCGATGAGCTGCATCCGGGTGAGCACTCTGCCGGCGTTGCGCAGCAGCATCTCCAGCAGGTCGAACTCCTTGAGCGGCAGGTCGACCTTGGATCCCGAGACGGTGACCACATGGCGGTCCACGTCCATGCGGACCGGTCCCGCCTCCAGGGCGGCCGGGGTGACCTCCTCCGGCTCGCCGCGGCGGCGCAGCACGGCGCGGATCCGGGCGACCAGTTCGCGGGACGAGAAGGGCTTGGTGACATAGTCGTCGGCCCCTATCTCCAGGCCCACGACCTTGTCGATCTCGCTGTCCTTGGCGGTGACCATGATCACCGGGACGTTGGAGCGGCTGCGCAGCTGGCGGCAGACCTCGGTGCCGGGCAGACCGGGCAGCATCAGGTCGAGCAGGACGAGGTCCGCGCCGTTGCGCTCGAACTCGTCGAGGCCGTCGGGGCCCGTGGTGGACACGGCGACCTCGAAGCCCTCTTTGCGGAGCATGTAGGACAGGGCGTCGCTGAACGATTCCTCGTCCTCGACGACGAGCACTCGGGTCACGGAAGGACCTCCCGGGCGGTGAAGGGTTCGTACGGGGCTGAGACGGTCGTCTCGGTGGGCGGGCCGCCGTCGTCCGCGGCGTCGTCGCCGGCAGCGTCGGTGGCGGGCTCCTCCCGGGGCGCACGAGCGCGGGCCGCGCCCGCCTCCGGCAGCCGCAGAGTGAATGTGGAGCCCTGTCCCTCGGTGCTCCACACGGTGACCTCCCCGCCGTGCGAGGCGGCCACGTGCTTGACGATGGCGAGGCCGAGCCCGGTGCCTCCGGTGGCACGGGAACGGGCCGGGTCCACGCGGTAGAAGCGCTCGAAGATGCGCTCCTTGTCCTTCTCGGAGATGCCGATGCCCTGGTCGGTGACGGCGATCTCGATGTGGTCGCCGCCCGGCGCGGAGACCCGGCGGGCCGCGATGCCCACCCGGGTACGGGACGGGCTGTAGTTGACGGCGTTCTCCACGAGGTTGCCGAGGGCCGCGGCGAGCTGCCCGCGGTTGCCCCACACATAGAGGTCCTCGGTGCCGCCCTCGGCGGAAGGCCCCGCGGGCCCCCCGATCGACGCTGCCATGGTGATGTGCTTGGTGCCGGCCTGGTGGCGGCAGCGGTCGATGGCCTCGGCCGCCAGCTCGTCGACGCGGACCGGCTCCGCGTCCTCCAGCGGGTCGTCGTTCTGCACCCGGGAGAGGTCGATCAGCTCCTGGACGAGGCTGGTCAGGCGGGTGGCCTCGACCTGCATCCGGCCCGCGAAGCGCTCCACGGCCTCCGGGTCGTCGGACGCGTCGAGGACCGCCTCGGAGAGCAGCGAGAGCGCGCCCACCGGCGTCTTCAGCTCATGGCTCACATTGGCCACGAAGTCCCGGCGCACCGCCTCTATGCGGCGGGCCTCGGTCAGGTCCTCGACGAGCAGCAGCACCAGGCGGGAGCCGAGCGGCGCCACGCGGGCGGAGACGGCGAGCGCCTCGCCGCGGCCGGTGCCGCGGCGCGGCAGGTCCAGCTCGATCTGCCGTATCTCGCCGTCCCTGCGGGTGTCCCGGGCCATCTTCAGCATCGGCTCCACGGCGAGCCGGCCACCGCGCACCAGACCGAGGGCGTATGCGGCGGAGCTGGCCTTGACGACGGCGTCGGCCTCGTCGAGGACGACCGCGGAGGACCGGAGCACCGACAGGACCGTGTCGACGCCGGGGGGCAGCACGGGGTCGGTGTGCAGGGAGGTCCGGGTGGGTCTCTTCTGGTCGCGTTCGCTCCAGCGGAACGCCAGCGTCGCGGTCACACCGGTACACACACCGGCGATCGCAGTCGCTGCGGCGACCGCCGCGTTCACGTCCATGGCTCCAGGTTATGCGTGCCGCTGCCCCTGGCCACAGCCGTCCAGGTGTCACCTCGAACACTCGTCGCCCAGAGTTCACCTTCAGGTCAAAGGTGATTCATTTGCGATGTCGGAAACGGTCGCGTGTCAACGCGAACATGGGAGCGTGGGTTCACCCGGGCCGGGGAGGTTCCGGGGCGGCGGTCCGCCCGGCGGTGCCGGCGCGGTCCGCCCGGCGCGGCCGGCAGCGGCCGGCGGGGCCCGGAGAAGTCAGCAGGACCCGGAAGACCCCGGAAGACCCCGGAAGACTCAGAGAGGGACGAGCCACATGCGGGACGCGTACCACGAGGAACTGGACTCGATCGGCGAGGCCCTGGTCGACATGGCCCGCCTTGTCGGGTCGGCGATCGGGCGCGCCACCACGGCCATACTCGACGCCGACCTGAAGCTCGCGGAGAGCGTGATCGCCGCCGACCAGAAGATCGACGACCTCCAGCACGACCTGGAGGCACGGGCGATCGCGCTGCTCGCGCGGCAGCAGCCGGTGGCGACCGATCTGCGGATCGTGGTCACCTCGCTGCGGATGAGCGCGGACCTGGAGCGCTCCGGCGACCTGGCGCAGCACGTCGCCAAGCTGGCCCGGCTGCGCTTCCCGGAGCGTGCGGTCCCCCATGACCTGCACGCCACGATCCTGGAGATGGGGCAGCTCGCGCAGCGGCTGATGGCGAAGGCCGCGGAGGTCATCGTCACCAAGGACATCGACCTCGCGCTCCAGCTGGAGCAGGACGACGACGCGATGGACCTGCTGCACCGGACGCTGTTCCAGCACCTGATGGACGACCGCTGGAAGCACGGCATCGAGACGGCCGTCGACGTGACCCTGCTCGGCCGCTACTACGAGCGCTTCGCGGACCACGCGGTGTCGGTGGCCAAGCGGGTGGTGTACCTGGTGACGGGCGAGCACGCGGATGAGCTGCAACCGGACGTGCAGCCCGGCATCCAGGCGGAGGGGCAGGCCGTGGGGGGCGCGGACGGGGTCTGACCGGCGCCTCGGCGGACAGGGTGGGCCCGGGGTCTTCTGCGGGCTTATGAGTCTTTTCACACCCTTCGGGGCCTTCCGTGTGCGGGGGTGCGCAGGGGGATGCGCCCCCGGTCGGATCCGGTGCGCCCCGGGTCCGCGCACCGATGCGCCGTGGCCTCAAGCCTCCATGCGCCCTTGATGCGCCCGATGCGCCGGGGCTGCAATGGGCGGACGGAGACCGTGCCTGCGAGGAGGACCCCATGGCCGAATCCCCGATGACCGATGCTCCCCGAGAAGAACGTGCGCCCGAAGCGGTGCGGCATCTGCCGCTGCTCGGCGCCTGCGGCTGCGGCTCGGGCTGCGGCTGCGGCTGCCAGTCGGGGGCGCCCTGTCAGTGCGGTGGTCGTTGCGGCTGAGCCACCCCGTCGCCGCCATCGTGCTCCGCGCCGCCGGTGCCCGTCGCACCACGGTCACCGCGGCGCACCCATCCCCGAAGGGGCCCGCCCACCAGGGCGGGCCCCTTCCGCATTCCCTCGGCCCCGGCCCGCCTCCGGGGCGCGGGGCCGTGTCGGTACCCCTGCCGGGGCGCACCCCCCGCCGCCGGGTGACCGGCGAGGGAACCGGGGCGGCCCCTTACTTCTTGCGGCCCTGGTTCCTGACCGCCTCGATCGCCGCCGCGGCCGCCTCGGGGTCGAGGTACGTGCCGCCCTTGGTGACCGGACGGAACTCGGCGTCGAGCTCGTAGGAGAGCGGAATGCCGGTCGGAATGTTCAGCCCCGCGATGTCCGCGTCGGAGATGCCGTCCAAGTGCTTCACGAGCGCGCGCAGGCTGTTGCCGTGCGCGGCGACGAGCACCGTGCGCCCCGCGAGCAGATCCGGAACGATGCCGTCGTACCAGTACGGCAGCATCCGCACGACGACGTCCTTGAGGCACTCCGTGCGCGGCCGCAGCTCCGGCGGCACCGCCGCGTACCGGGGATCGTCGTGCTGCGAGAACTCCGCGTCGTCCGCGAGCGGCGGCGGCGGAGTGTCGTACGACCGGCGCCAGAGCATGAACTGCTCCTCGCCGAACTCCGCGAGCGTCTGCGCCTTGTCCTTGCCCTGGAGCGCCCCGTAGTGACGCTCGTTCAGCCGCCAGGAGCGGTGCACGGGGATCCAGAGCCGGTCCGCGGCCTCCAGGGCGAGCTGCGCGGTGCGGATCGCGCGCTTCTGGACGGAGGTGTGCACGACGTCGGGGAGCAGGCCCGCCTCCCGCAGCAGCTCACCGCCGCGGACGGCCTCCTTCTCGCCCTTCTCGTTCAGGTTGACGTCCACCCACCCGGTGAACAGGTTCTTCGCGTTCCACTCGCTCTCGCCGTGGCGGAGCAGAATCAGCTTGTACGGTGCGTCGGCCATGGGCCCGAGCCTAGTCGAGCCCCGCAACGCCCCGGCCCGGGGACCGCTGCGCGGACCGCCGGGCCGGACGGGCCCCGCACCCCGCGTCGTTTGACGGCGGACGTCAATTGAGTGGCACCGCGGACGAGCCGAAACGTAATCTCTGAATGCCACTTGAGACACTTACCGTCACCGTGAGGTGACCGTCCGGCGCGGTGCGGGCACCGCGGCCGCACCGTGGGGGGAGCCATGCCGCTGAAGACGATCACGCGGGCCGCGAGGGAGTCCGTGTCGGGGCTCCCGAGAGCGTTCTGGTGGCTGTGGACCAGCACCCTGATCAACCGCCTGGGCGGCTTCGCCGTCACCTTCCTGGCGATCTACCTCACGGCACAGCGCGGCTTCTCGGCCTCCTACGCGGGCCTGGTCGCCGCGCTCTACGGGCTGGGCGGCGTGGTGGCGTCGATCGGGTCGGGGGTGATGACGGACCGGCTGGGGCGGCGCCCCACCCTGCTGGTCGCGCAGACGTCGACCGCCGTGACGGTGGCCCTGCTCGGCTTTGTGACACACCCGGTGGCGATCGCGGCGGTGGCGCTGCTGCTGGGCATGGGGGCGAGCGCCTCCCGGCCCGCGGTCCAGGCCATGATGGCGGACATCGTCCGCCCCGAGGACCGCATCAGGGCGTTCTCGCTGAACTACTGGGCGATCAACCTCGGCTTCGCGGTCTCCTCGACGGCGGCGGGCTTCGTCGCCGAGATCAGCTACCGGGTCGGGTTCCTGATCGAGTCGGGCATGACGCTGCTGTGCGCGGTGGTCGTCTTCGTCAAACTGCCGGAGTCCCGGCCGGAACGGGACCGGTCCGAACGGGACCGGTCGGAACGGGACCGGTCGGAACGAGACCGGTCGGAACGAGACCGGTCTCAACGGGACCGGTCGGAACGAGACCGGTCTCAACGGGACCGGTCTCAACGGGACCGGTCGGAACGGGACCGGTCGGAACGGGACCGGCGGGAACGGCAGATCACCGGGGCCGCGGGATCCGCCGGCCCCACCGGGCGGAAGGCGGCCGGGGCCGGGCGGGCCACCGGGGCGGGGGCGCGGGCCGGAGCCGGCTCCGGCGGCGGCCGGGGCGGGGAGCCGGGCCTCGGGACCGTGCTGCGGGACGGCCGCTTCATGAGCGTCGTCGCGCTGTCCTTCGTGATCGCGCTGATCTTCCAGCAGGCCTATGTGGGCCTGCCGGTCGCCATGTCCCGCGCGGGCTTCAGCCCGGCCGACTACGGCCTGGCCATCGCCGTGAACGGCCTGCTGATCGTGGTCGTGCAGCTCCCGGTCACCCGGTTCATCGAGCGCCGCGACCCGCGGCGCCTGCTGGTCGTCTCCGCGCTGCTCGCGGGGTACGGCTTCGGGCTCACCGCCTTCGCGGGCTCGCTCGCCGTCTTCGTGCTGACGGTGTGCGTGTGGACCTTCGCCGAGATCATCAACGCGCCCACCCAGACCGGCCTGGTCGTCCGCCTCTCCCCCATCCACGCCCGCGGCCGCTACCAGGGCATGTACACGCTGTCCTGGTCGGTGGCGTCGCTCGCCGCGCCCCTGATGTCCGGCCTGGCGATCGACCACTTCGGCGCGGCCAGCCTCTGGGCCGCCTGCGCGGCCGTCGGCACGCTGGCCGCCCTCGGCTACGCCCTCCTGATGCGCGGCCTGCCCCGCGCCCCTCACCCGTCCCCTGACCCCTCCCCGGAGACCCGGCCGACGGAGGCCGCGGCCTGATCCTTCCCCCTCCCGCCCGGTGCGGGACGGCGCCCGGCAGGATGCCGCCGAGCTCCGGCGGAACCCGGCCGACCGCGGCCCGCACCAGTGCGCGGGCCCGGTGGGCCCGCCCGTCGCGGCCACCGCCCGGCGCGCCAGGCCGACCGTGCTCCACCAGGACGCCGGCTTCGTGACCCTCGCCCGCGTCACGGGCCGGCCCGTCCGCGGGATCACCGGCTGCCGCGGGCTCGGCCATGTGCTCAGGTGGCGGTGGCCGGGGGTTCGGGGATGCGGGCCACTCCCGCGTAGACGCCGTTGACCTCGAACTTCGGGGCCGGGGTGCCCTGGTACCACTCGCAGGTGGTGACCAGGCCCGGGGGGACGAGGTCCAGGCCGTCGAAGAAGCGCTCCACCTCGGCGCGGGTGCGGGCGCGCAGCGTGATGCCGCCCTCCCCGTAGGCGCTGCCGATGCGGTCGGCCAGCTCCGGGTACGGGTCGTAGGTACCGTGCGAGAAGATCAGGGCACTGCCGGGCGCCAGGGCGTCGACGAGGGTGCGGACGAGGCCGTAGGGGTCCTCGTCGTCGCCGATGAAGTGCAGCAGGGCGAGCAGGGACAGCGCGACGGGGCGCGTGAAGTCCAGGACCTCCGCGGCGCCCGACAGGATCGTGCGCGGGTCGCGGACGTCCGCCTGGATGTAGTGCGTGGCGCCCTCCGGGGTGCCCACCAGCAGGGCCTCCGCGTGCCGCAGCACGATCGGGTCGTTGTCCGCGTAGGCGATCCGGGCGGACGGGACGATCTCCTGGACGACCTGGTGGAGGTTGGGCTCGGTGGGTATGCCGGTGCCGACGTCCAGGAACTGGTCGATGCCCTGCCGGGCCGCCCACGCCACGGCGCGGTGCATGAAGGCCCGGTTGAGCCGTGCGCTGCGGTGCGCGATCTTCGGCAGCTTCTCGCCCACCAGCCGGTCCACCTTGTAGTGGTCCTTGCCGCCCAGCATGTAGTCGTAGACCCGCGCCGGATGCGGCTTGCTGGTGTCGACCTGCGGCTTGGGCCTTCCTGCCGTCATGAGGGCGCTCCCGGGCTGCTCTGCGCGGCCCCGCCGCCCCCGGCCGGCGCGGCGGGCCCTGGGCGGTCGGTGTGACCACGGCTGGGTTCCGTTGTCTCCGGCTGCCCAGCCTGCCACACCAATCGCTGCATGGACGCGTCAATTCCACCTCGGCCGGCCCGGGTTCGACCGGGTTCGCCCGGGCCGGCCCGGCGCGGGCGGGGTGGGCCGGCGCGGTGCGGAAGCCTCTCGCGGACGGTGGGAACGGCGTCAGGAGGTGGGACGCTGGGTCAGATGTGTGAACGCCGCCAGATTGCGGGTGGATTCGCCGCGGGACACCCGCCAGGCGTACTCCTTGCGGATCGCCGAGGCGAACCCCAGCTCCAGGAGCGTGTTGAAGCTGCCGTCCGCCGCCTCGAGCACCGAGCCGAGCAGCCGGTCGAGCTCGTCCTCGGTGACCGCGCCCAGCGGCAGCTTGCCGACCAGGTAGACGTCGCCGAGCCGGTCGATCGCGTAACTCACCCCGTACAGCTTGAGGTTGTGCTCCAGCAGCCAGCGGTGCACGCCCTCCTCGTTCTCGTCCGGGCGCCGGATCACGAACGCGTTCAGGGAGAGCGCGTGGCGGCCGACGATCAGCGAGAGCGTGGTGGACAGCTTCCTGGTGCCCGGAAGCTGCACGACGTAGCTGCCGCGTTCGGGGCTCTCCCATGCGAGGTCGGCGCCCCGGAGGGTCGCCTCGATGCACTCCATGGCCCTGGTCTGCGCGTCGCCCATGGGGCGAGGGTACGGGAGGGGGGCGGTGGAAGTGGGTCTTGACCGGCTTGGGGGTGGTCTTGGGCGCGGGGGTGGTCTTGGGCGCGGGGTGGTCTGGGGCCTTCGTGGGTCGTCTTGGGGCTTGGGACGGTCCCAGCGCCTCTTCGTGAGGTCTCAGGCGGGCCGCCCGGCGGCTGTGTGCCGCTCTGTGCTGGGCCGCGTCAGCCGGTGTGGCTGCGGACGCGGTGGCGGTGGTCCTGGAGGGCGGCCGTGTAGACGGCCGCCGTGGCGGAGGCCGCGGTGCCCCAGCCGAAGGACTGTGCGTGCTGGGCGGCCGCCCCGCCGAGCCGGTCCGTCAGGGACGGATCATCGGCGAAATCGGCTAGCACGCGCGCGTACGCCGCCGGTTCGTGGCCCTGGACGAGGAAGCCGGTGGCCCCGTCGCGGACCGCGACCGGCAGCCCGCCGACCGCCGCCGCGAGCACGGGCGTACCCGCCGCCTGCGCCTCCACGGCCACCAGGCCGAACGATTCGCTGTACGACGGCATGACGAGCAGTGAGGCGGCCCGGAACCAGTCCGCCAGCTCGTCCTGACGCACCGGCGGCCGGAAGCGGACCACGTCCGCGATGCCGAGCAGCGCGGCGAGCTTCTGCAACCGCTCCGGCTTGGCGAGGCCGGTGCCGCTCGGGCCGCCCACCACGGGGACGACGATGCGTGAACGCAGCTCCGGGCGCTCCTCCAGGAGCACGCCGACGGCGCGCAGCAGCACGTCGGGGCCCTTCAGGGGCTGTATGCGGCCGGCGAAGAGCGGGATCAGGGCGTCCTGCGGCAGGCCGAGGCGGGCGCGGGCGGCGGCGCGGCCGTCCGCGGGCCGGAAGACGTCCAGGTTGACGCCGGGGTGCACGACGGCGACCTTCGCCGGGTCTGCGGCATAGTGACGCACCAGCTCGTCGGCCTCCCCCGCGGTGTTGGCGACGAGCCGGTCGGCGGCGTGGACCACCTGCGTCTCGCCGATCACGCGGGCCGCGGGCTCCGGGGTGTCGCCGTCGGCCAGGGCGGCGTTCTTGACCTTGGCCATGGTGTGCATGGCGTGCACCTGGGGGACGCCCCAGCGCTGGGCGAGCAGCCAGCCGACCTGGCCGGAGAGCCAGTAGTGGGAGTGCACGAGGTCGTAGTGGCCCGGGCGGTGGTCGGCCCAGGCCTGCAGGACGCCGTGCGTGAAGGCGCAGAGCTGGGCCGGCAGCTCCTCCTTGGTCAGGCCGCCGTAAGGGCCGGCGTCCACGTGGTGCACCAGGACGCCGGGCGTGAGCTCGACGGTGGGCGGGAGGCTGCCGCTGGTGGCGCGGGTGAAGATCTCGACGTCGATGCCGAGGGTGGCGAGGCGGCGGGCCAGTTCCACGATGTAGACGTTCATGCCGCCTGCGTCGCCCGTGCCCGGCTGGTGGAGGGGGGAGGTGTGGACGCTGAGCATGGCCACCCGGCGGGGCCTGCGGGGGCCGCCCGGCAGGCGGAGCCGGGCGGGGGCGCCTGATGCGCGGCGTCCGAGCCTGGTCACGTGACGGGTCACCTGGTGTCCTCCTTGCGTGCCGCGGCCTGTCGTGCCGCTCGGTCGGCCGTGCGCCTCGGCCATCCGCTTCGCCTCGGGGTGGCCGGGTGTTGCGGGTGTTGCGTGTTGTTACGTGTTGCGTCGTTGCGTTGCTGTTGCGTTGTTGCTGAGCGTTACGCGGTGGTACGGGTTGGTGCGTTCTGCTCCGCGGTGGCCTGGCGGGTGGGGCTGCTCGGGCATGGCTCAGGGGAGGATGTGCGGTTTCCTCCTGTGGGCAGCAACAGCGGAGCCTCGGCTTCCATTTCCGCTTTACGCAATGATTACCTACGACTCCGGTGAGTCCCCTTTGCGGCGGGGTGTTCTGGGTCTCACGGGGCTGGGGTGCGGGGCACGGCTTTCGCGCTGTGGGGTGCGGCTTGGGTGTGCTGTGGGCGGGTGCGGCTTGGGTGTGCTGTGGGCGGGTGCGCCTTGGGTGCGCTGTGGGCGGGGTGATCTGGCGAGGGCTGCTCTCGTCGTGGCTCGTGCGCCTTCGGTTTCGTTGGGGGCGGGGCCGCGGGGGGATATCCGTCCTCGGTCCGGCGCCCTCCGTAGGGGTTCGGGTTCTCTGGTCGTGGCGCCGGACACTGCGGGCGGACATCCCCCCACGTCCCCTCACCTCTCGTCGGCGGCTGCGGCCCGGTGGGCCCGCAGCTTCCAGCCACGAGCCACCACTGCGCCCCCTCCCGCCAGCACCAGCCAATGACGTACGGCACCCGGACGGTGCTGGCCTTCCCCCTCTGGGGCGGACGGGGAAGGGGGAGGAGCCACCGGGTCGGGGAAAGAGTCGCCTCCGACCCCGGGGGAGCGAACAACCTGTTCGGGGACTTACGCTCGGGGGCGTGGTTGGTCGCGCCCCCTCCCCCCGCCCCGTAGGCGTGGTGACGCGCGGAACCACGCACCCGAATCGCCTCCGCCGAATGGACCGCTGGATAGCCGCCACCCACGGCGCCGAACTACGCCGCACCCCCACCCCCCTCGCCGTGGACCTCGGCTTCGGCGCCGCCCCCTGGACCGCCGTCGAACTGCTCGGGCGACTGCGCAGAGTGGCCCCCGCCACCCGCGTCGTGGGCGTCGAGATCGACCCGGCCAGGGTCGCCGCCGCCCAGCCGTACGCCCGCGAGGGCCTCCTCTTCCGCCGCGGCGGCTTCGAGATCCCGGTCACCGAGTTCGAACGCGCTCCCGGTACGGAGGCCTCCTCCCCGGGGCTGACGCTGATCCGGGCCGCCAACGTGCTGCGCCAGTACGACGAGGCGGAGGTGGCCGGCGCGTGGGAGCGGTTGTGTGCGCGGCTCGCGCCGGCGGACCCGGCACGCGGGTCGCGGGGCGGGCTGCTGGTGGAGGGAACCTGCGACGAGATCGGGCGCCGGCACGTGTGGGTGGCGCTGGGGCCGGAGGGGCCGCGCACGGTGACGTTCGCGGCCCGGCTGGCCTCCCTCGGCGCCCCTTCCGACCTCGCGGAACGGCTCCCGAAGGCGCTTATCCACCGGAACGTTCCCGGTGAACCCGTGTACGCGTTTCTACGGGACTTCGATCGCGCGTGGGCGGCCGCGGCGCCTTATGGCGCGTACGGGGTACGGCAACGGTGGGTCGCGGCGGTCCGCGCGCTGACGGACCGGTGGCCGGTCGTGGACGGCCCGCCCCGCTGGCGCCACGGCGAGCTGACGCTCCCCTGGTCCTCGCTCTCCCCTCACGCCTGACCTGGCCGACGCGGCGATCGGCCGGCAGGCCTCGGGCGTCGTTCGAGGGGTGGTCACCGGGACTACACAGCAGTCCCCTTCACCGACCGGCACAGCTGGACATGCGTCCGATGCGTGCGGGCCATGGGCATGCGCGTCCATCGAGGTACGAACGCCTCACCGCGCCACAGCTCCCCACACACACAAGTGAGCCACCTCACGTGGCCTCCGGCCGGTCTGCGGGTCGGCAGCAACCCCCGAGGGGTGAGATTCGTCATCATGTGTACGACTGTGACCTGCCCAAGTGCGTTACCGGTTGCGGCATATGACGGGGGTCGTTTCCCCACCGGCATTCCCTTGCGGTGGCGGCACCCGCTATGGTCCCCGTCGGTGGGTCGTCGCTCGACGTCCCACCATGCCCTCGGGGGGAGGGAAGGAACCAAGCCAATGCCCGTACCCGTACCGCGGCAGAGAAAAGTCCCGGCCGCGGAGAGTGGTCAGGCTCACACCCCGTCGGCCTCCGCGCCGGACGACACCGCCCATACCCGTACCGACGTGCACGCACAGAACACCGCGCACGCCGGTGGCCCCTGCACACCCGGCTCCACCGGCACGGCCACCCCCGACACCCCCGAAGCATCCGGTACCGGCACAAGCAGCGGCACCCCCACCGCACCCGAATCCGCCGACCGCACCGCCCCGCACGGCTCAGCCGCCCGCTGCGACATCCCTGCGGCCCCCGCCGGCGCCCCCCTCACCCTGCTGGTGATCGAGGACGACCCCACCCGCCCCCTGACCCTCCCCGAACTCTTCGACGCCGCGGGCAACCCCATCCGCGTCCGCACCGCCCGCAACCTCACCGAGGCCGAGCGGCTGCTCACCGACGACGTGCACTGCATCCTGCTGGACCTGGCACTGTCCGCCTCGGACCTGCCCCGGGAGCCCGCCCCGGCAGCGGCCACCGCCCGCACGACCCGCGCGAACGCGACTCACACGGCCCACGCACACGCGCCCCGCACGGCCGCCTCCGGCACAGGAGTCTCACCCACAGGCCCCACCCGCGCCACGGACCTCGGCTCCCCCGCCTCGGGAAGCCTCGCCTCGGGAAGCCTCGCGGACCATCCCGACGAACCGGATGAACTGGCCACCCTCAAGCAGGTCCTGCGCCTCGCGCCCCGCCACGCCGTCCTGGCGCTCACCGCATCGGAGAACGTGGAGGGCGGCGCGGCGGCCGTACGGGTCGGCGCCCAGGACTACCTGCTGCGCGACGAGCTCGACGCCCGCCTGCTCAGCCGCGCCATCCGCTACGCCGTGGAGCGCAAGCGCGCCGACGCGGCCCAGCGCCAGCTCACCGAGTCCAGGCTGCGCGCGCAGGAGAACGCCCGTCTGGAGCGCGGGCTGCTGCCCACCCCGCTGCTCGAGGGTTCGATGCTGCGCTTCGCGGCGCACTACCGCCCCGGCCGCTCCCGGGCGCTGCTGGGCGGTGACTTCTACGACACGGTGCGGACCCCGGACGGCACGGTGCACGCCATGATCGGCGACGTCTGCGGCCACGGCCCGGACGAGGCGGCGCTCGGCGTGGAACTGCGGATCGCCTGGCGCGCCCTGACCCTGGCGGGCCTGACCGGCGACGAGCTGCTGCGCACGCTGCAGCAGGTCCTGGAGCACGAACGCGCCGACGAGGAGATCTTCGCCACACTCTGCACGGTGGACATCGCCCCGGACGGCCTGAGCGCCGGCTTCTGCCTGGCCGGCCACCCCGCGCCGCTGCTCGTCCCGCAGGACGTCCCGGCCGGGCTGCTGCCGCACGACAGCACCGGCCCGGCGCTCGGCATCCTGCCGCAGGCCGGCTGGGAGCGCGCAGAGGTGGAGCTGGGCCCGGCGTGGAGCCTGATGCTGTACACGGACGGCCTGATAGAGGGCCGGGTCGGCGACGGCACCCAGCGGCTCGGGCAGGACGGCATGGTGGAGATGGTCCGCCGCCAGCTGGCCCGGGGCCTCACGGGTGACGAGTTGCTGGCGGCCGCGGTGAACGAGGCCCGCGACCTCAACCGCGGCGAGCTCACGGACGACGTGGCGATCCTGCTCCTGGACCGGGCGCCCTGAAACGTCCCGGCAGGTCAGCCGGCGGATCAGCGTGTCCCCGCGAGGTGGGCACGGCACGGTACGGACACGGTCCCCACGGGCGGACACGGACCGACCGCACGTGCGCGGCCGGACGAGGACCACAGCACAGGTGACCCGCCCCCGGCGGCTGACGGCCGTCGGCTACCCGACTGCCCGGCTACCCGGCTACCCGGCTGCCGGCGAACGGCCTCAGCGGCCGTTGAACGGCCCGTAGGGCCCGTCGCTGCTGGAGCCGCCGCGGCGCGGCCCGCCGCCGGTGATCGCGCGGATCGCCGGGCGGACGTCCACCATGTACACGATCGTGGCGATCAGGCCGATGATGGGCAGGAACGACAGGATCGGGAAGATCAGGCTCACCACGAAGGCCAGCCCGAGGATGATCAGCCAGAACGGCTTGGTCTGCTTGTCGACCGCGCGGTAGGCGTCCTCGCGCCGGAACGCGGCGTCGAACAGCGCGAAGCCGCTGAAGACGATCAGGGCGACGTTCAGCAGCCACATGACTCCTGCGAACCCCTGCATCAGCACTACGTCCACCACCCGTGTCGACTCGTCCTTGTGCGGCCACCGTACCCGGAGAACGTACGGGGCACGCCGGTCGTGCCCGAGCCCGCACGCGCCGGTGCCGCCGTCGGCACCCGCGCCACCCGCTCGGCCGGACCGGTCGCCGCGCCGCGCCGGTCACCTCACCGGACCGGTCACTTCGCCGGCGGAGTGGTCTTCTTCGTGCCGTTCCTGCGGGCCGTCGTCTTCTTCGCGGGGGTCTTCCTTGCGGTCGCGGAAGCCGCCGGGGACGTCTTGGGAGCGGTGGCGCTGGTGCCGCGCCCGGCGGGCTCGTCCTTGACGGCGACGGGGCCCGGCTTGTCGGTGTCGCCCGCGGGCTCGACGGCGGGGGCCGGCTCCGTGGCGGTCTCGCCGCGCCACGTCCTCACCGCCTGCTCGCCGTGCTCGGCGACCTTCTCGTACGTCTCCCGCGCCTTGACGGCGTACTCGACGGCCACGCCGACGCCGCGCAGCGCCAGGCCCTGGGCGGACTCGCCGAGCTTCTTCAGGTCGGTGTCGAGCTGGCCGATGAGCCCCGTCACCGCGGTCTGGACGGTGCCCTGCACATCCCTGGCGCGTGCGGCGGCGCGGTCCTGGAGCTCACGGGGGTCGGTGCGGCGCACGGCCTCGAAGCGCGCGGGCGCCTCGGTACGGAGCTGCTCGACCAGGCCCGGAACCTTCTTGGCCTGCTGCAGGGCCAGGTCCGCGGTGCCGGCGGCGAAGTAGAGCGGGGTCGGGTCGGAGAAGGTCTTGCGCAGGTCGTCGGTGATGGCCATGAGGGTGGTCCTCCCGGTGGTCTCGGTCGGGGCGGCCCGCGAGGGCCGCCCCCTGGGGTCAGTGATCGTCGTGCTTCGGCGGGGCATCGCCCGTGCCTCCGTCTCCAGGTGCCCCGGAGCCTGCCGCGGCATCCACGGCGTCCGCGCCGACCGCGCCGCCGGCCGCCTCGCCGGGGGCGGTTCCGACGCCGGTGCCGGGGCCCGGGGCGGCGTTCTCCCTGCGGAACGAGTCGTAGATCTGCAGCAGCACCTGCTTCTGCCGTTCGTTCAGCGACGGGTCGGAGAGGATGACGGCACGCGTCTCCAGCTCGTCGCGGCGGCGCTCGTCGAGGATCCCGGCGCGCACGTACAGCGTCTCCGCGGAGATCCGCAGCGCCTTGGCGACCTGCTGGAGCACCTCGGCGCTCGGCTTGCGCAGCCCGCGCTCGATCTGGCTGAGATACGGGTTCGACACCCCTGCGGCCTCGGCGAGCTGACGCAGCGACAACTGCGCGTGCCGCCGCTGCTCGCGGAGGTACTCGCCGAGATTGCCCACGTTGAGCGATGCCATGCCCTGATACTGACCCACTTTGCTAACTCTTGCAAGCACCCGCTTGCAAGAGTGCGCTACGCCACGCGCCGAGCGGCTGAGCCCGGAGACCAGATGCCTCTCTTCCCGGCACATCCGCATAGCCGCAGCGGACGCACGGGCAGCATGGGGAAGCACGCAGCATGCGCCCGAATGACTGGCACCTCACCGAAGACGTCGACGACTTCCTCGCCCCGAGCCGGCGACTTTCTGCGCTCGCGTCCCGCCCTGCACACCACGCCGCTGACAGCGATCGGGGAACGGGGCCGAGTCGTGAACGCCCAGGACCATGAGCAACTCGTGTGTGGGCGCCGTGAGTTCCGCGTCGGCAGTGGGGAGGACATCTCCGTAGACGCAACTTGGCCAGCTACGGGGGTTCTCCGGGGGACGCGGCCTCCGGCTGTGGCCGAGCGCTTCGAAGCGGGGCTCCGGGCCACCGGACACCCCCGGGCCGCCGGACACCCGGGCCGCCGGACGGCTCCGGCGGTCCGGGTGTGGCGGGTGGCTACGGCAGGGTGACGAACGGGGAGAGGAAGGCTCGGGCTTCGGGTGTGTCCAGGCGGTAGGCGACGTTCGTGGCGTAGCACGGGGTGTCGCCGGTGATGGTGGTCGCCACCAGTGTCCGCACGCCGTCGATCTCGGCGAAGTCGGGGCCGCCGGAATCGCCGTAGCAGGCGCCGCCGTTGCCCTGCGGTGCGGTCATGGCCAGCCGGACCCAGGCGTCGTTCAGGGCGTCGAAGGTCACCGGGGCCTTCATCCGGACGCCGCCGCCCGGGTGGGTCTGGCCGCCGGAGCCGCGGGCCGCCTCCTGTGTGCCGTACCCGGCGACGGTGAAGTCGGTGCCGTTCAGGCCCTGCGGGCCGAGCGCGTCGAGGCTGCCCGCGGTCGGGAGGGTGGCGGGAGTGAAGGACCAGCGGCTCTTCACCGCGCTCGCCGGGAGTTCGATCACGGCCATGTCGTGCGGGTCCGAGCTGGGCCCCGGGTACGCGGGGTTCGTGTGCGCCCGGCCCTGGACGCCCACCTGGGCCGCGACGGCCGCGGGATCGCCCGGGTGGTCGGCCGCGGCCGCGTCCAGCGCGCCCTGCACGTCCTGGTCGAGCGAGACGTAGAACGTCACGTTCGCCGGCCAGTCGCTGGTGCAGTGCGCCGCGGTGAGGAAGGTGTCCGCGTCGACCATCGTGCCGGAGCAGACCCAGTCAACCTGGTCGGGGGTGCCGGGATCGCCGTCGTCGTCCCAGGTGGCGATGAGCGCGCCGACCTCGGTGCGCTCGGGGGCCGGAGTGGCGTTGTACGAGTTGATGGCGGCGGCCGGGAAGGACGACGCCAGCATCAGGGCGGCCGCGGCCGAGGCGACCGCGGCCGTTCCTGCGAGGGTGGCGCGCAAGTGTCTGATCCGCACGGTGGACTCCTGACGAGGTCGGTGTCGACGGACTGTTCGAGTGGAGCATCCACAGCGGACAGCGCACGCCGGCCCCGAACCGTCACTCCCGGCGGCCGTACGGCCCGCGCCCGACCCCCCGACCGGCCGACCAACCGACCAACCGACCGGCCGCCCGACCAGCCGACCGGCCCGCCGCCGTCCCGCGGGGCAGTCCACCGCCGCACCCCCCGCATACCGCCACACCCGGCGCCCACCGCCGTACCGGCCGGACGCCCACCCGCGCCCGCCCGCCCCGCCCTACCGGACGTCCACCACCGCGCCGCCCGCCGCCGCCCTACCGGACGTCCACCGGCCGGTCCTCGCGCAGGTTCGTGAAGAGCCGCTTCGCGCGGGGCGCGTCCCACTGGACGGCGCTGCCCTTCGGGGTACTGAGGCCGAGGTCGGCCACCGGGACGTCCATCCGGTGGCCGGCGCCGGCCGCGGCGTCCCGCATCGCGCGGAACAGCGACGCGAGAGTCCACGGAGTCATGTCCCTGTCCACGACGAGGGTGCGCAGCCCGGCGCTCACCGTCGGGTACGCCTTGAGCGGGTCGAGCGCGACACCGGGCGTGGCGGCCTTGTGGGCGAGCGCCGAAAGGAACTTCTGCTGGTTCATCGTGCGTCCCAGGTCGCCCCGGGCCTCCTGGTGGCGCTGGCGGACGAACGCGAGCGCCTTCGGACCGTCCAGGACGTGGCAGCCCTTCGTCAGCGCCAGGCCCGAGTTCCGGTCCCTGACGTCCCGGTCCACGCACATGCGGACACCGCCGACGGCGTTCACGACGTCCACGAAACCCGAGAAGCCCACCTCCGCGTAGTGGTCGATGTGCAGGCCGGTGTTGTACTCGACGGTCCGCACCAGCAGGTCGGGGCCGCCCAGCGCGTACGACGCGTTCAGCTTGTTCTTCGCGGCCGGGAAGTGCTCCCCGGTCTCGGGACGGATGTGGGAGGGGATGGTCAGCCATGAGTCGCGCGGCAGGCTGACCATCGTGGTGCCGTGGGCGCCGGTGTGCAGCAGGATCATCGAGTCGGTGCGGCCGCCGCCGGCGGAGCCCGTGTGCAGGTTCCGCTTGGCCGCCGCGGAGAGGCCCTGGCGGCTGTCGGAGCCCACGATGAGGTAGTTGGTGCCGGCACCGCGCGGCGGCCGGTCGGGGACCTTGCCCAGGTCCACCGTGCGGTTGAGCTGGGTGTCGGCCCAGACGTACGAGCCTATGGAGGCCATGACCAGCAGCGCGAGCAGCAGGACGAGGACCCGGGCGGCCCTGCGGCGCCGGCTGGCCCGGGCCCTGGGCGGCCTGCCCCGGGGGCCGTGGCCACCGGGGACACCACCGGGGAAGCCGCCCGGGACCGGCCCCGCATAGGGGCCCTCCGCGGGGGGACCGCCCACCGGGAGCCGGACCGCGTAGGGCCCGCCCGCGGGGAGCCGCCCCATGGGATGCGGGTGCGCAGCCGCGACGGGCACGACGGCGCGCGGCGCGCCCGTCGCACCGTCGTCCCGGCCTCCGCCGGGCCACCCTCCGTGCCGGTCACTCATCGGCACATCCTGCATATTCACCGTTCCCTCTCGCGAATATCTCGTGACGTCACGGACTGAGGACGAGGCCGGGCCCAGGCCCGGAGCCGGGGCTCGGCCCGAGCCGGTCCGGAGCCGGGCCGGAGCCGGGCCGGAGCCGGGGCCCGAGCCGGGCCGGAACCAGGGCGAGGGCCGGGGGCGGGGGACGCCGGGGCGGGTCACCGGGACGACAGCTCCCGCGCCCGCGCCCCGTTCACCTCCCCCGCGCCCCTCACCCCGCCGAGCCGCTCCCCCGCCGTCCCGGACCGCTTCGTGCGGTGCCACGTCAGCCGGGCGCCGAGCACCGCCGCGACCAGCGACTGGATGATCACCAGGTACATCAACTGCCGGTAGACGAAGAGCTGGAAGGGCATCGCCCACAGCGCCCGCACCCGTTCCCCGTCCAGCCTGAGGGCGTACCCGGCGCAGACGAGCTGGATGGCGAGGAAGCCGAACCACACCCCGGCCGACTGCACCGGGTCGAGGAAGAGCGCGCCGTACAGGGCGAAGAGGTCGACGACCGGCGCCAGCAGCGGCAGCACGACCTGGAAGAGCGTGAGGTAGCTCAGCCCGCGGCGGCCGAAGCGCCCGGCGGGGCCCAGTTCGAGCACCGCGCGGCGGTGTTTCCACATGGACTGGAGCGTGCCGTAGCACCAGCGGTAGCGCTGCCGCCACAGTTGGCGCAGCGACATCGGGACCTCCGTCCAGGCGACCGCGGTCTCCTCGTAGACCACCCGCCAGCCGGCCCGCCACAGCGCCATGGTGAGGTCGGTGTCCTCGGCGAGGGTGTCCCCGCTCACCCCGCCGACCCCCATCAGCGCGTCCCGGCGGAACGCGCCCACGGCGCCCGGCACCGTGGGCATGCATTCGAGGACCTCGAACATCCGGCGGTCCAGGTTGAACCCGAAGACGTACTCCAGGTGCTGCCAGCGGCCCAGCAGGCCGCGCCGGTTGCCGACCTTGGTGTTGCCGCTGACCGCGCCGATGGCCGGGTGCGCCAGCGGCTGGATGAGCCGGTGCACGGTGTCCGGCTCGAAGACGGTGTCGGCGTCGACCATGATGACGATGTCGTACAGGGCCATGCCCAGGCCGGTGTTGAGGGCGGCCGCCTTGCCCGCGTTGGGCTGCCTGACGACCGTCAGCCGCGGGTCGTCGATCCAGGTGACGAGGTCCGCCGTACGGTCCGTCGAGCCGTCGTCGACCACGATGACCTGGAGGTGGGGGTGGGTGGAGGCGAGCAGCGAGCGGACGGTGGACTCGATGCCGGCCTCCTCGTTGTAGGCCGGGACCAGGATCGTCACCGGGTCGGTGACCTCCCGCAGCCAGGGCGCGCCGGGGCGGAACCGCTCCAGCCGCCGCACGTGCAGCCGCGCGAAGAGCGCGAGCAGCACCAGCCGCAGCACCCCGAGCCCGCCCGCGACCCCCAGGATCCAGGTCATGCCCTCGGTGAACGCGTGGCCCACCCGCTGGGTCCAGATCAGCGCGGTGCCCTCGACCCGCGCGGGGCGCGCCGCGGCCGAGTCGCCGGGGCGCAGGCCGAGGCCGGAGGTCACGGTGGTGAAGGAGTCGACGTTCCGGTCGTCGAGCAGCTCCTTCGCCTGCCGGTACGCGGCGGGGGTCTGGCTGTACTGGCGGATCACCCCCTGTGCGGGCTTCCGGTACCACTGGTCGGCGGCGACCAGCAGGTAGCCGTCCCCGGCGGCCCGGTGCGCGGCTCCCCACTCTGCCCCGCACAGCGTGTCCACCGCGGTGGTGCCCGGCATCCGCAGCAGCGTGGTGTGCAGTCCCGCGGCGCCCGCCAGTGCCTTCTGGGTGAGCGACAGCTCCAGCCGGGTCCTGGCGGCCGACGCGGTGCCGAGGTCGGCCCCTGTGTAGGTGTTCGACCCGATCTCGTGGCCCTCGGCGGCGATCCGCCGTACCAGGCCGGGGTGCCGGGCCGCCTGGGCGCCGGAGAGGAAGAAGGTGGCGTGCGCGTGGTGCGCGCGCAGCAGGTCGAGCAGGCGCGGGGTCCACACCGGGTCGGGCCCTCCGTCGAAGGTGAGGGCGGCGGTACGGGCGGGCATGGAGTACGACGTCACGCCGCGGGCGCCGATGCGCAGCGCCGGGCCGCCGTGCGCCACGGCCTTCGGCACGGGCGTGGTGCAGTCGGGACGGGTCGTGGACCCGGCGACCTCGTGCTGGGTCCAGCCCTCGAAGAGGAGGGCGGCGAACATCACGGGAAGGACCAGGATCAGCAGCAGCCAGTGCCCTCGGGGATCGCGTGCTTGTGCGTGCCGGCCCGCCATCAGCGGGCGCGTCCCCGTGCTCCCCGGATGCGTTCCCGTGCTTCCGGGGAGCGTCCCCGTACTCCCGGGGGCGATCCGGCAGGGGTCCCGGCCGGCGCCGGGTGGCTCCGCACGGCGGAACGGGACCGGGTGCGGGTGCGGGACCGGGTGCGGGTGAGTGTCCCGTGTCCCGGCGCACGGCCGCCTCTTCGCACGGCGCCACGACAGGGCGCCGGCGTTGCCGGTCTGCCCGTGCCGACTGCTCCGGCACCGCACCACCACGCACCGCCACGCCGACCGGAATCGCCGCTTCCTGGCTGCTCAAGGCATGCTTTTTGCCGATTTTCCATCGCAACGGGCTCACACATGCTGCGCGAGTCTAGCCATCCGGCACATCGGCCAAGAGTCTCTACGCCACCCCGCCCGCACCGTAGGAGAAACGTCACACCAACCACGTCGGCCACAAACACCCCCTCAGCCACTCCCCCCGCGCCGAATGCGCGAGGAACCACGCCACCAGCCTCCACCGACCGACAGCCGGCAATGAACCCGCAAGAGGCCAAGCGAACCCGAAGAAGGGGCGCGGGGAACTGCGCAGACACCCCACCGACCGACAGCCGGCAACGAGACCTCGAAGGACCAGGACGAAGCCCGACAAGGGGCGCGGGGGACCGCGCGATCACCCCCCGGACAGCGCCGCCCGCTCCATACTCGCCGCGAACCGCGGCGTCTCCCTGCTGTTGTGATCGCTGAACGCCGCCTGCAACTCCCGCGCCACCCGCTCGAACGGAATGCCGTGGTCCCGGAGAAAGGCGAGGAACTCGTCCGTGGGCCGCGCGCTCACCGAGTTGGTGTACTCGCACCGGTCCGCGCCCATCGGCGCGACACTCAGATCCCAGACGACCCGCACCTTCGCGTGCCCCTGCGGGAGGAAGACGTCCGACCGCGACACCATGCGGCAGCGGCGCGGCCCGGCGATCTCGCCGACATAGTGGTGGACCAGCAGGCACGTCCCGATCATCTCGACGTTGATCGACACGTGCCGCCCCTCGTCCCCGGCGGAGGCCCCCGCGGCGATGTGGTCCGGGGGCGCGCACCGCTGGTACTCCGCGTCGGGCAGGCCGAAGAGCCACGTCGCGAGGTCGACCTTCTCCACCGGCGCGTTGACCTGGGCGTGGAACACCGAGTCCGACAGGACCAGATCGGCTTGGACGGTGGTCATCTCCCGTTCTCCCTTGCCACGGGTGCGTACGCCTACCGTGGTGTGCCCATATTCGAGTGTACGTTCGGGTCCGGCGCTCAGGGGACGGGCGGCGCGGCCCGGTCTTCGCGCAGCCCGGCCGGAAACGCTTTGCGCGGCCCGCCCCGGCCGCGTTACCGTCGAGCCGTCTCTGTTGTCTCCGATAGAGGTGGACATTGCTCGTCTGAGGTCCGCGACCATCGCGCGGTACGGCCCCGGCCGTACGCACGGCACGCCGCAGCCGGCCCGCCCGGCGCCCGTGACCCGCGCGGAACGCGACCTCGGTGCACGAGCCGTCCCCCGGCCGCCGGCCCCCGATCCCCGCTGATCCCCGGCCCGCCGGAAGACCGTCGAGACGTCTCTGGTCCCCGTTCCGCGCGCCGCGCGGTGCTCGCCCTTTCCCCGTCAAGCACCGAGCAGAGAGCACCGAGCAGAGAGCTCCTAGCACAGAGCGGCTCCGAGCTCCGAACTCCGAGCACTGAGCCCCGAGCTCTGATCACCGAGCACCGGCGACTCAGCCCGAAGCCCACCGCGCGCGACTGCGAGATCAGAAACCCATGGTGAATCCCACCCCCAGCACCTCCCTGACCTGTGCCGGCCTCTCCTTCCGGTGGCCGGACGGCACCCCCGTCCTGGACGACCTGTCCCTCACCGTCCCGCGTGGCCGCACCGGCCTCGTCGGGGCCAACGGCGCCGGCAAGACCACCCTGCTGCGCCTGCTCGCCGGCCGGCTGCGCCCCTCCCGGGGCTCGGTCACCGTGCCCGGCAGCCTCGCCTACCTGCCGCAGAACATCACCCTGGACACCACCGTCCACGTCGACGAAGCCCTGGGCATCGCCGAGCGGCGCGCCGCGCTGCGCGCCATCGAGTCCGGCGACGTCCAAGAGGAGCACTTCGAGACCGTCGGCGACGACTGGGACGTCGAGGAGCGGGCCCTCGCGACGCTCGGCGCGCTCGGGCTCGACGGCATCGGGCTCGACCGGACGGTCGGCGAGATGTCCGGCGGCGAGACCGTCCTGCTGCGGCTGGCGGCGCTGCTGCTGGAGCGCCCCGACGTGCTGCTGCTCGACGAGCCGACCAACAACCTGGACCTGTTCGCGCGCCGCCGCCTCTACGACGCGGTGGACTCCTGGCGGTCCGGCGTCCTCGTGGTGGTCAGCCACGACCGGGAGCTGCTGGAGCGCGTGGACCGCATCGCCGAGCTGCGTTCGGGCGCGGTGAGCTGGTACGGGGGCGGCTACTCCGCCTACGAGGAGGCGCTGGCCGTCCAGCAGGAGGCGGCCGGGCGGATGCTGAAGGCCGCAGAGGCCGACGTCCGCCGCCAGCAGCGCGAGCTGGAGGAGACGCAGACGAAGCTGGCCCGCAGGCAGCGGCACAACAAGAAGATGGACGGCCAGCGGCGCGCGTCGCGGATCGTGGCGGGCGAGCGCAAGCGCGCGTCGCAGGAGTCCGCGGGCCGGATGCGGGGCCTGGCACAGGAGCGGCTCAGCGAGGCGCGGGAGCGCCGCGAGGAGGCCGCGGACGCGATCCGGGACGACGCGGAGATCCGGGTGAGCCTGCCGGGCACCGCCGTGCCGAGGGGACGCACCGTCCTCACCCTCGACGAGCTGCGCCCGCCGCACGGCCGGCTGAAGGAGGGCAGCCTCCATGTGCACGGGCCCGAGCGGATCGCGCTGGTCGGCAGGAACGGCGCCGGCAAGACCACCCTGCTGCGCACCCTCACCGGCGAACTGGCCCCGCTGTCCGGGCGGGCCAGGACGTATGTGCCGCTGCGGTTCCTGCCGCAGCGGCTCGACGTGCTGGACGACGGGCTGAGCGTCGCGGCGAACGTCTCCCGGACGGCCCCCGGCGTGCCGGACAACGAGATCCGCTCCCAGCTCGCGCGGTTCCTGTTCCGGGGCGCCCGCGCCGAGCAGCCCGCCGGCACCCTCTCCGGCGGCGAGCGCTTCCGTGCCGCCCTCGCGGCGACGATGCTGGCCGCCCCCGCCCCGCAGCTCCTGCTGCTCGACGAGCCCACCAACAACCTGGACATCCCCAGCGTCCGGCAGCTCACCAGCGCTCTCGCCGCCTACGAGGGCGCCCTGCTGGTCGCCAGCCACGACCTGCCGTTCCTCGCGTCCATCGGCATCACCCGCTGGCTGCTGGTCGGAGAGGAACTGGTGGAGACGTCGGCGGACGAGGTCCGCGAACTCCTCGACACGCCGGACGGACGGCGGGACGACGGGGCCGCCGAGGACGGCGCAGGCGAGGACGGCGCAGCCGAGGACGGCCAGGGGCAGGACGGCCAGGGGCAGGACGGTCACGGGGAGAACGGTCACGAAGAGAACGGTGGCCGGTGGGGCGGCGGCCACCGGGAGGACGGTGCCGTGGCGCCCGACGCGGGCTGAGCGGCGAGACGGGGCCCGCCGGCCCGCCGGCCACCGGGACGGGCGTGGTCCGGGTGTGTGCCGGGCGTGGCCCGGGCGCTGGGTCCGGGTGTGTCCGGGTGTGTCCGGGCGTGCTCAGGCGTACCGGTCCGCGGCCAGGGCGGCGAACTCGGCGACGAGGCCGGTGCGGCGGCCCGCGGCCCAGGCGAGGCAGACCTGGCTGGGGCCGATGTCCTCGATGGGGATGTGCACGACGTCGGGGCGCGTGTAGAAGGAGGCGGTGGACTGCGGGAGCACCACCAGGCCGTCGTGGGCCGCCACGTACTCCAGCTTCTCCTCGACGGTGTCGACGGGCGGCCGGGGCCGGCGCGGCGCGTCGTCGGGGTGGGCGGGCAGGTCGCGCCACTCGGGCACCGCGTCGGGGTCCTGGAGAAGCCGCTCGCGGGCCAGGTCGGCGATCGCGACGGACGCCTTGCCGGCCAGCCGGTGCGCGGCGGGCAGCACGGCCACCCGGGGCTCGGTGAAGAGGGCGGACAGTTCGAGTCCGCGCTGGTCGACGGGCATCCGCACGAAACAGACGTCCACCCTCCCGTCCAGCACGATCTGCGCCTGGTCGCGGTAGGAGGTGCGGACGACGTCCACGGCGAGGTCGGGGTGGCGCGCGGACAGGGCCCGCACCGCGTCCGTGACGGTGATGCCCGGCATGAAGCCCACACCGAAGCGCGGCCGGTCGGCGCCGGCCCGGCGCACCCGGCGCAGCAGCGCCTCGGCGGACGCGAGCAGGGCCGGCGCGTCGTCGAGGAGCTGCCGGCCCGCCGGGGTCAGCTCGGTGGAGCGCCGGTCGCGCCGGAAGAGGCGGGTGCGCAGCTCGCTCTCCAGGGCGCCGATCTGCCGGGACAGCACGGGCTGGGCGATGTGCAGGCGGGCCGCGGCACGGCCGAAGTGCAGTTCCTCGGCCACGGCGACGAAGTACCGCAGCTTTCGCAGGTCGATGTCCACTGCCGGCTCCTCGTCCGGGGGCTCGCCCGGCGCGGGCCCGGCGCGCCTCCCCGTCTCCTGGTGCCTCCAGGGTATGACAGCAGGCGGAAGAGGTCTTGGACGGCGCCGTGGGGGCCGGACGACGATGCAGTCGTCACAGGAAATATGACCGAGAGGTTGGGAGATGACCCTTACCCCCCTTACTGACCAGCGGGTGGTCGTCCTCGGTGGTTCGTCCGGCATCGGGCTCTCCACCGCCGCGCAGGCCGCGGAGCTGGGCGCGCGGATCACCGTGGTGTCCAGCAACGAGGCGCGGGTGCGGGCGGCGCTGGAGACGCTGCCCGAGGGCAGCACCGGCGAGACCGCCGACCTGAACGACGACGCACAGGTCGCCGCTCTCTTCGAGCGCGTCGGGGCCTTCGACCATCTGGTGTACACGGCGGGTGAGCCGCTGCGGATGATGCCCATCGAGCAGCTGGACGTGGCGACGGCGCAGGACTTCTTCCGGCTGCGGTACTTCGGCGCGCTGCGCGCCCTCAGCGCGGCGCGGCCGTATCTGCGCGGCACGGGTTCGGCCGTGCTGACCAGCGGCACGGCCGTGCAGCGCCCCGGCCCCGGCTGGGTGCTCGGGGCGAGTATCTGCGGCGCGATCGAGGCAGCGGTGCGGGCGGCGGCCGTCGAACTCGCCCCGGTGCGCGTGAACGCGGTACGCCCCGGCGTGTCCCGCTCGGCCGTCTGGTCGCGCCTCCCGGAGGACGAGCGCGACCGGCTCTACAAGCAGGTCGCCGACGCCAACCTGCTGGGCCGGGTCGGCGAGGTGGAGGACGTCGCGGAGGCCTACGTGTACCTGCTGCGCCAGAGCTTCACGACGGGCACGGTACTGACGGTGGACGGCGGGTCACTGCTGACGTGAGGGGCCGCGCGGGCGCGGGGCCAGCCGGGGGCGCGGGGTGAGCCGGGGGCGTGGGATGAGCCGGGGGTGCGGGGTGAGCCGGATGCGCGGAGTGAGCCGGATGCGTGGGGTGCTCGGGGCGGGTGGTCCGGAAGGACCGGTTGCCCGTGCGCTCACGGCGGGCGCGGCGGTGCGGCGGCGGGCGGGCGCGGCGGTGCGGCGGTGGGCGGGAGGCGCTGTCAGGGGTCGCGGCTACGCTCACGCGGCATGACCGACACCGAGGCGACACCACCCCGTCCTCCCCGCCCCCGCCCCCGTACATGCCCTACCGATGCGCGGGCCGGGCTGCGGAGCCACCTGGACGCCACCCGAACGGCGTACGACACCGTGGCCGTCGACTACGAGCGGTTGCTCCGCACCGAGCTGGCCGGCAGGCCGCTGGACCGCGCCATGCTGGGCGCCTTCGCGGAGCTGGCGAGGGAAGCCGGTGCCGGCCCGGTGGCGGACGTCGGCTGCGGCCCCGGCAGGGTGACGGCGCACCTGCACGGGCTCGGTGTGGACGTCTTCGGGGTGGACCTCTCTCCGGAGATGGTGGCGGTGGCCCGGGCGGTGCACCCGGGCCTGCGCTTCGAGGTGGGTTCGATGACCGCGCTCGACCTGGCGGACGGTGCGCTGGGCGGCGTCGTCGCCTGGTACTCCACGGTCCACACGCCGCCGGAACTGCTGCCGGGGGTCTTCGCCGAGTTCCGCCGGGTGCTCGCGCCGGGCGCCCCGTTCCTGCTCGCCTTCAAGGCCGGCGACCTCCTCACGCATCTCGACCACGCCTACGGCCACGACCTCTCCCTCGACGTCTACTGGACGCCGCCGGAGCGGATCGCCGACCTCGTCACCGCGACCGGGCTGAGGGTGGAGGCCCGCCTCGTCCGCGAGCCGCACGAAGCCGAGGTGGGTTCGCGGGGACAGCAGGCCTACCTCCTGGCCCGCAGGCCCGCCACCGACCGGGAGTGAACGGACGGGCCGACGCCGCCTGCCGCCCGGCGCGGGTCCGCCGGGTCTCCCGCACTCCGCCGGGATTCCCGCACTCACGCCGGGTCTCCCGCACTCACGCCGGTCGCCCGCACAGGTCCCCGCCAGGCCATCGTGGCAGCCGGCCCGGGGCCCGCGCAGGGCGTGACACAGGACACAGGAACCCACCGGCGCTCGCGGACAGGTAACGGATGTGAGGAACAGAGACACAGGAGCCACGGGAGCCACAGGAGATCCAGGGGGCTCAGAGGGCTCAAGGAGCTCAGGGGGCTCAGGACGTTCAGCGGGCCTGGAACGCCGGGAAGACCGAGGCGACCGGGACGACCGGGGCCACCCGGACGAGCGGGATGACCCGGACGACCGGGAGGCCCGGGAGAACCGGGAGAACCGTCTGGAACCGGAGGGCCCCGGCGGCGAAGGGGAGGACCCCGGTGGGGACGGCGGTGTGCGGGCGCGCCTGCGGGCCGGGGACCGTGCGGCTTTCGAGGACCTCTACGAGCGGTATGCGCGGGCCGTCTACAACCACGGCCTGCGGCTGACCGGCAACTGGTCGACCGCCGAGGAGATCATGTCCGAGACCTTCCTGACGGCCTGGCGCACCCGGGACCGGCTTGAGCCGGACGGCGGCTCCGTCCGCCCGTGGCTGCTGGGCATCGCCACGCACAAGGCGCACAACGCCAACCGGAGCCTGCGCCGTCGGCTCGCCTTCCTCGCGCACCGGCCCGAGCCCCGGCCGGTGACCGACTTCGCCGAGGAGACCGCCGGACGCGTCGACGACGCACGGCGGCTCGCCGCGGTGCGCGCGAGCCTGAACCGGCTGCGGCGCCAGGAGCGGGAGGTGCTGGTGCTGTGCGTGTGGTCGGGGCTCAGCTACCAGGAGACCGCGCAGGCGCTCGGCGTGCCGGTCGGGACGGTGCGGTCGCGGCTGGCGCGGGCCCGCGCGCGGCTGAGCAGACTCAGTGAGGAACGGCCGGAACCCCATCGCGGCCGCGGAGAGATGGGGAGTGAGGCCACGTTCGTGGCCCTGCCCCTGCGGGAGGAAACCCCATGAACGCTCGGCGTCGGGACCGGGACGGGTCCGAGGAACGCGTCCGGGAGGAGCTGACCCGGCTGCTGCCCGGCAGGGCGGAGTGGGATCTTCCGCCGGGGCGTCACCTCCACCACAAGGAACGTCTGATGCAGCGTATCGATCAGGATTTGCAAGCCGGTGCGGGTGCCGTGCCGGAGGGCACCGCTCCGGCCGGCGGCCCGGTCCGGGGCTCCGCCCCGGCACCGGAACCGGTTCCGGCACCGGTCCCGGTTGCGTCCCCGGTGCCGGCCCGGCGCCGGCGTCTGCTGCGGCCCGCCGTGCTGGTGCCGGTCGCGTCGCTGGCGGTCGCGTCGCTGGCGGTCGCGGGGACACTGGTCGGCTCGCTCGCCGCGGGCGACCGGGGTGGGCAGGGCGTGCCCGCCGTGGCCGGTCCCGGCGCCGGCTCCGCTTCCGGCGCGGGCGCCACGCACGAAGCCGTCGTCACCCTCGACCGGATCGCGTCCGCGGCCATGAAGGAGGACGAGTCGCCGGTCAAGGACGGGCAGTTCGTGTACGTGCGGAGCCTGGTGCGGTCGAACGAGGGCACGTTCGAGGGGCCCGTGAAGCTGGGTCCGCCGCACAAGCGCGAGGTGTGGATGTCGCAGGACCCCACCACCGTCACCAACCTCGGCTGGCTCCGGGAGACGGGCAAGGGCGTGCCGATGTCGGGCGAGGACCTGCCCATCGAGACCGCGGGCCCGGACGGCACGGACGAGACGGGCGCGGTCGGGCCCGGCATCGACCGGCCCACGTACAAGTGGCTGGCCTCGCTGCCCACCGACCCCGACGAGCTGCGGGCACTGCTGTACCGGGAGACCCGGACGGAGGGGCCGCGGGTGTCGAAGGACCAGGCGGTCTTCGAGCAGATCGGCACGCTCATCAGCGAGACGATCATGCCGCCGCGTACGGCCGCCGCGCTGTACGGAGTGGTGGCGCGGATCCCCGGGGTGCGGGAGGTTCCGGACGCGGTGGACGGTGCGGGGCGGCACGGGATCGGTATCACCCGTGAGGACCGGCACGAGGCCACGCGCGACGAGTGGGTCTTCGATGCGCGGAGCCTGACGTACCTGGGGTGGCGTTCGTACGTCACCGAGGACAAGAAGCGGGGCGGCCCGGCGACGGTGCTGAGCGGCAGCGGGGCCGTTCTGCGACGGGCGGTCGTGGACCAGCGCGGGATGCTGCCGGACTCCACCGGGCGCTGACCCCTGACGGGGGTGGGGGTCTGGCCGCCACCCCCACCCCCGTCGAGGGATACCGGAGACGTTCGGCACGGGCAGGAGAGACCGGAGGCGTTGGGTGCGGGTAGGGGGCGCTCTGGTTGCTGTGCGGGTGGTGGCATGATCACGTCGCCCCGGCACAACGGCACAACGGCACAACGGCACACCGAGCACCGGAACACCGCCGCCCCGCCGCGACAGCGCACCCTCATCGTGCGTGCCGCGCGTCGCCTCGCCGTTCAGCGAAGGGAACCGTCTTGTCCGGCTCCTGCTGACCATCGCCGTGGACTCCGTCGCACACGCGCCGCGCGACTGACCGCACCGGTCGCACACGCGCTGCGGCGCGCCCGGACCAGCGGGCGCCGCGGCCGGCCCCTGCGCTTGTCGCCCTGCGGGAACCGCTCACCCCCGAGCCCGGCCGGCGGATCCCCGTCCCCCGACCCACCGCCCCCCGACTCACCGACTCCCCGACCCACCGGCCCACCGGCCCCCACTCACCGGCCCACCGACCCACCGACCCACCGACCCACCGACTCGGGATCACGCGAAGAAAGCGGTCAGTTCCCGCACGAGGTCGTCGGGGCGCTCCTCGGCGAGGTAGTGGCCCGCGCCCGCGAACTCCACGTAGCGCGCGTCCGCGGCCCTCCCTTCCAGCAGTGCGGGCACGAACGGGTAGTAGATGCCGCCGAGTCCGAGCAGGGGCATCGTCAGCACCGGATAGTCCTTCGCATCGGCGATGTCCTGGCCGAAGGTCTGGTACCAGCCGTTCGCCGCGCGGATCGCGTCCGGGGTGTCGTACGCGGCGGCGTAGCGGGCGCGGGCTTCCTCGCTGAAGGCTCCGGGGTCCGTGGCCTGGTAGTCGATCAGCCAGTCGACGAGGAACCGGAACCGGCCTTCGAGGAGCTGCCCGGGAAGCCGGTCGATCTGGTTGAACGCGAACCACCAAGGTGCCGTCGGCCGGCCTTCCTGCGGAAGCATGCGCAGGTCGTTGAAGGCTTCCCCGGGGTGTCCCACCTCCCACAGAGCGATCTTCCGGGTCGCTTCGGGATGGTTCGCGGCGAAGCTGTAGGCCACCATCGACCCGATGTCCTCACCGGCGATGTTCACCTCGCGGTAGCCGAGGGCGCGGATCAGCTCGTGGACGTCCCGGGCCATGGTCTTCTTGTCGTATCCCGCGGCGGGCTTGCCGGACTCGCCCATGCCGCGCAGGTCCACGGCGATCACCCGGTAGCGCTGCGCCAGCACCGGCATGACCTTGTGGAACTGGTACCAGGTCCGCGGCCAGCCGGGGAGCAGTACCAGGGGATCGCCCTGCCCCCCGGCGACGTAGTGCAGCCGGGTGCCGTTGACCTCGGCGAAAGCGCTCGTGAAGCCTTCGATCATCATCGCCCTCAGCTCTTGCGCATACTGCCCGGGGAGCCCGGGGCGCGGCACATGACGCCCCCGACCGGAAAGTGAAGGATCATTCCCAAACGAAGGCTACCGTTTTGTGAGCGATCACTCAAATAGGGCTAGGCTGGTGTCATGCCACGCCCTCGGACCTTCGACGAGCAGGACGTCGTCGACCGCGCCATGGAACTGTTCTGGACCCGCGGCTACGAAGCGACGTCCGTCTCCGACCTCACCGCTGAACTGGGCCTCCACCCGGGTTCGCTGTACCGCACCTTCGGGGACAAGCGTGCACTGTTCCTCAAGGCTCTCGCCCACTATCGCGACAGCAAGGCCCGGATCCTCGCACCCACCCTGCTGGCGGGAGGCCCCGTCCTGCCCCGGATCCGTGCCGTCCTGATCGGGTGGATCGAACTGGCCGCGGAACAGGACTCCCCCCGCGGATGCCTGATCGCCAACGCCGCCGGAGAGCTGCTGCCGGCCGACCCGGAAGTCGCGGGCAGTGTGAGCGACGTCCTGTCCGTCGTCGAGGACGGGTTCCTTCAGGGCCTGCGGGCGGCAGCCCGGCACGGGGAGATCTCCGAGGCCCTGGACCTGCCGGCCTGCGCCGCCATGCTGACGATGTTGCTGGAAGGGCTCCAGGTGCTCGTGAAGGCGGACCCCGATCCGCGACGCCTCGTCGCCGCCGTGGACACGGCACTCACAGCCATGGCGGCGGTGGGCGAGCGGCGCTAGACGAGTAAGTCCGAAGGCTTGGTCAGTGGTCGTAGGCGGTCAGTGATCGGGTGACGGGTGCGCCGGTGGTGCGGTTGTGCCAGAGGGCGGCCGTCATGGCGAGGATCCGTTGTCCGACGCGGGCCAGGACCCCGGCCGGGGTCCTGGCTCCGTGACGTTCGAGGTCGAGTTGGCCTTTGAGGGTGTCGTTGACCGACTCGATGAGCTGGCGGACGGGCTTGAGCAGGTGTTCTCCCAGCCGGGGGGTGAGGTTGCGGTAGGTCGGCCGCAGCAGGACCAGGCCGTGCTCGGCCATGAAGGCGTCGAGGTGCTTGGACACGTAGCCTCTGTCGCCGATGATCGTCTGCCCCGGGTGGGTGGCCAGCAGGTCCTGGTCACCGGTGAGCATGTCGGCCAGTACCTCGCGTTCGTCGGTTTTCGGGTTGGCCAGGGCCCAGGCGATCGGCAGCCCGCCGGGTGTGCACATCAGGTGCAGGCGCAGGCCCCAGAAGAACCGGGAGTGGGAGGGGCAGTAGCCGTAACCGGCCCAGCCGGCCAGGTCGGAGCGTTTGACGGTGGGCCGTGAGCGGGCGCACTCGACGGGTGTGGAGTCCACGATCCACACGTCGTCGTGCCACAGGTCGGTGTCGCGGGCGAGGGTGCGGATGAATCGGCTGATCAGTGTGTTCGCGGCCCGCAGGCGCTTGTTGTAGCCGGACTGCCCGGGCAGGCAGGGGAACTCGGCGGCCAGGTGGGCGCGGGCGAAACGCAGCCAGCGGGCTTCGGAGACGAATCCGAGCAGGGCCTGCATCACCGCCAGCGTCAGCAGCTCGGCGTCGGTCAGGTTCGGCGGGCGGCCCCATCGCCGCGTTCCGACCAGAGAGTCATCGATCTTCACGTACAGTGCAGTCGCGAGGGTTTCGAGGTCTGTCGTCACAAACGGACCAACGAGACCCTCGCTTCATGCACCCGGCCCCTTCGGACTTACTCGTCTAGCCCGCCTGAGCCCCTACCTGACACGGGTCGCGCCCGACACCGACCTCGCCCGTGGCCCGGCAGACCAACTCGCCCGGCACATCACCGAGGCACTGGCGCTGAAGCCGACCACCGAGTCCCCGCACACCGAGTTGTTGGCCGCTCGCATCGCGTCCCCGGCCGGCAACGACCTGGGCGCTGACGCCCGTGCGCTAATCGCCATATCCCACGCCCTCGAGAGGCAAACGTGACCAAAATACTGATCACCGCGGACCGTGTCATCGCCGGACCCGCACAACAGGTGACCGTCGACGGCGCCGTGCTCGTCGAATCCGGCGTCATCGCCGCTGTCGGTCCGGCCGCCGAGCTGGACGCGTCGGTGGATGCGCACGTGCCTCGGCTGCGGTGTCCCGGAGCGACGGTGATGCCCGGAATGATCGACTGCCATGTCCACCTGACCTTCGATGCGGACCTGGACCTGATCAGCACGGTGTCGAACGCCGATCCGGGCGAGCTCTCCACCGCCATGGCGCAGCGCGCCCGGCAGCTGCTGTGCGCTGGAGTGACGACTTTACGGGATCTCGGCGACCGTGACGGGCTCACCGTGGCGTTGCGTTCCTCCATCGACTCAGGGGACATGGTCGGCCCGCGCATCATCGCGGCGACCACGCCGCTGACCTCGCACGGTGGTCATTGCGGCTTTCTCGGCGGTGAAGTCACCACGGACGACGATATCCGCGCACAGATCGCCCGCAACGCGGCAGCCGGTGCCGACGTGATCAAGGTAATGGCTTCGGGCGGCGCCCTCACCCCGAACGGTCCCCGTATGTGGGAGGCACAGTTCACCCCCCCAGCTACGCCTGATCGTCAAGGAGGCGGCCCGCCATGACCTGGGAGTAGCAGCTCACGCGCACGGCACCGAGACAATCGCCCATTGCGTGGACGCCGGCGTTCGAACCATCGAACACTGTTCCTGGCGCACCGCTGAGGGCATCGTCTACGACCCGGCGATCACTCGGCGGATTGTCGACAATGACATCTCCGTCTGCCGATGTGTGTCCGGGGACTGGCAGCTGTTCCTCGAGCAGATGGGAGCCGAACGCGCCAAGGCGATGGTCGAGCTCACTCAGGAGATGCGCGAGGCCGGTGTCCGTTTCATCGCCGGCACGGACGCCGGCGTGCCAGGGGCGCGGTTCGGCGACTACGTCGGAATGCTCGAGTTCTTCGCCTCGCTCGGCTTCGAGCATGCCGAGATCCTCGACATGGCCACCGTCAACGCCGCCCACGCACTCGGACTGTCCGACACGGGCCACCTGGCTGCCGGAATGCGCGCCGACCTCATCGTCGTCGACGGCGACCCCATGACCGAACTGGGCGCCCTACGCCGGATCCAGCACGTGCTCACGGCAGGCCACTTGGTCACCAAGTGAAGGATGATTGGCAGGGCCTGGCCCTGAGTGGTCAGGCCCCCAGTCGACGGCGTACGCCAAGGTCAGGTGCCAGTGACCATCCCGAAGGTCGGGTTCTGCTGATCCACCCTGCCGCTTCCGCAGTGATTTCCTCGGGCGGAAACTCACGGAACAGTTCACTCTGGGCACAAGCCAGCCCCGCCCGCCGCGTGGAGCGGTCGCCGGCCAGAGCCTGGGCGACGGCCTCCCACAAGTGTTCCTCCGGTGCCTGCGCCGTGGCGGCCGCCTGAGAGCGGATCCATTCCCATGTCTGCTCGGTCATCGGATGCTCATGAGGTACCGCTCATGCCCGGGGAACATGCTGCAGAGCACGTCGATGGGCAGTGCGTCCTACAGCCGTCACCAGATCTTCCGCATCGCCTTGCCTTCGTTCTTCGCGGACACGAGAACCACCAGGCGCGTACGGTCCTCGGAGGCCGCCAGGGACAGACGACTTCCCTGTTGCGCCGCCTTCAGCTCGACGGTCCCAACGGCGCGGGTCAGGGTGATCTCGATGGCGTGCAGGGTCACTTTCTGCTCTCCTTCATCGCGATAGGCACAGTGGATCTCACTCGAGTGAGATCTCTCCGTCGGGCAGCCATCCCTCCCAGTAGCCGTCAATGAGGTCGAGCAGGACTTCCGGTTCCACATGCGTGCCGCCGTCCCGCAGTTCGGCTGTCGTCCACCACCGCGCATCCGGTGCAAGCAGGAGGCGTACGTCGCATGGCCAGACCCTTACTGCAGGGGCCACCAGGATGAAGTACTCCTCGTGCCGACGCGTCTGCTGGCCAAAGGCCTCCCCGACCACCAGGTCCAGCGGATGGTGAAGGCTCTGAAGTCGAGCGCGGCGAGCGCAGGCTCCCTCGTCACCGCAGGAGAGCGCCGGGACGTCGAGCGCTGGATCCAGCGTGCTGCCGCCATGACACCGCACCGGGCCCCGAGCACAGGGGGCGAGCGCCGGCGCCAGGACCGCCCGCCGCGGCGGCGGGCCGAGCGCCCCGCCGGACCGCCGAGCCGGGCCGGCACAGCGGGACAGCACAGCCCGCGTCCGGAGGTGAAGCCGGCGGTCCCGCCCCGGCTGTCCGCCGACGCGGTGCCCGCGGTCGCTGCCGCGGTGCGCGGGGCTCTGAAGAAGGCCGCCCGTGAGCGGGTGACCACGTCCTGGTCCCGGCTCGGCCGCCAGCTCGGCTCCGCCCTGCCGCCCCTGCACCCGGACGACCAGGCGGAAGTGCTCCGCCGCGTCGACAAGAACACACCCCGGGCCGAGCCCCTGCTGGCACAACGAGGTCGTCAGACTCCACCACGTCTGGCGCTACCAGTGACTGGACACGACGACGATCGCACTTCCGCAGCCGTCGCCGTTACCTGCCATCGCGTGGCTGCGCCCCATTCCCGCTGCCGGAAGGGGCGTACTGAACCCCGTGGCCGGTGCTGGTATCCACCGGCTTCCAAGCCGGGAGGACCGGGTATGGGAGAACGGCTCGGCCGGTATGACCCCCATCCGGTTGTGGTAACAGGTGTTACCATCAGCGTATGGCGAAGACACAGTTGGGTGCGCGCGTCGACGACACCATCGCTGAGCTGGCGAGGGCCCGCGCCAAAGACCGCGGCCTGGCCCTCGGCGACTACATCGCTGCCCTCGTACTGGACGACGCCGGCGGGCTGCGCCAGCGCGGCCTGGACGCCGCCCGGCGCTTCCTCGACGAGCACCAGGATCTCTTCGACGAGGCCGAAGACGCCGACCGCCAGGGCCCGGGAGCGCACGCCGCGTAATGGATCTGTACATCGACGTCCCCTGGATCCTGCAGGTCGCGGAAATCGCGGGAGCGGGGGACCCCGCTCCCGACGACTACGGGGTGCCGGTGGCCGCCGTCGCCTGCCACCGGGCCGAGTTGCTGGAAACCCCGGTCTACGACGGTCCGTACTCCCGCGCCGCCGCCCTGGTACACATACTCGGCCGCTGCCGATGGCTGGAGCGTTCCAACCTCGCCGTGGCCGCCGCGACAGGCGTGATGTACCTGGAGGCCTCCGGCATAGCGGTCAAGCCCACCCGCGAGGACGCCGTCGCTCTGCGAGATCTGCTGCGAGATCCCGCTTGCACTGCCGCAAGGATCGCCGAGCAGTTGCATGCCTGGCCGCAGGCAACCTGAATCAGTCACGACGCCATGGGCCACCTCGACAACAGGCACCGCACGGACTGAGGCGTCTGGCCGCTCTCGTTCACATCGGTGGGGACCGGGCAAAGTCCAGCGGATCCGGCATACCACACACGTCCGGCCGTCCCATGATCTGCCCAGGGTTCACAGCGGGAAGGCAGCCGGCGGCCCCCGGCGGTCCGTCGATGCGGTGCTCACGGTCGCTGCCGCGGTGCGCAGGGCGCCGCTGAAAGTGGGGTCAGGCCTCTACGAGGCAGCAGTCAGGCCCTCGCTCATGTGAAGGCGTCAGGTCACACAAGCTTTCGCGTCGCCCGGCCGCAAGGGGTATCGCCCTGGCGGCCGGGCCGTCCGGCCGGCCCGGGACGGACTCCGGCCTGTGACGTGGGCGTCTCACTGAGGTGACTGGCTGTTGTCTGCCAGCGCTGGCGCAAGCTGACGCGGGTGGTGCTCCGCCTGCTTACCTCAGGCGGGGGATGGTTCTGTGGGAACGCCCCTCACTCCTCGGTGGTGCACCCGTGAGGGTGCAGAAGCACTGGCCGAGGCAGTGGTAGTAGTCTCCGAGCTCGCCATGAGCACGCTGATCGCACGGGGAGCCACACGGGTTGCCTCCGGCACGTTGGGAGGCGAGCGCGACGTGGGTGGGCGGGTATAGGCCGTCCCCGCCGCGGAGATGGTAACCGGCGTCAGTGGCGTACTTGCGAACTGACGTGACCTCCAGGGTCTGCCCGTGCTTCGGGCCCGTTGTGATCGTCAGCCAGTCACCTGCTCGGTGCATGGTCGTCCCCTCACTTCTCGGCGGTGCGGTAGCTCGATCACACGGCGCCGATGAAAGAGTGCTCACGAGCCGGGTCTTCCAGGTGGCACCCCCGGCAGAAGGCGGGCCGGCCGAGGTGCGTGTACCAGTCCTTGTGGACCTGACCAGGGTGACCGCAGGTTCCGCAGAGAGTCGTGCACGTGTACGCGGTGCAGCCCTGGGCGACGTCGTTGCCGATAGCGCGGCCGCAAACACAGCACTGCCCGGTGCGCTTAGCAGAACGCCAGCGCTCCTCGTCGGTCATCCTCATGCTCAGCCCCCACTTCTGCGGCGCGGTCGGCGGCGGGTAGGCGGAGTTCGGCACAGGTCGCCGCCGTGCTGAGCCGCCCGCCCGAATGCCCGAACCCGGAACGCAACCCGTACCTGATCTACGTCGCCCGCCGTCACGGAGTCCCCTTGCGATGAAACGCTCCTCGAGACCGCGGCCACTGCTCTGGCGATCGTCTCCCGGGTCAGCCCGGTGCCAACACTTCGACCATCGCTATGCCAGGCGGGCCTCGGAGGCACTGGAGCTGCCTCCGAGGCCCGTCGCGACTCTACTTCGGCCTTTATCGGCCCGGACAGATGCGCCCGTCGGCCCGCGCCGCTTCCGTGCGCCCGTGTCGCCGCCGCCACTTCAGCCCCGCAGCCTTCAACCGGATCCGCCTACTGGGCGACCGCCGACGTGCGCCGCGCCGCCGAGCCATCGCGATGGCCATCGAGCGGCAGAATCTCGGATGCGACCACCTCGGTGCTCCCGTCGTGGCGCCTTCCGTCCTGGTTCAGTCTCAGTGTCCTGCACATAAACCCTGGTAGCGCAAGAGGGCTGCGCGGGGGAGGCATACCGAGGCATAGCGTCACCCGATCACTGACCGCCTACGACCACTGACCAAGCCTTCGGACTTACTCGTCTAGGCCGTCCGGCCGCCCGCCGCCGTCGACGAAGCCGAGACCGGCCGGCGGAACACCTGCTCCCGGGCCGGGCCGGGGCCGGCAAGACGTCCCCTGCGGACCGCGGCCCCTGCGGAGCTTCGCCGGGACGCCGCGCCCCGCGCCCCGAACCCCGCGCCCGCGCCGGCCTCAGAGGTGGCTGGTCTCGTCGTAGAGCCTGGAATGCCACCAGGCTCTGCCGGGGTTTCTGGAAGCGGAGGGGTCGGGCAGCGTTCGGCGCCACAACTGCTCGTCCATGCCTGCCAGGAGTGCGTTCAACTCACCGCGGGCCCAGCGGGGAAGCGTCGGCAGGACCAACTCCAGGAGGTCCCGCGCCGCTGTCACGTTCTCGTCGAGTTCGCAGCCGTAGCAGCCGCAGTGGGATCTGAGCAGGTAGAGGTGCCGGCCTGGACGTGCGAGGAACCGGCGGTACGACCGAAGTGCCGCCGCGGTGGCACCGGGCCATATGCCCGACTCCTCTCCATGCCGGAGTGTCTCCGCCCGGTGAATGGCGGACACGGTGCGGGAGGACAGGCCGTCGATACGGGTCGGCCAGGGGCGGGGTCGGAAGAGATGGTGCGGCGGTCTCCACTGCTGGGCGCGCAGTGCGCTCGGCCGACTACGCGGCATGGCCCTTTCGGCTGGTCATCATGGTGGAATCCTGCCATCGGAGTACCGGAACTGTCGACCCGTCAGAGGTGGGTGCCGGGTGGGTGCGGCGGTGCCCCTGCCGTGCGCCCGCCACGACCACCGGCCCGGGTCCGACGGGAATCCCGCGGTTCACCGTGAACCGGAATTCCTTTCCCTCCCGAGCAATTCACCTTCCTCTTCGTTTTCCGGCGCTTATACATTCCGGGTATCACAGCTCTCCGATCAGGTATTGGACGTCATCGGATCGCGCCCCCACGATGGAATCCACCGGAACGCCGAGAAACGTCCAGGGAGTCGATCGTGAGCCATTCCACCGTGCCCCGTCCGTCCATTGACGGCAAGGCCGTGCTGTGGTCCGCGCCCGAGGAGGAGCGCGCCGGCCGGCCTTTGCTGGTGGCGCTGCACGGGTGGAGTTACGACGAGACGCACCTCTTCCAACTCACCTCGCACCTGCACGGCGAACTGGTCGTCGCGTCGCTGCGCGCCCCCGTGCCCGAGGCCGGCGGATACGCCTGGTTCCCCAGGCGGGGCAACCCCATCGGCAACCCGCAGGCGTCCCTGGCGAACGCCATGACCGGCGCCGTCCTCACCTGGCTGACCGCACAGCCCGCATTCTCCTCGGTGGGGCTCATCGGCTTCTCGCAGGGCGGCGCGATGGCGCTGCAGTTGCTGCGGCAGGACCCCTCGCGCTTCTCGTACGCGGTCCAACTGGGCGGATTCGTCGTGGGCGACAGCCAGCCGGGGGACCGGGTGCTCGCCGGTACCAGGCCGCCGGTCTTCTGGGGCCGCGGCGCCCTCGACGGGGTGATTCCGCGGGACGCGGTAGCGCGGACGGATTCCTGGACGCGGCGGCACACGAGCGCGGAGATCCAGGTCTATCCGCAATTGGGGCACGACGTCGCGGGCCGGGAGGTCGACGACCTGACGGAATTCGTCCGCCGCCAGGCAGCCTGACGAACGTACCGATAAAAAAACACAGCTGAAAGGGCACAGGAAATGGTGCGGCACAACATCGAGTTCGACGCCGAGGGCGCTCTGCTGCGCGGCTGGTTCTACGAGCCGGAGCCCAGGACCGGCCCCGCCCCGTGCGTGGTGATGGCCCACGGCTGGTCGTCCACCAAGCTCATGTACCTCGACAGGTTCGCCGAGGTGTTCGCGGCGGCCGGCCTCGCCGTGCTGGTGTACGACAACCGCGGTTGGGGCGAGTCCGAAGCCGCCCCCGGAAAGCCCCGGCACGAGATCGACCCCTGGGAGCAGATCCGGGACTACCAGCACGCCATCACCTGCGCGCAGAACCACCCGGACGTCGATCCCGACCGGATCGGGGTGTGGGGCACCAGCTTCTCCGCCGCACACGCCTTCGTCGTCGCGGCGATCGACCGGCGGGTGAAGGCCGTCAGCGGACAGGCGCCGTTCATCAGCGGCCGTGCCACGTACGCCAACCTCGCCCGGGTCCACAACCTGGTGGTCGGGCCCGACGTGTTCACCGCCGACCGGCGTGCGCGGGCGGCGGGGGAACCGCCGGCCACCGTGCCCGTCGTGGGGACCGACCCGGGGCAGTTGGTGGGCCTGCCCACCCCCGACTCCTACGCGTACTTCACCCACGCCCGGGAAGAGCTCGACCCGGCCTGGCCGAACGAGGTGACCCTGCGCAGCCTCGACAACTTCCACGGCTACGAGCCCGCACGGTACCTCCCCGACGTGACGCCGACACCCCTGCTGATGATCGTCGGCCGGGAGGACGGCCTGACCGGCGGAAACCTGGCGGCCTCGGCGTACCGGACGGCAGCCGAGCCGAAGAAGATCCTGTTCCTCCCCGGCGGCCACTTCGCCGCGTACACCGGCGAGGGGTTCACCACCGCCTCCGCGGCCTCCCGGGACTGGTTCCTGACGCATCTCGCCGGCTGACACCCGGCCTGTGACCCACGGTGCCGACGGAGTCGATCAGGTCGCGTGCCGTTCCTGTTCGGCGAGGGCCCGCGCCACCCGGGCGGCCTGTTCCTCCGCGGCCCCGAGCGTGTCCTGCCCCGCCGGGAGCATCCCCTGCCGAAGGAAGAGCGCGAGGCCATGGGCCGCCGCGGCGACCCGCACCAGCAGATCGAGAGCCGCGGCGTCCCCGGGAGCGATGCGCGCGGCGACCGGCGCGAGGGCGGCGAACAGCTCACCACCGGCGGTCTCCAGCTCCGGGTGGCGCCCCTTGTCCAGACCGGCCAGAAAGGTGATGTCGAACAACGCCCGCTCCTCGACGGCGAACCGCACGTAAGCCGCCGCGAAGGCGGCGAGCCGCTCGGCCGGATCACCGTCTCCCGCGACCGCGGCGGTGTAGCGGCGCACCTGCTCGCGGTACCCCTTGAGCGCCAGCGAGGCGAGCAGCGCGTCCCGGTCGGCGAAGTGCTTGTACGGCGCGGAGACGCTCACCCCGGCCCGGCGGCACGCCTCGGCCAGCGTGAAGCCGTGCGGGCCGCGCTCCGCCACAAGGGCGAGGGCGGCCTGCTCCAGGGCGTTGCGCAGGTCTCCGTGATGGTGACCGGTGGGGCGGCGCGGACCGGCGGAACGGCTGTGGTCAGTCACGGACCTCAGGTTAACGCTGTTCACCGGAGCTGCGTGCCGTGCCCCGGAGAGCCACTTCCCGGTGTGACCGCGGCCGTACAAGAACGGGACAGCCGCCGGGACGGGTGACCGGGAGGCCGCCCGCAACGGCAACCGCCGCTGCACCCGCCCGCAACGGCAACCGCCGCCGCACCCGCCAGCAACGGGAACCGCCGCTACACCCCGCCCGCCCCGCTCGACGCCCGGCCCACCAGCACCGGCGCCAGCCGGACCGACTCCACCGGCCGGCCGTCGAGGAGGCGGACGAGGAGGCGCGCCGCCTCGCGCCCCATCTCGTGCATCGGCGACCGCACGGACGTCAGCGGCACCGGCAGTTCCGCCGCGAGCGGGGTGTCGTTGAAGCCGACCACGGCGATGTCCTCCCCGACGCGCAGCCCGTGGTCGCGCGCCGCGCCCATCGCGCCGATCGCCGCGAAGTCGTTGACCGCGAAGAGCGCCGAGGGCCGGCGGGCGGCCGCGAGCAGGTCCACCGCCGCCCGGTGGCCACTGAGCGTGTCGAACGAGGAGTGCACCACCCGCTCGTCAGGGATCCGCAGCCCGGCCTCGCGGTAGCGGTCCAGGAAGCCGTTCGTGCGGTCCACGCCGGTGCTGGCGTGCGGCTCGCCGGCGATCACGGCGGCCTCCTCGTGCCCGAGCGCCAGCAGATGGTCGGCCGCCAGGCGGCCGCCGAGGTAGTCGTCGCAGGTCACCGACGGGTACTCGCCCGCACGGCGGTTGACGAGCACGAACGGGGTGTCCTGCGCGGCGATCTCGGCGAGCAGGGTGCCGTCCAGGTGGGCGTCGCCGAAGATCAGACCGTCCACCCTGCGGTCCAGCACCATCTTCGTGCGGGCGCGCTGGATCTCCGGGTCGTCCTGGGTGTTCGTGACGAACACGGAGAGCCCGTGCTCGGCGGCGGCCTCCTCGATGCCCTCGTAGATCGTCGCGAGGACGACGTCCGAGAGCCGCGGAACCAGCACCCCCATGAGGTTGCTGCGCCGGGTGCGCAGGCTCGTGGCGTGCGGATTGGGGCGGTAGCCCAGCTCCGCGGCCAGCCGGCGGATGCGCTCCGCCGTGTCGCCGGACGCGGCGCGCGCGCCCTCGCCCACCGCGCCGTTCAGCACCCGGGAGACCGTCGACACATGGAGACCGAGCTGATCGGCGATCGACCGCAACGTCGCAGGTCGCGAACCGGCCACCGCACCTCCCCGTGACTTCTGCGGGCACGCCGCGGCCCCGCGGCCGGGCACCGACCCCTTGACCGTGCGCTTGGTGTGATTCAAGATACCCCAAACGTTTGGCCCAAACGTTTGGGCATAGCTTTATCGCCAACACTTGGCCGAAAGTCACCCGCCCAAACGTTTGGCCCGAGCCCCACAGGTCGCCCTCAGAGCCGAGAAGAGGCCAGCGATGACCGCTCGACCGCATCCCACGCAGCCCGTTGCCCAGCGCCCCACGCAGCCCGCTGCCCAGCACACCGCGCAGCCCGCTCCCCCGCAGACGGAGCCGACCCCTCGGCACACCCCGCGGTCCACTGCCCGGGCGGCCGGCACGCCCGGGTCGGCGCCGGCGGCCGCCGCCGGGCCGGCGCCCGCGGCCGACGGCCGGGTCAGCCCCGTCCGGGTCGCCGCCGTCCAGTTCGACCCCCAGGTCGGCGTGGCCAACCGCGAGCGCAACGCCACCCGCGCCCTGGAGCTCGCCACCGCGGCCGCGGCCGAGGGCGCAGACCTGATCGTGCTGCCGGAGCTGGCCTCCAGCGGCTACTCGTTCACCGGGCGCGCCGACGCCTACGCGCACGCCGAGGAGGTCCCGGCCGGGCCCACGGTGCGCGCCTGGGAGGCCTTCGCGCGCGAACACGGCGTACACCTGGTCGCCGGGATCGCCGAGCGGGACGGCATGCGGCTGTTCGACACCGCCGTCCTGGTCGGCCCGGACGGCTATGTGGGCCGCTACCGCAAGGCCCACCTGTGGAACCGGGAGAAGCTCTGGTTCACCCCCGGCGACGAGGGCTTCCCGGTCTTCGAGACCGCCATCGGCCGGATCGGCATGCTGATCTGCTGGGACATCTGGTTCCCCGAGGTGCCCCGGCTGCTCGCCCAGCAGGGCGCGGACATCATCTGCAGCCCCAACAACTGGGTCTTCACCCCGCCGCCGCTCTTCGACGAGACCGGCAAGTGCATGGCCACCTACCTGACCATGACCGCCGCCCACGTCAACAACGTCTTCATCGCCGCCGCCGACCGCGTCGGCACCGAGGGCGACGCGAAGTTCCTCGGCTGCTCGGTGATCGCCGGCATCAACGGCTGGCCCATCGGCCGCGTCGCCGGGCCCGAGGAGGAGACGGTCCTCTACGCCGACGTCGACCTCGCGGCCCCGCGCAGCGCCCCGGTCTGGAACCAGCTCAACGACCTGCTCCGGGACCGCCGCACCGACCTCTACGACGGCATGCTCGGCTACCGGCTGGGCCCGGCGCTGCCGCGCTGAGGGAGGCTCCGATGACAGAGACACGCCCCGGTGACGGGGCCGCAGCAGAGGCCGGGGGCGGCCCGGTGCCCGCCCCGACGGGCCCGCAGGGATCGCCCGGCCCGTCCGGCTCACCCGGCCCGTCCGGCGCAGAGGGCCTGTCCGGCTCAGAGGGCATCTCCGGCCCGTCCGGTTCGTCTGACCCGTCCGGTCCGCCCGGCCCGTCCAGCTCTTCCAGCTCGTCCGGCTCGTCCAGCTCTTGCAGCTCTTGCAGCTCGTCCAGCTCGCAGGCGGCGTCCGGCTCGCCTGAATCACCCGGCCCGCTCGTCAGGTCCGGCTCACCGAACTCACCCGACCTGCTCGCCACATCCGATCCGCAGGCATCGCTCGACTCACCCGACTCGCCCGACCCTCCCACCGGGCTCGCGCAGCAGGCACCATCCGACTCACCCGACCCGCCCGCCGTGCCCGGCTCACCGGCCGCACCCGGCTCGCCCGCCGCGTCCGGCCGGCTCTGGCTCACCGCCGGGGCCGTGGCCGCCGCCACCTCGCTGGTCGCATGGGGCCTCGTGGCGCTGCGCCCGGCCCTGCCGGCCGTGCTGCCGGACTACGGCGCCTGGATCGGCGGGTACTACCGCGTCGGCTCGTTCCTGCGCTGGCTGGTCGCCGACGGCACCGAGTCCGAGTACGCCAAGACCGCGCTGTCCGGTGCCGGCATGCTGCTGGCCGCCGCGCTCGCGCACCTCGTCCAGCGGCGCCGTCCCGGTGGGCGCCTGCAGGGCTTCGCGATCAGCTACGGGACGGGGTTGTGGCCGTGGGTCGCGGGCAGCGCCGTGCTCGGCATGGTCGCCAGCAACCTGGTGTGGGGCTGGACCGTGCCGGCCAGTGGATCGTGGCAGCCCACGTTCGTGCCGTTCGTGTCGGTGCCGCCGGCCGTCGTCCTCGTGTACGGGGCGGGCTGGACGGTGGCGCTGACCGGCGCCGCGTTCGGTGCCCTGCTCACCACCCCCGTGGCGCTGCTCGCCGTGGACTACGTGAGCACCCCGCTGCACCTGCCCGGCGTCGTCGGCGCCACCACCGGCATGTGGGTGAGCGCGCTGATCGCCTTCGCCGTCTGCCGGGTGCTGCCGTGGATGCCGCGCCCGCTCGCGGCCGAGGAGCCGCGCCCCGAGCAGGAGCCGGACGCCGAAGGCCCGACCGCGGGCCCGGCGCCCGGGCGTCAGGGACCGGTGTGGGTGGCCCGCCGGATGCTGGCGGACTACTCCGAGGCGCAGTTCTACGGCAACGAGTGGGCGAGCGCGGGGCTGCTGCTGGGCACCCTGGTGGCGTACCTGCTCAATCCCGCGCTGCCGGCCGCGGCCGGCCTGTGGCCGCAGGTGCTCGCCTCGCAGGCGCTCACCGCCGCGATCGCCGTGGTGCTGTGGCGGCACAAGTGGGCCGAGGCGGGCTGGTACCCGTCGTTCGTCCCGGTCGTCTCGGTGGCCCCCGCGACCGCGCTCGCGTACGGCGGCAGCGTCCAGTCGGTGGTGGTGGGCGCCGTGCTGGGCGCGGTGGCCTGCCCGCCGCTCGCCGCGTTCATCGGCAGCCGCCTCCCCGCGCACTTCCACCCGTTCATCGGCAACGTCGTGTCGATGACCGTGTGCACGGCGGCGTTCGTGCCGGCGCTGAGCCTCTTCCCGGGCTTCCCCGGGTTCCCGCCACCGGCGTGAGCGGCGCGGGAGGGGCGGACGCGAGGGCCGGACGCGGGAGGCGAAGACGCGGGAGGCGCGGACGCGGGAGGCGCGGACGCGCGAGGCGCGGACGCGCGAGGCTCTGGCGCGCGAGGCCCGGCGCGGGGGGCCTGGCGCGCGATGCTCTGGCGCGCGAGGCCCGGCGCGGGAGGGCCGCGGGGGCTTACTTCGCGGGCCGGCTTCCGTCGTGCGGGAGCGGCGAGGGAAGCGGCACACCACGATGTCGCGCGCCCGCTACCGCACGCGCCGGTGCCGGACCCCGGCGTCGCGCCGCCACCGGAGTCGCGCGCACCCCGGCGCCCAGGCGCGGTAAGGGCGGTGCGCCGTGGGCAGGAACGGTACGGACCCGGCCGGAAGCCGGACCGGGTCGTGACCGGAAGCCGGGCCGCGGACGGAAACCGGCCGGTCCTGTCAGAAGCGGGCCGGGCCGCGGACGGAAACCGGCCGGTCCTGTCCGTAGCAGGCCGGGCCGCGGACGGGAACCGGCCGGTCGTGGTCGGAGACAGTACGAGCGTGGGCGGGGCGGTAGGGACGTGAGCGGAGTGAGCGTGAACGGTACGGGGCACGGGCCCAGGACGGCGGCGGACGGCACCGGGGCAAGCGCGGAACCGGGGTTCTTCGCGGGCCCGGGCGGCACCGTCGCCGCCCTCGGGGCCAGGCTGCGCGGTGGCGGCATGACCGCCGTGGACCTCACGGAACGGGCCCTGGAGGCCGTGGCGCGGCTCGATCCGCACCTGGGCGCGTTCGTCACCGTCGACGCCGACGGCGCGCGCCGCGCCGCCCGGCAGGCGGACGCCGAACTGGCCGCCGGGCACGACCGCGGTCCGCTGCACGGCATCCCGGTCGCCGTGAAGGACATCATCGACGTGGCCGGGCTGCCCACGACCGTGGGCTCGGCGCACTTCGCGGGACGTGTCGCGGCGGCGGACGCGGAGTGCGTCAGCCGGCTGCGCGCGGGCGGCGCGGTCGTCGTCGGCAAGACCACCACGCACGAGCTCGCGTACGGCCCGACCGGCGACCGTTCGGCGAACGGCCCGTCCCGCAATCCGCTCGACCCCACGCGGATGTCCGGCGGCTCCAGCGGCGGCAGCGCGGTCGCCGTCGCGGCGGGCATGGTGCCGCTCGCCCTCGGCACGGACACCGGCGGCTCGGTGCGGATACCCGCGGCGCTGTGCGGCGTGTGCGGCTTCAAGCCCGCGTACGGTGCGGTGCCCACCGCGGGCGTCTTCCCGCTGGCCGTCTCCCTCGACCACGTGGGCGTACTGGCCCGCACCCCCGGGGACTGCGGGCTGGGGTACCGGGTGCTGACGGGAGGACATGCCTTCGGGCGGCCCGCCCTCGATGCCGTGCGCGTCGGCTGGCTGCCGCCGGAAGCGTTCTCCGCCGCCGATCCCGAGGTCGTCCGGGTCGCCCGCGCGGCCGTCGAGCGGGCCGGTGCCGCCGCCGTCGAGGAGGTGGAGTTCCCCGGGGCGCGGGACGCGCTCGCCGCGATCGCCGCGATCCAGGACAGCGAGGCGTACGCCGTGCACGCCGACCGGGTGGCCGAACGGCCGGAGCTCTTCGGGTCCGAGGTGCTGGACCGGCTGCGCGGCGCGGCCCGCACGCCCGGCTGGCGGTATGTGCGCGCGCTGGGCGAGCGGGAGCGGATCGGGCGTGCGGTGGCCCGGTTGCTGGACCGCCACGACCTGCTGGCCCTGCCGACCACCCCGCTGACCGCACCGGAACTCGGCGCCCGCACGGCCGTGCTGGACGGCACCCGGGTCGGGGTCCGCCCCGCGCTGCTCTCCCTGACCAGCCCCTGGAACCTGCTCGGCCTGCCCGCGCTGAGCGTCCCCGCCGGCACCGTCGGCTCTCTGCCGGCGGGGCTCCAACTCGTCTGCCGCCCCGGCCGGGAGGACCTGCTCCTCGCCCTCGCGGACGCGGCACCGGGGAGGGGCGCGGCGCTCTGTGGATGAGGGCCCGCTCCGTGGCCGAGGGCCCGCTCCGTGGCCGAGGGCCCGCTCCGCGGGCGAAGGGACGCTCCGCGGGCGGCGGCCGGAGCACGGGGTGAACGGGCGGGCGGGTGGCCAGGGCTGCCCTAGGGCACGAGGAGGATCCGGCCCCGGTGGGCCCGGGACTCGAAGAGGCGGTGGGCCTCGGCCGCCTCGGCGAGCGGGATCCTGGCGTGCACCGCGGTGCGCAGCCGGCCCGCCGTGAGGTGGTCCGTGAGGAGGTCCACATCCTTGACGGCCTGCTCCGGAAAGGCCGCACGGTAAGCCAGCAACCCGAAGCCGACCGCGCTCCTCAGCGCGAACAGCGACCGTACGGGCAGGTCGATCAGCCGGCCCATCGCCGAGCCGAAGAGCACGAGCGTGCCGAACGGCGCGAGCAGTTCGAGGCTCTGCCGGGTGACGTCCTCACCGACCGCGTCCAGCACCACGTCCACGCCGCCGGGTGCCGCCCGGCGTACCTGGTCGGGCCAGTCGTCGTCCAGGTAACCGACCGCGGCGTCCGCGCCGAGCCCGCGCACGAAGTCCAGCTTGTCCCGGGTGCCGGCGGTGCCGATCACCGTGCCGGCGCCGAGCAGCCGTGCGAGCTGCACCGCCACGTGGCCGATGGCGCCCGCCGCGGCGTGCACCAGCACCGTCGCACCGGGCTCGATCCGCCCGGCACGCAGCGCGCCGAGCGCCACCGGGGCCGCGGTGCACAGCATGCTCACCGCGCCCGCGTCCAGGCCGTCCGGCACCGGGATCAGCCAGTCCGCGCCTGCCACCGCGAAGTCCGCGAACGCGTCCTCCGCGACCGGCGCCACCACACGCCGCCCGGTCAGGTCCCGGTCCACCCCCTCGCCCACCGACTCCACCGCCCCGACCACGTCACCGGTGAAGGTGCCGGGCAGCGGCCGGTGGTAGAGCGAGCCCTCCGGGTGGCCGCGGCGGATGATCGCGTCGACGTAGTTCGCGCCGACCGCCTCCGTACGGATGAGTACCCGACCCGGCCCCGGCGCCGGCACGTCGACCTCCTCGACCCTCAGGACCTCCGGGCCGCCGTACTCGTGATAGCGCACACGTCGCATGATGATGTCCCCCAGCAGAAGACGCACCGGCAGAAGATGCCCCTACAGAAAGAGAGCCGACGGCAACTGGACCGCCGGTCAAGTTACCCGGGACCTTACTTGACCGCCGGTCCAGTTGTCCATGCGTCCGTGGGCGCCGGGAGCCATCCCCCCGCCCCCGGCCCCGCATGCGGCCATCGGCTCGCGGAACGAGGACGTGCACCCATGACCCAAGGCCGTCGCGAACGTGCCGACGCGGCGCGCAACCGGCGCGCCATCCTCTCGGCGACCGAGGACCTGCTGACCCGATACCGGCCGGAGGAGATCTCCATGGAGCGGGTCGCGGCGGCGGCCGGGGTGGGAAAGGGCACGCTGTTCCACCGGTTCGGCAGCCGGATGGGGCTCATGGTGGCGCTGATGCAGGAACGCGCGCTCGGCCTGCGGGAGGCCGTGACGACGGGACCGCCGCCGCTGGGCCCCGGCGCCCCGCCGCGCGAGCGCCTGTTCGCCTTCCTCGACGGCATCGTCGACGTCGTCAGCCGCAACAAGGGCCTGATCGCGGCGCTCGGCCACGCCGCCTCCACGGCGCACCGGCCACCGGCCGGGCAGCGGCCTCCGGCCGGCCCGGACGGCGGGGACGGCGACGGCGGCGACGGCGACAGCGGCGGCCCGCATCCGCACGACGGCCACCCCGTCTACCGCTTCTGGCACGGCCACATCAGCGGACTGATCGCCGAGGAAAGGCCGGATCTGGACGCCGGCCTGCTCGCCCACGTCCTGCTGAGCACCCTGCAGAGCGAGCAGATCCAGGCCCTGCTCGGGGACGGCGAGGGGGCGCGGGTGGCCCAGACCCTGCGCCTGGTCGCGGCGGGGATCCTGGCGGCCCCCGCGACCTCCGGAGCGTCCGGAGCGTCCGGAGCGTCCGGGGCGAGCTGAGCACACCGGAAGCAGTCCTGCGGCTGGCGGTCCGGGGGGTCCCTCCGGCCTGTCCCCGCCTGCGGCGTTACCGCTCGCTCGATCCCCAGATGCCGATCCGCTCCGCGTCGGCCTCTTCCCGCGACGTCGCGTCCGGCTCTCCGGTGAGCGGCACGAGGCGTCGCCACCACCGTCGCCGCGGGGCGCACGGCTGAGGGCGAGGATCCCGGCTGACACCGCCGGGGGAAGCGGGAACCGAGTAGAGATTCGGAGCCGGCTCCCCTTACCTTCGGCCGCATGGCTGACGAATGCTTCAGACATCCACGGCTGGCCGCGGTCTACGACGCGCCGACTCCGATCGCGCCGATCTCGGGGCGTACGTCCGCATGGCGGAGGAGTTCGGAGCGCGTCGGGTTCTGGACATCGGCTGTGGGACGGGAGTGTTCGCCCTGCTGCTCGCTGATCGCGGGATCGAGGTCGTCGGTGTCGATCCCGCCGAGACTTCCGTCGACGTGGCCCGGGGCAAGCCGGGCAGCGAGCGGGTGCGCTGGATCTGCGGCGATGCGACAGCGCTTCCACCGCTGTGGGTCGACCTCGCCACCATGACGGCGAATGTCGCCCAGGCCATCACCGACCCGCAGGTGTGGCGGGAGACCCTGCGCGGGGCGTACGAGGCGCTGCGGCCTGGAGGGCGTCTGGTGTTCGAGACCCGGGATCCGGCCAGACGGGCCTGGGAGGAGTGGACCCGGGAGAAGTCCTACCGCGTGGTGGAGGTTCCGGGCGTCGGTGCCGTCGAGACCTGGTTCCAGGTGACCGACGTGAGCCGGCCGCTGGTGACGTTCCGGGCGGCCTACGTCTTCGCCGCGGACGGACAGGTGCTGACGTCGGAATCGACGCTGCGTTTCCGCGAGCGCGGGGAGATCGAGGCGGACCTTGTGGCGCGGGGGTTCGTGGTGGACGGCGTTCGCGACGCTCCTGACCGTCCCGGCCGGGAGTTCGTCTTCCTCGCCCGGCGCCCGGAGACAAGCGGGGTGTGAGGGCGGGTGCGGTGGTGACGGTGGCGTCACCTCGGAGGTGGGTGGCCAGAGGGAGGACCGGTTGCCGTCGGTGTGCCGGGCTCGGCGGTCGGTGGTGGTTGGCGGTCGGTGGTGGTTGGCGATGGTGCCCGGGGCGCGGTCGGTGAGCGGAGCAGGTTGCGGGGGCGGCCGGGGTGGGCTGCCGGTGGCGGCGCCCGCGGTGGTGTGGGCGGTGCTGCGGTCCTCCCGTGCGCGTGACGGCGCCTGACCGTCCGCGGCGCGGCAGAATGCCCGGCATGGACGACGACGAACTCCTGGCGGTGCGGTTCGAGGAGAGCCGGACGCGTCTGCGGGCCGTGGCATACCGGATGCTCGGTTCGCTGAGCGAGGCCGAGGACGCGGTCCAGGAGGCGTGGCTGCGGCTCGGCCGCACCGGGGCTGAGCAGATCGAGAACCTGCCCGGCTGGCTGACCACCGTGGTCGGCAGGATCTGCCTGGACATGCTCCGCGCCCGCCGTTCGCGCCGCGAGGATCCGCTCGACGTCCGCGTGCCCGACCCGGTGGTCGAGCCGGTGGACGTGGGCCCCGGCGACCCGGAGGGGGCGGCGGTGCGCACCGACGCGGTCGGCCTCGCGCTCCTCGTCGTCCTGGACACGTTGAGCCCCGCCGAGCGGCTCGCCTATGTGCTGCACGACATGTTCGCGGTGCCGTTCGAGGCCATCGCGCCCATCGCCGACCGCAGCCCGGCCGCCACCCGGCAGCTCGCCAGCCGGGCCCGGCGGCGCATCCGGGCGGCCGGGCCCGAGCCGGAGCGGGATCCGGTCCGGCAGCGGAGCGTCGTCGACGCGTTCCTGGCGGCCGCCCGCGGCGGGGAGTTCGAGGCGCTTGTCGAACTGCTCGATCCGGACGTGGTGCTGCGGGCGGACGCCGGCCCGGCCGGCGTCTCGCAGCTCATCCGGGGCGCCCGGGATGTCGCCGGTCAGGCCCTTGCCTTCCGGCGGCTGGCGGGGGATGCCCGGCCCGTGCTGGTGAACGGCATGCCCGGGCTGCTCGCCGCGCCCGGGGGGCGGGCGGTGTCCGTGATGGGCTTCACCGTGCGCCGGGGGCGGATCACGGAACTCCACATCCTGGCGGATCCCGAACGCTTGGCCCGCCTGGGCGCAGCGTCCTGACCGCCCTCACCACGCGGGCGCGCGCGACCGGCCACCGGCCGGCCCCGCCGGGGCCGCCTCCGCGTCAGCGGCCCGCACGAAAAGGGGCGCGGGGAACCGCGCGCGCAACCACCCACCGGCGGTGGTCCGAAGACGACCGGAACAGCCCACGGTCCGGACCAGCCCCCTTCGGACGCTCCGGAACAGCCCCCTTCGGGCGGTGACGACCCCGGCGCGTCTCGCCGGGGCTGGTCGCTTCGCCCACCGCCCTACGCCGGGCCGGGCCGGGCCCACCCGGTGACCCGGGGCCGCCCCGGACGACCGTGTGCGGTGGCGGGTGGCCGGAACGGGAGGCCCAGCGCCGCGGTGGCCTCCCGGAGGGTCATGCCGTAGGCGTCGACGGCACGCTGGACGTTCGGAGCGTCCAGGCTCGTTCCGCCGCACAGCCGCGCCAGGTCGACGTACGCGGACCTGACGCGCTCCATCCGGTGGTACGCCGGCAGGTCGTCCTCCCAGCCCCGGGTGTACCGCCCCGGCAGCCGCCGGCCCCACGCCCGCAGCATCCGCCGGCGGATGTCACCGCTCGCCCCGCGCGTCAGGTGCAGGTGGCGCACCAGGTCGTACAGCGGGTCGCCGACCACCGCCATCTCCCAGTCGATCAGGACGAGGCCGGCCACGCCGCGCACCAGGTTCCAGGGGTTGAGGTCCCCGTGCAGCAGGACGGGCACGCGCCGCACCGCCCGGTGGCGGCCCAGGATCTCCCGCAGCCGGGGGCCGTCCGGCAGCCCGTACCGCCGGGCCGCGCGCTGGGTGTCCAGGGGCAGGGCGCCGACCAGGGTGACGAGTTCCTCGCACAGCCAGGGGTAGAAGTCCACGCCCTCGGCCGCGGGGTCGAGCGTGCCGTGGTCGACCTCGGTCAGCGCGCGCAGCTGGGTGACGAGGTCGTCGGCCTCCTCGGGCCGGAGCCCGCCCGCGGGGTGGCGGGGCCCGCCGCGGCCCGACTCGTAGGAGTGGACGGCGAATCCCTCCTCGACCCCGTCGCGGTGGGATTCGCCGAGGGCGAGCACCCGGGGGACGCGCACCGGGACGCCGGAGCGCTCGATGGCGCCGAGGACGGCGTGCTCGCTGAGGAAGCCGCGTTCCAGGCGTGCCGCGCCCGGGATCCTGCGCCGCACCACGACCAGGCGGCCGACGCTCGGAACGTGCACGACGGTGTTCCGGTGGGTGGTGCCCTTGAAGACCCGCTCGGGTGGCGCGGTGCGCTCGGCGGCCAGGGCCTCGGCCACCGCACCGCGGGGGAAGTCGGGGCGTTCGGGGACGCGTTCGTCGGGTGTCCAGTCGACGGCGGACGGCTCCTCGGCCGTGCCGTCGGCCACACCGCCGGCCATGGCTGTTCCCGGGCCCGTGGCTCCCGGCGCGGGACGTGCACCCACGGACCACTCCTGGAGGTTCGGGCACTCGCGTCGTAGGTGCTCACACCATAGTGGTGATCTCCGTACCGCACATCTCAGGGGCCCCGCCCGCCCCCTCCGCCGCGCCGCCCGTACGCGCCGCGCGACCCGTACGGACGGCGCGCACGGGCGGCGCGTATGGCGCGTATGGCGCGTACGCACCTGGCCGGCCGGCCCTCACGACGGTTCCGCGCCCTCGCGCACCAGGTCCAGGACCTGCCGGAGCGAGGTCACGATGCCCTCCGCGCCCGCGTCGTGCAGCAGCTCGGCCTTGCGGTCGCGGGGGGCGTAGCCGAGGAACGGCACACCGGCCTGCCGGGCGGCGGCGAGGTCCGAGGTGTTGTCGCCGATCATGAGCGCGTCGGCGGGCCGGGTGCCGGTGGCGCTCAGGGCGCGGCGCAGGCAGTAGGGGTCGGGCTTGAGGCGGTGCAGGTCCCCGGTGCGGCCGTAGATGTGCGGCTCGAAACACCCGGCGAGGTCCCGGCCGCCCAGGTAGGCGCGCGCCACCCGCGGGGAGTTGTTGGTGGTGATGGCGAGCCGGGTGCCCGTCGACCGCCAGGTGCGGATCAGCGGGTCCGCGAACGCCGTGGGCCAGGCGGAGCCGGCCGCGAGCAGCTCCGCCTGCGTCAGGCGCTCCTCCAGCTCGCCGACGAGGTCGCTGCCGGGGTGTCTGCTGTCGACGGCGCGCAGCACCTGCTGCGGGTCGGGGTACCGCTGCTCCTCCTCGGTCAGCAGCTCGCGCAGGCCGTGCCCGGCCACCCAGTCCACCAGGTCGGCGGCGACCCGCTCCGCCTTGTGCCCGGCGAAGAGGCGGCAGATCGGGCCGTCGAAGTCGAAGAGCACGAGACGGGCCGCCTCGATCAGTTCACGAACCTTCTCGGTCTGCTCCGCGCTTATTTCGGTCTCTTCTGCTACCGGGATTTCCTTTTCCCTACGCTGTTCGGTCCGTTTCGTATCAGAGGTCACTAGGAGAGTGTCAGGTCCGTGGCGATGGTTTCCCAGAGCGCGTCGAACCAGTTCTGTGACTCCGCCACGAAGGCCGCCTCCCGCTGCCCGGCCCGCTTCCGGAAGGAGAACAGCAGGGACTGGCTGCCGAGGGCGTCGTACATGTCGAGCCGGTCCGTCTCGTACTCCTCGGCGCGCCTCGTCACCGTGTAGTACGCGAACAGCGCCTCCTCGCCGCCCAGCAGATAGAGCTTGATGGGCGGGGTGAACGGCAGCGCCCTGAAGGCGATGTCCACGTCGATGCCGTGCGAGTGGCGCAGCGAGCGGAGGTTGTGGCGGAGCACCTGCCCCTGGGAGTTGCGCTGGCTGAGCCAGCGGTGGTGCACGCGGTCGCCCGCGGCCCCCTTCTCGATCGGGGCGGGGAAGGCGAGCGAGATGTCGCGGCTGGGCAGCAGGATGCGCACCGTCAGGGACTCGGGCCCAAGGCGGCCCTGGTGGATCAGCCTGACCGGGTCGGCCACGGCCAGCATCAACGTCTCCGCGGTGAGGCAGACGGCGTCGATCCGCACCTGGGGCGCGGCGAACGCGGCGCTGAGCCGGGGCGCCAGAGCGACCATCGCCGGCTGCGGCCGCGTCACCTCGGGCGCCGGCTCGGCGACCCGCGGCGGGCTGCCCCTGCCGACACCCACCAGCAGCCCGGCGCCCTGAAGGCTGCTGAGCGCCTGCCGCACGGCACCGCGCTCCACGCCGAACTCCGCGGCCAGCTCCGCCTGCGTGGGCAGCCGGTCCCCCGCCTTGAGGACACCGCTGTGGATCCGCTCGCGCAGCGCATCGGCGATGTCCCCGGAGGTTCGTCTGTGACGGTCCCCGCCACCCTCGTCCCGAGTCACGACCAAACCGTACAACTTTGATCCATCTGACGACAGTTACTTGTAAGTTGTTTTCGGTTTCTACCAAGTGGGAACAAGTACAACAGAGTTGGTTGCCAACTTGGAGATGGGGGAACGCCATGTCTGCCCTCGCCCTCCTGGGCCTTCTGAAGGAGGTCGCCGGCGCCACCGCCGAGCAGTTCCTGAGGTGGCCCTACGGGTTGGCCGGCATCGTGGGCCTGCTGCTGCTCGGTGCCGGCCTCAAGGCCCGCAGACCGGCGTGGAGTTCCGCCGGGGCCCTGGTGCTGGCGCTGCTCGTGGTGGCGCCGAGCCGCTGAGGACGGTCCGCCGAGGACGGTCCGTTCGGGATGCGCGGGCACGGAACACAACGGGGAGGGTTCGTCATGCCGTTCTTCACCATTGCCCTTGCCGCACTCGCCGTCGGATTCGAGCAGCTCGTCCAGTGGCGCTACGGCCCGATGGGGATCATCGCGTTCCTTTTGCTGTCCATCGGGGTGCGGGCCAGGAACGCCGTGCTGGGCTGGGTGGGCGCGGTGATCCTGCTGATGCTGCTGGCGCGGTGAGGCGCGGCGCGGCGCGGTATACCGAGGCGCAGTGCGGCCCGGTGAGGCGCAGTGCGGCCCGGTGCGGCGCAGTGCGATGCGAGGACGCCGGCGTACGCGGCCCGGCCCGGCCGTCAGAACAGGTCCGGGCACCACGGCCGGCGGGCCGTGCGGAAGAGGATCTCGGCGGTGGCCGTCGCCGCGGGGGTGTGCTCGGTGAGGCGGCCGAGGGCGGCGAGGCGGGTGGCCGACTCCTCGCCGAGCCAGAGCGCGGCCAGCTCCGCGGCGCCCAGCGTGAGGTCGGGCGACCGGGTGGTGCGGGTGCAGCTCGCGCCGTCCGGGGTGGCGTCCAGCAGATAGCGGCCCGCGGCCGGACCCCGCGCGCCGCCGCGCCCACCGGCCCCCGGGCCGCCGCGCCCGGCCGTGGCCCCCGGGCCGCGGTGCCCTCCGGCGGCCGCCAGGCCCGCGTACTCGTCGACGACCTCCAGCACGAGCCTGCCCGGCACCGCGTACGTCCGGCTCTCCAGGGCGCGGGCGGTGTCCAGGACGCGCACCCACAGCCAGTCCGCGCTGGTCACCTGGCGGGCCGCGCGCGGGTTGGGGAGCAGCAGGGGCAGCACGTCGTCCGTGGCGCGGTGCCCGGTGCGGACCTTGGTGATCCAGTCGATGGAGCAGACGAAGTGCCACAGCGCGCGCTCGGCCGCCGGGGTCACCGCGATCAGGTCGTGGACGGTGGCGGTGTCCATGGACAGCTTGGCGTCGCTCCAGACGTCGTCGGAGCGGTAGACGAGCAGGCCCTCCACGGTGCCGTCGGGCCCGCGGTAGAGCGCCTGGAAGGGCTCGGTCCAGGACGGGTCGAGGGCGGGTCCGGCCTGCCCGGTGGCCAGCTGCCACCAGCGCTCGTCGCGGTCGACCGCGCCGTGCTGCCGGGCCCGGAAGCGCTCGTGCAGCTCCGGGCCCGCCTTGCGGACCTCGGGGCCGTCGACGAGGTCGATCCGGCCGCCGTCCTCGGGGACGGGGCGACGGGTGTCGAGACCGGCACGGGGCACGTCGACCTCCCAGTCCGCCACGCCCGCGGCGGGCCCGAAGCCGAACCGGCCGTATATCGGGTACTCGGAGGCGATCAGACTCGCGACGACGTCGCCGCGCTCACGGGCCTCCGCCAGGTCCGCGGTCATCATGGCGCTCAGCAGGCCGCGGCGCCGGTGGGTGGGCGACACGGTGACGTTGGAGATCGCGGTGGCCGCGACCTGCGCGCCGCCCACGGCCGTGAGCGCCTGCGGGAACGAGCGGAACGTCGCCACGCAGCGCCCCGCGTCGAAGGCGCCCCGGGTACGGGCGTAGTCGATCGCGGCGGCACGGTGCGCCACGGCGGCCGGGGTGGGCGTGGGCGGACGCAGGAACCCGGTGTTCAGGGCCCGCATCCACTCCGAGAGCTCGGACTCGGCGATGGTACGTATCTCCGGGACAGCACGCATGGGGCCACGGTAGGGGTGGGACGGGGCCGGTGTCGCATCCATTTCCGGGGACACGTGCCCCCCGAGCCCTGGCGCACATACCCGTGAGCAGCACGCATGAAAGGGGCGCGGGCACCTGCGCGTCTGAAAGGGGCGCGGGCACCTGCGCGTCCAGCCGGCACCCGCCGTTGGTCCGGAGGCGGCGGGGACGCCCTTCCGGACCGGTGACGGCCCGGCCGCCTCGCCGCACCCGGTCGCTCCCCGCTGCGTCGACGGCGTGGGCGGTACCCCCGGGCTGGAGACCCCAGGGCACGGTCCCGCGCCCTGGGTAGTGGGCCGGGCCCCGGCCCGGCGTGAGAACGCACCCTGCCGGGGCGGTGCACGTCACGACCCTTGACGCCGCGGATCCCCCACGAGTTAGATCACTTCTGGCTTAAATCACCCCTTGAATAAAGGCGTGGAGTCACCCCGGCGCCCGTGGCACCCCGCCCGGAGCGGTGTGCCGTCCCCCGGCGCCGGCCTCCTCGAAGGGAATCTCAATGATGAAGTCAAGCCGCTTGCGTGACCGGCGGGGCGGAGGTGAACAGCCTTTGGTCACGCAGCATGGCCCACAGCACGTCGACTCGACGTCGGGCGAGCGCAAGCAATGCTTGGGTGTGGATCAACCCTTCGGATCGCTTCCGCAGGTAGTAGTCGCGAGATGGGCCGGGCCGCATCATGGCGGTCTGTGCGGCCAGGTAGAAGATGTGCCGCAGGCGCCGGTTGTAGCGTTTGGGCCGGTGGTAGTTGCCGGTGCGGCGGCCGGAGTCCCGGGCGACGGGGGCCAGGCCGGCGTGGGAGGCGAGGCGGCCAACGTCGCGATAGCCGGACAGGTCACTGACGATGGCGACGAACTCGGCTCCCAGGATCGGACCCATGCCGGGCATGGACTCGATGATCTCGGCACGGTCGTCGGCGCGGAAGGTCTCGCGGATCTCCCGGTCGTTGTCCTTGATCCGCTCGTCCAGGGACAGGAGCTGGTGAGCGAGGTCGCAGACGAGCTTGGCGGCCCGCTTCTCGCCGGGCAGGGCGATCTGCTGGGACTGGGCAGCCTCAACGGCCTTGGCCGCGACGGTGCCGGCACTGCGGACCTTGCGGCGTTCCAGCCAGGCCGTCAGCCGCTTGACGCCGATCCTTCGCAGGGCAGCGGGGGTTTGGTACTCGGTGAGCATGACGACCGGGCCTTTGGCCGCGGAGTAGTCGAAGGCCCGCTCCAGCGCCGGGCAGATGCCCACCAGCAGGTCACGGAGCCGGTTGATCAGCCGGACCCGGTCGGCGATCAGGTCAGCCCGGCAGTTCGTCAGGACCCGGAGCGTGGAGACCAGTTCCGGGGGCGTGTCCAGGACCGCGAAGCCCTTTGGGCGCATGCGGGCCTGATCGGCGATGACCCGTGCGTCCTTGGCGTCGGTTTTGCCCTCGCCCTGGTAAGCGCCGGACATCCGGTTGACCGTCCGCCCGGGAACGTAGACCACGTTCTGGTCGTGTGCGATCAGCAGGGCCAGCAGCAGCGTGGAGGCCCGGCCGGAGATGTCCACCGCCCACCGCACATCCTCGGCCCACTCGCGGGCGGTCTCGATGAGGGTCAGGATCTGGGCCTCATCGTTGATCACCTTTGTCGAGAACAGGGTCTCCCCGTCCAGGCCGAGCCCCACTGCCCAGTGGTGGCCCTTGCCGGCATCGATACCGACCCATATCCGCGTCTGCCGCGTGCTCAAGTCCGTTGCTCCATGTCCTTCTCGACCAGCACTCCGTGGCCCGAAGAACACCCCGCCGACAGGTCCCTAACCAGCGATGACCGCAGTTCTCAATCAGTGGTCGGAGCGTCCCGGAGGACCGGGCGGCCATTCCTTTCGAGCCATCAACGGCAACACCTCATCAGCCACACCCGGTCCTCCCGGACCGCCAACCATTCTTAGGGACGTCTCATGGCTGTTGCTTCCCCCGGGAACACCCCTGCCCCCGTACCGGACCGCGCCGCCGCCTCCGCCTCATCGCCGAGCCGCGCCGCCCTGGGCAGGCGCGGCTTCCTCGCCTCCGCCGGCGCCGTGGCCGCCGGCACCGGGGTCGCCCTCGGCACCCCGGCCACCGCCTCCGCCGCGCCCCGCGAGGCCGCACCCGCCAAGGCCGCCGAGGCCGCACCCGCCAAGGCCGCCGCGAGCGCGCCCCCGCCCGCGCAGCACCCCGCGGGGGAGCCGGACTTCGGCCCCAACGTCTACGTCTTCGACTCCGCCACGCCCGTCAAGACCATCCAGTCCCTGGTCGACCAGGTGTACGCGCAGCAGGCCGGCGCGCAGTTCGGGACCGGCCGGTACGCCTTCCTGTTCAAGCCGGGCGGCTACGACGTGGACGTCAACGTCGGCTACTACACGCAGGTGTCGGGCCTCGGCATCCAGCCGGCCGCCGTGACCCTCAACAACGCGGTGCACGCCGACGCCGACGCGCACGGCCACGGTGCGCTGACCAACTTCTGGCGCGGCGTGGAGAACATCAACCTGGTGCCCCGCAGCGGCACCGCGCGCTGGGCGGTCTCCCAGGCGACGTTCTTCCGCCGCGTCTACCTGCTGGGCAACATCCAGCTCGACGACGGCGGCTGGTCCAGCGGCGGCTTCATAGCCGACTGCAAGATCACCGGACAGGTGGACTCGGGCACCCAGCAGCAGTGGCTGACCCGCAACTCGATGGTGGGCCAGTGGCTCGGTTCCAACTGGAACATGGTCTTCGTCGGCGTCGACAACGCCCCCGCCACCACCTTCCCCGCACCCACCTACACCTCCGTGCCGCGCAGCCCGGTGGTCCGTGAGAAGCCGTTCCTCCACGTGGACCGGGACGGCGCGTACCACGTCTTCGTGCCCGCCGTGCGCACCGACAGCCACGGCACGAGCTGGGAGGGGCGCAGACCCGCGGGGAAGTCACTGCCCATCGGCGACTTCCACATCGCGCACGAGGGCGCCACGGCCGACGAGCTGAACGCGGCGCTGGCGAAGGGCAAGCACCTGCTCATCACCCCCGGTGTGTACCACCTGGACAAGCCGGTGGCGGTGACGCGCGCCGGCACCGTCGTGCTCGGTCTCGGCCTCGCCACGCTGGTCCCGGACGGCGGTGTGACCGCGCTCGACATCGCCGACGTGGACGGTGTGACGGTCGCCGGGCTGCTGGTGGACGCGGGCGAGCAGGTCTCGGACGCGCTGGTGCGGGTCGGCCCCGACGGCGCCCGCCGGAGCCACCGGACCGACCCGACCTGTCTGCACGACGTCTTCGTGCGGATCGGCGGGGCGGGCGTCGGCAAGGCCAGGCGGTCCGTGGTGGTGAACAGCTCGGACGTGATCATCGACAACACCTGGCTGTGGCGCGCAGACCACGGCACGGGCGTCGGCTGGGACACCAACACCTCCGAGGAGGGGCTGGTGGTGAACGGCGACGACGTCACCGTCTACGGCCTGTTCGTGGAGCACCACCAGAAGACGCAGGTGCAGTGGAACGGCGAGGGCGGCCGGACCTACTTCTTCCAGAACGAGATGCCCTACGACCCGCCGAACCAGGCCGTCTGGATGGACGGCACGCACCGCGGCTTCCCCGCCTACCAGGTCGCGGACCACGTCCGCAGGCACGAGGCGTGGGGCCTGGGCAGCTACTGCATCTTCGCCGAGGACGCCACGATCGTCGCGGACCGCGCCTTCGCCGTGCCCCGGACGCCAGGGGTCCGCCTGCACAGCATGATCACGTTCTCCCTGGGCGGCGGCCAGGGCACGATCGCCCATGTCGTCAACGAGACGGGCGGCCCCTCGGACGCGGAGGTCAACCTGGCCATGCTCACGTCGTACCCGTCGTGACGGGCCTCTGACGGTCACCGGTCCGACGCCCCCGCGGAGGCCGATCGCCCGGCCGGCTTCCGCGGGGCACCGGCCGGCCCGGCTCAAGCGGCTCCTTCAGCCTGTGCGCGATGCTCGGCGAGTTCGTCCGTCAGGCTCACAAACATGCAGCCCTCAAGGCGCCTGACCAGTTGAGACGCGACGACCCAGCGCATACGGGGGTCGCCGTACGGCATGATCACGTCCTCTGCCGGCTCGGGGCCGAGGCGCCCTCCGCGGTACAGGACGCCGTAGACGCCGTGGACTTCGGGATACTTCACGCGAACGGCCACGTACCTGCCGCGCAGGTGCGGGCAGAGCTTGACGGACCTGAAGGCGCAGGGGAGGCACACGGGCGGGTGCGTGGCCGCCACGTTCTCGGGCCAGTCGGGCGACTCCCCGCGGTCGTCGTGCAGCAGCCACAGCACACCCCGCTCGGTGCGGTCAGCGGGCCCGGCGCAGATCTGGCACCGTAGATTCCGCATCACCCGTCGCTGCCGGAGCGTGTGCACCCGCGCGAACTCGGGGCGGCCTTCACCCGGGCGGCTGGGCACCCGCCGCCACAGAGCCCCTTCCGCATCGCGGTCGTGGAAGTCCTCGTCGCGGTAGGCGATGCCCCTGCTCCCCAAGCCCACGACCTGGGGCGAGCGCATGCGTTCGGCGCTCCACGTGGCGATGTACGGGACGAGCCCCGCACGGCTCGGCGCCTGTGCGCCCGGCCGATCGGGCGGTGAGCCGAGCCCGCTCCGGGCTGGCGTTGGGAACGGGTGCACCGTTACGTCCTTTGCATGAGTGCCCTGCTCAGAGGGCTACTACGGTGATCCGCCGGGGACCGGTATGCGGCGTCGAATCGCCACTGACCCGGACGTGATTCAAGGGTCTACGGCGGGCCACTCCGCATGCAAGACTTCACTAAGGGACTTCGCCTAAATAGTCTCGAACAGATGTCTTCTCTTTTGCGACGAGCACTCAGCACATTTCATTGTGAGTAGGCAGAGTCCGTCATACTGAGAGCACAGAAGGGGTGGGGAATGGCTGAAGGACCTACCGGATCGACAGTTCCGCGTCGCCAGCTCGGCCGTCACCTGCGGGACTTACGGAACCAAGCACGGCTCACCGTCCGCGCCGCGGCGAAGAAACTGGAATGGTCCGAGGCGAAGATGTGGCGCATCGAAACGGGGCAGACCCCGCTGCGCAGCCTCGACGTCGAGGCCATGTGCAAGATCTACGGTGCACCGCAGGATCTGACTCAGGCGCTGATGGCGCTGGCCAAGGAGACCAAGGCCCGGGGCTGGTGGCACGCGTACGGCGACGTGATCCCGGAGGGGTTCGATGTGTACGTCGGCCTGGAGGAGGCGGCACAGAGCTTGTCTCTGTACCACAGCGACATCGTTCCGGGACTTCTCCAGACATCGGGCTATGCGCGCGAGATCATCCGTACCCACATCCGCGAGATCAGTGATGACGAACTCGACGGGCGTGTGCGCCTACGTGGCGAACGGCAGGCACTCATCACCCGGGCCACCGATCCTCCCACACTGCGGGTCGTCCTGAGCGAGGCCGTACTCCGTCGGCCCATCGGCGGACGCGAGGTGATGCGTGAGCAGCTCGCTCACCTGGTCTACGTGTCGGAGCGGCCGAACATCTCGATTCGCGCTATTCCCTTCGCTGCTGGTATGCACTCAGGTGTCGTCACTGGACCGTTCAACTTGCTGCGCTTCCCCCTCAACGGTGCCGGTGTCGACTCCGAGCCTCCCACCGTCTACGCCGACGGATACACCGGGGGCTTGTACCTGGACAAGCCGAACGAAGTCGATCAGTACGAAACGGCTTTCCGGGAAATCTGGGAAGCATCACTTGATGAGCAGGCGTCACGGCGCCTGATCGCTGAGGTGGCAGGGAGCCATGAACAGGGTTGATCTACACGACGCACAGTGGTTCAAGTCGAGTCACAGCAACGGCAACGGCAACTGCGTCGAGGTGACGTTCGTCAAGTCGAGCTACAGCAACGGCAATGGTGATTGCGTCGAGGTCGCGCGCCTCGGCGACGCGGTCGCCCTGCGCGACAGCAAGCAGCCGGCCGGGCCCGTGCTGACCAGCTCACCCGAAGGGTGGCGAGCCTTTATCGCGGGCGTGGTCGACGAGGAGTTCGGCGGGCGGTAGGAGCAGAAGCGCCCCGGTACGGCCGTGTGCGACGGCCGTACCGGGCGCTCTGGGCAGCCAGCGGCTTGGCATGAAACCGCAGCTCCCTCGCCCCGGCAGGGGCGCCTACGCGAACAGCTCCGGCCGCCGCTCCGCCAGCGCGATCAACCCGCCCGCCGTCAGCATCTCGATGAGGAACGGGTCGGCCGGGCGGCCGGTCCGGGTCTCGCCCGTGGCCGTGTTGGTGACCGTGCCCTCGGTGATGTCCACGGCCAGCCGGTCGCCCTTGTGGGCGAGGGCCGTGATGCCCTCGACCTCCAGGGCGGGCAGGCCGATCTCGAAGCAGTTGCGGTAGAAGGTGCGCGCGAAGCTCTCCGCGACCACGCAGCCGATCCGGGTGGCCGCCAGCGCCTTGGCCGCGATGGCGCGGCCCGACGACTGGCCGAAGTGCCGGCCCGCCACGACCACGTCCCCGGGCTGGACCTCAAGCGGGAACCGGGGGTCCAGGTCCTCCAGGACGTGCTGGACGATCACGTCCATCGGGTCGAAGACGTAGCGGGACTTCACGAGCTGGTCGGTGGGGATGTTGTCCCCGAACGTCCAGCAGGGGCCCTCGAAGCGCCCGAAGGGCCCGTCGGTGCCGGGGTGCGCGTCCGTGCCGGACCGCCCGGCCGTCTGCTCGGCCATCACGCCGCCCTCCTCTCGCCGCCGGCCGGCGCCACGGCGATCTCGCCGGCCGCCGCCGAGGCCGCCACGGTGGCCGCGGAGGCCAGGTACACCCCGGCCTCCGTGCTGCCGTTGCGGCCGGGGAAGTTCCTCGAGTGGGTGCAGATCATCGCCTCGCCCGCGGCCATCGCACCCATGTTGATGGCCTGGTTGGAGCCGGTGCTCGGCGGGAACCACGTCGCGCCGGCCTCGTGCAGCGCCGCCACCAGGCCCTCGCGGACCGCCTCCGCGAACACCTCCCGGCTGGACGGCACGATGTTCAGCCGGGTGTCCGGGTGCACCCGGCGGCCGTCCAGCACCTCGGCCGCGGCGCGGATGTCCTCAAGGCGCCCGCCGCCGTGCCCGCCCAGTTCGGCCCAGCCGACCGGGGTGCCGGCCGCCTCCGCGACCGGTTTGGTGTTGCCTACCGTCGGCGGGCACGCCACCTGCGGCGGGACCTCGCTGACGTCGTACCGCAGCACCGTCGCCGCGTCCTGCGCCCCGTCACCGCGCGGCAGCGGACCGCCCAAGGACCCGGGGGCCCCGCCCGGCAGGGTGCGCAGGAACGCCTCCGTGACCTCGTCCGGCTCGACGTAACCGCATTTCGCGCCCAGGTCCACGGTGAGCAGCGGGAAGAGCCAGCGGTCCCAGAACGGCGCCTGCTTGACGTAGGGCCCCGCGAACTCCAGCGCCCGGTAGTTCAGCGCGCCCTCACCGATCTCCGCGCCCAGCCAGAGCGCGATGTCCCGTGCCGTGGTGCCGGGCCGCGGGACGCCGTGCAGCTCGATGCGGACGGTCTCCGGCACCCGGAACCACGCCTTCCCGTACGGCAGCACGGTACCGGCGTGCGAGTCGTTGCCGAGCGCCACGGCGAGCGTGCCGAGCGCCCCGTGTACGGGGGTGTGGCTGTCCGAGCCGACCACGATCATGCCGGGACGCACATGCCCGCCCCGCACGGCCGCGTGGTGCAGGTTGCCGTTGCCGCAGTCCATCAGCGTGATGCCGTGCCGCCGGGCCCAGGCGCGGTTGTGCTGGAGGATCTCCGCCTGGCGCTCGGTGGGCGGCGAGAAGTGGTGGTCGAAGACCATCACCACCCGCTCGGGGTCCGGGATCGGGCGGCCCACCCGCTTCTCGTACACCTCCGAGGTGAGGTAGCCGCTGAGGTCGTGCATCAGCAGCCGGTCCACCTGCGCGATCACGATCTCGCCCGGCTCGACGGACGTCCGCCCGCTCGCCCGCGCCAGGATCTTCTCGACGAGGTTCACGCGGAGGCTCCTTCCGTGCGGCCGGCAGGCCGGGCGGACCGCGGCGCGTCCGCCAGCACGTCCGCCGGGTTGGTGATCACACCCGTGATCGCGGAGGCCGCCGCGGTGGCGGGGCTGCCCAGGTAGATCCGGGACTCGTAGCTGCCCATCCGGCCCTGGAAGTTGCGGTTCGCGGTGGACAGGGTGGCCTCGCCGTCGGCCATCGCGCCGCCGTTGCCCGCGCAGGCGCCGCAGCCGGCGTTGGTGATCATCGCCCCGGCCTCGATCAGCGTGGCGAGCACGCCGGTGGCGGACGCCTTGGCCATCACCGCGCTCGACGCGGGCGTCACCACGAGCCGCACGCCCCGTGCGACCTTGTGCCCGGCCAGCACCTCGGCGGCGATGGCCAGGTCGTCGTACTTGGCGTTGGCGCAGGACCCGATGAAGACCTGGTCCAGCCTGGTGCCGCTGACCTCGTCGACGCCGACCACGTTGTCGACGGTGTGCGGCACGGCGATCTGCGGGGTGAGCGCCGAGCCGTCCATCCGCACCACGTCCCGGTAGGCGGCGCCCTCGTCCGGCAGCAGCACCTCGTAGCCGTCCGCCGGCACCCCCGCCTCGTCGCTCAGGTAGGCGCGGGTGACGGCGTCCGGTGCGACGTAGGCGTTCTTCGCGCCCATCTCCATCGCCAGGTTGCAGAACGTCATCCGCTCCGACACCGACCGGGACGTGACGTAGGAGCCGCTGAACTCGGCGGAGCAGTACGTCAGCCCGTCCGCGCCCAGGTCGCCGATGAGCTTCAGCATCACGTCCTTGGCGTACGAGCCCACCGGCAGCTCGCCCTCGATCTCGATCCGCACCGAGTCGGGCACCTTCACCCACAGCTTGCCGGTCACCCAGGCCGCGGTGATCTCGCTGAACCCGACACCGGTGCCGAAGGCGCCGAGCGCGCCGTAGATGGTGGAGTGCGAATCGGTGCCGATGATGAACTGGCCCGGCCTGACCAGGCCGTTCTCCATCAGGACGATATGCGCGATGCCGGCGTTGACGTCGAAGAAGTTCTTGATGCCCATCCGGTCGGCGAACTGACGGCACAGCCGGTGGTCGGCGGCCGTCTTGGCGTTCATGGCCGGCGAGATGTGGTCCATGACCATGGCGACCCGGTCCGGGTCGTAGAGCCGCTCGGTGCCCATCCGCTCCAGCGTGCGGATGCAGCGCCAGCTCGCGGTGTGGCTCATGTAGAGGTCGGGGTAGGCGTCCACGATCTGCCCCGGGACGAGGCCCGACTCGCCGGAGGCCCGCTCGATCGCCTTCTGGGCGAACGTCCTGGGAGTGCCCACGCCACTGGCGGTGCCCGTCACGGAGTCGCTCCTTCCTGCGCGAAGCCGCGCATCAGATGGGGTATCAGGCCGCCGTCCTGGAGGATCTCGCGCAGGCCCTGCGGGTACGGCGCGAAGCCGAACGTGCCGCCCGCCACCTCCACGCTGCCCCGGTCGTAGTCGACCCACATGTCCCCCTCGCCGCCCGCGGCGGCCAGCGCGTCCACAGCCTGTGGACACTCGACGGCGACGAGGCCGGTGTTGATCGCGTTGCGGAAGAAGACGCGGGAGAAGGAGACGGCGACGACGGCCTTGACGCCGGCGCCGATCAGGCAGCTCGCGGCCTGTTCGCGGGCGCTGCCACAGCCGAAGTTCCGGCCGGCGACCACGACCCGGCTCGCCCTCAGCTTCTCCTGGACCTCCGGTCCGAGGGGTTCGAAGGCGTGCGTGGCCAGTTCGACGGGGTCGATGCTGACGAGGTAGCGGCCGGGGATGATGACGTCGGTGTTGATGTTGTCACCGAAGGTGATGGTTTTCCCGCCTACGCGGGGTGGGGGCGTGGAACTCATTGCTTACGGCTCCTCACGACGAAGCCCGTCCGGCGTTTGAGGACGAGCCCGAAGGGCGAAATTCAGGGGGACGGCCCGCGGCCAACGACGAAACCTCACGGACTGGTCTCCTCCAGCAACCACTCAGTCGGCACCTCGTGCCCGAGCCCCCGCTCCTCCGCCAGCTTCAGCGCCCGCGAGCACACCGCCGCGAACTGGATGCCCATCCCCGTGTTGTTGGCGAACACGGTGATCTCCTCCGGCGAGCGCCGCCCGGGCGCGTCGCCGGTGAGCAGCTCCCCCAGTTCCCGGATGTCGTCGAAGGACATCCGGCCCCGCTCGACGGGCCCGAGGATGTCGTACTGCTTGTCGTGGTGGACCTGCTCGCGGGAGAGGACGACGATGCGGCCGGCCCGGTCGAAGGTGGTGTCGTCCAGCTCGCGGCGGGTCGCGGTGCCGTCCGGCGAGGTGATCGCCGTGACATGGGTGCCGGGGTCCAGCCAGGCACCGTCGAAGCAGGGCTCCATGGCCGCCGTCGCGCAGGTCACGATCGCGCAGCCGGCGACGGCGTCGCGCGGGTGGTCCACGGCGACGATCCGGCGGCCGGTGCGCTCGCTCCACGTCTTGGCGAACGTCTCCCGGTGCTCGGCGGTCGGGCTGTAGACCCGGACCTCCTCGATCGCCGGGCGGACCAGCAGCAACGTCTCCAGGTGCGCCTCGGCCTGCCAGCCGGAGCCGAACATGCCCGCGACCGTGGCGTCCTCGCGGGCCAGCTCGCGGATGCCGAGCGCGGAGGTGGCGCCCACCCGCATCTTCTGGATCCAGCTGTCGTGCAGGATCGCCAGCGGCTCCAGGGTGGTGAGGCTGTAGAGGGTGACCAGGCCGACGTACCGCCCGCCGGGCGCGGCCGGGATGAGGCGGCGGCGCTGCACCCCGCTGGGCAGGGTCTCGACGCCCGCCAGGTCGGAGGTGATGCGCAGCGCCCACACCCCGCTGGAGACGTTGCCGCCCTCCTGCGACTTGAAGCGGTAGCCGAAGCCGGGGTACCGCTCGTCCCCCACCGGGAAGTACGTGTGGTTGCGCGGCCGGTTGGCGCCCTGGCCGCGGGTCAGCTCCCGGTAGGCGGTCTGGAGGGCATCCAGGCACTCCTCGGCTGACAGCACCTTCTGAATGTCGTCGTTCGACAGGATCCTCACTGCGCTGACCTCCCGCCGGGGCGCCCGGCCCCGTCCGTGCTGGTGGTGTGGTGGCCGGGGGCGGCCGGTGTGGCGCCCGCCGGGTCCGATCCGGTGGCCGGGCTCGTGGTGAGCCGCCGGGCGCCGTCCGCCGTGATCAGGACGGTGTCCGCGAGCGCCGCGTAGCCGCCGCCGGGCAGCAGCGCGTCGGCGGTGACGGCCACCGCCGCGCCCGCCGCCAGCGGGATGTCCACGGTGGCCGGGCGGTACTCGCCCGCGGACGCCAGGTCCGTCTGGTCGACCCAGGCCACCTGGGCGTCGGTGCCGGCCGGCAGGCGGTCGAGCGCCGGCCGGGCCGCGGCGGCGAGGTCCGCGCCGGTGGCACCGGCACGTGCCGCGGCCACCGCGCGGTCCAGCGCGTCCTTCAGCGCCTCGGCCCAGGCGAGACCGGCGGCGCCCGCGAGCCGGGCCGCGTGCACCCACAGCGTGCGGTACTGGCCGGTGACCTGCACGCACTCGGCGCCGTCCCGTGCGTCGGCGGTGCTCACCTGGACGTCCAGGAAGCCGGCGCCGCGCACCAGCCGTTCGACGGTGGCCACCCGGTCGTGGCCGCCCGAGGCGGAGCCGGCCGCGGCGTCCGCGGCCTCGCCCACCACCCGCGCGGCGGTCTCCAGCAGCGTCAGCTCGGCCGGCGACGGCACGGCGCGCTGCTCCCGCACCAGGCCGGGCAGTTCCCGCAGCTCCCAGCCGGGCAGCGCGTCGCGCAGCTCGGCCACCACGGGCGCGGGCCACAGCGGCGCGTCGACCAGGCCGACGGTGCCGGGCGCGCGGCCCTCGGCGAGCTTGGCCGCGAGCGCGCCGAACTGCCGGCCGCTCTCGATGCGGGAGACCGTCGAGACCCGCCGCATCCAGGGGTGCACCCGCGGCGAGAGCTTGGTCAGGAACACCGGCTCGCCCTCGGCCGGCACGGCGAGCACGCCCTCGTTCCAGTAGATGCAGAGGTTGGTGAGGTAAGCGATGTCGTCGGAGCTGAAGACGTCTCCGTAGACGAGCGCCAGGTCCACCCGCTCGGCGGCGAGGCGCTGCTGGAGGCCGTCCACCCGCTCCCGCCACTCCTCGGCGGGCACCTCGTCCGGGTCGAGCACCACGAGTCCGCGCTTCATGCCAGGGCCTCCTCTCCGGCGGCGGTGCCGGCTGCCGCGGCGGCTCCGCCGGCGCCCGGTCCCGCACCGGCTCCCGCGGCGGCTGAAGCCCGGGAGCGGTCCTTGTCGGAGTGGAACAGCCTGCGTTCTGTCTCGATCAGCACCTCGGGGCCGTCCTTCGTCACCCGGACCGGGTCGCCCAGCACGTGGTAGCCGGCCAGCGGGGTGTAGGTGTTGGGGTGGATGATGAAGACCGCGTTCTCTGGCAGCACGGTCTCGTTGCCCTCGATGATCGGCGTCTCGTCCAGGTGCAGCCCGTGGCCGTGGCCGCGCACCCGGGTGTACTTGCTGGAGCAGTACTCGCCGTAGCCGTAACGGCGGAAGACGTCGTTCTGCGCCTTGGCGACGTCGTGCGCGGTGACGCCGGGCCGGGTGGCGGCCATGCCGGCCTCCACCGCCTCGTTGAAGAGGTCGAAGGACCTGCGCTGGCCGTCGCTGGGCGGGCCCACGACCGCGGACCGGCAGATCTGCAGCCAGTAGCCGTCCATCTGCGGGGTCAGCTCGGTGCGCACCATGTCGCCCGCTTCGAGGAAGCGGGGCGTCGGGGCTGTCATGCCGCGCACCTCGTCGCCGCCGGAGGCGATCAGCATGAAGTTGTCCTCGGCGCCGAGCCGTTTGATCTCGGCCTCCACCTCCGCGACGATCCGGTACTCGGGCAGGCCCGGTTCGAGGACGTCCACGAACGCCTGCCAGCCCGCCGCGCAGACGGCCGCGCTGCGCCGCATCCTGGCCAGCTCCCAGTCGCTCTTGACCAGCCGCACCCGGTCCATCAGCGCGCTGGCGGAGACCAGTTCGGCGTCCGGCAGGGCCCGGCGCAGCGCGTCGGCGAGCAGCCCGGGCAGCAGTTCCAGGTGGGCCACGCCCACCCGCCGCGGCCGCAGGTCGCGCAGGGGCTCGGTGAGGGCGGTGGGGGCGTGCGCGTCGAGCAGGGCGGTGTGGTCCACCCAGCCGGCCGCCGCGAGCGCCGGGAGGTCGGCGCGGCGGGTGGAGAACGCGGCGATCTCGCCGGCGGCGGCGGCCGGGACGAGCACGAAGGACGCGGTGCCGGTGAGCCGGGCGTCCGTGAAGTAGCGGACGTTCTCGCGGCGCCAGCCGGGTGCGAAGGCCAGCAGGACGTCCAGGCCGTCCTCGGCCATCGCGGCCCGCACCCGGCGGTGGCGCAGGGCGCGTTCCGCGGCGTCGGCTGGGGCGAGCGCACGGGTGCCCGCGGACGCGGGCGGGGGTGCGGCCGGGGCTGCCCGGTCGGGGGTGCGGGGTGTGCGGGAGGGCGCGGAGGTCATCCTTCACCTGCCTGTTTCGGGTCGTACGGTGCGGTGGGGTCCGGGGCGTACTGTGCGGTCGGGTCCGGGGCGGAGAGCTCGGTGGCGGGGATGTGCGGGGTGCCCCGGGCGGTGTCGCCCCGACTCACGTCCGCTCGGGCGGTGTCCCCGCGGGCGCCCGGCGGCGGTGCCGGACTGCGGGTGAGCGCGAAGGCCGGGACGGGGCTCGGGGCGCCGTCCCCGGTGCGGCCCGGGGACCGGCCGTCGCGGCCGGGCCGGGCGGTGATCTCCGCGGTGATCTCCTCGACGGTCCTGCCGCGGGTCTCGAACGTGACCAGCAGCCCGGAGATCCCGGCGAGCGCCGAGACGCCCGCGAAGAGGACGAAGAAGGTGTAGCCCGCCGCGTGGGCCGCGAGGATCCAGCCGATCACCGTCGGGATGATCAGCCCGCCCGCCTTCTGCCACGCGGCCGCCCAGCCGAGGCCGGTGGCGCGGCCCGCGGTCGGGTACAGCTCGCTGGCGTAGACGAAGAGGGTGCTGCCCGCGAGCCCGCTGCCGAAGAACGTGGCGCAGCAGCCCAGCACCACCACGGCCGCGGTGGCGTCGACCGCGCCCCACAGCAGGCAGAACACCCCGCTGAGCAGGAACGACAGCCCGATGGTGAGGCGCCGCCCGATCCGGCTCGCCAGATGCCCGGCGAGCAGGGCGCCGGCGACGCCGGTGGCCGTGATGATCGCCGTGTAGGTGAGGCTGCCGAGCAGGCTGTTGCCGCGTTTCTCCAGGACGGACGGCAGCCAGGTGGAGAGCCCGTAGAGGAAGGCGCCCGCGCACAGCTCCATGAACCAGAGGGAGAGGGTGTACGGCGCGTAGCGCCCGGCGAGCAGCCGGAGCACCGAGCCGGCCGGGTTCCGCGACGAGCCCTCCTGCTCGGGGAGCACGGCGGCGGGGCGCGGTGGTGCGGGCGTGCCGTCGTGGGCGGGGTCGGCGGGCGTGCGCTGCGGCTCCGTGACCGCGGGCGGCTCGGTGACCGTCCGGGACCGGGAGGCCGTGGCCGGCTCGACCGCCAGCCCGTCGACGATGCCGCGCGCCGCGTCCAGGCGCCCCCTGCGCAGCAGGTACCGCACCGACTCGGGCAGCACGGCCAGGATGACGGCGCTGACCAGCACGGGCGCCGTGCCCACCACGAACATCGCACGCCACGACAGCGCGGGCACCAGCGCCGCGCCCACCACGGCCGCCACCGGGAGGCCGATCAGCCAGGCCGCGGTGGCCGAGGTGACCAGCGGCGCGCGGTGCCGGGCGGGCACGAACTCGGTGATGTACGGCAGCACGACGGCGATCTCGGCGCCTAGCCCGACGCCCTGGCAGAACCGTGCCGTCATCAGCGACGGGTAGTCCCAGGCGCACGCGGCGAGCACGGAGAACCCGCCGAAGACCAGCAGGCAGACGGCGAGCGGCACCTTGCGGCCGAGCCGGTCGGAGACCACGCCGGCGACGGCGGCGCCGACGAGCATGCCGGCGAAGAGCACGGAGCTGAGGTAGCCGGCCTCCTTGCTGCTGAGGTGGAAGGCCGGGATGACGCCCGGCAGGACGACACCGGTCAGGTTGATGGTGAAGCCGTCCAGGAAGTGCCCGACGAGCGCCGTGCCGTAGATCACGCCGTGGCGGCGGGTGAAGGCGGAGCGGTCGAGCCGGCTCAGGAGCTGGGCCGGGCCCGGGCTTGTGGTGGTCGCGCGGTCGCGTGGCATGAACGTTTGCCACCTCCTCGTGGCTGACGCCTCGTTCCTCGTGCCCGGTGGTCCCGGGCCCTGGGGCCTGGGCCCGGGACCACGGGGCACCGATGCGCCGTGGACGGCGGCCCTGCTCCGGCCCCGTCCCGGCCCCGCCTCGGCCCGGTGCGGCTCCGGGGCTTGGTCCGGAGGACGGGACACGGGGTGGGTGCGGCGTTGCGGGGGACGGGGGTGCGGGTAGGGGCGCCGTCGGGTGCGGGTGGGTGCGGTTCTGGGTGCGGTGTGGGGGCGCTGGTGGGTGAGGGTGTGAGCGCTCGCGTGCGCGCATGGGGGTACGCGGGAGCGCGGGCGCTCAAGGGTGCCCGTGTGCGGCGTGGCCGCGGTGGGCTGCTTCCGGTGCGTGCCCGTCACCGGCGGCCGGGCCTCGGTCATCGGTGCTCGGTGGACGGCTCGTGGTGGACGACTCGTGGTGAACGGTGCCGGGTGCCGGCACCCCGTGGGGTGCCCGCCCGCCGGGGTGCCGGTGGGCTGCCCTCGGCGGTGGTCCCGGCGCCGGCCTCGGGCCGTGGGGCCCGGCGGCGTGCCGCCCCGGGCGCGGGGCGCCGGCATGGGGCTGCCGGCGCGTACCGGGTCATCTGCTGTCGAGGTGACCCTGGATCTCGGCGTACAACTGGTAGAGCGCGGGGCGGATGAGGTCTCTGCTCTCCTCCGGGAGCCGCGCGGTGATCTCGGCGGTGAACTTGCCCAGGGCCCGGTCGCCCGCCTCCAGGGCGGCGAGGCCGGTGTCGGTCAGGGCCAGCCGCATGGTGCGGCGGCTGGTGTCCGACACGCCGCGGGTCAGCAGCCCCTGCTGGACGAGCTTGTCGACGCTCTGGGACATCGTGGACGGGCCCCGGTGGGCGAGTCTGCACAGGGCCGTCAGCGAGGTGTGACCGCTGTGGACCCTCGACAGGATGCGGTACTGGCGAATCGTCAGCGGTTGGCCGAGACTCGCCAGGATCTCCGTCTGCAACCGGGTGAGACGGCCGCCGAGCGCGAGCAGCACCTCGCCGAGCTCGCCGGCCACAGGTACGTCCGCATCGCCTCCGGCGGTCTCCTCAGTACGCTTGGCTGTCACTTTGCCCTCCGTACTTTCCGGTACCCGAAGCTTTCGGATGACGGGAAACTACCGCCGCCCACGGGACCCGGCAAGGGGGTGCGCAGAAGAAACTTCGGGCACCGAAGTTTCCGGCGCGCAGCGGCGCGGAGAACGGCACCTCAGGCCCCACCGGCCGGTGACCGGTCATGAGACCGCGAGGGCTCGCCCCAGCGGCCTCAGGCCACGTGCACCGGGCAGATTGCCGTAGTACGGGCACAGTCATCGCCGCAGCCTCGGCATCTGGCTCCATACGCCAGCAGCGGGACACGGCCGTTCCTCCGACCGTGTTGGTCGGTCATACGAGGGCGCCGACGCGGTGCGCGAACGCGCGTACACCGGGAAGAGTGCGGTCGTGCCGCACGAGCCCGGCGGCCATGGTCCGCACCGAGTCACGGCGAACCTCCTGCGACGCTGCTTGCTCGGCCGCCAGGAGGGCGTGGTAGCAGCGGTCGGGCTTGCCCCATTGGTCGAAGGCGCGGGCGACGTCGATCCAGTATCGGGCCTGGCGTTCGGTGGTGGGCAAGGCAGTCGCATCGATGCGGCGGGCGTACTCGATGGCTTGGCCCGCGTCGCCGAGCAGGTGGCTGATCGAGATCTGGTGGAGGAGTACCTGGCTGGGGCCGAAGACGGTGCCGCGCAGGAGAGCGTCGTGGCCCAGTTGCCCGGCGGTGGCTTCGGCCTCGGCGATGAGGGCGTGTGCGGTGTGCCGGTCGCCTTGTCTCGCTGCGGTGTAGGCGGCGGTGGCGTACAGGTTGCCCTGGACAGAGAGCCGTTCGGTTACGTCGGTGGTGCGGTCGGACGTGAGCTGTCGGGCAGCAGTGACGGCAATGTCGGTGGCGCGGGGGTAGTGGCCCTGGCGGCGCCACACGGAAGAGACCATGCGGTGGGCCTCCGCGATCGTGAGTGCGTCTGCACCGCCGAGTGCCGCGGTCAGGGCCCGGTCGGCGGTGACGGCGGCCAGACCGTCTTCACCGAGTTTGATGCACAGCCGGGTTGCCGTGGTGTAGAGCTCGGCGACCGCGGTCGCCGCCCCCTCAGGGTGACCGTCTGCGCCGAGGCTCTGGGCGAGTGCGATCCGGGCAGGCAGTGCGCGGGCGAGCGCGTCGTAGCGGCAGGCGCTGAAGTCCGCTCGGGCGGCGTTCACCGCCGCGTTGACGGTTGACGGTGTGGAAGCCAGGGCGAGGGCTTGGCCATGCTGCCGGTGCAGCAGCAAGTCCTCCAGGCCGGACAGGCTCGGCCTTGCCGGTGCATGTGCAGCGGCTGGAGGTCCAAGGACCGCGCCGGTGGCGGCTCCGGACAGGGATCCCAGGAGTTTACGGCGTCGCACCGGATCGTCCCCCTCCTCGCCGAACAGGGCCTGCGTGCCCACCCTAGCGGCGCCGGGTCCCGCCGCCCCTGCTCGCTGGTGTTGCGGCGCGAGGCCGAGCAGGTGCGGCGGGATGTCCAGACAGGTGGCGAGGCGCTGGAGCAGCAGCACATCGCGCATGGGCTGCTTGCCCCGTTCCATCCGAGAAAGGGAGGCAGCGGTGTAGCCGACTTGCCTGCCGAGGTCGGCGAGCGTGATGTCGGCCGCGCGGCGGGCCAACCGGACGATCGCGCCGGCGTCGCGGCGGGCGAGGGCGTCGCGCATGGCTGCTGAGCGCCAGATCGGGTGGGTGCTGTCCACGACTCACCTCCTGCCGTGCTCATTGTTCCGTCAACCGTCTGCCGGCACGAGGAGTTGCAAGGCATTTACGCCCGGTGCAAGCCATGTGCGCGCCGAAGGGCCACACCTCCCCGTTGCGGGGTGGGCTGCGGTGTCCTCGTGACGTAGACGGCACGTACGAGAGCGGGCCGCAGGCGATCCCCCGAGGGGTGAGCGAGATGAGGCAGAACACGGCGGTCAAGGGCGTATGGGCGTCGATCACCCATGCGACGCCACTGAAGCGGGACGCGACGTACGACCACCGTGCCCAGCAGGCTGCCCTGGGCATCGAGGTCCATCACGCCGACGGTCAGACCACGCAGTCGGTGCTGGTCCTGACCCCGGACCAGGTGGAGCTGTACGCCATCCAGTTCGAGCAGCTCGTCGCCAAGCGCGACCAGGCCCGATAGACGGAGCCGATGGCACCGCGGATCTCACAACACCATGGAGGCACTGTGCGCGACACCCAGTTGAAGGAACTCGCCGGCCGAACCGTGCTGGTCACCGGCGGGGCCGGGCTGATCGGCAGCCGGATCGCCGGCTACTTACGCCAGGTAGGGGCCCGGCCGATCTCCCTGTGCATGCTGGACGCCTACCCCCGGCACACCTACCGCGACCTGTTCGGCGTCGATGCCACCGACCCGGACGTCATCGTCGGCGACATCCAGAACTCGGACCTGCTCAAGAAGACGGTCGCCAAGGTCGACTACGTGATCCACGCCGCCGCCCTGGCGGACGTCGCCGCCTGCACCCGCAAGCCCATGGCGGCGATTCACACCAACATCACCGGCACCCAGGTCCTGCTCAACGCGGTAGCCGAATGCGAGGGCATCCGCCGGCTGGTCTTCGTCTCCTCGGCCAGCGTCTACGGCAACGGCACCCCGGAGGACTGGGCACGCCCCTGCGAGGAGTACCGGACCGTCCGCAAGCTACTGGAAGCCGCCTACGGCCAGGCGGCGCCGCAGTTCCACGAACACGCGCACCTGCGGCCGGTGTCCGTCTACGCCAACACCAAGGCGTGGGGCGAGACGCAGACCGCCCTCACGCTGGGCGCCGTGGGCACCTCGTACACGGTCGTGCGGTACTTCTCCGTCTACGGCGATCCGCAGGTCATCAAGGAGAACAGCCATTCGTGGGTGGTCGCCTGGTTCGCCACCCGCGCCGCCCTGGGCCTGCCTCTGCACCTCAACGGCGGCGGCCACCAGATCCGGGACCTGGTCCACGTCGACGACATCGCCACCGCCACCGTGCGAGCCCTCGTCGCCCCGCGGGCCCACAACGAGACGATCAACATCGGCACCGGCATCCCCACCAGCATCCGCACGGTGGCCGAGCTGGTCGCCGAGCAGTACCCGGGCACCCGGTTCGTGGAGACGCCGATGCCTCCCGGTGACCCGGCCGGCGGCTACGCGGCCACCCACCGCATGGAAGCAGTGCTCGGCTGGCGGCCGACGATCACGGTCAAGGAAGGGGTGGCCCGCTACGCCGACTGGCTGGACAAGACCCCGGATGCCTTTCCCTCCTGGCTCAGGGCCGAGTCCGAGGCCGCGACCGCCTGATCAGATGACCGGCGGCCGGCCCAGTCGGGTCATCCGCCACACCGTGGCCCACCGCATCGGCCGCCGGGGCGGGCACGGAGTGCGCAGGCCCTCCGCGAACCCGCCGAACCAGGCCCGCAGCCCCGCCGCCGATCGGGTGCGGGCCACGGTCATCGCGGTCCAGACGCCGAGGTAGACGGGGACGAGGAGGGCGGGAAGGTGCCTCTTGGCGAGCCAGACCCGATTACGGGCGACCATGCGGTGGAAGACCGCGTGCCGGGTCGGCGACGTCCACGGGTGCTGGAGCACGAGCTCCGGCTCGTAGAGCACCTTCCAGCCCGCGTCCAGCGCCCGCCAGGCCAGGTCGGTCTCCTCATGGGCATAGAAGAACGGCTCAGGCCAGCCACCGATCTCGTCCAGCATCCGCATGGACAGACCGTGCCCGCCGCCCAGGAACGTCGTCACCAGCCCGCCCCGCGTCGGATCCTTCGCACGCAGACGCGGGACGTGACGGCGCTGGGTGCGGCCTCGCTCGTCGGCGATGCGGAAACTGACGATGCCCAGCCGCTCGTCCGCCGCGTACAGCTCTGTGAGCCGGGTGAAGACGTCCGGGCTGATCAGCAGGCCGTCATCGTCCAGGTCCACCACCACATCGACATCCCCGAACTCCCGCAACCGGGCCAGAGCGGCGTTCCGGCCACCGGAGATGCCCAGGTTCTCGGGCAGTTCCACACCGGTCACCCACTCCGGCAGCAAAGACAGCGGCGAACCGTTACCGACCACCACCACCCGCGCGGCACGCGTGTCCTGCCCGGCGACCGACGCAAGCAGGTCGGCCAGCTCGGCAGGCCGCGTGCCCATGGTCAAGATGGCGACGCCAACGCGCGGGTTACGCACAGATGAACTCCCCGTTCCTCGGTTCCGGTGCCGGTGATGCTAGCCGCCCCGGGATCGTCCACCGACCACACGTTGAAAGGGCCACCGATGGCCACCCTCCGCCTCGGCGACTACCTCTCCGCCCCCGCCGGCGACATGCTGGCCGGCACCCCATACGAGCAGCTTGAGAAGACCGAGCTCGCCGACTTCCTCACCCTCTGGGAGGACTGGCACCGCCAGGCCCTCACCCGCATCGAGCACCGCATCCACCCCACGGCACAGATCCACCCGACCGCGATCATCGGCGACGACGTGATCATCGGCCCCCGCGCACGGGTATGGGAGTTCACCACCGTCCGCGCCGGCTCCGTGCTGTGCGCCGATGTCTCGGTCGGCTTCAACTGCGAGATCACCCGCTCATTCCTTGCTGAACGGGCCATCCTCGGCCACCGCGTCGGGATCAACCGCACCCTCGTCGGCGCCGCCGCCCACCTGTCCGCCAACCTGACCGTCGCGGCCATCAGCATGTGGAGCCCCCACATGAGCAACCCCGAACGAGAGATCATCCTGCGAACACCCGACGGCCTCTACCGCTGCGGCACACCACAATTCGGCGCCCTGATCGGCGACCGGGTCCAGACCGGCAACAGCATCAGCCTCGGCCCTGGCCTCGCCCTCGGCCGCGACTGCCGCATCGCCAGCGGCGTCACCCTCGCCGCACGCACCATCCCCGAACACAGCGTCATCACCGCACCGCACATCTCCAACGTCCACATCCGCCAGCGACCCGCACGCCGCGGGAGGACTCCGCCGCCCGGCCCGGGTCCATGCTGAGGTGTGGCTTGCCCCCGAGGCCCCTTGACCCCGCTGTCACCCGCCAGGGTTGGGATTCGCCCTGATGTGACACCGGCCAGAGCGGCTCGCCTCGGCGTAAGGCCTCTCGGGCGGGCCACCCGCGGCCTCGTCGGCACCGACCCGCGCCCCAACGACGTCGGCATGGACGAACGTCCCCGTTTCAAGGCCGGTCGAGCGGATGGGAAGCAGTCCGTTCCGGCCAGTCACCGGCCACCAGTTCCGCCGCCGCGCAGCCCGGCTTCCGCGCTGCCTGGTCCCGGAACAGGCGGACGAAGGACGGGCCGAAGCCCAGCCGGGGGTATGCCGTGACGAGCGTGTCAGTGAAGGACGGGTCGAAGGCCTCCAGGCCCGTCCCGGACACATCCGCGCTGGTCCCCACCTGCAACAGCCGGCTCTCCACGTCCACGTCCGGCGCGATCTCGTCCCGCATGTGGAGCACGATCAGCTCGGCGGCCCGGTCGCGGCGCTCGGTCGGCCAGCCGAGGCCGGCTGTGAAGACCCTGGCCAGGTGGCCGCCGGCCGCCTCGAACGAGAGCGTGTGGCTGTCGAACGGCGGGGTGAGAGCCAGGTCGTGCAGCATCGCCGAGACGAAGAACAGCTCGCGGTCGAAGTCGAGACCACGTGCCTCGGCCCAGGCCGCGCCGAAGACGTACGACCGCACGGAGTGGTGGTACAGCGAGTCGTCGGCGTACTCCTCACAGACCAGCCGCGCCGCCTCCGCCGCGCGTCCCACGGGCACGCGCACCCCTGCGACCTCGCCCAGCATCCACCCGACCCCGTCCCCACCGAACCGTCACCACCGCAGTCGCCGCTCCCCCCTGACGCTATACCGCACGTCCGGGGCCGGACAGGCAGGCCCCGTCACCGGCCGCGACACCTGTCCGCCGACCGCGCCGAGGCCCGCCGGACTGCGTCACCGACGTCCTGTCCCGCAACAGCTCGGACGACCCTTTGATTTGTCAGAAAATTGAGAACTTATGACTTCTTAGGGTACAAATGCACATCGTCGTGTGGTCATGTGGCGTTGGGGATGAGACTGGCAACTCCTGCGTCGCCACGGTCCTGCCAGGCGGCCTCGGAGTCGTGCCGGACCGGGGAGAAGGTGGGGCCACTGTGAGCATCGCACTCATCCGTGCGCAGACGAACTGAACACCGTAGCGATCGCTATGGACAGCGAGATCGGACACCGCAATGGGAAAGCTTGATGGTCAGGTTGCCGTCATCACCGGCGGAAGCAGCGGGATCGGCCTTGCCACCGCGCAGCTGTTCGTCGAGGAAGGGGCGGAGGTCGTGATCATCGGCCGCCGTCAGGCCGCGTTGGACGAGGCGGTGGAGCTCATCGGCCCGGAGGCCACCGCCGTGCGGGGTGACATCGCCGAGCTCGACGACCTCGACCGGATCTTCGCGGCGGTCGGGCAACGCCACGGACGAGTCGACGTGCTGGTGGCCAACGCCTCCCATGTGGAGGCCGTACCGATCGAGCAGGTCACGCCTGAGCATTTCGACAGGACGTTCAACACCAACGCCCGCGGAACCCTCTTCACGGTGCAGAAGGCCCTGCCGCTGCTCAGGAACGGCTCGCGTGTCGTGTTGGTGTCCTCCGCCATCAGTGCGCGCGGCATCCCCGAATATGTGACGTACGCAGCCACCAAGGCTGCGATCCGCTCCTTCGGCCGCACCTTGGCCGCCGATCTCAAACAGCACGGAATCCGGGTCAACGTGCTCAGCCCGGGTGTGATCGAAACCCCGATATTCGACACTCAGGTCTCAACCAGGGAAGAGGCAGACGCCTTCCGCGACAGTTTCGTCCCGAGGATCCCGATCGGTCGGCTCGGTCGCGCGGCAGAGGTCGCGAGCGGAATACTCTTTCTGAGCTGCGATGACAGCAGCTACATGATCGGCAACGACCTCTTCGTCTCCGGGGGAGCTTCCCAGATCTGAGGGTTTCGTTTCCGAGGGTTCCGCGATTTCCGAGGTCTCCGAGGGCGGGGCCGGGCCGGAATTCTCCCGGCCGGCCCCGAGCCGACCCGGGGTCCGGGATCGGTTGGTTGCGGGGCTCCGGGTTCGGCCGCCGGATGCCGCCGGGGCCGGGGCCGGCCCGGGCGGAGGGGTCAGAAAGCCGCCCGTACCGTTCCTACCTCCTGGCCGCCGCCCACGACCGGCTCGTGGCCGATGCGGGTCAGGACGTCGGCGTGGACGCCGGCGAGTTCCAGGGCCCGGGCGAGCACGGGGCCCTGGGCCCGCTGGCCACCGTCGTCGATCTTGAAGGCGAGCGATCGGCCGTCCGGCAGCGCGACCGCCTGTACGGCCTCCGCGCCCACCTTGGCGAGCACCCCCGGTACCCCGCGCATCAGCCAGGTGTCGTGCCGGTGCGTGCCCGCCACGTACTCGGGGTGGGCGCGCATGGCGTCGGCGACGCGGCGCTCAGGGGTGCCGGGGTCGGCGAGCACGAGGCTCCGGAAGGCGCGGGCGAGGCCGGTGAGGCTGATCGCCATCAGCGGGGCGCCGCAGCCGTCCGTGCCGATCGCGGCCACCCGCTCGCCCGCCGCCTCCTCCAGCACCGTCCGCACGAGTTGCTGGAGCGGGTGCCCGGGGTCGAGGTACGACCGGGTGGGCCAGCCCGCGGTGGCACAGGCGGCGAGCATGGCGGCGTGCTTGCCGGAGCAGTTCATCGCGATCCGCTCGCGCCGGCCCCCCGCGCCGAGGTAGGCCTCCCGCTCGGCCGGGTCCAGCGGCAGGTCGGGCGGGCACTGGAGATCGTCGGGCGTGAGACCGTGCTCGGCGAGCACCTTGCCGACGAGCGCACGGTGGAAGCCCTCGCCTGAGTGGCTGCCCGCGGCTATCGCCAGCCGCTCGTCGGCGAGGCGGGCCCCGGCGCGCAGCACCGCGGCGGCCTGCATCGGCTTGTTCGACGACCGCGGGAACACCGGCACGGCGACCTCGCCGAGCGCCAGCTCCACGCCTCCGTCCGCCGCCAGCAGCACCAGGCTCCCGCGGTGCCGCCCCTCGACGAACCCGGACCGCACCACCTCGGCGAGCACGGGGTGCGCGGTGTCGGCCGCGGCTCCCCGTACGGGGGCTGCGGGCCCGGCGGCGGAGCGGGCGGACGCGGCGCCGGTCGGGGTGGCGGGGCCGGCGGAGTGCCGGGCGGGGCCGGGGGCGGGGGTGTCGGCGGGCATGGGTGGGCCTTCCGGACGGGGACCGCCGCCGCGCGGCCCCCGGGGTCACCGGGCGCCGCGTCAGGCGAGCAGGTCGTCTACTTGCGCTTCGCCCTCACGGTACCTGCGGGCGATCTCGGCGCTGCATCCGTCCGCCGTGTGCTGCACCTGCTGGCGGCGCCGGGAGACCTGCTGCTCGTAGCCGACGAGCCGGCCCATGGCCGTGCGCAACTCGTCGTCGGTGCGCGCGTCCAGGTCGGAGAGCTGGACCTCGGCGAGCATGTCGGCGGCCAGCCGCCCGTACTCCTCGCTGTGCGGGGTGCCGAGCGTCACATGCCGGGCGGACGACCGCTGCCGGGCGGGCTGGTCGGCCAGGATCTCGGAGAGCCGGTCGACCAGCGGCGCCTCGCGCTCCGCACGGCGCGCGAGCTCCGCACGCAGGATGTCCACCCGGCCCTGCACCAGGCGCCGCACATAGCTCAGGTCGGCCTCCTCACGCTGCGCGGCCCGGCGCAGCGCCCGCAGCTCGGCGAGGCTGAGGCCGGTGAGGTCGGGCCCGGGCAGCGCGGGCCGCTGCGGACCGTCCCGGTCACCCCGGACACGCCGGTCGCCTCGGTCACCCCGGTCAATGCGGTCACCCCGGTCGATGCGGTCACCCGGGTCGACGGGGTCGGTGGGGTCGATGCGGTCGCCCCACTCGGCCCGCTCGGCACGCACCGGTCCCGCCCGGTGGGTCCGGGCCGTCGTCCTGGTCGCGGACACCGCCCCGGGGGCCTGCCCGGCCCCGGTACTCGCTGTGCACATGCGACTTGCTCCACTTCGCCTCGCCGGGCTCCCCCCGTGCGACCTCATCGTGCCATCACCGGTGTGCGCCATGTGACCGAGAAGCCGCGATCCTCCCCGGATGGGGGGCTTGGGGGGCTGCCGGTGGCCCGGATGGGGGCGCACGGGCCCCGCGGGGGCCTGTCGGGGTGGCACGGCATGATGGGGCGCATGCGTGCGGTGGTGCAGAGGGTGGACGGCGCGAGCGTGGTCGTGGACGGCGTCGAGGTCGGCGGGATCACCGGCGAGGGCCTGTGCGTCCTGGTGGGAGTGACCCACGAGGACACCGAGGAGAAGGCCGCGCAGCTGGCCAGGAAGCTCTGGACGATCCGGATGCTGCACGACGAGAAGTCCTGCTCGGACGTGGCCGCGCCGCTGCTGGTGGTCAGCCAGTTCACGCTCTACGGCGACGCGCGGAAGGGCCGCCGCCCGACGTGGAACGCCGCGGCGCCCGGTGAGGTGGCGGAGCCGCTGGTGGACGAGGTGGTCGCCCGACTGCGGGCGCTGGGCGCGACGGTGGCGACGGGGCGGTTCGGCGCACGGATGCGGGTTTCACTGACCAACGACGGGCCGTTCACCGTCCTGTTGGAAGTCTGAGCCGCGCTGCGCCGTCGGTTCGCCGCTCTTCCTTCCCGGCCGGTGGTCGGTGGCCGGTGGTCGGCGGCCGGTGGTCGGTGTCCAGTGTCGGGTGTCCGGTGACGTCTGGGACCGCCTTTCTCCGCCGGTGGCGAACCTTCCGTCTCGTAGTGGTCGCGCGCGCAGTTCCCCGCGTCCCTACCGCGTACGGCTTACGGCTGGACGACCGTCTCCTGGGCCGCCGCCGTGTCCTCCGCGATCAGCCGGGCGTCCGTGGGGACGTTCCGCTTGACCAGGGCGAGGGCGATCGGGCCCAGCTCGTGGTGGCGGGCGGAGGTGGTGACGAAGCCGAGCTTGCGGCCGTCGGGGCCCTCGTCGGCGAGGCGTACCGCGGCGCCGTGCGGGGGCAGGTGCACCTCGCTGCCGTCCAGGTGCAGGAAGACCAGCCGACGCGGTGGCTTGCCCAGGTTCTGCACCCGGGCGACCGTCTCCTGGCCGCGGTAGCACCCCTTGTCGAGGTGGACCGCGCCGCCGATCCAGCCCACCTCGTGGGGGATGGTGCGGTGGTCGGTCTCGAAGCCGAGGCGGGGGCGGTGCGCCTCGACGCGCAGCGCCTCGTAGGCGAGGAGTCCCGCGGCGGGGCCGGCCTGCTCCGCGAACGCGGAGAGCTCGCCGCGCGGCAGGAAGAGGTCGCGCCCGTACGCCGTCTCCCGTACGACCGCGCCGGCGGGCGGCTCCGCGATCGACCCGGCGGGCAGGTGCACGACGGCGTACTCCTCCGTCCGGTCGGCCACCTCCACGCGGTAGAAGAACTTCATCGACTCCAGGTAGCCGAGCAGCGCACCCTGGGTGCCGGGCTCGACGTGCATCCAGACGGTGCCGCCGTCGTCGACGAGGTACAGGGCGTGCTCGATGTGGCCGTGCGCGGAGAGGATCAGCGCCTCGGTGGCCCGGCCCGCGGGCAGCTCGCTGACGTGCTGGGTGAGCAGCAGGTGCAGCCAGCTCAGCCGGTCCGCACCGCTGACGGTGAGCACACCGCGGTGCGAGAGGTCGACGAAACCGGAGCCGTCCGCGAGGGAGCGCTGCTCGCGAAAGAGATCGCCGTAGTGGGCGGCGACGCCTTCGTCCACGCCCTCGGCGGGGACGGCGCCTGGCAGGGACAGCAGAGGGCTCTTCATATCCACACAGCCTACGACCGTGTGCTCACCGCTTTTATTTCCCACGGCGGTTTGGTCGTACCCCGCCGACGCCCGCTACGCGGGCGGCCCGCCCCCGGTACCGCTCCCACCGGCCGCCGCACCGGCACACTTCTCGCACCTGCCGAAGATCGCGAAGTGCTTCATGTCGGTGTCGAAGCCGAACGTCTCCCGCAGTTTGGCGGTGAACTCCGCCGCGATCTGCACATCGGCCTCGATGACGTCCGTGCAGTCCCGGCAGACCAGGTGGATGTGGTGGTGCCGGTCGGCGAGGTGGTAGGTGGGGGCGCCGTGCCCGAGGTGCGCGTGGCTGACGAGGCCCAGCTCCTCCAGCAGCTCCAGCGTGCGGTAGACGGTGGAGATGTTGACGCCCGAGGCGGTCTTGCGCACCTCGCACAGGATGTCGTCCGGTGTGGCGTGCTCCAGCGCCTCGACGGCTTCGAGCACCAGCTGGCGCTGCGGCGTCAGCCGGTACCCGCGCTGCCGCAGATCGCTCTTCCAGTCGGTGCTCACCACAGAGCCAGTGTAGGCAGGCGAGCGGGCGCTCACCCCGGGAATCTCACTTGAAGAACGCGATCCCGTCATCCGGGAGGTCCCCCAGGTCCTTGGCCCAGGAGGCCACCTCCTCGGGGCTGACGACCTTCTTGAGCTGCGCGGACATATACGGCCGCAGCGGCACCCCGGGCGTCTGCTTCTCGCCGACCCACATGAGGTCGCCCTTGACATAGCCGTACAGGCGCTTGCCGCCGCTGTAGGGCCCCGAGGCGGCGGTGCGGGCGACGGCGTCGGTGGCCAGGTCGATCTGGGGCTTCTTGTCGGCCAGCTCGCCGTACCAGACCTCCGCCACGCCGCCGTCGCGGACCATGACGGCCTCGACCTTCCGCTCGGCGTCGACGCGCCAGAAGCCGGACTCCGACTCCAGCGGCTCGACCTTCTTCCCCTCGGCGTCCAGCACCCAGGTGTGCGAGCGGTACTCCAGGAAGTCACGCCCGTCGTGGGTGAAGGTGACCTCCTGGCCGAAGTTGCACTTCTCGGCGCCGGGGAAGTCGAAGACGCCGGCCCCGGCCCAGGAGCCGAGGAGGAAGGCGAGGGGGACGAGGTCCTTGTGCAGGTCGGACGGAATCTCGATCATCGGGTGCTCAGTCGGTCTCTCGTTGGGGGCGGGGCGGGCTCGGACGCCGCGGGGCTACTCGGCGGGGGCCGGCTGCTGCCCGGCTGCCGGGGGCGGCCCCGGCCACCGCGGCGGCCCGGCCGCTGGCTAAATCCGCGGCAGGGCTCAGCGCTGGCCCTCGTACAGCTTGCTCACGGCCAGCCATGCGAACGCCACGACGGCGACGCCGACCAGTGCGAGCAGGGCCTCGTAGAGTGCCTCGAGCACAGCGCCTCCTCGGCGGTCGGATCGGCGGTACGGACATCGGCGGTACGGACGGCGCACAGGCCGCACTCCAGCTTAGTCCGCCGCGCTCCGGCGCATACGATGCGGCCATGGCGAAGAACCTGGTGATCAAGGTGACGGCGGGTGCTGACGCGCCGGAGCGCTGCTCGCAGGCGTTCACGGTGGCCGCGGTGGCCGCGGCCAGTGGGGTGAGCGTGTCGCTGTGGCTGACCGGCGAGTCGGCGTGGTTCGCGCTGCCCGGCCGCGCCGCGGAGTTCGAGCTGCCGCACGCCGCGCCGCTGCCGGAGCTGATCGAGGGGATCCAGCTGGGCGGCCGCATCACCCTGTGCACCCAGTGCGCGGCCCGCCGTGGCATCACCGAGGACGCCGTGCTGCCGGGGGTGCGGATCGCGGGGGCGCAGGTCTTCGTCCAGGAGGCGCTGGCGGAGGACACACAGGCGCTCGTGTACTGAGAGGTGGCCTCGGGTACTGATCGGGTACTGAGAGGTGACCTCGGTACTGAGAGGTGACCTCGCGGTCCCGGCGGGCCCCGCGGTTCGCCGGGGGCCGGTCAGCGGCCGGCGCTCAGCGGCGTTTTCTGCTCTTGCCGTCCAGCTCGTCCCACCACTCGTCGGACTTCGGGTCCCCGGAGGGCTCGTCCCACCAGCGGTCGTCGGGGCCGCGGCGGTTGGCGATGATCGCAGCGAGCGGAGGGATCACCATGGCGACCACGCACATGCCGACGGCCGCCGGGATGGACCAGATGCGCACGACGCCCCACGCCAGGACGAACAGCGTGATGCAGATGCCCATCATGGTGAAGTAAGCGTGGCGCCTGCGCGCGTACATACCTTCAGGGTAGGCCGGGCGGCGGCATCCATGCCCGTTCCGAGCACCCTTTTCCCGGTACACCGAGACGGTACACCGAGACGACCGGAGGACCGGAGGACCGCCGGGAGAACGCCGCAGGACGGCCGGAGACGGCCGGAGGACCGCCCCGTGCGCCGGTGCGTCCGGCGGCGGGTGCGGCCCTCCGGCCGTCGTGCCGATCCTGCGTCCTGCGGCGCCGGCACTCCGCTCCCGCTCGGTGCCGGCCCTCCGTGCCGCCGTCAGACGGCGATCGCGACCTCCGCGAGGCCGCCCGTCTGCGCGACGACCGTACGGTCCGCGGTCGCGCCCGGTACCAGGGCGCGCACGGTCCACGTGCCTTCGCGGGCGTAGAAGCGGAACTGGCCGGTGGCCGAGGTGGGCACCTCGGCGGTGAACTCGCCGCTGGCGTCCAGCAGCCGCACGTACCCGGTGACGGGCTCACCGTTGCGGGTCACCTGGCCCTGGATGGTGGTCTCACCGGGCTTGATCGTCGAGGCATCGGGTCCGCCGACCTTAGCTCCACACATACGTCAGTCCTTACGGTCGAGAGTGGTGGTGCGGGATGGTGCGAAGTGCCCTGCGCTACTCCGCGTCGAGTCGCGCTGCACTGACTGCCGAGTGCGCTGCACCGACTGCGCGACTGCCGACAGCCGACAGCCGACAGCCGACAGCCGTGCGAACGCCGGACCGCCTACCGGTGGTACGCGCCGCTCACTCGCCGGCGCCGAGCTCGATCGGCACACCCACCAGGGAGCCGTACTCGGTCCAGGAACCGTCGTAGTTCTTGACGTTGTCCACGCCGAGCAGCTCGTGCAGCACGAACCAGGTCAGCGCGGAGCGCTCGCCGATGCGGCAGTAGGCGATGGTGTCCTTGGCGAGGTCGACGTTCTCCTCGGCGTACAGCTCCTTCAGCTCGTCGTCCGACTTGAACGTGCCGTCGTCGTTGGCGTTCTTGGACCACGGGATGTTCCGGGCGCTCGGCACGTGGCCGGGGCGCTGGGACTGCTCCTGCGGCAGGTGGGCCGGGGCGAGCAGCCGGCCGGCGAACTCGTCGGGCGAGCGCACGTCGACCAGGTTCTGCGCGCCGATCGCGGCGACCACGTCGTCGCGGAAGGCGCGGATGGAGGTGTCCTGCGCCTTGGCCTTGTACTCGGTGGCGGGGCGGTTCGGCACCTCGGAGCCGTCGACCAGGTCGCGGGAGTCCAGCTCCCACTTCTTGCGGCCGCCGTCGAGCAGCTTCACGCTGTCGTGGCCGTACAGCTTGAAGTACCAGTAGGCGTACGCGGCGAACCAGTTGTTGTTGCCGCCGTAGAGGACCACGGTGTCGTCGTTGGCGATCCCGCGCTCGGAGAGCAGCTTCTCGAAGCCGGCCTGGTCGACGAAGTCACGGCGGACCGGGTCCTGCAGGTCCTTCTTCCAGTCGATCTTGACGGCGTTCTTGATGTGGTTCTTGTCGTACGCGGCGGTGTCCTCGTCGACCTCGACGATGACCACCTTGGGGTTGTCGAGGTTGGCCTCGACCCAGTCGGCGTCTACCAGGACGTCGCTGCGGCTCATGCTTACTCCTCCGGGGCAGTTGCGGCGGGACTGTGCTGCTTCGAGTGGTGCACGGGGGTGCACCGGGTACTGCGCCGATGCGCCTGGGACGGTGCCCGCCGGCGCGCCGGGCCGTGCATGGGACGGTCACGCGGGGTATCGGGGGATACCCGACGGGTACGGGGCGGGCCGGGGGCCGGACGACGCCGGGTCCCGACGGCCGTGGGCACGCACGCCGTCCTGCTGCGCGCCGTGCCGTGACGGCTTCGGGAGGCGGCGGGCCGCGCGGTGCCCGGATGCCCGCTCGGGCGCCCGCTCAGACTGTGCGACAGAGCATGGCGGCCACACGGCACAGGTCCACTGCCCGCCGTTTTGTCAGGTCCGCCTGCCCCCGGGAGTGGGGACCGCTCAGATAGCACTGCATAAGGGCGATCGTAGGGATCCATCGGCACAGATGTCACCGGTTGCTCAAATCCTGAGACGCGATCGTCCATCATTCGGAATACCCGGGGAGGGGGCCGGTTGCGCCCGGCCGGCGGGCCGCGGGTGCGGCCTTCCGCCGCGTCCCGGGGCGGAGTGCCGGGCCCTGTCTCTTCTACTGTACGGACGGCTCGTCTCGTACTGCGGACGTGGGCGGCACCGGGGGTGCGTGTGGGGCCCGGCGGGGCCCGGCGCGGCCCGGGGCGCCGGGCGGGCGGAGGTCCGGGCTGCCGGGTCGGCCGAGGTCCGGGCTCTCGGGTCGGCGGAGGCCCGGGGGTGTGCGAAGGTCCCGGGTGTCCGGCCGGCGGAGGTCCGGCGTGCGGGTCGGCGAGCCGCCCCCGGGTCGCGGTCCGCCGCGTTCCCGGACGGAGGTCCGCCCTCGCTCGCGGGCCGGGGCCTCCCACGCCCCGGGGCCCCGGGCCCAGGTCCACCCGGTCGGCCGATGCCTACCCCGCGAGGTTGACGTGCGAACCCTTGACGGTGACGTGGACGCCGTCCGGCGCCGCCTGCACCTTGTCGATCTTGATGCCGGCGGGCAGGCCCGTGATCGTCTGCTGGAAGTCGGTGATCTGCCGGACCTGGCCCTCCGGCGTGGGCAGGCCCCCGAACGTGGGCAGCGTGTCCGCGTGCACCTTCACCACGTCACCGTCGACGCTCATGGTGCTCGTGACGGTGATCGGGTCGGGCAGCTTCTTCCCGAGCAGGGTCGCCTCGACGGTGACCTTCAGCTTGCCGTTGCCGCCGTCGGAGAGCCGGATGACCTTGGCACTCGCGCCGGGCGCCACCTCCACGGGCTCGACCCGCGCGGCCTTCAGCAGTTCGGCGTACGAGATACGGGCGGTGCCGGTGGCCGAGTCGGCGGTGGCGGAGGTGTTGCTCAGGGAGAACTCCACGTCCTTCATCCGGGCGTCCAGGTCCTGGATGTGGAGGGTGCCGGGGCCCTTGCCCTCGGTGCTGCCGCCGCCGACGGCGCCGCTCGTGGACGCCGCGTAGTCCTTGATCTTGATCTCGACGTCGTCGAGCTCGCCCGCCGCGACCTGGGTGAGGAACGGGAAGCCGTTGATCGAGACGTCCGGCTGCTCGGAGAGGTTCTCGCTGCTGCGCAGTTCGTCGGCGACCTTGCCCTCGGCGACGTGCACGCCGATCCGGTCGGCGGCCACGAAGAGGCCGCCGAGGACCACCACGACGATCAGAAGTATTCGCAGTCCGCGCATGCCCGGAGTCTCCCCCCGCCTCGGCGGTCGCCCGCCTCACCGCCCGAGGACGTCCCGGGCCCGGACGTGAGCCTAACCCGGCGGGGTGGCGGTACGGGTGTGATGCTGGTGACGCGTGGGGCGGCGGTTCGCGGGGCGGCCTGACGCCCCGGGCCGCCCGGGCCCGGGGCCCGGGCCCGGGGCCCGGGCCCGGGGCCCGGGCCCGACACCCCGGGCCCCCTGGCGTCAGCCCAGAGCCCGGCCCAGCACATAGACCGCCGGAGCCGCCGCGGCCAGCGGCAGGGCGACACCCGCGGTCATATGGACGAAACGGGACGGATAGTCGTACGCGGCCACCCGGTGGCCGATCAGCGCACAGAGCCCCGCACCGAGCCCGAGCAGCACCGCGTCCCGCGTGTCATAGCCGGTGAACGCCGCCGCCCCGTACCCGGCACCCGCCGCCGCGGCGAGCGCCACCAGCACGGAGAGCACGGTCGGCAGCGGCACCGCACGGAGCAGCACCGCCGCGGCCACCGCGATCCCGCCGACCGTGACCGCGTCCCGTTCGGCCGCGAGGTGTCCGGCCGCCGCGATCGCCAGCGCGGCGGAGGCGACCGTCGCCGTCAGCCCGTACATGCGCTCGTCGGCCGCGGCACCGCTGCGGAGCTGGAGCGCGAGGGAGAGCAGCACCCAGACGCCCAGGGTGCCCAGCAGGGCGCCGGGGGCGTGCTCGCGGGCCACGCCCAGCACGGCGCCGTCCGCGGCGAGCGCGCCGAGGAACGCCAGCGCGATGCCCTGCCGGGCGGGCCACATGCCGTTCAGCCGGAACCATCCGGCGGCCGTCACGCCCTGCAGCACGACCAGCGGCGCCAGCAGCACGTACTGGTTCGCCGCCGCGGCACCGGCCAGCAGCAGTCCGAGGACCGCCGTCAGCAGGGCGGGCACGATGCCGGGCTCGATGATCGGCGAACGGCCCTCGGCACGGGCCCGCTGCGCCGCGGTCGGCCGGGCGTGCCCGCGGCCGGCCGGGGCCGGCGCCGGAGCCGGCGCCGGGGAGACCGTGGCGGCGGGCGCCGCGGAGACCTGGGCCGCGGCAGGTGCCGGGCCCGCGAACTCACCGGGCCGGTACGACTGATCGCTCATAAAAGAGAGTCACCCTCCTGCGAACGGCGGAAGCACCTCGACGGTGCCGCCCTCTGCCAGCCGTACCGTCTCATGGCCACGAGTCCCGACGGGATCTCCGTCGACCAGGAACGAGCTGCGTCGCAGCACCCGTACCAGCTCCCCCGGGTGCCGTGAGCGCACCGCCTCCAGCGCCTCCGCCAGAGTCACGGCATCGTACGGCTCCTCGGCGACCCCGGCCGCCGCCTTGGCCGCGGCCCAGTACCGAACGGTCCCGGACGCCATGGGACCCCTCCCTTCTCTTCTCGCTCCTCGCGCCGGCCGCCGGCTCTCGCTGCCGGCCGCCGGCTCGTCGCGTCAGCCGCCGGTTCTCCGCACCGGCCGCCGACCCCGCGGCGCCGTGCCGGGCCATGAACGTGCCCCGGGCGCCGGCCACGCTCCATTCAACCGGGTCGCGTCAAACGGTTGACGACGGGCGGTGATCCGGCGGTCGTCTTCCCGGGCCCGGACGCGATCACCCGGCGCGGTCCGGCCATCCGGGCGCGATCCGGTCGCCGGGCGCGATCCCTTCCGCCGTGGGCGGTCCGGTCACCCGGACGCCGTCAGGTCACCCGGCACGGCCCGTGCCACGGAGGCCAGCGCCCAGCGGGCGATCCGCTCCAGCAGGGCGGTGCCCGCGGCGTGCTCCGCGTGCCCCATCCCCCGTTCCACCCACAGCTCGGCCGCCCCGTCCGACGCGTGGGCCAGCGTCGAGGGGTGGTCCAGCGGGAAGTACGGGTCGCGGTCGCCGTGCACGATCAGCAGCGGTGTAGGCGCGATGAGGGGCACCGCCTCCACCGGGGAGAGCGGAACGGGGTCCCAGTCCCGCGGGTGGATCCGGGTACGGAACCCGTAGCGCCCCACCACCCGCCCCAGCGGCCGCGTCACCATCCAGTGCAGCCGCCGCATGGGCGCCGTTCCGCGGTAGTACCACCGGGCCGGGCCGCTCACCGAGACCGCCGCGTCCGTCCACGCATCCGTGCGCCCCCCGCGCCCCGGCTCGGCGGCCCGCACGACCGGCGGGCCCTCCACGGCGCACGCCTCGGCACGGTGCAGCGCCGCGTGCCGCAGCACCACGGAGCCGCCCATCGAGAAGCCGACGGTGACCACCTTCCGGTAGCCGAGCCGGCGTGCCCAGCCCACCGCGGCCGCCAGGTCGAGCACCTCGCGGTCGCCGACCGTGGAGTGTCCGCCGGAGCGGCCGTGGCCCCGGAACGAGAAGGTGACCACGTCCGCATACTGGGCGAACACCTGGGCGATCCGCCGGACGTGCGGCCGCTCCAGGTCGCCCGTGAAGCCGTGTGCCACCACGATCGCCACGCCGGCCCTGCGGTCGCCGTCCGCGCCCCTCGCCCCCGGGCCGGACGCCACGGACGCCGCGGACGCCGCGGGCCCGGGGGCCACCGCGGCGCCGCCCGCCTCGTACCGGGCATCGATGAGCACGCCGTCGGTGGTGCGCAACAGCGCCCTGCGCACGGTACGGCGCACGGTGCGCGGAGCGGGCGCCGTACCGCGCGGCGCGGGAGCCTGCGCGCCGTCGCGCACCGTTCGATCTGCCCGACCTGGATTCATGTGAGCTATTCTGCTGGCAGGAGGATCCGGGCAGTGACGCCCCCGGGTCCTTTTGTGCTTTTTGCGCCTTACGCAAGCCGCAGAGGTACCCCCAACGCACAGGGACCGAGGAGGAACCGACGTAATGGGCGAGCGAACCACACAAGGCGGCCCGACAACCGAGGGCGCATGCCGCGCCCTCGACGCAGCGCGGGAAGGCGGGGCGCGATGAGCTCTCTGCTGCTGCTGACCAACGCCCTCCAGCCGTCGACCGAGGTGCTCCCCGCCCTCGGCCTGCTGCTGCACCATGTCCGGGTGGCCCCCGCGGAGGGCCCCGCGCTCGTCGACACTCCCGGCGCCGACGTCATCCTCGTGGACGGCCGGCGCGACCTCCCGCAGGTGCGCAGCCTCTGCCAGCTGCTGCGCTCCACGGGACCCGGCTGTCCGCTGGTCCTCGTCGTGACGGAGGGCGGGCTCGCGGCCGTCACCGCCGACTGGGGCATCGACGACGTCCTGCTCGACACCGCGGGCCCCGCGGAGGTCGAAGCGCGGCTGCGGCTGGCCATGGGCCGCCAGCAGATCGTGAGCGACGACTCCCCGATGGAGATCCGCAACGGCGACCTCTCCGTGGACGAGGCGACCTACAGCGCCAAGCTGAAGGGCCGGGTGCTGGACCTGACGTTCAAGGAGTTCGAGCTGCTGAAGTACCTGGCGCAGCACCCGGGCCGGGTCTTCACGCGCGCCCAGCTCCTCCAGGAGGTCTGGGGCTACGACTACTTCGGCGGCACCCGGACCGTGGACGTGCACGTGCGGCGCCTGCGGGCGAAGCTCGGTCCCGAGCACGAGTCCCTGATCGGGACCGTTCGGAATGTGGGGTACCGGTTCGTGGTGCCGGAGAAGGGTGAGCGAGAGCGGGAGCGTGAGCGGTCTGCGGGCGCTCAGGACTCCGCGGAGGCCGCGCCTGCGGCCGCGCCCGCGGCTGCGGCCGCCGAGGAGCGGGCGGCGGTACGCACCACCAAGCACTGACGCCCGCGGCGGCACGCGCCGCGCAGGGCCACCGCCCCTCCCGGTCTCGTCGTCGGCTGCCGGCCGGTGGGGGCTGGTCGCGCAGTTCCCCGCGCCCCTGAGGGAGTGCCCCTTGCTGCATCGTCGTCGAGTACCGACCGGCGGGGGTTGCTAGCGCAGTTCCCCGCGCCCCTCGATCCCCGGGGCCGGTGCCGCCACTCATCCTGCGGCCAGGACACCCCACCGGGGGCGCGGCACCCCGATCAGGGGCGTAGGGGACCACGCATCAACCCCAACCGACCGGCACCCGGCAACGAACCGCAAGGGGCAGCCTGATCAGGGGCGCGGGGAACTGCGCGACCTGCCCCCACCGACCGGCACCCGGCAACGAGACCCGAAGGGGCAGACGCCACCAGGGGCGCGGGGAACTGCGCAGACAAGGGGGGGCGGGGAGCTGCGCGAACGGGGCCCGGCGGGGAGCCGAGGGCTGCCGCGTTGGACGGTGCGCGGGGTACCGGAAGCGGCCGCTCCGGAGAGCCCGTCGGCACCCCGCCGACGGGCGAACCGCACCTGGGCACACCCCCCGGTTCCATCCGCGTAGACTTCGCGCGTGGCCAAGGTGACGCGGGACGACGTGGCGCGACTGGCGGGTACTTCGACCGCGGTCGTGAGTTACGTGATCAACAACGGACCCCGGCCGGTCGCCCCGGCCACCCGCGAGCGCGTGCTCGCCGCGATCAAGGAGCTGGGCTACCGCCCCGACCGCGTCGCCCAGGCCATGGCGTCCAGAAGGACCGACCTCATAGGCATGATCGTGCCGGACGCCCGCCAGCCGTTCTTCGCGGAGATGGCCCACGCGGTCGAACAGGCCGCCGCCGAGCGCGGAAAGATGGTGCTGGTCGGCAACTCCGACTACCTCGACGAGCGCGAGGTGCACTACCTCCGCGCCTTCCTGGGGATGCGCGTCTCCGGCCTGATCCTGGTCAGCCAGGGCCCGAGCGAGACCGCGGCGGTGGAGATCGACGCCTGGGACGCGCGCGTGGTGCTGCTGCACCGCCGCCCGGAGGCGATCGAGGACGTCGCCGTGGTCACCGACGACATCGGCGGCGCCCAGCTCGCCACCCGCCACCTCCTGGAGCGGCACGGCCACCCGTACGTCGCCTGCCTCGGCGGCATCGAGACGACGCCCGCGGTCGGCGACCCGGTGGCCGACCACGTCACCGGCTGGCGCCGGGCGATGGAGGAGGCCGGCCGCCCCACCGAGGGCCGCCTCTTCCAGGCCCCGTACAACCGCTACGACGCCTACCAGGTCGCGCTCGCCCTGCTGGCGGGACCGAACCGCCCGCCCGCGATCGTCTGCGCCACCGACGACCAGGCCATCGGGGTGCTGCGGGCGGCCCGCGAGCTGCGCATCGACGTGCCGGGCGAGCTGGCCGTCGCCGGCTTCGACGACGTGAAGGAGGCGGGGCTCACCGACCCGCCGCTGACCACGGTCGCGTCGGACCGGCCCGCGATGGCCCGGGCGGCGGTGGACCTCGTCCTGGACGACGGCCTGCGCGTGGCCGGCTCCCGCCGCGAACGCCTGAAGCTCTTCCCGTCCCGCCTGGTCATCCGCCGTTCCTGTGGCTGCCCCCGCGAAAGCTGAGCCCCACCCGCCTTCCGGCTCACCCGTGGTCGCGCGAGCCCCGCTCTCGTCCCCGGCCACCACATCCCCGTGGCTGATGCCGCCACTCATCCCGCGGCCACGGCACCCCACCGGCCGGCACCCGACAACGAAACAACAAGAGGCACCCTCAGGGGCGCGGGGAACCGCGCGACCAGCCCCCACCTCCCAGCACCCGCAAACGAGACCGCAAGCCACACCAGGCACTCTTTATATCGGGCATACGAGGTTCTGTCGGACTTCTCAGATCGTCCTCACCGTCCTCTCATGATCCCGACAGAGTCTGAAAGACATGACCGAGAGCTTCCGCCGCAGTGGCGAGTACCCCGACGACACGCAGGCCCCGTACCAGCAGTCCGGGTACGCGGGCCCCGCCCAGCAGCACACGTTCTCGTACGAGTCCGGGGGCGGCGCCTACCCCCCGGCACCCGGATACGAGCCGACCGCCGGCAGCTACCCCGTGCAGCCCGTGCGGCGCCGCACCAGACTTCCCGTCGCACTGCTCGCGGCCCTGGCACTGGCGGCGGGCGGAGTCGGCGGCGGGCTCGCCTACGCCGTGGGGGCGGCATCCGGCCACCACGACACCGCGCAGGCCGCGGTGGCCGGCACCCCCGTCGCCGCGAACAGCAGGGGGACCGTCGCCGGCGTGGCCGCCGCGGTCAGCCCGAGCATCGTCGAGGTGATCGCCGACGTGCCGGGCGGCCAGTCCACCGGCTCCGGCGTGATCATCACGGGTGACGGCCAGGTGGTCACCAACAACCACGTCGTGTCAGGCGCCTCGCAGGTCACGGTGAAGACCAGCAACGGCAAGTCGTACGCGGCACAGGTCACCGGCACCGACCCGAAGAAGGACCTGGCGCTGCTCAGGCTGACGGGCGCATCCGGCCTGAAGGCCGCCACCCTCGGCGACTCCGCCGGCCTCAGGGTCGGCGACCAGGTCGTCGCCATAGGCTCCCCCGAGGGCCTGGCCGGCACGGTGACCAGCGGTATCGTCTCGGCTCTCAACCGCGACGTGACCGTGCCCGTGCAGGACCCGCAGCAGGGGCAGGACGCCCCCTGGCAGCAGGGCGGCGGCGGCAGCTGGCCGTTCGAGTTCGGCGGGCAGCAGTTCAACGGCGACACGGGCTCGTCCAAGACCACCTACAAGGCGATCCAGACCGATGCGTCGCTCAATCCGGGCAACTCGGGCGGTGCGCTGATCAATATGGCCGGGCAGGTCATCGGGATCAACTCCGCGATGTTCTCGCCGTCCTCGGCGGACAGCGCGTCGTCGTCCGACGCGGGCAGCGTGGGGCTCGGCTTCGCCATCCCGATCAACACCGTCAAGTCCGACCTCGGCCAGCTGAGGAGCGGAGCGGACGGCTGAGCCGCCGCCGTGACCGCAGGGGCCGGCCCGCACGGGCCGGCCCCACCGCGCGCCGCGCCGGGCCCCGCGGTGGGCGAAGGCCCAGCGGGCCCCTTCCCGGCGGCCCCACCGTGAGCCGTGCGATACCGCCGTGGCGTGCGAGGCTGTCATCCTCGAACCAGCGGCACCACGCACCTGCGCACCTGCGCACCCCGTACGCGCACCACACCTCACGCGTCACATGACGCCCGCACCCGACCGAGAAACCCAAGGACCGAGGAATCCACCCATGAGCCCCGCCGACGGCGAACCGCAGCGCATCCTGATCGTCGACGACGAGCCCGCCGTCCGGGAGGCGCTGCAGCGCAGCCTCGCATTCGAGCGGTACGGCACCGAGGTCGCCACCGACGGCGCCGAGGCGCTCGACAAGGCGGCGGCCTACCGCCCCGACCTCATCGTGCTGGACATCCAGATGCCCCGCATGGACGGCCTCACCGCGGCCCGCCGCCTGCGGTCCTCCGGCAGCACCGTGCCGATCCTGATGCTCACCGCCCGCGACACCGTCGGCGACCGCGTCACCGGCCTCGACGCCGGCGCGGACGACTACCTCGTCAAGCCCTTCGAGCTCGACGAGCTGTTCGCCCGGATCAGGGCCCTGCTGCGGCGCAGCTCCTACGCGGCCGCCACGGGCCGGGCCGACGAGGGCGACGTGCTGTCCTTCGCCGACCTCCGCATGGACCTGGCCACCCGCGAGGTGACCCGGGGCAGCCGCCGGGTGGAGCTGACCCGCACGGAGTTCACGCTGCTGGAGATGTTCCTCGCCCACCCGCGCCAGGTGCTCACCCGGGAGCAGATCCTCAAGGCCGTCTGGGGCTTCGACTTCGAGCCGTCGTCGAACTCCCTCGACGTCTACGTGATGTACCTGCGCCGCAAGACCGAGGCGGCCGGCGAGCCCCGCCTGGTGCACACGGTGCGTGGAGTCGGGTACGTGCTCCGCTCGGGCGGCGCGGAGTGAGCGCTGCACAGCCGGGGGCATGGCAGGGCGGCGGCAGCGGCGACCCCGGTGACAGCAGTGGCCCCGAGGGCCCCGGCGGCGCTGGCGGCCCCGGGGACCCCGGGGACCCCGGGGACCCCGGGGACCCCGGGGACCCCGGGGGCCCCGGCGGCCCCGCTGGCCCCGCCGGCGCCACCGATGCCGAGCCGGACCGGCCCCGGGGCCCGCGCGGCTTCCGTGCCCTGCCGCTCCGGTCCCGTCTCGCCCTGCTCGTCGCCGCGGCCGTGGCGATCGCGGTGGCGGCGGCCGCGGTGTCCTGCTGGCTGCTCACCCGCACCCAGCTCCGGGACGAGCTGGACAACACCCTCCAGAACACCACCGTCGGCAGCGAGTACGCGGCACGGCTCCTCACCGACTGCCGCAGTTCCTCGCAGGTCGGCCCCAACAACCCGCCCGCGTTCGCCTTCATCCAGCTGGTGGGGGCGGACGGTTCGCGGTGTGTCGCGCCCGGCTCCCAGGCGGTGCCCGTGCAGGCCTCCGACCAGGAGGTGGCGCTCGGCGTCCGGAACAGCTCGCTGCACGACGCCACGACCGTCGACGGCCAGCAGGTCCGCGTCTACACCCAGCGCATCCGCACCGACGGCGCGGGCGTGCTCACCGTCTCCGCCTCCCGCCCGCTGGACGAGATCGACAAGGCCCTGAACCGGATGGCGCTCCTGCTCGCCGCCGTCGCCGGGATCGGTGTCGTCGGCGCGGGCGCGGCCGGGCTGTGGATCGCCCGCGCCGGACTGACCCCCGTCGACGAGCTGACCGGCGCCGTCGAGCACGTCGCACGCACCGAGGACCTGACGGTGCGGATCCCGGTCGACGGCGAGGACGAGATCGCGCGGCTTTCGCGGTCGTTCAACTCGATGACGGCCGCGCTCGCCTCCTCCCGCGACCGGCAGGCGCAGCTCATCGCGGACGCCGGTCACGAACTGCGCACCCCGCTCACCTCGCTGCGCACCAATATCGACCTGCTGGTGCGCAGCGAGGAGACCGGCCGGGCCATCCCGCCGGAGGACCGCAGGGCGCTGCTGGCCTCGGTCCGGGCGCAGATGACCGAGCTGGCGGCGCTGATCGGCGACCTCCAGGAGCTGGCACGCCCCGACACCGGACAGCACACCGACAAGGTGCGGGTGCTCGCGCTGCACGACCTCGTCGAGACGGCGCTCGGCCGGGCCCGGCTGCGCGGCCCCGAGCTGACGATCACCGCCGACCTGGCGCCCTGGTACGTACGCGCGGAGCCGGCCGCCCTTGAGCGCGCCATCGTCAACGTCCTCGACAACGCGGTCAAGTTCAGCCCGCCGGGGGGCACCATCGAGGTGGCCCTGCGCGGCGGCGAACTGACCGTCCGCGACCACGGTCCCGGTGTCCCGCCGGAGGACCTCCCCCATGTCTTCGAACGCTTCTGGCGCTCGCCCTCCGCCCGCAGCCTGCCCGGCTCGGGGCTCGGCCTGTCGATCGTGGCACGCGCGGTCCAGCAGAGCGGGGGCGACGTGAGCCTGCGCCCGGCGCCCGGCGGCGGCACGGTGGCCACCATCCGCCTCCCGGGCGCGGCCACCCCGCCACCCCGGCCCCCCGACCTCGCGTAGGCCCCCGCCCCCGGGCCGGTCCCGGCACGACGCCCCCTTCGGGGGCCGTCAGGCCCGGTCGTGGCCAGGAGATCGTGCTGGCCGGTTCGGCACCCCACTGCGGCATCGTCGCCGCCGCCCGGTGGCCCGTCACGCGTGCGGTCCCCGCGCCCCTGAGAGGGACGCTCGAACGTTCACCCTCAACCGACAGGGCCGCGGGGAACCGCGTGAAACGGCCGGCGAACCGCGTGAAACGGCCGGCGACCGAGAGCCGAGGAGACCGACCCACCACCCCACATATGAAGGGGCGCGTGGACCTGCGCACAAGGGCACCGGGAACCGCACGCCGAAGGCCGCAGCGGACCCGCTCAGCCCGCCGTGCGCGCCGCCAGCGCCCGGAGCCCCTCGGCGATCTCCCGCCCATCGGGCGCATGCTCCGGATCCGCGAGCCACTGCACCAGAACCCCGGCGAGCAGAGCCATCTGCACGGTACCGACGGTACGCACCTCACGCACCGGCACCTCCGCGTGCCGCACCCCGGCGAGTTGCGCCGCCAGCGCACGGCGGGCCGCGCCCTGCCCCACCGCCAGCCCCCGCAGCAACTCGGGCGAGCGCTGCGCCTGCACCAGCGCCTCCAGGGTCGCCGTCCACAACCAGCGGTGGGCCCGGAACGACGCGGTGGTGCGCGTCCACAGGTCCTCGTAGTCGTCCCCGGCCGCGCCGCCCGTCTCCGCGCCGCGCTCCCTCATCGCCGCGAACAACGCCTCGTGCAGCAGCTCCTCCCGGGAGCCGAAGTGCTCGCCGACGGCGGCCTCGGGAAGCCGGGCGGCCGAGGCGATGTCCCGGGCGGTGCTGCCGGCGTACCCCTTCTCCTCCAGGCAGCGCCTGGCCGCGGCCAGCAGGGCTTCACGGTTTCCCATGCCCGGATCGTACGCACCGGTCCGCGCCGCCCCGCGCAGGCGGAGCCCGACCCGCCGTCCCGGCCGGGGCGCCCCGGACCGGCCCCGCCGTGCCGCCGCTACCGCACCACCGTGATCCGCTCCGCCTTCGGCGGCGCGAGCGGTGCGTCCGCCGACGAATGCGCCGTCAGATAGCCGCTGAAGGCCGCCAGGTCGTCGCCGCCCACCAGCGGATCCGTGCCCTTGGCCAGCTCCGGGAAGCCGTCGCCGCCGCCCGCGAGGAAGTTGTTCATCGCGACCCGGTAGGTGGCGGCCGGGTCGATCGGCTCACCGTTCAGACGGATGGAACCGGCGACGACGCGGTCCGCGCCGGACTTGGTCATGTCCAGCGTGTACGTGAGGCCGTCGGATATCTGGAGGATCTTCGGGGCGGCCTCGTTGGCGCCGCTGACCTGCTGCCGGAGGACCGTGACGAGCTGGGCTCCGGTGAGGTCGGCGAGATTGACGGTGTTGCTGAAGGGCTGGACCGTGAACGCCTCCCCGTAGGTCACCACGCCGTCGCCCTCGCCGCCGCTCGCCGCGTACGTCAGGTCGGCGCGGATGCCGCCCGGGTTCATCAGGGCGAGGTCGGTGCCCGGGTCGAGCGACCTGCCGTACTCGAGCTGGGCGTCGGCTATGACGTCGCCGAGCGGCTCCTCGGGCGCGTCGCTCTGGCCTATGTCGGCGGAGACGTAGCCGACGGGGCGGTTCGCCACGGGCGCCGCCAGCTTGTTCCAGCGGGCGATGAGGGCCGTCATGTCGGCGGCCTTGGGCTGATCGCGGGTGACGACGTGGTTCGCCGACGCGACGCTCGTGCGCACGATGTCCTGGGTGCGGCGGTCGTAGGTCAGGGTGGTGTCCGTGTACAGCCGGCCGAAGGACGACGCGGACGTCACCATGCGCGGCTTGCCGGACGGGTCCGGGACGGTGCACACGTACGCCTGGTGGGTGTGGCCGGTGACCAGCGCGTCGACCTTGGGCGAGATGCCCTTGGCGATGTCCACGATGGGACCGGATATGCCGTCGCCGGCGCCCGGGGAGTCGCAGTCGTAGTCGTAGGACTGCGAGGCGGGCAGGCCGCCCTCGTGGATGAGCGCGACGATCGACTTCACGCCCTGCCGGTCCAGCTCCTCGGCGTACTTGTTGACCGTCTCCACCTCGTCGTGGAACGCCAGGCCCCTGACGCCCTCCGCGGAGACGATGTCCGGGGTACCCTCCAGCGTCACGCCGATGAAGCCGATCCTGACGCCCCGGTGCTTCCAGACCCAGTACGGCTCAAGGATGGGCTTGCCGGTCTTCTCGTCGGTGACGTTGGCCGCGAGGTAGGGGAAGTCGGCGCCCTCGAAGGTCCTGCCCTGCTCGGAGCAGCCGTCCTCGGGGTGGCAGCCGCCGTTCTGCATGCGGGCCAGCTCGGTGGCTCCCTCGTCGAACTCGTGGTTGCCGACGCTGGTGACGTCGAGGCCCAGTCCGTTCATCGCCTCGATGGTGGGCTCGTCGTGGAAGAGGCCGGACAGCAGGGGGCTGGCGCCGATCAGATCGCCCGCGGCGGCCGTGACGCTGTACGGGTGGCCCTCACGGGCCCTGCGCAGCGAGCTCGCCAGGTACTCCACGCCGCCCGCCGCCACCTGCTTCGTGGTGCCGTCGGGCTCGGTCTCCGCGATCCGGCCCGAGGAACCGGTGGGGGGTTCGAGATTGCCGTGGAAGTCGTTGAACGACAGCAGTTGCACGTCGACCGTCCGGGACGGGGCGTGACCGCCGTGACCACCGTGCCCGTACCCTCCAGGGCCTTCCTGCGCTTGGCCTGAATGCGCTCCGTGGCCGCCGCGGCCCGCCGGTCCCGTCGCGGCGCCCGCGGGGAGCGCCGCGATCAGCGCGCCGGCCGTGGCGAGGCCGGCGACAGCCGTGAGGACGCGCTGCGCGCGGCGCCCGGACCGCCGCCGCTGCCGCCGCTGATGAGCTGTGGCTGACACATTCCCCCCTGTGAGTCCCGGGGCCTGCGCCCCGAGGCCGCGCACCGCCCGGCCCGATTCTCCGTTCGGATCGCAGCTTATGGTCAACGCGCGTAGCAGCACAGGGGGTTGTGGATAACCGACGGGTAACCCTCCATGCCGTTCACTCTTTTGCCTGGCCCGCCAACCGCGCCGTTTGACCGCGCGGCCGGCGGTGAAGCGGCGCCGCCCGGCGGGAACAGCGGTGCCCGGGACCGGGAAAGGACACCGGACCCGTACCGCCGCACGCCGGGGGCCGTGACCGTACCCTCGTACTCATGACCAGCGATTCCGGCTCCCTCTCCCTCCGCCGTATCGAGATCGTGGACGAGATCGCCGCCGAGCAGGCCGATGCCGTGCTCGACCTGATCGCCGAGGCCGCACGGAACGACGGCCAGCCGGCGGTGTCCGAGCAGGGGCGGCTCCGGCTGCGCGGCGGGCCGCGCGAAGGCGTGCGGCACCTGCTGCTCACCGTGGGCGACGACCTGCTGGGCTACGCCCAGGTGGAGGAGACCGACCCTGTCGAGGCGCCCGCCGCCGAGCTGGTGGTGCGCCCCGCGTACCGCGGCCGCGGGCACGGCAGGGCGCTCGGTTCCGCGCTGCTCGCGGAGACCGGCAAGCGGCTGCGCGTCTGGGCGCACGGCGGGCACTCCGCGGCCCGGCACCTCGCCCAGGTCCTCGGGCTCACCCTGTTCCGCGAACTGCGCCAGATGCGCCGCCCGTTGGGCACCCTCGACCTCCCCGACCCCGTCCTTCCCCCGGACGTGCGGGTGCGCACCTTCGTGCCGGGCAAGGACGACGCCGGCTGGCTCGCCGTGAACGCCGCGGCCTTCGCGCACCACCCCGAGCAGGGCGCCCTCACCCAGCGCGACCTGGACGACCGCAAGGCGGAGCCGTGGTTCGACCCCGAGGGTTTCTTCCTCGCCGAGCGGGTGACCGGCGGTGAGGGCGCGCGGGACGACGCCGGCGGCCGGATCATCGGCTTCCACTGGACGAAGGTGCACGCCGAGGAGCAACTGGGCGAGGTCTACGTGCTCGGGGTACTGCCCGAGGCCCAGGGCAGCGGCCTCGGCAGAGCCCTCACCACCATCGGCCTGCGCCACCTCGCCGCCGCCGGCCTGCCGACCGCCATGCTCTACGTCGACGCCGACAACACCGCCGCCGTGCGCGTCTACGAGCGCCTGGGCTTCACCACGTACGAGACGGACCTGATGTACCGCACGGAGACGTAGGCGGCCGCGGCCCGGCGGGCGCACCCCGTGCGGCACGGCGGCGGGCGCACACCGTGCAGCACGGCGGCGGGCGCGCCCCGTACGCACATCGGCTGGACGCGCCCCCGTACGGCACATCGGCGAGCGCGCTCCCGTACGGCACGGGACGGCGGTAATCCGCACATCACCCCACTCGTACACGACGTCCACCCACCCGGGCGGAAGAGGCCGTGACGGAGCAATGCCGCCGTCGGCGGGATGCCACCGGGCATACATATGGATGCCCGGGAGTCGCGCCACGATGTCCTGCACGTCACATCGCCGTAACCAACGATTCAGACAGGCTTGCGACGCTCACGGAATGCAGCCTGCTGTGCCCGACCTGCCACCCGACGGGACGTCCCGCCTCGCAGCCGCGCGGTCCGACGCGCTCGGGCGCCGCGCTGCGCGGAAGAATGGGTCTATGAAGCAGTCCGACGCCCAGGCACAGGCCCCGGTCCAGCACCCGCAGCCCTCCGTCGGCTCCCTCGCCGCACACCGTCCGCACACGGTGAATCCGTCCAGTTCCGGCCTGGAACCCGATCTCGACGCCGACCTCGACGTCTACCACGAGGAGACCCCGGAGAGCACCGAGCTGCCCCCGGGCCGCTTCCTCGACCGCGAGCGCAGTTGGCTCGCGTTCAACGAACGCGTCCTGGAGCTGGCCGAGGACCCGAACACGCCCCTCCTGGAGCGCGCCAACTTCCTGGCGATCTTCGCGAGCAACCTGGACGAGTTCTTCATGGTCCGGGTGGCGGGCCTCAAGCGCCGCATCGCCACCGGCGTGGCCACCCGCTCCGCCTCCGGGCTGCAACCCCGCGAGGTGCTGGAGATGATCTGGGCACGCGCGCGTGAGCTGATGGCCAGGCACGCGGCGTGCTTCCAGGAGGACGTCTCCCCCGCCCTCGCCGACCAGGGCATCCACCTGGTCCGCTGGGCCGAGCTCACGGAGAAGGAGCAGGCCGGGCTCTTCACGCTCTTCCGGAACAAGATCTTCCCGGTCCTCACCCCGCTGGCCGTCGACCCCGCGCACCCCTTCCCGTACATCTCCGGGCTCTCGCTGAACCTGGCGGTCGTGGTGCGCAACCCGGTCAGCGGGCACCGGCACTTCGCGCGCGTGAAGGTGCCGCCGCTGCTCTCCCGCTTCCTGGAGGCGTCGCCGCAGCGGTACGTCCCCGTGGAGGACGTGATAGCGGCGCACCTGGAGGAGCTGTTCCCCGGCATGGAGGTGCTGGAGCACCACATGTTCCGGCTGACCAGGAACGAGGACCTGGAGGTCGAGGAGGACGACGCGGAGAACCTCCTCCAGGCGCTGGAGAAGGAGCTGATGCGGCGCCGCTTCGGGCCGCCGGTCCGCCTGGAGGTGGAGGAGACCATCGACCGGTACGTCCTCGACCTGCTGGTCCGCGAGCTGAAGATCAGCGAGGCGGAGGTCTACCCGCTGCCGGGCCCGCTCGACCTCACCGGCCTCTTCGGCATCGCCTCGCTGGACCGGCCCGAGCTGAAGTACCCCAAGTTCGTGGCCGGCACCCACCGTGACCTGGCCGAGGTCGAGTCCGCGTCGGCGCCCGACATCTTCGCAGCGCTTCGCGAGCGCGACGTCCTGCTGCACCACCCGTACGACTCGTTCTCCACCTCCGTGCAGGCGTTCCTGGAGCAGGCCGCCGCCGATCCCGACGTCCTCGCGATCAAGCAGACCCTGTACCGCACGTCGGGCGACTCGCCCATCGTGGACGCCCTCATAGACGCGGCCGAGTCCGGCAAGCAGGTGCTGGTGCTGGTGGAGCTGAAGGCCCGCTTCGACGAGGTCGCCAACATCAAGTGGGCGCGGAAGCTGGAGGAGGCCGGCTGCCATGTGGTGTACGGCCTGGTCGGGCTGAAGACGCACTGCAAGCTGTCGCTGGTGGTCCGCCAGGAGGGCGAGACGCTGCGCCGCTACTCGCACGTGGGGACCGGCAACTACCACCCGAAGACCGCCCGGCTGTACGAGGACCTCGGCCTGCTCACCGCGGACGCCCAGGTCGGCGCCGACCTGTCCGACCTCTTCAACCGCCTCTCGGGGTACTCCCGCCGGGAGACGTACCGGCGGCTGCTGGTGGCCCCGAAGTCGCTGCGGGACGGGCTGATCTCGCGGATCGACAAGGAGGCCCAGCACCACCGCTCGGGCCGGCCGGCCTCCGTCCGCATCAAGGTCAACTCCATGGTGGACGAGGCGGTCGTCGACGCCCTGTACCGCGCCTCGCAGGCGGGTGTGCCGGTGGACATCTGGGTGCGCGGGATATGCGCGGTGCGGCCCGGCGTGCCGGGGCTCTCCGAGAACATCCGGGTCCGCTCGGTGCTCGGCCGCTTCCTCGAGCACTCCCGGATCTTCTCGTTCGGAAACGGCGGAGAGCCGGAGGTGTGGATCGGCAGCGCCGACATGATGCACCGCAATCTGGACCGCAGGATCGAGGCACTCGTCAGGGTCACCGACCCGGCCCACCGGGCGACCCTCAACCGCCTGATGGACCTGGGCATGAGCGAGAACACCGCCTCCTGGCACCTGGGCCCGGACGGCACCTGGACCCGCCACGCCACCACGGCGGACGCCCCCGGCGACCCCGAGGACGCAGAGGCGGCCGCCCGTCCCCTGCGCAACGTCCAGGAGATGCTCATAGACGCCCGGAGGCGCCGGCGTGGCACAGCACCATGATCGTTCAGGGGGCGGTACGGGAACGCGGGACACGCAGGAGCAGACGGCGTACCGCCCGGGCGGCGGGTACGCGAGCGGTGAAGGGACGCGGGGCCCGGTCGGGGCCCCGGCGGCAGACGGAGCACGGGGCACGGCCGGGCCGCCGGCGGTGAACGGCAGGCACGGGAACGCCCCGCCCGGTGCACCGGGCAAGGCGTACGGCTATGGGGGGCGGGCCATGAGTGGCGAGGTAGTGCGGGCCGTGAGCAGCGATGTCGTCAGCGGCGACGCACTGACGGAGCACCTGCAGAAGCAGGCCACGGAATTCCTCCGCTCCCTGCGGCTGCACCGCGAGAGCGGGGGCGCGGGCAGCGGCGGCGAGGGTTCCGCGGAGGCCGCACGCGCCCTGCGTGCTGCCGCGCGCCGGATCGGCAGCGCCCTGCACACGTTCCGGCCGCTGCTCGATCCCGAGTGGTCCGACACACTCCGCACCGAGTTGGCCTGGCTGGCCGGCACCTTGGGCCGTGAGCACGCCAGCGCGGCCCGGCTGGAACGCCTCCTGAGCGCGCTGCACCGGCTCTCCGGCGCCGCGGTGCTGCCGCGTGAGCAGCCGGTGGGAGCGCTCGGGGGCACGGCGGGCGCGATGGACGGCGCCGTGGGCGCGGTGCGCACCGCGGGCGTGCGCGCGGGCGCAGGCTCCGGTGCCGGGCGTGCTGGGGCGTTGTCCGCGGTGCCGCGGCCGGCGGCCGGCGGTTCGCTGGACGGGCCGCCCGCCGCGCCGCCGTCCGGCACCCTCACGGTGGGTGCGGCCAAGGCGGGCGCGCTGCTGGAGCGGCAGCTCACGCTGGCCAGGACCCGTGCGCACTCCACGGCCCTGCAGGCGCTCGGCTCGTCGCGGTTCCACGCCGTCGCCGACCGGGTCGCCGTGCTCGCCAGCGAGGTGCCGCTCACGCCCGGCGCCGCGGGCCAGGACCTGAAGCCGCTGGCCGAGGAGGCGGAGGCCCGGCTCGCCGAGGCGATCGCCGCCCTGCCGTTGCAGCGCGCCGGCCGGCCGTACAACGCCGATGGGCTGATGCACGGCCTCGCCGCCGACCCGGCGCCGCAGTCCCAGGACGCCCCCTGGCATCAGGTGCGGCTGCTGCTGCGGCTGCACCGCTACGCCCGGGAGGTGCTGCTCGGCGGCCGTGCCGACCCGTCCGGCGCGGCCCTGCTGGACGGCGCGGCGCCCCTGGCCGGCCGCGGCGCCGGGCTGCCGGACTCCGTCGGGAACGGTGGCGGGGGGAACGGAGTGATCGGCGGGAACGGCGGGAACGGAGTGAATGGCGGAGCCGGCGGGAACGGGGCGGCCGGCGGGGTCCCCGGTGAGCCCGCCGGCTACGGCGACGACGCCACCGGGCTGCGCCTCGCCGAGGCCGGCCGGGCGCTCGACCTGCACCACGACGCCGCGGAGGCGGCGGCCGCGGCGGCCGCCGCGGCCCGCACCCCCCGGATCGCCCCGGCGACCGCCTATGCGCTCGGGGTGCTCCACGCGGACCAGCGGCAGGAGGTGGAGGCGGCGCGGTTCGCGTTCCAGGACATCTGGCTGCGGGAGGTGGTGGGGCCACGGTGAGGACGCACGACGGCGGCGGGGGCGGCGAAGCCCCTGCGGAGAACGGGCGCGTGGAGAACGACCGCGTGGAGAACGACCGCGTGGAGAACGACCGCGTGGAGAACGACCGCCGGGACGGTCACGCGGACAACGGTCACGCGGACAACGGCCACGCGGACAACGGCCGCCGGAACGGGTACGCGGAGAACGACCGCCCGGACGGTCGCGCCGGGCGGCGGGTCATCCTGGCCGCGGGCTGCGTCCTGTGGCGGCCGGCCCCCGGCGGGGGCGGCATCGAGCTGGCGCTGGTGCACCGGCCGAAGTGGCAGGACTGGTCGCACCCGAAGGGCAAGCTCAAGCGCCGGGAGGACGCACGGCAGGCGGCCGTGCGCGAGGTGCTGGAGGAGACCGGCATGACCTGCGTGCTGGGCGCCGAGCTGCCCACCATGCGGTACCGCGTGGAGGGGCGGCCCAAGGAGGTGCGGTACTGGGCCGCGGAGGCGACCGGCGGGGCCTTCGTGCCGAGCCGTGAGGTCGATCGCGTGGTGTGGCTGCCGCCCGCGGAGGCCCGCGCCCGGCTCACCCAGGACCGCGACCGCGCCCTCGTCGACGCGCTTCTTGCCGCGCGGGCGGCGTACCGGATGCGCGCGGACGCGGGCGGGCGCTGAGCCGGGGGGTGTCCCCGGCGCCCCTGGTGGCCCCTGTGGGGTCCTCGGCGGCCCCCTGTGGTTCCTCGACGGCCCCCTGGGGTGCCTCCGGCGGCCCTCGGCCGCTCCCCGTTGCGGCTTCTGTCTGCGGACTCCTGTCTGCGGACTCCTGTCTGCCGTACCTGCATGCGCCTTCGGCGCCTCTCCCGGGCTTCGCCCGGTCCGTCCCGTCCAGCCCCTTGCGGCCATCACTGCGGCCATCCGCCGGTGGGGGCTGTTCGCGCAGTTCCCCGCGCCCCTTCGTGCGCGCCCGAACCGCCCAGGACCCGGCCCCCGCACCAGGCGGGGCACATCCCCAAGCCGGCCCCGCGCTCCCTTTGTGCGCACCCGAACCGCCCAGAACCCGGCCCCCGCGCCAAGCGGGGCACACCCCCAACCCCGCTCCACGCCCATCGGGCGCACCCGGACCGCCCGAGGTCCGGCACCCGTGTCTACGCCAACCCCACACACCTCGGCCACCCCGACGCTTCCGGGCCGAAACGGAATTCATCCTTCCGTGGACACGCACCGGCACACACTCCCGTGCCGCTCCCCGTGCGCTCCGGGGCACCGCTTCCGAACTCTTGTCCGCAGAGCATGAAAACCGCAGGTCAGACCCTGTAAATGGGCCGTTTCCGAGTGAGTACGCGCTTCCGTGAGCATTCCGTGACCTAACCAGGCCGCCCGCCGAGGTTCACCCTCCGTTTACCTCGGTCCATTGGGCGCTTCACCTCATCTGCCTAATTTCGGCCTTACACGGTGCGCGCCGCACCCCACAGGCGGCCCTCCACCGCCTAACAGTCACGAAACGCAAACCGACTTGCGCCGCCCACGGGAGGGCGGCTCCCGGAAGGAATCCCCTCAAGTGAAGCTTCAGCGCAAGAACCGGCTTCGCGCCCTGTCTCTCGGCGCCGTCGCCGTCTCCGGCGCCCTGGCCCTCACGGCGTGCGGCTCGGACGACACCGGCGGCAGCAGCACCACTTCCGGCGGCGACGCCGCCCAGACCAGCTCGATCAAGTGCGACGACGCCAAGGGCGAGCTGCTCGCCGCGGGTTCCTCGGCGCAGAAGAACGCCATCGACGCCTGGGTGAAGAACTACACGGCGGCCTGCAAGGACGTCCGGATCAACTACAACCCGAACGGCTCCGGCGCCGGCGTCACCGCGTTCATCCAGGGCCAGACCGCGTTCTCCGGCTCCGACTCGGCGCTGAAGCCCGAGGAGATCCAGCAGTCCAAGAAGGTCTGCAAGGACAGCCAGGCCATCGACCTGCCGATGGTGGGCGGCCCGATCGCGGTCGGCTACAACGTGCCGGGCGTCGACAACCTCGTCCTGGACGCGCCGACCCTCGCCAAGATCTTCAACAACAAGATCAAGACCTGGAACGACAAGGCGATCAAGGCCCTCAACCCCGGCGCCAAGCTGCCGAGCACCAAGATCCAGGCGTTCCACCGCTCGGACGAGTCCGGCACCACGGACAACTTCACCAAGTACCTGAAGGCCGCGGCGCCGAGCGACTGGACGTACTCGGGCGGCAAGTCGTGGCAGGCCAAGGGCGGCCAGTCCGCCACCGGCTCCTCCGGCCTCGCCCAGCAGGTCAAGCAGACCCCGGGCGCCATCTCCTACTTCGAGCTGTCGTACGCGGGCAGCGACATCCACACGGTCGAGCTGAAGACCAAGGCCTCCCAGCCGGTGCAGGCCACCGTCGACAACGCCTCCAAGGCCATCGCCGAGGCCAAGGTCGCCGGCCAGGGCAAGGACCTCGCCCTGGACCTGAACTACACCCCGAGCGCCGAGGGTGCGTACCCGATCACCCTCGTCACCTACGAGATCGCCTGCGAGAAGGGCAACAAGGCGGACACCCTGGCCGCCACCAAGTCCTTCCTCACCTACATCGCCAGCGAGGACGGCCAGGCCCTGCTGAAGAAGGCCAGCTACGCCCCGCTGCCCGACGAGATCGCCACCAAGGTCCGCAGCACCATCGCGAGCCTGAGCTGACCTGAGTGTGCGGGCGGAGCGCCTCGTTCCCGAGGCCCCGCCCGCACCGTCCGGTGCACCGCCGCCTGGAGCCACCCCCACTGGGGGTACCTCCCACGCTTTGAGGCAGTGGGGGGAGGCCCCGCAGACCGGAGAATCTCATGGACACAACCACCAAGAACCCCACCGCGCCCCCCGTGCCCGGCCCTCCCGACGCCGAGCCGACCCGGGCCGCCCGGGGTGCCACCCGCCCCGGCGACCGGATATTCCTCGGTCTGTCCCGGGGTTCCGGCATCCTCCTGCTGCTGATCATGGCAGCCATCGCGGCCTTCCTGACCTACCGCGCGGCCATCATCGTCTCCAAGGACCACGGCAACTTCTTCACCACCTTCGAGTGGAACCCGACGATGGACCCGCCGGTCTTCGGTATCGCGGTCCTCGCCTTCGGCACCGTGGTCTCGTCGGTGATCGCCATGGCCCTCGCCGTCCCCGTGGCCGTCAGCATCGCGCTGTTCCTCACCCACTACGCGCCCCGGAAGCTGAGCGGCCCGATCGCCTACGTGATCGACCTGCTGGCCGCCGTGCCGTCCATCGTGTACGGCCTGTGGGGCGCGCTGGTGCTCGTCCCGCACCTGAACGGCCTGTTCGGCTGGCTCGACCAGTACTTCGGCTGGACCGGCATCTTCGAGTGGCAGGGCGGCGCGCCCCGCTCCCTGCTCACCGCCAGCATCCTGCTCGCGATCATGATCCTGCCGATCATCACGAACGTGAGCCGTGAGGTCTTCCGGCAGGTCCCGCAGATGCAGCAGGAGGCGGCCCTCGCGCTGGGCGCCACCCGCTGGGAGGTCATCCGCATGTCGGTGCTGCCGTTCGGCCGCTCCGGCGTGGTCTCCGCGAGCATGCTCGGCCTCGGCCGTGCGCTCGGCGAGACGATGGCCGTGGCCACGGTCCTGTCGCCCACCTTCGAGATCCACGCCAGCCTGCTCGACCCGGGCGGCGGCACCTTCGCCCAGAACATCGCCAGCAAGTTCGGCGAGGCCACCGAGCAGGGCCGGGACGCGCTGATCGCGTCCGGTCTGGTGCTCTTCGTCATCACCCTGCTGGTCAACGGCGCGGCCCGCGCGATCATCGCCCGCCGCAAGGAGTACTCGGGGGCCAACGCATGACACACGCAACCGTCTCCGGCACGGGCCGCAGCACCCTGCAGGGCGCCCGGCTGCCGCGCTGGTCGCCCTGGGCGATCGCGGGCGGTGCCATCGTCGTCGCCGTCGCCATCGGCCTCGGCGCCGGGCTGAGCAGCAGGATCCAGTGGGGCCTGATCGCCGCCGTGCTCTTCGTCCTCGGCACGTATGCGCTCTCCGCCCGCACCGAGGGCCGGCGGCAGGCCAAGGACCGGGTGGCCACCAGCGTCGTCTGGGTGGCCTTCGTCATCGCCGTCATCCCGCTGGCCTCGCTCATCTACGCGACCGTCAAGCGCGGTGTGAAGGTCTTCAACGGCTACTTCCTCACCCACTCGATGGGCGTGGTCGCCGACACCGAGCCGGGCGGCGGCATCTACCACGCGATCATCGGCACCCTGGAGCAGGTCGGCATCGCCACCCTGATCGCCGTGCCGATCGGCGCGCTCACCGCGATCTACCTCGTCGAGTACGGGCGCGGCAGGCTGGCCACCGCAGTGACCTTCTTCGTGGACGTCATGACGGGCATCCCGTCGATCGTCTCCGGCCTGTTCATCCTCAGCCTGGTGCTGATCCTGAAGCTGGGGCCGTCCGGCTTCTCCGGTTCGCTGGCGCTGTCGATCCTGATGATGCCGGTCGTGGTGCGCTCCACGGAGGAGATGCTCAAGCTCGTCCCGAACGAGCTGCGGGAGGCCTCGCTCGCGCTGGGGGTGCCCAAGTGGCGCACCATCCTCAAGGTGGTGCTGCCGACGTCCATCGGCGGCATCACCACCGGTGTGATGCTCGCCATCGCGCGTATCACCGGCGAGACCGCGCCCGTGCTGCTGCTCGTGTGGGGCACCGGCTTCATCAACAACAACCCCTTCGAGGGCGCCCAGGCCTCGCTGCCGCTGTACATCTACCAGCAGTACGCGAACAGCGCCGGCTCCACCGCGGCGTACGACCGCGCCTGGGCCGCCGCCCTGGCCCTGATCGCCTTCGTCATGATCCTCAACCTGGTGGCCCGCGGCATCGCCCGCTGGAAGGCACCCTCAACAGGTCGCTGACGCGGCCACGGCGACCTCGCGAAAGAAGCGGTGATTCACATGGCCAAGCGAATAGACGTCAGCGGACTGACCGCCTACTACGGCTCCCACAAGGCGATCGAGGACATCTCGATGACGGTGGAGCCCCGCTCCGTGACCGCCTTCATCGGCCCGTCCGGCTGCGGCAAGTCCACGTTCCTGCGCACCCTCAACCGGATGCACGAGGTCACCACCGGCGGCCGCGTGGAGGGCAAGGTGCTGCTGGACGACGAGGACCTGTACGGCGCGCACGTCGACCCGGTGGCGGTGCGCCGCACCGTCGGCATGGTGTTCCAGCGGCCGAACCCGTTCCCCACCATGTCGATCTACGACAACGTGGCGGCCGGACTCAGGCTCAACGGCTCGTACAAGAAGAGCGAGCTGAACGACATCGTCGAGAAGTCCCTCAAGGGCGCCAACCTCTGGAACGAGGTCAAGGACCGCCTGAACAAGCCGGGTTCGGGGCTGTCCGGCGGACAGCAGCAGCGGTTGTGCATCGCGCGGGCGATCGCCGTCGAGCCGGACGTGCTGCTGATGGACGAGCCCTGCTCGGCGCTCGACCCGATCTCGACGCTCGCCATCGAGGACCTGATCGGGGAGCTGAAGGAGCGCTTCACGATCGTCATCGTGACGCACAACATGCAGCAGGCGGCCCGGGTCTCCGACCGCACCGCGTTCTTCAACCTCTCGGCGGTCGGCCAGCCCGGCAGGCTCATCGAGATCGACGAGACGGAGCGGATCTTCTCCAACCCGTCCGTGCAGGCGACCGAGGACTACATCTCGGGCCGCTTCGGCTGAACCCCTCGCGGTGCTGCATGGCGGTGCCACCGCGAGGTCACCAGGGCCCGCCCCCACCGGCTACCGAGGGGGCGGGCCCGCATACGTCCACGGCCCTGCCCGCCACCATGAGCCTGCCCACGCCACGTCCGCGTCGTCCGCGTCCGTCGTCCACATGCCCGTCGTCCATGTCCGTCGTCCACATGCCCGTCGTCCACGTCCGTCGTCCACATGCCCGTCGTCCACGTCCGTCGTCCACATGCCCGTCGTCCGCGTCCGGGTGCCCCGCGGGCCGGCCGGGAGGCCGTTGAATCAGCTGAACCAGCCGGAGAGCCGGTGGGTCAGCCGAACAGGAACCACACGATCCAGTAGCACACGGCGGCCACCAGCGCGGCGGCCGGCATCGTGATGAACCACCCCATCACGATGTTCTTGGCCACCCCCCAGCGGACCGCGTTGACCCGCTTCGTCGCCCCGACCCCCATGATCGCCGAAGTGATCACGTGCGTCGTGGAGATCGGCGCGTGGAAGAGGTACGCGGAACCGAACATGATCGCCGCGCCGGTGCTCTCCGCGGCGAACCCCTGCGGCGGATCAAGCTCGATGATCTTCCGCCCCAGCGTCCGCATGATCCGCCACCCGCCCGCGTACGTGCCGAGCGACAGCATCACCGCGCAGACCACCTTGACCCAGACCGGGATCTCGTCGTCGCTGCCCTGCACCCCGGAGATGACGAGCGCCAGCACCACCACGCCGATGGTCTTCTGGGCGTCCTGAAGACCGTGCCCGAGCGCCATCGCCGCCGCCGACACCGTCTGTGCCACGCGGAAGCCCCGCTTGGCCTTGTGCGGGTTGGCGTGCCGGAAGAGCCAGAGGATCAGCAGCATCACCAGGAAGCCGATGACCAGTCCGATGGCGGGCGACACGAACATCGGAATGACGATCTTGTCGATCACGCCCGACCAGATCACCGTGATCCCACCCGCGAGCGCCGCCCCCACAAGGCCGCCGAACAGGGCGTGCGAGGACGACGACGGCAGGCCGAAGTACCAGGTGATCAGGTTCCAGATGATCGCCCCGACCAGCGCGGCGAACAGGATCGCCATGCCCTTGCTGCCGTGCGGCGTCGAGATCAGGCCCTTGCTGACGGTCTCGGCGACCTCGTTGCCGAGGAAGGCGCCGGCGAGGTTCATCACCGCGGCCATCGCCAGCGCCGCCCTGGGCGTCAGCGCCCGCGTGGACACCGAGGTCGCGATCGCGTTCGCCGAGTCGTGGAAGCCGTTGGTATAGGCGAAGAAGAGCGCGACGAAAATCGTGATGATCAGGACAAAGGTGTCCACAATTCCTCAGGACTCCTTGACCGCGATGGTCTCCACCGTGTTGGCCACGTGCTCGAACGCATCGGCCGCCTCCTCCAGCACATCCACGATCTGCTTGAGCTTCAGCACCTCGATCGCGTCGTACTTGCCGTTGAAAAGGTGGGCGAGCAGCTTGCGGTGGATCTGGTCGGCCTGGTTCTCCAGGCGGTTGACCTCGATCCAGTACTCGGTGAGGTTCTCCATGGTGCGCAGGTTCGGCATGGCCTCGGCGGTGAGGTCGGCGGCCCGCGCCAGCACCTCGATCTGCTGCTCCACGCCCCTCGGCAGCTCGTCGATCTGGTAGAGGACCACCAGGTCGACGGCCTCCTCCATGAAGTCCATGATGTCGTCGAGCTCGGAGGCCAGCGCGTAGATGTCCTCGCGGTCGAAGGGAGTGATGAAGGAGGAGTTCAGCTGGTGGAAGATCGCATGGGTGGCGTCGTCCCCCGCGTGCTCCGCGGCCCGCATCCGTTCTGCGATCTCGGCCCTGGCGGAGGAGTCCGCCCCGAGCAGTTCCATGAGGAGCTTCGAGCCCGTGACGATGTTGTCCGCGGACGCGGCGAACATGTCGTAGAAGCTCGTCTCCCTGGGGGTCAGACGAAAGCGCACGTAGGGTCCTCGGGTCCTCTGGGTCTCGGTCAGGCTGATGCTAGGCACATCATCCGGCCACGGCTAACCGGCGTCCACCAGTGTCGCCCATCGGTCACTGCGATCAGCACGCGGTCTTGTCCACCGTCGCATACCCGGGAAAATTCGGTACAGTATACCCATCGGGGGTATAAGAATTCGGGCGCGCACTGGGGCAATTCAAGGGGTTCGCCCCTCTGTGTTGCGATCATTTTCGGCCGCCCCAGCATGGCCAAGGCTGATTCCGACCAGCCCGTCGCGGCGATGGGAATGGTTGCGACAGGGTGGAAAATGTGGGATTTCGCACGTTGCGGGGGTGGGTGGGGCGAGTTCACGGGGCCCGTGGGGCTCCGTGAACGGGTGCGTCGGCGGGGCGATGAGTCGGCCGGTCCGGCAGAGTCAGGTAGAGCAGCAGTCAGGCAGTGCACGAAGTCGAGTGGTGCAGCAGTCGGGCACGGCAGGCGGAGTCACGGAGAGCAGCAGCGGAGGACGCTATGACGACCACAGGGGCCGGCGCGGACGCAGCGGCCGCCGGCGCGAGGGCCGGCACGGCGGCCGGTACCGGTGCGGACGGGGTGACCGATACGGGTGCGGGTGGCGGTGCCGGTACGGGTAGCGGTGCCGGTACGCGTGGCGGTGCCCGTGCGGGTGGCGGTGCCGGTACGGGTAGCGGTGCCCGTGCGGGTGGCGGTGTCGGCGAGGTGACCGGTGCCAGTGCGGTGGCTCGCGCGGGGGCGGGGGCGGCGGGTGCCGCCGGTGCGGCGGGCGGTGCGGGAGCGGTGTCCGGTTCGCGTCCGGCGGGCGGTTCACGTGCGGCGGGCGGTACGGGCACGGCGGGCGGTGCGGGTGGCGCGCCGGAGGCCGCGCAGGAGGGCGCGCAGGAGGTGGTCACGGACCACGACCGCGGGATCCACGGGTACCACAAGCAGAAGGACGACCACCTGAAGCGGCTGCGCCGCATCGAGGGCCAGATCCGGGGCCTGCAGCGGATGGTCGACGAGGACGTCTACTGCATCGACATACTCACCCAGGTCTCCGCCTCCACCAAGGCCCTCCAGTCCTTCGCCCTCCAACTGCTGGAGGAACACCTCCGCCACTGCGTCGCGGACGCCGCGCTGAAGGGCGGCACGGAGATCGACGCAAAGGTGGAGGAGGCCACCAGGGCGATCGGCCGCCTGCTGCGCACATGACCGCCGGCGCCCCGGCTGCCGGACGGCGTTCCAGCAGAACGAGCACCCGTCCGGCACCGGGGCCCGGCGCACCCGGGCCCTTCCCCCACTCCGGCCGTACCTGGGGGCTTGCCCACTTCCGCCGTTCCCAGGGGTTCTCCCACTGCGGCCGTTCCCAGGGGCTTTCCCCCTTCCGCCGTACCCAGTCGCTCTGCCTCACTCCAGCCGCGGCCAGACACTCTCCCCACTCCAGCCGTGGCCAGGGCCCTTCCCCGCTCCCGCCGTACCGAGGCGCCTACCCCCACCCCCACTTACGCCGTACCCAGACGCCTTCCCCACTCCCGCCGCAACGGCGAGCAACCCCCCGCAAGCAGACCGGCGGTGCCGAACTCACCCGAGCCGACGCCGCCGCACGGGCCGCAACCCGCCAACACACCGCTCCCCCACCGCACCGACCGCTTCCCCACCGCACACACCGCTCCCCCCACCACCGCGCAGACCGCTACCCCCGCCGAAACACCCACTGCCCCGCCGCCCAGCGCACAGCGCCCGGCACTGCGGCAGCGGAGACGGGAGATCGGCCCACCGCACCATGCCCGCCCGCAGGGCGAAGGCCCCGGACGTCCGCCCGCCGCTCCGTGCCCGCCAGGGCGAAGACCCCGGACGCCCCGGCGCTCCGTGCCCGCCCGCCAGGGCGAAGGACCGTACACCGCCCGCCCGCCGCACTATGCCCGCCCGCCAGGGCGAAGGAATCCGGACACGCACCCACCGCACCGGCTGTCTCAAAAGCGCGGCGTCAAAGTCCCGCGCGTGGCCGTTCCTCGGCCACTTTCAGCACCTCGTCGATGCGGTCGGCGCTGAGCCGTTCCCCATCCGCGGCCGACGCCGCAATGATCAGTTCGCCGCACAGCTCGATCTCGGCGAGGGCGATGTGGTCCTGTACGGCCATTTCACGCACGAGAGCCATGCACATCACCTCTTCCTGCCGTTACCGGCTTCCCAGCGTAGGCAGCGGCCTACGCATGGCGCATGGCACGGACGGACCATTTCCGGCGCCCCGTACACCCCCCATGCGCACCCCTCACGCCCGCAGTTCCACCCCCGCACACCCCCGCGAGCCCCCTACCCCAGCCAGGCGTCCGCAGTCACATGCCCCACAACCCCGCCCCGCGATCCCGCGCCCTACGACTCCGCGATCTTTCCCGCGTAGATGTCCTCCGGGTCGGGCAGCCGTACGGCCGCGGGGGCGCCGAAGTCGTACAGGAGCGTGACCGACATGACGGCGACGGGCTTGTCCGTGCGGCCGTTGTCGTAGCTGAAGCGGTGCCGGACCTTGCGGACACGGCCCTCCTCGTCGAGGTACGCGTCGAACGGCACCTGCGCCCTGGAGAGTCCGTGCGCGGCCGCGGCCAGCACCTGCCCGTCCGCACCGGGGTCGACGGCACGGGCCGCGCGGGCGAGGTCCGCCACCCCGCGGTAGTGCCGCACGGGCGTGCCCGCCACCTCGGACTCGCCCAGGTATGCCACCCGCCGCGCGCCCGCGAGGATCTGCGCCGCGGCCAGCGGGTCCGTGGCGCCGCCGGTGACCAGGTTCCCGTCCGACAGCGATGCGGTGTCGACCCGAACCCATTTGTCCGCGGGCACCCCGGCGCCGCGGTTCTTCATGTAGAGGGCGCCGGGGGCGAGGAGTTCGGTGATGGGCCGGTGCTCCTCGACGCCCGAGGGGTCCGGCGGCAGCACCACCCGGAGCCTGCCGAGCCGCGCCCGGTAGTCGTAGACGCCCTCGCCGCGGATGGTGACCCGGGTACCACCGGTGGCCATCACCATCGCCGTACTGGCCCGGGAAGTGCCCTCTCCGACCAGCACACGGGCGGCGTCGCGCACGGCGTCGACCGGATCGACGGCGCGCCGGCTGTCGGCCGCGGCTCCGCCGCCCGAACAACCGGCGGTGGCGCACACCAGACCCGCCACCGCGGCGGCCGTCGTGACCGCCCTGCCGACCCTCCCGTGCTGCACCACCATCGCCTGCCAACCCCCAGAACCCGTCCGTCGGTGTGGCCCCCCTTGTTGTCCGGTTAACGACCGGTAAGAGCACTTGTCACGCGCCTGCCGATCAGCCGGGCCGGGCAGGCCTGAGGCTCGCCGGGCCCGGGTACCGTCACCTCCGTGGTGTGGCAGCGGGAATCGGCGGAGCACTCTCCGGACGGCCATCGCACGACCACCGTCGAGCAGGGCCGCTTCTGCACGGCCCGGTGCACATGCGGCTGGCGCGGTCCGGCCCGCCGGGCCCGCAGCCGGGCCCGCGCGGACGCCGAGGAGCACACCGCGGCGGGCGCCGGCCGGGGTCTGTCCGGCGCCGCCCCGGCCGGCCCCGGCTGACTCCCTTCGTACAAGCGTCCTTGAGCGGAACCCGGGACCCCACTTGCACCGTCTGGTCCTTGCGAGAGCCGGCCGCGAACGGGCCCGCGCGGGCAGTGGGACCGCAACGGCATCCGGCGGCCGGGCCGGACCGGACCCGTTCGGGACGGGCGCCGATCCGTTCGGGACAGGCGCCGGATCCGTTCAGGACAGGCGCCGGACGGCCCGCCGGGTGCGGGCGCGAGAGGCCGAGAGACGAGGACTCTCCCGGTGGGACCCCCGGGAGCACGACGGGAGACGGGACGGCACATGGAGAGGCGCACTTTCGTGGGCGCGGGGGCCGGGGTGCTGGCCGCCGCGGTGACGGCCGGCTGTAGGAGCGGCAGCTCGAACAGCGGCGGGGCCCCCGCGGGCACCGGCGGCGGGGCCCGGACCTCCTCGGGTGGCGGCGCCCCCGGGCCGGCGGCTCCGGCCGACCTGAAGGCGCTCGCCGGTGACCTGAACGGCACGCTCGTCCGCCCCGGCGACGCCTCCTGGACGACCGCCCGCCAGCTCTACAACACCCGCTTCGACGGCCTGAAGCCCGCCGCCGTCGCCTATGTCTCGGATACCGACGACATCCGCACCGTCCTCTCCTACGCCCGCGCCCGCAAGGTCAAGGTCTCCATCCGCAACGGCGGCCACTCGTACGCGGGCTGGTCCTCCGGCGACGACCGCCTCATCATCGACGTCTCGAAGATGGCGAGCGTACGGGCGAGCGGCTCGGAGGCGGTGGTCGGCGCGGGGGCCAAGCTCATCGACGTCTACCGCACCCTCTCCGCCAAGGGCGTGACCATCCCCGCCGGTTCCTGCCCCACGGTCGGCGTCTCGGGCCTCACCCTCGGCGGAGGCCACGGGGTCGCCTCCCGGGCCTACGGCCTGACCTGCGACAGCCTCACCCAGGCCACCCTGATCACCGCCGACGGCAAGCAGCTCACCGCCAGCGAGTCGGAGAACAGCGACCTCTTCTGGGCGCTGCGCGGCGCGGGAAACGGCAACTTCGGCGTGGTCACCGAGCTGCGCTTCCGTACCCACGCGGCGCCGCAGGGCGTGGCCGCCTATATGACCTGGCCCTGGAGCATGGCGACCGCCGTCATAGCGGGCTGGCAGGAGTGGGGCCCTGACCAGGCGGACGAGATCTGGTCGGCGGCGCATATCGACAGTGCTGCGGGCGGTACACCCACCATCTCCATCTCCGCCTTCTCTCTGGGCACCTACGGCGAACTTCAGAACGCCGTCGACCGCCTCGCCGACCGCATCGGCTCCTCCGCGCGCAGCGTCTCGCTGCGGCGGCGCTCGTACGAGGCGTCCATGGAGGTGTACGCGGGCTGCTCCTCGTACACCGATACTCAGTGTCACCTCCAGGGCCCAACTCCGGGAAGGGCGCCCGAAGGCGTGCTGGGGCGCGAGACCTACGCCGCGCGCTCCGACTTCTTCGACCGCTCTCTCTCCGACGCGGGCATCCGGACACTGCTGGCGCAGATGCGGTCCGTCTCGGGGGGCGCCGGCAGCGTCGCGCTCACCGCGCTGGGCGGCGCCGTCAACCGCGTCGATCCCATGGCGACCGCGTTCGTGCACCGGCGTTCACGCATGCTCGCCCAGTACCTGGTGTCCTGGCCGGCCGGCTCCTCCGGCTCCACCGCGCAGTCCTGGCTGGACCGCGCCCACTCGGCCATGCGCCCCTACGCCTCCGGCGCGGCCTACCAGAACTACACCGACTCCACCCTCAAGGACTGGCGCTCCGCCTACTTCGGCCAGGCCGCGGGTCGGCTGAGCAAGGTGAAGAAGCAGTACGACCCGGAGGGGTTCTTCAGTTATCCACAGGCCGTGTAGCGGCACGCTGCCGTGCTGCCTTGGACGGGCCCGGGCAGGTCCGTGGCCCGGCCCGGGGCGCCAGGGTGGCCCCTGCCCCCGCCCCCACAGCCCCGGGCGGCACGCCGGTCCAACACCACGGCAACCCGCCTCGGCCTCGCCGACAGATCGAGTCGCCGCCAGGAGCGGCGGCTCGCGGGCGTCGTCCGCTATGCCGCCAGGTCGGGCTCGCTCGGTCCCTGCGGGTCGCGCGGACCTGGCTTCTGCGGATCCTGCGGGGCCCGGCTCACCTGAGCCGGGGCCTCGTCGTCCGTCTCGGTGCCGGAACGCCGCGCCGTGTCCTGCCCGGACCGCCGCGCCCGCTCCGTACCGGGCTGTAACGCCGCCTCGGAGCCCTGGTCGGCCCCGTTCGCGGTGTCCGGCCGGGCCGTGGCGGCGGGCCAGGTGGACGGGGCCGGTTCTGCGCCGTCCGTGGCAGCGGACGCAGCGCCGGACTGCTGCGCGGGTTCCGCCCGGGGTGTTCCGTCGTCGGCCAGGGAGAGGTGCGCGTCCTTGGAACGGGCCCGGATCAGCCAGCCGGCCCGCACGGACCGCCCCACCGCCTTCGTCAGCGGTGTCAGGGCGGCGGACGCCAGCGGTGACAGCAGGAGGACGACCGCCGTGCCCAGCGCGAATCCGCCTATGACGTCGGTCGGGTAGTGCACGCCGAGGAAGACCCGGCAGAAGCCCTCGGCCAGGGCCATCGCGATCCCGATGAGCCCGAATTTCCGGCTGGCGACGAAGAGCCCGGCCGCCATGGCCATGGCGAGAGTGGCATGGTCGCTGACGAACGAGTAGTCGTGCTTGCCATGGATCAGGACGTCGATCCCGTCGTGGTCCACGAACGGGCGCGGGCGTCCGACGAACCCGCGGATGGGCACATTGACCAGCACGGCGATGCCGGCGGCCAACGGGGTCCAGAGCACCGCGGCAACCGAGGAGGCGGCGGCGTCCAGCGAGGGGGCGTGCCTGCGCTGGCTCCACCAGCACATCAGGACGAGGAGGAGCAGGCCGATCAGCAGGCCGTACTCGCCGAGGAACTCCACCGTGCGGTCCAGCCACCCGGGCGAGCCCTTGGCCAGGCCATTGATGTCGTAGAGCAGGCTGACGTCAGGGTTCGACCCGGACGTTGCGAGTCCAGCCATCGCGCAGCGGCCCCTTCGTCTTCTCTCGTCTGCTCACCGGCGCACGTCGCTGTGCACCGCTCTCACCACCCCCCGTGGCCGCGGGCCCGCTCCGACGGAGCCCGCGTCAGCCAGCTCACGTCTTCGAAAGCCCACCAACCCCAGCCTTTCTGAGGAACGCACAGTCTCTGTCCACACGTTCCGCTCTCAACCGAAAGATCATGCAGAAGTTACCGAAGAGAGACTCAATCGCCGCAGTTCAGGGGGCAGCTTTGACGGAGAGTCAATAGACGGTCACGCCGATGACGGCGGGTTGTCGGGCAGCGCCTCGGCGCCATCTCGGGTGACCCGGGTTGCCCCGAAATAGTCAGGTGTGTCGATCGGGTCGAACCGGACTTTGGTGTTCGACCTCGGCGCGTCGATCATGTACCCCCCACCCACGTATATGCCCACATGCCGGATCGCCCGGGAGTTCGTCAGGTCGTCCGAGAAGAAGACCAGGTCGCCTGGGAGCAGCTCCTTGCGGCCGGGGTGCGGGCCGGCGTTGTACTGGTCGTTCGCCACGCGCGGCAGGGTGATGCCCACCGAGGCGTAGGCCGCCTTGGTGAGGCCGGAGCAGTCGAAGCGGCCGCCCTGCTCCGGCGTGCCGTTGCCACCCCAGAGGTAGGGCGTGCCGATCTTCTTCTGCGCGAAGTAGATCGCCCCCGCCGCCTGCTTCGAGGGAGCCACCCGTGCGGCGGGCTTGGCGAAGCTCTTCTCCAGGCTGGTGATCGTCTTGACGTAGTTCTGCGTCTCCCGGTACGGCGGGACGCCGTTGTACTTGATGACCGCGTAGGCGCCTGCGTTGTACGCGGCGAGCATGTTCTCCGTCTGGTCGCCGGCGGCGTCCTTCACGTAGGAGGCCAGCTTGCAGTCGTAGGTGGCGGCGGAGGGGATGGCGTCGCCGGGGTCGTACACATCGGCTTTGCCGTCGCCGTTGCCGTCGATGCCGTGGGTGGCCCAGGTGCCGGGGATGAACTGGGCTATGCCCTCGGCGTCGGCCGCGCTTCGGGCGTTCGGATTGAAGCCGCTCTCCTGGTAGAGCTGGGCCGCCAGCAGGGCCGGATTGATGGCCGGGCACAGATGGCCCCAGTCCTGGACGATGCTCTGGTACGCGGCGGGCACGGACCCCTCCGCCAGGTCGACCGCCGCTCCGCCGGCCGCGCCCCCGAGGTTCCCCGCTGCCATGTACGTCCCGACGACGAGCACCACGAGAAACGACAGGCCTCCGCCGCCGGCGAGCCCCGCGACCAGCCATGCCTTACGCACCGTCAACCCCCCTTCGCCGCCCGGTAATCCACCGAGCGCCAGTGTAGGCGGGCAGCAGGGGCCGTGGGGATGGCGCCGGAAGCCTGTGGATAACCGCCTGTGGAAAACCTCCCGGGTGGTGCGCGCAGCCGCCCTCGCCTTTAACCACGTGGCACGGAACCGCGGTGACGATACGGTGGCCGCGGAATGTCCCGCCCACGGAGCGGCACGGCCCGCTCGCCCCGGCACCCGCCGCCTCGCTCCGTCCGGCCCCCTCTCAAGGAACCGACGACCCGTGTCCGAGCACACCAACCCGGCGGACCTCGACTGGGTCCGCGCCGCCCCCGACGACGCCACGGGCCCCGGCCCCTGGATCGAGGTCGCCTTCGGCCCGGCCGACCACGTCTACCTGCGCGAGACCAGCAACCCCGAGAACGTCGTGACCACCACCCGCCGCAAGTGGGACGCCTTCGTCCTCGGCGTCCGCGCCGGCGAGTTCGACCACTTCGTGGCCGGGCTCGACGCACAGCCCGGCGACGGACTGCCCGGCCCGGGAGCGCTCCCGCAGGACACCGCTCCGACCGCGGGAAACGGCCTCCCCGCCGGATCGGGCGGACTGCCGGGCGCCGGCACGGAACTCGCCGACCGCCGCCCCGGCGGCCTGGACGCCCAGGTGTGAGTGCACAGGGCCCCGCGCGGCCGACCGCGGCCGCGGGTGGCCGGCCGCGGCCGCGCGCCGCTGGGGCGCGGTCGCGGGGCGCTGGGGCGCGGTCGCGGGGCCGCAGGGCCGCGGGTGGCTGACCGGTGCTCCCCAGCAGACCGGCACCGGCGGCCGACCGCCAGGCCCATCTGACCGGCACCGGCGCCGGCGGCCGACGGCCGACGGCCGGCCTGAACGACCTGACCCTGACAGCCGACGGCCGACCTGACGCCCCGGCAACAACAGCCGACCGGCGAGGCTCAGCCCGAGGCGAGGCTCAGCCGACCAGCGAGTCCCAGCCGACCAGCGAGTCCCAGCCGACCAGCCAGCCACAGCCGACCAGCCAGCCACAGCCGACCCACGAGCCTCAGCCGGCCGCCGGGGACTGGCCCAGCACGTGGGGCAGCTCCGCGATGCCCAGCACATCCGCCTGACGCGGGAAGACCCGCTCCATCAGGACCTCGTGCGCCTGGGCGTCCGGGTCGGCGCAGCCGTCGGAGAGGACCAGGAGCCGGTAGTCGCGGTCGGCCGCGTCGCGGACCGTGGACAACACGACCCCGCTCGTGGAGATGCCCGCCAGCGCCAGGGTCGTGATGCCGCGCCGGGTGAGCTGCTCGTGCAGGTCCGTGGTGGAGAAGCTGCCGACCCGCGTCTTGCGCACCACGACGTCGCCCTCGGCCGGCGCGAGCTCCCGGACGACGGCGGTCTCTGGTCCGTCGGCGTCCATGCCGCCGCGGGCCGCGATCGCCGAGAACATCTTGTTCGCCGGTGGCACCGCCGCGAGATCCTCGGGGGTGAAGCCGACGCGTACGTAACCGATGGTGCCGCCCGCCCGGCGCACCGTGGTGATCGCGTCCCCCACCCGGCGCACCAGGGCGGCGCCCTCGGTCTCGGGCAGCAGCCCCACGATGGACGTCTGGTAGTCCATCACGAGGAGCGCGGTCCGCCGCGGATCCGCCGCGGCCTCCGGTACGGACGTCGTCATGAGGTGCCTCCGTCGCGACCCGTCTTCTTGATCACGCCGACCCTACCCGTCCCACCCACCGGAGCCCCGCCCGGGGACGGGCGAGTCGGGCCGCGATCCGACCGCCACCACGCCACCGGGGGCCAGTCCCCGGTGGCCGCTGGTATCCCTGTGCCGTCGGCAACGGAGGACCCGGTCCCCGGGCCCTCTGCCGGAGCTCTTCCGCGCAGGGCAAACCCGCACCGGGCCCTGTCCGGCCTGGCTAAGGTGAACCTGTGGAATCGCTGTGATCCTGCCCTGTACCCGGGCAGAATTCACTCAGCAGCAGGGGTGGGAACGCACAGCCGCACGCACAGCCGCACGCACAGCCGCACGCGCGCCGGACGCGCGCCGGACGCGCGCCGGACGTCGTCCGGCAATCAGGGGGAGTCGCGATGGCCTGGGATCAGCCGCGGGAAGAGCGCGGAGAGGCGGGAGACGCGGGAGACGCGGGCAAGGACACGAGCAAGGCCACGAGCAAGGCCAGGGGCGAGACGGGCAAGGACGGAGGCGGCGTCGCCCCGGATCCGGGTGGCGCCCCGGACCCGCGGGTGACCCCGGGCCCGATCCCGGCCGCCGCCCCGGACCCGCGCGCGGCCCCGGGCACGCCCTTCGGTGCCTCCTTCGGCGCCCCACCGCCACCTCCGCACCCGCCGGCGGTCCCGGCGTTCCCACCCGCACCCGGGGCACTCCCCGCACCCAAGGTCCCACCAACGTCCGGGGCCCCTTCGATGCCACCCGCGCCGCCCCCACCGGCCGCACCGCCCGAACCCCCCGCACCGGCCGACCCCCTGCGGGCCGCCGCCGTGGCGCTGCTCAATCTGAGCGGTCTGGGCCTCGGGTACGCCCTGACACGCCGCTGGTTCGCCATGGTCGTCTGCTGGGCCGCGACCGGCCTCCTGCTGGTGTCGGCACTCCCCGCGGATCCGGACGGCGTCTCCGGCAGGAACGTCCTCGCCTACCTCGCCTTCCTGGCGCTCGCCGCCGCGCACGGCGCACTGCGCGGCCTGCGCACCCGGCTGTCCTGGCCCCCGCAGGCCCCCGTCGCCGCCGCACTCGGCCTGGTGCTCCTGGCCGTGCCCGCCGGAGGCGTCGTCCTGTACGGCAACGCCAGGGACGAGGCCATCGAGCAGGCCCTGCTCGACCGGCTCGACCAGGCGGACAAGCTCGTCCAGGCCGCAAAGAACGAGCCATTCAGCGCGGCCCAGCCGGACTTCGACGAGGCCCTGGCGACCTACCGCGATCTCGACAGCAAACACTCCGACTCGCGCGCCGGCAGGCGCGTACCGGACAGCCTGACGAAGTACTACAGGGCAGTCGCCACGCCCTACGACCAGAAGAAGTACTGCGACGCGGTCGAGCGCCTGAAGTACCTGCGCGAGGTGCCCGACAGCTTCGGCAGGCAGCGCCTGGGCACCTTGGCGACCTGGCCCGACGACCGGCTGGCGACCTCCTTCTACGAGTGCGGCATCGACGGCCTGGGCAACGACAAGGGGGACACCGAGAAAGGCGACCTCGCCCAGCTCCTGACCACCTTCCCCGAGTCCCCGCAGGCCGCCAAGGTGGAGCCCGCCCTCAGCGACACCATCGACGCCGCCGCCAAGGACCTCGGCGGCAGCGACCCCTGCCCCGCCACCGACCGGCTGCGCATCCTCGGCGACCAGGCCTCCGCGCTGCCCGGCGAGAGGGCCGGCATCGCCGACGCGCTCTCCAAGGACGCCCACAAGGCCGACGAGAAGGTGCAGTCCGGCACGTATGCGTGCGGCGTGGACCAGTACAAGGACAAGGACTTCGCCGGCGCCCTCGACACGTTGAACGACTTCGTCGACACCTACAAGCACGACAAGAACCGCGACCGCGCCAAGAAGATCGCGATAGCCGCGGAGATCGCCAAGAGCGTCCCGGCGGCGGGCAGGCACCTGCCCTCCGGCGGCTCGGGCGGCAGCATCCCCGTGACCATCAAGAACGACAGCCCCGACGAGATCGAGATCCTCTACACGGGCCCCGTCACCGGCAGTTTCAAGCTCGGCGCGTGCCACGGCTGCTCGACCTACTTCAGTGAGGCGGCGGCGTCGGTGTCCGCCTGCAAGGACAGCGGCAGGCACTACCCGGCGAGGACGATCCGCCTGCCCGTCGGCACCACGTACTTCCTGCACAAGTCCACGGGCTCCTCGACCAGCGTCGGTACGGACACCGCCAAGATCGAATCGGGCTACACCTACACGGAGTGCGCCTACGTCGTGCAGAGCTTCGGCTCCGGGTACAGCTCCTAGGACGACGGCACCAGGAGGGATCCCGAAGGAGAGAGGCCGAAGCGAGGCGGTCTTTCGGAGACGACGGCGCCCCAGGGAGAGTTGCTCCTCGAAAACGACGGCTTCCTGGGGTCACGCCCTGGTCGTACGCGCCGTTCCGGAAGCGCGCCGCAGCCGCGCAAGCCCGCGCCCACGGCCCCCGCCTGACCGCCGCTCGGGGAACATCCATGCGACATCCGGTTGTGGATCCGCACGAAACACGCCATCCGATGACGCAGGACCGCCATCCACGGGCATCATTGTCAGCGAGAATGATGCGTGACCTCTGCACGACGGCAGAGAGAGCGGAACTACCCAACAGGGGGCGGTGAGTTACATGCTTATGGCAGCCGACAAGGGCGATATCTCCACCATCATCGGCGGAATCGCCCCAGACTGGGGGCCCTTCGGAAGCCTGGGCGCCGAAGCACGGGTGATGATCGAGGTCGTGATGGCCGTCGCCATCCTCCTCTGCCTCGGCATCGCGATCTGGGGCGCGGCCAAGCAGCGCATCGGTGCCACGGCACTGCGCGACACCTTCAGCGCGGAGCAGGGCAAGGGCCTGATCATCGCGGGCCTGACCGGAGTCTTCATCATCGGCTCGCTCGGCACGCTCTTCACCATCGTGTACGGCATGGCCGTCTAGCCGCGGCCGCCCGGAGCGGCGGATCCGCGCCCCTGTCCGTCCCCCGAGCGCCCGGACCGGCAGCCGGTCAGGACCCGTCGCCCGGCCGCCCCTCGTGTCCCACCGATCCCATCCGCCTCCGCCGACCCGTCCGCCCGATCCACCCGCCGTGCCCACCGACTGAGGTTGCTTCTCCCTGATGTCGAGTCACCACACCGCAACCACGCGGCAAGCAGCACGGCCACTACCGTCGTACAACGGGGTCCAGCTCAAAGGCGAGGGAGCGAACGCGGCATGAGTCTCGGCGACGATCAGGGGTACGGCGGCGAGCGCGGCTACGGCGGCGCTCCGGGCCGCGGCGCGGGACGGGCGGGCCAGACCCGCACCCGGCTCCCGGAGGGCGACAGCGCCCCCTACGGCTCCGGGCGCCGTCCCGCCACACGCGGCACCCGGAGCCTTGTCACGGTCGTCGGTGTCATCGTCCTCCTCATCGCCGCCATCGCGTTCGCGAACCGTGGTGGCGGGGATTCCGGCTCCGCCGCCGACGACAAGAAACCGGGCACCTCACCCACCTCCGCCACCGGCAAGCGCCCCGTGAGCACCACCTCCGAGAACGGCATCCCCTCCGGCTTCGCCCACGACGAGCAGGGGGCCCAGAGTGCGGCGGCCAACTACGCGGTGGCCCTGGGGTCGGCAGACATGTTCGACAAGGGCAGGCGCGACGGCATCCTGGAGGCGATCGTCGCGCCGTCCAGGGTCGACGACTTCAAGAGCAGATTCGACAAGGCGTACTCACCTCGGTTCGAGAAGACGGTCGGCCTCAACGACGACGGTTCGGCCCCCGAGGGCTACACCTTCGTCTCCCGCACCAGCCCCATCGGCACCAAGGCCGGCGACTTCTCCGGCGACCGGGCCACCGTCTCCGTCTGGTGCGGCGGACTGCTGGGGCTGGCCGGCGAGAAATCCAACACCCCGGTGACCGACAACTGGTTCACGATCACCATGACGCTCCAGTGGACCGCCGACGACTGGAAGATCGTCGACCAGTCGCAGAAGGACGGCCCCTCACCGGTCCCGGGCGACAACCGGGCGTCCAGCGCCGACGAGATCGCCAAGGCGGTCGAAGGGTACGGAGGCTTCACGTATGCCCGCTAACGCCCGCGCACTCAAGCTCGCCGCCGTGACAGCGGCCGTGCAGAGCGCCGCCGTGCTGCTCGCCACGCGTGCCGTCGCCGCGCCCGACCCCGGCAAAGGCGACGACTGCGCCCCCGGACCCGCCAGGGACCTCTGCCCCGGCGGCTCCGGCGGCGGCTCCACGCCCCCGGACGTGTCGAACCCCCTGGACCCCCTCTCGTCCCTCGCCAAGGGCTGCGCCGACGCCGCCTCCTGGACCATCGACCAGCTCAGCAAGACCGTGAAGGAGACCGCCAACGTCGACTTCACCAACCCCACCTTCCTGAAGCAGTACGCCGTCGTGTTCGCCGCGTCGACGATCCTGACGCTGCTCCTGTGGCTGCTGGCCGTCGCCAAGCGCGCGGTGCGCGGTGTGCCGCTGACGACCGCGCTGTCCGAGGCGATCGGGTTCCTGTGGCTGACGGTGCTCGCGTCCGCCTTCACCCCGCTGATCCTGTACACGGTGGTGTCGGCGGCGGACAGCGTCACCGATGTGCTCGCGAAGACCACCGGCGGCCAGACGGACGTGTTCTTCGGCTCGTTCTCGGACGCGCTGAAGAAGGGCGACGACATCGGCGGCGGCCCGATCATGCTGATCGTCGTCTCCCTGGTGTCGATCCTCGCCGCGGGAGTGCTCTGGCTGGAACTCGTCATCAGGGCGGCGCTGCTCTACGTGGGCGCCCTGCTGGGCACCGTCGTCTACGCGGGCCTCGTCGACAAGAACATGTGGGGCCACGTCCGCCGCTGGGCGGGCATCATGATCGCCGTCATCCTCGTCAAGCCGATCATCGTGATCGTCCTCGGCCTGGCGGGCGCCCTGAGCGCGTCCGACGACGGGCCCGGCGCGTTCTCCGCCGTGGTCTCCGGACTCGCCATCATCCTGCTGGCCATCTTCGCCAGCGCCGTCATCTACCGGTTCGTGCCCGGCTTCGGCGACGAGATCGCCAACACCCGCAACAACCGCATTCACCAGGGCGCCGAGAACCGCGCGGCCGCCGTCATCAGCTCCCCGGCCGCCCTCGTCTCCCAGGGCATCAAGACGCACAGCACCCGCGGCCGCGCCGACGAGGGCGCCGCGGCCGGCCCGGGCGGCGGCCAGGGCCCGGTACCGGCGAACCCGGCGAGCGGCGGCGTGGCCGCCCACAGCACCCGGCCGTCCGACGGCGGCACCGTGGGCGGCATGGGCGGCGGGGGCGGCCCCGTACCGGCCGCGCCCCCGGCGCCCCGCAGCAGCCCCGTCAACACCCCGCACGCGGCCACCAACAGGGGTGGCCCCGCTGGCAGCGGCGGCAGCAATCGCACAGGAGGAGGTGACGGGCGTTGACGACCGACTCCCACGTCGCCCACGTGTCCCACATGTCCCATACGGTCACGCCCCGTCGTACGTATCTCATCGGACGGGCCCGACCGAACGCGATCGTCGGGCGCAACCGCGAGACCGGCGAGATCGCGCTCATCATCGGCGGTGCCTTCCTGGGCATGATGTGCGGACTGCTCGTCCCTGTGCTGTCGCTCCGGATCGTGCTCCTGATGGGCTTCCCCCTGCTCGCCCTCGCCGCGGTCTACGTGCCCTACCGGCACCGCACGTTCTACAGGTGGTTCGAGATCAACCGCAGTTACAAGAGGCAGCTGAGGCGCGGCACCGTCTACCGCTCCAGCGCCATGGAGGCGGGCACGCTGCTCGACGGACGCGAGGTCGAGGTCGGGCCGCCCCCGGGCATCGGCCGCATCAGCTGGCTCGCCGCACCCTTCGGCCCCGACGAGATCGCCGTCCTGCTGCACGCCGACCGGCGCACCGTCACCGCCGCCATCGAGATCGAGGGTCCCGGCGTCGGCCTGCGCGACTCCGAGGACCAGGAAGCCCTGGTCGACCGGTTCGGCACCCTCCTGAAGCACGTCGCCAACGGCGACGGTTTCGTCACCCGCCTGCAGATGCTGGCCCGTACGCTGCCCGCCGACCCCGACGCGCACGCCAAGGACGTCGCCGTACGCGGCGACGACCGCGCGCCCGCCTGGATACAGCACTCCTACGACCAACTGCAGTCCATGGTGTCGACGAGCAGCGAGCAGCACCGCGCCTACCTGGTCGCCTGCATGCACTACACCCGTGAACTGGCCGCCGAGGCACAGGCCATGGCACGCGCGGCCCGCCCCAAGGGCACCCGCAGGATCGACCGGGACGGCGGCCTCGCCGTCGTCATGGCGCGCGAGCTCACCGACATCTGCTCACGCCTCCAGGAGGCCGACATCCGGGTGCGCCAGCCCCTCGGGCAGAGCCGCCTCGCCTCCCTGGTGCACTCCATGTACGACCCGGACCACCCCATCGACCACATCCAGGCGATGTCCCAGCGCAACGCCTGGCCCGCCGAACTCGACGCGGTCGAGCCCACCTACCTGCAGGCCAAGACCCGGGAATCGCCCACGCGCGCGCCCTGGTGCCACGCCACGGCCTGGATCAAGGAGTGGCCGATGACCCCCGTCGGGGTCAACTTCCTCGCCCCCCTGCTTGTCCACACCCCCGACGTGATCAGGACCGTCGCTGTCACAATGGACCTGGAACCCACCGAGATCGCCATCGAGAGGATGCTCACGGAGAAGACGAACGACGTCGCGGAGGCAAGCCGCGCCGCGAAGATGAACCGCACGGTCGACCCGCGTGACATCGCCGCACACTCACGCCTCGACCAGCGCGGCGAGGACCTCGCCAGCGGCGCGGCCGGCGTCAACCTGGTCGGCTACATCACCGTCTCGGCGCGCTCCCCGGAGGCACTGGCCCGCGACAAGCGCACCATCCGGGCCTCGGCCGGGAAGTCGTATCTGAAGCTGGAGTGGTGCGACCGCGAGCACCACCGGGCCTTCGTCAACACGCTCCCGTTCGCGACCGGAATCCGCCGGTAGGCGGACGCCACGCGAGCAGGAAGCGCAGTACGGCACGGCAGGCGACCGACCGCCGGGGCACGGCGGGCGGCGCGACAGGCAGGAACAGATGGGTAGAGGTGGTCAGGGGCTGATGTGGTGATGGCGATGCGGGATCCGCTCTCGGTCCTCACGGACGCGTTCACCTCCTTCCTGTTCGGGAAGGTGGAGACGACCCGGCTTCCGGTGCGCACCTCCACCGGCCAGGCACAGGCCGTCTACCTGCCGACGGCCGCACCCGGCCTCGGCGACTCCGGCGTGATCATCGGCCGTGAGGTGTACTCCGGCAAGGGCTACATCTACGACCCCTTCCAGCTCTACGGCCAGCAACTCCCCGCACCGCACTGGCTGGTCCTCGGCGAGTCCGGCAACGGCAAGTCGGCGCTGGAGAAGACCTACGTGCTGCGCCAGCTCCGGTTCCGCGACCGCCAGGTCGTGGTGCTCGACGCCCAGGGCGAGGACGGCGTCGGCGAATGGAACCTCGTCGCCGAGGAGATGGGCATCACCCCCATCCGCCTCGACCCGACCGCCGCCCTGGACACCGGCATCCGTCTCAACCCACTGGACCCGGCGATCACCTCCACCGGCCAGCTCGCCCTGCTGCGCACCATCATCGAGGTCGCCATGGGCCACGGCCTGGACGAACGCTCCGGCTTCGCCCTGAAGGTCGCCCATGCCTACGTCAACGCCACCATCACCGAACGCCAGCCCGTCCTCACCGACATCGTCGAGCAGCTCCGCCACCCGGAGCCCGAGTCCGCCCAGGCGATGAACGTCGCCCTGGACGACGTCCGCGCCTGGGGCCTGGACGTGGCGCTGGTCCTCGACCGCCTCGTCGACGGCGACCTGCGCGGCATGTTCGACGGCCCCACCACCGTCGGCATCGACCTGGACGCCCCCCTGATCGTCTTCGACCTCTCCCACATCGACCGGAACTCCATCGCGATGCCCATCCTGATGGCGATCGTGGGCGTCTGGCTGGAGCACACCTGGATCCGCCCGGACCGCAAGAAGCGGATCTTCCTGGTCGAAGAGGCCTGGCACATCATCAACTCCCCGTTCGTGGCCCAGCTCTTCCAGCGCCTGCTGAAGTTCGGCCGCCGGCTCGGCCTGTCCTTCGTCGCGGTCGTGCACCACCTGTCCGACGTCGTCGACGGCGCGGCCGCCAAGGAGGCGGCGGCCATCCTCAAGATGGCGTCGACCCGGACGATCTACGCCCAGAAGGCCGACGAGGCCCGTGCGACCGGCCGTGTGCTCGGTCTGCCCCGCTGGGCCGTCGAGATCATCCCCACCCTCACCCCGGGCATCGCCGTCTGGGACGTCAACGGAAATGTGCAGGTCGTCAAGCACCTCGTCACCGAGACCGAGCGCCCGCTCGTCTTCACCGACCGCGCCATGACCGAGTCCGCCAGCACCGCCCCCGACGACGACGCCCTGCGCGCCGCCGAACTGGAAGCAGAGGAGAGGGCCGCCGCCTTCGTCGAGCAGCAGCTCCACGACTCATCGGAATCCACGGTGGCCTGAAATGGAATCGACGGTGTCCTGAGATGCGCACGCGGTACGGGGACCACGGACAGGACGACGAGTACGGAGCCACGGGCGGCCGGTACGGGGAGGAGGCCTACGGCGGCCCTGTGCCACCCAGCGGGGGCCGCGCGCTGCATCAGGGCCCCCGGGCGCCGTATCAGGGCCCTCGGAGACCGGCGAGCGGCCGCGGCGTCTCTGACGGGCTTCTGGTGGGCTTCCTGGCGTTCCTCCTCGGCGTGACCCTGCTCGTCTGGTCCGCCACCGGCCTCGCCGGGCTCCTCGCCCACGGCTCCTGGCCGGCCCGTGTCTCGTTCTCCCACACCCCGCTGGCCATGCGGCACCTGATAGGGCACCCGCATGACGTGCCGGGCGCCTGGCCGCACACCCCGAAGGAGCAGCTTTCCGGCTACGGCCTCCTGTGGGGCCTGTTCATCGGCCAGTTGATGGTGCTCTTCGTCCTCGGGCTGTTCGTCCTCGGCACGGTGACCCGCTGGCAGGCCGTCCGGGCGGCACGGCGCGCGGAGCATACTGCCGCACGCTCCAGGAGTGGTACCAGGACGCAGAAGGCGGGCGCCGCGCCATCGTTCGCCAAGGAGGACGTTCCGCTTGCGGCGCGGCACACGGTGGCCGGTCCGCAGACGCCCGGTCCGCAGGGGGACGCGGCGAGTCTGCCGGGCGAGGCAGCCATGCCGGGCGAAAGGGCCGTGCTGCCGGAACGTGCTTCCGCCGCCCGGGACACCAGTGCGCAGTATGAGCCCGTCCAGGCGGCCCGCGCCCAGGAACCCCCGAAGCCGGAAGCGTCCTCCCGAGCGCGGGAGGACGCTTTCCCGTCCGGGGAGGAGGGTTTCCCGGTCAGGGAGGACGGTGTCCCGGTCAGGGAGGAGGGTTTCCCGTCCGGCGGCTTCCGGCTCCCCGCCCGGGGCGCCTCCGGCGCGCCCGTGCAGCGGGTGGTGCTGGGCCTGCCGGACACCCGTCGGCCCCTCGCCGTGGGGGCCGTACGGGACGCGGACGGGCCCGTACTCGTCGTCACCTCGGATCCCGCGGTCTGGTCGGAGACCAAGGACGCCCGCGGCAAGCTGGGCCCGGTCCTGCTCTACGACCCGGCCCACCGCTGCGACACCCCGGCCCGGCTGCACTGGTCCCCGAGCGCCGGCTGCGAGGAGCGCGCCACCGCTGCCGAGCGCGCCAGGGCGCTGCTCGCCCCGGTACGGCCCACGGCGCGGATCGACAGCGCGGTCGCCGACACCGCGGAGACTCTCCTGCGCAGCTTCCTACACGCCGCCGCGGTGGACGGCAAGCAGTTCCGCCATGTGCACCGCTGGGCGCAGGGCTCGCAGGTTCAGGACGCCGTCCGCGTCCTCCGCAGCCACCCGCGGGCCGCATCGGGCGCGGCCGGCGAACTGGAGGCCGCGCTCACGGCTCACCCCGAACGCCGCGACATCGCACAGGAGCTGACGGCACGCGCCCTGTCGGCCCTGTCGTCGGTACATATCCGCGACTCGTGCACACCGAACAGAACTGATGCGGTCAGCCTGGATTCCTTCGTGAACGAAGGGGGCACGCTCTATGTGGTGGGCGAGGCCATCGAGGACCCCAAGTCCCACCCTGGAGCCATGCCACTGCTGACGGCACTGGCATCAAGCGTGGTCGAGCACGGCCGGCGCATGGCCGAACGGTCATCCTCCGGTCGGCTCGACCCACCACTCACGCTCGTTCTGGACGACGTCGCCGCGGTCGCCCCGCTCCCCGGGCTGCCCGACCTGCTGGCCACCGGCGCCGAGCGCGGCATGCCCGCCCTCGCCCTGCTGCGCTCCCGGGAGCAGGCCCGCGCCCGCTGGCCCCACGACGAGCTGCCGTTCTGACGAGGATCGTTTCCCCGGGCCTCGTTCCGACGAACGTCGCTCCGCCCAGCTGTTGAGCTACCGACCTGCATTTGCAGCGGTCCGTCGACCGTCGGTCTGTCGGTCTGTCGGTCTGCCGGTCAGGCCGTTCGGCCAGGGCCCGATTCCGGCAGAGTGCGAGCCGGGGCCAGGTAGGGTCTGCCGCTACCAGGCACGGTCCGCGGTGTGGGGGCGGTACATCACCAGTTCCACGTCCCGTACGGACGGCTCGCCGGGTACCGCGGCAGAGTGCCCGCTGGGTACGAAGCCGACCTTGCGGTAGGCACGCTCGGCGCGGGTGTTCCGCTCGTCCACGAAGAGCCGTACCCGCTCCAGTGCCCTGAGCGACCAGGCCCACTCCAGCGCGGTGTCCAACAGCGCCTCGATCAGCCCCCGGCCGCGCCACTCGGGCCGTACGAACACGCCGACCACAAGCCCCTGCCGGTGCTGCACCACACCACCGAAGGGATCCCTGGCTCCGGGCTCCTCGACGAGCACGGTCACCGTCCCGCTCAGCACGGTGTCCGGTGCCTCGGCGACGAACTGGCGCACGGCCTTGCCCCTCGCACCGTCCAGGGCCCGCCGCTGCCAGAAGGGGTCCGGCTTGGCGGCGGCCTCTTCGTAGGTCTCCAGGAAGGCCAGCGGCGCCATGGGGTCCCGCAGCGCGGCGAGCCGCAGAGCCTTCACCGCCGGCCACTCTTCCGCACGGACGGGACGTACGACGTAGTCCATGCGGCGATCGTCCCTGCGGGCGGCCCTGGGTGCAATTCATTCTGACGGGACCTTGGCATCGCCCCACAAACGCAGAGAGCCCTGGTACTGGGTTACCCAGTACCAGGGCTCTCTCACAAAGAGTTCGGCGGCGTCCTACTCTCCCACAGGGTCCCCCCTGCAGTACCATCGGCGCTGTAAGGCTTAGCTTCCGGGTTCGGAATGTAACCGGGCGTTTCCCCCACGCTATAACCACCGAAACACACACCACCAACCACAACCCCCGCCAACCAAGACGGACTAGCGTGATTGTTCGTGGTTTCAGAACCAACACAGTGAACGCGAGCACCTGAGGACAAGCCCTCGGCCTATTAGTACCAGTCACCTCCACACCTCACGGTGCTTCCAGATCTGGCCTATCAACCCAGTCGTCTACTGGGAGCCTTACCCCATCAAGTAGGTGGGAGCCCTCATCTCGAAGCAGGCTTCCCGCTTAGATGCTTTCAGCGGTTATCCCTCCCGAACGTAGCCAACCAGCCATGCCCTTGGCAGGACAACTGGCACACCAGAGGTTCGTCCGTCCCGGTCCTCTCGTACTAGGGACAGCCCTTCTCAAGACTCCTACGCGCACAGCGGATAGGGACCGAACTGTCTCACGACGTTCTAAACCCAGCTCGCGTACCGCTTTAATGGGCGAACAGCCCAACCCTTGGGACCGACTCCAGCCCCAGGATGCGACGAGCCGACATCGAGGTGCCAAACCATCCCGTCGATATGGACTCTTGGGGAAGATCAGCCTGTTATCCCCGGGGTACCTTTTATCCGTTGAGCGACGGCGCTTCCACAAGCCACCGCCGGATCACTAGTCCCGACTTTCGTCCCTGCTCGACCCGTCAGTCTCACAGTCAAGCTCCCTTGTGCACTTACACTCAACACCTGATTACCAACCAGGCTGAGGGAACCTTTGGGCGCCTCCGTTACCCTTTAGGAGGCAACCGCCCCAGTTAAACTACCCATCAGACACTGTCCCTGATCCGGATCACGGACCCAGGTTAGACATCCAGCACGACCAGAGTGGTATTTCAACAACGACTCCACGAACACTGGCGTGCCCGCATCACAGTCTCCCACCTATCCTACACAAGCCGAACCGAACACCAATATCAAACTATAGTAAAGGTCCCGGGGTCTTTCCGTCCTGCTGCGCGAAACGAGCATCTTTACTCGTACTGCAATTTCACCGGGCCTATGGTTGAGACAGTCAAGAAGTCGTTACGCCATTCGTGCAGGTCGGAACTTACCCGACAAGGAATTTCGCTACCTTAGGATGGTTATAGTTACCACCGCCGTTTACTGGCGCTTAAGTTCTCAGCCTCGCCCACCCGAAAGTGAGCTAACCGGTCCCCTTAACGTTCCAGCACCGGGCAGGCGTCAGTCCGTATACATCGCCTTACGGCTTCGCACGGACCTGTGTTTTTAGTAAACAGTCGCTTCTCGCTGGTCTCTGCGGCCACCCCCAGCTCAGACAGCATATGCCATCACCAGGAATGGCCCCCCTTCTCCCGAAGTTACGGGGGCATTTTGCCGAGTTCCTTAACCATAGTTCACCCGAACGCCTCGGTATTCTCTACCAGACCACCTGAGTCGGTTTAGGGTACGGGCCGCCACAAAACTCGCTAGAGGCTTTTCTCGACAGCATAGGATCATCCACTTCACCACAATCGGCTCGGCATCAGGTCTCACCCACAAGCCAGGCGGATTTACCTACCTGACGGGCTACACCCTTACCCCGGGACAACCACCGCCCGGGATGGACTACCTTCCTGCGTCACCCCATCACTCACCTACTACCAGCTCGGGCCACCGGCTCCACCACTCCCCTTCACCCGAAGGCTCCGGGGCGGCTTCACGGGCTTAGCATCACTGGATTCAATGTTTGACGCTTCACAGCGGGTACCGGAATATCAACCGGTTATCCATCGACTACGCCTGTCGGCCTCGCCTTAGGTCCCGACTTACCCTGGGCAGATCAGCTTGACCCAGGAACCCTTAGTCAATCGGCGCACACGTTTCCCACGTGTGAATCGCTACTCATGCCTGCATTCTCACTCGTCAACCGTCCACAACTACCTTCCGGTGCTGCTTCACCCAGCAGACGACGCTCCCCTACCCATCACGATCTCCGTTAAGAGTAATATCGCAATGACACGACTTCGGCGGTGTGCTTGAGCCCCGCTACATTATCGGCGCGGAATCACTAGACCAGTGAGCTATTACGCACTCTTTCAAGGATGGCTGCTTCTAAGCCAACCTCCTGGTTGTCTCTGCGACTCCACATCCTTTCCCACTTAGCACACGCTTAGGGGCCTTAGTCGATGCTCTGGGCTGTTTCCCTCTCGACCATGGAGCTTATCCCCCACAGTCTCACTGCCGCGCTCTCACTTACCGGCATTCGGAGTTTGGCTAAGGTCAGTAACCCGGTAAGGCCCATCGCCTATCCAGTGCTCTACCTCCGGCAAGAAACACACGACGCTGCACCTAAATGCATTTCGGGGAGAACCAGCTATCACGGAGTTTGATTGGCCTTTCACCCCTAACCACAGGTCATCCCCCAGGTTTTCAACCCTGGTGGGTTCGGTCCTCCACGACCTCTTACAGCCGCTTCAACCTGCCCATGGCTAGATCACTCCGCTTCGGGTCTTGAGCACGCTACTCCACCGCCCTGTTCGGACTCGCTTTCGCTACGGCTCCCCCACAACAGGTTAACCTCGCAACATGCCGCAAACTCGCAGGCTCATTCTTCAAAAGGCACGCAGTCACGAGAATGAAGCAAAGCTCCATTCCGACGCTCCCACGGCTTGTAGGCACACGGTTTCAGGTACTATTTCACTCCCCTCCCGGGGTACTTTTCACCATTCCCTCACGGTACTATCCGCTATCGGTCACCAGGGAATATTTAGGCTTAGCGGGTGGTCCCGCCAGATTCACACAGGATTTCTCGGGCCCCATGCTACTCGGGAAACTCTCAAACAAGTCGCTGACATTTCAGCTACGGGGGTCTTACCCTCTACGCCGGGCCTTTCGCATGCCCTTCGCCTACATCAACGATTTCTCACTTGCCTCGCGACCGGCAGATCACGAAAGAAAGCTCCCACAACCCCCTGCATGCAACCCCTGCCGGGTCTCACACATACAAGGTTTAGCCTCATCCAGTTTCGCTCGCCACTACTCCCGGAATCACGGTTGTTTTCTCTTCCTGCGGGTACTGAGATGTTTCACTTCCCCGCGTTCCCTCCACACTGCCTATGAGTTCAGCAGTGGGTGACAGCCCATAACGACTGCCGGGTTTCCCCATTCGGACACCCCCGGATCACAGCTCGGTTGACAGCTCCCCGGGGCCTATCGCGGCCTCCCACGTCCTTCATCGGTTCCTGGTGCCAAGGCATCCACCGTGCGCCCTTAAAAACTTGGCCACAGATGCTCGCGTCCACTGTGCAGTTCTCAAACAACGACCAACCACCCACCACCCCAAACCACACGGCTTGAGTTCACTGGGGCCGGCAACCGAAGACACAACCAAGCGGCCGCGCCCTCAGACACCCAACAGCGTGCTCGACACAGTCAACCGACAACACTCACGTTCCACACACCCCACAGAGCGGGGGCAGTACTAGCAAGCCCATCCGAGCCGACCATGCCGAATAGTCAACGTTCCACCCATGAGCTAACCACCGTCGAACACACGCCGACGAAATGGCTCTGGACCACCAGACCCTCAAGCCTGGCAGCCAAGATGCTCCTTAGAAAGGAGGTGATCCAGCCGCACCTTCCGGTACGGCTACCTTGTTACGACTTCGTCCCAATCGCCAGTCCCACCTTCGACGACTCCCTCCCACAAGGGGTTGGGCCACCGGCTTCGGGTGTTACCGACTTTCGTGACGTGACGGGCGGTGTGTACAAGGCCCGGGAACGTATTCACCGCAGCACTGCTGATCTGCGATTACTAGCGACTCCGACTTCATGGGGTCGAGTTGCAGACCCCAATCCGAACTGAGACCGGCTTTTTGAGATTCGCTCCACCTCACGGCATCGCAACTCATTGTACCGGCCATTGTAGCACGTGTGCAGCCCAAGACATAAGGGGCATGATGACTTGACGTCGTCCCCACCTTCCTCCGAGTTGACCCCGGCGGTCTCCCGTGAGTCCCCAGCACCACAAAGGCCTGCTGGCAACACGGGACAAGGGTTGCGCTCGTTGCGGGACTTAACCCAACATCTCACGACACGAGCTGACGACAGCCATGCACCACCTGTACACCGACCACAAGGGGGACCGTGTCTCCACGGTTTTCCGGTGTATGTCAAGCCTTGGTAAGGTTCTTCGCGTTGCGTCGAATTAAGCCACATGCTCCGCCGCTTGTGCGGGCCCCCGTCAATTCCTTTGAGTTTTAGCCTTGCGGCCGTACTCCCCAGGCGGGGCACTTAATGCGTTAGCTGCGGCACGGACCACGTGGAATGTGACCCACACCTAGTGCCCACCGTTTACGGCGTGGACTACCAGGGTATCTAATCCTGTTCGCTCCCCACGCTTTCGCTCCTCAGCGTCAGTATCGGCCCAGAGATCCGCCTTCGCCACCGGTGTTCCTCCTGATATCTGCGCATTTCACCGCTACACCAGGAATTCCGATCTCCCCTACCGAACTCAAGCATGCCCGTATCGACTGCAGACCCGGAGTTAAGCCCCGGGCTTTCACAACCGACGTGACACGCCGCCTACGAGCTCTTTACGCCCAATAATTCCGGACAACGCTTGCGCCCTACGTATTACCGCGGCTGCTGGCACGTAGTTAGCCGGCGCTTCTTCTGCAAGTACCGTCACCTTGCGGCTTCTTCCCTGCTGAAAGAGGTTTACAACCCGAAGGCCGTCATCCCCCACGCGGCGTCGCTGCATCAGGCTTGCGCCCATTGTGCAATATTCCCCACTGCTGCCTCCCGTAGGAGTCTGGGCCGTGTCTCAGTCCCAGTGTGGCCGGTCGCCCTCTCAGGCCGGCTACCCGTCGTCGCCTTGGTAGGCCATCACCCCACCAACAAGCTGATAGGCCGCGGGCTCATCCTTCACCGCCGGAGCTTTCCACACCGAGGAGATGCCTCCCGGTGTCATATCCGGTATTAGACCCCGTTTCCAGGGCTTGTCCCAGAGTGAAGGGCAGATTGCCCACGTGTTACTCACCCGTTCGCCACTAATCCCCGGCCGAAGCCGGTTCATCGTTCGACTTGCATGTGTTAAGCACGCCGCCAGCGTTCGTCCTGAGCCAGGATCAAACTCTCCGTGAATGCTTCCCCGTACTCGGGGCGAACACATCACGAGAGCGGTGCGGGAAGAGGAATTATCTTCCCGCACACAGCATCCTCGCTGTGTATTTTTTTCAAAGGAACCTCGTCACCGGAGAACGATCTCCGGCAGACGGGGTATCAACATATCTGGCGTTGACTTTTAGCACGCTGTTGAGTTCTCAAGGAACGGACACTTCCTTTGTACTCACCCCGGAACCAAGTTCCGCGGCTTTCCTCCGGGCGTTTCCCTTCGGTGTTTCCGACTCTATCAGATCTTTCGGATCCGATTTCCCCGGTCGGAGCGGGGTGCCTTTGCGGCCTTGCGGCCCCTCCAGCGGTCCATACCTTAGCCCAGCCTCCCGGAAGCTCATAATCGAGCCGGTGGTTTTGAATTTCGGGCACGCCGAATTCAATCCCGCTGGGAGGTCGTGCTGAGGGTTTGGGTTGCCGCAGGTGCGGCAGGATGTACTGCCATAGAACCGTTACGGCTCCGTGGCAACCCGAAGAACCTTACGGATCACTCGGAAGGCTGTCAACTCAGTTCCGCCGCGGGGGTCAGTCGAGGTCTTCGACGCGGCCGCCGCCGTCCGGCTGGTTCTCCTCCACTCGGCGGAGCAGCCGGGTGAGCACCTGGCCGAGCGAGGTGCGTTCCTCCGGCGAGAGGTCCTGGACGAGGTCCTTCTCGAAGACGGAGGCCAGGCGCATGGCCTCCAGCCACTTCTCGCGGCCCTCCGGGGTGATCTCGACGATCACCCGCACGCGGTTGCTCTCGTCCCGGTCGCGGGTAACCAGGCCCTCGTCGACCATCCGGTCGATGCGGTGGGTCATCGCCGCCGGGGTGAGGCCGAGGCGCTTGGCCAGGTCGCCGGGGCCGAGGCGATAGGGCGCGCCGGAGAGGACGAGCGCCTTGAGGACCTCCCACTCGGCGTTGCTGATGCCCAGCGTGGCGTTCTGGCGGCCGTAAGCGACGCTCATACGGCGGTTCAGGCGGCCGAGCGCCGAGACGATCTGCTCCACCTGGGGGTCAAGCTCCTCGAATTCTCGCTGGTAGGCAGCGATCTGCTCCTCCAGCGCAGGCTCGCCGGCCTGCGGCATGTCACCCATGAAGCCAGTATGGCACGGTCCGTCTTTGCTTTGAAGTCCTTCGCTATGTAAAGTTTAGGAGCAAAGTTTAGGTTCGAAGTCTTCCGGAAGGTGACAGTGACCAGGGCGGTGGGGTCCGCGGTGCGACGGATCCAGGTGGGGAGTGCGCTGAGCGCGTTCGGTGTCGGCTTCACGGTGCCGTTCCTCTATGTGTATGTGGCGCAGGTGCGGGGGCTCGGGGCCGGTGCCGCGGGGTTGGTGCTTGCCGTGTTCGCGCTGGCTGCGCTGGTCGTGCTGCCCTTCGTCGGCAGGGTGATCGACCGGCGTGGCCCGCTGTCGGTCCTGGTGGGCGCGGCCCTGGTGGCCGCGCTGGGCGCCGCGTTGCTGGGGCTTGCGGACGGTGCGCCGATGGCTCTTCTGTCGGCGTCGGTGCTCGGGGCGGGCACGGCGGTGATGCAGCCCGCGCTCGCCACGCTGATCGTGTGGTGCTCGGACGCGGGCACGCGCACGCGTGCCTTCGCTACGCAGTTCTTCCTGCAGAACCTGGGCCTCGGCGCGGGCGGCCTGCTGGGCGGGCAGCTCGTCGACGTGCACCGCCCGAGCAGCTTCACGGTGCTCTTCGCGATCGAGGCGGCGATGTTCCTGGTGCTGGCGGGCATCGTGCTGTCGGTGCGGGTTCCCGAGGTGCTGGCGGCGGCCCGGGGCGGTGAGCTGCCGCCGGCCGAAGCCGGTGCTGCCGGACGCGGCGGTGTCCGTGCGCTCCTGTCGCACCGGATCATGGTCCAGTTCTGTGCGCTGGCCTTTGTGGTGTTCTTTGTCTGCTATGGACAGTTCGACTCGGGGCTGGCCGCCTTCGGCGTGGAGGCGGCGGGGATCTCGCCGTCGAGCCTGGGGATCGCCCTCGCGGCGAACACGGCCGTGATCGTAGTGGCGCAGTTCGCCGTGCTGCGGCTGGTGGAGCGCCGACGGCGCTCGCGGGTGATCGCCGGCGTCGGCCTGCTGTGGGCCCTGGCGTGGGCGGCGGCGGGCTTCGCGGGGCTGGGCCACTGCGGCCATGCGATAGCCACGGGGGCGTTCATCTCCGCGTACGCGCTGTTCGGACTGGGCGAGACGATGCTGTCGCCGACGCTTGCGCCGCTGGTGGCGGATCTCGCGCCGGCCGGGATGGCGGGCCGGTACAACTCCGCTTTCGCGCTGGTGAAACAGCTCGCGCTGGCGGTGGGCCCTGCCGTGGGCGGGCCGATGGCCGCGGCCTGGCGTGCGCCCTATGTGGTGACGTTCCTGTCGCTCTCCCTGGGGCTCACGGTGCTGGCGGCGCACTTCGGGCGCCGGCTGTTGCCCGCGCAGGACCTGCCGCTGCCGGCCGGCAGCAGGGTCGTCGCCACGGGTGGGCCGGCCTCCGAGACCTCCGAGCACGGCCAGGTGCCCGCGGGCCCGGCGGGCACCTGAGCAGCACCCACGGCCTTCGCGGCGGAGGCGGCCGGTACGTCCTCTGAGGACGCTCACGCCCCGGAGCGGCAGGGCCTGGCGTTGCCCGGGCCCTCGTCCCGCGTCGACCGTCAGCGGACAGGTCGTGGTGGGCGCGGTGTCGACGGCAGGGCGAACTCGCACCACACCGCCTTGCCGCCCTCGGGGGTGCGGCGGGCGCCCCAGCTCGCGGCGATGGTGGCGACGATGGCGATGCCGCGGCCCGCCTCGTCCGCGGGCTCCGCACGCCGGCGGCGCGGCAGGTGGTCGTCGCCGTCGGTGACCTCGATGATCAGTCGGCGGTCGGTGCGGCGCAGCCGCAGGCGCATGGGCGGGGTGCCGTGCTGGAGGGAGTTGGCGACGAGTTCGCTGGCGGCAAGGACGCCCAGGTCGTGGAGCTCCGTGGGGAAGCGCCAGCTGGTGAGGACGCCGGAGGCGAAGGCACGCGCGCGTGGGGCGGCTTCCACGCCTCCCAGGAGGTCGAGCGCGGCGTTCCGGAAGAGGTCGCGGTCGGGGCCGCTGCGTGCGGTGTGCTGGAGGACGAGGACGGCGACGTCGTCGTCATGGTCGGCGGTGACGCCGGCGGTGCGCAGCAGGCGGTCGCAGACGACCTGGGGAGTGCCGGTCGCGCCGGCGAGGGCGGTCTCCAGGGCGGTGACGCCCTCGTCGATGTCCTTGTCGCGCCGCTCCACCAGGCCGTCCGTGTACAGCACGGCCGTGCAGCCGGGGCCGAGCGGCACGGAGCCGGAGGAGTGCAGCCAGCCGCCGGTGCCGAGCGGTGGTCCGGTGGGTTCGTCGGCGCGGCGGACGGTGCCGTCCTCGCCGCGGACGAGGACGGGCGGGTGGCCCGCGGAGGCGTAGACGAGACGGCCCTCGTTCGGGTCGTGGACGGCGTAGACGCAGGTGGCGATCTGGTCGGGGTCGATGTCGGCGGCGAGGCCGTCGAGGAGTTGCAGGACCTCGTGTGGGGGCAGGTCCAGGCGGGCGTAGGCGCGTACGGCGGTGCGGAGCTGTCCCATGACGGCGGCGGCGCGTACCCCGCGGCCCATGACGTCGCCGATGACGAGGGCGGTGCGGCCGCCGCCGAGGGTGATGACGTCGTACCAGTCGCCGCCGACGGCGGCTTCGGTGCCGCCGGGGTGGTAGGTGGCGGCGATGCGCAGGTCGTCGGGCTCCTCGAGCTTCTGGGGCAGCAGGGAGCGCTGGAGGGTGACGGCGGTCTCACGCTGGCTGCGCTCGCCGGCACGCAGGCGCTCGGCGGCCTCGGCGTGGTCGGTGACGTCGGCGGCGAAGATCAGGACGCCGCTGCCCTCGTGGGCGGCGAGGGAGTCGACCGGAGTGCAGGTGAACGTGTAGGAGCGGCCGTCGGGCGCTCTTCGGGACTTGACGGTGCGTGGCTTGTGGCTGCGCAGCACCTGGTCGAGAAGGGGCAGCAGGCCCAGTTCGTCCAGCTCGGGCAGGGCCTCGCGGGCGGGGACGCCGTGCGGACGGGGGCCGAAGGCGGTCTGGTAGGCGTCGTTGACGTAGCTGACGCGGTGCTCGCGGCCGTACACGAGGGCGACGAGGGCCGGGAGGTGGTCGAGGACTTCGCGTACGCGGGCGTCGGTGACCCCGGGCAGGCCCGGCGACGGGGGTGCGTCGGCGGTGGAGGTGACACTGGGCGCCCGGTCTCCGGATGCGCCCTGGTGTGCCTGTTCGGCGCGGGCGGCGGGCACGGCGCTCTCCCCTCGCTGTGCCGTGGAGGTCGCGCGGTCGGTACGTGCGCGACGCTGCGTTCCGGAGAGCCGGGCGCTCCAGCGGGTGAAGTTCACCGAATTCTTGCCTCGTGTCGTCGGGTACGGCCTGCCCCTCTGCCGCGGGGTCCCGGGTGGTGCTCCGGGGGAGACACAGCGCTGGGCAGCAGCCTTGCGATGTCGGGGACGCCGGGGGTGCCGGGGTGTCAGCGATGTCATGGGTGTCATGGGTGTCGCGGGGCCGGCGCGTCCCTGGTGAGGTGGGCACCGCCCATGGTCACGGATCCAGTCTGGCCGACGGGGCGGAAATCCGTTATCCGTCAGACGCTTGTCCTGTTCGTGGAGTTCCGTACTCCGCTCAGGACGACCCCTTAGGGTCCTTCGGGGGTTTTCCTCCGGCCGCGAGTTCGAACTCCGCACGAGGATGTTCGAGTGACCCCAGGGAGACGATTTCGCGCTTGAACAATCCGGACAGTGTCCATTCCGCGAGCACGCGTGCCTTGCGGTTGAAGGTGGGCACCCTGCTCAGGTGGTAGACGCGGTGCATGAACCACGCAGGATAGCCCTTCAGCTTGCGTCCGTAGACATGTGCGACGCCCTTGTGGAGGCCCAGGGAGGCGACGGAGCCGGCGTAGGAGTGGGCGTACTCCTTGAGGGGCCCGTCGTGCAGGGACGCGGCGAGGTTCTCGGCGAGCACCCTGGCCTGGCGCACGGCGTGCTGGGCGTTGGGGGCGCACTCGGCGCCGGGCTGGTCCGAGGTGGTGTCGGGGACGGCGGCGGCGTCGCCGGCCGCCCAGGCGTGCGCCACTCCGTCGACGGTGAGCCGGGTGGTGCAGATGAGCCTGCCGCGCCGGTCGCGGGGCAGGTCGCTGGCGGCCACGACGGGGTGTGGTTTCACTCCGGCGGTCCACACCAGCGTCCGGGTCGGGAAGCGGGACCCGTCGTCGAGGACGGCGACGCGGTCCTCGCAGGACTCCAGGCGGGTGCCGAGTCGCACGTCGATGTTGCGCCCGCGCAGTTCGCGCACGGCGTAGGTGCCCATGTCCTCGCCGACCTCCGGCAGGATGCGGCCGGTGGCCTCCACGAGGATCCACTTCATGTCCTCGGCGCGGATGTTGTGGTAGTAGCGCGCGGTGTAGCGGGCCATGTCCTCCAGTTCGGCGAGCGCCTCCACGCCGGCGTATCCGCCGCCGACGAAGACGAAGGTCAGGGCGGCGTCGCGGACGGCGGGGTCGCGGGTGGAGGAGGCGATGTCCATCTGCTCGATGACGTGGTTGCGCAGCCCGATGGCCTCTTCGACCGTCTTGAATCCGATGCCGTGCTCGGCCAGGCCCGGCACGGGGAGGGTCCGGGAGACGGAGCCGGGGGCGAGCACCAGCTCGTCGTAGCCGATCTCCACGGGTCCGGTGCCCTCCTCGTGGGTGGAGAGGGTGGCGAGCGTGGCGGTGCGCTTGGCGTGGTCGATGGACTGGGCCTCGCCGATGATGACCCGGCACCGGTCGAGCACCCGGCGCAGCGGTACGACGACATGGCGCGGGGAGATGGACCCGGCCGCGGCCTCCGGCAGGAACGGCTGGTAGGTCATGTACGGGTCGGGGGTGACGACGACGATCTCGACCTCGCCCCGGGTCAGCTCGCGTTTCAGCCTTCTCTGGAGGTGCATGGCGGTGTACATGCCGACGTAACCGCCGCCCACGACGAGGATCCGCGTAGCCGCTGTGGGGCCGGGTGTGGTCCCGGGTGATAGTGAGGCCTTCACCTTCCCATGACGCATCGCGGCCCGGCGTTTGTCCACAGGCTCAGCAATTTGTATGACTGGAAGTCGTCTGAAACACCGGGCTCGGGAAATACCGGGGTATGTGAAGACTTCGCAGGTCAGAAGGGGCGTACGGGGGGCGCGGGCGAGGTGCGGCCCGGGGTGAACCGGTGAGTAGCCCGATCGGGCGCAGGGCCGCTCGGGACCTGCCCCTTCTGAATTGACCCCAGCTCAACTATGTTCGTGTCAGTCGGGGCGTTGGGGGATGCGCTCGGCAGGCTCGCACCGGGGCTGTGCCATCGGGTTGTTCCCCACTGCTCCGGTTGCCGATGACGGGGAGTGTCTCCGGGGGGAGACGTCATTACCGGGGGAACATTCATGCACATTCAGGACTCTCATTGGTCTGTCACGCCCGCCGTCGTTCCTGGCGGCGGTGGTGGCGGGAGCGGCCAGGCTGTCACGGGCGGAGCCCGTACCTCCCCGCTCCGGGTGGACGCACAGCGCAATCTCGAGCACGTACTGCGCGCGGCCCGCGAGGTGTTCGGCGAGCTGGGGTACGGGGCTCCGATGGAGGACGTGGCGCGCCGCGCCCGAGTCGGCGTGGGCACCGTCTACCGGCGCTTCCCCAGCAAGGACGTGCTGGTCAGACGGATAGCCGAGGAGGAGACCGCCCGCCTTGCCGACCAGGCGCGTGCCGCGCTGGGGCAGGAGGAGGAGCCCTGGTCGGCGCTCTCCCGCTTCCTGCGGACCTCGGTGGCGTCGGGCGCGGGGCGCTTGCTGCCGCCGCAGATACTGCGCGTGGACGTCGCCGACGACGGCGACCGGGCGGAGCCCGGGTCCGGCTCCGGGCGGGACGAGGGCGGCTCCGGCGCCGACCGGGCGGCGCGGCGGCTGCCGCAGCAGCGCGGTGTGACCGGTGAGCCCGGCGGGGCAGCGGGCGCGCCGGGTCGGTCTCCCTCTGCCGTCCCGCCGTCGGGGCGGGCCGCGGCGCCCGACCTGCGGCTGGTGGGCGCCCCGGCCGAGCGGCGCCCGGCGGGCGCCGAGCCCCGGGGGCCGCTGGACGAACCGGGCGCGCGGGCACTGCTCGACGTCGTCGGGCGGCTGGTCGAGCGGGCCCGGGCCGCGGGTGAACTGCGTACGGACGTCACGGTGTCCGATGTTCTGCTGGTGATAGCGACGGCGGCGCCCGCGCTGCCCGACGCCGCCCAGCAGGCCGCCGCCTCCGAGCGGTTGCTCGACATCCTCCTGGAGGGGCTGCGTTCGCGGCCCGGACGCGCGTAGTCGTGTTCCTCCTGGCCTCGGCCCGGACCACGGTCCCGGGTCATGGCCAACGGCCATGGTGTCCCGGTCCAGGGGTCACGACCAATGGTCACGGGTGCCGGGTTCACGGCCACGGCTGCCTGGCCATGGGCGAGCCCACGGGCCACTGGCCACGGTGCACGGGCGATGGGCCCGGTTCACGGGGGCCGGTCCACGGGGGCCGGTTCACGGGACGGTTTTGGGACGGTTGGAGCACGGGCCCAGGCCGGACCGGTGTTCGAGAGGGCGGTGCCGTGTTCGGCCGCCGGGAGGTCACCGCGAGCGCCGGACGAGTCCGCCGGAGGCTCTGGACGAGCCATGATCGTCGAGGTCAGCGGGGCGCGGGGCAGCCGTTGGCGGTGACGGGCGGGACGGGAGTAGGCGAGGCGGACGGAAGGGACGGGCACCGGATGGGTGATGGCGCTCAAGGGGCCCCGGAGCGGTGTGATGGTGTGGCACGCTGAGCCGATGGCCGGGGCATACGGGCAAGCGGAGGCTGTCCCCGATGAGCAGTGACGGACGGGACGAACCACTCGGTGGCAGGGGCGCGCCGGACGCTGCGAGCGTGCCGGCGCAGCGATCGGGCTCCGGCAGCGCGGCACGGAGGGACCCGGCAAGCGGTACCACTCCGGAAGCGGCGGACGGCACGGTGGACCCGTCCGCCGGCACCGGGGATCCGGGGGGACGCCCCGCGGATCGGGTGCGCGGCACCGTGGGCCCGGCGGGCGGCACCGTGGGCCCGGCGGGCGACGCGGGGGACCCGGCGGGCGACGCGGGGGACCCGGCGGGCGACGCGGTGCTCGCTCCGTCCGACGCCGACCTGATCGCGCGTATGCGGTCGGGCGACGACAGCGCCTACGAGGATTTGTTCCGCCGGCACGCCGCCGCGGTACGCCGCTATGCGCGCACCTGCTGCCGGGACGCCCACACGGCCGACGACCTCACGGCCGAGGTCTTCGCCCGGATGCTCCAGGCGGTGCGCGGCGGCGCCGGTCCGCGGTACGCGGTGCGCGCCTACCTGCTGTCGACGGTGCGGCGGGTCGCCGCGGACTGGACCAGGTCCCGCAGGCGGGAGCACCTCGTCGACGACTTCGCGGCGTTCGCGGCGGAGTCAGCGCGCGGGACCGACTACCCCACCGACGAGAACGTCGATCTCGGCGCGGACGTGCTCGCCATGCAGGAGGCCGAGCAGTCACTGGCCATGCAGGCGTTCCGGAGCCTGCCGGAGCGCTGGCAGGCGGTGCTGTGGCACACCGAGGTCGAGGACGAGTCCCCCCGCGAGGTCGCCCCGCTCTTCGGGCTCGACGCCAACGGCGCCCGGGTGCTGGCGAGCCGGGCCCGCGAGGGCCTCAAGGAGGCCTATCTGCAGGCCCATGTGAGCGCCGCACTCGCCGCGGACGAGGAGTGCGCGCGGTTCGCCGACCGGCTCGGGGCGTACGCCCGCGGAAGCCTGCGCGCCCGGGCCGAGCGCGGGCTGCGCAAGCACCTGGCCGAGTGCGCGCGGTGCCGGCTGGCCGCGGGGCAGATCAAGGAGGTCGCCGGGGGCATTCCCGGAGTCGTGCCGGTCGCGGTCATCGGGTGGTTCGGCGCCGCCGGATACGCCAAGGTGGCCGCGCTCTTCTCCGGAGGTGCCGCGGGCGCGGCCGGGGCAGCTGCGGCGGCCACGACGGGCGGCGCCCAGGGCGCGGCCGGAGCGGGCGCCACCGCCGGTTCCGGGACGGCCGCCGGCAGTGGCGCGGGCGGCGGCTCGACTGCGGCGTCCGGCGGGGGCTCGGGCGGGGCGGCCGGCTCGGGAGGGTCCGGGGCGGGCCCCTCGGGGCTGAGCACACCACTGAAGGCGGGACTCACGGCGACGGTGGCGGCAGCGGCCGCTGCCGCGGTGGCCCTCGCCCTGGTGGGCAGCGAGGCGACGCCACCGGGCAGGCCGGAGGCCAAACCCCCGGCATCCGAACCGGTGGCGCCGCACCAGCCGCCCGCGAACGAGCAGCCGCCGGCGGAGAAACCGGGCTCCGAGCTGCCTCCGGTGGCCAAGCCGATACCCATCACGTCGCCGCACCCCGGCCCCGGGCGTCCCGAGGCGCCGCCGAAGAAGCCGCAGCACAGCACGTCACCCCCGGCGCCCACACCCACGCCGACCCCGACCCCCACTCACCCCTCGCCTCCACCGTCTCCCCCTCCCCCGCCCCCGCCACCGCCACCGGCCCCGGTCGTCTACCAGTGGAGCCAGTTGCGGTACGGGGTGGCCGGTGACGGCAGCAAGCCGGAGATGCGGCCGGGCAGCAGCTGGGTGTGGCAGCGGCAGGGCCTGCGCGTAGACCACCAGCCGTACGCCCACGGCGTCACGGTGCACGGCACGTCCTCCGTCACCATCGACCTGAACCGCTCCTGCACCGCCTACGACGCGCTCGTCGGCATCGACGACGCCACACTGGGCCTGGGCACGGTGCGGTTCTCCGTGCTCGCCGACGGTGTGCGGTTGTGGCAGTCGCCGCTGGTGAAGGGCGGCCGGCCGGCGATACCCCTGCATGTGCCGCTGGCTGGACACAGCACCGTGCGGCTCGTCGTGGAGCCGCACGGCCTGCTGGACGCGGTGATCCTGGCGGACTGGGCGGAGTCCCGCTTCACGTGCAGCTGAGCCGCGGGGATTCGCGGGCCACGGCGTAGGGGCCACGGCGTGCGGGCCACGGCGTGGGGACGGAGCGACCCGCACGAGGCGGGTCAGCGCGCGTGGGCGGGTCAGCGCGCGTGGGCGGGTCAGCGCGCCTCCGCGGGTCAGCGCGCCTCCGCGGGTCAGCGCGCCTCCGCGGGTCAGCGCGCCTCGGCGAGACAGCGCGCCTCGGCGGGGTTCCGCGCAGGAGCAGGGCGACGCGCAGGGACGGGGTGTCAGGGCGAGGGCGGGCAGCAGGGCTGGGGACGGGGCAGCAGAGTAGGGCGACGCCCCGCGCGGGCCGCGGGTGCGGCCCTGCTGGCGCGGTGTGTGGCCCGGAACACGCGACGCCCGGGAGCGGGCGACGCGTCGGGGCTACCTGACGACCGGTGGCCAGGTGAGGCGGCTCTCGGCCAGGGGCGGGGGCGGTTCGGCTCCGACCGCGGCGGCCAGTTCTGCCAGGACGCCGTCGGGGTCGAGCGACTCGCCCGCCGCACGCTCGGTCTCGAACCGGTCAGGGCCGAGCGCGGCCACCGCCTCCGCCTCGGCCTTCTCCGCAGCCGCACGCTCGGGCATCGGCCGGGCGTGGCCGTGACGCCAGGCGAGCGCGGCGGCGAACAGCCGGACGGCGCGCGGGTGGTCGCCCAGCTCCGACACGAGCAGGGCGCCGGCGTCGGTCAGGCCGGCGGTCACCATGTCGGCGCAGTGGCCCTTCAGCGCCTCGCGGAGGCCCTCGGCCAGCAGCGTCAGCCCGGCCACCGGGCCGTGCTCGGCGGCGACGACACGGGCGTCGATGTCGTTCAGCATGGCGAGGAACTGCGGTGGCGGGCTGCCCTGTGCGGCCTCGGCGCGGGCGGCTTCGCAGAGGGCGCGGGCCTCCGGCAGGTCGCCGCGGTCCAGGGCGATGACGGCGCGCAGGAGGCGTACGAAGGCGCGTGAGTCCTGTACGCCGTAGTGGTCGCTGGCCTCGGTCGCCTCGTCGACCAGTTCAGCCATCAGGGCACGGTCACCGGCGCAGTAGGCGATCTGGGCGAGCCGGGCCAGCAGGAACGCCGTCTCCGCATAGGCGCCCACCTCGTAGGCGAGGCGCAGCGCCTCCTCGTACTCCTGCTTGGCCGCCGCGAACTCACTGCGGGCCATGGCCAGCTCACCGGACGCGCTGCACACCTGGGCCCGCATCCAGCGGTCACCGACCCGCCTGCTGATCTCCCTCAGCTCCACCAGGTCCGCGTCGACGCCCGCCATGTCGCCCGGTCTGTCGATGCTCAGGTGGGCGCGGAACATCAGCATGGAGCCGATCTCCCAGTCGCCGCCGTGCACGCGGCAGTTCTCTATCGCGGCGTCCAGGGCGGCCGAGATCGAGGCCGGGCCGTCCAGGAAGAAGACCGTGAACGGCCAGATGACTCCGGGGAAGCTGGCCGCGGCGGGGACGGGGCGCTCGAACGCACGGCGCACGTGGGCCACGAAAGCGCGGGCGCGCTCGTCGTGCAGTGCTTCCGCCGGCCCCATGTCGGCCACCAGGAACAAATACATCAGCCGGAGCCTCATCCGCGGCCAGTACAGGGGGTGGTCCTCCTGTTCGGCGGGGTCGGAGGGGTCGGCTGCCGGAGCGTCCCGGAGGTCGAGGGCGGCGACGTGCCCGCGCTCGCCCGTGGGATGGATGGTGTGGCAGGTGGCGGCGGGCGCCAAGGTGTCCGGTGCGGACGGGCGGTCTGTCGCGGCGGGCGGTCCGGCGGGCGTGGTGCGGGCCTGCCCGGGGACGTAGGCCTCAGCGACGAGCGGGGCGACGGGCTGCCCGGGTGCGGGAGGGGCGAGACGGAGGATGCGCTGGATCCATTCGACGCCCTCCGTACGGTAGTTGCGCAGCCACCAGAACCAGCCGACGGCGAGGGCCACCGCGGCGGCCAGCTCCTCGTCGCCCGCGGCCAGGGCGCGGTGGAGGACCGCGCGGATGTTGTCGAGCTCGGTCTCCAGGCGGCGGATCCAGGGCAGTTGCTCGGCGGAGCGGAGGAGCGGCTCCGCCTCCTCGACCAGGGCGCGCACGTACGCACTGTGCCGGCGCTCGGCTGCGGCACGCTCACCGGGGCGCTCGGTGGCACGCTCGGACGCGTACTCGTGGATGGTCTCCAGGAGGCGGTAGCGCATGCCGCCTCCGGCGTCCGGCGGGTCCTCGACCGGGGTGGCGACGACCAGGGACTTGTCGACGAGTGCGCCGATGACGTCGGCGGCGGGGCCGGTGCAGACCGCCTCGGCGGCGGAGAGGTCCCAGCCGCCGGCGAAGACGGAGACCTCGCAGAGGACCCTGTGCTCCTGCTCGGTGAGCAGGTCCCAGGACCAGTCGACGACGGCGCGCAGGGTCTGCTGGCGGGGCAGGACCGTACGGCTGCCGTTGGTGAGCAGGCGGAAGCGGTCGTCCAGGCGGTCGGCTATCTGGCGGGGTGTGAGCAGCCGCAGCCGGGCGGCGGCCAGCTCGATGGCGAGCGGGAGGCCGTCGAGGCGGCGGCAGATCTCGTCGACGGCGGCGGGGTCCCGGGCGGGGTCGAAATCGGGGCGGACGGCGGCGGCGCGCTCGGTGAACAGGCGGTGGGCCGGGTCGGGCGGCAGCGGCTCCACGGGGCGCACGCACTCGCCGGGCACGCCCAGGGGCTCGCGGCTGGTGGCGAGGACGGTGAGACCGGGGCAGCGGGTCAGCAGGGTCTCCGCCAACTGGGCCGCGGCGTCGATGACATGCTCGCAGTTGTCAAGGATCAGGAGCAGGCTGCGGGCCGCGCAGTGCTCTACGAGCAGGGCGACGGGGTCGACCTGCGGGGTCGTCCTGTCGGCGGTCAGCAGCACCATCTCGCGGAGGCCGAGGGCGCTGACGACCGCACCGGGGACCGCCTCCGGACTGTCGAGCGGGGCCAGCTCGGCCAGCCATGCCCCTGGATGCCCGGCGGCGGCTTCCTCGGCGAGGCGGGTCTTTCCCGAGCCGCCCGGCCCCGTGAGGGTGACCAGGCGTGCTCTTCGTAGGTCGGAACGGATGGCGTCGAGTTCTGGTTCCCGTCCGACGAACGACGTCAAGCGGGGCCGGAGGTTCCCCTTCCGGTCGGCCGTTGCGCGGGGCGGTGGGGGCGGAGAGGTCCGTGTTACTGCTTCGTTCCCCTGCGGGGGCCGGTCGGACCGGTCGGACCGATCAGCCCGGTCGGAACGGTCAGCCCCGTCGGAACGGTCAGCCCCGTCGGAACGGTCGGAACGGTCGATCGGGTCGGCTCGCTCAAGCCGGTCTGGTCGCTCAAGCGACGCTGGTCGGCCGAGCGCGACGGTCCGGCTGAGCGGGGCGGGCCGGGCGGGCCGGGCGGGCCGCACGGGCGGGTCGTGGGCTGTCAGCAGCTCGGCGTGCAGGGCGCGGAGTTCCGGGCCGGGGTCGGCGCCCAGGCCGTCCGCGAGGGTGCGGCAGGTCCGGTCGTAGGCGGCGAGTGCGTCGGCGCCGCGGCCGGCGGCGCGAAGAGCGCGGATGAGCAGGGCCTGCAGCGGCTCGTCGTAGGGGTGGGCCGCGGTGAGCTCCGTCAGCTCCGGTATCAGCTCGAAGGCGCGGCCCAGCCGCAGATCGGCCTGTACGCGGGCGCGTGCCGCCTCCAGGCGCTGGGCCTCCGGGCGGGTGGCCGCAGCGCGGTCCGGCAGGTCGGCCAGGGCCGGGCCGTCCCAGAGGGCCAGCGCCTCGCGGAGGGTGCGCGCGGCGGTGGCGGCGTCGTCGCGGCCGAGCGCCGTGAGACCCTCGCGCACCAGCCGTTCGAAACGGAAGAGGTCGACATCGTCGGGGTCGGCCGCAAGGCGGTAGCCGCCCGCCTCGGAGGCGACGGCGGCCCTGCCCAGCGCGCGGCGCAGCCGGCCGACGAGGGCCTGCAGGGCGGCGGGCGCGTCAGAGGGAGTGCGGTCGGACCACACCTCGTCTATGAGCACGCTCGCCGTGACCGTGCGACCGGCGTGCAGGGCCAGGGCGGTCAGCAGCGCGCGCAGCCGCCGACCGCCCAGGGGTATCGGGACGCCCTGGTCGGTCTGCGCCCTGGTGGCGCCGAGAATCTGGTACCGCACGGATCCATTCTCACCGGGGCCGGGTGCCAGGGCGGCGGGTTTTTCCGGGGCCCGCGTGGCGGCGGGGCGCAGTATGCGCGTGGCGACGACACAAGAGCCCGCGGAGACGGCCGCGGCAACCATGTGGAGACGGCTGCGGCGCGTACGCGGAGACGGTCACAGCACGCGCGTGAAGACGGCTGCGGCGCGTACACGGAGACGGTCACAGCACGCGCGTGAAGACGGTCACAGCACGACGCCTGAAGGCACTGCCGCAGCGCCCCGCGTGAAGACGGCAGCGCGCACGTGGAGACCGCCACAGCGCGCACGAGGAGGCCGCCGCAGCGCCTCGTGCGCGGCTGCCGCAGCGCCTCGTGCGCGGCTGCCGGCGGTGGGGGGCCGCAGTACGCGCGTGGCGACGGCCCGGCGCTGGACGGGAGAGGCCTGAGGCGACGGGGACCGGCCGCCGCGCCGGCATGGCGGCGGCCGGGCGTAGGCCGTGCGGCAGCCGGGCGTAGGCCGTCCGGCGGCCGGGGATGCGCCCTCAGTGGAGGGTGCCGTCGGCGGATCACGCCCTCGGTGGGTGGTGACGCCACCGGAGGCCTGATGTCAACGGACGTCACCCCGGCGTCCCGCCCCGGGCCTCGCCCGCGCCCTCGTCCCGCGCACTCACCCCGCACACGCGCCCTCCGGGTACGGTCCCGCCGCAGCCGCTCACTGCGGGCGGGCCGCACCCAGGGCGTCTCTCCGGGGGACGACGGTGCCGGAGGGGACCGCGCGCTGCCGGGACGGGGTGCCCGTCCAGCAGGTGCCGCGGCGGGCCAGCAGGCGGCGCAGCCAGACCTCCAGGGAGACCAGGTCGGCGAGGCCGTCCAGGGGGAGGGGTTCGCCCTCCGAGGCGGCACGCAGGGCCTTGCGGACCACCCGGGCCTCGACCAGTCCGGCCTCGGCGAGGAGCGGGGTGTCGAAGAGGCTCACCAGGTCCCCTATGGCGGTACGCATGCCGATGCGGAGGGTGGCCGTGGCGCCGGCGGGCGAGGGCGCGCCCCAGCCCGGGGGCAGGTCCGCGACGCCGGAGCCCTCCAGGACCTTGCGCAGGATGGCGGCGCGGGCACCGGGCTGGACGCGCAGCGCGACGGGCAGGGCGCGGCAGGCGCGCACGACCTGGTTGTCCAGGAACGGGGTGTGCAGACGCTGGAAGCGGACCTCCGCGGCCTGTTCGAGGATCCGGAGGTCGGCGGCGTGCCGGGCGAGGGCGGCACGCGCGCGGAAGTCGCCGGGACGCAGCCCGGAACCGGGGCCGGGGCGGGCCATGGCGGCGCTCAGGCGAACCGATACTTCAGCCAGGGCCTCTCCTGTCAGCCACCGTGCGGCGGGCCCCGGTCTGCCCCAGGCGAGCGCCGCCAGCGAGGCGCCCACGGGCCCTGCCGGATCGCCCGGTTCGTCGAAGCGGCGGCGCAGCAGCCGGTCGGCGAGGGCGTCGATGCCGGCGCGGTACGGGGTGCGTGCGAGGCGGCGTGCCGCGCTGTACACGCGCGCGGGGACCATGACGGAGCCGTCCGCCTTGGCGAGCGCCGCCACGGGGCGCACCAGGTGCCGGCGCTTGCGGTCCATCAGCAGGTCGGCGAGGCGGGCGGGGTGGGCGTCCAGGACCTGGCGGGCGCCGTGCCCGGTGAAGTGGTCGGCGCTGCCCGCGGCGAGCCGGACGCGGTGGCGCGCGGCGACCACCAGGGAGGGGCCCGGCTCGTCGGTGAGCGGGGCGTCGAGGCTGGCGTACGGGAGGGCCTCCTCGCCGCCCGCTACGACGACGTGGTGGAGGCGGGGGTTGGCGGCGATGGCGCCCGCGCGTTCCACCTCGTCCTGCTGGCCGGCGACGGCGAGGTCGTTGAAGGTGACCGCGAGGAGCCGCTCTCCGGCGCCGGTGCCGTGTCCGAGGACGGTGCCGGGCATGCCGGGCAGGCCGGCCGCGAGCAGAGCGAGGGTGCCGGAGGCGGGGCCGCCGGAGAGGTCGGCGCCGATGCCGGGCACGGGCATACCGCGGGCCGCACGCCGCTCGGCGGGCCCCATGCCCGGTACGGGGCCCGGGTCGATGCCGGCGCCGGGGACGTGCCGCGGGGCCGCCAGACGGGCGCGTACGGCCTCCACGAGGGCGTCCCGGACGCCGTCCATGGCACTGGTGGCGTCGATGGGCGGGGCGGCGACGGCGAGGGAGGCCGTGGGCTCGTAGCCGGCGATCTCGCGGGCGCCCGTGCGCAGGATGAGGGCGTGGCCGGGCGGGATGCGCCGTACGCCGTCGTAGGGCGTGGAGTCCTGGAGGGCCTCGGGCACGTCGGGGGCGGCGAGCAGGGCGGCCAGGTGGCCGATGTCGAGGGGGGCCTCGATGAGGTCGGCCAGCGGGAGCGCGGCGGTGGCGTACGCGGTGCCGCCCGCCCAGGGGGTGTAGAAGACAGGCCGTGCGCCGGCGAGGTCGCCGAGGACGGCGACGCGTCTGCCGACCTGGACGACGGCGGTGTAGCTGCCCGCCCAGGCGGTGAGGTGCCGCAGGGCGCCGCCGCGGGCCGCGAAGAGGGCGACGCGGAGCTGCTCGTCGGTGGCCGCGCAGGTGCCCAGGACGGCGATGCGGGTCTCCGCGTCGGCCTTGACGACGCGCACCTCGTCGGGGCGCCAGTCGCCCACGGCCCACAGCGGATCGGGGTCGCCCCACAGGAGCTGGGAGCCCACCGGGTGGACGGTCTCGCCCTCGGTGTCGCTCCAGCCCCCCGCGGGGGCCGGGCGTACCCCCTTCGGCCGGGCGCTTCCTGCGGTGGCACTGCTCCACCCCACCAACCACCGCATTGCCGCCTCCACAGGCTGTGGACAACCACTACAAGCACTGCGACCAGTGCAACCGGGGCGCCGGGGGAACCACCGCACCGAACGATCGGGACCATGCTGCCACGAAGGAGGCGCACGGGAAGGCTTGCGGAACGGCTTCCGTGCTCCTGCATGCGCCCCTGGCATGCGACAAGTCATGCGTCCCAGGTACTTGCTCGTCGAGGCCCACACAACCACATCCCTGGGCGGATGCGCTGCCGTGCACCCCGGTGGGGCGCGGCCCGCCGGGCACTGGCACGTTCTGGAGGGGGCTTCGCACACGCCTGCCCGACTTCGCACATGCATACGGCACCGCGTGGCGTGCGGGAAGCCCTTGGTACCGAGCATCAAGACCTCCGGGCCGGTCCGAAGAGGGCGCGCAGGACCGCTGCCCGTGCGGTTGCGTGGGGGGCCGGCAGGAGCGCATCGGCCCGGCGGACGCGCCCGTTGCTCCGGTGCGCCCCCGGAGGCGCCCGCACAGGCTCGCCGCCCGTAGGACGGGAGCTTTTCCCTCGCCGGGGACAGGGCCCGCCCGGGCCGTAGTCGGCCTGGGCACCCGTCCAACGCGTGCGGGAGGCCACCCCAGCCGCATCCCGGCCGCATCCCGGCCGCATCCCGGCCGCATCCCGGCCGCATCCCGGCCGCATCCGAGCGGCATCCGAGCGGCATCCGAGCGGCACCGAGCCACAGCGGGGCGCAGGGGGCGAGCCCCCGCCCGGACCGTACCGGCCCCCAACAGACCACCGATCGGCCCCAACAGACCGCCTGTCGGGCCCCAGCAGACCGCCTGTCGGGCCGCAGCGGGGGCGTCCGCGGGCTGCCGCGGGCCCGTGCGCGCGACGCGCCGAGGGGCGCGCGGAGGGGCGCGTCGCGGTGAGCCACGCCGGCGGACACGAGATCGCGCAGGGGGAGCACATGCCCGCCCCACGGTCGCGCCCGGGTGCCGGGCGGAGGAGGATTCCGGGCCCGGAGGGGCCCGTTCCGTGGGGCGGGATTCAGCCATTTCGGCCGGGATGAAATCGCGCTGCGCACTCCATCCCAGCGGGCGGACCCAACTCACGGTCCGGGAGGCGGCGTTCGCCTCCCGGACCGGTCCGCCGCCCGCGGGGATGGAGGCGGCGGTGTCCCCCAGCCCACTGGACCCAGTACAGCGGGCCGACCCACGCGTGATCCATCGAAGCGCTCCCGCGGTGGCCGGAGAAGAGCGCACGGCCGGGCGCACGGCCACACGCGCGGAGCGCGCGCCGGCATGGTCGCACTTCGCGACGGGCAACAATCTCGCCATCCGGAACTATGCCTCTTAACGCTTGGGATGCACCGAACTACCCTGTGTGTGCCTGTGTTTTCGCGGTGGCATATACCCCGGGGCTCGGACACCCGCTCTTGCGGCCGGGGGGCCGGGGCGGCGGCCGTGCGGACACGGTACGAATGTCCGGCGGTGGTGCGACCGCCGCGGCAGCCTTCTGTGTCGAGGGGTGGCGCATGTCCAGGGAGCAACGCGGGCCGAACGAAAAGCTCGGCGCCGTCCTCGCCCTCGCGGGAATCAGCAATGCAGGACTCGCGCGGAGGGTCAATGACCTCGGAGCGCAACGCGGGTTGACGCTTCGCTACGACAAGACATCGGTCGCCAGGTGGGTGTCCAAGGGCATGGTGCCCCAGGGCGCCGCGCCGCACCTGATAGCGGCCGCCATCGGACAGAAGCTGGGCCGTCCCGTGCCGTTGCACGAGATCGGCCTGGCGGACGCGGACCCGGCGCCGGAGGTGGGCCTCGCCTTCCCCCGCGACGTCGGCGCCGCGGTCAAATCGGCGACAGAGCTGTACCGGCTCGACCTCGCGGGCCGGCGCGCCGGCAGCGGGGGCATCTGGCAGTCCCTCGCCGGCTCGTTCGCGGTCAGTGCGTATGCGACGCCCGCGTCGCGCTGGCTGATAACCCCGGCGGACAGTTCCGTGGAGCGCAACGCCGGCCCGTCCGGCGCCGGCGGCCCGCTGAGGGTCGGCCACAGCGACGTGCGCAAGCTGCGTGAGGCGGCCGAGGACGCGCGGCGCTGGGACTCCAAGTACGGCGGCGGCGACTGGCGCTCCTCCATGGTGCCCGAGTGCCTCAGGGTGGAGGCGGCGCCGCTGCTGCTGGCCTCGTACTCGGACGAGGTCGGCCGTGCGCTGTTCGGCGCCAGCGCCGAGCTGACCCGGCTGGCCGGCTGGATGGCCTTCGACACCGGACAGCAGGAGGCGGCGCAGCGGTACTACATCCAGGCACTGCGCCTGGCCCGTGCCGCCGCGGACGTCCCCCTGGGGGGCTACGTCCTGGCGTCCATGTCGCTCCAGGCCACCTACCGCGGCTTCGGCGACGAGGGCGTGGACCTCGCCCAGGCCGCCCTGGAGCGCAACCGCGGCCTGGCCACAGCCCGCACGATGAGCTTCTTCCGGCTCGTCGAGGCGCGTGCCCACGCGCGCGCGGGAGACGCCCAGGCGGCCGGGGCGGCGCTGCGGGCGGCCGAAGGGTGGCTGGAGCGGTCGCGGGACGGGGACAACGACCCGCCCTGGCTCGGTTTCTACTCGTACGACCGTTTCGCGGCCGATGCCGCGGAGTGCTACCGCGATCTGAAGGCCCCCCGCCAGGTGCGGCGCTTCAGCGAGCACGCGCTCTCCCGGCCCACCGAGGAGTTCGTGCGCTCGCACGGCCTGCGTCTGGTCGTCTCCGCGGTCGCCGAGCTGGAGTCCGGCAATCTGGACGCGGCCTGCGAGCAGGGCGTGCGGGCCGTGGAGGTCGCCGGGCGGACGTCGTCGGCGCGTACCACCGAGTACGTGAGGGATCTGCTGCACCGGCTGGAGCCGTATGGGGACGAGCCGCGGGTGGTGGAGCTGCGCGAGCGGGCACGGCCGCTGCTCATGGCACCGGCGTGAGCCGGTGCCGGTCGAGGTCCGGGGGCGCCTTGTCCGGTCCGTGCGGCGCGGTCGCGCGCGTGCAGTCGCTGCGCGTGCGGCGCGGTCGCGCGCGTGCCTGTCGGTGCGCGTGCGGCCCGTCACTGCGGGTGCGGCGGTCGGTGCGCCTGCGCCGGGGTCGCTGCGCGTGCGGCGCGGTCGCGCGCGTGCCTGTCGGTGCGCGTGCGGCGGTCGGTGCGCCTGCGCCGGGGTCGGTGCGCGTGCTGCGCGGTGCGCCCGCCGCGGGGGCCGTCCGGCGGTCCCCGGGCCCGTGCGCCCCGTGCGGGGCGGCTTCGACCGGCTCGGAGGGGTGGTTCCGGTCGTCTCCGGACCTTCCATGGTCAGTGGTTGCGCGCGCAGTTCCCCGCGCCCCTTTTCGGGTCGGCCGGTACGGCCCGGTGGCATGCGGTGCGTCCGTGCGGGGCGCGGCTCGGTGGTCACCGGCTCGGAGGGGTGGAGCAGGTCGTCTCCGGGACACCCGTCGTGGGTGGTTGCGCGCGCAGGTCCCCGCGCCCCTTTTCGGGGCGCGCCGGACCGGTGGCGTGCCGCCCTTCGGGGGCGCGGTGGGTCGGTACCGGCTCTGAGTGGTTGCTCACGGTTTCCGCGCGGTTCTCTCGGGGCGCTCAGTTCGGGTGTGCGGCGTGGCCGCGGTGGGTTTGAGCGCGTCGTCAGTGGTGCAGTGCACTATCGGACGTGGGAGGTGGGATGCGTGGCGGGGACGGACTGCGACGTGCTGGTGATCGGCGGCGGGATCGTCGGCCTGTCGACCGCGTACGCGCTCACGCGTGCCGCCCCCGGCACCCGGGTGACGGTCCTGGAGAAGGAGCAGGGCCCGGCCCGCCACCAGACGGGGCACAACAGCGGTGTGATCCACAGCGGCATCTACTACCGCCCCGGCTCGCTCAAGGCCCGGTACGCGGTGCGCGGCGCCGCGGAGATGCAGAAGTTCTGCGCCGAGTACGACATCCCGCACGCCCAGACGGGCAAGCTGATCGTCGCCACCGACCGCGGCGAGCTGCCCCGGCTGCACGCCCTCGTCCAGCGCGGCAGGGAGAACGGGATTCCGGTCCGCGAGCTGGGGCCCGCCCAGATCGCCGAGTACGAGCCGCATGTGCGCGGCATCGCCGCCATCCACGTCGGCACCACCGGCATCTGCGACTACGAGCAGGTCGCTCGGCACCTCGCGGAGGCCTCCGGGGCACGCATCCGCTACGGCGCGCGGGTGACGCACATCGACCGCCGCCCGGAGCGCGGTGTGGCGGTGCGCACGTCCGACGGTGCGGTGCTGCGTGGCCGGGTGCTGGTGAACTGCGCGGGGCTGCACTGCGACGTGGTGGCGCGCCTCGCGGGTGACGACCCCGGTATGCGGATCGTCCCGTTCCGCGGGGAGTACTACGAGCTGGCCCGGCCCGAGCTGGTGCGCGGTCTGGTGTATCCGGTGCCGGACCCGGCGTTCCCGTTCCTGGGGGTGCACCTCACCCGGGGCATCGACGGCGGCGTCCACGTCGGGCCCAACGCGGTGCCCGCGCTCGCCCGCGAGGGGTACGGGTGGGCGACGGTACGGGCCCGGGAGCTGGCCGCGACGCTCGCGTGGCCCGGTTCCTGGCGGATCGCCCGCCACCACTGGCGGTACGGAGCGGGGGAGCTGCGGCGCTCGGTGTCGGTGCGGGCGTTCACCGAGGCGGTGCGGCGGCTGTTGCCGGAGATCGCGGTGGAGGATCTTGTGCCCGCGGCGGCGGGGGTGCGGGCACAGGCGGTGCTGCGCGACGGGACGCTTGTGGATGACTTTCTGATACGGGAGGGGGTTCGGGCGGTTCATGTGCTGAACGCGCCTTCTCCCGCGGCTACGGCTTCCCTGCCTGTGGGGCGGGAGGTGGCTCGGCGAGCGCTGCGGGTTTTGTCCGGGGCGTGACCGCCCCGGGGCCCCGTTGCCAGGGTCGGGCCCGGGTGGGCCCCGGGTGACCGGCTGCTCGGGGGCTCGTCCGGCCCGTGGCCTCGTGCGGGCCGTGGCCTCGTGCGGGCCGTGGCCTCGTGCGGGCCGTGGCCTCGTGCGGGCCTCGTCGTGGCTTGTCGCGCAGTTCCCCGCGCCCCTTTCAGGTGCCCCTGCCGGCACGTGGACATGTGCGGGTCTCGTCGTGGCCTCTCGCGCAGTTCCCCGCGCCCCTTTCAGGTGCCCCTGCCGGCACGTGGACATGTGCGGGCCTCGTCGCGGCCTCTCGCGCAGTTCCCCGCGCCCCTTTCAGGTGCCCCTGCCGGCACGTGGACATGTGCGGGCCTCGTCGCGGCCTCTCGCGCAGTTCCCCGCGCCCCTTCGGGAGTGGTCCTCTCGGCAGGCAGAGGGGTAGGGGGCCTAGGATGGGTGGACTGTGGCACAAGATGAAGAGGGTGGGTCCGGGCGCGAGCGGCGGCGGAAGTTTCCGCCGGGGGTCGGGCCCGCGCCGGATCCCGCAGGGGCGCGGTTCGAACGGCGGATCCGGAGTTTCCAGCCGCGGCGGGGACGCGTCACGCAGGGGCAGGCGGAGGCGCTGCGGCGGATGTGGCCGCGGTTCGGGTTCGACGTCGACGGGGCCCGCGTGCTCGACCTGGACGCGCTCTTCGAGGGCCGCCCCGTCGTCATGGAGATCGGTTTCGGCATGGGCGACGCCACCGCGCGGATGGCGGCCGACGACCCCGGCACCGGCATCCTCGCCGTCGACGTGCACACCCCCGGCCAGGGAAACCTGCTCGCCCTCGCCGAGCGGGCGGGCCTGACCAACATCCGGGTCGCCAACGGCGACGCCGTCATCCTGCTGCGCACCATGATCCGGCCCGCGTCCCTCGACGGCATGCGCATCTACTTCCCCGATCCCTGGCCGAAGAAGCGGCACCACAAGCGCCGCCTGATCCAGCCCGCGTTCCTGGACCTCGCCGCAAGCCGCCTCAAACCGGGCGCGCTGCTGCACTGCGCCACCGACTGGGAGCCGTACGCGGAGCAGATGCTCCAGGTGCTGACGGCGCACCCGGGTTTCGAGAACACCAGCGAGGACGGTGGCTTCGCGCCGCGTCCCCCGATCCGGCCCCGCACCCGTTTCGAGGAGCAGGGCGTCGAGAAAGGGCATGTGGTGCGCGACCTGCTGTTCCGGCGCACCGAGGCGGAGGTGCCCGCGGACGGCGCCCGGAACGGCACCGAGTCACCCCGCGCCTGACGAGGCACCATCGCGGGCGGGCCGTCCGCCGTTTAGGGTCGTTACCGTGGACACCCGTCCGAACCCTTACGCCCCGGCGGACCCGCCCGCCGCACCGGGCGGCACCGTACCCGCGGCCCGGCACCCGCACTGGTGGCAGCGGCGCGCCGTCCGGGCCGGTGCGCTGAGCACGCTGCTCGCGCTGAGCGGCCTGGTCATCCTGGCCCTGGTGCGCGAACAGACCGGCACCCAGGGCTTCCTCGTCGGCCTCGGCCTCGCCGTGCTGCCGGTGCCGCTGCTCGTCGCGGCCTTCCGCTGGCTCGACAGGGTCGCCCCCGGCCCCTGGCGGAACATGGTCTTCTGCTTCGCCTGGGGGGCCTGCGCGGCGGCGCTGATCGCGATCGTCGCCAACAGCTTCGCGACCCACTGGATCGCGACCGCCACCGCCGACCCGTCCAGCGCCGACACGCTGGGCGCCACCGTGATCGCACCGGTCGTGGAGGAGTCCTCGAAGGCCGCCGCGGTCCTGCTGCTCTTCCTCTTCCGGCGCAAGGACCTGTCAGGCCTGGTGGACGGCGTGGTGATCGCCGGAGTCACCGCCACCGGCTTCGCGTTCACCGAGAACATCCTCTACCTGGGCACCGCGTTCGGCGACGACCAGCTCACCGGCGACAGCGGCTTCGGATCGCTGACGGTGGCCACGTTCTTCGTCCGGGTGGTCATGTCGCCCTTCGCACACCCGCTGTTCACGGTGCTGTCCGGGATCGGCTTCGGGCTCGCGGCGGGCTCCGCGGAACGGCACCGGGTGCGCCGGGTGCTGCTGCCGCTCGGCGGTCTGGTGCTCGCCATGGGGATGCACGCGATGTGGAACGCGTCGTCCGACTTCGGCGACTACGGTTTCCTGCTGGTCTACGTGGCGTTCATGGTGCCGGCGTTCGCGCTGCTCACCTGGCTGGTGATCTGGAGCAGGCAGCGCGAGCTGCACACCGTGCGCACCGAGCTGTCGGCGTATGTGGCGGCCGGCTGGCTGCCGCCGTACGAGCCGTTCGTGCTGGGCTCGATGCGGGCCCGCCGCACCGCTCGTGCGTACGCCGGCCACGCGCTGGGCGGCAAGGCGGCCGCGCGCACCGTCACCGACTACGAGGCGTACGCCACCAGCCTGGCCTTCCTCCGGTACCGGGGGCGGCGGGGGCGCGCGGGCGCGGACTTCACGGCGCGCGAGGAGGCGTTGCTTCGGGAGCTGTGGCGGCGCAGGGAAGTGGCCCGGCCCGCGCTGGCGTACGCCACCCGGGACCTGCCGCCGGCGCTCTGGTTCGCCCCGCAGTGGGGGCCGTACCCCTACGGGCCGCTGCCCAGCGCCCCCTATGCCTCCGGCCCCCGGCACCATGGGCCCTACGGTCACGGTGTCAGGCCCGACGGCCCGTACAGTCCTGGTCTCCGGCCCGACGGCCCGTGGGGCCCTGGCACCCGGCCCGACGGTCCGTCCGGCTATGGCTACGCCTACAACTACGGCCAGAGCTACGGCTATGGCTACGGCTACGGTCCCGCGCCCGGCGCCACCGGTCACCAGCCGCCCGCCGGCCCCGGGATGCCCCACGGCCCGGGGATCCCCAACGGCTCCGGACTCCCCCACGGGGTGCCGTACCCCCTCCCGGCCCTCCCGAACGGGGCGCCGCAGCACGGGTCGCGCCCGGGCACGGATTCCGGGAACTGAACCGCGTGCGCGGGGGCCGTCGCCCAAGGGCCCGACCCGAGGTCATGCGCCGATGGCGGCCCGCCGGCGGCACCGGGGGGCGCGGGTGGTTCCGCGCCCACCCCGCCCCCTTGCGGGCTGCACCAGCCGGCGGTGGGTGCCGGGGACGAATGGCGGGGACGAATGGCGGGGACGAGTGGCCGTGACGAGTGGCCGTGACGAGTGGCCGTGACGAGTGGCCGTGACGAGTGGCCGTGACGAGTGGCCGTGACGAGTGGCCGTGACGAGTGGCCGTGACGAGTGGCCGTGACGAGTGGCCGTGACGAGTGGCCGTGACGAGTGGCCGTGACGGATACCGGGAGATCAGGCCGAGGCGGTGGTGAGGAGGTCGATCTCCTCATCGGTGAGGGTGAGGTCGTCGACCGCGAGCAGGGCCGGGAGTTGTTCCAGCGTGCGGGCGGAGGCGATCGGGGAGACCACGGTGGGCCGGGTGAGCAGCCAGGCGAGCGCGACGGTGGCGGGCTCGGCATCGTGGCTCTTGGCGACGGTGTCCAGTGCCTGGAGCACCGCCAGGCCCCGCTGCGTCGACGCGTACTGGGCCGCGCGCCCGGCGCGTGCGCTCTCGACCGTGCTGCCAGGCCGGTACTTGCCGGTCAGGAAGCCCGAGGCGAGCGCGAAGTAGGGCGCAGCCGAGAGCCCCGCGGCCTCCGCGGTGTCCAGCAGGGCACCCTCGTAGGTGTCGCGGGAGACCAGGTTGTAGTGCGGCTGGATGGCCACGTACCGGGCGAGGTCCTCGCGTTCGGCGAAGTCCAGGGACGCCTTGAGGCGTTCCGCGGAGAGGTTCGACGCACCCAGCGCCCGCACCTTGCCGGCCCTCACCAGGTCGTCCAGGGCGGTGACTATCTCCTCGACGGGTACGGAGGTGTCGTCGTGGTGAGTGTAGTAGAGGTCGATGTGGTCGGTGCCGAGGCGGCGCAGCGACGCGTCGGCCCCCGCCTTGATGGTGGCCGCGGACAGGCCCTTGAAGTCGGGGTGCGAGCCGACCTTGGTGGCCACGACGATCTCGTCGCGGTTGCCGCGGGCGGCCAGCCACTTGCCGATGATCGTCTCCGACTCGCCGCCCTTGTTGCCGTCGACCCAGGCCGTGTAGACGTCCGCGGTGTCGACGAAGTTGCCGCCGGCCGCGGCATAGGCGTCGAGCACGGCGAAGGACTGGGCCTCGTCGGCGGTCCAGCCGAAGACGTTGCCACCGAGGGAGAGGGAGGAGACGGCGAGGTCGGACGTGCCGAGTGTGCGGAGTGACGTCATGGAACGTGTCAACGCCCCCTCCGGAGAACGTATTCCGGAGGGGGCGGGGTGTGAGCGGGCCGGATGGCCGTGGGCTCAGGGGGTGAGGCCGTCCTTCTGGAGCCAGGCGAACGGGTCGATGGCCGCGCCGCCGCCGGGGTGGACCTCCAGGTGGAGGTGGGGCCCGGTGACGTTCCCGGTGGCGCCGACCCGGCCGATGACCTGGCCGGTGGTGACCTTCTGGCCGACGCTGACGCTGATCGAGGACTGGTGGCAGTACCAGAGCTCGGTGCCGTCGTCGAGTTCGAGGACGGTGCGGTAGCCGTACGAGCCGGACCAGCCGGCCTCCTTGACGGTAGCCGAGTGGATGGCCTTGAGCGGGGTACCGGTGGGGGCGGCGAAGTCCAGTCCCGTGTGGTAGCCGGACGACCACATCGAACCGGCGTCGCCGAACCTGGAGGTGAGGGTGTACGAGGAGACGGGGAGCGTGTAGCTCTTGGCGAGCTTGGCCAGCCGCTCGGCCTCGGCCTTGCGCCGGGCGGCCTCCTCGGCCTTCTTCTTCTCCGCGGCCGCCTGCTTCTCGGCCGCCTCCTTCTGCCGGGCGGCCTCGTCGGCGGCCTTCTTGGCCGCGGCGTCCTCGGCCGCCTGCTCGACGGCGCTCTCCGCCTGGTCCTGCTGCTGCTCGGCCTGCTGCAGGATCCGCTCGCGCAGCGCCTCGCCCGCGTCGGTGGTGCCGCGCTTGGCGTCCTCGGCGGAGACGCCGGCGCCGCTGAGCGGGGCGGTGTCCGTGCCGGAGCCGGAGCCGCCGGGCAGCAGGTGGCCGACGCCGGGCAGCGACCTGGCCTCCTCGGGCAGCGAGTGGGCGACGGACGACAGGTCCGGCATGGCGATGTGCACCGGGGGCTTGCCGCCCTCCGCGGAGGCGATGCCGCCCGCGCCCACGGCGGCGATCACACCGACGCCGAGGACCGTGGAGCTGCGGGCGAGGCCGCCGCGCTGCTTCATCACCCGGTGTCTGCCGCGCACCGGACGCACGGAGTCGGCGGTCGGGTTCCACTCGGCGCCCGTGTCGTCGTCCGCGAAGAAGTCGTCGCCGGGCCGGGAGCCGCCGTACGGGCTCCGGGCGGCGTCGACGTCGAGCGGTGCCTCGCCGTCGGAGCGGGCCCCGAAGTAGGGGCGGGCCCCCGCGCCGGCGCCGATTCCCGCGCGGGCGTCGCCGAAGTCGTCGGCGTCGAGGTCGGGGAGGACGAACTCACGGGTGTCCGCGGCACCGCCGGGGGCCAGGCCGGCGGCGTAGTGGGCCGCCGCGGCCTCGTGGACGTGGTCGGCTGCCGCGATGTCGTGGACACCGAAGGTGCGGGTGCCGAAGTCGCCGGTGACCGCGTCATGGGCGGCGGGGCGCTCGGTGCCGGATCCGTCGGTGCCGAAGGCATGCGTCCCCCGGTGGTCCCGCGGGTCGCCGGGGGCCCGGGTGCCCCGCGGCGGGGTGGGCTGCCAGCCGCCCGGGAGGGGGAACTCACCGGTGGTGTGCGGCAGGGGGAACTCACCGGTGGTGTACGGCGGGGGGAACTCACCCGTCGTGTCGTGCGGGTGTGCTCGGCCGGTCGCGGCGGGTACGCCGGGCCGGGGCGCGGGCCGACCGGTGGCCCAGCCCGGCCCCGGGTGGTCGGCGGAGGCGGGCGCGGTGGGCGCGGGGCCGGGGCGAGAGTGTCCCGGACCGTCGTACGGGGAACCGCCGTGGGAGCCGTCGGCGGCGAAGGCGGGGAAAGACTGGGTGGTCTGGGGGTTGCCCGGGGCATAAGGGGCAGGCCGGTTGGACGCCACGGGGGCGCGCTCCTTTCCTTCCTTCTCGCCTACCGGGTTAGCTGACGGGTTCGGAGCAGGAAGGTCTCCTACGGGCGGCTCGCGCCGCGCGGATCACTCCGCACGGCCAAAGCGCGCCCGATTCACCCCACTTGGGTGGTTCCCCGGTTCCCTCACGGGATTCGGCGCGTGCGCGCGGAGCCGCCTTGTGGCGGCTGGGACGACCGCGCTGCGTTATCGAACGTTAATAGACGACCACACCCGATTCCAAGCTGTTCCCGCTGATCGTTCGTCACTTCGCGCCGGACTTAACGGGACACCGTGGGGCGGAATCGGGCGACTTCACCTCGACTTGTGGGGGCCTATTTTCCTGACGTTGTGTCAGTTGTTATGCGCAGGGGGGTCGCGTGGTCACCGATGGTGACGAGGGAGAGAGACGAGAGGGAGAGCCGGGGGCCCGCCCGGGGACGCGCGGACGCTGCCGTAAGAACGCCCGGCGGGCGGGCCCACGGGAGGGCCCCGCCGGAGCGTGGCAGGGGCACCCACCGGAGCGCGGCGATGGGCACCCGCACCCGCCATCACGCGGCAGGGACGTCCAGGGAAGCGCCGCCGGAGCGCGGCAGGGACGTCCCCGGGCACCCCGCCGGAGCGCGGCAGGGACCGTCCACCGGAGTCCCGCAGGGGCGCCCGCCGGGGCGCGCACGGGCGGCCGTGCGCCGCGATCTCAGGGCCGGCGGACGGCGAGGAGTGCGAGGTCGTCCGTCCCTGCGCCGCCGGTGTGCCGGCGCACCTCCTCCACGACCACACTCAGCAGCCGGCCCGGCGCCTTGAAGACCCGCCCCCGGAGGCTGGCCGCCGGGTCGAAGAAGACGCCGTGCGCATCGCGGGCCTCGCTGACCCCGTCGGTGTACAGCAGCAGGGCGGCCCCGCGGGGGAAGGCGAGCTTCTGGGCGTGCGGCGGCCAGGTGCCCAGGTCGGACATGCCGAGCGGCAGCGCGGAATCCTCGGTCACCACCTCCAGCACGCTCCCGTCCGCGTACACGACCAGCGGCGAGGGATGGCCGCGGTTCACGATCCGGAGGGCGCCGTGGCTGTGCGGGATCTCGGCGAAGGCGGCGGTGGCGAACTCCTCGAACGACTCGTCTCCCGGGCGCAGCGCCGCCTCTCTGCTCAGCGCGCGGTCGAGCCGCTGCGCCACCGCCTCCAGCGAGGCCTCGTGCTCGGCGGCCTCCCGGAAGGCACCGATCAGCACCGCTACGGCGGCCACCGCCCCCATCCCCTTGCCGCGCACGTCGCCGACGAGCACCCGTACGCCGTGCGGGGTGTCCTGTACGGCGTAGAAGTCGCCGCCGATGGACGCACCGGCCTCCGCCGCCTCGTAGCGCGCCGCCACCTCAAGGCCCGCGATGCGCTCGGCGGGCTCGGGCAGCACGGCGCGCTGGGCGGCCGAGGCGATCTCGTGGGCGGAGGTGAGCATGGTGTAGCCGCGCTGCACCACGCGATTGATCAGCACTGCGAGCAGGGACACGACAAAACAGGTGGAGAGCTGGGTGACGCCGTTGGGCTCGTCGATCGTCATGCGCTCGAGGTTCCGCACCAGGACGCCGATCAGCGCGATCGCGCTGACGGTCAGCACGGCCCAGAGCCGGTAGAACGGGGCGGCGATCAGCGGTGCCGCCACGAAGATCGGTACCGCGCTGTAGCGCACCGGCAGCAGCGCGTCGAAGAGCAGCCCGCCGACGAGGAGCAGCCAGGGCGCCAGCCGCACCAGGAGCCGGGTCAGCCGGATCCACCGCCCGCCGCCCGGCACGAGTTGCCCGGCCGGGCCGCCCGACGCATACGGGCGGGAGCCCTGGCGGACGGGGGCCAGGAGCACGGAGGACAGCGCGGACCACGCCGAGTCACCCCGGCCCGGGTGGTAGCGGCTGGCGCCGGCGCGCGGAGGAGGACGGCGGGCTGCGCGCATAGGGGGCGCGGGGTGCGCGGAGGACGCAGGGTGGTCGGGGTGCGCGGAGGACTCAGGGTGCGCGGGGCCACCGGGGAGCCCGGGAAGTCCGTCTCCCCCGCGGTGTCCGTCCGCGCCCGGCCCTGGCTGCGTCACCGCTCGTCTCCTGCCACTGCTGCGCCCGTCTCGGCAACAATGTCAAGCTTGACCGTTTTTGCCGCTTATAGCCAATCGATGGCGCCGACCAGGACGCCGGCGGGTGATCATGCGCGGGGCACCGACCGCGGGAAAGGAGGTCGGCCTCGGGGCGCGAGAACGCAGGGGCCGCGAGGGCGCGAGGCCGTTGGGGCCGCATGGGGGCTTGGGAGCGCAGGGGGTCGGGAGCGCAGGGAAGGTCGGGAGCGTAGGGAGGGTCGGGAGCGCGTGGGGCTCGGGAGGGTCAGGGAGCGCGGACCCGCAGGGTGCCGCCCGCGCAGGTTGCGGACGCACCGAGGGGCCGGGACCTCGATCGGTCCCGGCCCCTCGGCCTTCAGTAGCGGGGACAGGATTTGAACCTGCGACCTCTGGGTTATGAGCCCAGCGAGCTACCGAGCTGCTCCACCCCGCGTCGGTGAACACCAGTGTACGGCATGTCCGCGGCAGCCTCGCCACTCCCCCGTACGGTGCGCGCCACACCGCCGTATGGTGCGCGCCACACCGCCGTATGGTGCGCGCCACACCGCCGTACCGTACGCGCCACACCGCCGTACCGCGCACGTCACTCGCCCGGGTTGCGGGCGTTCGTCAGGGTCTCCCAGGCGACGAAGAGGCCGTCGGTGCCTGCCGGACGCATCCTGCGGGCCAGCTCGGCGGTGCGCGGCATCGGGAGGTGGAGCCGGTTCGCGAGGTGGTTCAGCGGGACCTCCACGTCCGGGCCGAGGGTCAGCTCGGGGTGGCCGCCGCACAGCCAGTGCGGTGCCCGTGCGCCGAGCTGGTAGCGGGCGTGGAACTCCAGCGCCGCCCGCAGCCGGTCCCTGACACCCGCGTAGAGGTCGACGCCCTGGTGCCACGCCGTCTCCGCGATGTGTCCGGTGGCGGCCAGCGCGTACCCGACGTGCATGAAGTTGCGGCAGCTCTCCTGCGCGAGCCCGGCACGGAACGTGTGCTGTCCGAACCAGTACGTGTCGATGCCGGCCGCGCCGCGGGCGCTGCTGCCGGGCACGGTCGCCGGCAGCGGGCCGTCGGAGCGGAGGTAGAAGTACGCGGGCACCCGGGCGCGGAAGCGGTCCAGGGCGGCCTTGAAGGCCCGGTGGTCGTCGAGGAAGACGGCGATGCCGGTGGCGGCGTCCGTCATCACCAGGTCCCAGTTGCCGTTGTAGTCCGGTATGCGGTGGGTGACCTCCGGGAGGTACACGGTGCGCAGCATCGCCGCGAAGCGGTGCGCGCGCCGGCGGGGCCAGCCCGTGCCGGTGTGCCGGACGATCTCCCCGGCGCGCGCCCAGGTCGATCCGGCCCAGGCGGCCTGGAGGCCGGCGTTGCCCAGGGTGTGCCGGTGGACGGTGGCCGACCACGCGTCCATGATCCGCTCGGCGGCGACGGCGTGCGCACGCAGGCCGGTGAGGTACCAGAGCAGGGCGTGCGTGTAGGCGGCGAGGGCGTCCTGGCGTTCCTCGACGCAGCCGCGGCCCGGCGCGTCGCCGGGCGGGCAGGCCACGGTCGGATACGGCCGCGCCCGGTACGCCAGCGAGCCGTACCGGCCGTCCCGCATGGCGAGGTACACGGAGAGCCAGGGCTCCTTGCCTGCGGCCACGCGGTCCCGGGCCGTGTCCAGCTGGGCCCTGCTGACCAGTACGCCCGGGTGCCGGAACTGCCGGCCGGGCGGCCTCGGCCGGGCGTCCGTGCGGGTGCCGGGCAGGACACCGCAGCCCGGCACCAGCGCCACGACGAGCGAGGCGAGCAGCGCCGCGACCACCTGCTGGACCAGCGGCACGCGCCGCACACGCGGGACGGGGTTCATGCGGCCGCCTCTCCGGTCGGGTTCGGTTGCGTCTGACGACTCCGTTGACGACGCCGTACGCCTCGGGCCACACCGCCGCGGCGTACGGCCTCGATCCGTACGACCCGTACGACTCCGTACCGCGCGGCCACACCCGCGCCGCACCACAGGGGGTGGAAGACGGCCGTACGGGGGGTGGAAGACGGCCGTACGGGGGTGGGGACGTGGGCCGGATGGTGGTGCGGGCGGGGCGAGCCCCGGGCGGTGACCTCCGGGGCCCGGACGCGGGGGTCCAGACGCGGGGGCCCGGACGCCGGGGCCCGCGCGGAGAGGTCTAGACCTCTTGCGCACCCCGTGTGAATCGCGCACCCGTACTCATGGCGCGCGCACGCTGCCCGTGCCCGCGGCCGGCGAGGTCCACTGGGGCACGGTCGTGCGGGCCCCGGGGTCCGCACGGGAGGGGGCCGCCTACTTCCCTGCCCACGCCGGCGGCTCTCACCGACTTCGGCCGGTGGGTCGGTCCATCCACTGGCCGAGGCCAGGTGCCCCGGCACCGGTCCATCCGAGGGCGCGGTCTCACCACCGCGCTCGCCGGTGCCGGGCACCTTGGCAGGGACCCGGCCCCGCACTCGCAGCGGCACCCGGAAGTGGACGGGCAGCCGTGAGCAAGCCCCGACCCGGCACCCGAATCCGGACAAGCCACGAGCTGGACGAGCCCCTCGGACCTGGACGAGCCCAGACCGGACGAGCCCCTGACCCGGACGAGCCCGGACTCGGACAGACCGGACCCGGACAGACCGGACCCGGACGGGCCCCGCACCCGGGCCAGCCCCCGGCCCGCTCAGATCAGGTGCTTCGAGGACAGCCAGGCCCTGGCGACGTCCATGGGGTCCTTGTGGTCGTTCTGGATCTCGGTGGCGAGCTTGAGGAGCGTCGCGGTGTCCAGCTGGGCCGAGACGGCGTTGAGGGCGGCCGCGCCGGCCTTGGGCAGGTCGGGCCGGTAGACCAGCGGGACGACGTTCTCGAAACCGAACAGGTTCTTCGGGTCCTGCAGGACCAGGAACTTGTTCTTCTGGATGGACGGATCGGTGGTGAAGACGTCCCCGACCTGGATGTTGTCGCCCTTGAGCGCCGCGACGGTGAGCGGGCCGCCCGCGTCCAGCGCCTTGAACGACTTGAAGTGCAGCCCGTACACCGACTTCAGGCCCTCCAGACCCTGGTGCCGGGTCTGGAACTCGGGCGAGCCGCCGATCACCAGGTGCGGCGCCGCGCCGGCGAGGTCGGCGATCGTCGAATCGGCCGTGAGGTGGTACTTCTTGGCGGTGGCGGCGTTGACCGTGACCGCGTCCTTGTCCTGTGCCTTGGACGGTTCGAGCAGCCCGAGCTTGGGGCTGAGCTTGTCCGTGACGGCCTTGTCGGTCTCCTCGACGGTCTTGGGCGTGGCCTTCTTGTCGAGGTAGGCGAGCAGCGCGCCGTTGTACTCGGGCAGCACCGTCAGGGTGCCGTTCTTGATCAGCCCGTAGGTGGTCTCGCGGCTGCCGATGTTGTTCTTGTACTCGACCTTGACGCCCTTTGCCTTGAGCGCCTCGCCGTACAGGTCGGCCAGCAGGGTGCTCTCCGCGAAGTTGTTCGAGCCGACGACGACCGTGCCGCTCTTGCCCGCGTCGCCCTTCAGCGGGTCGCCGCCCGAGCCGTCGGACGAGGAACAGCCGGTCAGGGCGGCCGTCAGGGCGCTGGTCAGAACGACCGCCGAGGCCGCGAGGGTGCGCTTTCTGCTGCTCATGGTTCCGGTCACGTTCCTTATCCAGGCAGAGGCTGAGGCCGGCCGACCGCACGGTTGTGCGGGAGGCACGTGCGGTCGATCCAACGAGAGCCCGAACGCAGAGTCAAGCGCGTTCGTATTCCGATCGGAGCGCGTCGGGCCGGGCCAGGGCCCCCGGCCACGGGTCCAGCCCGCCGGACGGAGGCGGAACGGAGGCGGACAGACGACGGCGTAGCGAGGCGGAACGGACGTGGAAGGGAGGTGGAAGAGAGGTGGGAGAGGAGGCAGGAGAAGAGGCGGGAGAAGAGGCAGGAGAAGAGGCAGGAGAAGAGCGGAACGGCGACCCGGGGGGAGCGGGCGGACATGTGATCGACTTCGCTCGGAATTGTGGCCGATTGTTGATTGATTGGTGGGCGAAGAGGTTTGGCGGGTCGCTAGTCTCGCCATCCGTACGGTCGTCTCCGGACCCTGTCCCGTCCGGGCCCCGTCCCAGCACGCAGTTCGACGCATCCCGCAAGGCATCCCGTGGCGCGCAGGTGCGCACGCGCGGGCAGAGTCCGTAGTTCGCAGGAGTGCTGCAAGGAGGCCCGGTGCCCGCGCACAGGAAGGACCCGCCGAGGACCGGCGCGCCAGCGGTACCGGGGGCCGCACCCGGGGTACCGGGGGCGCCCCCGTCGCGCGGCGCGCTCCTCGACCGCCTGCCTTTCCGGCGCAAGCTGGACGTCATGGTGTTCGTGCCGGTGCTCGTCATCGCGGCGATGCTGGCCTTCCTCGCGTACCAGCAGATCGCCCAGGCCCGGTCGGCCGGCGACACGGCCCGGCTGGTGCGCAGCAGCGAGCAGGTGGCGAAGCTGATAGACGACCTCCAGACGGAGCACCGCCAGGCGCTGCTGGTCGCGCTGCGCTACGAGGCGATGGGCCCGAACGTCACCCAGGCTCCCGACACCGCCCCCTACCTCACCGCCCAGCAGGCCGTGAACGCCCAGGTGGAGACCGTCCGCAAGGCCTTCGGCGGCCGGCTGCCCGAACCCGAGGCGCAGGCCCTGAAGGAGATCGAGGGCCTGGACAGCCTGCGCAGCACCGTCGAGCAGGGCCCCATCCCCGCCGACAACATCGACCCCGCCTACGGTGGCGCCGTCGCCGACCTCATCAACGGCCTCGGCATCAACGGCTCCGACCCCGACGACACCACCGGAACCGACGGCTCCGGCGCGTCCCCCGGCGACCCGGACACCGCCGACGGCGCCGACTCCGCGCTCGTCACGGACGTGCCCGCGCCGCTCGCCGGCACCTCGGCCACCCTGCTGGACGCGCTGCTGCGCGCGGACGCCGCGCACGCCACGTTCGAGACCAGCGTGTTCGCGGCGCGCACCGGCGACCCGAACGCCCTGATCGAGTTCACGGCCGCGGTCGGCGCCTACGACCAGTACACCTACCAGGCCGACCGGTTCCGCCGGCACGCCGGCACCGCCCAGCGCGAGGAGCTGGCCGCCATCGAGCGGACGGCGTACCAGAGCGTCATCTCCCAGCACTACGCCGCCCTCCAGGTCGACCCCAGCGGCCTGGTGGCGGAGAAGCCGGAGCAGGTGCACGCCGCGCTCGACGAGTCGCTGCGGGACGTCACCACCTATGAGCACCAGGCGCAGCACCGCCTGGCGATCACCCGGTCGCTGATCGGCCAGATCGCCGACCGGACCCAGCAGGCCTCGGGCGCCGCCTGGTGGCGGGCCGGGGCACTGCTGCTCGCGACGGTGCTGGCGTTCACGGCGTGGCTGATGTTCTCCGTCCTGGCCCGCCGCTCGGTGCTGCGCGCGGTCCGCACGCTGACCCGCGCGGCGCACCGGGTGGCCGAGGCGACCGGCGAGGAGCTGGCCCGGGTCGCCGACGACGACGCCACCGACACCGGCCCGCCGCGTCTCACCGCCGTTCCGGTGCCGGTGCGCGACGAGATCGGCGAGCTGGCCGAGGCGTTCAACCAGGTGCAGATCACCGCGACCGCGCTGCTGGAGCGGCAGGTGCTCAGCCGCCGCAACTTCGCGGAGATGTTCGGCAACATCGGGCGCAGGGTGAGCAACCTCACCGCGCGCCAGCTCGCCCTGATCGACGCGGTCGAGCACGGCGAGACCGACCCGGAGGTGCTGGAGCGGCTCTACCGCATCGACCACATCGCGGTACGGCTGCAGCGCAACGCCGACAGCCTGATGCTGCTCGCCGGGCTGCGCGAGACCGGCACGGAGTCCGGTCCGGTCCGGCTGAGCAATGTGGTGCGGGCCGCGCTCGGGCAGATCGAGGCCTACCAGCGGGTGGTGCCGCGCGCCGACGGCGACGTCACCATCTCACCCGATGTGGTCGGGGACCTGACGCTGATGCTGGCGGAGCTGCTGGAGAACGCCGTCACGTTCTCACCGGCCAGCAGCCGGGTCGAGGTGCTGCTGCGCGCGGCCGACGGCAGCCGGGCCGCGGGTGGTGGCGGGCCCCGGGCCGGGGCCGCTGCCGAGGACGACGACGTGGCGGAGCCATGGACAGGTGCCGCCCGGCGGCTTGTGACCGACGGGGCCGTGGTGGAGGTCGTCGACCACGGGCTGGGAATGAGCTCCGAGCGGCTGGCCGAGGAGAACGCCCGGCTGGTCCACCGCGAACGGCTCGACCTGGTACCGACCAAGGTGCTCGGGCTCTTCGTGGTCGGCAGCCTGTCCCGGCGCTGGGGCATCCAGGTCACGCTGTCGCGCACGCCCGGCGGGGGCGTCACCGCGACGGTCATCATCCCGCCGGTGCACCTGCTGCCGGCGCACGCCGTCGCACCGGTGCCGCCCCGCCCCACGCCCGCGCGGCAGACGGCGGGCCCGGCCCGCCGCCCCGCCCCGCCCGGACCGCGCCCCGGCACCGGTCCGGGGCTGCCCCGACGGGTGCCTGCGCCACGGTCGGCTCCGGGGCCGGACGGCGGTCCGGTGGGCGGTGGGCCGGGCGGTGCCGGCTCGGTGACGGAGCAGCAGGTCGGGCGTGGCCCGGCGGTGTCGGGAGCGCAGGCCGGACGTGGTCCGATGGTCACGGAGCCGCAGACCGGACATGGTCCAACGGTCACAGAGCCACAGACCGGACATGGCCCAACGGTCACAGAGCCACAGACCGGACATGGCCCAACGGTCACAGAGCCCCAGGCCGGACATGTTCCGGCGGGGCGCACCCCCGTGCCGGGGGCGCAGAGTGGACGCAGCCGTGTGGCCGGCACGGGGGCCGGGCGCACGCCCGTGCCGGGGGCGCAGTCGCCGCGGCCGCTGCGGCGCCGGGTGCGCGGGGCGACGCTGTCGGCCACCACGGCGTCGAGCGTGCTGCCGCCGCGGCCGAGCACCCAGGCGCCGCCGGGGTGGCGGCCGGTGGACGCCGAGGCCGCGCGGCTGGAACTCGAGGAGTTCGAGGCGGCCGTGGAACGGGCCCAGCGCGACAGCGCACGGCATCTGGGCGCACACTATCTCCGCGGTCGGCTGACGGGCCATCAGGAAGCGCAACCTCCACAGGGGTCACAGGCGTCTAGCCCGCCGAGCGCACCTCAGCAGGCGCCGCCCCCGTACCCCGGGGGCCGCCGCACGACCGGGACCGAGCAACCCTCATCCTCAGAAGGGGTGGGCCAATGACCACCTGGACCGACGGGTCCGCCTCCGGCGCGGCAGAGCCGGGCCAAGGCCCGCACATACCGCAGGTGCCCGCGCGCCCAGCCGACCCCGAGCTGCGCAGCGCCGCGGAGGACTTCAACTGGCTGCTGAGCCGGTTCGCCACCGAGACAGCGGGCGTCGTGGACGCCATCGGCGTCTCCTCGGACGGTCTGCTGATCGCCGTCTCCCGGCTGCGCGACCACGCCGACTCGGAGCGGCTCGCCGCCATCGTCTCCGGCCTGACCAGCCTCGCCATGGGCGCCTCCGGCAACTACGGCCTCGGCGGCCTCAACAAGGTCATCGTCGACCTGGAGGGCGGGCACCTGCTCGTCTCCGCGATCGGCGCGGGCGCGGTGCTCGGCGTGGTCACCTCGAAGGAGGCGAAGCTGGGCAACATCGCTTACGAAATGGCCCTGTTCGCCAACCGCGCGGGCGCCGCCCTCAGCCCACAGCTCATCATGGAGCTGAAGAACTCGGTGGGCGACGCCCCCGCCGGCTGAGCCGGACCCGGCGACCAGACGCACAGGCCCGGGCAGACCAACGGACGAGGGCGAGGGAGGTGGACATCATGCCGGCGGGTGACACACCGTCCGGGCGCACCGCGGACGACGCGTACCTCGGGGACCCCGCCGCGGGCCGGTACCTTGAACAGCAGTACCCGGCGCCGGACCCCGCCGGGCCGCAGTACCCCGAACCCGACTACGCGGAAGGCGACTACGCCGAGCCCGCGTACCCCGAACCGGAGTACCCCGCTCCGGCCGTCCGTCCGTTCCTGCTCACCGCGGGCCGGGTGGCGGGCGGCGACGGGCTGGTCCCGCCGCTCCCCGTGGAGACGCAGGTGGTGGCGACGAGCAGCGGGGTCGCCGCCCTCGACACCTTCGCGTTCGAGCACCGGGACATCGTCGCCGTCTGCCAGGAGCCGCAGTCGCTCGCCGAGATCGCCGCAAAGCTCCGTATGCACCTCAACGTCATCCGCGTACTCGCCGACGACCTGCGCGCCGACGGGCAGCTGACCTTGTACCTCCCGCAGGGCAACCCCGCCCGCGATGCCTCCGTCCTGAGAAGGGTTATCGATGGACTCCGCGCCGTTCCCGACTCCAGGGGCGCCCGCCATGAATTCTGACGCCCCGGAGCCCGGCATGGCCGCTCGGCCCGACGACGTGCCCGCGCGCCCGCCCCTGCCGGTCAAGATGGTGATCGCCGGCGGTTTCGGGGTGGGCAAGACGACCACGGTGGCGTCCATCTCCGAGATCGAGCCACTGACCACCGAGGCGTCGATCACCTCCGTCGCCGCGGGCGTGGACGACCTCTCCCACACCCCGCAGAAGACCACCACCACCGTGGCGCTGGACTTCGGCTGCGTCACCCTCGACCCGACGCTCAAGCTGTACCTGTTCGGCACGCCCGGCCAGGAGCGGTTCGGCTTCATGTGGGACGACCTGGTGGAGGGCGCGCTGGGCGGTCTGGTGATCGTGGACACCCGGCGGCTCGACGACTGCTACGCAGCCGTCGACTACTTCGAGCACCGCGACATCCCGTTCGCCGTGGCCGTGAACGCGTTCGACGGGCAGGTCGAGCACGACCTCACCGATGTGCGCTGGGCGCTGGACGTCCGCGACAACGTCCCGCTCACCGTCTTCGACGCCCGCGAACGGGGTTCTGTGCGGGACGCGCTCCTGGTCGTACTGGAACACGCGCTGGCACGGGCGACGAGCTGAGACCGGCCTGCGGCCGGGCCTCGGGTGGGGCTGCGGCCCCTGGGGCCGCAGCCTCGTAGGGGCGCGGGGAACTGCGCGACCGGCCACGCCGAAACCGTCAGATCGCCACCCCCGCAAAGGGGCTGTGCCTGTCGTGCCGGAGCCACCGGCCGGTGGGGGGTTGCGCACGCAGTCCCCGCGCCCAGACGGGTCTGCGCCTCCGCGGGGGCGCAGCTCAGCGCCTGCGCACCCCTGGTGACACCAGGGTGCGCCCCGCGGCCCAGAACAGGGCGAGGACCAGCAGGGCCAGGACCGCGACCAGTGCGGCACCGCCCACCACCTTCTCGTAGTCGCGCTGGTAGAGGCCGTCGACGATGTAACGGCCGACCCCGCCGAGGCTCACATACGCGGCGATGGTGGCGGTGGAGACGATCTGGATCGCCGCGGACCTGAGCCCGCTGAGTATCAGCGGCAGCGCCTCCGGCAGCTCCACCTGGAAGAGGATCTTCGCGGGGTGCATGCCCATGCCGCGGGCCGCGTCCACGGGCGAGGCGTCCACGCTGCGCACCGCTTCGTACGTGGTCACCAGGATGGGCGGCACGGCGAGCACCACCAGCGGGATCATCACCGGCAGCGTGCTCAGGCCGATCAGCACGAACATCAGCACCAGCAGGCCGAAGCTGGGCAGCGCCCGCGCCGCGGTCGCCACGAACGCCAGGGCGTTCCCGCCACGGCCGGTGTGCCCGGTGATCATGCCGATCGGCAGCCCGATGGCGGCGGCGATGCCCAGGGCCGCGGCCGAGTACTGGATGTGCTCGAACACCCGCTGCGGAATGCCGTCGTAGCCATGCCAGTGGGCGCTGTCGGAGAAGAAGGCCTGCATGAAGTGGAAGACGTTCACGGCACACGCTCCAGGGCCGGTGCGGCGCCCTTTCCGGCGCCCCGGGACGACGGGCTTCCGCCGGACGATCCGCCGCCACGGCGGGCGGCACGCGCCGCGGCCCGCGCGCCACGGGGCTGCCAGGGTGTGAGCAGCCGCCTGAGCAGGACCAGCAGCGCGTCGGCGAGGATCGCCAGCACGGCGGTGGTGACCACGGAGCTGACCGCGAGGATCGGCCGGTGGTAGAACATCGCGTCGGCGAGCAGATTGCCCAGCGCGCCCTGGTTGCCGATCAGGGCGCCGACGCTCACCAGGCTGATGCTGGAGACCGTCGCCACCCGCAGCCCCGCGATGATCGCCGGGACCGCGATCGGCAACTGCACCTGCAGATAACGGCGCACCGGACCGATGCCCATGGCGACCGCCGCGGCATTGGTCTCCTCGGGCACCGACCGCACGCCGTCCACGATCGCCGGCACCAGCACCACCAGGCTGTACAGGGCCAGCGGGATCATGACCGTGATCTGGCTCTGACCGGTGTAGTCGATCAGTACCACGAAGAAGGCCAGCGACGGCACCGCGTACAGCACCGTGGTGACCCACAGCACCGGCGGATAGAGCCATGTGAAGCGCACGCACAGCTGCCCGACCGGCAGGGCGATCAGCAGCCCGACGACCACCGGGATCAGCGCCTCCTCCAGGTGCCAGCCGACCAGGCCCAGGTAGCTGTGCTGGAGGTCGCTGGGCATGTCGAAGAAGCCGTTCACTGCGCGGCCTCCTGCGCGCCGGCGTCCGCCGCGGTGCCGGGCTCCCCACCGGGCTCGTCCGCCGCCCGGACGCCCGCGGAGCCCGCCGCCCCCGCCCCGTCGCTCCCGGCCGCACCCGCCGCGTACGTCGCTTCGTCCCGGGCCCGGATGGCGCGCTCGGCGTGGGCGGCGCGGATCGCGGTGGCGACCGACTCCTGGGAGGCGACGCCCACCACGCTGCCGGTGCGGTCCACGCCGACCGCCCAGCCGGTGGGCGACAGCACCGCGCAGTCCAGCGCGACCCGCAGCGAGTCCCGGCCGAACTCGAAGGTCTGCCCGTACGGCGTGAGCGTCTTCTCGCCCTCCGTCCACTCGGCCGGCTCCGCCCAGCCGAGCGGCTTGCCGTCCACATCGGTGACCAGCACATACGGCACGTCGGGGGTGACCCGCCTGGCCACCTGCTTGACGGTGGCGTCGACCGCGACGACCGGGCCCGGGTCCAGGTTCAGCCCGGCGGAGGAGAAGAATGACAGCCCGCGGATGCCCCGGTCGGCGCCGAGGAAGTCCGCCACGAACGGGTCGACGGGCCCCGACAGCAGCTCGTCCGGCGGTGCGAACTGCGCCAGCTTCCCGCCGCTGCGCAGCACGGCCACCTGGTCGCCGATCCGGATGGCCTCGTCGATGTCGTGTGTGACGAAGACGATGGCCTTGCCCAGCTCCTCCTGGATCCGCAGCAACTCCTCCTGCAGGCCGCGCCGCACCACCGGGTCGACCGCCGAGAACGGCTCGTCCATCAGCAGCACCGGCGGGTCCGCCGCCAGCGCCCTGGCCACCCCGACGCGCTGCTGCTGGCCGCCGGAGAGCTGGTACGGGTAGCGGCCCGCCATCGAGGCGTCGAGACCGACCCGTTCCATCAGCTCGGCCGCCCGCGTGCGGGCCCGCTGTTTGGACCAGCCCAGCAGCCGCGGCACGGTGCCGATGTTGTCGAGGACCGTGCGGTGCTGGAAGAGACCGGCGTTCTGGATGACATAGCCCATGGAGCGGCGCAGGGCGTTGACCGGTTGCTGCTGGATGTCCGCTCCGTCCAGGAGGATCCTCCCGGAGGTCGGCTCGATCATGCGGTTGATCATCCGCAGGGTGGTGGTCTTGCCGCACCCGGAGGGGCCCACCAGCACGGTGATCGAGCGGTCCGGAATCTCCAGCGACAGCCGGTCGACGGCCACTGTGCCGTCGGGATACCGCTTGCTGACATCTTCGATGACTATCAAGGCGCCAAACACCCCTCGGTCCTGGCATGACTGGTTCGAAAGTGGATTCGGATTCGTGGCTGGCTGTGGCTGCGTGGGCTCCTGGCGGGCTCCTCGGGCCCACCGGCTCGTGAGGCTCGTCCTGCCCGTGACCTGCTCCCCCGCCGCGAAGGCCTCCGGAACGGCAAGGGGTAACCGTGAGTGCGCAAGTGTAGGGCGCCTCCGGTCGGCGGGAAGCCCCAGGGGTGGGCGGACACGCCGTGGTCACGCCGGGAGCATGCCTCGCATACGCCGGGTGGCCGCCCTCCCCGGACCCGCCCTCCGCCGGACCCGCCTTGCGCCGGCGGGGCGCGGTGCGGGGGGCTTGCCGGGGCCGGTGCGGGTGGGGCGCCCGGCCTGCGGTGCGGACGGCGCGGCACGCCTCGGCGTGCAGACGGCCCACCGGAGCCCCGATACAGACCAACCAGCGGAGCCCCGATGCAGAGGGCTCCACGGAGCACCGGCGGAGGCGGCCCCACGGAGCACCGGCGGAGGCGGCCCCACGGAGCACCGGCGCGAGCGGCTCGGTCCCCAGGGACCGGGACGGCACCGCGTAGGCCTGCCGAAGCGCGCCTGTCGAAGCGCCCGCTTGGCCGGTCCTAGTCCTGCCTCAGCCCACCGGCCACGACGTCATGCCCGCGCGGGGGCCGCACTCGTCCGTGTTCCCCGTGCCCTTGCATATGAAGAGGGCTCCCGAGGTGGTGAAGCCGTATCGCATGCGGTAGTCGATCGTGACGCCGCCCGGGCCGCACTGGCTGGCGTACTTCTGCGGGGGCATGGGGAACGAGTCGTCGGTCCACTGGAACCACACGGAGTAGCACTCGTCCCCGGTGTTCTCGAAGTCGCCCTGGATCACGAGGTCGTCGTAGTAGACGCCGTCCACCTCGGTCTCCTCGACCCAGCGCGCACCCGATGCGGTGGCCGCTCCATACGCCGTCTCCCAGGAGACCGGATCCCCTATGCCCTGCACGACGGCGCCTCCGCGCACGACGGCGCCTCCCCGGACGGTCGGGGCCGCGGCCGAGCCGGAGGTGGCCGCCGGGCCGGAGGCGACCGCTGGGCCGGAGGCGACCGCCGAGCCGGAGGCGACCGCCGAGCCGGCAGCCTCCAGCGAACCCGCAGCGGCCAGCGAACCGGACGCGGCCATCGAACCGTCGGTCGCCGCCGAGGCGGACGGGACGAAGGCGAGGAGCGCCGTGGCGGCCGACAGGGCCGCGGCCAGGCCGGCGACAAGCGGACGGCGCACGCCTGGGCGTGACTGTGTATGCATGATTCCCCCGTGTTCCCCGTGTTTCCCGTAGTTCCCCGTAGTTCCCCTGTCCCCGTGCTCGTGACCGGGGTACGCGGCCTGCCGAACCGACCGCGTGTTCGCATCCTAGGCCGCCGCAAGCCCGCCCGTCCGAGCCTGTGGATAACTTCTCCACACCGTTCGCAACGCCGTTCGCAACGTCGGCCGCCGCGTCGTCCCGCCCTCCGCCGTTCCGACGGGTCCGGCCGGCCGCCGGCCACGCGGAAAGGCCCGCCACCTGCGATGACGGGACCTTGTTGGGCGGCCGGCCGACAGCCGTCGGTCGAACGGCGATGCGCGCCCGCGCTGGCGACCCTCACGCTCGGCGCGGGCGCGGGCACGGGCGCTTGTCCACAGCCTCAGCACACCACCGTCTTGTGGTACTTCCCCGGCCACGCGAACTCCGCCCGGAAGCTCGCCTCGTTCTGCAGCGTCACGCACCCGGTGTCCGCCTGGTAGTCGAAGACGACGTTCACGCGCATGGTCTTGCCGCAGTTGTTGACGACCAGCACGTAGTCCCCGCTGCTCGGGTAGTGGACGGAGCGTGCGATGCACGCGGGGGCGGTGCCGCCGGAGGCCGCGCTCGCGGCCGGCGCCATGGCCGTCGCGCCGCCACCGGCCAGGGCGGCCGTGGCCGCCACTGCGGCGAGTTGCCTGAACATGCTCATGATCAAATCCCCTCCATGACGGGTGGGCGGCTACCGACCGTGTGTGCCGCCCGGCTTGGGACTCACCATGCGTGACCGGCGGACGGGGCGTCGAGCAGCGGCGAGCGGTGGCGGAGAACATGCGATGTCCCGCCTTCTGACCTGCGGGAACGGCAGCGGAGATGAGGGCGCGCCGGGACGGCTGCTCCGGCCCCCGGGTATACCTCAACCCGTCCCGAGCGCCGGGGCGTTGGTTTCCACCCGCTCGCGAAGAGCTGGGCCGACCGCGGGGCATCGGTGCCGCCCGCGCGCCGGCTGAGCGGGAAGGGTCTCCCCCGCCCCCGCCCCCGTCCTCGCCCGCGTCAGGCGTTCCGTGGTTGGTGCCGGCACCGGAGCTGATCGGGAGTCCTGGCCGTCTTCGATTCGGTGGAGCGATGGTGGAGCCGATGCTCCCGATCGCCCCGAATATACCGATGCCCCAGGCCGGGGGCTGCCCTGACCTGGGGCGCAACGGTAGGCCGTGTGGGACTCGAACCCACAACCAATGGATTAAAAGTCCACTGCTCTGCCAATTGAGCTAACGGCCCGCAACCCGCAGCATAGCGGGCCCCCGGGCCGCGGGCTGTGCCCGTCCCTCAAGGGGAACCGGGCGGACACCCGGGAGGACGAGGGTTCTGATGACGGTGTTCGGATCGGAGGGCTGGACGCGGGCCGCGGAACACTGCGGGGAGGCGCGCGGGGGGCGCCTCGGCTTCCCCCGCCTCGGAGCACTACGTGGGACGCGCCGGGGACGCCCCGGCGTCCCCTCCCCGCCGTCCTGGCATCCGCAGGCACCCGGACGCCTCCGAGTTTCCGGTGCCACCCGCCTCCCGAAGAGGTCTCCCAGGGGCCGTCCTCCCGGGCAGGCCCCCTGGAGAACCGTCTTCCGACGCACCACTGGGAAGCAGCCCTCGGGCAACCCCACCTTTAGGAGGCCGTTTCCCGAATGAGCCAGAGTGATCCGTCCCCGAACGGCCACCCCCCTGGGAAGCGGCCTTCCGAACAACCACCCCTAGGAAGGGGCCTCCGAACCACCACCTTTAGGAAGCCACCCCCCGAGCGGCCTCCCGAGCGGCCTCCCGCGCCGCCTCCCGCGCCGCCTCCCGAGCGATCGTCCGCTCGTGCTCCGGGTTCAGGAACCAGTGCCGGGCCGACACCAGCCACCACGTCGATGCGAAACCGAGCACGACCAGGACGGCGACGGGGGCGTAGTTGAAGGTCTCCCAGGTCACCGGGGAGACCTGCGGCAGCATGAAGAGCACCGTGATCAGCACCACCCACACGACCGCGACCACCCCGACCGGCCGCGACCACCGGCCCAGGTGCCACGGCCCCCGTTCGAACGCGTCTCCCTTGAGCAGTCGCAGCAGCGTCGGGATGACGTAGGCGATGTAGAGCCCGATCACGGCGATCGACGTCACCGCCGCATACGCCGTCACATTGATCAGATACGGCAGGCCCAGCACCAGGGCCCCCAGGGACGCCAGCCAGACCGCGGCGACGGGCGTCCGGCTGCGCGGGCTGACGGTGTGCCACACCCGTGAGAGGGGCAGCGCCCCGTCACGCGAGAACGCGTAGATCATCCGGCTGTTGGCGGTGACGGACGCCATCCCGCAGAAGAGCTGCGCCCCGATCACCACGAGCAGCAGCAGCTTCCCCGCGGTCGCGCCCAGCGCGTCCAGCAGGATCTGCGCCGGCGGCGCCCCCGTCGGCGAGCCCAGCTCGGCGTCGTACGACTGGATCGCGAAGGTGAAGCCGAGCAGCAGGACGAAACCGGCCACCCACGAGGTCCAGATGGACCGCACGATCCCCTTGGGCCCGGCGGTCGACGCGTCATGGGTCTCCTCCGTCATATGCGCGGAGGCGTCGTAGCCGGTGAACGTGTACTGCGCCATCAGCAGCCCGATGAGGACGACGTACAGGCCGCTGCCCCAGCCGGTGTTGTTGACGAAGTGGGTGAATACGAACGACGCGGACTGGTGGCTGTCCGGCGCGAACGCCAGGGCCGCCACGATCACCGCGACCCCCAGTACGTGCCACCACACGCTGACGCTGTTCAGCAGGCCGACGATGCGCACGCCGAAGGTGTTCAGCAGGCCGTGCAGCACGAGGATCGCGGCGAACAGCAGGATCGTGCGGCCCGGGGTGACCGTGAAACCGAACTGGAGGTTCAGGTACGCGCCCAGGAACGACGCCGCGCCGAAGTCGATGCCGGCGGTCACCGCGACCTGCCCCAGCACGTTGAACCAGCCCGTGAACCACGCCCAGGCCGCCGCCGACCGGGCCGGCGCCAGCCGGTGCGCCCAGAAGTACAGGCCGGCGGAGGTCGGGTACGCCGAGCAGATCTCGGCCATCGCAAGCCCGACGAACAGCGTCATCAGGCCGACCGCGACCCAGCCCCAGGTGATCAGGGCGGGCCCGCCGGTGTTCATGCCGAAGAGGTAGAGGGTGAGGCAGCCGGAGAGGACGGAGATGATCGTGAACGAGACGGCGTAGTTCGAGAAGGCCGACATCCGGCGGGCCAGGACCTGGGTGTAGCCGAGCTGCGCCAGACGTTCCTCGTCGGAGAGCGGACGGTCGGACGACGGTCCGTCGGCGGGCGGGAGGTCGGGCGACGGGCTGTCGCGGGCCGGTCCCTCGGTGAGGGGGCCCTCGCTGAGCACGCCCTCGGTGGGCGGGCCCCCGGTGGGCTGGGCTGTGCCGGCCGTTGGTGAGGGGGCTTCGGGGGCGGGGGTGGGCGTGGGGGCGGGTGTGGCGGGGACGGGAGCCTGGGGGTCCTCTGTCATGCACCCAGCGATTCCCCCGCAGGGTGCGCGGCATGCGCCCCATGCGGCCGGTGTATTGCACGCCGGCGTATGCGGAGGCGGAGAACGGCAGGGCGAACGGTTTGGCCGAGCCGTGCCGGATTACAGCCGAACGGTGCGGACCACAGCCGAACCGTGCCGGAGCACCGGCCGAACCCTGCCGAAGCACCGGCCGAACCCTGCCGGAACCCGGCCGAGCCGTGCGGGAACGCAGCGGAGCCGCACCGGAGCGCACGAGAGGCCCAACCCGGTGCGGGTGGGCCTCTCGTCGCAGGTCAGCTGTGGTCAGGCAAGGTCAGGCGGCCGTGACGGGGCCGCGGGACCACCGCGCCTCGCCGTACCGCCCGCCGTGCCATGGGCCGTACCGTGGGCCGTACCGCCCGCCGTACCGTCGGCCGTGCCATCGTCCGTGCCGTCGGCCGTACCGCTGAGTTCCGCCCCAGCGGCCGGACTCAGCCGTTGCGCTTCCAGCGCGGTTTGTCCTCACGGCGGCGGTGGGTACCGGCGCCTCCGCCCGAAGCGGAGCCGGAGCCGCCGCCCCGGTGGTCGTCCCGCCGGGTGCCCGGCCGGTCGTGGCCGCCCGGACGGTGGCCGCCTGTGCGGTGGGGGCCGGCGGGCCGGTCGTCGCGGCGGTAGGGCCGGTCGCTGCCGCGGTGGCCGCCACGGTCGTCGTGGCGGAAGCCGGGGCGGTCGGTGCCGCGATCGGTGCCCCGGCCCCCGGTCCGGTCCCGATCCCGGTCCCAGTCACGGCCGGCGGCCGGACGGCTCCGGTCCCGGTCGCGATCACCGTAACGACCCCGGTCCCGGTCACGGTCGCCGTAACGGTCCTTGGGGCGGTCACGGTCACGGTCGCCGTAACGGTCCTGGTTCCGGTCGCGGTCGCCGTACCGGTTCCGGTCGGAGCCGGGGCGGTCACCGTCACGGCGGAACCCCGTACGGTCGCCGTCGCGGTCCCGGCGGAAGTCGGTCCGCTCACCGTCACGCCGGAAGCCCGGGCGGTCGCCGTCCCGGCGGAACCCCGCACGGTCGCCGTCCCGCCGCTCGTACCCGCGGCCGGAACGCTCACCGTTCCTGCCCCGGTCGAAACCACGGTCACGGTCACGGTCCCGATCACGATCGCGGTCCCAGTCCCGGCCACGGCCGAAACCACCGCGGTCACCGGACCGGTCACGGTCGTAGCCGCCGCGGTCATCGCGCCCGCTGGCGCCCCGGTCGAAGCCGCGGCCCGCACGGTCACGGTCGCCGTCACGCCGGAAGCCCGGACGGTCGCCGTCCCGGCGGAACCCCGCACGGTCGCCGTCCCGCCGCTCGTACCCGCGGCCGGAACGCTCACGGTCCCTGCCCCGGTCGAAACCACGGTCACGGTCACGGTCCCGATCACGGTCGCGGTCGAAGCCGCCACGGCCACCCGCACGGTCCCACCCCCGGTCGGGGCGCTCGGACGAGGTCCGGGCGGCCGCCACACGGTCGGTGCCGTCGCGCCGGTCGCCGCCGTCGGCGGGGGCTCCGGTGTCCTGGGGGCCGGCCTGCCGGGGTACGGAGACGACGGCCGGTGCGTCGGTCGCCGCCGCGGCCCGCGAGGCCGTCTCCGACGCCGCACCGTGGACCGAGTCGTCCACCGTTTCGGCAGGGGAGACAGCGGCCTCCGTCACACCGGCGGGCTCCGTCCCGGCGCGCTCCGCAGCAGCCACTCCAGCGGCGGGACCGGCGTCGCCCGGGGCCGGAGCCTCGGCCTGGGCGACGGGGGCAGCCGGGCCGGCGGAACCCGCCGCGCCCGCCTCCGCCTCCGCCGCCGCACCGTGCGCCGGCACCTGCGCATCCGAGTGCGCCGCACCGACATTCCCGGCACCGGAGGCCTCGCCACCGGCAGCCTCCCGGGCGGACCCGCGCGGATCCTCGCCCCGCTCCCGGGCCGCCCGCAGCGTGAGGAACTCGGCCTCCTCACGGAGCTCGCCGGCCCGGCGCCGGGCCCGTTCCAGCCGCTCGGTGAGGTCCTTGACCTCGCGCTCCGCCTGCTCGGCCGCGCGGCCCGCGGACTCGGCCTGCACCTCGGTCATCGACCGGGCGCCGGTGATCTCCGCGACCTCGGGGTCGAACACACCGCCACCGCCCACGATGTGGCGCGCGGCCTGCACACCCGCGTCCTCCATAAGGCGGAACGTCTGCCTCCGCTGGTGCGGCAGGGCGAGCGAGACAACCGTGCCGGACCGGCCCGCACGCGCGGTACGACCGGAACGGTGCAGGTAGTCCTTGTGGTCGCCGGCCGGGTCGACGTTCAGAACGAGGTCGATGCCGTCGACGTGGATACCGCGGGCCGCGACGTCCGTGGCGACGAGGACGTTGACGTAACCGTCCTTGAAGTCGGCCAGGGTGCGGGTGCGCGCGCCCTGCGTCATGCCGCCGTGCAGTGCGTCGGCGCGCACGCCGGCGTCGCGCAACTGCTCCGCGATGCGGTCGGCGCCCATCTGGGTGCGGACGAACACGATCGTGCGCCCCTTGCGCGCGGCGATCGCGGCGGTCACCGGCGCCTTGTCGCGCGGCTTCACGATCAGGATGTGGTGGCTCATGGTGGTGACCGCGCCGGCCGAGGGGTCCACCTCGTGGGTGACCGGGGCGTTGAGGTACCGCTTGATGAGCGTGTCGATGTCGTGGTCGAGGGTGGCCGAGAACAGCATGCGCTGGCCGCCCTCCGGGACCTGGTCGAGCAGTTCGGTGACCTCGGGCAGGAAGCCCAGGTCCGCCATCTGGTCGGCCTCGTCGAGGACGGCGACCTGGACGCTGCCGAGCGAGCAGGCGCCGCGGCCGATGATGTCCCGCAGCCGGCCGGGGGTGGCGACGAGGATGTCGACGCCGCGCTCCAGGGCGTGGATCTGGTTGGCCATCGAGGTGCCGCCGCAGACCACCTTCATCCGCAGCCCCAGCACATCGCCGTAGGGCTGGAGGGCGTCCGCGACCTGCATCGCCAGCTCGCGGGTGGGCGTGA